>CAVUQI010000013.1:0-6600 GCA_963743585.1 uncultured Acidobacteriaceae bacterium | reverse complement strand
CAGCGAGCGCGCAGTTCCTTGCCGTTGTAAAACATTTTCTTCATAAAGCGGGAACTCCTTTGCGCTCGATAAGACGCCAGCGCACAGCTGGTGGTTCAGCATACCGTCGATCTGGTTTATGCGCGGGTGACGAAGCCTGTCCCAGCCGACGGAATCCTACGCCCTGCCGTTACGCTACGCCACTTGATACTCGCGGGCGCCACATTGATCCGTGCATGCTATAACAGCATGTACCTATGATCGCGTCGTCGACTCTGACTCTGGAAACTGCCAGGCTCAAGCTGCGTCCTTATTCGAACGCCGACATCGCAGAGCTTCTGCCGTTGATCGGAGCGCGGGAAGTGGCAGCGACTACCTTGCGCATTCCCCATCCTTACACCGAAAAGGATGCGCGTGAGTTCATGGCAGACAGCCAGAACGAGTCGGAATGCCGCCTGGCGATTACGCTTCGCAGCGATGGACGGCTCATCGGCGGCATAGGGCTTCGTATCGCGCCGCAGCACAAAAATGCAGAGCTTGGTTACTGGCTCGGCGTACCTTATTGGGGGAAGGGTTATGCCACGGAAGCTGCCCACGAGATGCTGCGTTACGGATTCGAAGATCTGCGCCTGCATCGCATTTTCGCCTCCCATTTCAAGAACAATCCGTTGTCCGGGCGAATTCTTAAGAAGCTGGGCATGCATTATGAAGGCTGCCAGCGCGAACACGTGCGCAAATGGGCCCAGTTTATCGACTCGGAACTGTATGGGATGTTGAGACGAGATTGGGATGCGGCCAAATAAAATGGCAGAGGCCATAACAATTCGATAGTCATCTAACTCGACTGACATGCCTTCTACTTCCCTCGACATTTTGGCCATTGCCGCCCATCGTGATGACGTTGAGCAAACCTGCGGCGGAACGCTGCTGAAGGCTGCGCAGCGCGGGCAGCCAACCGGCATTCTCGACCTGACGCGTGGCGAGATGGGCACGCGCGGCACGGCGGAAGAGCGTGAACGCGAAGCGAATGACGCAGCAAAGATCCTGGGAGTAAGTTGGCGGCGGGCGCTCGATATTCCTGACGGCCGGGTCGAAAACACCTGGGAGAACCGGCTCAAAGTCGCGGCCGTGATTCGCGGAACTCGACCGCGCGTAGTGATTCTGCCCTATTGGAAGGGACGGCACCCGGACCACTACACCTGCTCGATCTTAGGATATGAAGCCTGCTTCTTAGCTGGACTGGCAAAGTTAGAGACTAGGGGTCAGGGATCAGAGGGTAGCGCATCAAGTGGTGAGACGCTGCCGCCGCATCGTCCGTTCAAAATCATTTACGCCACACTCTATTACGACGTTCGGCCAACATTCGTGGTCGACATCGGCCGGCAGTTCGAGCAAAAGCTCGCATCCATTTTTGCCTACAAGTCACAATTCAGCGATCAGGAGGCGGGCAAGGACATCTTCCCTGCTTACGACGAAATTCGCGCGCGGGTGGATTCCATGGCGCGATATTACGGCATGCTGGGCGGCGTGACTCATGCGGAACCATTTCTGCAGAAGGAAGTCGGGCTGGTGGAGGACTTGCTGGCAATTCCAGTAAAGTCGATTTAGTGTCGCTTTGCGTTCCTGCACTGCGATTGCAGGGCATCGAAGGACTCTGAGTTTCCATTCTCGGCTGCCTGTCCCAGTTTCCAGCATTTCCTAAATGTGTTGGCGAAATTCGAATTCCTTCGCGTGGCTTCCTCTACCAACGGAAAGAATCTGGCGAAGTGGTGTTCGAGTAAGTCCTCCAGCAGCAGCACTCCGATAGCGGTGCGCAGCTGCCCTCGTCGTGATTAACTCCCCAGCGAAGAATGAACGGCCAAATGGAATCGGGCTCTTCTTCAATGAAGTCTTCGATCAACATAATCGCCTGCCACCTAGGGTCGCTTTCCCCCTCGGCTGCAGCTTGACCCGGCAGAATACGCTCGGCCCTTTCGATAGCCTGCGAGACATCAATTACGCCGTCAGTTTCGTCATCGACGCTCTCCGTTGGGACATCGTTGCGGTCGGATAGGTGGTTCGGCAGCACGCTCTTAGCCTGTTCCAGGGCGACCTCGGCCCTTGCGATCGTTTCAGCTACATTTCTTATTTGGCGCCTGTGCCTATTCTGCGCCTTGCTTTTTGTGTTCTATTTCGTGCTCCGGAAGGTCACAGAACGTTTGTCATTGCCGGAGGGCCTGCACCCCGTCTCGCTGATTGTTTTTGACGCGGGGATGCTCGGGGTTGCTCTGCTGGCAACGGCAATTATGGCTCGCTTTGAGCACCGCAGTCTCGCAGCCTATGGCATTCCGGGCTGGCACAATCTGTTCGGCCGGATGTTCTGGAAAGGCGCGGTTTGGGGACTGGTGATGCCTGCGGCCGTTATTTTTATGATGCTTCTCGCGGGCGGTTATCGCGCGCACGGGCTGAACTTAACCGGATCTGCTTTGCTGAAGTTCTTCGTTCTGTGGCTGGTTGCAAATCTGTTTATCGGATTCGGAGAGGAAATTCTGTTTCGCGGCTATTTCCTTTACACGTTGGCTGACGGTATTGGCTTCTGGGCGGCGGCCATGCTCAACGCCATCGGTTTCGGCGCGCTGCACTACTTCACGAAGCCGGACGAACGCTGGGAAGACTGGGTTGCTGTAACCCTGATCACGCTCTTTGTAACCCTTGCGCTGAGGCGCACCGGAAGCTTGGCTTTCCCCATCGGCATGCACGCGGCCTTTGACTTCCAGAACCTCTATGTCTTTTCCGGCATGAATGGCGGACTCTTCGCCACCGGCCGGTTGTTGCAGGCGGAGTTTCGCGGCCCAAACTGGATTACGGGTGGGTTGCTGGGTCCGGAGGCAGGCTGGTTTACGTTTGTCGTAACGATAGCCGCGATTGCTTTATTGCATTTCATTTATCGCGAGGCCAAATGGCCGGTGCCAGAGAAATGACTCAGGCAGCACTCATGGGAGCCGGTCGAAACTTCCGTCCCGCGAAAAGCGTAAGAATGATGAACAACACCAGAACGAAAAGCTGCGCTGCCACAAACGGCGGCTCCGATTGCATTGGCGCCAGTGCGTGCAAAGCCGGCACCTTCTCGAATGATTGAACCACGAGAACGAACACGTTCAAATAGAGCGCCATCGATGCCGTCACCACGTAAATTAGGCGCCACGCTCCTGCGAGACGGAAGCCATATCGCGCAGCAATCGCTAGCGCAAGAACTGACCATCGAAATCACTCCCACGATGATCCCCGGAGTCACGTGAGTAAACGGAAAGCCGAATCCCGTCAGGCTGGTCAACACCGTGAAGGTCAGAAAAATAGCCGTGATTCCGTCGAGCGGCTTGCTGCGAATCATTCCCCAAAGTACTACGATTCCTGATCCGATTCCAATCAAACTGATCACGACGTGAATCAGAGTGTAAGTAGATGTCGCCATGCCCAGAATCATCGCAGCATCTCCTGTAAAGTTCTTTCTCGGCAAACTGAAAATCGCCGGTCGCACGCAAGCGTACTCTTTTTAAAGGTCTCGCGGAAACTCAAAATCATCCCGCTGCGGAATCACTTTTTGCGTTCCACCAGATATCGGGCCAATTCTTTTAGAGTTATCGCCCGCTCTCCGAAACTCTCCAATTGTTCCAGCGCTACTTTCACCAGAGAATCGGCTTTGTGCTCCGATTCCTTAAGCCCGAACAACGCGGGATAAGTTGCCTTCTGCGCAGCTGTATCTTTCCCCGCAGTTTTGCCGAGTTGCTCTGAAGTCTGCGTGACGTCGAGAATGTCGTCCACAATCTGAAACGCCAGCCCAACCGACCGCCCAAACGTTCGCAATTGTCTGACTTCGCCGTCATTCGCTCCGGCGTAAAGTCCTCCGCTGACCAGGCTCGCCGTAATCAACGCGGCGGTCTTCGAGCGGTGAATATATTCCAGCATCTCGGCCGTGGGCTGAGTGTGTTCGGCTTCGAGGTCCACGACCTGGCCTCCGATCATTCCATCGACCGTGCCAGTACCGCGCGCGATCTCTTCAATGATGCGCACGCAGTCTTCCGCTGGACACCGAAGTCGGGCGAGAACTTCGTAGGCTTGCGTTTGCAAAGCGTCTCCCGCGAGTATGGCGAGAGCCTCGCCGTAAACCTTGTGGCAGGTCGGCCGGCCGCGCCGCAGATCGTCATTGTCGAGAGCAGGAAGATCGTCGTGGATCAGCGAATAGGTATGCAGCATCTCGAGCGCGGCGCCAAGTTCTTCGATCCCCGCGGGCAACGATCCCGCGATCATGCGCGCCGCTTCCATGCACAGCACAGGACGCAGCCGTTTGCCGCCGGCAAAGACGCTGTGCCGCATGGCTTTATGAATTGAGGTTGGATGCTGTGTTTCCGCAGGGATCAGCCGGTCAAGCGCTGCATCTGCCAGCAGCCTTCCTTGCTCGAGAGTTTCTTGCAGCATTGACCAGTGAGTATAACAAGAGAGACAGAACCACAGCACAGCGGCAGGGCCGGCTGAGCAAGAGAGAGGCCATGCCGAAAGGCGTGAGTGGAGCAATCGCATGCTGCCACCGGAAATGGCGCGCCTGTCATCCCGAGTGTCGCACCCTTGCCGAGTGTCGCGCCTTTGTCATCCCGAGTGAAACGAGGGATCTTGGTTTTTCTCGTCGTCGGCAAGAGCCACGATCCTCGCGTTGCTCGGAATGACAAAAAGCACTTTCTTACGCGACCGCGGCCTTCGATGAAGCATTTCGCAACAGCGACGCCAGAACATTTTGCACGTCCTCTGTGCTGCACACATCGCTGGCCCCAGCATCCAGGGCCGCGACCCATAGTTCTTCATCGGGAATGCGATGCGTACAAACAATCGGCAAAGAGGGGAACTCGCGGCGCAGGTTCCGAATATCGCTCAGGTGCGATTGCTCCATATCAAGAATCACAGCTTCTGGCCGGTTCCTGGCGATGCGTTCGCGCAATTCTTCTCCGGTACGCATAAGATGCACTGAGTGGAAGTGAGAAGAAAGCGATCGCGCTACCTGGGGATCATTTTCAACTACCAGAATATTGAAGCCCATAGAACCTCCTGATTAACAGTGGTGATGCGGTCTAGGGCTGCGGGGACGGTTCGACTACCGCTTACTCCACAGACATTTTTGATCCAAAGGACGATAGCTTGCTGTTCTAAGGGCGGGCAGGCGCTTTTTCTGCCTCGAACGGCTCAGCCTGGAGCTTCCCGTTTTTCTTCAGTAGAATTTCCACCTTGCCCTCGGCCTGTTCCAACTCTTTTCGGCACGCAGAGGATAAGTTCATTCCCTCTTCAAAGAGCGTGAGACTCTTTTCGAGCGGTACTTCGCCTTTTTCCAGCTCCTGGACAATACCTTCCAGGCGGTGCAGGCACTCTTCAAATTTTGCCAACGAGATTCGCTCCTGCTTCTATATTAATGCTATTTGTGACCGGGCGGGCTCATGATTTTTTCGCAGGCCGGAAGAAATGTAAGTCAAATTTCCAATCTGGGGATCGTCGCATTGCGGACCGACGGACCGCCAATCTCCGATTTGAGACATGCGAATTTCCAGTTTTGCGAGAGGAGCAGGGGTGGCTGCGTCGTTTGCCATTCCTGCTGTGAGTTTCTGCTAAATAAAATTTTTGCGTCGGACTCTGCCGCGCTTGCTGGCGCCTGAGGACTGACCGTACTCACCCCCCTCCTACCTGAATCTGCTTTAATCTTGGAAACATTGCTAGTTAGCTTGGGGGTACCTTGTAAAATCCGTCCGATAAAGGGGTTAAGTCTCAAAATCTGTGAAACAAAGGATTTGCGGCGGCGACGTTCGGCTTCTGCTGATTGTCGGTGCCTCAGACATGATCGCGCGAATTATTTTGCGGAACAAGGTTGGATGTCACATGGCGGGAGTGGGAAAGTAAAACGACGCAGGTATTAGCATCCCAACTCAAGCCAAAACCGGGCTTGAGTTGGCCACCAGCCCCTTCGACACCGAATCCCACCCTTGCAAAGTGCGCGAGGGTGGGCAATGTGAGCTCGGGGTACGATTTCAAAGCGTCATATCGACAGTTTCTTGGGTCCTTGTTCCGCTCGCCGGGCCGGGATCGTTGGGCCGGGACGACTGCTCGTCCGCAGCGGAGCCGTAACATTGACCGTAGATGCGCCCCCAGGCCAGCCAAGTCCGTAACTCTGGTAGATCGAATCGGTGGTGCCGGTCAGCGTCCATGAGTAAGGGATGATCACAACGCAGGTTGCCGTCGAGCCGGAGCGGGTCGCATTCGCGCTTGCAATCTCCTTATATGTTCCGGAGGTGTCGTCCACGGTAGCGGTCACTTCGCATACGATTGCGTCGGTTGTGGGAATGCTAGAAACAATGGTTACAGTAAAGGAGACTTCCAGCGTTCCTGTGGTTGCGGAAGCCGCGTATGCCCTCTGGCTGAATACCGTACCAGCCGTCAGCAGGGCACAAATACAGGCAGTCATTCTCAGCTTGGAAACTTTCATTTTTTCTCCAAATCATTGAAATTGCCCTGGGGGATAGGCAAAGCGAGCGCCATTCTGCCACATCCAGATTGGGAAATAAAGGCTGAAAAAGGCCCGCGACGCTGGAAAAGCTGCCGAATCTC
>CAVUQI010000012.1:0-1014886 GCA_963743585.1 uncultured Acidobacteriaceae bacterium | reverse complement strand
AGCGCCGTTCCGCCATAGTAGGCCGCGCGCATGTCGCTTCCCAGGAAGGAAGACGACGGGCCGGAACCGGTAGTGGCATTTGATATTGCCTCAGGGTTGATGCCATGAGCCTTCGCGTAGTCGCTCTTCTTGACATACAGCGGATGCGGCTGGGAATCGTTGTCCAAGCCCGTGATGTGCCACAGCGGGAAGGGAAGGTCCACGGTGGGCTCGCGGTCCACGGCAAAGAACTGTCGGTTGTCGGTAAGGTCCTTATAGATTCCCAAATTCACGTGGAAGGCCTTCTGGATGTTGGCGACGGTACCGGTGAGCCATAGGTCGCGGCTGTCGCGGGTCCCTCCGACGACTTCAAAGCCGCTGGCTTTTGCGAAAGCAACCAGGGCCTCCCAATCTTCCTGGCTGGGGCCGTACCTCGCGGTAAATTCCTGCGGTTTAAGGAACTGGTGGTAGGAGGAACTGGAAGGATCGTAGAGTTCTTGCAGGAAATTTTGCAAACCTGCGCGATCGCGCAGCGGCAAACCAATATCGAAGCGCAGCGTCTGGGTTGCCGGGAGTTGCCCGATTAACTGCGCCTGCCCGTTCACCACGGCATCACGAACGTGTTTTGTGAGCAGTTGCGACTGGGCTTGGGAGAGAAGGGTGAAGGCCAGAGCGAAGACTAAAATCCTGGGCAGGAAAGTACTAAATCTTCGAACCATGTGATCTCCTTAGGGGATTTCCGATTTTGTATTCGAGAACGCGGATCGATCGGATTGTCAGGCTCCGACCGAAAATCGCGGAATCTTAGCGCAAGTAGCCCCTGTGACAAAACAATTTCTTGTTTTTGTTACGAAAACGGAAAAACCGGGTGCGAAAACGGGAAAATATGGCGGAGCAGCCGAACAGCGTCATGGCTCTGAGGCGGTTCTTGGCGATCTTCGCGGCAATTCTTAGCGGTCTTTGCGGCCAAAAGCTTTTTGGCCAGCTTGGCGAAAGCGCTGGAAGGCTATGCAGAGCGCAGTTGGGGTCTCTCTAATGCGTTGTCTTTCCCGCAACGCTTGCGGAAAACGACCTTCACTCCCTCGCGCCAGCGTTCGTCAACGCCCACCAGCTCCCACTCAATTTCGGGCGAAAGATACCGCAACAAAGTATCGGTTGCCGGATGCACGCGCAAGGCAGGGGCCACTAAGAACAGCAGCGGCTTTTCGCCGGAAAGCTCGCGATCTTCGAAGTATCCAAAGCGCGGAAATTCCCCGCGCGCATGGTGCCACTCCACCCGCGCCCAGTAATCGACACCTTGCAGCGGCAAGTGAATATCTTCGTCCGCTTTCAACTCCAGGAGAGCAAGCCTTCCCGCCTGCGTCACCGTGAGCAGGTCGACCATGGCGCGGTCTGCAGCCGAGAACGCCGGAACCTGCGAATAGCGGCAGCAGGGTTGGAGCCGTTCATCAATCATGCTCACGTCGCCGGCAACCGCGGACTCCAGCCATCTCTCGGGACGAAGCCGCCACAACGGATGCTGCCGCGGTCCATAAGGGTGGCGGGTTTCGCGCAGCGCATACGCGAGCTGGGCAAATGCGGCTTCATTGCATTTCTCCAAAACCCGTTCCTCCGCGCCAACCCCAAATACGATTTCTTCGACGCTGCTAAAAGTTCCGGGAATGCACCCCAATCGCGCGCGCGCAAATTCCAATCCCCGCCAGCGGAATACGATCTCCGCGGCAGAGCCTATGCAGACTTCGCAATTCGGCAGGATTTCTTGCACCCGCGCAATCGATTGCACGAAGCGCTCGCGCGCCGCCATTTCGTTGTTCGCATGCACCAGCCGCGTGGCGACATTCCCCCGGTCCGCGCAATCGACTTCCACCAGGGCATCTTCTCGTTCATTCAATTCGTATACAAACCATTTCGCGGCACGACGATTTAAATTCGCCATACGTTCGCGAACCAGACCCGACGATCCCGGCGGAACGAACAATTTCAGTCCCTCCACCAGAACATTCCTCTCTTGCCCTCGACGGCAAACATCCAGCCATAAAATTCCAAACGTGAGCGCCGCATCCACCGAAGCTTGAGTCTCCGTGGCGTTCACCCCCAGCACCGCAAATGCTGTCCGTCCCTGGCGGATAATGCCTCGCGCATAAACTGGGCCAAACGACTTTTCGAGGTTCACGCTGCCGGTCAATTTCGTGACTTTAAAATCCGGAAAGTGTCGGTCTAAAGTTCTTCTCAACTTTTGCTCATAACTGGCGCGCGCCGTTTTTCGCGCGCTCGGCGACCGCCGGTCGCGTTCGCGGCAGATTTCCAGTTTCGAGGGCCGCGCCTGTCCCAACCGCTGCACGGCCAAACGTAAGACGCCATTCTTTACCTCAGCCTCCAGAACCCGCCGCACCGCATTCCGCTCCGCCGACCAGAGGTGAAGCAGGCACCGGTTGTGTTCCCCCGAAATCGAGTACCTGGACTGCGCCATGTCGAAGGCGACTGCGCCGTTCTCCAGCACAACGGCGGTCGCTGCTTCGCTCAAAAAATCGTTGACCGTCCGGGTCAGGCTCTCGGGCGTCACCACTCTTCCTTGTTTGTCTTGGGCATAATTGTCCGGGACATCTTCGTCTGGATTGTCCGCCTCGCACCCGCCGCCAGTCTGTGATAAGTGACCATTGTTACGGCCTCGCTGTGGATGTTCTTATGCGGGATTTTCCCGCTCCGTGGGATAATGCTTAGACCCGCTCAAGTGAGTCTGCCCCCGTCGCGGCGGCATCTATATTGTTGAAGGTGATGATTTTGGATAAGCAATCCCTAGCCGATAGGCAGCGATTTTTCTTCGACCATTACGGAGTCACGGAAAACGACCTCGAACGCTACCTGGCCGCCGCACTTTCCGCCGGCGCCGATTATGCCGATCTTTATTTTGAATATCTCTCCTCGACTTCGTTGATGGTCGACGAGTCAATGGTCAAATCAGCCTCGCAAGGCATTTCTGCCGGTTGCGGCGTTCGCGTGGTTTCCGGCGAGCGCACCGGATACGCCTATACCGACGATCTTTCCGCCAGCCGAATTCTGCACGCCGCTCGCACCGCCGCATTGATTGCTAGCGCTCCGGCAAAGACGCCGGTCGCCGGATTTCAGGAGACCGCGGCCCGCAGCCTGTATCCGGTAACGCTGCCATCGGTCGATGCTGAAATCACCGCCAAAGTCGAGTTGATCATGCGTGCCGACAAGGCCGCGCGAGCCTATGATCCCCGGATCCAGGAAGTGCGAGCCAGCTATTCCGATGAATTGCGCAACATCCTGGTCGTCGCTTCCGATGGCGACCTTTGCTGAAGATTCGCAGCCGCTGGCCCGTCTCAATGTTTCCTGCATCGCCAAAACTAAAGGGAACTCCGCGCGCGGCAGCGCGGGCGGCGGCGGCCGCGTGGCCCTCGATTTCTTCTTCGGAGAGAAAACTCCTGAGTTCTTCGCCAAAGAAGGAGCACGTCAGGCAATTTTGCAACTCGATGCCCGCGAAGCTCCGGCCGGAGAAATGGAAGTCGTGCTCGGCCCCGGATGGCCCGGCGTTCTTTTGCACGAAGCGGTCGGCCACGGTTTGGAAGCCGACTTTAACCGCAAGAAAACTTCGGCATTCGCTGGATTGATCGGCAAGCGAGTAGCCAGCGAAGCCTGCACTGTGGTCGATAACGGAACCATGCCGTGGCGCCGCGGTTCGCTCAACGTCGATGACGAAGGCAATTCGACTCAGGAAACGGTTCTGATCGAAAGAGGGATTCTGAAGGGATATTTGAGCGATAAGCTTTCGGCCCGCCTGATGGGAGTAGCGAATACCGGCAACGGACGCCGCGAGAGCTATGAACATATCCCGATGCCGCGCATGACCAACACCTACATGCTGGCGGGACAGGACAATCCCGAAGATATTATTCGTTCAGTCAAGCACGGAATCTACGCCGTGAACTTTGGCGGAGGCCAGGTCGATATCACGAATGGCAAATTCGTCTTCGCGGCAAGCGAAGCCTACATGGTCGAAGATGGCCAGATCACCGCACCCATCAAGGGCGCTACCCTGATAGGCAATGGTCCCGACGTTCTGACGCGCGTCTCGATGGTCGGCAACGATTTGAAACTCGACGAAGGCGTCGGCACCTGCGGCAAAGACGGACAAGCTGTGCCAGTCGGCGTAGGCATTCCCACCATCAAGATCGATCGGCTCACCGTCGGCGGGACGGCCAGGAAAGATCCCGGCGGATTTATGCAGTAGGGAACCCGCTAAGGATTTGCGGATCAACAGAGCCATTTGTGACTTCGCCCACTGATGGAGGCAACCCGCCCTTGTCCATAAAACGACTCCTGCGCCCGCGCTACGTCGCTGCCGTAAGACACCAGGATCGTATTCTCCTATAGTAGCCTTGCTGTTTGCCCCTGCGCCGTGAGCACCTCCACCGCCTTCCCATCGAACGAAACGAACGTCTCCGCGCCCAGCCATCTGCCTTCGTAGGCGATCACGCCGTCGGCAAAATCCCCGCCCGCCTCGAATACGGCCAGGCCAGCGTCAATTGCCGGCCGGTTCGCCTCTACATTCTCGGCTGCAAGCAGGGTACGAATTGCCTTGGCTATCTCCAATGATTGAAAGCGATAAACGCTGCGTAGGACCCAAACAAACTCGCACAGGGAGGGCATAGCGATCGCGACCATTTTGGCTCGGGCCATCAGCCTGGTCGCGGCGTCCGCCTGCTTGGTGTCGTCACGTACTGCCGCCCGTACCAAAACGTTCGTGTCCACCGTGATCTTCACTTCTTCCGTCTCATTTCTTTCCAGCACCAGTCTTGCCCGCCCAGCCGTCTGCCGCTGCCTGATTGATTTCTTCGATGGTTGCTACCTTCTTCGTTTTTCCAGCCAACACTCCAAAGAAATCTTCAATCTTGCCCGAGCGTCTCGCTGCTTTGATCACGCCCCGCCCGTCGGGGAGGAGATCCAACGCAATCTTTTCTCCCGGTTTGATGCCGAGATGTTGCAGCACCTTCTTGCGAAATGTAACTTGCCCCCGCGCGGTTACGGTTAGCGTGGTCATATGTATATTGTAAGGCAAAATTGCATTACCGGCAATTAGAAATAGGCACCGCGCTCCCCTCCGATTTGCCAGCCTCTACTTTTTCGGCTGCGAGGTGCTGTACGCCCACTTTGGAATCATGAGTTGCGCCTCCGCCGGGTCGACTGCCGCCAGCGCAACTTGGCCGCTAGGCGCTCGTGACACGGCGCTCTCTGCCACAGCCCGCGCGCTCGGTTGCGTTTGGAAGTAATAGGCCTTGCCTGCCTCCGCCACAAACGTGATCGCCGACGCATTGTCCGTGCGCGATTTCAAAGAGGACTGCTGGCTGGTGCAAAGCCGGTGCTGGCCGGGATCGACCGCGAAATAGGCATAGGATTTGTATTGGTAGGCTCCCGCCCACACTCCGTCAATGCCCACGCGGGTAATCAGACCGCCGATGTGAATGGCAGCATTGTCCAGTTCTGAGTCTCCAAACACATACACCAGCGCCTTGCCGGGCTCGGGCGTCGCCGTGGGATGCGCGTGCGCGTCGCGCTTGACGGCAAATTTAACGTTGTTACGCACGCAACCCGCCGCTTCCAGCGGCGTCGCTGAATTGTCTTGTGCCCACGCTGCGGTCGTCAGTATGACCGCTGCCAACATTAGTTTCTTGTACATGGATCCTCCTTCCAATGCCTAAAGCATAGCGGCTAGGGCTTCTCATGTAGCCCTCTTGCGGAATGGATGTCAAATTCGGCCCGAGGAATCTATAGAATTGTCAACCCTCGTCCGACCGGCTTTTGAAAAATCAGACGGCTGTTGGGATAAGATAAATAAAGACTTTATGCCATCAACGCAGGTAGAAACGGCAAGCCCCCAACTCGAAACCGACCTTCGGTCCCTAGCCCAGGACATCGTCTCCCGCGCCATGAAAGGCGGCGCAACCGCCGCCGAATGTGTCATCCGCGAAGGCGACGAATTCTCAACGCTCGTGCGCCTCGGCCAGGTCGAAACGCTCAAAGAGTCCGGATCGCGTTCCATCGGCGTGCGTGTCTTTAACGGCCAGCGTGCCGCCAGCACCTACTCCAGCGATTTCTCGAGCGACAGTCTCGATCGCATGGTCAAATCCGCGCTCGATCTTTCGAAAATCACGTCAGAAGATCCCTTTGGCGGAATTCCAGAACCGCAACAACTGGGCCAACTCTCCGGCGATCTCGATCTCTACCACGAAGACGTCTATTCGCTCCCCGGCCCCGATCGCATCGACTACGCCCGCCGCGCCGAAAAAGCCGCGCTCGATTTCGATCCCCGCATCAAGAACTCCGAAGGCGGATCGTTCGACGCTGCTACTGGCCACAAGATTCTGGCCAACTCGCATGGATTCGTCGGCGAATACCGGCGGTCTTATTGTTCGATGGCTGCGGTACCCATCGCTCAAACCGACGACGGCGCGATGCAGCGCGATTACTGGTTCTCAGTTGCTCGCACTCTGAAAAAACTCGATTCTCCCGAGCAGGTCGGAAGAGCCGCCGCCGAGCGCACGCTGCGCCGCCTCGGAGCGCGCAAAGTGAAGACCGCCCACGTGCCGGTGGTTTTCGATCCCATGGTCGCTACGTCGATCCTCGAACACATCTTCGAGGGCGTAAACGGCGATTCGGTCTATCGCGGAGCTTCATTTCTTGCCGGCAAGCTGGGGCAAAAAATCGCCGGCCAAAACGTCACCATCATCGACGATGGCACGATCCCTGGCGGCTTCGGCACGAGCCCGTTCGATGGCGAGGGCATTCCCACGCGCCGCACCATCGTCATTGAAAACGGTGTGCTGAAGTCATATTTGCTGAATACTTACACCGCGAAGAAGTTGGGGCTGGCCACTACCGGCAACGCATCCCGCGGGCTCGCCGGAACTCCCGGCATCGGCCCGGGCAATTATTTTCTTCAGCCCGGTCCGCGATCGCCAAAAGCAATGATTGCTGACATCAAAGAAGGTTTATACGTCACGGAGTTTCTCGGCCACGGCGCAAATCTCGTCACCGGCGATTATTCGCGCGGCGCATCCGGCTTGTGGATTTCCGGCGGCGAGTTCGCTTATCCGGTCGAAGAGATCACCGTCGCCGGAAACCTGAAAGAGATGTTTATGAACATCTCCGAGGTCGCGAACGATCTCGAGTTCCGTGGCTCGGTCGCGGCGCCGACATTGCGCATTGACGGTCTCACCGTGGGTGGAGAATAGCGCAAATGAAGGCGAAATCGACGATGGGGTCTTCGGCCCTTATCGGGGCAAAGAATCTATTCTTGACGACGCCCTGAAACACTACTATATTCCTCTCGTTCGGACGCTCCCCGCCCTTTGGATTGGTTCGAACAGACCCCGCCCAGCCGCGTTGATCGATCTTCTAGGAGGATTCAATGCCCAGTCTCTGCAAAACATCGCACTTCTGTATCCGCCGCTTGGCATTCGTTCTGGCGATAACCGTTCTGCCCATCGCCGGCTGGGCGCAAGCCTTGGTTACACTCCACAGCTTCGCCCAGAGCAATGGAGTCACTCCTCTCGGCTCGATCGTACGCGATTCCGCGGGCAATATTTACGGCGAGACGGAATACGGCGAAGGAAACAGCTACTACTACGGCGAAATCTATAAGATCAGCGCCGACGGTACATTTTCGATCCCTCACCAATTCTGCTCCGAACCAAATTGTGCCGATGGCGCCAATCCCTGGGGCGGCCTGATCATGGGCTCCGACGGCAACATTTGGGGCACAACGCTCGGAACCGTATTCAAGATGTCGCTGGCGGGCGATCTGACCACGGTGTACACATTCTGCTCGCTTCCCGGGTGCGCCGACGGCGACGAAACCTACGCGCCTCTGGTGGAAGGCCCCGACGGAAATTTCTACGGAGTTACGCTATTAGGTGGACTTTACCGCTTCAACGAATGCGGCGGAACCTGTGGGGTCGTTTTCCAGGTAACCCCAGCCGGAGTGCTGACCGTGCTACACAGTTTTAACGGCCACGATGGCTACTATCCCATATATGGGCTGGTGTTGGGTTCAGACGGCAATTACTACGGGACCACCACCCGCGGCGGGATGAATGGGCTCGGCACCGCATTTAAGATTTCATCAGCGGGAGCGTTTACACTGTTGCACAACTTCAGCCAAGACGAAGGTTATTACACCCTCCTCACTTTGCAGGCTGCCAGTGGCAACTTCTATGGCATTAGTCTCTACGATGGCGCCGATAGCGGCGGGACGGCGTTCGAGATGACCCCCGGCGGAAAGGTCACTGTAATTCGCAACTTCGACAGTTCGACCGGAACCGTTCCCTTGGCCTTGATTCCTGGCCCGAAGGGAAATTTCTTTGGCGCTCTTAGCGCAGGAGGCAATGGTGGGGGGTTGATCTTCGAGATGAATCCTAGCGGAAATATCAAAACTCTGTATGAATTCTGTTCGCTCACAAATTGCGACGACGGACAAAGCCCCAACGCACTTCTGACTACGGCCAGCGGCACGCTCATCGGCACGACCGCCTCAGGTGGCGGCAATAGCTGCGACATCGTTGGAGCAGAGGGAACCTGCGGCGCTGTATTCAGCTTCAAACCGTAACGCGACAACGGAATGTAAAAAGGCGTTATCCTAACCGCGTAAATTTGTAGAAACACCCGGTGAGGCGGAGATCGGCGGAAAGATTGCCGAGGCTCCGGCGTTTCGAGGCTTCGTCGCGCCTTCGACGCTGCAGACTGAGCGGACTCTTCGGCGGAGAACATTACTTACGACTCGATTCCCAGTCACCTTATCCTTATCGTCGCTGGATGCCGTAATATCTTTCATACCATTCCATGAACCGGCGATCTTTTCTAAGAACCTCAAGCGTGGCTGGTTTGGCAGCCGCAGTGCCACCTGCAACTTTGGCCTCGCAGGTTCACTCGATGGCGCGAACCGCCTCACCCACCCCGAATAATCCGCATGCGCAAACCCCTGAGACGCTTCTCTTGAAGGACTACCGGCCGAAATCCATTTACAAAATTCCGGTAACCGAAGTTGCGACGGCCAAGTTTCCTGTCATCGACATACATTCCCATCCCTACGCCAAAACTCCCGATCAGATCGCCGAGTGGGTTCGGAACATGGACGAAGTTGGCATTGAAAAGACAATCATCCTCACCATGGCGACCGGCGCGGAATTTGACAGAATTTACAAGGAATACGCAAAGCACGGGGCCCGTTTCGAGATGTGGTGCGGCCTCGATTTCACCGGATACAACCAACCGGGATTCGCTTCCTCCGTGGTCAAAGAGTTAAAACGCTGTTGCCAAACCGGTGCGCGCGGGGTCGGAGAAATTCACGACAAAGGGCAGGGTCTGCGTTCCGGCAACTCTAAAACTGTGGGCATGCATCCTGACGATCCACGCATGGATCCCCTGTTCGAAGCTTGCGCCGAACTAAAGCTTCCTGTCAGCCTGCACGTGGCCGATCCCATCTGGATGTACCAGAAAATCGACCGAACGAATGACGGCCTCATGAACGCCTACTCGTGGCGGCTCGACAATCAGCCCAATATTGTCGGCCTTTCCGGCATGGTTGAAATTCTGGACCGCACCGTAAAGCGGCATCCACATACCACCTTCATCGCGTGCCACTTGGCCAATCTCGATTACGATCTCGCACGGCTGGGAAGAATGCTCGAAAGCAGTCCCAATCTTTGGGCGGACATCTCGGCTCGGTACGCAGAAACAGGAGCCACTCCCAGGGCCGCCTCGCAGTTTTACGCAAAATATGCCGACCGCCTGCTCTACGGCACCGATATGGGGTTCGACAAACCCATGTACCAAGTTACGTTCCGGATCCTGGAGACGCTCGACGAACACTTTTATGAAATTGACCAGTTCGATTATCACTGGTACCTGAACGGCTTTGGCCTGCCAGACACGATTCTCAAGCAGGTCTATCACGACAACGCCACCAGGCTATTGACTGCGCGAGGATAATCCATGCCAGCGGAGCAAGAATGAAATTCGCAAAAATCACGTTTCTCATTGCAGGCATCTGGGGCGTGCTCATCCTCGCGCCGCTCTATTTTCTTTTCGATGTGATCGGCCGCCAGGACCCTCCGCCCATTACTCATCCGGGCTTCTACTATGGTTTTGTCAGCGTTGGTCTGGCCTTTCAGATCGTGTTTTTTGTGATTGCCTGCGACCCTGTCCGGCTGCGGCCGATGATGATTCCCTCCGTAATCGAAAAGTTCGCCGGCGGAGGCACGTTCGTCGTTCTCTATCTGCAGCACCGCCTCACCCCCGGCGATCTTGGCCTTGGCTGCGTCGATCTGTTGCTCGGAGTTTTATTCGTTGCTGCGTTCGTGAAGACCGCTGTAATTCCGCAGAGTACAATCGAGTTGCATGGGCGGCTTGATCCAGCCAAATCCGGCAACTGAAGAACCGAACACCAGCGGGCGAATTATTGCCATCGCGGTCGCGGTCGTAATGATTGTCATGGTCGTGGTCGCGGTGCTTCTCCACACCGAGCCTAAGAAAATTTCCGGTTCGCCCGCCTACGCGGCCAAGATCAAGCTTTCTGATTTGAAAATGAGCGCGGCAGAAAATTTCGTGGGCGCGACGGTCAACTACGTCGACGGCACGGTTACCAACACTGCCGACAAAACCGTTACCCGCGCGACCGTCGAAGTCACCTTCAAAGACGACATGGGACAACTCGCCCAGCGCGAAGAGGTCCCGCTGCAGGTGCTGAAAACCACTGGCCCCTATCCCGAAGCAGTCGATCTTACCGCCTCGCCGCTCGCTCCCGGCCAGAGCGAGCCGTTTCGGCTGACCTTCGAGTCCATCTCGGCGCAGTGGAACCGCCAGTATCCGGACATCCAAGTGACCGACGTAACGGCGAAATAACCTCCGGATCCAGCAATCGGCTAGCCCAGGTGGATACGGCTTTCGTGTTCCTGCGTGACCTTTGCGGGGGAATGGATTTAAGGCGTTACCATTTACCTCATTTCCAGGAATATGGTTTTGATATACTTACCATAGGGAAACCCTATGCCAACCCTCTACGTCGAAAACATTCCCGACGAACTCTACCGCGGCTTGCGCAAGCGCGCACGCGGGAATCGCAAGTCCATTGCGGCAGAGGTGATTTCTCTCCTGGAGCGCGAAATCCCGACAACTGCCGAACTCAAACAGCGCGAGCGTTTTTACCGGCAAATGGAGAAGTTCAGGACCCATAAGCCAGAAACTCGGGGAGCGATTCCAACTACCGAGCAGATGATTCGCGAGGGCCGAGAGCGTTGAACCGTTTCGTTCTCGACGCCAGCGTGGTCTTGAAGTGGGCTCTGCCGCCAGCGAATAAATCGTACGTCGCCGAATCGCTGCACCTGCTGCGGCAGTACACAAAGGGTGAAATCGACTTTCTCGTGCCCGATATCTTCTGGGCCGAAATCGGCAATGTCCTATGGAAGGGACCTCGTCATCGTCGCTGGTCGCGCTCGATCTCCGAGCAAATCGCGGCCGAGATGAGAGAACAGAATTTCCCGACCGTGTCCTCTCTTACCTTAATGACGGACGCGTTGAAGATCGCGCTGACCTATGATCGCAGCGTTTACGACTGCCTCTACCTCGCGCTGGCCATACAATCGAGGTCGCAAATGATCACTGCGGATGAGCGCCTCGCGAATGCCGTCGCGGCATACCTGCCCGTCAAGTGGCTGGGTGCGCTGTAACCGCGGCTCTCTTCACTATGTCCTCCGACCGTTACAATAAGGTCGTGCCTGAAACCAAACCATTCCGCTTAACGGAGTCAGTAAAAGCTGCGGGTTGAGCTTCCAAACTGAGTCCGGCGGCGCTGGACAAGGTGCTTGGGAAATTAGCCCGGCAACATGATCCGAATGTTCTGGTCGGCTTCGACCACGCCGACGACGCCGGAGTGTATCAAATCGCGCCCGAGCAGGCCCTGGTGCAAACCGTCGACTTCTTCACGCCCATCGTCGACGATCCCTACATTTTCGGCCAGATCGCCGCCACCAACGCGCTCAGCGATGTTTATGCCATGGGCGGAAAGCCGCTCACGGCACTTGCGCTGGTCTGTTTCCCGGACAAGGCCGACCTCGAAATTCTTGAGCGCATTCTCGCCGGGGGCCTGTCAAAAATGATCGAGGCCGGATGCACCGTCATCGGTGGCCACAGCATCCGCGATGAAGAAACCAAGTTCGGATACGCTGTCACCGGTCTGATTCATCCCAAGCGAGTTTTCTCCAATGCGGGCGCGCGACCGGGCGATGCGCTGATTCTCACCAAGCGGCTAGGAACCGGAGTGATTTCCACGGCAATAAAAAAAGGAAAGGCCGAGCAATCCTGGATCGATGCCGCAGTAGTCTCGATGACCACGCTCAACAAAACCGCCGCCGAGATCGCAGGCAATGCTCAAGTGGGAACGGTGGCAGAGATCGTTAGCAGTTCTAACGTGGGGACAGCCGCCCCTGGCTACCCTGCGGAGCGAAGCTCCGCCAGCTCTTCCGTCCACGCGATGACTGACGTCACCGGATTCGGCCTAATCGGCCACGCCCGCGAGATGGCGCTGGCCTCCAACGTATCCCTGCGATTGCATGCCGGCCGGGTCGCTCTGCTTCCCGGCGCAATCGAATGCGTACGCGCCGGCCTCATTCCCGGCGGCCTCAACAACAATCGTGAGTTTGCGGAGTGCCCGGTCGGTTACGAAGATTCCATTTCGGAGGAAATCAAGGCCCTGCTCTTCGACCCGCAGACTGCCGGTGGACTTCTGATTTCCGTTGCCTCGGAGGATGCAGAACGCCTCTGCAGCGCTCTAAAACAGGCGCAAGTGCATGCAACCCAAATCGGCGAAGCCGTGCCGCAGACCAAGCCTTTGATCGCCGTTAGCGCTTAGGAGCGAAACCTTGATCAAGAGCGATCGACCAAGAAGGCGGCCGGAAATGTCCGGCGTCGACTCGATCCCGTCGGTGCCGGACGGTGTCCGCGCCAGGTGTGAAAAAAACGAACATCCGACTGCGCCATTGCATTCGCATCGGATGTTCGCTCGATGCTGAGAGAATCGTTAAGCGATATTCCCGCCTTAGGGTTCGATGTCGACCTTTACCGGTTTCGAGGGAATCCCGTTGGCAACCACGAAGAGTTCGCTCAAGCCGGTACCGATGGTGGCTGGGACATCGAACTCCGTGGAAACAATTGTGCTGCCGGTCGCAACCCCCATGGTGCTGTGATTGTGAGTGCGGCAATAAACAATGTTCTTTGTCGCGGCGTTCTCAATGCGGACCAGCGGATAGTTGGTGGCCATCTGCGCGTCGTCGCCGTACATTGCGCCTTGCGAAAGCCCGTTGAACTGCGTGCCTTCAATCACGTTATCGGTGCTGCCCGCCGTGAGCTTGGTTGCAACCGAAGTGATTGTGGGCTGCCACGCTGCCTTATACGTGCCGGTCGGCACGTAGATTTGCGTCGTCTTGGAACCGCTCGCCTCGGTGAATAAGACCTGCCCGGTAGGCAGGACCAACATGCGCCCGATATAGGTTGGATTGCTCGAGGAACCGGTCGGCGCCGGCGCCGCGATCAGGTTTGTGCCGTTGAATTCATAGAATTTGCTTGGGGCATCGTAGCAGGAGCTGGGACCAACTGACACGAGCACATTGCCATCCGGCAACAGAGCTGCTGGGCCGTCGGTGATGCCGCTGTTCTTGGCGAAACTCGGGCCATTCGACCATACTCCGGTGGAGGAGTTGTAAATCGCGGTCGTGCTCTCGCCGCCCGTGGCCCACACGGTGCCGTCAGGACGCAGTACTGCGGGTTCCGATCTCAACGCAGGGGTTCACCAGGTTCGTCGGCGTATCGCCGGCCAGGGACCAGTCGCCAGTGCTCGGGTTATAGAGTTCTGACTCCGGCGTGCTCCACGTATCCACGGTAAGCACATCTCCGTTGGGCAGCAAGGCTCAGAACCTTCTTCGGAGTTCTGATCGTTCTTCCCGGTTCCAGTGATGGTCCAGGTCAGCGTCGACTCATCGAGCAAAGCTTGTTGCTTTTCGAATGGGGAGCAAATCGTGCCCGCCACTCCGCAGTTCCCCACCATGAAGGTTCCGTCTGGAAGGACGGCGCTCGCTCCGTCGCCAAGAGCACTCCAGCCAGGAGGCGCAGATACCGAGGTCCAGGTGTTCGTCGAAGAGTTGTAATAGGCCCCCAGATTGGTCTCGTCGTCGCTGCCGTTGTTGTACTCTCCACCTTCGACAATCACATTGCCGTCGGCCAACACCGCAGACGCGAAATAAAGCGGCGCGTATCCCACCGGCATGGAAGCCAATTGCGACCATGTGCCATTGATGTAGCTCCCCGTGTTGTCCGGCGTCAAGCGCCACCAGTTTTCGCTGAAGTACTCGTGAACCATGACCGTTCCGTCAGTAAGTTGAAGTGCGGTATCTACAGCGAAAGTCGGTTTGTTCGTTAAGTTCTGCCATGTAGGTGAAGCGGGTGACTGGGAGCTGGCAATCCCCGACCATGCCAGTAAAGTCAGCAGCGCGACTGCGAGTGTACGGAAAACCTTCATGTGTTTCCTCTCGTTATTTTTTAGTTGGTCTGGCAACGTTTTCTAAAGCGGTGTTCCCACGTGAACGCCGCAGGAAGGAATCCTCAAGAGTGAGCTTCGATCCTGAAACTCAGGCCGCAGGATTATAGCTTGTATCCGCGCGATTCCCATCCAGTTGTCACGCAGATTTGACAATTTATTTTGACTGCGGAGCCGGGAGGCACGGTGAGTTTGCAAGATCTTGCGCACACCGCTGGGCAGCGGAGAAAAAACTAACTTTCGTCCAGAGCTAAAAATCTCTAGCGCTATGGAATAGGACCCAGAAAGCAATGTGGAGATGACGGATCGCTTCCCCTGCTATTCTTCGTCCATGCCAGATTCCTCTACGTGAGGGTCCGGCTCCAGATTTAATTCGGGTAGGTTCGTGTTGTGAAGCGCGCGATTGAGCGTGGGAAGATCTGAACTCTTCAGTACCTCCCACCGCTGCATTACCTGAGGCGCATCGCGTTCAGTCGACGCGGCGTCCTCCGCTTGCGCCGTGGTTGGCGCGGCATCGGCCTGCCACACTTCGCCGTAGAGCACCGAAATCTGGCCATTCAATCGGCTCAGAGTGGCTGCCTCGGTGGGCGGCGCTAAAAATCCGGCAGGCGCTCCCACAACTTCGTTCAGCTTGTTTTGAAAATTCTTGAGCGCATCGAGCGTGGGCCCACTGGCTTGCTGCAGTAATTTTTGCAGCGGCCCACCCATCGATTGCGCTTGCATTACCGCCTTTGAGCTTTCGCTTAGCAGCTTGGCGAGTCGGGTTTCGAGATCGAATTTCTTTTCGAGATCAGCGGCCGGAATCTTGACTCGCGGATCCATTTTCACCGTGAACGGCGCAGTGTAACTTTTCCCAGCCACGGTCAGCCGTGCGGTGTAGGAACCAGGCAATGCGGTCGGCCCCAGCGGATAGCGCGGCGTGTCGTGGGGGACGGCGGAAATCGGATACTCGTGGCGCGTGGAATCCGGCGGAGCATAATGCAATCCCCAGATCCAACGGTGCATACCGGCCTCGGCTGACAATGCTTGAAAGGGCTTCAGCCAATACAACGGGATGAGTTGTTTTTCGAGTTCGGCTTGGCTGACCGGCGGTTTCTCATCGCTGGAAAACTTTCGCACGAGCCGCCCGTGAGCATCCAGAATTTCGAGCGTAACTGGAGCAGTGGAAGGGTTCGCCAAATAATAGTCGATAATTGCACCATCCGGCGGATTCTCGGCAGCGGGTTCATCGGGCGGCAGCGGAGTGTCTGTGTTGGTGTCGCGCTGAATGCGATACGCTGGCGCAGGAGTAAAGAGATGATTTTCCGCGGCGTCCGAAGCGGAAACCTCGCGCAGCGGCGTCATGTCATCCAGAATCCAGAAGGCGCGCCCGTGCGTGGCAACGATTAGATCGTTGTCATGGATCCACAGATCGCGCATGGAAGTATGCGGCAGATTCAATTGCAGAGACTGCCAATGATCGCCGTCGTCGAACGATACCCACACCGCATTCTCGGTGCCAGCAAACAATAAGCCTTTGCGCACCGGATCTTCACGTACCGTGTCCACGGGGCCTACGTCGGGAAGACCTGCGACAATCAGCTTCCAGCTTTTGCCGCCATCGTGCGTGCGGTAAATATAAGGATGCTCGTCGTTGATGCGGAAGCGGCTCACGGATGCGTAGGCTGAGCTCTCATCGAAATGTGAGGCGGTCATTTGCGTGACCTTGCTCCAGGCCGTCAGGTTCGGAGGCGTAATGTTCTTCCAGTTTTTTCCTCCGTCGCGAGTCTGCCAGATCAGACCATCATCCGTTCCCGCCCAAAGCATATTCACATTCTTGAATGATGGCGCCAGCGCGTAGATTACGCCGCGTTGCTTCTCGGCGTTCTTAGGAACCAGATTACCTACGCTCGATGGAATGCCGGGATCCTGCCGGGTCAGATCTGGACTGATGGTTTGCCACGAGTTTCCGCCGTCCGTAGTGTCGAAAAGCACATTGCTCGCGTAATAAAGAATGTGCGGATTAACGGGCGAGAACATCAAAGGCTCGGTGCGGTCGGTGCGATATTTCGGGTTCCGCAATGGAATCGGCGTGACGTTCTGCACCTGGCCGGTCGACCAATGAAATTTTGAAACTTCACTTCTCCCGCCTCCATAGATGAGATCGGGATCGAGTGGGTCGGGCGCCACGTAGCCATACTCGATTACGCCTACGGGATGCCAATCGCGAAATGTGATTTCACCGTCATTGCCGCGGCTCAGGATGCAGACCGAACCGCTCTCCTGCTGGCCTCCGCAAACTTTGTAGGGGAACGTTGGCGTGACCGCGACGTGATAAATCTGCGCCGTCGGCTGGTTGTACCAGGAACTCCACGTCTGCCCAGCATTCACCGTGACCAGCGCGCCCTGATCGCTGACCAGAAGAATAATGTTCGGATCGTTCGGATTGATCCAAAGATTCTGATAGTCGTCGCCGCCGGGTGCGCCGCGAAAACTCGTCCACGTTTTTCCGCCGTCGGTCGAACGCATTGTGACCGTGCTGGCACAATAGACAGTGTCCGGATTTTTCGGATCGACCTTCGGAATCGAAAGATCGCCGCCACCGATGCGCCCTGACGGTCGAGGATCATCGGTTATCTTCGTCCAGTTCTCTCCGGCATCGTCCGAGCGGTAAACGCCTAGCTCGCCCGAAGCGGTTCCGACGGTCGCGTAAAGCCGCTTTGGGTCGCTGGCAGCAATCGCAACGTAAATCTGCGAAAGATCTTTCGGCAAGCCGCTCTTGAGTTGATTCCAGGTGTTTCCGCCATCAGTCGATTTAAATAATCCGCCGCCGATTCCGTTGACTTCGTTGCCGTCTTCCCAAGGTGCCTTCGCGCACCTCCCACATCGAGGCGTAAATCACATCAGGATTCGATGGATCGATCTCTACGTCGGAAGCTCCGGTGTTTTCGTTTTTGTAAATGATTTTCTGCCACGTCTGGCCGCCATCCGTCGAGCGGTACAACCCGCGCTCTTCGTTCGGACCGTAGGGGTGCCCGAGCACGGCAGCAAAAACTTTGTTGGGATCGCGAGGATCAACGGCAAGCGTTGGAATCTGATAACCATCGCGCAGTCCGAGATGAGTCCACGTTTTACCTGCGTCTGTCGATTTATAAATGCCATCGCCAACCGAAAGATCGGGACGGTGCAGGCCTTCGCCGCTCGCCACGTAAACTATGTTGGGATCGGACGGAGCTACTGCAATGGCGCCAATTGATTGCGTGGGCTCGTGGTCGAAAATCGGATTCCAGGTGCGGCCATAATCGTCAGACTTCCAGACTCCTCCGTTCACCTGGCCGACGTAGAACACGTTCGGCTGCATGGCTGTGCCCGCGGCCGCGCGGGTGCGTCCGCCGCGAAATGGGCCGATCAGGCGCCAGTGCAGGTCCTGATAGGTTTTCTCTGGAACTTGCTGCGCATATGCGGATGGCACGAACGGCAGAAGCGAAAAGCAGAGACTCAGACAGAAACGAAGTACCGGCTGAAAAATTTTCACGTGGGCCCCCTGGTTACGAAGAAAGACGCCGAAAGCCAAACAGGAGAGAATAAACTAAAATGCGTGTAGTTTCTTGCCGAAGGGGTTTCGCGGTAGTTCCTAATTTCACCACAAAGGGCACTAAGGTTCACGAAGAGAGCGGCAAATAAAGCTTTTGGTTCCTTCGCCACCTTTGTGTGTGGCGAATGAATTTAAGATGTTACCTGGTTCGGGCTGGTTTCGCCCGCATTCCGCTTGGCAGCCAAGGGGATTCAAGACGAAGCTATTAGATTTCCTGAAGTATCTGCGGCAAGCTTTCGCGACCGATATTGGGCATTGCGCCTGATTGACTTGCGACCCATGCGCCCACTCGATTGGCCTTTTCGTTGATTTCTGCCAGTGACATGCCGCGAAGGTATCCATGCACCAGCGCCGCCGTGAAGGCGTCTCCGGCGCCAACGGTATCGGCGACCTTCACTTTGAACCCCGGGTGCTCACTGCATTCCTCGCCAGAAATCAACAGGCTGCCGGCGGCGCCGCGCGTAACGCAGACCAGCTTTACGCCATGGAGCACCAGCAGCTTGCGTGCAGCATCTTGCTCGGTGCTCATTTCAATCTCGAACAAGCGCATGATCTTTGGCAGCTCTTCATGGTTCAGCTTGACGATGGTTGCGAGCTTCATCGACTGATCAAGGATTTCTTTCGAGTAAAAATTCTGCCTCAGGTTGACGTCGAACACGCGCACCGCTTCAGCCCGCGTTGCCTGGAGAAAGCGGAGAATAGTCGAGCGGCTTTTAGAGGAACGTTGTGCCAGCGAGCCAAAGCAGACTGCATCGGCCATCGCTGCCAGTTGAGCTTCGACCTCGGTAAATTCAAGAAAATCCCAGGCAACATTCTCCCGGATCTCGAAGCGATGCTGCCCGTCGTTCATCTGGCCATCATTCATTACAACGTTGACCGTGCCCGTGGGATGGGTTCGATCCTGCTGGATAAAAATTGCGCGCAACCCGAGTTGAGCCAACCTTTCCTGCACTTCGCGTCCAAGTTCATCATTCCCGACGCGGCTGACCGGAATCCCAACATCGCCTAAGAGGCTCGTTATATAGGCGAAATTGGCCGGCGCTCCGCCAAGTTGCTTTCCCGAAGGGAACAGATCCCAAAGCAACTCGCCCAGCCCCACGACGATTTGTTCTTGGCCCATTTTGTCGAGTGAACTCTTGAAAACATCTTTAATTCTTCAGCGCAACTCCGCTTTTTGCGACTTCGGCGCGTGCTAAAATTCGCCCTAATCCTTATATTCAGTGAGCCCTCGCGTTGCAAGCTCCAGCGACGCGGAGACCGATCAGGCTATGTGAAATGGAGGTCGTCCGAATGAAGGGCACGATTTTGTCCGTATTCTTGATCGTGGTTTGCATTGCAGCGATGAACGCTTTGGCTCAAGAATCACCCAGCTCAGTAGCCCAGGATCGTGACTGGTGGAAACACGCGGTGTTCTATGAGATATATCCGCGCAGCTTCGCCGACAGCAACGGTGACGGCATCGGCGATTTAAATGGAATCACGTCGAAGCTGGATTACCTGAAGGATCTGGGAGTGGACGCTATCTGGATTACTCCCTGCTTTCCCTCGCCGCAGGTCGATTTCGGCTACGATGTTTCCGACTACCTGAACATTGATCCGATGTATGGCACGCTGGCGGATTTTGATAAGCTCGCTCGCGAAGCCAACAAACGAAACATCCGCATCATTCTCGACTTTGTGGTGAATCACACCTCCGATCAGCATCCCTGGTTTCTGGATTCCAAATCCTCGCGCACCTCAGTGCATCGCGACTGGTATATCTGGCGCGATGGAAAAGGGCCGGGGCAGCCGCCCAACAATTGGGTTTCAACGTTTGGCGGCTCGGCCTGGAAGTTCGACCCCACCACCGATCAGTACTACTATCACTTTTTCTATCCCCAGCAGCCCGACCTGAATTGGCGCAATCCGGCAGTCAAGGACGCCATGTTCGATGTCACCCGTTTCTGGTACAAGCGGGGAGTAGCCGGCTTTCGTCTGGACGCCGTCGATGCTCTGTTTGAAGATCCCAATCTTCGAAACAATCCCATCCTCAAGCCCGGGAAGAATGCCTTCGGAGATCCCTTCGAACAGAACAAATACAACACTAAGCTGCCAGAGGTTCACGAAGCTCTTCGCGGATTGCGCACCATCGCCGATCAATACAATGCCGTTCTCATCGGCGAGACCTGGACGGCGGACATCGCCGAACTGAATCAGTATTACGGCAACGGCAACGAACTGCAGTTGCCCATGGATTTTCTTTTCACCATGGTCAACAAGCTTTCTCCGGCAGAATTCCGCAAGCAGATCGCCGAGATCAATTCCGCTTCCGGCTGGCCGACATTCGTAATCAGCAATCACGATATCGCCCGCTCCTATGACCGCTACGGCGACGGAAAGCACAACGACCAGATCGCGAAATTGATGGCCGCACTTTATCTAACCTTGCGTGGAACTCCCATCATGTATTACGGCGAAGAAATCGGAATGAAAACCACTCCGCCCACGCGAAAAGAAGATGTAAAGGACCCGATTGGGCGCACCGGATGGCCGAAAGAAAAAGGACGCGATGGCGAGCGCACCCCCATGCAGTGGAACAGCAGCGAAAATGCCGGATTTACCACCGGTAAGCCCTGGCTTCCGGTTCCTCCCACTTACAAGACCCACAATGTCGCGGTGGAATCGAAAAATCCAGATTCCATCCTGGAGTTCTACAAGCGGGTGCTTCAGCTCCGCCACTCGAATTCGGCGCTCCTGCACGGAAACTACACGCCAATTAATGAAGATGATCCGAGCGTGCTGTCATACCTGCGGCTCTACAGAAATCAGGGAGTGGTTGTGGTCTTGAACATGTCGGGGACGACACAGAACGTCGCGCTGGAGCTAAAGCCCAGCGGCTTTACCTCAGCTAAAAAGCTGGTAGCCACCGGAGCGTCAGCCGTGAAAGCCGACAAAGTTTCCCTTCCCCCTTACGGGGTTTTCATCGGCGAACTCGTGAAGTAGCGAGTGTGCAGCCGGCAATCGGAGGATTCGGCAATCTCCGGTTTTCAAAGGACTGTGGCCCTCGTCCTCTGTTGTGGTTTGTTCGCGTTTCGTAACAAGATTAACTTTCTGCCGAGCTTTTCCGGATTTAATGAAAAACTTCTAACAATTGAGGGGGAGGATGGATCCGAAGAGCTGCCCGCGCTGCGGCGGAAGCGGATACATTGCACAGTCCGTGGACATCAGTGGAAAGTCCGAGGGCATAGCATTTATTCGCGTGAAGTGCCCGGCGTGCGCCGGCAGCGGCCGGAATGATTCGGTTCCCCCATCGACCACAGGTTGACCGCACGGCCTGTGGTGCTTGCGAAAACGTAACGGCCCGGACGTCACTGCATTGCAGATGGGGTGACTCCGGGCCGCACGTTCTTAGCAAACATGAATTGATCTCAGGCGATGCCCGCAGTTGTGGTTCGGAAGCGTCCCCGTGGCGCGCTCGCGGTTTCGACACGATTGCGGCCCGCGCCCTTTGCGCGATAAAGCGCTTTGTCAGCAGCCTGAATGACCTCCTGGGCTGAAGATTTTTCCAACTTCGCAGTCGCCACTCCCATGCTTACCGTCACCGAGATTTCTGAAGACCTTGGCGGGCGTGAAAGCTGCCGAATGGCATCGCCGGAGCGCCCCCGTCCTGCCGTGCGCCGACTGCGGCGATCCGGCCCGCGAGATTCCTGCCGGCGATCAGGGCCGCGCAAGCGAAGCCTGCTGGCTTCGATCTCGCAGCGCAGGTCCTCGAGATGCTCCAGCACATCCTGCGTGGTCTTGCCGGGAAATAGAATCGCAAACTCTTCTCCGCCGCATCGGTAGGCTTGTCCGCCTCCCGCTACCCGCGCCAACTTCGATGCCACCAGACACAAGACCTGATCTCCAGTGTCGTGGCCGTACGTATCATTGCAGCGCTTGAAATGATCGATGTCGACCATTGCGATGGAATAAGGTGTAACCAGGCGCAACAGCGCATCGTTGAATGCACGCCGCGAGGGCAACGTGGTCAGTTCGTCGTGGTAAGCCAGCAGGTACGAAGTCTCGACGACCGCGCCCGCCAACACAATCGCCGCCGCGGCGAAGTAAGTCGTGGCAACTCGGCCCGCGCCTCCGAAACGGAGCGCCAGAAAAACTGCCGCCAGCGCCCACAGCATCCCGCTCTCCGCGGGCTTTCGAAACAATGCGTACCGGGCCAGAAGAATAATTGCGGCTGCCGAAAAACAGAGCTGTACAGCAATTGGTAAAGACTCAGGCACATGAGCATGATGCGCCAGCCGTTGAGCGGCGGCCAACGGCTCAGGCCGGCTAACCACGGCCACAATCACTGACTCGATGAACAAAAACAGGGCAGCCGGCGCGATAGTCCGAAACCCGATTCCGCGTTCTTGGGCAAAAGAGAGAACGACAAAATCGAGGGGACCAGGACTCCCACCGCTAAGGCAAGAGTCCCATATCCGCCCGGAATATGCTTTGAAGAAAAATACGAAACCGCCTGCTGGGCCAGGAACAAAACCACCAGGGCCAGGAAAATTCGGCTGGAGTGAAAACGCAACGCAAGCAGCAGCCCGGCGATCAGCGCGCCGTAAAAAACAGCAGAGACCAGCCCCATACCAGGCACGAGCAATCCGGTCTGCAGCAGCACCGCAGCCGCAAGCAGGCAAACGCCCGGGATCAGCAGGGACTTCATCAGGTTATGGCCTTCGGTCCCCCGGCAAAAAGCTATCAGTTCGAAACGAACTCTTCTCTCGATTGTCTTTTTCGATTATCTTCCTCGATTATCCCCGGAGCGAGTTCGGCAAGGTAATTGACCGAAAGGGTTCGGCAGACTCGCTTTGCCCTTGTCACCGTCTGTGACCCGGAGGGTTCCCGCCTATGCCGGACATGGCAATCTCCCTCGTTATGGAATCAATTACCCCGCCAGTTTTTCTCCTCTTTCCTTCATAATCTCCGGATGGCTCTCGTTGTTTTTCTCCGAGGCGTTAATGTTGGCGGGCACAGAGCCTTTCGCCCCAGCCTCCTTGCACGAAAACTGAGCGACTATGACGTGGTGAATGTGGGTGCTGCAGGCACGTTTGTCGTTCGTGAGCTTGGGTCGAGTAAGCCTGTATCGCGATCGAAGTTCCGCGCCGCCTTGCTCCGCGCCCTGCCATTCGAAGCGCAAATCGTGCTCTGCGATGGCCGCGATCTTCTCCGTCTGGAAAACGGGAATCCGTTCACAGCTGAGCTGTCATCTCTGGATAAGCCCCTAGCTCCGAATGAGCCCCCAGCTCGGGACATCGTCCGCTTCGTCAGCATCCTGTCGAAAGCCGGAGGCGTGCGGACATCGCTTCCAGTCAGTTTTCCCTCCGATGGCGAGTGGCTGGTGCGGGCCTGGCGTCGCAAGGACAATTCGTCTTCGGCACCTACCGTCGCCACATGAAGACGATCGGCTATCTGGGCCGCATCGACAAGCTTTATGGAGCGCCGGCGACCACGCGGAATTGGAACACGATCATGGCGATCATTCGAATCTTGAAAAATCAGAACCGTCCTTGACCGTTCAGAAGACCCCAGTTTTTATGGAGCAACGGTTCTGTTCCAGAACCCCGCCCCGTTCCCGGAAACACACACTTTCGTGCGCCAGAGTTTCGGCTGCATTTGAGCGTTTTCTAACTAGAATCGCAATGTGATTAAGGGCCGCTTATGAGGATTCTTCGCATATGAGAATTCTGATCGCTGAAGACGACGCGGCCCTGGCCGGATTCATTCGCCAGGGTCTGCAAGGGGAGCATTACACGGTCGACATGGTGGAGGATGGCGAGCAGGCGCGCGCCATGGGCACCGAGTTCGACTACGACTTGGTCATCCTCGATTTGAACCTGCCCAAGCTGGATGGGGTGAGCGTGCTGCGGCACTTGCGGTTAAAGCGGCCGAGCCTGCCCATGCTGGTGCTCACCCAGAGAAGCCGGGTCGAAGACCGGGTGCAATGCCTGGATATCGGTGCGGATGATTATTTGCCCAAGCCGTTCTCGTTCAACGAACTCTCGGCACGAATCCGGGCGCTGCTGCGCCGCAGCCACTTGCCGTCGGGTTCCGTTCTCGTGGTTGAGGACTTGAAGCTCGATCGCGTGGAACATCGCGCCGAGCGCGCCGGCCGCAGGATTGAACTTACTTCGAAAGAATTTTCTTTGCTCGAATATCTGATGCGCAACGCCGGCCGCCAGGTCTCCCGTGCCATGATCATCGAGCATGTCTGGAACGTGGCCTTCGATACAACTACGAACGTGGTGGACGTCTACATTAACTACGGTTTGCGGGTCACGGAAATATCTCCGCCTGCGAGTGCGATGAGCCAGGATTCCACCCGATGAGAATGAACACGCCGATCCGTTTCTTGCATGACGCCTGGCACGACGCGTGGCGAAAGGCAGCTCCCGCGTGTAGAGGCTGTGATTCCATGCGGCTGCGAAGCCGGTGGCAACGGATGCATCACCGCTCTTCCGGTGTGCTCCTGCACGGCCATCGATACTGTAGCAGCGACTGTTTACGCCAGGCGCTGGTCGAAATTCTCGGGCAAACTCGCGTTGCCCCGCGGCGCGCCGCAACCACCTCGCATCGTGTTCCGCTCGGCCTGCTACTGCTCTCGCGGCAGCAACTTTCCGCCGAACAACTCCGCGCCGCACTCGAAATGCAACGCAATACGGGCCAGAGAAAAATCGGCGAGTGGCTGCAGCAACTCGGCTTCGCCAGCGAGATCGAGGTGACCGCAGCTCTGGCCCGCCAATGGGGCTGTCCTCTGCTGCGCAGCGACGCCGCCAACCTGCTCGCCGACCATTGTCCCTCGATCCCTTTGCCCTTGCTTGAGTCGTTCCAGATGATGCCGGTCGAACTCGTTGAGTCGAACCGTAATCTGCTTGTGGCCTTCAGCGGGGGTGTCGATCATACCGCGCTCTATGCCATCGAGCGCATGCTTGGGTACCACACTCAACCTTGCCTAGTGACGGCCAGCACGATGCGGCAAGGGTTGCTGGCGCTGGCGGGAATTCGCGTGGCGGACGATCTGGTTTTCGATCGTGTCGACGACTCGGAGTGCGCGCACATTATCGGCAGCTACGCGGCCAAGCTGGCCGCCCGGGAAATTCGCCTCGCCCGCTGCGTAAAACACCTTTCGGTTCCGTTTCGAGCGCTCGGAGGGGCATGGGCTTAACATTGTGATGACCGCTCCGGAGAGGCCCACGCCTCGAAGCTCAAACGATCCAGCCCGCGATCCAGAATGATGCGCCTAGCGGAAGATGCCGGCGAAAAATCCCCTGATGCGCTGCAAAACACTGTGGTGAGTTGGTGGTGTCTTAGCAGTTGGAGCCGGGGGCAGTACTTGCGCGCTGAGCGTAATTGTTCTTGAGGAATCCGTTGCCGGCAAAGATTCTGCCTCCTTCGCGGGCCCAGGCGGCGAGGCCGAGTTTCCCCTGCCACGAAAAACTAATGGCGCTTCGATTTGAACATGAGGTTGATCGGAGGCAATCCGAGGCAAAGGCTGCGTTTCCGGCCCGCTCGAAAACGTATGTGGACCTTCATTGTCAGGCGTGCCGGAATTGCTCACGCTCGGCTCCACTCCATGTGAACTTGCAGTTGAACCATTTTGCGCCAACGTTAAGTTGGGCGAGTTCGAGTCTGGAACAACATGAACCGGCCCTGTTTCGGCGCGCATTACCGGCACAGGCGCGGGACAACCACATTCCTGGGGAACGTCACTGTCGACTTTGTCGATGCGCCCATCATGAAAGACGGCTTGCTCGTTGGGCTTCACCTGATATACGCGGTCGCCAATCAATTCGGAAACGATCGCCGACGAAGCATTGCCTGGCAGCCCGCGCACGCATGTCGTGCCCTTCGAATCGCTGCTGATGGCGTAATTAAATTGGCCCGGCCCTGCCAGCAGAATCCGGAAATCGGGCGTGAGGATCGTGTCGGCGGACGTGGCCAGGCTGTAGTGCGTCTCCATCGCGCCGGTGCTCAAACCAATCATCAGATCCTTCGTGCTTTTCGAGGGGGTGACCGAGAGCGCAGTTCCGGGACAAACACGAACTTCGCCTCCTCGCGCAAGCTGCAGCACGGCAGTTTGGCTGCCGGCAGTGATCGATGAACCCGCCGCAAAACGGCGGTCAGCCATCAAAACGTCTCCCACGCCGCTCGTGACCGGCACAACCGCAGCCGCTGCAGTCGGCTTCAACGCGGCCGCTTGGGCACGCTGGGCCTCCGCTCTCCGGCTGGCTACATACGGATCTTCCGGAGGCTTTAATCGCACGATCACGCTGCTGCCTTCAGCTTCCCAGGCATAGCCATAAGGGACAAGAAAGCTCACTACAATCCGCAGGATTGGAGGTTTCTCTTGGCGTTCTGAAATATGAGCGGAAATATTTGCGGAAGTATTTTCCGAAATATGTTCTGCCGGATGTTCCTCGGTGCGAATCGCGAGAATGTTTTCCTGCAGCACATTAATGCGGTTGTGCTGCATCCCCGAGCGTGTGTTGGGTAGATCGATGATCAGCCGCGGCGGCGCATCCTTCGATTCAATCGTAGGCACAACAGGGCGAGTGGAGACAATCTGGATTGCCGCACCTGCGTGGTCATGCACGATCCGGACATCGTTGACCACGGCCATCGCCTGGCCCAAGGCTGCCTCGGACCTACCTTGATTTTGCGAAACCGCGATTGGGCCCAGTAGGACTGCGAACAAAACCGTGCCAACTATTTGGACCGCCGAACCAAGCGCCGAACGCAGCAAAGAAATCCCCTGGAAGTGAATGCCTATGCAAGGAACTTATCATTTCCGGGGGATGGAAAGAAGTCCTGCAGCCATGTGCAGGATGACTCCAGCTCAGCGAACTTTGATTTAGCTTCCGGGAAGGAACTCGTACTCCTCGATCACCGCAGCAGCGGCCACTCTGCCCTCCTGCTCGCCGGGTTCGGTTCGAACGATCTTTCCCCTGCATTGCACGCGGATGTTCTCGGTAAGCGTAATTTCAGGTGGAAGAGTAAGCGTGAAAGCTATCGGTGAACCTTGCTGAATGGGCGAATCCAAATAGAGGCAAATGCCGCGCGCGCTTACATCTTTTACTTGCGCGTTTTCACTGTGATTGTTTCCATTGCGGCTGACCGCGACTGGGATTCGAAGTGCGAAGCGCCGTGCAGCCCTTTTCTCCTGCTGGGCCCCTGCCGTCATGAGGTTACTCCAACGAATAAAGTGGCGTTAAATTCTTCCTAAGAATGGCGGCTTCGCGCGGTTGGGTCAATACCACGCATGTGCGGGGGAATAGCACATTCAGGCGAAGAATCGATGCTTCGTCAATCAAATCAGCGCCGTGTTGCGTGTAAGCTATTGCAAGGGCTCCATTGTGGTCTTCATTCTCGACAATTACGATTCCTTTACCTACAACCTGGTCCAGTATTTCGGAGAACTCGGCGCCAAGGTTGAGGTTCGCCGCAACGACCAAATCTCGATCGGCGAACTTGAAGATCTCTGGCCGGAGCGCATCGTAGTTTCTCCCGGCCCGTGTACGCCAGAAGACGCAGGCATCAGCATCGAACTGGTCCGGCATTTTGCCGGCAAAGTTCCGGTTCTCGGGGTTTGCCTGGGACATCAAGCCATCGGCGCGGCTTTCGGCGCGAAAATCAGTCGCGCGCCGCATTTGATGCATGGCAAAACCAGTCCAGTCACACACGATAACAAAACCATTTTTCACGGCCTGCCATCGCCGATGACGGCAACGCGCTATCACTCGCTGATCGTGGAGAAAAAGGATCTGCCGGAAGAATTAGAAGTCAGCGCTTGGACGACCGAAAAAGACGGCACTCGCACCATCATGGGTTTGCGGCACAAAAAGTTCCCCGTCGAGGGAGTGCAGTTTCATCCCGAGAGCGTGCTGACGGACGCCGGAAAGAAACTGGTGGAGAATTTCCTCTCACTGCCCAGCGGTCAGTGATCAGTGGTTAGTTGCTGCTCCTAGCTTTTGCCACCGCCCTCAACAGCGCCTGCACCTTATTCATGGACTCTTCAAACTCGCGCGCGGGATCGGAATCCGCCACAATTCCGGCTCCAGCCTGCAAATACGCGTGCTTGCCTTGCATGAGCATCGTCCGAATCCCAATGCACGAATCCAGGTTCCCTGCGAAATCGGCGTAGAGAACCGATCCTCCATAGATTCCGCGCCGCGTGGGTTCCAGTTCTTCAATAATCTGCATGGCGCGAACTTTTGGCGCGCCGCTCAGCGTGCCGGCAGGAAAGCATGCGGCAAAAGCGTCGAGGGCGCTCAGATTTTTCCGCAGCGTGCCCTCCAGCGCTGAAACCAGATGCATCACATGCGAATAGCGTTCGACATACATTAGGTCTTTGACTTTCACTGAACCATACTCGCTGACGCGTCCTAGATCATTGCGTCCGAGGTCGACCAGCATAACGTGTTCGGCGCGCTCTTTTTCGTCGTTGCGCATCGCCTCTTCCAGGCGCAGGTCTTCGGCCTCGTCGCGCCCGCGCGGATGAGTTCCCGCAATCGGCCGGTATTCCAGCTTACGCCCGGTGACCCGCACCAGCATTTCAGGAGACGACCCAAGAATCTGCCTTTCGCCCATGCGCAAAAAATAAAGATAGGGCGAAGGATTGATCTGCCGCAGAGCGCGATAAAGATCGAATGCCTCGATGCCGGGAGTGAACTCAAGCCGCTGTGAAAGCACTACCTGAAAAATATCTCCCGCGGCAATGTATTCCTTGCAACGCTCCACGCTGCGCATGAATTTTGCCCGCGAGGTTCCGGAGTGGATCTTGAGCTTACTTGGTTTAACTTTCGGCGACTTGCGCCACATCGCCGGCCGCAATCCCGAGGCCAGCTTCCGTTCCAGCGCCGCAATATCGTTCACGGCCCGTTGATAAGCGCCTCTCGCGCCGCCGCGCGTAACACTGCAGTCCCTGACATCGATCGCGGCCACAATGTGAATCTGATGTCGCAAATGATCAAAAGCCAGCAGGCGGTCGAAGAACATCAGTTCGCAATCGGGGAGGTCAAGGTCATCTTTGGCATGTGTGCCGATTTTTTCCAACTGCCGCACCGCATCGTAGGCAAAATATCCCACCGCTCCTGCAACAAACGGAGGTAGTCCTGGAATCGCCGCCGGACAGTGCTCGCTGAGCAACTGCTTCACAAACGCAAAGACATCGCCGTCATAGCGCTCGCGCCGACGTCCGCGCTCGATCTCGATCACCGACCCCCGCGCCCGCAGGCGCATGTAAGGCCGCGCACCAAGAAAGGTGTAACGGCCGATCTGCTCGCCGCGCTCGACCGACTCCAGCAGAAACGCATGCGGCTCATTTGCCGCAATGGCAAGAAACGCCGAAACCGGCGTGAGCAGGTCGGCGCTCACCGACTTCACGACCGGCACCAGCGTCGCCGAAACAGCCAGCCGCGAAAACTCTTTGAAATCGGGATAGAGCATGTGAAGGGTGAGGCTCGGAGTTGGACAAAACCCCGCGGTTCATTATAGGGGAGTCACTCAGGGATGACTTCGGAGTAGTCCCGAACCAGCACGGCAATTGACGAATATCGCCCTTCGTCCGAAGATAACAGGGGTAAATACCGGACTGGGCCCTGGTGTGGTCTCGAACTATGCGAATCAAGTTCTGGGGAGTGCGCGGTTCCACACCCACCCCTCAACCCGAGAATATGCGCTACGGAGGCAACACCTCCTGCGTGGAAGTCCGTCTCGGCGAGCGCATCTACATCTTTGATTGCGGCACCGGGTTCCGCATGCTCGGCCAGCAGTTGCAAAGCGAATTCGGCGACAAACCCTTTTCGGCCCACGTTTTCGTCTCGCACTTTCACTGGGACCATATTCAGGGCATGCCGTTTTTCCGGCCACTGTATGCGAATCCGGAAAATCGTTTTCTCTTTCAGTGCTCTGCCCGCACCCGCAGCCTGAAACAAGTCTTGGCCGATCAGATGGCCGCGCCCTATTTTCCCGTGCGTCTCGATCAGATGCAGGCGCGACGCGATTTCTACGACATCGATAGCGGCTGCATCGCCATCGAAGACGGCGTCAAATTGCAGACCGCGTGGCTCAACCATCCGCAAGGATGCATGGGCTTCCGCCTTGAAACCAAGGATGGAATTCTGGTCTATGCCACCGACAACGAACCCGGCGACGCCGAGTTCGACAAAGCCGTACGCAAACTCGCCGAAGGCGCCGACGTGCTCATTTACGACGCGCAATATCTGCCGGAAGAATACGAAGCCCGCCGCCGCGGCTGGGGACACAGCCATTGGCGCGAAGCTGTCAATGTAGTAATGGAGAGTGGCGCGAAAGAACTCGTGTTATTTCACCACGACCCCGAGCACACGGACCCGATCATCGACAAAGTTGTGCACGAGGCGCGCAATTACTATCCCAAAGTGCGCGCGGCGGCTGAGGGGATGGAAATTAATTTGGGATCCGCGAAACGCTAATCTCCAGAGCGCGCCACATCGGTCTGGTCAAAGTCCTTCCCCTTATAGAGCAATTCCTCTCCCAAGCAGTGGGCCAGCGCATAGCTGAAGCAGTCGCCGAAATTCAGCCGAACAGCATGGCCGGTGCCTTTGCCGTAGCGACGCCACGCCTTGCGGGCAATGCGCACATGCTCGGAGGTCACGGGTTCGACTTCGATCTGGGCGCGAGCCAGAAATAAGTCCAGTTGCTCGCCGCCTCGTTCCCCGGACTTGGCCTCGATCACGATTGCGGTTTCGAGGAGGCTTGCAGCAGATATTCGACGGGAGCTGGCGGCAGTCAGGAGACTCAACAGGCTTTCGGCCCCCGACTCTTGTCGCAGAATGGCCACGAGGGCTGAGGTGTCGATGACCATTTATTTCGGCAGCCCGTTTTCGTCGTAGCCAATGATGTCATCCGGGCTGCGGCGATCGAACTCGGGAAGAGCGGCGGAGCGACGGGCGATGGCGGTCAGATCTTCCCTCAATTGTTCCTGCTGACGCACGGCACGGATGCGCTGGTGGCGCTCGCGCAGCGCCTGTAGGATCGTCTGGGTCAGCCCTTCACCGGTCAGGCGGGAAAGAGAGCGCGCGAGGCGCTCGACCTCCGAATTGCGGATGCTGAGGGGCATAGCTGGATTATATACAAGTTATGGCTGTATATACAAGGCAGAACCAAGGAGAATATCGAAGTGAGCTGGAGCCGCTTTTGTCGTGATGCGCGGGGTAACGCTGAACTAAGATACTACCCAGCGCGCTGGTGGTGTCGAGGCACTACCAGCGCCCTTCGCACCTTGCGTCCTTACCATCCCGGCTCATATACTCTGAACGTTTGCCCATTCGCGCAGGGAATTCGTCCCGGCGCCGGCCAACATCTCAATCGCAATCATTCCGGAGAACATTTATGACCACTCTGACCACCGCCCCGCAAGTCGACAAAGAAACCAACCCCTGGGAGTCGCAGCGGGCGCGCTTCGACCTCGCTGCTCAGAAGCTTAATCTTGACGACGGCTTGTGGCGAGTTCTCCGCTATCCCAATCGCGAACTCACGGTCTACATCCCTGTGCAAATGGATGACGGCCGCCTCGAGGTCTTTACCGGCTTTCGCGTCCAGCATTCCATCGCGCGCGGTCCGGCGAAGGGCGGCATCCGTTATGCGCCCGACGTAACCCTCGACGAAGTGCGCGCGCTAGCCAGTTGGATGACCTGGAAGTGCGCGGTGGTCAACATCCCGTTCGGCGGCGCCAAGGGCGGCGTGATCTGCGATCCGCACAAAATGTCGATGGGCGAAATCGAACGCATGACCCGCCGCTACACCTCTGAACTCATCGAATTTATCGGCCCCGAAAAAGATGTTCCCGCTCCCGACGTCAACACCAACGAACAGATCATGGCCTGGATGATGGACACATATTCCATGCACATGCGCCAGACGGTGACCGCTGTCGTTACCGGAAAACCGATTAACATCGGCGGGTCGCGAGGACGCCGCGAGGCGACCGGCCGCGGCGTCATGGCAGTGTGCGATGAGGCGATTAAAAAGCTTGGCCTGCCTCGCGAGAGCACTCGCGTGATCGTCCAGGGTTTCGGCAACGTAGGGTCAAATGCCGCCCACCTCATGCATCAAGCCGGATACAAGATCATCGGCATCGCGGAGGTCGGCGGCGGCCTGTATAACAAGAATGGAATCGACCTCAATCAGCTTGTCGACTACCGCCAGAAAAACGGGACCGTGCATGGCTTCCCCGGGGCCGAGTCTTACGATGCCGCCGAGTTGCTGGTCACAGATTGCGAAATCCTCATACCCGCTGCGACCGAAAATGTGATCACCTCCCGCAACGTGGACCGCGTGAAGTGCCGCATTCTCGCCGAGGGCGCCAACGGTCCGACCACCGCAGCCGCGGATGACGTTCTGGCCGACAAAGGCGTGTTCGTGATTCCTGACATCCTGGCCAATGCCGGTGGTGTGACTACTTCCTACTTCGAATGGGTGCAGGACCGCCAGGGTTACTTCTGGAAAGAGAGCGTAGTCAATGAGCAGTTGCAGGAGATCATGGTCTCGTCTTTCAACGATGTGGTCCGCTATGCTGAGACGCACCACGTGAACAATCGCATCGCAGCCTATATGCTTGCGATCGACCGCGTCGCCTATACCATCCGCCAGCGCGGAATCTACGCGTAGACGAACTGGCACCGCCGGCTCGATGAGCCAGCTTCTGTTTTGCAAGCGCGCGGCTTACCCGCGCCGGCAACGAACCAGAATTTTGGGGTAGCGTGGCGCTTCAGCGCTGTGCAAGACCGGCTTTGGCCGCCGAGGGTAACAGGGCAAAGGAGGATTTATGAGTCCACTCACCAGAAAATTGTTCGCGCGGACACTGTTTGTGCTGCTCGCGTCTCTGATGGTCTTGGCGATGATCTTGGCGGCTGTACCCACGCACTCTTACGCAGCCCCGCCGCCGCAAGCTTCAGCGGCCGACAAACTCGATATCAACAGCGCAACCGCCGATCAACTGAAAGCTCTACCCGGCATCGGAGATGCGTACGCTCAGAAGATCATCGCCGGCCGTCCCTATCGAACCAAGCTCGATCTAGTGCACAAGAAAATCATTTCACAGTCGAGCTACGACAAGATCAAAGACCAGATCATCGCCCATCACCCGAAAGCCAACACGATGACACCGCAGCCGAAGTAGCGGATATCCTGGTCCGCACCGGTCGCAGCTGATTGTTGGTAATGTCCTAATTTCACCACAAAGTTGTCCACGAGCACTCTCGCTCATGGACAACTTTGTGATTGATTGCCAAGAGCTGCGCTCTGCGTCACTCATCGTCATTCACATTGTCAGAACGACGCGAAACTGTGCCTTGCCACTCATCATGCGCGCATAAGCCTCGCCGGCTTTTTCAAGTGGGAAGGTTTCAATCATTGGGCGCACGCCCGTGAGTTCGGCGAAGTTCAGTGTGTCCTCGGAATCGGCTGGAGTTCCCGACGACCAGCCCTGAACACTTCGACATCCAGTGATAAGTTGCAGCGGCGTGACTTCAATCGGGTCGAATGATGTGCCAATTAGAATCAGCTTTCCATTGGGACCCAACCGTCAATTAAGGCAGACATCGCCTTCGAATTTGGCGCGGTCGCGAGGACAACCTTTGCCCCGCCCAACTTTTGCAGTTCCTCGGCGGCATTAGTGGCTGCGCTGGTCATTTTTTCGACGATCGTTTTTTCGACGACTGTTCGCGGCTTTCTTGCTGGTGAAGAAACCTTCATACCGAACTTGCACCCTCCAGTGCAAAATGCTTCACCCCTGGTCGGAAATCTCGCGAGTGACGGACATAGTTCCGGCGCGGCCTTGGCCTTCTCGCCAAAAAAAAACATTTTGCGTGACTACTTTTAACTGTTTTTCCCGCCTTATTAAATAGCGGGATTTCCGATCGGTCACCGGAGCCTCGGTGCTTACGCGATGGGGCACCTCGTTTCCCAAATTCCAAAGGCGAGGTCCACGACCATGCGAGGCGCACTACAGCGGGTGATCGGACTGACAATTTCGAAATAGGAGCATACAAATGAAAACGAACGCGATGTTCTCAGGCGCGGGAAATGAATGTGGGGGAACGAGAGTTCAATCGTTTTCTTTCGGCCCTGTCGGGCCGGCCGCTGGCACAAGGGCCTGTGCCATTGCTTTCGTGCTGCTTGTACTGGCCATTTCCTCGACCGCGCAGACCTTCAAAACCTTGCTCAGTTTCAACGACACAGATGGTGCGGACCCTCTATATGCGCCTCTTGTTCAAGGGTCAAACGGGAATCTTTACGGGACCACTCCCAACGCGGCTGACGAGAACGGTAACCTCTTCGAAATCGCGCCCTCGGGAGCGTTCACCACGCTCTACACATTTTGCTCGGAAGCGGACTGCATCGACGGCCGGCAACCTTACGGGGGACTGGCGCTGGGTGCAAGCGGGAATTTCTATGGCACGACCGTTATAGGCGGAGCGCACGACGCGGGCGAGGTCTTCGAAATCACGACCGCAGGCAAGTTGACTGTACTCTACAGCTTTTGTGCGTTGGGCGGCTGCACTGACGGCGAATACCCCTATGCAGGACTGGTGCGGGCCAGTAATGGCAACTTTTACGGTGCGACGGCCGAGGGCGGCGCCAATAGCCAAGGCACAATTTTCGAAATCACGCCCGCGGGCGAACTGACCACGCTCTACAGTTTTTGTGCCCAAACCAACTGCACTGACGGCACATATCCTACAGGGGCGCTCGTACAAGGCACTAACGGGAACTTCTACGGTACAACCGAATACGGCGGGGCCAATGGTGAGGGCAGTGTTTTTGAAATCACGGTAGCCGGCACGCTGACCACGCTGTACAGCTTTTGCTCGGTGTCCCCCAATTGCGCCGATGGCTATGCCCCACTCGCGGGATTGGCACAAGCCAAAAACGGCAACTTCTACGGAACGGCCCCCGAGGGCGGAGCTAATGGGTATGGCACGGTTTTCGAAATCACCGCTACGGGTAAGTTCGACACGCTCTATAACTTCTGCGCTGAGGCGAATTGTGCCGACGGCGCGCTTCCACGAGGGGGGCTGATACAAGCCACAAATGGCGACCTGTACGGAACAACGGTCGCCGGTGGGACGGAAAGCGGCTGCGACAGTCTCATTGGCTGCGGTGCGATCTTCAAGATCACTCCAGCGGGTGAGTTGACAACGTTATACAGCTTCTGCTCTCAAAGCGACTGCACTGACGGCGCAAGCCCCAACGGGGCCCTGGTGCAGGCCACCAATGGGACGTTTTTCGGTACAACTACAATAGATGGGAGCGTCGATTGCGAATGCGGCACTATCTTCAGCTTTTCGGCAGGGCTCGGCCCATTCGTGGAAACGTTGCCTACCTCCGGCAAAGTCGGAGCGACTGTGAGGATTTTAGGAAACAAGCTGACCGGTGCGACCGAGGTCACCTTTGACGGCACGGCAGCAACGTTCACGGTTGTCTCAGCCTCGCAGATCGACGCTACAGTCCCAACGGGCGCGACTACGGGAACAGTTGAAGTGACTACATCCAGCGGGAGCACGCTTGCCAGCAACGTGAGCTTCCGGGTGTTGCCGTAGCTTGAGAGTTTTACTCAACGAAAGGCCGCACGAGAGCCGTCGCGCCGTCACAAGACCCAGCCCTCAGGACGGAGCTAACCGCCTGGGCATGGTCTTCAAATGGTCCAGGGGCACGGTACCCGCCCTTTACAGTCCGCAGCGGCTGACGCATGACATTGCCGGAAGGAGTCTGACCCAAGCTACAAGCTTTCTCAGCGCAGTTAACGCGTTCGAGCGTGAGTGACATGTGTCGACCCCTTTTGCCGGACTAGTCTTTGCGACTGCCACGAAAGGAAACCGTTCCATGCGGCCGGCGAACCTTTTGGAGAACCAGAGCGCCAGCGGAGTTTAAACTTCTACGAACCAACAGCCGGCCAGCCTCTATGCCACAATAGGCCCATGACGGACCCTCCGAGTTCGCCCATCCCTAATTTCCTTTACGGCACGGCCTGGAAAGAAGAGCGCACCGCCTCTCTGGTGGAGCTGGCGCTCCGGGCGGGATTTCGCGGCATCGACACCGCCAACCAGCGGCGGCATTACTTCGAGGCCGGGGTTGGGCAAGCCCTCGCCGCTGCGTATCGCGCCGGACTCGTCACTCGCGCCGAGCTCTTTCTCCAGACAAAATTCACATACCGTCCCGGCCAGGACCATCGCCTGCCTTACGATCCCTCAGCGCCGCTTTCGGTGCAGGTCCCGCAATCCATGGCCAGTTCTCTTGAACATCTAGGGACTGAATACGTCGACAGCTACGTGCTGCACGGCTCCGCCTCGAACTATGGATGAGCCGACGCCGATTCCGAAGTTTGGCAAGCGATGAAAAGAGAACGCGATGCCGGTCGCACGCGCCTGCTGGGCGTGAGCAACGTCTCATCGCAGCATTTGAAGCAAATGGCCGCCAGCCACAACGAAATTCCCGCATTCGTGCAGAACCGCTGCTATGCGCGCACCGGCTGGGACCGGCGATGTGCGATCGTTCTGCCGCGAACACAAGATCGTTTATCAGGGATTTTCGCTGCTTACCGCCAACGTGGAAGTCCTCTACCATCCGTTCTTCGGCAAGCTCGCATCGCGTGCGAACGCAACTCCCGCGCAAATCATCTTTGCTTTGGCTCGCGCGATTGGGATGCTGCCGCTGACCGGAACTTCGAACCCGGAGCACATGAAACGAGATTTGGAAAGTTTTTCTATCGAGCTTTCAGCGGACGAGGTCCAGGAGATTGAGCGACTTGCCGGCTGACCACGTGCCGAACTGGACAACGGCAGTAAAAGGTGACTTACCATCCCGGGAGAAAGCTGAACCCCGATTCCGCATTGTGACGTGGAGCAACACAGACTCACCTTAATCCCGTGACCACATATGCCTCCGATAGCGTGCTCCCATAGACGTACGCGTAAGCGCTGCCATCGGTTGAGAACAATGGTGCGCCCGCGCCGCTCATGCCGGCGACATTTTCACCGAAGGCCTTCCAGAACTGCATTTTCCCTGTGGCGATGTTCAGCACATACACTTTTGCTACCTTTTCCTGAATTTTGCTTGAGGCCACGTAGAGAGACGTTCCATCCGGCGACCAGCGCCTGACGTAATAACTTGAATCGAGCCCGGGAATCGGTCGCATGCCGCTGCCATCCAGCGGCCAGATTCCCGGCTTGCCGTCCGTTCCGTGCACAATGAAGCTCTTGCCGTCGGGCGAGAGCAGATTTCCGGCAATGCCTTCCGGAGTAATCGCCTTCGAATCGCCCGTGGCGAGGTCGATCAGGTAGGTGCGCGGCCCGTGGCCCGGTTCAATGCCGGTGGTGAGCAGATGCTTGCCGTCGGGCATCCACTGAACATGGCCATAGCTGATAGAGTCATGCGTGAGCTGCCGCGCTTCTCCCGCGCCCGTGGGTACTAGGCTGAGCGGCCCGCCTCTTGCCGGTTTGGTGATTACGAATTTGGCGTCGGGGGAAAGGCCCACACTGGTTCCCTCGCCGATTCGCGCCGGCGGTGAACCATCCGTGTCGCGCAGAAAGACTGTATAGTTGGGGCCGCCGCCGTCGCCTTCTTCATCAAAAACGATCTTGCGCCCGTCAGGAGTCATGTCGCGCATGATCGACCAGCCGAACCATCCCAGCTCGTGCTCCTCTTTTCCACCCGGCGCCACGCCCCGAATACCAACGCGCTGACGGTGCGTGATCATCAGGATCGCGTCATTCATGCGATCCTCCACCCACACCCCTCCGGGAACGTTAGTGACGGTGCGCATTTTACCGTCAAGCGTAACGGCGCGGGGATTCGCCGCGCTGCCAGTTTTGGTCGAGGTAAACCAGACCTCGTCTCCTTTTGGAGACCAGAGCGACCCCCTCCAGCGAAGTCCATCCCGGCGAAAGTATCTTTTCTTTCCCTTTCCCGTCGGCGGCGATTACGGCGACAGATCCCTGATCATCGCCGCCCGGGACTTCATGGTCGGCGAAGGCCACCCATTTGCCATCCGGCGAAATTTTCGGATCGCTGATCCATCCGATGCTCTCGAACAGCACTTTGTCGACAGGATATTCCAAACGCCAATGCCGGTTTTCTGGAACGTAACGCACAACCGCCATGTTCTCGCCGTCAGCGGCCCAGTCGGCATTCTGAATATTATCGAGCACCTCGCGGGGTGTTCCTCCGCTCAGGGGCACACGGGCGAGAGTGCCGGCGCGCGCGTAGCCGCCGTAATTAATGGTGTTGAGGCGAACCGCCAGCTCCCCATTCTTGGAAATCGAGAGCAACTCGGCATTTTTCAGTCCCAGCTCGCGCGCGCCCGGATCATCCATTCGTGCCAGATATAGTTCATCATCTCCGCCATCCCATGAAGCGCTATACACCACGCTGCCATCCGGCGTGAAGCGCGCATTGCCGATGTATCCGGTGCGGAACGTAACTTGCTTGTATTCCGGAATTGACGAAACGCCGCTCCCTTTGCCAATCCACCAGCCGAATCCAAGCATGGCGATTGCAAGAACCAGGCCAGCAGCGATTACCATGAGCAGCTTAGTATTCGGCGCGTCTGGAATCGCCGCCATCTTGCCGCTGGCGCTCGTGCTCGTCGCGCCCGAAAGGTGTTCGAGATCAAACGCGATATCGCTGGCGGAGTGAAACCGCTGCTCGGGATTCTTCTCCAGGCAATGGTGAACAATTCGTTCCAACGCCGGAGAGACATTACGATTCGTCTCGCTGAGATCGGCAGGCTCTTCTTTAAGAATCGCGCTCATCGTGTCCGCCGGAGTTTCGCGGTGAAATGCCCGCTTGCCGGAGACCATCTCGTACAAAATCGCACCAAAGCTGAATATGTCTGAGCGCGCTCCCACTGCCGCGCCCCGCACCTGCTCAGGCGACATGTACCCCGCCGTGCCCATCACCACGCCCGCCTCCGTGGCGTGGGTCATGGTAGCTGAAGCTTGCTCTTGGCCTTCCGGCTGCGTGAGCTTGGCCAGCCCGAAGTCGAGAATCTTGACCCGCCCATCTTTTGTCAGGAAAATATTTTCCGGCTTCAGATCGCGATGGATAATTCCTTTTTCATGCGCCGCCGCCAGCCCATGCGCGACCTGCATCGCGTAATCCAAAGTCTTGCGCGCAGGGACCGCTCCACTACGCAACCGCTCGCGCAGGGTCTCGCCTTCCAGCAATTCGGAGACAACGTAAGGCGCGCCTTCATTCGTGCCGATATCAAACACCGCCAGAATGTTGGGATGATTCAATGCTGCCGTAGCCAGCGCCTCCTGTTCGAAACGCCGCAGCCGGTCCGCATCAGCGGAAAGCGCCTGGGACAGTACTTTGATCGCGACCTCGCGTTTCAACCGTGAGTCGCGTGCGCGATATACTTCGCCCATGCCGCCTGCGCCCAGCAGGCTCACGATTTCGTAGGGCCCGAGTTTCGTTCCTGCGCTCAGATTCATAGACGCTGGATTATAACCCAGCCAGTATTGGTCGTTATGAAGCAGAGCTACTGACAAAAGCGCGCGGTTCCGCATCAGTTGAAAAGAGGAAGTTCCAGCTTTGCGGCCTTCGCGGCAGTCCTTGGCGACCTTCGCGGTAAAAGGGCGCCGAGGAGAAATCGGCGGCCTCAACTCGAAACGGAGTCGAGCATCTTTATCGCATCGTCTGTTGTGACGAAGCTTGCCCCAAGCCCTTTCAGTTCTGCCTCGGCACGCTCGCCGTCTTCGGCCTTGAGCGTTTCAATCGCATCCCTGACAATCAACACACGACGGCCGCGTTGCAGCAACCCTTTCGCCGCGAGGCGAACGCAATATTCTGTGACCACACCGAACAGAACGAACTCGGCATCGTGCGGCAAGCGCTTCAGCAGCTCGTCTGCGTGCCGGCTTTCAAAGATATCCAGCGTTTGCTTTTCCAGCAGGACCTGCTGGTACTCAGAAAGATCGCGCGGCAGCTTGGCATCCGGCCCATTGGGCACGACCGCGACTTTTTCCGCCAGCCCTTCGGGAACGTACTCTGCTCCTGGAGTGCCTTTGACGCAATGCGGCGGGAAGATTTCGAACTCAGGATCGTCTTTCGCGTGAAAGCAACCGTGTGAAACCAGAAACACCCGATCCTGCCGCGCCGCATCGGTGAGCCGGCGAATATTCGTAAGCAGTCGTTCGGCCCCCGGCACATAGAGCTTGCCGCTAGGCAGCATGAAATCTTTCTGTGTATCGACTTCCCAAAAAATGAATTTGCGATGTGGAGACGGCATCACTGGTTCGTGATGGCGCGATCGGCCATCAGATGATCGTTCACAAGAGGATCGTTCACAAGATGTTTGCTCAGGGCACGAGCACGCCTGTGATTATCCTAATGCCGAAGGCAATGCTTGCGCCATGGATGGCCGAGATTTGGTTTAATAAGGAGCGTTCAAGAATCTGCGTCGTCCGGCCTTCCGCTCTACGAAGCTGCTCCTTGCGGGGCTTGCATAAACGACTGCAGATTTTTTTCCAGGGCGTTCTTGCTGGCTTCCGGCAGATCGAGGAAGCGGAACGGTTGCAGCCATCCTTGAGTGGCCCACATAGGAAACAGCATTTCCGCCGTTTCGCGGATGGTGGCCTCGCCCAGGTGAAAAATCAGCTCTACCTTGAGCTTTTCATCGAGTGGTTTCTCCACATTCATCAATCCGCCGGTGACGGAAAGCTGATGCAGTTTGCCCCGCAACTGCCTCTGGTTAGGTAGCCGGATCAGCGTAAGCACGGACCCGCGCAGCTTCACGCGAAATGGACGGTCCTGCTGTTGCGCGGGTTGCGGAGATGCACTCGCGGCTTCGGCTTCTGGAATTTCTGACATGACTCCGTAGAGTATGGCACTTGGACTATGAGACCGCGAAGTTACGAAAGAACAAAGAAGGAATAAAAAAGGAAGTACGGGGCTCGAAAGTTTATTTCCGCTTCGGATGCGCCTCTGCCTGCCCGGAAAAAACGTTGAAAGGCCAACCCCCCTTGCTGCATTGTCCCACTCCCGCAGCAACTCCCGCCGCAGCCGCCGGGGCAGGAGCCGTGGCCGGGCACTCCCAGTCCTCCGGTGGCTGGGCAATTCCCCAGACGTTTCCCGGATTATAAAGCGATGCCCCGATCAGAAACCGCTTCTCATCTTTTCCCAGCGGCAGGCAACTCGCAACCCGCGCCGAAGCGCTCGCACCACCCGGTAGTCCGTTCAACATTACCGGAGTTCCAATCGGTAGCGCCTGCGGAGCTTGCAACCCTGCCCCCTGCGGACTTACCACCAGGGCGATGCAGTCCGCCGCAAATGGGTGCCTGCGGTCGAGGCTGGTCATTGTGAGCGGAATCTCCACGCGCAACCGCGTGCAGCGCCGCATCGACTTGGGTGTGACTACTTCCATCGCGTTCGATCCAACAATTTATCTGCCGTTATTTCCGGCTGCCGTTAGTGTGACAGAACTGGCAGCCTAATGAATCACGAGAAAGCATTCATGAAGATGACGAAAGTAATCCGCATTCCCTCGCATGTCATACCCTCGAACCATCCCTCAACCTCCAACCGTGCCTTCCCACCCTGTTAACATGGCTCGATCTTTAATCTTCATGTCTGGCACGGCGAACAAGTGGACCAGGAACCGTCAAAGCAGGAACTCTCGAACCACGGACCTTCGAACTCGATGAACTCCGCAATCTCACCGGACTCTTTCGAGTGGAAGCTTCTACTCGCAGCCACAGCCGCCAATTTTTCAGATAAGGGCCGTACGCGCCTCGGTTCTTTGATCAACCCGCTGCGTGATCGAACCCTCGACACCGAATCCCTGCTTCGTTGCGCCGACTTTCATGGCACATCTTCGCTGCTCTATCGAAATCTCCGCTCTGTTCCCGGCGCACTTTCTACAGCACTGCTCGAATCGCTCCATCAGCGCTATACAACGAACGTGCAAAAATCGCTTTTTCTTGCCCGCGAGTTGGGCCGCATTCTCGATTGCGCCCACGCGCTCGGCATCGGACTCGTCGCTTATAAAGGAATTGTTTTATCGGAAATCTATTACCGAGATATCGCGATGCGGCAGGCCGGAGACATCGACCTGTTCGTTCGCAAGCGCGAAGTCGTTCGAATGAAAGGCGCCCTTCGCGAGTTAGGATACGTCCCTAGCTTGCATATTCCTGAGACTAGCGAAGCCGATTATCTCGCCAGCGGATACGAATATTCTTTTGATAGCGCCGCCGGAAAACATCTCCTCGAATTGCAGTGGGCCCTCCAGCCCCGCTATCACGCCGTCGACTACGATATGGATGGCCTTTTTGCGCGTGCAGTAGAAGTCACGGCCGTCGACCGCCATATTAAAATCCCCTCACCCGAAGACCTGTTGCTCATCCTTTGCGTACACGCCGCAAAACACGTCTGGGGACGCCTCATCTGGCTCTGCGACATCGCCCAAATTGTCCAGCGCGGCAATTTAGATTTCGATTCGGCCCTCGCTCGCGCGCATGAACTCGGAATCATGCGCATCTTGCACGTGACCTTGCTGCTCGCGAATCGTTTCATCGAGATGCCGATCCCCGCCAAGATCGAATCGGTAATCACCGCCGACAATGCGGCCCATGCGTTCGCTGCTGAAGTCACGCCCTCCATCGTTGCAGGAACCTCTTGGGAAGAACACAAGATGTCTTACTTCCGCCTGATGATGCGCCTGCGCGAGCGCCGCAGCGATCAAATAGGTTTTGTCACGCGCCTGACATTTACTCCGGGACCAGGCGAGTGGCAAGCAATGAAGTTGCCTCGCGTTCTGTCTCCTTTATACAAGGCCGTGCGTATGGTGCGGCTCGCCGCCAGATTCGCGAACAGATAAGTCACAGGGAAACACAATTTGTTGTAGCCGCAAGCGACCCGCTCGCTGAGTTGTCGAGGCGCCGGGATTTTGGCTGGCGCAGCCCCTCCAGCGCTGCGATAAAAATGCGAACTCGAAGGGCTTTGGCCCCCGACGTAACAGTCTACCGGCTAGCCAAGCCTCCCGCGGTTTCTCCGCCATCCATCGTGTATACCTGTCCCGTCGCAAACGCCGCATCATCCGACGCCAAAAACGCAAACAGCGCGCCAATCTCCTCCGGCTTGGCATGCCTCCGCAACGGAATCTTCTGGTTCACTTCCTCCAGCATCGCATCGCTATACTCCGCACGCTGCATTGGCGTCAGCACATATCCCGGCGCAACCGCGCATACCCGAATCTTCGGAGCCAGCTCCAGCGCCATCGACCGCGTCAGCTCGATCACCCCCGCCTTGGTCGCGTTGTAATCGGCGTAATACGGATAGCCCATGATTCCGTTTGTCGAGGCCGTTTGCAGAATCACTCCGCTGCCTTGCTGCCACATAAGCCGCGCCGCCGTTTGCGCCACATAAAAAACTCCAGTCAAATTCACGGCAATTACCCGTTCCCAATCCTCCGGAGTGACCTCGAGAAACTTGTGCCGCACGCTGATGCCCGCATTATTGATGAGCACGTCCACCCCATCCATCACGCGCATCGCATCGGCGAACGCAGCTTCCACCTGCATCAAGTCGGTCACGTCGGCAATAATCGCCTCGGCAATCCCCGGCAATTCGTGACGAATCTTCTTGCACGCGGCTTCGTCGCAATCAAGAACGCAAACCCGCGCTCCCTCTTCCAAGAACCGCGCAGCGGTCGCCGCGCCGATCCCGCTGGCGCCCCCCGTTATCAAAACTCGCTTATCTTTCAGCCCTCGCATCCGCAGCCCTCGCACCTCCGCAGCCCTCGCATGTCCGCCTCGCGAGCTTCATCTTCGTTACTTTTGGGCGAAATTCTGCTGGCAGTTATTTCCGTAGGTAAACGAATGCAGATCGAAACCAGGCGTCTGTGGTTCCAATCCAAGCAGATGCGACCCGAAAGCCGTATTGTTCACCAGATAATACATTCGAGGGAGGCCCACCTCAACGTACGAGCCCTGCGAATCGAATTGAACGTCAACTCCCGCTTCGTTCTGTGCGAGCGGCTTGCCATCCTGCAGGAGGTAAACCCGCACCGGCTTCTTCGGGTTCTCCACGCTAAGGACCGCATAAACCGAGCGCGCATGATACTGAAGTTGCGCTGTGCCGTGCTGCTCGTCGGAGGTCACGCCATCCTGCCGCGCGATCCATTTGCCGGAAAACATGACTTTGCCGTCTGCGGGCATTCCCTCCGCGTGGAAGTTAGTGGTTTCTCCATCGTTCTTGTAGGCTTTCGGATTAGCGATGGCGCCACGCCCGAACCAATCGCCCACATAGGTTTCCTCACTTGAGATTCCGCAAGAAGGCGCGAACGTATTTTCCGGAGGATCCAGAGGAAGCTGATTCACCTCAGGATGCGCCGCAGCCAGCAATTCGCGGATCTTTTCCTCCAGTGGCCGGTCGTTGCCCTCACCCTCGACATGAAAAACAATGTCCCCGCTCTGGTCGATCAGAAAGCGATTGGGCCAAACATTCGAATGGTAATCTCGCCAGATTGATCCTTGAAGATCGGCGACTACCGGCCATGGCAATTGAAACCTCTTTGCCGCCTCGCGCACGTTGTCGGCATTGAATCCGATGGCGAATTCACCGTAATGCACGCCAACAATGTCAAAGCCATAGGGATGATATTTCGCGTACCAGCGTTTCAGCACGCTGAAGTCGCGAATGCAATTGATGCAGGTGTACTCCCAGAAATCGACCAGCAGCACGTGTCCCCGGTAACCCTTGATCGAGTGCGGAACTTTCCCGCCCGCCGCGCCCGTGTCAATCCACGTCGCATCGGGACTAAAATTCGGCGCCTTCTCGGGTTTTTGGTTGTTGGCGTACACCGGCATCGCCAACAAAATAGAAATGCCCAGAATGCAGAGAATCTTTCGCATGACTCATAATCTTAGACCAGGCGGAAGCTTCGTGTGACCCACTACCAATCTTTTAGACCAGTTGACCCTTTTTCTGCCGTGCCCCTAGAATTGTTGGTTCTTCGCCAAGCACTTCTCATCATGCCCTTACGCCTTTACAACACCATGTCCTCGCAGGTGGAGGAGTTTCGCCCGCTGCGCGACAACGAAGTGCGCATGTACGCTTGCGGGCCGACTGTCTACGACTACGGCCACATCGGCAACTTTCGCAGCTTTGTAGCCGTCGACATGCTGCAGCGCTTCCTGCGCCAATCGGGATACAAGGTGCGCTACGCGATGAACATCACCGACGTCGACGACAAAATCATCCGAAACGCCGCCCAGGCCGGAGTAAGCGTCCAGCAATATACGGCGAAGTACGTGAAAGCTTTTCTGGAAGACTCAGCCATGATTGGCATTGAGCAACCCATCCTTGTGCGCGCCACCGAGCACATTCCAGAAATGGCGGAATTCGTCGCCAAACTAGCTGAGAAACAAATTGCCTACCGTACCGACGACGGTTCGTATTACTTCCGCATCGCCGGCTTCCCTCGCTACGGCAGGCTTTCAAAAAAAGATTTCAGCGGAATGCTCGACGGCGCCCGCGTCGACGTCGATGAATACGACAAGGACAGCGCCCGCGATTTTGCTTTATGGAAGGCCCCGAAACCAGGCGAAGCATCCTGGGAGACTCCCATTGGCCCAGGGCGTCCCGGCTGGCATCTCGAATGTTCCGTGATGTCGATGGAGGAACTTGGCGAGAGCTTCGATATCCACGCCGGCGGAGAAGACCTGATTTTCCCCCACCACGAAAACGAGATCGCGCAATCGGAGTCGCTCACCGGAAAAACTCTCGCGCACTTCTGGTTCCACGTTCGGTTTCTTCTCGTGGAAGGCGAGAAGATGTCAAAGAGCGTCGGCAATTTCTACACCCTGCGCGATCTGGTTTTGAAAGGCCACAAGCCATCGTCAATCCGGTATTTACTCACCTCGGTCCCGTACCGCAATCAGCTCAATTTTACTTTCGATGGATTGAAGCAGGCTGCGGTTTCAGTCGAGCGGCTGCGCAATTTTCGCCAGCGCTTAATTACCGGAAATTTTCCAGCGGGTTCCAACCCCGAGATGCAGGCCCTCGCCGAGCGATCGATCCATCATCTCCAAACGGCCCTGGACGACGATCTGAACACCGCCCAGGCACAGGCGGCAATTTTTGAGATGGTCCGAAGCGTCAACTCAGCCCTGGACGCAGGCGCTGTCAAAACCGGCGACGCTGCGACCGCTCTTGTTAGCGCTGGAGAAGTTCGATGAGATTTTCGCAGTTATAAAAGACGATGATGCGGCCAAAGCGAAAGCAATTTTCGACTGGGCTATGTCGGAAGGTCGCGAACAAGAGATCAGTCCGGAGCTGAGCGAAATCGTCAAGTCCGCCGGCGTAGGTGACAACGAGATCGAGCGCAAGATCGGCGAAATGGAGGCCGCCCGGAAGGCCCGCAATTTCGCGGTTTCCGACGCATTGCGCGCCGAACTGGTCGGCGCTGGAGTGATCATCGAAAACACCAAAGATGGCGTTCGCTGGAGAAGAAAGTAATGTGGAAGCTCGCTAGTTTCGGCGAATCCGGTGGTGCACCTTATCCTTGCGTGCGGTCCTGAAATTCCTCGTGCCAGGCCATTTGGATGGCCTCGAGCTTGCCCTCGTTCGAAGTCTTCGGGTCGCCCTTGAAGTCGGGAAGTTCAGTTACGTAACGATGAAGGTCGGTGAAGCGCACCGTGAGCGGATCAACATCCGGGTGAGCTTCTGAGAGCAGGATGCCAATATCTTCGGCGTCGTCCCAGCTAAGAGCTTTCGGCATTGCACGCTCCGATTTCAGAGTTTCAGTATCTCAGAGTTTCAAAGTTATAGTTTCGGGCGCCGCCCAGACTAAGCCGAAGCGAGATTTGCAAACCTTAAAACTTTGGAACTATGAAACCTTGAAACTTGCTTCAGTGATGTTCTTCCGAAATGTAATTGCGGTTCCAGGCAGGAATCTCGACCACGACCTTCCCCGGCTTCACGATCTGCACCTGGCAACCGAGACGCGAGTTTAACTGCAGATCGGCCGCCATGTCCAGACGGTCAGCTTCGTCGTCATCCATTGGCGAGAGATTCTCCGCACCCTCTTTGACCCAGACGTGGCACGTGGTGCAGGCGCAGTTGCCGCCGCAGGCATGGTCAAGCGGGATCCCATAGTTCAGTGCGATGTCGAGAATCGACTCTTCTTTCCCGTGATCTTCATAGGGCAGCTTGCCATGCTCGAAGCGCACAGTCTTGCCCTCCGGAAGGAACGTAACCTCGACCGTATTTTCGCCGGGAGCCTCTTCCGTCAACGTACCAGCTCCTTGATTGTTTTCTTCTAACATGAATGCTCCTCTAGGAAATTGAGTAATAGGAGAATTTAGTAATTGAGTAATTTAAAATCGTTTGTGTTTTTCAACTTGCAAAATTGCTAAATTACGCAATTACTCAATCCCCCATTCATTCGAACTCCGCCTTCGCCACAGGATGCGGCGCCGTTGGCCCGTCGCCAATATCAGCTTCATCCATAGTCTTGCCCTTCAAAACTGTTGAGACGGCGCTATCCATCATCAATTCAGCCAGCCGCATGGTGCCCTGATTGAGCGCGTCAATCGCCTTGCGGATCGCCTGATAATCTTCTTCCGCTTTCACCGCGACCAATGCTTTTTCCAGCTTCGCGATCTTTTTCTTTTCGTCGGTCGTCAGCACACCCCACGCCGGACTCTTTTTGCCCTTGTCGAGCGCCTCCAGGATGGTCCCCGCTTCGTTGCGCGCTTCAATCACTTGCCGCTGGCGAAAATCTTCTTCGGCACTGTCAAAGGAATCCAGAATCATGTTCTCGACCTGCTCATCGGTTAGCCCGTAGCTGGGTTGGACCTGAATCTCGGATTCTTTGCCGCTACGCTGTTCCCGGGCCGAGACATGCAAAATCCCGTTTGCGTCGATCAGGAACTTAACTTCGATGCGCGCTATTCCCGCGGCCATCGCCGGAATGCCTTTCAGATCGAAGCGTGCGAGCGAGCGGCAATCCTTGGCCAACTCGCGCTCGCCCTGCAGCACGTGAATCGCGACATTCGCCTGTCCATCGACTTGCGTGGTGTAAAACTGCGTGGCCGACGCCGGAATTGTCGAGTTACGCAGAATAATTTTGTCAGTCACTCCGCCCGCAACCTCGATGCCCAGCGAGAGCGGCGTCACATCGAGCAGCAGCATGTTCTCGGTCGCTTCCGAACCGCCACCCAAAATGTGAGCTTGCACCGCTGCGCCCAATGCGACAACTTCATCGGGATTCAAATCGATGTGCGGCTCACGATGAAAAAGTTCCTTCACGAGCGCCCTGACTTTTGGGATTCGCGTAGACCCACCAACCAGCACAACCTCGTCAATCTGCTCAGGTTTGAGGCCAGCGTCTTTCAAGGCCTGCTTGCATGGGCCGACAGTGCGGTCGATGACCGGCTGAATCAATTGCTCGAACTGTTCGCGCGTAATCTCGCGCAGATAATGCTGGCCGCCGGGCAGTTCTACACTGAGCTTGGTCGACGCCTGTGACGACAGCACGATTTTGGCTTCGATCACGGCCTTACGAATGGCTTGCACCGCCTCTGCGTTCTTCCGCAGATCCAGTTTCAGATCGCCCTCAATATCGTCGAGCGCAATCGTGATCAGCAGGTTGTCAATGTCATCTCCGCCGAGATGGGTGTCGCCGTTCGTGGCAATCACCTCAAAGATGCCGTCGTGCAACTTGAGAATAGAAATGTCGAATGTTCCGCCGCCAAGATCGTAGACGGCGACAATCCCGTTCTGCTTCTTATCCAGCCCGTACGCAAGAGATGCGGCCGTGGGCTCGTTGACCAGCCGGAGGACTTCAAGTCCGGCAATGCGGCCTGCGTCTTTGGTCGCCTGCCGCTGCGCGTCATTGAAATATGCCGGGACCGTGATCACCGCCTTGGTGACGGGAGCGCCGAAGAAGCGCTCGGCATTGCGTTTGAGCTGCCGCAGAATGAGCGCAGAAATTTCCGGCGGAGTAAAGGTCGTCTCGCCAAGTCTGATGCGCAGCACTTCCCCCGGCTGCAAATCCTCGGCCAGCCGAAAAGGAAAAAACTTCAATTCTTCCTGCACATCCTCAACCCCGCGGCCCATCAGGCGTTTAATCGAGTAAACCGCGCGCTCGGGACTTGCGATCAACGAATTGCGCGCGCCGTTGCCGATCACCGGCTGATTATTCTGATCGAGCGCAACCACCGAAGGAACTAGATTTAAGCCATCGTCGCCCGGAATTACGACAGGGCCCTCCCCCTGCATGAAGGCCACGAGAGAGTTCGTGGTACCCAGGTCAATTCCGACGATGCGATCCGTAGCCATTTAGTAATTTTGTAATTGGGTAATTTGAGAGCGTTCGACTTCAGATTTCTCAATTACTTAATTTCCCAATTCCTCAATTTTCCAGAACTTCGCTTACATCCCGCACAAGATTGCGGATGTAGTTGCGGCGGTTCAGCACATCCACCATCTTGTCGCGTTCCTGCCTGCGTTCTTCTTCTGAAACCGGCTGGCCGTTGTGCTCGCGCTGGATCATTCCATCCCACATCTTCCAGCGCTCCTTCAACTCCTGCAGAAGCGCTTCCTGTTTTTCTTCCAGCTCGATTTTGTGGCGCCCCACTTCCTCAATTAGCGCAGGATCATCCTCGCCGGCCTTTTTGTGCACCGCGCAATTCTTCGAGCTTCATATTCAGCTCAAAAACTTCTTCCAGCAGATCGGGAGGAACGATTTGCTTTTTGGCCTGCCCTGTGGCGCGCGCCTGCTCGGTGGCGCTTTTCGATTGCTCTTCCAGTTCCACGCCTTCCAGCCGGAGAAGATATTGCGTGCGCTTGATTGGGTCCTTCAACGTGCGATGCGCGTCGTTGAGCATGGAACTCTGCTGCAGGCTCCATTGCTGCTCCTGGCCGCCCGCGCGCGCGTTCAGGTCCGGATGCAATTTGCGGCTGAGCTCGTAAAAATCTTTATCCAGCGCTGCGGTGTCGATGTCCAGCTTGCGTGGAAGACTGAAAAATGAGAAGTAATCCACCGGCGCCGGAGGCTGAACTTTGCCGCATGCCTCACAGAAATGCACTGCCCGCATCGTGCCGCACGACCAGCACTGCTGAGTCCCCTCAGGAAGTGGCTTTTCCGAAATTGTGGCAACAGGATTCATTGTCCTTTCCCCGCTCGCACTTCATCGCGATCGACTTCGATAAATTCCTTGCCTTCTACGGGCGCTGAACCGCCGCTCCGAACATCCCGTATTGACGAGGCGGTTCCGTGTGGCCGGCTTTCCGCGGGCATGGCGCCCGCGCCACACCATCAAGCCGAGAACGAAGTTCCGCAGCCGCAAGACTTCGTGGCCTGGGGATTCACGAAGACGAATCCCTGCTGCATCAGCGTTTCCTGATAATCGAGAGTCATGCCGTGCAGGTAGATAAACGACTTCGGATCGACGAACACGCGTACACCGCCATATTGGAAGATGCGATCGCGTTCGCGCGGCTGCGTGTCGAAACGAATGTTATAGCTTAGCCCGGAACAACCTCCACCCTGTACGCCCAGCCGCAACCCGCCCTGCTCAGGCGAAATACCTTCCTTCACCATGGCAGAACGAATCTTCGACACCGCCTTGTCGGTCAGAGCGATGCCCTTCGCCAGCGCAGCGGGTTGTTCAGTTGCCGTCGTCATCAAAATCCACGAGCTTCGATCCATGAAATTTGGAGCCATGAGCTACAGCCAAAGGCGGAACTCGTGACTCGCAACTCTCAGCTACTTCGCCTCTACAGCTACAGGCTTCGCGCTCTCCTGCCCTTGCTTCTTCTTCCAGTCGCCGATAGCGGCGCGAATGGCGTCCTCAGCCAGCACTGAACAATGGATCTTCACCGGAGGAAGCGACAGCTCCTTCACGATGTCCATGTTCTTGATTGAGAGCGCTTCATCCACGGTTTTGCCCTTGACCCACTCGGTGGCCAGCGAAGAGGAAGCGATGGCAGAGCCGCAGCCAAACGTCTTGAACTTGGCTTCTTCAATCACGTTGGTGTCGCGATTGACCTTGATCTGCAGCTTCATAACGTCGCCGCACTCTGGTGCGCCTACCAGCCCGGTGCCTACGTCCGCACTGTTTTTGTCCATCGAGCCAACGTTGCGCGGATTGTTGTAATGATCGATTACCTTGTCGCTGTATGACATTCGTATTCTCCAAGTTTCAAAGTTTCTAATGTTTCAAGGTTTCAAAGTTCACTACCTTGAGATTCGCGGCTTCGATGAAACCTCGAAACTCTGAAACTTTGAAACCTGATCTTTTACTCTCCCGCCCACTTCACGTCTTTCAAATTGATGCCTTCCTTCGCCATCTCGTAAAGCGGAGAAAGTTCGCGCAGTCGCTCAACCGTCTCAACCACGCGATCTGCGACATAATCGACCTCGGCCGCAGTGTTGAACCTGCCAATTCCGAAGCGAATCGAGCTGTGCGCCAAGTCATCGCCCGTTCCAAGGGCCTTCAATACATAAGATGGTTCCAGAGTCGCAGAGGTGCACGCCGAACCGCTGGATACTGCAATATCGTTGATGCCCATCAGCAGCGATTCGCCCTCGACATAAGCGAAGCTGATGTTGAGATTTCCCGGCAGCCGGTGTTCCATGGTGCCGTTGATGTAAACCTCGTCCAGCCGGTTCATAATGCGTTCGCGCAGACGTTCGCGCAGAGCGCTTAACTTCGCGGCTTCTTCAGACATTTCCTCTGACGCGATGGCGCAAGCCTTACCCAGCCCAACAATGCCCGGAACGTTGAGCGTGCCGGACCGCATACCCCGCTCGTGTCCGCCGCCATCGATGATCGCGGAAATCTGCACCCTCGGATTCCTGCGCCGAACATACAAAGCGCCCACGCCTTTCGGGCCATACATCTTATGCGCAGAGATCGACATCAGGTCGATGTTCTGCTTGTTCACATCGATAGGAACTTTGCCGATCGCCTGCGTTGCGTCCGTGTGGAAGATCACGCCGCGCTCGTGACAAAGCTTGCCAATTTCAGCAATCGGTTGCACCACGCCGATCTCATTGTTCGCGGCCATGATGGTGACGAGAATCGTCTTTTCGTCCATCGCCCGCTTCAGTTCTTCAAGATCGATCAGCCCGTTTTTCTGCACCGGCAGGTAGGTCACGCGATAGCCATATTTCTCCAGCCGCTTGCAGGTATCGAGCACAGCCTTGTGCTCCGTAACTGCAGTAATAATGTGATTGCCCTTCTCACGGTACATCTCAGCTACGCCCTTGATGGCGAGGTTGTCACTTTCAGTAGCGCCCGAGGTGAAGATGATTTCTTTCGTCGTCGCGCCAACCAGCTTGGCCACCCGCTCACGCGCGAGTTCCACGCCTTCCTCGCCGGCCCATCCGAAAGAGTGGTTCCGGCTGGCCGCATTACCGAACTTTTCCATGAAATACGGCAGCATCTCCTCCAGCACCCGCGGATCCATCGGCGTGGTGGCATGGTTGTCCATGTAGATGGGCAGCTTCACTCCCTTGGGAGCGCTGTGCCTGGTTACTGGAAGTTGCTGGGGGACCTTTACATCCGTGCTCATAATTGCCTCTCCTACCGTTGCCTAATTTGTGCTGCCTGTTGGCTTCGAATCTCTGGCCTCTCTGCGAATGCGTTTAAACTCTCGTCACGCGATCGTCACCAATTCGACGCTCTTCGCCGCAGGCGTTTCAGCCGTCTCTGGTTCTTCCCGCATGTGTGAAATCTTGATGCGCTTCAGCACGGCTTCGATGCTCTCATTTACTTTGCGCAGCGGTTCTCGGATGTTGCACCGATCGCTCTGATCGCATTCCCCTCGAACCGTGACGCACGACGTAATGAACAACGGTCCATCGATCGCCTGAATCACTTCAAAAGCCGAAATCGTATGCGCCGCCCGCGCCAGCCGGTAGCCACCATTGATGCCGTGCTGCGACTGCAACAATCCAGCCTTCGCCAACCGTTGCAGAATCTTCGCCAAAGCCTCCGGCGGAATGCCGAATGAGTCAGCCACATCTTTCGCACTGGCGCTGCCGTTTCCGTCCCGGGCGTGATCAGCCAGATGCTTCATAGCCATCAGCGCGTAATCGGCCTTTTTCGTTAGCTTCAGCATTGTTGAAATCTTCCGCCGTAACATCCGGCCGTAATTGCGACCTTTTCCGTCGCCTTTCATTCTACGTCGCACAGACGGTTTCTCGCAACCCCTTGCAGCCAACTGCGGAAAACCAAGTTTAACGGCAAATAGCGCAGGCTGAACGGCTTACCTTTAGGGCGATCTATTTAGTCGGAGTTCAAATAACCAGCTACTCGACGTAGATGCCTGGGATTTCGCCATGGATACTGAAAAAGCCGGCGATCATGTAAAAGTGGGACTTGACAACTGGAAAAGCAAGGCTACAATACCGTGCAATTCCCGCGAATCTGCCCACATTGCATCGGATAGGGGGCAGCGCTTCCGGTTTATGACCTCAAAGCCGTTCTCTCAGCCTCAAAAACCAGCTCAGCCCTGCAAGCATCCTCGCGTGCAAATTGTCAGCCGTGATGAAGATGCCGAATTCGTCGAGTGCCTCGAGTGCCGTGAGATTTTCGAGTCGAGCGAACTCAAAGACATGAGCATCGAGGAAAGCGTCGACAAAGAGGCCCAGGAATCCTGAACTGCGAGGTCCGAAACGCTAAATACGCAGCACTACAGTAACCAGAACTTACCGCATTCTCCTTGTTCTCTCAGGAAACCCCCTGTTAGTCTTCGTGCCGGGGGCGTGTGCTCGCGCACAATTAATTGATGTCTACGGTCGCTCTGGTCGTCGACGATTCCATGCTGATCCGCTACACCGTCTGCCGCTTTCTCGAAGAGCGCGGCTTCACGGTGGAGTCCGCCACCAATGGCATCGAAGCCCTGCAGATTCTCGAGCGCATCCGTCCCGACCTCATCGTCACTGATATGCAGATGCCGAAGATGACCGGCAGCGACTTGATCACGGTGCTAAAGAAAAAAGCGGAGACCGCGAGCATCCCCATCATTATTGTTGCCGGGCGCGCCAGCGGCTTCGACGAAGAAGAGAAGCGCGCCGACTTCGCGATCTATAAGGATATTGATCTCCAGGGACAGATGGAAAAGGCGCTCGATGCCGTGATGCGGAAGGCTCACAGCCAAAACGCGGGAAAATAAGAAGAAGAGTAGCTTGCTTTCCTTAACGCAAAGTCAAACTCGCCTCCGCTGAAAAATCCATCCCCGCGAAATCCTTGGCCAGAAACTTAGGATAAGCCGCCGCCGCAATCATCGCCGCATTATCGGTCGAAAGCGGACGCGATGGAAAATAAACCGGAATGCCATCGTGCACGGCGCGTTGCTCAAAGGTTTTTCTCAACTCATTATTCGCCGCTACTCCCCCGGTAACGAAGAGTGTCGCCACATCATAGGCACGTGCAGCTGCCAGGGTTTTCCCTACCAGGTCTTGCACGATCGCCCGCTGAAAAGAAGCCACCAGGTCAATGGTCTGCTTATCGCAATTGGCAAGATAATCTTCCAGCTTCGGTTTCTGAATCTTCGCGAGGGCCTCGCGCCGCTTCTCGATCGAACTCCGCATCTGGTGAACTTCGATGTACCGCAGCACCGCGGTTTTTATACCGCTGTAAGAAAAATCAAAACGGGGCCGGTCGCTTTCATCGAGGTTCGGTGCTTTTTGATCGCGGCGGTCGCGATGCTTGATCTGTGCCGGAGGAAAATTCACTGCGCTTGCGTCTCCATGCGGAGCCAGACGGTCGATAATCGGCCCTCCCGGATAGCCGAGCGCCAGCAGCTTCGCGACCTTATCAAAAGCCTCTCCCGCGGCATCGTCGCGAGTGTGGCCGATATTTTCGTAAGTCCATCCTTCATTTTTTTTCGCCGCTAGATAAAGGTGAGTATGTCCACCCGAAACCACCAGCGCCAGCACGGGAAATTGCACTTCATGATTGCCCTTTTGCCGCTCTTCCAGTAACACCGCGTGAATGTGCCCTTCAAGATGGTTCACCGCAATTAGCGGCTTGTCGAGCCCGAATGCCAGGGCCTTCGCGTAGCTTATGCCAACCAACAGAGCCCCAGCCAACCCAGGCCCTTGTGTGACGGCAATGGCATCCACTGATTCATAGGTCTGCTTCGCCTCTGCCAGCGCCTGCCGCACCACCGGAACAATCGCTCGCAAATGTTCGCGCGAAGCCAACTCCGGCACCACGCCGCCATAAGTCTGATGCAGCGCAATCTGCGACGCCACCACGTTCGAAATCAACTGTTCGCCCGAGCGCACGACGGCCGCGGCAGTTTCGTCGCATGAACTTTCAATGCCGAGAATGTAGGCGTCAGGCATAATCAGTATGGTTTTCGGCTTCCTTCTAGCTTAATTCAAAAGCACGGGAACGTTATTATCGGAGTCGCGTGAAACCCAACCGATGCCGAAGGATTTGGCCATTTCGATCATCCAAACCCTTCGCCGGCAAGGCTTCCAAGCCTACCTGGCCGGCGGATGCGTCCGCGATCTGCTGCTCAACCGGGAGCCTGCGGATTACGACGTGGCCACCAGCGCCAGTCCGAACGAAGTGATGAAAATCTTCCCGGAAAGCTACGCGGTTGGTGCGCAGTTCGGCGTAGTCCTGATCCCCCAGACTTCCTCCGTGCCCTCTGTGTCCCCTGTGGCGAACGAAGTTCCCGAAAGTCAGCAAAGAGCCCGAGAGAACGACACGATCGAAGTGGCCACTTTCCGCAGCGATCACGGCTACACCGATGGCCGCCATCCCGATGCCGTTCGCTTCAGCCAGGCCCCGCGCGAAGACGTCCTCCGACGTGATTTCACCATCAACGGCATGATGCTCGATCCCGCAACCAACGAAGTTCTGGATTTTGTCGGCGGCCGTGAAGATCTCGACCTCGGAATTATTCGCGCCATCGGCGATCCCGAAAGGCGCTTCGCGGAGGACAAACTCCGCATGCTGCGCGCGGTCCGCTTCGCCGCGCGCTTCAACTACGAAATCGACCCCGGGACCTTCGCCGCCATCAGACGGCACGCGCGTGATATCCAATTAGTTTCGCGCGAACGCGTTCGCGATGAGCTGACGCGCATGCTAATCGAAGGCCACGCGCGCCGGGCTTTTCTTCTGCTCGATGCAACCGGACTGCTCTCCGAAGTGTTGCCGGAAATTTCCGCGATGAAAGGAGTCGAGCAGCCGCCGGAGTTTCATCCCGAGGGCGATGTCTTTGTGCACACGCTGATGCTGCTCGATCATCTGCCGCAGCCCTGCCCGCCCACACTGGCGTGGGCCGCGCTGCTACACGATGTCGGCAAGCCCGCTACGTTCCGCCGCGCGCCAGACCGCATCCGCTTCGATAATCACGTCGAAGTGGGTGTAAAGATTGCCGAAAGCATTTGCAAGCGCCTGCGCTTCTCCAGAGATGACACCGAGCAGATTCTCGCCTTGGTCGATAATCACATGCGCTTCGGCCACGTCATGCGCATGAAGGAATCGACGCTCAAACGATTCCTGCGCCTGGCAGGCTTTGACGAGCACATGGCCTTGCATCGCGCCGACAGCCTCGCCAGCCACGGAAATTTGAGCACGTACGAATATCTGCGCGAAAAAATGCGCGAAACTCCGCCGCAACAGATTCGCCCTGCGTCGCTGGTCAACGGCGACGATTTGATCGCAGCCGGATACGCGCCCGGCCCTAAGTTCCGCAGAATTCTCGAAGCCGTCGAAGACGCGCAACTCGAAGGCCGCTTGCAATCGCACGATGCCGCCCTCGAATACGTAAGGCGCGAATTTCCCTTGTGAAGATGCGTAACGGATGGTCCGAGCTAAGTCCCATGCTTTTCTCTGCGAACTTCGCGGCAATTCTTCGCGCACTTAGCGGTTAAAAGCTTTCAGCGAAATCTAGCAACCGCAAAGCGCGTAAAGAAAAATTGAATTGGCACCTCTCCCGACGAAAGCTTCTTGCTGGCAAAACAGATGCTAAAATCAAACTCTCAGCAAGCATCCGGGCGGTTTCGAGGGAACACAAGGAGTGGGTTTGGAGCACGCAGGTTCAGGCCTGGAAAAAATTGTGATTGGCTCGCTCCGTCGCGTTCCGCAAGGCGAGGCGCCGTTGCTAGCATGGCCGCTGGTTTGCGGTTCGGCGGTAGCGGAGCGCACGCGTGCCCTGGATTTTTCTAAATCCTTGCTGCGCGTCGAGGTGCCCCGATACTGGATGGAAACGCGAATTGCAGAATCTTGCTCCACGCTATCTCGCAACCTTGAACCGATATTCCGGACAAAAAGTAGAAAGGATAGAATTTGTAATCCGACAGCCCTGAGGTCAGTTTTCTAAAGTGCGCGCGCTTTCTCCGGTGACATTCCCTATGCTCCTGCGCGGCCTGTGCTCAAGATTTCTTCGGACATCTGAAACAATGCTAGCCATCCTAGATAAGCCGCAATATGAAAGTGACTGAAAAAGAAGTGGCGTATGTCGCCGACCTGGCAAATATCGAGCTCGGCACCGGTGAGAGCGCAGGCTTGGTGCGCGATTTGAACTCCATTCTCGGCCACATCGATAAACTGAACGAGCTGGATACGTCGAACGTCGAACCGATGGCCCAGGTCTCTGATCGCTATGGCGTCGACAACTCGAAGCAGGGCTGCGAAAGGTTCTCTTACGGGACCCGCGACGACATTGTGGAAGGACTGCGCAAATCTCTGCCGCAAGATGTTGCGCTGGAAAATGCGCCGGATACCGACGGAATATTCTTCCGCGTTCCTAAAGTGATTGAAAAAGGTAGTTGAGCGAAGAAAGATCGCGCACAGATTGCACGCGGCTTTCGCAGTCTTTAAAACGCAATGCCAGATCGCCCGCTCACCATTGACGCCGCCCGCTCCGCCATCCGGGACCGCAAGACCACCGCGCTCGCTCTGGCCGAAGAGCACTATTCGCGCATCGAGAAACAAGATGCAGAGATCGGCGCATACCTCACGCTTTGCAAAGAACGAGCATTCGAGCAGGCCGATCGCATCGACCGCATGGCAGCGGAAGGCAAGTCCTTGCCGCCGCTCGCCGGCGTACCGGTTGCTATCAAAGATGTAATGTCGACCCGCGGTGTTCGCACCACAGCGGGATCAAAGAGCCTGGAAAAATATGTCCCTCCCTACGATTGCACGGCGGTAGCCCGCATGGAAGCCGCCGGCGCGGTGGTCCTGGGTAAGACCAATTGCGATGAGTTCGCCATGGGATCCTCGAACGAGAACTCCGCATTTCGAACGGTGCACAATCCGCGGGATTTGACTCGCGTGCCAGGAGGCTCTTCCGGCGGCTCGGCCGCCGCAGTCGCAGCCGACATGGCCGTGGCAGCGCTCGGCTCTGACACCGGGGGATCCATTCGCCAGCCCGCGTCATTTTGCGGCGTGGTCGGGCTCATGCCGACTTACGGCCGAGTGTCACGCTACGGCCTGATCGCCTTCGCATCTTCGCTCGACCATATCGGTCCGCTGACAAAAACCGTGAAGGACGCGGCCATCGTATTAGGCACCATCGCCGGCCGCGATCCCATGGATTCGACCTCAGCCGATGTGCCCGTTCCCGATTATGTTGGTGAGTTGCAAAAGCCTGTCAGTGGATCAAGACTCGGAGTGGCCCAGGAATATTTTGGCGAAGGCCTCGACCAGGAAGTCCGCAATGCAATCGAGTCTGCGATCGACAAATTCAAAAGCTTGGGCTGCGAAATGGTCCCGGTATCCTTGCCGCACACCCCCTACGCCATCCCAACCTATTATGTGATCGCAACTGCCGAAGCCTCCTCGAACCTCGCCCGTTACGACGGCGTGCGCTATAGCTTCCGAGCCGCCGGCATAAAGTCTTTGTCCGAAATGTATCGGCGCAGCCGGGACGAAAGTTTTGGACCCGAAGTCAAACGCCGCATCATGCTCGGCACCTACGCGCTCAGCGCGGGCTACTACGACGCCTATTATTTGAAGGCGCAAAAAGTACGCACGCTGCTGGCACGCGATTTTGAACAAGCGTTTCAGAAAGTCGACGCAATCATTACGCCAACCAGCCCAACAGCGGCATTTAAGCTGGGCGAGAAATCGAACGATCCCTTGGCAATGTACCTGGCCGATATTTACACGGTCACCGCCGACCTAGCGGGAATCCCTGGCATTTCGATTCCCTGCGGAAAAACAAAAGAGAACTTGCCGATCGGCTTGCAGATCTTAGGAAAGCATTTTGACGAAAGTACGGTTCTGCGCCTGGCCCAGGCGTATGAGCAAGGCCCGTAAACCAGGACGGTGGCCACAAAAACCTGGGCCCTCTCACCAATGTTCGGCCGCTTTCACGGCTGATTTTCGCCGGTCACGGATGCGGACCACCTGATCGAGGACGCGTTGCGCGACCTCCCACTTCGTGGTCTCAGGGACTTCGACGATCTCGTCGCGAGTAATGATCGTCACCTGATTGCGCTCGGAGTCAAAGCCTACGCCTTCGCGGGATACATCATTTACCACGATGCCGTCGAGATTCTTCGACGCGAGTTTCTGCCGCGCATTTTCCAGAACATTTTCGGTCTCTGCCGCGAAGCCAATGACAATCTGTGATTGCTTGCGAAGAGAAATTTCTTGGAGAATATCGGCAGTCGGCTCGAGTTCAAGCGCGAGCGGGCCTTTGCGCTTGAGTTTCTGCCCTGATATTGCCTTTGCGCGGTAATCGGAGACTGCCGCGGTCTTGATAACAATGGAAGCATGCGGCAGAAGATTCAGCACCGCGCCTAACATCTGCTCGGCCGATTCCACGCGCGTCACCTCGGCAGCGCCAGGAGGGGCCAGTGCTGTCGGACCACTGATGAGAAGCACGCGAGCGCCGCGTCGGAGCGCCGCTTCCGCCACTGCATAGCCCATACGCCCACTTGAACGATTGGTGAGATAGCGCGCGGGGTCAATCTTTTCTCGCGTGGGTCCGGCAGTGACCAGCACGGTTTCCCCAGCCAGATCCTGCGATGCGCCCAGCGCTTCCATGACGGCAGCGACGATGGTTTCATTCTCCGCGAGCCGGCCGGCGCCAGTCATTCCACATGCGAGATATCCTGCGCCCGGTTCGACAATTTTCACGCCGCGTCCGCGCAAAATTTCCAAATTCTTCTGCGTGGCCGGATGGTTCCACATGTTGACGTTCATCGCGGGAGCGACCACAACCGGGGCTGTAGTTGCGAGATAAAGCGTGGTCAAGAAATCGCCGGCAATGCCCTGCGCGAAATGCGCCAGAATGTCTGCAGTTGCAGGAGCCACCAGAAGAGCATCGATCGACTGGGCCACGGCAATGTGTTCAATTGCCGAATCGATATTGGCGGCTTGCGCTGCCTCGCGCTCAAACATTCCGGTGATCACTTTTTCGCCGGAGAGCGCGGCAAAGGTGAGAGGACGAACAAACTCCTGGGCCGCCTTGGTCATTACGACTTGCACGCGGATGCCGCGGTCCCGCAATAGCCGCACGATCTCTGCAGCTTTATAGGCCGCGATACCGCCCGTAACTGCCAGAGCAACTTTCATATTCATCCAGACGCAGCCATCCAGATACGGTCACTGAGATATCGATGCGCGGCGCTGCGCGGGCGATTTACGCGTCGTGCCCGAGGGCCTGGTCGCAAACTTTCGGCGGCCTCTTCCGCGGCAGTGCGGATTTCAGGGATCTCCCACTTCACCTTCCCCGCGCGGATTTCATCCTGCGCAATGCGACAGGGCTTGCGGGAGTTTGTGGGAACTACCGGCGGAGCTCCAGATTGCAGTTGGCGTGCGCGCCGGGCGGCGACCAGAATGTAACGGTAGTTGCTGTCGAAGCCTTCGATCAATTTCATAAATTCTCTCCCCCTGTCTTAGGGATGCAAGATTTTCATTGCCGAAAGTTGCTGCGCTTCGTTCTTCGCCGGGGTAGCCAAGAACTGCCCCACTATTGTCCCACGAAAATGAAATCCGCGGGGCTGTCAATCCTTAATTTTGATTACGAAGGTCTGCCACTTTCTACAGCTGCCTTGAAGGACGCCAGAATCGGCTTCAGGCGCTGGCCGACATTCTCCAGACGGCAGGAATCCGCCCGGGAAATAATTGTGCGTTTGTCATCTGATATTTCATCGCCTGACCGCAGCCATTGGCCGGCGCGAACGATGCTCTGCAAGATCTCGACGGAATCCTCCAACCGATCATTGACCAGAATGTAGTTGTAGCGCTCGTAATTCTCGATTTCTTGCGCCGCGGTGATGAGCCGCCGCTGAATCACTTCTTCCCGGTCTTCTCCGCGCTTGCGCAAGCGCTCTTCCAGAGTTTTGCGGTTGGGGGGGAGAATGAAAATACTGATCGCTTCGGGAATTTTTTTCTGAATCTGGGCCGCCCCTTGTACGTCAATATCGAGCAAAAGATCGCGGCCAGTTTTTTTGGCTTCCTGCAAAAAGCGGCGCGCCGTTCCATAGTAATTGCCGAAAACTTCCGCGTACTCGAGAAATTGGTCCTGGCAAATCATCTTCTCGAATTCCGCACGCGAGACAAAATAATACTGCCTTCCATTGGTTTCACTGCCGCGGGGCGCTCGCGTCGTATAGGAAATCGAGAACTCCAGGCCGCTTACGGATTTCAGCAATTCATTTACCAGCGTGGATTTGCCCGAGCCAGAGGGCGCCGAAATAATGTAAACCAATGTTTGGTGGGGCAAAGAACTCATTCCAGGTTCTGCACCTGCTCGCGTGATTTTTCGATCTCCGCCTTCATCACGAGCCCCGCTTCGGTGATCTTCAGCGCCTCGCCCGCCAGGCCAGAGGTCTTGGAGAGCAGCGTATTGGCTTCGCGATTCATTTCCTGCAAGAGGAAGTCGAGCTTCTTCCCGACCTCGCCATCCTGGTCGAGCAGATCGAGAAAGTGCTGAACGTGATTTTCCAGGCGAACAATCTCTTCCTGAATGTCGCTGCGGTCCACGAGCAGGGCCGCTTCCTGCATCGCTCGGTCCCGGTCGACATTCGAGCCCAGCAATTCCTGAATACGCGCCTGCAGTTTGTCCACGTAGTTGTGGAGCACCGTGCTACGGTGAAGGTGCACCGTCTTCACCGCTTCGCCGAGATGCGCCATGCGCTGGCGCAATTCGCGCTCAATGCTCCGGCCTTCCTGCTCGCGCATCTGGTTCAGGCGATCAAGCGCTTCGCCGACCCTCGCCATTACCGCCGTTTCAAGAGCTCCATCGTCCGGCTGCTGGCCGGATTCGAGCGCGCCCGGAACTCGCAAAATCGCATTGAGGTCCGGTTCGGCGGCCAGTGAAAACTCCGCAGCGGCGGCGCGAAAAGCGGCGATATAAGCACCGACCAGGGGCCGGTTTAACGCGAAAGTTTCGCTGTTTGAGCGCTCGAGATTCAGCGCGACCTCAACGTGACCGCGCGCGATCTTTTCTTTCAGGATTCGCCGCAATTGCATCTCCAGCGAATCGCAGCCGGAAGGCAAACGGAAATGCAGATCGAGAAAGCGATGATTTACGGATTTCAATGAAAGCGAAAACGCGAGGCGGCCATTTTGTTGAGCGGAGGATTGTCCGAAACCGGAGCTGCGCGCTCCCAGTTCTTGAGATGGATCGTGAGATGCGCCCTCCGCATTCGGAAGTTCGCCTTTCACCTGGGCAAAAGCTGTCATGGAGCGGATGGGCATGAGCGATTTCCAATACTTCAAACGCCGAAGTCACCTGGTTTGCACAGGGTCCATTTTCTGTTCCAGATCGGCGAACTGCAAATCGTACAGGCGCCGATAGGTACCCAGCTTCGTCATCAACTCTTCATGGGCGCCAATATCGGCGATGGCCCCATTTTCAATCACCACAATGCGGTCTGCGCGGCGAACCGTGGAAAGCCGGTGCGCAATTACAAAAACCGTGCGGCCGCTCATCAGATTGTGCAACGCGGATTGTACCAGCGCCTCAGATTCGCTATCCAGCGCCGAGGTCGCCTCATCGAGAATCAAAATCGGCGCGTTTTTTAAAATCGCGCGCGCAATGGCGATGCGCTGCCGCTCTCCACCGGAGAGCCGGACGCCGCGTTCTCCAATCATCTCATCGTAGCCTCGCGGCAGTGCCTTGATGAAATCGTGCGCCAGCGCGGCGCCAGCTGCGGCCTCAACCTCCGGCAGCGGTACATGCGGCCGACCATAGGCGATATTATTTCGAACCGTATCATTGAACAGGACCGTTTCCTGCGTAACCACACCGATGTGCTCTCGCAGCGAACCCAGCGTCACGTCGCGCACATCGTGACCGTCAATCAGCAAGCGGCCTTCCGTTACGTCGAAGAAGCGTGGAATCAAATCGAACCAGCGTGCTCTTGCCAGAGCCGCTGGAACCGACAATGGCAACTACTTCTCCGCGCTGCACTTCAAGATCGATATTGCGCAGCACGGTGTCTGCGCATTCGCGGCCGTACCCAAAGCTCACGTGCTCGAATTGGACGCTTTTCGAGAATGCCGGCAGGCGATTGGCAAACGGCTTTTCGCGAACGTCGTCTTCCAAATCCATGAACTTGAAAATCTCGCTGGAGGCTCCGAGCGCCTGCTGAAAATTATTGTTGAAAAGAGCGAACTTGCGTACCGGATTGTAGAGGCTGAAGACAGCAGTAATGAACGCCACGAAAGCGCCGGGCGTCATCAGGTTGTGCGCAATGCGATCGCGCCCCAGCAGAAGAAGCAATGAGATGCCGATAATTCCAACAATATCCATTAGCGGCGAACTGATCGCGGTCGCGGCAACGGACCGCAAGTTGGCCCGGAACAAACGGCGTGCGGCATTGCGAAAGCGATTAATTTCCCACTTCTCAGTATTAAAGGCCTTGACAATGCGATTGCCGGTGATGGTTTCGTGCAAAATGTTTTGGATTTCGGCCAGCTTGTCTTGCCCGTGCCTGGTAGTGCTGCGCACGCGGGAACCGATCTTGCGCGACGAGTAAATTATTACTGGAACGAACAACAAGAGCACCCAGGCAAGATTTTTCCCGAGCACCACGACCACACCCGCCACGAACAGAAAGGTGAAAAACTGCTGCAGAAACTCTGCCAGCACGGTGGACATGGCGTACTGCACACGCTCGATGTCATTGATGATGGCCGAAAGCAATGTTCCTGTCGTGTGCTTCGAGAAGAACGCCGCCGAGCGGCGCATAATCGCGTTGTACAAATCGTCGCGCAGGTCGGTAATCATGCCAAAACCGGCGTGGTTCACCAGATAGGTGCCGGTGTAATCGCAGATACCCTTGAGGATTGTCGAAGCGATCAGCGCAAATGCCACCGCGCTCCAGGCATTCGTAATGCGCGAGGGAACGAACTGGTGCAGATAAACAACGTGGTGGCTTACGGGAAGTGTAAACAGCTGAATATCTTTCGATCCGCTAGCTGGGTTCAACACGCGGTCAAAAACGGGGCGCACTAGCAGATACTTGAAAGCATCGAGCGCGCCCACCGCGGCCATCAGCACAACCGAGGCGAGAATCTGCCACCAATAGGGCAGGGCATACCGGACCAAGCGAGTCAGTTGCCGCATAGGGCTCCGCGGAAGCCGGTGTGGCTTACAGACGACGAATGGAGCATGAGATGCAAATGCCTCATTTTACTGCGGTCGCGGGCTGTTTGTCGTTGACGGATGCGGGGAGGACGTGATGCGGTACTGCCGGAACTGGCGCCTGCTAAAGAGCGGTGCACCTCTGTCATTTCGGCATGTCCCGATGCACCACCTTCACGCGGTATCCCGCTTTATGCAGCCGCTTGCCCACCTCCTCAGCCATCATTACCGAACGATGCTGCCCACCGGTGCATCCAAATGCGATGGTCAGGTAACTCTTGCCTTCATGGATATAGTGCGGGAGTAAATAAACCAGCATCTCGGAGATGCGAGAGATGAATTCCTGCGTCTGCGGAAACGATCGGATGTACTTGGCCACGCGCGGATGTCGTCCAGTCAGCGGGCGGAATTCTGCTACGAAATGCGGATTGGGCAAAAATCGCACATCGAAAACCAAATCGGCATCCTCGGGAACACCTTGGCGAAAGCCGAAGCTTACGCTGGAAACCAGAATACTCTTCTCGTTTGGATGTTCGCGGAAGCGTTCGGTGACGTGGGCCCGCAGTTCGTGAACATTGAACTTGGAAGTGTCGATCACGATGTCAGCCAAGGACCGAATTTTCGCCAGATGGCGGCGTTCGGCTTTGATCGAGCTATTCACGGGCGAATCGGTGCCCGAGGGGATGTGGCCGGCGGGTCTCACTGAAGCGGCGCAAGAGCACCGCATCGGAGGCCTCGAGAAAAGCGACCTTGGTGGGAATAATTCTACGCACCGCTTTGAGAATTCCCGGAAACTGGTCGAGCTTTGAGCCTTCCCGAACGTCGACCACAATCGCCATGTGGCGGATCTCAGAGGATTGCGAAGACATTTCGGCAAAACGCGGGATCAGTTCGATGGGAAGATTATCCACGCAGTAATAGCCAAGATCTTCGAACGCCTTCAACACAGAAGCTTTTCCCGACCCGCTCATCCCGGTGATGATTACGAGTTCCGGGGCATGTGTGCCCGCGTGCGGCGTTTTCTTTTTCGCCGATAATTTCTTTCTTGCCGACGAATTCTGGTCCTCGTGGGACGTGGCGGACTTGCGGGGCATGCACTGGATACTAGCACTGCTAACGCAGTGCGCGGGAGAGCAAACGCGGGCACCAGCAATCACTCATGCTCGATCATCCCTGGAAGTTTGGCCGATTTTGATTTGTCTTGGCGCCTGCGGGAAAGGTAATCTATTCCGTCCATGAAGAAGTTTGACGAACTTACTGAACGCGAAGTGCTCGCTCTTGCCATTGCGTTGGAAGAAGAGGATGAACGCGTGTATTCCGATTTTGCGGAGGGATTGCGGCCGGATTATCCCGCCTCGGCGGCGATGTTCGACGGCATGCGCCAGGAAGAGTCGGCCCATCGCAGAAGGCTGATCGAGCTGTTTCGGCAGAAATTTGGCGAGCATATTCCGTTAATCCGCCGACAAGACGTGCGCGGCTTCGTCGAGCGTCCGGCGTTATGGTTGAGCAGGCCGTTGCGCATTGAAGCCGTCCGCAAGGAAGCGAGCACCATGGAAGTCGAGACGCGCCGCTTCTACGAGAAAGCCGCGGCCCGCACCCAGGACGCCAGCATGCGCCAACTGCTCGATGATCTCATCAACGAAGAACGGGAGCACGAGGAGCGGGCGCAGGAACTCGACAAAGAAAAACTTCCAGAGAGCGTGAAGGAAGACGAAGAGCGCGCGCAACGGCGGTTGTTTGTTCTTCAAATCGTGCAGCCGGGGCTCGCCGGCGCGATCGACGGTTCCATCTCTACGCTTGCTCCCGTATTTGCGGCTGCGTTCGCCACGCGGAGACCACACGACGCTTTGCTGGTCGGCCTTGCAGCTTCGGTGGGTGCCGGCATCAGCATGGGGTTCACCGAAGCGCTTTCGGATGATGGCAGCTTGACTGGGCGGGGACATCCCTGGGTGCGCGGTGTGATCTGCGGTCTGATGACAACCTTGGGCGGTATCGGGCACACGCTGCCATTCGTTATAAATAACTTCCGGATGGCGTTGTGGGCTGCAGGGGCGGTGGTAATCGCCGAACTGGGCCTGATCACATGGATCCGCCGTCGCTATATGGATACGCCCTGGGTTTCAGCTGCGCTCCAGGTTGGGCTGGGGGGCGTGTTGGTCTTCATTACCGGCGTGTTGATTGGCAGTTCGTAGGGAATTTCTGATTGTTACTGCTTCGTATCCAGCGGGTGCTGGCTCTTTTCGTAAAATTCGTTCTGTAACTTCAGGCTCTCGTCATCGGCTTTCACGGCGCGAATGGTATTCACGATCGCGTCAATCCACCACTTCATTTGAAACTTTCCCAACTCTTGCGTCGCCGCTGAACCTTCGCCGGCGTAGTGATCGGGAAACCGCGCGTACCACCAGATGCCGGTGTAAATATCCTCCGGCAGATTCAGGCGATGCTGGTCCGCTCCCGATTCCTGGTTGGCGCGGTCCATGTGCACCAGGTCGGGCCGCGCGATCAGCATCTTCGAAGTTTCACTTTCGCCGGCGTGCATGTCGATGGAGGATTTTTTCTTCGGGCCTCCTGAATCGGGCGAGCGTTTGTCGAACACATAGACCACGTAATCGTGCGGCTTGTCGAGCTGGGTTTGGGCTAAATACGGCAGCAGGTATTCGTTCCCGCCGTGGCCGTTGACGATGATGATTTTCTTGCAGCCGTTGCGCGCCATCTCGTCAGTAGTTGCCTGCAGCAGTGCAAGCTGCAACTCGCGGCCATAGGCGATAGTTCCCGGCTCGTGGCGAGCTTCGGCAATTTGTCCGAAATAATATTCCGGGAAGACGACTGCGTATTCCCTTTCGGCTGCGTGCAGCGACGCGTAACGCACGTCGAGAAGATCGGTGCCGATCGGCAGATGCGGCCCATGCTTCTCAAGAATCCCGAACGGAAGCAGACAGGTGCCTTGCGAGCGCTGAATACCTTCAAGAAAATCTGCGGCGGTAAGTTCTTCCCAGTGGACTGAAAGTGTTGGTTCCGGAGTGGCAGCTTGCACCAAGGCGAGATTTGCAGTGAGAGCGAAAAACAAGAATGGAAGTAAAGCGGCGCGGCGGATCATCAACACAGGTTCTCCGCCGCGATTCTAGCACTTGGCCTGATAGTCTGTTCCTACCTCGAGAAAACTGCGAAAGGCGGAGCAGCCTGAGCATTAGATTGGGCAGAACTGTTACCCGCTGCGAAATCGAGCCAAGTACCCTCACATTCGACTTCCTAGCGCTCACGCCTTTACACTGAACCTCGAATAACGGCCGCCCCACCCGTCGAGGAACTCCATGCCACTGATCGAGGCACTGCTTCTGCTGCTGGTGTTGTCCCGTGTTCTGGGTGAGATTTTTGTGCGCTTCGGACAACCCGCCATGATTGGCGAGATCGCCGCTGGCGTGCTCCTCGGCCCTTCCGCTCTCGGCTACGTTCACTTCAACCCGGAAATTAGCGCGATTGCCGAGCTTGGCGTGTTGCTGTTGGCTTTCATGTCGGGCGTGGAAATGGATATGGACGCACTCTGGGCGTCGTTTCGGGGCCGCGGCGCCTGGGTCAGCGCCATGGGCTTCTTCGTCCCGTTGGGCTTGGGCATTCTTCTGGGGAAGATTTTCGGACTCGATCAGACGCGCACGCTTTTTGTAGGCTTGTGCATTGCCATTACCGCGCTTCCCGTGAGCATTCGCATTCTGTTGGATCTGGGCAAGCTCCGCACGGAGGTAGGACAGAAAATCATTTCGGCCGCAGTGGCAAACGACGTCGCTTCCTTGCTCGCGCTCGGAATCATCCTCGACGTCAAAAGTGGCGCCCAGTCCAGTTTCGTTGTGTCGATGGTTTGGGCGCTCTGCAAAGCCCTGCTGTTCATGAGCGTCATCGTGATCGCGGCGCGGCTGGCCAAACGTTACACCGTCGGCCGGTTCAAACGGTCGCGCAGCGCTCTCGACCGCATTCTGAAAAAAGTAAAGGGCAAGGAGTCGATCTTTGCGGTTGTGCTCGTCTTTGTTATCGCCTTTGCCAGCTTTTCAGAAGTCCTGGGGCTCGATTTCGTAGTCGGCGCTTTCTTCGGCGCGATGCTCTTCACCCACCAGATCCTTGGCCGCGCCAACTTCGAAGAAGTCCAAAAAACTGCCTCTAATGTCACCATGGGTTTCCTCGGCCCGATTTTTTTCGCCGCTATCGGACTGCAATTTAATGCGTCTGAACTGCGCAACTTGAAGCTGGTCATTGCCATTCTTGTGGTCTCATTCGCCGGGAAGATTTTTGGAGGTTTCATCGGGGGCAAACTCGCCCGCATGCGCAACGATGAAAGCTGGGCGCTGGGGATTGGCCTGAATGGCCGAGGCGTCATGGAACTGGTGATCGCCAATGTCGCGCTCACGAACGGCTTCATCAGTCAGGATCTTTTTACGATTCTTGTGCTCATGGCGGTGGTAACCACCTTCGCAACTCCCTTCCTGCTGAAACGGGCCTATAACCAGATGAGCCTGCAAGAATCCGTGCCCAGTCACGCCGTCTCTTGACCGGGGATGCGTGCGTTGATTATGTACACCCGCGCAGGTACAAAGCCTTAAGTTGATAACAGTACGATCCCGGCTTCGCGCGCCGAACGCGACAACTGGGAATCCAGCGTGGCCAGTGGCAATTGGTGTCGCAAGGCCACTTCGAGATAGGCGGCATCGTATTCCGACAAACGATACTGGCGCGCTAAGGGCAACACTTGTTCGAAAGCCTGCTTTGCATCTAGGGGCATCACTGAAATGGGCAGCGACACAATTTGCTGGAGAATCGGCTCAACCCCTGCTTGAGCGATTCGCTTTCGCTTTTCGCGGATCAACAATGCGTTCGCGATTTCAAGTGGCCAAATCGACGGCACCAACGCCTCGGCGCCATCTGACAGCAAATCGAGCAGGGATTCCGTGAACCTTGTGCTTTCATCTTCAAAGCACCAAGCGACCGCAACCGATGCGTCGAGTACGAACCGCTTACCAGCGCCGGCCTTCATCGATCAGCTCGCGAATGGTGATCTTGCCCAAAGTGGCGCCCTTGCGTAAGCGGCGAATGGCTGCGGCTGCTGCGCCTGCGTTCTGCCTCCCGCAGTCATCGGGCGGAGAGAGCTTGGCCACAGGGACACCGCGGTGGGTAATCTGAATGGTTTCGCCCGCGGAAGCGCGCCGCAGTAGCTCCGCCAGGCGGGTTTTCGCGTCAAATGCGCCGATGGACTTCATTCGTCCATTATCGTACGAATCAACCAGTTTATCAACCAGTTGGCAAAATTTTTACGGCGCTTCGATCAACTCCATTTTTCCATCGCGGGTGCGGTGCAGGATCATCAGCTTGCCTTTGGGATCGCGGAAGACCAAGACGTCGCGGTCACGGAAGTGGGCCTCTTTGATGGCTTCTTCGAGGGTCATGGGGCGCATGGCAACGGCTTCGTTGGAGCGGACGAGGTGCACCTCAGTAGTGCGAGCCACGGCAGGATAACGGTGCACGGCGACTGGGACGGCGGTTTTCTCCGTCAGTCCGACCCTGGTTTGCGCGCCGTCGGTGCGCGCATTCGATTCAGCTGCAAGCGGTTCAGTAGAGTGGCCGTCCCACTTTTTGGCTTCTGCGTTCTTGCGCGCCGAAAGTTTTTTTGACTGCCAGCGCTTCTTGTATTTCACCGCCTGCTTTTCTAGATGGTCAAGCGCCTCGTTGACGGCGATCGTCATGTCTTTGGCCTGGGCAACACCAACCAGCGGGCCGTTGCGCGGACTGATGGTGATTTCAGCTTTGTGGCGGTGCTTTTCAACAGCAAGGGTGACGTGGGCCTCGAATCTGTCACCGAGGATTTTGCGGATCTTGGCCAGACCGGTTTCGACTTCTTTGCGGACGGCAGGAGTGACTTCGTAGTGACGTCCGGTATATTCCACGTTCATGAAGCGGCGCTCCTAGGGTGGGAATGGGAGTGCAAAAAAGCGTCGTCGGCCGTGGGCACCTCAGCGCTCGACATCGGCCGATTGCGAACGAGCTTAGGGACTAAAGCACGGTTTGTTATACGCATCACAGCGGCACGGCTGAATCCGGGCCCTGACACGATTCGTGGTTCCCATTATTCCTTCACTCTGCGCTGATGCGTGCTGGGAATGCGCATATCTTCCCGATACTTGGCGACGGTCCGGCGTGTGACTTGAATCCCTTGCGATTGCAGAATGCGGGTAAGTTGCTCGTCGGTGAGCGGACGCGCAGGATCTTCGTCTTCGATCAATTTCTTAACGCGGCGCTTCAGGATCAGCAGCGAAGTGTTGCCGCCTTCCGGGCCTTGTACGCTTTCGCTGAAAAAGTAGCGTAGCTCGAAGACTCCCTGCGGCGTGTGCGCGTATTTGCTGGCGACGGCGCGGCTCACGGTAGAAGGATGTACGCCGATTTCTTCCGCGACCTCTTTGATCATCATAGGCTTCAGTTGATCGATGCCCTTTTCCAGAAATTCGTATTGCCGGGCGACGATCGAATAGCAAACCTTGGTGATGGTTTGCTTGCGCTGCTCGATGTTCTTGATCAGCTGAATGGCGCTCTTGTAACGCTCCTTGACGTAGTCGCGCGTGCTCTTGTCGTTGGTTTCGCGCGTGACGAGCTTCTTGTAGGCTGGGTTGAGGCGAAGCTGCGGAAGGTCGTCGTCGTTCATGATGACGAGCCATTCGTCTCCGTGCTTGACGAATGCAACATCGGGCTCGATGAGGCGCGCCTGAATCTTGTTGTACTGGAGGCCGGGGCGCGGGTCGAGCGTGCGAATGTAGTCGACCGCGTGTTGCACGGCTTCGGGAGAGCGTCCCAGGGCCTTGGCGATATCTTTGTGCTGCTTGCCGGTTAACGCACGCAGATGCTGATCGACGATCGCGATGGCATCCTGAAGAACTTGTGCGGCGCCGTTTGCGGCTTTGTCTCCGTTTTTCTGGTTCGCGAGCTGCGTCTGGTGATAGCGCAATTGGCGCAGCAGACATTCACGGAGATCACGGCAGCCTACGCCCGGCGGGTCGAGTTGGCGCACGACTTCGAGAGCTTCTTGCAAGTCCGACTCGGTGAAATTTGGTTTGTATGTAGGACGCTGGAATTTGGTGATCTCTGGCGCGGGAGCGACCGCGGCGGCTGCGGAGTTGCCGTTCACCGGAAGTGAGGCTTCGGAGGTCGCGTGCTCTCCGTGCTCCGTTTCGGCGCTCGATGTCCCTGCTGCCCCATCCGTATGTGTGTACGGGTCCGGTTCCGCCGGTAGGGATGCTGCGACTGCGGCGTTGCTTCGCATTGGCGAAGCAATGTCCTCGCTCAGCATTACATCGCTTTCAGAAACTGACTGATCTGGGATGACACCTGTGGCGGGCTTTTCCGCTGAAACAGCTTGATCCGCGGCCAACCCCAGAGCGGCGGCTTCGCTGACGATTTTGCTCGCAGCCTCGGCGTCGGCCTCGGGTGGCGCCGGTGGCGCGACCCCGAGCATTTCTTCGTCGCTGGCGATAAGATAACCATCTTCATTCAGATTACCGACGATCTGCTCAGCCGCTTCACGCACTTCGGGCCGCAGGCTTAACGCGCCCAGTTGCCAAGCGAGGTGATCGGTGAGCGTGGTTGGCTTCGAGAGAAAATTTTCAAATGACGGGCGCTCGATCTCTTCCATCTCGCCGCGGGTGCGATAGCCGGGATCGAGATAGTCCTGGAAGAACGAGCCGAAGTCGATCTCTTCGAACGGATCTTTCTTTTCGACGGCGGTGATCGGGTTTTCTTCAGGCGCCGCCTGCGCGGCGCGATCGCGGTCTTCCTCTTTACGCCCTACTTCGTCGATCAGCGGAACGGAATCCTCAAGCTCCTCGAGAACCGGGTTCTCGACCATCTCCGAGTTGATCATGTCCTTGAGTTCAAGCTTATTGAGCGCGAGGACGGAGACCATCTGCACCAGACCCGGGGTGAGGATCTGGCGCTGCGAGAGCTTGACCGACAGTTTGTGCTGGAGTAGGACCATGTCGTTGGAGTCGTTAGGTGTTGATAGTTAATGTCCGTAATTGCTTCGTCGCGGCTGTTGTGTAGATCAATGCCTTTGTCGTTATCTCTATTCCAGTTTGTCCAGCCGGTCGTCGTGGCTATCGAGGCGATGTTCGTGCATCTCAACAACCCGCAGGAGCCTTGCGGTGCCTTCGGCAACTTCAGTGATCAGCTTCGCTGCCCGGTCGAGTTGCCGATCATGCTTTTCGCTTTCCAGCGATAAAAGCTCCAAATTATGGGTCAACGCTTGCAAGCGCCCGTCAATGTTCATCGGTTCGTCCTCGGCTCATTACTTCAGACCAGCGAAAAACTTTCTCCCAGATACACACGGCGGACTTCCGGATCGGCAGCCAATTGCTCGGGCGGGCCGTGGCGGAAGATTCTGCCGTCGTCGATGATGTAGGCGCGATCGGTTACCGATAATGTTTCGCGCACGTTGTGATCGGTGATCAGCACCCCAATCCCGCTCGCCCGCAGGCCGCTGATAATTTTCTGCAGGTCGAGAACGGCGATGGGGTCAATTCCGGAAAAAGGTTCGTCGAGCAAAATGAACGTCGGATTGATGCACAGGCAACGCGCGATTTCCACACGCCGCCGCTCGCCGCCAGATAAAGCGTAGCCACGATTGCGGCGAATGTGCTCGAGCCCAAGTTCATCGATAAATTTTTCCATCTTCTCGCGGCGCTCGTGCCATGACAGAGGCTGAGCCTCCAGCACCGCGAGGATGTTTTCCTCGACCGTCAGTTTGCGAAAAACCGAAGCTTCTTGCGGGAGATAGCTGATGCCATACTGCCGCGCCCTCAGATACATGGGAACGTCAGTAATGTCCTGGCCGTCGTATAGCACGCGGCCAGTGTCAGGGGGGATCAGGCCAACGATGGCGTAAAACGTTGTTGTCTTGCCTGCGCCGTTCGGGCCGAGTAAACCCACGACCTCGCCCTGGTCAACTCGCAGGCTTACACCATTTACGACGCGGCGACCCCGGTAAGACTTGCCAATTTCATCCGTGGCCAGGGTCCGCATTGATCTTGCTCACATTTCACCGGGCACGCATTTATCGTGCCACTCGCGTTTGAGTTACCACGGGAGTACTTGCTTCGCCTTCTACGAGCACCCTATCATCGGCCTGAAAGAAAGTCAACGAAACCCCCGTAATCTTGCCACGTTCGGCATCAAAAATGCTAGGCGGGCCACCAGTGAGGACGAATTTTTCGTCCGCCGATGTATAGACGAGCTTTTGCCCTTCTGCTGTCCGCCCCGGCTGCTGGATAAGGACGTTGCCATTCGCGACCAAGCGTTGAAGCCTTCCGGCTCCGCTAAGCTGTTGATTAGTATTACTTTGATATCGCGGTTCGAGGTATGCATCGGCTGTTTTAGCGATTGCCGAGAAGTCCGCGCCTTTCGCCGTCACGCCTCCTTCATAATGGGCCTGCCGCTCGGCGTCTTTATACGTCAGCCGTGCCGATGCGATCGCAACGACCTCGGGCATGTCGCTAGTAGCCTGCTTTTTCGCTTTGCTTTCGCTGAGCGGGCCGGATCTCGCCTTGGATTTTTCTTTTTCCGGCTGGGCGGCCTGCACCAATACAGTCGATACGGGCTGCCGCAATGAGCCTTGGGCCAGTAAGGACCGATGATCGCGGTCAAACTGGATCGACGGTGCGGTAATCACGTTCGCGTCTTGCCACAAACGTGCGTTCCCCTGATACAGTGCGACCGTAGTCGAGCCATGCGCCGTCATGCTGGCCGCCGTCACGTGAATGGGTGACGAAGATGCCAGCAAGGCCCCGTTGGGTTGTTCTTTGAGTTCGTTGTAAGTGCTCTTGACGTCTCCTTCGGCCAAGGCCTCATTCGTGAGGCGATTGATGCGGATGGTCTTGGCGGTGGTAGCCATGCCGCCCTCCGTGACGCGCGGATTGCCGCTGAGCACCAAAATGCCCGTCGCAGGATTGTAAGCCGCGGTCTCGGCCCAGGCTTGGGTCTGCTTATTGGCGGGTTGGTCATCGGTGTAGGCCACCCCTCCTCGCTGGATGAGAGAGCCGATTCCCCCCTCAGGCAGGAAGGTGGCATCGAAGTTCTCGCTGGTGCTCACGCGATCGGGCACGCCTGGAGCCGAATTTACGATCTTGGCATCGGGCGCGCCATGGATCGAAGCCAGCCGGCTGGACTCTTTGCCTCCCAGAGTATTGTGCCGACTCTGAGCAAATTTGGCAACGAAGCGTCCTGCCGTGACCGTCGTTCGCGTAAGCTTGGGTTGTGTGACGATGCTTCGCTGGGCTGCAGTTTGATTCGTTTGTCCGGCCGAAACTGTCGAATTCTGTGCGGGCGAGATCGTGATTTGCGCCGGGCCAGAAGTTACAGCGTGATCGAGGTGGTTGCCCGCAGCAACAAAGAAATCGATGACAGGAGCGGAGATGTCGAAATCTTGCGGGGACGATCCATTCTGATTCGCGGCATTTGGATTCGCGGCAGCCGCCCTCGCTCCTTGCTGTGCAAGCCGCACTCCGTCCTCAGCATGGACCTTGCGCAACTGGTTCTCTCCAGAAAAATCCAAGATCGCGCGCCCAGCATCGGCTTGCATCGGCTGAGGTCCGAGGCGCTCCACGCGAACATTGCCGGTCAGGGTCGCGGTCTGCACCCGCTCCTGCTTACCTGTAAGGAGCACTTCGCCTTCACTGGCGCGCACGTGTATTTGCTCATCACCTTGCCCGGAGGACTGGGCATCCACATTGCCCTCCGCAATCACTCGTTCTACGTCGTTGTCGGGTCCCAGGAAAAACGTCGCCTGTTCCGCCCTCACCGTCCCGCTGGTTCGTTCCAGCCGCGGATTCTCCAGCACGATCACCCGTGGATCGCGGGTAATTTGCCCGTGCGTCGCGAACAGATTCTCGTCGTTTTGCAGCGCCACATGAATTTGCGATTCGAGAATCAGCGTGTTGCTTTTGGCTGCATACGACACCCCAACCGCCCAACCGCTGGCTTGCGGCGTCTGGAAATCAACGCGCGCAACGCTGTGCGCATCTCCGCTTTGCTGGTTGAATACCAGGTCGCTGGTCTTGAGGTGAATTGGATCCTTCAGCTCTTTGGGAGTGCTTTGATCCGGCTCGGCTTCTCCTGAAGGATTGGCCTGCAGATCGATCTGCACAGTCCCCTCAGCCGTGACGTTGCCTGTCTGCTTGTCATAAGTGAAGTCATCGCCGTAGATCTGATCGAAGCGTGACGAATCGCGACCGTAAACAACAATGCTGACGTTATGCAGTTCGGCTCTGCCATCCAGCTTGAACTGCTTGAGGTTGCTGGCCTCGATAGTGAACAGGTCCGCTTGCCGTCAGACTTGGAGAATTGATAGCCGGTAGCTGTCTGCTTGATGTTGATGCCAATCTTGTTGGGAACTTCCTTCAGCACGTTGCGCTCGCGGAGGCGGGCGTAGAAATACATCCCCGAAATCACGGCGATAAATAGAACCGCAATTGCCAGAAGCCAGCGTCGGAGGCGGTAGATGGGCAGAGACATCTGGATTCAGTTTAGTCCAAATGGGTGCGCACCTTGCTTGGCTGCGGAGGCGACAGCCTCTCACTGTCGCCTAGCTGCTTCGTGAGCAAAGGAGCTTAACGGGCGGCGATCCAGAATTGATAGGCAACAACGATCATCATGAATAAAACATAAATGCGGAGCGCCCACAAAATGGTGAGTTCCGGCCCTTTCAGGTGGCGGCGTGGTATAGGGTGCTTTTTAGCTTTAACCAGTTGATCGTGCTCGAGGGTGGAGAGTACGAGATTTTGTTCGGCGGCAAGAGATTCGGGTTGGGGTTTGGGTGTCATGAGTAGCTTGGCTGTTTATTTTCCTCCCAGAAAAACGAAGACGTTCGGGAGAATGATGCTCACGCCGAAAAGAATGCCGGCGGTAGTCAGAACAAGTACGACTCCGGTGGAGAGAACGTTGGCCCACAGCGGGCTGACCAGGTCTCCCATGATTTCTTTGTCGTTGACCAGCATGAAAAGAAATACTAAGGCTGGCGGCATGGCCAGAACTGCGACTACGTTTACGACGAGAACAACATAGACGAGCGGCAGGCCGGGGATCAACACGATGCCCGCCGCAGCCATAGCACAGAGCGTCAGCACCGCATAGAAACTTTTGCCTTCGCCCATAGGAAGATTGAGGCTGTGGGGCTTGTGGGCAACTTCTCCGAAGGCGTAAGCAGAGGAAGTAGAAATTGTGATGGCCGCGACGATTCCAGCTTCGACCATGCCGAGAGCGAAAAGGGCAGCGCCGAAGCGTCCGATGAGCGGTTCGAGGGCCTGCGCGAATTGCGCCGCTTCGAAATTCCCGGCGGACATTTGATGGGCAAAGAGTGGGGCGGTTGCCAGGATGGTCGCAACCGCAGCGGCGGATGCAAGCGCCGCGCCGAGAACCGTATCGATGCGGCCGAAGCGAATGTCTTTCGTAGTCATTCCTTTGTCGACGGTCGCGCTTTGTTGGAAGAAGAGCATCCAGGGAGTAACAGTTGCGCCGATATTGCTAAGAAGGATCAGAAGAACGTCTTTATTGAAGCCGGGAAGCGGTTGCCAGGTCATGAACGCGTGGGCGACTGGCTTCCAGTGCGGATGAGTCATGAGCGCGACAGGGATGAAGATTAAGTTGAATAAGGCGGCGGTCAGGGTGATGCGCTCCCATGTCCAGTAGCGGTGAGTCATGAGCGCGGCGTAGAGGATGACTAAGGCGATAAGAATTGCGAGCCAGGCAGGGACGCCGAAAAAACCTAAGCCGGCGCGGACGGCGATGAATTCGGTGATGAGGGTAAGAAAGTTGCCGATGCCGAGGTCGATCATGGAAAACCATCCCCAGAACGGGCCGAAGCGGTCGAAGATGAGTTCGGCGTGGCCGCGATGCGTAGCGGCGCCGAGACGGACGGTCATTTCCTGGACCACGATTGCCATGCAGAAAGTAAGAACGACGAACGGGAGAAAGAAGCCGATGCCGAATTTGGCCCCGGTGGCCGCGTAGGAGAGCATGCTGGGGCCGTCGTTTTCGCCCAGCATGACGAGGACGCCGGGGCCGACAAGCAACCAGAGAAGCCGCGTTTTGGAGCGGAAGCCGCGCCCAGCGCGGGCGGCAAGGACGCGGACCCGATCATGTGCGCGATCGACGTCTTCGTGGGTGATGACTACGGATTCGGTGTCGGGTTGGGCGGTGGGGAGCTTCATCGGTCGGGCGCGGGCGGTACGAACAATCCCGCCCGAGAGGTTCGACGCGAACTCTTCCCCAGCAGAGATTAGCGAAAGTATACATGAGCGTGTAAACCGTGGTTAAGGTCGCCTAAGGCTAGGTCAAGGTGTGATAGAAATAACTTGCGATGCCAACAGAGGAGCAGAGGAGCAGGGGGATCCTTCGACTGCGGTTTCGCTTCGCGCAGGAAAATCCTCGCTCAGGATGACAGTTTCTTCGAGGCCATCAGCGCGGGCCGCAGTTCTGCGGCGACGACCCAGACGCGCTCAGTTGCGGCGCGGCCGAGCGAAACATTCCCCGCCGTGGTCGACAGCGTAAGCGTTTGGTCGTAATTTCGCTCAACCAGACGCAGCTTTGACCCCGGACGGATCCCTCGCGCTTCCAGGAATTCGAGCAGGCGGCGGTCCCGCTCGTAGATGCCGCTGACTGCGTAGGTGGCGCCGGGAGCAGCATTGGCGAGGAGGGTGAGCCCACGATGCCGACGGCTGTCCGGACTTTCCATCTCACTAAGATTACCGTGAGGGCAGACGCCATCTTTGCCGAGTTTGGCGAGGAGCTTGGCCTCGAAGTCGGGCGAGACTGCGTGTTCGAGTCGCTCGGCTTCATCGTGCACCTTCCACCACTCCATGCCGAAAAGCTCGGACAACATACGCTCAATCAGGTGATGACGGAGGGTCAGCTTACGGGCGATTTTGCGACCGGCGGCGGTGAGGCGAACGTGGCCGTCGGAGAGGACCCGCACGAGGCCGTCTTTTTTCAATCTTCGCAGAGCCATGGTGACCGCCGGAGCGGAAACTTTAAGCCAATCTGCCAGCCGGGCGGCGATAACGGACTCACCTTCGGACTCAGCCTCGAGAATGGCCTTGAGATAGTCCTCTTTGGAGACGGTGATCATTGGGGAGATTATACGGCCCACCCTTAATTATAGTTAAGTTACATCGATGAAAGGGGAGAGGTCCAAAGCTTAAACCGCGAAGTAAGGAAGGACGCCAAGATTGCGAAGGATGGCCTTTTCCGGTCACAGAACCTGGACACCACCCATTTGTCCCGCTTCTTACGTTGACAGCTTGTTAAGGCTGCCATAACCTTGATTTTCTTCTATGAAAATTCTGGTCCTAGGCAGTGGAGGACGCGAGCACGCGCTGGTGTGGAAGTTGCGGCAATCGGGCCGCGTGTCGAAAGTGTATTGTGCTCCGGGAAATGGAGGGATAGCAGAGAAAGCAGAATGCTTGAGCGTGGACCTGAAGAGCGTGGAGTCGATGGTCGCTTTGGGCGGGCGCCTGCGGCCCGATCTGACGGTGGTGGGGCCCGGAACTGCCACTGATGTTGGGAGTGGTGGATGAGTTTGCCCGCCGCGGCTTGCGGGTGTTTGGACACCACGAAAGCGGCAGCGCAGTTGGAATCGAGCAAGAGTTTTGCCAAGGAGTTTCTGCAGCGGCATCATATTCCGACTGCGGCGTATGCGATCTGCGATTCGATCGAAGAAGTGCACGATGGACTCGCACACTTTCACGCGCCGCTGGTGGTCAAGGCCGACGGACTAGCGGCAGGTAAGGGCGTTGTGATTGCGGCAACTAAAGAAGAAGCGGCCAGCGCCGCATCCGAGATGCTCAGCGGAAAAATGGTAGGCGAGGCCGGCGCGCGCGTAGTGTTGGAAGAATGTTTGAAGGGCGACGAACTCTCATTCCTCGTGTTGAGCGATGGCGAGCGGGTTGCGCCTCTGGTGGCGGCACAGGGCCACAAGCGCGTGGGCGATGGAGATACTGGGCCGAACACGGGCGGCATGGGCGCGTACTCGACGCCGCAGATTATCGATGACAAGATGCGCGACTGGTTAGTGAATCACATTGCCAAACCGGCGGTCGCGGGAATGAAGGCCGAAGGCGCCGAATACAAGGGCGTGCTCTATTGCGGTCTGATGATGACGGCGAAAGGCCCGATGGTATTGGAGTTCAATTGCCGGTTCGGCGATCCTGAGACCCAGCCGATTCTGATGCGCATGGAAAGCGATCTGGTGGATGCTCTTGAGGCCTCGATTGACGGTCGAGTGAGCGAAGGCGATTTCAAATGGTCAAGTGATGCGACCGTGTGCGTGGTGATGGCTTCGGGAGGGTATCCGGGAACGTTTGAGGTGGGAAAAAAGATTGACGGGCTCCCTGAGGCTGCGCAGGTTGAAGGCGTCGAAGTGTTTCACGCGGGGACTTCGACAAGAAATGGGGATTTTTATACTTCTGGTGGAAGAGTTTTGGGAGTGACGGCGCGGGCTGAGTCGTTGGAGAGCGCGGTTGAGCGGGCATACGAGGCGTGCGAGAAAATCAAGTTCGATGGGGTGCATTACCGCAGGGATATTGCGGGTAGGGCGGTGAGGACATAGCGGAGCTTCGCTCCCCCGGACAGCCGAGCGCGGCTGTCCCTGCATGATTTGTGATAGATAAAAATAAGTGGCGCATCAAAATAAACGAGGAGACATGAGCAAAACGCTAGTTTCGATTGTGATGGGAAGCGACTCGGACCTGGAGATTATGCGCGAGGCGGGCAAGGCGCTGGACGAATTTGGAATCGCGTATGACATTGATGTGACCTCGGCGCACCGGTCGCCGGAGCGGACGGCAAAATTTGCCCGCGAAGCGGCGGCCAACGGAATTCGCGTGATTATTGCGGGCGCCGGCGGAGCGGCGCATCTGGCGGGAGTGATTGCGGCCCACACGACTCTGCCGGTGATCGGCGTGCCAATCCCTTCGACATCTTTGAACGGAATGGATTCGCTGCTGGCGACGGTCCAGATGCCGGCGGGGATTCCAGTGGCTACGGTTGCGATTGGCAAGCCGGGAGCCACGAACGCTGGGATTCTCGCAGCGCAAATGATTGGGTTGGCAGATGCAGCGGTCGCAAAGAAGCTCGAAACCCACAAAGAAAAGCTGGCGCGCGGGGTCGAGGAGAAGTCGAAGAAGCTGAAGAGCACTCTCGGCGCGTAATTATGAGAGCGTCGGGATCGTTCGACTACCGTGTGCTTCTCATTCGCGAAGCCGCGACTAGGTTTTCTGCGGGGCGCGTAAGGGTTTTCTAGCAAACGGCGCCAGACCTTCGAGGAAGCGGCGAATCACATTTTTGTCCGCCTCGGAAATCTGAATGAACCTCAAACCTACGCCCAAGCCCGGAGTTCTGTGAGCGACCTCGGCCTCGGCCCACGCCTTGGTTTCTCCGAACCATATACCGACCTTGATTTTTGTTCCTGGCTGGAGCGGTATCGGCACTTCAACGTAACAGCCTCCCAGGCTGAGATCGGCTACCGTACCCCAGAAAGAAGCTCCACCCTCAACGTGCACTTCGATTGAGTTCTGGCAGCGAAACCGCGGCGTCTGGCGCATCTCGATGCTGCCCGTCTCATAGGTATCAATGGCGTCGGCAGGCAGGGGGAAATCCCACAGTGGTTTTTCTGGGGCAATGTTGAGCAGACCAACGTGCCCGGCTTTGGCGCTTCCGGCGGCGCCGGTCCACTTTACCCGGAAATGCACCCGATTCGCACCGTAGTTCAATCCAACAATTTCATCGACGCTAAGTTCGAACCGAAGGCCGGCGATCTGGGCTCCACTGCGGCTGACATCGACGGTGACGACCTTCTCGGAGAAAACTTGGCCATGTCGATCGGTGCCGAAGACTCGCACTGGGACTTCGATCGGTTTGCGGGGCTGACTGCGCCTGCCCATGGCTTGGGCCTCTCGGAGTAGAGCATTACAGTGTCGGAACGATGGTACAGCATAGCCTTCGGGACAATGACTGTCTAAAGGAAAGAAGTGCCGAATAATTAGCGTCGCATAAAGTTTCGGACAAGGCGGGGGTCAAAAATGGGCAAGTCTTGTTGAAGGGCCGTGGAAGTTCTGCCAGGAAATCAATCAGTGAATATTCTCACTGCCTGCGCAATTCGATGACTTCGCGACCTTCAGCCACCAGCACCACGCTTGCAATACCGATAAACAATCCATGTTCGACGATCCCGGGGACGTCACTTAGCTGTCTGGCCAGGCGATCGGGACCGGCAATCTCACCAAAGTGGCAATCAAAGATGTAATTGTCTTCGTCCGTGAGATACGGGCGGCCGTTCACTTGCCGCAGTGAAACACTCGCGCCCAGCGCCTCGATTTTGTTCTTGACCACGGCTTGAGCAAATTTGATTACTTCCACAGGGAGCCCAAATTTTCCCAGCACTGGGACCCGCTTGCTGGAGTCAGCGACGATCACGACTTGCTTCGAAGCTGATGCCACAATTTTTTCCCGCAAGAGCGCACCCCCGCCACCTTTGATCAAGTGCAATTGCGGGTCGACTTCATCGGCCCCGTCAACGGTCACGTGGATCTCGGGACATTCATCCAAGGTGGTGAGCGGAATCCCCAGACTCGCCGCGAGCTGGCGCGAATGCTCCGAGGTCGGAATGCCGCGAATGCGCAAGCCGTTCTTCACCTGCTCGCCCAGCGACTTAATAAAGTATGCAGCGGTTGATCCGGAACCGATGCCGACCACCTGACCATCCTTGATAAACCTCAGGCTGGCCTGCGCGGCTGCTTCTTTTTCTTGTTCGTTGGCCATTCGTTTTCTGCAATACATCTCTTCGGAACTTGCTTGCGGAACTTTTCTTCGAACTCTGCAGCAGGTCTATCCCAAACTCTTTTCCACGTAAATCAGATATCCGGCCAGTGCCAGCCCAAAAAGAACGGTCAGGATCGTCACCAGATCAACGATAAATCCCGCCGGCTCGAATTTTCCCTCATCGAGGAGCATCCGCGTTTTGCGATAGCGCACTAATCCGGCGATGACCATCACCACGCCGGCAACGATTGAGATCATTCCCATCCAAACCGAAAGGCCGGTGGTCTTTGCTGGATGACCTTGAAAGGCCGTTAACTGGCGCAGCGCAATGGCGAACCGGCCGATGGCAAATCCAAATACGACGATGGCCACGCTGGTCCGCACCCACGCAAGGAAAGTCCGTTCGTTGGCTAAATGATTGCTTGCTTTGTTGGAGTCTTCAGGCACGTAGTCTGGTAATCGGCAGCATTATTCCACAGCTTGTGCCACAAGTGCGCCGACGACAGAAATATTCTTGATCAGATCTTGTGGCACGCCGTGGCGTTGCTGCAGATACTCAGGACTATTGTAGGTGACCTGAGTCTTTCCGTCCTTGTCCTCCGCGATCAGCGCTTTCAGCGGAAGATCGATTGCGAGTGTCGGCGCGGCCAGCATCAGCGGCGTCCCTCCTTTTGGATTGCCGAAGATCAGCAGCCTGGTCGGCGGCATTTTCAACCCAGCTTTTTCCGCTTCGCCGCTATGATCGATGCAGGCGAATACCTGCACTCCCCGTTGTGCAAGAACCGATTCCAGCCGCTTCAGAGTTTCCTCGACCGAGTAAGGGCTGGGGACTTGCATGAGACCATTTTCCGGCACAATTCACCTCCGCGGAACATACTACACGTTCATGGTTGAGTGGAGTCGCGTACTCGGCGGCGTTCCGATTTACCTCCATGTAAATCCTGAGCTTGGCAGTGACCGCGGAGTCTAAAACGTTGGCCCGGATGAAAACTGGATGGGAAATCAAAAAAACCAAGAGGAAAACTCCCCGAAGTAAACCTTTCCCTTTATTCGCTCATCATCTTTGGTCGTCTGAAATCGCTAACTTCACCGTTATCAGCTAGTTTTCGTGCCAGATGTGTGCCAGGGCAGATGAGCATCCAATATCCAATCAGAACAGGCATGCCGCCAACCAGAAAGGGACACGGAGTGCGCGGTAAGCATGAAAAATGACAAAAACTCCCTTGGACGATTGCCCCGAATGGAGTATGTTGGCCGACATCGGTTTTTTCCGGGTTCGCCCACCGGTATCTGAGTGGAACCGACGATTGCGAAATAGGGCAAGCTTCAATGACCTAACAGGAAAGATGTAACTGTTAGGAAACATGTTTTCTTTAGGGTTTTTTGACCGGAGAGAAGGCCAGCCATGAAGTCCTTTCCTCACCTGTCGATGGTTGTAATCCTCTTTGTTCTCTCCTTTGATTGTTCGGCGATTGCCGGCAATGGCAAGCGCGGAACGGGTGCCGAACCCGCCTCTTCCTCCGCGGACGCCGGTCCTTCGTCGGCGAGTGTCCTTGATTCCTGCCCCTTACGGTCGTTTCTTCGCATGGCGGGAATCAGTCAAGAAATTTCGCCTGAAGAGTGCCCTTCCGCTGCTGAGCTGGAATGTATCGACAATCGGTTATCAGGGCGGCAATCATCCGACAGAGTATCTGATTCTGCTTACTCGTTACGTCGCGCAGGCACGCGAGTTGGCCGCGTTGGCTGGCCAAGAAGGCGTGATAAGGGTTTCGGGTTGCCAGGATGCAGGTCCGCTTTTGCATGTTCTCGGTTACCGGACCGCTTCTAGGTGCGGACAGCCCAGCACCTCTCTTCTGACTGATGACGCTGAGAGGGCATTTCTCACGATTGATTCCGGATTTCCGCTGACGGACCTCGAACAGACGCTGCAAGGAGGCGCAGCGTTTCAATATTCGTACGCTTCGACGGACGTTCCCGTGCTGTTCTCTGCGCCCGACTGGAACGTTTCGAACAAGAAAAAACTTCGTAGCGACTCAACCGCAGTAGACACGATCTTGGGCGATCGCATGATTGGACGGTTGTACTGGGCGCTATCGAAGATGGATCCTGAGACCCGGCTGTCTTTGCGACGCATGCGTGGAACCAGAAAACTGATCGAGTATGGCGCCCTGCTTGATTTTTATGGCGAGCACATCCGCATTCGTCACGGACGTGTTCTGGTTCCAGGAGGAACAGAAGCCGAGTCGGGTTGGGAGGACTTGGCCGGCGCAAATCCCAGCGACCCGGCGGAGTTCATTCCGAGCTTGCTGACAAAAGATAATGGCTGGCTCGTGGCGTATTTTGATGTGCTTTCGAGCGTTGGCCGGCGGCAGCAAGCATACTTTACAAACCCCGCGAGGTTGCGGAGATTTTATGCAGCCTTGCGGCCTACCAAACCGGCCAGTGCAACCGCCGGAGTATTCCGGCCGGCGCCGTGGCTCTTGCTTTTGATAACTCAGATCCAATGGGCCCCCAATGGCGAGCCCCTGGTTCCGGGAGGGATGGAAGTTTGGCGCGAGATTCTGCCCCGGTGGAAAGATTCTCCTCACCTTACGCAATACCTCGAAAAGCGGAAGCTCAAAACCCCCGACGACTTGCTGGAAAGCATGTTCGCCATTTCTCGCGAAAGCGTTGACGATGGGCCGCTGCAGGCTTATCTCGCTCTGGGCCAGATTTCCGGCAGACGGCCTCACGGACATGGCTTGGGCCCGGAAGCTGTCCGTTCAATGTGCCTTAGATTTTCCGATTTCAGCGATCAATATCGATTATTTTCCGAATTTCCGGAATTAGACGATGCTTCCATCCTGCTATTTTTGAAAGTTGCAGAGCATTTGGATAAGCTTCCTAACCCGGAGCGCGACGATGCGCTCGGAATCATTCAGGCAAACATCGGCCTTTGGCAAATTCTGGCTCGCCAGGGCCAGGTCCCGGGCCCTCGTCTGGAACATTCCTGGCAGGATGTGATCAAGCCGTTCGAACGGGTTCGCTCGTCAAGTCAGCTATATGACGCTGGACGTGCCTCACTGGCTCAACTTTTCGCCGTGTCCACGGGGCAGCGTGCAATTTCGCAGGACGAAATTGTGGACTTAATTGCTGGGCCGCAGCAGACCACTGCCGAGGGAAAAAGATCCATGGTGAGTTGGCGGAGAGCATCCGATCCGTGCTAGATGCCCAGCGCCTAGTTTCGCTGGACACGCTAATCGCTCTGGACGACGGTTTGAAAAATAGGGCGAGTGGAAATCCGCCTGAAGAATACTTGTTTCATCTGGCGGACCAGCTTCATGAATTCCAGATGCCGCAGCCGATTTTTACGAATAGTGAAAGGACGCAGTGGGCCCCGACTTTTTACAACACTCATCACACTGACCTGGAAATGAAGACCAACGTTGGCAAGGTGCCTGAAGGCGGCGGCGCCATCACCCAGACAACTTGAGGAGGCCCGCGGTCAGCTCACGCCGTTCCTGCGAGACATTCTCGTCGGCTTGAACTACGCCTATTACGAGCCGCCGGGAGCGCAGGCGCTGCACGTCAATCCGTTGTTCGTTCGTTCTCATGATTTCTCGGGAGAAACGGTTGAAGGTATAAAAGCCGTTTGGCAGGCCCCGCAATTATTTGGAGCGGGCTCTCCAGCGGGTGGGGGCGCTCATTTTGTCGGCTCGCTGGCTGATTTGCCCTACGCGCTGGCTGAGCTCGAGGAAGATTTCATTGCTCCGAAAAATGTTCAGGCCCTGATTTGGCAGGAGTTGGTCCCGAGCCTCTTAGTCAGCGCAGTGCTGCCGCGCTGGTGGAACGTGAGTTCTACTGAATTGCACGCGGTCGCACTGTATCAGCGAACTGGCGACGAACTTATTAGCGCGTCAGCCAAGGACGAACGCTTGCGATCGGAGCTGGTTACGGTGCTTTCCGAACGTATGACGCCGCGGCAATTGGAAAAAGTTGAACAGGGAATAAAGGATGGGCGGACGTCGGAAGTTCTCGCCGAAATCACGCCCGCCGACAGTTTCGATTTATGCGGGGAGTTCCAGAGCAAGCATCCCGCGGAGTTGGCCTCTTTCGGAAGCGCCGGCGAAGAACTGGTGACATTACAGCGCCAACATCCCGAAGAAGCAAGCTGGACGCGGCTTTCACATGACTTCGGAGTACCGCATCCGACCTTGAGTTACAGCTACGCGAGCGAGTTCCTCAATGTGCCTCCACTGCCTGCGTTCTCGGGTTTTGCCAGCCGGCTCCTCGCCGAATCCTGGGAGTCCTCGAATTTGTATTGGGCGCGTCTGGCTGACGAGGAAGGCTATTCGCCCCTCGCCCTGAACCGATTGGTCCCGGAGCTTACACACCAGATGATCACAAGGATTTTTGCCACGGATCTTGAGGATTGGCCCGCTGTGCTTCGCGCAATGCGGGAGACCGGCGAGGCCTTTCGCAATGGAAGAATCGCTTCCTTAACGAATACGGCCGACCTGCGTCGCTGAAGGGATTCTTGGAACGTATTGTGCAAACCGTCCAAAACAAACTGGAATCGAATGGCAACAGGAGCCTGACCAAAATGCCCCGCAGATCTTCTACCTTTTGCTCTCTTCTCGTTTTTTGCTTTGCGCTGTTTCTATGCTCGGCCAGTCTTCCTAGCGTCGAAGGCCAGGACGATGACTCGGCGGTGCATGTTGTGGTGAATATGGTCCAATTGAATGTCGCCGTTACCGATAAAAAAGGTGATTACGTTACCGGGCTTCGTCCCGAGGATTTTGCAATCACCGAAGATGGCATTACCGAGAAGCTTGCGACCTTTGCCGAAGGCGACATGCCGGCGCGCGATTTATCGGCTTATGATACGAACGCGCAGCCGGGACATGAACCTGAACATGGGAGTACTCCGCCCCAGACCCTGCAGACGCTGGTCGCGGGTGCGAATGTTTTCGTTCTCTTCGACAGCAGCAATTATATGTATCGGGATTTTGTGTTCGCCGAAGATGCCATCGCGGAGTTTATCCGTTCTCTGGAAACTGCCGATAAAATTGCATTCTATTCTTACAGCCGCGATCTCTTGCGCTCCGCGACCCTAACCTCCGATCGCACACAAGTTTTGCGTGGCGTCCGTTCCACTGTGGCTGGAGACTCTGCCGCACTTTACAACGCACTGCTGCTCACTGTTAAGGATGCTGCCCGGTGTACGGGCAGAAAAATCGTCGTCGTATTCTCCAACGGCCCGGACAACTCGAGCGTCGTCCCGCCCGAGGACGTGGCTGAGATCGCCCAGTCCGCGGGGGTCTCCGTTTACATCATCAGCACGCAGGAGGCGAAAGTCGAACCGATTTCAACGGCAGTTTTCGAGCGGATGACAGCCGATACCGGCGGCATGGCCTATTTTGCCAAGAACTGGCGGGACGAGCGGCGCGCCTTCGCTTCCATTCAGAACGACATGGCGCACTTGTATTCTCTAAGTTATTACCCGAAGCCCAATCAGAACGCCGGCTGGCGCGCCATCAAAGTGACCCTGGCAGGCGACAAGGCCAGGAAATACAAAGTACGTACCCGCAACGGATACCGTCTGCAACCGAGACGCTTTTCCGGCCATACGACCTCTGCCATGAACATCAACCCATAGCCGAGGCCTCCTGGTCGTCTAGCGCGGGCAGGGACATTTTGTACGCACGACAGTCGTTTGGCGCCGCCGAGAGCAATGGCGATTTCCCGGCCGGACAGTGTTTCGCTTCTGGTTAGATCACGCGTTGGCGCACAGCGCTGTTGGCAAGCTGGTTGGCTTCGACATTATTTTCGCGGGGAACGTGCGAGATGGAGAAAGCCAGGGCGCGGGCCAGCTTACGGCAGGTCCAATGCAGAGAGTAGAGGCGCGAGCTGCGGCAGAAATACTCGCCCCGCATCTGGCGAACCACAACCTGGGAATCGGAATAGACGTGGAGAGCTTTGGCTTTTTGGGAGACTGCATACTGCAGGGCCTCGAGTAGGGCCATATACTCGGCGACGTTATTGTCCTGGTGGCCGATCCATTTGGCGATGCGGATGGGGCCGCTCTCGCAGCCGTCGATGATCACCCCAATACCGGATGGCCCGGGATTTCCCAGAGAACCGCCGTCCACGTAGGCCACAAGTTCCGACATCCGATGCTTCTCTTTACGGCTTTTTCAGGCTGGATCAAGTGCGTTCACACGCACTAACAGCAAAGATGCGCTCAGAACCTTGCGTCGTCAAGACGATTTTATGGTTCGATACCGATTTTGTTCCACAAGGGGAGCTGTGCATGGAGCTGTGATAATCGAGGCCGAAATTTAATCGGATTTTCATAAAGTCAGGAAACACAAAGCTTTGCATTTTTCGTTATTCACAGGTTCTCGACTTCGTATTGCACCAATAGTTTGCGTTGACGTTTTCTAACTTTCTGTTAGGGTTGGTTGCGTCGACGGTCGAAAGGGTTAGCGAATTAAAACTTGCTGGCCCGAAGTAGACTGAGTGATTAGCCTAGCAGGGCAACCTGAGAGGCAGCCAAACCTGAAAAAACCGACTAGTCTGCGAGGAATAGTTGGGGTTTGGGACTGTGAAAACAGTGATCGCATCAAGGGGCTGTGACGGTACATGCGTCCACGCTGTTAACTCCCTCGCAGGAGTTGGCGGCTAGAGCATAACCAAAGTCACGGCCCTTTCAATTTTTTATCGGTCGACTTCAGTTCCTATCAACAGACTTCCCTCCGGTTTGCCGGTAAGCCCCCTCAAAATCCTGAGACAAGATTCTCCGCCAAAAAACGCTGCGACTTGGCTATGCCGCGACTTCACCGGCAATCATTTCATCCACGTAACACCAAATCCAATCTTCGCCGGGTTCGATTGAGCGCATCACCGGATGCGTGGTCTGGTGAAAATGTTTAGTGGCGTGCTTGTTCTTGGACGAATCGCAGCAACCCACGTTTCCGCATACCATGCACAGGCGCAGGTGAACCCAAGTGTCGCCGAGTTTTACGCACTCCGGGCAGACGTGGGTGTTGGTGCTGGTGATTTTGATTTGATTGAGATGGTGGCATTTCTTTGGCATCGTGATCTCCCGCTTATTTCGATTCTATAGCTTTCGATTCTATAGCTGACGAGCGCTAGCTTAGCGTTTCTCGAGTTCCTGCCGGTCCCAGTTTGCCAGACGCGCGCCCGCCTCATAAGTAGATTGCAAAAAACCGAGAAGAGCTTCACGCGGGGAAGCGGCGCGGCGCACATCGTCATACATCAGCAGAAATTCTTTCATCTGCGGATGGTAGAAGGCTTGGGCCGGCTCGATCCTTTCTTCGGCGAAACCGGTTGGCTCGGGCGCGGCATAAGCATAGAAGGCGGGACCGTCGATTCCGTTGCCTCCCGGCCAGAATCCGGCACTGATGACTTCATGCGAATAGGCTTCGCGCGTAACGGGATCGGCTCCGGGGCGCTCGGGGGCGCGGCGTCCGGAAAATCGCGTCACGCAGAGGTCGAAGCTGCCCCAGAAAAAATGCACCGGGCTGTCTTTGCCGATGAAGCGGGCGCGAAATTCCTGAAAAATGTTTTCGCATATCACCAAAATCTTCCACAAGCGGTGGGCGTATTCGGGATCGTAGGAGGCGTGCAGAGTGTCTTTTTCAAAGCGAATGGGGTCCGGTATTTCGCAGGGCATGGTCCAGATTTTCACATCGACGCCTACCGAGCCCAGGGCGGACATGAATGCTTCGTAGAAATCCGCCACGGACCGCGGTTGCAACGGCAGGGTCTTCGATGGTCCCCAACTGGTTTGGATGATGAGCTTGTGCTCGACGAAGTCAAAAATAATTTCGAAGATGCTGTCGCCGTAGGGAATTGCAGAAGTGGTCAATCCGCGCGCATTGACGTAAAGTGGTACTTCCCACCAATGATTGATGAGCGGAGTGAGAGCGAGGCGCACCTTGCCGACGATTTGCGTCCACATGTGGAGGGTCGCGTAGGTGTCTTGCCAGGCGGCCAGCGGAAGTTCAGGCCAGGCGATTTGATTTAGGGTTTGCGGCTGGACGGACATGGGGACCTCGCATCACGAATGGTACAACGTTGCCTCAAAGCCGACGGAGAAAAGCAGGTTCCTCGCGTCAAAAACAGGGCGCTCGGAATGACAACGCCAAAGTGGAAAGCCGACGGCAAAAGATCAGCGACTACGGTTTTTTCTTTGCCGGTAAATACTTCTTTTGTATTGATGCCACGATCACGTAATTCGGATCGACCATTTCGTTCAAATGGATATTGCCGACCTGCGAGAGCAATTCGTAAGCGTCAAGTTCAGATAAGCCGTAGTCGTTGTGAATCCAATGCACGAGTTCAGTAAAGGCGATGCGGAGCGCATCATCGAGCGGACGGTAGGCGCCGACAGTCATGATGGCATCGTCGTTTTCGAATTCCGGCCACGCGATGGTGCGGCCTTTGATCACGCTCAACTGCACTCGGGCTTTCAGAGGGACCTCGATGGCGGTGCCGGCGATTTCTCCATCGCCCATGGCGGCATGGCCGTCGCCGATATAAAACAGACCGCCTTTCACATTGACCGGAAAATAAACCGTGTTGCCGACGCTGGCTTCGGGTGAATCCATGTTGCCGCCGAATTCGGCGGGAACGACCGAGCTGCGGGCTTCGCCTTCGGCGGGCGCGACACCGATGCAGCCAAAGAAGGGATGCAGCGGGATCTTCACCGAGAAATCGGAATCGAGCGCTTTGAAAACGGCATCGTTGGCCGCATGGTCGATATGGTAGAACCAGATCTTTTCCGGCAGCGGCGTGTGCAACATGGGCGTGTAGTTGGTTTCGTTGAGCGCGCCGAATCCGGGAGCAAACGCGCCGACGCCAGTATCACCATCGACTTGTAGATCGAGAATCTTGACGGCAAGGGTGTCACCGGGTTCGGCGCCTTCGACGTAGAAAGGCCCGGTGAGTGGATTATCGCCTTTCACCATGCTGAGCGTGTCGCCCGGTTTCCTGATGGCGTTGCCCAAGCAATCAAGCGTGTTGGTGTCGAGAATGTCGCCGGATTTCAGGTGCGCGACCGGTTCCGCTGTAGCGAAGAGATACTTTACGTTGGCGTTCGTGGCGGTGTACTGGACGGTGGACTGGGCGAAGAGTGGACCACACATGAACGCGAATGCAAGGACACGAACAATCATGAAACCCTCCGGATGAACGGTCCATTGTAGCGAAGGCGTGCGGGGTAGGGCCATTTTAGGCCGACGAATGCCGCGACAAGTTTTTCTGTTTATGAACGATTCCTGTTCTATAATCGTTATCATCTAACAATTACTCTGTTACTCTGTTTCCCAGTGCAATCGGCCCATGAACAATTTCGCGAATTGGCTTGGAAGTGCGGCCTTGCGGCCACGCATCAACGCCAGGTGATCTACGAGGCCATTGTGGCCACGCCGGGGCATCATTCTGCGGAGACTGTGTACGCAGAAGTCCGGCGGAGGACTCCATCCATTTCTTTGGCCACTGTCTACAAGAACCTGCGGCTGTTCGTGGAACACGGACTGCTGCGGGAAGTTAGCCCTCACGCTCCGACGCTGCTGGTGGAAGGCAATCTTGAACCGCACCATCATCTAGTCTGCACCCGCTGCAAGGCGGTGCAGGATATCGAAGGCGATTTCGTCAACTTCAAGAAGCTATCGCGGCAGGTGCCGCGCGGCTTCGATTTAACCAGGCCGCTGGTCGAGGTCTTCGGCCTCTGCCGCCGCTGCAGCACACAAGAATAGTTTTTTTCACGCAGTTATACATTCAAAATCAGAAGGAAGAAAACATTATGGAAAACACACTCGCGACTTCATCGGGGAGCGTTTCCCCGGAAGCTAAAGACAAACACACTACACCCGAAGGAAAGTGCCCGGTAGCGCACGGCGTTCGTAAAGTACGCACGAATGAGGATTGGTGGCCGAATCAGGTGAACGTGAATATCCTGCACCAGCATTCCCCAAAGTCTGATCCGATGGGCAAGGAGTTCAACTACGCGGCAGAGTTCAAGACGCTCGACCTGAATGCCGTGGTCAAAGACCTCCATACCTTGATGACGGATTCGCAGGAGTGGTGGCCAGCCGACTTTGGGCACTATGGTCCGCTTTTCATTCGTATGGCATGGCACAGCGCGGGCACGTACCGCATCGGCGACGGCCGCGGCGGGGCCGGATCTGGCCAGCAACGCTTCGCACCCCTCAACAGCTGGCCGGACAATGTGAATCTCGACAAGGCTCGCCGGCTGCTCTGGCCGATCAAGCAGAAGTATGGAAAGAAAATCTCTTGGGCCGATCTGATGATTCTCGCGGGCAACGTCGCATTGGAATCGATGGGCTTTAAGACATTCGGCTTTGGCGGCGGGCGCGCGGACGTCTGGGAGCCCGAAGAGGAAATCTATTGGGGACCTGAGGGCACGTGGCTGGCGGATGAGCGTTATTCCGGAGAGCGTGACCTCGAGAATCCGCTTGGCGCAGTGCAGATGGGTCTGATTTATGTAAATCCGGAAGGGCCGAATGGCAAGCCGGATGCCATCGCTGCCGCGCGGGACATTCGGGAAACTTTTGGCCGCATGGCGATGAATGACGAAGAGACTGTTGCACTGATTGCCGGCGGACATACATTCGGCAAAACGCACGGCGCTGGTGTTCCCGCTGATTATGTGGGCAACGAACCAGAGGGCGCCGACATTGAGGACCAAGGCCTCGGGTGGAAGAATAAACTCGGCAAAGGTCATAGCGGTGACACCATCGGCAGCGGCCTGGAGGTGATTTGGACCACGACTCCGACGAAGTGGAGCAACAACTTCTTTGAGAACCTTTTCAAATACGATTGGGAACTGACGAAGAGCCCGGCTGGCGCGCATCAGTGGACGCCGAAAAACGGCGCGGGCGCCGGTACGGTGCCGGATGCGCATGATCCTTCCAAGCGCCACGCACCAACCATGCTAACCACTGATCTTTCTTTGCGGTTCGATCCTGCTTACGAAAAGATTTCGCGGCGCTTCTACGAGCATCCAGACCAGTTCGCGGATGCGTTTGCGCGGGCGTGGTTCAAGCTGACGCACCGCGACATGGGCCCCATTCCGCGCTACCTTGGGCCGCTGGTTCCTAAGGAGACACTGGTCTGGCAAGACCCTGTTCCTGCCGTCGATCATAAACTGATCGACGAAAAGGACATTGCCGCTCTGAAGGCGAAGGTCTTCAAGTCCGGACTGACGATTTCCCAACTGGTCGCGACTGCGTGGGCATCGGCGGCTTCGTTCCGTGGCTCCGACAAGCGTGGTGGCGCGAACGGGGCGCGCATTCGCCTCGCGCCACAAAAAGATTGGGAAGTGAACCAGCCGGCTGAACTGTCGAAGGTCCTGCCGAAGCTGGAGGCTATCCAGAAGGAGTTCAACAGTGCACAATCTAACGGGAATAAAGGGAAGAAGGTATCGCTGGCTGACCTGATCGTTCTCGGCGGCAACGCAGCCGTCGAGGAAGCGGCGAAAAGGGCCGGGCACGACGTGAAAATTCCTTTCACGCCAGGGCGCACGGATGCTTCGCAGGAACAGACCGACGTGCACTCCTTCGCCGTAATGGAGCCGGTGGCGGACGGGTTCCGCAACTATCTCCGCGGTGGGCAGGTTCTGTCGCCTGAGGAGTTTCTGGTGGATCGGGCGCAGTTGCTGACCCTGACTGCCCCCGAGATGACGGTCGTCGTCGGAGGCCTGCGCGTCCTGAATGCTAACTTCAAACAGTCGAAGCACGGTGTCTTCACCAAGCGGCCCGAGATGCTGACGAATGATTTCTTCGTCAACCTGCTCGACATGAAAACGCAGTGGCAGCCGTCTGCTGAATCCAACGGCTCCGGACCCGTATATGAGGGCCGTGATCGCGCGACGGGCGAACTCAAATGGACCGCCACGCGGGTTGATCTGGTCTTCGGTTCGAACTCGCAGCTGCGGGCACTCGCGGAAGTCTATGCATCTGACGACTCGAAGGAGTTGTTTGTGAAGCAGTTCGCGGCGGCGTGGAGCAAGGTGATGAACCTCGATCGCTTCGATCTGGCGTAAGTTCGGTTGCGGACGATGCAAGCCCGAAATGCGATAGGCCACGTTCCTCGGATCGTGGCCTATCTTTTCTGTGTCCGGTTCTTGCGTGCTCGGTTCAGTTTGACTGGAGCTTTTTCTCACTGTTGCTAGCGAGCTGGCTGCTCCATTCTCATCTCGAATTCTTCGCGGCTGGAAAACTCAGTCCCTGCGCCAATTCTTCAACCTCATCTTCGGTTCCACCGATAAACGTAAGCGATACCGCGTAGCCGTGCGCCAGCATCACCAGCGTGGATTGGTGCATTACCCGGGTGCCTACGTTTTTTTCGAAATCGCTGCGCACCAGCGTTTTGCCTCCAACTGTAAATTCGTAAGGCTCTTCGTCAATATCGAATCCCCGGGCTTTTGCTATTTCGGTGATCGGGCCGAAATACTGCGCGGGGTCCTTCAGTCCGGGGTAGGCGGCTGCGTTCTCAGCCGCGATGAGGATGGACGAGTTGACATCTTCTCCATGGGCAAGCGGGGGCCGCGAGAATGCCGCCAGCAGAACACGTCCGGCGTTGGCGGAATCTTTTCCCCTCTTTCCGTCTTCTGCGCCTCGGCGATGGACATCCTGCGCGTTCATCTCATCGGTTCGTAAGACCCAGGCCTCCGGGATTTTGCACGCGAAACCGAAGAATGGGTTGCGATAGACATCATTGCGGATGGATCCGGCCGGCGAAGAGGCGGACACAGTTGATCTGCCGGAAATGGCAGGGTGCGGCGACGAGGATGACGACGATGAATCCTGCGAGGCGGCGTTAGCAAAAAATAATGAAGTTAGCCCCCAAATCAGTAAGAGCGCAAATCTGAATGAAACTTCCAAACGACTACAAGCCATGTCGCCATGTTACCCGAAGAGGGATGGCCCAAGCGCCGGCAGATCAGATCGGTGTGAAATCAAATCCGTGAGAATCAATCGCGGAAATCTCACGCGGCCGCTGCCGCTACCGGCTGCGCGCAGTGTGCGCATCTGCGGGCGGCAATGGGGATTTCGCTCAGGCACTCCGGGCATTTCCTGGTTGTGGGGTCGGGCGGCTTTTCGCCCTTATGCATGCGCGCGACGAGGGCGTTGATGGGCGTCACTACGAAGAAATAAATTGCCGCCGCAACCAAGAGGAAAGACACGCAGGCATTCACGAAATCGCCCACTGGAAACGGCGTGCCGTGAACGGAAAACCCCAGATAGGAGAAATCCGGTTTGCCCACCAGCGCCGCGATGAAGGGCGTGAGCAAATCTTTGGTCAGGGCCGTGACCACGCCGCCGAAGGCCGCCCCGATGACGACGCCAACCGACATATCGACGACGTTTCCGCGAAGGATGAACTTTTTGAATCCGTCGAGCATAGGTTTTCCCCCTCTAGCAAACTAGTCGCCAATTTACGGCAGGAGTCAGCGCGGGTCAAGGCACGGTAGCTACCAGATCCGCACGCGGTCCGGCGCAGCGAGATAGAGCGTTTCACCCGGCTTCACGTCGAATGCCGAGTACCAGGCATCCACGTTGCGCACGGTGTCGGCCCGGTATTGTGCGGGCGCGTGCGGATCGGTCATCACTCGTTGCCGTAGCGCCGCAGGCCGAATCTTTGAACCCCAGTTTTGACCAAATGCAATAAAGAACTGCTGATCGCCGGTGAAGCTCTCCAGTTTGGGCGCGGCCTTTCCGCCAAGCGAGGCGTGAAATCCGTCATAGGCAGCGGAGATCCCGCCCAAATCGGCGATGTTCTCTGCGATAGTCTGTTTGCCGTTTACCGAGAGATCGGGAAAAGGTTTGTAGCTGTCGTACTGCGCCACCAGTTTGGCTGTGGCTTCCTCGAAATGCTTCAGGTCTTCCGGCGTCCACCAGTTTCGGAGGGCGCCCTTGGCGTCGAATGTGCTGCCCTCGGTGTCGAAGGTGTGGCTTATTTCGTGTCCTATGATTGACCCAATCGCACCATAGTTCGCGGCAGCCGGAGCTTTCGGATCGAAGAATGGCGGTTGGAGGATGGCGGCTGGGAAATTTAGTGCATTTTGCAGCGGAAGATTGACCGCATTCACCGTCTGTGGCTCCATCGACCATTCTTTGCGGTCGACATCCTTGCCCAGCCGGCTGAGCGCGAAATGATATTCAAATAGGGAGCCGCGCCAGATATTTCCGAAAATGTCATCAGATTTGATCTCGAGTCCTGAATAATCGTGCCAGCTTTCGGGATAGCCAATCCCCACATATAGAGCACTCAGTTTTGTTTTTGCCTCCGCCTTCGTCGCCGGGTTCATCCAGGTGAGCGCATCGATTCGCTTGCGAAATGCTTCTATGATATTGCGCACCATCGCTTCACCCTGCGCCTTGGCTTCCGGAGAAAAATACTTTTGCGCGTACAGCCGCCCAACATCGTCTCCCAGCAATCCATTCACGACAAAAACCCCGCGCTGCCAACGCGGCCGCTGCTGGGGAACTCCCTGCAGTTCCTTGCCAAAGAATGCGAATCGTTCTTCTTCCAGCGCTTTGGGCAGTACTCCGGCATAAAACTCGATGAGATGAGAAGCCAGCCAATCCTTCCAGACGTCTAACGGTTCCGAGGCGACCAGTTTCGACTCGCCCACAAACGCTGCCGGCTGCCACACGATGAAATTTTCCTGCTGGCTAAGTTCAGCGCCGCGGAAGAATTCGTTCCAATCCAACCCCGGAGCCTTGTTCGCGAAATCGCTCTGTTTCCACGGATTGTCCGCCTTATGAATGTCCTCGTTGTCGGCAAGGGTTCGGTGCGTCTCGGCGATTTTGTGTTCGAGATCGATGATGCGCGATGCGCGGGCATCAGCATCTTGAAATCCCGCCAGCTTCAGCATCGCCGCCACGTGGGTCTGATATTCGGTACGAATCTTCCGCATCGCGTCACTACCAGAGATGTAATACTCGCGATCCGGAAGCTGCAGGCCTCCCTGCAACAAATAAGCGGTATAGTGCGCCGAGTCGTTGAAGTCGGGAGCGGACCAGAGCCCGAAAAGATTTGGAGTGTGGAAGTTGGTGTTATTTAGTGGATCGACATCGGCACGCATGCTCGCGCCCAGAGCGTACGCCAGTTCTTTTTTGTCGCGGATGGCGGCAATGGTTTCCAGATGCGATTTGAGCGGCGCCAATCCTTTCGCCTGAATTGCGCCCGCGTTCATGTAGGAGTTGTAAAGGTCGGCGATCTTGCGCTGTGGCGAACCAGGCCTGGCATTTGACGTGGCGAGCTCTGCGATCAGAGCAGCCGTGCGTTTGTTCGAAAGATCATCAAGCACCGAGAAGACGCCGACGCCTGCACGGTCGTTCGGTATGGTTGTGCGCTTGATCCAGTCGCCGTTCGCGTAAAGATAAAAGTTGTCGCCCGGAACCACTGAACGATCCATGTTCGCGATTTGAATACCATGGGATTCGCGCGAAGTCTGGGACACGGCTTGAGGAATCGCGAGGCCAATCAGCAGCAGAACGGTTAAGACGCGACAAAATAGAGGAGTTCTATCCATGAGTTTCATCGGAACCAGCTGCATTGGGCCGCGGAATTCTGACCCACGCAGAAATAGTAAGTTTTAAGGATATCTGATTAGGTCCTTCTGTTGTCATTTCGAGCGAAGCAAAAACTTCGAGCTTGCAGACATTACCGAAATCGCAAACCCTGCTTCTGTCGTAATCAGAATCTCTTCAAAGACTACCACGCCTTCCCCAGAAGCCAGTGCTGGCAGCGCCAATGGCCAAGTTTTTTCTATCTTCGATCGGCCCGCAAGCTCCTGCGTTACGATTCTTGGCAGGCAGCTCAAAACGCCCAACCTTCACCTTCGTTGGGCGCTGAGTTGATCGAGTTTTTGCTTCAGCTGTTCCAGCTTCTGGCCAGCTTCGCCGAGCTTGCCTTCTGCGGTGAGTCGCTGGTAATCGGCCAGGTCTCTGGCTGCGCCAGAGATGAGAGAGTTCAGATCTTCAGCCGGTCGCTTGGCCGTGGGGCCAGCATTTGGCGCCAGCTCAATGGCCGGTGCTGCCGCCGCGGTCAACGACGAAACCTCGCCGCCAAACATGGCCTTCATGGCGGAATCGAAATTCGGCCCATAGACGAGGCGGTCTTGCAGGGCCAGCACGACCAGGCGCAGCTCCGGCATGGGACTTCGTTCAGCTTGCAGATAAATTGGCTCTGCATACAGCAGCGCTTTTCCGACTGGAATCACCAGCAGAGTCCCACGGCGCACGTGCGAGCCTTGCTGATTCCATAGCGTCAGTTGCCCTGAGAGCTGCGCGTTCTGGTCGATGCGGGCTTCGATCTGCAGCGGGCCATCGACCAACCTGGTTTTCGGAAAATCGTAGACCACGGATGTTCCATAATTCGCACCGTCGCTGCGGCCGGCGATCCAGCCGATCAGATTATTTCGATTAGCTGGCGTGAACGGCAGGATATCGACGAACTCCACGTTGGTTTCGCCAGGCAGCTTCATCAAAACAAAATTTGGCTCCATGGTTTGCGTTCTCTGCTCGCCGGTATCGCTCAAGCCAACTTCGGATGCAACCGTCCACAGTGTCCTCGCGGTTGTAAAACACTTCGGGATCGGTCATGTGATAGAGCGCGTAGACCGAGGCCTGCAGCTTGAGCAACAACTCCGGATAACGCACATGTTTTCGCAGCGCGGGCGGCATAGCTGACGCATCCTTGAATAAGGACGGAAAAATTGCGCGATAGGCCGCGATGATCGGGTCGTGCGAATCGAAGACGTAAAAGGTCGTTGTACCGTCATATGCGTCGACGACCACCTTGACGCTGTTCCGCATATAGTTCAGCGGATTGCTATTCAACAGATAATGACTCGAGTAAGGATAATTATCTGAAGTGGTGTAGGCATCCAGCATCCAGAACAGCCGGCCATCGTCGCTGATGACCACATAAGGATCGGGTTCGTAAGTAAGGAATGGCGCCAGCGCGGTTACCCGGTCGAGAACGTTGCGTCGCATCAGCAGCCGGCTTTGCGGCGTGATGTCGTCACTGAAGGGGAGCTTCGTCAAGTCCCCTTGATCGGCAGCGATGAGAATGCGGCGCAGGAATCCGCCGAGCGGAATGCCGCCGGTACCTTCATACGCCGTTAAATTATTGGTCTGGCCTTGCGGATAATTGAATTCCTGTTGCTTCGTCTTGACGTATACGTCGTTGCCGGTCAGCTCACCAAAATAGATCTCCGGCCGCGTGACCTGGATATTCGGCACCGTGCTCTGCACCGGCATATTGCTGAGAATCAGCGTGGGCAAGCCTTCCGGCGTGAATCCATTGACAGGATTCATGGTCACGCCATAGCCGTGTGTGTAGATTAGCTTGTCGTTGATCCAATTGCGGCTGCTCTCAGGAAGTTTGTCGACGCTCAACTCGCGCGTAGCGAGCATAACTTGCCGCACGTTGCCATTGATCTCATAACGGTCAATGTCGATATCGGGAAAATCGTAGTAAGTGCGAATTTCCTGAATCTGCCGCAGGGTGTCTTGCAGGGCTCGCCAGTCCCAGAGGCGAATGTTTTGCAGCGTGGCCTGATTGTTGGGGGCATCGGTGGCCTCGACCGAAATCTCGGCGGGAAATTCACGAGGCGAGATGCGATCCAAGCCGTAGGCTTTGCGGGTGAACTCGATATTGTTGGCAATGTATGGGCGCTCACGCACCAACTCATTGGGCTTGACGATAAAGTTGCCGACGTACCACCCCACCACCTGAAGAATGAGATAGCAGCCTACGGCGGGAACGGCGGCCGCAGCCAGCCAGCGAACGCGTGGAGCCGTTACAACATTGACGAGTGCAATCACCGCGCCGATAACGAGCGCCACGCACACTACGAGCAGCCCGGCCAGCGTGATGTGCGCATCGGTATAGGTGACGCCGCTGAATATGGTGTGCTCGTCGAAGAGCGCTCCGAAGCGGCTTAAGTACACCTGCAGCGCCATGACCAGCAGCAGAAACGAGACGGCAATCGATACTCCGCGCCACGGCGGTGGGGTGTAGCCGCCCCGGCGACCGGAGAGAATATTCGTGCCCCCGGTGATAAGAACGAAAAAGAAGGCAATGATGCAGGCGATGATTGCAACGGTCAGCAACCAACCCGCGACCAACTGCCAGACCGGCAGGGTGAACAAATAAAAGTGAAGCGGCCGGCCAAAAATGGGATCGACCACCGAGGCGGCGTTTCGTGGCGCATACCAAGCGAGCGCGAAGGTATCCCAATTCGCCATCATGCTGGCGCCGGTGGCGAGGGCAATCACAAAGAAAATCAGCCGCGCGATGAAATTAAGAATGCGCTCGACCGGCAATTTCACGGGCTGCCGGCCGATGAAAATGATGCCGCCATCCAGCAGGTCAGGCTGGTATGCCCGCTTCAGGGCCAGAAACCATCCGTAAAGAACCAGGAATGTGGCTGCGAAGAAAACCGCGAACACCTCCCACCTGAGACTCAGCATCTGGCGGAAGACGCTTTCGTATCCCAGCGAGCCAAACCAGAGGAGATTGATGTAGTACGACAGCGAAGTCCCGCTGCTGAAAACTAAAAAGGCAATAATGGCAAGGATGATGGCAAGACGGCGACGGTGAGACGCTGGCCTGCTCGGCCAGTCGATGGACTCATGCATCAGGCTGATTCGTTTCTTAAAGAATTATTGGATTCTAATCGCAAGTAGGAATTGTAACGCTTTCTGCAGCGGCATTTGGATCATCCAAGAAAATCGGGCCGAGTTGGCCTGTCCGAGCGGCATGCGAGAAGAGATTGAACATGGAATGGCTGGTCGTTGCGCACGCAACGATCCGAAAGAGATTTCACACCCAATTAACACTTCCGCAACGTAGAGGGCGGATACTGGTTTGCCTTGTGGTTCAGATCTGGGAGACCAACCGAGTTATACCCAGTGGCGGCACGAAAACTCGCAAGGGCAGAGAACCAACAAATGCACTTTGACCGTGGCCCGCATTCCCCGACAATTACGGAAAGTTCAATCTCGATCGGTCCCGTTGGCGCGCCCTCGTCACAGCTCTTTCCAGACTGCGGTTGCAAGTAGCTCACACTCGGGAGAATTCTATGTCCGGGCAAGTCATTTTGTATTTTGATGAACCAGGCCGATGCGCTCCGCTTCGCTTTGGCAGCTGGGTCAGTGATGGCAGGCGATGGAGATTGCGTCTCGGACGCTCTGGTTCAGGAAACGGCGCGCGCCAGCCGCATCCGCATCGACGCGGCCGACGGAGGCAAGGTCAAGAAGACAACTCCGGCGCGCGTGGCTTGATCCGTTGCGACAGCGATTGCGGCTGCGAAGACGTCCTCCGTGCGAAACGCAGATGCAGGTTTCCCTTCGAAGGAACTTCTGCGAACTCCTGCAGCAATGCTCCGGCAGGTAGAAAAGATTGAATTATCCCGTCTTGCGTGTGGAAAGCAAATCCAGTATCTCGCGCAGGCCCTGACGAATGCGTTGTATTTCAGCGGGGGTTTGAGCGGGGAATGGAATCGCTGCCTGTCCTTTGTCAGGTTTGGATTCGGAACGTAATTGCTGGCGCGCGCCCGCGATGGTGAAACCCTGGTTGTACAGCAGTTCCTTGATGCGCAGCACGCTCTCCACGTCTCGCCGCCGATACATTCGCTGACCGGTGCTGCTCTTCACCGGTTTGAGTTGGGGAAACTCGCTCTCCCAGAAGCGCAAGACGTAGGCCGGTAGCCGGCACAATGTGGCCACTTCGCCGATGCGGAAATAAAGTTTGTCTGGGATAAGGACTTCATCGGCTTTATTCTTTTCAGCGCTCTTTTTCCGGGAAATCATAGCAAGGCCATTATTCTGACACAGGCCGCTGCATTCATCGCGAGAATTTTGCGGCGAGAAGCCTTCGGTTCTGGATTTGGGCGGATTGGCGCAGTAGGGCCGGTCTTCCCCGTTGATGCCAATGTTTGCGAGGCTGCAAGTCCGGAAACGGAAATGCCTCTCAAGAGGTGCTTCTCTCGAGAGGCTGGTTGAAATTCTTGGCCCGTGCGAAATTCGTTTCGCAGATTGTTAGTGTTTCTTCTTTTTTGCTTTCTTCTTGGTTGCCATCAAGCTTTCCTCCGTGAACGATTTTCCCTTGCAAAGGGTCTAAATCTACTTTGGGGCCCGAAATGTTTATAGCCACCCAACTCGTGGTACGGGAGGCATCCTTAGCACAAGATATTGCGGCACGATGCAAGAAGTGTCAACACAAATCTGCGTGTTCCTGAACATTTAGTGGCACGGACCATCGCGACGTTGAATCGATCGAGTACACCATGCTTTTGAGGAGCGCATGCTCGACTGCGAACTCGTGGACGAGTGCACCGCCGGCGAGCGGGGGCTGGATGAAGACATAAGGGAACACAGTTCTGGAATTGAGCTAGGCTGCTTCGCCCAACTCACGCCGCGCCTTTTCGACCTCTTCGCTGCCGTGGTTTCTGAAGACCTCGCGCACCGTCGAAATGTCTGCGCCGCTCCGCACATCGGCGATGACGAGCGAGTAACCCTTCTGCAGAAAGCGGTGATAAAGCTCCACCTGCTCCTTCGGAACTCCCTCATCGACTGCACCACCCATCGAGTGGCCGACCTTGGCTCCCGCCGCGGCCCCACCGAGTCCCGCCAGAGCGGCCCCGCCGAGGCCGATGGCAAAAACAATTCCCAGTCCCGGGACCGTCAACGCGGCCGCAGTTGCGGCCAAGGCAAAACCTGCGCTGCCTCCGATCGTGACTCCCAGCACCTCACCGGTAGCTTTGCCGGCGCCGACCGCCTTCGTACCAGGATCAGGTAGCTTATCGAGGTGCTCTTCGCCCTTCACTGGGACCGTGTATTTTTGGGGTTTCTCACGGCTTAGCAGTGCAAGCGCCTCCTGAGGTATGTCGCGTTTGATCAAGTCATCGACCGCGTCTTCCGCCTCCCCAACCGAATGAAAAATTCCCACTATGGTTTCCATGTCTCCTCCGGCAAGTCTCGGGATCCTTGGATCTTAAGATTACCCGGCGCAAGCAAAGAGTTGCCGCCGGGAATGCCCCTTCGCATAGCCACCTGCTTTACAGAGAAAGCACTCCAAATCAGCAGCAACAAACGCGTTATGAACCCTTGATGGCGCCATGCTTCGGTCGCCGAAGAAGGCCACTGGATGATTGCAAAACCTGCCTATTAAATCGAGTGAATAGCGAAGAAATCCACCGAGATGCGCCTTGCCACGAAAAAGTTGCATTTTCCCTCGACTCCGAAGTAATATGCCTATAGGGACTGAAAACAGTCTCCCAGTGACCCGGATTTCTGACCTTGTACCGCTAAGAGCAACGCTTCCAAACTCGAAAGTCAGCTTGTAAAGAAACATAAACGAGGCCGCCCGTAAGCCTCCGTCCCGGTTCGGAGAGAGAATATGGCGTGGTACGCGTACTGCCTTACCGAGCACCAGACCCTTCCCAACGGCACCCGTTCCAGACGTCCTTTCGTAATTGAGAATGTTCAAGGCGTGAACGGGGCCCCTGTCCTCAGCTATCCCAGCGGCGAGTTTGCTGTGATTGTGAGCGAATACGATGCGAGCATCGGTCCTTTAGATCACAAAGCTGCCATTGACCACGCCCGCGTGGTGAGCGGCTGCTTCCGCAATTCCACCGTACTTCCGTTTCGTTTTGGAACCGTCTTCGAGACCGACGATGCCCTTCGGCAAGCCGTCCGGGTCAACCGGAGGGCCTTCGGGCAAAGCGTGGAGAAACTTCGCGGCAAGTCCGAAATGCACATCAAGCTGACGGTCACCGACGGTTCGCTGCGCGAAGCCATGATCGACGTCATCCTGCCGGACACAGTCGGCGGTGACTATCTTTCCAAGCTGCGCGTCAAGGCTTCCCGCGAACGTGAACGCCAGACCAAGGCGCGGGCGCTCTCGGTACAAGTGCACAAGCTTTTCAATCCGCTGGAAGAAGAAGTGAGTTGCAAGAAGGTCGCGCCGCAAGGCATGCTCATCGACATTGCCCATTTAATCGACAGCAAGTCGGTCGAGAAATATCAGAACCGTTATAACACTGCTGCTAAACAGTTAAAGAACTGCGCCGTGGCGATCAGCGGTCCGTGGCCGCCCTACCATTTTTTGCCCGGGAAGTTGCGCACCGTGACTGGGAACAGCTAACCGAGGATAAAGATCAAGATTGCGTTTCGCCGCCGATTCACTCTGAATCGGCGGCTTTTTTCTTGAGGCACGGGCATGCAGTCAATGTGCATTGTTCTGCACTTAGCGGCTTCGCGGCAGGTTACGAGAAGGCGCTTGCTGACTGTTCCATTTGGAGTAAGCAGAAGCATTTCAACGGCTTGAGCGGCGACAAAGTGTCCCGTGTAATGAGTGCAAGTTTTGGTTCAGCAAGTGCTCGTTTCAGAGGTACTAAAGAGGCCGCGAATCCAAGTTATGACCTTCGCTGTTTTCTCTCGTCACCCATTCCCGAAGTTCCGTTCCATCTGGCGGAGCGGATACTTGCATCGCCTTTCCTGACATCGCCCACCAAATTTTGACCTCTTGGAAATGCGGCCCCAGAAATGGGGCCGCTTTTTGCTTAGGGGGCTTGCGAAATGCTCTGGGGGCCTCGGTCGGGCCTTGCCCGACGGACAGCCAATGGAGGCTGCCCCCAGATGAACCAGAAGTTCCTAAATAACATGCCAGACGAAGTGCGCCAGGAAGGCAAACAGCAGCAGCATGAACACTCCTCCCACCCAGATCAGAAAATTGAGCGTCATTTTCGGAGAGTTGATTTGCTTCTTGTCCATGCGATGACGCTACAGACGCAGGGGAGCTGAACGTATCGGGTTTCCACAGTAGATTCGCTCGGAACGTCTAGCGGCGCGCATCGCTCCAACTCTACGCTTCTTTGGCCAGCGTATGGTTTACCAACTTTTCGTGCGATAGGCTTCTCGGATACACTGCGGTTTCTATGGATAAAACTCCGCTCCGCCTTTTTACGGCGATTCCGGCACTCGTTTTGCTGGTGACTGCAGCCGCTAACGCCCAGAATGCCCAACCAAAACCGGCCCCTTCAGCTTCGTGGTCTTCTCCTCCGCAAACTACTTTGGTGAACCAGCAGAACTTTCCGCCATTACTGCTCCAACAGCTTTCCGCCATCAAAGCGGCTGCGCTCAATGACGATTATGCCTACCACGAGCTGCAGCACCTGACCGAAAATATCGGCGCCCGGCCGACCGGATCGCCGCAGGCCACGGCTGCGGCGCAATATGTGGCCGACGAGATGCGAAAACTTGGCCTTGAAGTCCGGCTGCAGCCGGTCACCGTGGCGCACTGGGTGCGAGGAGAGGAAACTGCGGCGCTGGTCGAATACCCGGGAATGGTGCCGGGTACGAGCCAGAAGATTGTCTTGACCGCGCTCGGTGGAAGCACGTCCACTCCCGCCGACGGCCTGACTGCCGATGTGATTACGGTGAACAACTTCGACGAACTAAAGGCTCTTGGCCGCGACCAGGTTGCGGGCAAGATTGTTCTGTTCAATGAGCCTTTCGACAAACAGAAGGCGGCGGCGGGATATGCGTTCGCCTCGTACGGCGAAGCGGTGCGCTATCGCGCAGCGGGTCCGAAGGCGGCGGCCGAGCTTGGCGCCGTAGCGTGCCTCGTGCGCTCGGTGGGCAATGCCGATTATCGTCTGCCGCATACCGGCTTCAGCGTTCCCGCCGGAATTCCTGCGGCTGCGGTAACTGCGGAAGATGCCGATCTCATTGCCCATCTCACGGCGGAGGGCATCGTTCACATGCATCTCACGCTCACGCCGCAGAAGTTACCTGACGAAACCAGCTATAACGTGATCGCCGATCTCAAAGGCTCGGAATTCCCGGATCAGGTTGTAATCGTCTCGGGACATCTGGATTCCTGGGACCTGGGCACGGGAGCGATCGACGATGGCGCAGGCGTGGTGATGGCGATGGAGACTGCGGAGATATTACAGCGGCTTCACCTGCGGCCGGCGCGTACGCTCCGCGTGATTGCCTGGATGGACGAAGAAACCGGAGGGTCGGGCAGCCGGGCTTACGCGGTAGAATACGCCAAGGATTTTGCCAACTGCATCGCTGCCATCGAGAGCGATTCGGGAGCGGCGCATCCTCTTGGCTTTGAGGTAAAAGCCAGTCCCGCGGATATCGATCTCTTGCGGCCGGTGCAATCGGCCCTTATGAGTGTTGGGGCCACCGTGATGCGGCCAGTCACCGAGTCTCCGGGAGCAGATATCGAGCCCATGTCCGACGCCGGAGTGCCGGCTTTCGGCGTTATGCAGGATGGCCGGACTTATTTCAACTATCACCATACGGCTGCGGATACTCTCGACAAAGTTGTGCCACGCGAACTTCAGGAAAATGCAGCCGCGATGGCGGTGCTGGCCTACGGGTTGACGAACATGAAGGAATCGCTGCCAAGATAGAGGCGCTGTAGGATTCCGGCTTGAATCGACGCAGGGGCTAAGACCATTTTATTTCTAGATGCTTAACGCGGCGCTGAAGCGCCGCTCCTTCACAGTAGTGCAAGCATCTGTGATGTTCCCGCGGAATTCACTGCGCGGAGAATGCCAGCAAGACATTTCCGGACATTGCGTTGTCGTAGCCGGCGTTCACATAGACCATGCCGCTGAGGATTGTTGGGCCGGCGCCGTTCAGTCCTCCGCCATGCGCTTTCACGCCGTTGGTGGTGTGAAAATCTCGGACGGTGTCAAATTCCCACAGCGACGTGCCGTCGCGGGTGTCGTAAGCGCGTAAATGTCCGTCGAGGGAGCCGGCGAACAGCACTCCCGGAATCAGTGATGGAGGGGCCATCTGTGCGGGGCTGCATCCGACTTTTCCTAAGCAAGGCGGAACCGGCGGAGTAACATGCCATTCCTGCTTCCCATTCTGCAGGTCGAGGGCGAAAAGGCCGCCGCCAAGCAGGGGATGATCGAAGTTGTAGTCGGAGACGGGAAAATAGGCTTTCCGTTCACCGGCTGCGCCGCCCCACTCGATTCCGCCCAGTGGGCCACCTTGCGCGATGCGGGTTTGCCAGAGTAATGCGCCTCGTCGCGCGGGATCCAGGGCATAGACCACGCCGGATTTCTGTGCGAGCAGAAGCATGTCGCGGCCATCCGCACGCGTAACTAACATCGGGGGCGCTCCAAAATCGAAATCGTCGCCATGCTGCTGCGGGCAGTTATCTTTCTTCTCAGCGACGCATCCGGCGTTCCACAGATCGCTCGGGGTGAATTGCCTGGACCACAACTTGGTGCCTGAGTTCATGTCGAATGCGACAACCGCGTCGGCCATGGCAGTAGCAGGGCCGGAATAGTTGTTTCCGGTGGTCACATAAAGCACATGCCGCTTGAGATCGGCTGACGGAGACGACCACACCGCCGCCCCGGAGGGTCCCAAAATACTGCACGCCTTGAGCGCTCTTGCGCGTGGGTTTGGCAGGTTCAGCGATAGTATAGGCCCTCCAAATCTGTTTTCCCGAGGAGATATCGAGCGCTATTACACTGCCGCGAAATGTGCAGCAAGGATAAATTGGATCGGCGGCTGCGCCTTCTTCTCCGGAAGAAATAGGGACGTACAAAGTTTGGCCGACCAGGAGCGGCGATCCCGTAATTCTTGCCGCGGGATGAGAATCCGGATGCGACTTCCATACCACTGATCCATCGGACACCTTTAGCGCGTAGACGTATCCGTTGGTATCGCCGAAGAAAGCTGTGCTGCTGTTGGGCTTACCCTTCGGCACTCCAACCGAGATGGCGGTCTTAACTGTGGCTGAGGCCTTAAACCGCCACCACACGCAGCCGGTGGCAGAATCGAGCGCATAGACGGTGCCGTCTTCGCTGCCGACAAAGAGCCGGCCCGCGTATGAGGTCGGCTGGCCGAAGGTGGCGGCAGCGCCAGGGAAACCGAAAGCCCACTTCAGTTTAAGGTTCTTAACGTCGTCTCGGGTCAATCCTGCTGCCGAGGCTGGTTGGAAACGCCGGTTTTGCGGATCAACTCCCCAGCCAGCCCATCCCGGAGGATTAGGTGGCGGGTCGGTATCGCGCGCACAAAAGCCGGTCATCTCTTCGGCGGTTGAAACTTCCGGAGCGCCAAGAAAATTGGCGATGGCAGATTTTTGCGCTTTGGAAAGGAACTTGGCTTCCCAACGCATCCGGCCGGTATCGAGCGCCGCGAATATGGCGCCCCTCGACATGTCATGCAGGTCCTGAGGCGCAGGGGCACGCATGTCATTGTTGGCATTGTGGCAGCCGGCGCATCTTTTGGCGAAAAGGGCGGCTCCGTCCGGCGGAGCAGCTTGCTTGCGGGAACATCCCTGGAAGCAAACCGCAGAGATCATTGAAAATAGGACAATCCCACAAAACGCCGCGGTGCGCTGATGGGGAGCTGCTGGAAAAGATCTTCTCGGTCTCATAGGTGCTGCTGTCTAAAACCCGCTACATCTGCATTTGACTCGCCATTCTAATTTCTAGGCCCGGTGCCACGGTAGATTGGATGACGGAACGTCAGGGTTTGAGTCGTCCCTGCGAATAGAAAAACGTAAAGATTCATAAACTTGCATCTGGGTACTAACCGCCACCTCCGGTTCGCTACGCAACCGCGCAGGGTCCCAAGAAGCAATCGTCACAGAGTGAGGTTAGGCACCGTCATTTCGCCCCTTACAGCAACAACCCTATCGCAAACCGCTTCCGCCGACTCTTAAAATCCCCTGAGTTTCACATTGCCCTTCGTCACGTGGGATGGCTTTGGGGCCTTGTTCCGGCGCCGGGCTGAGCACGAAAGACCGAACATATCCAGAACATAGAGGAGACTCCCTTGACTCGACGAATTGCAAGATCTGCAGTAGCGGCGGTGATAATGGCCGCGCTTTCGTGGTTTGTTGCGGTGCCGCTGATGCATGCGGATGATGGCCGGGCGAAGTGCCAACACGCAGTGGAAAGGGCCGAGGCGAGGTTGGACAAAGCTGTCCAGGACCACGGCGAACACAGCCGCGAAGCGGAAGATCGGCGGCACGATCTGAACGCAGAACGGCAACACTGCTGGGACAAGTATCACCAGTGGTGGAACGGCAAAGAGCATCGCTGGGAGAACGCAGCAGAACTGGGACGGCCACTGAGCTGGCGTAAATGCTTAAGTTTGGTTCATGTGCCCATCCCTTTCCCACGAATGAAAGGGATGGGTATTTTTGTCTCGCGCTGTGACGACAACGCAAATCGAAAGCTGGCTGCTCCTATCTCCAGCCGTGCCATAGCGGTCGCGCCCATCACCCTCAAGTACCCACCTGCACAGCCGATGAAACTCAGGAGTCGACTCCGGCCCTGGAGGCTGAATGTCCCGCAGGTGGGCAGTGCCAGATCAGCTGTTTGCGAGTTTATCGCTGAGATTAAAAATCTTCTCAACGATCATTTTTGCGGTGATTTCGGCGAATGCGCCGGGTCAGGCCAAAGTGACCGGTCATTCTCAGCCCATGGATCGCATCATCAGCTTCATTGATGACGAGCAGAGAGTAACGCTTTACGGGAATCGACACCCATTGGCAACCCCGGAGAACGATATTGGGGCAGTTGCGCCGGAATATCCAGTGCAGCACATGGTGATGACTTTGTTAGCCGACGCAGCGCAGCAACAGAGCCTGGATCAACTCGTTCAGGGCCAATACGAACCAGAATCTGCCAATTACCATCAATGGCTAACTCCGGAGCAATACGCAGAGAGCTTCGGCGTGTCGGAAAGCGACATCGCGCAGATCACCGCTTGGCTGATAGGACATGGATTCGAAGTAGAAGAAGTTGCTGCCGGACACCGATCGATTATTTTCAGTGGCAACGCGGCGCAGGTGCAGCAAGCTTTTCATACCGAGATTCACAGTTATCTGGTGAATGGTGCGATTCACCACGCGAACGCGCGGGACCCAGAGATTCCGGCAGCTTTGGCGCAGGTGGTAGGAGGAGTGGTTTCTCTGCATGATTTTCGGAGTTCGGCGATGCACACTCTTGTGCGGAAAGCTTCGCCGGAATTTTCCAGCGGCGGCGCGCACTACCTCGCCCCGGCAGATTTCGCGACGATCTATGATCTCGACCCCGTTTACCTGCGGGGAAGCAACGGCAGCGGGCAATCGATTGCCATTGATGGGCGGTCGAACATTTACTTGTCCGACGTGGCGCAGTTTCGTTCGTATTTTGGATTGCCGGCAAATAATCTGCAGATCATTGTGAACGGAACCGACCCGGGAATTTGGAGCTCCGATGAAGAGAGCGAGGCGAACCTTGATGTCGAGTGGTCGGGCGCAGTCGCCAGGAACGCAGCCGTCAAATTGGTGGTTTCAAAATCCACGAATACTACGGATGGCATCGATCTTTCGGCAGAGTACATCGTCGACCACAATACCGCCCCGGTGATGAGCGTGAGTTTCGGCGTGTGCGAGGCGTGGCTTGGGTCTACCGGAAACGCTTTTTTCAGCAGCTTGTGGGAGCAAGCGGCGGCCGAGGGCATCACCGTGTTTGTAGCTTCGGGCGACACCGGCGCGGCCGGGTGCGATTCGCCTACAGCCTCAACGGCGACATACGGGCCTGCCGTTAATGGGCTCTGTTCGACTCCGTACAGCGTGTGCGTCGGCGGTACCCAATTGAATGATGTTGCCACCCCATCGCTTTACTGGTCGGCCCTGAATTCCTCCGGCACGCAGGAGTCAGCGCTCAGTTACATCCCTGAAGTCGTATGGAACGAAAGCGGACGGAGCCTGGGATTGTGGGCAAGCGGCGGGGGCGCGAGCGCGATTTATGCAAAGCCCACATGGCAAAGTGGAACGGGAGTTCGCGCCGATGGCAAGCGCGACGTACCGGATGTGGCGCTCACCGCCGCGGGACACGACGGCTATCTGATTTTTCAAAATGGCGGATTGTACGTTGTGGGCGGAACTTCGGCGGCAACTCCGTCATTTGCAGGCATTATGGCGCTGGTGTTGCAGAATACGGCGACGCGCCAGGGCAACGCGAATGTAGTGTTCTATCCGTTGGCTGGCAAACAGCGGTCAGGAGGCGAGGCCGCATTTCACGACATAACCGTGGGGAATAACAGCGTACCCGGGGAAACCGGCTTCAACGCAACTGCGGGATACGACGAAGCTACGGGGCTCGGTTCGGTGGACGGGTCCGTCCTGGTGAATGATTGGGGCGACGGCGGCATTCGTCCGGCGTTCCATGTGACAGCGTCGGTGAGTTCGCTTGTGATGAGCGGTGGATCGAGCAATACGATAGATTTTTCCGTTTCTGCAAGCGGAGGGTTCAACGCGGCGGTGGGCTTTTCCGTGAGCGGCTTGCCGTCGGGAGTGTCCGGCAACTTCACACCAGCAACGCTGGCTGCTCCTGGAACGGGTAGCAGTGTTCTGAGATTGACCGCGCGAAACGTCGCGAAGACGGGCGTTTATTCAGCCACAGTAACCGCGGCCAGCGGCTCAACGCGGCAAGCGATTCCAGTTTCGGTTACGGTTGAACCTTCGCGGACGTCCTTGCACCACGCACCTCGGTAGCGGCAAATCTGCATGGTATCCTAGCCTGAAGTTTTCCGAGCCTAAACACATCGACTTCCGTAGCTTCATTTTCAGTGTCTCAGCGTCCGGTTGGCTTTTTTCGACAGAGGCTTGCCAACATGCGCGATATGACCTGCGTGCTGAGCGCAAGCCACCGGGGGCATTTCCCCGGCCACCCACCTGCCGGTTGACGCATCTCAATTCTCGCGCTTATCATTTTTGTTTGGCCTAAACCACGTGTGCGGCTCCGGAGGGCCGCCGCTTAATTTAGAAGTGAGGCTATGGACAAGAAGAAGTTGGAAGCATTCAAGAAACGGCTGGAGACCCGGCAGCAGGACTTGCGCCGCACGGTCACTCGCAATCAGGCCGATGGCCGCAGCGCCGACGAAGACACCGCGCAGGACATTGCCGATCGCGCCGCCAGTTCCTACACCAAAGAGTTTCTGTTCAGCCAGAGCAACAACGAGCGCCAGATTTTGCAGATGGTGGAAAACGCGCTGGCGCGCATCCGCGAAGGCAGTTTCGGCGAGTGCATTCATTGCGGAAAAGAAATCAACCCCAAGCGGCTTGAGGCCGTCCCCTGGGCGCGGCACTGCATTGAATGCCAGGAGAAACTCGAACGGGGAGTGCTGGAAGAAGCTTCCCATTAGCAGCGGATAGCAGAAATAGGGCGCTTTGACGCTGCGTTTTCCCGGCTGATAGACTTACACTTACTGTCCCACCGAGAGAGTCATCGCGATTTAGGCTCATAAAACTGAGACTGGAAAGGTAGTCGTGCGCGCACAAACCCGCCATCAACTCAAACAGGACGCATTCAGCCGCATCACCTACGGAACTGCGGAGAAGACCGCGCATTGGAGCGTGGAGCACAGAAACACACTGCTGGGCGGCATTATCGCGGTGGTGGTAATTGCGGCAATTGTAGGCGGGGGATGGTATTACCAGGGCCAACAGAACGAGAAGGCAAGCTTCGATTTGACGCAGGCGAGCCGCACGCTCGAAGCCCAGCTCCGGCCTGCGGGAACCCCGGCGCAGCCGGATGTTCCGAGCTTCACCTCGGCGAAGGAGCGCGCGGACGCGGCGCAGAAGCAATTCCAGGCGATCGTGGATAATTATCCGCACACGCATACGGCAGAAGTGGCGCGTTATTTTCTGGGAGTCTCCTCGTCCAGCATGGGCGACGACGACGACGCCGAGAAGAGTTTTAAACAAGTTGCTTCGTCGGGCGGGGAAGAATTGTCATCGCTGGCGAATTTAGCGCTTGCGGGTCTTTATGGCGACACGAGCCGCGTGAAAGATGCCGTGGCCATTTACCAGCAACTGATTCAACATCCGACAACCGCAGTCAGCAAAGTGACCGCTCAGCTGCAACTAGCTGCGCTCTACGAAAGCAGCAATCAACCAGCCGACGCCAAGAAACTCTACGAGCAGATCAAGAAAGATAATCCCACCACCGAAGCCGGTCAGCTCGCCACACAAAAGCTGGCAGCACTTAAATAGATCTCCGGGCGGCCTTCTGCCAACTGCTCAAGCTTAAAAACCTGTCTTTACGCTAACGCTTACTTTCGTAAGCCCCCGTCGCACTTTGCGATCAGTTTGCCCTCCGCGCTGGGTGAAAATTGAGGCGGTTCCGGTTTGTGATTGAGGGCTTATGAAGATATTGCGCCGCCGATGCGGCTTTCTCGCAATCTCGGTTGCGATCTGCATTCCGCTAATGTTTGGCTTTGGCGCAGTTGCGGAGAACGCTGGCTCCGGGCAGAGCCTTGGCGATATTGCACGCAGGCTGCGGAAGGACACGACTGACGAAGTGAAGATGACGGATGCGGACACGAAGAGGTTGTTCGAAGCCGTCGACCGAATTTTCGATTTCGCCGCAGAAGACACTGGCATGCCCAAGCATGCGGCGGTGAAGCGCCGGTTGGTCAGCAAGGCCGACGTTGAGAAATATGCCACCGGGCAACTCGCCAGGGAAGAATACGCGAAGAGCTTCGCCGAACAAGAGCTCAGTTTGAAGAAGCTGGGCTTCCTGCCACGGGACTTCAATCTAAAGGAATTTCTGGTGAAGTCCACGGGACAGGAAATCGCAGCGTATTACGACCCCGAGACCAAGACGATCTCGATGCTGAACTGGGTCCCTCCCGATCGCCAGGAACCGATTCTGGCTCACGAACTAACCCATGCCTTGCAAGATCAAAACTACGACCTGATGAAGTGGATGAAACCGGGGAAGAAATCCGGCGAGACCAATGCGACCGACGACAGCGCCGTGGCGCGCAAAGCCGTGGTCGAAGGGCAGGCGATGGTGGTCTACGTGGATTACATGCTCAAACCGGTCGGCCGCACCCTGGAGGACACACCCGGGCTGATCTACCAGATGGAAGAGCCGGCGGTGAAGGCGGCGATCGATTCGCAGCTCATGCACGAAGCGCCGATGATCCTGCGGGAGACGGGAACCTTCGCTTACCAACAGGGATTAATCTTCGAAGGCGAGTTGCTGCACAGGGGCGGTAAGCCGATGGCGTTCGCGGGAGCGTTTGCACGTCCTCCGCGCAACTCGCACGAGGTGCTGCAACCGGATGCATATATCGACGGCGAGAAGCTGCCCCGGGTTCGCATCCCGGACACGAGCGCGGTGCTGAACCACGAATATGAGATCTATGACTCGGGTGGGGTCGGCGAGCTTGACGTACGGGCTCTCCTGAAACAATATGGCGAACGAAGAATCGCGGACGAAGTTTCTTCGGCGTGGCAGGGCGGGGCGTTCGCCACCTTTCGGAAAAAAGACAAGCCGGTCGCGGATGTTTCCCCCAGCACCGCAGATCTGGCTTTGCTCTATGTCTCGCGCTGGAAAACTCCACAGGCTGCGGAGCGTTTTGCTAGTTTCTATGCGGGTGCGGTTTCGCAGCGTTATCACCAGGCGGTGGCGCAGGAGGTACCTGCTTGTTCAGGAGCCAACTGTCCGGTCGCGGCTGCGCAGATTATGACGGAGGAAGGTCCGGTGATCGTGGAGCAATGGCAGGACAACAGCGTGATCGTCTCCGAAAGCTTTGATGCGGCGACCGCGGCGAGGCTGGGCGCCGCTGTAAGAGAGGATGAGAATTCCGCGCATGCGAGCAGCAATTTGCCCCACGGCGATCTGCCTCAGCAAGAGATTGGATTGCGATTATTTGAGATCCCTGCGTTCCAAAGTTTCGCGGAGCAAGTTGGTTCACAGATTGCGCAAGCGATGAAGCGCGAGACTCTGCGACAGTAGCTGGACTCGCGCTCAGATGCCGTCGCTGACATATTGCTGCATGGCCAGCACGCGGCATGTCGGGTGGACGATTTCCTTTATGAAATTCGATTCAGCGAATCGAAAGCCGTAGCGAAAGGCGCTCCTTTGGCGAACCACGGCATAGATCATGACCGGACCAAAAGGAAGTGTGAAATCCAGTTCCACAAGTTCGTCCAGTGGAAGTTCGAGTGGCAGGAGGGCGGAGATTCCGGATTCGCTCAGATCGACGGTATGTCCTTTGATTACGCCGCAAGTCCTGGAATGGATTGTGATTTCAACTTCGATTTTGAAACGAGGCTGGTAACGGCGGTCGATTAGATCAACGGCCGGACCGGGTATGGGCTGAGTGCGTTCCTTCAATTGGATGAACTCCGACTATTAGCTATCGGCACCGTCGTTTCGAAACTTTAGCGAGCCGCCTTTCTGGTTTGCCAAACCCCTGCTCTGCCAACATCTACTTTGCCAAGTTTCATTTGTGCCGGTTTCACTTTTTGGCTGAGTTGGATAGGATGGTCTGCAATCATCATTACTCTTGCAGCTTTATCGGAATCTATGGCCGAGTTCACATTGCTGGTCAACGGAAGCGAGAAAAAGGTGAGCGTTTCACCGGAGACGCCCCTGCTTTGGGTGTTGCGCGACACGCTGGAACTCACGGGAACAAAATTCGGCTGCGGCGCGGGCCTTTGCGGGGCGTGCACGGTCCATGTGGAAGGATCGCCGGTGCGCTCGTGCTCCATGCCGGTTTCGCAAGTTTCCGGAAAGAAGGTTACGACCATCGAGGGCCTGGAGGCTAACGGGCTTCACGTATTGCAGCTGGCGTGGATCGCCGAAGAGGTTCCGCAATGCGGCTACTGCCAGACTGGCCAGATCATGACGGCGGCTGCGCTGCTGGCGAAGACGCCGAATCCCAGCGACGAGCAAATCACCCAGGCGATGAATGGCAACCTGTGCCGCTGCGGCACCTATGAGCGCATTCGCAAAGCGATTCACCGCGCGGCTAGCGGCGGAGGTGCGCGATGAGCCCGCTGAGCCGCAGAGAATTCGTTGCTGCCGGTATTGCCGCGGGAGCAGGACTGGTTGTGGGCTTTTATCTTCCGCACGGGAAATCGCAAAAAGAAGTTTTCTCGCCCAACGCTTACCTGCGCATCACGCCGGACAACAAAATCACCATCGTTGTGGCTCGCTCTGAAATGGGCCAGGGAGTCCGCACCGCGCTGCCCATGATTCTGGCGGAAGAACTTGAAGCCGATTGGAAGCAGATCGAGATCGAGCAGGCTGGCGCAAGCACGCTTTACGGCGACCAGACAACCGGCGGCAGCGCCAGCGTGCGCACAACCTGGGACCCGATGCGCAAGGCGGGAGCGCAGGCGCGAGAAATGCTGATTTCTGCCGCGGCAATGACTTGGGGCGTGCCGCGATCGGCTTGCGCGGCGCAGGAGGGATCGATCGTTCACACTGCTTCAAAGCGGCGCCTCAGCTACGGCGAGTTGGCAACCAAAGCCTCGACCCTGCCAATTCCGACCGATGTGCCGCTGAAGCAAAGCAAGGATTACAAAATCGTAGGACAACGACTGGCCCGGGTGGACACGCCATCGAAAGTGAAGGGCGAAGCAGTTTTCGGAATCGATTTCAAAATGCCCGGGATGAAATACGCGGCGCTCTCGCGCTCCCCTACGATCGGCGGGAAGCTCATCAACTTCGACGATAGCGAATCGAAGAAGACCCCTGGCGTGGTGTATGTCGGCAAGCTGAGTGACGCAGCCGTCGCGGTGGTCGCGGATAGCGTTTGGAGCGCTCTGGAAGGCCGCCGCTTATTGAATGTGAATTGGGATGAGGGTCCGAATAAAAATTTGAATTCGGCCGCGGTCAGGGAATCGTTGAGGGCGGCTGCGACAAAAAAAGCCGCGAGCTTATACGCAGCCGGAGACGTTTCGAAAGTCAGTGGACGCCGAGTTTCTGCGGAATATTCTCTGCCCTTCATGGCGCACGCGCCGATGGAGCCGGGGAATTGCACCGCGAATTATTCCGGGGATCGTTGCGAACTTTGGGCGCCGACGCAGGTCCCGCAAGATTGCCGCGATTCGGTGGCGCAGGCCGTTGGATTGGATCCAGACCAGGTAAAGGTGAACGTCACGCTCATGGGCGGAGGATTCGGCCGGCGGCTGGAGCACGACTATGCGGTTGAAGCGGCGCAGGTTTCGAAGGCGTTACACGACGCAAAGATCGGCAGTCCGGTGAAGGTGATTTGGACTCGCGAAGATGACATGCGCTGCTCCACGTACCGTCCGGCGAGCCTGCATCAGTTAAGTGCGGTCCTGGACGGAACCGGTTTCCCGGTTGCATTTACGCACCACTTGATTGCGCCTTCGATCAGCGGACAGAAAGGCCAACCGGGGCCGAACGGCATTGACCCTGATCTTCCCGACGAAGCCGCGTTCGTTTATGGCTTGCCGAATGTCTCGCTGGAATATGTGCTTTCAGAAACCCCCGTGCCGCTAGGCTGGATGCGTTCGGTTTACGCGCTGCAAGCTGGCTTCGCGAGTGAAAGTTTTATCGATGAATTGGCTTCCGTGGCGAAGAAAGATCCCCTCGAGTATCGGCTCCATATGCTGGCGAAAGATCAAGACATTTCATATTTCACGACAATTTGGAAGACTGCGCGCATGCGTGGAGTGTTGCAGCTCGCCGCCGAAAAGGCGGGATGGGAAAGTTCCTTGCCCGCCGGCCACTATCGCGGGATTGCGTGCTTTGCATGTTTCTCCACTTATGCGGCGGAGGTGGTCGAGATCAGCATGGAAAACGACACGCCTCGCGTGCATCGCGTGGTGGCTGTGGTCGATTGCGGGCAGGTAGTGAATCCCGGCATTCTCGAACAGCAGATTCAGGGCGGGGTGGTCTATGCGCTCTCGAATGCGCTGCGGGCGCAGATCACCATTGATAAAGGACGCGTGGTGCAAGGCAACTTCGACGACTACCCGCCTGTGCGCATGGATGAAGCTCCGGTCGTGGAGGTGTACGCCGTACCCAGCACGGAAGCGCCGACCGGAATTGGCGAACCCTCCGTACCGCCATTAGCTCCGGCGCTCTGCAATGCGATCTATGCGGCGACAAAGAAAAGAATTCGCGCGCTGCCGATTTTAAGTTAACGAATACTGTTGTCCGTACCAGCATCGGTCGCGCCTAAGGATGAATCGGGCATGGGCTGGCCAACCGTTAGTTTGAATATCGTGATGTTATTCCCGAACTGCTCGACTTTCAGGTTGTGAAATTCGGGAAAATCCTTGCGCAGGTCGTCCGAAACACTCGGATCCCATCCTGATTGAAAGACCCAAACTGCGGTTCCCGGTTGCAACCTATAAGTTTGTATGAGGCGCCGCCAATCTTGGCTGAAACTCTCGGCGTGAAACATCCATCGCTTGTAGTCCGTGGAAACTACGCGGTGACCTGCGCAGGAAAATTCTTCAAAGCCGGGAGTCTCGGTATTCAAGTCGATTGGCCGCTGGCGGCACAGGTAATGGCCGAGTATTAGATCGCTGTGGTAATCCGTGAACATCAGGTCTGGAGACTTGACCTCTTCGGCGATGAACTCCATCGCAGCCGTCATGTGGGAGCTACTTTGATCAGCACGATCAATGGTGGGACGGCGCGGCTTGCCGAAAATAACACAGACCGCGAGCACAAGAATTGCCGCGGTAACTCCGCGAGACCACTTTCCCGAGACCATGCGTTCAATCGCTACGCTCACTCCGGTAATGGCCGGAATAACAAGAAAAGCCACGTGCCGGGCCCCGCCGTAGGGATATAGGTGCGCCATGCTGGCGGCGCAAGCGATGGCAAACGGCAGAGTGATCAGTAATGCCAATCGCGGTTGGCTAGGCCGCGATGAAAGATTTTTTTCGCGCAGAAGCAAAATGACGCCAACGATGAACAACAATCCCATTACATCGCCGACGGCGAGCTGTCCGAAGAAATATTGAAAAGCTCCGAATGAGTGGCCGATCAGAAACAGAATCCGATTATTGTGCGCAGGATCGAAATACGACCGGGTCAGAAACTCATCGCTCATCCAACCCTGCAGAACAGGTCTTGAGTCGCCAATGCCCAACTTGGAAATGTGCGTTTTGTACAGAACAATTGCGAGAGCCAGGCCTCCGACCTGTGTGGCTATCCAAGACGCCACGAGCGTGCCACGTATGCGCTCGCTGAAAATTCTGAACAGGGCGTAAATGCCGAGCGCCGCCGCGAACCAAAAGGCCGAGTAATGCGACAGCATGGCCAGATAAAGGCAGAGCGCGAACGCGGCCATTCTTCCCGTAGACTTTTTCTCGAACGCTTCATCCAGAAAATAGAGGGCGCTCGCGAGGAACGCCAGCAGCAATGGATATTGTCGAATCTCCGCAGAGAGCGCGACGATCGGCGGCAGAAAAGCTACAAAAAGAAGCCCGATAAATGCGGCAACTTCGCCAGCCGATTTCGCCAGCCATTTGTAAAACATCCAACAGAAAGCCACGCTCGCCAGCACCAGCGGCATCCGCAGCCATAATTCCGACGTACCCAACGCGCGCCAGTAGTACAGCACAAACGTCAGCAGCGGTGGGTGAGAGGCGGTCAAACTTTCTTTGTGGGCGAGTGCGAGCGTGGGCTGGTTGGCCAAGCGAAAATGCAAGGCCTCATCCGGATTGAGAAAAGTTCCCGCAGCCACCCATATGCGGACTGCGAGGGCAGCGATAGTCGCGGCAATTGCTGCCAGGTTCACGTTCGCGAGCTGGTGAGGTACGGAATGCCGCCGTTGGCTTTCGACCGCTTGTTGCGATGTAACCATAACTTGGAATTATTGTTTGATACATTGTAGGGGAAAATTGCACTTGAACAGGCAGGCAACGGAATCGCTTTTTGCCACCGAGCGGAGCTACTGAACTCCCAAGCCACAGCGAATGATCGTGCACTTATGCCTTGTTCCAGTGTGTAGTTTCTTGCGCAAGAGCCTTACGATATACTCTTGCGGGAGAAATTCATGGCAACGGTGATGAAGACGGTTTCGGTCGGGGATTTTGCCGCCGGTCTGCGCGCGTTTCCCGAAAAAGCTTTCGATAGCACAGAGGAGATTCGCAAGTTTCTAGCGGAGATGCCGGTCGATCCCGAATCTCTCGCGCCCTATCTTACTTGGGATGGCCAACATTACACCCGCAATCTCATCGATAAGACGCCGCTTTACGAATTGATTGCGATTTGTTGGGAGATCGGGCAGATCAGTTCGATTCATAACCATCGCGATCAAAATTGCTGGATGGCCGCGCCCATCGGGCGGTTATTGGTGGAAAATTTCCACGTGGTGCATCAGGATATTGCCGGCGGCAAATGTAAGCTCACGGCGACGGACACGGTCGAGATGAATGCCTCGCGTCCCTGCGCCGTCGATCCGCTCGAGCCGGTGCATCGCGTGATCAATCCCCGTGAATTCAATCAGCGTGCCGTCAGCCTGCATGTTTATTCGCGGCCGTTCGATAGCTGCGTAGTTTATTCAGCCGAGCAGGGGCCCTGCGGCGAAATTCAACTGCACTACACAACAGAGTACGGGAGTCGGAGTCGTTCATGAGCTGTGAGATGTGGAAGCGTTCTTGCTTGAGCGTTTTTATTTTTGTCTTCACTTTCAGCTTTGCCGGTTGCGAGAAAAAGAAAGCACCCGAGCAGGTAGCGGATATTGACCGTGTGGGCGATCGACCGGCCGAGTCCAGCGAAAACATCGTACATAAGACATTCACGGTCCGCACGTCGGAAGCTTTTCCATTCGAAGTTCCAGCCCACGTGGCCGTGCCACACCTGCATGGCAATTACAAATCGTTTGTCACGAAAGTCGGCATCGAATCGAACGAGCACAGCGCGGATGTCGACTTCTTCGTTTTCAATGAACAGCAGTATGCTGATTTTGCCGCGGGAACGGCTGGCAATTCCGTGTTCGCTTCCGATCCATCGAACGACCAGGCCGTCGACCTGAGCCTTCCTCCGTCTCTGAACGAGTCGAAAAAGTATTACCTGGTGTTCCGGAATACTCCCGGCGGCGACGCGAAGAAGACGGTGCAAGCCGATCTTACTGTGGACTTCTAGCCCTGGACTTACCGCGGACTTCTAGAGGCAGAGGAACCATACAGCCTTTCCGCTGCTAAACTTAATACTTGTCCCCACGCAGCAAATCCGCTCAGCTTGCCCCCGCTGAGGTTCCTGCCGAAAGTAAGCCACCAGCGGCGGCCCGCAACTCCACCAACGCCGGCAAGGAACGCATCTTCCTGATCGATACGATGTCATTCATATTCCGCGCTTACCACGCGATGGCGAGGCAGCGCTCGATGTCCACCAAGGCTGGATTGCCGACGGCCGCCGTCTATGTTTTCGTAAACATGCTGCGCAAATTGCGCGACGATTTTTCTCCCTCGTATCTTGCCGCTGTGTTCGACGTTGCGGCGCCGACTTTTCGCGATACTCAGGCAGAGGCGATTACCAAGGTGCGCAAGTTCGATATCAAGACGCAGACCTTTACCGAAATCGAATACAAAGGTTACAAGGCGAATCGCGCTGCCATGCCTGAGGGACCTTGCGCAGCAGATTCCCTATATACGGCGCGCACTCGAAGCCTATCGCATTCCGATTCTTGAGCTGGCCGGATTTGAAGCTGATGATGTGATTGGCACACTCGCCCGCAAAGCTGAGTCGGCTAGATACTCGGTCTACGTGGTTTCAAGCGACAAAGACATGATGCAGCTCGTGAACGATAACGTTCACATCCTGAATCCACCGAAAGATAATCTGATCTGTGATGCGGCAAAAGTGGAGGAGATTCTCGGCGTGCCTCCGGAACGCGTGGTCGACGTGATGGCCCTGCGCGGCGACAGCATCGACAATATTCCCGGCGCGCCGGGCATCGGCGACAAGGGTTCGGTCGAAATCATCCGGCGGTTTGGCAGCGTCGAGCAGGCGCTTGATCGTGCGGCTGAAGTGGAAAAGAAAACCTACCGCGAATCGCTGCTGAACAACCGCGACATTATTTTGTTCAGCAAAAGTATGGCGACCATTGATATCAATGTTCCGGTCGAATTCGATGTTGAAGCCATGCGAGCGGGCGAACCCGATCTCGATTTACTGCGTCAACTTTTTACGGAGTTGGAATTCACGTCGCTGCTGAAAGAACTTTTGCCGGTGGTTGAGGTCGGCGAGGGTCATTACGAAGAAGCCCGGTCTGCAGAGGATGTGGAGCGGATTGTGAAGTCCCTCGCGCCGGGAGCTGTGTTGGCAGTGGCCGTGGAATCGCGCTCCGCGGATGTGCCCGATCCGGCCGAGGATGAAGCGCTCGAAGAAGACACAGAGGCGATGTTGCCTCTGACGGGCGGCTCACCTGCGGCGGCGCCTTCTGCCTCGTGCTGCGTCGCGATTTCAGCGACAGCCGGAGAAGCGCTGCTGGTCAACCTCGGAGCGAACGGTGTGGCGGCAAATAGTGCGGCAGCGAAACTTAGTTCGATTCTGGCCTCCGAGCAAACGGCGAAGTCTGTGCATGACTACAAGTCGGCGATGCAGGCGCTCGCACCCCAGGGCATCGATCTGCGCAAAGTTCAGCATGATCCCATGCTCTATTCCTACCTGCTTGATCCGACGTATTCGTCTCATCGTCTGCCTGAGGTGGCGCTGCGCCGTTTTAATCTCAAGCTGAGCGGCGATCTCGCCGAGGCCGCGGACGTGACAGGGCGATTGACCACGGCATTGCGCGACGAAGTGCAGCAGGCCGGGCTTACAACGCTCTATGAAGAAATCGACTTGCCGCTGGTTTCTGTCCTGTCGCGAATGGAACGGGCAGGAGTAAAGATCGACATCGGCGCGCTCTCTAAAATGTCGATTGAGCTCGAACGTGAAATCGGCGTGAAAGCCAAAGAGATTCACGAGCTTGCCGGAAGTGAGTTCAACATTGGCTCACCGCGCCAACTGGGCGACGTGCTCTTTAATAAGCTGAATCTGCCCAAGCCGGTGAAATATGGCAAAGGGCGAACCATCTCGACCGCGGTCGATGTGCTGGAAGATCTCGCCGAAGAGTTCCCGATTGCGCGCATGGTGCTCGACTACCGCCAGCTCACCAAATTGAAATCGACTTATGTCGATACTCTGCCTGCGCTCATCGACCGCTCGACTGGCAGGCTGCACACAACGTTTACGCAAACCGGGACTGCCACGGGGCGGCTTTCTTCGGCGAATCCCAATTTGCAGAACATTCCTATTCGTACCGAACTTGGGCGCGGCATTCGCGCCGCGTTTATCGCCGAACCTGGGCACCTGCTGTTGACAGCCGATTATTCGCAGATCGAGTTGCGGCTGCTGGCGCACTTCTCCGGCGATCCGCTGCTGGTTGAGGCCTATCGCCGCGGCGACGACATTCATACGCTGACTGCTTCGCAGGTTTTTGGAGTTCCGCCGCTGATGGTGACTGCGGACCATCGCCGCCAGGCGAAAGTCGTCAATTTCGGCATTGTTTATGGCCTTTCGCCATTTGGGTTGTCACAGAATTTGGGCATCGAACCTGCCGAAGCGAAGCAATTTATTACCAATTATTTCGAGAGGTATGCGGGCGTTCGCGCCTTCATCGACAAGACATTGGAAGAAGCACGCCGCGAGCTGAAGGTGAAGACGCTGTTTGGACGCGTGCGTCCGATTCCAGACATCAACAGCAAAAACGCCAACCAGCGCGGATTTGCGGAACGCACCGCTGTAAATACGCCGTTGCAGGGAACGGCCGCGGACTTGATCAAGGTCGCGATGATCCGGATCGATGCAGCCGTGCGCGAAAGACGGTTGAAATCGCGGATGACGCTGCAGGTTCATGACGAACTGGTGTTCGAGGTACCAGAGGATGAAATCGAAATCATGCGGCCGCTAGTTCGGGAACACATGGAAAAGGCGCATGAACTTGCCGTGCCTTTGCTGGTTGAAATGGGTGTTGGCCCGAACTGGAGAGATCTGGAGTAAGCTCGACCAGCGAGCCACTGCTTTCGGCTCGGCGTACAATATTTTTCGTGGCTACCGTTAAGCAGCAGAAGGCTTCGCCCCACCAACGCCAGGCGGTTTACGCAACCGAAGCCGGTGGGTTACTGTTTATTGCTCTCCTGCTTCTCGTCGTCATCATCATCCGCTACTGGCACGCCATCCACTGGAGCCTGCGCTGACGGTGGATTCGGCGAATCCTGAGCCACTGCTGGTAGCGCTGCTTGGCCCGACCGGCAGCGGGAAGACAGCTCTCTCATTGGCACTCGCCGAGCGTTTTGCGGGCGAGATCGTCAACTGCGATTCCGTGGCGATGTACCGCGAGTTTGATATCGGCACCGCCAAGCCAACGCAGGCGCAGAGAGCACGCGTGCCGCATCATCTTTTCGATTTCATCGAGCCCAACGGGCTTATCACGGCTGGAGAATACGCGCGCCAGGCCCGACTGGTTTTGGACGATATAAAATTGCGCGGTCGCTTGCCCATTGTTGCCGGCGGAACGGGGCTTTACCTCCGGGCGCTGCTCGAGGGACTTTTCCCCGGCCCACAGCGCTCGGAAGAGCTACGGGAACGGCTTCGCGAAAGTGCGAAGGCCCGCGGTTCGGATTATTTGTATCGCGTTCTTCGGCATCTGGACTCCGCTGCCGCCGATAAAACCCATGCCAACGATCTGCCCAAAATCGTCAGGGCAATCGAAGTTTGTTTAACGTCACGGCAGAAGATGACCGAGCTGTGGCAGCGCCAGGGGCGTGATCCGTTGCGCGGCTTTCGCATTCTGCGCCTCGGTCTTGATCCGGACAGGCAGGTGCTGTACGAGCGCATAAATAGTCGCGCGGAACGGATGTTTGAAGTCGGGCTGATCGATGAGACGCGGGGGTTGCATGAGAAATATGGCAACGATGCTGCGCCGCTCTCTTCTCTGGGATACAAGCAGGCGGTGCAATTCGTGCGCGGAGAGATTACGCGCGAGCAGGCGGTGCAGGCTGCGCAACAGGCCCATCGGAATTATGCCAAACGCCAGATGACCTGGTTTCGGCGCGAGCCTGACATTCGCTGGCTGCGCGGATTTGGCGATGACCCTAGGATTCAGAATGAAGCGTTTGTGATTTGTGCTGCTGAAATTGCAAGCAACTTTGCAGGGTAAGGGAGCAGCTTACAGCGCCTTTTTCTGCTATGGTTTTCTGCATGCACCGCATCTTTGCGTTACTCGTAGTCGTTAGCGTCCTTGTCCCCGCAGCTTCTGCCAAAGAAAAATATCAGCATCCCGGGCCAATCCATCTCACGCACGACGGCGACAAATGGGCTGCGAAGACGTTGCACAAACTTACTCTGGAAGAAAAGATCGGCCAGGTTTTCATGATCTGGTGCCGCGCAAGTTTTCTGAACGTCGATAGTCCCGAGTACCTGCAGTTGCGCGAAAACATCAACAAGTATCACGTGGGCTCGTTTGCCATGACCGTGCATGTGGATGGCCCCTTCCTTCTGCGCAGCGAACCTTATGAAGCTGCGGAGTTGCTGAATGGCCTGCAGCGCGATTCGAAGCTGCCACTGCTTTTTGCGGCGGATTTTGAGCGCGGCGTCTCCATGCGCCTGATGGGCACGACAGTTTTCCCGCACGCCATGGCCTTCGGTGGCGATGGCAGTCTGGAAGATGCCGAAGCTTTCGGACGCGTTACCGGCGAAGAAGCGCGGGCGATTGGCATTCAGTGGAATTTTTTTCCTGATGCCGACGTCAATTCGAATCCTGCCAATCCCATCATCAATACGCGCTCGTTCGGAGAAGATCCTAAGCAGGTTGGGGATCTCGTGGCGGCTTACATAAAAGGTGCGCACGAGGCCGGTATGATGACGACCGTCAAACATTTTCCTGGCCACGGCGACACGGCGACGGATTCACATCTCGGCGTCGCGAAAGTTACGGTTAATCGGGCGCATCTCGATTCGATCGAACTGCCGCCGTTTCGGGAAGGCATTGCTGCGGGAGTCGATGCTGTCATGGTGGCGCATGTGACCGTGCCAGCGCTCGATCCCGATCCCAACCATGTGGCCACGATTTCCCCGGCGATCGTAACGGACCTATTGCAGACCCAACTCGGCTTTAATGGGATTGTGGTAACCGATGCGCTCGACATGGCCGGACTCACGCATCTTTTCGCCAACAATATTGGCCGGGCCGCGGTGGAAGCTTTCAAGGCGGGCAACGACCTCTTGCTCATCCCCGCGGACTTTTCAGCATCGTATAACGCTATGCTTCAGGCCGTGCAGTCGGGTGAAATTTCGCAGGAGCGGCTGGATCGCTCAGTGCTTAAGATTCTGAAAGCCAAAGCGGCGCTGAGTCTCGAAAGGGCTCGCCTGGTCGATGTGAACGCGTTAGCCAACGTAGTTGCCAAGCCGGAGAATGTTGCCTTCGGCCAGCACGTTGCCGATTCCGCGGTCACTCTGGTCCGCGACAATGGACAGATCCTGCCGCTCAAATCTTCCTCCAAATCGGTGGGAACCGCGAAGGCCGCTCTGCCGTATACAACACAAGAGGTGACACACAATCGGGTCGTTGCAGTTGTTTTTTCGGATGACGTGCGTACGGAATCAGGCCGCGCCTTTACTCGCGAACTTCTGTCGCGGGTTCCGGACGCGCGTGTGATGTATGTCGATCCGCGAATTGCGGGAGCGATGAGCAATGATGTTCTCAGAACGGTGGATCAGGCCAGGACGGTGATTGCGGCCGTGTACGTAGTGCCATCGGCGGGAAAGGTCGGCAACACGGTTGCAATGGCCGATGCCACCGGCACTCTGCTGGAGCAAATTCTCGATCATGCGGCGAAAGGGACCGTGGTGATCGCCATGGGAAATCCTTATCTGGCTGCGGCTTTCCCGAAGACCGAGAATTACATGTGCACATTTTCGAACGCCTCGGTTTCGGAGATCAGCGCAGTAAAAGCCTTATTTGGAGAAATTCCAATTCGTGGGCATTTGCCGGTCAGCATTCCCAACATCGCCGAGCGCGGTGCCGGGATAGAGCGGCCGTTCAAGTTGCCAGTGGAGGTTCAAACTATGAACGCAAATAAACGCATGGGTTTGCTTGCAACCGCGGTCGCAGTTTTTTTTGCCTTATCGCTGATATCTGCGTGCAGCATGAATGTGAAGAAAGAAAGCGACGGGCAAGATAAACAGGTGGATATTAGAACGCCGCTTGGCGGCATGCACGTTTCCAACGACGCCGATGCTGCGGATGTTGGGCTGGCGATCTACCCGGGCGCTCACCTGAAGCCCAAGGATTCTAACGGTGACAACGATAGCGCCAACGTAAATTTCTCTGGCTTCGGATACGGGCTAAAGGTGGTGGCCCTGAAATACGAATCCAGCGACGCTCCGGCGAAAATTTTATCGTTTTACAAAGACCAGTTGAAAAAGTACGGCAACGTGCTGGAATGCCATGCCACTAGTTTGGACTTGGACATGAACATGGAGTCGCAGGGTTCAGACAAGTCGAACGAATTGACCTGCAAAGGTGACCACGGCAGCAACGTGGAACTCAAGGTGGGCAAAAAAGACGACCAGCATATTGTGGCGGTCGAACCGGACGGCAAAGGGTCTAGCTTTTCGCTGGTCTACGTGCGCACCCACGCCAAAGACGCTGATATTTAATACTGCTGCCTGACGCTCACGCCAAACACAAATCCGACTACTCGGTACTGGTGCCTTTACAATGAAACGGCACCACCACCGACTGCTCAGGTTCCTTGCGCGGGCCGCGCAGGGTGCGATACTTTCAAGCTAGCTCTCCTTTCTTGTAATGAATCACGCTTGCCACAAGTGCGGCCGCACTCTTGAAGAGGGCAGACCTTTCTGCCCAGACTGCGGCGCGCCCCAGATTCGAGTGATCCTTCCCGAAGCTGTTCCGCAGCCGGCCCTCGCTGGCGAGGGCGCGGTGTTGGAGGGACATGCTGAAACGGTGCACGTTCTTCCCATCGATTCTGCGAACTCTTTGCCTGCCGGTTGGTCCCACGATCTGAAGCCGTGCGCTCTCGCCGCCGCGCTCGCGATTGTGCTCTCGTTGGTGGGCCTGAATCCGTTTGTGGCGGCGCTGGCCGCCGGATGGCTGGCGGTGACCTTTTCACGCCGGCAAACGCTTGGAGCCGCATTACGACCCGGAACCGGGGCCCGGCTGGGCGCGGTGACTGGCCTGCTAATCTTTGGACTGTCGACGATCTTCGAAACGCTGGCCGTCGTGCTGCTTCACAAAGGCGCAGAGCTGCGGTCTGAAATGCTCGACAAGCTGCCCAGCAGGTCGCACAACGCTACCCCGGCCCTGAAGTGCAACCTTTTGTCGACTTCGTCAAAACCCCTGAGGGTTTTGCGTTCATGATGGTGGGCTCAGTGATTTTTGGCCTGGTGGCTTTCATTGCTCTGGGCGCTGCCGGAGGAGCCATGGGAGCGTGGTTCCTGGGGCGCAATCAGAAACCTTAAGCTCCAGATTCACTTCCTGGCGGCCTTCGATGCGAGCATCTTGCCCTACGCGGGCTTGGCCGCGTATGATGCAGCGTTTGCCTTCTTCCACATCGAACAATCCGGCACGCGGTTCATTGCTTGGACTCGAGCACATGCTGGTCCGAGGAAATCTCGGATTTGCTGAAACTCGCGCGCCGAATGAACCCGCTCAAAGCCCGGCCGCTGTTGCGAAACAAGCGGATCGTACTGTTGTTTTACGAAGCTTCCACGCGCACCCGCTCTTCATTTGAGATTGCGGCGAAATCGCTGGGCGCGATCACCACTCTGGTGCAGTCTTCAGGATCGAGCATCGAGAAGGGCGAATCTTTGCTGGACACGGGCTACACTCTGCGCGCTGTCGGCGCGGACGCGATCGTGATTCGGCATCCTGCCGCCGGCGCGCCGCTTCTGATGGCGAAGCATCTCGATATTCCTGTGATCAACGCCGGCGACGGCATGCACGAGCATCCTTCGCAGGCCTTGCTCGATGCTTTCACCATCCTCAAGCACAAACGGTCGTTTAAGGGCTTGCAGATAGCAATTATCGGCGACATCTATCACAGCCGCGTGACGCGCTCGAACTGCCATTTGTTGAGCCGGTTCGGAGCGAAGATCACGCTCTGCGGCCCGCCCGAGTTCGTTCCCGAGGTCTCGGCGACGCTGGTGCCCGGCCTGCGCATCACCCGCTACGTTGAAGAAGCATTGCGCGGAGTGGATGTGATTATGCTGCTGCGCCTGCAGAAAGAACGACTGGCCGGGCAGAAAATTCGTTTGCAGGATTACATTGAGCGTTATCAAATGACGGCAGTGCGCTTGAAGTTGGCGAAACGCGATGCCATTGTGATGCACCCCGGTCCCGATTATTCGTGGGCTTGAACTGACGGCAGAAGTTGCAGACGGTCCGCAGTCGGTGATCGTTGACGAGGTCCACAACGGCGTGCCAACGCGGATGGCGATCCTGGCGCGGGCGTTAGGGAAGGCAAGATGAGACACCGTCCGTTAAGTGCTAACTGCTAAATGCCAAGTGCTCAAAATAAAACGCGAGACGCCAGAAGCCTGCTGATCAAGGGCGGGCACGTGATCGATCCTGCGGCGAAGACCAATGCGCCGATGGATATTTTGCTGCGCGATGGGCGCGTTGCCGAAATCGCGCTGCCGAATAAGATTCGCGGCAGCGCCGACGAGAAGTTCGATGCCCGCGGGCTGATCGTTGCGCCGGGATTCATCGATCTCCACGTTCACTTGCGTGAGCCGGGGCAGAGCTACAAAGAGACCATCGCCAGCGGAACCGCCGCTGCTGCTGCCGGAGGGTTCACCTCAGTCTGCAGCATGCCGAACACCGCGCCGGTCGTCGATACTGACGAGTGGGTCGCATGGTTGCGAAATCCTGAGCGCGGAGCCGTGGTCAATGTGTTTCCCATCGCGGCGGCCACGCGCGGCTCGCGCGGAACCTCTTTGACCGATTTTGCGGCCCTGCAGCGAGCAGGAGCCGCCGCGGTAACTGACGACGGCAAACCGATCCTGGATGATGAAACCATGACGGCTGCGCTGCGTTTAGGTGCGGAGTTGAACCTGCCGGTAGTGCAGCATGCCGAAGACACCCGGCTTACGGAAAACTGTTCGATGCACGAGGGCCCGACCAGTTTTCGTCTTGGCTTGCGCGGCATGACGGCGGCGGCCGAAGCGAGTATTGTCGATCGCGACGTAACTTTGGCGCAGCAGATTCGCGAATCGCGCCTGCATGTGGCACATCTGTCCACGGCCGATGCGCTGAAAGCTGTGCGTCGCGGAAAGCGGGCAAAAGCCCGTGTGACCTGCGAAGTCACGCCACATCATTTCACCCTGATCGACGAAAACGTCGGTGAGTACGATACGCGCTGCAAGATGAATCCTCCGCTGCGCTCGGCGAGCGATCGCGAAGCGATTCTGGTTGCTCTGGCCGATGGCACAGTCGACGCGATTGCAACCGATCATGCTCCCCATGCCGCGCACGAGAAGCAGGTTGAGTTCGAGCGGGCCGCATTCGGGATCACCGGCCTTGAAACGGCGCTGGCTTTGGCGATTACGAAGCTGCACCGCGAGCAGAAAATTCCTCTGACCCGCATCGTCGAATTGTTTACTTCGGGGCCGGCGCGAGTTTTCGATCTCCGCGGCCGCGGATCTCTGGCGAAAGGTAGTTTCGCCGATGTGACAATTTTCGATCCCAAAAAGAAGTGGACATTTGAGGCCGCGAAGTCGCGCTCCCTCTCGCGCAACACTCCGTTTGATGGCTGGCAGTTTACGGGGAAGGTTGTGGCGACGATTGTAAGCGGAAGGGTAGCGTACCGGGCGAACTGAGGCTCGTTTCCTCGCGTGGGGACAACCGCCCCCGGCTGTCCAGCCGAGGGAAGCTCGGCCTCTTTCAGTTCCGTACAATCCCCATTCTCTTCCCCACTCTTCCCAGCACTTCCAACGCCTGCTCCAACTGTTCCTTTGTGTGCGTCGCAGTCATGATCGTGCGAACGCGGGCTTTGCGTTCGGGTACGGTTGGAAATGCGATGCCGGTGCCGAGCACGCCTTCTTTGAACAGTTCGCGGGAAAAATCCATGGTGAGTTTGCCGTCGCCGATGATGATGGGAGTAATGGGGGTTTCGCTGGCGGGCGTCGTGCGGCCTCCGATATCGAAGCCCAGCAGGCCGAGTTCCTTTTTCCAGAAATGCGTGTTCTCCCAGAGTTTCTCGATGCGTTCGGGTTCGTTTTCTAGAACCTCGAAAGCAGCGATACAAGTTGCCGCGACCGAGGGCGGATGCGAGGTAGAAAACAAGAAAGGCCGCGCGCGGTGATAGAGAAAGTCGATCAGATCGCGCGTGCCGCAGACGTATCCGCCAAGCGCGCCGATGGCCTTCGACAACGTTCCCACCTGAATATCGACGCGCCCGTGCATTTTGAAATGGTCGACGGTGCCGCGTCCGTTGCGGCCGAGAACACCGGAGGCATGGGCATCGTCAACCATCATGATGGCGCCATACTTTTCCGCAAGATCGCAAAGCGCGGGCAACGGGCCAATGTCTCCATCCATGGAGAAGACGCCGTCGGTAATCAACAACTTCTTGCCGGATTCATTTTTGACGCTGGCCAATTTTTCTTCGGCCTGCGCCATGTTCTTGTGCTCGAATACTAAGATTTTTGCCTTCGACAAGCGCGCTCCGTCAATGATGGAAGCATGGTTGAGCGCATCGGAGATGATGAAGTCATCCTTGCCGAGAATCGCCGATACGGTGCCTGCATTGGCGGCGAAACCGGATTGAAAAACCACACAGGCTTCGACGTTCTTGAAGCGGGCGATCTTTTCTTCCAGCTCCATGTGGATCTTCATGGTGCCCGCGATTGTGCGCACGGCGCCCGACCCTACGCCGTATTTGCGCGTGGCTTCGAGCGCGGCTTCGCGCAGCTTGGAATGTGTGGTCAATCCGAGATAATTGTTCGACGCAAGATTGATTACCTTTTTGCCGTCGAAAGTGCAGACCGGGGCTTGTTCATCTTCGAGCACGCGCAGTTTGAAATGCGTGCCCTTGGCCTTGAGTTCGTTGAGCTGCCCGGTCAGAAACAAAAGAGGATCAGTACGGGTTGCAGTGGTCATAGAAGAGCCTCGTTACAAAGATGGGAAACAAAAAGTTGAACCGCGAAGCGCGCGAAGAACAGCCGCGAAGTACGCAAAGAAAATCATCCCTCAAAACATGATCGGATTTCCTGTTTTAATGCTGGCTTCGCACAGTTGCTTCATATTTTCGAAAAATTCTTTTTCCGAGTCGGCCAGAATGTCTCTCGAGTGCAGCACGGTTTCAACTTCTTTCAGCAGCGCCGGAGTTTTCTTCACCGGAATCCAATCGCCCGTGTGGGTGCCGTCGTAGAGAACTTTTTCCAGCAGAATGGGAAATCTTGGGCCGGGTTTTCCCTGCAGCCCTTTCAAAAAACCGCGCAGGTTTCTTACTCGATTGATATTGCCTAAAAACAGGGCAAGAAGATAGCCTTCGTGCTCGCACGACTTGCTGATCCAGCGATCATGAGCATCCCACTCTTTTTCCGAAGGATCGCCGGTCAGAATCGGCTCGCCGGATTCATCGAAAGCCAGCCGGTCAGGAAACGGATGCGGCTTGGCCCTGCCCTCGCGAATGCAGGAGCAGCGAACAAATCCGTCTAGAGCCATTCCTCCCACCCCCACGCTCTGCCGCCACAAGACGCGGGCGAGGGCGCCCGCGCTACATGATCCTGCTCAGCGCACGCCATTCGGGTACACCAATATTTTACTCGCCTCGCCGGTCTTCAGCCGCTCCATGGCTTTCGAAAAATCTTTCATCGGGATGCGGTCGGTGATGACCGGATGCAGGTCGAGCTTGCCGGCTTTGAGCAGCGCGGTCATCTGGTACCAGGTCTGGTACATGCGGCGTCCATTGATGCCCTGAACGGTGATGCCTTTGAAAATAATGTCTTCGGAAAAGTTCAGCGAGATGGGCTTGGAGGTGAGGCCCAGAAGCGAAATCCTTCCGCCACGGCGCACGATATCGAATGCGGTTCGAATCGCATCAGGATGGCCGGCCATTTCCAAAACCACATCCACGCCGAGGCCGCCGGTTTTTTCCATCACAACGGCGGTCGCATTTTCTTTGGAGGGATCGATTACATAATCCGCTTTCATCTCGAGTGCGAGTTCACGGCGATGCTCGTTCACCTCGATGGCAAAAATGCTGGTGGCACCGACCGCTCTCGCCACTGCAATGGCAAACAGTCCGATGGCGCCGCATCCCGTTATCGCCACGCTTTTCGCCGCGATCTCGCCGGCCAGCACAGTGTGAACCGCGTTGCCGAGCGGGTCGAGAATCGACGCATATTCCAGCGGGATCGCGGGATCGAGCTTCCAGATGTTCGATTCTGGGATCACGACGTACTCGGCAAAAGCGCCATCGGCATCGACGCCGATAATTTTTACGTTCTGGCAAATGTGGGCTTCGCCGGTGCGGCATTGCAGGCACTTGCCGCAGGCCACGTGCATCTCCGCGGAGACGAAATCGCCTTCTTTCACGCTGGTGACTTCGTCGCCGAAGGCGGCGACCTCGCCGCAAAATTCATGTCCGGGGATCAGCGGAGGATGAATGCGGTTCTGCGCCCAGCGGTCCCAGTTGTAGATGTGCAGGTCGGTGCCGCAGATGGATGCAACTTTTACCTTGACCAGGACATCGCGCGGGCCGAAGGCAGGAATCTTGACTTCGCGGATCTCCGCGCCCGGCGCGGCTTCGGGCTTCACTACAGCGAGCATGGAGGTTGGCATGAGATACCTGTGCGATTCGGCCTATGAGCAAACGTATGATTCTAGCACCGGAGGAATTTTGGCGCGCATCAGCGTCATTCTTTAGCTTCGCAGTCTACTTCAGCTTCGCAGTCACTTTGGCGATCCCCGAGAGGATTTTGGCGGCGCCGTCTTATAGTCTTCCGATTTGCCGCGAGGAATGCTCAGCGTCTTCCACTCGCCTGATTTTAAGTGTTTGGCCAGGAAAACGATCTGGCCGGTGTGTTGCGCGTAATGCGCGATCTGCCGGTTTATCGCCTGCAGCACGGTATGGGGCTCGCCTCGGATCGTGACCGTAAGCATCACATCCTCTGGTTTGAGAGCGTCGATGGCGCCCATTACGCAACTCCAGCCATCTTCCCACCATTGCATGACGTCGTCGCGCTTGGTGTCGGCATTGATTTCGAATTCGCGGTCGCGAAAACGGTCGGGCTTTTCGCCGTCGCTGGTAAGAAAGCCGGTGAACCGCGAGAGCATATTGCCGGCCAGATGCTTTACGAGAACGGCGACTGAGTTCGACTCGGGATCAATTGTTACGAAGAAATCCTCGTCTGAAAGTTGTGCCATGGCTGCTTCCGCCATGCGCTTGTGACCGCGCATCTGCTTGCGGGCTTCCTCGAGATAATGGGCTGCAATATCGGTCATGAATCCTGCCTCAGGAAGTAGAAGTATAAGATGGATTCGCCGGAGGCACGATCGGGTAAGGCGCGGAGAGGATGTCCGGTTTTACTTCCAGTTCCACTTCAAAACCTCCAACCAGCTTCGCAAAAAGATTGTACAAGCCTCCTCCGATCGCTCCCATCAGAAATCCCATAAGTCCGTAGAGAATCGGCATGAGCAAAGCAAAGATGACCCCGAGCGCTCCCGCGAACGGAGTTCTATGTCCCCCGGCCACACTTCCAAGCAATCCGATCAGCAGAAAGAATGGAGCGAAGATCAGGCCCAAGCAGCCGTAAACCAACCCCATGATCTTGGCTACCGACATTACGCCAACCGATTTGACGATCTGCATGAAGCAACCTCAATTTTAAAACTCGAATTTGCCCGCCGAAATAAAACGCACCTGCCTGCCCAACCCGACTGCTTGATCCAATCTGGCGAATCCGACCTAACTAATCTGCGCTCGCTATCTTAATTGCGGATGCAGCCTTGTCAGTTCGTCCCCAGCCTCCGCCGCCTGGTGATTCAATTCTGATTCGCTCGCCGGCTTCGAGCCGGGTGCTGAATTTACCGGGCATTTCCTCGACGGCTCCTCCCCGCCGGATTACCCGCGCTTTGCCCGGTAAGGCCGGATCGCCACCTGCGAGTCCCCATGGCGCATGTTCTCGCCGTTCCGAGAGCAGCGTGACTTCGCAGGCGGTAAGCACCTCGATCTCGCGCACAATTCCATCGCCGCCGCGAGACGCGCCGTTTCCCCCGCTGCCAGGGCGAAGCGAATATTGCCTGACCCGCAATGGATAAGCGTACTCCAACGCCTCGGCTGGGGTGTTCAGCGAGTTGGTCATGTGCGTGTGCACGCCGGAGACGCCCGGCTTTCGCGACCGTGCTCCCATTCCGCCGGCTATGGTTTCGTAATAGGCAAACGGCCGGCCGGTACGGAAATCGATTCCGCCAATCGTGAGGTTGTTCATTGTGCCGGACGCGGCTGCGGGAATTCGCTCGGGCAGAGCTTGGGCCAGCGCTCGCAGCAACACGTCGACGATACGCTGCGAGGTTTCAACGTTGCCGCCGGCAACGGCCGCCGGTGGCCGGGCATTCACAACTGTTCCCTGCGGCGCGATAAGGCGAATCGGCCGCATTAAGCCAGCGGTTGCGGGAACTTCATCTGCGAGCAGGCAACGGAATACATAGAAGCAGGCGGAGTATGTGATCGCTTCGACTGCATTCACGCTTCCTTCAACTTGAGGATCGCTGCCAGTGAAGTCAACCGTCGCTACGGGAGAGCGCCGAGCTACAGTTTTTTTCCTGCTTGAGCGGCTCGCCGAATCAACAGTTACGGCAACTACGATCTTCACTGGCCGATCGCTGATGCCGTCATTGTCCAGAAAATCCTCGGCACGATAGGTCCCTGCAGGAACCTGCCGTAGGAATGCGCGCATCAGTTCCTCCGAATACTCCAGAAGCTCTTGCGCGGCCCGCTTGGTTCGATCGATCCCATAGCGGGTGCAAATTTCCGCAAGCCGTTCGGCCCCGGTGTGGCAAGCGGCGAGTTGCGCGTGCAGGTCGCCTTCGCGCTCTTCCGGCGTACGTACGTTGCTGAGGAGAAGCTGCAAAACATCGCGATCCATCTCGCCTGCGCGCTGCAGCCGCACGGGAGGGATGCGAAATCCTTCCTGATAAATTTCACGGCAAAGTCCCATCGATCCCGCGTAGGAGCCGCCGACATCCGCATGGTGAGCTCGGGAGGCAACGTAAAAGTCAGGATGGGTCTTTGGCTCGCGCTGATGCGCGGCGGTTCGAGTCGCTCTGACCGGCCTGAGCGATACATATACTGGCGAAATCAGCGTGATATCGGGCAGGTGAGTTCCACCGCAGAAGGGATCGTTCAGCATGACAACGTCGCCGGGAGCCATTTCGCAGGCGGCAATTCCCGCCCGAACGGAACGGGGCATCGATCCAAGATGAACGGGCATGTGGTCGCCCATGGCAATGACCTCGCCGCTGGAGTCGAAGACAGCGCAGGAATAATCGCGGCGCTCTTTGATATTCGGTGAGAATGCGGTGCGGCGCAGCGCCGCACCCATCTCCTCGGCAATCGAATGAAAAAGATTTTTAAATATTTCTAGTTCGATGGCGTCGCGCCGCATGGGCGAAGTGTATTGATTCTTTATTCGTACCGCAAGCTTTCTACCGGATCGAGCTGGGAGGCACGCGCGGCGGGAACCGTGCCGAAAATTACTCCCACGATCGATGAGACCACGATGGCAATAATCGCAGACAGGCCAGAGATCGGGATGCGATATTCGGTGAGAAAGCGAACCGAATACGGAATGGCAAGGCCGATCACGATGCCGACAAAGCCTCCGACAAGAGAAATCAGGATCGCTTCGGAGAGGAACTGAAAGCGGATTTCGCGGTTCGTGGCGCCCACCGCTTTGCGGATGCCGATTTCCCGGATGCGCGAGGTCACAGTCGCGAGCATGATGTTCATGATGCCGATGCCGCTGACGATGAGAGTGACCATCGAAATCAGCAGCAGGACCCAGGTGAGTCCGGTGGCGATGCGGTCGGCCATGGAAAGCAGCGCGGTGAGATTAGAGACATCGTAGACCGATTCGGCGCGATGCCGTGAATACAAAACGCGCTTGATCTGCGCTGTCGCGGGAATCACCATGGACGGGTCTTCCATGGAGAAGTACAACATTTTGATGTTAGGGATCTCGCTGAAATAGCGGCTTACCGAGAAGGGAATGAGCATCGTATTGTCGACGATCTCCGACTGGCCGAAGGTCTCGACGCGCTCTTTGAAAGTTCCGATGATGGTGAAGGGCAGGTCGGTGAGTTTGATCACTTTGCCCACAGCGTTTTGCGACGAGCCGTAAATCTCTTCCGCCAGCTTCGTGGTGATCAAGCCCACTTTGTTGTGGGCCTGGGAGTCTTCCTGGTCGAAAAACCTTCCAGCAGGAACCACCAGGTTGCGCACGCGAACATATTCCGGGGTCACGCCCAGAATGCTGATATCTTTCTCCCGCCCGTTTCCGATGGGCACGCGATCGGAGAATTGAGTTACGGGAGAGGAAGCGATGATGCCGGGAACATCCTGCCTGACAGCTTGCAGGTCTTCAATGGTAAGCGGATCGGGGTTGGAGTTGCTGATGTGAGGCGCGCCGCCGAGATACTCAGCCCAGATTTCGTTGGTGCCGATTGCCTGAATCTGATTGAGAACGTATTGCCGCCCGGTCATGCCAATGGTGACGACTAAGATGAGCGAGGCCGTACCAATTACCATCCCCAGAGCAGTCAGGATAAAGCGGATTTTGTTGCTGCAGAACGTATCGTAAGCAAAATTGAGGATTTCTCCGAGAGCCATTTTGGGCCGGAGACGTTCGGGAACCAGAGCGGCAGCCATGTTCTTTAGATGCTACGTAGAGCTCAAAGAACGCGCAAGCCGGTAGTGTAGTCTCAAGACGGTTCAGTACTCACTAATTAGTATTCGCCGATGCAGTCTTCTTTTATTCGGTGTTCGCCAATTCAGTGAAAGAAAATCACGCCAACAAATACCAGACGCTGGGCGCTTTGCTCGTTCTCACGGCTGCCGCGTTCCTGGTGCAGGGATACCATCCCTGCGCTGAAGACGCGGAAATTTATATTCCGGGGGTGGAGAAGATCCTGCATCCGGAGTTATTCCCGGCATGGAGTGAATTCTTTCAAGCCCACGCGCACCTGACTTTTTTCCCCAATCTGATTGCTTTTTCCGTGCGCCTCACTCATTTATCGCTGCCGGTCGTGCTATTCGTTTGGCAAGTGGCGTCCATCTTTTTGCTCTTGCTTGCGTGTTGGGAATTGAGCGGCCTGTTTTTTCCGACTGCGCTGGCGCGCTGGGGCGGAGTCTGCCTGGTCGCTGCTTTGTTGACAATGCCCGTGGCCGGCACTGCTCTTTACGTCATGGATCAGTATTTGAATCCGCGAAATCTGGCGGCATTCGCGGCTGTGTTCGCGGTGGTGCGCATGCTGGAAAGGAAATACGTGCGCGTGTTGCTGTGGCTGGTGTTTGCCGCACTGGTGCATCCGCTGATGTGGGTGTTTCCATTTTCATTTTGCGTCCTGATTTTCACGATGGAGAAACTCGAAGGCCGCTGGAAGAAAGCGTGCACGGCAGCTGTCGCTTTGTTTCTTCCTGGGATTCCAATTGCGCCACCGCCTTCTCATGCGTATCAGGCGGTTGCGAAGGTACATGGTTATTTCTATATCCAGCATTGGGCCTGGTATGAATTGCTGGGGGCGGTTGCTCCGCTGGCATTATTCTGTTGGTTCGCGCGAGAGGCCCGCCGGCGGGAATGGTTGGTTATCGAGCGGGTTAGCCGCGCGTTTGTGATCTACGATCTGGTTTTTCTAGTCTCCGCGCTCATCGTTGATTTACCCGCGAGATTGGAGGTGCCTGGCGCGCCTGCAGCCGCTGCGCTGCCTGCATCTGCTTTATATCGTGCTGTTCGTTGTGATCGGTGGCTTGGCTGGAGAGTACATTTTGCGCGGCCGCGTCTGGCGATGGCTGCTGCTCTTCCTGCCGCTGGTCGCGGGAATGTTTCTAGCGCAGCGCTCGCTTTTCCCATCGAATGCGCATATCCAGTGGCCAGACAGCGCGCCTAGAAATCCTTGGGGGCAGGCGTTTGTCTGGATTCGAGAGAATACTCCAACGGACGCGCGCTTTGCGCTCGATCCCGAATACTTGCATCTCGCCGGCGAAGATGAAATCGGATTCCGTTGCGTGGCCGAGCGCAGCCGCCTGGCCGATTGGGTAAAGGATGATGGCGTGGTCAGCATGTTTCCCACTCTCGCAGGAGAATGGTGGGAACAGGTGCAGGCGCAAACGCCTTGGAAACATTTGGGGCTGCAGGATATGTTGCGGCTGAAGCGCCAATACGGCGTGAGTTGGGTTGTGCTGCAGCAACCTGGTCTCGCCGGACTTGATTGTCAGTACCAGAATTCTGTTGTGCGCGTGTGCCGCATTCCTTAATTTTGGACGGACAATATTATCGCGAGGTTTTCGTTTGCGGTCGAAGATCGAGCAGATTCAGGAAACTCCGGGGCTGGCGGATTGCGCGTTGTCAGTCCGGTTCGCATAGTATGCGGGAATATCGGCTTCGAGCTTCCGGCCCTTTTTGCTGAAGCGCGGCAGATGGATGATCCCAGCTTTTTGCAATACGAATTGCATCGTGGTGGCGAGAACTCCGATACCGTATTTCACGCTGCGCCGGAAGTTTATGGACGAGGCTTCTGCGAAATATTTGGTGGGGCAGGAAACCTCTCCGATGCGAAAACCGAAATACACGCACTGGGCGAGCACTTGATTGTCAAACACGAAATCATCGGAGTTCTCCAGCAGCGGAAGCTCGCAGAGGACTTTGCGGCTGAAGGCGCGGTAGCCGGTGTGATACTCGGAAAGTTTCACCCGCAGGAAAAGATTTTCGAAGGCTGTCAGCAGGCGGTTTGCGATGTATTTGTAGAGCGGCATACCGCCCAGCAGCGCCGTGCCTCCGATGATGCGCGAGGCGAGCACAACGTCGTAAACATCGTAGGCAACCATGCTGGCCATGGCTGTGACCAGCGAAGGCGTGTATTGGTAATCGGGATGAACCATGATTACGACATCGGCGCCAGCCAAAAGAGCTTCGCGGTAGCAGGTTTGCTGATTGCGTCCGTAGCCGTAATTGCGATCATGCTGGAAGACTTGCAGATCCAGCCGCCGCGCCAGTTTGGCTGCGAGTTCTACAGTATGGTCGGAGCTGCTGTCGTCGACGAGAATGCGGATGTCGACCAGATCCGGCAGTTCGTTGACCGTAACCTCAAGTGTTCTCTCCGCATTGTAAGCGGGCATTACTACCGCGATGCGCTTGCCGTTGAGCATGGGCCCAGCCCTTATGATAAATGACGAGGCCGGTCCCCAGCGGGCGATCAAGGTCTCGCTTAAAAAACTTTCCTACCATGCGCGCGAATGCCCGCCCCTCGAAAACCGCGAAGGGTGGAACCGCCTCAGCAGAAATGGCTACCGGTGGGACCCCGAGTTTCAATACTGAGGAGTTAGTGAATCTCGTCTGACGTCTGCCCGTCACGGCCGTTGGAGAGCGCTGCCGCGCCTCGCGCGAGGTTGCCGAGCGAACCCCTGTCGCTGACATTTGTTTCCTGCGTGTCACCGGTCACAATTGGCTGATTCGGGATGGTCTCATACGCATAGCCGGTCAGTCTGGCATTTATTGGGTGCGGATAATCGCAGTTGACGTCGAGCCGGGCCCAGCCAAAGTGAAACTCCCCGTTAATTACGAATTTCAGACCCAGATAGCGTTCATTGGCGTGAACCCAGGGGCCCCGACATATTGGTCGAGTCGACTCACTATCGGCCATCTCATCCCCGGATCTCTTCTTAAACTTGCCGTCAGGGCCGATCTCCACGCCTGCCGGTATGGCGGCCGCAAAAGCAGAAAAAACATTGCCACCGGTCGAGAAGATCTCGTTACTCGCATTTACAGGTGCGATCGACAGATTCAGGAGCGAGCTGGTGGAACTGTAATAGTTAGAAAAAACAAAATTGGTAATTCCATGGTTGGTCAAATCCAGCGACAGCCCGGTGTTGGGTTCGATCTGCTGGTCGGCCGCGGTATAGACAACCTTCGCGTGGGCGGGCACTGCCGAGGCCAAAAGCCCTACTCCGGCGGCGCCGGCGGTGAGCATGTAGGCAGCAAGAGTTTTGTCGAACCTCGGACTAACTTGGACTTTCCGGCGGGAACCAGAGGGATTCATGCTAACTGAGCGAGACATGGTTTGCTCCTTTCACGGATGTGAAGTTAAGGGCCGGACTTGCGGGCTAAATGCGTCGGGAACTCGGCAGGGCGAGGCAACGAAGGCCAAATTTTGCCACTTCCGGATGCGCGGGTCAAGGAGTATATTTCTGCCAGTGCAAGCCGCACTTCGCGCCGACAAAGCCCCCGCTTGCTTGCTCCGGTCTGCCGCTCTGTGAAAAACTAAAAACTGCGTTTCGGCGGAGCGGATGGCGGAATTCATGTCAACAAAACGAACTTTGTTTGAAAAAATCTGGGATGCGCACGTGGTTGCTCAACCGTCCGGTCGGTCGCCCATTCTTTATATCGACCTGCATTTGGTCCATGAGGTCACTTCGCCGCAGGCATTCGACGGCTTACGAGTTTCCGGAAGAAAGCTCCGGCAGCCGTCGCGCACCGTTGCCACCGTTGATCACAATATTCCCACCGAGCCGCGCGGAACTCCGATTACCGATCTGATTGCGGCAAAGCAGATTGCCGCACTCCAGGCGAACTGTAAAGAGTTCGGCGTTCGCTTGTTTGATATGGATTCGCCCGAGCAAGGCATCGTGCATGTGATTGGGCCAGAGCTGGGGCTCACACAGCCGGGCATGACCATTGTTTGCGGCGACAGCCACACCAGCACACACGGTGCGTTTGGCGCGCTCGCGTTCGGCATTGGAACGTCGGAGGTCGAGCACGTCCTGGCGACGCAATGTCTTGCCCAGCAAAAGCCGAAGAGGATGAAAATCGATGTGCGCGGGCGATTACCGGAAGGAGTCACGGCGAAAGACCTGGCGCTGGGAATTATCGGTCAGATTGGCACCGATGGCGCAACCGGCCATGTAATCGAGTACGCGGGAGAAGCGGTGCGTGCGCTCTCGATGGAAGGCCGCATGACGCTGTGCAATATGAGCATTGAGGCGGGAGCGCGGGCGGGCATGATTGCCCCAGACGAAACCACGTTCGCCTATGTGAAGGGGAGACGATTTGCTCCGCGCGACGGCGAATGGGAGAGTGCAGTTGCATCCTGGCGCAAGTTGCCTTCGGACGCTGGCGCAGAGTTCGACAAGATTGTTGAGATGGATGCGGCGCAGCTTTCTCCCTTCGTGACTTGGGGAACGAATCCGGGCATGGTGGCTCCGGTAACGGGCCGCGTGCCGGAATCAAACGGAATGAAGGAATCAGACCGGCGCGCCTTTGAACTTGCTTTGCAGTACATGGGACTGGAGCCGGGAAAGCGAATCGAAGATATTGGGATCGACCGCGTGTTTATTGGATCGTGTACCAATTCGCGCATCGAGGATTTGCGTGCGGCGGCGCGTGTTGCGCGCGGCCATCGCGTGAGTTCGAAGGTGCGGGCGATGGTTGTGCCGGGATCGCAGAATGTGAAAAAGGCCGCGGAGCAGGAAGGTCTGCATCGGATTTTTCTCGATGCGGGATTTGAATGGCGCGAGTCGGGCTGCTCGATGTGCCTGGGAATGAATCCCGATATTTTGCAACCGGGTGAGCGCTGTGCGTCTACGAGCAATCGCAATTTTGAAGGACGACAGGGGCGGGGCGGGCGGACGCATCTGGTGAGTCCTATGATGGCCGCTGCCGCGGCGATTGCTGGACACTTTACCGATATTCGGAATTGGAAGTTTCAATGAAACCTTTTACTGTGCATCGTGGCCGCGTGGCGCCGCTGGATCGGGTGAACGTCGACACCGACCAGATCATTCCGAAGCAGTTTTTGAAGCGGATCGAGCGCACGGGCTTCGGCGAGTTTCTGTTTTACGACTGGCGGTTCGGCGCTGATGGGAAGAAGAATTCCGGATTCGTTCTCGACGATCCGCGTTATGCCGGTGCGAGCATTCTAGTCGCGGAAAAAAATTTTGGCTGCGGATCGTCACGCGAGCACGCGGTCTGGGCGCTGGCCGATTTCGGATTTCGGGCCGTGATTTCTTCTTCGTTCGCCGATATTTTTGCCAACAACAGCACGAAAAACGGGTTCCTGACCGTGCGCCTCAGCGAGCATGAAATTTCCGAACTGATGAAGCGCGCGACGGATTCCAGCAATTACGAACTCACGATCGACCTCGAGCAATGCGAAGTGCGCGACAACCAAGGCTTCTGTGCGAAGTTTCCGATCGACGAATTCGTGCGCCACTGCCTGCTGAATGGATTGGACGACATCGGCCTGACCTTGCAGCACGGGTCTGAAATTGCGGCCTATGAAGCCCGGCACCCGATCCCGCCTGAGCTGAACCTCGCGAACAAGTAAACGAGAGTCAAAGGGCGTAAAGATTTGTAAAACATTCTTCCGTAAGCTTGACCTCCGCCTAGCCACAGTTGATGCTTGATTTGTAAGGTTTATCATTAAATTTACACTGCGATTTCTCCCCGCTTTCTGCGCAGGAGAACTACGGTGTATAACCTGCCGCTGTTGTCCGGCAGACGGCCCGAAACCGAGTCAGAGTAGATACGTCTAATGGATGACAGCTTCAGCCTCCTGTGAAATTTTGTGCCGGTCTAAAAATGTGATGATTATCGATTCCAGTTTATTGCAATCCAAAAGGCGGTTTGCCGTTGGCGATGCTTATCGTCGTGCCTGTCCGCGCCTGTGGTGTGCGGTCCTGCTCTTGATTTGCGTTTCTTTTTCCGGCTGCAGCGCCTATTCCAAGCAGAACGCGCACGCCGCCGGCCCGCATGTCGTCTCCGTCTCAATTGCAAAAGTACAAAAGCAAGACGTGCCGGTGTATCTCGTGGGACTGGGCTCGGTGACTGCTTTTTACACGGCCAACATCAAAAGCCGGGTCGATGGGCAGATCATGCGGGTGAATTTTCAGGAAGGGCAAGTCGTGAAAGAGGGCGATTTACTGATCGTGATCGATCCGCGCCCTTATCAGGTGCAACTGGAACAGATGCAGGCGCAGCTATTCAAAGACCAGGCAACCCTGCGCGATGCGAAGTTGAACCTGGATCGCTACGTCACGCTGATTCCCTCCGGCAGCATTGCCCAGCAGCAAGTGGACACACAGAGATCTTTGGTCGATCAGCTTGATGGACAAGTGCGCACCGATCAGGCGCAGATCGATAACGCCAAGCTGCAGATCGTTTACTGCAACATCACGGCGCCCTTCACGGGACGGGTCGGCTTGCGGCAGGTAGATCCTGGAAATATTGTGCATGCGGCCGATACCAACCCCATGCTGATTCTGACCCAACTGCAACCGATTGCCGTGATCTTCACCCTGCCTGAAGACGAGTTGCCGACCGTGGCGCAGCACATGAAGAACTCTACTTTGCGGGTAGACGCTTACAGCCGCGACAATCAGACGAAACTCGCGACCGGCAAACTGATGACGATCGACAACCAGATCGATCCGACCACGGGAACGGCAAAACTGAAGGCGGTTTTCGACAACAAAGACAGCCAGCTCTGGCCCAATCAGTTCGTCAACGCCGACCTGCTGCTCGAGACCCGAAAAAATAGCACCGTGATCCCCACCGCAGCAGTTCTGCGCGGGCCGCAGGGAGCATATGTTTATACGGTGAACTCCGACAAAACGGTGGACGCGCGCACTGTCGACATCGCTCTGAGTCAAGGGACTACGACCGTAATCAAGAGCGGGGTCGCGCCCGGCGAGGTAGTCGTGACCGATGGGCAGGACAAGCTGCAAACCGGGAGCAGCATCGCGCCGCGCACCGCCGAGCCCGGAACGGCGGCTGCGGAGCAAAATGGTGGTAATCTCCCCGACGATTCTGTTGGCACGTCTTCTGCTGGAAACGCCAGTCGATGAGTCCCTCAAGAATATTTATTCTGCGCCCGGTAGCAACCACGTTGTTGATGGTTGGCGTGCTGCTGGTGGGCTGGGTTGCGTTTATGCAACTGCCAGTCTCGGCCCTGCCCGAGGTTGATTACCCCACCATTCAGGTGCTGACGTTTTATCCGGGCGCCGATCCCGACGTGATGGCTTCTTCGGTCACTTCGCCCCTGGAGCGGCAATTCGGGCAAGTTCCAGGACTCAGCCAGATGACCTCCACCAGTTCATTTGGCAGCTCGGTGATCACCCTGCAGTTTGGGCTTGATCAGAATATCGACGTCGAAGAGCAGCAGGTACAGGCTGCCGTCAACGCAGCCGCCACCTATTTGCCCGCTGATTTGCCCAATCCGCCGATCTACAACAAGGTAAATCCCGCGGATGCGCCGATTCTCACGCTTGCCATGAGTTCGGACTCGCTGCCTCTGTCAAAAGTCGAGGAACCTGGCGGATACCGCTCTGGCGCAGAAAATTTCGCAGCTTCCGGGCGTGGGACTGGTTTCGATCAGCGGCGGGCAGAAGCCGGCAGTGCGAGTTCAAGTGAATCCAACCGCGCTCGCTTCTTTCGGATTGAGTCTGGAGGATGTTCGCACGGCTCTCGCTGAAGCCAATGTCGATCAGGCCAAGGGAGTGATCGACGGTGCGCGGCAGTCCTACACGCTTGGAGATAACGACCAGTTATTTACCGCGGCGCAATACAAGCCCATAGTGATCACGTATCGTAATGGCGCTCCGGTTCGTATCAGCGATGTGGCCAACGTGATCGACGGTACCGAGAATAATCTGCTTGCCGCCTGGATGAACACTACTCCCGCGGTAATTGTGAATATCCAGCGCCAGCCCGGCGCGAACATCATTAGCGTGGTGGACCGCATCAAGAAGCTTTTGCCGCAGTTGCAAGCGTCGCTGCCCTCGGCCGTGCGAGTCCAGATTCTCACCGATCGGACCACGACCATCCGGGCGTCGGTGAAGGACGTCGAATTCGAACTGGCGCTGACCATCGTGCTGGTCGTGATCGTTATTTTCTTTTTCCTGCGGAATCTGCGGGCCACGTTTATTCCCAGCGTGGCGGTGCCGCTCTCGATCGTGGGCACGTTTGGCGTGATGTATTTGCTGGGATACAGCCTGAACAATCTCACGCTGATGGCGCTAACCATTTCTACCGGCTTCGTGGTCGATGATGCCATCGTGATGATCGAAAACATCGACCGCTTCCTGGAAGCCGGCGATTCGCCTCTCGACGCGGCTTTGAAAGGTTCAGGCCAGATCGGATTCACGATCGTCTCGCTCACTGTGTCGCTGATTGCGGTGCTCATTCCGCTGTTGTTCATGGGCGACATTGTCGGGCGGCTTTTTCGCGAGTTCGCGGTAACGCTGGCGGTGACCATTCTGGTATCGGCCGGCGTCTCGCTCACCTTGACGCCGATGATGTGCGCCAAGCTGCTCCGCCACCGCAAAGAGGGTGAAAAGGGACGATTCTACGAGGTCACAGAAAACTTCTACAATCGCGTGATCGCGTTTTATGGCCGCACCGTGAAGTGGGTGCTCAAGCACCAGACCGCAACTCTCATGGTGACGTTCGGGACCCTGGTGCTGACGCTCGTGCTTTACGTGATAGTGCCGAAGGGTTTTTTCCCGGTGCAGGATACCGGCGTAATTCTTGGAATTTCGCAAGCGCCTGACGATGTTTCTTTCGATGCCATGTCTCGTCGCCAGCAGGAATTAGCGAAGGTGATTCTCAAAGACAAAGATGTTGAGAGCTTGTCGTCATTCATCGGCGTAGACGGCACGAATACCACTCCCAACAGCGGCCGCATTCAGATTAATTTGAAACCACGCGATGAGCGCAGCTATGACGCCTCGGCCATCATCCGGCGTTTGCAGCCTGAACTCGCCAAAGTTGACGGCATCACGCTGTACATGCAGCCGGTGCAGGATCTGACCGTGGAAGACCGCGTGAGCCGGACGCAATTCCAGTATTCAATCGAAGACGCGGATGCCCGCGAACTGGCGCAGTGGACGCCGAAGCTTGTCGAGAAGATGCGTGCGTCGCCGGTTTTGCGCGATGTGGCTACCGACGAACTGAATGGCGGACTTAAGACTAATATCACGATTGATCGCGACACGGCGTCGCGGCTCGGGATACTTCCGCAGGCGATCGACAACACGTTATACGACGCCTTCGGCCAGCGCCTGGTTTCTACCATCTTCACGCAACTGAATCAGTACCACGTTGTACTCGAGGTCTTGCCCAGCTTCGCCAGCACGCCGCAGGCTATGGACGACGTCTACATTCGCCCGGCCAGCGCCATGCCAAACGCGGGCGCTCCCACGGCCAATGCGCCCACTTCCACCACCAGCGGTAATCCCGTGCCGCTTTCCGCCTTCACGCACCTGCAATCGACCAACACTCCGCTGGCGGTCAACCATCAGGGACAGTTCCCGGTGGTGACTTTGTCGTTCAATCTGGCGCCCGGAGCCTCACTCGGCCAGGCCACCACAGCGATCGAACAGGCGGAAAAAGAAATTCAGCTTCCGCCGAGCATTCATGCGGCATTTCAGGGCACCGCGGCGGCATTTCAGAATTCACTCTCCAGCGAGCCATTCCTGATTCTTGCCGCGATCATCACCGTCTATATCGTTCTCGGCGTGCTCTACGAGAGTTACATTCACCCGATCACGATTCTTTCCACTCTGCCCTCGGCGGGCGTGGGCGCGATTCTGGCTCTGATGATTACAGGAAACGATTTGACCGTGGTTGCGCTAATCGGAATTATTCTGCTGATCGGCATCGTGAAGAAAAACGCAATCATGATGATCGACTTCGCTCTCGAAGCCGAGCGGGATGAGCACAAGCCTCCGGAGGAAGCAATCTTTCAGGCGTGCCTGCTGCGCTTTCGTCCCATCATGATGACGACCATGGCCGCTCTGCTGGGTGGGCTGCCTTTGGCCTTAGGATCTGGGACCGGCGCGGAGTTACGGCGACCGCTGGGCATCACGATTGTTGGCGGTTTGATCCTTAGCCAGTTGCTCACTCTTTACACTACGCCGGTTGTTTATCTGTGGTTTGACCGGCTGGCATCGAGATTTGCGAAGTACAACATCGGCAATCCGATACCGCACGAGATTTCACCCGATAGCGCCTCGGCGGATTAGTGCGTTGCAGATTTTCGGCACGCCTAAAGGCGTGTCCTGATACGAAGCTTAGTACCAAGCGTAAGACGAAGCTTAATGAGCATTTCGGCTCCATTTATTCGCCGTCCGATCGGCACCTCGCTGCTGGCGGCGGCACTGCTGCTCTCCGGGATACTCGCGTTTAACTATTTGCCGGTGGCTTCGCTGCCTCGCGTTGATTTTCCCGTGATTCAAGTCAGCGCGCAATTGCCGGGAGCCGATCCTCAGACCATGGCTTCGGCTGTGGCTACGCCGCTGGAGCGCCAGTTCGGGCGCATCTCTGCCATCAATCAAATGACTTCGACGAGCCAGTTGGGCTCGACCAGCATTGTTCTGCAGTTCGATTTGAACCGGAACATCGACGCCGCCAGCCGTGACGTGCAGGCGGCCATCAACGCGGCGCGCGGCCAGCTGCCGCCTAACCTTCCCAGCAATCCGCAATATTGGAAGTCCAATCCGTCGGAAGCGCCGATCATGATTCTGGACCTCACTTCCGACACCGAAACCGTGCCGCAGATGTACGACGCCGCCGATTCGATTCTCTCGCAGAAGCTTTCGCAAGTCAGCGGAGTCGGCCAAGTGTACGTAGGCGGCGCCGCGCAGCCCGCAGTTCGGGCGGAAGTGAATCCGATGCTGCTCAACAAACTCGGCGTCGGGCTGGATACGGTGCGCAACGCGCTCAACCTCGCCAATGCGAACCAGGCCAAGGGGCAATTGAGCCTGGGAACCAAGACTTGGATGCTCGATGACAACGATCAGCTCTTTACCGCCGATCAGTACCGGCCGTTGATCGTCGCCTATCGCAACGGTGCGCCGGTTCGGCTTTCCGATGTCGCCCAAGTTGAGGATTCGGTTTCCGACGTGCGCAATATCGGCTTGGCCAACGGCAAACCCAGCGTGCTGATCATCGTTTACCGGCAGCCGGGAGCCAACATCATCGAAACCGTCGACCGTGTGGTTTCGATGTTGCCTTATTTGCAGTCTTCGATTTCTCCGGCGATTCACATTTCCATTGCCCTGGATCGCACTGTGACGGTCCGGGCTTCGGTGAAGGACATTGAATTCACGCTGATTGTTTCCGTCATTCTCGTCATTCTTGTGGTGTTCGCTTTTCTGCGGACCGTGCGGGCCACGATTATTCCCAGCATCGCGGTCCCGTTGTCGCTGGTTGGGGCCTTTGGCGTGATGTATGTGCTGGGTTATAGCCTGGACAATCTATCCCTGATGGCGCTCGCTATCTCGACCGGCTTCGTGGTCGATGACGCGATCGTGGTCCATCGAAAACATCACGCGCTACGTCGAGCAGGGGATGGATGCGGTACACGCGGCATTTAAGGGAGCTGCGGAAATTGGATTCACCGTAGTCTCCATGAGCCTCTCGCTGATTGCCGTCTTCATCCCGTTGCTGCTGATGGGGGGCATCGTCGGCCGTCTGTTTCGCGAGTTTGCGATTACATTGAGCATCGCCATCGCGATTTCGCTGCTGGTATCGCTCACGACTACGCCAACCATGTGCGCGAAGTTCTTGCGCCCGGCCAAGGATGACTCCCACAACCGCTTCTATCGCGCCAGCGAAGCGGTTTTTGACTGGATGCTGGGTACCTACCGCCGCGCCTTGCGGGTCGCCCTCAAGCACAGCTTCGCCATGCTGTGTCTGACCATCGCGGTCGCCGTTTTCAGCGTCTTCCTCTACATCAAAGTTCCCAAGGGATTTTTCCCACAGCAGGATACATCACGCATTGGCGGTTCGGTACAGGCGGCGCAGGACATTTCCTTCCAGGCCATGCGCCACAAAATGGAGCGCTACGTCTCCATTGTGATGACCGATCCGGCAGTAAATTCGGTGGTCGGGTTTGCGGGCGGAAACACGGTTTCAAACCAGGGGCGCTTTTTTATCATGCTCAAACCGCTGGAAGAACGCAACGCGTGCCCGGGCCTTCATTTCTGGCAAATCTGCCCGCATGTTTCCGCCGACGATGTGCTCAACCGATTGCGGGACAAATTGGCCGTGGTGCCTGGGGCCACTTTGTATTTGCAGTCGTATCAGGACCTAACCATTGGCGGCCGGCACAGCAACGCACAATATCAGTACACGCTGGAAGATCAGGCACCTTGACGAACTGAACAGTTGGGGACCTCGGCTGCTCGAACGACTGCGAGCGCTACCAGAACTCCGCGACGTAAACACCGATCAGCAGGACCAGGGCCTCGAAGCAAAACTGGTAATCGACCGGGACACGGCAAGCCGGCTCGGCGTGGCGGCGCAGGACATCGACAACGCGCTCTACGATGCCTTTGGGCAGCGCCAGGTCTCCACTATGTACGAGCCGCTGAACCAGTATCACGTGGTCATGGAAGTGGCGCCGCAATTCCAACAGACGACGGAGGCGCTGCAGGACATTTATCTCCGTTCTGCGAGCGGCGCGCCCATACCCCTGGCCGCGTTCACGCATTACGAACCTTCGAATATCGCTCTGGCCGTCAACCACCAGAGCCAGTTTCCTTCGGTTACCATCTCATTCAATCTGGCGCCCGAAGTTTCTCTGGGGCAGGCTACCATCGCCATCGAAAAGGCGCAGCGTTCCATTGATTTTCCCTCCACTATCTCGGCCAGTTTTCAGGGCACCGCAGCCGCGTTCATGGATTCGCTCTCGAGCGAACTGGTCTTGATTGTTACCGCGCTGATTGCCGTCTACATCGTGCTGGGCATGCTTTATGAGAGCTATATCCATCCCATCACGATTCTTTCGACTCTGCCGTCCGCGGGTGTGGGTGCGCTGCTCGCGCTGCTGCTGACGCACAACGAACTCAATGTGATCGGAACTATAGGGATCATTCTTCTCATCGGTCTCGTGAAGAAAAATGCCATTATGATGATCGACGTGGCCCTCGACGTGGAGCGTACGCAGGGAAAGAAGCCAGCCGATGCGATTTACGACGCTTGCCTGCTACGCTTCCGCCCCATCATGATGACGACCATGGCGGCTTTGCTGGGCGGGCTGCCTCTGGCTCTCGGGCGGGGCACAGGCTCGGAGTTGCATCGGCCCTTGGGCATCACAATTGTGGGAGGATTGATCGTCAGCCAGGCGCTTACTCTGTTTACTACGCCCGTCGTCTATGTTTATCTCGACCGCTTCCGCATGTTCGTTCGCGGTGGGGCAGAAAGTTCTCCTGCCCAGACGCCCGCAGGCATCGCCACACCGACCCCTGCCCATTGACACCGCTATCGTTAAACCCTGGGCGTGGTTCACGCCGACATTCCGGAATCCTGTTAAGATTAAAAATCCTTAAAACTGAGAATTAGGCAAAGTTCGGCAGGTCCCGGCAGCTGCATGCAACCTGCGGTGATTGGCAGAGCATCGCAGCAGGGAGCTAAGGTGGTGGGATTTTCCCAGGCTTCTCAGTATGATGGGTCTTCAACATTTCATGTGACCGGCATTGACGGTCTCTTTTAATTTCTCTCAGGAGTTGGGAATGCTTCAGAAGGCATTGGCGCTGATGTTCGCCTTAGCGGGCATCGCGGTTTGCATTGGGTGCAGCACCGAAAGTCACTACTTGTTCGCAACTTTTCCATCGGTCAATGAGGTCGCGGTCTATCGCGAAGATCCCATCGCCGGAGTGCTCACGCAGATCACTGGCAGTCCTTATAGCGTGGGCGATGGCGCGCACTCGCTGGTGCTTCATCCTTCTGGAAAATACTTGTATGTAGCCAATCCCGGACAGAACGAAAACGACGTTTCGCTGTTCACCATTGCCGGCAATGGGGTACTGACTGAAGTCTTTCCAAGGGCAACCGTAATGCCGCTGGGGAACGAACCGGAGCAACTGGTGATGGATCCGAGCGGCGATTTTCTGTATGCGATGAATTCCGCATCGGAAAACATTTCAGTTTTTTCGATCAGCGGAAGTACCGGCACCCTCACGCAAGTTGCCGGATCACCGTTCCCCGTGGGACTGGCGCCCCTGAATATGCAAATCACACCCTCAGGCAAGTTTATGTTTGTGACTGCTGCGAGCGAACCGTACGGTCTTATCGAAGGCTTTAGTGTGAACGCGGGCAAACTTCAATTCGCTAGTCTCACCAGTTCTTCTGGCCTGAATCCCTACGGTCTGGTGATCGATCCGGCTGGCAAGTATTTGTACGCGGGCAATACGTCGTCTAACTCCATTACTATTTATTCCATTGCTTCGAACGGCAACTTGACACAGGTTGCGGGCTCTCCGCTGGCCGATATTTACAACGGCCCCGTCGCGCTGCAGATGGATCCGCAGGGACTGTTTCTTTACGTGGCGAATCAGTCTTCCAACAACCTCGCCGTGTACACCATCGCGCCCTCGACCGGGCTGCCTGTTACGTTGACCACCTCCACAACTACGTACGCCTTCGCGACCGTGAATGATCCCAGCGTTATAGCGTTCGACCCGAATGGAGGCCATCTGTTTGTCGGAGGTCAAGGGTCATCGCCGGGAATTCAATCTTTTCAGGTGACCAGCGGCAACTTGAACCCTGTTTACACTTACAAGGTCGGGAATTCGGCAACGTCGATCGCGGTAACGCCCTGAGCAACGAGCTCGGCCTGCGGTAGATTTGACGGCGATCTGACAAACGATAATCGGCAAATCTGCAACAATATGCAGGTCGGCGCCGTTTCTGCCGTTAGCAACCAAAGCCGGAGGCCCACCATCGTATTTCCAGAAGCCTTTCGGAACCGGTGGCTGTCGGGTGGATTCCGTGCCGAGACAGACTTCAGGACGCGAAATCCATGAGGATCGCAAGCGCAGCCAGTGCCTTTCCCCAGCACTATTACTCGCAGAAATTTCTTCTTGCGCGGCTGCAGGACTATTGGGCAGGGCAGCTCAGAAAGCCCGAACTGCTGGCACGGCTGCATCGCAATGTGACCGTCGATGGCCGTTATCTTGCGGTTCCTGCGGAGCAATATCCCGCGATAAAGACCTGGGGCGAGGCCAATGATATCTGGATCAAAGTCGCCCAAGAATTAGGCGAGCGGGCGCTTTGCCTCGCGCTTCGGGCTGCTGGACTCAAGCCTGCCGATCTCGGCGCCTTGCTGTTCACTACAGTCACTGGAGTAGCCAGCCCTTCGATCGACGCCCTGCTCATTAACCGCATGGGGCTTCCCCCTAACATTCGGCGCACTCCGATTTTTGGTTTGGGATGCGTAGCCGGCGCCGCCGGCATCGCTCGCGCCGCGGATTACGTTCGTGCTTATCCTGCACAGGCGGCGGCCTTGGTTTCGGTCGAGCTATGCTCGCTCACCCTGCAACGCGAGGACTTGTCGGTGGCCAACTTGATTTCGTCCGGACTTTTTGCCGATGGCGCTGCCGCGGTTCTTGTGACCGGTGAGGATTTCGAATCGCGAGAACGCGATGATCCAGAACGCCAGAATCAAGAGCGAGCGATTGACGGACCCAGAATTGTAGCGACGCGGTCGATCTTTTATCCGGGCACGGAAGAGATGATGGGTTGGAATGTTTCCGAGAAAGGGTTTCGCATTGTGCTCTCGACTGAGGTTCCCACTCTGATCCGCGAAAATCTGGGCCGTGACGTTGACGTTTTTCTAGCCGACAACGGGTACTCGCGAAGCGATCTGAAAAGTTTTGTTCTGCACACCGGAGGTCCGAAAGTGCTCCAGGCCTCGGAGGCCGCTTTAGGCTTGCACAACGGGGAACTCGCGGCTTCCTGGGCTTCGCTGCGCAAGGTGGGGAATCTTTCGTCGGCCTCGGTGCTGGTCGTGCTGGAAGACGTGATAAAGAACCGGCGTCCTGAGCCGGGAACGTTGGGCCTGCTGGCGGCGATGGGGCCGGGATTCTGCTCGGAGCTTGTGTTGCTCGAATGGTGAAACCGGAAAGTGGTTTCATCGGCCTGGGCAGCGCCCGTTTGGCTGCCTTCGCGGCGGTTTTGCTGATCGGAATTGCCAGCACCAAAGCCGCGGCCCAGGCGACAACGCTCCATTTGAGCCCTCAACGCACTACCATTAATTTCACGCTCGGGGATGTATTGCACACGGTCCGCGGATCTTTCCGGGCGGAACGTGGTTCTTTGAATTTTGATCCGGCTTCCGGCGCTCTCAGCGGCGAAATTATAGTGGACGCCCGCAGCGCCCAGAGCGGCAACGGCATGCGCGACCGGAAAATGCATCGCGAGGTCCTGGAAAGCGAGGCCTATCCCGAAATTACGTTTCGCCCTGATCGAATCGATGGCATCGTTTCGACCCAGGGAAAATCTTCAGTTCGCCTGCATGGAATCTTTGGCATTCACGGAGCCGATCACGAGCTTACTGTTCCTGCCGAAGTTCAAATGTTTCCCGATCATTGGACGGCAACGCTGCACTTTTCCATCCCGTATGTGAATTGGGGAATGAAGAATCCGAGCACGCTCTTCTTGCGGGTCAGCGAAACCGTGGCGATTGACGTAAATGCCGTGGGAACGATTACACGCCCCTGACCCCGCCCAGAGCGTCGAGCTTGAAACTTGAAACTACAAACTGGAACATCACGATACGCTAAAAACCATTCTGCGGATTGATTCCCTTGCCTTCCACGCATTCGTAACATCGACCCGCGGCAAGGTCACTTGAATTCTTCGGTCCTTCCGCTCGGCCAGTAAATGACTGCGCTCTCCACGCGATCATGTTTCTCCAAGCCAAACGTGACTGGCAATTCAGATTGCGATAGATAGCTGGATCCGCTCTTCACCAGGCGGGATTGCGTCAATCCGCCGCAAACAATACGGACCGTTGCTCCAATCGCATCGTGGTTCGACTTGGTTCCAACCAATCGAAATCGAATGCTGCGGTTTTCGGCTAGCTGATCGTTGCGGTACAAATATGCAGGTCCATTGTTGGTGGTGAGCAGCAGATCGAGATCTCCATCGCGGTCGAAATCGCCGTAGGCAAGGCCCCGCCCAACTTTGGGCTGAGCGAATCCTTCCCCGATTTCTGCCGCGACGTCGTGGAAGTTTCCATGTTCGTTGTTGAGAAATAATTGTGGAGGCTGCGCGTAGCCCACGTTGCCGCGAATGTTGCGTACAGTTTCATCAATGTGTCCGTTGGCCACGGCCAAATCGAGCCAGCCGTCAAGATTGGCATCCAAAAACGCACAGCCAAACCCAAGAGTGTTTTTCGAAGCCAGTCCCACCCCTGCCTGCGCCGCGACATCTTCATAATTCTTTCCATCGTTTTCGTACAGCCCAATCATTTCGTTATCGAAATTCGTAATGGCAACGCCTGCATGTTGCGAGTTCGTGAAGTCCGCCACGTCGACCCCCATTCCAGCCCGCGCTCTTCCGTCACTGCTAAACGCCAGGCCAGCTTCGACTGCGCCGTCTCTGAACGTGCCATTGCGCTGATTTCGGTACAACTTATTCGGCTGCGTATCGTTGGCGACGAGCAAATCGATCCAGCCGTCGTTGTCACTATCGAGCATCGCGACTCCAAGCGATTTGGAACTGCTGTCGAAAATTCCGCTGGAGGCCGTGACGTCCTCAAACGTGCCATTTCCGCGATTGTGAAACAGCCAGCAGGTCTCGCCGCGGTAAGCCTCGGGTGTGCAGTAGGATTTGTGCCTGCCATCGAGGCTGCAGAACACATCGGCTTCGGGCGACCATTTCACATAATTGCAGACAAAAAGATCGAGCAGGCCATCGCGATCGTAGTCAAACCAAAGCGCGGATGTGCTGAATGCGAGCCGTTTGCCGAGACCGCTCGCAGCTGTCACATCGACGAAGGTTCCTTTGCCAGTGTTGTGAAAAAGCCGGTTCTGGCCCACACAGGTGATGAGAATGTCAGGAAATCCATCGTTGTCGTAATCGCCGACTGCCACCCCCATGCCGTACATCTCGAGATCCAATCCGGCGTGCGAAGTCACATCGGTAAATGTGCCGTTGCGGTTATTGCGATACAGCCGGAGCGATGAGCGCCGCTGCTTGTGGCGGGGCCAATCCATTCCATTGATCAGAAGAATGTCCTGCCAGCCATCGCGGTCATAGTCGAGAAAAGCGCAACCCGATCCCAGAGTTTCCGGCAACAACTTTCCACCGAACGCTCCGCTATTGTGCTGGAATGCGATGCCCGCTGTGGAAGTCACATCGACTAGCCGGAAGCCGGGGGAATTTGCCGCGCCTGTCGCGGTTGCAAAACCGCGCAACACGGGAAAACGGCCGAGCGAGGCTAAACCAGCGGCTCCATATAGAAAAGATCTGCGATTCACCCTACGTTCACCAGTCCGGTGCGAATGGCGTACACCACGAGTTCGGCTGTTTTGTGAATGCCGAGCGCATTCATGATATTGGCGCGGTGAACAGCAACCGTGTTGGCGCTGAGATCAAGCTCCGTGGCGATTTCCTTGTTCGACTTGCCTTCCACAATCATTTTCAGGACCTCGAGTTCGCGCGGCGTCAGGCCGCTGCTGCGCTCACCTTTTAGCGCAGGGGATGACGATTCTATCTGCGGATCGAATACCGTTTCGCCTGCCGCCACGCGCCTTATGGCCGGGCCTAATTCAAGATTCATCGCATTTTTTAAAATGTAGCCTTTCGCCCCGGCGTCAATCGCTTGCCGTACCCAGGTGTTCTCAGAGTGCATGCTCAGCATCAGCACGGCGGTCTCCGGCAGATCCCAAAGAATCTGCCGGGTTGCTTCCAGTCCGTTCATTTTCGGCAATGCGCTATCCATCACTACGACCTGCGGCTTCAGCTTGCGAGCCAGTTTGATGGCCTCTTCGCCGTCGCCCGCTTCGCCAACCACGAGCATGTCTGGCTCATCTTCGAGCATTCGGCGGAAGCCACGCCGCACCAGGCCGTGATCGTCGACCAGCAAAACTGTGATTTTTCCCGCCATTATTTTCCGCGCCTAGTTTTTTTCTTTTTCGCCGGCCTCGACGTTTTCCCGCGGGACGCTCAAGTGCAGCAGCGTCCCCCCCTCGGCCGGAGTCGAGAAGACGATCTGGCCGCCCATTAATTCCGCGCGTTCCCGCATCGCCACCAGACCAATTCCCTGGTTTACGATACGCCCGCCTGCGAGACGACCGCTCACCGGACGGCCGCCGATGCCGACGCCGTGATCTTCCACTTCCAACTCGAGCACCGCAGGCAAGAACCGCAGCCGAATCCGCGCCTGCTTTGCGCCGGAGTGCCGCATCACATTATTCAGCGCTTCCTGCAGCACGCGATAGATTTGAACGGAGGCGGTGCCGCTCAACTCGAACGGCACGCCCTGCTTCTCATAGGATATGGCAATTCCGCTCTGCCGTTCCATCGTCGGCAGGTACCAGTCGATGGTCGCCAGAATTCCTGCTTCGTCGAGCATCACCGGATGCAGCGCTTGCGACAGGCTGCGCACGCGGTCCAGCGTTTCCTGCGCGATCTCGCGGACTTCCTGCAACTCGCCTCGCAGCGGCGAACCCTCCGGAGCAAGCGTTCCCGCCCGGCCAATCATCACGCCGATCGCGGTGAGGATCTGGCCAAACTCATCGTGCAGCTCGCGAGAAATATAACGCAGCGTCGATTCCTGGGTTGCAATCAGCTTCTGCGTCAGTTCGCTGCGGCGTTGCGAAAGCTCCGTGATCTGCGCAAACAGCTGTCGGTTCCACCGGATCATCGAAAATCCGGTCAGCAGAATCGCCGCGAGCGTCGCGCCCAGAAAAAGATAAACCTGCAACTGTACGCGATTGTAAATCTGAACGATGTGCAGCGCAGCCTCGTTTTGGTTCTCGCTGTTTTGCACCAGCAAGCGGGACACGGTCGTGCTCAGGGCTGCCTGTCGGGCCTGTAGCGAAAGTTGTATCTGCGCCCTCGCATCTTTCTGATTGCCTTCGCGTGCCAGCGCGAACACGCGATCGGCCGCATCCCAGAATTGTTCGAGCGAGCGGCTGAGTTCGGCGCTCTGTTCCCGTGTGCGGCTGGTTGGAGCCAGGGCCGCCTCCAGCCGCATGGCATCGTCGAGATCGGTGTGGATACGCTCAAACTGCGCCGACCACGCGGTCAGCGGATACGGCTCGTCATTGTCGATCATGTCCCGCATGGCGACGGCGAGCAGGTTCAGATCGTTCTGGATGCGCAGCAATTGCAACGAGTCCTTTCGATTGCGGTCAATCAAATCGGATTGAAGTTTACGCAATCCCTTGACTTGCCAGGTGATATAACCGGAATAAGCCACCACCGCCGCAAGCGTAATCATGAGACCAAGCAGCAGTCCCACGGTTGGAGAGCGCTTCGGCAATTGCAGTCGCGGCACGCCCAGAGCATACAATGCCGGCCCCAAACATGTCACAATGCAGTAATCGCCACAGTGACCATGCGGCCATGCAGTAATAATGAAGCGAAATGCGATTGGGCGGAGTCAAATTACGATTGAGTTCCAGTTCCAAACAGGCGAAGCCGGCGAAAGTTCAAAGGCTCAAGGCCGTTCTGCCTGAAGTCTGGAAGCTGATGCGTCCGCGGCGCGGGGTGCTGCTTCTGGGCTTTGTGCTGATGGTGATCAACCGGCTGGCGGGATTTGTTCTGCCCTACTCCTCAAAGTTTCTGATCGATGATGTCGTGGCCAAGCACGACATTGGAATGCTACGGCCGCTGGTGACCGCCGTGTTGGCGGCGACGCTCGTCCAAGGCGTCACGTCATTCTCGCTGACCCAATTACTCTCGAAAGCTGCGCAGCGCCTCATCGCCGAACTGCGCCAGCAGGTGCAGAAGCACATCAGCCGGCTTCCGGTGGCCTTTTACGACGCCAATAAAACTGGAGCGCTCGTCTCCCGCATCATGAGCGACGTGGAAGGCGTGCGCAATCTTCTCGGCACGGGGCTCGTCGACTTCGCCGGAGGAATCGTCGCCGCCGCCATTGCGCTGGTTCTATTGCTGCGCATCAGCCCGCCGCTCACGCTGGTCGCGGTCGGTTCGCTGGGTGTGTTTGCCTTGACTCTGAATAAGGCCTTCGCCACCATTCGTCCCATCTTTCGCGAGCGCGGGAAAATTAACGCCGAAGTCACTGGCCGCCTGACCGAATCGCTGGGCGGGGTCCGCGTTATCAAGGGATATCACGCGGAAGAGCGCGAGGAGAAAGTTTTCGCCGGCGGCGTGATGCGCTTGCTCGACAACGTGATGCGCACGCTCACCGCAACTTCACTGATGAGCCTCTCCGCCAGTTTGCTCTTGGGAATTGTAGGCGCGGCGACCATGTATGTTGGCGGGCGCGAAATGACCGCCCACACGCTGACGGCCGGCAGCTATTTTTCTTTCAATTTCTTGCTGGTCTTTTTGGTCGCGCCGATTATGCAGATCGTGCAGATCGGAACCCAGCTCACCGAAGCTTTAGCCGGACTGGAGAGAACGCAGGAAATTCTGGATGAGCGCCCGGAAGATCAGGATCCAAAACGTACTAAAACTCTGCTCGATATTGTTGGGCGAATTGAGTTCGACGACGTCAGCTTCAGTTATGACGGCGTTCACGAAGTTTTGCGCAATGTTTCTTTTCTGGCTGAACCGGGCACCGTTACGGCGTTGGTGGGCTCATCGGGATCGGGCAAGTCGACCACGATCGGCCTGATCTCAGCTTTTTATGTGCCCAATCGCGGCCGCGTGCTGGTGGATGGAACGGATTTGAGCACGGTTCGCCTGGATTCTTATCGAACTCGCCTGGGAGTTGTGCTGCAGGAATCTTTTTTGTTCGACGGCAGCATTCGTGAGAACGTCGCATTCTCCCGCCCCGATGCGAGAGAAGAAGAAATTTTGCGTGCCTGCCGCATCGCGCGCGTGGACGAGTTCGCCGAATCGTTCGCCGAAAAATATGACACGGTGGTCGGGGAACGCGGCGTGAAACTTTCCGGCGGCCAGAAGCAACGAATTTCGATCGCGCGAGCAATCTTGGCCGAGCCGCGCATCCTGATTCTCGATGAGGCAACCTCAAGCCTCGATTCCGAATCGGAGCAGATGATCCAGCAGGGACTTTCTTTTCTGATGCAGGGCCGCACCACTTTTGTGATTGCCCACCGGCTCTCGACCATCCGCCGCGCCGACCAGATCCTGGTGATGGAGCAAGGACGAATCGTCGAACGGGGCACGCACTCGCAACTCTATGCCGCGCAGGGCCGCTATTACGATCTCTATACCCGGCAGCACGGAGTCGAGGAAAATCTTTTTCTTGCCCCCGGCGAGGGCGATTCTCGCGAGACCTATGGGAATGGCGCTTCCGCAACGGCGAGCAACAGCGATCTTAAGGCGGATGCATTGGGTGTGCTGAAGGGCGAGGTTCGCTGATCGATGAGCGAATCTCAAAAACCTTCTACGTTTGCCGCTTCAACGACCGCGGCACCTGCTATTCGCGCCGAAAATCTTCGCCGCCATTACCGCATGGGCGAGACGCTGATTCGCGCCGTCGATGGCGTTAGCCTGGAAGTTCGCGCCGGCGAATTTGTCGCCCTTCTCGGCAGCTCGGGCTCAGGAAAATCTTCGGTGCTCAATCTGATCGCCGGCCTCGACCGCCCCACCGACGGCAGCGTTATCGTGCAAGGACACAACCTGGCGCAGCTTTCGCGCGAAGCGCTCGCGCACTATCGTCTGCACACCGTTGGCATGGTCTTCCAATCGTTCAATCTGATTCCCAGCATGACCGTCAAAGAAAACGTGGAACTGCCGATGCGCTTCGCTGAGGTCGACCGAGGTAAGCGCGACAATCTCGCGCGTGAAGCACTGACGCGTGTGGGATTGCAATCGCGCATGAATCACCGGCCGAGTGAACTTTCCGGCGGCGAACAGCAGCGTGCGGCGCTCGCCCGCGCTCTGATCAACCGTCCCCGGCTTCTTCTTGCCGATGAACCCACGGGAAATCTCGACAGCCGAACCGGAACCGAAATCATGAATATGGTTCGCGAGTTCAACGAGCAGTTGGGCATGACGGTGGTGATGGTCACGCACGAACGCGCGCTGGCCGAGCGTTACGCCGAGCGGCTGATTTTTCTTGCCGATGGCAAGCTGATCGGCGATGAGTCGAACTCGCCCTCCCTCGCTGCGCCGGTTGCGGCGGGAGCGAAGGAGTCTAGGGCATGAAACTTCCCGATCTCAGCGAGCTCGCGCTGCGCAACCTGCGCGAATCGGTTCTGCGAAATTCTCTCACCACCATCGGCATCTCTGTAGGTGTCGCTTCGCTGGTGGCCATGCTGTCTTTGGGCATCGGCCTGCAACAGCTCGCGTCGCGGCGGCTGATGAAGTCGGGACTCTTCGACACCATCGTTGTCACCTCGCGTCGCGAACCGCGAAATTTTGGCCGCGACGAAGACCACGGTGCTCCGGCGCCGGCCGATAGCCGCGTTCTGGACGAACCAACCCGGGTCGAACTCGAACACTTGCCCAATGTGACGGAAGCGAACCCCGACATCCGCTTCGCGACCGAGTTGCGCTACGACGACAAACCTCATCTCACGACGGTTGCGGCATTACCCGAATCCTCCCGATCGACCGACGCCTTTGAAAGCATGCAGGGACATTTCTTTTCGTCGGATACTGCCCCTGAGGCGATTCTCCAAAAGAGCTTCGCCGAAGAGTTGCTCGGCCGTGCGCACAAACCTGGTGTCGACGATGCCCCCGTTGCAGATCTGGCCGCGCCGCTTCTGGGCAAAGAACTAACCATGCGCTACGCCCAACGCGAAGCCTCGCCGAATGCGCCGGTGTCTGCGGCGAAGACCACCGCATCGAACAACGATAGCGGACTCCGCGGCGACAGTGATGCGGCAGCGTCTTATTCGGTAGTCTCGCGCGAAGAGAAGCTCAGGATTGTCGGTGTGGTCGACTTAGATCCTGAAAGCATGCGCGGCCCAACTCGCGGACGAGTGTTCATTCCGTTGAAACTGGCTGAGAGTTTGCATGTGATGCAGCCTACGGACCTGCGGGAACTTTCGACATCAGCCGGCAGCCAGCCGCTGTATGCGTCAGTCAGCGTGCGAGTCAAGGACCCCGCGCAGATCAGCGCCACAGAAGACGCCATCAAGAAAATGGGATTCAACACATTTTCCATCCTCGACGCCACGCGCAGCCTTCAGCAATTCTTTGCCATTCTCGATTTATTTCTCGGAATCTTCGGCAGCCTTGCTCTCGCCGTCGCCTCTATCGGAATCGTGAACACGCTAGTCATGGCAATTCTCGAGCGCCGTCGCGAAATCGGGATCATGAAAGCCATTGGCGCGAGCGACCTGGATGTGCAAAAGCTATTCTTCGCCGAGGCCGGCGCCATGGGCATTCTCGGCGGATTCGTGGGAGTCGCTCTAGGCTGGGCCATCGGGCACGTCATTAATCTAGGCACCAACATTTATCTCAAGCGCCAGTCTCTACCGCCGGAGCATTTTTGGTCGGTGCCGTTGTGGCTGGTTGGCGCAGCCATTCTTTTTTCCTTTATCGTCAGCCTGCTCGCCGGGCTCTACCCTGCCGCCCGCGCGGCACGCCTCGATCCTGTTCAAGCACTGCGTTACGAATAAAAAATAAAAGAAAGATATGGATCGCCGTCTTAGCTTCATTTTTCTTATCTCATCGCTGCTCGTGCCGTTTCACGTTCACGCTCAGAGCCGAATCGATTGCAGCGCCATTGACAGCCGCATTCTGAAAACCGAAGTGCATTACTGCGTCTATCTTCCTGCCAGCTATGCGGGTGAACACCCTGCGCAATCCTATCCAGTTCTGTATTTTCTGCATGGCCTCGGCGATAACGAGCGGACTTTATTCAACAGCGGTGGATTCGAGCTTCTCGACGATCTTCACCGTCAGCACAAAATTGGGGAATTTCTTATCGTCGCGCCAGAGGGTGGACGAACCTTTTACATAAATTCCGCCAATGGCAAAGTCCTCTACAGCAACTTCTTTCTGCAGGAATTCATGCCATTCATCGAATCGAAGTACCGCATTGAAAGGGGCAGAAGCCATCGGGCCATCAGCGGCATCTCCATGGGCGGCTACGGCGCGCTGCGCTTCGCCTTCGCGTACCCGGAACTGTTTTCAGCGGTGAGCGCGCAGAGCGCGGCGCTCATCACCGAGTCTCCCCAGGAACTCGATCTCGCGATGCAATCCGGATACCCGCTGACGAACTTGATCGCCACGGTTTTCGGCAACCCGATTAATGTCCACCATTGGCAGAACAACAACCCATTTGTCCTTGCCGAGAAAAATCGGGCGGCCCTGCGCCGAATGGCGATCTATTTCAATTGCGGCAAGAGTGACAATTACGGCTTTGAAAAGGGCGCAGCTGCGCTCAACGCGCAGCTCATTCGGGAAGGAATCGAACACCAATATCGTTTGTATCCTGGCGATCACACCTTTGCTTATTTCATGTCTCATTTTCCCGAAGTCATGGAGTTTCATTCGCGGGCATTTGGACTGAAGTAATGCACGACCGCATATTAGGCGTGTTGTAAACTAGCCGAAGTACCACTTGCGAGAGGTGAAAGCCTAGTAATTGCGGAGAGTTGGCCGAGTGGTTGATGGCACCGGTCTTGAAAACCGGCATACGGGAAACCGTATCGGGGGTTCGAATCCCTCACTCTCCGCCATGTGCTCGCCAGGTTCCTTCGCAACTGCGCTCGGGATTTCGGCTGCGTGCTCCCGCTCCGCAAAGGGCTCTCCGCTCACGCCCGCAAAACGCCTCAACTCGAAGACCGATGTACGGGAAAACCGTACCGGGGGTTCGAATCCCCCTCCCTTCGCCACGCGGTCTGGACTGCAGAGAAGGGACTGCTCACCTGACAACGGGGTCACTGTCCGGGGTTTTCTCCGCAGGGCACATGCGCAGTCCGGGCATAAGGCGATTGCAATGCGATCAGAAGCCGGGGATCCGGCCGTAGCGAGTTGACTTTTGTACACACCTTGCGTTGGTTACTGATCTCCGATGGAACCGCGAAGCACCGTAATGGATGCCATCGGAAGCTGGTAAAACGTTTCTGCGCCACCGCCGCCCACCTTCGATCTGGAGGGTGGGCCGTCGGGATCGGCGTGGCCGCGTTCTCCCGACCTGGAGGGTGGGCCCTCGGCATCCAGGTGGCCATGCTCTCCTTCGGAGTGCCACTTATATTCTGCGGACCCGAAAGTTACGCGATCAACCTGACCGGCGAAGTAGCGGTCGCGCCCGGTTCCAGGATCGTTGAAAACAACCTTTACTGCATGGTCGTTGTGTTGGTCACGGTTGATCAGCATCACAGACCACTGCCCATCCGGCCGCTCGACGGCATATGCCGTGACGAGCAGCGTTCCCGCGGCGTCGGTTACATCACTCGATGCTTTGAAGAGTTTGTGCGGAGCGTCCACGGGCTGCACCCACTCTTTTGTAATCATCTGCGAGGCCATGTACTGAGGAGGATAGCCGATCAAGTTGTAGTGTTCGTCAAGCAGGAGGAGGGGGTAAGCGCCCCAGTGGCCCGGCGAAGGCATGTAATGGAAATAGTAAGTGGCCCCGGCGCCTGCCGTCATCATAGATCCGACGTAATCGGCGAGCCATAGCGCGCCTTTCACGGTCGAAACCCCGGCTCCGCCGCCAATGTTGCCCTCGGTCATGAAGAAAGGAATGTTCGGAGGCAAGCCGTTATCTTTCCAAACCTGCACAATGTGTTTGACGTATTCCGGCTCCGGGTACAAGTCGGCCCATGAATAGGTGGGCCTGTCCTGGTAGGGATAATGTTCGAAAGAGAAAAAGGTGAAGTCGTTCAAGCGGCCGTGGGCCTTGAGGTAGTCTACGAATCGTCCGAGCCATGAGACTTTCCCGGCCGCGTCCGGCCACACTTCAACATCATCAAAAGTTCCTTCGAAAGGATGAGCCGCCCAGCTTGGCTTCGGGAACGAGCCGGTGAATCGCGGCAGCGAATTGCACGTACAACGCGCCATAGTCTTCGGGAAGTATGTGCTGCCCGTCGGCTTCTTCTCCCATCTCGATCCAGGAGATGGGATAGTGGCGCTTGTATAAATAGGCAATCTCGTTGGCCGCATCCTCTGGCGTGGAATACAACATAGCGATTGGAACCATCGTGGGAAGTCCGCGAGTGACGCCGCTGGTGAAGAAGAAATCGAACCCGACTTGATCTCCTCTCGATTCGTCCATATCAGAAGCTGCATGCCATGGATCAACCGAAGAAGGCCAAGTCACAGTCTGATCGCGGCTGGGAAAATGAGTAATGTAGTCGTTGAACTCGCCATCCGCTGAGAGAGCTCCGGCATACAGTTCATTGATCGCATACCCCACGCAGTTTCGTTTGTCGGCGGAACCGTGACTGTCGCAGGTGTTGGAAGATTCCGTCATCCAGATGCGGAGATAGCGCACCGGGATCATCCAGGAAACCAGCTTCAGCATGACCGTACCGCCCTTGCCTTCGGTGATCGTGCCCAAAGGAAAAGTTTGCCAAGTGCCCTTGGTTGTCCCGTCATAGAAGGGTTCCAGTTCGCCAGTCCAGAACTGAACTGAGTAGCGCTTCGCGTAGGGCTCGGCCCATGCGATCCGAATGGCGTTGAGTGGGACCTTGCTGCCCAGATCGACGATTACCCACTGGGGGTGCAGCGAGTCGTCTTCGCCGGTAAAGGCTTTCGTGAGGTACGGATTGCTCTTCCAGTATGATTTCGGATCGCCGTCGGTCAGCCGCGACCAGCCGTTTCCGTCACCACGGCTGAAGCCGCGATGCGGGAGCGGAGCTGCCCACGAATGGCGGATCATCTCCGCAGTCGGTTCCGCATTGCCCACAAAGTACCCCTGCTGTTTCTCCGCATCGCTCCATGTTCCGTTCGGGTTCCAATGCCAGGCCTCGACCATCAGCTCTGTGTTCTGGCGATAGGTCACGGTTTGCCATCCAGCGCCGAGAATCTCCTTGAGGACGGGGTCGGTGAGCAAATGGTCTGCGGTTCCAGTCCTCAGTCGATCAATCGCCGCACCCAGAGATCGAACGGGACTGAAGGTGTTGGCAACGTGGGAAGGTGCAGCGTCAACGATGATCGTCTGGGCGACTGCCGCGTTCGTTGTCCAGCTCACCGCCAAAAGAACGATCCCGATCCTGAGACAAATTCCCAGCACTCGGCCTTTCCCCAATACCATCGCTGCCTCCTCGCAGGCTTCTCTCACCTTCCCCGTCAGACTCGATAACCGAGAACTCCGTACTTTCATCCAGTGAAACCGTTTCGCTTTGAACATCCACAGCCCGTTGGCATGACCGTTTATCTCAGTCGCAGGAGGCATGTCAACTCTTTTGTGCGGAACTTAATCGATTTAATACGCAGGTATGATACGAGGCTTTATCGATGGCATTGGAAAGACTAGGCCTTCGGAGCCGCGCTGAAAATCTCGACTAGGCCGGTCCGCGAACATCTTGCCCCCTCCGCCCTTGAGCTGCCAGACCGCAAAGCCGAAGCTGTTCGGATCGCTGGGATGGCCACGATGGTCGCGGTGAGTGTCACCCGGGCTGCGCATCGGGATTACGTCCGCGCATGCCACTGGCGCCGGCGCCCCATGCTGCCGATATCCATCGGCCGCGTGTCCCGCGAGCTTCTGCATGACCTCTCGTCCGGTGGCTGTGCTATTTCTTCCGGGCAGTCGAGGCCTCTTCCCTACTGGCCCGCTTATTCCACCCGTGGAAACGCGAGAAGTCTCCCGCATTCCATGCCTCGCGAAGCCCAGGAGTACTCAGGTCCCAGTCTGGGCGCACTTCGCTTGTCACAGCACGCAGGTCGTGCCAAAGATCGACAACCGACGGACGCCCCCAGAACCAATAGCCGTTATAGATGCTGTAGATCACGAGGCCCGGCTTGAGCACGAGCGTATGCGGGATCATCGGATTGTGCTCGGGGTCGGTGTACTCCTGGATGTCGAGGTCCTTCTGAATGGTTCGGTCGGGATCTGAAAGGAAGGTCCACTGGGCCCCGACTGACGCACGGAATTCCTGAAGAGTATGGTGATCGTCGGTGGCGATGGTGGCGATCTGCGTGTACGCCACTCCGATCTTTGGATGGAACGCGGCGAGTTCCAGATGCTGCTGGTGTTCCTTTGGGCAATAATGGCCGCGCGCAAGCGTGAGGATCAGCGGGCCCTCGCCCTGCAGCTCGCTGAGTTTGCGCGCTGTGCCCGTATGATCGGGCAGTTCGTAGTCGGGGAAAATACCACCGGGCACAATATCAGAACGCATGATTGGATTCCTCCCGTTTCTCTTCAAGGTCGCCTCTTATAGGTCTTCTCTCAAAGATCCAGAGTGACACTCGCGTTTGGCTGGGAGCAGCATACGAGCACTTTGCCAGGAGCAGCCTTCTCCAGCGGTTCAGGGTCATAAATAATCGATCCATCGATCAGACCATTCATGCAGGTATGACAGACCCCAGTCCGGCACGACCATCTGACCGGAACGTCGCAAGCCTCTGCCAGTCCAAGCAAAGTGGCAAACTTACGGGCCCAAGCGGTGGTAATTCCGCTACGCACGAATGAGACTGAGGGGCCAGATCCGGGCGGCCCTTGTGGCAGGTCAGACGTGTGAACAACCTGCGCCACACCAGGGGCGATGGCCTCGAGTCCCTTATTTGTTACCAGCGACGAGGCGGAGCGGCACCATCCACATGGAGGATCTCTCCGCTCACATGACCTGCTTGTGCCAGGTAAAGAACGGCATCGACAATGTCCTTTACCGTCGCCTTCTTCATCGCTGGCTGTAACGTCGAGTCGTTGGGATCATTCCGGTGCATTGGTGTATCCACTTCGCCGGGGGCTACGGCATTAAAGCGAATGCCATCTTTTGCATACTCGATTGCGAGATTCTGGGTTGCCGAATTCAGCCCACCCTTCGTAATCATCGAAATCGAGCCATTTACTCCGGCGATCGGCCGATCGGCAAGCGCCGCCGTGATGCTCACAACGCATCCCGATTTTTGTTTCAGCATTTCTTTTAGAGTGTGCTGCGTGATGTAAAAGAATCCAAGCAGATTAGTGGAGACAAGGGCGTCGAAGTCCTCGACAGTGAAGTCGGTGAAAGGCTTTTTTAGGAAGATGCCGGCATTATTCACCAAAACATCGATGGTCCCGAACTTGTTGATTGCTGCTTCGACCGCTTGAGCAGCGGTTTGCTGCTCGCCGATATCGCCCTCGAGGAGAACCAGGTTGCCCAAGGGAGTGAACTTTCGGTTGGCGTCGCGAGAAGTTGCGACGACGTTATAACTTTCTCTCAGAAACCCTTCGACCAAGGCCGCGCCAATACCTCCCGCAGCTCCGGTTATGATGGCTGTTTTCTTGTCCGACATGGATGACCTTCTGACGGAGTGTGGACCCCAACGCACGACTGGATCAGCCGTCTCTCAAAGTGGCTTCATCCCGCCCGTCGCGCCGCGACCTGTTCGCGTGAAAAACCGACGAATCCTTGCACCAGTGCTGCGATCTGATCTGCCGCCGTGTCTAATGCAAAATGACCACCGTCGACAATGTGGACCTCAGCACTCGGCACATCCTTGCGGTAGCGCTCCGGCTCACCAGCGTCGAACGATAGTTCATACTTGCCCCAGATCACCAGCAGACGCGGTTGTTTCTCGCGCATCCATGATTGCCATTTCGGATAGGCCTCAACGTTGCTGCGATAGTCGTAGAACAAATCGCTCTGAATCTCGGCCTGACCCGGCTGGTTCAGAAAATAGAATTCGTCTGTCCACAGATCCGGGTCATGGCGCTCCACGTCAGGATCGTTGCCGACATGGCGCGAACGCGTGGTCTCGAGCGAGAGGAGGTTCGTGCGTAGCGCTTTCTCGTTGGTCGCGCGATCTGCCCAGAAGGCCCTCCGCGTCTTCCAATTTGCTCCCAGGCCCTCGTTGTGCGCGACCGCGTCCTGAACAATGAGAGCTTCCACGCGCTCCGGGTGCGCCAAGGCCATGCGGAAACCCACCGGACCACCGTAGTCCTGCATGTAGAGTGTGTAGTGCGAAAGTCCGAGCGCTTCGGTGAAATGATTCATGATCTCCGCGTAGCGATCGAAGGTGTACGCGAATGTTTTGGGATCCGGCCAGTCACTGTGTCCGAAGCCAGGGTAATCAGGAGCGACCAGATGATAGCGATCGGAGAGGCGGGCGAAGAGCGGCTCGAACATTCGCGAAGAGGACGGAAGTCCGTGCAGCAAAAGGAGTGTGGGCGCGTCTTTCGGACCGGCCTCTCTGTAGAAAATGGAGCGCCCATCGATCTGTGCGGTGCGATAAAAAGTCGGGTACTTCATGGGATGTTCCTTTCCGCTAACCTGGGCGAACAATTGAAATGATGCGAGCAGTGTGCCAAACCCATTGAGTTCATCAAGGTGCATAACGAGTAAAGACAAGGTCGGTCGCTTTGGCTTTCTCGTGGCAGGGGAAGCAGCTTTTCATAAACGCCGCGCCGCCAGGTTTGCCGTCTGCGAAGTGGCCGAACCCCCAGCCGCCGGTTGCGGCGTACTTGGTTGAGTCCTTGATCATAAACTGAATGTTCGTGGGAGCGCCGGGCACGAAAGATTGGACGCGGCCGAAAACCTTGTTGTTTTCATCCGAGGGGACGTTACGGTAATGTAAAGCGGCAATGATCGTGCCGTCCGGGTACGGAAGCTTCCCTTCCCGGAAGGCCTTGAATGCGACGTCGTTGCCCAACACAGCACCTAAACTGTTGAGGTTGCCTGCTTCATGCGCTGAGGAGATCCACTGCCAGTCGCGGTACCCGTGAGGGATGTCGGTAACGTAGGGAGCGGATTGCCCATCCGCGTGGCCGGCGGCAGGCGCGACGAGGGCGGCAACGCCAGCCACTGTTGCAGCTGCAATTAAAAAAAACATGAAGTGTCTCATAGAGGTCCCTCTAGTCAACATGCTTCGTTAAAGTGAAAATCGGCGCGGAATTTACGGGCAATGTCGAGTTCGGCAATGCGTCGCGCCCTCTTCCCCGGCCACTAGCGCAGGAGTCGGAACGCAGCCCGCTTCTCCTCACGGCCTTTTAGAGAGTCATGGTGCATTCCTCATTCTTTTGCTGCGCATTTCCGGTTGCATGGGCTGCAACAAAGACATCACACCAGAAACGCGGATGCGAAAACAATTGGACGATGGTATCGGCGATGCTTTCGCATCAGTCGATGCCGCGCTCGTCCGATGATCTCGTGCAATCAGGAGACTTGCCACCCGATCCGAGGCTGCGACCGTGACTGTTCGCCAATCCCGATTCGTCGATCGGGGCGAGATATGCATCAGCTCTGACTCGTCAAGCCAGTCCTCGAAAGCTTGCCCTGTTCTGGATCGAACAATTCCGTCACCGCACGAATGAACACCGACAACTCGCGCTCCGCCATATGGGATTGGAGAGCATCGCGCACCCCCCGTGGGCCATGTAGACAACGCCCGACAGAGCTATAACTGAAAAAACTCGTAGGCAACGCTTCTCCTACAATGCGCTCCCTTTGCATCGGCCAATAAGACATCTGGTTGTGCGATTACGATTGCATCCGGCCGACGCGAGTCATCAAAACAGAAGCCTGGGAGATAAACAATTGGACAATGGTGTCGTCGATACCTTGGTATCGGTTTTGGTATCGGCTCTCCTCAAAAGGGGGGTTGCCGCCACGGTCGGAGCGCCTTCTCTCCCCGAGGCAAATGAGGAAATCTCTGATAGAATTTCCCCAAGAGTGAGCCGCCTTCTGCCAGTCGCAGGTAAGAGTGGGGTTGACCCATGTCGGATGTTACGCCGATCGTGTTCGTTGTCGACGATGACGTCTCTGTGCGCGAATCATTGGAAGCTCTGATTCACTGTGAACGCTGGCAGCCGCAGACATTCGCATCCGCTAAAGAATTCCTCGACTATGCACCCGTTCATGTTCCGAACTGTCTCGTACTCGACGTTTCTCTTCCCGGTCTCAGTGGTCTAGACCTCCAAAACCTCGTCGCCCATGAACGCACCGACATGCCGATCATCTTCATCACGGGCCACGGCGATGTGCCCATGACGGTCCAGGCCATGAAGGCGGGGGCGATCGAATTCTTGACGAAGCCATTCAATGATGACGTGCTATTGGCCGCCATCCGGGCGGCCCTCGAACGCAGCCGAGTTGCACTTAGACTTGAGGCCGAGATGCGGATACTCCGAGACCGTTACGCATCGCTATCGCAGCGCGAACGGCAGGTGATGGCGTTGGTGGTCTCCGGCCTGTTGAATAAACAAGTCGGTGGCGAACTAGGTATCAGCGAGATCACGGTGAAGGCACATCGGGGCAAGGTGATGCAGAAGATGAAGGCCGATTCTCTGGCCGACCTGGTGAAAATGGCCGCGAGACTCCGCCCCGCACCCACAGCGAACAAGGCGGCGTAACGGCGATATTCACCGTCCCGGCAACTGCTATCGGAGGAGAACAGTATGAAGAAGACTACAACACCGATTTCCCTTGCCGGTTCCCACTTGGGCGAAGTACGTCATGTCTGCGCATTTTTCAATAACGACGACGAAGAGTATCGCGTTCTGCTTCCATTCATTAAGGACGGGTTCGAGTGTGGCGACAAGGCGGTTCACGTCGTAAATCCGGATCAACGTCACGACCATCTGCAACGGCTGGCCGCGACAGGCATCGATCCAACTGCCGCAGAGCAGAGTGGACAATTAGAGGTCCGCATCAACACCGAAGCCTACATTCGGGACGGCCGTTTTGATCAGGATCGAATGCTGGCGGCCTTCGAGCAGATGGCCAGCGGCAATGCCAAGGGAGGATTCCCCCTGAGCCGCATTTGCTGCCGGATGGATTGGGCAATTGAAGATCGATCCTACATTGACGATCTGGTCGAATTCGAATCGCGCGTGAATAACGTATGGAGTAGTCACGACGACGCGGTGATCTGCACCTACCAACTCGGCAAATTTGGGGGTGATACGGTCATCGACATCATGCGGACGCATCCGATGATCATCATCGGTGGCCTCCTGCACCGGAACCCGTTCTACGTGCCGCCCGAGGAGTTCCTGCGCGAGGTCCGGCAACGTCGGGCTACACGCCCCTCTCTGTCCTCCGCGGCTGCTTGATAGGCTCGGTTAAACATGGAAGTCCAACCCGAACTTGCTTCCGGCGAAGTCAAGCGCCTGCAACGGTGCATTAACGACCTTGTGAGCCTGCTTGCTCTTCCCGCTATCTGGAGTGGCGGCGATCCATCCCAGGTTCTCCACACCTTGCTCGATGCGCTCATGCGCATGCTGCGCCTCGACCTCGTCTCTGTGAGACTGACGGGCCCCAGTCGGCGAGGCGCCCGTTGAAATCGCTCGGATCGCCGAACGGCGAGGACCGATGCCGCCGGCGCACGATATCTGCGAAGCCCTTGGCCATTGTTTGAAAAACGGCCCCCGCAAATGGCCTCCGCTGCTTCGGAACCTTATGGGTGAGGGAGACGTTTCCATCGTGCCTTTGCCACTCGGGCTGCACGGCGAACTCGGGGTAATCGTCGCGGCGTCTGGGCGGACGGATTTCCCGCTGCAAACCGAGGCACTTCTTCTAAGCGTAGCGGCGAATCAAGCTTCCATCGGACTTCAGGAGGCGCGGCTCCGGGACCAACAGAAGCGTATCACCGACGAACTCGATCAAAAGGTCGCGCAACGAACCGCCGAACTTTCCGCTGCCAACGCAGAGCTGCAACTTCAGGTTGGGCTGCTGCAGCTTCTTCCTGTATCCGCCTGGACGCTCAGGGCTGATGGGACACCGGATGTCGTGAATCAAGTTTGGCTTGAATACTCCGGTCAGAGCCTCGATTTCGTCCGGTCGCATCCCGAGGCCTGGATGAGCGCGGTCCACCCTGAGGATCGGGAAACAGCAGCCAGGAACTTTTGGCAGGGCGTGCATTCGGGACAGGGTTTTGCGTTCGAAACCAGGTCGCTCCGCGCTCAGGACGGGGCCTATCGCTGGCACCTCCAGCAAGCTGTGGCCTTGCGCGATGCAAACGGAAAAGTCCTCAAATTCGTCGGTACGACCACCGACATCGACGACCAGAAGCGCGCACAGGAAGTCTTGCAGGCGAGTGAGGGCAACCTGCGGAGGGTGATCGACACCATTCCAACCTTGGCTTGGTGCAATCTGGCGGATGGCCCCAACGAATTCCTGAACCAGCGTTGGCACGCATATACGGGTCTCTCGCGGGAGGAGTCGCAGGGCTGGGGCTGGCAAGTTGCGTTCCACCCAGAGGACTTGCCCCCATTAATGAAAACGTGGCAGGAGTTGTTGATATCAGGGGAATCGGGCGAGATCGAGGCCCGTCTTCGACGCCATGACGGGGTCTATCGGTGGTTCCTCATCCGGGTCGCGCCACTGCGCGACGAGGAAGGCAAAATTATCAGATGGTACGGTACAAGCACCGATATCGAAGATAGAAAGCGCGCGGAGGACGCTGTGCTCGCAAACGAGCGCAATCTCGGTCTCATCATCAGTACAATGCCCGTCCTGGCATGGTCGGCCCGTGCCGACGGCAACGTAGACTTCTTCAACCAGCGCTGGCTCGATTACACGGGTTTGTCTCTGCCTGAGGCTCGAGATTGGGGATGGGCCAAAGTGTTTCACCCCGACGATCTTGCAATCGTAAATGAGTATTGGCGGTCGCATATCGCTGCCGGCGAACCCGGCGAAATCGAAGCACGCCTTCGTCGCTTCGATGGCTGCTATCGATGGTTCTTGCTTCGTGCAAACCCATTGCGCGACGAGTCGGGAGCGATTGTCAAATGGTACGGGACGAATACCGATATTGACGACCGGAAACGCGCTGAGGAGAAGTTGCGCGCCAGCGAAGCCAATCTCCGCGAGATTCTCGACGGTATTCCCGGACTCGTGGCTGCCATCAGCCCGGCAGGAGTGCCTGAAGTCATGAACCGGCCGTTCCTGGAGTACTTCGGCAAGACGGCCGAGGAAATGAAAACTTGGGAGACTGCAGATGTTATTCATCCAGATGACTTGCCTCGGGTGGCCGCTGCCTTCTCAATTTCGATCGCAAACGGAACTCCCTACGAGGACGAACTCCGTTATCGCAGGGCCGATGGTGTCTATCGGTGGTTCCAGCTCAGCATCCATCCCGCACGAGGCGCGGACGGCCGAATCACCGGCTGGTATGGACTCATAACCGATATCGACGAGCGCAAACAGGCCGAGGAAAAGTTGCGCGAAGAGGAGAAAGAACTGAAGCGCAGTGAGGTCCGCAAGGCCGCGATCGTGGAATCGGCGCTCGACTGCATTGTGACGATCGACCACGAGGGCCGCATCACTGAGTTCAATCCGGCGGCGGAGCAGACCTTCGGCCTCCGTCGGAACGAAGTCTTGGGGAAGCATCTGGCGGACGTCATCATTCCGCCGTCTCTGCGGGAGAAGCACCGGCTGGGCTTTGCCCGCTACCTGGCTACGGGCGAGACCCGAGTGCTTGGGAAACGAATTGAGATGACGGCAGTACGTGCTGACGGAAGCGAATTCCCCGTGGAGTTGGCAATTACACGCATTCCGCTGGAAGGGCCGCCGTCCTTTACCGGCTATCTGCGCGACATTACGAAACGCAAACGGGCAGAGCAGGAACTGCAGCGTAGCGAGGCGTTTCTCGCGGAAGCCCAGCATCTCAGTCGAATCGGCAGTTTTTCCTGGCGGGTAGCGACAGACGAAATCACCTGGTCGGAGCAGCTCTATCGCATCTTCCAGATTGACCGGAATGCGCAGGTGACCTTTGAACTGATCAGGGCTCGAATTCACCCTGAGGACTTGTCAGTATTCCATGAACATATCGAGAGATCTCGCCGGGAGCGCAGCAATGTGCAACTCGAGTTTCGCCTGCAGATGCCGGACGGCGCGCTCAAGTACGTAGACGTCGCCGCTCACTCCCGGGGCGATCACGGCCAACTCGAGTACATCGGCGCCGTCCAAGACGTAACGGATCGCCGGTTGTCCGAAGAGGCGCTCAGCAAGGCCCGATCGGACCTCGCACAGGTGGCAAGGGTTACGAGCCTTGCCGTATTGACGGCGTCCATCGCGCACGAAGTCAACCAGCCGCTGTCGGGCATTGTCACCAACGCCAGCACCTGTCTGCGGATGCTGGCGGCCGATCCGCCCAATGTGGATGGCGCTCGTGAGACCGCTCGGCGCACCATTCGCGATGGCAACCGTGCCTCTGAGGTGATCACTCGATTGCGCGCACTCTACGGCAAAAAAGACCCCACCATCGAATCGGTGAGCCTGAACGAAGCTACGCGAGAGGTGCTCGCACTGTCCTTGAGCGAACTTCAGAGGAATCGCGTCATCGTGCAGCAGGAACTTGCCGAGGGCTTGCCTCTCGTGGCTGGCGATCGTGTTCAGCTGCAGCAGGTCATCCTGAACCTGATTCGGAATGCATCCGACGCGATGAGTGCTGTCGACGATCGTCCGCGGCAATTGGTTATCGGGACCGAAGGAGTCGAAGATGGCCATGTGCGTCTGACGGTGAAGGATGCGGGAGTCGGATTTACCCCTCAAGCTGCCGGCAGGCTCTTCGAATCGTTCTACACCACGAAAAATGACGGTATGGGCATGGGACTTTCCGTCAGTCTTTCGATCATCGAGCGCCATCAAGGCCGGCTTTGGGCGACCCCAAATAACGGTCCGGGAGTTACGTTTTCGTTTTCTATCCCCTCCAGGCGGGAGGGTTTGACGAGCGACGGTAACCGCGACGGTCGGATGCCTTCCGTGTCGGATGCGGCATGAGATATCCACGCCGGCCACTCAGCCGCAGCTGATTTCAGCGGCAAAACCAATACCAAGGTGCAATGGACGCCCTCCCCGACGAGGCGCATTGTTGTAACTGGAATTGCGCTAGGAAAGGCGTGCCCTGAAACGTCCACTGGTATCAGTCGTTGATGACGACGAGTCGGTGCGCGAATCGCTACCCGACCTCCTTGGCGAGTTCGGCTTCGATACCCGTGTATTCTCGTCCGCGGAAGAGTTCCTTGCGTCCGGCTGCCTCGACCAGACCCGTTGCCTGGTCCTCGACATCGCCATGCCGGGCATGAGCGGACCCGACCTGCAGCGTGAATTGAAACATCGCGGGCAGGAGATTCCGATCATCTTCATTACCGCCAGCACAGATAGGAGCGTTCGCCCGCACGTACTCGAACAGGGCGCCGTGGAGTGCCTATTCAAGCCATTCAGCGACACCGCTCTGCTTGACGCGGTGAACTCGGCACTTCGCCCGAAGTGAGAGTTCGGCACTCTGTTGACTTCCGCCGACGATAACGAGAGGCCCTGGCGTGACCTCGATGTCCGTCTTCGATGAGTTGCACAAGATCGGCCGTGATGAATTCCCGGTAGAGCAGAACGCACTTTATTCCACGGAGTCCAATACCAGCGTATCGCCAATACCATCGTCCAATTGATTCGCCGCAGCGCGTCGAGTGTAATCGCTCCATCGCGACCGACTCGGTCGGAAGAGCGACACTAAAAAACAAGCTTGACCGCTCGCCTTTCAGGAGGAAAACCATGAGTATTATCGATAAAGCGCTGGAAGCAAACCGCAACTATGCCAAAACTTACGATCCAACTCTGGGGAAGCGTCCGGCCCCAAAAATCGCAGTTGTAACCTGCATGGACCCACGACTCTCGGACCTCCCTGGAATCCTGGGTCTGCCGCAAGCCGATATCGACGTTATCCGAACCGGCGGACCCGCGGTAACGGAAGATGTTCTCGGGGAACTGATTGTTTCCAACCGCGTGCTCGGGACCACGGAGATACTTCTTCTCAACCACACCGGCTGCGGGTTCACGACATTCACCGATGACGAAATGAACGCGAAGCTGAGCGCTTCTACCGGGGATGCGTCGCCGGCCCCAATGCGGTTCTTCTCCTATAAGGACCCCGACGAACATACCCGGGAGCAAATCAAAAAAATCAGGTCGCACCCCTGGATTGCCAAAGATGTGCCCGTGCGTGGCTTCATTTTCGACGTAGACACCGGGAGATTACGAGAAGTCAAATTACTTGAACAACAGCGTGCCGCCTGACGGCGGTCACTTTTTTCTGTTCAACGGCTCCACAATTCTTGCTTCCGCCAAGCAGGAATCGGAGTGGATCCCAACCACAAATTCGAGCATCCATTCAAATAAGGACAGATGGGGAGCGATGGCCCGAAGCTCAGTGGCGTAGCGTTCGTCCATTGCCCGACGCCGCGCTCGTTCTCATGGCCAAATGTTTCAAAGAAAGGATGGCAAAGACATGCCGGAAGCAACCTGGAAACCTCACGAGAAACACGGACAGCTGACGATGCAAAGTGACTTACCCGACAGCGTCTACGCATTTCCGAGGCAGCGCAAAGAGCCACTGACCGACGCAGAGCATGTGCGTAATGCGGTCGCGCGGTTCGATCAAGTCATCGACGTCTCAGATGCCGACCGTGCTTTGGCTTTCGCGAACATCGAGAAAGCCGCCAGCTACTACGGCGTCAACCTCGCCGAGTCGTCATGGCACGACCTGGGCGTTCATCCCCAACGGAGATAGAAGAGCGGCTGGCGTTAAAATCGCTGTGACGCGAAGGAGATGGAATATGAAAGCAGTCGTTGTCCATCAGTATGGCGGTCCAGAAGTACTGAAGTTCGAAGACTATCCTGACCCGGTTCCGGGTCCGGGCGAGGTGCTGGTGCGGGTCGCTGCCACCAGCGTGAATCCCATCGACTACAAGCGGCGTGCTGGATTAACCAAGGACTTTTATCCGATGCAGTTCCCAAGCCTCATCGGGGTCGATATTGCGGGGACAGTGGTGAAGGTTGGGCCGGGAGTGGAAGGCTTTTCCGTCGGCGACCAGGTGTTCGCTATGGCGGACAATACTTATGCCGAACTTTGTGTTGTAAAAGCCGAGGTTCTTGCGAAAGTTCCCAAGGGACTCGATTTGATCCAGGCGGCGGCGCTGCCACTGGTGACGGTGACCGGCAACCAGCTCATGACCGCTACCGGAATCAAAGCGGGCCAAACGGTTCTTGTCGTAGGTGCGGCTGGAAATGTCGGGCGGTCGGCAGTATTCACTGCGAAGGAACGCGGGGGAACTGTGATCGCGGGGGTTTTGAAAAAGCAAATGCAGATGGATGAGGTGAAGACTCTCGGAGCCGATCAGGTGGTCGCAACCGACGACGATACCGCCATTGCGGGTCTTCCTGCACTCGATGCGATCGCGGATACGGTCGGCGGAAAAACGGCCGAGAAGCTGATCGCCAAGGTCAAGCCGGGAGGAGTGTATGCGTCGGTGGTCGAAGCACCGCGCGACGCCGCGAAGTACCCATCTGTAAAGGTGGTGCACGTATTTTCAAAATTCGACAGGAAAACGCTCGAGTTCATGGCCGAAGCGGTGCGAGACGGCAAGCTTGTAATTCCGATTAGCCAGAAACTGCCGCTCCGTGAAGCGGCCGAGGCCCAGGCAGCCGCAGAAAAGGGCGGTGTCGGGAAGATCTTGCTGGTGGCTTGAACTTTTTGCCATGCAAACCACAAACCGCGCAGAACTTGAAGAAGCTCGCTGACCTAGGGCCCAAGACGCTCGCCATCCTGCATGGCTCCAGCTTTACAGGTCACCGCGTCCTCGGGCCCTCGATGACCTCAATGGGGTGCTACGCGAGGTCTGCGGCCCGTAGAAGTAGAGGCAGAAATATTAAAGAGGCCCGCTGTTCGTCGATCACCCCAGCAACTTGCCGGCGAGCCAGTAATCGACACTGAACCTTCCCGGACCGGAGCAGATCAGCCAGATAAAGAAGAGCACGTACAGGACTTCCGGAAGGTAGAGGAAATCGTCGAGCCAGTTAAGTGGCGAAAGTCCCTTAGGTAGAGTGGAGACCGCGCTGGTCAGGGTGGCGACTGTCATATCGATCAATAAAGCCACGCAGGCTGCGCTCGAAAGAAACCCCACGGTCAGCAAGGACCCGCCAACGAACTCCACCCCCGCCACGAAATAAGCCGTCTGATGGGGAAATGGGACTTTGGCTTTAACGAGCGTTTCGTAAACCGGTTTCATGGCGCCGGCGACAAACAATTTGTTAGCCCCGGAGATGGCGAAGAACAGTCCGATCGAAACGCGTATCAGCAGGATGGCATATTGTTCAAAATCACTGCCGCCCTGCAGCGCAAACTGGACCAACCGTTTCCAATCCATCTCTCGTCTCTCCATCGAAGGCAAGCGCGGTAACGATACCCGACGTCAACCGACTTGCCCCGGCAACAGCGCCGATGTAGCCCTAGCGGAGACCGATGCTTGTCCGAACTCGACAATGTAACCGTCGGGACCGCGGATGTGGCAGCACCTCTCGCCATACTTGGGCATTGGTTCCGCGATGAATTCGGCGCCTCTGCGGGGACGCTGAGCGTCACCACCGGGTTGTCCGAGGTGGGCCCGCCTCCGACGTTGACGATAAGCCAAGTGTCGTCCCCATCTCAATTAGCTGTTTCTGGGGCGTCCCCGATTCTTATGCCGCTGAGACCGACTCCTTCCTCCGATCGAGTGCCGGTAGAAGAAGTTTCAGAAGCGCTTGATCAGAGAACGGGTTCTGACCTGAGATCAGCTCGCGATCTTGGACCACATAGCTCGTCCATGGAGCCAGCACACTTACGTCACCGCCCGCCGTACGCAAGGCGAAGTCCGGGTAGAAGAGAACTTTACCCTCAATCTCGAGCGGCTCCCGCTGCTGCTCTTCCGCTGTCGAAAAGATAGTCATCTTATATCCAGCATAGATCCAGCCTTGGGCCTTTGCGTGCGCTCCAGCGGCATCGCCAGCCGCAAGCGCGGCGACCACTTCCCACGAATTCGGTAGAGCCGAGAGAAGTGAAATCGGGCCATGACAGAGCACAGCCGTAGGCTTGGATGTTTCGTGAAAGTGTCTCATCACTATGCCGGCATTGGGGTCATCGAGAAGATCGATCATCGGACCGTGGCCGCCGGGGACGAAAACAGCGTCATATTGGTCCAGGCCCGATGCGATGACATCCGCGATGCGGACTGGATCTCTGAGCCCCTTCAGGCCGTCGCGGAATAGCATATAGTCTTGAAGCTTGGCCGCGTCTCCGCCGAAGAAATCGGGGACCTCTGAATGCACATCCACTTGGGGCGTGTTGCCTTTGGGGTTGGCGAAAGTGATTTCGTAGCCCTCCTTCATCAGGGCGCGAACCGGAACCGTCAGCTCGTTGAGGTAGTAGCCGGCACCGGTATAAACCTTGCCATCCTTCAAGGGCAAACCGCGACCGCTCGAGACTAGCACTAAGACTTTTCCTTTTGTGGTCATTTTGTTCTCCTTCTTGAAAACGAATCTGTTCTCTCCTGAAATATCCAACAAAAACTGGGACGGGCTGGACGCTCGGTAATTCCGATTCACTGAAAGCGAAGAACGTTTCCGATTAAGCCTGACAAGGAAAGAAAAAACAATTGGACGAAGGTATTGCACGATGCTTTAGGATCACGATTTCCGGCTTCCTATCCAGCTAGGGGCGGCCTTCCATCATGCGCGAGGAAATATTCGCCAAGGCGGTGAAAGGCCTCACTTTTCGCAAAGAACCCGAGAATAGAGAACCGGCGTTATCGTGTTGCTCGACCTTTTTTATCTCGTTATCTCCTGTTCCAATCCATCTTCCGAAGTGGCGGCAGTATGCGTTTTGGCTTGAAGTAGTCCAACGCTTCAAGCTTCCCTCTACATCGTTCAACCACCTTGGGTGGAAAGAGTGCTTGGAACCGTGGGTTATCCCAAACAATCGCTTCGATACTCAAATCTAATCTTTTCATAGCCCACAATTTGCGGAGGCCGTAGGATGGCTGCTTATCCTTGATCAGGCGTAGGGCAAGCGCCATTCGGTCCTTCGACTCTTCTTTTCGAGAGATAATCGCTGGCCGAATAGCCGAGCCGTGCTCCTTCCTGAACGGCTTTCATGACAGCCTCATCGAATTGTGTTTCTAGTTCTGTCATAGCAGGTCTTGTTGGCCAGGAAAGCGAACCCCTTCATCCTCTTCGGGAAAATCGGGCCCCGGGCCGAGCCCCGACGAAATCGAAAACCTGGGACCACCCACCCCTACGGATCCTATGAAGACTTGAGGCCGAAAGACAGCTGTTCCGGCGGTGGCGCATCGAGTGATTCGAGGTCGTCATCATCGTCAATCCTGCAGCCGCAACACATGTATTGCCCACCGCAACACGGGCACGCTTCCATATCGCAGCCGTCAAGGTGCAGTTCTCCGCGACTAACGCCGCAGTCATGGCAGGGGCGAGTTATTATCTCTGCCCACTTGACTTTGAAGTCGTCAGGCATTGGGGGCCTCCAATGTCGAATTTCATCACCGAATCGAACCCTTCGATACCTCTTCCCTCGCAAGATCGCTGTCTTTTCTTCCTGAGCCAGAGAGTAGTCGTTGATATATTCAAAGGCGAAATACATCTGCTGCGCCATGTGAGTGATCTCTGAATCGGGGATCTCTCGCTCAAGCCGATGAAGTCCGTGGGTCCTGAGAGTGTGCACCTTCTTGAAGCGCTTGCGAACATTTTTTTCCCAGATAATGTTCCTACTCCCGCACTCATCAACCAGCAGGTTGAAATTAAGACTTTTCTGCCCTTTCTTGTGGCCTAAGCGTCGAAGCATGAACTCCGTCAGTAAGTCATCCAAGTCACGAATAAACACGTAGTTCGAAATCATTTTCAGCTTGAGCCGCCAAAACAACGTCTCATACTGCCGTGCCAAATCGTCCGAAAACTGTCCCGCGACCCACCCCGTTGTTCCTTCCAATACGTGCTTGCTGATCATGAACGGGAAAAGAAACTCATAGCCGAATTCGAGGAATTTTTCAAAGATCGGCCGTACCACTCGGCGGGCTACGTCCTTTCTATTCGGCAGGCTGCACAAGTAGTAGTACAGGCCGTGGTTAAACATCAACTCCTGAAGAAACAGGTCGTACTTTTCGCCTTGTTCGCGAGAGATTGAAAACGTAAATTGTCCGAGGCCGCTCGACGAAGTACTAATGTTCAAAGAATGCTTTGCAGCAGCTCTTCTTAGAAAGGCGAAGCAGGCTTTCCCCTGTTGATGTAAGGGAGGATCAATGGAAACAGATACGGTCGCTTCATCCATACAGTCTCACCGCCCTGATTCTAACCTTGGAGCTAGGGCTTTTTCTGCTACAATGTAGCCACGTTGCTACATTGAGGAACGGGAAACCATGGCCATTACAAAACTATCGAGTCGAGACTTTAATCAGGACACAAGCAGGGCAAAGAGGGCCGCCAAGCGAGGTCCCGTTTTCATCACGGACCGAGGCCGTCCTTCCCACGTGCTACTCACGGTGGAGGAGTATCAAAGGATCACGGGCGGGCAGAAGAGCATTACGGACTTATTGGCGATGCCAGCCGCCGCTGAGATTGAATTTGAGCCGCCTCGTCGGCGAGGTAACCTGCACGAGCCGGCGGGACCTGACCTGATGTACATCCTGGATACCAACGTAAGTTCAGAATTAAGAAAAGCGAAGAAGACGCATCCAAACGTCAGGAAATGGGCCGAACGCGTGCCCTCGGCGAGTCTCTACATCTCTGTCATTTCCGTTCTTGAATTGGAGATCGGAATTCTTCTCGTCCAGCGCCGCGACAAAGAGCAAGGCGCGATCCTTCGTGCGTGGATGGATCGTCATGTGTTGCCCACATTCTCCGGCCGTATTCTTGCGATTGACACCGCCGTCGCCCAACGCTGCGCGACGCTTCACGTACCGAACCCTCGCTCCGATCGTGATGCCCTCATCGCAGCCACAGCCCTGGTGCACGGTCTAACCGTCGTGACCAGGAATGTAGCCGACTTTGAGCGTACTGGAGTCGGCGTCCTCAACCCTTGGGAAGCTTGAGCAGGGCTTTCGTGTCAGTCCGTCGCCGCGATTCGGTTATGTGGCTTACGCCCCTTGGGAAGCCGAACATCAACCACGACTGATTGGCTACCCAATGTGGATGTAGCTCCGTCATCTGACCGAACAGCTCCTGCTCAGACATCGCGGTTTTCTGCAGCCCGGGCCTCAAGGGAACATCCGCAGCCTGTGGAAATGGGCGTCCCCTCCAGCCACTGTTAACCGTACGTGAGGGTAGTACTCTGTCCAACCTCGATGATGTAACCGTCAGGATCGCGGATATAGCAGCGTATCTCGCCGTACTTGGGGATCGGCTCCGTGAGGAACTCGGCTCCTCGACTTTTCCATAGCTTGTAGCAGGCTTGAATGTCCGCAACCCGGAAATTCATGAAGCTGTTGATGTGATTCGGGTCGGGGACGCTGAGCGTTACCGTCGGCTTGTCCGGGGTCGGCCCGCCTCCAACGTTCAGAATCATCCAGATATTCGCCAGCTGAAGGTACGGAGGCGCGTTGCCGTCACCCATGGTCAGAATGCGGGCGCCGAAGACCTTTTCGTAATAGCGGGCCGATCGCTCGACGTCGGCGACGGTGAGAAAATGCGCGATGCTGATCCCTTCTTTCGGGGGCATCTCATAGCTCTTCTGGTCGACTTGTACAGCGTTCGTTGATGGCTCCTTTTGTACCGCGTTCATTGATGGCTCCTTTCGATACGGTGCTCGTTACAAATACGGTGTCCCGAGCCCCGCTCCCATTCCTAAAAAATCGACCGACGCCAGCTAGTGCAGCAGGGATTCCCAGTCGGCTGGCACCCTGCCTGCCGGTCCGGGTACGGGCTGACTTGTCGGATGCGAATGCGGCGGAAGCAACTCCGCACCTCTGATCATCCCCTGCTTGTCGTAATCGTAAAACCAGTCCTCACCTGGCTCGAAGCTAGCAATGATCGGATGCCCCGTTTTCGCCGCATGCTTGGACGCATGCTGGCTCGGAGAACTGTCGCAGCAACCGATGTGCCCACACTCCGCGCAGCGACGGAGATGAAACCACCAGCCTTCAGGCGACGCTAGGCATTCGACACACCCATTGCCGCTCGGCTTCGAAACGGGATCGATTCCGCGCTGCTCTTTTTTCATTCCCAATTTTCCTTCCGAGTCCTGGCAAGCAAGCTTCGCTTCTAGCGCGTTCCATCCGCAACGTCTGGGAGTTCGGATCCGCGTCGAGCGCCGACCTAGCGCGCAATTTGGCCCAGATAGTATCCGAGTCGAGTTTCGACGTCCCCGGGCTTGTGGAAGCCGCGCTCCATCAGCGCTTTGATTCCCTTTTGTGCGGCGGGTCGCCCGAGCGAAGCAATGCACGCGTCCCACCCTGCGCCGAGTTCGACGTCCGGCGGCAGTGTGGTATTGACAAGGCGTTTGCTCTGGGCGATCGCCCATTTATCGAACTTGGCGATCCGGATCGCGAGTGCCTCTACGAACGCATCTAAATCGGCATCAGGCAGTGCGCGGTTAATGTAGCCATAAGCCTCAGCCTGATCTGCTCTGATGTCTTCCGAGCTCAGGAGCACTTCAAGGGCGCGGTTTCGACCGATGAGCCGGGGAAGCCGAGCCATGGGGCCGCCTCCGGCGACCATCCCCACGCCTACCTCCCATTGCGAGATGATGGCCTTTTCGCGGCTGGCAAAGCTCATATCGCAGGCCAGCGTGATCTCGCTGCCATTGCCGGTCGCACGGCCGCGGATGAGGGCAATGGACGCAACCGGCAAGCGGGTCAGACGCACAAGAAAGTCCGGCCAGGGCGGCAGGCCGGTTGGGCCCTCCGGCAGCGAGGTCAAGTCCTCAAGTTTGGCCGTGAAATCGGAGTGATTCAGGAAATAGCCGTCGACCGCGCTGTCGAAGACCACGACCCTGACCTGCTCGTCGGCCTCAAGAGCATTGATGACTTCCTGAAACTGCTTGACCATTTCTGGACCCATGACGTTGATCGGCGGGTTGTCGATGGTGACACGCCAATAGGCGGGCGACCGTCGGGTCAAGCGAATCTGCGCGGGTTTCGCGGGTGCGTTGACCTGTGTCAGTTTGCCAGGTGCATTCATCGCCGCCATGGAATTTTCCTCCGTGATCATTCAGCCAGAACAAAACTGGCCGCGCAATTGGACGATGGTATTGCCCATACCTTGGTATCGACTGCCGTGTGTTCACGCCTGAGGCATACGGCTTTTCTCCGTCCGGCTAGCCTGAAAATCGATTAAAGCCAAGAAAGCCTCCTCCAGCGCGCTCGATACAAAAGTGTCGCCGATACCATAGTCCAATTGTTTTGCTCCCCTTACCTCTGGCTTAATTGCGATCGTTCAAGGTGCGCGTTGATCGGGCTTAGCAAACTTTATTTGTCAGGAGAGCACACCATGTCTGAACTTGTGACGAAATCTGTGCCGCAAGAACGACAAGAACAGAAGACAGAAACACGGACTGGGGTGGCGCGCATCGCTGGCTTTGCCCTCATTGCGATAGCCGTGGCGGTGCTCGCCATCCTCGGCGCCGTGGTCCGTTTAGGCGCAAAGCCAAAACAACGACAAGTACCCGCTGAAGTTGCCCGACTGTGGTAAATACAATATTACTGGCCTTCGAGTTTCTGTTTGGTTGCTGGCACCGCAATCTCAGCCGGCCGTTTAGGCTATCAGGATGGACGCATGAAGAGCGTTTTAACTGCAGAAAGAAACTCGCTTACGAATCGCGCCGACATTGGGTGCGTCGTCGGACGACGGAAAAGTCCTGGTCGCAACGAGGTCGACTTCGCTGATAAACTTTTGTCCGCGATCCGCTATGAGTTTGGCGGGCACTTGGAGAAATCTACTGGCAATTCCGAGGCAGCCTGACCGACGCAGAGCCGACTTCCGATGAAGCCCGATCCGACGAACACACCCGACGTAGCACGCAGGTCGCCAGCCCTGGCACAGGCAGTGGCCGCGCCACTCACTCGCGCCGCGATCTTCCTGGTCGCAACGCTCAATCCGGGCCCTGAAAATCGCGCCACCCTGCGCTCGCTCTGCGGAGATCTCGCCGCGCTGGTGCGCGCCGTTGAATTTCGTGACCTGGAGGGAGGACTCTCCTGCGTCATCGGGTTCGGGTCCGACGCATGGGACCGACTTTTCGGCCAGCCTCGGCCGGCAGAATTGCATCCCTTCCGGGAGATTCGAGCGGGAGCGCGCCAAGCAGTCTCCACACCAGGCGATCTGCTGTTCCACATCCGCGCCAAGCGCATGGACCTTTCTTTCGAAGTGGCCACGCAGATTATGGCGCGTATCGGAAATGCCGTTTCCCCGGTGGACGAAGTACAGGGGTTCCGTTACTTCGACGACCGGGACCTTATGGGTTTCGTCGACGGGACAGAGAATCCCTGGGGCACGGCGGCGGCTGACGCCGTAGTAGTCGGCGACGAGGACGCTGAGTTCGCCGGCGGCAGTTATGTCATCGTTCAGAAGTATCTCCACGATCTGGGCGCATGGAATGCGCTCACCACCGAAGCGCAGGAACGCATCATCGGCCGCACCAAGCTTTCCGATATCGAATTGGACGATTCGGTCAAGCCAACCTCGGCACATAACGCGCTCACCACAATCGTCGAGGACGGGAAAGAGGTCAAGATTCTGCGCGACAACATGCCTTTCGGCCGACCCGGGCATGGTGAGTTTGGCACCTACTTCATCGGCTACAGCCGTTCGCCCCGCACTATCGAACAGATGATCGAGAACATGTTCGTCGGGCGCCCTCCCGGCAACTATGACAGGCTGCTCGACTTCAGCCGCGCCGTGACCGGAAACCTGTTCTTTGTGCCGTCGGCAACATTTTTGGAGAACCTGGCCGAAGACCAAACCGAAGACCAGACTCAGCCTGCTGTTGAGGGGTCCCCTGCGGCGCCTGCGGCTGTCGAACCTTCTCCATTCATCCCATCGGTGCGCCAGGGTTCGCTCCGCATCGGATCTCTCAAAGGAGACATACCACATGAATAATCTCCATCGTGAACTTGCCCCCATTTCCGATTCGGCGTGGGCCCAAATCGAAGAGGAAACATCACGGACGCTCAAGCGCTATCTCGCCGGACGCCGCGTGGTCGACCTAAAGGGACCAGCCGGCACTGCGCTTTCTGCGATCGGCACCGGCCACCTGAAAACAATCGCCGCACCGGCGAAAGGTATCGTCGCGAGCCAGCGAGAAGTGAAGGCGTTGGTCGAGCTACGTGTTCCGTTCGAACTGGATCGCAAAAGTATTGACGATGTCGATCGGGGCGCCAATGACTCCGACTGGCAACCCGCGAAGGACGCCGCGCGACAGATCGCCTTTGCTGAGGACGCCGCCATATTCGACGGGTATGCCGCTGCCGGCATTGGGGGCATCCGCCAGGGCACCAGCAATCCCATCAAGACGCTTCCCGCCGACGTTCGCGAGTACCCCGATGCCATCGCTCAAAGCTTGAGCCAGTTGCGTCTCGTCGGGGTCAATGGCCCCTACTCGGTGCTCCTCGGCGCCGACGCCTACACCGCACTCGCCGAAACTAGCGACCACGGATACCCCGTGTTGGAGCACGTCAAGCGGCTGGTCAAAGATCAAATCATCTGGGCGCCCGCCATCGCCGGCGCCTTCGTGCTGACCACTCGTGGTGGTGATTTCGAACTCCACATCGGGCAGGATGTCTCCATCGGCTACCTCAACCACAACGATGCCACGGTCCGTCTCTACCTACAGGAGACATTCACTTTCCTTCTGCTCACGACCGAGGCCGCTGTCGCCCTGGTGCCTCACGTGAAGGCGAAGAAGACCTGACGCTTTACTCCCTTCACCTCTTACTGGGTCGCAATCGTTCGAGATGCACGTTGATCGAGCGTAGAAACTCTTTTTTGTGAAGGAGAACACACTATGAGCAAGCACCTCGAATCGCTGTACCAAGACCTTCTCAACGGCAAGCTACCGCATAACCTAAGTTGGAGCGAGGCCGTCGACCTGGTCCAGCATCTCGGTGGTGCAGTCCAACTGCATAGAGGCGATGAATTTGTGTTCCGGGTCGGCGACCAACGCGTCTTTTTCAAACGCCCGCCCTCCCACGATCTCGGCGTGGAGGAAGTCTCTCGTCTCCGTAAATTATTGAAGGAAGCCGGACCAGCTGTCCATGAATCAGGTGCGCGGTTAGAAGAACAAGCCCAGCCCGGCCGGATGATTGTCGTCATCGACCACCACGCCGCCCACATTTACCAGGATTTTGGTGGAAGTCGTCCGGCGGACGAACACAAGGTGCAACCTTACGATCCTTACAATTTCCACCATCATCTGGTTCATCGAAAGGAAGCGCACTACCGCGGCGAGCGCGTGCCCGAAGAGGATTCGTTTTATGAGGAGATCGCGAAAGATATCACTTCGGCGAATGAGATCGTCCTGATCGGTCACGCCACTGGAAAAAGCAACGCCGCCGACTTCTTGAAAAAATTCTTAAACACCCATCATCCCGACATTTCTCGACGGGTCATCGCTACCGAAAGCGCAGACCTCTCAGCGGTGACCGAGCCGGAAATTGAGGCCCTAGCCAAGCGACGTATGACCCCAATCGTCTAACGGTGTGGTTCGTAGGCTATTAAATATCGGTTCCTGAAAGCGGAATATCTCTTCCTCTGAAACGCTACCACCCTAACCGTCACTATATTCATGGACGCCACCGCGAGTTTGATGGCTGCGCAAGAATGTTGCCCCGGCGGTGAAGACGGACCCGCCCCGCCGGCAGGCTCATAGGACAACGTCTCGGCGATTCTGCATCGACGCGACATAACCATAAATGGGGATCGTCGGTTACTTATTCGCACGTTACGGGTCACTATAAAATGCGACTAGCTTCGAGCTAGCGAGCGTCGTATCTTCATCCACACGCGGATTTTCGCAAAGGCCTCGCGACCACCTGAGGCCAAGGGAACGCAGACGTAAATTGGGGCAACCGCCAGCCGCTCTCATTGGAATTCACGGAGCATGTTGAGGTCCTGTGTTGTCGGTGGTTGACAGCTGCGATAGTTCGGTCGGAGAGATGCTCATGCACGCCCGTCCAGACTTGGTCGCCATCGAACCGCCCGCAGAAGCTGGCGAGAGGAGTGTGGATGAAGTAATCCGAAGCCTGACTTGTTTGATCGAGATCGTAAGTCATGGACATGATCCGGGTGACTCCAAGGGAAGCTTGGCAGAAGAAGTGCTGGTTGACACGGAAGTGGATGGCGCTCGCTATCTTCTGGTGCGCATGCGACCATCGGGATGCAGTCGTGTTCAGCTGAGTCCGCGCGAACAGGAGATCGTTCGCATGGTGGCCAAGGGACATCCCAATAAAGTGATCGCGGACGTCCTTAACATAAGCTCGTGGACCGTGTGCACACATCTCCGGCGTATCTTCGCCAAGCTGGGAGTGGGTTCGCGGGCAGCGATGGTGGCGCAGCTTCTGGAATCGGGACTACTTGCCTCGGAGCGTCGCATACCATCGGATCCTCGATAGAGAGCCGAGGATTCCTCACCTGGAATCGGGGGAACCTCGGAACATATTTCTTTCGTTATGCGTCCGTCTGCCCTTTCGCCATGCTGGACTTTACTTCGGCGCTCTACTTGGGGTTGCGCCATCCTACTCGGTCGCTGCCGACCTGGCCCAAATTCACGACCGGAGTTCCGGCGGCGCTGGCTGAGCCGCCCGCCTCGGAGCAGGTGGCAGATAGACTGGCGCGACTGCAAACCTGTGAGCACGGGATCCTAGGGACTTCGACCTTTCATTTGTTCTGGGGCCTTTTCGGGATGTTCAAGCGCCGCTCGGCAAAGGTCTACGTCGATGCGGGGTTATATCCAATTGCTCGCTGGGGCGTGGAGCGGGCTGCGGCCCGCGGAACTCCGGTACGCGAGTTCGCTCATTACGACCCCGAGGCCTTCCGTAACTGGCTTAAGCGGGACAAACAAACTCGGCTGCGGCCAGCGCTGGTAACCGATGGTTTTTGTCCCGATTGTGGGAGGCCCGCACCTCTGTCGGAGTACTTGGAAAGCTTACGTGCCTGCGGCGGGCGGCTGATCGTGGATGACACCCAAGCCCTAGGAGTCTTTGGCCGCTCTCCAGCGCCGGACGCCCCCTTTGGGCGAGGTGGAGGAGGCATGCTCCCGCATCTCCAAGTAGGCGGGCCAGATGTAATGACGATCAGTTCATTGGCAAAGGCATTCGGAGTACCGGTCGCGGTTCTAAGTGGAAGCCGGTCGGCGGTGCAACGATTCGAGGCGAACAGCGAAACCCGCATCCACTGCAGCCCCCCTTCAGTACCGGTGATTCGAGCCGCCGAGCATGCGCTCAGCTTAAATCGCAAATACGGAGATGGTTTGCGTCTGCGCCTGGCCAGTTTGGTGAAATACTTTCGGCACGGCGCTCAGAGCGCAGGCTTCCGATTCACCGGTGGCATCTTTCCGGTGCAGACGCTGGCGCCGATCTCTGCAGCGGTTACTGGCCGCTTGCACCAGCGATTGCTTCGTCAAGGGGTTCGTGCGGTGCTGCGACGCTCCCTTGACGGTCGTAGTGACCGCCTCAGTTTCGTGATTACGGCCCGCCATACTCCCGAATCAATCGACACTGCGATCGCTGCACTGATGGAAGCTCTACCCAGCCTGCCTGATCCCCACCCCCGACAATTATTGCCGAAGATCGCGATACCCTCACCTTGATACAGCCGGTTCGGAATACTTCCCTGTTCGCCCAGCGTTTCCTAACTGCGCAGCTATCGCCAGATACCAGATGCTGGTAGCAATGGCATTGTAGAAATTTGGCAGGTGGAGATTCTCATTAGGTCCGTGAATATGGTCCGTAGGCAAGCCGAAGCCCATGAGGACGGCGGGAATTCCTAGTATTTTCTGAAAAGTGTTCACCACCGGGATCGAACCGCCGGACCTTACGAAAACAGGCGGTGCACCAAAACCTCCTTGGTAGGCGACTAGCGCGGCGCGCACCGCGGGATGATTCCGATCGACTAGGGCAGGTTCGATCGGTGAGAAAATGCGAACCGAAGACCGTACCGTCGGCGGTGTGATGCGCGCGATGTGTTCCCGAAACATCCGCGCTACTCTTTTTGGATTCTGGTCCGGAACCAGGCGAAAACTGAGCTTGGCAATAGCGTGGGACGGGATGATGCTTTTTGCGCCACGACCCTGGTGCCCGCCTGCTATGCCATTCACGGTCAGGGCCGGCCGAATGGTTGTGCGTTCGTAGAGGTTAAAACCTGATTCTCCCCATCCCCGTTCAACCTTTGCGTCCCGCAAAATTTGCTCGTCGGTGGGGCCGGTGCGCTCCATGAAAGCGAGTTCTTTCTCGTCCCAGCGCCGCACATCGTCGTAGAAACCGGGAATGGCAATGCGGCCGTTTGCATCGTGCAGCCGGGCAATCATCTCACAGAGCGCTTGCAGCGGATTGTGAACCGCCCCTCCGAAATTGCCTGAGTGCAAATCACTCGGAGGGCCTTTCACGTGCAATTCAGCCCGCAATCCGCCACGCTGCCCATAACTGATCGCCGGCCGATCGGGAGCGAGCATGCGAGTATCGGAAATGACGGCCACATCGGCCCGCAGTGCACGTCGATTCTTCGCGATAAACGACGTCAAATGCGGACTTCCTATTTCTTCTTCGCCTTCAAAGATGCACTTCACATTCACCGGCAATGAGTTTGTGGCTTGCAAATAAGATTCGAGAGCTTTGACGTGCGCGAAAAGCTGTCCCTTATCGTCGCTGGCGCCCCGGGCATGAAGGTTGTCATCCAGAAGTGCCGGAGTGAACGGCGGCGTGCGCCATTCTGCGAGGGGCTCTCCGGGGAGGACGTCATAGTGGCCGTAGATAATCAGTGTGGGACGGCCGGGAGCACGCAGGCATGAGGCATAGACGATGGGATTGCCCTTGGTGGGAATGATGCGAACGCGATCGAGCCCCACACCTTTCAGATGGTGAGCGAGCCACTTGGCGCACTCCACGATGTCCCCGGCTCGCTCAGGTTGCGAACTCACGCTGGGAAAACGTAGGAAGGCCTTTAATTCAGTGAGAAACTTGCCTCGGTGGGCGCGAGCGTAGCGGAGGGTGCGAGTCGGATGCACGAAGTGCCTCTGGTCCCTTGGCCGCCGCCGTGCCAGCGCGCACTCGGTTTAGTCCACGCTGGCTCGGAGCGTCCCGCCTCACAGCTCAAGCTCGAACTCTCGGGCCTTATCGCGCAGCGGAGAAACCCCCGATTTCGGCCGTCCGTTTGATCTGACTGGCGTCGGCTGAGTCTGGTCCCAGGGAAGCACACGGTGCGATCCCGTGCGCTTGCTCAGGCCCATGGCTTGTGCACTGGTGAGCCACTCTTCCGATTGTTCGGCAATTTCGAGCAACAGCGTTTCGAATTGCGACCGTGTCGTCTGTAAAATGTGCGGCTGTCCGAGCCATCGCAAGACTTCCCGTCCAGTAACACCCATGCGCTGACGCGGCGATGTTACCAAGCGCTCGTTGTAGTAGCGAATTAATACTTCCTCCAGCACGTCCCACGAACTGTCTGCCCCGAAGAGGCGTTTGACGTCGGGCGAGTTGAGGATCTTGAACGCCTCTTCGAGCAACTGCATCACCTCCACCCTCAATACGTTCAGATGGCCGAAAGAAAGCCACTTCAGATTGTTGCGCAAATCGAGGCCCGCGCGGCGGACGATGGCAATCGATCCGAAGCTGGGATCGTAGGCACGCTCGCGAATCACGTCGGAAATGCGCTTATCGCGCCAGAACAATGTGACTTGATGAACGAAGTGCGAGAACAGTTTGTGGAAATCGGTATTGGCGCGAGAGCCGGTGGGGACCGGCGCTCCGCCGTAGCCGAAGATCCGCTTGTACGCCGAGAGCCGGTCTTTCTTCGTGTAGCGCAGCACATCGCGGCGATCAAACTGATACAAAGCGAACGCGCCCGGGCCAGCCGACAGTCGGACCGTCCCGGCCTTGAATAACTCCTGCAACTTCTGCACCGCGCGGAAGACGCCGATTTTTTCGTGCTGCCAGAGATAGTACATGTCCCCCACGGCCATGATGCGTTCGGACGTGATGGTCTCGTCGTACGGCTCCACCCCCGGCGGGATGCGCGTCGTGCCGAATTCCTTGGCGGCCTCCGGACCGACTCCGATCAAGGACGCAAGACCTTGGTCTGGTGGCGGCGGGGTCTTGGTATCGGCCGCCACTGCGGAGGCCAGCATGTCGTCAATCTGCTTCGTAATCGCATCAGCCAGTTGCGGGTTAGAGACGAGGTCGGCTGAGAGTTGTCCCGCCACCTGTTCGCGCAGCGCTGCTATGCGGTCATATAAGCTCTGATAATCCTTGTGTGTAGACATCGATGCGCCTCCTGGTTCACAGCTTCGTGCGAGTGAACGTCCCCACTGTCGGCCCCGCCACTCACCGCTTAACAGGTGTCGTGCCGGCCTTTTATTCGCTTATTCTTGGGCCTGCAACATCTCTTTCCGGCCCGGTACGTTCATGCCAACCTGGGTGCCCAGAGTGAATAGCTGCGTCAGTTGGTCGCTGAGATCGTCCAGCGAATGCCTCACGCGGGCTGTGCTGTAGCCGTCTGGCAACGCATCCAGATTCTGCGGATCGTGCGCTGCCTGCACCATATTCATCAGGGTTTGCACCACGGGCAGCAGGTTGTTGTTAATTGCCAACCGGCCGCCATCCTTAATAAGGCGCGGCAGTTCGTCAGTTACCGAGCTTTCAATCTCCATCAGCACATCTTCCAGGAACATCGCAGGCAGCTCAAAGTGATCATCGAACACAAGGAGCAACGTCTGGCGCTCGTTCGGTCCGATGAAGACTGAGTCCAAAGCAAAGCGGACTTCATTGACTGTTTCGGCAATGACACCCAGCTGACGCGAAATCAGCACCAACTGCGTCCCCAGGAATGCCGGCAGACGATCCACATTCAGCAGGAAGTAACGGCCATTGGAGAGCCAGCTTTGCAGAAGGCCGGTCATGTAGTCGGAAATCACTCGAAAATTAGTAATGTCCGCTTCATCGTCCACCGAATTATTAAACGGGTTATCGCTGCCGTTTTGCTGAAAGTAGATCCCGTAAATATCCCGAATGTTTCCGAGCGTCCCGGCAATCTTGTCGGGATCGGTTTGCACCGTAGGCTCGTCGCCGAAACGAAGACGCTGGTTCCCCAATAGAATTTTGAAATATGTGTTTACCCTCAGGATGGAAGGTGGGACCACGCCGAATTGCTTGACGATCTCGACGATCTGGCTTTTCGCCATATCGCGCAGCGCCGTTACGTATTCGGGATCGGCCGTGGGATTCAGCGCATATAAGCCATCGAGCAAAGGCAGGCAATTGTCCTGCGCCACTTTGGCCCGCGTGAAGAGGCTGGCCTGGGCCCCTGAAATGGTGCCTGCCAGGTCGGTTTGCACCGTGTAGGAGCGAGCATTCCATTTCGACTCGATGTGGCCTTCGACTTCCTTAAGCTCAAAAGATTGCGTAAGCGCTCCGACGAATCCTTTGGCATCGGAGGCGTTTGGCTTCCATCCCAATGCACCGGCAATCGCTCTCGATGCGATTTGCCCCAGTCCTCCAGTGCCGCCACCCGGACCCACTCCTCCGCCGCCCGGGCCAGGCCGGGATGTCACCGACGGCGGATATCCCACCTCTTCCGTAAGAATGGGATAGGAGATCGCGTCCTCCACGTCCTTGGTCATGCGCGCGGTTTTTCCTCTTCCCGGCACTTGCCGGGCGATCATGACAAAATCGCCCTCAAATGCTGGGGCCGTGTCTCCGGGCTCGGATCGACCGTGGATGTGCTTGAGAGTGATGTTGACCCAATCGCCGTCGCCGAATTCAGATCCTGCCGGATGGAGCGGCGGCGTGACAGGATTTTGCGCCTCGAAAGTGATCGTGAAGGACCGCTCCGAGAGGAGATTGATCGTGGATGCGGTTCCAGAAGGGAAATTCGTCATGGCGCCGATCGCTGTCGGCGTCGTGAAATCCGCCGAGCCTGGATCGAAAATTGTGTAGTTAGCAGGATTCAACGCGCTGTTCTTAGCCGGAATCGGCGGGTTGGAGGTGCTCCACGTTGTTGTCGGCGCAACCAGACTCTTTTTGAACACCGGATCAGAGAAAGTAATCGTGATCGAATTATTCGTTACAACGCAATCTGTCACTGTGAGAGGCATGGTTAGTCTCCTTCCGCCACGGTCATTCGCTGTTCCGGTCTGCGGTTGATTCGAGGCGCCGGTTGCCCGATACGCCAATTTCACACCCAGAAGGGCGGCCGTTCAAGTAACGCCCTCCGCTTCCAAATCTTCAGTTGGGGATCGGGGCACGGTGATCTGCTGCCCGACGTTCGTCGCCTGCATAGAGATGTTCACGGTCCCCAGCCGCTCTGCCAACTCCTCCCAGCACGCCGCCAGTGCCGCGCTGGTTTGTTCCAGTGGAGGCTGGCATTGCTCGATCCCTTGCCTTACAGTGCTGGACCAAGGCAACCAGGCCCGCCGTGAATTGCCCAATCTTGCCAACTCTTTCAATTTCCCGTACGACGCTAAATCCGCCGCAAACTGTTGCTCGATGCGGTGAAAGCGCTCCTGGCAAATGGTCAGCTCCCGGCGCGCGCGATCCAGGTTGAGCGGATGACCTACGGCCTTGCGGGCGTCCAGCGCCGCTTTCCGCGCCTCGTGCAAGGTCCCCATTACATCGAGCACCACGGTTTCCACACCGTCCGCCAGGGCCGATTCATCATCGGGCGGTTTGTCTCCCAGCGTGACCTGCAGTGCATTCAACGCATCATGCAAATGATGCAGGCAGAGCGATAAATCCCGAAATGTGGCTTCCAATGCCACGGCTATCTCCTCACCAGTTCGTGATAGAAATTCTTGGTGATCACTCCGGGCCGCGCCATGCGCCGGTTCAATGCAATGCGCGCCGCACCGATCAGAAAACGCTCGGGAATAATTCCGGGATCCACGCCCGCGGCCATCCGCTTTGCCGACTCTTCAATCATCGCCTGGTCTTTTTTCTCAAAGCGGATCACCTGCGACAAGCTCTTGTTCCCAAGCGATGGATATGGCCGAAAGCACATGGCGTCCACTGCAACCGCGCACGCCTTGGGAAAAGTCGATAACACTCTCTTGGGAATCGTGCCGGCCCGCGGGTTTGAATAGATTCTCGTCCAAGCCCGAGCGTATTGCTCCGCCTCCGTATTGAATCCCATGCGACGCAACATCTCAGCGCTGATCAGTAAGCGCAAATAAGGCGTAGGGTGCGGCCCCCTCGGGTTGAACCCAAATACCGCCTCCGGCGCCCGCCCGATCACATCCATCAATGAACCGGCAACCTCGGGTCCGCCCAGCAGCAGCGCGCTCATGTCGGCAAACATTTCACGGTTCCACCGCACCCACACAGAGGAAACGAATTTCCCCACGCCGGCGTTCAGCAATTGCAGTCCAACCTGCCGCGGAATGTCTTTACTCAGCCCGAGATCGTTCTGCAGATTGTGGCTGACCTCGTGCATGACCGCACCCAGCGTCCATGGATTTACCAGCCTGTGATAAGGCAACTGCACCAGCGGAAACGGGTTCATCTGCTTGCCGATTCGCCTCATGCGGATGCCGCGCCGGATGGTTGCCGGCGCAAATCCGGTCTTCATGTAGCAGAACGGCGGTGGCGCGGGGACCGATCGCGCCACGCCGAGTCCCCGGTACGCGGCCTGATAGCAATCCATTGCGATGCGGTCGCAACTTAGCAGCCAATCTCCGTACTTGCCCTGGCGCTGGCCGAAAAGTTCAAAATAGAAATCCCAGATTTTTTCGATGCCCTGCACCCAGCGATGGGCTTTGTGCTTGCTTGTCACCACTTTCCGCAATTTTGGCGGCGTTGGTTTTTCGCTGGCCACGGCGATCTTGTCGTGAACTCTGCGCGACATCTTGAGCAAGCTGCGGCGCAGTCTCGTAATCAATTGGTTGACAACTTGAATGTGACCTTCCGATGGCGCTGCCGCTCCGTTGGCGAATTCTTCCCGTTTGAAAGGCCGGAGCGCGGCGGCGTGGCGCGTTACATTGATCGATTGCGCGCGCAACCAGGGCAACAGTACCGGAGCCGCTCCAGACACGGCTTTCAGGGCCCGGCGTCGAAAGCGCCCCGTCCCGGTCGCCTGTTTTGCGAGGGGGCGGGGAGCTTTCGTTCGCCTGGTTGCTTCCGGCAATAGTTCGGGCAGCGTCGCCATTTTCGTTCCCTTGAAGGCCGTTTAGTTTTTCTTATCGCAACGTTTAGCGGCAGCAGCAACAGTGGCCGCAGCTGCACGCACCTGCACGCCCCCCGTAGCGAGCGGCACGGCCAGTGACCGTGCGAGCAGCCGTTCCTGGGCGACGCACCATCGATCCTGCGCGGGTCACATATCCCGGATGCATGCCTGCTCGCATTCTCAATCCCCTGCCGTAACGGCGGCCCTGGCGCCCATGGGGATGAGCGAAGCCGCGCCCCATGCGCCGGTGGAATTTATGCTCCAGATGATTGTGTCGCCGCAGTGCCTGGGCGCGATGCTGCGGACTGCCCAGCACCCGGCGGGTTTGCCGCGCCAGCGTACGCACGGCAGTTTGTGGCGTAATGCGAACACCTCGAGCGGCCTTGTGTGCGAGATTGCCTACGGTGCGCCGCGCAATGCCAGGTACGGTGCGCAGCAGGTGCCGCGTCTGGGGGTGGCGATGAAGCACTTTCGCGACCTTGCCGATTCCCCGTGTCAAGCGAGGCGTGGCTTTGGTGAGGACCTTCGCGATCTTGGGAAGGGCACGCTTCGCCGCTGGCGCGATTGCCTTCGCAACTACCGGAAGCAATTTGCTTGCAGCCATTCCGATGAGCGGCAGGAAGTGCTCGGCTGCTTCGTCCTCACTTTCGGATTCTGCTGCCAGCTCTCCCAGGTGCTCCATCACAGCATCGGGATAGACCTTACGGATCGGACTGATTTCATCCTCATATTCATCCTCGGACTCGCCTTCTCCTTCGCCAAGGATGCTTCCCAGAAAGTCTTCCTCTTCGCCTTCGCCCAGAATGTCGCCGAGAAAGTCTTCACTTTCTCCCTCGCCGAGGATGCTGCCGAGGAATTCTTCGCCTTCTTCTTCACCTTCACCGAGAATGCCGCCAAGAAAGTCTTCCCCTTCTCCCAGCAGTCCTCCGAGGAAATCCTCACCCTCCAGTTCGTCTTCCGACTCGTCTTCAAATTCGTCCTCGAGTTCGGCTTCCAGTTCGCTTTCATACGCCATGGTGCATCCTCCTACGAGAAGTTGTTCGAACGTAAAGGTTGTGTGCGACTAGATCACCGCACTGCGCCGGCGGCGCGCGGCAAAACGGCGACGCAAGCGGCGCGGACGCCGGTAAGCGCGGCTGACTTTGCGATTGCGCCGCATCGCGACGGCAGCGGCCTTGGGATTACCAAGCACGCGGCGAATCTGCTTGGCGGTGGTGCGGGCCACATGCTTCCGGGTAATTTTTCTTCCTTTTGCAGCTTGCCGCTTCAGGCTCTTTACGGTGCGCCGCATAATCGTCGGCACTGCACGAACGCCAGCGCGGGTGCTGCGGCGGCGGCGCAGAATTCGAGTAAGGATTGCGGTGCCGCGCGTGAGGTGAGGAAGGATGCGGCGCAAAGCGCGGCGGTCCCTGGGTGGGATCACGGTGACCGCGGCGGCGCCGGCCATGGCTTCGGCTTCGCCTTCGCCAGCCGCACTGCTGGCCGCGTCGGCCATCATTTCGGCCAGGGCCTCATTATGGGTCAACCCGTGGTTGCCAATCTCGCCGGCCACCTCGGCTTCGCTTTCGTCTTCAGTTTCGTCTTCGAACTCGCCTTCAAATTCGCCTTCACCAAGGGCGCCGGCGGCCATCGATCCCAACTTGCCGCCGATCGGACCACCGATGGCAGTACCCACAATCGGAGCGGCGACTTTGGCGACCTTTTTTAGGATGGGAAGCGCTTTCTTTATTAATGCGCCAAAGAACTGTTCGCTCTCGTCTTCGAATTCGTCCTCGCCCTCACCCAGTATTCCTCCGAGAAAATCTTCGCTTTCCCCAAGAATTCCGCCGAGAAAGTCTTCGCTCTCGCCAAGGATCCCTCCGAGAAACTCCTCGCTCTCATCCTCGGCCTCGAACTCATCCTCGCCCTCGTCTTCCCCTTCACCGAGTATGCCGCCGAGAAAATCTTCGCTTTCTCCTTCATCCTCGCCTTCGAGCTCGCCTTCGAATTCGTCTTCCAGCTCCAGTTCCAGTTCGCTCTCTTGGTCCGCCATTGTCCTGACCTCCTTCCGGTTGATGACGACTTTGCGAGGTTAGATGGGGAGAAAAGAATCGTCTAGTCACATCTTGTGACGAGCCGCTTTGAGTTCGCTGGAATCGGTTCGCTCGAATGTGCGACAGAGGTAAAACGACCTGGAACTGCGCCGAAAGGCTACCGTAAGGTTCTAATTTTGGTGTCAGGACCTCGCGGTCGCGCCGTTAATTATGGTGATAACCGCCCGCACTCTGACGCGTAAGCGATTTCGATGCGGGATGTTTTTCGAAATTGCGGACCGCACGCTCCAAGTCTTCAAACAACAGGCCCGCAAGATCGCGGCTCAGGCCCAGGCGGGAAAGAACTCGCTGCACAACCAGATCGCTACGATTCGCCGGCATGGGATAGGCTGGAACCTGCCATCCTTTTACGCGAAGACGGTCTGCAAGATCATATAGAGTGAACCCTGGATTTTCGCCTTTGCGGATCGTCCAGGTGCAACCGGGAACTCCGCCGCGCCCGTCATATACCAAATCAAACATGCCCAGCTTTTTCACTTGGTCGGCGAACCATGCGCCAACGTCAGCGCATCCTTGCGTGATTTTTGTATAGCCTTCGCGTCCAAGCCGGACCAAGTTGTAGTACTGCGACGCGATCTGTCCTCCAGGGCGCGAGAAGTTCAGCGCGAATGTCGGCATGTTGCCGCCCAGGTACTTTACGTTAAAGACCAGGTCTTCTGGCAGGTCGTTGGCTTCGCGCCAGATCGCCCATCCGCAGCCAAGCGGAGTCAACCCAAATTTGTGGCCCGAAGCATTGATCGACTTCACCCGCGGAAGGCGAAAATCCCATAGCACCGCGGGATGGATAAAAGGCGCGACGAAGCCGCCGCTGGCCGCATCGATGTGAATAGGAACGTCGAGTCCGCGCTCTTCTTCCAGGTCATCCAGGGCGGTCGCCACCGCTTCCACAGGTTCATATTGCAGCGTGTAGGTCACGCCAAGGGTCGCCACGACTCCGATCGTATTCTCATCGCATCGCTTGAGGGCTTCCTCCGGCGACATGAGCAATCGCCGGCCCACACAGGGGACCTCGCGCAGCTCCACATCGAAGTAACGCGCAAATTTGTGCCAGCAAATTTGCACCGGACCGCACACTAGGTTCGGTTTTTCTGTTGACTCTCCGCTCTTTTTTCTTTTTTTGCGCCATCTCTGCTTCATGGCCAACCCGCCCAACATCGCAGCTTCACTCGATCCGGTTGTCGAGCATCCCAGAGTATTCGCCGCGTTCGGCGAATTCCACAAATCGGCAAGCATGTGAACACACCGCGACTCCAGTTCCGCCATTTGCGGATACTCATCCTTGTCGATCATGTTCTTGTCCAGGCATTCGTCCATGAGCTTGCGAATCTCAGGCTCTACCCAGGTCTGGCAAAAGGTGGCTACGTTCTGCCGCGAGTTCCCGTCGAGCAGCAGCTCATCGTGTACCAGTTGGTAAGCCGCCGTTGGATCGGTCTCGTGTTTGGGCAGCCGGTACTTGGGCAAGGGATGAGGGAGAAAGCCGGTACCAAATACCTCGTCATCAAGGCTGGAGAAAATCTCTTCCTTGCGATGAATGGCCATGGGCCCTCCTTTCGGCCAACGCATGGTCCCTGTTTTCAGCGGTAGATGTTCGCCCTGTATTTTGCAATGCTTCCTGGGTGCGAGTCCGCGTGAAGGCCTGTGACTCCATGGAATGCTCGTCACGAACGGGCCGATCAGCCACTGCAGACCCGCCAGAACGTCCCGGGTAAGAGATATTGCTTCAAGCTGAACATAGGTTCCACCGTCGCGCTCCAAGAATCGCCAGTAGGAATCGAGTCTCCACAGAAAGCCGCCATCGCTTCCTGGCAGTTTTTCGAATTCGTTCGCTTCGCCGACGTTCTCGACCTCCGCGATCCGGGTACTGTAGGAGCAAGAGGTCGCGCGGTCAGCCCCGATGAAAGTGCATTTTACATTGTAGTTAGTCTTCAGGATCACGGTCATGCAAATCCACTTGTGCTATAATGACCCTGACGCTTTTACTCGGTTTGCTTGTTCTCGCGGTGGTTCTTCAGTTCGGACCAGCTTTATCTCCGCTTTTCCTGCCCGCCGTTTTACTCAGCGCCAAATTCAAAATTGAACGTGAGCCGGTCCAAGTCCAGGCGCTTCGGCGTGTGTCCAAGTGTGTGACATGACCAGGACCTCTTCAGAAAAAAACTAAAATCGAATGACTACATTTTCGGAACTGCAACTTTCTTCTGCTTTGCAGCAGAGGCTGGCAACAGCTAACTTTACAACCTTAACCCCGATCCAGGAGCGCGCGATTCCTCCGGCCCTTGAAGGCAAAGATGTAATCGGGACCGCACAGACCGGCACGGGCAAGACACTCGCCTTTCTGATTCCCTTGATCGAGATGCTGCAGCGTGGGCCTTCCCGGCAGGCGACTGCCCTGATTTTGCTGCCAACGCGCGAGCTGGCAATGCAGGTCCATGAGCAATATGAGCAATTGCGCGGAAAGAACATGCCGAAGGCTGCGCTAGTGATTGGCGGCGTGTCGGAGAATGCCCAGATCCACAGCCTTCGGAATAGCCGTGGGCCGATCATCGCGACGCCGGGGCGGCTGCAGGACTTCATTGATCGCAGCCTGGCAGACTTACGCGGGATTCAACTGCTGGTTCTTGATGAAGCGGACCGCATGTTGGATATGGGATTTCTGCCCGCCATCCGGCGCATTGTGGCGATGCTTCCAACGCGCAGACAAACATTGTGCTTTTCGGCAACCATGGAGCAATCTGTCGCTCATCTGGTACACGAATACATGCGCGAACCGGTCCGCGTGGCGCTGGGATCGGTGCTCAAGCCGGCCGAGAGCGTACAACTCACCGCATACGAAATGCGGCCCGCGGAGAAGATGGACATCCTGCGGCAGTTGCTCTATGCCGAATCCGGCCAGACGCTGATCTTCGCCCGCACCAAGCGCGGCGCCGAACGAATTGCCAAATCGCTGGCGCGGGATGGTTTTAATGCCACAATGATTCACGGCGACCGCTCGCAAACCCAGCGCAACAAGGCTTTGAGAGGCTTTCAGGAAGGTGAAATTCAGGTGTTGGTGGCGACCGACATTGCTGCGCGTGGCTTGCATATGGATGACGTGGCCTGCGTCATCAATTACGACGTGCCGAAGACTGCGGAAGATTTTATTCATCGCGTCGGCCGTACAGGACGTGCTGGCGCGCAAGGCCGCGCCACCACTCTGGTTGCAGGTGCGGAAGTGATCGAGTTGCGAAACATTGAACGCACGCTGAAGTTGCGGATCGAGCGCAAGCAAGTGGACGCCGCCGCCGCGGAGCAACCCCAACGCATTGTGCAGAACACACTGGCTTCGCGGACGCTGACCGCTCTACCGGGCGAGGTCTTTGTGTAGCAAGGTGGATCTCCTATCGAAATAAATTTTCGCGATACAGGGGAGTTGTGGACGTCGTGGGATTTCGGCGGCATTCGAATTCCAATCCCACAATAAGGAAATTAATTGGGTATGGAACAGAATCTTAGCGTCGTCTGCCTGATTGAGTGGATGTTGGCGGGAGGCCCAGGCTTTTAAGGTCGCTAGGATCGGCGGAGTTGAGGTCCCTGGTGCCCAGCTTTGCAAAAGAGACAAAGCTGGGGCAGCCTGCCAGATCCCCGCCCATGGTGGAGTAGTTCGGCTGCCATTTTCCATTGTCTCCCTTGGCCTCAAAGGGGCTGCAGAGTGCGTGGAGGATACGAGATCTTGTTGTGCCTGAACCCTGGTAGAAGTAGCGCGGATCCTGGTGCAGAAGCGATGGCAGGATCGCGCCGCCGATCATAATGTCGGAGACACCGTCGGCATACAGAGAGCCATAGCGTTCCGCATAGCCCTTCGCACCTTGTGGATAGTTTGGACGGTTTCCCGCCTGCTCGGCGGCCGCGCCTATACCGACCCCGACAAAAGTTATAGGATCGAAGGCGACTTTGGCGGCAAGCTGGAACTTCAGTTTCGCCGTGAGCGGCGCCGCGTCTCGATCATAGCTCACGTAGAAATTGGGGATGAGGCCGAAAATACGCTGCTGTTCTTCCGTTTTGACCTGTTCGGTTGCGATCTGCTCGGCTGAATATCCTACGTTCACCGCGGTGAGTGCGGTTGCGATGTGAAGTTTGGGCACCGTCAAGATAACGTACTGACCCGGTTTGAGGCTGATGTCTGGCGAAGTCCAGCTGGCGAATCCTTCGGCGCTGACGATGACGTGATATGTCTCAGGATCGAGGTCGTTGAGTTCAAAAAATCCCTTGTCGTTCGATACCACCGTGCGAGAGATCGCCTTCGCGGGCACTTTGAAGAATGACGGTGGCCCCCGGAACGGTGTCGCCGTTCACGTCGACCACGGTGCCGACAATAATTGCGGGCTGCGGCCTGGGCGCGTCAGGCACAGTAATCGATTGTTCCTGCGCTTTACAGATGTGCGATCCGCACAAACCGACCATGAGCAGTAAGAAATGCCATTTCACTCCGCGCTCTCCTATGAAAGCCATAAACCGCCCCCGAACCTTTGAAGGTCAATCAAGTCGAGGCAACTAATCGACCAAAGCGATGTGCAACGGAATATTTCCTAAGTTGTTGGATTTAGCCAAGAAGATGAGGGGCAGGCGACGAAAGCTGTCAGCGAATGTCGACGACATGGTTCGACAGTTGTCATCGCTATTAACCACGAGCTTGCCCGGCAGGGCTGTTGGCGCTTAGGGCATTCCTGAAATCACGACGGATTTGTTCTTCGCTTTTCAGAACTCGGCTCAGCTCCTGCACGATCTCCAGCAACTCGTCCGGATTCTTTGCGTCGAGTGCGGCTCGGCACAACTCTCTCCAGTTCTTGCGCTTCCCTTCCACCATAGTCAGTACTCCTAGATCTCTGCTCCTATAAAGCCCCTGCGATTGCGGTTGTGCTCATCTGAGGGGGAACCGTAGACACGAAGAGGTATTCTTGACCGCTTCGCACTCTCAATGCAGCCGCGACGGCTAACCCCGCGGATGGCCGCGACAATTGAACCAACGATGCAAGAAGCAATCACTGTCGGCACACCTATCAAAGATAGAAGGCTGATCGCCTCGATCGAGTCGTTCCACATTTGCGGGTGTCCTTTCCACAAGGCGAAGCAATCGAAGAGCCAAAGGCGCGGAGGCTGCCTGACGCCTCAGTGGACGAGGTTTGCGCAATCGTCGAAGAATTGGGGAATTCAGACTGTCGATATAGCGACATCGACTTTGACAATTGTCATTTGGTTACGACATTTTTGGAAGCTTTCCGTCCATTCCCGACATCTGAAGAGATATCTCGAACTCTCATTCGTCCACCCTGATGGCGGGCCGCTGACCGACGGCCTGGGGAGCTGAGTTTCGTGGCCGGCGCGAGGAGTTTATGAGTACTTTGTCCCCAACTATTTCAGAGGAGTACACCCAACGCTACGAAGCGCTGCTGCGCGCCACGAATGCCATCGGCACGTGCCGCGACTGTGATACCGCAGCCGACATGCTCATCCAGGCGCTGCGCGAGGTGGTCAGCTTCGATTACCTGCAGCTGGTGACTTTTGAGAGCCAGACCTCGACTGTTGAATGGCATCTGCTTTATTCAAACGGCGCGAGGCAGAATCTGCATTTGACGGATATTGTTGTGCAGGGCACGCCAATACTCTGGGTTCACGAATCTCAACAACCCCTTGTCACTGCCGATTGGAGCGAGGAAACCCGGTTTCCGGAACACGCTGAATTCCTCGATGAATTAAGCATCACGGCCACCTGCGTACTGCCCCTGAGGAGGGGACAACGGCGTCTGGGTGTGTTGAGCCTTGGGGGCCGTCGGAATGCTTATCCTGAAGACGAAGTGCGTTTCCTCAGTGTGGTCGCCGACCAGATTGCGCTTGCGATCGACGCGGCGGTGAATTTCTATTTGTCGCGGCAAGCGGAAGATCGATTGAAACTGATTCTTGAAGTTACCAATCAGGTCGTCTCCAAGCTGAATTTTCAGGAGCTGTTGCAAGCAATTTCAGCCAGTGTACGCCAGGTGATGCACTGCGACGCTGCGGGAATCATGCTGCCTACGCCCGACGGTCTCCACCTGCGTAAGCATGCTCTCGATTATCCGGACAGCAGGGGGTTTTTCGCGGAAGATAAATTAATTCCCATCGAGGGTTCGGAGTTCGGCGAGACTTTTCGGAGCGGAAAACCGTGGGTCACGAATCGGCTCGACGCGCGTGAGATGTCGCCTGAAATGTATGCCAAGGCGGCGGCTGAAGGTATGAACTCTTTTTGCCGGGTCGCTCTCGTCAGTCGCGAGCGCTCGCTTGGAGTGCTGGTCGTATCGAGTCGGGAAGAGAACGCGTTCGATGAAGAGGACGTCGCCTTCTTGATGCAGGTGGCACGGCAAGTGTCAATCGGCGTGGAGAACGCGCTGGCCTACGGTGAAATTGCTGATCTCAAAGACAAACTCGCCCAGGAAAAACTTTATTTGGAAGACGAAATTCGCGGCGAAATGGATTTCGAGGGAATCGTTGGGCAGAGTTCGGCCCTACGTCATGTCTTGCACTTGGTGGAAACTGTAGCTCCCAGCAACTCGACCGTTTTGCTTCTCGGTGAAACCGGCACGGGCAAGGAATTGATTGCCCGCGCCATACATGAGCGCAGCCTGCGCAAGGAGCGGACGTTTGTAAAGCTCAACTGCGCCGCGATCCCCACGGGGTTGCTTGAGAGTGAGTTGTTCGGACATGAGCGCGGCGCCTTCACCGGCGCGATCGCACAGAAGATTGGCCGTCTCGAATTGGCCGACCAAGGTTCACTGTTCCTGGATGAAGTCGGAGACATTCCGATCGAGATCCAGCCCAAGCTTTTGCGCGCCTTGCAGGAGCGAGAGTTTGAACGGCTGGGCAGCACGCGAACCAAGAAGGTCGATGTGCGGCTGGTGGCGGCCACGAATCGTGATCTCGAAAAAATGATGGAGAATCGCGAGTTCCGCAGTGATTTGTACTATCGGCTGAATGTGTTTCCCATTCGCATACCACCTCTGCGCGAACGTCCCGAGGACATTCCCCTGCTGGTCCGCTACTTCACCCAGAAGTACGGCCGTCTTATGAATAAGAAGATTGAATCCATTCCTACCGCGGCCATGAAAAAACTATCGAGCTGGCATTGGCCGGGAAATATTCGCGAGCTGGAAAACTTCATCGAGCGTTCCGTGATCCTTACTCATGGCGTGGCGCTCGAAGCTCCAATCGCTGAGTTGGGCAACAACGGCAAGACTACTCCCGTGGCCGGAACGCGCGAAGCCAATGAACGCGATGAGATCGTCCGCATCTTGAAGACCACGAACGGACGTGTAGCGGGCGACGAAGGCGCTGCGGCGCGCATGGGCCTGAAGCGCACGACCCTGATCGCGCGCATGAAAAAACTTGGCATCGACCCTCGACGAGTAGCGCTCTGAGTATCTAGCGCGCGTACATATATTGACGTTTCCCGCTCTCTCGGGAACGGAGACTTCCTTCTTCCGCCTTCACCGGTTGCTTTCCGCCTTCGACAACTGTCATTTGTGGTTTTGACATTCTTTGACAGCCCGCCGCAGCTATTTTCCTCTAATCAATCATTTCAACACCTTACATGCTCCTAGCTTTGGCAGGCGCGTTGCCCTAACCAAGTTCGGTTGCGAGATCAGCATGATCAAGATTTCTACAGTCGACACGGAGTCGCAGCGGAGATTGGTGGTCGAGGGGGCCCTCATTGGCCCCTGGATCTCTGAGCTTTGCACTGCGTGGACGGACGCGAGGCGTGACTTAGAGGGCCGCAAGATCGTTATAGATCTAGGCAGCTTGACGGTCATCAGCCGCGAAGGAGAAGACGCAATCTTCGATTTAATGAAGCAGGGCGCAAAGTTTTCCAGTGGTGGCATTTGCACAAAATATATTGTGAAGCGGCTCGCGCGGGAATGCCAAGGCAAACTGCGAAGGACTGCGCACGGAACAGATGGCGCAACAGATATTGACACGGAAAAAGCATTACGGAGGTGAATATGCCCGAGGCAAAGCAAATGACGAGAGTTACGTTGTACACGAGCAGCAGCGATTTCTGCCAGGTGTTTCAGGAGGACATGAACGGCCTGTATCTGTTGTCACTTCTGTTGACGGCCGATCGTGAGAAGGCTGAGCAGTGCTTTGTGTCCGGGCTTGAAGACTCATTAGAAGGCGGCCCGGTCTTCAAGGAATGGGCACACTCGTGGGCAAGACGCGCGATCATTCAGAACGCGGTGCGCGCAATCGACCCGCAGCCGAAGACGACTGGTGCTCCGAATTCCGCTTCTGTCAACCGCAGCGATAACTCCGTGCCGGCCGCGCAGCACGCCGGAATGGACGCAGTTCTCACCCTCGAACCGTTCGAGCGCTTTGTCTACGTGATGACGGTCCTTGAGCGCTACTCCGATCACGAGTGTTCGATTCTTTTAGGCTGCGCGCGGCGTGACGTGCCCGCCGCTCGAATTCGTGCCGTGCTGCAACTTGGCGGCACAATGGCAGCGCATTACAACCAGCCTGCACCTTCCAGCTCAGAGCAGCCGGTATCGCAGGAACACCACAGTTCTATGTTTGAGCTGCTGTTTGGTCAACGGTTGGCAACTTCCGCGTAAGTTAACACCTTTTCAAACTGGGGATGGCCATGGAGATGACGGCAAAGGATATTTTCAATTTCAAATATGCACGCCTTGGACCTGCTGCACTGCTGCTGTCGCTGATTGCCACGGCGGGTTGCGGCCGCCGTGTTCAAGCAGCCGCGCCAGCCATGACGGCGCCGCTGGTGACCGTAGTCAAAGCTACTGCGCAGGACGTGCCAAAATATCTGGACGAAATCGGCCATAATGCGGCCTTCGAGGCGGTCACGGTCACGCCGCAGGTCGGCGGCCGAGTCGTTGAACGGCATTTTCAGGATGGCGAGAACCTGACGAAAGGGCAGTTGCTATTTGTCATTGATCCTCGGCCTTACAAAGCGCAGCTCGATTCCGCGGAAGCAAGCCTTGCCCAGGCAAAGGCCGCGCTAGATCTCGCGAAAATTCAATTTGTCCGCGATCAGGAAGTCATAGGCGAAAACGCCATCTCGAAACAAGACTACGACACCAAGAAAAACACCGTTGACGTAGACCAGGCAGTTGTGGAATCAGCCGAAGCGGCCCTAGAAACCGCGAAGCTCAACTACGACTATTGCTTTATTCACTCTCCCATCGACGGCAGAGCTGGGGCGCGTTTGGTGGATGTGGGAAACGTGGTGCAGGCAAACACCACATCGCTCCTCTCGATTCAACGACTCGACCCGATCTATGCGGATTTCACCGTCACCGAGAGCGATCTTCCCGAAGTCCAACGGCAGATGTCGCACGGCATGCTGAAGGCAGCCGTCCGGCTCCCGTCCGAGCTTGAGACAGCCGCTCGATCTGGCCGCGTCGAGTTCCTCGATAACTCCGTGCAAAACGGCACGGGCACTGTGAACCTGCGGGCGACCCTCCGCAACCCTGACCATCATTTTTGGCCCGGACAATTTGTGGACGTGAAGCTCGTTCTGTCCACCGAGAAAGCGGCTGTGCTAATTCCGAATCAGGCTGCCCAGATCAGCCAGCGCGGGCCCTTCGTTTACGTTGTGAAGCCGGACGATACGGCCGAACTCCGGCCGGTGAAGCTGGGACAACGCCAGGGCGATGATGTGGTGGTGACGGAAGGGGTCGCTGCGAATGAACGCGTGGTGCTCGCCGGCCAAATGCTGATTCGACCCGGAGGCAAGGTTCGAATCGACTCCGCTGCTAGCGCCGTTTCGCACGCGGGTAGTCAGGCTGGCAGTGCTAACGGAGGTCAGTCATGAATCTCTCAGAACTTTTCATTCGCCGTCCGGTAATGACGATTGCACTTACGGTCTCTGTACTCCTGTTCGGAGTGTTGGCGTATTTTCGCTTGCCGGTCAGCGACCTGCCGGCCGTAGATTATCCGGTCATCCAGGTGCAAGTGAGCTATCCGGGAGCAACTCCGGAGACTATGGCCAACAACGTGGCGACGCCGCTTGGAACGCCAGTTCATGCAGATTCCCGGCCTCGAACTGGTGACCTCGAACAATGGCCAGGGAAATTCGAGCTTCGTTCTGCAGTTTGATCTTTCGAAGAGTCTCGATGGCGCGGCGACGGATGTCCAAGCAGCCATAACGCGGGCACAGGCGCAGCTTCCTGTCGATTTGCCGAGCCCGCCCACATTCACCAAGACAAACCCGAACGACCAACCGATTGAATATATTGCGCTGGTCAGCAACACGGTCACCGAAGGCCAACTCTACGACTACGCCAACACTCAAGTGGGCGAGCGTCTTAGCATATTGCCCGGCGTAAGCCAGGTCGCAATCTACGGGACGCAATCGGCGGTGCGAATCAAGGCCGATCCATCGGCGATGGCGATTCGCAACATCACTCTGGAAGATCTGACGGCCGCAATCAAGAATGGGACCGCCTATACCGGCGCAGGACAGTTTGACGGGCCGCATCGCAGCTTCCTGCTCCAGCCGCAAGGACAACTGGCTACAGCAGATGAATACGACAACCTCATCGTCGGGCAAAGCGGCGGCGCACCCGTATACCTGAAGGATGTAGCCAAGGCGAGAGAGGGCGTTCAAGACGAGCGCATCGATATGCGTTTCTGGGTGCGTGGATATCCTCAGCCCGGCGCGACTGTCGTCGTCGCGGTTTTCCGTCGTGCCGGCGCGAATGCGGTGGCTGTAGCAAAGTCCGTAAATGAGTTGCTTCCCACAATTCAAACTGAGCTGCCGACTTCGGTTCTGCTGGTCCCGGCTTATGACCGCTCGCTCACGATTGTAGGTGGCATAAAAGATGTTCAGATGACGCTTTACATCGCTTTTGTGCTGGTCGTCATGGTTATTTTTGTCTTCCTTGGCCGAGCGACGGATACTTTGATTCCGGCCGTGGCGTTGCCTCTGTCTCTACTGCTGACGTTCATTGCCATGGGCGTCCTCGGCTACAGCTTGGATAACCTGTCGCTGATGGCTCTGACCCTAGCCATCGGATTTCTGGTGGACGATGCCATCGTATTTTTGGAGAACACCGTCCGTCTGATGGAGGAAGGACAGAGCGCCTTCGACGCATCGCTGAACTCGGCCAAGGAAATCAGTTTCACGATTCTGGCCATGACGCTTTCTCTGGCTGCGGTCTTTATCCCGCTGGTATTCATGAGCGGCCTCATGGGCCGCATCTTCCGCGAGTTCTCACTCACCATTGTGATATCGATTCTGGCCAGCGGAATTGTTTCGCTCACGCTCACTCCTTTGATGACCTCCAGGCTGCTCAGTGATCGCGGTGTAGGCGCCAAGAAGACCTGGATGGAGCGCGTCTTCGGCGCACTCGAGCATCGCGTGCTTGATGTGTACGGGCGTTCGTTGTGGTTTTTTCTTCGCAATCGTTGGATCTCGGCCGTCACATGGGTGGTTTGCCTCGCCGGTACCGCGTACCTCTTCTATGTAGTCCCGAAGGCGTTTCTGCCGGTCGGCGACAGCTCATTTATCCGCGGCATATTAGTGGCGCAGGAGGGATCCTCGCCCGACCAGATGCATGCCTACCAGACGGAAGCGGAAAAGATCATGAAGGCGAATCCCGCCGTGCGCAGCACTTTTACCATGAGCGGGAACGCCTCGTTCATGGGATCGAATCAAGCCTTCCTGATTGCGTTTCTGAAACCTCCATCGCAGCGGCCGCCGATCGCGCAAGTAGCTGGACAATTAATGGGTGCAATCGCCAATACAATTCCCGGCACTGTGGCATTTCTGCAGCCCAATCCCGCTCTCGAAATCAGCACCGGCGCTACCGCTAACACGCAGGGGCAATTCGCCTACGCAATGTCCGGAATCGATCCTAACGAGGTATATGCCACGGCAGCCAAGATGATGGCGAAGATGCACGAATATCCGGGCTTCCTCTTCGTCAATTCTGACCTCTACAATCACACGCCGAACTTGCAGGTTGACATTCTGCGCGAGCAGGCCAAGCTCTATGGCGTGTCGGAGACCCGAATCCTCACGCTTCTGCACGATGCCTACTCGCAGAACTACAGCTATCTGATCAAAAAACCCACCAATCAATACCAGGTAATCCTTGAAGTCGCAGATGACGAACGTTCTGCACCCGAAGACCTGGGCAAGCTCTATATCAAGAGCGACGACGGCCAGAGAATGATTCCTCTCAGCGCGGTCACAAGCTGGCACCCGGTGATCGGCCCACAAGCGGTCAATCACATTAATCAATTCACCAGCGTGACCATGTTCTTCAATTTGAAACCCGGTTATGCCATTGGGCCGGCAACTCAGTTTGTGGAGAACAGTGCAAAACAGATTCTGCCTCCGGGCATTGTTGGAGCCCTGCAGGGCGAGGCGCTCACGTTTCGCAACACAGTTTCCGACCTCGCGGTGTTGATGCTGGTCGCGGTGTTCGTCATGTACGTGATACTGGCGATCCTCTATGAGAGTTATCTGCACCCGATCACCGTGCTTTCGTCTTTGCCTGTGGCGTTGTTGGGTGGACTGCTCACGCTTTGGCTCTTCGGCGCAGAAGCATCGCTCTATGCCTACATCGGCATGTTCATGCTGATGGGCATCGTGAAGAAAAACGGAATCATGATCGTCGACTTCGCGGAACAACGCGTCCGCCAGGGCATAGCCGACGATCAGGCAATCCACGATGCCAGCATGGAGCGTTTCCGTCCCATCATGATGACAACCATGGCGGCCTTGCTCGGCGCGATGCCGATTGCCCTCGGATACGGCGCCGACGGATCTTCGCGCCAGCCACTGGGATTGGTGGTGGTTGGCGGTCTCATCGTGTCTCAGTTCATAACGTTATTCGTGACGCCGGCAATCTACCTGTATCTCGAAGAGTTCCAGGAGAAAGTGTTAGACCGGTTCTCCTTCTTCCGCTCCACACGTAAAGTCGGACCGGAGACGGCCCCGCTTACGCGCTGCAAGAAAGCGCCGGAGACTAATCCCATGACTCAAACCAGCATGACTCGCACTGTGAAGACTCGGACCGCATTTCGAAGCATGTCGCGAAGTATGCGGCGCCTTTATTTCGTGTTCGCTCTTTGTCTAGCTCTGGCCGGGCTCAGCGCCTGCGCTGTTGGTCCAAACTATAAGCGGCCGGCAGCGGATGTGCCCGGAATGTATCGAGGATCAACCGACGGCGCTTCGGCGAATCCAGACACTACATCGCAAAGAGCGCAATCCGGACCCGCCGCGGCTGAACACGCTAGCACTTCGTTGGGTGATGAAAAGTGGTGGGAGGTCTTTCAGGACCCTCAACTGCAAGGCCTGATTCGCACGGCACTCAAAAATAACTACGACGTTCGGATCGCGGCAACTAGGGTTTTAGGAGCCCAGGCGCAACTCGGCATCACGCGCGCCGATCAACTTCCCTCGCTCAGCGCGGGGGGAAACATCACAAGCCTGCAAAGCCCGCAAATCGGTCCGATCCCGGCTTACGAGATCACGCAAGGACAAGTCACAGCATCTGCCGCCTACAACTTCGATTTTTGGGGAAAGTATCGTCGCGCCACCGAAGCTGCAAGGGCGACCCTACTCGCCAATGAATGGGCCCAGGAGGAGGTCAAGGCCACTCTCGTAGCGAATTTGGCGAGCGCTTATTTTCAACTCCGCGAGTTGGACCTCGAACTGGAAATCTCGAAACGGCAGCTTTCGATTCGCGGAGCCAATCGCTGCACTTGACCCAAACTCTGGAGCAGCACGGAATCGATTCGTTATTGGATGTCCGCCAGTCCGAGCAATTGGTGTACACGGCCGCGACAGAGGTCCCGGATTTCGAGAAGCAAATCGCGGAAGAAGAAAATGCGATCAGCATCCTTTTGGGCAATGACCCCGGCGATGTTCCGCGCGGACTGAAACTTACTGAGCAACCGCATGCGCCCGAAGTTCCCGCCGGAATTCCCTCGGCTTTGCTGGAGCGACGTCCCGACATACGGGAAGCAGAGCAGAACCTGATTGCCGCGAACGCGCAGATCGGGGTCGCACGGGCGGCTTACTTCCCACAAATTTCACTCACTGGAACAGCGGGCTACGAAAGCCCAGCGCTGACGAATCTGTTCACCGGCCCAGCTGGCCTGTGGAGCTTGGCGGCATCGATAACTCAGCCCATATTCGAGGGAGGAAGGCTCAAGTCGAACGTTCGTCTGGCCCAGGCACAACACGAGCAGATGCTTCTGACTTATGAGCAAACGATTCAAGGTGCATTTCGAGACGTCTCGAATGGACTGGTTGCTTACCGTAAGGAACCAGGAATTCACCATCCAGCAGCAACATCTGGTCGAGTCGGCGCAAGATGCAGCGCGGCTCTCGGAGGTACGTTTCAAGGCCGGGACCACCGATTACCTTGAAGTACTCACGAATGAGACGAATGCTTTCTCCGCGGAGCTAGGACTTGCGCAGGCACAGGCAAATGAACTGATCGCGCTGGTGCAGCTCTATCAGGCCTTGGGTGGCGGCTGGCAACAATAGGGCTACATCAATAGAAAAGCAGAACAACATTATCAAGATGACTGTGAGGCCGACACATCACGATTGCTATTAGCTGCGGCGATTTTGCGCCGTCAACAGCCGGCGGCCCACTGCTTGATTTCAGTTGCCCGACGTGCCCGAAAGACTGTAGAAGCCGGACCATGCGGTATTACCCATACGCAGCGGTCGAAACCGTACGGATCGTGTTGCGCCTTGGCTACAGAGCGCATAGGATAATACCAGCAAGACCGGAGCAATCCTTCAAATCTCAGATTCACTCCTTGAACCTGGATGGGGAACCCCCGGCGGAACTTTCCGCGTCCGCGTTGAAGGAGGACTTGTGGCATTCATCGGTATCGGCAGTCCTGTCTCTGAGATTCTCTCCCGCGATGAAAAGCCTTTTCTAGAGGAGTGGATCCGAAATATCAACGCAAGCACTCAAAGCAACGGATCGATAGCCCAATCCGATCTGCGCCTTCAGTGTCTCAAGTTCTTCAGTTCATTCCGCACAGCTTTCGATGCAACCGGCAGTAGCAGTCCCGAAGATCCCCGCTGGAAGGAATTGAAAGAGTTGCTCGGCGAGATTTCGAAGAGCCGCGCCATCCAGGGATTTACGCCGACTGAGACGGCAACTTTCGTTTTCTCATTCAAGGAACCGCTTTTTCGTCGCTTGAGAGAAGATGTGAGCGATCCCGAACTTCTCGCCGACCAAATATGGGGTTCCTCGGAAGTCCTGGACGCGCTCGGGTTGTACACGACGGAAGTATTCTTAAGAACGCGGGAAGATTTGATTCGGCGAGCGCAGGAGGACATGCTTGAACTCTCGACGCCGGTGGTGAAGCTCTGGAAAGGGATCCTTGCGCTACCCCTCGTGGGCACGCTCGACAGCGCTCGGACCCAGGTCGTGATGGAAACGCTTCTGGACGCGATTGTCGAGACCAACTCCAAAGTTGCGATCATCGATATAACCGGCGTGCCGACGGTCGATACGGTCGTGGCCCAGCATCTTCTAAAGACCGTCACCGCCGCGCGGCTCATGGGCGCCGACTGCATTATCAGCGGAATCCGACCCCAGATCGCTCAGACTATTGTTCACCTCGGCATCAACTTGCTCGATGTCACGAGTAAAGCAACATTGCGCGATGCCTTTGCCTTGGCCCTGGAACGCACGGGCCAGCAGTTGGTCGCGGGGAACTCCTAAGCCAAATGGCCCTTTTTGCCGCCTACAGAGAATCCTGTATATTCTTGCTCAAGCCACGTAACTAGACTTGTATCTTTCTGCCCAGGGGTTTACAGCCTTAACAGCTGAAATTTGCGGCGGTGAACGGCATGGATGTGCCCTCGCCTTCCTATTCTTCGAGGAGCGATATGAGTAAAGGAATACAGACTTCGAAGTCCACGGGGTTGCCTGATGTTCTTGCTAAGCACGAGGCGGATATTCTAGAGCAATGGATCAGAGAGATGAGCGTCGCCACTCGACGGGCTGATCTCATAAAAGATTCGGAGTTGCGTGGGCAGTGCACACGCTTTGTCCAGTTGCTGCGCCAAGGCGCCGAATCTGACAGCTCCAATATTGAATCCGCGCCATGGCAACCTCTGCGTGAGCAACTGGCTGAGATTTCGAAAAACCGTGCCCAGCAAGGATTCACTCCAACTGAAACCGCAACCTTCGTGCTTTCGGTGAAGAAACCTTTGTTTGACCTGTTGCGTGATCGCTTGAGTGGCGACGCAAATGCCCTTGCGTCGGAACTGTGGACGACAACGGAATTGATCGATGCCTTGGCCCTGTTCACCACCGAAACCTTCCTGAAGACGCGCGAGGAGGTGATTCGTCGTCAACAAGAGGAGATGCTGGAGCTCTCCACCCCAGTGGTTAAGCTCTGGGAAGGAATTTTAGCTCTACCCATAATTGGGACCCTAGATAGCGCCCGAACCCAGGTTGTGATGGAAACCCTTCTCGAGAACATCGTGAAGACAAATTCACGAGTTGCGATTATCGACATCACCGGCGTTCCCACAGTAGACACGGTCGTCGCCCAGCATTTGCTGAAGACGGTCACGGCCGCCCGTTTGATGGGTGCCGACTGCATCATCAGCGGTGTCCGACCACAGATCGCGCAGACCATCGTACATCTTGGAATCAACCTTCTGGATGTGACCACCAAAGCCACTTTGTCGGATGCGTTTGCGCTGGCATTGGAGCGAACCGGAATCGCCCTCGAACACTCTCTGGCGAAAGCGTAAGGACTCCGTGGAAAAGATACCGATTCTTCGCATGGGTGATTTTCTCCTGGTCACGATCCAGGTCGATATGCACGATCGCCTGGCAATGACGCTGCAAGAGGACCTTACCACTCGAATCAGCGAGACCGCTGCGCGCGGCGTTCTGATCGACATCTCCAGTCTTGAGATTGTCGATTCTTTTATCGGCCGGATGTTGGGCAACATCGCAGCCATGTCGCGAGTGCTGGATGCGCAGACTGTAGTTGTCGGCATGCAGCCGGCGGTTGCCATCACGTTGGTAGAACTCGGAATGTCTCTTCCTGGGGTGCGCACCGCACTCAACGTCGATGCCGGTATGGGCCTGCTAAAGGAATCGCTGAACGGTCATCGGGCGAAAAAACATGTCCATCGTCCATAGTGAGACGATCCCGCTGGTCTCCGAGCCCGATATGGTTGTGGTGAGGCGGCGTGTCCGGGAGGTCTCTAGTCAAGTCGGGCTCTCGCTGGTGGACCAGACGAAACTCGTCACCGCCGCGAGTGAACTGGCGCGCAACACTCTCATCTACGGCGGCGGCGGGACCCTGCAACTCGAATCGCTGAACGGCCCGCGAACCGGCGTGCGCCTTATTTTTGTCGATAAAGGGCCAGGAATCCCGGATGTAGGTCTGGCCTTGCGTGACGGATATACAACTGGCACCGGACTTGGCCTGGGCCTAGGTGGGTCGAAACGTTTAGTGAACGAGTTTGAAATTCAATCCAAAGTCGGCGAGGGCACGAGGGTAGCTGTCACGCGTTGGAAGTGAACCGGTGAACCAATGATCATTCACGTGACTGACTCTACGCACGCCGGACAAGCCCGCCGCCATGCTGCCCATCTTGCTGACGAGGCCAAGCTCGGCACGACCGAGGGAGGCTCTCTAGCCATTGTAGTCACGGAGATGGCCACGAATCTGGTAAAGCATGCCGGCGCGGGCACGATGGTGGTTGAATCCGTCACAGACAATGGAAGTTCCGGTGTGCGCGTTTTGGCGTTGGACAAAGGCCCGGGAATACGCGATCTGAGTGGCGCTCTGCGGGACGGATACTCCACCTCTGGCACCTCTGGCAGCGGTTTGGGCGCGATGAAGCGTCTGTCTCACGATTTTGACATCTATACGGCGCCGGGCCTGGGAACGGCGGTGCTTTCGGAATTCTGGCCGGGAAGAAAAATTTCACAACATTTTTCGCCGATCGATGTCGGAGTTGTTTCCGTCCCGATTAAAGGTGAAGACGTCTGCGGTGATGGATGGGGAGTGAAGAAGACCGCAGACTCCATCCTCTTCATGGTCGTAGACGGTCTCGGACACGGAATTCTGGCTGCAGAAGCCGCCCGAGAAGCTGAGCGGATTTTTGCCCTGGCGGGAAGTGATTCGCCCACTCCCATCTTGCAGGATTCGCATGATTCACTAAAGAAGACGCGCGGCGCTGCCATGGCGGTTGCGGCGTTGCAACTCGACCGGCAACTGGTATCGTTCGCGGGAGTTGGGAACATCGGCGCATCGATCGTCGGGACGGAAACCAGCCGAGGCATGGCCTCGCACAATGGGACCATCGGACACCATCTCCAAAGGATCCAGGAATTCACCTTGCCGTGGAGTTCCGACAGCATTCTGGTAATGCACTCCGATGGTCTCAAGTCTGGATGGGACCTGAAACGCTACCCAGGAATATGGAACAAACATCCCGCGTTGATTGCCGGTATGTTTTACCGTGATTTCTCCAGGGAACGGGATGACGTGACCGTTCTCATCGCCAAGAACCATCCTGAGGCGAGTTCGACATGAAGCTGAAGCTCCTAAACATGGAGATCAGATACGAGCACGACGTGGTGCTGGCCCGTCAGCGCGCTCGGACGATCGCCGCTGCTCTGAAGTTTGATACCCAGGCGCAGACTCGCATCGCCACCGCCGTATCCGAAGTTGTCCGCAATGCTTTCCAGTATGCGGGTGGCGGAAGGGTGGAGTTCGATATTGAAAATGGCGAAGAGAAGATGGTGTTGATCTCCGTTCGCGACAATGGACCGGGGATTGCGAATCTGGAAACGATTCTGGACGGCAAATACGTTTCCAGGACTGGAATGGGGCTTGGAATGATTGGGGCCAAACGCCTGCTTGATCATTTCCAGGTAGAGACAAAAAAAGGGGCGGGAACGACTGTAATTCTTGGAAAGCTCATTCCGCACAAATTCACCCGTTTGACCGAGACCGAACTGCAATCCCTACTCGCGAACATTGAGCGGAAACCTTCTGAGAGCCCTTACGAGGAACTGCAACAACAGAACAAAGAACTCATGCGAACGCTGGACGAGCTGCGGGCGCGGCAAGCAGAGTTGGCGCAGTTAAATCGCGAACTCGATGAGACCAATCGAGGCGTGGTTGCGCTTTACGCGGAATTGAATGACAAAGCTGACTTCTTGCAGCGGGCCTCTGAGTTAAAGAGCCATTTTCTTTCGAACATGAGTCATGAATTCCGCACACCGCTGAATTCGATTCTCGCTCTCAGCCAGATTCTCATCGATCGGATGGATGGAGATTTGACCGGGGAACAGGAAAAGCAGGTTACGTTCATTCGACGGTCTGCTCAGGACCTGACGGACTTGGTCAACGACCTTCTCGATCTCGCCAAGGTTGAAGCCGGCAAAGTCACCATTCGCCCGACCGCGTTTTCTGTGGAGAGCCTCTTCGCAGCTCTACGCGGCATGTTGCGTCCTCTGTTGGCACAAAACTCCTCTGTGTCCCTTATTTTCGACGATACTGACAATCTTCCTGAATTGCACACCGACGAAGCGAAGGTTTCGCAGGTCCTTAGAAACTTTATCTCCAACGCGCTGAAGTTCACGGAACGGGGCGAGGTCAGAGTTTCGGCTCGGACTGGCCACGACAATACTGTTGTCTTCTCGGTTGCAGATACAGGAATCGGAATTACGCGCAGAGGATCAGGAGCGAATATTTAAAGAGTGGGAACAGGTTGAGGGCAAATTTCAGAAGACAGCCAAAGGCACCGGTCTAGGGCTTCCGTTATCGAAGAAGCTCACGCAACTGCTGGGTGGAGACGTTTATGTAAAAAGCGAGGTTGGGGTGGGCTCGACCTTCTTCGCCGCTGTTCCGGTCCGCTACGAAGGTTCCACCGAAGCAGTTTACGTTCCTGACGTAAAGCGCGAACTGGATGCTTCAAAACTGCCGGTACTGGTTGTGGAAGACAATCGCGAAGCCCTTTTTATCTACGAAAAATATCTGAAAGGAACTCCGTTTCAGGTGGTTCCTGCCCAGGATCTCAATGAAGCGCGACGCGCGCTCGCCGAATTCAAACCCATCGCCATCGTTTTAGATGTTCTGCTCCAAGGAGAGCATTCCTGGCAACTGTTGCAGGATCTGAAGGAAAATCCGGCAACCAGAGATATTCCGGTCTTTGTAGTGACAGTAGTCGAAAACGAAAGCAAGGCCCTGGCATTAGGCGCGACCGCTTTCCATGCGAAGCCGATCGATCGCGCATGGCTTGTGGACCAGTTGCAAGTGACTCTCGGGCAGAGTCAAGGACAGATTTTGATCGTCGATGATGATGAAATTTCACGCTATTTGCTCAGGGGGCTGCTGGCAGGTACGGGGTATCGTTTGCTTGAGGCGCGTGGCGGCAACGAAGGCGTGAAACTCGCCAAAGAGAACAGGCCAAATCTGGTCATCTTAGACCTGTCGATGCCCGACCTGGATGGGTTCGAGGTCCTGAATATTTTGAAGAGCGATCCTGGAACTCGGGAGATTCCCATCATAATTTATACATCGCAGACCTTGGATAGCGCCGAACGGGAGCGATTGCAGTCTGCAGCTGATATTGTGCCGAAGGAAATGAAGTCCAGAGAATTGATGGAAACACGATTTGCAGAGGCCCTGGCCCGAGCTGGTCTGCATGCGCAGGTTCAGGTTGCGGAAACCTCGCATACTTGAGGAATGAACCGCTAATAGGCAGGCACCCGGAGAGTCTTTATGGCTGAAACCCAATCCTTCACGATTCTGGCAGTCGACGACAATGATGCGCTTCGCTATTCGTTATCGAGAACCCTGCAGGGCGGAGGCTATAAGGTGCTCGAAGCGCGAAATGGATCGGAAGCCCTTCGATTAGCGGAGGTCTCTCCCGACCTGATCACTTTAGATGTTAATCTGCCGGACATGGACGGCTTTGAAGTCTGTCGCCGTCTGAAGACGAATCCTCGCACCTCTCATATACCGGTCTTGCACATTTCCGCCACATGCACCGAAACGGAGTTTCGCTTGCGCGGACTCGAGGCTGCCGATGGATATCTGACTGAACCCATCTCGCGGGAGGAACTCCTCGCGTCCGTCAATGCCTTGCTGCGCCTGAAGCAAGCGGAAAGAGAGGCGCGTCTCCAGGCTGCAGAGGCGGAAAAGGCCAGGCGCGAGGTTGAGCAAGCGCATAACGAATTGGAAATGCGCGTAGAGCAGCGAACCAAAGAACTGTCAGACAAGGCTGAAGAAGTTCGGCAGCTCAACATCAAACTCTTGAGGCTTCAGGATGAAGAGAGACGCCGCATCGCCAGAGAGCTGCATGACAGCACGGGGCAAAATTTGGCGGCCATGAAAATGATTCTCGATCAGATGGCCCCTGAAAGTAAGGGGAGCAAGCTCGGAACTATGGTCGATGAATTAACCACGCTAAATAACGAGATGATCCGGCAACTTCGAACCATGTCTTATCTCCTGCATCCTCCCTTGTTGGATGAAGTCGGTCTGCCTTCGGCGTTGAAATGGTATGTGGAAGGGTTCGAGGAGCGTAGCGGCATTAAAGTCGAACTTGACTTCGGCCCTGACTTTGGGCGTCTTTCGCATGAGATGGAGACTGCTCTTTTCCGCGTCGCGCAAGAGTCTCTCACCAATATTCACAAGCACTCAGGGAGTGCCACCGCGCAGATTTGGCTGGGCCGGGACGCGGAACGGATTGTGCTGGGCGTTGCCGACCACGGCATGGGGATACCATCTACCCGCCTTCGCGACGGTGTCTTTGTTCCGGGTGTCGGCCTTATGGGCATCCGAGAGAGGGTTCAGCAGTTTGGGGGAAATGCTGAGATTGTTTCGTCCGCTGCCGGCACCACAGTAACCGCCACAATTCCGGTGAGGCCGTAAAGAGCCGGAGCGCCTGCACCCTGGCGATTCCGATGGTCACGCTATAATCTCCACGCCTGTAGTTTCCACGCTAAGATCGTGCCATGCCTGAATCTCCAAACCCAGCCGCGCCGCAGCAGGTGGCGCCTCTGCTCGCCTTGGCCACCCAGTGCCTCAAGGCCAGGCGACCAGCCGATGCCATCGCTCCGTTGCGCGATGCCGCGCTCCTGCAACCATCCAATCCGGCGATCCAGCACGATCTCGGTCTCGCCTGCCTCGAGGTCGGCCGTGTACCGGATGCCATCGCGGCATTGCAGTTGGCCGTTGCCAATGAGCCGAGTTACGCGGATGCACATTTTCGCCTGGGAATCGCCTTCGAGAAGCTGGGCAACGTGCGCGAGGCGATCGCAGCGTATGACCGTGCCACAAAGCTGCTTCCATCCTTGAGCGAGGCGTGGTTCCGCACCGGCGCACTGGTCTACGTGCTCGGCCATATCGATGAGGCGCTCGGCTGTTTCCGCCGCGCAGCGGCGACCGGAGGCCGGACGCAGCTTCGGACGCCTTGGCAAGACGCGGGCGTTGCTGATCGAGAATCGCAACCGGGAAGCGGAACAGGCGCTGCGAGAGACGCTGGTGGCCGATCCAAAGAATGCCATGGCGTATGAGTTGCTCGGCAATCTGCTCTCCGAGTTCGGCCGTTTCGACGAGGCGCGCGCATGCTTCGAACGCGCGATCGCGATCGCGCCGATGCTGGCGGGAACCTACTACGAGCTGGTGCGGTGCCGCACAATCACCAGCGCTGACGATGGCCTGCTTCAGACCATGCAAGCCGCTCTGGACACATTGGGACTCGAAACCTGGCAACGCCAGCGGCTTCACCTCGCGATCGGCAAGGCGGCGGAGGGCCTTGGCGACTTCGCTTTGGCCATGCAGCATTTCGATGCCGCGGATGCTGTGCGCCGGAAGTCTGTGTCGTTCGACTCGGCCGTGTTCTCTAACTTGGTCGATCGCCTGATTGCCTGCTGCACAGCTGACTTCATGGTGCGGGCGAGCGAATGCGGCAGCTCCGATGCAACGCCGGTGCTGATCATCGGCATGCCGCGGTCCGGAACAACTCTGGTCGAGCAGATCATCTCGATGCATCCCGAAGTCGGGGCCGGTGGCGAGTTGAATTTCTGGAATGAGCGCGGGGTGGCTTGGCGCGGTTCACTCGCAGCCGAAGATGAGCGCCTGGCGTTCCCACGCAGAATCTGGTCGCAGAGTTCGTTGTCTCGGAATTTCTAGCCAAAGCGGCGGCGGACTATCTCGGCGTGCTACGCGCGATCGCGCCGAAGGCGGGGCGAGTGACCGACAAGATGCCGTTCAACTTCCTCTGGGCCGGGTTCATCCATAGGGCGTTTCCGCGCGCAACTTTCATTCATTGCCGGCGCGCTGCCATCGATACGGCGCTGTCGATCCATCAAACTCATTTTCATTCAGGCGTGGCGTTTCCGACCGGGGGCGCAGAACTGGTCGCGTATTTCCGCGACTACCAGCGGCTCATCGACCACTGGCGAAGCGTGCTGCCGACGACCGCTTCATCGAGATCGATTACGAGGGCCTGACCGGCGCACCCGAACCAATCATCCAGCGGGGATTGCGGCTTGCGGCCTCCCGTGGAACGATGCGTGCCTGCGGCCCGAATCCAATCCTCGGGCGGTGAAGACTCCGAGCAAGTGGCAGACCCGGCAACCGATCTATCGCACCTCCGTCGAGCGCTGGCGACGCTACGAACCGTGGCTCGGGCCGCTGCGGGAACTCGTCGATAACGGGTCGGAACCGGATCGGGTGAGCAAGCGTTCGCGATTGGGCTGAAAAGTCGGTTACTCCCCCCTTTTGACGGTGGCCATTTGGAGCTTGTGGAGTAGCTGTCCCGCTCGATTGGTGTCGATTTCGCCGCGCAGAAGGCGCTGCATAACCTCCGCCAGGGCCTTCTGTATGGATTTTGGATCGTCCAGCGCGACGGAGTCGAACCAGCGCTGGCGGACGCGCTCGGCAATCCTCTTCGCGTTGCGCTTGCGCTCGCGGTGATGGAAATCGCAGAGGCGCAGCCGGCGGCGGGCTGGGCGTTGGCAGCCGGTGCCGTCTTCCTGCTTGTGCTGGCATTTGGGTGCGTGGGTAATGGCCATCGGGGCTGTTTGTCTGCTTCCGGGTTGGGTGCTACCCCCCCTCCCCTGCCTTTTGCAAATTATTCAAGATCAGCGGCTTCGCGGGTTTTCGGCCGCAATTACCGGCGGATAAAGTGTTTAGGTCTTATTCGCATGGAATCGGCCGGATAGAATCGGCGCGCATGGAGCATGGTTCAGTTTTCGCGCAAGCTTCATGATCTTCGAGTTTGCAGGGGGTGGGCAAGTGAAGATGTCACAAGGTGGGTGTGGGAAAGTTACGGTTTGATTCGCGCAGAGAGTTGGGAGGGTCAAAGGCGGAATTCTGTGGCGCTTGCATTCGGGAATCCCACCCTCGCAGAACGCAAGGGTTGGCCGCTCGCCGTTTTTCAACGAAGGGAAACGGGTGAACGCCCCGTCTGCCCTCCCATTAGTGCAGTGGCAGGGGTAGTTGCGGCATCCGATACGGGCGAATCATTCCGTCCTCCATCGGTCGTGGGGTCACGCTTTCTTTGGCTATATTCGCTCGTCCCGGCGGAATCTCGTCGCCCCACTGTGTCCAACCTCGACGGGTGCTGCGTGCAAAAAGCTCCAGAAACGGGGCGGGGCTGCAATGCTCGATCATGTCGTAGAGCTCTTCGGGCTTTTGCGAATGCCGCTGCTTCATGGTGGCTATGACGTTTACCATGCTACGTCCGGCCTGTTGCTGTTCTCAGGTGACCACGCGTACCAAAAAGAACGAGCTCCGTGACGTTGCGGTAATAAAAACCGACGCCACGACCATCCGGTCCGCCATCTTTTCTAACCTTGAGCCAAACGATATTGGTTTTATATTCGAAGCCCCACGCTTTCATCGTTTGAAGCCCCCACGCCAGAAGCGCATTTGGGCGCCAAAGGTAGAGGTGGGACTTCCCAGGTGCGACCTACCCGGTAGTACAAACGCGATGTCTTTTGGCGTGGTATCCTTCTGCAAATTTGAGCTCAGGAGGAAGTTCCGGATGAAAAAGATATTCGTCACGGTAACAGGAGGGTGTGCTTACGTAATGGAAGACACGGTTCCCCAAGGCTTCTCGGTCGAGGTCATAGATTTCGACAATATCAGTGCGGGCGACAGCTTCCCATCGGATGGGGCTCTCGAATATTGTGCCGAACACGACCTTTATTATCCGCCAAGAACATTAAACGGATGAATCTTCAATGCAGAGCTGAGCTCGGGCTATAGCTACAAGGCCGGTTCGCAGATGGCGCGCGTGATCAGCGAGGACTGGTGCGGCCGCGAGCTATATTGCGCGGCCTGCAGATCTCACAAGATCGTCTACTGTCATCGAAAAACAACACGCCAGCGATTGACTTCGTCTGCCCTGCGTGCGACCAATGCTTCCAGTTGAAGGGTCTCAAGAAGTCGGGCCAAAAGAAGATTCCTGATGCTGCCTACGACTCGATGCTTCGCGCGATAAAGTCGGACAGGGTGCCGAACCTGATCGTCCTTCAGTACTCAGCCGAGTGGTTGATCAAGAATGTTCTCCTGATCCCAAGAGTCTTCTTCTCGGAGAGCGTTATCGAGAAGCGTCCTCCGCTGGGCCCCAAGGCGCGGCGGGCGGGATGGGTAGGATGCAACATCCTCTTGGATCGAATCCCTCGGGACGGGAAGATTTCGGTGGTGGCAAACGGTTCAGCCGTTGCGGAGCAGCATGTCAGAGGGGAGTTCACCCGTATCCGGAAGCTAGCAGAGGTGCCGCCCTCCCGTAAGGGGTTGGATGCTCGATGTCCTTGCCGCGGTGCGCAGGCTGGCGAGACCCCGTTTCTCGCTTCAGGAACTGTATGAACTTGAGCCCTACCTGCAGAGCGTTCATCCACGCAATCGGAATGTGCGACCGAAAATAAGACAGCAGCTACAGGTTCTTCGGGCACCTGGTCTTAATTGAGTTCACAAGTCCCGGAAACTATGCAATCCGCGCCTAACAAAGCGTAGGGATAACTTTCGACATGTGGGTTGTGGACATTCCCGCAGCGGTGAGTTTGCCTAATTCGATGAAAAGATCCTGCAGTTCGTCCGCGCGGGTAATGATGATCCCAACGCTGAGGACATTCAGTTCGAAGAGGAGCCGGAACGTCGTGAGGTCACGATCGAAGAACAGGTCCTTGTTGTTCCATTCGGTCTCCACGGCAATCCCGTTCTTGAAATAATCGACGTGGTGCGTGGGGGCAAGGGTCTCGCGGCCGTCCGCCGTGACCTTGATGTCGAAGCTCTTTTCAACCCATCCCCGCTCGAAAAAGAGGATGTCGATGTCTCCGGCGATCGGAGACTTCTTTCCTCCCTTCTTCGCTAAATCGGATCTTCGAAGCTTGAAGTCGTGCAAAACCCGATGAGATCCTTCCACTGGTCGGGAAAATCGGTCTCAGAATGGAGCAGGCATGGTGGCGTTCCTCGACCTGGTAGGCGGCTCGAATTTCCTCTGGGAGTAGGTTCTTGCCCACGGCACTCTCCGACGAGAATTGTACGTGACCTAAGGCCACTTGTTTGAGCTGGCAAGGATCAGAATAAGAAGAGTAACGGAGCGGATAGCGGAACCCTAGACCTGTTTAAAATTCAGGAGTTGCTGCCTCCGTTTGTCCGGCCAGATGGTTTCGTCCATCAGCCAGTCTGCAGTTCCACTCGTCGTGGGCTCGACGAGTCAGTACCACAGACCTCTACTTGTCGTCCTCTCATCTGAGTCGGCATTGGTCAATGAAGCGGGGAGAGCTGAACTGCGTGTGCCCCGGATCGCTTGACGCCGTCCGCGAAAAACCCGTCGAGGTTCATCGTGCCCACTCGTCGAAAGGCACGACGAGTGGGGCAGCCTTTTTCGTGGTGCCGCCAAGTTGAGTTCGAAACGTGTGGGCCAGTCCCCAAATTCCCACTTCTCGCAAACGACGCGAGAATCGGCACCCGGCCTCGCCACCAGTCCCCTATGCACCGGATTGCGATGGATGTAGCGAAGCTTCTCGACAAACTTGCGCCACAGCTCTACCTGTCGTCCTCTCATCTGATTCGGCATTGGTCAATGAAGCGGGAGAGCTGAACTGCGTGTGCGCCGGATCGCTTGACACGGTCTCCGCGAAAGCACGTCGAGTTCCTCGTGCCCACTCGCCGAAAGGCGTGACGAGTGGGTCAGTCTTTTCGTGGTGCCGCCAAGTTAAGATTCGAAACGTGTGAGCCAGTCCGGAAAATCCCCACTTCTCGCAAAGGACGCGAGAAATGGAGCACCCGGCGAAAAGCCGTCGAGTTCATAGTACCCACTCGTCGAAAAGCGCGATGAGTGGGGCAGCCTTTTTCGTGGTGCTGCCAAGTTAAGTTCGAAACGTGTGAGCCAGTCCCCAAAATCCCCCACTTCTCGCAAAGGACGCGAGAAATCCTCCCCGGCCGTTTTCGTGGTGATCCGATCAAAATCAGGAATCGGACGGTATGGTGGCCCACTCAAGCCTTCCCTTGGCTTGAGTGGGCGTCCCAAGTCCAGCGGTGAATCCTTCGTGTCGCATCGCTCGGCCAAGATTACAAAAATGTAATCTGTGCGTCATGTTCGCGTCTCCTTCCCAAAACTACACTGGTCGCCACTGAGTGCTTGCCCCAAGCCCCTGTTGGAGATTTAGGTACACGTTGAGAACCGCTACGAAGTCCCTTCTACTAACCGTCGCGTGATGAAGAAAATCCAAGGAGGAGAACGCTATATGTCTCGAAATAAGGTTCGGAATAAGTCTCGAAACAAGTTCCGAAGCAACCGTCTGCGTCCGCTCGCCGGCCTGCTGGCGGCGGGGCTGTGCCTTGCCGGGGCTCGCCGCTGCTCAGTCCAAGCGTACTACCCGACCTACGTCGCCGGCCCGCAGGAGAACGGCTCGTGGGTCGTCAGCTCTGGCCAGGTCATCAACCCGGCCGGCACCCAAGTCAACCTCGGCATCCGAGGTGCGCGCGAAGGCCATCGCGCTGAACCCCAATCCCAAGACTCACACCGCCGCCGTTCTCACCCTGGGAACGTCGACGTCACGGCAACGGGGCCGTCGAGGTGTTCGACACCAACACCGGCGATGTCCTGCAGAACTACATCCCGTTCGGATGCAGCGATTCGAGCGGCAGCTATAGCGGCATCGCCTATTCGGCGGACGGCACAGTACCTGGTGTTCAGCCAGGACAGCAGCAATGTCACCGCTCGCCAACGTCACTGCACAGGGCTTGCTGGAAGACGACGCCCAGATCAGCGTGCCGCCGAACAATTCCTTCATCACCTGCTTTCCGAACAGCCCTCCGGGGCTTATGCCGTACCCTGCGGCACGTTCTATACTCCGAGCACTTCTTATCCCGGCGGCGTCGCGATCTCACAGGATGGCAAGAGCGCCTATGCGCTGCTGAACCAGAACGATACGCTCACCCAGATCGACCTGGTCACGAAGCCAGCAGGGTACGCAGATCCGCGTCGGCAACGCGCCGCACAGCATCGTGATCGACAGCAACGGCACGACCGCCTACGTCAGCAATGAGGGTGGCCGGGCCGCAACCGAGGCGGACTTCCAGATCTGGTCCGCCGGCACTGAAATCGTCGCCGACCCAGTGGTTGGCGCCGCGATCACCGGTACCGTTTCGGTGGTCGATCTGCCCTCGATGACGGTCACCGCGAACATCTCGACCGGTGGCTGCACCCGACCGGGATGGCGTTCTACGGGCAAGTACCTGTTGGTCGCCAATACCTATAGCGACACCATCTCGGTGATCGACACGGCCACCAACGTGGTGGCGTGGACGATCAATCTTGGGCTGCCGATCGGAGTGCCCGGCGCAGGCGAACCGGCCTATGGCGCCGCGCCGAACTCGATTGCGGTCGATGCCAAGAAAGGCATTGCCTACGTCGCGCTTTACAATGCCAACGCGATCGCGGTGGTCAACCTCGCCAACGGGCGCGGAGAATCCCGTCCATGGGCATGATCCCGGTGGCCTATGCGCCGAGCCTCGGTCGTGCTGGACGCGGCCAATAACGCGCTCATCGTTGCCAACGACAAGGGCATCGGCACGCGTAATTCGTTCGAGTGCGACTACGGCGTCTGCGACTACAACACTCACCAGGACAATGGCACCGTCAGCATCGTCCCGCGTGCCGGATAGCGCGACCTTGGCGACGATGACGACAGCAGGTCTTCGAGAACAACCACTGGGATCTGACGCAAAATATCGAGTCTGCCTCCGGCGGCAATCCGAAGACGAAGCCGGTCGCAATCCCGGCGAAGATCGGCGATCCGTCGCTGATCAAGCACGTGTTCCTGATCATCCGTGAAAACCGCACGTATGATCAGATCCTGGGCGACGTGGCCGCCGGCAATGGCGACGCCTCGCTGGCAGTGTTCGGCGACGGCCCCGCAGCTGGAGGCACACCGGTCACGCCGAACGTGCACAACGCTGGTGACGCGCTTCCCTCTCTTGGACAACTTCTACGACCCCAGCCGCCAGTCGGCTGACGGTCACCAGTGGATCACCGGAAGGCATGGCGCCTTACGCCGACGACATCCAGTCGCCGGACTGGGTCCGCAGCTATCCCGGCGGAAACGCCGGCGATGCGCTTGCCTATCAGAACAAGGGTTTCCTGTTCTCGGAAGCGGCGGCCGCCGGTCTGCCGGTGAAGATCTACGGCGAATACGTCGAGAACGATACGTTCCTGCAGCCGAACGGGTCGACCAGCGAGCCGAGCTGGAGCGACTTTTACGCCGACTCGCAGTGCTTCGAGGGAGGACCTAATTGCGGACCGCCCGGAACCCAGGGCGAGACGACGCTGTACTTCCAGAACACGGTCCAGGCACAGTCCTCGATCCCGGCCGTGTATCACCACCTGATCACGAACTTCCCGCAGTTCGACCTGGGTATCCCCGACCAGTTCCGCGTCGATCTGTGGGTGCAGGACTTCAACAATGACGTCAGCGAACGGTACGGTGCCCACGTTGAGCATCCTGTGGATCATGTGCGACCATACGGGCGGCCCGCCAGTACCCGATCGCCGAAGAGGCCGATAATGACCTGGCGGTTGGGCGCATTATCGACTACATCAGCCACAGCAACGTGTGGTCGACCTCGGCGATCTTCATCGAGGAAGACGACGCGCAGAACGGCGTCGACCACGTTGACGGTCATCGCAGCCCTGGCTATATCGTGAGCCCGTATGCGGTGCAGAACGGACCCACCGACCAGCACCTACTACACGCAGGTCAACATGACGCGGACGATCGAGCAAATCCTCGGTCTGCCGCCCATGAACCAGTTCGATCTCATGGCCTCGCCGATGAGGACGGATTTCATCAAGACACCACGCCCCGGATAACTTCCTGCCGTGGACGCACGTGGCGAACCAGGTCCCGCTGAACCAGGGCGTTACGGCGAGCGAAGACCGACACAACCGGACAGCCCCACGGTCAAGGCCCTGAGGCACGGCTTGGCTCGCAGAAGAAGGCGCAGATCTTCGCCGGCAAACTGACCAAGCCCGACTCCGAAGACCCGGACACCGTGAACCATCTGAACTGGTACATGTCCACCGGGTTTACGCGCCGTATCCGGGAGAGAAGACAGTTCGCCCCCCGAGCGACTTCAACAACCCGGCGCCAGCCAAGGCTGACGACGACGATTAAGAACACGTTCCGAGTGCGACGCCCTCTCCCCGATGGCTGGGGAGAGGGTTTTTACTTGGTAGCAGATCCTCAGCGTACTGCCCGTGCTTACATTTTCGCCAGTTCTTTCACGCCTTGGAATCGAAGAAATTCTTGATCTGAGTCCAATACTTTCTCACGATGAAATCCGTACTGATGTGTCCGCCGTGCTTTAGGGCCTGAGTTTGGCGCCTGTGATCTCGGCAAATTTCTTCGTTCGTTCATAGGGCACGTTCAGATCGTCTTTGGCATGGAACATCAGGATTTTGGAACCGTCGATTTCTTTGATATGGCGCCATGGATTGTAGAACGTACCAGTCCGAAGTTTCCCCCAGCTAGCATCGGAAAGGCGATAGGCATTTCCGAACGCTTCACGGACATACTCAGCGTAATTCTCTCTGGTTTTCTCGGTTTCTCAGCCTCATCCAGCAATATTCCAGTCGACGACCGGGCAATTCGCGACTACCCGGTTGACTCGCCGATCTAGCGACAATAAGATCGCGGCCGGCCCGCCGAAGCTGCCGCCAATCACGAAGACCTGTTGCGGCGCCAACCGGAATCGCTGACCAAATGCAACATCTTCCAGTTGCTTTGGCAATTCGTCGAGAACGTCGAGGATGTCTTCGTGGGGTGGCTTCGCCAGAAACTCACCACCGCTTTCCCACGCTCCCCGATAGCGCGGGTAAATGACCCAGAAACCATTGCCGGCGAGGAACTCGGCCAACGGCTGTTTGCGCGGAATCGAAGGCATCCCGTCGCACAACAGGATAAGCCTCTGTTTTTTCGCTCGCCGAGCCGGAGGAAGAAACTCTGCGAGCATTTCGTTCTTGAATCGGGTCCGGAACATTCGTGGAATATCTCAATGGCTGTTTGCCGAATTCCGAAAAAAGGGCCTCAATGTTCGATTTCCGGCGATGATATCCTGGATCTTAGAAGTCCAGCAAGCAATGGGCGAACGCCCGAAATTTGTCTTCGGGCCGCTCATCGAGAAGAGAATGGAGTCCGTCTCTGATTGCCATGCTGAGTAGCTTAAACGGAGAAAAGCTGGCGTGAACCGACCGCTGCCTCTCAGCGGCGGCAAATGCGAGTCGCATGGCGCCAGCTGCCGTAACCTTTGGGAGAATGGTGGCAATGTCGAAGAACATGAAGCCCGATTTCAAAGACCGCCTTACCCGCTATCGCGAGATCAAGATCAGTGTGATCGGAAGAAAATCCGGCAAGACGATCTCGGTTCCTGTCTGGTTCGTACTGGAAGGCGAGAAACTGTATCTCCTGCCCGTGAAGGGATCGGACACGCAGTGGTACCAGAACGTGCTCAAGAACCCGTCAATTCGGATTGATGCGCGGGGCGCGGAAGCCGTGCTTGCGGCGAAACCAATCACAGACTCCGGCACAGTAAAGTTGGTAGTCGAGAAATTTCGCGAGAAGTACGGCTCCGGAGACGTGAAGCAGTATTATTCAAAATTTGACGTCGCAGTCCTGGCTGAACTCTAGGCCATCCGCGGCAGCAATCCATTGGCGGATTTCGACAGCGGCCCTCGTCACGGAACCAACAGGATTTTCCCGCATAGCCCGCCATGCTCGAAGATGCGATGCGATGCGCCGCGACGCGTCCGGCTGCGCGATGAACGCCTTAACGTGAATGTCAAATTTGTCGGCGCCCTCCGATTCTCCGAACACTGAACCGAGCACGCCACCCTTGCGGATTGTCTTCAGTAACCTCTGAATCGCGGAAAGCGTACGGTTGCCGCCTACTTCTTCCTGGCGCTGCTGGTGGCGCGTGCTCTTTCGATCACAGCATTGAACCGCGGGTCGCCGTGGAGCGATTTCAACTCAGGGTCAGCTGAGATTTGTCCGGGTGAGACCAGTCCGTTTTCGACGGCGTGATTCAGGTTGGCGATGGCCGCATCGGAGTGACCTCTGTCAGCCTCAGCGCAAGCGAAGTTGTACCAGGTCTCGGCAACCACGCCCGGCTGACCCGTTTTTTCCGCAGTCATAATCACGTCGTGAAACATTTTCTCCGCATCGGCAGAACGTCCTTCGTTGCTCAGACAAAGCGCTTCCAGTTCCATGCTCTGCAATGTGGAATTATGCGCCGGTCCGAGCACGCGGCGCTTGATGTCAATGATCTCGCTCTGGAGCTTCTCGGCCTCCGCGTAGTGTCCTTCTCCCATCATGGTGACCGCGAGAAAAGTCATCGCCCTGAGAGTTTGGGGATGCTCCGGGCCGAGGACGCGACGTTGCGTGGCGACCACGTCGGCATATAGCTTTTCGGCTTCCGAGTATCGGCCTTCATGCGAAAGGTTCTCAGCCGCATGAGACATGGAAAGCAGCGTGGCCGGATGCTCCGGTCCCAGCGTTCTGCGTTGGGCCGCGATCAGTTCGATATAGATCTTGTCGGAATCCGCATAGCGCCCTTGCGCCGTCAATACCTGCGCCAGCTCGTTCAGCGTGCCCATCGTCTTCTGATCGTCGGGCCCGAGCACGCGGCGCTCAGCGTCCAGAGTTTGTCGGAACAAGTTTTCCGCCTCAGCTTGGCGCGCTTCATTGGCATAGACGTATGCCAGGCGATCCATAGAGGCCAACGTGTCAGGATCGTTGGGCCCGAGGAGTTGACGCTGGGTTTGCAACGTGGCCTGCAACAGCTTTTCCGCTTCAGGCAGATGACCCTGGGCGCCCATGAGTTGGCCGAGATCACTTTCGGTCTGCAGTGTTGCGCGGTTTCGTTCCCCGAAAAGCGAACGCCGAATTGCCAACGCGCGTTCCGTCAAATCCTGCGCATGACGAGTGAGCCCGAGTCCCGCGTATGTTCGGGCCATGGTCTCCATCAACTGGGCCTGGAGGGCCGGGTCATTATTCAGGCTCGTAGTGATCTGCTGCGAGCCCTGGTCGAGAATTTCGCGCGCAGTGATGGTATTGCCGCGTGCCTCGCTGGGATTGGACACTTTGAAGATGCCAGTCATAAATCGCGAGATAAGGTCGGCCCGATCACGTTGTTGCCGGATGGCGCGCAGTTCAATGGCCTGGGTTACGGCAAAGCCAACCAGCACCACTGCCGCTGAGATGGTGACGCTGACGCCCAATCGATGACGGCGGACATATTTGCTGGCGCGGTAAGCGAAGCTGGCAGGATGGGCGGAAACCGGCATGTTCTGCAGGTAACGATTTACATCTGCCGCCAACTCCAGCGGTGTGGCGTAGCGCCGTTCGCGGTCCGTTTCTATCGCTTGAAGAACGATCCACTCAAGGTCTCCGGTGACTTGCCTGGTCAGCGTCACTGGGTCGGTTTGCCGCCTGCGGGCGAGTTCGGCCAATGCCTCTGCATCATGAGTGCGGATTTTGGTGCTGGGCTTGGGCGGATCATTGTCGCGCAGTTGCCGCACTACTTCATGAAAGGGCAGGTTCTTCCACTGCGTTGTATCGAAGGGCTGCGCTCCGGTGATCAGAACGTAAAGGATGACGCCTAACGAATAAACATCCGTCCGCGTGTCCACATCCGCCGTAGATTCAGCTTGTTCCGGGCTCATATATCCCGGCGTACCAAGCCAGCGCCCGGCCCGCGTCATCACGGCGTCGTCGCCGATTTGTGGATCAATCGCTTTGGCGAGTCCGAAATCGATGATCCGCGGCATTGGCCTGCCATCGACCTCGGTGACAAGAATGTTCGGCGGCGTCAGATCGCGGTGGATCATGGCTTTCTGGTGCGCGTGCTGCACGCCTTCGCAGATCTTGATGAATAATTCCAGACGCTGCCTGATGGTGAGCCGCTTCTGATCGCAGTAAGTGGTGATGGGCTCGCCGGGCACGTACTCCATCACGAAATAGGGCTGACCGTCAGGCGTCACTCCCGCGTCAAAAACTTTGGCGATCGTCGGATGGTCCGATCAACGCCAGGGACTGCCGCTCTGCGCGAAAGCGCTGCAAGAGTTCCCTGTCGTACAAACCGAACTTGATCAGCTTCAGGGCGACTTGGCGCTGCACGGGTGCAGTTTGTTCGGCCAGCCAGACGGTTCCCATGCCGCCCTCGCCGAGGCGCCGGATGAGCTTGTAAGGGCCGATGAATTTCGGTCAGTGCGTCGGCCGCTGGGTCTGTGGCCTTGGGATTGGTTGGCCTGCTAGGGGGCGGCGGCGAGACCTGATCCATCTCTCCGGCAGCGCCGGTCAGATTTTTCGTGGGTGCAAGATCAGGGTCGATGTCTTGTGTCGGAACATCTTCGCTGCTCATAGGCCGCACCAGAGCGAATGGGAGTGTTGCAAAAGTTTAGCATGTGCTGCACACTCGGCGACAACGGCGGCGAGGTGCGGCAGTACGCAAGCTGCTCGTCGAGTTTCCTATACTTCACTCCTATACTTCACGCCGAACCGTTCCTGAAGCATCCCGAGATAAAGAACCGTGCTTGCGCGCGAGAATGCGGTCGATGCAGGCTGTGCCCGGCCCGGCGATCACAATCGTGAGCAGCGCTCCGATATAAAGCAAAATTAATTCTCCATGGTCACTGCCTGGTTCTTTGCCGAAAAACGCAAAGTGATGCACGAATGCCCAGGCAACGAAGATATTTCCCAGACAATAGAGAGCAGCCCAGCGCGTGCCGAGACCGATAATCAGAACGAACCGAGCAGACGAAGTCGGATACGAAGGCGATAAAAAACGAGGGATGCGAACCGATGCCGATCGGATTGGGAAAATGTGCCAGGAACTGCGCCCAATGAGCCGGCTGCTTTTCCCATCCGTGGCGGAGGAAGAGCACGGCTCCGGTGCATATGCGGAGCAAGGCGAGTCCGAGCTGCGGACGTTCGGGGGTGAACCGCATGGTTATGAAGTCGCGTATAGCTGCCATTCCGAGTTCTCCGTTCACGGGCACGAGAAGCTTTGCACGATCACAACTTAGGATGCAGAACGGTTCCCCATTTCTACAAATTAGTCAGCGGAACCGCACAAAAAGAGACGGCCCGGCGGACCCGGGCCGTAGATTAGAGCGTGCAGGGTGAGCTAGAAGATGAGCTGCGCCTTGATTTGCAGAGCGCGCGGTGAAGCGTCGCCACCCAGGAACGAGCCGAAAATGCTGGTGGGCGGGCCTACCGTGCGGATGATGCTTCCAAACTGCGGGTTGGCGATATCGTTGACGGGCTGGTCGAAATTGGGGTGGTTAAGAATATTGAAGGCCTGAGCGCCAATCTGCAACTTCGCAGCTTCCCAATGGGGGACCGTGAAGGTCTTCATCAGCGTTAAGTCGGTGTCAAAGAAATCGGGGCCATAGACCTGATTGCGGCGCTGCGCTCCAAATGCTCCAACCCCGCCGGGACCGACCGATGAGGGGAACTGAGTGGTGGTCATGCAAGGAGTAATTGCGGCCGAAGCACCGCAGGAAAACGGGGCAACATTGTCGTTGGAGAACAAATCCATCCCCAGCGCCGGCCCGTAATTATAAGAGCCCAGAAGAGCTGTGTTGCCGGAGTCGATGACCGTGAATGGCAAGCCGGTACGGAAAAAGAATGTGCCGGAGACAGTCCAATCGAGCAAATCACCGAGAAGGCCGTGCAATTGCGGAGTGTTGTAAACATAGCTGGCGTTGAATTGATGGCGGGAATCGTAGTCCGCATTGCCGTAGTTATAGAGTTTCAGGTTGTAAGGGGCCTGAGGCGCGAGAATGCTGGTATTGCTATCGAAATTGAAAGGCAGGAAGCCGCCATTGGAGATGTCATCGAGGGCGTGACTCCAGGTGTAGCTGGCTTGCACTTGCAGCGATTTCGACATGTGCCGTACGAACTCGAGAGTCACACCGTTGTAATTCGACACGCCAGGACTCGAGGCCTCACTGACCTCCGAAAAGCGAGCGTCAAGAGGAGCAGTCGGCAGGCCGGCAAACGCCCCGACCCCCAAGGTGCTTAAACAGCTGGGCGTACTCGAGGGATCATAAGGAACGGCGGCGGAGTTGCAGTAAGAGTTTAGGCCGGGATTCAGCAGGGCCAAGTGGCTCCCGTGGTTGCCGACGTAATCCGCCGAAATCGACATCTTCGATCCAAGCGCCTGCTGGATCTCGAAATTCCATTCGTCGTAGGTGGGATAGTGAACGTTATTTACGGAGTTGGTGAACACAGGCGGCGTGAACAACGGCGCGGCGGTTTCAATCTGCGCTATGTTCAAACCCGAATTGAAGCCGGTGACAAATGCTGCGTTGGAGGCTGTGGTTGCGGTTTGCGCGCTTCCGGGAAGGCCAGGAGCAAGCAGCGAGCCGCTGGAAACAAACGTATTTTTGAGTGGGGAGTTGGTGTCGAATGAGGTGGCGATGGTGCCTGGGAAGACATCGGAAAAGATTCCCACTCCGCCGCGAACAACCGTGTTGCCGCCGCCAAATGGCTGCCAAGCGAAGCCCAGGCGCGGTTCCCAGGAAATGTTCTGCAGGCTGGGCAACGCCTGGTGAAGGCCGGTTCCGGATGGCTGCGTTGTAGGGTTGCAAAGGATCGTGTGAAATAGCGTCGAAAGCATTGGCCAGGCGGGCAAAGCAGTTGGTTACGCAAATGGGATTTGAGTTATGCTCGGCGCGCAGCGAAAGCTGAAGTTTCAGACGTGGTTTGATGGCCCAATCGTCCTGCGCATACAAACCAAGGGCATATAGCGCGAGGGGTTCGGTTGGCCGGGTAGCAAACGCCTGCTCGAATTGATCAGCCGTACCGGCATAAAAACTGCCCAAGGAACTGAAGGTAGCAGTCGGGATGGTGGCATTGAAGCCGCCCGGAGTGTAATCAGTGACGTCATTGCGTCGGAAATTGACCCCGAATTTGAGGCTGTGCTTGGCCTTGTCCCAAGAGTAGTCGTCGGAGATCTGATACTGGGTCACGTTTCTGCCTTGCGGCCAAGTCGAGTAATCTGTACCGCCAGGTGTCGCGAACTCCCCATTGGGGAAGAACAACTCGTAAGGCATGAGCGCCGTAGAAGCCGTCAGGTTCGCGGTGGTGAAAATTGCGCTGTACCAGGCCCGGCCACGATGAACTGGTTAATTCCCGATGTGCCCACAGTGTGGCTTTCCTGAATCTGCCCGTCGTATTCGGGCTGGGTACTCCGCGCATCCAGCACCGGAGTCAGCGGATCGGTGAAGGTAGCTTGCAGTCCGTGATCGGCGCGGAAGTGAATGAAGGCGCGATCTGTATTGCTAAAAGTGTGGCTCACGCGCGATGTGAGCAGCCACTCGTCGGTGAGATTGCTCAAGGACGCCTGGAATTGCTCTGCACAGGGCGCGCCCCCCGCCAAGGTAATGCCGCCATCGCAACCACCCGCGGGCAAAATGTTCGCCGCCCGGCCATATCCAGGGGCGGCATTGTAGATGCCGAAAATCCTGCTGTAGAAGGGGATTTCGGCAGCGTTACCGGTCGCCGTCAGGTTGGCCAAGGTGGCGGTCTCGAAGGCGGTAGTTGGCACGTTGACCGGTCCGACGGTGGGAATCAATAAGCGCAGTCCTTCGGTGTCGACGAAGAAAAATGTTTTGTTCTTCTGGATTGGGCCTCCGAAAGAAGCTGCCCACTGGTTGGCGTTGTCAAAGGCGCGGGGAGTTTGCGGGGTAGTGTGATCGTTGAACCAGTCGTTGGCGTTCAGCACGCGGCCGTTCCAGAAATACTCCAGATTGCCGTGGAAGTGATTGGAGCCGGATTTCGTGACGTAGTTGACGTTTGCTCCGGCCAACTGGCCGTATTCGCCGGAGTAGCCGTTGTTAACTACGGTGGCTTCGCGGACATCATTTGAGCCAAGCAGGAGATTGGTTGCGCCTGAATTGCTCAGGTTCAGGAAAGGATCGTTCTCATTCATTCCGTCGATGGTAAACAGATTGGAAGTTCCCGAGATGCCGAAGGTGGCGCTGTTGCCGTATCCCGCCTGGGTGTTCATGGTCGCGCCGGGGGCAGTCTGGACGTAATAAGTGAGATCGTTGCCGGGATTCGGAATGTTCGCGATCTGCTCCGGCGTAATGTTTGTCGAAACATTGCCGTTTTCCGTTTGCACCACATTGCCGCCGGCACTGACTTCCACCGTCGTGCTCGACGCCTGCACCGATAGGTGGATGTTGACGGTGGTGGTTTGTCCGACCGCAACAGTGGCGGCGTGTTGTGTAGCCGACTGAAAGCCTTGCGCAGTGGCGCTGACCACATAGGAGCCGGGATTCAGGAGCGAAAAACGGTAGGCGCCAGTGGAGCTGCTCGGGCTGGTCTGCGTGGCCCCGGTTTCACTGTTCCGGAGGTTCACGGTTGCATTCGGGACAGCCGCTCCAGTGGGATCAAGTATGGTCCCAGTAATGTCGCCGGTGGTGAGCGATTGCGCAGGGCAAACTGGCGAAAGGATTAGCGTGGAAACGAAGAAGCATAGCGCAAATGAAAACACGAAAGTGGGTTTCATAGACTTTTGTCCTCGAACTCCTTATCAGAATGCGGCCTGTGCCGCCGACTCATAGCCGGAAAAATGACGGACATCCGACTTGCGAACTTCGGAGCGGAGGCGCTGGCGCGAGCGCGGAGAGTGAAGCCAAGTCAACGAGAACTCAGCCGAACTGCAACAGCGACGACATTTCCTGGGTCAGGATAATGGCGGGATATTATGAAATTTTCGCGAGTCGAACCATAGATGCAGCACCTGAAAGGAATTACAGCATTTCCTGAAAGGAAAATGTTTTGTTGCGCCAGGGCTAGGAGGATTGGCAACGCGGGAGATATAACCGCCAAATTAAAGACTTACCCGTTTGCCAGACGCGCTTGCAGCGTCGATTGGAGCCGGAAGAGATCTTCGGGCCGGTGACCCAACCGAAGAAGGTGTTTATCCGCCGGCTTTTAATTCCGTCAGCACCTGCTTGGCAATTTCCTTCAGAGTTTCAAAAACTCCGGCACCTTGAAATGCGACAGCTTCAAGTACAGGCTCGTTTTTCTTGCGCAGTTCCTTAGAGAGCGCTTCCACGGACAAAACATCGGGCAGGTCACGTTTGTTAAGTTGAAGAACGTAAGGGATTTTGTTGAAGTCGTAGCCGTGTTCTTTGAGGTTCGACATCAGGTTGTCCAATGCTTCGGCATTGGCGTCCATGCGCTGCTCTTGGGAGTCGGCGACGAAGACGATGCCATCGACGCCGCGGAGAATCAGCTTACGGCTGGCATCGTAAAAGACCTGGCCGGGAACGGTATAAAGATGGATGCGGGTTTTGAAGCCGCGAGCCGAGCCGAGATCGAGCGGAAGAAAGTCGAAAAACAGAGTTCGCTCGGTTTCGGTGGCGAGCGAGATCATTTTGCCTTTTTGTTGTTCCGCGGTCTTCTGATAAATCATCTGCAGGTTCGTGGTCTTGCCGCCCAACCCGGCGCCGTAATACACGATTTTGCAGTTGATCTCTCGGGCTGCGAAGTTGATGAAACTCAAGACTTTCCTCAAAAAGCGCGGGCCGCACACCCTCGCGGGCGCCTCCGGCGCAAGTAATTGTCCCTATTGGGGGCTTCGGGCTTTTATATCACACGCGGCGAATGGGAGACATGTTACTCAGGTGACCCCTGGTGAAGAGGGTTTTCTGGATCCCGGCAGAATCGATGATCGATGAATCTTAGTATTGGCTTGAAAGGGCAAAATTGAGCTCCGCTGCTCTTGGCATCTGGGCTTCCAATCAGAAATTAAGCACGTCTCACCGTGCCCCCGGTGGCGCGGGATAATAGCCATCCTTGGCCTGAACGATCAGGCCGGGATGATCGACTCGAACCTCGATTTCGCGCTTGGCTGAGGTGACCGTGGTTTTTGGTTTGCTCGGAATATAGCCCAGCGTGTACTGGTTGCGGGCCTCGCTCATGATCTGCGCGTAGGTGTCACCGATGGCGTTGCGCGTCAGACGCGCCATCGGTGCACCGCCGCCGGTGGCCCAGGTGTATTTCGGCAGGATGTCGTCAAATCCTTCTTTCGGCAGATGCAGGCGCTCGAGCTTGTCGTAGATCGGTAGGGCCCCGCTTGATACCGCCACGCCCCTGACCTGAATCTCATTCGAGAGCAGGAGACGGAGCACGTCTCTATAGCTGGCCTGACTGCCATATTCGCGGCCGTCCCCGATCACGAAGATGACCTTGCGCCGGTCACGGCCTTCTTTGCGCAGGTCGAGGGCCGCGCGAAGAATCGCATCGTTGAGCACGTGCGCTTCTTTCGTAGGCGTATAGACCGGTTGGGTGGGGCTTCCCATGGGAATGTTATTGATGATCGGCCCATTGGGCGCGAGCGAGCCGCTGAGGACGGCCACACCGTTTTCTCGTCCACGGTTCACTTTCGTCTGGTTGAAAATCTGGGTGAGCTTTTGCGTCGGCTGCATAAATCCGCTCACCTGGCTAACGGTGCTGCTATAGGTGTAGATGGCGACGTCGTCATAGGGAGCGAAAGCGCCGATGAGCGCCGGAAAGGTTTGGTTAATCTCCTGCACCGCGGCGTCGGACATTCCAAGATCGAGGACGATGGCCACGGAAAGGGCAAACGGATCGGAGGTAAAGAAGGTCAGCTTTTGCTTGACATTGTTCTCATAGACGCTGAAGTCGGAGGGCAGCAAGCCATCAACCATGCGGCCATCTTTGGTCTTGACACTGACCGGGACCTCGACAAAATTTGTGCGAACTTTAAGAGTGTAGAGTTCTTCTTGCGGGGTTTGTTTCGGCGTGGTCCCTGGAGAAACGGTTTTTACCGGCGGCATGGGCGGTGGTGGCGTGGTGCCGGCGGGATTGGCTGGCTGTTGGTTTGCAGGCTGATTCACCGGCTGATTCGTCCAGGGATTACGCTCGACAGGAGCGGGCTTATTGCCTTCATCCTGCGGCTGCGGTTCGGGTCGTGCGGCCGGTGGAGGCTCTGGAGCAGGCGGTTGCACGGCGGAGGGAGCATCAGGAACGTCCTGGTTTGATTGAGAACCTGATTGAGAGGATGGGGACGAGGATTGGGTTTTCGACGCCGGAGACTGGGAACCTGCGGGCTGACCGGACGAGCTTTGGGCGCTGATCTGAGAAACTAAAAAGGACATAAAAAGGAACGCCACGAGCGGGACGCAAGTCATCTTGCAGATTTTATTTTTACGATTCGCCGGTTTGGAAACCACAGGCACCATCCATTCCCTGACCCAATCTATTTTGCCATGAACCGGAAATATTCCATATTTCCGCTCCAGTCCGGCCCGAACTAGAGAAAATTCAAACGCTTCCGACATGAAATGCCAGAACCATACGATTTGTTGCATCTAACTTTCAAGGATTAGACTAACAAAAACCCCCTAGAGGGATCACCGCATGACAAAGCTGTCTGTTCTTCAAGGATTTGGGCCCAGAATTCTGCCAAAAGCTGCACTGTGCCTTATCGCTTCGCTATTGCTGGTTGCGCCAATGTGGGCGCAGGATCCCGACTCCTCCATGCCGCCGGGACAGTCTCAATCTGCGCAGAATCCTTCCGATGCTCAGAAACAGGAAGACCAGCAACCGGCAGAAACGCTGAAAGTAAATGTTAACGTGGTTGGACTTTTCTTCAACGTAAAAGACAAACACGGGATGCTGATTCCGAACCTGACGAAAGATGACTTCCAGGTCATCGAAGACGGCAAGCCACAAACCATCAAATATTTCGCCGCCGAATCGAACCTGCCGCTTACCCTTGGCATTCTGATTGACTCCTCCGGCAGCCAGCGCAACGTGCTGGACATGGAAAAAGAAGTTGGCGGAGCATTTCTGCGGCAGATCTTGACGGACAAAGATGAGGCCTACGTGATCGACTTCAACGTGGATGCCACGCTGGTGCAGGATTACACGCGCGACGTTCACCTGCTGCAGGCGGCCATGAATAAGGTGAGAATCAATACAGGATACGTGAACCCAGTGCCCGGAGCGGGCAATCCGGTCCCGAACGCGGGAGTGAATCGCGGGACCGTGCTCTACGATGCGGTGTATCTCTCGGCGCATGACATGCTTTCGAAGGAAGTGGGACGCAAGGCGATGATCTTGCTGACGGACGGCGAGGACGAAGGCAGCCAACTCAAGATTCAAGACGCGATTGAAGCTGCGCAAAGGTCTGATGCCATCGTGTACGTGCTGCTGTGCGCCGATCGTGGATTTTACGGATCGTTTCAGGTAGGGTACTCGGGCGAGAGCGAGATGCGCAAGCTGACTGAGGCGACTGGAGGGCGCGTCATCAACGTGGGCAACAAATTCGACAAGCTGAGAGAAGCTTTCGACCAAATCGCGGCTGAATTGCGCAGCCAATACAACCTTGGGTACACGCCTACGAATACAAAGCTTGACGGCAGCTATCGCAAGATCGAAATAAAGTGCAAGCAGAATTATAAAATCCAGGCCCGCGCGGGGTACTACGCCACGCCACGGGAGCCGCTGCCGCAGTAGGAGTTGCTTGTGGCTGGATGTAGCTCGTAGGAATGTTTAAGGTCCGAACCGAGGCCGGACCTTAATTTATTTGTTGTAGTGTCTGCGAACTCGTAAGACGCTAGCCAACCATGTTGGGCTGTGCCGACGAGATCGGCGGGGCCGAATACGACTTGCTTTTCGTCGCTGCGCAAATGTTTTTCCTCGTGCCCCGGATAGAGAAATTGCTGGCCGGTTTGAAGTCCCGGATAATACCATTTCCACAGCGCGTCCGGTTGCGAGGGCCGATCGGCAAGAACGACTTCAGTTCTTCCGGGCCCGCGCTGGCAAAGCGTGGGTATAGTGTTAACCGTCGCGTAGAGTTGGCTCCGTTGCGCATTGAATATCTCAACGACGTTGCGATCAGCCGGGTTATTTTCCAGGACGAACCAATAATCACCCGCCGGCAGTACGACTCCTGGAACCTCGACGGGCTGGTTGAAGTGCAGCTCCGTCGCCTGGTTCCATAAGTCGGCGCGAGCGGCGGGAGTAAATACCGTGCACGTGAAAGCCAGGCAAGACAAAATTGCAATTGATTTTAGTAGCTTCATAATGATCACCTCCCGACCATGAAACTAAAACTCGATTTGTTCTTTTAAGGCACCCCTCTATTTACGCAGATGCGCGGCGGGCAAACCGCGTTGTTCATGGGTCAATGGCGGCTTTATTTTGCCTGCAAAGATTCTTCAGAGGCGTATTCCTGGGGGACAGCATGAGACAAACCGTAAAGGTGTCGAATAGAAATGAGCGGAGATCGTAGAGGAACCGCCGAGGAAATCGTCAGCAGTTCGTATTAACCAGTATTCTTCGTAACAGCACTGTTCAACCAGACTGTTTAGCCAGCACTGTTGCCGTTTGCCATGCTCGACATCGGCTGACTGAGCAGAACCCGCTTGGCCTCTCGGCTCAACTGCGCCTCTTCGTGAGTGGGATAAGTGAATTCATGCCCTGTGCGGCGTCCGGGGTAATACCACTTCCACAGCGCATCCGGAGAGTTATGCCGCTTTACGAATACGATTTCGGTTTTCCCGGTTGTGTGCCGTCGCAAGGTTGGCACTGTCATCAGGGTACTGAAAACTTTGTTCTGTTTGGCGTCGAATATTTCGACGACGTTGCGGTCGCTCTGATCACTGGAGAGGACAAACCAGTAGGTCCCGGGTTGCAAAACGCGGCCGGGCACTTCAACGGGATCGTTGAACGTCAACTCCGTGCGCTCACTCCATTGGCCTGCATGCGCTGCCGGCACGAAAGCCACGGTTGCGAGCATCAGACAAAACATTACTGCAATCGACTTGAATGCGGTCACTTCGCTTTACCTCCTGCCATACTTAATAAGAAGACTTTTCTATTAAGGAGATGCTCTGCGATCGAAGGTCGTTGTTTAAGACGGAACGGGGAGACCAAATTAAAGGGAATGTCCTAACTGGATTCTATTAATTGACATACCGCGGGGGAATTACGACCTGCGAATTTTCGGTGATATATTTTAGGGAAGCGAATAGGACAAACAGCCGCATTGTATTCAGGATGCGTATGGAAGTAGCGATAAGGACATCGCCGCGCGAGAACTCCGCAAATGAACGGGCAGGATACGTCTCGGTGATCGTACCCGTCTATAACGAGGCCGCGCACGTCAATGAGCTGCTAGCGGCGATCCACGCCTCCCCGGTAAAAAAAGAAATCATTATCGTGGATGATGGTTCGACCGATGGGACCCGCGAGAAACTGCGTTCGATGCCGCTGACCAATGACATCACGGTGGTGTTCCACGAACAAAATTGCGGCAAGGGAGCGGCGATTCGCTCCGCGCTGCGATACGCGCGTGGAGAATATGTGCTGATCCAGGATTCGGACCTGGAATATGATCCCCGGGATTATTCGGCGCTGTTGCAGCCACTTCAGGAAAATCGGGCGAATGTGGTATATGGAGTGCGGCCGGGCCGTCCAGAGCGTGGGCTGCGGTTTTTTTTGGGCGCGAAATTGTTGACGCACTTAACGAATCTGCTCTATGGCGCGGGCATTCATGACGAGGCGACTTGTTACAAAGTTTTCCGGCGTTCGTTGATCTCGCGGATTGACCTGCGGTGCCAGCGTTTTGAATTCTGCCCCGAGGTGACTGCCAAGCTGTGCCGTCTGGGGGAGAAGATCGCGGAAGTGCCGATTTCCTACAAACCGCGCTCGACGGGCGAAGGCAAAAAAATTCGCTATGCAGATGGCTGGCTCGCCATTTGGACATTGCTGCGTTACCGCTTCGGCCGATCGGTGAGGAATTCAGGCTACGGCGGCTCGGAACCTCCGGCGCCATTTAGCGTCAGCTTCTCGCGCCTGCCTACTGAATGATGATTGATTCGCGCCTTATGAACGAGTACGCCGCGGCTGGCCACGTAATCATGTAATCTGAACAGCGATTCAGCCAGGTCTCTGCTCACGCGTATCCGCATTCCGGCATCGCGAACTCGCTAAATCATGTTCAAGAAAATTCTCATCGCCAATCGTGGAGAAATCGCGGTGCGCGTGATGCGTGCTTGCCACGAAATGGGGATTGCCGCGGTCGCTGTCTACTCCGAGGTCGATCGGGTGGCGCTGCACGTGCGCGAGGCCGATGAGGCTTATCCCATTGGGCCTGCGGCCGCGACTGAGTCGTACCTCAATATTGCGAAGATCCTTGAAGCGGCCAAAAGGTCCGGGGCTGACGCCATTCATCCCGGATACGGATTTCTTTCGGAAAATGCCAAGTTTGCCGAGGCTTGCGCCCATGCGGGAGTGAAATTCATCGGCCCGACGGCGGCGGCGATGCAGGCCATGGGATCGAAGACCCGCGCGCGGCAGGCGATGGAAAAAGCCGGCGTGCCATTCGTGCCGGGAACTTCGCGGGGACTGGAATCGTTTGAGCAAGCGGCGCGGGTGGGGGAAAGAATCGGTTATCCCTTAATGCTGAAGGCCGCAGCGGGCGGCGGCGGTAAAGGCATGAGGCTGGTGCACGCTGCCGCTGAACTGAAATCTGCATTGGAAGGGGCGCGCAGCGAAGCCGAGCGCTCGTTTGGCGACAGCGAAGTTTATATCGAGAAAGCGATCCTCAATCCCAGGCATATCGAGATGCAGGTGCTCGCCGATGAGCACGGCAACACGGTTTATCTCGGCGAACGCGAATGCTCGCTGCAACGTCGCCATCAAAAAGTTTTGGAAGAGGCGCCGTCGCCGATTGTCGATGCCGATATGCGCCGGCGGATGGGCGAGGTTGCAGTGCGGGTCGCCGAAGCCGCGGGCTACACCAACGCCGGGACTGTCGAATTCCTGGTGAGACCAGCAGAAGAATTTTTATTTTCTAGAAATGAACACGCGCTTACAAGTGGAGCATCCGGTAACTGAACTGATCACCGGACTCGATCTTGTGCATCTGCAGATTCGGATTGCGGCGGGCGAAAAGCTGCCTTTCACGCAAGATGACGTGCTTATTCGCGGACACGCGATCGAGTGCCGCATCTACGCGGAGGATCCGGACAATAATTATTTTCCGAGCCCCGGAGAGATCACGCTGTTGCTGGAACCTGCCGGTTCCGGGCGTCCGGCGCGACAGCGGCATGTATGAGGGATGGCGCGTTCCCATCGATTACGATCCGCTGCTGGCCAAGCTAATCGGGTATGGGAGCGATCGCGAGCAGGCGATCTCGCGACTTACCCGCGCGCTGAACGAATATTTCGTTGGCGGCATCAAGACGAACATCTCACTGTTTCGCCGGATCTTGTGCGATCCCGATTTTCAAGCGGCGAAGCTCGATACGGGCTTTCTGGACCGGATGCTGAAGCGTGGCGAGTTGGAGGGCCAAGTCAAAGACGAGGACGAAGACGGCGATCTCGAAACGAAGGCGGTAGAGGCGGCTGCGATTGCCGCAGGCATGTTTGCAGTGCTGAACGCAACAACATCCGTGCAGCGGAATGGTGCGGCTGCATCGGTGCCGGACAATGCCAATAAGACAAACTCAAATTGGAAGGCCGCAGGCCGACGCGAAGCCTTGAGTTGAAGTGCCTGCATCTACGCGGTGCCGATTGACCCAACCATAATCAGCGTGACAAATGGCCCTTATGCTCTACGACGTAACTATTAACGGCAAAAACCATCGGCTGGAACTAAATCATGTCCGCGAGCGATGGTGTTGCCGGCTCGATGGAAAAGAAGTGGAGGTTGATGGTGTGCTTGCCTGCCCCGATGTGCTTTCACTGCGCATCGGAAATCTGGCTTATGAGATCAAGTCGGAGCGGATCGCGAACGATTTGCATTTGTGGGTTGGCAGCCGCCGGTTCGCCGTTGAAGTTCGCGATCCGCGCTCGTTGCGAGAGCGTACCCGAGGCAGAGAAGATCATGGCCCCAAAAAGATCACCGCCCCCATGCCCGGCAAAGTCGTGCGTCTTCTGGCGCGTGAAGGTGACGAAGTGGAAGCCGGGCGCGGCATTGCCGTGGTCGAGGCAATGAAGATGCAGAACGAGATCAAATCGCCGAAAAAGGGGACTGTAAAAAAAATTCTCTTCGGCGAAGGAGCGGCAGTAAACGCGGGCGATGTGCTGGCGATTGTAGATTGATTGCCGGAAGCGACGGCCGCTTAATTCATCAGCCCGTTCGAATCCAGGATCTGTTGCGCGTAGTAGTTCTGGACTTTCGCCGAATCGCGCAAAATCTCATAGTAAGCGGCCTTCAGCAATTGCTCGCGGCGATCGTGAAGCTGCGTGCGGATCGCCTGCTGAACGCGCGGATCAGATAAATCGCGCTGTCCGGCGGGTTCTTTCGCAACCAGTTTCACAATGCGGAAACCCACCAATCTCTTGGTCGCGGGGTCCATTACTGTAATGATCGGGCTGTACTGTCCGGGCTTCAATTTGAGCACTAGGTCGCGAGTGCCGGGGTCGGTATTGCGCAGCGAGGATTCCGGAACGGCGCCCAGATCGCCGCCATTGCCGGAGGTTTCAGGGTCTTCTGAGTAATTCATCGCCAGCGTGGCGAAGTCATCGCCGCTATCGAGCCGGTTGTTGATCATCTGGATCTTCTTGCGGGCATCGGCTTCGTTCTGCGCCTTGTTGTTCTGGTTGTGGACTTGAGGGTTGGGCGCCGGGGTCACGAAAATTTGCGCGAGATGGTATTGCGGCTCGATCAGGTTGAACTCAGATTTGTGCGCGGTGAAGTAGTTGGTAATGTCCTGATCGGTCACGTTTATTTTGGAGACAACTTCCTTGTTCATTACTTTATCGACGGTAATCGACCGGCGAATGTCGCGCTTGAAATCATCGAGCGTGATCTTTTTATCTTTCAGGCGCTGATCGAATTCTTCCTGGGTATAGGGAGATTTGATCTCGTTGAGCTTGCGGTCGACTTCTTCGTCAGTGGCCAAGAGGCCGAGTTTTTCGGCGCGGCGCATCACCATCTCGTCGTCGATCATCTGGCGGAGAATGTTGAGGCGGAGAATCGTCGCTTGTTCGCCCACTGGCGCCTGCTGAGCGCTTGCGACCTGGTCGTCATAGTACTTGTCGACGTCGGAGCGGAAGATCTTGCGGCCATCGACGGTGGCCATCACGTCACCGCCCACCTGCGATTTACAACCGAAGAGTATCGACAACAGAATCGCCGCGGCCAACAGCGCTGCCGTCCGGCCAAAATTTGCATTCGTCTTCAAAGAGTGTCCCCTGAAAGAGTGTCCCCTGCGTACAGCGCCTGAATGCGCAGTTCGCGGCCGAGCATCTTACAGTTTCGCCAAAGTCATTTGGAAACCGGCGGAGCCGCGCTGGCGGTGTGCACCGGCACGGGCAAATTTGCGTCTTTCAGCGCGCGGTCGAGCGCGACCCGCAATTCGCTGATGGGCACGGCGCCATCGACCTTCTGCCCATTAATAAACAATGTAGGCGTGGCCTCTACTCCAACCGCATCGCCCTCTTTCATCGAGGCCTTGATTGCGCTATCGTCTTGCGCCTTAACGCAGGCCTGCAACTTGGCCATATCGAGATTGTGTTTTTGGCCCTGCGAAATGGTCAGCCGGTCCAGTTCGTCGGCCGGGCCGGTCGGCATTTTCTGGCTGCTTACTTCATGCTGGTTGGCGTGGATGTAATCCGCGAAATCCCAATAGGCGTCGTTGTTCTGCGCGGCCAGACAGTTGGCGTCAACCGCCGCGTGAATGGGCCAGGGATGGATTTCCACCAGCGGATAATCCTTGTAAATGAACGTGACCCGGTCGCCGTATTCCTTCAGGATCTCTGGAAACAAGGTCTGGTGCATGCGCGAGCAGTAGGGACATTCGAAATCGTCGAAATTGACGACCACCACTTTGGATGCTTTCGCGCCCCGGGTGGGCCGGCCTTTGACATCGATCTTGCTCATCGTCTCGGCGAAGGGGTCCTTGGTCAGGTCGAACTTGGTGAGCCGCATCATCGACGACTGATCTTTGGAAATCAGGAAAGTAAAATCCTGTTTCTTTTCGCCATTGTCGACGGTGACCACAACCGAGTTGTAAGCGGGGAAATCGGCGCTTTGGGAAGGTGGACCGACTCGCACCTGCACCTGAGGGGGGATTTTGTAGTACGAACGCACCTGCCGCTCGACTTTTGTGCTCAAATCGGACTTCTGGGAACCTGGGCTTTGAGCCGTCTGGGCGACGCAGCCGAGGCAAATCAGCAGCAGGGGTAGAAAAGAACGGCGAATTAAATGCACTAAAAAACCGCCTGACATTAGGATCGAAAGTCGATTATCTCACGGCGACGCACGGAAAAGGGCGTTGAAAAGCGCTGGATACGAGGTTTCTGGCTCTTTTTCCCTTCAGCCGGCGCGCTTCGACAATTCTTTTGCGGGCAGCAGCGCGTTCATCGATCCCGAACGGAAACCTTCAAGATCGAGAGTGACAAACTTAAATCCCAGGGATTTGAAGATTCTGGTGAACTCCACAGCCATGTCGCCATCGAGCGCCCGATGCAATTCTTCGCGCGAGATTTCAATGCGAACAATGTCTCCGTGATGGCGAACGCGAAATTGGTTGAATCCGAGGCCGCGCAAAGCATCTTCGCCCTTCTCAACCGCGTGCAGAGCTTCTCTGGTGACGGGCCGGCCGTACTCGATGCGCGAGGACAAACAAGCCGATGCAGGCTTGTTCCAGATGCGCAGACCGGCTTGCCGGGCGAGAGTGCGAATTTCTTCTTTGCCGAGGCCGGCATCCAGCAAAGGAGCCACAACCGAATGCGCTTGCGCCGCCTTTTGACCGGGACGCCAATCGCTCTGGTCATCGAGGTTGACTCCGTACGCGATGGCATCGAAGCCGCGCGCTTCACGCAATTGTTCCATTAGCGTGAAGAGTTCGTCTTTGCAGAAGAAACAGCGCTGCGCATCGTTTCGCGCGTACTCGGGACGGTCCAGTTCTGAAGTGGTGACTACTTCCAGAGGAATCGCGTTCTCTTTCGCGAAAGAGACAGCGTCGGCGAGCTGGGTGCGGGCCAGGCTCGGCGAATCGGCAATGATTGCCAGCATTTTATCGCCTAGGACTTCGTGCGTGACCCATGCCAGATACGCGGAATCGACGCCGCCGGAGTAGGCGACCAGAATGCGTCCCAACTCTCGCGAGTGGGATTGCAGGGAGAGTGACTTTGCTTCGAGGGTCATTTCTGCTGGCATGGTTCCGTTTCGCTATGTTAGCAAGGGCGCGGGTTTAGTGCGCGGAATGTTTTGCCGCTAATACAAGCGCTCTTGTGGCCGCAAGCTGCCGAAGGAGCCAATATTTGCCAGATTGAAAGTGAAAAGAAGGAGGTTCTCGTTGCGGACATTGGCAACTCGATAGCTGCGATACGTCACGGTGATCCCGCAGCAATCCCAATTGTAGGTGGTTTGCGCATTCACGAATTGCAACTGTTTCAGTTCCGCGTCAAAGCCAAAGCTGCTGGCGGCGCTGAAGCCGCGCTTGCTCAGACTGCCATAGCCCAGTCCGAAGCGAAATTGATTGAAGACTTCGGGCTGGGCCGTCGTGCTTGAGATGGAGGATGAAGAGGAAGTCGGGGTCTGCACCGGTATTTGCAGAAATGCGTCGCCGCCTCCGATGGTGACGTTACCGATATGGTAGTTCGCGAGCAGCGTGCTCGCGTTGGTGGTGTTGTGCTGGAAGTCGTAATCGAGGGCCCATTCGGCATCGGTGCGCGCGCTGGTTTCTATTTTCAAGCGGGAAACCAGCGGCGAAAGATGCCGCGGCTCGGTGACGAAGGCGATTCCGGTGAGATCGATCGTTGTGGTGAAGACGTTCCGCTGGCCGGGAAGCAATGCTCCACCGAAGGTAGGATCGAGAAAATATTTTTGTGCCAGCTCCCAGGTAACGATCTCTTTAGCGGCGGCGCTGGGCTGGCATGCTGCATTGGCCAGCGGGTTCACGTGCTGCCACGGAATCGCGGACTCAGGCGCGGCGCCGCCCACGATTAAAGGCTGCATCACGGCCTCACACTTTTCAGGCTTCGCGGAGGTTCGCTTGGCATAGAGGCGGGTCACGAACCCATATTCCACTTCATTGGTATCGGAAAGAATGTCGCGTTCGTCGAACTTCAGAATGTCCTGGAAATTATTCACCCCGGTCACATAGCGATAGGTGACTTTGGGCTCGATTACGTGCTTCCATTTTCGCCCCATGAATTCTTTGTCGAAAATGCGTTCGAGCGGGGGCGGTCGCAGCTGCACCGCGGTTTCGAGAGCCTGCCGGTTAATGGCATCGCTCACCGCGGGCCCGGGATTGTCCCCGCTTTCACCGATCAGACGCTGAGTGTAATAGGTCTCGTGCAAGGCCAACTCCGGACGCAGAGACCATCCGCGAAACCGGAGCGGCAGAGAAATGCGCGGGTTGAGGTCGAAGCGTCCAACCAGTGTCGCAGTGCGGAACGGCAGCGTACACGATTGAGTTGTATCGATCGTGGTGCATTGCGAAGGTTCGCTGCGCGAAAGGCCGGTAGACGACTCATCGAACGACCAATAGAACGGCGAGCGGCCGAGGGAGTGTTCAACGCTCGACGCATCGAAACTGGGAGTGTGCAAAATCGTGATCACCTGCCCCGGCGTCGTGCTCAGGAAGTTCTGATAGCGCTCGGCGAAGCCATTGATGTTGAAGCCGTCGGTTGTTTTTGAGAGAAAACCGTCTGACTTCACCTCCGAAAATACCGCCTGGCTGAAAACTTCGTTGAAGGCCAAGCGAAAAAGATAAGAAGTCAGATAGTCGATGTCGGTCACGCCGCGAAAACCATCGAAGTTCCTCACCGCGCTCAAGCGAACATTCTCGCCGCCTTCCTTCACCGGGGGTGTGCCGATGCCGCGGTCAATCACGCCAAAATAATTTAAGGTCCGCATACGAGGTTTCGCTGGGACGGATGCGGAATTCCCCGCGCTGCGAGCCGCCGCGGAGCGACATGTATTCGCCGCCGATGGTGGCATCCATCATGCGATTGATTGCCCAATAGTAAGAATCGCCGAAAGTGTAGCCATAGCTCGAGGAGTGGCCGGCAGTCGGCATGAGGAAGCCGGATTGTCTCGCCTCTTTTTCGACCGCGTGGGTCACATATGGAAAATAGAGGACCGGAAAACCGTGCAGCAGAAATTTGCTGTGGTAGATTTTCGCGTTGCCGCCAACCTCCACGCTGATTTTGCGGGCATCGAATTGCCACTTCGGATGCGGCAACTCGCAGGTGGTGATGGTGCCGTCGTAGACCAGGTAATGGTCCTCGCTGGTTTTATCGACGAGTTTTCCGGTAAAGGCGAAGGGGGATGTTGAAGTCAGAATGATGCGGCGGGCGTTAAAGCGGATCCCGGTGGTGCCGGTAACGTCGTAGAATTTTCCGGTTTCGAGTTCGAAGTTGTAGATAGCATGTGAAGCGCGCATGTGATCGTCGTTGGGACCGCCATCGAGCGCGACGTGTCCTTGCGCAGTGACCTCTTTCGTGTCGGAGTTATAGGTGGCGTCATCGGCACGCAAAGTATAAGTTCCGTAATAGATTTCGACCGCCACGTGCAATTTGTAGACCGGTCCTTGTTCTTCTTCCTGAATGGCGCAGATGGTCTCGATGTTCCCATTTTCTTTTTGGGCCGCGGCCGCCTTGGCGCATGGTGTTTCCTCAACATCCGGCTTTTTTTCAGGCGGTTCGTTTTGTGTTTTTTTGGCTGCCGGATTTTCAGGCGGCAACTGGCTGGTAACTAATGGAAGGGCGGCCAGCAGATGACAAAGCACTACGGCTGTGATAAGGAATCTGTTACGACCAGTCATCGGGAAAAGATCATCGATCAAGGTATTCCGAGCGCGAAAGCGAGCCCGGAGAGTTTTACGGTAGCAGCCGTCGTGACGTTAGCACGGCTGCGCCTTAACAGGCAAAGCCACTAAGGCGCTTGGATTCGAGCGGGCTTTCAATGGTTATCCGGCGCTGGCGGAGTAGTGCGGCTTTAGCAATTCATTTAAGACTGTGATTCATGCCCTGTTCTGTTTGTGGTGAAATCTGCCGGTGTGCGAGCGATCCGAAATCCGCTGAACAATCCGCTCAAGAACCAGCTCGACAACCCGTTCAACCATCCGTTGCGGGAGCTGCGGCCGGTCTGGAAGCAGCGTCGGAAGTGTCCGGCGACTCGCTGAAATCCGATGAGAGCGACAGCGCTGCCTGGCGGCGGGAGATTGCCGCACGGTTGAACCGCTATCAATCGCGGCGCAAGCCGCGTCCGCCGCGCTATCCTTCGTTGCGCCTGCAGTTTGCCGGAAACGAGGAAAACGAGCGGAACGATTCCGTCCGCCCAAACACATCGAGTTCAGCGCAGCCCGCTCTCGTTACGCAAATGTCCCCGCAGACATCGCGCAGCGCGCTGGCATTCGATGGATTCGCCGAACGAGCGGACGAGTTCGGGGCAGCAGCTTCAGAGGCTGAGAACGGGGCTGCCACGAATTCGCCCGAAGCTCAACCTATGTCGCACGCCAGTTCTGGTGCGAGCGCGAAAATCATCGAATTTCCCCGGACACTGGAATCCTCCGGTGCGGCCGGTCGACGAATTGGCGGAGCCGGTGATAACAGCGCCTCGCATTCTCGAAGTGCCGGAATTCGTTCCTCCTCCGCCCGCGCTCGGCGGAATCACCATTGAACGGTCAAGCCAGGTGGAAATCGAAAGACGGCCGGGCATCGACTTTCCGCTCCAGAGCGCCTCGCTGGGGCGGCGAATCTCCGCGGCCGCAATGGATAGTGTTCTGGTCGCGGCGGCTGGCCTGGCTTTTGGTTTTATTTTCTGGAAAATCACCGGCCTCCGGCCTCCGCGATTGCAAATCATCGAAATGGCGGGAGGATCCAGTGCGCTGTTCTGGGCCGCATACCAGTACTTGTTGATCGTCTATTCCGGCACAACGCCGGGGCTTCAATTGGCTCGGCTGGAGCTTGGCCGCTTCGATGGAACGCGCGCCAATCGACGACTGCGCCGCTGGCGCGTGCTGGCGTCATTTCTCTCAGCGGTTTCCCTTGGCATGGGATATGCGTGGGTTTTCCTCGACGAAGACGCCCTGTGCTGGCACGACCGAATTACGCACACCTATCTGGCGCCTAAAGCTGCGACGAACGAGCGAAGCTGACCCGCTGCCCGGAATGCGCCGTCAATCGTTACGGCCACGCGCCTGACCTGCCTCGTTACTGGTTGAATTCCAAATTCAGCCACTACCGACTGGCGCATTCCTTGACACTACTATGCCGAGTTCTGCTACACTTCGCGGCAATTAGTAAGTAGCAGCTTTCGCGAGTATTAGTGCGGTCAATGTCGCGTAAAATTCGTGCGGGTTTGCATGCGCGACAACCATAACCCCGCTTAGGGAGTAGCCGTGGATTTGCACCCTGGGGAAGAAAGTTTTCCTTTTGATCTCAAGCCAACCGAGCTTGACCCGGTTCGGCGCGCCTTTCACGAAAATAAAGACTGGTATCTGGACCTAATTGAGCACAGCCACGATCTGCTGTGTCTGCACGATCTGGAGGGCCGGCTTTTGTCGGTGAACCAGGCTTCCGCGCGACGGCTCGGATATGACCTTCAAGAAATCCTGCACATTCCCATGCGGGAGTTGATCGCCCCAGAATACCGCGATCAATTCGACGCATATCTGCAACAGATAGAGCGCGAGGGAGAGGCGCGCGGGCTGCTGGCTGTAATTACACGGTCAGGAGAGCGCCGGATTTGGGAGTACTCGAACACGCTGCGACGGGAGGGTACGGCCAAGCCCATGGTCAGCGGAATCGCCCGTGACGTTACCGAGCAGAAGCGGGCGGAGAGAGTGGCCCGCGAGACCGGCGAACTTAATCGTCAGATTATCGCCAGCGCGAGCGAGGGAATTGCAGTCTACGACCGGAACCTGCGGTGCATGGTATGGAATCCGCTCATGGAGGAGATGACGGGGATTTCCGCTGTATTGGCTGTCGGCGCGCCATTCCAGCAGCTCATTCCCCCCGGAGTTCGAGGCCATGATCCGGAAACCGAGCTGAAGCGGGCACTGCTCGGCCACACCATTACCGTGCCTGACGAAGAACTGCCAACCAAGGCGGGGACGCGATGGGTATCAAGCCGAAAGGCCCCGTTGCGCGATGCGCAGGGCGAGATCACGGGGGTGATCGTCATTTTGCACGATATTACGGAGCGCAAGCAGGTGGAAGCGAAGCTCCGGCTTAGCGACAACCGCTATCGCGCCCTGCACGAGGGTTCCCCCATCGGGGTTTGCTGAACCGACACGAAAACCGGACGCTATCTGGGAGTGAATCCGAAATACTGTGAGATCGCGCGACGAACGGAAGAGGGCCTGTTGGGGCGCGATTTTCAAAGTATTACGCACCCCGACGATCTCGCGATAAGTCTCGAAAAGCTGCGACAGCTTAGGGCGGGTGAGGCTCGGCATTACGAAATCGAAAAGAGGTACGTCCGCCCGGACGGCTCGGTGCGCTGGATTGAGGCCAAAGTCGTGGCCATGTGGCCCGAGGGTGACGATCCGACTTGTCACATGGGCATGGTGGAGGACATCACCGAGCGCAAGCTCGCGGAGGAGGCCCTCCGGGCCAGTGAGGCGCGGGAGCGTGCGCGGGCAACGGAACTGCAGACGATCCTCGACACGCTACCGATTCCAGTATTGATCGCGCGCGATCCTCAGTGCTTGCGAATTGATGCGAATCGAGCCGGCGCGCGCTATCTCGGAGTGCCTCTGGGAAGCAACGTGTCGCTTTCCGCCCCGGCAGGGCAAAAAGCACCCTTTCATTTCGAGCGGGACGGAGTCGTGGTTCCGCCTGAACAATTGCCGCTGCAGCGAACGGTGGAAACGAAGGGGCCGGTGCAAGACGTTCCCATCAAGCTGGTATTGGAGGACGGGACCGAGAAATATGAACTGGGGAATGCCGCACCGTTGCTGGACAAGAATGGAAACGTGCAGGGCGCGGTCGCGGCCGCTATCGACATCACCGAGCAAATTCACGCGGAACGAGCGCTGCGGCAAAGCGAACAGCGCTTTCGTGTGGCGCTTGCTGGTTCCCCCATCAAAGTATTCAACCAGGACCGCGACTTGCGTTACACCTGGGTTTACAACCTACAGGAGGGGTGGAGCGAGAGCGACTACCTCGGAAAGACAGACGAAGAAATCTTTGGGCCCGAAGTCGGGGCGCGGATGACCGCGATGAAACGCCCGGTGCTCGAGACCGGAGGCAGCTCCCGCCAGGAGTTTACTTTGACCGCGCAGGGCAAGACTTATTACTGCGACATTACCATTGAACCGCTCCTGGATGCGGTGGGCGGGATTATAGGAGTGAATTGCGCTTGTGTAGATATCACGCATTTGCAGCAAATCACGGAAGAACTGCGGCTGGCCAAAGAGAAATTAGCGGAAGAAAAACTTTACCTTGAAGAAGCCATCGACACGGAACTGGGATTTGGAGAGATTATTGGCCGCAGCACCGGGTTGAAGCAGGTGATGGAAAAAGTGGCAAAGGTCGCGCCCAGCGACGCCACCGTGCTCCTGCTGGGAGAGACCGGTACGGGGAAAGAACTGGTTGCCAGGGCGTTGCACCGTTGGAGCAGGCGGCAAGGTGAGAGCTTCATCAAAGTGAACTGCGCGGCAATCCCTTCGGTATTACTGGAAAGCGAACTGTTCGGCCATGAAAAGGGGGCCTTCACTGGTGCCATTGCACGAAAGCTGGGCCGGTTGGAGCTGGCCGACGGGGGCACGCTTTTTCTGGATGAGATCGGCGAGATTCAGCTGAGCCTGCAGCCCAAGCTGCTGCGCGTGCTGCAGGACATGGAATTCGAGCGGCTCGGAGGCAGGGAGACGCTGAAAGTGAACTTCCGTCTGCTGGCGGCCACCAACCGGGACCTGGCGCAGGCCATGAAAGCGAACGAATTCCGCAGCGATTTGTATTACCGGCTGAATGTATTTCCCATTCTCATTCCGCCATTGCGGGAGCGCCGGGACGACATCCGGCCGCTGGTCGAGCACTTTGTGCGCAAGTTTGCGATCGAAATGAAGAAGACGATCACCAGCATTCCGTCAAAAACAATGGAGCTGCTGGTGCGATGGGAGTGGCCGGGAAACATTCGCGAGCTGGAAAATTTTGTGGAGAGATCGGTCATCCTGACCTCGGGCTCGGTGCTGCGGGCTCCGCTGGCGGAGTTGGAAAGGAACGTTGAAGTTGACAACGGCGGTCTCACTTTTCGGGAAAACGAGCGCGAACGCATCCTGAAGGCGCTTCGCGATTGCCATGGAAAGCTGGGCGGCGCCGAAGGTGCAGCTGCACTTCTGGGGCTGAAACGAACCACCCTGCAGTCGAAGCTGAACCATCTCGGGATTAAGCCGGAAACGTACCGGTGAGTTCCTCCAGTTGTAGTGAAGAATAGTCAAGGAGCAGGAAGAGTGGGTAGTGGGTCAGTTTGAATTTCTGAATCTCAGGGGCGTCATCCCGAAAAGCCCGCGTTTTTACCAGCGGGCCGAGGGATCTCCAGTGGCACACAGCATGGTAGTGGAGATCCTTCGCTTCGCCGGAAGAACGGCTACGCTCAGGATGACGCCATCGACCAGCGAAGACGCCTTAAAAAATTCAAGCTGACCCTTTACCGAGGAGTGGCATGCCGGGCTGAAATGCGGGTATGCTTTGCAGATGACCCGAGGATTCTGGCGTGTGCTGGAGGCGGCATTTTGGTTTGTTGTTGGGTTCTTGACGCATATGATGCTGCTTCACTACCATCACCATCCGTTTCGCTGAACGCCGTTTTTGGTCCAATCAATGCCAACGAAAAGGCCCATCGCCTTGGCGATGGGCTTTTTCTGGGGGAGGGACTCGGGCGAGGCGCCCTTGGTCCCGAACGCGTTCAAACTACTTCGGTTGCTGCATCTGATCTGGCGTTGTGCCCGGAGCGGCAGAGTTGCTCGAGAGCTGCTCCAGATCGTTCTTCATCAGGCTGATTTCCACGCGGCCGCCGCTCATATGCTTTGCGTGAGCGTCTTGCTCCTGGTTGGGGGTTGGCGCGTTGCCCATGCCCACGAGGTAAATGCGATAGAGCGGGATGTCATGGTTGAGCACCATATACCGCACCACGGACTCTGCCATTTTCTGCGAGTTCGCGATTGCCGTCTGGCCGCGACCGGACGAGAATCCCTGAACTTCGATAATGTAGCCTCTCTGTCCCTTCACCCCGTTTGCCATATCATCGAGCGCGTCCTTGGCGTTTTTGCTCAGGACGCTCTGGCCAGGGCGGAACCGGATTTCGGTCTGGTTCGAGGCCTTGTACTGGTCGATGTTGCTGACCACTGTTTCCACTGTCTGGACGCGAGTGGTCACTTGCTGCGCGGTCTGCTGCGCCTGGTTCGCCTTGTTGCCGGCATCAATGGCATGCTGATCGGCTTCGTTGGCTTTGTCGGAGGCCATCTTGATGCCAGCCTGGGCGCGCGAGTCGGTATCTTTGATCGCTTTGCTGTTGGCTGCGGTCAGATCGTCGAGTTCGTTGATGCGGTCGCGAATGGGCTCAGTCTGGCGTTTCACATAGCTCTTGCGAGCGAATGGATTCACGCGTCCCCAGAAACCCTCCCGGCTGGGCGGTTGCAAGGGCTGCTTGCCGGTCGCGGTCTCGGTCGACTGACTCTGGCTCGACTGCATGGAATTCGATTGGGTTGCGGCCGGCTGATTGGACTGATCTCCATTAGCGGGCTGGGACGACGAAGTCTGGGCCAAGGCTGGGAACGCCAGCACTGCGGCCAGGGGCAAAGTAACGAGAATGCGGCTCTTCATATGAAGCTTCCTCCAAGTTTGCCGGAGCGTCTTGCACGGCCCCGCTCCAGCATGCAGAATCCACTTGCTGCGCAATTCAATTTGCGTCCGGTGAACTTTACGACGGCGGCAAGCGTTTTGGACGCTTGCGGGGTATGCGCTGACGCGACACACACCCGAAACCCACTAGGGCCTAGACCGCAAATTTGCGGGCACAATCCCTAATACAAGTCGGATGCCAAACCGGGGGACGAGGTTGGAGTCGTAAACCATTGATATCCCTACCAATTCTACGCTTTCCCGGACGCAGTCGGCCGTTCGAGGTGCTCGTGGGCGGTAATTTTGGGAAAACTGATATAAAAACTGCGTGTGGGAGGGGTTTGTGCAATTTATTGCACAACTCATGTGGGGACAGCCGCCCTCGGCTGTCCGCGCGAAGCGCCGGCCATCGGCGCCGCTCAGGATGGGAGAAACAATTTACTCGGCGCCGCAATACTTCTCGTACTGCGCAATAATGAAATGATCGGTCATGCCGGCGATGTAATCGCAAACCACGCGAGGCAGGGATTCCTGCGCGGCTTTTTCCTGGTACTGCTGCGGCAGGGCTGAAGGTTTCTCCATCCAGAAGGCGAACAGTTCAGTCACGATGCGTTCGGCGTCGTTTTTTTCATCGGCCAGCGACGGGCTGTAATAAAGATTCTCGTAGAGAAAGTTCTTGATCTGCTTGCGCTCGGCATCCACCGCCGGGCTGAAAGAGGCGATTCGCTCAGGGCGAGAGCGCAATTCCGCCAGAGTTGCGACTCCAGCTTCTTTCAAGCGCTCTTGCGTATTTTCGATGAGGTCGCTCGCCAGGCGATCGAGAATGCCCTTAAGCGTCTCGTTGAATTTCAGCTTCTCGGCAACGTCGGGATAGGCCTTTTCGGCCTGGCAGAAGAAACGATCGAAAACCGGCAACCCCTCGCGAATCTGCTCGAGCGTGAGCAGGCGAGCTTCGTAGCCGTCGTCGAGATCGGCGGTGTCGTAACCGATTTCGTCGGTCAGGTCGATGAGTTGGGCCTCGAGCGGTGGCCGCTGGTCGAGCAGATACTCCGCGAGTTCGGGATGTTGAGTTGCGTCGTAATCGCGGGAATGTTTGATGATTCCCTCGCGAACTTCAAAGGTAAGATTCAGGCCGGGAAATGCGGCGTAGCGCTGCTCGAAATCTTCAACGATGTGCAGCGCGTGGAGGTTGTGATCGAAAATCAGGCCGTGCCGGCGCATGGCGGCATCGAGCGCTTTTTCTCCGGCATGGCCGAAGGGCGGATGGCCGAGATCATGCACCAGCGCGAGCGCTTCGGCGAGATCGACATTCAGATGAAGCGCGCCGGCGACGGTGCGCGTGATCTGCGCGACCTCGATGGTGTGGGTGAGGCGGTTGCGGAAATGGTCGGAGTAGCGGCGGGTGAAGACTTGAGTTTTGTCTTCGAGTCGACGGAAAGCGCGGGCGTGAATGACCCGGTCGCGGTCGCGCTGGAAATCGTTGCGGTAGGGATGCGGAGGCTCAGGGAAGCGGCGTCCGCGGGACTGCTCCAGGTGCACCGCGTAGCTCGCCAGCATGATGGAAGTTTAGCAGAGCGCGATTTCGCCGATCTCCGAATTACTACTTCTGCGATTCTTCCTTGGCAATGGCGACCTTGGCGGCATCGAGCTTTTTCTGCGCTGCCACGAGCAGGTCGGTATCCACTTCCGGAGCGATCGTCTTGTTCCACTCTTCCACGGCGCGCTGCCAGTGGGCCGCGGCCAGCTTCAGGCGGCCGGTTTTCTGGTAGAGATCGCCCAGGTCGGTCCTGCACGGTCGGATCGGAGCCCATGCGCAGGACAGCTTTATTTAGACTTTCTTCGGAGAGATCGTACTTGCCGAGTTTGAAGTACGCCCAGCCGAGCGAATCGAGATACGCACCGTTGGTGGGATCGAGGCTGACGGCCTCCTTGATGTAGTTAAGCGATTGCTCGAGTTCTACGCCGCGGTCGGCGTTCATGTATCCGAGATAATTCAAGGTCGCGGCGCTTTGCGGATTGAGAGCGAGCACCTTTCTGAATTCTGCTTCTGACTGGTCGTACTTCTTTTCGCGCTCGTAGGTCGATCCACGCAGGAAATAGACGTACTCTTTATCTTCCGGCTTGGTGGAAAGCAATTCGGCTTTGTCGAGGGCCTGCTCGGCGTCGCTCCAGCGCTTCAGCCGCGTGTTCATGATGGCCAGGCGGAGATAAACATCGCGATCTTCGGGCGTGCCTTTGAGCAGCGAACGGACATCGGCCAGCGGCTTATCGGGATCGCCCATGTCGGCGAGTTGCGCGTCAAGGGACCATGCGCAGTTCGCGGTCGTTGGGCATTTTCTGCGCGGCTTCCTGGGCCACGGCTGTGGCTTCATTCCATTGCTTTGCATCGCGATAAGTATCGATGATGTCCTGATAACCGGTGCGGGCGTTGTCGTCTCCGAGCGGCAGCATTTTGCGGAAGGCATCTACCGCGGCGGGATAGTTTTCCTGATCACGGTAGATCATGCCGAGGCGCTCGATGAAGATCCCGCGATTGTTGCGGTCGGACTGCGAGTAGCTGTTGTCGGGCTTCTCGGTTTTCTTCAGCAGGTCCTGCAGGATCTTCTCGCCGTCGTCGTAGCGGCCCTGGGCTTCGTACACGACCGCAATGTTATAGGGAACTTCGAGGGCATCCGGAACCATGGCCTGGGCTTTTCTCAGGCTGTCGAGTGCTTCGTCGTACTTACCCTGCCGGCGGTAGATTTCAGAGATGCGGAGGAAAGTTTGCGCATCCTCCGGGTTTGCATCGGCGATGACTTTATATTGTTCGAGCGCCTTGTCGATCTGCCCGTCGTTCAAAAGATTTTCAGCAAGGCCGCGAATCGCATCGAGACTATCGCGGTCCAGCATGATCGCGTGCTTGTAGGCGTCGATGGCGCCTTTGTAGTCTTTGCGCTGCTCGTAAGTCGCGCCCAGCGCGGAGTAGAGCTTGGCGGAGCGGCCAGCATCGGGCACGGCGCTAAGAACCTGCAGGGCACGGGCCGTGTCGCCTTCGTCGGTATAGAGCAGAGCTAAAGTGGTGACGGCTTCTTCAGAATTGGGATCGAGTTTGACGGCGGTCTTGAGTTCAGATTCGGCTTTTTGCAGATCGTTGTCTAGGCGATACAGGCGGCCGAGCAGAAGGTGATCGTCAACGTTGTCGGGCTCGATCTTGATGATTTGTTCATACTGATCGATGGCCAGCTTCAGAACATTGTCGGATCCGTTGCCGTTGCCATCGCCGGGCATGTCGCCGAGAGAGCGCAGATAAATGCGGCCCAGCAGCTTGTGAGCTTCGAGATTGTTGGGGTCGCGCTTGAGAATGTCCTGCGCCTGGAGCACGGCGTCGCGGATTCTTCCGGTCTTTACGTAAAGCTCGGCGAGCGCGGAGGTGAGGAATTCGGATGAAGGATCGGCTTCGATCGCAAGCCTGTACTCGTCCATTGCCTTGGTAGCCAGGTCGCTGCGCCCGTACATTGTGATCTGCTCTTCATACATATGGGCCAGCCCGTAGTGGTAGTAGGCAGCGGCGCGGTCGACTTTGGAAGTTCCCGCCTGCGCAGTGTTGGCTGCGCCGGCTTTGTCGGTGCCGGACTTATCGGATTTCGATTGGGCTGGCTTGGAGGCCGCGAGCGAGGACGGGCTGGTTTGCGCGGACGCAACTGCCGCCAAACAAGAGAAAGCTAGAATTGCGCGAAGGAATCGATTCATGCTCAACCTTAATGTCTTGGAAGTCATTGTATAGGCTTGGTCCCATCGTCCGCACTTCCGCAAGCCTGACCAGTTGGATGCAAAAGCCGCCGGGGTTGCTCTTCCATTAATTCTAACCCCGTATTCGCTGGAACGGGAAAAAGACTCCGTCTTGCCGAGATGGCTTGATAGTCAAGAGTACAGGGACTGAGGGGAGTTGAATGTCAAAATTGGTAAAGGTTTTAAGCCCAGGATTTCTAGTTGCGATTCTTAGTTTGAGATCTGATTCGCGCTTTTTAAGCGCAGCGCCAGCGCGGCCGTACATCGGCGCCGCCGATATAAGATTCAACCGCCGGTTCAACCGCACAATTAGACTTAAGATTCAGCCGCACAAGTTGAGGATTCTTCCACGGAACTGCTGCATCCAAGTTTGCGTATTGCAATGAAGGCCGATCTCTGTCTCCTGGCAGACCGCGGAGGTATCGTCGTGCTCAACCCTCTCAGATTGTTCTTGTTCTGCGTGCTGGCTGCGTCTCCCGCGTTCTGCAGCCAGCGTCTAGCCATTCGCCCCACGCAGGGGTTCAGCGCTAGCGACCAGGAAACCATTCGCGAGATCGTCGATCTGGAGCGCCAGACGAAGGAAGCGGTCCTGCACCGCGATGCCGATTTTCCCATGCGAATTCTCGCCGACGACTACGTCGCCATCACCCCGCTCGGCCAGGTCACATCCAAACAGGAGGCAATTTCCGCCCGCCGCAGCGGGCAACTGCGCTACGAATCCATGAACATCACTGAAATGGTGGTGCGCCTTTATGGAGATACCGCGATCGTCACGGCCCGCGCCGATGTCAAAGGCCACCAGTTAGGAGAAGATTTCAGCGGCCCGTATCGCTATACGCGGGTTTGGGTGCGCCGAAAGGGCCATTGGCAGACCGTGAGTTATCAGGCAACGGTCACGCAGTGACTCGCAGACTAGCGGTCAAGCCCCACAAGATGCGCTGAGATCCATTCGCGAAGCAGCGGGAAACGGAACTTGCCTTGCTCCATCGCCCTAATCATGAAGTCATACGCGGCGTTGCTGTTTACGTCCAGATCGAATCCGTTGACCAGAAGAAACGTGTGAACGGCGGCAAAGCCGATGCGCTTGTTTCCATCCACGAAGGCGTGATTATTTACCAGCGACTCTAGCAGCGCGGCTGCTTCCTCACTGAGGTCGTTGTAATAGCCTGTTTGAGGACGGAAAACAGCGGCTTCTAAAGCGCCCTGATCGCGCAGGCCGTGCGCCCCGCCGTATTCCTCGACCTGGTGATGGTGGATGGCGACGACTTCAGCCACGGTCAGGTAGACGCGCTCGGCCATCTACTTGGCCAGTTTCTTATATAACTCTCGATACTTTTCGTTCGAGCGGCGGTAGGCGGCCATCACTTCGGGCCTCACCATGCGCTGCGAAGGAACAACATTGTGCAGGTAATGTTCCAGCGCCCGCTCCAGCACAAAGCGCTGCGACTGCCCATTCTCTTTAGCGACGGAGACGAGTTCGTTATACAGCTTGGCGTCTATTTCTGGAGCGATTTTGACGGTGCGGGGCATGGGTAGGCCTTGTCAGATTTTAACTGCGGGGACTGGCAGTATCAAGATAAATCTAGAGAATGCTACAAATCGCTGCTTGCGGATTCGTGGGTCCGAAGATCCGACCGCTTCGAATAGCTTTTTCAGCGGCGGCGAGGGAATAAGCTCAGTTTCTTCTTCACGGAGAGGTCGAGTTCGGAGTGAATTGGCGGCCTCTACGCCTCCGGCATCGATCGTTCCATTTGGGATCACTACCTCTGCAGCAAGTCCACCGGCGCCGTCACATCGTGCACCCGGAAATATTTCGCCAGCGCCGGATACTTTCGCGCCACGGCCTCATACATTGCATACGCGACATTTCGATAGGAAACGTGGCCTGCGGGCGTAGTGCGCAATTCAGAGATGTAGACGGCTTCAGCAAAATCCATCTTGAACAATGCGCGTTTGCGATAGGCCAGAGGAATCGCGTATTGCGAATTCTCCTCCGCCTCGGGCGAACGTCGCGCCGCAAGCTTCTCGACCGCGGTTTGCGCCCGCCGCATCGCAGCATCGAACCGGACGCGCATGCCGGCATCCTCAACGTCGAGCAGCATTTCGTATCCATGCTGCGTCGTGGGTTGCTGCATCACCTGAATGCACCGCCGGTGCCGGTGCATGTCGCGGAAGCCGCCCGTATCCATCAGAATGTCGAAACGGAATTGCTGCCCAGCGCGGAATCCACGCAGCATTTCGTCATACTTCCCGCGATGCCGCAGGCCCAGATCGATGATCTCGCGGCGGTGCCGCTCGCCCGCGACCTGCACCGCCTGCCGGACCTGCCGGTAAGAAAAATGGCAATGCTCGTAGAGCAACGTCGTGGCAATTTCGATTTCGAGGGGTTCTTCATCAAGCAGATCGACAATCGCCTTTGACGGTGCAAGCTGCTCGTGCGCCATCAACTCGCGGGCAGCCTGGCGCAGATCGCGGCGCGTCTCCATCTCATAAGGATTGGGGTCCGCATACTTCACCAGCGTCGGCGCCACGCGCACCTCGCGCAGTAATTCGCGCTCCGCCCGCGCGCCCAGCTCAGGGTTTACTCCACGAATTTGCTCGACCAACTCCCGCAGCGAATCAGAATTTGCGTTATATGCCGCCGAACCCGCTGCCTTCTTCAACGACTCGCCAAGCTGTCGCACTTCCTTATGTGTGTGGGACAAAAGATGCGCTACCTGATTTTCCAAAGTCCGCGCATTCACAATCTCGCCCAGGGAGGTATTGGTTGCCAGCGGCAAGAGGTAGCGCGTGATGTCGAAGGCCCGCGCCTTCAGCGTGCGCTCGTACTGCTCCTGCTTCATCTCGCCAGGTTTGGGAGTGATGCTGATGAGGTGCTGCGTCATGTGCGCGGAAAGCGCTGTGTATTCGGCAAAAAGAAAATTCAGTGTCTCGCAATAAAGCTTGCGAGCTTCGCTGTCGCTGCCAAAATCGGGGATGTAGTATCCGCTCTTTTTGAAATCCTGATAGCGGGTCGACCGCTCCTGCCCATCCCAACGCTGTTCGTCCACCAACTCAATCGCAGCCAGAATCGATAGCCGCTCGATGGCCAGCGCGATGTGCGCCAGATCGGCAATCGACCGATGGCCGTACTGAAAATAAAATGTATTGAGAAACTTCTCCGCTTTTTGCGAACTGATCTCGTGCAGCGACTCCTTCATCGACAATGCCGAGCGCGAATACTTCGCCATGGCGTAAGCCTGAATTTCCGGTTCGACGCCGTACACGGCAAAGACTTCGGTCGAAGGCGCCGCATCGGCATTGGCGACAGGCGTTTCAGGCGCCTCCGTGCGAGCGGCCGACGCAATTTCATCGGACGCGGCTCTCGTCGTTGCGCGATGGCCCGCTCCGGAAATAGGTACGACGTCGGCGCTTTTTTTGTCGGAAGGCTCGGGCATGGAGATCACTTCGTTTGCAAGAGTTTGTGACATGGGAGTGCCTGCATGTTACTTCTCAAAGTGGCCACACGCAATCGTTACACAAACGATACCTCGTTGGGCGCGTATAATCTTGCGTTTCAATCGGGAACGAAGCAAAACAACGGAGAGATTCATGTCCCTCGCAGGGCACGTGGCGTTCATCACCGGCGCATCGCAAGGCATTGGCCGCGCGTGCGCACTAAAGCTTGCGGCAAAGGGGGCCAGCGTTGCCATTGCCGCGCGCAATCAAGAGAAACTGAACGAGCTAGCCAGTGAGATCGGCCTCTCCGGCGGCAAAGCCGTCGCCTACCCTCTCGACGTGACTGATGAAGAACAGATCAAATCTGCCGTCAAAGCCGCCATCGCGCAATTTGGCAAAATCGATATCCTCGTCAACAATGCCGGAATCACGCGCGATCAACTGATCATGCGCATGAAGCGCGCCGACTGGGATGCGGTGCTGCAAACCAATCTCACCTCGGCCTATCTCTGCACGCAAGCCGTCACCAGCTCCATGCTGAAGCAGCGCTGGGGACGCATTATCAACATCAGCAGCGTCTTCGGCGAGATGGGACAGGCCGGGCAGGCAAACTACTCCGCCTCAAAAGCCGGATTGATCGGCCTGACGATGGCTGTGGCCCGCGAACTCGGCTCGCGCAATATTACTTGTAACGCTGTCGCACCCGGCTTCATCGAAACTGCCATGACCGAGGTGCTGGGCGAAGATTTCAAACAGAACGCCGCCAAACAGATCCCGCTGGGCCGCGTGGGCACGGTGGATGACGTAGCGCATGCTGTAGCTTTTCTCGCGTCCGATGAAGCGTCATATATTACCGGCCATGTGCTCAACGTGAATGGCGGCATGTTGATGGGATAGTCCCAAAACTTAAGCGCAGGGACATAGGGGTTCACAGAGGAAATGAAGGCCGAAGGCGGAATCAATTCGAATGTGCCTGCGTCCTCCGTGACCTCAGCGGTCGGGACTTTAACGTTCTCTCAAGCAGTATCTGCCGCGCAAATCGCCCAGGCGCGCGAACTCTTTCTCGAATACGCGAACTCTCTCGGCTTCAGCTTGTGTTTCCAAAATTTCGATAAAGAACTTGCTGGGCTTCCCGGCGATTACGCCCCGCCCCGAGGCCGTCTGTTGCTGGCGCAGTACGAAGATCAACTCGCTGGATGTGTCGCTTTGCACCCTTTGGAAGCGGACGTCTGCGAAATGAAACGCCTTTACCTTCGCCCGCAATTTCGCGGCAAGGGCCTTGGCCGTGCGCTGGCCGACCGAATCATCGCCGAGGCGCGGCAAATTGGATATCGATCAATGCGCCTTGACACTGTCGAACCGATGATGAAAGATGCCGTTGCCATGTACCGCAAGCTGGGTTTCAAAGAAATTGCGCCTTATTGTACGAATCCGAATGCGGGTGCGCTATACATGCAACTCGATCTTTAGCGGCAAATCAACCGAGAGAGAATATGAAAACTTTCCTGCCAGTTCTCACTATCGTCCTTGCTTCCACGTTGATGTCGAGCGCTTCGGCTGCTGATTCCAAAACCGTCTCCTATAAAAGCGGCGACGAAACCGTGCAAGCCATTCTTTACACGCCCGCTGGCAAAGGCCCGTTTCCCGGCATCATCGTGGTCCACGAGTGGTGGGGATTGAACGATTGGGTAAAAGAGCAAGCCACAAAGCTTGCCGACCAGGGATACGAAGCTCTGGCCATCGATTTATATCGCGGCAGAGTCGGCACTACGCCCGAGGAAGCTCACGAGATCATGCGCGGAGTTCCCGAGGACCGCGCCAAACGCGATCTCAGCGCGGCGTTTGACTATCTCGCCTCGCAGCCGAACGTGAAGAAAAACCGCATCGGCGCCATCGGATGGTGTATGGGTGGCGGCTATGCGCTCGATGTCGCACTTGAAGAGCCTACGCTCGCCGCCGATGTGATCAACTACGGCCATCTCGCAACTGATCCCGACACTCTGAAGAAGATCAACGCTCCGATTCTCGGCCTGTTCGGCGGCCAGGATAAAGGCATCACACCCGATGACGTTCACAAGTTCGAAGCACAGATGAAGCAACTGGGCAAGAAGATTGAAATAAAAATTTATGACGATGCCGCCCACGCCTTCGAAAACCCCAACAACAAGGCCGGTTATCGCCCCGCCGATGCCGCTGACGCGTGGCAGCGCACAGTCGCATTTCTCTCAGAAAATTTGAAAAATTAAATGAAACGCTCTAGATCTGAATTAACTTCAGCGTTACGTTCCACGCGATTCGTTTCTTCCACGCTGTGAAAACCTGCCCGCATTGCCATCGTCAAGTCTTTCACACGAAAGTGCTTCCCTATGGCACGAATTTCCACTTGCCAGAATTTCTCTCTCTGGTTACTATGTCGCATCTGCAATGCTCCCCACGATCAACATCGGCGAGACCATTAGAAATTACCGGCTGCAAAAAGGGATGTCCCAGGGCGACATTGAAAAGCGCACCGGGTTGCTACGCTGCTACCTGTCGCGGGTCGAGAACGGGCACACCATCCCCTCACTCGACACGCTTTCAAAAATTGCCGGAGCCATGGAGATCGCTCTTTCACAGTTCTTCTCAGAATCCGGCCACAGCAACGGCACCAAGGGACTGCCTCAGCTTTCCGACGACGAAGTTCGCTTTCTCAGCCAAGTCCGCCGATATGCAGCGAATTTAAACGACAGCGATCGCAAGCTGGTGCTCGCCATGGTCAAGAAGATGGCCGCGAATTCGAAATAAAGCTGCGAGCCTCAGCAAAGCCGACCTGGGTCCTGAATCACTACTCATAAGCTTGTCATTCCGAGGAGCGCAGCGACGAGTAACCTGCTTTTCCTCGCCCTGAATTCGTCCGCCGCCAGCGCGGCGATTCCCGGCAGCTTACCTTCGTACCATGCCCATCGGTGACCACAGGGTACCTGCCCCACCGCGGCTCTTCTCACTACACTGTTAGCTCGGAGAACCCTGCGTGACCACTGACGAAGAACTTGTAGTACTCGAAACCCAGCTCCGTCGGCTGAAGATCGAGTACGAGGTCTACTTCAGCAACCCAACCAAACGCCCGCCCACCGACATTGAGTGGAAGGTGCTGTCGTTGCTGCGCAAATTTTCCGATGGCGGACGCATGAACTTCTCCCAGCGCTACCGCTATAACGAAATGGCGCAGCGTTATGCAGTCTACAGCGATCTGTGGCGCAAAAAGTCGCGCATTCGCGAAGAGGGCTATCGCCGCCCGCAGGACGCGCTTCTCTCGGTACAGGGCGTCCGCAGTTCGGAAGACGACCACAAGCCGGCGCACCCGGTTTATGGGGTGAGCAAAGCCGCGGCTGCGGCAGCTTCGGCATCATCGCCAGAGACTTCACAACCCTTCACCATGCATGAGAACGAAGCCGGCCGCGAACAGCTCGAACGCCTCTATAACACGCTGGTCGCGGCCAAGAAAAAAGCCGGGGAAAATGTCTCCGGCAACCTCGAATCGTTCTCTTCTTTCGTGCAGAAAAAGACGCAGCAAATCCGCAAACAATACGGCTGCCAGGACGTGGAGTTCTCGGTTGAACTGGCCGAGGGGCAAGTGAAGCTGAAGGCCAAAGCCAAGACGTAAAAAAACTGCCGGGCTCGAAAGCGAAGAATTACATATATGAAACTTCTGCGACGCATTCTGGTCACAGCATCCCTAACGCTCGTGCTCCTCTTTACGGTAGTGCGCTGGGCCGCCGACGTGGCCCTCACCTTCTGGGAGGGCCGAGAGGCTCCGCCTGTCGCGCGGATCGTGCCTACGAACTTACCGGACCAGGCAATTTCGCAAGCATCGGGAAGGAAGTTATCCTGCCTCGGCTACGAGTTTGAGGTTCCTTGGACCGATTTGGACGACAGCAAAACGGAACTGTATCCAAAGAACAAACCGGACAAAACCATGGCCCTTTTCACATTCCGATCTGGTCTGCGGCTGCGAGTTGCGGTTTTTTCGACGGGGGAATTCAGAACTCTATTTACCACAGACTGGAAGCTGTCTCCGCAGCAGTTTGAGCAATTCGCCGGCCGAGACGCTGAGAAATCCGACTACCTCTTTCTCAGAAAACTCTACGAATTCACGCCCGACAAGGTGAACTTTTGGGCATGGCTCGTCATCCACTCACGCCCACGATGCAATGATGCTTTTGCTCAAGTCCGTCGTACCCGCCAAAGAAGCCGAGACGGGAATATTCGGTATTCAGAACGAAAGCTTCAAAGGATTTCAACAAGGTGGTCCATCTTCACGGCCGGACGGGCTGCTTGTCACCCTTTATTCGAATACGGGAGGCGTGGAAACCGAGCTCTGGCAGAAAGACTACAAGAATCCATCTGGAGTCACCCAGCCCGAAATTAACCGAATAGTGCTGTCGCTTCACAAGATTCAGGCGAACGAGATAGCGATCTCCGCACGATAGAAATCCACCGGGCCCGTTCTTGCTAGAATCTTCGTAGCTCTTCAACTAGCAAGGTCCAATGTCAAGAATCCAGCGCGCAATCCTCAGCGTCACCGATAAAACTGGCCTCGCCGATTTCGCACGGAAGCTCTCCGCACTCGGCATCGAACTCGTCTCCACCGGAGGCACGGCCAAGCTGCTGCGCGATTCTGGCATCGCGGTCAAAGACATCTCCGAACTCACCGGCTTTCCCGAGACGCTCGACGGCCGCGTCAAGACGCTGCATCCCAAAGTTCACGGCGGCATCTTGCACCGCCGCCATGATCCGGCGCACGCCACAGCGGTCTCCGAGCACGGCATCCAGCCGATTGATATGGTCGTGGTCAATCTCTACGCCTTCGAGAAAACCGCAGCCAAGCCTGGCGTGGCGTTCGACGAACTGATCGAAAACATCGACATTGGCGGGCCATCCATGATCCGCTCCGCCGCCAAGAATTTTCGCGATGTCGCCATCGTCACCTCGCCTGCCGATTATGACGCCGTCGCGGAAGAACTCGTTCGCTCCCAGGGCAGTCTGTCTAGCGAGGTGAAATGGAAACTCGCGCAGAAAGCCTTCGCGCTCACGGCGGCCTACGACGCTGCAATCGCTTCGACGCTCGAGGGAATTCTATACGCCAACAATTTGGCGCCGCCGACCGCTTCGGAGCTTCGCTCCGGTGGACAGCCGGGGGCGGCTGTCCCCACAAAGATCGAAGCGTTTCCGCCGACGCTGCGTCTCTCATTCCAGAAAACGCTCGACTTGCGCTACGGCGAAAACCCGCACCAGAAGGCCGCGATGTATTCCGATGGCTCGGGCGTGGGCGTCGCTAATTGCCGCCAGCTGCAAGGCAAGGAGCTTTCCTACAACAACATCGTCGACCTGCAGGCCGCGTGGGACCTGGCGCAGGAATTCAAAGGGCCGAATGATGACCCGTTCTGCGCTATCATAAAACACACCAATCCCGCAGGCGCAGCAAGCGGCGAGACTCTCGCCGAGGCTTACAAGCGAGCCCTCGAATGCGATCCGGTGTCGGCGTTCGGCGGCGTAATCGGCGTCAATCGGCCCATTGACGGCGAAGCTGCCGAAGAGATGCACAAGCTTTTTCTCGAAGTCATCGCCGCGCCTGCATTCGACGAAGCCGCCACGGCTCGCTTCGCCACCAAGAAGAACCTGCGCCTCGTCGAAGTCAAAGCCGCGCCCCAGAAATGGGTGCTAAAAAATATTTCGGGCGGAATTCTCGTACAAGACGTCGATAATCGCCCCCTCGAGAACATTGATCTAAAAGTGGTCACGCAACGCGCTCCCACTCCAGAAGAAATCCGCGCCATGCTGTTTGCCTGGAAGGTCTGCAAGCACGTCAAGTCGAACGCCATCGTGTATGCACGCGATGGGCAAACGGTCGGAGTCGGCGCTGGCCAGATGAGCCGCGTTGACTCTGCAAAAATCGGCGCCATGAAAGCGCAACTGCCGCTGGAAGGAACTATCGCCGCGTCCGACGCGTTCTTCCCGTTTCCCGATGGCGTGGAAGAAATCGCCAAAGCTGGGGCGACGGCCATCATTCAACCCGGCGGGTCACAACGCGATTCCGAAGTTATCGCGGCAGCTGACAGGCACGGGCTCGCCATGCTGTTCACCGGCGTGCGCCACTTCCGCCACTAGAAGCTTTTCGGCTTGCCGCTGCTAAACAAATTCGCGGTCCCGCGTTGAGGAAAACGATTTGCGAACCGGGCTTCTAGTAGAATCAGGCGTGATGGCGAAGAGGGGAATTGAATCCTGATTTGGTAATTGTTTGATTTTGTAATTGAGTAAATTAAAAAGCGAGTGGCGTTTCCGCGTTCGCTGAGTTTCCAATTACAAAATTGCCAAATTACTAAATTTTTCTTTATGGCTTGGTTCAAGCGCGAATCCGGAGAACTCGACACTTCTGGCGCGAAGACGGTTCGCACCGAAGGGTTGTGGGTGAAGTGTGAGAACTGCCGGCAAATCATCTGGAAAAAAGATCTGGAAGAGAACCTGAATGTTTGCCCCAAGTGCGACAAGCATTTTCGCATGGACGCGCGCAGACGGCTGGCGCTGTTGATGGACGACAATCAATACGAGACCTTCGACGGAAATCTTTCCTCGACCGATCCGCTGAAGTTTGTCGATCTGAAGCAGTATTCGTCGCGGCTCAAACAGGCGCAGAAAGAGACGGGATTGAAGGACGCGGTCATCAACGCGCAAGGACGATTGCTGGGCCGGCCCGTGGTGGCCAGCGTGATGGAATATGCGTTCATCGGCGGAAGCATGGGAGCGGTGGTTGGGGAAATGATCACGCGGGCGGCCGAAAGAGCGTGCGGTGCGAAGGTTCCGCTGATCATCGTCTCCGCATCCGGCGGGGCGCGGATGATGGAAGGCGTGGTCAGCCTGATGCAACTGGCCAAAATTTCGGCGGCGCTGGCTCGACTGGACGATGCGAAGGTCCCGTATATCTCTGTGTTGACTGATCCCACGACTGGCGGGGTTACCGCGTCGTTTGCCATGCTGGGCGATTTGAATATCGCAGAACCGGGCGCCCTGATTGGTTTTGCGGGGCCGCGCGTGATTGAGCAAACCATCCGGCAAAAATTACCGCAGGGATTTCAGCGCAGCGAATTTTTGCTCGAGCATGGGATGCTGGACGCAGTGGTGCCTCGGAAAGAGATGAAAGCCTACATTGCACGAGCGCTGGATTTTATGGGAGCAGCTACCAGTCCTCAGGTATCAGCCGTCAGCTAACTCACCGGTTTTATGTCCTACGAAACAGCCGTCACACGCATGTTTGCGCTGGGCCACGAATTGGCGCAGATGCCGTCGCACAAATTCGATCTCGAACACATGCGGGTGCTGCTGGCGGCGCTCGCTCATCCGGAGCAACGGTTTCCTAGTGTATTGATTGCGGGCACCAACGGTAAAGGTTCAACGGCTGCGACACTGGCTTCGATTTTGCAAGCTTCCGGATTGAAGACCGGGTTGTACACTTCGCCGCACCTGGTGCGAATCAATGAGCGGGTCCGCGTCAATGGCGCGGAGATCGGCGATGAGGCTTTCGCGTCATTGCACGGTGAGGTGGATCGAGTTGCGGAAAAGTTAGTGGGTCGAGTGGAGTTGCCCTGGCATCCGAGTTTTTTCGAAATGATGACGGCCATTGCGTTCGAGCATTTTGCGCGCGAACAGGTCGATATTGCTGTGCTCGAAGTTGGCATGGGCGGGAGGCTGGATGCAACGAACGTGGTCGAGCCGCGAGTCAGTGTGATTGCGGATATTTCTCTCGACCATCAAAAGTATCTTGGCGACACGTTGCACGCGATTGCACGCGAAAAGGCAGGAATTATTCGAAGCGGGGGCGCAGTGGTTACTTTGCCGCAACAGCCTGACGCGAATGACGTGCTTGGAAACACAATTTTGGAATTGGGCGCGCGGGCGATCAATGCGGTCCCGTACGTACCGCCGGTTTCGCCAGGGAGTCCTGAGTATATGGTTGGTGGCGAGGATCTTGCCGAAGGCGACGAAGAGCTTTTCACCGCAAAGCGCGCAAAGTTCGCAATGAAGGGCCGTGTAAAATACATTTCTCGCTATCCGCTTCAGGTTTTGGGCGAGCAGATTTTGGTTGAGTCTCCGCTGCTTGGGCGGCATCAGTTGCGAAACGTCGCACTGGCAATTGCGGCCGCCGTAGAGCTGAAAGAGCAAGGCTTTATTGGCATCACGGCGCGAACCATCGAAAAGGGGATTCGCGAGACGCACTGGCCGGGGCGCTTCCAGGTGATTCCTGCAAGAGCGGGATGGCCTGAGATCGTCATCGATGCCGCACATAATCCTGCGGGCGCGTGGGCGCTGCGGTCAGCGCTTTCGGAGCGCTATGAAGGCCGTCCGCTGATTTTCATTTTTGGCGCGATGCGGGACAAGGCGATCTCGGAGATGACCGAGATTCTGTTTCCGCTGGCCGAACGCGTGATTGCAACACGACCGGCGAATCCACGGGCGGCGTCGCCCGAGGAGATTCGGCAGGCAGCGTCACGCACTGGAACTGAAATCGATGCCGTGGATGACGTGCGGCAGGCTGTGGAGCGTGCGCGATCGCTCGCCAGTGGCGATGCCGTGGTCGTAATCGCGGGATCGATTTACCTGGTCGGCGAAGCTATGCCGGTTATTGGCGCGGAAGTATAAGTGCGAAAGTGTAACGGTAAGGGCTGGCCGTGAAACAGCAGCCGCGCGTGGTTTTCCCCTAGAATAGAAAAGTGCAGGAAGTGAATTCATCGCTGGAAGTGGGCCCTGATGCTGCGCGAGAAGCGGCTGCGCGAAGACAGGGTCGGCATGCCATTCCTGGAGCTAAGCACGGTTGGTTGAGCAGGCTGCGCTCCTACCTCATTTTTGATCCCCTGATCTGGTTCTATACGCTGATACTCGGAGTGATTGCGCTTCCTGGCGGAATGTTCGACCGTAGCGGCAGGCGCCTGCACTGGTTTTCCCGGACCTGGTCGTGGCTCATCATGAAGACGATCCTGTCTCCTGTGAAAGTTGTGGGGCTTGACAAGATCGATACGGCGAAGCCGCATGTTTACGCGGTGAATCATGCGTCGGCGATGGACATTCCAGTTCTCTACGTTAATCTTCCCTTTCAATTCCGAATCGTTTTCAAAAAAGAATTGCTGGTATATCCGGTGGTGGGATGGCAGTTGAAGCGGTCCGGACAGGTGTGCATCGATCAGCAGAAGCCGACGAATTCGATTGCCGCGATTCGATCGGCGGTGAAGAGCCTGAAGGCCGGAATGCCGCTGGTGATTTTCCCGGAGGGCGGACGCACGCCGGATGGCGAGATCAAACCGTTTCTGCCGGGAGCTTTTTTTCTGGCGCTCAAGGCGCAGGTGGATATTGTGCCGGTCGCGCTGGTTGGCACTTACGAACTTCTGCCGATGGATACTTATCACATCAAATCCCGTCCGCTAGAGATGCGGGTGGGCGCGCCGATCTCGACTGCCGCCCTGACGATGCGCGATCTGGAAGCGTTGTCGGCCAAGGTGCAGAAGGAAGTAGAAAAGCTGTACTACGCCGATTCGATTCGCTAGGGTGGGGCATGCCTTCGCCTCTTTCATTTGTTTTCAGGGCTTTCGCTTCCAGCGCTTTCGTTTTCTGCACACCTTTCGTCTTCGGCATAAGGGCGAAGTTGGCTTACGTCGCCTTGGCGCTATTTGCGCTTCAAACTTGTTCCCATCCTGTGACTGCGCAGCGTCTGGTCGAGCAGGAGCTGCGAATTCCAGCTGCCGGAGCCGGGGACCGGGGTCTCGAGGCCCTGATGGTGCGCCCGGATGAGCCAGGTCCTCATCCGCTTGCGCTGATCAATCATGGCGCTCCCCGGGTGATTGCCGATCATCAGAAGATGAGACCACAGGGAATGTTGCCGCAGGCCCGGGAGTTTGCCCGCCGCGGCTGGACGGCGGTGATCGTCATGCGCCGCGGATATGGGGATTCAGGCGGAGACTTCGCGGAGGACGCCCGGCCGTGCAGCCGCAATCCTGATTACTATGACGCGGGCGTGGAGGGAGCGAATGACTTACGCGCAGCGATCGCGTACCTTTCCCGGCTTCCGGAGGTCGATGCAACGCGAATCATCAGCGTCGGTGTTTCCGCCGGAGGATTTGCTACGGTTGCTCTCACAGCGAACCCGCCGCCGGGTCTGGTGGCGGGAATCAGTTTCGCGGGCGGGCGGGGTTCGCGGGCCAGCGACGAGGTGTGCAATCCGCAGGTCGCTGATCAACGCGTTCCGCGAGTTTGGCGAGAGCTCGCACGTGCCGATGCTTTGGGTCTACGCGGCAAACGATCATTTTTTTTCTCCCCAGATCGCGGCGGAGTTTTACCGGGCTTTCACGGAAGGCGGTGGGCGCGCGCAGTTCGTGAATGTTGGCCCATTCGGCGCGGATGGCCACCATCTGTTTTCTGCAGGAGGAATTCCGATCTGGACTCCGATTGTCGATGCGTTTCTGCGGAGCCAAAATCTCAACTTGTGGGATAAGAAGTCTGCCCGGGAGCCGTTGTTTTGGGAGCGCAAGCCGTGGGCTGCACTCTTCCCCCCTTTGGCGGCTTCGGCGCGAGCAAAGATTTTTTTGGACAGATAACTCACTGGCCGCTGTTTGCGGCTGAAATCCGGATCGAAAAAAATCTAGATCAAACCGCTAAATCTATCGTTCGAAAGAACTTATCGGCCCGCTTATCCGTCTAAATCCCCCTAAATCAATCAGCCGAAAGAATTTACCGGCAAAATCCTGGATTCATTCCACTTAGCGCGGATGGCAGCTTACTTTCAGTTGTCAAAGAGCGATGCAGCTATTTGGGATCATTATGGATTAGCTGGACGGCTGTGAACAAGGTTGGATGTCACACAGCGCTTGTGGATTGTGGCGCGGGCCTACGCGAACTCACCAGCCAATCCGTTTTAGTCCCGTCACCTGATCGAAGTGGCGATCACGACTCAATAGCAGGAGGAAATGCTGAGCCGCGATCCAGATCGATTTGTTCGAAGGCCTCTTCGATGCGCTCCTCGATCTGCTTACGCTCTCTGCGGAGGTGCTTGAGTTTGCCCAGGTGTTTCGTCCAAGGTTTTTCCTGAGTGGCGATTCTCAGCTTCTCCCGGAGTGCCTCTGTCGCGAGCTGCCGCAGAGGAATGCCGCGTTCGGCAGCCACCGACTTGGCCCGGCGAAAGAGAGAATCCGGGATCTCGAGGGTCATCTTCACAGGCCCATATTACCGTATTTGTGGGAGACGCTTTCTCTGAGTCATTTGCCTAGAGCGGCCCGAATGCGGTGATGTTCTTGGGATGGCTCGCCCACTCCTCGCAAAGTACGCGAGAAATGGAGCGTTCGGCGACCTTGCCGCCTAGGAGATCACGCGGTCCGGGATTGGCCTTCTTGATCTCCCGGGCGCAAAAGATGCTGCTGGCTCGGTGGGGAGTATCGGACGACGTCGATCACTTTCAAAATAGTGTGCGACTTCGAAATGACCTCGCCGTCGTGACCGTAATTGACCGTGGTTTCGATTTCCGCTTTCAGCGCATCTCCGGGGCGAATATCGAATTCTCGCTCTTGGAATTGTCTCAGCCATTCCTTGTCTGCTAGGCCCGCCTCCATGTAATGATCCTCCCACCTGAACTCCCACCTCGACTCGCCAAGGAAGTCCGGCTTTCGTAGCTTGAGGATAAGTATTGAACGATTAACGATGCTCTCCTTGATCAGAAGCTCCGCGACCTTTTCGGGGACAAAGTTTAACTGAAGGTTGAAATTGGCGTCCCCTTCTGGGGTTAGCAGTCTGGCCCGGTCGCGTGTCTTGTCCAGCGGCGCTAACCCATCATTGATCAAGCGAACGGCTTCTAGCAGCGCCGGTGTCGGGATTGGTACGTACGAAGGGATGCGGCGGACGTTCGTTCCCTCCGCCATCTCGAAGAGCCCGCGCTCGATATCGTTATTTGCTTTCGGTCGGAAATCTCGGTCGTGCCGTCCAGCTTGTTAATGAGAAAATACTTTGCTCGGTGTAGGTAATTGCCGACGACCTTTTTCCAGTCGCCCTCCTTCAGGGCGCTGTCGTCTGTCGCTTGAAGTGCGCTGCGCAGCCAAGTTCGTATCGATCCTGTCGCAATGTCTTCGAGCAAGAGGACGGGCTCGATCTTGACGTCTATCGAACGGACCAGCTGGCGATCTAGAAACTCGAATGCCCCGATGAGGCTCAACATGCACCGGAACACCCGGGCCGGGTCTGGGCTGTCGGGTCTGAAGCTGATTTCAACGCCAAAATCGGCCGTCGGGGAGCGTCGTTCTGCTGTGCTAATAGAGACCATGCTTTGGCTAAGGCCCCACAGGAAGCCCTCGCTCTCAGCTCCGCGCGCGTTCGTTTTCCGTGCCTGCCCCGACCCTCACTGGTGCATGCGAGACCAGACATCGGACAGTGTGACCGCCGCGAGCAAAAGGGTGGCACCTACAAGCGCTATAGTCACCCAGACGTGGTAAACCTCCACCAGTTCGCGGAGGCTTCGTCGGCCCAGCCGCGCGGCAAGCTGTTGGGCGCCCTTCTCATACAATCGTGCTCCCGGCGCGACTTTGAATAGCGTCAAGGCGCAAAATTTGTCCCCTCGGCGAAGTGTTCGGACAGTTTGGCCCAGATTGAAGAGGGTGATGAGTAGGTGGCCATAGTAGCCAGGGTCTACCTTCGAAAATGTGGTTGACAGGCCGTTTTCTAGTAGCTTCACCTTCGGGGCTATGGTTCCAAAGAGGCGACGGGGTAAGTGGACGTACTCCTCGGTCTGGATGATAAGTGCGGAGCCCGGGTACAGTGTTATGACTCCGTGCTCGGAGATCTCCCTCGGCTCCGCCTCACGATGGTCGCGGTACTTCTTTCCGATGCGGAGGTCGTAACTGACGTTTGAGGCTCGTTCCTCATGGAGTTGAGCGACGTCGAGTTCCATTATCAGGACTGACTCGCCTTCAATGTCAAAATCCTGCTGCGTCTGGACTACGGTCAGGGCGGCGCCCTCATTTGTCAGGGGAACCACGCTCATCGAAGTGCTCCTTACTCCTGTGCGTCCCACAGCATACGCGCCTCGCTCCAGGGTGTAAATCTATTTTCGCCTCTGGCGGTGAGGCCCCTGGGGGCGACTTATAGGTGCTTGTAAGTTCGAAAGGTGTCGAGTCCCCGTTGCGTCTTCAGCCGTGGGCTTCGAATCTATGGCCTTGGTCACGGCCAGGACAGCAGGTTCCTCACCCGGCTTGGTGCCCGGTTCGGAATGACAAAATGTTAGGAGGTGGCGCGATCTTGCGGCGCGCCTGAAGGCGTGCCCTGATACGGATCCCGCTTAGGCAGGCTTGGCCTTTCCTGCATGCTCTACTTCTGGGGCAAGTTTTCCCGTAACTTTTCTTGTTCCCCGCCGTTATCCCCGTGTAACACTACACCGCGCGGAGAAATCGTTGAAGGCTCTTAGCAGAGAAGCTGACGATCTGGGCAAAAACGACCGGCTTCTGATTGAGGCGGCGCAGCGTGACCCCGCGCGCTTTGCGGAGCTTTACGAAAACAATTTTGAGCGCGTGTATGCGTATGTGCTGCGGCGTGTGGGAGATCGCGCGGAAACCGAAGACGTTACCGCCGAGGTGTTTCATCATGCGCTGGAGAATTTGAAACGCTTTGAATGGCGCGGGATACCGTTTGCCGCGTGGTTATTTCGCATTGCGGCGAACTTGATTTCGGATCGGTGGCAGCGCAAGACGCGCGAACCGGGAATTGATGATCCGGGGCAGGTCGAGTCAATTCAGGCGGGCAGCGCCGAGTTGGAGGAAGTGGAACGGAAGGCAATGTTGTTTCGGTTGGTGAACACTTTGCCTACGGAACAGAGGCGCGTGGTTGTACTGAGATTTGTGGAAGAAAAAAGCATTAAAGAAGTGGCGCGGGAGATTAAGAAGACCGAAGGCGCGGTGAAGCAGTTGCAGTTCCGGGCGCTGACCGCGCTGCGCGCCAGAATGGAGGGTGCCGATGCCTAAGCGCTCTCTGAATGCGGGAAATGGCGATAACAAGAAGGTCGAGCTTCTGAACAAGGCTGTGGATGCGATGCTCGCTCGCACCAATAGCAAGGCCCCCAAGGTTGAGGCAACAATCGAGCCCCTGGTGCGCATGGCGGCAGAATTGCGCAATCTGCCGAGCGCAAGCTTCAAGGCACGATTGAAATCCGAATTATTAAAAGGGAGAAAAATTATGAGTACCGTTGCTGAACCGATTGCGGCCATTCATACGACCGCGACCCCGAGATTAACTTTCAAAGATGCGGCGAAGGCGATCGAGTTCTTCACGCGAGCGTTTGGCGCGCGGGAAATCATGCGCTTCGAAGCCGGAGGCAGCATACCGCATGCCGAGATCAGGATTGGCGACTCGACGATCCTGCTGGCGGAGGAGTGGCCGGAGGGTGGAAGATTCAGTCCGGAGACGCTGGGAAATTCTCCGGTCATCATGTCGCTGAGCGTTCCCGACGTGGATGAGTTTTTCGCTCACGCGGTCGGAGCCGGGGCCAAGACTGTGAGACCCATCGTCGACCAATTTTACGGGCGCCGCGAAGGCATGCTGCAGGACCCCTTTGGATACACATGGAGTATCTCGACAGTCACAGAAGAGATGTCGGTGGAAGAGATGCACCGGCGCATGGAGGGATTGACCACGGGACCTGAGGGCGGACGGATGCCAGGGAAGGGCGTGAATCCAGTTCGGCGCGGGTTTCACAAGGTGACGCCTTACATCGTTACTCCGGAAGGTGATGCGATGCTGAACTTCGCGAAGAACGCGTTTGGAGCTGAAATAACTCTGCGCGCGGAAGCCGGCGGCGCAGGCGGAGTCCACGGCGAAGTGCGGATTGGCGACACCATGCTGATGATGGGCGGCGGCATTCCGGGCAAGCCGTTTGCCGCAAAGCCGCAGCTCGCGGCGCTGCACGTTTATGTCGAAGATACGGACGCGGCTTACCAGAAGGCGCTGAAGGCGGGAGCGACTTCGCTCGGCGCGCCGCAGGATCATGAATACGGCGAGCGCGGCGCGAGCGTGAAGGATCCGTTTGGCAACTTCTGGTATATCGCGACGCACAAGGGTGAGAACTATGTGCCAAAGGGAATGCACAATGTGAATGTGTATCTGCATCCGCTGCGAGCTGAGCCGGTGATCGGCTTCCTGAAGCGGGCTTTCGGCGGGCAGGAGATTGCGAAGTATGCTTCGCCTGACGGAGTGGTTCATCACGCCCAGGTTCGCGTTGGCGACTCAGTCGTCGAGATGGGCGAGGCGCACGGGCCTTACCAGCCGATGCCGTCGATGTTCTATGTGTATGTACCGGACTGCGATGAGGTTTATCAGCGGGCCTTGGCCGCTGGAGCGAAGTCGCTGCATGAGCTGACCGACCAGCCTTATGGGGATCGAAATGGTGCGGTGACTGATCCGTTTGGGAATATTTGGTATGTGGCTACGCATGTGAAGGATGTGCAATAGAAGTCAGTCGCGAAACAGAGGCGGGCTTTCGGTGGCCCGCCTTTTGACTATCAGGACGGCGCTGCGCAGTTTGACCCTGTTCGAATCCCTCCCATAAACTTAAAGTTTCAATACTCCTGGTTTCAACCTATGGCAGATAGTATTCATGTGAAGCTCCCGGATGGGAGCGTGAAGGATGTTCCTAAGGGTACGACTGCGCTTGATGTTGCGAAGTCGATCAGTCCACGGCTGGCCGATGCGGCGCTGGTCGCCCAGATATCTTCTAACGGAGGGCAGGCGGGTGAGAGCTCCCGTCCCACGCTGATCGATTTGACCAAGCCGCTGGAAAAAGATACTGACTTGCGATTGCTGACCGAGAAAGATCCCGAGTCACTGGAAGTTTACCGGCATTCGTCCGCGCACCTGCTGGCGGCGGCGGTGCTGGAGCTTTTTCCGGAGACCAAGCTGGGACATGGCTCGGCGACCGAGAGCGGATTTTTCTACGATTTTTACCGGCCGACTCCGTTCACGCCGGAGGATCTGGAAAAAATCGAGAAGAAGATGCAGGAGCTGGTGCAGCAGAACATTCCTTACGCGCGCGAATTTCTGCCTCGCGACCAGGGACTCGCCGAGTTCAAAAAAGAAGGCGACTTCATGAAGTGCCATTTCATCGAGCAGTTCACCAAGCCCGATGAAAAGATTTCGATTTACCGCACTGGGAAGTTTGTTGATTTCTGCCGCGGGCCGCATATTCCTTCCACGGGAAAGATCAAAGCGTTCAAGTTGTTCAATATCGCCGGCGCGTACTGGCTGGGAGATGAAAAGAACCCGCAACTGCAGCGCATCTATGGGACTTCGTTCTTTTCGAAGAAAGACCTCGACGCGCACCTGCAGCAGGTGGAAGAGGCGAAGAAGCGCGACCATCGGGTGCTGGGGCAGCAGCTTGATTTGTTTTCGATTCAGGAGTTGGCTGGGCCGGGGCTGATTTTCTGGCATCCCAAGGGCGGGGACGCATCCGCAAAGAGATGGAAGACTGGATGCGCGAGCAGTACATCAAGCGCGGATACTCGCTGGTCTACACGCCGCACGTGGCGCGGCGGCAGCTGTTTTACACCTCTGGGCATGAGGGGTATTACTCGCAGAACATGTTCGACGCCATGGAGCTCGACGACGCGGAGTATCGCCTCAAGCCGATGAACTGTCCCGGGCATATTCTGATTTACAAAGATTCGCTGAAGTCGTATCGCGATCTGCCGGTACGGCTGGGCGAGCTGGGCACGGTTTATCGCTATGAGCGTTCGGGCGTAATGCACGGGCTATTGCGCGTGCGCGGCTTTACGCAGGATGACTCGCACATCTTCTGCACGCCGGAACAGGTCGAAGGCGAGATTACCGGTTGCCTCGAATTTGCGTTGGATGTGCTGAAGGATTTTGGCTTCGAAAAGTTTCAGACCGAGCTTTCGACCTGGGATCCCAACGACCGCAAGAATTTTGTGGGCAGCGAAGAACAGTGGATTCACGCCACCGAATCGCTGGAGAAGGTGCTAAAGGACCGGAATATCGAATACAAGACGATGCCGGGCGAAGCGGCGTTTTACGGGCCGAAGATCGATATCAAGCTGGTGGATGCGATTGGACGCTTGTGGCAGCTCTCAACGGTGCAGGTCGATTTCAACCTTCCGCAGCGCTTTGGATTGGAATATGTCGCGGAAGATGGCTCGCGCAAACAGCCGGTGATGGTGCATCGCGCGCTATTTGGGTCGGTTGAGCGTTTCTTTGGAGTACTGATCGAACACCATGCGGGAGCGTTTCCGGTGTGGCTGTCGCCGGTGCAGGTGGCGATGATTCCGATCGCCGAACGCCATGCCGAGTACGCGAACAAAGTTGCGGATCAGCTTAAGGCAGTCGGCGTGCGTGTGGAAGTGGATGCTCGTAACGAAAAGATGAATGCGAAGATTCGCGAGCATGCGCTAAAGAAGGTGCCGTTCCTGCTCGTGGTGGGGGACAAAGAGGGTGAAGCGGCCAAAGTGAATGTGCGCACGCGCGGGAAAGAGAAGACTGAGGACATGAGTTCGGCGGAGTTCGTGGAGAAGATTCGGAAGCTGATCGCGGAAAAGAGCGGGGGGGCCGGCTAAGTATCCTTCACGCGATTCATGTTCCCGCTGACCTCCTGGACCGGTACAGGCCAATCAATTGCGCCGTTGGCGTGGCAATACTTCTCGGTGAACTCGTGCGTGAGCCTATTGGTCACGTTCGCCACGCACTCTTTGAAATGATCGTCGAAACGCTGGGCCTCGTGTCCCAGGGGCCCGACCAGGTCGACGTAGAAGTCCTCGTCCCCAGACAGAAGATGCCAGAAACTCTGCCCGCCGATGTGAAGATATTCTCCCGTGTGTCGCGTCCGAAAATTGCCCTAGCAGGTCCCTAGCACAAGCCGGACCGTCTCACTTGCACGCGAACGAAAGTGGTCGCTCCATCCAGGCCACCGACTCGCGCCATGAGGAATGATCGGTCCCGTCGTAACGGCTAAGTTTGCCGTTGCTCGGTTCCGCGGCAAGCGCCCCTTTGTCAAAAGCGAGAATATGGCGTCCGATGGCCTCCCCGAATAAACAAGGAACCGCATTCCCAATCTGCCGGTACTGGTCGTCAAGCTTACCTTCGAAGATATACCCAGCTGGGAACGTCTGTATGGCGGCGTACTCCTCGACGGACAGAGGCCTAAGCAACTCGGGATGGCACAGATCAGTTGCCTTCATCGTCGGCCTGGTGACCAGCGTTGGGGACGGCTTGTCCCAGGCAAGACGACGGTAGAAGCCTGTCTTGCCCCCGCCCGCATACCAGCTTTCACCCATGGCCTCGCGCTGGACTTTTTCCGGCAGGTCGCGCCAGTTCTGCCCGGCGCGGAGCATTTTATAGAACCTGATTCGTCCTTCCGGAAATTTCGCAACGTGGCAGCGACGCGACTGGAGGCCACCGATAGCGTCGCGCAGGGTCACCCAAGGAGACAGCCCCATCCGCCCAAGCTCGTCGTGTGTGGGACTTAGGAATGGGCACCGCGTCTCCGTCACGGCTTGCGAAAAAAATGAGCCGCTCGCGGACTTGAGGGACCCCGAAATTGGCCGTGTTGTAGAGGGTGAAAGTCACACGGTAGCCAGCTTCTTCCATTGATCGCAGGATATGAAGCAATGCGCCGCCGGGACGTTCCTCATTAGAAAGTCCAGGAAACCCTTCGACGCGTTCTTCATGCGGTCGATGGATTAGAGGAGCAGACAGGAGCCCACGGACGTTTTCGAAGATTGCATATTTGGGCCGCAGCTCGGCGATCAGCGCAATGAAGTGCAAGAATACGTTGCCACGCTCGTCATTGAGTCCCAGGCGTCTGCCCGCCGTGGAGAATGCCTGGCACGGCGGCCCTCCGACTATTGCGAACAATTCTCCCGGGGACATGCTTAAATCGCGGCATAGGAACGATGCTGAGAGACCGCGAATGTCCTGGTCATAGAGGCGGAGGTTTGGGCGGTTTCGGCGGATTGTCTCGCAGGCCACAGGGTCTGCATCGTTTGCCGCGAGGCAGTGGAGGCCAGCTGCTTCTAGGCCAAGATCAAGTCCAAGTGCGCCTGAGAAGAACGATATAAATTGTTCAGGCCGTTTTCTTTTTCCGGTTCCACCCCTGGGCTTCGGGTTATCTTTTGACACTATGGAACGACTCCTGAAAGTACAGTTGCGTCACGGCCGATTTACCAATGTCTCGCCAGAGCGTTCTCGGATTATGTCCTCCATCCGGGGAAAACGCAACAAGACGACCGAGACTGCACTGCGCATGGCATTGGTGCGCTCAGCGGTTTCCGGCTGGAGTCTTCACCCACCCGACCTGCCGGGGCATCCTGACTTTTATTTCAGTGCCTTTCGGCTGGCCATCTTCGTAGACGGATGTTTCTGGCACGGCTGCCCACGCTGTGGGCATTTTCCAAAGACAAATAGTAATTTTTGGCGACTCAAAATCAAACGAAATATCGAGCGCGATACCAAAGCGCATTTTCGGCTCAGACGCCGCGGCATCCGGGTCGTCCGCTTCTGGGAACATGACCTTCGCGACAGTCTTGCAGATTGCGTAGCCAAGTTACGCACCTGCATCCGTGGGTGTGCAGCAAACAAGCGATGAACTCGCGGCCAGGATGCTTCGATGTACCATGTTTCCCGTGCCTTCCTTGCTGCAACGATTGCTCGAACACATTCGCCGGGACGAACTCTTGTCGGCTGGCGATCGTGTCGGCGTAGCGGTTTCCGGAGGCATCGATTCGGTTGCTCTCTTGCGCTTGCTGCTTGAGTTGCGGCCGCAGCTTGGCATCGTGCTCTCCGTGGTCCACTTCAATCACAAGCTGCGTGGGGCCGAGTCGGATGCGGATGAGGAGTTTGTTGCGGGGCTAGCGCGGGAGTATGGGTTGGAGTTTTATGTTGATTCTGGGGACACGGCTCAACTGGCTGCAGAGGAGCATTCTGGGTTGGAGGCTGCGGCGCGGGAGTTGCGATACGGATTTTTTAGAGCCCTACTTGGCGTGGATGAGGGAGCAGAGATAGAAACAGGCATCCCTCAGGGGCTGAAGCCCGAATCATCCGTCGAGCTTAACGGCACGGCTGAAGCCGTGCCCTTCCCGAACTCAACCCATGGCGCGGCTGAAGCCGTGCCCTTTCAAAGCCGGACCGCGCAGGATGCTGAAGGCACGCCCTTTCGAGGACAGGATCGGCAAAGCGTCTTGAACAAAATTGTAACTGGGCACACGCTCGATGATCAGGCTGAGACTGTGCTCATGCGGGTGATTCGAGGCACCGGTTCTCGGGGGTTGGGCGGAATTCATCCTCGGGTCCTCGTTGTGGATGAGGAGGGTGAAGAGCGGGGCGAGATTGTGCGGCCGCTGCTTGAAATTTGCCGGCGCGAACTCGAGAAGTATCTGAGAGACCTCAAACAACCCTGGCGGGAGGACGCCACCAATGCCGATTCCAAATTTACCCGCAATCGCGTGCGAAAACTCTTGTTGCCGTTGCTTGAGCGCGAGTTCAATTCATCGATCGTCGAGAATCTTTCGGAGCTGGCAGAAATCGCCCGCGACGAAGAAGATTATTGGGACAATGAAATTTCTGGCTGGCTAGGAACCGTGGTGCAATGGTCAGCGCCAGAGTGGCTGCAGGGTTTGCCGGGACCTGAAGATTCGCCAGCGCTGGTGCAAATTCAGGGGCTGAACACGGATGGACGCGAATCCGGCGAGGCCCAACTGGCAGAACGAATCGAGCACGCCAGCCATGCAATTGCGAATGCCTCGCTAAGCCGACCGTGGCTCTTGAGCGAGCCTAAGGCGGTGCAGAGAAGAATTATCAAGGCGATCGGCGCGCAGGCAGGGATTCTGCTGGAATTTAAGCACGTGCAAGAAATTCTGAGATTCGCCGCGGAAGATGGTCCAGGCGGCAAAGAACTGGCGCTTCCCGGCGGATGGAAGGCAGTTCGCGAGCCGGAGGCCATGGTTTTTGTGACGCCCGATCTGAGTCATGAAGGGCCTGTGCGCGATTACGAATACGCGCTGCCCGTACCTGGGAGAGTTCTCGTGCCTGAATTCGGAGTAGTAATCGAAGCGTTGCGGATCGCTCCGGATTTGCAGGACGCGGAGTATAATCCCCAACAACTTCTGGACGCGAAGCTTCTGCCGGCATCATTGATATTGCGAAACTGGCGCCCCGGAGACCGATTTTGGCCGGCGCATACCAAGTCGCCGAAAAAGATAAAAGAGCTGCTTCAGGAAAAGCATATTCCTCAGGCGCAGCGCAGGCTTTGGCCGGTTGTGGCAAGTGGAGAGGAAATTGTCTGGGTGCGTGGTTTTCCGGTTCCGGCAATTTTCGGCTGGAAATCGGCCGGCCAGGCGGTGTTGGTCCGGGAGGTGCCATGGGACGAAGAGGATTCGATCTAGGTCTTCTCCGATTGCATAATCATGCAGGGCCGGGAGGCAAAGCCGTTTCATGAACGCCAGAGTTGATTCACTGCGGCAGGTTATTTCGGCAGATCAAATCCAGAAGCGGGTAAAGGAACTGGCGCGGCATATTTCGGACGATTATCAGGGGCAGACGATCCAGGCCCTGGCTGTGCTTGAAAATGCGTTCATGTTCATGGCCGATCTGGTGCGGGCCTTGGAAGTGCCGGTGGTCTGCCAGTTCATTAAGCCGAGATACCGCAAGCAGCAAGGCAACCAGGCAGCCGAAGTGATGGAAATTTTTTTCAGCCACGAACCAGATATTCGCGGCCAGCATATTCTGCTGGTCGAGGGCTTGGTGCATTCCGGGGTGACGAGTGAGTTCTTGATGAACGATCTACGAGCGCGGGGCGCCGCGTCGGTGAAGCTGGTGACGCTGCTCGACCGGCAATCGGCGCGGCGTGTGGCCTTGCAGCCTGACTATTTCGGCTTCCTGGTGGATGAGGCTTATTTGGTCGGCTACGGATTGGGCGCATCGGAGCAGACCAACCGCAATATCCCCTATGTGGTGGCGGGTTCAGTACCCATGATGACCTAAGTCATGCCCATGAAAAAGCGCGCTTTTCGCTGGAACAATGTAAAATAAGCGCCTAAGGAATTTTCCTATCGAATTTGGCCGAAAGGCATCTAATTCCATGAGGAGCCCTGGAAGGCCTACGTTCATTTTGTGAGCCTCGAGGAGTTCGGGAGCATTATTGGTGAATTCAACAGTCAAGACCGTGGTTTTTTGGGTAGTCATTGGCTTGTCTGCTCTCCTGCTGTGAGCCGTGATCCAGCAGGGCCGGGGCGGGCAAAAAGATAAAGAAGTCAATTTTTCCCAGTTCATGAGCGACGTTAACGCGGGCAATGTGCGCGACGTCACCCTGGATGGGCAGCAGGTGCATGGAAAATTGCGTGACGGTTCCGCTTTCCATAGCACCGTGCCGGTGAATTATCCCGACATGTATAAGACGCTGAACGACAAGGGCGTCTCGGTCAATATTAAGGACGTAAACAGCGGAAGCTGGCCGTTGCAGCTGCTGGGAACCTGGGCGCCGCTGATTCTGCTGGGTGCGCTGTGGTTCTTCATGATCCGGCAGATGCAGACCGGTGGGAACAAAGCTTTGTCGTTTGGAAAGAGCCGGGCGCGGCTGCTCTCGATGCAGCAGAAGAAGGTCACATTTAAAGATGTGGCAGGGGTGGAAGAAGCCAAGGAAGAGTTGCGTGAAATTATCGAGTTTTTGCGGGAGGCGCAGAAGTTTCAGAAGCTGGGCGGCAGAATTCCCAAAGGAGTGCTGCTGGTTGGGCCTCCGGGAACGGGTAAAACTTTGCTGGCGCGAGCGGTTGCCGGCGAGGCAAATGTTCCTTTCTTTTCGATCTCGGGATCCGATTTCGTGGAGATGTTTGTAGGAGTTGGCGCGAGCCGGGTGCGCGACCTGTTTGAGCAAGGCAAGAAGAACGCCCCTTGCATCATCTTTATCGACGAAATTGATGCGGTTGGACGGCATCGCGGAGCGGGACTTGGTGGCGGTCACGATGAGCGCGAGCAGACGCTGAATCAATTGCTGGTCGAGATGGACGGCTTCGAATCCAATGAAGGCGTCATCTTAATGGCGGCAACGAACCGGCCTGATGTGCTCGATCCGGCGTTGCTGCGTCCGGGACGTTTTGACCGGCGCGTGGTGGTGAGCCGTCCTGATGTGCGCGGGCGCGAGGAAATTCTTCGCGTGCACACACGAAAGATTCCTTTGGCCGAAGATGTTGATTTGTCGGTATTGGCGCGCGGAACACCGGGATTCTCAGGTGCAGATCTAGCCAACATGGTGAATGAAGCGGCGTTGGCGGCGGCGCGGCAGAATCGCAAGGCCGTGCTGATGTTCGACTTTGAAGTCGCCAAAGATAAAGTACTCATGGGCGTGGAGCGCAAGTCGCTGATTCTTTCCGATGAGGAAAAGAAAGTGACTGCCTATCACGAGGGTGGTCATGCCCTGGTGGCGGCGAAGCTCCCGGGGTCCGATCCAGTACACAAGGTCACGATTATTCCGCGCGGCATGGCACTCGGCGTGACCATGCAACTGCCGATCGATGACCGTCACAACTACACCCGGGAATATTTGAAAACTGATCTGGCGATTTTGATGGGCGGTCGTTTGGCGGAGGAAATTTTCCTGAACCAGATGAGCACCGGCGCCGGGAACGACATTGAGCGTGCGACCGAAATGGCGCGGAAGATGGTTTGTGAGTGGGGCATGAGTGATTTGGGCCCGCTCACTTTCGGCAAGAAGGAAGAGCAGATTTTCCTGGGGCGCGAAATCAGCCAGCATCGCGATTACAGCGAAGACACGGCGATCAAGATCGACGCAGAAGTGCGGAAGCTGGTGAACCAGGGCTACGACACGGCGAGAAACATTCTGGAGACCAATCGCGATGTGCTGCAAAAGATCGCAATGGCGTTGCTGGAGCGCGAAGTGCTCGATGCCTCCGAAGTGATGATGCTGGTCGAGGGCAAGGAATTGCCTCCGATGAAGTCTCCGTCGAAGCCGGATGACGGCGTGCAGCAGGTGCTGAAGCCAGAGCCAGGGCGGCCGGGAATCGCCAAGGGCGGAGAAAGTCCGGCAAGAGCGTAAGCTAACGGCATCGGCCCGGCGGATGGGTAGTTTTCGTTGAAGGTTTATGACATGACCATTGATGAGCGATTGGATCGGCTTACCGAACGGCACGAAGCACTGACCCAATCGTTGGAGTTAATTTCGCAAATGACTCACGATAACGAACGGCAGGTCTCTGAGAGCACCCGGCAAATCAGGGAACTGCGGGATGCCGCTGGAGCGCTGCTCCAGATAGCTCAGATTCGCGAAAACCGGATTTCAGGTCTGGAAGGCGGTCAGTAGGCTTCGGACGCGAGATTCGTAATCCTGAGATTCGCAAACCTAGGACGGCCCAGGGCCGCCCTTAATTTTTCCAAGCCATCTCCCGCAAGCGGAAGTTATCCATTCACAATGGCCATCATGTGCTCGGGATAACGCTGGCCCGCGGCAACTCCGGCGGGAAAGATTTCCTCGATGCGCCGCAGATCTTCTTTGTTTAGCTGGATGTCGACCGCAGCAACGTTGTCTTCCAGATATTTCCGGTGTTTTGTGCCGGGGATTGGAACGGTATTGTTGTCCTGTGCCAGCACCCAAGCGAGGGCCAACTGAGAAGGCGTGCAGCCCTTCGCGCGCGCGATTTCTTCGATCCCCCGCACCAGATCGAGATTCTTTTTGAAATTTTCTCCCTGAAATCGCGGCGAATTTCGCCGGTAATCGTCTTCCGGCAAATCTTCGAAGCGCTGAAATTGTGCCGTCAAAAAGCCGCGCCCAAGCGGGCTGTAAGCTACAAAGCCGATGCCCAGGTCACGGCAGGTTGGAAGAATTTCGTCTTCCGGTTCGCGGCTCCACAGCGAGTATTCGGTCTGCAGCGCCGTAATCGGATCGGACCTTCGCGGCCCGGCGCAGGGTTTGCGGCGAAGCTTCAGAAAGGCCGATGTGACGGATTTTCCCTTCTCGCACGAGCTGCGCCATCGCGCCAACCGTTTCTTCGATCGGCGTGGCGGGATCGACGCGATGCTGATAATACAAATCAATGGTCTCTACTCCCAGCCGCTTCAGGCTGGCTTCGCACGACTTGCGGACGTAATCCGGCGTGCCACTCACGCCCCGCACATTGGGGTTCGCCGGATCGCGCACGATTCCGAATTTCGTGGCCAGCACAACTTTGTCGCGTTTTCCTTTGATGGCTCGTCCCACGAGTTCTTCGTTCTTATACGGCCCGTATACATCGGCAGTGTCGAGAAAATTGATTCCAAGTTCGATCGCGCGATGAATGGTTGCGATCGACTCCTCGTCGTCGCGTTCGCCGTAAAACTCCGACATGCCCATACACCCGAGCCCGATCGCTGAAACCTTCACTCCGCCGCGCCCAAGTTTACGAAATTGCATAAGGCCTCCTGGCAAATTAATCAGCAGATCCCACGATGTGGTTGCCAATGCTATTACAGATGCGCGAGCCCGCCGGGAAGATGAAAGAAACGCCGCCGCAGGAGAGCTGGATGAAGCAGCGCCTAAACAGCTAATCGTTCCCCTGATGCGCCAGCGTGGTGCGGAGTCAGTTCACAAGATCGTCCGAATTTTTTCCACAACCGGCTGCCAGTCGCCACGGCTCGGTTGCCGGAACAGCCGCAGCGAAGGATACCAGGGACTGTCTTCACGCAACTGAAGCCAGCGCCAGTCAGAGGCGAAAGGCAGCAGAACCGAGGTGGGGATGCCAAGTGAGCCTGCCAGATGTGCAGTGGAGTTATCGATGGTTATGACACTGTCCATGGCAGCAATTTGCGCTGCGAAAAGGTCAATGTCCAGGAATTGATTGACCCCGGGATCGATGAACAGCGGCGCACCGGCAAGCTCAGCCCGTCTCAGCAATTCGTCTTGATCGCCATATTGGAGACTGATCCAGCGAATATCCGGACGCGCGAATAGTGGAGCGAACGCCTTCAGATCGATAGAGCGGGTGCGGCCCGTCTTGCGGTTGTTTGTATACCACGCTAATCCGATGACGCGCCTGCCATCGGCGTAGCGCAAGCGAAAGCAGTCGCGGTGGCCTGCGTCAGGGATGAGGTAAGGTGAAGTGACCGAGGCAAAAGTGGCGCTGGTTGCCCGGAACAAGCCAGGCAGGCTCCCAATCGGTAAGTGGGCCGCGATGTCGAGCTTCGCATCCCGCCCCGGATCATCGTCATAGAAGTCGCCGGAGGCACGGCTGGAGACGACTTCCAAGCCGGGAAAAGAGCGGGCGAATAGAGGTTTGAGCCGTGCATCGCAATCAAGTACGCAAGAGTTACCAGTACGGAGTGCATCTGGAATGAGCCCGGCAAACATGATTTCGTCGCCGATGCCCTGCTCACCCCAAATCAGCACTCGTCCCGATGACAACTTCTCGCCGGCCCAAAGGGGCTGCACGTACGATCGCATGGGCGGGGTGTGTCCGTGGGTCTGCCAGCGCCATTCATGGCCGTGCCAGCCAGCGCCGAAATTCCCTTGCAACAGTTGTACGAGTGACTCGCTAAAGGCAGCTTCAGCGAAGTTCGGTTGCAACGCCTGAGCTCTGCGGTAGCGCCCTAACGCCTCATCAGTCTTGCCCATGGCATGCACGCAACTGCGCCAGTGCTGTAGTGGGCCTTGGCATAATCGGGCTCCAAGGCCAGCACCTGCTCGTAGCACGCCAATGCCTCTTCAAGTTTGCCCTGCGCCTGCAAAGCGTTGCCCAGGTTATGGAGGGCTTCGAACTTCTGCGGTTTGAGGGCCAACGCACGTTTATAAGAGGCGATCGCCTCATCCAATCTTTCCTGCGCCTGCAGCGTGTTGCCCAGGTTGTAGTGGGGCTCGGCAAGGTCCGGATGGAGCGCCAAGGCACGCTCATAAGAGGCTGCGGCATCGCCGAACTTTCGCTGGCCGTAGAAGATGTTACCGAGGTTGTAGTGAGCTTCGGCAAGGTCCGGTTGCAGGGCCAGGGCCTGCTCATAACACGCCGCAGCCTCATCGAGCTTGCCCTGGGACTGGAGAACGGTTCCGAGGTTGGAACGATACGCGGCCGCCGTTCCGCAGATGGCTATTGCCTTCCGAATCAGGGCAACCGCGTCCTCAAAACGTCTGGCCTGATAGGCGACCATGCCGAGCAGATGTAGGCTGTCGGCATGGTGCGCATCAATCGCTAGGATCCGCCAATAGAGTTGTTGGGCCTGTTCGACTCGGCCAGCTCGATGGCACAAAAGGGCCCTCGCCAGCATGGCTTGAATGGCTGCAGGGCGCTCTTTGTTCGCGATCTTCTTCTGCTTTTTGACAGCAAGTTGGTAAGTCTTCATACAAGCGTGTGAAGTTTCCGCGCCGCGAATCTGTTGGTTTTTCGACAAACCTGCGTTGATTAGAACGGAATTAGAAACGCGGCCACAGCTCTAGGTCGATAGCAATCGGCATTCCATACCGTGTTTTCGTGGAAGAACACAGGAGAAATCTCTCTGCAGTCCAGACTGGGTCGCGGTGCGGGGGTCTGCCTCGAACTTCTGTCCGCAAACGCTCCAGACAAATCAGGTTCCCCTCCGCAGCTTTTTTTTTGAACCCGACGCCCGCCACCCGGTCTATGACCGGCGACTGAACCAGAAGGGACCCTGCGATCACATCTGGGCGAGCTTCCCTCGACTATGACCCTGCAGACACCAAGTTCAAAGCGGCACGCATCGCAAATCAACGAGAGGACAAACTATCGGCCTTCTCTTGCAGTTCCGCCCACCGTGCATAGAGCGTGTCTAGATCGTTTTGTGCCGCTTCCATTTCGGCGTGAGCGGCAACCAGCCTCGGTCCGTCGCTGGCAATCGCAGGATCTTCCAGAGCAGCACGTTTGGCTTGTAATTTCTGCTCGGCTTCGGAAATGCGCTCCTCAATGCCGGCATATTCGCGTCCTTCCAGGTAAGAGAGCTTCTTTTGTGCTTGCACTTGCGAAGCAGACGAATCGGTGACCGGCGACGATGAGGGCTTGGTCTGGTTCCGGCCCTGCTTACGCTCTGCTTGCCAGGTTTCCCATTGGCTGTAGTCCGCAAAGCTTGCTGCGCCGCCTTGACCATCCACCGTAAGACCATCGAGGCCAAGCACGATAGTCGACACGCGATCTAAAAGGTAGCGGTCATGCGTGACCAAAACGAGAGAACCGCGGAACTCAAGCAGGCCCTCTTCGAGGATCTCCAAGGTTGGGATGTCGAGATCGTTGGTGGGTTCGTCCAACAAAAGAATGTCGGCGGGCTGAAGCATGAGCTGGGCAATCAGCACGCGGGCGCGTTCGCCTCCGGAAAGCCGCTCGACCGGTTGGTCGAGTTGCTCGCCGCTGAACAGGAATTTCGCTGCCCAGGATGCGACGTGAACCACGCGGTCCTGGTAGACGACTGAGTCGCCTTCGGGAGCAAGCGCGCGGCGCAGGGTGAGGTTCATATCGAGCTGGCGGCCCTGGTCGAAATAGACGGTACGCAACCAGTCGGCGCGGCGAATTTCGCCGCGCGTTGGCGCGATTTCACCACGCAACATGCGCAGAAGCGTCGTCTTGCCGCTGCCATTGGGCCCGACCACGCCGACACGCATCCCGGCGGAGACGATGAAGTTCAAGCCTTCGAATAATTTGCGGTCGCCAATTTCGCAGGTGATGTCCTGCAGTTCGATCAGCCGCTTGGTTTTTCGATCCGTCGCGGCGAAATCAATTTGCGCGCTGGCGGTGCGGGTCCTGGCATGCAAGCCGGCGAGTTCGTTGATCAGCTCTCCAGCCTTGTCGATGCGGGCCTTGGATTTTCGTGTGCGTGCTTTTGCTCCTCGTCGCAACCACTCAATCTCGGAATGGACCAGGTTTTCCAAAGATTCCTGACGCTTCGATTGAGCGTGCAGGAACTCTTCTTTCTTTTCCAGAAACTCGGTGTAGCTTCCGTGAACGCGCAGCAAACCCTCGGGATAGACGCGGTTCAGCTCCGCCATGTCGCTCGCAACATTCTCTAGAAAGTAGCGGTCGTGGCTTACGATCACGCAGGCAAATTGCGCCTGTCGCAGCAGGTCTTCGAGCCACTCGATTCCGGCGAGGTCGAGATGATTCGTAGGCTCATCGAGCAGCAAAACATCGGGCGCCTGAACCAGCGCCTCGACGATAGCCAGGCGCTTCTGCCAGCCTCCGGATAACGAGCCCGCGTCCGCGTCGAGATCCTCAAGCCCAGCCCGGCCCAAAGTCTCTGCAAAGTGGGTCCGGTGCCCGTCGGCTGTTACCGAGCGCTGCATCGCGCTCTCGACCACCGATCGAACGGTGGCCCCGGCTGCGAACCTCGAATCCTGTTCCACATAATTGAGTTGCAAGCGCTTGCGGACAGCAACATTGCCGGTATCAGGATGCTCCGTTCCCGCCAGTATCCGCAGCAGTGTGGACTTTCCCGATCCGTTAGGCCCGATCAGGCCGATGCGGTCGCCCTCCGAGACCGTGAACGATACGTCCTCGAAGAGCGGCTTCGCTCCGAATGCTTTTGAGATTCCTTGTGCGTTAATGATCGGCGGCAACGCCTACGCTCCACTACTTTGAGGTTATCAAGGAAAGCCGACGTGTGCCGAGACTGCACTGGCCCGATGAAGTGGAGATATCCCGCGCCGTAGTAACGATGAAGTTGGTTGGGCACCAGCGAGATCTAACACAGCACGCAAGGTCTGGTATGTGACGGATGGACAGAAGGCAGGGTCCGTGGTGCCCAGCTTTGCAAAAGAAGCAAAGCTGGGGCAGCCTCAGTTAATATATCGCTGGTCAAAGCTGGGCCAGCCCCCGTTTGACCCTGTAACTTTTGTCGGAGTTGGTATAGGCGCGGCCGCCGAGCAGGCGGGAAACCGTCCAAACTATCCACAAGGTGCGAAGGGTTATGCGGAACGCTATGGCTCTCTGTATGCCGACGGTGTCTCCGACATTATGATCGGCGGCGCGATCCTGCCATCGCTTCTGCACCAGGACCCGCGCTACTTCTACCAGGGTTCAGGCACAACAAGATCTCGTATCCTCCACGCACTCTGCAGCCCCTTTGAGGCCAAGGGAGACAATGGAAAATGGCAGCCGAACTACTCCACCATGGGCGGGGATCTGGCCTCCGCTGCGCTTTCGAACGCCTACTATCCGGCCTCGAATCGCGGTCCCGGACTGTTCCTGACAAATTTCTTTATCGACACCGGCCAGCGAGCGGCCGCGAACGTAGCGCAAGAATTTATCCTGCGCCGGCTCACTCCCAAGGCCAAGGTCCAGAAATAAGCAGCTACCGTGCAACGGGGAGTCGTCGCGGCAATCCCGCGTCCGACTTGGGATGCCGACGCGCACCGACATAGCGTCGGAAGGATTTTCTTCGGCTGAGGGAGTTGCCACAACCAGGATGGGTTGGAACTGCCTAGATCTGCTGGCGCAGGTTAGGACGCAGTGTGAGCGAGCCGTCATCGTTCAGTCGCTGGTGACATGCCCACTGCACCGGATAGCGCATTCCTTTTACCTCAATCTCGGCTCTAAGCTTCAATCCTTTCCAATCGGTGACGTTCGGGAGCACAAACTGTGCCTGCCGAATCTTGCCGGGTAACGGATAACCGGCGTCGAGACAACCGCTCTTGAGCACCTTTCCGTCCTGGCTCTCGACCGTCACTCGCAGTACGCCCGGCACGCCTGCGATGCCGTCATTGGCGAAGCCGGCAATTATCCCCAGGCAACCAGCATCCTTATAGCTCCAGATGAAAGATGGCCTGACCCGATAGCCAATGCGGCGATTGATCCGGTCGAACGCTGCCGGATAAGCCTGGTAGTAGCTCATCAGATTCTTTGCGCTGATGTGGTGGAAGTTCCAGAGCGACCAGTAATTCGCCCCGATATCAATCACGTGATCGATCATGTTTTCTGCCGGAGAAATCCCCTCAACTGTGGCGTTGGGATCGGGAGGTTTACCCGGAAGACCCTGTTCGAGCAGTGCCGCGATCCATGGCGGGCGATTGCTGAGCGCTTCAATCTGCTCGTTCTCAATAAAGATGGTGTCGCTGCGAATCCAATTGTTGCTGCGGACGGTGCGGTCCAGCACTTCTGAATTGCCGACGCGGCTGTAGTCCGGTTGAGTGTTGGTCAGCAGGGGAGTTCTCTTAAAGTTTTCGAGCTGCACTTCGAGCATATTGATCCACGTACGCTCGGCAGTCTGGTAATCAGGAAAAGGATTGTTGGCAAATGGCCAAGTGTGCCCTTCACCCCAAAAGCCATACATAAAGGTATCGATATATTCGACGCTCGGACTGCCATCGAATTCTGCTGCCAACAGGCCAACCAGTTCTTTGAATGCCTGCTGAAAAAAAGGATCGTCATATCGCGGCTGATAACGCGAATGCGGGTTCTGTAAATATCTTTTCGCTTCAGCGCTGTTTTCCTGGTCGCTCAGGACCAGATCAACTTTCGGAACTTTGTCGAGGACAAAATCCGGGAGCGCCGCCGCGTGGGTATAGTCGGGAGCGCACATCTGAATTCGCAATCCGACCCGCTTATTGTTCTTCTTCGCTAATTCAAAAACCAGCTTTAGGTAATCGGGCATTTCCAGGCGTCCGGGCCGCGGCTGCACTTCCCTCCAGGTCGGGCGGACATAAAGCTGCTGGCCCAGGGGAAATCGCACTAGGTCTTCAATCGCCTGCGGAATGTTGTCTGACTTGATTTCCTCCGTGCCACCGTCTGCCGTGATGTAGGTGACCAGTCCCTTGCCATAGTTCGGCACGACGTCTTCCGAAGGGGTGGTGGCCATTACAACATCGTCAGTGGGAATGACGGCATCGGGTGGGTATTGAGGAAACGGTCCCTGATTAAGGCGATCGGCCACCAGGGGCCCGCAGCCGAAGTCGTATTTACCCCAGTTGTGCGCGGGAACGATCGCCTGTGCTTTGTTTGTTCCCAGTTCTGCAGCCAGGGCGACAGCAACGGTACTTTTTAGAAAATCTCTTCGCTGCATCGTGAATTGTCTCGCGTGTCGATTAAGATCAGCAGTGCCGAGTTTCAGACCGATTGTAATACCTGTTGGCGAAGGGTTATGCCCGGATCCAACGGGCGTTCAATGAAAAATCTTAGTGAATAATCTTAAACGCTGCCGAAAGATTTGCGCCCGGTTTCTGCTATAGTTTCGTTCCTCGCCAGTTTCCATTGGATTGCTCCGGAGGATTTCATGCCGCGGGGCGTTTACTTCAATACCGCGCGGGCAAGTTCGTTCTACCGGGCGGAATCGATGTGCACACGCACCTTGATATGCCCTTTGGGGGCACCACCAGCGCCGATGATTTTGAAACTGGAACCCGGGCCGCAGCATTCGGCGGCACGACGACGCTCATCGATTTTGCGATTCAGTACAAAGGACAGCCACTGCGCCAGGCGTTCGATACCTGGATGAGCAAGGCTGCGAACAAAGCGGTTTGCGACTACGCCTTTCATTGCATCGTGACGGATATCTCTGGCGGAAAGCTTACGGAAATGAACGACCTCGTGCGCGAAGGGGTAACCAGCTTCAAGCTGTTCATGGCTTATCCAGGGGTTTTCATGCTCGACGACGGAAGCATCTTCAAGGCGCTGCAGACTACTTCTCAGAACGGTGGATTGGTTTGCATGCATGCGGAAAACGGCAGCGCAATCGATGTGATCGTACAGCAGGCGCTGGCCCAAGGGAAAAAAGCCCCGAAGTATCATGCGCTCACCCGGCCCACAACGGCTGAATCTGAGGCGACCGGGCGAGCGATTACGCTGGCCGAGATGGCGGGCGCGCCGATCTATATTGTTCACCTCAGCTGCAACGATGCGCTCGAAAAAGTTCGTGAGGCCCGTGATCGTGGCCTGCCCGTTTACGCTGAGACGTGCCCGCAGTACTTGTATTTATCGATTGAGAACTTTGATGCTCCCGGATTTGAAGGGGCCAAGTATGTTTTTACTCCTCCGCGAGAAGTGGCACCAGGAAAAACTGTGGAATGGATTGACGCGCGATCATCTGCAAGTGGTTTCCACCGATCATTGCCCGTTCTGTTTCAAAGAGCAGAAAGAACTGGGCCGCGACGATTTCACAAAGATTCCGAACGGAGGGCCGGGAGTTGAGCATCGCATGAGCTTGATTTTCTCTGGAGGCGTAGCGGGCCGGCGTTTTAGCGTGAATCGTTTTGTAGAACTGACTTCGACAACGCCGGCAAAACTGTTCGGACTTTATCCGCGCAAGGGAACGATCGCCGTGGGAAGCGATGCCGACCTGGTGATTTTCGATCCAGAGCGCAAGCATACGATCAGCGCGAAGACCCATCATATGCGCGTGGACTACTCGATGTTCGAAGGGATTGAAGTCACCGGAATGCCCGATGTGGTGCTGTCGCGAGGAAAAGTAGTGGTTGAACGCGACAAATTTCTCGGCTGCGCGGGGCAGGGAGAGTTTCTGCGAAGATCAACTTATACGCAGGTCGGCCCTTGAACGCTGACAGAAATTAACGGGTCAGCTAATCCGCCGGCGATGCGCGAGCCGGCGTTCTTGCGACTCGCGCCAGTTTCAGTAAGGCTTACTCGGGCATCGGAACCGACGCTCTCGTAAACCTGGAATTCCTCTCTTGATCGCGCTCCCTGTCTGGCCAGCCAAGTACAGGGCCAGCCTTTACCGCTTTGGCGAGGGAGCATGACTTGTCGCTGGAGCCAGAAACCATGGGACGGTTGCGTCATCCGACCTGAAGAAATTCAACATCAGGTTGGCATCTTTTTCGCTACCCTGGGTGGACGTATGCTCGCCCCCCACGTCAAAATCCTGGCAACTCCAGGCGAAACCGTCATTGCGAGCACGGAGCCCATTGGCCCAATCATAATCGGCCCAAGCTACCCAGGGCGCCATCACCGGGCCGTTCGCGGGATTGTAATTCATGCTCGGGACACCGTTCAGTTGGTCTGTGATCATGCCTCTCACGGCAAACCCGCTCTCATAAGCGTAAGGCTCTGGGCTGGCGTCGTTCGGCTGGCCATTTCCATACGCCCCATAGAAGCGGCTGCTGTAAAACGCTATTGTCAGATTCGGGAAGAAGGAATGAAGGTTTTGCGCAATCGACTCATATTCGGATTGCAAGTTGGTCATATCGTCCGGGAAGGTCGCCCGTCAAGTGTCCGTCCGTAGTTAAGACCCAGGCCGCGACCACCTGATTCGCCGTCACACCTTGCTGGGGAAGGAAAAAGTCCATGACGTCGACCCACCCTCCGAAGGTCGGATCGGACCAGTTACTGGCATTAGCTCCCAGCATCGCACCGGGAACGAATACCAGATTTGGGTTTACTGTCGGCTCCGCGGTGGCGTCCTGAATGAATTGAAGAGAGGTATCCAGAGCACAGGACATGCCAATCAAAAGCAGCGCGTACTTGCCGTTGGGATCGGGACTTCCATTGGCGTCCAGCGGTTGGATGGCCTGGGCAAAACCGACGCCATTCGAATCGTGCGAAGCCGGCATCACGTTGCTGCCGTTCAGGTACAGCCCGCCCTGCACACCGTAATACGTTCCCGTGCCAAGATCTATCAGGTCTGTGAGCGGCGTCGAAGTTCCCGCAACATTCCAGTTGATATTGGCACAAGCGGAGCCCGTCGGCGCACCTACAGGAACGGTAAGCACGGCTGTTGCCGTCTGGGGACGCGCACTCGAATCCACCGCGCTGACCGTAAAGCTATAGTTCCCCGGGGTAACGGAGGAGGCGAGGGTCCCGGAAATACGACCTTGGGAAGAGAGCACCAATCCGCGCGGGAGGCTTGAACCACTGGTCAGCGACCACGTCAGTGGCTGCTTCCCGCCAGCCCCATTCAACTGCATATTGTAAGCAAATCCCTGGGTCGCCCATTGCAGGGTGGGGTAGGTGGTCACGGCCAATGTTGTCGGCGGTGTGCCCGTGCCGCTGAGCGTTGCTCCCTTTGGCGGCAGGATGTCACTGGTTACGACCAGCGTCCCGTTGTAGGTGCTCTGGTTCGAGGGAGTAAAAGTGACCTGCACAGGTAATGTGCCGCCCGCCGCCAACGTTGTGGGTTGTCCGGAAAAACCGGTTACCGTGAAAGGCGGGTCTGCGTACACCGATTCGACCGTGAACGACGCCGTGCCTGTGTTTGTAATGGTGAGAGACTGCGCCGCGCTCGTGCTACCTACCGTTTGATTACCAAAAGCAAAAGAGTTAGTGCTAAGACTGGACGCGGCCTGGGTGACGTATCCTGTGCCCGTCAAGTTGACGATGATCGGGCTGAACCCTTGGACGTTTACGGTAAACGTTCCGTTGAACGTGTTGGCGCCATCAGGCCGGAAGCGGATGGCATAATACAAAACCGAGCCAGGCACCTTGGTGACCGGGGCCCAGCCATAGTCAAGTATGAACTCAGGGGCGCTGATGCTAATACTGTTTACCTGAATGTTGACTCCACAGTTGTTGGTCAGCGCGACCCTTTTATAGGGACTGCTGATCCCGACGGCCACGGCAGGAAAGGTTAGCTGCAGGTCGGAAGGGCTTACAGAAATGCAGGTTTGCCCCAGCCCGCGCATCGGCGTAAACAGGCAGAGAAAACCAACCAAACCGACAGTGAAACTGTGAGCGAACGATTTTAGGGCCAAACTCCTGAATGTCATGGGCAGAGCAATCTCCCGAAATGAAGTTAGGGGGCGGCAAAGCGGCTTCCACTGCATGGGGGAACGCAGTTGCCGCAGACTACTGTAAAAGCCCGACTTTTTCCAGAGTCGTTTGACTCCATCCCGGCCCAGAAGAAATGGCACCCTCCGCGCGTTGTCCCCTTCTCGCCCGGCACACGCCATGGGGGCTAAGGAGCTTTGGTTTACTAAAGGTGGCGGCCCGCTAAAACGAAAGACCCTTATTACGACCTCTTTGCCGTCGTCGGTCAGAAAGCTGAAGCGGAGCTTCACTCCAAACGCATCAGGCCGGCGCCACTTGGCTGTCTTTGCGTTTGCTCGGTGTCTGCCGCGATTTCCCCGGGAGGGACGCAGGTGGTCCGACGGAATTGCGCTTTTTTAGCTCCGTGGGAAGCAGCACTTTTGTCGGGGCAGAACGCAACCCGTCGATCCTCTGCATCAGCATACGCGCAGCCGTAGCGCCCAGCTGATACCCAGGCTGGTAAACCGAGGTCAGTGAAGGGTCGGTGAAGTTTGTGAATTCAAGACTGTCGAAGCCGGCAATTGACAAATCCTCCGGACACCTCAACCCGAGTTCACGGGCCGCCTGCAGAACCCCAAAAGCCATAAGGTCGTTGCAGGCAAAAATGGCGGTCGGACGCGGTCGCATGCGCAAAAGCCGGAGAGCTGCCTGATAGCCACTCGCCGTGTCGAATCGGGCTTCCTGCAGGAATTCCGGCTCGATTTCAATACGCGCTTCGCTTAATGCTCGCGTAAATCCTTTCAAACGCTCGGCCGCATTCGTCAGCCCGAGCGGCCCCGCGATGATCGCTAAACGCCGGTGCCCCATCTGAATCAAATGCTGTGTCGCCAGGTAAGCCCCGTCTGCATTCGCTACCAGTACGGCATCCCCTTTCCAGCCGTCAGGAACGCGGTCGATACAGACCACTGGAGCTGAGGCCGATGCATAGGCCCGGAGGTGGCTCGAAATGTCCGCCCCAACCGCCGGAATGATGAGCAGGCCTGCGATGTGGTAGGAGCGTAGCTCGCGAACATAGGAAGCTTCCTTGGAAGGATCGTTGTCGGCATTGCATAGGATTACCCGGAAGGAGCGTTTGTAGGCCACGTCCTCGACGCCCCGAACCACGCCTGGGAAGAACGGATTGGTGATGTCCGGAATGACCATTCCGAGCATATTGGTCCGATTCTTCCGAAGTCCCTGCGCCAGCGCGCTCGGTTGATACCCCATCCTGCGAATTGCATCGAGCACGCGCTCCCGCAAACGAGGCCGGACCGTCGCGGTTTCGTTGATGACGTGCGACACCGTTCCGATGGAAACCCCGGCGCGCTCAGCGATCTGCCGCATTGTGACCGGCGCTGTCATGGCTGGTGCGATCGGGAAGCAACCCCTCGACTTTACGAGGCGCGCGAAACCGGTCACTGCGAGTCTACTACGCAACGGAGTCCAACTGCCCACCGAGCGGTCCCAGGAGGTAGAAGGATTTCTAAGTGCGCCCTAAACGGACCCAAATTGGGGTCGACAAACCGGCCCCACGCTGGTTCAATAAACTGCTTGGGATTAATTGGTCGGGGAGAGAGGATTTGAACCTCCGACCCCCTGGTCCCGAACCAGGTGCTCTACCAGGCTGAGCCACTCCCCGACGGTGTGTTGCTGCTGTTTAGAGGAAGACTTCTCGCAGCACGATGCCATTGACGGCACATCGATTATAACATCGCGGTATTGACTCATCTTTTCCGGGAAGTGGCTGAATTTTTCAGCCTACCGCTTCTTGTGACCCTTTTCGCCGCCGATTGCTTCTGATCGTAACTACATGCAGCCGCCGAATGGGGCGCTGGATCGGCGCGTGGACTCCGATCATGAATGTGTCGACTCTACCGCCCCAACCCATTTCGATTTGCCTGATCGGGCATCATCTGCAATGCTAGAAGCTCGATGATCGTATTTTGCGCCAATCGCCTCTATACGCCGGACGAAGAGATACAGGACGCTTTTCTGTTTGTCGAGGACGGACGAATTACAGCAGTGTCTTCGCGGGCGCAGCGGGAAATTCCAACGAATGTCAGGGTTGTTGATCTTACGCAGCACTTCCCGGACGGCATCGTTGCGCCCGGCTTCATTGATATTCACGTGCATGGCGGCGCCGGCATCGACCTCATGCGCGCTGAGCCTTCCGAATTCGGGCGCCTGAACCATTTTCATGCGGCGCACGGTGTCACTGGTTATTTTTCCACCACGGTCGCGGCACCCATGGATGAGACTTGCCGCGCCCTTGATCGGCTTGCCGCCGCTATTGAATCAGCTCAGGATTCTGCGCCGGGCACGGAAGGCGCTGCGCAAGCTATGCCGCTCGGGATTCATCTTGAGGGCCCGTTTCTGAGTCATCAGCGGCGAGGCGTTCACCCTCCGGAATACCTCATCGAGCCCACGCCACAAATTCTTGATCGCCTGTGGCAGGCGGCACGCGGACTGGTGCGCATGATGACCATTGCGCCGGAGCTCCCCGGAGCACTTGAAACGATTGCCGAAGCGGCGCGGCGCAAGGTTTGCGTCAGCATCGGCCATTCCGATGCTTCGCTCGGAGAGGCGCGAGCGGGCGTACGCGCCGGAGCCCGCCATGCTACGCACACTTTTAATGCCATGCGGCCGCTGGATCATCGAGAGTCCGGCATCCTCGGCGAAGTTTTGGAGGACGACAATATCAGTGCAGACATCATTGCCGATGGGATCCACGTCGCGCCTGAAGTGGTGAGGCTGTTTCTGCAAGCGAAGGGAATCGAACGTTCGGTGCTGATCACCGACGCTACGGCGGCGGCGGGCATGCCGGACGGCAAGTACCAACTCGGCCCCATAGAGGTTACGGTCAAGGATGGCAAGTGCATGATGGATGGAAAGCTCGCCGGAAGCGTGCTGACTATGGACCGCGCGGTCCGCAATGTGACTCAATTCGCGGGGTGGAATTTAAGAGAGGCGGTGCGCGCAGCGACCCTGAATGCCACGCGGGCCGCGGGCTTGGAGCATCACGGGCAATTCGTGCCGGGTGCGGAGGCCAATCTTGTTGTGCTGGGCCCCGGAGGAGAAGTAAGGAAAACTATAGTCCGCGGACGCGGCTTGTAGCCTTTCGTTTTGTGTTCTGATTTCGCGGTTTGATGATCTCAGGTCTGGACAAGATGATTGGAAAACAATCCAGCTTGCGAAATAAATGCTGGTTAATTGGGCTTTCGTTCTTTCGATTCCACCAGGTAGCGCAGAAGAAGAGCTTCGTCGGATCGATTGAGCTGATCGAGAAACGAAGCACCGGTTTTCCCGTCGTCTAGTTTTGCGGGCCCGCCGTTCTGGCGCAACTTGTCGCCCAGTTCCGGATCGTTGCTCATTACCTGAGTGTAGAACCAGAGAAAGTGCCGCATCTGGTCGAGCGACTTGCACAAGGTCTGAATGGCTTCGGTTTCGGGCAACGTGCTCAAGGCTTCCATCAGCTCCGGATCGCTGGGCGCCTGCATGGCTGCGCAGTTCAGTTCGCGCTGAATCACTCGCAAATCCTCGGTTACCCGCATCATTCTGCTGTGAAGGTCATCCATCTCTGTGCTGTTCGCCATGCGACGGTGCGATGATCTGCGTGCCATACAACATCTCATCGGCAGCGCGAGGCTGATAGATGTCCCACGATCATGCGCTTTGGTAATTCCGGCAATTACCTTGGTCTACGGAGGTAACCGGCCCGTTGTATGGCTCTGAACATGGCTAGCAGTGGGGGTTTCCGCGCGCCGGCTTGCGCGGAACTAACGGGTCAAACTCCGGTGAAACTTTCGTTCTAGGTTCCAAGACTGCGGAATTTTGCCATGAACAAGGGCCTGCCGCGAAGAGCGCAAAGGATCCGCGAAGTCCGCCGAGTAAGTCCCGAATTCAAAAGACTGACCACCACACCTCATTTCCTTGGCCAGCGATCTGTGATACAAACGCGCCTTAATGCAGACGGCAACGAGCAACGCGCCCCGATACCAACTGGTCCGCGCGATCGGCCGCTGGAGCCTGGTCGCGCTGGTAGTGAATTCCATCATCGGCAGTGGGATTTTCGGCCTGCCTTCGACAGTCGCGGCACTGGTCGGTAAGGCGAGCATCTGGGCAGTGTTGATTGCCGGGGCCGGCATGAGCATCATTATGGGCTGCTTCGCCGAGGTGGCGTCGCGCTTTCAGCAGGCTGGCGAACCTTATCTCTACGCACGCGTCGCGTTCGGACGCTTCATGGGAATTCAAACCGCATGGATGCTGTGGCTCGGCCAGGTGGCCGCGCCGGCAGCGAATGCAAATTTGTTTGTCATATACCTGGGCGAGTTCTTTCCCCATGCAGGCAAGCCGCTGCCCCGTGCGCTGATTCTTACGGCGCTGGTGGGGGTTCTGGCTTTCATTAATATTCGCGGCGTGCGCGGTGGAGCGCAGGTCAGCAATTTTTTTACTGTTGCCAAACTTTTGCCACTGGCTGCGGTGATCTTGCTTGGGACTTTCGTTCTTGCCCATCATCATTGGCAAATTGCGACTGCGGCTGGGCCAGCAGTCAATGCAGGTGAATGGATGAGCGCCGTGCTGCTTCTGGTCTTCGCCTACGGTGGTTTCGAAACCGCGCTGGCTCCGATGAGCGAAGCGAAAGATCCGCAACGCGACACTCCGTTCGCCCTGTTCGTGGCGTTGTTGGCCTGCACCGTCATTTACGCGCTGATTCAGTGGGTTGTGGTCGGAGTGCTGCCCGATGCCATGCACCAGGCTCGTCCCCTCGCCGACGTGGCAAGAATTGCGATTGGGCCGATCGGCGCGGCGCTGGTCGCCATTGGCGCGCTGGTTTCGTTTTACGGATATCTCAGCGCGAAAATTCTCGCCATGCCCCGCGTCCTCTTCGCTCTGGCTGAGCAGGGAGATTTTCCTAAATCGTTTGCTGCCGTGGATCGGCGTTTTCAGACCCCTTATGTATCGATTCTGGTCTTCGCGGGAGTGGTTTGGATCTTCGCGTTGGTCGGCGAATTCAAATGGAACGTCACTCTCTCAGCTGTAGCGCGGCTTCTTTACTACGGCGTGGGCTGTGCGGCCCTGCCGGTGCTTCGCAGAAAGCAGCCGGGAGCAGCCAGGTTCCGGTTGCCGGCAGGGAATTTGTTGGCAGTGCTCGGAGTAATCATTTGCCTGGTTTTGATAACCCGCGTGGATTTCGGGCAATCGATGATTGTGGCCGCAACAATCGTCATCGCCCTATTGAACTGGATCGCAGTGCGGCGAATGGTGACGCAGTCGTGAGAGCCGAGGCCCTGCTTCCATTCGATTCTGATTCTTTAAGCTATGTCACGATAGCCACCCGGATGCACGACGAAAAAAATATCGCCGATATGATTTTGCAGGTATATATTGGGGCCGACCTTCGGCCAAGGTGCTGGCAACGACCCCTGAGACTTGTGGGTGCCCTGACTAAGCGACTCGTTGCAACTGGCCGCCTGACAAGGAGGCGAAAATGACCTCACCTTCAGCATTGTTTTTGCAAAGCGGTTCAGAGAACCTGTTCGCACCCTTTAGTGGGATGGCGTCTCTGTTTTGGCTGGCGTTTGGAGCCATGGTTATCGTCGGCGGATGGAAGATGTTTGAGAAGGCCGGTCAGCCCGGCTGGGCCATCGTGGTCCCCTTCTACAATCTATATACCATGCTGAAAATTGCCGGCAGGCCCGGCTGGTGGCTGATTCTCTACTTCATTCCGGTGGTCAACTTCATTGTCATGATCGTGGTGGCGATCGATATTGCCAAAGCTTTCGGGCAGGGGGGCGCGTTTGGTTTCTTTCTGCTGTTTCTCCTGTGTGGCATTGGCTATCTGGTCCTGGGCTTCGGCGACTATGAGTATGAGGGAGGGCCCGCTGGCGCGATTGTGTGAAAGCCGTCCCGCCGGCCTAGCTTGTCTACGCCTATGTCTGCTCCATCTCCAAAAGAACCTTCTTTCGTGCCACTCCCCAGCGGTACCCGCTGATATTGCCATCTCCGCGAACAACGCGGTGGCATGGAATTGCTATGGCAAGGGGATTGGTCGCGCATGCTCGGGCCACGGCGCGGCATGCGCTGGGCTGGCCGATTGCTTTTGCCACATCCTGGTAAGTTCTCGTCGCGCCGAAGGGGATTGACCGCAGATAAGTCCACACGCGACATTGAAATGCCGTAGCACGGATATCGAGCGGCAGCGCGGCATCCGGGTTCTTGCCCGTCATCTTTGAGAGCAGCACTTTGATCCACTCCCGCAGATCTCCATCGTCTGGCTTACGCGCGGCGAATGGGAATTCGCGTTTAAGGCCTTCGATCAGCTCACTGTCAGAGCCCGCAAACTGGATAGAGCAAATTCCTTTGTCGGTGGCGGCGATCAACATGCGTCCCAGCGGCGAGTCGGCGCAGGCGTAGCGAATGGAAGCGGCGATGGCACCGCGGCGGTATTTATCGGGCGTCATGCCAAGTTGCGATGAGGTCTTTTCGTAAAGGCGGCTGCTCGAGCTATAGCCGGCGTCATACATGGCGCGAGTCACATTGCCACCCGCCTGCAGATTACGCTTGAGTTGGCGAAGACGGCAGGAATCGGCATATTCGCGCGGCGTGATTCCCAGCGCTGCCTTGAAGCGGCGCTGCAAGTGAAACGGGCTTTGATGGAAAACTTTGCTTAAGCGTCCCAGGGTGACTGGCTCATCCAGATGCTGCTCGATGAAGCGGCAGATTTGCTTCGCGAAATCCAATTGCGGATTCCCGCTGGTCGATCTTGGGCGGCAGCGCAGGCATTCACGAAAACCAGCTTTTTCCGCCTGATCGGGCCGCGAAAAGAATTTTACATTTTCGCGCCGCGGGCGCCGTGCCGGGCACGATGGCCGGCAATAGACACCAGTTGTCGCTACGGCAAAGACGAACTGACCGTCATGGCGAGAGTCTCGACCGATGACTGCGTCCCAGCGGCGGACATTATCATTATCGTTACTTTGATTTTGATTCTTCTGATTTTGCCGCTTGCCACACGGCGCGATATCGGTCGTTGCAAATTTTGAACTTTCTGCGGAAGTCGAATGGATCGAACTTGATTGCATCAGCGGCATCGCATTGCGGTCGTCTTCTGAAAGTATTGCACTGACGGTTGCGGTTGGGAAAGCCACGTTCGTGGACGTCATAGTGATGACAGCCTAGAACACTGGGATGCGGACGAACTATCCGAATCTTGCGGCCAAATTGATTTTTTGGAGCTTTGGTTCTGTCTGGGAGTGGAAATATCTACTGCGAATTGACCTGTTTCATTAACTTCAACAATTCCTCGCGGCGGGCGCGATACAGGGTGCGTTCGGGATCGAGGCGTGCTGCGGCGTCCAGCTCTGTCAATGCTTCCTCGTAACGGTCCATCGTCATGAGGCAGGCGGCGAGGGAATAATGATTATCGGGAGAAGCGTCCAGGCGAAGCGCTTCACGGAATTCCTTCTCGGCTGCGGGCAGTTGGCGTTGCCGGAAAAGTGCGGTTCCCAGCGCGCGATGAGCGGCCGCAGAATCAGGGTCGAGCTCCACCGCGAGCCGCAGCTCGCGCACGCCATCGTCCACTTTGTCATCCATGAGCATGGCTTCGCCAAGCATGCGGTGCTGGGCCGGGCCCGTGGGATTTTGCTGCACCGCCAATTGAAATTCAGCGATTGCGCCCGCGTAATCTTTCTTCGCCATGTACGCGCGGGCCATGCAGGTATGCCCCTGCGTCCATTCGGGATGCTGCCGGAAGAGATCGCGCAACTCAACTATCGCGGCTTCGAAATCGCCCTTGTCGCAATATGTATTGGCCAGATTGTTGCGAACCGACGCATCCTGCGGCGCGAGGCGCTTGGCCTCGCGATATTCGGCAGTTGCGTCGTCATAGTTGTTCTGCTCGTGCAGAATCAGGGCCAGGTTCGCGTGGGCCTGCCAGAACGTGGGCTTGAGGTGAATCGCCTGCCGGTAGGCATCGGTAGCATCGGGCAGGTTTCCAGCGGCGTGCAAGTCGATGCCCATATCGTAATAGGTATCGGGATTGTTTGGGTCGCGGCTGAGTGACTCGAGAAACGCATGCACCGCAGGACCGTATTGCATATTCGAATAAAGGCCAAGGCCGAGGAACTGGTAAGCCTCGGCATTTTGGGGATCCATACTGAGAGCGGTTCGCGCTTCGTCAATTGCGTTGGGGCCGTCGTCTAGGCGATAGAAGATGTAAGCGAAAGCGCTGTGGTTCTCGGGGAAATCAGGCATCAGCTTCGCGGAAATCGTGACCTCGTCAAACGCGTCGTCCCACTGTTCTTGCTGGCGCAACATTGCAGCGAGCGCGAAGTGCAGCGCGGCATTCTGGGGATCGTCGTTTAAGGCCTTGCGTAAATCCAGTTCGGCATCGTGGAAGTGTTGTGCGCGGGCATCGACGGCGGCCTGGATCAAAGGTTTCGGGATCTCCAAAGCCGCTTCGGCCGGGTTTTCAGGGCTTGACTTCGATGCCCTGGTGGCCTTAAGAGCGCGAACCAGATTGGCATCGGCACCGGCTGATTCAAACTGATGAATCTGATTCTTGCCAGGAGGGCTCGTGATTCCTCGTTCTTGTACAAGGCGAACCAGACGATTACAAGGGACGCCTGCTGTAAGCCAGGCAAAAAGCTGGGTCGAGTTCACCGGCTGCGTATCGCTGGCACGGGCGGTAAGAACCACCCCCAAAACAGACAACAAAAGTGACAGGCCCTTGCGCTTCACACGAGTCTCCGGGCGATGATTTAGCTTGCTGAATTGCCGATTGCAGAATTGCCGATTGTTGGGTTTTTTAGCTGCGGGTTCGCCGTCGAAATCGAGCCCGATCGTGCCACATTAGCCCTCCGGCAACCCGAAGGTAAGAGCACGGAAGTAACATGTTTGACTTCCTAGTTGGGCTCCGATACCGTATAAACAGTTGTGGTGTCTCTCGGAGGTTCCCATGTTTGAAGGTCTATTTCAACCAACGCACTTAATCATCATTTTTGCTATTGCCCTGCTGGTTTTTGGGCCCAAGAAGCTGCCCGAACTCGGCAAGGGGCTGGGCGAGGGAATTCGCGCCCTCAAAGAAGGCATGAAGGACAATCCTCCGGCGTCCGCCGAGCAGAACAAGACGGTCGAGTCCAAAGACGTTAAAAGTTAAGGCGCCTCTTGGCGATAGTGATTCAAGTGCAGGTACTCGACTGCAGGTTTGTGTGAAATCGATGTCTCCGCTGAAGTAAGTCCCGGAGTTCCCTTCAGCACCTTCGCAGTGAAATTTCTCTTGAAAATTGGAGGTAGGTAGTGTTGCGTAAACTCAACAGCAGTGTCCTAATTCTGCTTCTCGCGTTCGCCTCGAGCGCATTGGCCGACGAGGTCACGGTAAAGAGCGGCGATCGGTTAAATGGCAAAATTGTGAAGTCTGATGGAAAGACGCTTGTGCTTCACACGGAGTTCGCCGGCGACCTCACGATCGATCTGGCGAAGATCACGCATATTACGAGCGATCAGCAACTTCATATCACGACCAAAGAAAAGAAAACGGTCGTAGGAAATGTTGTGGCAAACCATGGAACATTCCAGGTTGCTACCAAGACGGGAACTGTGGAAGTTCCAGTCGCCGATATCGTGACCATCCGCAACGACACGGAACAAGCCGCTTACGAAAAATCATTGCGTCCCGGGTGGCTGCATGGCTGGAATGGCGGCGGAAACGCCGGATTTTCTTTGGCCCGCGGCAACAGCGACACCGAAAACCTGGCGCTGGCACTGAACCTGGTTCACCCGACAGAGAAAGACAAGACCACGGTCTACGTCAGTTCCGTTTACACCAACAATGCGCTGGTAAGTCCGAGCCTGGTTGCAAATCTGGTCCAGGCGGGGGTCGAGTACGACTACAATCTGGGCCCGCGTCTATTTGCCAATGCGACGGCAACATTCATCAGCAACGCTTTGCAGGACCTTGATTTGCGCTCGATTTACGGCGGGGGCCTCGGCGTACATGCAGTCAAATCGAAGTCGACCACGCTGGACTTGATCGGCGGCCTCAACTATACGCACGAGACTTATTCGGATGGACCGCTGGTCACGCCACCCGCGGTGCCACCCAGCTTTACGTCTTACGGAATGACGAGTCGATTCATGGCAGCGACCATTGAAGACGATTTCATGACCAAGCTGGGCAAGACCACGGTGCTCACCGAGAAGTTGGATTTCTACCCCGGGCTGACTGACTCGGAACAGGGCCAATATCAACTGGCATTCGTGGTCGGAACAGTCACAAAAATCAGCAAGTGGCTGGGATGGCAGAATCAGTTCAGCGATATTTATGTTTCGAATCCGCCGGTGGATACGAAGAAGAATGACGTGATCCTTACCACGGGGTTGAACTTCTCATTCAACCACTAACCTTCGCGGCAGCTTGGATGCCGCGCGGTCCAGAATCTCCGCTCATGGCTATAGGATGTCTGGCAGGGGCTGGCTCACTGCTGCCCTTAGGGTTTCAAGCGTCCATAGCTCGACGCGACCCTGAACAAGCAGGACCGCCAGTTCGCTGGCCTCCGGACGTAGTTGCATTATCGCCGCGACCACCCTAGGCAGCGTGAAGCGCCATCCCGAGGTCGTGTGTTTCGTCATCTGAATCTCTACGAGACGTTGGGTTAGGCCGACTGAGGCCTCGTCGTGGAACTCGACGATGCTTGATGACCTGTCGGATGCCTGCTCCGCGATCCTCGCGGCCAGGGCCCGCAGCTCCGGACTTGCATCGACCTCCGCTGACGGGAGCATCCGGCACCTACCCGGCGTCCCTACGAGCAGCCACGCTCTCGCTGGGCCGTCGACGAGCCAATTCAGGCGCTTGCACAATGCCTGAGGGAGTCGCAGCCTATAAGAAGATTCCACTCTTATTATGCTCGCTTCCGATTCTGTAACTTCCATATTTTACCAATCAAGCATGGCCGATATATTAATTAAAGACAACATTATTAGGTTGACATATTCCATATTTTTCCATTATGCTCAACCTGTATGGTTGGCCCTTGGCCCACCACCAGTAGTTGTAGGGCATTGCGCTGGCAGATAGGTTTGTTGATAATCCCGAAGGTTGGGGGCGTACTCTGGCCCATCGCATGTAAATGAAAGGAGCACCCGATGCCTGCAATGGGACATGCCGTTCTTCCTGATCACATCCTAGCGGCCGTGCTCGCAATTGCGAAACGCGAGCTGAACCGAGACCGGTTCGCCTTTCGTGGCCACGATTTTCAGTTGCAGGAGATCTTCAGCGAGCTGCAGAAATCGAAGAAGTATCCGATCTTGGACGCGTTTGTATTCTCCGACTCTGGTCCGGAGCCTTACAGCCCCGTGCTCAGCGAGTCGGTCTCGAGGCTTCAATTGTCCGGCTTGATCGGACGAGAGAACCCTGACTACGAGATCGTTTTTCTTCAGGATTCTGCCGATCAGTTTTTCAACCACGTTCTGAGAAATGAGTTTAGCCACGACCAGCTTAGGCAGCTCGACGAGATAGCCGCTCATTTTTTGAAGCGCGTTAAGGTAGCATAGGGCCCCTGAAGTAATTAGCCAAGAGGGCAATGACGGAAGCGTCTGCGCAGCGAAGTCTAGCGGAGCGGGTGGATAAGCTCGTTCAGTGGCTATTCGAAGATTTTACTCCGAGCGTGCCGAAAGGCTCGAAGGTCTTCAACGATGCACTGTTGGGCAATCTTCTATTCTCCAGACACGAAGTGGCGGTTATTGACTCCCCGATCCTGCAGCGCCTCAGGCGAATTAAGCAGACCGGCCTAGTCTACTATGTGTACCCGTCCGCAACCCATAGCAGATTTGAGCACTCGCTGGGCGCCGCTGCTCTATCCGAGCGGTGCTTCGATGCCGTGCAGGAGCGCGCTTACGTAGAAGGAGCCGGAAAACTCCTGGCCGACCCTGACCGTACTAAAGGTGATCTCGCGCACCTTCGTATGGCCGCCCTTCTGCATGACGTCGGGCATGGCCTGTGCTCTCATGCCTCCGAGCAGATTTACGCGCAACTCTCAGACCTAAAGGAGTTCAGGCAAGACGCGGTGTACGCAAAAAACGCGCCGGGAGAGATTCTCTCTTACCTGATCGTCAGATCCCCGACATTTGCGAGGTGGTTCAATGACTACGTCGTCCAAAGATGTCACGCGGATCTCGACCTCGACACGATCTCTAATCTCATTCTCGGGAAACATGATGACCCTGACAGGTATTTTCTCGCAAAGATCATCAGTAGTCCCTACGACTGCGACAAACTCGACTACATCGCGAGGGACAGTTATTACTGTGGGCTTGCCCTGACAGTCGATCTGCCAAGGTTCTACAGCATGATTTCGACGGCAAGCCACAAGGGATTTCGCGACCTCGTGCTTCGCAGCTACGTTCCCCTGGAACAAATCCTATTCAGCAAGATGACGCTTTTCGGATCTGTCTATCACCACCAAAAGGTGAAATGCCTCGACTCGATGCTTAGATCGATCATTGGCCACATAGTGGAGAATCCGGGGCAGGCGGCCTTTATGGTCAGGGGCCACCAGACGATCACATTCGCGGACCCCGTCCAGTATCTTTACGCTACCGACGACGAGTTCTTCTCCCAGATAGATGGCTTCGGTGACGCTTATACGCGCGGTATGCTCGCTAGGTTCCGTCAGAGAAATTTGTTCGTACGCTGCCTAGAAATCTCGCGAAGAACGGTGGACACGGCGAGTTGGAAGGGATACGGTCGACAGAAGCTCATCGACCTGACAGAGCAGCCGAAAGAGCTTTCTGACGTCGAAGCGTCGATACACAAGTATCTCGGAGATGTGAACCGCGGAAAGTGCAACATACACGATATTCGGCTCAGCATACCCGACGTTCCGGGACTAAAGACTGGCAACGCGTTGATACAGACGTCGCGGGCGGCAGAAACGGAGAACGTAGCTGCGTACTTCCCGGTTGACGCGTGGACGGAGGCCTATGCGCATAACAAATGGAGGAGCTACGTGTACGCCCCGGCTGAGGTGGCGGGTGCGGTGCGGGACGCAGCGATCAGGGTCTTGCACGAGCGCCTGAACCTCGACATCGATGCCAGAAAATCCAACCAGACCTGCCACCTTTAATCGCTCCGCTTGCCGTCGTGCCCTGCATCTCCCAATTTCGTGCCCACGTGTGTGCATCATTCGCGCGGCAGTTATATCCTCGGCACTTGACAGGTGCACTGCTTGGGGTTCCGAATATTGCAGGATGAATCTTTCGCGTGAAGATTTCTCCGCGTTCGAAAAATTTTTATGCTACTATGCCGCACGGTCGAGTTTGAAATCTCACACGAAAAACGGCAACTGCGCAGGTCGCAAGCGGCGCAATCCGCAGTACACTAGTAGCTCCATCAGCAAGCACTTTAACTGCAGTTGAACAGGCGCCCCTCAAGCCAGCCGCCGGGACGCCACGGCGGGTATTGCATAATTTATGTCGGCACAAGGTACAACACTCTCCCCCAATCCGTGGATGCGTATTCTGGATGCGCTCGAAAAAAAGATCAACCGGCACTCCTATGACACCTGGCTCAAGCCGACGCGCTATAGCCACGCCAGCGGAGGAATTCTGTTCGTGCGGGTTCCCACTGCAGAGTTCCGGCACGCCGGCGATAAATATGCCGATCTGATCCAGGAAGCGATCGACAATCTGGGCCTGGATTTCAATGACGTGAAGTTCGTCACGCCGGAGGATGATCCGGCTGCGACGCCGACGCGTCACGACTTCGGGGTTTCGGCTCCTGCACAGGCGCCCGCCAGCTCCGCGCCATCGCAGGCGCGCTTCGATTGGGATGGCGCAGCGCAGTTGAATCCGCGCTACACCTTCGACGCATTCGTGATCGGCTCAGGCAATCAGTTTGCTCACGCGGCATGCCAGGCTGTTGCCGAACGACCTTCAAAGGCTTACAACCCGCTGTTCTTGTATGGCGGGGTGGGCATGGGCAAGACGCATTTGATGCAGGCGATTGGCCATGAAGTGAAGCGGCGCCAGCCGCAGGCCGCCATCTGCTACGTCTCCAGCGAGAAATTCACCAACGACATGATCAACTCGCTGCGTTACGAGAAGATGACGACGTTCCGCGACAAGTTCCGCAACGTGGACGTGCTGCTCATCGACGATATTCAGTTCCTGACCGGCAAAGAGCGAACCCAGGAAGAGTTCTTCCATACCTTCAACGCCCTGCACGACACCATGAAGCAGATCGTGATCGCGAGCGATCGTTCACCGAAGGAACTGGCGGAAATCGAAGACCGGTTGCGCAGCCGTTTTGAGTGGGGACTGATTGCAGATATCCAGCCGCCGGACTTAGAAACCAAAGTGGCCATTCTGCAGAAGAAAGCAGAACAGGAAAAAGTCACGCTGCCTACCGATGTTGCGCTCTACGTGGCGCAGAATATTCGCTCGAACGTGCGCGAGTTGGAAGGCGCGCTGATCCGCCTGGTGGCACATTCGTCGCTGATTGGAGCGGAAATTACTCTTCCCTACGCGCAGCAGGTGCTGAAGAATTTTATCGATTCGCAGGCGCGGAAAGTTACGATCGAGTCCATCCAGAAAATGGTCGCGGAGCAGTTTGGATTGCGTTTGGTTGAGATCAAGGCCAAAGACAATTCGCGGGCCATTGTTTATCCGCGGCAGATCGCGATGTATCTCGCCAAGCAGATGACAGAAGCTTCGCTGCCGGAGATCGGACGTCAGTTTGGCGGGAAGCATCACACCACGGTTCTGCACTCGGTTGAAAAAATCGAAGAGGTCCGCAAGAACGACAAGGATTTGAACAGGCTGCTCAATAAATTGACCGAACAATTGGGCGGGTAATCGCTGTTCTTTTCGCGATTTGCACGAAGCGATGTAGTCTTCCTCGGATGTGGCTGTGAATGGGGTGTGGAATCTGTGCAAGCGGAAGCGGAATTGGCGGGACAGGGAATTTTCTCCGAACGGTTTGCCGCTTTCGGGACCGATTTCTCACACGAAGGTATTGGCGCAAAGCAGTGAGAACGCGAAGTTTGATACACTTTTCCACTTCTGCTCGGCGCCTACTGCTACTACTGGTTTTATAGGTTTTGTATTTGATATAAGGGAAGTAATAAAAGTAGCGCGCGGCAGGGGAGATAACGTCTATGCCGGTGGAAGCAGCGGTTGCAGTGGGAACCATGGAGATCACGGTCAGCAAAGTGGAATTGCTGCGCGAGTTGACGGCCACACAGGGAGTCGTCGAACGCAAGACCACGATTCCGATCCTTTCCAATTATTTATTCGAGGCGGCCGATGGCAAGCTTTCTATCACCGCGACCGATCTCGATCTGAGCCTTCGAACCTCCTGCAATGCGAAAGTGAAAAAGGAAGGTTCCTGCACCATCCCCGCCCGCAAACTTCATGATTACGTCAAACTGCTCCCGGATGCCGATATCACCATTAAGTTGCTGGAAAATCACTGGGTCAGCATTCGCTGCGGGCGTTCCAACACCAAGATGGTTGGGATGGCGAAATCAAATTTTCCCAGCTTGCCGGCATTTCCGGCTTCAGGCGTAGTGAAAATTCCTGGCCAGATTTTGCGTGGTCTGATTGCGCGCACCGCTTTTGCCATCTCGAACGAAGAGTCCCGCTATACGCTGAACGGCGCGCTCATGCTGTTGAAACCAGAATCGATCACCATGGTTGCCACCGACGGTCATCGCTTAGCGCACTGCGAACGGCCAGGAGAAAAGTTTGAAGGGGTCTCCGGCGAAATGAAGACGCTGGTTCCCAAGAAGGCGATGGACGAACTGAAGTCGCTGCTGGATGCGACCGACTCCGAAACCGTAGAGTTTGCCAAAGATGAGTCGACGCTGTACTTCCGCATCGGCTCACGCCTGCTGACCTCTCGCCAGCTCACAGGGCAGTTCCCCAACTTCGAAGCGGTCCTGCCGAAGGACAACAGCAAGAGCATCGCGCTGAACGCGGATGACTTGAATGCGGCAATCCTCCGTGTCGCCCAGTTTGCCGACGAGCGCTCGCGCGCCGTGCGCCTGAAGCTGGAAAAAGGCGAAGTCAAGATTTCGGCATCGTCGACCGAAGCCGGCGAGTCCGAGGATTCGATTGAAGCTCCGTATGACGGCGAGACCCTCACCATCGGCTTCAACGCTGCGTATCTGGTCGACTTCCTGAAGGCTGCAAATTCCGAAGAAGTCCGGCTCGAGTTGAAGGATTCGCAGTCGGCAGGACAGCTACGACCGGCGGATGGGGACGACTATAAGTACCGGTATATCGTGATGCCCATGCGGATCTGAGACGGTCTTCAACTCAGCAATCTGCGCAAGCCTCCGCAGGCTGGAACGCCGCCAATGCATCGCTAAGGCTCGGATGAACCTCAAGCACTGAATCCAGGTTGGTCAGGCCAAGCAATTCGCGCACGAGTGGGCTCGGGCTGGCATATTTCATCTCCGCTTTCAGCGAGTTTGCCCGGATGTGCAGCAGAACCAGCTCGCCGATACCGGCGCTGTCCATGGAAATAACCCCACTAAGATCGAGAATGACTTTATTGCCAGTCTGCAGGAATTCGCTCACCATTCGCGACAGAGCCAGTGCCTCATCGCGATAGACAATACGGCCCTGGCAGTGAATTACAATGACGTCGCTGCAATTCCGAACTTCCAAGCTGAGTTTCAACTTCGACTCCTTATACAGTTCTGTGGACGCTGCCAGGAATTCCGGTAGCGGCCACGGTTGCCGATACGTGTCGGTGGATTGCATGCTAGTAGATAGACGCTTGTGGATGCTGTTTGGAACCATGAAAATGGCGTAATTTTTCTCTGGAAAGTGCCACTCTTGCATCCGCACAAATTTGGGCCGGTTTGGGCACCTGAGCTTACGGTACACTGCATCTAACCGACTTCATCCAACAGGGTTTGCGCATTCAGGTAGAATTTGCTGCTGGCATAAATTGCCAGGGAGGATTCATTTTCGTGTCAAAAACCGCAGCCGTGGTGCTGGGATTTCTGAGCTTGACGTTGTTGACGACTGCATCCAAAGCGCAACTCATCCAAAGTGGAAATGTTTATGCCGGCGTGGCCTACGCTAATTCGGTGGACGTGATCAACCGTCTGTCCTTTCGCGGCTGGGATGGCGGCGTGGAAGTAAAGCCTTTCATCAGCCATCCTCACCTTGGATTCATCCTCGATCTGAGCGGTGTTTATCGCACCGGAGTCGAGCAATATAACGCCGTCTTGGGAGCGCGATTGTCAAAAAATTATGGCAAGTGGCGGGTGTTCGCGCACGCGGGAGTAGGAATTCAGCAGACGGTCACCAGCGGGGAAGCGTTCAATCCCTTTCTCGAGGACGGCGGAGGTGGCGTGGATCGCAGACTTCCTTTCAAGAGATTCGCATGGCGACTGCAGGGAGATTACGTCCACAGTCACCTGCTTCATGCGAACCAGAGCGACATCAGAATCTCGACCGGATTGGTTTGGCGGTTCTGATTCAAGTCCCTCACGGCTGAATATGTTTTGTCTTTGGGAGGAAAGCATCCCGCGCAGCCGGACCGCATAATCGAGGAGAGACGGAGACAGTTAACCGATTTACCATCCCAGGCATCTAACCATGACCGCAGATCCTGCTAAATGAAACCAGAAAGGCCAGGTCGAGATCGTATGCGAAAAACAGGATTCGTTCTTCTTTCCATCCTCCTATTCGGAACCCTCGGGAGCGCTCAAGTTCCCAGTGGAAATGTCTTCTTCGGCTACTCTTACTACAACACCGATCTTTCTTCTACGGTGAATCGCACCAGTGCCAATGGCTGGGAGGCATCGGTGGAAGGCAAAATCATTCCGTTTCTTGGAATCGTCGCAGATTTTGATGAGCACTACGGCTCACAGAATATTGTCTCAGTCTGCGCCTTTGGAGGGGTTTGTTCTGTAAACGCGGGTTTTACCGCAAGCAATTATCTCTTTGGACCCCGCGTATCCATATCGGTGGCAAAGTTCCGTCCGTTCGCCGAGGTCTTGGTCGGTGCCGGGCATGTCAACGTGAACAACGGCTTTGGTTCGGACACTTCTTTCGCTGAAGCGTTCGGCGGAGGAATCGATTACCGGATTTTTCATCCAATTGCCTGGCGTCTTGAGGGGGACTACGTGGGGACGCACCTGTTAGGAGCCAGGCAAAATAACGCTCGCGTCTCTACGGGCATTGTGTTCCGCTTCTAGACACTTCGTCTCGAAACTTCGGTTCTAAACTTCGGGCTTGATCAGAGGGACCAGGATCCAGCTGGTTGACTGGATCCTGTTTTATTGTGGCCACGGAGAAAAATCACAGAGTCAGAGCGCAGAGCAATCCAAGCAAGATCAAGCCGGCAACTTTACGCTTGCCAGTATTTGTGATCGCGCAGGAAATAGTCTTCGTTCCAGAAATTCATCGCAGTTTTCAGGAACAGCCAGCCCACACGCAGATGTCCCATTTTCTTGAAACGGCGGTTGGTCGTGTACACTCCGCCGCGAACGATTGCGAAGCGCTTGCGCTCCACCTGTTGGCTGAGCAAATAGTCTTCGCCAAAATGAACCCGCTCGTGAAACCCACCGAGTTCGCGGAATTTCTTCAGATCGAAAAGCATGAACATTCCGGTCGCGAATGGATGGTGCAGGCGCGAAAGATATTGGAAAAGGTCGTTGCCTACATACACTAGCTTGTCAATCAAGTTTCCTTCGCGGCAGAGGATGCTTGTGGTGACGCAATGTAGCTGCCTGTTCTGGGCCGCTTCAACGGCCCGACGAACCACCGAGGGATGCGCCAGTTCAATGTCCGCATCGAGAAAAAGAACATAGTCGCTCTCCGCCTGCGCTGCGCCCAGGTTACGGCCAACGGAAGGCATTCCTCCACAAATCACCGTCACATTCAGCCGGTCACGAAAGCCCATGACAATTTCGGGCGTGCCGTCGCTCGAGTTTGCGTCAGCGACCAATACCCTCGTACTCGACATCTTCGAGTAGTCCTGATTCGCCAGCGAAGTCAACAAACGAGGGACCAGCTTCGCCTCGTTCTTGGCCGGAATTACGATGGTCAACTCGCTCCTTGGAGTCGTGTTCCGCAAGGCCGTGCTCATCGAATTCGTGTTCGGTGAAGTCCTGTTCGCTACATTCATGCTCGTCAAATTCATGCTTGGTAAACTCATGGATGCGAACCTCCTGTTCATCAATCGTCAGGTACGTCATGCGGGAATCCACCCAGCTTCCCGCGTTGTAGTAATCAATTCCATCCTGTTGGACGTGCACGGCTTCATGAGTGTGCCCACAGAAAATGCGGTCGGCGCCGTGTTGCCTCGCAAAATGCAGCGCGCCTGACGCCACCTTCGGCGACATGCGCAACCAACGCGTGTTCAGCCGGTCGATAAGGCGCGCGATCGGCTTGCTCTTGAAATCCAGCTTCTGCAGCCTGAGATAAAGCGAAGTCCCCAGCTTGCTGAGGCGTACGTTGTTCACCTGGAAGCCATCAAACTGATGGCCGTGAATCGCGAGATGCCGCAACCCGCCGCAGGTCCGATCCGTAGTGCTGGTAAACCCGGACGCCGACCAGGTGCGACATAATCGCGGAGAGTCCGTGATCATGATTCCCTTCCACCCAGATGACTTCGATCTTGCGCTTGGGGTTCGAGAGCTTGCGGATGTAACTAAGGAATTTCCAGTGTTCTTTCGTGAGGCGGGCAAAATTGAGATCAGCAAAAATATCGCCCAGCAGAATCAGCCGCCGGAAGCGGTTTGCCTTTAGCACGCGGGTGGCTTCGCGCGCATGGCTGGTCTCTGCACCCAGGTGCAGGTCGGAGAGGATCAGCGTGTTGTACCCATGCAGATCCATATTCAGTTTGTAGCAGGCCAATGTTACAGGCGCATGAAAGTTGCATCAAAATTGGTGCATGGTAACTAGGGAAGTAACCCGAGTGACCTCAACATTAACGTTGAATCAATTGGCCGCACTCGAACCGCAAATGTTTCAATCCGATGAATATGGATTACTTTTCGCGTAGACTGAATTTCCTTTGAAAACTATCGGCCACATTCTGGCGCGCTACACCGCATGGATTTGGGGGTTGCTGCACCACCTGGGTTATTGGGGGGTTTTCGTCATCGCCTTCGCTGATTCCGCGTTGCTGGGCATGCCGGTGGATGCCATCGTGGCCACATATGTCTATCACGATCGCAGGCTGCTTTTTTTCTATGTGGCGTTGGCTTCGTTCGGTTCGGCGCTGGGTAGCATCCCGCTTTACTTGATTGGATACGAAGGCGGCGAAAAACTGCTTCGCAAGCGCATTTCGGAAGAGCGATTCCAGCGCATCCATCGCTCATTCGAGGAACACGAATTCTGGGCGCTGATGTTTCCCGGGATGCTGCCGCCTCCCATGCCGTTCAAGATTTTCGTGCTTGGCGCGGCGATCTCTGAAATGCCGTTTCGCAAGTTCATTGCGGCCGTGGTGGCGGGAAGGTTTGTGCGCTTTACGGTCCTTTCGGTGCTGGTGCTGTATTTGGTCCGCAAATCGTGGATCTAACGGGAGCGCTGGTTCGGCGGCATCTTGGCTGGCTTTTGGGGGCAATTGCCGGCGGAGTGCTGGTATGGCTGCTGATGCGGCGCAATCGAAAACGCAGGCGTGTGGCGAGCGGGTGATGTACCGCCGAAGATTAGGCGAGAGTTGGAGAATCGGGCCTGGCCAGAAGAGAGTCGCTAAGCGGCGCTCAAGAGCGCCCGATCAGTTTTCTTACCTCGGCTCAGGATAAAGCCTCTGATTCTCACCCAAGCCGTAGACATCGCCGACTACATGCAGCTTATCGTCGAGCTGAACCCCTGCGCCCAGCGCGTGCCGCGTCTCACTCCGTGGGCCAAATAGGCTGGGAAGCTGCACAAACCGCAAATCCTGAAAATAAACGATGTATCCACTTTCTGGCGGCGGGAGGACTGCGGTCTCGGTTGTCGGGTATCGCGCCCAATCCAGATACACGCGCCCCAGATAGGATTTCTTTGCCGCGAGCGTAATTGAAGTTTCTTCCGGCTTGTAACGAATTTTCAAATCATTGTCAGGGTCGACTTCATTGCCGAGTGAGTTTACCGGCGCGAGCACAAAAAAGTTCCGCGTCTCCACAACGCCATACCAGCGAAACGGATCGGTCAGCGCAGGATATGCAGAAACCCGCAACGGTTCTGCGCCTGCGTAAGTGCGAGCGCCAAGCGCAGCCACAGCGCGGCGATGCTCAAAATCACGCACCCCCCACATAAAAACCACGCCGATGAGTGCCAGGGACGCGGAAACCCGGCCGCGAGGTCCGCGGGCCCGCGCTCCGATCTCACGATCGACCAGCGAGAACAGCCACGGCAAAATCAAACCGAGCAGTAGCATGGTGAACATGATCGGTTCGAAGATGAAGACGATGTCCCAGGAATACCACTTCTGGGAGAACGGCCAGAATGGACGCACTCCGTAATTGTTGGTGAAGTCTAGCAGGATATGGCTAAGGCCTGCGAGACATGCGAAAAAAAACAGCAGTCCCCAACGCGGCGGCAGCTTGGGGTCTTTTATCTTTCGGCCACGCAGGCGCCAGATGAGATGAACGAAAGCGAGAACGACCATCGCATCGATGGGAACTCCTAGAAAAGAGTGCGTGAAGCCGCGATGATGGGCGAAACCAAAGGCAGGGCCGCGCAGCCGTCCGAGAACATCGAGATCGGGCGCCTCGGCGGCGAGAGTCAACGTTGCCGTGGCCAGCGCAGTCTTACGGTTGAGACCGGCGCGGCCCATGCACGCTCCGGTGAGGAAATGAGTGACTGGTTCCAAGGGACAGCACGATTCTATTTGGATTTCTTGAAACGTGCCAATGACTTAATCAGAACGACAGTGTGCGCTAAAGATTTAGTCGTAGTGATCGGAGGGTTGCAGAATTTCAGCACGATGGCCGAAGCAAGGTCAGTGCATCTGAAACGACTGTGATTTCGGCGGGCAGCGTCCCGACTAACTCTCCATCTGTCTCAATGTAGACTTTGGGATGTGGTTGGGATGTGCTCGCGACGGAATTCGATTCTTCCAACTTCGATTCGTTCAAGTAAGAACACGATACTCTTTCCGCGTGCGCCAAATCGATTCCCGGGACCCTCCAATTTCTCCGTAGGAATCCGCGGGAGACGTACTGAAGATAGGCCAGACGGCTGGCTGTGCGACAGAAAACCAGGCGAATGTCATTGCGTTCGAGCGAAGCTCCTGGCGCTAACTCCTGCAGCACTCCGCCGAAATTTCGAATGCGCACCGCCAGCAATTCCGTTACATCGGCTGCATGTCTCTCCTTTGAATCCGTTTCGCAAAACTCAATGTGGAACCGGGTCATCGAGTGGCTAAACCAGAGATGCCACGCTTTAGCATAGTAGGCTGCCATGCCCATTCGCTGTTTGTCTCCGGTATGGAGTTTGTAGAAAAGATGGGCGTCGACTCCCGCGCCGGCCGCGACTATGAAGAAACGCGTGGCTGGGCTGCCCGCGAGATCGTGATAATGAATATGGCCGAGTGCAATCCGGCGCGGCTTTGACCGGAGCGCGGCTTGTGCAGCATGGAAAATATTTATGGGCAATCCGAGGTCGTGGGCCAAAGAGTTGGCCGTGCCCAGGGGAAGAATCGCCAGCGCGACCGAAGTATTCGCCAGCACCTGGACGATGTTGTGGATGGTCCCATCGCCTCCGCCGGCAAACACAGTGTCGCAGCCGCGCTGAATCGCTTCTCTGGCCTGCTCCTGCGCTTGCGCAGCAGAGTGGGGAAGCATAAGTTCCACTTCCACCCCCGCGGCGCGAAACAGGGAAAGAACGGCTTCCAACTCGGTCTTGCGTTTCACGCGACTGCCGCCGGACGCTGGGTTGTAGAGCAAAGCCGCTTTTCTCATGGCTGACCGAAGAGGGATTGTACTGTGCAGGCACAGGATTGGGTATTGGATGGCTGTGTTCGGTTTGCACTAGCTCTTGGTATCTTCCGATTCGTCTCCTCGAATTGAGTAAACCCAATGCAGAAATCCCGTTCTCGTGACTTCTTTCGAGATTTTCATGCCGTTCTTTTCCGCTACGCGGCGGGATGGCAGATTTTCGGGACGTATGATTGAGATGAGACGTTCGACGGGAAGCTTTGCGAAACCATATTCGCGGCAGGCACGCGCCGCCTCCGTAGCGAACCCTTGGCCCCAAAGGTCACGCCTGACGTGATATCCGATTTCAATTTCATCCGCGTTGTCGACAGTTTGTACCGTCAAACCGCAATCGCCAATTACCTCGTCCGTGAGCCTTAAGACCATGGCCCATAGGCCGTGACCGTCTTTGATGTAGCGGAGGCGATTGCGGGCGATCCATTCCTCGACTGCGGCTTTATCGAGCGGAGCTGGATAAAATCGCATGGTTTCAGGATCGCTGAGAACGAGGGCGAGGGCGTCCTGATCGTCCGCCACAAATTCACGGAGTATCAGGCGAGGTGTCTCGAGAATGTTCATAAAGCTGGCGGGGCACAATGCGATCGGACTCCGGGCCATGCTTCGCGGACTCCGACTATAATCTGCCCGATGGTCTCTTCCAGCAAAGACGCCGAAAAAAAGATCGAATCACTCCGCGAGAAGATTCGGCACCACGAATACCGCTACTACGTCCTCGATGATCCAGAAATCAGCGATGCCGAATTCGACAAGCTGATGCAACAGCTAAAAGATATGGAGGCGGAGAACCCTGCGCTGATCACGCCAGATTCTCCCACGCAGCGGGTCGGAGGCAAGCCGCGCGAGGGCTTCGTGAAAGTAGCACATTCGTCGCCCATGCTGTCGCTCGACAACACCTACAGTGAAGACGAGTTGCGGGCGTGGGAACGCCGGGTACACGAACTGAGCGGGCGAAAAGATGTGGATTACGTCTGCGAATTGAAATTGGATGGCATGTCGCTGGCGTTGATCTATGAAGATGGCAGGCTGGTTCGCGGGATAACTCGCGGCGATGGAAGCATAGGCGAGGACGTCACCCTCAACGTGCGCACCGTGCGCTCGATACCTCTTTCGATTCACACGGGCAAGCTGAAGGCGGCCAGCATGCCATCAGATTTTGAGGTACGGGGCGAGCTTCTAATGCCCACTGCGGCTTTCAAAAAGCTGAACGCGGAGCGTGAACGTGAGGGGCTGGCTACTTTTGCCAATCCGCGGAATTTTACCGCGGGCACGGTTCGACAGCTTGACGCCAGTGTAACGGCCCAGCGTCGTCTTGATTTCTTTCCATATGTTCTTTTAGCGAACGGGCGAACTTATTTCGATCACCACTGGAAGACGCTTGATGCGCTAAAAAAAGCAGGCTTCAAGGTCAACCCAAACCGCAAGCTAGTGCATTCAATGGAAGAAGTCTGGGCATTCATCAAGGAGTGGGAGGGCAAGCGTGATTCCCTGGAGTATGAGATTGACGGAATCGTCGTAAAGGTCGACCGGACGGCCTGGCAGGTGGAGCTGGGATTCACCGGCAAAGCTCCGCGATGGGCAATCGCCTACAAATATGCGGCGCGTGGCGGCGTGACGAAACTCGAAGGCGTTCGTTGGCAAACTGGCCGTACTGGCAAACTGACGCCGGTAGCGGAGCTAGTCCCGATTCCAATCGGCGGCACGACGGTTCGCAACGCCACGCTGCATAACTTGGATGAAATCCAGCGTTTAGGCGTAAGGGTTGGCGATTGGGTACGCGTTGAGCGCGGTGGCGACGTGATTCCGAAGATAGTTGAAGTCGATAAGGAGCATCCACGCGGCACAGAAGAGATTGAAGCGCCAGAGAAGTGTCCTGTCTGCGGCACCAAAGTTGTCCGCACCGAAGGAGAAGTGGATTATCGGTGTGTCAACGCAAACTGCCTCGCCAAATTACTTGGCACGATTCTGCATTTTGCGTCTCGCGGCGTAATGAATATCGATGGCATGGGCGAATCGCTGGTCAATCAATTAATCGACCGCGGACTGGTCAAGAACGTGGCCGATATCTACGACCTCACGAAAGAAAAACTGCTCGGCCTTGAGCGATTCGCTGACAAGTCGGCGCAGAACATTCTTGACGAAATCGACCGTTCCAAGAAATTGCCGCTGGAGCGGGTTATTTACGGTTTGGGTATTCGATTTGTGGGCGAGCGTACCGCGCAGTTCCTGGCCGAACATTTCGGACCCATGGAAGCACTGGAGCGTGCTTCGCTGGAAGAGTTGCAGGAAGTGGACGAAGTCGGCCCGCGGATCGCGGAAAGCATCGCAGAGTTCTTCAGCATCGCCGCCAATCGTAAGCTGGTTGATCGCTTGCGCGAGGCGGGCCTGACTTTAAGCGGAATTAAAAAAGAACGTGGCACAAAACTCACTGGAAAGACCTTTGTTCTGACGGGCACGCTGGCCCACTTCACGCGAGATGAAGCGAAAAAAATGATTGAAGACGCGGGCGGCAAAGTGACCGGCTCGGTCAGCAAGAAAACCGATTACGTGGTTGCGGGCGCAGATGCCGGCTCCAAGCTGGACAAAGCGAAAGACCTGGGCGTGAATGTGATCGACGAGGACGAGATGGAGAAATTGCTGCGATGAAGTCGACGCGCTCCGGGCTCGACTTCCATCGATTCGAAGTCATCACGTTCGACTGTTATGGGACGCTGATCAACTGGGAAGAAGGAATTCTGAACTGTTTACGCCCGATTCTTGCCAGTCACGGCAAGTCCGCCGATGACGCGACAATCCTGAAACTTTTTGCCGACTTCGAAGCCGATGCTGAGCAGGGAGAGTTCCGCCGCTATCGTGAGGTCTTGGAACGGGTCGTGAGAGATTTCGGCGATTACTTTAAATTCGCTCCGACAGAAGATGAAACCAGTTCTCTGCCGGAATCGCTGGCGGAGTGGAAGCCTTGGCCCGATACGGTCGGGGCGCTACGTCAATTGCAGCGGCGATTTCGCCTGTGCATTATCTCGAACGTAGATGATGATCTTTTCGCCTCCACGCAGCCTCAACTTGGCATCACATTCGATCACGTCGTTACCGCGCAACAAGCGAAGGCTTACAAACCTTCGTTGAGGATTTTCGAACTGGCATTCAGCCGCATCGGTGTTCCCGTGCATCGCATTCTGCACGTTGGACAGAGCGTTTATCATGATGTGATTCCGGCGCAATCGCTCGGTTTGGCAACGATTTGGGTGAATCGGCCTTCGGCGCGAAAGGGAGTGGGTGCCGTAAAGGCGACTCAGGGCCGACCTGACCTGGAGGTCTCCAGCCTTGCGGAGTTGGTCGCCGCGAGTAAATTGGGATAAAGGTTCTACAGGTTCGCCGGAATCTTCACGAGCTTTTTTTGAACTGCCCACATCACCAATTCAGCTTTATTGTGGAGGCCAAGCTTCCGCATCAAGTTGAATTTGTGCGAATCAACTGTTTTGCTGCTCACGCCCAGAACTGTGGCCGCCTTGCGAACCGTTTTGCCCTCGGCAAGCAGCTTAAGAACTTCTTCTTCGCGCGCGGTTAGAGCTGGCCCCGACAAGACCAGAGCTTCGCCGTCCGGTGGATTTTCTTCAGAGCGTTGTGCTGTCTTTCGATTGCCGCATGCGCTCCGCACCATCTGCACTAATTCTTCAGCTGAGGTCTGCCGCACGTCGCATCCGTTCACCTTGGCTTGGGCATGATGATTCGCGAGGCGCAATTCCTCCTCTGTGCTCAAGAAAACAAACTTGGGCCCGGGAGAGTGCAGCGAGACACAAAGCTTCGCATCGGAGGTGCTAAACGTCCGGGCATCGGCAATGACCACGTCGGGCCGCAAGGCATAGATTTGACGCAGACATTCAGCGGCTTCACCGGCTTCGCCGACAACGTTAATGTCGGACTCGTCCTCCAGTAAACGCCGCAAGCCTTGGCGCACCAAAACCTGTTCGTGCGCCAACACGCAGCGAATTGTTGTGCCGGCAAAAGGGAATTTTGCTGTCTCGGTTGGCTCAGGCACACAGCTACTCCTAGATGAATTCTTCGAAGTGGCGAGGGCAGAACTCAGAGAACGAAGGTGTGCCGTTATTGTAACAATCATTCGTCTCCGGTGGGGGTGAAAATCGCGTGCAAGCCGAGCTTCATCAGGTAGAATCTAGCAACTCATGCTGCGCTATTTCACCGCGGGCGAGTCTCACGGCGAGGCCTTGATCGCCTTTCTTTCCGGTATGCCCGCCGGTCTGAAAGTGAGCCAGAGCTTCATTGATCGCGAGCTCTGGCGCCGGCAGCAAGGCTACGGACGCGGCGGCCGCATGAAGATCGAACGCGACACGGCGCATATTCTTTCCGGTGTGCGGCATGGCATGACGATTGGCTCGCCGATCTCGATTCAATTGGAAAACCGGGACTGGAAGAACTGGCAAGAGGCCCTGCCGGTCGGCGATGGCGATCCAGCCCGCCACAAGCGCGTGGCGTCGCCTCGACCCGGACACGCCGATTTGGCAGGAGCGCTGAAATACAATTTTCCCGAAGCCCGTTATGTTTTGGAGCGTGCCTCGGCCCGCGAATCGGCGGCACGCGTGGCGATTGGCGCGCTGGCGAAAACGTTTCTGCGCGAGTTGGGCATAGAGGTCCTCAGCCACGTTGCAGCTGTCGGTGCAATCTCTATCGAAGCCGAGGTCTACTGGGAGCAGATTCAGAATCTTTCCCGGCAGGAAGAAATCTTACTCAATTGCGCGGACCGGGAAATCGAGCAACGCATGAAAAACGAGGTTGATAAGGTTTTGAAGACCGGAGATTCGGTGGGAGGGGTTTTTGAAGTGGTTGCGCACGGTGTTCCTCCCGGCCTTGGCACCTACGCGCAATGGGATGAAAGGCTGGACGCACAACTCGCCGGGGCGGTCATGTCGTTGCAAGCGGTGAAGGCAGTCGAGATCGGGACCGGAATCGCCGCTGCCGCCTCGCCCGGTTCGGCCGTGCACGACGAAATTGGCTATGGCACACCGGGAAACTTTACGGAGTTTACGCGCGCTCGCAACAACGCTGGCGGCATTGAGGGCGGGGTTTCGAATGGCGAAGAAATCCGCCTGCGCGGTTATTTGAAGCCGATCTCCACCTTGCGGCGGCCGCTGCAATCGGTCGACTTCGAGACCAGGCAGCCAGTCAGCGCCGCCTACGAACGCTCCGACGTATGTGTGGTACCGGCTGCCGGAGTCGCGGCGGAAGCTATGGTCGCTCTCACGCTGGCGCGTTGCGCTCTGGAAAAATTCGGCGGTGACTCCATGGGAGAGACGTTGCGAAATTTTGAGGGCTACCGGATGCAGTTGCAAAATTACTGATGATCTGATTACTGATGATCTGACTGCTGACGATTTAATTAACGATGATTTATCCAATTGTGAAATTCGGCGATCCTGTCCTCGAGAAGCCCGCGGAGAAGGTGACCGTCTTCGATGAGGAACTGAGGAAGCTGGTCGAGGACATGTTCGAGTCGATGTATGCCGCACGTGGAGTTGGCCTGGCTGCGCCGCAGATCGGAATAGCGCGCCGCATCGCGGTGGTTGACGTCACGTTTAAGGAAGATCCGAACGCGAAGATTGTCCTGATTAATCCGGAAATCATTCAGAAGCAGGGCCGCCACTCCCAAAGCGAAGGCTGCCTCAGCATTCCGGATTTCCGCGAAAATGTTTCACGGGCGCAAGTGGTGACCGTTCGCGCCCAGGACGTGAACGGAAATACTTTTGAGAAGACGGGCGACGAGTTGCTGGCGCGCGCCTTTCAGCACGAGACCGATCACCTCAATGGCAAGCTTTATATCAGCCACATCAGCGCCATCAAGCGCGATCTCATCAAGCGAAAAATTCGCAAACTTGTGAAAGCGGGCGAGTGGTAGAAAATAAAAATCAAGTCGTTGCGGCGTTGATGCATTGTTCTAGGATTGACTGTCTCAATGGCTGAATCGCTTAATCTGGTTTTTTGCGGCACTCCGCCCTTTGCAGTGCCCCACGCTCGAAAAGCTGTTCGCATCGGGATTCCAAATCCAGTTGGCCGTCACGCAGCCTGATCGCCCGAAAGGGCGAGGATTAGAACTTGTATCGTCAACCGTAAAACAATGCGCGCTTCACTTAGGCTTGCCGATTGTTCAACCGGAACGCATCAAGAACAACGAAGAATTTCGTAATCAGCTCGCAAGCCTTAATCCGGATGCGATCATAGTTGTGGGCTACGGCCGGATCATTCCGCAATGGATGCTCGACCTTCCGCGTCTAGGGAATATCAACCTGCATGCCTCGTTGCTACCGAAATATCGCGGTGCGGCGCCAATCCAGTGGGCCATAGCGCAGGGCGAGATCATCACGGGTGTAACCACCATGAAGATCGATGCCGGGCTCGATACCGGCGATATTCTTCTGCAGCGGGAGATTCCGATTTCATCCGAGGACACGGCAGAGACGCTCGCACCCAGACTGGCCACAGTAGGTGCAGACCTTGTTGTCGAGACTCTGCGTGGGTTGCAGGCGAGAACTATCCATCCGCAGCCACAGGATGATTCGCGAGCAACCCTCGCGCCTATCCTCAAAAAAGAAGATGGACTGATCGACTTCGCGCGCCCTGCAACTGAGATACTGAACCGCTTGCACGGTTTTCAACCCTGGCCCGGCGCATACACGCGATTCCGTGGAAAGAAGTTTCAGATATGGAAGGCCGTGAAATTCGAGCTCGCGATGGTACCGGCCGAAATAAAAATCGAGGGCGACCGTCTTCTGGTCGGTTGTGGACAGGGCACGGCGCTCGAACTGATCGAGGTGCAATTGGAAGGGAAAAAACGAATTTCAGCGGCGGAGTTCATTCGCGGTTATCGTCCAGGGCCGGGGGAAAAGTTTGGTGCATAGAGCGTCTCGCCAGCTCACGTCTCATCTGTCCCGCTACGCTTCTCGTTCATCGTGATTAGAGTGAAATCCAGAGCCTCAAACTCTCGCATTGCGATTTCGCCTGCACGCGAGGCTGCATTCGAGATCCTGCTTCGCGTCGATCGCGAAAGTTCATACGCCTCCGAACTGCTGCATTCGCAAAAATACGACGACCTGAGCGAGGTCGACCATTCTCTGGCAACCGAGATTGTCATGGGAGTGCTTCGGTGGCGATCTTTGTTGGATTCCGAGATCGCGGTTAAATCCTCCCAAGCCCTGTCGAAGCTCGACCTGGAAGTGCTGACTGCTCTGCGTCTGGCGCTCTATCAATTGCGCTACCTTGATCGCGTTCCCGCATGGGCGGCTATCAATAGCAGTGTCGAACTTGTCAAGCGCGCTCGCAAACGTTCGGCCGCTCCGTTTGTCAATGCAATCCTGCGCATGCTTGCCTCGGATACTTCTGCGAAAACGAAGCAACCTGCACTCGTCGCCGATTCGGCTTCGCCTGAAAGCATTGCGGAATCATGCGCGCATCCGTTGTGGCTGGTCGAGCGCTGGATCCAGGCTTATGGCATTGAAGCTGCTCTCAGAATCTGCCGGCACGATCAATCGATTCCGAGTACCGCGATTCGATTGCGCGATCCAGAGGCCGAAGAGCGGTTACGTGCCGAAGGAATCGAACTTGCTCCAGGCGCCATTCTCGCTTCCGCTCGAATCGTTCAGCACGGAAACATCACTAAATCTGCCGCGTTCAAGCAGGGGCTGTGCGCCATTCAGGACGAAGCATCTCAGCTGGTTGCAGCTTTGGCGGGACGGGGTGAAACCATTCTCGATTGTTGCGCCGCGCCCGGAGGAAAAACCCTGGCCATCGCGGACCGCAATCTGCAAGCCCGGGTTGCTGCAGTAGAATTGCACCCTCATCGTGCAGCTCTGCTGAAAAGGCTGCTGAGTGCGCACAATCCAACTCTCAACCGCGGATCGCGGGCGATCCAAGTGATCGCCGGCGATGCTCGAAATCTGCCGTTCGCGGCGAAGTTCGACTGCGTGCTGGCCGACGTTCCGTGCTCTGGAACAGGTACCCTGGCGCGCAATCCGGAAATAAAGTGGCGGCTCAGTGCTGCAGATCTACTGGATTTGCGGGGGCGCCAACTCGCCATTCTTGGTTCGGCGATGAAGCAAGTTGCCGTCGGAGGCCGCTTGATCTACTCCACTTGTTCCTTGGAGAACGAGGAAAATGAAGATGTCATCGAATGTGCTCTGGCAGAAGACGCCTCGTTTCGCGCGCTCGACTGCGCAGAGGAGCTTGAGCGGCTTCGGCAGCAAGGGGAGCTAATCTGGCCTGATATTGGTTCACTGGTGCGCGGCCGATTTCTGCGAACCATTCCTGGCATTCATCCCTGTGATGGATTTTTCGCAGCGCTGCTGAAGAAGGTCTGAGTAGGTTCGGTGCGCAGAATTCGCAGGACGAGGTATGTCACCGCACTTCGAAGGTCACCATGGCCCCAGCCAGGATCTTCTGTCCAGCTGGCGGGGTCTGCGAGACGATGATGCTTGCTGGCGTGGGCTGTGACGGCGGAACTGCTATCGCTGGCGGGGTCACAGGTGGTGTTACACCAGATGTTGTTGCGCTGGGCGTTGTTGCACCCGCCGTCTGAGGGTTTACCGCTGGCGCCACTGTCACGTTTCCGAGTTTGAAGCCAGCATCCTGTACGATCCGAGTGGCTGTTCCAAGCGGCTGCCCCACAAAGCTCGGCATCACGAACGCCTGGGGATCGGCGGGAGTGCTGATCAGAAGGCTGGTTTTCGGCGCGGCTACCTGGCTGGCATTTGCGGGCGGACTTTGAGCCAGCACCTGATTGGGCGGCATTGCGAGCATCTGCAATTCCGCAGTCGAGGATAGTTCCAGCCCACGCCGCCGGAGATTTAATTCCGCGGCGCGTTCGCTCTCGCCGGTTACATCCGGAATCGAAACGCGCTGCGGCCCCATACTTTGTGCAACTCGCACCTCCCATCCGCGCCGGACTTTAGTTCCCGGCATCGGCAGTTGCGTCATGATCTTTCCCTCGGGAATTTGCGGGCTGTAATACTGGCGCTCTACGTCCATCTCCAGGCCGGACCCGGCGAGCTTGCGTTCCGCCTCGGATGGAGTCATCCCGACGATTGCCGGAACCTGCACTTCCTGCCCGTGAATGGCGAAGCGCATCGCCGCAAGCGCCGACACCATCGCGACCAGCAGCATCACGAGCGCCAGAAACGCAATGCGAAACAGAGGTTTCATAATCGGTCTACTGGGTCTCGTCCCCTCCAACCGCTGTGTCCGACGTATCGAGCTTTTGCACCGAACTCCCAGGAACATTCGGCGCAGGCTGGAACTGGCCTGGATCTTTGCCAGCCATGGCCGCGGTCATAAAGTTCATCCAAATCGGCAGAGCGGCATGTGCTCCTGTCTCCTTCGCTCCCAGCGATTTTTTCTCGTCAAACCCCACCCACACGCCGCAGCTCATCGTCGGCGAAAACCCCATGAACCACGCGTCCGTGAAATCGTTGGTGGTGCCGGTTTTCCCGGCGACTGGGAAAGGCAATTTGGCGGCAGCGATTCCGGTGCCATGCAGAACAACTTCGCGCAGCATCGAGGTCATGATTCGGGCGGTGCGCTCGCTGACCACATCCTTCACTTCCGGATAATCTTCCTCCAGCACACGCCCTTCATAATCGGTCACTTTGGTGATGTAGCGAGGAATCACCCGCACTCCATCGTTCGGAAATACGCTGTAGGCGGAAGTCTGCTCCATCAGCGTAATTTCCCCCGAGCCCAGCGCCACTGGCAAGTAGGGAGGCAGTCGGGCCGTGATTCCGAAGCGCTCAGCGTAATCAATCACAGTCTTGATACCGATCTTGTCGGCCAGTTTCAGCGCTGGAATATTGCGGGATTGCGCCAAGGCCCTGCGCAAAGTGATCACGCCTTCATATTTTTCGTCGTAATTGTGAGGCGAGTACGGCCCGGATTCGGTCTCAAAAGTGACCGGCTCATCCAGAATTGTGTCATCGGGACTGCCCCCACGATCTATCACCGCTGTGTACACGTAAGGCTTGAAGGAAGACCCTACCTGCCGCAAGGATTGCGTCGCACGGTCGAATTTGGATTCGCTGAAATCGCGTCCACCCACTAATGCCTTGATCCCGCCGGTCGCGTTGTCAATTGCAACCAGTGAACCTTGCGTTCCAGAGTCCTGCTCCAGGCTCACGCGAGCAGCGCCGTTTGCGTTCAGCGCGAGAATTTTGACGTAGCAAATGTCTCCGGTGTGCAGCAGATCGGGGATTTTCTTCTGCGTCCATGCCACATCGGCTTGGCCGATCGCTGCCAGATATTGCCCAAATTTTAGCGTGGCAATTCCGACTCCTGATGAGGTAACAAGGGCGTGTACATATCCGTTGACCTCCGGTTCGTTTTCCCAATCGGGATGCTGGTATCGGTTGAGCGCGATTCCTTCGGCAACCACATTTTCTAACTCTCCCTTCCATCCGTGGCGGCGCTCGTAGGTTGCCAGACCATCCAGTACCGCCTGATTTGCAGCTTTTTGCAGATCGACATCCAGCGACGTGTAGACCTTCAAGCCGCCTTCGTGTACCTGGTCGGCCCCATACTTGGTTTCCAGATAGCGCCGTATTTCCTCAACGAAGTAGGGAGCTAACGAGTTCGGATCGTGCAGCAAATTTAGCTCCAGCGGGGTTGACCGGGCATTCTCCGCCTGAGCTGCCGTAATTTTTCCATCTTCGAGCATGGCGTCAATCACCAGATTCCGCCGCTTGAGCGCCCGCTCCGGATGGTTGATTGGCGAATAGACTCCTGGCCCTTTGGGCAGGCCTGCGAGCAGCGCGGCTTCGGGGAGGGTCAACTTGCGCGCGGGTTTGCTGAAGTAGAATTCTGACGCCGCTTCGAAGCCGTAGACGCCGTGTCCGAGGAAAATCTGATTGGCATACAAAGTAAAAATCTGCGGTTTGGTAAATCGGCGCTCGATCTGGACGGCGAGCAGCGCTTCTTCTATCTTGCGGTGAAACGAGCGATCGGGCGAAAGAAAGAGATTGCGGGCCAGCTGCATCGTCAAAGTTGATGCGCCTTGCACCCTGCCGCCCGATTTTATGTCACGGTAAGCTGCGCCCGCGATCCGCCAGAAGTTGATGCCCGCATGGCGATAGAAATCCTTGTCTTCAATCGAAATTAGCGCCTCGCGCAGGACTTGCGGAAAATCGTCATAACCCGCGATTACGCGCCGCTGCAGCGCAAAAGAACCAATTACGCGGCCTTGATCGTCATACAACTCGGTAATCGAACTCGGACGGTACGCTTCCAGGGCTTCGACTTGCGGAAGATCTGTAGTGTAGACCAGCAGAAGGCCCGCAGCCGTGCCCACCAGCGCTGCCAGCAATAACAGAAGGCCCACCAACACACGGCCCACCAACTTCCCTCCGGCAATATCTCCTCCGGGAAAATCTAAGGGGGCAAGATCTTCAGAAACCGACTTCATGGCGAGATGGTTCAGGATAGCAGGGCCAACAATCGCTCGGTAGTGACCGGCAAAGATCGAGACCAAAAATCGACACTCGGGATGCAAATGAGGTTGCGGCAAATAAAAACCGCGCACCGCGAGGTGCGCGATCAGGATTGCGAATTTCTGAACCTAGCTTGCCCTGCTCTTCAATACCTCAATCGCCTTCTGCAATTGATCATCCGGCGTACTCTTCGGCTTGGCGTCGGGCTGCTCGGTGGTAGCGGGTTCCTCTCCATCGTCGTCGAAGACGATGTTATCGGACGCGTCGGCAACCATAACGTTGGGCGTCACAGCCGTGTCTTGAATGGCTTTGCCGCTCGGCGAATAGTATTTTGCGACCGACAAAATGAGAGCGCCGCCATCCGGCAAGTCGATGGTTTTCTGTACCGATCCGGCGCCAAATGTTTTGTCGCCGACCACGTCGCCCCGCGCATTTTCCAGAATCGCTGCCGCCACAATCTCGGCGGCACCAGCCGTCCCCTTATTCACCAATATCGCAACCGGAAGCGACGTGACTGTCTTCGTCGGGTCGGCATTGAAGGCCTCGCGCGGATATTTCTGTCCCTGCAGATAAGTGATCGTGCCGTGATTCAGGAAAAGGTTGGCTGTGGCGATGCCCTCGCTTTCCTCTCCCTCGGAGGTATCGCGCAAATCAAGGACCAGCTTCTTCGCCCCTTGTTTTTCTAGGGACTTGATCTTTGTGGCAATCTCCTCGGACTCGCCCTTAGGCAACGCATCCACTTTGATGTAGCCGATGCCATCTTCGAGCACCTTGTCCGATACTGGGGGAATGCTCACGACTGCGCGGGCAATCGACATCTTCTCGGGCTCGGCCCTGCGTGCACGCACTACGGACAAGTTCACGGTTGATCCGAGAGGGCCAGCCAGCGCATCACGAATCTCGGGAAGCGACATGTCACGCGTGCTCTTGCCCTCGATCGATTCGAAAATATCCGTATCTTCGATGCCGGCCTTGTCGGCAGGAGAGCCCGGTAAAACCGAGACCACATCGGCATAGCCGAACCGCTTTGAGATGGTCGCCCCGATTTCGCCTCTGCCTTCGGCCTTGTGCGCCTTGAATGCCCTGTAAGCTTCCGGCGTGAGATAGGCCGAATTCGGGTCCAGGGACTCGAGCAGCCCGTGCAGCGCACCATTTGTTACCTTGGGAATATCAGGATCGACCACGTACTCATTTTGTACGCGCGACAATACTTCGCTGTAGACCTGCATCTGCTGGTAAGCGCCGTCGTTCGACGACGCATGAACACCGCCAAGCGACCCAACTACCACAAACAAGAGCACGGCAAACGACGAAACCAGGACCGCAGCCTTAATCTTCATGGGCATTCAATTCTTCTTTTCGAGGGGAAATTACTTCCTGAGCAACCTGCTCCCATTATATCTGGTAGATGCCGGTTTTCGTCCCCCGGCTGCTCTTAATTCGGAACCCTGAGTAACCTGCGAACCTCAGGCCTTGCCGCGAACGGATACTGGCGTAAGCGACTGAGGCCGTAATTGATTCGTGGCTCACTCTGGTTGGGGGTCCGGCAGGCCGATTCGTCACAATCTATGGTTTGAAATTCAGCGTGACCGCGCTCTGTACCGGGACTGGGTGGCCATTCATGGAATACGGTCTGAAGCGCCACTGCCTTACGGCGTCGATCGCCGCCTGCGCAAAAATAAACGATCCCTGCATGAACTTCGCATCCTGCACCGTCCCGTCTGGTCCGAATGAGCACCTGCAGAACCACGCTGCCTTGCTGTCCACTTGCCTTTGCGGCCGCTGGATATTCCGGAACGGGCGCCTGGGCCAGCAGCCCGCGAATCGCGGACTCGGGCAGAGTCACCGGCCCGATAGACGATTCCGCAGCGTCGTCCGGCTTTGCCCCGCTCATCTCTGGCGTTGTCGAGGCGACTTGAGATTTTAAGCTGGAAGGGATGCCAGCCATCTCCGATGCCGGAACATGGGGCGGCGCAGAATTGTTGCGTGCGGGTACCGGGAAAGCGGGTTGCGCCGCAGCTGGTTGCGCCATGGCCGCGGGCAACTGGGATGACGAAGACTGGAGTGCCCGGGATTGAGGCGGTGCTGCAGCGGTCGCCGTCGCAGGGACTGCCGCATCGCCTACTGTAGGTGTGGCTGAATTGATTGGAGCAGCACCCTCCGGAGCAGCGACGGCTTGAGTCTGTGCGTTGGGTGCTGACGCAGCCGAGTTTTGATTGGGGGATGCACCTTGGCTGGAAGTTGTAGGTGGCTGTTCGCCGGCGGATGGCTGACCCCCCGCGGCTGTTTGTGCCTGACCGCCGCCGGAAGCTGAAGATTTATCCGGCTTGGCAGTTGGATCGACCACCGGGACCACTTGTATCTGCGACGGATCAGTGGTGGAATCCGGAATATTCGCCGTCGTCGGCAGCTTGTATTCATCGTCTGGCAAGCCGAAGCTGTCATGCTGAGTAACGGTTTGCGGCAGCGGTGCAGGCGGCGGATTCAACCATCGGAGAGCGGCGCGGGCACCCATGCGGGAGAGACCTCTGAGCTTTTCCCGCGTTCGGGGAACTGCAACCAGAGCCATAACCACCAAAGCTAGCGCCAAGACGTAAAACTTGCTCCGTTTCGGACGCGGTTTCATGACTGCAGGTGCAAGGTCAGAACTCTCTTCTTCAACTCTCTGCGACGATGGAGAAGCAGAAACAGCTTCCGTCCGAATATCCGTCTGCCTCTCAAGTTTCATGGCAAATTTCGGTTTTTCACTCGCCACCGGCGGAGGAGTGAAAGATGTCGCATCCTCATATAAGAGCAGTTCGCTTTTTCCTCCCGCTTCCGTTGCAGTGGGCGGTGGCGCTGGCGCCGTCTTTGTGAGCCGGGCCTGCAATGCCGCCCATCCCGTCAAAGGCTCGCGGCGCTTTAGTTCCGGTTCGAGCTTTGCTTCGGGATTTTCCGAGACGGCAGCGGCCATGGGTTCCAGGTCGGTGAGCGAATCCTGCGGTGCGCCCGAAGGTTCGATAAACTCGCGGGTCTCACTTTCGGTGTCGAATTGTGCTCCGGGCGCGGACCTGGCGGATTGTAAAAATTCTCCCGCGCGCAGCTTTTCGGGAGCTTGGACCATCAAGGCAGGCGCGGCTGCCGCGCCCGTTCCCGTACCTGATGTTATCGGCTGCGCTGTAGTTCGGGCGGATCCGGGCGTAACCGTCTGAAGCTTAGATTTCAGCAGCTCGCAGGCCGTACTCATTGTCTCCCGGACCTGTTCGGGACGAATAGGTCTCATCAGAACAGAATTGGCTCCGGCTTGCAGGGCGTGCGGCCGGCCTTCCTCGTTCACAATTGCCAAAGTTAAAGGACGTGCCGCAGCCTTGAGATCGCGGGCGGTTTTCAGCAGGAATGCCGCTTCCGGCTGATCTTGCCAATCGGTGATCACGATCTGAAACAATTGCGTGGTCACTTTCTCCACGGCATCAACAGGGTTCGGGCAATGCTCCGCTTCAACCCCCAACTCGGTCAGGACTTCGCGGATGAGCGCAGCCATCGCCTCATCCGACGAAAATAAGAGACAGCGCAAGGGCATATTCTCCAGACTAGGCAGGCGCGGTAACCGCGGCAAGTTACTGAGGTGAAGCCGGATTGGATGGTTAGAAAGACCTCATAACACGCCCGTACATGTACTTCGGAGCGGCAGGGTTGCGAATCCCTCGCGGCTAAACCAGCAGAAATGCTGACCACCAAATGCGCTAGAATGCTGCGTTCATTGGGAATCGAACCCTTTTATGCACTCTGCGGATGTCGTCATTATCGGCGGCGGGATCGTCGGCTCCAGCGTCGCTTATCACTTGACGACGCAAGGCTGCCGCGATGTGCTGGTCATTGAGCGAGAATCGGCTCAGGGCAAGGGATCAACGGGCAAAAGCATGGGCGGGGTGCGGGCCCAATTTTCTACTCCGGTCAGCATACGGATGTCGCTTTATTCCATTCCTTTTTACGCCAGCTTCGAAGACCGCCTGGGAAGTCCCTGCGATTACCGTCCGCAAGGCTATCTTTTTTGCGCCACGAACCAGAAGCAAATGGAATATCTGCGCACAAATTTTGCGGAACAAATAAAACTGGGACTGAAAGATGTCCGACTGGTTGAAGCTTGCGAGATTCGCGCCATGTTTCCGCAGTTGCGCGCCGATGACATCGTCGGCGGAAGTTTCTGTTCAACTGACGGCTTCGTCGATCCCTACAGCGCCATGAACGGATTCATGGCATGGGCAGCCGATCACGGCGCCAGTTTGTGGAAGAGCACGGCAGTGACGGGAATCAGGAGAGATGCCGAGGGGATTGTTTCGGTCGAAACCACGCGCGGCTCCGTTGCCACGCGCAAAGTGGTGAACTGTGCCGGAGCATGGGCCGCGGAAGTTGCGAAGCTCGCGGGAGTGGATCTGCCGGTCGAACCGCTACGGCGGATGTTGGTCCCAAGCGAACCGTTCGACGAATTCCCCCACACTGCACCCATGATCATCGACATGTCGAATGGATTTCACTTTCGCCCCGAGGCTCGCGGCTTTCTTCTCGCCTGGAACGATCCCCAAGAAAGACCTGGGTTCAAGACGGATTTCGATCCAGCCTTCATCGAGAAAATTCTTACGCGCGCAGCCGATCGGGTTCCCTGCTTCGCGAATCTTCCGGTGAATCCGAAGCGCGCCTGGGCCGGCTTGTATGAAATGACGCCCGATCATCATCCGATTCTCGGCGAAGCTCCGGGAGTTCCAGGCTTTTTTCTGGCCAACGGCTTCAGCGGCCACGGTGTGATGCACGCGCCCGCAACCGGCAAGATTCTGAGCGATCTTATTCTCACCGGCAAGACTGACTTGATCGACGGATCGCTGCTCAGTCTCGCGCGTTTCGCAGAAGATCGATTGATTCACGAGACCGCGATGTTGTGAGGGGGGTCGTCTGGAAGGGCTCAATGGAAGAGCGGCCCTTTGGGGCAGCGGCCCGCGCCGTAATCGAAGGGCTCTGGCCGCCGAAAAAATAAATGCAAGAACAAAACTATTGGCTCACCACGGCCGAACTCCCGAAGATCGACCCGCGCCCACTTCCCACCCGCGTGGATGTCGCTGTAATCGGCGCGGGATTCACCGGACTCTCCGCGGCCCGCACGCTGGCCATGCGCGGCGCAAAAGTCGCCGTGCTCGAGGGCGAAACCATCGGCTGGGGCGCCAGCTCGCGCAATGGAGGCATGGTGCTTACCGGCATGAAGCTGGGCGTAAACAAGCTCATCTCCATGTGCGGGCACGACCTCACCCGCCGCATGTACGCCGCATCGATCGAGACGATCGACTGCGTCGAGCAAATCATTCGCGATGAAGCTATCGAATGCGATTTCTACCGCTGCGGCCATCTTGAAGTTGCCTGCAAGCAAAAGCATTTCGATGACTACGCGCGCCAGGCAGAAGTGATCGGGCGCGAGTTCAATCACGAATTGCGAGTGGTACAGAAACACGAACTGAGCGCCGAAATCGGCTCGAACATTTATTACGGCGGCATGGTCGACGAAATCAGCGCAGGGCTGAATCCGGCACGCTACGTCGCCGGCCTCGGCCGCGCTGCGATGAAGGCCGGAGCGGAAATCTTCGAGCGCACAAGCGTCGGAGCAGTAGAGCGTGAGTCGAGCCAAGGCGATACCGGATGGGAGATCACTACCTCGCGCGGGCAGCTATGGGCGCACGAAGTCTTCGTCGCCACTAGCGGCTACACGGGCAAAGCCACGCCAGTTCTGCAGAAGAAAATCATCCCCATCGGGTCTTTTATTATCACAACCGAAGTTCTGCCCGAGGCTGTTGGCGCGCGAACTCAGCCCGCGCAATCGCATGATCTACGACTCGAAGAATTATCTCTACTATTACCGGCTCACGCCCGATCGCCGCATGCTTTTCGGCGGGCGCGCGGCATTTTTCCCGGAAAGCAATCAAACCATCCGCCGCAGCGCCGAAATCCTGCGCCGCGGCATGATCGACGTTTTTCCCCAACTCCGCAATACGAAAATCGATTATGTTTGGGGCGGCACGCTCGATTTCGCTTTTGACATCATGCCGCACGCTGGGCAAATCAATGGCATGTACTACGCGCTCGGCTACGCCGGACACGGGGTGGCGATGGCCACGTACCAAGGTCAGAAGGTCGCAGAAATGATCGCCACAGAAAAGAGCGCAGGCGATAAGCCGGACAATCCGTTTGTCGGCATTCCATTTCCAGGCGCGCCACTGGGGTTATATAGCGGCAAACCGTGGTTCCTGCTATTTGCAGGCGCGTGGTACAAGTTTCTTGATTGGGTGAGTTGAGTGTGCGCCGCGAACCTAAGTTAATGGCAGGAAAAGAACAGACACACTTCTCCCTGAGCCGGAACCCAACTCTTCTAGCGGGCGATATAGTCCGAGAAGAAGTAGGCGAGCACTCCGAACAAAGCCAAGCCAGAGATGCCGTATGCCGTCAGCACCCAGGCGCCGCGGCCTGCGAAGTGTTTAGTTGTTTGGGATTGTGAGGGATTGGAAACAGCAGAGGAACTGCTAGGGGCCCGATCTTCCATACCAGAAACCTCCCGACGGAAAGATCGTGGCGCAATTATGTTTTGCGTCACGCCGGCCCGGCGCCATGCCGGACAGGACTATCTGAGCGGGGATTCTACTACGGTTTAGCGGTAAAAAAGCGAAAAAATGTGAGGTTTATCACATTTCCATGTGATGCATACTTATGCCCCAGGGAAGGCCCAACTCCGAACCTATAGGTAACCTGCCCCCTGTCCAAGCGCTTCCCCAACCCGAGCCTTGGGATCGAACGCCGCAGGCTTTACTATGTACGTCATGCGTAGTTTCCGTATGTCCCTTATTATTGCCGTCACGTTTCTTTTTTCCTCGATTCTTTTCCCCACAGTTGCCCCCGCGCAGTCGAACCAGGCTCCCAGCAGTTCCTCTGTTCCAGCCCAGGCAAAAAAAGGAGCCAACCCTGCCTCAGCTGATGCCAGATCTGCGACCAACGCGGCCGAAGCCAAGCACGATTACTCGCAGGAAGCCTTTGTCGTCGAGCAGTACCGCACCACCCTCCGCTTCGAGAACGATGGCACCGGCCGCAAAGAAACCGTTACCCGCATACGCGTGCAGAGCGAGGCCGGAGTGCAGCAATGGGGACAGATTCAGATCGGCTACAACTCCGCCAACGAAAAGGTTGAGATTGCCTATGTTCGCGTGGTCAAAGCTGATGGCACAATCGTCAAAGCTGGAGACGATGCCGTCCAGGACCTCAGCACACCAGTCGAGCGCGAAGCTCCCGTTTACACCGATTTCCGGCAGAAGCACATCACGGTTCCCGGCCTTCGTCCCGGGGAAGTGCTCGAATATGACATCGTCACCGTGATACACACCCCACTCGCTCCCGGACAGTTTTGGACCGACTACGATTTTGACAAGAACAACATCATGCTCGATGAAGAACTCGACATCGATGTTCCCGCCGACCGCGCGATAAAGCTGAAAAACAAGCCGGGGATGGATCCGAAAATCACGGAAACCGACGGCCGCCGAATCTACCATTGGACCAATTCTCACCTCGAACGCGACGACGACACTAAGGACAAAGACAAGAAAAAGAAGAAGAAAAATCCGGACGACGAGCGCCCTGACGTTCAGTTAACCACCTTCGTCAGTTGGGAGCAGATCGGCCGCTGGTATGCTTCGCTCGATAAAGACCGCCGCGCGCCTTCGCCCGAAGTCCGCGCCAAAGCCGAGGAGCTAACCAAAGGCCTCACCACCGATATGGATAAGGTTGAGGCCCTTTACGATTACGTGGCCAGGAATTTCCGCTATGTCAGCTTGTCGCTCGGCCTTGGCCGATATCAGCCGCACGCCGCCGCAGACGTTTTGCACAATCAATATGGCGATTGCAAAGACAAGCACACCCTGCTTGCTTCTCTGCTCGAAGCCGAGGGCTTTCACGCATCTTCGGTACTGATCAATTCTAGCCGCAAGCTCGATCCCGACGTTCCTTCGCCCTCGCAGTTCGATCACGTGATCACGATGCTGCCGATGGGTCGAGGTAAGGACAAACAAGAAGTCTGGATGGATACTACCGCCGAGGTTGCTCCGTTTCGCCTGCTGGCCTATCCGCTGCGCAACAAGCTCGCACTCGTGATCCCCGAGGACGGCACGCCGCATCTGGAAAATACTCCCGCGGACACTCCCATGCCCGACAGCGAAATTTCCGAAGTCGACGGAACGGTAAATCAGATCGGCAAGCTGGAAGCCCACGTACATTACACATTCAGGGGCGACGAGGAACTGATGCTCCGTTCGATCTTCCGCCGCGTACCGGAAGCGCAGTGGCAGCGCGTGATTGAGAACGTGAACGCCGGCGTGGGAGGCGAGATCACCAACCTCAAAATCAGCGATCCCGCCGCGACGCGTGAAGCGTTCACCATGTCCTACGACATTTCCAGGCCCAATTTTCTGGATTGGTCGAAGAAAAAATCTGACCTGACGCTTCCGCTCTGTCAATTCAATCTTCAGGATTTCGGCAGCGGTGATGATCTTGACGCCAGTGCCGAGCCCTTAAAGCTCGGCCCCAAAGCCGAGTACATCTACAAAATCAAGCTCGAGCTTCCCGCCACATACACGGCACGGGCGCCGCTTCCGTTTTCCCTGAAGCGTGACTATGCCGAATACCAGGCCACGTACAAGCTGGACGGAACCACATTCACGGCCACGCGGACCCTCGATATGCGCCAGGATGAGCTGCCCGTGGCGCGTGTCGAAGACTACGCCGCGTTTCGCCACGCAGTCATGTCCGATCTTGGCCAGGTTTTGTCCGTCGAAAATACCGTCGCAGGCACGCCTACACCCCCGGCAGACATGAAAGCGGACGACCTCATCGAAAGCGGGCGGGCCGCCATCGCCAGCGGCAATTTTCCGATGGCAATCGAAGTTCTCAAGCGCGCTACAGAAGTCGATCCCAAGAACAAATATGTTTGGAACACGCTGGCCGCGGCTTATCTCAGTATGCGCCAGAATGATGAAGCGATTGTCGCGCTGAACAAGCAGATCGAGATCAATCCTTACGACGAGTATGCCTACAACGCGCTAGGCCGCGCCTACTGGCAGGAACGCAAGTACGACCAATCCGCAACCGCGTTCAATAAGCAAATCGAGATCAATCCGCTCGACAAGTTCGCGCATGCCGGTCTGGGATCGATGTACTCCGAGTGGCATAAATACGATCTAGCCGCGCCAGAGTTGGAAAAAGCCGCGTCCCTCACTCCTGAAGATGCCGAACTGCAGGTCAGCCTCGGCGACGCGTATTTGAATCTCGGCCAGGATGATAAAGCTCTCGCCACCTTCGACCACGCCATCGAAATCTCAGCCACGCCCCTGGTCTGGAACAACATTGCCTATCAACTTTCGTTGAAAGGTTCTCACCTCGACCGGGCCCAGCAATACGCGGAATCGGCGGTTTCGGCGACCACGGCAGCCTTGCGCAATTTGTCCCTCGATCGCTTGACCCAGCAAGACCTGACGTTGGTTCCCTCGTTGATCGCCTACTGGGACACGCTGGGCTGGGTCTATTTCAGCAAGGGCGAATACGACCAAGCTGAAAAATATGTCGCGGCTGCCTGGGGACTCGGCCAGCATGGTGAAGTCGGAGACCATCTTGGACAAATCTTTGAGAAGGAAGGCAAGAAAGAGCGCGCCCTGCAAACGTACGAACTGGCACAAGCCGGATTGCGCCCCATTCCAGAGACGCAGGGCAGAATCGATGCGCTCATGAAGAGTGATGCAAAGCTGAAGCCCGACACAAAAAATCCAAAAGAGGACCTGCAATCCCTGCGAACCATTGATATTGGCAAAGCGAAAGAAACTGGCAGCGCGGATTTCTTCGTTCTTTTGAGCGGAGGTGCGGGAACGCCAGCCAGGGCCGAAGGAGTAAAGTTCGTGGGCGGCGACGAGAAGCTGAAAATTCTTTCCGACGCAATCCGAACGACAGAATACCGCGTGGCTTTCCCTGATAACACTCCGGTGAAAGTACTGCGCCGAGGGGTTCTTTCCTGCTCTACCGCTACCGGAAAATGCATGTTCGTTCTGATGCTGCCGGATGATGTGAGAACGGTGGACTGAGGCCGGGGCTGTTTTATGTGGGGACAGCCGCCCTCGGCTGTCCAGTCGAGCGAAGGTCGACGGCGTCCTTGCAGGATCGTGAGCCGAACGTGTCGCTTGCGAGGTCACATTGTTGCCCGCTCATAGGCATGACCCAATCTCAGCACCACATCCTCCCACCACTGCGGGCCAGCAATCTGCAATCCAATGGGCAGTCCAGCCTTCGTTAGGCCGCAAGGCACTGAGATCGCCGGCAATCCCCAAACATTGAACGGACGCGTGTTACGAAGCAGCGTTAATTCTGCCGGACGCAGCGCCGCTGGATCTTTCTTAAGATCGGCAATCCTCGGCGCAGGAATCGGCGTCGTCGGCGTAATTAGCAAATCGACATCGGCAAAAATCTCGTGAGCGCGTCGGCGTTCCTCATCCAGTTCACGCCGCCGCGCGATATATTCCGCCGCTGAAATCTTCTCGCCCGATCGAATCCGCCGCAGCGTCTCTGGTTGATAAAGCCCTGGGCTTCGCGCCACGTTCTCGGCATGATAGGCGAACGACTCGACCGCCTGCACGGTGCGATCGGTCGGCACTTCGATCTTGATTTCGCGAACCTCCGCGACCAGCGGTCGAATCACGGAAATAGCCTGCTCCACCGCGGCGCGTACCTCATCGTCCAGGTCCCGAATAGAAGAATTCACGCGGAACGCCCACCCGCAGACTCTTCGTCCCTTCATGCAGTGCTGAAACGTAATCACTGACAGGAACATCCGCTGAGAAAACATCTCCCGCATCGTATCCGGCAATCGCCTGCAACACGATTGCAGCATCGGCCACCGTCGCAGTCAGAGGCCCAACGTGGTCGAGCGACCACGAAAGCGGAATCACTCCACCCGTCGAAACTCGCCCATAAGTAGGTTTGAGGCCAATGCATCCGCAGAGCGACGCCGGTTCGCGAACCGATCCGGCCGTATCGGTTCCAATCGCGGCATAGCACAGTCCGGCAGCAACTGCGGCAGCCGATCCTCCCGAAGATCCTCCGGCGATATGCTCCGCGTCCCGCGGATTGTGAACCTCCCCGAAGAAACTCACCAGCGAACTCCCGCCGTAGGCGAACTCATGCAAATTGCTTTTGCCCAGAATCACGGCTCCAGCCTGCCGCAGCCGTCGCACGACCTCCGCATCCTGGGAGGGAACCCGGTCCTGAAAGACTCGGCTGGCCGCGGTGGTGCGGACGCCGGCAGTATCGATGAGGTCTTTGAGTGCAACTGGGATTCCGTGCAATGGCCCGCGCCACTCACCGCGAGCAATCTCCTGTTCCGCCGCCCGTGCCTCGGCCAGGGCCGATTCGGCCGTGACAGTAATAAAAGCATTCAATGTGGGATTGAGCTTTTCAATGCGCTCCAGGCACACGCGCGTCAGCTCAACCGGAGAAATTTCTTTTCGCCGCAGCCGCGGGGCAAGCTCAAGAATGGTTGAGGCATTCCGTATCATAGAGGCGTTCATTGTATTAGCAACGCCGTTAGCAGCAGCGCCATTCGCAATTCCACTGTGCTCCCGAGTGTCCCCTGTCGTGACGATTTGGATAGCCAAAGCAACCTTCCCCGTTCGGCCTATAATCGAAAAAGCCGTTGGCTGGTGGGAGGGCAAAAAATGGCGGAAATGACGATTGCGCCGGTCGCAATTCATGGATTTTTTATGGATGGCCGATGGATCGACGATGGCGACGTCGTGGAAGTGAGCGCCCCCTACGACGGCAGCCTCGTCGGGCGAGTTACGCAGGCGCGCCGCGAACATGCCGAAGCTGCAATCGCCGCAGCCGTCAAGGCGTATGGCACTACAAAACGCCTGCCGGCCTTCGAACGCCAGCGTGTACTGCGGCGCATTGCGCAGCAGATTGCCGAGCGCCGCGACGAATTTTCTCGCACGCTGGCGCAGGAAGCCGGCAAGCCCATTAAGCTGGCGCGCATCGAAGTGGAGCGCGCGATTTTCATCTTCAACGTTGCCGCCGAAGAAGCCACACGCATCTACGGAGAATATCTTCCACTGGACTGGCAAGAATTCACGGTTGGACGCTGGGGAATTGTGAAGCGCTTCCCGCTCGGCCCCATCGCTGGCATTACGCCATTTAATTTTCCGTTGAATCTAGTCGCCCATAAAGTGGCGCCTGCAATCGCCGCCGGATGTCCCATTGTGTTAAAGCCGGCCCCGCAAACTCCTCTGTCCGCGCTGCTGCTTGCCGAGTGCGTGCAGCAGGCTGGTTGGCCGGATGGCGGCTTCAACGTCCTGCCGCTTTCCAACGAAGATGCTGTTCTGCTCGTCACCGACGACCGCATTAAGCTGATCAGCTTTACCGGCAGCGTACCTGTGGGCTGGGACATCAAACGCCGTGCCGGAAAGAAAAAAGTTGTGCTTGAACTGGGCGGCAATGCCGGTGCCATCGTGCACAGGGATGCCGATCTCGAATACGCCGCCGAACGCTGCATTGCGGGCAGCTTTGGCTACGCCGGCCAGACCTGCATTTCGGTGCAGCGAATTCTGGTGGAGGACTCGGTATATGGGAAGTTCACCGATCTTCTGGTGGAAGGCGTGAAAAAACTAAAGACTGGCGACCCCATGGAGGAATCAACCGACATTGGCCCGCTAATTCGCGAGAGCGATGCGATTCGAGTTACGCAATGGGTCGAAGAAGCGGCTCGCTCGGGCGCACGTGTGCTCTGCGGCGGCCAAAGGCACGGCTCCATCGTCGAGCCTACCGTGCTCACGGCGACCAAGCCGGAGATGAAAGTGAACTGCCAGGAGATTTTTGGCCCCGTTGTAACCATCGAGCCCTATCAAAGCTTTGATGAAGCACTGCGCCGCATCAACCAGTCGAATTTCGGGCTCCAAGCCGGAGTCTTCACTCGCGATGTCAAGCTGCTTTTCGAAGCGTACGACGAGTTGGAAGTCGGTGCCGTGATTGCGGGCGACATTCCCTCATTCCGTATCGATCAGATGCCTTACGGTGGCGTGAAAGATTCCGGCATTGGCCGCGAAGGCCTGCGCTACGCGATCGAAGAGATGACAGAACCCAAGCTGCTAGTGATGAATCTGCGTTAAAAAAAACAACAAGGCCCATCTTGCGAGGCAATCTAGGGTGCCTTTAAAACTGGTCTTTCCTGTTTCTGAAACTTTCCTTTTTTAAATTTTTTGCACAAAAGTCTGTAGAACGCGACAAGTGCCAGCGAAATATTTATAATCTCCTGTTTCCCAAATGGCGATCCCAAAACATGTGGGTGTTTTTGGTCGCGTTCTAACAACCGCAACTCGAGCAAGCAGGCTCGTTATCCGCATTCACTAAAGTTCATTCGTAATGCCACAGACCTTTCACCGCAGTACGAATACGCTGGCACGGGTCACGATCTTTGGCGCGATCTTCATCGTGGCCGCGCTCGGCTGGGTGGGTTATGAGGTACAGAGTTCGCCTTACATAACCTACGCCGGCGTGCGCAAGCCGCAGCCTGTGCCCTTCAGCCACAAGCACCACGTGGCCGGGCTGGGAATCGATTGCCGCTACTGCCACACCTCGGTGGAGGTTTCGAGCTTCGCCGGCATTCCCCCCACCAAGACCTGCATGAACTGCCATTCGCAGATATGGACGAACGCGGCCATGCTCGAGCCGGTGCGCGCCAGCTACCGCTCCGGCGAGTCGCTGGAGTGGACGCGGGTCAATCAGCTCCCCGATTTTGTCTTTTTCAATCACAGCATTCATGTCACCAAGGGGGTGGGCTGCAATACCTGCCACGGTCCGGTCGATCAGATGCCGTTGATGTATCAGCAGGAGTCGCTGCAGATGGGGTGGTGTGTGAGTTGTCACCGCGCGCCGCAGAATTATCTGCGCCCGCGCGACCAGGTTTTCAATATGCGCTACGAGCCGCCGACCAGCGCGAAGCAGGTGGTCGTCGATGGGACAAGTTTCACCAATCAGCAAACGCTGGGATTCGCGCTCATCAGTAAGTACAAAGTTCGCAACGTGATGGATATAACCAGTTGTGACACGTGTCACCGCTGAAAAAACGAATGCGCTATTTGTCATCCTTAGCGGAGTGTTTGTTTCGCGAAGCGAAGCCTTCGCTCAGGGGCGACATTCAATGATTGGGCATGAAGGTGACATTTAAGGCATGAAGAACACAGAAGAAAACGGCCAAGCAAAACGCGAAGACGTTTGCCCTTCGAAAAAGGGCGCGCTCAATCTCGCCTCCGTCCGGGCCGAGATCGATAAAGCTTCCGGCCCGGAATACTGGCGCAGCCTGGAAGAACTGGCCGGCAGCCCCGAGTTTCAGGAAGCTCTGCATCGGGAATTTCCCAAGGGCGCATCCGAATGGGTCGAATCAGTCTCGCGCCGCGGCTTTCTGAAAGTCATGGGTGCCTCGATGGCGCTGGCCGGCATGACCGGCTGCGTCAAGCTTCCGCTCGAACCCATTGTCCCTTACGTGAAGCAGCCGGACGATGTGATTCCCGGCATTCCAATGTTCTATGCCTCGGCGCTAACGCTCGGCGGCTACGCCAGCCCGGTGCTGGTAGAGAGTCATCTCGGACGTCCCACCAAAATTGAAGGTAACCCGCAGCATCCCGCGAGCCTCGGCGGCACCGATATTTATTCGCAAGCCGGCCTGCTCACCATGTACGATCCCGACCGCTCGCAAAGCGTGTCGGAAATGGGCGAGCTACGATCATGGCAGTCATTTGTCAGCGCCATGCGCGGGCCGCTGAACGCGCAAAAAGCATTGCAGGGCGCGGGCATTCGCATTCTTACAACCACGATCTCATCGCCTACGCTGGCCGATCAGATGCACGCTTTTCTGAAGGCTTATCCGCAGGCCAAGTGGCATGTCTATGAGCCGGTGAATCGCGACAACGTGCTCGAAGGCGCGAAGATGGCCTTCGGCCAGCCGGTCGAGACACGCTACGATTTTTCAAAAGCCGACGTAATTGTTTCTCTGGACGCCGACTTTCTCTACGCGGGTTTTCCGGGAAACGTCCGCTACATTCGCGATTTCGCCGAACGCCGCAATCCCGACGGCAACATGAATCGCCTATATGTAATCGAAAGCTCGCCCACGACGACGGGAGGGAAGGCTGATCATCGGATACCTGCGAAGGCGTCGATGGTAGAAGCTTTTGCACGGGTATTGAATCAGAATGGCGAGGTTCCGGCTGAGTATGCCAGTTTCGTAGAATCCGCGGAGTCTGATCTTCAGGCTCACAAGAGTTCGGGCCTCGTGATTGTGGGCGATCATCAACCTCCGATTGTCCACGCAGTTGCCCATTCCATGAACCAGGTGCTCGGCAATGTGGGCAAAACCGTCTTCTATTCCGAGCCGATTGACGCAAATCCGATCAATCAAAGCGACTCCATCAAAGAACTCGCCGCCGACATACAGGCAGGCAAGCTCGACCTGCTGATCATCCTCGGTGGCAATCCTGCCTACGATGCTCCGGCTGACCTCGATTTCGCCAATGTTCTCAGGAGTGACAAGGTTCCGCTACGCGTGCATCTTGGCCTCTATAACAACGAAACTGCCGAACTGTGCCAATGGCATGTGAATCAGACGCACGAACTTGAAGCCTGGGGCGACGCTCGAGCCTACGACGGCACCGTCAGCATCATTCAGCCGTTGATCGCGCCGTTGTATAACGGCAAGAGCGCCATAGAGTTCGTCGCGATGCTCAACGGAAACTCCGACGCCTCAGGCCACGCTCTCGTCCGCGATTACTGGCAGAAGCAGCACGCTGGCGCCGACTTCGAGCAGTTCTGGCGCAAGTCGCTGCATGATGGCTGGATCGAAGGAACCACATTCTCGCCAAAATCGCTGACCGCGAAATCTGATATTCCGGGCTCAACTCCATCAAGCGCCGACACCAGCGCGATCGAGCTCAACATCCGCCGCGATCCCTCGATCTACGACGGACAATTCTCCAACAACGGCTGGCTCCAGGAACTGCCCAAGCCGATGTCGAAGCTCACCTGGGACAATGTTGTTCTCCTGGGCCCCAAGATGGCCGACCGCCTGCAAGTTGCCAGCACTGACCTGGTCGAGCTTGAGCTGAATGGAAAGAAAATCACTGGCCCAGTGTGGGTGCAGGTGGGGCATCCCGATAATTCGCTGACCATCTTTTTGGGTTACGGACGCCGCCGCGCGGGGCGCGTAGGCACGGGGCAAGGCTACGATGCCTATCCGTTTTTCACGACGACGGCCCCGTGGTTCACCACCGGGGTGCAGGTCCGCAAGACCGGCGAAAAATACGTTCTCGCTTCCACGCAAGGCTATCAATGGATGGACACACCCGACGGCGCACATCGTCCCCTGGTGCGTGAAACGGCGCTCGAAGAGTATCGGGGAGATCCCAACTTTGCCAAAGAAGAAGGAGAAGAGCCAGTACCGGGCCTTACACTCTACAAGCCGTATCGATATAAAGAAGAAGATTACGCATGGGGCATGGCGATCGATCTGAACAAATGCGTGGGCTGCAACAACTGCATGCTGGCCTGCGTCTCTGAAAACAATATTGCCGTTGTCGGTAAAGAGCAATGCGCCATCGGCCGCCACATGCACTGGATTCGCATCGACACTTATTACCAGGGCGACGTCGACAATCCGAAGGCATTTTTTCAGCCGGTGCCTTGCCAGCAGTGCGAGAACGCACCTTGTGAAGTGGTTTGCCCCGTGGGCGCGACGGTTCACTCGAGCGAAGGCCTGAACGACATGATCTACAACCGCTGTGTGGGCACGCGCTATTGCTCGAACAACTGTCCCTACAAGGTGCGGCGCTTTAATTTCCTGTTGTTCCAGGACTGGACCACGCCGCAATTCAAGATGATGCGCAATCCGGATGTCAGCGTTCGCAGCCGCGGAGTCATGGAAAAGTGTTCGTACTGCATACAGCGCATCAGCGAGCACCGCATCAATGCGGAAACGGCCTCGGTGCGCGAGGGCAAAGAGATCAAGATTAAAGACGGTGAGTTGCAGACCGCATGCCAGCAATCCTGCCCGGCGAACGCAATCATGTTCGGTAATATCAATGACCCGAACAGCCAGGTTTCGAAGTGGAAGGCGCAGTCGCGCAACTACACGCTGGTGGGCGAGCTGAACACGCGCCCACGAACTACATATCTCGCGGAAGTGAGCAATCCGAATCCTGAGTTGAAATCGGCGGAGTCGAGATCACCCGGCTTGCAATCACAGGGGTCGAACTCATAGGAGCGCCGCAGCCGGCCTGCACGAATCATGCATAACGAACCATACACAAAAATGGCGACCGAGGTAGCGCCGCCACAGCCACCGGTCATCGAGCCCGGCCATACCTTCGCCAGCATCACGGACAAGATCAGCTCGATCGTTCTGACGCGTCCGGCGTCGAACGCATGGTTCCTGGGGTTCGGCATTTCTTTCGCGCTGCTGATGATGGGGCTTTATGCCATTGGCTATCTTTTCCTAAAGGGCATCGGCATCTGGGGCGACACCATTCCCATCGGCTGGGGCTTCGCCATCGTCAATTTTGTTTGGTGGATCGGAATCGGCCACGCTGGCACGCTGATCTCAGCCATTCTTTTATTGCTGCGGCAGTCCTGGCGCAACTCGATCAACCGCTTTGCTGAGGCCATGACCCTGTTTGCCGTCGCCTGCGCGGGAATTTTCCCTGCCATTCACGTCGGGCGTCCGTGGCTGGCTTATTGGCTCTTTCCTTATCCCAGCACCATGGGCGTCTGGCCGCAATTCCGCAGCCCGCTGATGTGGGACGTCTTCGCAGTCTCAACGTACGCGACGATCTCTGCTATTTTCTGGTTCATCGGGCTGGTTCCCGACTTGGGCACTTTGCGCGATCGCACCACGAACCGCTTCGCCCGAATTGTTTACGGAATCCTGTCGTTGGGGTGGCGAGGGTCGGCGCGGCACTGGCATCGTTACGAAACCGCCTACTTGCTGCTGGCGGGCCTGGCCACTCCGCTGGTGCTCTCGGTCCACACGGTTGTCAGTTTTGATTTTGCCATCGGCATCGTTCCCGGATGGCACACGACCATCTTCCCGCCGTACTTCGTGGCCGGCGCCATCTACTCGGGCTTTGCCATGGTGCCTGATGCTGGCGATTCCAATTCGTAAGATTTATGGCCTGGAAGATTTCATCACCGAGCGCCACCTACAGAACTCCGCCAAGGTCATGCTCGCGACCGGCTTGATCGTGGCCTACGGCTACGGCATTGAGGCCTTCATGAACTGGTATAGCGGCGACGTCTACGATTTCTTCACGCTGTGGAATCGCGCGTTCGGCCCCTATCACTACGTTTACATGGCGCTGATCAGTTGCAACATTTTGATCCCGCAAACCTTGTGGATCCGCCGGTTGCGCACCAGTCCGGTCGCTTTGTTCATTATTTCTTTCGTCGTGCTGGTGGGCATGTGGCTGGAGCGCTTCATCATCGTGGTCGTCAGTCTGCATCGCGACTTCCTCACTTCGTCGTGGGGAATGTACTACCCGACGCGTTGGGATTGGATGACCTTCATTGGTACGATCGGACTGTTCCTGGCAGCGATGTTCCTGTTCCTGCGCCTGCTGCCCGCGATCTCGATCTTTGAAATGCGCACGCTGCTGCCGGGCGCGGAGGTCAAAGCCGAATGAAGCGCGAGCGCATCTACGGAATGATGGCGGAGTTCGATACCCCGCAGGCGCTGGTGGATGCGGCCCACCGCACCTACCAAGCGGGCTACAAGAAAATCGACGCTTACAGCCCGTTTCCCATCGAAGGCCTGGCTGAGGAGATCGGATTTCACCACAATGCCGTTCCGCTCGTGGTGTTGATCGGCGGCATCATCGGCGGGATCACCGGATACACCATGCAATATTGGATGGCCGCGGTCAGTTACCCGATCAACGTCGGAGGCAAGCCGTTGAATTCCTGGCCCGCGTTCATCGTGATCACATTCGAAATGACGATTTTATTCGCCGGGATTTCCGCCGTGCTTGGCATGTTGGCGCTCAATGGCCTTCCCATGCCCTATCATCCGGTGTTCAATGTTCCCCGGTTCGCGTTGGCTTCGAAAGACCGCTTTTTCCTGATCGTGTTTTCCTCCGACCAAAAGTACGATCCCGCCGGCACCCGCGCTTTTCTGGAAGGACTGCAGCCGCGCTCGATTTCGGAGGTGCCAAGCTAGATGGCGCGCTTTCGACAAATTTCCGTGGTGGCCGTGCTCGGTTCGATTGCGCTTTTCGCCGGGTGCCGTCTCGACATGCAGGTCGCAACCGAAGCAGAATCCGCTGGTGCGCAGCGATTTCTTTCCCGACCACCGCTCCGAGCGGCCGCTGATTGAAGGCACGGTGGCACGAAATCAATTGCGTGAAGATACCTATCTCTATACCGGAAAGATTGCCGGCGCCTTCGGCGACTACATGCCATTTCCTCTGACCCGGGAAGTGCTCGAGCGCGGACGCGAGCGCTACGACATTTATTGTTCGCCATGCCACTCGCTGGTTGGCGACGGCAAGGGCTTCGTTCCTTCGCGCGGCTTCTCGCGCATGCCGCCCTCCTATCACACTGCACGCCTGGAAAAAGCTCCGCTGGGCTATTTCTTTGACGTAATTACTAACGGGTACGGAATCATGCCCGACTACCGTTCGCAAATTGCCGCCGAAGACCGCTGGAAGATCGTGGCCTACGTTCGCGCGTTGCAGCTCAGTCAAAACGCCACCAAGGCCGACGTTCCTCCCGGTCAGCCGATTCCGTCGGAGCCGCCAAAGTTTGTGACTCCGTTAGGCAGCGGCGCTACGCTGCCTGAGGTTGAGGCTGCGCCGGCTTCGAATTCTACAGAAGGGGCACGCCCATGAGCGCCGCGCCCACTTCACCCCTCGATCTGACGCCGCCGCCGATCGTAAAGAAGCTGTCGCAGCGTTCGTTGATGGTCGGCATTCTGTTCGGCGCAGGCGCGATCGCCCTGGCGTTTATCCAGCCGCAGGAATTTTTCCGCGCATACCTGCTGGGTTTCATGTGCTGGCTGGGGCTTGCGCTCGGATCGATGGCAATCCTCATGATTCGCCACCTCACCGGAGGTGGCTGGGGTACGGTGATTCGCCGCATCCTCGGCGCAGCCATGCGCACCCTGCCCTTGCTGGCAGTCCTCTTTATTCCGCTGTTTTTCGGAATTCACCGCATTTACATCTGGGCGCAGCCGCTCAGCAATATTCCCGACCTCCATTTCCGAGAACACCTCGAAAAACTTACGCGTACCTACCTGAGCATAGGTTTCTTCATCGGGCGGGCGGTATTTTATTTCGCCATCTGGAATTTGCTCTCGTTCCTGTTATCGAAATGGTCCAAGCAGACGGACCGACTCCAACGCACCCGATAATAGTGGGCGCTTCAAAGCGGTCAGCGGGCCGGGGCTGATTCTCTACGCGTTTACTATTGGGTTCGCGGCGATTGACTGGATGATGTCCCTCGACCCAAGCTGGGTCTCGACCATGTTCGGCCTGATTATTTTGATCGGCCAGCTCCTGTCGGCGATGTGTTTTGCCGTGGTCGTTGAGCGCATTTTGGTTGATTACCGGCCCATGTCGGAGATGCTGAAGCCTGATTTCGTCCACGACCACGGCAAGTGGATGCTTACGTTCATTATGGTCTGGGCATATTTCTCGTTCTCGCAGTGGCTCATCATCTGGGCGGGAAACCTGCCTGCCGAAATCAGTTTTTATCTGCGCCGCTTAAGAGACGGCTGGGGATGGATCGGTCTATTTCTGGTGCTGTTTCATTTTGCCGTGCCTTTTGCCATGCTTCTGTCCCGTCCGTTCAAGAGGAACATCCGCAACTTAGTGTGGCTGGCCACGTGGCTGTTGTTGATGCGCTATGTCGATCTGTTCTGGACGATCGAGCCGACTTTTTCGCGGACCTTCGTCATCACTATTTCCGATGTCGTGGTGCCGATCGCGATCGGCGGAATATGGCTCTGGTATTTTTTCCGCAACCTCGCCTCTCTCCCGTTATTGCCGGCATACGATCGGGACGCCCCAGAAGTTCTGCAGAGGACCCACGGCTAGAAGGATGAATCGGGAGTGAGGAAGCGAAGCATGAATAAGAAGTTTGAAAAGCACGAAAACGAGAAATGAGCGACGAAGTCGAAAATCCGGGGAGCGCGGGCGCGCACGAGAGCTACGAGCACCAGGACCTGCAAGTCTCAGGTATCGTCTATTTTCTGGTGAGCCTGTTGATCGTGACCGTGATCTGCATGTTCGGTCTCGAGGGCTTCTACCATTATTTGGATCGCCGGGAGCGCGCCACGCAGGAACCGGTGAATCCGCTGGTTAAAAAGGTTCCGGAGGACACGCGTGCTGTACCACCGGGCTATCCGCAAACTGCGTTTCCAAATCCGAGATTGGAAGTAGATGAGAGCAATCAGCTCAGCGGCTTTCTGACGAACCAGGACAACGCGCTTTACAGCTACGGCTGGGTGGATGAAAAAGCAGGGACGGTTCGCATCCCCATCGATCGAGCCATGGATCTGCTGGTCCAGCGAGGATTGCCGGTGCTTCCCCAAGGAGCGACCAATCAGTCCGCCGCCGCAGCAGCAGAGAACAGCCAAAAGGCAAATGCGGCGCGAGGAGTGAAAGGAGCCAAGGGTACCAGGCAGTGATTCGTATTAAAAACAATTCGATTTTTGCAGCCGGGGCTTTGCTCATTGCTGCAATGCTTCCGCTTTGCGCTTCGGCACAGATCAATAGCGGCATCACGTCTCCGCCGGTGAATGAGCGACCTCCGCTGCTTCAGAACGTCGGCATCGAGCAGCACCTCGATACGCAGGTTCCTCCCGATCTCACGTTCGTCGACGACACGGGAAAAACCGTCAAGCTGGGAGATTATTTCGGCCGCAAGCCTCTCATTCTCAATCTGGTGTATTTCAATTGCACTATGCTATGCGGTGAAGAGCTGGCGGGACTTGCCAGCGCCATGCGCCTTATTAAGTTCGATGTTGGCAATGAATTCGACGTAATCACAGTCAGCTTCGATCCACGAGAGACTCCGGCCATGGCTGCCGCCAAAAAGAAAGACTATGTGCAACGTTATGGCCGGGCCAATGCAGCTTCCGGTTGGCATTTCCTGACCGGCCAGGCCGATTCGATTAACGCCCTCACCAAGGCGGCCGGCTTTCAATACCAGTACGATCCCAAGACCAATCAGTACGCCCACGCGACCGCGATCATGATTCTGACCCCGCAGGGGCACATCTCCCGCTATCTCTACGGTGTGGATTTTCCGCCGAAAGATCTGCGGATGGGCTTGGTTGAGGCTTCGGCGGCCAAGATCGGCAATCCGGTGGACGCAGTGCTGCTCTACTGCTACCACTACAACCCGGCAACCGGAAAATATGGCGCCGTGATCGGCAACATTCTGCGTCTCGCCGGTGCGGCAACTATTTTGATCCTCGGCGGCATGATTCTCATTTTGTGGCGCCTCGACCGCTCCGCAACCCGGAAGGCAGAAGAGACCAAGACAACGTATGCTCAATAATTTTCCATTGTGGCCGGAGCAAGCCTCCACCATGGCGCACCGCGTGGACGCGCTCTATATCTTCCTGCTGGTCGTAACCGGCATGATGGCCTTCCTGGTCTGCGTTCTCGTGATTGTTTTTGCGGCGAAGTTCCGGCACCGTCCGGGAGTTCGCGCCGAACAAATTGAAGGTTCGAACGCGCTCGAGATTACCTGGAGCGTGATTCCCTTCGTGATCTTCATGGCAATCTTTGTCTGGGGCGCGGTGGTCTACTTCAAGGAACGCACGCCGCCAGCGGATGCCACAGAAGTGTACGTCGTCGCCAAGCAGTGGATGTGGAAGATAGAACACGCCGAAGGCCAGCGGGAGATCAACGAACTCCACGTTCCGGTCGGCCGCGACATCAGGCTCATCATGACTTCGCAGGATGTGATCCACAGCTTTTATATTCCCGCCTTCCGCATCAAGCAGGATGTGCTTCCCGGCCGCTACACGGTCGAGTGGTTTCACGCGACGAAGCCCGGCGTTTACCATTTGTTCTGCGCCGAATACTGCGGAACCCAGCACTCCGGTATGGTTGGCTCAGTCGTCGTGCAGAATCCAGCCGACTACGAGGCCTGGGCAAAAGCCAATCCGAGCGGGCCACTTTCCGCGAGTGGTGAGAAGGTCTTTGCCGAACTCGGCTGCAGCGCCTGCCACCGAGCCAATGCTCCGGGACGGGGGCCTGACCTGCAGGGCGTCTTCGGAAAACCAGTCCAACTGGAAGACGGCCGCGTCGTGACTGCCGACGAAAATTACATTCGTCAGACGATTCTCGATCCTGGATTGACGAGGGTGAAGGGATTCCAGCCCATCATGCCGACTTTCCAGGGACTGGTCACTGACGATCAACTCAACGAATTGGTCGCCTACATCAAATCAATTTCCGTGAATAAACCTGCAACACCCGGCGAGAAGATCGGCGGCGACAGTGCGGCCATTTCGCAAGTCCCGGGCAAAGATCAGCTGAATGGAAGTCAGGTGCAATAAGTATGGAGATCGCGATCCCTCAACCCGTTGAACGCGAAAATTATCTGAACAACGAATATGGATTCTGGTCGTGGCTGCTCACCACCGACCACAAGCGTATCGCGCTGCTTTATCTGGTCTCGATCACGTTTTTCTTTTTCATCGGCGGATTTTTTGCGCTGCTGATCCGCCTTGAATTGCTCACGCCCGCGGGCGATCTAGTGCAGGCCGATACCTACAACAAGCTTTTCACCATGCACGGAATGGTGATGGTGTTTTTCTTTCTCATACCATCCATTCCCGCCACGCTGGGAAATTTTCTGGTGCCCATGATGATCGGGGCCAAAGACCTCGCGTTCCCGCGAATCAACCTATTGAGCTGGTATCTCTACATCATCGGCGGCGCTCTGATGCTGCACTGCATGTTGACCGGCGGCGTCGACACCGGGTGGACGTTCTACACGCCTTTCAGTACCAACTTCACCAACACGAAGATCGTTGAAGCCGGAATCGCGATATTCATCGCGGGATTCTCTTCCATCCTCACCGGCCTGAATTTCGTGGTGACCATCCACCGCATGCGCTGCCCCGGCATGACCTGGTCGCGCCTGCCGCTGTTCATTTGGGCGCACTATGCCACCAGCGTAATTCAGCTTCTGGGCACACCCGTAATTGCGATCACCATCGTTTTGGTCGCGGCCGAGCGCGCGCTGCACCTCGGTATCTTCGATCCCAAACTTGGCGGCGATCCGCTGCTCTTCCAGCACCTTTTTTGGTTCTATTCCCACCCTGCCGTTTACATCATGATTCTGCCCTCGATGGGCGTCATGAGCGAGATCATCGCCTGTTTCTCGCGCAAGCGTATCTTCGGCTACAGCTTCGTGGCCTTTTCTTCAATTGCGATTGCCGTGTTCGGATTTCTGGTCTGGGCCCACCACATGTTTGTGGCCGGAATCTCGGTTTACTCCGCCCTGGTATTTTCGTTTTTGAGCTATGCCGTCGCCCTCCCTTCGGCGATCAAAGTGTTCAATTGGACGGCCACTCTTTATAAGGGTTCGATTCACTACGATGCGCCCATGCTCTACGCCTTTGGTTTTATCGGACTGTTCACGGTGGGCGGCCTCACCGGATTATTCCTCGCTGCCCTGGGCATCGATGTGCACGTCACCGACACCTATTTCGTTGTCGCCCATTTTCACTACATCATGGTCGGAGGGGCGGTGATGGGCTATCTCGGCGGAATGCACTTCTGGTGGCCGAAAATTTCCGGCAAGCTTTATCCGGAAGGCTGGGCGCAGTTGGCGGCGCTGATCGTGTTTATCGGATTCAACCTCACGTTCTTCCCGCAATTCCTGCTGGGCTATATGGGCATGCCGCGCCGTTACTACGACTACAGCCATATGCCTGAATTTCAAGTCTTGCACGTACTCTCGACTGCGGGGTCGACCGTGCTCGGTATCGGCTACCTGTTACCGATGGTTTATTTCCTCTGGTCGATGCGCTACGGCAAGCCCGCCTCGGACAACCCATGGAACGCCGCGGGGCTGGAATGGAAAACTTCGTCTCCGCCGCCCACTTTCAACTTTGACAAAGAGCCCGTCGTGACCTGGGAAGCCTATAACTATGAGGAACTAGACGCTCCCGCCCACTCGCAGGAGGTCCCCGTTGGCAGATAGCACGCTCATCGGACTTCACCACGAAGAGGAGCATCGTCCCGAGCTGTTGCACCATTTTGCTGATGTGACGCAGCAGCGCAATGCCGCCAGCCTGGGCATGTGGGTGTTTCTGGCGACCGAAGTCATGTTTTTCGGCGGCATGTTCTGCGCCTATCTGGTCTATCGCACCGCGTACTTCGGAGATTTCGCCGCGGCCAGCAAGTCCATTGATGCCACTCTCGGTGCCACCAATACCGGCGTGCTCATCTGCAGCAGCTTGACTGTGGTCCGTGGCTGTCTGGGCCGCGCAGACCGCCCGCCGCGCTTTATTGGTCTCCATGCTCGTAGTTACCATGCTCTTCGGACTGGCCTTCCTCGGCATCAAGGGTAAGGAGTATTACGACAAATTCGAGGAGCACCACGTCCCCGGCGCTTCCTTCAGCTTTGACCATGTGCCGATTCCCGGCCATTCGGGCGAGTATGCTGACCCACGCCACGCCGAAATTTATTTCTCGCTCTACTTTGTGATGACAGGCCTTCACGCCTTGCACATGATCGTCGGCCTGGGAATTTTCACCTGGCTGCTGATCATGGCCTGGAAGGGCCGATTCACGCCCGAATATTACACACCCGTCGAAATCGGCGGGCTGTACTGGCACTTCGTCGACATTATCTGGATTTACCTGTTCCCGTTGCTCTACCTGATTGACCGGCACCCGTGAGGATCGTATGACCGGACATGCGTCAGCAAAATCGCCATTAAAGTTGTATTTTGCCATTTGGGCAACCCTGCTCGTCTTTACCTTTGTTACCTACAAAGTGGCTTTTATCGAACTGGGCCCCTTCAACCCTGTGGTCGCCCTGGTTATCGCCACGCTGAAAGCGACTTTGGTCGCGCTCTTCTTCATGCACGTCTGGCATGCTGGCGAACGGCTGACCAAGCTGGTCATCGCTTCAGCCATATTCTTCCTATTCCTGTTATTAGGATTGACCATGTCTGATTATCTGACCAGGGGCTGGCACTGATTTCCTGAGCGGCTTGGCCCTTCGCGAATCCTTTGCGCTCTTCGCGGTAAAAGCTTTCGCCGAACCTCCGCCTAGCAGCATGGCAGTGTAATCTAGCCATGTTTGCCGAAAAGCTCATGGCTGATCTTCCACGCTCGTATTCTTCGGAAGCGCACTCATCCGGTCTGCATCCTGCGCAAGCGAACTTCCTCGAAGCCGGTGCTCTGGCCGCCGCGCTAGAAGCCGAAATCCGCGGCGAAGTCCGTTTCGACCGCGGCAGCCGCGCCCTCTATGCCACCGACGGCTCGAATTATCGCCAGGTCCCAATCGGAGTCGTGCTGCCTCGCGACGCAGATGACGTTATCGCGACGGTCGCGCTCTGCCGCCAATTTGGCGCGCCCGTTCTTTGCCGAGGCGCGGGTACATCTCTCGCCGGCCAGTGCTGTAATGTCGCCGTCATTCTCGATTTCTCCAAATACATGGCGAAGATTATCGAGATCGACCCCGACCGCCGCATTGCACACGTGCAGCCCGGAGTCGTTCTCGACAATCTTCGCGCCGCCGCCGAAAAGCACCATCTCACTTTTGCGCCCGACCCCGCTACCCACAGCCACTGCACCCTTGGCGGCATGATCGGCAACAACTCCTGCGGCGTGCATTCAGTCATGGCGGGCAAGACCGACGACAACATCGAAGAACTCGAAATCCTGACCTACGACGGTGTGCGCCTGAAGGTCGGTCAAAGTCTCATCGAACCATGTGGGGACAGCCGCCCTCGGCTGTCCGGCGGCCCGGAAGTATCGGGCAACAGCTCTTGCCCAGACCAAATTCGCGCTTCCCTCAAGCACATCGCCGACACTTACGGTGATCTCATCCGCCAGCGTTTTCCCAAAATCCCGCGCCGCGTCTCCGGCTACAACCTTAATTACCTTCTTCCGGAAAATGGCTTTCACGTGGCCCGCGCCCTTGTCGGCTCGGAAGGGACTTGCGTCACGATTCTTGAGGCCACTTGCCGCCTCGTCGAAAGCCCGCCCGAGCGCGTCCTGCTCGTTCTCGCCTATCCTGACATTTATCAGTGCGCCGATCACGTTCCTGAAATCATGGAACACAAGCCCATCGGTCTCGAAGGCTTCGACGATCTTCTCGTCCACTACACGCGATTAAGAAAAATCAATTCCGAGGGTCTCGCACTTTTGCCCGAGGGGGGCGGATGGCTCATCGTCGAGTTCGGAGCGCAAACCGCGCAGGAGGCGGAATCACAGGCGCGTGGCCTGATGCAGTCGCTCGGGCGAAAATCGAGCGCGCCCGAGATGCGGCTCTATATCGATAAGCAAAAGCAAAAGCGAGTGTGGGAAGTTCGCGAATCGGGTCTGGGCGCGACTTCACACGTAGCCGGCGAAGCCCCGCATTGGGAAGGCTGGGAAGACGCCGCGGTCGCGCCCGAAAAACTCGGCGGATACTTGCGCGATCTGCGCAAAATGTTTGCCGCTTACGAATACAAGGGATCGCTCTACGGGCACTTCGGCCACGGCTGCGTCCACACGCGCATCAACTTCGATCTTCGTTCGAAAGAAGGGATCGCCAAGTTCCGTAAATTTATCGAGGAAGCGGCCGATCTGGTCGTCAGCTACGGTGGATCTCTTTCTGGCGAACATGGCGACGGCCAATCGCGCGCCGAGATGCTCCCGAAAATGTTCGGCCCGGAGTTGATGCAGGCTTTCCGCGACTTCAAATCGGCCTGGGATCGTGATTGGAAGATGAATCCCGGCAAGGTGATCGGTCCCTACAAGATCGATGAAAATCTTAGGCTTGGCGCGGACTATACGGCTTGGCAGCCAAAGACACATTTCCAATTTGTTGAAGATCACGGCAGTCTGGCCGAAGCCACCCTGCGCTGCGTGGGAGTAGGCAAGTGCCGTCGCGAACAAGGCGGCGTGATGTGCCCCAGTTACCGGGTCACTCGCGAAGAAGAGCACTCCACCCGCGGTCGCGCCCACCTTCTCTGGGAGATGACTCAGGGCAAAGATAGAGTCCGAGAGGATGGGATCATCCGCGGGGGCTGGCGCAGCGAAGAAGTGAAAGAATCGCTCGATCTCTGCCTGGCCTGCAAAGGCTGCAAAAGCGATTGCCCGGTCGGCGTCGATCTTGCGACCTACAAAGCCGAATTTCTCTCCCATTACTACGAAGGCCGCATTCGCCCGCGAAGCTCCTACGCCTTCGGCAACATCGATCTCTGGGCTCGAGCCGCATCCCGGGTGCCGGGCCTGGCGAATCTTGCCACGCAGCTTCCCATCCTGCGCGATATTTCGAAGCTCATCGCTGGAATTCCTGGCCAGCGCTCGATTCCAGCCTTTGCTCCAGAAACGTTCAAAACCTGGTTCTACCGCAGACAGCGACGGCACGGGAAGGGCACGACTTTAGTCGTGCCGTACCGCGGCGGAAACATTGGGGCTTCAGCCCCTGAGGGTGGACGCGAAGTTCTCCTCTGGCCCGACACCTTCAACAACTATTTCCATCCCCATACGGCCAAGGCGGCTGTTGAAGTCCTCGAAGCCGCCGGCTTCCGCGTGATTGTCCCGCACGTCAATCTTTGCTGCGGCCGCCCGCTCTACGATCATGGGATGCTCGATCGCGCGCAGGTGCTTCTGCTCGAAATCCTTGGCGAACTCTCGCCCGAAATAGAAGCTGGCATCCCCGTCGTGGGCCTCGAACCAAGTTGCGTCGCCGTCTTCCGCGACGAACTTCTCAATCTTTTCCCGCACGACGACCGCGCACACGCCCTAGCCCGGCAGACGTTCCTGCTCAGCGAATTTCTGGAAAATCAAGCCAAGGATTTCGTTTTTCCACCCCTCAATCGCAAAGCCATTCTTCACGGCCATTGCCATCACAAATCTCTTATGAAGATGACCGCAGAAGAATCCCTACTGCGCCGCCTTGGAATCGACTTTCAAGCCCCCGCTCCAGGCTGCTGCGGCATGGCCGGCTCGTTCGGGTTCGAGCGCGACAAATATGACCTCTCGATGGCGATCGGAGAACTCGAACTTCTGCCAGCGGTTCGCCAAGCTCCGGCAGACTGGTTCATCATCGCCGATGGTTTTAGCTGCCGCGAGCAGATCGCGCAAGGCACGTCGCGCCGTGCAATGCATTTGGCGGAAATTCTGCAGATGGCGCTGAATGGCGAGAACTTGGGCGCAGAGCCCTATCCCGAATCGGCTCGCGTAGCCCGGCACGAAATCGAGGTGACCCGATCCATGAAGCGTGCCGGAGCAGGTCTGGCGGCTTCTCTTGCTGGCGCGGCGTTGCTATGGGAACTTTATAGAAGTCACTGATTCTATGCTGCTTAGCTCGTAACGATAATATTGGCTAGCGGCTTTCACTCGCCAGTTCGCCCTGATTCTGCCACAATTGAGGGGTCTTGCCGCTGCTCTCTGGCGTCCCATGCCTTAGGTTCAAGTTATGGATCTGGAAACAACAGTCCCGGCGCCCGCCGTCGGCAAAGTTCCTGTTGAAGCCCTGCCCACGCTGGTGGCGACCAAGCCGCCTCATGCCCCCTTGTGCGGCACGTTGCTGGTGCTGATCCAGTTCGATGTCTGTGAGGAAATCCGTTTGGATCAGCTTCGCGAAACGCTGGGCGCCCGCACGGTTGACGCCAGCTTCAAACACTCGGCTCCCGGCTATGTTCGCTACCAGCGTCCTCCGGTCGAAGAGGCCCTTGAGCCGATCGTGCTCGAAAGCGGCGAGCGCCTGCAGGGAGACATCAAGTACTTCGATTACGGAGTGGTCAGCGTAGTCTTCGAGCTGCCATTTTCCGGCGACTGGGACAAGCTGGTGCAACTTTCCAGCCGCTGGGTTTGGGACACGAATTTCGAAAGTCTGGCCGCCCGCATCGTGAAAAAGAAGCTTGAGAGTGCCGCCCTGGCCCTGGTCAAGCCCTACACGGGAGAATGGCTGAAAGAAGACTATTTCATCTTTCACTTGCGCGAAATCGCCGGGTCTCCTTCCGCCGCCGATCTTCTCGCAACCGAGGGCGATCGGATCTCGCAGGTGGTTCGCGGCGAGTCGCAGCAGCTTTCCGATGGCGAACGCCAGGAAATTCTGCAGTCGCGAATCTCGTATTATCCGAACGACCTTGCCGTGATTGGCTGGAACGCCGCGTTTATCTATGACAGCCCCTCGGGCGCAGAGACCGGAATCCAGCTTTTGCAATACGCCAATTCGCAGTTGCTCGAGTTTCGCCACTACGACGAGCTGCTCACAAAACAACTCGAAGATGTCTACGCTTTTCTAGATCGAGGCAGTCATGGCCTGTGGTCGCGCTGGCGCACAGCTCGCGCGGCGTCCAAGCTCCACACTGTCTTGCTGGACGTGAGTGAACTGACCGAACGCGCCGACAACGCCATCAAGTTCCTCAGCGACATGTTTTCCGCGCGTCTCTACAAGCTGGCCGCTTTAAAAGTCGGCGTGCCCGATTACAAGGACCTTGTGCAGCAGAAGCTGCAAACCGCCGAAGAGCTCTACCGCTTCATGGTCGACGAATTCAATCAAAGCCGTGCCTTCGTGCTGGAGCTTATGGTCGTCGTGATTCTGATCATCGAACTGATCTGGATCTTCCGTGGTAAACCGATCTAGCCAGACGCAACGCGCATCCCTTCTGCTCTGCATTAACGAATTGCCGCTACACTACGCCGGTGCCGGCGCCGCACTCGGGGGAACTTGTGGCGCAGTGGCGCGCGCATAGAGCGCGGCGCTCAGCGGAGGATACCTCGAAGCAAAGAAGTAGATGGCATACGCGGGGAAGAAAACGATAACTGGAACGGCCACTAGCGAAACCAGATAGAGAAAGCCGAGCAGCAACATTACGCCCATAGTCACGGCCAGAGCGATGGTGCCTGGTGTCCAAGTCAGCCCAGCCGCTTTGCCGGTTAGCACCGCCAAAGCTCCAAGAACGACGCTGGGCACAGCGATCACCAGTCCTAAAATAATCGTCGCGATTCCGATCAAGATTCCCGCCGTGAAAGCGAGCAGAATCTTCATCCCGATATAAGCGGCATAGGGCCCTTTGTCGGCCTTCATCATCGGCCACAGGCGCCGCCATCCTTCTATTGCGTCGACATCCTCCAGGGCCATCTGCGGAATGACAAAGTCCCTCGTCAGCACAAGAATCACCGCCGCCACTACAACCAAAGTGAACAGCACGAGGAACAGAAATATTCCGCCTAAAACCAGCGCCGGCAGGTGCGCTTTCGGTTCTCTGAACCACCCCGCGGTGAACGCAAAAGCCAATGGAACTGCAATCAATGCCAGCAGCGCCGCCAGGATCGCGAAGGCGTAAAACAGCTTGAATATAAAGAATCGCCAGCCGGGGCCGAGTCTATGGCTCCAACTCCAGCGGATGTGGCACTCTTTTGCGATGATGCTATCGAAAAGAACGAAACGCATCACGCTGCTCACATACATCAGGATGATTCCGATTGAGAACGCGGCAACAATAAACGCAGCAATCAGAAGAGCCAGCAGCGCATGATCAATTCCCAGGGAGCCCAGTGAGCCCGGCCACGCCATGTGCGGCAAGCTCGCCGAATGCTGCGGAATATGGAAGTTAGATCGGTTGCACCCGTTCGCGCCAAGTTCCCCCGCCAGCAGCCCCACGAAGGCAAGCTTTGTCCATTGACCAATCCGAAACGGCCGGAAGAGCTGTTGCTTCGTGTGCTCGATGGCCAGCGTAATCGAGTCTGCGGCAGTAATTGGCAACGTGCACCTCGCCCTGAAAAGGTTCACAGCAAGGTACTAAGAATTGCGGCGCGGATCAAATGAATTCGGAATCACTGCATTTGTTCATTCGTATCTCAACGCCTCCACCGGATCTAGCTTCGATGCGCGCATTGCCGGTACCAGACCGCTGATCGCGCCGACCACGAGCAATACCACGGTTGACAGCAAGATGGTCATGATCGAAATGCGCAGGTGAATGTCGCCCTGCCCTGACGTGTCTTCAAACAGTGGACCCATCATCGGCAGCGTTCCCACGGCCCACGCAATCAGGTACGAAAGCGCTACACCAATGACGCCGCCCAGTAGCATGATGAGCAGCGTTTCGGCTAGAAATTGCGATTTGATGTGCCATTTTTTGGCCCCCAGTGCCCGCCGCAATCCGATCTCACGGATGCGCTCATCCACCGTGACGAGCATGATATTCATCACGCCCACGCCACCGATTCCCAAGGTTAGCGTGCCGATGAACGCAAGCAACACCTGCAATCCAATCGTGAGCGCGTCGATGATCGGCCGGAACTCGTCCCGCCCGAACATTTGAAAAGCTTTTGGATCGGTCGGCGAGAAACCTTGTCGCATCGCTACTGCCGCCAGCACTTGCGCCATGGCCTTCTTTTCAAACTGCGGCGCGATGGGCTCAAATAGCATCACCTGCGCATAGCGCGTGTCCCACAAATCGCCGGCGGTCGAGTAAGGGATCCAAGCCGATTCATCGTCGCTCGAAAAATAATTGCTGAGCTGGATCTTACGGGCCATCACGCCGATCACCGTGAAGCGCACACCGCCCACAGTCACCATCTCCCCGACGGCCGGCCTGCCGCTGAACAATTGCTCTTTCAGTCGTCCGCCGAGAAAGATCACCCGCCGCCGCTCCAATTCGTCGGTCGCATCGATCCAGCGGCCTTGCGCAGGCACCTCATTGCGCATCTCCCCGTACTCCGGGCACACCCCGCGCACCGGATCAGTGCCAACGATCCTATCGTCATAGGCGATCTCCGGCCGCTTCACCGTTTCTCGGCAAACATACTTCACCAGCGGAGCTGTTTCTTTCACCATGTCGACATCGGCCTGTTCGATGACCACCTTTTTTCCGGCGCGCTGGCCGCCTGGCTGCTCGCTGGTTTGCTGCGGCCAGCAAATGACCACGCTCTTGCCGAAAGCATCGAAGCCGTGCACCAGAATGCTGCGAAAACTGTTGCCATAGGCAATCAGCAAGGTAACGGTGGCAATTCCCCACACAATGCCTAACATGGTGAGCAGGCTGCGCGTCACATTGCGCTTCAGCGCGATCCACGCCTCGATAATGATTTCAGTCAGCATGAAGAAGAATCTGCTCAATTGGTAATTGAGTAATTTTGTAATTCGGAACCTTGGATCGACAGTTTTCAAATTACCCAATTACTCAATTTCTAAATTACTCAATTGCCCTCACCCTCCCGCCTCATATCTCAGCGCCTCAATCGGATCAATCGACGCCGCCCTTCGCGCCGGATATAAAGCGGCGGCAATAGCAACCGTTCCCAGCAATCCGGTCGCGACCAACGCCGATGTCCAGTCCGGAAGAAGGCCGGCAAAAAAATCTGGCATCGGAAGAAGATCGATCAGCCAGCAAAATCCAAATGCCACCCCGAGACCGATCGCTCCACTCAAGAGAGCGATGAGCAACGCTTCTATGAAAAATTGCCGCAGAATCGTCCCCGCTGGCGCTCCAATCGCTTTCCGTACACCGATTTCCCGCGTGCGTTCGCGCACCGCAACCAGCATGACGTTCATCACCCCGAGGCCGCCAAGCATCAGAGTCACAATTCCGACCGCGCCCAGAAAATATTTCATGCCGTCGGTCATTGTCTTAAATGCCTGCGCCTCCTGCACCGTGTCCCAGATGGGGCAAGCTTCTTTATCGTTCGGATCGTAGCGATGCATGCGCGCCAGCACCACGCGCACCTCGTGCTTGCAAGCTTCATGCTGTTCCACCGATCTCGGCGTCACCAACAATTGATCGAATGTCGTCGGCGTTCCAGGGGGCTTGTCGGGGAAGTCGCGCCTCATGGAAGAAAATGGAATAAAAATCTTGTTCACATCCCATCCGTCGTAACTCGAGTCCCGTTTTTTCTTCTGCATCACTCCAATCACTACAAACGGAAAGTCGTTCAGATAAACGTTATCTCCCACCGGATTGCGTCCTGGAAATAACTGTTTGGCCGCATCCGATCCAAGAAACGCCACGCGGCGCGCCGCGCCGCATGTCTCCCCAGTCGTAAAATCGCCCTTCGCCAACATCGAGGGTGCGAATATATGCGAACTGCGGATACGATCCCGTCACTTCGAAAGCCGCATTATTAAAATTGCTGTGGGCCCGGACGGTTTCCTGTTCCAGCTCTGGAATAACGTATTCACAATCCGGCGTCTCAGACTGCACCGCAGGCAGATCGGAGTCGTCCCAGTGAACCAGCCGTCCGGCATGGGTTCCACCGGCTTGCAGGCTGGTGCGGCCATGAAAAATAATCATGATGTCTTTGCCAAGAGTTTTCGCCTGCGCTTCCTGCCCTTTTTCCAGGCCCTCGCCGGCCGCGACCATCAAAACAATCGAGACAATTCCCCAAGCGATCCCAAACATAGTGAGGAATGCGCGCATTTTGTGCGCCCACAAGCTGTCCGCAGCACATCGAGGAACAGGGCCCGCAGGGTCATGGCAACTCTAGATTGGACGAAAACGGAATTGAAAAGTAAGCCTCATTTGCACGATTTGGCCCACGATTGTAGATACGCAGCCGAATTGGCGTTTGTTGCACAAATCGCCACTACAGGTTTTTGGGAAACCTATCTGACTGGGGGGACGCGAAGATTGAGCGTCTTTTCCATCGTAATCAGCGGAGTACCGAACATATCGCGAACTCCATCTTTCCGGCGAAAGCCGAACCGTTCATACAGGCGAATCGCCGAGTGCAGAAAAAGCGTAGTGCTGAGCAATAAACGGCGGCATTTATCGACCGAGGCCCATTCTTCCACCCGTTCCAACAGAGCGGCCCCCGCGCCCGACCGGCGGGCAGAGGGCAATACCGCCATGCCTCGAATGTAAGCGGAGTCACCCTTTGCCACGGCTGCAACCGTGCCGATTGTCATGCCGTCCCGCCACGCAATCCATACTGGCCCCTCTAAGATGCGCTTGAGCACCTGCTCGAAATCTAAAACCGTTGCAGCGAAGGCGCGATCGGTGTAAAGAGATTTGAACTCGACAAATGATCCGTATAGGCACGCCGCGATGGCCGCCGCATCTTCGGGAACGGCGCGGCGAATCTCAACCTGTTCTGGCATGTTCGGAAGTCTTAACCGGCTCCGCTCCGATGCTGCGCTCGCTGCTCGGCAGACTCAACTCGGCAAAACCGATCCACTGATCGAATGCCTGCAACGCTCGCGCGCATTGCAGCCTGTGTCGCTCCTTACGGTCTCGAACTTTCCTGTCGAGCGCGGGCAGCAAATCGAACGTGATATTCGCCGGCTGAAAAGTTTTCCGATCGGCATGAGTCACATAATGCACCAGTGATCCGAACGCCGAATCGCGCGGCGGTGCGATTGGCGTTTCGCCGCGCACAAGCGCGGAGGCGTGAATGCCGGCCATAAGCCCAGTCGCAATCGACTCCACATAACCTTCGACTCCGCAGATCTGTCCCGCAAACAAAACCCGCGGATGTGCTTTCATCTGCAGGGTCTGGCGCAGCAGGGCCGGACTATTGATGTACGTATTCCGGTGAATCTGTCCGTAACGGAGAAAACGCGCATTCTCCAGCCCCGGAATCATACGCAGCACTCGCGCCTGCTCGCCAAATTTCAAGTGGTTTTGAAATCCCACCAGATTGTAGGAATCCGCGCGCAGATTTTCCTGCCGTAACTGCACAACCGCATAAGGCATCTTCCCCGTGCCCGGATCCTTCAATCCCACCGGCTTCATCGGGCCAAATCGCAGGGTGTCGCGGCCCCGGCGGGCAATCTCCTCAATCGGCAAACAGCTCTCAAAGTAGTTCAACTTCTCCCAATCGTGCTCCTCTACCGATTGCGCCGCCACCAGGGCATCATAGAATCGGCCATATTCTTCGGGCGTCATCGGGCAGTTGATGTAATCCGCCGATCCTTTGTCATATCTTGCCGCCATGTACACCCGCGACATATCGATTGAATCCGCTTCAACAATTGGGCTGATTGAATCGTAAAAATACAAATGTGGATTGCGCGAATCGCGCAGGAGCGTGCGACTTTCTCGGTCGGAGTCGGGCTCATCATCGGCGCTCAGTCGCGCGATTTCGTTCGCTAATGCCTCCGAAGTGAGAGGTCCACTCGCCACAACAGTGATGCAGTTTCCATCTTCCTCGATCGAAGTGACCTCTTCTCGATGCACCGTGATTCGCGATTCTCGCGAAATCGCCTCGGTCACTGCACTCGCAAACGCCATTCGGTCCACCGCCAGCGCATGCCCCGCCGGAACCGCGCACTGGCGCGCAATTCGCAGTAGCAACGAGCCTGCCCGGCCCATCTCCTCTTTCAGGAGCCACGGGGCCGTATCCTGGCTGTCGGATTTCAACGAATTCGAGCACACCAGTTCCGCGAAATCCGCCGTCTGATGGGCCGGCGTCGAGCGCACCGGCCGCATTTCGAATAACTCGACCTCCACGTTGCGGCGCGAACACTGCCACGCTGCCTCCGTTCCTGCCAGACCCGCTCCAATGATGCGAACTCGCGCTCTCACAAATTCCTCTTTCTCTCCGCCAACCACCGTAGTGCTACCTTTACCAGCAGCACCGATTTCCAGGAATCGCGAAACTCCGCGCCCAACCTCCTGTAGAGGGCGATGGTATGCAATTCGCGCTCGAATTCAGCCAGCTCACGAATCATTGGTGGAGCAGCGACGCGTCTTTTATGGTTGCCGCACGAATCGAAAGCATCAATTGGAAGGATACATCAGCAAACGAACAGGCTAACCGAATAGCTGGAGTCCGCCGAAGTGCTCAATGCGAAATCAAAGTCGATTGGCTCGCAACACACATCCAGCTTTCATCGCGATGAATCCAGGTATCGGTAAAGCGCTCCCGCAGAATGTAGCTCTTCCCATCCTTTACACCACTTTCGCGATAAACGCCGTTCACCACCGCAATGTCGCCGTAGAAATGCACGGTCATGGACTCGCTCGCAATTCGCGCGGGATGAACCAGTGGAGATTGCACGGATGCCATGTATTGCGCCTTCCCCATCAAGGAACCATCATATTCAACGTACACGAGCTCCGGCGCCAGAAGCATGGTAAGCGCGGCAGAATCTTTTTGTTGGGTGGCCTGGTTCCATGCATTTTCCAGCGCGATGATCCTGCTATGCTCGCGCTCAACCTCGGCCGGACTTTGCGCAAGCACTACCGCCGTGCAGATTATGAATGCAAGAATCCACTTCATTTTGTGATGTCCAATGCAGAAGTCGACCGCTTAACGCAGTATTGGCGTCGCCTGGCTCGCCACGCACAACCATTTTCCGTCTTTAAACGTCCACGTATCGACAAAGCGTCCACGCCTCACATACGGCTTTCCGTTTTCCGTTCCGCTTGCCACATATAGACCCGTGACGATCACCGTGCTGCCAAACATGTGTCCGGTCATGGATCCGGTTACTTCCTGCTCGAGGTGCGAGGCGGTCGATTTTACCCGCGCTAGAAACTCGGCCTTGGTGCGGAAGCTTCCGTCATAGTCGACATAAACCAACGCATTGTCGAAGATCGCATCCAGGGCCCGCGTATCTTTTCGTTGCTCTGCTTGATTCCACGCGTGTTCCAAAGCAAGCACGTTGGTAATCGCGCTCGAATCGGCAGGGTATTGTCCCGCGACAAACGGTATCGCCGAGCAGAGAAGGATTGCCGTGAAGACCAGGGTTCTCATGATTGGCATCTCTGGTAATGTCTATCGGCATTTCAAGCTCTTCCGTCAGCTCTTTCCGTCGCGGGGCGCTTCAGAATTCTCTAACTTTTGTCGGGCAGCAGGGCTGGCATCAGGAACTCGCAGTGGAACCTCAATTGCCCTTACAGGATCTCTCGTGCATCGCCGATGCGTTTCGTTACTCGCTCTCGGTCTAAATACTCGAGCAGCGGAATCGCGTACTTTCGCGTTACGCCGGTCAGCGATTTAAACTGAGCGACATCGATTTTGGCCGATTTCGATTTGTAAGCAGCCATCCTTTCGCGTAGTTGTTCGAGGGCGCTTCGGTGAAACACAAGCTCGTCCGACACCTTGATCAACAACTTCTCTCTCAGCAGTAGCGTGACGATTTTCTGCGCACGTACCCGGTCGATTTTGAGCCCGGCAAGCACATCAGCTAATGCCGGCACCTGTAGCCCGGCTGAAGCAAACGCCTTTTCAATCCTCAGTTTCGATTCGGCTTCCTCATCTTTCATGCTCACGCCGCGGCCGGGTTTCCGCACGACTTCGCTCGCGACTTCTATTTTCTTTTCGCGAACTAAAGAACCGATTGCCGCCTCGAAAACGTCGCTCAACGATCCGACTCGTTTACGCAACTCCTCTTTTGCGATTCCGCTTACCAGAGGATTCTCCTTCTGAAAAGCTTCAATCGTGCGGATAATGAAATGTTGAAGTCCGGCGAACGCAGGCCCATGAATGACCCGGTCGCCAGCCCGCAAAACGTGTCCTTGCTGCAATGCCGGAGCCAAGTGCTTTTCGATTACGCTTTTCGTCCAACCAGTTTCACTGACCAGCTCCGAGACTGTAATCCCGTTCTGCCGTCGTCGTCCGATCCGTGCCAGCAGGCTTGCTCCGTTGTTCTCCCCGCTAAGAACGGTCAGGAATTCGACCCGTCCCGCCATTCTCGGAATCGGAGCCGCATCCAGCACGGGTCCCACCGCCGATGGTCACAACCGGAGAAAATTGGCGAATAATGAATCGATCTCCCGGCAGCAGCAACGCGGGCTCAGGTAGCCTGATACGTGCGAACTGCTCCTCTCCAGCTAAAAGCTGTGTAGATGGGATTTGCGCATCTTTAAAAACACTGGCGTCCGACCCTTTGCCTACGCGCAGCAGAATCTCTACGACAGCTTCCATGGTGTAGGAATGAAAATGCACCCGTGCCCGGTCCTTCAAAGCATGCGGAGCAGAAGGCAACAAGCGCAGCCGCACATCTACCCGCCGCGTGGTCGCGAACGTGGCAGGCGGCGCGAGCGTCATACCCCGGGACAGATCCTGCGTGCTCGCACCGGCTAGATTGACGGCTGTTCGCTGCCCCGCAACGGTCTGGTCGGCAGAACGCCCATGAACTTGTACGCCGCGCACGCGCATCCGTCTGTTGATTGGAAACACTTCCAACTCATCCTCGTGTCGGATGGTTCCGGAGACAAGCGTCCCTGTGACCACCGTCCCAAAGCCTTTCATCGTGAACACACGATCAATTGGCAGCCGGGCAATGGCAAGAGAATCGCGTAACGGGACTTCTGAGGCAGCGACCGCCAGTGCAAGCTTCAATTCTTGAATTCCTACCCCAGTCAAAGAGCTCACGGTCAAAACCGAATCCGGTTTATCAAGGAACGTGCCGCGCAAGAACTCTTCCACCTCCCATCGCACGACTTCAATCGTCTCGGCATCCAACGCGTCGGACTTCGTCAGCACCGTAAGCCCGCGTTGCACTCCCAGCAATTTCAAGATGTCAAAGTGTTCTCGCGTCTGCGGCTTGACGCCTTCGTCCGCAGCAATCACCAGGAGCACCATATCGATGCCGCCCACTCCCGCCAGCATATTGCGCACAAAACGCTCATGCCCGGGCACATCGACAAATCCCACTCGAATCATCTCCCCGTTTGCCGCGGGCAACTCCATGTGCGCGAAACCCAGGTCGATCGTAATACCGCGTCGCTTTTCTTCTTCCAGACGGTCGGCATCGATCCCGGTCAACGCCTTCACCAGAGCCGTTTTCCCATGATCGATGTGTCCCGCTGTTCCTACGATGACTGATTTCATCTGGATGAGATGTTACCGGATGTAGCCGGACCCTCCAATTCTTCCCAGATCACACAATGCGCGATGTCTTTGGACACGCTGCAAACTGCCCTTCCGTCAAGGCTCTCGAAATGCGACAATAGAACTTCCCATGGCCACTCCGACAACCTCCGCTTTTTCTCCGGAGATCCTCCGCCAGCACGGCCTCACGCTTGATGAATACGAAAAAATCAAGCAACTTCTCGGCGGGCGTGAGCCAACGATCACCGAACTCGGTATCTTCAGCGTGATGTGGAGCGAGCACTGCTCCTACAAATCGTCGCGCGTTCATCTCAAACGTTTACCCACGCGCAGCAAGCGCGTGCTGCAGGGGCCGGGCGAAAATGCCGGCATTATAGACATCGGGGATGGTTGGGCGTGCGCGTTCAAGATCGAGTCGCACAATCATCCATCATTCATCGAACCCTTCCAGGGCGCAACGACCGGTGTCGGCGGAATCCTGCGGGATATTTTCACCATGGGCGCGAGGCCGGTCGCGGTCATGGATTCCCTCCGCTTCGGCCCGATCACCGCCGAACCTGGCAAGATTCATGTGGAGACGGACGCCCCCGGCCGTCCGGCCGAGCAAAGCTCGGCTGCCTTTGCCGTTGAGCAAAAGGAAATTCACCGCAACCATTCGATTCTCGAGGGCGTGGTCAGCGGCGTCGCCTCCTACGGCAATTGTTTCGGCGTGCCCAATCTGGGCGGGGAGACCAAATTCGAGCCCTGCTACTCTGGCAATCCGCTGGTGAACGCGTTCGCACTGGGCCTAGTCCGCAAAGATGAAATTTTCTACGCTCGCGCGGCGGGTGAGGGCAATCCGGTAATCTACGTCGGCGCGAAAACCGGACGCGACGGCATTCATGGCGCAACCATGGCCAGCGAAGAATTCAGCGAGGCCTCAGAGGCCAAGCGCCCCAACGTGCAAGTCGGCGATCCTTTTCTCGAAAAGCTCTTGCTCGAGGCCTGCCTGGAGGCCATGCAAACGGGCGCGGTCATTGGCATTCAGGATATGGGCGCGGCCGGCCTCACCTGTTCCACCTGCGAAATGGGCGCGCGCGGCAGCGTCGGAGTAGATATCGAACTCGACGACGTTCCCCAGCGCGAATCGGGCATGAGCGCATATGAAATCATGCTGAGCGAATCGCAGGAGCGCATGTTGCTGGTGGCGCAGAAAGGCCGCGAGCACGAGGTCTTTCGCGTTTTCGAAAAGTGGGGACTCGATGCGGTTCAGGTCGGCACGGTGACCACCGATAATAAATTGCGCGTGCGCCAGCACGGCGAAGTGGTCGCCGAAATTCCAAATCAAGCGCTGACCGACGATGCTCCAATCTATAACCGTCCCCTCGCTCGTTGGGAGCCGCCCGTATCGCGGGAAATGCCGGACCACGTCAAACTTGGCCAGACGAGCGATCTAAATCAAGCTCTCAAACAACTCCTTGCCGCGCCCAACATCTGCAGCAAGCGCTGGGTCTGGCAACAATACGATCACATGGTACAAACCAACACGGTCGAAGCTCCAGGCGCAGGAGACGCAGGCGTGATTCGCATCAAGAATCCGGATTCCGGCTTGTCGAAGGATGCTCTGTCAAAGGATGTTCCGCAGCGGGGCATCGCCATGGCTCTCGATGGCAACAGCCGCTGGTGCTACCTCGATCCGCGGCTAGGCGCGATGCACGCTGTCGCCGAAGCAGCGCGCAAAGTGGCGTGTTCCGGCGCGACCCCCGTGGGTGCAACCAACTGCCTCAACTTCGGTAATCCGGAGAAGCCGCACATCATGTGGCAATTTTCGCAAACTATCGATGGCATCACTAAAGCCTGCGAAGAGCTTGAAATTCCTATCACCGGCGGGAATGTCAGCTTTTACAACGAAACCTTGGGCGAGGGTATTTACCCCACGCCGGTGCTCGGAGTTGTAGGTGTTCTCGATGACGTTCGCAAAACGGCTAAGATGCACTTCGCCTCTGCCGGACGCACGATCGTGCTATTGCACGCCGGCGAAGCAGCCGATATCACGGATGTGGAGAGCGAATTCGGTTCGTCCGAATATGCAAAAGAGGTTCTGGGAGCTCTTTGGGGCTATCCGCCGGAGATCGATATCGAAAAAGAAGCGGCGCTGCAAAAGGCAATCGTTCAAATAGTTCAACTGGGGCTGGCGGAGTCGGTTCATGACTGCGCGGAAGGCGGATTGGCCGTGGCTTTGGCGGAAAAGACATTTCGGGCCGAAGTTGGCGCGCGCGTGGATCTTGCCTCCAACAGCTTGCCCGCGGAGTTCGTCTTGTTTGGCGAGGACGCAAGCCGCATTCTCGTCTCATGCGACCCGAATAGCGTCGAGCGAATCAAACAGATAGCGGCGAAATCCCAGATTAGCGCAGACGTAATCGGCCAAACTATCGCCGATCGGCTGGAGATTTTACTCGATGGCCGGATTGTGGTGTCGTCTCCAGTTTCTGATCTGAGTTCGGTTTACGAATCTGCTCTGGAATCGAGCTTGCGGACGGATCCCGCGCTGGTCGCAGCCGACAGATGAGAACGATGGCTAGGGGCCGAATAGCCAAAAGTGAAGAGCTAAAATCTAAATGCTGATTCCAGACAAATTTCACGACGAATGCGGCGTGGTCGCGATCTTCGCCCATCCCGAAGCAGAGAAGCTGGCCTATCTAGGTTTGCATGCGCTGCAGCACCGCGGGCAGGAATCGGCCGGAATTGCCACCTCCAACGGCCTGACTTCCCGCGTCCATCGGGCGATGGGCCTTGTCGCCGACATCTTCACAGAAGATGTGCTTGCGAAAATTCGCGGCACCCTGGCCATCGGGCACACGCGCTACTCGACGGCCGGCGATTCAGCGCTGCTGAACGCCCAACCAATTCTCGTTCAGTCGAGCAAGGGATCGATTGCCGTAGCCCACAACGGCAATCTGGTAAACGCGGTGGACGTTCGCAGCCGTCTAGAGCGCCAGGGTTCGATCTTCCAGACCAACAGCGATACAGAAGTAATCGTTCACCTGATCGCGCTCTCGCGTGAACAGACGCTACCGGAAGCAATCGCCGATGCGCTGCGCCGTGTGGAAGGCGCTTTCTCGCTGGTGGTGATGAGCCCTGACCGCATTATCGCAGCCCGTGATCCGCGCGGCTTCCGGCCGCTCGCCATGGGACGCATTCTCGCGTCCGAAGGGCAAACGCGCGACACCATCGTTTTCGCGTCGGAAACCTGCGCCTTCGATCTTATCGGCGCAACCTACGAGCGCGATGTAAAACCGGGGGAGTTGGTCGTCGTCGGCCCCGAAGGAATCACGTCACGCTTTTATTCGAGTCCCGCTCCTCAATCAAGTTGCATTTTCGAACACGTTTATTTTTCGCGCCCCGATAGCATCGTGTTCGGCCGCGCAGTGCAAACCAGCCGCGAAGAACTTGGACGGCAATTAGCGCGCGAGGCGCCGGTCGAAGCTGATCTCGTCGTGCCCGTTCCCGACTCCGGCGTGACCGCCGCCGTAGGTTATGCCGCGGAAAGCGGCATTCCCTTTCGGTTTGGCCTGATCCGCAATCACTATGTGGGACGCACATTCATCGAGCCCAGCCAGAGTGTTCGCGATTTCGGCGTGAAGCTGAAGCTGAATCCGGTGCGCTCAGTGTTGGAAGGCAAACGCGTGGTTCTGATCGACGATTCCATCGTCCGCGGCACCACCAGCCGCAAGATCGTGCGCATGATCCGCAGTGCCGGCGCCAAAGAAGTCCACATACGCATTTCCTGTCCGCCGACGATTTCTCCCTGCTACTACGGGGTCGATACTCCATCAAAAAATCAACTGATAGGCGCGAACAAAACCGTAGACGAAATTCGCCAGTACATCGGTGCCGACTCGCTCGCTTATCTGTCGCTCGAGGGCCTCAAGAAAGCCTGCGGCGAGGGCGAGAAGATTTCCTATTGCTCGGCATGCTACACGGGAAAATATCCCACCAACATCGTCGACGTGGAAGAGATTCAAGCAGCCTCGGTGCAGCCCTGATTTCGGATCAGCCCTGGCGCAATAGACTTGTTATTCCGAGCGGAGCGAGAAATCCCTTTAGTGAAAAGTTACTTCCGCGCTCTCACCACACGTGGAATCGACTGCAGATCGGCTTTGATCGTCACATCCTTCCAGCCCATAAGCAGTTTTTTAACAGCCTCGGCAATCGTTCCACTGATCTCCATGACGAGCCAGCCACCAGGTTTTAGTGCCGCATGGGCTTGCGGAATCAGGCGCTCAATCACTTCTGTGCCTGCGGGCCCCGCAAAAACAGCATTGCGTGGCTCAAATTTGCGCACTTCGAGCTGGACCTGGTCTTCCTCCGATTCCCCGACGTACGGCGGATTGGAAACTACAAAATCCAGAGAGCTGCCCTCGAATCCGAGAAGTAGGTCCGTATTCTGAAAATGAATGCGGGATTCGAGTTGATGACGCGCGGCATTATCGCGCGCAATTTCAATCGATGCTGCGGAAATGTCAGTGGCGTGGATTTTCGCTTGCGGCAGCTCTTTAGCCAGCGCGAGAGCGATGCAGCCCGAGCCAGTCCCAACATCCGCGATGTTGACGAGATCCGTTTGGTGCGGCCACTCGTGCGTACCGGCCTTCTCGACACCCACTAATTCCAGAACTGTTTCCACTACATGCTCCGTCTCGGGCCGGGGAATCAGCACCGCGGGCGTAACGATCAGATCCATACCCCAGAATTCCTGGTGGCCGATGATGTATTGCGCGGGAACGCCGCGCTCGCGTTCAGCGAGGGCTACGTTGTAACGGCTGTATTCCTCCGCCGTAAGCTGGAGCTCGGGATGCGCGTAGAGATAGGCCCGGGCGCGAGCCAGGACGAACATCAGCAACAACTCTGCGTTCATCCGCGGCGACGGAACTTGTTTCTCGGCAAGTTGACTGACTGCCGAGGTAAGCGCTTGCTTGAGGTTCACTGACCTATTTCAACACATGAGGGGTAAGGAATCCGGGAAGGGATACAGGACGAGAGCGATACCAAGCAAAATCAGTCAGCGTGGCAAAAGGTTGCGGCGGGCGATTTCGGCATTCAGTACAGTTGCGAATGCTACCCAAGCGGCATAAGGAATAAAGGCATAGGCTGAGGCACGATCGACCTTCCATGCAGAATTGATGTACGACCAGATTGTCCCTTGGAGCGCCACGGAGTCGGACAGAGCCGCGAGCATTCGATGCTCGCCAAAGAAAAGCTTTGACCATTTTGCGTTGGCCGCGAGTTGAGACATCCAAAGCCTGAGCGCGGCGCTGCGGTGACGCGAAGGCGCCGCGCCCCATACGCGCCATCCTGACCACGCGATCAGAATGTAGAGCGAGGCTCACACCACTGGGAAGACTTTATCGGGCGGTGTAAAACCGGGCTTGTCGAGATTGCGATACCAGGGGCCCGGTTTCCTCTGCTGTAGCGCGAGCCATACCACGCGGCGCCCGCGGTCGCTACACCGAATCCGGCGAGAACCAGTAGTGAACGGGATTGTTTCGACATACTCGGCCTTGGGTGCTGAAGGTGAACTCGGGGTTGCTCCGCCGCTACTGTATCGCGATTCCGTCTCGTAAGAGTGGAATTCGTTGGTTACACAACGCCGGCAGCTTCCTGCTTCAATTTCTCCGACTGATAGTGCGTAGTTAACGCTTCGATCAGCGGCTGCAACTTCCCATCCATTACGGCCTCAAGCTGATGCATCGTGAAGCCGATGCGGTGGTCGGTCACGCGATTCTGTGGAAAATTGTAGGTGCGAATCTTCTCGCTGCGGTCTCCCGACTTCACCATGGCGCGCCGTTCTTTGGCCAGAGCTTCCTGTTGCTTTTCCATCTCGATTTCGTACAGCCGCGCCCGCAGCACGCGCATTCCCTTCTCGCGATTCTTGATCTGCGATTTTTCATCCTGGCAACTGACCACAGTATTCGTCGGGATGTGGGTGATGCGCACCGCCGAATATGTAGTATTCACGGATTGCCCGCCAGGACCGGAGGAGCAAAAAGTGTCGATGCGCAGGTCTTTGGCCTCAATTTTTACATCGACGTCCTCGGCCTCCGGCAATACCGCAACCGTAACCGCGGAAGTATGTACGCGTCCCTGCTGCTCGGTAGCCGGGACACGCTGCACGCGGTGAACTCCGCTCTCATACTTGAGCTGCGAGTACACGCGATTGCCCTCGATGATGGCAATCACTTCTTTCAGGCCCCCAACAGAAGATTCTGAAGTTGACAGTACTTCCACCTTCCACCGCTGCGTCTCGGCATATCGTGTGTACATGCGGAAAATCTCCGCCGCAAAAAGTGTGGCCTCGTCGCCTCCCGTTCCGGCGCGGATTTCCAGAATAATGTTCTTCTCATCGTTAGGATCCTTGGGAAGCAACAGCACTTTCAGATCTTCCTCAATTGCGCTCACCCGAGGCTCGAGTTTATTCAACTCCTCCTGCGCGTAGGCCCGCATTTCAGGATCTTTTTCTTCCGCCAGCATGGCCTTGCTCTCGGCGATTCCACGCGTCAAGTCTTTGTATTCGCGATATTTTTCGACGATGGGCGCAACTTCACTGTGCGCCTTGGCAGTCTTCTGATATCTCGCCGAGTCGTTGACGATATCCGGCGAGGCCAGCGCATTCGTCAGTTCTTCGTAGCGAGCTTCGATTTGGTCCAGGCGTTCAAACATGATTTTCTCTTAACTTGAAACGGGTTAGTGTCGTGCCGTCGGCATGGTTCGATCTGCAATGGCCTACGGTTGAAATATATCTTAGTGATTGGGCGGGGGCGTAGGGAGTGTTCGCGGCGGGGCCGCTAGGCAATCACCAGCTCGCCGCCGCGCTCTTTTTCCAGAGCCATGGCCTGATCAAGCGCCGTGATGGCGCATTGCGCCATTTCGTTCGACGGAGGCTGTGTAGTGATTCGCTGCAGCCACAGGCCCGGAGCCGTCATCATTGCGAACAGCGAGCCACGATGCTTGGCGGCAAAGCGGATGATTTCGTAAGAGACTCCTGCAATGACCGGCAGCAAGGCGATGCGCGAAGCAAAACGCGCCCAGAACGTGGTGAATGGAATCAGCATGTAAAACCCGATCGAGATCAGCATCACCGTCATCAAAAAGCTGGTGCCGCAGCGGGGATGAAAGGTCGAATATTTCTGTACTTCAACTGTCTCTAGTGCCTTGCCGTCTTCGAACGCAAAAACCGTTTTGTGCTCAGCTCCGTGATACTGATAAACCCGGCGGATATCCGGAAACAGCGACACTCCCCAAATGAACAGGAGGAACAAAACCAGCCGCACGGCGCCATCCACCAGATTGAACACTATCTGCCCGCCCAGGGCAGGATTCACCTTCTTCAATTCAGTCGCGGCCAATAGCGGCAGATATTTATACATGAAAATAAAGAAGCTCAGCGAGATGACGATGTTCAGCGCCGCCATCCAACCGCTGATCGTGACCGCTTTCTTTTTCTGTTTCTCTTCAGAACTGCCTGCTCCGCTCTTACTCGGTGTAACCGCACTGGAGGAGGGTGCACTTGCTTCAGTTGATGCCCTTTCTGTCTCGCTCTGAATTGCCTCTTCGATCGCCACATTTGCCGAAAAACGCAGTGCGCGATAGCCCAATGTCATCGCGTAGCCAAGCGTCATCACCCCACGAACAATTGGCCATGCCATCCATTTGTGTTTTTCCGAGGGCCGCTCCAGTGGTTCGCTCATGGTCGCGACTTCGCCCGAGGGCTTTCGGCAGGCGATCGCCCACGCGTGCGGCGAGCGCATCATCACGCCTTCGAGCACGGCTTGGCCGCCAACCAGGGTTTCCTCACCGCTCTCCAGCGCGGGCAAGAGCTGAACGGCTACCAGAAAACGCACGAAATTTCGCAGGGAACGCACGGTAATTTGATGCTCCAGAGATGCAAAAGCACCAGCCACAAGGTTATCACACGCCCCAAAAATGCCCATGCGAATGGCCTTTTCGGCATTAAAATCCACACCACAGAGGCCACGAAGGAATACAAAGGCTATGTTCGCCGCTTTCTTCGTGAACCTCAGTGCCGTTTGTGGTGAAATTACGACACTGCCCCTTTTCTGCCCATGGGTCAGTCTGTTCTGGCATCGAAAAGTCCATGCGCAGATTCGCCGAAACTTGCGAAGCAATCGCTGCCACTACGAAGAAGCTGCAAAAGACCGCCATTGTCGCCGATTACTTCAAACTTTGCTGCTTGGAAGAAGCCGCCAAATCGGCGATCTTTCTCTCCGGCAGGCCGTTTGCCGTTTGGGAAGAGGCCACGTTGCAGGTCGGCGGCGCGTTGCTGTGGCGCCTAGTGGCTGAGGTTTCCGGAAGAAGTGAAGCCGATATAACCTCAGCTTACCGCCGAACCGGAGACCTGGGAGCGGTTGCGGGCGAGGTTTTACCAGAGCACGCCGGGCAAGGCGTCGAAATTCTGGAAGTAAGCAAGGCCTTTCACCAGATCGCGGCCACGCGAGGTTCGGCAGCGAAGGCAGCGCTGGCTCGCGATCTATTAGCTCGCGCCACGCCCCTCGAAGCCAAGTACATCGTAAAAATCATGACCGGCGATCTGCGGATTGGCTTGAAAGAAAGTCTGGTCGAAGAAGCCATCGCCAAAGCTTACGCCGCGCCGCTCGCCGACGTGCAACGCGCCAACATGCTTCTTGGCGACATCGAAGAAACTCTCCGCCTCGCGGTTGAAGGCCAGCTTCCGAAGGCGAAGATGCGGATGTTTCATCCCATCGGCTTCATGCTGGCGAGCCCGGTCGATTCAACGGAACAGGCCTTGAGCTATTTTGCCGAAGCCGCAGTCGAAGATAAATATGACGGCATTCGCGCGCAGGCGCATGTATCGGAAGGAGCTGTGAAGCTCTTCTCCCGCACAAGGGATGAGATCACCGAATCCTTCCCGGAGCTGCCACAAGCACTCGCAGAACTGCCGAACGATGCCATTCTCGATGGCGAGATCGTGGCGTGGGAATTTCCCGAGAACAAGGTGCCGTCGCAGCCGGTTGTGGATGAAACATTTTCCACCGCCGGTAAAAAGCGAGCAGAAAAGCTCGGCCATGCTCGCCCGTTCTCGGTCTTGCAGCAGCGTCTCGGACGAAAGAGGGTAAGCGACAAGATGCTTCGCGAGATTCCGGTAGTGTTCCTCGCCTTCGACGTTCTGTACGCGAATGGCGAACTGCTAATCGACCGGCCCCTCCGGGAGCGCGCTCGAGTTTTGGACGACCTGATCGAGGCGTTCCATGGCGAAAACCAAGCCGGCACAGTCCGCTCAAGTCCTGCCGTAACGACGGTTGGCGGTAATCCACAATCGACGCTAGATTTTGCAACCGAAGCGCACCGCGGGCCGGTCAGCATCATTCGCGCGCCAGTTTTTCGCGCGGCAGCTCCCGATGAACTCGAACACCTTTTCACCGCCGCGCAAGCGCGTGGCAACGAGGGCTTGATGATCAAAGACCTCGATTCTGCATACTTGCCTGGCAAGCGCGGCAAGTCATGGCTGAAAATGAAACGCGAATTGGCCACGCTTGATGTGGTCGTCACTGCCGTCGAATATGGACACGGCAGGCGTGTGGGCGTCCTCAGTGACTATACCTTTGCTGTATGGGATACCAATTCGGATACAAATGCAAATAAAGACCGGCTGGTGAATATCGGAAAGGCATACTCGGGACTTACCGATGCCGAAATTGCTGCGATGACGCATTGGTTCCTCGATCACACCATCGAAGATCAGGGTTTTCGAAGGACGGTCGAGCCGAAAGTTGTCCTGGAAGTCGCCTTCAACAACATGATGAGATCGGATCGCCACGAGAGCGGCTATGCACTGCGCTTTCCAAGAATTGTGCGGTTGAGGCCGGACAAGAATGCCGACGATGCGGACACGATTGAGCGGGCGAAGGAAATTTTCGAACGGCAGAGCAAGTGAAGTGCAGTTGACTGAAGTGTAAAGGTTGATTCTGGCTCAGTTCCCGCAACCTTCAGTGGCCGTGATGGTGATGTGCTTCACCCTCTCCCACTGGAATCACGCATCCGTGCGCCACTTCACATTGCACGTGTTCGAACTGGATGGTCGTGTGGTCAATGCGGAAGTGATGATGTAATCGCTCTTTCACGTCACGCAAAATACGCTCGCTGATGGATGGCGGAATGTCCGCAATGGCGATGTGGCATGAAAGCGCGCGGGTTTCCGAACCAATGCTCCAGACGTGCAGATCATGCACATCATTGACCCCTTCAATCGACCGGATAGCAGTTTCAACCAGCTCCAGTTTCACACCGCGCGGAGTGCCTTCGAGCAGAATATTCAGCGTCTCGCGAACGATTCCAAATCCTGACCAGAGAATCAGCACGCCAATTCCAAATGACAACGCTGAGTCGATCCAGTAATCGCCGGTCGCCAGGATCGCCCAGCCGCCGGCAATCACGGCTGCGGTCGAAAGCGTATCGCCAACTTCGTGCAGCAATGCGCTGCGAATGTTGACGTCGTTCCCAGAACCGCGGCCGGAGCGGTACAACAACAGCGCGATCGCCCCATTCATCACCACGCCTGCCCCTGCAACCCACATCATTACCGAAGCCTGCACATGTTGCGGGTGCTGCAATCGACGGAACGCTTCGTAGAAGATGAAGAACGAAACTGCGACCAAAGAAACTGCATTGGCCAGCGCCGCAAGCACTCCCGCGCGATGATAGCCATACGTTTTGGTCGGGTTGGCAGGACGAGACTGAAGATAAACCGCCACTAAAGACAACAGCAGCGCCAGAAAATCCGAGAGATTATGCCCGGCCTCCGATAATAGCGCCAGCGAGTGCGCCCGAATCCCAGCGACCACCAGTAACACAATGTACGCCAGCGTCACGCCCAACGATATTTTCAGTACCCGCTTGGGACTGCCCACGCCGTGTGCATGTACGTGCATTCTATTTAAGTGTACGGGCGGTAACGGACGCCTTCAAGCGCCGCTTAATTTCACCACAAAGGGCACTAAGTCTCACGAAGAAAGCGCCAAACTTGGCTCTTGTGTTCCCTGTGACCTTCGTGGGGAATGGATTTAAGGCACTCACCGAATCGCCTTGCCCAGCCTAGCGCTTGAAGAGATTCTGCAGATAACGGTCGTTATGCAGAGTGGTCGTGCTTTGAACGTGTTCCAGGATCTTATACATTTTTTCCCGTGAATCGCGGCTCATCTCCTTGAATTGAACCGCAATTCCAGACCCGGGATGGATTCTCGCTACGTTGCCGTCGGCGCTCAAGGCTGCATCGTCCATGGAAAAAACCAGCTTCACTCCAGACCCAGGAGCCAAAATTGCGCTGGTTTCCACATAGCATCCGCCCAGGCCGATGTCGATCAAATTACCGAAAATCGGTCCTCCGCCCTGGACCTGCAGTTCCACCGTGAGCCGGCACTTCATTCGTGTATGCAATCGGCGGTCTTTTTGCGCTGGCTGTTTTTGTTTTTCTACATACATCCGCCGGTCGGCGTGGGTCAAAAGCTGCTCTGCGTCGTCGCCATCTTCCGGAGAAACAGCCACTCCCGCACTCAAAGACAAAATTTCCTCTCCGCAAACGTCAAAGCCGGCTTGCCGCGCCAGTGGGCGGATCTGCTCAACTTTTTTCGCAGCCGTATCCGCCTGCAGTCCCGGAGCGATAATCACGAACTCGTCTCCGCCCATGCGCGCCACATAATCGTACTCGCGGCAACTGTCCTTTAGCGCTTGCGCGAACAGCCGCAAAACGCGATTTCCCTCTAAATGGCCGAAGCGATCGTTGATCTGCTTGAAGCCATCCATATCACAGACCATCACCGCCAGGTGGGTCTTGTCCCGCTTGCAGCGCGCCAGCTCGCGGTCGAGCTGCAGGAAGAGCGAACGTGCATTCGGCAATCCGGTCAGATAGTCGGTGGTGGCGGAGTCCTCCGCTTGCTGGTATTTCAGGGCGTTCTCAATGGCCAGGGCCATTTTGCCGCTTACCGCCAGAAGCAATCGCAGATGGTCCGTTGTAAATGCGTCGCGCTCGGCGCGATAAAGCGCCAGCACGCCGACCACTCCCTTGATCCCTTCCAGTGGCACAGCCAGCGCGGAACGCAAAGTGCTGAATCGATCCGGATCGTTCAGATACCCCGGCTCGACCGAAGGATTCCCATTGATGATCGGTTTTTTGTTCTGCGCTACCCAGCCCGAAAGCCCGTCGCCCAGCGGAATCTGCAACGAAGAAAACAGGCGATAGTTATCTCCATTTACGTATTCCGGTACCAGCACGCCTTCGCGCAGGATATAAATCGCGACCGCGTCATAGGGGACCATTGGCTTGAGTTTCACCGAGAAAACCGAGAGGGTTTCTCCCAGGCTCAGTGAAGCCCCCAAATCCTGGCTCAATTCGAAAAGCGACTGCGCCTCTTGCCGGGCAGCCGCGATCGAGGAAAGAAAATTCGCTTCTCGTCCTGGAACATCCGAAACCGCAGCATGCTCGTATCCCGCGGCGGGAGCCTGGCCCCGCGTCATCTTGCGTTCGGGTATTAAGCCCAGGCTGCCGTTCTGCGCCGACTGCGCAATCGCCAGATTTTCCAGCGAGTGGTATCGCCGCTGCAGCACCTCGACCACCTTTGGATCAAACGATTTCCCCGCTTCGGCCGCCAGCCGTTTCATCACCTCGTCCAGCGGCATGGCCTTGCGGTATTGCCGATCCGAGGCGAGCGCATCCAGAAAATCGACTGCGGAAAGAATCCGTGCTCCTATCGGGATCTCCGCTCCCTTCAAGCCGAAGGGATAACCTGACCCGTCCCACTTCTCATGGTGGGCCCGCACGATGGGAACCACGGGATAGGGGAAGCGGACCCGCTCCAGAATTTCCGCTCCCACTACTGTGTGGATTTTCATCTTCTCGAATTCTTCCGGCGTCAGCCTCCCCGGCTTCGCGATAATGTGCTCGGGTACAGCCAGCTTGCCGATGTCGTGCAGCAACGCTGCAGCGTGCAGCGCCTCGAGATCCGCGCCTTTTATCCCCAATTCCTTGGCCACTTCAATCGCATAGATGCGAACCCGTTGCAGGTGTTCGTGCGTGGTCTGGTCCTTGGCTTCGATGGCCAGCGCCAGGGCTTCAATGGTTCTCAGGTGCAGGTTCGCAATCTCTCCCACATGCCGCTTCTCGTCCTCCAGTTTTCCCAGATACAGGCGATAAGAGCGGTAGATGATATACATCGCCGGCACGAAGAGCAGAGAGGTTTCCCAGTTGAATTCGTGATTGAACCAGCCGATCGCTGCCGCAATGCCGGCCCCCACCAGATAGTAGGGGAACGACCACAAATAGCAGTCGGAGAGAATCCGGCGAAGAGGTTTGCCCTCGCTCAGCGAGATAACTGTAGCAATGCAGCCTGCGTTGGCAAGAAAATACGTTGAAGCTGCCACGCACAGGACAGGAGGCCGGGCCTGCACGAACTGATCGGCCAGCGCATTGTGGTAAACAAGGTACGCCAGCGCGGTCGAGACCGACCCCGCGCAAACGTTAAACGTAAGTTGAATCGCCCCCGGACGGTTTGGATATAAGGTCTGGGCCAGCATGGCAACCGCACCCAGAGTCATTGCCTCGGGATAGCTCAGTTCAGAAATCGCAACCAGGATAAAAAGAAAGTTGACCGAAAGCGTCCCGGTAATGCCGGGCAAAGTGACTCGCAGACGCGAGGCCAGAATGGCCACGCCCAGATAGCAGATAAATTCCGCAATGTTCTTGCTGCTCGGCCGGATCGCAGCCACCAGCAGCGTAGCCATTCCCGCGGCAATGATCACCGCGACAAACAGCTTGGCGCCGGCAGACAGGCTCTGCCACGAGTTTTTAGCGGCTGACATCTTCGAAACCGCAGCGCAAAGCGAGCCCCGTTCAGCTCGCTGCCCAAACGCAGTCCCATACAGAATAAAGAGCTAATAGCTTTGTTAACAATCATTTAAGGGCAATGTGGCAAACTTCAGTAATCGCTCCCGGTAACCAACGCGCAGCCGCGTCACTGCAATAACTTGCGAGTCTCTGGAATCTGGCTTTCCGAATTTTTCGATAAGCAAAGTCGAATCAAGCTGTCATCGTAGAACGTCTAAAGAGCATGCGGACGATTCTCGACACTTTCGCGCAGATCTTCCGCACCCTATGGGCGCACAAACTGCGTTCTTTCCTCACCATGTTCGGCATTGCTTGGGGCGTGGGATCTTTGCTTTTACTGGTCGGCTTGGGCGAGGGCTTCCGCTCCGGCAATCAGCGTGCGCTGGCGCAGTACGGCAAAAACATTATGTTCATCTTCCCCGGCCGCGCCCCGGCGATTGCGGGCAGCATGAATTCCGCCCGCAAATACCTGCTCACCTACCAGGACTATCTGGATATTCGCAATGAAGCTCCGCATGTTCTCACCGCTACTCCGGTCCTCACCCGCTCCGATGTTCGCGCGGTAAGCGAATTCGACAGCGCCAACGGAGAGATCACCGGGGTCGAGCCGCAGTACAGTGAAATCCGCTACCTTCCGATAAAACAAGGCCGCTGGCTTGATGAGTTGGATGAATCCCAAAGGCGTAACGTGATCGTCCTCGGGGACGAACTGCTCAAGCATCTATTTCCCGGACGGCCGGCTGTGGGATCCAGCATTATCCTCAATGACATTCCCTTCACTGTAATCGGAACCGTCGAGCGCGTCGGCCGCGGGGATGACAACTCGACCAATATGCGCGGCTATATTCCCTTTCACGTCATGGCAAGCCTGTTTCCGGTGACGGGGGACAACGAGGAGCACGCCATTTCATTTATCAATTACCAGCCGGATAGCACGGATGACCACCTGCTGGCGCAGAATGAAGTGCGCAAAATCGTTGCGCGGAATCACGGCTTCGATTATCACGACGAAGATGCCTTCGAGGGGTGGGACAGTATTCAGAACGCCAAAGCCATGGGAACCATTTTCGATTCCATGAACATGTTCCTGGGTGCGGTGGGGATGGTTACGCTGGCGCTGGGCGCCATTGGCGTGATTAATATCATGCTCGTCACGGTGAGCGAGCGTACTCGCGAGATCGGATTGCGCATGGCTCTGGGCGCGACTCGCCGAAGCATTCTTGCTCACTTTTTCCTCGAGGGTATCCTGCTTACGCTGTTCAGCGGTCTTATCGGCATGGGTTTCGCTGCCGGATTGATGGGAGTGCTCGGCCTGCAGCCGGCGCAGGGTGGCTTCGACCCTCCCCGGCTAGTGCCATCGACCGCAATTTTGGCGATCGCAAGCCTGACTGTCGCTGGGGTCATTGCCGGACTTTATCCCGCGCGCAAAGCCGCGAACTTGCAGCCCGTAGAAGCTCTCCGGCAGGAGTGAAGCTGAAGCTTTTTTCATCGGCGTCAGCCGGTGAGTATGAGGATTATGTTCCGTGACTTGCTAAACGAAGCTTACAACGCCATGCGGCACAATCGGCGCCGCACTGCGCTGACCATGCTCGGAATGGCGTGGGGTATCGCTACCGTCGTCATGCTGCTTGCCTACGGCAACGGCTTTGGAACGGCGATTAAGGCAATCTTCGCCAACTTCGGCACCAAGCTGATGATTGTGGTTCCAGGACGCACTTCCATGCAGGCCGGCGGTCAAAAGGCCGGACAACAGATCCGTTTCACTATGGAGGATGTGGATACTCTCACCACCAACCTTCCGCAGATCACAAACATCACTCCGGAAGTCGATACCCATTGCAACGTGCAGTTCGACACCCGCAGTTATTCCATCGACGTCACTGGAGATTATCCCAATGTCGAATCCGTCCGCGCCCTGAAACTCCGCTCCGGCCGCTTCTTTAACCCGCAGGATTCGATGCAGCGGGCGCGCGTGGCTGTAATCGGCTCCGAAGCCAAGGAAAAGCTCTTTTCCGGAATGAACGCTCTTGGGCAGTACATTCGGATCAACGGGCTTAGCTTCGAAGTGATCGGGCTTCTGAAACCAAAAATGCAGGAAGGCGACGACGACATCAATAAAGTCGTTTACATTCCCTTCAGCACCATGAACGACATCAAAGACACCCACTATCTGGATGCCATCTGGTTCAATTACGAGACCCCCTACTACGACCGGCTGGAGAAGTCGGCTCGCGTCATCCTTTCCACCGGGCACAAATTCGATCCCACTGACCGCCGGGCTGTGTTCATCTTCAACCTTATGGAGCAGGTTCATCAGTTTGAAGTCGTTACTCTCGGCTTGAAAATTCTGCTCGGTTTCATCGGCACGCTCACGCTCGGCATCGGCGGCGTGGGACTGATGAATATCATGCTTGTCTCCGTGACTCAGCGCACCCGCGAGATCGGCGTCGAAAAAGCGCTGGGGGCGCGCCGCGCCGACATTCTGCTTCAATTCCTTGCCGAATCGCTCACCATCACTTTCATCGGAGGGATTTTGGGCATCGTTCTCGCCTACATCGTTTCACTCTCGGTCGGCCGATTGACTTTATACAGCGCGGTTGCAAAGAATGCAGAAGCCGGCGATATCCGCCTGATCATCGCTCCGGGCACGCTCATCATCGCCACGCTTATCCTGGGAGTCGTGGGGCTGATCAGTGGGATGGTTCCTGCAATTCGCGCCTCGCGCCTCGATCCCATAGAAGCTCTGCGCTACGAATAATCGCGCAAGGCGAGCGTACCGGCGCTCTATCATTGAGAGAATCGCGCGATTTAATCGCGCACTTTTTCAACCCGCGTTCGTCGCGTCGTCGCCGAGAGCCAATAGTCGGCAACCCGCCATAGACCGGATTCATCCAAGACCTACCAACATAACGCTCTTATACAAAGGAGTTCTTGTGTCGAAAAACGTAGCGGTTTTCGGGATTTATCAAACGCAAGCGGATGTCGAATTTGCCGTCGATGCCCTTCGTGCCGAGGGTTTTCGCAACACCGACGTCTCGGTCTTGTTTCCGGAGAATAAAGGTACAAAAGATTTCGCCGTCGAAAAGCATACGAAAGCTCCCGAAGGCACCGCAGCCGGCGCCACGACCGGGCTCGTAGTCGGCGGAGTGCTTGGCTGGTTGGTCGGCGTTGGTGCTTTGGCGATCCCGGGAGTGGGCCCGCTCATTGCCGCGGGTCCGAATCGTTGCGACTCTGACCGGTATTGGTGTAGGCGGTGCCGTCGGTGGCATCGCTGGGGCCCTGGTTGGAATGGGCATTCCGGAATACGAGGCCAAGCGCTACGAAGGACGAATCAAAGAAGGCGGAATTCTGCTCTCCGTGCACTGCGACGACAGCAACTGGACCACGAAAGCGAAACATGTTTTGCAGCGCACCGGCGCGCAAGATATCGCCTCCACTAGTGAAGCTGCGGCCGACTGGCAGAAGAGCGACAAGCCTCTGCCCAGGGCGAGTTGAAATTTTGAATTCGAGCACGATCATCACGGCCGCAAATATTGATCTCGCGCGGTCGTGATGAATTTTTTGTTGATCGAATCTCTGCCAAGGAGAACTGTTCATGAGAAACATATTCTTGATGCCGCTGCTTGCGGCCGTTCTTTCAATATTCGTGCTCTCAGCATTTGTGCTCGCGCAAGATAACCCTGCGACCCCGCTTTATCCCAGCAATCCCAATCCTTCGCAGGCGCCTGTTACCGGCCAGGATGCCGCCCCGCAGCAAATGAATCAGAACACCGGCCAGAACGGGCAAATGCCGGTTTTCCGCGTGAATGTTTACGCCCGCAGGGCCCAGGCGGTCAACTACCGCAATCGCGGAGGTTCCACCACCATCGAGTTCAAAGGCACCGATCTGATGCCCGCAGTTTCCGGCCACGCCAAAGTCGATAGCAAAAATGGACGGCTCGCTATTAATGCCGAGCTCACGCACATGCCGCCGGCAACGTCGCTAGGCGGTCAATATCTCACGTATGTTTTGTGGGCCATCACACCGGAAGGCCGTGCGGTGAACCTGGGTGAGATCATGCCCGGCGATAATGGAAAAGACAAGATCGACGTCACCACCGACTTGCAGGCTTTCGGATTGATCGTAACCGCGGAACCTTACTACTCGGTTCTCTATCCCAGCAACGAAGTAGTCGCGGAGAATGTCATCCCCACGGGAGTGAAAGGCTTCGAAGAGCCCATCGACGCTAAATTCGACGTGCTGGAAGGCAATCAATACACCATCGACGTTCCGGCAGATCAGCTTCCCTCAAGTCAGGCGAGTCCAAAGGTACCTCTCGATCTTCTCGAAGCCCGCAACGCAGTTGCGATCGCCAAGGCCGCCGGCGCCAAGCAGTACGCTCCCGACAGTCTCGCGAAAGCCGAAGACATGCTGCAGCGCGCCGAAGATTACTACCAGCGTAAGCAAGGGCGCACTCCCATTGGAACGGCAGCCCGCGGCGCCACTCAGATGGCCGAAGACGCCCGGGTGCTGACGCTCCGCCGCAAAGAACAGGAAAAACTTGACGCCGAAAAACGGGCCTCCCAGGAAGCTCGGGAAAAAGCCGAAGCCGATGCCCAGGCAGCGCAAGCCGCGGCTGCGCAGGCGCAGGCCCAATCCGATGAAGATGCCCGCAAGCGCGCCGAGGCGGAACTCGCACAAGCTCAGGCCGAGCAGCAGCAGGCCGCAGCGCTAGCTCAGCAGCAGCAGGCGGAAGCGCAAGCTGCAGCCGCCGCACAGCAGGCCCAGCAAGCGCAACAGCAGGCACAACTGGCCGAGCAGCAGCGCCAGCAGGCCATCGATCAGCAACAGCAGATGCGCGCTCGCTTGTTGGCCCAGTTGAATCAGGTCCTACAAACCCGCGACACCGCCAAGGGATTGATCGTCAGCATGCCCGACGTGCTATTCGACTTCAACAAGTACACCTTGAAGCCGGAAGCCCGCGAGCGCCTGGCGAAGATTTCCGGAATCGTCCTCGCCTATCCCGACCTAAAGTTGCAGATCGAAGGCTTCACCGATTCGATCGGCAGCGACGAGTACAACCAGGAGCTTTCCGAAAAGCGCGCCGAAGCGGTCCGCGATTATCTGGTGAGCAATGGGGTCAATATGAATAGCGTGGCCGCTGTCGGCATGGGCAAAGCCGATCCCATCGCGGATAACAGCACCGCGCAGGGCCGGAAATTAAATCGCCGGGTAGAAATGATCGTCTCCGGAGACGTCATCGGCACTCAGATCACACCAGGAGCAACCGACAATGGCCAGAACAACCAGAACAATGGGGGCCAGAATAACGGACAAAATCCTCCGGCGATAACCCCGCAACCGTGAAGCGGGAAAAACCCGGCAAGATCTCTCGAGACCTCTTCGGCAGAAAAGTTCCGAATGTCTCGAGATTTTTTGTGAACAGAATCTGGCGAATCCGAAGAGTTCTTGCGCCCCCCTAAAAGATCAAAGATAATGGCCCGCTGGACCGCGACTGCCCTCATTCTGGCAACCACTTCCGCCGGAATCGACGACCTTATCGCCGAGTTTCCAAATTGTCTCGCAGGCTGACGGATGCCGCTCTTAGGACGGCAACTTCGGCAAGTGCCTGACCAAGTTGGAGTACGATGGCCTATAAGTTGAAAATAGCATTCCTTCTCGGATTGGCGCTCATTGCCATCACTGCGGCCGTCGCACTTCAAAGTGCTCGGCAGAATTCAAATCATTCCGTTCCATCTGGTCCGATGCAGACGCAAGGCGCCGTCTCTACGGGCGGCGCCCATGCGGCCGTTCTGGATAGCGAGAAGCGTCCAATTACTGCGGGTGGTTTCGTGGAAAATGGTCACATCGTTTTCCAGAACATAGCGGAAAAGGCAGGCTTGACCAGCTGGCGCCATGTGATGGGAACGGAGGAGGTCCATTTCATTCTTGAAACCATAGGTTCCGGAGTTGCGTTGCTTGATTACGACAACGATGGATGGCTAGACATCTATCTGGTGAATGGTTCGACCTATGACGCAATGGCCGGCAAGACAACGCCGCCTCACGCTGCGCTATTTCACAATAATCACGATGGCACCTTTACCGATGTTGCGCAGCAGGCGGGCGTGACCAACGATCGATGGGGTTTCGGAGTGGCAATCGGCGATTACGACAATGACGGTTGGCCGGACATCTATGTCTCGAATTTCGGCAAGAATCGGCTGTATCACAACAATCACGATGGGCAGCTTTACCGACGTTGCCGAAAAAGCCGGCGTTGCCCTGGGCAATTGGTCGACGGGCGCCACGTTTGGCGATTATGACGGCGATGGCAAACTGGATCTCTTCGTTCCCGGCTACGTGCACTACGATCTCGCTCATCCGCCAGTTCCCGGCTCACCGGTGGTTGCGTCTTCCACGTGCGAATTCCGCGGCATGAAAGTGATGTGCGGCCCGCGAGGATTGCAGGGAGAGCCTGACCATCTTTTTCACAATAATGGCGACGGAACGTTTACTGACGTGAGCTCGAAAGCGGGCGTCGCTGATAGCAGCCGATATTACGGTCTGACTGGGGTCTTCGCCGACGTGAACAACGACGGGAAAGTTGATCTGATGGTCGCCAACGACTCCACGCCAAATTATTTGTACATCAATAAAGGTAACGGAAGTTTCGAAGACGACGGCTATACGTCGGGATACGCGCTCAATGAAAATGGCCGAGAAACCGCGTCGATGGGAATTGCGGTGGGTGATTATTTGAACAATGGCCAGTTGGATTTGTACAACACAGTTTTCTCGGACGACTACAACCCGCTTTACAGAAACGATGGCAGCGCGAATTTTACTGACGTCAGCTATCAAGCCGGAATCGCGGAGGCGACGATTCCGTTTCTCGGGTGGGGGACGGGATTTCTCGACTACGACAACGACGGATGGAAAGACCTTCTGGCCGTAAACGGGCATGTATATCCGGGGGTCGACCAGACGGATTGGGGGACGACATTCGCGGAGCGTCCGTTACTTTTTCATGATCTCCGCAACGGTAAGTTCGAAGTCGTTCCCGCTGTAAAAGGAACCGGCCTGGCAGCTGTTCTGACGGCGCGGGGCGCGGCTTTTGGCGATCTTTTCAACGACGGAAAAGTCGACGTCGTGATCAACCAACTGCACAATGTTCCGGCGCTTCTACGTAATGTTTATTCCACAACGAACCACTGGGTTGCGCTGCAACTGCTCGGAGGGCCAAAAAGTCCGCGCGACGCGGTCGGGGCACAGGTTTATCTTTCGGCGGGCGGTATAAGGCAGCGGGCCGACGTGATCAGCGGTGGCAGCTACGCTTCGTCCAACGATTTCCGGCTACATTTTGGAATCGGGACTGCGACCGAGGTGGACGGCATCGAAGTACGATGGCCCAGCGGCAGGGTGGAACATATTACTTTGCGGGAAGTGGATCGGTTTTATTCTGTCGAAGAGGGCCGAGGAATTGTCCCAGGCGTTTACGATCCGAAGCCTGGCAGCGGGCCGTCTCCCAACTCGCGGCAGCAGTGAGACGTGAGGTTCTGGGTCAAGGCCTCACCAATTCGATCACCGCGGAATCAGGCCCTGTCCACGCTTGTGCGCCGCTATGCTGGAGTCGTTGCCTCGCATCATCCCAATGCAGCCGCGTGATACTGCTCTCGCCCTTTTCGTATGCGTAGGTTGTCCCGTCGTCTTGATACAGAGTGGTATCGCCGTCGGCCCCGGTATAAATCCGAATTTTCGCAATTTTCTGCCCTTCTTTCGTGCTCTCGATCGGTCCGCCGAATGGAATGATCGAGCCTGCACGGACGAAAAGCGGCAAAGTATCAATAGGCGCTTCGATGCGGATCTCCTTTCCGCCGTGAATGCGTTCGTTCGTCCAGTAGTTGTACCAGTCGGCGCCGGACGGGAGATAAACCATCCGGCTCGTCGCTCCCTGCTCTGTGACCGGCGCAACCAAGAATGCTGGGCCGAACATGTATTCATCGCCAAGATTGGCGGCCCTGGGATCGTCAGGAAAATCCATGAATAATGCGCGCATAAAGGGTGCGCCTGTTTCGTGCGTATGGTAGGCAAGCGAATAAATGTACGGCATCAATTGATAGCGTAGCTTCAAATATTTTTCCAGAATCGGTTCGGCGGCTTTTCCGTACGGACCAGACCTCATTGAATTTCCTGCTGCCGTGCGCCCGAAAGATGGGGAGAAACGTTGCGTACTCAAACCAGCGCGTGTAGAGTTCGGGATAATCGTCGTAGCCCCCGACATTGTCGCGGGCGTCGGAAGGATCGAGCAAAGGCGGGTGGGCTGGGTGGTGTTCTCGGGGCAGGTATTGCCATCCACCGATGTCATTGGTCCAATAAGCCATCCCGGAGGCCGTGAAATCGAGGCCGGCTGGAACCTGGCGCCTCAAAGTGTCCCAGGTGGGAGAGATATCCGAAGACCACACCATAGTCCCGTTACGCTGCGATCCGAGATAAGCGTCGCGCGAAAGGATCAGCGCACGGTGCTTCACGTCACGCCGGAAACCGTCGTAAATCGCCGCAGTATGCAGCAACGGGTAGACATTGAAATAACGCGTGCCCGGACCGGCAAAGAAATAGCTGCCGTCTGGTGGCAGGTCGGGCTCGGTTTCGTCCGCCCAGATGGCGTCGAAGCCTTTGCTCAGAATGTTGTCGCGGATCGTGTCCCAGTACCAGTGGGCGGCCTCGGGGTTCGTGGTGTCGATGTCCGAACCGGCCAGATCGTAAGGCAAGCCATCGGTCGGAGTGCCATCGGGGAGGTGCTCAAGCCAACCTTTATCTTTAAGAAAATCGTAATAGCGCGAGACTTTTTCGAAGCGTGGCCATACGCTGATCATCGATTGATAGCCCATCTCGTGCAGTTGCCGGTTCATCGCCGCAGGATCTGGCCAGTATTCTGGAACAAAATCCATTTGCCCCATCTTCGAGAAATAAAACCAATCAACCACGATCATGTCGGCGGGAAGATGGCGATCGCGATATCCCTTCGCAACTGCCAGCACTTCCGTCTGGCTGGAATAGCGCTGCTTACACTGAATGTAGCCATAGGCACCCTTCGGCAGCATTGGTGTCGCACCCGTAAGCAGACGATAGCCGGAGTAAATTTCATCGGTGTCATTGCCTGCAATTACAAAGAACGAAACCCGGTCTCCGACCTCGGAATCCCACTCTGTACGCTCGTTGAATCCCGGTTTGATTGTGGTTTTTGAGGGATTGTCCCAGATCATTCCATATCCATAATTAGTGACAACAAACGGGACGCAAATGCTGGGCCCACCGGTGGCCAGGTAGTTATGCCAGCATTCTACGGTGTGGCCGCGATGATCGAGAAAGCCTTCCTGGTTCTGGCCGAGACCGTAGTAGTGCTCGTCGTCGGGGGATCGGAAGGTCGCGCCGACACGATAGAAAGGCTGGTCGGAAGGGCGTCTGTTTTGCAAAAGCCCGGCGTCATCATCTTTGTAGTTCGGAACTGCCATTCGCCAGTTCGTCATATCGAGAAGAATTTTGCCGCCGGCAGTGCTGATGGTGATGTGGACTGGCGGATTTGAGCCGTGGAAATATTTCGCTATGTCTGCCTGCGTCGATGACCGGGGTTGCGATTTGTTCACAAAGACGGAAACCATCAATCGTGGGGATCGATAGATGTCGGCGTCATCGTTCTTTTCCTGCGTCCAACCCTGCGCAGACGGAAGCGCCACGAAACCATAGCCTGGCGCAGACACGGGCGAGTTTTTGATGCTACTTAAAGTCACTCGAACGATGTTCGGGGCATAGGCTTCCAGAGCAATCGTGCTGCCGCCGCGGTCGAAAACGACGGCGGGTTGTTCTGCCGCAGTCGAGGAAATCGCCGTCAGGGCCAGCAAAACCGCAGGGCATATCTTCTTCGCAAAGTCGATTATCATGCCTCTCTTCTTTGCCCGCATTGGCGGGATTATAATTACCACCAGCGGCGCAATCTCGTGGTAATATACCTTGTCGTTAACGTACACGACAAAGAGATTCTGCCGAACTCCACCTTTTCTTAAAAACGGCAACCTTGCTTGCTGTCATGCGTTTTCTGGGGATTGACGTCGGTACCGGGGGTACGCGCGCGCTCGTGATCGACGAGAGCGGGGCGGTCGTTTCTTCGGCCTCCGAGGAGCATCAGCCTTTCGCTTCGCCGCAAATTGGCTGGGCAGAACAGGATCCTGACGATTGGTGGCGGGCCTGCGGAGTGGCGATAAAGAAGGCTTTGGAGCGCGGAGGCGTTCCCCCGCAGCGGATCGGCTGCGTCGGTCTTTCCGGTCAGATGCACGGCGCGGTTTTGATGGATGGGCAAGGTCAGGTCGTCCGGCCGGCGCTGATTTGGTGCGACGTGAGGACTCAGAAGCAGGCGGACGAACTGACCTCGACAATCGGCGCCAAACGGCTGCGTGACCTCACCTGCAACCCCGCCCTCGTCAATTTCACGTTGACCAAGTGCCTTTGGGTCCGCGAGAACGAACCCGAGAACTGGAGCCGGGTTCGTTCGCTCCTACTCCCGAAAGATTATGTACGGTTTCGTTTAACTGGCGAGCGCGCTACCGATGTCGCCGATGCCTCGGGAACGCTGCTGTTGGATGTGGCCGATCGCCGCTGGTCCCAGGAAATGTTAGATCTTGTTCACATCGATCGTGGTGTTCTGCCCGCCTTGTATGAATCACCTGAGATCTGCGGGCGCATTTCGGAAGGTGGTGCGGCGGCCACTGGCTTGATCCCAGGAACTCCCGTTGTGGCTGGCGCAGGAGATCAGGCAGCGAACGCGATCGGCATTGGAGTGGTTACGCCGGGGGCGGTGAGCGCAACCATCGGCACTTCGGGAGTCGTGCTTGCCGCGACCAATATTCCGGCGCTCGATCCCGAAGGGCGCGTACATACATTTTGTCACGCGTCAGCCAATCGCTGGCTGGTCATGGGAGTGACCCAGGCTGCGGGGCTTTCTTTGCGCTGGTTCCGCGATCAATTTGGCGCGATCAACGGCCATCGAGATTCCTACGAAGATCTCACATTGCAAGCGGCGCAGATTCCCGCGGGCTCCGATGGCCTGCTCTGGGCCCCTTATCTTATGGGCGAACGAACACCATATCTCGATGCGCGTGCTCGCGGGATGCTGGTCGGCTTGACTGCGTCACACACCCGCGCACACGTCATTCGTGCCATTCTGGAAGGCGTGGCTTTCAGCCTGCGCGATACGTTCACGATTTTTGAGGAGATCGCGGTGCCAGTTAAAACGATCCGCCTCGGCGGCGGCGGGGCGCGATCGCCGCTGTGGCGGCAGATTCAAGCCGACGTGTACGGAAGGCCAGTGCAGATCGTTGCAGTGGAAGAAGGTGCGGCATATGGGGCCGCTATTTTAGCCGGGGTGGGCGCAAACGCATGGCCAAGCGTGGATGCTGCCTGTGCGACCGTGGTGCATGTAGGCTCTGCTACAACTCCAAATGCTCAGGATTCATCGGTGATGGAGCGCGCCTATTTATCCTACCGGCGCATCTATCCCAGTATGAAGGCAATTCTCAATTGAGGGTCATGATCGTGCATAACCACCTGGAGAGTAAGTGATGACGAGCCCCAGCCATTATCAACCTAAACCGGAAGACAAATTTTCCTTTGGACTTTGGACTGTCGGCAATCGCGGACGCGACCCTTTCGGCGATTTTGTGAGGCCAGTGATTTCGCCGAACGATATCGTCACTATGCTGGCGGAAGTTGGCGCCTGGGGCGTCAACTTGCACGACAACGATTTGGTGCCGATTGACGCGACCCCTGCAGAGAGCGATGAAATCGTCCGCTCATTTAAAAAGGCCTGCGACAAAAATGGGCTTGTGGTGCCCATGGCTACGGTCTCGTTGTTCTTCCATCCTGTCTTCCGCGATGGAGCTTTTACCGCCAACGATCCGGAAGTTCGCGCCTACGCCGTCCAGAAAACCATGCGCGCCATCGACATTGGCGCTGAATTGGGAGCGAAGATTTTTGTCTTGTGGGGCGGTCGCGAAGGCGTTGAAACCGACGCTTGCCGGGCTGCCGATGAGGCCGTCAAACGATTGCGCGAGGCAGTCAACTACCTTTGCCAATACAACATCGATCGCGGATACGGGATGAAGTTTGCTCTTGAAGCCAAACCCAACGAGCCGCGCGCCGATATTTACATGTCCACAACCGGCAGTTATCTCGGCTTCATTCCTACCCTTGATCATCCGGAAATGGTGGGCGTAAATCCTGAGATGGCGCATGAACACATGGCTGGACTCAACTTTATGCACGCGGTCGCGCAGGCATGGGACGCGGGCAAACTTTTTCATATCGATCTAAATGATCAGATGTCAGGCCGTTACGACCAAGACCTGCGCTTCGGCTCGGCCAATCTGAAGTCGGCATTTTGGCTCGTGAAGTTTCTTGAAGACGTGGGGTACGAAGGTCCGCGGCACTTCGACGCGCATGCTTACCGTACCGAAGATTATGAAGGCGTCAAAGATTTTGCCCGCGGCTGTATGCGAACGTACTTGATCCTGAAAGAAAAAGCCTGCCGGTGGAACCACGATGGCGAGATTCAGGGGATCCTCGAAGAGCTTTCAAGCAACGGGAATGCGCCAAAAATCGGCAAGTACTCGCATGACGGCGCGTCCCGGTTGCTGAGTCACGTGTTCGACAGGGATAGAATTCTGCAAAAGCGTTTGCCATACGAACGCCTGGATCAACTGACAGTGGATTTGCTGCTCGGCGTGCGGTAGCGATCTAAGGGAAATACGCTACCATTGATGACTGACCACAAAGGACACCAAGGAACACGAAGGAATCCCGGCTTACGACTTCGTCTGACTTAGTGCCCTTCATGGTAATGGTTCTTTGTAAGCGTCACTGGCCTTTCCAGAGAAGCGAATGGGGAGCAATCGCTAATGACAGAATTGACGGCCGTGATCGCCGCTCCAGCCCAACTGGTCCATCTCTCAACCGTCGATGTGGTGATTATTGCTTTCTACTTTGCTCTGGTGCTCTCGATCGGGTGGTACTTAAAAGGTCGCGCCAATACTGGCGAAGACTTTTTTATGGCCGGTCGCGAGATGACGGCATGGGTCGCCGGCTTGAGTTTTCTTTCCGCAAATCTGGGCGCGCTCGAACTCATGGGATGGGCGGGATCGGCCTACCAATACGGCATTCTGGCCGCGCACTGGTATTGGATCGGGGCCATCCCCGCGATGCTGTTTCTCGCGCTGGTGATGATGCCGTTCTATTACATTTCTAAAACCCATTCGGTGCCGGGATATCTAAAACTGCGTTTTGGCGAACCCAGCCGTGCGCTCTCGGCAATTTCTTTTGCGTTCATGACCGTGTTGATGAGCGGCGTAAACATGTTCGCCATGGCGAAGGTGATGCAGATTGTTCTCGGTTGGGACATCAACTTCAGCATTTGGGTTTCATCCCTGACGGTAGCAATTTATGTGACGTTGGGCGGCCTGCGCTCGGCCATATTCAACGAAGTGCTGCAATTCTTTCTGATCTGGGCGGGCGCGCTGCTGATTCCCATTCTCGGTTTGTACGAAGCGGGGGGATGGGCGAACTTGAAGTTGCAGATCGCGCACCGCGCCTCCGATCAGTATCTGCATCTGTGGGCTGGACTCGGATCATTCAACAATAATCCGATGGGCATCAATTGGGTGGGGATTGTTTTCGGTTTGGCTGCGATCATCTCCATGGGGTATTGGACGACGGACTTCTTGGTGGTGCAGCGGATCCTGGCGGCCAAGGATATCCGCAGCGCAGAAATGGCGCCGATCATCGGCGCCGGATTCAAGATGTTCGTTCCAATTATTGTAATTCTGCCTGGGTTGCTAGGTCTTGCCGTGTTGCCTGAAAAATTGGTGCCCGAGTCAATCGCCACGATCACCGGAGCCCATAGCTACAACGATGTACTGCCGCTCATGATGGCCCGGTATTTCGGCCCAGGCCTGCTTGGTCTTGGGGTTACGGCGCTGATCGCCGGATTCATGTCAGGCATGGCGGGCAACGTCAGTGCCTTCACCACGGTTTGGACTTATGACATCTATCGCCCACTGATCAATAAACGCGGCAGCGACCACCACTATGTCAACATGGGTCGGTGGACCACCATAATCGGCGTGCTGATCAGCGTGGCCACGGCATATCTGGTCATGCAATTCGCCAGCATCATGGATTATGTACAGGCCCTCTTCAGTTTCTTTATCGCTCCGCTTTTTGGGACGGTCATTCTCGGAATGCTATGGAAGCGGACAAGCTCCGCCGGCGGATTTTGGGGATTGTTGTGCGGAACGTTGTGCTCAATCAGCATGTGGGCATGGGTGAAGGTCGATCCTGCCGCATTGCGTTATGTAGCGCTTTCGCCGCACGCCAAGGGGCTAGCCCAGGATATGTTTCAGGCGCTGTGGTCCTTTGTTACGTGCATCGTCGTGACCGTCTTGGTAAGTCTGGCGACCAAACCGGTGCCGGAAGGTGAATTGACCGGCCTGGTCTACGGTCTGACGGAAGTTCCGGTGGTTGGAGATGTTCCTTTGTATCAGAAGCCGCTTTTTTGGGCGGCGATCGTGGCCGTGGTTTTCGTTTCGCTGAACATCATTTTCTGGTAAACACGGTTCCGATGGTCCGTCTGGCACGCAGAAGCGTCATGGAGTGCTTATGAAAAACAACTTTTCAATCTCGATCTGGTTTTTCATTGGCATCTCGCTGGCAGCGAACGGCGCGCTGATCTTGGCGGCTGGGATCTATCAATTATTGCGTCCTCCGGTCAGTCCCGGCGTCGTCCTTTTCAATCTGCACGCTAATGTATGGTGGGGAGCCCTGCTGTTGGCCATCGGTCTTATCTATTGCTTCCGCTTTGCTCCCAGCCGTCAGGCTTAGGGAACTTCCGCTTGCGGCATTCTGCTTTCCAGGACAACGTTTACTGAGGCGGCGGAGGTACGCTTGAGATTTTTGACGACAGCGGCTCGTCCGCCTTCCGGTGCAGCTCGCGGACTTCGGCAAACTCTTTCTGCGCGTCCGCAGTCTTACCCATCGCCTGGAATACGCGCGCCAGGCGGTAGTGAGCGTCCGGCTGCGCGCCATCGAGCTTCACCGCTCGCTGCAGCACGGTTGCTGCTTCTTCATAGTGTTTCTGCTCCATAAGGATGGCCCCCAAATCCAGGTAAGCCAGGCGAATCTTATCGTTCGTCGCGACCGCTTTGCGAAGCAGCGAAATGGCGTCATTCCAGTCCGATCTTTTCATTTCGATGTCCCCCAGATACGCGAGCGCCTGCGCATGATTGGGGTCGAGGGCTAATTGACGCTGGAACTCGCGCTCGGCCTCGTCGTATTGATGCGACTTCCAATAGAGATAGCCGAGTCCGAAATGCACATTCGGTTCGTCGGGCGAGGCCTTGGCCGCAGCCTGAAACTCAGCGATGGCTTCGGGCGTTCTTTGCAATCCATCCAGCGCCTCGCCGGTCAGCATGTAAGCAGCGGCCGAGTTCGGATTCTGCTTGAGAATTTTTCTGAATTGCTTCTCGGCGCAGGAATAATTCTTGGCCTGCAGGCAGCTTTGGGCCAGCACCTGGCGAAGCTCGGTATTCTCAGGATCAGATCGGACCAGCGGCTCGAGATCGCGGATTGCCTCAGCAAAGCGTCCGGCCCCGTAATAGCTCATGGCCAGCAGAGCTCGCGCCTGCGCGCTGGAAGCATTCTGCCGGCACGCGGCCTTGAGCGGCGGAATTGCCGCGGCGAAGCGGCCCTGCTTGAATTCGGCCAGACCGAGGTTCAGGGAGGTGCCGAGCAATGAGGGATTGAGGGCGAGTGCGGTCCTGTAGGCGGCTGCGGCCTCGGAGTATTTTGCCTGGCGCGAAAGATCCACGCCGAGACTGGCAAAAGCCGCGGCATCCCGAGGATTTTGCCTGGTCAGTTGGCGCCAAACCTCGGCAGCCTCGGCGTATTTACCTTGCTGCTCGAAATTCGCGGCGGCGGAAGGATCCGCAGTCTGCGCGGCCGCCGACCAGCTTATAACCAGCGCGAGAACCAGAATCAGGAGGGATGTCCACAATTTGGCGAAGTCGCATCTGCCGCACATAAGAACGAATGAGGAACAAAAAAGAAATTATAGGGCAGTGTTGCCGATGATCACCACGCGTCTGTATCCCGTCATGCACAAATGCCGCACTATCGGTTGAGTGCCGGCATTGAGCAGAAAAACGCCCCGCTCAACAGCAACTGCTGTAAGCGGGGCTGATTGCAATGCCGCAATGGATCAGAAAATTAACTTCGCTCCAAGTTGGAAGACCCGCGGATCGAACGCACTGGTCACTTGCCCGAAATTGCTGGTGCATCCGGCCGCCCCAGGAACGCAACCTGCAAAATTGTTGCTGAAACCACCGTTCTGTCCGGCCCCGCCAAACTGGGTGTGGTTCCAGGTATTGAAGCTTTCCGCCCGGAACTGGAACGAAGAGCCGCGGGCTTCGCTGATCACGAAGTTCTTGAACAGCGCCAGGTTCCAGTTGTCGCGTCCTGGGCCACGGACCCCGTCGAATCCCAAGTTCCCCCAGGTTCCTGGTGCGGGAATCGAGAATACCGATGGATTGACCCATTGAATGCCGGTCACCTGCCCAGTGCTACCCACGACTTTCGCCTTGGGATAGGAAAGGCTGCCGGTGATATCGGGCCGGTTGGCGACATCGCCTCCGGGGAAGACGCTGGCAACGTTCTCGCCGTTGATACCGATGTTCTCAGGCGGGCCTGATTCGGCAGTGACGATGCCGGAGAACTCCCATCCCCCCACCGCTGTCTTCAAGAAACGATTGGAGCTGTCTCGGAGGAAGGGAATTTCGTAGACAAAGTTGGCGAAAAAAATATTCGTACGATCAAAAGACGAGGGGCCGACATCATATTTCCAGCCCGCGTACGGATTACTGTCGTAATCCAAATCCCAGCCGTTTCCACTGCTGCCGGTACTGGGATCGATGGCGCGGGATAGCGTGTAAGCCGCCTGCAAGGTTAGATCGTGAGTGACCCTTCCGCGCAGTTCGGTTTGCAGCGAATTGTAATGAGAGTCCGCTCCGTTGTACGCCATCTTGAGTTGGGTGTATCCCGGATAGGGGACCAGACCGTTGAATGGCGTGGCAGTGGTCCCAGCCTGAAGTGCGGCCAAGTCCCCGTACGCAGGCAGATTAAGCTCCTGCCAGTAGCTCTCATGCCGGTCAACGCTGCCGACATAAGAAATTGAGAATACTGTTCTCGCTCCGACGGCTTGCTGGACACCCGCGCTGTACGACGAGGTCCGGGGCGCAGGATAGTTTTGGTTGATACCTGTCACTGACCCTGGCACGACGGGGATCGTGATGGTGCCGCTTCCGTTGGCGAGCTTGTTGGGATCATCGAAAAGTACATTGTTGGTTGCAAACGACAATCCGAACGGCGGGTTGGTTGCGCCGTTATACATGTCATTGCCCTGAATGCGCTCGTACATGAGGCCAAAACCGCCGCGAATCACGGTGGTGCCTCTGCCGGTCAGGTCGTAGGCAAAGCCAAGGCGCGGCCCGAAGTTCCACCAGGAATTGTTGGCAAGTCCTCGCGGAACTCCATTCTTGCCGCCAATGCCCATCCCATTTGTGTAGAACAAATAGGGGCTCAGCGCAGGGATATCGCTTGGTCCATGTGACAGGCCAGGACTGGTGCTGGCGATTTGCGAGTCCGAGGAGTTTGTCCACAGTGGCGCATCTGCCGGGTTGTAAAGATTGGGATAGAAGTTCGATTGATTTTCGTTGGCTTCGTACGTGTGCGGAATTCCATCCCAACGCAGTCCCAGATTCAGAGTCAACCTGTGAGTTGCGCGCCAGTTATCCTGTACATAGGCTTCGGGCGAGATGGCATTCCAGTGCCCGGCGCCTTTGTAGGCGTTCTCGTTATAGCCCTGGGCGTCACCCAGCAGGAAATCGGCATAGTCGTTTCCGCTGAATGAACCATTGAAGGAAAAGCCGCCCTGGGTCTCGGCGAAGTAATCCTGGACCTTCTTATAGAGCGCCCAGCCGCCTCCGAACTTGATCTGGTGCGCTCCTCTTATCCAGGAAAGATCATCGCGAATCTGATAATCATTTGCCGTGTTGTGCCACGGCAGCCAGTTCACCGTGTAGTCGGTGCCGGTGGTCCCGGCCAAGTGGATATCAGGGATGCGAGTATCGGCATTAACAGCGTCCGGGAACACCTGGGGCACGCTGAATCCGGCAGGCTGCTGGTAAACACCTTCAGGAACCATGGCGATGCGGTTGCCATCGTAGTTGAAGCCAATCTCATTGAGCAGATTGGGACGAATCTGCTCAGTCAAATGCACCACAGCGCTATAGGACGGGACGTTGTAGGTGTTACTGACGGTCGGCACATTGTCGCCGCTCCACTGGGTGGTTCCAAACGTTTGTACAGATTGGTCGGAAATCCAGTGCCCAAAAATAGACAGCTTGTCGTTAAACTGATGGTCGATGCGGGCAATTTCTTCCTTGCCCGTCGTCGGCTGTTTGGCGCCGCCAATGAACGTGTCGCTGGAAGTAGGAGCGGGAAAGATTCCCGCCGCCAGCAACAGGGCGGCGTTGTGGTCGATCATGCACGCAGGAATCGTATTGTGGGGGAAGGCATCGCCCGGGGTAATTCCAGCCGGCGCGACGCCGCCGGGGCAGTTTCTGAACTGGATCGCAGCTGGAACCTGAGCTGTTGTCGGGACTGTAATCGCGCTCGTGATTGCGGCACCGGTCGCGGTTGGGTACTCACTGGTCTCCGGCACCGTAACGTTGTAAAGACCGCCAACAATGTAGCGGCGCCATTCCATGTTGTAGAAGAAAAATGTTTTGTGATTTCCGCTCTCATGCAGCGCCACCGGGCCGCCGACATTGAAGCCGAAATCGTCAAGGCGCAACTCTTGCACCGGGTTCGGCGCCGGATTGAAGTAATTACGGGCATCCAAGGCGTCGTTGCGTCCGAAATAAAACGCCGTCGCGTGAGCACTTGCTTGTGCCCGACTTGATCACCATGCTGAGCGTCCCCGCCGATGACAGGCCATACTCGGCGCTGTAGTTCGAGGTCAGGGTGCGGAATTCAGCAATGGCATCTTCCGAGGGCAGCACGATGGCCCCCCCGCCACCCCCACGGTCCGCGGCCTCGCCACCATCGATCAGCCAGAGATTGTGGCTCACCCGCTGGCCGTTAAAGCTGACATTGAAATCGCCGCCAGAAGCGGTCGGCACCTGGAAGTCCGCCTGGATGCTGGAGGCGCCGGGACTGAGCGCTTCGAGCCCAAACACGTTGCGTCCGTTGGTGGCAAGTTGCGTGATCTGCTGACCGGTGACGACGGAACTCACTTCGCCGGTGTCGGTTTGCACAGCAGCCGCGTTGGCTTCTACCGTGACGGTCTCGGTTGCTGAGCCCAGCTGCATCTGAAAATCGACGCGGGCGCGGTCAGCCACGTTTAGTGTCACGTTGTTCCGTGACGTCAACTTGAAGCCCGGGGCTTGGGCGCTGATGTTGTAGTGTCCGATAGGGAGATTGGCCGCGACGTATTGCCCCGCATCGTTGGTCACGACGTCGCGTACTTCTCCCGTCTCTGCTTGCGTGAGGGTGACCTTCACATTGGGAACGACAGAACCCGAAGGATCGGTAACGGTTCCGAGAATGGTTGCTGTTGCCTGGCCCGCCGCGTGATGCGAGAGCGCGAGGACGATCAGCAAAAGAGCGGCCAGATTAATTAAATAGCGGCAATCCACTGCGAACGCCAGAGTTCTGGCGCGAAGAGACGGGCGGGAATTCATGTGGTCAATCCTCCCCAGGGTGAGGCGTCGTTAACGTTAACGGCCCAGCGCCAGCTTATAGCCTTTTTCAATTATCGTTGTCAAGAAAAATCTTAAATAGCTCACAACGGAAAATTAAATGGGAGAGGATTTGAGGGTATTGTCGGGTGCGCGCGCCGGCCTCAGCGAGTGCCTAAAGCAGGCCCTGTCCTCGCGAAACTAGCTGCGGCTGGCTCGGGTTTGGCCGGCTTGAGGGCAGAATCGTCGAACCTCGCGGCAGCCAGGCGTATCTCGCGAAACAGACGCAGGTTCGATGACATCACGACACCAGGACTCAGATGAACGGTAGGCGGTAACGGTACCTTCCGCGTAAGATAATCGATCATCAGGCGAACTGCGATTTGGCCCTGACGGTGAGGCTGTTGATAGATCGAAGCCGTGATCGTGCCCTTTTCGAAGTAAGGAGACATCTCCGCAAAAAGATCGGTAGTGATCAGCTTGGTTTTTCCCGCCAGTCCTCTGGCACCCAAGGCACGGCAAACCGGCAGACAGTTCACGGTGTTCACATACAGACCGGCCAGCGTCGGTTCACGTCCGAGCAGGTCGAAGGTCTTTTGGAAGCTTTCATCTTCGTCCTCGTGTCCCTCGATCACGCTTACGATCGTTCCGTTGGGGCAATGGCGAGGGAAGGCATCAGAAAAACCGGCCGTCTTCTGCCTATGATCTTCCGCGCTTAGCATTCCGGCGACCACCGCCACTTTCGAACCTCGCGGCAAGAACTTACCCATCAATTCACCCGCCAGATGGCCATTTAGCCACGGTTCCACGCAGACAATGCTCGAGCGCCGGCTGTCCGGCGCATCGGTCGAAACGCAGACCACCTTAATTCCTTTTTTTTCCGCTTCATCGATCAGAGGTTTGAGTCCCTGGGGATTTCCCGCGGTTATGACGATTCCATCGACGCCACTGTTGGCGAGTTCCTTGAAGGCCGCGGTGTCATTCTCCCCCAGAGCGTGAACCGGCCTGTTGGTAAATTCAACCCCAAGCGCGGCCCCGCGCTGCGCTTCCTCCAGCACTCCGCTCCAGAGCTGATCGTAGAAAAAACGGATCTCCCGGGGAATACAAACTCCAATGCGCACGCTGGCCTTCGAAACCGATAAGGCCCGTGCCGCCAGATTGGGGGTATAAGCGATCTGCTCGGCGATGCGCAGGACTCGTTTTCGCGTCGCCTCATTGATGCCAGGCCGTCCGTGCAACGCGCGATCGACTGTGCCGATCGAGACCTCCGCCAGTTGCGCAATCAGGTGGATCCCCTGCCGATTTTTTTTCATTCCCGCACGGTGACAAATCGCTTGGATATTTTAAACAGATTGTCAATACTGCGAGGTCTCCATTTTTTCCGTGTACGTTGACGATGTTATACTGCCTCGCGTTTTAACTGTCCAGTAAGGCAAAGTTGGATCATATCTGCCAAGGAGTTCGATTCCATGTTGCAATTTCATCGTTGGATGCTCGGGTTCATTCTCTGGACGCTGTTTTTCCCACCGTTCCCTTTGTCTGGGCAAAATAGGGAAACAGCCTCGACTGCACCCTACCTCAATCCCAGCTTGCCCATTGCCCAGAGAGTCGACGACCTCATTTCGCGTATGACGCTGGAAGAAAAAGCATCGCAACTTGTGAACCAGGCGCGAGCCATTCCGCGCCTGCAAGTTCCAGCATACGACTGGTGGAGCGAAGCTTTGCATGGAGTGGCCAATGCTGGCACGGCGACGGTTTTTCCTGAGCCCATTGGCCTCGCCGCGACTTTTGACGTTCCCTTGGTCCATGACATGGCCGTAGTGATCGGCACCGAAGCGCGCGCAAAACATAATCAGGCAGTGCGCGCCGGACGCCGCGACATTATGGAAGGCCTCGACTTTTGGTCCCCCAACATCAATATTTTTCGCGACCCCCGCTGGGGACGCGGTCAGGAAACCTACGGCGAAGATCCATTTCTCACTGGACGCATGGGGGTCGCGTTTGTCACCGGACTGCAGGGCAACGATCCGAAATATTTTCGCGTGATCGCCACACCCAAACATTTTGACGTGCATAGCGGGCCCGAAACCACACGCCACGTTGTCGACGTGCGGGTATCGAAACACGATATGGAAGACACGTACTTGCCGGCATTCCGCGCCGCCATTACCGAAGGCAAGGCCGAGTCGATCATGTGCGCTTACAACCGCGTCAATGGCCAGCCCGCTTGCGCAAACACGTTTCTGCTGAAAGACGAGTTGCGCGCTGCGTGGAAGTTTAATGGCTATGTGGTCTCCGATTGCGACGCCATCGTCGATATTTTCAGCGGCCACCATTTCGCCAAGAGCATGGCAGAAGCGGCCGCGGACGCGCTGAAAACCGGCATGGACACTCGAATGCGCCGACTTCTTTACGAAGGCAACTACGAACTCCGATTATGTTCCTTACCTGGACGCAGTCAAGCAGGGATTGATCACCGAAAAAGACATCGACGTTGCCTTGAAGCGATTATTCACCGCGCGCTTTCGACTGGGCATGTTCGATCCGCCTGAGATGGTGCCCTATGCTCAAACGCCAGATTCGGAGATTGACAGCTATGTGCACCGTACCCTTGCGCTCAAAGCAGCACAGGAATCGATGGTGCTTTTGAAGAATGACGGAACTTTGCCCCTGCGCCCCGACATTCGCAAGATTGCAGTATTCGGCCCGCTCGCCGAATCGATCACGGTGTTGCACGGCAACTACGCCGGAACTGCTTCTCACGCAACCACTGCCCTTGCAGGTATCCGCGCGCAGTTTGCGTCCGCCGAAGTCAGCTTCCATCCGGGAATGAATTTTCTTCGTGATCCAACTGTTGTGCCCACAACTGTGCTTTCCACCGAAGATGGCCAGCCCGGACTCAAGGCCGAATATTTCGCGAGCGACAATTTCTCCGTCACACCGCAGGTTGTGCGCGTCGATAGTAAGGTCGATCTGCAACTTTCTCATCCCGATTCGTCTGCCGTCGCTCCGCCCGAAGGCGTGAAAGAATTCTCCGTGCGATGGAGCGGATTTCTAACTCCGACAGAATCTGGAAACTATCAGATTGGTCTCGTGGGATCGATGAACCGGTTATGGCTAGACGGCCAACTGATTGTTGACGACGCCCTGCTTCACGATTCCATTCCAACTCTCAAAACGGTGCAACTGGAAAAAGGCCATCGCTACGCTTTAAAGGTCGAATTCCTGCGCGGAGGTTTTGGCACGAAACTCGTTTGGCTGCACCTGATTTCCGGTCCGATTGCAGAAGCTGTAGCTGCCGCGCAGCAAGCCGATATCTCAATTGCGGTGGTCGGCATCACCTCGCAACTTGAGGGTGAGGAGATGAAAGTCAATTTGCCCGGCTTCAAAGGCGGGGACCGCACCAGCCTGGATCTGCCAAAACAAGAAGAGGACCTTCTGGAAGCGCTGCAGAAAACCGGGAAGCCGCTCGTCGTGGTCCTTATGAATGGCAGCGCGTTAGCGGTGAATCGGGCGAACGCGAATGCCAATGCCATTCTCGAGGCATGGTACTCGGGCGAGGAAGGTGGTACAGCAATTGCGCAAACCCTCGCCGGTGACAATAATCCGGCGGGCCGCTTGCCAGTCACGTTTTACAAGGGCATTGATCAGTTGCCGCCATTCGAAGATTACGCCATGAAAAATCGTACGTATCGATATTTCTCCGGCGACCCTTTGTACCCCTTCGGGTACGGATTGAGTTATTCGAGTTTCGAGTACAGCAACTTGAGACTCTCAACCACGAAGCTGAAAGCGGGCGATCCGCTCGCGGTAGAAGCCGACGTGAAGAATACCAGCCCGCGCGCAGGCGGTGAAGTCGTCGAGTTATATCTGAGTTTTCCAAAGTCTTCCACATCTCCAATTCGCGCGCTGAGGTGCACTTCGCGCGCTTCAATCTGGCTCCGGGCGAAACCAGGCACGTAAAATTCACCCTCGACGCCCGCGACTTGAGTGAGGTAGACGAAAAGGGAGATCGCGTTGTCGCCAAGGGCAAGTATCGAATTTCCTTAGGAGGAGGACAGCCTGGAACGGTTGCGAAAGACGTCGCAGCGGAGTTCCGAATTGAAGGCCAGCAGAAATTACCGGACTAGTTCCGTAAATGCATCCATGATGCGAGCTACTGCGATGTAAGCTACTGCGCGCTACGTGATTCAGAAGCGCAACGAAAACAGTCGCGCGTCTGCCGATTTAGATTCATCGAGCCGCGCGCAGCGAATGCTGGCGCATTGGTTTGTGCTCAGTTGATTCACACAGGTGTTGGCGGCGAACGTGAAGAGCAAACAAATCAACCAGTGCTCGCACCGTCCCTTCGCTGCCAAACTGCATTCCACAAAGAGAGCAGGCAGGATTTCCCCTGGTCAAAAAATCGATTCTCAGCGCTGGCTCCCGGGTTCGCATGGCTGCTCGTTGCATGGTGGCAAAACTCTTATAATCGATTCGTGTACGTTAACGCAAATGGTTTTTTATGATTTGTCGGATAAAAATCGAAGCATGTGGCCTTTTTCTTTTATTGGCCTTCTGCTTCGCCGCGGCCAATGCCGAAACCGGAGCGGACGCATGGCTACGCTATGCGCCTCTAGTGACCGAACAGGCGAACAATTACAAATCTTTGCCGGACGTAGCCGTCGCTCTTGGAAAGTCAGAAATCCTTACTGGCGCTACGACCGAACTGGTACGCGGCGTCCACGGCATGTTGGGCAAGGCCCTGACTCTAACTACCATCGCGCCCTCGGAATCCGCAATCGTCATCGGGACGGTCGAACAGATTTCCACGATGTTTCCCGATTTTCGAAACATCTCAGGATTAAAAGGCGATGGATTCTGGCTGACTTCACAGCAAATTCATGGCTTCAAATGCATCATCATCGCCGGGGGAAGCGACCGCGGAGTGCTTTATGGTATTTTCGCCTTGTTAAGAAAGATTGCACAGAACGCTGGCCTTGGGTCGCTGAACGACCTCGAGCAGCCGTCTACTCCGCTGCGGTGGGTGAATGAATGGGACAACCTCGATGGCAGCGTCGAACGCGGCTACGCCGGCCGATCGATCTTTTTCGAAAATGGCCGGGTGCTGACTGATCTCACTCGCGCCTCAGAATATGCCCGTTTGCTGGCGTCTGTCGGTATCAACGGTTGCGCGATCAACAATGTCAATGCGGACCTTCGCATCCTCTCTCCCGAATTCCTGCCCGAGCTTGCCCGCATCGCGCGAGCATTCCGTCCGTGGGGCGTTCGACTTGGAGTCGCGATCGATGTTGGTATGCCGAAAACCATAGGCGCTCTCGATACCTTCGACCCGCTTGGTCCCAGCGTCGCAGAGTGGTGGCAGAAAAAATTCGACGAGGTCTATCGGTTCGTTCCTGACTTTGGGGGCGTGGTCGTCAAGGCGGACTCTGAAGGGCGCGTCGGCCCCACCACATATGGACGCACACCCGCCGACGCCGCCAATGTAATCGCTCGAGCGTTAAAGCCACATAGGGGAGTCGTTTTCTACCGTGCCTTTGTCTACAACCACCATCTCGACTGGACCAACCTGAAAAACGACCGCGCCAAAGCCGCCTACGACATCTTTCATCCGCTGGATGGCAAGTTTGATGACAACGTGATCATACAGATCAAGTACGGGCCGATTGATTTTCAGGTGCGCGAACCGGTTTCGCCGTTGTTCGGCGGCCTTGAAAATACGAACGCAGGAATCGAGGTGCAAATCACGCAGGAATACACCGGACAGCAAAGGCACACTTGCTTCTTGGTCCCCATGTGGAAGCAGATTTTGGATTTCGACTTGCGTATCGATAATCGGCCCACACTGGTGAAAGATGTTGTCGCGGGCACGCGCTTCCATCGTCCGCTGGGCGGATACATCGGAGTGGCCAACGTTGGCCTTGATAAAAACTGGTTGGGAAATTATCTGGCGATGGCGAATTTGTACGGATTTGGCCGTTTAGCGTGGAATCCCAACCTGACGGCGCAGGCCATCATTGGCGAATGGACACGGCTCACATTCGGCAACGACCGCTTAGTCGTTGAGACCGTTTCCAGGATCCAACTGGCTTCATGGAAGGCTTACGAAAGCTATACTGGCCCATTAGGTCTGCAGACGCTCACCAACATTTTGGGAAGCCACTACGGCCCCGCTCCCGAATCTCAGGAGCGAAATGGCTGGGGCCAATGGATTCGCGCCGATGATCGCGGAGTCGGAATGGACCGCACCATCGCTACAGGTACAGGATTCGTTGGGCAATATTCACCGCAGGTGCAGAAGCTGTATGAATCGGCCACGAGCACTCCGGACGATCTCATTCTATTTTTCCATCACCTGCCCTACACGTTCCGTTTGCACTCTGGGAAAACCGCAATTCAAACCGTCTACGATCGGCATTACGAGGGTGCGAGGAAGGCGGCGGAATTCGTCACGCAATGGAGATCGCTTTACGGGTACATCGACCAAGATCGCTATCGCGTTGTCCTCGCGCAGCTCACTTACCAGGCAGGGCACGCGATTGTATGGCGCGACGCCATCAACGATTGGTTTCATCAGCTCTCCGGCATTCCCGACGCTGCCGGCCGCGTAGGAAATCATCCGCATCGCATCGAAGCCGAATCGATGCAATTGCAAGGTTATGTTCCGGTGAACGTCACCCCCTGGGAAGACGCGTCGGGGGGAAAAGCAGTTGTGTGCGCAGCGCCGGCGCAATCTTGTACCGCCAAGTTTCGCCTTACCGGCGCACCAGGCCGATACGAGATTGTTATTCAATATTTCGATCAAAATAATGGGGCCTCAAAATTCCGCGTGTTTGTCGGCCAACGCTTAGTAGACGAGTGGCTCGCCAACGCATCATTGCCGGCGACAGGGCCCAACGGCGATTCCTCAACGCGGAGGACAATTCACGGCATCATGCTTCACCCCGGAGAGGAACTGCGTGTGGAAGGCTTTCCCGACGGCGAAGAACGCGCGCCTTTGGACTACATCGAACTTAATCCGGATTGACGAAAGCGGTTGAGGCAGCATGCATAGACCCTGAAATAGCCGACAGGCCGAACGTCATTCTAATCTTCGGCGCAGACGCCGATGATTTTACAAACAGCGAGAGCGGCACGGCGTTGGCCATCGCCGAATAACCAGCGGGTGAAGGATGAAGATGGTCGCCGGAATCAAATACCGGCATCAGCCGTTCGGGATGCTGCGGGTCACGCATGATTTTGTCGAAATCAATGACGGCATCGAAGTGCCCCGGATCTCGAATCCATCCGTTCACGGCTTGCCGATCGGCTTCACTGCGCGCGCCAGGGTGATAGAAATCCGACCCAACAAAGGGTAGAAGAGTTGCGCCGATGACCTCGATCTCATGACTGTGAGCGCGTGCAACCATCTGCGTGTAGGCCGCAAGCATGCGCCGAACCAGCTCACTGTGCTCTGTTTGAGAAGCTTCGCCAGTGCGCGTGAGCATGCCGATGTCGTTGATGCCTTCAAGGACGATCAGATATCGTACCCCCGGTTGAACGATGACGTCACAATCAAGGCGGGACAAGGCATCTGGCCCCAACCCATCGCTGAGCAGCCGGTTGCCCCCAATGCCCTGATTGAGGACCGCCAGATTGCGCGTTTCAGGAGTTGCTTGCAGTCGCTCAGCCAGCACGTCCGTCCAGCGATTATTACCGTTAGTCGTGGCGCCATGTCCATCCGTGATGGAATCTCCCAGAGCCACAATCGCCGAAGAACCCAGTTCGGGTGCTACGTCAACTCCCGCGATGAAGTACCAGTGCTCAGCAGTTTGCGCGCCGCCGAGCCCAAGCGCAGAAACCAAATCTCCATGTGCAAGATAGGAGGTCGCCCGAGAACCAGGATGTCCCGTCTGCTCAGCCGGTGCCGCGTCAATGTGCATCGTAATCGCCAGATCGGACAGCGCATTCACAGCGAACGAGACTGGGTCGGAAACATAATCGGCGTGCGGCGGAATCATGACATCCGGTAAGCCTGAGAATGTGAGGCCGCGGTCACTTCCAGTCACGATCTTGTCTGCGCCCGGAGAGACCGCTTTTGCAACATGCACAGCGGTCAGATGTAGTGGCGTGCTTCCAAAACGATTCGAAAGACGCACCCGAAGTCCGCTTCCTCCGAGAGACAAACGCACGATTTGCCGCAACGTGATGCCTCCCGGATCCTCCAGGCGCAGATCGTTGATGCTCAGGTTTGTAAGGCCAAGAGAATTCCCTCGCTCAACAAGCTGCTGAGACGCCGCCCAGCTGGCGACCCATCGCGTTTGGATCGCGCTGGCCTTCATGTCATAGGTTTCTCCGACGACGAGCAAGACAACTGTCAAAAGCAGTATTAGCCGCGCCGACAAGGTATATGAGAAACACTCGACGAAGCGTTGGAAAAAGTTAAACATGAATATTGCTGCGGGCAGTCCTGCTATTCGTGTCTGTCGCGAAACAAGGAGTATAACCGCAGCCGGCGGGTAAATGGCTGACGCCGGCGTGAAGCGGGTCACCCCGCCGACCGTGCTAAAGACATTCTGGGCCGGGTTGCGAAACTTCCTCAGGCGGCCCGCTGGTGCGGCAGGTAAGGAAGGCGGACAGTTCTAGACCCTGTCCCGAGACGTTCGCGTGCTGGTCGAAGCGCTTGCGCCGTAACAGGGGTGGGTCTGCGAGCCTTGCTGCGGTTCAGGCGCCACGTTCGTCAGCGGCGAGAAGTTCATCGAAGCGCCGCAAGATCACCGATATTCCATCTACGGCCAGTAGGGGATTCATGCCAGGGAATAATTACAAACTAGTTTGATCCGGCGGTGAAGGGGGGCTGGTATAAAGGATTTCAGTTGGTACAAGAACATTACTCATAAAGCAAGGCCGCCACAACAGCTACTGAGGTAAGACCGGTCCACGTTACGCGGTCCCTTATTTATAATTGGTGAATTGAAAATGCGGGCCCTTAGCTCAGCGGTTAGAGCAGTGGACTCATAATCCATTGGTCCCAGGTTCAAATCCTGGAGGGCCCACCATTGCTGAGTCTCCGCTCTGGTCGGGATCCGTCGCCTAGCCCTCCCACTGCCTGACCCACGCCACCAGGAGGCCCTTCTTATTTGGCAAAGAAATAGTCGAAGGATTTTACAGCGGTGAATTCGTCGTCTTTGATGTCGAAGACGGTGTAGAGCTTCGTGACGTTGAGGATGTCGTGGACTTTCTTTGTGAGCTTGAGAAGTTTGAGGTCGCCGCCGGCGTTGCGCACGGCCGTGAAACTGCTGACTAGCTCGCCCACTCCGGAAGAGTCGATGAAATCGACTTGTGCGAGGTTGAGAATGATCTTCTTTTTTCCGTCGGCGATGAGCTTTCGAATGGTGTCGCGGAGACGCTCGGTCTCATCTCCGAGCGTAATCCGGCCGTTCACGTCGAGAATGGTGACGTGGCTGGCTTCGCGCGTTGTGATATGCAAGCTCACGCAGCGAGCGCAATGTTAGTGGCAGACGGGGAGCAAGTCAATGGTGGGTTGCAGGCTTTGCCTACTCCATGGCGGAACCGAGTGACTGGTAGCGGTATTTCTTTCCGTCCCAGAAGATTACGGAGGATACCTGTTCGCCTTCTGCTTCCCCTTCCATGTAGACGCCAAGGATGGTCCTTTTCCTGAGCGCGAGGCGTTTCACGGTCACCGCCGTAAACGGTAAGTTGATGAGGAGAAACTTTGGCTTTTCTTTGTCGGAGCGCCAGGCTTGGGGGCCGACTCCGTGCACGATTAGCAGCACAATGTCCTTGCGGTCAGGATCTTCGGAGATGAAGCCCGAGGTCACCTTTACGTTGCCATAGCCAAAATCGCTGTCGAATGGATCGGAAACGCGAAAGCCATATTCGCCCTGATCGGCCATCGGGTTTTTGCAGCGGGCGGCGAGTACAAGGTCATTGATGCCGTCGCCATCAAGATCGCCGACGAACTGCCCCACTCCGGGAAGCAGCGAACAATTGTCGCCAAACTCCTTGTGTACGTACTCGTTGGTGACAGCGGGTACGGGAGACTGCGCGTGCGCCGGCGGCAAAGGCGCAGGCTTCTTATCGGCCGCGAAGGCCGAGAATGGGGCGGCCATCGTCACAGTTAGCGCGACGAGCGCGACCGAAAGGACGCGGAGCGAGTTGGCTTGGGAGTACGACATGACTCGAATCTACTCCCGACTTTTTACGGAAGCCTAGAGTCATTTGCGGTAACAGGTAACGAAGGTACCTACGTCTTCCGGAAGTGTTCCCAGCCTCGAGGCTTAAGTTTGTGGGTTGTTTCGCCGCACCTGAGCAACATGTCGCGACCGCGTGTGATGCGGCCAATCTGCGTTAGACGGGTGCCAGCGATGCGCCCGGGAATGGCCTGATTCGGTCGCGCGGTGAAGAGCAGTTCGTAATCTTCTCCGCCGTGCAGGGCTAGTTCAAGGTCGACTACATGCGCAGGTTTACCGACACTGGCTCTTGGGATGGCTTCAGCCTGCAACTCCGCGCCGACGCCGCTCTCTTCGCAGATATGATGCAGGTCGGTGGAGACGCCGTCGCTGGTGTCGATCATTGCGGAAGCCAATCGCTTTTCGCGCAGAATGCGGCCGAGTCGTACTCGGGGTTCGGGGAAGAAATGGCGCGGGTAGTCGCGTGGATTCAGTTTGCGCCTGGGGTTATTTTGCATCCCTAGGACGGCAGCGGCGGAGCCACCGAGTTCTCCGCTGACGTAGATGCGGTCCCCTGGCCGCGCGCCCGCGCGCAGTAGGGCCCTGCCTTTGGGCACGGCTCCCATAACGATAATGTCAGCCAGAATTCCGCCGGGCGACTCTGCCGTGTCGCCGCCGGCTAGAGTCACGCCGTATTTTTCGGCCAGACTGAGCAGGCTTGTGATGAAACGCTGAACCCACGCTTGCGGCAGATCGCGTGGTAGAGCCAACGAAAGAAATGCCGCGATTGGATCTCCGCCCATGGCGGCAATGTCGCTCAAGCCGCGGGCGAGGCAGCGGTGACCGACTGATTCCGCAGAATGCCAGTGGCGGAGAAAGTGAATTCCTTCCAGCGTGAAATCGCTGGTAATCAGGATGTCTGTGGGCTTGCCTGCGAAACTCGGTGGGCGCACAATCGCGCAGTCGTCGCCGATGCCCGTCTGAATAGCGGACTTTTTTGCGGAAGTCGAAAATGAAGTGCGTTTCGCTGCGCGGCGTATTTGCGCAATCAGCGTTTTCTCGGGAAGTGACCATCGCAAGTACTATAAATGGGTGGGTGAAGGCTCATGGTGGCCGGCCAAGGTGCCCATTTCGGAACCTTTCCCACCGGATTTTTTAAAATTCTCTTAATTTCGCTTTTTATTCGCTTATGGGCGAATGTATAATCCGGCCAGATCGATTCAGCAAATATCTCTGAAGTGTGAAGGAGCGACACTCCCATGGCGGATGAACGCGGCAAGGCGATCGACCTCGCGGTTTCACAAATTGAAAAGCAGTTCGGCAAAGGCTCGATCATGCGGTTGGGGTCAAAGGAAGCGATCGTTCCGATCTCGGTGATTTCGACCGGGTCAATCTCGTTTGACGCGGCGCTGGGGGTGGGCGGGTTCCCGCGCGGGCGCGTCATTGAAGTGTTTGGGCCGGAATCTTCGGGAAAGACGACGATCACACTGCAGGTGATTGCGGAAGCCCAGAAGACGGGCGGAATGGCGGCGTTTGTGGATGCCGAGCACGCGCTCGATCCGGCTTACGCGAAGAAGCTGGGCGTGGATGTGGATAACCTGCTGGTTTCGCAGCCGGATTACGGGGAACAGGCGCTCGAGATTACCGAGGCGCTGGTACGCTCGAACGCGATTGACGTGCTGGTGGTGGATTCCGTGGCCGCGCTGGTACCGAAGGCCGAACTGGATGGCGAAATGGGCGATAGCCACATGGGCCTGCAGGCGCGGCTGATGTCGCAGGCCCTGCGCAAACTGACGGGAACGGTTTCGAAGTCGCGCACGTGTTTGGTGTTCATCAACCAGATTCGCGAAAAGATCGGCGTGATGTTTGGCAATCCGGAGACAACAACCGGCGGTCGCGCGCTGAAGTTTTATTCCTCGGTGAGGGTGGATATCCGGCGGATCGCGGCCGTGAAGGAAGGCGACGTTGTGATTGGATCGCGGACGAAAGTCAAAGTGGTGAAAAACAAAGTGGCCGCGCCGTTCCGCGAGGCCGAGTTCGACATTCTTTATGGCGAAGGCATTTCGCGGGAAGGCGACCTGCTCGATTTGGCGGTGAACAATAATGTGGTTGAGAAATCGGGATCGTGGTTCAGCTACAAAGGTGAGCGTATCGGCCAGGGGCGCGAAAACGCCCGCCAGTTCATGAAAGACAATAAGGACGTAATGGCGAAGCTCGATGTGGAAGTGCGCAAAGCTCTGGGATTGACCCCGGCGCAAGCACCGCCAGCCGCTGCTGGTCAGACTCCGCCACCGCAAGGAGCCCGCGTGACAACAATGCCGACTGGAACAGATTCGGTGAAAGCGCCCATTGTGGCGGCGCGCCGCTAGGCATTCAGCATGTGAAGAAGTTGTCATCCCGAGCGAAGCGAGGAGCCTTGGGGTTGCTTGATGATTCTCGCGGTACCCAAAAACCACGTCCTGCGGCTTCGCTCTGGATGACAATCCCCAAGAACCACGCCCACGACCCTTAACCCCCTCAATTGCCATCCCTGCACTCCCCGCATAGAATGTCGTTTATCGTATGCGCTCCTGTGAGGACAATGCATAAGGGTCTTGCTATTTATCCTGGGTCGTTCGATCCGCCGACGAACGGGCATCTCGATCTGATTGAGCGCGGGGCCAAGATTTTTGAAGAGCTGGTAGTGGCAATCCTGCGGAACTCGGAAAAGAGCCCGATGTTCAGCGTGGCTGAGCGGCTGGAGATGCTGCGGGAACTCACGGCGCATCTGAAAAATGTGCGCATCGACACTTTTGACGGTTTGATGGTGGAATACGCGAAATCGAGCGACGCAACCTGTATTTTGCGCGGCATCCGTGCCATCAGCGATTATGAGTACGAATTGCAGATGGCGTTGATGAACCGAAAACTTGAGCCTACGCTCGAGACGGTCTTCATGATGCCCGCCGACAAGTATTCTTATGTGAGTTCGCGGCTGGTGCGGGAAGTGGCGCAGGCCGGCGGTCCGGTGAAGGGACTGGTTCCCGAGGTGGTGGAGCAGAAGCTCCGGGAGAAGCTCGATCCCGCGTACAAGCTGCGCGGCGTTAGAAGGCTGGAAATTGCGGAGCCAGTTGGCGGAAGCGAATTGGATCGCAGAGAGAGGAAAAGGAAGAAGAAGGCATGACAACCGCGACAACGGAAGCACTGCGTCTGACTGACCGCATCAATCGTATCGAGCCCTCGGCCACGATGGCGGTTGTAGCCGAAGCCGACAACCTGCGCGCCCAGGGAATCGACGTGGTCGATTTCGGTGCGGGTGAACCGCATTTTTCCACGCCGCAGCATATTAAAGACGCGGCCATTGCGGCGATCCAGGGAAATTTTACAAAGTATACGGCCGTTCCGGGAACGCCAGAGTTGCGCGATGCGATTGTCCATCGTCACGCCGCGGATTTCGACTCTGACTACCGGCGGGAAGAGGCGATCGCTTCAACAGGCGGGAAGAATGCTCTATTCAACGCGGTGCAGGTACTCGTGGATCACGGCGACGAAGTGATCCTGCCCGTGCCTTATTGGGTTTCCTTTAAGGATATTGTCCGTTACGCAGGTGGCGAATGCATTTTGCTGGAAACCGAGGAGTCGCAAGGATTCCGGGTAACCGCTGAAATGATCGCAAAGCTGATCACTCCGCGAACTAAAGTCATTATTTTGAATTCGCCTTCGAATCCGTCCGGCGCGGTAATGACTGCGCAGGACCTCACCGAGGTTGTGACTCTGGCCCAGGATCGCGGAATCTGGGTGCTTTCCGACGAGTGTTATGTTTATCTGAATTACACTGGCAAGAATTTTTCCGTGGGATCGCTGCGCAAATACAAAGATCGCGTAGTGGTGCTGGGATCGCTTTCAAAAACTTATGCCATGACCGGCTGGCGCCTGGGTTATGCGCTTGGGCCCTCTGCGGTAATCAGCGCCATGTCGAAGTTGCAGAGTCAATCAACGTCGAATCCTACGTCGATTGTGCAGAAGGCCGCCGTGGCAGCGCTCCGAGGGCCGCAGGAGTGTGTTGAAAAAATGCGGCGGGAATATATCGAATTACGCGATCATGTAGTGAAAGGCTTGCGCTCGATTCCCGGCGTTACCTGCACGTTGCCCGAGGGAGCGTTTTACGCCTATCCGAATATTTCAGCGTTCCTGGGGCGCGGCGTCCTTAGATCGGCAGCAGATGTGGCCGGGAAGTTGTTGCGCGAGGCCCACGTGGCCACGGTTCCAGGAGAAGGATTCGGCACCGCCGATCACATTCGCGTTTCGTATGCGACCTCAAAGGCCGAGTTGGATCGTGGGCTGGAGCGCATGAGGAAGTTTTTCGCCGCATTTTAGGCGCGATGCCGCGATTGCAGGTAAAATTTAACGTCAGCATGAGGCCGTCCCTTTGCGAACGGCCTCTTTTCGTTGCGCGATTGTATGGGCGAGTTATATCCATTGTTGATGCTTCCAGCGTTTGATCCGCGCCCCTGGGGAACATTCGATCTATCGCCGATTTATCCCAATCAGAAATTTAGCGAGAAGATTGGCGAGGCGTGGCTGACCGGCGACGATTGCAAAGTGGCCAATGGGCCATTTGCCGGGAAAACGTTGGCGGAGTTGAGCAAGAAGTATCAGCGGGAGTTGGTGGGCGAGGCGGCTCGCGATGCGAGCCGATTTCCGCTACTGCTGAAGTTTCTTTTTCCACATGAGAAACTTTCGGTGCAGGTCCATCCCGATGATACGCAGGCTTTGAACGTCGGCCAGCCGTGGGGCAAAACTGAGTGCTGGTATGTAGCTCACGCCAAGCCGGGAGCGCAAATTGCTCTGGGATTAAAAGATGGGGTGAGTGTCGCGCAATTGGAGCAGGCGATCCACCAGCAGCGCGCCGAGGAATTGCTGAACTGGCTGAACGTTTATTCTGGCGACATGATTTACGTTGCGGGTGGCACGGTGCACACACTAGGCCCGGGCTCGGTAATTGTCGAGACGCAGCAACAATCGGATACGACCTATCGTTTGTACGATTACGGCCGTCCGCGCGAACTTCATTTGAAAGATGGATTGGCTGCGGTGAAATTGAAGGCGCGATCTGGAAAGGTTGTGAGGCCAGCTCCCGAGCAGATTCGGGGAGCTAAGGGCCGGCGGGGTGAGTTGGTGGCTGCTCCTTACTTCGTCGTTGATATGTTTGAGTTGAAGGAGCCGCAGATTTTGAGCACACGGGATGATTCAGGCAAATCTTCGGCGCAGATTCTGGTTGGGCTCGAAGGATGCGGGACTGTGCAGGCGGCCGGCGTTGAGCCAGTTACTTTTGCCAAGGGCGATGCCGTAGTTGTGCCCGCGTCTGCCGGCGAATTCACCGTGAAGCCGCAATGGACGCTCGAATTCTTAAGATCGCGTGTGCCGGGAGCGGGGCTGCCCGAGCCGGAAACGCGAATCCAGTAAGTGGAATTGATAGACTTGAGATTTGAAGAACGTGGGTAAAAACTCGAACTTTTATCCGGTGATCCTTGCGGGCGGGCGTGGCACGCGCTTCTGGCCTCTCAGCCGCAAGAAACGCGCCAAGCAGTTGTTGGCACTCGACGGCAAGCAGACGATGATTCAACAGACCGTCACGCGTTTGCTGCCGTTGGTGTCACCGGGTCGGTGTTGGGTGATCACAAATCAGGATCTTCATTCTGCAATTCTGAAGCAGCTTCCGGCATTGCCGAAGGCCCAAGTTTTGGCTGAGCCGGTTGGCCGCAACAGCGCTCCCGCGATTGGACTGGCGGCGTTCTTGTTGTTGCGTGAACACCCCGAGGCCGTGATCGGCATGTTTCCTTCCGATCATGTGATTGCGGACAAAAAAGCTTACGCGCTGACTATCCAGCGCGGGGTCGAGATCGCAGCCGCTGGCGAAAACATTGTCGTGCTCGGCATTCGGCCGACGCGTCCGGAAACCGGCTACGGCTATATCGAGGCTGGCAGCGTTTCGCGAGGCGGTATCTTGCGGGTGCGACGATTCACGGAAAAACCTGATGCCGAGACAGCAGCCGGATTCCTGGCGTCGGGCAACTTTTTCTGGAACAGTGGAATGTTTTTGTGGAGCGCGCGCACGCTGGCGAATGCGTTGCGCGAACATCTTCCGAAAACTGCCACGATTTTGGAAGAGATTGCCGCGGCCTACGGCGCTCAAAAATTTGCGAGTACGTTTCGCCGGCTTTATCCGAAATGCGAAAACATCAGCGTGGATTACGCCGTGCTGGAGCCGCGCTCGGCGAAGGGCGAGAATACCGCCAACATCTTTTGTGTGCCGGCTGATTTCGGCTGGAACGATCTGGGGTCGTGGACCGCGCTGCATGAGCACCACACGGTGAAGAGCGCTCCCGGCGATGGAAACGTAATTGATGGTGCAGACGTGTTCGTGCTCAATGCCCGTGGCAATTTCATTTATGCACCCGGAAAGTTTGTCGCAGCGGTTGGTGTAAAAGACATTGTGGTGGTCGAAACTGAGGATGCTCTGCTGATCACGTCCCGCCAGCATGCGCAGGACGTGGGCAAAGTGGTGAAGTATCTGGATGAAAAAAAGCTGCACAAGCTTACATAGGCAGTTGGCTGTTGGTCGCTCCTCGTTTGCTATTGCTGGTATTGGCGGACGACCGACTAGCGAGCAACGACCGGCAACCAGCAACTAACGACGATCTATCGAATGGCTCAAGAAATCAAATTCGGCACTGACGGCTGGCGCGGAATTATCGCTGACGATTTCACCTTCGACAACGTGCGCCGCGTGGCTGGCGCGATCGCGTCTTACGTTATCAAATATGAGGACGCGCGGCGCGGAGTGATCATCGGCTACGACACGCGTTTTGCCTCGGGCCGAGCGGCACAGGTGGCTGCAGAGGTGATTGCCGCCGCGGGGATTTCGGTGAAGCTGGCCAATGATTACACCCCCACGCCGGCAGTATCTTTCGCGGTAAAAAATTCTGGCGCGGCGGGCGGGGTAATGATCACCTCCAGCCACAATCCGTGGAATTGGAATGGGGTGAAGTTCAAAGCGAAATTCGGCGGATCGGCTACGCCTGCAATCATGAAAAAAGTCGAAGAGGAGTTGCGTGCCGGCTCGATGCCGAAGGGCGCGAAAGCTGCGATCGATGAGGTTGATCTGAAGACGCCGTACGTCGCCGCGGTGTGCCGCTTTGCAGATATGGATTTGATCAGCCGCGCAAAATTTAAGATCGCTGTCGATTCCATGTATGGTTCCGGGCGTGGAGTTCTGTCGGGAATTCTTCGCGATGCTGGCGTGCAGCACGTTGCCATCCGGCAGGAAGTGAATCCGTTGTTTCCAGACATCAATCCTGAACCGATTGAGCCGCATATTTCTATGTTGCAGCAGACGGTGGTGCGCGAACACTGCGACGCCGGACTGGCCACGGACGGCGACGCTGACCGCATTGGCGCGGTTGCTGAAGATGGCAGTTTCGTGGACTCGCACAAGATTTTTTGCGTTCTCTTGCGCTGGCTTCTCGAACGGAAAAAGTGGCCCGGCGATGTCGTAAGGGCCTTCAATACGACTCGCATGCTCGATCGCATCGCCGCCAAGCATGGACGGAAACTTTACGAAACCCAGATCGGATTCAAGTACACGGCCGATCTGATGATGGAACACGAAATTCTGATTGGCGGCGAAGAATCGGGAGGGATTGGCTATTCGCGCTTTCTGCCGGAGCGCGACGGTATTTTAAATTGTCTGCTGCTGGCCAATGCGATGGCGGATGAAGGCGAGCCGCTCGGACAACTGGTGGCGGATTTGCAGCGCGAATTTGGGCCGCATTACTACGGCCGGCGCGATTTGCACATTCCGGAACAGATGAAGCTGGAAGCGATTCAACGGGCAAAAGCCGAAAGTACGCAGAAGCTTGGCCGTTATCATTTGCTGAAAAAAGAAAACCTTGATGGAATCAAGTTCTTTCTGGATGCGCCTACCAACGGAAATGGCGCGGAAGCGTGGATTCTTTTTCGGGCGTCGGGCACGGAGCCGTTGTTGCGGGCTTATGCGGAAGCGGCTTCACCGGAGTTGATCGCTGAGATCCTGGCAGCTGGCGAAAAATTTGTGACGAGTACGAGTTAGCCGCTGCTAATGACGGAAGTTCCCGCAGCTGAAACTCCACATTCCTCTTCTGGAGTGCGATACTTGAAGCAAGCATGACTCTTGCTGAAACCACAAGCCCTGCCTCCGCCGATACGCCGGAGGCCCGCCGCTACAACCGGATCCATCGCTGGCTGGGAGTTGCTGATTTCGCGCTTGGTTCCGCGTTTCTGATTGTGCTGCTTGTTACGGGATGGACTGGGTGGCTGCGGGACCTCGCTCTGCGGCACAGTTTCCAGAGTTATACGTTTGCGGTTTTCATTTACCTCTTCCTTTTGTTGTTCATTGGAAAATTACTGGGCTTCGGCCTGGATTATTACGGATTTCGTCTGGAGAAACAATTCCAGCTTTCAAACCAGAAATTGCGGTCGTGGCTGTGGGATGAATCAAAGGGATTTCTGGTTGGGTTGGTGCTGGGCGGGGTTGTCGTGGAGTTGGTGTATTTTCTAATTCGCCAGTGGCCGCAGCATTGGTGGATTCTCGCCTGGGCGATTTTCATGGTGCTGTTCATTGTGATGGCGCAACTCGCACCGGTCGTGCTTTTTCCCATCTTCTATAAATTTGAGCCGCTGGAGAATGAAGACCTGCGGCGTCGTCTGGTGCTGCTCAGCGAGCATGCGGGCACCAGGGTACGCGGAGTTTATCGATGGAAGCTTTCCGAGAAGACGAAGAAGGCGAATGCGGCGCTTACGGGGCTCGGCAACACGCGGCGAATCATTCTTGCGGATACCTTGCTCGACAATTATGCTCCGGAAGAAATTGAAGCGGTCCTCGCGCACGAACTAGGGCATCAGGTGCACCGGCACATCCTCAAAAGCATTCTGGTGCAGGCGGGGATTACACTGCTCGGTTTCTGGGCGGCGAACTGGGTGCTCCACTATGCCGTAGATCACCACATGTTCGAGGAACTTTCCGACTTCGCCAACCTGCCGCTGCTGGCCATCACAGCGACCGTGATTTCAGTGCTGCTGATGCCGGCGCTCAACGCTTACTCACGATTCAATGAGCGCCAGGCGGACCGCTACGCCTTTGAATCGATCGCCACCGTTGAACCTTTTATTTCCTCGATGAACAAGCTAGCCAGCCAGAATCTGGCCGAACGGACCCCTTCGAAATGGATTGAGGTTTTGTTCCATTCGCACCCCGCCATTTCGAAGAGAGTAGCGGCGGCCGAAGCTTGGAGCCGTACCCAGGATGCTGGTGCGAAAATCTAGTGCGAAGATGTAGCGAGGCATTCTGTTTCAGGCGAATTCCAGCAGATCAAATTCCGGCGGATCAAATTCCGAAAGACCAGACGACTCACCGTTTCTGCAGAATTTCCGTTACGCGCTTCAGGTCTTCTTCGGTGTCTACTCCGATGGAGTCGAAGGGCGTTTCCCCCACATAGATTGAAATTCCGTTTTCTAAAAAACGCAGCTGTTCCAGTTTTTCGGTCTTCTCCAGCACCGATTGCGGCCAGCTGACGAATTGATCGAGCGCCGGTTTGCGGTAAGCGTAGAGGCCGAGATGTTTGTAGTACGTCGGATCGCTTCGGTCGCGGTCGAATGGAACGGTAGCGCGCGAAAAGTAGAGAGCTTTCCCGTCTGGTGCGGTCACGACCTTCACTGCATTCGGGTTCCGAATTTCTTCGGGCGAGCACGGAGTTTTTATGGTACCCACCATGACGCTTGAATTTTTCATCGCGTCGCCTCTCGTCACATCACTTTTCATCACATCAATGAGCGTGGCGATCTGGTCGGCTCGAACCAAAGGTTCATCTCCCTGCACGTTGATATAAATATCGGCAGCAATTGAATCGGAAATTTCGTGAACGCGCTCGCTCCCGCTGTCATGCGACGAAGCAGTCATCTGAGCTTTCCAGCCGCGTCGCCGGCAAGTCTCAAGAATTTCTGCGGAATCGGTAGCGATGATGACGTCGTCGAGCAGGGGGGAGGATCGCACTGCTTCGTAGACCCAGCCGACGAGGGGTTTCCCCAAGATTTCGCGCAGCATTTTACGCGGCAGTCGCGTGGAGGCGAGCCGGGCGGGAATGACCGCGATGGTCCGTCATGCGAGGACTAGTTTCCAGTTTCCAGCGGGAACTGGCAAGTATTCAGTTATGCAGATCGAACCGGCTCAGGCACCGCTTTTACCTGAGTCACCTCCGGAGCTTTCTGGTCCAGTCGTCTCCGTATGCGCCGTACTTCGACAAAAATGAGCGCACTCAAGGTGCAAGTCAAGCAGCCTAACATCAGCCAAAGTGGATCCATTGTGGCGGGCTCCCCTTCCCGCTAGCGATTGGTGCGTCCTCTTCAGTCTGCCTTATTGGATGGAACTGGCAGTGTTGGAGAAAACGTTGTTTGCGTTGGAGCCGATCAATCTGATCGTACCAACTACCAGGACCAGAATAACGGCCAACATAACCGCGTACTCGGCGATGTCCTGACCGGCATCATCGCGCCACAGACTCAAAAGGCGATCGCGCACGTGAACTCCTTTCTCCCCCCGAAACACGAAAGTATACATATATTTGCGCTTTATGGAGGGATTTCTACAAGATGACGCTTTTGGCACCGGCGGCGAGATGGGTGCAAGAACATCGCCCGCCAACGTAGAGAGTTGACCATTATCGGCTTTTCATTGCCAATATTGCGGGGCCATGCGAAAATCCCTTGGCCCCGCCGGATCTGGTTCCGGCAGGCGAAGGCGGTCAGCAAGGAGCGGGAACCACAATGTGGCCGGCGAGCTTGCTTCATGGAAAGGCGGCCATCCATGACCATGAATCCATCCGAACTTATCGACAAGTACATTTCAAGGCTCACGGACTGGCGCGGCAAAACGCTGTCTGAAATCCGCGAGGTCATTCGTAACACCGATCCGGAGATCGTTGAGGAGTGGAAGTGGATGGGCTCGCCGGTCTGGTCTCGCAATGGAATATTAGCGGTAGGAAACGCGCACAAAGACAAAGTGAAGCTGACCTTTGATCAAGGCGCGAGACTGCCGGATCCGAGTAAGATCTTCAACGCTGGACTTAGAGGAAATAAATGGCGAGCGATTGATTTGTTCGAAGGAGATAAAATCAATGCGCCTGCCCTGCGAAGATTGATCGAGGCTGCCATCGATCAAAATAATCTTGAGACCAAGGGGAACCGCGATACAAAAGCGGTAGCGAAGAAGAAATCGACCAAAAAAAGGGCTTGACTCTTAGAGGCGTGAGTTCTTCATCCCAAAATTACCTTCTGCCGCAATCACTTGCAGCGTCTTGCGAATCCGCTTGCCCTTTGCGGTTCCGTCGTTTTGCTTCGCGGCGATGATAATATTTGAAACAGCAGGTGTCTTCGAAGCCTGTAACTAACCTGTTGATCTTAAACATGGCGGCGTAGCTCAGGTGGCTAGAGCGACGGTCTCATAATCCGTAGGTCAGTGGTTCGAGTCCACTCGCCGCCACCAATCTGCTCCACAACTTGCAAAATCTGCGATCAGCGCAATCTCTGAACACCCTCGGTCTTTACTGCGCCCCAAATCCCGCAATCCGTGGCGGTGGCAACGCAGCAGAGCGCGACGACTGATCGGGAACTTCGTGTCGAACTCCCGTCTCAGGGCACATCGATCTCATCTGCTCGGCAGCACACCAATACCTGCCATTTTCATGCTCGGCCCTCGCCCATGGACAACTTCTTGGTGAATGGATTTAAGACACCACCGGATTGTTCTCTCGATTGCGTTCGCCATGTCCCTGGCGCATAATCAATTCATCTTCGGCTTTTCCGAGGACCGCAGTAGCTGCGCGTGAACCTGCCCAATTCCATCACGCTGATTCGCATCTGCAGCATCCCTCTGCTAATTTGGGTGCTGTCGTCGAATTATTTCAGCAGTGTGCACGGCGAGAAAGAGCTGATAGCCTCAGCCATCTTCATTGCCGCTGCTATGACCGACGGCATTGATGGATACCTCGCCCGCAAGCGCAACCAGATCACCACCATGGGCATCCTGCTCGACCCCATGGCCGACAAGCTTCTGATCGCCGCCGCGTTCGTCACTCTGGTGCAATTCAATCCCAGCCTGGTTCCCGCCTGGATTGCCGTGCTTATTATCGGACGCGAGTTTTTGGTGAGCGGCCTGCGCTCCATCGCCGCCTCAGGCGGATTCACCATCGAAGCCAGTAATCTGGGCAAGTTCAAGATGGTCGTGCAGATCGTTTGCGTGGTTGCGGTCATTCTCGCTCATCGCTGGAAAGAGTGGCCGATTTATGGAAGTGTCGTTTTTCCCGTACACTGGATCGCCTTTACAGCAATCTGGTTTGTGGTCTGCGTCTCGCTGGTTTCGGCCGCTGACTACTTCATCGCCTTCTGGTCGAAGATTGACAAGCGCGTAACCAAGCGCCGTCGCCGTGCTTTCGTCCTGAGCCGCCGCCGCAAACCGCAACCGGCCCCGCGCGCGGCCGATGCCGGCGCCGCCCCCTCTGCATGATTCGCGAACACTCACTACCACCAGGCATACAATTGCTGTAGGCATTTTTTGGCGAGGAATCGCGGCGGCTGGGGAACCGATATGCCTGAAGACGGCAAGCTGTTGACCGGCGCGTACGGCGCGGAATTATCCGGGCAGCGATTTTCGCAGCAGGAATATTCGTCCGAAGAGCGAGCTCTGCTGCTGCGCCTGGCGCATGAATCAATCGTCTCAGCTTTAGAGCACCACGAAATCTCGCTTGATCCGCCTGCGCCCCATCTGGCGGAGCCGCGCGGTGTTTTCACTTCCCTTTATCTCCAAGGGCAACTGCGGGGATGCGTCGGCTACATTGCTCCCATTTACACGCTATACCGGGCCGTGTCAGAAACCGCCTGCGCTGCCGCTTTCAACGACAACCGCTTTCCCGCCGTAACCCACCCCGAAGCGCCTAATTTGGAAATTCAGCTGAGCGTTCTTTCGCCCCCGCGGCCAGTTCCGTCCCGAAGAAATCGAAGTCGGCAGGCACGGCCTTCTCATTAGCGGCCATGGCAGACGTGGCCTGCTGTTGCCCCAGGTTCCCGTCGAGCACGGCTGGGACCGCGCGACTTTTCTTGAACAAACCTGCCGCAAAGCCGGATTGCCTGTGAACGCTTGGGAAAAGGGAGCGACGATTGAGGCGTTTACGGCAGAAATCTTTGGGGATAAAGTGCTTAGGGATGAGGGGCAAGGGATAGGGCCACGCGACCAGGATTAAGGGCCGGGCGCAGCGATCAGCATTGCTGACTAAACGCAATTGGCAACGGACCATCTCTGACGCAAAAACCGGAGACGGTTACCCGTCCCCGGCTCAAGAATTTCCGCAGTGCCTTGGCCACCCATTCTAGCCTGTGGCCCCTGCTTTTTCTTAGTTCTGCGCCTGCTCGTCCATCTCCACACCATCACCGGTATGCACATCCTCCATGGCGAACACGATCATTCCGGTGGCAGTCGTGGGCGTGGTCCCAATCACGACGATCTCGCCCACTGCCCGGCGGGGCAGATCGCGAACGTGAATCACCGGCCCATTGCCCTTTTCCCATAAGCCCGGATCGAAGGACGGCTGTTTCTTCTGCGTATCTTCACTGACCGAAGCCCTGAATGACAGCGAATCGACCGGATCGTGCAAGTCGGCGTCATAGTTTCGTACTGCTCGGAAATAATCGCCGACCTTTACGCCCTGATTCGAGCCCACGTTGAAGTAAACTTTCTGCCCGGTTCCCAGCTCCGAATCGAAATCCTTCGCCATCACAATTCGACCGGAAACTTTGCTGCGAGTGGGCAGGAATCGGTCAAACCGCGCCGGGGGCCGAGACGTTACCATCTGCCTCTCGGTATATGGAATCGCGGTATCTCCAGGATTAATGGGATCGCAGGAAAACTCAATCTGGGCGATCGCGGACTTGCTGCGCGTGTCAATGATCCGCACCAGACCTATATCCGCATACGGTTGCCCGGTGGATTTCATCAGCTTGGCCTGCCCCGGAAACATCTCGTATTCATTGATATCACGCAGTTCGCGGATGATCTGGTACCGTGCTCCAGCGGTGTAGCCGCTACCCCTCAGATACACGATGTCTCCATTGACGAATTTCGTGGTCTGGGGAGTTTGCAACCCTCCCGCGACAAAGTGGGCATCCGGCATGGAATGTTGGCTGATGAAGCCGGCGCAGTAAACATCGGCTTGGGTCGGCATCTGCACGCGCTCAATCGGAAAGCTGGCGGTAGTGGCCACGGTACCTTCCGGGGCGGTAAAATTCGCCGGCGCCGCAGTGGGAGTTGATTGCGTCCACGCCGCCGTCGCCACCAACAACAGTAAAGCTCCTATTTTCTGCATGTTACCTCCGCGAAGATGAAAAGCCAAGGCAGGTACGTACCCAGACGCCGCCTATTTCAACCTACTTTCGGAAGGTAACAACCGGGTAAGGGAGGGTCAAGGTTACGAGGGTGTCACGGCCTTGGAAACAGTTTTTTCCACATTTTGCGAATCACAGTTGCAATCTGTCATTCGTCCCCTGTAAGATTCGCTGCCGGAACCCTCTCATTAAGCTATTGATTTAAGATGATTTCTGCCCCCAACAATCATCCGTTACGTTTTCCCCTGCGCCTGCCGCGTGTCTGCGTCGCAGTCACCGCGTCCGATGCTGCGGAACTGGTCGAGAAGGCATCGGCCTTAAGTCGGGATAACCCTTTCCTGGAGTTCAGGTTGGACTACATTTCAAGGCCCGGCCTGGCGCTTCCCAAGGTCAAGCAATTCCTGGAAAGTCACGCGGGAACCGTGGTGATTGCCACCTGCCGCCGGGCTTCCAGCGGAGGCAAGTTTCGTGGTTCCATCGCCTCCCAGCTCGAAATCCTTTCGAAAGCGTCTTCCGTCGGCTGCCAGCTGGTCGATGTTGAACTCCAAACCGCCCTGAAATGCAAATCGGCGCAACTGCAGAAGCTTCGCGCCCGTTCCGCTCTCATTCTTTCTTTCCATGATTTCCGCAGCACCAAAAAGCTCGATGAAACTTTCGAGAAGATGCGAGCCATCCCGGCCGACTTTTACAAGGTGGTCAGCACGGCGACCACGCTGAGCGACAACCTCACCATGATTCAGTTTCTCGGCCGCCGCGCGGATAACCACCCTCTGGTTGGCGTCTGCATGGGAGAGCAAGGCATCATCAGCCGCGTTCTTGGAGTCCGCGCCGGAAGCGTCTTCACTTTTGCCTCCGCCACAGCCGGGGAAGAAACCGCGCCGGGCCAGATTAGCGCCCAGGAACTGCGCAGCGTTTACCGCATCGAGCAAGTCGACATCGCCACCCGCGTCTATGGAGTCGCCGGAGATCCCGTCGGCCACTCGCTCTCGCCCGCCATTATGAATGCGGCCTTCCGCCGGGAGAACGTCAATGCGGTCTATCTGGCGCTGCATGCCAAAACCCTCAAAGACTTGCTGAATTGCGTGCGCGAGATTCCCATCCACGGCCTAAGCGTCACCATGCCATATAAAGAAGCGATTCTTCCTTATCTCGACAACACCGATTCGCACACTACGAAGATCGGCGCCTGCAACACCGTCGTGCGCGCGCAGGATGGCAAACTCTACGGCTTCAACACCGACACTTCCGGCGTAGTCCGTCCTCTCGAGCGCCGCCTGAGCACGCTGCAGGACGCAAAAATCCTGGTCCTTGGCGCCGGAGGCGCAGCCCGCGCTGCCGTCTTCGGCCTCAAAGAACGCGGAGCCGAAGTCTACATTCTGAACCGCCACATCGCCGCCGGGAAAAAACTCGCGCACCGCGCCCGCGCCCGCTCGATCAAGCGCGCCGACCTTAAGAAACTCGCCTTCGATGTGATCATCAACGCCACGCCGGTGGGTATGGGCCATAGCCGCGAGACTCCGCTGCAGGAAAATGAAATCAATGCCCGCTACGTGTTCGACATGATCTACGACCCGGTGGAAACCCCGCTACTGAAGCTGGCAAAACAACGCGGCGCGCAAATCATTCCGGGCATAGAAATGTTCGTCCATCAGGCTGCCCGCCAGTTCGAAATCTGGACCGGCAAGCCTGCTCCGCAAGACGACATGCTTCAGGTGGTAACGTTGGCTCTGCACGAACGCGCCAAAGCCGCAGCCAACGCGAAAAAGAAGTAGCGGCGGACGGCAGAATGCCCGTGCTGCGGACATCACTGCAGACCTGCTCGTTTGAGGATCGAGGAACCATCCCTGATTTAATAGCGCCGTCAGGTCTAACGTGATGCGATTCTGCACTGGCCCCGGCCCTCAAGGTCGGGTGATGACTTCGTTGGGCGAGGAAGGCAACACGAACTTCACTCCGTGTTCGGTGTTGGCTTGCAACGTTTCAGCAACGTCCAGCGCCGAGAGATCGATCTTCTTGTTCCAATATCCATCCGTGTAGTAGTCACCTTGGGCGTACAGGATGCCATTTGCGATGCTGTAGCTGCGGACCTGTTCGTGATCGCCATTCTTGAAAATGAGAATAACGGGAGCCAGGGCATTCGCCTCGCTGGTGCGGTTTGCGGAGGAGTTCTCCCATGACACGGCGGCAGAAGAATTGGCGGGCACGTTCAGAGGAGCTTCGCCGTCGACCTCCGTGCTGCTCACCTGAACGTAGTGGCCATTTTGCAGCTCGATGATCAGCGGCTGACTTGCCGCAGAAGCTTTGCGGACTCGATTTGAGGCCCGAAAGAATCTGACCGTAGTCACGCGAAACCGGCGGTAAATAAGGCGGCAACGGGGCCGCCACGGGATATCCAGTGGAATAGATGTCACGGGAATCATAGGCATCGTCGAAGAACGGAAACGGCAAAGAAAGATAGTCGTAAGGCGCGCCATAACCGTAGCGACCGAATCTGGAGCGGCCATAGCCCAGGTGACCGACGACAGACGCGCCTTTGCCGACATGCGGGCCACCGCCGGCGTGAAGGTTAGCGCCAGCATGTCCACCGGCCCCGGCGCCTCGCTGCGCCGCAGCCCACGGCCCGATCGCTGCCAGCATTGCGAAAATGGCAAAACGCCTTATCTTCATCCCAGATCACCTGTTAGTTTGTCGTATTAGTTCCCCCCGATGAAGCCGGTACTTGGAAGACGATACCGCGGTCATCGTTCTCCTTCTCAGTTGCCTGCAGATCAAGGCTCGCCAGCGCTACCTTGCGGGAATGTCCAGGGGTTAAATCATAAAGCGTTTGGCCGAGAATGGCGTAGTTTTCTACCTCCACCTGATGGCCGTCTTTAAAGATGAGCGCGGTTGGAACTTCCGGAACGTCTCGCGGCGGGTCCGCTGATGCTTGCGAATTCGAAGCGTACTGCTGCTCAGGATCGTACAGGCGCATCGGATCGCTGTAGCTGGGCGGAGCCTCTGCGTCTTCCACTGGCGCTCTCCAATCATCGCCCGGAGCGTCCGCGCCGCCAGCTTGTTCTGCCGTCTGATCGCCCTCCCCATCGTCACCATAGGGCACAGCGACCGGATAAAAATACGGATAATAAGCAATGCCGGCGGGAGTGTTCTGCCGAGTTGGACGTCCGTTGGGCTTCAGGGGCGAGCGAGGCGCCAATCCCGAAGGGCCGAAAGCTCCGGTAGGCGGCGCCACGCCGCCGGTTCCGTGGAGATACGGCTCTGATAGGCGGAGCTGCATTGATATGAGCGGCTGGGCTACCCGCCTGAGCGGAAGCGTTGCCAACCAAAAGAAGTATCAACACAAGTCCCGCGGATAGCACGACAGACGCCGCAATCCCGAGTTTGGGGAAGCGATGCACAACGGGACAGCTCACCCGGATAGGATACTCCAGAACCGACTTCACGGCGCACCTCCGAATCGAGGGTTTTTCTGCCTTCTTAGATCGTCGGGCAGGCCCGGGTGCGCCGCAGAAAATTGCATAGAATTGTCAACCGATCGCTAGCTAGGTCTTATAGTGAGGCATTACCTAAGCTGAAGGTACATGAAATAGGGCGACCAGGTTCCAGAGCACGTAAGCGCCAAGCAGTCCTCCAATGCACGCGGCGACAAGCGGGCGATAGGAAGTCTCAAGCAGATCGGCGACGATTCCGGATACAAAGATCAGGAAAAAGGGAACTGAAGCCAGCAGAAATCCTGCGCCGGCGAGATGAGGATGGGCCATCCCCATACCCAGGAATAGAAACGCGATCAACCCCGGAGCGGTGTTGCCGAAATAACGGGTTCGCGGCCAGAGAATATATGTCGCAATCGCAATTGGCAGCAGCAAGGCGAGGGCCGGACAGCCCCGCAGGACTTGCGATGCAACCTCACTATAAACGTTGGGGATTGTGAAGCCGCGCCAGGTCGCTCCCCCGAATGAAGCATGTCGTATGCCATGGAAGAATGCATGAGCATGGAAGAAATATGTGGCATACAACAGTAGGGCCGCGGCACAGCATGCCGCTGACCAGATAATGAACACCGCTCCGCGCCGTATCGGCGCGACATACATTATCAATGCCAAAGCGACTGGCGCCACGATGATCATCGAAAACTCTGAGCCAACCGCAATAGCCAGCGCTACCCCGAGCAGGACAATGCGACGCCAATTCCACAGAATTACTTCGCGCGGCACATAGAGCGTGTGCGCGACAGCGATCGCAGTGAAGATAGCGCCGAAACATCCCCAGGCTGCGAAAATATCTGGGTCGGCCTGCCAGAGCGCACTGGCCTGGATCATTCCCGGCGAGAAGCAGTACAGAGTGAGGGCGAGAAATCCTCCGGCATTGCCGCACAGACGGCGCGCGACGTACCACAACGATGCGCCCAGGAAGACTCCGCAGGCGAGGAATGGGACGTGCACCAACCAGCGCCAGTAAGGGGAGAATCCTGCGTCGAGGAACCTCTGCGGGAGAGCCAGCAACGGGGCCGCAGTCACGAGCGGCAGCAGCGGAGAGTGCTCGGTGTCGAAACCGCTTACATCCCGCGAAACATCCGGAGGCAGCGTTCCCGGAGCATCGGGATAGGGCGCACCAGCAATGCTGCCGCCCTGAATCTGCCGCCAGCCTGCCGCTAACCGCACTTGCTCGGAGTCGCTGGGCGCGTCTGAGGTGCGGAGATCGGAACGAAGTAGCCACCATGCTTGCCCGAGGAAGATCAGAAGCAAGATGGCGGCCAGAAATTGCGGACGGCCGAACCGTTCGCGCGTGAAAAATCGGCTCATAAAAGGGGAGCCAAGTGTTTTACCATGAGCGAGCCTGCTTGAGGAAACTGCGGCGCGATGAAGAATGGAACACAAGTTCCGCGGGAAGAAAAAGCTGTGACTGAAGGTCTCTCTGGCGCACAGCCGCCGAGTGGGTCGCCGAATCTCGCGGCTGCCATACAGCCATCTTACGCGCGTACGGTATTTCTTGGTTCCGGATGGGCTGCGGGCAGGGTGGGGCTTCGCTTTTTACGTGTTCATGTTCTACGTGCTGCAGTTCATGATTACGCGCTGGGTGGGCTCGCTCGATCTCGGCGGCAATGGGCTGTGGTCGATGATGCTGGATGAGTTTGGCGTCTTTGTCGCCGCAGTGCTGCCAGCGCTGGTTCTGGCGCGAGTGGAAAGGCGGCCGTGGTCAGCTTACGGTTTGCCGCTGCGCAGAGCATTTGGCAAATTGTTTTGGGTGGGCGCGCTTTGGGGCTTCGCCAGCGTAACGCTGCTGCTTTTCGCTATGTATGATCTGCGGGTTTTTAACTTCGGACATCTGGCAATTCACGGCGCACGCATCGCGAAATTTGCGTTGTTTTGGGCATTGTTTTTTCTGTTGGTGGGATTTTTCGAGGAGTTCCTGCTGCGTGGCTACTCTCAGTTCACGCTCACCCGGGCATTTGGTTTCTGGCCGTCTGCGGTTTTTCTTTCGTGCATTTTCGGGCTGATCCACTCGCAAAATGCCGGTGAGGAATGGCCGGGGTTGCTGGCAGCTGCAGCCATTGGATTGTTTTTCTGTTTGACCCTGCGGCGCACCGGAACTTTATGGTTTGCCATCGGTTTTCACGCGGCCTGGGATTGGGGAGAGACCTTCTTGTATTCAGTTCCGGACAGCGGAACGCTGTTCCCCGGTCACTTGCTGAAATCTTCGTTCCACGGTTCACGTTGGCTTACCGGAGGCATAGTTGGCCCCGAGGGCAGCGTGCTTTGCTTCGTCGTGATCGGGATGGTTTGGATGGTGTTTGCGAAAGCTTATCCCGAAGTTAGGTATGCAGCACGGCACCGGCCCGGTGCTGAGGACTGACCTAACTGCAGGGCACTGAGCGCGCACAGGGTACAGACGATTTCTGCAGTCAGCCATTTCCCAGTTTGAATAGTGCGCGGTCGGACCGTCGGATTTTCATTCTTCCGCTAGTCCACTTTGGCTGTAGTCTTGGAGTCACTCATGACTCCGGAAAGCGATCTACTTGCGCTGCTCAAGCGCTATTGGGGCTACAGCGCGTTTCGTCCGCTGCAAGAACGGATTGTGCGCAGCCTGCTTGCCGGACGCGATGCCTGCGTGGTGATGCCGACCGGCGGAGGCAAGTCGCTGTGCTATCAATTGCCCGCAGCCGCCTCGACCGGGACGGCGGTGGTGATTTCGCCGCTGATCGCGCTGATGCAGGACCAGGCGGCGCAACTGGCGCAGATGGGGATTCCGGCGGCGGTGCTGAACAGCACGTTGAGCGATGCGGAGCAGGCCGATGTGATCAGGCGGGCGCGCGAAGGTGCTTACCGGCTTCTGTACATATCGCCGGAGCGGGTGGCGCGCACCGATACGATGAGCTGGCTCGAACGGGTGCCTGTGACGTTTTTCGCGATCGATGAGGCGCATTGCATCTCGGAGTGGGGGCATGAGTTTCGTCCGGAATACCGGCAACTGGCGCGGCTGCGCGGAAAATTTCCGGATCGTCCCATTGCCGCCTTTACCGCCAGCGCCACGCGGCATGTGCGGCATGACATTCTGACCCAACTGCAACTGCGCAACCCGGATAAATACATTGCCAGCTTTCATCGCGCGAACCTTCGCTATCTGGTACGCGAATGTCAGGGACTCGAACAGATGGAATTGTTGTTGCAGGCGATGCGCAGTTATTCCGGCAGCAATGTGATTATCTATTCGCCAACCATCAGCCGCGTCGAGGAGACGGTTGATTTCCTCGAGGACCGCGACATTGCCGCGGTTGGATACCACGGCAAGATGAGCGCGGAAGAGCGGCGGCGCAATCAGGAACGATGGATGTCAGACGAGGTGCGGGTGCTCGTGGGCACGATCGCGTTCGGACTGGGTATTAACAAGGCGGCGGTGCGGGCTGTGATTCACTTGTCGCTGCCCAAATCGATTGAGCAGTATTACCAGGAAGCGGGGCGAGCGGGACGGGATGGAGCGGCGGCGGACTGCGTCTTGCTATGGCAAAAGAAAGATGCCGGGCTGCTGGGCTTTTTCGCGAACCAGATTATCGACGCGGCGGAGCGAGAACGGGCGTGGGAGCGGTATCGAGTTATACGGGAGTTTGTGGAATCGAAACGCTGCCGTCACCGGCAGGTCTGCTTGCATTTTGGGGAGACGCCCAAGTGGGAGTCGTGCGATGCGTGCGATGTATGCGGAAGTGTGGCTGAATGGATGGCAGAAAAGCCTGTGGCGGCGCGCAAAGCGGGAAGCAAGACTTTGTCGGCGAGTACGGCTACGGGTGCGGCTTTAAGTAAGGAAGCCGAAGAGTTGCGAGATTATCTGCGGGAGTGGCGGCGCGCGGCTGCGAAGGAAAAAGGCGTTGCGGCGTTTGTGGTGCTGCACGATTCTACGCTGGAGGAAATTTGCCGGCGTCCGCCGAAGTTCTTTGCCGAGCTGCGGCAAATTCAGGGCATCGGCGAGCGCAAAGCGGAGGTTTACGGACAGTCGATTCTCGATGCGGTAGCGAGATTCCGGCAGGGCGAGCGCGCGCAAAATCAGGAACGCAGATCGAAGCCTGCCGACGAGACTTTGCGTCTGTTGCGCGAAGGGCACACTCTGGAGGAGATCGCGCAACTTAGAGGGCGGCAGGTCTCAACTGTGATTAACTCGGTAGCGGGCCTGCTTGAGACGGGCCAGGTCGAGTTTCAGAATACGTGGGTGACCGCTGAGAAGCAATCGGTGATCGAAGCGGCGTGCACTAAGATTGGATTGGAGTTCCTCAAACCGGTGAAAGATATGTTGCCGCCGGAGATCAGCTATGACGAGATTCGCCTGGTGGTGGGAAAGCTTCGACGCCTCGAAATGCTGAATAAGGCTGATGTTCCGGCATAATGCTTTTGCGAAGCGACAGAGCGTGCGGCGGAATGCTCTCTCGCAATCGCCTGCCTGCACAGCATCGCCTTCAGATCTTCAGCACTTCTTTCGCTGCTTCCTGCCCAGAGCGGACGCAATCAGGTACGCCGATTCCACGATAGCCGTTCCCGGCCAGCGCAAGCCCAGGCAGCTGCCGGCGCACGCGCTCGATACGGTCGAGCCTTTCCAAGTGACCCACGCCGTATTGTGCCATCGCGGCTTTCCATTTATAGACACGGGCAAAAAGCGGCTCACCGCGCAAGCCAAGAATTTGCTGCAGTTCGTTTCGCACCACTGCGATGATGGCATCGTCGGAAAGCTGCCAAATCTTGTCTGCATTTGGTCCGGCAAAGAAGCAGCGCAGCAAGGCGCGCTCATCCGGAGCGCGGTGCGGAAATTTGTTGTGGACAAAAGTCGCCGCAAGCAGTTGCTTGCCTTCGCTGCGCGGCACCAGAAATCCGAAGCCGGGCGGAAGAGATTGCCGAACTCGCCGATCATAGCCGAGACCGACGGTGATCGAAGAGCTATAGCCGACTTGCGCAAGCTCGCCAGCGAGTTCCGGGCTACAGTTGGAGACTAATTTGGCCGCGGCGTTCGCGGGCAAAGCGAAAATCACAGCCTGGTAGCGATCAGATTTATTCCCTGCCGCGACAATCCATTCTCCCGCTTCGGGCTGAACTGACTGCACAGCCCCGTTGGTTATCAGCGAGGCTTGGTTGAGCCGGGGAACAATCGTCCCAACCAGTTGCTGCATTCCATTTTTCAAAGAAGTGAAAAGCGGAGGCGCATTTGTCTTTGCTGTTCCCATCTTTGCCGATCCCCGCATTTTTTTTCGAGCGGCCAGCATGGCGCGGCCCAGGCTGCCGTAATTGCGCTCCATCTCAGCGAAACGAGGAAGAACGGCGCGCACGCTGAGGTTTGCGGCCTCACCTCCGTAGACACCGGACAGCAGCGGGTCGGCGAGGCTGTCGACCATTTCAGGGCCGTAGTGCCGTTCAACCAGAGCGGCCACGCTCTCATCGCCATTCGCCGCATGTGGCGGATGGAAAAACTCTCTTGCCATGAGCAACTTCGTGCCCCAGGAAAAAAGCGGAGAGAATCCTGTGGGCAAAATTTTGGTGGGCACCATGAACATCAGCCCGTCGGGCATGGGAATGAGCCGGCCACGAACCAGAATGTAAGTTTTGCGATCGGCGTCATTCGAGCCAATGAGCTGATCACCCAGCCCCAGCGTGCGGCATAGATCGGCGGCCCAGGGTTTTTCGCTGATGAACGAATCCGGCCCGGCCTCAACCACGAAGCCCTGAATCCGCTCGGTTCGTAGGACTCCGCCAAGGTGCGGCGACGACTCGTAAAGCGTATAGTCGGCGACGCCAGCCCGACGATGTTCCTCCAGCGCAAAAGCCGCGGCCAGTCCGGAGATTCCCCCGCCGATGATGGCAACGCGAATCATGGAACGCGGCTTCCGGCCTTCGAATTCCGGCCCTCCGCAGACGCTCGATTTGCAGAATATTCCTGCACGAATCGAGCCAGGTTCTTCACATTTTCTACGGGCGTCTCGGGCAGAATACCGTGACCAAGATTGAAGATGTGCCCAGGGCGTCCGGCCGCGAGATGCAAAATATATTCTGCGCGAGACTTCAATTCTTTCCAATCGGCGAAGAGCAAAACCGGATCAAGATTGCCTTGCACTCCGCATCGATGTTCAAGCGCGCTCCAGCCTTGATCCAGCGGAATGCGCCAGTCCAGCCCGATCACATCTGCTCCGGTTTCGTTCATGGCAGGCAGCAGCGTCGCGCTGTCCGTCCCGAAATAAATGATCGGAGCACCACTTTGTTGCAGCCGCCTCACCATCTTGGTAACGTGCGGCAGAACGTAGCGCCGGTAGTCTTCCACACTCAGGCAGCCGACCCAGCTGTCAAAAATTTGAATGACATCGGCCCCGGCACGCACCTGGGCCGAGGAATATTCAGCGGTTACCTCCACCAGCTTGCGCATCAGCTCATCCCACGCCGCTGGAGAGTTGTACATCATTTTCTTCGTATGCAGATAGTGACGCGAACCGCCGCCTTCAATCATGTAACTGGCCAGAGTAAAAGGCGCGCCGCAAAAACCAATTACTGGCAACCTTCCCTCGAAATGCGTCGCCACAAGACCCACAGCATCGGAGACATAACCCAGCTCTGCAGCACGGTCGGTTCCGGAGACGGGCCACATCTTCGGCGGTCCGAACTGGCTCGCCAATCACCGGGCCTTCGCCGGCGGCGAAGTGAAACGCAAGTCCCATGACTTCGAGGGGAAGTAGAAGATCGGCAAAAATAATGGCGGCGTCCACGCCAAGAAACTCAGCGGCGGTGATCGTCACTTCGGCGGCCAGCTCCGGCTTCTTGCATATTTCCAGCAGAGAATGCTGCTTGCGGACCGCGCGGTACTCCTTCATATAGCGACCCGCCTGGCGCATGAACCAGACTGGAGTGCGCTCGACAGGCTGCGATTTGCAGGCGCGAACGAAGAGGGAATCAGGCGCTGACATGAATCGACTACTGTAGCATTTTTGCTTTGTGGGTGCAGTGAGCGGCATCACGCGGCCTGCGGCGTCGCAGCCATAATGCGCGGTCAGGGTTTGTGCGAAACTGATACAAGTCCTTGACCGAAGGCTCGGGCTGAAATTACAGAAATAAGGCGAGATAGCATGGATCGAACGGAAATCGCCAAAACGAAAGTCGAACTTGTTGTTTCCGATGGCACGCGGATGAACGCCTACGTGGCGCGGCCGCAAGAAGCCGGCACGCATCCCGGGATGCTTTTGTTTCAAGAAGCATTTGGGGTGAACCATCATATCCGCAGTGTGGCTGACCGCTTTGCTGCGGAGGGCTACATGGTGATTGCGCCGGAGCTGTTTCATCGAACGGTGCCGTCGGGATTCGAGGGAAGCTATACAGATTTTTCAGCCGTCATGCCGCATATGCAGGCGGTGACGCCGGAGAATATCGAGAAGGATGTGCGCTCCGCCTATGAGTGGTTGCATTCCAATGCCCAGGTGCAATCGGATAACATTGCATGCATCGGATTCTGCATGGGCGGCCGCGTTTCGTTTATCGCTAACAGTGTCCTGCCGTTGCGCGCGGCAGTTTCGTTTTATGGAGGTGGAATCGCGCCCGCGTTGCTGGATCGCGCTCCGAAGCTGCATGCGCCGATGTTGCTGGTTTGGGGCGGACAAGATAAGCACATTCCGCCGGAACAGCGCAGGGCTGTGATCGAAGCATTGACTGTGGCACAGAAAATCTATGTAAACGCCGAATTCTCGCGCGCCGACCATGGATTCTTCTGCGATGAGCGCGCCTCGTACGAGCCGCAGTCCGCGCGCCAGGCGTGGGCGCTTACGTTGGAGTTTCTTCGTTCGTGAACTGGCATCGGATCCAGTTGGCGACGGCAATGACCCTCTTGACGGTAGGCGTTGGTTGGCGGAGTTCGCCCGTTGATCGATCGGCTGGTTCTCGCTCCGAGTCTCGCGCTGAAGATGCGAAGCCTCGATCGACTGCTTCACCGACTTTTTATAAAGATGTTCTGCCGATCCTCCAGGATCGCTGCCAAAGCTGCCACCGCCCCGGCGAGGCTGCACCCATGCCGCTGCTCACCTACGAGCAAACCCAGCCCTTGGCGAAGAAAATCGCTGCAGCGGTTGAAATGAAAATGATGCCGCCATGGTTCGCGGATCCGCGATACGGGCATTTCGCGAATGATCCCTCGCTAACAGCCAAACAGATCGCAGCCATCGTGACCTGGGCAAATGCCGGAACTCCCGCCGGCGATGTAAACGATCGGCACCTCCGCCTCGCCGATGGACAGACGCCTGGAATATTCCGCAGCCGGATGTCGTCGTGAGGATGCCGGAGCCTGTAATGATTCCGGCGCATGGCACGGTCGAATACACATACGAAATTGTTCCTACGCACTTTGCCGAGAATAAATGGGTGCAGATGGTCGAGGGGCGGCCTTCGAGCCCGGCGCATGTACACCATGCAGTTGTCTACATTCGCCCGCCAGACCCAGCCTGGTTGCGCCACGCGCCGGTGGGTGTACCCTTCACGGCATCCATGTTGCAAGATCCCGCGGAGCGTCGGCAGGCTCACGAGACGACCAGCGACCTGCTTCTGGTCTATGCTCCAGGAAGCGGTGCCGATCGATTCCCGGACGGCATGGCCAAGTTCGTGCCGGCGGGATCGGACCTGGTATTGCAGATGCATTACACAACGAACGGAGAGGCTGCAAGCGACCAGACCAGCGTAGGCCTGATATTCGCGAAGACGCCGCCAAAGCAGCGCGTAATCACGCTGCAGTTGAACGATCATGCGATCATAATTCCTCCCGGCGCAGATGATTTTCGCGTGGAAGTTCAGGGCACCTTGCCGCACGATGCAACCTTGTTGAGCTTGTTCCCCCACATGCACCTGCGCGGCAAGCGTTTTGAGTACGACATTGTGCATGACGATGGCGCCATTGAACCATTGTTGCGGGTGAACTATCACTTTCACTGGCAGTTGACTTATAAGCTCGCGGAACCACGCGAGTTGAAAGCCGGTACCCGGCTGCGCGCGATTGCTTGGTATGATAATTCTCGGAACAATCCTCACAATCCTGATCCTGACAAAACCGTCGTCTGGGGCGACCAGACGTCGGATGAAATGATGGTGGGCTTCTTTGATGTGGCGGTGCCCGCGGCCATGGACAAATGGCAATTCTTTGCCCGGCACGACGCAGACGCGCAGCACTCCGGCGCGCACCCGGAACCATGATTGATTTAGACCTCGCACCGAGCACCGCAATATCTTTAGTTGCCGAGTCCACGGGTATTTGTAAGACTGTCTCGGGTCCATTTGCTTGACCACGACACCGGCCTTGATTGCTGTCGAAAAGCAAAAAACGCGCGGCTACGCATTCTCCTATGCCGCGCTGGCCATCGTGTTTCTGGCCGTCTACGTGGGCTCGATGTTCACCCCACCCCTGCTGGATGACGCCGACAGCACCCACGCGGAAGCCGCGCGTGAGATGCTGGTCTCCGGCAACTACGTCACGCTTCATATTAACGGCGTACGCTACCTGGAGAAGCCGCCGCTGCCTTATTGGCTGGTCGCTTTCAGCTACAAGGTTTTCGGTGTAAACGAATTCGCCACGCGCCTGCCCATGGTGCTCTCGGTGTTGTTTTTGGGAGTGCTCGCGTTTCGTTGGGGGCGCCGCGCCTTCGGCGAACGCACGGGGATCTATGCGGCTTTGTTCGTTTATACCTGCGCGGGCACTTACCTGTTTACCCGCGTTCTGATCCCAGATGTGCTGCTAAGCCTGCTGATCGCCGCGAGTGCGTACTTCTTTCTTACCGCTCTCGAACCCCAAGCGCGTGCCTGGCGATGGTATGCCGGTTACGCAGCCATGGCTCTGGGCGTGCTCACAAAAGGATTGGTAGCACTCGTTTTTCCTGGTGGCGCGGCATTTTTCTTTTTGCTGGTTACCGGAGAGTGGCGGCGCTGGCGGGAATTTCATCCTCTTTCCGGAGCGGTTTTATTCCTGGCGATTGCCGTCCCCTGGCACATTCTCGCTGCTCTGCAAAATCCTGGCACTCCAGGCCACCACGGTTTCCTCTGGTTTTATTTCGTCAACGAACATTTTCTGCGATTTCTGGGCAAGCGCTATCCGAAAGACTATAACAAGCTCCCTGCATCGCTGTATTGGACGCTGCATTTGGTGTGGTTTTTTCCCTGGAGTTTTTACTTTCCGGCGGTGCTGCGGAGCGCGGTAAAACAATGGCGCCAGCGGCAAATGATCGGCCAAGGTACAGTGCTGCCGAGAGCGGCCGGTTTCGCTTCGCGCACCCGGCTGCTGTGCTGGATTCTGGCAGGGCTGGTATTGGTTTTTTTTGCCATCTCGACTAACCAGGAGTACTACACATTTCCGGCATATTTGCCGATTCTGCTCCTGCTGGCAGATGGGATCGCGCAGTGTGAGCAAGCAGGACCTGCCGGAAAACCTCGCGCAGGCTGGTTAGTCGGTTCGTCGGGCGCAATTGCAGCCATCGGAATCGCAGGCAGCGTGCTTCTGTGCGTCGGACTGTGGCAGTCGCGAAATCTGCCATTCCAGCCGGATATCGGGAGAGCGCTTACCGAACAGCACCTTGAGAAATACACCTTCTCGATGACGCACGCCCTTGATTTAAGTTATGCCTCATTTGCAGCCTTGCGGTTGCCCGCCATTTTGGCGGCAACGGTGCTGTTGCTCTTTCCGCTGCTGTCGTTCATTCTGCGCTGGTATGGCCGCAACTATTCGGCAACGTGGGCATTAGGAGCGGGATTTGGCATATTTCTGGTCGCGGCCCACATTGCGCTTGTCAGATTTGGTCCGTATCTCTCATCAAAACAACTGGCGCAGGAGATTGCGAGCCGGGCCTGTCCGGAAGACAAAGTAATGATCTATGGCGATCAGGCCTTCGGATCGTCTTTGCTGTTTTATTTGCGGCGGCCGATCGACCTGGTGCAAGGCCGCACGACGTCAATGTGGTTCGGTTCGACCTTTGCCGATGCCCCTAAGATATATTTGAGCGATGCGGATTTGCTGAGCGACTGGGCTGGTCGTGGCCGCGTCTTTCTTTTTGTCCCTCCGTATGAGAAAAGGCGTGTCGATGGTCTCCTTCCCAGGAAGTTTGTCGTGGCGGAGCTTTCGGGAAAGTATGTTTATAGTAATGAGCCGTGAAGGTCCAGATAAAATTCAACCGCTTACCGTGAGGCGATATTCGTGAGATCCAGCGCGGCAAGAAATGCATCAACAATCATATTTTTCGTCATAGGAGCAGTCACAATCGGCATCGCCAAAAGTCAGTCTGGCGCTGAATCACAAACCGCCGCTGCTCCAAAGACCGCGAAGCAGCAATTCAAAAATATTCAGGTGCTCAAAGACATTCCCGCCGACCAGTTGGCCCCACCATGCAATTCATCGCCGCCTCTCTGGGAGTCGAGTGCGAATTTTGCCATGTGCAGGATGCCTTCGATAAAGACGACAAAAAACCGAAGGTGACCGCACGCAAGATGATGGAGATGATGTTCGCGATCAACAAAGATAACTTTGAAAATCATCGTGAGGTAACCTGCTACTCGTGTCACCGCGGCAGCACCGATCCGGTGGCGATTCCTCTGGTCATGCAAGAAACGGAAGTGGCTGCGAATGTGCATGGGAGTGCTGGGCCAAATCGAGGCGAGACTGCGGAGACCCCCATTGTCGGAGGGCCGACGGTGAATGAGTTGTTCGAAAAGTATTTGCACGCCGCTGGGGGCAGCGCCGCGATTGATAAAGTTACCACCCGCGTGATGAAGGGAACCATTACTTTCGGAGACCGGAGTGTTCCAATCGATATCTACTCAAAGGCCCCAGACCGGCGAGTCTCGTTCGTCCACACGCCCGATGGAGACAGCGTGACGGCCTTCAACGGGCATGAAGGCTGGCTAGCCGCGCCAAAACATCCAGTTCGTGAGATGCACGGCCCGGATATCGATGGAGCGTCCATGGATGCGGATCTGCACTTCGCCGCGCACCTCAAGCAAATGTGCAGCAAAACCGAATTGCGAGGTGTGGAAAAGATAGCCGATCACGATGCCTACTTCGTAAATTGTGAGCGCGCCGAAAAGACGCCCTTGCAGCTGTATTTTGACGAGAACTCGGCCCTGCTGGTGCGATTGGTGCGTTACGCGGAAACGGCCCTCGGCCGGTTACCCACCCAGATCGACTATGCCGACTACCACGAAGTCGAGGGGGTAGAAGTGCCTTATCGCTGGACATTGGCGCGTCCGGGCGGGCGTTTCACAATTCAGTTAAGTGAACTCAAGCAGAATGTGCCAGTCGACGATGCCAAGTTCGCGAAGCCGCCGGCGCCGTCTCCGCAGCCGAAGGCTGGATCCAAGTAAAGCAACTCCTGGGCACCGGTTTGCATAACAAATCCTGATGGCAGCGATAAATAGTTTCGATTTCCGTCAGTTCTTGTGAAAATGTAGAGTGAGTCGCGTGTTGTGCTCTGTCCGGCAACGACTTCGATTCGCTGGCTGCTCACTCTAGACCGGAAACGGTTGACTACCGGATTGGCGTCGGATCGATTCTCACGAGTTAGAGAAAAATGAAATGACCAAGGTCGAAGCAGTGATACAAAACTCCAAACTGGATGCAGTCAAGACTGCTCTGCACGAGATTGGCGTCGAGGGAATGACGGTGCTCGAAGTGCGCGGCCACGGGCGGCAGAAAGGCCATACCGAGGTTTATCGGGGCCGCGAGTATAGCGTCGATTTGATTCCCAAGACCAAGCTCGAGCTGGTCATGCCGGACGCTATGGTCGAGAAAGCCGTGCAGGCGATATTGGCATCGGCGCGCACGGGAAAAATTGGCGACGGTAAAATTTTCCTGACGCGAATTGATGAAGCAATCCGCATCCGCAATGAAGAACGCGGCGAAGCGGCGCTGTAAATAGTCAAACAGGGCCGCTGGAGCGAATTTTCGAGATGTAGCTATGAATGCAGCATGTCACCAGCCCTCTCCAATGACGTCTCATAGCAAAACCGGCGTCCGGAATGTTACGAGAAAAGTTCCGCAGCCGCGGTTGAGCGAACCATCGAGCGATCCCCATGATCCCTGCCTCTTCACTGATCGGTGAATTGCGGACCTCTCTCGCTGAGGGCTCCGCGAGAATCGAACGGCAGTTCGCCGAAAGTGGAAATGGCGGCGTGGCAGTTGCACAGCGGACCCGCCTGATTGAAGAAATTCTTAAACGCCTCTGGCAGGAATTAATGTCAGCGGACGCGAGCGAAGCGCAGGACTTTGCCTTGGCCGCGACCGGAGGTTTCGGACGCGGCTGGCTGTTTCCTCATTCCGATATCGACCTGCTTTTTCTCTATGCAGACCGTAATGGAGAAGAAACTCACAGAGAGACGATTCGGAAATTTTCGCAGGAGCTTTGGGACCTCAAGCTCAAATTGAGCCCGGCCTCGCGGTATTTGGCCGAGTGCGACCGTTTTGATGCCAACAACACCGAATTTACCATTTCTCTTTTGGATTGCCGCTATCTCGCAGGCGACCAGAGGCTTTTCACGCGACTGCATGGCAAACTGATTCCCAAGTTGGTTGCACGCGAATCAAAGCCATTACTGCAAGGCTTGGCTGAGGTAACGAGGGAGCGCTACGCGAAGTTTGGCCAGACCGTCTTCCATCTGGAACCGAACTTGAAAGAAACTCCCGGCGGACTGCGCGATTACAACGTGGCCGGCTGGCTCGCGCTGATTTCAGCCATGGGCAAGTTGGGCGACTGGCCCGATGGCCATTTAATGCGTGCGCCGATCCGAAAGCAACTGGCGGAGGCGCTCGAGTTTTTAATGGCGGCAAGATGTTTTCTTCACTTCCGCCACGGACGCGATGACAATTCGCTCACCTGGGAGGCGCAGGACGAAGCGGCCGCAAAAAAAATCGGCGTTCAGGAAGCAGAAGACCTCACAGCTGCAGATTGGATGCGGACCTATTTCGGGCATGCCCGCGCGGTGCAGCGCACCATGACGCAACTGCTCGAGGAGATCCCGGAATCATGGTCGTCGTTGCGACGGCAATTCCAGGGATGGAAGTCGCGTCCTGCGAGTCCGGATTTTTCCGTCGTCGATGGGCTGATTTTTCTCCAGCAATCGTCATCTCTCCAGGATCACGAGACCCTGCTTCGACTGTTTCATTTCATGGCCGAACATGGCCTGAAATTGAGCGCGACCACCGAGCACCGCATTGAGCAGGCGCTGCCGGCGCTGGCTGTGGCTCCGCCACGGGGTGGTGAGTTGTGGCTGTACCTTCAGGAAACGCTTCTACAGCCCCATGCCGCCGAGGCTTTGCGGGCCATGCATTCGTTGCGTCTGCTCACATTGCTGCTGCCCGAGTTGGCGCCGATCGATTCCCTGGTGGTCCGCGATTTTTATCATCGTTTTACGGTCGATGAACACTCAATCGTGGCCGTCGAGAGTCTGCATCGCCTGAATCAATCGCAATCGGAATGGGACAAGCGATTTGCCGAATTGTTGACGGAACTGGAAGACCCCGAACTGCTTTATCTCGCGCTGCTGTTGCATGACACTGGCAAAGGCGTGCCGGGCAGCAATCACGTAGAGGCAAGCGTGGAGATTGCGGCGCGATGCCTCGACCGTCTGGATGTGGATTCGCAGGAGCGCGCCATGGTCCTTTTCTTGATCGGCAGCCATTTGGAAATGTCAGCCCAGTTGAGGCGGGACATTTTCAATCCCGATACGGTCGCTTCCTTCGCGGAAAAGATGGGCACGCCGGAGCGTTTGAAAATGCTCTGTCTGATGACCTACGCCGATATCAAGGCGGTAAATCCAGAAGCGCTCACGCCCTGGAAAGCCGAAAACGTATGGCAACTGTACATCGCGGCGTGGAACTATCTTAACCGCAGCGCCGACCATCGGGTGCACGGCGATGCGGGCAACGAGAAAATCGCCCGTCTGCGCAGCCTGGCTCCGGTCATCAGCGCGAAGTTCAAGGAGTTCGTCGAGGGATTTCCGCAAAGATATCTGCTGGTGCACTCCGCCGAAGAGGTGATGCGGCACATGGCGATGGCTGACGAGTTCGGCCATGACCCGGTGCAGGTCGACTTGAAACGCGGACGCCACTGGTATGAGCTGACACTGGTCACGAAAGATCGGCCATCATTGTTCGCGACTTTGACCGGAGTGCTGGCCGCGTGGGGAATGAATATCGTGAAAGCGAACGCCTTCTCAAACCGGGCAGGGACCGTGGTCGACACGTTATATTTCACAGACCGCTTCCGGACTTTGGAATTGAATCTCTCAGAGTGGGAAAGGTTCAAGCAGAGCATCGCCGCTGTTCTCTCCGGGTCGGCCGATCTCGAGAAAATGCTGCGCGACCGCCAGCGAGGCGAGAAGAACACCAACGTCAAAGTTGCGGTGGAAACGCGCATTGATTTTGACGACGAGTCTTCATCCAGCACCACGTTGCTTCAAGTGATTGCGCAAGACCGGCCCCGCTTGCTGCACAAAATCAGTTCCTGTCTTTCAAGGCAGCAATGCAATATTGAAATCGCGTTGATCGACACCGAAGGGCAAATGGCAATCGACGTGTTTTATTTGACCTCTCATGGGCAAAAGCTTGACGCGTCGCGCAAGAGGGAAATTGCAAAAGCCTTGCAGGAAGGGCTAAACGCATGAAGCTGCGGCGGGAAGATTTGTTCGGCAATGGCCTTCCGCTGCGCAGGGTGGTATGATCCTGCAAAAATGAATAAAGGTAAGCTGCTTTTCGCTTCATTCACGTTTATCTGCTTCTCTTTAAGTCCGTTCTCCTTCGCGCAGGGCCAGTCGCAGACTGCCGACCAGCATGTCATCGTCTTGCACGCGGCTGGCTGGTTAGATGTTAAAAACGGCCGGGTGATCAGGCCCGCAGAAATTCTCGTGCAAGGCGAACGCATTGCAGCCGTCGGTGCATCGGTAGATCATCCCCCGGGTGCCGAGATCATCGATCTCGGCGATCGCATCCTAATGCCCGGACTGATCGATGCGCACGTACATCTGTTTCTCCATCCGGGCGCCGCGGAAGATCTGCAAACGGTCGAAGAATCTGTACCGCAGCGCACCATCATGGCCGTGCTCAATGCGCGCGACGATCTCATGGCAGGCTTTACCGCCGAACGCGATATGGGCACCGAAGGCGCCGGTTCTGCCGATGCTGCGGTTCGCAATGCGATTAATCTGGGACTGGTCCCGGGGCCGCGGCTGCGCATCAGCGGCAACGCCATCAACCTTCTCGGCGGGCACGAAGATGCCATTGGCTTCAACCCCGCACAGCACGTTTTGCCCAATGCCGATTACGCGAACAATAAAGATGAGTTGATTGCGGTGATGCGCGAGCAATACAAGGAAGGATCTGGCTTCACCAAGATTTACGAGACCGGCCACGACAGCGTCCGCAACGGGGTGTTCTCCACTCCTTATCAATATACCGAAGAGCAATTGAAGGCCGCAGTCGATGAGGCGGCGCGCGTCGGCAAGCGCGTGGCTGTGCATGCCACGGGAGAACCCGGCACTCTATTCGCGGCACAGGCGGGGGTCGCCTCCATTGACCACGCCAACCAGCTCGGCGATGAAACCATGCGTCTCATGCGCGAGAAGCAGATTTTCGCCGTGCCTACTTTTACGGTTTTCGAGTATTTCGCCGATCATGCCTCTTCGCCCGCGCAGGCCGCGCGAGAGCACGAGATGCTCGATTTGAAGATTCAGGACTTCAAGAAGCAGGTTGCAGCGGGCGTTCCCATGGCAGTAGGTTCGGATGTTGGCCCATTTCCTCATGGAACGCAGGCCCGCGAGCTTGTGCTGATGGTGAAGTTTGGCATGGCGCCATTGGCCGCATTACAAGCTGACTTACTACACGGAGCGAAGCTGTTGGGCTGGGACGGCCAGATCGGAGCACTGGAACCGGGTTATTTCGCGGATATCGTCGCCGTTCCGGGTGATCCGGTGCAGGATATTGGCGTGGTGCAGAAGGTTTCGTTCGTTATGAAGGGCGGGGTCGTCTATAAAAAGTGATTATGTAAGCGTTGGCGCGAACCAGGAAGTTCTACCACTTTTCAGGTTCTTGTTTGTCCCACTCGTTCTCGAATTCATCGCTTTCTTTGCGGGTGTTGTTTCGCTTGCGATAACAAACAACTACCAGGCCCAAGCTCATCAGCGTCGGCGGAGCGATAAGAATCAAAATCCCACTTCTCAATGCCTGAATCATACGTGACCCCGAGTTAGCGGCCTGCGTGTAGCAGAGGGCGCACCCCTGGCCAAAAGCGTGGGCAGGAGCGAAAGCGAGCAAAGCTCCTGCGACTGCAAACGCTGCAATCCAACCTGATTTCAAGTACTTCATAAAGACTCCCAACTGCAAAACCGATTCGATAAGGCTAATGCACCTGCGACCAGGGTGCGCCGTTAAGCAAGCGGAAACTGTCGGTCCAGCCGTACTGCATGCCCAGTAACACCGACACTGTGAAAATCAAGACAAACCAGCGCAACCCTCGGTTCTCCCACAAATGCATGAAAAATAGGAGCGCCAGAGCGGCTTCGACCACGGCCACAATGAGCATACGCACGAACATTTGCGTGCTTGGAATGTTTTGATAGGCGATGACGAACTGGATCGATGCCAGCGCCAGCAGGCAGATGTAGATAATGACGTCTTTCGTCATTTCACTTGAACCGCTGCGCTTGTCCTGGTTAGCCATAGTAGGTAGCTCCCGATTTGCAATCTTAGTGACCCAAATTCATGAGGTAGACAAATGGAATGACGAACATCCAGACGACATCGACGAAGTGCCAGTACAAACCCACAACTTCAATATCATCGGCGTTGAGACGCCCACTTTTATACTTCATTGCCACCACAATCAGGGCAATAATTCCGCATACCACGTGGGTTAGGTGAAGCCCGGTGACGGAAAAGAACATGGCGCCGAAAAGCGGAGTGCCAAACGGGTCATGAAACAGAGTTAAGCCCTTGTCGACCAGATCGAGCCATTCACGAATGTGGAAAAACGCGAACAACGCGCCCAGCAGGGCCGTGATCACCGTCCACCGGACAGCCCCGCTTCTATTGTCTTTCTTGGCCGCTCCGACAGCGAAGATCATGGTCAGGCTGCTCGTCAGGAGGATGAACGTCATGACGACGGCATTCACAATGGTATGAAATGGCCGCGGCCAATCAGGGGTAGCATTGCGAGTAAATCCGTACGCCACCAACAGGCCTGCGAACGTGGCGGTGTCAGCGATGATAAACAGCCACATCGCCATCTTTTTCGCAGGAACTGAGAACGCTGGCGCGGCCATTACCGCCGTTGCCCCGGTTCGCGACACCTGCGCGTGAATTGAGAAATCGGCTTCGCTCACTTTGCCTCCTACCTTAACTGGTTAGAGCTTCATCCAAAGCAGAAAAAGCAGGTACACCCACAGGACGCCCATGAAGTGCCAGTAGCGGGAAGTGGCGTCCAGAGTACTGCGCTTCAGAACATGCTTGTGCAATTTGCCGATGACTCGCACCAATCCGCCGAGGCCGCCAAAAACATGCAACGCGTGGGCGACCGTCAGCACATAGAAAAACGAATAGCTGATGTTGGTAGCGAGCGTGAATCCGTGGGAACGCAACTGGAACCAGGCAAAGCTCTGCCCCGCCACGAACAACAATCCCAGGAAAAGGGTGATATAGAGCCAGCGCGCCGGATTCTCCGCTCGAGCTTTTAATCCGCCCAAAAATGCGGCGATCCGCCGGCGCGAGAGTTCGAGCGTCCAGCTGCTGGCAATGATCACCAGAGTATTCAGGTACAGAATTGGAGGCAACGGAATATGCTTCCAATCGGGCGCCGCCCCCTGGCGAACCACCAGTGCGCTGGTGAGGGCGGCAAAGGTCATCGTAATGCCTGCCACCGCCACCCAAATGCCAGTGCTCGCCGGTGGAGGCGATTGGTCCTTGACTCGCCGCAGATCTCCATCTGCGGGAACCAGATTGCGCCAGCCGTTGTTGCCGGAACCGTGGCTGGGTAAACGGTCGATCTCGATTTTTGGCGGTTCGTGAACTGTCGTCGCCATACTGCTCAACTACTCCTTTGCTCCTGCCCAAGGCTAAGACCCTGGGTTATTCGCTCGCCAACGGCACGGCTAAAGCCGTGCCCTGACACGAAACTTTTCAAGACCAAACTGCCCATAAGGCTTCCGAACACTAAGCTGCCGATAAAACTTCCGCAGCTATTTCTCCTCGTTGGCGCTATGGACCGGCGTCGGGTCGGTCTGCATAATAAAGTCGCTGCTCGCGCCCTCAACGCTATATTGATACGGATCGTGATAGACCACCGGCATGTGGTCGCCAAAGTTGTTGTGAGGCGGCGGCGTCGCGGTGCTCCACTCCAGCGAAGTTCCCTCCCACGGATTATCGTTGGGTGCCTTGGGTCCCCAGAAACGGCTGTAAATCAGATTGAAAAGAAAAATCACCTGCGCTAGGCCGGTGAACAGGGCCGCACCGGTTGCGAAGCGGTGCACCGGAATGAGCGGGATCAGGTAGGCGTCTGTGAAAGCCTGGTAACGGCGCACATTGCCAGCCATGCCCAGATAGTGGAAGGGCATAAAAATCGCATAAGCGCCCACAAAGCTCATCCAGAAATCGAGCCTTGCCCCAGGTCTCATTCATCATGCGGCCGAACATCTTGGGAAACCAGAAATAGGCCCCGAGAAGATGCCGAACATGGCGGCAACCGCCATTACCATGTGGAAGTGGCCCACCACGAAATAAGTCGCATGCACCATAATATCGATGGATGGCTGCGCCAAGAAGAATCCGCTGATGCCACCGGTAATGAACATCGAGATAAAGCCGAGTGAGAACAAGGACGCTGAGTTGATCCGCAACTTCGAGCCGTAAAGGCTCCCCAGCCAGATCAGTACCACGATGGTTGCGGGGATGGTGATGATCAGCGTCGGAAATGAAAATGCCAGCGAAGAGATTGGGTTCATGCCGCTGACGAACATGTGGTGGCCGTACACCATGTAGCTGAGCACCGCCAAAGATCCCATCGAGTAAATCAATACACGGGTGCTGAGCATGGATCTACGCATGTTGGTCATCAGCACGTGCGAGACAATTCCCATGCCGGGGATAATGGCGATGTAGACCTCGGGGTGTCCGAAAAACCAGAACAGATGTTGCCACAGCAAAGTCGAACCGCCGGCATGCGACGAAAGCACCTGATCATTGAAGACCAGGCCACCGGGAATGAAAAAGCTGGTTCCGGCTACGTGATCGAGGATCAGCAGAATTACGGCGGGCATGAGTACTGCAAAGGCAGTCAAACCCATGACAGAAGTGATGAACCAGGCCCAGGCAGTGAGCGGCAGACGCATCAGCGACATGCCCTTGCACCGCATATCGAGCGTGGTGGTGATGAAGTTTAAAGAACCGAGCAATTGACCCACGCAGAAGAGCCCAATCGACGCTGCCCACAGAACCACTCCCAAGCCTTGTCCCGGCCCTGCGACGGAACCGACCGCGGTCAATGGCGCGTACATCGTCCAGCCAGCCAACGAAGGGCCGTCACCGAATACAAATGACGCCATCAGCACCACGAATCCGCTCGCCGTCACCCAGAACGACATCATGTTGAAATGCGGAAACGGCATGTCTTCCGCGCCCGTCTGGATCGGCAAGAAGAAATTGCCGAATGCGGCAAAAGGGGCCGTGGTCAGGACGAAAAAGACCATGATCGTCCCGTGCATGGTCATCAACTGCAGATAGTATTCCGGCGTAAGCACGTTTCCCGGCGCCCCTGTGCTGGAGAGCCAGTGCAGCCCGGGAATCGCGAGATTTCCCCATCCCAGGTGCAAACGCATGATCCAGGAGAGAATCATCCCCCAGAACGCCGCCACCAGGGCCAGCCCGTAATACTGCTTGCCGATCACCTTGTGGTCAAGGCTGAAGATGTGCTTCCGGATAAAACTCGTTGGCTCGCCATGGTGCACTGGATGCGCGGACATATCGTGCATGGTCTTTACCTCACCTCAAAAGAGATGTTCGCCCTCTTAACGGATTCACGCTTCGTTGCTTGTGACTACTGCAATGCGGCCTGCTGCTTGAGCCACGCATCGTAATCGTCCTGCGACTTCACCTCAAGAAATGCCGACATGGCATAATGCCCCAGCCCACACAGCTGGGTACATACGATCTGATATCTGCCAATCTTTGTCGCTGTGAAGTGAATGCTCAGGTCCAAGCCCGGGACGAAATCCTGTTGAACTCTAAGATCTGGAACGTAAAACGAGTGGCCCACATCTTTGGAGTGCATAAGGAGATGAACCTCTCGGTTCACGGGGATGGCCAGCTCAGCCGTTACAATGTCGTCTTTCGCATCCGGATTGTCCATGTCGAGGCCGAAGAAATTGCCGGTCGCCTCATTGATCAGGCTTGGCTTGGTAGTGCCGAACGATTTATCCGGCCCAGGATAGCGGAAGTAAAAGGCAAACTGCCCGGCCTGGACCTGGACCTGAACTGCGTCCGGCGGGGGCGGGGTCAAATAGGCTTCGCCCCAGGCCTTCACACCAAACACGCCGAGAGCTAAAACTTCCGTTCCCACCAGGAGGAAAGCGGCGGTCACCAATCCAGCCGCTCCGCCGGGAAACCGCTTGATTTTGTCCGTGGGTTTCGATTGCGAGAAGCGCCAAATGAAGTAGGCGAGAAGGAATTGCGAGACCAGGAATGAAATGCCGGCTTCCAGCATAGTGTCGGCAAACTGATCATCGATTAAATGACCGTGGAGCGAAACGTCCGGCGGCAGGGGCCACATGTGAAAGATGATTGGAACCGCCGACGCAATTGCAATACAGACAATGGTCACTGCGAACAGCTTCGCCATAGCGCCCGCCTTTGGCCGGAAAAAAGGGCCGTTTTAATGAATCGCCGCAGACTCGCTGCGGCGATTCTTATTTGTGATTGTCGTTAAATCCTCAGTGGAACTGGCCTTACTTGGTCCTACTTGGCCTTGAAGGTAAAATTCGCCGACGCCGCTCCGCCACTCGATACGGTCGCTTTTTGTGTCTGGGTCCCATAGGTCTCTTGCCACGCCGTCACTGTATAGCTGCCGGGAGGAACATTCTCGATCGTGTAATCGCCTTTATCGTCGGTAGTCGCGTAGGGGCCTTTAACTACCACAAACCATCCGTGCATCCAGGGATGAATGTTGCACTGCACTGGAATCGGGACTTCCTCAGCCTTCCAACTTTTCACAATCGGTGCGGCCCCTGGGGGCTGAGACTCATTCCATGGAATATTGCCGGTCATCGGATTCGGCAAGGGATGGATGTTATGTGTAGTTTGATCGCTGGTAATTACTTTGAATTTCTGGTTCGTGTCCATCGCCAACACATGCGGAACATACATGCAGTTTTTTTGATCGAACACCGGCTCCGAGCTTGGCACCTGGGACTCAGCACCCCCGCTCAGGCCCTGTGAGAGATACAGGACCACGTTCTCCAGGCCGTTTCCCTCGCCAACTACGACTGTTTCCAGGTGGGCTGGACTGTTTGCGTGTTGTTTCACGCACCAAGGATCCTTCGACATGTCAATGCCGCGCATGTGAGGAGCGGTGCCGTCGAGTTTCACACTGCCCGTAATTTTGCCTTCACCGGCGGCATTCACCCTCTGACCCAAAATTAACGAACCGCAACAAATGAGAACTACCGCTGATAGTACAGCTATGAGATTGTATCGTCTGTTCATACACGCTTTCTCCTTGCCTGACTGTAAAGCTCGAACCCAGTTGCGATGCCATTGTAGCGTCTACTGTTGTCGGCTTACGGATTAGCACTGACCGGCGTCAGGTGGAGCTGCTTGGCGATCTCTCTTTCCTTGCTGTGCTGAGGCATGAATGTGCGCAGATAGAAAACCAGGTCCCAAGCCTCGTCCGGTTTGATGTTATCGGCGAACGACGGCATCGGAGTGCCATCCAAGCCAGTCATGAATATCCGGTAGATATCGCGATCAGTGTCGCCGCACTTGGGCCGGGCGCCTTCGGTGAAGTTGAAGGGCGCAATGGGGGCACCCAGGTCGTCAGTGAGCGTGGATGCCGAGGGGCCATTGGCCATTCCCTGCACTCCGTGACACTTCCAGCATTGCACTCTTCCGAAGACTTCGCGCCCCGCCTTGATGCGCTCTGCAGTAACTTCCGGCTCGGGCGGAATCACAATCGGCGTGCCCGGCTTCTCGGTCACGAAACGGGGCGAGAAGTGTTTCACGTAGGCCACGAGATTGGCGCGCTGATACTTGGTGAACTGACTCCACTGCGGCATAGCCGAACGGCTCGATGCCGCGGGCGATGGTGTCGAACAAATCTTCGTCGGTGGGAAGTGTTCCCGACGGAGTGGAGCGACACTTGAATTCTCCCAATTGAAAATCGCGGGGCTTCGGCCACATTGGCGGTTGTAACCATTGCGCAACTTCACCGTTTCCGTCTCCCATGACTCCATGGCAGCCTTCGCAGTAACGGTGATAATCGTACTGTGCCTCGTGAACGTGTCCGGTATAGCCGTCGACGTGGCTCTCCATGTTGTCACGGGAGGTGATTTGAAACGTCGTGACCTGCGCCCGTGAAACCAGCGGCAGCGCAAAAAACGCAGCCGCACCCAGTAATAGCGACCACTTCCGCAATGCTCTCCGCATGTCTTTCCCTCTTAATAAAATCAATCGTTAGAAGTCGAAATCTGTTCCCAAGAGCAACTCGTTCTCATTCTGGTTTGCCGTGACTGCGCCAACCGTTGGCCCGGTACCAATCTGGTGGAACACGGTATATTCAGCCTGCAGCGCCAGGCCGGCGCGGCTGGTCATGAACGGGTTCCAGCGAATGATGCCGTCGCCAAGGTTGATGTTTCCCAGATTGCCGGGAGTTCCAACCGTGGCCTGCTGCGACATTCGCTCTCCCTCCCAGCGACCGATGAAGATCAGCTGCGGACTGTAAACGTAGCGGGCTTCTATGGTGTAGCCGTTCCAGCTCGGGGCCCGCGCCGTAGCCGGGAGGGTCGTGCCGGGAGTTGCATTCGGAGGACACCCTGGCGTGGTAGCGGTCGGGCCGGTACAGGTTACGCCTCCATCGCCATCCGTGGCGACGGCATCGCCGTAACCTTGGCCAAACCATACGTTGTCCTGGCCGTGCTGGGTTACAAAGTTGATGTCAAAATGTGGGCCGAAATAGAACTGCGTGGTAATACCTACGCGACTGAAACTTTTGTTGCCAATACCCGAACCGGGGATAGGCACGCCGCCCGAAGTCTTGTAGTAGGTTGCCGCGTCTCCCACAAAAGCGTAAGCCCCGAGGCGCTGAACATCCCACTTGCCGGCATCGACTGCCTGATCGAAAGTAAAGAACCCGCTATAGGAGTTGGCCCCCAACGTCAGTCCAACGTTTCCATCATTCGAACTCAGCAAAGCCGCGGAAAGTCGCGTTCGGTCGTCCACTGAGTGACCCACATACTCCATGCCGAACTGGTTATCGCCCATCTGGCCGAAGATATTGCCGTCACCTACCGGAATGAAGTGATAGGTCTGATACTCTCCGCCATCGGCGGTAAGCCCGACCATGCGTTTTTCAGAAAGCAAGTTGTTGAGCTCGAATCTTCCTATCTTGATATTGAGCCAGGAACTTCCAAACAGGTTGTCAAAGCGCGTCATGACGGTTTCAAAATGGAAGGCCCCGGTAGGATCCGAAGAAGGCAGCGCATAGAACGAGATGTTCTTATACAGCGTGCCGCCGGTGTGGAAATCGAGACCGCTCAGGTCGAAACCGCTGCTGGTGATACGTTCGATCGCTTGATTTCCGGTAGGATTCCCGGCAGTCACTCCGGTATACGTGTCCACAGCCTGAAGGTTGCTGAACCGATGCCAGATCGGCGTAATACGGAAAGTGACAGGCCAGTAGGACGGATTCTGCCAGATCGGAGCGTCGCGGTCATTCATGATCTGGTAGCCATTGTCTCGGAACTTGAGACCGAAGTTATTCAGGATCGGCCAGGTCTCGTGGCAGGCCGAGCAACGCAATCCGTACTTGCGCGCGAAGGCAGGGATCGCCTTGGCAGGCTGGGCACAGGTAAGCACGATAGGGGCGAGAACCAGGATGAACGAAATTAGAGAACTCGCAGAGTGAACTAACTTGCGAAGACTGGAACGACTCGAAACGTGCATGGCCGGACTCCTCGGCAAGATTAAGTCGACTTCAGATTGTCAAAAAAGAAATTCCCGCACAGCAGAAAAGCCGTAAGCGCGCTGCAACCGCGAACTTGAAGATTTGCAGGTCCTGTCAAAAATATTGGCAAAGGTTCTACCACCGTACCGCGCGAAATCCTACTACGGCCACAAGAAGATTTTCAAGTATTTAATCAAGATTATTTTTTACAACGTAAAAAGTTTGCCCCGGTCTCATTTGTCTACGAAGTCGAGCGAACGAAAAAGTTGACATCCGAGTGCCGCCGGTACGAGACTCTGTGCTGAGAGTTAAGAAAACTGGATTCACCGCAGTAGTTCGCATCGGCATTTCCGCACCCACAATCCTGTATGATCGCAGATCAAAAACTAAGCCCCAACAGAAGGATGCGCAATAGTAAGTTCGTTGCATCAGCAATAGTGCTTTGGAGTCTGCTGCTTTTATTCCCTGCCCTTCCGGTGTTGGCGAGATCCAGAAATCACATAGCGTACGGCGAGGGTTTCATCACCAATGTTCCCTTGCCGCCCGACCAGGTGGCTAAGGTAGTCGCGGAAATTGCTGCCGACGGCATCATCCGGGGAACCAAAGAGTACAACAAGGATCCATACGTTACCGGTGCGGAACCCTCCGCGTCAGCGCAAGTGTTTCGACCGTGGGGCCAAGGCGGGAAGGTGTTCTATAAGGTGCGGAAGGAGGCCCTTGATCCTCGGGGTTTCAAGGATAGTAACGACGTGGGAACGCTTGTCGTTCGATATGTAGTCCAGCCGCAAGGGCAAACCCACTCAGTTCTGCGCATCGACGCTCTTTTCCAGGAAGACTTCAAGCATACGATCCACCCGTCGGACGGATCGATCGAGATTGCAGAGTATGGCGATATCCAGGACCATATCGCCGCAATCCAAACGATGAATGAGGAGAACGCGGAGGCCGAAAAGGAGCACGAAGAACAATTGGCGAAGAAGGAAAGTGCTACGGCCACTGACCCTCAACCTTCAGCGCCCCCCCAATCATCATCGAGCAATGTTCAACCCGCGGTCGAAAATTCGGCTGTAACGGGGCCTCCGGTTGCGGCGGCGCCAACCCCGGCATCCTCCGTTACACCTGCGACCACGCAGTCGACCACTGCAACGTCGCTGCTGGGGCAGACCCTGGAACAGCGCGTCGCGAATTTGCGAAGCCAGGTAGAGCGCGTGGTGAAGGCCCCAGGAGCGCCGCTCAAATCGGCTCCATTTCACGGTGCCAGCACATTGCAGTCCTTGCCTCCCGGCACTGAAGTTCTCATCGAGATCTCCACGCCTTATTGGTATGGCGTAGAAACTCATGACGGCCAGCACGGGTGGGTTCTGCGCGATGATTTGGAGCAGAAATGAGGCAGAAATCGAAAGCGGCAGCACTGCGGAGGAATTTCTCAACCACGCTGCTTGTTCTTATTGCCCTGCTTTATTTGCCGGGAGCCTGCATCGCCCAAGCCAACGGAGCGGAACGCACCTTTCCCCAGTCCAAGGCAACCATTGAGCAGGCCTTGAAGACAATGCAGAACGCGACTTCCGGCCGCTTGCCGGTACTCGATGGATTCGCCAGCGTAGCCGATCATCCTCTCGATCAATACAAGCGCGGGTACTACCAATCGAAAATTCAAGTGAGTTCCACCCCCGCAGGCGGGTCGATCGTGCGCGTCAGCGTGGAAGTCACCGCGTGGTTTAACGACCCAAGCGCCACTCATTCCGGCTACCAGCTATTGCCGTCGAATGGCCGCTTGGAAGGAGATCTTCTAGACCAATTGGCGGACCAACTGGCAAGCACATCGACGCAGGCAGCCGCGCCTCAGCCAGCCGAACCCGTCACCCGGACGCCTTTGCATTCGCAACCACCAGCTATTGCTGTCCGGACACCCGTTCCTTCGCAACCACCCACGATTGCTGTTGCGAAGACGCCGCCTCCACCCACGGTCGCAAAATCAACCGCTCCGGAACATACCGCTGTGGCTGCAACTGCCCCCGCATCCAGGCCGGCAGAGCCAACAGCCAACACGGGTTCGGACATTTCTGCGCCCATGCCCAGAATTCCAGAAGCCACAGGCGGGCTTTCTTCCTCTCTGGCGCAGACGTTAAGCGATCAGCAGAAGAGCGGATCAGGGCCGGCCACGAAAGTCGGACCGAACCAGAACAGTTTGCAGGCAGAGGCGGACAGCCTCGAAGAAATTGTTAAAAACCAGGCCGTTCCTAAAAATCTGGTGGCGGTCAAAAAAGACGGAACGGCTGTCGTAGCTACCCCCAGTCTGACCGCCAAAACTTTGTTTCTGGCCAGCGCCCATGACGAGTTCGAGATGCTGGATTTCAACCGCGATTGGGTGCACGTTCGCATTTCCGGCCTGTCGCGGGGATGGATCTGGCGCAACGATCTGGAACTGCCCGACAGCGTTCCGGAGGGCGACGTGGTTCCGTCGGGGGCAGGCGTTCCGGTAGCGGCCGATCTGTTCCGCGTCTCTCGCGAAGAAGAGGCAATATTCCCCGGCGATTGGCCACCCCTGCGGGGCAAGACCGTCAAGATCATTTCGGTTGAAAAGGTAAACGACGACAATAAAGACACGGGCCCGCGACTGCGGCTTGAGTTTGCCAAGTCCGTGCTGGACAAAAGCTATTCAGAACTCGCGCAGAAGCCGCAAGACTTGGGTGGAATCGTACTGATCTTCGATTCCGCAGACGGAGGAATGATTGCTGCCGCTATGCCAACCCTCCAACAATGGAGGGCGGGAACTCTTTCGGATGCCGCTCTGTGGCACCAGTGTTTCTTCGATCCGCCGGAGAGTTTTACGGCTTCGAGCGCAGCGGGGACCCAGTAAGGGTCGTAAAATCTCAGCGGGCCGGTGAACGCTTCGTTTCCAATTTCGACTTGACTTTGGCCGGCCATGAGAGTACGTATGCAGTTCTTGGATTTTTTTTCGGCTGCTTTGTGGGAGCTGCCAGTAAAACCGTGTCCGGCAAATGGAATGGGCGTATTAGTGCCTGAGGAGCGGTAGAACAATCACACCAGTAATTCCAGACAACTATCCATGAGCACGATGAGCCAACCCATGTTTTTACTGCGCAAGCGCACCACCTCCTTGTTGCGCGACTATGCCGAGTTGATGAAGCTGCGCGTGACCAGTCTCATCGTAATGACAGCATGGTGTGGCTATTTCTTCGGCGCGCAGAAAGCTGGAACGTCCTCCCTGACTTGGGGGCTTCTGCACGCTCTGATCGGAATCGGGCTGGTTTCGAGCGGAACTGCCGCGCTGAATGAAGTGATGGAGTATAAGGTCGATGGCCGCATGCGCAGAACTGCGCAGCGTCCGCTGCCGGCTGGCCGTATGAGTCTGCTACACGCCAGCGTCGCGGGTTTGGTAGCCACGATTGGCGGTTCCATTTACCTCGCGATTGCCTGCAATCCGCTCACCGGCTTGCTCACTTTCCTGACTTCGGTGGTTTATCTCGCGGCCTACACGCCCCTGAAGCGGGTGTCTCCCATCTGCACCTTCGTCGGTGCTTTTCCGGGGGCGATGCCCGGAGTATTGGGCTGGACTGCGGTTCGTGGCCGTCTCGAATGGGAAACCTTGATTCTGTTTGCCATACTTTTTGTGTGGCAATTCCCGCATTTCTTCTCGATCGCCTGGCTGTACCGCGAAGATTATGCGGCCGGCGGAATTCGCATGCTGCCGGTCGTCGAGCAAGATGGACACTCCACGGTTCACCGCATTCTGGCGTACTCGCTGATCTTGATTCCAGTGAGCATATTGCCCAGTATCTTTGGAATGGCAGGCAGGACCTATCTGGTTGCGGCCCTGCTGTTGAGCATCTCACTTTTCTATTTTGGCGCGAGGCTCGCGTTCCTCAAGATGCCGGTGAGCAGCCCGCGTTCGAAGATGCTGGCTCGCCACGTTCTGCAAGCCACCGTGATCTATCTGCCTCTATTGTTTGCCGTCATGATGGCAAACGCCTCGCGTCCCTAGAACTCCGGACCAAAGAAAGCCGCACCAACTAAGACTGTCAGGATTTCTGCCGGAGCCGGCGATCGGGTGTTTGGCCTATTGAATTCCGCTGGCGACGTTCGAAAAGACGTTGTTGGCGTTGGCTCCGATCAGCCGCACCGTTCCGACTACAATGACAAGAATGACGGCCAGCATCACGGAATATTCCGCAATGTCTTGACCTTCTTCGTCTAACCAGAGTGCTTTTAAAGGGTCCATGATTTTTCCATAATTAAACTGCTCCGCATGTCGTTTGAGACTGTTTTGCCGGTTGCGAGTCGGAGCTGAACAGGTTCGCGCCCCACCCTTCTTTCACTTGCGACAAAGCCTGAAGGCCAACCTGGTATTCGCTCCTGCCGTCCAGAAGTTTGCTCCAGATCACCTTGAACTCCAATCGCCGCTGGCGGTAAAAGACAACCAGCGTATCGAGCGGCTTGAGCGGACGCCGAATCGCTCCCAGCCGCGCCCCCGTGCTCGTTAGATCGAGGGTATGGGCCAACTCTTCAAAAGCCGCTCCCGAGGCGTCGACTCCACGAACTCGCACTGGCAGGACGGCCTGCATTCGATCTTGAAGACGCCGTTCGGTTTTAATACTCGTTTTAGTACTCTTGGCCTGCATTCGAAGTCATAGTTTGCGGCAAACTTGCCTGAATCGGAATGGCCCCGATGAGGGAGGCACAAAGGTAACCAACACAGCTCCACTAGAATGCTTTAAAATAGAAAAATTGGGGCGGAATCCTCGCGCTAAGGCCAGTGCATCAGCTGTCAACGCAGTCCCTGCACTCGGCATCTAAGGTTACTAGTGTTTTTCCGACTGAGTTCCGGGGCGGTGGTGGTCCTGTTCCTCTGCTGCAATCTACCCGTGCACTGTCAGCAATCCTTTGCAGCAGCTTCATCGCGTGAAAATGCGAGTTCTTTGAATTCAGGAGCGACCACTCGGTTCTCCGCCGAAGAAGTAGCGAAGAATCTCGAGCAGAGAGATGAAGAGCGCGCAGCAGCACTAACGCAAGTCAGCAGCCGGCGCGTCTACCACATGCACTATCGCGGGTTCGCTGGAGATTATGAAGCTGAGATGGTGGTTGAGGTTACCTACCGCCCGCCCAACATCAAGCAGTTCAGAGTGATCTCACAATCCGGATCCAGCTTCGTGATCAATCATATCTTCAATCGGCTAATGCAGAGTGAGCGGGAGTACGTTAGCGATCCGCAAGTGGCGGCGTTGAACACCGAAAATTACAAATTCAGTGCAGCTGGCTATGACTCGAGCCCGGATGGCGACGAATATGTCCTGAATCTTTCCCCGAAAAGAAAAAACAAATTTCTCTACCGGGGAAAAATCTGGGTCGACGCAAAAGACTTCGCCGTCGTGCGCATCGAGGCCGAACCGTCTCAGAACCCCTCCCTATGGATTAAGAAGACCGAAATCGAGCACGAATATAAAAAGTTAGACGGTTTCTGGCTCCCCGCCTGGGACCATACGGAAAGCGAAATGCGCTTCGGAGGCGAAGCCACTCTTTCCATCGAATACAAGGACTACCAGATCACCAAAGCGGCTCAGGGACACGATATCGAGAGCGCCCGCGCTGGCTCGCGCTGACTCGATTTAGTAGCGGCAGTTAAAAATTGATCGGCCAGCGGTTCGTCGCTTACCTTCCGCTTTCAGCCAAACCGCAAACGTATCTTATTCCGCAGTTTGCACGGCCCACGTTAGACTTGAGAATCGCTATACTCATTTCCCATGAATCTACGGACCACGTCCGCAAAATCGAACACCGCAAGGCCGAAAGTGCGGCCCAGAATCCGCGTTTATCTTTGCGCCACTGCATTTCTGCTCATACCACTCGCCTTGTTCGCGCAAGAAGCCACTTCGGCCCGATCGCGCGCAGCCCAGGTGCTCGACTCCATGCCGCACGCCAAGAGAATCAGCGAAGCCGCAATCTCTCCAGACGGAACTCAAGTGGCGTACATCGTTGATGGCGAACTCACGGTAACGCCGGCGAGCGGCGACGGAGGCGAGCATACGGTCAGTGTCGCGGGCAATCCCAAGCTGCGGGATGCGGCCTGGTCGCCCGACAGCAAAACACTCGTCTTCATCGCCGACTTGCCGGGAGAATCCCCTTCCGCTCAACTATGGACGGCTGAAAAAGACGGCAGCAATGCGGCGAAGCACGCTGAGTTAAAAGGCTATGTGCAGGCCCTGCGCTATTCGCCCGATGGCTCGAAGATTTCCTTTCTTTTCATTGAAGGCATGCCGCGCGTTGCCGGACCGTTGCAACCTATGACTCCGCTTGCCGGAGTGGTGAATGAAAAAATCTACGAGCAGCGAATCGCGACCATCGACCTGAGCACCAGCCGGCTTGCGCAAGTTACGCCCGCCGACATGTACGTATATGAATATGACTGGACTCCGGACGGTCAAGGCTGGGTCGTGAGCGCCGCCGAGGGCGCTGGCGATGCCAACTGGTGGGTTGCGCGCCTTTATCTCGCCAACGCGCAAAGCGGCGCACTGCGCGAAATCTACAAGCCAAATCTGCAAATCGCGGATCCGCGCGTGTCTCCCGACGGGAAGTACGTCGCCTTCATTCAGGGACTGATGAGCGATGAGGGTTCGACCGGAGGCGACATTTACATCGCAGCTATTGACGGAGGCGAAGCCAGGAATCTGACTCCGAATCTCAAAGCGTCTCCGGCGGCTGTCGCGTGGACCTCTGCCCAGGAAATAATCTTCGCTGAAAACGTCGACGGTAATTCCGGCTTCGGCCAGGTGAATATCAGCAACGGTGCGCCGCAAGGCCTTTGGAGTGGAGAAGAATCCGCAACTCCATCTGGCAAAGCGTGGTCTTCTAAAGCTTCGTCTACTACGTCAGGGCGCACGCTAAACACTGCCATCGTTCGGCAATCTGCCAGTTCCGCGCCCGAAGTGTGGGCAGGTGCAATCGGAAAATGGAAGCAGATCACGGAATTGAATGAAGAAGCCGAAGTCACCTGGGGTGAGATGCGCAACGTCCATTGGATGGATGGGAACCTGCGCGTTCAAGGCTGGCTGATGCTGCCCAAGGATTTCGACGGCCATAAGAAATATCCACTCATTGTCAACGTGCATGGTGGCCCCTCCGCTGCGTGTATGTCGCGATGGGATGAGCGAAGTATGGGCCCGCAATCAACGATGGGTTACTTCGCGCTCTGCCCGAATGCCCGCGGCACCTACGGACAAGGCGAAGCCTTCACCCAGGCCAATGTGAAGGATTTTGGCGGCGGCGATTTTCGCGACATCATGGCTGGCGTGGATTCGATCTCCAAGCAGTATCCCATCGATACTCACCGTATCGGGATTCGCGGCCACAGCTACGGCGGTTACATGACCATGTGGGCCGAAACCCAGACCCAGCGTTTTGCTGCCGCTGTCGCGGGCGCCGGTCTCTCGGATTGGTTGAGTTACTATGGGCTGAACGATATCGACGAATGGATGGTCCCATTTTTCGGCGCATCGATTTATCAGGATCCCGCCGTCTACAACAAGAGCGATCCCATCCGCTTTGTTACAGCCGTGAAGACTCCTACCTTGATTCTGGTCGGCGATCGCGATGGCGAGGTCCCGATGGAACAATCAGTCGAGTGGTGGCATGCGCTCGACACTCTGCGCGTGCCGGCGAAGCTCGTGGTTTACCCCAACGAGGGTCACGCTTTTATAAGGCCCGCCGATGCGCGCGACTATACCCTTCGCAGCCTCGAATGGTTCGAGCAATGGTTTGCCAAGGCGCAGTAGCGGCTGCGGGCTGACATTTGTGAAAACAGGAGCTCCGCCCAAGTCCCAGTTCTGCAGCGTCCGTTACGGCCCGGGCGCGCATCTAAAGGGTGTGACGTGGCCTGGACTGAAGCAGTCGGTTAAGAACGCTATTCAAAATGTCCAGGAGCACCACACCATTCAGGTTTCGGCAGCCCTCTCTTATTATTTTTTCTTGGCGCTGTTTCCAGTGCTGATTGTCCTTTCCATCCTGCTCAGTTGGTTTCCGGTCCCGAACCTTTTCAATTGGGTGCTGGACAGCATGGCGCGCGTTTTGCCGGCGCAGACCATGAACACCGTTAACTCGGTTCTTCATGGCATACTCACGGCGCATCGCGGAACCTGGTTTTCGGTGGGCCTGCTGGGCATGCTCTGGGTGGCATCGGCGGCATTTGACGCTCTGATCGAGGCCTTGAACATCGCTTACAACATAAAAGATAACCGGCCCTTCTGGAAAACCAGACTGCTCGCCTTCGGCCTGGGAGCGATCTGCGGAATCCTTTTCTTAGTCGGCCTTTTAGTGGTTATTGTGGGGCCCCGTTTTGGCGACTGGCTTGCCGCAGAATTGGGAGTACCGCGAGTGCTTGCCGCTCTGTGGGGCACCTGCGCACTGGATGATCGCCGTCGCTTTTACCGTGCTCGCGGTGGAGTTGTTGTATTTTCTGGCGCCCTGTGAAACACCGGAGTTTCTCGAGACTTTGCCAGGGGCAATCATCACGGTAGGAGCTTGGCTGGGACTTTCCGAATTGCTGGGTGTTTATTTTGGACACTTCGCCAATTACAGCCGGGTCTACGGCACGCTTGGAGGATTCATCATCTTCATGAATTGGCTTCAGTGGACATCGTTCGCGTTCCTCTTAGGCGCCGAGATGAACGCGGAGTTCTCGCGACCGTGGGAAACAAAAGTCCGAGCCGGGAATATAAAGCCTAACAATCCGCACAATTTTGAGGCGGGAAGCAATGCCGCATAAATCCTGCTGTGCAGACGATCAGAATTTGGTGTGCAATTCGCCGCCCACCGAAACTCCTCCAACCTGGTCTCGCGTCACGTTGACCGACCAGCGCTTGTTGATCTGGTAATCGCCCTCGACCACTTCGCTTCCAGGCTGCGAAACGTCGGTTGAAAATGTGAACAGAAGGTTCTTGGTCACGCGTTGTTGTACGGCGATGCGAGCAGAGGCATTCTGATTACCTCCTCCGATCAGCGGATCGATCGCCAGGCTCGAAATGCCAGCTAGCTTTTGAATGCCGCCCACAAATTGTCCGGCGGCTTGCGAGGCAATCATTGAGTCTGTGCTCTGTCCGGCAGCCGCCGATTCTTCCGTGGTCTGGCCTTGCGCCAGCAGATTGATGATATCGGCCGTCGCCAAAGGCGGATCCGAAGTATAAGAAGTTGTGAGCTTGTCGAAGGGCCCGCTCAACTTTAGCGTGAGATTGTACTGTTCGATGGTGGTAGTAGCGGAAATGTTGAGCACCGGGCTGGTCTGGGTCGGATTGTCAAAGCTGATAATGCCCTGCTGTATCTGATAGCGAACGTTGCGATAGAAAACCTCGCCGGAAGTAAGATCGGTGCGGCCAATCACCACGGGGTCGGCCGCTGTCCCGATGATGCGTACGTTGACGCCGCCTTCCACGCTGACTTGTGAACTGTTCGCGGCGAGATTGTCTTTGGATTGAACGCTCACGTTCAGCTTGATGTTGTCCGCAAATCCGGGCTGTGTGGGTAATGATGTGCCGCCGCTAAATTGATTCGCGAAAGTGGAAAGATCGAAGTCTGGAGTAAACCCGAGCGAGTCGATCAATACGCGTCCAGTAATGCGGGAAGCTTGTTCATTGCCGGTGAAACTTAAATTGGTGTCGAGCGAAGTTCGCAGCCCAGCCGGATAGAGCAGGCGCATCGATGTACCCTGCAGAACTAAATTGAACTGCAATTTCGGACGGTAGATGATCGAACCACCAGCCACAACATCTCCGCCTCCGACTTGGCCGGTGACCTTCGAAATCTGAATGCTATCTTTTGCAATATCGAGCGTTCCGTTCAAATTGCTCACTCCGGTCGGCGCGCCGGAGTAGAGCATGGCAACGTCGTGCAGAACGATTTGTCCATTCACATTCGGATTCTGGGCGCTTCCCGAAGCGTGAAGGTTAAATGTGATTGTTCCCGAACTCGTCGTGTCGGGCGAAAAAATCTTCACAATGCCTACGTTGAGGGAGCCGTCCGCCGTGAAACTCGGAGCGGTGTTACCCGAGAATGGAATGCTGCCTTGCACTCGCAGCAAAGTGTCGGTACCGCGAATCTCAGCCGGTTGCAGCGTCAGAACAGCATTCGCGAACTCAGCATGGATCGGAGAGGCAATCCCGATTTGCAAAGACTGGTAGCTCGCATTCAATGTGGGGATGGCGATGTGCGCCTCCAGCCGTGCCGCATCTTTCAATGGTCCCTTCAGCGTGGCATGGACTTCCGTCTGGCCCGTAAAGCCCGCAGGCACCTTGGTTTTAAAAGTGTCGAGCAACACACCGAGCGGGACGGTTGTGGTGTTGATCGACGCCTCGGTGTAGTAATTGCCGGCAAGGTCCACCTGGGCTCGAGCCTGCACGGAAGCATCGAGGACTTTAGAGTTCAGCAGCAAATTTGCTTTGTGATTTGCAACCTGCAGATCGGCTTCAACGTTCGAGATCGACTTGCCCTGGACTGTACCTCGCACTAACCGAAAGCTCGCGTTTAGCTGAGGATTGTCGAGCGTTCCTTGCCCGCTGGCCGAAACCGTCACGACTCCGTTCAGCGGCAGGTTTTTCGCCTGCACAATCTGCAGCTTTTGCAAGAGCATTGAAGGCGCATCAAAGCGAACGATGTAGGCTTTGCTCTCGGGCGTGTAGGAGAGATTTCCATCCGCAATTCCCGCAGGCATTGCAACATGAAGCGATGAGATCACCGTTCCGTGAAGCGTATGAAATTGCGCGGTCAACATTTGCACTGGCTGGTCATACGCTCGGGCATTCGTGACCTGAACCTTCCCTGACCCTTGCGGATTCAACTCCGTTCCGTTGAGCGCAACGTTGGCCGAAAGATCTCCACTGACCGGATAGTGGAGATTGGCGCTGCGCTGCAAATCGGCAATCGACATATGTTGCAGCGAAAGGTTCGCCGTGAATGAATTATTGGCGGAGTAATGCCAATCCCGAAGAACGATGGCGCTGCTGAATGAAGCGCGGCCGCTTTTCGCGCTGACCAGGGCCGCGCCTGTAATCGCAACTCGTGAGGGATTGGCTTGAAAACCCGCTTGCGCGGTGCGCCACGCGCTCCCTTGAAGATCAAGATTCTGACCGGAGACTTGTCCCTCAATGCGCGGCCTAGCCAACGATCCTCTTAAGGTTGCGTTCAACGTAGCCGAACCGGAGACTGGCGGCAGAGCGGCGCTGTTGGGTCGGAAAGCGCCAGCCACAGTTTCGAGTTGCTTCAAGTCCGTGACATTTGCCTGCACACGCAAATCAGACTTTTGGCTGAGCACGCCCTCAGCAGTGACCGTCGCAGAAGGAATCCGTAACATTGAGCGATGTAGTACGAGTGAATTGCTCGCTCCGTCATAGGTCGCATGAATCATGCCATTCACCGGAATCTGGCTGGCGGAAGGATTCCCTCCATTCCCAGCGCGATTTTTCGCCTCGGCACTCACGTCAAGATCGGAACGAATGCGCACGTTTCTGATACTGCCGCTCCACGAAGCAGTCGCTGTGCCATTCACTTTTCCGGTCACAGCTACTTGCTTTGTTTCTGCACGCAGCGTCCGTTGAACAGCTCTTAGCGAGATATTGTGCAGGGCCGCATGCGCCACACCGGACCCTGCGTCGGCCAAATCGCGGATGTTGATATCGGCGTTCACCCATCCGCCGAGCGTGCCAAATCGAATCGCATTTGCCCGCAGTGCGCCATTCTGGAGTTGAAAGCTGCCGCGCAGATTGCTGACAAGAATTTTCTGCCCAGCGCTTATGGAAGAGAGCGATTCGCTCGTCATCTCTCCATCTACAACTAGATTGCGCAGTAGCGATTCATCGGCGATGCCGTGGTAGTGAATTCGCCCAATCAGCGAGAGATCCCCCGCAGGGCTATAGGCCGGTGCGAGGGAAGAAAAATCATGTGCATCGACATGTACGGCATATTTCGCTTCGACGACCGGATCAGAGTAGTCGCTTAAGATCGCCTGAACTGAACCTTCAGAGTGGCCAATTCGAAGCTTGGCAGACTCGATCGACAACCGATTCGGCGTGGTGTTGAAGTTCGCCTGCAAGCTGTGCGGCAGCGGGGTGTAGTCACCATAACACAGTTGACCATTGTCGTAAGCGATGTGGCCGATGTAGCGCAGCGCCGGTTGGTCAAAATGAATTTCAGCGTTGAGATCGTAAACATCGGCAGCCACCGGGATCCTCCGGTCGTTGTACGTGATGTCGCCTTGCGTCAATCGCGCATGCTGAACCGCAAGTTCAAAAATATTTACCTGCGACCCGCTGTGTGCAGGCGCAATCGGCAAATTGCTTTCTCCCCTGCGGTTGACTTCCAGATGCGCCACCGGGCGTTCGATGATTAGTTCACTCAGGTTAATCCGGTGGTGAATCAGCGACCGGATCTTGAGGCCGATAGTTATTTCTTTGATCGTCAGCAGTGGAGATTGATCCGGGCCCTCATTGCCGCGCAGAGTGATGTTGTAAAGATGAGCGGTGAGGCTTGGAAGGCTGAACTCAAGGCCCCCAACCGAGGTGCCAGCGCCTGTAGCCTGTTGCGTCGCCTCTGCGATTTTTCGCCGCGCAAATTGATTGAAGGCGCTGCTCTTTACAAACAAGTATCCGCCGATGCCGACGACCATCAGCAGCCCTAGAATTACGGCGAATGTCCGTCCAACAATTCTTAGCCAACGCATGAATGCTTCCTGTAATCCTCTCTCCAAAAAAACTCTTAAAAAGACTGGCCAAGCGTAATGAAGTACTGCGAAGGGCCGATGCCAGGGACAGGATTGAGGTTGTGGCCGAAGTCGATTCGAATGGGCCCGACCGGCGTCGACCAGCGAATTCCCACTCCAATCGTGTTCGTGTAATTATTCACGAAATTCGGCCAGTTGATGGCGCTATACACATTGCCGCCGTCATAAAAAATCACGCCACCGAGCGGCTTCAGGTATCTTCAGGGGAAAGCGTATTTCCGAATTCAATATGAAAAGCTCATTTCCTCCCACTGGGACTGTAACGTCGACGCATCCCGTCTGATTTTGCAGGCCGGTGCAGAAGGGCACAATTCGTTGCGGCCCGGCTTCATCAATAGGAAAACCGCGGAGCGTGGTGCCGCCGCCGGCGAAAAATAATTGGCTGGTGGGAATGAAACTCGAAGAAAAAGCTTTCGCCAGGCCAAACCGGATGCTGTTGGCAAACACCACGGAGTGAAACGACTTGTATGTGGTGAACTGGCCGAAGAAACGCGCGAAGTTGGCGCTCGATCCGAGCGCAGTAGGCGTAATGCCGAAATTCAAAGTAGTGAAAACGCCGCGATGCGCATCCAGCGGATGGTCGCGCGTGTCGCGAATCAGGCTGCTGGAAAAAGTCGAGAGCAGAACGTTCCGGTCTTGCGGCAAAACCAGTTCCGGCACCAGCAACTGTGACAGAATCGTTTTGTTGAAATCGTACCGAAGTTGGACGCGCGTGTTTTTCTTGCGGCTGATCACATGCTCCACCTGAACCGACGCGTCGCCCAGGCTTGCGCCAAACAACGGATTTTCCGTCGTGTGTTCAATGGAAAAACTCGTGATCGAGGACCGATTGCGATCCGAACACGTGTGGCTGACTGTAAGCCGCGATGGCGCGCTGGTCCAGGCGATCGAGCAGAATCGACGCGCTCGCAGTCTCCCCGAGTCCGCGCATGTTATGGCGATTGAACTCGATGTAGCCACGCGGGCTGGCGTAAGTCGCCTGGCTGGGCGCGAGTTGGTATTTGCCCAGGCTGATCGTCGGCAGCCCAGGCACGGCCACAGTTCCGGAAGGAACATTCCCCCCGCGATGCGATATTTCGAATCCAAATCCGTAAACGATCTCATTGCGCTTGGCTTCATGCACTTTGACCAGCGTGGTTTCTTCCGTCTGGTCCGTGATCGGTTTGCGCGGGTCGCCACGCTCAGCCAATCAAAAATGTTCAGGTCGTAGAGGTGGGTCTGCGCCTGCAGCAGCACTACTTGCTTCAGAGGGGCCTCGGTCGGCAGTTTTGCGGTTTTTCGAATCAGGGACAGGCGGGTGTGTTTTTGTCCGAGATAAACCACGTCGCCTACGCGGACAAATTGGTGCTCGGCGATTGTGTAAGTAACGTCAACTCGGTGGGGATCCTGATTCTGTCGTGTAACTTTCGTCGTAACTTCAACATTGGGGTAACCACGATCGAGATAAGTTGCGGCAATGCGATTGCGATCCTCGGTCACCCTTCGCGGTGAAAACGGCTGGCCGGCGCGGGTTTCATAACCTTTGGGCGCCGCGAGTTCGTCGCGCGGAATGTGCTCGTTTCCCGTGACATTGATGTTCGCCACCACCGTCTGTGGGCCTTCCACGATATCGAATCCAACGTCAATTTTGGAATCGTATTTGGTGACCCGCGAAGTGATCTTCGCCTCCTCATAACCTTTGTCTCGGTAAACCGCTTTCAGTGTGTCGACGCTTTGCCGCAGCAACTTGTTACTAACGCTGCCATGGTTCCAGAAATGCGCTTTTTTCACCCCAATCTTCGACGCCAGCACTCCCGCGGCGATGTTCTTATTGCCCGTAAAAAGAACGCGCGCAACTTTATATTTCCTGCCCCGGTTGATTTCGTAGACCAGCGCGATCCGGTCAGGCTGGTTTGTCCTGTCGACCTTTACGCTTACATCGAAGAATCCTTTCTTCTGAAAATGATCGATCAGGTCTTGTTGTCCTTCTTGCACCAGTTCAGTATCGATGCTCCGTTCGGAGTAGATCGGAACCAGCTTTTTCATCTCGCGTCCGGCAAGCCAGGGCACCCATGTAAGCTTTGCACCGCTGGTCCGTACCGTCACAATCGGCCCAAGCTTCACCTTGAACGTCACATCCGCGAGATTGTCTCGAGCGTGGTATTGCGGCGGAATCTCCTCCACGCTGCTGGTTAGCTGATGCTGTTGCGTGAGGCTCCGCTTCATTTCCGCCAGAGCGTTCTTAATTCGTTGCTCGGTGTAGGTTTCGCCGGGTTTGAGCAAGCCTCCCGTGAACCGCGCCCTGAGCGAGCGCATCGCATGTTTCAGCCGCGCCGTTTCCTCTGGGTTCGCTCCTTGAATTACCACGGTTCCAATCCTGGCGCGGCGTCCGAGCTTCACTCGGAAAATCACATTTACCAGTTGATGCGCGTCGTCGATCTGAATGGTCGTTTCGGTCGCAGGCTCAAAATAGCCATTGCGCTTAAAGAACGTTTGCAGCGCCTGCACCGCGACGGAAAGGCGCGCCGAATCGTAGGGATCTTCGTCAGGAAGATTCGCCACCTGCAGTAACCGAATGTAGGCGAACTTACGGGCCGCACCAGGAAACTCAAGGACCCCAATGTAATAAGCCGGTTCTAGAAGAAAATCGATGCGCAGGCCGTTAAGGTCGGGAACGATGTTCGCCTCGACTTTCGGGAAATGTCCTGCTTTTTGCAGAGCTTCGATGCTCGCCTCAACTTTAGTTTGCGAATAAGGCTCGCCCGCTTTTTGTACGACGAATGCACGAAAGGGCTGCAGCTCGCGGTGCGGATTCCCAATAAGGTCGATGGCGTTCACCTTTTGGCCGTCATATACCTGTGATGGGCCTTGCACCTCAACCTGGGCCCACCCCAAGCGCAAGGTCGACAAAAAGAAAATCAGCCATGCCAGCCAGCGCACATGAAGCGACAGACTCCAATTCAAAATGAATCGCCGTGGTCCGGAACGACGCCGTAAACTCCCATGCGTCAGGAGATGTGACCGAAGAAGCGCCAGGATGCGAGCTCCAACTCGCCAGAGAGTGGCAAGCTTGAAATAAAGAAGTCGATGAGATGCCCAAGTGAGGCGAGATGTTGGCTTGTGCAGTGTGCAGGACGAGAGCTCAGCACCTACGACCGGCAAGTAGCTACTCAGGCTCGCGTGACTTCACTCATCAGCGCCAAAAGATTTTCTTCCGAATCGCGGAAGAACGTCATCCATAAATCATGCGTCGGCATCTTCGCAATCAGGTGTGGCTCGTCTTCGAAGTGTACCCCGCTTTCTTTCAGCTTCCCGTAAGCCATTTGAATATCTGGCACCGCAAAATACAGAATCGAGCTGGGATGATCGAATTCCGGCTTCTCGGCCCGGTTCAGCATCAGCCGCACTCCGCCGCAATCGAAAAAGGCGAGTCCCGGTGGCGCCTTGAACAGCAAACGTAATCCCAGCACGTCCTGATAGAACGTCGCGGCACGTTCCACGTTTTTGGCGTTAATTGCGACCTGCCCGAGACGCGTGATCCCAATTCCGCTAGCGGTTGCTGGCATGGTTGACTCCTCCATAAATATTAGTTAGCATAGCTAACTATAATCCATGGCAAAAGTCAAGCTGGTATCGACCCGCCAAAATAATGAGCTTCTGGAAAGCGCCGACCGAATCCACTCCGCAGCCATTCATCTGCTGCGCCGCCTGCGGAAGCAAGACTCAGCCACTGGACAGGGCCCGGCGCGGCTTTCAGCCTTATCTGTGCTGGTCTTCGGGGGGCCCAAGACTCTCGGCGAACTGGCGGCGGCCGAGCAGGTGAAACCACCCACCATGAGCCGCATCGTCGCCGGCCTTGCTCGCAGTCGGCTGGTCGCCATTACCCGCGACGCGCACGACGCGCGCCGCATGCGAATCGTCTCCACGACCAAAGGCACGCGCCTGCTCCAACAAGGTCGACGGCGCCGCATCGAATATCTGGCATTGAACCTGGAGTGCCTGAACCGCGACGAACTGCGGCAAATCCGTTGCGGGGTTGAAATCCTAGAAAAAATATTGTGTCGTTGGCGCTGATGTTTTTCCCTTCTACTTGTCTTCGATCCCTCGTAACCCAGAGCATCCCAGTCTGCTATGCCCAGTCCGAAATCGAGTTCTCCGCTCCTTCCGCCGCTGGTGCTTGACGCTTCGCTGGTTTGCGCTCTCGCGGGTAAGTTTGCCGTTTTGTCCCGCCATCCGATTCCTCGCGAGGCCCTAAGCTCACTACCCAGGCCTCTGCATCGGATGCACCCTCTAGCTCCGACGCAAGCTCCGTGAGCTTCTTCCGCGTGCGCTCGGCTTCGCGGTTGGCCGCCGCCTTCTGTGCGGCATACGCCGCATCCAGTTGGGCAGTGGGATCCATTTGATTCTGGTGTACGTGCATCACCCACCTCCTCGCTCCCGAATAGCCAGGGAGTTTTACCCGCGTCCGACAGGACGCAAGCTGCAAAGTGGCAGTGCAACTGCGCTGCGGAATCCCAACAGTAAAGCCAAAGTTACCGTTAGAGTGCATGCCTTGCCCGTTCCAGTTTAGAATATCGTTCCGTAACCGAACCTGAGAAGAACCGACCGTGCATCCCTGTTTCCCCGATCATGGGGTCCGGTCATCGTCGCTAATCGTGCTTAAAACGCTGTCCAAGGAGTCACACTCCGCTTTGCCGCTGACGCGCCGAAAATTTACCTGCTCAGCTCTTGCTGCTGGTACCGCAGCCGCACTGCCAACCGGAGTGCTATGCGGCTGCACCATACCATCGAAAGCGGCAGGAACGACTCATTTGCCGGCCGCAGCAAGGTCACATTTGCCACAATTTCAGGATTCTTCCCCAGCTTCGTTTCCTAAAAATTTTTTCTGGGGCACAGCCACGGCCGCTTACCAGATCGAAGGTGCCTGGAAAGATGACGGCAAAGGCGAGTCGATCTGGGATCGCTTCGCCCATACTCCGGGCAAAATCAAGAACGGCGACACCGGCGACATTGCTTGCGACTCTTATCATCGCTGGCAGGAGGACATTGCCCTCATGCAGGCAATGAACTTGAACAGCTACCGTTTTTCGATTTCCTGGCCACGTATTCAGTCGACCGGCTCGGGCTCGCCAAATCCGAAGGGTATCGATTATTACAATCGCCTCATCGACGCACTGCTCAAGTGTTCCATCCGCCCTTTATTAACTCTCTATCACTGGGACCTGCCGCAATCTTTGGAAGACGCCGGCGGCTGGCCCAATCGCGACCTCTCTGGCCGCTTTGCTGACTACGCAGAGATCGCCGCCCGCGCCTTCGGCGATAGAGTTTCGGATTGGATACTGTTCAACGAGCCAATGGCCTTCACCTACCGTGGTTACCTCGAAGGGTCGCACGCTCCCGGGCGAAAAAGCCTCTTCGATTTTTTGCGTGCAACTCACGTCGTGAATCTCGCACAGGGCGCGGGATTCCGGGCAATGAAGGCGGCCCGCAAATCGCTTCGCTTAGGCACCGCGTTCAGCATGTCTCCCTGCGAGCCTGCCACCGATTCGGAAGAGGACAGGCTTGCGGCCGAACGTGCCCACGCAGTCACGAACCTATGGTTCCTTGAAACGGCAATGAATGGCTGCTACCCGCAAGCGCTGGCGTTGCTGCCCGAAGCTGTCATGGGCATCAAGCCGGGCGATTTCGAAAGCATGCGCGCGCCGCTCGATTTCATCGGCATCAATCTTTATTACCGCACCATCGCCTCGGCATCGGGCATCCTGGAGAGGATCTCCAATGCTCAACAATTCATATTTCCTGTGAAGATGGCCGGGGGCGAGCAGGCCGAAAACCGATATCGGCTGGGAAGTTTGGCCGCAGGCCATTTGCGACATGGTGAGGCGAATCACTCGCGACTACAATCGGCCGCAGATTGAGATTTGTGAAAGCGGCTGCGCCTACAACGACGGCCCCGGCGCGGATGGTGTGATTCGCGACACGCGTCGCATCGATTATCAGCGGCAGTATCTGCAGGCGGTACGGCGCGCAATCGAGCAGGGGGCCGACGTGCGCGGTTACCACGCCTGGAGCCTGATCGATAACCTCGAATGGTCCGAAGGCTTTAGCCAGCGCTTCGGCCTGGCCTACGTGGATTTCAAGAACCAGCAGCGCACCATAAAGGAATCAGGGCGCTGGTACGCAAATTTTGTCGCTGGGAATCGCGTGCCGCCGGATGGGGATTCTTCACTTCGTTCAGCGTTGGCGGCTGGTGAGCAAATCGAACCGAAGAGATGATCGCCGGAGCGTTGCCCTGAGCGACCGCGCACCGCGAAGTCCGGCGAACGGCCCAATCGCGATCACTTCTGCTGCATTACCAACTCGCCACCTTGCACCTTCAAGTCACCCACGCTATCAGGAAGCTTCAACCGGTCGCGCTGCTCAGCAAGCTTCTTCTGCAATGCCGGATTTATCAGCGAAACCGGCACATTCAGATCTCCCACTTTAAATTCCGTCGGATCAAATGTCGCATAACCGTCTTTTGATCCCAGATGGCCTGAGACCGTGATCCAAACATCTTTTCCCGCAATTTCAGTTAGAAATTGTCCGTGGGCCACGTCGCCGTCCATACTCACCTGCTGGTCATTGATGGTGGGGGCGCCGCTACCAATATTTGAATCAGGAGAGAGTTCGCCGGTCGCCGCGCCACCTCCAGCCGCTCCCAAAGCCTGCGCCAATACCGCGCTAATCTCGTCGGAGTTGACGTGTACCTCCGCCTTCGAGCCTACCGGGGCTGGCGCTTCAACGCTGTGCTGCGCGTCTGGTTCCGATGGCAGTGCCGCATAATTCCCGACGCCGTTGCCAGGCTGGGGCGCTTCTCTTGCCGGAACCGCCTGTGCCGAGGGCCGCTGCTGCACCGCGCCTTCGAGCTTTTCCATTTTCTGATCGAACGACTGGGCATTCGCCGCAATGGACGCGGCGCTCCGTTTCTGTGCCACCGGGGCCGGTTTCTTCAGCACCAGAAAAATAGCTACCAGCGACGCCGCCAGCGTGGCAAGGCTAATAATGCGATCAAGTTTGAGTTTCATGAAATCCGCGAGAACGGTCAGCCCAGACACACAGGCCCGCGAACATCCTAGCGGGAATAGATGGAAGGAATCAGATTGCAGAAGTCACGAAGGCAGATGGTACTTCAGTCACATGCTAAAACGACTCATCACGCCAACCTCTTGGTCAGCAGCTCATTTACCACCTGAGGATTCGCCTGGCCTTTCGAAGCTTTCATGACCTGGCCCACAAAGAACCCCAGCACCGTTTTTTTCCCGCCGCGATACTGCTCCACTTGTTTTGGATTCGCCGCCACAATCTCATCAATGATCTTTTCCAGCGCCGAAGTATCGCTCGACTGCCGCGGCCGTCCCTCCTGCTCATATACTTCAGGGAAATCCTTCTTGCGCTCGAAGCTGAGATCGTACAGGCCCTTCAGCATCTTGCCGGAAATCTCGCCACTCTCCACCAGGTCCGCCGAAACGGCAACACCGTTCATCGAAATCGGAGACTGCTCGATTTCCAGGCCCAAAGCCTTGAGCCGTCCCATCAGTTCGCCTTGTACAAGATTCGCCACGCGTTTGGGGTTTTTCGCTTCCCTTGCCGCCCGCTCGAACTGATCGGCCAGCAATTTCGAAACCGTCAGCACCTGCGCGTCATACTCGGTGACCCCAAATTCCCTCACAAACCGCGCCCGGCGCGCTTCCGGCAGTTCCGGCAGACTTTTCGCAATCGCGGCTTTCCATTTCTCATCGACCACCAGCGGCAGCAAATCTGGCTCGGGAAAATAGCGGTAATCGTGCGCCTGTTCTTTCGATCGCATGCTGTAAGTCTTTCCTTCGTGCGAGTTGTAAAGCCGCGTCTCCTGCGTGACCTTCCCGCCCGCCTCAATCACATCAATCTGCCGTGCGATCTCGTACTCCAGCGCCTCGCGAATAAAACGAAACGAATTCACATTCTTGATCTCGGTTTTTGTGCCCAACTCTTTCTGCCCGCGCGGACGGACGCTCACATTAGCATCGCAACGCAGAGAACCCTGTTCCATGTTGCAATCGCTGACTCCGGTATAAAGAATGATTTCCTTCAGCCGCGTGAGATATTCGTAGGCTTCGTCCGGAGTAGCAATGTCATGTTCGCTGACGATTTCGATCAGCGGCACACCGGTGCGATTTAAATCGATGGCCGTCTTTTCCTCCGCATCCGGAAAGCCCTCGTGCAGGCTCTTGCCGGCATCTTCTTCCAGATGTACGCGCGTGATGCCGATTTTCTTTCGCGCGCCCTTGCTCGCCTCTGTGTTTAACGCTTTTGCTTCGATATATCCATACTCCGCCAGCGGTTTATCGTATTGCGAAATCTGGTAGCCCTTGGGCAGATCGGGATAGAAATAATTTTTGCGGGCAAAAATCGAGGTCTCGTTGATGCGGCAATTCAACGCGATCGCCGCCAGCACCGCGAATTCGACCGCCTTGCGATTCAGCACCGGCAATGCTCCCGGCATACCCAAACACACCGGGCAAACATTCGTATTCGGCGCCGCGCCAAACCGCGTCGAGCAAGAGCAAAAAATCTTCGACGCCGTCAAAAGCTGCACATGCACTTCTAAGCCGATAACCGGCTCGTAAATTGCGTTTGCGGCAACCGAGGTGTCCACAGAACTCGACATACGGGGATTATAAAGCGGGCAATTCGAGAGCGCCGTGACGACGCGACCCAGCGGCGTTGCGCCAGCCGGGAAATTTGTTGGCCCCAGCTTTGACGCTCGGCTTTAGTGCTCCGCTGCCAGACGCGCGCCCTGGCATTCCGCACACGGGCACACCTCGCGCAAATACTTCCACGAGTAAAGTCCGAGATCGTGATTGTCGTTCCAGGTGAACTTGATCGCATATTTGCCCACGCCCTCGGCCGATTCCGGCTTGGCCGCAGGCTTAAACATGGGCAGCGCTCCGGGCGCGAGTTTTGCCGGCTCACCCGGTTTGCGGCCAGACTTCTCACGCTCCTCGGCGCACATGGCGCAAGGGCAGGCGTCGCGTAAATAGACGAATGTGTAGCGCGAAATGTGGCCGTCACGCCACTCGATGTCGACACCCGTCCCGCTGGTGAGATTGACTCTTACGGACTTTGGATCGGTGGTCGCGGTCGGCGCCTGAAGCGGAGACTGCATGAATTCAGTATCGCACAGAGAACTTGGCTTAGATAAAACCCCAGCTAGTGGGCAGAACTCGAGGATGTAGTCTTGGGCCGGTGACCACACCCACGGCCAAACCTCCGATCGCTCCTGCGAGAATGCCCATCAAAGCCAGCACCAGCGCGCTTTCGAGCAGCCTGGCTCTTCCACTTGAAATCATGAGTGCCTCCAGAGGCTCAAGAGTCACGCCAACGAATAATTTGTTTTAGCGTTCCTTCTGGCCCCATGAAATTGTCGCAATGCCTTAGAATCCGGTAAAATAGAGGTTCCATAAGGCATTCGAAAGGACCCTCAGCAGTTATGGCTCAACAGTGTGATATCTGCGGCAAGAAGCCGCAATCGGGAAACCGCATCAGCCACGCCCACAACGTTACCAAGCGGCGTTGGAATGTAAATCTGCGCGCCGTGCACGCTCGCGTCGGCGCGACCACCAAGCGCATGCGCGTCTGCACCTCATGCCTTCGCAGCGGCAAAGTAGTTAAGGCGTAACACAGCGGCGGTCCTGTAAACCCGAGAGCTGAGCGGGAATTGAGCTGCGCATCGCCAGTCTCAACATAAGTCGAAGCGCCTCTGCCCTACTATTCCACGCCTAGCAAGTGTATGTCGAAGATCAAAGTGGCGTTCGGCGGGATTGTCCCATCCGGGGTCCCGTCAGCGCCATAACCAAGCGAGGGCGGAATGCGCAACTGCCGTTTGCCACCGACTCTCATGCCAGTCACGCCCTCTTCCCATCCTCGAATCACTTCTCCGTTTCCAATGGTAAAGTCGAAAGGCTTGCCTGCGTCCAGTGAGCTGTCAAACTTTCTCCCGTTAGTGAGCCATCCGGTGTAATGGACGCGCACGTGACTGCCTTCTTTTGCGGTCGCACCGTTTCCCACGCGAATGTCCCAATACTGCAAGCCGTCGTCGTCTTTCACGCCCGGGCCGCTTACCCTGGCCGGGGCGCTGGCGCTTGCGACCTTTTTGGTTGTGGCAGTTTGCCCCATGGCGAGCGCCGCCGTCGTAATCACGGCCGCAATCATCATGTGCTTGATCATTCTCCCCCCTCCTGCTGTTAACGATAATATAACTGCTGTGGCAACTGCCGGCCCCGGAGTTCAGAACTGGCCCGGTTTGAATTTATTCTCCACGAGGCCGTTGTCCCAGAAGGCGGCGTACCTCGACCGCCTGGAATCTCCTTCTGTTTGCGCCTCTACTCGAGTGCGATGGCGTCGATTTCCACCAGCACATCTTTGGGCAATCGCGCGACTTCAACCGTCGACCGCGCCGGCGGGGCGGAACTGAAGTATTTCGCATAGACCTGATTCATCGCGGCGAAGTCGTTCATGTTCTTAAGGAACACAGTGGAGCGCACAACTTTGCCGAGACCGCTTCCAGCCGCCTCAAGAATTTCCGATAAATTGCGCAGCACGCGTTCGGTTTGCGCTGCGATGTCGCCGGCGACTACCTGCTGTGTCATGGGATCAATCGCAACCTGCCCGGACGTGAATACCAATCCATTTGCTTTGATGGCTTGAGAGTATGGTCCGATTGCCTGAGGAGCGTCTTTGGTGGAAATAATTGAGCGCATGGACACGATTAACGCAGATCGAAGTGTAAAAGGTCAAATTCTGCTCAGGTGTTCGCACCGGTATGCGCATGAAGTCGCGTCGCCTTCAGAATTAACCCGTGCGTAATCCAGACCGGCAGCTGACAGTAACAGCAAAGTCGGAGTGTCCGAATGTCCCGTGGCAACGCTTCTATATTTTCTGTAGCCGCTGAACCTCGTGCACACCGGGAATCTTCTTTAGCCCGGCCATAATCGATTCGAGGTGTTTAAGGTCGGATATATCCAGCACGATCTCTACGCTGGCCTGGCTATTCGAGGTGTGCGCCCCAATGTTACGAATGTTGCTCTGCGCGTCGCCGATCACGCTGGTAATGTTCTTGAGCATTCCGAAGCGATCGTCGCAATAAACCGTGAGTTTGACCGGATAAGACGTCGGCGTGCTCTCATCGCGTCCCCACTCCACATCGATGCGCCGCTCCGGTTCGTACATCAGATTGGTCACATTCGGGCAATGCAGCGAATGCACCGCCACTCCCTTGCCCCGCGTAATGTAGCCGACAATGGTTTCTCCGCGAATGGGATTGCAACAGCGCGCGCGGTAGACCAGCATATCGCCCTGGCCTTTGACCATGATCGCGTTGTGGTCGCCGAAGACGCGCCGCACCACGCTGGCAATCGCACCGGGCTTGTTCGATAGCCCCTCAGCTTCAATGTCCCCGGCCATTGACGGGGTCGCACCTGCCGGCAGCAGCCGCGCGAGCACCTGCCGCGCCGAATATTTTCCGTAGCCGATCCCCGACATCAAGTCATCGACCTTGCCCAGCCCATATCCACCGGCAACGCGCAGCAAATCATCATCCTTAATGTCTTTCAAGGCGATGCGGTATTTCCGCGCCTCTTTCTCAATCAGCTTTCGCCCAATCTCAATCGACCGCTCCCGCTGATGCACATTCAGCCAGTGCTTGATCTTGTTTCGCGACCGCGACGATTTCACCAGCCCCAGCCAGTCACGGCTCGGCTTGTGTCCGGCTTGCGTGATGATCTCGACGATGTCTCCGGAATGCAGCTTGTGGCGCAGCGGTACCATGCGCCCGTTCACCTTCGCGCCCACGCAGGTGTGCCCAACCTCGGTATGAATGGTGTACGCGAAATCAATCGGCGTGGCATCACGCGGCAGCACCACGACCTTACCCTTCGGAGAAAACGTGTAAACCTCTTCGGGATACAGGTCCACTTTCAGGGAAGACAAAAACTCATTGGGATCGCTTACATCGCGCTGCCACTCGACCACCTGCCGCAGCCAAGCCAACCGCTGCTCATCCTGCGCCGACACGGGCCCGTCTTTATATTTCCAGTGCGCCGCAATCCCTTCCTCGGCCATCTTGTGCATCTCTTCGGTACGAATCTGGATCTCGAACGGCGTGCCATCCTCCGTAATCACCGAGGTGTGCAGCGACTGGTAAAAATTCGGCCGCGGCATGGCAATAAAATCCTTAATCCGCCCCGGCACCGGCCGCCAAATGTTGTGAATGATCCCGAGCACCGCGTAACAATCCTGCAGCGAGCGCGTGATCACCCGCATGGCGAACAAATCGTAAACCTGCTCCACCGCGATTCTCTGCCGCTGCAATTTTTTATGAATGCTGTACAGCCGCTTGATGCGGCTATCGACCTTTGCCTGAATGCCGGCCTCTTTCAACTTGTCTTGAATAATCGCCTGCATCTTCGCAAGAAACGCTTCGCCCTGCTTGCGCCGCGCATTCACGGCTTTTTCTACCTGCTCGTAGCTGTCCGGATCGAGGAAGCGGAAGCCCAAATCTTCCAACTCGCCACGAATTTTTCCCATGCCCAGGCGGTGCGCAATCGGGGCGTAAATTTCCAGCGTCTCTTCGGCAATTTTGCGCTGGCGCTCCGGCTGAAGATGCTCCAGCGTGCGCATGTTGTGCAGCCGGTCGGCCAGCTTGATGAGCACCACGCGAATGTCATCGACCATGGCCAGCATCATCTTGCGCAGGTTTTCCGCCTGCGCTTCTTCGCGCGTAGCGAAATCGATTTTGCTGATCTTGGTCACGCCCTCCACGATGTGTGCGACCTGCTCGCCAAATTCTTTGCGGATGTCGACAATCGTGACCGATGTGTCTTCCACCGAATCGTGCAGCAGTCCGGCGGCAATGGCCACCGGGTCCATCTTCATTTCGGCCAGTACCAGCGCCACTTCCAGCGGATGGACCAGGTAAGGTTCGCCCGAAGCGCGCATCTGCCCTTCATGATTTTTTAGGGAGTAATCGTAGGCTTTCTTGACGATCGAGAGATCGTCCTGCGGCCGGTTGTCCTGGATCCGCTTCATCAGCTCACGGAACTTGGTGAGCGTCAAAGCGGTAGTAGCAATCTGTTGCCGCAGACTCGGCATGAAAGATTATAGCCCGCGAGCCGTGTGTGGCGACGGTCGCCCTCGGCTGTCCAGCCGCGTAGCGGCGCACTTCAATCGAATTTATCGGAAGCGACTAACCAACGGTTACTGCTGCACTTGCTTAGGATGGCGGTGCGGTGTCAGCTTCGGAATAATAAATTCCTGCAGGATATTGCCGGCTGCGTTTGCAATCAGGCCCACCCCCGCGTTTTCAAAGGTCAAACCGGCACTCTGCCGGTCATCGGAAGGATAATACAAGTTCGAAATGCCGCCCGCCGCGAGTTCCCCAAGAACGTTTGAGTAATTCGGCTGCCAGCGCCCATTGTCACCTTTACAAATGAATGCCATGCTGATCGCGTAAATAAACCGCGAATGAAAGCTTCCGGTTCCCTTGTAGAAGTATCGCGGGTCCTGCTTCAGAAGCGCCGGCAAAATTGCGCCGCCGATGAAAGTGCCGGTAAGCGTATCTCCGTAATTGGCGCCGAAGCGCTTGGCATAGCCCTGCATGCCCTGGCCGTATCCGATGAAGTGGTTCTGCCATTGCTCTACGCCCGCTGTCCCAGCCACCACCACCAGGGTAAAAGGATCAATCACGGTTTTCGCGGCGAGCTGAAATTTTTGCTTCCGAGTGAGCGGCACTGCGTTGGGCACATAACTAACGTAGAAATTCGGAATGATCCCCAGCACACGCTGTTTTTCTTCAACTTTAATCTCCTCCTGCGCCACTTCTTGCCGCGTCAGCCCAACCTGCACCTCCGTCATTGAGGAAGCAACGTTCAACACGATCGGCGGAAGGGTGGCGATCTCTCCCGCATGCAAATCGCCCGCTACAGTTTTCGGCGAGAATCCTGTCGAGGAAACTGTCAGCTGAAAAGCCCCGGGCGCGATGTTGGCTATAAAGAATTGTCCGTTGCTGCCCGCGATCGCCTGCTGGGTGGGCGATTGTCCGGTGTCGCTCACTTTTATGACCGCTCCCGGCACAACCGCGCCACTCTGGTCTACGACGCTTCCGCTGATGCATGCCGATAACTGCTGATTCCCAGGTTGCGTAGCACCCGAAGCCGCCGAATCAGGCTGCGGCAAACCAGGTTGCGCGGATGCAGGTTGCGGCGCTTGGCCCACCACCTGAGCTCCACACGGCAACCCGCTCAGCGAAGCGGCAAGCGCAACAATTAGGAGTCCAAAGCTGAACCGCAAGGCCATGAAAGCCTATCGCTCCCTAAGTCAGAAGACACCGCCGCTACTTTCCCTGGGACATCTTGCGGTGTGGCTGATCTTTTTACTAGATTACCCCGGATCGTCATCCATCGTCTCTCACGGCGACCCGCCGTGCTTATCGGCGCAAAATCACGGGGTCAAAATCTGTGTCCGCCGCAAACAGCTTTTTCACCTATGATGCATTTCATGGGCTTCAAAGCTTTGCAATCGGCGTTCTATTTGTAGGCGCGCGTCACAAGCTGGTAGAGTGTCAATCGCTCGTCATGAATTGTAAAGTTCTTGTCACCGGAGTTTCCGGGCTGATCGGTGTCGCTCTTCTTCCGTCTTTGCCGCCAAGCGCGTGGTCCGTCACGCGTCTGGTGCGCGGATCGGCTTCGAACGAAACCCAGATCGCATGGGATCCATTGAAGCCGATTGCTCCCGAATTGGTTTCGGGATTCGATGCCGTAATTCACCTCGCCGGCGAAACCATTTTCGGACGATGGACTCCAGCCAAAAAACAAAGCATCCGCCAGAGCCGGGTTGAGGGCACAAGAAATTTGTCGGAAGCCCTCGCCCAGGCGGACGAGAAGCCGAAAGTTTTTATATGTGCATCCGCCATTGGCTATTACGGCAATCGCGGCAATGAACTTCTGAAGGAGGACAGTTCGCCGGGCGCGGGCTTTCTCCCCGAGGTCTGCGAGCAGTGGGAAGAGGCCACTATGGCTGCCGTTCAAGCCGATATCCGCACCGCACACTTGCGGACTGGAATCGTGCTAAGTCCCAAAGGTGGTGCGCTGGGCGCGATGCTTTTGCCCTTTAAACTCGGCCTTGGAGGCCGCATTGGAAACGGAAAGCAGTGGATGAGTTGGATCCACGTGCAAGATATGGTCGGCGCAATCCACCACATCCTGAAGAATGATTTGCTGCAGGGGCCAGTGAACATGGTTGCGCCCAAGCCGGTGACCAACAGGGAATTTACCAAAACGCTGGCCGGCGTACTCTCCCGCCCAGCGATTCTGCCAATGCCGGCCGTCGCCGTGAAAGCAGTTTTCGGGGAAATGGGCGAAGAGCTGCTCCTCAGCAGCCAGAAAGTTGAACCAGGTAGACTGATCTCGAGCGGCTATCCCTTTCGTTACCGCGAACTGCGGCCCGCGCTCGAAGCGCTCGTGCGCTGACGTCAGTTTCCGCGGTCGTCGTTCGGGCGATTCATCTCCTGGCGCAGTTTTTGCAGAAGCTCGGCGCGCTGATCGGTGCTCAGTTCACGCTGCAGCTCCTCCAGTGCGAGGGCAACAATATGGTAGTGGTGCGCGCCCGCGAATTTGGGATCGCACGTTATGTTCAGCCAGAGTTGGTGCATCAAGTCGACGTCTTGCGGCCTTAAGTGCGGATTGTGCGGGCCAATCGCGTACTCGTCGACCGTCCCATCGGGAGCGCAGACCTCGAGCGTCATCCGCGGACGCGGCTCCGGCAGCCGCTCCCAGGCATCGCCCGTCAACTTGGCCTGCTCATCCGCCGTCAGCTTGTTGGAAAGCCCGCAGACTACCCGCGTTGAATCTAGGCGCGTGGCCGTCTCTATGATCGCCTCGAACACGTCCGTGCCGGGGACCACGAGCAGCGAAATCGGTTTACCCTCTTTTTCGGCCGCGGCCACGGCTGCCGTAAAGAGTTCCTGTTCATAGTGATCAAAAACCTGGCTGGCCTCCATGACCCGGCTGCCGCTGAACGAGTGCTCGCGATGATAAAGCCGTGCGCTCATCACCACCACATCCTGCTTCGTGGTGTCGGTCTGGCTCAGCACATGTCTCAAGTAATAAAGGTTCCGCGGATCGCGCACCGCAACCAGAATGTTTCCCGGACGCACGCCCATCGCGCCGCTGCCAAGCTCCTGGTTTCCATAAACCCGAAACTGGTCGAGCTGTTCGGGTTTTCCATGCCGTTCCTTGGCTACATGCCGCTCAGAAAGAGTAAAGATGGTGAAGAACACCGCGCTGAAAATCACTCCGGCAATGGTCGCCTCGTATTTGGTGAACAGATTGACCGTCGCCGTAATCAGCAGCACTGCCGAGATCAGAATCAACCCGATCGGGACCTCTTTTTGCCCAATGTGCAGGTTTCCCGGCACTTTCCATGCCCGGTTTCCCGGCTCGGTGTATCGCAGCACCAGCACCGCGATCGACTTCATGGCAAAGCTCCAGATCACGCCGAAAGCGTAGAGCGCAGCCAGAATGTAGACATTGCCCAGACTGAGGAAAATCACCAGCAACTGCATCCCAACGATCAGGTTGATGATTCGATAACTGGTGCCGTAGCGATTGTGCGGCTTCTGGAACCAACTGGTCAGCACGCCATCTTCCGCCACGCGGTTCAGCACGCCATTGGCGCCCACGATCGATGTATTCTGTGCGCCCGCTAGAATCAGTACGCCAACCAGCACCACGAAGGCATGAAAGAGTAGTCTCAGGCTTTCCGGCCCGACCAGATACATCGCGATCCCGCCAATCAGATTGGCAAAATAATCCGGCCGCACCTTATCGGGAATGATCATTACCGCAAAGAACGAAACCAGTGACGTAAAGAGCAGGCTGTAGATAAAAATCACCAGCCCCGTCTTCTCCAGGTTCTTCAGCTTGGGATGTTCGATTTCGCGATTCACCTGCGCGAGCGTTTCCTCGCCGCTCATGGCCAGCACGGAGTGGCCAAAGCCCACGAAAAGAATGATCCAGGTCAGGTGAGCGAACCATGTGTGATGGAGCCATCCCAGCGATTCCCGGTTCAGAGGAACCACGCCGGCATGCAGCGGATTGGGCGGCAACTGAATGGGCCCCCGCACGACCGTAATCGTGCACCAGATCAGCAGGATCACCACCATTACGGTGGTGATCGCCATGATCTGCAGCGCTTTCTGGCTGGACTCGTGCATGCCCTGCGTGTTCTTCCACCAGAAATACATCACCACCACAATCGCCAGACCGGCAGAAAAATAATTGTCGGAGAATTGCAGTGGGTGGTGTAAATACAGCGCCATGTCTTTTATGAAGCCGGCCAGGTATTGCCCTGCTGAGACGGCGCTGATCGGCCCGGTAAGAACATAGTCGAAAAGCAGGGCCGAGACGGAGAACTTGGCCAGCGTTCCGCCCATGGCTTCTTTCACCACCCGGTAGACGCCGCCACGAACAAACATGCTGCTCGACTCGATATACAGGGCCCGCACCGCGTAGCTGAACAGCATGACCGCGAGAATGAACCAGGGAGCGCTCTTGCCGATGACTTTTTCGGCGTCGCCGCCCGCGTAATAGGCCGACGACGCAAGGTCAGAGAGCACGATAGCGGAGGCGCGCCAGAACGAGATAAAGGACAACATCACCGTGGTGGCGACGAAGACCTTTATGGCTGGCTTGGAGCCTTCAACCGATGCAGGCATTAGTTCGACGAGAGTCGATAAACGAGCGATAAAGCTTCAAGATAGCACAGGGTGACAGCCCGAAGTGAGCGGTGGGGGCGGCGGGCCATTTAAACTGCCCCATTACCCGTAGTCTCGCCAAAAAGCTCCTCGTTTGACCCTCTTCCGTAGCGGGGCTAAACTCGGTTTTTCAGTGGAGTCGATATGAAGCGAATCGCGTTGCTCCTGTTTTCCGGATTTTTTCTTCTTCCCTCTTTTACGCTCGCTGCCGTTGCCGCTGAGCAAATAATCAACGGCGAACATGGTAGCGACCAGCATGCTGGCAATCACCACGAACAACTCACCACCGCCCAGCTCGGCACCGTCAATTTCCCAGTGTCCTGCGCTCCGGACGTACGCAAGCCGTTCGAGCGCGGCGTAGCTCTGCTGCACTCGTTCTGGTACGAAGAAGCAGAAAAAGAATTCCTCGACATTACCGCCCACGATCCTTACTGCGCCATGGCCCATTGGGGCATCGCCATGAGCCTATGGCACCAACTTTGGAATGAGCCTGACCAAAAAGTGGTCCTCAAGGGCCTGGACGAAGTGCACGAGGCGCAAGGCAGCGACGGCCCCACCACTCCTCGCGAAAAGGCCTATATCGCCGCGATCGCAGTTTTCTACAGCAATTCGAAAAAGTTGAATCATCAGGCCCGCGCAAAAGCCTACTCGGACGCAATGAAGCAAGTCTATGAGTCTTACCCTGACGACCACGAAGCCGCGGTCTTTTATGCGCTCTCGCTGCTCGCCTCCGAACCCCAGGATGACACGACATTCGCCAATCGCAAGCAGGCCGCCGCAATTCTCGAGAAGCTCTTCGCCACTGAACCCGACCATCCCGGGGTCGCGCATTATTTAATTCACGCCTACGACAAGCCGCAACTGGCCGAACTCGGACTGCCCGCCGCGCGCCGCTTCGCGCAGATCGCGCCTGCCGCTCCGCACGCGCTGCACATGCCGTCGCACATCTTTGCCCGTCTCGGCCTCTGGCAGGATGACATTAATTCCAATCTCGCCTCCATCGCCGCCTCGCGCAAAACCGCAGCCATGGGCATGGGCGGCGAAGGCCACCAGTTCCACGCCATGGATTTTCTCTTCTACGCTTACATGCAAAGCGGACGCGATGCCGACGCCAAAGCCCTGATCGAAGAGATCCGCGCCATGCCCAACAAAAAAGATGATATGTACGGAAAAGGCTATGACCCGCACGCTGCCATGCTGGTGCACCTGAGCGCGCTTTATCCGATCGAGATGCACGACTGGTCGGCTGCGGCCGCGCTGCCTCCGATGGAAGTTGGAGGCACGGCTGAAGAATCCCTCGTCTATTGGGCCCGAGCCATTGGTTCAGCACACCTGCACAAGCCCGACGATGTGCGCAAGGACATCGCTGAAATCGAGCGCATTCATCAATCAATGATCAAAGAAAAGAAAACGGACTTCGCCGAAGCCGTAGAAGACGATCAGAAACAGGCGCAAGCCTGGCTGGCGTTCGCCGAGGGCAAGTACGATGATGCCGTCGAAGCTCTTCGCCCTATTGCTGACAAGGAAGACGCAACCGGCGACGAACCCGACGGCATTCCCACCCGCGAAATGATCGCCGACATCCTGCTCGAAGCCAAACGTCCACAGCAGGCGCTGTCTGAGTATCAAACAGACCTGAAGCAAAACCCCAATCGCTTTAATGGCCTTGCTGGCGCAGCCCGTGCCGCCGAAGCCGCCGGTAACCAGAAAGATGCCGAAGAATACTACGCCCTCCTGCTCAAGGTATGCGCAGGATCAAACTCTACGCGCCCAGAACTGACCCGCGCCAGGGAACTGGTGGCGCAGAAATAGGGTGCTAGGACGTTGATCAGGTGAACGAAGATCGAAAGACTATCATCTTCACAGCCAGCCCCGCCAGGATTGCCACCGCTCCCAGCAGCGCGTTGTACTCTCGATGCTTCAAGTATCAGGTCCCAAGAAAATCCTGCCTGACCGGAGTACTTCTCGTCTGAATGCGGGGTAAGTCTCGGTAACATCCTCGGTACCCTACTCGCGTACTCCTCAAACTCGGGAAACTTCTCGCGCAGGAATGCCTCTTCATCGCGAATCACCGGAACATAAATAGCAAAGAACATCACCGCCAGCGCCAAACCAATCCACCAACTCCGCGCTGCAATGCCGAATCCGGTCCCCATCAGCGACGATCCCAGATAAAGCGGATTGCGCGTGTACGCATACGGCCCGGAGGTAGCCAGCGCCTCGTTCTTGCGCACATGTCCAGAAGCCAGTGCGCGAATCACGAGCCCCGGCACAATTCCAATTAACCCCAGCAGCAGAGACGACCAGGTAGGCCGCGCCAACCAGAAATAAAACACCGCCAGGACAAAACCTAGAGGCACCCGAATCCGCCGCGCGATTTTAGACCAACCCGCCATTGTTATCTTGCTTTGAAGGGGCGCGGCTTCAGCCGCGTCTTACAGCGTTAAATTTATTCAGGGGGGCTTTAGCCCCGGATGCCTCTTAACAGGCTGAAAGCCGCGGTCAGCACCTCACCACTCCCGATCCCCAACATTCCCTCATCCGCCTCAGCCCGCCGCGCATGGCTCGTCACGCTTTCAGAGTTTCGTAGCACAATATTCGGCGTTCCATAAGGTCCAATTGCGCGCCGGATCGGTCGGGCCATAGATTCCCACCACCGGAACTGCCAAAGCCGCGGCCAAATGCAGCGGTCCAGTATCTCCGCCGATAAACAACCGTGCCCGTCGCGTTAGCGCGACCAACTCCGTGATCGTGCATTGAAGCCCTCGCGCCGCACCTGCACTCGCAACCTCAACCGCCCCCGCTAACTCCTCTTCGTCAGGACCAAAATTCACAACAGATCGCAGCCCTTGATGAGCCAGCCCACGCGCAACTTCGCCATAGCGACCCGTAGGCCATCGCTTCGCTCCCCAGCCTGCTCCGGGATTCAGAATGGCAAATTCCCCAACGCCCAACTCCGCAAGGCGATCCTCAATTCGCGCCTCGACTTGAGGATCACACGGAAGCTCACAACCAACCTCGACAAAGCGCACTCTAGAACTCGCCTCGCGGGCCGCGCCCGTATGAGTCTCAATGAGCGCCCGAGCAATGGAAATATTCTGCTCAATCACATGCCTGCCGCTGGTGATTACTTTCCGCGTATACCACAAGCTCGCCGGAGCTTCCCTGGGCTGCGCCGCGCCATACACCACCCGCGCCCCCGACAACCGCGCCAACACCGCTGATCGGATCGCTCCTTGCAGATCGATCGCTATCTGATATTGCACTGCGCGCACATCATTCCAGACCGTCGCCACTCTCTGCAGTGTCGCAATGGAACATGGCGATTTCCCCCAGGCCTTCAAATTGACCACATGAACTTCGTCAACCAACGGCCGCAATCGAGATCGCGGCCCACGCCGTGGAGAACCGGCAGCGCGCAGCAGTTCAGCCCATCGCTCCTCGATCAACCAGCCAATATGTGCGTGAGGGAAAGTCTCGCGAAGCATCTGCGCTGCGGGCAGCGTGTGGATCACGTCCCCCATCGCGCTGAGCCTCACGATGAGAATCCGATCGATGTTCCCGATTTTGTGGAATGGCGACTTGTTGACTGCGGGCGGATCGATATTTCTGTCCCGTAAATCCGCAGGGGGCAGGTTCACGGCCGCCTCGGCGCAAGCCGCGACTGAAGGATCTCGCTGGTCGAGTGATCTTTCGGATCGCCAACAATCGCAACCCGTCCTCCGTATTCGGCCACTGCGTCGCGCTCCGGAACGGAATCGACCGTGTAATCGGTCCCTTTCGCTTGAATGTCCGGCCGAATCTCGCGAATTAACGCCCGCACATCGAGCTCTGGGAAAATGACAACCGCGTCCACATCGCTGAGCGCAGCAACAATCTCCGCGCGTTCCTTCTCTGGCATCACCGGGCGTCCCTCGCCTTTCAGCGCCCGCACCGATTCGTCCGAATTAATCGCGACAACCAGCCTGCCGCCCAACTCCTTGGCTCCGCGAAGATATCGTACGTGGCCCACATGCAGTAGATCGAAATTGCCATTCGCCAGCACAATCCGCTCACCCGCGCGTCGCCACTGGTTCACGCGCTCACCCAACTCGACGCGACTCAGAATTTTTAGTTCGCTCATCAGCCTCTGAACAGGAATGGTTTTTATTCTGTGTTCCTCTGTGTTCCTCTGTGTTCTCTGAGGTTCAGGATCGATGCCGCGTCAATGCTCCCTCGTCAGCGGCGGGGCCTGTTCCAGCGCCCGCAATAATTCATCCGCGGAAACCGTGGCCGTGCCGCGTTTCATCACCACAATTCCGCCGGCATAGTTGGCCAGTTGAGCAGCCTCTTCCGTATTCGCTCCCGCCGCCAGGGCCGCACTGAAAGCCGCGATCACGGTATCTCCCGCACCCGTCACATCGGCGACCTGGTCAGAACCAAAAATCGGAATGTCCACCGGCGCGTGTTTCTGATCGAACGCCACCATGCCGTCGCGCCCGCGAGTGATCAGCAACGATTGCAGCCGCATGCGCTCCATGACTTGCTTTCCGGCCGCAACCACCTTCTCCCAATCTTGCCCGATCCTCATCCCCAGTGCCGCCTCAACCTCCGGCTCGTTCGGGGTCGCCGCAGTCGCCCCGGAATACTCAAACAGCCGGTAGCGAGAATCCAGAATCAAGGGCACTCCCCGCCGCCGTCCCCGTTCGCTGAGCGCGTTCACGAGCGCGGGAGTCGCCGATCCGTATCCGTAATCGGAAACCAGCAGCGCATCCGAAACCCGCAGATATTCTCGCGCCGCCAGGAACAGCTCTCGCGCCAGATGGCGGTTGGGGGCACGCTCCGGTTCGCGATCCACCCGCACTACCTGTTGCCGCGTGTTGTGCGTCATGCCGGCAAGAATGCGAGTTTTTGTCACCGTCGTATACGTCTTGTCTTTTAAAACGCCGCTCACCGGAATGCGTTTATGCCGAAAGGCCTTTACCAACAGTCGACCTGGCTCATCGTCGCCAATGGCCCCAACCGGCAGAACGTTCACTCCCAGGTCTGCGAGATTATTCACCGCGTTCGCCCCGCCGCCAGGCACAATCGTTCGTTCACGATGCCTCAAGATCAGCACCGGCGCCTCGCGCGACACGCGCGAAATCTCTCCATAAACAAATTCGTCGGCCACCAGATCGCCCAAGACAGTAATCGTCACCTTGGGGAACGCCTCAATGATCTTCCGCAGCCGTTCAACTTCCTTGAAATGTTTCGTCATTCAGATACCGATTGTCACTGAGCAATCGTTTTGCGCGCTCTACTGTTCGAAACGCATTCTCTCACGAGCGCTGCCGCCGCTCATCGACCACACGCAGCATCGCATCCAGAGCATTGGCCGCGTCGGCCAGCTCCATCTTCACCGGAATCACCGCCAGCGGGGCCAGCGCTTCAAAATACCCGCCCAGATTTACCGCATCTTTCTCGGTAGTTACGAAGCCGCCAGCCTCACCGCGCTCCCGCAGTTGCAGGAGGTCGCGAACATCCTTTTCGGTGTAAGCGTGATGATCGCGGAAAAATGCTTCGGCCACAGGCTCGATTCCTGCGGTCCGCAACTGCAGCATAAAATTCTGCGGCCGGGCAATCCCGCAAAACACAACCGGCCGCTCAGGAACGCTGACATTCTGCATGGCCAGGCCGCGGCGCAGCTTCCAGACCGTCTTCCCCGCAATCGGAAACGTCTCGGCCGAAGCCCCGCTCGCCAGTACAATCGCGTCCGCTCGTTTCAATGCACTCAACGGTTCCCGCCGGCGGCCCGCCGGCAGCAGTTGATCTCTCGCGTCCTCCGGCGTCACCAACACAATATCGAAATCGCGGGCCAAACCCCGATGTTGAAAGCCATCATCCAGCAGATGAAATCGCGGGCCGAATTTCGACTCTGCAAATTCTCCCGCTGCATGTCGTCTTTCGCCCACCACAACCGGGACTTGTAATCGCCGGGCAATGAGCAGAGGCTCGTCTCCAAAATCCCTAGGAGACCCACCCGGATCCACCAGCCCCACACCTCGGCTGTCGCGGCCGTAGCCGCGCGACAACACATCAAACTCGATTCCTCGCGCCTTCAGCAAATCCCCCAGCAAAATCACAAACGGAGTCTTGCCCGACCCCCCGATCGAAAGATTGCCCACGCTGATCACCGGCCCGCGTAGCCTGCGCGAACGCAGCAGCCTCCGGTCATACAGCGCATTCCGCAGGCCAACCACGCCGCCGTAAGCGGCAGATAGCAGATGGAAGCTCATGCCGGTGCCAGCAACTTCCGCAGTTCAGCGACGGTCCTTGCGGTCGCGCCCAGTTGCGATCGCATGGTCTCCGCCGCGCGCCGTCCCAATGCTTTGCGCTCGGCATCATTGTTCAGCAACTCCATCAAAACCAGCGGCAACTGGGATGGGTCGACGGTCCGCACCGCGTCCCGCCTCTGGAACAAACTGACCATGTCGCGAAAATTTTCCGTATGGGTGCCGACGATCGTGGCAACTCCATACTGCGCCGGTTCAATAATATTGTGCCCGCCGCGCGGCACCAGGCTTCCGCCCACGAACGCGACGTCTGCCAGCGCATACAGCGCACTCAATTCTCCGATTGTGTCGACCAGCAGTACGCTACCGCTCAGCGGCTCGCCGTTCCACACAGTTCGACGCCAGAAACGAACCGACATTTTTTCCAGTAACGACGCGACAGCGGCAAACCGTTCAGGATGCCGTGGCGCAAGGATCATAACCGCTCGCGGATGTTGCACCAGCACGTTCTCAAATGCCTTCAACAGGATTGGATCTTCTCCTACGACTGTGCTGCCGCACACCAACACCGGCCCGCTGCCGTGTGATGCGACGGAATTCCGCAATTCGCCAACAACCGGCGGAGCCGCAGGTATAGGGATATCGAACTTCAAATTTCCGATCACCCGCACGCACTCAGCGTCAGCGCCAATATTCTCCAGCCGGGCCGCATCCTCACTCGTTTGCGCCAGAAACAAATCTACGTTCGCCAGCACTCTTCTCAGCAATCCGCGAAATCTCCGGTAACTCGGCCAAGACCGGTCTGAAATGCGCGCATTCACCACCGCGATCCGTGCCCCACTAGCGTGCGCGAGCCGGAAAAAATTCGGCCAGAACTCGGTCTCGGCAATCACCACCATCTTCGGCCGCAGCGCCCGCAAATAAGGCCGGATGGCAAACCCGAAATCCATGGGAAAATAAAACACGCTTTCTTCGCCAAATTTTTTGCGCGCTAATGCCTGCCCCGTATCGGTAGTGGTCGATACAAATACCCGACCGCCCAACTCGCGCTTCAGTTGTTCCACCATCCCCGCCACAGCCAACACCTCACCCACCGAGACCGCATGAATCCATAGCACGCCTTCATCGGCGTGCGGCCATCGCAAGCGCACGGGCACGCGCCCTATTCTCTCCGCGAATCCTTTCCAATATTTCCCGCGCACCGCCATCTGGAAGACCCAGTAAGGCGAGCTGACCAGCATCGCAAGAGCGAGCAGCGCACTGTAAAGAAAGCTATGGAAGCGGGAGATCAACTTGAGCCATTCTAAACAAACTTCCGCAGCCTCTGTGTTCCCTGTGTCCTCTGCGGTTATGACGTTCTGGCCCGCAATCTTCACCTCCCGTCGCGCAACGAACCCGGCCCTACGCTTTATAATCGGATTCATGCCGTCGCAAGCCAAGCGGTCGTGCCGCGCATTCCTGGTAGCATTGGTTGTAGCAATATCCGCGGCGTCCGCACCAGCCAAGAACTTCGCCAAACCGCAGGCCCAGCTCGCGAAAACCTATCCCGCGCACGACGACCACTCCGACGAAAAAGTCGCCATCGCCGCCGACCCCTACGACACACCCGAAAAAGCAAAAATCTTCTCCATCAATTTTCACGACCACGGCTTTCTGCCCGTCTTCTTCGTCGTCACCAACAACGGAGACCAGCCAGTCTCCATCACCAACATGCAGGTCACTCTGACCACCGCAAATAATTCCAAGCTAACTCCCGCCGCGCCTGACGACATCTACCGCCGCCTGGTGAATCCTCAAGGCGGCACGAGGCCGCAAATGCCGTTGCCTTTCCCGCGCAGCAAAGTGAAGGGTGCGATCACCGATAAAGAGCGCAACGAAGTCGAATCCTCCCAGTTCGCCGCCCACGCGGTCGAGCCGCACAACACTCAATCCGGATTTCTTTTTTTCGATATCGAAGACATCGACGCCCCGCTCGCCGGAGCGCACCTCTACGTCACCGGCGTAGACGACGCGAAGGGGACCGAACTCATGTACTTCGACATTCCCATGTCCAATTATTTGGACCCGCCCCGTAAAACGAATAATTAACCTCGGCCCGAGAGAAGAAACATATGCGAAAAAGGGGCGGCAGCTCGCCTTCGTGTGCCGTGGCGTCCTTCGAAGTCCATGAATTTAGGAAACATGAACATAAGAGACTAGCCACCACTACTCACCGCCTGTCATTTCCGATTCCCTGTAAAATTGATTAGCAACTCCGGAGCTGCTCCCGCATTGTCGTTTCTCGATCATCTCAACCCGCAGCAGCGTGAAGCCGTCGAAACCACCGAAGGCCCCGTGCTGATTCTTGCCGGCGCGGGCAGCGGGAAGACCCGTGTCATCACCTACCGCATCGCCTATTTGATCGATCACAAAGGCGTCATGCCCGAATCCATTCTGGCGATGACTTTCACCAACAAAGCCGCCGCGGAAATGGCCGGACGCGTCGAGAAACTCGTCGGTGGACTCAGCATCGCCAAGCCGGTCATCTCGACATTTCATTCGTTCTGCGTTCGCGTTCTTCGCCGCGACATCGAAGCCTTACAAATTCCCTCAGCTACGCCAGGCCAGCCACCAATTGGGCACACAAAAAAATTCGTCATCTACGACGAGAGCGATATGCAAGCGGTCGTCAAATCGATCATGAAGCGCCTCGGCTTCGACGACAAGCAACTCACGCCACGTATCGTGCTCTCGCGCATTTCGTGGGCGAAAAATCATATGCTCGATCCGCAGGAGCTTTATCTGCAATCGGCCGATCCCAAGACCGAAAAAATCGCGCACCTCTACGAGGAATATAGAAAGGAGCTGCGCAAAGCCAATGCCCTCGACTTCGACGATTTACTTCTCGAAGCCACGCGCCTGCTGAAAACTGTCGCGTCCGTGCGGGAGTATTACAACAAACGCTTTCAGTACTTGCTGATCGACGAATATCAGGACACTAATCGCCCGCAATACGAACTCATGCGCATGCTAGCCGGCGAGCGCCACAACGTCTGCGCCGTCGGCGACGAAGATCAGTCGATCTACTCCTGGCGCGGCGCCGACATCCGCAACATTCTCGAATTCGAGCAGGATTTCCCTGAGGCCAAAATCATCCGCCTTGAGCAGAATTACCGCTCCACGCAAAATATTCTGCAAGCCGCATCCTCCGTGGTCGCAAATAATGTCCGCCGCAAAGGCAAAAATCTTTGGACGTCCCGCCAGGGGGGCGCCAAGATCGGCTACTACGAAGCTCCCGACGGCGAAAACGAAGCGCTCTTCGCCGCCGATTCCGTGGCAAAGTATCTGCGCGAGGCCGCTCAGCGCGGCGAAGACCTTCCCCGCGCCGCCGTCCTCTATCGCACGAACTCGCAATCCCGATTGTTCGAAGAAGCCATGCGGCGCTATGGCCTCAAATATCATGTGGTTGGAGGATTCTCTTTTTATGAGCGCTCCGAGATCAAAGACATGATCTCGTATCTCAAAGTCATACAGAATCCCGACGACTCAATTTCGCTGCTCCGCGTGATCAACACACCCACGCGCGGCATCGGCAAGGGAACGATTGAAGTAATCGAGCGCCTGGCGCTCGAAACCGGCCTCTCACTCTGGGGAGCTATTGGCGAAGCGGTTCGGCGGCAACTTTTGCCGCAGCGCGCCCTGGCATCGCTTAAAAGCTTTCAGCAATTGATCGTCGATGCCCAAGCCATGCTAGCCGGAACTTTCGTGGAGCACCTGGAAGAAAGTGCGGAGCAAAATGTGGCGCGGGCGCCCTCGCCCGTGTTGCCCGAGACCGCCAGGATCTCTTCCAGCAACGACAGAGGACTCTTTTCCCGACGATAATGCTACCGACTTCGAACCCAATGAATTCGAAAACACGGCATTCGATTTCGGCGGAGCTTATGGTGAGGCTGACGAGGAGAATACGGTCCCGAGCGGCATCGCTAATAAACCGCCGGTTGTTTTCGGAAACGAAAGCTTGCCGAATGACACGCCGGATCATCCTGCGTCCGCCGAATCCCTTCCCTGCTTCCACGGTTTCCACCGCCGACATCCTGAAATTCCTGGTCGACCGCACCGGTTATATCAAACTTCTCGAATCCGAAGACACTCCCGAAGCTTTCTCTCGCATCGAAAACCTGCGCGAGTTAGTCAACGCCGCCATGGACTCGCGCGATCGGGGAGAAACTCTCGATCAGTTCCTCGATCACGCTGCGCTAATCAGCGATGCCGACGATTACGACGAACGCTCACAAGTCACGCTGATGAGCCTGCACGCCGCCAAAGGTCTCGAATTCCCACTGGTTTTTCTCAGCGGCCTGGAAGAAGGCTTGTTCCCGCACTCCCGCACCATGCTCCAGCCCGACGACGTCGAAGAAGAACGCCGCCTCTGTTACGTAGGCATGACCCGCGCGATGGATCAACTCATCCTCACCCGCGCCGTCTATCGCCGCCGCTACGGCACCGATCTGCCCGAGGCCAGCGTTCCGTCACGCTTTCTGGAAGAAGTTCCCGCGCCGTTGATAGAAGAGATCGGAAATAGGAGAACTCGTGTGGGGACGGCCGCCCTCGGCCGTCCAGCGGGGCGAAGTCCCGCAGCGTTCGACGAACCAAGCCACTACTCTTACGAAGACGAGGACCAAAGCTCAAGCTGGCAGGGCTCGCGTGGGGACAGCCGCCCTCGGCTGTCCGGCGGGGCAAAACCCCGCGACGCCACCTCCACTCCGGCCACCCACTACAACTCCATCGACAACATCGCCGAGTTCTTCGCGAGCCGAGGAAAGAAATTTTCCGTGCCCAAACCTAAGATCGAGGAGCCTACGGGCAAGCGCGGATTCCGCCCCGGTCAAAAAGTCCGCCATCCGAAATATGGCGAGGGAACTGTCTATCGCCGCGAAGGGGAAGGCGCGGAAGCCAAGATTACTGTACAATTTCCTCGCTTCGGCTTGAAAAAGCTGGTAGAGAAATACGCTCAACTGGAGAACGCGTAACAGCAATCTGGTAATTTTGTAGTCGGGTAATTTGTAAATTTTCAAAACGCCGGGCTGCTCTTAAATCACAAATTACTCAATTACCAAATTACAAAATCATAAAGGAAGTTCATGGCCAATACAGCAACGCTCAGCCGGGAAGAACGCAAGAAATCAAAACGGACCGCGCGCAAAAAGGCGAAGGCCGAAAAGCCAAAGAAGCCCCGCGATTACGCTCGCGGATCGAAGAAGCGCAAGGTGAAGAAGTTGGCTCGCGGTCAGTCGAAGCGGTAAGACTTGGTAAGTGCCAAGAATAAATCGGGTGCCCCATCCATGCCTTCTTTTGGCTTGGGTGGGGACCAACTTCACACCGGAACTGTTCTCAATTGAATAGACACTCAAGTAGCCAAAGGCTGGAAGCCAATACCTAAGAGCTTCTTCAGGAGCTAGCCGCCACTTGTCCCAACCATCCACGGAACCCGCGCAAACCCAGCCCGCAACCGTTCGCACCTCCGACAATCAGCTTTTCTGCTGCAAGTCGATCGACAAGCTGATCTCTGAATCCGAAGCTCCCGGCCAGCGTCTGCAAAAAACGCTGGGGCCGTGGTCGCTTACCGCGCTGGGCATCGGCGCCATCATCGGCTCCGGAATTTTCATCCTCACCGGCACCGCGGCCGCCGGCGAATATTTCCAGGTCCCGTCCATCCTGCATGCGCAGGCGCTCGACGTAATCGTCAACTTACTGCGCACCGGCAGCACTGCGGGAGCGCTGATGCACGGGCGCCCACCCGCCGGGCCGTCGATCGCAATTTCGTTTCTGCTGGTCGCGGTCGCCTGCAGTTTTGCCGGATTGTGCTACGCCGAACTGGCCTCCATGATTCCCATCGCCGGCAGCGCCTACACCTATTCCTACGCGACGCTCGGCGAGATCTTTGCCTGGATCATCGGCTGGGACCTCATCCTCGAATACGCGGTCTCGAACGTCGCAGTCGCGGTTGGCTTTGCCGGTTATACAAAAGCGCAACTGGCGGTGTTCGGCATCAACTTGCCGGAAAAACTTGCCAGTCCAGTCTGGTCCGGTGGGCAGTGGACGGGCGCCTATTTCAATCTTCCCGGCTTCCTCATCGTTTTTCTTCTCACGCTCCTACTGGTGCGCGGAGTGAAGGAGTCGGCGGAGACCAATAACGTCATGGTGTTGGTCAAAATCGGCGCCATTGTGACCTTCCTGGTAATCGGTGGAATGCTGGTGAGGCCCGCGAACTGGCATCCCTTCGCACCTTCCGGTTTCGCTGGAATCGTCACCGGAGGGGCCATCGTTTTCTTCACCTACATTGGATTCGATTCCGTTTCCACCGCCGCCGAGGAGGCGCGCAATCCGCAAAAAGACTTGCCCTTCGGCATCATCATGTCGCTCGTGGTCTGCACGGTGCTCTATGTCGGCGTGGCCGTCGTCCTGCTCGGCATGATGAAGTACACCACCTTCGTCTCCGGTGCGGCCGCCGAAGCGCCGGTCGCCTACGCGATGAAGTATCTGGGTGTGCACCCGCTCTTCCGCTCGGTCATCGTGATCGGAGCGCTGACGGGCATGATCTCTTCGTTGCTTGTGTTTCAGTACGGGCAGGCACGCATCTGGTACGCCATGTCCCGCGACGGCTTGCTGCCGAAGCTGTTCTCCGCCGTTCACCCGAAATATCAGACGCCCTACTGGTCCACCTGGATCGCTTGCTTCGCCGTGGGGATTCCCGCTGGCCTCGTGGACATTGGCGATGCGGCAGACCTCGCCAATATCGGGACGTTATTTGCCTTCGTTCTGGTTTCTCTGGGAGTGATCATACTGCGGCGCAGGCAGCCTGATCGCAAGCGCGCCTTCCGGGTCCCGTTTGTCCCCTGGTTCCCGCTGATCTCAGTGCTTTTCTGTGGCGGCCTCATGTTCGGACTCACCGTCATCACCTGGGTGCGCTTCGTCGTGTGGCTCGGTCTGGGGCTGCTGATCTACATCTTTTACAGCCGTCATCGAAGCGAATTCGCGAAGAAATAAAAGAATTTGCCTCACCGCAGGAGTGAGCTGTAAGCAGGGCGTGTTTTAGAGAATTGTGTGAAGCGGATCGATGAGCGAAGTGAATCAATCTGCATGGTCGAAGGCCCCCTGCCGGCGCTCACGGCACCATCTCACTCGCCTCTTCTGACCGTGCGCTTTCGTTGCCGTGCTGATCGATCGCCGAGACCGAATAAAAATAAGTCTTGTTCGGGGCCACTTTTGTATCCCGGAATGCCGGGACCTGTACCGGTTCCGAATTTAATTTTTTCTGCGTTCCACCATTCTCCCGCCGGTAAACGTTGTAACCGGCAAGATCTGCCTCCGTGTCGGGAGTCCAGATCAGATCGACAAACGGCGCTTGCCCCGGCCCGGAAGACACTGTCTGCAATCCAGTCGGCGCCGCCGGCGGAAAGACATCATTGGCGAACACCTTCACCTGCTGCGTGTCGTCGCCTTCCACCTCAATCGGAGGCTTTCCCGGTACAGCCATCACACTCACGACCGCTCCCCAATAAAAATATGTCTTCTGCCATTCGAAAGTTTTATCGAGAAAGCTGTCCTGCCCTCCCGCCAAATTCGTAGGATGCTCGATCTCGTCCCCGCTTTGACCAGCTGCGCACTCGGTAGCATTCGCGTCCGCGACCTTCGTCTCAGCGCTGCCCGATAAAGCACGCCGATAGATTCGGAACAAATACGTAACGCCCGCTCGCTTCGAGGCCAGGTTCTCTGGGCAATGCCAGGTAAGCAGCACACCTTGCGCCGTTACCTCGGAAGCGAAATCGTTGAACGGCGGTAACGTAGGAAGCAGCGGGACGTGAACTTGATTGGAAAGTCCCACACCTCGGCCCGAAGTATTCAGTACCTCAACCGAGTAAGTAGCGAACCCGGTGGGATGTTCCTGCCGCATCGTCCCAGGCAAAGTGTCGACAAAAGACGCGGTGACTTTGTTCGGCAGCGATTTTCCCGTTAGCTTGTAGTTCGCCGGCGGCGAAACTTCTCCCACTGGCTTGCCGCAAATTGTTAAGACCGGCTCAAGCCCGCGGCAGATCTGCGTGTCCCCCAGGTACCGCAAGATTCGCCGGTCGGTGGTTCGCCGAGGGATGGTCCACGTCAATGTGACCTTGTCGCCCTTACGCTCAGCATGTAAATCGACAGGCGCTTTGGGCAGCTCGAGCGAAGGCGGCAGCGGCGGACCAATCGAAGCGCACCCGAGCCACCAAAAACACGCCACCATGGGGAGAAACCGTCGCATCAGGGAGCTCATGCGCCTTCGGGCCTTCGTGCAACCTCGCGTCCTTCGTGGTTCATATGCTCTGAAGCGTCAATCTCGCGCCTTGTTCTTGATCCAGATCGGTGTTCCCAGAAATCCAAACGCCTCCCGAATCCGATTCTCCAAGAAGCGTTGATACGCAAAGTGCAGTTTGACGGCGCGGTTCGTGAAGAGCACAAACGTAGGCGGAGCCACCGCTGCCTGCGTCATATAAAGAATCTTCACCCGCTGCCGCATCGGAACGGACGCCCGCTCAAAATCGACATGCTCGATAAACCGATTCATCTCCGAAGTCGAAATTCGCTTCCGCCGCTCGCTGGCGACTTTATCAATCAGCGGAAAAATCTTCTCAACGCCCTTTCCACTTTTTGCCGAAACAAAAACCACGGGAGCATAACTCAAAAACTTCAAATCGTACCGCAGCCGCTCTTCATAAGCTTCCCGGTCTCCCGGACGCCGGCTTTCGCGCATCCGCGCGGCTTTCGACGGCCTGCCCGCCTTCTGCGCTCCACTGATTATCATGTCCCATTTATTCACGACAATAATCACCGACCGTCCACTCTCGTGCGCATAGCCGGCAATCGCCGCGTCCAGCTGGCTCACACCCTCCGTCGCATCGATGACCAGCAAGGCAATATCGGCCGCTTCCAGATGCTTGCGCGCCATCACGACCGAAAGTTTTTCCGCCATCAAATGGGTTTTGCCCTTGCGCCGAATCCCCGCCGTATCGATAAACCGAAATTGCCGCCCGCTACGCTCGACCAATTCATCCACCGCATCGCGCGTAGTTCCCGGAATCGGCGATACAATCGCGCGGTCCGAAGCGGTCAAATTGTTCAGCAATGTCGATTTCCCAACATTCGGATGCCCAATAATCGCAATCTTCGTCTCGTGGATCGATTCCGGTTCCGCCGATGTTGCTGCGGATTGCGATTCTTCGGCAATTTCTGCATTCAGTTCCTCTGTGACCTTCGTGCTCTCCGTGCTCAATCGTTGTTCGGGCGCCGCCTCTAAAACTGCATCCAGCAAATCATCCACCCCGCGCCCATGCTCGGCGGAAATCGCAAACATCTCCCGAATCCCAAGCCCATGAAAATCGTCGATCAGCGACGACTGCTTTTCGCTGTCCACTTTATTGACTGCCAAGAACAGCGGCTTGCCAGTTTTTCGCAGCAACCGCGCCAGCTCCAGATCAGATGCGGCCAGTTCGCTCCGTCCATCCACCACCATCACAACCGCCGCAGCCTCGTCCAGCGCAACCCGCGCCTGTCGAAAAATCTCCGCTGGAATAAAATCTTTTTCTTCCGGAAGAATTCCTCCGGTATCGACAATCCGCAGGTGCCGCCCGCGCCACTCCGCATAGCTATATAGACGGTCCCGTGTAATTCCGGGCTCGTCGCCGACAATCGCTCGCCGCGATCCCACAATGCGATTGAACAGCGTCGACTTGCCCACGTTCGGCCGCCCAACAATGGCAAGCGTGGGAATGTCCGCCGATGTCGTGTCGACAGCGCCGAACGAGCTATAGGTAGGTTGGGTCAAAATAGGGCCGAGGCCGTTTTATAGTGGAATAGCTATTATAGTGACTCTGTGCCTCTGACCTCCCAGTCCGCATCTTCTTCGGCTCCTACTGCAATCGGCAAAGACCCGTCCCTCTATCAATTCTTTTCTCCCGGCGGCGTTCTCGCTCGGACCCATCCCGCCTACGAATTTCGCCGCAGTCAATTGCAAATGGCCCAGGCCGTCGAACAAGCGCTGCAAGAGAAACGCCACCTGATCGTCGAAGCGGGCACCGGCACGGGAAAAACTCTAGCTTACTTACTCCCCGTCATCCGCTCCGGCAAGCGCGTCATCATCTCCACCAGCACGAAAAACCTTCAGGAGCAGCTTTTCTACAAAGACATCCCATTTCTCGAGCACGCGCTATTCGGAGTTACGGGCACGGACCATGTGGGGACGGCCGCCTCGGCTGTCAGTGAATCTGCCCGTCGTCTCTCAGTCTGCTACATGAAGGGCCGCAACAATTATCTCTGCCGCAAGAAGCTCTATGACCTGAGCAGTGCGCCCGTCTTAAGCGGGTTGGAAGAAATCGAGCAATACCGCGACATCGCGGTCTGGGAAAAAACCACGTCTACTGGAGACCGCGCCGAACTCGCCGAACTTCCCGAAGCCAGCCAGCTCTGGCACAAACTCGACGCCCGCTCCGAAGCCTGCACCGGCCAGAAGTGCAGCGAATTCGAGCGCTGCTTCATCACCGAAATGCGCCGCCGCGGCATGGAAAGCGACATCATCATCGTCAACCATCATCTCTTCTTCGCCGACCTGGCCATCAAGCTGCAAGCGGAAGGCGCGCCAGATGCCGGCATCCTCCCCGAAGCCGCAGCCGTCATCTTCGACGAAGCCCACGAGCTGGAGGATGTAGCCGCCAACTATTTCGGAATCTCCGTCGGCAACTTGCGCGTGGAGGACCTCGCGCGTGACGTGGAGTCGACGCTTCAGCATAACCGCATCTTGTCCGCCGCGCTCTCAGGCGCGCTGGGAAGCCTGCGCGAGAAATCGCAGTTCTTTTTTTCGCTTTTACCTGCGGGAGAGGGCCGCTTCGCGTTCGACTCCCGCCGCGAATTTCTCGAGGAAAACGGGGATGAATTCATCGCGCTGAATCAAGCGCTTACCCGGCTCGCCGGCGAACTCGAAGGTCTGCCGCAAAAGCCTGAAGAAATTTTCAACCTGGTCCGCCGCACCCAGGAAATTCAAATGCATCTGAGCTTCGCGATGGAATCGGAAGAGCGCAACACGGTCTTCTGGATCGAACGCCGCAGCGGGCGCGGAAATGCGCGAGCCCAAAACCGCGAAGGGCGCGGCTTTAGTTCTGGGCTTGCCTTGAGCAAGCGAAGCGCGTCGCAGGGTGCCGATAGGATCTCAACCGAGAAACGGACTTTTGCCACTGAAGGCAACCTGCGCGGCCGGCAAAACGTTTTTCTTCAAGCCACGCCCATCCACGTCGGGCCGATCTTGCGCGAATGCCTGTGGTCCAGGCTCGAATGTGCCGTTCTGACGTCCGCCACTCTCGCCGTGGGTGCCGGATTCGACTACATCCGCCAGCGCCTCGGCCTCGAGAATGCACGCGAATCCGTTTTGCCCTCGCACTTCGATTATCAGAATCGAGCACTTTTCTACGTCCCGCCCGATCTGCCCGACGCGCGCACGCCGCAATTCACAATCAAGGCCGCAGATCGCATCCGCCAAATTCTCGAAATCACACGCGGCCGCGCCTTCGTTCTTTTTACCAGCTATGCGCAGATGAACGATATCTATGATCGCCTGCTCGGAGAACTCGAATTCCCCATGCTTCGCCAGGGCGACGCTCCCAAAAGCGCGCTCCTCGAAGAGTTCCGCCTGACTCCCAACGCCGTTCTTTTCGCAACTTCATCCTTCTGGCAAGGAGTCGATGTGCAAGGCGAGCAGCTCAGCTGCGTGATCATCGACCGTTTGCCGTTTGCGGTTCCCAGCGACCCAGTCGTGGCCGCGCGTGTCAAGGCAATCGACTCGGGCGGGGGGAACGCTTTCTTCGACTATCAGGTGCCCTCGGCCGTCATCACGCTCAAACAAGGCTTTGGACGCCTCATCCGCTCGCTGCAGGATCGCGGGCTGCTCGTCCTGCTCGACAATCGCATCCTGAAAAAACAATATGGCCGGGTTTTTATCGAGAGCCTGCCGAATTACAAGAGGACGACAGAAATGCGCGCGGTAGAAGAGTTTTTCAGCGTGGGCGCGTAGCCGGAGCGGCCTTCGATTCCTTTTTCGGTGTCCCCACACTTTTCCTGACGGCGAACATCGCGAATTCGCCTTCTTCCATCGCAACGAACTCCACGCGATCACCGGCTCGCAGCCGCAACGCAGTGCGAATCGCCGCCGGAATGGTAACTCGCCCTTCAGAACGTACAATCGCAGTCAAGATTCGCCTTTCCGGCCCAACTCGCCGCCACAAGACCCTATCGGCGATTGCCGGTCCGACCTTTATTTAATTTTTTCTTAGCAAGAGAAGAGGGATCTGCTTCAAGCGAGCTTTCTTCGTGAACCTTCGTGTCCTTTGTGGTGAGATTTGGTGGTGATATCAGGAAATTGCTGGCTACTGAGACCCTTCCGCAGCTCCAGGCACTTGCACTACCCCCACCACAATTCCCGAAGCCTGCCCTTTATCGTGATAGACACGCTCGGTCGCCTTCACAAAATCGGAAGGCTTCGCAAACGGAATATTCACAAAAGTCTGCGGGTTCCGGTCGGTCAGCGGAAACCACGAACTCTGAATCTGCACCATGATGCGGTGCCCGCGCCGGAAGGTGTGGTTTACATCCTGCATGGTGAAATCGATTTCTTCGATTTTTCCAGGCGTGAAGGGCTCAGGCTTCTCAAAGCTGTGCCGGAATTTCCCGCGAAACGGCTCGCCGCGCACCAACTGCTGATATCCGCCCATCTTGTATTCCGGCAGCCGCACATCTGTGCGCGGCTTGTCTCTGTCCTCACGGTTCGGCGAATCAAATCTGCTGTCCGGATAATCCGCGGGATACACGTCAATCAATTTCACATCGAAATCGGAGTCGGCCCCGCTGGTCGAAACAAAAAGCTTCGGCGAGATCGGCCCCGCAATCGTCACATCCTCCTGCAGCACTGTCGTCTCATAAGTCAGGACGTCAGTCCTGCTGTCGGCGAACCGCTGATCCGCATCCATGTACTGCTGCGGCGTGTCGATCGCAGCATAATTCACGTAAGGCACCGGTTTTGCCGGGTCGCTCAAATATTCGTCGAATTCGAGCGCCGAGTCCGAAGGCGGATCAAACGACAGGCCGCCGCCGGCCCGCAAATACAACGTCTTCGCTTCCGCCTCTTTCGGCGGCCACTCCGAATATTTCCGCCACACGTTCGTTCCGGTTTCAAACACATATGCCTTCGGCAGCTGCGCGTCTGTGCCGCCCTTCAAGTACTGCTCAAAAAACGGAAACAAGATATTTTTCCGGTAATACTCGCCGGTATTCGACGCGAACTCCACCCGCCCCAGATGATTGCCGTCATACCGATACCATCCCCCGTGTACCCAGGGCCCAACCACCAGCGCGTTGAATATTCCGGAGTTGTATTTGTCTATCGCATGAAACGTGCTGAAAGGCCCTTGCAAATCCTCCGCATCGAACCACCCGCCAACCGTTAGCACCGCGCAATGAATGTTCTTCATATGCGGGGCCAGGTTCCGCGGCTTCCAATAGTCGTCGTATGTGTCGTGCCGCATCTGGTCGTCAAATAGACCGCTGTAGCCATCCAGATACTTATCCAGATTCGAAATCGGGCCAACCTTCAGATAAAAGTCGTACCCACTCGTTGTGCCCCAATCGAACGGGACTCTGACCTTCGAGGGCAATTCCGGATTCGCCTGTGGCTTGAAAAAAGCATAGAACCCAAAATTGGCGTCCAACATGAAAGCTCCGCCGTGGTACGAATCGTCCCCCATAAAAAGATTGGTCATCGGAGCTTGCGGCGAAGCTGCCTTCAGCGCGGGATGCGAATCGATGATGCTCGCCGAGGTATAAAATCCCGGATACGAAATCCCCCAGATCCCTGCCCTGCCGTTATTATTCGGGACCTTCTTGAGCAGCCAGTCGATCGTGTCGTAAAGATCACTGGAGTCATCGACATCTTTATTCGACTTCTTTACGTCGATGTGCGGCCGCATCTCAACAAACGTCCCCTCCGACATATAGCGTCCGCGCACATCCTGAAACACAAAGATGTATCCCGCCTCGTCGAATTCCGGTGCCGGCCCGAGACGCTTTCGGTACTGGCTCACACCATAGGGCGAGACGCTGTAGGGGGTTCGATTGATTAAAAATGGATAAGCGCGCGAACTATCTTTCGGCACATAGACCGCCGTAAAAAGATGCACTCCATCGCGCATTGGAATTCGATACTCATATTTCGTGTAATGCTCCTTGACGTCGAACTCCGGCACATCAGGCTTGGTCTCCGGCTTAGTCTGGGCGGCAAGATTCGCCAGAAGAATAAAAATAGATACTGCTACAAAAACGGAAATTCGCCGGGACATGATCGCTCCTTTGCGGGTATGCACAAATACGCACGCTACCTGTCAAAGCGGCAGCCAGTCAAGCAGCGAGGCTTCCGTGCCGCGTTACAATGGATGTTTGGCCAATGCACGCGGGAACCGGCCGGACCTCCCGGCCAGCTGAGGGCTCATGTTCGAAGTCACCGTTGATGATACTTTTGCCGCAGGCCATTACCTGCGCAACTACAAGGGCAAGTGCGAAAATCCGCACGGCCACAATTACAAGATTCGCGTCACGCTCGCGGGCGCCGAACTCGACAAAGCCGGGCTTCTGCTCGATTTCAAAGATCTCCGCGATGTCATGCGCCACGTGATTGAGCGTCTCGACCATCAGATGATCAACGACATCGAGCCTTTTACGGTCATCAATCCGTCGGCGGAAAACCTGGCAAAATATTTTTACGACGAATCCAACACGCGCTTGAAAGCCGCCACTAGTGGCCGCGTTCGCGTGAAAGACGTTACGGTATTCGAGACCGAAACCACTACCGCGAAGTACAGCGAGTAGAAGTACAGCGACTAGCCATGCAGATCACCGAAATCTTTAAATCGATCCAGGGCGAATCGACCTATGCGGGCCTGCCCTGCGTCTTCGTTCGCCTGACCGGGTGCAATCTGCGCTGTAACTGGTGCGATAGCGAATACACCTTCACCGGTGGCTGCAAAATGTCGCAGCAGCAGGTATTCGCCGAAGTTCAGCGCCTGGCTCCCGCGGGCGGCCTCGTCGAAATCACCGGCGGCGAGCCCATGCTGCAGGAGCGCGATCTCTTGCCGCTGATGAATCAAATCCTGGAGTCAGGCTACCGCGTGCTGCTCGAAACCAGCGGAGAACGTCCACTGGCGCGCGTCCCCGCCGATATCGTAAAAATCGTCGACGTAAAATGCCCCGATTCCGCCGAAGGCGATTCCTTCGATCTCGATAACCTGCAAGCCCTGAACCCGCACGATGAGATCAAATTTGTTCTAAGCAGCCGCGCGGACTACGAATTCGCTCGTGATTTCACGCGCCGCCATAATCTTGCCAATCGAGTAAATGCCGTGCTCTTTTCGCCGGCATTTCGCAAAGAAGCATCTGGGACCCGAGACAGCTCCCATTGCCTGCTCGATCCGCAACAGTTAGCCGAGTGGATGCTCGCCGATAACGTCCCCGCGCGTCTAAGCCTGCAAATCCACAAATTCATCTGGGACCCGGCGCTGAAAGGAGTTTAAAAAATTGTTGATTGATTGTCGATTGTTGATTGAGAAAATCCTGAGTATGGGATTCAAGCGTGAGTGCGATTTTAATCAGCAATCGTAAAATCAGGCAATTGTTCCATGCCGTCCTCTCGCCAACGCGCCATCGTTCTCCTCAGCGGAGGCATGGATTCCTGCGTCTGCGCCGCCCTGGCCGCCCGCGACTACGGTCCCGCCGCGCTCCACGTCAGCTACGGACAGCGCACCCAAGAGCGCGAGCGCCAATCCTTTCTCGCCATCTGCCGCCGTCTCAACATTCCCGACCAACTCGCCATTCGAAATGAGGTTTTCCGCACCATCGGCGGTTCAGCTTTAACCGATGAAAGCATTCCCGTGCCCGCCTCCGAAAACATCGGCCACGAGGTTCCCGTCACCTACGTCCCCTTTCGCAACGCACATTTCCTCTCCGCCGCGGTTAGCTGGGCCGAAGTCCTTGGGGCCACGAAAATCTTCATTGGCGCCGTGGAGCAAGACAGCTCCGGCTATCCCGATTGCCGCCCCGCCTACTACGACGCGTTCAATCAGGTCATTAAAAGCGGCACAAAAGAAGGAAAAATCGAGATCGTCACCCCTCTTATCCATATGCGCAAATCTGAAATTGTGCGGCTGGGCCTTGAACTGGGTGCGCCCTTCGATTTAACTTGGTCATGCTACAGTCGCCAGGATCAGGCCTGTGGAGTGTGCGATAGTTGTGTGCTGCGTCTGCGTGCCTTTGCCGCAGCCGCGGCCCACGATCCGATTCCTTATGAAACAACTCAGAGCATCCAGCGATAATCAGATTTCCTTCAGAAGCATTTTTCGATTCAACCAGGCTTTTTTTGGGATTTCCAGCCGGGAACCCCAAAATCGACAATCGACATTTCTCGCGGAGACCATCATGAAAAGGCATTTTGCAGTATCCGTTCTGATTGTTTTAATGCTCGGACTGTGTGCGCCTCCGCTGTTCTCCCAGTCTTCCGGGACCGTCAAAGGCGCTGCTAAAGACATCCAAGGGAATCCTATTGTTGATGGTGTAGTCGTCTATGCCAACCAGGACAACGGCCAGAAATACACCCTGAAGACCAACAAGAGAGGCGAATATTTCTCCCTCGGGCTTACGCCCGGCAACTACAACGTCACCCTCTACAAGAATGCCGACGATGCCAAAGCTAATAAAGAATTGTTCCACGTCAACCATTTCCAGGTTGTTGCCGATGAAAACACGTTGGATTTCGATCTAAAGAAAGAACAGGAAAAGGCCGCGCAGGGCCAGGGCCTGACTCCCGAGCAACTAAAGCAACAGCAGGAGGCCCAGGCAAAAGCCGCCCAAGAAAACCTTACGATTAAGCAACTCAACGATAAAATCGTTGCTGCCTCGACTGCGTCTAAAGCCGGAGACTTCGATCAGGCCATTAGCATCCTTACCGAAGCCACAAACATCGACGCGAGCCACGATGTTCTCTGGGCGCAACTCGCCGACGCATATCGTAACTCCGCCCTCAAGCAGACCGACCCCGCCGAGAGAACCCGCCGCCTGCAGGAAGCCATCACCGACTATCAGAAGGCGATCGATCTCAAACAGAAGGCGATGGACGCCTCGACCAAAAAAGATCCGCAAGATCCGCAGCGTCTCGCCGGTTATTACAACAATCTCGGAGAAGCCGAGGGCAAGACTGCCAAACTCGATGACTCCATCAAGGCCTACAATCAGGCCGCTCAGCTCAATCCCGCAGGCGCTGCCGGTTATTACTACAATGAGGGCGCGGTTTTGACCAATGCGGGCAAAGTGGACGACGCGATCACGGCCTTCGACAAGTGCATCGCAGCCGATCCCACTAAAGCCGATGCCTATTACCAGAAAGGCGTGAACATGATCGGCAAAGCCACCCTGCAGGGCGACAAAATGGTCGCGCCTCCAGGCACGGCCGAAGCTTTCCAGAAGTATCTCGAACTCGCGCCCACCGGCCCCTACGCCGATGTCGCAAAACAAATGCTGACCAGCATCGGCGCTCCGGTCGAAACTGGTTTCGGCAAAAAGAAGCCAGCAAAGAAAAGCCAGTAATCTGTTACTTCGCGTGGTGGCAAGCACAGTCCCTCCGGACATGTGGGGACAGCCGCCCTCGGCTGTCCATCGCGCGCAGCGCGATCCTCTTTGGAGTAAGCCTCTTAGGGACAGGCCTGCCGACATTACCAAGGGCTACGTCCAAAGCGTCCTTACCTTTCCGATCCGAACGCGCTAGATTAGCTCCACGAACCTGACCCTGCGATTTCGACGAACTCCCGGCTGCGGTGCAGAAAGTCCCTAAGAAAAAGCGTTCGAGGATGGGATGGAATGGCGTCACCTGGCATCGCGGCAATTTCAGTTTCGCTCGAAGATCACTCCGGCAACGGCAAAGTGCCCACGCCAGCGCTGCTGGCGGCCATGCTGCGCGCCGGCGATAAAATCAGCGATCTCATCTTCTCTCCCGGACGCCCGCCACAAGTCCAGGTTTACGGCCAATTAATTCCGGTCCAGGTACCCAGTCTCAGTTCCCTTACCCCCGATGACACCCGCCACATCGCGGCTGATCTCATCGGCGACAACAAGCAGGCCCTTGCATCTCTGCGCGAATATGGCTCCTGCGACATCTCCTATGGCCTCGCCGGCGTGGCCCGCTTTCGCGCCAATATCTTCATCCAGCGCGGTAGTTGCGCGGTTGTGATGCGCGTGATTCCCACCGCCATCCCAGATTTCGCCTCTCTGCGGTTGCCGACGCATCTGGCCGAGGTCGCCAAACTGCGCGACGGCATCGTGCTGGTCACTGGCCCTGCCGGTTCGGGCAAATCTTCCACGCTCGCCGTACTGCTCGATTGCATCAATCGCGAGAAAAGCTATCACATCATCACCATTGAAGATCCCATCGAGTTCCTGCACAATCACAAATCCTCAACCATTCATCAGCGCGAATTGCACAGCGACACCACCAGCTTCGCCCACGCCCTTCGCTCAGCTTTGCGACAGGCGCCAAAAGTAATTCTGGTTGGCGAAATGCGCGACCGCGAGACCATCGAAATCGTTTTAGAAGCCGCCGAAACCGGGCACCTCGTGCTCTCCAGCCTCAACACCATGGACGCGCCCAAAACCGTCGAGCGCATCGTCAGCTCGTTTTCGCCGCAAGAGCAGCAAAGCGTCCGCGAGCGCTTCGCCAAAACCTTCCGCTACATCATCTGCCAGCGCCTGTTGCCCAAGAGCGACCGTACGGGGCGCATTCCCGTCGCCGAAATTCTGAAAGCCAATCCCCGCACCCGCGAGTGCATCGAAAAAGGCGAACGCGAGGGCAAAACCCTGCTCGATGCTATGAAAACCGGCTCCCAGGAAGGCATGCAGCACTTCGACGGCGAAATTGCCCAACTGGTCCGCGACCGCGTAATCGAACTCGAAACCGGCTTGTCCTACGCGAGTAACGCCACCATCCTAGGCCAGGAATTGGCCCGCCAGCCGCTCTAGAGTCTGCAGCTTACAGGTACGGGCAACTTACAAGCATCGGAGCTTTTGGGTGGCGCAGCGCTTGAGCGCTGCGATCAGGCGCTCTCTCAGCAGATCCCGGCGTGAGCCGTCGGGGTGTTCTCCTCGCATGTTGCTATCATCTTCCCATGTCTGCTCCACCGACTCAATCGTTGGTATTGACCTTCGAACAAGCCCGCCTCGCGGTCGAGCAACACGCCTCACAAATTACTCCCCCTGCCGCTGAAACCCTGAACCTGCTCCATGCCGCCGGCCGTGTCCTCGCAGAGCCGATCTCTGCCGACCGAGACATCCCTCCATTTCCCCGCTCCACGCGCGACGGCTATGCCGTCCGCTCCGCCGACCTTGCAACCCTGCCGGCAAAACTAAAACACATCGGAGAGATTAAAGCCGGCCCTACCGAGAATCCACGCCCAGTTTCCCCCGGCGAAACCTACTCGATCATGACGGGTGCACCCATTCCTCCGAGAGCTGACGCCGTCGTAATGGTCGAATACACCTCGGAGCAAGCCGGCATCGTTGAGTTCACGCGCTCAGCTGCTCCTGGAGAAAACATCGTCCCCCAAGCCGCCGAAGCCCAACGCGGCGCGGTCCTGCTCAATCCCGGCATGCGTCTCAACGAATCCGGCATCGCCCTTGCCGCCTCAGTGGGAAAATCACAACTGCGGGTATTCACCCGCCCGAGCATCGCGATCCTGACAACCGGCGACGAGATCGTCGACATTGATCACGACCCCGGCCCTTCGCAGGTCCGCAATTCCAACAGCTACTCGCTAGCGGTACAAGTTCAAGAAGCTGGCGGTGAGCCGGTCATCCTGCCCATCGCTCCCGACCGACCCCGTCGCCTGGGCGAACTCATCGAGCAAGGCTTGGGGTCCGATCTCTTGATCATGACCGGCGGCGTCTCCATGGGACGCTACGACCTGGTAGAACAAGTCCTGGCCGAACTCCAAGCCGAATTCTTTTTCACCGGAGCAAAAATCCAACCGGGGCGACCGGTAGTCTTCGGCCGGTGTGGCGCCCACGCCCGCGAAAGGTCTGCTCGCAAATACTTCTTTGGTCTTCCCGGCAACCCTGTTTCTACCATGGTGACCTTCGAACTATTCGCTCGCCCAATCCTCGAAGCCCTGGCTGGGATGCCGCCCCATCAACTCACATTTGCCCACGCGCGGCTAAAATCAACGATCCACATCAAGCCAGGCTTGACCCGTTTTCTCCCGGCGATCCTCTCCGGAAAACACGCAGACTCCCACGCCGAACTCATCCCCTGGCAGGGTTCCGGAGATATCGCCGCCCAATCCCGTTCCAATTGCTACATCGTCATCCCTCCCGATCGCGAGCACATCCCGGCAAACGAATGGGTGGCAATCATGCTGCGCTAGGATATGTATCTCTGCTCGCTCTGGGTACCTCTTGGTTTTGGGTGGCGCAGCGCTTTAGCGCTGCGATAAAGCCACAAGAATCAACGAGGCTTTGGCCGCCGACCGTCGGCACCCCCACCATGTAAGATAGAGATTCCGCATGCCCAAGCTCTCCCACTACGACTCCACTGGCCGCTCGCGCATGGTAGACGTCTCGGCGAAATCCCCAACCCGCCGCGAAGCCGAAGCCAGCGCCTTCGTGCACATGCAACGGGCGGTTCTCCAAGCGCTCCCCAAAAATCCCAAAGGAGATCCTCTCGAAGTCGCCCGTGTAGCCGGAATCATGGCCGCCAAGCGTACCTCCGATCTAATCCCCATGTGCCATCCCCTACCGCTCTCGCACATTGATGTCGACTTGCGCCTGTGCGAGAATGGCGTCGCCATCACCTCCAAAGTCGTCACCACTGCCAATACGGGCGTCGAAATGGAGGCCCTGGTCGCCGCCAGCGTTTCCGCACTGACTCTGTACGACATGACGAAGGGAATTGATAAGGGGGTCGAAATTCGAGAGATTGTGCTACAGCGTAAATCTGGCGGCAAAAGCGGCAATTACGAGCGCAAAGAAGCGAACGGGAAAAGAGAGATCGAAAAAACCACGGCCGAAGCCACGAGCCGCAACGGAGGCAGCCTCAGCGGCAAGAAGCAGCCCGCAAAATAATCATGGCGAACGACGTCAAACTTCTTTTAGTCGATGACAACCCGATGGTGCTCGGCATGTTGCAGAAAGCTCTCACGCCGTTCGCCCAGGTTGTCGCCGCCGGCGATGCCGCCGATGCCCTGCTCAAGGCCGTCGACGACCCTCCCGAACTTGTGGTCTGCGACTATCGCATGCCCGGAATGGACGGCCGCCAGTTAGTCGAAAAGCTGAAGAGTCGTCCGGCAACGGCAAATTTTTCCGCGATCCTGATGGCCAGCCGGGCCGACATTGACGAGCGCCTTTCGCCGCAAGACGCTGCCGACGATTATCTCGCCAAACCGTTTTTCCTGAAAGAAGCTACGCGCCGCATCAAGCGCACCGTAGACCGCATCGCACTTGAAAAAATGGCGAAGACCGCGCCCTCTGACGGCGTGGTGCGCGGTAATCTCTCACAGATGAACGTCATCGACCTCATGCAGTCGCTCGAAATGGGACGCAAGAGCTGCCAACTGAAGCTCAACAACGGCGCCGACAAGTGCGAAGTCTTTTTCGCCGAGGGCCAGGTCAAGCACGCAACCTATGGATCGCTCGTCGGAGATCAGGCCGTCTTCAAAGTTCTGCGCTGGACCGGCGGCAATTTCGAACTCAACTTCGAGGGCAAGACCAACCAGGAAACCACCCAACTCAACACCCAGGGCCTGCTGATGGAAGGCTTGCGACTGCTGGACGAATCGCAGCGCGACGGTGGCGGAGAAACCCCCGAAGAACCTGCGAGCGCCGCCGGGTCAACCGTGAGCAGCGCCACTTCCAGCGGCTCAAGTTTGGCTGGCGGCGGCCGCGAAGAGGAAGAAGATGTCCTCCTCGACAGCTGACGCGCACAGCGCGATTCCTGCAAACCTCACTGCAGCCGTCATTACCGTGAGCGATTCCTGTTCCCGCGGGGAACGCGTCGATCTCTCCGGTTCCGCAGTCGCGGATATTCTGACGAAATCCGGCTTTCGCGTCGTCGCCACGCAAATCGTGCAGGACGATTCGATGCAGATTCAAAACGCTATTCTCCACTTCGCTCCCAAAGTACAACTCGTCGTAACCACCGGCGGAACAGGAATAGCTCCAAGGGACGTCACGCCGGAAGCAACGGAAGCAATCTGCGATCGCCTGATCGATGGCATCGCCGACCGCATGCGCCTCGAAGGCGGAAAGAAAACTCCATTCGCCGCTCTGGGCCGCGGCCTCTGCGGAGTCTACGAAAAAACCCTGATCCTGAATCTGCCCGGCAGCCCCGCAGGCGCAGTGGAATCCCTTGGGGCTGTCATCGAACTAATTCCCCACGCGCTCAATCTGCTGGATGGAAAAACGGAACACTGGTAGCGTTACGCTGGTCAGGGAAGCGTGCTTACTTTGCCGGCGGCACGTATTCCTTCGGCACGGCCGAACCTTCGCCGAAGAAGTATTGTTCCAATTGCTTCACGATCACTTCCTGATCTTCCCGTCGCGCCGGATTCAGGCGGTACTCGTTGAGCAGCATTTTGCAATGCTCGCTCCACATGCGCCAGGCTTCCTGAGAAACGTTGTCGTAGACCTTGCGGCCGAGTTCGTTATCGAACGGAGGCTCATCCAGCCCCGGCATTTGCCGTTGAAACTTCACGCAAAAAACCGTGTGCGCCATACCAATCCTTCTGTGAGATTGCTGGTCCCCGATTTACTAATCTTAGGTTACTACAGTCGCATCGCGGGCTAAAACCTGCGCGGGCGAGGCGCCCGCGCCACACGACCGGATGCTAGCTACTGTTTCTGATCGGCTGGCTTGTTCTGCGCATCGGCCGGCTTTGCGTCGCCCGGCTTGCTCCCGGAATTCTCGCCCTTTTTCTCCGGCTGTTTGATGCTGACTAACTCGACTTCGAAGATCAGCGTCGAATCCGGTCCGATGTCCGGTCCCGCGCCGCGATCGCCGTAAGCCAGGTCCGGAGGAATGAACAGCTGCCACTTCGACCCGACCGGCATCATCTGCAGCGCCTCGGTCCATCCTTTGATTACGCCGCCCACCGGGAACGTCGCCGGGCCGCCGTGCTTGGCCGAGCTGTCGAACTCTTTACCATCGATCAGCGTGCCGCGGTAATTGCACTCCACCGTATCGCCCGCCGTGGGTTTCGGTCCGGTGCCTTCTTTCAGGATCTTGTATTCAAGTCCGCTGGGCAGGGTTTTTACGCCTTCTTTGCTTTTATTTTCGGCGAGGAACGCGGCGCCCTGCTGCTTGTTTTCCGCTCCTTCCGCCTGCATCTTCTCTTGTTGCTTCTTGCGCAGGTCGTTCTGTACCTGCATCAGCGCAGTCTGCGCCTGCTCTTCGGTAAGCAGGGTTTTGCCGCCCGCCATCGCATCTTTCAAACCGCGTTCGAGAATTGCCGGCTCGACCGGAACATTCTGCTTCTTGAGATTAGCTCCCATCCTCATGCCCAGAGCGTAGCTGAATTTTTCTTTGTCGGTTTTGAGCGTAAGCGGCGCGGCGCTTCTTGCCCCCGTTGACCTTTTCGTCGTAGAAGTCTTCGGCTTGCTCGTGGTGGTCGATGGCGCGCTGTTAGAAGTGGTAGGCGCCGCGTTTTGCTGTGCCAGAATATTTCCCGACGCAAGCACTACAGACGCAAGTATGGTTAATGCCGAGGTAAGAGTTTTTTGCATGGGGATATTGTCCCATTGCGCGGGAATCTCCGCAAATGGAGAGGAGAGGAATGTTGGTTGGCCGCAGAATGCGACACCATGCAGTCACGGTTTTGGAGTCGCGGCCTTCACCATCGGAGTGAGATGTCTAAAACCACGAGCGAGCGCACGCTCAATAATCCTCACCCATGTGCGCATACTCTCGAATCTTCCCATCTACCGACACTGCCACATATTTGTGCGTCTCCGCGTCCATAAACTGCACCACCTGGTGCTTTTCGCGAGCAAGCTCTCCCCAGCAGCTTGGCTTTTCGGGGTTCTGCTCGATCGCCTCGAGCATTCTTCCATTCAACCGGAACTGGACCATTCGCAGCCGTCCGCTGCCAATCCGCTTCACGCGAATCTTCTGCTCGCCGAGAGTAACGTAGTCGCCGGCCATCATCTGCATAGCCACAGAAGCCAGCATTTCTCCGGTTTCACTCAAATCCGCACCACTTTCGCTTTGCTAGCACCATTCTTTGATGATCCGGTGCCGATAATAACTGCGAAAATGCCGGCGGCGTTCCACAGATTACTATTTTGATTCTTGCAGCACCCAGGTTCGGGCCCAGCTTTCGGAAGCTACCAAAGCCTGCGGCGACCTCAGTATGGACGGTTTCAATGCGGTCTGCGCCTTTGTGCCGGTACCCTCCCCCCTCCTCTCCGGCACTCGCCTCGCTAGCGCTCGATCTCGTACACCGTGCCGTCTCCGTAGGTGCCGCCATTTTCCGTGGTGCCGTAGAGATTGCCCGCACTATCCAGCACCACCCCGGAGCCGGGGGAATACCCGTCTCCACCATTGGAATCGAAGTTGTGCAGAATCGTTTCTTTCCAGGTTCCGCTTGCCTGCCGAGACAGCTTGTATACAGTTCCCGCGCCGAAAGTCCCGCCATATCCGGTCACGCCATACAGTGTTCCAGTCGCATCCCAAGCCAGAAAACCAAAGGGAGCAACTCCATCGTTGGGGATTGCCCCAAAGCTATACAGAATCGTCAGTTCCCACCCTCCCGACGCGCGACTCAGCTTGAATACATTGCCCTGGTTGTAAGCGCCGCCCGAGCTCGTAGTGCCGTAAATATTTCCTTCCGCGTCGAGCGTCACCGGAGTCGATGGGCTCGATCCATTCGTGTTGTTAAAACTGAGGAGAACCTTTTCGCCCCAGCCTCCGCCCGCTTTAGGACTGACTTCGAACACAGCTCCGCAGCCGCTGTCACAGGCCGAAGACGAGCCGCCGAAATCGGTGGTTCCGTAGAGATTTCCAGCCTCGTCGATGGCCAAGCCGGCAGTCGGCTGCCATCCATCCGTATCGTCGAAGCTATGCAGTATGCTTTCCTTCCATCCGCCTCCGGCGATTGGGCTCAGCTGGAACACCGTGCCATTGCCGTGCGTGCCGCCGCCGGTGGTCGTGCCGTACGCATTGCCGGCTTGATCGAAGATCAGCCCCGATCGCGGAAACGTTCCATCGTGGGCGTTGGGGCTAAAATCGTGCAGCGCGCTCTCGTTCCACGGCCCTTCGGCGGCCGGACTTAATTTGAACGCCACGCCGTCATTTAAAATGCCACCGAAGAAGGTGGTTCCGTAAAGATCTCCTGCGGCGTCGAAGGTCAAACGCGAGGTCGGCCAGGCTGCGCCCATGCCGTTGAAGCTGATAAGATTCGCCAGCGACCAGCCGCCCGCTCCCGGCGTCATTTTGAAAACCGTGCCCCAACCGTAAAGTCCACCATTGAACGTAGTGCCGTAAATATTTCCCGAGCCATCGAGCAGCACCGGACCGACGGGTTCGTTGCCATCGTTCTCATCGCTGCCGTTGAAGCTATGCAAAATAATTTCCTGCGCAATCGCGGTCTTGCTGGCAAAATTCGCCATCAAAAATGAAGCCACCACCAACATCGCCAAAGCGAGACTGCTTCGCATAACCCATCCTCCGCGGCATTCAGCCGGAACATCAGTGTCGACTGCGAAAGCGCACGGATTCTACCACGGGACGCCAGGGCGGGCATCTACTGGGGATTCCAATGAATCAAGCTGGGGGGCTGTGTAAAGGTGGGCCGGTCGGTCGCGCGCACACTCAATAATCGTCAATCATCGTCCATGTGGGCATACTCTCGAACTTTTCCATCCACCGACACTGCGACGTACTTATGCGTCTGCGGGTCCATGAATTGCACCACCTGATGCTTTTCCCGCGCCAGCTGTCCCCAGCGGCTGGGCTTCTCGGGATTCTGCTCGATCGCCTCCAGCATCTTTCCGCCCCAGCGGAACTGAACCATCCGCAGCCGCCCGCTGCCGATACGCTTCACGCGAATCTTCTGATCGCCGAGAGTAACGTGGTCGCCGGCCATCATCTGTGTGGCCACAGAAGCGAGGATTTCTGCGGTTTCAGTCAAATCCGCACCACTTTCGCTTTGCTATCACCTGTTTTCGATGATCAGATGCCAATGATAGCTGCGAAAATGCCGGTCGCGCTCCACCGATTACTATTTTGATTCTTGGAGATCCCACTATGGGCCAGAGCGATCCGGCGGCCCCATATTTGTTGGCTCCGTTTCCAACAGAGGATGCCCCACCCGCCGCGCCTTTCGGCGGGTGGGGCACGGCGCAGCCTCAGGCGACCGGCCGGACATTCACGGGTGCATACAAGGTTTTACTCACCAGAAGCCCTGCCGGCCCATTCCGACTGAGGATGCGGTACAGGAACAGGCCAGAAGCCACAGGCAGACCAGCTATAGCTCCTAGCTATTCGCGTCTGCCTCCACTTAGCATGTCCACAATACGCTGGTAGTCGTCCACAGTGGAATACTCCAGGAGAATCGAGCCACGTCCATTATGATCGCGAATTTTTACCCGCACACCCAATAACTTTTGCATTTCCTCCTGCGCGGCGCGCACATTCGGATCAACCCGCCGCGCTGCTCCCGCCTGCGCCGGCGCAGCCGTTGGCGGCAAGGCTGAATTCAACCGCGCAATGCGGTCTTTCAGTTCGTTCCACTTCATTTCTCCGCGCAGCAACTCCTCGCCAACCATCAGAATGTGCTCGGGATTCTGCAGCGAGAGTAGTTCCCTCGCTTCGCTGAAACCTAGCCGCCCCAGCGCTACATATTCTTTCAGCACTTCCGGCAGCCGCAGCAACCGCATGTGATTCGCGACCGATTCGCGCGAGACGCCGATCCGCTGCGCGATCTGCACCTGCGTCAAATTAAATTGCTGACTCAGCACGCGATACGCCTCGGCCTGCTCCATCGGATTCAGGTCCTGCCGCACCACGTTCTCCAGTACGGTCATCTCGGCCGCCTGCTGCGGTGAGAGCCGCCGCACCAGCGCCGGAACGGTCTCCTTGCCCGCCATCTTCGACGCCCGCAGCCGCCGCTCGCCGAGCACTAGAATGTAACGTCCTGCCTGATCGGCCGGACGCACCACCACCGGCTGGATCACTCCATGCTCATGGATCGAATCGCGCAGTTCGATCATTTCCTGCTCATTGAATAAATAGCGCGTCTGGTAAGGATTTTTATCGATGAGATCGATGGCAAGATCGGCGACCACGTCGCGCGGTGCCGCAGCCTCGGCCGAGATCGAAATGCTTCCAGAGTGATCCGAAAGCGAGGCTGCTTGCGGCGTCGGACTTTTGAGTTCTTCCGCGGCCGCGCCAGTTCTGGCAATCTCCGCAGGCGCAATTGCCTCCCTCGGTGCCGGAGAAGCTGCGACGCTCGGGGTAACTACGCGCCGGTCCCGGCAGCAATGATTCCAAGCCGCGCCCGAGCGCCCGCCGCTTCTCCGTTTTCTCGTCTTTCTTGTTTTCAGTTGCCGCCAAATTCTGCGCCGTGGCCGTTGTCATTGATCTTTTCCCCTGTGAACCCTCTCTGGTCTCTGTGATTTGAACGAGCCGCCTAAAATCAGGCGCTGATTGCGGAGGGAGTAGCATTCGCCAGCGCCAAATGCCTGCCGATAATTTCTTTGGCCAGCCGAATATAGCTCTCCGCGCCCTTCGACCGCGGATCGTAAGCCAGTGCCGGTTTCCCGTGACTGGGCGCCTCGGCCAGTCGAATATTCCGCGGAATGCTGGCTGCGAAAAGCTTCTCCCCGAAAAACCTCTTCAATTCAGCGATGACCTGCTGCGCCAGGTTGGTTCGCTCGTCGAGCATGGTAAGCACGACGCCTTCAATCTCCAACCCAGGATTCAAAGCCGCGCGGATCCGCTCCACTGTATCCAGCAATTCGCTGATTCCTTCCAGTGCAAAATACTCCGCCTGCATGGGGATCAAAACAGAATCTGCCGCAACTAACGCATTCAAAGTCAGCAAATCGAGCGCTGGTGGACAATCGAGCACGATGTATTGAAAGCGGTCCCGCAGCGCGGCAAGCGAGTCCAGCAAGCGATACTCTCGCCGCTCGGCCTCAACCAATTCAATATTGGCCCCAATCAGGTTCTTGTGGGAAGGAATCAGCCACAGCTGTTCGAGTTCGGTTGTAACCAGCGCTTCTTCGGCGCCGGCAGCACCCATCAGCAAATGGTAGGTTGAAACGCGGCCGGCATCTTTCGCCAAGCCGAGCCCACTAGAAGCATTCGCCTGAGGGTCGCAGTCAATGAGCAGCGTGTTTACTTCGGCGGCAGCAAAAGAGGCGGCCAGGTTGATGGCGGTCGTAGTCTTACCCACGCCACCCTTCTGGTTGGCAATAGCGATTACGCGTCCCATAGTTGTTTGAAGCGACCGGCGGAAAACGATAATCGGGAGGCGATCATTTGGAACCGAGAGCGTAAGCAGAATAATGCGATTGAGATTTCGATTGCAATCACGAAACTCTGTGCAGAAGAAGAATTCGTGTGCAAAACAGGTTCGATGTTCCAACTGGAACATTGATGGGACTACTCTAGGCTAAGTAAGGGCACTGTCAAAATGTTCCAGTTGGAACATTCCTGCCATGAATTGAAAAGATCGAGGTGGACGGAAACCTTAGAGGGGCATAATTCTAGGCGGTTTCCCACTTTCTTCCTCCAATTGGCAGCCGATCATGTTACTCATCGACAATATGGCCCATTCTGCTAAAATAAATCCCACCTATTAATCACCGTGACGTTGGCGATCTTGATTCCCATGAAGCTCGCTCTCGGATCAGGTCGTTTCTACCAACCAACAACTGACGCGATTCAGACATAGGAATCAGAGTCGGAGCATCCCAACGAAATTGAGAAAGCATCGATTCGGCCGTCTTGACCTGAGAGGATGAGACCAGCAAAGCCAAACGTCCGGATGGGCGAACCAAGCTGGCGGCAACACCCAGCACGTCGGTGAAGCGCTCAACGGCTCGGAGAGTCACGATGTCGAAAGCTTGGCCGGTGAGCGTTTCGGCGCGGGCATTTTCTACCTTCACGCCAGCGAGACCCAGGCCGCGGCAGACTTCGCGGAGGAAGACCGCTTTTTTCTGATTCGATTCAACCAGCGTCAGAGCAATCTCGGGAGCCCACAGCTTGATTGGAATACCAGGAAAGCCGGCACCGGAACCGATATCGGCGAGCGTCACGCGGCCTGACGCTACGGGCTCGGCGGTCGCACTATGATCATGCGGCGGAAACAAATGCCGGGCGGCGAAAAGCGATTCTCCGAAATGGCGCGTGACAATTTCTTCCGGATCGCGGATCGCCGTGAGATTCACACGCGCATTCCAGCGGCGAAGCAGATCGATGTACGTCGATATATGAGCCAGTCGGGCATCGGTTAGCCTCACGGGGCCCGATCCGAAGAAAGGTTCGAGCAGCTCGGCGATGCGGACGACGTTCATTGACTTCGGATTCTAGAGGGCTGGCTGATTTCCTTCAATCCTCGCGAACAACTTTCATCTTCTTGAGTAAACTGATTCAGCCGAACAAATCCGGCTGAAGGTTCATATTCTTAGCGTATATTCTGTAATTTCTGATATTACTGAAGCAATAGTTAAACATGGCTACTTTAACGGGAGTGCAGAAGCAGTACATTCTCCACTGGGGCGAGATGGGGACGCGCTGGGGGATCAATCGCACGGTCGCGCAGATCCACGCCCTGCTGTATCTGTCGCCGCGGGCGCTGCCGGCGGAGGAGATTGCCGAGACGCTGAGCGTGGCGCGGTCGAATGTGAGCACGTCGATTCGCGAGCTGGAGACGTGGGGCATCGTTCGTGCGGTGCATGTGCTCGGCGACCGGCGCGAGCACTATGAGTCGATGAAAGATGTTTGGGAGATGTTCCGGCTGGTGGTGGAGCAGAGAAAGCGGAGGGAAATCGATCCCACGCGGGAGATGCTGCGGAGAAGCCTGGAAGATCTCGATCCCAAGGAGCCGGGAGCGGATTTTACGCGCGAACGAATTTCTGCGATGGCGGGATTCTTCGATGCCGTGACGGAGTTGCACGACGAAATGAAGCGACTGCCGACCGGAATGGTGAGAAAGATGTTGCGGCTGGGTGCCAAGGTGAGCGGGAGAAAAAAGTAGTTAGCCGCGAAACGAGCAGCGGCACCCAGGTTTCGCTTTTGACGTCACAATTCTGTTTTATATTTTTTCAAAAGGCGGATTGACGGATAGTGAACGAACAGAAAACGATTTGGGTGACGCAAACCGGTTTGCCGCTAACGATGGATTTTGAATGGCCGTTTCACCGTTCGACCTCGGGCGCCGATTTTTGGGTGTTACACGCCGACATTCGCGTAGAGGGTTCGGATGGATTGCACGCGCTGGTGGCGGTGAACTTGTCGGCGACCGTCCGCGAGGTGCTGCCGTCGCTTGAGCCGAAGGACGCGGAAGCTCCGGTGGTCAACGCGTTGCGCAAGGAAGTGGACAGAAAACAGATCGAGTTTGTGAAGCAAGGCAAGCTGCTGCCGGTGGCCTTTTCCAGCCGGCATTACGATTTCAAGCGGCAGAAATGGAACTTTGGGAGAGCCGGCGATGAGGAGATTGCGACTTTCCTCGAGCGCAAAGTCTATTGGCAGACGAAGATGAAATCAGGTTCTGCTGATGCGGCAGGGAAGCGCGTCTGGATTGGCGATCCTACGGAGGCGCAGTATCTGGAGACTTCGCCGGGACATTTGGTTGAGATTGCCGGGCGTTTGCTTTCGGGAAATGGGCTGGTGCGGATGGAAGGCGAGTGGGCGGAAGCTACGCCGGGGCTGATGGGAGAAGCGGAGAAGTTCGAGAGCGCAATGCGCAGCGCGCTCGAAGACGTGGAAAAGAAACGCGCCTTTGAACGGGGATAGCCCGCTCTGGTTTGTCGCTTTTTTTTGCGCAGCTCAATATTTGTTGAGGGAAAAGACTTCGTCTTTATCTCTCTCGCTGGAAGCGGTAGCGTCCTGATTTTTCTTGCGCGACTGCTTCGGCTACTTTCAGAAACGCCCGCGCGGCGTGCGAAAGGCCTGCCTCTTTGCGGTAAATCAATCTCAGCTTGCGTTGAACCCGCAGCTCTCTCACCGGTATTCGAACCAGTTCTCCTCGCGCGACTTCCGTTTCTACGCTGATTTCCGGCATCAACGCCACGCCGTTCCCCAGCGCGACAAATTGCTTGATGGCTTGCAGCGTGGGCAGTTCCAGGTCCATGTGCAGGGGAGTTTTGTACTTCTGAAATGTCTGCAGGACTTTTTCGCGATAAGGCGAGGAGACGATGTGGGCCACAAAAGATTCCGCTCCGAGCTGGCGGATGCTCACCTGATTCGCCGACGCCAACGGATGCCTGGGCGGCACGACCAGCACCAACTCGTCAAGATATGCGATTACCGAGTGCAGCCGGGGCTCCTCCGGTTTATAAGACAGCACGCCCAGTTCGGCGCCATGCTGCAAGACCTCATCCGGGATGCGGCTGCCGAGTGAACGTTGCACGCTGATCTTGATCATGGGATGCAGTCGCCGGAATTCGGCCAGCACGGGAAGCAAATAGAGGGCCGTGAATTCGTTGGCGGCAATCACCAGCTTGCCCTTTTGCAGTTCGCGCAATTCGGTGAGTGACTCATGGGCGTCGCGGCGCAGATTCAGGAGCTTTTCGGCGTATTCAAGCAAGACCTGCCCGGCGTCAGTGAGAATGCCCTCGCGTGACGAACGGTCGAATAAAGGCTCGCCAAGTTCCTCCTCAAGCTTGCGGATGGTCTGGCTCACCGCCGACTGAGTACGGTAGAGCTTTTCGGCTGCGCGCGAAAAGCGATGCTCCCTAGCGACGGCGAGGAAGACTTCGAGTTGGGAAAGTTCCATTGGCTTGCACCTGATACAACTTTACATTTCATTAGCGTCTCTTATACTAGCAGAACACCTAATGGTTGCTGAATAATTATAAGTTTTGCTTCATCACCTCCGGCCCGTAGGATAAAGGGTTGAGCATGCACCTATAGCTCTTGAAGGAATAAATAACTATGTCTGGCGAGCACATACGCATCAGCATTTTCGACACGACGCTTCGCGACGGGGAACAATCCCCTGGCTGCAGCATGAATCATCAGGAGAAGTTGCGGCTGGCGCATCAACTCGACCGCCTGGGCGTGGATGTGATCGAGGCCGGATTTCCGATTGCCTCCGATGGAGACTTTGCAGCCGTGGAGGCGATTTCTGCGGTAATACACCGGCCGACCATTGCCGCCCTGGCTCGCGCCTGCCGGCCGGATATCGAGTGCGCCTGGGAAGCTTTGAAACATGCGGCGCGGCCGCGCATTCACGTGTTCCTTGCCACTTCCGATATTCACCTGAAGTTCAAGCTGCACATGACGCGCGAGCAATGCCTGGCCCAGGCACGCGAGTCGGTCGCCTTCGCCAAGACGCTTTGTGAGGGCGTCGAATTTTCGCCGGAAGATGCTACCCGCACCGATCCCGAATTTCTGTGCCAGGTGCTGGAAGCCGTGATCGAAGCCGGAGCAACCACGCTGAACATTCCGGACACTGTTGGCTACACGGTGCCGGCGGAATTCGGAGAACTGATTGCGACCATCCGGCGGAGGGTGAAAGGAATCGAGAAAGTAACGATTTCGGCCCACTGCCACAATGACCTGGGCTTGGCGGTTGCCAATTCGATGGCCGCGGTCGCAGCGGGGGCGCGACAGGTCGAGTGCACGATCAATGGCATCGGCGAGCGTGCCGGGAATGCTGCTTTGGAAGAAATCGTCATGGCAATGCGGGTTCGGCACGACCGTTTTCCGTACGAAACCGGAATCGCGGCCGAACATTTGTTTCCCGCGAGCCAGTTGTTGAGTGAGATCACCGGTGTGCCGGTGCAGCCGAATAAAGCCGTGACCGGGCGGAATGCGTTCGCGCATGAGGCAGGCATCCACCAGGATGGCGTTCTCAAGAACCCGCTGACCTATGAGATTATGACGCCGCAATCGGTGGGCGTGCCCGATTCGAAGCTGGTGCTGGGCAAGCACTCCGGCAGGCACGCGCTGGCGATCCGCTGCGAACAGCTAGGCTATCAGTTCGACCGCCGCGCGCTCGACGATATTTACCGGCGCTTTGTGCGACTCGCCGATAAGATCAAACACGTAGAAGATCATCATCTGCTGGAGTTGATCCGCGACACCCACAAGCCGGCATCTTCCGCGACTCCTTTGTTTGAGCCGCTCGCGACCGCTGTGGCAGCGGCAGCATCGGGCGGTGGCTCGAGTCAGGAGCCAGCCAAGCCATTTCCGATGGCGACGCAGCCCAATGCGTTCGGAGTTCCTCTGCCGGTCGGGGTCGAACAGCAGCGCGAGCAGGAAGACTACCTCTGGGGCGTATAGAAATTCTCAATTGCTGATTTTAAATTATCGGCCCTAACTCGCCCGCTACTGCAATTTCCTGCACATTGACAAATCATTCGCTCCTAGAAACAATGTCGGCCACGCTTTTCGGTTCCTCGTGAAGCGCCTACAATCCGGCCCGTCAAAAGGAGAAACCGCATGTTCCAGCCTTTCCGCTCTCGCGCCTTGTCGATTATCACGTTGCTGGCAGCCGCCACAATTCCACTCCAGGCGCAAAAGCCGGCCGCTGCGCCGGACGCAACTCTCTATACCTACTACTCTGGCGGCCCCACTTCAATCACTGCAACCGTATGCGGGTCGACTTCAGAAAGCGGGGGCTGCTATGGTGGGGGGCCTCGGCCCGTTTCTGAGTGCCGGCGCCATTCTCGAAGGGCTACCATCCGTGAGTGGTAACGTGGTTACCCGCGCTATTTACGTCGTCGACTCCGGCGCCAATCCCATACAACTCTACGTTTATACAAAAACCGATACCGTGACAGCTTCCGGCGACAGTGTCTCCATCGTCCTCACGAACACCATCGACCTGCCATTCGTCGGCAGCAATAGCGTCACCGTTTCGATGGCCGCGAACAGCAACTTTCTTTTCATCGGGACCAATCAGAACAGCAACCCGGTGAAAGTGCGAAAAAGCAATCTTGAGGTCAACAAGCTGCGAGAATTTTCAGCTGCTACCACTTCGATCACCTCGGACCAATACGGCTACATCACCGTCGAACAGGGGGATGCATTCGTCGTGTACGGTCTGAACGGCGATGCGGAACAAGATGGAGGTGGAACCGAGTTTATGGTTGGCACCACTCAGGCGCTGCCAGTGTCCGCGCTCTTCGGGAGCGCTCCCCGTTCTGCCCTGCAGGTCGGTCCAAACTCAAATCTGCGCGGCCAGCCGAGGCAGAGTGACTGTTTCAAACTATCGATGCTAAGGAGAACCGTGCAACGGTGGGCCGGTGGATCGGCTGCAGTGAAGCTGACGCTGGGGCCTGTTTCCGTTAGACTACTTTCCGCATGCTGCTAAATCTCTGCATTCTTCCCGGCGACGGGATCGGCCCCGAAGTCACCGACCAGGCTGTTCTCGTTCTGCAAGCGGTTGCCGATTCGTTCGGACATCAGCTTCAGCTGCAACATAAAAATGTCGGCGGCGCGGCGCTGACTGCGGCGAACGATCCTTTGCCTGCAGATACGCTGCAGGCTTGCTTATCTTCATCGGCGGTCCTGCTGGGCGCGGTGGGAAACCCCGCATTCGATAAAAATCCCAATCATCTTCGGCCGGAGGCCGGACTGCTGCGTCTGCGGCGGGAACTTGGCGCCTATGCGAACTTGCGCCCGGCGATTTGCTTTCCGGCCCAGGAGGACTCTTCTCCGCTGCGCGCCGAACTGGTTCGCGGCACCGACATCCTGATTGTGCGCGAGCTGCTGGGAGGTCTTTATTTCGGCGAGCCCCGTTCCATCATGGGCGATGCAGGCCATCGTCTCGCAACGAACACCATGACTTACGGCGAGCCGGAGATCGAGCGCATTGCGCGGATGGCCTTTGAGTTGGCTGCGAAGCGGCGCAGCAAAGTTCTCTCCGTCGACAAGGCCAATGTTCTTGAGTGCTCCCGGTTGTGGCGCGAGGTGGTCACGCGTTGCGCCAAAGAGTATCCCGGCGTGCAGCTCTCGCACATGTATGTGGATTCTGCCGCAATGTCACTGGTGCAACGCCCCAGGGATTTCGACGTGGTGCTTACCGAAAATATGTTTGGCGATATTTTATCGGACGAGGCAGGCGCTATCGTCGGTTCGCTCGGGTTACTGGCTTCGGCGAGCATCGGCGGCAAGGTGGGATTGTATGAGCCGGTACATGGCTCCGCACCCGACATCGCGGGAAAGGGAATTGCCAACCCTCTGGGAGCGATTCTTTCCGTGGCGATGTTGCTGCGCTATTCATTTCAATTGGAACGAGAGGCCGCCTGCGTGGAGAAAAGCGTCGAAGCCGTCCTGAATAGCGGTTCCCGCACGGTCGATATTGCCTCTAACGGGCAAAAAACCGTTACCACGCAGGAGATGGGCCGCAGAGTGATTGAAGCGGTGAAGCAATCATGTCCAAAACAGAAAACCGCCTAACCCGTTGTGGGCAGGTGCTTAGGCCACAGATTTAGAGTCTGCCTGCGGGTCTTCCGGGCATAGTCTCAACCGGCCGTGCGGCAGGGCGTTCAGAAGCACCGTTGTATTTCCCCGATAGGCTATTCCATCGGATGCGCAGCATCTCCTGGAACATGCGAGAGCCATCGAGCAGGGGATTAATTCTTGTTCCACCTACGTGTCCCCAGCGGACAGGAACCTCCACCACCTGAAATCCCAACTTGCGGGCCAGAAAAAGGATTTCCGGATCGAATCCCCAGCGCTCGATCTGCTGCAAGGGCAAAATGGTTTGTGCAGCGCGCCGGGTGAATGCCTTGAATCCGCATTGCGTATCTTTGAAGTGCAGGCCGAGAATGAGCCGGTTCAAGCCGTTGAATATTCTTCCAAATAATTGGCGATGCAGCGACTGCCGGGTGGTCTGCAACTCCGCGCGCAGCCAGCGCGAGCCAATGGCGATGTCCGCGCCCTGGGAAATGGCCTGTAATAATTTGGGCATTTCTTCGATTGGGGATGACAGGTCGGCGTCGCTGAATACGATCACCTCGCCGCGGGCCTTCAGCATGCCATTACGTACGCTGTAGCCTTTGCCGCGATTGCCGGGGTTTTCGAGGAGCGACAGCTCCGGATGGTTTGCAGCGAACGAGCGCACGATGTCGGCGGTATTGTCGGTTGAGCCATCGTTCACTACGATGACCTCCGCGTTCCAGCCCTGCTGATGAACGTAGGCCAGAACCCGTTCCAAAGTCGGCGCTAGGCGCCTGCCTTCGTTGTATGCCGGGATGACGATACTGTAGTTCACTGTTTGCAATCGAATGCCCCGTGCCACCAGCGTTCGCAGCAACGAGGAATGATTAAGATGTTGCAAGTCCCAGGGCCGTTGCTTGTGAAAGCGCTGCGCTATTGTACGTCTGCCGAGGCGGGAAACTGCAAGAGCAGTCAAATAGCGGGAAGAAGCCTCATGCTTGGCGATCTTTCGCTTGGCGAACTTTGCGGCAGTTCTTCGCGAACTTTGCGGTAAATAAGGGTCTTAAGCCGCGAAGGGCGCCAAGGATTCGCGAAGTACGCTAAGGAACTCTGGATCCCGACGGCCAAGCTGGCCGCTTGTACCGGCTTTAGGCTGCAGTTTTCTGCATCGAGAGCATGCTAAAAAACTCATCCACCAGTTCAGCGTCCCAGAGGCCCTGGCGGGCTTCCTGGCGCATGGTTTGCGCGGCATGTTCATGAGAAAGCGCGGGCTTATAAGGACGGGCCGTGCGCAAGGCATCGTAGACATCCGCCACCTGCAACACCCTAGGCAGAAGCGGGATTTCGGCCGCCCTCAGGCCATCCGGATATCCCGATCCATCGACATGCTCATGGTGGTGCCGGATAATCGGCAGCACCAGCCGCAAAGACTTTAGCGGCTTACAGATATTTTCGCCGGTAATAGGATGTTGCCTCATGATTTGCCATTCCGTCGGCGTGAGATCGCTGCCTTTTTTTAGAATCGAATCGGGCACGGCAATTTTCCCTAAGTCGTGCAGAAATCCGCCTCGGCGCAAGGCCACCATTGAATCCTGATCGAGGCCCAAATGCCTTCCCAGATTCGCGGCACCTTCGGCAAGCCGCTCGCAATGACCTTCGGTATAAGGATCGCGGCCTTCCACGATCAATCCCAGAGTGCAAAGAACGGAGTCTACCGTCTCTAACTCATCAGTAAATTCCTTCACTCGCAGCAGCGATTTGACCCTGGCTTTCAACTCCTCAGCCAGAACCGGCTTGTTCAGGAAATCGTCGGCACCGGCTTCAATGCCGCGGACCTTATCTGAGCTGTCGCTGAGGCCGGTGATCAGGACAAAGGGAATAAGCCGCGTCGCCGGATCGCTTTTTAGATCACGGCAGAAGTCGTAGCCAGATTTTCCTGGCATTCGAACGTCGGAGAGGATCAGGTCAGGGGCCTGGCGATGGACTTCTTCCTCGGCTTGCCGGACATCGGAGGCGGTCACTACCTCGTAGCCACTTATGGTCAGAAGCTGGCTCATCAGGCCGGCGATCGTAGGCTGATCATCCACCACGAGGATTCGCGCCGGGCGGCGCGCAGGCAACAGGCCGGCCATGCTTGTATCGGAACCCAGGGCCGCTTCGGAAGTTGCTGCCTCCAGGTCCGCATCTGGGCGGAAGTTGTGCGAAAAGCTCATCAGAACCCTTTGATGATTCTACTGCAAAGCGCGCGGCAGATGAACGTAGCAGAAGCGATTCATCTTCTGAAAAATGTTTCCCGCAATCCCCAATGAGATGCTTTGGTTTCGTCCCGTCTTGGCATTGACATCGATGAATGTGCGAAACTTTGCCATTGCCAACCTTGCTTTCTATTTGTGCGAGTGCCTAACCTCGGCGCATGTGTAAGTTTTCGCGAGAGATGTTCAGGTTTTCGCAAGGCCCTTTGTGGATACCGCTGCTCATATTTCTGGCGTTCCCCGCAAACGCAGCTGGCGCCGCGAAAGCCCACGTCATCACTTTCGGTAAATGGACAACGGTGCACGACATTGCGGATTCCGCTGCCTCAACTGAACAAGACAAACCGCCCACACTGAAAATTCGTTCCCTGTCGGTCGATGCGCGGATCAAAGAGTTTACCTTCGGCGCCGTTCACGATGTCACCGACCGCGTGTTCGTGGTGCAGCGCGCATTTCGCATCAACGATAATCTCCCACAAGATCCGGCGACTACGCCGCATTGGCAATGGCAGCGTGGCGGATGGCTGCTGGTCGATCGCGTCACCAGCCGCATCTCGCCGGTGAATCTGCCGGAGTTCGATGCGATGTACTCAGTCGTGAGTTGGTACAGGGACTACGCCGCTTACTGCGGCTTGTCGGAGGATGACAAGGAGATCTACGCCATGGTCGCGCAGGTCGGCCGGCGCAAGCCGCTGGTGAAATGGCAGATTGGCGACGCGAAATTTACGACCGAGGGGCAAGAAGGACAAGTCCCGGATTTGGCATGCAAAGTGATGGAATGGCAGCGGGCCCCGGCTCGGGTCACCTTTGAGCCTGCCCCGTCATTGTCGCCTGGCTCGTCGTTATCGCCCAGCTCATCATTATCATTGAGGCGAACTTATGTGATCCATCGCCATGCAGTTGACTTGCTGAGTGATGAAGGCGACGACTAAGCAGCGATTGGAAATGACTATCCGCTCTCTGCTACGGGTACTTTTTCCGAGACATCTTTCTTGTGAACTTTGGCGCTGGTGACCAGAATCACCGAGAGCAGCACAATCACGCTGCCGGCAAAGATGAACCGGTCGATGCGCTCGTGCAGAATCAGCCATCCCAGAAACACCGCGATCACCGGATTCACATAAGCATAGGTCGACACCTTCGACGTGGGCACATGCTTGAGCAGCCAAATGTAGGCGGTGTAGCCGATCCAGGAGCCGCACACGACGAGATAGAAGACCGCGCCCAGGCTCCGTGCGCTCCATACGACCAGCGGAAAATCTCCCACCGCCCAGGCAAAAACAAGGCTGGCTGCCCCCGCCGCGGTGATCTGCCAGCCGATGGCGCTGAAGACATCCATGCCAGATAGCCAGCGCTTCGAGAGCACCGACCCCAGCGCCCAGGAAAACGAGCCGCCCAGCAGGCTGACGCAAGAGTAAAGCTCTCGCCGGCCCATTTCAGAAGTAGAGTGCAACTCGGGCCAGAACAGCACGGCAAGCCCCACCACCCCGAGCGCCAACCCGGCCTTGCCTCGCCACGAAATGCGATGATGGCCGAGCAGAAGCGAATCGAGCACCAGAAACCACAGCGGCGTCACCGAGATAATCAGCGCCGCCAGGCCAGTCGGCACTGACAGTTCAGCCCATGAGAGGGTCAGATTGCCGCCCATCAGCAGCAGAACGCCCACCAGCGCAGTCGCCGCCAGCTGTGTCGCCGAATACCAGATTCGCTTTCCCATCGCGGCACAAACCGCCAGCATGACTACCCCGGCAATCAAAAACCGCGTGGCGCACATCAGGGCCGGAGGGATGCTCTGTACGGCAATGTCGATCGCCAGGTAGGTCGATCCCCAAAAAAGATAGACCAGACCGAAGGCAAAGATTACCGCGAACCGGCTTGGATGCTGTGCTGATTGCATAGGGGAAAGGCGAGGAATTCTCAAACATATCAGACGGAAGGTTGAGGCGGGGATTCGAAGTTCGGAAAAGAACCTGAACTCACGACCAGCCACTGACCACTAGTCACTGGTTTAAGGCTTACGGTCCCCTATTGCCGCAAGGTATAATGTCTCAGCGATGTTGGGGATTTGCAATGCCGCACAACCTGTCCATTTCGTGCAATATTCAGTCCTCGCGGGCGAACGCCCACTTGCCCGAGTGCTGGCTGCATTGTCTCGTCTGCCCGCGTCGCTATCGGGCGAATCTTCCTTCGCGCCTGCGTCCTAACCTCTTCGGCAGCGATTAGTTCCATCCTCCGCCTGAAGTTCTCATTCGCGTTGCTTGAACCAGAGCGGCGTGAGTTGAGATCTCACCCACCCACAACCAGCAGACTGCGAACTGACAGCTGCCACGGAGGATTCCATGACCACGAAGACCATGACCGCACCGACGCCTGAAAAGAAGGCCATCGGACCAAAGATCAAGACTGAGTTGCCCGGGCCAAATGCTCGTCGAGTGCTTGCCGGCGACCAGCAATATATTTCGCCTTCGTATACGCGCTCTTATCCGCTGGTAGCCAAGAGCGGACGCGGCATCGTCGTCACCGACGTTGACGGCAACGAATTCTACGATTTCTCCGCCGGCATCGCCGTCGTTTCCACTGGCCATTGCCATCCCGATGTTGTCGCCGCCATGCAGAAACAGGCTGGCGAATTGATTCACATGTCGGGGACCGATTTTTATTACGAGAACATGGTCGAGCTCGCTGCGCGTCTGTCGAAGATCGCGCCCATGCCGGGGCCACACAAGATTTATTACGGAAACTCCGGCGCTGAGGCGATCGAGTGCGCGCTAAAACTAGCCCGCTATCACACGCGACGGCAGAACATTATCGCGTTCTTTGGCGCGTTTCACGGACGCACCATGGGCGCTCTTTCGCTCACGGCTTCGAAGCCGCAGCAGCGCCGCCGTTTCGGCCCGCTCATGCCGGGAGTGACTCATGTGCCGTATCCCGATCTCTATCGCGGACGCAAAGATGCCGCGCAGGATCCGGATGCCTTCGCGCTCAGCTGCGCGCGTTTTATCGAAGAAAAGCTTTTCAAGACGACCTTGCCTCCTGAGGAAGTTGCCGCAATCTTCGTCGAGCCGGTGCAGGGCGAGGGCGGCTATGTGGTCGCGCCTACGGTCTTTCATGCAGGAGCTGCGCCGCATCTGCGATCGTCATGGCATTCTGCTGGTGCTGGATGAAGTGCAAAGCGGTGTGGGACGCACCGGCAAATGGTGGGCGGTCGAGCATACCGGCGTCGAACCGGACATGATCTGCATCGCTAAAGGGATCGCCTCCGGCATGCCGCTCGGCATTACGCTGACGCGCTCTGAAATCATGGACTGGGTGCCGGGATCGCACGCATCGACCTTTGGCGGCAATCCCGTATGTGTCGCGGCGGCGTTGGCTTCGCTCGACGTGATCGAAAAAGAGCGCTTGCTCGATCGCTCCACCGAAGTCGGCGCGCACATGATGAATCGCATGTCCACCTGGCCTTCCAAGCTGAAGCTGGTGGGCGATGTGCGTGGCCGCGGACTGATGATCGGCGTCGACATCGTGAAAGACAAAGCGACCAAAGAATACGGCGCCGCCGAACGCGACCTGATCGTCGAAAAAGCCTTTGAGCATGGCGTGCTGTTCCTCGGCTGCGGACCGAGTTCGATCCGCCTGTGTCCGCCGCTGGTGGTGAGCAAGGAAGAAGCGGACGTTGCCATGGACGTGCTCGAGGAGTGCATCCGCGAAGTGGGCGAGAAACACTAAAGACGGGCCAGCCTCCGTGCTCAACCACGGAGACCAAAATCTCCGCCCTGTCGCAGCGCACGCGACAAGGGCGGGGCAGTCGAGGATCGAAATGAGAGAGGCTGGGCCTGCCCCTAGTTCATTTGAGGCGACGAGTCCAATACTCGGGTCGCCTGCTGCCGTGCGCGACGGCCCAAATAACGACCACTCCGTCTTGTTCGGAATAAATGACTGAAAAAGGAAATCGCCAAAGAAGGAACCGTCTCGTATTGTTCTTTCCCATCGGCCAGCATTTCGGAGCTTCACGGATCGTATCGACCGCGCGATCGAGTTCTCCGACGAAGTCCGACGCCACTTTCGGGCTGCGAGTTCGATACCACGTTAGGGCGTTCTTAACATCTGCGCTTGCGCCCTGATGGTAGCGAACGCCCCTAATGCTCATTCAACATCGCCAACAGCTCTTGATGCAGTTCTTCCCAAGGGACGGTCACGGCTTTGCCCGCTTGCAGGTCTTGCATGCGACGCGCTACTTCTTCGTCCCAGGCGGCCTGAACTGATTCGTCCGCGTCTTCGAGGCTGTCGAGCAGGGTGTTGGCCAAAGCGGTGCGCTCCTCAGCCGGGAGCGCGAGTGCCCGTTTCAGCAGATCAGCGACTTCTGGACTCATGGGGTCATTTTACCTCGGGTCGTCCTCTCGACGCTGGCGATTATCTTCACCTGCTTTTGTTCTGGCGGCCGCTTAGCCGAAAGCCCATCCCTCGCCCTCTTGACAACTTCTTCCACAGCTATGCGTGGGCCAGCCGTCACATACTCAGCGGACTGCCATAGATAGACTCAAAGCTGGCTTCCCCTAGTGCTTTCCCCACGCGCCCCGCGCAGGCTGGCTGGCGTTCCCACGCAAGCCGTCCTGCGCCTTCTCGATTGGTTGGCTGACCGCACGCTCGCGCCATCAGAACTCGCCGTCCATCACAAGACCGGCCGGCGCGGCGAAGAAGCCGCTTACTTTTATCTAAGAAAGCTCGGCTACACCATGGTCGCGCGCAATTTCCGCTCACCGCGCTGCCGGGGAGAGATCGACCTGATCGGATGGGAAGACGATGTGCTTTGCTTTGTCGAGGTCAAAACTCGCACCACGCGCGATGTGAAACCCGGCGAAGCCGCCGTCGACCGGCACAAACGCAGGCAAGTGGCGGCCGTCGCACGGGAGTATCTGCGACGCTATCCACCTTCGTGCCAGTGGCGCTTCGATGTGGTCAGCGTATACTATGAGCACTCGCAGTCGCACCAGCCGCAGATCGAGCTATTTCGAAATGCTTCTTTTAAGGGATAAAATGAAACGATTCATCCATTCTAATTATTGAGGTTCGGTAAGTGCCTGAGCTTAGAAAAGATCCAATTGTTGGCCGCTGGGTGATTATTTCGACGGACCGCGCGAAGCGTCCCACGGATTTTGCGCGGGAGAACGTGAAGCTGAAGGGCGGATTTTGCCCCTTCTGTTATGGAAACGAAGGCAAGACGCCGCCTGAGATTCAGGCATACCGTCCGGGATCGAATGGCGGGCCCGCTTCGCAGCGCGATACGCCGGGATGGACCGGTGCGTGTCGTGCCGAACAAATTTCCGGCGCTGGGGATCGAAGGCACGCTGAACCGGCAGGCCGAGGGCATGTTCGATCGCATGAACGGGATCGGGGCGCACGAAGTCATTGTCGAAACGCCGGACCACAATGCCAGCCTGGCCACGCTGCCTCCCAAGCGCATAGAAGATGTCCTGTGGACGTTTCGCGACCGCATTCTTGACCTGAAAAAAGACCGTCGATTTAAATACATTCTGCTTTTCAAGAACCATGGCGAGGCCGCGGGAGCGTCGCTCGAACACGCGCACTCGCAACTGATCGCATTGCCGATTTTGCCGATCAATGTCACCCAGGAGTTGGAGGGCGCCAAGCAGTATTTTCTCTACAAAGAGCGCTGCGTGTTTTGCGATATTCTTCGCCAGGAATCCGAAAGCGGAACCCGAGTGGTTGCGGAGAACGAGAATTTCCTGACCGTGGCGCCCTACGCGCCGCGCTTTCCGTTTGAGACCTGGATTCTGCCGAAGTCGCATGAGTCGGCATTCGAGAATTCGTCTTCGCACATGTTCGAGAACCTTGCTAAGGCGTTGAAGACTTTGCTGATCAAAGCTGACCGGGTGCTGGATAATCCTCCATACAACCTGGTAATTCATACTTCGCCGGCGCAGGACCCCACGAACGATCACTATCACTGGCATATCGAATTCATGCCGAAGCTGACCAAAACGGCGGGATTTGAATGGGGCACAGGCTTCTACATCAATCCAACTCCGCCGGAGGAAGCGGCCAAATTCCTGCGCGAGGCCAGCGTGGAAGAACCGGTTCCGGCGACGGTCGGATAGCATTTACCGTCTGGGCCGGAAGATCGCGCATCATAAAAGGACACGAAGCATCACGAATTCACGCTTGGCCCTGATTTTCCTTCGTGTGCCTTCGTGCTCTTGATGGTCGGAATTGTTTCAAACTGAATACGAGCCAAAATTCCCGCGGATGGCGCGAACCACGCCGTAGGTTCTTGCGTCTCACATCTATCATGGAATCTCTTGACCAATACCTGCTCGATGCAGAACAGGCGCATGGGCATCTTTGCGCGGGGCAGGTTCTCGGGGTGCGGCTGGCGATGCTGGGATTGGCGAAGCTCGGCATTGACGATCCCCGAGGGAAAGATCGAAAGCGGCTGATTACGTTTGTGGAGATCGACCGGTGCGCGACCGATGCAGTTGCCGTGGTTACCGGATGCCGATTGGGAAAGCGCGCGCTTAAGTTCCGCGACTGGGGTAAAGTTGCGGCGACGTTTGTGGACGTGAGTAACGGCAAGGCGATCCGCATCGCGGCCAAAGAATCGTCGAAGGCCCTGGCACGCGAGAAGCATCCCGAAATCGAAGACAAAAATCAACAGCAGATGCTGGCGTATCGTGAGATCTCGGATGAGGGCCTGTTCACATTTCAATGGGTGAAGGTAGAACTGCCGCCGGAGGAGTTCCCCGGTTATAAGGGGGAACGGATTGTTTGCCAAGCTTGCGGCGAAGGCATCAACTTCCGCAGAGAAGTTCGAATCAATGACCGCGTCCTGTGCCGCTCGTGCGCGGGCGAGCGGTATTACGAGCCGATCTGAAAAGCGGGCGGGTGGGACGCTCAACGCGGTACCATGGCTTACGTTCAATCCGCTTGCCGGGCTTCGATCTCTGTTTCCCTCTCACTCAGGGAAAGCGACTTTTTCAGGAGAATTCCTTCGTCTGGTTTTCTCGAGTCGTGGTCGGATCGAATTTCGGGGCGAGAACTTTCAGGGCACCCCTGAGGGTTTGTCCGCAGTCGGTTACAATTTCAACTGAAATCAAAAAGGAGCCATCGCATGACACAAAAAGTCATTGAAGTAGTGGGCACATCGAAAGATAGTTTCGCCAAAGCGGCGCAGGCGGCAGTAGCCGAAGCAGCGAAAACCGTCCGCGCAATCAAGTGGGCGCATGTCGACTCGCTGGATATGGAACTCGACGGCGCAAAAGTTGTGCGCTATCGCGCCACAACAAAAATTTACTTCGACGTGGAAAAGTAATTGGCCGAAGTGCTGACTCCCGAGTTGAGGCGCGCGCTTGCCGAGCGCGTGCGGTATTACAACGAGCTGGGTATCTACGATTTTTACCAGCGCGAGGGCCGTGCTTCGCAGTCCGGACCAGTCGAATCGGCCGCATTATCTTCAGATCTTGAAAAATCAATGGCCGCCAAAAAATCCCTGCTTGTCGTGCCCGCTGCTGTCCCGAATACCGTCGCCCCAGTAACAGCCAGGCCAGAACATGGCGTCGCAGACCCAGTCTCGGCGCTGAAGCTGATTCGTGAAGATCTCGGCGACTGCACCCGTTGCAAGCTGCACCAGCAAGGCCGCAAGCAGATTGTTTTTGGTGTGGGCAATCCGCGCGCTGAGTTGATGTTTGTGGGCGAGGGCCCGGGCGCCGATGAAGACGCTCAGGGCGAGCCTTTCGTTGGCCGTGCCGGACAGTTGCTCAACAACATGATTAAAGCCATGGGCCTGCGGCGCGAAGATGTTTACATCGCGAACATCGTAAAGTGCCGGCCTCCGGGCAATCGCACGCCCGAACGCGATGAGTGTGAAACCTGTTCGCCGTTTCTCATGCGTCAGATCGCGGTGATTAAGCCCAAAGCGATTGTGGCTTTGGGCGCTGTAGCTGCGAAGAATTTGCTCGCCATCAACGCGCCCATGTCTGAGTTGCGCGGCCGCTGGTACGACTTCAAGCCTGCCGGCAGCGATCCCGCGTGGCCGGGCGCGCGGCTGGCAGTCACTTATCATCCTGCATTTCTGTTGCGCGATCCGCGCCAGAAGGTTGAGACGTGGAAAGATTTGCAGATGGTCATGAAGTATCTTGGAATCGTGCCTCCTAAGAAGACCGCCGAGTAGCCGGGAAAGATTAATCGCGTAAAAGATTACTCCCGTAGATTGTCTTGTCATTCCGAGCGCAGCGAGGAACCTGCTTTTCCTCTCCTGCGGCGGTCACCTCGTCCTCGCCTGATATCCTTCGAATCAATGCCTGAATTCTGCGACGTTGCTCTGCCTGTCCCGCTGGATATGGTCTTCACCTACCGCGTGGGGGGAGACGCCGTTCCAATCGTCGGCGGGCGCGTGCTTGTGCCTTTTCGCCAGCAGCGGATGACGGGCATCGTGGTTGAATCGCACGACCGGGCGCCTGCCGCAAAAACCAAAAATATCTTGAGCGTGCTAGACCCCGAGCCGGCACTCGATCAATCGTTGCTGCGCCTTGGCCGCTGGATTGCGGATTACTATCTTGCCCCGATCGGCGAAGTGTTTCGCACCATGCTGCCGCTGGCAGCGGAATTCAAGCGGGCAATCACGTATCGAATTACAGCGGAAGGCCGCATGGCGCTGCATCTCGGGGGAATGTCAGGTTCGTCCGCGCGGTCGCGCCGTACGCCGGATGAGCAAGCCGCGGAGTTCCGCGTTCTGGATTATCTCGGATCGCAAAACGAAGACGCGGAATCCGGCAACGGCGCGGGAGTGCGTGAGGAAAAGCTGTTCTCCGCAGCGCATGTCACGCGGCAGATCCTCGCAGGCATGGTGCGGAAGAAGTGGATTGCCCGCGAAGATGTCTCCGTAGTTCGCGACGCGGTACCAACCATCAAAGTTGCGCAACTCAAATCCGCAGAGGGAAAAATCAACCAGAACCAGCAGACCATCATTGATACGCTCGCCGCTTCCGGCGGCCGAGTTCCTGTGGAGATGTTGCGCAAGTTGGAAGTCCCACGAACCACGCTCGGTGGTCTTGTCAGGCGGGGTCTGGTCGAAATCCTCGAAGAGCCGGTGCCTTCCGGGATTTCGCGCGATACCCAGCAGGGATCCCCGTTCAAGTTCGAGTTCAATCCCGCCCAGCAATCTGCGCTCGATCGCTTGCGCGAAGCTGTCGCTGCAAAAAGATTTTCCGGCATGTTGCTGCATGGCGTGACCGGCTCGGGCAAAACTGCAGTTTATCTTGCCGGAATGCGCTCCGTACTCGAAGCCGGACGCTCCGCAATTTTATTGGTCCCTGAAATCGGCCTGACTCCGGCCGTCGCCGCCGACCTTCACCAGATCTTTGGAGATCAAGTCGCGATCCTTCATTCTGCCCTGTCGGACAAAGAACGAGCGCGGCAGTGGCATCGCATCCGGAATGGCGAAACCCGCATGGTCGTGGGCACACGCTCGGCCGTGTTCGCTCCGGTTGCCGACCTCGCTTTGATCATCGTCGATGAAGAACACGATGCCTCGTACAAGCAGGAAGAAACACCCCGTTATCACGCCCGCGACGTTGCTGTGATGCGCGCCAAGATGGCGAATGCCGCAGTAGTATTGGGTTCGGCTACGCCTTCGCTGGAATCGTATTTCAATGCTACGAAAAATAAATATGCGCTGATTAGTTTGCCCGATCGCGTTGAGCAGCGCCCCCTGCCAGAGGTCGAGATCGTCGACATGCGCCAGGAGTTCCAGGAAACCGGCCAGGAACAGGTGGTATCGCGCAAGCTGGCGGCTGAAATCAAGGAACGGCTCGAACGCAAAGAGCAGTCTATGGTCCTGCTCAACCGCCGCGGATATTCGCCGGTGGCGCTCTGCCGTACCTGCGGCAAGACGCTGGAATGCCAGAACTGCGCCATCGCGCTTACCCATCACAAGCGCGAGCATAAAATGATTTGCCACTATTGTGGCTATCTCGCGCCGGTGCCGAAGGTGTGCGTCCACTGTGGCAGCGAGTATGTCTATTTTCTGGGAACTGGTTCGGAAAAATTGGAAGAGCTGCTGCACGGCATGTTCCCTCAGGCGCGTATTGCGCGACTGGATCGCGATACGGTGCGCGGGCATGAAGACTTTGAACGAACGCTTAACGCGCTCAACGAAGGCGAACTCGACATACTCGTTGGCACGCAGATGATTGCCAAAGGACACGACATTCACGGAGTTACGCTGGTCGGAGTGGTTGGCGCAGACAGCGCGCTGGGACTGCCTGATTTTCGCGCAGCCGAACGCACTTTTCAATTGCTCACCCAAGTTGCCGGACGCGCGGGGCGTGGGCAAACGCCCGGGAAGGTGATTCTGCAAACTTACTTTCAGGACCACTATGCGGTGCAATACGCCGCTCACCACGACTTCGCCGGATTCTACGACAAAGAATTGCGTTTCCGCAGTTGGATGCACTATCCGCCATACTCTGCGCTTGCCAATGTTCTCATCCGCAGCGACAAGTTGGATGAAGCGCTGCAGTGGTCGCGGCACGCTGGGAAAATGGTTCGAGCAAAACCGCCATGAAGGCGTGCGTATACTTGGTCCAGCCAGCGCGCCGATTATGCGGCTGAAGCGCGATTACCGCTATCATTTTTTGCTGAAGTCACCCAGCCGCGAAAAGCTCAATACAACTTTGCGTGCGATGCTGGCCTACGCTGCCGTGCGCAAGATTCCGCGGACTCAAGTCATCGTCGATGTGGATGCCATTTGGCTGATGTAAATTCTCATCCCAAATTTCTCATCCGGGGCATCAACCCAGGCTGCTCTGGCTGATATCATCTTGAGCGTAGGCTTTTTGCGGTATGGAAGACGAAGAAGCACTTCCTTATATTTCCGGTTCAGGAGAAGGACTCATGGAAGAAGGTCCAGCTTTGCATGCGGGAGCGCGCCGCAACGAAGATATCGCGCTCGACTTAATGAAATTTGTGGCCATGACCACAGGGTACGGACGGACGACGTCCTCCGGCGTGGGCTTTCAGGGCACGGGCTCGGCATCCAAGCCGGAGGAGTATGCGGCCCACTTGCTGGAGCTGTATGGAAAGTGCCGTGCGGCGATTGAAGGCAAGAAGTAGGAAGTACTTGTAGTCGCACCTGCTCCGTCATTTTCAACAAAGGGACCTCTGGAAAGACCCCGAAAATAATAGAACCGCGGCTTGGCCGCGGTTCCGAAGACAAAGAATAACGACTTTCGTCGAGTTTACCGGCGGCCTTTCTTGGCTTTCTTCTTCGCCGGGGCCTTTTTCTTTGTGGTCTTCTTTGCAGCCTTCTTGGCCGGCTTCTTAACAGCTTTTTTCTTAGCAGGTTTCTTAGCGGCCTTTTTCGCGGGAGCTTTCTTCTTTGCCGGCGCCTTCTTTTTTGCGGCGGGTTTCCGGGCGCCGCCTCCGCCACCGGCGGGAGTTGCTGGTTTGGGCGGAGCTGGCGGTGGGGTCGAGGCTGGCTCGCTCATTTCAGGGTCCGCGCCGCCGGGTTCTTCTTCCTCTTCTTCTTCCTCTTCAAAATCCTCTTCGAGCGACTCGCTGTAAGCTCCGCTGTCGCCAAAATCTTCTTCTTCATCACGTGCATAGAGAGTGGGATCGTAGAACGTCATTGCTCCTCCTGATCTTTATTGGCGTCCTTGCGAGAGAAATGATCGCTCGGCTGCCGGAACGAAAGTTAAAAGGCCAAAAAACGTATGCTTAAACGGCGCGCGATTATAGCATGACGATTGGTGCACGCCGCAAGGGCCATGCCTGCGGCCCTGCCTTATCCTGTTACCACAACGAAGCGATGGAAGGGAAGAAGATTCGATGCGAGACTGAAAAATTTGCTGATACGGCGCCGGTAGGCTGGATCGTATGAGGGAAGTCAGGCGGAAGCCATGCGCTCCGCCTCAACCCGTGAGTTCTCACTATTTGGTGACGTCCTAATCTACCCAGAAAGGCAAGAATGCCGTGAAGAACGCGGTAGACCATACCTTTGTCGCTCTTCGTGGTTTTCGCGGTAATAGATTTAGGATAAGTACCCACTATTTGAGCGACTTTACATACTCAGCGACGGCTTTTGCGTCGCCCTCCGAAAGGCCACTCATGGGTCTCTTGTGCGGCGGCTTCTTCGCATCATTTCCCTTGGCAAGAAGGCTGGCGATATCGTCCGCGCTCAGGCTGGTTCCTTTCAAGGCCGGGCCAATCTTGCCCTGGCCCTCGGCGCCATGGCAAGCTGAGCACTTGGTCTTAAAAATCGCAGCCGCGTCTTGAGCAGGCAGGCCCAGAGTTGTGCACAGCCCGACCCCAAGCAAAAAAAACAGTGTACGGAAACGCATACGATCTCCTTTGTATCAATGTCGGCAGCGAGTGAAATAGACAGCGAGAGATTGTAGCTCAAGTCCAAGGGTCTGCAGCATCTTGCCGACAGCTCAGTACTTGCGATTGGTCCGTTTTGTTGCGCTACGTATGGCATAAACCCTATTTGCATAATCTTGGAAGAGGCCAAGCCGAGGTTGGCCTTAGCGGGCAGGTTCAACGATCAGGACCATTCCCGGCCGGAGAATGGCCACATTTCCGTTGCTGCGCCTAAGAGCGGCTACGGTGGTCCGGTAGGCGGTTGCGATCGAATAAAGTGTTTCGCCGGACTTGACTTTGTGACGCAAAACGTCAGTGCCCTCGGCGCTATCTTCCTTGGAAGATCTCGAGGAATTTGAGGTCGCCGCTTCCTCACCAGGAAGAGTGGCGCTGGCCATTTGCGTGGTCTTCCGCGGATGCAGGTTCGATCTGCGCGATGCGGCTGAACTGCTTTCGCTGCCTGGCGATACCGGAAGGTGCAGGGCCAGGCCTTTCGCCCACGCAGGCTTTCGCTGTGCAGACCGTTCCATCGGCGAAGCATCTTGGGAGAAATGCCAAAGTTCTCGGCGACCGATTCAACCGTGTCGCCGCTGCGCACGTGATAACGGGTAATCCGGCGCGCGTAAGTGGCCGAATCGGCCGCATATTTGCTGGGCGCAACTGGAATAATCAGATGTGCGTCCTGCTCCAGTTCCGCACCGTCAAGGTGGTTCGCGGTCTCGATCGACTTGGCCGTCACTCGATAGGAATGCGCGATGGAAGCCAAGGTATCTCCCGGCTCAACCTTGTGATAGCGCCACCATAGCCGCATATCCGGTGGAATGGAGGCAATCTCGGTCTCATACTCTTCTTTGGTTCCGGCCGGCAGGTGCAGCTCGAATTTTCCTTGCCGCGGCGTGCTCAACCGCAACAAACTGGGATTCAGGTCCTGCAACTGCTCAGGCGTCGAGCCCACGCAATCGGCCACCAGGCGCAGATTCACTGGATAATCGATCGATACCTCGTCGTACGCAATCGGCTCATCCATGGAGACGTCATCGAAGCCGTACTGCGAAAGGTTCTTGCTCACGATGGTCATGGCCAGGATGATGGGAACGTAGTTGCGCGTTTCTTTGGGAAGAACGTTGCGCTGGTATAGCTCCCAGAAGTCGGCATAGCCGGTCCGCTTGACGGCAGCCTGGACTGTCCCAGGCCCGGAGTTATAGGCCGCCATGGCTAGATACCAGTCGCCAAACTGAGCGTAGAGATCGCGCAGGTGACGGGCCGCGGCTCGAGTGGATTTCTCCGGTCCTGCCGCTCATCGACCCACATGTTGTGCTGCAGGCCGTAGCCTCGCGCCCGGCTTGCCATGAACTGCCATATGCCGCGGGCCCCAACACGCGAAACCGCCAGGGGATGAAACCCCGACTCGGCTTGGGCCAGATAAATCAAATCCTGTGGAACGCCTTCTTCCTTAAGGATTTTAACCATCATGTCGTGGTAGCGGCCGGAGCGGGCATAAGCTCGCTCGAATGTGCCTCGTCCACGGTTCGAAAAGTAGCTGATATAGCCGGCGACCTGGTCGGTCATCATCAGCGGCAGGTCGGAATGCGTGGCCTTGATCTCAGCCTGGGCCTTTTCGCGGGTTTTCTCGTCGGCCGAAGGAGTGACGCCGTTGGTCTCGTCGATCGGTGCCGGCTCCGACTTTTGGACATCTGAGTCGGCCAGGTCGCCCAGATTTAACTTGTCGATGCCGGTAACGATCCGCTCAAATTCCTGTTGCAACCGGTCATCGGACCGGATGTCAAGCTTGCTATCGAGCAGCGTGTTGCAGGCGGTATCGAAATGTTGCTTGGCGGCGTCGGTCTGGCCAGCCTGATAAGAATCTAATCCTGCCTGGTATTCCTTTTCGACGTGGGCGATTAAATCGCCTACCGAATCAGCTGCTGGAACTATTGCAGACTCCCGTTGCTCCGGCTGGGTTGAAGAGTGCGCCACCAGATCTTGCTCCGAAGCATTTGCCGTGGCTGCAGGCGATCCAGTCTGTTTTGTATTCGCTGGCGGATCGGCGGAATTGGCGGCACTTGGCGCCGGAGCCATCGCCTGCGGAGCCACAGCCACGGGCTTCTTGGCGGAGCATGATGCCCCGGCAAAAGCCGTTGCGGCCAGCAAAGCGATCCGCACCTGAAGATTTCCAACTCGCATATTTATCTAGCAGATACGCACTATTTCCGGTCGTTACAGCCTGGTGAATTCTATCAAAAATCGTACCCTGCCGCCCGCCTCAGGTCAACCGCCGAAAAGTTTCCTCCAGGTTACTTTCGGCACCACGGCAGACAGTTACTCACATTGAGACGGCGAAAGAAGGGGCAAAGGTTTTCAAACAGATTCCGGTTTTCGAACAGATCCAGCAATCTACGCTCGGCAGCCAGAAAAACGTGCAGAAGACCCAGTAGAAAAGCCCCAGTCAAACCCGAAAGTAGTCCGGCCGCCAGACTTGGATCGCCTTCTTGATGTCAGCCTTCGACATTTTTCCGGAAATAGCCCGCTCCGCCAGCTTCGGCACCTCAGCATCGGAGGCAAAACGCAGGGCGATCAGCTGGCCCTCGGTAAGTTCGGGAATGCGTGAGCGCAGCGGCTCGGGCAAAAGCAGCGACAGCCGCAGGCGCTCCTCCAGCCGAATGACCCGGTCCTGCACCTTCAGGGCATAAAGGCGAGTTTTAGTAACGGCGATGGCTGCGGCTACCGCGATCACAAAGAATGACGCCGAATGCCAGCTCGGTCGCCAAACGAAATGAACGCCGCCGGCAATCGCCGTCAGCAAGAACACCGGGAGAACTACGAAATGAAACAGTGGATCGAGACGCGCATGGTTGGCGAATGTTTGTGGCTTCTTTTCAGCCATGACGAATTGGCTCCTTTTCCGGAACGCCGACAGTGTAGCAAATCAGCGCCAGAAACCAGGGTAAGAGTTCAGGGGTCAGCAACGGATCAGGGCCTATGGCCGGACAGTTCGCCACCTACCCTAGCCGCTAACCCCTGGTCCCCGGTGCCTGGGGCTGGCAGCTGCGAACAACAACTCGGAATCTTTATTCCCGAGGTCAGAATCCAAAGCACCATGAAAGCCATACAAGTCAAGCAAGTAGGCGGCCCGGAGGCAATGGAAGAGGTGGACTTGCCGGTCCCGCAGCCGAAGCCGAATGAAGCGGGGGTGAAGCTGGCGGCGTCAGGGATCAACTTCATCGACGTGTATTACCGCGAGGGGCGTTACAAAGCGGCGCCACCATTTACCCTGGGTCAGGAAGGCGCCGGTACGGTCACCGCCGTCGGCGCAGAAGTAAAGTCGCTGAAGGTCGGAGACCACGTCGCCTGGTGCGGCCAGCTCGGAGCCTACGCCGAGTATGCCGCAGTTCCGGCGGACAGATTAGTGCCGCTTCCGACCGGAGTAAGCGATCAGCAGGCCGCCGCTGCCATGCTGCAGGGCATGACCGCGCACTATTTGTCGCACGATACTTATCCGCTGAAGAAGGGCCAGACCGCGCTGGTTCATGCCGCAGCCGGAGGAGTAGGACTTCTCCTCGTGCAAATGGCCCACCACATCGGCGCTCACGTGATTGGCACCGTCTCAACCGAGGAAAAAGCTAAGCTGGCCCGTGCCGCCGGTGCCGACGAAATCATTCTCTACACGCAAGCCGACTTCGAGGCCGAAACCAAGCGCCTCACCGGTGGCGAAGGCGTAGATGTCGTCTATGACTCGGTCGGCAAGACCACATTCGAAAAAGGCCTGAACGTGCTGCGGCCACGCGGCATGATGGTGCTGTTTGGAGGCTCCAGCGGTGCGGTGCCCCCGTTCGATCCCCTCGTTTTAACGCAGAAAGGATCGCTATTTCTCACCCGGCCTTCCCTGACGAACTATATCGCCACGCATGACGAACTGCTGGCTCGTGCGAGAGCGGTGTTCGAGATGTTGACAGCGGGAACGCTTAAGCTTCGCGTTGAGCATTCATATCCACTGAGCGAGGCCCAGCGCGCGCATCGCGATCTGGAAGGGCGAAAGACGACAGGGAAGCTGCTGCTGATTCCGTAAGCGGTTTTACAAGAGACGCAAGCTTGGAAAGTCTTGATAATAGCGGTCGGCGTCACGGGTCATAAGCCTGTCGGCGCTTAGCAGCGCATGCGACGCGATTATGAAGTCCGCCAGCAAACGCTTTGGCGAACCTCCGCCGGAACGGCGGCGGCGAGCGGCGTACGCTGCGAAACTCGTTGCAGCGAATCGCCAGACATCTTCTCCAAGATCAAAATCGACCGCGATGCTCATCTCACCGAGCAATTTCTCAACTCGCTGTGCATTGGCTGTGGGAATAGCTGAAAGCTCGGCGAACACTGGCGCGCTTACCACCAACCCTCCCGCAGAGCGCGCTTTTGACAACTGACCGGCAATTGTGGCTGCTGAAGCTTCCCCCGACCAAAATAGGGATAAGACATTCGTGTCGAGTGCTGTCCTCATTCGTGGTCTTTATCGCTTCGCATATCGTCGATCCAGGCTTTTATGCCGTCTTTCCCGCCAGGGAACGGGCCCAGAATTCCGATGTACTTCTCCAAGTTGGCCTCCGAGCGGAGGGGACGGAGAACGGTACGGCCCTTCTCCACGACAAATTCGACGCGATCCCCAGGCTCCAATCCGAGTCGTTTGCGGATCTCCTGCGGAACGGTAAGTTGACCCTTACTGCTGATTGTGCTGGACTTACTCATCTTTACTCAGTCGCTTTACAGTAAAGATAACAGTCTTTGCCTTTCCAAGTCAATCCTCTCATCGCTTGAGGACTCTCACGGCCAATAAAGGCCCGCCTCGCCCCCTTGACCCCCGTGCACATCCCGGAGTAACCAGTAATTATGTCGCGAATCGTCATCCTGGGTTGCGTCGGCAGCGGAAAAACGACCCTGGCGCGGCAGCTCGCCGAACGCACCGGAGCGCCGGTTATTTGTCTAGATGAAATCTGGCAGCCGCATTGGGGAGAAAAGGACGTCCCAACCTTTCGCGCCCTGATCAAAGAGGCTCACGCCGGCGACGTGTGGATCAGCGACGGCAATTTTGCTGTGGCGAGTTTCGATATCCGGCTGCCTCGCGCCACTCTGGTGGTCTGGATGGAAAGCTCAAAGCTATCCTGCTCCTGGCGGGCGATAAAACGCGTGTTCCAACCAGGGGAACATCATCGTATCGGCGGACTGGTCGAGGTGCTGCCATTCATCCGGAGATTTGATCGGGTCAATCGCCCGCGAATCGAGGCGTTGAGACTCTCGTACGCACCCAACGTGCCGGTAAAAAGATTGACAGGTCGTCGCGACATTGCGGCTTTTATGTCCTCGTACGACTGCGGGAATTTCTGCTAGATTCCTGCTGAATTTCAATCCGGGTCACGACCATCGCCGATAGGTCGTCTCTTACGCGAATAATTGCGGGCGTATTCCGGCACCCTCTGACCCTTCATGAGCCTCTCATCCTCAATAAGCCCGCCCGTCCTCATCTCCAGCGGCACAACTCCCGCCCAAGTGGGAAAAGAATAATCCTCCTCATCATCGATTGCGGGCCCGGAGCGAACCTTCGATGAGAATTCTTCAATCGGTAGTTTCAACACGGAAGTTTGTTTCAGTTCCCGTTCGTTCGGCTGGCGCACATCCGCCCAGCGGCCGGGGATGATGTGTTCGGAGAGCAGATGCAAGGCTTCGAGCTTCTCGGATGGATCGTCCACCAGCGTGGCCTTGCCGAGAACGACGACGGAACGGTAATTCATCGATTGATTGAAAATCGAGCGCGCGAGGACAAGTCCGTCGACCAATGTGACAGTTACGCAGACCGGCACGCCTTCCTTCAAGTTCCGCAACATACGGCTGGCGGCCGAACCGTGAATAAACAGATTGTCGTCCTTGCGGCCGTACAACGTGGGAATTACAAAAGGCTGGCCATCGACAGCGAAACCAACGTGGCAGAGAAATCCCTCGTCGAGGATCTGATATGCGGTTTCACGATCATAAACTCCGCGATGGGCTTCGCGAACCACACGCGTGCGCGGTGTGGGCGAGTTGAGCTGAGACATGCAGAGCGAACTCCGGCAAGCGCCAAGGATGGGTGAAGTTAAGAGTGTAGCATTGGCCGCTTTCCGCCTGAGTGCGAATTCTAGGGCTGCGGGTCCAATGGAGTGTAACGGTTCTCTCGGTAAATGCTGTTGAAGATAATGCCCACAATCAGCAGCACAATCGGCGTGAATACGCTTGCCTCCGGGCCGACTGTCCCTCCGGTAAGCCAATGCGGTCCGGAAAAGCTGGAGTTGAATAGATTGTGATAGGGTTTAAGCCCGCTGTCGGTTACCCCGTAGAAAAAAGTTTGTCCCCAATCCCATCCGGCATGGAACCCAACGGCCCACCAAAGATTGCCGGTGCGCCGCAGGAACAAGCAAAACAAAAGCCCAAAACACACGACAGAAAGCAATCCAAACTTGCTCTCGCCGGGATTGGAAGCATGGGCCAGGCCGAACAATGCCGATAGCAGAAGCGCAGACGGCCAGAAACCGATCCCGGTGGTAAGGGTGAATTGAAGATATCCGCGAAATGCGAACTCTTCCCCAAGGCCGACAATCACGAATGCACCCGTCCATGCAGCAGTCGAGACCAGGATCGTTTCGCCGTGAATGGCGAGTCCGGCAAGATGAAATCCGTGCAGCAGAAAAATGCCGAGCAGAGCTGCGCTGATGGAGGAAAAGCCAATCACCACCCCGATCCAGAAATTCCCGCCGAATGCGGATGCCGCAGGCAGGCCGTATTGGCCCCACTTGCGGCGCTCGATCCTGGCCATGAAGCGGGCAGCAATCGCAGTGATAACAAGAAGGCCACCATCGCTTATCGCCGCAATCGCCGGAGTGAGCGAAACGGGATGGAGATGAGTCCTCGCATGATGCCCAAGCAAATGCAACACCACATAGACGACGAGATTGATGAACGCGATCAGCCCCGCCACGATTGCCAGAAAAATCAGCACTCTCCATCCCGCGCGTATGCCATTGGGCCCGCGGAATACTCTGTTTGGCGGTCGCTGCGGAAGAGGGGTGTTCGGCTCCGGTGGAAGAGTTTGTGGTGCGTCTGACATGCACTAAATCTTACGCAAAGTCCGGCGTCCTTGTTCCGGAATAAAGTCGCGGAATAAAATCCAGAAAAACGTCCACGGACTAATGCTTCGGAGTTCCGGCAATAAATTCAGCGCGGGTTCTTTCGCCGCAGTCTCTTCCGCTTACCAGTAAAACTTCAGCGCAAATTGGAATTGCCGTGGATCATAAGCCGCAGTCGCCTGTCCCGCATTGGTGAACAACGGGCTGACGGCGGAGACATTGTAGCGATTCGCAATGTTGAACATATCGGCGATCAGTTCCATGTTGTAGCGTTCCGTGAAGTAAATGCGCTTGGCGATGCGGAAGTCGTCGAAGACGGTCCAGGGTTGCACACCCGCGTTGCGTCCCAGGTCGCCATCCAGAGAGAGCAAGGTGCCGTTGAACTCGGCCGGGCAAGGCTCCTGGAAAACTCCGGTCGGAGAAAATTTCGATGTGACGGCGGGATAGCCTAGCGCCGTACATGCCGGATTCACGAAGGTGTTGGGACGGCCGGTCAGGCTCGACAGCTGAAGATTATCGTCATTGCCGGTGATGATGTTGAATGGCCGTCCAGAGCCGAACTCTATCAGCGGGGCAAATGTCCAGTTGCTGAAAACCCTTCTGGCGAAGCCGCTGCCCACGCTGGCCAGCTGGTAAACCCCGCTGAAAACGAAGCGCTGGCGCTGATCGAAGAGAGACGTCGAACGGTCGAGGTTGGGGTAATAGCTGTCCTGAGGTGTGAGCGTGGCCTCCAGGTCAGTGGAATCGTCGATCGCGTGGGACCAGGTGTAAGACGCGAGAAATTCGAAGCGCCGATTGAAGCGCTTCCGCAGGTTGGCGCTGAATCCGTCGTAGTCGGAGGTGCCATTCGAATAATTGGCGTCCATATCGCTGAACGGAATGCATCCTGCCAGCGTCGCGGGATTGCACGCCGTATTGAACCCCTGGCCCGCCAGAGTTTGCAGCATGCCTTGGGCAATGGTTACGCAGGCAGCGGCGCCACTCTGCTCGAGCGCAACAGCAATCGACGGATTCAATCCGCTGGGGCGGAAAAAACCCATCAGAGATGACGGGACATAAGCCTTCCCGTTGGCAAGCACCCCGCAAGGAGCAAACGCGGTTGAGGTCCCCACCGTGAATGGGCTGGTTGGATAATTCGGGTTTGTCGGCCCAATACCCGCCGCAACCGCGGCCTGCTGCGCAACCAGCAGATTGTCGATCATCAGATCGCCGCGAATCGCATTGGAATTGATCGGCCGGTTGAGATGGCGTCCACCGTTGAAGTTGTATGCCAGATCCAGGGCGAAGCCGCCGCCAAGATCGCGCTCCAGGCTGAAGTTCCCCTGCTGCGCGTAGGCATAAACGAAATTTTTCGATTGCGGATAGCCAAAGGGCTGGAACGCCAGCGGCATAAAAGTCGAGGGATTCAGATAGCTCTGGTTCAGGAAAACCGAATTTGCCTGGAAGGAATTGAATTGCTGCTGGTTCGGCTCATAGCCGAGTGCGGCAAGGGTTGCACCGCTGGTAGACGCGGCGCAGGGCGACCCAGCCACGTTAATCGGCAATCCTTGAAAGATTGGAATTGCGTTCAGATTTCCCGGATTGCCGGCGCCGCTGCATCCCCCGGTCCCGGCAAACACAAGTTGTCCGCTGGTCGATCCGTCGGAGGCATCGCCCAGGAAATAAAGCCCGAGCAAGGGATGGTCATAGAAAATTCCGTACGATGCCCGGAAAACCGTCTTGCCATCGCCTTTGGGGTCCCACGCCAGCCCGAGCCGGGGCTGAACGCCATGAGTGAAGGTCTGGATACCTTTTTGCAATCCAAGAAAGTTGTATCCGGCCTGCGCCAGCGGCGTGACTGGCTTGAACTGCGGCGGGAATTCGATGTCATAGCGAAGTCCGTAATTGAAAGTCAGGTTCGGACGAACCCGCCACGAATCCTGCCAGAAAACTCCCAGCGGCTTGTTGGGAAATGAATCATGGGGATTGCCGATTCCCTGAATAAAGTCCTCCGGCAGACCTGCGCCGTACGCTTGCACGGGAGAAAGACTTGGAAATGGATCGTTCGCGACAGGTGAAGTAAAACCGAGGCTGCCGGAGGTGACCGCACCGAAATCGTAAACGCCCCCGTAGTTCACTGTGAATGTAGCCGTGGTAAGGATGTCGTTGAAATCAACGCCGAATTTTGTGCTGTGCGTGCCGATCGTCCACGAAAAGTTATCGGTGAACTGGTAGCGCTGTTCCGTCCGCTGAATGTAAGAATACGGCTCGCGGCCGAAATAAGCGTAGCCGGGGATATTTACCGCCGGGTCGGAACCTCCGGGAATCGCCGTGTTGTAGAAGTAAGACAAGCCGCGGCGGGCGTATTGAAAACGAAACTCGTTGACTTTGTTCGTGCCGATGGTCCAAGTGTCTTGCGCCACGCCGGCAACGTCGCGGTAGGTTTGTTGGGAAGTGCGGGAGTATGCGTTCTGTCCGAACGGTTGGTCCTGGCCGCTGACTTCGATTCCAGTGATCGTGCTGGGGCTCACGTTGGTGCGCAGCATCAGGCGATTATTCAAGTTGATGTTGTGATCGATGCGGAACGAATAGAGACTCGTTCCTTCGAAGACAGGGAAATTACCCACTTGCGATCCCAATGTCTGATACGAGGCAGGAACGGGCGCGCAGGGGCCCGGCGGAGCGCAGCTGGTGGGAAATCCGGCCCACGCGGATAATAAGCCGCCGCTCAAAGCCTGCACCATCCCCGTCGGCCACGCTCCTTGCACGGCCTGCCCGGAAGATGCGCCCGCCAGAACAGCGTATTGCTCTACTCCGGCCAGGAAAGCGGGGTCCGCTTCAGCCGCCAGCGTTGCCGGATTGGTCAAGAAACCGACTTGGTCCGGCGTAAGCTGCAACGTGCCAAAGGGCAGGCCTACTTCCGCCGAGTTAAATGGGATCAATCCAAAGTTGTTTGCACCAATGTCCGAAAACCCGGTTTCGTGCCGGCGCGTGATTTCGTAAGAAAAGAAATAATACGTTTTGTCTTTCTTGATCGGGCCGCCGAAGGCTGCTCCCGCTTGCACTCGCGTGTACGCGGGGTTGGGCACTGTGCTGAACGGATTCACCGCCTGAAAATTGCGATTGCGCAGAAAGCCAAAAACGTCGCCGTGAAAATCGTTCGATCCTGAGCGCGTGATGATATTTACCACGCCTCCCGAGGCGCGCCCATATTCAGGAGCATAGTTGTTGGTGATGATCTGAAACTCCTGTACGTCTTCCTGCGATACGGTTGAGCGAACTCCATTCACGCCATTGTCGGTGTCGTCGGCGCCATCCACGTTGACCAGGTTCGAGCGTGCTCGCTGGCCGCTGATGTTCAGACCGGATGTCGGCGCCGCGCCAGTGACTGGTGCGTTGTCGCGATTCACCTGCGAATCAGTCAGCGTGAAATTGATGTAGTTGCGCCCATTGATCGGAAGATTGTCGATGCGCCGCTCGCCGATCGTGTCGGTTGTGGAGGTGCGCGAGGTCTCGATCAGGTCCGCCTGAGACGAGACTTCCACGGTCACCTTGCCGGTCGCCAATGCCAGCACCAGAGGAAGCTCAACAACTCCTCCGACGGTGATGCTCACCTCGTTGGCTTGAGTTTTGTCGAATCCGGGAGCTTCCGCCGTCACCATATACGTTCCCGGGGGAAGCTGCCGGACGCTGTAGCCACCCTGGTTGTCGCCGGTCGCGGTGCGCACCACGCCTTTGGCAATATCGCTGATCGTAACAGTTGCGTTGGCCACGAAACCGCCTTTGGGGTCTTTTACCGTGATGTGCAGATCGCCCGTCGATGCTCCGCCCTGGGCGAAAGCCAGGCCGGAAGCGACAAGAAACAGCAGTGAGACGGAGAAGTTTCTGAGGTTACGGATCTTCAACTTGCAGATCGTTAACTTGCAGATCGTTAACATGCGGACCACTGACTCGAAGATCATGACTCTCCCTGAGCGCCGCCCGCTCGAGAATGCCGGCAGACAATTCCAACGCTTCGCGTCAGAAAACGCGCTAAAAATTTGGAGATGGCGGATTCCCGCTGGTTTTTACACTAGAACCATGATCGAAAACAAGCATGGAGTGATGGGATGTAGTACATGAGTTATCTCGCGGCCTCAATTTGGCAAAGTGCGGAATATTGCAACAGGGTCTTCTTCGAAATTCTCGTTCATGCAACCCAGGTTCCTCGCTGACAGCCGGACCGCCATTGAGGGATCCTGCAGCCTCCCGAGCAGCATGGCCGCTCCGCTCAGTTGCTCGTAACGGTCGGCCACGCGGACCGCCGCGAATCCCGAGTTCGGCCACGCCAGCGCAATATAAATTCGCGCCAGGGCGACAGTCGCATTGCGCCGGAGCAAGAGCGCATCGTTGACCAACTGGCGTGCCGCTTCGGCCAGGCGTACATCGCCACTGGCCAGCGCCGCCTCGCCAATCTGGACCAGCGCCGCAGCGTTGTGCGCAATGGCATGGACGTATGCAGCCATTGCCCGCAACCGCTCGCGCCGAACCGTGCGGAATTGCGCCGGTAGCAAACAGTGTCGCAAATAATCATCCTCAGCCGGATTGATCAGGTTCCGGAACGCGTCCACGTCGATCGGATGGATCGCGCCACTCAAATCGGCCCTTCGGTCTGTCTGCAGAGATTGCGTTATGGCAAGGCGCAAGATAATGCCCAGCGCAATAGCAGAGGCAATGATGATAAAAATGGCCAGATTCATCGCTGTAGTAGACGCTCCAGTTCCCGGTTCCAGATGTCGAGATTATTCTCGGGCAAAGAAACCGCAGACATAGTGGAACTTCTCCGGGGGACGAGAAGGAAGTAAAACCAAATTAGGACGCAAACCTGATAAGTCGCCATGTTGAGGAAATCGAGCCGATAGCGCTGTTCGTCCGTGGCGCCACTCGTCATAACAGCAAATGTCGCCAAATGCACGGAAGCCGAAATCCCGCGCCCTAGCCCGATCCCGAGAGTTGGCCTGTCCCAACGCAAGCTAAAACAGGCGGCGAACAGGAACAGGAATAAGATCAGGCCGCTTTCGATCATGTACAGCGTCTGTTCCAGAATAGTGGCGCGGTACCCAAGCGCGAATTGGTGAGTGTCGAGGGGCGCGTAAGCTGCTGCCAAGGTCGCAAGCAGGACAAGAACTGCACCGGTGCCCGTAATCAGCCGTCGGCCCACCTTGGCGATCGCCGGGCGGGGCTGGAGCAGATGAAAAAACAGCTCCCCCATCACTCCGAGCCGGATCAGGCCTTCGATAACTAAGCCGATGCAGAACGCCAGCCACCAAGTCGTCACGCTCACCGACGGAAGCGCATCCATCACGTAAAGTGTGACTTGTTCAATGGCTCCGAAAATGAGGTAGGCAAAAAAAACTGGAAACTGCTTACTAACTCTGCGGCGCCAGAGAACTATAGCGAGCGCAACTTGGAGAAATTGCCGGTCCGAGCCAGAGATAGTGCCAGAGGAATGAATGCGGCTGCAGCATGGCTACAGCCGCGAACTATATCCCAGAATGACCCCGATGACAACACCGTCGCCGGTCGTGTTCGGTTTTCGTAACTGCTCTGCAAACTAAGGTTTGCAGGCGCCATTGCAGGTGGGGGTGCCATCGGCGTGGGCAACGGTTGGAACTGCGAAAGTGCTGAAAAACATCAGGGCTGCGGCAACCACCAGTAGCATTCGTTTCACGCTTGTTTTCTCCTTGTTCTTGAAATCGAAGCGTGATATTTTCATGTGCCGGGCAGGTAGAAAATATTACTTTCGTAACGTCTTTTGTTCGGAATTCGTAACAAGGAATGACTCTCAAATCGGCATTACAAGACCTTCGGGAAAGCACGCTGGCCGCGGTTTCCGGGCTGTTGGCGAAGCTCGCGTATCTGGGTTCTCTCCGTACTCGCGAAGGCAAATACCGGCATTGGGGCCTCTCACTGGTGCATGGCGAGGAACCGTCGCAGCGTGCGCTGAAAGCGGCGCACGCGGAGGTGTTGTCGACGGTATTACGGACCCCTATTTCACAACTGGTGGATGATTTGCAGGAATCAAGCCGCGACAGCAGCAAAGGCGAGGGAGCTTACCTGGAAGGGATGCGCGCGCAGATTGACGAACTGCTGCCCTCAGCACAGGACGTGGCTTCGGCACGTCACCTTAATTCAGTGCTGGTTGCGCTTTCGAGCTTGGAGAAGAACCAAAAGCGTGCCACTCCGTCAACTTCATGGCCACGCCAACCACTTGGCCGATGATCTCGGCTTCCTGCGGGTGCCGTAGCACTCGAATCGCTACCGGCGATAGAGGGTGCGGTTGCAGGACCAGATCGTCGCGCCGCATGCTGCACCAGCAGCAAGTGTGTCCGTCGCGGGTTTCCACAAAGTAAATCGGCCGTTCGTACTCGCAACGCCACAAACCTTCCACAACTTTATTTTTGGCTTCATCGACTTGGATGAAGCTGCCGGGCGGCAGTATCGGATACATGGTGAAATCCTGGTTACCGATATAGCCATAGGTGAAATCGCTGTGCGCGAATTGCGCCAGATACGACAACGGTACCAGCCCCCATTGCTCGACCATGCGGCCAAGATTGCTCGTGCGCTGCTGATCAAATCCCGGGTCCATGCGCACCGGCATCTGCACCGCCGAAATTCCCGCCAGCGCTTCAGAAACATGCGACTTTGGCGGGGCGATCATTCCCAGGTCCGCCGCCATATTGTTCATGTCCACGCCATACCAGGCCAGCAGTTCGCGCATATCGCGGCGGTAAATCACTGACAGCGTGTACAGGCGAAAGATGCTGGGTAAAACGTTTTTGGTTTCAATGTCGGACAAGCGGCTGGGAGGAATCGAGAATTCCTCGTTGCGATACTTTTCGGCCATGCGAGCGCTCGACATTTCGATATCGCGCATGGTCAACCCGAGTTTCTCGCGCAGGGCACGAAGGCTTTTACCAGCTGGGAGCATGGTACCCCTCCAAAGAAGTGCTGGCCATCATAGCAAACACGCGGCATCTAGTACATCCGTTTGCTGAAATTATTTGCTGGGAGCGTTTTTGTTACGATTTGCGAACAAGCTGCGGGCCGCGTCTAGACTGTTGAAAACCCACTTTAGGTGGCTGTAAGCCCTGTGGCTAGTGAAAGGTCGCTAATGCAAGCAATTCCATGCGTCTGTTCGGATTTCGTAAACGCACACTCAAGAAATTGCAAAATGTTGCTCGCTGGGCGTTGTGAACTAGAGCGCTTCGCGTTCCACGCCGGCCCGTTCTCCATGAGTGGTTTTGAGTGCCCACGCCATCCTTGGAGTATTGTGGGCGATCCCGAACTGCCCTGAGGTGTTCAGCACAATGATGCCGCCATGCCCATTCAGGCGTTGTTTCAGATAATTCATGGCTTCCTGGGCGGCCCACTCCGGCAGATTGCCCGCCGCGATGCGGTCAGCGGTCCGATTTGGCCAGCACCAGCTTCATGATCGGCTCACCCCAGCCGGTGGTGGAGACGGCCGCCGACAAATTATCGGCGTAGCAGCCGCAGCCAATCAGGGATGAATCCCCGAGGCGTCCGGGAGCTTTATTCAGCGTACCTCCGGTGGAGGTCGCGGCGGCGATGTTGCCCTCGCGATCGAGCGCAACCGCGCCGACGGTATCGTGCGTCATTTCCGGGGCAAAGAGATGGTTGCCATCTTTCGCCGCATCTTGTCCCGCGGCTTCCGCCTGAAAGTTTCGCAAATGCTCAATCTCGCGCGGGACGATCAGATCTTCGTTGTGGCATAATTCCACCCCGTGTTCGGCGGCGAAGCGCTCCGCCCCTTCGGCGACAAAGTAAACATGCGGGCTCTCGCTGAGGATCTTGCGCGCCGCTCGCACCGGATTCCGAATGCGCTCGACGCAACCAACCCCACCGGCGCGCAGCGTCGCCCCGTCCATGATGAGAGCATCGAGTTGCACTTTGCCCTCGCGGTTGAGAAAGCTGCCGCGTCCAGCGTCGAAGCTGTCGTCATCTTCCATGATGACAACCGACTCTTCGACGGCGTCAAGCGCGGACCCGCCGCGCTCGAGCACGCTCCAACCTGCAGCCATGGCGTTGCGCACGCCGCGAATGTGGGCTTCGATCATGGCATCGGGAATCGCCCAGGCTCCACCGTGAACCACCAGAACAGGACTAGTTGGCATCGCGCTTTAGTCTAGCGCGTTTCAGGTCACTTCTTGGAAGATGGAACCGCCTTTACAAATGAAATGTTCAGAGAAATGGAGGCCGCCGCGGAGTTGGAATTGAATCGCACAGCGTGACTCATCACTGTGGGAAATTGCGAAGCGATCCACTCGCAGAATTGGAAAAGCCGCTTGGAGATTGGACTTTCGCAATCTCCAAGCGGCTTCGCTTCTTACAGTGTCTTACTTCATTGAGTAGACAGTATTGGGCAGAGAACGACCATACAGGAAACCAGTTAATAGCATCGAAGATATAACGTACGCGCTACCGTCTACGGTCTCGGGCAGAATCCTTGATGGTGGTGGCGCTTTGAAATCCAAACACAAATCTTTCGCGCGATTTATTTCAGGACCTAAGCGGCGTGTCCGGCCCTTGCCGGCGATGGCGGACCCTGGGTTCGCGTCCAGGTGTAGCGCATGCGGTGAATTACGGTGAGCGTGGAAAGCACCGCGATCACCCAGAGCACCGGCGACATGCGGTTAAACAGCGCTCCCAGGATTACCAGGACCAGACGCTCAGGCCGCTCCATGAAGCCCACCCGGCAGGAGCCGATCAGCGACTCGGCGCGCGCGCGTGTGTAGCTGACCATGATGGCGCTGACCATCACAAAAGCCGTGAGCACGACATAGAAAAAGCGGTCGCCGCGCGCGTAAAAAACCAGCAGACCGAGAAATTGCGAGGCGTCGCTGTAGCGGTCGACCACCGAATCGAAGAACGCTCCGAAACGGGTGACGCGGTTGGTGGCGCGCGCGACCTGGCCATCGACGAGATCGAAAAATCCAGAAAAGATGATGACCAGGCCGGCGTAAAAAAACAGGCGGCGTTGCGTCAGCGCGTTTGCCGAACCAAAAAGAATCGCCGCCCAGGTGTTGACCACCAGTCCCATGAACGTGAGCACATTGGGATTGATTCGCGACAGCGCAAGCCATTTCACGATGGTATCGAGCAGCACACCGCAGGCCCGTCCGAAGGCGCTCGTCCATGAAAGGTTGGGAGACGAATCCGGCGGCGGATGAGGCGGTCGGCTGGGAGGTGGTGCGGCGCTGGGCAGGATCGGCGGCACGGGCGAGGCCGACATCAGTCCCCCGCCTTTTCCTGTTCGGCCTCGTCGTGAATCGTAGTAAGGCTCAGGATTTCCAGTTCCCGCTTGCCGTTCGGCGTAATCACCGTGGCTTCATCGCCCACTTTCTTGTTTAAGAGCGCACGCCCGATGGGAGACGTGGTCGAGATCTTTCCGGCTCCGACGTCAGATTCTTCGCTCGTAACCAGCTTGTATTCCACCTCTTCATCTTTCGTGCTGTCGTAAACCTTCACTGTAGAGCCCAGACCAACTTTGTCCTTGGGGATATTATTCATGTTGGTCAGGGACAAGTCGGCTAGGCGCTTGCCGAGCTGGCGAAAGCGGGCCTTGACGAACTCCTGCCGCTGCTTGGCCATGTGGTACTCGGCGTTTTCACTGAGGTCGCCAAGGGCGGCCGCGCGTTTGATTTCTTTCGGAAGGTCGTAAACCAGTTCGCGCTCAAGCGCGTCGATCTCTTCCTGCAGTTTTTTTCTAAGTTCGGTCCGTCATTGTGAATCAGGCCTAATTACCCACACTTTTGGGATTATAAACCTGTTGCCATCTTAGTGTTCGAACGCACGGCCCATGGTGGTGTGGTATTTTGCAGGGCAAACTTAGGAGGCTCGCGGGACAGTCCTTCGCGGGAAAGCAGATCGTTGGTCAAGCAGAGTGTTTCTTTTCCCACGCGACCGCAAACGGGAGGGTGCGTCGGGAAGAACAGGAAGGACGGTCGGCAGAACCGCGGACGAATTACGCCTGGAACTCGGAAACTTCCGGCAATCGAAGATTGCACTTGGCGAGGGCCAGGGTGAGCAGTTCCTCGACCTTGGTCTCTTCACAGTTTCGTGACATGGCCAGTTCGCTCACCAGCAGGTAGCGGGCACGCTCCAGCATCTTCTTCTCGCGAAAAGACAGCGGCTTCGACTGATGAAGGGCGATCAGGCTCTTCAGGACTCCCGCGACTTCAAAAAGCGACCCGGTGCGCATGCGGTCGGAATTCTCTTTGAACCGGTCTTTCCAGTCGGAGACGCTGAGATTGTCAGTCACCGATAGAAAATCCAGGATCTTCTGCACCTCGCCGTTGCGCACCACCCGCCGGATGCCGACGCTGCCCACATTGTTGCAGGGCACCATCACCTTGAGGCTGCTGGCCTTGATACTCAGCATGTAGAACTTTTCGATCGAGGCGCCGATCGACCGGCTGCTGATCTGCTCAATGACCGCAACCCCATGATTGGGATACACAACTTTATCGCCGATGTGGAAATTCAGGTCTGCCGAAGCACTCATAAAGCACCCAGGAAGGTCAGGGTCAAACGGAGAGAAGCTTGCCAGTACTACAAACAGACTATCCCGAAACGGGAGGAAAAGCAAGGCGGGCAGGCCTCAGCTCAGCCTATCGCCGCCCTCTGCATCCTTGGTGCAGCCGTTTTTCAGGCCTTTAGGCCGACATATTGAACTCTTCAGCGCTCCTAAGAGCCTGTAGGTGCTTAGCTTAAGATCGCGATGCAACAATCGCGAAACCGCAGCCTATAATCGCCGTGTGCTCGATAAGGACCTTTGCAAAGATAAAATCAACGCCCAGTCGTCGGCTTCCCGAAGGATCCTGGGCTTGGACGTGGGCTCCCGACGCATTGGAATGGCGGTATCCGATCCCCTGGGAATCACCGCGCAAGGTCTGGAGACACTGCAGCGCCAGAACAAACGCCGGGATTTTGCCGAACTCGAGCGGGTGATTCGCCAGTATGAAGTGCGGGAAATCGTCGTCGGCCTGCCTTTGCGTATGAGCGGCGCGGAAGGAACGCAATCGGAAAAGATGCAGGTCTTCGCCGAGGCACTCCGCAAACGGTTCCGGCTGCCGGTACACTTGTGGGATGAGCGGCTGACCTCGGCGGAGGCCAACCGGCTGCTGCGCGAAACCGACCTATCGATCGAGAAGCGGGCCAAAGCCGTGGATCGTATGGCGGCAGTTTTGATTCTGCAGGGATGGATGACCAGCCGCGGTCAGTGACTTCAGCGGTCAATGACTTCAAACGTGAGAATCGCGACTTCACTGCCCGCGCATCGCGCGGCGATATGCCGCGACGTTCTTGTCGTGCTCTTCCAAAGTATGGGCGAAGCGATGGTGCCCCTGAGCGTCGGCCACGAAGTAGTAATAATCGCTTTGTGCCGGATGCATCGCCGCTTCCAGCGAGCTTTTGCCGGGATTGGCGATTGGGCCGGGAGGCAGTCCGATATTGCGATAAGTGTTGTAGGGCGAGTCAAAGCGCATGTCGTCGTGATGCAGCGCACCGGTGTAGGTGCCCGCAAGCAGCTCGGCATAAATAACGCTCGGGTCGGCATCGAGTGCGATTTTCTTCGCCAAGCGGTTGTAGTAAACGCTGGCCACCAGCGGACGTTCGTCGGGAGCCGCGGTTTCTTTCTCGATGATCGAGGCCATGGTGACGGTCCGTTTCGAGATCGAGCGGCGGTTCTTGCTGCGGCTGGCTCAGGTCACGGATCTGAATCGTCATGAAACCGCAATGGCTGGCGGCCTTGCCCGACTCCACAGGCCCTGCCGCTGAGCTGGGGGCCGCGCTCAACCCGAGTTGCCGCGCAACCATCCGAAACTGACACACCATCTCGGCAGCCATCTCATCCATACTTTGCATTCGGCTGAACCGGTAGGTATCGGGAAACAAATAGCCTTCGAGCGAGGGTGCATTGGGCACGAGATCGGCAATCAGCGTTGTATCGCTTTGCGCGACTTTTAGAAAATCCTGTGCCGGGCCGAGTCCGGCCGCTTCGATGGCGCGGGCGATATCGAACATCGTAAAGCCTTCCGGCACCACCACCGTATGAAAGTAGACGTCGCCACGCCTCAACCGCTTCTGAATATCGATAATGTTCGCCGGCTGCTCGAATAGATATTCTCCAGCTTTGAGCGAGCTACGGTGACGAACGTAGCGCCAGAGGACGAAGGCTTCTTCATTGCGAATCACCCCCGCCGACTTCAGTTCAGAGGCGATGCGTCGGGTCGAATATCCAGGCCGCAGCATGACGAAGGTTTGCCCGTGGGGCTCAACCGGAGTGAGCACAGCCCAGGCAAACCAGCCGGCGAAGGCCAGCACCAGGATCAACAAGACTGCGACCAGTTTGCCCACAATGACCTCAGTTTAGATGACGACGGAAACGGCGCGCATCTGACTTAAGTAAGCTTTAAGCATCGGCCCCACCAACGTGCACGCCGCGAAAGCACCCCGGCGGCCAGAACACCCTTTCGCGCCATGCCCCTAACTGAATGAGGGCTCGGAAGTTTGCACCCTTTCAGGCGCGATATACTCAAATGTCGTGGGAGTCATCTGATACGAATGAGAAGTACTTCGTCGTTTTGGAAACTGGCTTTATTTTTTGCAACTCTGCCGCTGACGGGCTGTCTTTTCCACACTCACCGCGTCGAGGAGAGTTATTTCAAAGGCCCGCTGAAACAGGCGACCCAGTCGCAGCTGGTGAACATCATCAACCAGCAGGCACAGGAGATCCAATCCCTGCAAGCGACCGTGGATATCGACACGTCCATCGGCGGCGCGAAAAAAGGCCAGGTCACTGATTACAAGGAAATTCGCGGCTACGTGCTGGCGCGAAAGCCGGCCATGCTGCACATGATCGGGCTGCTGCCGATCGTGCGCACCACCGCCTTCGACATGGTGAGCGACGGAAACCAGTTCAAACTGTGGATCCCTCCCAAGAACCGCTTCGTAATCGGCAGCAATGAGGTCGAAACCCGAAATTCGGAACATCCTCTGGAGAACATCCGTCCCAAAGACATCTATGAGGCCCTGCTGATCGAGCCCATCACCGATGGTGAAATTCCGGTGCTGGAAAATGGCGTCCTGATCTTTCACGATTCGAAAGGCCGTCCCGTAATGCAGGACGATTACGAAATCATCGTGATTCGCATGCAGGGCAACAACCAGGGCATCTTGTCACGCAAGATCGTTTTCAGCCGCCTCGATCTGCTGCCCCACGAACAATATATTTATGACGACAAAGGCAATCTGGTGACCGATGCCCATTACGCCAATTACAACCTGTACGACGGCGTCAATTTCCCGTCGCGCATCGAAATTATTCGCCCGCAAGAGGAATACAACATTACGCTCAATATCCTCAAGATGCAGATCAACAAGCCGCTGACCGATGATCAGTTCGCGCTTCAGCAGCCTCCCGGGGCGGAGGTGGTGCATCTCGGTGGAGGTTCGTCCCACGCTGCCATGGAGCCGGCCTCGGAGGATGCCAGCAAGCAATAGCTCATGATCAATAGAATGATATTCGCCAACCTGGTGCGCCGGCCAGTCCGCTCCGCCATCAGCATCGTTGCCATTGCCCTGGAGGTGGCCCTCATCCTCCTGATTTCCGGCCTGTGTTACGGAATCTTGAACGACGACAAGGCCCGCACCGCCGGCATCGGCGCCGATGTAATTGTGCAGCCGCCAGGATCGTCGTTTCTGGCCGGTATCAGCGGCGCTCCCGTTCCTATTAAAGTGGCGGACATCTTGCGCGGCCTGCCCCACGTCACCGTGGTCAGCCCGGTAATTTGGCAGATCGCAACCGGCGGCGGATCCGTCGAGGTCATCGACGGGATCGATCTGAAAAGCTTTGAAGCTCTCGGTGGCCGGTTTCAGTATCTCGCAGGAGGTGCATTTACAGGCCCTGATACGGCTTTGATTGATGACTACGTTGCGCGGCAAAAGCACTTGAAAGTAGGCGACCCCATCGAAATCCTGAACAACAAGTTTCGCATAGCCGGCATTGTGGCGAGTGGCCGCGGCGCCCGCAAGTTCCTGCCCATCACTACGCTTCAGGATCTGGAGGGTGCCAAGGACAAGGCATCCGTGTTTTATGTGAAGCTGGATAATCCGGAGAACGCTTCTGCCGTGGTGAATGAAATCAAGCAGCAGCCGGGCATGGAAAAGTACTCTGTGTTGTCGATCGGGGACTATCTCAGCATGATGACTCCCAGCCATTTGCCGGGATTCACCGCGTTTATCGGAGTGGTAATCGGAGTAAGCATGATTATCGGCTTCCTCGTCATTTTCCAATCGATGTACGCCGCGGTAATGGAGCGCACTCGCGAGATCGGAATCCTGAAGGCGATCGGCGCCTCGAGGTTCTACATTGTGAATGCGGTCTTGCGGGAAACAGCATTGCTGGCTGTGACCGGAATTGTGGTCGGTATTCTTGTGAGCCTGGCGGCGAGTTGGGGCATCCGCCAACGTTTCCCACTGGTGCAAGTTGCAGTGACCGCGGAATGGATTCTGTTCGCCATCGGCACCGCCTTGATAGGCGCTACCGCGGGAGCGCTCTATCCCGCATTCAAAGCGGCGGCGAAAGATCCGATTGAAGCGCTCGCCTACGAATAACGGCGTTTGAGCGAACTGGGGTATGACGAGTTAACACGAACTCCTGAATTCGTAATTAGGCGGGTATTAAAAATTCGCTTGCGCCGTCGCGCCGCGTCTTTCTCAGTTACCGCTCTTCCGATAAGCTCGATCGCTTGCCGGCCGCGGGAAATAAGGTAACCGCTGGTCGTTGATAATCGCTCGTGGATTGCCTTCCACCAGCGCTGCCGCGATCTCTTCTCCACAGAGTTTCGTGACCGCATCACGGCCGGTCGAGAGCACAGGAATGCGCTTTTCAGTCTCGTGCGCATCGGTGGCCAGAACGTGGACTGCATCGTGTTCGAGCAGCCAAAGCGCCGCGCGGCGGGTGCGTTCTCCCCAGAAGCCGGTGAGCGCGGAGCCCGTCATCTGAATCACGCATCCTTGTTCGGCCCACTCCACCACACGCTGCAAATCGTCGCGCAAAATCGGATTGCGCTCCGGATGCGTAATGATTGCCGTGATACCGAGGTCTCCAAGCTGACTGAAACAATCTGTGGTTTGCGGCGGAACGCTGTAGTTGCTCAATTCCACCAGCATGTAGTGCGTGCTTCCGATGGCATAGCGGCCGGGATGGGCCAATACATCCTGCAAATTTTCGTAGGAAAGATGGAAGTCGCAACCCAGACTCAGCGTAAGCCCAGCACCGATAAGCGATTGCAGATGGTCGACAAGACCCTGCAGGTATTCGCGGTCATAATGGTAGCGGTCGTTCGCATGAGGCGTGGCCACCTGATGCGTGATGCCGTCGGCTGTTGCCATGCGGCACATCGCGACGGAGGTTTCCCAGGACTTAGAGCCGTCGTCTACTTCCGGAAGAATGTGGGAATGAATGTCGACCACGTTTGTAGAAACACGAGCTTGCCGATAGTGTTCTGTAAGTCGATTTAAGCAGATTCGCGGCGAAAGAGAAAGATGTACTGCCGAGCAAACCTCACCAGATGGTCGGAACCGCGCGCGATTTACGGATCTCCCGGTCTGCGGTGAGCAGAGGCATGTCTTCGATCAGTGCGGTTGCCCCGATAATGCGATCTGCCGGATCTTTGGGATAGCTCGCCGGAAGCTTGAAGGCCTGCAAGGCAATGTTGGCCGTAATGGGCAGAACCACGAAGCGGCGTTCGATTTCGGTCAGAACTGTTTCCGCGTTTGGGATCAAGTTGATGCTTCCGTGGCTCGCAAGTTGTGCGATCTCAAGAAATGAGACATCGGAAATTGCAAGGCCACGGTCTTTCTGGCGCGCATCTTCAATCTTCGACTGAGCGGCCCGAGATATGCGCTGATAATCCTGGGCAAGCCAGATGACCACATGCGTGTCAAGCAAGATCAATAGAGATCGCCCCACTCTTCAGGCGTCAGAGCGGGGGAGACGATGTCGCCCTTGATTTCGATTTTTCCTTTGCCCTTCATGAAACCGAAAATGTCGTCTTCTTGTTTCTCCACGGGAATGAGTTTCGCCACTGGTTTGCCGCGCTTGGTGATAACGACGGCTTCGCGCTTCGCCTGCACCTCATCCATAATCGCGAGGCAGCGGGCTTTGAATGCGCCGGCAGGGATGGTTTTGGTCTTCATTTTTATCCCGAGTGATCATGGTCATTATACCATGGTCACATGCCGCCCATCTTGCGACAGACCTAAGCGGCGAAACCCCGTTTCCCCGTTTAGCAGGTAGAGCGTAACAGGGCGCCGCCGCCATAAATGCCAAAATTATTTACCCGGCACGTAACTCAGATCGGGACGGTATTGAATGATCTCGCTCGTCTCCTTCTCCACGGAATGGTCGATGCGATCGACAATGGAATCCGCCTCCGCCTGTCCAAAAGCTTCCTTGAGCATGTCGCGGAAAGGCTTTACCTCTGGATTGTCCTCAAAATCCGCCCAGTTCTTGTGGGGCACGGTGAGCACGTAGACTCCGCTGGGGCCGCCATTCACCAGTTCGTACCACCCGTAGTTGACCGGCCACTTCGTCTTCTCTGATGCTTCGTGGATCCGGTCGATGGCCAGCCAAAATCCTCTCCCTTTCCATAACGTACCTGGAAGGTCGCTGATCTCGGAAAACTTGGCGGGCGTCGTGTCTCCACTTTCGTTGCTGATCTTGGGCATGTAATCGTAGTAGCGGTTGACGACCGAGTCGACGTAGCTGCCCATCACTTTCTGGAACTCCGCCAAGTCCGCTTCGTCGGTGACGACCGGCTTGTCGTAATCGGCCCAGTGTTGAGAAAAGCGCCCGACGACGTACGCGCCGGTATCGTCGCCGCTCAGCACCGCCCAGACGAACAACGGCAGCGGATCGTTTTGCTGCTTGTGCCACGCGGCCTTCTGTTTGCGTCCTGCTTCGTATTGCGGTATCGCCCCGTTCTTGATTTTCTGAACTTCGATGGCGGCGAGCGTGCCAGGTTTTTCCTGTGCGGCGGCCAGCGAACATACTACGCACAACATGGTCCCAACAGCTGACAGCAGCTGATTGCGCTTCATGGTTTCCTCTTTTCTGTTTTGGTTCCCCACACTTCAAACCGCGCGAGCGCCCATTAACCGCTTGGCTTGCGAGCTCAAATTTATTTCCCTGGGGCGCTAGAGCGTGGAGAAAGGACGCGAGCATCCTACACGAATTCGCGCAGAGTGGTGAAAATTAGTGAAGATCGTGCGGGCAATCGCGGAGTAGGAGTCAGACCGTCGGGTAGCGTTCCTGAATAAACTCACCGATGGAAGCGTATGCCTTCGACAGCGTCTTTTCATCGGGCAAAAACACAATGCGGAAGTGCTGCGTTCCCGGTTTCTGCCCGAAGCCTGAGCCGTGCACCACCATGACGTGCTTCTGGCGGATAAGTTCTTTGACGAAGACTTCGTCGCTCTCAGGAATTTCGCTTTCCGGAAAATGTATGCGCGGGAAGGCGTAGAACGCCCCACGCGGCACAACGCAGCTTATGCGTGGAGTCGATTCACACCACTTCTGCGTAAGATCGCGGCGGGAGCGCAGCTTGCGCCGCACTTCGACAAGATGGTCACTGGGCCCCTTCAAGCGCGGCTTTGATCGCATATTGCTCAGGGTGATTCGCACACAATCTCGCGCGCAACAACCGATGAATGCCCTCAATATATGGCTTAATTGCAGCCGCATCGCCGGACGCAATCCCCCACCCGATCCGCCATCCGGGCACGAGATAATTTTTCGACATGCCGCCAAACGTGATGCAGGGCACGTCGGGAGCAACTGCGGCGAAAGCAATGTGCGGCGTGGGCTTCTCATCCGAACCATCCAGAATCAGCTTGTCATAAATCTCGTCCGAAAAGACCACCAGATTGTGCCGGCGCGCGAGTTCGGCAATTTGCTCCAGCATCCTGCGCGAGCACAATGATCCCGTCGGATTGTTGGGGTTAATCAGCACGATGGCGCGAGTGTGCTCAGTAATCTTGCGTTCAATGTCGGCCACGTCAGGCTGCCAGGCGTCGTCTTCGTTCAGATCATATGTATTCAGTGCGATTCCCAGCTTGCACAGGACGGCCGAATAAAGTGGGTAATCGGGCTTCGGCGTAAGAATATCTTCGCCGGGATTGACCAAAGCTGAAATGCATAGATCCACCGTTTCACTTACGCCGGAAGTGACGAAAACATCCCGAACGGTCGTGATTCCCTTGCGCCCAGCCTCACCGCGAATCGCTTCAAGCGCTTCCGGAATGCCGTCAGAAGGCGCATAGCCGTTTTTGCCGTCGCGCATCGCTTTGTAAGCGGCTTCGATGATGTGCGGCGGCGTTTGGAAATCGAAGTTGAGCGGATCACCAACGTTAAGCGGCAGGACTTTGTGTCCCTGCCTGATGACTTCGTCAGCTACGCAGGCAAGATCGCGGATCGCATAGCGAACGTTTCTAAGGTGCCGGGCAGCGGCGACTTCGCGGGTCTGGGCAATCGGCATCGATGCAAAATCCTCGACCACAGGGGTAAAGAGGAACAAGGGTCATTCTAAACGACGCCGTTACCTTGTGGTCCCCCTGCGCGCTCTGTAGTCAAAAGATCTCTGTTCCAGCGCGATCTGGCCTGGGTTGCTACTGGGCCGGTCCGACTAAAGCATCGATCAGACTCGGTCCCTGCGGGCTGCCCCAGCCAGTCACCAGATCGTATCCGGGTACAGCTGAATATTTGCCGTTGCTGCCGCTGGTTATGTCGTGAAAGTCGGTGTCGTAATCCGGCCCCACTCCAATTTTGTAAATACTCGGATTCAAAAAGCCCAACGTCTTTAATCCGGCTTCATTCGCTAGTTGATTCGCCATCGCCGTAATGCCCGCCCATTGCGGCGCGGCATAGCTGGTTCCGCCGTTACCTTCGAAGCAACCGCCGTCATAGCAACTCCATTGATTTGTGTTGGCCTCCGCCGCGACATCCGGATAATTGCGCAACGTGCTCGACGCACCGTTCTCGGAATTCACCACCCCTTTGAGCTTTTGATAATAAGGGATCGGAATTCCGTTCTTCGATGGTGAGCCCGCGCTCCCATTCCATCCCGTCTCCGATGACCACGCCCCACCTGGGCCGGTGGTCACCAGGTCCGTGCCTCCCACCGCCAGAATATAAGGGTCGTCTCCCGGCCAGACCACGTCGCCCGGAGTGCCAGAGCCGTTATCGCCGGTGGCCACAAAGACAGTTTGTCCCTGCGCCGCCATCTCTTTGAAGATGGGATCAAGGCTGCTTTCGTCGTCACTCCATCCCCAGGAACAGCTCAACTGCTTGGCCTTATTGTCGACCGCCATGCGATCGAAGATGGACACGTCACTCTTGCCCACATAAACCAAAACCTGCTCCAGGTTGGGCGCCATCGAGATCGAAATCTCAATATCCAGCGCCTGCTCGCTGTCATCGCAAGAACTGGGAGGGCAATTCAGATTTGCCCCATTGACTGAGACGCCATGAATCGGCACATTGAGCGGCTGGTTCAGTTTGCTGAAATAATTCTGAACGTCGCTGACCTCGTAGCCGGCAAATTCGAAAAGGCCCACGGACTGTCCCCAGCCGACGAGGGGACCTGAACCGTAGTAAGCCGCCCGCAGATCGCTGCCAACGAAGTTCCCGCCTGGGCCGGAACCGGTTGTCTTACCACTTGTTTTCGCGCCTCGAATGTTTTTGGCACGAGGCAGCGTGTAATTATCCAGCCCTGAAATATGGAGCAGCGGCACATCGAGATCCACTGACGGTTCGCGGTCCGGCGCGTAAAAAGTCCGGCCCTCGGTCGGATGCTGATAAATGTTCAACGCCACATGAAAGGCGCTTTCGATGTTGGCTGCCGGACCTTCGACATCCAGCACCATGCGATTCGCGGTGCTATCGATTACATCCAGACCATTGGCGCGGGCGAAATTTACCACGGCCGTGTAGTCGCCGGCGACAGGGCCAAATCGGCTGGTGAATTCTTCGACGCTGAGATACTTGTGATAGTTCGCGCTCTGCGGATCGTAGATTTCTTGCAGAAGTTCGTCCAGCGCCGCTTCATTCCTCAGTGGCAAAGAGATCGCCAGGCTCAAACGCTCCGACGCCGGGACGGGGCCGACCACCGGTGCAACGCCGCTGGAGACAGCCTCGGGAACATGGACTGTAAGGATGCGATGCTGTGCATGGGCCGAAACTGCCAAAACAGATGTGGATAGCGAAAAGACAATCGCGAACCGGGACAAGAGATTGAGTCGTTTCATCTGGCTGCCTCCCGACTGGCTTGCTACTTTATAACCAAATCGGTCAGGGGACAAGCGGAGGATAGTCTCTAGGCTTCGAAGGTATTGTTTGCTCGGCGGCGCGGAGGCTGGCAGAAAACATCGAGAGTCGCTCGCAGAAGGGAACGCTTCGCTGATATGAGCGTCTATGAATTTGGTTCCGAAGACGCAAACGGTTCTATGATAGTGCTTTGGGCCATTACAGGATGCGCGGTTCTATGACCAAGGCCCTCAATTTTGACTGGTGAGTGAAATGGCGAGACAGGCAACCATCATACTTTATGTAGTGTTGTTGGCAGCCGTCGTGGTCGGTGTGGATTTCCTGTTCTTCAGGGACCGCTTTTGGGAACGGCTGATGGCGAATATAGGAATCGTCCTGGTGTTCGCAGCGTTCTACTTGAGATTTCTGAAGCATCCCTGAGCACGGCGCGCGGCAGGAAATCCGTGTTTGCTCTCCGCGGTCGGTCTGCGCCTTCTGCAGGGTGGAGTCGTCTTACCCTGCGTTTTCCTGTGTGGTTAAAACCCCTTACTCTCCGCGATCGATCTGCGCCTTCTGCAGCGTGTCGGAATAATCCACGTACACTGACTTCCATTCCGTATAAAAATCAATCGCGCCGATGCCGCCTTCACGGTGACCGTTCCCCGTGGCCTTGGCCCCGCCGAAAGGCAGATGAACTTCCGCCCCGATGGTCGGTGCGTTGATGTAAGTGATGCCCGTTTCGAGGTCGCGAATGGCGCCAAAAGCCTTATTCACGTCCTTGGTGTAGATCGCCGATGACAGTCCGTACTCGATGCCGTTGGCAATCTCAATGGCATCTTCGAGGTCGTCGCAAGCGATGATGGACACAACCGGGCCGAAAATCTCTTCCTGCGCGATGCGCATCTTAGGGTCGACATCGATAAATACCGTCGGCTCCATGAACCAGCCATACTGATACGCGCCTTTGTCCAGACGATTGCCGCCGCACATTAATTTCGCGCCTTCGTTGCGGCCGATGTCGACATAGCTGAGATCAGTCTGAAGCTGCTTCTCGTTGACGGCCGGCCCCATGTCAGTGGTTTCGTCGAGTCCATTGCCAACTTTCAATTTCTTCGCGCGCTCAACGTAGCGCTCAATGAATTCCCGGTAGACGCCTTTCTGCACAATGATCCGGCTGGTGGCAGTGCAACGCTGCCCGGTGGTACCGAACCCGCCCCAAAGGCCGCCTTCAATCGCGAGATCGAGATTCGCGTCGTCAAGCACGATCATCGGATTCTTTCCGCCCAGTTCGAGCGAGCAGTGTTTAAAGGTCTTTGCCGCAATCCCGCCAATAATGCGGCCGACCGCGGATGATCCGGTAAGCGAGATGGCCCGCACGTCAGCATGTTCCGCCAGCGGGGTGCCGACTTCCGGCCCGAATCCGGTGACGATGTTCACCACGCCTTTAGGAATGCCGGCATCGGTGAACGCCCGAACCAGGTTAAACGTGGAGGCTGGGGTATCCTGCGCCGGCTTGATGACGCAGGTATTGCCGCACACCACGGCGGGCAGCAACTTCCAGGAAGAAATTGCCATGGGAAAATTCCACGGCGTGATCATTCCGCAGACCCCGATGGGCTGGCGCACAGCCATGGCGAATTTGTTCGGCAATTCCGAAGGGACCGTGGGGCCAAACATGCGGCGGCCTTCGCCGGCGTTGTAGTAAGCGGCGTCAATCGCCTCTTGCACGTCGCCGCGCGTCTCTTTGAGCACCTTGCCCATTTCGCGCGTCATTTCGTTGGCGTGCTCTTCCTTGCGTTCCATCAGGATTTCGGCGGCGCGGAAAACCATCTCGGCGCGTCGTGGAGCGGGTACGAGCCGCCATTTAGCAAAGGCGCGCTTCGCTGCTTCAACCGCGGCGTCAACATCGGCTTTGGCCGATTTCTGAAAAATGCCGACCAGATCGCGCGTGTCGGCGGGATTGCGGTTTTCGAAAGTCTCTCCTGTAGAGGATTCGACCCACTCGCCGTCGATGAAATTCTTGAAAACTTTGGCTTGCTTGTTGCTCAGCGTAGTGGGAGAAGCGAGGGTATCGGTAGCCATGATTGCTCCTTAATGAGTGCCTGATAAACGCCTGAATATTGATGCTACAGCCGCCGCGGAGGGTGCGGCAAGGGAGGGCGCGCTGGCGTCTCCGTCGGCCCCACTCCCATTTCAGGCGGAGCCAACGGCGACGGTACGATCTTCAGGCGCGTCTCAGGCTGGGCGCGAATCCCGCGCCTAGATACCGTAATTCACGCCGCGCAGGCCGTCCTTGTAGGCCTCGCGCGCTTCATCGGCTTTCTTCTCCGCGTGTTCTTTTTTGAAGTGGGCGTCATCCCACTTCTCCATGGCAATCATGGAGTGGTCTGGAGTGGCTAATGCTTCCTCGGCGCGAATGGCCGCGACCCATTCGTCGGTCGCTTTCTTGTAGGCAAGGCGCAGCTGGTCGAGATTGAGTTCGCCCATAGGGTGCGAGACTAATCTTCCACACGATACGGGTCAATTGATGCGGACTGATTTAACAGAAAATTAACATGCTGCGAGTCAACCCGCAGCCCCGCGCTGACCTCCGGCTCCATCGACTAGATTCCCGCAGCCGGCGTCGGCGCACGAGCGCGCACTCCTCACGAGGCAGGTTTGAATGTGTCGGCCAGGGCAGAGTTGGATAGGGCAGAGTTGGATGTGGAGACTCCAATCGGAAAATCCGCCATGACCGTAGTCCCCGCATCGCTGAAAGTGACTTCAATGTGACCGCCGAGCTGTCGTACGCGTTCGCGCATGCCCTGAATCCCGATGCCCGGTTTGGGCGGCCCATCGCCACTCTGGATGGCGCCGCCAGCACTTCCTTTACCTTGGTCGCTCACCTCAACCCGAATCGAATGTGCCTCCACATTGCGGCCCAAGCGCACGCTCGCCGATGTGCTGCCCGAGTGCCGGTGCACGTTGGTCAAGCACTCCTGCACCAGGCGAAAGATTGCCGTTTCCATCTCCCGCGGCAGCCTGCCCACGGAACGGTCGTACTCAAAACCAACTTTAATCTTGCTGCGCTCAGCGAAGCCGTCGACATACCAGGCCAGCGCGGATTCCAACCCCGCCTCGTCAAGCAATGGCGGATGCAGCAGGTGAGACATGGTGCGCAGCTGGCGCGAAAGTTCGTCGACCAAAAAGATACTGTCCGTCACACTCTTCCCGAGTTCCGGGCTGAGCCGCTCCACCTTCGGCTCGAGCGGAACGAGGTTCATGTTTAAGGCGGCCAGCAGTTGTCCTGCGCTGTCGTGGAGTTCGCGGGCAATGCGGCGGCGCTCCTCGTCTTGCGCCCGCAGCAGACGGCCGGTCACCGCCCGCAGGCTGGACTCAGTCTGAAGCAGTTCGGCGGTGCGTTCCTTCACTTTGGCTTCCAGGCCGTCGCGCAGCTCTTTCGCTTCCGTGGTGTCCAACCCTGTCGCCACGATCATCTGCACGTTGCCCTCGGCATCCTTCACAGGAGTCAGCGTGCGGTCCGCGACTCGTATGCTGCCGTCGGCCATGCAGAAGCGGCACTGCTCGCGGACCGTTTGTCCGCTGGTGGCCCTGGCCACGCTCGACTTCAGAATTTCCGCCTCTTCTGGCAGAGGCGACCACCAGGTCTCCCAGAACTTGCGCCCCAGAACTTGTTTCCGGTCAAAACCCACTCCCTCAACTGCGGCGCGATTGGCATCCAGAACCGTTCCATCGGGACTGAGAAAAACCATGAATGCATAAGTCTGGGTAAAAGCAGCCTGCAGGCGTGAGCGTTCTTTTTCCGCCTCGGCGCGCAGGGCCCGTTCGATCTCCGCCGCTTCGCGGCGCATGCGCGCCATCGCCAAATGGGCGGCTACTTTCGCCGAAAGTTCACGGGCCGAAAAAGGCTTCACCAGGTAATCGTCCGCACCGGCCTCCAGGCCTTCGATGCGGGCTTCTTCGCCCGCTCGCGCGGAGACCAGAATGACTGGAACACTTTTTAGCGCGTCATCCCCGCGCAGGCGTTGCAACAGCCCGAAGCCGTCGAGGCGCGGCATCATTACGTCCGCCAGAATTAGATCTGGGGGCGATTGGCGCGCGCGATCGAGGGCCGTTTCGCCATCGGCGACGGCCTCAATCTCGTAATTCTCATGCAACAGCCGCTGAATATAATCGCGCATATCGGCGTTGTCATCAGCGAGAAGGATGCGGGGGACGGCAGCATCGGAGGCTTTGTCATCACGGCGGGAAGAACGCGAAATGGACTCTAGTTCACGGACGGCAGGCAAACCACTTTGCGATGCTGCGGCCCCGGAATCAGGAAGCCAGCGAAGGGCTTCTTCGATAAAGGGCCCGGCGCCGAGCGCGTTGGAGGCATGCACGCGGGCAGGATGGACCAGGTTGGCTGGAAGGTGCGCTTTGCCCAGAGGAATTGAAACCGTGAATGTGCTTCCTTCGCCCAAAACGCTGTTGATGGAAATCGATCCCCCGTGCAGTTTGACCAATTCCTGGGCGAAAGCCAGGCCGATACCCGAGCCTTCGTTGGTCCGCGCTTGCGAGTTCTGTGTGCGGTGAAAACGCTCAAAGATGTGCGGCAGTTCCTCCGCGGCGATGCCGATTCCGGTGTCGCGGACCGAAAGTTCAACGTGATCTCCGGCAGGTTTGAATTCCACCGCAATTTCGCCGCGCAGCGTGTATTTGAATGCGTTAGAGAGAAGATTGAGCACGATCTTCTCCCACATATCGCGATCGACGTAGACCGGTTCAGGTAACGCCGGGCAGTCGACCTGCAAGCGCATGCCGGCGCGTTCGATGGCAGAGCGGAAAAGGCTGGCCAGATCGGCCGTCAGGGCGGCCAAATCGGTCGGTTCGTAAGCCACCTGGACGCGGCCAGCTTCAATGCGCGAAAAATCAAGCAGCGTATTGACCAGCTTCAGCAGCCGCAGGCCATTGCGGTGAGCCATAGCAAGTTGCGTCGAATTCTCCGGCGGCAGATTCCCATTCGATAAGCTCTCTTCCAGCGGTCCGAGCATCAGCGTCAGCGGCGTGCGGAATTCGTGGCTGATGTTGCTGAAGAACAGGGTCTTGGCGCGGTCCAGTTCCGCCAGGGCTTCGGAGCGCTTCCGCTCCTCTTCGTGTGAGCGGGCATCGGCGATACTGGTCGCAATCTGCCGGTTGATCAGGCTGAAAAATGTCCGGTAACTGTCGTCGAGTTTTTTCTTCGGGCTAACGGCGCAAAGCAAAACTGCTGGAGTTCCCTCCCGCCCAGCCGCCGGCATCGGCACGACGAGCGCGGTTGAGGGGCAAACATCCCAGGCCCCTTTGGGCAACTCGCAATCGAGATTTTGCAGATCGAGTTCGAGAATTTCGCCGGAGCAGGCAGCCTCACGCAGTTTCTGTGCAAGCGACGAATCTTCATGTGTGAGGCGCTGGCGAAGTGGGTGATCTGAAGAGATTCCGGAACTGCATTCAATGGAAAGTCCACGATGGGTGGTGCGGCATAAGGCCGCAAACGGAACGTCACTCAGGTTTTCGGAAAGCGTCTCAGCCGCAAGGCGGCAGGCATCCTGCTCGCTGTGGGCGTCGACCGCCTTGGCCGCGAGGTCACGCAGCGTTCGCAGACGGCGCTCGCCGATCACATTCTTCGTGGTCTCGATCACGGCTGTGAACACGCCGCCGACCACCCCCGCTTCCACGCGGACCGGACTGAAGGAGAACGAGAAGTAACATTCCTCGGCGTATCCGTAACGGTTCAGCGGCAGGTACAGATCGTTCGACCACGTCGCCACCGCAGTCTGGACGACGCCGTCGAGCATGGGGCCGATGGTGTCCCAGATTTCCGCCCAGCAATCGCGGCAACGCTGTCCTAGCGCCCAGGGATGCTTGCTCCCAAGAATTGCGCTGTACGCGTCGTTGTAGAGGACTACATACTCCGCCCCCCAATACATCACGATGGGAAAACGCGACTCAAGGCAGATGCTGACCGAAGTTCGCAGGCTCTGCGGCCACTTCTCAATTGGCCCCAGCGGGGTCTGCGACCAGTCTTTGGCGCGCATGAGTGCGCCGGTTTCGCCTCCTCCGATTAGCGGGGCCAGCTCTACGATGGGTGATGGCATGGGATGACTTACGGAACCTACGGAATCCATTGAGAGAATGCCAGTTTCGCAAGACCCGCATGTATAAGGTGTTTACTGTATGAACGACAACACAGGAGACCTGCAGCAAACCCGTTATCGGGGCATCGGGCCACGAATGAGATGCAAGCCGCTCGACGCCCGCTCCTTAAAAAGTGGGCGTAAGCTGCCCGCCGGCTGCATTCATTTCGCAGCCCTTTGTTGCACATAACGCTCCAGGGCATTATGCCATGATGGCATTTCAATTCCGTAAGAGTGCAGACTAGCTGGCGACAAAACAGAATACGCCGGACGAGGTGCAGGGCGGGCCATTTGTTGACTGCTCACCGGACGCACTTCGGCGTCGGCCCCGGCAACTCCTACGATGTGCTTTGCAAATTCAAACCACGTGCAGTCGCCGGCATTCGTCGCCTGAACGATTCCCCTGGCGTTCTCGCGGCACAGCCGAACAATCGCGCCCGCCAGATCTTCAGTATAGGTCGGGCAGCCGCGCTGGTCATCGACCACGTCCAATACCGGCTGGCTTGCGGCAAATTTCAAAATCGTATCCGGAAAACATCTTCCGCCGCTGCCAAACAACCACGACGTTCGCACGATGCAGCAATGTGGATGCAGCTCCAGCAGTCTGGTCTCCGCCTCGGCTTTCGTTCTTCCATACACGCTTTGCGGATTGCGCTGGTCGTCCGCCTCGTACGGAGTGGTCTTCTTTCCATCAAAAACGTAGTCTGTACTCAAAAACATCAGCCGCGCTCCCATGCTCAAAGCCGATTCACAGACGTTCACCGCTCCATCGCGGTTCACGCCGAAAGCCAGTTCTCGATTTGTTTCGCACCCATCGACATCGGTGTATGCGGCTGCTAAGACAATCCAGTCAGGGCGGTTTTGCTGTACTAATTCCTGCACACGATGGGAGTCGCGAATGTCGGCACCCTGCGAACCGAGGCCAATGACTTCGTCACCTGACCACCGGTGCAGGAGCGTTTTGCCGAGCAGGCCGGATGCGCCAAAAATCAGGACTCGCATTGATTATTGAAAAATGTCGATTCGACGACTTCTATTCGGAGAACTCTATTCGGGAAACTTTTATTCGAGACCTTCTATTCAAAAACTTCGGCCTCGCCGAAGGCCGCGCCCTGTTGGTCTTTTGCCGAAACCACCGGCTCTGAGTCCAATTCCCAATTTATTTTCAGATGCGGATCGTTCCACGCCAGCGTGCGTTCATGCTCCGGCGCGTAGAAATCGGTCGCCTTATATAACACGTGGGCTTTCTCCGAGAGCACGCGAAATCCATGGGCAAATCCCGCTGGAATCCACAGCATGCGTTTGTTCTCGCCTGAGAGGCGGACCGCTTCCCACTTGCCGAATGTCCGGGAACTCCGGCGCAAATCAACCGCCACATCGAGGATCTCGCCCACGGCAACGCGCACAAGTTTTCCCTGCGGATACTTCACCTGGTAATGCAGCCCGCGCAGAACATTGCGCGAAGAACAGGAGTGATTGTCCTGCACAAATCTGTCGGTGATTCCGGCTTCCGCCATCTTCAGTTCGTTGTAACTTTCCAGAAAAAATCCGCGCTCGTCTCCAAAAACGCGAGGCTCCAGAATGAAAACCCCGGGTAATGAAGTGCCGATTTTTTTCAAAGCCTCGATTGCTGGACGGGCCGCCGACATCACATTCATCAGAATACCTTTTCCCGTAAAAGTTGGAGCAGATAGGCCCCATATGGGTTGTTCTTCATCGAGTTGCCGATTTGCTCCACCTGTTCGGCGCCAATGTAGCCCGAGCGGAACGCGATCTCTTCCGGGCACGCCACCATCAGCCCTTGTCTTTTCTCGATAGCTTGAATGTAGAGCGCGGCATCCATCAACGATTCATGCGTTCCGGTGTCGAGCCACGCCATGCCTCGCCCCATGACGACCACTTCCAGCTGGCCACGCTCCAGATATTGCTTATTCACGTCAGTGATCTCGAGTTCGCCGCGAGCGCTAGGTTTTAAGGCCTTGGCGATTTTCACGACTTGCTCATCGTAGAAATAAAGTCCTGTCACCGCATACCGCGACTTCGGCTGCCTGGGTTTTTCCTCAATACTGAGCGCCCGCCCCTGGCCATCGAATTCTACAACCCCATAACGCTCGGGATCGTGCACCGGATAGGCAAAGACGCGCGCCCCTCGCGTGAGGCTGGCTGCCTGTCGCATGTCTTTGGCGAGGTCATGTCCGTAAAAAATGTTGTCCCCCAGCACCAACGCGCACGGGTGGTCCCCCAGGAAGGCTTCGCCCACCAAAAAAGCCTGCGCGATTCCTTCTGGCTTGGGCTGTACTTTATATTCCAAACAGATCCCGAACTGAGTTCCATTTCCCAGCAGCGCCTGAAACTTGGGCACGTCGTCGGGCGTCGAAATAATAAGGATGTCGCGAATGCCCGCCAGCATCAGCGTGCAGAGTGGGTAATAAATCATGGGTTTGTTGTAAACCGGAAGCAGGCTTTTGCCCATCGCATGGGTCACGGGATACAAGCGCGTCCCCGACCCTCCCGCCAGGATGATTCCCTTGTATGCCGTGTTTTCTGAACGTTTCATGAATGAATGTTGCGGCCAGGGTCGATCAAGAGTTAACCAGGTCCTGTGTTATCCAGAAGAGTAATGGGTTTCGATCCATTCACGATAGCTGCCACTGGTGACATCTCTTACCCAGGCTGCGTTTTGCAGGTACCAATGCACCGTCTTGCGAATTCCCGTCTCGAATGTTTCGACCGGCCGCCAGCCCAGCTCCCGCTCGATTTTACTTGCATCCATGGCGTAGCGCCGATCGTGTCCGGGCCGGTCACTTCACAAACGTAATCAGGCCGCGCCGCGCCGCGTCCCCGCGTCCCTCGGCTTCATCGACGAGATCACAAATCAAATGCACGATATCGAGATTGCGCTTTTCGTTCCAGCCCCCAATGTTGTAAGTCTCCCCCACTCGGCCGCCAGCGAGCACCGTGGCTATGGCCGTGCAATGGTCCTCCACATAGAGCCAATCGCGGACGTTCTGGCCATCGCCGTAAACCGGAAGCGGTTTTCCATCACGCGCATTCAGAATCATCAGCGGAATCAGTTTTTCCGGAAATTGAAACGGGCCGTAGTTATTCGAGCAATTTGTAGTCAGAGTAGGCAACCCGTAAGTGTGATGATAGGCGCGAACTAGATGGTCAGAAGCCGCCTTGGACGCAGCATACGGGCTGTTCGGCTCATAAGGCGTGCTCTCCGAAAACGGCGCATCGCTGGGCCCGAGTGATCCATACACCTCGTCGGTAGAAACGTGAACGAAACGAAAGTTGCCCCTGTCTTTTTCGTTCAGACCGTCAAAGTAGGAGCGGACCTCCTCCAGGAGCGCGAATGTTCCCTCAATATTTGTGTGGATGAAATCTTCCGGTCCGTCGAATCGAACGATCTACATGGCTCTCGGCCGCGAAGTGTACGATGCTGCGTGGCGAGTGGCTTTGCAGCAACTGCCGGACCCGCGCGCGATCGCCGATGTCGCCGTGCACAAACTCATACCGCCGATCGCCTGCGACTGCCTCCAAGTTGCGGAGATTTCCCGCATAGGTGAGTTTGTCGAGATTCACGATGGAGGATGAATCTCGCCTCAGTTGCCGAAGAATGAAATTCGACCCGATAAACCCAGCTCCGCCGGTGACGAGAATCGTGTTTTGCATGAATAAGTGAGCTGCAGGTGCCGTTTGACTATGCTCCGGAGCGGACTTTCAATTGTAAACAAAAAGGACGGATTTCACTCCGTCCTTCGTTTGCACTCGAGTTGTTAAGGCCCTGGCCGCTCGTTCGTCAGCTCGGTTTAGCCCACCTTAGGAACTGCTGGAGCCTGGGGCAGGCTGGTGCTCGGTTTTCGAGTTGCCGCGGCGGGCAAATCCCGCCCCATCATTTCGAAGTAGACACGTTCCGTTTCCGCGGCAACGTTCGACCACTGGTAATGTTCACGGATGCGCCGCTTCGCGGCTTCTCCCGCGGCCTCGCGCACCGCTGGATTCGCAATTAGGAACCGCAGCCGGTCCGCCAGATCGGCCGCATCCCCGCCGCGAAAAGTGAATCCCGCATCTTCGATGGCCTCGCGATTTTCCGGAATGTCACTGGCGAGCACGCACAGGCCTGCGCCCATCGCATCCAGCAGCGCCAGCGACAGGCCCTCGATATCCGAAGGCAACACGAAAATCATTGCATTGGTCAGCAGTTCGTCCAAATCTTCCCCGGAAACCCAATCCAGTATTTTGATTCGCTTACCCGCTTGTGTGCGAAGCTGGCGCACGTATTCATCGCAATAGCTCGACGCCCCAGCCATAACCAGCTGGACACTCTGCATTCCAACCGGGATTCCAACCTGGATTCCAGCTCGGATTGCAACTTCCCGTAGGCATCAATCAATAATTGGCAGCCCTTTTCCGGAGAAAATCTACCCAGAAACAAGATGTATTCCCAAGGCCCGAGACCCCATTCCAAAATTTTCTCTGGCCCACGCCACCTGCGCATGATGCCTCCGTTCGGCACGTAAGAAGTTTCCGCCATGTGTCGATCTTTGAAATATTTTTGCAAAGTTCTGGAGACCACGATCGTGTGGTCCGGCAAAGTCGCAGCCGCGCGCTCGCCCAGCTGCAAGACGAACGAAGCCAGCCGCCCCCACTTTTTGCGTTGCCAGTCCAAGCCTTGCACGGTGACCACGGTTTTCTTGCCGGCCAGCCGCGGAATGAACGAAAACAACGCCGGCCCCAGCGCATGATAGTGGACAATATCGCACTGGCTTGCCAGAACGTGGAGCGTGCTGAGGAACGTGTGCAGCAAAGTTTCCAGGTGTTTCGTCCGGATCGTTGGGAGCCGCACCGTTTGAATGCCTTTTTGTTGATTTCCCGGCGGAGTAAAATATGTCCGGCAGTAGGCCGTGACCTGGTGCCCGGCGCCCGCTAACCTTCTTCCAACCTCCTCGTAGTAAGTCTCGATACCACTGTATTTGGAAACCACCCCTCTTCCTCCAATGAATGCAACCCGGAGCCGATTCTCCGGAACGGTGCTCGGTAAAAATTCCGGCGCATCTCGCCGTGCTCTGCGCGTTTCCGGCGCACGGACCAGCAGTCGTAGAGGAATGAAATCAAATGAACCGAGGGGAACGCTGGCTGCCTTCTTCTTGGGAGGCAGTTCCATCGCGTGAGCGTTTTGAGGCCGCGGTGTTTCTGCTAATCTTTTTTTGCCGTCGATAACACGCGCATACGCCCCAACTAAGGCTTCATAATGTGTCTCAGGCGAATATCGTTCCCGCACCAGCTCCCGGCCCGCGAGTCCCATAGTTCTCGCCACTTCTGGCCGCGAGCTTAAGAGTTGGATGGCCTCCACCAGCTCATCTCTATCTCCCATCCGGTACAGCAATCCCGTCGTTCCTTCATGCACCAGTTCCCGACGAGATCCCCAATCGGTAGCGATGACTGCCCGGCCCCTGGCGTAAGACTCGAGGATTGTCTTGCCCAGAGTTTCGTAAGCGTGCGAAGGCAAGACGGTGAAGCGCGAACCGGCAATCGCATGGTCAAGTTCCTCTCCGCTCAGGTTGCCGGCGAATTCCACATTGCGCAGTTCCATTTGTGCCGCCAATTGCCGCAACCTGTCCCCCTCCGGGCCGTCTCCCGCAATCGTGAGGCGGAGCTTTGGCAGCCGGCGCATGGCATGGAGCAGATCGTCAACCCCCTTTTCGGGAGACAACCTGCCGAAGTAGAGCAGTGGAGCATTGTCGTCCGGAAGGCCCGCTACCGGCTCCAGATGCTGGAAGTGAGGAAGGACCTCGAACCGCGATGCATCCCAGCCGTGTTCCACAAATTTATCGCGCACAAACCGGCTGGGTGCGAGAAAGCAGTCGACACACTCGTGATAAGTGCCCAGCCATTTATGTACGTAAGCTTCAGCCACGAGGATTGCGCGCGGCCCCGATCCCCGATAGCATTTTTCCCGCAATAGCTGCCAGAAGCGGCCGCCTTTGCACTTCTCACAGGCTTCTCCGTGCGAAAGCAGGTTGTAGTTTGGGCACAACACCTTGAAATCGTTCAAGTGATACAGAACTGGAACATTCTGCGCTTTCAATTCCCACAAGATCGCAGGCGAAAGATGGTGATAGATGTTTCGCACGTGGGCGATATCAGGCCTGAAGTCCGCGATCATGGCGCGAATTCGTCGGCGCGCTTCCCATGAATAAACCGCAGATGCAACCGTCTTGATTTTGTTGAACCGGACCTTGCCCAACCAGGTTTTGTCGGGCCAGCGCCGTGGCTGCTTAAAATCGATGTGCGGCACGAAGTGGCGATCATACGGCGTGGGCCGGCCCCGCTCATCGGCCATGGAGAACAAGGCGGTCTCATGTCCGCGGGAGCGCAGCAGTTCCATGGCCTCGAAGATGTAAACCTCAGTGCCGCTGAATGGATAGTTGTATTTGTTGCAGAATAAAATTCTCATTGTGGAGATCCTTGGGTGAACAAGAGCGGATAGAGAGAAACGAATGACGATAAGAATGAGTCAATTACTCGTCGTCAGTGAGCGGCAATCCGACCCAGAAACTGATCGCAAAAGCGCGAGAGATTCTGCTTGCGGTCATAGTTGTGGAGTATTTGCAAACGGGCTGCGTGTACGATCCAATCGAGCCGGCCGGCCGCGGCGCTATGGGACCTACGAATCAATTCCTCAAGAAGAAAAACTTTCTGCACAAAATCCTTCGCGTCCCCAGCCGCGTACAAGAAGCCTGTCTTGCCCGGAATCACCAGTTCCGGAATTCCTGTGATTGCGGGAGCGAGAACGGGCTTGCTCCGCGCCATCGCTTCCATCAGAACCAGCGGAATGCCTTCGCTTCGGCTGGTGAGCACAACTGCATCAGAATGCCGGTAGAGTGCATCCATCTTCCCGGTCGGCACGTGGCCGAGCAGCGTGATTCGATCCTCAATTCCTTTCTCCCGGACCAGAGAGGCCAGCGAATCCCGCTCCGGCCCGTCTCCTGCAATGACGCACTCGAATCTGAGCCCACAATCGCGGAGTCGAGCGCATGCGCCAATCAAAAACGCATAGTCCTTCACCCGATGGAGTCGCCCAACCGCCAGCAGTCTGAGAGGGCAGCTACGGTGTTGCGGAAATCGTCTCGACTCTCACCGATTCTGTCCGGTATATCTACTCCCAGTCGTGAAACGTTCACTTTTTCCGCTTCCACACCGGGGAAGTTCTCCAGAATGTAGCGGCGGTTGTATTCGGAAATGGTTGTGCAAAATCGGCAATTTTTCAGTTTCGTGTCGAGATAGGCCCCGTGCACCAACAGGTCTGACCCATGCAACGTCAGGCTGTAACTCACTCCCAGTAGTCGGGCAGCCACCATGGCGATCCATGAGCCGAAATAACCGTGGTGCACATGGATGTGATCGACATCGCAATTTTGCAGGCGCACCGCATAATATGCCCCGAGTCCGGTGTGCAACAGGGCTTTCCAGCGCCTCTGAAGGGATTCATCTCCCCTTATAAGAACGCGCCCGAGGACGCCTGAAAGCTCTCTCCAGCGCGTGGTTGCCAGAGCAACTGCGCGCAGGATGGTCCAGATTCGTAGCGGTTGCAAATGAAGGACCTCACGCGGGTAGCTCCACGCCTGCGATTCCGGACGCCGCTTGCGAACACTGCCCGCAATAACTCGAATTCCGCGCCGCCGCAGCTCGTGAATTTCGTCGCCCACATACGGCTCTACGGACACTGGGAAGCAATTGGCGAGATAAGCGACCGTAATCATCGCGGAAGGTCTCTGCGACTTCTTTTTGGCTTATTAGGCGGTTTCGAAATTTGGCCGAACAGAGATCTTCTCGATGCGGAAATCTTGCCTAGCGCGGCGTCGCTGCGCCGCCAGCATTCCGGCCATAGTGAAGAGCAGTCCGTTCACGAATTGATAATTCATTACGACCAGGGCCGCATTCACCCAGTAGACTCCGAGCAATACCGGCCAAATGGCGTGGAATTGCTGGTTGAGCAGGCCTGCGCCTTCGGCCTTGGGGACCGGATGCCAGGCCAGCCGCAAAATCTCCCACATGAGCCAGATGTACAGTGCCAGACCGATGATGCCGTGCTCGACAAGCAGTTCCAGGTAAGTATTATGCGGATAGAGTTCTTTTTCTTTATAGCCGCTGACGTGCCGTGCCAGCTCCGACGGCATCTGGTTGATGCCCCAGCCAGTGAACGGTCTCTCCAAAAACATCTGCCAGCACCCGGTATAGACCGCCTCGCGGAAGTCAAGCGGCCCAGATTCCTGAAAGCGCTCTGTGAACACCTGACCTTGATCGCCGAGACTTAATGTGATCACCGATCCCAACGCCCCCACGATTACGATGCCGATACAGGCCCGTCGCAGCCCACGATTGTGCGAACGAAAAATTAATATTCCCATGCTCACGATGAACGATAGCCAAACCGCGCGGGTCATGGTCGCCAGAATTGCCATCGGCAGCGCAGCCAGAAGAATGGCCGCGCGAAACCCACGAATCCTTCCCCGCAAGCTGGCATGCAGCGCCAGGATGCCCAGCATGTTCAACGAAACCCCATTCGCGACCGCCTGCAAGAGGGGACCGCGTGCTCGATCCACGTGGTATCCCAGGCTCTCATCGAGAATGAAGCGCGGAAAGATCAACGATTTCGCACCGAACAAAAATGCGATCGCGGTGAAGCAAAGGTACGCGAGCACGGCAAGAGCGAAAAGCTCGAAATGCCGCAACTGCCGTTCTTCGCGAAAAACCAATATGGCGAGATGAAACAACGCGAACGGAACAATGAATTTTGCCGCCAGCAGACACCAGGTCTGGTCATCGAACGGCTGCGAAATCACTCCCGCGACCGCCAGCGATGCCAGGCCCAGCATTGGCCAGGTGGCGCGCTCAATCGGCAGCAATGACTGGCGAACGATGACGGCGCGCGCCAGGACTGTGATCAGCAGCAATAGGAATGCGACCCGGTCGATCTCATAGAATGGCACGTCCGGATGACGCAAAAGCATGGCAGTGAGCGCCGCAAGAAATAAAGCGGTCGGCGCAGCCATTGTGAGCTGAAGACCCCGCAATCCTATTTCAATGGAACGCCGGCCCGCCTCGGCCGCCCATGCACCCCGCTCCATGCTTGCCGCCGATGTGGTCACTGCCCGCCGCCTCGCAGCACAACTGCTGCCGTCTTGAGAAGAATTCTCAAATCCATGCCCAGGCTCCAGCCATGGATATATTCCACATCTAACTTCAGGCCTTTTTGAAAAGATGGGTCTTCGCGTGAGGTGACTTGCCAAAGTCCGGTTATTCCGGGCGTTACATCGAGGCGCCGCAAATGCTCGATCGCGTACCCGGAGAAGTCATCCAGAGTGTGAGGTCGTGGCCCAACCAGGCTCATCTCGCCCCTTAGCACATTCAGGAACTGCGGCAGTTCATCCAGACTGAACCGTCTCAGGAATCGCCCGGCCCGCGTGACCCGAGGGTCATCGGCCACTTTGAAAAACGGCCCCTCCCTCTGGTTTCGCATCCGCAGCGCGTGCTTCAAATTGTCCGCACCCGTGACCATGGTGCGGAATTTGAAGCAACGAAATGGCCTGCCCTTGCGGCCTGCACGTTCAGCCGAATAAAGTACCGGCCCCGGCGAATCCAGCTTGATGAGAAATGCAGTCAAGAGCATGACTGGGGCCAGCAGGACCAATGCGGCGGCAGCGCCGATCACATCCAGTGCCCGTTTCAATAACAATTCCGCCACCGGCTGTCGTTCCTGGTGTAAGGAAATCAGTGGGATGGTTCCGATACGTTCTACTTCACCGACCGCCGGGCAGCCAAACAAATCCGGGGCCATCTTCACATCCAATCGCAATCGTTGAGCTTCCCGTAGAACGCGCAATGTCAGCTCACGATCGTGCGGAGTGGCCAGAATCACCTCGTCGATGAATACCGTGCGCGACCACTGCATCAAGTCGCTGGTGCGCCCAATGATGTCATTTCGCAGCGGCTTTCGATCGTCCAGGAAACCGCAAAACCTGCGCTTCATTTCCGGATGCGCCTCCAGTTGCCGCGCGATATTCCGCCCCAACCCGCTGGCGCCCACGATCAAAACGTTGCGCATTCCGCAGGGGATTTTCAATTCGGCGGGCGCGGAGTGAACAGGAGATGTGCGATGAACAGAAATCGATCCCGAAGCAATTGCGTTTATCTGCGATTTTGCAGCAATCAGCATCCCTGGATCAGCAAAGCGGTGTGAGGTCGCCCGAAGCTGTGTTCCTGGGCTTTTGCAATCGTTTCCCCCGCGCATGGCGCCTGGGATCAGCCGCGGCGCCCACTCGGCTGCCATCAGTTTATGGTCCAGATTTACGCAACGGGAGGACATCTCAGATCACTTCCATCTGGTAGCCGCTAATCTCAATCGCCAGCGAGCGTTGGATCGCTTCAATGGAAATCACAAGCTTACCTTTGTCGTGCTCCACGAATACGCCTTCTAATCCATCCAGGCTGCCGCCTCGCACCCGCACCCGCTGCCCCGCCTTGACGAAGGGGTGCAGGGCAAAAGCTGTATTTTCTTTCAGCAGCAATTGCAGACCTTCGATCTGTTGCGCGGGAATCGGTGCAAAGATACTTCCAAAACTCACGAAGCCGATCAGGCCTGCGGTCTCCAAAATTCGCCGCCGCTCTGCTGCAGACCGCTCCACCCGCACGAATGCGTAGCCGGGAAACAGCGGAAGCGTCACATTTTTATGCCGGTCGCTCCAATTGTGGCGTTCAGTGCGCAAAGGCAGGTAGATCTCGAACCCCTTCTCATGTAATTGTTCGGCCACTTTTTTCTCGAAGCGATAGCGGATTCGCACCGCAAACCATTGCGGCAACTCGGCCGCGTGCGGCGCTGGTGTGGGCAGAGCCGACCGCACCGCCTGCGCGCAACTGGCGTAGCTAACGCTCATCGGCTCCCACCTGGCATTCTGAATGCTTTTTGCACAGGTTTCTTTGACTTGTGAGTGAACGATCGGCTGCGTAGTTGCGGCCGCCGATTAAAGCCATTGATAAATCCGCTGTGGAACTGGGAATGCTCTTCCACTCAGGACTGTTCCTAGTAGTCGTGAACTCCCAGCTTGCAAACATTCTTTGACTTTGCGGGCGCATGCCTTACGCGTGCCCGCTCCCAGGACAAGGACGATTCCATCGGCCAGTTCCCCGAGTAAAGCTGCCTCGCTGGAGCTTCCAGCGACAGGTCCCTGGATCACGGCGAACTCAAACTGGCTACGCAATTCCGCCAGGCGTGACGCCCAGTACTGGCCCATTCCTGCTCTTTCAGGGCCACCACACGGACCAAACTCGGCCACACGCCACAGGTTAGTTGCGAGCCGGACAGCATCGTCCTTGATGTGAGCAGTGTCGTCATTCCTGGGAAAGCAAATTTTGTTTCTGTCGCTCGGTTCGCGGATGACGATCGCCACGCGGGAAGACGTTTCCAAAGCCAATGCCTCCCCTATCTGATAGCAGATACCTGCCAGCTCCGGGTTCGCTCCCGCGGCGCTGAATACAACCTGCTTGGCAGGAAGGCCTTCGCAGTTAAAGAAAACCCGGCGTACCAGAGACCGAATCTGCTCGCGTGCGAAGACTTCCGGGTCCCAGCCGTTGCTTTCGCGAGACCATCCCGGTCTTCTGTGCGGTCTTGGCCTCCACCGCCGATCCAATCAGTTCCGTGGCCCGCAATACATCTGGGTTCGCACTCATCTCATCTCCTTCATGCCGATAACCGGCTATCCGTATGCTCCGGCAATGACGCCAATACCGGGAGTTCCAAATACGCCATGACTTCTTCCGGAGTGCGTAGCGCCGGATCCAGATAATCGGCGGCGAATGCCGCCCCAGTCCCGGAGGCCAGCGCTCCAATAAAACCCGCGACGACGACGAGCGCGGGCGGCCATTTGGGCAATGCGGGAACCACCGCCTTCTCCGCGATGGCCACATTCACGATTCCGCCTTCATCCAAAGCGTCCCCCATGCGGGCCTGCTCGCGCTTCTTTATATAAAGCAGGTAATTGTCCTGCGCCGCCTTTTCGCTGCTCGTCAGGTCATCCTGGGCAATGGCGTCTTCGCCAAGCTGCCGCGCCTCCGAGTGGTATCCGGCCAGTTGGGCGAGGTCGGCGGCCTCGCGGCCTTCTAATCCTTTTTTCTCAACCTCAGCCTTTTGCAGCTCAGCCTTTGCCCAGTCATAATTCGTATCCTGATCGGTAGTTTCGTCGCGCACGGGCTCCGATTTCTCGTTCTCAATCGCGGCCCTGGCCTGCGCGATTTGCTCATTCACTTCCTGCACAAGCCGATGACCTGGCTCAAACTTCGTGAGTAACTGGGTCCTCTTCAGCTCGAGGTCCAGCAGACTCGCCTTCAATGCCCGCAGCAGTTCAGGATTGTCGGCGGTGCGGACCTGGGTGACCGTGCGTTGTGGCAGCTTGCCCAACTCCACTTCAAGTTCGCGAATGCGACGTTCGGTCTCCGCCGTCTGCGATTGACTTTGCCGGTAATTCGCTTCTACATCGTTGATACGCCGCAGCACGAGATCGCGTTGCTGTGCCGCCATGACCACATCGTGAGAATTGGTAAAATCCAGCAATTTTTTTTCGGCTTGCTCCAGTTGTCGCCGTGACTCCGCGGTTTGTTCGTCGAAGAAATGAAATTGGCCTCCGGGACGATGGACTTCCATGTGTTTTTCCAGGTACACAGAAGCCAGTGACTGCAGCACATGAGCGGCCAATTGAGGATCCGCTGCCTCATAGTTCACCGCGATCAGGTTGGTTTTCTTGACCGCTTCCACATCCAATTGATTGGCAAGTTTCTTCGCCGCCCGCTCCACTCGTGCCGCTTGATCTTCATGCGGGCGAAGCCATCGCAGCCAATCGTGGGCCGCCAGATCGTTTGCCTCCGCTACCCGCCGCAGAACGTCATCGTCTTTCAGTAGTTCTGCCTCGGAGTTCAGTTCCTCCTCAGTCACTTCCACGCGAGAAAAATCCGGAGGAGCGTTTGGCTGACCGGTCGCTGGAGGATCAGACCGTCCTCGGCGCACCAGCACGCGAAGATGAGCACGATAGCTAGTGCCGGCAAACGCATAGACCACCGCCAGAAAGAAGACCAACCCCGACGCAATAACGAAAACCTTCCCTTGCCGAAACAGGACCATCGCCAGTTCCCGGACCGTCGGCGAATCTGGCTCTTTTGTTCCGGCAAGTGATTGTTGATCGTTCATGGACTGTTCTATCTGGTTCCTAGAATTGCGTTGGGCTTACGTACATGTCCATCGAAGGCCGGGTGAGAAACGGCTCAATCTTGGAAATCGTATTTTGCGGAACGAAGACCAGATCGCCCGGCCGCAACTCAGCGATCTCCCCCAAATTTTTCCCCTTCAACATGCTCTTCACGTTGAAAACGTGCGCTTCGAACAAGTCGTCATTGACCCGCCGGAACAACAGGACCTGCGAATGTTTTGCCTGATGGGTAAAGCCGCCCGCAATCTCGATCGCCTCGATCACGGTGATGTCGTTCCGCAGTTCGTATCTACCCGGCCGGCCCACCTCGCCGCCGGCAATAAAATAGGGGCGTTGAAAGTCTTTCAACGCGACCGCAACCTGTGGATCGTGCAAATAGCCCGTGTAAGCCTTGACTACGGCCTGCCGCAGCTCGTCGAGAGTCAGGCCTTGGGCGAAGACCGCGCCGGCGTCCTTGAGCATGATGTATCCATCCGGCTGGATCGTCACAGTTTGGTCGAACTCAGGTGACAACGTGAAGCTCAACGTCGCCACATCACTGCGATTGAGACGGTAAAGCGGACGGCGCCCTCCGAGCGTAGGGTTTCCCGTGCCGTCCGCCTGCCCGAATCCAGCGGTCGATTTTCCCGCTGTGCTTCCCATGCCAGCCCCAGTTTGGCCGGTTTGAGAAATCTCTTGAATTCCCGTTCCCTGACCTTTTGGCTGCTCCTGCCCAGACGCAGTTGCGCAAATCATCAAAGCGCAAATCATTAACGCCGGCCCTGCAACGGTTATCGAACTGACAAAGCCCTTCATACTGGATCGTCCAATGCCCTGGCTGCAGGACCTACTTCTTTTTTTCTCTCATGCGCAGAATAGGGAGAATGCCCATCTCCGGGCAAGACATGGAAAGTATTGTCCACCTGGGTGGGCTTCACGCTTGGGTCTCAAATCGAGGCTTATTTGCGAGAATGCGGTTTTAATTCGCGAGAATCGTTTTTCGTAGAACGGCGACCCCGTCTCCCTGCGACTTACCCACGAAAGTAGACTTGTATGTTTGCTGCATCACATTCCCCTCGAATGCAGCAGACCAGAATCGCCTTTGTATACAGCCAGTCGTGTCTGGAATCCTGCCAAACCACACAGAATCCGCCAGAGTCGCACTCTTTATCCACAACCACAAAGTCCTGTTTCCCGATTCGAGAGTCGTCCCGTAAATAAACTGGCAGGTTTCCTTGAGTCCTTGTCGATCTACTCCTAACATCAACCTTTCAATGCGGAGTTATTTTTTCAATGACCGTGGCGCAATACCCCGCGAAACCAATCTCCGTCCTCATCGCCGACTCCAACCTCATGCAGGCGCAACTACTCACCAGCGCGTTGCGGCGCCGCAGCGAGTTTCGCGTTTCTATTTGCAAAGCTGAAGAACCTTCCATTCTTGACGCCATGGCCGGCTCTCCCGCCCAGGTAGTCGTCTTCTCCCTGAACCACTCCGTCAACACTGCGACACAAATGGCTACCTTGCGGCGCCTTCACCTTGCTTATCCTGCAATTGCAAAGGTGCCTGCTCGTCGCGTCGTGCGAGCGCGAGGTGGTGGTAACGGCCTTTCGATCCGGGGCCCGCGGGATTTTTTCCCTCGCCGACACGCATTTCCGGCTGCTTTGCCGCTGTCTTCAGCGAGTGGCTGAGGGACAGGTTTGGGCCAATGCCGAACAGATGCGGTTTTTGCTCGATCTGGTGTCGGAAGTGCCCTCGCTCCGCGTGCTCAACTCTCGCGGACGCGAAATGCTCACCCCCCGCGAACAGCAGGTTGTCGCCCTCGCCGCCGAAGGTCTCAGCAACCGCGATATCGCCCGCGAACTCGATCTCAGCGAGCACACCATCAAAAAATACCTGTTTCGGATCTTCGACAAGCTGGGAGTTTCCTCTAGAGTCGAACTCGTCCTCTACGCGGTGAACCACGGCGGTCCGCTGCTGGCAGAATGGCTTACCCGCGGCAACACACCCGCTGTTGGCTAAGGCCGCTCAGAATCCCAATTTGGAAAAGCCGCTGCGCACCTGTATAAATCCGGATGAGCGGAATTCTGTGCCCAACCAACTGCCCAATCCCACCCCAAGTGCTCGGCCCCGTCGCGGGAGCACCATCCTCGCCTCGGCACTGCTGCTCGCAGCTCTCGCGCTGGTTGTCCTTTATACGAAGCGCCCGGCATTTCTCAGCCCATTGGCATTGGTCGTAGTCGCGGCCATCGGACTTGCAGCCTTGCTGCTGCAGTTTCGTTTGCAACCGGATGCCGCCTCGCAGCATGCCAAACCATCCCCTCGCGGATCGCTCTGGCTGACGGCCGTGGGCGTGATCTTTGCGATCGGAGCGGTCTTCGGAGACCTTCTTCGCCTCAGACCATGGTTTATGCTGGCAACGTCCCTTGCCGCCGTCGCCTGCTTCGCAATCAGCGGCATTGCGCTTCTTAATACGCTCCGCAAACGTCAGGGTTGATGGATTTAACGCCGGATCTTCGGCAGCAGGAAGGCGGCAAAAAAAGCGGATTGTCTTTTCGCTTAAGCCGGAACTTAGGATTCCTGCTGAAAGCCAGAGTCTCAGCCTTACAGCTTCAGCCCCTTTAGATATTCGCGAAACGGCTGCCCAAGGTCGTCGCGCTTCAGCGCGAACTCTACCGTGGCCTTCAGAAAGCCCAGCTTGTCTCCCGTGTCGTGCCGGCGGCCTTCGTAAACATAGGCATACATCTTTTCTTTTTGCAGAAGGTTCCGCATGCCGTCGGTAAGCTGGAGTTCGCCTCCCGCACCGGCTTGTGTGTTCGCCAGGCAGTCGAAGATCGCGGGGGTAAGAATGTAACGTCCAATAATGGCGAGGTTCGACGGTGCTTCTTCCGGCTTGGGCTTTTCCACCATGTTTTTGATTTCGAAAAGACGATTGCCGAAACGGCTGTCGACCGGCTTGACGTCCAGCACGCCGTAAGAAGAAATCATCTTGCCTTCGATGATCTGCGTGGCCAGCACCGAGCATTGCTTCTCGTTAAAGACTTCGACCATCTGCTTGAGGCACGGAACCTGGGCGTCGATCACGTCGTCGGCCAGCAAAACGGCGAAAGGTTCATCGCCCACCATTTCCCGCGCCATCAGCACGGCATGTCCCAAGCCGAGCGCCTCTTTTTGCCTGACGTAAGCGACGTAGATCATGTCCGAAATCGAGCGCACAATCTGCAGCAGGTCGGTCTTCTTGCGCTCCTCGAGCATTTTTTCCAGTTCGTAGCTCACGTCGAAGTGGTCTTCGATCGCCTGCTTGCCGCGCCCGGTGACGATGAGGATCTGGTTGCACCCAGAAGCCATGGCCTCTTCCACTCCATACTGGATGATGGGTTTGTCGACCAGCGGAAGCATCTCTTTCGGCTGGGCTTTGGTTGCGGGTAAAAAGCGCGTGCCAAGTCCGGCGGCGGGAAAAACTGCTTTGCGAACTTTCATGGGCATAGGGATGGTCGTTGATCGATGGCCGTTAGTCGTTGGCTATGCGACTTGGGTTGCCGGACAATTGTACCTGCTGCGGTTTGGGTTGGCGACTCATCAGGGATGGGGTAGAATGCTCGCGTCTAGAGAACTCCCAGCGGAGGATTTCCATGGATCTGACCCGTATCGCGCCACGCTCGCCACACTTCTACAAGACCGTTAGCGGCATCGGGGTGACAGCTGTCGGAGCCATGTTGCTGGTCATTGTTGCCCTGCAATTCTCGGAATCCACTGCCGGACTGGATCGCCTGGTTCTCGGCGTGATCACGTTCGGGATTGCAGCCATCGGACTTGCATATCTCAAGCAGCACGACGCACTCAATCAGATGGACGAAAAGGTCAACGACGGAGTTGTGCTCCGCCTGCGCCACACTGCCAACGCGATGGCTTGTTCTGGCTACATGATATGCATCTTCGCTCTGGCCCTCGCACACCGTCACTGAGGGGCATTCCTGCTCGCGCCTGACGACACCTCCGATGCGCTCTCCGCGATCGTGAGTTGCTCCAGAACTGTGCTCAACGCCCGCAACACCTCTTCCGCCGCCGCGGCCTTTAAACTAAATTTCAACATCCCATCCGGAGTGAACTGTGCCCCGCGCTGGCCTGCCACGAACCGGGCAAGCTGCTCGGGATCGACCGCGGCATTCTGCTGGAACTTCAGGCTCACCACATCGCGCTTGCGCTCAATCGCGTTGACGCCGACCTTCGTGCAGAGCAATTTCAGCGAAGCGTAGTCCAGCAGGTTGCGGACTGCCGGAGGCGGCGGCCCATACCGGTCCTGCATTTCAGCGGAAACATCGGCAAGCTGCGATTCCGTTTCCACCCGGGCCACGCGTTTATACATCTGCAGCCGCTGGTTTTCTTCCGGCACGTAATCCGCCGGAATGCGGATGTTGAGGCCCAGATTCAGCTGCGTCTCGGCCTCATCCGGCGCCGCTTCGCCCTTCATCTCGCGGACCGCGCGCTCCAGCATCTGTGTGTAAAGTTCGAAACCGATGGCTTCGATGTGTCCGCTTTGTTCGCCGCCCAGCATATTTCCAGCTCCGCGCAATTCGAGATCGAGCGCGGCAATTTTGAATCCCGCGCCCAGATCGGAAAACTCTTTGAGCGCGGCTAGCCGCCGTCGCGCGATCGGTGTGAGTTCCACTTCCGCCGGAAGCAGCAAATAAGCATACGCACGCCGGTTGGAACGCCCGACACGTCCCCGCAACTGATAAAGCTCCGACAATCCCAACCGGTCCGCGCGATTGATCAAAATCGTGTTGCAGAGTGGAATATCCAGGCCGTTTTCGATGATCGTAGTCGAGACCAGAATGTCAGCTTCATGATGCATGAATTTCAGCATCACTTTTTCGAGTTCGCCTTCCGACATTTGTCCGTGTCCGACAATGATGCGCGCCTTCGGCACCAGCGCCTGCAGTTTCGCAGCGATTTCCCAAATCGTGTCGACCCGGTTATGAACGAAGTAAACCTGCCCGCCGCGTTCCAGTTCCTGCTCGATCGCCGATTGAATTAACTTCTCGTCCCAACTCGCAACCACCGTTTGAATCGCCATGCGGTCTTTCGGCGGAGTTTCGATCACGCTCATGTCGCGCAGTCCCACCAGCGACATGTGCAGCGTGCGCGGAATCGGCGTAGCCGACATCGTCAGCACATCGACTTGCTTGCGCATTTGCTTGATGCGCTCCTTGTGCCGAACGCCGAAGCGCTGTTCTTCATCCACAATCAGCAGGCCAAGGTCGGAAAACTTAATATCTTTCGACAAAATGCGGTGCGTGCCGATGAGAATGTCGATCTTCCCAGCTTCCGTTTTCTCCAGAATTTCTTTCTGTTGCTTCGCATTGCGGAAGCGGCTGATCATCTCAACCGTCACCGGAAACGGAGCGAAACGCTGCTTGAAAGTTTCATAGTGCTGAAACGCCAGAACAGTAGTCGGCGCGAGCACTGCAACCTGCTTGTTATCGCTGATGGCTTTGAACGCCGCGCGCATCGCCACTTCCGTCTTGCCGTAGCCGACGTCCCCGCAGAGCAACCGGTCCATCGGCTGGGAAGTTTCCATGTCGCGCATCACATCTTTGATCGCCTGCGCCTGATCCTCCGTCTCGGTAAATTCAAAGGCATCTTCAAATTCGCGGAACCATTCGTTGGCCGGCGGAAACGCGTGCCCCTCAGCGGTTTTGCGCTCCGCATAAAGCTTGAGAAGTTCATCGGCCATGTCTTTCATGGCCTTCCGTACGCGTGCCTTTGTCTTCGACCACGACTGCGTGCCCAGATGGCTCAGCACCGGCTTCGCGCCTTCAGAAGACCGATACTTCTGGACCAGATCAAGCCGCGTCAGCGGAACGTAAAGCCGCGCCGCGTCGGCGAATTCCAGCAACATGAACTCCGCCGGGCCGTCGCCGTGATTGATTTCCTTCAGTCCTTGATATTGCCCAATGCCGTGCTCAACATGCACCACGTAGTCGCCGACCTGAAGATCGCGGAAGTCAGAAAGAAAGGCCGAAACTTTGGATTTGGATCGCTGCGGCCGCGAACCAACAGCTTCCGATTCGTCAAAGAGATCGCGCGACCCGAAGATCGCAAGATTTGCGCCCGGAATGAGCACCCCATCCGGAACATAAGCCGTTGCCAGAGTAGTGGTGAAGATCTCTCCCGCGAAGTAGCTGGTTTCATCGGCGTAGCTTTCGCCGCCGCGGGTCCGGCTTCCAAGCTTGAATGAGACGTTGTACTCCGTGAAAACATCGGCCAGGCGCTCAACCTCTCCAATATTCGGCACCGCGAGCAGAACTCTCTTACCTTCTTTTGTGATCTTCTGCAATTCTTCCAGCATCGCCGGAACCTGCCCGTGGAAGCGAGGAGATGGCTGGGTAAGAAACGAAATCGAATTTTCCGGTCCGTCTTCACCTTCGCCCAATTCATCCGCGCTGCGAGTGATCCCGAGATGTTCCATGTCCGCACCAGGCAGACCCTTCGTTTTCTCCCACCAATCCTCTGGCGAAATGTAAAGGTCCTCCGGCCGCACCAGATTGCCCACGCCGCTGCGCTCGTGAGCTTCGCCAACCCGGCCCCAGAATCGATCGAACTCCTGCGTAAGCTGCTCGGGTTCGTCGAGCAGAACACCGGCCCGCGGGATCAGATCGAAGATGCTGCTGCTGGCCCCGGCCAAAGGAGAGTAAAACTCCCAACCGGGGAAAACATTGACCCCGGCGGCGCGTACCGGCGTTTCCACAATCTCTTCATTTCCCGTAATCCGCTTCCCGCTGAGCCGCGTATGGATCGCTCCCAGCAGATGCTCGCTCACCGGCGTCTCCGTCAGCGGAAGCAGCAAGGCTTCATCCACCGGATTCGAAGAGCGTTGCGAAGCCGGATCGAATTTTCGAATCGATTCCGCTTCATCGCCAAAGAATTCAATGCGCAGCGGCCGGTCGCCTCCGGGGAGTACACGTCGAGGATGCCGCCTCGGACCGGCATACTGCCCAGGCATTTCAACCACATCGGTTGAGGTATAACCCACAGTATTAAGGTGTGCCAGCAGGGATTCGAGATCGAAGCTTTCCCCGCGCCGGATGGTGCGCGCGAGCCCGGAGTAGTACTCCCCGGATTGCAATCGGATTGCAGTCGCAGCAATCGGCGAGACCACGATGTTCGCCGCTCCGGTGGCAATTTTCCAGAGCGCGACTGCGCGTTCTTCCTGCAACTCAGGATGCGGCGAGAGATTCTGGAACGGCAGCACGTCGCGCGCCGGCAAAGAAATAATTGACTCAGGATTGCAGGCGGCCGTCAGCTCGGCGAATCCGCGCAGCACGGGAAGCAGGTCCTCTACGCCGCGATTATCGTTGACTACAAAGATAAGCGGCCGCTGCGCAGCCCTCTGAAAAAGCACCAGTAGCAGGGCTTTTGCCGTGGGGGTAAGACCGGAGACACGTATACGCCCCGTGTCCTCCTTAAGGTGGGAGGATGCACGCCGAAAGGCGGGAAGATGCTCGACGTCCGCGAAAAGTTCGCGAACGAAGGGAAGAAGCATGCTTTTTCATTCTAGCAGGAAGCGCCTGCAATCCGAGCCACGAAGGTCGCGAAGAAAGCGGTGACCCGACCTTCTCATCTGCTCGGCAGCGCACCGACACTCTATAGTTCCATGCTCAGTTATGGGCGTCTCCCTCATCGACAACTTGGTGAATGGATTTAAGACGCCAGCAACAAGTGGACTACCTGAGTAAGAGGATCACGCCGCGGTCGAATCGCGGATTTCCTGGATGGGCGAAGTAATGATCGGATTGGAGTATTCGGGGTGATAAAACTCAAGGTGCATGCCGCGCCCCACATATTGCAGTTTGAGCATGGACCCTCCCCAGGTCGAGCCCGCAATGGCCACGTGAACCGGATCGGGGCAAAACTCCGGATGGCCTGAAATCATAGCCTGGCTCCCTCCCAGCAGGACAGCCTTATAACAATGATGCATGGTCTGTATGTGCAGCACCGTGGAGGGCGGCAGATCGTGCAGGAACACGCCCCCTTCAATCTCCGACTGGATGATCGCGCGGTTGACGTCGTCTGCCAGGTTCGGGTGCGGGGTGAACATAGAAGTCCAGAGCTGAGGTCCAGAGCTAAAGCACAGAGCTGGAGTCCAGAGCTAAAGGGTAATGGGTTTCGGGAAAACCGGCAAGGGTTGTTTCGCAGGCTTAGGAACCTGTGGTTTCCGAGATTGAACCTTCGCGACCGACACCGATCGCATAGATTCGGAGGTGCCCTCCAGTCAGTGCCTCAACGAGTGTAATGATTCCATAAACGATGTCGGGATCTAGCGTCGTTGCGAACTTTCCTGCGCTATGGAGTCACCTCGAACACAATGCCGTTTCCAGTCGAGACGCCGTGCCAGTCTGGCCCGCCGTACAGGGTCGTCCCATAGAGCTTGGCTGCGCGGCCTATAATGAGGCTGCCATATGGACTCTCTCCGTCCGTGCCGTTGAAGCTCCAGAGGACTTTCTCTTTGTAGTTGCCCGTGCCAGCCTTGTCCACCAGTTCGTATACGATTCCCGAGTTAGACATACCGCCGTAAGCCGTGGTTCCGTAAATGTTCCCGACCGCATCGAGCACAAGGCCGCCGAAGGGCAGATTGCCATCCCCCGGTGCGCCCTTAAAGGAGTAAAGAATCCTCACGGCTCACGCTCTTCCTTTTCCTGGACTCAACTCCAGAACTGTTCCGCAATTCCCAGCGCCACCCTCCGTTGTTGTGAAGTAAATGTTTCCGGACTTGTCGAGGACGGGCGTGCCACCCAGACCGTAGCCATTTCCAAGCGCGCCATCAAATGTATGGATGAGTGCCGGCGTCCAACCGCCGCTGCCGTCCGGCGACAGCTCGAATACTGTCCTAAACGTGAGGCCGAAGATATTTCCGGCGCCATCCATGGTTAATCCCGCATAGGAATCGCCGAAGCTGCCGTAGCCGGTGGTATAAATCGTCCTCTCTGTCCAGCCGTCAGCGGATGGGCTCAGCTCGAAGACCTGGGATCCTTCAAGCCCATAGGAGCTGTCATTTGTTCCGTAGAAGTTCCCTGCAGCATCCATGACCAGTCCGCCTGTCGGATAAGCGCCGTCCGTTCCCTTAGTGAAACTGTACAAAACAGTTTCCGTCCAGCTTGTTCCCACCGGACTAAGTTCAAACACGACGCCGTCTCCGTTTGCACCGCCATAGAGCGTCGTACCGTAGAGGTTGCCGGCGCTGTCGAAGATTACGTAGCAATAATCCGGATCTGCGCCATCCGACCCGCCGAAGAAGCTGTAGAGGACGGTTTCGTTCCAGCCTCCGCTGCCATTTGGCGAGAGTTCAAACACTGTCCCACTTCCCGAACTCCCCCCGGCATTTGTCGTCCCATAGAAGTTGCCAGCACCGTCAGGAGTAAGGCGGGCCTGGGGAGACCCGCCGTCGCTTCCGCCGGTAAAGTTGTAGAGCACCGCCTCAGTTTGGGCATGCGCCGGACGAGCGACAATAAGCAGCAGCACGGGAAACAAAGCCAGTGTTACAACTGCGCCAGCTTTAGACATTTTGGAATCCTCCCTGCCTGACGAGAAATGAAAAGCATGAGGTATCTCAACCCTGGGGTCAAGGCCACCTTTTTCCCCCTGATAACTTATGAAATACCGCTCGTGGGTGCCGAAAAAGTCAATGAGATTAGGGCTGGGAAGTAGGGTTATTTGCGGAACAAGAGGTCGGTGGGCTTTTTCGGGCGGTGTCGCGTGTTTCAGGACCTGGCGCGTAGTCTACATTCCGGCCAGCACAGAAAATTTCCTAAGCGGCTACTGCTGCTGTGCGCCGGATGCGGTCTGGGGTGCTGCACCAGAGGCATCCACTCCAATCGCATCTCCCGAGAGAATCAGCTCCACGCGTCGATTCTGTGCGCGGCCTTCGACAGTGTCATTCGATGCGATCGGCTCCGTCTTGCCATACCCGCGCGCTTCGACCGCGCTCGAATTGATCCCTTGCTGCACAAAGTAGTCACGGACCGCCTGGGCACGCCGTTCTGAAAGCTGCTGGTTGTATTCGTCCGAACCAACGCTGTCCGTGTGCCCTTCAATGGCTACATGCAGGCTGGGATACGCCAGCACAATCCCGGAAACTTTGGCCAAACTCTCGCGCGCGCCAGGAAGCAATTCATAGCTGCCGCTGCGGAACAGCACGTCAGACATGCTGGCGACCAGGCCGCGCGCCGAATCCCGCGTGGCCAGGATGCTGTTGAGCTGTTGCAACAGCCGCGCCCGCAGCTCCTGTTTCTCGTTTTCGGCGCGTTGACGGTCTTTCTCAGCCTGCTGTCGCAGAGCATCCGATTGCGCTGCTGCCTGGCGCGCTTTATCTGTTTCGGCGGCCAGAGCTTGCTGCTGCGCGATCGCGTCGGCAGTGGCTTTTTCCGCTTCCGCCTTCTGCCGCGCCGCTTCCGCAGCCGCAGCTTCCGCCTCCTGCTTCATCTGCAGCGCTTCGGCTTTGGCTTTTTCAGCTTCAACTCGCGCTGCCTCGGCCTGGGCGCGAGCAGCTTCAGCATCGGCTCGGCGTTTGGCTTCCGCATCGGCATCTGCGCGGGCTTTGGCTTCGCGGGCAGCCGCGGCGGCCTGCGCATCATCTTCCGCTTTTTGCTTTACCGCCATCAGGCGCGCTTCTTCCGCGGTTTCTGTGGCTTCTTTCGCGGCAGCTTCTACAGCTTCTTTCTTGGCTTTCTGTCGATACAGGCCCTCGGCATTCAGCAATTGCTGGCCAGCTTTCGAAATGATGAACGCCGCGTATTTGTCTCCCGCCGCAATGCGCGCAATGCGCATCGCATTCCGCGCTTCGAACAACTCCAGCGGAGTCTTGCTGTCAATGCCAAAGATCGCATCTTGGATATGAGTATTGGTCGAGGAGTATGTTCCGCGGCTCACCAGATCATACTTGGCTTCGATGTTCTCTCCCACGCCGCTCGCCGAACTGCTTTCCATCACGACCATATTGCCAGGAGCGGTCACGGCAAAATATGGCTCGGCAGTCACAATCATTCCAAACGTTTGCAGATCGGTAAAAGCCTTGAGATGCGCGCTGCCTTTATCGAGCGTAACCTCGCCCAGATTCACCGGGCGTCCTTGTGGAGACACGGCCCAAAGAACGTAAGTCAGATACTCCAGTCCGAACTTGGTGGCATCTTCGAGATGTTCGAACTTCACTTCAATCTGAAAATTCGTCTTCTTGCCCTCAACTTTCGCTTCGCCCACGGCGCCCTGCAAAAGATCAGTTCCGCGGAAATCGACTTTCGTCGTTCCGCCCTGCAGTCGGTAGTGGACCGCCTGAGTCGTCCGGGTAACCACGGGCGCCTCTATCGAAATGCCGGCTGCAGCCGCGGCCTGTGGAGTTGTGGACACCGATTGGGTTCCTGCGGAGGTTTGCGCCGACACGAATGTCGCAGCAAGGAAAATAATGGCCAGAGATAACTGTTTCATGGGACGTTCTCAGTCTGGGGGAGACTTACTTCGGCTTAACCGATCCCAATGATTCTCGTCTAAACATTGCCATGCGAATAGGGGCAGGAAGGACTATAAACAAACGGAACTTTGGTCACCTGAGCGGTTGTTTACCGAAGAATCGATTTGAGGAGAGAGTGATGATGAAAATCAAACGTTTTTGCGCCTATCTGTTGGCATGCGCTGTGTTTGCTATCTCGCATCCCGTTCCAGGGATGGCTCAGCAGCATTCCGGCATGTCAGCAACCAGCGCCGCTCAGAAGTCCAGCGAACCAAACGGGCAGCACGATTTCGATTTCGAAATTGGTAATTGGAAAATTCATCTCAAGCGCCGCCTGAATCCCCTGACCGGCTCGAACACATGGGTCGAATTTGACGGTACTTCCGTAACTCGCAAGGTCTGGGATGGCCGCGCTCAACTGGAGGAGTTCGAAACCGATAGCCCGGCTGCCGGCCACATCGAAGGTCTGACCCTGCGTCTGTTCAATCCACAAACTCACCAGTGGAGCCTCTATTGGGCCAACAGCAAGGGTGGCCCAATCTTCCCGCCCCAGATCGGCGAATTCAAAAATGGACGCGGTGAGTTTTATGGCCAGGACACATTGAATGGCAAGCTCATCTTTGTTCGATTTATTTGGTCGGACACCACCACGAACAAGCCTCACTTCGAACAGTCCTTCTCCGACGATGGAGGCAAGTCGTGGGAAGTGAACTGGATAACCGATCAGACCCGGGTGAACCCGGCGCCTGATAAATGAACGTCGGCAAACTAGGTTGCAAGAATGCAGGCGCTCTATAGGCGCCTTGCTCGAAGTCGAATCAGGGGATTGTGACGATTGATCCTTTGGCGCCGACCACCAGTGCGCCGCCGCCAGAGTAGGCACTCACCGCATTGAATTCCCAGCCGGCTTTTTTAGGCGGATTAATGCGGATGGGGTCTCGCGGCGGTCGGAAATTGTAAGCGAATCTGGGATCAACCAGAAAAATGCGGGTGTTATTCTGATCGTTCTTCAAGTCGTTGTTCCGATCATCGCCTGGTTTTTTCCCCCGAGCCTGAGCCGCCGCTTCAGCTGCGCCATAAGCGCGATCGTAAGCCACAGCAGAATAATAAGACTGAGGAAATATCTTCGAGAGCGTCCACGTTTTGCCGCCATCGTCCGTGAATGCCAAATTATGCACCGTCCTCCTCAGGATGCTTGTAATCACCTCCGGCGACCACCCCGTGCACCGCATCACGAAATGCAATCGAGAAAATGCCTTGGGAGTCGGCACCGTGAACAACAGGAGTATCAAACACCTGCCACGTCCGCCCGTGATCAGAAGAATGAAAGACCCGCGCAGCCGTCCCGCCCGTGGCAAACCAAATATCTTGGTCAGGCGGCTTGAGAACAGCAACGCACGAATTGCTCGCCGCAAATGCTCCTTCACCTCCAATCGCAGCTGGCAGTTGAGCTGACCCAATCGGCTCCCAGGTGCGGCCGTCTTCTGTGAGCAGCAATTCGAATTTCAGTTTCCCCGACTCATCCGGAACCGGATCGCCCAGAACCACGCCATGCGTATGGTCCCAAAACACCATCGAATCGAAAAAGCCTTTAGGATTTGTATTTGTGAATTGCAGTTGCCAGTGCCGGCCGGCATCTGCGGTGTGGTAAATGCGCGACTGCTCGCCGGGGCCCGACGACATCAAAAAAGCTTCGTCCGCCGAGAACGCAACCACCCCGCGAAAATCGAGCGATTCCGCTCCAGGCACCTGCTCGGGCATCCACGTGCGGCCGTCGATGGTGCGCAGGTAAGTGCCGTGCGTGCCCGAGGCCCAGGCGATTTTTTCCGACACCGCGCTCACCCCGCGAAGGTCTTCTTTCGTGTGCGATAAAAGGATTCGCGGCGCAGATTGGGCAAGCGCAGTCGCCGCTGCAAGAAGAACAAATACAGTTCGCATGAAAAATGCCGGGACCCGGACTCAGCTTCCCGACTTCGCCGTGAACGGAGCGAACACAGCCGCTTTTCCGAAATAGATACGCAGAGTGCACTTTTCCCCAACGTGCGCGAACGCCACTTCCAGATCGTCCGAGGCATCGGGTACCTGATCGGTTTCAACCTGTGAGCGGGCAAGGTCCTGTTTCTCGTCGTAGCTCGAGTGCGGCGCCACGTTCTTGTTGACCACCAGCGTCCATTCTTTCCCTGGAATCGGATAAAGCGTGTAGGCGCCCGCAGGAATAGCGGTGCCGCCAAATGTCAACGGAGTGTCCGTAAACAGAGTCATCGGCGCGCCGCCCGGTTCCCAAGGCTTGCCGTTGGCCACTCTTTCTTTTTTCGTCGTGACTGGGTTGTAGCGGATGGCGATCTGCTTGCCATCGTCAAGGTTGCAGCTGGCAACCGATTGATCGTCCTGCTGCGCCCAGCAGGCCATAGCGAAAACCATAAAAAAGAAAATGTAGAAGACGAGTCGCGCGCGGAACATGGGAGGCCCCTCTGGTGCAAAAGTTTAGCGCTGAATTGCCCGGAAGAAAAGACATTTTGCACATGGAACGGTGCCAGTCTCACCTTTCATAGGTCTTTAGTCAGGGTTAGCTCACCCTGGTCTGCCAATGGGCCCTGCATTGGCCTCGAAGCCCGTTCGTCGTTGATCTTCGGTGATGTACAAACGTGCGGCAACCGTTGCTACCGTCACTGTTCGGGAACCCGCCGCTAGAAGCCGGTCCCGCGCGAGGAAAAATTCATGGCGAAGTCAGGAAAGCTCAAGATTCTTTACGGCGAAAGCGATACCGACGCTCAGGCCACTACGGCCGCAGCATTTGAAAAAGCGGGCCACAGCGTCGAGAAAGTAATCGGCCGCAAGGCCGTCGAAGCCGCCCTGCGCAAGAGCGCATTCGACCTGGTCGTGCTGGGTCCGACACTCTCCAGAAACGACCGTCACCATCTGCCGTATATGGTGAAGAAGGCGCAGGCCGAAACCAGCGTTCTGGTCATGCACGCCGATGGCAGCCGTCATCCCTATGTTGACGCCTGCACCGACACCGGAACCAGCATCGAAGGCGTCCTGGCGCGTATTGAAGGAATGAAGATCGCAGGCATGATGCCGTCCGCAGCAGCCGCAGCGGCAGGCAGATAGCATAAGTCCTGTCATTCCGAGCCGGGCGCCAAGTCCAGCGAGGAACCTGCTGTCTCTTCGGCTCCGACAAAAACGTTTTGAAAGGGCGCGGCCTCAGCCGCGCCGCCCATGGCGAATATAAGGTCGTGGGCTTTAGCCCCTGACGGAAGTCAGCTCCGCAACGCTGCTATGCAATTTTCCCAATTTGAAAACTGATACTAAATATCTTCAAGGTCGGCGCTTCAATTCGCGTTCAGGCGGAATAAAATTGGGGCCGCAGGTAAGCGTCTGGAGGGTGGTGCCAGTGGGTACTGGACGACGCCTGTCAAGCGTTCGAGTGGCCTTCAGCCGCTAGGGTTCAACTCCCTCACCCTCCGAGGTCACTCCAAACTTTCGAAATCCCATTGACATCGCCCCACGAGCTGCTACGATTAATTTGACAGGCGTCGTTCAGTATCTTAAAAGCCTCGAGCGGGTCTCGAGGCTTTTGCTTTTCGATGGTGCCGCACCGACATCTTGCGCTCGGATGAAATCCTCCATCCCCGTCTCTGGCGGCGGTGTTGCCTCGGGCTATAACGGATTAACGGCAGGCAAGAGGATGTATTTCTCGCCATATTGGAAGATTAGTGAAAGACAAGAGGCGTGCGCGCCCTACAGAATATATCTCGACAAATCCTGGTCCTTCACAATGTCCGTCAGCATCTTGCACACATAATCCGCATCCACGATCACATGCTCGCCTTTTCTCTCCGGAGCGTCAAAGCTCAATTCATCCAGCACCCGCTCCATGATCGTGTGCAAACGCCGCGCGCCAATGTTCTCCGTGTTCTCGTTCACGCGAAAGGCGAAGCGCGCAATTTCTTCCAGCGACTCCGGGGTGAACTCCAGCTTCACGCCTTCGGTGTCGAGCAGCGCCGTGTACTGCTTCACGAGCGACGACTTCGGCTCCGTCAATATCCGCACAAAATCTTCCATGGTCAGCGACTGCAACTCCACCCGAATCGGAAAGCGCCCCTGCAGCTCGGGGATCAAGTCGCTGGGTTTCGAAACGTGAAACGCTCCCGCCGCAATAAATAAGATGTGGTCGGTGCGCACCATGCCATAGCGCGTATTCACGGTCGTGCCTTCGACGATCGGCAAAATGTCCCGCTGCACGCCCTCGCGAGAAACATCCGGACCGTGCCCGCCCTCGCGCCCCGCAATCTTATCGACCTCATCCAGGAACACGATGCCCGCATTCTCCACCCGCTCAATCGCCACCCGCGTCACCTGGTCCATATCGATCAGCCGCTGCTCTTCTTCCTGAATCAGATACTCGAACGCCTCGTCGACTTTCATCTTGCGCTTCTTCGTCCGCGCCCCAAAGATGTTCGGCAGCATGTCTTTGATGTTGATGTCCATCTCCTCAACACCCTGCGCGCTCATGATCTCAAACGTCGGAAAGTTGCGCTCGCGGACGTCGATCTCGACCTGCCGCTCGTCAAGCTTGCCTTCGCGCAACTGCTGCCGCAATTTTTCCCGCGTGCGTGAAGAAGACTCAGCCAAGGCCGTGCTGCCGTCGATCACCACGCCGCCTGCCGTCGTGCTCTCGGCCGGCCGGGAAGGCGAAGACGGCGGCAACAATATATCCAGCAGTCGCTCTTCGGCGTTCAATTCAGCTTTGTCCGAAACATCTTCCAGCTTTTCCTCGCGCACGTTCTCGATCGCAATCTCGACGAGATCGCGAACGATCGATTCCACGTCGCGCCCCACATATCCAACCTCGGTGAACTTCGACGCCTCCACTTTCAGAAATGGAGAGTTCGCCAGCTTCGCCAAGCGTCGTGCAATCTCGGTCTTGCCCACGCCCGTCGGCCCAATCATCAAAATATTTTTCGGCATGATCTCTTCCGCCAACTCGGGAGTGAGCTTCTGCCGCCGCGTGCGATTGCGCAGCGCAATGGCGACGGCGCGCTTCGCGTCCTTTTGTCCAATGACGTACTTGTCGAGCTCGACCACGATCTCACGCGGCGTGAGTTCGTCGAGTGCAAGCTGCTCTTCTTCGGCGCTAGAGGGTAAATAAATAGCCATAAAATGCTTATGTGGGGACGGCCGCCCCCGGCCGTCCAACCGGGCGCTAGCCCGGTAGTTCCTGTTCAGGGCGCTTAGCCATCAAGAAAATCAATCGAGCTTCGCTCGACGGACAGCCCCTTCGACTTCGCTCAGGGCAGGCTTCGGCGCCTGTCCCTACATGATCCTCACAGCTCTTCCACCGTTATCGAATCATTCGTATAGATGCACATCTTCCCGGCAATCTTCATGGCTTCTTCGGCAATCTGGCGCGCACTGAGCTGCGTATGCTTGGCCAGCGCTTCGGCTGCGGCGTGCGCATACGGACCGCCGCTGCCAATCGCGGCCACGCCGCCGTCAGGCTCGATCACGTCTCCCTGCCCGCTGAGCAGATACGTCTGCTCCTTGTCGCAAACCAGTAGCAGCGCTTCCAGATGCCGCAGATACTTGTCGGTGCGCCAGTCCTTCGAAAGCTCAACCGCGGCGCGTCCCAGGTTTCCGTGATATTGCTCGAGCTTGGCTTCGAAGCGGCTGAAAAGCGTGAAGGCGTCGGCGGTCGAACCGGCGAATCCGGCAAGAATCTTGTCGTTATAAAGCCGGCGAATCTTCTTCGCCGTATGTTTAATGACGGATTCGCCGAGCGTGACCTGTCCGTCGCCGGCCAGCACCACGCTGCCGTTTCGCCGGATGGACAGAACTGTGGTGGAACGTATCAGACGTTTCTGAGGCATGAGCGCAATCCTTAATTATAGCAGCGCTCATGCCGCCTTACTCTTCCCGCTACTTCCCAGCAGCGTCTCAAGGTTACGCACGACCTACTTCCCCGCGTAGGCTCGCGGCGATCCGATGCCGGCGCACTCATCCCAGCCGACCTTGCACTGCGGCGCACCCTGCGTGATGTCATAGAAATCTTCGGAGTACTCGGTCTGGTTGGCCAGTTCGCTGTACATCCAGGTAAGCTCGTCCACGCTCGATTGCTGCCGGTTGCCGGCGGCATTCACGATGCCGGCAAACGTAGGCGAGGCCCAGCTCGTTCCGCCCACTCCGTACCAGCCGCCCTCAAGGTAAATCGGGGCGCAGCAGAAATCGGAGGCCACGTCCGGATATCCGCGATGCGTTCCGACAATGCTCGCAATCCCACTCTGATAGCTGGGTATCGGCTCATAGTGGCTGAGGTCGCCGCCTCCGCCGCCGTAGACTTCGCTCACGAAGTCGCCGCTGGCGTTGCGGCTGAATGACGTGCCTCCTACCGACACCACGTTCGGCGACGCTCCCGGATAAATGCTCACCCCAATTCCCGAATCTCCCGAGGCGGCAAAGTAAACCACTCCCGGCTCCGTGAAATACTTGTCCCAGCCGGTCTCAGCGGGGCCTTCAGGATCTCCCCAGCTCATGCTCACCACGCCGCCGCCATTTTCGGCGACCAGTTTTGCTGCCATCTGAACAGCCTGCCACGTGGGATCGGTTTCTTCCAGCGTCGAGACGACCAGAAACAGCTTAGCGTGCGGCGCCATGGCATGGGCCCACTCGATATCCAGCGCCTCTTCGCCGAGCCATCCTCCTTCAGTTGGAGGCCGCGTCGTCCCCGGCCACGTTTGCGTAAAGTCCGCTCGCGGAATGCCGTAGTAGTCGGAAAAGGCCGCGAGGTCTTCCGCAGCACTGGGATAATAACCGGCGTCGACAATGGCAATCGCGCCGATGCCGCCGGTCGGGACCGCCGTGCTTGTCGCCACGGGACAGCCCGCAGGTCCGGCGACTAATTCGTAAACGCAAGCGACCGAGCCGGGCGTCTCAACGCCCGATGGCGGTCCGCTGGGCGACGGCTTGTCGGAATCGACGTAGAAATAATTCGTGTGATGGCGCCCAGGCTGCGGAACGCTCGATTGCGGAATGAAGATCTTGTGTCCGTTGTAGACCGACTCGACGGTTTGCGCGGACGCTGGCAAAGAGCACAGGGAGAAAAGACAGGCGAGGGTAGCGCAAAGCGCAAGAAATCCAGAGAAACGTTTCATACCGCAGCTCCTTGAAGGACGTCGTTATTTGTAACGGTCGATAATTATGACAGGGTACGCGGCAAATGAAAACCCGCAAGGGACGCGGGGAGTGGGTTCGTGTCGATCGCCGGAACTGTCATCGCGGCCTATTAGAGAAAATGTCATCCCGACCGAAGCGGGCCCCGAGCCAAGCCGAAGGGGACGGCGAGTGGAAGGGCCCTCTGGACGAAATGTGAGAGAACGTGATTTGGGAGGACGTGATTTGCGAAGACATGTTTTGAAAGAACATGTTTTGAAACAACGTGCTTTGAAAGGGCGCGGCTTCAGCCGCGCCGCAAGATTTGGTTCGTACCAGTGATTTGGTTCGTATCAGGGCACGCCTTTAGGCGTGCCGAGCTGTTTGAACCGCGTGGAAAAGCGCCCTTCAGGGCCGCGTCAGCGACCAAAATCCTGTCAAGCCCCTCGCGACCCTTCATGGAGGTCAACTCGTTAAAAACACTCATCAAATAAAGTTCTAAAAATGTCCCAGGGTCCCATCTCAATATGATATAATAGTGACATAGACTAAATCTTTAAGATAACCAAGGCGCAGCCACAAGCTGCGCCTTTTTGCGTTTAAAGGGTACCCCATTTCTCGCGTCTTTTGCGAGAAGTGGGTGCGAGAGTGCCGCTTTTTGCATGGGGCGATTTCTCGCGTTCAGTTTGGCTGGCCCATCCTTGCGCGTACTTTGCGCAAGAGTGGGGATTTTTTAGGGGCTTACCAATTAAATGGATCACTGGAAAAAATTCACCAGCTTCAAGCAGCGCGGAGAGTGGGTCGAACTCCGCTTCATGGCCGAGGCCGCCGAGCGCGGCTTCTGCGTCCTAAAGCCGTGGGGAGACACTCGCCCTTACGACGTCGGCATCGAGCACGGCCCCAACTACATTCGCGTCCAGGTCAAATCCACCACCTGCCGCACCGGCACCGGATACTTCTGCCAGTTCAAGCCCCACTACCTCAAGAAGCAGGACTACACTCTGGCCCAGCTCGATCTCTTCGCTGCCTACGTAATCCCGGTAGCGGCCTGGTACATCATCCCCGCCGCCCTGCTCCTCGGAGCCGAACGCAAAACCGGCATCATGCTCTACCCCGTCGAGCCGCTCAAAAAAGACCGCTACAGCTACGAAGCCTATAAAGAAGCGTGGCCATTACTCTACAAAAGCCGCCGAGCATTAGTCGAAAGAATCCGAGCGCGCGGAAAGGGCACGCTTTGAAACGTTCCGCTCTTTCAGAGGACGTGCCTTGAAAGGGCGCGGCTTTAGCCGCGCCGCAAGGTCGGTCAAATGTGGAAAGAGCGGCGCTTCAGTGCCGCGTTTCGGGTGCGCTATCAAGAATCAGCTGCGAATCGGCGAAATAATTTAATTCCTGACGTAAACCCGGGGGCGCGGTCAAGCGGTCAACCAAACCTGCGGCGTCGTGTGCTACGATTGCGCGAGAAGGAGTGAACGATCCTGCCCCACGGTTCCATCATTAATGCGTGATCGCCAATCCTCCCCGGAAGCAGCAGAATCATCCCGCCGAATGCCTTTTCTGCGATGGGCAGGCAGCAAGCGTAAGCAGGTCACGAGGCTCGCGTTATTCTGGTCCCCCAATCACAAGCGCTATGTGGAGCCCTTCGCGGGTTCGGCTTGCCTGTTTTTCGAGATTGCGCCCAAAGTGGCCGTGCTTGGCGACAGCAACGAGGAGTTGATAGAGGTGTACCGTGTAGTGAGGGACGAACCGGAGCGCCTCTACCGGCGGCTTTGCCGTATTGGTCGCGATCCGGCAACCTATCTCCGCTGGCGCTACCTGAAACCTGAGACGCTCGATCGAGAAACGCGGGCCCTGCGATTTCTGTACCTTAATCGGAACTGCTTCAACGGCATTTACAGGACAAACTTACGCGGCGAGTTCAACGTGCCAATGGGAACGAGACTCGGCGAGTACTTTAGCAGGGACGACCTGCTCAGGTGCTGCAGATTGCTTCGAAGTTCCACCTTGGTGGCAGGAGACTTCGCAAAAACCCTGGAGCGTGTAACTGCAGGAGACTTTGTCTATCTTGATCCGCCGTACGCGGTGACGTCTCGACGGATATTTAGAGAGTATGGGAAGGAAACTTTTGACACCGCCGACATACCGCGCTTATCTGAGAGCCTTACAGAGATAGTGAGGCGGAAAGCCGATTTCCTCGTTTCCTACGCGGACTGCGCCGAAGCCAGACAGTTAGCCCGCAAATGGTTTTCCGTACGACTTCCGATCAAAAGACACATCGCCGGGTTCGCCGGATGTAGGAAAACGGCGTACGAATGGCTCATCAGCAATCGCCGGGCTCCGGACTCGGCCCCACCGAAAATAAGAACGGATGACAGTAGGTGACGCGATGAAGGCAGACGATTACGGAGTGCGAGCAATTCGCGTAACGACCCTGCGCACCGACAAGCTCAAGGCGAATCCGCACAATCCCAGAATGCTTTTTGATCGCGCGGACCTCCACGTGCTTCGTGAGTCAATCCGACGCGTCGGAATCCTCGTGCCTCTGACGGTTTACCAGGAGAAAAGCACCGGCGACTATGTCATTCTCGACGGCCAGCGTCGCTGGATGTGTGCCCAAGAGGTCGAACTCAAGTCGGTTCCTGTCAACTTGGTCGCCGAGCCAACTCTCGTCCAGAACATCGTGACGATGTTCCAGATTCACAAACTCCGGAAGGATTGGGAACTGATGCCCACGGCGCTCAAACTTGAGCTCCTGATCCGGGAGCTAGGAGAAAAGAAGGAAAAACGTCTCGCGGAACTGACCGGCCTTGACGAGGCCGTCGTAGTTCGATGCAAGAAGTTGCTTTCTTACAACAAGGGGTACCAAGACACGATGCTTGATGCAGACCCGAGCAAGCGCGTGAAGGCCGACTTTTTCATTGAACTGTATGCCGTTCGAAACGACCGCGAAGTCAAAAAATTCCCATGGTTCAACAAGGACAAATTCACCGATGACATGCTCAAGAAAGTTGAGGAAAAGGGCATCAGATCGGTCACGGATTTTCGGATCGTAAAGCAGCACATCAACAACGCGGTAAAGGCGAACAAGACTGCGACGATCTCCAAGCGGCTCCAAGAGTTTGCTGACAGACCGTCGTTGACACCGGATCACCTGAACATCGAATCAGCCAAAATCGCAGCGGAGGCAAAAAAAGTTCTGAAATCGGTTGAAAGCCTATACGCGCAGGTCAACGCCATCGATGTTGACGAATATTACGGCGAGGAAGCCATGTGGTCCCGTCTCGAATCACTGGCACAATTGATTCGCGAGAAACTGCGAGCCCTTGGGCGCAGGGAGGACAAGTGAGACGCCCGTTCGCGCCCGGCACGCCCGTCGACGCGAAAAGATACAAGCGCTGGGTTGCCCGCTTCGGTTCCTACCGCGACGGGATCACGAACCTCTCAATTCAGAGCTGGCTAAAACAGTTCAAAAAGGATAAAGATCTTGCAGCGCGAATTCTCGACGCCGTCGAATTCTATGGTCAAAGCCAAATCCACGCGGCATACCGTCAAGCCCTGGCGGCGCTGCCCGGATGGCATAAAGCCCCCTCTAAACGAAAGGGCCAGTGGCGGTTCGCCGCGATGTCTGGCAGCGCCGGCGAGAGCGGCGACGCGATGCTCCACCAGTTCCGAGTTGCAAATAACCTCGATACGAAGGCGTTTAATGCGTTTTTTGTCTCGCGGAGTGATCTGTTCAGGCAGCCGTTGCTGCCGGAGGACGACCCACAGAAACTTGGGAAGGACGACGTCGTGGTTTTGCTAGACGACTTCAGCGGGGCCGGAACACAGGTGTGCGAGGCGTGGAATGATCCGGCTACCTCCTTTGGGGCTCTCCTTGCAGGTGTCGGGAAGGTCTATCTGATCCTTGTAGTCGCATCGAAGGCTGCTCGACGAAAAATCGCAGATGAAACTGGCATTTCACTCGTATCCGGACACGAGCTACACGACGCCGATAATGTATTTTCTGATAAGTGCAAACACTTCAGCAGCGCAGATCGGACCAAGTTGCTTCATTACGGGGAAATCGCAGACAAAAGGTGCCCGAAAGGCTTCGGGGACTGCGGCCTCATAGTGGTCTTCCAGCACCGCCCACCGAACAACTCAATTCCGATCCTACACGCAGATCATTCTAAGTGGTCAGGGCTTTTCCCAAGGCATGACTGAAACCGTTCTCTACACCCCCACCGCCTCCGGCTTCCCCGCGAGCAACTGCCGCAACACATACTGCAAGATCCCGCCGTTGGCGTAGTAGAGCGCCTCCTGCGGCGTATCGATGCGGACGAGAGCTTCGAACTCGACCGGGCCGCCTTTGCCATTGGCGCGGACTTTCACTTTCTGTCCAGCAGCGTAGTGGTCGATCAGATTACGAATGCCGGTGATCTCAAAAACTTCTTCGCCGGTAAGCTTGAGCGAGTCGGCATTCTGTCCGGCGGAAAATTGCAGCGGCAAAATTCCCATGCCGACCAGATTCGAGCGGTGAATGCGCTCGTAGCTTTCGGCAATGACGGCATGCACTCCGAGCAGAAGCGGGCCTTTCGCGGCCCAGTCGCGCGACGAGCCGGAGCCGTATTCTTTGCCGGCGAGAATGATCAGCGGCGTGCCTTCGGCAATGTATTTCTGAGACGCGTCGAAGATCGACATTTCGGTGTTCGAGGGAAGATGGCGGGTGAATCCTCCTTCAGTCGTCACGAGTCGATTGCGCAATCGCACATTAGCAAACGTCCCGCGCACCATGACTTCGTGATTGCCGCGGCGCGAGCCGTAGGAGTTAAAGTCGGCGGGCTTGACCCCGTGCTCCTGCAGATATTTTCCCGCGGGGCTGTCTTTCTTGATCGAGCCCGCAGGAGAAATGTGGTCGGTGGTGACGCTGTCTCCCAATACCGCCAGTGCGCGGGCAGAGTGAATATCTTCGACGGGCGAGGGCTGCAGCTTCATGTCGTCGAAGTACGGTGCGCGGCGGATGTAGGTGGAATCTTTTTCCCAGGCATAGGTCTGGCCTTTAGGCACGGAGAGGCCGCGCCAGCGTTCGTCGCCTTTAAAAACGTCGGCGTAGCTTTTTGAAAACATTTCTGCGGTGAGCGAGCGCTCGACAGCTTCGTCAACCTCACGCTGCGTCGGCCATATGTCGGCAAGGTAGACAGGCTTGCCGTCTTTGCCTTTGCCCAAAGCGTCTTTGCGGAGATCAGTGTCGATGCGTCCGGCAAGAGCGAAGGCGACCACGAGCGGCGGAGACATTAAATAGTTGGCGCGAACTTCGGAGTTGATGCGGCCTTCGAAGTTGCGATTGCCGGAGAGGACGCTGGCGACGACCAGGTCGTTTTCTTCGATAGCCCTTGAAACTTCCTCTGGCAGCGGCCCGGAGTTGCCGATGCAGGTAGTGCATCCGTAGCCGACGATGTGAAATTTCAGTTTTTCGAGATACGGCGTAAGGCCAGCATTCTCCAGATAATCGCGGACAACTTTGGAGCCGGGTGCGAGAGAAGTCTTCACCCACGGAGGAACTTGCAAACCTTTTTCGACGGCTTTCTTGGCGAGGATTCCGGCGCCAATCATGACGGATGGATTCGACGTGTTCGTGCATGACGTGATCGCGGCAATGACCACGCTGCCGTGCTTGAGGGAGTCTTTCACGTTCGCAGAAACGTGCTCGTGAACCCTGGGGTCCTCGACTCCGATGGCCGCGGGGCTGCCGCCTTCTTGTTCCCATGTTGCGGAAGTTCCAGCCTTGGCGGCCTGAGTCGCGGTCGCCGACGCACTGGAGGCAGCCGATTTCGGTTTGATAAGCGACGGCAAAGCTTTGTTGAACGATTCTCCGGCCTGTGAAAGCACGACCCGATCCTGCGGACGCTTCGGTCCAGCAAGACTCGGTTCGACGGTCGCGAGATCGAGTGAGAGCAATTCTGAGTATTCGGCCTCGGGAGTTCTTTCGTCGTGGAAGAGGCCTTGCACGCGGCAGTAAGCTTCGACGAGAGCGATCTGTTCAGAGCTGCGCCCGCTAAGCTTCAGATACTTGAGGCTCTCTTTATCAACTGGGAAGATGCCGCAAGTAGCACCATATTCAGGCGACATGTTAGCAATGGTCGCGCGATCGGCCAGCGGAAGACCAGCGAGACCAGGCCCGAAATACTCAACAAACTTTCCCACGACACCATGCTTCCGCAGCATTTCAGTGATGGTAAGAACAAGATCGGTAGCAGTAGCACCCTCCCGCAATCGCCCAGTCAGCTTCACGCCCACCACCAACGGAATCAGCATGGAGACAGGCTGCCCGAGCATCGCGGCTTCGGCCTCGATTCCACCCACGCCCCACCCAAGCACCCCCAACCCATTGATCATTGTCGAGTGGCTGTCGGTGCCAACTAACGTGTCGGGGTACGCGATGCGTTTGCCGTTCTCCTCGCTGACGAAAACTACTCGCGCTAAGCACTCGAGATTCACTTGGTGGACTATGCCGGTGTCGGGAGGGACGATGGCTAAATTACGGAATCCGGTTTGGCCCCAACGGAGGAAGGAATAGCGCTCTTTGTTGCGCTGGAATTCGAGGAGAGCGTTTACGTCGAAGGCGTTGGCGCTGCCGAATTCGTCGACCTGGACGGAGTGATCGATTACCAGTTCTACCGGCTGGAGCGGGTTAATCAGGGCGGGATCGCCGCCGAGGTGCTGCATGGCGTCTCGCATGGCGGCGAGATCGACTACGCAGGGGACGCCGGTGAAATCCTGAAGCAGGACGCGGCTGGGGGTGAAGGCGATCTCTTTGTCGGGCTTGGAGTTCTTATTCCACACAGCGAGGGAGCGGATGTCCTCTTTTTTTACGTTGCGGCCGTCTTCGGTGCGGAGAAGATTTTCGAGAAGGATGCGAAGCGAGTAGGGAAGATGCTTTGTCGAGATGCCCTGTTTATCGAGGGCGTCGAGACGGTAGATTTCGTATTCTTTGTTGCCGACTTTGAGGGATGAGCGGGAATTAAAGCTATTTAGGGACATGAAATCCTTCCTGAGGCCGCGACAGACCCACTTCTCGCAACAGAAGCGAGAAATGGGGCACCCAGATCGGGCAAGTGGCGGAACTTATAAGTTTAGTCTTTCCGCAACAGGTTTGGGGAGGGCGGGGTACATGAGAAAAACGTAACCACAGGCGGCGCACTGAAAGGCCGAAGGCTAGAGCAAGATCAAAAAGGCGCTTACTTTTGCGAGAGGAAATACAGGTCGTCGTAGCCGCCGGGGCGGGCGAAGACAACCGAAGAGAGATCGGGAGCGACGGAGTAGGCATTGCCAGAGTAGTCTTCGCGCATGGCAAAAGGAAGGTTGAGCGCGGGAACGGGTGCGCCAACGGTTCGGCCGCTGCGCCAAGGCTGACGCCAGATCGTGGTTTGACCATGCGAGGCGAGCGAGTAGAAAAACGATTTGCCATCCTGGGCGAACATGGTTAGATACGTTGTGATGCCGGGCTTCAGTTTTAGGCATTGTTTATCGACGAGCGAAAACTGGTAGATTCCCGGGTTGTCGCCCCAGAGCACGGTGCCGATCAGGAATTTGTGGTCGGGAGAAAGATCCACCGCCATGCCACAGTTCTCGGATAGAAGGTCTGTGGGTGAGCCGTTGAGGAAGATTCTCGAGTTCTTTGCAGTACGACCATCGTTGGCTATCCCGCCAAGAATGATCGATTGGTCACCGGGTTCCCAGATTGCGAAACCGATAAATTCGCCTGACCAGTTCAGTTGCTGCTGGTGCGTGCCATCGGTGTCGATAACGAATAGCCGCACATGCCCGGCATACATATCGCTGCCGACAATGTCAGCGTAGAGACATCTCTTGCCATCTTTAGAAAATCCCAGCGTCTCCAAGTAATGGCCGGGAGCGGACACGAGTCTTGTGGGCCTGTTTGTGACAAGATCGACCACCCAGAGATCATTTTTGCCAGGTTCCGGCTCGGTCACGTAGGCAATTAGACGGCCGTCATCGGAAAACATCGGCTGGCTTGCAACTTCGTTTATGAGGTCTGTGAACTGCCTGGACGCGAAACGATAAAGGGTAAGGGTGCCCGTGTATTTGCCACTAATAAAGTAGAGCCCCTTGCCACTAGGATCAGCCATAGGACTGAAATCCGGGCCCGTTCCAGCTGTGATCTGTTTGGAAGAGCGATCTTCGAGAGAATATTCCCAAATATTGACGATGCCGTTCACCTTGCGACTCACGTAAACGGAGTGACCCGGAATTGCCCAGTTGACGGTTGAAACAGCATCCGGTACGTCGGTGATCTTGTCGAGCTTTTTGGCGGTCACGTCCAACCGCTCAAGGCTGAGTGCGTTCGATGCGGATGTGGCTACCAGCAAATGCTGGCCGTCGGGATACGTGCGCAAACTTCCGAACTGAGGCAGTGTGTAAATCGGTTCCTCACTGCCTCCCGCTTTAGCAGTGCGAACAATTTGCCCGCCAATTTTTTCAACAAACAAGAATTGCCCGTCCGTAGAGGGAACTACAGACGAGCCTGATGCCAGATGTTTCGGGTTGCCGCCGAGGGTGGGGATGCTCCAGATTTCATATTCGCCCATGGTTTGTGCGAAAAAAATCTCAGTGCCATCAGAAGAAAACCCACGCACCCTTTTGTCGCCTTCATCCTTCGTGAGTTGAAGAGGCTCACCGCCGGAAGTGAGCATCACGAAGACCTGATCGTAACCGTCAACAGGAGAAATAAAGGCCACGGTGCGGCCGTCGGGCGAGAGCGCGGCGGTGTCCATGGTTTTGTTCCACGAGCTGATCCTGGCGACTTTGGCGAGTCCCTCTGGAGCGAGCGGCCTTAAGGCCAGGCGGTAGATTCCATAACCGAGGGTACCGACGAGCGCGAGCGCGACTGCGCCGTAAGAAAGAAATTTGTTGCGAGTGGCGACTGCCGTTCCCATGCCCGAGGCGCTCAAAGGTTGCGCCGCTGCGACGTTCATGGGGGGGAGCCGCACGTGCGGAAGAAGTGTGCTGGTAAGGAACTGAAGGCTGAGAGTGAACCCCGGAAGCGTCCGATGACGGGCAGCCACACTGCCGGAGATGCGGCCGGAATCGAGATCGCGGCGCAGGCGCCTGAGATCGGCACGAAGTTCAGTGGCGTTCTGGTAGCGGAGGTCGCGATCTTTTTCGAGTGCCTTGCCGATGATGCGTTCGAGTTCGGCGGGAGCATCTGGATTGAATCGCGCCGGAGGCAGAGGCGGACGGTTAAGAATGGCTTCGAGAATCACACCGGAGGTTTCGCCACGGAATGGAAGGGCGCCGGTCGCCATTTCATAGAGGACTGGCGCCAAATGAAAAGAGGTCTGAGCGCGCATCGAGATCTTTGCCGCGGACCTGCTCGGGAGACATATACGCCATGGTTCCGATGGCGGAGCCGGGGCTTGTGAGGTGCTCGGAATCAACGGCGAGCGTGGCGAGCGTGGCGGCAGATTGGTCGGCGCGGGGGTGCGTGACTTTGGCGAGACCGAAATCCAGTATTTTCGCGTGCCCGCGTTTGGTGACGAAAATATTTGCGGGCTTGATGTCGCGATGGACGATGCCCTCGGCATGGGCCGCATCGAGAGCATCGGCAATTTCAATCGCCAGATCAAGAAGGCGCTCGATTTCAACCGGGCGACCAGCAATCAAATGCTTGAGGGTTTGCCCTTCCAGACATTCCATGGCGATGAAGGTCTGCCCGTGTTCTTCGCCAATATCGTGGATGGTGCAGATGTTGGGATGGTTGAGAGCGGAAGCGGCCTTGGCCTCGCGGCGGAACCGGCTGAGAGATTGGGGATCCTTGGCGAGGTCCTGGGGCAGAAATTTCAGAGCCACGAAGCGATCGAGGCGCGAGTCTTGCGCCTTGTAGACGACTCCCATACCTCCGCCGCCGAGCATTTCGACAACCCGGTAGTGGGAAATGGTTTGTCCGACAAGCGACGAAGAGTCTGCCATCTCGTGGGCGGGCCGCGCGAATCATGCGGTCGCTGAGGCACATCTTAGGTGGGGATGGAAAGCAAGTCAACGAAGAGGCCGACTCAGAGACTGGCTATCCGGAATCGGCAGGTAACTTGAACAGTTGTCCCTACGAAGGATTACTGGAAGACGGCGACGCTTGCGACCTGAAGTCGCGGAGGGAGAGTTCGAGTCCGCCGAATTCATCGTGATCGTTGTGGGTGATGGTGTAGGCGATGTCGATGGCGTCGCCGGCTAGCAGCGGAGCGGACTGCAGCTTTTCGGCCATGTGCCATCCCAGCGCATCGAACACTGGATTGAATTTTCGTTTCTCAGGCTGCGAGTGGACATTGGCTTCAGTTTTTTCGCTGCGCCGGATTGCTGCGACGTCCGGGTGACAGCGCGGCGTGGCTAGAATTGCGACTGCTGAAAGTTCTTCCTGCACCGGTTCCGGCAACTCGCCCGCCTTCAGCTTCAGCTTGATGTGTTTATCTTTCAGGATTTTTGGCGGAGCGATCAGTTGCACGCCGCGCGAGATGAATGCCGGCTCGTGATTTCCCGTTCCATAAGGTTCCAGCATGCGCAGCACTCGATAGAGCGCGGGAGTAACTTCATCCAGATGCAGCTCGGCTTCGACCTCGAGCACTGGATCAAAATCTGCCGTAGTGAGGCGGCTGCGGGCGAAGGCATCGAGTTCGGAGCGCAACTGCGCAATGTTCGCGGCGGGCATGGAAAAGCCGCAGGCGTGCGAGTGTCCGCCGTAGCGGGTGAAAAGAGCGTGCGACGCTTCGACGGCCTCAAGCAGATGAAAGGGACGAATGGACCGTCCGGAACCGAAGGCTTCTTCACTCTTGCCATCAGTCTTGCCGTCGCTTTTGTCGTCGTTTTTGCCATCGCCTTTGCCATCTCGCGAGATCACGATTGCAGGCCGGTGATAGCGCTCGACTACGCGTGTGGCGGCGATGCCGATTACGCCGCGATGCCAGCCTTCGCCGTCAACCACGATGCAGTATGCCTGGCTTAATGCCGGATCGCCGGCGATGCGTTCTTCGACGGCCCTCACGATTCGGCGCTCTTCTTCCTGGCGCTCGGCATTGAGCCGGTCGAGTTTGCCGGCGAGCAGCCGGGCTTGATTGGCATCTTTGAGGCTGAAGAGATCGATCACATCGCGGGCAATATCCATGCGGCCCGCAGCATTGATGCGAGGAGCAATGCGAAAGGCAACTTCGGTGGCGCTGGGCGGGCGTTTGCTGGAAATCTGCGCCGCTTCGAGCAAGGCCTTGAGGCCCGGATTAACGGCGTTTCGCAGTTCGTCGAGCCCGAGCTTGGCAAATATACGGTTCTCGCCGGTGAGCGGCACAGCATCGGCGATGGTAGCGATGGCGACAACTTTCATGAACGACCGCAAGATGCGCGCGTGGTCTTTCCCGTCTTTATTCATGCGGCGCTGCATCAAGGCTTGCGCGACTTTGAAGGCAACGCCAGCGCCGCAAAGTTGCTTGTAGGGATAATGGCAGCCCGCCTGATTCGGATTGACGACGCATAAGGCTTTGGGAACGCCGTCGGCGCCGGGAAGGTGGTGATCGGTGACGATCAAATCGACGCCGAGGCGATGCGCGGTTTCGGCGGGGGCGAAGGCGCGGATGCCCATGTCGACGCTGATGATGAGGCGAATGCCGGCGGCTGCGGCGCGCTCGATCACGTCGTCGCGCAGATCGTAACCTTCGCGAATGCGGTGAGGTACGTGAAAATCGGCCGCTCCTCCGCAGAGTTCGATGGCAGTTTTCAAAATGATGATTGCCATGGTGCCGTCGACGTCATAGTCGCCGTAGATCAGCATTGGTTCTTTGCGTTCGATGGCGGCATCCAGGCGATCGACGGCGGCGCTGACACCGGTCATTTCGAGAGGAGAGTGAAGGTGATCGATGCAAGGATGAAGATAGCGTGCGGCGGCCTCGGGTTCGGTCAAGCCGCGCTGGATGAGCAGGCGAGCAAGCGTGCGGAGGGTAGCGTCTGAGGCAGTTCGATTTGACGTTGTTGAATTGGAATTTGACGCGACAGAACGAAGTTCAGGCAGATCTTGCAGAGCGACTGCAAGACGGCGCACCTGCATGAGGTCTGGCCCAGCCAGTTGCCAGCGCACGGCTAGCCTTCGTCGTCCTGGTCCGATTCGTCGATGGGAATGCCGCCGAAATCTTCCGACATTTCAAGCAGGCGCTGGTAGCGCTCGTACCACTCGGTGCTGACTTCGCAGAGAAACATCGATCCCTGGTAGGCCCAGCCGAGCTGAAGGAATCCTACCTTGCCCACGTGGGCGCGCAGCCAGCGCGCGTCTTCGACGTCATCGCCGTCGGAGAACTCGGACTGGGTAAGCCTTTGCACCAGCTCGTCCAGTTCCTCGCGCTCCAGCTTCCAGGAGTGCATGGTGAGAAATGCAGCGCCTGCGCTCTTGGCCAGCTCGACAAAATCCTTCCAGCCATCGGGATTGGTGCCCGTCTCCCACATGACGCATTGGACCTCCTCGTAGTCCACGTAGCCGTGGAAGCGGCGCATGCCATGGCCTTCGATGAAGGCAATCATGTCATCTTTAAGGATGGTTAAATCGTCAGGCGTGGGCGACATAAGGATTTGTCAATCAACATTGTATTCCGTTTGCAAGCGGCGTGGTAGCGGCTGCGGGGCCAGCAATTCCGCGCGCCAACTCCTGCCGCTATAATTCTCCCGCCATGAATTTCGAAGAAAAACTTGCGGAACTGGAAAAGCGGAACCACCTGGCCGAAGAGGGCGGAGGCGCGAAGCGCCAGGAACGCCAGCACAAAGAAGGAAAGATGTCGGCGCGCGAGCGCATTGAATTCCTGCTCGACGAAGGTTCGTTTGAGGAGACCGACAAGCTGGTGACGCACCGCTGCAACGACTTTGGCATGGCGGAGCAGAAATACTACGGCGACGGATTCATCACCGGCTACGGCCGTATCGAGGGCCGGCTGGTCTATGTGTTTGCTCAGGACTTTACCGTGTTTGGCGGATCGCTTTCGGAGACGAACGCGGGAAAGATCGTCAAGATCATGGACCTGGCGGCGAAAATGGGCGCGCCCGTGATTGGCTTGAACGATTCGGGCGGCGCGCGCATTCAGGAAGGCGTGGCGTCGCTCGCGGGCTATGCCGACATTTTTCTGCGCAACACTTTATACAGCGGCGTCGTGCCGCAAATTTCGGCGATCATGGGGCCGTGCGCGGGCGGCGCAGTTTACTCGCCGGCGATTACGGATTTCGTTCTGATGGTCGAAAAAACTTCTTACATGTTCATCACGGGGCCGGACGTGATCAAGACCGTGACCCACGAAGAGGTCACGAAAGATCAGCTTGGCGGTGCGATGACGCACAACGAAACCTCCGGCGTGGCGCACTTTCTGGCGCATGACGATGCCGAGTGTTTGTCGATGGTGCGAGAGTTGTTGAGCTTTATGCCGTCGAATAATCTGGATGACCCTCCGCGTAAGGCCTGCACCGATCCAATCGATCGCGCTGACGCGGCGCTCGACAAAATCGTGCCCGCGCAATCGAACCTACCCTATGACATGAAAGATGTGATTCATGCGGTCATCGACGATGGATATTTTTTTGAAGTGCAGGAGCACTACGCGAAAAATATTGTCGTAGGCTTCGCAAGGCTTGACGGACGGTCGGTGGGAATTGTCGCGAATCAGCCGGCGATGCTGGCAGGAACGCTGGATATTAATGCGTCGATCAAAGGCGCGAGATTTGTGCGCTTCTGCGACTGCTTCAATATTCCGCTGGTGACGTTCGAAGACGTTCCGGGATTTTTGCCTGGCACCGCGCAGGAGTACGGCGGCATCATCAAACACGGGGCGAAGCTGCTTTTTGCTTTTGCCGAAGCGACCGTGCCGAAAGTGACGGTGATCACGCGCAAAGCCTATGGCGGCGCTTATTGTGTGATGGCGTCGAAGCACATCCGCACGGATGTGAACTATGCGTGGCCCACGGCCGAGATCGCCGTCATGGGCCCGGAAGGCGCGGTTGACATTGTCTACAAGCGGGAACTGGACCAGGTCAAGGACGCTCACGAACGGCAAGAAGTGCGTCAGGCCAGAGTGGAAGAATTCCGCGACCGCTTCGCCAGTCCCTATGTGGCTGCCGACCGCGGATTCGTCGACGCCATCATTCAGCCGCATGAGACGCGGAAAAAGCTGATCCAGGCGCTTGCCATGCTGGAAACCAAGAGGGATAAGAACCCGCCTAAGAAGCATGGGAACATACCGCTGTAGGGCGAAGAATTTAAAGTTAACGTGCATTGGATCGGACTATGCTAGCGATGCAAGCGGGAAGGACGAGGTAGAACCTGAGTGAACATCCTAAAGAATCTTGGCGGTTTGCTTTCCCCCAACGATCCGGAATTGGTGGAAAAGACGCTTGCTCGCCTCAATGAGCAGGACACGTGGAACGACATCTTTTCCACCAAACTGATCGAGCTCTTAGACAAGATCGATCTGATTAAACGCGAGATTCGTGAACGCTTGCGAACCGCCGACGAACGCATTCAGAAGGCTGCGGCAGTAACGCAGGCGGAATCAATGCTGCTGGACAAGGCGGCGAAATTCGGGGACGCGTCGCATCGCCTCGAGCTTGCTGAGGCCGCCGAGCATCGGGCGTCCGCGTTTGCTGAGGACGCGAAACATCAGTGGGGAAGAGCGACGGCGGCACTCGATAGTGCCAAGCAGGCGGCGGTAGACGCAAAGAGTCGATTATGTTCGGCACAGGAAACCCTTTTGCAAGCCACACTACTCTCTCGCCTCACCCTGCGCTACGCGACTGTGGCCGTGGCTCTTTCCTGGATCGCAATGGCTTGGGCTGGGTGGTTCATCGTCTGCTCCAGGCCTCTGTTTTGGGCTGCCGTTGCTCTGTCAATCTCAATTACGGTCGCTGCAGTATTCGTTGTGAGGGAGAAGAAGTGACACCTGAACACCGAGAGCGATGGGGGCTGGAGATCCGAAAACAGAAGAGACCTCTTAACAAGCCTGCCGATCTGCTGCGCCGCGCTGCATCCTCGGAAGACTTTGTGGACAGCGCCGTCATCGGCGGAGTATCTGTCGCGGATATCCTTGCCGGGAAGATTGCCGAGCGGCAGATTCCCCCAGACGTGATCAAGGCGTTCCACGCGCAGTATCCCCAGCACGGGGCCAGCTTTGTCCATGCGGTGGTGGCCTTGCGGGGCGATCCCGACAAGCTTATGGGGCTGGTGAGCGGCGTGAAGGGGAAGTTGTTTGAGCTGGATTACGCCGACTGGCTCAATCACGGTCACCTGCCGGATGGTTTGACCGCGGAGTTAGCTCACCACGCAAATAATCCGGGGTGGGATATTGTCATTCACGATGCGCACGGGCACGTCGATAACCTGCTTCAGTTGAAGGCCACAGAGAGCCTCGATTATGTCCGTGCGGCGATTGCAGCCCATCCGGACATTGACGTTGTTGTGCCTCATGGGCTCTATGAAAAGTTGGCCGACCACCATGAGGCACTCGGTCATATTCTCGACGGGCACGAAACGCTGGAGGGCATCAACGGTCACATCACGGGTGCAGTACATCACGCCGAGGCCGCGGGCGCGGCGGCCCACTTCCCCATCGTTGGACCAGCTATCGTGATCGGTCTCGCGGTTGGTCTGAATGGCCGGGCCTATAGGCAGGGGAAGGTCTCCATGGAGCAAGCTCTACGCAGCGTGGGACAGCGCGGAATCTTAGCAGTCCTCGCTTCAGGAGCGGGATGGGCAGTCACACTTTTTGCGCATGAGCCCTTTATAGGTTTGCCCACATCTGTGATGGTTCGGCTTTTGGGAGGCCAGTATTTTCACAATCAACGTCGCAGGGAACTGCTGACGGAGAACTTGAAAGCTATTCGGGATTCGCGGGGACATCTAGAGCTCCAACTTCAGCGTTCCCTGCTCGAAGCCGTGGCGTGCCCGAAGTCGCCGTAGGGTCCCAGGCCTCCGATTGAAGCTTTGGTCTAATCTTCCTCAGATTCTTCTGCCCCGAGCGGGAGCATGGATCCGTGACGAACGTGGATCACCCGCACCGACCTGTCCACGATTACAAACAGAACTCGATAGGTTCCGCGATTGCCGGAGCCGATCAACAGCTCACGGATTGGCTCGTCGAAGTGAACGCTTTCAGGCGCACAAGGACAGCGCTCGGGAAATTGGGAGAGCGTTTTGATACTTGCCCGCGCGCGAATGATCCACCGAACCGCTGCGCGGGGAGCGCGATCTCGAATATAAAGATATATGTCCCGAAGATCGGACTTGGCTTGCGGTGTGATGATGACGCGGTAGCGTGACTTAGTGCTCAGGGCTCTCTTTCCAGTTCGTCGAACACTTCATCGACCGTCTGTCCCTCACCTCTCTTGGCTTGGTCTAGACCGCGGCGAATTCTGGCGATCACGTCGAGGTGTTCCGCTACCTGCTGATAAATGGTTGGATCCAGTACGACTGCCTCAGCCTTGCCATTGATGGTCAGCACGAGCGGTCGCCCGGTCTTTTTCATGCGCTTCATCAGGTCGGACGAATTACGTTTGAACGTAGTGAAAGAGTGGATGTCTTCGGCGACATTGATCATATGCTAGGGTAACATCTTATTCGCATCGAATTCAATGCTTACCAAAGGCCGGGAAAGCGAACCACGTTTTGGGAGTCGTGAAGATCGGGCTCTCGTGGGGTGAAGCGGGGTGGGAATCGCGGAGGGGATCGCGGAAGAAAAAATTAAGAGTTCCGAGGTGCTGTTGGATCCGTTCGTCTCGGCCAGTAGCTCGCGTTAGACCCTTGCTCGACCTGCGATGCGGCTTCCCTTTGAGAGGAGGCCGCGTTGCGATCTGTCGCTCGGGCTCCGGGCTTACCGCCAACCGGAAAAACCTACCCAACGCCTCGGAACTCTATCCTGCCTTCGACGTTTCTTCTTGTTCTCCTCGACCAGCGCTTAGCTATTGACCCTTGCTCGCCCTCCCTCGCGATTTTCATCTCGAGAGTGACTACCCTTGAGTCCCGGACGCCGCACCAACCGGAAAAACCCTAGAAGCTGTCAAAGAACGAGTATGTTTTTAGCGGTTGGCAGATTTTTCGTCAACCGAAAATCTTGGCTTGTAAGTGGCGTATTTTCAGCGAAGTGCAGCTCGTCCACAAGGTGGTGCCGAAAATTGGTGCAGAGTCTGGGTTTTGCTCAGAGCGCATGCGAGTATGGCTCGATTTGAATTAGGTGGCCTCACTTGCGGCGACGACGTTGTGGACGTTTGTGGATTGTGAAAATCGGGCGGAGCTGCGGCAAATCAAGCACTTTCAAAATTTAGGGAAGCACAGCATTCTGCTTTTCAGGCTTCTTTAGGAAGCAGAACGGCTCGCTGACGAAAGGAGCGTTATCTTCTGAGGTTTATTTTTGCGGTTTACTTAACGGAGATTTCTTCATCTGCAAACTGTTTCGAGGATTCGTCTGAGCCGGTTAGCTCAAATGAATTGGTTGTGGTCGCTTTGCCTTTTTCCACGCTGGTAATCACGTAGGAGCAGCCGATCCAATGGGCCTCGGCGAAATCGGTCTGCGACCACTGCGCGGGATGATCGGGGTGGGAATGGTAGAAGGCGACAATATCTTCTCCGCGCTCGCGGCCTTCGCGCTGGATGCGCACCAGTTCGCGGGGATCGATGTTGTAGCGATTATGAGGTGAATCGCTGCGAGTGTTGCCGCAACGGGCGGTTGAGGTGACGGTGCGGCTGCCATCGTCTTCGAAACGGCCGAGCAGGACTCCGCAGCACTCGTACGGGTAGGTCTCTTCCCCGTGGCGGCGGAGGGCTTCGTAGTCTCGATGAGTAAACTTCAGCATGGAAAACATTTCACCACAGAGTCACAGAGACACAGGGGAAGCAATCAATCATTCAAAGCTTCAAGAACTCGGAAGTACTGTAGTCTGAGCTTGAGATCTGATTTCTAAAGATATTCTCTGTGGCTCTGTGGTGAATGAATTTCACTTTTCGGTCCAGAATCTCTCACTCAGGTATTTGTCGCCGGAGTCACAGAGAATTGTTACAACCACGGCCTGATGATCTTTCCTCAACTGCAATTGGTCGGAAACCCGCAGGCTGCCTGCGATGCCGGCCGCGGCAGAGATTCCCAAGAGCAATCCACATTCGCGGGCGATGCGGCGCGCCATGGCGTGGGCGTCTTCGGTGGCGATTTCGAGATTGGCATCGGCAAGGTTCGGATCATAAATTCTGGGCACGATCGCGCTGGCCATGTGCTTGGCGCCTTCGATCCCGTGAAACGCGGAATCCGGCTGCAGCGAGATGCACTGAATCTCGGGATTCAGTTCCTTGAGCCGGCGCGTGGTTCCCATGAACGTTCCGCTGGTGCCGAGCATGGCGACGAAGTGGGTGATGCGGCCTTCGGTCTGTTGCCAGATTTCATTCGCGGTGCCGTGATAATGGGCCAGCCAGTTGGCATTGTTGGAATACTGGTCGGCGTAGAAATATAAATCCGGATGTTCCGCGGCCAGCTCGCGCGCCCTGCGGATTGCGCCATCGGAGCCTTCACCGGGATCGGTATAAATAATGTTCGCACCGTAGGCCGCGAGGATTTTCTTTCGCTCATCGGAAACATTGGTCGGCATGCAGAGGGTGACGGGAAATCCTTCGGCCGCGCCGAGCATGGCATAAGCAATCCCGGTGTTGCCGCTGGTGGCATCGAGCAAGGTCTTGCCGGGAGCGAAGCGCCCGCCGCGGCGTCCTTCAGCGACGATGTTGGCGGCAGCGCGGTCTTTTACTGAGCCGCCGGGGTTATACCATTCGGCCTTGCCCAAAAGTGTGACGCCCGGAAGTTGCCGCGTGAGACGATCGAAGCGCAACAGCGGAGTGTTGCCGATGCGCTCGAGCAGGCCCTGGCCGAGGGGCGCGCTGGCGGATGGCGGAGCGTCCTCGGCTGAGATGGTTGCCGTTAATTTGCTTGAGCTTTGCACGTTTGCATCATCTTTGCGAACTACTTTGTGAAACTAGCGCCCAGTGACTAACGTAATTATGAAAGGCGGAAAAAACAGGCTATGTAGTATGGTGTCTTTAGATGATGCGGTTGGCAAGTGGATGCAGCACAAAAGAAGCAGCGCACATTTTGGCGCTCCCGGCATCTAGGACGCAAGTCACAAACGCAATTAAGGGAAGGCGAAGCGTAATAAGAATGGCGAAAACGATTGAAGCACCGAGTTATGAAGAGGCGCTGGGCTGGCTGCGCGATCACGGTTTTGACGTGACCGAAGCTCCAGGCACGAACGGGCGCGTGTTCCTGCGAAAATATAATGTGTCGGCAGCGATCCAGAAAACGCCTGAGGACAGCGTAAAGATATTCGCCTATCCCGGATACTTGATTGGCAGCGAAATTTCGAAGCTGGTGAACCGCGGCTACCAGCAATTCCTGAAAACCTCGAAGACGGAAATTCCGGCCAGTGCCGATCATTTGAAGGCGTTGCAGTCCTTCAGCGAAGAGCTGAAAGAAGGTCTTAAATTGCCCAGCCTCTACAACGAATCGCTTGGGACCGTCAGCGAGTCCTACCAGTACGACCGGATCAAAGACCGAGACAAAGCTCCGGTGGATCGGCCGAAGCGTCCTTGGGAAGTCGCGGGAAAAGCGGTCGCTGCAAAGAAGGGCCGGGCGTAACTCTGGTAAGGTTTACGGCGACGTCTTGGGTGGAGCTTCGCCCTTAAATTGGCTGCCCGTCTGGCGAGGTCTGATCACCCTTCGTTCCTCTTCGTAGATTGCAGCAATCTCGTGAGACAATTCGGCTCTCACATCTCCACTCAAATCGGGAGTTTCATAATGCGAGCCTTGCGGCTTTTTCTTCCTCTTGCTCTTGTCGCAGCTGGCTTAGGGCAGGCGGCATCCGACAACATCAACGGCAAGACTGCAATCGAACATGTGCTGCGCACGCAGCAGGAAGCGTGGAACCGCCATGATCTGGATGGGTTCATGAAGGGTTACTGGAACTCTCCAGAGCTGACGTTTTTTTCCGGAGCGAACGAGCATGATGGATGGCAGGCCGCGATGGCGCGCTATCGCGAGGCTTATGCGAGTCCGGGGCACGAGATGGGCAAACTGGAATTCTCGAATCTGCGTATTGAGATGCTTGGCCGGGATGCCGCTTTTGCGCGCGGCGCCTGGCATTTAACCATGCCGGATGGCAAGACTCCGCACGGATTGTTCACCTTGATATTCCGCAGATTTCCTGACGGGTGGAAGATTGTGCATGACCATACCTCAGCGGTGCAGTAAGCGCATTCGGTTCTAAAGATGGTGATCCCGCGGCTTTAGCGCTTGACGCGGATTTGGACTCGCGTGCCTTCGGGGAGATTGCCATTTTGCAACTCCACCACGCCATTGCGGACGATGCCTTCGAATTCTTGTTGGATCTGAGAAGCAGCTGACGACCGCACGGAAGCATCGCCCATGCCTGGCGCGAGGTTCGCGGGCGAGGGCGCGCGCGCCACACGGCCGGTGCCTTTGTCCATGGCTTCGTTCGCCAGGCGATCGGCCTCCTGATTGTGTTCGCGGAGAGCATGGCCGATCGAGAACCATTCCAGCTGGGCGATCAATTCCTGTGCCCGCGCATGAAGATCTTTTAGCGCAAGGTTCTTCACCTTGTAGATGCCCTTGATTTGCCGCACCAGCAACTCCGAATCGCTGATCAGCTTCAGCGCCTTTGGTCCGTGCTGCAGTGCGTATTCGAGGGCGGCAATTAGTCCTTGATATTCGGCAAAGTTGTTGGTCTGGTGGCCGAGGTATTCGCTGAGCTGCGCGACTTTGCGGCCGGATTGATCTTCGATCACCACGCCGTAACCGGCAGGTCCGGGATTGCCGCGTGCGCCTCCGTCGCTGTGCGCAACGAGGTAATGCTCAGGAGAATTTTGCCGTTGTGAGCTGCTTTCGAAGAGAGACTTCGTTGCCGGCCGGCGAGGGTAGGGCATGTTTGAGTTTACAACGGTTGAGCGGCCCGCCTCATTCAACGACCCTCACGGCGGAAACCGGATCCTATCGCCCGGCAGCAAGGCGGGTCGCCAGGCGCGGCGGCAGGTCGGCGGCGAAGATTCGGTCTTGCGCGCCTTTCAGATTGTAGGGAGTGCGGTGGAAGTGCACGACCTGGGTTTCGGTATCGAAGAGCGCGAAGGCGGCGCGCCAGTCTCCATCGCGCGGCTGGCCGACCGAGCCGGGATTGATCATGTAGCGCGTATTGGGCTTCAGCTGAAGAGAGAACGTTTCGGCATTTCCGACCGTCTTGTATTCCGGACGGAAACCGTCGGCGCTGTGGCCGTTGGAGAAGAATCCACCCTGCAGGTGAGTGTGGCCAAAAAAAGTCAGAGGGACTGTCTCGGCCAGCAGGGATGGCAGCGCATCGCCGATGGAGACGACGTACATGTCTTCATCGATGGGCGAGCCGTGGACCAGTTGCGCCAGCGAGACGCCCTCAAGGGGCAGCGGGCCGTGGGGCAACGCATGCAGCCATTCGAAATGCTTGGGGGTTAGATGGTCGCGCGTCCAGAGCGCGGCTGCCGCAGCCATGGGATTGAAATCGTCGAGCGATAGCAGGCCGGTTGCGGCTTTGTCGTGATTGCCTCGAACGAAAATTTTTCCCAGATCAAGCGAGCGGTCGACCACTTCGTTGGGAGATGCGCCGTAGCCGACGACATCTCCTAGATTGGCCACGAAGTCGTACGCCGGAGCGGCTGCGAGGCAGGCCTCGAGGGCTTCCAGGTTGGCGTGAATGTCGCTTAGCAGAAGTATGCGCAATACGCACCGGGCAAATTGGCGATTATAGAACGAGTGCGGACCCGTAGGATACAGGCCCCTTGGCGCGAGCGCCGGTTATTTTGAATTTACTACCGGGCAGCGCGCCCAATGTCCCTCCGCAACCTCCACTAGCGGCGGCATGGAACGGGCACATTCGGGCACGCGGAGCGCGCAGCGTGGCTCGAAGGCGCAGCCTGACGGCATGGCATGAAGCGGAGGGACCGTGCCTTCGATGGTCTCGAGCGGCTTCGCGCGGTCGGTCTTAAGGTTAGGAACTGCCTGCAGCAGCCCGCGGGTATAAGGATGCGCCGGAGCTTCAAAAATATCGCGCTTCGAGCCGAGTTCCACAAGATTTCCGGCATACATAACGGCTACGCGGTCAGCAACCCGCGAAACTACGGCCAGGTCGTGCGAGATAAACAGCATGGCGAGCCCGAACTTGGCCCGCAGTTCAGCCAGCAAGTCGAGGATCTGCGCCTGGATCGTGACGTCGAGCGCGGTGGTCGGCTCGTCGGCGATCAGTAACTGGGGCCGGTTCACGATTGCCATGGCGATCATAATGCGCTGGCGCATGCCGCCTGAAAGTTGGTGAGGATAATCGCGCGCGCGGCGGTCCGGCTCAGGGATGGAAACGTGCTGCATGGCTTCAATTGCAATCTTTGCAGCCTCGCGTTTCGAAACATTGCCGTGCGCCCGCACCGCTTCTGCGATTTGGTCGCCCACGCGCATCACGGGATTGAGGGCCGTCATCGGCTCCTGAAAGATCATGGCGAGGCGCGAGCCGCGGAGCTTGCGCATCGACTCATCTGGCAACGAAGCCAGATCGCGAGACTGGCCATTCTCGGCGAAGAGGATTTCTCCGTTGACTAGGGCCTGCGGCGGCAGCAGGCCCATGATGGCCAGAGAAGTAATCGACTTGCCGGAGCCGGATTCGCCGACCAGCCCCAGCACTTCACCAGGACGGATGGAGAGACTGAGATCCCGCACTGCGGGCAGAGCCTGGGTATGGTGCGCCTCGCCGTTCCCGCCTGGCTTTGCGGCCGACGGGAAACCAATATTCAGCTGACGGACTTCGATTAACGGAGGCACCCTTGCCATGGTAGCAGCGCATTGTCCTCGAGGGCGATCAGTGGGCGCAAACGCGCTCAGGGCGGGCCAAGGAGGGCGTTTTCACCGTGGCTTATTTTTCTAAGAAAATAAACCTATCTCCAAACCGCTTAGCGACGCGTAACAATCAGCATTTGCAGGCCTTTCGGAGACACCAAAGCGCCGGGGCTCTCTGAGCCTTGCTGCGCTGTCAGCAGTGTCACACCTTGGACACCTGCCGTACGGACAGAATCTAAAATCCCGACAAGGCTAGCATAGGGAACACGCGCGTCTGCCATTATGTAGAGAGTCTTCTGGCTCCGATTGGAGAGAACATTTCTGACCTCTTCCGCCAATGCAGCGGTGCTCGTCAGGTCAACGCCAAGGTATACGAGTCCGTCACGAGTTACGGTCACGACCAAGGCGTCTTCTTTGTCAGCATCGGGCACGGCCACTGCATTACTGGAGGGCGGAAGGTCAACGGTAATCCCCTTTTGTTCGGGGACCTCTGCAGATTGCGAAGCAATCGAAGGCGCGCTGCCTGCCAAGGTTAGTGCGACAAGACAAACTTCAAGTAGGTGCTTCATATATTTGCTCCTTTTCGACCGATTTAGGTGGATCTGTTAGGATTTGGCTCCGCCAAGCGACGCGGTCGCCAAGGTTCCGCCAAGCCCCATCGTCTCGACCGCCGACGATGGCACGATCACCATCGAACCCCGTTCCTTGATGGCTTCGTAAAGCATGTTCATCGCGCGAAGATGCAGGGCTGTCGGATTTTCGCTATAGGCCGCCGCCGCCTGCACAAACTTGTCGGCAATTTCGGTTTCCGCTTGTCCAAGAATGATTCGCGCCTGCCGTTCCCGTTCGGCCTGCGCCTGTCGAGACATGGCGTCCTCCAGCCCCTGCGGAATTCGTACGTCTCTGACTTCAACCGATTGGACAGTTATCCCCCAAGGATTTGTCTTCTCATCAAGAATGCGCTGCAGTTCCCGCCCGAGCGTTTCGCGCTCGGTGATCATTTGCGCCAGTTCGTGACGGCCAATCGATTCCCGCAGCGCTGTCTGCGCGCTCATATTGATTGCCTCAAGGAAATTCTCCACTTCAAGGATGGCCTTCTCAGCATTCCATACCAGCCAGAAGACAATGGCATCGACGTTGACCGGGACTGTATCGCGAGTCAGTGCCGATTCAGCAGTCACGCTGGAGACCCGCACCCGTTGATCCACGAAGGGACTGAGGGTCTCAATGACAGGCACGATGTGGAACAATCCTGGTCCGCGTAGCCCGACATACTTCCCCAGGCGTAGGAGCGCGACCTTTTCCCATTGCCGGACTACTTTGATTGCAAAGAGCAAATACGCCCCCAACAACGCACCGACAATTACTGGCGCAGGTTGATGCACCGTTACAGCGAGCAGCGCCCCGAGAACGATACAGAGTGCAAATGCCGTGACTGCGACGCCGCTGATCTGTGACAGGCTAGGTTTTGTCATGACGTTTATCTCCTGCGGCTTGGCTCTAAAACCAATCCGCGCAACTGCTCAACTAAATCCTCGACTGTAAAACCAATTGCTCCGGCACGAGCGACGGAGTCTGCGACGATCTGCACCAGTTGCCGCGCGCGCTCCTCGTCCCCACCTCGTATCTTTTGCGCGCTGATGAAGGTACCGGTGCCTTGGTGCGTCTCCAACACCCCACCAAGTTCGAGTTCACGGTACGCCCGTGCCACGGTATTGGGATTGATTGACAGGTCGACGGCAAGTTGGCGCACCGTAGGCAGTTGGTCGCCCACGCTCAACGACCCGGAAGCGATACCACCCCGTACCTGGTCAATGAGCTGACGATACAGAGGTACGCCGCTGTGGAGATCCAGTCGAAATCGGAACGGAAGCCTCCGTTTGCTCATTGCGTAATCAGTGTACTATTAGACTAGTACAACATGTCAAGTGGAGAATGGCCCACGTTTGCCCGGCACGCGCGGGCCTGGTATCGAAATGCCAGCCATAAGTCGGAACCGTTGAGTCTTCCCATTTCCCGGCCGCATCTCTATGATTGAAACTATGAGCAAGATCCATATTCCAACTCCTTTGCGGCAGTATGTAGGGAAGCAGTCGACGGTCGAAGTGGACGGTGCAACCGTGGCGGAAGCCATGAACGGGCTGTTGGCGCAGCATCCGGAATTACGGCGTCACCTTTATACGGAGGACGGAAAATTGCGGGCCTTCGTCAATCTCTATGTGAATGACGAGGACATTCGTTATCTGCAAAAAGAGGAGACTGCGGTTAGGGAAGGCGACAATATTTCGATCGTGCCTTCGATCGCCGGGGGCGTGATCTGATTGCCATCTGCTAAGCTTATTGCGATGAATTCAGAGATCCAATTTCCCCGAAGCTCGGCTGTTTATTGCCGTTGCGTGTGTCCTGCCTGTTGTTGCTGTTGTTAGCTTCACGTCCGTCTTTCCTGGCAGCGATTCCAAAATTCAATTGAGGACTTTATGGCTACCACAACCGAAATTCCAGTTGCGCTGAACAAAGATGAAATCCTGCGCTACTCGCGGCATCTGATCATGCCCGAGGTCGGCATGGAAGGTCAGCAGAAGCTCAAGGCAGCGCGCGTACTGTGCGTTGGGACCGGTGGGTTGGGATCGCCGCTGGCCCTATATTTGGCCGCGGCGGGCGTGGGAACGTTGGGTTTGGTCGATTTCGATGTGGTCGATTACACCAATCTACAGCGGCAGATTATTCACTCCACTGCCGACGTGGGACGGAAGAAACTGGATTCTGCCGCGGAGAAATTGGCTGCGATTAATCCTTTTTTGAACATTCGCACATTCGATACGCGGCTGAGCAGCGAGAATGCGTTGGGACTCTTTCGCGATTTCGACATCATTGCTGACGGGACGGACAATTTTCCGACCCGCTATCTGGTGAATGACGCATGCGTGCTTACGGGCAAGCCGAATGTTTATGGCTCGATCTTCCGTTTCGAAGGGCAGGCGAGCGTTTTCGCGACGGAAGATGGCCCGTGCTATCGCTGTTTGTATCCTGAACCGCCACCGCCGGGGCTTGTGCCTTCTTGCGCAGAAGGTGGCGTGCTGGGAATCTTGCCGGGGCTCGTCGGTGTGATGCAGGCGACGGAAGTGATCAAGTTGATTCTCGGAATCGGCGATCCGTTGATTGGACGCCTACTGCTGATTGATGCGCTCGGCATGAAATTCCGCGAGCTGAAGCTGCGCAAAAATCCGGATTGCCCGGTGTGCGGCACGCACCCGACCGTGACGAAGCTGATAGACTACAACCAGTTTTGCGGCATTCGCGGGGAGGAAAAACCGGTGTCCAACGGAGTTCCAGAAATTCAAGTAGAAGAACTGAAGCGGCGGCTGGATGCGAAAGAGGACCTCTTCGTTTTAGATGTGCGCGAGCCGCACGAATACCAGATTTGCAACATTGGCGGACATCTGATTCCGCTCAATGATTTGCCCAAGCGCGTGAACGAACTCGATTCCAGCCGCGAAATCGTCGTGCACTGCAAAATGGGCGGACGCAGCGCGAAGGCGGTCGCATTCTTGCAGCAGGCAGGATTTACCAAAATCCACAATCTGGCGGGGGGAATTACGGCGTGGTCAGAGCGCGTGGATCCCAAGGTGCCGAAGTACTGAGCTTCGTATCAGGGCATGGCTTTAGCCATGCCGCCAGAACTCGTTAAAGTGAAGGGCTTCAGCCCCTGCGGAATCGGATCGAGTAGAAATCCGGTGTGCGCCGAAGAATACGAATATTGCTCGGCTGCGTCAACCAGATGCCTGGCTACCGGATTGTTCCGTATGTACTCACTGGTTTGCCTAAACGCGCCCGCATTGTGGACGCGAACTTCCGAGAATCCCCTTTGCCAGACTGGCGATCGAAACCCAAGTTCCCGCCCTGCTCGAAACGCGAAACCACCTTTGATGAACTGTACGGCCCGCTCGATAGTTAGCTCGCTGCCGACCGTGAGTAACAAATGGAAATGGTCGGGCATGACTGCGAACTCATGCAAACGAAATTTCCTTTGATCACGATAATCGTAGAGCACTCGGATAAATAGTTCCGCCGCGCGATTCGACTGCAAAAGATTGCGCTTCTCGGAAATCGAGGAGGTAACAAAAAAGGTACGAGCCCCGGCCACAGCGTGAATCGAATCGGAATGACGGGAAGGAATTGCCATGGCAGCGGCTAAAGCCGGTTCTCTTTTTCGATCGCTTTGCGGCACGCCTGAAGGCGTGCCCCGATACGAGGCTCTACACCGATACGAAGCTGAGTTCTACACTGATACAAATCTCTACGCCTCGGAGGCATCGATCGGTTGTGATGAGTGTCACAGTCTTCAAACTATTTTCCGCATTCGTCCAAACTGGGAACCGGCGCCCGGCTTATGGCTACGGAAGCGTTCTCCGCGCAGGTCTAGCGGTTGCGGGTTTGTAGTCGGCGGGGTACAGGACTACACAGCGATTGAAACCCTCGCCGTCGCTCTCGGTGCGCAAGTCGGTTTGATCGCGCAAAGCAAGATGGACCATGCGGCGCTCGCGCGATGACATGGGAGCGAAGTGGAACGGGGTCCCCGTCTGCCGCACCTTCTCGGCAGCTACGCCTGCCGCCATGCGAAGTTCCTGAAAGCGCATTGAGCGCTGGTTCTTGCAATCGAAGGAAATCTTTTCGTGCTCGGCGGAAGGCAAATGCAGAGATCTCAAGCGCCAGCAACTCCAGAGCGCGCAAAAGTTCGCCGCCCCGGTCCAGTAGAAGCGTGGAGTCAGGCCCGGAGAAGTCGACGAAAATCTCCGGCTTTTCCCACTCGCTTTTCGCAGGCGGATCGACAAAGATGCGGTACTTGAGATGAAGACCGCCGTCGGTCACGACGGTTTGAAGGAATTCGTTGATGCGGTTTGCGGCTGCGACTTTGTCCATAATTCAGTTCGTGGCCATCAGCCGCAAGCTTGGCTGATAGGCTGGTCTCAGTTTTGGTAAAACCTATCTTTGGGCCGGGTGCGATGCACGCGAAGTCCTTCGCTCCGCCTGAAGAGCGGCTGCGCCCAGGATGACACACTATTTTTCTTTCTTCCTCGCGCGTTTTTCCATCATCTCGCGCATTTCCCGTCCCAACTTGGTGCGGTTCATCACCGCCTGTTGCGCGATCGAAATCAAATTCGTCTCCGCGTAATACAAGTTTAATCCGGCTTGCAGATTGAAAAAGATGAAACCCATGAACAGCGGCATCATCCAGTTCATCATTTTCTGCTGCTGCGGATCCATCCCCGCTTGCGGCGTCATGCGCTGCATGGCGAACATGCTGATCACCATCACGATGGGCAAAAGAAAATAAGGATCGCGCGCCGAAAGATCTTTAACCCAGAGCCAATGCGCCTGGCGAAGGTCGAGCGCCACGCCCAGCATGCGGTAATAGGCGATCAGGAAGGGAAATTGAATCAGCAGAGGCAGACAACCGCCCGCGGGATTTACACCCTCTTTTTTATAAAGCGCGGCGATTTCCTCGTTCATCGCAGCCTTGCGCGGATCACGCATACTGTACTTCTTATATTTCTCCTGAATCGACTTGATCTGCGGGGCCACTCGCTGCATCTTCAGCATCGACTTCATCTGCGTGATGCGCAGCGGCAACAGCGCAATCGCAATAATGAAGGTTTGAATGACGATCGCCCAACCCCAGTTGGGAATGTACTTATACGTCCACTTGAGCCAGAGAAACAGCGGCCGCGCCAGAATACCCCACCAGCCGTAATCGACGATTCCAGCAAGGTCGGCCGAGCCGTTTCGGATGGTGGAGACGTGGACCGCATCGAGCGCGGAAATTTCCTTCGGGCCAACAAACATGCGCTCTTCCGTGGGCCCGTGAAGGTTGCCCACCGCCGCTCCGAGCACGTTTGCTTTCGTGGTCTCGGTCGCACCCGGCTTTTGCGGAATCTCCGTGGGATTGTTCAGCGTAACCATCGCCGCCACGGCAGGATCGTTGGGAATGAAAATCGCCGTGAAGTATTGATCGTCCGCGCCGGCCCACTCGAAAGGCCCCTTGATCGTGTCACCGCCGTGAACGTTCTTGATGGAAAGCCGAATAATGTAGTTGGGGAAAATTAAAGCTGTTTTGTCGGTGGAAAGATCGTCGTGATAGTCGACGCGCGAGGGCGCATAAGAAGCGGGCGTGACCTGATCGCCGAAACCTGAAGGCCATGCGGGCGCGGCAAAAATCTCAGCGCCGTTGTAAAAAACGGAGGTATCGACCTTCAAGACATAAGTGTCGTCGAAGTGGAATGTCTTGCGAACTACGAGATCATGGTCGGCATATTCGAAACTGATCTCGGCCGGCGCTGGAAGATCGCCTTGCTTCGAAGGTACATAAAGAACCGAGTTCAGCCGGTTGCGTAGAGCTTCGTCATAAGTCCACAGCGAAAGTGGATAGCCGAACTTCGATGCAGCCTCCGAATTAACCAGGTCGAGCGGGCCGGTCTGTGCATCATTTCTGAACTTCTTCAGGATCCACGATTTCACCTGCGCCCCGCGATTGGTGAAAGTGATCCGGTAAAGCGGGCTGTCGATGACAGTTTCCGTTTCCGAGGACGCCTGCTTCGTTACCGTCGAAGGCGGAGGAGCAGGAGCAGCGACAGCCGCGGGAGGAGCGGTCGAAGCAGCGGCAGACTGGGCGGGTGCAGCTTGGGTTGAATGCTGCGTGGCAGGCGGTTGCGGCCCATATTTTTTCAACAAGGGCTCAATGAAAATCAGAACGATGAAAGTCAGCAGGAAGACGAGCAGCAGCCGCCGCTCCGAGCCTGGTTCCTGTTGAGGATTTTGATATTCGGGCAAAGTTTAAATTACCGTCTCAGATTTGCTGCACACCGCGTTGAAGCATTCATGCGCTCTAAACAACGCGCGTTAAAGAGAGCTCTTTCTCAATGGCGATCCTTCTATTCGTGATCCTTCGACTGGATCGTATCCGCTGCCGGCCCACGGATGGCAGCGCATGATTCTGGTAAAAGCCATCCAGCCTCCGCGCAGAGCGCCGTAGCGCTCAACCGCCTCCATGGCGTACTCCGAGCAGGTTGGCACGTAGCGGCAGGCCGCAGGCAGAAAAGGCGAAATCACCCGCTTGTAGGCGTGCAGGAGTTGCAGCATCACGAATTTTGCGCCGTGCTTCAAGATTCGATCCCTAAGATCCGGCCCCCTGAGATTCGTACCTTACGATTCGCTTCCTGCTTTTTGCTTTTCGGAATTTTGCAAGGTTTCCGTCATTTTCGATCCGGCTTGCGCCAGCTTCTTTTCAATCACGCCGAAAGCCCGCCTGATTTCTGCCAGCACTTCCGAAAACTCGATCTTAAGCAAGCTCTTCTTCGGATTGATAACAACGTCCGCGAGCACGGCGTTGGGCGGCAGCGACATGCGAACTGCCTCCCGCAAGCGCCGCTTCATGCGATTGCGTTCGACCGCACCGCCGAGAGCGCGTCCCACGGTAAAACCTACCCGCAAACCCTGCGGTACCGGAACCGCTTTTCCGGCGACCGCATCCTGCGCGCGGGGCAAATAAAAAACCGTCATCGAAGCGGAGAAATGCCGCCGCCCCGCTTTATAAACCCGCTCGAAATCAGCGTGCCGCAAAAGCCGCGCGGAGCGGGGGAAACGTCCCGCGTTGCTCGACGGCATGGCAGTATTCGACTGAATCCCAGGCACCCCCAGGGCAATTAATCCCTGAAGCCGCAAACGGCTGATCGTCTCGAGTGTAGAAACGAGCTGCGGCAAGAAACTACTCGCGGAAACCCGGCTTCACAGATACCCGCTTGCGCCCCTTGGCGCGGCGGCGGGAAAGCACCTTCTGCCCGCCCTGGGTCTTCATGCGCGTGCGAAACCCATGCTTCTTGCTTCGCTTGCGCCGATTAGGTTGGAACGTACGTTTAGGCATGAAAGAGTGCTGCTCCTGATGGCCTCGATAGTGTTAGGACAAACAACGAGTATAAATGAGCGGCTGGCGTAGGGCAAAGGCGGCGGCCGGAATCAGCGCAATTCGGGGCGGTGCGTGATCTGGGGATGTTTCACCAATTGGCTTTCAGCGCTCCAGTGTCCTAGACTCGCGCAATATACCTAATCAGGAGGAACAATGGAAAAGCGCAAGCTGGGGAAGAACAGTCTCGAGGTTTCCGCTCTCGGCTATGGTTGCATGGGATTGTCGTCAGCTTATGGTTCACCAGTATCCCGTGAAGACGGCATCAAGATAATTCGTGCGGCATTCGATAGGGGCGTCACCTTTTTTGATACAGCCGAGGCTTACGGTCCTTTTTCAAACGAAGAACTCCTGGGTGAAGCAATAGCGCCGTTCCGCCAGCAGGTGGTGATTGCCACCAAGTTCGGCTTTGACATCGATTCGAAAACAGGGCAGCGACGGGGAGGCTTGAACAGCCGTCCCGAACACATCCGAAAAGTCGTTGGAGAGATGCTGAAGCGACTAAAAGTCGAGAGCATTGACCTGCTTTACCAGCATCGCGTAGACCCAGCAGTTCCTATCGAGGACGTTGCGGCTACGCTGAAGGATCTTATCGGGCAAGGCAAGGTGAAGCATTTCGGACTGTCGGAGGCGGCAGCAAAAACTATCCGCCGCGCCGATGCAGTGCATCCGGTTACTGCTATCCAAAGTGAATACTCGCTCTGGACACGAGACGTGGAAAACAATGGCGTGCTCGCAACGTGCGAAGAACGGGGCATCGGCTTCGTTGCTTTTACTCCGCTCGGCGCGGGTTTCCTGACGGGCAAAATCGATACGAAGACTACGTTCGAGCAGACGGACTTCCGCAACATCTCTCCACGCTTCAGCGGCGAAGCCCGTGCTGCGAACCAAGCTGTCGTTGACCTGCTGAAGAGGATCGCGGAGAAGAAAGGCGGTACTCCGGCGCAGATTGCGCTCGCTTGGCTGCTCGCACAGAACCCGCGGATTGTGCCAATTCCGGGGACAACGAAATTACACCGCCTCGAAGAAAACCTCGGTGCCGTGAACATTCAGCTCACGACCGACGACCTCCGCGACATCAATGGCGCGGTTGAGAAGATCGAGTGTCCAAGGGGAACGGTTACCAGCAGCCGTGCTGAAGATGATTGATCGCTAAGTGTCGTAACCGGGTCTTAACACTCAAGTTCCCTCGCCAAGGGAAGATGAGTGTGATGGGCAGTCAACAGTTGGCCGCAATATGGCTTTACAAAGAGCCTTCGTAAATAAGCGCGAACATGTGGTCCTGCGTGGTCGGTCCGAGGACGCTCTGCTAACCTACACTCATGCAGGCACCCGTCAAAGAGCGGATCGGAAAGTTGCGAGAAGAAATAGCACAAATTAGTGAAGCGAACCGGCTGTACCTGCAAGGGAGCAAAAGCAAGAGGATGCCCGCGGCAGCAGAGCACGAACGCCGGTTGCAAAGATTGCAGGAAATCCTCGACGAATTGATATCGTTGACCGACTGGAAAAAGTTATAAGGGACGCGCGCAGGCCAGAGGGACGGCCGGCCCGATTCTCTGGGCACGACAGTGACTAGCTACATCTTGAGTGGTCGAAAACATGTGCGCCGCGTCACATCCTAATGCTCATTAAGATTGGATAATAGAAACCTCGGACGGCAACCAGAAGATGGATCGACCGTGAGGAATCCGGAACTGATTTGGAAAGGGCGCCCGCTGGAGAAAGCAGCAGTTTTCGGGTTGCTGACTCTGTTGCTAGTTTTCACCGCCTGCAACTGGTTTCGAGATTTCGATTTCGCCCGGGGAGCCCGGCTCACCGGCGGCAATCCGGAAGCAGGCCGAAAGCGCATGATGATGCGCACCTGCGGCTCCTGCCATTTCATACCGGGCGTCATTCGCGCGGAAGGCAAGAGTGCTCCATCGCTGGCTCACTGGTCTGGCCGCGAGACATTTCTCGATGGAAAGTACAAGAACACGCCCGACGATGTGGAGAAATGGCTGGATAAGCCGTCCCATCGCAAGCCGGGCACCAACATGCCCGACATGAATCTGAGCCCCGAAGAGAGCCGCGACATGACTGCCTACCTGTTCTCGATCAATTAGGGATTTCCGTCTGCCGTGCCTTCAGGAATGAATCAGAACGTTTTGCACCACGCGGCTGATGGCGCCGTTGGGGCTGGGGCAATCCGGCTTGAGGCCGTAATGCAAAGAGAAAAAAAGGCCGAGTAGTTGCCCGAAAATGACGTCCAAGGGTGGACGGTAGTCGTCGCCTACTCCGAGGGATGGCGAGTGCACCAGGACATGCTCGGCCAGCCCGTCGAGCCGCGAGTTCGGCGCTGCAGCAACTAGCACGCGAGTTTTCACCAATTGCTTTTTGTTGATTTCCTCGAGAAGATCCAGTTCGTAGCCCGAAACCTTTGCGTCCCCGGAAAGAAACGCGACCAGCAGCGTCTCGTCATCGAGCGCGGCCATGGGCCCGTGACGCAAGCCCAGCGCGGATTCCGACATGGTCTGAATTCGTCCGGCGGTCAGCTCCAGCAATTTCAGGGCGGATTCGGTGGCCACCGCTTTCAACGGTCCGGAGCCGACGAAACACGCTTTCGAGAAGCCTTGCTCCGCAAGCTCGCCTGCGCGCCGGGCCGCGGCTTCGAGAAAATTGGTTCCCGCTTGCGCCATCGGATGCAGGATCTTTTCGTATCCCTCCGGGCCATCGATATGCGCGAGGCCTTGCCCGAAAACCACCATGTTGGAAAATGAACTGGTCATGGCAAGGCCGCGGTCGTTGACTTCTTCCGGCAGCGCAATGGCTAAGGCCTGCTGGGCGCGCTCCGTCATTTTGAACATCTTGCCCTGGGCGTTGCAGGTGACGATCAGATGATGAATGCCGGGATGATTTTTCAGCGCCCGCTCGATCACCGCAATTCCCTCCGGGCTTTCGCCCGAGCGGGAGAAGGAAATCCAAAGATAATTCCGGCCTGGCACAAGCCATTGCTCGGAGTGGGTCAAAAGGCCCGTGCTCGGCACCGCCAGCACTTCGCAGTGCCAGCATCGCCTCAGCAGTTGGGCGAGCGAGCGCCCGATATAGTCGGAGGTCCCCGCTCCGATCAGAAACACAGTTGGCCGACGCATGGGATCCCAACTCACGCCCGCTGATTGAAGAAACCGAGAAATCTCTCCCTGCCGATCGCGAAATCTCTGAAAAGTTGCCAGCCATGTCTCGGGCTGCTGCGCGATTTCTTTGGGAGTGTGCAACAGGCCGGAAGATTTCTGCTCGTCTGGGGGGAGGGCCAACAGGCTAGGCAGAGAGTTCATAAAGTCGCAATCGTTCGAAATAAAACGAAATAAATACTAACAAACCATAACTAAGAAAGAAACCGGCCTCACTTCAGCGGCCCAATTGACCGGCCCTCAATTAACAAAGATTCGGCAAATCCGTTCAGTGCGGTTCTACGTAGCGTTCGTAGAGTTCAGGGCGGAAAACCGTGTCGATCACGCCCGTGACCGAAACCTGGATAGTTTTTTCAAAGGGAACGCCTTCGATGCCATCGGCCGTCAGGCGAACCGTGAAAGTGCCTGCGTGCGTGTAACAGTGCGTGACGCTGATTCCGTCAACGCTGGTGCCATCGCCGAAATCCCAACGATAGGAAACTGCGGGAACACCGCCTGCAGAGCTCTGCGCTGAGAACGTGACTGACTTTCCGGTCTCGATTTTTTCGACTGCGTTTACAGTCAGCGACGGCGCAGATGCCGGGATCGAAGAGTCAATGATCTTCAACAGGCGCACGGAGTGCGGGGGAAGCTTCAAGGAGAGCGATGCCTGATTTTCAGAAATCGGTTTTCCATCGGCGAAAACATCGGAAACCGTAATGTGCGAGCCAAGCGCGGGACCAGAAAGAAGATCAGCAATTGGGAAACTATGCTGCCGCTCTTTTTCGGCTCGAATTGAAGACCGCCAGAACCGATTGCCGCCTGCTCTCCCGCAGCAAAAAAATGCTCGGCATCTCGTCTTCGGGCGCGTAGCTCATCAGATCCAGCGGCTTCGCCGCATGGCCGTAGCGCACCATATTCAGGAGATCGCGGTTTTGCAGAAGCTTCATGCGGTCGGCGTTCAGAAAAAGCGTGGGCAGGTCATCGCCGATTTCGAACATTCCTCCTGAAACTGCCGCAAGCGCAACCGCAACCTGGGCTTCATTGAGGGTTAGCGCTCTTGCGCCTCCGTGGTCCTGCTGCTCGGCATAGGCCTGGTGCGACACCGAAAACGCATCGGGATCGGCAACAAAAAAATTCCGGTTCATGTAATAACGTGCGGCGATGCCTGGAGCGGCGTCGCGGCTGGCATCGAAGGTGTGGCCGGTGTCGCATGAAATGCGTCCGGCGTCGACCAGTCCCACGGGATTCAGCATCACGCTGCCGTCTTTATCGAGCAGCACATTTTCTCCGACGGCATCGCGAATGGTCTGCAAGCCAATTCGCTGCGCCTCCATCGCCGTGGTGTGGGGGCGATAGTAGTAGCCCTCGATTGCGGTATCGTCCATGAAATCCATTTTGATGTAGCGAATGCCCCAGTCGCGAGTCAGCGTTGTGTAGGTCTCGCGCAAATACTGCTGCGCGCCGGGATTGGTCGTATCGAGCACATAAAGTGGATCGAGATCTTTGCCCGCGTCCTCGCGCGTGAGCACCCAGCCGGCATGAATCGGCTGGCCAGCCGCGTTGTGCACCAGCCAGTCTTTGTGATTGAGGTACACCGACGAGCGGTCCGCGACCTCGAAGGGAGCAGTCCAGATTCCCGGAGTAAGGCCGAGGTCCTGGACTTTTTGTTCAAGCTGTTTCATTCCATGCGGAAATTTGTACGAAACAATGGAGGTGTAATCACCGCGCGCGAATTGGTAGCCTTCGTCAATGTGAAAAAATTTGTAGCCGAGATCGAGCAGATGCGACGACAGAAATTCAGCGTTGGTCAGCGCCGCCCCTTCGGTCAGGCCGAAGTAATAAGCCGTCCAACTCCACCATCCGATTGGGGTGGGTGCAGTGACCCTGGCATGGTGTAATTTTCGAACAGTTTCGCCGTAGTTCTCCAGCTGCGCATGGTAATCCGATGAGAGGCTTGCCATGAGCCGTTCTGACGAGAGTGTTTGGCCAGGGTCGAGCGGCAGGCTCAACTCGATGCGATCTTCGGGAGGCGATTCGCGCAATGAGTTCTCGTTCTCGAGTTCTGTGGTGCCGGTCGAATCGACTTCGTAGCCGGTAATGTCCTGCTTGTGATCGACTCGGAGGCGTAACACGGTCAGCCATTTTTCCGAAGTCAGCGCTCCGAGAAAAAGACCCTGGCGGCTCTGCCGGTTGTAAATGAGCTGGCTGCCGACGGCGCGATGCATGCCATCGGTCGCATCGCCGAGATCGTGCAGTTTCATATCGGGACGGTCTTCGCTGAAGCTGTCAGAAAGCACGCCGTCCGCCGATTGCGGACCGTCCAGTGAGAGGAATGTCTTCCCGCCTTCGGCGACGCGAATGCCTTGCACCGTGATCTGCGACTGCGTGTTGTTCTGAACGCGCGTTTCAATCTCTACGAAATCCGCCGCCTGAGGCATTCGGAGATTCCAAATCAGGTCCGGCTGGCTCGACGACCCCGAATATGTAACAGTCAGTTCCGTTCCCGATCCGCTGGTGTCGCTAAAAGGCGACGTATTCAGGGCGTGTTTTGGGTAATCGGAGGGATGCAGCCAGCGATGATTGACCTCCGCCGCCGGGGTTGCCGTGATCCAAACTTTTGGATCGTCCTTTGAAGCAATGGTGTAAGCACCCGAATTCTGATTTACCTCGATGCGCAGCTTGCTGTTTTCGATCTTCGATGTTTGTGCGAGCACGGAATTCGCGGTTACGCTGAGGAAGCAAATCACAATTGCGATTAGCAGCGACGAGCTTGAGCGCATGGGCAGAGTCATCCTTCCATTCCTCGTGGAATAGCGCAGGAAACGAAAGTAAAAGTAATGTTTCGTAATACACCGTGGGGCATCCAGGTGTCAATTACGAAACGTCGCGGTGCTGCGCAAGTTGCCGTTCGCGGACGACAGCTTTATGGAGCTAAGACAATGCAATTCCTTGCAGCTTGACAAGGTAACGGCCCCAGAGCATAATCCGCGGCTGTGGGCGCATCTGCCCGGTCCCTGGTGCTCGAGGGCTAAATTTCCCTTCCCCCGCCCGTTAAGGATTTCCGAAAAAGGTTTAGCCGACCTGCCCAGTTGCCTGCGGCAATTTCCCGGTTCCAAAAAATCAAAAACGATGAGCACTCGAAAGAGGATTACCATGCAAGACAAAAAGCGTTCTATTGGATTGGCTGTGCTGTTGGTGATCTGCAGCACGGCCTTGCTGATGACGGGCACGCGAGCGGGCGCGCAGTTAACAGAGCAGGTACTGTATGGCGGGTTCGACACCACCAGCCCGGACGCGTTTGAACCCACCGGCGGAGTGATTTTTGATGGCCCGAGCCATCTTTTCGGCACGACCCTAGACGGCGGCACACACGATTTCGGCACGGTGTATGAGCTGGAGGAAGCCAGCGGCATCTGGAGCGAAGCGGTGGTCTACAGCTTCGGGGGCAGTACAGACGGGTCGGGTCTGTCCTACGGAGTGGTCCTTTATAACGGCGATCTCTACGGCACGACGCAATCGGGTGGCAAGTACGGCTACGGCACGGTGTTCGAGTTGTCGCCGCCGACCGCAACAGTCCACCACTGGACGAAGACGATTCTGCATGCCTTTGGCGCTTCCACTACGGACGGGCAGTATCCCTCCGCAGGCCTGGCCCTCGGCCCCGCCGGCACGCTCTACGGTACGACCAGTAAGGGAGGCACGAATACGACGTGCAGCAACGGCTCTGGGGGCTCCTCCGCCTGCGGCACGGTCTTCGAGTTGAAGGCGAACACGAACGGGAGCTGGTCTTGTAAGACGATATACAGCTTCGGCTCCAGCTCCATTACCGACGACGGACAGACGCCCGTGGGTGTGGTTTACTACAAGGGCAATCTCTACGGCACGACGGAAGACGGAGGCTCATACGGCGAAGGTACGGTATTCGAGCTCTCGCCGGCGAGCGGCGTCTGGGCCGAGCCCGGCACCACGCCTCTGCATGCCTTCACCGGTTATCCTAACGACGGGGCCATTCCTGGTGTCGGCCTGACTGTCGATATCTCCGGTAATCTCTGGGGCACCACGTCGCAGGGTGGCGTTAACCTCAACGACGGTACCGTGTATGAGTTGAAACTGGTGAGCGGCGTTTGGACGTACGGGGACAACGGCCTGCCGAACTACAGCCTTACAGGGACATACGGCACGTATCCCTCCCGCGTGGCTTTCGATGTCTACGGCAATATCTGGCTCACGACCGAAGAAGGCGGTGCCCGGCCAGGGTGAGGCGCTGGAGCTGACCTTCAATGGAACAGCTTGGGGGCCAGGCGCCAGCTGGGCTTTCGGGGGAGCGGGAGATGGGGCCTTCCCTTCTTCTGGGCTGACCTCGGACAGCAACGGCAATTTCTACGGCACGACGCAAGAGGGTGGAACTTTCGGCTGGGGCGCAGTGTTTGAGATCACGCCTTAAGGACTGAACCGGCCCAGTGCAGGCCTACAGCAGCACCGGGCCGTTTTAGGCCATCTCCAGTTCAATCATCTTCGCGGCCGCGTCGATTTTTGTGACTCTGAATTTGCGAATTTGTCCGCTGCGGATGGGCTCCGGCTTTGCATCTGCCGCCGGCGCGTCTCCCTTCCATCGGGCCTGCAGCATAGAACCCAGAGAAGATAGGTCGAGCTTCGCGGATGATGCCTGGGAAACAGAAGGCCTCGACGTCTGCTTATCAGTCGCGGGATCAGCGGAAATTGGGCACATCGCTTCGACGCCTTCACCCAGTTCAACCCGCGCGCGCGCATCAGAAACATCGATGATGCGGCCGCTGACAATATCACCTTGCTTATGCTCGGCAATGTATTCGTCGAGCCCGCTCGGCGCCAGTTGCTTGATGCCCAGACGCACCTGCCGCTTTTCGGTATCAATTGCCAGCACCTGAGCTTTGACCGCCTGCCCGACTTTCAGCAGTTCCTGGGGATGGTTGATGCGCTTCTCGGCGCTCAAGTCGCTGACGTGAATCATGCCCTCAACGCCCTCGGCGAGCTGAACAAACGCGCCGAACTTCATGATGCTGACCACGGGCCCTTCGATCACGGTCCCGACGGCGAATTTTTTTCCGGCATCGGCCCAGGGATCGCCCAGCGCCTGCTTCAGGCCGAGCGAAATTCTGCGTTCGTCAACATTCAATCCAAGGACCATCGCTTCGACCATTTCGCCGGGCTTCACCAGCGTGCTCGCGCTTCGCAGCTTCCTTCCCCACGACATTTCAGAGACGTGGATGAGTCCCTCAACTCCCGGCTCAAGTTCGACGAATGCTCCGAAGTCCGTAACGCGAGTGATTGCCCCGCGAATGCGTTCTCCAAGTTTGTATTTTCCAGGAACGCTGTCCCAGGGATGCGGCTGCAGTTGCTTGATCCCCACCGAGATTCGCCGCTTGCCGACGTCATTCGTGATCTTCAGAACTTTGACTTCGACCTGCTGTCCGACCGAGAGCAGGTCCGCCGCTTTGTTCACGCGGGTCCACGCAATATCGCTCACGTGCAGCAAGGCGTCCACGCCGCCCAGGTCGACAAATGCTCCGTAGTCAGTGAGGCTGCGAACCGTGCCGCTGAGGTTGGCTCCTTCTTTAATCTGCGAGGATCGCGTCTCAATTGCGGAGCGCTCTTCCTCTTCGAGTACCGCTCGCCGATCGACTACGACATCTTCGTCCGCTACATCAAGCTTGATGATGCGAACGAAAATTTCCTGGTCGACCATCTTCTCTAGTTCGGAAGCCTCGCGTGTTCCGCTGCGTGAAGCCGGCATGAAGGCACGCACCCCGACATCGACAGTGAGGCCGCCTTTGATCACGCCAGTCACGGTGCCCACAATCGTGGCCTTCTTCGCGAAGGCTTTCTGGAGTGCAGCCCAGTCGGCCGGGCGCTCGACTTTGCCGAGCGTGAGCTGGTAGTACCCTTCCGGATCGCGCCCTTTCACGGAGACGGAAAGCTTATCGCCGACTTTTGCGTTTTGGCCGGCAGCTTGCAAATCGGCAAGCGGAAGAATGCCTTCGGTCTTGTAACCGATATCGAGAACAGCGGAGTCGGAAGTGAGCGAGATTACCGTTCCCACAAGCTGCGCAGAGCCGCGCTGGACGTCACGGGCGAGGCTCTTTTCGAACTGCGACAGCATCTCACCAAAGCTTTCATCTGGTTTGGCAGCATCGGAGACAGCTTCAGCACCTGGCATGACGGCAGAGTTTGGCGCGACGGGATCGGGCATGATGAATTCGGAAGGCGTAAAAATGGTAGGCACGAGGAGACTCGAACTCCTGACCTCTACCGTGTCAATTTTAAGGTATCACAGCTAAAACCCTTTAGCTCCCTTGCTTTCCGATTTTCCGAACCCTCAAAACACCCCCAAATTGGCTAGTTTTGGTGACGAATCGGTGACGAGTTTCTTTAGGCGATCATTAAATCGCACTAGAAATTAGTGGCCCGCGGAGTCCTCAGCGCATTGTGGGATTTATGGGCATGACTTGTCTCGCGGAACGATTAAGAGGCGGCGTCTGCATGGTTGCCTTATACTCAAATAAAAAAATGCCCATCACTGGTGACTATACAAAATTGCTTGCCCTTCCAAGCGGCCAATTCTTCGGGAGAAATTGGAGCGCTCGCGTGGTTGATACGCTTGCTCCGATTCCCACGAATGACCACGTCTGCTACGTGATTCTGTTCGAGCCAGCCAAATCGACAGTAAGCGCCCGAAGACTGAAACTATGGTTGTCCGAAAGTAATCTTCGTCTCGACAGCGGAAGATATCACAAGCTCGTATGGGATAAAGTGTCAGATTGGTTGCGCGCAGGCGATTCCATATCTGGTGAAATCGAAGTTTACGGGCCTGAAGAGGAACTTGGTACCGGTGTCGAAGCTGAAGAAATTTCAGCGGAGGAAATCACAGAGCCTTTTGATCCGACTGAAATTCGAGTCGAAACTCGGACTCTCACGATCGATCTGCTCCGGGCGAGAATTAAGAATGGCGAACTCAATATGGCTCCTGATTTCCAACGCAAGGCCGGAATTTGGAGTCTGGGTGCGCAAAGCCGGTTGATCGAATCTATGTTGATAAGGATTCCGCTTCCTGCCTTTTATTTCGATGCTACAGATGAGAACCAATGGGTTGTCGTTGACGGTCTGCAGCGACTCAGCACAATTGATCGGTTCGTTATCAAACAATCTTTCAAACTTGAAGGCTTAGAGTTTCTAAAACTCGACGGCCTTTACTATCGTCAACTGCCAAGGAATCTACAGCGCCGAATTGACGAAACTCAGGTAACGATTTATGTGATTGAAAAGGGCACACCGCCCGAAGTGAAGTTCAACATTTTCAAGCGCATCAACACGGGAGGCTTACCACTTTCTGCGCAAGAGATTCGTCACGCTCTTAACCAGGGTCGAGCGACCAGATTCCTAGCTGAACTAGCGCGAATCCCGGAGTTCTTAAAAGCGACCGATTACAGTATCCGTGACGACCGAATGGCCGATAGGGAGTGCGTGCTGAGGTATCTTGCGTTTCTGATTTTCCCACCCGAGGATTACCGTTCTAAAGATTTCGACAGCTTCCTGAATGATCGAATGGCAGATCTGAATCGTATGGATGAAACGGAGTTGAATTCATACAAAGAAAGATTTCGTCATACGATGGTTGCCGCTTGGGACTTATTTGGTCGCGATGGTTTCAGAAAGCGTTACTCCGAAAGCGCCTTCCGGTATCCCATCAACAAGGCCTTATTCGAAGCCTGGGCGTTAACCTCGCTAGCCTTGATTTACAACAACTGGATGTTTTGAAAGAACGCAAGACAGCTCTCAAAACGGCGTTTATGGAAATTATGAATGAACGTGACTTTGATCGTTCAATTTCTCAAGGTACTGGCGATCCAGGAAAAGTGAGATTGCGTTTCGCTGCCATCCGAATGATCATGTATAACGTCTTGACACTTGCCCCATGATCACAGAACTCAACATCGAGAATTTCAAAGCGTTCGAGAAGCAGCCTCTTGCATTTAACAAGCTTACGCTCCTCGCGGGACTAAACGGCATGGGAAAATCCTCTGCGATCCAAGTCCTTTTGCTGTTGCGCCAATCTTATGAGCAGACCTTACTTGAAAATTCAGGGCTAGCCTTATCCGGCGATCTGGTAAACATCGGCACAGCGAGGGACGCCCTCTGCGAGGGAGCACGAGAAGACCGAATTACTTTTCGCCTAAGGACTGATTCCGGAAGCAGAGAATGGAAGTTTCACTATGGAGTACCGGAAGCAAATGTTATGCCATTAGAATCTGTATCCGGTGATGACAATTGTTTTAAGGAATCCTTATTTACAGATGGTTTCCAATATCTCAACGCCGAACGCGTTGGGCCACGTGTGGCGTTTGCGATGTCGAATTTCGCGGTTCAACAACATCACAATATCGGTAGCAAGGGGGAATTCGCAGCACATTTGTTGGATCTTACCGGAAGTCTTGATCTAACCAACGATCTCCTGTTTCATGAGCGTGGAAAGTCTCGCAAGGTAAGGGAGCAGGTAGAAGCTTGGCTCGGTGATATCAGTCCGGGAACGCGCGTGCATCTTGATCCCCGTACTGAATTAGATCTAATTGGAGTTCAATATTCTTTCGTGAGTCCGGAGATGCAGACCGGCAGCAGCAACAAGTATCGAGCAACAAATGTCGGTTTTGGGCTCTCATACGTGTTCCCTGTCATTGTGGCAGCTTTGGCAGCGCGAGCCGGCGACTTGCTTATCATTGAAAACCCTGAAGCTCATATCCATCCCAAGGGGCAAATGCGTCTTGGCCAGCTGTTGTCTCTGGCAGCCGCTTCCGGGGTTCAGGTTGTAATTGAGACACACAGCGATCATGTGCTCAATGGTATTCGGCTCGCGGTGCACGAGAGGAAGATCTCTCATGAGATTGTAAGATTGCATTTTTTTGAAAGAGCTGGTGATCAAGGGCCGGTTCGTGCATCGGTGTCCACGCCGTCCATGGATGAAAATGGGCGAATCGCTCACTGGCCCGAAGGTTTCTTTGATGAATGGGATCGGGCTCTTGAGAAACTGATGTTTCCCGCCAAATGACTGACATCGTCTTCAATGAGCTCAGTTTTCCTGGATTAGCAAATCAGATAGAAGCTCGTGAACGGATGATCATGTTTGCTGAGCTCTTAAGCCATGCTCGAACGAATGGGTTCAGGGGAGATCTGCGGGTGCCTGCAACTTTCTTCTCTACTGAACTAATAGCCGGATACACAATCGCGGATTGGATATTCGATCGAGTGTCACCACAAGAACATCGTACGTATCTGAAATCACAAGGTACAAAATCCCCATACCTGATCGATTTGCCCGAACTTCAAGCGGCGTTCGGCATGATCGACTTCCGTTTTCAGGGTCAGGAAGCTGAAGGACTTGGGGTTGCCCATCTCGTCGATGGATTAGCAGTAAGTTTAGACTCTCACGACAGATGGCACACTAGTACGTTGATTCTAGATGTGCTGCAATTTGGTGAGGATGAGGCCTTTGTTTCCACGACAGCGGATGTACTCCATGCCTGCAGATTGCAAGATCTCGTGCCTCATGCTGCGCGTCTCGCTTCGCTAAGACTAGATTCTGTCAAGAATGGCGCAGAACTTTGGAATAGGAGAGAGGAGCTTTTCTCGCGATTAATATTTGTGGCGGAAACGGAGAAACAACTTGCCGCATTAGGGTTTCAACTTCCCCACGTCAAACGAAAGCTCACCGAGCTCGAACAGCACGCCAGGTCTTGGCAGGAGGGAGGATTTGACCCGACTGGACTGAGTGGAAATCCGAGAACGGAGAGTAAGGCTACACTTGAGAAATATGGAGATCAACGCTCGTTCCTCTGTCCCGATGGAGTTAAACGGACGTTTAGCTGGCATCTGAATTTACCCGGTGGTTGGCGACTATACTTTTTCCCTCTTGATATCGATCGCCAAATCATCGTTGGATACATAGGCACACACCCTACTACTGTAAAATTTGCTTAACTTGCTAGGCGCTTTGTTTTGATTGATAAGCAATAAGGCACGACAGCCCAGGGCGTTCAATCACCAAAGGTCCGGGAGGAACGGGCAGTGCTTGCGCTTCTTGGTTGGGCGTCGAAGAGTCTCATCGACGGCAACATCGGTCAACTGGCACACTCTGCGCCGAACTAACGCCACGCTCTTGCAGCACGCGGGAGCTACGCTCCGAGAGGCGCAAGCGCAGTTGGGTCACTCGAAGATGTCCACGACCCTCGAAATTTACACAATCTCGATTCCCGCAGCGCAACGGAAGGCAGTCGAAAATCTTTCGGATTTGGTGACCAATGGTGACGAGTTGGCCCAACTCGGGGAAAACCTGCCGCTCGCGACAGAGCGGATTCAATGAGATAAATGGTAGGCACGAGGAGACTCGAACTCCTGACCTCTACCGTGTCAAGGTAGCGCTCTAACCAACTGAGCTACGCGCCTACGCTGGACTTATTCTAATGTCGTACGCCGGTTCCCGCAACGCGTTGCGAGCGCGATCGGCATACGAGCGTGGAACACGCCCCACACCTTCAGTTGCCAAGCTACGCCCGCGACGGCGACAATCGTCTTATGGCGAAAGAAATTATGGCAAAAAATTCACAACGCGTGCGAACCGACCAGGAGAGGAAATCGACGGCCGGCGAAATGCGATCTCCGGCCCGCGATCCGTTTTCGCCCGGATCCATGGTGGTGGTGACGCTTGGCAACCCGAGAGATAAGTTCTGGGGCATGGTTCTAGCTTTGGGAGCGGAAGGGCTGAGCCTCAGCGGGATCGAATTGGCGTCGTTTGAAGATCTTGTCTTAATGGTAAAAGAGGGAGAATCATTCACTCCGGCCGTCGTATTCTTTCCCATGCACCGAATTGAACGCATCGAACTCGATCTTCCAGATGGCAACCTGCCCTCGCTTTCGCAGCGCTTCTCGGCGCAGACGGGGCTGGAGCCGGCGAAGACACTGGGAAATCCGGGAATCGGCGCAAGCCGCCAGAGCGGTGCAGGGAGTACGAAGGTCACAGGAAAGTTGATCAAGGATTCGGCATGAAGATTTCGAAAGTATTCACCGCGCCGAATCAGCTCACGCTGCTACGCATGGCGTTCGTTCCTTTTACAGTGATCGAACTGGTGGACGGCCATTATTTTTGGGCGCTGGTCATTTTTGTGATCGCCGGATTCAGCGACGGCCTCGATGGCCTGCTGGCGCGCAGATTGCACCAGCAGACTTTGCTCGGCCAATATCTGGATCCCATCGCCGACAAGCTTCTGTTGAGCACAATGTTCCCGGTGCTCTCCATTCTGCACAAAATTCCATGGAAGTTTACGGTGCTGGTTTTCAGCCGCGATGCATCGATTCTCGCCGCCAGCGCCGTCCTGTTCGCAATTTCCGGCCTGCGCGATTTCCGCCCCAGCATCTTTGGAAAAGCCAATACTTTTTCTCAGATCGGGGCGGTGTTTTTTGTTCTGGTTTTCGCTATCCGGCCGGCGCGCTGGATATGGATCACGCGCACCCTATTTCTGCGCGCAACCTTCGCCTTCACCATCATCTCAGCGTTGCACTACGCTTTTTTGGTGCAGGTTCGCCTGCGGGCCCACACTCACGCCCTGCCCGAGCACGCTTCGGCAGAGGCGAAACATATATAGGGAAGAGTGTTTAGGTTCGATAGAGCGCACATAACTGAGAATTAATCGGCTGAGAATTAATCAGGGAGATCGAAAAATGGGAGCACATTGCGTGCTCCCATTCATTTGTGCGACTGTACGACGTAATTACTTACTCGATCCGCCCTGCATGGCGTCGCTGGTTGTCTGCGAGAGATCGAAAGCAAATTTCTTGCCTTGGAAGCGGATGCCGGCCAGTGAGTTGGGGCCGGTGTCGCTTTTAATTGTCACAGCTGCGTTATTTGCAGCCGGCGCGGGAAGATCGACCATATGGGCCGTGGCTTTTGCCACCAGGTGTTTGCCTTGCGTGATGCTGAGTTCGACGTTGGGGCCAGTTCCCTCCCACTGAACTTTGTAGTCGCCGGGCTTCAGCGTGGTGCCGTTCAGCGAAACGGGATCGTCGAGCTGCAGGCTTGCCTTGGTTGCCGCAAACGCGCTCGTGGCCAACAACAATGCCACGGACATCAGCAAGTTTTTGGAAATCGAGCTTTTTGAAACTGTCGCGAACTTCATGAGCATTCCTCTTTCTGCCCGTTTGAGTGGGCGTTTGAGGCGGCCCGGTTCACGACTTGCGAGAAAACATGGTGTTTTGCCGCGAATCGCCTTATAATGCAGCCGTAAGGGTTCAGCAGACAAGCTGCGAGGCTTGCTCCGCTTACACGGGGACTTTCTCACCTGGGCCGCCAAACCGAGCGTGAGAAGGTCCCCTGAACCCTGTTGAGATGTTTTGTACCGAGCGGCATTTGATCTGTTTGCCGCTCCTTCACCGCCGTCCTAACTCACCATTTCTGTTTCTGTTTTTCCGTGCTTGATTTCATTACGCAGAAGGAATCTGAAAAGTTCCGCATCCTCTGCAATTTCGTTCTGCTTCTTTGACGCGGTGCGCGGACACTGGTTAGCAGAGACTTGCACGTGCTCGAAATGAAAATTCTAAGGTTGAGGCGTGCTTGGCAGATCTCAGCGTTGCAGCGCTGCGTTAAATCGGATGCAGGCGGGACATGGGGCGCCGGCTACCAGATGGTATCCAGCATTTTGGATTGCCGAATGCGAGTGTCGGCGGTCACTAGGGGTATGCCCTCTGCCATCGCCGTCGCTGCGATCAGGCGGTCTGCGGGATCGCGGGGAAAGGGATCTGGGAGGCGAACGGCGACGGCTGCGATCTCCGGCGTCATGGGCCTGAGAATTACGCGTGCCACGGTCTCACGGACAAACGATTCCAGTGCGCCGGTGGTTATGATGCGCTGATGATGCGCCAGCCAGGCCAGCTCCCAAAGCGTAATGGCGGCGATGCCAATGCCTCCGTTGTCCCCCGCCTGACGCAGTTTGGCCTGGCGAATGGTTTCGCGGGCCCGGCGCGACAGGCGCCCCGGATCGCTCGACATCCACAGCAGAACGTGGGTATCAAGCAGAATCATTTGGCTTCCCAGTCTTCCAAAGGCGTGATCGTCCCCACAATGTCGCCGACGATCTTCACTTTCCCTGCCATATAGCCGAAAATCTCGTCGGCCTGCTTTTCCGCGGGAACGAGCTTCACCACGGGCTTGCCGTGCTTGGTGATTACCAGGGGCTCTCCGCTTTGCGACACCCGGTCCATAATCGCCAAACACTGGGCTTTGAACTGGCCGGCGGGCATTCGTTTCATGCTTTGTCTCCAGTGGTCATAATATTATGACTATGGGAAGAAAGCAAGGGGCGCCGAGGAGCAAGGCTCCCTTCGCAGAACGTGGCGCTGAAGCCCTCCGCACCGAAAAACGCCAATTTCCGGCAATGCAATAAGGCAATCTCCTTATTTCGGGAGGACTACGGCTGATTCCGTAGGGGGCCAGAAAATGCCAACCTGCATCGGATTTGAGGGCATCGAACCTCGCGCGTTTCGAAATCCCAACTTCATTTCGAGGTATTAAAGATGTTGCGCAACATGGGAACGCTTGTTCTCGCCCTAGTATTGGCCCGCGCCAGCACAGTTCTGGCATCCGCACAGGCCGTGTCTTCACCAGCTGATAATTCGCCTCAAAGCGGTTCTTCGCCGGCCGCATTCATTTATGTGGTGAGTACCCCGGCTAGCGGGAAAAACCAGATCACCGGTTATGCCGCCGCATCCAACGGCGCGCTCTCGACAATTCCTGGAACGCCATTCTCGACTGCCATCAATGACGTCGCGCTAAACAGCGCGTGGTTGTTTGGAACGGATGGGAAAAATATTGACTCGTTTTCAATTGCCCCGAATGGGTCGCTGAAGCCGGTGGATACGCTCGCGGTCGAACCGGACGGTGGGCTGGGATCGCTGTTCCTCGATCATACGGGCAGCTCGCTCTATGCCGATTATTACACCACGAACAACGAGGAACTGGCTTACAGCATCGACAACTCGACCGGCAAACTCACTTATCTCGACAATATTATGGCTGGGCCAGGTTTCGGCTATGTAGAAAGCTTCATCGGAAACGACCAGTATGCCTATGAGTCGACTTGCTATCACTTCACGCCCTCGATTTATGGGATCCAGCGGAGCAGCGATGGGGCGATCACAATGCTGGACGTAAATCCGCCTTATCCAACTGCGCCGTCGGGCGATTCCTATTGCCCGTGGTCGGCGGCCGCCGATCCTGCGAATCACCTCGCGATCGCGATGCAGCCGTTGAACAGCGATTTTATTCCCGTAGGCCCATACCAACTGGCCACCTACACTGTGGACAGCGCGGGCCAGCTAAGTACTACGAGCACGTCCGAGAATATGCCGACCACCGAAGCGGGGGGGCAAGCCGGAAACAGCTCGAGCCAAGTCATCGACTATTGGATGTCTCCCTCGGGAAAATTCCTGGCTGTCGCAGGTACTTCTGGACTGCAGGTTTTTCACTTCAATGGCGCGGGCCCAATCACGAAATACACGGGACTACTGGTGTCGGGTGAAGTAGACCAGGTGTTCTGGGACAACTCCAACCACCTATACGCGATCGGCAACACGGCGGGAAAGCTATGGGTATTTACGGTGACCGCGACAGGCGTCACGCAGGCTCCGGGATCTCCGCATAGCATCACGAGTCCGGGAGACATGATCGTTCTGCCGAAGTAAGTAGAGCAGGGTTGCCCGGAGGGTCTGCTTTTCTTGGAAGCGGCAGGGCCGTGGGGAGTGCTTTGGCTGCCAAGGGATGGGACAGCAGATTCCTCCTTGCTCGCTTCGTTCGCGCGTCGGAATGACAATATTTAGGCTCGCCGCACTTCCTCGAATCGCAGGCTGGATTTTGCACAGGATGTGTGTGACGAGCGCCGCTGCCGGGGCTCACCGTAATACCTAAGATTTTGTCATTCCGAACGGGCGGGCTTTCGCCCGGAGGAATCTGCTTACCCGGAGAGCGGCAATGCCCCTTCCCCGCACCTATTACGTCTACGTGATGGCGAGCAAGAGCCGCGTCATCTACGTCGGCGTGACGGGATTTCTGATGGCCCGCGTGCTTCAGCATCGCGCGGGCGAGGGCGGAGAGTTCACTCGCAGATATCAAGCTCACCGACTCGTCTACTTTGCGTCGTTTCGCAATGTGGGCGACGCAATCGCGCGCGAAACTGAAATCAAGAAATGGCGAAGAGAAAAGAAAGTAAGGCTGATTGAAGAGCGCAATCCGACTTGGGAGGATTTGGCTGAGGGATGGGGCCAGCCAGCGGTGATGAGGGTATCGGCAAAAGCAGATTCCTCAGCGGGCTGACGCCCGCTTCGGAATGACAAACGCTCTCTAGCGGTCTGCGGGAACGGGAAGGACTGTGGAAATCACGCTCGCCTTCACTGTCGCACCCGGCAATTCATCTCCGCGAAAGTATTTGGGCTGGCCAGTAGGTGCGGCTTTCGGGTTTTCGGCCTTCATTTCAGGCATGGCGGTGTAGGGCTTCGAGTAATCGTTGGCGGCGTTCCAGAACAAGAATCCGATGCCGCCTTTTTCGCGCGCGGTGGCAACCTGAATCTTGATATATTCCGGCGAATAAGTTTTGGTGCGCCAGTGGAAGGCTTGCAGCCAGGGGCGGATGACCACGCCGCTACCTCTCGTAATTAACTCGAAGCGCTCCATAGACTCGCCGATGAAGTGCTCGGGCGCGTCGCCGGGGTTCTGAATATTATCCATGCCAAAAAAATGGGATGGGTAAATCATGGGCGAGATCACGTCGCAATATTTCGCCATGCCGACAATATCCTGGCCGGTGTGGGAGAGATCGACCTGGCGCTGCCAGGCCATCACGCCAAAAACATCGAGCGAGAGAAGAACGCCGGTAGGGTGCAGTTGCGCGTAGGCTTTTTTCAGGAAGGCGGTAATTACGTCGGAGCGCTGAAGCTGCGCCCCCGAGCTTCGCTCGGCGGACAGCCGAGGGCGGCTGTCCCCACGTGAGTTTTTTGGGTTGTCTGGATGCTCCTTCTGGAACAAAAAGCCGGCATCTTTCTGGTCGCCTTCGGCGGGGAAGCGGACGTAATCAAACTGGATTTCGTCGGCGCCGGATTGGGCGACAAATTTGGCGAGTGCAATGTTGTAATCCTGAACTGTGGGGTTGGAAGAATCGGTCCAGACCAGCTTGCCGTTCTCGCGCCAGGGCTGACCGGTTTTCTTCGAGTGGACGGCTAATTCGGGATGTTCAGTGACCAGACGCTGGTCGCGGAAGATGGCAATGCGCGCAATGGCGTGCATGTTTTCCGAATGCAGGAACTGGATGAACTTGGGCAGGTCATGAATGTAGACCTGGTGCTTGCCGAGCAGCGGATGCTCGTAGGGAATGTTGACACTGCCGTCGGAATCTTTGATGTCGAAGACGACGGCGTTGCCTCCGACTGCGCGCCATTGGCGGATGATGCGGAGTCCGTGATCGCTGGCGGCCATGATGCCGGTCAAGTAGATGGCGCGTACTTCGAAATCTTTGGGAACGGGAATGGTATGCGCGACGATGGGCGCGGGCAGAATTCCGGGGATGGTGATCTGCTGGCCGGCCCCCAAGATGTTGCTGGAGCCGAGATTTTTGTTTGCGGCGCGAATCCCGTCGGCCAGTTCGGAGGAAGTCAAATATGCCGTTTGCCCTAAATAATGATGAGCGATGGCAGGGAGTGTGTCGCCGCGCTTAGTGGTGTAGAACTCAGTCGCAGTGGAGGGAACACGCGGGGAAGACGAAGTCAGGTCTGCCGGCTTGATGGTGCCTGGCATGGTTGCGCTGGCCGGCATCAACTCACCCGATTGTGGAGCGGCCGCGACCAGCATTGCTGCCGGTTGTACAGTCGCTGCAGCTTGCGGCCGCGATAATCCCGCGGCTTGCCCTGCAGCTTGCGCGCTTGAACTTTGCTCGGAACTCTGTTCCTGCGCGGCCAGGGCGAACGAACGGTGCAGGTTGAGGCGGACGGCGGACGCTCCGCACAAGAGACACGACACGGCAGCAATGGTCAGAACGGATGAGCGGCGCAAGAAATCCTCCGAAACGACTCGACGAAATGCTAATGTGGCTGCCTTGAGTTTTCTAGTTACTCACGGTCATCCCCCTGTGGATGAAAGTTTAGAGGGGATTGGCTCACGAACCTTTGACCACAGGGCCGGCAGGAGGAACAGCGGAACGACGGATCCGGCCCTGATTGCGTCGCCGGGAGCTGTAAACCGGGGGCCTCTCTGGCAGGTTTGGGTGAGGGAGCGGCGCCTTCCATCTTGCGCAAAGTATTTCTCTTGAGCAGTCTTATATTTCCACCGGGGATTGGACTAATATCTCTTGCCAGCCATCTAAATGCAGCAAAAGCGTGGATTTTGGGAGCCCAGGGTATCGGCAGGACGTGGCTAGCGGCTTGCTCATTCCGAAGGCAGGCTGAGGCGCAACGGCCAGTTCGGGTTGACAGATTTTGTCACATCGGAATGATGGGGGAAGCCGGGCAGCAATCAAGCGCCAACGGCCAAACGGAAAAGGCCGAAGATACGGCCCCTGGGGACTGACGAATAGATTATGAGAACGAATCTGGCTACGGTACTCGATCCGAACCGCCGCAGTAACGACGCTGGGGAGTTTGAAGCCGCTCTGCGCCGTCGCATTGTGGGTCAGGACCAGGCGATTGAAAAAGTCGCGGAGATCTACCAGATGTTTCTGGCGGGGCTGAACGCGCCGGGGCGTCCGGTGGGAAACCTGCTGTTTCTGGGGCCGACGGGTTCGGGCAAGACGCGGGTGGTCGAAGCGATGGCTGAGGCGCTGTTCGGCGATGCGCATGCGTGCATCAAGATCGATTGCGCGGAGTTTCAGCATTCCCACGAGATCGCGAAGTTGATTGGTTCGCCTCCGGGATATTTGGGACATCGCGAGACGCATCCGCTGCTGACGCAGGAAGCGCTGAACCAATGGTTTACCGAGAAGCTGAAGCTCTCGATTCTGCTGTTTGACGAGATTGAGAAGGCCAGCGATTCCCTGTGGCAGTTGCTGCTGGGCATTCTGGATAAAGCTACGCTGACGCTGGGCGATAACCGCCGCGTGGATCTTTCGCAATGCATCATTATTCTCACGTCGAACCTGGGCGCTAGCGAGATGACGAACCTGGTCGATGGCGGTTTTGGTTTTGCGCCGAAGGCCGTGGAAGTCGATAACAACTTTGACGACAAGATCCAGCGCACCGCGGTCGAAGCCGCGCGGCGTAAGTTCACGCCGGAATTCATGAACCGCATCGACAAAACTGTAGTGTTCAAAACCTTGCGCGACGAGCATCTGGCGCAGATTTTGGAGATCGAACTGGGCATGGTGCAGCAGCGCGTGCTGACCGCCGCGGGCACAAATCAGTTCGTGTTTAATTGCACCGGCGGCGTGAAACAGTTTCTTCTGAAAGAAGGAACGGATCCGCGATATGGCGCGCGGCACTTGAAGCGCGCGATCGAGCGGCACCTGGTTTTCCCGCTAGCAAATTTAGTGGCAACCGGGCAAGTCAAGCTGGGGGATTTTGTGCGCGTGGATATGACTTCTGAAACGCAGATGATTTTTGTGAAAGAAGCGGAGAACACCATGGCCCCGGTGCTGCTCGAGCGTTACGGAGCGGCGGCTGCGAATATGCCGGCGGCACGCGCGGCGCGTACTGCCGCCAACAATCGGCGCGACTTGGGCGCGAGCCCCATCGCAGAGAGCAAGTGAAGACCGCAATCAATTTTGGTAGGTAAGAACTCGCTAGACCGCATCTCGCGAGCTCCTTCGGCGCTGGACATTTCCGGCGCCATTTTTATTGGGGCAACGATTGTCCGCGATTCTTTCTGTATACTTTTCCGCGGAATGGTTCGCTTCTCCGCGCTCGATTCACTCCGGAGGACCTATGTGCTCGCGAAGCATTCCTTCGGTGCTCGCTGTGCTTGCTATTGGGCTGGAGTATCGAGTGACCCCGTAGGAGCCATCACAACTTTGTCGATCCAACGGGAGTGGAATCTGTGAGTCAAGTTCCAGTCTGGTTTGACCGTAAATTCGATTTTTCGTTTCCCGTGGAGATGCATCCGAACTTGTGCGCGCGGCTTCGCGGCACGCCGGCGCGCCTGGAAGATGCGCTGCGCGATCGAGCTGGCAAAACCCTGATTGCCAAGCCACAGCAAAAATGGTCGGCGCAGGAACACGCCGGACACCTGCTCGAGCTGGAACCATTGTGGCTGGCGCGAGTGGAAGATTACATACAAGGAAATGAACAGCTTGCGACCACGGATTTGCAGAACCGAAAAACTGACGACGCAAACTACAACTCCCAGCCGCTTGAGCAGGTTCTTGGTCAATTTCGTGCGGCCCGCAAGACTTTACTGAAGCGCCTAGAAGGATTGGGTGCTGGATTATTTTCTCGACCAATTCCCCACCCACGTTTGAAGGTACCGATGCGGCTGGTGGCAGCCATCTGTTTTTTGTCGCCGAACACGACGATCATCATTTGGCGAAAATCTGGGAATTGGTGAATCGCGAGTAAACTTTCGATGACGTTTTCGTTGCTAAGCGGTCACGGCAATCAAAGGCTTGGTTCGCGGAACGACTTCGCCGATTTGGGCTGCAGGCACTTGCGCCCGTTTGAGAGCGCTGCAGAGGCATTCTGCGTCCTACAATGCTTGCACTGCGTTCTCCAGACTTCTTGCGATTTGTTCCGGCCCGCTCTCCGCTGCAAACTGCATCGGTTTGCCGATGCGTACAGAAATTTTCCCAGGCGCGGCGAATTTCTTGCCCGCCTGCTTCACTTCAAACAATCCATGAATGCGCATCGGCAATACGGGAATGCCAAGGTTCTTCGCCAGCAATCCGATGCCGGCGCGAAACGGATTCAGCTTTCCGTCGGTCGTATGCCGGCCTTCGGGAAACACGAGAATACTGTATCCGCAGTCGACCGCTTCCCCGGCATAGTGGAAACTCTGGCGGAATCCGGCTTCGCGCGGCAAAGGGAATAAATTCAGCAAAGAAACGCCCAGGATCCACTGCATCCTGCCATAGATTCGGCCGAAAAAAGATCTGTCTGGCGCGGGCGTGTGCAGTTTTTCCAATGCTTCTCCGCCGGTTGCTGTTGCAATCCGGTTTCGAAGACGCGACGGCAGCGCGGTTTGCACAAATCCAGGATCGACGTCGCCGATGTGATTGCAAACCACCAGCAGCGGGCCATTGCAGCCTTCGAGATTCTCGCGGCCGTCGATGCGCGGCCAGCCCAGCAGAAACATCGCAGGCCTCATCAAAAAATAATAGGCAAGCCAGCGCAGCCAGGTCACCGGCCATCGCAGCACCCATCGCGGGTAGTGATACTGCACCTGCTGCCGAGCGTTTCCGTGCAATGCATCGCCGTAAAATGCCTGGCCACGCAACATTTTCTCCACATCGCCTACTGTGCGGGCCGCGCTGAAGCGCGTCTGGCTAAGATCGACTTGATAGCGATCTTCCAGCGCGCCGATCAGCTCAACCCGGTCCAATGAACTCAAGCCAAGGTCGGAACTAAGGTCGGAACCGCGCCCGGTTTCACCCGTGCTGCTGGCGACATTTCGTCCGGTGATCTGTTTGATCAACTCCAACACGGGGCTTTGGCTGGCGCTGGTGGGTGCGCCCTGCAGGACTTGTTTGGCAGCGGCTTCAGCAATCACGTTTCGCTTCGGCTTCTGGGTGCTGGTGCGGGGGAAATCTTCTTGCGGCCACTCCATCCACAGGCGCATACGTTGAAAATCGGCCAGCGATTGATTGGCGCGTTCGACCACGGCTTGCAGGTTCGCATCATCGCGCAGAATCACGACGGCGCAAGCCTCCGCATTGCCGCCGCGATCAATGCCAACAACCACGCAATCTTTTACCTCCGGCTGCCGCCGCAGGGCCACTTCCAGATCTTCCGGATAAACATTCAGCCCAGCAGGTGTGACGATGACCTCTTTCTTGCGGCCTTTGAAATAAAGGTTCCCGGCCTCGTCCAGCGCGCCGATGTCGCCGGTGTGGTACCAGCCCTGTTCATCGACAACTTTGTGCTCACCACTGCGGTCCCAATAACCGGCGGCAACACCGCCGCCGCGCACCAGAATCTCGCCATCTTCCGCAAGCTTCAGGTCGCGTCCGGGAAGGATTTTGCCAATCGACCGCTTTCCCAGCCGGAACGGATGATTCACGCTGATCAGCGAGGTCGTCTCGGTGAGGCCATAGCCTTGAATTGCGGCATAGCCGAGCCGGTCCCAGAATTCTTCCGTTTCAGAATCGAGCGCAGCTCCCCCGGAAATGAAGGCCCAAAATTTCCAACCAAACTGACGCCGGATGTCGCGAAAGATCCACCAGCGATGCAGGAAGTGCTTGCCTTGTGCTCGCCGGAGACGCTCGCGAAAATATTCCAGTTTGCCCCGGTCTTCAAATTCCCGTTCGATCTTCTGCTTGAGCGATTGCAGCACGCGCGGCACGGTCACGAGCACGGAAACGCGCTCGCGACGAATCGTGCTTACGACCTCCGATGGCCGCAACTCGTCTTGAAAAATCACAGTTCCGCCCAGCAGAGGCGGCAAAAACAATCCCAGAAACTGCCCGAACATATGGCTCAACGGCAGCAGATTCAGAAACCGCACGGGGTGCACCCAACGCTCGTATTTCAGATAGCGCGGAATTTCCTGCGCGAACGGTCCAATGTTGGCCAGCACATTGCCGTGCGTGATGACCACACCTTTGGGTTCGGCCGTGGTTCCGGAAGTGAAGACGATTTGTAGGACGTCTTCGCGCGTGACGACCACATCCGATTGCTGAGCGGGGGCCGAATTCCCGCTCTCTTTACCTGGGGACGGAATTTCGAGCTCGTCAAGAACGATTACGGGAGCATCCGTCGCGGAACCAGCATGTTGGCGCGAACAAACCCACAGCCTTGCCTCAACCTGCTGCGCCACCCGCCGTGCAAATTCGCCGGAAGCACCGTCATCCATCGGGACAACCACGACTCCGCGCATGGCGCATCCGAAAAATACCGAAACCCATTGGGCGGAGTTCGCGCCCCACAGCATGATGCGGTCCCCTTTGGCGATTCGGCGCGATTGCAATTCACGGCCGAACTCCACGGCCATTTGCAGCACGTGGCCGTAGGTGAACCACTCCATGCGGTAGCCGCGGCGCTGGCCGTAGGCGCGTTCCTCGTGATGCGCCTGAAAGTTCGTCAGGAAAAACTGTGCCAGCGATTCAGCCATGCAGTCGGAGGGAACATGCCGCAGAAATGACGGGCCGCGCCTCTCAGGCCAGTTTAGTGCAGAACGAGGAATCGCATACCGGTGACGGTTTCCGGGATGCGCCTTGGTCTCCGTTGGAATCGCGGGATCCGCCATTGTGATGAAGGGAGCATCCGGGGTGAATTTATGATTGAGGACTTGCTAGCAGATTTGGCCTGTGCTTGCACATTTTTGAACTCGCGTGATATTCATGCCGACATGAAATCGAAGGCGCTCGTGTGTATGGGTTTGTGGACAGTGTGTTCTCTTGCGGCAGTTTCTCAAGACCCTGTCAACTCGGAACCGGGATCTGTTGTGGTCGAGGCAGCGCGCCTGCTGGATGTGCGCACTGGAAAGTACATTGAAAACGCTGCGGTATGGATTGAAGGTGAGACGATCAAAGAGGTCGGCAAAGCTCCCGATGTCGCATCGCACGCTCCAAAGGACGCGAGAAAAATCAATTTGGGGCGCAGCGCGCTCTTGCCCGGCTTGATCGATTGCCACACGCATATCATGGCGAGAATCGACAGTACTGACAGCGGATATGTTGTGGCCCTGGCAACGAAATCGCAGGCCTTTCGTGCGCTCGAAGGTTCCTATAACGCGCGGATTACGCTGAACGCGGGATTTACCACGATCCGCGATGTGGAAACCGAGGGTGCGGGATACGCGGATGTGGCGCTGCGCGACTCTGTGGAACAAGGGCTGGTTGAAGGTTCGCGCATGAAAGTTGCGACGCGCGGAATTGCAGCGGTCGGGCAGTACGAGCCGTTCGGCTTATCGCCGGACCTCGTGAATTTTCCGACGGGCGCGCAAATGATCAGCGGCGTGGAGGACGCGCGACGCGCGGTTCGTGAGCAGATCGGGCACGGTGCGGACTTGATTGGGGAGGTGTACGCGGACTGGTCAAATCCAACCCTGACCGTGGACGAAATGCGCGTGATTGTGGAGGAGGCGCATAAGCAGAAGCTAAAAGTTGCCGCGCATGCCACGACTGCTGAAGGAATTAAGAACGCCGTCACTGCGGGTGTGGACTCGATCGAGCATGGGAACGGGGCCAATCGGGAAGATCTCGAAATGATGAAGGCCAAAGGAATATTTCTGGTGCCGACGGTGGGGCTGGCTTATGCGTTGAGTGACCCGCAAAGGCGGGCAGCGATGTCTCCAAAAGAGCGGCAGAGGCGCGAGGCCTTTCAGCAGCAGATGGAGCAAGTGATTCAACTCGCCCACGAGCTTGGCGTAAAGATGGCATCTGGATTCGACCCAGAGTCTCCTCAAACGCAGGGCAAGAATGCAAATGAACTGGTAGCTCTGACTGTCGTGGGAATGACGCCGTTGCAAGCGATTCAAGCAGCGACGATCAACGCCTCTGAACTGATTGGCTGGCAGGACCGGATCGGCACCATAGAGGCGGGAAAGTTTGCAGATTTGATCGCGGTAGACGGAGACCCAATTTCGGATATCACAACACTTGAGAGGGTGAAATTCGTGATGAAGGGCGGGAAAGTCGTCAAGGAATTTGCTCCCTAGCATGCAATGGTCCAGGTGGGTACCGCGCTAGTGCCTTCTATTTCGCGCTTAGAACCTTTTGCTCTCCCCGGCAGTGCAGCAGGATCTGCCAGCGGCCGTCGCGCCAGATCCATACCGTGTTCAGAATGTTGTGGGCGTGCGTTTCCTTGCCGCCGGCGCCGACCACGGTTGCATCCGAATCGTAGCTGATCGTATAGGCGTAGGGCCCCATGCTCAGGACACGAAAATTCTGCTGCTCGTAATGCAGCAGCTTGAGGGTAGGAATTTCTTTCAAGAGCGCGGCCTTGTCTTCCGAGCTGCCGTCTTTGTTTATGTCCAGGAAATCGTCGGCCACCAGGGATTTAATGGCTTCCATATCGTGCTTCTGGTCGGCGGCGAACAGGCTCTTTTCGTTAGCGACGGCCTGGTCGTAGGTGATCGGCGCCGGAGGCGCGACAGCCTGTGCCTGCGCAAAGGCGGTCGCAGCAAACAAGCCCAGCCCGAGCAATGCGTGGAGTCTCATTCGACATTCCCCTGTCGGGGAAAATCCTAATTCTTCTTGCGCGGCGCGGCAACGATAATGATCCCGAGAAGAGTGAAGAATACGGGTCGTCGCCCAAGTGAGGCTCATCTTTAGGCACGATGGCCCTGATTCCCTTGGTAACCCGTTCGTACACTCCCTTTCGGTAACCCTTGGTAACCATGCGATTCACAGTGTCCAGCCGTACAATTGCCCTTGTCCAACTGGACATCTCGAAAAGCGAGTCTGGTCACGAAGCTTCCGGCGAATGCCGCCGTTCAGCTGTCATCAGTGGCTCGCCGAAGAGTTCTATGTAACGGCGTGGTGCGCGGCGTTACGGCGTACGATTTTATTTAGTGACACCAGATTTAGTCACACCAGGTTCTGGAGCTTGTGCTCATATGGCGTTCGGGTTTGGCTTCAACAAACAAAAAGTTCTCAGCGCTGCGGAGAAATACATCCAGCAGGGCAAGACGCAGAATGCCATTGCTGAGTACGAAAAGATCCTGAAGGCCGATCCCAAGTGACCTCACGGTCACCAATACGGTCGGCGACCTCTATTCCCGTCTCGGCGATATCGATAAAGCTACAGAATGTTTCAAAGCAGTCGGCGATGCCTATGCCGCGCAGGGTTTCACGGTCAAGGCGATCGCCATGTACAAGAAGATCAGCAAGCTCAAGCCTTCGCTCGAGAGCGTGCTGAAGCTGGCCGAACTCTACACCCAGCAGGGGCTCTTCAATGATGCGCGCGCCCAGTATCTGCAGGTCGCGGAAGAATTCCTGAAGTCGGGCGAACTCGAAAATGCCGTCCGCATCTTCCAGAAAATTCTGGAAATGGACCCTGAGAACACGGCGATGCGGCTGAAGCTAGCGGAAGTGTACGTCCGCCTGGGAAAGAAAACCGAAGCCTGGCAGATTTTTTCTGCGGTCGCGGAAGCGCTGCGGTCGAAAGGTTCCCTGCCGCAGGCCGAAGAAGTTCTGCAGCGTATGCTCAAGCTCGATCCGGGCAACAGCTACGCGCTGCTGATGCAGGCCCGCAATCTGCTGGAGGCGGGCGATGCCGATGCCGCCATTGAGGCGCTGCAAAAAGTCCCCGATCTCGATTCGAATCCCGAAGGGCTGCGGGACCTGCTCAAGGCTTATCTCAAGACTGGGCGGCTTTCTGACGCCGGAACCTTGGCAACGAAACTGCAAGCCGTTCACAATGATCTGAGCGCGATCTCAACGCTGGCTGATGCGCTGATGCAGGCTGGCCAGTTTGAAAACGCGCTCCAGCTTTACGATCAACATGCCGACCGGCTTTTGGCGGAAGATTCGGAAAAAGTCCTCAAGAGCCTGCATTCCATCATCGGGCATGTGCGCGACAATCCCGCATCGCTCGAAAAGCTTCTCGATCTGTTTCAAAAGGCTGGCGAGAATACCCATGTCACGGAAGTGCTGGAATTGCTGGCGCACGCTTCGGTGCAGTCCGGCGACCTGATCCGGGCCCGCGATCTTTATCAGAAGCTCACCACTATGGAGCCGGGAAACCCGCTCCACATGACCAACTATCAGCAGGTGGTCGGTCAGTTGGGCGGGGGTTCCGGGGCCAAACTCATTTCGGCGGAAGAAGCGGCCGTGATCGTCGACGAGCTGGAAGCCACCGCCCCCGCGATCCATCAGCACTATTCGGATTCAGTGGCGCTCGCGGTTCGTTCGGCCCTGACCGACGCCGAACTTTTCATTTCCTACAACATGCCGGCCAAGGCCCTCGGGCCGCTGTTGGCGGCATTGCCGCAGGCGCCTTCGGATTTGCGCCTGAACCAGCGTCTGGCCGCGCTGCACACGCGCGCCTCGCGTTTCGCGGAAGCCGGGGTCTGCTGCCGCACTTTGCAAAGCATTTACTCTGAAGCGGAACATCCCGACGAAGCAGCCCGCTACGGCGATCTGGCGCACCGCTATGAAGAGCGTTCCGCAGAGCCGGTTGCCCATTCCGGCGCGGTCGATGAGGCGGCGGCTGGAACCGAAGAGATCGCAGTCAGCGCGGAACCGGTTTCCTGGCCGGCGGCTTCGGAGCCGACAGCGGAAGGAACGGAATTCTCAGTCGTCTCCGACCAAACTATGGCTACCGGAGACGGCGAGACTCCTGTCGCCGAATCCGAAGCGGCCCCCGCCGAGATCGATTTGTCATCCGAATGGGACGACGCGATTACGATTGAGGCAGACGACTCCGTTACCCCGGAAGCTGCAATTGCTGACGCTGTCGGTGATCACGAACTGCCAGCCCAGAAGGCTGCCGCAGCCAAAGAGTCTGCCGGGGAAGCCCACCAGGAGACTGTAGAAGAAATCCGTTTCTATATCGAGCACGGAATGCCGCAGCAGGCCGAGGCGGCGTTCGAAAAGCTGCAAACCCTGACCACCGACGAAGCGATATTGTCGCCGTTGGAAGCGGAAATCAAAGCGGCCTCGCAAACCGGCTCCGCTGATGAGGAAGTCGAAACCGTCGAAACGGTCGACGATTTCTCGGTCACTGAAACTTCTGTTAGTGAACAAGCAATCGCTGAGGCTTCCTCGGCCGAACCCGCCGAATTCTCCGTACAAGAGCCTTCAGGCGATGTTCCGGAGATTGCGGATGCAGTCGAGCCGGATGTGCCAGAACCCGCGCCGGTGGCTGAAATGCAGGTTGCCCCCGAAGTGCAGCCCGAGGCTCCTGAAGCGGTGCCGAGCGAGCCTGGGCACGCGCAACCCCCCGTGTTGCAGGAATTCGTTTCCGATCTCGAAGCGACTTTAGGCGAAAATTTCTTAGGCGGGCCGGTTGTGGAGCAGCCTGCCAGTGCGAAAACGGCAAAGCCCAAGCAGCGCGATGTTGAACTTGAGCCCATTGGGAATGCATCCCCAACGCGCTTTGGAACGGCCGAACCGGAGCCGCTGGGTACCTTTGTCGCGGATCTGGAAGCGTCGCTTGGCGAGGACTTTCTTAAAGGCGCTCCAGTTGCCGAACCCGAGCCAGCACCTGCAACTCAGCCCAGTATTGCCAAGCCGGCAGCGTCAGTCCCGGTGCCAGCGCCAACTGTCGCCTCAAACAGCGCCACTCCTGTAATCGCAAGTGCAGCCGCTGCAGCAGCGTCGGGCGTAGCCGCCATTCCTCAATCTCCGAAACCGCAAGCCACAAAGCTTGCCCCGGCTCCGGCCAAAGCGTCGCCATTCAGCGAAGAGCCCGGCGTCGATCTGGCTGAAATGTTTGGCGAGCTCAAGCACGATCTAGAGGTTGGGGCTACGGCCACGGAGGAAGATCCTGAGACGCATTACAACCTCGGTATCGCCTTCCGCGAAATGGGACTGCTCGACGAAGCCATTGGCGAGTTGCAAAAGACCTGCCAGGCCGTCGATCGCGGCCATCCCTTCCCGCAGGTCATGCAAACTTATACCTGGCTGGCACAATGCTTCCTTGACAAGGGCGTGCCCCAGGCGGCGATTCGCTGGTACGACAAAGCGTTGGCCGCTCCGGGTATCGACGAAGAGACCCGCACGGCCCTGCACTACGAACTGGCTGCGGCTTACGAAACCGCCGGCGACAAACCTTCCGCGCTCAAGCATTTCATGGAAGTTTACGGGCGCAACATCGATTATCGCGATGTCTCCGAGCGCATTAAGCCCCTGAAGTCGTAAAATACGCTGATGGGCCTAGCCCTTACTTTTTTGTTCCAGCGCCGGATCCTGCCGGGCTTCATCTTACCGGAGCTTTGTTCTCCCGGCGATTGCACCATGCTCCCGTGCATCATGTCCCCGTGCATCATGTCCCCGTGCGTCATTGTCCGGCTGCCGCGGAGAGCCGCGTGACCCTGGATCCGAATTTGCCGGTAGCCAACGGCCCAGCCGCGCCCTCGCAGATTCCCCCCGCGGAGGTCGAGACCGGCGCTGCACTCATGGAGCCGCACGAAGAGGGAAAGGACGCTGCGCCCGTGAGCAGCTTGCATCGCTGGCTGCACCGGAGTTCGGTTTTTTTCTTCGTTCTGCTCAGTGCGACGGCCGGTGTTCTGCTGTTGATTCTGCCCTGGACTCCGGAATGGACCGACAACTATCTTCTGCTTTCGTTTCCCTGGCTGCGCACATTTTTCTCCAGTGGTTTCTGTCGCGGCCTGTGCAGCGGATTAGGCTTGCTGGATGTCTGGATCGGTTTCTGGGAAGCATTCCACTACCACGAACACAACTAGCACGACCGCAACTATCAACTGGTACGGCCTGCGGCAGAAAAGAAACGAAGATTCCGGTAATGGTGAATTTGGAATCAGATTCTCGGAGTTACGTGTGAGCCATCCATGACCCATAAGCTGAACCCCGCGCCCCTCGCATATGAGAACGAAACTTTCATAAACAGCCCGGATGGCCGCATCCTTCGCATTCTTGCCGAGTATCAGGAACCGCTGGTCCGCTTCCGCCGCGAACAGATCCAGGACACGGTTGTGTTCTTCGGCTCGGCCCGCTTCCAGGGAGGCGCGGCCGCGAACAACAGTTTGACGGCTGTCGAAGCCAACAGCGCCAAGTCCCCGGTCGCGGAGCGGGAAAAGGAATTAAAGAGCGCTCTCGCCGCAGTCGAGATGGCCCGTTATTACGAGGACGCGCGCCGCCTGGCGTTTCTTCTTACCGAGTGGTCGATCCAGATTCCGGCCCGCCGCCACCGCTTTGTGGTTACCACTGGCGGCGGCCCGGGCATCATGGAAGCGGCAAATCTCGGAGCTCACGAAGCCGGAGGTAAAACCATCGGCCTCAACATCAATCTGCCGTTCGAGCAAAATCCGAATTCCTACATCACTCCCGCGCTGAATTTCGAGTTTCATTATTTCTTCATGCGCAAGTTCTGGTTCGCTTATCTCGCCAAGGCGCTGGTAATTTTTCCCGGAGGCTTTGGCACCATCGACGAACTGTTCGAAATCCTGACGCTCGCCCAGACCGACAAGCTAGCCAAGAAAATTCTTGTAGTGATTTACGGCAGCGAATACTGGAACCGCATCATGAATTTTCAGGCGTTTGTCGATGCCGGAACGGTTTCTCCCGAAGACCTGAATCTGTTCAAGTTTGTCGACACTCCGGAAGACGCGTTCTCATTTTTGCGCGAAGGGCTCACGCAATACCATCTTGGAGGGCCGCCGAAGAAAGAAAAAGAACAGGAGGTGCTGCCGGAAATCGCAAAGACCCGGCCCTGAAGGGAACACAACCTCCTCGGTTATTCCGAAGTCCCGTGTTTTCTCCAGCGGGGTGAGGAATCTCATAGTTTTCACAACCGAAAGCCAATGGCCGAAAGCTGCCTTCTCTACTACATCACCGATAGATCTGCGTTTCACGGAGACGAACACCTTCGCCGGCAGCATTTGCTGCATAAGATCGCCGAAGCCGCCGCGAACGGTGTCGATTACATCCAACTCCGCGAAAAAGACCTATCTGCCCGCGAACTGGAATCGCTGGCCCGCGAAGTAATCAGCGTGATTCGAGACAATTACAAGCCAGCCTTCGGGATGCGGCGAGCTACAACTGCGCTCTTAATTAACTCCCGCACTGATGTGGCTGTGGCAGTATGCGCCGCAGGCGTTCACCTTCCCGCCAATGACCTTTCTCCGCAGGATGTTCGAACCGCTTGGCGACTGGGCGTGGAGGCCGATATAAGCGAATCGGAATCAGAACCGAAAATCGCGGTCTCCTGCCACTCGCCCGAAGAAGTAACAAAGGCAGCCGCAAGTGGAGCAAGCTTCGCGGTATTCGCTCCGGTGTTCGAAAAGAAAGACGCCAAAAACTCATACGATGCTAAGCCCGCGGGACTCGATGCCTTGCGTAAAGCCTGCAGCACAAGCCTCCCTGTGCTTGCCTTAGGCGGGATTACTCCGGAGAATGCTGCATCGTGCCTGTGCGCCGGGGCGTCCGGAATTGCCGCCATCCGCCTGTTTCAGGAAAACGAGATCTCCAAAATTGTGCAGGCTCTTCGCGGTTGGCAGTGAAACACTCAACCCCAGAGCGTTGAGCTCCCAAGGAAAAACCGCGCCGCCCAAGGCGGCGCGGGTCCCGGCAGTTTACTGCGCCGGCGTAGTTGGAGTAACAGCGGGCGCGCTGGCCGTCTGTTTCTCAGTTTCAAGCGGATTGATCTTGGTCGCATCGATCTTGATCGGATTGATCTTCACGGTCGCTAGAATTGTTTCCAGTTTCTTGAAGACCTCGTCGCGATCAACCGGCTTGCCACCCTCATCGGGCTCGACTCCACTGGTCGCGACCTTCAGCGCAAACTCGTAGCAAGCGCCGTTTTCAAACACGTGATAATACTTCGACTCTTCTTTGCGAGATTCTGCGTTACCCATGGTTTCTGCCGAAGTCAATTCCATACCCCCGAGAAGCAGCTTGGGCATTGGTGCTTCAGCGGTGCCCGACGGGGCCGGCGTCGCTGAACCAGATGGGGGCGCTGAAAACTCGCCGCACTGCTCAGCAGTAAGTGATTTGTTTACGCTAACGTCGAACATAGCCGAAACCAAATCGCTCTTGGGATACGTGCCTTCCGGAATTTCAACCGCCGCAGTTACAACTCCGCCCGGCTGAGAAAAATCCATCACCGTCAGGTTGGAAGAAACGAGTTCATCCGCCGCATCGCCCGTTTTCAACACGTATTTGCGCGGATAGCGGAACGAAACGCTGGAATCTTTATCCACGTAGTTTACGGTTGCGGGCGCCCGATGCACGACTTTCTTGTGTACCGGCTTTGCCGCGGCCTGTACTTCCGGCGTAGCAGGCACAGGCGTGGTCGGGGCGGGTGGCATCGATTGGGGGCTCGAAGTCTGGTTGCTTGAGACTTGTGGTTTGGGCTTTTCGCTCGAGCATCCAACCGCGAGCGAACATACGATCAGAACTCCGGCAAATACCAGGATGTCGGCCTTCTTTTCGAGCGGGTCACTGGAACGGTTTTCAAGATTGTTTTCGCATCGCACGCTCAAATCGAGCGCGGGAGCAGAGTGGCGAATTGCGTTTGTACGGAACAGGTTGATACGGTTCATGGTTGTTCACCTCCTGCTGCTGAGCAGCGCTGGTGACAATGCATGGAGGGGGCCAACGCACCAGGCTCTGCGTTTGCAATGGATTAGCGGATTCGACTTTCAATGGATTGTGGCGCGCTAGACACTGTGTACGGCGTGGGACACGCTTTTTGCCGGAGCAATCGGCGCTAGGACTTTCACCCGGAGCGACCAGATGTAGATCTGTCTGGCCGCCGTCTCGATGGCGCTGTGCCGCAACGGCCTACCACATCCGCATCACTCGAATTGCTTCCGAAACTCCGCCAGCTGCCCGCGAATTTCCGCGATCTCTCTCTTCAGCTCCGCAACTTCGTTTTCGAGATTACCCAGGCGACCGCTGTCATCGGCACTGTTCGTGGCCCCCTGCATAAGGGAAGATTCGATAAGCGAGGATTTTCTGGCCACGTCGGCGCCTGAGAGCAAGTGGATATAACGCGATTCCTTGGTTCCGGGCTGGCGCGGCAGCACCGCCACCAGCGGAGGCTGGCGTTGGCCAAGTCGCTCCAGGGCGGCGAGAACGTCTTCCAGCGCCTCGAACCGGTACATGCGTTCGGCCCGGCCGCGCAATTCTCCTGGCGTCTGCGCCCCGCGTAGTAAGAGCACGCAGAGAATCGCCGTTTCCCGCCGGTCGAAGTTAAAGACTTCCTGCAGCCGGTGCTCGTATTTTGTGACCCGGCTGTCCGCGCCGCTGGCTGGGCCAGCCAATCGCTTCACCTGTAGCGATTCGAGGGCTGAACGCACCGCATCCTCGTCCAGCGCCATCACCGGCTCACGATTGTTCTTCTGATTGCAGGCATTCACCAGCGCGTTCAGCGACAGCGGATAGTAATCCGGAGTCGTGATGTCTTTTTCGATCAGCGATCCAAGCACTCGCACTTCAACTTCGTTCAGCTTGATTTCATTGAGTTCGGTTTCGTTCAAGAGACCCACGCGGACCACCATTCGATGGTTGACTGCGTGAGGATTGTAGTACGACGCGACCCGCTGCGGATAGCGAACCTCGGTGGTGTCTCCCCAATCCACTGTCTTCGTGTGAGCTGAAACACGGGGAACAGGGCTCCGGATCACCTCAGACTGCTGGAGGTTCAGTCAGGAGGTCCCGAAGGTTCAATACCTTCGCTTCTTGAACTCCTTGACACTGCCGCTGCTCCGAGCGAGACTCCAATTACCGTAACCGAAAATTGCCTCCTCTGCCGCCCATGAGCGAACTGGCCTGGAATAACGGACATTCAATCGCCGAAGTAGCCTCCCGCGATCTGGATGCCGCTTTGCAGTTGCTCGCGACCGCGCTCAATACGTCACCGGCGCCAGCGGCGCAGCCATCGCGTTGCGAGCGGACGAACACGACCATATGCTTTGCCGCGCCAGTTCCGGTTCCAGCGCGCCCGAGCTTGGCGCCCTGCTTTCCACCGATCACGGACTCTCCGGAGAAAGCGTGCGCACGGGGCAATTGCAGCGCTGCAACAACGCTCAGACCGATGCTCGCGTGGACCGCGAGGCCTGCCGCCGCCTGGAAATTGCCTCTGTCCTGGTAATGCCCATCGTTAGCGGGGACCACGTGCTCGGGGTTTTCGAACTCTTATCCGGCAAGGCCTATGCCTTCAATGAGCCCGATATTTCCGCGCTGCAGCGCCTGAGCGCGATGGTCGAACTCGCGGTCAAATTTGCGGTTACCGAACCTTCATTAGGGAGCGTGAATGCTGAAACTGCCGGCGAAGCGTACGCGGATCCGCCGGATATTTCAGAACGATCTCCAATTTCCCCATTGCCCAACGACGTCCTGCATCGGCCCGAGCCGCAACCACCAGAAATACCGGTAGAAAAAATAGAAGCAGCGCCGGAGCCAAAGAAGCCGCTCTTTTGGTCGGCCGCGGCACAAGTCCGCGGCAGTGAAGGTGCTCCCGAACCCGCCGCTCCGCAAACTTCCGTCCCTCCAGTGCTGAGAAAGCTGCAGAAGTGCAGCTCCTGCGGTTTCCCTATCTCGAGCGGCCGAACCCTTTGTGTGGAGTGCGAAGAGAAGCAATGGCGCGGCCGAAAATAAATCAAGCCGCAGATTACAAGCTCCCTTCCTGTATCCTAAGAATTCCCGGAGGATGATTCGTGCTACGCACCGTGCGCGCACTACGGCGCTATTGTTTGCTGCTTCTGCTTTTCACTACGTTTGCCGCCGCGCAGAATTTCGAGCAGCGCACCGCGCGATACTTCGATTCGATTCGCAAGCAGCCGCCGTTACTCTTGGCTTTTCTGCGTGACATGCCGAAAGGCGGCGACCTGCACAATCATCTCGACGGCGCGGTCTATGCCGAAGACCTCATCGACTTTGCCGCTGACGGCAACCTCTGCGTAGACCGAACTTCTTCGCATCTTCTCGCTCCGCCATGCGATGACTCATGCGCAAACTACACTGCGAAACCGCTGGCGCGCTGCGGTTACGGCGACCAGGTTCTCTACAATCAGATGATCGATGCCTGGTTCATGCGCAACTGGAATCCCGGAAACGAATCCGGCCACGATCATTTTTTTGCGACCTTCGACAAATTCGGACTCGCCTCGCACACCCATGTAGCGGACGACATCGCGGCTGCCACCAACCGCGCTGGGATGGGCAGATCTGCAGTATGTCGAATACATGCACACGGCAGATGGCGGAGCCGCAGCGCAGTTGGCGGCAAAGGTTGAATGGAACCCTGATCTCGCTAAATTGCGCCAGGCTCTCCTCGCGGCAGGCATGAAAGATGTAGCCGCCGAAACCAGCAAGCAGCTTGCCGCAGACGACGCCCGCGCCGAAGAAATCATGAAATGCGGCACGCCTGACTCCGCGCCTGGATGCGCTGTCGAGGTTCGTTATCTTTATCAGGTTCTGCGCGGCTTGCCGAAGCCAGTCGTCTTTGCGCAGATGCTACTGGGTTTCGAACTGGCATCATCCGATCCAAAATTTGTTGGACTGAACCTGGTCATGGCTGAAGACTGGTACGTGCCCATGCACGATTTCAACGAGCATATGGCCATGCTTGATTATCTGCACGGCGTCTATCCCAAAGTGCACATCACGCTGCACGCCGGCGAACTCGCGATTGGCCTGGTTCCACCGGAGGACTTGACCTTTCACATTCGCGCCTCCATCAATCGCGGACACGCCGAGCGCATCGGCCACGGTGTTGATGTGATGAACGAAAAAGATCCCATTGCACTGCTGCATGAAATGGCCGAGCGCAACATTTTGGTGGAAATATGCCTGACCTCGAACGACATCATTCTCGGCGTGAGCGGAGATGACCATCCGCTGCCGATCTACATGAAATACAACGTTCCCGTCGCACTCGCCACCGACGACGAAGGCGTAAACCGCTCCGACCTGACGCACGAATATTTGCGCGCGGCCGAAACCTATCACTTGTCTTACGCGGACCTGAAACGCATGGCGCGCCAAAGCCTGGAGCACAGTTTTCTCCCCGGTCAAAGTCTGTGGGCTGATACCAAGCTGGTATTTCGCATAGCTCCATCGTGTGCCGGCGATGCGGCTGGCGCAGAGAAGCCGTCCGCGGCGTGCGAACAATTCCTTGCCGCCAACGGACGCGCCCGCGAGCAGTGGAAACTGGAGAGCGAATTCATGCAATTCGAGAAGACGAACGCCGAGAGGAAGTAACCGATTGCGGATAATTGGACGCCGAATGGTTTCGCAGCTTGCGGAAAAATTGGTTTGCATTTTGCTTTGAAAGGGCGCGGCTTCAGCCGCGCCGCGAGGGGCGCAATAGAATTCGGGCTTTGGCCCGCGAAACCAGCTTTTCATGAACGATCAATTCGAGCTCGCCGAAACCGCCGCGCAATTTGTCCTCGAACGAACGGACCTGCGTCCTCGCATTGGTCTGGTTCATCGGCTCAGGGCTCGGCAGCTTTGCCGATTCGCTCACCAGTGCCTGCCGAATCGCCTACCACGAAATCCCCGCCTTTCCACGCTCCACCGCCATCGGGCACGCCGGACAAATGGTCGTCGGCAAATCGGGAAACGTTCCTGTTGCCGCTATGCAGGGACGCGTCCATCTTTATGAAGGCTACTCGCCGCAGCAGGTTGCGTTTCCCATTCGCGTCTTCGGACGCATGGGAGTTCGCGCCGTCATCCTCACCAACGCGGCCGGAGGAATCAATCGCAATTATCGGCAGGGCGCGCTGGTTCTGGTTCGCGATCACATTAATTTGCAGGGAACCAATCCGCTCGTCGGACCAAATGACGACGAACTTGGCGTCCGTTTTCCCGACATGACCCATGCCTACGCAAAGTATTACCGCGAAGTCGCAAAAGAAGAAGCCGCCAAGCTGGGAATGACTTTGCACGAAGGCGTTTACGCTGCCATGCTCGGCCCCAGCTACGAAACTCCGGCAGAGATAAATTTCCTGCGCGTCATTGGCGCTGACCTCGTCGGCATGTCCACCGTGAATGAAGTGATTGCCGCTCGTCACATGGGAATGCCTGTGCTCGCCATCTCCTGCGTCACTAACATGGCAGCCGGCATTCTCGACCAACCGCTCTCCCATGACGAAGTAATGGAGACCGGCGAGCGAGTCAAAGCCAGCTTCGAAGCACTTCTCCGTGCCATACTGCCGCGCATTGAGCAGGACTTATCAAAGTGAGGGACGGAATTCATGTCCCAACCCGACGGGTTGTCTTTCCGAATGGCTTTTAGCCATGAGGAATCCGCTTTTCATTTCCCTGCTCGCGGAATCGAGAATTCTTCCGGAGGTTTGATTCCATAAACCTTCGCAAAACTTCCCTGATTTACCGCCATCGCGAACCGCCCACGAGAGTCGATGTACAAAAGCGGTCGGCCCAACGGCACGTCGCTAAAGGTTTTTACAAATTTGATTTTCATTTCCTTCCCGCCAATGATTACGGGCACTTCCTGCCCATGTTCATAGCCGAGTTTTAGGAAGTCTTCGGCCTCGAGGTTGGTCACCAGATTTCCGAATCGGCAGCATCGGTGGCAATCACCTCGGCAGTAAGGCCGTGATCGCCGATGTGAGGCGCCTTCAGTTGCAGCCGAACCAGCGACCCCGCCGGCATCTCCGGACCCACCGTCGTCCAATCATCGCCGCGTGCCACATGTGCTCCTACCGGAGAAAAAATGTCGCGCCCGTGAAATGTCGAAGACATCTTGCCGCCGATCATCCAATCTGGATTTGTCACTTCACGCACTGACTCAATGCCATCACGCTGCTCAACCATTGTTAGCAAACCATTATCGGGCAGAACGAAAAATTGTCCGCGTTTCGATTTCGCCACGATCGCTTTGCGAGTGCTGCCCACTGTCGGGTCGATCACCACCACAAACACCGTGCCGGCAGGAAAATAAGGCGTGCTCCCATAAAGAAAACGCGCGCCATCGAGAATAGAAAACGGCGTCACCTGATGCGTGAGATCGACGATGCGCACATCGGGCATGATCGAATACATCACGCCCTTGCAGATCGCGACCGAATCATCGACCACGCCGAAATCGGTCATGAAGACGATAGTTGGCGGGTATTTCGCAGTCTGCGCCCAGGCGAATGAGCAGATGGTCAGAAGCAAAGCTATGAAGCAGACGAATTGAACACGATTTGCCCTGCGTTTTGTGTCGGAATCCAAGCTTAGCTGAGTGTTCATGGCTCGAAAGAATAACGGGCGGAGCCGATGCGCGGCAAATCGCCGCGAGCCCGCCAATCGATCTATAATTGCTGTGAGTTTTACCGTAACGCTGCAAGGAGTTCGTCAATGCCGCAAGCTATTCCTGAAAAATACCGCGATCTGTTTCAGAAGCGCGCCTTTGCCAGCCTGGCAACGCTCATGCCTGATGGCCGTCCGCAAGTCACGCCCGTCTGGTGCGACTATGACGGAGAACATGTAATTTTCAACTCCGCCAAAGGACGCCAGAAAGATAAAAATGTCCGCCGCGATCCGCGTGTGGCGCTGGCGATTATCGATCCAGAGAACCCCTACCGCTATCTCGAAATTCGCGGACGCGTGGTCGAAATCACCGAAGAAGGCGCCGGCGAGCACATCAATAAAATGGCGAAAAAATATCTTGGCGTCGATAAATATCCTTATGGCCAGCCTGGCGAAGTTCGCGTGATGTATAAAGTGCAGCCCGAACACACCACAACCATGGGCTAATGTGGCGCGGGCACTCTTGCCCGCGTGAACCTTTCGATCTTAGGTGGCGCGGCGCTTCAGCGCTGGGATAGTCCGCAGCCATTTGAATTGGGCTTTGGCCCCTGAGGGGACTTCATCCGCACCTACAATCTCTGCTTCCTCGGCTATGGCAACGTCAATCGCACACTCGTGCAACTCCTGCTCGATCGCGAACCAGAACTGCGCGAGCGCGACGGAATTTCCTTTCGCATCACCGGCATCGCGAGCCGACGCATGGGATGGATCGCCGATCCAAACGGATTGGATTTGGAAGGGCGCGGCTTTAGCCGCGCCGAAAAGGATGCCGATCTTAAGGCCGCTTTAGCCGCTGAGGTTGACGACGTCGGTCCCTGGCTCTCAGCCGCCCGTGCTGACGTTCTCTTCGAAGCCACCTCCCTCAACGTCGAGACCGGCCAGCCAGCCATCGATCACATCTGCGCCGCGCTCCAGCATGGAGCCCACGCCATCACGGCCAACAAAGGCCCCATCGTCCATGCCTTCCGCGAACTGCGTGACCTGGCGAAAATCCGCGGCAAGCGCTTCCTGTTCGAATCCACTGTGATGGATGGCGTCCCCATTTTCTCTCTATTCGATCAATTGCCCGCGATTCATCTGCAAGGCTTTCACGGCATCCTGAACTCGACGACAAACGTGATCCTCAGCGAAATGGGAAATGGCATCAGCTTCGACGAAGCGTTGAAGGAAGCGCAATCTCTTGGCATCGCCGAAACCGACGCCACCCACGACATCGACGGCTGGGACGCCGCCGTAAAAACCGCCGCGCTAATCGCCGTGCTGATGGACGTGCCGGTAAAGCTGGAAGAGATCAAGCGCGAAGGAATTCGCAATCTGAGCGCAGAAGCTGTCCGCGCGGCCAAAAAAGAAGGCCGGCCTTACAAGCTAGTATGCCGCGCAAAGAAAGACGCCAACAGAGTCACAGCCAGTGTCCGCCCCGAACAAATTCCGCAAACCGATCCCATGGCGCAAATCACCGGCCCATCTTCCTACGTCTATTTCGAAACCGACATTTTTCCCGGCCTCGCCATCACCGAAGAAAATCCCGGCTTGTACGCAACTGCGTATGGCGTGCTGGCGGATTTCGTCCGAGCCGTGGGAAGATAGACGAACACTATGCCAACCACTGAAACCCTCGCCTCCGCCGCGCTCGACCTTACCAAAATCCGGTCCCAATTCCCCTCCCTCGCCCAAACCGTCAATGGACATCCCGCGGTCTTCCTCGACGGCCCCGGCGGCACGCAAGTCCCGCAGCGCGTAATCGACGCCATCTCCGATTACCTGCGCCACAACAATGCCAACACCGGCGGAGCCTACGCTACCAGCCGCAACACCGACGCCATGATCTCCGGCGCTCGCGCCGCCATGGCCGACTTTCTCAACTGCGCAGCCGATGAAATCGTCTTCGGCCCCAACATGACCACGCTCACCTTCATGATGAGCCGAGCCCTCGGCCGCGAACTCGGTTCCGGTGACGAAATCATCGTCACGCGCCTCGATCACGATGCCAACGTCTCTCCGTGGCTAGCTCTCGAAGAAAAAGGAGTGACCGTCCGCTGGGCAGAAATTCACCAAGAAGATTGCACGCTCGACGTTGAGGACCTCGCCGAGAAGCTTAATTCGAAAACAAAACTGGTCGCGATCGGCTATGCCTCAAACGCCGTCGGCACCATCAATCCGGTAAAAGAAATCGTTCGCCTGGCCCACTCCGTCGGCGCGCTCGCCTACGTTGATGCCGTCCACTACGCGCCGCATGGCCTCATCGACGTGAAAGCGCTCGATTGCGATTTTCTCGCCTGCTCAACCTACAAATTTTTTGGCCCGCACATGGGAGTGCTCTTCGGCAAGCGCGAGCATCTCACCCGCCTGCGTCCCTACAAAGTCCGCCCGCTCACCGAAGCGATCCCATATCGCTGGGAGTGGGGCACGCTCAATCACGAGTGCATCGCCGGAATCGCAGCCTGCGTGGATTACATCGCCGACCTGGGCCGCCATCACGAAACAAGTAGGGACAGCCGCCTCGGCCGTCCGTCGAGCGAAGCGAGACCCTCTGCCACAAACCCCGGGGTGCCCCACTCAACGCGGGGTTCGTTGAGTGGGAATCACGAGTCTCAACCACCTGCCCGCCGCGCGGCCATCATCTCCGCCTTCGAAGCCATCCATCGTCACGAGCACTCGCTGATGAATCGCCTCATCAATGGCATTTCGCAAATTCCGCAGCTGAAAATCTACGGCATTACCGATCCCTCCTGTTTCGACTGGCGCTGCCCCACGCTTGCGATCCGCGCAATTAATCAGACAAAAGACACAACCCCGCTCGTCCTCGCCACCAAACTCGGCGAGCGCGGCTTTTTCACCTGGGATGGAAATTATTACGCCCTGAATTTGACCGAGCGCCTCAACGTCGAAAGCTCCGGAGGATTTCTCCGCATCGGCCTCGCGCACTACAACACGCTGGAAGAAGTGGAGCGATTGCTAGTGGCGCTTATCGAGGTCGTTCGAGAATAATAGGGAAGGGCACGACTTCAGTCGTGCCATAAGACGGACAAAAGGACGGGGCTTCAGCCTTTAAGGGATGTCGACGGGAGATCCGGCATCTTCCACGCGCAAGTCGCCAATCTCTACGGCCAGCGCTTCGCCGTGTCGTCCCATCCCGCTGCGCGTACCGGCTGCGCGGCTGGCACAAGCGTTGCCGCTGCAGGAATCCTTACCGGCGCCTGCGGTGCCGATTCACGGCCGTGGGCAGGACTGACTTGGTCATCTCCGCGGTCATTTCTTTTTCTTCCGAAAGCAGCGGAGCCACCAGCCGCAATGCTTCCACCTCTTTTTCCAACCGGGTCAATTCCATTTCCTTCTGCCGCAAAACTTCATACACATTCTTCATATACTGGGCACCTGTGGGTCGAAATGTAGGGTTGAGCAGCTTTTCTCGCACTCTAGCAGAGAAAACTGCATTGTCAAGCGATTACGACTAACTTCCCATGTACATGCAGTTTGTAAGCAAACAATTGCAAAGCGCATTTAAGTTCAGATGGAATCGAGCGAAATCCATTGCTGGGCGCGGTTTTCAGGGGATATGCACAGGCCGCGATACACCCCGCAAGCCCGCGTTCGCACTCGCGCACCTCATTCAGCAAGCAAGAAACGCTTCCGAAAATCTCTTTGCTTCCCTGCTTTCTCAGCGGCTGCACCAAATTCTGGCACCCGCCTGTGAACTCGCTGCACTCAATTGAAAACAGACCAGATAAAATCGCACAGTTTTTGTTGACTCTAAAGATAGAAGGAGTAAAAACATAATCGTTCTTTGACACTTTCTTAAGTTTTTCCGGTTGGTGCGGCGTCCGGGGCTCAAGCCAAGTCACTTTCGCATTGCAAAATGACGAGAGAAGGCTAGCAAGGGTCTATAGCAAAGCGCTGGTCGAGGAGAACGAGAAAACCCGTCGAAGGCAGGATAGAGTTCCGAGGCGTTGGGTAGGTTTTTCCGGTTGGCGGTTAGCCCGGAGCCCGAGCACAGATCGCGCGTGGCACCCCGCAAGGGAAGCTCCGTAGCAGGTCAGGCAAGGGTCTAACGCGAGCTACTGGCCGAGACGAACGGATCCAACACCACCTCGGAACTCTTAATTATTTGAGGTGACTAGCGCCCCGTAGTTCGCTTTTTGCAGGAGTACCGCCAGGTGCATGCTCAGGGGGCTGAATTCTTACCCGTTTCGCCCGCTAGACAATTCTCTACTGCAGAATCGCAGTGGCGGTCTGCACTCCATTCGGGTTGCCCATGAACTGCAATCCCGCAGCGATCGATTTACGCACCGTATTCATGCCGAAATAGTATGTCACTGCATCTGCGCCGGTACCGAAGACCATGGTGCCCGTCCCGCTTCCATCAGCTGTCACCGAATAGGTACCGACTAAGGCCTCCGTTTGCCGGACCCCGCGTAACTCGTAAGTTATATAGAGGGTAACGCTGCCCACTCCGTCGAACCTGAGATTGCCCACGCCACCCAAGACAGGAAAGCTTGAATCTGCTTGCCAGTTATTCAAGATGAAACCGTAAGTCCCCTTCAAATTCGCATTGCTCCCTTGGCCTGCGAGATTGATGGCAGCGGCTGTCCCGGCGGTCACAACGTTACCTGCTGCCGGATCCAGTAACACCAACTGCAATTCCTGGGCGACGCCGCCGGAAACCGATGTCAGCACAAAAGCAAACGCGAGTGTGCCCCCGGATGTTATTAGACTCATGGGCCCGCTCCCGCTGGGTTTGACCGAATAGACGCTTCCGCTCCCGAAATCGGACTGTTGTGCGCCTACGCTGGTCAACTGAAGGATGCCGCCGGAAACCCCACCAATACCGTCGAAAGTTAGGACACCCTGCGATGCGGAATTTGTCCCAGGAGCATCTGTCCACTTATTCAGCAAAAAGCCGTAAGTGCCTTTCACGTTGGCGGCGGAGTACGCGGCCCGTGCGGGCACGCTGAAAAAGGCCAGCAGCGCGAGGAGCGCGAGGGCAGAACGCTTCATACGAAACCTCCGCGCCGGACACTAGCACAAATTCCCGGGATTTGGGTAGAGGAGAAATGCTCCAATCCTTTTCCGATGCCAGGAACCAAAACGAAAAGTGGTGGGGCCTGCGGCAGCGCGCCCCACGTTCACCGGTTGACGAAGTCAGCATTTACACTCAACCCCTTCACTCTTCTGGCGTCGTTCAAGTCGCACAGCCGCGCCGAATTCCCGCGGACCCACATCCGCAGTCTCCCTTTTTCCCGTAAACTATCCCGTACCGGATAACCCCATGCCACGCTCCGTGCGGCCATCGTCCTCCCGTCCAGACAAGAAAGCTCCAAACTCGAAGAGCGGCCGTCTGGTGATGCTCATCGGTCCTTCCTGCGTGGGCAAGACCCCGCTTTATCGCGCGCTCGGCAGGTTTCATCCGGAACTGCGCGCCCGCTTGCAGAAACTAGTCATGATCAACAGCCGTTCTCCCCGTCCTGGCGAAGTCGATGGCGTCGACTATCACTTCCGCACCCGCATCCAGCTCGAGGCCCTGCGCAACGGTCCTCGCTACGCCGTGCTTCCGGTCCACGACGACCTGCAGGCGCTCGAAATTCGGCAATTGGAATCTTTGCTCGAACGCGGCGAAGCTTTCTATGAGGGAAATTCTTCGGTGGGCCGCACCTTGCTCTCGCATTCGCGCCTGGCGACCGTTCCCAAGCTCAGCATTTTTCTCTCGCCACTTTCCAAAGAAGAAATCGCCTACTTCAAGGCGTCGGAGAGAAACATTTCTCTTCCTGATCTGATCACTGACATCCAGCGCCGCAAGCTGCTGCGGCGCACCACGCGGCAAAAAACAAATCTATCGCTGAAAGATTTGGAAGATATCGAGAAGCGCGCTTCCGATGCCTATCCTGAACTTCAAGACGCCTGGCATTTCGATTACGTAATCCCGAACCACGACGGCGAAGACAGCGACAACTGGGAAGCGTTTTACTATCCGATCGGAGACGCCCGTAAAACTCTCGGGGCCTTCGCAGCCTTACTCAACGGATCGATTCCACCAACCGCAGAAAAGTGGGCCCAGGAACTTGTCCCATGAAAGAGCAGCCCAACTAAAGCAGCCAGCGTGAGCCTTATCCAGCGGAACCCCGTTGTACCCGTGGTTTAAGTTTTTTCTTCGCGCGCAACTCGTAGCTCACCGCTCGCAGCTAATCTACGTGTTCGCCGGTCTCAAAACTCTCTTCCGCCATCGGCAGCACATCGCGCTCGCGCGCAACCCAGACGTACAAAGTTGGCAGCAGGAAGACGCTCATGACCAGCGCAGCGATCAGACCTCCGACAATGACAATGGCAAAGGGCCGCTGCGAGTCCGATCCAATCGCATGTGACAAGGCCGCCGGCAGCAGTCCCAAAGTTGCGACCAGCATCGTCATCATAATGGGCCGCAACCTCAGCACGGCTCCTTCCACCGCCGCATCCTCCACCGTAAAACGCCGCGCGCGAAGCTGATTGATATATTCCAGCATGATCACGCCCGTTTGTACGGCCACTCCGAACAGAGCGAGAAAGCCTACGCCGGAAGAGACGCTGAAATTCGTGCCCGTAATCAACAGCGCCAGCAGCCCGCCAATCGGCGCAATCGCAATATTGGCCAGGATCAGCGACGCCCACTTGAATGACTTAAACATCGTATAAAGAATGATGAAGATCAGAAGGATGGTGATCGGCAGTACAATCAACAGCCGTTCATCGGCGCGCTTCTGGCTGGCATATTCTCCTTCCCAATCGATCGTATATCCCACCGGCAGTTTGACCTGTGCATTCACTTTGCGGATGGCCTCTTCGACGGTGCTGCCCAGGTCGCGGCCGCGCACACTGTACTTGATGGCCACGTAACGCCGGTTGCCCTCGCGATAAATTTCAGAAGCGCCGTCTGTCTCGCTGACATTGCACAATTGCGCGAGCGAGACCCGCTCGCCAGTGGGAGAGAGCAAACGAATGTTTTCAATGGCATCTTTCGTATCGCGATAATTCGGCAGATAGCGCAGCGTCAGATCGTAGCGCGCTTCGCCTTTCAACACCTGGGTGAGCGCATTTCCGCCGACCGCGGTCTGAATCGCATCTTGCACGTCGGCAACGTTGATCTGGTAACGTGCAGCGGCCGCGCGATTCACGGTGACGTTCAGATTGGGCTGGCCAAGAACGCGGAAAATACCCAGGTCCTCGACCCCGCGAATCCCTCTCATGATGTTCGCAATCTCGTCGCTCTTTTCCTCAAGCACCTTCAAATCGTCTCCGAAAACCTTGGTGGCCAGTGCGCCTTTCACCCCGCTGACCGCCTCTTCCATGTTGTCTTCGATGGGCTGTGAAAATCCCCAGACCACGCCGGGGATCTTGTCGAGCTCACGCTGCATCGCGGCGATCAGCTCGTCTTTGTCTTGGTGGAAAACGGGACGCCATTCTTCTTTCGGCTTGAGGTCGACAAAAAACTCGGTATTGAAGAAGCCGGTTGTATCGGTCCCGTCATCGGGCCGGCCAACCTGGCTCCAGCACTGCGGAACTTCAGGAAACGAACAAAGCATAATTCGCGCCTGGTTCATGACGCGAAGCCCTTCGTCCGGGCCGGCGCTCGGCGCCAGCGTGCCGCGCACCCAAAGCGCGCCTTCATCCAGGTGAGGCAGAAACTCGGAACCAATCACGCCGCTGAACGCAAGGTAAGCGCCCAGTGCCAGCATGAGCAGGCATGCGCCGATGGTAACGGCGCGGTGCCGAATCGCCCAGCGGACCGCAACCCGGTATTTCTCCACGACAAAATGCATGACCGGGTTGCGCCATTCCTTGGCGCCTTTGGCGAATGCGTAGCTGCACAGCACGGGCGCGATCACGATCGAAAAAATCAGCGCGCCCGCCAACGCAAACGCCACCGTCCATGCCATCGGGTGAAACAGCCGGCCCTCAACGCGCTGCAGCGTAAAGATCGGCAGGTAGGCCGTGATAATGATTGCAATCGCATAGAATACCGGTCGCTGCACTTCATGCGACGCCTCACTGATGCGCTCTCGTCCCGTCTTGGTATCGCCGCTTCTGAGATTTTGATGGCGGACAATGTTCTCCACCATTACCACCGCTCCATCCACAACCATGCCGAAATCGAGCGCACCAAGAGAGAGCAGGTTGGCTGGAATGTGCCGCAGATCAAGGCAGATGGAGGCGAAGAGCAGCGCGAAAGGGATGGTCGCGGCCACAATCAGCGCTCCGCGCACGTTTCCGAGAAAAAGGAACAGAATGATCGAGACCAGGATCATGCCTTCGGTCAAATTGTGCAGAACGGTGTGGCTGGTGAAGCGAACCAGATCGCTGCGATCGATGAAGGGAACGATCTTCACGCCTTTCGGCAGAATGCGATCGTTCATTTCCTTGACTTTTTCATGCAGCGCTTGCAGCGCAGTGTCGGCGGGCGCGCCCTTGCGCAGCAGAGCGATGCCAGAGACGGCATCGTCGTCGTCGAAAATCTTTCCGTCTTCGTGAATCGACTTGGCGGTTTGGCCGAGCCTTATTTTCGGCCCCTGCGACACAACTCCCAGATCTTTCACCCGCAGCGGCGTTCCATTTTTCGTTAGGATGACAGTCTCGGCAATGTCCTGCGTGCGATCGACCATTCCAACTTCCCGCACGTTGATCTGCTGCAGCCCCTGCTGGATAAAGCTGCCGCCCGCATTCGCATTGTTGTTGGTGAGTTGCTGCTCGACCTGCGCCAGGCTCAACCCATACGCGACCAATTTGTTCGGATCGAGCCGTACCTGATACTCGCGTGTAGGCCCGCCGAAACTGGAGACATCGACGATGTCGGGCACCGACTTGAAATTCTTTTCGACCACCCAGTCTTCAACCGACTTCAGTTCCATCGGGTCATAAGCCGGATTCGTGCTATGGAGCGTGAAGAAATAAATTTGCCCGACCGGGCTCCAGTCCGTGCCCATCTGCGGGTTCACGCCCGGAGGCAGCGTCACCTGGCTCAAGCGCTCCAGCACGCGTTCGCGGTTCCACTCATTCGTAGACTCATCATTGAAAATCAGTTTCAGGTCGGACAACCCGAACAGCGAAAATGACCGCAGGTGCACCACGTCCGGAATGCCACCCATCGCGATTTCCAGCGGAATCGTGACTTGTTGTTCGATCTGCTCCGCGGAAATTCCCGGCCATTGCGTGATGATCTCGACATAGTTGTCGGCGACGTCGGGATAGGCCTCAATCGGCAGATCGTGAAACGCAACAATCCCACCCGCAAATAGCAGGACGGCAAATGCCAGCACCAGCAGGCGATTGTTCAGCGCGAAATCGACGACCCGACGAATCATTTACCTGTGCTCCAGCTTCTATTGCTCAACCGTGTTCTGCAGCATGAGTGCATTCGACACAACTTTGTCTCCCGGCTTGAGCCCGGAAACAATCTGCTGCAGATTTCCCGGCAGCATCTTTCCGCCAACCACTTCCAGTCGCTTGAAATCGCTGCCGCCCAAAGGCGCGTAAACCCAGTCGCGGTCGTGCAAGTGCACGACCGCGCTCGCAGGCACCGCCGCAAACGTCTCGGTCTGCTTTCCGTAAAACGTCGCGGTCACAAACATTCCCACCTTCATCATTCCGGGATTCTCGACTTCAATCCGGACTTTCGCGGTGCGAAGGTTGGGATCGAGCACCGGCAATATATTGTCGATACGTCCTTTGAAAACCTGCCCTGGATATCCGCTCAACTTGATGTCGGCACTTTGCCCCACCTTGACCGCATCGAGATCGTTTTCGTAAACGTCGCAGATGATCCACACGTAAGAAAGATCGGAGATCGTGAACGGATTCGGCGAAGCCAACCCCTGCACACCCGACGCATTCGTGATCTGCTGATCGGTGATGATCCCGGAAATCGGTGCCTTAATATCGACAATTCCCGAAGGATGATCTTTGTCGATCCCCAACAGCCGCAGCTGTTCCTGCGCTGCATCCAGGTCGGCCACAGCGTCTTTTTCTGCGTCCTGCGCTTGCTCGACTGCGCTCTTGGCAACCGCTCCTTTTGCAAAAAGTATCTGCTGCCGCTGCAATTGCAATCGCGCTAGCAACTCATCATTCACCGCTTTGCGATAGTTCTGGTAAGCGCCGGAAACGTCATTGCTCTGCACCCGCAACAGCAGTTGCCCCTTTGTGACCGCATCGCCCAGCTTCGCCTTGACCTCCACCACGCGGCCCGTCGCCAGCGAAATCACTGGTACCGAACGCGAAATATCAGGTTGCACCAGCCCCGTAACGTCGAGCGAGGTTGGCGCTTTGTACGCTATCGCGCTTGCCAGCGGAAACAAATCCGGATGGTGCCACCTTGAAATCATTGGCGTTCATCTCCGGGACCACTTGCGTCGGAGGCGGCTGCTCCTGCTGCGGATTCGCTTTGCCTTCGTTGCAACCGGAAACAAGCAGCAGAAGCGCACACATCGCGGTTGCCGCAAGACACTGGGGGCGCAACCGGCCCCGCCCCATGTCATTCCGAACCGATTCGAAGAATCGGTATGGGACCTGCTTTTCTCTCGCTAGCCCTCCACGAATCCGTCCACTCTTCATTGAATTACCTCTTTGCCCACCGCCTGATTGACCTGCGCCGCCGCCGTCAAATACGCGCCTACCAGGTTCACGTAATTCAATTGCACGGCACGGTAATCGCTCTCCGCGTTTAGGAAATCCAGCAGCGCCGCTCCGCCATGCTGATAGGAGAACCACATCGTGTCGCGCACGTGCGTCGCCTCCGCTAGATACTTCGTCTTATAGGGACGAAGCAGAATCAAGTTGCTGTTCAGTGTGGCGTAAGCCGTATCCACGTCGCTGAACACTTGCATCTCCGCCGCATCCCGCAATCTTTCGTTGCGCGGAATGTCCAGCTTTGTGTGCAGCTTGTTTCCCTGGTTGCGGTCGAAAATCCGCAGCGGGATGCTCACATCCACGCCAAAGTAAAAATCGATCGGCGGATTTCGTCCCACATCGAAGCTCAGCGTCGGGTCCGTCGATCCGTTGGCCACCGCCAGCTTGTAGTTGAGCTGCGCTTCCTGCACGCTCTGCACCGCCGCTTTCAGGTCAGGTCGATTGTCCAGCGCGACATGCCGGTAAAAATCCAGTGGATCGATCTGCTCGTTGAAATCAAAAACACCGACCACATCGAATTCGTCGATCGGCGTGTGCTCATTCAACAGCATGAGCATCTCGATCTTCTGCGTCCGCAAATTTACTTCCGCCGTCTGCACGTCCGACTCATACTGCACCCGCTGCAATTCGAGCCGCTCATAATCGATCTGCGCGATGTCTCCCGCGTCGAACCGGTCTTTGCTGATCTGCAGAACGCGGTCGTAATATTCCAGGTTATCTTTCGAAACCTGCAGCACCGCCTTCGCCTGCAGAGTCTGCACGAACGCGCTCCGCAGGTTGAATAACAATCCGCGCTCGAGATCGTTCTGCTGCGATATCGCAACCGCCGTCGCTTCCTTGGCGGCGTCCGTGCGCAACTCCCGCTTGTGTGCCCGCTCGTGCAGATAGCTGATCGTCGCCGAGGGCAGCAAATACGAGAACGGCCCATGCGACGGCCCGAAATTAAACGGATCGATCTGGTCCGAAAGCAGCGACAACTGCGGATTCGGCCGCAAGTGCGCCGTAATTTCATCCGCCTGAAATTCGCTGATGTTCAACTTACCAGCCAGCAGCGTGGGGTTATTCAGCTCCAGCCGGTCCTTCACTTCCTGCCAGGTCCACTCTTTAGGAAACGGGCGCGGCCCAGTTTGCGGCGAAGACGGCGGTACGCTCTGCGGCAAACCTTGTGCAGAAGCTTGCGGCTCCGGCGCCTGCGGAATCGTCTGCGCCGCGGCCATACCAACTCCCGCGCACAGCACGCCCAGCACGCAACACTTCCAGAAGTTTTCTTGCATTGCCGATCCCACCGTCCGGAATGCCGACGCACCCGGTCTGCTCATAATTTCGGCTTCGCGGTCCTGAGCACTCCGCGAAACACTTGTTCATCTGCGAAGTTCACAAGGCAAAGATTCACAAAGGATGAATAACCGCCACCGGGTTCAAAACTGCCGCGCAGCGTAACCTCCGCAGCAACCGTTTCCGGGACGAACTTCTAACGACTGACGACCTACGCGAGGAGGGAAAAAGGAGGCGCGCGGCCCGCATACTCCGCGCAGGCCCGCGTAATAACAAGCGGTACATCGAGATCAGAAATTTCTGCCGCCGCAATTTCGGGAAGGGGAAGCCAATCTGCGCCAGCCACTGCCGCCGGAGGCGACTGCAAACGATTCGTCCATGCCGAGGCCTTATCGCCCGCCGCCTGCTTTATCGTCCGCTTGCTCGCCGATTCTTCCATCTCCGCCCGCATCACATGCAGATCATCCGAGGCCGAGATCACCGGAAACAGCAGGACCAGCGCGCATCCCAGCGCCAGCAGGCATTGCAGAGAGCTTACCCGGCGCGCCGCGCGCACACCCGCGTCTTGCCGCCACAGCCAATATGCCGGCAGCGCCAACAGCATCCATGCGAGATTGAGCAATAACTCCATGCTTAGTTTTGCGTCCCAGACAAAGCAAAAAGGTAAAGCGGAATTCCCAGTCTGTCAGAACTCTCAACTTCAAGTCAACATGACCACCGTAAGCCAAGCATCCCGTTGTTAATTTCTTTGCGTCCTTAGCGGCGGTTCTTAGCGAACTTCGCGGCCAAAAGATCTTAGTCAACGTTCGCGATGAAGTTCGCAAAGCAACGCACCCGCGCCTCTACGGGCTCACCGCCACATGCAGCGGCCCCGGAGTCTGCAACTGCTGCCGGTAAAAAGCCTTTCGCTGCACGATCTCGCCCTCCACGCTCACGTTCACCACATAGACCCCATTCGGCAGCGTCTCTCCAAACGGCAGAGTCATTCCCGTCGTTCCCTTTTTCAGCGGAAAATGCTGGTACCCAATCTCTGTCGCCCTCCCATTGTCCGCAATCGCCTTCACGTCATAGGTCAAGTCAATGTCGTCCAGCGTCATGTTCGAAACGTCCACGCTGCCCTCAATACGGTTTCCGCTCACATGCGCCGGCACCTTCCACGCCACCGTCATCGCGTCCACCACCTTAATTACAAATCCCCGCTGCACCGCCTGCTGGGGTTGGCTGCCATCCTTTACCGCAACCACAAAATTGAAATCTCCAGCGCGCTGCGCCGCTCCCTGCAGCATCCCGTCCTCATTCAGTGTGATCCCCGGCGGCAACTTGCCCTTAATCACCTTCCAGTGCAACGTAGGCACGTAGTTGCCCTTGCCGTGAAACCGCACGTGATAAGGCCCCTGCGGATACGTGTCCGGCAATTCAGTGGGCTCGATCTGCAGTCCCTCGCCATCGCGGTCGTTGTTCTGATCGGTGTCCTGATCGTTACCCTGGCCCTGCGCCTCGCCCTGCGAATCTTTCGGCGCGCTTTTGTCCGCCGCGAGTTCAGCGCCGCTCGCGCTCGCACTCCGCCCCGTCAATTGCTGTGCCAACCCGGATACGCTCACCGCAAGCATCGCAAACAATGCCAGCCCGCATCGAACTCTGCGTGTGATTTCCGTGCTTCGCAATCTCACTCGCGCCTCGTCCTTTGTTGATTTATTCAACGTATCATCTGCTTAACCATGGAATGTAAAGATGTGTATAGCTTGCGTCGCATATTGTCATCATCATCTTTCTTCGCGGCCCTGCGCGTTTTTTTCAGCGTCTGCGCTACTTATTTCCATGGTTCGGGTTCAATGCAAGTGAATTGTTGTGCTAACCTCGGAGCTAACAGTGACCCGCTCCGCAATCGACGTCTTCCAGGGGGAAGTTATGCCCGTACGTAAAGCGTTCGTACTTCTCGTTTCACTTTCTACAATCGCATTCATGGCTGCCTGCGGCGGGTCGAGCGGAACAGCCCCAGTAAATCCGACCCCGCCGGCGAGCGGAGGCAACTTCGGCAACAATAACCTGAACGGAACATATGTGTTCTCTATTTCCGGCACGGATGCCAATGAAGCGCCCTATGCCATGGCCGGCACGCTGACAGCGAATGGGTCTGGCAGCGGCTGCAGCACGAAAGGCTCCGTGACGGCCGGAACGCTTGATATTGCCTCTACCGATACCGAGGAATTTACCGCTCCCGTCGCCCGCGCCACCTTTACTGGCTCATATTGCATCGAGGTCGACGGGCGAGGACAGGCGACCGTTACCACGAACATCGGCGCTGGATTTCCCAATCTTACCTTCGATTTTGTCATGCAGGATACCTCGCATGGCCTAGTCATCGAATTCGACAGTTTCGGCACCGCCAGCGGCACGCTTGATTTGCAGAGTTCTGGTGTGACTCCGTCGGCACCTTACGCGTTCCTCCTTTCTGGGGCGACCTACAGTAGCGGCACGTCCTTCGCCAGCGCCGGGAATTTCACGGTGGGTTCGGGGGGGGCGATCAGCGCCGGAGCAGCCGATTTCAACAACAACGCCGCGTCCGTTTATCAGGATGAAGCTCTCACCGGGAACGTAACTGTGTCGTCGACCACGCCATCCACAACATTTTCCACCTCGGCGTATCCTGACCAGACGTTCGATGTATTTCCGATTGACTCCACTCATCTCAAATTCATCGAAATGGACGCGACCGCAGTCCAGTCCGGGGATGCATTTTCTCAGACCACACCCACCATGCCAGTGGGAACTCTTGCATTCACGCTTTCTGGCGAGCTAACGGTCAACGACGAGCCATTTGCAGCCGGAGGGTTCATTGCCACCGATTCCTCGGGCGACATTACGAGTTCCTCTAACGAAGATTTCAATGAGGGCGGAACGCTGTCCCCAACAACACCACAGTCCTTTACGGGTGCTTACGCTGCCACAACCGGAAATGCTGGCCGGTATACGTTAAGCGGTCTCTCCGGCTTCACCGGAGGCACGACTTATGCGGCGTATCCATCAAGTGGCGGTGTGCTCTTGCTGGAGATTGATAGCTCTGGCGCCATCGCCGGAATCACGACCGGTACCGCCTACACGCAGACGACCGGCGCAACATTCGCCGTCCCAGCTCCCTACGGCCTAAATCTCTCAGGCTTGGTTTCCTCAAACGGCTCTACAACTGAGGTGGACGACATTGCCGCGTTCGATTCAGCCAGCAGCGGCACGACCATAACCGGCTCAATCGACGAAAATTCAGCTCTCGACGGCCCCACTACCTATGGACAGGCGCTCACCGGCACATACGCGATCATCGGCGGGGGAAGAGGGGAGATCGTTGCTCCCCCTGCGAACAGCACGACAGGTCTCAACACTCTCAATGGAGTGCTCGATCTGATCTTCTACACCGTCGACGGAAGCACCTTCCCGTTCATGGAGTACGACACCACCCAGATTTCAACTGGCGTGTTTGTGGCCCAGAGCGCTTCTGGCTCGTCTTCTGCCGTAGCGAGGGCCCACGCCATGTATGTGCCGCATCCGCTGATTCATCCGCACGGCGCTGCGCAGAAGAAGGGATTAAGAGCGGGCCCTTACAACTAAAACCAAGAGCGCGGCCCTCGGGCCGCGCTTGTTTTTCCCCCCCATCCCAGCCCGCTCACAGTCTCGTGACCTTAGTTACCTTTAAGAAACACCCGTTCTTCCCGCACAATGGCCCTCAAACACCCGTTGTCGGAGACCAAGCTTGTTCCATCTAAGATTGTTGCAGCAACGCGTCGTACATGGGTTCATGTTCATCGCGCTCAGCGCGTCGCTGGCGTCCGCGCGCGATCTCGCCCTGGTCTCGAACAAAACCAACGCTCTCGGGGCAATCACCATCGCCGACTTGGTGAGGGTTTGCAAAGCGCAAAACAATCGCTGGCCCGATGGCAAGCCGGTCACGTTCGTGATGCGGCCGCCCTCCGCGCCAGAAATGAAGTTGGTGTTGGAAAAGGTCTATGGCATGTCCGAGAACGAGGTGAATGGCCTCGTCATGGCTTCCAATCACGGACGTACCAATCATCCCGCGATCGTCATCGCAACATCCGATGACGACCTGGTCAACAAAGTCGCTTCCATTCCCGGGGCCGTAGGCGTAGTCGATGTGTACTCGATCAACAGCAGCGTGTCGGTCGTAAGAATCGCAGGCAAACTCCCGCTGGAGCCGGGGTATCTGCTTCACGGAAACTGAAGGAGATTTTGTAATTTGGCAATTTCGTAATTTGGAAATTTGAAAGCCAGCGGGCTTCTCGGTCTAAATTACAAAATTACTAAATCGCAAAATTACTCAATCGAACCCATGGCTTCTCCTGGAAAAAAACTCGCGACCGCCAAGGCGGAAAACCCCGGTAAGCGGGCGCGCCGCTATCCGCGGTTTGCGCTCGACTCCCGCATCAACGTTCGCATGTTCCGCAACGGCGAATTCTCCGACTGTTGGGGGCATTCGACCGAACTCGGACAGGATGGCATCGGCGCCACGCTGACCGGCAAACTGGAAACCGGAGAAATCGTCTCCCTGGAAATTCCTCTGCCGCTCAGCCCCTACCCCTTGAAAGTGCGCGCCATCGTGCGTTACACCGACGGCCTGCGCTACGGCTTCGAATTCCTCACCTTGACCGTCACCCAGCGCGACACCATTCGCCGCGTCTGCGAAATGTTGGCCAATAAGAGCTAGTTTCAAAGCAAAAGGTTCAAGGTTTCAAAGCTGCAAAGTTTCAAAGCCGCAAAGTCTTGAATAGCTTTGAAACTTTGAAAATTTGAAATCTTGAAACCAGTCCGCTTCCATTACCCTGGTAACTTTCCGCTCCATCCCTGCACATTCTACGATGCAAATGGCTCGAAGTCAGAGGGGGATCATCAAAGATGGGGGAACGTGTCACCCGGTCACGCGCGCGCGATCTGGCGCGTGCCAAGGGCTTACGAAACGCGCTCGAGCGTGGAACTTTGCCCGAATTTATTCCTCCGGAAATTTCCAATCCAGCAGCAAAGCTTCCCAACCCTTCGTGGCAATTTCTTGATTCAAACTCCGAAAGCACGAACCATGCAAACCTCGATGTCCGCCGCCAATATCTTGAACAGATCTTTCAAAACTCGTTCGACCCCGTCATCATTGTCGACAAGTCCTTTCACATCGAATACGTGAACGCGGCATTTGAACAGATGTTCGGATTCACCGCCGCCGACACCCGCGGCCAGTCCATCGACGACTTGGTGTTCCCCGCCGACCGCGCCGCCGAAGCCCAATGGATCGCGCAGTGCCTGCAGCGCGGCGAAAAACTGACGCTCGAAACCCAGCGCCGCCGCAAAGATGGCAGCCTGCTCGACGTTTCAGTTTCCTCCGCGCCGCTCTTCAGCGATGGCAAAGTAAGGGCTTTCTACGCCGTCTATCGTGACATCTCCGAACGCAAGCGCGCCGAAGCCCTTAGCTCCGCTCTCTACCGCATTGCCGAGAAATCCAGCGCCACCAAGGACCTGCAGCAGTTCTTCGCCGCGGTCCACGCCATTGTCGACGAACTCACGCCCGCCCGCAATTTCGCCATCGCCATTCATGATCCCGAATCCGGCCTGCTCAGCTTCCCCTACTTCGTCGACGAGCACGAGTCCGCTCCGGCTCCCCGCAAGCTCTCGCGAGGCCTGATCGAGTACGTGCTGCACACCGGCGACTCTCTGCTCTGCACGCCCGATCTGGCCCGGCAACTGCAACGCAATGGCGAAGTCGAAATCGGAATCGAACCCTCTGAAGCAGTTCCTCCGCAGTGGCTCGGCATTCCCCTCAAAGTGAACCAGCACATTTTCGGCGTGCTGGTCCTCAAAAGCTATTCCGAGAACTACCGCTTCGGCGAGCGCGATGAAGATGTTCTCACTCTGGTCTCTCAGCAGCTGGCCGCCGCCATCGACCGCAAACGTAACGAGCAGGCCCTGCGCCGTTCCGAAGTTTCTTATCGCTCGCTGATTCAAACCGCGGTCTACGGAATTTACCGCTCCAGCCTCGACGGCCGCTTCCTCGACGTGAATCCCGCGCTGATCGGAATGCTGGGCTACGACTCCGCGCTCGAAGTCTTCGCGCTCGATCCACAGAAAGATGTCTTCTCCGATCCCGCTGAATACGGCCGCCTCATCGACGAATTCCGCCGCACCGGCCGCATCGATGGCGTGGAAGTCCGCTGGAAGCGCAAAGACGGAGCTTTAATCACCGCCCGCATCAGCGGCCGTGCCGTGGCCGCCGGAGACGAGCCCGCCGACGTGGTCGAAGCCATCGTCGAAGACATTACCGCCCGCCGCGTCCTCGAAGATCAATTCCGCCAGGCCCAAAAAATGGAAGCTGTCGGCCGCCTCGCCGGCGGCATCGCCCACGACTTTAACAACCTGCTCATGGTCATCGCCGGCTACACCGAAGTTCTCCTCAACCAGCTCACGCAGGGCCATCCCTTGCTTTCCAAGGCCGAATCCATTCAGCAGGCCGCCGATCGCGCCACCACGCTGACTCGCCAGCTCCTGGCGTTCAGCCGCAAACAGCTTCTCGAACTCAAAGTCGTCGACGTCAACTCCATCGTCAGCGACATGGAGCGTCTCTTGCGTCCGCTCATCGGCGAAGACATCGAACTCACTACCCAGCTCGAGCCCTCTATCGGCTGCACCCGTGCCGATGCCGGCCAGCTCGAGCAAGTCATCATGAATCTCGTAGTCAACGCCAAAGATGCGCTGCCGAAAGGCGGCAAGATCTCCATCCGCACCGCCGGGGTCATGCACGAGTCAGATGGCCCGGAGCATTCTTATATCAAAAAGGGCCCGTACGTGATGGTCTCCGTGAGCGACAACGGCGAGGGCATGGATCGCGAAACTCAGGCCCGCATCTTCGAACCCTTCTTCACCACCAAAGAAAAAGGCAAAGGCACCGGCCTCGGACTCTCCACCGTCTACGGCATCGTCAAGCAAAGCGGCGGATACGTTTTCGTCCAAAGCGAACTCGGCCACGGCACTGCTTTCACCATTTATCTTCCGCGCGTCGATGAACCCTGCGACGTTCTCGGCTCACCGCAAACATCGCCATCGTCTGCCGGCGGCTCCGAAACCATACTGCTCGTTGAAGACGAAGAATCTGTTCGCCAGCTGGTCCGCGAAACGCTCGAATCGCGCGGCTATCGCGTACTCGAAGCCGCCAACGGCCAGACCGCGCTCGCGCTCGCAGCCGAGCACAAAGACGATCTCCACCTCGTAATCACCGACGTGGTCATGCCCGGCCTCAGCGGCCACGAACTTGCCCAACAACTGCTGGACGGCCGTCCTGCTTTGAAAGTTCTTTATCTTTCCGGCTACGCGCAAGACGCCTTCCCGCCCTCCGAATCCCACAAAGCCTTCCTGCAAAAGCCCTTTACCCTGCAAAGCCTCGCCCGAAAAGTCCGCGAAGTCCTCGGCCCATCCACCGCCTCGGCGGCGTCGCTGTCACGCTAGCAAGCGCACTCCGAGCAAGCGTATTTTCCGGTTTTGAAGGGGTGCGGCTTTGGCCCCTGAGGTGTAAAATTCCGCGCAACTGCAGCCCCGTTTCGAACCATCAATAAGGAAGCGGCCTGAATCCCCACTTCCGTCGTTATCATCAGTAAAATAGAACTCTGGAGGAAAACATCATGGCTTTTGAACTACCGCCTCTGCCCTATGACTATGCGGCGCTCGAACCCACCATCGACAAGCAGACGATGACTCTGCATCACGACATGCATCACGGCGCCTATGTAAAAAATCTCAACGCCGCAATCGAAAAGCATCCCGAACTCGGCAAGAAATCCGCCGAAGATCTTCTCCGCGACCTCAATTCCATTCCTGAGGACATTCGTGCCGCAGTCCGCAACAACGGCGGCGGCCACGTTAACCACTCCATGTACTGGAAGATCATGAAGCCCAAAGGCGGAGGCGATCCCAACGGCCCCATCGCTCAAGCGATCAACAAAACCTTCGGCAACTTCAAGGATTTCCAGGCCAAGTTCAACGACGCCGGCGCGAAGCAATTCGGCTCGGGATGGGTCTGGTTGGCAGGCAAGTCCAGCGGCGAAGTGCAAATCGTCACCACCCCCAACCAGGACAATCCTCTTACCCAAGGTCTCTACCCGATCTTCGGCAACGATGTTTGGGAGCACGCCTACTATCTGAAATACAACAACCGCCGCCCGGAATACCTCGCAGCCTGGTGGAATGCCGTCAATTGGGACGAAATCAACCAGCGCTACGACTTGTTTAAGTCGGGAAAAGCCATCCACGAACCCGCATTTGCGCACTGAGAATTCTGGCGCGGGCGCCCTGCCCGCGCCTTTCCCCTGCTATCGATGGGTGGAGTGGGCGCTCCGCGTCGATGGCTGCAGCAATCCTCATTCTTTTAACAACCCCGTGACAAGAACATGACAACCTTCTCCGGGCACTTTCGCTATAAAGGTTGCGCCCTGATTCTGTTTCCGAAAGGTCATCATGATTCGACAGACACTCGCACGCCCGGCCATTCGCTGCGTCCTCACAGGTTCGCTGTTTTGCGCCATTTGCTTTGTAACGCCACTATTGGCTTCGCCCCGATCTTCCGAATCCACAACTTCTCATTTGGACTCTGCGCAGAATGCACAACCCGTCATCGTCACTCCCAAATTCGGAGGACAAATTCTCGGGTACGCCATCGATCCTTCCGGCACCGAAGGCGTCTTGAGCGAGTCTGTCGCTCAGTCGAATGGAAACAATCTCGCGGCGACCGAAACCTTCAGCCAGTCGACCGGCAAGATTCTTAACGTCATCGCGAAGACCGACAGCCAGGACGATTTTGTCACCGAGGGCGTTTTCGGCAACACAGCCCTCATCCTCCACCAGCATGGCGGAAAAAACTTTTACAACATCGTGAATCCGCTCGAGCAAAACAAATTCAATGGCGCCTGGAAACCGCCCATCAAACCCAACTTCGATTTCTGGACTTTAGCCGGTACCGGCGCGAGTCCCAACGTGGCCGCTTACCAGGTATCGTTCCAAACCGGCCAGACGTTTGTTTTTAGCTCCAACGTGGCCAACAATACGTTTGGACCAGCAAATCTCGCTGGCGTCGATTCAGGATGTCGACGAATTCTTCCAGCCGCAGATCGCCCTCGACTCCGCAACCAATCAGGCGGTTTTGGCTGACTCGCCGGGCTGCCCCGAGCCCGGCTGCGTCACCAGCCTCGCGCTCGTGAACCTTCTCAGCGGCGAAATAAGTAAGTTCACCCAGAATCTCGGCCTCGGCGTTGTGGATGGCCTTGCCGTAGATCCGGCAACTGGGACCGCCGTTACGACAACATCGGCCGATGGTGGCGTCGAATTCTACAATCTCGCGAACCAGTCGGGCTTTGAAATTATCATTCCCAACTTCGACGGCATCGCTACCGATTCCGGCCTCAGTGTCGCCTTCGATCCCGTCCACAGCCTTTTCTTGATTTCTCAATGGAGTTCCAACGGTGGCAACACCAACGACCCCCAACCTCGCGTCTATGTTTACGACGAACAAGGCACCGTCCTGGAAACTATCGATGTTCAGCGTATTCCGATCAGCCCAGTCCCCATGGTGCTCAATGCATCGAAGAGAGTCGGGTTCATCATGGAAATTGGCGAAGGGCAAAGTGCTTTCACCGTACTTCAGTCGTTTTCCTACTGAGGGCAACTCACGTGGCGACGGGCGCCTTGGCAAGCCTGTCCTGAGGCGAACACCGAAGCGTCCCGCCGAGCGATGCGAGGCGGAATCGAAACCTGTTGAAGAAGTTATAAAAAGGCCCCGCCGAATAAAGCGAGGCCTTTTATCTTGCGCAAACCCACAATTACGCCGCCGAAGTCTCCACGAACTCCTCCGGATCAGCTTCGAATTCCTGCTTGCAATCCTCCGAGCAAAAATAATATTTCTGGTCTTCAAACTGCGCCTGGAATTCGGATTTGTTCTCATCTACATTCATTCCGCAAACCGGGTCCTCGGTCATGATTCCCTCCCTGGAAAAAAATAGACACAAAAAGGAATAAACACTTTCGTGCCCTCTTTCCGACTGCAACAAGCCTTCCGTTTTCATTCGGCCCTCAAACCACCGACCAGACACGTCTGTCTTTTTTAAGACGTTCTTCTCGCGTACACGACTTCGTGAAAATTTTTCTCTTGCGATGCAAGTCATACCCATGCTCTCGTCTCGGAATGGCTCAAAGGCAACCGTGCCGCGAGGCCGCAGCGCTTACCGGCCGACCAGCCATCCGCCACTCACCGCACTCAGCCTTTCTGCATTTCCTGTGTACCCTCTGTGGAGAATCCGCCGCGGCTCTGCACAAACTTTCCCGCCTTACCGTCGACGAACGCGGATTCGCGCCTGTGATGACGCTTAGCGAAGCTTTCTTGAAGTTTTTCTCAAGGTGTCTTCTAAGACCGATCCCGTAGGCGGCATTTTCCTCAATTGCACCAAAAAGCGGAGTTGACGATCCGCCGTTTCGCTCGTAGATTCGGTCTCGCCTTCAACGAAATTTTTTCGATCTGCCAATAATCAGCGAACTCAACACATAAGAAGATTCAAGACAAGGACAAAAGCGATCGGCACTATGAAAGCAGCAAATTCCTGGATCACTTATCGCACCCGCTTCCTCGTCAAAGCCAAACAACTTACCACCAGCTTGACTTTCACCGACGTACTCGGCCGCCAGCACTCCGGCCGCAAGGGCGACTACCTTGCCGAATTTTCCGACGGCGTTCTCCGCATTCTCTCTCGTGAGTTTTTCGAAGACGTTTACGTGCCCATCCTCCCCGATCAACCCAAGCACCAACCCACCACCAACATTTCAACTGTTCCTCTGTCCCATTCACTGACGGCGCCGTGGAAGAGCGGCGCTTCAGCGCCGCGTCAGGTCGACTCTTTATAAGGATCGAGGCTTTAGCCCCGGATCGAACCATTTGTTAACGCTTCATGAATTCTCGCTTGTGGAAAATCGGATCCCCGACCCAGCATCAAGCCGATCATTGTTGAGGATACAACCTATAGTGTTTCCCTCTTGACAGGTACAATAAGGGGGAGTAACTTGGCAATCCCATGGTCCCTTAATCGACCCGGTTTCGCGGGAACGAAATCGGTCGAACGAAAGAAGAGAAAAAAAGAAAGGTCAGCCAAAAACGGCGGGAGGGCGCTCAGCCAGAGGTGACCGGGGGCCCTCCCGTAAATCACAACGCGGAAGCCGGAATCCCCAGTCGGGAGGGCCGGAATCCCCAAACAGTAGTTCCGGTGACCGTTCCCCGAAACCTCCCCCCGGTGAACGAACCAGCTTGTTGGACAAGAATGACGCGCACACTGATGCGTGACTCGAAAGGCGGCTTCAGTTTTGGAGCCTGCCCTGAGCAAGCGACAGCTTAACGAAGGGCACCGTCAAAGCGCCACAACGAGTAGGGGCTTTGGCCCCAGCAGATGCAGGAGCCTCAGGATGGAAGCTTTAACCCGTATAGTCTCGGATTCTCTGGCCCGGTACGGCCTTGACCGCCCAGTTGACCCGCGCCGCCTGCAGTGGTCCCGCTGGTTCCGCTGCGATTCTCCGCACAGTCTCTTGGTCGTTCCCAGCAAGCCCGGCATTTTCGGCCTCGCCGAAGAGATCATGGACCTCGGCAGCGGGAAGGAACATCCGGAAACAGCCGCCCTCGGTTGCCCGGCCGAGCGAAGCTCGGTTGCTTGTGCAGTCGAGACATCGGCTTCAGCCGCCGACGTGATCTCCAAGCGCATGCTCGCCGTCATTCAATTCTCCGAAGACGACAACATGGCCTACGTCTTGGACCGCATGTTCAGCCACATCAATCCCATGCGCGCGCGCTTGCATTCCGGGAACTGCTTCGTTCGTTTCGTAGTCGTCGAAGACCAGCAGCAGCGCCGCACCATCTGCGCCGCACTGAATCAATGGATGCGCAACTCCGCGGAAAAAGCGACCGGCTTTCCGAGCGATTTTTCGTCTTCGCTGGAAATGCCCCGCGTGGGGCGGACACTTCCTTCGGCAAGCTCAGGGCCTGCCCTGGGCCTGACGAAGGGGCAGCCTTTATCGGCCCAGGCCGGCGCTTTTCAAGCTCCAACCAAGGGAGTCGAACCCGGAGAGCAAGCAGATTCTCCGGGCGCAAACACGAGTCCCGATTCTGGAGCCAATAAGAATCTTCACTGTCCACAGGCTTTACCCGCCGGCTTCTAAGGCGGAGCGTTCTGGGGGCTTTCTTGGCCACGCAGGAGGCGGCTTCGCCTCATCGAGCGTTGGCTTGGATGTGGGCGTGACCGTGGAAGAGCGGCGCTTCGGCACCGCGTGAAGTCGATTTTGATTCGTATCAGGGCATGGCTTTAGCCATGCCGAAAGGTCAGAAAACTGGGAACCGGGGCTTTGGCCCCTGCATCACCCGGGTCTGCCTCCGACCGCTCCGGAGACGCCGAATCGGGCTATGTTGAATCTAATAACTAATGGAGAACCCAATGCCGGAGCTTAAAACCACCCCTGCTGAAACCACCGCAACCGCGCCTTCAAAGAAGACCACCGGCCTGTCCTTCCGCCGCTTCTTCACCAAGCTTGGCGTCTCTCCCTACGACGAACTCGAATGGGAACTCCGCACCGCCGCCATCACCGATGCGCAAGGCAATGTGATTTTCGAGCAGAAAAACGTCGAAGTTCCCAAGGACTGGTCGATGACCGCGACCAACATCGTCGCTTCGAAGTACCTCCACGGCAAGCTTGGCACTCCCGAGCGCGAAACCGGAGTTCGCCAGCTCGTCACCCGCGTTGCCGAGACTATCCGCGACTGGGGCATGGCGCAGGGCTATTTCAAAACTCCAGAGGACGGCGCTACCTTCCACGACGAGCTCGCGCACATTCTTCTACGCCAGTATGCCGCGTTCAATTCGCCCGTCTGGTTCAACGTAGGATGCGACCGGATCGAGCCGAATTCCGACGCCCGCAATTGGCACTGGAATCCGCAGACCCAGCAGGTCGAATTCGGAATCACGGGCTACGAGAAGCCGCAGTGCTCAGCCTGCTTCATCAACTCAGTGAAAGATTCACTCGATTCCATCCTCACGTTGGCCAAAACCGAAGGCATGCTCTTCAAGTGGGGCAGCGGCACCGGCACCAATCTTTCTCCGCTGCGCTCCTCCACCGAAGGCCTCAGCGGCGGAGGCACCGCCAGCGGCCCGCTCAGCTTCATGAAAGGTTTCGACGCCTTCGCTGGCGTAATCAAGTCCGGCGGAAAAACCCGCCGCGCCGCCAAGATGGTCATCCTCAACGTTGACCATCCCGACATCGTCGAGTTTATCGAGTGCAAACAGAAAGAAGAAGCCAAGGCCCACGCGCTCGTCGCCATGGGATACGACGGTTCGCATCCCGACTCCGACGCCTATTCGTCGATCTTCTTCCAGAACGCGAACAATTCTGTGCGCGTGAACGACGACTTCATGTACGCCGTAGTCCGTGACACTGATTTCTCCACCAAGAAAGTGCAAGACGGCAGCGTGATGAAGACTTACAAAGCCAAAGATATGCTCAAGAAACTTTCCGAAGCCACCTGGCACTGCGGCGATCCCGGCATGCAATACGACACCACCGTCAACCGCTGGCACACCTCGAAGAACACGGCAAGAATCAACGCCTCGAACCCGTGCAGCGAATACATGTTCCTGGACGACTCCGCTTGCAACCTGGCCAGCCTGAATCTGCTGAAATTTGCGCCCAACGGCACATTCGACGTGGAAGCCTATCGCCACGCGGTCGACATCCTGATCACCGCGCAGGAAATCCTGGTCGACAACGCCGGCTATCCAACCGAAATGATCATGCGCAATTCGCATGACTACCGTCCACTGGGATTAGGCTACGCGAATCTAGGCGCATTGCTTATGGCCGCAGGCCTGCCTTACGACTCCGACGCTGGCCGAGACTACGCCGCCTGCGTAACCGCAATCATGTGCGGCGAAGCTTATCTGCAATCAAGCCGCATAGCCGAACACTGCGCCCCGCTCGCCCCGGCAACCGAGGCCACCAAGAGGAACTTGGCCGAGACAAACTTAGGAGCCGGCATCGGCACGACCCATATGGCAAGCAATGCCCATGTGGGGACAGCCGCCTCGGCTGTCCAGCGAAGCGAAGCGAGCGCCCCCGCCTCAAGCCCCACCATGCCCGGCGGAGCCTGCCCCGGCTGGTACATCAACCGCGAACCATTCCTGGACGTGATCCGAATGCACCGCGCCTCAGTCAACAACATAAACAAGAGCAACGTCCCAGCCAGCCTCTACGAAGCCAGTAAAGCCAGCTGGGACGAAGCCCTGGCCCACGGTGAGAAATTCGGCTACAGAAATTCCCAGGTAACGTGCTAGCCCCCACCGGCACCATAGGTTTCATGATGGACTGCGACACAACCGGAGTGGAGCCGGATTTGGCGCTGGTTAAGTATAAGAAGCTGGTTGGCGGAGGCATGATCAAGATCGTCAATCAGACTGTGCCTTCGGCGCTGTTCAAGCTGGGGTACACGCATGAGCAGACGGATGCAATCGTCAGCTACATCGATGCTACCGGGACCATCGAAGGGGCGCCGAATGTTAAAGACGAGCATCTGGCGGTGTTCGATTGCTCGTTCAAGCCGGCGAAGGGGACGCGGTCGATTGCTTACATGGGGCATCTGCGGATGATGGCGGCGGCGCAGCCGTTTATCTCCGGGGCGATCTCGAAGACGGTCAATCTGCCGGAGAACGCTTCGGTGGAAGACATTATGGAAGCTTATCTGCAGGCCTGGAAGCTGGGGCTGAAGGCTGTGGCGATTTATCGCGATGGCTGCAAGAAGTCGCAGCCGCTGTCGGCGGCGGGGACGAAGACGGCCAACTCCAGCAAAGATGATCCGCGGCCGGGGGCGGCCGCGCCACACGAAGAAGAAAATCTCAATGGGCCGCCGCGCGCGGTGCGGCACAAGCTGCAGGAAGAGCGCGCCTCGATCACGCACAAATTCAAAGTTGGCGACCATGAGGGCTACATCACGGTCGGGCTGTATCCCAACGGCACGCCGGGGGAATTGTTCATCACCATGGCCAAGGAAGGGTCGACCGTCTCCGGTTTAGTGGACAGCTTCGCGCTGGCAGTCTCGATTGCGCTGCAGCATGGCGTCAAACTTGACCTGCTCTGCGAGAAGTTCGCGCACACGCGCTTCGAGCCGAGCGGCTGGAGCGGCAATCCCGACATCGGCTATGCCAAGTCGATCATGGACTACATCTTCCGCTGGCTGCAGTTGCGGTTTCTGACCGGGCAGCAGCAGATGCTGTTTGAGAACCTGCGGCTGAAGCCGAGTCCGGAGCCCAGAGACCTGAGTCCTGAAGGGACGGGCACAAAGGAAACGCTCGCGGCCCGCGACTCAGGACTGAGAGCTGGTTCAATCCATGCTGCGGATGCGCTGGCGGGAATTGTGGATCTAGGAGATGCCCCGACCTGCAGCTTCTGCGGCAGCATCATGACGCGGAATGGGAGCTGCTATCGGTGCGGGAGTTGCGGGAGCACGAGCGGGTGCTCGTAGGCATGATCTGACATGAAGGGCGACACCCAGTTCGCTGTCTGCATCTCGAATAAGGGATACGCAGCCTCTTTAGAGGTGCGCAAGATTTATCGTCTTATTCCGGATAAGGCTGGGGCAAAGCGCGGTCTGGTTCGAGTGGTCGATGAGATGGGCGAGGATTATTTGCTTCCGGAGGAGTACTTCGTTCTTTTGAGACTCCCCCAAGCTGTAGAACGGGCGGTTTTGAGAGCATCGCCCTAGGCCGACGATTCCCTTTGCAGCTTCTGCGGCAGCATCATAACGTGCAACGGTTCGTGCTGCTACCGCTGCGGGAGTTGTGGGAGCACGAGCGGCCGCTCGTAGGAATAGGAACGGGACAAGTCGGGTGCTCGTCCCGATTTTCCCAATTTCAATTTCAGGAATGGATCGACGCTTTTCTTGGAACGTAAGGGCTCTACACCATTTACGCTCTGCTCTTGTTCGTTCACGCTGGATCGAGGAAGGTGGGACAATAAAATGGGTGCATCCATCGGTAGCGTGTGCGACATAAGTGACCTCGCGTACAACGATAGCGAGCCTGGGGCGATTGAGAAGTTACACGAGCTGAACGACTTTTACCGCCGCAATCCATGGCCGTCCGAACACTCGGTCACCACGCATCGGGTGCGCTGTTCAGATTCGCGTAACCTGTCCGACCTGAAGAGCGAGAGCGTTCACCTGATAGTTACGTCGCCCCCCTACTGGACACTCAAGGATTATCCGCCTAATGAGCACCAACTCGGGGCCTTTCAGGACTATGAAGGGTTCTTGCTTGAGTTGGACAAAGTATGGGCCGAATGTTCCAGGGTTCTTGTTCCCGGTGGCAGAATTTGTTGCGTGGTCGGGGACGTTTGTATTCCGCGCAAGAAGGCAGGACGGCACCACGTTGTGCCGCTCCACGCGGATATCACCGTCCGGGTGCGAAAGCTCGGGCTCGACTCTCTTACGCCGATACTATGGTTCAAGATAGCCAACGGCGCGCTCGAGGCAGAGGGTAATGGGGCTGGGTTCTACGGGAAGCCATACCAACCTGGCGCCATCGTCAAGAACGATTTTGAGTACATTTTGTTTTTCCGTAAAGGTGGTTCTTACAGGTCTCCTTCTATAACGCAAAAAGCATTGTCGATGCTTTCGAAGAACGAAATGAAAGCCTGGCTAAAAACCGCATGGACTGATATTAAGGGGGAATCCACGCGGCGGGGACACCCTGCGCCATTTCCCGTGGAGCTAGCCGAGCGCCTCATTCGACTTTTCTCTTTCGCAGGCGACGTGGTGCTCGACCCGTTTGTGGGAACTGGGACGACCACGTTAGCCGCTATGAATGTTGGCCGGAACAGTGTTGGAACGGACTGCGATCCGGACTTTATCAAAATGGCGAAACAGAGGTTGGAGTTAGCTGTTCTCTCGAGGGCAGAGCCGCAGTTGTTCAAGACAAGGTTGGATATACAATCGCCTTAAATGATCGACTCGAATTACGCGGTGTTGCGGGTATTCCGTAGCCTTTTTGAAGGCCAGTCTTACCTCCACCGAGACTCCAGTCTTGGAGATCGGGTCGCCAGCTACCTGTACGAAGATCTGTACAGCCTAGGCAAATCATCAAAGCTCTGTGAACGTATCGAGTCTCGCACCCGAGTCCTAAATGCGCAGAATCTCACGGTTGGCATTCCGCGAAGGCGAGGAGACGGGACGTTCGGTGAACGTGTCCCTGCAGCGCAAGCGATTTCGGACGAGGGATTCGCCGTGGCTCGCGGCCCTGTCGCTACGATTGAGATCGGAGTAGAGACCAAGATACTGGCTAAGGCGATGATCAAGCAGATCGACCGCGTGACTGGCGATTTGATGAGGAGACTGAAGAATTCAGAAAAAAAGGAGGGCAGGCAATTTGCGTCGGAATCGTCGGTGTGAACTTCGCGCAGCAATACACGTCCTACGAGGGCGAGCGAGCATTCCCCACCGACGGACGAAAGTACAAGAACCCCATTCAGGAAGCAGCGGATGCGATTTCCCGGTTGCGTCAACGCGCTGCACCTAGTTTTGACGAATTTTTGATTCTAGGCTTTGATGCGTCCAACACGCAGCCCCACCCCTTTTCGTGGGTAGATGAGGATCGGACGTTACTCGAATACTCCGCACTTCTGACAAGATTTTCCCGCGAATACGACCGACGTTTCTAGGCTTGCGGCGCGGCTGGGGCATCCGTTTCCGTAGTGGCTTCGGCAGCAGGTTCCTCACCGGGCTTTCAGCCCGATTCGGAATGACAAGGGTTTTGGGACTCTTGCGACACGCCTGAAGGCGTGTCCTGATACGAACCTAATGCTCCTGATACGAATTTCAACTGCCTCCAATCGCAGCGCTTAAGCGCTGCGCCAATCAAAATCTGCACAGTCGGCTCCGCATGCCACGGGAGCTGCGCCACTCTACATCTATTTCGGATTTGGGTATTTCCACAGCGCTTGTTGGCTGGATGTGACGGACGACCTTGTGGAGCTATTTAGGATTGAAGTAACTGGGACCGGCTTGTGCTTTGAAGATGTGAGCTTCGGTCTCACCAGACTGTGGGCGAAAAAAGGATGGGGCGAATGAGTTGGATGGCGGATCGGTTGAGGGGCGGGAAGTTGAAGGGATGCAAGGAACGCGGGGAGTGGGCGGAGATGTATTTTGCGATGCAGGCGGCGGGGAGGGGGATGAAGGTGCTGCGTCCGTATGGGCAGACGGGAGTGTATGACGTGGGTGTGGACGCGCTTGGAAAGCTGCAGCGGGTGCAGGTGAAGTCGACGATCTACAGGCGCAGGAATGGCGAGTTCAGCCTGAATGTGATGGGGCCCAGGAAGATGTATGAGGCGGGGACGGTGGACTTTTTTGCGGTGCTGCTGATCCCGGTGGATTTCTGGTACATCATCCCATATGAGGTGATTGGAGGGAGTAATTGCAGCCTGCACTTCACTCCAGGGGCGAGGCGGCAGAAATATGGGGAGTATCGGGAAGCGTGGGATTTGCTGCGGCGGACGGGGCTGACGATTCAGGCTTGCGGGGACGAGGATGATGGGTATTGGTCGGAGCTTTCGAGGGATGCGGTTACGGTGATGGTGGTGTGAGTGGGCGGGGTGGTATTGCGAAACAGCAGGTTCCTCACCGGGCTTTGCGCCCGGTTCGGAATGACAATATTTTTATGGGGCTTGCGGCGCGGCTGAAGCCGCGCCCCTTTCAAATCTCGCACTTTAATCGCGGCGCTGAAGCGTCGCCCCCTCCACGGAACTGAATGCGAACCCTTACTCAATGAACATGCAGTCTCCGTAGGAATAGAAGCGGTAGCGGGCGGAGACGGCGTGTTCGTAGGCGCGCAAAACGTTTTCGCGGCCGGCGAAGGCGCTGACCAACATCAGCAGCGTCGATTGCGGGAGATGGAAGTTGGTGAGCATGGCGCTGACTGCTTTAAATTCGAATCCGGGGTAGATGAAGAGGTCGGCGGTGCCGTCGCCGGCGGGGATGGGCCCCTCGCTGGCTGATGCTTCTTTGATCGTTTCTTCTTTGATCGTTTTTTTAATCGATGCTTCTTTAGTCGATTTTTCTTTGATCGAGCGGATCGCGTGTTCGAGGGTCCGCACTGTGGTGGTTCCGATGGCGACGATTCGTCTGGAATCGCGCAGGGCCTGGTTGATGGTGCTGGCCGCTTGCGGGGAAATGGAGTAGGTCTCGGAATGGATTTTGTGGTCCTCGACGCGATCAACGCGGACGGGCTGGAATGTGCCGAGGCCGAGGTGGAGAGTGATTTCGACGGTCTGAATTCCGCGCTGGTGGATGCGGTCGAAGACTTGAGGAGTGAAGTGGAGACCGGCGGTGGGCGCGGCGACTGATCCGGGGCGCTGGGCATAGACGGTCTGATAGCGCTCGCGGTCGGAGGCGGAATCGGGACGCGCGATGTAGGGCGGAAGCGGGACGTGGCCGACGCGATCGAGGACGCTGTAGAAATCAAGGCCAGAGCCAGCAGGGTTTTCGGCGGGATAAAAGCGGATGTGGCGCTCGCCGAATTTTCCGCGGGCAATTACTTCGGCTTGCAGTTCGCCATTCTGGCCGTCGTCGTTCTGACCTTCGCCGCTCTGGCTAAAGAAGAGGCGCTCGCCGACGCCGATTTTGCGGCCGGGGCGGACCAGGCATTCCCAATCGTTAGGCTGGGTTGAAAGTTGGCGCGTCAGCAAGACCTCGATGCGGCCGTGAAGAAAATCACGGGTTGCGGGATTGCTCTGGCTGACAGGCTGGGAGCGAAGTCCGGCGCGGCGGCCGTACAGCCGGGCGGGAAAGACGCGGGTGTTGTTGAAAACCACAACATCGCCGGGGCGCAGGAGATCGGGAAGGTCGCGGAAGTGGCGGTCTTGATAGTGGCCGCTCTCGCGCTGCAGGTGCAGCATGCGGGAACTGTCGCGGGAGGCGAGCGGCCCCTGGGCGATGAGTTCGGGCGGAAGGTGGAAATTGAAATCGGAGACCAGCACGGTCTCAGGTTACAGGAAATGAGCGGCGAGTAAGTGTGGCACGGAGTTCTGGTGGTTTTGTTTTTTCTTTGGGCAAATTTAATTGGCTCTTGCAAGAGGCGTGGTTTACTATGCTGGCGGCAGTCTGTCGCCGCTTTTGCCACTCCCTCGGAGAGAGTTCCATGGTTACCGAACGCAAACACAGGGAAGAAATCGTCCACTACGGACGCATGCTGCACGGGCGCGGCTTCGTGGCTGCAATGGACGGGAACCTTTCGGTTCGGCTGGACAAGCGGCGGATATTGGTCACTCCGACGTGCGTGAGCAAAGGGGCGATGCGGACCAGCGACCTGGTGATCGTGGACATGAATGGAAAGCGGACCGCCGGGCGGCGGAATGTGACCAGCGAAATCGCGATGCACCTGCTGATTTATGCGATGCGTGCCGATGTGCAGGCGATCGTGCACGCGCATCCGCCGACGGCAACGGGATTCGCGGCCGCCGGCATGGCGCTCAGCGAGCCGCTGGTTTGCGAGGTGGTCGTGGGCCTGGGTTCGATTCCGTTGGCGCGCTACGGCACGCCGGGCACGGACGAGCTGGCAAGAACTTTGGAGCCGCACGTGCCTCATCACGATGCCATCCTGATGTCGAATCACGGAGTGGTGACCTACGGTGACACGCTCGAGAACGCGCACATGAAGATGGAAATTGTGGAGCACTTTGCGCAGATTGCGCTGGTCACCCACCTGCTCGGCAAACAGCAGCCGTTGAGCGGTGTGGGCCTGGAAAAGCTGATGCTGGCGCGAACGAAATACTTTGCGGGAAAGAAATATTTCAACGCAAAGGCCGCAGTTTCGGTCCCGGTTGTTGGGGATGCGCCTCCGGAAGAGGCGAGTTAAACTCCGGCAAATAACTATTCTGCCAGCCACGAACGATGCAAGACACCGGAGGCTCAGGAACGACAATATCGGTGACTGCTCCACCGGCCAATCCGGTTTATTGTCTTGCAATGGACCTTGCAGCTGCGCATCTTTGCGCTGACAGCACTGTTCGGAACTGCCGGTTTGCGGTATGGGCCCGCTGCACTCCGCCACAATTTCGCTAGGATTCTTCCCTGCAGCACAAGCTTACGCTCCTTGCGCGAAAGACTGCTCCGGGTTGAAGAACTGGTACACGCCCGTGGGAGTCGATTTGGCCCCGATCCGATCATGGAAAAGATCCTTGAAGCAGGTTGTCGACCGGCGATTACTTGCAGCTAACCAGTAAAATAGAGCGGTGAAGAAGTTCTGGGACAACTCGAACGGTACCCGTGGCGCGGGCGTCTCTCCGGCGAGCGCAGAGCTTGCCCTCGCCCGGACATCCGTGCGCTCAGTACCAGTTTCGGCGGAGCTTCAAATCGGCAATGTCCTCATTACTCCCGCGACGGTCCTCGCGCCGATGGCCGGGGTCACAGATACAGTGTTCCGCAGATTCATTCGCAACCTTGGCGGGTGCGGGCTGATCATGACCGAGTTCACGTCGGCCGACGGCGTTCTGCGAAAAAAAGACCAGAAAGCCAAGCGCTATCTTCATTTTTGTGAAGATGAGCATCCGATTTCGGCGCAGCTTTTCGGAAGTAATCCGCAGGTGATGGCTGAGGCGGCGCACATGGTCGAAGGACTTGGATTCGATCTTGTCGATTTGAACCTGGGTTGTCCGGCGAAAAAAGTTGTGAAGTGCAATGGCGGCTCTGGATTGCTGCGTGACCTGCCGGCGATTGGGCGAATCTTTGAGGCGGTGCGCGCGGCGGTGAAGATTCCGTTCACCGTTAAATTTCGCGCGGGATGGAACGACGAGGAAATCGTCTGCGTAGAGTTGGCGCGGATGGCGGAATCATGCGGGCTGGCTGCGGTTGCATTACATGCGCGTACACGCGAACAAGGTTACAGCGGGCAGGCACGCTGGGAGTGGATCGCGGCGGTGAAGGATGCGGTGAAAATTCCCGTGATTGGGAACGGCGACATTCGAACTCCTGAAGACGCTTGTGCGATGGTTACGCAGACGGGATGCGATGCCGTCATGATCGGGCGTAGCGCGCCATCGAATCCGTGGATCTTCCGGCAGATTGGGCAGTATTGCGCCGGGATTCAGAACTCCGCGCTCGACCCTGCTCTTGCGGGGAAATCTGCTCTTTCGACAAGCTTGGGGCACGGTCTCGGCTGTCCTTCGGGCCGAGGGCCCGATTTTTCCCTGTCGACTTCAGCGCAGACCTCGAAAGCGTTCGAGCCTCGCTCGAACGGACAGCCGGGGGCGGCTGTCCCCACATCGCCCCTGATGGAAAGTCCGGCAATAGGCGAGCTTTACGACGAGCCCACCGAGGCCGATCGCTACCAGATGATCCGCACCTATTTCTCGATGCTAATCGAAGAGGAGCTGCCGGACGCGGTTGGAAAGATGAAGCAGTTTGCGTCGTGGTTCACGCATGGCGTGCCAGGCGGAGCGGCGTTGCGCAAAGAAATTTACGAATCGAAGAGCGATGTCGAAGTCCTTCGCAGGGTCGAGGAATTCTTCGAGGCAAGGTTGAGTGGCGCGGGCACTCTTGCCCGCGAAGCCGCCAGTGCAATCGTGCAACGTTAACGCTTACACCTGAGCCAGTGTTCTGGCGGTTTGCGTTGCTCAGCCATATAATCATCCCCACTCATGGCACTGACTTCTGGCACGAAACTCGGGCCTTACGAGATTCAATCTTCCATTGGAGCCGGTGGAATGGGCGAGGTTTACCGCGCCCGCGATTCGCGTCTTGGCCGCGATGTCGCAATTAAGATTCTGCCTGCATCGTTTTCAGCCGATCCCGATCGCTTGGGACGCTTTGCGCAGGAATGCCGCGCAACCGCGGCGTTGAACCATCCCAACATTCTTTCGATTTTCGATATCGGAGAGGATCGCGCCGCGCCTTATGTTGTTTCAGAGCTTCTCGAGGGCGAAACTGTGCGCGATCGCCTGCGCGAAGGCGCTATTCCTTCACGCAAGGCCATCGATTACGCCCGGCAGATTGCGAGCGGCTTGGCAGCAGCGCACGAGAAAGGCATCACCCACCGCGATCTTAAGCCGGAGAATCTTTTCATCACTAACGACGGCCGCGTAAAAATTCTCGACTTCGGCCTCGCGAAGCTTACCCATCCCGAAGCCGATGCCTCTGGCGATGCGCCCACGCAGCAAATCGCTACCGATGCCGGCACAGTAATGGGCACGGTCGGCTACATGGCGCCGGAACAGGTGCGCGGTAAATCGGCCGATTCGCGTTCCGACATTTTTGCGTTCGGGGCCATTCTCTACGAGATGCTTTCGGGCAAGCGCGCTTTTCACGGAGAGTCTCCGGTGGAGACGATGAGCGCGATCCTGAAAGAAGAGCCGCCCGATCTGACGGAGACCAATCGCAATATTCCGTCTGCACTGGAGCGCATTGTGCGGCACTGCCTGGAGAAGAATCCCGCGGAACGTTTTCAGTCGGCGCGCGATTTGGCTTTCAATCTCGACGCGCTCAGTGAAATTTCCTCCAGCCGCAGCGGCGCGCAGGCTTTGCCGATTGAAAAAGAGAAAGCTACGCGCCGCTGGCTGACTTCTGCTGTTGCCGTTCTCTTGCTTCTCGGTTCCTGGGTGGGCGTTTATCTGTTCGCTCATCGTGGTGCGGTCACTAATCCAACGTTTCATGAGATTACTTTCCGCAACGGCACTATCTGGGACGCACGCTTCGCGCCTGACGGCCAATCGATTATTTACGGGGCGACGTGGGAGGGCGCGCCGCAAGAGCTGTTCTCCACGCGTTTCGACAGCACCGATTCGCGTCCCGTGGGATTGCCCTCGGCGCAGATTCTGGCGGTTTCTTCCAAGGGTGAAATGGCGGTTAGCCTTCATCCTGCGGTTTATAGCGCGTTCACGGAGGCGGGCACCATGGCGCGGGTCGCGCTGGCGGGAGGCGCTCCGCGAGAGGTTCTGGATCAGGTGATGTGGGCCGACTGGTCGGCAGACGGCCAGTCGCTGGCGGTGATTCGCCCCGGCGGGGGCAGTAACAATCGTCTCGAATACCCGATCGGCAACGTGATCTACACGCCGGAGGCGTGGGTAAGCCACGTGCGTTTTTCTCCGAACGGGGAATATATCGCGATCGCCGATCACATTCCGAGTGGCGACGATGGCCGCATTGTGATCATCGACCAGCACGGCAATAAAAAAGCCAGCTCTTCGTTTTATTCCAGCGTTCAGGGATTGGCGTGGAACCCCAACGGTAAGGAAGTTTGGTTTTCCGCGGTGCCGGGAGGGGCTTCGCGCTCCCTCTATGCTGTCGACTTATCCGGCAAAGAGCGCCTCATTTACCGCGCGCCCGGTGGAGTGACGATTCACGACATCAGCCGCTCCGGCGAGGTTCTGCTCACCGCCGACAAAACTCGTCTGGGCTTGTTTGCGCTTGCGCCGGGCGAGACCCGCGAGCGCAGCTTATCGTGGTTCGACTGGTCGCTGCTGAACGATTTGTCTCCTGATGGCAAGACGGTGATCTTTTCCGAAAGTGGCGAGGCTGTAGGCAACAACGACGGCGTCTTTCTACGCCGTACCGATGGCTCTCCCGCCGTGCGCCTTGCCGACGGCGATTTTGGCAGACTCTCACCCGATGGGGAGTGGGTGCTCGTGGAGACTGGCAAGCCGCCGCATCTGATGCTGGTGCCGACCGGCGTGGGCGAGCCGCGGGAAATTGGCGATAAGACTCCGCATTATTTTTCCGAATGGCTGCCTGACGGCAAATCTGTAATTTACACCGCCGCTGAACCCGGCCATGGGCGGCGGGTATACGTGCTGGCTATCGATCCTCCCAATAGCGCCCCACGGCCGATTACGCCCGAAGATATATATGGCAGCCTGGTTTCGCCCGACGGGAAATGGGCCCTCGCCAGCGACGCACACCATCAACGCTGGCTTTACCCGATCGCAGGAGGCGAGCCGCAGAAGCTCAAATTTGACATTCCTCCCGATGAAACCATTGCGGGTTTTTTCGATAACGGCAAAAGCCTCTTGCTGCGCACCCGCGCCCTGCCTTTGAAAATCACTCGCGTCGACATGGCCACTGGAAAGCGCGAGCTGTTTAAAGAAATCGTTCCCGCCGATCCCGCGGGGGCGCAAAGCATTCCTTCTATAAGATTCAGCGCGGATGGAAAGTCGTATGCCTACTCTTTGGGACGGCAGTTGTCGGATCTGTATGTGGTGGATGGGCTGAAGTAGAGGTGTGTCGCGGGCGCCCTCGCCCGTGGAAGAGTTCCGCGACGCTCCCAGGGGTGCTCTATGGATGAAAGCTACATCGGCGATTCTTATGATCTCGTCAAGCGGTTTTTCTGCCAAGCTCTAGGCCCAATTGCGCCACTGTATGCGCACCCGCAATTTGTACCGTTAGCGATACGCGAGGCATATGTGGCGGCGACGACAATACCCATTCTCGGCACCCGACCCGAGAATGGTTTTGGCATTCTCCTCGATCCAGATAAAGGGGTTTGTATGGGACGCGCAACGAGGAAGCATGCCTCGCTGTCGCTGATATCTGAAGTCAACCGCGGTCTCTGTCCGAAATACATAGTCTGTTTCGATCAAAGCTTTGACAGGAATCGCGATCGCAGGGAGCAGATGAGAGCGAAAGGGAAGATTCTGCGCGGTGAAGGATTATGGTCACTTTATTACGTGTCCCACGCTTCGTTTCTGTTGGCCGCAAAAGGCGCGGAGGCTCTCGAAGTGATAGCCGGGGCCCTCAGATCTGCCGGTATTCCGTCGTCTCGATTGGAGGGGCCGTGGCTTTAACCTACTCTCTTAGCTTGTTTCCCTCGCCACCATCTTTCCCATCTCGTCTTTCTCCACGTACGCCCACGGCGTTTTCGGATCGTGCGTGAAGACCGTCAGCCATTTCCCGGGAATCGATCGTGCGTAGTATTCCTTCTTGCTCTCGATGGTTTGCAGCGGATAAAGATCGAATGCCATGCCCCAGGCGATGTCGATGTGTGCTGTAGTGGGGATGAGGTCGGAGATGTAACAGGCGACCCCAGGGGCTACAGCCCTGTTCTCCTTGCCTGCGGCAGACGGCGCGGCTTGAGGCCGCGCCCTTTCAAAGCCAGGACGGCCATTCACAATCACGGCCTGCATGCTTGCCGTGTGTCCGGGAAAAGTTTTCACTGAAATTCCGGGAACGATTTCTTCGCCGCCCTTTAGCAGGGCCATCTGGCCGCTCGCGACCAGCGGATCGTAATTGTCGGGAATATAGCTGATGGCGTCGCGCTCGCTCGGACGCCTGGCGTATTGCCATTCGCCCTCGGGAGCATAATATTTCGCGCGCGGGAAGGTGGGGACGATTTTGCCGTTCTTGTCGCGCACCGTGTTCCATCCGCAATGATCGAAATGAAGGTGTGAATTGATGACGATATCGATATCCTCCGGCGCGATTCCTCCCGCTGCAAGATTCTTCAACAACCGTGCGGGCTGGCCATAAAATTTGATCATGCGCTCCGACAATTTATTGCCCATGCCGGTTTCCACCAGAACGGTTTGCTTGCCGGTGCGGACCAGCAAAGAGTTCAGACCGGCCTGGACATAATTCATTTCGTCGGAGGCGACCTTGCGAGACCACATCACTTTCGGGACCACGCCGAAAAACGCGCCTCCGTCGAGCGGGTAGGTTCCATCGGAAAAAATCGTGAGTTCAAAGTCGCCGAGAGTCAGGCTGGGCATGAAAACTAGTGTGCCACAGGCTGGGTTGGTACAAAACTTGTCACGATCTACAGGTTATACCCGAGCGCCCACCGGGCGTCTGGGTGAGAACATCCAAGAGGACATCAAAAATAGAGGGTTGGGGCGAAAGGCATAACGAACCTTCAACATGCCAAAACTTAAGCTGCGCTTCTGGCTGGAGATACTTGCTGTAATCGGTGGCATCGCCTGCGTGCTGGCGGTGTTCTTTACTACTCTTTCTGTGGGAGCGGCCAACCGCGGCGGGGATGGGGATCCGGCAGCGGTGCAGGCTGCGCAGTCGCCGATTGCGCCCACACAAAGCTTCGATGGCGTGATTACAGACACGCACTGCGGCGCCAAGCACAATCCTGCCATCGCTGAATCGGCCGCCGATTGCGCTCTGGCCTGCATACACTCCGGGGAACAATTTGCGCTGGTCGATGGCGACAAAATGTATGTGCTCAAGGGTCAGCCGAAGCTGCTCAAGCGCGGAGCTGGAGAGCGAGTCACACTCACCGGCACGCTGAACGGCAATACCATCTCCGTGAATTCGGTCCGCTTGCCCGCACCTTAACTCTGCGCCGGCTTGCTTTCTGCGACTCCGGCCGGAACTGCCGCAACTACCGGAGTTGCCGGCACGACCGGGCTCGGCGCAGGAACCGGAATGCTGGTTCGAGTGAACGCGCGCTCGTCCCATTTGCCGAAGATCATCTTTCCGGCCGTCGTCTGCAACACCGACGTGACCGAGACATCGATGGTCTTGCCAATCATTTTCCGAGCATTATCCACGACGACCATGGTGCCGTCATCGAGATAGGCCACGCCCTGGTTGTATTCTTTTCCTTCTTTCAGGATGAACACTTTCATGATCTCGCCCGGCAGGACGATGGGCTTGAGCGAGTTGGCCAGCTCGTTGATGTTCAGCACCTGCACACCCTGCAATTGGGCGATCTTGTTCAGGTTGAAGTCGTTGGTGATGATCTTGCCTTCGTAAAGCTTGGCCAGCTCGATCAACTTCAAATCGACTTCGCGGACGGAGGGAAAATCGTCTTCCACGATCTGGATCTGCAACATCGGCATTTTCTGCAAATGCTGCAGAATGTCGAGTCCGCGGCGGCCGCGGTTGCGCTTGAGGGAGTCGGCGGAGTCGGCCACGAGTTGCAGCTCGCGCAGCACGAACTGCGGGGTGACGATGATGCCATCGAGGAAGCCGGTTTCGGCAATGTCGGCGATGCGTCCGTCGATGATGACGCTGGTGTCAAGAATCTTGTAGCTTTTCTTGCCCTGCTTCTCGCCGCCAAAGAGTCCGCCTAGAGCCGCCAGATTGAGCAGTTCGCCTTTGCTGGCGCCCACAACCAGGCCAACGTAAGCCATGAGCAACATGACGAGGATCTGCAGGAAGCTCTGAGTATTGCCCGCGGGCACACTGCTACGTATGACCAGAGCAAACAGGTAAGCCCCGCAGATCCCGAGAATGCTGCCGATGGCTGCGCCGATCAGCCGCTTCAGGCTTACACCGCGCAGCTTCCATTCGAAGATGACAATGCCGGCTCCGACCAGGGCGCCAACCGCGGCATCCAGGTTGCGAGGCAGTCCGAAGGGAGCGATTACGTAGCAGGTGATGGAAACAACGATCACAAAAAGAAGACGAACAAGAATTAAATCCACAATGTGACCTCCTCCGGATGCAGATTCGCCGTTTCTTCATTTTTCGGCGAGATGCACCGGCGCCGTTTCCGCGCCGCCCCGGGCGGGAACCGGCCAATCAGCATGCGGGGCACGAATTAGGGGAATGAATGTGCGCCCCGTCCCGGCCCGTGGAGGCGTGGCCGGGAGGACTTCGATACTACTATCGCCAAGAGTATATACCTGCCGAGAACAACTGGAAACTGCGGGTTGGAGGGTTTGGCCGCTGCCTGCGGGCGGAAACCTTACAGTTCGTCCCATGCCGATATACAGGCTTATACCTGAGCGGGCTTGGCGCCGTGCGCATCTCAAACAGCAATTTTGCATGCGCCCAGGGCGCCTGCAAATGAAGTTTGCAAACAAGGCGAAAGATAAAGCCATTACCAGTGGCGTTGGAGGACAACCAGAATGCGAATTTTCAGATTTCTGAACATAGCGATTCTCTCGGCGTTGTTAGCGAGTGCGGCGCTGCTTTTCGCGCAAGACGATAAGCAGCAGGACAACCACCCCGCTCCACAAGACCAGGCACGACCGGACGATGCCGGCCGGCCACCAGCGGACGCGAAACCGGCCCGGCCCGATGCAGCTAATCCGGCCAAGCAGGACGAAAAGCAGGACCAGATGCACCCGCAAGCTACGCCGGAGCGGGCGGACCATCCCGAGGAGCCGGCTCCGAAGGCTGAGCCCGCTCCCAACCGACAAATGGGGAATGCTGGTAACGATCATCCTAGTGGTCAAGGCGGACGCATTCCGGATAAGCAGTTCCATGCGCATTTCGGACAACAGCATCATTTCCGCGCGCAGGGAGTCATTGTCGCGGGGCAACCGCGGTTTCAATACGGGGGTTATAGTTTTCAGCTCGTGCAGGCCTGGCCGGCAGGTTGGGCTTACACAGACGACTGCTATATCGATTACATCGACGGGCAGTATTTTTTGATCGATTTGTCGCACCCCGGAATTGAAATTCCGCTGATTGTCATCCTGTAATCGGTACCGTAAGCGGCCAGCCGCCACTTGGTCGAAGAGGTGGTCTTCTATGGATTCAGACGATTGGTTGATTCGAATTCGTTGATTGGAATTCAGGAGACCACCTTTTAATTCTTTTTCATCCTTCGATGGTCTGAATTGCTTTCTCTTCTTGATCCGGACCTGTGCAGGCACTCCTGCTAAACTGCGCTTATGAAAGCCCTCGTGATTACCGCGCTGTCTGGGCCGGACGCGCTTGCGATTCAAGACATGCCCGGACCTGCTGCGAAGCGGGGACAGAGGCTGGTGCGCGCAACCGCCGGCGGATTGAATTTCGCCGATTTGATGACTACCCACGGAGGATATCCAGGAACACCGGCTCCGCCACTGATCGCAGGACGCGAATTTTCTGGAGTGGAAGAAAACGGCAACCGCCGCGTCATGGGGTATGTGCAGTGGGGAGCGTTTGCCGAAAAAGTTGCCGGATACGAACACATGTTATGGCCGGTTCCGGAGCATTGGAGCGACGAGCAAGCTGCTGCCTTTCCGGTGAATTTTTTTACCGCGTATCTGGGCTATTGGCAGGCGGGCATGACGGAGCCTGCTCCCTCCGGGCGCACTCATCGCGCGCTGATTCACGCCGTGGCGGGCGGCGTGGGCACAGCCGCGGTGCAGATTGGACGCATTCTCGGCGTCGAAATGTACGGAACTTCTTCCTCCGACGAAAAACTGGATCGAGTGAAAGAACTGGGGCTGCAGCACTCCATCAATTACAAACGTCAGGACTATGAAGAAGCGGTGAAGAACCTTACGCACGGCGAGGGAGTGGACATGGTTTTCGAAATGCTCGGAGGAGAGCACACGGCGAAGAGCATTCGCTGCCTGCGCGATTTCGGACGCGTCATTCAATATGGAACGGCGACGGGAAAAGCGCCGCAACTTGATCTGCGCGAGCTGTATGCGAAATCGGCGATAGTACAAGGTTTGTGGCTGAGCTACCTTTCACGGAAAAAAGAAATCATGGATCCGGCGTGGAAGCAGCTTTCCCAATGGATCGAGCAGCGCAAGCTTGCACCAGTGATCGGCACGGTATTGCCACTGAGCGGCGCGGTGGAAGGTTATAAGCTTCTGCAAGAGGGCAAGAATTACGGCAAGATCGTGGTGAAAATTCCGTGACGCCCGCGCCCGCGGAGGAATAAGATGGTCGGCGCATGATGGGCGGACGCACTCACGAGCAGTGGATCGCGCAATATGCGGCCAGCCACCAGAATCGGGTGAACCGCGCCTGCCATACGCTGGGCATTCCGTTGATTCTGGTTTCGCTCTTCATTTTTGCTGCCGGCATTTTCGTGCATCGATTATGGCCGTATGCGCTGGGATTGTTCGTGATCGGATGGATTTTTCAATTCATCGGCCACGCCTTTGAAGGCAAGTCTCCGGAGTTTTTTCACGATTGGCGTTTTTTATTTGTTGGGGTCCGTTGGTGGTGGGCGAAGATAAACGGCAAAGCGTAATTCCCCGTTGAGGCTTGCGACAAGAGCGTTGAGAGGACCAGTAACTCTCGACCGCGAAGTGCGCTAAGAACTGCCGCGAAGTTCGCAGAGAGATACAGCTTGCGCGAAAATGGGCGCTGGCTATTTGCACGCACTCGCGGTTTACGTCTATGCTGTATTCGTCTTATTGCGGCTGCTGATTTACTGGGGCTCGATTTACTGGCCTGATTTACGAGGCTTGGATTCGTACGAAAATCATGCATCGCCTGACCGCCAGGTTCTTGTTGCTGTTCGCGCTTGCGGGAAATCTCATCCCGCTGGGGATGGCCCTAACGGCTGCGCCGCCGCGGGCCTGTTGCTTGCGCATGGCGCATCGCTGCCATGAGTCGGCAACCGCAGAAAGCGGACGGCTGTTTGTCCAAGAACCCTGCTGCTGCAACAATCGTTCCCGGCACGCCGCCACAACGGCTCAATGGGCCCATCCGAAATCACGCAGCGGCCAATCTTTTCTGCCTGCGGTCGAGCGGCTGGCTCGAAATAATCAATCCACCTTCGCGGGCGCGCAACCTGCAAGCTTGCATTCCTCGCGCGCCCCTCCAGCGTTTTCCATTGCCTGAAACGAGAGCCTCTCGTAGATCTGCGCGGAACATTTCTCGTACATAAGTCTAAGCGGAATGCCGTGTCCGGATCTTCTTCCGCTGCGCTGACGAATGTATTTGCGCACAGAGGCCCACTCCAAATGCATTTCCAGGGCTTGATAATTTCAAGGAGCTTCTATGCATGTTGTTCGTTTCAAGCGAGTCGCTGCAGCTTCGCTGCGGCAATCTGCTGCTGCGGTTGCCGCGGTTTTCTTCCTCAGCACCATTGCATTCGCCACGATTTTCGGTTCGGTGCGCGGGATCGTTCATGATCCGCAGCACCGTCCGATCAAGGGCGCTCAGATCACCCTTAAGGCACAAGCCTCTGACTGGACGCAATCGCAGGTGTCGAATAGTAACGGTGAATTCGAATTTACCTCGGTCCCTGTCGGCGACTACAGCGTAACAGTCTCCTCGCAGGGCTTCGGGCCGATGAAGCAAATCGTGGTTGTGCAGTCGGACACGAGCCCGGTCCTGCATTTCCCGCTGGCCGTCGCCGGCGCAAAGGAAACCGTGTCAGTTTTAGGAAGTCCGGTTGAGGCACTCACCCAGACCGTAACTCCGACCACGATGGTCGACCGCAAGGACATTCAGGAGACGCCCGGGGCGGACCGCACCAACGGCATGGAGATGATCACAGACTACGTGCCCGGCACCTATGTGACGCATGACATGCTGCACATGCGCGGCGGCCATCAGGTGGAGTGGCTGATTGATGGCGTGCCGATCCCGAACACAAATATTGCGACGAATTTGGGGCCGCAGATCGATCCCAAAGACATTGATTATCTCGAGGTTTTCCGCGGCAGCTATGACGCCGACTACGGAGACCGCACCTACGGAATCTTCAACATCGCCCCGCGCACCGGCTTCGAACGCGATAAGGAATGCGATCTGGTGATCAGCGCCGGAAATTTTTATCAAACCAACGACCAGCTCAGTTGCGGGGGACACACCGAGCGCTTCGCTTATTACGTAAGTGCGAACGGAAATCGCAGCAATTACGGATTGCAGACTCCGATCCCGCAGACGGTCCATGACGCGGACAACGGCTACGGCGGATTCACTTCGCTGATCTTTAATCTGGATCCCAAGGACCAGCTTCGTATCGTCGGAGGGTTGCGGCAGGATTATTATCAGATCCCGATCGATCCCAATCCAAACTCGGCGGGAAATCTGATTCTGGAATCGTCAGGCGAATCCCCGAGCTATGGGCTGCGAGATGCCGAGCGCGAGCCGGATGGCTACGCGACCGTTTCGTGGGTACACACCTTCAGCCCAAACGCGCTGCTGACGGTTTCTCCGTTTTATCACTACAATGGCGCCGACTATAAAGGTGGAGTGAACGATTATCCGGTGAGGTCGACCGTCACTCAAAACGCCAATTACGGAGGGATGCAGTCCACTTTCAACGCAACCTTCGGGAAAAACGATCTGCAGGCCGGTGTTTACGGATTCGGTCAACACCAATACAACCACTTCGAAAATGTATTTACCGACGGCAGTCCGAATTTTCCGGCGTCTTCCATTGGGGTGACCGGAGGCGTTGCGGCCGAATTCATCAACGATAAATACAAACCAACTTCCTGGCTGACCTTTATCGCCGGCCTGCGGCAGACAGAATTCAACGCGACAATTTCGGAGAACGAAACCGATCCGCGACTCGGTGCTGCCGTGAAAGTTCCGCGCCTGGATTGGGTTTTCAGCGGCTTTTACGGTTACTACTATCAGGCCCCTCCGCTGGTAACCGCCACGGGTGCGCTGCTCGGACTGGCCACCAGCCAGAATTTTGCTTTCGCGCCTCTGCATGGAGAGCGAGATATTGAATGGCAGATCGGCGTGACGATGCCGTATCACGGATGGGCGCTCGCCATCGAGAACTACGAAACCCGAGCCAGAAACTGGCTGGACCATAACAATGTGGGAGAGTCGAATATATTCTGGCCGATCACATGGGATGGCGCCTTGATTCGCGGTTGGAACCTTACCCTGAACTCTCCCACGGTCTGGCGTTATGGGCAATTTCATCTTGCGTATGCCAACCAGATTGCCGAGGCAACCTCGCCGGTCACTGGAGGCCTGATCTGTCCTACGCCTGTGACCTCGGCGTGCGCCCTGGATATTCCACCGGGGCTTGCGCCCGTGGACCACGACCAGAGAAACACATTGAATTTCGGATTCAATGCAAGTCTCCCGAAACACGCCTACGCCTCAACTAACATCTATTACGGCTCGGGTTTTACGAACGGGTTATACGGGTTGCCCAACGCACAGTATCCCGGCCCCTACTTGCCGAGCCACACCACGTTCGATCTTTCTTTGGGGAAAGAATTCGCGGAGAAATACACCATTTCCGTGGACGCCCTGAATGTGGCGAACCGCCGCGTGCAGTTGGATAACAGCCTGACCTTCGGCGGATTTCACTGGAACGATCCGCGGCAGATTTATGGCGAGTTTCGCTATCGATTCCGCTACTGAGGCTGCGGTGGTTTTCGGAGAATTTTGCGCAGCGTGCTCAGTGATCAAATTAATCGTAGATAATAAAAGGTCAAACATGGTCCCGACATCTAATCGATATCCGCGCTTGATTTCATTCGTCTGCTTTATGGCACTGCTGCTTGTTTTCGCCGGCTGCAACCGCAGCGCACGCACTCAGCCCAAACGCTATTCGCTCATTGGAACAGTGGTTTCCGTGGACAAGAACGCGGGTACGGCCAACATCGATAACCAGCCGATCAAGGGCTTCATGGAAAGAATGGTGATGCCATATACGATCAAGCCGGCGGAGATGCTGAATCAACTGAAAGCGGGAGACACGATCACTGCCGACGTCGTTGTCGAGCCGGACAAATACTGGCTGGAGAACGTGAAGGTCACCGGGCACACACAGTTACCGGCAAACGAAAAGCCGGCCGCCGACTTCCACATGCCAAATCCTGGCGAGGATGTGCCGGATTTCAAGCTGGTGAATCAGGGTGGAATGACCATCTCGCTGAGCCATTACCGGGGAGAAACTTTGCTGCTCACGCTGATTTACACGCGTTGTCCGTTTCCGGATTACTGTCCGCGCGTGAGCCATGAATTTGCTGAAATCGATAAGCAGATTCAGGCCGATCCGGCCCGCTACGGAAAGACGCATCTGCTGAGCATCAGCTTCGACCCGGTGCATGACACGCCGAAAGTGTTGCGGGCTTATGGCTTCTCCTGCGCGGGCATAAAAGATCCGGCGCTGTTCAAGCGCTGGGAGTTCGCCGCGATTCCGAAAGCGGAGTTGCCAGAATTCGCCCATTTCTTTGCGCTCACCTACCAGGACCAAGGCGCAACCATCATCCATTCGCTGAGCACGGCGGTTATTTCCGGGAACGGAAAAATTTTCAAGTGGTATCACGGAGCGGACTGGCAGGCGTCCGACTTGCTGCAGGATGTGGCGTCGGCACATGCGGCGAGTTGAAAACATTGCCAATTGTTGATTTGTGATTGTCGATTGAAAAACTAACGCATACGTGGTGATCTTTGGTGGCAGCTGTCGGATGATCTTCAATCATCAATCAGCGATTATCAATCCATAATTCCCAGAGGCGTCGCTTATGAAATACGTTCTGGTTGTCCTCGCCGTCTTCGGCATCGTCGTCTCCGCGCTCGCGCTGCGTGAGCATTACCGCACTGCAGGCGACTCGCCCTGCAGCATCAACGAGCGTTGGGATTGCGGCATCGTCAATCACAGCCCCTACGCGATGCTGGCCGGCATTCCGGTCGCCGCCATCGGCATATTCGGATATTTCCTGATGGCGCTGCTGGCGGCACGGCGCGCATACGCCGTGGTGTTTGCCATGGCCCTCGTGGGCCTGGGATTTTCTCTCTATCTGGCGCATGTCGAACGGGACATTCTGGGCGTCTGGTGCGTCTATTGCGTGATTTCGCTCGGCGTGATTTCGCTGATTACGTTGCTCTCGTTAGCGGGGTCGATTGTTGCGAGACGAAGGCCGTCGGGGAATCAGCAAAGCCAGACTTTTGCCGGACAGTAAGCAGGTCGGCGATCCAATTGTAGATTGACTGCCTGCGCGATTGCCCCTAAGATTATTGCGCTCGCGGTTCCCCGCCGCGGCACGGTCTGCACTCGTCCATGATCGGCCAAACTGTCTCCCATTACCGAGTTGTCGAATTGCTCGGCGGCGGTGGTATGGGTGTGGTTTACAAAGCTGAAGATACGACGCTTGGCCGCTTCGTGGCGCTGAAATTTCTTCCCGAAGACTCATCGCAGGATGCGCAGGCCCTTGAACGGTTCCGTCGCGAAGCCCGCGCCGCTTCGGCATTAAATCATCCCAATATTTGCACCATCCACGAAATCGGCCAACACGAGGGCCAGCTTTTCATCGTGATGGAGTGCCTCACCGGGCAGACGCTCAAGCATTTGATCCAGGGACGGCCGATGGAACCTGGAATCTCTGCTCACGATCGGCATCGAAGTTGCCGATGCTCTCGATGCCGCGCACAGCAAAGGAATCGTCCATCGTGACATCAAGCCGGCCAACATTTTTGTCAGCGATCGCGGCCATGCCAAAGTCCTCGACTTCGGACTGGCAAAAATCAATCGCGCGGCGCGAGCGACCAGCGGCGACTCGCAAACCATGGCCGACGCGACTTCGCTCGATCTCACCAATCCGGGCAGCGCCGTCGGCACCGTGGCTTATATGTCTCCCGAGCAGCTTCGCGGCAAGGAGCTCGACGGACGAACTGATCTATTTTCCTTCGGCGTGGTCCTCTACGAGATGGCGACCGGTACGCTCCCGTTTCGCGGAGAAACTTCGGCGGTTATTACCGAGGCGATTCTTAACCGGCACCCCGCGGCCCCGATCCGGCTCAATCCCAAAATTCCTCCTAAACTTGAGGAAATCATCGACAAGGCGCTCGAGAAAGATCCGGACATGCGTTGCCAGACCGCGGCCGAGCTGCGTGCCGATCTCAAGCGCCTGAAACGCTCAGTCGATTCTTCGCGCACGGTTGCTCTTGGTGAAAAACCAGACAGCTCATCCTCGGAATTGGTGGTCGCTGCGGTGGACCATCCTGCGGGGCGAAGGAAGCCTGCAAAGCTGGGCTTGGCTTTCGCGTTCGGCCTCATCATCGCTGCCGGTCTTGGCCTCTACGCGGGAAAGCTGTTTTTCGCGTCGGCTCCGGTTGAACCGCCTCTGTATCGCCAGCTCACCTTCCGGCGGGGGAGCATTCGCGCGGCGCGTTTTGCGCCCGACGGGCAGACGATTCTCTACAGCGCCGCATGGCAGGGGAATCCTTCGGACGTATTTACCGCGCGCCCGGAAGCGCCGGAATCCCGCTCGCTCGGCCTCAGCCATACTCAGCTGATGTCAATTTCTTCGACTGCCGAGATGGCGGTGCTGCTGAATAGCAAAGCCGTTGGGCCCTGGGTCACGATGGGAACTCTGGCACGAGCTCCCCTGGCGGGCGGAGCGCCACGCGAGGTACTAGATAATGTGCAGTGGGCCGATTGGTCTCCCGACGGCACGAACTTTGCCGTGGTGCGCGACTACGGTGGGATGAACCGCCTGGAATATCCTATTGGGAAACCGCTTTATCAAACCGGCGGATGGATCGGACACCCGCGAGTTTCGCCGAAAGGCGACTACATCGCCTTCGCTGACCACCCCATTCAGGGAGACGACAGCGGCACACTCGCAATCGTCGATATGAGTGGCAAGAAGACGGTGCTCTCCGACCAGTGGTTCACCATCCAGGGCTTGGCCTGGTCTCCCAATGGCAAAGAGATCTGGTTCACGGCCAGTGACTCGGGGACCGACCGCACCCTTTTGGCCGCTACACTTGACGGAAAGTTGCGTACTATCGCGCGCCTGCCCGGAGCGCTGATGCTCTACGACATTGCCAAAGACGGCCGCGTGCTGCTGGTGCGCGCCAGTTGGCGGCGTGAAGTCGTCGGCTTTGCTGCCGATGGCAAGCAGCGCGAGCTTTCGTGGCTTGACTACACCTACCCCTCGGACCTCTCCACAGATGGCAAGACGCTGCTGTTCGATGAGGAAGGCGGCGGCGGGGCCCTGGATTATTCCAAATCGAGCGGGTTCACCTACGCGGTTTATTTACGCAACACAGACGGCTCGCCTGCGGTCCTTTTGGGCAAGGGCGGCGCTGTCTCCCTGTCGCCCGATGGCAAGTGGGCGATTGTGGCGACGCAAGCTCAGCCCGCGCAGTTCAAGCTATTGCCCACCGGGGCGGGACAAGCGCGCGACCTGACTCATGACAACATCAATCACAACTGGGCACGCTGGTTCCCCGATGGGAAGCGCATTCTGATCTCGGGCGACGAGCCCGGCAAAGGCGAGAGGCTTTACGTATACGAACTAGCCTCGGGTAAGAACACAGCGATTTCTCCCGAGGGCGTGAACGGTACTGCGTTCGCCATAACCCCAGATTCTCAGTCTGTGGTTGCGATTGGTCCCGATCAACGGGCTTATCTATATCCGGTGAATGGAGGAGACGCGCGCCTTATCCCCGGTGTGAATCCGAGCGAGCAGCCCATCACCTGGAGCTCCGATGGCAGCTCACTTTATGTTTATCAGCCGGGAGATTTGCCCGCTCACGTCTATCGCGTCGATGCGCACAGCGGCCGCCGCACTCTCTGGAAGGACCTGATGCCGAGCGACCCGGCCGGCGTGGAAAATATCGGCCCCATCCTCATTACTCCTGACGCAAAATCCTGTGTGTTCGGATACCACCGCAATCTGGCGGATTTATATTTGGTGGAAGGGCTGAAGTAATCGGCGAATTCCGTGCTCCGGCGGCAATGCGCGTTCATCCGTGCCGAAGATGGGATTCAGCGGCGCAGTTAAACTCGGCGTTCAGCTGCCGAATCCCGCCCTGAGATTCCGCTCACATTCGCCAATCTGCGGACTGCCGGCTGTTTTGCTTTCCGCGCCCTCCACAGGTCATACTGCGATTGCATGTTCATCCACAATTCCGGGGTCGTGCCTAAAGCGGCAGCGAGACGAATTGCCATGGTTGCCGAAATCCCGGGCTTGCCATTCAGCACCCGCGAAAGGGTAACCCGCGTGATGCGCAAATGCGCGGCTGCCTTAGTCACGGGAACGTCGCCCAGGTATTCGCGGAGAACCAGACCAGGATGAGGTGGGTTATGCATCGCGCATTAGGCTTAGATATCCAGGTTCTTCACATCCAGCGCGTTCTCTTCGATGAATTTGCGGCGGGCTTCCACGTCCTCGCCCATGAGCGTGCTGAAGATGGTTTCGCACTCGGCGATGTCCTCGAGCTTCACCGAGAGCAGGGTACGGCGCTCGGGATCCATGGTGGTCTCCCATAGTTGCGGAGCGGTCATTTCGCCGAGGCCTTTGTAACGCTGCACGTCGTAGCCGCGGCTGCCTTCTTTTTTCACGTAGTCGAAGAGTTCGCGCGCGGTCGCTTTCTCGACCGGCTCGGCGAGAACTTTCGCCTTGGGCGCGGCTTTGCTGGCTGCGGACTTGGCCTCTTTTTTTTCTCCCTTGCCGTCTTTTTCCGCTGCTTCCTCCGTACCATCATCGTCGGCGTCGTCGTTGCTGCCGTTGCCGCTTGCGGCTGACGCTTTCACGACCGCTTCCACCACGAATGGTGGCTCGAGATAGGGCTCGATCTGCTTGAATTTTGAAATCAACTGTCGATACTCAGGGCTGGAGGCCAGTTCCCAGTTGATGACGTGCTCGGATCCCTGCGAGCTGATGAACTTCACTTCCCAGAGGTTGTGCTCTTCGTCGAAGCGGCTTTCGACCTCTTTGAACTTGCGGTCTTTCTGCAGGCGCTTCAGTTCTTTTTCGAGCTTCTCGATTTTCTTCGACGGAGTTTTCTTGTCGCCCTCGAAATCGGCGTGCTTCGAGAGATCGAGTTTGGGTAGCAACTCGGCGACGGTTTCATCGCGCAGGCGTTTGTTGACCTTGTCGAAGAAGTTGAGATACTCCTTAAGCACGGTCATAAAGCGCAGCAGATTGGGGCCTTCCAGCTTGGCTGCGCCCTCGCCGTAGCGCACGGTCACCCCGTCGGCGCCGCGTTTCAGCGTGACTTTATCGAAGGCGTCGTCGTCTTTGATGTACTGCATCGACTTGCCTTTTTTGATTGAATAGAGCGGCGGCTGCGCGATGAAGATGTTGCCACGCTTGATCAGTTCCTGCATGTGTCGGAAGAAGAATGTGAGCAGCAGGGTGCGGATGTGCGAGCCATCGACGTCGGCGTCGGTCATGAGAATAATTTTGCCGTAGCGAACCTTGGTGGGATCGAAATCGTCTTTGGCGATGCCGGTGCCGAGCGCGGTGATCATGGCGCGAATTTCTTCGTGGGCGAGCATCTTGTCGTAGCGGGCCTTTTCGACGTTGAGAATTTTTCCTTTGAGCGGCAGGATCGCCTGAAAGCGGCGGTCGCGGCCCTGTTTGGCGGTGCCGCCTGCCGACTCGCCTTCTACCAGAAATAACTCGCAGCGGTTGGGATCGCGCTCGGAGCAGTCGGCGAGCTTGCCGGGCAAGCCTCCCGAGTCGAGCGCGCCTTTGCGGCGGGTGAGATCTCGGGCCTTGCGTGCAGCTTCGCGGGCGCGGGCAGCATCGACGGCTTTGTTGATAATCTTGCGCGCGACGGTGGAATTCTGTTCGAAGAACGCGCCCAGGCGTTCGTTGACGAATGCCTGCACCACTCCGGCAATATCGGAATTCAGTTTGCCCTTGGTCTGGCCTTCAAACTGTGGCTGCGGGAGCTTTACGCTGATTACTGCGACCAGGCCTTCGCGCACGTCATCGCCGGTGAGATTTTCTTTTACATCTTTGAACAGGCCCATCTGCTGACCCGCGTAGTTGATGGTGCGGGTGAGCGCCATCCGAAAGCCGGAAAGGTGCGTGCCGCCATCAACCGTGTTGATGTTGTTGGCGAAACTGAAAACGGATTCGGAATATCCATCGTTGTATTGCAGGCCGATTTCCATGGCGACGCCGCTGCGCTCGGCTTCCATGTAAATAGGCTTGTCGTGCAGGACTTGCTTTCCGCGGTTGAGGTGCTTGATGAACTCGGCGATGCCGCCGTTGTATTTGAATTCTGAATGCTTGGCTTCGCCGGTCTTCGCGTCCGTGGTACGCTCGTCGGTGAGTGTAATGACGAGGCCCTTGTTCAGGAATGCGAGTTCGCGCAGGCGCTGGGCAAGCGTGTCATAGTTGTATTCGGTGGCGGCGAAAATTGTTTTGTCGGGAGTGAAGTGGACCTTAGTCCCGGTCTTTACTTTGGCCACGCCGGTCTTCTTTAGCTTGCTGGTGGGGTCACCCTTCGAATAGGTTTGTTCCCAAGTTGCGCCGTCGCGCCAGATTTCGAGTTCCAGTTCCTCGCTGAGAGCGTTCACTACAGAGACGCCCACGCCGTGCAATCCGCCGGAAACCTTGTAGGTGGAAGAATCGAATTTTCCTCCGGCATTCAGCTTGGTCATTACGACTTCGGCGGCGGAGAGTTTCTCGCCATCCAGTTCCATGTCGTCGACCGGAATGCCGCGGCCATCGTCGACGACGGTGATGCTGTTGTCGATGTGGATGGTGACTTCGATTTTTTTGGCGTAGCCGGCGAGCGCTTCGTCGACGGAGTTGTCCACGACTTCATAAACCAGATGGTGAAGTCCGACCTCGCCGGTCGAGCCGATATACATGGCAGGACGTTTGCGCACATGCTCCATCCCGCTGAGAACTTTGATGGAGTCGGCGTTGTAGTCGCTCTTGCCTCCGCCGTTGCCGGCGATCGCAGGAAGAACTCCGTTTTTTGTTTTGCTATCGATTGGGGTGGTGATCTCTTTTGTAGCCATTACGCTCCGGGGACGAACGTCCGAACTTGCAACTCAATTGGGCACGAAAACTTCCCACAAGAGCAACAACGAGCCGCGCCCAAAATTGAGATTTATGCCGCCAGGCGGACCCACTTCAAGTTGTTGAAATTTCTTATACTTAGGCTCGATTGGCGACTAACGAAATTATACCACGGAATGAGACCTTTTCGGGGCTGGATGAGAGCTGAACCGCGACGGTAAACGCCTTATTTGCAGTTGGTTCCAAATTGGATTTTGCGCCGTGAGCTGGCTTGCATGGATGCACAGCAAATTCACAGTTACAGGTTCATTTCCCGGCACCTCAGGTATGGTCGACAACATCTAAAAAGTCCTGCTGATAAAATAAACAGACAGGAGCGACCCGACAAGAATGCCCGTTCCAGTTTCACAGATGTGGACCGTCTCGACGTACGTGCTCCGGCAGAAGCTCGCGGGCCGCAAACAGTATCCGCTGGTGTTGATGCTGGAGCCGCTGTTTCGCTGCAATCTGGCTTGCGCGGGATGCGGCAAGATTCAATATCCGGCCCACATTCTGAAAAAAGATCTTTCGCCGGAGGAGTGCTTTCGCGCGGTCGACGAATGCGGCGCACCCATGGTTTCGATTCCCGGCGGCGAACCGCTGATGCATCCGCAGATCGACCAGATTGTGGACGGGCTGGTGGCGCGCAAGAAATACATTTATCTCTGCACTAACGCGCTGCTGCTGAAGGAAAAGCTCCATCTCTTCAAGCCGAGCAAATATTTGACGTTCAGCGTGCACCTCGATGGCCAGCGCGAAGAGCACGATCTGGCCGTGTGCCGCGAAGGCGGATACGATATCGCCGTCGATGCAATTAAAGAAGCGCTGTCACGCGGTTTCCGCGTGACTACGAATACGACATTGTTCGATGGCGCCGATCCGAAATCTGTGCGCGCTTTCTTTGACGACATGATGGAGCTTGGGCTGGAAGGCATGATGCTATCGCCGGGATATTCTTATGACAAAGCTCCCGACCAGAAGCATTTCCTCGGGCGGGCTCGTACGCGCCGGATGTTCCGCGCGATCTTGTCGAATCGCAACCCAAAGTGGCGGTTCAATTTGTCGCCGCTGTTTCTGGAATTTCTGATGGGCAAGCGGACTTATCCCTGTACGCCGTGGGGCATGCCCACTTACAACGTTTTTGGATGGCAGAAGCCTTGCTATCTTTTGCAGGATGGCTATGCGGAAACTTTCGCCGAGCTTTTGCAGACGACCAATTGGGCGAACTACGGCACGGAGTCGGGGAATCCGGCGTGCGCGAATTGCATGGTGCACAGCGGATATGAAGCTTCTGCCGTGAATGCGACGTTCAGTTCGCTGGGTGGATTTTTGGCTACCGTGAAGGCAACTTTATCTACGCGCTATCGGGATGAAGAAGCGCTGCGCATGTTGGATGAGCACATCGCGCCCGTGCACCCGCTGGTGCAAATTGCGCCGACCAGCGAGTCTTCTTTGCAGGAGACCCAGGCTTAGTTTGTGCTGCCAGCCGGTCTTCGCCCGGCGGACAGCCGAGGGCGGCTGTCCCCATATCTGAATTGCTGTTTCTCCGTAATGAATTGCTGGTTCTCCATATGACAGGCAAAGCTTCAGGCCATCTCGACCACGAATCGGCAGGCGCAGCTCCCCACGTCGGCACCGTGAATCCCGATGCGCTGGAAGTCGCTCCCGGCACGGAGCACGAACGGCTGGAAGGCTGGATTCCGCAGCTCGCCAGCGACGAAGAAATTCGCGCCGCGCTCGAAAAAGCCTTCGACTATCGCGGTGATATCACCATCACTCGCAAAGACGGATCGAAAATTGAAGGTTATGTGTTTGACCGCCGTTCCGCATCCACTTTGAAAGAGTCTCTAGTTCGGCTCTATCCCAAGGACTCAAATCAGAAAATCTCTATCCCCTATGCCGAGATTGCCGCTCTCGCCTTCACTGGCCGCGATACCGCCGCCGGCAAAAGCTGGGAAGCGTGGATGAAGAAGTACGCCGCAAAGAAAGCTGCGGGCGAGAAGAACATTGCTCTCGAGCCCGAACCTCTGGATTAGCATTTAATTTGGGGCGAGCGAAATCAGATACTACACCTGAATGCGCCGGCTTTATCAATGCGCTAGCATTTATCAAGGACCAGCGCCTTATTGGGCACCCTGCCATCTAAAGCAGCTTTGTAGCTGACGACGCGTCTGGGTCGGTCGGCTTTGGATCATGGAGCGCGTGCTGATTGGCGCGGTAATCGATACCGATTTGTTGCAGCAAAACTTCGTTCTCCAGGCTTTTTTTCAGGTCTGACTCGCCGTAAAGGAATGGCAGGAAAGCGTAGCGCTTGCCTTTGGTAATCGGCCTGACTTCGTGCAATGCGCCGCAAGAGAAGACAATGGCGCCTCCGGCGGGGCCGCGGTAGCTTCGCGAGCCGAACTCAGGAAAGATCAGATCACAACCTTCATAGTTGCTGTTCAAATTTAGCGACACCGCGAAGCGGCGATGCTCGACGCCGGGATTCATGTTGTCGCGATGGCGCAAAAAATGTGCGCCGACGGCGCTGTCGTAGCAGGCGACGATGTAACGGTCCATGTGGGTAGCTTTGAACTGGAAATAAATTTCGATGGCGGGCAGAAGACGCTTGACGATGCGCTCGCGGATGATCTGGCGCAAATCTGGCGAGACGATCAGCAAATCCTGGCGACTTTTGCGGGAGTGGTCGATGATGGTTGCCGGCCGTCCGTCTTGCCCGACCAGGAATCCGGAGTCGTTGCCGCCGATTTTTTCGAAGACGGCGATGAGATGCTCGCAGAGCGGAAAATCGAATACTCGTGGAACGATCAGAATAGGGGCGGTGAGCGGCACGCCGGCAGAATTGTCGATAGCTGGGAGGTCGAGCAGAAAACGATCGAGTATGCGGTCGTGGTCGAGCCCAGGTTCGCTTGGAATGTTGGCGACTGCGCGCAGCATGGGATCGAGCACGACCGAGCGGGGAACGCCCGGATCTCCGTAAGGTGCGGCGATGGAGCCGTCATAATCGGTTATGAATTTGAGCGTGGGCCTGGCCAGGGCAAGCAGGTGTTCAATATTTGCCGGAGAGGACAGAACGGCGTAGATGACGAGATGATCTTCGGGGCACGAAGCTGCCAGCTTGCTGAGTGACGCGAGCCTGAGCTGCGCGCGCTGCGCTGCGACGGGTTCAAGAAAAGCGAGCAGGACCCAGCGTCCGGCGGAGAGGTGCAGCTCGATTTTCTCGCCGGCGAAGCTGCGAGCGCTGAACCAAGGGACGGGGTCGCCGAGACTAATCTGGTTTGCGCGCGGGCTCATAATTTCCAGTCCGCTAGATTTCCCGTTCGCGAAGAATACTTGCGGCATCTCGCTTCGGATGGAACGCTGATATGGGTTTCGAACAACTCAATTCATCGGCTGCAGCCAGTGTGCGCATCAGAGGCGCGCGGGGCGGGGGTAGTGTCGAAAGTCACCGATTCAGGCCAGCCTGCATGGCTGCAAAATCCGCCGGGCAGGTCGCTGTGCAGGTCTCCCGAAGGGAACGCCAATGTCCGCCGAGGCAGTCACTTGAAGTGGGATTAAATCGGAACCGCAACCGGCAATATTCGGCCGCCAGGCAGACCCCGCTCACGCCATATAAGTGGTACAATCAAGACAGTCAATCTCTCTGCTAACTGCTTGTAAGCGCGATTGTTACGACCTTTTTGCGGGAGTGCGTTCAAGCTTGAGAATATAGGAGCCCAGAGCAAAACCGAACATGCCCGACGATCAGAACCCCGAACTTCCGTTAACTCCTCCGCCCGGCGGCGACGGCGGCAGCGGCCCCGGCGCGCTGCACATTCAGCCCGTCAACGTCGAAGACGAGATGCGCAAGTCGTATCTCGATTATTCGATGTCGGTCATCATCGGCCGCGCCTTGCCCGACGTGCGCGACGGATTAAAGCCGGTGCATCGCCGCATTCTTTACACCATGCAACAGATGGGACTCTATCCCAATCGTGCCACGCGCAAGTGCGCGCGCATCGTTGGCGACGTCATGGGCAAATACCATCCCCACGGCAATCTGGCCGTTTATGACGCTCTGGTGCGTCTGGCGCAGCCTTGGAGCCTGCGCTATCCGTTGATTTTTGGGCAGGGAAATTTTGGCTCAGTTGATGGCGATCCTCCCGCGGCCGATCGCTACACCGAAGCCAAGCTCGCCCAAGTTTCGACTGCCTTGCTCGACGACTTGGATAAAGAAACGGTCGATTTCCGACCCAATTATGACGGCAGCGAAGTCGAGCCCGACGTTCTTCCCACGCGCATTCCGAATCTGTTAATCAACGGCTCCGATGGGATCGCCGTGGGCATGGCCACGAAAATTCCGCCGCACAATCTTACCGAGATCGTGGATGCGACCATCACGCTGATCAACAATCCCAGCGCTCAGTTGGCGGAAATTTTGAAGTTTGTTCAGGGGCCGGATTTCCCCACCGCCGGCATCATTCATGGCCGCTCCGGAATTTTCGATGCCTATCGCGAGGGCCGCGGCCGCTTCATGATGCGGGCCAAAGCCGCGATCGAAAACATCACCAAGGACCGCCAGGCGATCATCGTCACCGAGATTCCTTATCAGGTAAACAAGGCCGTACTGGTGAAACGCATCGCGCAGTTGGTAAACGATAAAGAGATCGAAGATATTTCCGACGTGCGCGATGAGAGCGGGCGCGACGGCATGCGCATCGTGATCGAACTGAAGCGCGGCACAGAGCCTCAGATCGTCCTCAACCAGCTGTATAAGCACACCTCGATGCAGGAAGGCTTTTCCATGATCCTGCTCGCGGTGGTCAACGGCGCGCCCCGCGAGATGGGCCTGATTCAGGCCATCAAGCACTTCATCAATCACCGGGTCGAAGTCGTCCGCCGTCGAACGGCGTATTTGCTGCAGAAGGCGAAAGATCGCGAGCACATTCTCGAAGGCTACATCACGGCCCTCGATCATCTTGACAACGTGATCGCCATTATTCGCGGCAGCGCCAACCGCGGCGACGCGCGCGAAAACCTGGTCGCGTATTTTGGCGGCAAGAAAATCGACATCAACACCACCGGCCGCGCTCCCAAGCTCGATCCCGAAAAGCCGTTCACCGGGAAGCAGGCGGATGCGATCCTCGAATTGCAGCTGCATCGCTTAACCAGGCTTTCGATCGACGAAATTTCGAATGAATTAAAAGAAACCCGCGGTCGCATCGCTGAGTATGAATCTATTCTTGCCTCCGAGAAGAAGCTTCGCGGCGTCATCATCAAAGAACTGGAAGAAGTAAAAGAACTCTACGGAGACGAGCGCCGTACCCGCATCGAAGACGAAGCGGCTGAAATAGTTCTTGAAGACCTGATCGCTGACGAGCAGGTCGCCGTTACCTTCAGTCACTCCGGCTATATGAAGCGCACGCCGATCTCGACTTACCGCATGCAGCGCCGCGGAGGAGCCGGGCGCATGGGCATGAAGACGCGCGAAGAAGATTTTGTCGAGCATTTGTTCATTGCTTCTACGCACGCGTACATTCTGATTTTGACGAACAAAGGCCGCGTCTACTGGCTCAAGGTCTACGAAATTCCCGATATCGGGGCCGCCGGGCGCGGCAAGCACATCGGCAACTTGATCGGCCTGCAGCCCGGTGAGACGGTCCGCACCATGCTCGCCGTGCGCAATCTGGAAGAAGAGAACAAATATGTTTTCTTCGCCACGCGCAACGGGCTGGTGAAAAAATCCGAGCTGCGCGAGTTCATGCACGTGCGCTCGAATGGCATCAACGCCATTGGCATCGAGGAGGGAGACGAACTTGTGGCCGCACGCGTGACTGACGGAAACCAGATTGTCTTCCTGGCTTCGCACGAGGGCATGGCGGTCCGTTTCGACGAGAATCACGTGCGACCGATGGGGCGCGCTGCGTACGGCGTTTGGGGCATCGACCTTGAGAAGGGCGATTACGTGGTCGGCATGACCGTCACGTCGAAACCCGGCGCGACTGCTACGGACCACGCGGGGACAGCCGCCGTTCAGGAAACGACGGCGACCGACATTGAAGTCCCGGCTGGTGAAGTCGTGGATTTAACTTTGAAAGGGAACTTGATTCTTTCCGTCACCGAGAATGGTTACGGCAAACGCACTCCAGCTGAAGAATACCGGCTCACCAATCGCGGCGGCAAAGGCGTGATCAACATCAAGACGACGGAACGCGTCGGCAAAGTTGTCGCCATCGCCCTGGTCGACGAGAACTCGCAGGTGATGCTCATCAGCCAGTACGGAAAAATCATCCGCATGGATTCGAAGACCATTCGCGAATCCGGACGCAACGCGCAAGGCGTGCGTCTGTTGAACATGGAGCCCGGCGATCGGGTGGCGGCGGCGGTTGTGCTGGCGCCGGACGAAGAAGGAAACGGCAACGGCGGCACGCTGCTGCAATGATTAGATGTGGCACGGACGCTTCAGCGCGTGGATTGTCGTCCTGAGCGAAGCGAGACCGTCCTCCGGAGGATCTCACGCAGTCGAAGGATCCCTATTTTCGATCCTTGATCGCCGACTAATTCCCCTACTTCACTCCCTGCTTTCGATTAATCTCGAACGAAAACTCCGTAACAAAATTCAGCAGAGTCCCCCAGCCCACCTGCTCGGCCGCCGATCGCCCGCCATTGACAAACGCGTTTTTCGGACTCGGCTTCCAAGCCGTAGAAATCATCCCGCCGCCAAACGCTCCCCCATACAAGGCCCACTGCGGACGCAGATGCTCCTCGCTGCGGTCATAGGTCACTAAGTTCCGAATGAACGCATGCCGCGTCCGCCGCCACAGCCCCTGGCATTTGCACTGGTCGTAGCGAACTTCATACCCCAGCTTCGCATTCCCGAAAGCCGCCAGGCTATTTGCCGCAATAAATTGTCCTTCCCGCGACGCGAACCGCTCCGCATATCCTGCCCATCCATCGTCCCACTGGTATGGCACGCCCCGCGCCTGGTCAATCCCCGCGGCAAACATCCGCTTCATGTAAGCTTCCGGAGTAGTCAGCGTTTCTCTCAGATAGATCACTTCCCGCTGTCGTCGCGTTGGAGTGACCAGCTTCCGGTTCCGCCCCACGTACTCCCCCGCAATCCATCCCGACTCCCAGTCCCGCGCCTTCTTCAATTGCACCATCAACGGAGTTTCTTTCTCCGGCTTCTTCGTACTCTCTCCCGGCGCATCGGGAAGCTCCCGCCCCGCTGCATGTCCGGAAACCTGGCCAGAACTCTGTGCGGGTTTCTGCGTCGGGTCGTTACCTTGAGCCCAACCCCGCCCCATCGACATCAACAGACACGCCGCCACTAACACGCCGCAGCCTCTGCCCTGAACCTTTCGTGGTGAAGCCTTTGACGTACCCGCCAGGAGCAAACCCCCCGATGCTAAACTCCTTTGGATGCACTGGCTCTACAACCGCGTTGCAGGCCAAAATGTGGAGCGTCTAGCCGCTCTCAGCGATGGCATCTTCGCCGTTGCCATGACCCTTCTGGTTTTAGATCTTCACGTTCCTTCCCACCAAAGCGTCCACTCGGAACGCGAGTTGTGGCGGGTCCTCGTCCTGCTTTCACCGCGGCTCCTGATTTTTCTGATGAGCGTGATGACTCTCGGCATCTTCTGGGTGGGCCAGCAAACCCAGCTCAATCATTTCGCACGCTCTGACCGGAATCTCGCCTGGATTCACATTGCTTTTCTGTGCGCAGTCTGCCTGGTCCCGTTCTCCACTTCGCTGCTGGCGGAATTCATCCGTTATCGAATTGCGCTTCTGGTCTACTGGTTCAATATTCTTTTGCTGGGAGCATCTCTCTACTGGAGTTGGAGCTATGCGAAACGGAACAAATTACTGGTCGAGGACATTCCCGGCGAAGTTCATCCTGCCGTGGTTCGCCGCATCGTCATCGCCCAAACTCTTTACGCTTGCGGCGCGGCGTTGTGCTTCATCGATACCTATTGGAGTATCGCTGCCATCGTGCTGGTACAGCTAAATTACGCGATCGCGCCGCGTTTCTGCTGGGGACTATTTTCTCGAAAATCCGCGGAAGCGCCGTAAGAGAGAATCCACCGCCGGGACCGCGGTAGGATTTCCCGTTATATTCGCATTCGCTTCGCAACCGCCTGCAGCGAATTCTTTCAGCCGCGATTGATGATCTTGCGCAGAGGTTCCACTTTCCCGCGCAACTCCTCCGCCAGATCGGCCCCACGCTCAGCCACCTCGCGCACCCGGTCGGTGGCATCGCGGACGCGGTCTTTCGCCTCTTCGCTCCAGTCCTGCATCGTGTCTTTGGCGTCGTCGTAGCCGCGCTTCAAATCCTTACGGAACTGTTTGCCGGTCTTGGGCGCCAAGGCGAGCGCGGTCAGGGCTCCAATCCCAAGTCCAATCATCAAAAAAGTGATCGCCGTGCCGATATTCGTACCCTCGGAGGATTGATATTTTCCAGCTCGCATCGTGTTCTCTCCTTAAACATTAAATACCGCGAATGAAAGCGCTTGGTTCATCTTAGTCTTTCGGCGTGTTCCGAGCGAGTCTTTGATGGCTTGGGACTCTCAGCGCCTTCCCAATATCTGGTGGTGTCCCAAATCTATTCACCACTAAGGCCACTAAGGAACATAAGGCTATGGCGGTTAAATCAGGACGCTACTCGCAGGCTGGTAGTGGGTCAGCTTGAATTTCTGAAGGCATCTTCGCTACCATGCTGTGTGCCACGGGAGATGCCTCGGCCCGCTGGTAAAAACGCGGGCTCTTCGGGATGACGCCCCTGAGATTCAGAAATTCAAACTGACCGACTACCGAGACGCTGCGAAGGTTCCCTTTCCTGCGGCGTGAGTGTAAAATAATTTTTTTGCCCTTGCGCGGCGGAAAATGTGGCCTGCCCGCCTTCCCGCCGCCTCAGCAAACTGCCTTAATTTTGAAGGAGATAGTACGAACCAATGTCGATCCCTGCCACCCAGCTGCGTCCCGGCATGATCATCAAGCACAATAATGATCTGCACTCCGTGTTCAGCGTGGAACACCGCACGCCCGGCAACCTGCGCGCTTTCATCCAGGCCAAGCTGCGCAACCTGCGCACCGGAGCGATGTTCGAGCACCGTTTCCGCTCGCCCGATCCCATCGAAAAGGTCAATGTGGACGAAGTCGACATGCAGTTCCTCTACGCCGATGGCGACAATTACTACTTCATGGATACGGCGAATTACGAGCAGACCCACCTCACAAAGGATGTTCTGGGCGGCGCCGTGGATTACTTAATCGAGAACCTGGAAATCAAAGTCGAATTCTTCGACGGTAAGGCTGTGGGCATTGAGCTGCCGCAGACCGTAATCCTTACCGTGGTCGAGACCGAGCCTGGACTGAAAAGCGCGACGGCCTCGAGCGTGACTAAAGCCGCGAAAACCGAAACCGGGCTCGTCGTTCAAGTTCCGCCGTTTATCAATGAAGGCGAGAAGATCAAAGTGGATACGGCCGAGGGCGTTTATTTGTCGCGGGCGTAATGGGGACAGTTAGAATTCCCTGGGAGCATAGGAAGAGATTGAGGTCATAGGGATCCATCGACTGCGAATCAACTTCACATTCGGAAGTCGATTCTCCGCTCAGGATGACATTTTCCAGCTCAGGGCGACATTTCCAGAAATGACTTCCACTGAAAAGGCAGTTGAAGCCCGCCGTTTCGTCGTCCGCGGGCGGGTGCAGGGTGTGGGCTTTCGCTGGTTTGTAGAACGCGAGGCGCATATGCTCGGAATTTCGGGTTGGGTGCGCAACAACGCCGACGGCACGGTCGAGGTGCTGGCTCAAGGAACCAGCGATCAACTTTCCGGGTTGCACGGCCGCTTGCGCCAGGGGCCGCGTGCCGCACGAGTCGACAACGTTGAGGTCTCGGAAGTCCGGCCGTCGGCCAATATCAGTTCATTTCGCATTGAAGGAGCGTGGTAGATTGTCCGCTAGATCAAGACTGGACGACACTCAGCTGAAGCATTTGATCCGCGAAGTTCCCGATTTCCCGAAAAAAGGCATTCTCTTTTACGACATCACAACCTTGCTGAAAGACAAAGTTGGTTTCGCCACCCTGGTCGATCGGCTTTCGGAACAATATGTCGACCAGAAAGTGGACCTCGTGCTGGGCATGGAAGCCCGGGGTTTTATCTTCGCGCCTGCGCTTGCCTACCGCTTGAATGCGGGATTCGTTCCCGTGCGCAAGGTGGGAAAACTGCCCGCTGAAACCGTGAAGTTTGACTATGCTCTCGAATACGGCACGAACTCTCTTGAAATGCACAAAGACGCCATTCAGAAAGGCCAGAAAGTGCTCATTGTTGACGATCTCCTCGCCACAGGCGGCACCGCGGAAGCGACTGCTAAGCTGGCATCGTCGCTCGGAGCGGAGATTGCCGGCCTCGGTTTTGTGGTTGAGTTGGATTTTCTCAAGGGACGCGACCGGTTGAAGGGATACAACGTGATGTCGCTACTCCACTACTCCGAGTAGCGCTAACCGACGCGAACGTGCGGAGTTGCTTCCGCAATTTCTCTATCAGTTACGCCGCCGCTGCGGATTGACCGCGCTGACGAAATTACTCCACTGCCCGGCATCGACGGTGTCCCAGTAGTCGTACCAGAAAACGATCTTCGGCTTGGCATCGGTAACGGCGTCGCGCAGCATGATCTGGAGTTGGACGGGCGTTGGATAGGTGCACTCCGACCCAGAGCAGACACCGTCAGCCGGGTATTGGCCCCAGTTGAACGCTTGAAGCGCCATCTCCGCCGACTTCCCGTAGGTTGTCGCGATGGTGTTGACGTCGCTGGCCGCCTTGGCAGTGTAGCTGGCGGGCGCACCGGTACCGACGGGGTAGTAATCTGCACCGAGGACGTCCGCGAAGCCAAACGGATCCAGATATTTCTGAAGATCAGCGAGGCTGGGAGCGGTGGCGGTGTTCCAAGTGGCGTTCACCATCTGGGGATGCTTGGAATCGACGGCCCGAATGAGGTTGTAAAGATTCTGCACGTTCGAGGCGGCGTTTGGCACGGGTTCGTCCCCAATGCTGTACCCATACGTGGCCGGAAGATCCTTCACGAGTTTGACCAGGTATTGCAGGAATTCTTTATTGGTCGAGCAACCGCATGTGGCAGCGATTTCGCTGTAATCATTGATCAAATATTTGCCGGGCTCATCGGCATACTCGGCGAAAGCCGGGTCGTTGAAAGTCCACATGATTTTCACATTATGCGAGTTGGCATAGGCTGCGTAGGCCAGGAGTTCTTCTTCGGCTCCCCAGAAAACGCTGTAGTTGAGGACCACGGAAAAGTTGGCGGCGGCGATTTTGTCAAGCTGGCCGGTAGCCGTGTCCCCGGCAGGCCCGCTGCAGCTTGCCCCATCGAGGTTGCAGTCCTGGTAGATGGCTTGGGGGACAGTAGTGATGAATTGGGCCTTGGAAAACGACGAAGAGCGGGGAATGCTGGAGCTGACGTAAAAAAGGGGATGGGCATCGAGAAGATCGGCAATGCCGGCGGAAGGACCGGTCATCAAGTCCACGGTATAGTTTCCATTCTCGTCGCTTTGCACGGGCAGAGTTTCGGTCCAGAGAGGACCACCGCGGCGGTCTTCACTCGCATAGATGTAAAAGGTGAGGAGATGGAACCCGGTCAAGGGCTTGCCGTCTTCGCTAAACAGAGTGGAGCTGAAATGAACCTGCGGGTGCTTGCCGGTTCCTGGTTCCCCGAAAGCGGCAGGCTCCTGGGACAAGATTTGAACCGGTCGGAGGGAACAGACCAGCAAAAAAGCGAAAAGAGGAAGCACGTACAAGCGTCTGAGTTGTTTCATTAGGAATCTCCTGAGTGCCCCCGCGACCTCCAAAGGGAGTCATTGCAGGCAAGAAATCTTCCGTAAGCATACTAACCGAGTTTTAGCGGCAAATCGAAGAGGGCCTTCTACCCCTACCACAAGCGCGCAATCAGCAGTCCGGCTGCCGTCCAAAAGCCGGCCCCGATACCCATTGCCAGCGCCAGTCCCAACAACGACTCGCGGCTGCGGCCCGGGGAAAACACTTGCTCGAGATCATTGTCATAGACCGCCCAAGATCGGAAGATTTTCATTTCTTCCGAATCCATAGGCTCGATTGTCTGTTCATTCTGCGGCGACAAAATTTGCAAGTCGTGCGCACTGGAGATCGGAGGCACTTGAACGCGATAATTCATGATCGAACCTCGCAATTACGTCGGCCAGAAAGCGTCATGTCATCAGAGCGTCTAAACGCAGCATCAGATGCCTGCAAGGAATAGAGGGGTTTTCGAGAATCCGGGTGCTGCATCTCCGCGGACCGGAAAATCAGGGTTCTCGGGTACTGCTCCCCTTGAATAAGCTTTACACTTGTTTCTCAATGTCTTCGCCGTGCAATTGGACATCCCAGAGGACGACCATTTCGCGTAGTGTGCGGTATTATTCAGATCTCTTCCAGTAAGAATTTCGAGTCCTTGGGCAGGTAACTCTTGCGCCGAAACCAATCTTCCATCGCATCTCGCAGCTGCTCCAAAGGAGCGTTGGTTCCGATCTCGATTAAGCCATCGGAAACCGGCACTGTGTCGTCGAACACGCTGGCGCTGGTAAAGTTGCGCATGGAAAAGCTGTCGAGCCACTTCAGAGGGCAGGGAACGGGGCGGTCATGATCGGTATATTCCGCGCGAATTTCACGGGCGAACATGGCATCATTTGAGCGCACATGAAGTGCTTACGAATGTTTGAGTTGCTAGCCGAGGCCGTCAGATTCCGGACTGGTGCGCGGATTGTGGGGGTATGACTCTGAGTCGGGGAAGAAAGAGACGCGGGCAGGTCGACTCTGGGCTGCCCAGCCGAAGCCGGCGCGATTTTCTTCTGCGCTGCTGTCGGGGAGCATCGGTCACGATGATTCCTGCCGGACTGGGCAGGTCCGCTCTGTCGCAGATTTTTCCTGACGTTTTTCCGGGCGTGTTTTCGAACGGCCTTGTATTCGACTCTCACCTTCTATTCTCGTCTGAGGGCGAGTTTCGTCTCCATCCCCGGTACCGGTCGCAGAGGCCGCTCGATGCGCTCTTGCTCAAGACGCAGGCAGGGTTGGACGATTTCGTAACCGAGAAATATCACGACCAAATCGCCACAATCCTGGCCGAGTGGAGTGCAAGTCTGCTGCGGTCTCCGCTGGAACTTCAGACATTCGCAAAGACCTTGGCCGCTGATTTCTCGGGTGTGCCTCTGCGTGCAACTGAGTCAGAGGTTGTGCGTGGCGAACCTACCGTTGAAGTCCATAGAAATAAATTCAATTCGTCACTAGCCCTCACTCGCGATGCATTTCTTGAGGAGTTGCGTACGTCGCTGGCGGACTATTCGAAGTTCGTGACCGCGGAATTTCAGGTCACTGCAATCGAGGCGTTGCCTGGCTCCTCTGACCTGGCTGCTCAGCAATGGCGGACGCGCGTGCGTTATGAATTCATAGGTACGGGAAGTGGATTTTACCGCGAGCAACGCGTCGGCTATTGGGACCTTGTCTGGAAAGCCTCTTCCGAAGGAGATTTTCGGATGCAACGGTGGGATGCACTCGAAGAGACTCGCGCCCGCTCAGAATCGTTGGTCTTTACAGATGTGACGGTTTCGGCGCTCGGACGCAATTCCTCCTGCTCTCAGCAGTTGCTGCACGGGGTCGACTACTGGCGGACGGTCTGGACGGGGCATCGGGCATTGATATTTACGGCCACAACGGCGTTTCGGTCGCCGATATCGACAATGACGGCTTTGACGATCTCTATGTCTGTCAACCGGCGGGGCTGCCGAATCGGCTCTATCGAAATCGCGGTGATGGAACGTTCGAAGACATCACAGAGATTTCTGGATTGGGGCTTCTCGACAATACTTCATGCGCACTCTTTGCCGATTTCGACAACGACGGAAATCAAGACGCGATTATTGTGACCGCAAGCGGGCCTCACCTGTTTCTGAACCAAGGCGGCGGCAAGTTCAAGCGGCGAGCGGACGCCTTCAAATTCGCCAGCTCGCCGCAAGGAACTTTCACCGGCGCAGCCGTTGCCGATTATGACCGCGATGGCTGGCTCGATATCTATTTCTGCCTCTACGCTTATTATCAGGGCGCAGATCAATATCGATATCCCGTTCCCTACCACGACGCGGAAAACGGCCCGCCCAACTTCATGATGCGCAACCAGCGTGACGGCACTTTTCGCGACGTCACCGCCGAGTCCGGCCTGAATCAGAACAATACACGTTATAGCTTTTGCTGCGGATGGTCCGATTATAACGGCGACGGCTGGCCCGATCTTTATGTGGTAAACGACTTCGGGCGCAAGAATTTATACCGCAACCATGGTGACGGCACCTTTACTGATGTTGCTGGTGAAGTTGGCGTAGAAGACGTCGGCGCGGGCATGAGCGTTTCGTGGCTTGACTACGACAACGACGGCGCTGAAGACCTTTATGTAGGAAACATGTGGACCGCGGCTGGCGAGCGTATCTCGACGCAAGAGATATTCAAGAAGAGTTCGCCTGAACCCGTGCGCGCATTCTATCGCAAGCATGCCATGGGGAATTCGCTCTTTCGGAATAAAAGCACCGCATTCAGCGATGTGACGAGAGCGGCCGGAGTCGGCATGGGTCGCTGGGCATGGTCGAGTGACGCATTGGATTTCGATCACGATGGCTTCCTTGATATTTACATTGCGAATGGCATGATCTCCGGGCCATCGCAGCAAGGTCTGAAAAAAGACGATCTGAAAAGAGACGATTTGAACAGCTTCTTCTGGCGCCAGGTGGTCGCCAATTCTCCCGACCGGGCAGGGTTTTCGCACGATTACGAACTCGGATGGAATGCTATCAACGAACTGATTCGTGCCGATGGAACCTGGAGCGGCTTCGAACGAAATGTTTTTTACGCCAACAATCGCGACGGGACGTTTTCCAATGTCTCGGGAGCAATCGGATTGGACTTTCTCGAAGACGGCCGGGCTTTTGCACTGGCAGACTTTGATCATGATGGCAGGCAAGAGATTTTTTTGAAGAACCGCAATGCGCCGCAATTGCGGGTACTGAGAAATGCCATTGCTGGCCTTCCGCCGTCGATTGTTTTCCGCCTGTTGGGAACGAAGAGCAATCGTGACGCAATCGGAGCAGTCGTCACGATTCAAACTGAGGTCGGTCAACAAGTTCGCAGCGTGCAGGCGGGATCGGGATTTCTTTCGCAGCATAGCAAGGAATTGTTCTTTGGGCTTGGCGACCATAAAGGACCGGTTCAAGCATCGATACACTGGCCGAGCGGTGACGTTCAGCATTTGCGCGATCTGCTGCCCAATCACCGGATATGGGTCGAAGAGGGCAGCGAATCATTTCGAACTGAAGCATTCAGAACACGCTCGTCGGCAAACGTGGAGATTGCTGACGCCGTGCCGCAATCAGCGGAGCAATTGCACGCAACCGCCGAAACCTGGCTGCTTGTTCCGGTAGCGGCACCCGACTTTTCTCTTCCCGATGCCGCCGGACGAGTGCGCTCACTCGCCGCAGCACGGGGCAATCCGACGCTGCTAAATTTCTGGAGCGCTCGTTCGAAAGATTGCCGGGAACAGTTGCACGCGTTGGAGCGCGTACATGCGCGATGGGCCGCTCAGGGATGGCAACTGCTGACGGTCAACGTCGGCCCCACTAACGATGCCGAAACATCGAAAGATTCCCGGGGCAGGCAGAATCTCTCGTTTCCGGTCCTTCGCCCTTCGGACGATGTTGCGGCCGTCTACAACATTATTTATCGCTACCTATTCGACCGGCATCGCGACCTTGAGCTGCCGACATCTTTCTTGATCGACAAGCAGGGTCTGATAGTAAAGGTCTATCAGGGACCAGTGGATCCGGAACAAGTGGCAAAGGATTTCCGCCGGATCCCTGAATCCGATACGCAGCGCTCCGCTCTGGCGTTGCCGTTCAAAGGCGTCAACGAATCTTTTGAATTTGGACGAAACTATCTTTCTTACGGGTCGATATTTTTTCAGCGCGGCTACTTCGAACAAGCTGCGAATTCGTTCAGGCAGGCGCTAGCCAATGATCCCTCGAGTGCGGAAGCGGCTTACGGATTAGGAAGCGCCTTTTTGAGCCAGCACAAAACTGCGGATGCGCGCGCGAGCTTCGAACGTGCGACCAGACTTGAGGCCGGCTATCCCGATACGCTCGCCAATGCCTGGAACAATCTTGGTCTGATTGCCGCCCAGGCAAACAGCAGCGATGAAGCAATCGATAATTTTCGCGAAGCCGTGCGGCACAGCCCGGAACATCTGATCGCCCTGAATAATCTGGGAAACGCTTATCGTCTGCAGAAAAACTGGGATGAAGCACAGAAAGTTTTCGAGCGCGCGCTCGAAGTCGACGCATCAGATCCCGAGGCGAATTACGGTTTGGGCATGGTCTTTGCGCAGACCGATGATACGGCGCAGGCCTACGAATATTTGGAACGGGCATTGAAGTCGCGCCCAGACTATCCCGAGGCGTTGAACAATCTCGGCATACTTTACTTGCGTACTCAAAGGCGCGACGACGCGGTTGCGAGTTTCGAAACCTGTATTCGCGTTGCGCCGGAATTTGATCAGTCGTATCTGAACCTGGCGCGCATCTACGCAATCGAAAACGCGCCAAACAAGGCGCGCAGCGTTTTGCTCGAACTTCTCAAGCTGCATCCGGACAACGCCCAGGCGCAGAGCATGCTGGCGCAACTGCGGCAATAAGGCCGCCTCGCGGTTTCGCGTTCCCCTATTCGCCTTCTATTTCTTCGGCGTGGGCGCGCGCAATAAATCGATGAACATCGTATAGAACTTATCCAAATTCAAGTCGTCCTGCACTTCATTCAGCGGGCCGGTGAATTTCGGCTTATTTTGCTCGGTCCAGCTGAGGGTGTCACCGTAAGCTGCGCCGCGATCAAGGTCTACATCGATGAACAACATTTCTTTTTTCGTGATGATGCTGGGATCGAGCCACGCCGCAGCCGCTAATTCATCCCAGAGATAGTTGTAGTTCGGCCTGAGGCGAGCGTACTTGCCGACGTACTGAGCCGCGGGTGAATTGCTGGTCTTAAGACGGTCGATCATTTCCGGGGTCAGCAGGGTCTTCACCGAGATATCCACGGATGTGCAGGTGATTTTTTTCCACGGGGCCATGAGCACCGTGTGGGCGGCTTCGGGATCGAACCACAGATTAAATTCGTGGGTGGGAGTGTTGGCGAACTCAGGGTCGTCGGTCTGCGGAGCGAAACTGCCGCCCATATAGACCAGTTCTTTGGCCAGCGAAGGAAATTCCGGATCGATCGTCATCGCGAGGGCCAGGTTGGTCATAGGGCCACCTTCGTAAATCGTGATTTCGCCGGGATATTTGTGGACCATGCGTAACAGAAAGTGAGCGGCATCTTCGCTTGCCGGCTTGGTGGTCGGCAAGCCTTCCGGCATGGGGCCCAGTTGGTCGGCGGGATGATAGAACTGCGGAGTCCACGCGCCCAGCCATGGCACGGAACCGAATTGCTCCTCCCAGAATTCAGTTTCTTTCTGCCGCCGCACCAGCGGATACTCCGCGCCCGGCACAACCGGAATGTCGGTTCGCCCAATGATCTCCAGCATGCGGAGCGTATGCGCTACCTCAGAGCGCAGCCACTGATCGCCGGTGACCACCGTGATGCCCAAGACCTCAGTCTGCGGAGACTGAATCAGCAGCATCATCGCCTGCTGATCGCTTCCCGCAGGACCAGCCGCGTCCTGATCGATAATGATCTTACGTTTTTCCTGGCCGAAGCCCATGATGGCAGTCGCGAATAGTAGCACCGCAGCGAGAAATCGCCCCTGGTTCAAGATCGTTGACCCCCTGATAGTTTTCGGATAACTGCAACGTGGTTTCGGACAACTGCTATTTTGCCGCATTCTGCCCGCAAATTCAGCATTCGAGCAGATCGCCTGCCGCAAAGGAGTGTAACCTATTTCACGAGCTAGTTATGCCGTCGAATATTGAAATTAAAGCCGTGCTTGCGGACCGGGCAGCTGCGGAAGCTACGGCAATCCGCTTGTGCAATTCCGTTCCCGGGACCATTCATCAGGAGGATTTTTTCTTCGCTTGCGAGGGAGCGCGGTTGAAGCTCCGCGTTTTGTCTGCAGACCGGGGAGAATTGATTCGTTACGAGAGATCGAACGACCGGGAAGCGCGCCGCTCACAGTATTCGATTGCGCGTACCTCCGATCCGAAGGTGCTGCTCGATATCCTCTCAGCAACTCTCGGCCTGACTGGCGTGGTTAAGAAAAAACGGACGCTCTACTTGATCGGCCAGACCCGCGTACACCTCGACGAAGTCGAGGGCCTCGGCGATTTTCTGGAGCTGGAAGTTGTGCTTCGTGCTGGGCAAAGCGAGCAGGTAGCGAGGAGCATCGCCAGCGCATTGCTGGCGGAATTCCGGATCGAGGAGAAGCATCTGATCGGCGAGGCATATATCGATCTGCTGACTCACGGCCCATTCTCGGCTGCGGCTATTCTATGAACCATTTCCCCAGCCGAGTCATATGCGTGGTTATGCTGGTCGCATTGTGTCTTCCGGCCGTGCTTTGCGGACAGTCTTCCGGAGAACAACCATCGATCCAGAAACCGGCAGAGGTACCCGCGAATTCGAATTCCGCCACTAATCAGCCGCAGTTTTACGATGAGCCGCATTTCACCGTGGCGGGCGTCACCGACACCACCACCCTGGGTGGACATGGCTCTTCGCCGACGATCATCAAGAATACAGAATCATTGGTTCGGGCGGCTGCGTCCCTTACCGGCGAAGCCAGCGGCAAAGTGGCCGATGCCGCAAATTATGCCCAAACCGAAGCCTCTCTCAGGCAAGCCGTTCACAAGCAGCCCGATGGCTTCGAGGCGAACTCTCAACTTGGAAAATGGCTCGTGGATGAAGAGCGCCCCACCGAAGCAATTCCGTACCTCGAGCGCGCTACCGGCATAAATCCTGGCGATTTTGAAAACCTTTACGCGCTGGTTCTGGCTTATTTCAAGATGGCGAGCTACAGCTATGCGAAGACCGAGGCAGGGCCGTTGCTCGCGACGGGAGCCAATGCCAAAGAGAAAGCCGACGCGCACCACCTGCTCGGCCAGCTTGACGAGAAACTCGGTGATCCGCTGGAAGCGGTAACAGAATTTCAGCGCGCGGCGGAACTGGATCCGAGTGAGCCGAACCTTTTTGACTGGGGATCGGAATTGCTGTTGCATCGCGCAGCCGAGCCGGCTGTCGAAGTTTTCACAAAAGGCAATCGGCTATTCCCGCACTCCGTGCGAATACTGACGGCACTCGCCGCATCTTTTTATGTATTGGGCTCTCCTGAAAAGGCATCGCAGCGATTGTGCGAAGCTTCGGACCTGAATCCCGAAGACCCCAATCCTTATTTGTTCATGGGCAAGATGCAAGCGACCGAGGCGATGCCGCCGGAAGCAATTGCAGAAAGGCTCGAGCGGTTTGCGAAGCTCCGGCCTCAAAATGCGGAGGCAAATTATTATTACGCCGTGAGTCTCTGGAAGGCGCGAAAGTCCGCGGCAGATAACGGAACGCTGGCGCAGATTGAATCTCTGCTGGCGAAGTCGGTGCGCGTCGACCCGAAGCTGGGAGAGGCTTATCTACTGCTCGGGCTCGTCTACGCAGAACAAAAGGAAACTGCCAAATCAGTCTCTGCGTACCAACAGGCGATTGCGGCAACTTCTGGCCTGGGAGAAGCGCATTACCGGCTCGCCCAGGCTTACCGGCAGACAGGAGAACCGGCAAAAGCACAGGCGGAGCTGCAACTGTACGAGAAAATCTCGGAAGCAAATGCCGAAGAAGCCGAAAACGAACACCGCCAGATCCAGCAGTTTGTCTATCAATTGCAGCAAACCAAGCAACTCCAGCAAACCAAGCCTGCGGCTCAGCCGGAATGAGTGTGCCCGGCGTTAGGCCGACGTTCCCTCGGAGTTAGCAGAGAAGTTGGCCGATGCCTCGCAACTACAACTCTCTCGGGTCAGAAATTAAGCCGTAAGGCAAACTGCACCAGCCGCGGATTATTCACCGTGTTGTTAATCACTCCGAAGCTCGACGGTGTATTGATGTCCTGTTCTCCACTGTCGGCGTAGCCGTTCAGGTAGAACTGTGCATGGTTCAGCAGATTGAAGAACTCAGCACGGAATTGCAGATTCATCGCTTCGCGGAAGGGCAGCGGGAAATCCTTGATGATCGAGAAATCCGTGTTCACGAATCGAGGGCCGTAGACCGGGGCCCTTGGGGCGGTGCCAAGCTCGCCAGTGGGAGCCTTCTCGAAAGCGCACGGATTGAACCAATTTGCCAGCGTGTGTATTGCTGATGGTGCCGCGCAAGTTGGATTCGCAGCGACGGGGCCGGCTTGGTTCGGGTTTCCCACCTCGTTCGGCCGCTGAACAGTGAATCCATTGGATATGAAATAGGTGCCCGATTCGTCAGCGCTATCGACCACAAACAGCGGAAAACCGGAAGTGGCTCTTTCAATCACGTTCAGCTGCCAATGCCCAAGTATGGCATTCGTGGCTCCGTTCCAGTCGGCGCCGAATCGTTTGCCTTTGCCGAATGGCAAATCGTAAAGGATGCTGGCGGTAAAACTGTTGTTGAGGTTCAGTTGCGACAGACCCCAATCCAGCTTGTTAAACCCGGGGAGGGGGTAGTACATCGCACCGGGATTTGTACCCAGGCCATCGTTCATTCCGGAATCAAAATTGCGAGAGTACGTATAGCCAATCAGGGCATAAAGGCCGTGCCGTGCGCTCTTTGTTTCGGCCTTGACCTGGAGAGAATCATAGCGGGCGGCGCCAATGCTGTTGTTACTGGCCACCTCTTGAAAAGGTGCTGCGTACGGGTAGCTCCCAAAGCCGCAACCCAGAGTATACCCGGGAATGCGATTCGGCTGCCCGGGGCAAGCGCTGGGTTCATTCAGGTTCTCGTTAAGCTGGCTCACCAGGATGTGCGCGCTGCGTGAGCCGCCGTACCCCACGGTGAGAACCACATTTCCAGGCAGCTGGTGCTCAACATTCAGGTTGAATTGTTGAATGACTCCCTGCCTGAAGTTGAGGTTCATGGATTGAATTGTGCCGGTATACGACCCAGGATTCACCGGCGCGCTGTAAACCGCACCGGCACCACCGTCTACAGTAGTGCTAGACGGGGTGCCCACCGGCAAAAGAAATCCGTCCGACAGAGAACCTACGGGGCTGCCGAAAGCTAGACAAAAGGTGCAGGGATCAACCTCTGCATAGAAGGGCGGATTTTGCCATAGTCCCTGACCACCCTGATTCCACGCGGAATCGTGGACGATGCCGTAACCGCCGCGAAGAACGGTCTTTTCGCTACCTGCCACTTTCCACGCGAATCCGATGCGCGGTTCAACTGCGGTCTTGTCGAATTGAATGCCTAGACGGCCGTTGGTGGGAATACAGACCGTGCAGCCGGCCAACCCAGGGCTGCCTTTCGGGACATACCACTTGAGATTCTGAATATTGAAGTTCGCCTGCCGGTTGGCCTCCTCGGTTTCGGGCGTGGCCAGAGCCCAGGCAAAGCCGAGATTCAAGGTTAAATTCGGTGTGACGCGCCAATCGTCCTCCACAAACGGGCGGAATAGTTTCCAGCGGCGACCAGTGGTAGCGCCCAGAAACGTTTGATCGTGGGCCGCAAAAGTTCCCATGCCGCCAAGGAGCAAATCAGCGATGTCGTCACCGGTCTGCACGCCGTCCTCGTACGCAATACCATCCTGGTCCGCGTTGTTCCTGACGTTCATCTCCTCGGCTCGAAATACCAAGCCGAAACTGATGTTGTGCTTGCCGCGAATCAAATCCAGCTTGTCGGAAAGGGAGTAGACGTTGGTTCCTCCTTGGTAAGGCGCATACGCGCGATCACCCACAGAAAAGTAGGCGGACATATCGAACGAAGTCATGCCACAGCCTTCGCAGTCCTTGGTTGACTGGTTCAGACTCGCGGGATAGCCAGTTATGCCGTCGCAGGCAGCGCCTAAATCGGCGCCGGGAATGCCAAGAGTGGCCGCTTCGCAGGTTCCGGTGCCGAAAGAGAGAATGTGATTGAATATCCGGCTAAAGCCGACGGTAGCCTGATTAATCGCGTTCGCGGAAAAAACGTGGGTCTCTGTGACGACCGCATTTCTTCCGTGATTGTTGATGTGCTGGTTGCTGCCATATGCGTTAGCTTCCGACCATGTCGGCGATCCGCCGGGCACGAAGTTGGTTGCCTGATCGTAGCTGAACCGCGCAAACGCCGAATCCTTGTTGGAAAAGTTGTGATCGAGGCGAATGTCGAAGGTTCCCTCGTTGAGCTTCCGGGTCGGCTGGTTGAAGTAGTTGAAACCAGCTCCGCTCACATTGGGCGCGGGATAAAGTTTCACCACTTTTGCGGCAATGGGGTTAATGTACCCTGCGGCAATAACGTTGCAGGGTGTCCCGCCCGTCTGCGCTCCGCTGCCGCTTGGAACAATTCCATTTCCCGCAGCGTCGCATTCGAATGGGGCATACCCGTTGAACGGATTCGACAAGTCGCCGAAACCGTCCGCGTTGGCTGTGCCATTGAATAGGCCAGGCCGCGGATTGCCCAGTGGATCGTCGGCGAAGTTGTAATCGCCCGCGGCGTCAGCCGTCACCATCGGCGTCGACGGCACGAAACCGGTGAACGGTACGCCTTCCCGCTGCATCTTGGCCTGATAATCGAGAAAGAAGAACGTCTTGTCTTTCCTGATGGGGCCGCCCAGCGAACCGCCAAACTGATTCAAGTTAAATTTCTGCTTAGTGGTAAAAAAGTAGCGCGTTGCGTCAAGATCGGTATTGCGGAAGAACTCGAATAGCGAACCGTGCCATTGATTTGATCCGGATTTCGTAGTGACCAGCACGGTCGGCCCCGCGCGCTCGCCGTATTCGGCGGAGTAGTTGTAGGTGAGAACCTTGAATTCCTGGATGTCATCATATCGAGGAGAAGATCGCAATTCCGCCCTCATCCAACTGATTGTTATCGTTGCCGTCGAGCAGCCAATCGGTCTCCTGTTCGCGCGAACCGCCGGACGAAAGCGAAAACGAGCCGCGAGTCGCGGCTTCGCTGCTGGCGGCGCTGGTAAAGAAGCTGACCGGACTGGTCGATGAAGTCGTGCCCGGCGTGAGCGTCGCGAGCTGCACAAAGTTGCGGCCGTTCAGCGGAAGATCGGCCACCTGCTGCGAAGTAATGACCTGGCCGAGAGTGGGGTTCGCGGTCTCTACCGCGACTTCGGTGGCGCTGACTTCGACGGTTGAACTTACGGAAGCGGGATTCAGCGTGAAATCGACTTCGCGATGTTCGTCGACCTGCAGCCCGATCGCGTGCTGCTCGGTTGGCTGGAAGCCCGCCATCTCCACTCGAAGCGTGTAGCTCGCCACCGGCAATAGTGGGATCAGATAATGTCCCGAATCGTCCGTTTTCGTGTCGCGGGAGAGTCCCGTAGTTTCTGCGGTGGCGCGCACGGTCGCGCCCGAAATTACGGCGCCGCCCTTATCGGTGACCGTGCCGCTCAGGCTGCCCGTCGCCTGGGCGTGGAGAAGTGGGGAAAACAGGAACACACACGAACAGAAAATTCCAGCGAAAAGCGCCCTCTGTTTTGACATCAAATCCCCTTTCGGCTGCCCCGCACCGAGGAAGAAAAAATTCAAAATTCGCATTGAAATGATTGGAGATCTCGGAGGTAGCCTTATAAATCGGCAGCGCTTCCGAAGTCAAGAATTTTCGCTGCGGAAAGACCGTTAGCTCCCAGCGAAATTACCGCTTTGGCTCGCGTTCCTGGAAAGCGCATGCCGAGAGACGACCAACCTTCGAGACGGCTTCCGCAGTCACCCGAGGAGCGCGCTATTTCGCGTTTCTAGCCGACCACTCTGTGTCGAAGGGCCCGCGCTTCGAAAAGGACTTCTGTGTTCCCACGCCCATCGTCGACATTGCCGCATAAAGATTGGCCCTTCGCACAGCCTCTTGTTCGGGAAATCCTTCTGCCAGGAACACCGCGAAGCTCCCGATGAAAGCATCGCCGGCGCCGGTGCTGTCAATGCTTTTCACGGTAAACGGAGGCACATGCTCGCTCACGCCCCGGCCTGCCAGAAGAGATCCATTCGCGCCCAGCGTGACAATGACCCGTCGGATACAGCTGTCTAGTAATTTCCCGGCACATCTTCTCGCATCATCAATATTCTTGACCGCAATTCCCGTGATGGTCTCCGCCTCGCTCTCATTCGGAACGAAATAATCCAACTCAGCCAGGGCCGGCAGGTCGACGGATTGAGCCGGCGCCGGATTCACGATGCAGCGGATGTTATGTTTCCGTGCAAATGCGATGGCGTAGTAAACCGTTTCCAATGGAACCTCAAATTGCAGGACGATGCAGTCGCAGCTCTTCAAAATTTCGGCCGCAGCGTCAACGTCGGCGGGCTTCAGCGCATCGTTTGCGCCCTTCACCACAAATATCCGGTTCTGCCCGTTCGGTTCGACGAAAATCGGCGCCACTCCGCTGGATGAGCCTTCGATCTTTTTTACGTGCGTCGTGTCGATGCCAATTTTCCGGAAGTTCTCAATCGTCGCCGGCCCAAACAAATCGTCTCCCACTCGCGCCACCATAAATACATCCGCGCCGCAAAGGCGCGCGGCCACGGCCTGGTTCGCGCCTTTGCCGCCGAATCCCAGATCGAATTTCTGGCCGAAGATGGTTTCCCCCGGCTTGGGAAACCGGTCGGTAAAAGTTGTGAGGTCGATGTTGGCACTTCCAACCACCGCGATGCGAGGGCGAGCCATTTTTTCTATGAGTGGATTTTCCGTAAAATTGCGAGAACGCCGAGTTTATTCGGCACGGTCACCTGTGTCAACGCTAACCATCGTAGATGCATTCATTATTGCTTGCCTGCGGTCCGACCGGTGACGCACTCGATTACCTCCGTTATGCGTAGTAACTCGTCCCGCTTGCAGAAACTCACATCCTGAAGCAGGGTTATTAATGTAGCAGGGTCGATACTTGGGCAGAGTTAAGAATGCTCCGAAGAATTCGCAGCGAGGGGAATTTTCATGCGCATCCCAATTGTTGTTCTGACTTCGTTTTTGATGTTTGGCAGCGTCGCGTGGGGACAGCAGGCCGCCGATACGCCTTCCTCAGGCAGCCAGCAGAGCATGCCCGGAATGGATATGCCGGGTCACGATATGCCTGCGGCGGCCAATAAAGAGGCGGAGAAAGACAACGACACCAGCGCCGGCGCCATGCACTCCATGGAAGGGCACATGGATATGGGCCCGCACATGAAGATGACCGCCCTCCGGCCAATGAAGCCGGGTGACGCCGAGCGCGCGCAGGCCGTGGTCGATGTGGCCCGTAAAGTCTGCGAAAAATATCTCGACTATCATGTCGCGCTCAACGAAGGTTTCAAGATCTTCCTGCCGAACGTTCCGCAGAAGATGTATCACTTCACCAATTACGCATACTCCTTCGAAGCATCCTGGCATTTCAATCCCGAGCATCCGACTTCGCTGCTCTATGAAAAGCACGGCGACGATTACAAACTGGTCGGCGTCATGTACACCGCGCCCCGGCGATTCACCGAAGATCAACTCGACGAGCGCATCCCGCTCAGCCTTGCCCAATGGCACGAACACGTAAATTTCTGCGCCGCTCCGCTCGGACGCAAATACGAATCCTTACTTCCGAATCCGCAATTTGGCTTCAAAGGATCGATCACCACGCAGGAGGCGTGCGACGCCGCTGGCGGCACATTCTATCCCGTCGTTCTGAACTGGATGGTTCACCTGTATCCCTTCGAAAAAGATCAGGCGAGCATCTGGTCGGTCGAACGCCAGCACGGCGATAAGGACTAGCGACGAATTAAGCGTTGTCACCCAGAGCGTTAGTCGCCCAATTTTGGGATTGTCATTCCGAACACGCCGAAGGCGGGTGAGGAACCTGCTTTTTGCCGCGACCACCACTGAGCCCCTCCCACTTCGTGCCCCACTCCCACCACCACCGTGTGCTTTACATCCCCCACCCTCTGATGTACAAAGGACGCGAACGTGAGGGGGTCACGCGGCTACGCGTGACCCTTTTTTCATTACGACCCAAAATGCTGACACTCTCGCCGATCCTCAACGCTGTCAAGCCCCGGGAACGGAACCGACCAATACGCGATCCTCGCGGCCCTCTATTGCCTCGAGGCTCAAAAAACACCGGTCGAAGCAAAGCAAGTCACCGATGCGCTACACCTGCACCTCGGCAAGAAGGCGCCTAAGAACGTGAACGCGAGCCTCCGCAAATACGGCTCATATGTGGCCCCTGCAGAAAAGGACCGCCGTTGCGTTGGCTCCTCACCACGAAAGGCCTCGATCACCTTAGGACGCTGAGCGGCCTGGAGCTGGCCACCGCCACGATCGAGGCCGACTTCGGCTCCGACATCGGAATTGTTTGCGCACTAGAGCAGCCCGAATTTGAGGCCGTCACCAGGGCCCTCGGCGGGCACGGCAAGTGGAAGACAATAGGAGATTCCCGCTTCCCTCACGTATACCGGGAGGCCACTCTCACCACTACGTTAGGCAAGCCACTACGCCTCATCGGGACAACATCGACCTCGATGGGCCTCACCGCCGCGGCGATAGCGACCACACATCTAGTATTGCAATTCCGACCGCGGCTTGTCGCAATGATTGGGATTGCGGCAGGCACGCACGAAGGGGGCAAGCAGTACGGGGACATCCTCGTAGCGGATCCCAGCGTCGATTACAACTCCGGAAAAGTAACCTTTGCCGAAGGCATCAGAGAGTTCCTGCCAGACCCATACCCAATTGGGCTCAACCCTCGCCTTCGAAGCGTGCTCCACAAGTACCGGGGAAATCATCCAGTTTTCCGCACAATACGCGCGCGCTTGACGGGCCCACGCCGCGAGAGGCGAACCGGCTCCACATTGGGCCGCTCGGAGCCGCCGACCAAGTTATAGACGACGCCTCACGGATAATCGAAATTCGGCGCAACTGGCGAAAGCTCATCGGCGTCGAGATGGAGACCTACGGGGTATATCGGGCGTGCTACGAGTCGCCCGAACCCAAACCACGATTCGTCTCCTTCAAGGCCGTCTGCGACTTTGCAGCCGAGAAGTCAGACTCCTGGCAACAATACGCTGCCTTTGTCGCCGCCGAGTTTACGATCGAGTTTCTGAAAACCGAGTGGGATGGACTTTGGCCCACGACCTAGAGGAGAGAATATGGCGAAGAATAAACCAACTGGATCCGACCCGGAAATAGCCGCAATCAGCATCGTTTATGATGCGCTCCGAGCCTTAAACGCCGAGGCCCAAAAGAGGGTACTAGACTATGTAGCCGGGAAAATCGGCGGGCCGGCTATGCCGATCGCCGCCGAGCACCACAACGAGCGTTGGAACGAGGAGCCCAGCCCTGGCCGCGCAGCGACAAAAGCCGAGGAGCCCGAGACGGACGTAGAGGGCATCAGCCCGGTTGCCCTAAAGTGGATGACACGGAGCGGGCTCACGCCTTCACGCTTGTCCGCCCTTTTCAGCCTCGGCGTAGACGAGATCGACCTTGTGGCGAAAAAGGTGCCAGGCGAGGGCAAGAAGGAGCGAATGCACAGCGTTCTGCTCCTAAAGGGAATCGCCGCCTATCTCAGCACGGGCGCGGCCCGGGTCACGCATGAGCAGCTAAAAGAAGCGTGCCTGCATTACGACGCGTACGACGGCGGAAACTTTGCGAGACATCTGAAGAGCTTCTCATCCGAGGCATCCGGAGCCAAGGAATCGGGCTATACTCTCACTGCCCGTGGCCTGACCAACGCAACCGAGACCATAAGAAATCTTGTATCGCCAAAATAGGCGACAGACGCCAGCGGCGGCGACCACGCATGACGTGTGCCGTCGCTGTCGCCGATCTTCCTCCCTTTCCCTGTCCCGCCCCTGTGACAGCTAACCTTGTCTTCCACAGCCATCCCATCCCAAACTGGAACGGTGCCGACCGACGAAGAGATTCGCCAGCAACCCCGCAAAATGCTTTTCGCTGCTCCTGCGGGCCAGCCGTTCGATACCCGCAGCACCAATCTTTTCAAGATTTTGGCCGCAAATTCTTTGGCTGCAATATTTTGCGCGGAGTCGATTGATCGCTTGGGCGCTAACTCCAGCCCCGTCATAGATTTAGAAATTCAATCTGGTTTTTTTTTGATTCGGATCAAGCCTCCAAAAAGGTAAGCGATGGCAAGCAACCTGACCCAAACTGGGCTGACGACAGGCAAGCCAGCGAAAAAAATTCGGCATCTGCAGCTCCGAAGGTTCCAACTCAATGGCGATTCAAGTACGCCAATGCACGCACATCAAAGTTCAACGGAGTCCGTTGCGGCTCGCCCGCCCTCCGCGAAGAAATTTTTTGGCTACTTTCGCCAGCGCTTCATCCGTGGCGTGTGCGCGCCGTCCAAGTCGCGGCTGCATCCCACGGCCATCGAAGAGGCGCCGCTCCAAGCCGAGCATAGCGGTTGAACTTTTGGCGTCGGCTATAATGTTCTGTAGCGTGGGTTGCTTTTCACACCTCTTTCCCCCTGCCGTTCCTGAGGAAGAATTCAGCCTCGTTACGAGAGAGTGCATCCAATAAGCTGGCTTCGGCAAACGCCGCGAAGGAGTCCGCATGGCAATCCAGAAGGTCGAAAACATCTGGCACAACGGCAAGCTCATCCCCTGGGATGAAGCCACCCTCCACGTGATGTCGCACGTGGTCCACTATGGCTCTTCGGTATTCGAGGGGATCCGTTGCTACGCGCCGCCTTCCGGCCCGGCCATCTTCCGCGCCACCGAGCACATCGAGCGGCTGATGAACTCGGCCAAGGTTTACCGCATCGAGGTCGATTACACGCGCGATGAGATCGTCAAGGCCATGTGCGAAACCGTAGGCAGCAACGGCCTTTGGCCGTGCTATGTGCGGCCCATCATTCTCCGGGGCTATGGCGAAGCGGGGGTCAATCCGTTCAATTCGCCCACCGAGGTCTACATCATCAATTATCCGTGGGGGAAATATCTGGGCGGCGAGAGCGAGGGTTGCGACGTCTGCGTCTCTTCCTGGACGCGCATCGCTCCGAACACGCTGCCGGCCATGGCCAAGTCGGGCGCGAACTACATGAACTCGCAGCTCATCAAGATGGAAGCCATCGTAAACGGATTCGCCGAAGGCATTGCGCTCGACGTGAACGGATATGTCAGCGAAGGCTCTGGCGAGAACGTCTTTGTAGTGCATCGCGGCAAGCTGATCACGGCGCCCCTGGGCAACTCGGTTCTCCCCGGCATCACTCGCGATTCCGTTCTGCAGCTCGCGCGTGATCTCGATATTCCGGTTGCCGAGCAGATGATTCCTCGTGAGATGCTCTACATCGCCGACGAAGCGTTTTTCACCGGCACGGCGGCCGAGATCACGGCAATCCGCAGCGTCGATAAAATTAAAGTCGGCAAGGGCATGATGGGGCCGATCACGCGAGCGATCCAGAAAGAGTTCTATAGCCTGGTCCGTGGCGAGAAAGACGATCGCCATGGCTGGCTGACTCCGGTGCCGGTACGCAGCAAGCAGCCGGTGGCCGTATAGCGCTAAAGATCAGGGGGACTCGAACGGGCACGATGCATCGTGCCCGATTTATTTTCCGCACCACACCACTTTCACCGGATATTTTCCAAAGATTCGATCGGAGGTAAGGCAGGAACTCGTCGAACGGATAGTCTTCCCGTTACTTTCCACGCTGGTTCAGACTCCAAGGCCCCGATCCGAATTGCGTAATCAGCAGTGCGCCGCCCAGCATTGCCAGGTTTTTCATGAACATGATCATTTGCATCTGGTGCATCATGGGGTCGGTCACGGCCCAGAAGTTATGCATCATGGGAGTGACGCCGACCAGGAACGCAACGATCAGCCACGCTCCGATTTTGGCCCGGTAGCCTAGCAGGATCGATAAGCCGCCAAGAATTGCCAGCGCACCTGAAAATGGCACGACGATGGCGGCCAGGGGCACGCCTTGCGACACGGCGTAGGCAATGACCGGGCTGGTGAAATGCCGCGGTCCGGACATGATGAAGATGAGCGCGAACAACAATCGTCCCAAGAAAACAATGGGGCCGGACACGGACGGAACGTTGGTTGCTTGCAAACGGCTGGAAACGGTTGAGGTGGCTGACATGTTCGTTCTCCTTAGTGTTGTGGCTTTGGATAAAGTCTGATCGACGATAGAGGAAAATAAATTAGGCCTCAAGCCCTTCACTCACGGCCGGCTTGTTGATAGCGACTGCGGCCTGCCGAAGTTGCTCAATCGCCGCCGATTTCGCCGGTTCCGCGAGGTCGCCGGGCTTCTGATTCTCCGCATGAATAAAGGTGACATCCGTGAGTCCGATGAAGCCGAGAATATGCCGCAAATAGGGCTCCTGGTGATCGTATTGCGCAGTCGGCGTTCCGGCACGGAAAGAACCTCCGCGAGAAGTGAGCACCACGACTTTCTTTCCCTTGAGAACGCCTTGAGAGCCGTTTGCATTCCACAACACGGTCCGGCCGGCGCGAACGATTTGGTCGATCCAGGCTTTCAGCGGGGCTGAAACCGTCAAGTTGTACATCGGGGCTCCGATGACAACCACGTCAGCGGCCAGCAACTCATCGACGAGTTGGTCTGAGATAGCGAGGGTCTCGCGCTGGGCCGGAGTAAGAGCTGCCGGATCGGAGTAGGCCGCATGCATCCATTCATCGGTAATGAGCGGCAAGTCCGTGGTCGCCAAGTCGCGCTCGATGACCTTTCCCCCTGGGTTTTCCTGCAACCAGGTTTTCACGAAATTTTCCGTGAGCTGGCGGGATACGGAATTGCGCCGCGCGCTGGAATCGATCCGAAGTAGAGTCATAAACGAATCTCCTGAACTGAAAGCTTGGATGACGCGGCCTTCTCGTTGGTTACAATTAATAACTATAGAGGTTTTACAAAGCAGGTATTCTAAAGTAAGCTAGTATCTATATGGCAACCAAGCGTGGCGCCGCCAAGGATTCGCCGTGCCAGATGGGCGGTCTGCTGGAATTGCTGACGCGTCCGTGGACGATGCATATTCTCTGGGCGCTCGGCCACAACGGGCCGTTGCGCTTCGGCGTACTGCGGCGGCAAGTGGAGGGGATTTCTTCGCGCGTCCTTACGGAGCGTCTGCGAACCCTGCAGGCCGCGGGGTTTATTTTCCGGCATTACGAACAGACCATTCCGCCATCCGTGACCTACGGCATTACAGAGCGCATGAAGGACATTGAGAAAGTGCTGGAGCAGTTGGAGGGTGTGGCGCGCAAGTGGAAGAATGCGGCCTAGGGCAGGTGGTTGGCTCTGGAGTTCGAGGTGCCCCAAGTCGATTGGAATTAAATCTGCACGTGACTCCCCTACCTGCTAAATTTTAAGCTCGTGTTGCCTTCTGAGGAATACGTCCATCGTTTGAGCGCTCGCGATTCCACCGTCGCGAAATACGAGAAAATCCATATACGCCTGGGGAATATACGGCTTTTGCTGGCTTTGCTTGCCGGGTTTATTGCGTGGGGCGCATTTCGATGGCACAACCTGTCACCTTATTGGCTCGTGTTACCTGCGGCGCTGTTCGTAGGAATCATGAACTACCATTCACGAGTTCTCCGGGCCCGCGATCTCGCTGGACGTGCGGCCGATTTCTATAAGAGAGGACTGGCTCGCATCGAGGACCGCTGGGCAGAGATGGGCGAGACTGGGGAGCTATTCAACGACCCTCATCATGTGTATGCGGCCGATCTCGATTTGTTTGGCAAGGGCGGGCTTTTCCAAATGCTCTCGACGGCACGCACGCGCATGGGAGAGAAAACCCTGGCGAGCTGGCTGCTTGCGCCTACAGCCGTCGAAACAATTCGTGAGCGGCACGCTGCGGTCGCTGAGTTGCGGGAGCAACTCGATCTCCGCGAAGATCTGGCAGTATTGGGCGAGGACGCTGACGCAGGAGTGCATCCGGATGCACTGCAGAAGTGGGCGGAAGCGGCCAATCGCATGAAGCCGAAATCACTGCGCTGGTTGGCTCGGTTGCTTGCATGCGCGGCTCTTGTCAGCGTGGCCGTGTGGGCATATTGGGGCCTCGTTACTCCGCTGATCGTAGTTGTTGCCATTGAAGCTCTGAATACCTTCCGGCTGCGCAATCGATTGGAAGAAGTTTTCCACGGCACGGAAGAGGCATTCCGTCATCTCGATCTTCTCTCCGCTGTGTTGGCCCGAATCGAAGCGCACACTTTTCATTGCCCGCGACTGCAATGGCTTCAGCGCAGTCTTCTGTCGAAGTCTGTATCAAGTTCCCAGGCGATTGCGTCGCTGCGAACGCTGGTGAGCCTTATCGACTCGCGCCACAATCTTTTCGTGCGGATACTGGATGCTCCGCTCATGTATTCCGTGCAAGTGGCGTTTGCTGCCGAACGCTGGCGGCAAGCTCATGGTCTCTCAACACGCTCGTGGCTGGAGGCCGTGGGTGAAATCGAGGCCCTATTGTGTTTGGCGGCTTACAGCTTCGAGCATCCCGCTGATCCATTTCCTGAGTTCGTTGAGGGTGCGGCATATTTTGAGGGCGAGGAACTGGGGCATCCGTTGGTTCCGGCGGCGACCTGCGTCCGCAACAGCGTAAAAATCGGTGGCGAAGTGTCCGTGCTGCTGGTGAGCGGCTCGAATATGTCGGGCAAGAGCACACAGCTGCGAGCCGTAGGGACGAATGTTGTGCTGGCGATGGCGGGCGCTCCGGTGCGGGCGCGGCGACTGCGGCTGACGCCGTTGCAGGTTGGGGCCAGCATTCGCGTCAACGATTCGTTGCAGGAAGGCAGCTCCCGTTTTTATGCCGAGATTACGCGTCTGCGTAAAATCTTCGATCTGGCAGGGAGCCAGCCGGCATTAATCTGTTTGCTGGATGAGTTGCTCCAAGGTACGAACTCGAATGACCGCCGCATTGGCGCGGAGGGAGTCGTGCGAGCCCTCGCGAATCGTGGCGCAATCGGCCTGGTGAGCACGCATGATCTGGCTTTGACGGGCATTGGCGGTTCCCTGGACGGCCGAGTGCGCAACGTTCATTTTCAAGATGAGCTTACCGGTGGGAAGCTGAAGTTCGATTACATTCTTCGCGATGGTGTAGTCACGAAGAGTAACGGGTTAGAGCTGATGCGCTCGATTGGCTTGGATGTCTAGCTGAGCTGCGCGTTGTCGCGTGCCTCCAGGTGTGTGCTGGATTTAGACGAGACAGAACTTTATTGTGGATCCCGCATTGAAATCGATTACCGAATATCTGCTGGCACAATTCGAGGATGTGTTTCCGAGCGGCGCGCGGCGCGAGATTCACGTATCTCGAGCTCCTGGCAGGGTCAACCTGATCGGGGAACATACCGATTACAACGAAGGCTTTGTTTTGCCGGGCGCCATTGCGTTCGATACTTGCGTGGCCTGTGCGGCGAACGATTCTGGCCGGTTGGCTATGCGGTCGTTGCAGCAAAAAGAAAGCTTCGTTTTTTCAATTGGCGACGCGTTGCCAATTCCGCGACACGACTGGACGGATTATGTTCGCGGCGTGCAAATTGAATTGAGCCGGATGGGACATGAAATTAAGGGCGCTGATCTGCTGATCGACGGCCGCGTGCCGATGAACGCAGGGCTTAGTTCTTCGGCAGCGCTCGAAGTTGCGTCGGCGCTTGCGTTGCTGCGTTTGACCCGAGGTACGCTCGGCTCCGTCGAACTCGCGCGGCTTTGCCAAAGGGCGGAGAACGAATTCGTGGGAGCGCGTTGTGGGATCATGGATCAGTTTTCTTCAGTCAGCGGACGCGCTGGCCATGCCATCCTGCTCGATTGCCGCTCGCTCGAGTCCAGTTATGTGCCGTTGCTCGATTCGATTGAGATCGTGATCTGCGACACGATGGTGAAGCATTCGGTCGCGGCCGGAGAGTACAACCGGCGCAGGGCAGAATGCGAGGAGTGCGTGAAATATTTCAAAAGCAGGCATTTGGAGATCGCGAGCTTACGGGATTTGAGCGATGAGGACCTTGGGAAATATGGATCGGAGCTTTCGGATGTTCTGCGACGAAGATGCCGGCACGTGGTTACGGAAAACTCTCGCGTCCTGCGGGCGGCGAGAGCATTGGAGAACAAAGATCTGGAAACTATGGGAAGGCTGATGTATGAGTCGCACGCGAGTTTGCGCGACGATTATGAAGTGAGTTGTCCTGAACTGGATCTTATGGTTGATCTGGCGAAGGGGCTGCCGGGAGTTTACGGGTCGCGCATGACTGGCGGAGGGTTTGGCGGATGCACGGTCAGCCTGGTGAAGCGGGATGCGGTCGAGAAATTTAAAAGCGAGATTGGCGATAAATATGAACGCGCGACCCGCGTCCGCCCCGACATTTATGTCACCACGCTGGTCGATGGCGCGAAATTGTTGCGGTAAATTCAGAGCCGGGAGCGCAGGCAGATGTTCGAACTGAATGGCCTTTCTCATCGCCGGCTGAATCCGCTGACCGGCGAGTGGGTTGTGGTTTCTCCGCACCGCACGGCGAGGCCGTGGCTCGGACAAGTGGAGAAACCCAGCGTGGAACAACGTGCTGCGTACGATCCTGCGTGTTACTTGTGTCCGGGAAATGAGCGCGCCGGCGGGGTGCGGAATCCACAGTATTCTTCGACATTCGTTTTCGAGAATGACTTTCCAGCTTTGCAGCGTGAAGTGCTGGATGAGTCCGGCCCCGCGCCGAGTCACGAATTTATGGTTGCGAGGCCCGAACGAGGAGTCTGCCGCGTAGGATGCTTTTCACCCCGCCATGACCTGGCTATATCGAGCATGACGGTCACTGAAATTGAAACTGTGGTTGCGATGTGGGTGCAACAGTTCAAGGAATTGAGCGCGATTGAGTTTGTTCGGTACATTCAGATTTTCGAAAATCGGGGTGCGTTGATGGGCGCGAGCAATCCGCATCCGCATTGCCAAATCTGGGCAACGGAATCGATTCCGAATGAGCCGGCGAAGGAGCAGCGTGGGCTGGCGAATTATTTTGAACGGCATCTTCGCTGCTTGCTTTGTGATTACGTCGAGTACGAACTTGGGCGGGAACGCCTGATTTGCGAGAACGCGAGCTTCGCAGCGGTCGTGCCTTTCTGGGCGATCTGGCCGTTTGAAATCATGATTGTTTCACGGCAGCATGTGCCGGACCTGACTCACTTTGACGAGCAGGCCAGGAAAGAATTGGCGCAGATGCTTCATAAAATTACCCGCTGCTACGATCGACTTTTCGACGCGCCGTTCCCGTATTCCATGGGATTTCATCAACAGCCGGTCGATGGAGAGCCGCATGGTGAGTGGCATTTCCATGTTCATTTCTATCCTTCACTGCTGCGCTCGGCGACGGTGCGAAAGTTCATGGTCGGCTTCGAATTGCTGGGAAGCCCGCAGAGGGACATCACGCCGGAAGCGGCAGCGGAAAAGCTGCGGGGCATTTGCGAGCGGCTTTGAGGTTCAGGGTTCAGCTTGGCCCGCGCGGCTCTCTGAACTTCTGTTTTTTCTTTTTGAACTTCCACCTGGTCGTCAGAACGAAAACATAACCAGAAGATCGATGCGGCGGCTGGCGTTGCCGGAGAAGCTAAACGGCCCATCGGCCAGTGAATTGTATTTGCCCACCAAGGTTGAATCGATGTCGGAAATGGGAGACGCGAGATTCACACGGTTGATCACGTTGCGCGCCGAGACGGTAAAAGTAAGGTTGTAACGGTGGTTGACGGCGGTTTGGCCAAAGGGATTTCCACCTCCTCCGCCAGTCAGTCCGCGGCCACCCAATCCTCCGCCATGCCCACCTCCATGATGTGGTCCCGTTGCAGCGGTACCCTCCGTCTTGGGGCCGAAGCCAACGGTCTTGCTGAGCCGAAGGTTGAGAGTGAACTCCGCTGGGCCAGTGCCGGAGTTGATGGGAAGAACGTGCTGGCCGAGCGCGGGTGCATTGTTGAATGTGCCCAGAGGAGTGCAGACGATGTTCGTTGACTGAATGATTCGGCTTGAGCAAGTAGAGGAGGACACAAATGCGGGCCGTTCATTGAAGGTATCGAAGCCGTAGAGATCATTGCCGACGGTGAGGTTGTACGGTGTTCCCGAATCCACGATCATGAATGGACTCAGGCGGAAGTCGTAAGGCAGACTGAAAGAGCCTCCGATTAACCCGCGATCATGCGTGTCGAATGACGCACGGCCGTAATCGGAGCTGGGGTCGTACGGGTTGGAGACGAATTCAGGAGTGCTGAGCGAACCGCCCGAGGTGAATCCGCCGGTTACGCTGGTGTTGCTGTTGATGGGGCTGCCGGTGCCTAGATCGCTGTTGGCGTAGTTCATGCTGTAGAAGCCAAAGAGCGAGACCTTTGATCCGGCGCTCACGCGGAAATTGGCGATCAGTTCATTCTGCCGGTAGATCCCCTCGGAATCGTATTGAAAGAGGTTGTCGTTGCCATAAACGCTGGTTAGGGGACGCACTCCGCTTCCCGGCACAGCTACGTTAAAGGTGCCAGGCAAAGGCGCGTTGATGTTGCGAATGAAAAACTGATGATTGCCGATGGAACTCAAATATGTAACCGCGACGGTTGCGTTCTTTGTGACTTGATGTTCGACGCTGGCCGCCGATTGCAAGGTGTAGGGCGCGCGCAAATTCGGGGATGACTGGTAATAGGTGGGTGAAGTGGTCGGGGCCAATACCGCAAGCTGGCTGGCGGACGGGATCGTTGGATAGAAAGTAGGATCGTTTACCACGTAGGGCGTTTGTCCGCTGCCGTCGGGATTCAGGCGCGCGGTCTGCAGCGCCAGATCGTAGGTGAATCGGTTGTAGAAGATACCGAAACCGGCTCGCACCACCGTCTTAGGCGCGGCCTTTTTCTTTGCTCCCAGGCCCCAGGAAAACGTCAGGCGAGGGGCGAAATCGGCATGATCGCTGATGTGATTCTGGGTTTCGAATCGCAAGCCGTAACTCAGCGTCAGGTTAGGGCGAATCTTCCAGTCATCTTCGGCGTAGAGGCCAGCATCCACCAGCGCAACATTGAATTGGGAGGGGCCGGTTGCGATGGAGAATTGGGAAGGTCCGCAGAAACTCGCCGGGCTTGTGCTGCAGGGAAGTCCGCTGAGTGTGCTCTTGTAGTCGGCCAGCGAAGCGAACGTGTACATGCCGTTGAAATCAGTTTGCGAATGGTTGTTATCGGTGGTCGCGCGCAGCCTGCCGCCGATTTTTACGAAGTGGTTGCCGTGCGCGATGGACGTGTAATTTTGCAGTTCGTAGTGGTTCTCATAGTCGAGGATTGCCCCGACGTTGTTTCCGCCATTGGTGAAGGCGCCCAGAACTGCGGTGGTGAGAGCCGGCGCGACTAGCGGTGACTGGTTGTTATTGTCGCGGATGAATTGGAACCTGGTTTCGTTGATGACGTTGCTGTTTACGACTTGCGTGTCGCTGGCCTGGAAAGTTTGCTCGGTGTCACGCAGATTGTAGGCCTGCGAGGGATAGAGCGAAAAATCGCCGATGCCCTGGTTGTTCTCGGTATTTCGCGTGAACTGGTACCGCATCATGAGCGTGTTATTGGGAGTGACTTGATAATCCACGCGCGGGCTAACGTTGGTGCGGGTCTCCGGGCTGGATATGGCCTGATAAAAAGGAACCTCGGCGAGGCTGGGATCGAGCACGGTGGCATCGATGATGCTGACGTTCGCAATGTCGCGCCGCTGGGCGTCGAGAAAAAATGAGGCGCCTTTGGCAAGGGGACCGCTCAGACTTCCGTCGAATAATTCGGAATGGTAGGGAGGCTGCGCGATCGGGACGGGACTCCAAATTGAGTTGAAAGCTGAATCGTTCCCGTCCGCGAAAGCCTGGCCGTGAAATTTGGTGGTCCCCGGTTTGGTGAAGATTTCGATGCGGCCATAGCCGAGCGTATCGTACTCGGCTGAGAAGGGATTCTGATTGATGCGAATTTCGCGAATCGAGGATTTGGGCGGAATTTGGCCTCCGGTAAAGCCATCGATGTAGATTTGTCCTCCGTTGGGGCCGGCGGATGGGCCAGCCAGCGCCTGCAATTCTGATTGCAACTCATCGGGATCGTCGGACAAAGCTTCCAGGTCTTTTCCTTTAATGATGATGGAACTGGCGTTCTGATCGGGACTGACGCCGATGGTCGCGCCTTCGGCCTCGACCTGGACTTGTTCCTCCTGCGCGGCTACGCTTAGCGCAAAATCAAATTGCTGCGCCTTACCGGGAGCAACGGCGACGTTCTGCTCGGTATCGGTATTGAAACCTGTGGCTGATGCGGTCACCGTGTAGTTGCCGGGAGCGAGGCCTTTGATCTCGTAGGTACCCTGGCTATCAGTGGTGGCGTTAGAGTTCTTTCCGCTGGCGGATGCGGCCGTGATCTTTGCTCCCGGAATCAGCGCTCCGGAAGGATCGGCGACCTTGCCCTTTAGAGATCCGGTGGGATTTTGCGCCCACAAAAACGATGAGATCAGAAGGCAGAAAATAATGGCTTTCAAAAATTGCATTCAGGCTTTCCACTCATTTTACGCGAACTATTCTGAAGATCGATGTATCGAACGGCATATGCGCTAATCGTGATCACTTATGTAAAGTTTTTTATGAAGCGGTTATCTTTAAGGGCATCCCGAACAGCGCCGCCGGATGCCTTTATTCATATCAACACTAGTTTGGGTTGAGCTGCGTAAAAATAACGTAAACGAAAGTAAATTTCGTCGAGTGCAAGATCGTGCATCTTGACCGCTTGTGGCGCCAGAGGCATAATTCCAGCGCTTGAGTTGGCCGCATCTTCCCTCTACGCGCGGCTCCCAGCCGAGCAGACCCCGGTTTCTGGAACATCCCGACTTACCGCAAGTCGTGAATCTTGCACGCGGAGGACTTCTATTATGACAAAGCTACTAGCTTCAAGATTGCTCAGGTTTGGTACGCCGCAGAGCTGCAGAGGAAGCAGCACGGGAAAATTTAGATTGCCGAGCGCGGCTTGCCTGATCTTTGCGTTTTGTATCGCAGCGGCCATTGCTTCGCCGGCGCAGACCTTCACGACTCTGGTGAGCTTCGATGGAACTAATGGTGCATATCCTTCCGCCGGCCTCGCCCAAGGCCCCAATGGGAATTTCTACGGGACGACCCTCGGCACCGTAGCCGTCGGAACCGTGTGTAGCAATGGGGAGCCGGCCTGCGGGACGGTGTTTGAAATCACTCCGGCGGGCGCGTTAAGCACGCTCTACGCTTTCTGCCCGGAAGGTAACTGCTCTGGCGGCGGGGAACCTCTCGGATTGACTCTCGCCGCCAGCGGGAACTTTTACGGGATAACCTTCACGGGGGGCAGTTCCGCCTACCCGGGGGCAGGCACGATCTTCGAGATCACCCCGGCAGGTCAGCTCACGACAATTTATGATTTCTGCTCGCAAACGGGCTGCGGCGACGGCCTTAACCCTGTGGGCACGCTAGTGCAGGCCAGTGACGGAAACCTGTACGGAACGACCGAACAAGGCGGTACCAACCCCGACTGTCCATATGAGCCTGGGTGCGGCACGGTCTTCAAAATCACCCCAAAAGGCGAGCTGACTACGCTGCACAATTTCTCCGGCACGGACGGCTATGAACCCGAGTCGGGATTGGTGCAGGCCGCCAACGGCAACTTTTACGGGACAACGGCCTATGGCGGGGGCCCCGGCTGTGCGTTGGGCTGCGGCACGGTCTTTGAAATTACTCCGACCGGTAAGCTGACCACGGTCTATAAGTTCTGCTCCCAAGCAAGGTGCGCCGATGGTGCGTGGCCCTTTGCCGGATTGATTCAGGCGAATAACGGAGATCTCTACGGAACGACCCTAGAAGGCGGGGCCAATGCCGACTGCAGCGATACCCTCGGCACCTGCGGTACAGTCTTCGAAGTAACTCCGACTGGCAAACTCACCACGATCTACAGCTTCTGCAACCCTCAAGTCGACTGCAGCGACGGCGAGTTGCCGGAGTTTGGGCTGCTGCAGGCTGCTGATGGGAACCTCTACGGCACAACACAGTATGGCGTGGGCAGTTCGGCTTACGGCACAATTTTCGAAATTACTCCAGGGGGCGGATTAAACCCGCTCTATGACTTCTGCACCGACCCCCAAGGATTCTGTCCTGACGGTGAAAACGGCGGCCCGCTGGTGCAGGGCACCGACGGGGCCTTCTACGGTACAACAGAAGTAGGCGGGACCTACGGCGTCGGCGTCGTCTTCAGCTTGTCGGTAGGCCTTAAGCCATTCGTGGAAACAACTCCACCGTCGGGCAAAGTCGGAGCGAAGGTCATTATCCTCGGAAACAATCTTAAGGGCGCCACGAGAGTGGCGTTCAACGGCGCCGACGCGACTATTACCAGCGATTCAGATACGGAGATCACGACTACGGTCCCGACCGGTGCAACCACGGGCGAGGTCGAGGTGATGACGGCCGCCGGGAAGAAGCTGGAGAGCAACGTGTTTTTCCAGGTAATACCGTAATCTCGGCTTTGTTCTGAATTCAGAATAGAGATCGCGAAAAGACAGATGCTCCGACTTCGGGAACGCTTTCAGGCATGGAGGACTTCAATGACACAACGACCAACTTCTAAGCTACCTATGTTCGTGCTGATGCGAAGCTGCGGGGCACGCCGTTCCGGAGAGCTCAGCTTGGCGAAAACGGCTTGCTTCATCTTTTTTGTATTTTGTATCACGTCGGCCATCGCCTCGCCAGCGCAGACCTTCACGACTCTCGTGAGCTTTGATGGAGCTGATGGTGCATACCCTTATGCCGCTCTTGTCCAAGGTGCCAATGGGAATTTCTACGGGACAACCTACGACGGCGGGACCCATAGCGACGGCACGGTCTTTGAAATGACCCAGGCAGGCGAATTGACCACTCTTTACAACTTCTGCGCGCAACCGAATTGCTCTGACGGCGCGGTGCCTTATGGATTGATGCTGGCTACGAACGGCAACTTCTACGGAATAACCTACAACGGGGGAATCGACAACACAGGGACAATATTCGAGATCACCCCCGCAGGCCAACTAACTACGATTTACCGTTTTTGCTCGCAGACGGAGTGCGATGACGGCATATGGCCGCGCGGCACGTTACTGCAAGGCCGCAACGGGAACTTCTATGGGACAACCAGCCATGGTGGCGTCAACGGAGCGGGCACCGTTTTCGAAGTTACCGCTGCGGGCGCGCTAACTACGCTGCACACTTTCGGCTTTACGGACGGCAGTTATCCGGAGTCAGGATTGGTGCAGGCCACCAGCGGTAGTTTTTATGGGACAACTTCCGAAGGCGGGCACCAACCCTAATTGCGGACTTTTACAGGGCTGTGGCACGGTCTTCGAAATAACTCCAGCCGGCGAGCTGACCACGATCTACACCTTCTGCACTCAAACCAACTGCACTGACGGCTGGCAGCCTGTTGCCGGACTGATTCGGGGCAGCAACGGGAGCCTCTACGGGACGACCGTGAGCACGGTCTTCGAAATCAGTCTGGCTGGCAGACTGACCACGATCTATACCTTCTGCTACTACGTACGCGGATGCGTTAACGGCGAGGGTCTGTCGGAGCTGTTGCAGGCCACGGATGGGAACCTGTATGGCACCGTAGCCTCTGGCGAGCGTACTACCAGAGAGGGGTTCGTCTTCGAACTTACGCCGTCCGGCGTACTGACCACGCTCTATACCTTCTGCCCCCAAAATGGTTGTACGGATGGTTCAGACCCAGTTACTGGGATGCTGCAGGGTACGGACGGGATCCTTTACGGCACAACGGCATACGGCGGCACCAATAACGACGGCGTCGTCTACAGCTTGTCGGTGGGCCTTGGGCCGTTCGTGGAGACAACTCCGATTTTCGGCAAAGTCGGGGCGAGAGTCACGATCCTGGGAAATAATCTCGAGGGTGCCACCAGAGTTACGTTTAATAGTGCCGATGCGGCCATTACCAGCGGTACGAATACGGAGATCACGACCACGGTCCCGACCGGTGCTACAACGGGCGCGGTCGAGGTGATGACGGCGGCCGGGACGAAGCTGGAGAGCAACGTGGTGTTCCAAGTGATACCGTAATACGCTGATCCGTTCGGAATTCAGAATAGAGTAATGCGAACAGATTGCCGCTCCTTGAGAGCTAACTCGGGGAGCGGCTTTCTGTTGCCGCAGGGTTTTGCTATAGGCAGTTTCGGCTGGTGCGCTTGGGCGTAGGCGCAAAATCAATTAACATGAAGCGGTGGTATTCCCGCGCTCGATCATTCTGGTTGAAACTCCACCGATCTTTGAGTCGATCATTCAGCCCGCGATTTTTGCGCTGCCGGAGGCTGTTCGAGCAATCTGCGAGACAGAAGGTTTCTGCAAAGCATGAAGTCTGCCGGCAGTCTGCACTTGAAGACCTATCTTTTTATTCTTTTGATGGTCGTATTCGGCCCGCTGGGCAATGTTCTGCTCGGCAAGGGGATGAAACGGATTGGGGCGATCCACATTGCAAGCCTGGCGCAAGGCGGGCAGGTTCTGGCGCGAATTTTGAGTTCAGCGACGATTTGGGCAGGCATTCTGTCGCTGCTCAGCTTTTTTTTGGCTTACATGCTGGTGCTTTCGTGGGCGGACTATAGCTACGTCCAGCCGGCGTCTTCAGTTTCTTACGCTATGGTGGCGCTGCTGGCGCATTTCCTGCTGCGGGAAACGATTTCGCCGGTGCGTTGGTTGGGTGTGCTGATTATCTGCCTGGGTGTTCTGGTGGTGGGGTATACGCCTCCGCGCACTACGGAGCCCCGCTGAATGCGCCAAGTCATTTTGTATTCGTTAATCATTGGCGCGGGCACTTTGGGTGAGCTGTGCGTCACGCGGGCCATGAAAGTGGTGGGCGAGGTAAAGAATTTTCGCCCGATGGCGATTGTGCGAGTGTTCTCGCGGGCCCTGCGAGTTCCGTGGATGTGGCTGGGCATCACATTGATGGCGGCAGCGTTCTTCTCGCTGCTTACGGTGCTCACCACGCAAAACGTCAGCCTGGTGGTGCCGGTTACGGCCCTTAACTATGCAGCGGGCGCGTTGGGCGGAAGGTTTATCCTCGGCGAAAGAGTTTCGGTGAGAAGGTGGATGGGAGTGCTGGTGGTTTGCGTGGGGGTTGCCGTGGTGGTTTTCGGAGGCCGGTGAAGCGAGCGAGTTTCTACGGGCATCTTTTGCGGAATTGACCAGAAGGATCAAAATCTTAAACCGCGAAGGTCGCAAAGGACGCGAAGGCTCACTATTTGGATACCAGCTTGAGATGGGCCGGTTGTGAATGGGGAAAACGCAGTGTTAGGATAAATGTTTCGGCATAAATACATAGCAGTGTGCGCTTTAGCTTAGTTCCGCGAATTCAATTTCCGCAGATCGATTTGCGGACTCGGAACTCAGATCACGAAAGGCGCGATTGGGGTGCACGCACTTGTGTGGAATTGTTGGCTTTACACATAAACATTCGGTACCTGATCCCGACCGCATCCACAGCGCCGTCGCCACGCTGATTCACCGTGGACCCAACCAGCAAGGTGTGTTCGAGTCCAGTATCTGCTCGCTGGGCGGGGCGCGGCTCAAAATTCTTGACCTGGGACCGTCCGGCGACCAGCCGATTTTTTCCGATGACGGCAATGTGGTCATCGTGTTCAACGGTGAAATCTACAACCACCTTGAACTGCGGAGCGAACTCGAGGGACTGGGGCACCGGTTTCACTCCCACTGCGACACAGAGACGGTGTTACGGGCGTTTCTGCAATGGGACACCGATTGTTTTGCGCGTTTCCGCGGGATGTTCGCCATCGCACTGTGGACGAAATCGACAAAGCGGCTGGTGCTGGCCCGCGACCGCATGGGAATTAAGCCGCTTTACTTCATGCGCCGCGGAGAAGACGTGCTTTTCGGATCGGAATTAAAGGCAATTTTGATCCATCCGGAGATCGAGCGGCGTCTGAGCCTGCATGGGCTCGATTGCTATCTTTCATTGAATTATGTGCCGTCTCCCTGGACGCTGATTGAGGGCATCGAAAAGCTGCCTCCGGGGCAATTTCTGGAATGGAGGGACGGCCGAGTCTCTTCCGATGCTTACTGGCGCCTGCCATTTGGAAATGTTCGAAATTGGACGCTCGAGGCGGCGAAAGAGGAGTTGGATGCGCTACTCCGGCAGTCGATCCGGGAGCACATGCTGTCGGATGTGCCGCTGGGAATGTGGTTGAGCGGAGGGATCGATTCTTCGACGATTCTGCATTATGCGGCGACGGAATCTACGGCGCCGATCAAGACGTTTTCCATTTCATTCCAGGGCAGGAGTTTCGACGAGTCTTCATATATCCGCGAAGTTGCGCAGCAATACCAGACAGACCATGAGCAACTCGACCTGAATCCGGAGGTCGATCTGCTGAGCGCGATCGAAGAGTTTGCTTACTATTCGGATGAACCGTCGGCTGATGCAGGGGCGCTTCCGGTCTGGTTTCTTTCCAAACTGAGCAAGACGAAAACCACGGTAAGCCTGAGCGGCGAAGGGGCTGACGAACTTTTCGGCGGCTATCTTACGCATCGGGCGAATCGGCTTGCGGCGCTCGCCCGCCGTCTGCCGAAAAAGCTTCTGAAAAGTGGGCTGGGCGCATTGCGGCTGTGGCCGGCATCGGATGAGAAGATCAGTCTGGAATATCAACTGAAGCGGTTTCTCGAAGGCTGCCAGATGACTCCGGAGCGGGCGCATGTCTACTGGAACGGCACTTTCTCCGAAAAGCAGAAACGGGCTTTGCTGCGAGTGGATCTGCCACATGCCCTGGGGACAATCTTAGGCGAATTGCGCGCGCGTTCATCGCGCGGCGATCCGGCGTCGGAAGATGATCTTGCTCCTTACTTGTGGTTCGATCAGCGATATTTTCTACCTGACGATATTCTCAACAAGGCAGACCGCATGAGCATGGCGCATTCGCTGGAAGTGCGTCCGCCATTTCTTGACCACCGGATCGTGGAGTTTGCCGCGTCTTTGCCTGCGAATTTGAAGATCCGCGGTGCGCGGCAAAAAGTGCTTCTGAAAGAGTTAATGCGCGGTAAATTGCCGGCTTCGGTGCTTGGCCGCAAAAAGATCGGATTCGATATTCCTGCGCATGACTGGCTGCGCGGCTGTCTGCGGCCGTTGATGCTGGACGTCTTGCTGGACGGTTCCTCCGATGATTCGCGATTATTCCGCCGAGACGCGATCGAGACTTATATCCGCCGACACCTGGAGAGAAAAATCAATGTTGGATATCACCTATGGGGTCTGATGGTGCTGTTTCTGTGGATGAAAAGGTGGCGAGTTCAGGCAGCGGCCGCGCGCGAGACGAGGGTCCTGGTCGAGGAAAAAGCTGGTATCTATATTTAGTGGCACTGCTCGTCGCGGGAGCCATCTACTTAGGCTGCATTGTCTCTCCTCCATCCCTTATGGACGATGTGGATGCCGTCCAGGCCCAGATTTCGCGCAACATGCTTATCTCCGGCGACTGGGTCACGGCCCGATTGGATGGCGTGGCGTATCTGGAAAAGGCGCCGCTGGTGTATTGGACGATTGCGGTGAGTTATGAAATTTTTGGAGTGCACGACTGGGCCGCGCGCATTCCGATTGCGGTCGCGGCGGTGGGGCTTTGCTGGCTGACCATGGCGTTCGGCGCGTGGGCATTCGGCAAGCGGGCGGGATTTTATGCGGGACTTTGCATCGGAACGTTTGTGGGTCTTTTTTTATTTACACGGGTTTTAATCCCGGATGTGATGATTACGCTGACCATCGCGTTCGCCATGTGGTCGTTCCTGCGGGCGCTGGATGAAGAGGAGCCGCATCCGCGGTTCTGGGCGGCCGTAATGGCGGTGAATCTGGGCCTGGGTTTGTTGTTGAAGAGCTTGATCGGCGTCGTCTTTCCCTTGGGGGCTGGACTGGTATATCTCGCGCTGACGCACCAGCTTTTTTCTCGCAGCGTCTGGCGGCGGCTGCATGTGGTAAGTGGAGCCCTGATTATCCTGCTCATTGCCGCGCCCTGGCACATTCTTGCTACGTTGCGGAACCCTCCTTATTTTGCGTTCACCCTGCACAGCGCGCCGGGTGAGTATCACGGCTTTCTCTGGTTTTTCTTTATTAATGAGCAACTGCTCCGCTTTCTGAATATGCGCTATCCGCGGGATTACAACACGGTGCCGCGCCTTTATTTCTGGCTGTTGCACTTGGTATGGCTTTTTCCCTGGAGCGTGTATTTTCCCGCGGTCGCAAAACTTTCTTTTAGGCCCATTGATCGCGCGGGCCGCGCCCGGCTTCTTGCCCTCTGTTGGGTGGGATTTGTCCTGACCTTTTTTACGTTTTCAACCACACAGGAATATTATTCAATGCCTTGCTATCCGGCGCTGGCTTTGCTGTTAGGTTCGGCGATGGCGAGTCAAAGTGACTGGGTTCGGCGTGGTACGCGAGTGCTGGCGGGGATTACGGCGTGCTGTGCCGTGGCCAGCTTAAGTCTTTATCTCTACAATCGCAACGTTCCGACCCCTGGGGACATTTCGCAGGCGCTCAGCCGAAATCCGGGGGCATATACGCTCTCGCTGGGACACATGCAGGACCTCACGTTGAGATCCTTTGCCTATCTGCGGACACCCCTGCTCATGGCGGCGATTGCGTTCTGCATCGGAGCGTTGGCCAACTGGAAATGGGTTGGGCGAAAGGCTTTTATTGGGGCTGCGCTGATGATGGTTTTATTTTTTCAGGCTGCGCGGCTGGCCATGGCTAAATTCGATCCTTATATGTCATCGCGGCCGCTGGCCGAGGCAATTCTGAAATCGCCGCCGGGAAGGCTGATTGTCGATCACCATTACTACACGTTCTCTTCCATCTTCTTCTATACCAACCGCAGCGCGCTGCTGCGCAATGGACGCTTTAACAATCTGGTATACGGGCGCTATGCCCCGGGCGCGCCCGACATATTTATTGATAATCTCGTGTTCACGAACATTTGGCTGCAGCCGGAGCGCGCCTATATTGTAGCGAGTGAAAGTACGGTCCCGGAATTGGAATCGCTGGTGGGGCAGGAGCATCTGAGTCTGGTGGCGGCGAGCGGAGGCAAAGTGGTCCTGACGAACCTGCCGATTGCCGGTTCCGGAAACAATCAGGATACCCTGGTGTTTCCTATGGTTGGCCGGCACCAGTTGTGTCGGGCAGGGTATGTGCAGGAATGCAGTACTTCGCAGTAGACGTTAAAAAGACATTCCAAGGAGGCTACATGAGGATTGCGGTGCTGGGAGGCGATGGATACTGCGGCTGGGCGACGGCGTTATATCTCTCGAAGCGGGGGCATAGCGTGGCGATTGCTGACAATTTTGCGCGCCGGCAGTGGGACCACGAACTCGGAGTGGAGACCCTGACGCCGATCCGTACGCTCGCCGAGCGGTTGAACGCGTGGCAGGACATTAGCGGAGAAAACATCGACCTTTTTGTCGGCGATGTGATGGAGTATGACTTTCTCTCTTCTGTGATCAAAGATTTCGAACCGGATGCGGTGGTGCATTTCGCCGAACAACGCGCCGCTCCGTATTCGATGATTGATCGCAAACACGCAGTGTTTACACAGGTGAACAATGTTGTGGGTACGCTGAACCTTCTTTTCGCATTGCGCGAATTTGCTCCCGATTGTCACCTGATCAAGCTCGGCACCATGGGCGAATATGGGACGCCGAACATCGACATCGAAGAGGGTTACATCACGATCGAGCACAATGGCCGAAAGGATACGCTGCCGTATCCCAAGCAGCCGGGCTCGTTTTATCACCTCTCAAAGGTGCACGACAGCCACAATATTATGTTTGCGTGCAAGATATGGAAATTGCGCGCGACTGATCTGAATCAGGGCGTAGTTTACGGAACCATGACCGACGAGGTTGGGCTGAGCGAGGCGCTGATCAATCGCTTTGATTACGATGAGGTCTTCGGCACGGTGCTCAATCGTTTCTGCGTGCAGGCAGCCATTGGGCATCCGCTGACGGTTTATGGCAAGGGAGGGCAAACGCGCGGATTCCTGGATATTCGAGATACGGTGCGCTGCATCGAGATCGCTTGCCTGAATCCGGCGGCCCAAGGCGAGTGCCGGGTATTCAACCAGTTTACCGAACATTTTTCAGTTTTGGACCTGGCGCGCATGGTGGAGGTTGCCGGCAAGAAATTGGGCTTGAAGGTGGAAGTGGACCATCTTCCCGATCCGCGAGTCGAGGCCGAAGAGCACTACTACAATGCGAAACATTCCAAGCTGATTGAACTTGGCTTGCAGCCGCATTTGCTTTCGGATTCGCTGCTGGATTCGCTGATGAATGTTGCGTTGAAATATCGCGACCGGGTTGATGTAGGCGTGATGCTGCCGCGGGTCAACTGGCGAAAACCACGGAACCGCGAAGAGCGCCGGCCGGCGCGTGAACCCATGCCATTGTAATGGGAGGTTGTGAAGATTTATGCGGCCGACTCAGCATCGGGTGGGGGAGTTACAGCCACGAGCTGGCCGTTGCGGATGTAGTATTGACCGTCGCGCCAGCGAATGCTGTTGCGTGCAAAGCTAGCCAGCCAAATGGAAAATGAGACGGCATCCCAAAGAGGGATGAGCGCCAACTTTTTCCATAGCGAATCTTGCTTGAGACCCCAGATGCCAACCAGCCAGGTCATGGCGAGGCGAAGGCAAAGGTACGTTCCGAAATAACCAATCGCGACTGCGGCCGAAGGGTAGAGTGCGATCGCTGCCAAAGACCACGGCAGTCCCTGCGTGAGCAGAAGGCCGATATGTCCCCAGGGCCGCATGTGGCGCATGACCACGAACCAGCGCAGGCGCTTGTGGAGCAGGCCACTCAGAGACGCGTAATCGGCCACAGTAGAGATGCTGTAATGCGAAAGCTCCACTTTGTAGCCTTGTTCGGCAATCAGGCGCCCGACGAGCAGATCATCGGCAGGACGAAATTGAATTTTCTGGTAGCCGCCGAATGAGGCAAGCGCGGTGCGGGTTGTGGCGATGGTCGGTTCCAGCGCGAATTTCACCCCATCCAGCTGCTGCGCGACCAAAATGCCTGCATAGAAATCGGAAACCATGCCGATGGTCTGAAGATTATCGGTAAAGGTCTTATCTTCAATGGGGACGTAGAAGCAAGTTACGGCTCCGACCTTGGTGTCGGCCAAAGGCGCAACTACATTGCGCAGATAATCGGGGCGCACGCGCACGTCGCTATCGCTTATGACCAGGACTTCGTTCTGCGCTTCGTTCACGAGGCGAGCCAGCTTGACGACTTTGTCGTTCGATCCTTTTCCGCCGGAGCCAAATAGAACATGAATGCGGCGTTCCGGGAAGTCGTGTTTGAGCTTTTCGAGGACGGGCATGATCGGATCGCTTTCCTCGCTCACGCAGAAAAGCACTTCGTAATCGGGATAATCCTGGCGGCAGAAGCTGGCGAAATTTTCATAGGCGTCGGGATCGATTCCGCGAACCGGTTTCAGATTGCTTACCGGAGGAGTGAAGGCGCGACTGGGCGTATTTTCCTGCGGGGACGCACTCCGGCGGAAAAATTGCCACGCGCTGTAGAAGGCAATCAGGTAATAGATAAATGGAATCGCGGCGATGCCGAGGATTAAATAGCGGACGCTTTGATGCATCGAGTCAGGCTTTCGTGCTCTGGGTTGAAGATTTCAATACCAACGCCCTTGGAGGCAATAGCAACTGTTCCGCAGAAGATTTTAGCAACCAACTTACAGCCATGCGGCTCTTAAACTATATCAGGAGCCCCCGGGAATCAGTGGCCGCGATCACTGCAACGGCTGCGCTGGCTCGGCGGGAAAGGAAGTTACAGTTTGTTAAAAATCTGGGACAGCTACTTCCCCGGCTAGAGCGCCGCATCTAACATACAATCCAGCCAGATGTGAGGTTTATATGAAAGTGCTTGAGCCGCAGCAACTCGCCGTCGATGAATTGACCCCGCCCAGCTCAGAGGAATTAGAAAAAATAAACGCGTACTGGCGCGCTTGCAATTACCTGTGCGCCGGAATGATTTACCTTCGGGAGAATCCATTGCTGCGTGAGGTGCTGCGTCCCGAGCACATCAAGCAGCGTTTGCTGGGACACTGGGGTTCCGATCCAGGGCAGACATTCATATGGGTGCACCTGAATCGCCTGATCAAAAAGCTGGACCTGGACGTGATTTATATCTCAGGCCCGGGACACGGCGCGCCCGCGACGCTTTCGAACGCGTATTTGGAAGGCACGTATTCGGAGATTTATCCGGACAAGAGCCAGGATGAAGCCGGCATGCGGAAATTCTTCCGGCAGTTTTCGTTTCCCGGCGGGATTGGCAGCCACTGTACTCCGGAAACCCCGGGTTCAATTCACGAAGGCGGTGAGCTGGGATACAGTTTGTCGCATGGTTTCGGAGCGGCGTTCGATAATCCCGACCTGATTGTTGCGGTTTGTGTTGGCGACGGCGAATCTGAAACTGGGCCGCTTGCCACGTCGTGGCATTCGAATAAATTTCTGAATCCCATTCGCGATGGTGCGGTGCTGCCCATTCTTCACTTGAATGGTTATAAGATCGCAAATCCTACAATCCTGGCGCGTATTCCTGAGGAGGAGTTGCTCGCGTTATTTCGCGGCTATGGATATACGCCGTATCTGGTCGAAGGGAGCGATCCATTCGCGATGCACCAGAAAATGGCGAGCACCCTGGAACAATGTATAAACGCCATTCACGAAATTCAACAAGAGGCCCGCTCAGGCGGGAAAGCTGAACGAGCACACTGGCCGATGATCATCCTGAGGACGCCCAAAGGATCAGCCGGCCCAAAAGAAGTTGACGGTCACAAAGTGGAAGGATTCTGGCGAGCGCACCAGGTGCCGATCCTAGAGGTAAGGGAAAATCCTGAGCATCTGAAGATGTTGGAATCCTGGTTGCGCAGTTATAAGCCAGAAGAATTGTTTGATGAGTGCGGCCGACTGATTCTGGAATTGCGCGATCTGCCTCCCAAAGGCAACCGGCGGATCAGCGCGAATCCTCATGTGAATGGCGGAGTGCTGCGGAAAGAACTGGAACTGCCGGATTTCCGCGACTACGCGGTGCCAATCACCAAACCCGGAACTACAGAAGCGCAGCCCACGGATGTGCTGGCACATTTTCTGGCTGAGGTGATGCGCAGAAACATGAAAACGTTTCGCGTCTTCGGGCCGGATGAGACTGCGTCGAACCGGCTGCAGGCGATATACGAGGCGAGCAAGAAAACCTGGCTGGAAGAATACAAACCTGAAGATGCCGATGGAGGCGAGCTTGCGCCCGATGGCCGCGTTATGGAGATGCTCAGCGAGCACACGCTCGAGGGTTGGCTGGAAGGCTATCTGCTGACTGGGCGTCATGGTTTCTTCTCGAGCTACGAAGCTTTTATCCACGTGATCGACTCAATGTTTAATCAACATGCGAAGTGGCTGGAGTCGAGCAAGAAGGAGCTTCGCTGGCGCAGGCCGATCAGTTCGCTCAATTTGCTGATTACTTCGCTGGTGTGGCGACAGGCACCATAACGGCTTTACCCACCAGGACCCCGGGTTTCTTGATGTGGTTACGAACAAGAGCGCGGATGTAGTCCGAATTTATCTCCCTCCAGATGCCAATTGTTTGCTGAGCACGGCTGATCACTGCCTGCGCAGCGTTGATTACGTGAACGTGATCGTTGCCGACAAGCAAGAACACCTGCAATATCTCGACATGGAGGAAGCGATCAATCACTGCACGAAAGGCATCGGCATATGGGAGTGGGCCAGCACCGATTCCGGCGAAGAGCCTGATGTGGTGATGGCGTGCGCGGGAGATATCCCGACGATGGAGTCGTTGGCAGCCGTGGCGATGCTGCGAGAATTTTTTCCGGAGCTGAAGATCCGTTTCGTGAACGTGGTTGATTTGTATCGTCTGCAGCCGAATACAGAGCACCCTCATGGGCTTTCCGATCGCGATTTTGACTCTCTCTTTACAAACGACAAGCCGGTGATCTTCAACTTTCACGCGTATGCGTCGCTGATTCACAAGCTGACCTATCGCCGGACGAACCACGACAATATCCACGTGCGCGGCTACAAGGAAAAGGGGAACATTAATACGCCGCTGGAATTGGCAATTGAGAATCAAGTTGACCGGTTCGATCTTTGCATTGACGTGATTGATCGCGTTCCGCGCCTGCTGGACAAAGGCGCTCACGTAAAAGACTCTTTAAAGAACCAGATCATCGAAAACCTGAATTATGCGCACGAGAACGGCATTGACCGGCCAGAGATTCGAAATTGGAAGTGGCCGTTCTGATGCCCGCAAGCGGCGACGATTTGATCCTGGCTGTGAACAGCGGGTCGTCTTCCCTGAAGGTCGGACTCTTTCAAGAGATCAACGGACAGGAGACGGCAATCCTGAAAGGCGGAGCTGACGGCGTCGGAAAGAGCAATGGAAGGCTTTATATTACCGACGCTCAGGGCAAAGTTCTGCACGATGAGAGCTACACGTTGCCGACACAAACTCATGCGCTCAGCGAGGCTGTTCGAGCGCTGCAGAAATTCGCTCATGCCGTGCCGGTGTGCGTGGGACATCGAGTTGTCCACGGCGGTCCGAATTTGCGCAAGCATCAGCGAGTGACGGATGATCTTCTCAGAAAACTTCAAGCCGCAGTGCATTTCGCGCCGCTGCACATTCCAACTGCTCTTGCCTTGATCAAGGAGACGGAGCGGCTTCTTCCCGAGGCTGCTCAGTATGCATGCTTTGACACGGCTTTTCATGCCAGCATGCCGGAGAGTTCGAGACGGTTCGCTCTTCCTGACGAGCTTTATGGCAAAGGTATTGAGCGCTATGGATTTCACGGCCTCTCTTATGAATCGATCGTGCATCGGTTGGGCGAGCGAGTTCCGCCGCGCATGATTTGCGCCCATCTGGGCAGCGGAGCAAGTCTGGTTGCGGTGCGCGACGGAGTTTCTATCGACACCAGCATGGGGTCAACTCCGACTGGCGGAATACCCATGGCGACTCGTTGCGGAGATTTGGATCCGGGCATCTTGATTTTTTTGATGCGCACGGAAAGGCTTGATGCCGACGGATTCGAGAAACTTGTGAATCACGAATCCGGCCTTTTCGCTCTGGCGGATGGCGAAGCCGATATGCAGCGATTAGAGGCACGGGCGAAACAGGGCGATCGTAAAGCTGAATTGGCGATCGATATTTTTGCGACCGCAGTGCGGAAATTCATTGGGGCATATGCAGCTGAGCTTGGCGGACTCGACCTGTTGGTTTTCACCGGAGGCATCGGCGAACACAGCCAGTATGTGCGCGAGCGGATTTGTCGCGGGCTTGGGTTCCTCGGAATTAATGGCGCTGGAGATCGAGAGAAAGCGAAAGTCGCTGTAATGACGAGTGAAGAAGAGGTGCAAATTGCCCGCCACTGCCGGCGGCTGTCATCAGCGGCGCGTAAGAGCTTCTAACTCGTCCATGGTGCGCGGCCAGTCTGATCCCAGCAGCCGAGACAAGCTGCGGTCTGCAAGCACTTTTCCGCCAGTCTGGCAGCGGGCACAATAATTGGTTTCGTTGTCTGCGTAGCGAATGCGCAGGACTTTTTCGCCGCAGCGAGGGCATGGTTGCCCATAGCGTCCGTGCACCGCCATGCCTTCGCGAAACGCTGTGACTTTTTCAGGGAAGCTCTTGTGGGCTTCGGCTTGCAAGCGATTAATCCATAGCTCGAGCGTGCTGCGGGCGGCCTTGAACAGGCGCTCCCATTCCTCCGGTTTCAGTTTGTGAGTGTGCGCTATGGGCGAGAGTTGGGCCGCATGGAGAATCTCATCCGAATACGCATTGCCGACTCCGCTCACCACCCGAGGATCGGTGAGAGCGCGTTTCAGGGTACGGTTTTCCGCGGTGAGCGCGGCGCGGAAGATTTCCAGATCACTGCTTAAGATTTCGATCCCGCCGGGATCCATTGCATGCAAGCCATCTCCACCGCGAACAACGTGTAAGGATGCACGCCGCTTCGAACCGGCTTCGGTAAGTACGAGAGAGCCGGTAGGAAATTCGAACGCCAACAAATTCTGCCGGCCACTCAGACTTGCATTCGGCGGTCTCCAATGGAGGCGGCCGGCGATCATGAGGTGAAGCACCAGCCAGAAATCGTTCTCCAAACCAAATGCGATACGCTTGCCGACACGCCGCAATTCGCGGATGATATGGCCCTCGGCAGCGTCGAGCGGTGGCTGGACGGTCCGGAGAAGAAACGGGCTTGCGAGCCTAACTTCTTTCAGCGGCTGGCCGAGGATTCGCTCTTCCAGAGCTGTGATGTATGCGGAGATATCGGGCAGTTCTGGCATCCTGATTCAGGATGCCAGCTTGCCCAACGACTTGCAATTGCGGATGGTTTACGCAGCCTGCTTTGCGCAGCCTTGCGCAGGTTGGATTATGCAGCTTCAGCGCGCGCCTCTGGCGGCATACCGGCATCCCAATCGGTAATTGCGATGACTGCCACTTCGTTCGCGGCTTGTGCGTAAAAGAATGCGGAATCGGCCTCATCGGCAAATCCGTGCAGGACCGGGGCGATCGCCGCGGTCGTTGCCTGAATAGCATCCAGCGTTCCGTGCATTTTGAAGTCAATGGGTTTTTCTCCAGTGCCTTCGTAATCGGTGAACGCAGACACTCCGCCGACCATCCCCGCATTGATAAATGCAGCCGTGGCGGGACCAGCTTTGCCGCGAACCGCGAACCAGATTCCCAGGCCCGTAAAATAAGCGGTGACGGCGACATCGAGCCAGCGATGGACTCCCGGCGAAACGACTTTGGGTACTTTCCGAAATGCGTCAGGAATGGTTGCTTCGCTCAAATGAAGCTCTTTGATTTTGGACGGCATTTGCCGAATTACATCGGCGACTTCCTCGGTTGTTTCAGAGGTGCCTTCAAAAGCTTTCGAATTTTTCTTTGCCATATTTTTCCCTATCTACGAGCGGTAATTAAATAGCGTTCATTAACTCATAAACAATGAATCCCTCAGTGTCGATAGGGCCAAACCCCTACAGGACTTGGGTGTACGGTTCGGCAAGCAGGTCGTTCGCCCGATAAGGGGCAATGGCATCTGCAAGAAGACTTTCTTTACCACATAAAAAACGCCCAGGGCAGAGTTCCTGGGCGCCTATGGATATTACTTTCTTCTACGCAGCTCTCTCGGTTCTTTCTGCTCGGGTGTTTGCGGTATCTGAGATTTGCGTCAGAACGGAATCCGCGTGCTTTTCTTCCTCCAGGGTCTTTTCCAACAGATTTGCTTGGTCGGTGCCTCCCAGAATCTCGGCGAAGGTCCTCACCGTGCCGTAGGCGGCGATCTCGTAGTGTTCTACTTTTTGCGCGGCGGCGATGATCCCCGCATCACGGACCGAATCATCAGTGGCATCCTTGATGACGTCCTCGCCTTCGGTGATCAATGCCGCGATCCCTTTATTCTTTTTCGATTCGACCTTTCCCATTTGGCTTTGCAGAATCTCTTCGAGGCGCCTTACGTGGCCTCGAGTTTCCTGCAAGTGGCTGTCTAGCGCCTGTTTTAGCTGGGGCTCGTGCGATTTCTCGATCATCTTGGGCAGCGCTTCGGTGATCTGAGTTTCCGCTGAATGGAGTTGCTGCAGTTGATCGATATAGAGCTTTTTAAGACTGTCAAGATTTGCCGAAAAGAACTTCATGCGATTCCTCACTTCTTGTGATTTGTTTTTGGCCTTTCATAAGAATCGACCGATTTGAGCTCAATAGCAATACAGGGAATTTGGGAGCGGCGATCTGCGCTGGATTCTTAAACATCGGGCCAAGGGAATCGGCCCTGCCGTATTCTCAAGGGGCGGCGCCCGCCGTCAGGAATTTCTATCGCTGCTTAAAAACAGAGGTATGATGAAATCGAAGGGCAAATCAAGCGCAAATGAAGCGCAAACAAAAACCGGCGCCCATTGGGGATTGGGCGACTGAGATTACGAAATTCCGCAAGCGGCTCAAGATTAACCAGGCAGAACTGGCTAGAAGAATGGAGTGTTCTGCCATGACCATTTCCCGCTGGGAAAGGGGATTGCTTCAGCCTTCCGCCGAGCACTTTATTCAACTGGGAAATCTCGGCAACAAATTGGAAGCCTGGTTTTTTTGGGAGAAAGCCGGCGTCCGGGCCTCGAAAATGGTAGAAGCTTTAGCCGGCACGGCACGAGGGCGACGTTTGATGCAGAGCTCGAAAATGGAAGGGGCGCACGCCGGGCCGGGAGTCCGGCGAACCGAAAATCTGCCGGATGTGATCGGGCTGCCCTTGCTGAACGCGGTGGCGGGGGCCCATGGCGTTCCGGGCGACCCGCCGCAGCAGCCTGGGCAGCATACCTGTTACCCGAGTTTTGGGCGCGCCCGCGCCATGGTGCCCGAATCCGGGATATACCAGCTTGCTCCGGGTCAAAGGGCATTCCATGGAGCCCCTGATCAAAGCGGGCGACGTTTTGGCTGTAGATTCTTACCAGACAGAGCGCGCCGAGCTTTATGGCAAAGTGGTAATTGCGGCCAACGAACAAAAGGGGCTCTGCGTGTCGCGCCTTCGCCGTTATGACAGTCTCGATATTCTGGAGGGCGAGAACCGGCAACACGATCCGGTAATTCTGAACAAGGCCAGCGGATGGCGGATCGTGGGACGAGTGGTGTGGTGGATCTCGCCGGCCCCGTAGATTCTTGCAGCGATATCCGAGAACGAGGGTAGCTGTTCCACGAGAGTTGTAGTGGTGGCGACGAACAGCAGATTCCTCACCGCTGAAGCGGTTCGGAATGACAAAACTCTTTGCTTACCCCTTTGTGGTAAACGCTAGTGTCAGCAGGGTCTTCTGTTCCACTTCATGCGCCTTGGCGCTGCCGCTGGCTGGGCTCGGGCTGGAGCTGCGCTTTACCGACATCACATGGCGAGAGCCGGAGATGCGTTGAAGCCGCGGGAGCACGTTGAAAAGCGCTCCCATATTGGCCGGCTCTTCCTGTACCCAGACGATGTCGCCCGAGTCGCCGTGAAGGGCGAATTCGGCGGCGAGTTCTTTTTCTGGAAAGGGATAAAGCTGTTCCACGAAGACGATCGCGGTTGAGGTGTCTTTTCTTCTTTTGCGTTCTGCCTGAAGTTCGTGCCCGATTTTTCCGGTACAGACCAGAATGCGGTCAGCGGTACCCACTTCTTCGTCGGGAAGAACGTTGCGAAAATTCTTGTAAGTGAAATGTTCAATGGGGGATGAAGCGTCGGGATGGCGCAACATGCTCTTGGGCGTGAAAACCACCAGCGGCTTGCGCCAATGGCGCAGAGCCTGGCGGCGCAGCAAATGAAAATATTGCGCTGCATTCGAGGGCTGAGTGATCTGGATGTTATGTCTGGCTCCGAGCTGGATGAAACGCTCGATGCGGGCACTGGAGTGCTCCGGCCCCTGACCTTCGTAGCCATGCGGTAAGAGCAAAACCAGACCCGAAAGCAAACTCCACTTGGCTTCGCCGGCAGAGATGAATTGATCGATGATGGCCTGGGCTACGTTCACAAAGTCGCCGAACTGGGCCTCCCAAAGAACCAGCGCTTCCGGGTAATCGCGGCTGTAGCCGTATTCGTAGCCGAGCACGCCAGGCTCAGAGAGCGTTGAATTGTGGATCCCGCAGCGGGCCTGGCCGGAAGCGATGTTCTCGAGCGGCACGTACTCGTTCTCATTTTCAATGTCGGTGAGAACAGAGTGCCGCTGATTGAAAGTTCCGCGGCGGGAGTCTTGTCCTGAGAGTCGAACGGGTATTCCGTTTTTTGCGAGACTGGCGAAGGCGAGCGCTTCGGCCATCCCGTAGTCGACGGGACGCTTCCCTGCACCCATTTCGGCGCGCTGCTCGAGCAGTTTCTTGACCTTGGGATGAATGTGAAAGCCTTCCGGGTAGGAGGTGAGCCGACGGGACAGCCCAGCTAATTCTTCGATAGGCAAACCAGTCTCGACTTCGAATTCCGGTTTATGAAGGCCGCCGTAATATTGGCCCCAATAGCTGGGCAATTCCCGCAATGTCGGTTTTCTCGTGATCTTGCCTGCAGCTTTCTGGGCAGATTCGAATTCCGCTCTTATGGCTGCGGCGTGGGCTTGGGCGTCGGTCGCGCCAATATCGTCAGCGTAAATTTCCCATAAGGGCGGATGGTCCTTGATTTTCTTGTACAGCAGGGGCTGAGTGACCGTGGGATCATCGACTTCGCTGTGGCCGTGGCGGCGGTAGCCGATGAGATCGATGACAACGTCGGTCCCGAATTGATAGCGATATTCGGTGGCGAGGCGCGCTACCCGCACTACTGCATCCACATCCTCGCCATTGACGTGGAAGATGGGAATTGACTGGCGGCGGGCAATGCACGCGGCGAAGCGCGTGGAATGCTCCTCCAGGTAGCTAGTGGTAAATCCCAAAAGATTATTGACCACTACGTGGATCGTGCCGCCGACGGTGTAGCTTGGCAGGTCGGCGTAATTCATGGTTTCGGCAAGAATGCCTTGTCCGGCAAACGCGGCATCGCCGTGCACGAGCAAGGGTAGAAATTTTTCGCGGCCACCCTCGCCCGCGCGATCTTGTTTGGCGCGGACGCGGCCGACCGTTACGGGGTCGACGGCTTCCAGGTGGCTCGGGTTCGAAGCCAGATGAATATGAACTTTGTTGCCGCTGTAGGTGACGTATTCGCCCGTCGCGCCCATGTGATACTTGACGTCGCCGGAGCCCAGAACGCTACGCGGGTCGACATCTTCGAATCCGGCGAAGATCTCTTCCGGCGGCCTTTTTGCGACATGGGCAATTACGTTCAGCCGGCCGCGATGGCTCATGCCCATCACGAGTTCCGCCGCTCCGAGGCGAGAGCCAGCGTCGAGGATTTCATCAAGCAATGGGACCAGAGCGGTAACGCCTTCGAGCGAGAAGCGCTTGTTGCCGAGATAACGTTGCTGCATCACTTGCTCGAAGATGTCGGCACGAATGAGCAGGTCGAGAATGCGCTGTCGATCTTTTTCCGTAATCTCGAAGCCTTGAGAAGGCGATTCCATGCGTTCGTAGATCCAGCGTCGGCGCTCGGGAGAGTAGATATGGTTGATTTCTACGCCGATGGTGCTCGAATAAATCGCTCGGGCGTCGCGGGCGTATTGGTTATCGATTTGCAGTTCGGGTAAGGGCCGCGGGCGCAAGAAACCGAGCGGATCGAGATCGCCTTCAAGGTATCCCCATTGGCGGAAAGCGCTGAAGACGCGTTCGCGCTCGGGATTACTTGTGTTGTTCGAGGAAGCCTCAGCAACAGCGACTCCACCATTAGGAGTTTGAGATTTGGGAATTGCCATAAGGTATCGCTACTAGGATAACGGATGCGGGGGGCGATGCGAAGATTCGAGCCGTCCAAACGGCGGCCAAACGCAAGAAAACCGGCCAAGGAGAATTTCTCCGTGGCCGGTCGCGTTACGAGTAGCAGGTCTACTTGCTGCCCGAGAAGTTGAAGGCATCGAACAGATCATCAAGCGCGGGTCCGTTCAGTGGAACGTAGGGGTTACTCGATGAAGTTACCGGGTTGGGGAAATTATCTCGGCTGCGAGAGGAAATGGTGCCAATGCTCCAGTTCCTCTCAATGAATTTGTCGATGGACACATGGTCTCCATAGCTGTGGTTGACATTTCCGCCCGCAGAATAGGGAGAAACGATCAGCAGCGGGATGCGCGTGCCATCGCCGAAGAAGTCCAGCGGCTGAATGTAGCCGGAATCATAGTAGCCACCACCTTCGTCAAAGGTGATGAAGATTGCGGTACTCTGCCAGTACGGCGAGGCCTGAACCATGTCGACGATCTTTTTGGTGAAGAGTTCGAAAAGATCAAGCTTCGACGATGATGGATGGCCATCGACGTAGCCGCTGGGCTTCACGATAGAAACCGCAGGCAATGTTCCACCTGTGATATCTGAATAGAGGTCCTTGGTGTCCTGGATGTGAGCTGCCACCTGAGCCGGGTTCGACATGATCGAGGTGTCGTACTGGAACGGGTTGCAGATGTTGCAATATTCGTCCGCCTTCGGCCCATTGGTCCCATAATTCAACTGGTAGGGATCAGGGACGTAGTTGTCCCACTGGTCGCCGTAGTACTTCCAGGAGATATTGTGAGAGTTGAGGTCATCGCCGATGCTGGGCGTGGAGGAGGGTGGAACCGTGAACGGCGTGTTCGAGGGATTCTGGTCAGTGAACGCGTTCTTGCCGTTGCCAAAATAACCAGGGTTGTAGTTGTTCAACAGGTAGTAATGCCCGGCTTGGCAGTTTGGATTGATTCCGAGCGAGGTCAGGTAATTCACGACCGGTGCGACGCCGGGTTGCGTCGTATCGGAGCAATCACTGTAGGAACCGCCGCCATAAACCGGTGAAACGACGTAAGGCGGTGGGTACCCGGCATTGTAACTCTCGCCATAGCCGTCTTCGGCATACCAGTTGTTGGTGCCCGGCGCTGGGTTGGGGTCCTCAATCTGGTTGACAGTTCCCTCGTCTGGATTGGGCTTGCCGTTCCAGGGTTGGGTGTATACCAACTTGTTTTCCGGTGGTACGCCAGGATTTCCGTTGGGGTCGCTGTACCAGATTGCGTCGGCGTGACCCAACATGATGTGATTCGCCCCTGTTCCTCCAATGACCGACTGGTGGAAGTTGTCGCTCAAAGTGTAGGTATTCGCGAGGCTGGTGAAGTAGGGAACGTCGCCTTGCTGCACGTTGTAAAACGCAAGAGCGGTGGATCCTTCGCCGGTGGTTTGCGCATCCGGGACGCTCGGCAAATAGTTGTAGGTAAAGCAGGGAAGCTGATCGTTATCGGAAGAGCAGAGCGGCGGCTGCGTGGCGCCATTGGTGCCCGCGCCCACAGTCGTCTCAACCCAGGAGAACAGATTGGATGTGCAGCCGGATGGATTGCTTGCGGTTGCATTCTTCACGCTGCAGTTCATCTGCTGCCACATCTGGTAGAAGCGATGCACCGGGCTCTGTGCATAGTCGTTGTAGGTGAAGGTGGAACCGTTGGTGATCTGGAAGGGGCCGGCGGGCAGCGAAGTCACGTTTGTGATGCGGGTATCGGGCGTGTATTTCGTGAGTCCGGAGCCACCGCTGACCAGGGGTTCATACTTACCCGTGGGCAAGCCGCTTTCCGAAAGTTGGGCGCATTCGAGGGCGGGAATCGCAGGAGTGGTGTTGCAAGGATTGGATCCGGAAAAATATCCTTCGGCACCGCTGGGTCCGCCCACGAGTGGCGCAGGAAGTACATTGTTGGGGAACGGTTGCTTCGGCGGATCCAGCAGAAAGGTGTCGGTATCCGTAGCTGCTGTTTGTTGGGCTTTATTGAAATTCGGCCCCGGCCGTGCTTCACCGTGGAGGCCCAGCTTGATAATACCTTCCGAAAGCAGGTTGTTAATGGTTTGTCCGCTTTTCGGTACATAGGTGGCGAATACATGGTCAAAGCTGCGGTTTTCGCCGATGATCACGATGACGTGCTTGATGGGCGAAGTGGTATTTGCATCGCCTGATGCGACTGGTTTGGCTGCTGCGTCGGCGTAGATGGCTCCGAATGTGAACTGGAAAATTGCCAGGCTAGCCAGTCCGAAGCGCAGGCAATGCATTGCTTTCGATGCGACAGATTTGAAACTCATTTTTCCTCCTCGGTTTGTGTTGGTTATTGTCAAAACACAGGTTCGAGAATTCAGCGAAATCCGGGAACAAGTTGAATCGGTTGTGAGTTGCGTTCGCAGGGCTGGTTTGAGTGAGAGAACGAGACCGCTTGCATCCCGCCCTCACCGGTTTAGGGTTCTACACGGACCATTCCCATCATTCCTCCATCTTCGTGTTCTAAAAGGTGGCAGTGATAAACAAAATCGCCGACGGTATTTGGGTCGCGGAAATCCATGCGCAGCTTCACGCTGGGATATTCAAGAGCTTTGCTGTCGTAGTAGGGAACGTTGACGGTATCGCGAAGAAACGGCTCATTCACCGGCCTCCCGCGGTAATCAAGCAGCAGGAAATGCAACTGGTGAATATGGAATGCGTGAAGTTCGCTGGAACGATTTTCGATGATCCAGTCCTCAACCGTTCCCTGCTTCACGACAATGTTCGGAACGCCTGATTTGGGATCGAAAGGCGCGGGTTTTTGACCATCGACCGTTATGTAAAATTCGGTCGCGCTGTTGGGGTTGTTTGGGTCAAGAAGCTTTTCGGAAAAATAAAGCCTTCGCGTGCGGCTTGGAGCGACGCTGCCGAGCCAGGGCAAAGTTGGAGGCGGAAGCGGTTCGGGTGAAGCTGCGAGTTTCGGGGCTGGCTCCGGTACGTCTTTCGACGGAGTGATTACGGCCAGCGCGCGGTTGGGATCATTTTCGCCGCCCGCTCCGGTGTCCACTGTCTTCGTGACCACCAGTCCCGGTTCACCTTCAGCTGGTCCTTTGATAATGAATTCCACTCTCGCGCCTGGTGGCACACCGAGGTGAGTTTGCCAATCCACGAAGTCTCGCGGCAGCCCGACTGTGTTGAGCGGCACGCCGTCGATGGCCACGAGACCCAGAAGCTGCGGTTTGTGACTGAATAGAACTTCCAGGTTGAGGTAAGTAATTCCGGAGGCATTGACCACACGCCAGAGCTGCTGCTCCTCGGGCTTCATCTCGATTCGAGCCGGCGGATAGTCCGGGTAAGGCACGGGCACGAAGTTGACCGAGAGATCTTTCGCGGGCTTGCCGAATCCGGTGCCGGTATTGGCAGCGTCACCATCGCGATCGAACAGCATCTTCGGAACGACCGGCTCCCGCTTCGAAGGCGGGGCATTGGGACTGAGCAGGTCTTGATCGCGAATCACCAACACTCTCTCGGGCAGTCCTGCAACCGCCGAGTCAGCCCGCTCGATTCCTTCGACGATCAGCGCGCCGGAAGCGCCTCCAAGCACTTGTTGCTTGGTAAAGCCGTGAATATGAGGGTGGTACCAATACAGCCCTGGCGGCTCGTTTTCAGGAATGCGGAAGCGATATTCGAATGGCGGATCGTCAGGCTGGATTGAGGTGTGCAGCACGTCGTCCTGATGACAAACCGGAGGGATGGTCAAACCATGAAAATGAAGATTCGTGGAATCGGCCGCCATCACGCCGCTGCTGCACGAATTGGCTTCTTTCCCCGCATCCTCATTCATATGCATGCGGGGTTGGGCAGGAGTTGGGGAGCTAGGGCCGAAATCCTTGAGATCATTTTTCAGAGTCAAGATGACGAGATCACCGGGATTGGCGCGAAGTGTAGGTGATTCTTGTCCATTCTCATCGACGAAGCAGTAACGAATGGATCCATCTTTTTCTTTGGCGTCGTAGGCGGTCAGCTCGACCTTCAGAACTCCATTGCGGCTGCGCAAGTCTTCCGGCTCATTGACCGCGCTGCCGGGCAAGGGGCGCAGGCAAGGCTCGGGCGCAATCTGCGCAGAGAGCACCCCATGCCACGCAAGAAAGCACGCACAGGAGAACGCAAACCAGGGGAGGGTCTTGGACATTTACCGATTTCCGAATTTCACAATACTAAGAATTCCAACGCATTCGCCTTGAGACCGTGGCCCCACAGATCACCAGGGTTTGCGTTCCCTGCGCTGATCAGCGGGTAAGAAAGCGATTGAATAAAATCTTGCGTGCAAAAAGCTGTCTAGCTTTTGCCGGCTACTATATATAAGTTTCGTCGCCAGTAGAACCCCTTCTGCAATGCAATGAGCCTAGCGGCTGTTGCGTTACGAACGTGTAACGATTTAATGAATTAACCGTTAAAAAAAATCCACAGGGGCCCTTCCCGCCGCGATCTACGGGCCTCTATATTTTTCAACAACTTCGCGAACTGAAACCCCTCAAGCGAAGATTTCAGATCAATAGATTTTCAGGGGGCGACGAGATAATTAAGGTCTTTGCTGTAGAGACAAGACCTTGACATTTGTAGCTGCAGGGAGTGGGTGGACTTGCCGAGAGACCCATTGACGGAGCGCAGATGCTCGCGATGCGGACAAGAAGAAGCAGTGCGTACTCACCCCCGGAACGATTTCGCACCATCTCAAGATTCTGTCGGATGCGTGATCGAAACATGGCGCGATGGGCAATTTATCTATATAAAGTCCCTGCCTGAAACCATCCGAGAATATTTCCTTGCGCTCAGCAAAATTGCGGGGACGAAAGACCTCGGCAAAAACAAAAAGCCGCCAGCTTTCGCTGACGGCTGAGAGCCGATAGCTGTCTAGCTGTTCTCGTAAAGCAAGACGCCCTCGGTTTTTTCCGCGTCCACGGGACGATAGAACAGCTTGTTGTCTTCGAGGAAGACCTCGATGAAAGCGGGACGCGTGGTGATGGTGCCCCTGAATCAGCGCTTCCGAGAGCGGGTCTTCGATGTACTTCTGCAAGGCCCGGCGCAGCGGACGCGCTCCGTAGGAGCGATCTGTCACCGTCTGACTGAGGATCCACTTCTTGGCTTCGTCGGCAACCGTGACGGTAATAGATTTCTGGGCGAGGTTCGCGTTGAGCTGCGTGACCATAAGCTCCAGAATCTGGATCAGGTCGGACTCGCTCAGAGCCTGGAACAGAATGATCTCGTCCAAGCGGTTGAGGAATTCGGGATTGAAAGTTCGCTTTACTTCGCCCTTCACCAACTCCTCGACCTTGCTGGACACCATGTCGTCGGCGGTCGATTGGAAGCCGAAGCCCTCGCGCTTCTGCAGGTGACGCGCGCCGATGTTGGAAGTCATGATCAAAATGGTGTTTTTGAAATCGACCGTGTTGCCGAGACCGTCAGTCAGCTGGCCGTCTTCGAAAACCTGCAGCAGAATGTTGAACACGTCCGGGTGCGCCTTCTCGATTTCGTCGAGCAAAACGACAGAATATGGCGCGCGCTTGACGCGTTCCGTCAGTTGACCACCCTCTTCGTAGCCAACGTATCCCGGAGGCGATCCGATCAGCTTCGAGACCGAGTGCTTTTCCATGAACTCGGACATGTCGAACCGAACCAGGGCTTTCTCGGTGCCAAACATGAACTGAGCCAGGGTACGGGCGACTTCTGTCTTGCCGACGCCGGTTGGGCCGAGGAATAGGAACGAACCGATCGGGCGATTCGGACTTTTCAAGCCGGCGCGGGAGCGGCGAATGGCGCGGGCCAGAGCGCTGATCGATTTATCTTGCGAGATGATGCGTTTGTGCAGCTCTTCTTCGATGCGAAGAAGCTTCTGGGTTTCTTCTTCTTTGATCGAGGTGATGGGAACGCCGGTTCAGCGCGAAACTACATCTTCGATGTCTTCCCGGCCGACAACGCCGGTGGATGATTCATCGAGGTGATATTTCTCGCGCAGGGCGCGCAGATTCTCGCGCTCTTTGCGTTCTTCGTCCGAGTAAAAGCGCGCCTTCTCGAACTCGTGGTTGGCGATGGCGTTTTCCATGCGGTGGACGATGAACTTGATGCGCTTCTGGACTTCGCTGATTTCTTCCGGCTGCGAGGTCTGGCGGAGCTTTACGCGCGCGCCGGCTTCATCGACGAGATCGATTGCCTTATCGGGCAGGAAGCGATCTGGAATGTAGCGGTTCGAGTGCGAGACGGCGAAGTTGATGGCGTCGTCGGTGTAGGTAACCGCATGAAATTTCTCGTAGCGGTCTTTTATTCCGAACAGCACTTTGACGGCATCCGCTTCGTTTGGTGGCGGAACTTTGACTGCCTGGAAGCGGCGCTCGAGTGAACGATCTTTTTCGATCGACTTACGGTATTCGCCAGGGGTGGTTGCGCCGATGCACTGAATTTCGCCGCGAGACAAAGCGGGTTTCAGAATGTTAGCGGCGTCGAGCGAACCCTCGGCGGAGCCTGCTCCAACCAGAGTATGAAGTTCGTCGATGAAGATGATGGAGTTCTGCGACTCCATCAGTTCTTTCATGATGGTCTTCAGGCGTTCTTCAAATTGTCCGCGATATTTTGTGCCGGCGACAATTAACGAAAGATCGAGGGCGAGAATGCGCTTGTCGGCGAGGAAGGAAGGAACTTCGCCGTCGGCGATGCGCTGGGCCAAGCCTTCAACGATTGCTGTCTTGCCTACGCCCGGCTCGCCGATCAGAACTGGATTGTTTTTGGTGCGGCGGCAGAGAATCTGGACGACACGCTCAAGTTCGCCGTCGCGACCGACCAGCGGATCGAGCTGGCTATCCATTGCGGCTTGAGTAAGATCGCGTGAAAATTCACTCAACAGAGAAGATTCGCGTTGACGCTGCGGTTGCGCTTTCTCCTGCGTGGTGCGTGCCAACTCTTCGCGGATGGTCGAAAGCCGCAAACCGCGCTCGTGCAAAATTTCGGCGGCAAAGCATTTTTCCTCGCGTAACAAGCCCAGCAGAAGATGCTCGGTCCCGATGTGCCGGTGGGAAAGCCGTTCCGCTTCTTCAGCGGCATAGGCCAACACGCGCTTGCATTCATTGCTAAGAGGAAGATCGACCGAGGTGGAGACCTTTTCCCGAATCGTGGTGTGACCTTCAATCTGTTTGCGAATCGATTCCACCGAGGCGTGCGAACGGAGGAAACGGTTGGTCAGGGCTTTATCTTCGCGCAGGAGCCCGAGCAGCAGATGCTCGGTCTCGATGTAAGGAGACCCGAACTGGCTTGCTTCATAGCGCGCGAAAAAGATGACGCGCCTGGCTTTCTCCGTATAACGTTCAAACATATGCCCTTCCCCCTGAAGCTCGGGCCGAGAAGGCGCTTAGGCCTAGTCAACCCTAACGAAATCCTGACCTGTAGGTTGTCACTTGAAATCCGGCTCCGTTCGCCCATTATGCATTCAAACGGCCACCGAACCCAAGTACTCAAACGTTTTTATTATGTTACTGAAGGAACCTGTTCAAATTCCTCCTAGTGTCGATGTCGAACCATTTCTTGCACTCTGTCTTTCTAATTCTCTAGTGATCTTCTATCTCATTCAGATCACGCAGGCAACATTTCCGGGCTGATTTCTTCCGCGCGGCCCCGCTCCAGCCGCAAAACCCGGTTACAACGGCGCGCGAACGCCAGATTATGCGTTGCGATGATCGAGGTGAGTTTATGCTCACGATGCAGCCGGGCGATAAGTTCGAAAACGGCTTCTGCTGTGCGGCCATCCAAGTCGCCGGTGGGCTCATCCGCGAGGAGCAACTGCGGGGCTATGATTAGCGCCCGAGCCAAGGCGACTCTCTGCTGTTCGCCGCCGGAAAGCTCTCCTGAGCGGTGGTGGGCGCGATCTTCAAGTCCCACTTTCCTCAGCCAGGAGAGAGCTTCAGATGCCACATCTGACCAGCTCTGGCCTCGCTGAAGCAGCGGCATGGCTACGTTCTCAGCGGCAGTAAACTCAGGGAGCAGATAGTGGAACTGCCACACAAACCCGGCATCGCGATTGCGAAACCTTGCCGCTTCGTCTGCCGATAACGAATTCAGCTTCAATTGGGCGCAGTATACGTTACCGGCGGAAGCGTGATCAAGAGCGCCCAGAATATGCAGCAAGGTGCTCTTTCCCGCGCCGGATTCGCCCACAATCGCGAGCATCTCTCCGCGTTTCACCTCAAACGATAAATTCTCAAAGAGCACCAGTTCCGATTCGCCGGACCGGAAAACCTTTTTCAACCCATCGATGCGAAGCAGCGTTTCCGATTTATTCGCTACTCCTTCTCTTTGTTTTAGATGCAAGCGCACTCCGCGGGGGTCCATCCTGCTCCGCCCTTAGTAGGCGGAGGCCAAAACAGTAGAGGCGACATCTTCTCACATTAAGCAAAAACGTCATATGGCACGCTAGAACCATGGAATCGGGCGATACAGTCGGAATCTCGCGGCCACTAAACATGGATCCATCGCCAACTTTACGTGGAAGCCAGACCTGTCGCGGTGATCTGCATCACAGCTTGGATGCAGAATTGCGGAAGAGAAGTTTCCCGTGTGGGAATGGTGAGATTTCGGGGTAAACCCTTGGAGAATTGACTAGACCTGAATTTTACACTTGGACGTCAGCTTCGACTGCGGCCAAGTTTCGAAGCGATGCTTCGTAGGGAGCGCGCGCGATCCCGCGCTCGGTGACGATAGCTGAAACGTAGTTCGCAGGCGTGACATCGAAGGCGGGGTTTTCGATGGAAACGCCGTTGGGAACCATCTGTTTTCCGGCAATGTGCGTAACTTCTCTGGCATTTCGCTGCTCGATTGGGATCGCGCTGCCGTCGGGACAAGCCAGATCGACGGTTGAAATCGGGGCGGCCACATAGAAGGGAATGCCATTTTCTTTGGCGAGGACTGCGACCGTATAGGTGCCGATCTTATTGGCAACATCGCCGTTGGCGGCGATGCGATCTGCGCCCACGACGATTGCGCCAATTTTGCCTTGTCTCATGATCGCGCCGGCCATGTTGTCGGAGATGACGGTCGTGGGAATGCCATCTTTCATCAACTCCCAGGCGGTAAGCCGCGCGCCTTGTAAAAATGGGCGGGTTTCATCGGCGTAAACGTGAATCTTCTTGCCTTTCTCGATGGCTGCGCGGATCACGCCCAGGGCTGTGCCGTAACCGGCCGTCGCTAGCGCGCCTGCGTTGCAATGTGTGAGCACCCCACCTTCGTTGGGCATCAGCGTCGCTCCATGGTGGCCCATGGCCTTATTGGCGGCGATGTCTTCGGCGTGCATGCGCTTTGCTTCTTCGACCAGTTCGTACTTGATCTGCTCAAGAGGACGAACACGCAGGCGCTCGAATTTCTCTTTCATGCGGCGGATGGCCCAGAACAGGTTCACAGCGGTGGGCCGGGTCTCGCCGATGACGTCACAAATGCGGTCGAGGTCCTGCTTGAGTTCGGCTGGGTTTTCGGCTTTCGAGTCTCTTACTCCCAGCGCAATTCCCATGGCGGCGGCGACGCCAATGGCGGGGGCTCCGCGAACGATCATGGTCTGGATGGCGTCGGCGACCCGCTCATAGGTCTCGCAAGTAACGTAGATTTCCTCCGTCGGCAGCTTCGTCTGGTCGATGAAGCGCACGCCGTCGTTAGTCCATTCGAGAGTTTGAATCATGAAGCCGGCCCTTGGTCATTCGTTGTTGGTCGTTAGCAAAAAATTAGACCCGGTGCGCCGCGCAGCGATTGCGCGGGACATTGGTCACCGCTGGATTGCCGCAGATTTCGCAAGTCGCGGCAACCGCAAAGATTACGGGCTGGGTATCATCGGTCTGCAGGATGTGCTCGGCACGCACCTCGCTAGCGGTGAAAATGGAAACGAAGGACGCAGGCACGGCAGCTTTCTCGACCGCGGGGCGACCCTTTGCCTCTTCGCGCTCTACCAGGCACATTGCGCCCACCATGTTGAACCCGAACTCGCGTGCGGCTTCGATTGCTTGAATGGTAGAAGCGCCCGTCGTGCAGACGTCATCGACAATCACCACAGAGGCGCCTTTTTCGTGGAAACCTTCGATCCGCTGCCCGGTGCCATGCTGTTTTTCGGCCTTGCGCACGAGAAAACCGTTCAATTCTCCCGTAACCACCGAAACGGCTGCCACGATGGGATCGGCCCCCAGGGTGAGTCCTCCGATGGCTTTTGCCTTCCATCCACGCTGGCGGATTTCCTCGGCAAACACTTCGCCAGTAAGCCGCGCACCTTTGGCATCGAGCGTCGTGGTGCGGCAATCGATGTAGTAATCGCTTCTGCCACCTGAGGAAAGCTTGAACTCTCCCAGCTTGAATGACTTGTGGGCGAGCAGACTCAGTAAAGCCTGGCGCGACGATGACATGAAATTACGATACCACGCGGATTCGGTATTCCGTGAGAGCCGTGCGGGTGGTGCGCTAAATCTATTCTCCACAAAGGGCACGAAGGAGCACAAAGGTTGTGCGTTACTGCTTTCTTCATGAGCCTCGCGGGTTGTGGTCGCGTTGGGACGCTGTTGCCGCGTCTGGCTTCAGTCTGCATCCGTTCAACCGTGATAACCTTAAAGGTAATCCCGACAATTAAATGCTTCGAGGTATGAAATTGCAGAGTGCGCGAAAGCTCTTTTTGTTTTTTGCTGCCGGTTTGCTTGTTACAGGCTTGGGTTTCTCTGGAGCCCTCTCGACTGCGTTCGCCGAGGGCACGCGCATATGGGAGCAGTCGAAATTCGACGACCTGATCAAAGGGACCGCGACTGGAGTAGCCGTGTGCAGCACGGGCGGGTTGGAGATGGCGCCCACGTTCAAGACTCTTTACGCCACGCCTTCAACGTACATTTGGGCGATTGCTGCCGACGATGCGGGGAACCTCTATGTGGCTGCCGGCGCACCTGCACGGGTCTATCGAATCACGCCGGACGGGAAATCGACGATTATCTTTGAGCCCAAAGAGCTGCAAGTGCAAGCGCTGCGAACCGGCCCGGGCGGGGTGATCTATGCGGCGACGGCGCCGGACGGCAAAGTTTACAAGCTGCAACAGGATGGAAATCACGCTGCAGGCGATTCAGTGCGCAAAGCTGTAGGCGATAAAAATAGCAAAGAGGCTTCCAAGCCAGCTTTGGATCCTAGCTGGAGTTCATCCACCTATTTCGAACCCGGTACGAAATACATTTGGGACATGGCCCTGGATAAGGCCGAAAACCTCTACGTTGCCACTGGCGATCACGGGGAAATCTATCGTGTCACCCCGAGCGGCGAGCACTCTGTGTTCTTCAAGAGCGACGAAACTCACATTCGCGTACTGGCGGTCGATGCCAACAACAATTTGATTGCCGGCTCCGATGGCAGCGGTCTGGTCTACCGCATTTCGCCATCGGGCGAGGGTTTTGTGCTCTACAGCGCGCCTAAGAAAGAAATCACGGCGCTGGCGCTCGACTCGGCAGGGAACATCTACGCCGCTGCGGTTGGCGAAAAAAAGAGCGGAGGGGGAACGAATTCTTCCGGCCCGATAGGGTTTCTGAGCTTTTCATCCAATCCAGCGCCGGCGAACGCGGCAGCGCAGGTCCCGGGAATGACGATTACGCCTGCGCCGAGCACACCTGTGAACACGGGCCCATTTCCGTTTCCTGGACGAACCGGCAGGCAATGGGTCTGACATCTACCGCCTGGCGCCGGATGGTTCTCCTACGCGGCTCTGGTCTTCGCACGAGGACATTGTTTATGCGCTGGCGTTTGATTCTCAGGGGCGGCTGCTGGCGGGCACGGGGAATCGCGGGCACATCTTCGCCATCAACGGGCTGGACGATTTTTCAGACTTGTTGAAGGCCCCGGCGTCGCAAGTAACGGCCTTTGCCAAGGCTCCCGGAGGAGGCCTTTACGCCGCGACCAGCAATCTCGGAAAAGTGTTCGTGCTCGGCATGGCCCAGAGGCTGAGGGCACGTATGAAAGCGACGTGTTCGATGCCAAGATTTTTTCACGCTGGGGCCGCGCGGAATTTCGAGGCGCGGGGAAAGTCGACCTCTACGCGCGCAGCGGCAATGTTGACAACCCCGACCGCAACTGGAGTGTATGGAAGAAGGTCGACCTTGAGAGGGATTCGGAAACCGGGATCCCGTCAGCCCGGTATGCGCAGTGGAAAGCGGTGCTGCATTCGGCGAATTCTGCCCCTCGCGTCGACAGCGTGGCCCTCAACTACTTACCGAAGAATACCGCTCCCGAAATCGAAGAGGTCATGGTCCAGGTCGGGGTGAAATACCAGCCTCTGCCGAAAGCTAACGGCACTCTCGGAGATTTAGGCGGAGCGGGTGGTGCTCACTTTGACATTCCGACGCCCAGTTCGCACGATCGCGACTCGATCGGGGTGAAATGGAGCGCGCACGATGACAATGACGATCAGCTGGTTTATTCGATCTATTACCGCGGAGATAGCGAGAGCCGCTGGCTGCTGTTGAAAGACGACATCTCGGACAAAGCTTATTCGTTCGACGCCAGCTTGCTGCCCGATGGCGGCTACACGGTGAAGGTGGTCGCCTCGGATGCGCCTTCGCACTCGCCCGGCGAGGCCTTGACGGCGTCACGCGAAAGCCGACGCTTTGAAGTGGATACGACGCCGCCGCGCATCGAAGGTCTGGCAGCCTCGGTTGAAGGTACGCATATCCACATTGCGTTTCGTGCCGTCGATAGCTTTTCGCCCATCAAGCGCGCCGAATATTCCGTGGACGCCGGCGACTGGAAGTATGTTGATCCGGTCGGCCAGATCTCCGATTCAAAAACGGAAAATTACGACTTCAAGGTGCCTGCGGAACCGGGAAAAGGTGATTTGACCGGAATGGAGCACGTGGTTGTGGTGCGAGCGTATGACCGGTATGACAACATGGATGCCGCGAAGACGGTAATTCGGGGGAAATAGCCGCTTACGCAGCTCCGCGAAATTTCCACGTCGGCAGGTTGCGATGGAGCATATCTTCCAGTCCCTCGACCTCGCCCCGAAACTCCTTTTGAAGTTCCATCAACAGCTCTTCCGGCAATTTCGGAAAAGGCGCTCCGCCCCCCAGCACCAGGCGGCGGAAGCGTGAACGTTTAAAAGCATTGACCGCCTGGTTCGATCCGCCGTGCCTTAAACCAGTTTGCCACCAACGTGGCGGTGCGGGTGCGGCAGTAGCTGCGAGGTTGAGTCATGCGGTCAGAATCATGAACGAATCCATATTGCCAATCCGCAAGAGGAAAGCGCCGAACTCCGATAAAATCGGCCACGGCATCGACAAAAGCCTGCGGACCTTCCTGAAGATCGTCGTAAATGGCGGCCATCACATTCTCGACGCCAAACGACCGGTGCCAGAGCTTGAGAGTGCTGGCATATCGTCCCGACTCCATCAGTTCGGGATCGCGCCTTATCGCCTCGGCAAAGCTCCACGGAATCCAGCCATAGGCGCGCTTCACCCGATAGAGAGATACGATTCGATCCACCGGATTTCGGAAAACACAAACGATCTTGGCCTGGGGAACGGTAAGCGCTATCCGTTCTCGAGCCGAGGCCGAGGCAAAATAAGTAGGCGCCACCTCTCCTATGCGACGCTCCCCGAGTGCTCTTTCGTAGTGCGCTAAGTACCACTTCAGCCCGCGATGAAAATGGGTATCGAAAAATCTCGTCTCCTTGGATGGACTGGGCAGCAGGGTGTGAGGGCGCAAGACTTCGTGCAGCCAACTGCTGCCGGTTCGTGGTGGTGCCCACCACGAAAAACGAAGGCAGCAATACTTGATCGACAGCCGTCGGCCGGGCTACCACTTGAGAGGCGGGAGGGCCGCTGATCAATTCGCAGGCGGCCGCCTCGGTCGCAACCATGCTGCGAGTAACCTCAACTGTTCGGCAAACTTCGCTCATTTTGCCTCCGGCCAGTTCGGGTTGTGAACAGCTATTTACGGATTTGAACGACTTAGCACTTCTTACAGACGTAATAATGAGTGACCTACAACTCGCAGCGACGTATGTGGCGAACGTGCGGTTTCCCTGGCGGGCTGAACTACGGCATTCTCGCCAGCGGTGTACCTGCCGTAGCTGCTTCTGATGAGGGTCTGACGCGGGTGGTTGTAAGGTTTTTTGTAAAGCGAAATATAGCTTCCGGAGGTACACGTCGATTCCGAAAGCGGTAGACGGCAAACGCAATCACTTCGAGACGCGAGAAGATGCGCTGGTTATAATTCGATTGGGCCGGAAACCGGACAAGCGCGACACTCCTGATGCGATTTGAACCGTCAACAGCAACTCGCTATTCGCGCGCCGAGCGGCAGCGAGTTCATGGGTCTGCGCGGCGTCTGCGCCGCATGGCGAAATCGCGAGTCCAGCGGGGGACTTTCCGATGAGGTTCGAACTCTTCATCGCCACCCGCTATCTGCGGGCGAAAAGGCGGCAGGCTTTCATTGGGATCATTACAGGAATCTCAATTGCCGGAGTTGCCGCTGGGGTCGCTTCGCTGATCGTTGCTCTGGCGATCAACAACGGGTTTCGTCAGGACCTGCACGACCCGCTTGATCGGATCAACATCAAATATCAGCCTACTGCGTGTGGCCGATGATGGAATCAAGAGCTGGCCTGCATTGCTTTCAAACTTATCCAAGGAGCCGCATGTCGTAGGTGCAGCGCCGGCGATATTCGAGCAGGTGCTGATTTCCCGAGTGTCCTCGGGCGCGCGGCGCTGTGCTCAAAGGAATCATTCCGCGAGACGAGCGCAAGATCGGCGACTTACTCAGTACGATCAAAGAAGGATCCGCAGCTCCCCTCAATGAACCTGCGCAATTGGCCGAGAAGGAAACGCAAGCTGCGGCGCAGAATTCCATATCCGCAGCTTCTCAAATCGCAGAATCTCCAGATGACCTTGCCGGGGTAGAGGCACGGGTTGCGGCCATGCCGCCGATTATCATCGGCAAAGATATGGCTGACGATCTGGGGGCGACCGTTGGCTCGGTTGTGCTGGTCACCAGCCCGCAGGGGGAGTTGACACCGTTTGGCATGGTCCCGAAATACAGCCGCTTCCATGTGGTAGGAATCTTTGACTCGGGTTTCTACGATTACGATGAGTCCTGGGCTTTTACGCGGCTATCGGATGCGCAAAGACTGTTCGGCCTGGGTGATCTGATCTCGGTAATCGAATTCAAAATCGACGATATCTACGGGGCGGAGCAGGTCTCGCACGAGATCGAAGATGCAGCCGGAAAAGGCTTCATGACGACGAATTGGATGGAGCAAAACAAGGCCCTTTTCCACGCACTGCGGCTGGAACGGCTGGTGACGTTCATCACCATCGGCCTGATTGTGTTCGTGGCTGCGCTGAACATTCTGATTTCTCTGATCATGATGGTGATGGAAAAAACCAGGGACATTGCGGTGCTCATGTCGATGGGAACGCGCAAAGGGCAAGTGAGAAATATCTTCATGGCACAAGGAGTCTTGATTGGTGTGATTGGAACCGCGATTGGATTACTGCTAGGCTATGCAATTTCTTATGCCGGCGGACACTACCACATTATTTCTCTTTCGCCTGAGGTGTATTCGATCGACTACGTGCCGTTCGCGCCGCGTCCGATGGATGGACTTTTGGTGGCGGTGGTAGCAATTGGAGTTTCTTTTATCGCCACGCTGTATCCGTCGTGGTCAGCGGCAAGAACTTTGCCTGCGGAAGCGTTGCGCTATGAATAAGGGCCATTTCCTGAATGCTGTCATTGTCTGATCGGAGCGCGCCAAAGGGCGCGTGAGTCGAAGAATCCGTATTGGCCCGTAGATCTCCGATCTGCGGTCTCCGGCGCAGTTCTCATAGCGGAACCTTTCGGCAATCGGCGCCGTATCTGGGCTAGAGAGGTTTCGCGATGTTCACTTTCCTGCTCTGGTGCATTCTATTTGTACTCTGTTGGCCGCTGGCGGTGGTCGCGCTCGTGGCTTATCCATTGGTGTGGTTATTCCTACTGCCGTTTCGAATCGTCGGCGTAGCTGTTCATGGATTGCTGGAAGTCGTATATTTGGCGATTACGCTGCCTTTCCGGTTGTTGGCGGCGCCGTTCAGGATATAGAACTCGTTGCGCAACTCAGCCCACCATCGACTTCATACCCTGGCTCACGATCAGCTTCGCCTCTGTTGCCTGCTGCACATCTTCCGGCGTGAGTCCGGGAGCAACTTCTTCGAGCACGAGTCCATCCTTCGTGACGCGGATGTAAGCCATCTCGGTGACGATCGTGTCGACCACCCCTACTCCAGTGAGAGGGAGCGTGCATTTTTTCAAAATCTTCGGCGCCCCTTCGCGGGTGGTGTGCTCCATGGCGACGACTACGCGCCGCGCGCCTGCGACTAAATCCATTGCGCCGCCCATGCCTTTCACCATCTTCCCAGGAATCATCCAGTTGGCGAGGTTGCCTTGTTCATCCACTTCCATGGCGCCGAGCACACTCAAATCAATGTGTGCGCCGCGAATCATGGCGAATGAATCGGCGCTGGAAAAATACGATGTGCCCGGCATCTCCGAAACAGTTTCTTTGCCGGCATTGATCAGGTCCGCGTCTTCTGTGCCCTCGAGAGGATACTGGCCAATTCCCAGCATGCCGTTCTCCGATTGCAGAATGACTTCGATGCCGGCCGGGACGTGATTGGCAACCAGCGTAGGCATCCCGATTCCCAGGTTCACATAAAATCCGTCGCGCAATTCGTGCGCAACGCGATTCACGATCCGCTCGCGCTTTTCAATGTCCTTGCCGGGTTTTTCCATTTTCAATTCTGCCTCGATATCAGCCAGCGATTTTTTTGACCGTCCGCTTTTCGATCCGGCGCTCGTACAACTCTCCCTGAAAGATTCGTTTCACGTAAACTGACGGAGTGTGAATCGAGTCTCCATCCAGTTCGCCTGCAGGGACGAGGTGTTCGACCTCGGCAATCGTGACCTTTGCCGCGGTCGCCATGATCGGATTAAAATTGCGGGCCGTTTTGTGATAGACAAGGTTTCCCATGCGGTCGCCCTTCCACGCTTTGATGAAGGCGAAATCGGCTTTCAGTGCGCGTTCCATTACATAAGGGCGGCCATCGAATTCGCGCGTCTCTTTGCCCTGGGCAACGATGGTGCCAACGCCTGTCGGGGTGAAGAATGCAGGAATGCCCGCGCCGCCGGCGCGAATGCGTTCGGAGAATGTGCCCTGCGGAACCAAATCGAGATCGACTTTTCCCGAGAGCACCATCGATTCCAGCAACTTATTTTCACCGACGTAAGTTCCGATATGCCGCCGGATTTGCCCAGCAGCGAGCAACAACCCTACGCCGAAGCCGTCAACGCCAGCGTTGTTGCTGATTGTCGTGAGATTCTTCGAGCCCTTCCGCACCAGCGCGCGAATCAGGTTTTCCGGGATGCCGCACAATCCAAAGCCGCCGAGCATGATGACCGATTCATCGCCAACGTCGCGAATCGCCTCATCCGCATTGGCCACGACTTTATTCATAGCGTCCGCATTGTAAATGAAAGTTGAGTGGGCAAGCGCTTACTTAGCGATTAGAGCTTCTTCTGGGGAGCTGGAGTTTTCTTGAGCGCGTGGGCTTTCTCGAATTCCTCGGCGAGTTCCCGCGAACTCAGGTTCTCGCGAATGTGCGCCAGACGCTGCTCAACTCGCGACAACGCGAATGCGATATTTTCTTTGTTGCTGATGGCGATATCGCGCCACATGGAATACGGGCTGGCAGAAATGCGCGTCATCTCACGCAGTGCGCGGCCGCCCGCGGGAAGCAGCGGCGCTTCTTCACCAAACTCCTCGACGAGGGCAGCGGCCAGCGCGGTGGAGACCATCTGCGGAACATGGCTGATCCATGCACACAAGCGATCATGATCTTCCGCTGGAAGCACGGCTATGCGCGCGCCGATCTGATCGATCCATCCGGCAAATTCCGAGAAGATTCCCTGATTGATGTTGTGATCGATATTTTGATCGGGAAGCGGCGTTAAGAACCACACTGCATTCAGGAACAAATCAGGATCGGCAAAATCTACGCCGCTGTGCTCCTTTCCGGCCATGGGATGTCCGGCAAGAAATCTCGTGCCCGCATCTTTTCCAAAGACCGTCGTCGCCTGCTGCACGATTTGGACTTTTGTGCTGCCCACATCCGTGAGCAAGGTGCCTGGAGCGAGGGAGGGCCCGAGTCGCCCGATCAGATCGACAATTGCGAGCACGGGTGTGGCCAGCAGCACGAGCTGGCTGCCGCGCACGGCGTCGGCCGGTTCGGTGAACCCGCGGTCGATGGCGCCGCACATCTTCGCGCGCTGCAAAGCGGATTGTCGATCGCAACCAACGATGGTTCCGGCAAATCGTTTTTTGCGGAGGCCCAGCGCGAACGAGCCGCCGATCAGGCCGGTACCGATGATCGTAATTTGGCGAATCGACATGAAGAGTTGGGTGTCCCGATTTCACCACAAAGGGCACTAAGGTTCACGAAGAAAGCGGAAAACCCGGCCTTCCGCGCCGCTGCTGGCGCTCACTCATGCGATCTTTCGTCCCACAGCGGGCGCGATCATTCGCAGCTCGTCCATTAATTTTGCGAACTGCTCGGGGAACAAGGACTGTGCGCCGTCGGACCACGCCTTATCGGGATCGCAATGCACTTCGATGAGCAACGCATCGGCGCCGGCTGCCACTGAGGCGCGGGCCATGGGTGCAACCTTGTCGCGGCGTCCCGTGCCGTGCGAGGGATCGGCGGTCATCGGCAGATGCGAAAGTTTGTGGATGATGGGAATCGCTGAAATATCCATGGTATTGCGGGTGTAAGTTTCGAAGGTGCGAATGCCGCGCTCACAGAGGACCACGTCGTAGTTCCCGCCGGCCAGGATGTACTCCGCCGAAAGCAGCAACTCTTCGAGTGTCGCTGCGATGCCACGCTTCAGCAATACCGGTTTGCGCAGCTTGCCTAGCTCGCGCAGCAGGTTGAAGTTCTGCATGTTGCGGGCGCCGACCTGCAGAATGTCGACGTAGGGAAGCATCATGGGAATTTGCGAGATCTCCATGACCTCGCTGATCACCAGCAATTTGAATAGCTCTCCTGCCTCGCGCAGCAGCTTGAGCGCGTCTTCGCCATGTCCCTGAAAAGAATAAGGAGAGCTGCGCGGCTTGAAGGCCCCGCCGCGCAGCACCTTCGCTCCCGATTTCGAAACGGCCTCAGCAGTAGCAAAAAGCTGCGCGCGCGATTCCACAGAACACGGCCCTGCCATTACTACAATTTCGTTTCCGCCGATGCTAATACCATTTGCCAATCTGACAATTGTTCCTTCGGGGCGAAAGCCTTTACCCGCGAGCTTGTACGGCGAACTGATGCGATGGACTTCCTGTACACCGGGCAGCAACTCCAGGTTGCGGACATCGAAATCGATATTCGCTCCAACCGCGCCCAACACGGTTTGCCGCGCGCCAGTCGAGCGGTGGACTTCGAACCCCATCTTCACCAGGTGTTCGATCACCTGTTGAATCTGGTTCTCATCGGCTACTTCCTGCATGGCCACAATCATAAGAAGCCTTCAGTCCGGGCCTTTAGCTATCATATTTGGCGCCAATTTATGGCCAAAGCCGAGCGTCCAAAAACCTGCGTCCGAAAATCTGTTTAATCGTTAACTTCCTTAGTCGTTAACTTCCGAATCCAGTTCTGTTTCCCCTTCAACGTTTTCCGGTTTGGCAACAATCTCTTCTCTCTGAACATTGCGCATCACGTCCATGATACGTTCGAAAATCCGCACCAAGTCCTTTCCGGGGAGCGGACCTTGATTGAGGCGTTGCACATTTTCAAAGACGATCCGTTCGCGCTCCGGCTCATAAATCGGCAGGCTGGTGTGGCGCTTCAGTCGCCCAATTTCGACGGCGGCCCGCGCCCGCTCGCTCAGCAGCTCAACCAGGCGCTGATCAAGCTCGTCGATCTTCTTTCGCCAATCTGCGATATCCATTTATGCCTTTTGCAATTGCCGCGCACAGAGCTTGCGGACAAATTGGGCAACAGCTTCCGCTTCGCGTCCGCGGTTTCGCTCGATGGTTTCAACAATGGCGCTGCCGACGACCACGGCATCAGCAAACTTGCCCACCTCGGCAAATTGCTCCGCCGTGGAAATCCCAAATCCTACCGCGATCGGGAGCCTTGTCAGGCGGCGGAGACGACGCACTAACTTCCTTGCGTCTTCGGCCAGCTCCTGACGCGCACCGGTAACTCCCGTACGGGAGACAGCATATACGAATCCCCGCGATGCTTCTGCGATGCGTTTCAACCTGGCGTCCGGACTGGTGGGCGCAGCCAGAAAAATCGGGGCGAGATCCTCGGCTTGCATTGCCCGCAAATAGTCGCCTGCCTCTTCCACTGGCAAGTCGGTCAGCAGCACACCATCGATACCTGCATGGCGCGCCACCTTACAAAACTTTTCGACGCCCAGCCGCAAAATCGGATTCAAATAAGAAAACACAATCAATCCGGCTGACTGCGAGTGCTGCCGAATTTCGGCCGCAAGAGTCAAAACTTGTGACAAGCAGGTTCCATGCTGCAGCGCCCGCTCACTGGCCCGCTGAATGACCGGGCCATCGGCGACGGGATCGCTGAATGGCACTCCCAACTCGATGACGTCGGCCCCGGCGCCAATCGCGGCGAGAATGATCTCGCGCGTGGTGGCAAGATCGGGATCGCCACAAGTTATGTATACGACCAGCGCCGGCTTTTTATAAAAGACCAATGGCATTTGAGGAAATTATCGAATGCTGATTTTGTGATTCCTGAATTAGCGATTTTTTGCTTTAGCGATTCTTGGTTAAATTTGTGCGCCAGTTGTTTTCAGTCAAAAATCGCCAATCAATCCAGTTTGAGGTTTTCCCGCATAATTCCGATGTCTTTATCACCTCGGCCGGAAATGTTCACAAGGACGAGATCTGTTTTTTTCATTCCGGGCGCGCGTTTTATCACCTCGGCTACCGCATGGGCCGACTCAAGAGCGGGAATGATGCCTTCAGTGCGAGCCAGCAAAGTGGTTGCTCGCAGCGCCTCAGAATCGGACGCCGGTACGTATTCGGCGCGGCGAGAATCCCGCAGGCTGGCGTGTTCCGGCCCGATCGACGGATAATCGAGGCCGGCGGAAACCGAATGCGTATTCGCAATCTGCCCCGCTGGATCCTGGAGCACGTAAGAATATGTTCCCTGCAGGACTCCCGGTGATCCTCCGCGAAAGCGCGCGGCGTGGTCACCGAGTGAATCGCCGCGGCCGCCGGCTTCGACGCCAATCAGGCGAACGTTCTTGTCCTTAATGAACTCGTAAAAAATTCCGATTGCGTTCGATCCGCCGCCGACGCAGGCGATTACCGCCGTGGGCAGTTTCGCTTCGGCTTTCAGAATTTGTGCTCGTGCTTCGCGGCCGATCACGCGATGAAAATCCCTCACCATGGTGGGGTAGGGATGTGCTCCCAGAACACTGCCTAATAAATAATGAGTAGTGCGAACGTTCGTTACCCAATCGCGCATGGCCTCATTGATCGCGTCTTTCAGGGTTCGCGAACCGGAGTCAACACCTCGGACCTCGGCTCCTAGCAGGCGCATGCGAAATACGTTCAGCTCCTGACGCCGCATGTCTTCGGTACCCATGTAGACGACGCATTCGAAGCCGAACAGCGCGCAAACCGTGGCGGTTGCGACCCCGTGCTGACCAGCTCCAGTTTCGGCGATCACACGGCGCTTGCCCATGCGCTCGACCAGCAGAGCCTGGCCCAGACAGTTATTAATTTTGTGCGCGCCGGTGTGGAGCAAGTCTTCGCGCTTCAAATAGATTTTTGCGCCGCCAAGTTTTTGCGTGAGGCGGCGGGCAAAAGTAAGCGCCGTCGGACGCCCAGCATAAGTGCGCAGCAAATCCTGGAATCGCGCCTGGAATTTCTTGTCGCGCTTTGCTTTTTCATACACGCGTTCAAGTTCTTCCAGCGCGGCCATCAGAGTCTCGGGCACGTAGCGGCCGCCGTAAACACCGAAGCGGCCAGGTTCCTTGCGCGAAGGAACGCGACGACGTTCCATTCTTATCTCGCGAATCTTTGGCGAGGCAAGCGTGGGGGTTTTGACCTTCACCCTCGTAACCGTGGCCATATTTAACTCGTCTTCTGATCTATTTCTCGCACTGCTTTTATGAACGCCCGGGCCTTTTCCGGATCTTTTTTCCCTGGACGAGCCTCCACGCCGGAGGCGACATCTACGCCCCATGGTTTCAAGATCGTAATTGCTTCTACCACGTTGGCAGGAGTCAACCCGCCGGCGATCACGATTTTTTGATGACGACCAAGGCCTTCTATCGTCTCTGCAGCTTCACGCCAATTGAACGTTCTGCCCGTGCCACCGGGTTGCTGCGAACTGCCGGAATCCACAAAAAGCGGATCGAGAACGCCATCTGGACGCTGCCTGGCAAATCCATCGAGATTCTTCGATCCTCCTCCCAGGAATAGCGAGATTGGGAGCGCCAGATAAGTCCTCAGCCCATCGACTGCAATCGCTTGTGCGTGCAAGCCGCCGCTCGACGCTTCTCCGAAAGTCAGGATATAGAGTTGCAGGGCATCAAATCCCGCCCCGCGCCCACGCTTCACCGCCTGCTCAATCGAGCCTCCAGCAAAAACTCCTACCTTCTCGATACGCTCGGGCAGCTTTTTCACAATCCGCCTTGCCATTTCAACGCTGACGTTGCGCGGACTCTTCTCATAAAAAACGAACCCCACCGCATCGGCGCCAGCTTCGACGGCGAGGAGCGCGTCTTCTAGATTCGTCATCCCGCAAACCTTGATCCACGTCATTCAGACAGGCACCCGGCTGACCAGGAGACTGCGTAGCGCATCTCCGGGATTCTCTGCGCGCATCAGCGATTCTCCAATTAGGAAGGCCTGATATCCCGCTGCCCGCAGCTTTGTAATGTCTTCCGCCGAGCGAATTCCGCTTTCCGCCACGCGTGTGACATTTTCAGGAAGCATTTCGGACAAGCGAAATGCCGTCTGCGGATCCACTTCGAAGGTGCGCAGATCGCGGGTATTCACGCCGATCAGATCGCATCCTGCATCGAGCACCCGCCCTAATTCGTGTTCGTCGTGCACTTCACACAAAACATCCAGCCGAAGGTCGCGAGCTTTTTGAGCTAAGGCCGCTAATTCCGATTGCGCGAGCGCCGCCACAATCAACAGCACCGCATCCGCCGAATTTGCACGCGCCTCGATGATCTGAAACTCATCAATAATAAAATCTTTTCGCAGGCAGGGCAGCTTCACTGCTGCCGAAGCGTTTCGCAAATTCGGCAACGATCCCTGGAAAAACCCTTCGTCAGTTAAGACGGAAAGTGCCGCAGCACCCGCGTCCTCCAACTTTTTCGCTAATTCGGCTGGGGAGAAATTCGGACGAATCAATCCCTTGGAGGGCGATGCCTTTTTCAACTCTGCAATAACCGCTATGCCGGCATTACTCTTCTCTTGAAGAGCCCGCCGAAATCCCCGCGGAATGTGCTTTTCAGCCCTGCGCTCCAAATCGCGCAGATCGACCGTACGCTTTGCGGCGGCTACTTTCTCTCGCGTGGCGCTCAAAATATTGTCAAGAGAGACAGGCATGGCGAGTGCCTGAATTATACGGGAAGGCGTGCGAGGCAGGCTGGCGGCGTCTTATTGGCAGACCGCCTCAATTTGCTTGTAAGGCTTCTCGGAGTGAGGGGGATATTTGATTTGTTTGACCTGCATCATCTGGTCGAGCAAGGTACCGGCGTCGTGCAGGCCGATGTCAGGATCGGTATCGTAGGCTGGGTCGCTTTCAGCTTCTTGAAGCGTTACCAGTTGGAAGCTTTTTTTGTGGAGCAGATCGAGCGCGTCGGGAAGGATTGTGCTGCTGAACGCTCCCAGGTGCATGAGCAATACATAATTAATGTCGCGGCCGAAAATCAGCTTCGACTGTTCGCGCCCGAGATCAAGAAATTCGGAAGCAGTGCTCAAGTAGCTCGACTGCAGCCAGGCGATGGAAGTCCGGTCATTTTTCGCGGCGCAGCGGGCGTAGGCCGTATTCCACAAGTAGTCTTCCCAATCGAGCGTCACCTGCGCAATCCTGTATTCGTGAGTTTTCAAGTAAGACCTTACGGCGCGCCGCTTCTCGACTGTGTCGCCTTCATGGAGATACGGATATCGAAACCAGTGCCAGTTATTGGTGGCGTCGAGCAACTCCAGAGCCGGTTCGTCTTCGGCGATCTCACGCTCGAAGGCCTCCGCAGTGTTTTGCTCAAGATCCATGTGAGCGTAGGTGTGATTTCCGACCGGTTCTTTGGCCGCCCATAACTTGAGCGCTTCGGCGCCGTCAGGATCCCCTTCGAGCTTGTGGGCGTTGATGAATCCGTACACGGGAGGGACGTGCCGCTTTTTTAGGATGGCCAAAACATCTTTTGTGGTCTGCGCTCGCGTCACTCCCGGCGGAAGGGAGCCATTCAAAGGCAGGTCGTCGAAGGTGATGGCAAGTTTCTGGGCAAAAGAAATTGCCGACAATGCAAAAACTGACACAAACAGAAAAAGAACTCTTGCATTCCTGCGAAACCGAATTTTCATGTGAAGAGTTTACTTCACAACCAGACCGAAGGAAGGGAAACTAATTGGTGCCATCGAAGGGACTCGAACCCCCACACCGTTGCCGGTACATGGACCTGAACCATGCGCGTCTGCCAATTCCGCCACGATGGCAATGTTTGAACTGCAAAGCAGCGGCGGCCTCGAGGCCGCCGAGTCAGGAAGTCATTTCTATTCTACAGCCGAGTCTAAGCCTGTCAAACGGCAGTGGCGCAGCCGCAGCGAGCGGTTGGAGCCAGACAGAGATTAGCCCAGCTTCGCGTTCATCGAAATCTTCGCGTTGAGAACCTTCGATACGGGGCAGCCTTTCTCCGCTGCTTCCGCATATTTCTGAAAGGTTGCTGCATCGGCTCCCGGAACTTTTCCCAAAACATCGATGTGGCTCGCCGTGATCGTCCAGCCGGAATCCAGCTTCTCCATGGTCAATGTGACATTCGTGCTGATGCTTTCGGGCGTTAAATTTGCGCCCCCGAGTTGTGCCGATAGCGCCATTGAAAAGCAGGCTGCGTGGGCCGCGGCAATCAGTTCTTCCGGATTTGTTCCGGGGCCGTTCTCGAAGCGGGAGGTAAATGAATACTGCGTGTTGTTCAGCACTCCGCCGGGAACCGAGATTGATCCCTTGCCGTCTTTTAATCCACCTTTCCAAACTGCACTGGCCTTGCGTTCCATTCCCTTCTCCTCGTCGTAAATAGTTTCGTCATTGCCATTTTACGCGGAGACGGAGGGAAGCGTCAGATCCGTGCGTTTTGAGATGCTGAAGTGACCTCAGTAGAAATCCGAGCAGCTCAGGTAAAATCCGCACTGACGGCAGCTCAGTTTGCAACGGTTGTCTTCCAATTCGGCTGAGCAGTTCGGGCAAAAGCGCTCGGGGCGGCTAAATTGCGCGGGGGCCGAAGTTGGCTGATGCGCGGACTGTGCTTGCCGAAGAGGTTCGGCATCTTTTCTCCTGGTACTGTCCATTTGCGCAACAGTAATGACTGAAACTTGCAAGCACAAGTAGAAATGTGTGCTCGCTTGAGTGAGCAGTGGCTCTCATCGGGAGTCATTTTTCCCCTTACGATTTTTCCTCATTACGGATTGGTTAGAAAGAAAATTGCAATCTTCGCTTCTTCCACAGCTGGTTCTGCGCTAGAATGGCCGAGCATTGAGAGTAGGTTCATCCGCCCATGGATCCGCTCTTGGCCTTCCCCCAGGAGGTAGTAGATGTACGGGCCCTATTCCAGTTCCTTGGCGGACTCTCGTCCGTTCTTGGATGTCGAATCCTTGCTTCACAATCTCGCCCAGGATTTCGTCACTGCTTTCAACACGGGCAATTACGATCAAGCTGCGGCATTGTTCGTCTCCGACGGTGCATTTATGGTGCCGCACCAGGAGCCGGCTTACGGTCCCAAGGCTGTGGAGCGGCTATTGCGCCAGTTGGGTGAAGGTGGCTATCAAGACCTCCGGCTGGAAACTTTACGCGTCGAGTCGTCGGGCGGTGACATGGCCATGGAGATCGGCCGCTTCACAGTCGCTATTCGCCAAGGCGATGGCACGATCATCCCGGATCGTGGCAAGTACGTAAAAGTGTGGCGCCGGTTAGGCGCGTGGCTGATCGTAGCCGACTGTTGGAGCAGCAACCTGCCTGCCCAGCGATAAGAATTTGCATTTCGTCTCGGAATGGCGGCAGCGCCTATTCCGACATCATTGCTCTCAGCACGATGTACACGGGCCGCTCAGAACTCAAGATGGAGGCGGAAGCTGGGAACTGTTACCGGGCCGCGGACGCGATTGTAGCCGGGATTGTTAATGTGCTGGAGGTCGGGACCGAGATAGATTCCGCGCCAGGCGTGCAGCGTGTAGTAAAACTCCACTATATTCTCGCGGCCGTAGGTCAAGCCGCCATCCCCGAGCAGGAAGCCATATCCGCCGTCGGCCAAATATGTCTGATGATATTTCTTGATGCCGTTGCTGACGAAGGCGAGGCCGGCGCGATCCTGAGTGCGATGCCACCATGTGCCATAAGCTCCGAGGCCGCCTGAGACGGTTGCGTCATCTTCGGTATAGGCGAATGATTCAGTCTTGCCGTTGTCCCAGCCGAGGCGGCAATAGGCGATCAGATTCCGGGCCAGAGTTTGCTGAAGGTTGACCCCGAATCCATATTTTTGTGTGATGTGCCAGGGGTGTGCGGTAATTTCGGGGATGGGCGTCAGACCATCGTCGAAATTGCTGATGGCATCATGATAAATGCCCATGTTCGCGTGATTGTCATAGCCTAACAGTCGGATTATGCCGGCTTTCCTGGGAATAATTCCGCGGTGGAATTCGAACTCATAGTTCTCGGCATGGGCCTGCCAGGGTTTCCAGACGAGATCGATCCCATTGGCGATTTTGGGCATGAGGCCTTCGCCGAAACGCAAACCCCAGTTGCGATCTTCGTAGTCGGCAGTGAATCCTACGGTGTAGCCGCGAGTGTCGGCAGCATAATCCCAGGCGCCGTTGTTGTCGATGGTCCAGTTCATGAATTGATAGTGGGTGTCGGAGCCGACCTCGTTGACATCGAAAAAATCGGGCATGCTGAACTTGCCGAAGCGGAGTTCAAGGCGGCGGCGCGGAAGTTCGTCGAAGAGCGAAAGGAAGCTGCGATCGTTTTCGACTTTATCTTTGCTGAGCGGGATTACTTTGTGAATCATGCCCCGGGCGAGGTAGGGCGCTTTGCTGAGGGAAGGATTACGAACGATATCGAGATCGGTATTGCCGGCGAGACCGAAGCCGGAACTCAGGGCCAAGCCGCCGGCCTCTTCGACATCGGCAAGAAGCTCAAGCGAGTTGTTGACTCGCACGCCGGTGTAGACGGTAACGACGCGGGAGGTTGCGGACTCGAAAATGTGGCGGAGACTGTGCATACCACTGTAGGCGGCGGGAAATGAGGGATGAGCCTGAAAGATGAAGTTGGCTTGGCCTGAGAGCCAGAACTGCGTCGTTCGCAAGTGAGGAATAAGAGTTTCTACCTCTGGCGGGACGTCAGCTGAGGATGGATCTTCTGCATTCGATGCAGAATCCTGTGGAGCTGTGGAGGACGCTTGTTGGGCAATGTGGAGCGACTGTGGAACAGGAGCATCGGGCAGGGTCTGAGCAGGCGATTGCCAATGCTGTTGGACTGGCTGTTGGGCGGAAACACAAAGTACCGCTGAGGCAAGGAAAACTGCCGCGCCAGAGAAAAACGCCAACAGTGTGGGCTGGGAGCTTTTCGGCGAGCGCGAAGGGCACGAAGCGGCGAGTTGAAAGAGACCAAAAATGCAAGACCCTCGAAGTTAACTATGGTTAACTACATTACTGTATAACTAGATTTTTTGTTCCGGAACGGAATCCTGATCAGGAGCCCGTCCCCGGAAGCCGGCGGACTAGTTGGATTTCAGGAGACTAAGGCCGGTAGGTTAAAGGAGCGTTACAGACCTTCTTCCAGCCCAACTTCTATGATCCATCGGTCGTCCAGTTCATGCGAAGACTTGGGCTGCCGTCGCTGCCGGTGACCACGACCCAGTTCATGCGTGGAATCGTCCGTTCGCGGGTTTGCTCGAAGTGAATTGGAACGAAAACTTTGCGAGGGGTTTCGCGCGTGAGCTGTGTCGTCGCCATCGCCATGCGTGGTGCCAGCATTGTGATGCAAGCCATTGTCATGCCCTCCTTTCTGTGAAATGTTGGTTCTTTTGGGCTCGGACATCAGCATTCGAATCCAAGCGGTAAGAGTTCAGAAGGGTTGCGCCGCTGTTGGGCGGGTGCAACCTGGATTTCCGCCTAAAATTCTTATAGCATACCCCGGTAGGGTAATGGCAAACAAAATCGTGAGGACTATCACAAAAATGCAGGAAAAGATCCCGGCTATCTCAAAAGAGAAACAGAAGCTGCTGTACCGCATCAAGCGAATACGGGGACAATTTGCGGCGGTCGAGCGGGCCCTGACCGCGGGCGATGAATGCGCCGATATTCTGATGCTGCTGGCGGCGATTCGCGGCGGCGTAAATGGGCTGATGGCGGAGATTCTGGAAGATCACATCCGGCTGCACATAATGAATCCGGAGCATGAAATGGATTCGCCGGAGGAATTGGGCGAGGACCTGATAGGGCTGGTGCGGGCTTATCTGAAGTGAGGGGGGCGGCCTGATGCGCAATCAAAAAGGACAGCCCGGAGCCCCCGAAGCCGTCCCTGAGCCCTCCCGGTTAGAAGGGCAACTTGTATGACCACAAGTTACTGCGGCGATGTTGCACGAAGATGGCAAAAGCGTAAATATCTGGTTAATTTGCCGGCGAGAGCGCTGATATAGTAACGGTTGTTCGGTGGCCGCAAGAGGCCGGATCTGCAGCGTTACATGCGAGATCCCTCGCCCCGCTGGTGAAAGCGCAGGCTTCGGGATGACGCCTTGACGGACAACGCGAAATGACAGCCTGATAAGTCGGCAGTCTGAATTTTTCTTACATTCTCTTTATCGAGAGTTGAAATGCCATCGACGGTTTCAAGGAAAATTGAAGAGTCTCGCAGGTTACAGCAGCGCGCGGAATCGATGATTCCGGGCGGTGTGAACTCTCCGGTGCGGGCGTTTGGATCGGTGGGCGGAGAGCCTCCATTTATTGTGCGCGGGAAAGGGTCCCGCATATGGGATGCGGACGGGAATGAATACATCGACTATGTGGGATCGTGGGGGCCGCTGATTCTAGGCCACGCTGCGTCGGATGTGCTGGATGCGATTGTGAGCGCGGCGTGCAATGGCACGAGCTTTGGAGCGTCGACGCCGTCGGAGGCGGATCTGGCCGAGTTGGTACTGGCGGCTTTTCCTTCGATGCAGAAAGTTCGCTTCGTCAGTTCAGGAACGGAAGCGACGATGTCGGCGATACGGCTGGCGCGGGCCTATACGAAACGAAAATATATTGTGAAGTTTGAAGGGTGTTATCACGGGCACTCGGATTCGCTGCTGGTGAAGGCTGGATCAGGAGTGGCAACGCTGGGGATTCCGGGGTCGGCTGGCGTTCCCGAGGAGTTCACGCAGTTCACGCTGGCGCTGCCTTTCAATGACGCCAAAACAATTGAGTTTGCTTTTCAAAAATACAAACATCAGATTGCGTGCGTGATTGTTGAGCCGGTGGTGGGGAACATGGGGTGCGTTCCCGGGGCCGATGATTTTCTGGTGGCCTTGCGGCTGATTACTGAGCGGGAAAAATCAGTGCTGATTTTTGACGAGGTGATGACGGGATTTCGCGTGGCATTTGGAGGCGCGCAGGAGATTTATAACATTCGTCCGGATCTGACGACATTGGGAAAGATCATAGGCGGAGGATTGCCGGTGGGGGCTTATGGCGGATCGAGCGAGATTATGAGTCTGGTGGCGCCGCTGGGGCCGATGTATCAGGCAGGAACACTGTCGGGGAATCCGCTGGCGATGGCGGCGGGATGCGCGATGCTGAAACATTTGCGGGAACAGAAACAGGAGATTTATCCGCGGATTGATAGGTTGAGCGGGGAACTGGTGGAGGGAGTGGGAGCAGCGGCGAAGGAAGCGGGGGTGCCGCTCTGCCGGAATCGCGTGGGATCGATGTTTACATGGTTCTTTACGCCAGGGCCAGTGACGGATTGGGATTCGGCCTCTAAAGCTGACACGCAGGCATTTGGAAAATTCTTTCGGGCGATGCTCGATGCGGGAATTTATTTGCCTCCGTCGCAATTTGAGGCGGCGTTTTTGGGGGCGACGCATACGCAGGAAGATGTGCAGCAGACGACTGCGGCGGCGAAGTTGGCTATGGCGGCTGTGCGGGGGCAGTAAACGAACCCTTGACCTACAGAGGCAGGGAAAAATTCTAAGCGGGAAACGTATGCGTCCCCGGGCGTGGCCCAAAAGCAGGCTCGAGCCGCAAAGATCGCAGCTTGATGCCCGGCGCATTCGCGAAGCAAAATCCCTCGTTCAGGATGACAAACTTTGTGGGCGGGTACTCGATGCGGGGTAAGTGCCGGCGCCGGTCGTCATCATCATTCGCGGAATCGTCACGAACTCGAATCCTTCATTCTTAAAATGTGTGAGCAGGTGGTCGGTTGCTATGAGGGTTTGGGAGCGGTCGACTCCGAGTCTCTGGTGACCGCCATCGTGAAGAAGGATTACGTCGCCGCCGCGGACCTGTTGGGAAGCTTTGTGCTCGATTTGCGCGGCTGATAGAGGTTTCCAGTCGTAGGCGGTGACGTTCCACATAATCGGTTCGAACCCTAGTTCGCGGGCGATGCGTAGAACGGCCGGGCGGCGGCTTCCGAAGGGAGGTCGGAAGAGGTTGGAGTGTGCGCCGATCGTGTCTTCGAGCGCGGCGCGACAGTCGGTGAGCTCGCGCTTGATTTCTGTTTTGCCTTTGAAGATCAGCGAGGGATGGGTGAAAGTGTGGTTGCCGATCACGTGGCCGGCCTGTGAGATTTCGCGAACGATTTGGGGAAGCTGCTTTACGTAGCGCCCGATCAAAAAAAAGGTGGCAGGGACGTTGTGCTTGACCAACAGTTCGAGTAGGCGCTGCGTGTGGGGACCGTTGGGCCCATCGTCGTAGGTGAGAGCTAGCTGGCGCGAGGGGAGAGGGGCACCGATGAAAGTGCGTCCGTACCATTGACCGGTGGGGGACTTGGTTTGGTAACCGGCTGTGACCGCGGCAGCGGCGGATGCAGCGGCGATGGCTAGACGGAGCATGGGGAAATTGTAAATGGACTACGTATTTGTGGAATCTTGTAATTGGGTGGTTTGGAGGCTTGGCAGCTGCGGAGATCCGCAGGTTGTCACTTAATTCCGCAATTTCGAAACTTCCAATTTTCTGGGCCCGGTGGGTGTTAACTTTTCACGCAATTGCCACTGGGTCCCATCCGAGATATTCTGCCTGTTCCGAATATCAGGAGCCCATGGCGAATCTATTTGAGCTGCCGCGTTATATTGCGGTGGAAGGTCCCATACGAGTTGGCAAGAGTACGCTGGCGCGGATTCTAGCGGAGAAGCTGAACGCGCAGCGGGTGATGGAGCCGGAGTCGAACCCGTTCCTGAGCGCGTTTTATGAGGGCGAGCGCGGCGCGGCCTTTCAGGCGCAATTTGCGTTTCTGGTGCAGCGGTTTGAGCAATTGCAGGCGCTGGATTTGGGTCCGCAGTCGCAGAAGACGGTGGTGGCGGATTACATTATTGAAAAAGATAAATTGTTCGCTTGCCTGAACCTGACCGATCAGGAACTGGATACTTACAACCGTTACTACAATTACTTTCGCGCGCAATTGCCTACCCCTGATCTGGTGATCTATTTGCAGGCCACGCCGGAGGTGTTGAAAAAACGTTTGCGGAAGAAGAATGCGCCCGGCGAGCGTGCGGTCAGCGATGAGTATCTTGAAGAGGTGGTGAAGGCTTATGAGCACTTCTTTTTTCACTACACGTCCTCGGGCCTGCTGATTGTGAATACTTCGGACATTGATTTTGTCGATCGGAACGAAGATTTGCAGGAGTTGCTGCGGAAGGTTAGCGAACCGATTAAGGGAACGCAGTATTTCTTGCCTCTGGGCGGGCAGGAAGCGGGGGGGGCGTAGGCCAGCCTGGCGCGTGCGAAAGTCCCCACTTGTCGCAAAAGAAGCGGGAAAATGGGGCACCCAACGCTCAGTGCTACTCTCGACGACCGATGTTCTTCGTCGGTAGGCGATCAAGAAAACTGTTTGGGCTTGGCGGCTGCTTGTTTTCGTTCTCCATCTCATTCTTGAGTGCCTCCGAGATGGGATGGGGTGGAAGGTGGCCTTGCGTTTGTTTCGAGGAGTTCTCAGTTTTCATCTTGCTCCTCGCGATGACTGCTTCGTCACAAGATGTTTAAACTGGGCTGAACGCGGATTTTTCTGCATCATTTCCCTAAAAGCTGAGGAAATCGCTTTGGCGATTGCGACGCCAATCCGCATAGCTTGCTGAATCTGAGCTACTTGTACGGATCAATTATTGTGGTCGCTTTTGGCCCTAACGACTACAATAGTTCCAGCATCCGTGAAGATGCTTGACAGGCTCTATCCGGCTGGGCTGGAGGGGCACTGGAGGACAAATGAGTATTACTTCGATTGGGCGTCTCCCTGACGATTCGCCTTCCGGGCAAGCTTTCTCCGAAAAATCTCCAAACAATATTAGCCAGAAGATCACCACCGCTTCCCTGCGGGGATTCAAGCTTCGTCACGAACCGATTACCTGCCTTACCGCTTACGATTACGCTACTGCGCGCCTGATTGATGAAGCTGGGGTCGAGATGATCCTGGTGGGCGATTCGCTGGCGCCGACCATGCTTGGGTACGAGAACACGCTCACGGTGACTATGGACGAGATGCTGCACCATGTAAAAGCGGTGCGGCGGGGCGTGAAGCGGGCGCTGCTGCTGGCGGACATGCCTTATGGGTCGTATCAACTGGATGAGGGCGAGGCGCTGAAGAATGCCGCGCGCTTTGTGAAAGAAGGCGGTGCGGAGATGGTGAAGATTGAGGGCGGGGAAAAACGGGCCGATTTGATTCGGCGGATCATTGATGCGGAAATTCCGGTTTGCGGGCACATTGGGTTGACTCCGCAGTCGGTAAATGTGATGGGCGGATATAAGGTGCAGGGGAAAGAGTTGGTTGCCATAGAACAACTGATGCGAGATGCGGTAGCGCTGGCTCGGGCGGGCGTGGCTTGCATGGTGCTGGAAGGGATTCCGCGAGAAGTGGCGGCGATGATTACCGGGGAGGTGGTTGTGCCGACGATTGGAATTGGTGCTGGTCCGGAGTGCGATGGGCAGGTACTGGTGTTTCACGATCTGGTGAATCTTACGTTTGCTCCGGCGGCGAAGTTTGTGCGGCGCTATGGGGACGCGGCCGGGTTGATTAGCCGGGCGGTGCAGGAGTTTCGGGCGGATGTTAAGTCGGTGCAGTATCCGGCGGATGAGGAGTCTTATCATTTGCCGAAGGAAGCTCGGGCTGGGCTAGAGACTGTGTTGGCGCGGAAACGAGGGATGGGGCGGTAGTGACGCTTGAAACGCGGCGCTTGGCAAAAGGGAAAGCAGTTTCCTCACCGGAGCTACGCTCCGACTCGGAATGACATTTGGTTCGGCGATTGATCGCTGGGCGACCGAGTGTCGGAGGGCGGTCGTAGTTCCGGCATGCAGATTAGTGCTAGCCTAGGCACAGGAGATAACGATTATGCACCTCTTCGGTTTCTTCTTCTTCTTTCCCTTGTTCGGATTCGGGTTTGTCATGTACTTCCTGCCTTCGATTATTGCTCTGGCGCGGAGCAAAAGGGACATTGCTGGGATCATCCTGCTGAACTTCTTTTTGGGATGGACGATGATTGGGTGGGTGGTCGCACTGGTGTGGGCGGTGAAGACGGACATCCCCATGGTGGCGCGGTGAGTGTGGGAACGCGGCGGCTAGCTTCATGCGCCACTTGCATATCGGGCCTGATATTCCCTTTTCTTTTCGCGGCGGGGATGGTTGCCTGCACGCGCCCGAACGCGGTACCAAAGGCGGACCCTGCCTCGAGCCTGGAATCCATTACTGCGGCTGATCCTGCGCGTTATCCGTCCTTTCAGGAGGGGAAACACTGGAGCAATCCCTATCTTGTGATCGGGGCAGACCATGTTGGGTTGTTGAGCGATGTGGCGGCCAACGAGGAACAATTGCTAAAGCCGGGAGAAGTTTTGAATGCGCTAGCACAATTGCCGGCATCGGCGTGGCCGTATGGGCGGGCGGTCGCGATTCTGGTGGATGAGAAAAGTGCGAATTCGGAGCAGAGCAAGGTTGCCGTGCGGCGAAACCGGGGGATTGTAGAAGGGGACTTGGACACGGGCACACGTCGCGATTCGATGGATTCCCGACTCCTGAGTATTAATTGTCGAACAATCGATTCTCCTACTGAATTTCAATCATGAAAATCTGCAAGACGATCCAAGAAATGCGGTCAGCGTGCGAAATCGCGCGAGCTCAGGGCAGAAGGGTGGGATTCGTTCCGACCATGGGAGCGCTGCATGATGGACATCTGTCGCTAGTGCGGGCGGCGCGAGCAGCGTGCCAAAGCGTAGCGGTCTCGATCTTTGTGAATCCGACGCAGTTTGGGCCGACTGAGGATTTGGCCAAGTATCCGCGGAATTTTGAGCGGGACAGCGTGCTACTGGAACAAGAAAATGTGGAATTGCTGTTTGCGCCAACGGCGGAGGAAATGTATCCCAAGGGAGCGGTGACTTGGGTGACGGTGGAAGGGCTGAGTGAGAAACTGGATGGGCGTTCGCGGGCGGGACATTTTCGCGGAGTTACAACGGTGGTGTCGAAGCTGTTTCATATTGTTGAGCCGAACGCGGTTTTTTTTGGGCAAAAGGACGCGGCCCAAGTGGCGATTATTCGGCGGATGGTACGGGACCTGAATTTTCCAGTGGAAGTTGTGGTGTGTCCGATTGTGCGAGAGTCGGATGGGCTGGCGATGAGTTCGCGCAATGCTTATCTGAATGCGGAGCAGCGCAAGCAAGCGCTGGTGCTGCATCGGTCGCTGAGGCTGGTAAAGATATTATGGGAAGCGGGTGAGAGGAATGGGGGGAAACTTGCTGCGGCTGGGCGCGAGGAAGTTGAGAGACAAAAATCGGTGCGGCTGGACTATTTTGAAATCGTGGACGCTGAGAATTTAGAGTGCGTGGTGAATGCAGAGCCAGGAACGCTGGTAACGGTTGCGGCCTTCCTGGGGGCGACACGGCTGATCGACAATATTATGCTCGGCGATTCGGGATAGCGGCTGCGCGAAGGTGGGTTATGGTTTTGAGTCCAAGGTTGGCGGTAAGTCGGAGAAGGTTCGCGCGGAAGTATTTTCAGGGGTAAGGTGCTGTTGGACCGATGGTTTGGATTTGCGCCCACAGACGTGGGTCGCATTCGGTTTGCATATGGCTGGGGGTAAGCAGCCGATCGAACCAGGAAGCTGTCGAACAGTGAGCGGGATGTTTGCGGTAATCCACCAAATAGTTCCCGAGGATCTCAGTCCGCTCAGGGTCGGCGGCGACAATCCGGCGACGGCCGTGAATGAGGCCGTGGGGCTGATAGAAGTTCACAGCCTCATCGACATTAGCCGGAATCACGGAGTCGTTTTGCCATAGCTTTGCGACGCTATCAACTTGCACCGTCAGCAGGACGGGCACGCCTTCTCGTTGCAGATCACGGGCAAGTAGAACGGCCGCGGCTGCTCCCCAACTTTGTCCAAACAAAACGATGCGCGCCCGAGATTTTTCCCACGCGGAAAGAGTGCCGTCATGATTGGCATCGAGAAGATGAAAGATAGTTGAATAGGCCTTTTTGCGGCGACGGTTCTCGAAAACTCGGATATAGGTTCCGGGGGGAAGGGTTTCCCGGACGTGTTCTGCCAATTGCACTACGCCGTGGTGAGTGTTGTCGCGACGGACAAATCCTCCGACAAATCCGATCACGATGCTTTCGGTGGAAGAATTGGAGGCTGCGGAGCTTGATTCGCTCTCGAGTGCGGTCGCGGTTTCAGAAAGAGCCGCCAGGGCGAAAACCAAGGAGGCGATCGTGATCCGAAATGCTGCTGAAGAACTCATGGCAACTTTCAAACGATGAGATGAAGCGAAAGTACCTGAGGATGCCGCAAAATGATGATCGCACCCCACACGTTTGTTATTTATCCGCGTTTGGCCAAACGCCGTGATGGGCCGGGGTTTGGCCGATTCACTCCGCGCCGGCTAGTGTACACCGTAAGTCCAACCGGCCGGGACTATATCTGCCTTCCAGTGGAGACAAACGGATTGTTTGGGAGAATGTAACGAAGCGGGTGAGCGGCCGCTTTGGTGATGCCGATGCGTGGAGTAATGGCAATCTTGTTTGGGCGAAAACCGTCGTCTGCGAGCCAGAGACCCGACCCTGGCGAGGTCAGATCGCGGCCGTTGTCGCGGGAGCGGGTGACGCTAAAGGCTTGGGCGAGGCGGCCGGGTCCAGTCGTGAGTTGGCGAAGATCGCGGACACCGCTCAGAACGATGCCCCTTGCCTGCGCCATTTCTGGGATGCCTACGAGCGGCTCGAGGGCGCGGATCAGAACGCCTCCGGCTTTGCCTTCGGGCTCACAAGAGACGTTCAGGCAGTAATGATTGCCGTAGATGAAGTAGACGTAGGCGTAGCCGGGCGAGCCGAAGAGCACGGAGTTGCGGGGGGTGTTGCCAGCGGCGGAGTGGGCAGCGGGGTCGTTTTTGCCGAGATAAGCTTCGACTTCGACAATGCGGCCTGAGAGATAAGTTTTTTCGCCAGATCGGATGAGAAGTTTGCCAAGAAGTTCGCGCGCCACGCGGCGTGGAGTGCGGGCGAAGAAGGAGCGAGGGAGCGGGTGAGGTTGCTCGGGTTTGGCTGACACCGGCACTGAAGAAGATTATTCCAAGGTGGCAGATTGCGGAAGCCGAAAGTCAGGGCGCCTATGGTGAAGTGCCGATAACCCTTGAGGAGGTGTTTATTCAAGAGGGATCCTTCGACTGCGGTTGTGCTCCGCATTCGCGAAGCACAATCCTCGCTCAGGATGACAAAAGTACTGGCAGCTGGGCATGGCCCGTTTTTCCGGGCAGCATCTCACTTCTCGCTATGTTTCTAGGCTGCGCCTTTTCTTGATTCTTTTAAGTACGCGAGCACCTCTTCGGCGTGACCTTCGGGCTTGACGCGGGGGAAGATGTGTTGGATTTTGCCGTCGGCGCCGATGACGAAGGTGGTGCGGACGATGCCCATGACTTTTTTGCCGTACATGTTTTTCTCCTGCAGTACTCCGAAAGCGTCAGCAACTTTCTTATCGGCGTCGGCCAGCAGGGAGAATGGAAGATGGAATTTTTCCTGGAATTTCTTCTGTGCTTGGGGCGTGTCGGGGGAGATGCCGAGTAACACGGCGCCGGTTTTCTGCATCTGTTTGAACGTGTCGCGAAAACTGCAGGCCTCGACGGTGCATCCGGGAGTATCGGCGCGAGGATAGAAATAGAGCACTACGGTCTTGCCTTTGAGGTCTTTCAGTGAGGTTTGTTTTCCGTTTTCGTCCTGCAAGGTGAAGTCTGGGGCTTTATCATTGATATTCATGAGGGTCTCTCTTTCCAGGAAGATTGGAGTGCTGCGTTGGATTACCTCCATCGGGCAACGATGTGTTGCTTCCAAAGAATGTTTATACCGCAGGTGCGGCTGGGTAGTCATGGGGATTGTGGTCAGCTGGTTGAGTATTGCTCCGGTGGCAGCGCAGAGGCCGCAACTTAAAAGACCGGAGCAGGCCCCAAGCGAAACACCTCCGGAACCCAAGCCGAAAAAGCTGGTTAACGAGCCACGCGCAGTGGGAGTGTTGCAGCTTAACAACAGTGGCAAGGGGACATTGATTCCGATTGCGATTCGGATCGATGGCAAGTTTTATGACGCGAGTATTTACAAAGCGGATCCGGTACCCATGGCGCTCGATGTGGGGACGGTTTATGAGGTCGAGAAGACGGGACAGTCGGAAGGGCTGTTCACGGTGGGTGGGGCGCTGCATAATCAGAACCCGAACAGTGCCACCCCGTGGCTCGGAGCAGGAGCTTACGTCCTGAATGGTACTGTCGCCGCGAATAACATACACAAGGCCGAAGACAAGCCACGCGGGCTGGACGACGATAATGATGCACCTCCACGACTGACACGCGGGAACGAAGCGGGGACGGGGAATCAGAACTCTGGCGGAGGATCCGGTAGTTCGGGTGGAGGGGCGCAGAAGACGAGCACGGCGGGAACTGCGGGTTCGGGTTCGGCCGCGCCTGGAGCAGGTCCACAGTCGGCTGGTGGAGCTTCTGGCGAGGGTTCAACAGCTGCGGGTGCAGGCTCTACTTCTAATTCAACGACAAGTTCGTCCGGAAGCGACGAGTCCGGACCGCCGCAACTGAAGCGCACGAGTAGAGATGATTCTGGAAACTGCGGACAACAAAGCACAACGTCGCAAAGTACAAAAGCGGGTGGGCAGGGGCCAATACTCCGGGAAGCGCGGGTTCGTCATCAGCATCGGGAGCATCGGCACAGGGCGGGTCAGCTCCGAGCGGGTCAGGTTCAGCTTCAAATCAAGCGCATGGGACGCAGGACCAGTCGTCTCAGAGTCAATCAGGACAGAACCAATCGAGTCAAAATCAGTCGGGCCAGAGTCAATCGGGTCAAAGTTATTATCGACCAACCCTCCGCAGGGGCAAACCGACGCAGAGCGCGCCAGAGGACACTCCGGATGAGCTGACTAGGACTACGGAAACAGAGATTCCGAACGCCAAAGCGGGTGTGGTGACTGCACCGTCGAAACCAGCCGTGCAGCTTGTGCCGGCGATTTCGGATGCGGGTGAAGCCTCTACCAGAGTCTTTTCAGTTTTTCTGGAAAGAAGATGAAGAACGGGACCGCAAGAAACAGATGCTGGAGTTGGCGGCAAATGCAGTACGGGCGTACTTAGCGACGATGGCGAAGGACACGATTCCGGCCAAGCCTGAAGCGACCAAGGGCGGTGCCGGCAAACATAGCGCGAGTGCGCACAGTCGGGCGGCGAAGGTTGAGCCGGAATTTGAGAACATTGATTTTCGGGCATTCGACGTCTGGAGGAATAATCAACCGGTCATGATCTTGACTGGGGAGGCGATTTTGCCGCGGACGAAGGTGAGTGCGGCCGCGAGTTCGACGTCGGATCCTGTTAGGTACTACGTGACAGTTGCGGCGAGGACGGACATCTATGGAGACTTGCGGAAGCTTTATGCCGGAGTCACTGACAAGTTTCATTTGGATGTTACACCGAAGCTTGAGTTGATCGATGCGGTTGACGCGGACGGAGACGGGCGGGGAGAGTTACTGTTTCGTGAAACTACGGACGCAGGGAACGGATACATAATTTTTCGACCGACTGGAGACACGTTGTGGAAAATGTTCGATAGCTTGAACCAAGAATAGGAGTCGCCAGTTGCGAGTAATGTGCTGCGCTGCCCGCCTTCGGTTGACTCGGCAGTTTTCAGGGAGCTTTGAAGTAAGCGAGGTTGCTTCCGGCCTTGCGGCTGTCGCGATTTAGGTTTCGATTCCGATGTGACAAACCCGCCCGACTAGATATTCACTGGGTTTCCTGCCTTCTTCCATCGTCAGCACTTCAATGGGATAGGCCTGGTTTTGAGGACGCAAGATCAACTGATTACCCACCGTTTCCACGTACTTGACCGTGCAGTTGTGGTTTTTCAGGACAGCGTACATGTTGGACTCGCCTTTGCGGTAAGGCTTGAGCGAGTTGTAGTGGCGATCGATGAGGAGCGTGGCGCCGGGGAGAAGACGGGGATACATGCTCATGCCTTCGCGAGCGTCGGCCCTGATGAGCACAAAACGCTCCCAGCGCGCACGATCACCTTCGATGTCCGGTTTCAGCTTCTTAAGAAAACTTTTCTTGAATTTCATGATGTCCTTGACGTGCATGCTGATGAGAAGCGGATGCGTAGCGGCCACAGTTCCATCAGCGACAAGAACATTCTGAAATTCGTCATTGCTGGGAGGCAGAATAGAAGCGCGCTTGTTCACCTCAGAGGGGTCAAGCAGGTCCAAGACCGAGAGATGCTGGACGGCCAAGACGCGATCCATGCCTTCGAGGCTGAGTCCGCGCTTGCGATTCAAAAAATTGGAGATGTGAGCCTGTTTGAAGCCGGTCTGTTGTGCCAAGCGGAGACCAGTGAGATCGCCTTCTTCAATCCGCTCCCAAAGAGTATTGCGAAGATTTTCCTGCAGAACTCTGAATTTCATTGGGGGAGTATAGCATGAGGTATAGCCGAATGCTAATCGTAACATGATTTCCACAGCCCGACTGGAATTAACGACCTTGACCGACAAACTTTAGAGCTATACGATTGTCGAATTCTATAACTCAACTCCTTTTTCCCAGGACCATCACACATGGATAACTGCAACGAGGAAAAGAACTTTGTCGAATTCCGCCGCAAGGTGCGAGCCGCCGAAGTGCTTTCAGCGGCAATGGAGCATCTGTTGAAAGCGCTGCAGTTCAGCGGAAGAGTGAGTGTGATTTTGCAGAACGGACGAGTGCTGAAGTCCGGATATGAGGAAGGATTTTTCCGGCAGTGCGCGCCAGGAACAAAGCGGGAGCAGGAGATGGGAATGGAACATAGGGGTTAGCGAGTGGTACGCCGCAGGGGCGTCTGTAGAAGCGAAAAGAAGTTAGTCGATCAAACAATCAAATAGCTCAGGCAGGCCATCGTAAACAGAAACGAGCCCTGCGTTCGGTTTCCGCTTTGAAAGCGGAACTGGCGCAGGGCTTTTGTTTGCGTGTGACGCGCTCGGGCGGAGGAGTGTTTCGCATGAAGACGAGAAAGCGCACCGAAAGGCAGGACAATTCGCTGGAGTTGAAGTACTGCGAGCGTTGCGGCGGGTTGTGGTTGCGTCCGGTGGGAGGTGGGCAGATTTATTGCGCGATATGCACACGGGCAATGGCCGAGTTGCCGCCGCCTTCAACAGAAGTCAAGAACAGGCGCGTGGCTGACACAGGCCGGGGGCTTGAGGAGGAATTTGTAGGCCACAGGATCAGCGAAGTCGAGCCGGACGGAACCGGAGGTTTGTTATGAGCGAATTCGCCTTCGTCAATGAAATTGCGGCGCAGAAAGAAGAACCAATAAATTCCGCGGCGACGATGCAAGACGGTCGAGCTCAGCGCGAGCAATCGTCCGCATGTGAAGCTGCTGGCGCAACCAGCGCGCTGACATGGAAAAACTTACCCGATCACAACTTCGCGAGGCAATCCGCGGAACAGCGCTCGGAATCGTACAACGCAGAATCGGGCGACACGGAGGGGTGGGACAGAGATCCAGATTTATGGCTGTATCGGAAGAAAACGACTGCGTTGCTGAGGCGATATATGCGATGGTCGCTCGAGGCGGGACGATTGCCGTCGCTCTTGGGGAGGGAGTTATTTCGGGCCCGAATCACGGCCCACACTGCGACGACATTCGAAGAGCGAGTGATCTTCTTGCACGATATGGAAGGGTGCCTGGGGCGGCTGAAAGGTTTCGACCGGCAGATAGTCGCACGCGTCGTACTGCAGGAATACGACCATGATGCGGCGGCGCGAATTCTTCAGTGTGACCGGAAGACGATTGAACGAAGGCTGCCAGAGCTGATTGACACATTGACCGAAGCGTTTCTTCGGGCGGAATTGCTGGAGAGGCTGCCAGAGACGAAAGAGGGTGGCCTGTAAAAACGCTTTGCGAAAGCGAACAAGAAAAAGTTGTGGAAAAAGTTGTCAAGAGGGTGAGAGGTTGCGATTCTGATCAAGTGATTGAAAACGTGGACAAAATAAATTCTTAAAAATGTCCCAAAGGAGGTTTGCACTGTGATATAATTAAATTATAAGAATTAGAAATAAGCAATACATGCTCTAAGTGGCGCGCTGAAAAGTGCGCCTTTTGTTTTTTGGGGAGGACATGATGGCCATCGTTCAGCTGGAAGGCAAAGTTAAACCCGAGTGCGAAGCTCACAAGTGCGAGACGCAGAGCCTTCCATGCGGCGAGAATCCGATAACAACATCGGAAGCGCTGCAGAGAGTTGCGAATCTGGTGCGAGGCAGCGCAGGCGAGATTACGCAAAAGCTAATTGAGGCGGCGAAGCAAGGGCAATTGCCTCACGCAAAATATTTATTCGAAGTGGCGGGAATTCATCCTACACGCCCGGAAGTTACGGCTGCGAAACCAGAGGAGTCAGTGATCTACAGTTGGTTGAAGGAATTGGGAGTTGAAGGGGGAATCCAGGACAAAGAGGCGATGCGGGAAGCCGGGCCTGGGGAGCGGATACTTTAAAATAAAAAGGGTTGCGGCTGGAGAGAAACCGGCCGGCGAGTTCGCGGTCTGACTTTCAACGAGGCGCGATTACGAGAAATTGGAGCGCAAGTTGAAGAAACAACTCGAACTCAGGCGAGGTGTAGAGGCAGGTCTCGCGCGGGCGAGGGTGCCCGGGCCACACGATGCAAGGTGAGAATGGATATTACGTGGGTGACCGACCGGATCGCGGTCGGGGGTGGAATCTGGAACGAGGAGAATATGGCGGCGATCTCGCGGAGCGGGATCACGCACGTCATCGATATGCAAATTGAGTTCGATGATACCGCGCTGGCCCAGCCCTATGGGATTGAGGTCTGCTGGAATCCGATCGACGATGATTTCGAGCCAAAGCCTGCGAACGTTTTTGCGCGAGGCGTGGAGTTTGCGTTAGCGGCGCTGGAAGACGATCAAGCGAAATTGTTTGTGCATTGTGCGGCAGGAGTGCATAGAGCTCCCATGATGACTCTGGCTGTGCTGGCAGTTTTGGGATGGACACTGGACGACGCAATGGATTTGATTGAAGAGCGGAGACCGGTGGCGGATTTCGCAGAAGTTTATGTGCGGAGCGTAGAGAACTTTTTGAAAGGAAGAGAGTCGGTGAAGGTCTCAGAGTGAGTGCCGATTCCAGAGAAAGCCTTTTACCGCAAAATACGCAAGGGAAGGCAAGAAGATCGCAAAGACAAGCTGCTGGCCGGCTTCAATTCATTTACCACGAAGGCTGCGAAGGTACACGAGGGCCTACGGCCACAGCGGTCCTGCATGCTGTTGCGGTGAAAACGGGATTCTGACAAGAGCTTAGTAAAGAGTTTTGGAGGATTTATGTTGCAGAGATGCCGCCCGGCGGGGCGGCTTTTTTGTTTGTTGCTGGCAATTGCGAGCGTGGTCATCAATATGGGGATGGATGGTTTCGCGGCGGTAGCAGGAGAACCGCCGAGTTCGGCCGCGGCGAAGCCGGTTGCGGAACCCAGGCCTCACGGGGCTTCACCCTCCCCCCAGAGTGGGCCGGCGTTGACGGATGTGCTTGACACCGTCTATTTGGCGAGTGGGGCGCCGGCGGCTGGGACGCTGGTAATTACTTGGCCAGCCTTCACCTCGGCGAGCGGTGCGGGAGTCGCACCAGGTGAGTTGGACGTGACTCTGGGAGCGAACGGGGCGCTGAACGTTCAATTGGTGTCAAATGCAGGCGCAACTCCGGCGAACGTGTATTACACCGTGGTTTATCAACTTCAGCCGAACGAGGTGCGAACTGAATTCTGGGTGGTGCCGACGACTTCTCCGGTGACGCTTGCGCAGGTGAGGACGACCCCGGGACCGGGTACGGCAGCGCAGCCGGTGTCGATGCAGTATGTAAATACTGCACTGGCGGCGAAGGCGAACGATGATGCCGTGGTCCATCTGGCGAATGCGGAGACGATAACCGGAACCAAAAGCTTCACCACGCCACCGAATGTGCCGAATCCGGTGGGAGAGGGGGATGTGGCCAACAAAAGTTACGTCGATTCCGCCGTGGGAACCGTAGGAGCGGGTAATTACTTTCCTGCCTCGATGGCTGCGGTGTATTGAGGGCGAGTTGCGAGTCTAAAGGCTTTTCATTCCATAAAGATGAGGAACAATACGGCCAGCTGCGGCGCATTGCTGCGGCAATGCGAAATTGCGCGCGGGCGGAAAGGCGACACGGCAAGGCGATGATTCTAACCATTGATAATTTGCAGGGGCAAGGGCCAGAGAACTATACGCAAGCGGTCGACGGGACGAACCTTCCAAAGGTGCAGAGAAAGCTGAATCAGCCCGCAGAGTTGCAGATCAGCTTGCTCGCGAATTCGCCGGGGTTTGTGGTTCCGGCTATGGACGCGCGGGTGATCGTCCTTAAGGCAAATGGGAATTTCATTTTCACGGGCTACGTGACGAGTGCGCCGGAATATGAATACCTGGGATGGGGAGAACAGGGCCCTGTCTATCGATACAACCTGGTCGCGCAGAGCGATGAAATTCTACTTGATCGGAAGGCGTTGCCGAATCGCGCGCCTTTTGTGGATCGAAGTGCGGGAAATGCTCTGTCTCAACTGGCGCAAGATCTGTTGCCGGGGTGGTTTAACACGGCCGCCGTGCAGGAGCTTGATACTCTCGCAACTTACGCTGTCAATCCGCAGAAAAGTTTTTCGCTTCATGCGGCAGAGATTGCCATTTATGCACGGGCGAGCTTTCGCACAATGAATGGGGCTCTCATTCTGTCACCCGTGGGAGCGGCGACCTATCCACTGAATGAGAGTGATGAGACTTTTTCGCCGGAGGCGTTGTGGCTGAGTAGCCCGAACATGCTGGTGAACGAAGTGACGGTGATTGGACTGGACGAGCCACAGGCCTACGTCCGCGACTACTTTGTTGGAGATGGAGAAAGTTTGAAGTTCTATCTCTCGCAGTCGCCATTTGCGCAGGCAAAACCGGCGCTGATCGATGAAGAGTATCTGGGGCCGGGGCTGGATCCCACGACGTGGGTGGTGAATGATCCGTCCGGCGCAGTTTCAGTGGTTGCGCAAACACTGCAGATCGCGGGCGGAACCGGCGTTGACGGGCAGACTACGGTGAGTTTTATCGAGCAAATCGAACTGGGTGGCGCTCTGGAGCTGCAGCACGGAGATGTGAGTTTTACGGCTTCGTCGCAAGCGGTCTTGGGTGGGTTGTATGCGGGAGCGATCTCGGAAGCGGGATGTCTGGCGGGTTTTCAGATCACGCCTTCCGGTACAAATTCAACCATACAAGCTTTGATCAACGGAGTGCCGACGGGGGCGCCGATTACAACGACCCCAGGCCATCAGTATTTTTTCACCACATACATCTACTCGGTTGAGGTCAATCGCAGCGGAGAGACATACCATTCATCGTTGCATCCTGCCGGCGCAGGATATGGAGGCGCGACCGTTGCGGCGGATGTTCGTTTTGTCCTGGAAGTACAGGATATTGATCCGAGCAACCCTGAAACGCTGGTTGCGGCAGCTACCGTGCTTTATGACGACGTGATCAGCAACGCGCCCGGGTTTTGCACGTATGCATTGGTAAACGCGACGAACGCCCAGTGCAGCATAGCTTATACATATGTCGCGCATATTTCGTTGGCAGAGGTGAGAACGGCGTTGCCGAGTGCGAGTTATGTGACGCAGCTTGTGGGAGCGCTTTCTGATGGAGCGGAGTGCGAGATTACGAGCGATCCTTCGCTGGATTTTTATCCAGAATATGTCCCTGCACTGAATCAGTTGATCGTTGCTAGTTATCGGGGGAGTGGGCGGGCACTCGCACTAATACAAAATGTGGCGAGTGTGGCATCGCTTCAAAATGGCTCTGATGATGGGACGCGAGGAAGTGTGCGGGTGATGAAAACTCCGGAGGCGCACACCGAGGTTGATTGTGAAAACGCGGCTTTGGCAATTTTGGATGATTCGACGGGAGCGGCATGGTCGGGAACTTATGAGACCTGGAGCGACTTTCTGCCCGGAGCTGCCGAAGATATTTTTCCGGGTGATGCGATAGCGGTGAATGTTCCGACGCGGGCGGCGGTGTTCACGGCGATTGTTCGGGAGGTAGAGATTCAGATTGCCGATCCGGCCGACGATCGTGGGTTCTACACAATTGTGTTCGCAAATGACCTGGCGGTACCGCTAGGAATTGAGTTTGGCGGCAATGCGGTGACGATTGAGCTGCAAGACACGCTTACGCTGCAAACCACGACTCAAGTCGGGGAGTATTACCAGGCCGATCTGACACAGGCGCAAGCGACGTCAGTGACGTCGACAACGGTTGAGGTCGATGCGGGAATCACGCCGCCCAGCGGAGGGGGGATCGAGGTCAGAGAGAACGACCACGGATGGGGCCAGGCGAACGATCGAAATTTGTTCGGACGTTTCAGCACGCAGACGTTCACTTTAACCCGATTGGCTGAGGTGCAGGATTATTTCCTGAGACTTTACGACAATTCTTCTCCGCCTCGATATTCGCGGTATTCCGCCGCACTGCACGTTGATTATCCGCTGTGAAATCTCTTGGTGACAAAGGGACCCGCGAATGGGGATTAATGACAGGGAGTTAGCATTACGGGCGATCGACATTGAGTTTCAGCGAGAAGTGCTGGACAAACTCGTTCGACTGGAAACCAAGATGGACAATCTGATGGGGAATGGACAGCCGGGGAGGGTGAAGGTGATGGAAGACAAGATTGGAATTTTGGAGAAAAACGATTTGCGCAACAGCTTTCACAACCGGGTAATCAATGGAGCGATTAGTCTGGCGATCAGTTTGGCGATCGCGCTGCATAAGTATTGGATGAAATAGTTGACTAGCCCAAAAACAGGAGAACAATCATGAGTACGGTACCAAGCACGACAATCATCACCAATCTGAAAAATGTAACTGCGCCTACGGCGAACACGCTGGCGGACGCGGACGGCTATGGCCTAGACATGCCGGGCATGTTGGCCTCTGCATTGACCAAGGCCTATGAATTGAAGGAATGCCTCGCGCTGATCGCCGCGAAAACAGATAGCGCAGACCCGAACTTGACGACGCTGAACGATGTGCTGGCGAGTTTGACCTAGCAATCAGGGGCAGCTGTGCCGTTCGAAGGCGCGGCTGCCATCCTGTTTTTGGCAGAGTGAGTTTTTTCGCGACGTATCAGGGAGAGCATTATGGATTTTTTATCGCAATTGTTGCGTGGGATCGCGTTTGTGCCCGCGCTGGTAAATGGCATCGAGGGATTATTTGGAAATAAAACCGGCGCGGAAAAGAAAGATGCGGCGATGTCGTTTCTGCAGAATGCATTGAGCTTAACGGATGCGCTTGCGGCGCGGGAGATTGTCGACCCTGAGAAGTTCAGCAGCGGCCTCTCTCAGGTAATTAATGGCGTCGTGGAGTGTATGAATGCGTCCGCGTGGGCGAAGCCGCAAGCGAATGCCGCTGTGGCTCCAGTCGCGAAATGAAGTCCACCCAGAGGGCACAGGCACAAGGAGGAATCTGTTGCTGGACAGGACACAGCTATCCGACCTCTTCGCCCCAACTCTCGAGCGCTTTCTTCACCAACGCCATGAATTGATCCGCAACCGCTCCATCGATTAGCCGATGATCGTAGCCGAGCGTCAGGTGAACGACTGAACGGATGGCAATCGAGTCGTTGCCGTCTTTGTCTGTGACCACCAATGGCATTTTGGTGATTCCGCCGACGCCCATAATGGCCGAGTTTGGCTGATTGATGATTGGCAGGCCGAATACGGCGCCGAACTGGCCGGGGTTGGTGACGGTGAACGTGGAACCCTCGACGTCTTCGGGCTTGAGTTTCTTGGTGCGGGCGCGTTCTCCGAGGTCGGTGATGCCACGCTGGAGGCCCAGGAAGTTGAGATCGCCGGCATTCTTTAGGACAGGAACGATCAGTCCCCAATCGAGAGCGACCGCAATGCCCATGTTGATCTGGCGGTGATAACGGATGTTTTCGCCCTCAATGGATGCATTGATGATCGGCCACTGCTGCAGTCCGATGATGGCGGCGCGGACGAAAAATGGCATGAAGGTCAGCCGGACACCGTGGCGCTGCTCGAATCCGGCTTTGTGCTTGTTGCGCAGGTTCACGATCCGGGTGAAATCCACCTCGTACATGCAGTGGACGTGAGCGCTGGTGCGGCGCGACTCGATCATGTGTTTCGCGATCAGCTTGCGCATGTTCGTCATGGGGACCAGGTCACCTGGATAAGTGACGGCCGCCGGACCGGGGGCAGGACGTAGCGGCGCGGGTTCGTGGGCCACGCTCGGTCCAGTGGAGGGCATGGACGCAGGAACGGGCACAGTCGCTGCCGGCGATTGCTTCTCGATGAATGAGAGTATGTCTTGCTTGGTGATCCGACCCCCAAGTCCGGTGCCAGAAATTTGCGCCAGGCTGATCCCGTGCTCGCGCGCGATTTTCCGGACGAGCGGGGATGAACGAGCTTCTTCTTCGCCATTATCGACCGGCTGGGCCGCGCTGGGCGCTCTAAGCGGTGATGGCGCTGGAGCAGCTTTCTTTTCTTCTTTTGGTTGCGACGTGGGCGGCTGGGGTGGTGGAGCGGGTGTGGCTTTCGCCGGAGCGGCGGCGGATTCACCATCGACGGCAATTATGCCCACGACTGTATTCACGCCGACCGTTGTACCTTCGGCAATCTTAATTTCCTGGAGAATTCCAGAAGCGGGAGCTGGGATTTCGGCATCGACCTTGTCGGTAGAAATTTCGAAAAGCGGCTCGTCGCGCTGAACTTTGTCTCCGGGTTTCTTCAACCACTTCGTAATTGTGCCTTCGACGATGGATTCACCCATCTGCGGCATGATGATGTCAGTTGGCATGATTTCCTTCCAATGCGGCTAACCAATACGCCAAGCCGCACGCAACCGAATATTATAGCGAGTCAGCGCAGCGAACATTTGACTTCGGTTCGTGCAGGTTTTCAGAGACGGCGACGAACAACTCTGATTGCGATTTTCTAGTTTTTATCTTCTTCTCCGGCGGGCGGTGCAACTCCAAAATTTGTCTTCCAGTAGTCCTGGACCGTGGGCGGAAGTTTCTCCATGTGGGAGAGGAAGCTGGTGAGCTTCCAAATATCCTGTTCGCTCAAAATTTTGTCCCAAGCGGGCATGCCGGTGTAGCGAACGCCGGTGCGGATGGTGTAGAAAGTGTGCCACTCGGGATCGTCCGGGGGATGAGAGACCAGGTTTGGTGCGGGCGGATACAGCGCTTTTCCCAAGTCGGCGGGTTTGCGGTCGAGGGTGCCGTGGCAGCTCGCGCAATTCATGGTGTAAAGCTTCATGGCGTCTTCAAAATTCTGGTCCGTGGGCGGAAGCGGATTGGTGATGTGAGGTGCGTGGCGCTCCATGGATGCATCGACCGCGGTGTTGGCAAGGTGCTGTTCCCAGTGGGGCGGAGCGACGTTTGCGTAGGTGGGAATGAAACCGAGTATCGCGGCGCCGATGCCGCCGAGAACCAGAATTATCAGGGTGATAATTACGCCAAGTAAAAACTTGCCCATTGTTCTTTCTCCACGGGACCATGGTTTCGCGTCCCGAACGTTAGAGAAGATATTGTGGCAGATGGAAGCCAGCGGCGCTAGTGCAAGCTGATTTTTCGGTATGTGGACCGAGTTACGGTGCCGGTTCTCGCGATAAACGTCCGCTAATACGCTTTTAGCCGCCGCGCTTCGCGCACCACGTCTTCGACTGTCGGCAAATAGTGCTCCTCTTGCGGAGGTGAGAACGGAATGGCGGAGTCCAAGCCCGCGATTCGGACGATGGGGCCGTCGAGATCGTCGAAGGCTTCTTCGTTGATGATGGCGGCGATCTCGCCAGCGAGCCCACCGGTGCGCGCGTGCTCATGAAGAATGACGACTTTGTTCGTCTTCTTCACCGTCTGCGCGATGGCCTCGCGGTCGAGCGGCGAGACTGTTCGCAGATCGAGGATCTCGATTTCGATTCCGTCTTTGCTCAGAATTTCGGCGGCTTCGAGGGCGGAGTGAACCATGGCGGCATAAGTAATGACGCTGAGATCGCGGCCTTCCCGTGCGATGCGGGCTTTTCCGATGGGAACCACGTAGTGTTCCGCCGGGACTTCTTCTTTGATTCGCCGATAGAGATATTTGTGCTCGAAGAAGATGCAGGGATTGTTGTCACGGATGGCGGCCTTGATCAGTCCTTTGGCGTCGTAGGGCGTGGCCGGGCAGATGACCTTGAGGCCGGGGTTGTGGACGAACCACATTTCGGGATTTTGCGAATGAAACGGCCCGCCGTGGACATATCCGCCGCTGGGCCCGCGCAGGACGAGCGGTGCGGGCGCGCCCCAGAGATAGTGTGTCTTCGCCACCATGTTGGAGATTTGGTTCATGGCGCAAGGGATGAAGTCCATGAACTGAAATTCGGCGACGGGGCGCATGCCGGTGAGCGACGCACCAAACGCCGCGCCCACGATGGCCGATTCGGCGATGGGCATGTCGATGACCCGCTCAGGACCGAAGCGGTCAATGAAGCCGTCGGTGACTTTGAACGCGCCGCCGTAAATGCCGATGTCTTCACCAAGGCAGAAGACGGTGGGGTCGCGTTCCATTTCTTCCCAGATTCCCTGGCGGATGGCTTCGAGGTAAGTGAGTTGGGGCATAGAGTTTCGAGTCCAGAGTCCTGAGCAGCGGGTAGCGAGTTAACCAGTCCTTTAGCCGCGAGTCTACGCGGATAAACCTTCGCTGTACAATGTGTACAAAACGTGATATTGTACGTTTTGTACACGTTGAAGAAAATTCTAATGGCTAAATTAACTGCAAGTGCTGCTCGTCAAAACTTCTCTGACATTCTAAACCGTGCGGCCTTCGGACGAGAACGGGTGCTTGTCCATCGAGGGAAAAAGCCTATCGCTGCCATTATGCCGGTGGAAGACTATCAATTCCTGGAAGATCTGGAAGACCGCATCGACGTCGAAGAGGCGCGAAAGCGTTTGCACGAGCCGACGATTCCGTGGTCGAAAATAAAAAAAGACCTGGGCCTGTAGTCCGATTGGCGCTCTCATGCGCTACAGCCTCGAATTTACAGCTTCAGCGTCGCGCGAGTTTCGCGATCTGGAGCGCCAACTCCAGCGGCGAATCACGGGAAAAATCACCGCGCTTCGCGACGATCCGTTTCCTTCCGGCAGCAAGAAGCTCAAAGGCCAAGCCGACCATCTCCGGATTCGTGTCGGCGATTACCGCGTGATCTACAGAATCGATGGAAAACGGATTGTGATAGTCATCGTGCGCGTCGGGCACCGGAAGGATGTGTATCGGTGAATCGCGATGTGCCGTGGCGGATGCCGATGACCTCCGCTGAACTAGCGGTCACTCAGTTCGGCTAGCCTAGTTGGACGTTAGGATTTCGCCAAGGGTACTCTTCGTTGTAACGTTGTGCCCCTCTACTTCAAGTGCACCGCCGCTTCCGTCTCCTTATATCCTCCGGCACCTTTCTTCACTTTCGGCATCCCATACTTCGGCTTGATTGCGTGGCAGCCGTCTTCGCAAAATACGCCGCCTTCGGCTGATTCCGGCGTAGGCATCGGAGAGTTCACGGCTATCTCGCGTTCGGCTTCAATCACCCCATCAACTTCAGCAATCAGATCTGCATGTTCTCTCGCTGATAACCATTTTTTCTCTTTCACCAAATAATTTTCAAATCTCGCAATCGGATCGCGCTTCTTCCAAAAATCGAACAGCGGTTTCGGTACATACGCCGCTGCATCATGAATCGCATGGCCTTTCATGCGCATCATTTTCGCTTCGATCATGGTTGGGCCTTCGCCCTGATGCGCGCGTTCGACAGCGACGTGCGCAGCGTCATAGACCTGGCAGGCATCCGTGCCATCCACAATCACCGCCGGGATGCCGTACCCAATGGCGCGTTCGGCTAAATCTTTGCAGCGATATTGCATTTCTGATGGTGTCGAGTAGGCCCACTCATTGCTTTCGACCACCAGCACAAGCCCGAGATTCTGCACCGCCGCGAAATTGATGCCTTCATATGTCACGCCTGTGGACTGGCCCCCATCGCCGATGTAGGTCATGACCGCGATGTTGCGCCCCTGCAGGCGCGCGCCCAGCGCCACGCCAGACATCACCGGAATAAGATCGCCAAGCATCGAGATGGGCGAAACCATGTTGCGCTTTTCGATGTCGCCGAAATGCGAAGTGCCGTCGCGCCCTTTGGTGGGCGAGTCTGCCTTCGCCATGTATTGCATCATCGTGTCGCTGGCACGGAAGCCGCGGACCAGCAGCGATCCTTGATTGCGAATCATGGGCGCAAACCAGTCGTCTTTATCGAGCGCATAGGCTGAGGCGCACGAGCAGGCCTCCTGGCCAAGCCCGAAATAAACTCCGCCAACGACTTTGCCCTGTTTGTAGAGATTTTCGAGCGCCGTCTCCATTTTGCGGTTGAGCAGCATGTAGCGGTAGATCTCGATCGCCTGCAGGTTGCTGAGATATTCGGAGTCGCGAATCGGCGGGACGGGCGCGCTCAGATCGCCATCCACCTCATAGCGTACGTGCTCGCCGCCGTCTTTGTCTTTCTCGACCGCTTGGCGAACGGCATAATTGGGGTGCTCGAGGCGCGTGTCGGGAATGGAGTACGTGCGAAGGCTCGTGTCGTTTTTCTTAGGGGAAGAGGTGGGTGCCCCATTCTTGCCCTGAGCGGGGCCGAAGGGTCTCGCTTTTGTTGCGAGAAGTGGGGGTTTTGACTGAGAGGTCCCGTTGCTCCGACGTTTGCCGTTAGAGTTTGCTTCGGATTTCGTGTTCTTATTGGCCATGTGGTGCGGCGCTCAAGGCGCGATGCATTGATGGTATCGCGACCGCGGGGGAAAGGCCACAAGCATGACCTGTTGGGCCAAAGTGCGCATCGCATCGAAGTCATTGAACGTGGCCTGATACTCTAAACTGAACCGTCATTCAAGTCATCAACCAAAGGACTCTTCTCTATGCAGGCCGCCGTCTTGCACAAGTTAGGCTCCGCTCCGCGTTTTGAGCAGTTTGAAAATCCAGTTGCCGGCGACGGTGAAGTGTTGGTGAAGGTTCTCGCCGCTTCGCTCAAGAACATCGACAAGGGCATGGCCGGCGGAGGACACTACGCCAGCTTCCGCGATCTCCCGGTCGTCTGTGGAGTGGACGGAGTAGGCACGCTGGAGAGTGGCGAGCGCGTGTTTTTCGGCGGGTCGCGTCGTCCTTTCGGTACGATGGCGGAAAAAACCGTTGCGCCGCGCGCTTTCTGCTTTCGGCTTCCCGACGAACTGGATGATGCGACGGCAGCGGCCTTGCCGAATCCTGCTGCCTCCTCATGGCTGCCCTTGAAGTGGCGCGCAGGGTTGAAACCGGGTGAAACCGTTCTCGTGCTCGGTGCGACCGGAGCTGCCGGCAAACTCGCGGTGCAAATCGCGAAGATTCTCGGCGCAGGGCGCGTAATTGCGGCGGGACGGGACCGGCAGCAGTTGGAAGCCGCAAAATTGCTGGGCGCTGACGTTACCATTCAAATCGACGAACCGGGAAAGAATCTCGTGGAAGCTTTTGCCGCTGTCGCTAAGGATGGAATCGATGTCGTTCTCGACTATCTTTGGGGCGCACCGACCGAGGCTCTAGTTGCTGCGCTGACGGGCCACGATCTTACCGCGGAGCCCCGAACCACGAGGCTGATTGAGATTGGCGCCATGGCCGGCCCTGCGATTTCCCTGCCCGGCGCAGCTTTACGCAGTTCCGGGCTTGAGATTTATGGAAGCGGTGGCGGAAGCGTGCCCAAGCAGGCCATCGTGGAGGCCCTCCCGCAGATCTTTGAACACGCTGCCCGGGGCTCCTTGAAATTGGAGACCAAGAAAGTTCCGCTGGCCGACGTTGAAACCGCATGGAACCAGAAGCACGATCGACGCCTGGTGTTTATTCCCTAGGCTCGATATATGTCGCCGCTGCCTAGTTGGCTCAACTCTTCCGGTGCCTGCATCGGCACCCCCACCGCCCTTCCGAGCAGCGTGTCGAAGGTATCGACCCAAAGCATTTGGCCCTGAAAAACGAGGCCAAAATTGCGCGAGATAGATTCGGCAACCGCGTTGAGATCGACTTCGCCGCCGAGTTCGCGCTGCATCGAAGTCACTGCCTTCGAGTTAATGCCGCAGGGAATGATCAGATCGAAATAGCTGAGATCGGTGTTCACGTTAAGCGCGAAGCCGTGCGAGGTAACGGAGCGCGAGATGTGGACGCCGATGGCGGCGAGTTTGGCTTCCGTCATACTCGCGGGCTGACTCGCTGCGCTTCGCTGGACAGCCAACGCGGCTGTCTCCACATCGGTAGTTTCAGCATCAGTCCAGACGCCCGTTAGGCCCTGCAGTCGTTTGGTGGGAATGGCGAAATCGGCGCAAGTGCGGATCAGAACTTCTTCCAGGCGGCGGATGAAATCGACTGCGCCCAGGGTTTTTCGCAGAGTCGACGGGGCTTCCGCCGTTCCACGAGTGTAGCCGCGAAGATCGAAGATGGGATAGCCGACTATTTGTCCCGGGCCGTGGAAAGTGACATCTCCCCCGCGGTCGCACTCGAAGATCTCCACGCCACGTTCGGCGAGGCGCTCGCGCGAGGCCAGCACATTAGACGCGTTCGCGTTGCGTCCGAGGGTGATGACGGGGGTGTGTTCGAGTAGCAAGAGAACATCGCCAACGAGGCCATCCTTACGATGTTGGATCAGCTTCTGCTGCAGACGGAGACCGGCGGCGTAATCGATGGCCCCGAGTTGGAGAACGGAGATCATGGAATCGGGGGGATTGAGCGATCTCACAACTGCGTAGTCCGCCAGTTCCAGTGTAGACGAGGCGGCCTCATCCAGCCCAGGGCCTGGGCGGAATTTCGACCCCTGATTACGGCGCCAACGCAAAGACGGCGCCGAAATTATAGTCGCCGCCGTTCTCCGTGGTGCCGTACAAGTTCCCCTTCGCGTCGAAGATTAGGCTGGCTGCAGGGTATGTCCCGTCCTTGATGTAGAGGCTCCAGTCAAAGTTGTGAACTACACTCTCCGTCCACTCTCCGTTGGTGCCAGGTGTCAGCTCGAAGACCGTACCGTCGTTATAAAGGCCACCGTAAAACGTTGTGCCGTACAAGCTCCCAGCCGTGTCGACGATTAAGCCAGCCACGGGAGCGTACCCATCCTCGCCGTCATTCTGGAAACTGTGCAGCACTTTTCCGTTCCATCCGCCGCTCACGCCCAGCGCGAGTTCGAATACCGTCCCGACGCCGGAAGCGCCACCAGCGTTCGTGGTGCCGTAGAGGTTCCCCGCTTTGTCGGAGACCACGCCGCCCCAGGGGTCGTAACCATCCGTGCCGCTGCCGTTGAAGCTGTGCAGCACCTTCTCCGCCCATTCCCCATTTGCCCCGGGCGCCAACTGGAACACGATTCCGCAGCCTTGGCCCCCGCAGCCGGTGCCGGAGGCCCCACCCCGTGTAGTCGTACCGTATAGGTTCCCCGCTGCGTCAAACATCAAACCGCCGAAGGGAGCGTACCCATCCTTGCCATTATCGTTAAAGCTGTGTAGCTTCCTCTCCGTCCACTTGCCATCAGCCCCGGCCGTCAGTTGGTATACCGTGCCGGAGTTATAAGCGCCACCCCAGTCTGTTACGCCGTACAAGCTCCCAGCCGCATCGACAATCAGGCCAGTTTGGGGATAGTATCCGTCCCCGTCATTAAAATCGAAGTTGTGCAGCACCTTGTAGCTCCAGGTGCCGCCTTCGCCGGACGCCAACTCAAAGACCGCGCCAAAGCCATGACCGCCGCCGGTTTGGGCTATGCCATACAATTTGCCAGCCGCTCCGAAAACCAGGCCTTCGGGGTTGGTTCCGTCGACGCAATTAGTGGCCGAGCAAAAGCTGTACAGTACCTTCTCGGTCCATGTGTCGCCTGGGCCTCGCTCCAGTTCAAAGACGGAACCGAGACCATAAGCGCCGCCGTCGAAAGTCGTGCCATACAAATTGCCCGCGGCATCGAACACCAGGCTGGATTGGGGAGTCTGTCCGTCCGCGCAGTTCGAGAGAGTGCAGAAGCCGTACAGCACCTTCTCATTGCTGGCTGCAAAGACGGGAGCTGCTATGGTTAGAAATCCGAAAACTACAATCAACCCCGCAACCGGTAGGAGCAGCGGTCTTTTCCTTTGCACAAAGTCCTTTGTAGAGGGCATGTCCCGGTTCTTCTTCTCGCCTTCTAAAGACGGCGCACCATCATACACCGGCACGGCCTGTCACCAATCTGTGAAAAGTTTTTCAACTGAAGCGCATGGCTTTTCAATTGCCCGATTACCGGATCTCCTGGTCTTCACGCATTGATCGCCGGTCCCGTACACGCTATTGGCCGCATCGAGCATGGCTTCCGCCAGCGTCGGATGCGCATGAATGGTCCACATCAAATCTTCGACCGTGGCTTCCAGTTCCATGGCCGCGACAGCTTCCGCGATCAATTCAGTCGCCTGCGGCCCGATGATATGCACGCCGAGAATCTCACCGTAATCGGCATCGCTTACGATTTTGATGAACCCTTCGTGCTGCCCGACAATCGATGCGCGCGAGTTTGCAGTGAATGGAAACTTGCCGACTTTCAAGTTGTATCCAGCTTCTCGCGCCTTCGTTTCGGTGAGGCCCACGCTGCCAATTTCAGGATGACAATACGTCGCGCCCGGAATGTGCTCGGGATTGATCGGCTTGCCCGGTTTACCTGCAATCTTCGCCACAGCAACGATGGCTTCCATTGCGCCGACGTGCGCCAGTTGCGGCGTGCCCAGTACGATGTCGCCGACAGCATAAACCCCGGGTTCTTCCGTTTGCATCCACGAATCAGTTTTGATGAATTCGCGTTCCGGCTTGATTTTCGTGCGTTCCAGGCCGATGTTTTGCGTACGCGGCTTGCGTCCGACCGCGATTAAAATTTTCTCCGCTTCAATTTTCTGTTGCTTGCCGTCGACGGTAATCGTGACGGCAATCCCAGACTTCGTGTTTTCGATTTTTTCGACCTTCGCACTCGTATGAAAATTAATGCCGCGCTTACGATAAACGCGGGCAAGTTCCTTGGAGACTTCTTCATCTTCCACCGGCACAAGGCGCGGCAGCATTTCAACGATCGTCACTTCACAATCGAATGAACGGTAGATCGAAGCGAATTCCACCCCGACCGCACCTGCGCCCACAATGACCAATGACTTTGGGACCTCTTTCAAGCTGAGAATTTCGATGTTCGTGACAATTCGATCGCTGGCCTCCATACCCGGCAGCATTCGCGCCTCTGACCCGGTCGCGAGAATAACGTTCTTCGCCTTTACGTGGCTCGCCTTATTGTCGTTCACCACCTCAACCGTGAATATCCCGTTCTGCGCGCCTCCGGTAAGTTTGCCGTATCCGCGAATGGTCTCGACTTTGTTCTTCTTCATTAAGAACTCAAGACCTTTTGCGTGCTTGGCTACGATTTTCGCTTTGCGGTCTTGAATCGCAGTCCAGTTCAACTTGCGCGCGTCAACCCCCTCAATTCCGAATTCTTTCGCATCTTTCAGGTGGTCCCAAAGCTCGGCATTGAAAAGCAAAGCTTTGGTTGGAATGCAGCCGACGTGCAGGCAGGTACCGCCGAGCACATTATCTTTTTCAATTAAAGCAGTTTTCAAACCCCATTGGCCGGCACGAATGGCGGCAGTGTAACCAGCAGGTCCGCTGCCGATAATGGCGAGGTCATAGATGGTTTCAGGCAAAGTGGTGCTCCTTACTGAGAACAGATGAGGATGGGTAAACCAATGATTCTAGAACAGGGCGGATGAGCAGGCAAAACGCCGGGCTTTAGATCTGAACAATCTTCCTCGGAGGGAGGACGGCGCGGACAGCGATAGGGCCCCTTCAACCGCGTATGCCGTGCCCTTTCGCGCGCGGCACATTTCGCTCAGGATGGCAAGGCGCAGGATTCTTAGTTGCCTTCGTTGCTGGCGCGCTTCCAGTTGATCAGCTCACCGATGGTTGAGCTGGTGCTCGAAACCGGTTGCTTGTAGGCTTCCACTTCGGAGCGCGACGCTTCTTCACCCACCGCGCGAATACTCAACCCCACCTTCTTTTCTTCCGGACTCATTTTGATGATCTTGAAATCGTGCTCCATGCCCGGCTCCAGGTGCATCGGCTGGCCATTGCCGTCAATCGCTTCCGATTTGTGGCACAGGCCTTCCACACCTTCGGCGATCTCGACAAACGCGCCAAAGGCCGCCACCCGCAGCACTTTCCCATGAATAACGTCGCCAATGTGGTGCTTTTCGAAAAAGCTTTCCCAAACATCCGGTTGCAGTTGCTTCACGCCCAATGACAGCCGCCGCTTGTCAGGCTCAATGGCGAGCACAATTGCCTTCACGCGGTCGCCCTTCTTCAAAACCTCAGAAGGATGCTTCACACGCTTTGTCCAGCTGAGATTGCTCACGTGCACCAGGCCGTCGATACCATCTTCAATTTCAATGAAAGCGCCGAAGTCGGTGAGATTTCGCACCCGTCCTTCCACCGTCATCCCCACGGGATATTTATCGTGCAGCGCATCCCAGGGATTCTCCGCCAATTGACGCATGCCGAGAGAAATCCGCCGTTCGCCTGGATTCACATTCAACACCACGCATTCGACTTCATCGCCAACATTGACCAGCTTCGACGGATGCTTCATCCGCTTCGACCAGGTCATTTCGCTCACATGGACGAGGCCTTCGATCCCTTGTTCGAGTTCCACGAAAGCTCCGTAATCGGTGACGCTGATGACCCGCCCCGACACATGCGCGCCCACTGGATAACGATGCTCCGCATCCAGCCACGGATCGGGCGTGAGCTGCTTGAAGCCAAGAGAAACCCGCTGCTTGTCTTTGTCGTACTTAAGCACCTTCACCTGAATCTGGTCGCCAACATTCACCAGATCTCGCGGATGCGTAAGTCTTCCCCACGACATATCGGTAATGTGCAACAGTCCATCCAGGCCGCCGAGGTCGACGAACGCGCCATACTCAGTCAAGTTCTTCACTACGCCGGTAAGGATTGATCCTTCTTCCAGGTGTTCAAGTGTCTTGGACCGCTTCTCGTTCTGCTCTCCCTCAAGCAACTCCTTGCGCGAAACAACAATGTTTCCTCGCTTCTTGTTTACCTTGATGACGGTAACTTCTAAAGTCTGCCCCTTCATGGCGTCGAGATTTCGCACCGGACGCAGATCAACTTGCGATCCCGGAAGAAACGCACGCGCGCCCAACACATCGACCGTCAAACCACCCTTGGTGCGCTCGATCACGACCGCCTGCACCGGACGCTTCTCGTTATGCGCCTTCTCAATCTCATCCCATGCATGGAGCCGCGCCGCTTTCTGGTGCGAGAGGTTGACGTAACCTTCTTCGGTTTGCCCTTTCTCCCGCATCACGTCGATTTCGTCGCCCGCCTTCACCTTGGGCTTGCCTTCGTGGTCAAGCACCTCCGATAGCGGCAACAGGCCTTCCGACTTGGTGCCGATATCGACCACGACGTGCGTCGGAGTAAGCTTTATGCACCGTGCCTCGGATCACGCGGTCTTCGCCCACCGCCTCTTCGGTCTCGGTGGTGAAATTCTCGAGGGCCGAAGCGAAGTCCTCGGCCGGTTTGTCATCTGCAACCTGCGCCGGTTGCAACGACTGATCGTCTGAAGAATTCCTGGAATCGCTGGTTGTGGTAGATGGAGTTTGCCCGGAGGCGGACATTTCAGCTGCCGTGGGTTCGATTTCGGTTGCGACGGCGGAAGTTGATTGGAAGTTATTGGTGGTGTCGTCGGACAAAGTCATGCCTCTCTGATGAGCCTCGCACTGGGTGCGGTGGATGCGGGACACTGCGCTAGCGGACTGCTGGTGTGAGTCGTTTGGTTGTGTTGGGCCCACCCTGGCGAGTGAGCTTGGACAATCCCAGCTGTCGGACGATTTACACAAAACCCGCGTCCAAAGGGAACTCTTCGACTATAGCAACGGCCCGCAAACAGTGTCAAACCTAAATTCCGCAATGTAAATGCAGTGTTTCAATTGCGTTTCCGCACGATGAGAACGCGCCAATTCCTTGCGTTTTTACACAATCCGTTCCATACATTTTTTTGTTCTGCTACCCTGCCCGTCATGGATTATCTCTGGACTCCGTGGCGCTACGCCTACGTCTCCGGCGCGGAGAAAGCGACTGGCTGCGTTTTTTGCGAAGCGGCAGCTTTAAACGACGACCGTAAAACTCGCATCGTCTACCGTGGCCGCCAGTGTTTCATTATTTTGAATACCTACCCTTATACGCCGGGTCATGTGATGATCATGCCCTACGCTCACCTCGACGAACTCCGCAAGTTGCCGCTCGAAGCGGCCCACGAGATGATCGGACTCTCGCAGCGCATGGAAGGCGTTCTCCGTGACCTGTACCATCCGGACGGAATAAATCTCGGAATGAACATCGGCAAAGCCGCCGGCGCCGGCATCGCCGGACATATTCATATGCACGTCCTGCCCCGCTGGGTCGCCGATGCCAACTTCGTATCGGTAGTTTGCGAGACGCGGATTCTTCCCGAAACGCTCGATGACACCTGGGCCAAGATTACTGCATCATTGCGGAGTTGATCGCTCGCGGCACTACTTCCGCATCCAGCTATCTGGGAAGCGCACTTGAACGGGGCCTGCGGCAGTGGGCTCGGCCTCATCCGATGCGGAAGTTTCGGAAGCGGCGGAAGGGAATTGACCTGACTGAGAAAGATCGGAGCGGGAGTCAGCAGGTCCGGAGTGTGCAGGTCCGGAATGATCCGACTCGGAATGATCGGAATGAGCCTCTGAGCCATTAGATGGAGCAACAGCCGAAACCGCGCCCGCAGCCCCATCCGAATCAGGGTTCGTCTTCGATTTAAGAATTTTCGAATTGAGAAATTTTGCGCTGTCCAGTAGCGGCCGCCCGAGCGACGAGTTGTAGCTGGTCCATGCGCCCTCCAAATCGGCCTCGCGCTCGAACTGCGCCCGCATGGCCTCCATCTTCGAATCGAGATCGTCCATGTAATGCAGCACCAGCGCTTCCGGAAACATCGGCAACTTGGGCGAACCGAATTCGTATTCGCCGTGGTGGCTGATGATGAGATGTTCGATCAGGGTCTTTAACTCCGGCGGAAAATCCGGCATGAGCGCCAGCTTCGCCTGCAACATTTCAAGCTCGATAATCATGTGGCCAAGCAGTTGCCCACGCGTGGTGTAGGTAAATGAGCGGTTGTAGGTCAGTTCGTGGATTTTCCCAATATCGTGAAAAAACGCACCGGTCAGCAGCAAGTCGCGATTGATCTGCGGATAATTCCTGACTATCAGGTCGCAGGATCGCATAAGCGAAACGACGTGATCGAGCAGCCCACCGATGTAAGCATGATGCAGCGTCTTCGCCGCGGGAGCATTGCGGTACGCGCTGGCAATTTCCGGATCACCCATGAACGACAGCACCAGCGCCTTGAGGTGAGGATTCTGAAAGGACGCGACGAATTCGCCCAGCGTCTGCCAGAGCTCATCGATGTTCTTTGTGGTCTTTGGTAGGTAATCCGAAAATTCGATTTCCGATTCGCCCAGCTTGCGCAGCTTGTGGATCGTGAGCTGAAACCGGTTCTTGTATTTGTTGATCAGGCCTTTGATTTTGAGAAAATCGTCCTGATCGAACGCGTCCAGCACCTCTTCCACGTTGTCCCACATCTTGGCTTCGAGTTGACCGCTTCTGTCGCCGAGCGTGAGGGCGAGATACGGCTCACCTGTTTTCTTCGGCTTGATTTGCTTGCCAACCACGACAAAGTTGGAGGTGACAACTTTATTCTCGTGGCGAACGCAATCGCAGATGTAGAACTCTTTCATGATTTGCAGCTTGGTGCTTGCGACGGAGTGCCTGGAACGCATTGTGAGCGGCCTACCCAAGCAGCCCGCCTCACGCCAGTGTAAACCACAAAGCCGGGAGGGAGAGTGCGAAACGTCGAGCTATAGAAACCAGACGCTAAAAAACCCGCCCTAAAGAACTACAAGATTCCGAGCTTTTTCTTTTTCTTCAGCTTCTTGGCATCGGCCGCTTTGGCCGTAGCTACGTCGATGGGCTTGGTTTCGTTCGGGCTGGCGCCCGAGTCGAGGTATCCGGCCTTGATATCAATGTAGGCGTCCTCTCGCAGTTTGGTGAGATAAGCGCGGAGAGCGGGCTGCAACTCCTGATAATACAGCGCATCCTGGATTTTCGGCTCAATGTCTTTGAGCGGCGGAACGCCCGCCATCTGGTGGTTCGTGACCTTCAAGATCACGTAGCCCTGCTTGGTGCGAATGACATCCGTGACCTCGCCCGATTTCATGGCAAAGGTCTTGTCTTCCAGTTCTTTGGCAAGAGTACCGCGCTTGAAAACTCCCAGATCGCCGCCCTGTGCAGCCGACGGCCCATCCGAATTCTTCTTGGCGACATCTTCGAAACTCGCGCCAGCGCGAATCTGCTTCAGAAGATCGTTGGCCTTGGCCTCGGCAGCGGCCAAGGCAGCCGGTTCTGATTGCTGGTCAGTCGTGTTTGCCGCTTGAGTCTTGCCGTCAGCCGCAGCCGGATCGGTGGCGCCCGGGCCAGCTGCGGCAGGCTTCTCAGCCGCCGCTTTCTTCGGAGCGATCAGGATTTCGCTAAGCCGAATCGACTCCGGCTGCTCCAGTTCGCTCTTGTGCTCGTCGTAAAATTTCTGCTCTTCGTCCTTGCTGATGCTGAGATGCGAGCCGACTTCTTCACCGATCACTTTTTGCGTGATGATCTGGTTCCGCATATTTTGTTTGAAGTCCTCGTAAGAAATTCCCTGTGCGGTGGCGGCCTTTTCCAGGTCTTCCATGCTTTCGAGCTTCATGTCTTTGCGCATCTGGTCAAGCCGCTTGATCAGATCGGTGTCGCCGGTGATGCCAAGGTCTTTGCCCTTTTCCAGCAAAAGCTGTTGATCGATCAGGTCGCGCAGCACATCTTTCTCGCGCTCCGCATAGACCTTGTCGGCATCGCTGGGGTCTTGTTGTTTTACGTCATCGCGAAGCTGGTCCTTGCTTCGGTCATATTCCGAGCGGGTAATAATCTGGTTGTTGACCCGCGCAACAATCTCCTCAACCACCTGCCCCGCACAAAACGCAGGCAGGCAGGCCATACCAATCAGCATCGCAAAAAGTCTTTTCATATACTCCTGGAAGGGTCGCCACGCGGGGCGAAAATATTTGCTTTATTCTACTACTTCCGGCTGCTTACCTTTAGGGCCGTCCATTCGGAATTCCGAGCTTCGTGCAGATCATCACGCCGTTCGGATCAGCGCGAGGGCAGTCATGTCATCTGGGACCAACGGTTCGCCAATGAATTGGCCCACTTGATACAAAACTGATGCGCAAAGCGACTGGGCGTTTGGCGAATGGTCGGACTGCAGAAAATTCTTAGTTCGCTCCAGGCCAAACTCGCCGTCTTCAGCTTCCGTATCTTTGTCTTTTGAATCTTTGGAGATGCCGTCCACCACTCCGCGCGAAACCAGCAAAAGCGCCGCTCCTTTTTCGATTCCAACCGTCGGAGCTTCGCATGTGGCGTGCGAGAAAAGACCAAGCGGCAGCCCAGTCGACGAAAGTTCCGTCACACTCGCACTGTCTCGCAGCAACCCCGGCGTGTGTCCTGCATTGGTATAGCAGAGTGTGCCCAGCCTTTCGTGGTAGCAGCCGATAAATGCAGGACACGAATGCACTCCGGCAGCTTTCTCCATAATGCCGATGTTCAGCTGAATGCAAAGCTGCACCATGGCGTCCGATTCGTTCATGTCGAACGCCGCAAAGAGCTGAGATCCGACTGTGCGGAACAACTTTTGCGCGGTGTCCAGAATCACCCGGTTGGTTTCAGCACGCCCGGCCACATCCAGCAAGCCAAATAGAATGCGCTCCTGGCCTACTCGAAAACTGTCGTAGAAGTCGCCGCCAACCCGGTTTTGGAAAATGCTTGCGGCGATCTCCGCCCCCGCAATCTTCGGGAATTTATTTTGAGCAGGCTCGGTGGACTCGACCGCCTGCGGCACTTCGGGGTGGAATAGGGCGCACATCTTTGAGTGACTTAGCCGAAGCTAGCACAAGCCACGACGCTCGGCAAACGGAGGAAGTCTTAGCCGGCCAGACTAATCGCCGTACTTGTCGCTAAGGTATTTCCCAACTTCAGTTTCGAGTTGCCCGTAGTCGGAGTGGATGGTCGCCCGCATCGCGGCCTCGGTGGAACTGCCTTCGCTCAGCCGCTGCAGGATTCGCTGGAGATCGCCCATGCCGTAAGAATCATTGATATACGTTACGGCAGCCAGCGATTCCGCATACGCCAGATAAGCTTGCGCCCCAGAGAAGTTCATAAAACTTCCCTCGAGCATGTTCAGCGGGATGTTGCGCTGCGATTTGAATAACTGCGCCAGTTGCCGGCCGTCGCTGCCTAGCGCCTTCGGCTCCATCAGTTGCGCGATGCCCTCGTGCAGCCAAAGCGGACAGCGTCCCGCGGAAAGTGCATTGATAAAGGAATGCGCCAGTTCGTGTCGCAGGACTCGCGCCAGATCGGGCGTCATCGCAGTCAATCCATTAATGGGGATCCGGAGCTTGCCATCATTCAGCGCACCCGACCAAGAGGGAGCGCGCGTCACATCAAAGAAAGCCTGCTCGGTATAGAGGGTCACCAGAATGTTGTCGCGCGGCGGCGTGCCCAGCTCGCGCGAAAGATCGTCGTAATCCGATTCCAACGTTGTCAGAATCTGCGCCCGGAACGCTTCTGAGGTCTGCTTGCCCTCATAGTGCAGCACGAAATGGCTGCTCTCACGCTCCGAAAAATCACTCTCAGCGTTTTGCTCGCGTTGTGCTTTTGCCAGGTATTGCCGGACGTTCGCGTCGGGACGCAACTCCAGCGAATGCTTCCACGCGGCCACGGCCTCTTTCGTGTGGTCGCAAGCCTGCTGCGCATAACCCAACACGGTGTAAGCGTCTGCCGATTGCGGCGCTGCGTTGACCGCCCGCTGAGCGTAGGCAAGCGCCTGCGCCGCATTCCCGGTCCGAACCAGCAGTACGGCATAATAAGTAAGGATGGTTCCATTCTCCGGCTGGAATCGAAGCGCGTTATCGAAATAGCGGCGCGCTGAATCCATGTCGCCATGCTCGAATTCGAATTTGCCGGCGATAAAATCCGCCGTCGCGCTCAGCTCGGCATTGCCCTTGCCTTCGAGTTTTGAAACCGCATCGGAATCGACCTTGCCATCTTTAATAATGTCTTTTGGGAGGTCGCCAACATCTGCCAGGTTCTCAACCGGAACGAAAACTGGCAGATCGCCCTTGCCTGCGCCAGGGCTGGGAGATGAGTCAGAAGGCGAAGCCGAAGCGGGCACTCCACCGGCTTCAACATGGTCTACAGAAGCCTTGGGGATCGCGTAAGTGTCCTCGCCGATGTCGTATTCGTACCGATTTCCCCTTTCGCGAACGCTATCGGCGACGATCGTCCGGCCATTTTTCAAATGGATCGTGTCGGCCCCTGCCGCACCGGCGAGCAGCAACCATAATATTCCTACGCTAGTGACACGAAGCCGCATCGAAGCGCATTCTAGCAACAGTGAGGGGCCTCACCCAGTGACCAAAGTACCGCGCTGCCCGTCCAGAGCAATGCTCTTATGCGTGGCTTTTTTTGGATTGGCCGCGGCGTCAAAAGCGCAGTCGACCGCAGAGAAGACAGATAAACCTGGGCCGGCAGAATCTCTGTACTTGCAGCTTCGCAGTGTCGGTCTCGACCCGGCGCGTGTCTTCCGGGTCCGTGACGCTTCGATCGATCGTGCTGCGATCCACATCACTTTAGACGATGGCACCATCGCTTTCACGAAAGATGTGCTGGGCAAAATTACCGGGGCATTTTTCGTGGGCGATGGCGAAGTCCTTCTCACGCCACCATCCGACGTCGAACGAAGATCGATGGGCCGCTTCACCGGAATGGCGATTCTCGAAGAACGCTTCTCGAGCGCCTATTTCCGCTTTAACGACGACACTGCCGCAGAGTTACAGCCCGGCCTGCGAGCGCCTGAGCAGGCACAGGAGTTCGTTTCGCAGTGGGATCAAACCGCCCGCAATCTCGCGCAAGAAGACGCCATGCGGCTGCTTTCCACCTTCAGCGAACTGTTGCCTGATTCCAACCAGGCCGCGAATGACTCGACTCCGCAAAAGCAGATAGATCCCGAAGACCGCCTGCTACACGCCCGCTTGCAGGGAAACACGCTCGGCGTCTTCGACGTCTTTTTCGATTCGACTGCCGATGAGCAAATCGAAGCGGGCCAAACCCGGACGGCGGAAAACGGCAACATTTATTACGACGTCTGGACTTCGTTCTCACCTCAGAACGCCGGACCCCGAAAAGTTCTACAGAAAAAAATTCCGGAAACCCTGCCCCAGCAATCCGAGTCTCGCCAGAATCGCATTCTCGTCCACAGCTACGTCGTCGACGCCCACGCAAAACCGCCCAAAGAACTCGATGCCGATGTAAAAATGCAACTTGATACCGAACACGGAGGGTCGCGTTTCCTGCTCTTCGAATTGTCCCGTTTTCTCCACGTACAGCGCGTCGAGGCCGACGGACATTCGGTTGAGTTCATCCACAATCCCGCAGTGGAAGGTTCGCGGCTCGCGCGCAGCGGCGACGATCTTGTGGCCGTGATTCTGCCTGCGCCGGCCGTCAAGGGCCAACGGCTTACTCTGCACTTCGTTTACAGTGGAGACGTTTTGGCCGAAGCCGGCAATGGTTTGCTCTACGTTGGGGAGCGTGGTACCTGGTATCCCAACCGCGGCCTGGCGATGGCCGACTTCGATCTCACTTTTCACTATCCCCGCGATTGGACCCTTGTGGCCACCGGCAAGCCAACATCGCCTATTCAAGCCCTGCCGAGTTCCCGGCACGATTCGCAAAACACCGGCGATAATAACGAACAGGTAAGCCGCTGGGTTTCGGAACGGCCCATCCCGATTGCCGGCTTCAATCTGGGCAAATATGTTCGCGCCGAAGCAAAAGCCGGGAACATAAATGTCGATGCCTATGCCACCGTTGGCGTTGAACGGGACTTCCCCACTGCTCCTCCCCCGCAGCCACTCCCGCCTGGGGATGCCTTTCATCAACGCCCAGGGATCCCTCTGCTGCCGCCGCCATCACCGCCAGACACCCCATCGCCCGTCAGCAACGAGCGCGCCGTCGCCAACTTCACCGCCGATGCCATCGACTACTACTCAGATCGCTTCGGTCCGTTCCCCTATAGCCAGTTAGCGTTAACTCAGTTACCAGGACGCGAGAGTCAAGGCTGGCCCGGACTTATTTTCCTTTCTTCCTACGCCTTTCTGAATAAGCAGGAGCAAGAAGACATTCACATGAATGCGGCAGGAGCGCTGATCGACCAATTAATACCAGCCCACGAGGCCGCGCATCAGTGGTGGGGAGATCTCGTTACCTGGAGTACTTATCACGATCAGTGGTTCTCCGAGGGGTTGGCAAACTATTCCGCCCTGATGATGCTGCAGGATCGGAACCCGGCAGGCTTCCGCGTCATCATGGAGAAGTATCGCAGTGATCTCGTCGAAAAAGGTGAAAACGATGACCCCGGCCCAGTGACTTTGGGAAGCCGGTTGCTTTCATCCCGCTTCCCGCAGGGTTACGAAGCGATCACCTACGGCCGGGCAACTTGGCTCTTTCACATGCTGCGCACGATGTTGCAGGACGGCGCCGAACTCGAGCGAAAAAACAATTCTGGCCCCGATGCCCCCGAGCCTTTCGTGCGCTCGTTGCGCAAGCTGCGCGACCGCTACCAGGGAAAGTCCATTACTACTAAGCAATTGTTCGACGTCTTCGCCGAAGATTTGCCGCCCAGCCTGCGCTATGAAGGCAGAGCTTCTCTGGATTGGTTTCTGGATGGATGGGTCAACGGCACGTCAATGCCGAAGCTCGAACTCAAGGGAGTAAAATTCGCGGCCAGGGGCAAGACCACTTTGGTGACCGGAGTGATTCACCAGGAAGACGCGCCCCAGGATTTGGTCACCTCTGTTCCCATCTATGCCGTAGCGAGGGGCAGAGCGCCGATCTTGTTGCAGCGCCTGTTCGCCGACGGAGTAGAAACATCGTTTCGATTGTCCGCTCCAGCGGGAACCCACAAGCTTCTGCTCGATCCCTACATGACCGTGCTCACCGCTCCGAAGCGAGAGAAGTGAGATTCAGAACGCAAGCTTCATCTCCCGAATCAGAACGTGTTGTTGCCCCTTTGTCCTGATATGGGACATGCGGTTGAAAATCACAATCACATCAAGAAACGACAACGAACACTTCCTCTTGTAAATGGCCAGTTGCGCTCACTTACCCCCACTTCTATCGCGAATGAAACGGCACCCGAACTGCTCAGTTGTTCTTGTGGCGCGCCTGGCTGCTTGCGAGAAAGAAGGATTGATAAAAAACGGCGCAGCCGATAACTTCGGCGTGCCGTATACGATCTTGCTGGTGGAAGATGAAACGTTTGTGCGGCAATCGATAGAAGCGGCCTTGTGCTTGTACGGATACACAGTGCTGACTGCGGCCAATGCCAGCCAGGCATTGGAAATCTGCCGCAATTCCCCGCAACCTCCCGACCTGCTGGTTTCCGACATGGTCATGCCCGGCATGAGCGGAAATGAACTGGCCAGAGCGTTCCGTGCACTGCATCCGCGAGCCGGCGTTCTGCTGATGAGCGGCTATGCCGAGGAACTCACGCCGCATGCATCCTCTGCATGCTGCACTCCGTACCTGCGCAAGCCTTTCTCTGTTGACACGCTCATCAAGGCAGTCAGCGAATTGTTGGATGTGAACGCGCGATCGGCAAAAACTGTGGCCGCTAAGGTCTGGCACTGAGGGTTTAATCACGGCTCTCCCGGACTCGGCTTCTCCGTGTTGTTCTCCTCAGACGAATTCGTCGTGTCTGCTCGCGTGGTGAGCACCACAATGTCCACCCGCCGGTTTTGCGCTCGTCCCTGCGCGGTCAGATTACTTGCGATCGGATGGTACTCCGCGTAGCCTGCAGCCGAAAGCCGGTCAGGAGGAAAATGATGGTCTATGATCAGCACCCGAACAATCGCACTGGCTCGCGCCGTCGAAAGCTCCCAATTGGAGGCCATTTGGGGCGTGTGAATCGGAACGTTGTCCGTGTGCCCTTCGATGCGCAGCTTGTAAGTGCGAATCGACAGAATCGACGCGATACGATCGAGCGCCGACAATGATTCAGGCTTGATGGTCGCCGATCCACTGTCAAAAAAACCAAAATCCCGCAGGCTGATCACCAGACCATCGCTCTCCCGGTGCAGAGCGACTTCATGCAGCGTGATTTCTTTATGCAGCGCCTCCCGCAACTCAGTTTGCAAAGTGGAAATGTCGGTCTCCTCGTCGCTGCCGGAAAGCGTGTCTTCCGGAGCGGAAGCAACCCGTCGTAGCTCCGCGTTGCGCTTGACATTCTGGATCGCCTGCACCGTGCTGAAGGGCATAGGATCGTTTAGATCAATGGGTACCTGCGTGGTGGAAGCAGGGAACACACCCAACTCCTGAAATGCAACCTGAATGGCCAGTGCCAGCTTGCCAACTTTTTTGTGGTCCACTTGCGAAGAGGCATATAGGACCACAAAGAATGCAAACAACAGCGTAATGAAGTCCGCATAGGAGACCAGCCAGCGTTCATGGTTCGTATGCCCGCGCGTACGCCTGCGTCGTGAACTCACTCGATGCTCTCTTCCGTTTCACTTGGTTTTTGGTTTGCCTCGACCAGGAATCCCAAAAGTTTGGTTTCCAGCATGCGTGGATTCATGCCTTCCAGAATCGAAGCCACTCCCTCCAACGTCATCTCGCGAACGATTTGCGCATCCCGAATGCGCAACTTCATCTTGCCGGCCATCGGCAGATACAAAAGGTTCGCCGATCCCACGCCGTAGATGGTCGCCACGAACGCGACTGCGATCCCTTTTCCTACCTCATCGATCTTGTCCAGATGTTGCATCACCTGAATGAGCCCCAACACCGCGCCAATAATGCCGATCGTCGGCGCAAAACCTCCTGCCGACTCGAACACCTGCGGAACTTGCTCTTCATATTCCGCCTGATTGTCGAGTTCGAGTTCCATCATTTTGCGTAGTTCCTGCGGCTCCGTTCCGTCGACGGCCAGCATGAGAGAGCGCTTGAGAAAGGAATCCTCGATTTTTGGCAACTCGACATCGAGCGAAACAATGCCCTCTCTTCGGGCTTGCTGGGCGTATTGGACCAGTTGACTGATGGTTTGCATCGGATCTCTCGGCGAGTGAACAAAGACGGAGCCGAACTGTCGAAAAGCCAGCAGAACAATCGGCAGCGGAAACTGCACCATCACCGCTCCCAAAGTCCCCCCGAATACGATCATCGCCGCGGTGGGCTGCAATATCTGGCTCATGCTGCCGCCCTCGAGCAAAAGACCGGCAATGATCCCTCCCAGAGCGACCACAAGCCCGATCAAGCTGGCCTTGTCCACGCTCACTTTTGCGGCTCTCCTTTACCGCTTTCGGGATGGAGGGCAGAAAGATTGTGGGCAACAGAGGAGTTGCCGCCGGCAGAGGAGACACCCTCCAGCACCGAGCGGCGGAACGAAATAACGCGCTGTAAGACTTGTTCCGCATTTTCTTTCACCACAATTTTTTCTCCGCTGGTCAGCGTGATGAGCGTGTCCGGAGACTGCTCGACAAACTTGATGAGATCGGAGTTGACGATGAAAGATTGGTTGTTGAGACGCGTGAGGCGAATCATGTTCTCCTATCTCTTCCCTCCGACAGACTCCCCTGAGCACACAGTCCCCTGCAAAAAGATATCGGCGGCCGACAGACAAAGGCTTACCCCATCCCCGGACTGCGACAGTTACTTTGGAAGTAGGCCCATAGCCAGTCTGGGGCTAAAGCCAAAACCCAACCCGCCGATGGACACAAAGACATTCGGGTTCCGTAGAGCACAAAGGAACGGGAACTCCGCAGTGAGCCAAAGCTGAGGAGGCGGTTCCAAACTGAAGACGGCGGGACCAACTTCAAGCTAAGGAGAAAACAATGCCTCTAGGTATCCTGAATAACATCCCGTCGCTGGTGGCGGAAAACGAACTGACTTTGACCAGCAATGCCCTGAACAGCACGCTGCAACAGCTGTCTTCGGGCTCGCGCATCAATAGTGGGGCCGACGATCCCGCCGGTCTCTCCATCGCTAACGGCTTGCAGGCCAACATCGCAGCTCTGACCCAATCGGTTTCGAACGCCAATGACGGCGTGGGCGAGTTGCAACTCGCCGATGGCGCGTTGTCCCAGGTCACCACCCTGCTGGACACCGCCGTTACGCTGGCCACGGAGTCGGCTACGGGCACGGTTTCCAACTCGCAGCGCACCGCCATTCAGGCGCAATATGCATCGATCCTGGCAGAAATCAACCAAATCGGCACTGCCACGACTTATAACGGACAGTCCGTGTTCCAGGGCGGCTCGGCGCCCAATCTCAACGCCGCCGTCAGTGGCAACAGTGCCACAACGGCACCGCTCTCTTTGAACACGGTCCTGACGGTTGGAGGCGAAACTTCAGTCAGCGCTGGCGGAGTCACCTTTACATACACCGCGCAAGGCACCGGCGGCGCGAATCCCAATGAAGTCACCGGCTCCGGCACCGGCCTTACTGCCGCTTCCGTTCTGGCGACGGGCGCTACCGTAACCTTGACCCGTGCTACCGGCACCACGGTGTTTACTGCGACCGCCCCAACCACGGTGGGCGCATTGGAAAATGCCATCAACACGGGCGCCGCCGTGACCGGCATCGCAGTTACCGGTACGGACAGCGCGGGCCATACCGGCTATCAGGCCGTGCTGAACTCGGCTGGCAGTCTGCAAGTCACTGACCTGAACGATAACAACGACTTGGCGTTGGCCGAGACCGGCACAAATACGAATCAAGTCACCACCAGCAATGGAGACCTTACCGCGAATACTACTCTGGCCTCCGGCGCCATCCTCACTTTGACCAGGGCCACCGGCACTGACATTTACACAGTGAGCGGCACGGGCACGACCATCGGGGACTTGATAGGCGTCATCAACAGTGGCGTCGGTGCCAACAACATCGCCGTCACTGGCACAGATTCTGTTACCGGTCACACCGGGTTCACGGCTGCACTTTCAAATGGCAATTTGCAGATTACCGACACCAACAATAACAACGACCTGACGGCAGTCGAGACGGGCGACACCAATCTCAACGAAGTGACCAGCAGCGCGGGTGGCCTAACCGCCACCACCGCGCTGGGAGCGGGAGATGTCTTTACCGCAACTCGAAACGGCGCGGTCACCACGTACACCGTCGGTTCCAGCGGTTCGACCGTGGCCAGCCTCTTGGCCGCCATCAACACCGGCGCCACCGTCGCCGGACAGGTCACGGTCGGCGGAGCCGGCTCCGCCGCCAATTACACGGCAGCTCTCGTGGGCGGAGAAATCCAACTCACCGACGGCAACAATAACAAGGACGTGACCTTCGTCGAATCGGGCGCAACCAACATCCATCAGGTAACAGATGGAGTCGGAGACCTTACAGCCGGCACCGATTTGGCAAACGGCGACGTCTTCACGCTGACGCGGGGCACGGGTACGACCACCTACACAGTCGCCGGCACCACCTCAACCGTCGCCGAATTGGAGGCCGTTATCGCCTCAGGCACCACCGCGAATGGCATTACCGTTGGCGGTACCGATGCCTCACATGCGGGCTACACCGCTTCCCTTACCGGCGGCGGCAACCTGCTCATTACTGACAGCACTGCCAGCGGCACCCTTACAGCGGCCCAGGGTACCGGCACCGACTTGGGGACGTTTGCCAACACTGATTTGGCTGCCACCACGGGCACCTATAGCAACACGCTCGTCGATGGTACCTTGGGCGCGTTGGCGGCCAATCCGGATAACACGTTGGGCACCTTTACCGCGAACGCTGCCGCGACCTCGACTGTTCAGAACCTGATCAACGCCATCAACTCCGACACCACGGTGGGAGCGAAAGCGACCCTGACCAACGGCCAACTCGTAGTCACCGATCCAGAAGGCCGCGCCGACCTTCAGGTCACAACTACCGACACGTTGCTGGGCGCAGCGGTTGAGGGCGCAGCGACGAACTTCACCACCCCTACAACCACGGCGGCTGCAACTCCGGATTTGAACGAACTCATCGGCAATGCCGGCGGCCTGACGGCAAATTCCGCTTTGACCAACGGCGGAGTCACCAGCTTCAGCGCTGGAGGCAAGACCTTCAGCTTCACCGCCAACACCACCAACGGTCTGACGGTCGGCGCCTTGATCGCCGCCATCAACAACCCGAGCGATCCTGCCGGGTTGCAAGCCTATCTCACCAACGGCAACCTGGAAGTGGTCGATCCCAATAACAACAGCGACGTGGCCGTCAGTCCCACCAACACCGAAACTGTATTCGGGACCTTCACCAACCCGTCTACCACCGCTTCGACGCTTACTAATATTTTCCTCAGTGACTCAACCGCCATCGGATCGACGCAAATCGCCGTATCCATTGGCGGGTTGACCACCACGGGGATCACCAACGGCACCGGCGGAAACGCCGCCGACCTGGCCTCCACCGACCTGGACACCCAAACCGACGCGCAAACTGCGCTGACGCTGATCAACCAGGCCATCTCAAACATTGCCAGCGTACGCGGCACTCTTGGCGCGAGCGTCAACCGTCTCACTGCGGCCAGCAACGTCATCAACAGCCAGGTGCAGAACCTGACCTCCGCGGAAAACACCATCACGGCAGCTGACATTCCGACCGTCGTGGCCAACCTGACCAAATATTCCATCCTGGAGCAGACCGGTATCTCCGCTCTGGCCCAGGCCAACCAGCAACAGCAGCTTGTTCTCAAACTGCTGCAATAGTTCGAACCCGGAAGGAGGCAGACGAGCCTGCCTCCTTCCAACTTATCCTTGGGAAGCTCGATATGAGCGTGAGTCCTGTACTCATGTTTCCTCCCTCGACTGAATCTCAGGACGAACCGGCAGTCGTGCGCCTGGCGCAAGCTGCCTCTCAATCCATTTCAGGACGCGTTTCCTTACGGGAAAACGATGGGCCGCAAATTCACTCTTCGGCACCAAGCGCCGCACAAGATGAAGTCAAGGTGCAGATGGAACCGCCAGGCGAAATTGCGGTGTATCAATTCCTAAACCAGTACGGCAATGTAATTTTGCAAGTGCCGCCACAGCAAATGCTCGATATGGCGCAATCCATCTCGAAAGAGTTGGCGCAGGAGGCCGCACCGCAAGCAGCCCCAATCGAGAAAGGGGAAGACCATGGGCGTTAGCTTGAATCCGTCGACAATTCTCTCCGGGCAAGGCATCGATGTGAGTTCGGTGGTGCAGCAGATCCTTTCTTCCCAAAGCGGTCAACTCACAGTTTGGGAAAATCAATCAACCTCGCTCGCGACTCAAAATGGAGTGCTGGACGGAATCGAAAACGACCTGACCAATCTGCAGACCGCAGTGGCTGCGCTCGCCGACCCGACGGGGGCCCTTGCTGCCCAGGCAGTCACCTCTTCCAATTCGGCCGAGGTGACGGCAACCGCCCAGAACAACTCAGTCGCCGGGACCCATCAAATTGTAGTGAACAGTCTCGCCACAGCCGGGACGTTGTACACCAATCCGGTCGCGGACCCCACTACCTCCTTTTTGCCCACCGGCGCTGCCGGGGGAGATATTCAGTTGCAGGTAGGAGGTTCGTCCGGAACAACTTACGACATCCCAATAACACCTGGCAGCAACGACACGCTGGATTCGCTGTCCAGCTATATCAATTCAGAAAGCTCGGCCAACAATTGGGGTGTAACGGCAAGTGTAGTCAATAACGGCAGCGGTTATTTGCTGGCTCTGCAGAGTCAGAACACTGGCAGCACAGGCGCGCTTGCCATCGTATCGAATAGCATCACAGGAACTCTTTCGACCGCCGACCTGGCCAACGCAAGCACGTCCATTTTACCCAGTGGACAAACCACCGGAGACATCCAGCTGCAAATCGGAGGGCCCAGCGGCACCACCGAAGACATCCCGATCACCCAAGGGTCCAACGACACACTTACGACCCTCGCAAGTTACATCAACGCCCAGAGCACGCAGAATAATTGGGGAGTCACAGCCAGCGTCGTCACCGATTCCGGAGGGGCCCATCTCGCGATCCAGAGCCAGGCCTCCGGTCCCGCGGGAGACCTGGCCTTTGCCAACAACACAACCAATCTGGCGGTTGCCGCAAACCCTGCCACAAGTCTGAGCTTCGCCACGCCGGAGGGTGGAACCAACGCTTCCCTCACCATCGATGGCGTGCCGTTCAGCAGTGCCACCAATACCTTGACCGGAGCGATTCAAGGGATCACGCTCAACCTGCTCGGCGCGGCGCCCGACACTCCCGTGCAACTGACGGTTGCTCCGGACACCGATCAGATTAGTTCCGCAGTCAACAACTTTGTTTCCGCATACAACACGGTCGTCAGCGACATCAACGCCCAGTACGCGGTCGACCCCACCGGCTCCACGCCCGCGCCTCCGCTCGAATCTGATACCTCGTTGCGGTCCCTGCAGTCCAGCATTCTCGCCGACGCCGCTTACGCGATCACCGGCAATAGCGGTCTAGTCAACCTGGCATCGCTCGGCATCAACATGAACAATGACGGCAGCTTGACCGTGGGCTCCAACGCTACTGGCCAGACTTTCGCCCAGGTTGTGGGCTCGAACCCCTCGGCTGTGCAGAACTTCTTCCAAAATTCCTCGAACAGTGGTTTTGCCAACATTTTCAACACCGACCTCACCAACTTGACCGATCCCACCACCGGGCCGCTGAATGCGGAGGTCACCGAGAACACCGCAGAGGAACAAGACCTCACCACCGACATCACAAATTTTCAGACCCAACTGAGCAATCAACAAACCGCATTGACCGCACAATACGACTCCGTGAACGCTTCCCTGCAATCTTACCCGCTGTTGCTGCAGGAAGTGACGGAGACGCTGGGCACATTAAATTCGGGAACGTCCTCGACCGGCCAGCTGATCTCCAGCGAACCGACCTTGACTTCGGGGCTGTAATAAATCGCGCAAATGGATGCAAAATTCTCATATCGTGAAGCGGCCGTCAGAGGAGCGGGCCCCATACGGCTGGTGATCTGCCTCTACGAGCAGGCCATCGAAGATCTGCGGCAGGCCGTACTCTTGATCGAAAAGGGAGAGATCGAAGCCCGCACCCGCAAAATCAATCACGCGCTTACTGTCATTGGCCAACTCCAGGGGTCGCTCGACATGGAACGCGGCGGCGAGGTGGCCAGAAATCTGCAGCGCTTCTATACCGTCATTCGCGCTGGCTTGGTCGAGGCCCAGTTGAAACAGTCGGCCCGCATTCTGGAACAGCAAATCTCGCAACTGGCCCTGGTCTACGAGGCCTGGCTGGAAGTCGAACGCGCCGCTTCACCCTCGACCGGGCATCCTGACCAGAATTCGCAAGCCGCCGCCGGGGTCCCTTACTCTGCAGTCCCGCCCGCCGACTGGAGCGCCTGATGCCATCCCTGCTGCAGATCATGCGCGACCGCAACCGGCGCATCGGCCTTTGCCTGGACACAGTAGCGGCAAAACCTGCCCGCGAAACCATCACGCCGCAAGAAATGAGCGGCCTGCTCTCCGAACTTTTGGCCGCTGGCGCCGGCCTGCGCTCCCACCCGCTTCCGCCCCAGGGAAACGATCCGGAACTCGATCGCGAACTTGCCCAATATCGCCGCCAGGTAGAACGGCTGCGCGATCTTCTACCTTCGATTCACCGCGCCCTGCTGACCGAGAAAGCCCGCATCGAAGCCCAACGCTCCCGGCTGCGGTCTGCGACCGAGTGGGCCCGTGCCTCCCGCCAGACCTTATAAACTTAATAAACTTCGCGCCTGCGCTTTATTCAGCCGCCAATTTCTATTTCAAGTAATCGAACAAATTGGTCTGCGACGTCTGCCCGATCGTCTCCAGCGTCGCCTGCAGAGACACCTGCCCGCTGGTCAGATTGCTGATCACTTCGGGCAGGTCCGCCGCTTCAATCGAATTCTGCGCCTCGGCCAGTTGCTGGGTCTGGCTGCTGAGATAAGTTTGCTGCGAGTTGAGCTGGTTCAGCCCATTGTCGTAAAACACCCGCGCCGTATCGATGGAATTCAAAGAACTGCTGACTTCATTCACCGCCGTGCCAATCCCCGAGCCGCTCTGCAGGCCGGTGATGAGCTGCCTGAATGCTCTGGAACATGTCGGTCCCGGAAGCGGAAAACAGTTGCGTGCCGGGCAAATTGGTTTGCAGCGAGAAATCGTTTCCCAGAGTGACCGTATTCACCCCGGAATTTCCCTGGTAGGTGACGCCGGAGGGCGAACTGGTATTCAGCACGTACGGAGCGCTTTGGTTCGCGGTACCGCCGAAGACATAGCTGCCCTGATACGTGAGGTTCGCCAGGCCGAGCAGCTGGCTTTGAATGCCTTGCACCTGGGCGGCGATGGCCTGGCGATCGTCGGCATTGAGGGTGCCGTTGGCCCCCTCGGTGCCCAAAGTGATGGCCTGCTGCAACGCCGTGACCACCGAATTCAGCGCCGAATCGGCGTTCTGCATCTCTCCCTGAATGCTGCCCAGGCTGCGCTCGAACTGGTCGGCCTCGGAGGTTTGGCTGGCATTCTGCACCAGCGCGGCCGCCGCCGACGGATCGTCGGAGGGGAGGTTCACCGTCTGCCCGGTGGCGATCTCCTGCTCATCGGTCTGGATCTCCTGCTGTGTCTGGCCGATGTCAGCCAACAGGTCGGGATACGGATTGGGATTGACCCGCATATCGCTCAGACGGTCAACGTGCTCATTTGAATCGCCGCGTACATCATGTCGTTGATGGTGGTAATCACCTGCGCCGAGGCCTGATAAGCGTCCTGGTACTGCACCATGTTGGCCGCTTCTTCATCGAGCGAAACTCCCGAAACCGAGGAGAGCTGGTCGTTGAGCTGCTGCAGGATGGAACTGGAGGCGCTCTGCTCCGCCGAAGCATTCGCGGTGGCGTTGCCCACATTGGAAACGATGCCGGAATAATAGTCGGTGGGGTTCTGCCCATCGATGATTGTCTGGTTGCTGAGCGCGTACATGGCCTCCGCATTTCCGTTGCTGCCGGAGGTGCCGTCGGAGCTGGCCGCAATCAACGAGGGGTCGGTGATCGCCACGGAAAGGCCGGCAGCGGCGCCGGTCGTACCCGCTGGCGGCGGATTGAACAGATCAGTCCCCGCGTTGCCGTTGAGATCGAAGCCTGCGGTTTGTACTCCGTTGACCGCGTTCGCCAGTCCCGCGGCCAGCGTGTCGAGCTGGTTCTCGATCGCCGGAACCTGCTGATCGCGCGCCTCGATCGTCCCGCCGAGCTGGCCGGAGGTGATCTGGCTGGTGATGTCATTGCCTTGGGAATAAACATCGTGCAATCCCGCTGCGTTGGCCTGGGTGGTGAGTTGATAGCTTTGCTCTCCGCTCACCAGCGGCGCCCCGCTCGAGGTCGTAAGCGTCAGCGTGTTATTGGTCGGAATCACCGAAACATCCACCAGCGACGAGAGCTGGTCGATCGCCTGCTGGCGCTGGTCGATAAACGATCCGGCGGTCTCTCCCGAGTTCTGCAAGGTGCTGATTTGCCCATTGAGTTGCGCGATCTGGCTGGTGAGCTGGTTGACCTGGCCGACGGTCTGCACCACGCTCAAATCCAGGGTCTGCTGCTGCTGGGTGAGATTGTTGGCGGTGGTATTAAAGCTGGTCGCCAGGTTGTCGGCGGCGGTAAGCACTCCCTGGCGCACCGACAAATCCGACGGATCGGTCGAGAGCTGGTTGATGCTGTTAAAAAAATTTGTAATCTCGGTCCCGATGTCGCTGGTCGTGGTTGTGAAATTGAGTTGCGTCTGCTGCAGCGCCGAAGACAGCGTGTTGTACTGGTTCTCCGCCTGCGTCTGTTGCTGGATCTGCGTCTCCAGCAGCGGGTCGGTAATGCTCTCCACGCTTTGCAGGTCGACGCCCGTGCCGAAGGTCAGGTTTCCCAGTTCGACGGGATCGGTCGTCACCAGCACCGGCACCTGCCGCGAATAGCCTGGCGTATTCACGTTCGCGATGTTGTTCGTCGTAGTCTCCATCGCGCCTTGTTCGGCCATCAGTCCGCTCAGCGCAGTGGCGAGGCTCGCATTCAAGCTCGACATATGACCATCAACTTCCTCTCGCGATGGAACGAACGATTACGCCTTAAGGCTGGCCGCGAAAGCGGTCCGCCAATCTGTGACCGTAAACCGCGCTCGGCCCCGCCAGCATATTGGCCATCACCTGCAGCTTCGTGCGCAACCGTGCCAGCAACGCGGACTGTGTCCGGACCGGCGAAGAGGATGCCGGTCCGCCACCATCCGCACTTGCTTAATTTGCAGCCGCTCCTGGTCCAATTCCTTGGCACCTCTCGGGCGTGCCGGCGAGTACCTCAATCTCGCCCCGGGCCCGACCTAGAATTGGCCCCAGCTCGCAGCTGAGCAGACCCTGCTCTCGATTTCGGCTGACCAGGCCCGCAACGTCCAAAGAAACCAACGCCTCCCGGCTTCCCGCCAGGCTGGCCTCAAGCGCCGCCATCACGGCCAGAAGTGGTCCGGCAAGTTCGCCGCCGAATTTATTCGCGCCTGCTCTGGAATTGCCACAACTCGCAGCTTTGATCGTTGAAGTCATCTCTACAGAGAAGCCATATCTACAAAGAAAGTCATCTCTACAAAGTAGTCTCGCGCGGAGCAGTTGCCCTCACGCCAGACTGTCCACCCGATGCGGCGGGCGTTCATTCTCCGATTCGGTTGCGGTGTCTGCATCGGCCCCCTTGTCCGAATCCGATGTTCCAGGGTCCACCGGTGCCGGCTCGGCGTTCGATACACTTTCCCCAGCTGCCTCTTCCGCCAACGACTCATCCGGCGGCGGATGACGTCGTGGCTGGTTCTGCTGATTTTGTGCGGCCAGCTCCCACTGCGCCGGCGCGACCGCCGGCACCGACTCCATGCGTTCGCTCACTGGAGGAATCACCAGGTCATTGCTGTCCACAAACTTCGCCCCAAGGTCCGTTCCTACTCAGCCCCGGCTTGCCCGCCGTGCGGCCGAAGCTCACGCCGCCGGCATCACCATAATGTCCGTTAACATTGCGCCCGCGATCTGATCGGGTGACGGCTGATAGCTCCCATCCTGCACAACCTGACGCAGCGCATTCACCTTTTCCTGGCGAATTTCCGGAAACTGCAGGGCTTGCGCCGTCAACGCCTGCACTTGTGCGTGGGCGCCGGAAAGTTCTGCCTGATCTTCTCCCAGAACTCCGCCCGAGGCCTCCGCCGCTGGCTGACCGCCCACCCTCGAAGCACTCTGGTTTCCGCTTGGCTCCGTCTCGGGAAGCCCTTGGGCCCCCGAGTTCGCATCGATTCTCATCACTGCCTCCTCCCGATCTTGCTTGCAATTTAACTATCGGCAGGCGATTAAATCTCTTTAATCCTCATGGATCCGCATTGACTCTCTTCCATTCTGATCGGGCCTGCGGCCTGCAGCTGCCGCGAACTCTGCTTACATGTTGTTCCATCGGCAGAACTTACGAAAGCTTTAGCGGTCCCTCGAAGAATTGCTCGCGATCGTAACCTGGCCGGTTCGCCTACCTTCGTGCTGCCAAATGGGCAGAGATCATCTGCGCAATTCCGAAGCCGCCGCCTTCCGCCACGGCCGACGCGATCGCCTCGGTCCCCATGTAGTTGTAATTGTCTTCTCCGGCAATCTCATCCTGGCCGGGCAGCGTGGCAAAAGTTTTTTCGAACGATTCGAGCACCGTGCCGATCAGCTGCGCCTCGAACTCGCGCGCCGCCTTCTTGCCCCTGGTCAAATCAGGGGTCGAAGCCGCCGGCAACATGGCAGCTGCTCCCGTGGACACCAAACTGGAACCAATACTCATCAGATCACCTCCAGCTCCGCTTCAAGCGCGCCCGCAGCCTTGATCGCCTGCAGAATCGAAACCACATCGCGCGCCGTCGCTCCAATCGTCTGCAGGCGCGTCACCAACTCCTCGACGCTCGCGCCTTCGCTCAGCGCCACATTGCGTGCCGGAGCTTCTTTCGCCGTAAGCCTGGTCTCCGGCACAACTTCGGTCTGCCCGCCTGCTAAGGGATTGGGCTGCGATGCCGCGTAGGTGGTCGACACTTCAATGGAGAAGCTGCCGTGCAGTATCGACACCGCGCCCAGCCGCACATCCGCTCCCAGCACAACCGTGCCAGTCCGCTCATTGATCACCACCATCGCCTTGCGCCGAACATGCACTTCCAGATTCTCAATGCGGGCCAGCAGCGCTGGCAGATCGCCGCCAGCCGGCGGCTGAACTTCCACCCGGCGGCTGTCGACAACTTTTGCCGCCGCCGCCGGGCCCAGTTCCCGGTTCACCGCCGCCGCCACTTCCTCGACCGTGGTAAAGCTGGCCTCGTTCAGCAGCAGCGAGAAATGATGCAGTTTGGTGAGATCGAGCGAGCTATCGCGCTCAATCAAGGCGCCGTTGGGAATGCGCGCGGTCGTGGGATGGTTCACTTGCTTGGCATTGCCCCCCGATCCCGCGGCATAGCCGCCCAGCACCAATGGTCCCTGGGCTGCCGCGTAAACCTGGCCATCGGCGGCGTATAGCGGGGTCAACAGCAACAAGCCGCCTTCCAGGCTGCGAGCGTCGCCCGCGGAAGAGACCGTCACGTCCAGCGGCATGCCGGGGCTGGCGAAAGGCGGCAGGTTGGCGGTGACGAACACTGCCGCCACATTCTTTACCTGCACCGTCGACTGCAGCACGCCCGGAGGGATCTCCACTCCCATGCGCTGCAGCACGCTGGCCAGGGTCTGAATGGTGAAGTAGGTCTGCTGCTTGTCGCCGGTGCCTTTCAGCCCAACCACCAGGCCATAACCGATCAGCGAATTATTGCGGATCCCCTCCACGGTCGCGATATCGCGGACCAGCACCTTCCGGTCGACACCTTGCGCCGCCGCGAAATGTCCTGCCAATACTGCGGTCACAAGGCCGCAGGCCCAGGGTCGAATTCCACGCCAGACCATCGCCGCACGCATGGCTTTTCCTTAAAAATCCTAAAAAACCTAGAACCCGAAGATCCTCAGGAACCACTTCGTCCAAACGTTTGGCGGGCGCACGCCCTCGCTAATCACGCCCTTGCCCTTCACCTCGACCTCCAGATTGCCCACGCTGTTCGAGGCAACGGTGTTCGTGGCATCGAGATCGCCGGGACGCACCAGCCCGCGCACGATGACCGTCTCCCGCTCGTTGTCCATCACAATCTGCCGCTCCGCCTCGACCACCAGGGTCCCGCTCGGCAAGAGTGCCGCAACGCGCCCAGTGAGCGTGGTGCTGAGTGCCGTAGTCGAGCTGGCCTGCGCTTTTCCTGTCAGCGCCTGATTGGAGTTCGGCGAAAACAGGTTGGCGACCCCGCTGGTGGTGATATGCCCGCCCAACGCGGTGATGCCCGAACTCGCCGACAGAGCGCGGCTGGTGGCCACGTTGCCGGTGTTCGTCGAAGATAAATTCTGCGAGATGTTAATGGTCACCAGGTCGCCCACCCGCGAAGCTTTGTAATCCGAAACCAGGTTCGCCATGCGGCCATTGTCGACCCACAGGCTGCCCAGGCTGCTGGGCGCGGGCGCCTGCGCCGTGCCCATCATGCGATGGATGTAATTGGTCAAGGCATTGTCTTTCGGAGGGGCGCTTTTGTCCTTGCTCTTGGCTTCCGCAAAATTCGCGACCAGAAGGAAAACCATAATTACGGTCCTGAAGCAGCCGGTCGCCCGCAAAACTTTTCCGTGCCCCATGGCGCGGTCCTTCCAAACACATCTTTTTCTTGCTCGCGTCTTCTTCGGCATCTCCATCGGCATCCCGTTCACATTCCGGCCCACAGGCTGCCATCGCTTAGAATTTCCGCGCGCAGGGTCCGCGGAGTGTTCTTGAAGCGCACCCGCACCGTCTCGCCGAGCGTCCCGCTATCCAGGCAAGTCACTGGCAGCACGATGCGAATCCCTCCCGCATCCCAGCGGAGGGTCGCCGTCTGCCCGGCCTTGATCAACCGCTCGTCCACCGCACTGTGGTCGACAAAAAGCCGGGAAGGCGAAGACGACATGCCCGCGGCCGCTGCATCGCTAGACTCTCGGCCGGGTTTCTCGCCGGCCCATACCAGAAATGGAACGCAATCCCCGGCCCGGCTGCACCGCAGAGAAAACTCCCAGCGCCGCAGGCCCGCGTTCCACGCGGCTTTTGCCATTTCCAGCGGAGCATCCGCCGGTATCGACGAGGCCCCGGCGCAATGGAAACTCTCCTGCGAAATGCGGCTGCGGCGCTTCAGGGACAGACCCCGCATAGCAAACTCTGCGATCGCAGCGCAGGCTTTCTTTTCTCCCCCGCGCTGCACCACGATCCTCGCGGGAACGTCTTGCACGAACTCCTCTTGCAGTCCGTTCGCAGCCGCGATGGCATCGAAGCGGCGGCGCACCTGCTCTCCGTCCAGCACGCGCACGCTGCCGGCAAGCGGCGCCGCTCCCAGATTTGCCTCCGCCGCCAACTGGCGATATCGGGCGCATGCACTCGAGTCCAGCAAATCGGCCAAACTCACCTCACCACTTCCAACCACGGCGCGGGCCTTCACACGCAAATGCGCGCAACTTGCCGCTGCGAGGCAAGGCAGAGCGGGCGCAAACCATGCCGCCGCGAATATAAGAATCATCCATTTCATGCATGCCTTATCGCCATTGCTCGGTCGCGATTGCCCATCAAGAACGGCGGCCTCGATGTCCCTCCGCTCAATCGTTAGCGCCCAAGATTGTTGATCGTCTGCAGCATCTGGTCGGCCGCGTTCACCACCCGCGAGTTGGCCTCATACGAACGTTGCGCCACGATCATGTTGACGAACTCGGTCACCACGCTGACATTCGATTGCTCCAGCATGCCCTGCACAATCGTTCCCAGACCTTCCGTTCCGCCCGGCGTGCCCACCACCGGATCGCCCGATGCGGTGGTCTGCAAAAATAAATTGCTTCCCGTGCTGTTCAGTCCGCCGGGATTATTGAACAGCGCCAGTTGCAGCGATCCCACCTGCTGCGCCTGGGTCTGGCCCGCCACCGTGACGCTGACTGTGCCGTCCGACCCCACCGTGATCGAGGTCGCGCCCGTGGGGATCGCAATGCCCGGCTGCACCGGGTCGCCATCCTGATCGACCAGGTTGCCGTTCTGGTCGGTATGAAAGCTTCCCGCCCTCGTATAGGCAGTCTGCCCGTCCGGCAAAAGCACCTGAAAAAATCCCTGGCCTTGAATCGTCAGGTCGAGCGGATTGCCGGTCTGGCTGAAATCTCCCTGACTCTGAATCACCTCCGAAGCCGCCGATCGCGTCCCCAGTCCCACCTGCAACCCGGCCACCTCTGTCGTCTGCTGCGTCGCCGCCGCTCCCGGCATGATCAGGTTCTGATAGATCAGATCTTCAAACTGCAGCCGCCGGCTGCGAAATCCAGCCGTGCTTGAGTTCGCCAGGTTGTTGGCGATGTTGTCGAGATTCAGTTCCTGGGCAGTCATGCCGCTGGCCGCGGTATACAGTGCGCGAATCATAATTTTTTCTCGGCCCTTGTTTGCTCTTTGGTTGCTCGCTTGACTGGTTTCACTTCGCTATCCCACTTTCGGCAAATCCTGCACGGCTGTCTGGTCTAACTGGCTGTCAAAGGCGCTCATCGCGCGGGAAAGCAGTTCGGTATTGCGTTGCACGGTGATCAACTGCACGACCCCTTCCATCACACCCACATTGGAACCTTCTAACATTCCCTGGCGGACCGTCGATTCGACTGCGGGTGTGGCCGCGCCCTCCGGCGCGCTATACTTTGCGTTGCCTGCCGCCGTCAGGTTTGTGCCTGCAGGAAATTCCGCGAGATTCAACCGGTCAACCACATTGCCATCCACCGAGATTGTTCCATCGGAACTGATGGCCACATTTCCGCTGGGCAGCGTGATCGGCCCTTGCTGGCCCAGGATCGCGTTGCCTTCGCTCGTCTCCAGCTGGCCCGTTCCAGTGGTGTGAAAGCTGCCCGCACGCGTATACAGCACTCCCTGCGGAGATTGCACGGAGAAAAATCCCGTGCCCGCAATCGCCGCATCCAACGGATTGCCCGTGGGAGCAAAGCTGCCCGAAGTCAAATCCAGCCGGGTCCCGCTCAAGACCCCAAAATTGTTGACCGCCGCATTCAGCGGATTCGCACTCGCCTCCGCGTCGCCCGCCAACAGAGAGCGAAAGGTCATCTCTTGGCCGCGATAGCCGGAGGTCGACAGGTTCGCCAGATTGTGCGCCACCAGCTCGAGTGCCTGCTCCTGCGCCGCCAGTCCCGCACAGGCTGCGTAATAACCGCTGTCCATAGACAACCTTCAAGAAATTTTTTTGATTGCCGATTCATACAAGCACTCGGCGTTCCACTCGTTCCGGCGAGTGTGATTTCCTCTAAGTGCTTGCAAATTGTCAAAAGACACAGAAAGAGAAAAGAAATATTTAAGATTCGGGTGTAGACGTCAAATCTTTCAGCAGCGCGACAACCGATCGGCAAATGCGATCCGGCAAGAAATTCCTGCTCGCGTCTGGGAGTGTAAATTTTCTTCAACGCCGCTCACCGGGTGCCGCTGAAGTTTTTATTTGCATAGTGGCCGTTCCCGCCTCGTTAATGGCTATCCCGGGAGCGGCTGAAATTCATTAGCATCTGTGGCGCGGGCTCGCGCATCAAAAATCCTTTTGTCGCGGAAGCGATCTTTCTGTAATGTTTTGTAGCGATTACAAATCCATAAGAACAACCAGGAATTCATGGACCAGACACGATCGACTGCGCCGCCCGTTCCTCCCGACCATCGACTGCCGCCCGCTGAACCCGAACCAACTCGGAGCAAGAAATATTGGATCTGGATTTTGCTCCTCATTGTGGCGGGGCTGATTTTGTATTGGATCTTTGCCGGCCGCAACAAATCTCAACCGGCCGCTCAAGGAGCGGGTGGGCGCCGCGGCTTTTCCGGCCCTGTCACCCTTACCACCGCAACCGCTACCCAGGGCGACATTGGCGTTTACCTCAACGCGATCGGCACCGTGACCGCGCTCTATACCGATTCCATCACCGCGCAGGTCACCGGTGTCATCACTTCGGTTCACTACAAAGAAGGTCAGTATGTACGCAAAGGCGATCCGCTCATTGACATCGATGCCCGGCCCTACCAGGCGCAAGTGATCCAGGCGGAGGGCGCATTAGAGCGCGATCAGAATCTGCTGGCGCAGGCGCAGATGGACTTGAAGCGCTACGAAGACGCATGGGCCCGCAACGCAATTCCCCGGCAGACTCTTGAAGATCAGCAAAAGATCGTCTTGCAGGGCCAGGGACCGTGAAAAATGATGAAGGCACCTTGCGCTACGATCAGGTGCAAGTCATCTATTGCCACATCACCTCGCCCATTGACGGTCGCGTCGGGCTTCGCCTCGTCGATCCCGGAAACCTGGTGACTGCCAACGCCACAACCACCCTGGTCGTCATCACGCAGACTCAACCCATCACGGTCGTCGCCACCATTTCCGAAGACAACTTGGCGGAAGTATTCTCACAGCCGAAGCATGGCATCGGTCTTTCGCTCGACGCCTGGGACCGTGCCAACGAGCATCAGCTCGCCACCGGCAAGGTCACCTCTTTCGACAACCAGATTGACACCACCACCGGCACCATCAAACTGCGCGCCACCTACGACAACAAGAAAGGCGCGCTTTTCCCCAACGAGTTCGTCAACACGCGCCTGCTGCTGAAAACTCTTCAAAGTCAAATCTTGCTGCCCAGTTCGGCGGTCCAGCACAACGGGAGCACGGCCTTCGTTTATGTAATTCAAAACGGCCAGGCCACCACGCGGACCGTCAAAACCGGCGTTTCGGAAGGCGGAAAAACCGCTGTGCAGGGCGTCAACGCCGGTGAAGTCGTGGCCGATAGCAGCTTTGAGAAATTGCAAAACGGCTCCAAAGTAACCATTTCCAAGACGCCGATGCAAATATCAACTCCGGAGGAGAATGCTCCGTGAGTCCGTCTCGCCCGTTCATTCTGCGGCCGGTGGCCACTATTCTTCTGATGGTCGCCATTCTGCTCGTGGGTATCGTCGCCTTCCGGCAACTGCCGATCTCCGCTCTTCCTGAGGTCGACTATCCCACTATCCAGGTGCTCACCTTTTATCCCGGCGCCAGCCCCGACGTAGTCGCCACCACCATCACCGCTCCCCTCGAGCGTCAATTCGGCGAAATGCAAGGTCTCAGCCAGATGACCTCCACCAGCGCCGGGACGGTTTCGGTCATCGTGCTGCAATTCAATCTTTCTCTCGACATCGATGTCGCCGAAGAGGAAGTGCAATCCGCAATCAACGCCGCGCAAAGCTATTTGCCTTCCGATCTGCCCGTTCCTCCCGTCTACAACAAAACCAACCCCGCCGATGCCCCGATTCTTACCCTGGGCATCACTTCTGACACGATGCCCTTGTCGCAAGTCGAAGATCTCGTCGATACCCGGCTTGCGCCAAAGATTTCCCAACTCAATGGCGTCGGGCTCGTGAGCATCAGCGGAGGACAGAAACCGGCCGTCCGTATCCAGGTCAATCCCACCAAGCTTTCTTCTTACGGAATCGGCCTCGAAGATGTGCGCACCGCCCTCACCGAAACCAGCGTGAACGCGGCCAAAGGCAACTTCGACGGCCCACGCCAGGATTATCAGATCGATTCCAACGATCAAATCACCCAGGCCGAAGGCTATAACGATGTGGTCGTCGCCTACCGCAACGGCGCTCCCGTCCTGGTCAAGGATGTAGCCACCGTCATCAACGGCGTGGAGAACGCCCAACTCGCCGCCTGGATGAACACTCAGCCGGCCATCGTGTTGAATATTCAGCGCCAGCCCGGCGCTAACACCATCAGCGTTGTCGACAGCATCAAAAAAATCCTGCCGCAGCTTGAAGCCAACCTTCCCGCCGCCGTGCAGATCACCGAACTCACCGACCTCACCGTCAGCATTCACGCCTCGGTCGATGACGTCGAATTCGAACTGATGCTGACCATCGGCCTGGTGGTGTTGGTCATCTTTCTTTTTCTGCGCAGTGTTCGCGCTACCTTCATTCCCTTCGTCGCTGTGCCGCTTTCGCTCATCGGCACATTTGCCGCCATGTACGCGCTCGGCTACAGCCTCGACAATCTTTCGCTGATGGCGCTCACCATTTCCACAGGCTTCGTCGTCGACGATGCCATTGTCATGATCGAAAACATCGCGCGCTATCTGGAAGAAGGCGAAACACCGCTGGAGGCCGCTCTCAAGGGTGCGGAACAAATCGGCTTCACCATCATGTCGCTGACCGTTTCGCTGATCGCGGTCCTCATCCCGTTACTTTTCATGAGTGATGTGGTCGGCCGCCTCTTCCGCGAATTCGCCGTGACCCTCGCCGTCACCATCATCATTTCGGCTGTGGTTTCGCTGACTTTGACCCCGATGATGTGCTCGCGCATCTTGAAGCACGAGGTCGAATCGCAGCAGAGCCGCTGGTACCGCGTTTCAGAGCACGCCTTTAACCGCATGATCGAGTTCTACGGCCGCACTCTGCGGGTCGTTCTTCGCTACCAGACCACGACGCTTCTCATTGCCGTGGGCACGCTGGTATTGACGATCTTTTTATATATCGTCATCCCCAAAGGATTTTTTCCCACGCAGGATACGGGAGTAATCCAGGGCATCTCGCAGGCGCCGCAATCGATTTCTTTTGACGCCATGGCCAAGGAACAGCAGGCGCTGGTTTCCGTCATTCTTAAAGATCCGGCAGTCGAGAGTCTCTCATCCTTCATTGGCGCGGATGGCACCAATACCACGCTCAACAGCGGGCGCATTCAAATCAATCTCAAGCCGATTGAGCAGCGCTCGCTCAGCGCCGCTGATGTGATCCGGCGCTTGCAGCAGAACCTGGGCAGCGTGCAGGGCATTCATCTTTACATGCAGCCGGTGCAGAACATCACGGTCGATGACCGCGTCACTCGCACCCAATACCAGTACACGCTCGAGGATCCAGATATCGACGAACTCAACACCTGGACGGCAAAATTTGTCGACCAGTTAAAAAAACTGCACACCCTGGAAGACGTGGCCACCGACCAGCAGACCGGTGGCCAAGCCGTTGCAGTCAACATCGACCGCGTGACCGCCTCACGTCTCGGCATCGCACCCGCAACCATCGACAACACTCTCTACGACGCCTACGGGCAGCGCGAGATCAACACACTCTACACGGAACTCAACCAGTACCATGTCGTTCTCGAAACTCAGCCGAACTGGAGCCAGGATCCCGGCAATCTGAGCCACCTCTACATGCAGTCCAGTGCTTCCTCCAGCGCGACCGGAGCAGCTGCCTCTAACTCATTTTCGGCATCCGGTTCCGCCTCCGCCGGTTCCAATGCAACCACAACTTCCGTTCTGTACACGCCGTCGGCCGCAACTCTTCAGCCCTCGGGGCCCGTTCTCACGCCGACCAGCACCACCTCAAGTTCGCTCAATGGAGGCACTTTCGCAGGCACCACTCCGAATACCCTCGTTTCAGCCACCGGTGCGAACGCAGTTCCTCTCAGCGCCTTTACCCATATCACCAACACCACCGAAGCTCTCACCATCAACCACCAGGGACAATTCCCCTCCGTCACCATCTCCTTCAATCTCGCGCCCAATGCGGCGCTCGGTACAGCCATTGACGAGATTAACCATCTGGCAGGCAAGATGAACTTTCCGGCCAGCGTGCAGTCATCGTTTCAAGGAACTGCAGCCTCATTCGAAAATTCTCTTTCCAACGAAGCACTGTTGATTCTCGCCGCGCTCGTCGTCGTTTACATCGTGCTCGGTGTTTTGTACGAAAGTTTTGTTCACCCCGTCACGATTCTCTCGACGTTGCCCTCCGCCGGAGTCGGCGCCCTGCTTGCGCTGATGCTCTTCCATCAGGAACTCAGTGTGGTCGCCATCATCGGCATCATTCTGCTGATCGGCATCGTAAAAAAGAATGGAATCATGATCGTCGACTTCGCCCTCGAAGCCGAGCGCGAACACGGAAAAAATTCTACCGACGCCATCTACGAGGCCAGCCTGCTTCGTTTCCGCCCCATCATGATGACCACCATGGCCGCCTTGCTTGGCGGATTGCCGCTGGCCTTGGGCACCGGTTACGGCTCCGAGTTGCGCCGTCCGCTCGGCATCGCCATGGTTGGCGGCCTTCTCGTCAGCCAGGTGCTCACCCTTTACACCACTCCGGTCATCTATATTTTCTTCGATCGTCTGGCGCAGCGTTTCAGCAATCACAAACCTGATCTGCGCGCAGGCACCACCGGCCCCGAATCGCATCCGGAGACCGCATGAATATTTCGGAGCCATTCATTCGCCGGCCGGTTGCGACCACTCTGCTCACCATCGCGGTTGCGATTGCAGGCGCGGTCGGTTTCAGCGTTCTGCCCGTGGCCCCGCTCCCGCAGGTCGATTTCCCCACGATTTCAGTTTCTGGAAGTCTGCCCGGCGCCAGCGCCGAGATCATGGCCTCATCGGTTGCTACACCGCTCGAACGCCAGTTCGCCCACATCGCCGGCGTTTCCGAGATGACGTCCTCCAGTTCTCTGGGCGGCACTTCCATTACTCTGCAGTTTGATTTGTCGCGAAATATCGATGGCGCGGCCCGCGATGTCGAAGCCGCCATTAACGCGGCCCGCAGTTATCTCCCGGCCAATCTTCCGGCCAATCCCACTTACAGAAAAGTCAACCCCTCCGACGCTCCAATTCTGATCATGGGGCTTACCTCCGATAAATATCCCACCCCCAAGCTCTACGACGAAGCTTCTACGGTCATGGAGCAAAAGCTTTCGCAAATTCAAGGCGTGGGCCAGGTGTACGTGGGCGGTGGCGCATTGCCCTCTGTACGAGTGGAGGTGAATCCTACCAAGCTCGAAAGCCGTGGCCTGACGATCGCCAACATACAGACCGTGCTCAGCCTGCAGAACTCTGACATGCCGCGCGGCAAGCTCTCCAACGGTTCCATCAGCGCCGACATTCTTACCAACGACCAGATTTCCCAAGCCGACCAATATAAGCCGCTCGTCATCGGCTACAGTAACGGCAGCGCTGTTCGCCTTTCCGACGTCGCCGACGTCATCGACTCCACCCAGAACGTGCGCACCGCCGGCTATCTGAACGGCGTCCCCTCCGTTACCGTCATCATCTTCCGTCAGCCCGGCGCAAACATCATTCAAACTGTCGAGCGCATCCAGTCCCAGTTGCCATTTCTGCAAGCGATTCTGCCGCAAGGCATCAAGGCCCACATCGTTTTTGACCGGACACTGACCATTCGCGCCTCGGTTAACGATGTCGAGCGTACTCTGCTCATCTCCATCGTTCTTGTGGTTCTGGTGGTCTTCTTTTTTCTGCGCAACACCCGCGCCACGATTATTCCCAGCATCGCCGTCCCGGTTTCGCTGGTCGGTACATTCGCCATAATGTATCTGCTCGGTTTCAGCCTCGATAACCTGTCGCTGATGGCGCTGACCATTTCCACCGGCTTCGTGATCGATGACGCGATCGTCGTCATGGAAAACATCGCCCGCCATCTCGAGCAGGGCATGAAACCGCTGCCTGCGGCATTGCTGGGCGCAAAAGAGATCGGTTTCACGGTCTTTTCCATCAGCATCTCGCTGGTCGCCGTTTTCATTCCGATTTTGATGATGGGCGGCATCGTCGGGCGCCTCTTCCGCGAATTCGCCATAACCCTCGCTACCGCAATCCTGGTCTCGATGGTGATCTCCCTGACCACCACTCCCACCATGTGCGCTCACCTGCTTAAAGCCGAGGAACACGGCCAGCGCCACGGACGTATCTATCGGTGGAGCGAGAGTTTCTTTAACGGCATGCTCTCGATCTACCGCACCTCGCTGGAATGGGTGCTGGAGAATCCTGCGCCCACCCTTTTGATCCTCGCGCTCACCATCGCCTTGAATTTTTTCCTGATCGTCCGCCTGCCCAAGGGATTTTTCCCGCAGCAGGATACGGGAGCGCTCGTTGGCGGGGTGCAAGGGCCGCAGGATGCTTCTTTTCCTTTCATGAATTATTCGCTTTTGCAATTAGTGGATGTAATCAAGGCAGATCCTGCCGTCGCCAACGTCAATGCCTACACCGGCGGCAACGGCGCCAGCAACGGAGGATTCATTTACATCGCACTCAAGCCGCTGAATGTGCGCAAGGTCAGCGCCGCGCAAGTCATCAATCGCATTCGGCCGAAGCTTAATCGCCTGCCGGTCGCTTCCGCTTTCCTCCAGGCCGTGCAGGATCTTCGCATTGGTGGCCGCTCCAGCAACGCACTCTACCAGTACACCATTCAGTCCGACAACATCACGGACCTAAGCCATTGGGGGCCGATTCTGTTGCAGAACATGAGAAAACTTCCCGGCCTGCAAGACGTCAACAGCGATCAGCAGAACGGCGGCCTGCAAGAATATTTGACTTACGATCGGCTTACCGCCGCCCGCCTCGGCCAGACTGCCACTTCATTGGATAGCTCGCTCTACTCGGCTTTTGGCCAGTCCGAAGTTTCCGTAATTTACACCCAACTCAACCAATATTATGTTGTCCTCGAAGTCGCGCCCAAGTATTGGCAATCCCCGCAGGACTTGTCTAACGTCTACATCAAGGGCAATCCCAACGGCACCAACGCCGCCGCGATGACGCCCATCTCCGCCTTTGCTAAATCGCAAACCAACACCACCGCATTGCAGATAAACCACACCGGCTTGTTTCCGTCAGTTACCGTCTCCTTCAATCTCGCGCCCAACGTTTCCATGAGCCAGGCGACCAAAGAAGTCACATTGATGGAAGAACGCCTGGGCACTCCCTCAACCGTCCGTGGCTTTTTTTCCGGAACGCTCCAGGCTTATCAGCAGTCGCTTTCCACCGAACCGCTGCTGATCGGGACCGCCTTGGCGTGCGTTTACATCGTGCTCGGAATCCTCTATGAGAGTTTCATTCATCCGCTGACCATTATCTCCACTCTGCCTTCGGCCAGCGTCGGTGCTATGCTCGCGCTGCTCATCTTCCACATGGACTTAAATGTCATTTCCATCATCGGAATTGTGCTGCTCATCGGAATTGTCAAAAAGAACGCGATTATGATGATCGATTTCGCCCTCGCTGCCGAGCGCGAACAAGGCAAAAACACCAGAGATTCCATATTCGAGGCCTGCATGCTGCGCTTCCGGCCCATTCTTATGACCACCATGGCCGCACTCTTCGGCGCGCTGCCTTTGGCGTTCGGGACGGGCATCGGTTCTGAGCTTCGCCGTCCGCTCGGCATCACCATTGTCGGCGGGTTGCTCTTGAGCCAGTTGATCACGCTATATACCACCCCCGTGGTCTATCTCGAGCTAGATCGTTTGCGCTTGCGCCTCTCAGGCAAACGAAGGGACCCATTCGCCCCGGGACGGGCCAATGGGCCCGCCAATGGAGCACCCGAAAATGCATAGAGAAAGAGCAACCGCCCAGCGCTCAACCCGCAATCTTGGCTCTGTACTGCTGTGCCTGCTCGCCCTCATTTTTATGACGGGCTGTCTTCTCGGGCCGAAATATCACGCCCCGAAACCGCCTGCCACGACCGCACCCAACTACAAAGAATCAACCGTCAATTTTCAGAATGCGCCAGGATGGGAGGTCGCCAATCCGCAGGAAGCCATGCTCCGCGGCAAATGGTGGGAAGTCTTCAAGGATCCCGAACTGAACGCGCTCGAAGACCAGCTCAACATCAACAACCAGAACATAAAAGAATATTTTGAAAACCTGATGACTGCCCGTGCCGAGATCCGCGAGGCGCGGGCCCAATACTGGCCCACCGTCACCACCAGTCCTTCATTCCAGCGATCTCGCGCGTCAGGCACCTTGAACAACACCTACAACACCACCGCGCCAACGACCGGGGCGAATGGTCAGGCCACAGCTTCGGGCCAGCAAAGCACGATCTGGTCTTTTCCGATCGATATTTCCTGGGTCCCCGATCTTTGGGGCAAGATTCGCAACGAGGTACGTGAGGCCCAATATGCCTCGCAAGTCAGTGCCGCCGATCTTGCCAATGAGCAACTCACCGAGCAGTCCAGCCTTGCCGAATACTATTTCGAAATCCGCGGGCAAGATGCCTTGCAGAAAATTCTCGACGCAACTGTGCAAGCCGACCAGAAAGCTTTGGAAGTGACGCAAGCGGCCTACGACACCGGAGTTGACGATTACATCTCGGTAGTCGAAGCACAGTCCACACTCGAGAGCGCGCAATCGCAAGCCATCAACATAAAGGTCGCGCGGGCGCAATACGAACATGCCATCGCGGTTCTCGTCGGCAAAGTCGCAACCGATTTCTCGGTCCCCGTACGCCCTGAACTGACCGCTCCGCCTCCGATCCCGGTCGGCGTCCCTTCAGAATTATTGCAGCGCCGTCCCGATGTAGCTGCTGCCGAGCGCACCCTCGCCGAAGCGAATGCCACAATTGGCATCGGCTACGGCGCTTTTTTCCCCCAACTAACCCTTTCCGCATCTGGCGGCCTTGAAAGTTCCGCGTTCACCAAATGGTTCACCTGGCCCAGCCGCTTCTGGTTCATCGGTCCCTCCATTTCACAAACCATTTTCAATGGCGGCCTGTATCGTGCCGAACTCAACCAGTACATCGCCACTTACAACGCCGACGTCGCCGCCTACCGCCAGACCGCGCTCACCGCATTCCAGCAGGTAGAGGATTATCTCGCCGCCGTCCGCCTGTATTCGCAGCAGATCGAAAGACAGCAGGAAGCGGTCAAGCACGCTCAAGAATTTCTCAAACTGGAAATGGCCCGCTACGAAACCGGAGTCGATCCCTACGTCGACGTAGTAACCGCACAGACCACGCTGCTCTCGGACCAGCAGACATTGGCCACAATTCAAGTGGAGGAGATGACCTCGGCCGTCTCTCTCATCGAAGCGCTCGGCGGCGGCTGGGACCAATCGCAGTTACCCACGCCTTCGCAGTTGACCCAACCGCCGCCCAAATCGGAAACCACCCTGCAACAGTGACATTGCGGCGAGCGATATACAAAAAATTTGGCTCCGCACGTTTTATACGCGCGAAGCCATCTCTTCTCCATTATCTTTTCGAAGCAGCCAGCAATACAGTTACTGCGGCTGCGACTCTGCCGGCGGGGCCTGTCCGTTCTGATGCTCCTGCATCCGTTGTTCGCGGCGAGCTTGCATCGCGTCCCACTTCTTCTGCTGATCGGGATCCAGCAGCCCGCGAATCTGATCATCCGTCGTCTTGTGGATCTCCATCATCTTCGAATGGCGATCTTCCCGCGACAATGAAGTATCCGATCGCAGGCTCTCCATTTGCGATTGTTCCGACTTAAGAGTGTCCAGTACCTTGGCTTGCTGGTCAGAGGTAAGATTCAACCGTTTGGTCAGCATCTCCGTCCGCTGTTGCGGATCCCAATGGTGCCGGCCGTGCTCCATGGGCCCTGCTGGAGCCGTCTGCTGATCGTTGCCCCCGTTATCTTGTGCGATGGCATTAGGCGTAACTGCATAGACGAGGCCGGCGAGCATCAGCGCGAGCAAACAATTCTTGAGCATGGTGTTTTCTCCTGTGTGCTTTCGATATGGCACAGTGATACAAACCTAATTATCCCTCTGAAGTTGTAAGATTCCGGCTGCTTTACGAACTTTTACCAACCAGCCTCTTAAAAACACTCTGATTTTCTCCTTTTTCGGGTTAATGGCTCGTTTCGGGAACGGCATGTTACCGCCTTCCGAAATCTCTCACACAATGCTCACGCCACGAGAATATCTGCCGACCTTACCTTGGTGGGAGGGGAAAAGGAGTCTGTTATGAGTATTGCCATTTCCAGTGCACTTTCGACCGCATCGGTTGCCGCAGCGAACGCTCCTTCGACGGCGGCCGTCCAGCAACAGCAACAAGTCCAGCAGCAGGTTCAGCAACAAGTTCAGCAACAAGTTCAGCAATCCGCAAGCGCCTCTGCCGACACGGTGACGTTAACTGCAGCGCAGCAGGTCTACAACCTCTACAACCAGGGGCAGACGGTGAGCCAGATCTCAACCAGCCTGAGCTTGCCGGTGAGCACCGTGAATAATTATCTGGGGATTACGCAGACCAGCAGCTAGCGGCCCCTCGAAGCCGCACGCTCAACTATTGTGCTGTGGGCATTCCTGCGTGTTTACTCTCGCTTGCGCGGTTCGGGCGAGATGCGTTCCCACGCTTGCGAGCGCGACACAGCCTCGTTCCATCGCTGGCGCAGTGCGCGCGCTCGCGAACGCGGCATGCAAGGCTCAAAGCGGCGTTGATCTTGCGGCAGATTGGCAATGGTCTGCATGTCTCTCCAGACGCCTGTGGCAAGTCCAGCGAGATATGCGGCCCCGAGTGCCGTGCTTTCGGTGAGCGCCGGACGCACCACCGGCACGCCTAAAATATCGGCCTGAAATTGCATGAGCGTGTTGTTAGCCGAGGCCCCGCCATCGACGCGCAGCTCAGTCAGCGGCGTGCCCGTATCCGTCTGGATGGCATCGGTAAGATCTGCAACTTGATACGCGATGCTTTCCAGCGCCGCCCGCGCAATGTGTGCGGCCGTCGAACCGCGAGTCAGTCCAAGAATGGAGCCGCGAGCAAAAGAATCCCAGTGAGGGGCCCCAAGTCCAACGAAAGCCGGAACGAAATAAATCCCACCGTTGTCCGCAACCGAGTTTGCCAGCGACTCCACTTCTGACGAAGTGCGAATGATCTTGAGTCCGTCGCGCAGCCATTGCACCACCGCGCCGCCCACGAACACGCTGCCTTCGAGAGCGTAATCAACCACATCGCCGATCTTCCAGGCAATCGTCGTAATCAACCGATGAGTCGAGGTAACGGCACGGGAACCTGTGTTCTGCAGAAGAAAGCATCCCGTACCATACGTGTTCTTACTCAGTCCGGATGCAGTGCATCGCTGGCCAAAAAGCGCAGCCTGCTGGTCTCCTGCGATACCTGCGATCGGAACTCCGTTAAGTCCGGGTAAAGCGCTCACTTCTCCGTAGACTTCACTCGATCGTCGCACTTCCGGCAGCATCGACGCCGGAATGCGAAAAAGATCAAGGAGATCGTTGTCCCATCGCGCAGTATGAATATTGAAAAGCATGCTGCGGGAGGCATTGCTCGCATCGGTAATGTGCAGGCGACCGCCAGTTAATTTCCAGACCAGCCAGCTATCGACGGTGCCGAATGCCAGTCGTCCGCCCTCGGCCAGTTCTCGAGCATGGAGAACGTGTTCGAGAATCCAGCAAATCTTGCTGGCCGAAAAATATGGGTCGATCACCAACCCGGTGCGTTGCTGAATAAGATCTTCGTGGCCTTGTGACTTGAGTTCATTGCAGAAACCTGCGGTGCGCCGGTCCTGCCACACAACGGCGTTGTAGATCGGCTTGCCGGTTGAGCCGGTCCCAGACGATCGTGGTTTCGCGCTGGTTGGTGATGCCGATCGCGGTAATATCTTTGGGCTGCGCGCTTGCCTTCGACAATGCCTCGATCGCCACAGCAAATTGCGAAGCGGCAATCTCTTCCGGATCGTGCTCCACCCATCCCGGCTCGGGATAAATCTGTGCGAACTCGCGTTGCGCGACCGGCACAACCCCGCCGCGATCATCGAACAGGAGCGCGCGTGAGCTGGTTGTGCCCTGATCAAACGCGAGAATATGACCCACGAAGGATCCTGCTTTCCTGAAAATCTTCGAGCCTAAGGTTCTGACCGCCCAACTGCTCGCAGAAATCGCCGAATACCAAAGTCGTAGACTGCCGCGCCGATCAACCCGCCGAGCAGCGGGGCAACAATCGGAGCCCACCACACGTGCGAACCATCCGTCAGGCCATTGTTCTTGAATCCCGCAAGCGCCGTAAAAACCCGCGGCCCGAAATCCCGCGCCGGATTAATCGGATATCCATGCATACCACCGAAACTCATGCCAATGGCCACGACGACCAGGCCGATCATCGCCGGGGCCAAATTCGCTCCGGGCGGAAGATTGAACTCGTCAATGATCGCAAACACCAGAAGCAGCAGCAGGGCCGTACCCAGCACCTGATCGAGAAATCCTGCCTGCGGCCATCCGGGAAAAGCTGGAAACGTCGTAAACACGCCCGCCGTTTTTTCCAATTGAGGGTCGAACCGGCGAAAGGCAGGAAGATAGTTTCGGTAGACCAGCGCCGCGGCGAGGAACGCTCCGATGGTTTGCGCCAGCGTATAAGGAATGACCTTGCGCCAGGGAAATCCTCGAAAGACCGCAAAGGCGAGTGTGACTGCCGGGTTGAGATGGCCTCCAGAGACCTTTCCGGATACGTAAATTCCCATCGTCACTGCCAGCCCCCAGCCCAGCGTGATGTTGGTGTAGCCGCCATGAACCGGCCCACCCGGAGCGCTCGCCGGAAACAGCACGACCATGGCGACCACGCCCGTGCCAAACAGAATCAGGACGAACGTTCCAAGAAACTCCGCAATCAACTCCGCAACCAGGCCGGGCTTGTCATTCATGCAGGGACTCCTGAGGGCGCTGATTGTTTGGCCGCCAGTAGTCTAGCAAGGATTGCAGTTGGAAACCGTTTTCAAATTTGCGCGGTCATCCGCGGCCTGTCTTGATTTCCGCGGTTACTAAAAAATGCGAAAGGGGCGATTTCTCCTTGACAGCCGGAACGAGGGTTGTAAGATGAAAGAATATTTATTCAATGTTATGAATAAATATGCAATATGAATAAAGCGCTGCGGCAAAGGGCGGTTCTTGACGCATTGCGGACCTCCAGCCCGATTGCCAGCCAGGAAGATTTGCAGCGGGCGTTGCGCAAGCGCGGGTTCCGGGTCGGGCAGGCCACTTTATCGCGCGACATTCGCGACCTGAATTTGGTCAGGACGGCCGCCGGATACGCGCTCCCGCAGGGCGAAGCCGCCGCCGGACTGGCGCTGCCTCCGGTCAAGCGGTTGGTCAGGGAATTCGTGCTGGATGTCCGTCCCGCGCAGAACTTGCTGGTGGTGAAAACGGTCATCGGCAGCGCGCAGCCCGTCGCCGCCGCTCTGGATGAACAAGAGTGGGACGAAATAGTGGGAACGATTGCCGGAGACGACGCGATCTTGATTGTCTGTCCGGATAAAGAATCGGCCAAGAAAGTTGCCGCGCGAATTGAGGAGATGCTGGGTTAAATGTCGGCGACGGCGAAGTTAAAAGTCGGAGTGCTGGGGGCGACCGGATACTCCGGTCTTGAACTGACGCGAATCCTCCATCGCCATCCCCGCCTCGAAAAGCCGGTGCTGCTGCGCCGAGAGACGGATCGCGATTCGAAAACTGATTCGAACAATAGTTCAGAAAATAGTTCAGAAAAAAGCACGGAAAATGGATCTCGCGGGGCCGCTCAGGATCTGGCGGAAATTTTCCCGGAACTCTCAGGAAACGGAGAGTATCCGTTGCGCGTGCTCTCTTGGCCGGAGTTGAAGCAGCAGGGAATCGAACTGCTTTTCCTGGCGACGCCGCACGAAGCCTCGCGCGCGATCGTGCCGGAGGCGATTGCGCAAGGCCTGCGCGTCATCGATTTAAGCGGAGCGTGGAGATTGAAGCAGGAGCAGCATCGCGCAATTTACGGCTTCGAAGATGCCGATGCGGCAATCGCGGCGAAGTTGACCGCCAGGGCCGTCTATGGCTTGCCGGAACTGAATAGCGATTGCATTGCTGCGGCACAATTGGTCGCCAATCCAGGATGCTATGCAACTTCCGTGATCTTGGCCCTCGCCCCACTCTTGAATAAAGGAGTGGTCGATCGCGAGCACGGAATCATCTCCGATTCAAAGTCTGGGGTGTCGGGAGCCGGCAAATCGCCCACCGCGCGCACCCATTTCGTCGCCGTCGCCGAAAATTTGTCGGCCTATTCCGTTTTCGAACATCGGCATGTCGGCGAGATGGTCGAGGTATTGGGATTGCAGGATGCTGAAATGACGTTCACCCCCCACCTGTTGCCGATTCCGCGTGGAATTTTATCCACGATTTATGTGCGTCTGAATCGCCGCATGGCAACGGCCGAAATCGACTACTGTATGCGCGAATTTTATTCGGGGCGGAAGTGGATTCGTATATTTGCCAGACCGCAATTGCCTGAGATCCAGTTCTCGTTGCACAGCAACTATTGCGACTTGGGATTCTGCCTTGCACAAGATGGCCAGCGCCTGGTTATCGTTTCATGCCTCGACAATCTGCTGAAAGGCGCCGCCGGACAGGCTGTCCAGAACATGAACTGCATGTATGGCTGGGATGAGCGGGAGGGACTGCAGTGATCGTCGTTGTAAAAATCGGCGGCAAAGCAATCGAAGAACCGGAAACGTTGCATAAGTGCGCGAAATCCGTGGCAGAGCTGGCGCGCGATGGCCATCGCGTGGCTGTGGTGCATGGCGGCGGAAGCGCGCTGACCCGAGTTCTGGAAAAGTTTGGCAAGAAGAGCGAATTTGTCGACGGCCTGCGCGTGACCGATGCCGAAACCCGCGATGCCGCCTTGATGGTGCTTGGCGGTCTCATCAATAAGAAGCTGGTGGCCGCGATCCAGGCGGCAGGAATGCCGGCCATTGGATTCTGCGGCGGCGATGGCATGACCTTTCGCGCCCGAAAAAAATTTGTTCATGGCCGCGACTTGGGATTTGTTGGCGAAATTTGTTTCGCCGAGCCTTGTTGGATCGAGGCGCTGTGGGCGCAAGGCGGCATTCCTGTAATGGCTTCAATCGCCCTCGGCGCGGACGGCGAATATTACAACGTCAATGCCGACGAAATGGCTGCGGCCTGTGCGTCGGCCTGCCACGCCAACACTTTGATCTTCCTCACCGACGTTCCAGGAGTGAAAGATGCCGACGGCGCGGTCATGCCCTGGCTGACAACCCGGCAAGCTGCAGATCTGGCGGCCGGCGCGGTAATCAGCGGCGGCATGCTGCCCAAGCTGCACGCATGCAGTCAGGCGTTGAAGCAAGGCGTCGGACGAGTGCGAATCCTTCCGGCCAGCGATGCCGAGTTGTTGCCGCAGTTTTATCTGGAGAAATTGTCTTGCGGAACGGAGGTTACCTGTTCATGAGTTCATCCGCGGTCGTGGCGAGAAAATCGTCGCCCCTCGCGAAAGCGAGAAGCGTCGCGTCCGTCCGGGCGACCTGGTTTTCGGATTTGGTTTCCACGCGGGATCTTGGCCCCGAAGGCGTGCGGTCGGTATTGGATTTGGCCGCCATCATGAAGGCGCGGCCCGCCGATTTTCGCACCGCGCTCGCGGGTCGCCAGATGGTGATGTTTTTCGAAAAGCCATCCCTGCGCACCCGCCTTACTTTCGAGGCGGGCATGGCCGCGCTGGGTGGCACGGCAATGTTCGTCGACCAGAGGCACGAGCGCCTCGATGCACGCGAGAAGCTGAGCGACGTCGCCCACAATCTGGAGCGCTGGGTCGATGTGATCGTGCTGCGCACGTTTTCGCAGGAGACCATCGCCGCCATGGCCGAGCATGCCTCGGTGCCGGTAATCAACGCGCTCAGCGATCTCGAACATCCCTGCCAGGCCTTGGCCGACTATCTGACTCTGCGTGAGCGGTTCCCGGATTTGAGCAACGACCCGACCAATGGCTTGAGCAACATTTGTCTGGCCTATGTCGGCGATGGAAACAATGTGGCGCATTCGCTCCTGCTGACGGCCGCTTGCCTGGGGTCGTCGATTCGGATCGCGACGCCGGCCGGATACGAGCCTTCCGCCGAGGTCCTGGCAACCGCGCGCGAAATCGCCCAGGAAACCGGGGCCCAGATTCACTTGACCAATGATCCGCACGAGGCAGTCGCAGGCGCGGATGCGGTTTATACCGATGCCTGGGTCAGCATGGGGCAGGAGCAGGAAACGCAAAAGCGCGAGAAGATTTTTCCGCCCTATCAGGTGAATGCCGAACTTATGGCGGAAGCCGCGCCTCATGCGGTGTTCATGCACTGCCTGCCCGCGCATCGCGGCCTCGAAGTGACCGACGAAGTGATGGATTCGGAGCGGTCATTGATTTTCGAGCAGGCGGAAAATCGCCTGCATGTTCAGAAAGCGATTCTTTATTTACTGCTGGGCGGCGATCGCCGGCCCGCGAGGAGTGCTCATGCCTGAGAAAGTTGTGCTTGCCTATTCTGGTGGTCTCGATACCTCCATCATTATTCCGTGGCTGAAGGAAAACTACGCCTGCAACGTGGTCGCGATGGTCGGCGATGTCGGACAGGGCGATGATATCGAAGCCGTCGTCCAAAAGGCATACTCAACCGGTGCGAGCAAAGTTGTTGTCGAGGACCTGCGCGAGGAGTTCCTGACTGCATACGTATTCCCCGCGTTGCAGGCAGGTGCTGTCTACGAGCATAAATATCTGCTGGGCACATCGCTGGCACGCCCGGTGATTGCCAAGCATCAGGTCGATGTCGCACTGCGCGAGGGCGCAACCGCAGTCGCGCATGGCTGCACCGGCAAGGGAAACGACCAGGTACGCTTTGAGCTCGCATATCAGGCCCTCGCACCGGAATTGAAAGTAATCGCTCCCTGGCGCGAGTGGTCACTGAAATCTCGCGAAGATTGCCTCGATTACGCCGAGCAGCATGGTATTCCAGTAGCAGCCAGCCGTGAAAAGATTCACAGCCGCGACAAAAATCTCTGGCACCTGAGCCACGAAGGTGGAGAACTCGAAGACGCCGCCAATGCACCGCTTGCGTCGACTTGGCAGATGACACGCTCGCCGCAGGAAGCTCCAGACCAAGAGGAGACAGTCGCCATTGGATTCGAGCAAGGCGTCCCAATTTCAGTCGGTGGCATGAAACTCGATCCAGTTTCGTTGGTTGAGTTGCTGAACGAGATCGGGGCCCGCAACGCTATCGGCCGCGTCGATCTAGTCGAGAACCGCTTCGTCGGCATCAAGTCCCGGGGATGTTACGAGACGCCGGGCGGAACTCTGCTGATTGCCGCGCATCGTGAACTTGAGGCGCTGTGCCTGGAGCGCGAGCTTTCGCACTTCAAGCAGCAGGTCGCGCTCAAATACGCCGAACTAGTGTATTTCGGTCAGTGGTTCACTCCGTTGCGCGAAGCTCTGGATGCATTCGTGGGCAGCACGCAAAAAGAAATTACCGGCTCCGTGACCCTATCTTTGTACAAGGGAAATATTTCTGTCGTCAGCCGCGAGTCCGAGCATTCGCTGTACCGCACCGATCTTTCGTCGTTCACTATGGGTGAAAGCTACGACCAGAAAGATGCCGCAGGATTCATCCGCATTCTGGGCTTGCCCTCGCGAACTCGTGCGCGCTCGCGCGTCGAGGTTGCGCGATGAAGATGTGGTCGGGACGGTTCCGGCAGGCGCTCGATCCGGAGTTCGAGCTTTGGCAGCGCTCGTTTCAGTTCGATCGCCGTCTGCTGAAGTATGAACTGCAGGCAAGTGCCGCTCACGCCAAGGCGCTCAAAACTGCGGGCGTTCTTTCAGCGGACGAATTGATCAGCATTCTCGACGGTTTGCAGAAAATCGCAGATGACTCACATTCCGCAGAGTTGCAGCCGTTTCCTCAGGTTAACAACGATAATAATGATGAGGCCGAAGATGTGCATCACTTCGTCGAAAAGCAGCTAGTAGCCAGGATCGGTGAAGTTGGATACAAACTGCACAGCGGGCGCAGCCGCAACGAACAAATCGCAACCGACCTGCGTTTGTTCCTGCGCGCGGCCATCGACCACCTCCGCGCTGAATTGGCCGAAGTGTGTGCGGCGTTGGTTGACTGCGCGGAGCAGGCGGGCAGCGCCGCCATGCCCGCGTTCACGCATACGCAACATGCGGAGCCTGTCCTTGTCGCACATTGGCTGCTGGCCTATGTCGAGATGTTCTGCCGCGACGCCGGCCGGCTCAACGATTGCCGAAAGCGGCTGAACGTTTGTCCCCTGGGCTCAGGAGCGGTAGCCGGAGCGACGCTGGCGATTGATCGAGCCTCCATGGCCGCCGAGCTTGAATTCGATGCGCCCACCGCCAACAGCATCGATGCCACCGCCGATCGCGATTTTGCCCTCGAGTTTGTGAATGCGCTTTCCCTATGCGCCCTGCACTTGAGCCGCTGGGCCGAGGAGATGATCGTTTTCTCCTCACAGGAATTTGCATTCGTGCATTTACCCGAGGCCTACTCCACGGGCAGCAGCGCCATGCCGCAGAAACAAAATCCGGATTTGCCAGAGCTGGTGCGCGGAAAATGCGGCCGCATTATCGGCAGCGCCACCGCGCTGATGATTACCATGAAAGGCTTGCCTCTGGCCTACAACAAAGATCTTCAGGAAACCCAGCAGCCTCTTTTTGATGCGGCCGATGCAGTCATGGGAATGCTGCCGCTGGTTGCCGGTTTCGTGAAAGCACTCGAGTTTGATTATGAACGCATGAATGAAGCAGCGAACACCGGTTTTATGAACGCTTGGGCAGCAGCGACTTACCTCGTCCAGCGTGGAGTTCCTTCGCGCTTGGCGCACGAGCTGATCGGCAAGGCCGTGAAGTTATGCATCGAGAAGAATTGCGGGCTTCAGGATTTGACCCTCACCGAGCTGCAAGCGTTAAGCCCGGCGTTCCATCAAAATTTCTACGAATGTTTGAAACTGGCGTCCGTGCTGGCGATTCACGACGTGCCGGGAGGAACTGCTCCCGTCCGGGTGCGGCAGGGAATTGCGTCTGCGAAAAAGAAAATCGAGGCGCTGCGGGAGGAAATCCATGCGCACGCGTAAAGCCATCCTGCCCGACGCCAAGCATATTCACGAACTCATCTCAGCGTACTCCTCCGATGGAACGCTGCTCCCGCGCACTCTTCCGGAAATTTGCGAGAACGTTCGCGACTTCGTGGTGCTTGAGCACGAAGGCCGCATTATCGGATGCGGAGCGCTCCATCTCTATGGCACGCATCTGGCCGAAATTCGCTCGATCACCGTCGGTCCGCAAGCGCAAGGCCAGGGCGGAGGCACTCGGCTGATGAGGGCCCTAATGGCCGAGGCCAAGCGTCATCGCGTCGATTGCATTTGCCTGTTCACCCGGGCCCCCGATTTTTTTTCGCGCCAGGGGTTTCAGATGACGCGGCGCGAGGATTTGCCCGATAAAATCTACAAGGATTGCCACGTTTGTCCCCGATATCACAACTGCGATGAAGTCGCCATGGTGCGCGGGAAATTGCCCAACTTCGCCATTCTTCCGGAACCCGCCAATTGGCTGGTAAAGCTGCAGCCCATGGCGTAGCCGCGTGACCGAAAGGCGTTTGCGCGAAAAGCGCGCCGGAACTATGGCCCCCCGTTCTCGTCTTGGCCGCACAAAACGGCCATAAGCCGTTCAGCGATGCTATGATCGCCGGAGCCAGAATTCCTCTTACAGGCGGACATCGCGTTCATGGCCATTGTTTCTCCGAATAGTTCAACGCCCACATCAGTTTCGAACCCATCCACGTCCTACACCTTGCCCCTTGCGATCGTGACCTCGCTGTTTTTCATGTGGGGATTTCTCACCTGCCTCAACGATATTCTCGTCCCTCACCTCAAATCGATTTTCGACCTCGATTACACCGAGATCATGCTCATTCAGTTTGCCTTCTTCGGAGCATATTTCGTGTTCTCCATACCTTCGGCGAAGATCATCGACTGGATGGGCTACCAGCGATCGATGGTCGCCGGTCTTCTCACCATGGGATTGGGTGCGTTTTTATTTGTACCCGCGGCCCTCGCACCGTCTTATCCGTTGTTTTTGGTCGCGTTAATCGTGCTCGCGGCAGGCATCACTTGTTTGCAAGTGGCCGCCAATCCGTACGTGACCGTGCTGGGAAAGCCCGAAACTGCCTCGAGCCGCCTCAATCTCACGCAGGCATTCAATTCGCTGGGAACTTTCCTTGCTCCTTTTTTCGGCGGGCTTTTCATCCTGAGCGCGGCTCCCAAAACGATCGAGCAGGTCCGCGCACTCGCTCCCGAGGCTTTGCATGCCTATCGCGTGCATGAGGCGGCAACAGTAAAGGTCCCGTATGTCGGCCTCGGAATCGCGCTCGTGCTGCTGGCAGTTGCGATCGGAAGTTTCAAATTGCCCAAGATTCCCCAGGCCCAGCATAAAGTCGGAGAAAAAGTAAATGACTCCATCTGGAAGCATCCCAATTTAGTTTTTGGCGCGATCGGAATCTTCGTCTACGTCGGCGCAGAGGTCGCGATCGGAAGTTTTCTGGTGAATTACTTCGTTCAGCCAGATATCGGCGGGCTGACCGAGAAAGCGGCAGCCAGCTTTGTCGCTTTTTACTGGGGCGGCGCAATGGTCGGCCGGTTCATCGGGTCGGGACTTTTGCAAAAGATGAAAACCGGGCTCCTGCTGGGCATTTGCTCGGTGTGCGCGGCCGCGCTGGTCACCATCTCCATGCTGAGCTTCGGCCATTTTGCCATGTATAGCATCATTCTGGTCGGCTTCTTCAATTCAATTATGTTCCCCAGCATCTTTACCTTGGGCGTGGCAGAACTGGGCCGGCTCACCGGTGACGGCTCGGGAATCTTGATCATGGCAATTGTTGGCGGAGCCCTGATTCCCTTGGCCCAGGGAGCAATTGCCGACCGCATTGGAATTCATCACGCGTTTTTCCTGCCGGTGATCTGTTATCTGTACATTCTCTTCTTCGCCCTCAGCGGATCGAAACCGAACAGCGAGCGCCACGCCGGGGCGTAGCGGGCAAACGAGTTCGGCAACAATCAGGCGGTTGCCAGGTCGCGCTTCCTGCTCGGGCCTTCGAAGTGCGCTTCTATTTCCTCCAGCGTCTTTCCTTTAGTTTCCGGAAGGAAAAATGCGGCTGTGATGAAGTAAATCACCGTGCACCCGGCAAATCCGAAGAACATGGTCGAGTACCCATATTTGCCGACTGTGGGGAGGAACACGGCGGCGATGCCCGTTGACACCGCCTGATTGAGCAGCAGAGCAATGCTCATCCCGTTCGACCGGATGCGCGTGGGCATGAGTTCCGAGAGCGCCAGCCATACGCATACGCCCGGCCCCACAGCATAGAACGCCATAAAAATAAAAAGCGTGATCGCGACCAGCATTCCATTATGTGCACTGGGCACCGGAGTAATCAGCGCATTGTCGATGGTCAGCGGCGATTCGCGGGAAGCAGCCAGATTGCCGAACGGATTCGAAAAGAACGCAATCACCTTATTCGCGGGCAGACAGTCCTTTCGAGTTATTTCGATCGGCTTCGCTGCCAGATCATCGGAGCGCACGGCTTGAGTCGCGCCCCGAAAATCTCCGCAAGAATAAATAATGACGAGGGATCTGGGACGATTGCTGACCGCGATGAGTTTTGCCGGGCTGTGATCTCCTGCTGAGGCCAGCAAACGGTTTGCGGTCTGGCCGTAGAAGAGGAGTGAAAGACCCTGATCGCCAGTCACCATCGACTGGACCGCGGCACGCGCGTCTACGCGAAGTTTCTCAGTCCCACGAAACAGAAATGCCGTGCCCAGCAGCGACACGATGATACCCGCGGTGCCAAACGAGAGCAGAAACTTGCGTCCCTTGCGGTCGACAAGCATAACGCCGCCGATCGTAGTCAGAAAGTTAATGATTGTGAATAGAACGTATCCCCAGTGCGCCTGAAGATCAGACAGTCCACTTTCGATCAGGATGTTCGCGTTGTATCCAATAATCGAGTTGATGCCCGTAGCCTGATTGCACGCGAGAATCACGCACGCTAGCACAAACGGAATCACGTATTTGCGCCGGAGCAGCGATTCCTTGATCCTCGCACCAGTGGAAGATTGGGCTTTTTCTGCTTCGGAGGTCTGCTCCATTTCGGCGAGTTCGAAGTTCGCTTGTTCGTTCGAGCGTGAGCGCAAAAGCGCGGCCAATGCCGCATCGCGCTTGCCCCGGCGGAACAGCCAGCGCGGCGACTCCGCCACCATCACGCTGCCAATCACAAACAAGATGCCGGGCGGAAGCGACACCCAGAAGATGCTGCGCCATGCCGTGTCCTTAAACGCAAAGAGCTTGGCAGCGTCTCCCAGCTTGGCAACTTCTTCAACGCGAATACTGAAATACATCCCTACAACCGCGGCAGCGACGATCCCCAGCGTGAGCAGCCACTGGAAAATGCCCGTGCCTTTGCCACGGCTGGAGGCCGAGAGGCATTCCGCAAGATAAAGCGGGACCACCACTCCGATGAGCCCGGCGCTAATGCCCTGCAAAAGACGCCCCAGAACCAACGGTTGGTAGCCGTGAGAAAGTGCAATCACCGGAATGCTGACAACAAACAGCACGCCGCTGAGAGTCATCAGAAGCCGGCGGCCCATCCAATCGGCCAGCGTGCCGGCGAACAAAGTCGAGATGACGCTGCCCAGCAGGACCGCGGCAACCACGATCGAAAGCTGTCCCGCATTCAGCCCAGAAGTGGCTTCGAGATACGGCAACGCTCCCGCGATAATTCCGACATCCACTCCGTAGAGCAAACCTCCAAGGCCTGCTACCAGCAGCAGAAAGCGGTTGTAACCGGATTTCGGATCATGAGCCACGCCAAATCCTTTCGCCGTTCGAACCAATCTTTCCCGCGAGAATACTACGCGAGCGCGTCTCGTTGTGACGATTCTTGTGGGCCGCGACTAACTTCTCATGTTCGTCGATGGAGAGGGAGTTCGTAGAAAGGTAGAAACTATGTTGCTCAGAGCTTACGTTGCCCAAGGATTACTGCTGCAGGATCTGCCCAGCCTTCGGATGAACGATTTCGTTGTTGATTTCACTGGCGTTCCAGCCCCCGCCTAGCGCTTTCACAAGATAAACCGAACTAACCATCTGCTGGCCCAAAAGCTGCGTTTGCAGCCGTTGATTGCTGAGCAGAGTGGTCTGCGCAGTAATTACGTCCAGATAATTTGTGACTCCACCCACGTATCGATTGTTGGCAATCACCAGTGCGCGGCGCGCATCATCAACCGCCGTTCCCTGCGTTGCCAGCGCTTGTGACAGCGTGCTCAAATTGCTGATCCCGTCCTCAACCTGCTGGAAAGCAGTCAGCACGGTTTGCCGGTAGTTGGCGACCGCCTGATCATAAGCAGCCCGCGCCGCGGCCAAATTCGCGCGATTTCTTCCGCCTTGCAGGAGCGGTTGCAGTGCGTCTGCTCCGATCGACCAGAAAAGGCTCGGAGCATTCAACAGGCTCGTAATCGATGTGCTCTGCCAGCCTCCACCCGTATTGCTGATCTCAATGTGTGGATAAAATGCAGTGCGTGCCAGCCCGACTTCGGCGTTCTCGTAAGCCATCTGCCGCTCTGCGCTGGCGATGTCCGGCCGTCGTTCAAGAATATCCGAAGGAACGCCCAGCGGTATGGCCGGAGGCGTAGCGCTCAGGGGCGACACCGGAATTGAAAAGTTCGAAGCGGGCTGCCCCAGTACGGACCGCGATAGCGTGCTCATACTGCTCGCGCGATTCCTGCACCAGCGACAACTGCGAGATGGTTGCATCTAGTACGGTCGCTTGCTGGGCGACTTCCAACCCACTGGCGATGCCTCCCGCGTGCCGGCGGTTGACCAGGTCGAGTCCCTTGCGCTCGTAGACCACCGATTCCTTTACCACGTTGTACTCAGCATCCAATTCGCGCAAAGAAAAATAGTCGGCGGCGAGCTCGGCGGTGAGCACGAGCTGCGCGTTTTGCAGGTCCGCCGCCGTCGATTGCAGAGTGGCATTGGCCGCTTCCACGTTGCGCCGCACCCGCCCGAAAACATCGGCCTCCCAGTTGAGCGAAAAAGGAATTGTGAAAACGTTCTCCGTGTAAGGAGGCACCGCTTGTGTCACTCCGTTGATCACCACCGGAGCTTCGCCATTGAGCGGACGATTACCGGAACCGCGCTCACGGTAGGCGCTCGGATCAGCGGAAAGCTGCGGGAAAAAATTCGCGGTTGCGACCCGCGCCAGCGACCGCGCCTGATTTAGACGGTCCGCAGAAGCGAGCAGCGATTGGTTTGCCTTGAGCAGTTGCTCTTCATAACCGTTCAGCGTCGGGTCGTAATAAACCTGCCACCACGCGCTTTTCGGGATCTCATCTTTCGGCGCCGCTTGCTGCCAGGGCGGCTGCGTCTTCCATGCGTCGGGCGCGGGAGTTGTAGCCGGCGCGCGGCTATAACGCGGACCGACCGTGCATCCCGAACCGAGCGCAATCAGCGCTATTGCAGACGCGATTGCAGAAGAAAGTGCGACTCGCCTCACTACTCGCTTCCCCTCACTACTCGCTTCCCCTCTGCTGATTAGTTTGTTGCTGCTGGCTGCTTCCCGGCGTAACACTTGCCGGCTGTGCCGGACGCGGCGCAGCTTGTGCGACGTTCACCTGCTGCCCATCTTCCAGTGAATCGGGAGGATTGATCACGATGCGGTCTGTAGCAGAAACGCCGCCCAAAATTTCCAGCGCGGTTCCAAAGTCGCGGCCAATGTTGATTTGCCGCAATTCGATTTTGTTGTTCTGCCCGATCACCGCCACCTGTGCACCCTGCGCCCGGAACAGCATGGCGTTGACGGGTACCGTGACTTTGTCAACATTGTTCCCGACTTTGAAGTGAACTTCACCGAACGATCCCGGCAGTAAGCGGTCATCCGGATTAGGCACATCCACCTCAGTCAACAATGTGCGCGTGTTGGTATCGATGGCCTCGGCCGTACGGGCAATGCTGGCAACGAATTTCTGTCCCGGCATTTCCTGCAAAGTAATAAAGGTTTTGCCGCCAACTTTGATGAACGGCGCGTAGGCCTGCGGAACACTCGTGAACACACGCAAAGGGTCCACCCGCGCCATATCGAATAGTTCATGCCCGGCCCCGCCGTCTCCGGCGTTGATCAGAGCGCCCGGATCGACGAGCCGCCGCGTAAGCACTCCAGTAAATGGCGCGTAGACCTCTTTGAATCCTTCGAGTTGCTCGAGACGCTTGACGTTCGCATCGGCGGCCGCAAGGTTGGCCTGCGCCTGCTTGTAGCCGCTTTCCTGCTGGTCGGCTTCCTGAGCGGAAACTGAGTCCGTCTTGAGCAGCTTCTCCCAGCGATCGGCGCTGATTTTTGCCAGTTCGAGCGCCGCTTGCGTTTGCTGCCGTGTCGCCCGCGACTGATTTAATTCCTGATCGACCTCAGGAGTGTCGATCTTTGCCAGCAACTCCCCCTTGTTCACGTGGCTGCCAATGTCTTTGTACCAGCGAATGAGATAGCCGTTCGTGCGCGCATAAATCGGCGATTCCACATAAGCCAGCAGCGAACCGGGAAGTGACCAATTCCTCATCGGCTTTTTCTTTTTGCGGATACACGAACGCGACTGTTGGAACGCTTTCCGCTTCTGTTTCCTTTGCCAGAACACGCTCTTGAGTCATGCGTTCCAGCATCGTCGCTGCGCCGGCCAGAATTAGCAGCCAGCAGCAGAATTCCAACGATCAGCAAAGCCTTGCGCGGCGGCGCAGGCGGCAGTTCCGGCGGAGCTTGGATCGCGGGAGGCTGGTGGCGCGAGCGCTTCTGGATTTCCTCAATTTCCTCGTCGCGCTGGGCTTGAGCGCTCACCGCATGAAATCCATCATGCTGCCCGCTCTCCGGTGAAGGCGCATCATGGCCGTTTCCCGAGGGCTGGGTCGCGTTGTGCGTTTCTTCCCGCGCGTCCATCCCCATTTTAGTTTTCTTCTCCTCAGTCATTCTCTGCTCCACTCATCCTGATCCGCGCTCCCGAACACTTTCTTCACGAATATGATCTTCCCGAACCAGCGACCCGGACCTGCTTACCAGGACCTGCTTACCCAAAAAAGCTTAACTTTGTTCCCGGCTCGCGCGCCGCGCTTCCAGGCGGCTATGAAAAACCGCAAACACACTTGGTACAAAAAATAACGTTGCCACCGTGGCAAACAACAGGCCGCCAATCACCGCCCGGCCCAGCGGAGCATTCTGCTCGCCGCCTTCGCCGAGGCCCAGCGCCATCGGCACCATGCCGATAATCATGGCTAACGCGGTCATCAAGACGGGGCGCATACGCGTGTAACCGGCGGCGACGGCCGCCCGCACGGCAGGAACACCCTCATCCAATTGCTCGCGTGCGAAGCTCACCATCAAAATCGAGTTCGCGGTGGCGACTCCCATGCACATGACCGCACCCGTGAGAGATGGAACGCTCAAGGTGGTATGCGTGAGTAGCAGGAACCAGCAGATGCCCGCCAGCGCTCCCGGCAAGGCGGCAATGATGATGAAAGGATCCAGCCACGATTGGAAGTTGATTACGATCAGCATGTACACCAGCAGAATCGCGCCCGCCAAGCCCGCACCCAGGCCAATAAACGACGACCGCATGGTGGCGACCTGTCCGCGCACCACGATGTGCGTGCCCCGCGGCAGATGGCCATTGAAACTTTGCACCACTTCATCGGTGGCGCGCGCAACTGCGCCCAGATCGCGGTCCTGCGTGCTGGAATAGACGTCGATGACCGGTTGGACATTGTAGTGGTTCACAGTGGCCGCCCGCGTAACCGGCGTCATCTGCACCAGATTGCCCATCAACTGCGGCCCTTGCTGCGATGTCACGGGAATATTCAGCAGGTCTTGCAGGTTCGTCATGCGGTATTGTGGCGACTGCACAGCTACCTGGTACGTGACTTCATTCTTCGGATTCAGCCAGAAATTCGGCGTTGTCTGGAAACTGCCGCTAAGCGAAACCAATGCGCTTTGCGCCACGTCGCGAGCCGTGAGGCCCACCTGGGTCACCCGCGTGCGCTCAATATCCATATGTAGGGTTGGCAGTGAAAGCAGTTGTTGCACGTGCACATCCGCGGTTCCGGGAATGTGCCGCATCTTGTTCGCGATCTGCTGCGCGATAACGTAGTTGCTGTACATGTCGGTGCCCACAACCTGCACGTCGATCGGCGCCGGCAGGCCGAAATTAAGAATCTGCGTAACGATGTCGGCTGGCTGAAAGAAAAACTCAACCCCGGGAAACCGGCGCGGCAATGCTTCACGCAGTTGACGCATCAGCGCCGCTGTCGGCTTGTGATGCTCAGGATCGAGCGAAATCAGAATCTCCGCGTCGCTGCTGCCGATAGTTCCGTTGGAACTGTAGGACTGGTTAATGCCCGAGTTGGGCAACCCAATATTGTCGAGGACAGTCTGCAACTGTCCGGGAGGAATTTCCTGTCGCAGTGCCGCTTCGATCTGGTCGCAAAGCTTCGCAGTTTCTTCCACCCGAAGCCCTGCACGGGCCCGCACGTGCAGCCGCAGAAGCCCGGCATCGACTTGCGGGAAAAAATCTTCGCCAAGTAAGAAATAAATACCCAGCGAAAGAATGCAAAAGATCATAAATCCGGCAATGAACGCCCCGCGATGTTCGATCGTAGTTTCGAGCAGGGCTTCGTAGCCCCTGCGGAAATCTTCAAACTTACGCTCGAACCCGCGCTGGAAGCGGCCAATCCACGACTTCGGCTCTTCCCTCACGATGTTCATGTCCGCGCATGATGTACATAACCAGCGTCGGAATCAGGGTTCGCGAAAGCAGATAGCTGGCCAGCATGGCGAAGCTCACCGCTTCCGCCAGCGGTACGAACAAAAATTTCGCCACTCCGGTCAGAAAGAACATCGGCACGAAAACGATGCAGATGCTCAGCGTGGAAACGAAAGCCGGCACGGCAATCTGCTGCGCGCCATCCAGGATCGCCTGCTTCATCTCCTTGCCCATGGCAAGGTTGCGCTCGATATTTTCGATTTCCACGGTTGCATCATCCACCAGAATGCCCACCGCGAGGGCCAGCCCTCCCAGAGTCATGATGTTGATGGTCTCGCCGATCGCTCCCAGCAGAATGATCGAAACAAAAATGGAAAGTGGAATCGAAATCGAAATGACAATGGTGGGACGCCAATCGCCGAGAAACACCAGAATCATGATCGCCGTGAGTGCCGCGGCGATTGCAGCTTCGCGAACTACTCCGTAAATCGACGCCCGCACGAAAAGCGATTGATCGAAGAGCGCTGAAATCTTAAGCGCCGGCGGCAGTGCTTGTGCGGCTTGCTGAACAATGCTCTTTACGCCTTTTACGATGTCCAAAGTCGAGGCATTGCCATTCTTGTAGATCGACATCAGCGCGCCGCGGTTTCCGTCCTGGCGCACAATGTTGGTTTGCGGCGCAAAACCGTCGCGAATATGCGCCACATCCCGCATGTACAGCGTGGAACCGTTTACCGTTTTTACCGGAAGGTCGTTCAATTCCGCGATCGTTTCCGGAGTTCCATTCATCTCGACGTTGTATTCGAGAGATCCCATCTTGATCGTGCCGCTGGGCAGGATGATGTTTTGCGCGTTCACTGCATTGACAATGTCATTCGGTTCAAGCCCGTAGGCCTGCAGTTTTGGCAGATCGAGGTCCACTTGGATCTGCCGGACCTTGCCGCCGTAGGGATAGGGCGTCGCAGCGCCCGGCACGGTCGCCAGAAACGGTCCGCAGGAAGTTCTGGCCGAGATCGAACAGCTCTTGCTCAGGCAATGTCTTGCTGCTGAGCCCTAGCTGAATGATCGGCGTCGTCGAGGCACTATAAGAAATGATCAGCGGCGGCGTAGTCCCTGGCGGTAAGCTCCGTACGCTCGTCTGGCAAATGGCGGTGATCTGGGCGATCGCACCCTGAAGGTTTGTGCCGGGGCGGAAAAATACCTTGATGATTCCCAGCCCATAGACCGACTGCGACTCCATGTGCTCAATGTCGTTGACCGTTGTAGTGATCCCGCGTTCGGAATTCGCCACGATCCGGTCGGCCATGTCCTGCGGCGACATGCCGGTGTAGAACCACACCACCGAAACCACAGGAATATCGATGTTAGGGAAAATATCGACGGGAGTGCGCAGGATTGTTATTGGCGTCAAAATAACAATCACCAGCGCCATCACAATGAACGTGTAGGGACGCCGGAGTGCTAATGCAACAATCCACATGATCTAGACCCTATTCCTGAAGCAGAAGAACAACCGGCACCCGCACCCTTTGCGGGGGACCCGCAGACCTGAATTTAGATTCGATACTCCCCGTATCGGATTCTTTAAGCAAGTCCTTTATTATATGGTACTGTTGCGTCATGCGCCAGAAGCCCATAAACAAAGGTAACCATGGGCCGAGCAATGGCACCCGGCCTCCAGGCCGCCCACGCAGCCAAGCGGCGCACGCCTCCATTCTGCGAAGCGCCTTGAAGCTTCTCGGCAGAAATGGCTTCGCAGACCTCACCATCGAGGATGTCGCGTACGACGCCAACGTCGGCAAGGCCACCGTTTACCGCTGGTGGCCGAATAAGGCAGCCCTGATCGCGGACGCATTTGCCCGCAGCACGACTCGCAGATTGCATTTTCCTGATACTGGCTCGGTGAATACCGATATGAGCCAGCAGATGCGGCAGCTGATTAAAGTTTTCCGTGGCCGCCGTGGAAGGATTGTCTCCGCCATTCTTGCCGGAGGGCAAAGCGATAAGGAATTGATTTCCGCCTTTCGCGAACGGTTCCTCTGGCCGCGCCGGCAAGAAGCTTACGCAACCTTGCAGCGTGGAATCCGCCGCGGCGAGTTACGCAAAGATATTGATAAGGATTTATTGCTCGACTCGCTCTACGGGCCAATTTACATGCGGTTTCTGGTCCGGCATGACACCCTGAGCCCTCACTTCGTTGACAGCCTCTGCGGGCTCGTCCTGCGCGGAGCACGTCCCCGCGCTAAAAACCGCCACGCCGCGAAGACTCGCCGCTTGACTCGATGAGACAACGTCGAGATAACTTGTCGCAGAGAACGCCTTGGGGCGTGCCGTACCGCGAAGGCAAATTGACATAAGCCGGCCGCGATTGCCGCCGGAGAATTACCGCCGATGAGATTCTAAAAACCTGCTACGTCGTTACCGGTTTGCGCACTTCATCGAGCCGCTGCTTCAAGAAGGCGAAATAATCTTCCAGCCCGGCGCCGGTCTTCGCCGAAACTTCAATCACTTTCATCCCCGGCCGCACCGCCTGGATGTTCCGGTAAGCCGCATCCCGGTTAAACTCCACCGCATCGGCCAAATCGATTTTCGTAATCACCGCAACATCTGCGCTGTTGAAGATCGTTGGATACTTCAATGGCTTGTCTTCGCCCTCAGTTACCGAGAGCAGTACCAGTCGAAGATCTTCCCCTAAATCGTAAGAAGACGGGCAAACCAGGTTCCCCACATTCTCAATAAACAAAAAATCCAGTTCCTTCACGTCCCATCCTTCAAGAGCGCTCTGCACCATCGCCGCTTCTAGGTGACAGAGCGTACCCGTAGTGATTTGCTTCACTGGCGCCTGGCTGCGCGCCAGTCGCTCAGCGTCATTTTCAGTGGCCAGATCGCCCACCAAAGCAGCTACCCGGTATTTCGCGCGCAAAAGCGTCAGCGTCTTTTCGAGAAACGCCGTCTTGCCCGATCCAGGGCTCGACACCAGGCTGATCACGAAAACGCCGGCACTCCGGAAACGGTCGCGCAAGGCGCGGGCAATCACATCATTCTGTTTGAGAACGTTCCTTCGGACTTCTATGAGGCGCGGTTCGGGGCGCATTCGGTGACCTCCAGTGCAACCACTTCGAGTTCCTTGCCCTGCAAAACTTCCCACGAAGGAGTGCCGCACTCCGGACAGGTAAATTGCTGCACCGAACTCAAGGTGCGTTGCGTGTTACAAGTAGCGCAAAAAATGATGACGGGAATGTCCTCGACCAGCAGACGTGAGCCTTGCACGGTCGTGCCCTCGCAGGCCATTTCATAGCACGAGAGCAGCGCTTCTCTCACTACTCCGGAAAGCGCGCCAAGTTTGAGGTGCACGGCCTCGATTTGCACTCCACGGCTTGCCGCTTCCTCTTCGGCGAGTTCAACGATGCTCATCGCGATGGAAAGTTCATGCATGGCTGAACTCAGTGGCCGAATGGCCCGCCTGCCGCATAGCATCGAACCGTCCGAAAGCTGCCAGTGCAGCCTGCCCAAGGCTGATTCCTCCATCGTTCGGAGGGACTTCGTGGTTCGTCCAGAGCTGCACCACTCCCCCAAGTAACGACTTCAAATCTTCCAGCAATAATTCATTCTGGAATACTCCACCGGAAAGAACAACGGTATCGAGTCGCTCACCATTAGAATTTGCGATCGACCGGACTGCATTGCACACGCCTCCTGCAATCCCTCTCTGAAATGCCCGTGCAATCTCATGGATATTTCGGCCGCGCTTTCGGTCCTCAGCCACGGCAAGCAGCAATGGCCGAAAATCGAGTTCCCCGCCCGAAAACAAAAAAGGGTAAGAATCAGCTTCCGGCGCGGTTCGCGCGAGTTGCTCGAGCCACATTGCCGCCTGCCCTTCAAATGTGACTTCGCCGGTAAAGCCGAGCAACGCAGCGGCGGAGTCGAACAACCGTCCCATGGATGTGGTGGGAAATGTGCGGAAGTTTTTTCGCACGAGTTCCACCGCATTCGAGTAGCGGTCAGGAAAGTTAAAAGGTGTGCCCAGCACATCGGGTAGTTCATCGATCTGCTCCAGAAATCCCGCCGCCGCCTGCACCGGATAACGCGCCGCCGCATCGCCTCCGGCAAGGGCCGCGCGGCGCAAGTGGGCCACGCGAGTAAGCCCTCCGCTCACGCTGCCCACGAAAAACTCTCCGCCCCAAATCGAGCCATCATCGCCATATCCGGTGCCATCAAAACTCACTCCGATGACCCGTTTCGTCCACTCTCTTCGTTCAGCCAGCACAGACGCAATGTGTGCCCGATGGTGCTGAATGGCGTGGATGCTGCCTGCGCGCCGTGTCGCCGCATGCTTCGTTGAATAATATTCCGGATGAAGATCGTGCACCAGCAGCAGATCATCCCAGCAAACTTCGTACATGGTGACCAGATCGTCGATCGTCTCCTGAAACGCCCGCAGCGATTGGTAGTCAGCCAGATCGCCAATGTGTTGGCTGACAAAGGCCTGTCCATTGACCACCAGCGTGACGGTATTTTTCAAATCCGGTCCCAGCGCGAGAATAACGCCCTTTGCTGGCAGCGATGTAACCGCGCCGGGAGCGTAGCCGCGAGCGCGGCGCAGAATCGCGGTGCCGAAGGCGCCAACCCGGGCGACCGAATCGTCCACCCGTCGCGCAATCGGCCGTTGGCCAATCAGGAAAGAATCGGCAACTCCAGCAAGACGGTCGAGAGCGTCCTTATCTTCGTACGCGATCGGCTCACTCGATCGATTGGCGCTGGTCATCACCAGCACATCGGGAACTCCAGCAGCGAACAGCAAATGTTGCAACGGCGTGTAGGGCAGCATCACCCCAAGTTCGTTGTTGTCCGGAGCGACTTGCTCCAGTTCGAGTCTCGCAGGCGCGAGCACAATCGGCCGGGCCGCAGAAGTCAGCAGTGCTTCAGCTTCCGTGCTCAGGTCAACCAGTGTTCGTGCCACGGCAAGTGTCCCTCGCCATCAAAGCGAACGGTTTTTCTTTCCTATATTTGCGTTCGCGCAACGCAGCCACGGCAGTAGGATTGCGCGCATCACACGCAAGGTGATACCCACCGAGCCCCTTCACCGCGAGAATCCCGCCAGATTGTAAAATCTCGTCAGCCTTCGCAATACATTCGTTGCGAGACATCCGGCCGTTGCCACGCGGCTCGCCTGGATCGTTTTCTCCCGCGGAAGCCGACAGCAGATAATAATAAGGACCGCACTGCGCGCAGGCGACCGGCTGCGCATGAAAACGCCGGTTGCCGGGGTCGCGGTATTCTCGCGCGCAGAACTCGTCAAGCAGCCAATCCTTCATCGTCGTATTCGGCCGGTCATAAGGAAGCCCGAGCACCACGCTGTACCGCGGGCCGCAATTGGTGCAATTGATATACGGATATAAATAGCGGCGGTCGTTCGGATCGAAAAGCTCTTTCAGGCAATCGTCGCAAATCGGCAGGTCAGGCGAAATGCGGGCCGTAGGATGATCGCGGTGCTTACTTTCGCGAATCGTGAATGTATTGAATCCGAGCGGCTGTGCTGGCTCGACATTGATTTCGGCGATGGTGGCCGCAGGCGGAGGCTGGATTTTTAAATCGTGGACAAAAGCCTGCAGCGCCGCATCGCTGCCTTCGAGATGAATTTCAACTCCTTCTTCACCGTTGAGGACCCATCCATTTAATAGGTGGCCGACAGCAAGTCGATAAACAAATGGACGGAAGCCCACACCCTGCACGACTCCGCGGACGCGAATTATGCATGCATTCGGCACATTAATTGATATTGTAGGCGTCCTGACCTGCTGTTCGTATTCACGCGTTTACTTCGAGATCGTCGAATCGTCGCCACTTGTAGAACGCAATCGAGACCACCCAACTCACCGCAAAAAGCCCAACAATGAAATAACCTAGCGTGCCAAAATTATCGCTGAGCTTCGCAATCACATTCCAAAACCAGCCTTGCAGATGGAAGTGCTCGCCCAACAACGCCAGCCCCTCAATTCCTCCCACAACCAGCGCGACCAGGACCGACACGCATGTAATTGTGATGTTGTAGTAGAGCTTGCGAATCGGCTTTACGAAGGCCCATCCATATGCGCCCAGCATCAGAATATTGTCAGTAGTGTCGATCAGCGACATCCCCGCCGCAAACAGCATCGGAAAAACCAGGATCGCCCAGAACGACAGTCCCTTGGCCGCTTCCGCTGCTGAAATACCAAGCAGCCCAATCTCAGTCGCAGTGTCGAATCCCACGCCAAACAGCAGGCCCAGCGGATACATATGCCAGCTTCGCGTGATCATGTGAAACATAGGCCGGAATATCCGGGAAAGAAATCCGCGCCCGTTCAGCAGCAAATTTAGGTCTTCGTCCACGTAGGGCTCGCCACGCCGCACCCTCCTAAACGTCCGGTAAATCGATCGCAGAACGACGAGGTTGACCGCGGCTATGGCGAAAAGAAAAAAAACCGAGACCATGGCCCCAACCATTGATGCGATGTTTCTCACGGAATCCAGGCGATGTTGCAGCGCCAGCGCGGCCCCGGCAATGGCTGCCGCGCCGATTACTACAATCGTAGAGTGTCCCAGTGAGAACATGAATCCAACCGCAACCGGCCTCTTTCCATCCTGCATCAGCTTGCGAGTCACATTGTCGATGGCCGCAATGTGATCGGCATCTACGGCGTGGCGCAGGCCGAAACTATAGGCCAGCAGCGCCGTACCGAGCAGCACGGGATAATGGTGAAATGCGATCCCAGCCCAGACCCACACGGCAATATTGAAGGCGAACAATATTCCGTAGATGGCGACAATACGGCCGCGCAAATGATCGGCGCCGTCGTCGAACAGGGAGGTCAGTCTAGGGCTGGTGGTCGAGGTCACGCTGACAATCTCGGTGAATGAGGCATTGGATTCTCGATGCGGCTCTTTCGTTGCCGGATCTGCAATCGGACGATGGTACCAAAGGCTGCCGCTCACATCGTCTCTCTTAAAAAGTGAATTTCGCCGCAACCTGCACCAGCCGCGGAGATGCCGCGCTGACCACTTGTCCGAAGTTGGCATCGTTCACTTCCCCATCCACTGCAGCCGGGCCGTAGAACTGTGCATGATTGAATGCGTTGAATGCCTCCAGCCGGAACTCGATCGATTTCGATTCTGTCAGCCGCAGCATCTTTGCCAGCGTTAAGTCAAAATTGCTGATTCCGGGGCCACAGAAAAATCGCCGGGGAACATTTCCCAATCGGCCGAGCGTTTCTGTGCTGAAGGCAGAAGTGTTGAATTCTGCCCGTCCGTTTCTCGGATTGGTATTGATATCGAGCGGGCCACCGTGATATTGGGGCGTGTCGAGCAGATAATTGTTCACGCCATTACCCAGCGTTCCGAGCAGCGAGTTATCCGAGTCGTCTAAAAGAGTCACGGGCAGGCCGGCGCTGAAACGTGCGGTGCCGGCAATGCTCCATCCATCGGTTAAGCGGTTTCTACTTCCCGAAAGCCGATCAAACGGCAGACCCACATTGAAGCTTCCCACAAAGTTGTGACGCATGTCCCAGGCCGAAATCGCGCGCGTCGCCGCGACGTTCAAGGGGTCCAGCTGTTCGCCCAGATTCGAACCTTGATCGATGGATTTGCTATACGTGTATCCCAACAGGAAATTCGACCTTCGCCCAACGAAGCGCAGATTGGTCTCCAGCGCGTTGTAACTAGAATTTTCAATCGTTTTTTGCCACGTGTCTTCCTGGTAGTTGGAGCCAATACCATCCCGCACTCCGTGATACTCGTGGCCGCTGGCGCTGGTAATCGTCGCATCCTCACCGAATGGGCCGCAGGTGGGGCTGCCGGGCGCCACTTCACTGGGTTGGCTCAGGCTGCGGCAAAGAGCTTGGTTGGCAGGGTTGTTCGATACTACCGCAAGTATGTGATGTCCCTCGTTACCCACATAACTCATGGTGAGCAGTGCGGTGGTCGTGATCTGCCGCTCGAACGAAAGCAGGTAATTTTCGGTGTAGGGAACGGCGTTTCGATAGTAAAAGGAAACGTCGGCAGAGACGGGGATTACGCTGGCAAAACTCTGCGTGTCCGGGTTCTTGGCGGAGATATTGTGGGAGGGGAACGTCAATGGAAACGGATTCGTATTCTTCCCGCCATCGGCCGCATTGATGAACGGTGTCCCAAACAGCGGCGGCTCGGGCGAAAGGTAGTTGTCACCAAATGGGGCGACCCCGTACATGACCCCGGCCGACAGGCCGGGAAAAGCGGTATAGAAGATTCCATAGCTCGCCCGGATGCTGCTCTTGCCACTGTCTCCGAAAATCTCCTTCAGAATTCCCTCATCAAATTTCGGCGCGTACGCAAGACCAATTCGGGGCGCGAAGTTATCTGGCTTCGATGGCGAAATCGTGCTCGGAATTTCCGGGTCGCCCGGAACCACCAAGTCCTCAGGCAAGCCCGGATAGAGCACTGACTGTCTTCCCGGGACGACGGTCTGAATATTGTTGTACTTCTCCCAGAACGGCATGATGTAGTCCCAGCGCAAACCGGCATTGATCGTTAGATCGCTTCGTGCCCGCCAGCTGTCTTGGGCAAACAATCCCGCATATCGGTTTCGCAGATAGAAAGGCTGCCCTGAAGACTGCGTGAAGTTGCTGGGCACGCCAATCAGAAAATCAGCGAATGCCGATCCAGTTTCGGTTCCATCGATATTGAAGGTCCCATTGAACGTTGCGTTCGGATGCTCATTCACCTGGTCCCAATGAAACTGCCCGCCGAATTTCAAAGTGTGCGTTCCCATCACTTTGGAAAACGTATCGCTCAGATAAAGAGTGTTGTTGATTTGCGTTTCATTGGTAATGGGAACGCCCATCACAAAAGCAGGAAAAACCATGTTCTCTACACCTTGAAACTGCGGTGCCTGCACCAGGAACCCGCCATTCGCCGTACTGGTCGAGAAGCCTTGCGCTGCCTGGCTTAATCCAAGCGTGCCTTTTGGCTGCCCAATCACATTGGAATTACGCAGATACCCCGCATGGAACTCGTTGACTGAGCCTGCTCCGAAAACTCTTGTGTCTCCCAGGCTGAGAAGTTGCCCGCGTCCGAACGTAAGTGCGTCAAAACCGGGCAGGCTGGCTCCGCCCTGCTGACCCGGATAAGGATTATCCAGCCGGTAATCGTCAAAAAAGTAATATGCGGAAAGCTGGCCCCAGCGGCCGATGTTGGCGTCAATACGCCCCGAGGATTTATCGTCGCGCACAGTTTCGGCGTAGTCCGAAGTAGAAAATTGGTCGACGCCATTATTGGGTGCGGGAATGTATTGCAAAAGATCGAGGGCTGGTGAAGACCATGCGTTGCGCGGAATCATAGCGTTGGGGAATACACACGTGGAGTTCGTGCATCCGGCTGTGTAATAAGGTTCTCCCGCTGAGACGGTATGACCCAGCTTTCCCGAGAGCAGGCCTGCTAAATAGCTCCCGCTCACAGTTCCGGTAAGCGTGCTGGCCAGGTCGGACAAGTTGCCGGCCCGGTTCTGCAGAGACGGTACCGTGATGTCTCCAGTTTCCACACCTTCGTTCGTCCGCGTGCCTTGATAGTCCGTAAAGAAATAAACCTTGTTGTGCTTGATGGGACCGCCGAGCGTGCCCCCAAACTGGTTCTGCCGAAAAACCGGCCGGCTCGGGTCGAAATACCCGCGCGCATCCAAAGCGGTATTTCGTAGAAACTCGAATGCGTCGCCATGGAAAGAATCACTCCCCGACTTCGTAATGACGGTCACCATGCCGCCGTTATAGTTGCCATACTCCGGATCGAAATTGTTGGTCAGAACGCGGAATTCGTCGATCGCATCCAGGTTTTCGATGACTGACGTTCCGCCATTCATGTGCTCCTGCACGTCAATTCCATCCACCAAAAAGCCGTTCGAAGATTCCCTCTGCCCGTCAATCGAGAGATTTCCTGGATTCAAATCGCCCGATGGCGACAGACCTCCCGTCACTCCAGCCATAATCACCGAGTTCGGCAGAAGGGTTGAGACCGGCGCGACCCCAGGCTGGATCGGCAGAAGGTCGGTATAGCTGCGTCCGTTCAAAGGAAGCGCGGTCATCTGCGATCCAGTTACGACTTCACCTAGGTGAGTAGCAACCGTGTCGACTTGAAGCTGGAGCGCCGTGGAACTGCCCTCGACCGTCACGGCTTCCGTGCGTTGGGCTAGGCTCAATACGGCATCGAGCGCGAGCGCGGAATCCGTGTCGATCTCGAGACCGCTCTTGCCTTCAGTTCTGAAGCCCGCAGCTTCGATGGTGAGATCGTAATGGCCCACGGGCAGGGCGGGGAATGAATAGAAGCCTTCGCCGTTCGAGAGCGCGGTATATTCCGACCGGATCGCGGTATTGACAAGCGTGATTTTGGCCGCAGGAATCACCGCGCCGCTCGGATCTTTGACGATTCCCGAAAGGCTCCCGTTGGCGGCCGCGAACAGGCAGATTGGTGAGCAAGCTAAAGCTGCGACTGCGCTACCCAAGAGCTGGAACAAAAGTCTGGTCTTGATGCCTTGCATAAGAAGTGCCTGCCGGATATCTATGAATTCGCATCTGCTTTTAAATGAAATTGAAATTCATTTTCATAATGCCCGGATTGGCGTCTGCTTCGCTGTGATGGAGATCACGTGCCCATGTGCGGCCATGCACTCCGCACTCGCGACAGCGGAATAAAGTGGGTAAAAAAGTGGAGGACAAAAGGTAGTACTACGGGGCGGTCCGCATCCAGCGAAACACCAATCCTGCTCAGATTAGCCATAAAATTCTCCTAACATGTAACATACCCGATGCGCAAAAAAGCTCGATGCGAAAGCCGCTCTATTGAGAAGCCCGATGCGGAACAGGCCCGATGCGTAGAAGCCGACGCGCAAGAAGCTACAAGAAGCTGGATGTATAGAAAGCTCAATAGGTGAGAACGGCTTCATTCCACGTCATCCGTTGGAGGTGCGATGCGATTCTTCTCTAGTTTAATGGCGGCCTTTTCCTCCTGTGCAATCTTGCTGAGTTCAGCTGCAGCGCAGACCCAAGACAAGCCGGATCTAAGCAAACAGCCGACCCTCTACGTCGTCGGCTACGCGCATCTCGACACCGAATGGCGTTGGGAGTATCCGCAGGTCATCAGCGAATATCTGCGCAACACCATGCAAGACAATTTCGCGCTCTTCGACAAGTATCCGCATTACATCTTCAATTTTAGCGGCGCAAACCGCTACCGGCTGATGAAGGAGTACTATCCCGCCGATTTCGCCCGTCTGAAAAAATATGTCGCCGAGGGACGCTGGTTTCCCGCCGGATCCTCAATGGAAGAAGGCGACGTAAACACTCCCAGTGCCGAGACCATCATCCGCCAAGTCTTATACGGAAATAATTGGTTTCGCAAAGAATTTGGCAAAGCCAGCGCCGAATACATGCTGCCCGATTGTTTCGGATTCCCCGCGTCTCTGCCGACCATCCTCGCCCACGCAGGAGTAAAAGGATTTTCCACGCAGAAGCTTGTCTGGGGATCGTCCGCTCCCGGCGGTGGTCCCGAGTCACGCGAGCAAACCCCGGAAGGCACGCCCTTTAACGTAGGCGTTTGGGTCGGCCCCGGCAGCGAAAGCGTACTCGCCGGCCTGAATCCCGGAGACTACGCCGGAGGAATCAACAGCGACCTCAGCAAGCCGCTTCCTCCGCTTCCTCCCGATCAAGTTCTCGAAGATTTGAATAAAAGGTTCAAACCGCTCCGGCAGGCGCTCGTCCATGCAGATGACACCAACTCAACCATGGACGCCAAACAGATCGAAGAATACCTCGCGGTTCGCAATCAGCAGAAGGCCGAAAATCAAGCTCGCCAGGATCAGGAACTCAGTCATCATCAATACGACTGGGCTGCCCGCGTCCAGCTCAACGGCAAAGTCAGCGGCGTCTTCACCGATTATCACTACTACGGTACCGGCGATATCGGAGGCTCGCCCAACGAAGATTCCGTGAAGCGTCTCGAAGCCATCATTTCCGGCGGCAAAGCCAGCTTGCCGCTCGATGTAGATTCTCTCTTTTCCCGTTTCTCGCACGATCAGGGACCGGCCCGTCCAGCTCGGTGGAGGCCCCGTGCATGTGATCTCGGCCAATGCCGAGCAGATGTTTCTTGATATCACTCCCACGCAAGCTGCCGGACTGCCGCGCTACACCGGAGAAATGGAGCTGACCAACCATTCCGCCGGATCGTTGACCTCGCAGGCCTATCAGAAACGCTGGTTGCGCAAGGAAGAGTTGCTGGGCGATGCAGCCGAAAAAAGTTCGATAGCCGCCCAGTGGCTCGGCGCGCGACCCTATCCCCTCGAACGCCTGAATAACGCGTGGATACTGGTCATGGGTGGCCACTTTCACGATCTGGCAGCTGGACCGCGACGCCGAAAGCTTACGAGTTTGCCTGGAACGACGATGTAATCGCCATGAATCAGTTTGCCGGCGTGCTGACGAATGCCACGCAGGCCGTGGCCGCCGGCCTCAATACCCAAGCCAAAGGCATCCCCATCGTTGTCTTCAATCCGCTCAACGTCGACCGCGAAGATGTGGTTGAAGCCTCCGTAAAATTTCCCGGCGGAATGCCCAACTCCGTGCGTGTAACGGGCCCGGATGGCAAAGATGTTCCCGCCCAGATCTCACACGGAAAAGTAATCTTCGTTGCGCACGCTCCCAGCGTCGGCTATGCAGTTTACGATCTGCGGCCGGCAACCGGCGCCACCAATCAGACATCTTCTTTAAAAATTTCGCGCGATTCCATCGAGAACTCCCACTACCGCGTCACCTTGAACTCCGACGGCGATATCGCCGGCATCTTCGATAAATCGCTGGGCAGGGAACTGCTGTCCGCGCCTGCGCGCCTGGCCATCTCCTACGACAATCCCCAGCAATGGCCAGCCTGGAACATGGATTGGGACCAGGAGCAGGCCGCGCCCCGTGATTATGTGCATGGCCCGGCGAACATTCGTATCGTCGAGAACGGCCTGGCGCGAGTCGCCATCGAAGTTTCACGCGACACCGACGGATCGCATTTCGTGCAGACCATCCGCCTCGCCGCAGGCAATGCGGGCAAGCGCATCGAAATCGCGAACGCCATCGACTGGAACACGAAAGAGTCAAATCTGAAAGCGACCTTCCCCCTGACCGCGTCCAACGAGATGGCAACCTACAACTGGGACATCGGCACAATCCAGCGGCCGACCGCTGTTCCAAAGAAGTTCGAAGTCCCCTCGCACCAGTGGATCGATCTCACCGATGCAAGCCGCGAATTCGGCGCCACCATTCTCACCGACTGCAAAAACGGGTCCGACAAACCCAACGACCGCACCATTCGCCTCACATTAATAAGGACGCCCGGCACCCGCGGCGGATATCCCGACCAAGGCACGCAGGATATCGGCCATCACGAATTCGTTTACGGCATCGCCGGGCACGCGAACGGCTGGCGCGAGAGCCAAACCGATTGGCAGGGACAGGAATTGAATGGTCCGCTCATCGCCTTTCAGACTTCGCCCCACCCCGGCGCGCTGGGCCGCGAAATTTCGCTCGTGAAAGTGAGCAATCCCCGCATTCGCGTCCTTGCTCTGAAAAAAGCCGAACTGAGCGACGAAATTATCCTTCGCATGGTCGAGCTGGATGGCAAGCCCCAGCGCGACGTTCGCGTGCAATTTGCAGCGCTGCTCACCGCCGCGCGCGAGGTCAACGGCCAGGAGCAACCTGTCGGCGCAGCCAAAATCGAAAAAGGCGGACTGCTGACTTCGTTCTCCGCGTATAAGCCCCGCACCTTCGCCCTACGACTGGCAGCGTCCCAAACAAGAGTTGCAGCGCCTCGTTCGCAGCCCCTGCCACTCCACTACGATCTCGCGACAGCCAGCGAAGTCGGCGCCAAATCCGCCAACGGATTTGACGGTGAAGGAGACTCGCTCCCCGCCGAGATGCTGCCCGCGGACCTGATTTACAACGGCGTCAAATTTCAACTTGGCCCGTCCAATAACGGATCTTCCAATGCGCTAGTAGCCAGGGGTCAGACCATCAATTTTCCCGCGGGCCACTACAACCGCGTGTACCTGATCGCAGCCTCAACCCACGGAGATCAGGACGCGGCTTTCGAAGTCGGAAGCAAAAAAGAAGAACTGAACATTCAAAACTGGAGAGGATTTATTGGCCAGTGGGATGATCGCGAGTGGAGTTCGAAAGACACCTCGCACGACGATTACGGCGAAATGCTCGGCCTCAAGCCCGGATACATCAAGCGCGCAGACCTGGCATGGTACTCCGATCATTATCACAACCCGCAGGGCGAAAACGTCCCCTATCGTTACTCGTACTTGTTTGCCTATGCAATCGACTTGCCGCCAGGCGCAAAGACTTTGACCCTCCCCGATAACGACAGCATTAGGATTTTCGCCATCTCCGTAGCGGACGAAAATCCTGCGATCAGACCGGCGCAGCCGCTCTACGATGTACTGCCCGCAAAAGCAGAATTGCAAAACAAATAATTTGCCAGGTGTTGTACTTCTTAGCGTCCTCGGCGGCCTTCCTTCGCGAACTTCGCGCTTAAAGATTTTTCGCAGGAGTGACGCAAAATCAAAAGCCGGCATTCGCCATGCATGTCAAGACCGCCGAAAGCTCCGCGAAGGGCTTAACGTGGCAAGAAACTTGTGGCCACTAAATTAAGTTCTTCAAATAGTTGTCGCCATCTTGACAACGGGAGTATACTCGGCTGGTACACTTATCGGACCACCAGGATGACGCCCGCCACGGCCAAACCCGACTTCGAAGTTGTGCGCCGCAACCGGGTTTACGAGGAGGTTGCTAAGCAGATCGAACGTCTCATCCTCAAAAAACTCAAGCCCGGCGACAAACTCCCCTCCGAGCGTGAATTGTCCGAGACCTTGCGCGTGAGCCGCGGCTCCATTCGCGACGCCATCCGCGGCCTCGAACTCATGGGCATGGTCGAACCTCGCCAGGGTACGGGCACAATCGTCAAAGAGATTTCCGCCGAGTCGGTCGTGAACCCCTTCGCCAACGCCTTAAAGCGCCGCAAGGAACTCGTCGGGGAACTGATCGACTTCCGCAAGATGCTTGAGCCTCCGCTGGCCGCCCGCGCCGCCACGCATGCTTCCATCGAGGAGGTCGCCGAGATGGAAGAGATTTTGCGTCGGCAGGAAGAAAAGCAAAATCAAGGAGACGCCGCCGTCGACGAAGACACAGAATTTCATTACAGCGTCGCGCTCGCTTCCGACAACAGCGTAGTCCTGAAAGTGATCGACATTCTGATGGAGCAGTTGCGCGATACGCGAGCACGTTCGTTGCAAGTTGCAGGTCGGCCTCAAAAATCTCTGGGCGGCCATCGCCGGATTCTGGCCGCAATCAAGCGTCGCGATAGCGAGGCCGCCAAGGCGGCCATGTCCAGGCATTTGGAAGATGTAGAAGAGATCGTCCTGAATAAGTTTTGACCGGGCGGATGTGGCCGCCCGTGTAGTCGTGGCTGGGGACCATCGAATTGACTGAGTTCGCAAAAGACGCCGGCGGCGTGGCTGTCGCATGTCGCGATTCGGAAGCTACCGAGTCACGAACTCCGGACGATCAGTTTGCCAGGCGAGAGATGGCAGAAGGCAACCAATCTTCGACCGTAGTTCTTACTCTGCGCATCGCGGAAGCCCGCGTCGAGGACGTCGGCCACGCCATAGCACGCCTCGCTCCCGCCGATATGCGACGCCTCAGTGCGCGTCCGGGTGACGTCTTAAAAATCACCGGCAGCACGGTCGCCCTGGGACGGGCCGAGTTCTCCGATGACGGCCATGAAGGCATGGTCCAGATCGATCGGGCCCTGCCGCAGCAATTGCAATGCCGGCTTGCAGGAGCAAGTCGCGGTCTCGGTGATCGAAAAGCAGGATGCGGTTGCCGTCCGCTTGTCGCCCATGTGGGTCGGCGCCGCTCCCGCAATCATCGCTCCCGAGCGGATCGTCGAAGATCTGATCGGCGTTCCGCTCATGGCAGGCAATGTAGTTCGCGTCCCAACTTTCGCCAAAGCCATCAACTTCCAGGTAGTTCGCACCATCCCTTCTGGCCCAGTTGTCATTGGCAAACGCACCGACGTTCGCGTCGTCGAAGGCGAGCAGAGCGCATCTCGCGCCCCCTCGGTTTCCTACGAAGATATCGGCGGTCTCGAGCGCGAAGTTGCCCGCGTTCGCGAGATCGTCGAACTCCCTCTGAAATATTCCCGCGTATTCGAGCGCCTGGGAATTCTCGCGCCCAAGGGTGTGTTGCTGTATGGGCCGCCGGGGCCCGGCAAGACCTTGCTCGCTCGTGCGGTCGCTGCCGAAAGTCGTGTTCATTTCATTCACCTCAACGGCCCCGAGATCATGCGCAAGTTTTACGGTGAGAGCGAGGCCAAGCTGCGCGAAGTATTCGAGGAAGCGGCGCGGCATGCCCCCTCGATTTTGTTCATCGATGAAATCGACGCGGTCGCGCCCAAGCGCGCGGAAGTCACCGGCGAAGTGGAAAAGCGGGTTGTCGCGCAGCTCCTAAGCCTGATGGATGGATTTGTCGCCCGCGGTCAGGTGATCGTAATCGGCGCGACCAACATTCCCGAGGTGCTCGATCCCGCTCTGCGCCGTCCCGGACGCTTCGATCGCGAAATTGAAATCGGCGTTCCCAACCAACAAGCGCGGTTACAGATTCTGAGAATTCACACGCGCGCCATGCCTCTCGCCAGCGACGTCGATCTGCGCGAAATCGCCGAGCATTCTCACGGTTTCGTGGGCGCCGATCTCGAAGCCCTGTGCCAGGAAGTGGGCATGAACGCGCTGCGCGGATTTTTGGCCACATATCCGCTGGCGCACGACGGTGAGACTTCCCCCGAACTTCAATCGTTACAAGTCACCCGCGAAGATTTTCTCGCCGGATTAAAAGAAGTTGAGCCCAGCGCAACCCGTGAGTTCTTCATCGAGAAGAGCGGATCCAATTTCGCCTCGCTCGCCGGTCTCGATGAAGTAAAGCGTGTACTGCACAGCGTAATCGAGCACTCTCACGTCCACGACGAAATTTATGAGCAGGTCGGACTCACGCCGCCACGAGGAATTTTGCTGGCCGGGCCTTCAGGGACCGGCAAAACTGCCATGGCGCGGGCGCTCGCCGGCGAGAAGCAGATTCCTCTGTTCGCGATTGATGGCCCGCAGCTTTATTCGAAGTGGCTGGGCGAATCAGAACGCGCTCTGCGCGAAGTCTTCAAGAAGGCGCGGCGCGCTGCTCCCTGCATTCTGTTCTTCGATACGATTGACGCGATCGCTCCAAAGTTTGCCGGCGATCATTTCGGCAGCGATATCTATCAGCGCATCCTCAGCCAGCTTCTCCGCGAAATCGACAACCTGCATGACGTCAAAGGCGTGATTCTGCTCGCGGCCACCAATCGCCCGGAGCGCATCGAGCCGGCGCTGTTGCGCAGCGGGCGCTTCGATTACATTCTGAATTTCTCGAAACCCAGCATCGCCGATCGCGCCGAGATCATGCGGCTGTGCCTGCACAAAGTTCCTCTCGCGGCCGATTTCCATTTCCAGGAGCTTGCCGCCGCTACAGAAGGATTCACCGGAGCGGATGTCGAGACCCTCTGCAAAAAGGCAACTCTCTCGGCAATTGCGGAATTTCAGGACGGCGTCCGCGGCGCGCCGCTCGTCGTATTACGCGCCGATTTTCTTGCGGTCCTGGAGTCCGATCTTAGTTCGAAATATTTGAAGGAAGCTGGACCATCCGCCAGGCAAAACGGCAACGCCGGCGCTGAAGGTTCCGACGAAACAGCAAGTGGCACCAGAAAAACGAGGTCATCGTCATTATGAGCTACACCGAACTCACCGTCTGGACGCGCGGCATCATTATGGACAAAGAAGGCCGCGACATCGTCAATTCCGTCTCCTCCTCGGCGCGCAAAGAAGGCAAGTATGCGCAGGCGATGGAGAACTACGTCGACAATCCCGACCGCACCAATTGCCCCACCCGCAAGTATTGCCGCGTGAGCGACAGCATTCTCGAAAACGAACTCACCTACGAGAACGAGCACCCCAACATCGTCGTGCTCGTCGAAGGCACCATGGTCAAGGGATGGGATTACATGCGCGGCATGCCGCCCGGCGGAACGCTCATCATCAATACGCATTACACGCCGGATTATATGATTCGCTTCGTGCCCGGCCCCGAGCGCCTCGCGCAGTTGGTCTGCATCGACGCTGCCAAGCTCGCCGATCATAAATGGCTCTATTACCGCTTAGGCGAACTCGGTCTCGACCGTCTTTCCACCGAAGGCGCGGCAGAGCGCAGCAAGCTGGTCGCGCCCGACATCGCCGCTCCGCTGATTGCGGCTGTCGTGAAGACCACCGGCATCGTGCAGATGAAAACCATCCAGCCGATGATCGCCAACCAGCACGCCTTCAATCTCGCGCTTGAAGAAATGAAAATCATGCAACTGAACCCAGTGGCCGTGTAGGAGAGGAATAATAATGTCGACCAAAGGCACAAAAATACCCGATTGGCTAACCGTACCGTTCGCCGGAATCACCCCCGCGCCCTCGCAGGAAAAAGGCCAAGATCTGTTTCCCACCGGCAACTGGCGCGCAATTCGTCCCGTGTACCGCGACAAATTACCACCCTGCAACAACGCTTGCGGCACCAACGAAAAAATTCAGGGCTACCTCGATCTCGTAAAGCGCGGCAAATATCTCGACGCCTACGCTCTGATCAAAGAAGACATGCCGTTTCCGTCGGTGACCGGTCGCGTGTGCTATCACCCGTGCGAGCAGGCCTGCAATCGCGGCAAGTACGACGAAGCGATTTCGATCCGCGCAGTCGAGCGCTTCCTCGGCGATCTCGGCCAAGCCCTGACCAACGACGTTGTTCAGGCTGGCAAGCCCAACGGCAAGAAGGTCGCCGTTGTCGGCTCCGGGCCCGCCGGGCACAGCGCCGCGTATCAGCTGGCGCGGCTAGGATACAAAGTCACGGTTCTTGAAAAATCGCCAAAAGCTGGCGGATTAAATCGCGGCGGAATTCCCGACTGGGTTCTGCCGCAGAATATTCTCGATCGTGAAATCGAGCGCCTGAAGCAGCTGGGCATCGAAATTAAAACCAATTGCGAGGTCGGCAAAGACATTTCCTGGGACGACCTCAAGAAAAATTACGATGCCTGCGTGCTGGCAGTTGGCTTGACTGAACCCAACAGCGTGCGTGCCGAAGGCGAAAACAAAGAAGGCGTGATTTATGGCTTGCCCTTCCTGCGCGATATCGGCATGGGAACGTCGAAAGTGAAGCTGGGCGCGCGCGTTGCCGTAATCGGCGGCGGAAATACCGCCATCGATTGCGCTCGCGAAGCGCTGCGCCAGGGCGCAGTCGAAGTCACCATGATCACGGTGGAAGGCGATAAGAAAGAAATGCCGGCCTCCCCCGAAGATCTGCACGATATGCTGGAAGAAGGCGTCGAGCTGGTCCACGGCCGCGCATGCGTCGCCGTTCTCGGCAATGGTAAGGTCGAAGCGCTGCAACTGCATCCCGCCAAATTTTCCGGAGCGATCAACGCTTCGCCGATCAACATTGATCGCGCGGCCAAGCCCGAAAAGTTTGCCGTCGACAACGTGATCATTGCAGTCGGGCAGCGTGCTTCGCTGAACTGGCTGCCGGCTGAATTCAAAACCGAGCGCGGCACCATCAAAATCGACAAGTTTGGCCGCCTCGGCGACACGAACTTTTTCGCCGCCGGCGACATCGTGCAGCTCGGCTCCGGCCAGCCGCTGATGGTCGTCAATGCTGTCGGCGACGGCAAGCGCGTCGCCTTCAATCTTGACAAAGTGATGCGTGGAGAAAAGCTTGAACCGCGCACCATCCCGGTCGACGTCATATTCGATTTGAATCGCATGAATATGACCTACTTTCCGCACTTCCCGCGGGTGCAGCAAGAGATGCTGCCTCCGGCAAGCCGCAAGAAAACCCAACAGGAAGTCATTGAGGCATTCACTGAAGAGCAGGCCGTCGAAGAGGCGAATCGCTGCTTCAGTTGCGGGCCCTGCAATGCTTGCGACAATTGTTACCTGGTTTGTCCCGAGCCCTGCATCGCGCGTCCCGAGCGGTCGAACGGCCTTTACAAAATTCTGGTCGACTACTGCAAAGGGTGCCGCGTTTGCATCGAGGAGTGCCCGACCGGCTGTCTCGAAGGCGTCCCCGAGCTCGACTTCGATACCGGAGTCGTGCGCATGGATACTGCGTTCGCCATCACGCCCGGATTGCATGGCCGTCAAGCCGAGCAATTGAAGCACCTCGACGAACGCGCGCCGAAAAGTATTTAGATTTTACGAAAAAGATTTGGAGCTGAAATCATGCCGGTAATGGAAGCAAAAAAGAAGATGGTGCGTATAAACGGCTGCGTCGCCTCGGCGCAAGCCGCCAAATACGCCGACGTGGACGTCATCGCGGCCTATCCGATCCGTCCCTACACCGCAACCATGATGGCGCTCGCGCAAATGGTGGCCAACGGTGAACTCGATGCCGAGTACATCGTTGCCGATAGCGAGCACTCTCAACTGAGCATCGCCCATGGCGCGTCGTCGGCCGGCGCACGCGTCTTCACCGGAAGCTCCGGCGTCGGAGTGCAGTTCGCCTACGAATTGTATTCACCGATCTCCGGCAGCCGCATGCCGGTGCAGATGATGATCGCCGACCGCACCCTTGACCCTCCCGGCGACTTCGGCTCGGAGCACACCGACGCTCTCTCCACTCGCGATATGGGCTGGATCATGGGCTGGTCCTGCGATGCGCAGGAAGCATTCGACAATCACCTGATCGCGTATCGCATCGGCGAAGACCGCCGCGTGCTGTTACCGCAGATGGTCTGCCAGGATGGGTTCTTCGTTTCGCACATCACCGGCGACGTCGAACTGCCGGACATGGGCCAAGTGAAGGAATTCCTGCCGCCCTACAAGCATCCATATCCGCTCGATCCGCGCCATCCGGTTTCGCACGGCCCGCAGATCATGCCCGAGCAAGGCCCTCCCTTGCAGCTTGAACGCGCTCGCGCCATGGAGCAATCGATGGAGGTCATCGAAGAAGTCCATGAAGAGTTCGGGAAGATCTTCGGGCGAAAATACGATGCCTGGCTCGAAGAATACAAAACTGACGACGCTGAAGTTGTCTTCTTCTTGCAGGGAGCGCACGCCGTGACGGCGCGCTTTGCCATTGAGCACATGCGCGAGCGTGGGTTGAAGGTCGGGATGGTGCGGCTGAGGACGATCCGGCCTTATCCAACCGAACGCGTTCGTGAGTCGCTCAGCAAGTTCAAAGTGGTTGGCGTCATCGAAACCAACATGGCGCTGGGCAGCGTAAGCAGCGGCGGAGCGTTATATGCCGAGGCCGCAGCCGCGCTCTACGAATCCGACAAGCGTCCGCTGATGATGTCATTTATGGCAGGCATGGGCGGCGAAGCCATCGTGCTGAAAGAATTTTATTGGATGACCGAGAAGATGCTCGATGCCCAGCGCCGAGGCAAGATCGAAAAGCGCACGCACTGGGTAGGCTTCGAACACTAAATTGATTTGATCTATCAAGGCGATTCGTATCAGGGCGCGCGGCTTTGGCCGTGCCCAAAGCGAATAGAAAAATTGGCTTTAGCTTCGTATCAGGGCACGGCTTTAGCCGTGCCGCCAAGCGGCCAACGTTGACTGGGGCTTTAGCCCCTGAAGGCCGCCAGACAAAATTTCTGTTGGAGGGAATCATGGCAACCATCGAAGTACAACGGCAAATCCTGCCGATCCTCGAAAGCCCGAACCAGGGCGCGCGTTTCTACAACCCCGAACTGCCGCAATCGGAACCCTTCGTCCCCGGCCACCGAACCTGCGCCGGCTGCGGCCCGTCCATTCAATATCGGATGACGAGCAAGGCCGCGGGAGACAATACAATCCTCGTCGGCCCCACCGGCTGCATGTACGTGGCGAACAGCTCTTACTTGTGCACGCCCTACAACGTGCCGTGGGCGCACACCCAGATCGGCAGCGCGGGCAGCTTCACTGCGGGTGTTTCCGCCGCCTATGAAGCCATGATCCGCAAAGGCAAATGGCAGGGAAAATTCCCCAATATTATCTGCGAAGCCGGCGACGGCAGCGCCTCCGATATCGGCCTCGCCTCCATCTCCGGCGCGCTCTATCGCAATCACGACTGCCTCATCATCTGCTATGACAACGAGCAGTATGCCAACACCGGCATTCAGGCGTCATCGCGCACGCCTTATGGCGGCATGACCACATTCTCGCCGCCCGGCCCGGAAGTTCCCGAAGGCAAGAAGCTGTATCCCAAGGATCTCGCGCGCATGATGGCCGCTGGCCATCCCCACTGCTACGTGGCAACCGCCAGCGTCGGATATCCCATCGACCTCATGAATAAAGTTCGCAAGGGTCTCAACCACAAAGGCGCGGCTTATCTCATGGTTTACACGCCCTGCCAAAAAGGTTTCGTTTATGAGACGCCGCGCTCCATCGATCTCGGTCGTCTCGTCGTCGAATGCGGCCTCTACCCCATGTGGGAATGGAATCCCGAAAAACGCGAGTTCGACTATAGCTTCCGCCCCGCGAGCATGCGGCCGGTTTCCGAATACCTGAAGCTGCAAGGCCGCTTCGGCCATCTTCACGCCGAGCACGTAGCCAACTTGCAGAAGTTCGCCAACCAGCAATGGAAGATGATGGGCATCGAGCTGCCCGAAGCCTTGATCCATGCCGCTGACGCGAAGAATGTGACCAACATGGCGGCTGCGGCCGAAGCGCAAGCCGTTGCGGAGACCGTATGAGCACAAAACCACTAGCGCAAAATCGTGAGCCGGAAGTCGAGCCCGAAGGCCAGGAAAGTTATATCGTCACCGAAGGCAAAAAGCGCGGGGCGACGCGCGATGTTCGTCCGGAGGCCGCGTACGACAAGTATTACACCGTGCTGCGCGTCCACCCCGGCGACGCCATCCTGACCAACAACTGGCACACCAACGAGGTGCTCGACCACGCTCGCAACAATTTTGAGGGGGTCACGTTTGCCATGCGTACCTTGGAGGCGTGGGGAGCGATGATAGAAAACGATCATCGCGCCTATTACACCGCCGGCGGCCGCATCTGGGTGATGGACCTCGAGCCTTCGCAAGGCAAGAAACCACGGCTGTCCGGGACCGGGCCGGCAGCAAAGAAGTAACCAGCTTGCGCAAGGTCTTGCTGATCGACGATACGCCGGACATCGCCGAGTTGCTGACGTTCGCTTTGCGCGATCTGGGTTACGAAGTCTTCGCCTCGGGCTACACCAGCGGTGTGAACGAGCTGGCGACCGAGCATCACGCTGAGGCAGTGGTCCTGGACTGCACGTCGTACGAGATGAGCGAGGCGCTCTTCGATGCTGTGAGGCAGCACGAGCATCACGCGCAACTTCCGGTCGTGATCATCAGCGACACCCCGGAAGAAGCAGAGAAGAGCCTGCGGTCGCGCAAGGCAAAAAAAGTCTTGCTGGTGCCGAAGCCGTTCACCGCATCGCAAGTTGGACGGGCGCTAGGACAGTTGCTTGAATAGCGTGCGAGAAACTCAAATGTCTTTCTGGAGCATGGACGACTGGGTCTACCTCGAGCACGAGGTCGTCAGCGATCCCAGGGGCAGAAAGTGACCGTGGCCCTCATGGATGTGCTGGGGCAACAGGGCGACCCGGCCATGCCCGGCAGCTTGCAGGAGTTGCAGTATTCTTCCGGACGTTATTTCACCCTCGTCTACTCTGACGGCGGACTACAGCGTGAGCGCGGCTACCCTTCTCTGGAAGAAGCCAGAAATGCGTACGGAAACTTGCTGGTAGGTGTAATCGAAGGCAGTGTCGATCCTGCCCAGCCAGTGTTTCGCCAAGACCTGGAAGACTGATTTGTATCAGGGCGCGGCTTTGGCCGCGCCGTGCAGCGCCAATTAAGGAAGGGCTTTGGCCCTGAGGGCTAGCGCCCGGGATCCAGGTCGCGCATAATCACATGAAGTACCTGTCCAGTCCGTCGCGCGTCGCGCTCGGAAACCATTCCGTCGGGAATTGCCTCTCCTTTTTCATCCAGCCGATCGCGATACGTTCTCGCCACTTCCGGCAGCCGCGCCGCCCCGCCGCGAATCAGCCCAACTTTTTCAGCAACTGCCAGCCGCGTTTCGAACGGCCAAGTGGAAATTTTCCCGGTTGGCGCTCCCGACCCAATCAGCAGGGCCAATCCTATGTGTTCCAGCGCGTCGGTCACAATCGCCTCGAGGGTCCCGCAATAAGTCACCAGCGCAAGCTGAAAGTCGCCTTGATCGAGGGCCACTCGCCCATCCCGATACGCTCCCTCGAGGACGGGACGGATCTCTGCATTGTGAACGAATTCAAACCGGCGCGGGGCCGGTGTTTCCGTCGATGCCGAAGGGACCCCAGCACCGTCGGTTTGCGAGAGCGTGGCGACCGCCTGCCCCAAAACGGCCAGCAACTGTTGCACAATCTCGGCCGGCGCCGCTCCTTGCGCCGCCTGCCCACCCGCCGAACGCACCAGAAAAGCCTGGCTGAAAGCGCGCGCCAGCCAGTGCGCTTTGCTGCCTCCGGAAAGTTGATTGATGGTGATGCCGCAGTCCTCCTGCCAGCGCCTCGTGGCAGCCATTGCCGCTGCATCCGCGGTGTCCGCCGCCAGCGTTTCCCGGAGCTGTTGCCCCCGGCGAATCAGGCCATCCAGGTGGCCCAGGTAGGTTTCAATCTGACTTTGAACGCTTTGATCCATTGGTCTCTCGTATTAATCGCAGGGAAATTCGCAGCGATTATGGCTGGCTACATGGACTGTGGAAATGCTTGACTCTGCCCAGGCATGATGGTAAAGTGCCTCGCGCAACTGGTTCAATGACTGGACCATTATAGCGCACCGCGAAGTGAATGGAGTTTTGGTGTTCTGTTCGAAGCTGTCCAAGGTTCTGTGCTGAGGTGAAAACCCAATGAGTTCTTCGACCACCGTCTCTCCGAACGCCCTTATTCATCCGTCGCGCATTCCCAATCGCTGGGTCCAGCTCATCGCCGGCATCGTGGCCATGATGGCCATCGCTAATCTGCAATACGCCTGGACCTTGTTCACCACGCCCATTCAGGCGCATCTCCACGTGACCCTCAAAGCGGTGCAGTGAACCTTCGCGCTCTTCGTTCTGCTGGAAACCTGGCTGGTCCCCTTTGAAGGCTTCCTCGTCGACGTGATCGGCCCGCGCTTGATGCTCGGCCTCGGCTCCTTCATGGTCGGTTTGGGCTGGATTGGATCAGGCTATGCCGAGACCGTCGGCTCCCTTTATTTCTGGTACAGCATCGGAGGCATCGGCGCCGGAGTTGTCTACGGCGGCGCAATTGGAAATGCCCTCAAGTGGTTCCCCGATTATCGCGGCCTGTGTGTGGGATTGACCGCCGGGGCCTTCGGCATCGGCACCGCCGCGACCATTGCTCCCATTGCCCAGATGATCAAGACCTCGGGTTATCAACACACATTTATCGTCTGGGGGTTCGTGCAGGGCATCGTGGTGCTGGTTTGCTCGCTCTTCCTGGCAAGGCCGCCCGTCGGTTGGACGCCGCCAAACTGGAAAGAAAAAGAGAAGAAGATCAAGGCCAAGATCAACACCTCGGCCGTCGACATGACACCGTTGCAAATGCTCGGCCAGCCGTCGTTCTACCTGATTTACGTCATGATGGTGATGCTGGCTTTCGGAGGCCTCGTGGTCACCGCCCAGCTCAAACCCATGGCCGTTTCCTATCATGTCGATAAAATCGTCGTGATTTTCGGTATGACCGCTCTGGTGCTGGCCATCGAAGTCGATCGCCTCTTAAATGGCCTGACTCGCCCATTCTGGGGATGGGTCTCCGACCACATCGGTCGCGAGAATGCCATCTTCGGTTCTTTCGTTCTGGAAGCGATTGCCGTCTTTGCCCTGCTCCAGTTGATCAGCCATCCCTTGTGGTTCATCGCACTCTCCGGGCTGTGCTTCTTTGCCTGGGGCAACATCTTCTCGTTGTTTCCATCGATCACCGGCGACTTGTACGGCAACAAGTGGGCCACCACCAACTACGGCGTCGTCTACACAGCCAAGGGAGTGGCCGCTACCTTGGCCGGGCCCGGCGCGGCATGGCTGTTCGCCAAGACCGGCTCATGGTCCAAGGTTTTTTGGGCCATGATTGCCTGCGATTTGATTGCCGCTTTCATGGCATTGCTGTGGCTCAAGCCGATCGCGGCCCGTGCCGTGGCAAAGCAAGACAAAGCGCTGCAGCCGAATCTTGACGTTCCTGCTCCGGTAAAGGCACGCGGAGTAGCTTAAACCTCGCAGATCGCCATCTTTGGGAAGCGCGCCGAACGGTCCTCATCAGCACCTGCAGCTGCGCTGCCGGCGCCCTTTTGTACCCACAAATAATCACAACTCGGGCAAGCCTTTCCGCCTATTTCGGGCAACTAACCCAAAGGTATGATTACAATCAAAGTGAGAGGCCGATGATTATGAATAAATTGCTGAAATCAGTTCTCCAAACCGTGGTTTTTCTGCTGGAGCAGACGGAAAGTAGGGCCGGAGACGTGCGCGACCGTGTCTCGGAAGGCGTTGATCGCGTTTCGGATCGCGTGTCGGATTTGCGCGACCGGGCCCAGGACATCTATTCCGGCAGCCAGGACCATACGCTCCGCAACGTTCTCACCTTCGCTGCCGGCGTCGGCGTCGGGGTCGCGACCGCTATGTTGTTCGCCCCCGCCAGCGGCGAAGAAATCCGCAGCCAGATCGGCGAAAAAGTTCAGGACATCGGTGGCCGGGCCCGCGACCGCTTCTCCTCCGAGCAAAGAGGAAGATCGGCCACCGGTACCGAAGGCGTCTAGCTCCTTTGTCTTTTCCAGAAAGGCAAGTTTTTAGGGCCCAAAAACTAAGCGGGGATTCGTTGGATTGAATCTTGGATTGAATTGAAGAGATTGCAATCGAACGGTTCCCCGCTTATCTGTGGCCTCAATTACATCCTGCGATAAACGTGGTCCTACCCTGTCGTGACGTAGCTTCTACTTTGCGTCCTTCGCGAAACCTTCGCGAACTTCGCGGTTCAAGCTTTAACTCCGTTAAAGCTTGAAACTACAAAAATCGCGAAATGAGAAGAACTCGACCTGAAAATCATTACTGCGGCAACAGGCCATATATATCGAGCTCGTTGGCGGTTGGCACGAACACTCTTCCGTTCGCAATCGTAGGCACCGTAAACTTTAACGCTTGCCCCGCCTGATCGCGGGTGCCCGCCTGCGTGCTGTTGTAAAGTTCGTCCGATACATTGTTGGCATTGTAAGCGTGCAGCACCGCGGGGCCGCTTTGGTCGGGGTCCGAGCCGCTGGCTGTGTAAGCCGAGTTGTCGATCTCCCAGAGGATGCCGTTATTTGTGCCGTTCGCTGAAAGCGAAGGCGTCGCTCCGTGCATGTTGAAAACCGTGCTGCTTGCTGCCGTAGACTTTGTCGATAACTGCTGCCCTGCATCTGCTCCCGAATTCCAACTGTAGGCCCGCAATACGTCTTTGTTATCGTGTAAATAAATCGTCCCATTCCAATAAACCGGAGTCGAAAAGATGTTGTCGTACTGCGAGACTCCTGTCTGTATCGTTTGCAGCACGTTGTCGCTGCCGGCAAAGCCGCCCATGTTCAGCGGATTTACCACAAAGACTTGCCCATCTTTTCCCCCGCCCACCAGTTCCGCCGGATATTCGCCATTGCCCGGCGCCAGCACCGGCGAGCCGCTGCCCAGGTCGGCATCGTTCTCCGAAAGAGTGTAGTTGTTGTCCGGCGAAAAAGAACTTTGCACCGCTAAAGTCGTGCCATTTAAGTTCAGGAACGAATCGTTATACCCGGTTTGCGTGTAGGCCGGAGGTGGTGAAATCCACTGATCGTCATAATCTGTACCGCTCATTACATAAACATTGCCGTTCGTATCGTCGATCGCCGGAGCGCCGCCGCCCGCCCACAGCCCGCCGCCTGCGGCCCCATTCGTGTCGTCGAATACTGCCGTCTGCGCCAGTGAAGTTTTGTCGTAGGCGAATACCCACCCGTGGCTGCAGCTGCCGAACGCAAGGTAAATCAAATTCGTAATCGGACTGAGTGCCAGCCCCATGCGCTGATAGCATCCCGCTTCCAGGTAGTCGCCGGAAAAATCCCCGTTTACTGCGACTGGACTGCCGCTCACGTCCTTGCCGGTCGCCACATTTAGCGCGTGCAGATAAAAGGTCGAGCTTTGGCCTGAGACCTCTGCCACAAGATACATCGTGTTTGTGGTCGCATCGATCACTGGCGTCGACAGAATTCCAACGTTGGGATACGCTCGCTCGTATCGTATGCCCCAACCGGAACTCCCAGATTGATCTGCCAGAAAATCGTGGGATTCGCCGAGGTCGCATCTGCATCGAACGCATAGACGCTGTTGTTCTGCGTCTCTACAAAAACCACATCGTGCGTCCCGCCGTCGATGCTCAGCTCCGACATATATAGCGGCTGCGCATAAATCTGCCCATCCACCGGATAAGACAACAGCTTGCCGAAGCTGTTGGAGTTGACGTTCTGAGGAGTCAGCGTCATTTCTTGCAGGTACGCGCCGTCCCGCGCATCGTCGTTGTGATAGGTGAGAACTGAGGCCGCGCTGGCGTTAATTACAACCAGTTGCACCGGCGAGGCGGTCGCGGAAGTGTCGGCTGCGCTGGTGGCTGTGATCGTATATGCGCCCAACGCAGACGGAGCAGTATACAAACCGCTCGCGCTGATGGTCCCCACGCTGCTGTTGCCGCCGGCAATTCCATCCACCGACCAGCTGACTGCAGTATTGCTGATTCCTTGAATCGTGGCCGTGAATTGCTGCGTACTCGACGGCGCGACTGTCGAATCTTGCGGTGCCACTGTGAATGTGAAAACCGAAACCGACGCGCTCGCCGTGTCGGATTTATCGGCGCTGCTCGCCGCCGTGATCGTATGGCTGCCCTCCGATGCCGGCGCCGTGTATGACCCGCTCGCGCTGATCGTCCCCACGCTGCTGTTGCCGCCGGCGATTCCATCCACTGACCAGGTCACCGCCGTGTTGGACAAAAGTGTGACCGTCGCGCTGAATTGCTGCGTCTGTCCCGTCTCCAGCGTCGACGTGCCCGGAGAAACCGCAACTCCGTTCACCACCGTAACGGAAGCTTTCGCTATGCTCGAGGTCTGCGCCGTGCTGGCTGCGCTCACGGTGTGCGACCCGGGCTGAGTCGGTGCTGTATATAAACCAGCTGTGTTGATGGTCCCAACCGAGCCATTACCACCGCTCACGCCATCAACAGACCACGTAACAGCTGTATTGGTTGACCCTTTCACCGTCGCAACAAACTGTGTGGTAGCGCCCTCAGCCACGCTTACCGTCGACTGATTCAAAGTGATGGTCACGCTAGGTGCTGCCGGTTGCGTTGGGGCGGGTGATCTGAGCCCCGTGCATCCCATGAAACTCAAAGTGAGTGCAAACGCGGAATACCGAAGATAACGCGTAGACGAAGAGGTACTCATATTCCGGAAACATCCTTGAAGATTTATTTCTGGGCCAGCGGAAGTTTGGATGGAACTACTTAGGTTACTGTTGCTGAATAATAGTTCGGGTCGTCTCTGTATATCTGTAGAGCAAAGACCTGAGGCAGAAAGTTCCTGATGAGGCAGAACAAGCAGAACAAAAGGTAGCAGAATAATAAGGGGACGGGAACACCCTAAACTTACTTACGCCAGCAGCTTCGCGGCATCTTTCGCAAAGTATGTGAGGATCATATTTGCTCCCGCGCGGCGAATACTCAAGAGCGATTCCATCATGACTCGATCGCGCTCAATCCAGCCATTGCGCGCAGCGGCTTCAATCATGGCGTACTCGCCCGACACCTGATACGCTGCCAGCGGCAAATCGAACCGGTCGCGCGCCGCCGCAATCACGTCAAGATAGGGCATCGCCGGTTTTACCATAATCATGTCTGCGCCTTCTTCAATATCGAGTTCGATTTCGCGCATGGCTTCCCGCAAGTTTGCCCCATCCATCTGGTAAGAACGGCGGTCGCCGAATTGCGGGGCCGAATCGGCCGCTTCGCGGAACGGTCCATAGAATCCAGACGCAAACTTCGCCGCATACGAAAGTATGGGCGTGTTGATCAGATTCGCTTGGCTCAGCGCGCGCCGAATCGCGCCGACCCGCCCATCCATCATGTCCGACGGCGCAATGATATCGATCCCCGCACGGGCCAGTGACACCGAGGTCCGCGCCAACAGTTCCAGACTGCTGTCATTCTCGATTTCAAATTGCGTCTGACTGGCTTCCACCATGGATGCGGCTTTATCGATTGCCCTTTTCTTGTCTTTCCCGCTTGCCGCGGCAATCACTTCCATTGCCGCAGCCCCCAGCGATTGCGGACTCGGCGCCTTCCGCACGATGCCGCAATGTCCGTGGGACATGTATTCGCAGAGGCAAACATCTCCCATCAAAGTGAGCCCCGGCACTTCGCTCTTCATCGCTCGCGCGGCCTGCTGCACAATTCCGTCCTCGGCCCACGCGCCGGTAGCAACCTCGTCTTTCGTCTCCGGCAATCCAAACAAAATCACCGCCGGCACTCCCAGTGCCTGCACTTGTTCAGCTTCTTTCACCGCTTCATCCACGGAAAGGTTAAACACGCCCGGCATCGACCCAACTTCCTTGCGCACACCCTCGCCCGGACAAACGAACATTGGATAAACCAACGCCTCGGGGGTAAGGCGCGTCTCCCGGACCATATTTCGAAGCTGTTCGGTGCGGCGAAGCCGGCGAAGACGGGTGACTGGAAAGGCCATAACACCACCTGCTGGAAGTTCCAGCGCCTTGGAACGTTACTTCTAGCGCCTTGGAACGTTTAATTCTAGCAGGTTACGTGGCACCGAAACTGTTTCAACTGGCTCGCAAAATCAAAGCGTTGTAAATCACAACCATGAGTGACGAAAGTAATATACAGTTCGCCGAAAGCGATCTAGGAACTTGTTCTGTTGTCCCTACAATGGAAGCGGATGAGTCCGTTCCAACGGTATCGCTGGTCTGTGCTCGCCGGCGGAATCACGCTGGCGTTCGCCCTCGTGTCGTTAACGCTCCGGCGCGGGCCGGCGCTCACCACGATTTTCGATATCGGATACTTTCTGCTCATGCTGGCGGCCGTCGCTGCCATGCTCTCAACTGCTTGCGCGGAACAAGGCATCAATCGCCGCTTTTGGTTGCTCATGGGCGCTGGATGTTTTCTTTGGGCTTGCGATGCAGGCGGTTGGAACTACTACGAGATTCTGCGTCATTCGCCGGTGCCCCGCCAGTGGTTCATGAATGTAATTCTGTTTTTGCACTTCGTTCCCATGATAGCCGCCGTGGGCCTGCGCCCACACCATTCTGAGCGGGAACCCAGGTTCCGCGGCGGCACCCTTGAGTTCCTTCTCCTGCTGGTCTGGTGGATCTTTCTCTACGCATTCATCGTTTTTCCCCCGCAATACGTCTCCATGAATGCGGCGCTGTATCAGAGAAACTCCACCGCACTCTATCTGGTCGAAACTGGCATGTTTGTTCTGGTGCTGGGAGCTGCCGCTCGAACTGCCACTGCTGGCTGGAGATTGGTGTACCTGAATCTAATGGTCGCCAGCACTCTGTACGCGGTCGACTCGCAGTTCCTAAACCTGGCCTCGGAAGCTGGAAAATACTATTCCGGAAGTCTCTACGACGTACCGCTGATTGGCACAATCTGTTGGCTGGGCGCCACCGCTCTAAGCTCGCGCGAATGGCATCCCGAACCCGCTTCTTTGCCAGACCCCGCTTCTCTGCCAGACCCCGCTTCTCGGCGAGACAATGACAAGTGGGGCGCCGTGGTCCTGCGCATGGCAACTCTGGCGATTCTTTCCCTGCCCGCGCTCGGACTGTGGACCTTATTCTTCGACCAATCACCCGCCATGAGCCGCACTTTTCGTCTATTCGCAGTCTTGGCTGCGATGCTCGTGCTCGGAATCTTTCTCTTTGTTCGTCAATATATTCAGGATCGCGCCCTCATTCGCCTGCTCAATCATTCCCGGAACAACCTCGAAAATGAGCAACGCCTCCAATCCCATCTTGTACAGCGGGAAAAGTTGGCTTCTCTCGGCCAGTTGGTCGCCGGCGCGGCGCAGGAAATCGATCAGCCGCTTGACTCGATCATGGACTACTCGGAAAAACTCTGGTCCTATCAGCGCCTCACGACAGAGCAGGACACATTGGTGCGGAAAATTGTCAGCCAGTCCCAGCGTACCCGCGAGCTGATCGCCAACCTTTTGAGCTTCGCACAACCCAGTTCAGCTGAGAAAAAAATGCTCGATCTGTCCGTATTGCTGCAGCGCAGTGTGCAGATGCGCAAACTTCAGCTGCACGAAGAGAACATCCACGTCGAAACCGCCATCGACCCCAATCTTCCCCAGGTATGGGGAGACGGCCATCAATTGTTCCAGGCCTTCGTGCAGATCGTAGAAAATGCTTTCGATGCATTGGAAGATGCCGGTGGAGGAACGCTAAGCGTTACCGCCCAACGCGAAAAAAATCAGGTGGTATTGCGCTTCTCTGATACCGGTGCCGGCATAAAGGAGCCGCATCGCGTTTTCGATCCTTTCTACACCACCAAACCGATCGGTCAAGGTACCGGCCTCGGTTTAAGCGCCGTCTATGGCGTGGTTCAGGACCACCAGGGACAAATCTCTTGCCACAATAAGCCCGAGGGCGGAGCGGTTTTCGTGCTTAACCTCCCACTCGGGGATCAAAATACAGCCCAAAGTAACGCCCAAAATAACAGCCAGAACAACGCTCAAGCATTAGCTGCCGCTCGCTCGTAGCTCTTGCCATCAGTTCGCTCCGCGGTTCTCTTCGATCGCATACCGCACCCGGCGCTGCATCTGTCGCATCCTGTAACATAAGTTTCGATGTCCGAAGTTTCAACGTCCGAACTTTCGATCTCCCACCCGCTCATCCACAGCTCCGCGCGCGTGCTGGAGTTCGAACTCTTGCGCGAACTTCTAAGTGGATTCGCCTCCTCGCCACTAGGAGTATCGAAGATTGCAGCGCTCGCTCCCTCCACCAATTCTGGCTGGATTCGCGAGCAGCAGGAACTGACTGAAGAAATCCGCGAGTTCCGCCGCGCCGGAGGGCGCTTCGAATTTGCCGGACTTCTTGACATCAAAAAATCAGTAGAGAAATCGCGCATCTCTGGGGCCGCCCTCGAGACCGCCGACATACGCGATGTTCTGCTCGTGGTCGATCGCGCAGCCGAATGGCGCGAAATTGCATTTCATCCCCCGGCTGCCATGCGCACGGAATTCCGCCGCACCCGCACTCTCTCTGGATCCATCGCCGACTTCACTCCGTTGCTGCGTTTCTTTCGCAATAAGATCGGGCCCGACGGATCTCTTCAGGACAACGCCTCGCCAGAACTCGCGCGCATCCGCCGCGAGATCGAGAAGCAGCGCCGCGAGATTCAGCAATCTCTGCGTGGCTATCTCCGCCGGCTCGCCGAAGGCGGCGCTGTACAGGAAGAGTTAATCACGATTCGCGGCGAGCGCTTCGTCATTCCCGTGAAAATCGAGCAAAAGCGCCGCGTGCAGGGCGTTGTGCACGGCGCCAGCTCCAGCGGCCAAACCGTTTTCGTCGAGCCGCTCGAAACCATCGAGCAGAACAATGAATTGGTCCGTCTACTCGATGAAGAGCTGGCCGAGATTCACCGCATTTTGCTCGAAATGACGGGCCGCATCGGCGAGAATGCGGCCGCTATTTTGGCCGCAACCGAAACCCTCGCCGAACTCGAGCTGCAATTCGCCAAGGCCCGCTTCGCCGAAGACTACAACTGCGTGTCCGTAAAATTCGATCAAGAACCATCTGGCGACGGTCGCTCTCAGCCGTCGATGGCCGCCGCAGCTCGCCCAGCCAGCCTCATCCTCCATAACGCGCGCCATCCTCTCTTAGAGCGAAACCTGAAAGCCAAAAATCTCAAGCTGGTCCCCATCACCATCGAACTCGAAGGCGAGCGCCGCCAGTTGATAATCACCGGCCCAAACACCGGGGGCAAGACCATCGCGCTGAAGACCATCGGATTGCTCGCCCTGATGGCGCAATCCGGCATTCCAGTTCCTGCCGATCGCGCTGAATTGCCGGTTTTCGACGCAGTCCTGGCTGACATCGGCGACTACCAATCTATCGAGCAAAATCTCTCGACCTTTTCCGCTCATGTCACCAACATTGATTTCATCTCCCGCACCGCAACCTCGCACTCCCTCGTCTTGCTCGACGAACTCGGTTCCGCGACCGATCCCGAAGAAGGCGCCGCGCTCGCCGTGGCCATCGCCGCGCACTTCGGCCGTATCGGCTGCATCACTCTTATCTCGACGCACCACACCTCGCTCAAGGTCTACGCCGTCAACACTCCCGGCGTAGTCAATGCGTCCGTCGGCTTCAATGAAACCACTCTTGGGCCCACCTATGAATTAAAAATCGGAGTGCCCGGCGCGTCCGCGGGAATCAATATCGCCCAGCGCCTGGGACTCAATCCTGCCGTCATCGAGGCTGCTCGTTCGCGCCTTGGCACCCAGGCCCGCGACGTCGGCGAGTTCCTCGACAAGCTTCACGCCGAATTGCGCAGTGCGGAAAGCGAGCGCCTGCGCCTGCGCATCGGCCAAGAAGACCTGGAACGCGAAAAAACCCGCCTGGCAAATGAGGGAAAAAGTGCCCAGCAGGCAAAGGCCCGCGAATTCGAAAAGAAACTCGAAAGTGTGCTTCGCGATTTCGAATACCACGCCCGTGAGGCTGTCAATGCCGTCCAGGATCGCGCTGCCGCGCAAAAAGTTTCCAAAGATGCCGAACGCCGCATTGCCAAACTGCGCCGCGAATTTCGCGAGCAATTCGATTCCACCGTGGTTGCCCACGCCACTGGTGCCGACCAGGACGATCCCGATGCGCAACCGCAGAAGGTGAAGCAAGTCTCCGAAGGCGACACGGTCAAATTAAAGTCTACGGGGCGTTCAGCAAGAATTTCACGCCAAATCGACGACGATCATTTCGAGGCGCAGATCGGCGCAATGAAAATGAAAATTGCCCGTGACGATATTGCTGAAGTGTTTGCCGCTGCCCGCGCCTCTGATTCTCCGGTGAAGGCAGCCAGGGCGCGAGGAATCTCCGTGCAGCTTGAAAACGAAGCCGAAAACGCGCCATCGGAAATCAATGTCATCGGCTATAACGTCGACGACGCCACCCGCGAGGTGCAAAAATTCGTCGACCGCGCCTTCCTGGCAGGACTGCCGCGCGTGCGCATCGTCCACGGCAGCGGCATGGGTATTCTGCGCAAAGCTCTGCGCCAGGCCCTGCAACAACATCCTCACGTCGAGTCCGTGGCCGAGCCTCCGCAAAACGAAGGCGGTGGCGGAGCAACCGTCGTCGAGCTGCGAGTGTGAGGCGTGGAACAATCCTGATGTGCCTGGCGAAGATCGATACTTCTAATCGCCGCCCACGCCAATGCTACAATCCCCGGCATGAAACGCCATGCCATCTTCATCTTGCTATTGACCGCTCTTTTCAGCGCCCAAGTCGCCACCGAAGTCGAAATCACCAACGAGCCGCACCATCACCTGACCTTTGAAAACCAATACGTCCGCGTCTTCAACGTCCAGGTCGATCCCAACACCCAAACCGAGACTCACCTGCATCGTCACGACTACATCTCCATCACGCTCGGAGATGCCGAAATCTCCAACGACGTCGTAAGCAAGCCTACGGTGACCACGAAACTCCCCGATGGCGACGTTCGCTTCGTCTCCGGCGGATTCGCGCACTATGTCCGCGACCTAGGCCCTCAACCGTTCCGCAACGTAACCATCGAACTCCTGCAGGACCAAGCCCTGCGCAACTCCGCCGCCGCGGGCAAATTCCACTGGGACGAAGACCGCGGCCTCGATGTTCTTAACAAAGGCACAAAAGATATCCTCTTCGTAAAAGACGGCGTCCGCGTCACCGAGTTCGAACTTCAACCCGGCGGCATCGTTCCCCTGCACCACCATGCCGGCCCGTACCTGCTAGTCGCCGTATCTGATCTCGACATCCGCAGCGACGTTAAAAGCGACGATCCTAAAGGCCCGCAAGGGCCCATGCCTGGCCACTTCAAATCCGGCGACCACAAATGGCTCCCCGGCAACTACTCCCACACCATCACCAATATCGGTGGCCAACCAGCTAAATTCGTGACGCTGGAATTCCCGTAGATCTGGCCCGAGCCAAGGCCAGCGCGCAGCCCGGTTCCACTTAGTTTTTTGAGTTTTATCTTTTTCAGCCTTTGGGGTTTGACTGCGTGGCGAGTCCAACTTTTTTCCCATGTTCGCGAATTGCAGTAACGATCTCAATCGCCAGCCCTAGCGCGCGCCGGCCATCTTGCAGCGAGACCACAGGCACGGAACGTTTCTGCACGGCGTGCAGAAACGATTTCAACTCCGCGTGCAAAGGCTCTTCCGATGTGACCGGCGGCTTCACGACTTTAATCTGCGGATTCACCGTAGGATCGCCCCCCGCTCCGTCTGCTCCCACGGCAAACACCAGCACTTCCTGCCGCCCGTAATCGATCGACAAATATTGGCTCGGCTGAAAAAATCGGAGCTTCCGCACGCGCTCGGTAGAGACGCGGCTCGCGGTAAAATTCGCCACGCATCCCGATTCGAATTCAATGCGCACGTTGGCAATGTCAACTTTGCCGGAAAGAATGGGCAGTCCCACCGCGCGCACTTCCTTTACCGGAGATTTGGCGAAAGAAAGCACGATATCGAGATCGTGAATCATCAGATCGAGGACCACATCGACGTCGAGCGACCGAGGCGTAAACACGCTGAGCCGGTGAACTTCAAAGAACATCGGTTGGGTAATTAGAGGGACCGTGGCGCGGACCGGCGGGATTGAAGCGTTCGAGATGCCCGACCTGAGCAACACGTTGGTGAGCGGAGGCAAGGCGCAGCAACTCGTCGGCCTCGGAGAGCGACGCGGCCAGCGGCTTCTCGATCAGGACATCGACCCCGGCGGTCATCAGCGCCCGCGCCACTTCCAGATGATTCACAGTCGGCGCGGCAACCGACGCCGCGCGAATCTCGCTTAGCGTGGTGAGCATCTGCTCAACCGAACCGAAGGCCCGGCAGCCGAACTCGCGCGCAACCTCATCGGCACGCTCCAGATTAGGATCGACTACCCCCACCAGTCGCACCGGTTCGCCTTGTTTTTCTAGCTCTTTATAAACCCGCGCGTGATTGCGGCCGAAGACGCCAACCCCAACGACTGCCGCGGAAATCGGATTTTCAGCTTGCAGGAAAACTCTCAGATGGCCGGTTGCCAGCAGGAACAGGAGATTGTAAACGGAAAAGCGAAAACCGTGCGGCCGATTATTTCGTGCCGCCGGCCTGCGCTTTTTTTAGGATCGCAATCTGCCCCGCGTGATAAAGCTCATGCTGCGCCATGCCGTGCAGCATGTGACAGAAATCATATTTCTTGCCGGGCACTCGGCCCAAAGTCGAGACTCCGGCAAAGAGCTGACCGTCTTCACCAGCAGATTGTGCGTGCGTTTGGCGTCGGCGATGGCTTTGCGCCACGCCGCCTGCGTGGGCTTCGGCGGAATCGGAAAATTATCTGTTCCTTCGGGCTGAAATACTTTTCCCTCCAGCCGCCGCAGCGCCGCGTCATCCCACACCGCAATATGCAGAACCAGCTCCCAGATACTATGAACGTCGCGGATCGGCTTGGCAGCGGCCGTCGTGGCATCGACGTCGGCCAGCACCTCGAGGACAGATGGGCCGTGCCAGGCATCGCCATCGAAGGCGCGGCGAAGCTGCTCGGCGAGAAGGGCGGGTTGGGAACTTGCACTCGGCATTTCCTGCTCCTGCAACGAAAATATGTGACTATGCCGGCTCTGCCACAATCGAAATGCCCGCGGTATTTGCCGCATCGAGAATCTGCTGGCGGTCGAGCAGCAGGCACTTGCCGGCATCGAGTGCCAGGCAGGTTGCGCCCGCGGTCTGCATCACTTCGATCGTGCGGACGCCGATTACCGGAACATCGAACCGCATATCCTGATTGGGCTTTGCGATCTTCACCACCGTAAGTGCGCGGCTAAGAGTGGAAGCGTCTCCGTGCAGCGATGCCATAATGTGCCCGGCGCGCTCGATCGTCGCGTCGGTTCCTTCCATCGCTTCGACCGCCACGCATGCGGATTCCGCAATGACCACGGTCTGGCCAATGTCATGTTGCGCCAAATGCCGCGCAACCACGCGGCCGTAATCGATGTTCGTGCGCTCCGGTTCGCTTGGCGGACGCTGCGTGAGCACGCCCGGCATGCCGAGCAGCGGCTCCAGCAGCCAAGTGGAATTTTCCAGCGTAATCCCTTCCTCGGCGAGCACGTTGGCGACGGCTCCGAGCAGACTGTCGGTATTGCGTTTGGTGAGCGAAAGCAAAAGTTTCGCCAGCCGCCAATCCGGACGAATCGCGGAAAATATCTGCTTATGTTTCACCTGGCCGGCCATCACGGCGCGATGCACGCCTTCGCGATGGAAGAGGTCGATCAACTTGGAAAGCTCTCCGAGCGAAAGCCAGTGGACGGAATCTGCAGCGTGAGCTTCAATCTCCGGGAAAGCTTCTTCTTTGATGGCTGCGACGACCACGTCATATCCCGCGGCGTGGGCCGCGTCGAGCACGAGAAATGGAAACTTGCCGTTGCCGGCAATAAGTCCGAGTTTTTTGTCGGCAGAAGCCATGAAGCAAACAGAAATGAGCAACGCGTCAGTCTAGCATTCGGCCGCGAAAGGAGGGGAAGCGCACGATGGTTCTGAGTATATGGATTTACTGGTTCAAGTAACGGGCGCCTTTTACTTGATGATCCCGCGCCCCGCGCCTTCGATAAACCGGATCAGCGTCTCCACATCTTCGCCACGTTCCGGCCCAGCCTTCAATTTTTCCAGCGCCTGTGATGTGTTGAGCTTCGAGGCCAGCAGGGTTTTATAAGCGTGATGCAGTTTGCCAATACGCTCTTTGGAAAACCCGCGCCGCTCCAGTCCTACTTTATTCAGTCCATACGCATGGGTGTCGCGCGAAGCCGAGGTCATGGAAAACGGAAGAACGTCCTGCGTGATCGTGGTCCCTCCGCCAACGTAGGCGTGCGCCCCGATGCGTACGAACTGATGCACCGGGCAGAGCGCGCCGACCACCGCCCATTCTTCGACAATGACGTGGCCGGCAAGCGTGGCGCCATTCACCAGCATGCAGTGATCGCCAATTTGGGTATCGTGACCGACATGCGCGTAAGCCATGATGAGCGTATGGCTCCCGACGCGGGTAACGCCGCCGCCTTTTACGGTGCCGCGGCTCACGGTGACGCACTCGCGAATTTCGTTATCGTCGCCAATCTCAAGCCGCGTTGGCTCGCCGCAATACGTTACATCCTGTGGATCCATACCGATGGCGCAGAACGGAAAGAAAGAATTGTTTGCTCCGATTTTAGTAGGGCCGTAGATGGCCACGTGGGAGACGAGACGGCAATTTTCGCCAAGCTCAACCTCGGCGCCAATGACGCAATAGGGGCCGACCTTGCACGATGCGGGCACGCGGGCGCGCGGGTCGATAACGGCGGTTGGGTGAACGTTCATTCTTTCGGCATCGGTCGTTGGCGCGAGCGCACCGGCTACCGGTGTACCGGTCATTCCGCGGCGCCGTCGCCAGAGATGTCGCTCCGCCCCCGCGCGCTGTCGATCAACTGGCAGGATACCGTCGCTTCGGCCACGCGTTTTCCCGCAACATAGGCGAAGCCATGCATCTTTGCCGCGGTCATGCGTGGAACCGCCCGCCAGCTCTTCACCTCCACCTCGATCCTCAACTGGTCGCCGGGACTTACCGGACGCCGGAACTTTGCCCGGTCAATGCCGGTAAACACCATCATTTTGTGGTCGCGGTCTTCAACTTCGGTGAGCAGCAGCGCGCCTCCGGCCTGGGCAATGGCTTCCACGATCAGCACACCGGGCATGATCGGCATCCCCGGAAAATGCCCGTTGAAAAAAGGCTCGTTGATGGTGACGTTCTTGATTGCCACAATGCGCTCTTTGCGCTTCAGTTCAAGGACGCGATCGATCAGCAGAAAAGGATAACGATGCGGCAGAATTTGCAGAATGTCGTGGATATCCAGCGTCGTTTTCGGCGACGCTTCGCTCACGGGTAGGGTGCTCTCAATCATGCGTTGAGCCGATAATAGTCCGAGCCAATCGGCCTGAAGATTATACTGTACCGCGTTGCTTGGCATGACTGACAATCGCCTTGGCGACAAGCCTTGTGCCTCCGGAACGGTCTGCTCAGCAGGCAGCGATGCAGATGAACAAATCGAGGTCCAATCAAATTCACCCCGCCGCGCACGATCGCTTGCGCTACTTCGAGCAGCGGCAAAACCAGACGGTTGAGACGATTCGCCAGCTGGTGGAAATAGAATCGCCCAGTGACGACAAGCCCTCGGTCGACCGCATCGCAGCATTCCTCGCTGCAAAATTCGAGGCCCTGGGCGGAAGAACGCAACTGCATCGAAGCCGTGAGTTCGGCGACAGCTTGCAGATCGATTTCGCCGGAACTCATGGAAGCCGCAAGCCCGTGCTGCTGCTCGGCCATCACGATACGGTGTATCCACTGGGCACGCTGGCTGGCATGTCCTGCGAGATTGAGGACGGAAAGCTCCGCGGTCCCGGCGTTTTAGATATGAAGTCCGGCATCGCGCTCATCCTGCACGCAATCGAAGCTCTGCAATCCTGGCATGGAAAATTGCCGCGTCCGGTTACGGTCTTTCTGGTTTCCGACGAGGAGGTCGGCAGCCATTCTTCGCGCAAAATCACCGAAGCCTTGGCCAAACAATCTGCCGGAGTGCTCGTGCTCGAACCCGCTGCCGGTCGCGGCGCGGTCAAAACCGCGCGCAAGGGAGTCGGCGAATATGCTTTGCGGGTGAAAGGCATCGCCTCGCATGCCGGACTCGATCCCGGCAAAGGCCACAGCGCCATCGTTGAACTGGCGCGTCAGATCGCAGTGCTCGCAAAATTCAACAATTTACGGAATGGGGTGTCGGTGAATCCCGGCGTGATCTCAGGCGGCACGCGAACGAATGTTGTTGCCGCTGAAGCTTCCGTGGGAATCGATGTACGCATCAAGAGGGCGAAGCAGGCAGCCGCAATCGACCGTCGCTTGCGCTCTTTGAAGCCGTTCGACAAACATTGCAAGCTAGAAATCACCGGAAACATTAACCGCCTGCCCATGGAACGCACCGCCGGCGTCGCGGCCCTCTACAAAAAGGCGCGCGACATTGCGGCTGAGATTAGTTGGAAACTCGGCGAAGCTGCCGTGGGCGGCGGCTCCGATGGAAACTTCACCGCCGGTCTCGGCATCCCAACCCTCGATGGCATGGGCGGGGTTGGCGATGGCGCACATGCCACGCACGAATACATCGTTATCTCAGAATTGCCGCAGAGAGCGATGCTGCTGGCGGGCATGATGGAAAGCGTTTAAGTGAGGCTGCAGCCATGCAGGGAGATTTCGAACGAGAGCAGCCTGCATGGGATGCGATCAGCGAACTTTGTTTTGATCATCGTGCCAGCGTGGACGTGGCGCGTCAAAACTCCCCAAGAACCTCGCTCCCGATGCTGACCTGCCCGCGTTGGTCGATCTCGGTGTCACATCGGGGAGTGCACAGAATAGACAGCGACTCGGCGGTCATTGAGGAGTGCCAATTTCGAGCCGTCCGGGGAAAGCGCGAAGTCATAATCGTTCCTCGGGACCAGGGTCAAGGCTTAACGTGAAAATCTGTTTCTTTTGGACGAGATCGAAAACGGCGATCTGCAATCCCGTTAAGCAGACCGTCGTTTCACCCAGGAGGTGCTTCTTAGCCTTTAAAACAGGCGAGGATAGCGCCATGACCTGCGACCCCAAGGCGACCGTTGTCTTACGGGCATCAACTGGAGCGTCAGCCTGGCAGGTATCAGCTGAAATGCCCCTAAAATCGATTGGCAACGAGAAAGAGACACCGGGGCTGGTTATCACAGTTAAGTCTTTACAGTGTATGGCTACCGTTTCATCCGTAACCGCAGTCGGGTAGTCACCTACACAGGTCCGATTCGGGTCGTCAAAAATGACATCCCATCTAGAGCTACCGAAGCGCGCGGAACGAATAACGCTGCCATTAGAAGCTGAAGCGACAATGCCTACATCCGAAATTGAGTAACGTCCGTACAATTGGGGAGATAGATTCCAAGAAAATCGAGTCGCAAGGGATGTCGCGTCGAGCACGTCAAGGTGGTTATAGCGGGGGTTCATCGAGGGATGTAGAATCTGGTCGTCCGAAGCCCTAAGGGGTTGATCGATCACAATAGTCTTTCCGGTGGGCGAAACATGTGTCGACACGAGGGCGTTTGGGTCGACCGGTAACGGGAACGGCAAATCGCGGGCTTCTCTGAAATCTGCCGAGTACAGTCTTACTATTCTCCCCGTCTTCACCAACACGCCCCCCGTCGTTGCCTGCACAGCGGAATCGTGCACACGTGTTCCCCACTCCTTCTCGGTTTGCGCCTGCCCCGACGCGGCATCAACGCTCCAAACGTGCAATCTAAACGGACTTGAGAATTCAGGGCTCTCGCGCGAGGAGAGCTGTTCGCCGTTGCGATACACGGCATAAACGAGCAGTTGCTGGTTCGCGAGAAACGTCACTCCAGCCCGATTGCTGTCTTGAAGGCGTTCAGTGTGAACTCGAGGGTCAAGGCCGAGTACAAGGTCACGCCCCCAAAGCGGCACCTTAACGCCGGATGACGCTGATTGAGGCGCTACGGGCCGGCCGGCAACGAAAACCCAGAGGATTAAGGTTAGAACGCGTCTAGGCGTCATGTAGTTCTCAGTATGCCCCCTCCCACGGAGCGGCGACCCGCCCTTCCGGTCAGCGAAGGCTCATCCTTACCAAACCCGACAGCGGTTCTCATTCACCATCGGTGATTTTGCCGCACAGTGAAATGCCTCTTGAAATTCCGGCATGTTCGAAACCACGCCATTCGTTCTGTATTTCTCAGGAGAATGCGGGTCGACCGTCGCCCTTAACCGTTTCGTCGCGTCGCGCGTCTGCCCGCACCAGCTCTGCCCGTAGCCGATAAAAAATCTCTGCTCGGGCGTGAGGCCGTCAATGGGCTCGAGCTTTTGCCCCTTCGTATCCGCCTGCCACGCGTGATAAGCCAGAATTAATCCGCCAAGATCGGCGACATCTTCGCCCAGCGTCAGTTTCCCATTGATCTTGATGTCGTCAATGATCACGTAATTCGAATACTGATTTGAAATGCAACCCGCCCGCTTCACGAACTCTTTCGCATCTGACGACGTCCACCAGTCGAGCAGATTGCCATGCGCGTCAAACTGGCGGCCCTCATCATCGAAGCCATGCGTCAGTTCGTGGCCGATCGTCCCGCCGGTGTCTCCGTAATTGGGCGCCGCATCCGAATCCGGATCGAAGGCCGGCGGCTGCAGCACGCCCGCCGGAAAATTGATGTCATTCATCTGCGGATTGTAATAAGCATTCACCGTCGGCGGCGTCATGTCCCACTCGCCGCGATCGACCGGCTTTCCGATTTTTGCCAGTTGCCGGTTGAATTCGAACACTCGCGCCCGCTCAACGTTGCCCAACTCATCGCCCCGCACAATTTCGAGCTTGGAATAGTCCCGCCACTTATCGGGATAGCCAATTTTGTTCCCCATCGCGTGCAGCTTCACCAGCGCCTGCTGCCTGGTGGCCGCCGACATCCAGGGCAGCGTCTCTATGTCCTGCTGCATCGCGTCTTCGATTTCCTTCACCATCTTTACCGCTTCCTGCTTGGCCTGCGGACTGAAATATTTCTCCACATAAACCTGACCCAGCGCTTCGCCCAAATCGTCGTCCACATTCTCCGTACAGCGCTTCCAGCGCGGCTTCAGCTGTTCCAGCCCGCGCAAAGTCTTTCCATAAAACGCGAAATTCTCATTCACAAACGGAGCCGAAAGATAGGCAGCGTCCGCATGCACTAAATGCCAGCGCAGATAACTCTTCCAGTCCGCAAGGTTCTCTTTGCCCAATTCCTCATTCAAAGCCTTGAAAAAATCGGGCGACGCCACGTTCAACGACGCCAGCGAAGGCATTCCAACTTTCGTGAAATAAACCTGCCACTGAAAATCGGGCGTAATCTTTTCGAACTCCGCCGCAGTCATCTTGTGATCGAGATTTTTCGGCCCTCTTCGTTCCACCCGCGTCTGCGAACCCTTCGCCAGGGCGGTTTCAATTCGCACCACCGTTTCCGCTTCAGACTTGGCTGTGCCGGCCGAGTCGCCCAGCAACTCAAACATCTTCTGCACGTGCTCGACATATTGCCTGCGCAACGTTACCGATTTTGCATCCTCTTTCAAGTAATAATCGCGGTCCGGCAGCCCCAACCCTCCCTGATCGGCCTCGGCGATCTCCTGGCTGGCATCGCGAAAATCTTGCGTCGATTCAAAGCGAAACAGAACATTGTCATAAACCATCAGCGCCGCTACATCGGCCAACTGCGACTTCGAATCGACACTCGCAATTCGTTGCAGCTCGGGCTGCAGCGGTTCGAGTCCCCTGGCATCGATTGCTTTTTCGTCCGTGCAGGAAGCGTAGTAGTCGCCAATCTTCTGCTCAGCCGCGCTCCGCTTGGGCTCCGGCCCCGATGCCGTCTCCAGAATTCCGCGCAGGCGTGCGACGTTTTCATCCTGCATTTTCGAATACGTGTCCCACGACGATTGGTCCGGCGGAATCGGATTGTTCTTGATCCACCCGCCGCACGAATACTGAAAAAAATCCGCGCACGGATCGACGCTGCGGTCCATCGAGGTCACGTCGAGCGCGGGCTCGTGGGCCGGGGAAGAAGTTGCGGATTCTTGCGCAACACCAAGGGAAGCGATCAGGAAAAGAAAAGATGCGGCCCCCAGCCGCGCGAGAATTGAATGTTTAAACGAAAGTTTCATGAATGCCTCCATTGGCACGAAGCAGCAAAGCCTAAAAGTGAAATCGTAAGAAACAAGAGTATACGGCGGTTCGACAGCATTGCCGCCAGGACATACGAACGGTAGCCAGGTATTCGAGCGGCAAACTGCGCAGTTACCGGCGGTTCTCACACTCCCAAAGTCTTCTCAATCGCCCTCGCAATCGCAGCCGTCAGCGCCTGCATCTTCTCTTCCGGTTCCGCTTCCACCATCACGCGGGCCAGTGGCTCGGTTCCCGAATAGCGCACCACCACGCGCCCATTGCCGTTCAACTCACTCTCGGCAGCGGCCATGGCCCGAGCGACCTCAGGCACCTGGGCAAACGGAATCTTCTCGCGCACCCGCACATTCTGGATTTTTTGCGGAAACACTTTTAGATCGCCCACCAGTTCAGCCAGCGACTTTCCCGATCGCACAATCACATCCATCACCCGCAGCGCGGTCAGCAGACCATCCCCTGTGGTCGCACCGCCATCGCGAAAGATGACGTGCCCCGATTGTTCCCCTCCCAGGGTCGCGCCCGTCTTCAGCATTTCTTCCAAAACATATTTATCGCCAACATTCGCCCGCAACATGCGAATACCCGACTTCTTCAGGGCGATCTCCAATCCCATGTTCGACATCGTCGTGGCCACTACCGTGTTGCCTGCCAGTTCTCCTCGTGCCTGCAGGTCGCGCGCCGTCAGCAACAAGACGCCGTCTCCATTCACCACGCGTCCGGCCGCATCGCAAAACAATGCGCGGTCCGCATCGCCATCGAAGGTCACGCCCAAATCAAACTTTCTCCCCGCGTCTGCCACGGCCTTCCCCAAAGTCTCCGGATGCAGCGCTCCGCAGCCATCATTAATGTTCCTTCCATCCGGCGTGACATGAATGAACGTCGCCTGAATGCGCAAACTGCGAAACAATTCCGGGGCCTCCGCCGTGGCCGCGCCGTTGGCGCAATCCACCAGCACGCGCAGGCCGCTTAGGTCTGACGAAACGCTGGCTGCAAGCTCATGGATGTAAGCCTTGCGCAGCTCGGCTTCTCCCGGAAGCGAAGGGCCCGCAATCCTCAGTGCGGTATCGTCCGCCGCGTCAGCTTTTCCCAGTAATGAGAAAATTTCCTTTTCGATTTGCAACTCGCGCGCGTCACTCAGTTTGAATCCATCGGCGGAAAAAACTTTGATCCCGTTGTCCGTCCACGGATTGTGCGATGCGGAAATGACCACGCCCGCGGCCATGCCGCGTGACCGCGCCAAATAAGCCACGCCGGGAGTCGTGATCACGCCCGCGCTATGCACTTCCACACCCACCGCGGCCATGCCCGCGGCCACGCGATCGGCAACCCACGCGCTCGATTCGCGCGTGTCCTGCCCCATCACAGCCTTAGGTCTTGGCATGCTGCGAAGCAGGTCATGCCCCAGCGCGCGCCCGATAAGATACGTGCTCTCCGCGGTCAGCGGAAATTCGCCGGCTACGCCGCGGATTCCATCGGTGCCGAATAGTTGCCTGTTCAGGTTGTTCATGAAAGATGCTTCTGCGAAGAAATGTGTAGCAATCAGCGGCCGTGCTCCGCCGGCGCCGTTTTTTCCATGATCACCGTGACCCGCACGGCCACCGGATTTACCACTTGCACCAGGGGTCCGGCACGTACGCCATGGTGACAAAAGTCGCCTGCGTCGTGGTTCCCGACACATCCACGGGATCGGTGGTGGCCGCGTCCACCACTTCCACATGATGCTGCGGCCCGGTAATCGTGATGGTCTGCGGGTTCACCACGACTTTGCCGATCTGCTCGCCCTCCACAAAATTTCCCGTCACCCGCGGACGAATTTCCACCTCGCGCGTCATGCGAGTATCAAAGACGAGATGCACCTGCCCCGGCACCACCTGCACCACATGCAGTTCGCTGCTGTGGCGAATCTGCTGCGCGGTCAAGTCAAAAGTTCGTTCGCCGGGTTTGGCATCGGCCAGTTCAAGCTCGGCGTGAATATCTGTCGGACGCAGGTTGCGAATCACACTCTCGGGCCCGCGCACTCGAATCTGCGCCTCGGGGATGGCCATGGAACTGATTTCCAGATGTGCGGGCACATGCTGAAATTCGATCGGCACGCGCACTTCCACTTCGGCCGGCTCCTGCTCCGGCGCAATCGCCAGCCAGAGCGCGGTCGCAATCAGCAGCGACAAGACTTTCAGCCAGAAGTTGTGCAGCACCCAGCGCCGCAGAAATTCCTTCATAGCGGACGCTCCGTCTCCTCCTCGGAGTCCCCATCGGGCCCAATCTGTGCGCGCAAGCGCAGCGGGGCCTGCTCGCCATTTTCAACCTCGGGACTGAGCGCCGTCGCCGTGGGCAGCGCCACGGGGGCCATATAGCGTTTCAGTTCAGCGCTCAATCGCCCGCGCAATTGCTCGGCGGTGAGATCGCGCTCAATTTTGCCGCCGAGCGCCAGACTGATCGCCCCGGTCTCTTCCGAAACGATCACGGCAATCGCATCCGTCTCCTCCGTGATGCCGATCGCAGCGCGATGCCGCGTGCCTAATTGAGTGGAGAGCACCGGGTTCATCGAGAGCGGCAAAAAGCAGGCCGCCGCCGCGATTCTATCTTTTTGTATGATCGCCGCTCCGTCGTGCAGCGGCGCGCTCGGCCTGAAAATCGTGGCCAGCAAATCGTAGGAAAGCTTGGCATCCATGGCCACGCCGCTTTCAATGTAGGTGCGCAAGCCGATCTCGCGCTCGATCACGATGAGGGCGCCGGTCTGGTGCTGGGAAAACAGATTCGCCGCCAGCACAATATCGTCGTAGGAATCGCCGCCCGCCGCGGTATTGCGCAGAAAGCTCAACCGCCGCCCCACATCCGAGAGCACATGCCGGATCTCCGACTGAAAAACTACAATCAGCGCGAACACCACATAGGGCAGAAGATGGCTCACCAGCCAGTTCAGCGTAACCAATTCGCCGATCCGTGCTAGGTAGAAGGCAATGATCACAGCCGTCAACCCGGCCAGCATCGGCGCAGCACGCGTCCCGCGGATCATCGTGAGCAATTCGTAGACGATCAGCCCAACCAGCAGAATGTCGAGAACGGTAAACGACATTCTCGCCCAAGGCGCCGTTATGTGCATCCAAGCGTGTTCCATGTAATGAAACGATTACGCAAAACTATTCTAATGCGGGGATGTCTCTTCGCTCTTGTCCAATCAATATCTGGTGTTTCTTGGCAGACGTTCTCGCCAGACCGCGATCTCCCTCACTTCTTTTTGAACTCTGTGGCCTGTGCTTTGAACGAACTTTCTACTGTGGCGCGAATCTCTCCCCGCGCCACGCGAGCTGAAATCTCGTCTCCGGTTTTTACTTGAAGCGAATCTTTTATCAGTTGGCCCGAACTGTCGAACACCAGCGCATACCCACGCTCCAGAATCGATAGTGGAGACAAAGTCTCCAGGGCCCGCCCGATGCGCTCCAGACGCAGCTTTTTAAGCAGCAACTGATTGCGCATGGCCGCGGTCATGGCTGCGTTTTGCGCTTGAAGCTCCGCCCGCACTCCCGCCAGCACGCGCCTCAAATCGTAATGCCGCACGGCTGCCGAAACATTCTCCAGCCGCCGCCGATTCAATTCCAGCATCGCGCGCTCGCCACGCTCCAGACGAAAAGCTAAATCGTCCATCTTCTGCTGGCGCTGGCGGATCAAATCCATCATGCGCGCGAAAGCACCATGCTGGGCGCGTTCTATTAGCGCATGCCGCGCCTGCAGCAGCCGCCGCTCCATGGCCCGTACTAACCGTTCGCGCAAGCCCTCACTTGCATTTTCAATCTCGGCCCGCGAACGGATCACGAGCTCCGCCGCCGCAGAAGGCGTAGGCGCACGCAGGTCGGCAACAAAATCGCAGATCGTGAAGTCGGTTTCGTGACCGACCGCAGAAATCACGGGAATTTGCGATGCTGCCACGGTGCGCGCCAACCCTTCATCGTTGAACGCGGACAAATCCTCGGCCGAGCCTCCGCCGCGGGCAATAATGATTACTTCGACAGCGTGCAATCCGTTTTCGCGGCTTTCGTTGAAATACCGCACTCCGTTTGCCACTTCAAGGGCCGCGGCATCCCCCTGCACCTGCGCCGGGAAAATCAGCACGTTGGCGGTGTGATGTCGCCTCTGCAAAATATTCAGGATGTCGCGCAACGCCGCCGCCTGCGGCGAAGTCACCACCCCAATTCGGGCTGGGAGTACGGGAATCGTCTTCTTCCGCTCTGGGGCAAACAGTCCCTCGGCTTGCAGCTTTGCCTTCAGTTGCTCGAAGGCGATCTGCAAACTGCCCGCGCCTTTCGGCTCAATGTACTCCGCCGAAATCTGCAGCTCGCCGCGATCTTCATAAATCGTCACCCGCCCGCGAACGACCACCTGCATTCCGTCTGCCGGGCGAAAGCGCAGCAGCCGCGCCTTGGAACTGAACATCACCACGCGAATCTGCGCGTTGCCATCTTTCAGTGTGAAATAAAGATGGCCGGAATCCGGCGCGCGAAAGTTCGAAATCTCGCCCTCAACCCACGCGTCGGTATATTCGCGCTCCACATGGGTGCGGACCGCCGCCACCAGCGCCCCCACCGTCCACACCCGGCGCTCGGGAGGCGCGAACCGAAATCCAAGTTGATCAGCCAGCGACATGTTGACTGCAGTTTAGACTGAGGCGGGGATGTTTCCAAAACAGCGCCGGCAATTTCGCCCAAGCGGCGCGGGCACTATCGAAGGGGCCCTGTCAGCGTCTTCCAGTCCAATGCTGTAGGCTTTTACAATGGCCCAGAACGGGGATTTGCTGTAGAGTGTGTCACAAATTGTAAAGCAAGCGTAGAATCGCCGGTTTAGCGCATCCATTTGCTTAGAAGCACTTACTAACTATTAATGTCGGCTAACGCTCACCAATTAACAATCGAGGAACCCCGTCCGGTTCCGACATTGCAACCCGCGTCTCCGCCACCTAAGCTGAAGCCAGCGATGCTTCGTTTCCTGCGCCTTTTGCGGCTGGCTGTGTGGCGTGCCTTTCAGCACGACGCTTTTTCCATTGCCAAAGCCTCCGCTTACTCCTCGATTCTTACGTTCTTCCCCGCTCTCCTGATTGTCGGCGCGGTGCTCGCCACCTGGCCCAAAGGTGCGCTCTTCATGCGCGAAATCAGCTACGCCTTGTCGCGAATTCTGCCGACTGGCGCCAACACGGCGCTCAGTTTTTTGCGCGGCGCAGCCCAACGTCCTTTTGGAATGCTGTTGCTGGCCTCTCTTATCACCTTGTGGACCGCTTCCGGCGTCATGGTCTCCTGGATGGAGGGTTTTCGCCGCTGCTACGAACTGCCGAAAGTCTGGGGCCTCATAAAAGAACGCCTGATCGCATTTCTTCTGGTCATCTTCGCCCTTGTCCCCATGACCTTCGCCACGCTGCTGGTCGTCTTTGGCAGCAAAATCGAAGCGGACATCCTCTTCTACACCGCGCGCGAATTCAGCCCCTACATCCTGCTGCTTTGGGGTATCATGCGCTGGATCATCGCCATTCTCACCAGCATCGTCGTAATCTCACTGATCTATCATTTTGCCGTGCCGCGCACCCAGCCCTGGCACAGCGTTCTTCCCGGAGCAAGCATCGCCACCGGACTGTGGTTTTCTGCGACTTTGCTCTTCGGCTGGTACCTGCGCCACTACGCCGATTACAGCATCATCTACGGTTCGCTCGGCGCAGCCATCGCCCTGCTGGTGTGGATGTACATGATCTCGCTCGTCGTTTTAGTCGGTGCTGAATTCAACGCCATGATCTTCCCCCGCGCCATGCTGGGAAAAGAGCTGACCGCGGTCACCGCCTCAAGGCCCATAATCGGCTAGGAAAATTATCGAGGACACGTGCCCCCGATGCGTGCGGCTTCACGCCTGCCAAGCTTCCTACGGAACTGCGCCCGAATTGCCGATGTTTTAATCCGGATGCTGTAACCTACCAACATTCCATTTTGATGCTGGAGCGAAAGTGAAAAAGACCAAAGCACATGTAGGCGGCGCTATCTCATCCCAACGCCGCGCCAAGATTATCTGCACCATCGGCCCAGCTTGCAACTCAGAGGCTGCGATGCGCGACTTGATGCGCCTCGGCATGGACGTCGCCCGCTTGAATTTTTCCCACGGGGCCCATGAAGATCACGCCCGCAACATCGACCGCCTGCGCGCCGCCGCAGAAAAAGAGCACCGCACCATCTGCGTCCTGCAAGATCTGCAAGGCCCGAAAATCCGCACCGGATCGCTCGAACGCCACGAACCCGTTCTTCTCAAATCCGGATCGACGGTCGTTATAACCCCGCGCGACATCGCCGGCACGGCGACGCGCCTCGCGACCACGTTTCCCGGCCTGGCCCGCGAGGTCGCCGCCGGCGCCCGTATTCTGTTACGCGATGGCCTCATTGAACTGCGTGTGAGCGCGATTCGCGGGCAGGACATTGTCTGCGATGTGTTGAATGGGGGAATGTTGGGCGAGCATCAGGGGATCAATCTTCCCGGCACCGCCTTGTCGATTCCAGCCGTTACCGAGAAGGACCTCAAAGACCTTAAATTCGGCCTCGCGCACGGCGTTGACGCAGTAGCTCTATCTTTTGTTCGCTCGGCTGCCGACGTAAACATGGTTCGCGAAATTGTGCGCAAGCAGGGTGCCGATACTCCGCTGATCGCAAAACTGGAGAAGCCGCAGGCCATCGATCACCTCGAAGAAATTCTCGGAGCGGTCGATGGCATCATGGTGGCCCGCGGAGACCTCGGCGTCGAGATGCCGCCGGAAAAAATTCCCGTCATTCAGAAGCACGTGATCCGCCGCTGTGCCGTCTGGCGAAAGCCGGTGATTACAGCCACGCAAATGCTGGAATCGATGATCGAGAATCCGCGCCCCACCCGCGCTGAAGTCAGCGACGTGGCCAACGCCATTTTCGACGGCAGCGACGCTGTCATGCTCTCCGCCGAATCGGCCAGCGGCAAGTATCCCCGCGAAGCCGTCTCCATGATGTCGCGCATCGTCATCGAAGCCGAAAGCAAGACTGGACGAACTCACTCCGCCCCGCCGCCGGCGCGATCGTCAGAGTCTCTCCATCGCCGAAACGATTTGCGAGTCCATCGCCCACGCCGCGGAAGATCTGCCCATGGGGGCAATCGCCGTGTTCACGGAAACCGGCAATACCGCCCGCATGATTTCCAAGCACCGTCCGAAAGCGGCGATCTATGCCTTCACCCCAAACCCCGCAGTGGCGCAAAGAGCGCACATGTACTGGGGCGTGTGCCCAATGATGTGTGAGCCCCGCCTTTCGAGCGAGACCATGGTGGACGTGGCCGAGCACGATCTGCTGGCTCGCGGCTTGCTGACGGCCGGTGACGTGCTCGGCGTCGTCGCCGGTACGCGCCAGGCCTCCGGTTCCACCAACTTCATGCGCCTGCACACGGTGACTCAGGAAGAAGCTGGCGCGGTCGGGTCTGGCCGTCAGTTCGCGGGCAAGCAAGCGTGCCGCGGGCGCCCGCCAAAAGCTATAATCGCGGAATATGTCGGAGGAATTTCTTTCGGTCGCAATCTGGGATCCCGTGCTCGGGATGGAAACCGCATCGCTTAACACCATCCGCGAGATTCTCGAACATCATCGCCAGAAAAAACTACGGTCGCGATCTTCTTTACCGCAGCGGCAGATCGTATGTGCTGTTGCGTTACTGGAGTTCCCATGAAGCTCGCTCTGCCGCTCATGAAGATGCTGAAATGCTGCGCTGCTGGGCGCGATTGGGAAACGAAATCCAGATTGTGAAAGTGTTCGAAAAATTGGAAGAGATCGCGCCGGCACCGAACCAATGACCGGCAGCGGGCCTGGCCTCGTCCCTTTGTCATGCCGAACAAACTGCTTTTGGGTGGCGCAGCGCTTCCAGCGCTGCGAGATCCATGCCTTGCATGATCGGCGGCTTTAGCCGCTGAGGGTCCCACTCAACTAATATTAGAGTCATGCCTCGTGAGACCACTCCCCAGGTTTTTACCGATATCACGGTCGATCCATTCGTGCGCGGATGGCTGCATACTCCCGCAACACCCACCGGCGACGCCCTGGTTCTTACTCACGGCGCCGGAGGCAACTGCAACGCCCCGCTCCTGGTCGCGCTCGCCGAAACATTCACGGCCGCAGGGTTCATCGTGCTCCGCTGCGATCTGCCCTACCGGCAGAACCGTCCCTACGGGCCACCCGGCCCCGGAGATGCCAAACGCGATCGCGCTGGCCTGACCAATGCGGTTGCAGCAATTAAAAAGATCGCCTCAGCGCGCACCTACCTCGGCGGCCAATCTTACGGTGGCCGCCAGTGCAGCATTCTGGCGGCCGATCTCACGCCCGCCGATCTGACGGCCAAAGAACAGAAGCCCCAGCAAACCATCGCCGGCCTGCTCCTGCTCTCCTATCCGCTGCATCCTCCGGGCAAGCCCGAGCAACTTCGCACTCAACATTTCTCTAACCTGCACGCGCCAACTCTCATCATTCAGGGGACGCGCGATCCCTTTGGCTCCATTGCGGAAATCGAGCAAGCCATCAAACAAATTCCCGGGAAGGTCAAGCTGGCGCCGGTCGAAGGCGCAGGCCATGATCTGGGATTTAAAGGCAAGGCCAGGCGCGAGGAGCTACCGCAAACTGTGCTAAAGGAATTTCAGTCATTCATGTAGGCTGCTTTGTTCTGGTTGAGATCACCCTTCGGAGAGCGGTTTTGCGTCAACCGATTTTGCGTCAACCGAGGAAGCGATTCTGTTGTCCGGGAAAGCCACTCGCGGCCTGGGATTCGGTCACTTGCGCCGTAAAGTAGCTCTTGTCTCATTTCTGATGATGCAATTGCTCGAGGACCTTCCGCGCCGGATCACGCTGCATAGCCATGGGCGCCCTTTGCGCCTCGGTTTGAATGTCCGCTTCGAACTGAGAGAGATCAAAGACTCCAACTAGTTGTTCGCCGGCTTCCTGTGTGAGGTAGTAAGGGTCGTGCAGCGCGGCGCGCACCACTTCAGTCAGTGCCGGAACCTGGCTCGGTGTCACTGCTTCTTTCAGGCTTTCCAGTCCGGCGAGCGCGCTCAGCCGGATTCGCTCCGGCACTCCGGGCTGGGCTTGCGCCAGCAGAATTTCCACTGCTTTCGGGTTCTTGGTCGCTACCAAGCCGCTCAATGTCGCTTGCATGACGTGTATTTCGGGCCTCGTCAGTACCTCTGCTTGCAGCACATCGAAGGCCTCCGCGATACCCGATTTACCCAACCCCTTTGCCGCGGCGGCTTCTACCGCGTAGCTGGAATCGTGGTGCAGCGCGTTCACCAGTGCGCTGTAGACCTCCTGGTCCTTCGCGTACTTTCCCAGAGCTTCGAACACCGCGGTCCGCAATCGGCTATCTGATTGCTGCAAAGCAGAAAGCAGGACCAACTTGGCCCGTTCCGTCCCGATACTGCCAAGACTCGTCGCAGCGGCGGCGCGGACTCCATAGAACCCATCGTTGCCCATCACCTGCGCCAGAGCCTCCACGCGCGCATCCGGGTTTGCAAGTGTAGTTGTGCCCAGTTGCTGGGCCGCCCACAGCCGGCTCATCATCGACGGATCTCTCTCCGCTTCCGCAATCAGGGCATCGACCGGCTTGTCAAACTGTACGGTCTTGTCGATGAACCCGTCGGGATCGAAATCAACCCACCGCGGCTCGAAGTCCAGTGGAATCTCGAACTCTTGCTGCTGCAAATTGTCGCGGATCTGAACTTTCTTCCGTTCTCCATCCGCGCCATAGAACGCCAGTTCGATGGGCATGTCAAAAATCGGCGTCTCGGCATCGGTTCGTTGCGTCTGGGTGACGGTGATTTTCTCCGTCTTTTTTGTGGCATCGTAGCTCGCCGCTACCCGATAGTCGGGACGTCCAGCCATAAACACCCATTCGCGGAAAAACCAACCGAGTTCCTCACCGGTGGTTTCCCGGATGGACTTGATGAGTTCAGGCGTATCCGCGTCCTGTGCATGATGCGCGACCAAATAATGGTGCAGCGCCTGAAAAAACAACTCACGCTGCGACGCAGGATGCGAGGTGGCCTCCTCGCCATCGATCAAGTAACGCAACATATCGAGCACCGCAGCGCCTTTCTCATGTGTGGTCGCGTCGAACATATCGAAGGGGTCGCTATAGTGGCGATCGACGATCGGCCGCCGGTAGGAGTTGCGGTCTTCCTCTTGCTCGGCTAGCTGATCGTTGTAAATCGCAAAGCGATAGGCGTCGTAGCCTTCGTGATGCTGCGTGTACAGTCCCTCCATATATGTCGCAAAACCCTCGTTGAGCCAGATATTGGCCCAATCGCGCCCCTGGACATAATCGCCGAACCAGTGCTGGCCCAACTCGTGGGAAACAAGGTTGGTGCTGGGATAATCCTGGTCGGCTCGTTCGTCGTGCAGCGTGCGATCGGTCAGCGTGGTCGCACTGACGTTCTCCTGGCCCCCGAAGAGGAAGTTCTGCACGGTAGTTTGAGCGTACTGTTCATACGGATAATCGACGCCGGTGGCTCGCGAAAAAAATCCAATCATGTCTGGGGTCAGGTGAAAAGACCGGCGTGCCGTGGCTTCGTCGACCGAATCTGGAACGTAGTAATCAACCGGCTTGTCCTCATATTTGTCGGTAAACTTGCGCCATGGTCCGATAGCAAGAGAGATGAGATACGAGCTGTGCGGGACGCTTTCCACCCAGTCGTAAGTTACCTGACCCGCGGCACGCGTGACTTTCACCAGCTTGCCGTTCGAAACTACGACTTGTCCGTCGGGAACGGTCGTGACCGTCTCGCTTGTGGCCATGTCGTTCGGGTAATCCCAACAAGGAAACCAAAAGTGATTTAACTCAGCTTCGCCTTGCGAAAAGACCTCGCGCGGCCAGTTCGGATAACTCGGCGTTGGATTCACGAAAAACAGGCCGGTGCGCGGAAAGCCGTGATACACGATCCGAACGTTCAACGTGCTTGTCGGCTCGTAATCGTGATCGAGCACAATCCACAAACGCGGATCTTGCGAGGTGTACGTCAACTTGACGGGCGTACCCTGCGCCTGCTCAAGTGTTACCGAATCGATCGTCAGTTCGGAGCTGTTCAGATAAAACTTTTGGAAGTGCGGTCGGATGGGCCGGAGCTTGACCGTCTCGTCCCCGAAGACTTCACCTTTGAGCTGGTCGAAGCGCAGCTTCAGCTTGTAATTCTCGACGTGATAGGTTCGGCTTGGCGGCCACTGCAAAACATCGGGATTGCCGAAACTGTGGCCGGCTTCCTGTCCTGATGCCGTTACGGCAATAACGACGACCGCCATGAACGCAATTGGCCCAAGGCCTCGCTTCATCCGATGTTTTGCAAGACTGTTCTGCCAGATGCGTTCGGCTTGGCTTCGCGACCCAACGCGCGCGGCAGACAGGATACGCCGTTTTTCCTTGCCAGACCCACCCCTCACTTGGACCCTCACACTGCGTTTAATCGTCATATCGGACATGCGGCCGAACTCTTTCGCTCGGCTCAGGATACTAAAGGCGCGTCGCTAGCGCGGTTCGTCCAGGGTAGATTATAGGATTAGGGTTAGGCGAAGCCAAACGAATCCGAAATGTGGTCTTATCGGATTCTGTTGTCCAGATTTCAGAGTCACAGCCTTGCACTTTGCATCGATCCGCCGGCATCGATCGTCGATCATCCGTTGGTCTTGTCTTAAGACAGTACCCTTCCGTTTGGCAAATTGATTCGGGGCAGCTGGTTTGCTAAGGTCGTCGTTATGTCTGAGCGCGTCATGTCCGAGCGTGTCATTTCTGAACGTTCTACCGAGCCGATACGCGAATTGCTGGACTCTCTTTATCGCGTGGATTCGGGACGAATCCTGGCCACTCTGATCCGCTTGCTTGGTGATTTTGATCTTGCCGAGGAGGCGATGCACGAGGCCTTTGCCGCTGCGCTGGGCCTGTGGCCGAGCAGTGGAGTACCCAACAACCCGCGGCCATGGTTGATTTCGACCGCCCGATTCAAGGCCATCGACACTCTGCGTCGACGGGCCCGATTGGAACGGATAACGCTTGAAGCGTCTCAAGACGAACTCGCGCGGTATCTCGAAGCGCAATCGAGTTCGGCGGAAAGACCCAATGATGCCGAGTTTCTTGAAGACGACCGGCTGCGCCTGATTTTCACCTGCTGTCATCCCTCTCTGGCGCCGGAAGCGCGCGTTGCGCTCACCTTGCGTGAGGTCTGCGGGCTGACCACCGAGGAGATCGCCAAGGCCTTCCTCGCCACTCCGCGTACGCTGGCGCAGCGCATTGTGCGTGCTAAGGCGAAGATTCGAGAGGAACGGATTCCCTACGAGGTGCCGACGCCGCAGGAATTGCCGGAGCGTCTGGGCGCGGTGCTTCAGGTCATCTATCTCGTCTTTAACGAGGGCTATTCGGCCGCGGCGGGAGCGAACGTAACGCGGGCCGAGCTGACCGGCGAAGCGATTCGACTGGGCCGCTTGCTGCTCGAATTTCAATCGAACGAACTGCAACCCGAACCGGAGGTAATCGGGCTGCTTGCCCTGATGTTGCTGCAGGAATCCCGCCGCGCCGCGAGAATGTCTCCGGCCGGAGAGCTGATTTTGCTCGAGAATCAGGACCGCTCGCTCTGGAACCGGGAGCAGATCGCGGAGGGAGTGGCATTGTTGGAAAAAGCCCTAAACGCCCAGCAGAAGTCCGGGCAGAAGTCCCACCGCTTCGGCTCTTACACACTGCAGGCTGCGATCGCGGCCGTTCATGCGGAGGCGGAATCGGTCGCTCGGACCGACTGGCCGCAGATTGTTGCGCTTTACGACCAACTGCTACAAATTCAGCCTTCGCCGGTTGTGCAACTGAATCGTGCCGTAGCCATTGCCATGCGCGATGGTCCAGAGGCCGGCCTGGCGCATATCGATGCAGTGTTGGAACCTTCTTCTGGAAAACAAGGCGAGTTGTCCAATTATTACCTGGCGCATTCCGCCCGTGCCGATATGTACCGCAGGCTCGGCAGGACAGCCGAGGCCCGTGCTTCGTATGAGAAGGCGCTGGCCCTGACCCAACAGGAACCAGAGCGGCAATTCCTGCAAGACCGGATCCGCCAGTTGAAATAGGAAAAGACTCAGAGGTCTTCGTCGAACAAGGGCTTCAAGTCGCGTGCGCCATGGAGAACGCGCACAACTTCGATTCCGCGTTTGCGCGGCACGTAGAAGATAATGTAGCGGCCAAAAGGAAGGCTTCTTAGGTCAGCAAACAATTTTGGCCTCGCGACCCCGGTCAAGGGACGCCGTGCAAGTCCTCGAATCTCGCGATCAAGGGCTGCGGCGAAGATGTCGGCTTGGCGCGGACTGTCCTCGCCGATGTAGGCCCAAATCTTGGCGAGGTCCTGCAGCGCCTTCGGGCGTATTACAACGGACGGCATTTTATTAGGAATCTGCTTTGCGTGATGCCGAGAGCTTGCGGCCTTGCCGCTTCATTTCGGCCATGCTCCACGGTCGCGGCGGGCCGCTTTCCAGACCTTCGCGGATGTCGCGGCGAAGGCGTTCGAGCTGAAGCGAGCGCAGTTCGTTCTGCTCCTCCATGAGGCGCAGGGCTTCGCGCACCACCTCGCTGGCGGAGTTGTAGCGTCCGGATTCGACCTTCTGGCGAACCAGCTTTTCGAGTTGCGGCGTCAGATTGATGTTGAGGGTCATGGTAGTTCAGCCAATTTAGGTTTAAGGTTTTAAGTTATTGCGATTGGCAAAGATTGTCAATAATTGGCGACAATCGTTCTGTCGGACGGACACTCAATTCATTGCACTGTATGTGGCCCGCCAGAGCTCCGGTTCCATGTTCGACTACGATTGGGCAACTACCTCTCTACGACCTTTGCGTGCTCGTTGCCCAGAGGCGTCCTTCGCATTGGGGTCGGCACGATCATGGATACTTGCTGGCGGTACTGCGCGTACGCTTCGCCGTGCGCCTTAAGCAGATCTCTTTCCTCAAGCATAATCCCCACGAAGATGTAACCGGTCGTAGCAACTGAAAATAGCAAGTGCCCGGCGGTCATCCTCGGTGTAGCCCAGAACGCCAACAGGAATCCCAGGTAGATTGGGTGGCGGACGAATTGGTAAAGCATTGGAGTTTTGAACCCCACCGACGTATATGGCCTCTCCTTGTAGTACAGCCAGACTTGGCGCAGACCGAAGAGATCCACATGACTGACTAGCAGGGTGGATATGAGGACAACGGCCCAACCGGTAAAGGAGACGGCCCGCAGCAACACCGCCGCCCCGCCCTGCAGTTGCCAAACCACATCCGGCATGGACACGCCACTGCCAGTACAGCAACTGCAGTGACAGGCTGGCAAACAGCACATAGGTGCTGCGTTCGATCGGGCTAGGAATAACTCGTGTCCACCACGCCTTGAAGCCCTGGCGCGCCATCCCGCTGTGCTGGATGGCGAAAAGCCCGAGGAGCAGCCCGTTCACCAGTAGTGCGGTGCCCATCGGTCCGGCCGTACCACTATCGATCGACTTCGGTACAACCAGGTTTTCGACGAAGCCAATCGCATAAAGAAAGGTTCCCAGGAAAATCACATAACAGGCAAGTCCGTACACAGCCGCCATCACTCGTTTCATATTCCCTCCCGTAAGTAGTGCAGGTGTTTTTCTGCTCTTTCTTTGCCTTATCTGCTTGTCGCCCGGAGAGCGCTGACCGTCAATGCTCGGACACTTCTCTTTCGATACCCTCTCAATCCCCCGATAAGTCGTTTACTCGCAATAGAATGTGGGGCGTCGCACTCTGAGTGAGGGCGTGCTAAACTTTCCAGCAATGTGACGCACCCTGATGCCGTCTACCCTCCCACCACTGGTACGCTTCGCGAATTTCGAGGTAAACCTCCGCGCAGGTGAGCTGCGAAGAGAAGGCAGCAAAGTACGGCTGCAGGAACAACCGTTTTCGCTCCTGACTGTGCTATTGGAATCAGCGGGAGAAGTCGTTACTCGTGAAGAGCTTCGCAAGCGCCTCTGGTCGGAAGATACCTTCGTCGATTTCGACCATCGTCTGGCAGTGGCGGTAAGCAAGCTAAGGGATGCCCTGCGAGACTCTTCCGAGAAACCACTATTCGTTGAGACCGTAGGGCGGCGCGGTTACCGGTTCGTGGGCCAGTTGGAATCTACCGATCCACTAGTGGATGCCAAGGTCGGAGCGGGCGGGACTGGTTTGCCTTCCTCTCGACCACTTGCGAAAGAAGACCCCTCCAACCTAGCGCCTATCGGATCAACACGATCACGGACCAGCAGGCTCATCTTTCTCTCTTCCGTTGCATTCGCCGTGCTCCTTGGTGTGATCGTTCTGCTGAAGTTTCTTCACATTCGATCGCCGAAGGAGCAGTCTTCGAGTCCCCGGAGCCTCGCAATCCTGCCCCTGCAAAATCATGGCCAGGATTCGAATAGCGACTTCCTCGGACTATCCTTGGCGGATGTGCTCATCACCAAACTCGCCTATGTGAATTCCCTCAGCGTTCGTCCTTCCGCCGCGATTGAGAAGTATCGAGAGACGACCATTGATCTCCAGAAAGTTGCTGCGGAACTCAAAGTGGATACCCTGCTCACAGGAAGTTTCATTCGAGACGGCGACAACTTGCGGATTACGTACCAATTGGTCGATGCCAAAACCGAGAAGATTCTGGGGCAAGGAGTGATCGACCTGAAGTATGACAATCTGCTTGCCGTCCAGGATAAAGTTACCAGCCAACTGATCTCAGAACTGCAACTGACCCTGTCTCCGACAGAAGCGGAGCGTCTAAAGCCGGACGGCGAGGTCAATCCAGTCGCGTACGAATTCTTTCTTCAAGGACTCGATTTTCACGGGCAGCACAAATTCCCCCTGGCGATCAAGATGCTTGAAAAGTCCACCGAAATTGATCCCAATTACGCACCTGCCTGGGCCTACCTAGGAGCGTCATACACTTCAGACGCAGCCTTCGAGCTTGGCGGCCGCGAGCAATATCGCCGTGCCCAAGCCGCCTACGAGCGGGCTTTGGCGATACGGCCGAACTTGCTGGATGCGCAAATGTTCCTCGCCAATCTCTTGGTAGACACCGGGAAAGTTGAGCAGGCTGTGCCACTGTTGCGTGACGCCTTGAAGACGAATGGCAACTATGCCTTTGCTCACTGGGAATTGGGATATGCCTACCGGTTTGCCGGGATGCTCGACGAATCGGTCGCGGAGTGCGAGCGGGCGCGCCAACTCGATCCCTTCGTCAAGGCAAACGGCTCGGTGTTAAACACCTACCTTTACTTGGGACAATACCGGAAGTTTCTCGAGAGCTTGCCGGTCGACGATTCCTCATTCATTCTCTTTTACCGTGGTTTCGGAGAATTTCATGAAAAGGCGTTCGACCAAGCTTCCAGCGACTTTGATCGTGCGTACGACCTCGAATCTACTTTGTACACCGGAATTGGAAAGGCGCTCAGTTACTCGATTCACCAGCGCAAAACAGAAGCGCTCAATCTCTTGAACGGATTGGAAAGAAAAATCAGGGTCCGGGGAGTCGGCGACCCAGAAGGCACATACAAGATCGCGCAAGCGTATGCCGTATCGGGAGATAAAATCTCCGCTATGCGCGCCCTGCGGATGAGCGTTGAATCGGGTTTCTTTAGCTATCCGTACCTTGCCAAGGATCCCCTTCTCAACGACCTGCGCCGCGAACCAGAGTTCGATCAGGTTCTATATACAGCGCGTCAACGGCACGAAGCATTCAAAACCGCTTTCTTCAAATAGATGTTTGTCGCTTGGGGGCTGGCCCATTCACGGATCTTATTTCGCTTGCGCCATTTCAATGATAGGCTGCCCCACTCGTCGTGGGTTCGACGAGTGGGTACCACAGACCTCTACCTCTCGTCCCCTCATCTGATTCGGCATTGGTCAATGAAGCGGGGAGAGCTGAACTGCGTGTGCGCCGGATCGCGTGGTACGCCGCCCGCGAAAAACCCGTCGAGGTTCATCGTGCCCACTCGTCGAACCCGCGACGAGTGGGGCAGCCTCTTCCGTGATGATCCGATCAAAATCAAGAATCCGACGGTATGGGCCTGCCCCTTTAAGTCAAAATCCCCACTTCTCGCAAAGAACGCGAGAAATGGGGCAGCCAAAAAAAATCTTGGACGACTTGTCGAATTCCGTCCTTCCGTTCGACTAGGTGGTGAAGGCCGGGAAACCGGCCCGCCAGAAATGGAGGAAAGCAATGACCCGAAATCAAATACAAAGCATTCTCCTAAGCGCATTCGTACTCGTCTCCGCGCTAATCGCAGCCCGGCCCGCAGCTGCGCAGGACCCCGGCCAACCATATCCAACGATGGCCCCGGTAGGACAATATCTGATGGATCGCGACGCCGAAATTGCCTTGGCCCGTAGCGCCGCTCCAGACGCCATCTCCCACGACGCCTCGGTCATCGTCTTGACCCGTCACGGCTACGAAACCGCAGTCGAAGGAAAAAACGGCTGGGTCTGCTGGGTCGGACGCGCTTGGCTGGCCATGTTCGACAACCCGGAATTTTGGAACCCAAAAGTCCGCGCCGCAGATTGCCTCAACCCGCCAGCCGCCCGCTCCATCCTTCCCTACGCCTACAAACGCACCGAACTACTCCTGGCTGGTCATTCCAAACCCGAAGTCATCGCCGCAATCAAAGCAGCGATCGACAAAAAAGAATTACCACCCCTCGAGCCGGGAACTTTCTCCTACATGATGTCGAAGGGCTCGTATTTAACCGACAACGGCGGTCACAACCTCCCCCACCTGATGTTCTACGAGACAGCGAAAGACGGTGCAGCCTGGGGCGCGAATCTCGCAAACTCCCCAGTCATGGCCGTAAATTACTGGTACATCTCCGCCGAAGCCTACCCAAAACTCAAATCCTTCCCACCACTGTCCGTCTTCTTGGTAGGAGTAGACAAATGGTCCGATGGAACGCCGGCGCCGAGCATGTAAAGAGTCAGGCGGCCGTCCGATAGGAACCGGGAATCGTCTAAAATTAACTTACTTCCTACGAAATGATGGCGTTCGCAATTAAAGCCGAGGTTCGCGATGTGCGGGCGAAGACGTTCGTGTTTACCGCGCAGAAGACGATGTATCGCGGCAAGCATATTGCCAAAGGCGATATTGTGTTCATCTTTGCCAGCGAGAACGAGGGTGGGCGAGGCCTTATCGCGCGTGGTGCGGTTACTTCCGCCGAGGCAGTCGCGAAGAAACGCGGAGTCGTCCGTCAAACACCCCGGGTTAGCGTCGCCGTCAAACGCACTGCTGTTGCGAAGAAGACACTGGGGCGAAGAGAGCTCAAACCGTTTACGGACTGGAATGACGGTCGGCCGGAAACCGAACTCAATTTCAAATTCTACCGCCAGGCAACGAACAAAATCGTCGGCATCTCGGATGAGTCGGCGGCGTTTCTTGATGGATTCTTCTAACACCCAGCGGAAGAAGAAAAAAATCTCTACGATTTGTCGAAATCCGGCCGTCCGTTCGACTATAGGGTGAAGGCCGGGCAACCGGCGTCCGCTCAACACTCAATACTCAGTACCCGAGGAGAACACCATGCGCTTCATGATGATCATGTTTCCGAAAGAGTACACAAACGCAAAACCCGGCTGGGCACCCGACCTCAAAAGCATGGAGGCAATGGGCAAGTACAACGAGGAACTAGGGAAAGCTGGCGTGCTGCTGGCGCTCGACGGTCTGACCCCGCCTGCGACGATGAGCGCGCGCGTCACCTTCAAAAACGGAAAATCGAAAGTGACCGACGGTCCGTTTACCGAAGCGAAGGAAGTGGTCGGCGGCTACTGGATCATCCAGGTGAAGTCGCGCGAAGAGGCGCTCGAATGGGCCTCGCGCATCCCTGGAAAGGACAACGAAATGGTCGAAGTTCGGCGGATGTTTGACATGACCGACTTCGATCCCGAGACCCAAAAGTATATCCAGGAGAAGTTCGGCGATGACGTCGCCGCTGAGATGCGCCAGTAGTAAAAAAGTCTTCCCGCTTTGTCGATGTAGCCGGCCCACTCGGAGTTTTATTTGGACAACTCATTCGACACCGGGCTGCCCCATTTCTCGCGTTCTTCGCGAGAAGTGGGGGTTTATTCGCCGACACCCTCCCGGCCCTCAGCCAGCGCTCCAGCCAAGAATTCTCTCCTCTCCGCCTCCAGTCGCTGATCCGAACCAATCCTGCTCCTCCGTACGCATAGGGGCGGTCGCTGCTTCCACTGCCAATCCTCGACAGCCACCAGTCCGCGCACCACCGGATTGCGATGCATGTAACCCGCTTCTCAACGCCCTTTCATGTTCGCCGTCCCGACGGAGATTGAAATCAGTAAAAACTTCACCGGTATCACTTCCGGTTTAACCGTCGCCACGAGGAGATGGTTGGTCACTTGAAAAGTGCCAGTTAGCGATGTTACCGACCATCGCGCCGGACGCGAGGCCGAGCCGCTTGCGGCCCGATTATTTTCGAGGATCGCCCAGCGAAGGTTCGGTGATAATGGGCGTAGTGTGGGCATGACCAGTATCGATTCACGGCAAATTCCGCGATAGCTCGCGCATGGCAGCGCGGACATAAGTACCAGAGCCGCGCACAGGATTGCCATGTAATCATGCGGTTTGCGTCGATTGCATACCCCAGGTGATGAAATGGACTACTTCCCGTGCCGTAATAGCGATTTAGGCCTCCGTGCATGAATGTGAACAATTATACACAAATGCGAGCCGTGTCGGTTGACGAGGAACATTGGCTGGGCTTATCGTGGGCGCAAGTCAAAAGCCCCACTTCTTGGCAAAGTTTCACGGGAGTGGGGCTATCCCGAGCCTTTTGCAAAAACCAGCCTTTGGGCGCCACCGCGAAGAAATAAAATTTCTTGGACTGATTTGTCGAATTCCATTCCGGCCGTTCGACTATATAGTGAAGGCAGGACAATTGGGCCGCACAGTAAAGAATTCCGATGCAAGAAAAGCCAGCTACGGGAAAAGGAGAAATCATGACGCAGTATCTGGTTGCTATTCACCACCCCGACAACTACGACGCGTCCGCAGAGGACGAAGCGATGCACCGCGATATTCACGTGCTCAACGAAGAGATGATCGCTGCCGGTGTCAGGACTTTTGCTGGTGGCCTCTCTTCGCCCCGCAACGCGAAGTCGCTGCGGGCGCAGCCTGGTGGCAAAGTGCTCATCACCGACGGGCCGTACCTGGAGACCAAGGAGCACATCGGCGGTTTTTGGATACTGGAAGCCGCCGACTTGGACGAGGCGCTGGCGTGGGGACGCAAGGCTGCCGTCGCCTGCCGGGCGCCGGTCGAGGTGCGAGCGTTTTTGGCGATACCTGAGCGACGGCTGGCGTCGAGTAAGAAGTAACCGTTCTTTAAGGGAAATCCATAGAAGAGACGATTTGCTGGGCCGTCTTGGCCCACTCACAGGAGGAAAACGATGCGGAAGAAGAAAATTAGCGTAATCGCACTTATCAAAAGCTTTGCACTGCTTCTCGTGCTTAGTGCGGCATATCAGGCGGTGGCGCAGGCCATGGCTCCACCACACACCGTATCCGAAGATGGCCCCGATCGACCAATACCTCATGACCGACCGGGCTGCGGAAATAGCTCTGGCGCGAACTGCTGCACCGGAGTCCATTTCACGCGACGCCGAGGTCCTGGTTCCTGGGACGTCATGGTTTCGAAACGGCGGTGAAAGGCAAGAACGGTTTCGTGTGTATCGTGGGACGGGGGTGGACTTCCGCTGCGGATGCTGACTTTTGGAATCCGAAGGTGCGGGTTCCCATGTGTGTGAATGCGGCAGCCGCGCGCTCCTACCTTCTGCGCGTCACCAAAGAGACCGAGTGGGGACTGGCCGGGCGTACGCCGGCTCAGATGACGGATTCGATCAAAGCCGCCCTGGCTAAAAAAGAGCTGCCGCCGATGGAGCCCGGGGCGATGTGCTTCATGATGGGCAAGGAAGGCTACGGCGGCGACAGCAACCCCCACTGGCCTTCCCATCTCATGTTTTTCTATTCAGACACTGACCCGGCAATCTGGGGAGCGAATCTGCCGGGTTCCCCCGTCGTTGCTGTGAGCGACCCCACGGAGCACCTGACGCAGTTCGTGATTCCTGTGCAACGCTGGTCGGACGGAACCGAAGGTCGCTAACCGGACAGTGCAAAGGGCGCATAAGCGCTGGCAAATAAGAGACGACACTCAAAACAGAGGACAATCAAATGAGAAATTTAACCTACGCAATCAACATTACCCTGGATGGCTGCTGCGACCACACCTCATTCAATCCCGATGACGAAGTACTTGAACATTACGCGCACCTCTTGCGAGATTTTGACCTGCTCGTCTACGGGCGTAAAACCTACCAATTGATGGTTCCTTATTGGCCTGATATCGCAAAAAGCCGTCCGAGACAAAAGCGGATATTGAATTTGCGCAAGCATTTGTTTCCAAGAAGAAGATCGTATTTTCACGATCATTGGCCAGTGCTGAAGATAAAAATACGAGAATTGTTCGTACGGACCTTCACGATGAAATACTTAAATTGAAGCAGGAACCAGGCAAACCCATTCTGGTCGGTGGTGTAGATGTTCCTTCACAGCTTATCGAGCTTGGTCTGGTTGACGAATATCGTTTTGTCATTGCGCCAGTCTTTGCAGGAGTGGGGCGACGGTTGTTGGAAGGTGTCAAACTGCCGGAGAAACTCCAATTAAGGCTTATTGAATCCAAGGTTTTTAAATCAGGATCTGTTGCGCTTCGTTACTTGAAACAGTGAAAGAAAAATCTGCAAGGCTGTGCTGCCGGCTCAAATTACACAAAATCCACCCGCCAAAAGATGCAAGGACAGGGCAACCCCCAGTGGGAATGGCGCACCCGAGGATCATTAAAAGCGCGGAACCCGGCGGGCGAAGGCATTGGCGTTCTTCGTCCTGAGACGCCGGGCAACTTTCGACTCGCTCGCGCCGTCGGCTCAACAAAGACGCTTCAGCAAAAAGTGACGCAACATCTCAAGGAGACCAAATATGAACAGCCTTGACTCTATGTTAGAACGCAACAGAAAGTTTGCTGCTCAGCAGTTTGCTGCGGGCACACTGATGCCCTCGCTTCCGCGGGCGCTGCCAAACGTGAAGGCGATCGTCATCGGTTGCGCCGACATGCGTGTGAACCCGGCCCACGTACTTGGGATTAAACCGGGCGAGGCCGTCGTGATACGTAACATCGGCGGTCGAATCACGCCAGGGTTATTGGAGCAGTTGGCTCTCCTCGGGCGAATCGGCGAAGTTGCCGGAGAGGTTCCTGGCGGCCGCGGTGAGTTTCACATCATCGTACTTCACCACACCGATTGCGGCATCACTCGCCTGGTGGGCGACCCCGCCATGCTGGCCCACTATTTTCAGATACCGGAAGGGGAACTTAGGAAGAAGGCGGTTCCCGATCCCCGCGCTGCGGTCGCTGCCGACGTTGCGGCGCTCCGTGCAATTCCAGCGTTGCCGAGCGCGTGGCTTATATCAGGCCTGGTTTATGACGTAGCGACCGGGTTGGCTGAGATCGTCGTGCCGCCGGCGTCGGTCCTTGCCGCGTGAAGCTACAGAGGTTGTTTCTTCAAACAACAACAGATCTATTCACGATTTATCGCGTCGCAAGGGGTTTGTAAATAAGACCGATGACTATGCCGACGATCGTCCACTGGACGAAGTAAGCCACAGCCTGTCCCAGGGCGAGTTTCAGCCCGATGTTCAGGTTCACGTAGTTGTGCAGCACAAATGCGCAAACCACGAAAATGCCCATGAGAACGCCGAGGCTCGCGCCTTGCGCAGCGCCCGATCCGCCCTGAGGTATCATGGCGAAATTTATCGCGACCACCAGGATCGCGATCAAAGTTGCAGCCATTCCAATTGGCATAACACTCATCATCTTTTCTTTAGGCCGGAATACGGCCGGGTATTTGTGGGCTTCTTCGATAAGAGCTGGCGCCAGCCATAACAGTAAAAAACCATAGGCAAAATACGCGACCGTGGCGCCAAGCGCCGCCAGCGCGAGACATAAATAGTTCATTTGCATTCCTCTTTAGCTTCGGAGAATTGCGAGGATTGTACACTGAGTTTTCCCACCCTGGGTGCCCTTGAACAATAATTGAAGGCTGGCCCAAGATACGCATTTTGACTGCTGGCACCACCCCGAACGAGGCTGCCCCACGCGCCGCGGTTTCGGCGAGTGGGTACCACGGACGCATACAGCGTGGCGCCAGCCATCCTGAATTATGCAATCCGGAGTACCCGCATCTCCGCCCTCTGAGGCCAGCCCCAACAACAATGACTGCTGTGTCAGTTTTCCTCGAAGCTCTGCAAGCGGCCCATCCCCGAATAAAAGAATGGAGCAGCTGTCGATTTTCAATCTACCGACCGACTATCTGATAACAGAACGATCTGATAAGAGAGAGATGGGCCGCGGTCCTGGGGCAGAAGAAACAAGGAGTCACAGTAAACAACGAGTCGCAGGAAACAACAAGTCACGGCAAACAAGGAGGACTGATGAAATACATCTGTCTGGGATACCTCGAGCCAGGAAAATTCGAAAAGATGACCGAGGACGAGCGGCACGCAATGCTCGACGATTGCTTTGAGTACAACGACCATCTGCGCGCCAATGGACATCTGGTTGCCGAAGTACCTCTTCAGCCTCCGGAGACCGCCGTGACCCTGTACTGGAAAAACGGCAAAGTCGCGACCACCGACGGCCCCTATGCGGAAACCAAAGAACAGGTTGGCGGCATTCAGGTCCTTGAGGCGCGAGACCTCAATCACGCCATTCAGCTTGTCTCACAGCTTCCAGGCTTTAAGTATGGACTTGGGCCGGTTGAGATACGGCCAGTTGCGGATTTGACCGAAATGATCAAGCAGAGCGAGCAGCGCCGGCGAAAGTGCGGACTAATCTAACCCAGCCTGAGTCAGCTTTACCGCGCAGTACGCGGCCGTAGTTCCGCAAAGGGTGGTTGACGTTGCCAGAGTGCCGAAGTAGATGCTCGACGCTTGCCCGGCAGTGGAATCGTCGTCCACCATGATGCCGCTTGTCCCGCCTACTGCATCGGTAGTGTTGGTTGCCACAGAGATAGGCGCGTCCCCTGACGCAACTAGAAGCGAGTTAGGCAAAACGAAGGCATATAGCTCGCTTGTATTTTCGTTCACTCCGACGAACAAGTAGTCCGGTCCGCCAGTAGCAGCTGCGCCAGTCACGGTGCATCCCGCGCCAGTAGTAGCGGTCGGTATGGTCGCGTCAAAGGTGAAACTGGTTGCCGTCGCCGTAGCAACCGTTTGTACTCCGCCGTTGATGGCCGCGATGTCGGCGGCCGTGCAACCGTTGGTTGTGTTGGCAGCCACCCCCGAGAGCGTCACCAGGTCATTGGCGGCGAGCGTGTTGTTCGCCGTGACTGTGACCACGGTTGTAGATGCTGTGACTCCCGTGACAGTGAATACCTGGCTGTTAAAGAACTCGGTAAGCGGTGAGATGGGCGAAGCGTTGTCGCCCATTTGAGGCTTGTCGCCGTTGGGCGGCGTTACCTGCATGGTGGAACTAACGAACTGCAATACCTTCAACTGCTGGCCGCCAGTGCCCGAGCTGCCGCCGATGATCTCCCCGTTGTTCGCCGCAGTGGCGCTACTGATCCCTAAAGCATAGTAGCGTTCGTCCGGGGTGGGAGCGTAGTTCGGATAGCCAGCCACCGTACAACTTTGATTTGCTCCGGTGTCCAGGCCCGCGTACACCGCTGCGGCCAGTGTATTGCTCGTGAATGTAAATTGGATAAGGCCGGTGTTGCCCTCCGTTCCCGTGTCCTGCTCCCCGGTGGTGTTGGGGTTGCACGAGGTTATGACATAACCCACCCCATTCGTCGAGTCAATGACGGTTCCGTCGCGAATACCGCCGTTGATGGCGCCGAAGTTCGTGTCTCCGTTTACGCCGAGGGCCAGCGCCGGGGCCGCAGTAACTCCAGCCGAGGTCAATGCGTACAAGTTAGAGCTGCTATCGCCCACAAAAATATTACCGGTGCCCCCCACATCGACCACGGGGACCGCGAGAAAGTTCGATGCCGGGGTGACAGTTGCGCCGGTCAGAGTACACCCTGTCCCCTTGGTCGCGGTGGGTATCGCAGCGTCGAAGGTTAACTGGGTTCCGCTCTCCGTCACCGGGACTTGTACTCCATTAATAGCAGCCACGTCCGCCGCGGTGCAGTCGTTGCCAGCGTCAGCCGTTACGCCCGCGATGGTGACCAGCTCTCCGATCGCAAGCGTGTTTTCCACGGCTACAGTCACTACCGTTGTGGTTGCCGTCACCCTGGTCGGGGTAGCTGACGCGGGGCTGGGGCTTACATGCACCGGAAAATTCCCTCCCGCATATGCTGGCGTTGCCTTGAATGTGGGAGTGATTGCGTACAGGTAGCCATTGTTATCGCCGACGTAGGTCGTGTCGTTGAAATAGTCGGTGAACGGCGAGGAGAAGCTGTCCGCCATTCCTGCCGCCCCGGTGGCAGCATTGGCGGCAACCAAACCCAGAGGAAGCATGAAGTCCGTGGCGGTGCTTCCTGAGGTGCTTCCGGGGATGACGGGGTTAGTGGCGCAGGTCGGCAAGGTCGTGCCGCCGTTGTTGTTTCCGGTGCAAGCGGTGTTGGTTCCGTACTCGGTGCTTCCGCTGCCGAACGTCAGCACGTGCAGGATTGCCCCGATGTTCGGGTCATTTTCCACGTAGGCGATTGCTGTCCCACTGAGCGATAGGCCGGGCGACGTGGCGACCGGCCCGACACCCGAGGCGTAAGAAAAAATGAATTCCGGATTCGAGAGATTACACAGCGACGTTCCGGACCCGCTGTAGAGATGATTGAAGCCGACGATATTGGCTTGGGCGCCGTTCGTCCCGGCAGTGACGGCGGCCCATGTGAAATTGGTCAGGTTTTCCGCGGTTGTGAGCGTAATCCGGCTTCCTGGGGTGAGCGCGTATACCGTAACTGTAGCTCCCGATGCCACGGCCGCGATGCGGTCCAGGGCGGTACTACTGAGATTACGATTGATCGCCGCCGCCAGATGGGCGGCATCAGTCGCAGCCGTAGCGGAGACTTCAAAGTCCAGGCCGGTGTTCGTGGTCGACGATGCGGTCAAAGTCAGGGTGACCGCGGTTCCGCCCGTCGGAGTTATGGTGATGGCCGTAGTCTGGCCAGACGTAGGTTCGCCGGTGAAGGTGCCAACCACATTGGCGCGCGTGTTCCCGGTGGAGGCGCTGATGGGAAAGACCGCAAAATCCGCGGTGCAACTCGGCGTTGCGTTCACGTTGAAGGAAAACTTGGCGGGAGACATGCCTTGTGCCACGCCGCCGGCGCCCAGCGAAATGGCCCAATCCCTTCGCATTTCGCGCCTCGCCTTCACTCGCGGCCCCGGCCAGTTGCGCACCAGACCTGAATCTGCCGGCGCATTCCCATGCAGAAGCCACTGGGCATAGGCTCGCGGCTCGTTCCACGTCTTCAGCGCCTGTTCCGGCGTGTAGTCGCCGGTGAAGACGACATATTTTGAACTCCAATCCATCGGCAAGGGGACCGAACCATCCGGCCTTGCGAACCCCTGTCCAAACGCGGATGCGCTAAAGCTAATCGCCACCCCAAACGCCGTCAGCAGCAGCGCCGCAAATCTTGCAGGAAAAGTCACGTTCTGACTCTGCGGAGTCTTAACAGCGCTCATGATCGATGCGCCTCCATGTGGCCATTCGGGCCATGGCGGTGTTGTATTACCGAAGTCGAACCTTGCCTCAATTACTGCACCTGGGAGAGGCCGTGCATGTTGGCAGTGTAAGAAGTAAATTAGGCGTTGTCCCGTTTTGCGAGTGAAAGTGTTCCCTATTAGTACCCCCGCCACGCAGCAACAAAACCGCGTAAAAAAGAACCGGAACAACCGATACTGGAGCAATTCATGGAAGACGAACAAATACGGCAAGCCCTGAACGCGCACTGGCAAGCCTCCGCAGCCGGTGACGCAAACGCGGAACACGATATTTACGATGACGACGCCATTTGTGACTATCCCCAGTCAGGCGAGCGGGGTCCTCGGACGCAGGAATTTGCAGGCCTTGCGGAGTCATCATCCTGGCAAGCCTTCGGGTTTCAACGTCAGGCGAATGCTCGGAGACGGAAATCTCTGGATCACGGAATACACCATCACCTACCAGGGACGGCCGTCATACACAGTGAGCATTATGGAGTTCCGCAACGGTAGGGTTGTCCACGAGACACAGTATTTCGCGGACCCCTTCGAGGCCCCGGCTTGGCGGAGGCAATGGGTTCAGCAGGTCCGGTGATGTAGTTTTAGACTCGGGGATTCGGGGGGAGTCGTTGGCATCAGATTGGCAGAATTTTCAGCCTGTGGCCACAACCGCCTAATTGACCCAGCCTGATTTCGACCCGCCGTTGCCCTTGCGCACATCGTCATCCGGAGGTATGTAGTTGCCGTGCTCGTCAAAGTGCACATCGCGATCATGCTTGCGCATGTAGACTTCAAACTTTCGCGCCGCGCGCCGCCGCCGCCAGCGGTAATATTCGTTCCGCATGCTGAAATACTGCTCCGAAGCAGAGAATGACAACCCTTTACGCGGCATGAACTTCAAATACAAATACCCGAACAGCAGGCCGCCCAGGTGCGCGAAGTTCGCGATGCCGCCGGTTTCCTGGATCGCTCCCACCAGCGTCAAAAATACGATGCCCCATATAAAATACTTGGCCTTGATTTGGAACGGCAGCGGGAACATCATGATCTCGCTCTCGCCGTAGAGAACGCCGAAGGCCACCAGTAAACCGTAGATCCCGCCCGATGCGCCAATGGTCGTGGTCAGCGGGGTCACGTCCGGCAAATGCATGTAACTGACCGCGACCGTAGTCAGCGCGGCCGCGACCGTACAAAAGAAATAAAACTCGAGAAAGCGCTGCGAGCCCCAGTCGCTCTCAATTTGTGCGCCGAACATCCACAGGGCCAGGGCATTAAACAACAGGTGGAGCAGTCCGAAATGCAAAAAGGAATAGGAGATCAGCTGCCAGAACATGCCATGCATGACCTGTGCAGGAATCAAACCGAAATAAACGCGCACCCAGTAATGCACTTCCGGGGCCGTTAGCTCCAGCAAGGCCATGAGCAAATAAATGCCCGCGTAAATAAGAATCAGCCGCTTCACCCAGCGGGTGAACGGCGGCAGACTCAACGAAAACGTACGACCTCGATTCAACGCCACAATCTGGCCCTCAATGCAATGCTGGCAAGTAGCCCCGGTACAGGAACATGGTATCAGTTGCCGGTTCGACCAATTCTGGTTCAACCAATTCAGGTGCGACGATTTTAGTGCTCGGGCGCGGGCACCACCGGCAAGCTCCGATGTCCCTCCGCGTCCACCGCTCTCACAGCAAAGATGACATTGTCCTTCGAAAGATTCATCGTTGCACGCGTGGCCGCACCTACCTTTTGGACGTACTCCCATTCCGGGCTGGTCGTTGCCCGCCACAGAACTTCATAACCCGCCACCCGCCCACCCGGAGAGGCATCCCAGGTCAGCGTCGAGTCGTTTTCGAGATCTTTCGTGAGCAAATGAACATTCGCCGGAGGCGCGGGCGCCGATGCCAGCGAAGCCAGCGTCGCCGCGTTCAGCCTCGCCACTTCCGCCACATAGTCAAAATCAACAAACTTCTCCAGATCGCCATACTCGACGCCGTTCTCAGTTCGCACATTCTGGTGCTGATGGTGATAATTCTCACGAAATTCAGTAAATCGCACGGCGGCAAATCCCTGCTGATTGAACGAATAATGGTCACCGCCGCGCAAATAGCGGTCCAACCGGAACACGAGCATGGGCTTCACGCCAACGTCATAACTTCGGCCCACATTGTAGATGTAGCGCGCCAACTGCCGCGAAGCCGAATCATTCTCGCCGCCCAGCGCGCGAATCCGCCGAACTTCCTGCTCGGTGGCTGCAGCGGGCAGGCCCTCCGAAAATACGCGCACTACAGAGTGGTGCCCTGCTCCGGGCTCTTGTCGCCGCCAACAATATCGTTATTGAGTGCGGCCGCAATGTCCCATCCCTGATGCTTGGCCATCTCCGCGAAATGATGGCTCCCGTTCAGTCCTTGCTCTTCGCCTGCAACCGTCAGGAAAATAATTGTCGCCGGAAACTTCAGCTTGCTGAGTACCCGAGCGCACTCCAGGCTCACTGCGGTTCCGCTGCCATCGTCGTTCGCACCGGGAGCGTCGGCTTTGGTATCCAGAATATCGCTGTTGCGCGAGTCGTAATGCCCGGTCACCAGCACGATCCGTTTGGCGCTCTCCGGGTCACTTCCTTTCAGCACCGCATAGACGTTTGTAATCTCCGTAGGCTGCGGAATCCGCTCCGCCGGTTGCTGGATAAACGAATCCGTTTTCACTTCCAGACATCCGCCGCACTCTTTTGAATATCGCTCAAACTCCGCCTTGATCCACTCCCGCGCTGCGCCGATGCCCCGACCCGAAGCAATCGACGCAGCGTCTTGTGCCGAAATCGTAGATCGCGTGCCGAAGCTCACCAACTTTTGAATATTCGCTCGAATGCGCTCAGGGGATATTTCCTTCAACGCAGCCGCGATTTGAGGATCGACCTGCATGGGGCCAGCCGAAGCGGCCCTGGCGGGGCCTGCGGGAACCTCGCCGGAACCCGCTTGCCCCTGCGCAAGCCAGCCACCGAAGATCAACGCACTCGATAATGCGGTGAGACAAACCGTCTTCGTAATAGTAGAGGTCATCAATTTAATTTCCCGTTCCAAGGTCTGGGTACACTATCGTACTCCGCAGCCTGCAGGAAGGCGCATTCCGCCGCCAACCGCCCGCACCGCTCCGACAACATATATCCGACTTTTGATTTTCTTTTGAATTTCTTTTGAACTCTGAAGCTGAAATCGTTTAGGCTCCAATGCGGCAATCGTCAGGGACGACAGGCTGGTGCGACAAACTGGTGCGACAAGCTGGTTTCCGAAAAACGAACTTTCTGGCTTCTCCCGCGTCCCACCCCTTGACCTGCGGCAGGGAAGAATCTAAATATTATCAAGGGGCATCAAGAGATCATCTGAGCGGTAGCGAACGGAGTGTAGAAATCATGGTTCTTTGTCCTGAATGCGACACCGACCTGGACGTCGAAGAAGACGAGGTCGACGAAGGCGAAATCGTTTCCTGTCCGGAGTGCGGCACCGACTTTGAAGTGGTGACCACCAGCCCGCTGGAATTGAAAGCCATCGAAGAAGGCTACGTTGAAGAGGAAGAAGAAGTGGAGACCGAAGACAGTGAGGAGTAGCCTGCGCCCCAGGGCCTGCAGCGAAAGTATCGCCGGTTGTCTTTCGCTGCTCGTTCTTCCGTTGGTAGTTTTTTCGCTGACCGTTCTAATATTCACCGCCGCTCTTCTGGCGTCGGCGCACGCCGCCCCAAGCAGCAAACTCAAACCCACGGATGCCTACGCCCTGATCTTCGGCACAGTCTGGGGCCCGGATAATCATCCAGTCTATGGCGTGAAAGTCGAGATTCATCGCGCGCCCGGCAAGAAGCCGTACTGGGAACTCTATTCCGACCACTCCGGTGAATTCGCCCAGCGCGTTCCCGCCGGCGAAGCCGACTATGTGATCTCAGCCAATCTGAAAGGCGTCAAAACCAAAGATGGCCGGCCGGTGCATCTGCAAGAGCCGGTCACAGTCCACGTGGAGTACGACGAGCGCGTGGACATGAGTTTGCATCTCACGCGATAAGGGTTGGGAAGTAGAATGAAGAGCATGACCCGCACGCGCGCCCTTCCAAATATCTTTCCGTTTGCACCAGCCATCTTTTTCTTGGCGATGTTTCTCGCGCCGGTCTTTTTTCTGCCGATCGCTGCCCACGCCACTCCCGACAAAAAAGACCAACAGCAGGGCCGCCTGCTCTACGGCAAGGTCCTCGACCAGCACGATAACCCGGTTCCGAATGCCGTGGTCTATCTCACCAACTCCCGCACCCATGCGGTAAAAACTTACATCATCGGCGAAGACGGCACCTACCGCTTCCCCGGCCTGGCCACTGTCGATTACGAGGTCTACGCCCAATATAACGGCCACAAGAGCGGCACCAAATCCGTCAGCCAGTTTGATGACCGGCCGCAGGTCTACATCGACCTCAGAATCAATACCCAATAAGATCAATATCCAATAAAGCGGTTGTCGAATTTTGTAAAGCTGTTGCCAAAAAAGGTGCCATGCAACTTTTTGCCGCTTTCAGGGTTCAATTCAGGTAGAACAATGTACTTATCCGGAGGGAAACCTTGAAAGTATTGCGCTTGCTTCAGAATCGCACCCTCGCTGCGGGGTTCGCGACTTTAATCTTGACGGCCGCGGCAGCTGTATCGCTGTTTGCCCAGCAGGGCGCCATGAGCCCTTATCAGAACGAACAAGATGGCCAAAGCGCCGGCGGCAAATGGATTGCCTTCCGCTCAGAAGATCCCATGACTGGCGCCAAGAAAGTGCGCTTCGAACTCATGGCCAACAATTACATGCGCGAAGATCCCAACTCCAAACCGCGCGTGGAATTGGTCTGCACCAATGGCAAATACGAATATTCCGACTTCAACCCAGGCGAGCGCTTGGGCCGCCCCGATTACCCAGGCTTCTGGGGACAGCCGAAAATGGAAGTCATGGTGCGCATCGACGGCTACCACGGCCACAAAGGATGGAACTGGGTGCGCGGCCATTTCCTTGCGATGGATAAAGGTACCATCCGCGGCATGCTCGGCGCCGACGTTTTCAACATCGAAGTGCGGACCAGGTCTGGCCCGCAGATCGCGGAATTCTCGCCGGGCGGCGTGAATCTGGACGAAGTAAAGCACGCCTGCGACCTGGCGCCGCACAAACCATAAAGTCTTTTCGCCAACTCGTCTAAACCACCCCATTCCAGCCGTGTTCATTGCGGCCGGAATGGGTTTTTTGATTGCCCGGTGCAGATGCGCGTCTGCCACTACCCACGCGCTTCACTGCCCGGCGGTCCTGTAAAGCGGTGAGATTTTCCCGTCGGTAACTTGCGCTTTTGACGGTCTCTTTGTTTCACTGGAAAGGATTGTTGGCTGAGTGCGAAAGAATAGAGAAAGGAATCGATCCCAAGAAGGGCCAACCAATGGATGCAACCGTAGTCCAGGGCGCGATGCTGCTGCTGTTCTTCGTTGGAGTGCTCGTCTACTCCGTCATGCTCTACAACGAACTGGTCCGCCTGCGTAACGATAACGATCGCGCCTGGGCCAACATTGACGTGCTTCTCAAACAGCGCCACGATGAAATCCCGAATCTGGTCGAAACCGTCAAAGGATACATGCAGCACGAGCAGCAAACTCTGCTGGCGGTTACCCAGGCCCGCGCGGCGTCCATAAACGCGGCCAGCATACGGCAAAAGGCGCAGGCCGACCTTCAGATGACGGGCGCGCTGCACACCCTCTTCGCCGTCGCCGAGAATTATCCGCAGTTAAAGGCCAACGAAAATTTCCTGAAGCTGCAAATGCGCATCAGCGAACTGGAAGAGCGCATCGCCGACCGCCGCGAATTTTTCAATGATGACGTCAACACCTACAACACCCGCATCGGTCAGATCCCCTACGTCTTCGTGGCCAGCTACATGGGCCTGAAACCGCGCTCCCTGTTCAAAGTCTCCGACGAAGACCGCCGTCTGGTGGAAGTCAAATTCCAGCGCCAGGACGCGGCCGGCGCATAAGCACGGTCCTTTCGAAGTCACCCACGCAGCGATGTGACACTTACGCCAGGTTCAGCGAATCATCTTGCCCAAGGCGGCAACCGCCTGAGCGGGCGCGAGGCGCACCGCGAACTTATCATCGTGCCCGCAACTGATGACCGTCGTTTGGTTGGGATACTCCCTGACCCAGATCACGCGTTCAGGGTTGACGAAGACTTCCATGCCGTCCACATCTTCAAACATTACGAACTCCACGTCGCCTCCTGTGCCAAGCGAATTCTCAAGAAAGGTCGGTTCTCAACCGAAGCACTCATCCACTGCTGCCATATCTTTCAACGGAGTCCCGAGACTGCCCGCTGATCGCGCGCGACAAGGCGCGCGCTTATTTTGGCTTCGACATTTTACAATTGTTTACACTCGCAAGTCGCACCCCATTGGTTAGGAAGCAAAATCCCGGGAAAGATGCGAGAATGAAACTACTTGGCTGTGCCCGTTCCCTGGGATACCCTTGTGGAAGGCCGGATGCAACGTAGCGACGCTGCTCTGTGTCTAACGAACAAGCCTGGGTCTGAACAAACTTGGGTCTGAGCAAACTTGGGTCTGAAGACTGGGTCAAAACTTAGTTCATGCCTCTCACGCAAATTCCATTCCAAAGCAAAGACCCAGTTGCTCCCGAAAAATCGCAGCCTGAGCAGCTCGGCCTGTACGACCGCCAGGAATGGGAAACCGCCTACAAAGAACTCGACGACGATGCCCGCGTGCCCCATCTGCTCATCCAGTTGCAGGACGATCTGGCTCGCTCCCGCCGCCGCGAAGCTGCCTGGATTTCCATCATCGTCCATCTCGTTCTGATTATCTTGATCGTCAATTTTGGCAGGCTGGAAAAGTGGTTTCCGTGGATGCACTCGGTGGTCGCTGTCGCGCAGCCTCTCTCCAATAAGAATGTTACCTTTCTCGATCTGCCGCCCGATTTGCAGAAGGCGCCGCACCGCTCAACCAACGTTCTTTCGGATAAAGACCGGATCGCCATGTCGCGCCATCCCGAACTCGATCCGAAAGAATTGAGAAGAGCTTTGGCTACTCCGCCGCCGGGACGGCCCGGTTTGAATGCGCCCGCATCACCGGCGCCCGCTCAGGGGCAACAGCAGATCGCTCAGTCTCAGCAGCGTCCACAGCCTCCGCCGCCCTCCACCAATCCGCAGCTTGCGCAGTTGCAGCCGCCCAAGCCAAATGTCGCAAATGAGTTCAGCAAATATGCGGGATCAATGTCCGCCGGTTCGGCCGTTCAGCAAGCCGCCCGTGCGGTTGCTGACGGCCGCGCCAGCGGATCCGGCCAAAGCGGAGATTTTGGTCTAGGCACAGGCGCTCACGGCCGTCAGGTTGGCAATCTCGAGATTCTTAGCGACACCCAGGGGGTTGATTTCGGGCCGTATTTGCAACGCGTGCTTCATGATGTTCGCGAGAATTGGTATCCGCTGATTCCGGAATCGGCGCAGATGAAGCACGGCAATCTGATTATCGAGTTTGCCATCATGAAAGATGGCAGCGTGCAGGGACTTCGAATCGTTGCCTCCTCGAACGACGTGGCCCTCGACCGACCGGCTTACGGCAGCATCACCGCCTCCAATCCATTTCCCGCACTCCCCACCGATTTCAAGGGACAATATCTCGCGCTCCGCTTCCGCTTTTTCTACAATCCCACCAAAGAAGAGATGGAATAAGCGAGTACATGAACTCCATCTTCGCGTCCTTAGCGGCCTTTCTTCCCGAACTTCGCAGTTCATGATGTTTCGAACAAGAACCTTCGTGTTCCTTAGTGGCCTTAGTGGTGAATAGATCTGGAACGCCACTTCACAACCAGCAGCTTTGACTGCGGGTCAGCCAAGGCTTAGACTTTTTGTAGCTGCATTTGTTCGCACCAATTCAGCCGATTTAACATTCGTTTCGTCGCACCTTGATGCCGCAATGGAGGAGTTATGGGTGAGGGGCTATTTCAACCGTTGCATCTGCTGCTGATCATCGGCATCATTCTGCTGCTTTTCGGCACCAGCAAATTTGCCGCGCTCGGCAAAGGCATGGGTGAAGGCATCCGTAACTTTAAAGCGGCAATGAAAGAGCCGGAAGAAGAAAAGAAGAAAGACATCAACGAAGAGAAAAAATCCACGTAGGTTCCTGCCTGCGATCGTCCGACTGCCTGCATTTTTCAAGAGCTGGATTGTTCAACACGCGAATCGTGCACTCTCGAAGCACGATGACGGGCCCAGTCACGCGTAACAGTGAAACGCAAAGCTTCTATTCGCGTCCTGGCTCATCCGGTTTCAGATTGTATTAGTCGTCATCTGGATCGGCCGGGGGTGTGTGATCGTTGAGGAAGTGCTCCGCCGTCATCGGCGCTTGAATTGTCTGGAACTGCAGCGGAGTCTGGCCGAAGTTGAAGCAATCGGAAAGATCATCGGCCCGTGCGTCGGCATAGCCCAGCGAGGGCAATCCGAAGACCTGCTCAACAAAGTTCAGGATGCTCCCGAAGTCGTGATTGACATGCGAGATATAGGCCGGTCTTGCGTAAGGCGAGACCACGATGAGCGGCACGCGAAAACCGTATACGTAGCCGGAACCCCAACTTTTGCTGTCCCTGATTATTCTAGGCGGAGCAACGTGATCGTACCATCCGCCCCAATCGTCCCACGTAATAATGATCGCCGTATTTGACCAATACGAACTGGCTCCGATCGCGTTCACGATCGAGGCAACCCATGAGGGCCCGCCAGTGTAGGCAGGCGCGCCGGCATGATCGGAATTCTGCCCCGCGGGCATGACCCAACTCACTGTAGCCAGTTGATTGTTTGCGATGTCCGTAAGAACGGGTGCGGGGTTCTGGGCCGTCATCGGGATCACATTATTTACCCAATCCGAACCGGTGCATGCCGTTGCGTTTGGAGGCGGAGCGTTGGGGCCGCACATGTGCTGAATTGCATTCGGCGCAGTCCAGTAGGCTCCCGCCGGGCCTGTGTTGGGCGAATAGTAACGCCACGAGAGACTCTTCGCCTCCAGCCTGTCCGTAAGTGTGGGATGTTCGAAACAGGGATAGGTCGAACTGGACTCGTTCCCGCTGGGGTCGATGAGAGCGACAAGAGATCCAGGGGCCGCCGCGCAGCCGGTATATCCGGCTCCAGGAGTATTCTCGGCGGCAAACAAATTGCTCGTCGCAGTTGGCGCTGACGTGCCAGAAAGAATGAACTGGTGCGCCGGAAAACTGGGGCCCTGGTTGGTTTGAAACATCCGATCACCGAACGTGTATTGCTCGGCTAGTTGAAAGTACGGTTCCACGTCGGAGGACTGAACATACATGAACTGAGGATTGGCAGGCGGACAACCCGCGCTGCCGTCGCAGTAAATTGTGGTCTTGTCCGCCCCATCCATTTTGCCGCCGTCGTACATCGAAACGAATGCCGAGTGCATATGGCTAAGGTCGTAATGGGTGCCCAGCGGGGTGGGTGCGAGTTCGACCGTATCGCCCGAAGAATTTACCCCGTTGCTGGCAATGTCCGCCCCTGCCGCGATAAGCACCGGATCGTGAAACAGATTGTCGGGCGTGCGGTTCTCCTGAACAATGATGACCACGTGCTGAAACTTGCCCTGAAGGTCAGGGGCCGAGGTCGTGGTGGTGCTCGTCTGACTGCCTGTGCTGAAACCCGCGCAGGAGCTTAGTTCGATTAAGAAAGCGCTGGTAGAAACTAACAACAGCGAATAACAGAAAAAAGCCGCTCGTCGCACGCAGTGCCTCCCGCACGAGGTGCGTGCTCGAGCGGCTGCCGCCAACGCGAACCACACTCACGCGCTGTAGCAGAAATCGGCGCTCTGCGGGGGCGCGTGAGAGTACAAAAGTAATGGTGGATGGCGAGCCAAGCGGACTCAACTTCTCCCCTTGCGGGTACGCGGATGGCCTTACAGCTACAGCGCTCGGGCTTCGCGCAACATCGAGTAGACTTGCGCGACCGGCAAACCCACTACATTGCTGTAGTCGCCTTCGATGCGCTGGATCCAGCGCGACGCAATGCCCTGAATGCCGTAGGATCCGGCTTTATCCAGGGGCTCGCCGCTGGCCACGTAGGCCCGGATTTCGTCGTCGGACATTTTCGACATACTCACGAGTGTGGTTTCTAAGGAAGCAGCTTCGAAAGCCGGGCCGAGGAGGCTAACTCCGGTGATTACGGCATGCGTGCGCCCCGATAATAATCGCAATGTGCGCACCGCATCTTTTTCGTCGCGCGGCTTGCCCAGAATCAGCTCGTCCACCACAACGATAGTATCGGCCCCGAGAACGAAATCTTCAGGATGGCGTTTCTGCACGGTGCGAGCTTTTTCTCGCGCCAGCCGCCGAGCACAAGCTCGCGTAGATTCGTCGGTGAGCGGGGTTTCGTCAATGTCGGCCGGATCGGCCGTGAATGAGATTCCTGCGTTACGCAGCAGTTCCTGACGGCGCGGCGAAGCGGAGGCGAGAATCAGCATGGCATCTGGATTCTAATTCGTCCCCACATGTCCGCGGACCGCTTCGATCAACTTCGCCGAATCGTAGCCAATCCCGTCTTTGAAAACCGTTTCCACGTTTTCAATGTCCTCGATCTTCTTCGATGGATCGCCTTTGATCACGACCAAGTCCGCCTGTTTTCCGGGAGCGATCGTTCCGATCTTGTCAGCCTCACCAAGAAATTCCGCTCCGTTACAAGTTGCGATATGAATCGCTTCCAGCGGCGTGAATCCCGCTTCCACCAATAATTCCACTTCCCGCTGATCGCCGAACCCAGCGATCACTCCGCCCATACCCGTAGGATCGAGTCCGGCCAGCAGCAAGCCTCCGGCTTTCGAGAACGCATACTCAAACTCCAATTCCTTCTGAAACGCTGCCGGCCATGGTGAAACATCAGTGCCGTAAAGCTGCTTGAGTCTGCCCGCGTCGCTCGACCGCACGCGATTCCATAACAGCGCACTGCGCGCGTCCGGCGAGAGTGCATCGAGCACGCGTTTTTCAAGTGTGGGCCGCCCCGGAAAACTCCCCATTTCGAACACCGGCAAGGTCGAAGTGACAGCAACATGGCGCTGCACCAAGTAAAGAATCATGTCGTGAAGCGGTCCCGAATTCACATCCAGTTGCGCCATCAACTTCGGATTCTCAGAATCCTCCGGACATTTGCCCGGCTTCTTGTCCGGAGAGAATTCGGTATCCACAAACAGGCCATGCTCCAGATCATCGATTCCAAGATCGGCCGCTTCTCGAAAACCAATCGAGCACAGATGTCCGGTGATTTTCGCCCCACGTTTGTGCGCCGCGATAACGGCAGCGCGAAGTTCGTCAGGAGTGATGAACATGTACGCTTTGAAATTGTCCACGCCCTGGTCCAGCCAGAAATTCACCGTCTTCGTAGCATCGTCCGGCCCAGTCAGTTCGTGCATCTGTAACGCCCACGATTCTGCGCCTTCAAGATACGGCCCGGTCACATGAATGTGCTGGTCCCGGCGTTTGCCCGGCGTCGATCTGCTTCTTGAGTTCGAGGTCCGTGTAAGGTTCGAGCGCGCCAGTCGTGCGAATAGTGGTGACGCCCCCGGCGAGATATAAGCGCGGGAAGCTATAAGCCATCTCGCCGAAGATCCCATTGCCCATGGGATAGAACATGTGATCGTGCATGCCAACCAGGCCTGGCATAACTGTGTAGCCGTGCAGATCGAGCACTTGCGCGTCTTTGCTCTGCGGAATGTTTGCCGAAGCAGCGTCTGAGATGGATTCGATCTTTCCCTGCCTGAGAATAATGGTTTGATCATCCCGTGCAGGCCCACCCGTGCCGTCGATAACGCGAACATGCGTGAGCGCGACGACAGGCGAATCGACTTTGACGAAAGCTTTCACCTGGGGCGAAAGAGTTTGGCCGAAGACGACTCCCGTCAACATCCAGCAAACAAGACCAGGAACCGAGAAAAGAGTTCTGCGCATGCCCGTCGCCTCCATCAGAGAAAACGATTCGACCGATTGTAACGGATGACAATGCTTAAGTGGATGGGTAGGTCTCGTCGTCGGGCGATGCCGCAGTTTGCCACAATGCTCATGTGGGGACAGCCGCCCTCGGCTGTCCGGTCGAGCGAAGCTCGACTTCTCGCCGGCAATCTGCACCACCGTCCAAAGTTGGCCGATCGATTAGAGCGAATGGAAGCGCCGCGACTTCTACCTGCCAATCAGCTCAATCCGATTTCCAAACGGATCATGAATGTGACAGCGTCGCACGCCGGGAATATCGCCCGGCTCGACAACTTCAATTCCCGCCTCGCGCATCCGCCGCAAAAGATCCGAATAGTCGCTGCAAATCAGTCCAGGGTGGGCTTTCTTCGCCGGCCGGAACTCGGCTTCGACTCCAATATGAATCCGCACGTTGCCGCTCTCAAACCAGCATCCGCCGCGCTTGGCAAGTTCCGGAGGTTTCGCTGTTTCGATCATCCCGAGCACGCCCTCATAAAAAGCGCGCGCTCGATCTTCTTCGCCTGCGGGCATGGCAAGTTGAACATGATCGATCGCAAGGAAAGCTGGTTTGCTCATGCAGAGATTCTAGAAGAGGCGAACAAAAAATAAACGCAGAGGGGCCAGAAAGACGAAAGGCCTCGACTAATCGAGACCCTTCAATACCTTTATTGAACACAGCACCCCGCGACAACAACAGTATCGCCTTAAAGCCAGCAGGAATCAAGTTACCTTGGGAGCCCATCCTCGCATTTCGCCCCCACAGAACCGACACCTCAAGATCGAAGTGTGCACCCGGCGGGATTCGAACCCGCATCTGACCTTCGCGGGGTGCTGGGTTACCAGTTACACCACGGACCCGAAAACACAGTACGCGCACCGCCATGCTCAAAGCATTCTCGAATCAACATTTCTGCCACCCGTCGGCCCAAAATGGGAATCGCAAATCCCCTGCTAAAATCAAAGCTTACCCACACCTCATGGACGCTGCCCACATCCGCAACTTCGCCATCATCGCGCATATCGACCACGGCAAATCCACGCTGGCCGATCGCCTGTTGGAGTTGACCGGGTCGCTGACCGCGCGCGAGATGCAGGCCCAGGTCCTCGACTCGATGGACCTCGAGCGCGAGCGCGGCATCACCATCAAGGCCCACGCGGTGCGCATGGTGTACACCGCCAAAGATGGCCAGACCTATCAACTCAATCTAATCGACACTCCCGGACACGTGGATTTCTCTTATGAAGTCTCCCGCTCGCTGGCCTCGTGCGAAGGCGCGTTGCTCGTGGTCGACGCATCCCAGGGAGTGGAGGCGCAGACGCTGGCGAATTCTTACCTCGCCATCAACCACGGCCTCGAAATTATCCCCGTCATCAACAAGATCGATCTCCAGAGCGCCGACATTCCGCGCACCAAAGAAATGATCGAAGGCGCCGTCGGCCTCGACGCCTCCGACGCAGTTCTGATCAGCGCGAAAACCGGCCAGGGAGTTCCTGACGTTCTCGAAGCCGTTGTGAAGCGCGTGCCTCCTCCCAAAGGCAACGCCGAGGGCCGGCTCCAGGCGCTGGTTTTCGACTCCTGGTTCGATCCATATCGCGGCGTGATCGTGCTCACGCGCGTCTTTGAAGGCACCCTGCGCAAGAAGCAGAAGATTCGTTTGTGGTGGAATGGGACCACCTTCGAGACTGAGACTCTGGGCGTGCTCACGCCCAAGCCCGTGGAGGTTGACGAACTGAAAGCCGGCGAAGTCGGCTTTCTGATTGCGAACATAAAGAACGTCGCCGACACAAAAATCGGAGACACCATCACCGATGATGCCAACCCCGCATTCGACGCGCTTCCCGGGTTCGAAGAAATCAAACCCATGGTCTTCGCCGGCTTGTATACCGTCGACTCCCACGAGCACACGCGTCTCCGTGAGGCCCTCGAAAAACTTCGCCTCAACGATTCCTCCTTTTTTTTCGAGCCGGAAAGTTCCGTGGCGTTGGGTTTCGGCTTCCGTTGCGGTTTTCTCGGCCTGCTCCACATGGAGATCATTCAGGAGCGCCTCGAGCGCGAATTCGCCCTTGAGTTAATCACCACAGCTCCCGGAGTGCGCTACAAAATCACCAAGACCGACGGCCAGCTCATCGAAGTCGACAATCCTTCGCGCTGGCCCGATCCCAGCGAAATCGCAAAAGTAGAAGAGCCGGTAATCCTCGCGACTATTCTCACCAACGAAGAATACGTCGGCGGAATTTTGAAACTCGTCGAAGAGAAGCGCGGCAAGCAGAAGACGTTCGAGTACGTCAGCTCTTCGCGTGTGATGTTGCACTATGAGTTACCACTAAATGAGATTGTCCTCGACTTCTACGATCGCCTGAAAACTGTCTCCCGCGGCTACGCTTCGCTCGATTATCACCTGGCCGATTATTGGGAGTCGCCCATGGTGAAGCTCGACATCCTCGTAGCCGGTGAGCCCGTCGACGCCTTATCGATCATTGTGCATCGCGACTTCGCCTATGAACGAGGCAAGGCCCTGGTTTCGAAGATGCGGCAACTGATTCCGCGGCAAATGTTCGAAGTTCCGATCCAAGCCTCGATCGGCGCCAAGATCATTGCCCGTGAAACCGTCTCCGCGATGCGCAAGAACGTCCTCGCCAAATGTTACGGTGGCGACATCAGCCGCAAACGCAAGCTCCTCGAAAAACAAAAAGAAGGCAAGAAGCGCATGAAGCGCATCGGCCGCGTCGACATTCCTCAGGAGGCGTTTCTAGCTGTGCTCAAGGTCGGCGAAGATAGCAACTGACAATTATTTACACCTCAGAAGCAGGCCCAACCCTTCGATGGATCCGCGCTTTTTGCGCACTTTTTCGGCACCCGAAATCAGAAGCATGAACATGGCAAAATGTGCAAAACCCCAATTCAGGAACCTCCCACCCAGCCCCGACCGAACGGTATGTTAATGCGGAGTGAATTGTATAAGTGATTACTACTCAGCATATTAGGGAAGGAAAAACAAAGGAAACCGATCCGGCCCACTTGCTTTGCAACTGAACGTTTTTGCTGCCGCTACCAATTCCACAAGAATTTCCACAGGACGAGGACGCGAGATAAGTCAAATCGCATAAGGTAGTTACCAGCCACAACTACAGTAATTCCTGTAACCAGGAGAGTTACTCCTCCGGCGCCAAACCGCCCTCCACCATGGTCTCGAATCGGGTGCAACTTTTCAGGAAGGCCAGGTTGATCCGGCCGATCGGACCGTTGCGTTGTTTACCGATGATGATTTCAGCGCGACCCTGCAGATCGGGATCATCCTGTTTGTAGACCTCTTCACGAAAGATGAACATCACCAGATCGGCATCCTGCTCGATCGATCCAGATTCGCGCAAATCGGCCAGTTGCGGACGGTGATCTCCGCCGCGGCTTTCCGGCGCGCGGCTCAACTGCGAGAGCGCAATCACCGGCACGCTTAATTCTTTGGCCAGCGCTTTCAGCCCGCGCGAAATCGCCGAGACTTCCTGGGTTCGATTTTCATAGCGCTTGCTCCCGCCCGACATGAGTTGCAAGTAATCGACAATCAGCAGGTCCAGCTTGCCTTGCGACTGCTTCAACCGTCGCGCCTTCGCCCTCATCTCGCTGAGCGAGATGCCGGGTGTGTCATCGATAAAAATCGGCGCATGCGCCAGTTGCTCCATGGCGTGAATGACTTTCCGCGTGTCGTCCTGCCACAAAGATCCCGTGCGCATCTTGTGCGCATCCACCCTCGCTTGCGAGCAGAGTAGGCGCATCAATAATGCCTCGCGCGACATTTCCAGCGAGAACACTCCCACCACTTGCTGGTCCTCGATCGCAGCGTTCTCTGCGATGTTCATGGCGAAAGCGGTTTTGCCCATCGAAGGCCGCGCCGCAATAATGATCAGATCGGAGCGCTGCATGCCGCTCGTCATTTCATCCAGGTCCGTGTAGTGCGTGGGCAGCCCGGTGATGCGCTGCCCGCGTTGCAGCAGCGCGTCCACCGACCCGAACGACTCGCGAACGATTTCCTGCACCCCCAGAAAGCCGCGTCCAATGCGCTTTTCCGAGAGCTGAAAAATGGCCGCCTCCGCATCGTTAAGGACTTCTTCAGCTGGATCGGATTGGTCCGAGGCCCGCGCAATCGCCGTGTTCGCCGCGTGAATCAGTCCCCGCAGCAACGCCTTATCGCGAACGATCTTGACGTAGTGCTCAATGCTCGGGCGGTCGGGGACCCCATGCAACAGGCTGGAAACGTAGCCCACGTCGCCAATCGCCTGCAGCTCTTTGTGGCGCTCCAGTTCGTCGATCAGCGTAATCATGTCGATCGGCCGCGAAGATTCCGACAGATCGACCATCCTCGAATAAATCCGCCGGTGCGAATCGAGCGAAAAATCTTCGATGCGCAAATGCTCGGCCGCCTGGTTATAAGCAAAGTTATCGAGCAGGATCGCGCCCAGGATCGAGCGCTCAGCCTCTACGTTGGCGGGAAGCGTGCTGATCGAGTAATCGGTCGTGGCCATGGCCATCCTGAAAAACTTTATTGATTATGCCGCAGGCAAAGAAAAAACGAAAGAGAAAGCACGCGGCGAAATTCGAGCCGCCGCACTCGGAGCATAAACAAATTTCACTCGCATTACGCATCATTAAGAGGCCATGGCTGTGAAGAAATTGTGGAGAGTGGGCCTTTTCTGTGGAACCTCTGCGAAAAGGTGGCAGCGACCTGTGCAAATGCTGGCTTGTGTTCGACTTCCTCGGCAGCACCGGTGCCCGACTTCATATTGACGCCGGTAGTTGGCTCGTTTCGAATGTCAGCATCTCATGTCAGCGCAATCCCAAGTCGCCGGCAATGGCCCTGATTCGGCGAGCTTAATCCGCCCGCGCATGCCCGAACTGGATACGCTTCGCGGCGTGGCCATTGTTGGAGTGTTGCTCCTGCACGCTTTTTACTGGCCCTATTCGGGATTGTCCTTTGGAAAATGGGCTACTCGATTTCTGCTGCTTACTCAACCGGGCTGGCTCGGAGTCAATTTGTTCTTCGTGCTCTCGGGCTTTCTCATCACCGGCATTCTTCTGGATTCTAAAAACAAGCCGAACTTCTATCGCCGGTTCTACACTCGGCGTGCCCTGCGAATTCTGCCCGCATATTACCTGCTTCTGATATTGCTCCTTCTGTTGCACAGTTCTTCCCCCGCCTTTGTCGGACTGAGCTTCTTGTACCTCGCGAATGTCACAAATTTTTTCGGGGTCGCGTGCAGCTATGGCCCGCTGTGGTCGCTCGCGGTTGAGGAACATTTTTATATTATCTGGCCGCTGATTGTGCGGAACGTCACCAACCGAATGCTGGCATGGGCTTCGGTCTTGATTGTGGCGCTCGTTCCCGTTGCTCGGCTCATCGCCTTCTCTCGTGGTGACCGATTCGGTCTCGACTGGTACACCTGGTTCGTGGCCGATGGATTGGCGCTGGGCGCTGGGCTGGCAATCGTGTTGAGAAAAGGAATTACCCGCTCGCGCGCGATGCAATTGTGCGCAACCCTGATTGCTTGCTCGTTTTTAGCCGCAGCCGCAGGAGCGCCGTTCGGTATAGAAACGCGAAATCGCCTGCTCGGCGCCGGCTTGCAACTGAGCGTTGTCAATCTGTTTTTTGCCGGACTGGTGCTGGCATTTCTCCTCGCGGGGAGCGGTTCGAGTAAGAAATATGTCAACCTGCGGGTCCTTCAGTTTTTCGGATACATCAGTTATGGGCTGTACCTGGATCATCTACTTGCGTTTCGCATGTACGATCGGCTCTGCCGCAACTACTTGCCGAATTTACTGCCTTCTAGCGGGCATTTCCAACTTGTCCTATTGAGATTCACCGTCGCAGGGGGGGCCGCAATCGGCGTTGCGTATCTCTCGCGCAGGTTTTTTGAAGAGCGTTTCCTGCGCCTGAAAGACTCCCTTTCGTGGGATCGATCGGCGGAGAGCACCACCGTGGTTGCGAACCCCAGCACGCAAGCCGCTTAGCGGGGACCTGCCGACGACACCGCCAAAAAAAATGCGGCCCGGGCCAGCCACCCGAGCCGCATGGTTCGTGGTCTCTCCATTCTGCCGTTCTCGGCGCCAGGAGCGACGAGACCAGGATTACCGGCGATGATTACCGGTCCGACAGCGCTCCCCATGGGTAAGACCCAAATAGAGTGCCACTTTTACCGGTACCGGCCGCAATGCATGGTTCGGAGAATCATGCACCATGACCGTCGCGGCCAGCCGGCAGCCCAACCCGCTCAAAGAGCGTGAAGTGGAGGAGGCCGCAATGCCCGGACAAACGGCATGCGCTCACGCGCTACCAAATGTCCTCTGGCAACTCACCCTCGAGAATTGCCAGCTGCCGCCAGCGTCACCGCGATCATCGTTCGACAAAATCAAGAAGACTCACGTTTTCGCTGGAATCACTCTGCTGTAGAACGTTGCGCGGAGCAACAGAAAATCTTTTCGGATGTGTGAAGAACCTGTGGAGGATACGACTTCCTTGTGGAAAGCTGAGGAAAACGCTGGAAGAAATGAACCCGTTAAATCCCCAGGCCCGTTTTTGCCGTTTTTCTTCGTGAACCTTGGTGCCCTTTGTGGTGAAATTAGGACACTAACAATCCTCTGACCAATAATCCCAGCCCTAGTTTGCGCACAATCCGCGTAACCTTTACCTTTGAAGTTCTTCAGTTTTTCTGGAGGCTCCATTGCCTGCTCTCAAAATATCGCCCACGCTGAAGAAACGCGCTGCACAAATCAAGCTCTTGCTCATGGATGTCGATGGCACCCTCACCGACGGCGGCGTCACCCTGCTTTCCCAGCCCGACGGCGGCGCGCTGGAAATCAAGACCTTCGACGCGCATGACGGACAAGGTCTCACTCTGGCGCAGACCGCTGGCCTGCGCACCGGCTGCATCACCGGACGCGAAAGTTCTGCGCTGCTCCGCCGCGCCGACGAAATGAAAATGGAATTTATCTACATGAAGCAGCCCCTGAAAATGCCGGCGTACGAAGACATTCTGCGCAAGGCCGGCGTGTCCGATGCCGCCGTCGCCTACATCGGCGACGATCTCCCTGATATTCCTCTGCTTCGCCGCTCCGGTCTTGCCATCGCCGTCGGCGATGCCGTCCCCGAAGTAAAAAAAGCTGCGCACTACACCACCAAAGCTCTCGCCGGACGAGGCGCCATTCGCGAAGCCGTCGAGCTCATTCTCAAATCCAAAGGCATCTGGGACCAGATGATCGACAAAGCTCGCGCCTGAACTCAGGCCGATCCCGGTCTCTCCGACTAGAAGTTTGGATTTAACTCCATCCGTCCCCCGCAAATTTCGCATCCTAACTACGTTTTCGCGCTTTCGCGAACGCGAACAGGTTTGTGCGACGTCGCTGTGCGAAAAAATTCTACGGACGAGGTCACGATGCACCGCTGCAGGCGAGCCAAATTCTGGATAATAATTTTCGTCGTCTGCACCGTATTCCCCAACTCCGCCTTCAGCTACTCCGTTCTCACCCATGAAGAACTCATCGACCTGGCCTGGAACGATTCCATTCGTCCCTTGCTGCTGGCGCGTTTTCCCAACGCCACCGAGGCGCAGTTACGCGAAGCCCACGCCTATGCCTACGGGGGATCGGCCATTCAGGACATGGGCTACTATCCCTTCGGCAAGCAGTTGTTCAGCGATCTCACGCACTACGTTCGCAGCGGAGATTTTGTCGCCTACCTCTTCCGCGATGCGCAAAACATCGACGAATACGCCTTCGCCATCGGGGCCTTATCTCATTACGTCGGCGACTCAACCGGTCACTCGATCGCCGTCAATCCCTCCACCGCCATCGAGTTTCCCAAGCTCGAGCGCAAGTACGGCCACAGCGTCACTTATGACGAAAGTCCGCACGGCCACATCCGCACCGAGTTCGCCTTCGATATCGACCAGCTGGCCAATTATGAATTCGCGCCGCAAGCTTATCTCCGAGCCATCGGTTTCCGAGTGCCGCGCAAGGCCCTCGAACGCGCCTTCCTCAACACCTACGGCCTCGACTCGCACGAAGTTCTCGGACGCGCGCATTCCGCCCTTCGCAGCTACCGCCTCTCGGTGCGCACCTTCATCTCGGCCTTTGCCGAAGCCGAGCTGGTCCTTCATCGCCATCAATTTCCCCTGCAACCGACCGACGACAACTACGCCCTCTTTTCCGAGCGTGTCGCCCGCACCAACTATGATCGCCACTGGAAGCATGCCTTCAAAGGTCCCGGAGTCGGCGCGCACCTGCTCGCCGTCTTCGTTTTTATCGTTCCGAAAGTTGGCCCGGCTTCAGATCTCGCAATCAAAATTCCCACTCCCGAGACCGAAGAATGGTATTTAAAAAGTGTGAATCACAGCGTCGATGTCTATCGCGGTCTGCTATCGAAAATAAAAACCGGGACGGATTTTCGCCTTGCGCTAGCCAACCTCGATCTCGATACCGGCAAAGTGACTAGGCCCGGCACCTATCCTCTCACCGACAAAACTTACGCCCAATTGCTCGCTCGCCTCACCAGCAACCCCGAGCGAATCGTTCCCCCACGCCTGAAAAAAAATATTCTGGACTACTACTCCGACCCCAATGCACCAATCGTCACCAAGAAAAACAAAAAGGCCTGGCAGCGCGTGACCGCCGAACTCCAGATTTTGAATGAAATGAAAGTTGGCGCCCCAGAAGACTGGCTCTCACCCAACGACAACAACTCCTCCGCCAAGGCAACCGCAAGCGACGAATAGCCGTGACAGCGGAGCATGTGGGAACCGTCACTATGGAGAAGTCCTGCACCTGATCACCCGCTGAAGCACCCACACTCATGTGGCGACAACCGCCCTCGGCTGTCCCGCGGCCCGGAATTATCGGGCCGCAGTGAGGACATCAGTCCGAAGAATCTCCGGCTGCTCCGCACCAGCGCACGCCCTACTCTTTATTCTGCATTCTGCCATTCCCCGCCGTCAGGCCCTGAGCGAAGTCGAAGGGGCTGCCCAGCCGCCAAGCGGCGAAAGAATGCAGCCCACGGCGCAAGCCGTGGGTGACAAAGCGGACATATAACCAGCCCCGAAGGGGCGAAAGAACAACAGCCATGACCCGAGAACGAACTCCGCCTGACCCTAAAATCTTGTCAAGCCCCCAACCCACCCAAAAAACTCCCATCCCCTTGATCCCACTACGAAAATATTTCTCCAAAAATGTCCCAAAGCACCATTGCTATATGATATAATGGATGTATAGTTAAATAGCTAATCAAACGCGGCCCACGGGCCGCGTTTTTTATTGCCCAGATTCGCCAACTCGCAGGGTGCCGCGGCAAGATGCAGCGGGCCATGTAGGGACAGCCGCCCTCGGCTGTCCAGCGGCCCGGAATCATCGGGCCGCAGTGTGGGAGAGCCGCAACTGTTGACATGCCGCACCGTGCGTGCCGCAACCAGGAAGCCCGGCGCTTCAGCGCCGGGTCGAGCCATCATCACGATCAACCGCGCCGACAGGCGCTGCCGAACCCAGGAAAACCTATGCCAACTCGCGGCCCCCACATCCCGCACGCCAAGCGTCGCGGAGAGTGGGCCGAACTCCGTTTCATGCAACGCGCCATCGAGCAAGGATTCCGCGTCACCAAACCCTGGGGAGAAACCGCTCCCTACGACGTAGCCACCGACCACCAGGGCCTCTTCCGCCGCGTCCAGGTCAAATGCACCCTCTACCAGCGCAGCCACTCCTACGTCTGCACCATCTGCTCCAGCCACGTCGTCTACACGCCAGACCAGCTGGATTTCTTCGCCGCCTACGTAATCCCCGCCGACCTCTGGTATATCCTCCCCATCCGCGCCACCAACCACCAGCCCGCCATCGTCCTCTCCCCGCACCTGAAGCAATCCAAGTACAGCCAGTACGAAGAAGCCTGGCATCTGCTGACCCGTTAATCACTCTACCGTTGTCATCCTGAGCGAGGATTTTGCTTCGCGGATGCGAAGCAAAACCGCAGTCGAAGTGACCTCGTGGTCGCCCTCACAACCCGCGGCCTAAACGGGAATTCTCACGCGATGGCCCATCGCCTTGGCCCTTGCCGACGCGCCAACTCCTACCCGTCATTCCCGGCGCCGGCGGGGCGCCAGCGACGGCAAGTCGAGGAACCCGCTGCACCCAACAACGGACGGCCCGTGCCTTTGGCTGACGCAGCGCCTCGGCGCCGCGAACAAGAGAGCCAAAAAACAATCGCGGCTTTAGCCGCTCAGGCGCCGCCCGAATAAAATCCTGCCGCCACCAACTAACCAACAACCTCACCCCATAATCCGCGTTAAAATTCCTGCGCAGTGCAAAAGAACTGTCTCTACTACGGCGACAACCTTACCGTCCTCCGCGAGCACATCAAGGACGAATCCGTCGACCTCATTTACCTCGACCCGCCCTTCAACAGCCGCCAGGACTACAACGTCCTCTTCGCCGAAAAAGACGGCACCCGCTCCAGCTCCCAGATCATGGCCTTCGAAGACACCTGGGAGTGGAATATCGACGCCGAAGCCGCCTACGAGGAAATCGTCGAACGCGGCGGCCGCGTCTCCGACGCCATGCGCGCCTTCCGCACCCTCCTCGGCCACAGCGACATGATGGCCTATCTCGCCATGATGGCCCCGCGTCTTAACTCCATCGCACGCTCAAGGAAACCGGATCGATCTACCCGGACTGCGACCCAGCACGAGCGACCCAGCAGAATCTATGAGGCCAAGCCAGGGGAGCAGAGTACAATCGGCTCCAAGTCTAGAGGCAAGTTGACGCATGACGGCTGAAATAGCAATCCTCAACCGAAACGCTGTTGCGATGGCGGCGGACAGCGCCGTCACGTTGCAACTCCCCGGCGGCCAAAAAATCTACAACACAGTGAACAAACTGTTCACGCTCTCGAAGTATCGACCAGTTGGAGTAATGGTGTACGGCTCAGCAGATTTCATGACCATCCCCTGGGAAACGATTATCAAGATGTATAGGGCCGAACTATATGACAAGAAATACGGCATTCTGGAAGAATACGCATCAGATTTCATTGATTTTTTCCAGCGCGAGAACATCCTCTTTCCAGGAGAACTGCAGACCGAAAGCGCATTAGACTCACTGAGACTCGGTTTTTTCAGGCTGAAGATTCGAATCGATACGGAAGTCGATCGGACCATCAAGAATCTAGGCTCAATCGACGAAGAACAAGTAAAAGCGCTAGTCCTCGAGAAGACAGCCGATTTCTTGAACGAACTCGAAAAAAGCGACAACCTCCCGGGCTTCGGCCCGGACGACCTCACGAAATGTGCGGTTCAATGTGAAGGAAACATCGGAAAAGTGATTGAAGAAGTCCTCGAGAAGCTGCCCACCGAGCACTGCAAACAGCAACTCCAACAAGCAGGATCGCTGATCCTTTGTAAGAAATTTGCCCGCCGTAATTACTCAGGGATTGTGATCGCTGGCTACGGAGAAAACGATGTCTTTCCGAAACTGCTGTGCTACGAATGCGAGTGCGTCATAAATAATAAGCTTCGCTACATCGAGCAAAATCACGTGAGGATAGGAACGGCAGACGGGACCGTCGTCGCATCAGTAAACCCATTTGCCCAACGAGAGATGGTCAATCGTTTTATGGAGGGCGTAGATCCGAAGTACACGGAAGAAATAGAGAAGTACGTTTCCGCCCTGCTCACCGAAGGCTACCCCAAGAAAATTTCTGAAGCCCTGTCCGGAAAGGTCAGTCCAGAGCTACAAGATTCTCTCCAGAAGGAACTCGCCGAACTCGGGACCAAGCTTGCGGAGGACTTCGCCGACGGTCTCCAAGCCTATCGGCAGTCGCAATTTATAAGCCCAGTTATCGATAGCGTAGCGTCTCTTCCAAAGGATGAACTAGCTGCTATGGCAGAATCTCTTGTCAATTTGACCGCGTTCAAGCGTAGAATGACATCAGTGGAGACTGACACCGTTGCGTTGCCCATCGACGTTGCGGTGATCTCCAAAGGAGATGGCTTCATCTGGATCAAGCGAAAGCACTACTTCCAGCCCGCCCTCAACCAACATTTCTTTTCTAACTACTACCGAAAAGACGAGGCGAGTCACCATGGCGAACCAAGACCCTGAGCGGAAACAGCAGGAACCTGTGAGGCGCTTCAAGACTCCGGAAGAATTTCGCACAGAGTATTATCCGAAATCAACCGAGCAAGAAGCTCAACAGAAGACACAAACGGAGGGCGGATTCGGCGAGGAACTAGCTCTCGATTCCCTAAGTCGGCACTCGAACGTCCTGCAACTGCGCAACGATTGAATCGAGAAGTCAGATCGCGTCCAACCTAGGTGTCGACGGCACCACCCGAGCAGCGACCCTCGCGGCTTCATCGAGCGAGAGAAAGCCGTGGTCTCAATGGAGCCACGGCCTAAGCCGATGCAAAAAGAAGCCGCCGAGGCCGGATTCTACCGCTCACCGGGACTGATCGATAAATATCCACGCATCCAAATCCTCAGCATCGAAGAACTGCTCGCCGGCAAAAAGATCGACCATCCACGCTTCGCCGCTGACGCGACGTTCAAGAAAGCGCCAAAATCCCGCAAGGCCCCCGAAGAACAGATTCCGTTCGGTGAACTGGAGGAACCGTTCTAAATGTCAACCACCGCATTGCCTCGGACTTCAACCGAAAAGATAAAACTTCCATCTGGCGGAACGGCCGCATTCCAAAATGCGAAAGGGGCTTCGAGAGGTGGGAAGCAAAGAAAGCCAGAAAGAGGGTCTTAACTTACGGCGGCAAGGCAATTCTCGCATTGAATGGGAAACCCCTCTACGCCGAATTGGTCGTGTTACGCCTCCTCGAAAAAGAGGGCTGGAGCGGCGTCTGGGTCGATTCCTATTCCAGAAAGTTCAGAGTCAGCCTCCCAGACAGATCGAAGCCCGTCGAGGCCCTCCCGCCAAAACAGCACGCCTTGCTTGAGCGCATTAAGAGGAAAGCAGGATGCAGAGGAGGCTGCCTCGACGTTTTTGCATGGCGCGGAAACAAAGTTAAATTTGTTGAGCTGAAGAGGAAGGGCAAGGACCGCATACGCGACACGCAGAAAAAATGGATTGAAGCCGCCCGCAGCTGCGGCATCAGAATGTCCGACCTTCTCATAGTTGAATGGCACTCCACAAACGTACAGAAGTGACCACATCCTCCTGTGCTCCCTCACGATTGGCTATCCAGTCGGCTGCCGAAGATCCCGGGCACTGAGCCTTAACTTGCACTCTCACAGCCAATACGTTATTGTATATACAAATATGTAATGACCGTGGAATTTACCTGGGACGCTCGTAAAGATCGGCTCAATAGGCGGAAACACCGCATCAGCTTCGACACGGCAGCGCACGTATTCGACGATCCGTACCAGGTCACCACGCAAGATCGCGAGGTCGATGGCGAGCCACGCTGGCAAACCATCGGCATGATCGGAGCACACAATGTACTGCTCGTCGCTCACACGGAAGATGACGAGACGGGCGCAATCCGGATCATTTCCGCCCGAAAGGCAACTCGCGCGGAACGGAGAATCTATGCCGAAGGCAATTAGAAAATCAAAAACCGAAGTTAAAAAACAAAGGGTGACCGGACAACCGCTAACTCCCCGCCAAAAGAGAGAACTCGCAGCGCTCGCCGCCATGCCTGACGACCAGATCGACACCTCCGATATCCCTGAACTCCCGCCCAATGCATGGAAAGACGCAATCCGCGGTAGGTTTTATCGGCCACTGAAGCAGGCCGTCTCCATGCGCCTCGATGCCGACGTAATCGCCTGGCTAAAAAAGCGCGGCAAAGGCTACCAGACCCGCGCCAACAGCATCCTGCGGCAGCGCATGCTAAACGAAACCAGGCGCGCCTGACCCAAAGCCCGAACAGAGACCAGAGATGTCATTCCGAATCGCCCCGAAGGGGCGGTGAGGAACCTGCTTTTTCGCACGCCCCCGAACCAACTTCGTAAATTCCCGCTTGCGCTCCCGCCCATTCATCTGCTATAAACAATTCACCGAGAGCAGATGTGTGGCTAGCCGGCGTATTTTGCAACTCTCGGGCTTGTCCGGCATCTAATGTCTTAGAGAGCAGTTGAATCAGTTCTCAATCGTCCCGGCCACGGGACTCGATTCGGAAAGCTTCTGGTTTTACCTAAAGGCGATCTGAAGGGTACCTTCAAAGCAAGGAACCTCCAAGTTAAGATCTTTTCTCAATTTCTTGTCTTCCGTCTGCGTTGCCCGAAAATCAGCGCGTGAAATTACCGCGTTGAAATCGAATAACGTAAAACGGAAGGCCATACCGTTGCGCGTGTTCGAGCGCCCGGCGGATAAAGCCATCACCGAATCCGATGTCATTTCTGATCGGGAAGGGCACGATGTGCCGCCAAGCTTCGTCTTGGATCTTTAGCCGCTGAGGTTGAGCTCTCCTGTAACCGTCCCGCATTTCCCGATGTGGAAATCATCTGGAAATCCTGTGGGACGCGATCGTTGACAGGATTTTCCGCCGCAGGGTATGTTTGTAAGGTTTCGAGGACAGTCGGATTCTATGTAGGGACAGCCGCCTCGGCTGTCCAGCCAAGCGCAAGCGAGGCGCACATTCTCCGATCTGTACCGAATTCGCGCCGCCCCGGCGAACCGCGATTCGGTCTTTGACAACTCGGTTGAACGTGCCAGTCGTGAGAAATCATTCGGGCATAAGTCTGAACGATCTCACAAGATAGACCACCGTGGACTTTTTCTTCGCTGCTCCGCAAGGGGCTGAGAAGTAAAAGGCTGAACGGTGGCGCCATCCCGGCTCTTTCGAGCCCGGCGATGGCAGCCTACCTTCTACCCGTCGGTAGGCATCAGGTTTCAAACGAGAGTTTGATCCTGGCTCAGAATCAACGCTGGCGGCGTGCCTAACACATGCAAGTCGAACGAGAAAGTGGGAGCAATCCCGCGAGTAAAGTGGCGACCGGGTGAGTAACACGTGACTAACCTACCCTTGAGTGTGGAATAACATCGGGAAACCGATGCTAATACCGCATAACATCGCAAGATCAAAGGATAATCCGCTTGAGGAGGGGGTCGCGGCTGATTAGCTAGTTGGCGGGGTAACGGCCCACCAAGGCGAAGATCGGTATCCGGCCTGAGAGGGCGCACGGACACACTGGAACTGAAACACGGTCCAGACTCCTACGGGAGGCAGCAGTGGGGAATTTTGCGCAATGGGGGAAACCCTGACGCAGCAACGCCGCGTGGAGGATGAAGCCCTTTGGGGCGTAAACTCCTTTCGACCAAGACGATAATGACGGTACTGGTGGAAGAAGCACCGGCTAACTCTGTGCCAGCAGCCGCGGTAATACAGAGGGTGCAAGCGTTGTTCGGAATTATTGGGCGTAAAGGGCGCGTAGGCGGCGCGGTAAGTCACCTGTGAAATCCCCGGGCTTAACTCGGGGCCTGCAGGCGAAACTGCCGTGCTGGAGTATGGGAGAGGTGCGTGGAATTCCCGGTGTAGCGGTGAAATGCGTAGATATCGGGAGGAACACCTGTGGCGAAAGCGGCGCACTGGACCATAACTGACGCTGAGGCGCGAAAGCTAGGGGAGCAAACAGGATTAGATACCCTGGTAGTCCTAGCCCTAAACGATGATTGCTTGGTGTGGTGGGTATCCAATCCCACTGTGCCGCAGCTAACGCGATAAGCAATCCGCCTGGGGAGTACGGTCGCAAGGCTGAAACTCAAAGGAATTGACGGGGGCCCGCACAAGCGGTGGAGCATGTGGTTCAATTCGACGCAACGCGAAGAACCTTACCTGGGCTCGAAATGGAGTGGATCGGGGTAGAAATATCCCTTCCCCGCAAGGGGCTGCTCTATAGGTGCTGCATGGCTGTCGTCAGCTCGTGTCGTGAGATGTTGGGTTAAGTCCCGCAACGAGCGCAACCCTTATCCCTAGTTGCCATCGGGTCAAGCCGGGCACTCTAGTGAAACTGCCTCGGATAACGAGGAGGAAGGTGGGGATGACGTCAAGTCCTCATGGCCTTTATGTCCAGGGCTACACACGTGCTACAATGGTCGGTACAAACCGTCGCAAACCCGCGAGGGGGAGCTAATCGGAAAAAGCCGGCCTCAGTTCGGATTGGAGTCTGCAACCCGACTCCATGAAGCTGGAATCGCTAGTAATCGCGGATCAGAACGCCGCGGTGAATACGTTCCCGGGCCTTGTACACACCGCCCGTCACATCACGAAAGTGGACTGCACTAGAAGCCGGTGTGCTAACCGCAAGGAGGCAGCCGTCCAAGGTATGGTTCATGATTGGGGTGAAGTCGTAACAAGGTAGCCGTAGGAGAACCTGCGGCTGGATCACCTCCTTTCTAAGAGAGAACGTCATGGCACTTCCGCGGACTTGTTTGCAGGAAATCGACCTCTCGCTAGAGGGTTTCGATTTCTGAATAACGAGAATTAAAAATGCGGAGGATGTTGCCATGTACCCCAAGCCAAGTCCACCACTAACCTGAGGATGCGGCGAGGGAGTCTCGTTCAGGCCTCTCTTTCTCGAATCAAAATTTCGCATGATGGTCAGCTCCGGCTTAGCTGGAGCGCACGTTCAACCTTGTCCTCGAATAACATTGAGCTGCGAGCGACGAGTTCCGGGCTTCGCGCGATCAGTAACTTTCTGGTTCGTTCGAAGCTCGTGGCTCGAAGCTCGCAGCGTCTTGTATACTGAGCTTCAGTAAGCTTCGGAAAATCAACCGGGCCTGTAGCTCAGGTGGCTAGAGCGCACCCCTGATAAGGGTGAGGTCGATAGTTCAAGTCTATCCAGGCCCACCAGAAAATCAAGGTTTCTAGTTTCCGGTTTCCGGTTTCCAGTGCTTTGCTAAACAGGAAACTAGAAACTGGAAACTGCAGTCAAGGGGCTGTAGCTCAGCTGGGAGAGCGCCTGGTTTGCAACCAGGAGGCCACCGGTTCGATCCCGGTCAGCTCCACCAGATTTTTTCGGCCTTGATCTATGCAGTCGGAGGATTGGGCGATGACCGAGTTCGTTGATCGATTTTTTGCTCTCGGTGGTCTGTTGGTTCCAATTTCGGCGATTATCGTCGGCGG
>CAVUQI010000011.1:0-12159 GCA_963743585.1 uncultured Acidobacteriaceae bacterium | reverse complement strand
GCGCCCAACAGGATCGAGTGAAAAACGTTTCGCTTCTCGTCTCGCATTCGCTGGTTCCCCCCGCGATGAGTTTTATTCTGCAATCCCCGCAAAACCGGGTGCAGGGGTTTCTGGGCCCAGGCCACGTGTGCACCATCATGGGATACCGCGAATACGAGCCGATCGCCGAGCGATACAACGTCCCAATTGTGATCACCGGCTTCGAACCCCTCGATCTGCTGGAGGGCACGCTGATGGTGATTCGTCAACTCGAGGCTGGCGCAGCCACGGTCGAAAACCAATACTCGCGTGTGCTCGACCGCGAAGGCAATGTCCCCGCGCGCAAACTGGTCGATGGCGTCTTCGAAGCCTGCGACCGCAAGTGGCGTGGAGTTGGATCGATTCCTGACAGCGGCTACAAATTACGCCGGGAGTATGCCGATCACGATGCCGAACGCTTATTCGAGGTGCAGGATATCGATACGAAGGAATCAGCAATCTGCATCAGCGGGCACATCCTGCGAGGCATTAAGAAGCCGCATGATTGTGCCGCGTTCGGAACCCTCTGCACGCCGCTCACTCCTCTGGGAGCCACTATGGTTTCTGCGGAGGGCGCATGCGCTGCCTATTATGCTTACGGCCGGCATTTGGACTCGCAAAGAGTCAAGTCAACCGCGGCAGAACCGGTGCGAGGCGCTGCATGAGCAAGATCGCATCTGCAACCAAGCAGGATGATGTTGCGGAACCTTCTCTGCCGGGAATGTCATGCCCGCTGCCCATCACAAAACACCAGCAAATTGTGCTCGGCCACGGCAGCGGCGGGAAACTGAGCGCCCAGCTTATCGAACGGGTGTTTCTTCCCGCATTCAGTAATCCCCTGCTCAACAGGCTCGACGATCAGGCCGTGCTTCATATCAACGGGACACGGCTGGCATTCACCACAGATTCGTTCGTAGTCACGCCCATTTTTTTCCCCGGTGGTGACATCGGCCGCTTGGCAATCAATGGCACAGTCAACGATCTGGCTATGAGCGGCGCGCGGCCGCTTTATCTCTCGGCGGCGTTCATCTTGGAAGAAGGCCTCGCCATGGAAGATCTGCAGCGTGTGGTGCAGTCGATGAGCGAAGCCGCAAAAAGCGCGCAAGTGCAGCTCGTCACCGGCGATACGAAAGTCGTCAACTGCGGTAAAGCCGACAAGATATTTATAACGACGACCGGCATCGGCATCGTGGAAAAGCCGGTTAATATCTCCGCCGACCGCGCTCGTCCCGGAGACAAGATCATCCTGAGCGGATACATTGGCGATCATGGGATGGCAATCCTTTCGCAGCGGGAAAATCTGGAATTTGAAGGGGTGATCGAGAGCGACTGCGCAGCCCTGCATGAACTGGTTTATGACATGCTGGACGTCTGCCCCGCTGTTCACTGTCTCCGCGACCCCACCCGCGGCGGAGCTGCCACTACTCTTAACGAGATTGCGAAGCAGTCCAACGTCGGAATGCTGCTGCGCGAGACCGAAATTCCCGTGCGCGACACAGTTCGTGGCGCTTGCGAAATTCTGGGTCTCGATCCGCTTTATGTTGCCAATGAGGGCAAGCTGATTGCCATCGTGCCATCTGAATCGGCTGAGCAGGTTGTGGAAAAGATGCATCGAAACCCGCTGGGACGCGATGCTCGAGTGATCGGCGAGGTGGTTGGCGACCACCCGGCTATGGTGCCTCATGCAGACTGTGATCGGAGGCACGCGCATCGTGGATACGCTTTTTGGAGAACAGCTGCCGAGAATATGTTGAACGGCAACCCTTGTGCGCCCCTAGGGGTCTAACCGTATTGGCCGATCTAGTCTATCGTGCCACGATATAAACGTTTTCTCTGCCAAGCTGACCTCGAAGGAGGAGTCAATGCCCGCTGAACCGATTCCCTTCACCCGTAGAGAATCTTCCGCACCCGCCCCTGTTAAAGAAGTTCATATCTTATGGCTCACCGCCGGTCTTAGTTGCGACGGCGATTCCGTTTCCGTCACCGCCGCCGAGCAACCCAGCATTGAAGATGTCATTCTCGGCGCCATTCCCGGCCTTCCCAAAGTTCACCTGCACAACCCGGTGCTCGCCTATGAAAATGGCGACGATTTCATGAAGTTCTTCTACCAGGCAGAACGCGGCGAAATTGATCCCTTCGTGCTGGTCGTCGAAGGCTCTATTCCCAACGAGCGCATAAAAGAACAAGGCTATTGGGCTGCACAGGGAACTAATCCCGAAACCGGCCAACCAATCACCACCTGTGAATGGATCGACCGCCTCGCGCCCAAGGCCCTGGCCGTCATCGCCGCCGGCACCTGCGCCACCTACGGTGGAATTCACGCCATGGCTGGTAATCCCACCGGATGCATGGGACTCGCCGACTATCTCGGCTGGAACTGGCGCTCCAAGGCCGGTCTGCCGATCGTCAACGTCCCCGGCTGTCCGGTGCAACCTGACAACTTCATGGAAACCGTGACTTATCTCTTGTTCCAGGCCGTCGGTCTCGCGCCCATGATTCCGCTTGATCAGCAACTCCGCCCAACGTGGCTCTTCGGCAAGACCGTACATGAGGGCTGTGACCGGGCCGCTTACTACGAACAAGATGACTTCGGAATTGAATATGGAACGCCCAAATGTCTGGTCAAAATGGGCTGCTGGGGCCCGGTGGTCAACTGCAACGTCACCAAACGCGGCTGGATGCGCGGCATCGGCGGCTGCCCGAACGTCGGCGGCATTTGCATTGGCTGCACCATGCCAGGATTTCCCGACATGTTCATGCCCTTTATGGACGAGCCTTCTGGCGCGCGTTTTTCCACCGCGGCACTGACTTTATACGGCAAGCTCATCCGCGCGTTGCGCGCCATCACGAACAACACCGTGAATGGAGAACCTGAGTGGCGCCATCGCGGACGCGAACTTACCACTGGCTATCAACCCCAGCCCGGCGCTTATGGAACGCATCGGATTTGTAGAGCTGCCTGAGAGAGGAAAGAAAAATGGGAACCATTGCTGAACCGTTGATTGAACAGCCGACAAAAAAACGGAACCTGGTGGAAATGAACTGGGATCCCATCACCCGCATTGTCGGGAGCCTGGGAATATTCACCAAAATCGATTTCGAAAACAAGCAAGTCGCCGAATGCCATAGCACGTCATCGATCTTTCGCGGCTATAGCATTTTTATGAAAGGTAAAGATCCTCGCGACGCGCATTTCATCACCAGCCGCATTTGCGGCATCTGCGGCGATAACCACGCCACCTGCGCCTGCTACGCGCAAAATATGGCGTTCGGAGTGAAGCCTCCGAATTTGGGCGAGTGGATCGTCAACCTCGGTGAAGCCGCCGAGTATATGTTCGACCACAATATCTTCCAGGACAACTTGGTCGGTGTCGATTTCTGCGAGCAGATGGTCAAGGAAACCAACCCCAGCCTCTGGAGCAAAGCACAAAAAACCAAAGCGCACAACTCCGAGAAACACGGATTCCGCACCATTGCCGACATCATGACGGCGCTGAATCCGTTCACTGGCAGCTTCTACCGGCAAACTCTGGAACTCAGCCGCCTCACCCGCGAGATGTTCTGCCTGATGGAAGGACGCCACGTGCATCCCTCCACCTTGTATCCCGGCGGCGTCGGCACAGTGGCGACCATTCAGGTCTTCACCGATTACCTCGTACGCCTGACTAAGTATGTTGAGTTCATGAAGCGCTGCGTGCCGCTGCACGATGACCTGTTTGACTTCTGGTATGAAGCTCTGCCCGGTTACGAAAAAGTCGGTCAACGGCGCATTTTGATGGGCTGTTGGGGATCGTTCAACAATCCCGATGTCTGCGACTATCGCTACGAAACCATGGCCGACTGGGGACGTGGCATGTTCGTGACCCCCGGCATTGTCGTCGATGGCCAGTTGGTCACTAACGACCTAATGGACATCAATCTCGGGATGCGAATTCTGCTGGGCAGTTCCTATTACGACGACTGGCAGAACCAGGAGACCTTCGTAAAGACCGATCCGCTCGGCAATCAGATCGACAAGCGGCATCCCTGGAACCAGACCACACTTCCTCGTCCGCAGAAGCGCGATTTCAACGGCAACTACACCTGGGTGATGTCGCCGCGCTGGTACGACAAGCGCAGCGGCGATCATCTTGCGCTCGATACCGGTGGTGGGCCGATCGCGAGATTGTGGTCAACTGCTCTCTCCGGGCTTGTCGATATCGGCTACATCAAGGCGACCGGAAGCAGCGTGGTTATCAATCTTCCGAAGACTGCCACATTGCCTGAAACTTCATTCGAATGGAAAATTCCCAAGTGGAGCAACGCCATCGAGCGCGATCGCGCCCGAACTTACTTCCAGGCCTACGCAGCCGCCGCCGCTCTCTACTTCTGCGAGAAAGCCATGGAAGAACTGATGGCGGGCCGGTCAAAGACCTGGGCGCCATTCGAAGTTCCCGAAAACGCCATCGCCTGCGGCTTCCACGAAGCCGTGCGGGGCGTTTTATCTCACCACGTCGTGATTCGCGATGGCAAAATCGCCAATTACCATCCCTATCCTCCAACCTGCTGGAATGCCAATCCGCGCGATACCTACGGAACCCCCGGTCCTTACGAAGATGCGGTGCAGAACACGCCGATCTTCGAAGAAAATGGGCCGGATAAGTTCAAAGGCATCGATATTATGCGCGCTGTGCGTAGCTTCGATCCCTGCCTGCCCTGCGGCGTTCATATGTATCTGGGTAACGGCAAGGTGCTCGAAACGCGGCATTCGCCCATGTTTGGGGTCATGGGACAGAAATAGAACCCGCAGCGGAAATGTGGTGAGCTAAAAATGAACAATGGCGAGTTCCAGGCCCAGACGCAGCGCATTCATGAATTGGTGCAGCGCGCGGCCGCTCTCTCGGATCCCGAGGCCCGAGATATAGCGCTCGGACTCATGCAGTCGCTGATGGATCTGCATGGGCCCGGCATGTCTCGCATGGTCGAACTGCTCTCGGAATCCGGCGACGCGGGCCGCAATTCACTCACGAAGCTGGGAAACGATCCACTCATTTGCGGTCTTCTGGTGCTTTACGGGATTCATCCCGTCTCGTTCGAAGACCGCATTCGGCGGGCGATCGAGAAGCTTGGCCCCGAACTGCGAAACCAGGCAGCAAGCGTCAAGCTTCTCGGCATTTCCGATTGCGTCGTGAGGGTGAAGGTCGAAACGCTGGCACATGGCGTCGCTTCGTCGCCCGAAAAGCTGAAACTCGCTGTCGAACACGCCATTCTCGAGGCTGCGCCGGAAGTGATTGAGATCATCGCCGAAGGTCTGCCTCTTACGGGATTTATCCCGCTCAACATGATTCAGCCAGTTCTGAGGGAGGAAAAACTTTATGAAAAACCCACGGCCTGATATTGATGCGCATACGCCCGGCACCAGGCGGGCGGAGGAATGGACTTATAAGGGCAAAAACAAAGAGCCCGGCCGCGAAGGCAAGGGACGTACCTCGCGCGACGCAACTGGGATTAACGCTGACAAGCGCGCGCCCATCGATCCTCGAATGCCTAACTTGCCGCCGGCGTAGGCAATCCAGTCATGAGTCCGGAAGCTCAAACTTTCGCGCGGGGAGCGCTCGCGGCGCTACAGCAGTTTGTGCGCAAGCCGCACGACCGCCACAGCGACCCCGAAGACGGGCCGGAGGAAATATGCGAACTCTGCGCTGCCCCGCTGGAGCCGGAGCACCATCATCTTCTGGAGCTTGAGAAGCGCGGCATTATTTGCGCCTGCGATCCCTGCGCCATTTTGTTCTGCGATGGCTCGCGGCAGCGCTATCGACGCATCCCGCGCGATGTGCGCCGGCTATCCGATTTTGCCTTGGACGATTTGGAATGGGACAGCTTGCTCATACCCATCAAGCTGGCTTTTTTCGTTCACAGCAGCTCCGCCAATAAAGTCGTGGCGCAATACCCCAGTCCCGGTGGGGCCCTCGAGTCGTCGCTCGATCTCGAATATTGGGACGCGATTGTCGAACGTAACCCTGTGATCAAACGCTTCGAGCCGGATGTCGAGGCCCTGTTGGTGAACCGCGTTTCCGATCCGCCGCAGTACTATCGCGCGCCCGTTGACCAATGCTACAAGCTTGTGGGACTCATTCGCACGCAGTGGCACGGCCTCTCAGGAGGCCCGGAAGTCTGGAAGCAAATCGATGATTTCTTCCGTGAACTGAATCTGCGTTCTGGAGGCCGTCGTGCCTGACCTGCACTTTCAGGTCGAAGACGCCTCTCCTACCGCCAACGCGGCGACGCCGCAACTTTCGTTCAACGTGCGGATTACGAACTCCGAACCGGAACCAATTCACTCCATAGCGCTGCGCGTGCAGGTGCAGATTGAGCCCGTGCGCCGCCGCTATACGGCAGCCGAACAGAAACACCTGCGCGAACTCTTCGGTGAGCCCGAGCGCTGGAGCACCACATTGCGTCCGCTACTGTGGACCAATGCGAATGTTAATGTGCCGGAATTCACGGGCACAACAGCGATCGAAGTTCCTGTGCCGTGCACCTTCGATTTCAATGTGGCGATCACCAAGTACATTTACGGGCTGGAAGATGGCGAGCTTCCAACCTCATTGCTCTTCAGCGGCACGGTTTTTTATGCGGGTCGCGCCGGAATGCAGATCGCGCAGATTCCCTGGGACCGCGAAGCCAGTTACCGGCTTCCGGTTCGCATCTGGAAAGAGATGATGGACCTCTATTACCCGCACACCGCGTGGATTTCCTTGCGCCGAGAGGTATTCGAAAAGCTTGACGAATTCCGGGCCTCCCAGGGCATTTCGAGTTGGGAGCAGGCACTCGAACGCTTGCTGGCCGCGGCTGAGGTGAAATCGTGAATCGCGAACTCGCGCATAAAGTCGCCGACGCGGTGCTTTATGAAGGCTACATGCTCTATCCGTACCGCCCGACGGCACTGAAAAACCGGCAGCGTTCGGACCTTCGGCATTCTTTATCCTCCGGAATACCAGGAAGTCCGCAGCGGAAGCGAGCGCTCGCAAATGCATACGGAGTGCCTCGTCGAAGCGGGCAGCGATGCCAGTGTAGGAATCGAATTTCGTTTTCTCCAGCTTGTTTTCCGGCGAACTGAGCCATCAGCTCAGCCCTCTTTAGCGTCTGAACCTTCATCATGCTTCGGTCAGGAGTTAAAGGAACGCTCAGACGAAGGAGTGGAACGCACTGTAGAACTCGAATTCTCCCTCAATGCCAAGCTCCAGCCGATTGACTTCCGCTTCCCACGCCCGAATCAGCACGAACAACCTCCTGATGCGAACACGCAGCGGACTAGCCAAACCAGCGCAAATGAGCTGCGCGGAAAGATCTCTGTAGACACAGAAGTGATTCGCGATGGTGTCTGGAAACTAAAAATCGACGTAGCCAACACTAGCCCGTTGCCAATATCCAGTCTCGATCGCAATTCAGCTCTGCGGCAGTCGCTGCTCTCCGCACACATGATTCTCACGGCCAGCAAAGCAAACTTTATTTCGTTATTAGATCCCCCTCAGCATCTTCAGAATGCAGCCACTGCATGCGTGAATGTCGGCAACTTTCCGGTCCTGGTCGGCTCCAATGGCGAACGCGACATGCTGCTCTGCTCGCCAATTCTGCTATATGACTATCCGCAGATCGCCCCTGAGAGCGACGGCGACTTTTACGACGCTACCGAAATGGATGAAATGCTAACGTTGCGGGTAATGACTCTTACGGATCAGGAAAAAGACGAAATGCGTCTGGCGGAAGACCGTGTCCGCAATTTGCTTCAGCGAACTGAGCAAAGCGCGCGTGAACAGCTGATGCGCACGCACGGCACCATCCGCGGCTTGCGGCAGATCGAAGAAACCAAATGACGGATTGGAGCCAGGAGCAGGAAAATACCCCGGTCGAAAGCGTCACCATTTTCGGCGTGCCGGTCAAACCCGGCGACCGGGTGCGCCTGTGGCCACAGAAAACCGCCGACATCATGGACATCGCCCTGAAGGGAAAAGTCGCCATCGTAGAAGCAATCGAGCGCGATTATGACGACAAGCTGCATCTCGCTGTCGTCATCGAAGACGATCCCGGACGCGAGTTCGGCATGTTGCGTCAACCCGGACACCGTTTTTTCTTTTCTCCGGAAGAAGTCGAGCCAGTTGGCCTGAACACTGAGGTCAAAGGTGAGGTCAAAGCGAGGCCAAAAGAATGAACGGTAAGGTCCTGGTTGCCGGCATCGGAAATATTTTTCTCGGGGATGACGGGTTCGGATTCGAGGTCATTAGCCGCTTGCGGCGCCGTTCCCTGCCTGACTGGGTGACTGTTTCTGATTTTGGCATCCGCAGCTACGATTTGGCTTACGCTCTCATGAATGAGTGGGATCTCGCAATTCTCGTAGATGCGCTTCCCCGCGGCAACGCGCCCGGCACTCTTTATGTCCTCGAGCCTGAACTTCCAGAGAATCGTGAGAGCACGATTGCGGTGGACGCTCACTCCATGAATCCAGTCGCCGTGTTGCAGTTGGTCCACGCCATGGGAAGACAACCGGCGCGTGTTTTGGTAGTCGGCTGCGAACCGGCAACGCTGGAGCCTGATCCGCAAGGAAATTTCATCCTCAGCGCGCCCGTGAACGCAGCGGTCGAAGAAGCTGTTCGTATGGTCGAAGAGTTGATTACTTCCACTCGCACCGAAGCGAGTCTGCAGGAAACCAAAGGAGAAACCAAATGACAGGAAAAATAATCAAGTGGGGCAGCATAGCTGCACTGGCTTACGCGGTGGTCTATTTCCGCGGCGACTTTCAACGCTACCTCAAAATGAAGAGAATGTAATTCAGTTCGGGTTTGATGCGGAATGCCGGCGGGCCCTTGCGCAGAGCAAGTAAACCAGCGCGAATGTCACCGCTGGTGCCGCAAACACGAGTACGCGTAAAATCGCGCGTATCGTGACCACTGATGTTCCGGTGGCCAGAGCAATTACGTCGTCTCCCCCCGCAAAGAAAAGGACCAGCAGGTACATAAACACTCCGCAGCCGAGTGCGGTGTTAAAGGGCTGCTGTGACGGCTGGCGCAACACGTGGTGTTGCTCCGTATCAAAGGTGAAAAGCTGTTCGACGAATGGATAAAGGTAAAGCGCCAGAAAAAGCAGCGCGGGCATTAGGACTGCAGGGAAAAATATTTCAGGAATCAACCATCGTCCCACCTGCAGGTGCACGCCGGGAAACAGTCTCATCGCTCCCTCGATCCAGCCGAGATACCAATCCGGCTGCGCGCTCGGCAAGATAGCAATCGGGTCAAAGGGCCCGTAAACCCAGACGGGATCGATCTGCACCAATCCGCCCAGCATCGCCAACACCCCAAACAGGAGGAAAAAAAGGCCCACTGACTTGAACGCGTAAGAAGGCCAGAGGCGCGAGCCGACAATCGTCTTGTCTGTGCGCCGCGGTCCCGGATAGTTGGTGTGATATTGCCGCCAGATGATTGCCAGGTGGAGTGCCAGAAAGACCGCAATCGTCGCGGGAACCAGGAAGATGTGCAGACTGTAAAAACGGGGGATGGTGGCCGGTACCGGTACCGTGCCGCCCAAGATCAGAAACGCCAGCCATTGGCCAACGACCGGCACTGACATTAAGATCGCATACGCGATTCGGAGCCCCGCTCCCGAAAGAAGATCGCCAGCGATGGAATATCCGAAATAGCCGTTCACGAGCGCAAACAGAAGCAGGGTCAATCCGATCACCCAATTTATCTCTCGGGGCCGCCGGTACGCCGCGGTGAAAAAGATGCGCGCCAAATGAATCACAATCGCGCCTACAAAAATCAACGCCGCCCAATGATGCATCTGGCGCACGAGCAAGCCTGCGGTCACATCAAAACTGATGTGCAGGACGGACTCGAACGCCGCTCCCATTCGCACCCCATCCAGAGGCTTGTAGGAACCGTGATATATCACCTGGGCGGAACTGGAGTTGTAGAACATCGCCAGGAACGTCCCGGTGATTACCAGAATCACGAACGAATAAAGCGCAATTTCTCCCAGCATGAACGACCAGTGATCGGGGAAAACATGGTTCAGCGCGCGCTTGGCAAACTTCGCCAGGCGGGTGCGCCGGTCGATCCAGAGCGCCATTTTTTTTCCCAGCCAATTGATCATGGCATCTCCCAGAATCCGGGGCCGGGCGGTGCGGAAAATCCTCCTCCAGCACGCAAAATTCCATCAGCATCGGCATACAGCGGTAATTGCGGAAGCGCTCTCGCCGCCGGGCCGCCTGTCGGTCGGGCGGCCCTTAGGACATCGAAAGTCGACTGATGGCATGGACACATCAGCTGGTCCGTCGTCGACTCGAACATGCCCACAGAACACCCCGCGTGAGTGCACACGCGCGAATACGCAACGTATCCCATCGGTGCCCAATTCGCGCGATTGCTGGGCAGGCGCAGAAATTTCTCATTCACGCGAATCAGCACAGTTTGTGCCCTTTCATCGCCAATGCTGTTTTCTGGGAACACGACCATGAAGTTTCCGGGCTGAAGCGCATTCACTGAAACCGGTGCGCCGTCGAGAGTCATCAGCCGCTCGCCGCGGCGCCAGATGGTATCGAATAAAGCAGGAAATGGGTCCGTTCCCAGGCCGCGGATTAACGAAACGACCGTCGCTACTGATATTCCGACGACCGATGCGGCAATCCATTTCAACAGTCCACGGCGATGAATGTCCTCTGCGCCAGCATTGAAATTCTCCGCTACCTCCTCGCGGTCATCCCTGCTCGACGGCAGTTCTTCCCGGGGTTCGGTGGCCTCTTTATGAGGCATCAGCCAATGGGAATAGAGCACCAGCGCCACTCCGAAACCCGCCAAACACAGTGCCAGGGTGCCCCCCAGCAGCAAGTTGCTGCCGCCAATCCAATAAATGAACAGAAATCCCACTCCACCGCCAAGCGCGAGGGCAAACGCGCACAGTAAGAAAAATGTTCCCCACTGCAGATGATTTACTGACGCTCGCCCGCACTCGACGTTCAAGTCTCGATCTGCCGCTCGTCCTCGTCCGTTTTCCTTGACATCATCGATTTCTTCTGGGTTTGCTTTCATCCCTTCCCGCCTCTTTCGATCCATCCGGAAATGACGACCAGCGCGAAAATGAAAATCCACGCGACAAACCCTTCCGCGACTGGTCCGAACCAATGCAGCGGAGTTCCGCCCGGGCTTGGCGCGTGCTGGATGAACTTGACGTACTCGACTATGGAATCAAGCCGCTTGTCATCGATTACGGAAGGCGGAAAAGCCGGCATGGGGCCCGGGCCCCAGCGTATTGCCCCGGCGATAAGCGCCGCCGATTTGCTGGCAAGATTGGGAGCATTCACTCCGGCAAACGCGAGTGCGCCTCCTCGAGCGGCGGTTGTGTGGCAGGCCGCGCAGTAGATGCGGAATAGATGTCCTCCCTCGCTCAGATTGCCTCTGGCCAGCGGGATCGTGGCCAGATCTTGCGTCACATAATCGGCCACCGTCCGCATCTGCTGAGCCGAAAGCACGTAAGGGAATTGAGGCATGTGGCTTGGTCCGATCTCCATCGCGGCCATCACCTCGCCGGGATTGTGCTCCGCCTGCAACGACGGCCCGGCAACGGTGATCACTGCACTGACGCCCTCGGCCTTTTCGCCATGGCATTTGGCGCAACGCTGTAGAAAGATTGCCTCCCCGTTCAGGGGCTGGCTTTCAGTCTGTTGGCTGAACGCGAGTTGGCAAGTGAGCAGACACAACAAAAGAAAACGAATACTCAAATGCATAAACATCGAGCACCCATTCCAGTTACTTTCACGCGGGAGAATGCTTTTTTCGCGCGAACCTTGCTGACGTAGGAAAAGGCGAACTCTTCACGCCGGCCCAACCCGGTAGATCACGAATCGCCCCAATCTTTGGGAGCCTTGCCGCTCAATGCTCCGCTTGCGGACATGCCGCGATGGAACTACGGCATCCGAACATAGACGCGTAAGGCGGGAGGGAGGTTGTGCCGCATTGCAAGTGCAACCCGACAGAGAGTGAGCGCAACAGGGTCACCAGCGCGTAGTGACAAGAGGCCACGGGATGGGCCGTGACTATGGAAATTTCTCCAAGAGATCAGAAGTATTCGAAAACCTCTACCATCTCCGCACATCGCCCATATATGACG
>CAVUQI010000010.1:0-10182 GCA_963743585.1 uncultured Acidobacteriaceae bacterium | reverse complement strand
ACGCCGGAACCCTCAACAAATGCGTCATCCCGAAGCCCCGCGTTTTCTCCAGCGGGGCGAGGGATCTCCCTCGCCTCAACTCGCCATGTTCATCCGACACAGACAGTCTCAACCAGATTGCGGTAAGAAGAGCGGATGCGCCCACCCAAACAGTTCTTCGTCTACATCATGACGAATGGCCCCAAGGCCGCCGTCCTCTATGTGGGAATCACCGGTAATCTTCCCCATCGCGCTTGGCAGCATAAGAACAAACTGATACCGGGATTCACCAGTCGGTACAACCTGACCCGTCTCGTCTATTACGAACTTTTCTTCTATCCTGATGCCGCTATCGCTCGCGAAAAGGAAATCAAAGGCTGGCGGCGAGAAAAGAAAATCAAACTCATCGACTCCATGAACCCGCGCTGGGAAGACTTGGCGAAGGATTGGGGCAACGAATACAAGCCCAACCCGGCAGCAGATCAGCGGGAGATCCCTCGGCTCGCCGGTGAAAACGCGAGCCTTCGGGATGACGCCGTTTGTTGGCGGATGGTTTACGCTAGAGGCGATAGGATAATCGATATGTTTGGAGTCCTTTTCTCACTGCTGGTGTTGATGGCGTTACTGAACATCGGTGTCGAAATCGTGATGCGTTTACGACTCTCGCGACGAGAAGCACCGGCAGAGAAGTTAACATGGTGGAGACGAGGCGGCGATGCGGTGTCCACCGCCTATCAGGAATTGTTTCCTAATAGCCGCGTTCCAGCCTACAGAAATTTCGCTTTCTGGTCTGTCGTCGTTTACGCGGCTTCTCTTCTCGCGGCCGTTTTGTTGAAATCACGCTGAAGCGCTTTTCCGCGACAACTCTGCTTGCTCTGCGCTACAATGAATTCCCAATGCACCGCCTCATTCAATGGACCGTACTTCCTAGCGGGCTCTAATCCGCTGTCGCTGCATTCTCTTCGCGAGTATCATTGCGTTTCCTGAAATCTTCTACTCAGATTAAGTCAAGCTAGGAGCGACAGCTTATGGCTGGTTCCAATTCATACGACGTAATCGTAATCGGCGGCGGCCACAACGGCCTGGTGAACGCGGCCTATCTGGCAAAGGCCGGCAAGAAAGTTCTGGTGCTCGAACGGCGGCACATTCTCGGCGGCGCGGCCTGTACCGAAGAAGTTTTTCCCGGCTTCAAATTCTCCGTCTGCTCGTACGTGGTGTCGCTGCTACGGCCGGAGATCATTCGCGATCTCGACCTTCCGCGCCACGGCCTCGAAATCCTCCCGCTCGACGGCACATTCACGCCCATGCCTAGCGGCGATTACCTCTGGCGCGTGAACGACCATGGCAAAACACATCGCGAGATTGCCCGCCACTCGCGCGTGGACGCCGAGGCGTACGATGAATTCGGCAAGGCCATGCAGGCGATGTGCCGCTTCGTGAAGCCGATCCTCAGCATCGTGCCCCGCCCGATCCGAACACGCTCAACCCCCGCGAACTGATGAAGCTGCTCTTCATCGGGCGCCGCTTTCAGGGCATGTCGAGTTACGACAAATACAACCAAGTCCAGCTGATGACGATGTCCGCCATCGATTTCCTCGATCAATGGTTCGAAACCGATGTGCTCAAGGCAACGATGTCGGCCTCCGGAATCATCGGGACCTTCCTGGGCGTGCGCTCACCGGGTACAGCGTACGTTCTGCTCCATCACTACATGGGAGAAATCGACGGCGCATTCCGCGCCTGGGGCTTCGCCCGCGGCGGCACGGGAGCAATTTCAAATGCTATCGGCGACGCGGCCCGCGAGGCCGGAGTGGAAATTCGCACGCAATCCGGAATCGCCAAGATCATCGTGAAAGACGGCAAAGCTAAGGGCGTGGTTCTTGCGAACGGCGACGAAATCTATGCGGATGTTGTTTCATCCAGTGTGGATCCGCGCCAGACGTTCAATCGATTCATCGATGCCGAACACCTGCCGTCGGATTTTCTGGAAGACATCAACCGCTTCAAATATCGCGGCTCCTCCGGCAAAGTGAACATGGCGTTGGACGCCCTGCCGAACTTCAAAGCGATCCCCGGCCCCGGCGCGCACCTGCGCGGCGCAATCTCGATCTCGCCTTCCGTCGAATACATGGAGCGCGCCTACGACGACGCCAAGTACGGAAACTTCTCGCGGCATCCCTACATCGACATGGTGATTCCTTCGCTCACCGATCCCTCCGTCGCGCCGCCGGGCAAACACGTGCTCTCCTGCTTCGTGCAGTACGCCCCTTACAAGCTACGCCCCGGCCTCAACTGGGACGACCAGAAAGAAGCTTTCGGCGACACCGTCGTCAACACCATCGCCGAGTATGCACCGAATATCAAAGACATCATCCTGCACCGGCAAGTTGTCACCCCGCTCGACCTTGAACGCGAATGGGGATTGAGCGAAGGCAACATTTTCCAGGGAGAGCTTTCGCTCGAACAACTTTTCTTCCTGCGTCCCGCGCCGGGTTACGCGCGCTTCCGCACTCCAATTCAAAATCTGTATATGTGCGGGTCAGCAACCCACCCCGGCGGCGGCATCATGGGCGCGCCGGGCCGGTTAGCAGCCCTCGAAATTCTCAAAGACAAGGGGGCCGCGTAAATGCCCGAGACGAAGCGCGACGTTGTCATCATCGGCGGCGGCCACAATGGCCTGGTCACCGCTTTCTATCTCGCTAAAGCCGGAATCAAACCCCTGGTCCTCGAGCGCCGCGAACAAATTGGCGGCGCAGCCATCACCGATGAATTTCATCCCGGTTTTCGCTGCTCCACACTCTCGCATAGCGCCGGGCCGATTCTGCCGAGCATCGTGCGCGACATGCAACTCGAAAAGCATGGCACGAAGTTCATCACTCCGGAAATTTGCGTGACCACTCTTTCACCGGATGGCCGCGCTCTCTCGCTTTATCAGGACGATGCGAAGTCGGCGCAGTCGATCTCAGCGTTCTCGCAAAAAGATGCGAGCAAGTATCCGGAGTTTTCAAAATCGCTTGCCAAGATCGGCAAAGTAATTGCCGAAGCGCTCGCCACCACGCCGCCCGACATCGATCATCCCAGCCGCGGAGATCTTTGGAGCATGTTGAAGACCGGCCGCGCGCTGCGCAATCTCGGCAAGCGCGATATGTACCGCGTGTTGCGCTGGGGGCCGATGGCCGTTGCCGATCTGGTGGCCGAGTATTTCGAAACTGAATTGTTGCGCGCCGTAATCGCCGCTCGCGGCGTCTTCGGCACATTTCTCGGTCCGTGGTCTGCAGGGAGTGCACTGCAATTGCTGATTCGCGCCGCAGGCGATCCTCATCCGGCGGGCTCTGCATTTTTCGTTGCCGGTGGAATGGGCGCACTCACGCAAGCTATGGCTTCCGCCGCTAAGGCTGCCGGAGCCGAAATCCGCGTGGCCGCCGACGTAGTCGAAATTCGCGTGAAAGACGGCGGCGCTCAAGGCGTTCGGCTGAGCAGCGGAGAAGAAATCAGCGCGCGTGCTGTAATCTCCAACGCCGATCCCAAGCGCACGCTGCTCAAACTGACTGATCCCGTGCATCTCTCGCCCGACTTCGTGCAGAAACTGCAGCACTACCGTGGAAATGGCACGGTTGCAAAGGTGAATCTTGCGCTTTCCGGTTTGCCCACTTTTACTGCATTGAAGAACGGCGACGCCGCGGCGCTGACAGGCCGCATTCACATTGGTCCTGAGATCGATTACTTGGAACGCGCCTTCGACGAATCGAAGTACGGCAACTTCTCGCGACATCCTTATCTTGAAGCGACAATTCCGTCATTGGCAGATCCCACGCTCGCGCCGAACGGCAAGCACGCGATGTCGATCTATATGCAGTACGCGCCCTACAAGCTAAAGGGAAACTGGGAGGAGCAAAGAAAAGAGCTGGGACAAACGGTTGTGCAGACGCTGGCACAATACGCACCGGATCTGCCGGAGCGAATTCTCGCTCGGCAAGTCATCACGCCGCTCGATCTTGAAAAAGTTTACGGGCTGACCGGCGGACAGATCTTTCACGGCGATCTCGCGCTCGACCAGTTCTTCACCATGCGTCCGCTGCTCGACTGGGCCCGCTACAAAACGCCGATCGAGAATTTATTTTTGTGCGGGAGCGGCACGCACCCCGGCGCTGGATTGACCGGAGGTTCGGGGGCGAATGCGGCCCGGGAGATTTTGAAGCAGCTAAAGAAGTAGCCGAGGTCAGTCGTGTGAAAAAAAAGAAGTCTGGCAAAGCGACAGACGTCCCTAAAACAGTAGAGGAATACCTGGAACGCACCCCAGAACCCGCCCGCACCACCTTGAATAAAGTCCGCGCTGTCATCCGCTCAGTTGCGCCACCTGAGGCATCCGAGGGAATCAGTTATGGTATCCCGACGTTCAAGTACAAAGGAATGCTCGCGAGCTTTGCCGCATTCTCGGGCCACTGCAGTCTTTTCCCTGGGGCGGGGCCGACCGTGGAGTTCAAAGATGAGCTCAAGAGATTCCAGACCTCGAAAGGCACCATTCGTTTCGCATTGGATAAGCCTCTTCCAGCGGTTCTTTTAAAGAAGCTGATAAAGGCGCGGATCGCGGAGAACGGAAGCAAGAAAGGCCGCTGACGCCCGTGCCACTGAGCCTATGAAGAACTCTGCCATCCTCCTCGTCTCCTGCCCCGACGCCAAAGGCGAAGTCGCCACCATCGCCGACTTCGTCTACCGCCACGGTGGCAACATCCTTCACGCCGACGAGCACGCCGACGAAGAATCCGGCCTGTTCCTGATGCGCGTCGAGTTCGATCCCAAAGATTTCGACATCGATCTTACGGATAAAGATCTGACCGACAAAGATCTGACCGGCAAAGATCTTGCCGACTTCAGTAAACATTTTTCGCCCATCGCCAATAAATTCCAGATGAAGTGGCGGCTTGCGCAGTCTTCGCACCGTCCGCGCATGATCATCTTCGTTTCAAAATACGATCACTGTCTTGTCGATCTGCTCTACCGTCAGCAGAGCGGCGAACTGGCCTGCGAAATCCCGCTCATCATCTCCAACCATCCTGATACGCGGCCCATCGCCGACTTCTACAAGATTCCCTATAAAGTCATTTCGATCACAAAGGAAAACAAGCAGCAATCCGAGGACGAAATCGAATCGCTGATTCGTCATCACCACGCCGATTTTCTGGTCCTCGCCCGCTACATGCAGATTTTCTCCAACGAGTTCGTTAATCGCTATCCGCAGCGCATCATCAACATTCACCATTCGTTTTTGCCTGCATTCGTGGGCGCGCGGCCATATCATCAAGCCTTCGCTCGGGGAGTCAAGCTGATCGGCGCCACCAGCCACTACGTCACCAAAGTTCTCGATGACGGTCCCATCATCGAGCAGGATGTGGTCCGCGTTTCTCACCGCGATACTGTCGACGATTTGATCCGCAAAGGCCGCGATCTGGAAAAAGTCGTGCTCTCGCGCGCCGTGCGATTGCACGTGGAAAGCCGCGTTCTGGTTTATGGGAATAAGACAGTGGTGTTCTAGGAAGGGTGTTGCGGGAAAGAATGCTGATTACGTTGGCGCGGGAACGGACGCACGATTAGGCACAGCTCGAGTCTATCGCCTAGGTGAACCACTCGCTGCGATACGCCACCCACCACGAGAAGAAAAGAATTGGGATGGTTGCGACCAGGCCCAGCCAAAGCGGCAGCATAAAATCTGCAGCCAGGCCGAGCACGGTAAATACCATCCAGAAAATCTTTCTTTCCATGCAAATATTTTAGACCATCAGGCTTCGCAGGTCAGCGGCGCGGTCGGGCCAACACTTTCGTCATCTCTCTGGTCTGCTATAGAGTGAATGCCATGAAGCGCTCTCTGCAGCAGATCGCGGAAGCAGTTGGAGCACGTTTGCAAGGTGACGGTAGTGTCGAAATTGCAGGCGTGGCCAGCATTGTGTCGGCTTCCGCCGAAGACCTGGTGTTCGTTGAAGACGAAAAATATCTTCCGCAGGCAGTGAAATCTCCCGCTGGAGCCATCATCGCCGGCGAGTTCGCCACGGCGGCCAAGGGCAAGCCGCTGCTGATCAGCAAACATCCCAAGCTGGCGTTCGCGCGTGCGTCGCGATTTCTGCAGGACGCAAATCGCCAACCGGTTGAAGGAAACGTGCATGCCACCGCGAGCATGCATCCTTCTGCCAGGCTCGCGCCCAATGTGAGAGTTGAGCCCCAAGTGGTGATTGCTGAACAAGTGGAAATCGGCGCCGGTAGCTGGATCGGCGCCGGTTGCGTGATCGGGAGCGGAGTGAGAATCGGACAGAATTGCGAGATTCATCCGCGCGTCACGATTTACCCCGGCACCACTTTGGGTGATCGAGTAATCGTGCACGCGGGTGCGGTTCTGGGCAGCGACGGCTTCGGTTATGTGCGCGACGCGGAAACCGGCCGGTATGAAAAGTTCCCGCAAATTGGCCGGCTCGCGATCGAAGATGACGTTGAAATCGGCGCCAATACAACCATTGATCGCGGAGCGCTCGACGAAACCCGGATTGGACGAGGAACGAAAATCGATAATCTGGTGCACGTCGGCCATAACTGCCGCATCGGAGAGAATGTGGTGATTGCCGCGCAGACGGGAATCTCCGGCAGCGCCGTAATCGAAAACAATGTCGTGATCGGCGGGCAGGTTGGCATCGCAGACCACGTGCGCCTCGAAGAGGGAGTAATCGTGGGAGCCCAGGCTGGAATTCCTTCCAACAAAATCCTTCGCGGCAAAGGCGTAGTTTTCTGGGGTACGCCGGCGCGGCCCCTGCATCAATATCTGAAGCAGTTGGCGTTGTTGGCGAAGCTGAAAAAAAAGGAGTAGGCGTGGCAATTGTTGTGGTTGGCGGGCATTCGCGCAGCGTGGGCAAAACGAGCGTCGTCGCCGGACTGATTGCGGCATTGCGCGAATACGATTGGACTGCCGTGAAGGTTACACAATACGGCCACGGCGTTTGCTCGGCCAACGGCGCGCCTTGCGATTGCGCGACCGCCGACCACAGTTGGGCAATCTCGGAAGAAAAAGACCGCAGCGGAGGATCCGACACGTCACGCTTCCTGGTGGCTGGCGCGGCTCACTCCTTGTGGGTGCGCACGGAGCAGGGAAGACTTGCGGAGGCGATGCCCGCGCTGAGAAAGCGGCTGGCGCAAGCGCGCCATGTCATGCTGGAATCCAATAGCATCTTGAAATTTTTGCGGCCTGATTTGTATCTGACTGTGCTCGACCCCGGTACCGAGGACTTCAAAGTTTCGGCGCGCGAATTTCTGGATCGCGCCAGTGCAGTGATTCTGCACGACATTTCTACCAATGGAGATTCGCGCTGGCAGGCGGTCTCGCTGAAACCAGTGGCCGACCTCCCGGTGTTCCGCATCTCTCCTCCGCCGTATGTGACTCCAGAAATTGCCGAATACGTGCGGCGCCGCGTCAGTGAAATTGAAAGCAAACAAGAACTAACCCGCGGCCATCAGCCAATTCGCCATTAGTGACCGCCAATTTTGTTATCCTTCCCGGTGCGGCAAATTCATTCCAGCGCCTGGTTGTTGGTATTGCTTTCGTCATTTTTGCAGATCCTCATTTTCCCTCTGCCGAATCTGTATTTTGTATCCTGGATTGCTTTTGCCCCGCTGATCGTCGCGCTGTTGCGAGCCCGGCCCGAAGGAGCGCTTGAGATCGAGGGCTCCGTTAATCTTCAACCCGCAAAGCCGTTGCAAGGTTTTTTGCTGGCTTATGTTTCGGGAATTCTCTGGTACGCGGGAACCTGTTATTGGATTTACGACACGATGCATCAGTACGGGGGACTCACCGCACCGTCCGCCTTGCTGGCGCTGTTTCTCTTCTGTCTGTACCTCGGTCTTTATCATGGTTTTTTCGGTTTGCTTTTGAGCCTTTGTGCCGGGCCGGGTCGCGATTTTCGCCGCGCGTTAGTGGCCGTGCCGTTTCTCTGGGTTGCGGTGGAGTTGGCGCGAGAACGCATCACCGGTTTTCCCTGGAACTTGCTGGGTACCGCACAAGTAGACAATCTGTCTCTTACTCGCATCACCACCCTGACGGGAGTTTATGGCGTCTCGTTCGAGATCATGCTGGTTAATGTCGCGCTGGCCGCGGCGTTTTTGGTTCCCAGGAAAAGACGTAGCACCTTGCTCATAGCGTCGTTAGCTGCGGCTGCGGTGCTGCAGTCGGGCGTTCTGGTCGATGCTCCTGCTTTGCCCACGGATCACACTGCTTTGTTGCTGCAGGAAAACATCCCGGTCGATGAAACCTGGACGCGGAACACTTTCGAGACCACGTTACACAGTCTGATTGATCTCAGCCGGAAAGACGCGCAGTCTACCGCCCCCTCGGCGCCAGACTCAAATCGCGCGAGCGTCGACCTGATCGTTTGGCCCGAATCGCCGGCTCCGTTCTACACGAGCGATCCGCTCTTTCGTGACGCTTTGAGTACGTTGGCGCGCGAGTCGCAGAGTTGGGTTGTGACGGGGGCAATCGGCAGCGAACCAACCAAGACGGGAGCGCCAGCTTCGCAAGTTTTTAACTCGGCTGCGCTCATTAGCCCTTCCGGCGAATGGACTGCCCGCTATGACAAAGTCCATCTCGTTCCTTTCGGAGAATATCTTCCGTTCCCGCGGTTATTTGCTTTCGCCGGAGGTCTAACCAAAGAGGTTGGACAATTCGAGCCCGGCAAGTCGCGTGCGCCCCTCGACGCCGGAGGTGAAAAGCTGGGAGTTTTCATTTGCTATGAATCCGTATTTCCCAGCGAAGTGCGCCAGTTCGCCGATCAGGGTGCGCAAGTGTTCGTCAACTTGTCGAATGACGGATGGTATGGCGACAGCGGCGCTTACGCCCAGCATCTGAATCAAACCCGCATGCGCGCGGTCGAGAATGATCGATGGCTATTAAGCGCAACTAATACGGGAGTGACCGCGTCAATCGATCCTTATGGACGCGTCGTGGCCCGGCTTCCGCGCAAGCACCGGGCGGCACTGCGTGCCCCGTATGCCCTCACTTCGGTAACCACCTTCTACACGCGGCACGGCGATTGGTTCGCCTGGCTGTGTGCGATAATTTCTGCAGGGGCGCTGCTCATGCGTTTCCTACACCGCGAGAAGGTAAAAACATCGGAATGAATCAAGAGTTAGAGCAACAATACGGGTCATTAAGCAAGAAAGTCAATGAACTCCGGGAGTATCTTTGACGCGGAAAAACTCCGTCCGCAATTAACCGAAATTGAAAAGCAGGCTGCCGACCCGAATCTGTGGTCGAATCCGCAGCGCTCACAGCAAGTCATGCGCGAGAAAAAACGTCTCGAGCATTTGCTGCACACCGATGCCGACCTCCAACGCCGCGGCGACGACATCTCGGCCTATTTCGAACTCTCAAAAGAAGGCGAGAATGTTGACAGTGAGCTGCAGCGGGAAATTTCATCGCTGAGCCAAACCGTCGACAAGCTTGAGACTGAGACGCTGCTCTCGGGCGAGAACGATCCGCTGAATGCAATCGTTACCATTCACCCTGGCGCGGGCGGCACCGAATCTCAGGACTGGGCCGATATGCTGCTGCGGATGTATCTCCGCTGGGCTGAGCGGCAGGGTTTCGAAACGATTCTCTACGATTACCAACCGGGCGAAGAAGCGGGCTTGAAGTCGGCCACGTTCGCCGTCAATGGCGAATATGCGTTCGGCCTGTTGAGCAGCGAGATCGGCGTGCATCGCCTGGTACGGATTTCGCCTTTTGATCAAGCCAAGCGCCGGCACACTTCATTTGCCAGCGTGTTTGTCTCTCCTGAGATCGACGACAGCATTGAAATCGTGATCAAACCGGAAGAGATTCGCACGGACACCTACCGCTCCAGCGGTAAAGGCGGCCAGCATGTGAACACCACCGATTCGGCAGTGCGAATCACGCACCTTGCAACCGGATTAGTGGCCAGTTGCCAGAACGAACGCTCGCAGCACAAGAACCGCGAGCGCGCCATGAGCATGTTGCGCTCCAAGCTCTATGAATTTGAGATGGAGAAGAAGCGCGCAGCTACCAAGAAAATCGAAGACTCTAAGCTTGACAATGACTTCGGCTCGCAGATTCGTTCCTATGTTCTGCAGCCTTATCGCATGATCAAAGATCATCGCACCAAGGCGGAAGTCGGCGATGTCGATCGCGTGCTGGATGGAGATCTGCAGCCC
>CAVUQI010000009.1:0-7603 GCA_963743585.1 uncultured Acidobacteriaceae bacterium | reverse complement strand
GGGGAAATGAATCATAAGCGTTGGGGCAAATTTGTCGGTCTGGGCTGAGTCTTTATTCTAGAGACGCCTGCGGAATCACGCAAATGAAAGACCAGCAGTAAAAAGACCAGCAGTAAGTTGCAACTAAACCGCGACATCGTAATGTTTTTCCGGCTGGACTTTCTGGAATTGCGCCGATTGAGAAGGAAGCGCTGCGGTAGTCTGGCGACGAGTTATAGACGAGCGACCCAACTGGCTGCGACGAAGCAGGGAGAATCGATAGTGAAAGCCAGCCTTCAAGATTCCCCGCAGAGATGGCACGTTGCTTGCCCCGCCGAAAATCCAGGCTTCCCTCCCTTGCTCTCGCAGCCGGGCGGCGACCCGGCGAATCGCAATTGCGTAGTAACCTTGCGCACGATTCGCAGCAGGAGTCCAGCAGTCGAAGATCATGGCTGCGCCGGGAGATGAAAGCTCGAGAACATAATCAATTTCGGTCAGATGGAAGCCGTTGTAGTCGCTTACCCACAGAAAATGAAGTGGCTTGCTCTCTCCAGTCTGCAAGACGAATCCTGAAAGGCGTGACTCCGACAAGCGCCTGGCGCAGCGCATCAGATAGCCCAGGGTCTCGGCATCGCCTGCATTCAAGATCGACGCCTCAACCAGATGCTCGCGGGTCAGCGGCGAAAGCTGAAGCCGCACATCGTCGGAAACTTGAGCGTCGGCAGCTTCAAATAATAGTACCTCGTCGCGGGAGGCAAAAGATCGCGCGGCCTTGCGAAGCGCTCGTCGCGCAATCTCAGCAAAACCGACTTCATCGACGCGACCCCTGGCTGCCCTCCAAAAAACCCTCGCGCCACGAAGTTTGCCGGCAAGCCGGGGAAAGCGGGTAGCCAGGCCGACCAGCTCCTGGCGGCCAATGGCCAATACATGCCGCGTGAAGCCGCGAGAAACTTGAACGTAGCGGGTCTGCCGCACCCCGCTGGCGAAACGCTCTTTGTAAGGCTCGTCTCCGAGGCCAAGATCGAACCATCGAAGCGCAGCGTCTCTGGCAGCTTCCTCCACCAGCAGACGCAGGAGACAGGATCCCGGCGATGCATGCTCGAACTCCGTCTGAAACGTCGGCAGGTACCAGAACCAGCTGCTCGCATACCGGAATCCGTAATTCCATGCAATCGCCTGCCCATCAATCTCCAGTTGACTGATCTTCAACCAACCGGAATGCGACAGGAGGTCGCTCAGGAGACGCAAGAAGGCACGACGCTCCGGCCCCACCAGCGGGCTGATGCGGTCACTGGCCAGAAAACGGAAGATCTGCGCGGAAACGATCGACTCCAGACCCTTCGCGATCTGCCCAGGTTCGGCGAGGTGAACTACCTTCACCGTCCCGAGGTTTGTAAGCCTCTTCCAGGCGCGTTTTTCCCTGCTCTTGCTGGCAATTGTCTGGACAAGGACTTTCCGTTCTTCGTCGTTTCCCAGCTCCACTACGCTGCAATCGTACGCCGGGCGTGAGCCGAAGTAGAACCCGACCGAACCGGCGGCGCTGGGAAGATTGCGCAGAGTGGTCGAATTCGAAGGGACGTTGGCAAGAATCAGTTCCGTGAGACCGAGCTTCTTGATTTCCGTCAGCAGCGCCTGCAAAACCGCCTTGCGATTTGCTGGAGCACTTACGATGTCGCAATAATCTGCCGTACTTGAGGTCAGGAAAAAAGCTGTTTCCTGTGCGCTGGGATCGATGGCCAAGGCCGCCACTCCAATCAGCTGCTCCGAGTCACGCACCAGAAAAAGCAGCGGCGAGAGGCGGTTTTGAAAGCTGCAGCTGGCGGCCAGTGCCCATTCATAGGTGAAGAAGACCTCTGGATTGTCCATGGCCAGCACCAGAGCGTTCCATGCCTCAGAAAGATCAGGATCGTCCGGGATTTTTCTTAGAACGATTACGCGCACAGATTTAGGGTTTTCCGGTCCAGAGGCTTGCAGAGGCGATGGAAAAGGACGGCGCATTCCTGATCGAGAAGCAACCCCCATCGGTTCTAAGCTCCTACCGCACGTTGCAAGCGTGCGTGAAAGCCGCTCAAGTGGGCGGCGAATTCCGGAAGTGTGGTGCGCAGGCTCGTGTGAATTCGCGGAAGTGTAAACGCGCTCCGCGGCCCGACGGGCCAGTATTCGACATTGAGAAAGGCGCAGATGAAACCAGCATCGCGGGCCAGGCGGATTTCTCGCTCTCCCATCGTGGCAGGATTGCCGAATGGGTAAGCGAACGCCCAGACAGGCCTGTTCAGGGCCAGTTCCAGGTCGATTTTGCTTTGCCCAATCTCGCGGCGTGCCGATTCGCCGCTGCACATGGATAGAATAGGATGGGTCAGAGTGTGGGCTCCGATGCTCATCCCCTCCTTCACCAACTGCTTTAATTCAGTGAGCCCCAAGAGCCGCCATCGTTTTTCGGAATGGAAATCCGGAACGGGCACGCCGTAATCGCGTATCCGAGCCATCCAATCCGCGCGGGATTTTGCATCCAGTCGAGAGGCTCTTTGCACGGCGCTCCACCACCGGGCCTGAAAATTGTTTGGATCTGGGATGGGTTCATCCGGCGCTGCAGGAAGCTGCAAATCCGGTTCGCGCAGCGGCTTGATTCGCATCAACTGGTACAGTTCCTCATACCAAAGCATGCCGGGGTTTTCGCCGCAGGAAGCCCCGGTCACGAAGAAAAGACATTTCACATGCTCGCTTCGTAGCACGGGAAGCATGTCTGTCAGTGTGTTGACCAACCCGTCGTCGCAGGTCAGCAAGATGGCGCGTGACGGAAGTGGCGTGCCCGCTTCCATCGCAGTGCGGAAGTCTTCCGGCTGAATGACGTTATAGTGGGCTTTTAGAAATTGTAGCTGCTTTCGAAAGACTTCCGGGCGTACTAGATTTCCGTCGAGAAACTGATCGAGAGGCGAATGATCGGAAGGAACCAGGCCATGGTAGTTCACCACGCCGTAACCGCCGGGTGGCGTGATGAGATTCAGCCATCCGCTGTGATGCAGTGCCGGATAGACCGCGTGTTTGAGCAGTGGACTAACGAAATGCATTTCGCGATTGCGACAACTGGATCCTCATTGTAACAACCGAATATCTCGTTTTGGCAGTATCATCGCTACCTTCAGGAGTTACCATGCGCAAGCTGGTTTTCCATCTCTTTTTCTTTGTGCTTCTCCTCTGGGGATTCTCAACCGTCTGCGTCGCGCAGCAATACGATCTCGTGATCGAAGGCGGCCGCGCTATTGATCCGGAAACCGGGCTGGACGCCGTGCGTAACATAGGCATCCTCGGGGGAAAGATTGCTCGCATCTCAGCCCAGCCGCTAAACGGTTCCCGCGTTATCCAAGCCGCCGGGCTCGTGGTCGCTCCCGGCTTCATAGATTTGCATCAGCATGGCCAGGACATGGCAAGCCAGCGCGTCAAGGCGCTCGATGGCGTCACCACTGCGCTGGAGCTGGAAATCGGTAAGCCCGATGTCGCCCAGTTCCTAAAAGAGAAAGCAGGCCACTCCCTCATTAACTACGGCACTTCGGCGAGCCACGTGGCGGCGAGGGCCGCTGTTTTTGGCGCGCCGTTGCCCACCGGAACAATTTTGCCCAAGAGCGGGCCGGCCACCAATGAGCCCGCCACACCGGAACAGATTGAAGCTATAAAAGCACGGTTGCGGGCGGAGCTTGATGCCGGCGGCCTGGCCATTGGCATGGGAATCCAATATACCCCGGGAGCCACCCGACTGGAGGTGATTGACATGTTCCGCCTCGCAGCGCAACGCGCCCTGCCGGTCTACACGCATATCCGCAGCGCCGGCTTGGTCGAGCCGGGCTCCGGCGTTGAGGCGGTCAGTGAAGTGATTGGAGCGGCCGCCATCACCGGCGCCGCGCTGCATATTGTTCATATCAACAGCAGTTGTCTGCGCGATTCCATGGAGTGCCTCTCCATGGTGGCAGGCGCGCGCGCCCGTGGACTCGACGTAACCACTGAAGCGTATCCATATATTGCCGGAATCACCCCCATCAATTCGGCGCTTTTTAATCCGGGTTGGCAGGAAAAACTCGGAATCGGCTATAGCGACTTGGTGCTTCCCGATAACGGCGAGCATCTCACCAAGCAGCGCTTCAATGAGTTGCACAATTCGAGCGCCACTCAGTGGGTATTGGTTTACGACAACACGCAGGAGGTTGTAGACCAGGTCATTGCCAATCCTCTGGTGATGATTGCAAGCGACGGCGTGGAAGGCCATCCCCGCAATGCCGGAACTTACTCACGAATCTTGGCAGAATACGTCCGCGAAAAGGGAACGCTCACGCTCATGGATGCAATCCGCAAAATGACTCTAATGCCCGCGGAGATGCTGCAGCGCTCAACCGCCGCCGCCCGGCATATGGGCAGACTGCAGGAAGGAGCCGACGCCGACATTGTAGTATTCGATGCGGCCACGATCCGCGACCGTGCCACATTTCAGAAACCCATGCAGCCGAGCGAAGGCGTGCGATTTCTGCTAGTGGGAGGAACCGTGGTGGTGGACGCGGGAAAAATTGTGCCGGATGTGTTTCCGGGACGAGCCTTATTGGGGCCGGGAAAACCGTGAGCTGGCATGGGCGGTGAGGAAGGCCGGTGACGCAGAGGATCCAGTCCGAAATTCGCACGGATTCCTTCGCGAACTTCGCGGCAGTCTTGGCGTACTTCGCGGTTAGTTCTTTTGTTTCTTGATCGACGAAAATCTTTGACCGCAAAGTTCGCGAAGAAAAATCTGCCAGGGACGCGCAGGAAAGCCACATTGGGAGATGATCGGACGGAGGGTAGTGTCCTAATTTGCCCATTTCAGATAAACCCGTTGGCAATGTGATTGCGTAAATTGTGTTTTTGTTGGCGCGTCAAACTCCATTCGTGGTCACCGCTGCCATCTACACTGAGATGGATTACGCGAATATCACCATCCTGCGCCAAAGCCTCCATTAGAGCCGCTCGGCCTAGCTTGGTTGAAGCCGTTACGTCTTTTTCGCAATGTGGGCAGTGTGCGTTAAAAGTTCCTGTTGCCATTACGGTGCCTCTCACCCATTCTGAGACGGTTTGTTTGCTGGCCTTCGCCGCTGCCTCAATCGCTTTCGTATCCGGCGCGGTAAAGCGAACTTGGATTACGCGCCCCTTTGCCTCGCCCTTCGGCAGTTTAGGACGCCCGATTTTAGCTTTCTTCTGCGTCAAGGTTCTTTGCCTCTTGCATGATTGCGGCTCTCACTGCATCCTGAGCCGATTTAATTGGATGAAGGTGTAAGACTGTTACGTGTCGAATCGGCTTCTCAGGATTGCCTGTCTCATGCGCCCATGCGTACACCCTGTGAGCCGTTGCGTGGCCCGTTAACTCGAATACCTCAACAATGCCATCCCATACCGTCGCACCACGAAACGTCTCTTTCACTGGTACGCTTTCAATATGGGTGGCCTCTGCGCCATGTAGCCGCCGGATTACGTCTTGTAATTCCTCGATATAATTCACGCGGCTTCAATAACTCCTAAAGAACAAATCCTCTAGAGCTTTTTTTCGGACTTGCCACAATTCGAGCTCGTCGTTTCCAACCTTAAGCCTACATTTACCGTCGTTGCTAACCGTTGGAACAGCCGTAAAAAGCAAATTGTCGCGTCTCCCGACTTGAATTGTTCCATCCTTGGTTAGAGCGAATTCGACGGCATGATTGGTGCCGTGCATTGATACAAAGACAACGAATCCATTTGCCCCGTCTGCTATGTCAAAGAAATAGCGCGCGCGCTTACCAGGTAGTAGGCACTCATTACGACGCGTGGCATCTTCTACGACCTGCAACCTGAGAGTTTGGAAAATCTTACCTATGGAGCATTCGTGACGGGCCTTCACCCAGTCTAGATTTTCAGGGGTCGGATTCATACCGTGGCCTCTACTAGATCGCCGACGCTCCAAAAGTCTCTCTCGACTCCTGCGGCCATCGCTGGCGTACATCGCAGCGAGTTATGGCGAAGCACGAAATTGTAGTAAGCGAAGTGCAGGGCAACGGCAGCTTGGAAGTTTTCAAATTTCTTACTGAATGCCAGCGTGAGACGCGAGAGCCGCTTTACGTGCAATCGAGTGGTTGCATTCAGCCGCTCGACATGGCTGGTAGATACCCGCTCCATCTCAGGTTTGCCAGCAATCGGCCTACGGTAAGCGGATGCGAAATGCGGGGCGCTGTACTTGCGCTCTGGATGCTGCGCGGCATCGTGCGTGTAAACTTTCACGATCTGACCGTAATCCACATCCGCACCGAATGTCTGTTCTACAGCCTCGCCATAAGCACCCAGCGCGTCGGTAGAGATTTGTACGCGATTGCGAACGCGGCTGGCAATGTCTCGCACGAACGCATTTGCAGTTTCATGGTTTCGCTTCCCGCACTTGAATGACGGCACTAGCTTGGTTTCAGAGTCAATCGCGCAGAACGTCCAAACGTCGCCAAACTCGGGGTTGTCATCTACGGAGCAATGGCGTTCTTTCTTGCCGATGAAACCCCATACCTCATCCAGTTGCAGGTAGTTGCAGCCTAAATCCTGCATCTTAGAGTCCATCAACATCTCGCAGCCTTTGCCGACGCGAACGCCTAGCCGCATGATCGTATCGCGGTGAACGCCCGTTATGCGCTCGATGGAGCGAATGCTGGAACCCTCGGCCAATGCTCCAATCACCGCGATTTGCTTGTCTCTGTCGAGTACGTTTGCCATGTGGTTAAATGTAGTACAATAAGTGTATCCTGTCAAGCACTTTTTGTAATATAATTTGTCGCCATGAAAGCATGGGTCTTGCTCGTACTCGTGGTTGTCGTCCTCGCACCAGTACTTGTGGCCGCGCAGAATAAGCCATCCCGTGCAAAAAATCGGAAGGATGCACAAGCAGCGCCACCCCCCGCGCCCATATCCGTTAATTGCAATTGCGCATCCCAAACAGATGCCAGCCAAAACAAGCCTCAAGGGTGGCACAAACTCGTAACATGGCCGGAGGGTATTGCAACGTGGGCGCTGATAGTCACTCTTGTGGGAATTTTCTGGCAAGCTAGCGTGAGCGGAAAGGCCGCGAAGGCTGCCGCGCGGAATATCAAACTTTACATTAACAAAGAACGGGCGAGATTGAGAGTTGAGATTAAACCCTTGAATCTTCCCGCAAAGCCAGACCCCGGATATGCCGTCGATTTTACAGTCAACATTTACGGCCAAACAGACGCTTTTATAACCGACAGTCGGTGCGTTGCTGCGATCTGCCCACAACAGTCGATTAACTATCCCGAACCCGGGGATGCTGTCATGTTCCCCATTCATGCACTGCCACCCGTCGTAGTGGCTAAGACCGAACCCGTTTCCTGCTGGGCTTATCTTGCCGCTGCCGATGACAACTTCACAATTACTGAAATCAAAGCCGGCCATCTTTTCGTTGTGGCAAGGGGACTCATTAGATACAGAGACGTTTTTGATGGGGACAGGATAACGACCTTTCGCTATGTCTGGAAATTCAGTGATGCAAGTTATGGTCTTGACCCCAGCTTTGGCGAATGGATGAAATGCGGCAAACCACAGGAAAACTACGAGACATGACCAAATTAGGACACTACCG
>CAVUQI010000008.1:0-162639 GCA_963743585.1 uncultured Acidobacteriaceae bacterium | reverse complement strand
GATTCTCGTCCCGGTCGTCGGGGCCTTCGGTGTGGTTTTCCTGGTGAAGAATTTCGCTCCAGAGGCGAAAGGCCACGGCGTACCGGAAGTCATCGACGCGGTTTTCTACCACAAAGGAGTGATTCGTCCGGTCGTGTCAGTCATCAAAGCGCTGGCGTCCGCGCTGTCGATCGGGAGCGGCGGATCCGTTGGCCGTGAGGGACCCATCATTCAGATTGGTTCTTCTTTTGGTTCGACCATGGGACAACTCTTGCGGCTGCCAACCTGGCAGGTGGTCACACTCATCGCGGCTGGCGCAGGTGGGGGAATCGCAGCTACGTTCAATACTCCGGTTGGCGGCGTGCTGTTCGCGGTAGAGATCGTCATGCACGAAGTCAGCGCGCGGACGTTGGTGCCGGTGGTCACTGCTACGGCGACGGCCACCTATGTGGGCCAACTCTTCTTTGGCCCGCATCCATCCTTCTCCATCCCTGCTCTTGAAACAACATACTTTCAATTGACTGATCCGCAAGTGCTCGTCGCCTATGCCATTCTTGGTGTGATCGCCGGTCTTGTTTCTGCACTGTTCATTTACTCCATTTACGGATTCGAGCACTTCTTCGAGAATCGTGTCAAAGGCGGCTACTACGTGCAGCACGCCTCTGGGATGCTGACGGTGGGGCTCATGCTGTATTTCTTTATGCGCTTCTCTGGCCACTACTATGTGGAAGGCGTGGGATATGCCACGATTCAGGACGTGCTCGCTAGCGTGCAGTTCCCAGTTTATTTTCTCATTCTTCTTTTTGTTGCGAAGCTGCTCGCCACCTCTCTCACGCTCGGCTCCGGGGCATCGGGCGGCGTATTTTCGCCGGCGTTGTTTCTGGGCGCGACGGCAGGAGGCGCTTACGGCGTCGTGCTTCACAGGGTCTTCCCGTCACTTCACATCAGCGCACCGGCATTCGCCGTCGCGGGAATGGCTGGAGTTGTAGGTGGGGCGACGGGTGCAGCCATGGCTGCGATCGTGATGATTTTCGAGATGACGCGCGACTATACGGTAATCATTCCAATGACTTTGACAGTTGCGATCAGCTACGGCGTGCGGAGAAGTGTGATCAAAGACAGCATCTACACGCGCAAGCTGGTTCTGCGTGGGGACCCGGTGCCCGAGTCCCTTCGAGCCGATCTTCAATTCACCCGCCGCGCCGCAAGTATCATGAATTCGAAGCTGCAGATCCTTCCAGCACAAACACGTCTACAAGATCTCCCGTCGAATAGGGATGACGCTTTCATCGTCGTAGACGGGGCTGGCGCCGTGGAGGGAGTGGTCCCTGGAGAAAATCTATCCGCCCTCGGCCACGCCAGTACAACAGCAGTGATCGGGGACGTCGTGCAGAGCAATTATGTAGTTGTGACGCCGGATAATTCCGTGTGGGGCGTGGTTGCTGCAATGCGCTCTACCGATTCTGCCATCGCATTGGTCGCTGCGCACAAGACAGATTTGTCAGCCGGTAGTGTGCAAGGAATAATAACCCGCAAGGCCATTATGGACGCCCTCGCAGGCGATATGGAGGTGTTCGGCGTCTAAGATTGTTCACTGAATTTGGTTACTCCTCTGGATGAAGTGGTCGCTGACTCCAACGGATCACTTGATGGAAGCCGGAGTCCCATTCCTGCCAGGAGCCAACGACAATGCTCGTGACCATCGAGGGGAACCAGCGAAACCGCAATCATGCCTTCGCCCTTGCTGGTGCTGCGGCGGTAGCGTCTGTGGTTGTTGGCTGGTTTTTCCATCCTGTTCTTCTCTCGTTGGGGCTCTGTCCGTTCGTCTATTGGTTGGCTCGACGGCGATGCATAAAGCGGTTGAGGATTATGGAGCAACCGTTCCCCGCTTTGTGGGAACAGGTGCTTGAGTCCCACGTCGCCTTTTTCCGAGCGTTGCCGGCAGATGAGAAAGAACGCTTTCGACAGCTTGTCAAAGTTTTCCTGGCTGAGGTCCGAATCACTGGCATCCAGACCGAGGTCGACGACACCGTTCGGGCTTTGGTCGCCGCTAGTGCGGCCATTCCTATCTTCGGATTCCACGATTGGGAATATCATCGCCTAGGAGAAGTGCTCGTTTACCCTGACTCATTCTCTGAGGATTATCAAACCACCGGGAATGCCGACGTGAACATTCTTGGCATGGTCGGACTGAAGCAAATACGTGGCGTGATGATTCTGTCCAAGCCGTCACTGCTCGCGGGGTTCGATACTCAGTCCACCAGGGACAATGTGGGTATCCATGAATTCGCACATCTGGTGGAGTTGGAAGAGGCCGAAAACGGGCTCCCGCCTGAGGTTCCCTGGCAAGCCGTTAAGCACTGGGTGGAATATGTTGCACGGGAACTTTCCCATCCTTCTAGGAATCACTCCTACATCCGCGGTTACGCATACACGAACGAACACGAATTCTTTGCAGTGCTGGCGGAGTATTTCTTCAAGTCCCCGGAGTTACTCGAAGAAAAGGACACTGAATTGTACGGGATGCTCCAGGAGATGTTCCATCAGGACACGGCATCTCTGATGGACCTCACGTTCTCGCGCCGCCCGAGATACGGTCGAAATGCCCCTTGCCCATGCGGGAGCGGGAAGAAGTACAAGCATTGCTGTCTGTTGAAGGCGGTTCAGACAAAAACGGCAAATGCGATTGATAGACGGTCCTCAACCTTGGCCAAGAAGCAGGAGAATTGAACCATGACGACAATTTGTTCTCCGGAACTGCTCGAGGTGGATGCGAAGAAAGGTTTCAAATCCCTGCCTCCGACGGAAGTGGAGGAGAAGTTAGGCTCGTGACCGGACAGCCTTACTGAAGCCGAGGTCAGAAACGTCTGACGCAATATGGCCTAAAGGCAAGATTGCCCAGCTATGGCAAGAGTCTCAAGGACACCGAGATCAAAGAACTGGGTTGCCCTATTCAGGGGCTGAGTAAGCGAAAATGATAAGTGCAATCGAACTTTATGCAGCGAAGGTTTTGTGCCGCTCCAGTTTGTGAGGTCAGTTGCATGACTTTTGAGCAGCCCCAATTCCAGCTGCTGCAACTCCCGAGTCATAAGCAACAGGGGAAAAAACGCCCGGAGAAATCAGCGTCCATTAAGCGTCCAACAGTGCGTGGAGTTGTTTGCTTGAGTCGGTTTCTAGAGGTTTGATGTGCCATTCGCGCCTCCTAATTTGTTGATTTTGTTAGGCGACTCTGGGTTCGAATCCCACTCTCTCCGCCATATTTTCAACAAGTTACGAAGCATGAAACCCCGTTGAAACCCTCTCACTGTTTTGCGAGGGCGAGTTGGACCACTTTCGAGTGAGCCGCCGCCATCTCATCTGTCACCACGTCCCCATAAATGTTCATGGTTGTCGTGATCGATGCGTGACGCATGAGTTTCTGTTGCACGGCCATCGGTGTACCCACCGCATCCAGCCACGAACGGTAGCTGTGACGCATCGTGTGCGTGCCTAATGCGCCGATACCCGCATCCTTTGCGGCCTTGGTGAACACCCGCCACACCCACGGATACGACCAGGGCAGGCGGCCCAGCTTCAAAGGACTGGCAAAGACCCAATCGCTATCGGCGGAGAACTTCGTTTCCTGCCGCCAGCTTTTGAGCACGGCGAGCATCGCAGGGTCGATGTTCATGGCGCGGCCGGAGTATTCGGTTTTCACATCGCCGACCACTTGCCGGACAATGCCGCGCTCGACGGACAGCTTTGCGTTGAGCCAGTCCACATCGGACCATTTCAACGCAAGGCATTCGCTGATCCTGAGCCCGAACGATATGCAAACGAGAGCCATCGCCCGGAAAGCTCCATCGAGTTGCGCAACGAACCTGTGAAACTCTTCCACGGTGAGGCAGCGAGGCTTCCTCAACCGTTTCGTGGCTCCCTTGATGCGCACCAGCTCCATCGGATTGCGCTGCAGCTCGACATCGTTCCGATACATCGCATACTCCCATAGCTCACGGATCACGCCTCGAATGTGAACCTTGCTCTTGGGAGAAAGGGGAAGAAACCTGAGCCACAGATCGACAGGCCGGGCCTGCAAATCGGTGATCGGTTTATCTCCCCATTGCGGAACGATGTGGTTTCGGAGCCACGCCTTGACGGAATGGCTCGTGCTCGCGCGCGTTGACATCTTTTCGAGTTTGTATTGCTCGACCAGAATGCTCACCGTGGGAACTGTCTTGACCGGCTTTGCCAGCATGCGCCGGAAAGGCTCAGCGGCTTTTTCCGCCATTGCCCGTGAAGGCAATTCGCGGATGGTGCCAAGCTGCCGACGCTTTGGCTTGCCGTGCTCGTACCACTTCAAATGCCACGTACCGCGTTTTCTGCTGTAAACAACACACTGTGACGCTCTCAATTTGTCGCTCCTTTCCTGGAGCGCACAGGTAGCGATTCGCGGTCTTAACCACAACGGAACTTGCCGAGCGGCTGAAAGTGAAAGAAAGCTGGGCTGTTGACCAGAGCAAACGGTCGCGGACCGCCGATCCAATTCCGATCTTCAGGCTGGGAAAACATCGCCGATACCTCTGGGGCTCGCCGGAGCTTAACGCGTGGCTCCGTCGTCGGAGCGGTTCGTCAGAGAAAAGCGCGTAGAATCCGGCAGAAGGTGGATGTGGAGCCGAGGCGCGAGCCGCGATTTTAGCGGCTGAGGTTTTCTAGTTCTTGTTACTATTTTGTTACTTTTTTCGGCTATAATTCGTTCTGTTTTGGCTGCTGTGGACTTCGTTAACCACCGTCGAACTTCATGGCAGCAATCCTAAAAGTATCTGCGATTGCAAAGGGATAGAACGATTTTTCCATTGTTGCTGTGATTTCTGAAATTGGGCGGAACACAATCCCACTCTCTCCGCCACGCAGTCTGGACTGCAGAGAAATTCCTCCCTCTATTTCCCGCAAAATGCGCAAAGATGCCCGATTTTCCGATTCTTCATCAGCAAACCAGACTGCAGAGAACGGACTGCTCAGTCTGAGACCGGCTTACTGTTCCGGCTTTTCTCCGGATGGCGCAGACGCAGTCCGGTTTCAACGAGGACATAAGGCGAATGCAATGCCTTCAAAAGCGATTCGGGCAGGTAGTGTCCTAACACTATATAGGACAGTACCTTCGGACATAGCGAATTGACTTCCGTTGGCATTTCGGATCCGATTTCGGCTTTTCCCACCTGCTCGTTCTTGGATCCCTTCCGCTTTGCCGATAGGTCGGGAGTAATTCCATGTGGCAAGAATCGAGAAAGTGCCCCACAACCACCGCTCCGGCGCTGTCTGAAGTGTTTAAGACAGTACCACCGCTCCCCGAAGCTTGACTTTCGCCGTAGGCTTCTGACACTATCTGCGGGCGTCACGGTCCTGGGGCAGAATCGGTGTTCAAAATTCTTCAGCACGCACTCCAACAGCTTAGGCATCTCGTCGATTCCGGAAAGCTCGAGTCCGGCTTGTAATCTACAACCACCTTACCGCTGCGGCTAAAGCTGCTCTTCTCCGGCATCCACGCCGAAGCCGAAGTCCCGCAACACTACTCGCAAGCTTGGGAGCTTCAATGAAACGTTTGAATGCTTTGCTCTCCTGGTCGCAATCTGGCCCTTGCCAATATTCGTTTAGCGGGGACATTGTTCGTGATGCTCTTGTTGGCCGCAAACTGCCCCGCGCAAGAGGCGACCGCCAGAATCGTCGGAACCGTTTCGGACTCCAGTGGCGCTGTCATTCCAGGTGCGCATGTGGCCGTCAGCAACGGCGCCACCCGAGTCCACCGCGAAGCTACCACGAACAACGACGGCTACTATCAAGTGCTCGCCTTGCCGATCGGCAACTATATTGTCACCGCCGAGCACGAGGGATTCCGAAAGGTCGTCAGCACACAATATAAATTGGAGATTAATCAGGCGCTCCGCGTCGACATTCGCATGCAAGTCGGTATGGCGAATCAGACCGTCGAAGTCGGAGCGCAAGCCGCACCGGTGGAAACGGTGAACGCAACCCTGGGCCAATCGGTAACCGGACGCGCGCTCACAAACATGCCGCTCAACGGCCGCGACATGCTCGACCTCGCTCTGCTTCAACCCGGCGTGACCGAAAGCAACGACGACAACGGCGGAGCGGGAAATTACAGCATCGCCGGCGGGCGCACCGATTCGATTACGTATTTACTCGACGGCGGCCAGAACAACGACCTGCTCGACAACAGCCGACTGATCGATCCCAATCCCGATACCGTGGCTGAATTTCGTCTGCTTACCAGCGACTACACGGCCGAATACGGACGCAATGCCGGCGGCATCATCAGCATCGTGACCAAATCGGGCACCAACCAATGGCACGGCAGCCTGTTTGAGTTCTTCCGCAATCGTCTGCTCGACGCCAACGACTTCTTTAACATTCAGCAAGGAATTCCGCGCCTCGATCTCAAGCGCAACCAGTATGGCGGAACTTTTGGCGGACCAATCGTCAAAGACAAGGCATTTTTCTTCATCGCTTATCAGGGACAACGGCAGGTTCAAGGCATTCCGGATGTCGATGCTCCGGTCTTCACCCCGCTGGAACTGCAAGGAAACTTTTCACAGTCCGGTCCGAACGGAACTCCCGATCCCAACGTGGCCAGCTTTCTGCAGGCGAATCCTTTTTTTCAGCCCAACCCCACGCTGGCTGCTCAAGCCATCATTGCGCCCAGCCAGATTAACAGCGTCTCGCAGGCGTATATCAAGAACAACTTAATCCCTAGCGCTCCCGGTGGATTGCTTTCAACGACGCTCGGCGAAGTCGACAACCGGAACGAAATCACTTCCAAATTTGATTTCGTGGTTAGCCCGAAAGACAGATTGTCCGCTACCTTCGGTTTCGACCGCGCCGGCGATCCTTACTATGGCACGCTCAATCCTTTTCCCTTCGCCACGGTGCCAGGATTCGCCAGCATCGATAGCGCCAACTACTACTTCACGAATATCGGCTATACGCGGATTTTTTCCCCGAGGTTACTGAACGAATTTCACTTTGTGACCCATCGCAGCAATTTTCTGCAAGACACCCCCGCGGCGACGCTGCCTACGCCTCAGTCCCTCGGCATCGGAATTACTCCCGATCAAGCCACCGGGCCAACGAATCTGTTCTTCGATACCGGGCTCGCCCTCGGAGAAAGCGAAAACGGTCCAACTCGTTACGTGGAGAATACATTTTCGTGGACGGACTCCGTCACCTGGACGCGCGGGCGCCACAATTGGAAATTCGGCGCCGGCTTTACCCCTTACCAGGAAAATATGGTGTATGACTACATTATCAACGGCGAGTTCGATTACTACGGAAGCGGCGGCATCGGCTCGGGAAACTCCTACGCCGACTTTCTTCTCGGCGCTCCTTACGACTACCTTCAGGATGCCAAGGCGCCCAGCAATATCCGCTCAAAAAATACTTACGCCTTTGCGCAGGACGAATGGCACACGCGAAGAAACCTGGTTGTGACTCTCGGGCTACGCTACGAGTACAGCACACCCAAAAGCGATACCGAGGGCCGCACATTCTCGATCATTCCAGGTGAGCAATCGCAGCGCTTCGTCAACGCGCCCAGAGGCCTGGTTTTTCCGGGCGATCCTAACGCCCCCAAGGGCGTTAATTTCCCTGATAAGACGAATTTTGCTCCGCGTTTGGGTTTCGCCTGGGACCCGACGGGCAGCGGCAAGACCAGCCTGCGCGGGGGCTTCGGGGTTTTCTATGACATTTTGAAAGGTGAGGACAATCTCCAATTCAATGGTCAGGCGCCATTCGTCGGCTCTACCGCTTTGTTCTTCAATACTGTTGGACCCGGCTCGGGAGCCTTGAATTATATGAATCAGCCGTACGTGGCCGCGGGAGTTCCCAATCCGTTTCCGTCCAGGCCCCCGGCTCCGGATGTTTCCTTCCTGCCGTTCGTGCCGATCAATGCCGGAGGCAGCGTTTATTTCGTCGATCCGCACCTTCGCACGCCTTACGTTTACCAATACAACCTGAGCCTTCAGCACAACCTGATCGCCGATACGGTTCTGGAGACAAACTACGTGGGCAGTTCGTCGCACGGGCTGACTTCGTTGCGCGACATCAACCCGATGATTCTTGGAACGACGACGCGAGTGCTGGATCAATTACCGGTTTCTGCCGGAGGTGCTTGCGGAACCAGCACTCCGAATCAGTGCTTTGGCCAGGCTCCCGAATTTCAAAATGTCGCCAATGCCAACTACAACGCGTTGGAGGCGAGTCTGACAAGGCAACCGCAGCCTTCGAAACTGGGAACGGTTTACTACACGTTCGCTTATACGTACGGGCATACCCTCGACGACGCTTCAGGGTTTCGTCAGCGCAATTCAACTGTGCCCGCCTATGCTCCGCAGCTTTTCTATGCATCGAGCGACACTGACGTACGTAATCGAATCAGTATCAGTGGTGGTTGGGACTTGCCTTTCGATCAAGCGTGGAGCGATGGTCCCAAGAGGCTCACCAAAGGATGGAGCCTGTATCCGATCTTTACGTGGCGCACCGGGTTTCCCTTCGATATCAATGCGTCGCTGCCCGGTTACAGCGATCCCACGAACCCGGGAACGTCAGGAGCGGGCGATCCTTATCTGACCAACGCGGCCGTGGTCGGCCCGATCCAGACTTTCAATCCCGATAAGCAACGTACGATCAACGAAATCACCTATGGTGTTAACCCCTCAACGGGCGGTTGCCAGATCACTACAACTCCGGTTACCGGCAATTTTTATTTCAATCCCAACAGCTTCTCGAACGTGCCACTCGAAAACAGTGACTACTTCGATGGCGGGCCGGCTGGTGCGAATCCCTGTTTCCCGCAGCTCGATCCCGTGAACAATCCTGACGATCGCACTTACGGCTTGCATCGCAATACTATGCGTGGGCCGGGGTTAACGAACCTCGATATCGCATTGGCAAAAACCACTCCGATTACCGAGCGAGTGAGCCTTGAATTTCGGGTGGAATACTTTAATTCGCTGAATCATCCCGAGTTCGCCCAGCCGACATTTCTCGATAATGCGACCAACATCAACAGTCCGGTATTCGGACAAATCACTACAACCGGAACATTTCGCGGGGCAGCTCCACGAATTGGCCAGCTCGCCGCGAGGTTGACATTCTAAGGAAAGAGCTTTTCGATATTCATGAAACCGATTCATCTCGGCTTGATCGCGGCAGTACTGCTTTGCGCACTCCGGGTCTTCGCGCAAAACGCAACCTCCAATTCCGTCGATGAGTACATTCGGTCCGAGATGCAGCGCCAACGCATCCCTGGGCTCGCGCTGCTGGTTTCGCGCGACGGCAAAGCCGTTGAGGCGCAGGGATACGGGCTTTCCAACGTCGAGCTGCAAGTTCCCGTCAAACCGGAAACAATTTTCCAATCTGGTTCGATGGGAAAGCAATTCACCGCCACCGCGGTGATGATGCTGGTGGAAGAAGGAAAGATTGCACTCGACGACCCTATCGGCAAATACATTAAGACAGCGCCGCCAGCTTGGAACGCAGTAACGATCCGCGAGCTGCTGAGCCACACGGCGGGCTTCACAGACTATCCCGATAAATTCGACTTCCGCCGAGACTACACCGAAGCCCAGCTTCTCAAGATTGTCGAAGGCGTCCCGCTGGCCTTCACGCCGGGCACAAAGTGGAGTTACAGCAATCTCGGCTACCTCACTTTAGGCATTCTGATTCACCAGGTCACAGGCGAATTCTACGGCGATTTTTTGCAGGAGCGAATTTTCCAGCCTCTGGGGATGACGACCACGCGCATCATCAGCGAAGCCGATATTATTCCGAATCGCGCCGCAGGATATCGGCTGGTGAAAGGAGAACTCAAGAATCAGGAGTGGGTTTCGCCTACGCTGAACACCACTGCCGACGGCGCGCTTTATTTTTCGATTCTCGATTTGGCGAAGTGGGATGCGGCCCTCTATACGGAGAAACTGCTGAAGCGATCGAGCCTTGAGCAAATGTGGACGGTCACAAAACTGAAAAACGGGCAACCGAATTCTGGCCACTACGGATTCGGCTGGTTCATCCTCACAAAGCACGGTCATCGCGTAATTGATCACGGAGGCGCATGGCAAGGGTTCCGCACTCACATCTCACGCTATATCGACGACAAGCTCACGATTGTTGTGCTGACCAATCTTGACGGCGCTGATCCGGGCAAGATCGCGGACCATGTCGCCAGCCTATATCTTGCACCCTAATGAAAATGAGGTTGGCTTTTCTACATATGCGAAAAACTCTCGCAGTTGTATCGCCTCTAGTTTTCTTTGTGTCGCTGTTCTGGGCTGCAGCGCAGTCACAGTCGTACACCTATATCCGCATCGGACAAAAGAGCGATGCCAAAACTATTCCTGCTTTCGGAATCGCGATGATGGGAGGTGGGACCGATCTGGATGAAGCCTTTCGCTGGCTCTGCCATAAAGGAAACAGTGGAGATTTTCTGATCCTGCGGGCGCTCGGCGATGACGACTACAACGCTTATGTGAATGGACTCTGCAAAACCAATTCCGTCGCCACCCTTGTCATCCCTGATCGCACCGCGGCGCAGGATCCTGCTGTAGTTGAAATCATTCGCCACGCCGAAGCAATTTTCATCGCCGGCGGCAATCAGGCAAGATACGTAAATTTCTGGAAAGGCACGGCGGTGCAGGAGGCCCTCAATGCCGGCATTGCCGAAGGCAAGCCAATTGGAGGCACGAGCGCCGGTCTGGCCGTGCTCGGAGAATTCTCCTACGGCGCTTTGGCCGATACTCCCGATGGTCCTGATTTAGCGTCGACCGATGTCTTACCCGATCCCTACTTCCATCAGGTAACGCTGGTTCGCGATTTCCTGAAGATTCCCCTTCTGCACAACGTCATCACTGACAGCCATTTTGCCAAGCGCGACCGCATGGGACGAAGCCTGGGATTCCTCGCTCGCATTATGCAAGACGGATGGGACAAGCATCCACGTGAGATTGCCATCGACGAGAAGTCCGCCGTGCTGGTTGAGGGTGATGGCAACGCGATGATTGTCGGAAGCGGAAAGGGTGCGTATTTTATGCGTCCATCAACTCACCCCATGATCTGCAAACCCAAAACGCCGCTCACATTTCGCAAAGTATCGGTTTACAAGGCGCCTGCCGGAGCGCATTTCAATCTACATTCCTGAACCGGCCGAGGTGGAGTAAACTACGAGCTTTCCGTAGACGAAGGAAACATCCAGTCGACTCAGGCAGGGGCTTCAATTTACTGAGAATGGTTATAAGTTTGTCGATTATTTCCTCGGGTTGCTGACCATACTCCCACTATTCGGGAAGCCATAATTTTTTTCCCGATTGCGCGTCATTCGGGGACCGGCGAGGATTGTCCCCGTATTCACTGGCTGTCAAACTGGGCATATCTGATAGGCTCTGTGGTTTGAGACCTCAATTCAAATCGGAGTTCCTCATGCGCCGTCTTCTGATCGCCCTTGTGTTGATGTCTTGCATCATTCATTCCAAACTGCAGTCGCAAGAACCCCCACAAGAACCAAAGACCAATTCAACGGGCCACTACCTGTTTGCCTGGACCGGAGACGCCGCACACAAGGGCAACGACTTTCTCGCGGTGATCGATGCAGACCCCGCTTCGAAATCGTACGGGCAGCTGATAACGACCCTGGCAACCGACGAACAGACGATGCGGGTCCATCACACGGAATACGTTATGTTAGCTAAATTGTGAACAACGCGCTCACGATAACTCATCGAGGAGAGAAGTAATTCGCCGGAGTGTGTAGGCGTGAAACCGAGGTTACTGGGAGGGAGTTACGTGAGGCTAGGAATCGGGCCTAGTGGCGAAATACGAGAAATCTGAGGAACGTTTTCAGTCGGCGCGATCTCTCCTTCGCGCGCTCTATCCGGCAGCGAGACCAGACGGCGGCGCGCGTCCGCATAACCGCCGCGCCTGGGACGGACACACCTTGTCGCTGCCTAAGATCTTGAATTCTGCTTCATGAATGCGTCTCTTGCGCTACACGATAATGGCTGTGATCGACCGCCTGGTCGATTGTAATCGCGCACTCGCGACTCGTGGCGCACTTGCGTACAATGGATGTGAAAACAGGACTCGCGTTCTCGATACCCACATGACAACCACGACCACTCATCCTTCACCTGGGCCAACGGCAGCTACTGAGGTTCCCGCGGTCCCGCTAACAACCGAAGGCTACAGCGTTCTACACCAGATGATGCGCTTTCGCTGGATGGCCTGGCGTGACTTGCCGGCGGCACAGAGATTGTCGATCGCTCAAGAGGCCGCGACTGTACTCGGCGAAATGGAAAAACCTTCGAATGGGCAGTCGGCGCTCTACTCGTTGATCGGACACAAGGGCGACCTGATGCTGGTGCATTTCCGCAATTCGTTCGCCGAACTCAATCAGGCGGAACTCAGGCTCGCAGGCTTGAGGTTCAGCGATTATTTCGAGCCCTCATCTTCTTACCTATCGATCATCGAACTCGGGCTGTATGATTCGACTCTCAAGATATATAAAGAGCTCACCGATCAGGGTATTCAGCCACACTCGGACCAGTGGAAAGCGGAGATCGAGTGCAAATTGAAGCGGCATCGCGAAGCCATGCATCCGCGGCTGTTTCCGGAGATTCCGCCCAGCCGCTACGTTTGTTTCTATCCTATGAACCGGCTTCGGGGCGAAGAAAAGAACTGGTATACCCTTCCGATTGAAGAGCGCGCCCGCCAGATGAACGAGCACGGGCTGGTCGGACGCCGCTACGCCGGCGAAGTCAAGCAGATTATTACCGGGTCGATCGGCTTCGACGATTGGGAGTGGGGCGTTGATCTGTTTGCCGACGATCCGCTGGTGTTCAAGAAGCTGATTTACGAAATGCGCTTCGATCACGTCAGCGCCGTTTATGCGTTGTTCGGGCAGTTTTTTGTCGGGGTACGCTGTCCGGCCGCTTCGTTAGAAAAATTGCTCAGCGGCGAGCTACCCGGCTAGCAAATCCCTTCACCACAGAGTCACGGAGAAAACCTTGTTTGGGATTTTCTTTGTGTGCGACTCCTTCGCAAATGTAACGGGACCTCTGGATGATGACTTTTTAGCTTCTTGCCTTTCTCTGTGCCTCTGTGGTGAAAAAGATTCAAGGAGAACTCATGGCAACTCTAGGCTTTATCGAATACCAAGACGCCAGCCCGGAAGTGCGCGCGATCTACGATGACATCATGGCCACGCGCAAGACCGACTGGATCAATAATTTCTGGAAAGCGATAGCGCATGATCCCGCCACGCTGAAGCGGACGTGGCAAGACATAAAACAGATCATGGCGCCGGGCGAGCTCGACCCGCTCACGAAAGAAATGATCTACATTGCCGTGAGCGTGACCAATCAATGTGGTTATTGCATTGCGTCGCACACGGCCTCCGCGCAGAAAAAAGGTATGAGCGATGCTATGTTCAAGGAGTTGATGGCGGTTGTCGGCATGGCAAACGAGACCAATAAAATGGTCACCGGATATCAGGTAGAGATCGACGAGCAGTTCAAAACTGGCAGGTAAGCGATTCTTATTTCCGGGCGCGGGTAAACTTGAACTCGTGCTTTTTCATATCAACTTTGCGTCCGCGAAAGCGCACGCTCTCGGCCTCAAGCCGAAAGCGCTGTTCGATGGCCGAGTCTCCGCGCAATTTGATTTCACCGCCAGCACCCAACACGCGTTGCCACGGAAGTCCGAAACCCCGGTGCAACACACGGGCTACCTGGCGTGCCGCTCCGGGCAATCCTGCTGCCTTTGCAACGGCTCCGTAGGTCGAAACTTTTCCTTGGGGAATGCGGCGAATCGCTCCTTCAATCAGCAGTCGCGTCTTCGATTGCTGGCGTGAAGGTTCCGGTGCTGCGGATCGGTTCGAGCGTGCTCGACTTCGCGCTTTCAGTTTTTCTGATTTTCGGCTTGCCTTCTTCACAATGCGATCCATCCGATGCGAATCAGCCAGAGCGATAAAGTCAACACAATCAGCCAAAGAACAACTCCCTGCAACAGAGGACGGTGCCCTACCCGCTTGAGCGTGGCAATCGATATGCCGGTGCCAATCAGGAATAAAGTGGCCGTGAGCCCGATTTTCGCAGCTTTCACCGCGAGCGCATAAGCGTTTGCTCCGGCCGGCAAATAGGTCTTGCACACCGCAGCCAGACAAAAGAAAACGATAAACCACGGCCACTGAATTTTCGCCTTCGCGCCTCGTACCAGCGCGGTTCCCAGAGCAACAGGAACAATCCACAACGCGCGCGCCAACTTTACGGTGGTCGCAATTCCCAAGGCCTCTGTGCCGTATTTGGCAGCCGCTCCGACCACGGAACTCGTATCGTGAATCGCCAGTGCCGCCCATAGCCCGAATTGAGATTGCGTCATTTTCAGGTACGCGCCGATTGCCGGAAAAATCAACAATGCTATCGAGTTCAAGACGAAAATAGTTCCCAGCGCAACTCCCATTTCTTCGTCGGTTGCGTGGGTAATAGGCCCAACCGCGGCGATTGCACTTCCGCCGCAGATCGCCGTCCCGGTAGAGATTAGAAAAGCCGGCACCCGCTGCACGCCGAACAGGGCGCCCAATGCCATACCCGCCAGCAAAGCGAAGCTAATGCCCAGCATGGTATAGAGAAAGCCGCTGCGCCCCGCCTGGATTACCTGGTGCAGGTTCATTCCGAAGCCAAGACCAATCACAGACAATTGCAGCAGCCATCTGGAAGCTATCTTCGCTTGTTTGCCGAAAGCATGGGGAAGAGCGAGTCCATACACAATTCCAAGCACCAGGGCGACTGGCGGAGAAATGAACCCGCTGGAGCTGATCAGCAACAGCAAAACAAAAACGATGCGAGAAATCATTAGAGGAAGGCGCCTGCGGAAATTCAAATTCTACGACTCGCGGTTCGAGACCCTCATGGTCTGAGGCCCCCCCCAGAAGCCATGGAATTCGAGCCATTCAGGCAGCTAAGCGGCCTCCCGGAAAGACTCGATGGCTTCTGCCTCTGAGTCGTAAACATCGAAGACCGTCAGCAACTTGGTTACCTGCAGCAAGTCGCCGACGCGCTTGGTCAAGTTTGCCAGCTTGATGTGCCCCACCGGCGTTTATGGCCGTGGCGCGCAGCCCTACCAGGGTCCCGAGTCCGCCCGAATCGATATAGCTGACTTCTCCGAGATTCAAAACGATCCGATTATTTTCCACAATCGCCTTCTTAATCTTGTCGCGCAGCAGCGAGGATTCTTCGCCGAACACAATCCTTCCGCTGCAATCCACGATCAAAATTCCATCTTTTGTTTTTGACGCAAGTTTCAGTTCCATGAATACACTCCTTCAGAGTTTCGTAACAAATTCAGAAAGCTCGAATTTGGGTGATCGAGAATGACCCATCAGCCTATCGCCTGGGCGGATTATTAGCAAACTTGAATGGAGGAACCGCCCAGATTCAGGCCCACACTACGATTCAGCCTGGGCTGCTCCTATCACGTATAATTTAAGTTCCGGCTCATGAGCTATACCGTCCTGGCGCGCAAATACCGTCCCCAGAAATTCTCCGAGGTCATCGGGCAAGAGCACGTCACCCGCACCTTGCAGAACGCGCTCGAACAGGGACGCACCGCTCACGGCTACATTTTCAGCGGGCACCGCGGCATCGGCAAGACCACGGTCGCGCGCATTCTGGCTGCGGCCTTGAACTGCCGCTCGAACAATCAGCCGTCCGTGGAGCCATGCGGCATTTGCGAGTCTTGCACCGAAATTCGCGCCGGCAACTCGGTAGACGTGATCGAAATCGATGCCGCCACCAATCGTGGAATCGACGAAATTCGTGAGCTTCGAGAAGCCGCCCGATATCGTCCGGCGCGGGACCGCTTCAAGATTTACATTCTCGACGAGGCGCATCAGATCACCGACGCGGCTTTCAATGCATTGCTGAAAACGCTGGAAGAGCCGCCCGATCATATCGTCTTTATGCTGGCGACGACGCAGCCGGAGGACATTCCGCAGACCATCCGCTCCCGCTGCCAGCATTTCAGCTTTCGAGCGGTAAAATTCGATGACATTGTTGGGCAACTGCGCGATCTAGTCGGCCGTGAAGGAATTAAGGCCGATGATGATGCCCTCGCGCTTCTTGCCGAAGCGGGCGATGGTTCGATGCGCGATGCGCTCTCCATACTCGATCAGGCGATCGCCTGCGGCGGCGGAATGGTGACCGCTGATTCGGTGCGAAATCTGGTCGGCGCGGCTCCGGCGCACATTCTTGCAGAAGTGATGCAAGCTGTGGCTCGTGGCGCCAGCGAAGACGTTCTCAAGCAGGTCGATCATCTGATTGGCGAGGGGCACAGCCCCACACATTTTGCGCGGCAGATGGTGCGTTTTTTGCGCAATGCCACCGTCGCCCAAATTGCCGGCAAAGACTCTTCCCTGCTACAGATTTCTAACGAGGAGCGCGAGCGCGTGGCCGGAGTTGCGGAGCTCTTCAGCGAAGAGCAACCTCACACGCCATTTGCAGATCATGCTGCGCACGCATGGTGAACTGGGATACAAACAAGAACAGCGGTTTCATCTCGAACTCGGCCTGATCAAGATGGCGCACGCACAGCGATTGTTGCCGATTGAACAATTGCTCAGCGATGTAGCGGCTTCATCGAACCCTTCTTCTGCTGGTGCTGCAGCATCGCGGACGCCTGCGCGGCCTTCGATTGTCGCCTCGCCACCGAGTCAGGTGACTGAGTCTCGAAAAGCCGATTTCTTGACGCCTGCTCGCTCAACTTTTGTTTCTCCATTCGCCGCTGACTCGGCCCGCAAGAGGGACCCTCGGCAGGATTCTTCTGCCGATGTATCATCCGGCGCTTCTCGTGTTGTTGCCAGCGGAGGCGCGCCGGCCAGAGTGGTGATGAGCGCGACGGCGCTTTCCGATCCCGACGGGATTGCGACTGCATTGCCGGGAGAGCAGGGTGCGCTGCAGATCGACCGCGCGACCCGTGATTCGAGAGCCGATGATTCTCCAGTCGATGAGCCGAGAATGGATGGTTCGGCCGCCAATGACACTCCGCACGCACCCGTGTTGCTGTCGACGACTGGCGCTGGGCCCGACGCGCCCATCGAAAAGTTGAAGTCGGCGGCGCTTCAAGCGCTGGCGGGTGCGAATCAGCGGATTTTGATTTCGATGCTTGAGCCGGGTGAATGGGCGGTGGTTGGAAATGAAGTGGTCATCAAGGTGGGCGAATCGCAAACCGTCGTCGATATGTCGCTAAGCACCGACGCCCGGCGAATTGTAATCGCTTCAGCCAGCGGTGTTCTGGGACGAGCTGTCAGATTTAAAATTGTTCCCGGCGCCAATGTTGTGGCTTCGGAAAATCGTGACGGTGCCTCAAAATCGAATGGCTCGAATATGGCAACGGGCCGCAGCCGGGCCGAAAACGACGCGGTCGTGCGACGGCTGCAGGAAAAATTCGGCGCGCAGATTCGCACGGTCATCGATTATAAGGAGAGGCGCTAAACCATGGGCGGCTTCAACTTACAAGAGCTGATGTCCAAGGCCAAAACGCAGTATGACGCTCTTCAGAAGAAAATGCAGGAGACCGTCGTCGAGGCTTCGTCCGGCGGCGGCACAGTCACAGTAAAGATGGACGGCCGCAAGCAAGTGCTCAGTCTGCGCATCGATCCCGAAGCCCTGAAAACCGCCGACATAGAGATGCTGCAGGATCTTGTACTCGCGGCTGTGAACGAGGCCGCGCGCAAGATCGACGCTCAAATGCAATCCACGGTCGGCGGAATGCTCGGCAGCATGGGAATTCCAGGCTTGTGATCGCAATGAAATCGCTTATTGAAAATGAAGATCTGTTCTCGAATATTCTCTTCTGCAGTTCTTTTGCTTGTGGTGCTGAGCGCTCTTGCGCGCGCACAATCCCTTGACCGACCTAAAGAGGCTCGCATGAATCATGCCAGCGGAGCGTTCGACGTCAAAATAACGCCGCAAGACAATTCAACCCAGACCTCGACGCTCGGCCGATTCATTCTCGATAAGCAATACCACGGCGACCTCGAAGCAAAGAGTGAGGGCCAGATGCTTTCGGCGGGTACGGAAGTGGAGGGATCTGGCGCATACGTCGCCATCGAGCGCGTCACCGGAACCTTAAACGGATGCAGCGGAAGCTTCACCCTGCAGCACAGCGGCACGATGACTCAAGATAAGCGGAGCTTGACGATCACCGTAGTCCCCGACTCCGGCACCGGCCAACTCACTGGAATAACGGGATCAATGAAGATCAATGTCGCTCCCGGGGGAAGCATACGTACGACTTTGACTATGCGCTTCCCAATCCAGGTTAAGAAATTGGGTGATTAGAGATCGCGAAATTTATTGAAACGGGTTCGCGTCCGCTGCCACGTCGTAAGTGATTTCTTAATTAGCCGACCAAAATCGAGAATTACCGATAATGTCTAAATTCGCCGAACCCATGTCGCGCCTGATCGATGAGCTTAAGAAGCTACCCGGCGTCGGCTCGAAAAGCGCGCAGCGTCTGGCCTTCCATATTCTTCGCTCGAGCGATGAAGATGCCGAAGCACTCGCTGCCGCGGTGCGCGATGTCAAAGCCAACCTGCGCCTGTGTTCGGTGTGCAACAACATTACTGACGTGGATCCTTGCGTCTACTGCACTAGCGCCACGCGCAATCAACGTCTCGTCTGCGTGGTCGAAGAACCCACGAACATCGCCGCCATAGAAAAAACCAAGCACTTCAACGGCGTCTTCCACGTTTTACACGGAACCATCTCTCCGCTGCACGGCATCGGCCCGGAGCAACTGCGCATCTCCAACCTGATCGCGCGAGTCGACGCCGGCAATGTGGACGAAGTGATCATCGCGACCAATCCCACGATAGAAGGCGAAGCTACCGCAACTTATCTTTCCCAGCAACTGAAGCGCGCGAGCGTGAAGGTAACGCGCATCGCCATGGGCATACCCGTCGGCAGCGACATCGAATACACCGATGAAATCACCATGTTGAAAGCGATGGAAGGCAGACGGGAGTTATAACTTGGTTTGTGAGCGCTTGATTGCCGAACACCTTGACCACTTATTTCTGGTTCCAATTGACACTAATTTTGGGTTCCGGAGAATGTGCCGCTCAACCCTGCGCACACCGGAGAATATGTATTGCAAACCCAGGTCCCGCTCATCGTACCATTCGCGACGGCCCCGGTGCCGTTGAATACTGAGACGTCACCGTACTCGTCCGCCTCGACGAAAAGAAGATCAATCGGAGCGGCGGTGTTAGCAGGGAGAGGATTGCTCAGCGACCCCACCAGCACTCCCATGAGCGTGAACTGACCGCTTCCGGAAATCGATCCCTGCCCTGTATCGTAATCGGCGATGAAACAACTGGGGCCCTGCACAGTAAACGTTCCGACGGATGTAGCGACACTGCATCGGCTCGAAACCAACGTCACCGAAAACACGCTTGCGGTCAAACCGACGATGTTCGCCGTGATCGTCCAGTCGCCAGGAATTTCGGTACCTGAGGCATCGACGGACGAGTTGTTGCTTCCGCAAGCCGTCGCAAAAATCGTCAACATGCCGATCAGTGCTAATCTTTTCATTCTCTTCGCTTGATTCGCGGATTCACTGGGAAATCCATTTTCTCGGGCGCTTCTACCTGTTCTGATAGTCCCTCAATTACGGGAATGGGTCTGTGACAGTTGACCGAATCCAGTGGGCGCGGGTGTGGAAAAGCCCATTCTGAAATACGACACTTAAAGTAAGAACGACGAGTGCCGGCGAAAACGCGAAGGCCTCGCTCTATCGCGGAGCTTCCGGATCGAGGAATACGTTCGCTTCGTCTTTCGTGGCCACAAGACCGGCAGGCAGAGTGCCGCGATTGTATTCGGCCATGCGATGTTTCCACTTCAGAAAATCGGTAATGTTCTGCGGCTCAATTCGTACCTCGACCCGGCGCAGGCTGGCAAGCAGCAGATTCATTTCGTAGCGAAAGCCTTTGGTAGTGCGGAGATCCTTGGCGGAGGAATGTGCTACCTCAATTTTGCCGGCGCGGCACTCGAGTAATCCCCAATCTTTAGGCAGTTCTTCGGGCCGAATCATCTTCGCAGGCGCTAGATAGAAGCGCTCGCACCCGACGCCACGCTCAGGTTTGACACGAAACGGCTTCAGGCGGTTCGCGAGAAAATCCGATCGTGTCACTTTGCACTCGATTAGCACCGAGTGGCAGGCGAGCTTCCAGCCGATGGCGTCGGGCATTTCGCCGTTCACACAAGCTTGTTCCGAAAGCACGACTCCGCAGCGATAGCGGCGTAGCCAGCGTACGGCCTTTTCTACCAATTGAGCGTGAGTCATGGCTCTGCTTCGCTTCAGCCGACAGATTACCTCAACCGAGCACAGATATTTGTAACCTGAGACGCCGGTGCGCGGAAGTGACCGATTCGCTCCCGGGCGCGCTTATTGTCGACTGAAACCGTGCTTCATCGGCTTCACAATTAGTGGCCTGCGCAAAACCGTTTCCAACAGATGCCGTTCGGCGGCAATCGTTTGAGCGCCCGGTCCCATCGGCGAGTAACCTTCGGCGGCAATGATCAGCGGTTCGTGCGCGAGCAAACTGAGACCTCTGCGCGCCAACATTTTAGACGATTGCCTCCCATTGCTCGTATGAGTCAGAATGCCGTTCTTCCGAATCTGCTGCAAATGCAGGCGGAGGATGCGACCATCATGAGCGGCGTCGAAAGCGTTGGCAACGCGCAGAATGGCCGCAAGCTGAATCGTGGCATTCTGCTCGTCAGGCAGCCGATCGCGCAGCAATTTGTGCCTTCTGGTGGGCAGTACGCCGCAATGAAATCGGGCAACCGTGGCAGCTCGCAGCAGATCAGCCTCATTCATGCCGCAGGGAATTCGATATTTGCGAATCAAAGCCAGAGATATCTTGTGATGATCTTTCTCCCCTTGCGACTTCCCAATGTCGTGCAGCAGGGCCGCGGCGCGTAAACTGGAGCGCGCAGATTCGCGATCCACGGCGGGATGCCAGGAGAACTGCAAAAGTCCATCATAGAGCTGCAGCGCAAAACTCGCAACGCGTTCGGAGTGCGGGAAATCAGGATCAAGTCCGCCGGCCCAGAGCTTTAATCGCCTTACTGCAAGAGCCTCAATCTGCCTGCCCTGCGGCAGGGTGGCGCGCCATACCCTCCAGAGAGAGTCTGGGCCGATCATTTTTTCTCGATAGCGTGCGATGCGCTGGGCGCGCTGGCTGGCAATCCGCTCGTGCCAGAGCGTCCGCGAGGGCGAGTCGCGAAAAACGTGGGACGAAAGAGCGTTTGCCCACAGCACGTCGAGGTCATGTACTTCTCCCAGCAAATCCTGCATTTCTTTGAGGTCGTCGCTCCACATCTTATGTTCGGCTGGAAGAAAATTCTCGACGATATAGCGAAAGCGCTTAATGCCGATGCGTAATGCGTGCAGCGCCTTTTGGGAGCGATTGCGCATGGCGCGAGTGTGCAGTTCGCGGGCTTCCGTCCAGCGTTCCAGCGCAAGATGCTTGAATAACGCGCTACCCGGCCGAAAACGCGCCGCGCGTGCCGGAAGCGAGTTGCTCCACTGCCGCCATTGCTTTCTGTCGAATGCCTCAAGGGCGGCTTTGGCCTCGCGATTCTGTTCTTGCTCGCGGCCTTCGAGTATTTCGCGCAGCGTCCCTGCTGGATCGGCGGCGCGCGTTTGATCCTGCAAATGTGGGACGATCGATTCCGAATTGACTTCGTACGATAGCGCTTGATCTGCACTTGGCACCGTTTCCTTCGAAGGAGCCAACTTCTCGATCCACTCCTGCATCACGTGAATGTCTCGAAGATCGCCCAAGCGTTGGAATAGGTGCCTGCCCGCTTTCTTCATCGCCTTCCAACTTGGATCGGGATCGAGCGCCATGAGGCCATCGGCAAGAGAACGGCACCGCCGCAGTGAGACACGAAGGTCGTGCACCGGCTCAGGGCGAAAGTCTGCGCCGACGTTGTCGCATTCCTCCAGCACTCGAAGCATCCAGTAGCGGAGACCGACGGTTTGGCTGGCGCGGATTTTCTCAGCAACTTGCGAAGGCACAGGGTTTCCCGGTCACCGAAACGTTGACTCACCATTTTCGCCGGAGATGGCTTTCAGCGCCACCCCGACCTTGCAATCCCGAAACGAAGATGCTGGTCTGGCAGCATCCTGCTGAACAGCAACTGCTCTCGTTGCATCGGCATCTTGCCAATTACCTCCGTAACATGCCCCGCCTTACTGTCTGGATTTAACCTTATCAATGCGCAGCCAGAGCTCGCGTGCAGGGGTGTTTTATCGACAATGCGGCCACATTCCATGCCAATCGTGCGGCGTCCGCACGTGCCTTCGTTCATAGTTTAAACATCCTGATCAAGTATGCGCGCATGTATGGTTACGAGCACAAGCGCACAGAAGCACAGTTTGAGATTGCCTGGAACGAATTGCAAAGCGGCCTGCCTATAGCAGGTGAAGGAGGATTTCTTTTAGGAGTTTCTGAGGGCAAACTGCTGCTCGATGGCGTTCCTCTCGAAACCGGGCAGGTAGAAAAAAGTTTCGGGCAACTGTTGACCGCAGCCGGCCTTGCCAGCCTGCATTTTTCGAAAGGCGTCACCGTTGAAGACTTCACAAGCCTGGTTCGCGCCTTTACTCTTGCCGGCTCCAAAGCACAAGATGTTTCCAAACAAATTAAAGAAGCATTGAGCAGCAGCGGGAAACCGAGCACCATCAAGATAAACGAAGTGAAATTCGTGGCTGCCGATCCACTCACCGGAGACATCAGTGTCGCCGCTCAGATTGCAGCTCAGACGCTCGGCCCCGAGTTTAAGCAGTGGTTGAACGATCCACAGAAGCTGCTGCAACTGATCGCCGCGGCGGAAGGCGCTAACTCCGGCGGCGCGGGTCAAGGGCAACCGGGCGTGGTGGTGCCATTCGGCAGCGTTCCGCATGTTCCTGTCGGGGGGGGATCGCCTCAAGGCGCCGGTGCCGCAGTGGGTCCAGCCTGGGAAGGTGGGGTTGTCCCGCTACAGGAAGCGGAAGTGGTGCAAGCGATCCGGCTCCTCACCCGCTTCGGGCAAGCGCAGACGGATCCGAACATGCGCCCCGAGGACTTGCAAAAAGATCTCCGCGAGACCGATCCGAACACGCGCCTGAACCTACAGCAATTGCTGGGGAACCTGGCGGCCAAGGCAGCCACGAATCAAGAAGAAGATGCGCCGCTGCTCATGAAGGCCGCCGAGCACATGGCGATCCGCTTTGCGCTCGACCGCTATTCGAAAGGCGAGGTCAAGGTAAATGCCGTCCATCAGATGATGGAGCACATGAGCCGGCAGATGGACTCCTTGCGCCAGATTCTTAAAATCCAGGAAGAGAAGATGAACAAAGCCGGCATTCTGGTCGAATCGCACGCCGATATTCTCGACCGGATGTTCTGGGCTGAAGTGCCGGAGTCAGGCAAGAAGACCGTATTACTCTCGAACGAAGCTCCCTGCGTGCCACCGCGCAACTTGCGTCAGTTCGTGGAGGTGCTGCTCGACCGCGAGGACAAGCAAACCTCCGCTGAAATACTCAACAACTATTCCGGATGCGTCACCAGCAAGGATGCGGAGCCGCGGCGCAAAACGGCAATCGGGCTCAGCCAACTGGCCGATCTGTACGCTCGGGTGGGCGGCGAAGCGATGGCTGCAGCGATTCGTAAAGTGACCCAGCAAATCTGTGTCGAAAAAGACCCGGAGCTGCAAAGCCTCCTGAGTGCAGCTTTCGTTCGTCTCAGCCAGGAAGCCAGCGAAGCCAAGAATTACCAGGCGGTGAACGAAGTATGCGCTGCCATGGAGACCCTCTTACAGCAGCGTCCGGTCATGGTCAACGACCTGCGCCCGCGCGTCGGCGTGGAAAATCGCATTCCTGAGTTCATCGAAGAAGCGCTGCGTTCCGATCCCGTGCCTGAGGATTTGCTCCTGATTCTGCGCCGTACCTGCCAGTCTGGCGCGGAGCACTTGGCGGACCGGTTCTTCCGCTGCATGCGGCGCGATGAGTGCGACCACATGGTTGAGCTGGTCAAGGAGTTGGGAAGTCCCGCCCTTGCCCAGCTTCGCGAGATTTTGCGCACGGGCCAGTCGCGCCAAGCCTCCGCAGTGGTGGGATTGTTGAGCCGTCTGGATGTGGGAACGCTGCTTGAACTGCTGCCGGTGCGCATGCCCGAGTGGAATCGCTTTTATCACGATATCGTGGTGCGCCAGATTGCTTACGGCGCCGCGCCCGACCGCGGCCGCACGCTGCTGGAACTCGCGGAGATAATGGATGCACTCGTGCTGCCCGAGACCATCGATGAAATCGGTATGAGCGGAGACCTGACCGCCGCGCCGCCGCTGCAGGCAATGGCCAAACCCGGCGAAGCGGCGTCGCGCTCTCCATTCATCCAGCTTAAGGCCATCGAATCTTTGGGCCGGCTGCGCGATACGGAATCTCTCACTCTGCTGCGCGAGATTGTGGAGACGAAGAAAACGTTCGGTTGGGTTTACCATCGCGAACTCCGAGTCGCCGCGGCGCAATCGCTTTCTAAAACCGATCCCCGATATAGCGCCCAGATTCTCTCCGACAGCAGCCTTGAGCCCTCCGAGTTGGCGATTGCGCCTCTTGATACCGCTCCGGCATGCCCTTGGGTGCGGCAGCGCCGCTACGAGCGCATGGTGCTGGCGCGGACTGTTGCGGCGACGATTGGAAGTTCCTGGGGAAAATCAAAGATTCAGATCCGCGAGTTGAGCCTGGGCGGCGGGATGGGAACAAAAGAAGACAATTTACGTATCGGCAGCGAAGCGGACCTAGAAATCTCGCTGGGCATGCGATCCAAAATCAGGGCCCACGTCCTTTTGCGTCGCGCGCGCGTGAACGAGGTGGGATTTGAAATCGTTAGCACCGATCTTGAAAGCCGGTACCGATTGCGCCGATTGCTGGTGGAGGCGCTCAATCGCACTCCGCAGAAAAAAGAAGACGATTGGATGGGGCAACGAAGAACCTAATGCGTGGCATCTAGGAAGATTGAAAAAAAGCCCCTGCCGCAGCAGAGGCTTTTTAATTGCGCTACGGTTGGAAACACCTACTTCACTTTCACGAAAATAATAACCAGCGTATACAATGCCAGTGACTCGATCAGCGCCAGTCCCAAAATCAGGGCCAACTGAATGCCCGGACGGGCTGCTGGATTGCGCGCCAGACTCTCCACGGCAGACGCTGTAGCCTTCCCCTGCGCCAGCGCGCAAATCCCCGAGGCGAACGCCATGGAGAATCCTGCCGCGATGGCAACCCAGTTTGTTCCCGCCACCTCTGCCGGTCCCTGCGCAAATACAGGGACAGCGAACGAGAGAATCGAGAGTGCCATGAACAGCTTACTTAGCTTACCCATTGTGTTTCTCCTTGTATGAAATACCGCCAGTGGGTGGTTGACGCCGTACCTTGCAGACGCCCTCACGCTTGCGGCTCACTTTTTCAAACACAGTGCAAATCTAAACCTAGTGCTCTTCCGAAACTGCGCCCTGCAAATAGACCGTAGTCAGCAGAACGAAAATATACGTCTGCAACAACGAAACGAAAATGTGCAGCCCCAGGAATGGAATCGGAAACGCTACCGGCAACAGCGAAACGAAAACCAGAGTGACCATGTCTCCCGCGTACATGTTCGCGTAAAGACGTACGGTCAGCGAAAGGACGCGCGCCAGATGGCTGATCAATTCGATCGGAACCATTAAAGGCGCCATGACGGGCATGGGACCGGCAAAGTGCTTCAGGTAAGCGATACCGGCTTGTTTGAAACCCTGCGCCTGGTAATAGATGAACGCGGCCAACGCGCATCCCAATGGCACGATCGCCACAGCCGTTGGCGATTCGAATCCGGGGATAATCCCAAGGATGTTGCACAGAAGAATGAACAGCCCCAGCGTGGTCAAAAAAGCCGTGTAAGGCTCGCTGTGATGGCCGATGATCTCGTTGCTTTGACCCTGAACGAATCCTTCCAGTCCTTCGAAGGCGTGCTGCAAACCTCCGGGGTTGTCGACCGAAAGCCGCGAGCGCAAGATGAAGAATATGATTAAAAGGAAGCCAAAGACAAATAGCTCCATGGCGAACGAATTCGGAATAGGAGCTTCTGGATGCTTGGGTGCAAGGTGCAGCAACCGCAGGAAAGCCGTTACCGGCGCCGCGAGGAACCGATTCAGGATTTGAGTAAACCAGAGTTGCTCGAGCATAAAAGCTTTGACTTGTCCGCTGCCGGCGTTCGCACAGCGAGGCTCCAGGTCCGCTACTGTTTACAATCCTTTGGCCAGCGCCACGTACAACTCATAAATCGCTTCGCACAGAATGGCTGCAACGGGCAAAAATAAGCCCGCAAGAAGCCCATGCAGGCTCGCGGGTGAAACAGTCAATATAACATAAGCGCTGATAGCCATCAAAACATAACGAAACAGAAATCGAAAAACGATTCCAGTTCCAGACTGCGATCCCGCGCTCTCGGTGGCGTGAGCGGTAAACCCGGCGATTACTCGTTTCAGCCAGTGAAAATTCACGTAGGCGATGGCGCAGCCGAAGGCGAGTCCAATTGCCGGACGGACGCCGAATCTCCACCAGGTTGCGCCTATCAACACTGGGGACAGCACCTGCATGAAGCGTGCGATGCGCGGCAGAGCGCCGGAGTAGAAATTTTCAGCCGCAGGCGCCTCTGGTAGTTCTGCTTCGCCTCGGGATTGGTCAGCCATGGATTCTGGTTTCGCGAGCCATCATCAATCATGGTAAGGGAAGTCGTGGTATGGGAAACGAAGAACAAACAGCTTAATTCGGCACATCCGGCATTTACTTCGAGTCCTCCACAGCCAGGCGGATCAATTCGGCAAAACCGGCTAGGGCGCCGAGAACAAGTCCGACTAGATAGAGCCAGGTGGTGTGCAGCCAGCGATCAAGCCCCGCGCCCACCAGCCATCCCACGACGACCGCCGCCGGAAAGATCATGGCCAACTCGCTGTAGCGGGCTGCCTGTACCCAGAACTTTTCTCTGCGCTCGGAGTTTGGCGGCTCAGGCTTTGGCTCGGGCGCAGAGGACATAAAATGCGTTCGTGAGGACCAGAGATCTCAGTGTACGAGCTTCGCGACAGCCGGACTCTTAGCCATGCCGAGTAACCAGTCAATCATGTTGATGAAACGCTCGGGCATGATTCCGATGAAGACCGTCGCGAATGCAGTCACTCCAAGGCCCACGCGCATGCTCCAGCTCACCGGCAGCATACCTTCTTCTTCGGGCTGGCCCATGAACATGGCATTCGCCATCTTCAAGTAATAGTACAGGCCGAAGACAGAATAGAGCACGCCAAGGGACGCAAGCGCGTAGTGCCCGGTTTCGATCAGACTGAGAAAGATGAAGTATTTGCCCCAGAAGCCGGCCAGCGGCGGAATACCGGCCAGCGAGAGTAAGAAGATCAGCATCAGCACCGCTTCAACGGGGGCGCGGGCATAGAGTCCATTGAGATCGTCAAGTTCATCGCCAATCACCTTCCGATGGCGCAATGATGTGATCACGCCGAAAGCACCCAGGTTCATGAACGTGTAGACCAGCAGATAGACGAGAATGCCTTTGAAACCATCCGTGTTCAACTCGACCGCTGTACCGGCGATCAAACCCAGCAGCATGTAGCCAACGTGCGCAATCGATGAGTACGCCAGCAGACGCTTGGTATTGGTCTGGGTGAGTGCGGCAAAGTTTGCGCCAGTCATGGTCGCAATCGAAACGAACACCAGCAGGGGGGCCCAAACGAAACGCATGGGATAAAGTCCCCATAGCAGGATGCGCAGCAGCATCGCCCATCCCGCAGCTTTCACCGCCACGGACATAAATCCCGTGATGCAAGTAGGCGCGCCTTCATAGGCATCCGGCGCCCACTGATGAAATGGAACCGCGGCTACCTTAAACAGCAAACCAGTCATCGTTGTCAGCAAGGCAACAATCGCAACCGGATTATGCGGATTTTGCGCCAGAATCCTTCCGAGCTCACGGTTTATACCAACCAGATTCGTAGTGCCGGTGAGGCCGTACAAAAGCGACAGTCCATAGGCGAAAATTCCGGACGAAAACGCCCCGAGCAACATATATTTAAGGGCCGCTTCGTTGGAGCGGCGGTCGCGCCGCAGAAAGCCGACCAGCACATAGGTGGAAATCGCCATCAATTCCAGGCCGATGAAGATGAGGACGATGTCCATACCCGCAGCCATGCACATCATGCCGACCACCGAAAGCAACATCAGCGAATAATATTCGCCATGGTTCTCATGTTCGGTCTGCATGTAGCGCACCGACATGAGGATCGAAATCGCCGTGCCCGCCAGGAACAAATAAAAGAAGAAAATCGCGAAGCGATCCACCATCATGGTGCCCATCATGGCCTGGTGGCCAAAATGCGCGTAAGGAGTGGCCTTCATCCAGAGCTGGATTTTCACCACGCCGCCGATCGCAAATCCTACGCCAATGAGCGCAGTAACCGCATTGGCCCACTTGGATTCGGGCGGGATCATCAGATCGATGAGCAGAATGCCAAGGGCAAAAAGAGTCAGAAGGGTGATAGGCAGCACCAGCACGTAATCGTTCCAATTGAATCCGATCACGCCCACTATTTGCTTCCTTTCAGTGGTTGCGCTGCAGCACCGTTATTTGCAGGCATTTCCTGCGACGCTTGTGGCATTTGCATTTCGCTCTGACCGGCTGGGCGCAATTGGGCGTTCACGGTTCCGCCCGGCTGGGGATTGCGAACATTCTGCACCAGTTGATTGACCGGCTGTTCCAGAATCTCGAAAAACGGTTTGGGATACAGGCCGATCCAGAACGCCATGATGAGCAGCGGAACGAACATCAAAACCTCCCGCGGCGTTAGATCGTGCAGTTTTTCATTCTTGGGATTTGTGACCGTTCCAAAGAAGACGCGCTGATAAAGCCATAGCAAATACGCTGCTGCAAGCACCACGCCCGGCACCGCCCAGGCGCCCCACCGCCAGTTCTCCATGAAGGTGCCTTGCAAAATAGTAAATTCGCCGACGAAACCATTCAGCAGCGGCAGGCCCATTGACGACAAAAACATGATCATCGTGATCGTGGCATAGACAGGCATTACGTTCGAGATGCCGCCGTACTCGGAGATATCTCTGGTGTGACGCCGTTCGTAGAGAACCCCGACGATCAAGAACAGCGCGCCAGTGGATATTCCGTGATTGATCTGCTGCAGGACGGACCCGCTCAAACCCACGGAATTCAGCGCAAAAATGCCCAGCGTGCAGAAGCCGAGATGGCTGACGGAAGAGTATGCCACCAGCTTCTTCATATCTTTCTGCATGAGCGAAACCAGGGCGCCGTAAATGATCGCGATGATCGAGAGCGCGATCATCCATCCGCGAACTTTGGTGTGCGTGAGAACGTCCGGGAAAAACGGCAGCGAAAAGCGGATAAAACCGTACGTCCCCATCTTCAGCAGAACACCAGCCAGTATGACCGAGCCGGCCGTCGGCGCTTCAACGTGCGCATCGGGCAGCCAGGTGTGGAATGGGAACATCGGCACCTTGATAGCAAATGCAAAGAAGAACGCGAAGAAAAGCAAAATTGCGATCGTCGGCCCGTACGCCGGATCGGAATAAATTTTCGGCGCCGTCTCGTACAAAGCGGTCAGGCTGAAGGTGTAAACGCCAGTCAAAGTGTGGTGATGGAAGTAAAGAAACAATATGCCAAGCAGCATCAGCACCGAACCGGCCAGCGTGTAAAGGAAGAACTTGATGGCCGCATAGAGTTTGCGCGGCCCACCCCAGATGCCGATCAGCAGATACATCGGCACCAACATGGCTTCCCAGAAAACGAAGAACAGGAAGAAGTCGAGCGACATAAATACGCCAAGCATTCCGGTCTGCAGAACCAGAAACCAGACGTAATATTCTTTGACCCGATTCTCGATGGCCGTCCAAGAAGAAAAAATCGAAATCCAGCCCAGCAGCGTGGTCAGCATGATGAGCAGAAAAGAAATGCCATCGATGCCGATTAAATAACCGGCGCCGATCGAGGGAATCCAGTTGCCGGGTGCGCCTTCAATGAACTTGAAGCCGGGCTCCAGTCGCTGCGCCCAGAACCAGGGAACGAGGGGCAGCGAAATCAGGAATCCGCCAAGCGCAAATATGTTTGCGATCCAGCGGATGGCGTCTTTGTTCTCCTTGGGAACAAACAGGAGCACAGTCGCACCTACGAGCGGCGTGAAGAGAATGATGGAGAGTATGTGGTTTTGCATGAGAGCAGTTCTCAGTTCTCGGTTGCCAGTTCAACGGGCGCAGGACACTTCATATGCACAAACCTGCACGTCCTACAAAACCTTAGCTGCAAAACGGCGCCGAAGATACTGCGCCAATAAATAGCCCAGCGCCAAGAGAACCAGCGCCGCAGTCGCCGCCCAAAATCCACGAGCATAACCTAGCTGCCAGCAGAGAAAGTAAACTAACCCAACGACCATGAAGAGTGCGTACCACTGTACCAGCCCCCATTCCAGCAGCTTGACGGGATACGACAACATACGCGCAAGAATCGCCGGCCCGTTCACGCCAATGCCGTCGATAATCCACTTGTCCCACCAACTGGAAATTGTTGCGGCGAGGCGCGTGATCCATCCGGCGGCGTTGACCAAGCCGTCGACCACATGGACGTCAAACCATGAGGAAGCCTCGCCCAGGCCCAGCACGCCCAGTCGAGCTTTGCCCAGCTTGCGCCGTCCGGTAAAAACGTAGTCGTAACCTTCATCCACGTAGTACTTGTTCAGCAGCAGTTTGTACACCGGCGGAGACGCGGCCGCAATCGGCTCGGTGTAATCTTTGTCGGCGTGACGATAGCTTCTCCACGCCATACCCCACCCGGCAAACGCGGCGGCAAGAGACAAGCCCATCAACAGATATTCGGTTCCGGAGTTATGCTCTTCCTCCGCCCCCTGCACCAACTGCCCGGCTCTTCCCTCTTCCTCCAGGACGCGGGCCTCAGGTTGGAATACGGGTTCAACAAATGCCGTGAATCGGTCGGAGCCGCCCAGGCTGCGCGGCCAGCCAAGCCATCCGGCAAAAATAGCGCAGAGAGCAAGCGCGACTAGAGGCACAGTCATCGACGGAGGCGACTCGTGGACGTGGTGTTCGACTTCATGGCTCATGCGCGGACGGCCGTGGAACGTGAGATACATGAGCCGGAACATGTAGAACGCGGTCATAAATGCGGTGGCATAACCGACAACCCACAAAATGCGGTAAGCGCCGCCTTCACGCGACCAGGTTTCCCAGAGAATCGCGTCCTTTGAAAAGAATCCGGCAAACGGAAAAATACCGGCAATGGCCAGGGTCGCGATAAACATGGTTCGATGCGTGATCGGAATGCGATGGCTGAGATCGCCCATGTGGCGCATGTTTTGCTCGCCGCTCATGGCATGAATCACTGAGCCGGCCCCGAGAAACAGCAGCGCCTTGAAAAATGCGTGGGTAAAAACGTGAAACACTCCCGCAGCGAATGCCCCCACGCCCAGCGCCAGAAACATGTAACCCAACTGAGAAACCGTGGAATACGCGAGCACGCGTTTAATGTCGTTCTGCACCAGCCCGATCGAAGCGGCGAACATCGCCGTGATCGCGCCAACAATGGCGACGGTCTTCATGGAGGTAGGCGCCAGCACGAAAATCGCATTCGACCGGGCGATCATGTAAACGCCAGCCGTAACCATGGTCGCCGCGTGGATGAGCGCTGAAACCGGCGTCGGGCCCTCCATGGCATCCGGCAGCCAGATGTATAGCGGAAGCTGCGCAGATTTGCCGCAAGCTCCAACAAACAAAAGTAAAGTTGCGGCTGTAATGATCGGATCGCCGACAGCGAAGCGTCCGCTGCGCGCGATCTGCGTCACTTCAGCAAATCGCAGCGACCCGAAATACCAGGCGATGAAAAACATTCCCAACAGAAATCCCGCGTCACCGATGCGGTTCACGATAAACGCTTTCGCCGCCGCATCGCTCGCCGACTTGCGATGGAAGTAAAATCCAATCAGTAGATACGAACACAAGCCCACGCCTTCCCAGCCCACGAACAGCAGAACATAGTTGTTCGCCAGGATGAGCGTCAGCATGGAAAACATGAAGAGATTGAGGTATCCGAAAAATCGGTAATACCCGCCCTCATGCGCCATGTACCCGGTGGAATAAATATGAATCAGCAATCCGACGCCGGTTACAAACAGCAGCCAGATGCTGGAGAGGGGATCGAGCAGAAAACCTGCGTCCGCTTGAAATGGTGCAGGCGTGCCATCGTGGGTAGCGTATGTTAAATGACCTGTGCCGCTGCCGAGCCAGGTGTAAAGAATCGTTTGATACGGCTGATGGTGATGCTCGGGTGCGGATTCCCATGCCGTATATTGCCAAACCGCGCCGCACGACAGCACAAAGGCGAGCAAGATCGCGCCCACGCAAACCGCGCTCACCGACGCCTTCTGCAGCTTGCGCCCGAAGAAAAACATGATCGCTGCGCCAGCGGCGGGCAGGAGCGGAATCAGCCAGATGTGGGAAAGAAATAGCATTTTTTATTCGGCTTTTACCTTCTGGCCTTTAGCTCCTAACTCAGGCAACGCCCTTTTCGATTTTCGCCAGAGGCCAGGAGATCGAAGCTTACTACCACTTCAACAAATTGACTTCGTCGATGTTCACCGTCTCTTTGTTACGGAAGAAGGCAATCAGAATTCCCAGCCCTACTGCGGCTTCCGCGGCGGCATCGGTGATCACAAAAATCGAGAATATCTGTCCGTGGAGAGCGGTTGGCCCTCCCCCCATGCGCGCTGGCATGCTCTGCCAGTAGTGGGAGAACGCAACCAGGTTCAAATTCACGGCATTCAAAATCAGTTCAATCGACATCAGCACGATCACCACATTGCGGCGCGTAAGTACGCCGATCACTCCGAGGAGAAACAGCGCGGCGCCGAGCACCAGATAATGCAATGTCGCGATGTGTAGTACGGATTGCATGCGTCGCTTTTTTCGCCTGACCAACGGCGGCTAAAGCCGCCTTTAAGGCTCGGGGCGGCACGACCGGAAGTCGTGCACTTCCCGATCAAATCCTCTTCTTCGCCATTACCACCGCTCCGATAATCGCTACCAGCAGCAACAGCGATGCAATTTCGAAGGAAAACATATATTGCCCATACAGCAGCGTTGCCACCCTTTGCGTGTTGTCTCCTTCCATGGTCGATTGTGCGTTCCCAGGGAACAGATTCGTTCCCTGGGTATACACAGCAATCAACAATCCGCCGAGCGCGAGCGCCGCAATTAGCCCGATGAGCCATTGGCTGTTGAACTGCCGCTCCCTAATCGAGCGATCGATGCTGACCAACATGATGACGAACAGGAACAGCACCATGATGCCGCCCGCATAAAGAATGATCTGCACGCCAGCCACGAACGGCGCATAGAGCATCAGGTAAATCGCAGCCTGCGCAAGTAGCGCAGTGATCAGCGCCAGCGCCGAATGCACCGGATTTTTGCGCGTGATCACCAGGATGCCGCTCACCAGCATGATCCCGGCGAGCATATAAAAGAAAAACGGTGTGGCTACGGGTGCCATAAATTTTGCTGAAACAGAGCAACCCCCGCCGTGAGGATCAGAACACCCAATCCTATCGGCAGCAGAACTTTCCATCCCATTTTCATCAATTGATCAAAGCGATATCGGGGGAATGTGCCGCGATACCAGATGTAGAGGTACATGAATCCGGCAACTTTCGCTGTGAACCAAAAAATATCTTGAACACGAAATCGAACCACAGGAATGAAAAGTACCAGGCCAATCAGTGCCAGCAGAGCACCGAACCCGGCGAGACCGATCGTCTGCACTCTGAAGTATGGATGCTTCGGCATTCGCGCCGTGCTAAAGAAGCAAAGACTGGCAAGAAAAAGAAAAGCAACGCCTGGCACAAACGAGAAGAGTTGGTCCCATCCCGCTCCACTCAGGGCATTCGGAAACGGCCGCAGCCAGCCGCCGAGCCAGAGAGTAACGGCGATCGAAGAAACCGCAATCATCGCCGAATATTCCGCAAGAAAGAATAAAGACCAGCGAAAGCCGCTGTATTCGGTATGGAAACCCGCGGTCAGTTCCGATTCCGCCTCGGCCAAATCGAAGGGCGCCCGGTTGGTTTCGGCGACCATCGCGACGGCAAAGATGAAGAAGGCGATCAGCCCTAGCGGGAAAAACTTGAAGATAAACCACTCATGCTGCGCCAACTGCGCCTGCACAATCCCAATCATGCTCAAGGTCCCGGTGCCGGACGCGTTCAGGCTGGTCATCAGAACGACTGAGACAACAGCCATCCCCATCGCCACTTCGTACGAGACCATTTGCGCGCTCGAGCGCAGCGCACCGATCAGCGGATAGTGCGAATTCGAAGCCCAACCAGCCATAACAATCCCAAGCACGCTGAGCGAAGACACGCCGAGCATGAACAGAATTCCAATGTTCATATCGGTGATGGCGTGCGTCGGACCAAATGGAACAACTACAAAAGTTGTGAATGCCGCCAGCACAACCATGAAGGGCGCGGTCCAGAAAATTATGCTGTCCGCCTCTGCCGGCATGATGTCTTCTTTCAGCAACAGTTTGATCGCATCCGCAATCGGCTGCAGCAATCCATGGGGACCGACTCGCATCGGCCCCAGGCGCACCTGCATGTGCGCGAGAATCTTGCGCTCCAGCCAGTTCATGGCGATCACGGCGACGGAAAGCCCTACGAACACCAGCATGATGTAAACAAGCGCCCAGAACATGTTGCCGGCGGCTCCCGGCGTCTGATTGCTGCTGAGATAAGAGGTGACGTATTGGACGATGGCTCGCATCAGCGGTTCACCTCGCCAAGAACGATGTCGAGCGTGCCGATAATGGCGATCACATCAGCGACCAGTTGGCCGCGGCACATCAAATCAAGCGCCTGCAGATTCACGAAAGATGGCGGCCGTACCCGCACCCGATATGGCTGCGTGGATCCATCGCTGACAATGAAATATCCCAATTCGCCTTTGGGCGCTTCAATGGAGTGGTAAACCTCGCCTGCAGGCGGCTTCATCACCTTCGGCACCTTCGCCATGATCGGGCCTTCGGGCAGCGCGCCCAGCGCCTGCTCGATAATCCTCACCGATTGCCGCATCTCAACCATACGAACGAGGTACCGGTCATAGGTATCGCCGTTCTGCCCGATCGGAATCTCGAAATCGAAATTCCTATAGCACGCGTAAGGTTGAGCTTTGCGCAGATCCCATTTCACGCCGCTGGCCCGCAACACGGGCCCGGTGACTCCGAGCGCAATACAGTCTTGTGCAGAAATCTGGCCGACATTCTTCGTGCGCTCAACCCAGATACGGTTGGTCGTCAGCAGTTCCTCGTATTCGTCGATCTTCGGACGAAAGAAATCGAGGAAGTTTTTCACGTCGCTCTCGAAACCTGCATAGGTTTCATACTGTAAACCGCCGATGCGGAAGGCGTGCGTAGTCAGCCGGGCCCCGCAATACTTCTCGAATATCTTTAGAACCTCTTCTCGATCGCGAAATGTGTAAAACAATGGTGTGATCGCGCCTATATCGAGCGCGTGCGTTCCCAGCCAAAGCTGATGGCTGGCAATTCGATTCAGTTCCGTAAGGATCACCCGAACATGTTGGGCGCGAGGCGGCGCTTCAACATTCAGAAGTTTTTCGACGGTTTCGCAGTAACCAAGTCCGTTCGAGACTGCGGCCACATAATCCATACGATCTACGTACGGATTGAACATCGTGTAAGTGCGATGCTCGCCGATTTTCTCGACGCCGCGGTGCAGATATCCGATGACGCATTCCAGGCCCAGGACTTTTTCGCCATCCAGCCGCAGAATCACCCGCAGCACGCCGTGTGTGGCCGGATGTTGCGGTCCCATGTTGATGACGAGCTCATTCGCATCTAAAAACGGCTTCTCGGGAGTTTCGAGATCGAGATGAGAGAGCGTGTTCTGGTCGGTCATTCGCTATAACTGCCCAGGAGATAACTGCCGTTCTTGTTCAGCGCTAGTGTCGCTTGTCATTTTTCATTGACCGCTTTCAATTCCCAGGTTGATCTGCACCCATTCGTTGTCCTGTTGCAGGATGCCGTAGTCTTTGCGCAAAGGATGCCCCTTCCATCCCTCAGGAAGCAGAATGCGTTTCATATCTGGATGCCCTTCGAACTTGATGCCAAACATGTCGTAAACTTCCCGCTCCAGCCAATTCGCGGCCGCCCAGATCGGCACAGAAGTTGGCACTGAGGCGCCATCGGAGATTTGCGCCTTCACTCGAATCCGCTCGTTGCGCGCGAAAGAATAGAGCACCCAAATCAAGTCGAATTGCTTGTCGCGTTGCGGATAGTGCACCGCCGTGATGTCCACGCAATAATCGAACTCCTCTTCGTTACGTAAAACCTGCAGAAGTTCCGGGACCAGGGAGCGGTCGACGATCATGTAATTCTGTCCGGCGTAAGTTAGCGGCTCAATCCCCGAACCGTACATCCGCTTCAGCTTCGCAGTCATCGCTGAATCCCATGGGGTCGGCGTCGGCACGGGAGCCTTTGGCGGCGCAGCGGCAGGTTTCCCTGCGGGCGGCGTTGCCGATGCTGGCGGTTTTGGGGGGGGTACAGCCGAAGGTGCGGCAGGTTTTTCTGATGGAGTTTTAACGTCCGCCTGCACAGAACCGGATGCGGTTGCTTTCACGCCTCCCGGGACGGCGGGTTTGTCTGCTGACGGCTTTGGGTCGCCTTCCGGCGCAGGTGTCGAGGGCGACTTGGTTTCGTCCGGCATGTCCGGCGGCGCTAAACCTATCAGTCAGAGGATTTCGGAAGAACGTTAACTTTTATCAGCTTGGGGGCGTGCTGTCAACGAGCCGAAGCACATAAGTTTGCGCGGATTCCAACGAGGCGAAATATGTGAATCGCGCAATAGGCGTCCTACCCGTGCGATTGCGCCTGATACTGCTCGATCAGATCGCGAATGCGTTGCGCATCGCGTTTGCGGTGTCCATAGCTGGTGATCGGATCGGCTCCGCCCGCAGATTCAATCACAATTTCCGACCAAATCACTCCCGTCTTGATATGCACCGACGAGACCTTCGACATGGGAATGGTTTCTTCATTGCTGCCGAACAGCCGTGACTTGATGCGGCTCACTCGTTGCGGACTAACCACGATTTTTGTCGGGAAGAAAAAGTTGCCTTGCGTCCAGCGGCTAGCAGTAAATGTTTCAGCGGGAGAACTGTCCATGGGAACTGATGTGGTGCCCATGTCTACACCCACTCCAGCGCGCCCTTTTGCCAAACCCAGATGTAACCAGCGATGAGAATCGCGAGGAAGATCAAAATCTCGACAAAACCGAATAGCCCGAGAGCCTTGAATTTGACCGCCCAGGGAAACAGAAAGATGGTCTCCACATCGAACACCACAAACAAAATCGCAATGATGTAGTAACGCACGGTGTAGCGTCCGCGCGCGTTGTCAATGGGATCGATGCCGCACTCGTAAGGCATCAACTTGGTCTTGTTCGGATTGTCCGGGCGCACCAGTTTCGCGGCCAACAGAGTCAGCGGCAGTAGTACGACAATCACTCCGATGAAGATGAAGATTGGAACGTAATTCTGCGGCATGTTGCGCCTGCTACTGATGATCCTGCTGCTGGAATGTTCAACCCACGAGACATGTCATATTACCGCTCATCGTCGACGACTGCAAGACGCTGTCCTCGTCCTGTTGGTGGCCACTGTCCTTAAGTCGGTGGCAGTTGGCCGGCCATTATCTATCGAGCGACTTATCGGGCAAGATGAAGACTCGCCGAGCCAACCCAGATTTGAGTGTGGCTTCGTGATAGTAGCGGCTGAGAATCCCATCTTTCCAGATGAGAAGATCGGGATTATTGCGGACAAAGTCTTCCCAGCCCTGGTCCTCTGAACGAGCCATGCGCTCGCGAATCAGGAAGAAATAGGCGCAGGTGATGGTTTCATTATAGAGCTGCGTCTTGCCGCGGGCGCCGGCGTACCGTTGCAGTGCTTGCGAGAATTTGCCGAGGGCGACGAGCGTCGGATATTCGTGCAAGTAAGCGTACGCCAACCGGAGATGATCGGCGTGACGGAAATTCTCGCCCGGAGTCTTGCCACGCTCGAAGAGCGTTACAAGGTCGAAGTCGCTTATTGCTGCGGCGTTCATAAGGTTTTTTTCGACTAGCAACGCCTTGAAAAGAACTCATATGGCGATCAGAGTGGGTGGAGTTTCGGTATCTTGCAGACACAATCATACAGGCCGCGGCAGTGCAGATGACGAGATCCCCAACATTGAATATTCCGTGCAGCAGGTGAACAACGATTGCCAGCGCGAAAATTCCAACCAGCAGCCAGCCGCCGCGAACTGCGGTGCGCCGGATGAGTAGCAGGACAGAGCCGATGATTTCGCCCCATCCCAGAAGCAGACGAATCATGTTAGGCATGTGGGTTCCGGCGAAGTCGTGGCGGCCGCTGAGCATGACAAACAGAATCGCTTCGATCAAAATCACCAGTCCTAAGACCCACTGCAATCCGGCGAGGGCGGTCTTCGTCCGCCGTTCAATCGTAGAGGATCCAGTCATGGGCTGTTCAGTCATAAAGTCAACCTCAGTTTCTAGTCCTTGGTTTTCTTACGGGCGGGCCGTGACTTGATCTCTTTGAGCCGGTGGCTGGCGCTCGAATCGAGATCTAAATCATAAAAGCGCTTCAACTCCTGAATGCGTTCGAGAGAAGCCGTGCTGAATGGCGTCTTGCCGTCGAAGGCGTGGAGCACAACACCCTCCAAGAGATCGCCCAGCGTCATGTCGTGATATTCGGCGAAGGCTTTCAGGATTTTGAGCAGGCGCTTCTCCATACGGACGCCAGTTTGCACCCGCTCGATCAACAGTTTTTGTTCGTCCGCCATTGTTACCAATGTACAATGGTACCACGACATTGGATAAATATTTTCCTGATGCGTCCTCATCGTCCGGCTTGGTGGCTCAGTTGTTTATAATCGCGTTTCAACATCTTCATGGTTGTCGGCGCCGATGCGGCGTAATTCCTCGTTAAAGGACACTCTTGGCACTCGACGAAAACATTTTTGAACTGCGGCGCGGGAAGCTGAAACAGATTGAGGCGCTCGGGCAGACAGCTTACCGCAGCAAGTACGATTTCACGCACACGATTCCGCAGATCCTCGCCGAGTATTCGGACAAAACCGCCGAGCAGTTGGAGAATCCGCGCATTAGCGTTCGTGTCGCCGGACGCATCATGGCAATTCGGCTGATGGGCAAAGCCGGATTCTGCCACCTGCAACAAGGTGGGCAGCGTCTGCAGATTTACGTGAAGAAAGATGCGGTCGGCGACAAGGGATTCGAACTCTACAAACTGCTCGATCTCGGCGATCACATTGGCATAAGAGGACATCTTTTCCGTACCCGCACCGGCGAACTGACCATTCACGTCGACGAGATCACGTTCCTCAGCAAAGATCTGCTGCCGCTGCCGGAAAAGTGGCATGGGCTCACCGACGTCGAATTGCGCTATCGCCAGCGCTATCTCGACCTGGTGATGAATCCCGAGGTGCGGGAAGTTTTTCTCAAGCGCAGCAAGCTGGTGCAATCGCTGCGCCGCACCATGGAAGCGCAAGGATTCGTCGAAGTCGAAACGCCGATGATGCAACCGATCGCCGGAGGCGCAGTGGCGCGGCCGTTTGTCACGCACCACAACACGCTCGACATGGATTTATTCCTGCGCATCGCTCCGGAGCTTTATCTGAAGCGCCTGGTGGTCGGCGGGTTCGATCGCGTCTATGAAATCAACCGCAACTTTCGCAACGAAGGCCTCGGCTGGCGATGGAATCCCGAGTTCACCATGCTCGAGTATTACCAGGCCTACGCTGACTTCCGCGACATGATGGACTTGACGCAGGAGTTGATCACGCGAGCGGCCAAAGACGTGACGAAAGACAAAGACCATCCGGAAGGTGTAACGAAAACAAAATGGGGCGATCAGGAAATCGACTGGGCCAGCTGGCGGCGACTGACAATGCGCGAGGCCATTATCAAGTTCTGGCCCGAATCGGCAGGCGCGAAACCGCAGATCAGCGACTTCCCCTCAAGCGATAGCGTGAAAAAGCTCGTTGAGCAATTCAATCGGGCGCACAAGCACATGCCCTACGATCCCAACGAGCCGGTGGGCAAAACGATTGCCGGACTTTTCGAGGCCGTCGCCGAAGAGCACCTCACGCAGCCGACCATCATCTATGAATTCCCGACCGCCGTCTCGCCGCTCTCCAAGCAGAAACCGGACGAACCCGACTGGACCGAGCGCTTCGAAATCTATGCTGGCCAGATGGAAATTGCCAACGGATTCAGCGAACTCAACGACCCAGAAGATCAGCGCAGGCGTTTTGAGGCGCAATTGAAAGAACGCGAGCGTGGCGACGAAGAAGCCCATAAGATGGATGAAGATTACATCCGCGCCCTCTCCTACGGAATGCCGCCGGCAGGAGGGGTTGGTGTTGGCGTCGACCGGCTCTGCATGCTGCTCACCGACTCCCACACCATCCGCGACGTCATTCTCTTCCCGCTATTGCGGGCGGAAAAGAGTTCAGCTTCGCAGGAAAATCCAGAAGAATACCCGAAAGAAAGCGAAGGACAGAGTTAAACCTTTGGCATAGGTTTGGCCACTAAGTTTCAGGAACCCCAACAAGCACTAGAAACGGGGGTTGGTGGTTCCTATACTTTTGTTACCCGTTTTGGGCTTAGAAATGGCAGCGCTGCCGTAGCCTCCGCAAAATGGAGATGCTGGGTCGGCAGCGCTTTGCATTTGTCAGCAAGCTCCTACCGAAGTTCGCCTATCAACTACGCGAAGAATTCTTCCGACAGAAGCCTACCTCGCGCTTGCTCTCGCAGATCCGCTCGCGCGGTTCACCGTGAGTGGAGGAACATAGGGAGGCTTGTCCTGGCTGAAGTTCGCGCTGAGATAGTCGATCAGAGGATCGCGATCGGCGGAGTCAACCAGCGCACCCCACTTCGTCATCTTGTCGACTTCTTTTGTCCAGGCCGCCTTGCTCAGCCGTTGCTGCACGATAATCCGCGCTTCGTGGCATTCTGTGCACGCGGTTGTCGCCTTGGCTTGCATCGGCCCGGCGGGAAGCTCGGCCGTCGGGCTGGACGGAGCAGATTTCTCAGCGTGCTTCTGAGCCGCCGATCTGCCGGTCAGGACAGTCATTAGCAAGAAAATGGCTCCGCAAAAATAACCTGCAGTACGCCGCGCCCTAACTGACATGAACCTTCACCTGATCGACCGCATTGTTCAAATATCCGCCAGGGTTCCATGTGGCGCTTACAGGTTGGTGCGTCCTCGAGTGTCAGTTGCCCGTGACAGGATGGAATAGTTGCCGGATCGGGAAGCCTTCCAATCATAAGTCCACAACCGCCAGGCATAGCGCGCCTGTTCATGCCCGAGCCTTGCAGAATTCCAAGTCGCACCATCGTCCGTAGAGATCTCCACCTTTGTAATGCCGACTTCCCCGGCCCACGCTGCGCCTTGCACCATTATCCGACCGGGTTTCACACTAGCGCCGTCGGCTGGGCGGGCAATCACCGACTTGACGGTTAACGCAGTCACCGTATGCGTGTCTTCCGGTTTCACCACCTCGCCCGGATTCACCGGATGATTCGGCATGCGATAACCCGGGTTCATGAAATTTCCTTCAAATGGGGTTTCGAGCAATTTAAGCTCCGTCAGCCATTTGCACGACGCCGATCCGACCCATCCCGGCACAAGAAGCCGAGCGGGAAATCCGTGATGTTTGGTCAGCGGCAATTCGTTCATATGCGTTGCGATCAGAGTATCGCCATCGAGGGCCTTTTCAATTGGAATGCTGCGAATGAACGGAGGAACTTTGCCCGGAACTTCATCCAGACCACGGAACATCAGATGCTTGCCGCTGGGTTTCACCCCGGCACGCTGCAGAACATCAGCCAATCTCGGGCCCGAAAATCGTGCCGTGCCGACCGCGCCCTTGCCCCACTGAATACCCGGCACTTGCGGCCGATATAAAGTGCGGCCATTGCCGGCACATTCAAGCGTATTGACGACCGTATGGATTTCCAGCTTTCGCAAATCGGCAAATCTCAACTTAAGCGGCCTCTCCACTTCGCCGCTAATCGTGAGCTGCCATTCGTCCGCGTCAAACTGGATCGGCTCATGCATGTGGTTGCGCACGAAAAAGTGCGGCACCGGAGTGAGCCACGAGTTGAAGTAGGAGACGGGAGATTCGAGATCGACAAACCGGAAAGAGCGAAGAACCATCCCCTCTTCACCGGGAAATTTAACTTCCTGCTGCTGCGCGAATGCCAATGGCGCCATCGAGCGACTCATACTGGCCGCAAACACCGCCCCGGAAGCCTGCCTTAGAAAATCTCGTCTCGTTTTCCATCTGCCTTTTTCCATATTAACCCGACCAAGTCTATTTTATAAGTAGCCTTTTTGTCCAGGCAAAGATATACGTTAACACCACCGGCCCGGAAAAGGAGAGTGAGCCAAAACCGGGCCAGTGGCGATTCTGGAGGGAAGTCCCCTTCAGAAATTCCCGGCCCATGAAGTGACTAATACGTCACAGGCCAAAATGCCAAACTGGTCCCGCGCCGTACACTGGCACGGGGCCAATTCGTCTCCTGCCTTACGGCAAGTAGTAGCGGAGCGAGCTGAACACCATATTGTCGAGGCCGGATGGCGCTACCGTCGGGCCGGTCTTCGTGAAACCAACTCCATCCCAGGTTTCGCGAGTTACATAGGAATACTGCGCGCCGAACTGAACCTTTCCCTTCGGCCCGTTGTAGAAGCGATACCAGAAACCAGCGGTACCTTCCATCACGACGCGGCTGTCTGCCGTGCAATTCGAGAGGCTTCCTGGGGCCAAGCCGTTGGCAACCCCGGGCTGCGTTTCCTCATAGCAACCGTAATTAGACGCGTGCGGCGAGCCGTATCCGACGTACTTACCAAGAATGGGATCGTAGTCATACGCCCTCCCGGCATACTCGGCGCCGCCGTTGAAGTAAAGATCGAGCTTCGGCCCGTGCCACTCGAGTGTGCCCAGACCTTGCGCGTTCTTGATGAGGTTGAACGCTCCATCGGCATGGATGGAAGCATCCGGCAGACCTGCGGTTCCATAGCGTCCCACTCCCTTTCCGCCAAGGAAATGCAGGCCGAAATCGAGATGCTTCGCTATCGGCTCAGCGCGCGTTGGCGCCGAAGGCGCCGCCCTCGCGCGAACTGTTGGCTGCTCCCAATGCGGTCGGGACCGGTCTTGCCGTCGCAAATGGTGGTCGCGGAAACTCCACCGCAAGGGAAGATACGGTCACGGAAACTATCCGCCAGCCCGAAAATCTCGTAATGCCCAAACCCAGGTTCAAAGACCAGCTTGGCAATTACGTCAGGAGCAGGGTTGAAGGAGTAGCCGGCAATCGGCGTGCACGTAGTCGCAGTAGTAGTGGAGGGCGTGCCCGTGGTGCCGACCGTGGTGGTGCTGGTGCTGCTGCAGGTGCTGATGGCGGAATTGTAGAGACCGCCAGACGCACCGGCTGACCCCACAAGAAAATTATCTTCGTTGCTGTGCGTGGTGAACGTGGCTTGAGGGTTCTCGACCGAGACAGCGGCCCAGAACTTGTTGCCAAAGTCCTTAGAGAAACGTACCCCGTATTGCCGGGCCCAACTGAAGCCGACGGTATACTGTGGGTCGATGGTCATCGGGAGAGCCTCGGTGCGGTTCTCATCACCATGGTGAGTTTCCGTCACCAAGCTCCACATTTGGCCTCCGGTGATCGTAAATCCGCTATTGAAGGCCGTCTGACCCCAGACCTGCCGTTGCCGCAAAGAGTAGCTGTTGCTTTCGTTGTTGTTGGAAGTAACCGCCGCCGACAGGAAGTCAGCTTCGTAATACCCGGACAAAGTAGCGCTTTTCAACTTTCCCTGCGCAAGCAGTGAAATGCGCGACTGACGGCCGGACCAAAAAACTCCGACATGTCGCTCTGGGACGCTCCGGGCATGGTCAGCGAGTTGAACGGCGTGTTGATGTCAGACGCCAACGCGCGCGATCGCCGCACCGATTCTGCCGCCAGAAAGCCTCCCGGTGTAAGGGTTACGCCTTTGTAATGGATCGCCAGGGGACTCTCAATTTCGGAATGTATGGCCTTTTGAGTTTCCTGAATGCTGGTCGCCGCGTTATTGACATTGGTCTTCAAATCGGCAACATCGCTCTTGAGTTCGCCCACAGCCTGTTGCTGCTGAGCAGCCTGGGCCTGCGCGGCATCTGCCTTGGAAGCCGCATCGGCTGCGGCACTCTGGGCCTGCTGCACGGATTGGTCCTTGCTGTGCAGTTCCTGCTGCAATCGGCGAATTTCCTGTTGCTGAGCTGCCAGCGCGGCTTGCTGGGCGGCCACAGCGTCTTTGAGCGCTTGAATCTCCTCGGCGGTTACTGCACGTTTCTCCTTCTTAGTTTTGGTTGTTTTTGTTGTGGTAGTTTGCGTAGTTGTAGTGGTTTGGGCCGAAACACTGGCAGTGACGATGGCCAATGCCAGGGCAAGAAGACACCAGCACCTTATTTCTTTCATGTAATGCTTCCTCTCCTTTTTTGTTTCTGCCTGGCCCTCCCCCTAGTACGCTGGAAGGCCAATAATGTAGTCGACTCGATAGGCAATCTGCTTTAGGTAACCTACTTTGGCAGAACCACTATTTCTAAACGCCAACCTGTTACAGGAGAGTTACAAAACGATGAATTTCGCGTGAACGAGGCGAGAAAGAAGCTGAAGAGATTGATGTAGAAAGACGCCGGCAGCATCTAAGCAGAGACGAACACAAATCAGCACCGCCGGCCTGGAAAAGGAGAGTGAGCCAAAACCAGGCCAGCGGCTCTTTCCGAGGGAAGCGCCCCTCAGAAAATCGATTACGAAGGGGCCGAAAATGCTCCCACATCTCTGGATGCGGGAGCATTTCGCAGTTACGGCAAGTAATAACGGAACGACGTGTAGACCATGTTGTCCAGTCCTACTGGCGACAGGTTGGAAGTTTTTGAGAATCCAGCTCCAGACCAGGTCTGCCGGTTCACATAGGAATACTGTGTGCCGAACTGGAACTTGCCTCGTGGTCCACTGTAGAAGCGATACCAGAAGCCGAGCGTGCCCTCCATCACAGCTCGGGTGTCTCCCGTGCAATCCGCGAGCGATCCTGGAGTGAAGCCAGTGTCAACGTCGGGAGGGGTCTCGAGATAGCAGCCGTAGTTCTTGAACGTCGGAGCGCCATATCCGACATCCTTGCCGGTGAGCGGGTCGACACTGTAGGTTCGGGCCGCGTACTCTGCTCCTGCGTACGAAAAGAGGGTGAGCTTCTTGCCATTCCATTCGAGTGTACCCAACCCCATGAGGTTCTTAACCACATGAATTGTGCCATTGCCGTTGATTGAGAGATCGGGGAGGCCGCCTGGACCGTATCGACCGACCCCGCTGCCGCCAAAACCCTTCAAGCCAAAAGTGATGTGTCCGGGAACCTTCCAGCGCGCACTTGCTCCGACGCCGCCGCCCTCTTTCGAGGCATTATAGGCGCCGACCGCATTCGGTCCCGTCCCAACCCCATTCGGGCACGGACCCGTCGTGGCGGTGCCGGTGAGCAACACCTCGCCGCAAGGAAACACGCGGTCAGTAAAACGATCAAGCAGCCCGAAAACTTCGTAATGCCCAACACCGGGGTCGAAGGCGACTTTGGCGATAATGTCCGGCGAAGGATTGAACGTATAGGTTGCGGTTGTGTTGTAACTATTGCTCGCGCCGTCTTCGCCGAGCACGAAGTTGTCTCCATTCCCGTGAGTTGTTAGCGTGCCCTGCGCATTTTCGACTGCGACGGCAAACGCAACTTTGTCGGAGAAATCCTTAGTTAGGCGGAGGCCATACTGGCGCGCGAAAACGAAGCCGACGTTATACGATGGGTCGATGGTCTTCGGACGGGCATCGTTTGTTCTGCCGAGATCGTCGTCGGGAGAGATTCCATGCCCGTTTTCGGTTACAAGGCTCCATTCCTGGCCACCAAGAAAGCTCCATCCACTCTGGAATTTGACTTGGCCCCAGGCTTGGCGAAGCCGGAGAGTGTAGCTGTTGGTTTGGGTCGAAGTCGACGTAACGCCGGCCGAGAGAAAGTCGGCCGAGACGTAGCTCGAGAGATCGACATTTTTGTAACGTCCGTCCACGAAGGTTGTGATCTTGGATTGGCGGGCAGAACCGAAGAACTCCGAAAATTGGCTCTGCGTGGCTCCAGGCAGCGTCAGAGAATTAAAAGGGGTGGGCAGATCTGCTCCCAGGGCCCGCGAGCGCCGCACAAATTCGGCCGCGGCATATCCGCCGGGAGTGATGTTGATGCCTCGGAAGTGGATCGTCAGCGGACCTTCCATCTGTTTGTTGAAGGTCTCCGGCTGGCTCGGACTCATTGTCTGGGGAGATTCCTGCGAGTTCAATACGGCGTTTTTCAAGGTTGCATCGCCTGCGGTTGCATTTACCGGCTTCACGCCGAGGCTGTCATTGTTCAACTGATTCACAGCCTGACTTGCTGTTGCCTGCGCGGCATCTGCTTTTTTGGCCGCCTGGGTGGCCGTGGTCTGGGCTTGTTGCACTGATTCATCGCGCTTGTTCAACTGCTCTTGCAATGCCTGAATTTGCCGCTGCTGAGCGGCAAGCGCATCCTTCAGGGCCTGGACATCCGCTGCTGTAATCGGTGGAGCGGATGTGCTGGGGGTTTCGGTCGCGGGTTTGGCTGAAGAGGGATTTTGCCCCCACGCGCCGCCCGCAAAAACCGCGACTGTAACTGCAGAGATAAACAACCTGGTGATTGCTTTCATGGAAGTAGACACTGCTCTCCTTTTTGAGTTTTTGTGCTTCTACCGCATTTCTGAGGGATGGAAACTTGGGCCCACAGCCTTCGCTGCACCGTAATTCCGGGAGAGGTGCAGCTCGCTGGCTTTTCTTACATCACTTTTAGCATAGTCATGTTAATAGACTTAGTAGTCTTTCAAAACATAATATCCATCTGAAGTCCATTTCAAGAATTTGCGGGGAGTTTCGAGCTTCTACGACTTACGCCACCAGCTTTGAGGGCCACGCCTCACAACTTCTATTCGCTCTTTTGCCCTCCAACCACCATGGGCAGAACACTTCCCTTCTCTTTCTTCTTCGGCTCACGGCGGAACTTACCCGATCGCGGCGTGTTGCCCGCAATCAAGTCCGCCAAAGTCGTGTTATCCAGAATGTGCGCCACCGCATCTCTAACATTAAGAAATACCTGATACAACGAGCGGTGCGGCACATCGCGGCCGATCAGTACACGCAGCTGCTCGGCGTCGGCAAACGGCGCCAGCGGCCCATCGATCAACCGCATGATCTCGCTCAGCCGGATTTCTGAGGGCTCGCGGCGCAACTGATATCCGCCCTTGGCGCCGCGAACGCTCTCCACCATCCGCGCGTTCTTCAGTTCCAGAAGAATCAGTTCCAGAAATTTTTCCGGCAGGTCCTCTTCGTATGCGATTTCGCGAATCTTGATGGCGCCCTGATGATGATGCCGGGCGAGCATCATCATGGCTTGCAGAGCATACAATCCCTTTTGAGAAATTTTCATGGCCAGCGATTATGCCATAAAGTCCATATGATTAATAGACTTTAATCGACACAATCTTTTAGCAATTCCGCTTCCACGTTTCGCCAGCAAGGAAAAGCTGAATAAACAGTAGCGGAATGAACAACTTGAAACTCTTTCGCGAAAGGTGAAAAGGGCCTGCGCATGCGCATCGAATTGCAGTTCTTGGCCGAATTTCTGTCTGGCGCGAGAATGAACGCTGAAGACATTTGCTTCAGGGCGCCTCGGAACTGCTCGAGTTGCGGAATCACGACTCGCGAACAACGCGCAGGACCTGCAAAGTGATGTTGTCCGGTCCGCCGCGCGCGCGCGCCAGTTTCACCAGGGAGGCGCAAGACGCCGCCGGTGAGCCGTTGCGCAACGCGTTCTCTAATTCTTCTTCGGTCACCACGCCCCAAAGCCCGTCCGTACAGAGCAGAATCTCGTCGCCGACCTGCACCTGCAAGCCCGGCTCGGCACTGTCGACTTGTAACTCGAGTCCAGCGCCGAGCGCCGCCGTGAGAATGTGCCTCTGGGGATGCTTCTCCGCATCTTCGGCGCGCACCAGTCCGCTTTCCACTAGCCTGCCAACGTACGAGTGATCGCGGGTCAGTCGCTCAATCCGCCCATCCCGCATGCGATAGAGCCGGCTATCGCCCACGTGGGCGAAGTACATCTGCCGTCCTCGCACCACCACCGCGGTGCACGTCGTGCCCATTCCATAGAAAGTGGTGTGCCGGTCGGCATACTCCAGAATCCGCGCATGGGCCGCGGCAAAACCTTCCAGGAGCATGGCTTGAGGATCGTCCCGGAAACCCGCATCGTAGACTTCCCGAACCGTCTCTACCGCCAATTGGCTGGCTTCCAATCCGCCCTGGTGGCCGCCCATGCCGTCTGCGATGATTGCCAGGCGCCCCTTGCGCTTAAATTCGTCGTCGTCCGTGGGTTCCCAATAAAGATAAGAATCCTCATTGTTCTCCCTCTGACAGCCCACATCGCTCAGGCCCGCCACTTCAATTCCGGGTCTCACATTCATGCAGTCAACGGACAAAATACCTGTCACCTCACAGAACCGGGCGGCGCGAAGCAGCCATCCGCCGAAGGGCTTTCTCGAAGCCAGCCAAGCGCCCCGGCCATTATAGACAACCGAAGCATTTCGCGCTCCTAAAGTCCCCGAAGCCCGTGCCGATAGAAGAAAAGAACGCACCACAAACAGCGGCCTCCGGGTGAACGGACGCTGCCGCAGGAGATGCCTAAATTATGGCCGTACGGGTTCTCATCGTCGACGATTCTTCCGTCATGCGGAAGATCGTTGAACGCTCCCTGCGCCAGGCCGGACTCGATCTGTCCCAGGTCTTTGAAGCGGGCAATGGCGCTGAAGCGCTTTCCATTTTGCAGACAAATCCAACCGACCTCATCCTGTGCGACATCAACATGCCGGTCATGGATGGTCTCGAATTTATCAAGCAACTTTCCACCGTCGAGAATGCCAAGTCGGTGCCCGTGATCATGATTACGACCGAAGGCAGCGAGGCCCATGTGGTCCAGGCCCTCTCTTGTGGCGCCAGGGGCTACATTCGCAAGCCATTTACTCCCGATCAGGTCAAGACCCAGGTCATACCGGCCTTAGCAGGTAAAGTATGAACAGTTCAAAAGCAATGCTGGCTCCCGGAGCCAGTCACGAAACCTGGCGTCCGTTGCTGGAACTCGCCGCCCGCGAGGTCTTTCAGCTTATGCTTTCATCTGAGTTGGCACTGCCCTCGGAGGCTGTCAGCTTACCGCCGGGAGTCACCTCGATGGTGGGGTTGGCCGGCCAATTGTGCGGAGTTATAACGCTTCGTTGCGAGGAAAAAGCGGCCGTGCTCATGACGTCGAAAATGCTTGGCCTTCCAATAGACAAAGTCGGCACCGAAATGTCGGATGCGCTGGGCGAAATTTGTAACATGGTCGCCGGAAATTTTAAGAACAAGATTTCCGGCTTGGGCGATGGCTGCATGTTGTCTCCGCCCACAGTTATCATCGGAAGCGATTACAGCACCTACTCGCTGGCCGACTCTCCCGGGCTCGAAGTCTCCCTGGTATTTGAAAGTTTTCCGCTGGCGATCTCCCTCCAGATTCATTCCTAAGATTCCTGACAGACGCACCGTAACGTTCGGAGAGTTTGCGACACCGTTAGTCTTGGCATAAACGGCAACGAGACCGCAGAAGGAAGCTTCGGTCTTTCAGCTGCTGGAAGCAAATATCGTCGAAACCAATTGCGAGATTGACTCTACCGCTTCGTCCAGTTCGAAGGTGAATCGAGCCAAGTCGACACCGTCGAGAGTGCGGTATTCCTGCCGCAGGATTGCCCATGCCGGGTCTTCCACCAGGTCCACTTTCTGACGTTCGTAATAGCCATAACCGAGGTCCCGCACGCGGCATAAGAGATCGCTGAGATCGGACCAGCGCAACCAGCGGGCGCGCCGACAGGCTCCGCTCCGGATCATGGTGATGCCCAATGACCTGCGCCATCTCCTCGGAGAGATTCCAAAGTTCGGCCAGTGCCTGCCCGCTTTCACAATGCGTGAATCCCATTGTGTTTAGCTCGGCAGCGGCGAATGGAACCTGCCGCTCAACCGCAAGCTTAACCGCCACGCCGAACTCTTTGGGAAACACCATGCAATTCACCATGAAGCCGATATCGTGCATCAGTCCAGCCATGTAGGCTTTTTCGCCGTCTTCGGCGCCAAGTTTTTCGCTGAATTTTCGGCACACCATGGCACAGCCCAGCGAGTGCCGCCAAAACACAATCGGATCCAGCGCCCAGTCTTTGCCCGGGAAAGCCTTACCCATGCAACAAGTGAGAAGAATCGTCTGTACCCGCCTCAATCCCAGACTGATGACTGCGGCCTTGATCGTCTCCGGTGGTTTCGCCAGTCCAAACAGGGGTGAATTGGCCGCACGGAGGCATTGCGCGGCGATGGTTTTGTCGTAAGAAACCAGCTTTACGACCTCATCCAGCTTCACCATATCTGGAGCCAAATTCAGCAGATCGAGCAGGGGCAGAAGTGACCTGCGGTACGGCCGGCGTGGTCTCAATGGCCCTTACGCGTTCGCGTACCTGCGCAGTCACGCTCGTGGTGACAGGTGTGCTCATAATTTTCCACTCTTTAGCGAAGGCTTCCAGTAAGCGATGGCCCCCGGAAAGTGCACCAGATGGAATTTGTCGTTCAGATTCAGCAGCGACTCCGAAGTACCCAGAAAAAAGTAACCGCCCGTACTAAGATTGGTGAAGAAATGGTTGATTACCTTTGCTTTTGACGGGCCGTCGAAATAAATGAGCACATTACAGCAGAAAATGACGTCCATGCCCTTCATGAATAGCATCCGGGAATCATCCTGCAGATTGAGACGGCTGAAGGTGATCAGCTTCTTCACCTCCGGTCGCACCTGCAATTTTTTATCGTCAACGGCGAGAAAATACTTGCGCTTGAAGTAATCCGGGGTCGCACGCAGGGCATAGTCTCCGTAGATGCCGGCTTTCGCGGTTTCAACCGAGCGGTCATTCAGGTCGGTAGCCAGAATCTCTACCGTCCAGTTCTTCAGTAGACTTCCGCTTTCCTCCATCAGATTCATGGCCACGGTGTAGGACTCCTCGCCGGTCGAGCAACCGGCGCTCCAGATGCGCAAGCGCTTGGTGATCTGTTTGGTTTTTTCCCCAACGATTTCGGGAAGGATGACTCTACGGAGCGCATCAAGTTGCGGCTGGCTGCGGAACAGACAAGTCTCGCCAATGGTGATCTCATTCAGCAATTGCCTAATTTCTTCATCTCGCTGGTGATGCGCCGTCAAACGCTCCCAATATTCGCGTGGAGTTCTCACGCTCAACTGTTTCATCCTTCGCTCACACCCCCCGGCCAGGAGATAAAGTTTTTCCTCTGTCTTGTAAATTCCGGAAACCTTGTAAACGAGATCGCGAATTTGACCAAAGACGGGGTCAATCGGCTCTCTACTGCCTAAAACTGTCGAAGTGCTCTTTGCGACTTGTGTGCCGGCGGTCATCGTATCCCCGGTTCTACGGCGCCGCTTGCTGCCGCTTTCGAGGCCGTATCCAATGCTCTGGCGTGCGCCACTCGGTTTGCAATCTCTTGCCCTAACTGTTTCAGGGGATAGATGCCATCCGCTTGTCCGGACGCGTAAACCAATCCCGGCATTCCCCATACCACGGAGGAAGACTCATCCTGAATAATGACTTCACCACCGCACTGGCGGATGCGCTCAGATCCCGCGACTCCGTCCGATCCCATGCCAGTCATCACCACCGCCAGGGCCCCTGCCCCATAGACCTCAGCCACCGAGCGAAACAGCACGTCCACCGAAGGGCGGCAGGAATTCTCCGGCCGTTCCTGGTTTAGCTCCAGACGCGATCCAGCGGCCGTCCGTTTTACCGTCACATGAAAATTTCCCGGCGCAATCCATGCGTGGGCTGGGGAAAGAACCTCTCCAGCACTCGCTTCGTGAACCGGAATCGCGCACTGCGCGGCCAGCCGCTCCGCCAACAAGCGGGTAAAAATCGGTGGCATGTGCTGCACCAGCACGATTGGGACTGGAAACCCCCTGGGAATGCGCGGCAACACCTCTGCTAATGCATTCGGGCCGCCCGTGGAGGAACCAATCGTCACGATCTCGATACGCCGATGCGCCGGTCGTTGCACCTTCACCAGCGGGCGCGGCGGAGGCAGAGAAAGCTTCGCCAATCTGCCGCCGCACAGCGCCTTGATCTTCGGGATCAGTTCGGCTCGAATCATCTCGACCGCCAGCCCCGCGCCACCGCTGCTGTTACTCGGCTTCGTGGCGTAATCGGAGGCGCCCAGCGACAATGCATCCAACGTCGCCGCTGCCCCGTGCTCAGTCAGAGTACTGAACATCACCACCGGCAGCTTGGGATACAGCTTGCGCAATTCCGCAAGCGTCTCCAGCCCGTTCATCACCGGCATCTCGATATCGAGGGTCACCAGGTCAGGGCGAAGCTGCGCGATCTTCGCCAAACCCAGGCGGCCGTCGCTTGCCGTGCCCACGACTTCCAGTTCGTGGTCTGTCCGCCAGCGTGTTGGAAAGCACCTTCCGGACCACGACCGAATCATCCACCACGAGAATGCGTATTCGACTCATCGCGAGTTGGCCCGCGCGCCCGACGAGGCGCTCTTTATGCGCTGTGTGCTCTTGCCTTTGGCTTTACGGAAGCTTCTTCCCATGGATGCCTGCCATCTGCACCCAATCCGCCACTGCCAGATATTCCAGCTACATCGTCCCAAAAAGACGAGTCGGCCTTAAGCGAGGAAACACCGATTTGCCCTGAATCACCGGAATTCGCCTCTCCCACCCACTGGACTTGAAATTCTTCCCGTCGATTGAGCCGTGCCAGAGTGATTTTGCCGCCCATAGAAAGCTCTCCGCGAACCCCTTTCAGCAGAGCGCCTCGGCGGCTGACATTCACGGTCATTACATCTTCCTCAATCGCTGCTCCTCGAGCATCCGTTAGGATCAGGCGGACGGGCAGAGCCACTGCAATTCGCGGGTCGCGACGCTCGATTTTGAACTGCCGCATGAGAATGCTCATCTCGGCGGCAATGGAGGCCATTTCCTGCGCCGCTTTTTCTGAATCTTGCGCTCGCTTCGAAGTGCCATTGGCCGCGTCCGCTACTCCTCCGATGCTGGCCGAGATGTTGCCCGCCCCGGCAGCCGCTTCGCCGGCGTTGCGCGTCATCTCATTGGTCGTGGCGCTTTGCTCCTCGACCGCAGCCGCGATGGTTGAGGAAATGTCGTTGATCTTGTTGATGACGCCGCTGACCGTCCCGATCGCCGCCGCTGCGCTCTTGGTGTCAGCCTGAATGGCGGTGATCTTGTGACTAATATCTTCGGTGGCTTTGGCCGTCTGCTTGGCAAGCTCTTTCACTTCGTTGGCCACCACCGCAAAACCCTTGCCCGCTTCGCCTGCCCGGGCGGCTTCGATGGTGGCATTCAGGGCCAGCAAGTTGGTCTGCTGCGCGATCGAGGTGATGACTTTGATGACCACGCCGATCTCGGCGCTGGACTGGCCCAGCTTCATCACGGTGGCGTCCGCGGCCTGGGCAGCTTTGACGGCAGTGGAGGCCACTTTGGCGGCTTCGTTCGCGTTGGCAGCGATGCTCTGGATAGTCGATGTCATTTCCCCCGCGCCGACAGAGAGGCTCTGCAAATTCTGGCTGACTTGCTGCGTGGCGCGGGAAACGGCGTTCGCCTGGACCGCAGTTTCCCCGGAATTGGTTGTGATCTGCTGGTTCGCTTCCAACACTTGCTGGCTGGCGGTCGACAATTTATGGGTATGGGCCATCACTCCCCGCAGGATTTCCTGCAGTTTATCCATGAATAGATTGAAGAGGCGGCTGACCTCGCCCAGTTCGTCTTTGCCGAAGCCGCCGGCTGCTTCCAGACGCTTGCTCACATCGCCCTCGCCCTCGGCGATGTCCTGAATCATATGGGTCAATCGGCTGAGTGACCCGGAGATCGCCCGCCCCAAGGTGAAGTTGCCCAGGAACAGCATAAGAAGCGATATCGCGCAAATCACGAACATGACGCGCGTAGCTCGCGACACTTTTTTTGCCGCGCTAAGTTCGGCCTCTTTCGCACTCTTACTCAGTTGGTCGCTGGTCTCTTCGATCTTGCCCTGAAGGTCCTTATAGAGCTGCAGATAAGGGCCCAGGAGGCCGGGCGCTGCGCTGGGGTTGTGCATGATCGCGTCGATCAGTGCGCTGCCCGCCGCGATGTACTGGACGCTCAGTTGCTTTTCGTCATCCAGCATCGCCCGGCTGGTCGGGTCAGAAGCGAACTTGCGCGCGGCGTCGAGGCGCTCTTCCAGCAGTTTGCTCGACTGGGCATAGTCGTCCGCCTTATTTTGTTGCTCATCGCCTTTTGCCGTGAATACTGCGGAAGTGTCGGCCCGGGTGAGGTCGTTATATTCTCCCGCTTCAATGTGGTTCCGAATTGCCGAGCCGGTAGCCGCCACTTCAACAGAGGTTTTGTACACCGATGTGATGCCCCAGTAGCCGGTCGCGCTCACGGCTGCCACGAACATCAAGCTACTGATGGTCAAGCCGGATAATTTCCCTTTGATTGTCAATTGCATAGAGCTATCTCTAACTTCTTAGCAGCCGTCGGCAGGTTACATCTTGAGCTTGTAACCGGCATCGGCAGCGGCTGCGCCGTCGACCTTTACCGACTTGACCCCGCCATCACTCCCGTCGCCATGAAAGTCCTGGGCCTTTACGAAGCCGATGGCGCCCGGCGAGCCCGCGACCACGGTCTTCACATCTTGCGCGCTACCTACTGCCTTAGGAGGAGTTGCCGAACTTCCGGTGAACGCCGCCTGCAGAAAATACTTGCTGAACTCCGCGTCATTCATGCCGCAAACAATCTTGAGAAACACGGTTCGCTCCGGCGCGCCCGGCCCAACCATCACGGGCGCGACCGCTTTTCCGGTGTCCCAGCGGCTGCGATCGGACAGGAACAATTTTTTCAGGTCGCTGATGGTGAGGTTGGAGACTGGATTCGAGCTGTTCACGATGACTACGATCGGATCGCCGGCCGCCCCGGACTGGTCGGGTGTCGACCCCAACCATAGTGCGGTCACCACAGCCAGAATGACGGCCGCGCAAGACATGAGCGTATTGACGCTGATTTTTTTCATGGCGGTCTCCTAGAACGTGAAGGCAAACTGAATGGTCAGGCCGTTTTCGGTAGCCAGGCCTCGCAGAGAGTACCGGTCATACTGAAACTTCAGCGCCGAGTGCTCCGTGAAGTCCCAGCGAATCCCGGCCGAGGGGCCATTGAGCCTTGCTATGAATCCCGTGACACTGAGCGGTGCATACTCGTTCGGAGCGGTGACGTAGGTATAGACCGGATCACCCCCGTTGGCATTGAAATACTGGTACCGGAAATAAGGCCGGAACGCATGGAACGCGCGCGAGAACTGGCTGTAGAAGGCTCCGGTATGGAAAATCGGTCCGCCTGACTCGGCATCCCGGACGAGCACGCCTTCGTTGAGAATCTCGTAGTTGTTGTTGATGTAGACGGCGTGAACTGTGGCGATAGTCTCGCCGACTGCCGGCGGCCCAGGAAGCGAAAGATTGTCGTGGAGGATGGAGAATCCCATCTGCAGGCCGGTGACCTTGTCGGGACGGATGAACAGGCCGCCATTCACCGACTTGCTGTTATTGGTATCCTGATAGTTCTGCGCTACCTCCACATTCGGCCCTCCCCATCCGCGTCCATTGCTTACCTCGAACACGTAGTTCAATCCCAGTTTTCCGGAGGGAATCTTGCCGGTCAGATTCACGCCGACATCCTGCATGGGCAGAATGCCACCTTGGTCGTCGAAGGCATAGATAAAGGGCCGGTCGATCGCCGTTTCCAGGAACTCACCTTTGTTGAAGGCGGTGTTGTAATAGCCGACCCAGGTGTGCATGCGCCCGATCGAGGCCATGAAGTGGTCGCTTTGCCGGTAGCGCAACAATAGCCTTTCGACGTCCACGCCGATGCTATTGTCGCTCTGCGCAACGAACAGCGCTTCCCCCAGCGCCGAAACCTTGTTCGATAGGCGCGCCGTCATGAACAGGTCCAGGGAGCCAAATTCAAACGTGTTGGGGACGTGGTTATACCATGAATAGCCCATATCGCCGAAGACGTTGAGCTTGAGCCGCGGTGCAACCTCATTCACCGTTGGCATCTCGGGCTCGGGCACCGGCGAAGGTGCGGGTACCGGGACCGGGGCCGCCGTCACCACGGGCTCCGCCTGTTTCCCCTGCAGTTGTTTCACCTGGGTTTCTAATTCCTCAATGCGCTGCAGCAACTGCCTGTTCAGCTCTTCCTGACTCGGCGGTGCGCTGGAGGCTTGTTGTGCATAGGCGCACATCGCAAGCGAAGTTGTCCATGCCAGGACTACGCACCCAAATTTTCTGCGGAAGGAAGACGAAAAGATATTTCTCATGTTGTCCCCAGTTCCATCTGCAAACCGGATTGCGATCACCCAGTATTTCGGCAATTTTCAGGGGAACATTAGTTACCTGGAACTCTGGAGTAACGGAAGGAATAGGAAAAAGATGAAAAAGAGCACTGGTTGATCAAATAACAGCTAGCTCGAAGTTCGAAAATGAACCGCCGTTCTTACTGGGAAAGATTTTTCAATATTGTTTTCGTGCAAGAACCGAAGAAGTTCAATGTCCCGCACGCTGCCATCGACTTGCCAATTTCGGATACATCGGGTGCATGCGGCTCGGTCCCACTAAGCTCCCTGGGCCTTCGCTTTCGCCCGAACCACACCTGAATCATTTCCCTCCGCGCCGGTCGGGGCGCCTGAGTGCGCATCAAGCACGTCGTCCCAAAAGCAAGTTGAGCGATCGACTGCGGAGACCCCGATCCGACCGGCATCGGCGGTATGGTCTTCGCCCACCCACTCGACCTGAAACTCCTCCCGCTTCCCGGCGCGGCTGAGAGAAATTGTGCTTCCTAACCGGACCTTTCCCCGGACCCCCTTCAGCAGAGCACCGTGCCGGCTGATATTAATGGTGATCACCTCTTGATCGAGGGAAGGTGCAGTGGCATCGCTCGCGTTCATTCGGACGGGTAGGGATATCGGGATTCGCGGATCGCGGCGCTCAATCTTGAACTGCGCCATCAACTTACTCAATTCGTCGGCGATCATCGCCAATTCCTGCGCCGCCCTCTCCGACTCCTGCGCGCGCGCCGAAGTACCGTTGGCGGCCTGCGCCACCCGCCCGATATTGGCCGAAATGTCGCCCGCTCCGTTGGCCGCTTCGCTGGCGTTGCGCGTCATCTCGGTGGTGGTCGCGCTCTGCTCCTCGACTGCGGCCGCAATCGTCGCCGAGATGTCATTGATCTGGTGAATCACTCCGCTGACCGTTCCTATCGCCTCGGCTGCTCCCTTGGTGTCCGCCTGGATTGCGATGATTTTGTGGCTGATGTCTTCTGTCGCTTTCGCCGTTTGCTTGGCAAGCTCTTTTACTTCGTTGGCGACTACTGCAAAACCCTTGCCGGATTCTCCGGCGCGGGCGGCTTCGATGGTTGCGTTTAGCGCCAGCAGATTCGTCTGCTGCGCGATCGAAGTGATCACCTTGATGACGACACCGATCTCCGCGCCCGACTGTCCCAGCTTGGCGACGGTAGTGTTGGCGGCCTGCGCCGCGCTGACCGCAGTGGAAGCCACTTTCGCGGCCGCTGTCGTGTTGGTCGCGATGTCCTGAATGGTCGAGGTCATCTCTCCCGCTCCGGTCGAGAGGCTTTGCAGGTTCTGGCTGACTTGCAGCGTGACCCTCGAAGCCGCGTCCGCCTGGGTCGCGGTTTCTCCGGAGTTGATGGTGATCTCCCGGTTTGCTTCGAGCATTTGCTGGCTGGCTTCCGCCAGTTTGTGGGTGTGGCCTACGACTGCCCGCAGCAGTTCCTGCAGCTTGTCCATAAATATGTTAAAGAGCCGGCTGACTTCGCCCAGTTCGTCCTTGGCAAAAGCTCCTGCGGTCACTAACCGCTTGGTAACATCGCCTTCGCCTTGCGCGATATCCTGAATCATCACGGTCAATCGATTCAGGGATTGCGAAATTGTTCTCACCAGGACAAAGCTGCCGGCCATGAGCATCAACAGTGAAAGCCCGCATATCGCGAAGGTGATTCGGCTGGCGCGGGCACCTTTCTTTCCGGCGCTCAGTTCGGCCTGCTTCGCGCTGGTTTCCAGTTGATCGTTGCCGTCCTGGATCTGTTGTTGCAGCTGGCTGTAAAGTTCGAGAGTCCGCCCGGCTGCGTCTTTGGCCGCATTCGGGTCGTTTACCAGAGCTTGGGAGAGCGCATCTCCGGCGCTCCGATACTCCTGCACAGTACGAGCTTCTGTGTCCAGCGTCGCCTGCAAAGTAGGGTCGGTCACTGCCGCCCGGGCAGCACTGGCCCGCTCCGCGAGCAATTTGGAATGAGTGACCCAGTTCGTCACCGCATCCTGCTGATCCGGGCCCTTTTTTGTGCACATTGCCTCAATATCTTCGCTGGTCATGTCGTTGTACATGCCGGCTTCGATATGGTTGCGGATCGCGATGCCGATACCAGCGACTTGCTTGGTCGTTTTCTGAACGGAAGTGATACCCCAGTAGCCGGATGCGCTTACGCCGGCAACAGCGGTCAGCGCGGTCGCTGCCAATCCGTACAAACGTCGTTTGATCGTCAATTTCATCCGAGACGCCTCGATCCTGTGCCAATCATTTTCCCGCCCGTCGAAGCATCACGAACCCGCGTAAGCGGCTTTGCTCCGCGCTGGGATCGGACTCCTTCCGCTTCCGAGGCTGTTTTCGCCGGCGTTGATCTTGAATTGCTCGACCAGCCGCCGCAGCTCTGCCGAAGTCTCCACTAGCTGCTGCGCCGCTTTCTGCGTGTCTCCGGCGCCCCGTGATGTGCTCTCCGCAGCCTGCGCCACTCCGTTGATGTTGCTCGTGATCTCGCCGCTCCTGTTGGCTGCCTCGCTCACGTTTCTCGACATCTCATTCGTCGTCGCATTTTGCTCCTCCACCGCCGTCGCTATCGTGGTTGAGATCCCATTCACCTGATTGATCACTTCACTGATCGACGCAATCGCCTCCACCGCCGCCTTGGTGTCAGTCTGGATCGCCTCAATCTTCAGGCTGATGTCTTCCGTCGCTTTCGCCGTCTCTTTCGCCAGCTCTTTCACTTCGTTCGCGACTACCGCAAATCCCTTGCCCGCTTCCCCAGCACGAGCGGCCTCAATGGTCGCATTCAGCGCCAGAAGATTGGTCTGCTGCGCAATCGAGGTAATGACCTTGATCACCTGCCCTATTTCAAGCGACGAGTCTCCCAGCTTCGATACGGTCGCCGTCGTCGTCTCCGCGACTTTCACCGCCGAAGTCGCCACCCGCGCCGCTTCGGTCGCGTTCTTCGCGATCTCCTGGATGCTCGATCCCATCTCTTCCGCTCCCGTCGCCACTGTCTGCAGGTTCTGGCTCACCTGCTGCGCCGAATCGGACACCACCTTCGCCTGCGCCGACGTCTCTTCGGAGTTTGCCGAGATTTGCTGGCTGGTGTTCGACAATTCCTCGCTCGCCTTGGCTACCTGGACAGAATTTTCCGTGATGGCCATGATCATGCTTTTCAGGCTCGCGCTCATCTTGTTCATCTCCCGGGTAAGGTCCCCCAACTCATCCTCGCTCCGTATCTTCAACTCTTCGCCCGTCAGGTCTCCCGCCGCGATGGCTTCCGCCCGCGCTAGCACCGAGCGCGTCGCCCTGGAGACATAGCGGCTCAGATAGACGGCCAGGAAGATTCCCGCGCACAGGGCCGTCCCGGAAGTCGTCGACATCGCCAGGTTGAGCGAGCGGTCCTTGGCGTGCAGTTCTTCCTTGTTCTCGTCCAGCAGGGTCACGAGTGACTCTGCCAGTGCGTCGAGGCTTTTCTTGACTGCGATATTCGCCGGCGTAACCAGGTCCGCATTTTCGTTGCCTGCCCGTATCACCCCATCTGGGCCGCCGTTGGCTGCATGCTCAACGCAAGATTTTTCCGTCGTGAGCAGGAACGGCAGGTGCTGCTTGATGTCCCGTAGCTGCTCCCGATTCTGTTCGGGCCAGGCCGGCGCCAATTTATCGAGCACGGCAACATCTTTTCCGATACTTCCCCACGCTGCATCGAATGCGTCCTTCGCTTCCTTCCAGCGCGCCGGTTCGGTCCCGGCAAGAATCGCCTGCCGGCCTTTCACCTGGGTATAGTTCAAATCGCGCTGCAACTTTCGCGCCGTCTCCACTGCGGGAAAGCGCATTTCGACGGTGGTGTCCTGTGTGCGCCGGATGTCGGCAGAGGCCACGTAATTGATCACCGCCCCGGCTAACATCAAGCTTAGGATCGCCCCAAAACTTAGCCCCATCTTCTTTCCGAGTGTCAGCTTCATTTTTCTTCTCTGGGTCAGCCACACCGAGATCGGACACACCTGGATCAGACATGCAGACAGGCCTAAGCATCCCCGGTGCTGCCGAAAAGCTCTCGCCCATCTCCGAGCTATGCCCCTGCGGCCGCTGCGTGGCTCCTCGGCGCATGCATCCCGTCGTGCCCAGCATTGATCTTGAACTGCTCGACCAATCGCCGCAGCTCTGCCGAAGTCTCGACTAACTGCTGCGCCGCCTTCTGCGTGTCTCCGGCGCCCCGCGAGGTGCTTTCCGCCGCCTGCGCCACTCCGTTGATGTTGCTCGTGATCTCCCCGCTGCTGTTGGCTGCTTCGCTCACGTTCCTCGACATCTCATTCGTCGTCGCATTTTGCTCCTCCACCGCCGTCGCAATCGTCGTTGAGATCCCATTCACCTGATTGATCACTTCGCTGATCGACGCAATCGCCTCCACCGCCGCCTTGGTGTCTGTCTGGATCGCCTCAATCTTCAGGCTGATGTCTTCCGTCGCCTTCGCTGTCTCCTTCGCCAGCTCTTTCACTTCGTTCGCGACCACCGCAAACCCCTTGCCGGCCTCTCCCGCTCGCGCCGCCTCGATGGTGGCGTTCAGCGCCAGAAGATTGGTCTGCTGCGCAATCGAGGTAATGACCTTGATCACCTGCCCAATCTCGTTTGAGGAGTCCCCCAGCTTCGAAACTGTCGCGGTTGTCGTTTCCGCTACCTTCACCGCCGAAGTCGCCACCCGTGCCGCTTCGGTTGCATTCTTGGCGATCTCCCGAATACTCGATCCCATTTCCTCTGCTCCGGTCGCCACTGTCTGCAGGTTCTGGCTCACCTGCTGCGCCGAATCGGACACTACCTTCGCCTGCGCTGAAGTCTCCTCTGAGTTGGCCGAAATCTGCTGGCTGGTATTCGACAGTTCCTCGCTCGCGCTGGCCACGTGCAAGGAATTTTCCGTGATCGCCATGATCATGCTCTTGAGGCTGCCACTCATTTTGTTGATGGCCACGGTGAGGTCACCGAGTTCGTCTTTGCTTTGGACTTTCAGGTCGTCACGGGTCAAGTCACCTGCCGCGATGGCTTCCGACTGAGCCAGAACCGCTTGAGTCGCGCCCGAGATGCCGCGGCTCAGGAAAATCGCCACGAAAATGCCTACTCCGAGCGCCACAAAGTTGGTGACGGCCATGGTCACCGTAAGTGAGCGGCTCTCGGCATGCAAATCTTCCTTGTTCTGAGCAATGAGCCCGGCGAAGGAGTCGGCCAGGGCGCCGAGGGAAGTCTTAATGGCCTCGTTCGCCGGCGTAGCCTTGTCGGCAAATTCATTGCCTCCCGCGGCGACCGCGTCTTTCTCGCCATTGGCGGCACGGTTCATGGCAGCTTCCTGCGCGGCCCTTAGCTCGCTAAGGTGCGGCTTCATCGCCGCCAGACGGTCACGGTCCTCTTGCATGACCCATTTGGGCGCTAGCTCGTCGAGCTGGGCAACGTCTTTCCCAATATCGTCCCATGTGCCATTGAACAGTTTCCTTGCCGCATCTCGCCTGGCCGGCTCGGCCCCAGCCAGAGTAGCCTGTCGGCCTTTGCTCTGTGTCTGGTTCAGATCGCGCTGCAAGTCTTTGCAGATTGCAAGCGATGGGTAACGCACCTCGAACGTAATGTCCTGGCTCGCTTTAATACCTCCCGACTTTGAGTAGCTCATCGCTGAGCTAAAGACCATCAGGGCGAGGATCACTCCAAAGCCCAGCCCGAGTTTTTTGCCAAGTGTTAGTTTCATTTAATACTCCTCCCACGGTTCCACATTCGGGGTCGCCGCCAGCGCGCTTGACCGCAGCCCGCATCGCACGCCTTGGTAATGTTTTTTTATCGGCATCAGGAGCCAGGTCTTTAACACCAGGCACATCGCCGCCCCGAAGCCTAGAAGCTCTGAAGCACGCCCTGGCGCATCCTGTAATCTCGCCGCGCTCTGATGCCGATAAACAACAAGTGACAACTCCTTCCTCCGCACTGAAACCCGCCGCTGGCAAACCGTCGTGCAAGCCCGGGACCCAGTTCGTCGCCCGGCAGACGATTCTCACTTCCGACGAAAAAGTGTTCGGTTACGAACTGCTGTTCCGCAACGGTGTCGAGGATTTCTTCTGCAATCCGGATGTCGATTCTGCCTCGCGCAGCACTCTGAATACCTCGATGTTGATGGGCCTCGATGTCCTATGCGGCGGCCACCGAGCGTTCATCAACTGCACCCGCGACATTTTGCTCAAGGACTACATCACCCTGTTGCCTTCCGCTCAGGTGGTGATCGAAGTGCTGGAAAGCGTCCCCGCCGATGAGTTGGTCGTTGCCGCCTGCCAGCGCATGAAAGCGGCCGGTTACATGATCGCGCTCGACGACTTCGCGGTGAACGACCCGCGGCAACCGCTGACCGATCTGGCCGACATTATCAAGGTGGATCTGCGCGCCACTTCCGCCTCCGATGCCGCAGCCATGGTCAAGCAATATGGTCCATGGCGGTGCCGCATGTTGGCGGAAAAAGTGGAAACCCGCGAGGAATTCCTCGCCGCCAAACAAGCCGGCTTTGTCTATTTCCAGGGATATTTCTTCCGCCGTCCGGAAGTGCTGACGGCCCACGAGATTCCAGCGAATCGGGTCAATTACCTGCGCATGCTCAAAGCCGTTTCCGAGCCGGAATTGAACGTGCGCGTGATCGAGAATCTGGTCAAAAGCGAAGCCTCCTTGTGCTATCGCTTGCTGCGCTATCTCAATTCCGCGGCCTTTGGATTTGCCGCCGAAATTCACTCCGTCCGCCACGCCCTATCGATTCTCGGGGAGCGCGAAGTTCGCCGCTGGATTCGCCTGGTCGCGACTCTCGGCGCCGGCCAGGGAAAAACTACTGACCTGGTGCTCTCTGCCCTGGTTCGCGCCCGGTTTTGCGAATTGCTCTCGCCCAAAATTCAGCATGGAGACTCTGACCTGTTTCTCATGGGAATGCTATCGCTGATGGACACGATCCTTGAAATCCCCATGCAGCAGGTGCTCGACAATATCCCGATCGACCAGGAGAGCAAAACCGTGCTGTTGGGGAAGGCCGGCCGTCTGCGGCCTTTTTATCAGCTTATGCTGGCCCAGGAATCCGGCGAGTGGCAGGCCGTAAGCGATCTCAGCAGCCAGCTTCACCTGGTCGAAGCCGATGTGGCCGGAGCTCACTGGCAGGCCCTGCAGTGGGCACGCGAAGTGACCGGCGGATCTTAATCGAGTCGACTATCGCATCCACTTCGGCCGGCGCTCTGTCGAGGAAATTCTGCCGGTGAAAATTACATCGAGGCGATACCTGTCACGAGAGTGATTTATCTATGCAGAATGCAACCTAGTCGGGGCGTTCTCGGCGACCTCAGCCATTTCGCAAGCCTTCTCGATGTCCAGCACGTGCATCAGGCGGTCATCGAGTTTGTGAACTCCCAAAATCATCGTCCGCACCGACCCGCGCAAGGTTTCCGGAGGCGTTTCAAAGCTGCTCTCCTCGACCTCGACTACGTCGCCGATTTCATCCACCAGCAAGCTGACGGCCCCATCTTCCGAGCGGACCACCACGTTCATAGGCCGCGCATCCGGGGCCGCAGCCTCCAGATTGAGCCGCCGCCGCAGATCGACCGCGGTCACGATCTGGCCTCGCAGGTTCATCAGTCCGCTCACCACCGGCGGAGCCAGGGGAAGCCTGGTCATTTCCAAAGATCGAATGACCTCCTGTACGCCTTTCAACTCCACTCCAAACAGCAGCTTATCCAAATAGAATGTGCAAAATTGTGATGTTCTTGCCATGGCTCAGTTCGCGCCTCCCGCTCGCATCGCATTGGCTGTGGGAGTATTTAAGTCTGCCCTGCGTATGATCGACGCGATATCGAGCAACTCCGTGACCCGTTCCGCAATGACCACCGAATAGAGCACAGATTCCCGGGTCGCAGCCGATTTCACGTCTGCCCGGTCTTGCACGATATCGAGAATCTGTTCCACCACCAGTCCAAAGGCCCCCCCTTCATGATTCAAGACCAATACTTGAATCGGCCCTGAGTCCGCGGCCGGCAGCGAACCTTGCAGGCCGCGCAACTTGGCCCGGCGTTCTTCCATAACCACGCTGAGCCGAATCAACGGCAGGATCTGCCCGCGATACTGTGTGACCCACTGAGTGCCGGACATTTCCACTTGTGCGACGGGAAATTCCTCCAGCCGTGCCAGCGTGCTGAGCGGAATCGCCATGCGTGAATCGCCGGGACCGGCAAAGAGCAGGAAGGTTTTCTTCTCCGTCGCCTCGTGCGAGGTTTCCATTGTTTTTTCCGCCGCCGGTCGCTCGCGGCTTTGGTTCACCACACTCGCACGCTGCGCCAGCCCCAGCACATCGAGAATCAGCGCTACTCTGCCATCGCCCATGATGCTTGATCCCGCAAATGTCTTGATTCGTTTCAACTGCTTGCGCAACGGCTTGACCACGATTTCCTCGGTGTCATTGATCCGATCCACCACCAATCCGAACTGCCGCTCGTCGGCCTGCAGTACGACGATGTTGACCACCCCGGCGTCTTCGGTTGTGCCAGCCGATTCCGCCGCTACTCCAAGTTCGCGATCCAAATACAGCAGCGGCAGCAGGCGTCCGCGCAGCCGGTAGACCGGAGAGCCATGCACCCACTCCACTGCCCGGCTCGACTTGTCGCCTTCCAATCGCACCAGTTCAACCAGGCTGAGCTGCGGAATCGCATACCTTTCTCCCGCACACGTCACGACCAGCGCCGGAACAATCGCCAGAGTCAAGGGGATCTTCACCCTGACGGTGGTTCCCTGCCCCGCTGTCGACTGAACGCCGACGCTTCCGCCAATCCGTTCGACATTTGTCTTCACCACGTCCATCCCCACACCCCGGCCCGATACATTGGTTATTTTTTCCGCGGTGGAAAATCCGGGCAGGAAGATCAAATTGAAGACCTCCTGTTCGCTCATCCGCGCCACTTGCTCGGCGCTGATGACGGCCCGTTCCACTGCTTTTTTTCGAATGCGGTCGCTATTCAACCCTCCGCCGTCGTCGCTGATCTCAATATTCACTTGGCCGCCTTCATGGAACGCCCGCAGCACCAGGCGGCCGGTGGCATCTTTCCCTTTCTTCACGCGGGTCCTCAGGAAGTTCGATCCCATGATCCACCGAGTTGCGAACCAGGTGGGTCAAAGGATCTTTAATCGCCTCAATGATAGTTTTGTCCAGCTCGGTCTCCTTGCCCTCCATCTCGATCTTGACCTGCTTGCCGCAGCCCAGCGCCACATCCCGGACGGTACGAGGGAACTGTCCCCAAATGTTCCCGATGGGCTGCATGCGTGTTTTCATGATTCCTTCCTGCAGCTCGGTCGTGATCAGGTTTAGTCGCTGCGAGGCCGCTAGGAAGCCGGCATCCTGCACCCGCCCGGTATACTGCAACACCTGGTTGCGGGCCAACACCAGTTCCCCTACCAGGGTCATGACTTTGTCGAGCAGACCAACGTGGACGCGAATTGTGCTCTCCGATGCACTCGCTTGCCCTCCCGCGGCTTGAAGATTTTTCGGGCCATCCAATTCTTCGGGGGCACGAACTGCACCGGCTGCAGGCAATCGCGCAACCGAGTGAGTTGCCTCGTTACTCTGGTTCCTTGTTCCGGATTGGACTTCCGCATCTCCCTCCGGTTGCTCAACTGCAGCCTCGACCACAGGCGACACCTCAGGCTTCTCGGCTTTCTTTGCTGGCGGCGCTTTCTTCTGGATCTCGGCCGCGGGCTCCAGCAACCTGGTCAGCTTTTCTCTCAATTCGGCGTAATCAATGTCGCCATCCGCGCCCGTGGTTTCGATTTCTTTGAGCATTTGCCGCACCGCGTCCACCATGCCGAGCAACGCAGTCGTAATCTCGGGATTCAACGCCAGATGCCCGTCCCGCATCCGGCTGAGTAGGTTTTCCCCCACGTGTGCAACTTTCTCCAACTTGCCGAAACCCAGGAACCCGCAGGTTCCCTTGATCGTGTGAATTGTGCGAAACACGCCGGCCAGGGCTTCGTGGTCCTGGGGCTTTTTCTCAAGTTCCACTAAATCGCGATCCAGCCGATCCAGGTTTTCGTAGCTCTCGACCAGAAAATCTTTGACAATCTCCGCATCACTCATAGCTGTCGGTCTCTCTGTCGGTCTCTCTGTCGTTCTCTGTCGTTCTCTGTGAAGACCAACAAACTCTTACTGGATGTTAAGCACCTCAAGCAGGCAAGGTTTCAGGCTCGAGCCGGGGTATTCGACTCCCACAAACTCCTATCGGCCTGCAAAGCAATCTTGATTAGCCGGACAGATGCGAAGTTAAAGGCGGGTCTCGGCCAGAGCCGATAGTGGATCTTCGGTGTAGAATATGCCCGGTAATTCTTTGGTTCGAAAGCAGCTTCGGCCGCGCCTCGACCAAAGTCCCCCTGCTTCCTTCGCGAATCGTGCCCTATGAAGAATCTTCGGGCGTTCAGGACGGTCTCTTCCGCGCGTCATCCATTGCGACGGATATGCAGACAGCATTCATTTTCGCGTTGGCTGTGCGGATTGCTGCTGTTGTTCGCCAGTCTCCAGGCGTTCCCCCAAAACGGTCCTTCGCAGGTTTCCGTGTCCGCTACTTCAGAGACTCAAAATAAGCCGGCCTCAGCCGAGATCACGGCTCAGGACCAACCTGCCACGTTTAAGGTAAACGTCAAGCTGGTCGTGGTCCGCGCTGTCGTCCGCGACGCCCAGGGACATGCCATCGGCAATCTTCGCAAGGATGATTTTCAGGTCTTCGACAAGGGCAAACCGCAGGTCATAACGCAATTTGAAGTCGAACGACCCGGCGATCTCGCTGCCAGGGCGCGACAAACTTCGGAAGAAAACTCTACTCCCAGCGAGACTTCGACCACCGCAAGCACAACCGCCATTCCCGAACGCTTCATTGCTTATCTCTTCGACGACGTTCATCTTCAGTTCGGCGATCTTGCCCGCGTGCGTGAAGCAGCCGAGCGTCATTTCGCGACGTTGCGCCCCACGGACCGTGCGGCGATTTTCACCACCTCAGGTCAGACAACTCTGGACTTTACCGACGATCGCGCCAAGCTGCATGCAACCCTTTTTCTCCTCAGGCCGCGACCGATTTCATCGTTGAACACCGATTGCCCAGACATCAGCTATTACCAAGCTGATCTAATCTTCAATAAGCAGGACCCAGATGCGAGCCAGGTGGCCATGCAGGAGGCGCTAACCTGCCCTGGAGTGATCGGCACCCCAAATGCGGCAACCGTAGCCAGCGGACTGGTGAGCATGAAGACCCAACAGATGCTGGCGGTTGGTGACCAGGAAAGCCACGTGTCTCTCACCGTTTTGCAGCAAGTCGTTCGCAATATCTCCCGCATGCCCGGCCAGCGTAGCGTCGTTCTGGTCTCCCCCGGCTTCATTGCTCCGCAAATGGAGTTCGAATATACCGACATCATGGATCGCGCACTGCGCTCGCAGGTGGTCATCGATGCTCTCGATGCGCGCGGTTTATACACCATCGATACGCTCGGCGATATCTCCAATCCGCCGGCGGTTTCTCCGCCACCGGGTAAAGGCTTGATCGTGATTGCCGCTGCAGAGGCCAATGACGATCTTCTTGCCGTTCTGGCCGACGGCACCGGCGGCGTTTTCTTTCATAACAACAACGACCTCGATGAAGGCTTTCGCCGCGTGGCGCAACCTCCGGAATATTCCTACGTGCTCGCCTTCACGCCACAGAATCTCAAGCTCGACGGCAGCTTCCACCCGGTCAAGGTCACGCTGAAAATGCCGCAGAAGTTCAGCATGCAGGCGCGCCGCGGCTACTTCGCCCCGAAACACGCTAGCGATCCCAACCAGCAAGCCCACGAGGAAATCGAAGAGGCCATGTATTCCCAGGATGAGCTGCACAATCTTCCGGTGGAATTACACACACAGTTCTTCAAGGCCAGCGACGATGACGCCAAGCTGATCGTGCTTGCCCATGTTGACGTGCAACGCATGCGCTTTCGCAAAGCTGATGGGCGCAATAATGATGTTCTCACTTGCGTCTCTGCGGTATTCAATCGGAATGGCAACTTCGTCCAGGGGCTGGAAAAAACGGTCACAATGCACTGGAAAGACGAGACGTTAGAGCATAAACTCGGCTCCGGCATTACGCTTAAGAGCAGCTTTGACGTAAAACCGGGCAGCTATCTGGTTCGCTTGGTCGTACGGGATTCCGAAGGACAATTAATGTCGGCTGAAAATGGAACGGTAGAAATTCGTTAGTAGTCGGATTGTTTATGTTGGATGGACTCACCATTTCGCGGAGGTGATGTATGCGCAACCCTCGCCTGGCTTTTCTTGTCGCTCTCCTGTGCGCGATGAGTTGCTGGTTCCTCTTGCAACGTACCGCGCACGGCACGCTGGCGTACGCTCAATCCTCCGCAGACTCAACCGCAACTTTCCACGCGGAATCGCGCCTTGTTCTAGTCGACACCGTGGTGACCGACAAGAAAGGCAACTACGTCCGCGACCTCGAACAAAAAGACTTCAAAGTCTGGGAAGACGGCAAAGAGCAGCCCATCACCAGTTTTTCTTATGAAGAAAACACTGGCTCGACGCCTGCGGCCAAGCCGCGTTACATGGTCTTGTTCTTCGACAACTCCACCATGGAGTTTGGCGACCAGGCCAAAGCGCGGGAAGCAGCCACCAAATTTATTGAGGCCAATGCTGGGCCCGACCGGCTGATTGCCATCGCCGAATTCGGCGGCACGGTCACCATCACTCAAAACTTCACCTCCGATGCAGATCGGCTCAAACAAGTCGTGGCCGGAATAAAAGGTTCCGCAGTTTCTCCCAACCCGGAGCCCACGATGGCATCGCTCGGAACACCGGCAGTGGCCATGCCATCTCTGAGCAACGCTGAAGCCGATTTCGGAGTTCACACGGTCCTGCTCGCGCTGCGCGACCTCGCCAAAGGAATGTCGAACGTTCCAGGCCGCAAGACCCTGGTTATGCTGACCGCCGGCTTCCCATTGACTTCTGAATATGAGTCGGAGATTACTGCCACCATCGACACCTGCAACAAGGCGAATGTTGCCATCTATCCGATTGACGTTCGCGGATTGGTTGCCCCTGTGCCTGGCGTTCCGCACAGTCGCTTGCAAGATCCGTCGTTTCCCTACACTTCCCCCTACACATCTTCATCCTTACTCTTGGTTCCCGCGGCATTTCACATAACCGATAATCAACCGGCCTTGAAGCTTGCTGCGTTTGCGGCGCCGGGCCCCGATCCAGCACAACACGGCGTCGGCGGTGGCGGCGCAGGTGGCGGCGGCCACGGCACGGGAGGCACCGGTGGCACGGGAACTGGTGGCACCGGCAGTGGTCACAGCGGCGGTAGTGGAAGCGGTGGCACCACCGGCACCGGAAGAAGCGGCGGCGGATACGCAGGCACATACAACAGCGCCCTGTACAGTCCCTACAATCAGCCGCGCCAGATTGTTCCGCCATTTCCTCCCAGCGCCACCGACAATCAGCAGGTCATGTATCAGCTTGCCGATGGCACTGGAGGCTTCGTCATTCTCAACACCAACGATTTGCTCGGAGGCATGCAGCGCATCGCGCAAGATCAAAATCAGTACTACCTGCTTGGCTATGTTCCGGCAGTGTATACCGAAGGCAGTTGCCACAGCCTCAAAGTGAAAGTCGAACGCCATGGCACTGAAGTTCGCGCCCGCAGCGGGTATTGCACGACCAGGCCCACCGATCTTCTTGCTGGCAATCCGGTGGAGAAGGACCTCGAATCCCGCGCCGCGGGCGAGATGAAAGGCAACGTTACGGCTTCCATGGAAGCGCCTTTCTTCTACACTTCACCCAACACCGCACAAATCCACCTCGCGGTTGAGATTCCCTCGTCCGCATTGAAATTTGAAAAGGTCAAAGGCAAAGAGCACGCTTCTCTTAACATTCTTGGAATCGCCTACAAGCCGGACCAATCGATCGCCGCCCGCTTCAGCGACACAGTAAATCTCGACTTCGATGGCAAGAAAGAAGTCGAGCAATTCCAGAAGCAGCCATTCCATTATGAAAACCAGTTTGGCATCGCATCCGGCCAGTACAGCTTGCGAGTCGTCTTCAGCTCAAGCAATGAGAGTTTCGGCAAACTCGAAGAGCCGCTGGCGATCGATCCCTATGGCGAGCAGCAATTCAGCATCAGTGGAGTTGTTCTCAGCAACTCTATCCGCCGCGCCGCCGATCTCTCGACCGATCTCGACAGCCTTCTGCTGGAAGATCGCACCCCTCTGGTGGTGCAGGGTTTGCAGATTTCACCGTCGGCGACCAACCACTTCAAAAAGACCGATATGGCGGCAATCTATGCCGAGGTTTACGAGCCGTTACTGAAAAAACCCAATCCCCCTGAAGTTGCATACGAGCTGTTCATTTTCAATCTGAAGACCCGACAACAGCGGTTCCACATCGGCGATCGCACACCGAAAGGCACTCCCGGTAATCCGGTAATTGATCTCGGTCTGAAATTGCCGGTGGCCCAGCTCGATCCAGGCTCGTATCGCCTCGATCTGCGCGCCGTAGACTCAGTTGGCAATTCGAGCAAGACTCGCTCTACTGAATTCGAGGTGGAGTGAGTCTGAGTGCGGTACTTATGGAACGGCTATTTCTGAGTGGAACCTTCAGCGTGCATCAATCGGGCGCTAAAAATAAAGGCAGCCCGCAGGCCGCCTTTTTGAAAAACAATTTCCGCTTCAACTGAGTTTCAGGGCATCACTCCCGCCGGCGCTTGTTGTGGCGGTCCAGCCGCGGTAGCAGCTGCCGCTTCATTCAGAATCCTATGGTGGATGGTGAACAACGCCAACTCCAGCCGATCTGAAACTCCGATCTTGTCGTACACGTTGCGCAGATAATTCTTGATGACCTGCTCGGTCGTGCCGAGCTGCGTGGCAATTTCTTTGTTCTTGTAGCCTTGCACGATCAGCGCGACGATGCGCAGCTCTTTCGCGGTGAGACGATCGCGCACACGCAGTCCCACCATATCGTTTTCGGTGAGTTCACTGGGCACGGCAACATCCTGCACCCAGGTTTCACCGCGCGCTACTTTGCGGACGCAATCGACAAGGGCCGCGCTGGTGACGTTGCGGTAGACCACACCATGCGCGCCATTACCCATGTGCCGCTGGGCGCTCTCGCCCGTATCGGCAAGCACGACTACGCGGGTCTTGGCGCGGTTGGCGGCCTGTGCGATGGCCGCGAAGTCGCCGTGAAATCCCGCCGCGACCACCAGGACCGCCGCCCGAAATTTGTCCAGAGCCATGAACATCTGCTCCGGCGTCTGAGCCTGCGCCACGATGCGCATCTCGTCTTCCACCGCCAAAACCTTGGCGATGCCTGCCCGGAAGATTGCCTGATTATCGGCCAGAATCAGTTTGAGCATGTTATCGGCGCTCCAAGTTAGGGTCCCTGAATCAGTGTTCTTCTACCAAGAGTCAGACTAAAAGAAAGCTTAGCTTACGAGTTCCTTACGAACTCGTAGGAATCGATCACGCAGGCCACTCCCTTGCCATCCGGAGTGCCGCCCGTGGGATCGCTGCGCACCACGCGCCCCTTGCACTGAATTACGACGTTCTCTTGCGCTCCGGTGACGTCTGGCGGCAGCGTGATTTCAAATTCCACTGGCGAACCAATCTCCAGCGAGGCGTCGGCGCGAATATAAACTCCGGCCGCGCTCAAATTGCCTGTGGTTCCCTTGGCGTCGCCGCTTGCGGTCTCGTTATGGATCTTTATCGGCAAATGCAGCGGAAATCTTTTTCCGGTCCGTGCTTCGGACACAGTGCCTCCTCTATCGTGGTTCGATCGTTCACTTTCTGCAAAAGGGGCAAATACCATCGAAATGCGCTCCTGAGGTGCGGATCATGTGCGTATCGACCACAAATGATGCTCAGGGCAGGTTATATCACGGATGGCATCGCTATAAAAGCCTGATAACCAGTTAGTTAAGGGTAGAACCTAGATTCCCCCTTCGGCCTGCGGTCCGGCTCCAAGGGCTCGTCTACGCACTTTTACATTGCAAGCGGGCCCCGCGTGCTACCGTTTAACAGGCATTCTTTGGCTGCTGGAGATGGTGATTCATGTTTGCTTCGTTTATTTATACCGTGCAGTCCGTTGACCGGTCCCGCGCCGCCCTCATCTTATCGTTGGCTGTCCTACTTGCTGTGGGCGCGCCTTTGATCTCACAGCAGTCGTCGCCGGAGAAGCCGATGTCTCAAGTCCCGGCCAGGGCCTCTGCCGGAAAAAGCCCGGCTGCCAACGAGTCCTCGCCACCGCGCGCGCTCGCCGAATTCAATGATGAGCTTGAGAACCTGGCCGCCAAAGTTTCTCCCGCCGTCGTTCAGATTCTGGTCACCGGCTACATCCCTGTCCACGAAGAGGACCGCTCGCAAACCGCGCTCATTGTGCAGCAGCACGCTGTCGGATCTGGGGTCATCGTCGATTCCAACGGTTATATTATGACCAACGCGCACGTGGTCGAAGGCGCGCAGCGCATCCGGGTAGCTTTGCCGATTCCCGGCGATAGCGGCCGTGACGTGCCCGTCGGCAAGCGCCACATCCTCGAAGCCAAACTGATCGGAGTTCACAAAGAAACCGATCTCGCCTTGCTCAAGATCGATGATACCGATCTGCCCACGCTTCCTTTGCTTTCCGAGCGCCCCCGCGTCGGCCAACTGGTATTTGCCATCGGCAGCCCTGAAGGTTTGCAGAACTCCGTGACCATGGGAGTAGTCAGCGCGGTGGCACGCCAGCCCGATCCCAAGAAAGCGATGACCTATATTCAGACCGACGCTCCGATCAACCCCGGCAACAGCGGCGGGCCGCTGGTCGATATGAACGGCTCGGTGGTTGGCATCAACACCTTCATTCTTTCCGAAGGCGGAGGCAGCGAGGGCCTGGGCTTCGCCATTCCGGCGCGCGTGGTCGATTTTGTTTACCACAGTCTTCGCAAATACGGACACGTGCATCGCGTGGAAATAGGCGCTGCCGCGCAGGAAATCACTCCCGATATGGCGGATGGGCTGCATCTGGCACAACGCTGGGGCGTGATTGTCGCCGACGTAACCCCGAGCGGCCCGGCGGCTTCTGCGGGCCTGCACGTCCAGGACATTATTCTCCGCGCGGACGACCGGCGCATCGAAACTCTTCCCCAGCTTTCTGCGGCGCTCTATCTGCATCGCGTCGACGAGTTGCTGAAACTGGAAATCGTGCGCGGCCAAGAACGGAGAACGATTTACGTTCCCGCCGTCGAAGAACACGATCCAATGGATCAACTGCTGGACGCCACCGACCCCGAAAAGAGCCTCATCCCCAAGCTGGGGATTCTCGGCATCGACCTGAACAACAACTTGCGCAGTGAGTTTTCGTTTCTGAGGATTGGCAGTGGGGTGATCGTGCTCGGCCGCGCCGCCGATCTAATTACGCCCGAGACTGGCCTCGAAACCGGCGATGTGATCCACTCTCTGAACACCACGCCCATAACTTCGATGGAAGACCTGCGGCGCGCTGTCAACGGGCTGAAAAGCGGCGCCCCGGTCGTACTGCAAGTGGAACGTTCCGACGGCTTTACTTATTTGAGTTTTGAAATGGAATAGAATGTCCCACTCAAGACGAAGGATGGCTTGAGCGGGGCACCCACGGTTAGCCAGCGCCCGCACGTGCGGCCTTCATCCCCTGTGGCAACGCACCTTCAATCGCCACACCCAAGCCCTCCGCTGCTGTCTGCAAAAGGCCCAACTCCTCACGCGAAAATGCGTCCACCGCAATGCGATAAAGAGCGAGCACGGCAACCACTCCCGAAGTTCCCTGCAGCGGCACGGCCAGCGCCGAGCGCAGCGTGCTGTACTTGGTTGCATCGTTCAGATATCCCGGCTCGACCGATGGATTGCCGTTGAGAATCGGCTTCGCGTTCTCCGCCACCCACCCCGAAAGGCCTTCGCCGACCGGAATCCGCAACGACGAGAACAGGCGAAAATTCTCGCCGCTCACCACTTCCGGAACCAGCACCTTATTTCTCACGGCGTAAACCGCCATCGAATCGCACGGCATCAGCCGCCGCGCCCGCACCAGAAGCAAAGCGAGCAGATCATCGAGAGTCAGCGAAGATCCTAGCCTTCCTGTCAACTCCAGCAGCCCCTCCGTTTCCCGCCGTGCCACCGCGATCGCATTCGCATGAATCGACGAAACCGCTTCATTGCCTGGCTTCTCCGATTCCGCAAAACCAGCATCCGGAGCCAATCCCCGCTCCACTTTGATATCTGTGGACAGTTTCGGCGGAGTTTGCAGGGGCTGCTGGGTCGCCAGATTCTCCAACTCTACGTACCGGCGCCGAAGGACTTCCACCACGCGCGGATCGAAGCTGATCCCCGATTCTGAGACCACCTTCGCCATGGCGTCATCCAAGGGCAAAGCTTTGCGGTATTGGCGATCGGAGGCAAGCGCATCAAGACAATCGACGGCGGAAAGGATGCGCGCGCCAATCGGTATCGCTTCACCCTTCAAACCGTAGGGATAGCCGCTGCCATCCCACTTCTCGTGGTGCGCTCGCACAATCGGAACCACTGGATAGGGAAAATCAACCTGCTCCAGAATCTCGGCGCCCACGATGGGATGAATCTTCATCTTCTCGAATTCCTCGGGCGTCAGTTTTCCCGGCTTCGCGATGATGTGCTCCGGCACGGCCAGCTTGCCAATATCGTGCAGCACCGAGGCTGCCTGCAGCGCCTCGGTTTCGTCTTCGGTCAATTGCAGCTCCCGCGCCAGCTCCATCGCGTAAACCCGCACCCGCTGCAGATGCTCGCCGGTAGTCTGATCTTTCGCCTCAATTGCCAACGCCAAAGCTTCAATCGTCCATCAAGTGAAGCTTTGAGAGTTTCTGGGCATGAATTTTTTCGCCTTCCAGTTTGCCGAGATAAAGCTGCGACGAACGGTACATCAGATAAATCGGCGGCAGCACGAGCAATGAGGCTTGCCATCCGACTTGCCCGCTCACGAAGCCGATAAATCCGGCAATGGCGGCCCCAACCAGGTAATAAGGGAAGGTCCACAGGTAGATCTCGGTCCAAACTTTGCGGACCGACTTCTCTTCCGTCAGGCCGATAATGATCGACATCGCAATCGTGTTGAAGACAAAGTGCGTGACTGCGGCCGCAAGCAGCCCCAACGGTATGGCGCCATGAAAATTGTGGACTGCAACGAGTTTGAAACTACCGTACGCAGCCGCGCAACATACCGTCACCTGGGACAAATTGAAAACCAGTTGGATCGGCTTCGGCTTCCGTGCCGGCCTCCAGTAAAACTGAAGCAGCGTTTTCATAACGCCGATGATGAGTGTTTCTGGCAGGCCCAGTTCCAGAATGCAAATCAGGGTCAGCAGAAAATTCATCGACATCGTGCTTTCGATGTCGGGCAGAGTTACTTTGAGAACCGACGCCAAAAGCGCCGCGGCCAGGTAGCAGAGAAATTTAGCCGGATGCGCGAACTGGACATAGAACATCGACAGGACGAAGCAGCTCAGCGCCGCCAACGCCATGGCGGCGATGTAGACACGTGTGCCAATTTGTCGTGTTAACGGCATTGCGGAGTTCCTTAAATTCTTGCCGATGCGGCGGCGAATGTCCGCGCAAAAGCGACCCGGCTGGTTACTGACGTGTCTGACTGCAAAATCAATGACATACGCTGATCGCGGAGGCCGAATTCAGAGAGCTGGAAGGGCTTGGGAGATAAAAACCGCCCGCAGTTGCGAGTCAAATTGTCCCACGCCAGAAGGAATGCGACAGAGTGTCCCGGCTGAAAAGAGGCCGGGTGGTTTAACTGCTTAATTTTGCAATACTTATGTTTCCCTCTTTGGAACTCGATCTGCAAGTGAACGAGTGGCAATAAACTAGCAAAAGAGCGGAAATAAACTCCGCGGGTCGCGCGGATGTGTCTGTCGTCTGTCCTTGGGGGTATATGAAAAAGATTTTAGCGCTCGTGCTGATCTTCAGTGCCACGCTGGCCTACGCGAATAATCCAAAGCTTTCACCGGAGCTGCAGGACTACCCAGCGAACCAGCAGGTGCAGGTGATCGTCCAGTATGCGCCCGGAACGCAGCTGAGTTGCGCTGGGCTGCTTGGACTTGTGGATTGCCTGGTCAACGACATCGTGAATCTTGGCGGCACAATATTAGGGCAGTTGCCGCTGATCAACGGCGTGGTTGCTGTGCTGGATGGCAACGGTCTCCAGAGCCTCTCGAATCAGTCGAATGTTGTCTATATCAGCTCGGACCGTCCGCTTTCGCCGGCTCTCAGCAATGCAGCCATCGCGGTGAACGCGCCATTTGCCTGGCAGTCAAACTATACTGGCGCTGGCATCGGGGTAGCGCTGATCGATAGTGGCGTGAGCCCGCACCCGGATTTGTACACGGGAATTCTTCCTCTTTCGCGAGTTGTGTACTCGCAGTCGTTCGTGCCGGGAAACTCGAACACGAATGATCAGTTCGGCCACGGCACGCACGTCGCCGGACTGATTGCCAGCGACGCACTTAGTTCGACCGGCCCGCTCTTCTTCAAAACAATGAAAGGGATTGCGCCGAGCGCGAATATTATCAACCTGCGAGTTCTGGATCAGAACGGCGCAGGTACTGACAGTCTGGTGATCGCTGCAATCAACGAAGCGATTTCTCTAAAGTCGCGATACAACATTCGCGTGATTAATCTTTCGCTGGGCCGCGCCATCTACGAAAGTTACACCCTGGATCCGCTTTGCCAGGCGGCCGAACAGGCCTGGAAAAACGGGATCGTGGTGGTTGTGGCCGCCGGCAACAACGGCCGCTACCAGCCAACCGACGGCTACGCTACGGTCACGTCTCCCGGCAACGATCCTTATGTGATTACGGTTGGCGACATGAAGCCGATGGGTACGCCTACGCGGGTTGACGATCTGATTGCCAGCTACAGCTCGAAAGGTCCAACGGTCGTGGATGCGGTCGTAAAGCCCGACATCGTTGCGCCCGGCAATTTGCTGGTATCGCTCGAGGCGCCGAATTCCACGCTCTACAGCGAATATCCCGCTGATCGAGTGCCCTACAGCTATTACGTCAACGGAGGCAGCAGCGCGATTTCTCCGTTTTACTTCCAGCTCAGCGGGACGAGCATGGCTACCGGCATTGTCAGCGGAGTCGTCGCGGATCTCTTGCAACAGAGTCCGAAGCTCACACCTGACCAGGTCAAGGCGCGATTGATGCTGACGGCGTACAAAACTTTTCCGCAATCCAGCAGCACTACCGATCCGACCACAGGCATCACTTACACAGATCAATATGACGTGTTCACTATCGGCGCGGGATACGTCGATCTTCAGGCTGCGCTGACCAGCAACGCCGTGGCAAAAGGGACGGCAATGTCTCCGATCGCCACGTTCAACGGCGCTTCCAATCAGGTGTATATGACGGACGATCCGTCTTCGGTGTGGAACACAACATCGACATGGTCGAACTCGGCCGTGTGGGGCGCTTCGCAGTTCGTGAGCGGTACATCGGCAGCTTCAACCGGCACGACAGCAGCAAGCAGTAGCCAATTGGCGGGCAACGAAGCGCTGTGGGGATCGGAAGCGCTCTGGGGTTCGGAAGCATTGTGGGGCAGCGAGGCGCTATGGGGCAGTGAAGCTCTTTGGGGAAGCGAAGCGTTGTGGGGCAGTGAAGCACTGTGGGGCAGCAACTTCACCGCCGGAGAAAACTGAGATTCACCTCTCGTGAGGTGACGGGGCCGGATTCTATGCGACCGGCCCCTTTTGTTTTGTTGATTTGTGATCGTGGGACTGTGAGAGTTACTTCACCGGATAGGGCCCTGTTCGAAGCTGTGCGCGTGATAGCCTTTTGAGCCGACGGTGCGGGCGAGTTCGCTGCGCGGGTCTTCTCCTGCTTTCAACTGGTCGAGCACGTAGCGGAAGTCATAGCGCGGCCGCCAGCCCAGGTCTTTCCGCGTTCGTTCATTCACATAGACGCGGTCGATTCCGGGAAACATTTTCCATCCGCGGCGCGCGTATTCTGGCTCGTAATCCGGGAAGAGGCGCTTTACTACATCCGGTGTGTTGGTTCGCAGTTCGGCCAGATCATCTTTTCTGAACGGCGTGGTTGCGCTGACGATGTACTTTGCGAAGCCAATCTGCCGCGCCTTTTCAAGCGCGAGCAGCTGCGCGCTGACCACGTCTTCGATATCGACGCGGCGGTAGAGAAATTCGTTCGCTTTGACGTTGGCGTCGTCGTAGGCCTCGCGCGTTTCCCGGCGATCGTCTTCTTCCGGAAAGAAGCGCGAGGTGCGCAGAATGAGGACGGGAAGCCGGAAGTTGCGATAAAAAAGCTCACACAGATCTTCGGCGGCAACTTTCGTTACTCCGTATATATTGCGCGGAACCGGTTTGACGTCTTCGGTGATCCACGCGGCCGGACTGTCCGCGGGCGGGGTCAGCGCGCTGCCGAAGGCACTGGTAGTGCTCGTATAAATGAAGGCGGAGACGCCGGCAGCAACGGATTCTTCCAACAGATTTAAAGTACCTGTGATGTTGGTGTCAACGAAGTCCTGCCGCGAGTGCGTGCCCACGTGCGGCTTGTGCAGCGTCGCCGTGTGCAAGACAGCGTCTACGCTGCTTGCGCATCGCCGGACGAAATTGCGGTCGACGATGGAGCCGACTGCGTCAGTGAATTCGGAAGACTTGAGGTCGAGGCCGATGACGTCGCGGCATTGCTGGCGCAAGCTGCGGACGAGGGCTTCGCCGAGATGTCCGCTGCTGCCGGTGACCAGAATCTTCATGAAGATTGCCGCTGATGAAGGGCTTTGCCGTAGAATATCGGTGCAGGCGCCCGTAGCTCAACTGGATAGAGCATCTGCCTTCGGAGCAGAGGGTTGGGAGTTCGAGTCTCTCCGGGCGCACCATGTGCTTTACAGGTCCTACGCCGAGAAACCGCTCAAGCGGCGACTGCCCGAGCATTGTCCGTGTGCAGCAGAGCTATTACCGGGTCCCTGAAGAAGAGCACCATTTCACGGACCGGCAATTTAATCTACCAATCTCGCCACAGCGGCTCGCAGTTCTTCCGACTTAAAACCGAACGGCCCCGGCTTGGATTTGTAGGCGATGCGGCCCGTGGCATCGATCGCGTAGAGACGATCAGGCCAACCGGTGTAGGCTTGCTCGGTCGAGTTGCCGAATTCGTCGATCACTGCGGGAATCTGTATGCCAAGTTTTCGCACGCACGCGCCCGCCACCAACTCTCTCTCTTCTTCATCCTTCGGGCTGGCAAAAACAACTTTGTCTTTCACATTACTTTCCATCTGCCAAACGTCGCTGGGATGTGCTTCCGTGATGTACACCACCAGGAACGCAACTTTGTTTCCGTATTCTTGATACAGCTTGTTGAGAGCGGGAACCTCCCGCCGGAATGGCGGTCAAGTGTAGCTGCCAAAGATCAGCACCACAGGTTGCCCTGCCGCCATCAGGCTGGATAGACGCACTGACCCGCTCTTATCGAGTTTCATCAGTGAGAAATCGGGTGCAGAGTCCCCAACCTGCAAGCCGCCGGCCCGCGCGTGCATCCACAACGTCTCAAATGGAAGTACGAGAAATGCGACCGGGCCCGGTATCCTCGCCATGAAACGGCCAAATATCTCAGGCGGCTGCCGCATGATCTGGTAGAGCGAGCCGCAGGCAAGCAGCCACAAAAGGGTGATCACACTCAGCCCTGTGACCAATCTTTTCCACGACGCACGATTCGTTACCGCGGGACACTCCCCTGGAAATCTTCTAGAAATCAATCTCGCTCTCGAATGTGGACTAAAAAAGCAGCACAGCAATGACCCGCGATTTTAGCGGTTCGGAGGGAGGGATCAATAATGCAAAAGAAGTATGGCAGTCCGCCGCGCGCTGGCCCAAACACGATTCCGAAAGAGGCGTCGAAAATCCTGAGGCTTGGGCTGAGTCGGGATTGGTTTCAACAATGAAAAAACGGGTAGGAGCTGACGGCCTGCTGACGAACCAAGGGAGAGCTAGAACGCGCCACCACCACCACCACCAAATCCTCCACCGGAAAATCCGCCGCCACCGCCGAAGCCGCCACCACCGCCCCATCCCGAGCCGGTCGAACTCGCTCGTGGCGCAGAAATAAACACCTGATTCATATCCGTCGCCATGCCGCGCATTGCACCGGAAAATAAGAGCGGATCGAACATCATGCCGTAGGCATATCCCGGCCCGACGTACCAACTTGGCGGATCTTTCACGATACCTGCGAATGCCTGCGCCCAGTGATGCTCGACTCCGAGCGCCATCGCGTACGGCAGGAATTTTTCGAACGTAGTCGGCGGCATGGTTTTCAACCGGTCGCGGTCCACGCGATTCATGAACTCCTGAAATCCCAGCACGGCGATGTGAATGCGCGCGCCTTTCAAAGTCTTGGCCGTCATTACGCGCGCAAAAAGGTACCAGATCGCGGCCGAGATGATCACGCTAACAACCGCCATCCCGACCGAACTCAGAAAATCGGCCCACCCCAAAACCTGAATCGCGGCAAAAGCGATCAGAATCCCGATCGCCGCGGCAATGCTGTATCCATTCGCCGACTCCGGATCGAGCGTATAAATACCTTTCTCTTTCAGCTCCGACATGATGTCTTCGCGAATGACCGGAACAGCCGCGTAGAAGCGGTTGCGCAGGCTGGAAAGCTGCGTCTGGTTGTTATTTCCGTCGCCATCCGGAAAAATGTTTTCCAGCATCACGTGCTCATGCGGCGCGAGACTGTTGTCGACCGGTTTGAGCAAATGGAAAATGTAATCCTTGTGATGGAAAACGAGACCTTTATCATCGGTCTGTTCGATCTTGATGTATCCCCGCACCGCCAGATCGACAATCGTCGACGTAATATCTCGCGGATGAATGCTGTCGTCGAGCAAAGTGCCCGCTTCTGCCGGCGATATTCCCGGCGGCGGCTCATACATCGGAGCAACCGACTCCCCCGGATCGGGATCGCGCCCCACCGACCACCACAACGTAAACATGACAAGCAGAGTCACTAGCGGCAAAAACACAACCGGATTCGAACCGACAAACCACCAGAATTTTGTGAAGCCGCTTGGCTGTTTCAGAATTCCTTTTGGAATGTAGACATCGATCGTCAACCCTCCGCGCATGGGCAGAGGATTCGTCGTCTCGAAATCGGCAACCGGACCGTCCACTTTTGCAGTCGCATCGCGTTCGGTCGATCCATAAACCCCGGTGAATGCCTGGGCCCGCAGCGACCCAGTGGCGGCGGCGGGGAAATGCACCGTCACGGCGGCATGATCGATCGGCACCGGCCAGTCGTTGCCCGTTACGTTCCAGTAGAATTCGTCGTATTGATCGAAGAACCGCGTCGCATTCCGCACCCGGTAGGCGATCTCAACGGTTCGCGTGGCATCATCGGCATCGGGAATATAGATCTTCAAATGGCGATACGCGCCCGACGTTGACGAATCGTATTTCAGCTTGTGACCGCTTCCGTCCGTCACGCTGGTAATATCGACGAACAATTCATAGTTCGTGCCATTCGGCCCGGGACACTCGATTGGAATCGTGCGATAAATGCCGTGGTAGTCGCCAATAAACGTGGCCGTGATAGTTTCGTTCACCAAAACACTGCCGTCGTTCTTGACCGTGATGTCGTCCTGGAAATTCGAAATGCGCCACGACCTTGCAAACGCAGGCACTCCCAGCATGCAAGCAAGTACCGTCACGTTCACGGCGCTTCGCAAAATATTTGCAAGCTTAAGTTTCATGAGAAAGGTAAAGCAAACTTTCACAGCAAGTTCCATGGTGCCGGGAGGGGGAATCGAACCCCCACAGGGCTTTTGGCCCCTGCGGATTTTAAGTCCGCTGCGTCTGCCAATTTCGCCATCCCGGCAATCGTGAAAGTGCTTAATTCTACAGCACGTTTTGCCTTATATGTCCTTTTCCACCAAGACAGCCAATGTGAAACTGTGTAAGTAAATGTGTCAGTTTTGAGCTCGAAACCGCCCTTGAAGGCAATGAAATGTTTGCAGCGTCATTGCTTGCTACCCAAGATTGGCGGTCCCTATAACGGCTAGTGTGGACGTTTCTCGAAGACATCCTTCACAACCGGTAACGCGGAAAAGGCATTCGGCCAACCGGCATAGAAAGCTAATTGCGTAATCATCTCCGCGGCCTGCGTCTGGGTTAGGCCGTTGTCCATCGCGCGGTTTAGGTGGTAAGGAATCTGCGCAACCTGGCCGTTGGCGATCAGCGAGCTTACAGTGACCAAGCTCCGATCTCGCGGCGCGAGGTCCGGTCGCAGCCACAAATCGCGGAACAGAACATCAGTGGTGTACTGCACAACACCCGGAGCGACGTTCCCGAACTGCTGTTCGACGTTCGTTGCGCGTTTCGCTTCCGCGTCTTTATTAAGAGGAAGTGGCGACGGCGAAGCTGCCGGAAGCTGATCGGTCCCAATCTTACGATCGGCAAACACAATTTTCGCGACCGCCACCGCCGACATCGCGTTCTCCCAGCCAGCGTAAAAAGCGAGATGCGTGATGATCTCTGAAAGTTCCCGTGGCTTCACGCCATTATCAAGCGCAAGGTTGAAATAGTAGGGCATCTCAATTGTTTGGTTGCGCGCGATCAGGACGGAAATCGTAACCATGCTGCGATCGCGTGGCGTTAGTCCGGGGCGTTTCCATAGTTCGGCAAGAGGGCCTTGCGCATATTTCTTGAGCCCCGGCGCCACCATCGTGATGTCGTTTGTTGTCTGCACGGATTCCGATCTCCTCCCCCTTTGTGTGTGCTGGCCCTGAACCACTGTTGTGCTGACTAGAGTAAGCGCCGCAATTACGACGGCCATCAGTTTCATCTTGACCTCCTGCGGTTCAGGGTCAGGCTATGATCATTTGCGGTATTGCTCGTCGCTCACCTTCTCCATCCACTCCACGGCTTTGCCATTGAGTTGTTCCTGTATGGCAATGTGCGTCATAGAGGTGGTTGGGGTTGCGCCGTGCCAGTGTTTCACTCCCGGGGGGATCCGAACGACATCTCCTTTTCGAATTTCCTGGATGGGTCCTCCCCACTGCTGAACCCAGCCCGTTCCGTCTGTCACGATCAAAATTTGACCCAATGGGTGGGTATGCCATGCGCTCCGCGCTCCGGGCTCGAACGTAACTTTTCCGCCGCTTGTGCGCGATGGATCGTCCGCAGGAAAGAGCTCCTGCACCTGCACTGCGCCGGTGAAATAGTCGGCAGACGCTTTCTTTGGCTGTAGGGAGTCGCTGCGCGTGATCCTGATCGAGGACGGCGGTGTTTGTGGCACACTCGTCTGAGCCTTCGATACCACCAAAGCAAACAGCATCAGCGACATGATTGTAATAGTGAATACTGTCATTTCTTTTCCTTTCATCTCCGATCCCCTTCATCGCATGAGGAGGCCGCCGTCCACCGAGATGGACTGACCCATCACGTAGCTTGCGGCATCACTGGAAAGCCATAAAACGACATCGGCAACCTCCTCGGGGCGGCCAACCCGCGCCATCGGGATACCTTTTTCCATCATCTTGAGAGCTTCACCTTGGCCCGCCGCGACCATCTGATCGGCCATCGGCGTCCAGATGAGTCCCGGACATACAGCATTGATGCGAATGCCGCGTGCGGCGTATTCGAGAGCAGCGCTCTTGGTGAAACCAATGACTCCGTGCTTGGCCGCGTGGTAGATGCCGCGCTCGGCACCTCCCACAAGTCCCCCAATGGAAGAGCAGTTGACGATGTTTCCACTTCCTTGTTTGCGCATTTGTTGCAGCTCGAACTTCATGCAACTCCACACTCCGCGCAGGTTGATTCCCATCACCCGGTCGTAATCTTTCTGGGTCGTATCGGCAGTCTCTGCGAGAACATTTTGCACGCCGGCATTGTTGTAGGCCACATCGAGCCGTCCGAAAGTGGAGACCGTCTGTTTCACCATTGCCTCCACCTGCGCATCGTCGGACACGTCACAGCGGACGGCCAATGTCTCATGACCTTTATTGGCAAGCTCTTTGGCCGCGGACTGCGCGGCTTCTTCGTTCCAGTCCACTAACACCACCGAAGCTCCGGATTCAGCAAACGCCTTGACCGTCGCCAGACCCAATCCAGATGCAGCGCCGGTTACCAGTGCAACTTTGTTTTCAAAAGATATATTCATGAACAGATCTCTCTTTCTAGACGATATGTTCGTCTGATTCGCCAAAGAACACTTCGCGCGCTTTCAGCGATAGGTCATTCGTTCCAGTTCTTCGGGGTACCGCGCGCCTTGCACTGTGATCTTTGCAGTGACGGCATCGAGTTCCCGCAGATCATCCGCGCTGAGTTCGATGGCAACCGACCCGATGTTCTCTTCCAGGCGCTCCAGCTTCGTGGTGCCGGGAATCGGAACGATCCATGGTTTCTGTGCCAGGAGCCACGCGAGCGCGATCTGCGCAGACGTGGCATTCTTCTTCGCGGCGAAGGCGGCAATCAGATCCACGAGAGCGCGGTTTGCCTTACGGGCTTCATGCGAGAAGCGGGGAAAACTTCCACGGTTATCCTCCGGGTCAAACTGCGTGTTTTCCGTAATCGTCCCGGTGAGAAATCCCTTCCCAAGCGGACTGAACGGAACCAAGCCGATGCCAAGTTCTTCGAGCGTTGGAATGAGTTCTTCTTCCGGGCGCTTCCACCAGAGTGAGTATTCACTTTGCAGCGCCGCCACCGGCTGAACTGCATGGGCGCGTCGTATGGTCTGTGCCCCTGCTTCCGACAATCCGAAGAACTTCACTTTGCCTTCCTGAATCAAGTCCTTCACCGCTCCCGCTACCTCTTCAATCGGTACGTTCGGATCGACCCGATGCTGATAAAGCAGATCGATGGCCTCGACCTTGAGCCTTTTCAGCGAGCCCTCGACACTCTCTTTGATGTACTCCGGCCGGCTGTTCAAACCGACCGGATGCGGATCTTTCGTGGAGTCAATTTGAAACCCGAACTTAGTCGCGATCACTACCTGGTCACGCATTGGGGCGAGAGCCTCGCCCACAAGCTCCTCGTTCACGAACGGACCGTAGACTTCAGCGGTATCGAAGAAAGTGATGCCGCGTTCGACCGCTGACCTAATAAGCGCAATCATCTCCTGCCTGGTCCCTGCCACTGTTCCGTGACCCGGACTCAACCTCATGCAGCCAAGTCCGATTGCCGAGACTTCAAGGCTGCTTTTTCCTAGTTTGCGCTTCTCCATAACCACTCTCCTAGGTTCTGTTGAACGTCTGCGAGAAACTCGGCAGCGAATACCAGCGTCGCCGATCGAAGTTCATGCGTCTGACAAAAGATTAGGCTCCGATCGTTCATGACACAAGATGGTTGCCGTCGCAAGGAGTTATGAGTAGCATTCATGAATCATGAGAAACGATTTAGGAGAGCTTTCAGCGTTCGCAATTGTTGCCGGAGAACGTAGCTTCACCCGCGCCGCCGCCCGGCTGGGCGTCTCGCAATCTGCGCTCAGCCACTCCATGCGGGGTCTCGAAAAGAAGCTAGGTCTTCAGTTGCTCGCGCGGACCACGCGAAGCGTTTCCCCCACAGCAGCCGGCACCGCACTTCTCCGAGATCTCGCACCGGCACTAGAGCGGATCGAGCGAGCTGTGGCTGAAACCAGAAAGCAAAGAGAGAGTCCAGCAGGCCGAATTCGACTCATCATCCCGCGAACCGCTACGCAAATGGTAATTCTGCCGAAGCTGGCTCACTTCGCACGCACCTACCCTGAAATTGTCTTGGAGGTCACGTCTTCGAATGACCCTGTCGATCTTGTCGCCGGGGAGTACGATGCCGGCGTTCAGCTTGGCGAGTTCATCCAGCGGGACATGATTGCGGTCCGGGTCACGCAACAGATGCGCCTCGCGGTCGTCGGATCGCCGCAGTATTTCAAGTCACGTAATGTTCCCCGAAAACCTCAAGACCTCAAAGATCATTCCTGTATAGGTTTTCGCTTCAGCAACGGGCTCTATCGGTGGGAATTCGAGAAAGGTCGGAAGGCCCTCACCGTCAGTCCCCAGGGGCCCGCGTCTTTCGATGATCCAGACTTGGTCATTCAAGCTGTGTTGAAGGGCATAGGAATCGGAACGGCGATGGAAGAAACTCTCACCGGCATGATTTCAGAGGGACGATTGATCCAGGTCTTGAGAGATTGGTGTCCAAAATTCGACGGCTATTTTCTTTACTATCCCAGCCGGCGAAATCAGCCTGCCGCCTTGGCCGCCCTGATCGACGCGCTCCGACTGTCGGATTGAAAGGTTATCCTCCGGTTGCTTCCTAATGGGGGCTCGGCTCAGGATTGCCACTAGAACTGGTTCCGCCCAAATGTGTGCAGTCCCGTATCACTAGTGTTCCAAACGACTTAATCCTATTAAAATCTGATGCGTATGTAAGCGCGCTGGGTATCTTATTGATTTGCTTAGTTTACTGGACTGTCAGCACCCGCTTTTAAGTCCGCTGCGTCTGCCAATTTCGCCATCCCGGCGCAGATGATCGGCCTTCATCTAGCAAACATATCGTACAGCCGGGACTGTTTTCCCTTTGAGTGCACACTGGAGACGGCTTTCCGCGGCGGATTTTCGGCGGTAGCTCTAGGGTAGAGCGCGCTCTGTTGCTGGGGTTGCAGCGAGACCGCTTCATCTCTTCGGTGAGACTATATGGCGAGCCTTGCCAGCAATCCATAGGCTTTGCGAAACCATAGGCGCTCGCGACGGCGCTGGTAGCGGGGCATGGTTGGTCCTTTATCGAGTATCTTCTGGGCCCATTGGCGCGCCTCATCTTTGCGGCCTTGTGAGTTGAGCAGGAGCGCGTAGTTGTAATAGGTCTCGGAACTGGTGGAGATTTTCGTGGCCTGCTGAAAGAGCAGCCCGGCTTTTTCTGCATTGCCCGTCTCCGCGTAGGCGTGAGCTAGAAGACCTACCGCCCGGTGGAAGTCGTAATTGGGATCGGCTTTAACGGCCCGCTCCAGGTCGGGGACCGCTGCCTTGAAGTCACCCAACTCGATCTCCGCGACTCCGCGCCGATAGAAGGGATCGATTGAATCAGTGCGCTCCGAGATGGCTTTGTCGTAGGCGGCGCGGGCGCGGGAGTATTTGCGATCGTCTAAATAAAGAAGCCCAAGTTCTTCGTAATTTCCCGCAGAAGGGTTGTCGAGGATGGCGCGTTCCAGTTCGTGAATGCGTCGGCGACGTGGGAACATCTGAACTGACGCGCGTAACAAGTCGGTGTCGGGCACCATTTCGACCGCGATGTAAACCAGCGCCCCAATCCATCCCAGAAACAAAATTACGAATATCCAGTAAATCTCCGGACGCCGGCGAATGAAATGAATGATGGCCATCGCCTGCAGGATAAATCCCCACCACGAAGCGAAAAAGAAAAAGAGCGGTCCCATGCAAGACGCAGAATACCATGGGTTTCGGCACAATATAGTACGTTGCGGGTTGAAGCGCAGAGTACTGCGCGGCGGCGCCATGTAAGAATAGACGAAGTGAAATCGACCCGAATTGTGCAGTCCTCAGAAACAGCCCTCGCGATGCCGAAACCTGACGGTGGCAGCGCGAAAGCTGGCGGCATTGGCCTGCTGGCTTCCGATATCGATGGCACGCTGCTCAATCCGCAATTTCAAATTTCCCAGGACGATCTCACGGCATTGCAGGACGCCCATGCCGCTGGGATAGAAATTGTGCTGGTCACCGGAAGGCGGCACACCTTCGCGCTGCCGATCGCGCAGCAACTGGGCTTTGACCTGTGGCTGATCAGCTCCAACGGAGCGGTCACGCGCTCGCTTTCGGGCGAGACTTTTCATCGTGATCTGATGCCGCGAGAAGTTTGTCGCGAGCTGTGTTGTGCCATGCAAGAGTTTCGCGGCAACACCGTTCTCACTTTTGACAAGGAAGTGAAGGGCGCACTTGTGCTCGAGCATCTGGACGAGCTGAGCTTAAGCATTCGGCGCTGGCTCGAGAAGAATATAGAGTTCATCGAGTTCGTGGTGCCGATCGAACATGCACTGACAGCGGATCCGATTCAGGCCATGTTTTGTGGGTCTATGAAGCACATGAGCGAAGCTTTGCGAACCTTGCAGGGCTGCGGACTGGACAACCGCGTTACAGTCTTGCGCACCGAATATCCAGCGCGGAATCTTTCGATGATCGACGTTCTGGATGCCCATTGCTCCAAGGGACACGCGCTGGAACGCTGGGCTGCCCACCGGGGATTTCGCCGCGAACAGGTCATGGCCATTGGTGATAATCATAATGACGTGGAGATGCTTGAGTTCGCCGGTCATCCGGTTATCATGGGAAATGCATGTGAGGAATTGCTCGGGCGTGGGTGGAATGTGACATTGGGGAACGACCGCTGTGGCGTGGCTGCAGCGCTGGCGGAGATAATGGGCACCTAAAGTGAGATGAGCAAACGGATCCATTTCGGCGCAGCTGCAGCGGCAGTCGTTCTGTGGACGATGACCGTGCTGCCCTCCTCCGCCGTCGATTCCGCGGTCTTGCGCAATGGGTTCTCGATCCGTTTCGAGCGCAGACAAGACATGGGTTTCGTGACGCGGCTCTACGTGAAACGCGACGACGAATCGAGCTTCGTTGACGTGCCGACGGCCGAGATCGATCACATCGAAGCAGCGCCTGATGACGTTGCGGCGGCGGCAAATAACCAAGCCGCGAAGCAGAGCGCCATGAAGCAGGGTCCGGAGCATCCGGTCGATATCAACGAAGTGGTGGAATCCGCTAGCGGCGACCTACCGGCTGGATCCCGATCTGGTGAACAGCGTGATTCGAGCGGAGAGCGGCTTTAATGTGCGCGCGGTTTCCCCGAAAGGAGCGCAGGGACTGATGCAGTTGATGCCACAGACCGCGTCGCTGCTGGGTGTGCAAAACGCATTTGACCCACAGGCCAACGTTGCGGGTGGAACGCGTTATCTGCGCGAACTGCTGGAACGTTACAATTTCGATCTCATCAAAGCTCTCGCAGCCTACAATGCCGGCCCGCAGCGAGTGGAACAGTATGGCGGCGTGCCTCCTTATTACGAGACACGAGAGTATGTGGCGCGCATTGTGCGTGACTTCAACAAGAAAAAACTGGCCGCAAAAAATGCGCAGCACGCTTCTGGGAAGACGGCCCAGCACAAAAGCGCAGCAGGCCAGACTGTCTCAAACAAGTCAGAGAATGCTAAAAGCTCGCAGGCCATGACGCGATCGCTAGCAACAAACTAGCCTACGTGCCTCCCTGCTGATAAGGCGCGTTTGACCCTCCCAGCGCACTGATTTACCTTGAAGCTATCGTCTCTACCTCGTGTTGCCGGGTCGCGACGCGGATTTCTCTTTAATGGATAAAAAGCGCATTCTGGCGACTGTCGTGGTGTTCCTGATCTTGGCTGCGTTGTTTTACCTGCAATACCGCCATTGGCAGAGCTTCGACTGGGCCACGTTCTGGGCGCAGACCGGGCGCATCAACAAAGTCCATGTCTTTCATGGCGTCATGCTGATCTACTTCGGATATTTTCTGCGCGCGATCCGTTGGAAGATTTTTCTGCAGCCGGTAAGGCCCAAGGCAACGGTTGCCGAGATGGTCTCTCCTACGCTCGTCGGATTCACTGGGGTTGCGCTCCTTGGTCGCGCTGGCGAGTTCGTTCGCCCTTATCTGATTGCCCGCCGCACAAATCTTTCTCTCTCTTCACAGTTGGCGGTTTGGACCGTTGAGCGCATCTTCGACGTCGGCGCATTCACTGTCCTGATGGTGCTGGCAATCTTCCTCCCCAGCGCGCTGCCCTCGATCCCGCATCCTGAGTATTACGTTCGCTTCCGTGAGGGCGGGTTTCTGCTGATTGGTCTGGTGCTTGCACTGGCGATCGCCGCTATCGTGGTAAAGCGCAGCGGTGAAGCAGCGGCGCGATGGGTGGAAAGAAGCGTCGGACATATCTCCTCGAAATTTGGTCACAAGCTGGGAGAGAAAGTGCGGGAGTTTGGCCAGGGACTAAACACGATTCAGGGGCCCCTGTCGTTTTTCTTATTGAGCGCGGTCTCGATTGGAATGTGGTACATCATCGCGCTGGCGTATCAGGAAGTCACCCATTCTTACGGCGTGCCTTCGCTGGAGATTCCGGTGTCGCAGTTGCTGATTCTGATGGGAGCCAGCATGGTGGGCTCGATGTTGCAGTTGCCGGCGGTGGGCGGAGGATCGCAAATCGCCACCATCGCCGCCCTGACCAGCGTGTTCGACGTGCCTCCGGAGATCGCCGCAAGCTGCGGCATTCTGCTGTGGTTAGTCACGTTCGCAGCAGTTATTCCATTGGGCCTGATACTGGCGCATCATGAAAGATTGTCTCTGCGAAAGCTATCGCAGGAAAGCCACATCGCGGAAGAGGCAGCAATGAGCGGACCGGTCGCCTAAGAGCGGGTGGGTGGGTTGGTGGGTAGCTCATGCATCGCCTGCGGGCGGGCCAAAGCTTTGAGAGAGCGGCTTTCACGCCTGTTACAATTTCAAGTTATCCGGAAAGTTGGTAGTGGGTCAGTTTGAGAGGACATGCCGGTGCAGGCTTTGTGACCTTCGCGGCAGTTCTTCGCGCACTTTGCGGTAAAAAGCTTTTGACCGCGAAGATTGCAAGGACTCGCGAAGTGTGCCCAAAAAAATCCTTGGCCCAAGCCGCAAGCTGAGTCACTAATCGAGCATTTAGGTTACCCGCGCCATGAAATGTCCTTTTTGCGGATTTGCCAACGATAAAGTGGTCGACTCCCGCGAGAGCAAGGAGGCGGAATCGATCCGCCGACGGCGCGAGTGCCTGAAATGCGGCAAACGCTTTACCACCTACGAGCGCATCGATGAAATTCCCTACATGGTGGTGAAGAAAGATGGAAGGCGCGAGAAATTCGATCGCCAGAAGGTCCTGAACGGATTGCTGCGCGCGTGCGAAAAACGGCCGGTGCCCATCAGCAAGCTAGAGCAGATCGTGAATGAGGCAGAGTCGTTCGTGATCGAATCGCAGGAGCGCGAGCGGAAAACCAGCGAACTGGGCGAGTTGATCATGAATCGGCTTCGCCGCTATGACAAAGTCGCATATGTCCGTTTCGCGTCTGTATATCTCGATTTCAAGGACGTAAAGGAATTCATGGACGAGTTGCGCGACTTGGTTAAAAGCAAAGAGCCGGTTGAAGTCAAAGCGAAGAAGTGACGATGCAATCTGATGTAGCTTCAGTTTGAGCTTGCTCCCGACCCATAACAAGCAGACAACACACACTCGGCGTTGAATAAAACGAGAGCTTCGGTAATGACTCACAAAATAACCCTTATTCCCGGCGACGGCATCGGACCAGAGGTCACGCAGGCCACGGTGCGGATTCTCGAAGCCACCGGAATCAAATTTGAATGGGAATCGTTTGCGGTGGGCGCGGATGCGTTCGAAAAATCGGGAGAATATATTCCGAAGGAAGTAATCGAATCGATCGAGCGCACGCGCGTCGCGCTTAAGGGGCCCGTTACCACTCCCATAGGCGGAGGATTTTCGAGCATCAACGTTGCCTTGCGGCAGAAGTTTGAGCTTTACGCGAACTTCCGTCCGATCCGCAATCTGCCGCATATTCCTACGCGCTATCCGGATGTTGATCTCATCATTGTTCGTGAAAATACGGAAAGCCTTTATTCCGGCCTTGAACACGAAGTCGTTCCTGGCGTGGTTGAAAGCTTGAAGATTATCACTGAGAAGGCCTCGACCCGGATCGCGAAGTTCGCTTTCGAATACGCCCGCAAGAACCAGCGCAAAAAAATCCATGCCATTCACAAAGCCAACATTATGAAACTTTCGGATGGCCTGTTTCTGCGCTGCTGCCGCGGTGTGGCGAAAGCGTATCCGGAGATCGCCTATGCCGAGCACATTGTAGATAACACTTGCATGCAGCTGGTGATGAATCCTTACCAGTACGACATGCTGGTGATGGAAAATTTGTACGGAGATATTATTTCGGACCTCTGCGCCGCGTTTGTCGGCGGCCTCGGGTTCGTTCCCAGCGCCAACCTCGGCGACGACTGCGCGATCTTTGAGGCGGTCCACGGATCGGCGCCAGACATAGCCGGCAAGGACCTGGCAAATCCTACAGCGCTGCTTCGCTCTTCTCTGCTCATGCTGCGGCATTTGGGCGAGTTCGATGCTGCCCTGCAAATTCGCAATGCCCTGGAAAAGGTGTACCGGCATCCGGAGAAATTGACTCGCGATATCGGCGGAAAGGCCGGAACTTCGGAATTCGCCGATGCAGTGATTGAAGAAATGGACCGGGCAAAATCGGCACCAGCCGGCGCGCGCTGAGAGATCTGCCCTGCGCTTTTCGCGCAATCGGCGGGCGCGCAGTTTTCCTCTTTCCGGGCCGCAGGAATTCGAAGACCCGATCGCCACAATCGAAATTTTGCATTACTCCATTGACTCCCACCGAAGATGGTAGTAAATTCGCCACGTTCTGGGGAATGTGGGGGGATGTTGAATCCAACTCGTCGTCTGGGGGTAGTGCTCTTTCAGCTAGGCGGGCCCGATACGCCGGCTGCAATCGAACCTTTTCTATATAACCTGTTCTGTGACCCCGATATCATTGACTTCCCCTTTGCACGCATAGGCCGCAAAGCTCTTGCCAAACTGATCTCAAGTACGCGCGCACGCAAGGTGCAACATCACTACGCAAGCATCGGCGGCGCCTCGCCGATTCGCCGTTTTACTGAACAGCAGGCTCACGCGCTCGAAGCGGAACTGAGCAATCGAGGCCTCGATGCGCGATGCTTCGTGGCCATGCGGTACTGGCATCCTTTTACCGGCGAAGCCATTGCGCAGTTACTGGCCGCCGAGTGCGACGAAGTGGTGTTGTTGCCTTTGTATCCTCAGTACTCCTCGACTACCACGGGATCGAGCCTGAACGAATGGCAGCGGCTGTTTCACCTGGATATTCCAGTACATAACGTTGGCCCGTTCTATCGTCATCCGATGTATCTGGATGCCATGATCGAAAAAGTGAACAAGGCTTTATCGCGCTTCGAAGCTCGGGAGAATCCGGAGCTTGTCTTTAGCGCTCACGGCGTTCCGCTGTCGATCATCGAAAAGGGCGATCCTTACCAAAACCAAATTGAGGAGACGGTGCGGCTGCTGGTTGAAGGCGGCGGCTGGCGCAATCATCATCGGCTGTGCTATCAGAGCAAGGTCGGTGCGAGCAAGTGGCTGCAGCCATCTCTGCATCGCACCTTGCGAGATCTTTCCGCAGAGCATGTACGTGAAGTATGTATCGTGCCGGTCGCCTTTGTTTCCGATCATGTGGAAACCCTGGGGGAGATCGATCATGAAGCGCGCGAAGAAGCTGCCCGGCTGGGCTTTACACGTTTTGAAATGAGTTCCGGGCTGAACGATTCTCCAAAATTTATTTCTGCGTTGGGGCAATTAGTGTTGGAGGCCCTCGACGAAAACGATTGTCGAAATACGGTCGAATTGAATGGGAGGCAAGTGGCGGCGCCGGAGTTGGTGGCTGCCGCAGCAGACTAGGTACGAATTCATAGCAGGAGGCACTCATGGTGGTACCGGTTAGCGATCAGGCGAACCCGAGTCCGAAACCAGAGGCAGCGACTACACCGCAGCCGGCGGCAGATGCCACTAAAGCGGATGCCACTAAATACGTCGGCACTCCGGCGGTTGGAACGTCGAAGGCAGCGGCAGCCGGGGGCCTTTCTTCTGCCGGTTCCTCCAACACCGAAATTGATCGGCGACGGCGACGGCTGGCCTGGGTCGGCATTACCGCATTCCTCACCGCCTGGTTTCTGGCTTTCTTCCGATTCTTCCTTCCCCGCACGCTGTTTGAGCCCAACACCGTTTTCAAAATCGGTTATCCCTCGGAGTTCTCCTTGGGAGTCGACACCAAGTTCCAGCAGAAATATCGCATCTGGGTTGACCGGACACCGGATCGTCTGTTCGTGATCTATGCGCGCTGCACGCATCTGGGGTGCACGCCGGATTGGAAGCCAAGCGAGAACAAATTCAAGTGTCCGTGCCATGGCAGCGGCTACGACAGCGAAGGGATCAACTTCGAGGGTCCCGCGCCTCGTCCCATGGATCGCGCCAAGATCGAACTCGCCCCCGATGGGCAGATCATCGTGGACACTTCACGGCTGTATCAGTGGCCAAAGGGTCAGCCGTCGCACTTTAACGATCCCGGAGCATTTTTAACGGGCGTGTAAGAAGCTGAAGCAAATTCCTTGCGTCAAACTCAGGCGCGCGGAATGACGAAAAGTTCTGAGAGTTTAATCATGGCTGACGAAAATAACGGAAAGAACGGCAAGTTGGGGTTGATCGACCGCGTCAAAGAAGACGTAAAGGCGATGCAGGTCGACATCCCGACCAAGGCGAAAGAGCAGATCGATGGATTGAAAGATCCGACGAAGACCCAGGTTTACACGTCGATCTTCCGCCACAAGCATGATGACACGCCGCGCAACCGCGCGCTCGGCGTGCTTTCAAATGTCTTTTTGCATTTGCATCCGGCGAAGATCAATCGCGATGCGGTCCGTTATAGCTATACCTGGGGCATGGGCGGTATTACGTTTTTACTGTTCATCATTCTGACTTACACCGGTGTGCTGCTGATGTTTTATTACCATCCAACCAAGGTGCAGGCGTTTCGCGATGTGCTCTACCTCGAGCACGATGTGCCTTTCGGAAAGATCCTGCGCAACATGCATCGCTGGGCAGCGCACTTGATGGTGATCGCGGTATGGCTGCACATGTTCCGCGTTTTCCTGACTGGGTCGTACAAAAAACCGCGGGAATTCAATTGGAACATTGGCGTGCTGCTGCTGGTGTTTACCCTGCTATTGTCGTTCACGGGATATCTGCTGCCGGATGATCAACTTGGATTCTGGGCGGTCACTGTGGGCACGAACATGGCGCGCGCGACGCCGCTGCTGGGGCATGAAGGGCCGTTCGGACATCAGTTGGGAATGACTCCGTACAACGATGTGCGGTTTGGCCTGCTCGGCGGCTCAATCGTGGATGCGAATGCTTTGCTGCGTTCTTATATTTGGCATTGCATTGGAATTCCTATTGTGGCTTCCGTGCTGATGATCGTGCATTTCTGGCGGGTAAGAAAAGACGGCGGAATTTCGGGGCCGGCGCCGGTGATGCTGGAAGCCGAAGCCGACAAGCCGCGCCGGGGGCCGAAAGCTGCAGGAGAGTAGGAAGATTGCAGGAGAGAAAGCTCATGTGGGGACAGCCGCCCTCGGCTGTCCGCCGAGCGCAGCTCGGCCGCCTTTAGCCGGCGCCAGCAACAGCCCGTCGAACTTCGCTCGACAAGGACGGCCGAGGGCGGCCGTCCCCACAAGGTTCTCGGAGAACTTATGGACTGGCGACAACTTTGGGAAATTTGCTCGGCTCCGGACAATGTACCGATCGTTGGCCTCATCCCGCTGCTCATCTTCTACATTTATCTCGCGTTCAAGCAGGCGCACGCCAACGATCAACTCATTGCGCAACTGGAAACCGACCCGGCGATGGCGAAGACCCATCACCGCAAGACCTGGCCGTTCAAACAGGGCTGGCAGAAGGAAGTTCACGTCTGGCCGTTCCTGCTGCGCATCGAATTTCTCGCGGCCATTATCATCACCATCATTCTGATGGTCTGGTCGATTACACTGAACGCTCCCCTCGAAGAGCCCGCCAATCCCAATCTGACCATGAATCCAGCGAAAGCGCCTTGGTATTTCCTCGGCCTGCAGGAAATGCTGGTTTATTTTGACCCGTGGATTGCGGGAGTGGTCATGCCGACCATGATCATTGTTGGTTTGATGGTCATTCCTTATATCGACACCAACCCCTTGGGCAGTGGCTATTACACCTGGAAGCAGCGCAAGTTTTCCATTTCTACATTCCTCTTCGGCTTCATCGTTCTGTGGGTCTCGATGATTCTGATCGGAACATTTATTCGCGGTCCCGGATGGCAGTGGTTTTGGCCGGGGCAAACCTGGGCCATAACCGGCAGATATATGAAGTGAACCGCGATTTGCCGGATCTTTTCGGGATCACCTCGAACATGGGGAAGGCGATTTTTGGCGCGCTGGTGGTCGGCGGCTATTACCTGCTCGGCGGTTTTATTGTGTACTCACTTTTCCGGCGATTCATGGCGAAAGATTTCAAGCGGATGAGCCTGCTGCAATTTTCCCTGACGCAGTTTCTTCTGCTCACGATGGTCGCGCTGCCGATGAAGATGGGAATTCGCCTTTTGTGGCACATCAAGTACGTGTGGATTACGCCCTGGTTCAACGTTTGAAGAACGGGCGTTGGTCGTTGGCCTTTAGTCGTTAGCTGACGGCGCAAGCAAGAACGCGAGTGGCGGACGACTGGCGACCAACTACGAACGACTGATTTCCGGAGGCTGTGGTGCCTGAACAACCCGAGCAGGACCCGATCACAAGTAAGTCGTATGCGGCATATTATCTGATCGCGACGGTCATTTTGATGGCCACGTTGTTCTGGGCATTGTGGGACGATGCCTGGGGCCAGCGCCCATGGAAGGCCTTTCAAGAACAATGGAAGGGCCGTTACCCGGCGTTTTTGAACACAGCGCGGTCGAAGTCCGCGGCTTCAGAAAAGGAAGTCGAGAATAATTCCAATTACGCGGCCCTCACGCAAGCCTACGCGAAGGCCGACCAAGAGACCAAGGCACAGGGCGCAGCAGTACGGGCCCAATTGGACGATACGAACGCGCGGCTGCTCGCGGTGCAGAGCGTTTTCACCGACCGCCGGGCTTATGTGAACGCGCTCACCTACGAGCTTGAAACCAGCAGCAGCCCTTCGGCCAAAGCGAGTAAACAAAAGGAAATCGACAAATATAAATCTGAACTCGCCACCGTCGAGTTCCCCGATGGCAGCAGGAAAAAATTTACCTTTCCACAGCTTGAAGAAACCTACAACGGCATTCGCGACGAGAAGACCAAAGTGAGCCTGCAGCTTGGGGCTGTGCTAAAGCCGGTCACCGCGGCCCACGCGAAGATGGATGAATACATCTCCGAGCACATGGTCGATTTAACTCCCCAGCAAATCGATGGCCTGAAGAAGCGCGCGGCCGATTGGGATCCGGCGATCGTGCAGATTAACGTGGCCGAGGCGAACATCGTCGACAGGTGTGAATCCTGTCACATGAATACGCGCGAGCCGTTGAAAATTACTCCTGTGGCGATGACGGCGAAAGGCGAGAAGAAACCGGATGAATATGCCGAGGCATTCGCGAGCCATACGCAGCCTGAGTTGCTGAAGATTCACGATCCCGAGAAGTTCGGCTGCTCACCTTGCCATCAGGGCAACGGACGCGCGACCACCAGCGTGGAAAAGGCGCACGGAACTTACGAGCACTGGCTGTGGCCTCTGTTCCCGAAGGAAAACGCCCAAGCTGGATGCCAGAACTGCCACGCAGCTGACATGGTTCTGGTGAGCGGTGACATGCAGTGGTTGACTATCAACAATGGTAAAGACCTCTTCCGGCAAAAAGGTTGCATGGGTTGCCATCGTTATGAAGGCTATGACAAAGAACCGGAGGAACCTGAATTCGGTCAGCCAGCAAATCAAGCAGATTGAGACCCAGAAAAAAGACAACCTAAAAGAAACCGCGTACTTGATGAAAGAAGCTGACTCTGCAGAAACCAATGAAGAAGCCAATCGGCTGAATACTCACGCGGTTGACCTTCGGGTGGCAAACAGCAAGCTGGACGGCCGTTTGCAACAGCTCGACTTCCAATCGCACAGCCTGATGCAGGACATGAAGAAGGTTGGCCCGAACCTGAAAGATGTTCGGCTCAAGCTGAACAAGAACTGGATTCCCGTGTGGCTGAAAAAGCCGACCGATTTTCGTCCGACGACGAAGATGCCGAACTTCCGTCTGACTGATCATCAGATTGAGGCGATTTCGGCATTCATATGGCAATCGGGATTGACCGATCCATTACCGAAGCACAAACCCGGAAAAGCCGCGCACGGAAAAGAGTTGTTCTTCGAACGCGGCTGTCTCGCCTGCCATTCGATCGGCGAAGGCGATCAGATGCAGGGTGGAACGTTTGCTGCCAATCTGACGCGCGAGGGTGAGAAAGCGAATTACGATTATCTCGTCCGCTGGGTACACAATGCGCGCGAACGCACGCGGCCCTATTGCCCATATGAGAAAAAAGATATTGGGCCGGAGGATTACGCCAAGAAAGGGTTGCCCTATCAGTTCGATCTGGAGCACAGCCGCTGCCCGAATGATGGTCACGAACTGCAAGTGCAGAACATGACCGTCATGCCTAGCCTGCGGTTGTCGGAAGAAGATGCGGAAGACGTCGCAACTTTTTTGATGACGCAGAAAGACAAAGAGCCGTCGTCCTACGCGGATGCTTCATTCATGGACGATCCGAGTTTGAAGACCGAAGGCAAGAAGTGGGTTCAGCACTTCGGCTGCGCCGGGTGTCATGAAATCGCCGGACTCGAAGATGAAGGCCGGATTGGGACCGAGCTTACGTACGAAGGCAGCAAGCCAATCGAGCGGCTCGATTTCGCTCTGTTCACTGTGCCCGCGCAGCGCGGCGGCGAGAATGCCGAACCAATCAAGAATAAGGAAGATCTGGCGCACCTGCCGGATGGTCGCTGCCACCAAGCCGTGGTATGACCATAAAGGATTTTTCGAGCACAAGTTGGCCGAGCCCAACGTTTTCGATCAGGGCATGGTCAAGAGTCCAAGCGAAGCGTTGCGCATGCCGAACCTGCACTTAACCAAAGAGCAGATTCTCGATCTCACAACTTTCCTAATGGGCAGCGAAGAGACCTCCTTGCCCGACAGTTATCAATACAAACCCGGCGATGCGCGGCACGACATTCAAGAAGGCTGGTGGGTCGTCAAGAAATACAATTGCATGGGATGCCATCAGTTCATCCCCGGCCAACAGACTGTGCTAATGGGATTGAAGCAGTATCAGGACGCGCAAGATCAATTGCCTCCGAAGCTGTTGACCGAAGGGGCGCGCGTCGATCCCGAGTGGCTGCGAAAGTTCCTGTCGAATCCAGCATTGAGCACCACCGATACGAACCGCGATGGCGTGCGTCCTTATTTGAAAGTGCGCATGCCCACGTTCTCGTTTTCCGACAACGAATTGCGAATCCTGGTGCGCTTCTTCCAGGCATTATCGCAGCAGCCAATGCCGTATATTCCCGAGCAAGTGCCTGTGCTCACGACCAAAGAAACAGACATGGCGCGCAGTCTGTTTTCCAGCACGGCGGCGCCTTGTTTAAAGTGCCACGCTACCGGGGATCCGAACCACGATAAGATCGCGACCGCTCCTAATTTTCTTCTGGCAAAGGAGCGCCTGAAGCCGGATTGGGTTGAGCGGTGGATTACCGATCCGCAGGCGGTTAGCCCTGGGACCTCCATGCCGTCCGGTCTTTTCAAGGAAGAAAATAATCAGTGGGTATTTGCTGGGCCGACTCCGCCATCGTTCCAAGGCTACGAAGGAGATCATCGCAAGCTGCTGACTGATTACATCTTCCAGTTAACTCCGGAAGAGCAGCGAAAAGTGGCTGCCTCGATGCCGCACGCAAAGGCTGCAACCGTTCGCCGGCCGAGCATTGGCAAACCGGCGAGTACAGAGTTGCGTCAGGGCGCGAGCGGAGGTTCGAGGTAGAACCGTCGATTTGAACGCAAGAAATACTAAAGGAGTACGATTCGCAGTTCCAGAAATTCAACTACTTCCAGAGAGGGCGACATCATGAATAGCAAACGAGGTTGGATAGTGGCGGTCAGCATGCTGGCTTTCAGCGCATTGCTCCTGCTCGCCGCTTGTAACAAAAAAGAGAACACCGAGCAATCGAGCAACACCATGGCGGAGCAACCAGCGGCCCCAGCCGCCACGCCGATTGATCCCGCAACCGTGGCGACCATCGATGGCACGGTAAAGTTCGACGGCACGGCGCCGAAACCTGCGAAGATCGACATGAGCCAGGACCCAGCCTGCAAAGGAATGAACGAAGCCGAGAACATTGTGGTCGATAACGGGGACCTCGCCAATGTTTTCGTTTACGTGAAAGACGGACTCGGCACTCGCACCTTCGACGTTCCGAAAGAAGCGGTTGAACTGAATCAGCAGGGCTGCAAATATCATCCGCACGTGCTGGGCGTAATGGCCGGGCAGACGGTCGAGATCAAGAATGACGACCAGACCACGCACAATATCCATCCCACGCCGAAAGATAATCGCGAGTGGAATGAGTCGCAGCCGCCGTCGACCCCGCCGCTCGAAAAGAGTTTCGCCCGCGAAGAAATCATGTTGCCGGTGAAGTGCAACCAGCATCCGTGGATGAAGATGTACATCAATGTTGTGAAGAGCCCGTTCTATGCGGTGACTGACAAATCTGGAAAATATGAAATTAAAGGACTGCCTCCGGGCACTTATACGATCGCATTCGTGCAGGAAAAATTGGGGGAGCAGGACCAGCAGGTGACCGTCGGCCCGAAGGAGACGAAGACTGTCGATCAGAGCTTCAAGGCAGCTGGTGAATAAATTCCTTCGTCCAGTCGATGTTTCCATTTCTCGCTGCGGGGCAGTAACTCTCTGCTAAAATGAAGTGTGCCGCACAGCGCGCCTGTTTATCGCAATGCGCGCTGTGCGGGGCGCAATAACTCTCATTCCGGTTCGAGCCAAGGGGAAGTTTTCTGAAAGCGGTCCCGGCAAAATATAACCCCCCACATCATGCGTTCGCGGTATTTACGGCATGTGCGACGCTGGTCGTGATCATGGCCGGCGCCATGGTGACCAGCAATGACGCGGGATTGTCCGTTCCCGACTGGCCCACGTCGTTTGGCTATCTGGTGAAGGTGCCTCGGTTCGTCGGCGGCGTCCGCTACGAGTGGGGGCATCGTATGGTCGCTGGCACGCTGCTCACGCTTACTCTCGGCATCGTGATCTGGACCTTATTAGCGGAGCGCCGGCGCTGGCTGCGCTGGCTCGCCGTGGGGGCTTTCTGCACCGTGATTGTGCAAGCAACGCTCGGCGGTATGACAGTTTTGTTTTTTCAGCCGCCCTGGCTTTCAACCGCTCACGCTACGGTTGCGCAAACTTTTTTCTGCATTGCGGTCGCGATTGCGCTGTTTACCGGACGCAAGTGGGTGGAAGAGCAGCCGCGAATCGAACTCGACTCGCGCCGTCCGAGCCTGTTTACGCTGACGCTGCTGTCGATCTTCGTTCTTTATGTTCAGCTCATTCTGGGCGGCATGTTCCGCCATCATGGTATGAGCTGGTGGCCGCATGTTCTTAATGCGGTGATCGTGACAATTGTGCTGTCTTGGACGGCGGTCCGCGCCTTGTTAGGTTATTCGCGTTTTGAGGCGGTGCGAAGACCTGCAATCGTTATGCTGTCGCTTTTGATCGTGCAACTTTGCCTCGGCTTTGCCGCTTTCGTAACGCGGGTGGAATGGGGAAAAAATGCTGCCCAGCCCGAATTGCCCATGGTTGTGGCGACCGTTTCGCATGTGGCCGTCGGCGCGCTTCTGCTGGCGACTACGGTGGTGCTGGCAATTCAGGTGTGGCGCCATGTGCCGGCTGCATTTGAAGAGCGGATACCGCAAGCGCAAGAAAAAGTTTCGGCCGCGTAGAGTTTTGGTTTGGGGTTCGTTAGATCGCGCGGGAACACTGACTCAGCTAGCTATTTCCATTTATCTTAGGACTTCCTTTGGTTTCGAAAGTTGCCGCCTTCGCTGACGCTGATGCCGGGCCGAGTTCCCGGCCTGAGCCCGTGATTTCTGTCGAGAACATAGTGCATCGCTATGAAAGCCGCACTGCTCTCAACGGCGTCTCGTTCGATGTGCGACCGGCGGAACTGTTCGGCCTGCTCGGTTCCGAACGGCAGCGGGAAAACAACCCTCTTCCGAATTCTTTCCACCTTGATGATTCCTACGGCTGGCCGCGCCGTCATCATGGGATGCGACGCGGCACGGGAGCCGGCGCGATTGCGGCGGCAAATTGGAGTGGTGTTTCAAGCGCAGAGCGTCGACCTTAAGCTCACGGCTTTTGAGAATCTGTGGCATCAGGGACATCTTTACGGCTTGCGCGGCGCATCTCTGAAGGCCCGAATTCAAGAGGTACTTTCGCGCGTGGGCTTGGCCGACCGAGCCAAAGAACTGGTCGAAACATTTTCTGGCGGGATGCAGCGCCGCGTTGAGCTGGCCAAGGGATTGCTGCACCATCCCGGAGTGCTTTTGCTGGATGAGCCAACGACTGGGCTTGATCCCGGCGCGCGGCGCGATCTTTGGCAGTACTTGCAGATGCTCCGCGACGAGGAACAGGTCTCGGTGCTGGTTACTACTCATCTCATGGAAGAGGCAGAACGCTGTGACAGGCTGGCGATCATGAACGAGGGCAACGTGGTTGCGCTCGGGACGCCTGCGGAGTTGAAAAGCGAGATCGGCGGTGACGTGGTCATGCTCGATGCGGCCCACGACGCTGGCGTGCTCGCCGAGCGCATTCGCGGCCGCTTTCACGTACAGACAACAGTTCTGGATAATCAGGTGCGAATCGAACGCGAGAACGCTCACCGCTTTGTCACCGAAGTGGTCGAGGCATTCCCAGGAGAGATTGAGGCGCTTTCGATCAGCAAGCCTGCGCTTGAGGATGTTTTCATTCGGCGCACCGGGCATAAATTCTGGAGCGAGAAAGACAAAGAAGAAGAGCATTCAAATCCAGAGGATCATGGGAGGTAATCGGCATATGATGTTGGCTCTTTCTCTAGCGCTTGGCATTCTTCCATTGGCAGGAGTGGTGTGGACCCTGATGAACGGAATGATCACCACGGTCGACGGAATGTTCCTGACTCTCATTCTGCTCGCGCTTTCCGGAACTTTTTTGCTCAACGTGTATTGGGAGCTGCGCGACAGAGGCATGGTTGGCAAAAAGAAAGTCGTTGCCGCTGCGCCAAAAACACCGGCAGCCAAGGCGAGCTAACACTTAATGGCAACTCAAACAGCAGTGCTATCCAGACAGGCCGCCCCGGTCTCCACCGGAGTGTTGCTGCCCGCGTTCACGCTGTGGTGGCGCGAAATCGTGCGCTTCTACCGGCAGAAATCGCGCGTGGTCGGCGTGCTGGCCTCGCCAATCGTCTTCTGGTTGGTGATCGGTGGAGGGTTTGGCACATCGTTTCGCTCCGGCGCCGGGCCGAGTCAGCAGCATTACATGGATTATTTCTATCCCGGCGTGCTGGTCATGATTGTTCTGTTTACGTCGATCTTTACCATGATGTCGGTGATCGAAGACCGCAAAGAAGGCTTTTTGCTTTCGGTTTTGGTCGCTCCGGTACCTCGGTCGGCCATTGTCCTGGGCAAAGTTTTAGGCGGAACAACTCTCTCTGCGGTTCAAGGAATGATCTTCCTCGTCTTCGCACCCTTCGCAGGAGTTCATCTCAACCCGGTACAGGTCCTTCTGGTCGCGGTCGTCGTGTTTCTGGTTTCATTTGCCCTGACTGCGTTGGGTTTTGCGATCGCGTGGCCGATGGATTCGACGCAAGCGTTCCATGGCATCATCAATTTGTTCCTCATACCGCTCTGGCTTCTTTCCGGCGCGTTGTTTCCCATGACCGGCGCGTCGGGTTGGATTCGCGCCTTGATGTATATCAATCCGCTCACATATGGAGTGGAGGCACTGCGCCTCTTGCTTTATCCAGCGACGCCGGAGGCGTTTTCTTTGCCCTCGGCAATGGCTACGTTGGTGCTGTTCTCGCTCGTAATGTTTGGGCTCGCGTTCCTCATGGCGAACCGGCGAAGCACGAGGCCTGCCGCATGATTGCCGAACAATACCTATTTGCTGATTTTCTGATTGGTTGATTGTTGATTGAAAATCATGGCCAGTTCGACTCAGGTTCCAATCATCAATCATTAGTCAACAATCATCACTGAACAAATCAGAGTGCGTATGTCGACCCTGCGCTTGAAGATCGACGTTTCTGGCACCGTGGGCGACGAGGCATGGCGTGAGATCAAACAATTTGATCAAATTCAGAGCGCAGACTTTGGACCGCAATTCGGCAGCGGCGGACGATGCAACCACCCATCCGATGCGCCACACGGCAAAGGTGAATGGATTGGAGCTGAGATTCGGCTCCAGACCCCGCTTTTGGCGCAATATGCAACGTCGCATTATCTGGAACAGGAGCGAGTGCTCGACGCCGATGTCGAAGACTAGCTATGTCTGACCATCCAACTCCAGTGCTTGCGGAACCCATGCGGAAGCCGGGCATGTCTCGCGGCCACAAGTTTCTCTTTTTCTTGACCGCCTGGCTCATTTGCCTGATGCCGTTTCTGTTTTGGTGGAATGCCTGGTTCGGGCGAAAACTCACCGATCAGCAAGTGGACGCATATCTCCACGATACGAAGAAGCCGCGCCACATCCAGCAGGCGCTGGTGCAGGTTGGCGAGCGGATCTCACGTGGCGATGCGAGCGTGCGGCAGTGGTATCCCGATCTTGTACGGCTGGCCACTGATCCGGTGGAAGAGTTGCGGAATACGGATGCCTGGGTCATGGGCCAGGACACATCCGGCGCAGGATTTCACCAGGCGCTGCTTAAAATGCTGGCGGATCCGTCTCCTATGGCCCGTGGAAACGCTGCGCTGTCCCTGGTGCGCTTCGGCGATGCCAGCGGACGTCCGCAAATTCTGGAACTGCTGCAAGCGGCTCGGATCACTGCTCCGCAATCGGGGCGAATTATCGATTCCGATCGACCCGGAACGCCCATTCATCAGGCCGGATTACTTGCCAAGCTGCAATACGAAAACAAACAGATAGTCGAGATTCGATCACCGATTCCCGGCCGCATTCGCTCAATTGCCGGGACGGGGGCAAACATGGCCGCAGGTTCTGAAATCGCGATCGTCGATCCTGCGAGCGAGCAGGTGTGGGAAGCATTGCGTGCGTTGTATCTGATCGGTGAACCCGACGATTTGCAGGCCGTCCGCGCTTACGAACGCGAGTTGCCCGACATCTCGAATGACGTGCGGCAGCAAGCTTTGGAAACCGAGCAAGCGATCAGAAAGCGATCGGGCACCTCGTAATCAGCAGGTCATACGTCTGGCATTCCGTCTTGGAGCTTCACATCTTGCTTCTTCCGGCATGTTTTCCTGCCATTGCGATCACCGCTTTTTCAACATCTTTCCACGCGGCAGAACGTGGATCCACCAGATCAAAATGCGTGGCACCGGCGATTTCCAGAAGCCGCGCATCCTCTTTCTCTTTCATTTTCGTAGCTACGTAGTTCCGGCTCAAAGCTGGAGGAACATCGACGTCGATAGTGCCATGCAGTATCCACTGTGTCGCTCCAATCTTTAGTCTCATTGGATCCGCTTCCCGATAATGGTCTTTCACTTCGGTTGGCGTGCCCCCAAGAAATTCCGCCACGGCATCGTGGCTCAAGTGCAACGCACAGGCTTGCTGCAAATCCACCACGCCCGCCAGGGAAATCACGTATCTTATCGCTGATTCGTACGCCGCCAGGCACAAAGCCAGATGTGCTCCGGCCGAATGGCCAATCACTCCCCCGCGCTCAGGGTCGAGATTGTATTGGCGCGCATTCTGCATCAAGAATCGATAGGCTGCGCGCACATCGGCGAACGTGCCGGGCCAGCCTCCGCCTGGATTTCCGACGCGCCGGTACTCCAGATTGGCTGTAGCGATCCCATGCGGGATTAAAGCGGCGCATAAATGACCCATATATTCAAGGTCGTACTTCGCCCTCCAATAACCGCCGTGGATGACAATGGCAACGGCGTGCGGAGCTGGCGCCTGAGGCAGCCACAAATCCAGGAATTGGTTCTCATCCTTGCCATAAGCGACCCGCGCATCGGCTTTTGGCGCTGGCAAGCTCAGAATGTCTGTCGACGCAGTCATCAGTCTCAAGGGAAACAACCGCCTGATTATACTTCTGTATTTCCCGCGCGACGTGTGCCGCACAGCCAGCAAACACACCGTTCTGAACTGCCGCCGCTTTCCGTTGTCCGTCATTAAGGTCCCAATGCCCGATGTTGGTAAAAACCTCAGCCGGACGCCCAGCCAAATAATTTTTCCTGTACCTTCACAAATCGTTTCTTTATCTGGTGAAACTTCGCTATCCTCTAGCCGGGATGTCGACTCTGCCTCTTTCCGAACTTCTCGGCACGACGGTCTATGCCCCTTCCGGCGCCGTCACAGGAAAGGTCCGCGAAGTTACGCTTGCGCCCCAAACAGACCGAAGCCGAATCGCATCATTCATCGTCAGAACCAAATCAGGGGATCGCGTTCTTCTCTCATCATCCGTCTCGGCGATCGACCCCAATATTCACTCCTCGACCATGCCATCGGAGTGGCCCGTGGCCAATGGCTCGGAGGGCCAGTTTCTTCTGGAACGCGATCTGCTCGATCAACAGGTGATCGACGTTCACGGGCGCAAAGTGGTTCGCGTCAACGACGTTGAACTGCAGCTGGAGCAGACAACCGAAGCGGGACAAACCCATGCCGTCTTACGAGTGCAGGCTGTGGATATTGGCACGCGCGGGGCCTTCCGCCGTTTGCTCCGCGGTCTGGCGCCACGTCTCGCCCTCGACCGAGTTTTGCAGAAAATTCCTCCCCGAATGATCCCCTGGGGCTTCGTGGATCTCATCGAAACCGATCCGGCGCGCCGCATTAAGCTCAAGATTTCTCATGAGGGGCTATCAAAACTGCATCCGGCCGATATCGCCGACATCGTGGAAGACCTGGCTCCAGCCGAACGCGAAGCCGTTTTCCAAACCCTCGATGAAGGCGTCGCCGCTGAAACGCTGGAAGAAGTGGATCCCAAGTGTCCAGAAATCCATTGTTGAATCGCTCGATTCCGAGCGGGCCGCAGACATTGTTGAGGAGATGGATCCTGATGCGGCCGCCGACTTGCTCGCCGATCTATCGGACGAACGCACGGAACAAATCCTGGTGGAGATGGAGCCGGAAGCCAGCCAGGAAGTGGTGGAACTTCTCGAACACCGCGAAGGCACGGCCGCCGGCCGCATGACGACCGAGTTTCTTGCGCTACCGGTTACTGCGACGGTTGAAAATGCCATCGGTGTTATGCGCGAGTTTGAGGGTGGAATCGAATCGGTGAATACAATTTATCTTGTCGATTCGCACGGCACTCTCGCGGGCGCAGTTCCTCTGGTAAAACTTGTATTGGCTCCGCCGAGTACTCCCCTGCTCTCACTGCTCCAGGAACCGCTGGTTTCTGCTCACGAAGGCACTAGCGAGAACGAAGCCGGGGAACTTTTCGACAAATACAACCTGCTTACGCTGCCGGTGATCGACAAAGACAATAAGCTCGTCGGAGTCATTACCTCGGATGACATCATCACCATGCTGCGTGCCAAACTTTAGACCAGGCAAGCCTCGCTCTGATCGCTGCGGCGACTCGGTATAATCATTCGTTCTCAAGGAGATCCCTTTGCCCTTCGACGACCTTCGTCAATGGATCGCCGCGCTGGAGCGCGCCGGCGAACTCAAGCGCATCAAAACCGAAGTTGACCCAATCCTGGAAATCACCGAGGTCACCGATCGCGTCAGCAAATCGAAAAAGGGCAAGCCCGGTGGCTCCGCGCTGTTGTTTGAAAATGTCAAAGGCCATCCTGGGGCCAAGCTCCTAATCAATCAGTTCGGCTCGGAAGCGCGGATGAAGCTCGCCCTGGGAGTCGCGTCCTTCGACGAATTCGGCGGGCGAATTCGCATGTTCATGGACGTGAAATCGCCGCAGGGTTTTCTCGATAAACTCAAGATGCTTCCGTTGCTTACCGAGGCAGGCAAGTTCTTTCCGAAGACGGTTTCCACGGGTCCGTGCAAAGAAGTCATAAAACGCGGAAACTTCTCTCTGTTCGATTTTCCCATTCTTCAGTGTTGGCCGAAGGATGCAGGCCGGTTTATCACACTTCCTTGCGTGACCACGCGGGCCCCTAAATCGGGCAAGCGTAATCTGGGAATGTATCGCCTGCAGGTTTTCGACGAGCGCACCACCGGCATGCACTGGCAGCGTCAGAAGATCGGTGCGGAGCATTATCGGGAAGCGCTGCGCAATGCTTTAGATCGCGAAAGCGCAGGTAATGCAGGTGCCCTATCCACGCCTTCTTTTGGCTTGGGTGCAAACACCGCAGCCGTCGATCTCATGGCTCGAACCTCCGGCGGACAAGTTCTCGCACAAGCGAATCATCCTTCCGGCAAAATGGAGGTTGCGGTCGCCATTGGCACAGATCCCGCTGTCACTTTTTCTGCGATCGTTCCCGCTCCTCCGGATGTGGAAGAATATCTGATCGCCGGCTTCCTTCGCGCCGCCCCGGTCGAACTGGTGAAGTGCGAGACCGTCGACCTCGAAGTGCCGGCGAGCAGCGAAATCGTTCTCGAAGGTTACATCAATCTCGACGAACTTCGCAGCGAAGGCCCCTTCGGCGACCACACTGGCTTCTATTCGCTCGAAGATCTTTATCCCGTTTTTCACGTCACTTGCATCACTCATCGAAAAGACCCGATTTACGCGACAACGATTGTCGGCAAGCCGCCGATGGAAGATGCGTACATGGGAAAAGCCGTGGAGCGCGTTTTTCTCCCTTTGATGAGGCTGACGATTCCAGAATTGATCGACATCAATCTGCCGGTCGAGGGCGTATTTCATAATTTGATGATTATTTCCATCCGCAAGTCCTACCCGGGGCAAGCGCGAAAGGTGATGAACGCGATCTGGTCTCTCGGCCAGGCGATGTTCACGAAATGCATTATTGTTGTGGACGAAGATGTCGACGTGCAGGACCTCGCCGATGTTACGTTAAAAGTTCTCAATCACATCGATCCCGAGCGCGACATCCAATTCACTCTCGGACCGATTGATTCGCTCGATCACGCGTCGCGCCTGCCGAACTACGGATCGAAGATGGGCATCGACGCAACTCGCAAATGGCCGACGGAAGGCTTTTACCGGCCCTGGCCTGGTGAAATTCTGATGGACGCGAAGACTAAAGAACTCGTGAACAGGAAGTGGAAGTTGTTGGCGAAAGAGTTAGGGATTGATTAGGCGAATGCGGAAGACTATGGCAGCCCAAGTTTTTGTCTGATTTCTGCAACGATGCGCTCGGGAGTCTGCGCGATATCTACGCTGACCGCCGATTCAGGTTCTTCTAAATCCGCAAACTGACTGGCCAGGATCTGGTCGTCCGCAAAATGGCCGTGACGTGCGTGGAGACGCTGCGCGATCAACTCGGCACTTCCGCGCAAATAGACGAAGCGAACCTCCGGTCCGATATGAAGTTCGTCACGATAGCCGCGTTTCAAAGCTGAACATGCGAGCACCGCACTGTGTCTCTGTGAAATCCAGTCCGCGATCAGCGCGCGAAGTCGCTGCAGCCAAGGGCACCTATCTTCGTCGTTCAGCGGGATACCCTGGCGAATTTTTTGAATGTTGGCGGGGGGATGATAATCGTCGGCATCCGCGAATTGCCAGCCGAGTTGCTCAGCAAGCAGGCGGCCAACTGTAGTTTTGCCCGCGCCAACGACTCCCATTATGACCACGATCATGCCGCAAAGTTTGAATATTGCGCGTCAGAAATTAGGTTTTCCAGCCATTCTCCAGGACCACATCAGAAACGACGTCGAAGTCAGATCGATTGCCGGCTCGGTGGTGCTGTACGACTGCATATTATCTTTATACACGGCCACGTTTGACGCGTCGTAAGGACCATCGTTCCCATTGAATCTCTTGAAGGTATCGACCCCGTTCGCCGGGCACAAAATCATTCCACCAACCAGCCCTGAAGTCGCATAGGAAGCCGGGCCTTCCACGGCCGCGCCCCACAAAACAGGCGTGCCTCCTGAAGTCCCATCCAGCGCCCCGGCAAGATTTGCTACCTGATGCTGAATGCAGTTAGGAAACGTGCTGCCGTCACCGACGATAAACGAAGATCCCCAGGCGTTTGCGCCGAGCATGTTGGCGAGCCAGCGTTGCGAGTAGGTGTCGTAAGTTTGAGATTGAGTTAAGAAATATGCCTCGCTCGCCATCACCGCCAGACCTGCTCCGTGGGAAGTCGTGTCGCCATACTCCCACTGATAGCCAAAGCCCCAGGCGTCGGCATTCGCCTGATCGATTGCGTCGCCAACCTGGCGCAAGAGTTGTTGGCGAATGCCTTGTTGCGATATTGCCATACCGGCAGGATCTCCTGCCATCTCCAGCGCGCGATAAAGTTCGAAATGCGCGAGGCCGCTCACGTCATATAAGTTTAGAGTGTCCGTATAGCCAGCCTCGTAAATGTTCTTGATGTAATTCGCTGCATATTGGGCCGCTTGACTTAGGTAATAGTTCGAACTCTTCTGTGGCAATCCGGCAGGCAGGTCCTGGTTCCCCTCTGCCGATTGCACTGCAAAATAAAGTTCGGTTGCTCCCAGTTCCATGTCGTCTTCCCAAACATTCTCGGGATAGCCATCAAAGGGAGAGCTCGTCAGCAGGCATTTACGGCACGTACCTGAACCTGCGCTGGGCGCGGGATCTGGATACGATGTGTCGGCGAGCGCGAAAATATCTTCTGCATTTTTCAGGCAGCGATTCGCGAGCTCCAGATTTGTGCTGCGATTGAGGACGTAGCACAGCGCGAAATCGGCCGAGAGGCGTCCTGCAAGATTCGGGCTGATCGGCGCACCCTCAGGCGCCGCGATATACACTGGGCGATTGCAGATGAAAAACGTGGTGTAAGGATCGCACGGTTCCGGATCTCCCGGCTGCCGGTAATTATCGGCTGCCTGTGGCAGGGTCCAGATATCGTACTCGGTGATCAGGCAATACGGTGTGACGTAGGTTCCGCCGCAATTACCGGCAGCCGAACTGGGGTCGCCCTCGCCGTAGTAATCCCAATCTTGCGAATTGTCGACTTGATAGTAGAGCGTTTTCGTTTCGTCATCCCACATCTTCATCAGCCAGTTCACACCGAAATTCGCTTCAGTGGTGAAGTCGGATGAAACTGGCGCTCCAATTCCGCTGCTGCCTGCATAAGAGACCGATCCCGGCGGCGCGGGCGGATTCAGAGGAGCGTTCGCACCCATCTGGTTCGGAAAATCGCGCACGCCGATCTGCATCAACGCGGCGGTGTAGCTGGCCGTTTCGACGTATTTCATATAGTCGCCGGCATCCCACCAACCGCCGGCGGCGTCGATGTTAGGAAGGTTGGCGGAGACCAATGGAGGCTTTGGCGGAGCATTGTCGTTAAAGTCATTGGTGTCGACCAAAGGCGTCTGGTAAATATGCGCGTGCTCGTCTTTAAGGTGACCAGGCGCTGTGCGCAGGGCGTTGCGGATGAAGTCAGGCCCGTCACGTTCGGTTTCGTAGAAAAATAACGTGTTCAACAGCAATCCGGAATAAAGAGTGTCGGGAGGATCAACGGCGAAGATCGGCGAAGATGCCATGACTGGCCCCGAAACTGAAATGCTATATAGATCGCCTCCTGGAACGTTGAAGTCAATGGCATATACGTAATAGGCCGCGGTTGCACTGTGGCTCCAAATGCCCAGCGGAGCGCCCACCGAACCGGAATCAACCATCGCGCCGTGTACGCTCTTTACTTTGAAGATTGCTCCATTTTCCGTTGCCGTCGACATCAAGTAAGCGCGAAACGGCGCCTTACCTGTTTCATATCCAACTTGGCTGAGGCGCACGTAGGCAGATTGAGCCTGGCAGGTCTGAGTATCCGCAACCACCAGAAAGAAAAAACCGGCAACGACAAGGAGGCCAAAACGGTAGATCCTGTGGAAACTGAGCAGCGGCATAAATCCCTCGTTGAAGGCGGCGGGCTGTATTAAATGCATTTAATACAGGGTAAGATCATGCTACTTTCCCGCGGGATCGTCAAGGGAGTGCTTCACGATTAGCGCTTCAACTTAGCGGGGAAACGAATCGACTCGGCGTTGCCTTGCGCAGCTGAGACGTCACAATGCGGCGTGACGGGGGTCACTGCGGTCAGCCCCGGACGTGTATGTTGGCAGCGGGTGGGCACCGCTGCGCGGTAGGATTCAGTTCCGATGCGCCACGGCCAAGTAGAGGGACTGGTTTACAAACCCTAGCCCCTGAACGGGCGCTGCCCACCCCAGTGCGGTTGTGGATTTTCCTGGTGCATTTTTCTGCACACTTGCCCAAGCTCACAATCCGGTCAGAAAACCGAAGAAAAGTCACGCAGATAGGTGACGGCGGTCACCGCGTTCACAAGTGCGTAGTGAGAGAATATCGCCATTGAACTAGTCCTTACTAGTTAGAGATCGCCCGGTCCCAACCCACAGAACCCCACAAGCCGTAACCCCAGACGGCGGGGCCGGGCGCCTTAAAAAAGAATGAAGGGCCTGAAGAGAGTTGCACTCCTGTGCAACTCTCTCTTTGCCGTGGGGGCCCATGCCGATAAGCGTCTTCTGCATCTCCGAAGTTGTTTAGCGTCATCTTCTCGTTTCATCTCAACGCACAGCGCGTATGCCTGCTGGCACAATGTGTTCTGCAGAACACATTTGGGCCTGCGTCAGTTACACAAAGTGCTTTGTATTCATCTCGCGCATATGGTGCTCGCCGTGCCTTCCGCACTACAGCTTCTACGAGGAGGGCATCTTGCAATTAGTGATTACATTCATCGCAGTCGTAGCGGGGCTGGTTTTTTCATTGGCCGTGGCCGTGGCTACGGAAGAACTGATCTTCGGACGACTGATGCAGCTCTTCTTTAGGCCGCAACCGGCTGCCCAAAACGTACCCAGGAAGGCAAAGCCCTCGCCAAGTTAGAGTGAGATATGATGCAAGATTCAGCCTCCAAATAATGCAAGCAAGGCGGAAAAGCGCAGGCCATGACTTTCCGACGCAAACTAGTCGCCGTATTCGCGCTGACGGTTTTTCTGTCAGTTGCGGCGGTGACGTGGCTGGTGTCAGCGGTCACGCGGCGGGCCTTCCAGCACAACGAGGATGAACGAGCGGCCACTTTGGTTGCCCAGTTCCGCCGCGAGTTCGACCGCCAGGGCGAGATCGTCACCGAACGGGTCGCAGCCATCGCCGCCTCTGAATCCGTGGACCGCATGGCGTTGGCCCTGAACCGGACGCCCGCTGATTTCGGCCCGTACTTCGAATTGGCGAAGACGATCGCGGAAAATAGTCAACTCGATTTTCTGGAGTTCATTGAAGCAGACGGCACAATCGTTTCTTCCGCACAATGGCCCGAACAATTCGGCTATCCGGAAAGCTCGTTCCCGCGGCTCGCTGCCGAAAACAATAGTGCATTCTTTCTCGAACAGGAAGGATTGCAGGACCGGACGGAGCTGGGACTATTTGCCGTGCGCTCTGCGGGCACAAGAGAACATCTTCTCTACGTGGTTGGAGGGCGCAGGCTGGATAAGAGTTTTCTTTCTGAGTTGGATATGCCGGCCGGAATGCGAGTTCTGCTTTACGAGAATCGCGGTGACCAGTTTTCATCAGCATTCATCGTCGATCCGAGCGGTGCGCCTTCAGGAGTGAGTGCGCGTCCAGCCGAGAATCTGCGGCTGCTCATCGGGTCTGTGCTGCGATCCAAACAAGAGCAGGCGCGAATCGTGCAGTGGTCGCGCGATCCGGCAGAAGACGAAGAGTTTCACGCAATGCCCCTGGCGGGAATCGGCGGCGACAACGGTCAACATCTGCTGGCGATTTTACTGATCGGCAACTCACGGAGAACCTACGTTGCATTGATGCGGCACATTCGATCGGCGGCGCTGATGGCTGGATGCGGCGGCATCGCGCTGGCAATCTTTTTGAGCAGTTGGGCCGCGGCGCGGGTCACGCGACCAGTCGAGCAGTTGGCCCAGGCGGCGCAGGAAGTCGCGGCCGGACGATGGGATACGCGGGTGGAGTTCCATGGCTCCGATGAACTATCGCAACTGGCGGATTCCTTCAATCGCATGACCACCGAACTGCTGGGACAAAGAGAACGGTTGATACAGGCCGAGCGGGTGGCCGCATGGCGCGAATTGGCACGGCGGTTGGCGCATGAGTTGAAGAATCCACTGTTTCCGCTACAGCTCACGATGGAGAATCTGGTACGTGCACGCCAACAAACCCCCGAGCAATTCGATGAGGCCTTCCGCGAAAGTTCGCGAATGCTCCTGGCCGAAATCGCAAATCTAAAATGCATCATTGCGAAATTCAGCGACTTCTCCAAAATGCCGCAGCCGCAGTTGCAGCCTGTACAGGTGAATGAAGTAATTCGGGGCGTCGCGCAGTTTTTTCAGGCGCAACTGGACGCTCCGGGGCGCGCGCACATAACCTGTGAACTGGACCTCGATGCAGAGCTAGGTGCCGGTTGCAGCCGATGCTGAACTGCTGCATCGCGCACTTTCCAACCTCGTGTTGAATGCCATCGATGCGATGCCGCAGGGCGGCGCGCTGACGCTTCGCACGCGAGACAATGGCGACAAAATACTTATTGAAGTGGCTGATACGGGAACGGGTTTGACTCCGGACCAGTGCGAGCGCATTTTTACTCCTTATTACACCAGCAAGCCGCACGGCACCGGCCTTGGGCTGGCAATTGTGCAATCGATCATCAGCGATCACAACGGTAGGATCCGCGTGCGAAGTGAAGCGGGCCGAGGCACGAACTTCGTCATCGAACTTCCGAGGAGCGTTTCCGCGGCCTATGCCGGCTGACGGCAATTTTACGGAGGAAGCTTGAGCAGGAAAGCGCATCTTCTGATTGTGGATGATGAAGCGAACACGCTGGCGTCGTTGGCCCGTGCGTTTCGCCTGGCAGGGCATGAGGCCACAATTTGCGATAACGCAACCAAGGCAATCGAACTGGTGAAACTGCAGAATTTCGATCTGGTCCTTTCGGATGTAGTCATGCCGGCAAAAGGAGGGTTGGAGTTGCTGGAAGAATTGAAACTTCTTGGAGTAACTGCGCCGATTGTGATGATGTCCGGTCAGGGAGACATTGAAACTGCGGTGCGCGCGACCAGATTGGGTGCTCTGGATTTCCTGGAAAAGCCGATCTCGACGGAAAAACTTCTGCTCACCATCGAGAATGCGCTGAAGCTCCAGCGACTGGAGAACGAAAATCGCCAGCTCAAACAAAGGCTGGGCAAGCATGAGATTGTGTGGAAGGGCGCCGCGATGCAGCGAATAATGGATCAGGTGAAGCGCGTGGCGGCGAGCGAGGCCCGAGTTTGCATCCTGGGAGAAACTGGCACTGGTAAGGAGTTGGTGGCGCGCACGATTCACGAATTTAGCACACGCGCAGGCGGCGCTTTCGTTACGCTGAACTGCGCGGCGGTTCCCGCTGAACTGATCGAGTCAGAACTATTCGGTCACGAAAAAGGATCGTTCACCGGGGCCGCGGGCCGGCACATCGGAAAATTCGAGCAAGCGAATCGTGGAACTATTTTCCTGGATGAGATTGGCGATATGCCGCTGGCGATGCAAGCAAAGTTGTTGCGGGTGCTGGAAGAAGGCGAAGTCGAGCGCATTGGCGGCGACAACCCGGTGACTGTGGATGTGCGCGTCGTGGTGGCGACGCATCGCGATCTGCAGGCGCGCGTACGGGAGGAGAAATTCCGCCAGGATTTATTTCATCGCATCTACGTCTTCCCGCTCGTGGTGCCACCGCTGCGCGAGCGCAGGGAAGATATTCCGGCGCTGGTAGAGCATTTCGCTGCGCAAGTGAGCGCACAGAATGGGTGGAAGCCAACATTGTTTTCTGCCGAGGCTTTGCAGGCCCTTCAATCGCATGCCTGGCCGGGCAACGTTCGTGAGTTGCGAAATCTGGTGGAACGGCTGATGCTGTTGTCAACCGATGGGCGGGTCGATCTCACATCCGTACAGGCTGCCCTGCCGAATGCGGTCCTGTCGAACAATGGCAGCGCCGGGACCGTTTCAACTACAACCTTCGCGGGGACGCTCGCCGAGCGAGTCGATGCCTTCGAGCGCGAGACAATCCTGGCGGAGTTGAAGCTCAGCCATTCGAATGTGAGTCTCGCGGCCAAATCGTTGGGTCTGGAACGCAGTCATCTTTATAAGAAGGCGGAGCAACTGGGAATTGATCTGCGAGCGGTTCGGCGCGAACAGGAATCTGCGAAAGATTAGGGTTGACTTCACGAACAGAATCAGGAGATTGCTTGAAAGCAACTGCACTCGCATTCATTGTCGATGTCTCGCTCTTTTTACTTGGCTCTCTTGTTCCGTCGTCTGTTCTTCTGCCTATCCCTCTCTACGCAAGCGATCCGCCTTCGCCGCCGGCCTATGGCGTGCGCATGAAGCAGGCGTGGATTCCGATGAAAGACGGAGTTCGCCTCGCGGCTACGCTTTACATGCCAGATGGCGCGAAGCCGGGCGCGAAGTTCCCTGCCCTGCTCGAATATTTGCCTTACCGCAAAGATGATGGAACTGCAGCGGAGGATTATCCGCATCATGCGTACTTCGCGCGGCGCGGCTATGTCAGCGTTCGCGTGGATATTCGCGGATTCGGCGCGAGTGAAGGCTCACCGCCGGAGCGCGAGTACTCTGAGCAGGAACAGCAAGACGGCGAGCAGGTGATTGCCTGGCTGGCGGATGAGCCCTGGTCGAACGGAAACGTTGGAATGTTCGGCATTTCCTGGGGAGGGTTCACCGCATTGCAGATGGCCATGCGGCATGCGCCGGGTCTGAAAGCGATTCTGGCGACGGATGCGACGGCGGAATTGTTTCACGATGACGTGCACTACATCGACGGCATCGCGCATATCGACGAATTCGAATTGAACATGGATATGGCTGAGGGATGGACGGGTGCGCCGGATTACACGCTCGACGAAAACGTTCTGGGACCGAGATTCAATACGCCGCCATGGTCGCTGCTTTATTTGAAGCATCAGCATGACGGGCCGTTCTGGCGGGATCGCGTGAGGCCGCTAAGAGACATTACGGTCCCTGTTTTCTGATCGGCGGCTTGCAAGACGGATATCGCGACAATGTACCCGATATGCTGATGCAATCGAGCGGGCCGGTAAAGGCGATCGTTGAACCATGGAACCACACGTTCCCGAATGATGCCGGTTTCGGGCCAAGGATTGAATGGCGGAATGAAGCCGTGAGATTTTTTGATCACTGGCTGAAAGGACGCGACACCGGCGTGGAGCGCGATCCGCGGCTGGTGATTTATATGCAGCACTGGCACCCACCGGACCCTAATTTGGAGAGTGTGCCGGGTGAGTGGAGACGAGAAGATGTGTGGCCGCCGAAGGATGCAAAATCCAAGACATTATTTATGCAGCCGAATTATTCACTGACGCAGGATGCACCGGCAGATGGCGTGCATGAACTGAAATATGTTCCCTCCGTCGGCGTGGAAGCTGGCTTTTGGTGGGGCGAACTGTTGAGCGATGTGCGTCCGGTAGATGCGTTCAGCCTAGTTTATGATTCGGCGCCTCTGAAAGGAGATGTGGCGATTCTGGGCCGGCCACGAGCTTTGTTGCGGGCTTCGGCTACCGCTCCGCTGGCCGATTGGTTTGCGCGGCTTTCGGATGTGGCTCCGGATGGCGAAGTCACGCAGATTACGGGAGCGGGCATCAACGGAGCGCAGCGAGATTCGATGAGCGAACCGCGTGATCTGGAACCTGGCAAAATGTATGCCCTCAATGTCGAAATGCATTTGACTTCGTGGGTGTTTCCGAAAGGCCATCGGATTCGCGTAGCGATTTCAAATGCGTTGTGGCCGATGATGTTGCCAACTCCGTATGCGATGACGACTTCGTTGCAGCTTGGCGGCAGCGATGGTTCGCGAATCGTTTTGCCGGTTGTGCCAGAGCACGGGGTCACGGCCCCGAAGTTTTCTCCGCCGGAACCGTCGGAAGAGCGCACCGATATAGAAACAGTGGGATTTCCCTGGCCGGGCGAGTGGACAGTTGTCCGCGATGAGGCTCGCCATAAAACCACCGTGCACTGGAAAGGCAAAGACGCGAGCACATTTCCCTGGGGCACGGAAAATGATTATGAAGATCTGACGTATGACGCGGATGATGCGCATCCCGAGACCAGCTCAGTGCAGGGCGAGGCGGAGACGGTATTTGTGCTAAAGGGCAGAACGCTGACCTGGCGCGGGCATTTGCTGGTTACGACCGATCAGAAGAATTTTTACTACAAGTACACGCGCGAGCTGCTGAAAGATGGGGCGATCGTCAAATCGAAGACATGGCAGGAGACGGTCGCAAGGGATCATCAGTAAGCGAGGTAAGGCATTCAAGCAATGGGTAGTGCTGACGAAATGAAGTGTCCCAATGCTCTAGCGTTCTTTGTGATTGGTGCTGTAGTCGATTTCATATTCGGCTGCGTCAGGGGGGCATTCAGTTGGCTTTGGTTTGGTTGCCATAATTGCAGGCCTGCCGTTGACTGCCTTGCTTTACTTCCTTTTCAAAGCATTCGGAGGGGGTAACGCAATATCCCGTGATCCCCGCGGATAGGGACGTAACCGCGGAAAAGCAGGTTCCTCGCCGCCGCTTCGCGCCAGTTCCGAATGACATCTGTGGTAAGTTTTGCGAACGGGCTAATCAGCCGCAGCGGCGGATGGCTGCATTCCATTCTTCAGGTCCGCTGCCAGCAGGCGATGAAATAATTGCTCTCCGGCTTCGCGGCGAACTGACAAGCGTCCGGCGCGATAGGCGCGAGATTTCAGACCGCGCTGCACGTCTTCGCAAATCCCCAGATCTTCTTCCTGCACGCGATTTCCCACGTTGACTGACTGCTCGTTGTATTCGCGGCTGGCTTCGCTGACGTCGGCAAAATAGAAATCGAAAATGACGTGGCAATGATCCACATCCACTGGGATCACCAGATTCGTATCCATGTATCCCGCATAGCAGTTGATCATCAGATTGGGATGCTGCCAGAAATACCAGGCGCGGTCACCCTTGCGCGTTGACCCGGTCGCCGCATCTTCGTCCGACGCAACCATCGGACTCGATTGCAGACAATAACGGTCTTCGTTTTCGATGGTGTACTGCTTGTAGTCGAGAACGGAATTCAACCCCTTGTGCAAGTGCGGAACATGATAGCCACCGTCGAGATAGTTATCGACAAAGACCTTCCAGTTGCAGGCGATGTTATAGGTGCGGCGATCGAAATAATGCAGCTTCGAAATGCCAAGTGGGGCGAAGCGCTTGACCATGCCGCCGAGAAATTCCAAAAGCGAAGCCGCGGAGTTGTCGAGATTGATGAAGACAAAGCACTCCCAGGTTTCGACGCGAATGGGAACGAGGCCATTTTGCGCGCGATCGAAATTTTCAACACCGTCGAATTCGGGCATGCCTTTGAGGGACCCGTCGAGCCCGTAATTCCAGCCGTGATAAGGACAATGCAGAAGCGAAGCGACGCCGCAGGGCTGCGTGACAACGGCGGCCGCATGATGGCGGCAAACATTGTAGAAAGCGCGCAGAACACCGTCGCTGCCACGAACAACGACGATTGGTTCGCCGGCAACGATCGTGGAAATAAATTGTCCGGAAGCTTTCAGCTGATCGGTGCGGGCGACGAGCTGCCAGGTCTTGCTGAAGACATTGAGCCGCTCGAGCTCGGCGATGCGGGGATCAACATACCACGCAGCAGGAATGGTTGAAGCTTGCGCGAGCGGAGCTCGATCGTCGTATCCGGAAAGAATTTGTTCGACGGATTGCATCATGAATATCTCTCACTTTCAAAAGGAACCAGAGTTGGCGGCTTTCAACTCCGCGGCCGCAACGTTTTCACTCGTGCAGCCGCATTTGCGCTGGCAACTTTCTTTGGCGCTCCCCGGAGCTCAACTGCGGGCCCCCCCGGAGAACCCACCGCGCGCCGCAGTACCGAAAGAAACTGCTGGATGCGCGCTTCCTTTTTTTCCGGCAACTCGCCTTGTCTGCGAAATAGGCCCGGATCCAGCTCAGCTGTGAGCAACGCATCCTGAAAGCGCTCCATCGTCCAATCGAGAATGGAGACGATCATCTCAACATCCATGTCGTCGCGCAACTCGCCGCGCGACAGACCGAAGCGCACGAAGGCAACCGTGCCATACGGGATCTTCCGCCACAAGAAAGCGGTTGATCTCGCGCTTGAGTGCGAGATCGGTTCCGTAGTTACCGAGCAACGAGATGCGATAAGGAATCCAATCTTCGCGTAGCAGATGTTCCGTGCTGACCAGCCAATAGTTTAGAACGTCGAAGAAGCCGGCAGCGCGCACTTCGGCGGGGGCATCCAGATATTTCGGAAACGAGCGCACTGCACGTTTGTAGACCTCGAAGAAGAGGCCGTCTTTGCTGCCGAAATGCTGGAAGATTGATCCCTTGGCGATGCCCAGTGCCGCGGCCATATCGCCGACACGAGCCGCGTGGTAGCCATTCTCGGCGAAATGGTGCATGGCTGTATCGATGATGCGGGAGCGTTTGGCCGCCGAACGGGGGTGCGAAGTCTGCTGGCGCCCGTAACGCGGAAGCTCGACAGAATTAGCGGCAATTCCACTCATCAGTGACTCCAAGTCAGAAAAGCATATAAGAGGAGTTTGCAATTTTCAACTTCATTTTTTCTACCGCATACAGTAACGTATGGCATTCGATTGCATTTATATTGACTTTGGGTCAATTTGCGTGAATCAGTCCTCTCGTACCGTTTACGACGCGATTATAGTGGGCGGCGGCCACAATGGCTTGACCGCAGCCGCCTATCTGGCACGCGCTGGCTTATCCACGCTCGTTCTCGAGCGCCGTGAGATTGTTGGCGGATGCTGTGTGACCGAGGAGATCGCTCCTGGATGCCGCGTCTCGACCACATCTTACATCGCCAGCATGTTGCGGCCAGAAGTGATTTCCGAGCTACGCTTGGCAGATTATGGCCTGCGGATGATTCCCTGCGATCCGGCGATTCAAGTTCCCTTCCCTGACGGTCATGTATTTCCGTGGTGGGCGGATCGAGAAAAAGCAAAAGCTGAGTTCGGAAAGATCTCAGCCAAAGATGCCGCGCGTTTCGTCGAGGTCGACGATCGACTAAAAAAACTGGCGCGCTACCTGCAACCATTTTTCATGGAGCCACCGCCGGAGTTTGACACATCTTCAATTCGCGGCTGGAGCGATTTGTTTCGCGTCGGTAAACGCTTTCGCGGAATTTCGAACGGCGAGATTGCGCGGTTGATTTCCTTCCTTACCGGAAGTCTGGGCGAGTTTCTGGACCACAATTACGAATCAGAAAAGATGAAGACCATGTTCCTGGCCAACAACGTGTATGGCAAACATGGAGGGCCGTACCAGCCGGGGACAGCGATTGGATTGTTGTTTCATCTTCTCAGTGGCGGCGAGCATGAATTGCAAGGGTTTTACGGGCATGTGATGGGCGGCATGGGATCGATCACGCAGGCGCTCGCTACGGCCGGCCAAAAGTTGGGAGTGGAGATTCGAACTGGCTCTCCGGTCGCTCGGATTGAACTGCGTAACGGACGAGCCAGCAGTGTTGTGCTCGAGGATGCAACGGAGTTTCGCGGTCGGATGATTCTGTCGAACTGCGACCCCAAGCGAACTTTCTTGAAAATGATAGCCGCGCGGGAGCTACCTGAAGATTTCCTGTTTGCCGTGCGTGGCATCAAAATGGATGGTCCCTGCGCCAAAGTTAACTTTGTTTTGGCGGAGGAACCGCGATTTACCGGAACCTCGCCCACCGCAACCGCCCTTGAACGCACGTTCTATACCTTAGTGCCTTCGCTCGCGTTTGCCGAGCGCTGTTACGATATTTCCAAATTCGGCGATATTCCCGAAGAGTTGTGGGTTGATTGCGTAGTCTCATCGAATGCGGATGCTTCGCTTGCGCCGCCGGGCAAGCACATTCTCACCTGCTTCGTGCAATATGTGCCTTACAAACTGCGCGAGAGTAATTGGGATGAAAGGCGCGAACTGCTGGGCGAGCGCGTGGTAAAGAAAATCGCCGAATATGCTCCGAATGTTCCCAACGCGATCCTGGCGCGGCAGGTGCTCACGCCCCTTGATTTGGAGCGCACGTACGGATTGACCGAGGGAAACATTTTTCACGGAGACTTGCGGCTGGAGCAACTATTCTTTATGCGGCCGGTGCCGGGGTGGTCGCAATATCGCACTCCCATCCGCGGTCTGTATTTGTGTGGCGCGGGAGCACACCCCGGCGGGGGAGTGACCGGCGCGCCGGGCCGTAATTGTGCTCTGCAGGCGCTGCACGATTGGAAGAAGGGATGGTTTAAGCAAGCGGCATAGCTTTTGATTGAGAGAACATTAACCACGAAGGACACAAAAGCCGCGAAGGAAAACGTGCAAGTTACGTTTAGAGAATCTTTAATGGTGAAGGAGACTGCATGAAGAAGAAAGGAATTCTGGAAAGGCTCAAAGACGGCCCAGTGCTGGGCGACGGCGGTTATCTGCTCGAACTGGAAAAACGCGGGTGGGTACGCGCGGGTTCCGTTTACTCCGGAAGTTGTGCTCACCCATCCCGAGGCGCTGCGCCAACTGCACATCGAGTTTCGCGAAGCTGGATCGGAAGTGCTGCAGGCACTTACTTTTTATGCGAGCCGCGACAAGCTGGCGACCGTTGGATTGGAAAACAGCCTGGAAGAGCTGAATCGAGCTGCGGTTCGCATTGCGCGTGAGGTTGCAGGCGATCGTTGCCTGGTCGCAGGAAACCTGAGCCTTACATGGATGTACGAACCGGGCAGCCCTTCGGCCGCCGACCGGGTCAGAAAAACTTTTGACGAGCAACTCGCAGTGCAAGTCGAAGAAGGCGTTGACTTCATCGTCGGCGAAACTTTCTCGTATTTGGGTGAAGCCTTGATCGCGGTCGAGCGGGGCAAGAAAACCGGCCTGCCCACGATGGTCACGATTTGCTTCGAGAACAAAGATGAGACGACCGACGGCAAAAGCGCCGCCGATGCCGCTAAAGCGTTGTTTGACGCCGGCGCCGACATTGTCGGCATGAATTGCCTGCGCCCTCCGGAGCACATTCTTGGCCCCATGGAGCAGATGCGAAAAGCTGTCTCGGGATATCTCGCCTGTCAGCCGGTCGGTTACCGTACTCCGAAAGACAAGCCCGATTTCACCAGCCTGCCGGAATTTCCTTATGCGCTCGATCCGCTGCAACTCACGCGAAAGGAAATGGCAGATTATGCGGTGCAGGCGCGCGACATGGGGATCAATTTTATCGGAGCGTGCTGCGGCACGGTGGCCATGCACATCCGGGAAATGGCGCGAGTGCTAGGGAAACTGCCGGAGGATTCACGCACCTGGCAAAAAGGAGGCGCGAAACCGATGTCGGCTTATGAATACTACGATCACGACAATCTCAACGTAGGCAGCCGTACGTAAACCGCCGGAGTCAAGCATCGCGAGGGGTGAACAAAAAAGCAGGTTCTTAGCAAAGAGCCTGCTCACTGTTACTGGAGAGAACGAAGTTCCTTATCAATAACTCAGCCGGCGAAGTCAGCTGGCGGCGCTGCGCAAGCTCGGTTCTTCCGCATCGGACCAGCGGCTCATCCACCAGATGCTGACTGAGGAACCACACTTCCAATTCGTTGGTGCGAAGCACGTCGCTTACGACCAGGTCGTTGGTACCAGCATCTCCCAGTTTGTCGGAACGCTCTGCCAATTCCCGGCAGTGACTAATGATGATCTGGTGCGCATCGAGGAGTCGAGAGAGCTGTACCGGCACTTCTTCCCTGCCCTTCGGCGGGCGTTCGATCCGGGTGGTCTCTGCCACATCGTGCGCCATGGCAATCGAAATTCCACCGAGAAGCTGAATCCGCTCGGCTATCTCGTCGACAAGTTCGACTTGCTCGCCGAAATGTTTGTCGAACAACAGATGCAACTGATAAAAAGTCGGCCCCGAGACCTGCCAATGTGATTTCTTGTAGAGGTCGCGTAGCGTCATTGTGTCGGCCAGCATCAGATTAAGTTGTTCGGTCATCTCGAGACCGAACCGGCTCTTCGAGATCGAGAGGCAACATGTGCGAAACAGTACCGTAGGCTTGAATTTCCGCGGCCCGCTGATGCAATCGAGGTTGAGCGCTGATTCTTTCCCGCCCGTCGGCAGGAGCTTTGGTGCTTACATCCTTTTTGGGCATATTTATTTTCTCCTTGCTGCGCACTAATCTTAATTTCATAGCATCACCAAATACCGTAAGGTTGGCTCCTTTTCGATGCTATGCAGCCAGGTTTGGATGCGCTGAAGTCTCCGGCACAAACCGCCATTCATCGTACAAGCTTGTCCTGCTTGGCGTCCGCTCCGGAACCGGAACCACCGCGGCAGAATCGGCCCGCACGAATCTTGGGTTCATCTGCGACGGCGGGAGATGGAGAGCGTCCTAGAACGCGAATCTGACGGCAAATTGCAAGACCCGGGGAAGTCCGTTAGGACTGATTTCCTGCAACGTCCCGAAGTTTCCCGGACCCGTATTCGGCACCAGATAGCAGGTTTGGTTCAATGACATTCCGTCGCCGCAACTACCACCAACAGGGTTGTATTGCAGTTGGTTGATCCCATCTCCGTTCTGCACGTAGTAATTCGCGTGATTGAAGAGATTGAACGCCTGCGCTTGAAATTCCAGCTCCTTGTTTTCGCGGATTTCGAAGCTGCGGCCCAGACCAACATCAATCCTCTCGAGCCACGGGCCATAAAAAGAATTCAGGCCGATGCCCGGCGTGGGCCCCGCGCCGTTGATGCCACCGGCGGTCGCCGCGGTGTCCTGGTTAAAAGCCGTGTCGTTCAGGTTGTCATCGGCACCGGGGCAATTCGTCAATGCAGCGGTGAATGGCGTTCCTGCAGCGACTGGATTGGTGCAGGCGGGACTCAACAAACCCGCGTACGGACGGCCGGAAGAGAATTCCATCACACTACTCAGGATCCAACCCGAAAGGGCAGCTTGCGGCCGGTATCGGAAGTGGTTAATTGTTCTAACCGCGGCCGGTAAACCGCGGCGAACGTAAGCCGGTGCCGCTGGTCGAGTAGCGAGGGAGCATGGGTATTGCTGAAGTCGAACTGATTATTGAAGTCCATTCCATCGAGCATCATGCTCTTGGCGAACGTGTAGGAAAATTGCAGCGAAAGTCCTCGCGTCATGCGGCGCTGCAACTGCACGAAACCTGAGTCGTAATAGTTTTGCGCCGGGCTGATGAGCTCCTGAATCTGGCCGAAGGAGCTGCTGATAAGACCGTCCGTGAGCAGACCGTTATCCATAGTCGGCAAGTTGTAACTAGGCCCATTGCAGGAGGACGGCGAAAGTGCGTTGGGAGGACAGACGACGTATGTTGTCGTGCCCCGCAACGGCTCCAGGTTTATGTCATAGGCGCTACCGGAAATAATGTGCACCCCGTGGTTCCACATGGTGCCTATGCTCAGAGTCGTGTTCTCGGCAATCTCGCGCTCAATCTGCAAACTCGCCTGCAGAATATATGGCGCGCGGAACTGCGGTGAGATGAACGAAATGTCCGGCGACGCCGAGAACAACGGAGAACTCTCTGGAAGGATAGTTGGAAACGTTGGGGCCGCCTGGTTCGGCGGGCCTGAGGTGTAACTGGTACTTACCTCGGACTGCTGAGAGACCAAGCCATTCGAGATCACCGCGTTGCGATAGTTCAGGCCATTCATGTTGGTGTAGAACCAGCCGAAACCTCCGCGGACAGCGGTCTTCTCCACCGGCTGCCAGGCAAATCCCAAGCGCGGGGCCACACGCTGGAACTGGTTGGGATACTGGCCAGTGAGCGGGAAGGCTGGATTCTCTGCAGGCTTTGGGTAGACCTGAAAGTCCTCGCGCAGGCCCATTTCCAGCGTCAACTTCGGCAAGGCGCGCAACGTGTCCTGCACATAGAATCCATAGTAAGGAACAGCAAAAGAAAAAGTTGGGTTTCCCGCAGCCTGACTGAAGGTGATGTATTGTCCCAGCGCAAATGCCTCCAGATTCGGAAATTCATAACTGCCCAGGGGTGACCCGAACTCGACGGCCTCGTTCGGGTCGGCGCCGCCGTCGTCAGTGTCCGCGTCCCGGGCCCGGTTAAAATCGAAACCCAACTGCAACGTGTGCTTCCCAATTACGTAGTCGACCCGGTCGGACAGCGAGTACTGCCTTTCGAACACCCTTCCGATCGAGAACGCATCGTTCCCTAGAATGAATGCGGACGGACTATCCAGTATTATCGTGGGCGTGTTTGGAGCCAGGCCGGTCGGCGTCGCGAGCTCGTTGTCTTGCGAAGAGCTGGCGTGAAATTCGTTCAGCACTCTTGAGGAGAAAATGTGCGTCCATCCCGCGCTGGCCTGGAATGTACGCACGTAGGCGTTCGCCAGCGTCTGCGTCCCGTAGTTACCCACAGTTGGGTCAAGGACGACGCCCCCGGGCGAGTTGAAGCGGTTGAAATTCAGGCTCAGGAACAGGCCATCGCGGGAAGTGGCCTGATAGTCGAGGCGCGGAGTAATCACCCAGTCATTGGCCTTTCTTGCCTTCTGACCCAGATTGGAGTCCAGTGCATTAATAGCGTTCGATACTTGTTGGAGGTATACGGGATTAGTCGGATCAGGCGCGGTATCGCTGCCCGGCAGCGGCAGCGGTCCGATTCGGCGCAGGCAGCGTCGTCCCAGCCGGGATACCAAAATTGGCGGCCAAGAACGAAGGCAGGTTCGTCGGATTCGTCGCCAAGGCCGAGTTGATGACGGAAATTGGAAAGTTCCGCAGTTGCTGCTCATAATCCACGAAGAACCATAAATGGTTGCGTACGATCGGCCCACCAACTCCGGCGCCGAATTGTTGCAAGGCATCTTCGGGCTTCGGATTGCCGGCGGCCTCATCCAGGGCGTCGTTGGCTCCAAATACGGAGTTCCGGTTGTAATAGAACACGCTGCCGTGGAATGCGTTACCACCCGACCGGGTCACTGCATTCACGAAACCCGCACCACCACCGTAGATCGCCGTGTACGGACTGACCGCGACTTGAAACTCCTCGATCGAGTCCTCGCCATATAGATACGGAATGCGATTACGGCCCACGATGTCGGCGAAGTAGTTGTTAGTGGCGTTGCTTCCATCGACGGTGAAGGCATTGGAGCCATTTCCGTTGGCGTATCCCGAGTCCTCTCCACCCTGCTGTCCGGCAATGCTCACCAAGCCGGTGTCGCCGTCGTAACTGGTATTCGGCGTGAGCACCATAAAGTCGGTGTATTTTCGTCCGTTGAGCGGCAAGTCCTCGATAAGGGACCGGTCGATTACGGTGCTGGCGGAGGATTCCTCGGGCCGTAGCAGCGGCGTAGTCCCGATCACTTTCACTATCTCTCCCCCGGCTCCCACCGGCAGCCGGATGTCCTGTGAAGTGGTATTTCCCACTAACACTCGCACCAAGGCCTGGACATCGCGAAAACCTTTGAGACTTACGGTGACGGAATAAGTTCCCGGCATGACCACCGGAAAGCGGTAGAGTCCAACACCGTTGGTTTCGGCTGGTTCCTCCACTCCAGTCTCCAGGTTCCGCAGAACGACCGACGCTCCCGGCACAACAGCTCTCGCTTGGTCGGTGACGCGACCGCTGATTGCACCAGTTAGCACAACGTTCTGGGCCGGCAACTGAATTATGCTCGCGAAGACGAACAAGCCGGTTCCGAGCAGGTGGATTACGACCCGCCTTAAAATTACGACTGGAAAAAATATCTTTTTCTTCAATTTCTTCAATTTGGTTTCCATCGAACACTCTCGAAATAAGGGGTGCGGCATGAGTCTTGCAAGAATTCTCAGAAAACTCAAGCGGGATAGCTCGATACTATTGCGGGTCGTACTAGCGTGAATAAAACTGGAAACGAGTTTGTCTGCAATCATTCGGTTCCAGCTTAGCGAAACCATGTTTCCTATTTCGGAACATTCTCCGTCCAACTTTGAGGAAAATGCCGGACGGAGACCAAAAGCACTACCGATTGACCTGTACGGGGAATTGCCTCAACTACCTTGCTTTCGACGGCAATGCGACCTGGCAATGCTTAGAGCGATAGCACTGGAGCACCGCCGCCGAAAATGTTGAATTCGCGTGGGCGGATGAACAACCTCACCCGGGGAATCGGCAGCAACAAGCTAAGCGCGGAAAGTTGCGGAAACATGAATCAGGTATGAACTTGGAGTGAAAAAATCTGTGAACAGAATTAAGGTGGGAATCGCTTTCAGCGGAAAAAGGGATCCGGCCGCGGGAGGTACTGTCGCCAGCCAAGCGCGAAGTGCCGGCCGCAACGCGACTCCTGTGCCCAGAACCACTGAACAGTTGCTGCGGTTCAAGCTAGTCGTTGTCCAAATACTCTTCGGGAACGTCGTCCTCAGGGGACCTCATGAGTGTGCACTTCCCTCCCATCTTGACCGTCAGCTTCCTCCACTCCGGCCACTGCGCCGGCTTCAAAGGCGTTTCCTTCTTCAACCAACTCCTCGACGCTTTCCGAATCCGCCTGCTCGGCGCGGGACAAGCCTTCTAAATCTCCCGATTGCTCGGAGGCGTTCGCGCCTTCTCTGCCCGAGGAAGACTCCAACCGTCGCGCGCGGCGGGCCGGGGTCTTTCTCTCGCGGGTCGGACTTCCTTTCGACAATGTCTTCTTCTTCAATTGTTTCTTCTTGGCCGTTTTCTTCGGGGCCGTTGCCCGCCCTTTACGGGAGGCCTTCTTCGCCTGCTTTGAGGTAGCGGTTTTTGACTCGGTTGGGCTGCTCTTGGTCTTTCTTTTCTTGGAGGGCATGGCTGCAGTTTACCACCGCGGTTTGACGACGTTGCAACCCATACCGACGGGCGGGTTTTATGAATGGAAACGTTTGGGAGCAGCGAGAAACAACCCTGGTATTTGCGGTGTCCCGTCGACCTTCGATACTCCCCACAGTGACTGGAATCTTAAACTTCCTCGAACGCAATTTGTCGTTCCTAATCCTTTCGGTATAGGCTCAGGTTCTCACCTGCGACCGGATCGCGGCGGGTTCACCTGAGGCGCATGAAGGAACTGACGGCCAATGACGACTTCGAGCGGTTTCAGGCCGGTGCAGCTAAGTATGCTGCCTACCTCGAGACCCCCGAGGGCCGACTGCGCCTCGATCTCGCCTTCGCCAATCTGCAGGACTTTCTGCCACAAGCGCGGCCTTTGCACGCTTTGGATCTTGGGGGTGGTACCGGAGCCATGGCGGTGCGATTGGCGCGGCTTGGCCTTCATGTCACAGTGCTGGATGCGTCCCTGCCCATGCTGGATTTCGCCAAGCATGCAGCGCTGGAAGCGGGAGTAACGGAGAGGATTGCGCTGAAACACGGCGATGCCACTCAGCTGGCAAGCTTGACTGACGCCGGCGCGTTCGATCTAGTCCTCTGCCACAACATCCTGGAATATGTCGACGACCCATGTGCCGTGTTACATTGCGCCGCTCGTATGTTGCGAGATCCGTCCAGCATAATCTCCGTATTGGTGCGTAACCAGGCCGGGGAAGTGTTCAAGGCCGCAATACAAGACCGCAACCTGGCCGCAGCCGAGCACAATCTTACTGCGAAGTGGGGACATGAGTCCCTGTACGGCGGGAGGGTGCGGTTATTTACGCTGGAGGGCCTGCAAGCCATGCTGATGGAATCTTCACTCACGCTAACTGCGAGGCGCGGCGTACGGGTTATCTCGGATTACTTGCCGCCTACGGTTTCGCGAAATGATGAGTACGCACGGATTCTGGGGCTGGAGCAGAAGCTGGGCAAGCGACCGGAGTTTGCCGCCGTCGCCCGCTACACGCATTGGCTGGCACATCGCGCAGACCCGGTGGTAAGGGACGTTCCATGAACGACGTCACAGCCCAGTCCTCGTCGTCCGCATCTCGGGTGATAACACCAGACGACGGTATTGCGCTCGGGCTCGGGCTCACTAACGAATGCAATCTTGCCTGCGCCTTCTGCTACCGCGATCCGACTCGCGCGGACCGTCTTTCCCTGGATCAAGTGAAGGCAGTGATGGAGCGCCTGCCCGTGCGCTCGGTGAATCTTGGCACGGGCGAGAATGGCATGCATCCCGACTTCAAGGCGATACTGGCCTACCTGCACACGAAACCGATCAAGTTCACCATCACTTCCAACGGTCATAGTGTTGCTGTTCTGGAAGACGATGAACTGCGGGCCTTCCATGACGTCGAGTTCTCTCTCGATTACCCCACGCTAGCCGAACAGGATGCACAGCGCGGGCGGGGTAATTGGGCACTCATCCACCAGCAGGCAGAACGGTGTCTGAAGCTGGATATTTCTGTCACCATCGTCGCCGTCATGATGAAATCGAACTATCTGCGATTAGCGGATGTGGCGCGGGTAGCCAGACAGTTTGACGCTCCGTTGCGAGTAAATGTGTACCAAGCCGTCCGATCGGACGTTTATGCCCTCAGTTACGAGGAGTATTGGGAAGGATTTCGGCGCCTTTTTGCTGAAACCGATGCAATCGCGATTGGCGAGCCGCTGGTTCGCGCAATGGCCGGGCTACCGCCCCTCCGGGCCGGTTGTGGCGTAAGCACCGTACGAGTGACACCGAGAGGCACGACACAACCTTGCGTTTATTGGCCAGGATCGGGCGAGCCGCTTTCAGACTTGATCTCCACAGGGCCAGACATTCTGGACTCCGCGCCGTTCAAACAAGCCCGCACGCTTCCCAGCGCTTGCCAGCCTTGCGAGTTCCGCGAGTCGTGCCATGGTGGCTGTGCCGGACGTCGGCGCTTGCAAGGCGCACTGCAGGAACCTGATTCTTATTGTCCGGTCATTCGGGGCGAGCGCCCGAGACTTGAGATCCGCATGGCCGCAGATCGCGATCTGCCCAAGTTCAGAAGTTCCTGCACCACCGTAGTGATCGCCAGGGAGGCTGATTGATAAACGAGTAGTAAGCCATCTCCCAATCGTTCTAGTTTGCGCTCCTGTTTCCTCTGCGATCTTCGCAGGATTCTTTGCGCTCTTTGCGTTTAAGAGCTTTCTAACCGCACAGCACTCGGAGGAAAGACGCAAGGGCCACAAAGAAACCCTAGTTGCGCAGCTAACCAGTGAACAACTCTCCGATCGCTTATTTCGCGTCAACCCAGGCGTCTGATCCTGTCAGCTTAACTGCCAAGCCAGAAATGAAGATGTGGAGGGGCTTGCCGTCCGCCGTCCCGCGGTGGTCGGTTGAGATAAGGATAGGGCCTGCCTTCTTGTAGCCCGCCCAGGTCGCGATCACGACACTCGGCTTCTTGGGCCCGCCACGGCGATAGACAAATTGCTCTACCCGGTCATCTTTGCCAACGTAGAGTTCCCAGGTGTCACCGGGCGTGTAGCCGCCAAGCTCCGCGGGATATTTCACCACGACTTTCTCAGCCGATCCCTTACCCAGCGGCAGTTTTTTCACGCCCTCATCGGTTACGGTAGCGCTTTTGTCCCAGTAAGCGTGGAAGACGAACAGAAGCCAATAGTTATCGTTGGTGAAGGAAGGAGCAATTTCGTTCTTCACGTTGTCGGGTTGGCTGCTGAGTTCCGACTCCATGTAGGTGACTTTGACCTGCTTGCCCTCTTTGTCCTTGCCCTCGTAGGAGACCTTGCCGGTCTTGGGCTCCCACTCCCAGGTGTGAGCAACTTTAAAGAGTCCGGTAATTTCTCCGTTCCAGGTGTAGCGGATGGCGTCGATTTTGTCCCAGGAATCGATACCGTACGTCTTGGCGATCTGTTCGAGAATGGGCGGGCGGCTTTGCGCCCAAGAAGTTGCAGCAAGGAATAACACTCCAAAAGCCAGAAGACGGAACACTACACGACTTAAATTTGTCATGGAGTTGCGCTCCTCAGTGAATTGAACCGATTGCTTTTGGATGTCGGGCACAAGATCACGGATACAAGACAATTGCGCCTAATTCGCTGAGCGTGGCGTCGCCGCCTGTCGTCGGTGTTGGCGAAACCCAATCATCGCGGCGGCAACTGCTACCGATCCGTACTCCAGCAGCATGATCCAGCCAGGAAGCACCCACGGACGACCAACCGCGCGCAGGTGCCAAACGTAGTAGGTGGGAATAATACTCACCGTCCAGACGATGATCGGCACAGTCGAAGCCGACCGCACGAATGGCAGAAGCCAGAGCAGATACCACGGATACACCACTGGTGCGCACAGAAGCGATGCCGCCATGGGCCAGGCAAATGCGTCTGGGGAGAATGGCGCTTCCTTGCGCCTCAGCCAGATCGAGGTCAGAACTCCGACGAGGACAGCCAGCCCTGCCAGCACCTCCGGAGGAACCTCCTGATCCAGTGCCGCAAAAACGGGAGCATTAAAGCGGAAACTGTGCACGTAAGTGCCCAGCGAGCCGATCGGAATGCGGCCATGGTCAAGAAATGAACGATTGAGAAATGGCACGAACAAGAGTCCGACTACGGTTGCCGCGAGCACCGCGTCGCGAATGCGAATCCGTTTCCAGTAAAGCGGCAAGAGCACGATCGGCAGCAATTTAACGGCGATCGCCAGCCCAAATGCGACCGCTGCAACGGCCCTCCATCGGCGCAACAGCGCAGCGGCCGAAACCACCAACAATAGCGCGCCAACGATGTCGATGTGACCGCTTCCCGCAACCTCAATGGCCAGCAATGGGTTCCATGCAAACGCCAGAACCCAATGCGCTCCACGCCCGTCGCGCCGCAGGATATCGAGCAACACGAGAACTATTGCGAACTCGCAAATAACAAATGCTGTTTTCAGGGCGAAGACGGATTCGTGGATCGCAGCTACTGCATGGAAGAAAAGCTCAGCGCCCGCCGGATACGGGCTCGGCAAATCAGGATGGTTCAGATTGCGTGTCTCGGGAGAGTGCAGGCCAGCGATCGCGGGATCGCTGGGAACGACGATATATGGGTTGTAGCCGAACCGCTGCAGGCGGCCGTCCCAAAGGTAGCGATGAATATCATCATCGGCGCCCGCGTGGCAGCCGAAGAAATTCAATATGCCAAACAGCAGCCAGGACGAGCCCAACGATAACAATGCGCCGGGCAACGCTTCTTTCAAATTTTAGCGTGGCGAAAAACTCACGGCCCCCCAAGAGGTAGACGATGCCCGCAACCGTCAAGGACGCCATGAAGTACGGCCCACCCCGATCGCCGAAGTGGAGTGAGCAGATCGTCAGCGCCACGCACAAGGCTGCTCCGAGTAGATACAATCTCCACTCGGCGGTGACCTCTACAGAGGCGACCTTCACAGGTCTCCAGTGCTGGTTCGATGGCCCGTCTGAGAAGTTGTCTGAGAATGTTCCGTCACAAGCTCCCATTCTTTAAGCCACAGCGCTGTGCGCGGCGCCCGTGCTGGAGCCAGACGCAACTCCTCTGCCAACCGGGTCAGGTCGTCCGCTACATCAATATCGTAAAAAGAATCTGCGTACCCTACGGATAGCTCCAGAGTTCGCGCGCGCGATAAGAGTTTCTCCAGCGCACTGCTGGTGCCCATTCCGTCGCCTGCGAAGAGCGTAGGATGCGAAGCTTTTGCCCCAACGAGATAGTAGCCGCCATCGTGCGTTGGTCCTATGACTATGTCGTGTGCGGCCAGCGTTTCAAACGCGTCTTCGAGAATAGAACGCGGCAGGTGCGGGCTGTCACTATTGAAGGCAATCACGCGTCGTTGACGGGCGTCTCTTGGATGGTCGTCGTTTTGATGGTCTTTATCTCTTTGACGATCTTTTCCTTGACGATCTTCCCTTTTATGATCTAGCGCGAAGTGTGCAAACACCGAAGTCAGACCTGCAGCAAGACCTTCACCTTTTTGCGCGACGACGCTCACTTCGTTGCCTGGCACTTCACTGTTTGACAACCGCGCCAGCTCGTTTACGTCCGAATCCAGGGCACATGATGGCAACTTCCACATCGCTCAGTGAGCGCGCCAGCGCCAGCGTGTCGTCCAGAAGACAGCGATAGAAATCGGTAACACCTTCGGGAGAAAGCCTGCCGGCCAGGCGCGTCTTGACCGCGCCCGGCCTTGGTGCTTTCGCCATAATGACCAGCACACGACCACTACCGGACGAACTCGCCGCGGTCTCGTTCGAAGATTCCATAAAAGCAATTCTTAAGCGGCCCTACACTGGCCGAGGTGTCCCAGTTCTTCGCCGGCGAAAATAATAGCGCACGATCAAGCTGAGGATGAACCAACCGGCGCCGAGCGTGCCCTTCAGAGTACCGCTGATCTTCGATTTTCCGATGCGCGGGTAGTAGCTCACCGGGACTTCAACCACGCGGAATCCAGATAGGGCACCTTTGAGGATCATCTCAACCGCCCAGCCATAAGTGGTTTCTTTCAGGGCGAGAGCGCTTAGCACTTCCGCGCGGGCAGCGCGAAACGGGCCGAGATCAGTGATGTTCACGCTATACAAAAGCCTGATCAGGCTCGCGGCGAGACGATTCCCAAGCGCCTGATGCCAGGGCAACGCCCCAGCAGAACTCCGCGAATGCAGGCGGGAACCGAGCGCGATGTCAGCACGCCCTTCAATAATTGGTGCTAAGAGAATCGGCAACTCGGAGGGCCGATCACTGTAATCGCCATCGAGGAATACGACCACGTCAGGAGAATTCGCCATGGCCAGACCGGTAAGGCACGCTCGGCCGTAGCCGCGGCGCGGTTCCCGAACCACGCGGGCCCCCATTCGTGCGGCGATCTCGGGCGTCCCGTCATTCGAGTTACTATCGACGACGATGACCTCAGTGACAAGATCGGATGGGATATCCGCTAAGACACGCTCAATCGCCTGCGCTTCATTATGTGTGGGGATGATGACGGACACTCGCACGTAATCTTGATCCAGGTGACCTTAATTTAACTGAACATGGCCCAATCACCGGCCCGATTACCAGAAAAGAGAAGATGGCCACCGTTGCGCCAGCCACGCGTCAACGCCCCATCTGCGACCGGCGCTTCCGATAGCGAGCCCGAGCGATGCGAGCACCGGAACCAGCAGCTCCCAGATCCACGCGGTGCCCCACTCCGAGATCCAAAGGCTGCCGAGATACAAAAATGCCACAAATGCGGCGGGACGGGTAAGCAGACCGATAACGAGCACGATGCCGAGAGAGATCTCAGTCACAGCCTGCATTGGAGCGGCCATGGCTGCGTGGCTCGCCGCCATTGCCATGACAGACTTCCAAATGACCGGAGAATGACTGTTCTTGATGTAGTAATTGATCAGACCCGCATAGCCCGCCGGTGTGTAGAGGCCTTTGCCCAGATTCTCGAAAAAGACCCACACGAACATCGCGCCGATCGTCACTCGCACGATTGCCAGACCATTTGCTGCTTGTAGTTGGTGGGCCATTGCGCTTGCGTCACTGCGCGGTGAGGTTGCGCTCGCCATCATCGTACACCTCGTCCAGTGGATGCTATACCAGATTGAAAAGATTCGGCAGCCTCAAATCTTGTCTGGGCGAAGCTATCGCGCACGAATTGTCGCTCCGTCATTCCTCCCAGGACTGACAGCTGGCGTTGGCTGCTGCTAAAATTTTCGCATATGTCCGCCGATTGAGGAGTGTCTCCATGAGGCTGCGAATTTTCTCGAGTTTGCTGCTGCTATTTTTCCCGGTACCCCAGTTTCTGGCACCTCAGTTTCACACAAGCCAGTTGGCCGCTCAAGCCAGTTCGAATGCCCAGAAATTCAGTCCACCATCTCGCACCTTTCGCTTTACCTACGACGTCACGGTGAAGGACATTCCTGCCGGAGCGAAGCGGCTGCGCGTCTGGATTCCGGTGCCGCAGACTGACCGGCATCAGACCGTGCGCGTTCTGGCGATCAAGGCCCCGGTTAAAACGCGGCTGACGCAGGAGCCCGAGTACGGCAATCGGATGATGTATGCCGAGATCGAGAGTCCTGCCACGGGCAAAGCAGAGTTCACTCTCGAGTACAAGATTACGCGACGCGAATATTCGCGAGGCGATTACGCGCATCTCAAGAGAGCAGATCAGAAGCCCAGCATCGTGCCCGCATCAATGAGCCGTTTGGTTGGGCCTGACAGTCTGATTCCCATCGACGGGAAGATCAAGGCGCTGGCGGTCGAAGTAACCGGACCACAGAGCGGCACGGTCGCAAAAGCCAAGGCTGCCTATGATTACCTCTTTACGAATATGCGCTATGACAAGACGGGCACGGGCTGGGGGCGCGGGGACGCAGTGTGGGCCTGTGACTCTAAGCACGGCAACTGTACCGACTTCCATTCTCCATTTATCGGCATGCTGCGGGCTGACGGGATTCCGGCCCGCTTCGACATCGGTTTTCCTCTTCCCGAAAACAAGGACAAAGGAGATATCCCCGGCTATCACTGTTGGGCTGAGTTCTACGCAGCCAAGATCGGCTGGATACCCCTAGACATCTCAGAGGCGTGGAAGGCGAAGGATAAGCAAGATTATTTCTTCGGCAGCGTTGATGCCAATCGTGTGCAGTTCTCCACCGGTCGCGACGTCACACTGTCTCCTAAACAGGACGGTCCAGCGCTCAATTACTTCGTCTATCCGTATGTCGAGGTCGATGGAAAGCCGTACGACAAGCTCGACAAACGGTTCAGTTACGAGGAAGTAAAGTCTTCGGAGTGAAGCCCCGAGTTCGACGCTTGCGATCGAAGGGTCAGCTAATGCTCTCTGTGCGCGTCCACGAAGACGATCACAGACCCTCGACTTCACGCCGGTCCCTCTGGCGACACGGCTTCCCTTCTAACTCAACCGAAGTAGAACGACCACGGACCTCGGCGCCACGCGATAACTCAACGTGGCTAGAGGTTCACTCGACTGCGAGAAATCATTTGGGCTTGAGAGCGAGGTATCGACGATTTTTGTCCACTCTGGCGCGGCACCTTCCTGGATGTGAAATTCCAACTCTTTCCAGTACGCATTAATCATTATGTAAATGTCCTGGTCGTTCTGAGATGCGCCGTGGAGGCAGAACGCCAGGCTGTGTGAATCCGGGGACAAGTCGGCAGCTCCGCCAGTTCCGTACCAGGCAACATCTTCACGCCAGAAACGGCTGCGACTGAGCGTCGGGTGGCCCTTGCGGAACGCGATCATGTTCTTGAAGAAGCGGAAAATATCCTGATTGGACCGCAACTGGGACCAGTCGAGCCATCCCGTCGCATTGTCCTGGTTATACGGATTGTTGTTACCGAATTGCGTATTCAGGAATTCATCGCCGGCGCGAAACATCGGGGTCCCGTTCGACAGCATAAGCAAGCAGAAGAAGTTCTTGACCTGCTTCCGGCGCAGCGCCAGCACTTCGGCCGGGGCGCCTTGATCGCCTTCATGCCCGCAGTTCCAGCTGTAGTTCTCCTTCATCCCATCTTGGTTGTTTTGTCCGTTGGCCCAATTATGCTTTTCGTTGTAGGAGACCAGATCATACAGAGTGAAGCCGTCGTGCGAAGTCACGTAGTTGACACTCTGATAAGCGTGATACGCGTCTTCGCGGTTGTCGGGGAAGAAATCGTCGCTTCCGTAGGTCCGCCGCATCAACTCGGGAACCATTCCCGTGTCGCCTTTCACAAACCGGCGCACGTCGTCGCGGAACCTGCCGTTCCACTGCAGCCAGGTAATGCCGGGAAAGCCTCGTCCGAGTTGGGACGCTCCCGTGTCCCAGGGTTCAGCGATCAGACGTAATGGACCCAACTCCGGATCGCCGGCAATATCTGCAAAAATCGGTGCGTGCCCCCAGTTCAGCGATCCGTCGGCATTTCGGCTAAACACCGAGGCCAGATCGAAGCGAAAGCCGTCGATGTGCATCTCTTCTTTCCAATAGCGCAGGCTGTCCATCACCATCTTGCGCACGTGTCCCCTGCCAAAATTCAGGGTGTTCCCCGTACCGGAATAATTCGCATACGGGTTGGCCGGATCGGAGGTCATCATGTAATAGCTTGAGCTGCCCAATCCTTTGTAGCTGTAGATCGGACCTCGGTGATCTCCTTCGCACGTGTGGTTGTAGACGACATCGAGCACGATGCCGATCCCCGCCTCATGAAACGCCTTCACCATTTTCTTGAATTCAAGGTGCTGTTCATCATCGCGGTCATTAGCGTACTGCGCGTGCGGTGAAAAAAAATTCAGAGGCATGTAGCCCCAATAGTCGCCTTCCTGAGGATCGCGCTGGAATATCGGCATCAACTCGACCATCGTGATGCCGAGATCTTTCAGATAAGGAATCTTGTCTACCAGCCCCCCATAAGTCCCTGCCCGGGACGGATCTACACCCGAGTTCGGATTCTCCGTGAAACCCCTGACGTGGAGCTCGTAAATAATGGCATCGGCATCATGATGCGGTGCTCGGGATTCCCCCCAATCAAATTCCGTTGCGTGGCCAGTCAACACCCCAAGAGGCGCCTTGCCCGCATTCGGCCCTTCCCGCATGGCCAACGTGCGGTCGAACTCAGGCGGAAAGAAAACAGCTTTCGCATACGGGTCCAACACAACCTTCTGCGGATCAAAGCTATGGAGGCCTGGCAGGCCCTCTCCCGACACTGAGTAGGCGTAGTAGCGGCACTCGCCTATTTGAGCCATTGGGATCCGGCAATGCCAGATCCGCCCCGACTTGTTCCGCAGGAAATCGAAACGGTAGACGAATGCCGGGGTCACCAGTTCATGCCGTGTATAGAGCAACAACGTTACGCTTTCAGCGTGCTCACCGTGGACCGCGAAGTTGAAGGCCCCTTCCTCTTCAATCCAGGTGGCGCCGAGCGGTAAGGGGGCGCCTTCGGACTGCTCCCAGGTTGCAGCTTTCACTTGTTCGCCACTAGCGCCGCGCCGACGATCAAGCGTAGGGCCCAACTCTTGGGTTGAGTTCTTCACACTGCCTCACTCACCGTGACGCTTGCAACAGCGAGACGTACTAAGCTCCGGAGCCCAGGGCGTTATTCACGATCTTCTCCGCCTCGCTGACAATGGCATTGAGATGCGATGTGCTCTTGAAGCTCTCTGCGTAGATCTTGTAGATATTCTCGGTGCCCGAGGGCCGGGCCGCGAACCAGCCGTTTCTCGCCACGACTTTCAGTCCGCCAATTGGAGCATGATTGCCCGGTGCCTGGGTCAGCTTGGCGGTAATCGGCTCGCCCGCCAATTCTGACTCTTTGACCGAATCCGCAGAGAGCGCCGAGAGTTTTGCCTTTTGCTCGGGAGTGCTGGGCGCGTCGATGCGCGTGTAATAGGGGGTGCCGAATTCTGCCGTCATTTCCTTGTAGTTTTCGCCAGGGCCCTTACCAGTGCGGGCCGCAATCTCAGCAGCCAGCAGGACCATGATGAGCCCATCCTTGTCGGTGGACCACACGGTGCCGTCGCGCCGAAGAAAGCTTGCTCCTGCGCTTTCTTCTCCTCCGAAACAATACGAACCGTCGATCAGGCCCGAGACGAACCACTTGAAGCCGACAGGAACTTCACGCAACTCACGGCCGAGTTTTTGAACAACCCGGTCAATCATGCTGCTGCTCACCACGGTTTTTCCAACCGCAACCGTCTCCCGCCATTGCGGCCGGTGCGTCACCAGATAACGAATGGCCACGGCGAGATAGTGGTTTGGGTTCATCAGGCCGGCACTAGGAGTGACGATCCCGTGGCGGTCCGCGTCAGTATCGTTGCCGAACGCAACTTGGTACTGGTCTTTCAATCCCACAAGCCTTGCCATCGCGTACGGGCTGGAGCAGTCCATGCGAATTTTTCCGTCGTGGTCCACAGTCATGAATGAGAAAGTTGGGTCGATGATTCGGTTCACCACCTCAACACTCAAACCGTAAATGGAGTTAATCGGGTCCCAGTACGGCAGCGAAGCCCCACCCAAAGGATCTACACCGAGCTTGAGGCGGGCGCCGCGAATGGCCTCGATGTCAACGACATTGCCGAGATCGCGAACGTAGGGAAGAACAAAATCTTCCTGTCGGGTCGTGGCCGCTCGAATCGCCTTTTCGAACGGCACGCGTTTGACCCCGGCATTTCCGGCGCGCAGCAGGTCGTTGGCACGATTCTGCACCCAGCCGGTCACTTCCGTGTCGGCAGGGCCGCCGTTGGGAGGGTTGTATTTGAAACCGCCGTCTTCGGGAGGGTTGTGCGAGGGCGTAATGACGATGCCGTCAGCGAAGTGGTCCCTTCCGGCCGCGGTTGTAAACCAGGATGGCTCGCGAGATGACAGGAGTTGGAGTTACGCCGTCATTCTCCTGAATGATCGTCTCAACCCCATTCGCTGCCAGCACCTCGAGGGCCGTGCGTTGTGCGGGCGCAGACACGGCGTGAGTGTCCTTCCCCATGTAGAGAGGCCCATCGATGGCTTGCCCTCGCCGGTACTCGCAGATCGCCTGTGTGATGGCCAGAATGTGCGCTTCATTGAACGTGCCGTGAAGAGGCGATCCCCGGTGCCCGCTGGTACCGAAGCTCACCAGTTGGTTGGGGTCGCGCACATCGGGCTTATGTTCGAAGTATTCTTTTTCCATGCGCGCAACATCAATCAGCATCTCCTTGGGCGCAGGCTTGCCAGCGAGCGGAGAAAGCGCTTCACCAGGACTTGTCTGCGGCTGTGTTTCTAAGGTATGGGGCATGGTTCCACCTTCCAAATCCCAGTTGTGTATTCGTGAATGGTGCGGTCGGAAGAGAATTTTCCCGAACTGGCCACGTTCAGGATCGCCTTCTGCGCCCACGCTCCCGGATCCCGGTACAGTGCGCCCAGGTTCTCCTGGGCCTCCACGTAAGACTTGAGATCAGCCAGGTGCATATAGTGGTCGCCGAACAATAAAAGCGTATCTCGCAAGGGTTCGAACGCTCCGGGCTCGTAGTGGCTGAAATAGTCGGAAGAAATAAGGTCGATAGCGGCTCGAGTCTCCGGCTCGTGCTCATAGTGCCACATCGGGCTGTACCAGGAGCGGCTGTTTTCGACCTGTTCCACGGTGAGCCCGAACAGGAAAAGATTTTCTTCTCCGGCTTCTTCTGCCATTTCGATCGTTGCTCCATCCCTTGTTCCAACCGTGAGCGCGCCGTTCATCATGAACTTCATATTGCTCGTTCCACTGGCCTCGTAGCCGGCGGTCGAAATCTGGTTCGAAACATCGCTGGCTGGAATGAGCCTCTCCGCGAGCGACACGTTGTACTCAGGTAGGAATACAACCTTCATGCGGCCGCGCACCACCGGATCGCCGTCGATCGTCCCTGCCAGGTTGTTGATAAATTTTATGATGAGTTTGGCCAGCTTATAGGCGGGCGCCGCTTTCCCGGCGAAAAAGAAGGTGCGCGGTGCCATCTCCAGATCGGGATTCTGCCGCAGGCGGTTGTAAACGATGATGATTCGCAGCGCATTCAGCAGTTGCCGCTTATATTCGTGAATGCGCTTGATCTGACTGTCGAAAATCGTGTTCGGATCAACGACTTGCCCGGAAGTCGCCTTGAGCCAGTCGGCGAAACGCACCTTCGCATCGCGCTTCGATGCCAGAAACGCCTGCCGAAAAGCGGAATCCGCGGCCAACGGTTTGAGATTACGGAGCTGGCCCAGGTCTGTGGTCCACTTTTCACCGATCGCATCCGTAATCACACGCGCCAGACTGGGATTCGACTCGAGCAGCCACCGGCGCGGCGTCACGCCGTTCGTCTTGTTGTTGAAACGCTCGGGAAACATTTCAGCCAAGTCCTTCACCGTCGTCGTCCGCAATAATTTGGAGTGAACTGCCGCGACGCCGTTGGTGCTGTGCGAACCGACGATGGCGAGGTTGGCCATGCGAATTTTTCGCGGACCCCCTTCTTCCACAAGGCTGATGCGCTCGACGCGACCCTCATCGTTCGGGAAGCGTACCCGGACCTCATCGAGCAGGCGGCGGTTGACTTCGTAGATGATCTCAAGCTGGCGAGGAAGAAGTACTTCAAACCATGCCACCGGCCACTTCTCGAGCGCCTCGGGCAGCAGAGTGTGGTTGGTATACGCCAAAGTGTTCTTGGTCAACTCCCAAGCCTCATCCCAGCCCAGATGGGCATCGTCCAGCAGAATGCGCATCAACTCTGCGACTGCCATCGAAGGGTGCGTGTCATTGAGCTGGATGGCAGCTTTCTCGGGCAGCCTTTTCCAATCGCTGTTGTGTCGCAGAAAGCGGCGTATCAGATCGGCCAGAGAACAAGCGACCAGAAAGTATTCCTGCACGAAGCGCAGCTGCTGCCCCGCACTCGTAGAGTCGTCGGGATACAGCACACGGGTCAGCGATTCGGCTTCCAGTGTCGCGCCCAATGCGCCCACGAAATCTCCCGTGTCAAACTCCTGAAAATCGAAGAAGTCCGCCGCCGCCGCGGCCCACAGGCGGAGAGTGTTGATGGTCTTTCCTGCGTAGCCCACCACTGGTCGGTCAAAAGGGATGCCAAACAGGGTCGATGGACGACCCGGTATTACGTGGACTCGTCCGTCCCGCAGCTTGAACGTGACGTTCAGCTTGATATCCACCTTCTCGTGCTGGCGGCAGATCTCCCATGGATCCGGGTCGCGCAGCCAGTTATCGGGGTTCTCCTTCTGCCAGCCGTTCACAAAAGATTGTCGAAACATGCCGTACTCGTAGCGCAGACCATAGCCGGAGGCGGGCAGTTGCATCGTCGCCATCGAGTCCAGGAAACATGCCGCAAGACGGCCCAGGCCTCCGTTTCCCAGTCCCGCATCCGGCTCCTGCTCGATCAATTCCAGCCAATCGATGCCTTCCTTCTCGATGACTCCTTGCACCATTGGGTCAAGCAACAGGTTTGTGATGTTGTTGGTCAGCGACCGTCCCAGAAGAAATTCCATGGAAAGGTAGTAAATGCGTTTGGCATTCTGCTGCTCGTATGTCGTCTTGGTTTTCACCCAGCGCTGCGCCAGCACATCACGCACGGCATGGGAGACTGCTTCGAAGCGCTCCCTGGCGCTGGCGACCTTCGGGTCGATGGCCCGGTCAAAAACCAGGTGCCGGTCGTAGAGCGCGTCTTCCCGTCCGGCAAATGGAATCGTGCCAGTCCCATACTGTTTGAGAAGTTTGGTAGTGTCGGTTGGCCTGGGTGTCAGGGGAAGGACTTTTGCGGAATCTACGCGCGGCATGCTTTTTGTGCTCATTTGGGGATCCTTGTACACCGTCCTTGCAGCTTGGCCGGGGTTCTATTACCAAGAGATGCGAATCCCTCATAGGTGGGTTCGTGCTTATCTCAAGTGTTTCGCCCGTTCGTTTTCTGGTGTCAGCGCTTCACTGCGCGCTATGGTGAAGAAGTCATTCCACAAACAAGCGGCAGAACAGGAGATTGAAAGCCGGCTTGCCGCGCCGGGGGCAATGTTTCCAGATTCGGGCTCCCGTGAATATTAGATTTGCCAGAAGCCGACTTCGGGAAGTCTGCGAGATTTCACTTGTCGGATTGCTGACCTGCCCGTCGGCATAATTCCGGATTGCCCGTCATCCGGGAGCAATCGGGAATTGGGCACTCGTCAATGACGATGCGCCGACTTATCCATGCGAATGCACTCGTTCGATTCGCACGGGATGACAAGTTGCCTTGGTGAACATCATGCGGATTCCGTGTTTCGGCCGCAGGATGACCATGGGGCGCGCTTCGATTATTTGGCCCGGAGCCAACTGGAAATCGTACTTTCTGAGCAGGTCGCGCAAAATCATGAGGATCTGCAGCATCGCGTAATTTCCGCCGATACAGCCTCGTGGTCCGGCTCCGAACGGAAGATGGGTGAAGGGTGTGCGCAGCTTATCGTTGGCTTTGGTGAAACGCCCGGTATCGAAATTCTCCGGATCTCGCCAGTAGCGCGAGGCGTGATGCGCACCATACACATACACAATGACCATCGATCCGCGCGGTATGGCAAGATCGCCTACGCGGTCGTCCGCGACAGCCATGCGGTCGACCATCCAAAACGGCGGGTAGAGGCGCAGCGCCTCCATAATTACCTGAGTCGAAAATTCGAATTTGGGAACGTCGCTATAGCTCAGAGGCTCGTCGCCGAGCACGGCATCAAACTCCTGCCGTACCCTTTCGAGGCAATCTGGACGCGTGCTCAAAAGATAGAGAAGCCACGATAACGCATTCGAGGACGTTTCATGGCCGGCGACTAGAAGTTGCATGCTCTCGCTCAGGATGAGTTCGTCGGGCATTCCTTGGCCATCGCTGTAACGCGCATCCATCAGAGTCTGCAGCAGATCGTGCCCTGGCGGTTCGTTGCGGCGCTTCTTGATGTATTCCATCAGAACGGTGTCTGCGCGGGTCCGCAGGTCTTCGTGTTTGCGCAGTTCGCCCGAGACTGCGAACCAGGGATTCAGATAGGGCTGAAGGGTTTGCCGAACAATGAATTCCTGGACGGTGCAGATGGTATGGCTGACCAGATCGATGTCTTCATCCTTCAACCGCGCGCCAAATAACGATCGCGCGACCATGGCGAAGGTGATCTTCATCAGGTGGGTATAGATATCGACAGGGCCAACGCGGGCCTGTCGGTCGAACGCCTGCAGCGAGTCGGCGAGGGAGTCCCGCATGATCGAGGACAGCGCTTCGAGTTGCTTTTTATCGAAACCCGTCTGGATTAGACGCCGCTGCGTGCGCCAGGCTTCTCCGTGGGTCGTCAGCAGACCTTTGCCCAGGAAGTGGCCCATGCGCTTGACTTGAATTTCTGATTTTTGATAGTTCTCCGCATTGGTCTTCAACACGTGCTGAATGACAGCGGGATCGATGGTAACAATCGCTTCCTTCAGACCACCTATATAGACCCGGAAGGTGTCGCCGAATTCTTCGTTGTACCTCGACAAAACCTGGACGGGATTGCGGGCCATCGCGGGAGAGTCCGCAAAGCAGCGTAATCGGGAAACAGCGGGGATAGGCGTCGGTGCACTCATTCCCAGCTGTCCTGATGTTTTTCTCGAACCGGAGCAGATTTCATGTCACTTGTAGGAAGTGGTGGCTGGGCCATGCGCAAAAGATAAAACCCTCAGAATCAGCTTTCGTTCCCCAGTTGCTTCAAGAGTATCAGATGATGCCGGATCGCCCCGCTCATGGTGGGGTTCTGCCGATACGAAATTCCAAACTCTTCGGCAGTCTCCTTCACGATCCTGGTCAGCGGAGCGTAATGGGTATGGCACACGAAAGGGCACAGGTGGTGGACGATGTGATGGTTCAGCCCTCCCACCAGCCAACCGACAAGCGGGTTTTCGGTTGCGTAATCGGCCGTTGTCGCGAAGATGTGATAAACGCCGTTGTCAAACTCACCGCGGTCCGAGGGAAAGTAGGTGCTGTCGACGGTGTGCGTCGACTGGAATACGAGCGTCACGGTCAGACCCACGATCAAATTGACCAGGAGAAACGCCCCGGCAACCAGCAGGGGTGATTTGCCCAGCACCATTACTGGCAAAACCAGCATGTAAGTCAGGTAGAAGCCCTTGCCGGCAAAGAGAATCGCGTATTCTCGCAGGGAATGCTTGGTGCGTCTGAGATATTCGTGGGTCGGGAAGAAAAAGCATTGGAAGTCCCTGAAAAACACATAGTCCAAAGAGAACATTGCATAAACGAACAGCGCGTAAATGTGCTGAAACCGGTGCCACGGTAACCGGGATTCATAGGGCGTAAAGCGAAAGATGCCGCGTCCCGAAAGCGCATCATCTTCCCCGTGGAGATTGATGCAGGAGTGATGTCCCCGATGATGGAGGATGCGCCACATGTACGAACTAATTCCGCACAAATCGAAGACATAGTTCAAGGTCTTGTTTACCAGCGGCCGGGACGAGATGGCGTTGTGATTGCTGTCATGGGCGATGTTCAGCAAAAGGAATGTCTGCGCGAGCCCGCCTAAAAGATAGAGGGCGACAAACTTCCATGAACCGGGATTGAGCGCATAAATAGCAGTCCAGTTCCCCGCGAGTACCGCCAGACCTGCGGCGATCTTTGCCCGCATCGTAGCGTCCGCCTTAGGAGAAATGTTCTGATCGGTAAAAAAACGATCCAGGCGGCTGCGTAAGACTTTCGGGAAGGAAGAACTACCTGCCGGCTCGAAAACCGGCGACGCTGAGGCTTCTGATGGTACAAGGCCCGATATCACCGGCTCTTGAGAAATCTCCGCTTCGGTCTCGAACGTCATCTGCGCCTCCGCGGTCATGGTAAATTGGACGCAACAGGTTCCACAAGTTACATGAGTGGCCCTGACTGGCGGCGTAATTGTTGCCGCGTCGTCGACAGTTTCCCGGAAGTATTTTATTGCTAGTCCGTAAGGGCATCAATAGAATTTCGGAACGGACAAAACCTTAAGTGCAGCGCTTCCTGCAGGAAGCGCTGACGCGGGTATTGTCCAGATGCTTTGCTAAGAAACCGACCCATGACCGGTGACAAACGTGGCCTCTTACCCGGGCCCATAGAAGCTTGGCATGGCTCCGCAAGTCTAGCGCCCGGTGAGGCGAAATGGAGAACGTTGCTTCCCCAGCTAGTTGATCGGCTTTATTCTGAGAAAAAAAAGGCGTACATTCTCAGAGTCAGCCCACAACTCCGTCTGCACGTTGAAACTTGATCGTGTTTCCCTCGCTCGGTAGCGAGGGTGTTGTGTTTTACTGACTTGCGTTCTATTCGATCTTGGAGGATCGCTGATTGATGACGGCGTCAATTCTGGACCACCTCGATAGGCTGGCAGATGAGCACCCGAGCAAGCTACTTTATTCGTACCTTGACGTAAACGGCGATCCGATCGAAACCTACACCTGTGCGTCGTTTCTCCGCCGAACGCAAGCCGTTGCCGGACATTTGCGGAAAGATCGTCGTTTTGCGGCCGGTGATCGGCTCCTGCTTGCCTACCCGCCAGGGCTCGAAATGATCTGCGCATTCTTTGGTTGCGTGCGCGCCGGATTGATCCCCGTCCCGGTGTACCCTCCCAGTTCGCGCGGCTTCCAAAGTGCTTTGTACAAGACGGTCCACATCGCAAAGGATTGCCAGGCGGCAGGGATCTTGACCAGCAAAGACTACCTCGCATCTCTCAAGACGAATCTCGCCAGACGTGGGGTCTCGGCGTCGGGCGTCGACGTAGATTACATCTCCGCTCTCCCGTGGATTGCGACGGAAGATTTCGTAGACCCGATTTCCGACCAACCGCCTGCCGATCCTTCGAAGATCTTGTTTCTCCAGTACACGTCGGGTTCGACGATGGAGCCCAAGGGCGTGATGGTGACGCACGAAAACATCCTGCATACGTATGAACTCGTGATCGACCATCCGTCACCGGTCGTCGTTTCCTGGCTTCCGCAGTATCACGATATGGGGCTGATTGGGTGCTACCTGTATCCAGCACTGAAGGGCGGCACAACGTACGGGTTTGCTCCCATGGACTTCATTCAGCGGCCAATCCTGTGGTTCAATGCGATCACGACCTACCGCGCGACCGCGGCGGCCGCCCCCAACTTCGCCTATGACTATTGCTTGCGCGCCGGAAGGCTTTCCAAGGAAAGCCTGGAAGCCTGTGATCTGAGCTCGCTTCGCGTATTGATGTGCGCTGCAGAACCGGTCAAACCAGATACCTACACACGATTTCTGGAAACGTTTCAGCCCTATGGCCTCAAGTCCGAGAGCTTCCACGTTGCCTATGGGCTGGCCGAGAATACTTTGGCGGTCTCAATGGAAGGCCGCAACATCGTTTCCGTCAACAAGCGGGCCCTGGCGCTGGGGAAGGCCCGCATGACTACGGAGGTTTCAGAAGTCGCCTGCGCTACGCAGATTGTCAGTTGTGGAACTCCGCTCCCCGGTCTCGACGTTAAGATCGTAGATCCGGAAGGACATTTCCCGCTTAAGCCAGAGCGCATCGGCGAAATTTGGGTTGCCGGAAGCGGCAAGTGCCAGGGTTACTGGAATAATCCTGAATTGACCCTGAAGCAATTTCGTGCGCGGCTCGTGGACGATACTCCCTATGATGACGGCTACCTTCGCACCGGCGACCTGGGATTCATCCACCACGGCGAACTCTACGTGTGCGGGCGCATCAAGGACATGATTATTCTCCGCGGGCAAAACTATTACCCGCAGGACATTGAGAACGTCGTGGAAAAATCATCCAGTCTGATCCGGCACAATTGCGTCGCCGCGTTCCAGATTCAGGAAGACAGCGAACCTGCGCTGGCCATCGTCGCTGAAGTCAAAAATCCCAGGACGCTTCCTGAAGCGCGAAAGATCGCCGCTGCGGTCCGCAGTTACCTCAACGTGGAAGTGGCGATGATTTCTTTCATTGCGCCTCGTGCGATCCCGAGAACAAGTTCAGGGAAGATCATGCGCCATAAGACCAAGCAGATGTGGCTGCAAGGTCAGTTCACCGTTCTCTCCGACTTTTCACGGGAGAAGGACGCCGGAAAATCTCATTCCGACATACATTCCTCTTTCGCCGAATTGAAGGCCAGGTACAACCTGACAGGTCAGGAATCGTACAACCTCGTCGAAGCCGGACTGGATTCCCTGGACCTCGTTGTATTCACGCACGAACTGAAAGAACTCCTGAAAGATAAAGGCGCCGAGTTGCTGGCGAGGCAGGTGGATATCGGCGTGATTCAACGTGTCAGCGTAGCCGATCTGTTTGGACTGGCCGAACAACTGGAGCGCGCTCCTGAAGCGGCACTGATCCATCTGCGTCGTTCCCTTGCGGCTTTCCGTGAAGAGCAGTGCGCCGCCGAGAAACAGATGATGAGGGACGACAGGAAGCTCATCTTCGAACCTCCGGTGCATTCGCCCATGCCGCAGATCCCCGTGCTGAATCATGTGCTGCTCACGGGGGGTACAGGCTTCATTGGGCCATTCCTCATCAAGAGCTTGCTGGAACAGACACGAGCGAAGATCTATGTTCTCGTCAGGTCTTCCGACGAAAAGCAGGGCAGGCAGAGACTGAGGGCTGCGATGGAGTCCATGGGACCATGCGGTGCGGGGCTGATGGAGATGTTCGACGCCCGCGTGACACCAATCTCCGGCGATCTGGCGCAGCCAAAGCTTGGCCTGATGCAGGATGCGTGGGATTTTCTCGCGAATGAAATCGACACCGTGTTCCACAACGGCGCAACCGTGAACTACCTGTACAACTACGACTTGATGCGTGACGCCAACGTCCTGGGAACCAACGAGATCGTAAGATTGGCGTTCGAGGGAAGGCCTAAAGAATTCAATTATGTCTCGACCACCTTCGTCTTCGGCTGGGCGGTCAAATCAGTTTTGTATGAGACCGACCTGAACGAGAATATGGAGCTTCTGGATTTTGGGTACAGTCAATCGAAATGGGTGGCGGAACAGGTGGTTGTCGACGCGCGCAGCCGGGGACTTTCCGCGCGGATTTTCCGGCCGGCCCTGGTGAGTCCTTCCGTCACGGGCGGAGGTAACAACTTCGATATCGCGGTCCGCCTGGTTGCCTTCATGGTGAATCACGGCATCGGCGTCGATACCCTCAACCAGGTCAGCTTTGTTCCGGCCGACATTGTGGCCAACAATATCGTTGCGATCTCTACCACTCCCGGTACGGCGAATAAGACTTACCATGTCGTTCGCGACGATTATTCGAACATGATGGATATTACCGGGCTGATCACCAAGGCGACGGGCCGGCAATTCGAAAGATTCAGCCTGCCCGATTTCGTTCCTGAGCTGATCCGAAGATGTCGGAAGGAAGACATTCTCTTTCCGCTGCTGGATTTTCTGGTGGGCTCGGTCGACAACATTTCCGCGATGGAATTCAAACGCTATGACAGCTCTTCCTATCAAATGGCTCGGGATGCCTCTGTATGGGGCAAACCGGATCCATCTCTGGAAGATACGGTCAACGGCATTCTGAAATTTATGCATCGCAAAGGGATCATTTCGGTCGCGGCTCGCGAGGCCAACGCGGTCTCACCCATCTGCGCGCCCGAACTGACCATCGAGGCCCATCGAAGAGGTATCGATTGCGGTGCGGATTGTCTCCAATGCATGGCCGCTGCCGGAGATCCTGAGTGTATCGAGGAGATTCCGAAGGTCGCGGCTTCGGAGCAAGTTTGAGACAAGGGGAAGAATCTCGCTTCGTGCCAACCTAATGTTTCGTGTCAGCTCCCTTTTTTGAGTCTGCGGCCAATTTCTGCGGCCAAACCGGCGAGACCAGTTCCGTGCGCCACATTGGCCCTCCCATGTAGGACAATGTCTCGGACTTTAGAAAGACCGGGGCCTCCCCGCCAAGAATCCAAATCTGCGAATCTGGCGGTTGCTTTCCTACCATTGGCGCCACCACTCCGGCGACACCGCCGAGGTCAATCTTCGCGACATAATGCCTGGCTTCGCGGTTAAATCCACCGAGGGTAAAGGGCTCGGTTCCCTCGGCACTTACCACCAACTTCACCAGCCTCGGCTTCGGCGCAGCCACCACCATGGGGATTTCAATTTGTACCGTGCCCTCTGGCATGTTCGTCAGGAGTATGGGAATCAGGCCATTGCCCAAATCGGGTGGCAGCGCAAGATGCTGGTTCACTTCTTTCTCTTTGCCATCCTTGTCGGTGTAGCGAACCGTAACCTGCCCAGTGGCGCAGTTGACCGAGAGATCGCTTGTGTTTTTGAACGAGGGCCCTTTTTGCACCTTGTGATAGGAGATGAGCCGGAAGTTGCCGTGCTGCGAAAAAACCGTGGTTTCCTCTTGCCGCGAACCGTCTTTGAAGCGGAACGCGAGTTGAGTCGTCACCTGATCGCCGCGGGCTACCTGGGTTAAGTCGCCGGCAGCGATCTCCTCGCCATCCAGCGTGCTGAGCACCAGAAAACCGTGAATCAAGCCTGCTTTGTAGCGCACCGCGACCGGAGACGCCAAGGCCGCAACGCCGGAAAGAATACAAATGGAAGTCAACAGAATGGCAAGAATGCGGAAGCGCAAAAATGTCACCTCTTGTGCCAATGCCCAAAGAGAAAAGAGGCGGCACAGTCCTTCGATGCGCTTACTGGCTGGGTGGTTTGCGTAATCGCTGGACGGATCGAGGCGCTATGCGGAGTGTCAACCATCAGTCAGCGCTAGCCGCGACTAGCTTATTTTGAATTCCTTCGCGCTTCTCTAACCAAAAAGTAAGAGCCGGTAAAGAGGAGTAGAACAACAGGCAAAAGGACGCTCCAAGAAATGAGATGCGCGTCTTTCCACTCGCCTAGCATCAAATTTCGGACCAGGATCGCCCCGGCAATTGCCGAGATCAGCCAAGCCGCGACGACAATTTTTATTCGCCAATTCATTTTCCGCAGTCGTCGGAAGCTACTAAGTGATAGTCAACACAAGGGCGCTGCTGGTTCCACCACTCGAACACCCCAAATCACCTGAGCCCCCGCTGGGAGTGTCGATCGTCACCTTGGCTGTTCCAGGAGCGGCGATCACTGAGGTCGTGATCGTGGCCTGCAACTGCGTGCTGCTGACGACCAGGGTGCTTAGCTTCGTCCCGTTGATGACCACGACAGAAGACGAAACAAACTGAGTGCCATCTACAGTGAGAACAAACCCCTGCTGCACCTGAGCGAAAGTAATCGTGCTGGCAGAAAGAGAGCCAATGGTCGGCGATGGCCGAGAACTTCCGCAAAACGGATTGATTGCGTTGCAGGACGGGAACACCAGTAAGGCGAGCAAAAGCACACTGAAAAGCCGCAAGGAAGCGCTGATTCGTCTCACGTGAGATCGTATCATGCGCTGGATCAACCCCCTAATCAGCGCTCGGCCAGGGCAGCGTTGTCCGCGCACTCTGTGGCTCTTCTAATCGGCGCTGAAGGCGGCCGTTTCGGTCGCGGCCCGTGAACCCCATTTAACGCACTGATCGTACCCCATTTAGCACTGCCGCGGCCTGTGGGTTATTACAATACGTACATCCGTAGCATCCACCAGACAAGGAATATCGCGACGATGGCCCCGGCGATGTGAACTATCCAGTATAGACGTCGCGATTGAACTATCCAGCGCTAACTGTTTTCGGTTTTCCAAAATTGAACATTTCAGTGAGTGATGGTAGCAGCCCCCCTCCGGGCGAGTTGACCTAATACCGCCATTACACTTATCAGCCCCAGGAATGATCTCCCGCACCATGACGCCGTTTCGTTCCCAACTCAGCAGGATGAAGGCAACGAGAAACGGGCCAAGAAAAAGATGTCGGGCAGGAATTTGTCGAAACGCGATATCGTGAGTCCGCGGTTTTGCGCGTCACGACCAACGGTGGACTGTATGAGGTACTCGATTCTCAGAAAGATCAAAAGCGCAAGAACCATCGCGATTCGAATCGCGACAGTGCCCGGCGGGAGCTTCGGCGCCTGAACCCTTCGAGCGGGAACTGTACTTGTGATTATGTTTTGGATCATGTCCCGGCCGCCTGCGGGTCACTGCCGTTTCTGGCAGCTTGCTCCGAAACACCTTCATATTCCAGTGACACGTCCGCAATATCACAGTACTTTCGTGATGTGAAGGTACACAACTTACGAACGTAATTGTCGCTGGTCAATCGATGGGCTGAGTCTCTCGGGTTCCTCATTGGTAGTTGTCGTAGAAACGTCTCTGCACCGCGCCGACGGATTGTGAGCTACTGCTTCTTGAACACGAGCTTCTCAGTTAGCCGCTGGCCGGTTTCCATCGTGCCGGTGCTGGAGAGCGTCATCTGCTGCCCATCCGGGGAAACCACCCAACGGTCCGTTTGCGTGACTTGCTCGTCCCGCCGGTAAATCTCTTCCACTGTATGAGGATCAACAAGTTGAAGCGTCACGGTATCGTTGCGCGAATTCCTCAGATCGTATTGCTTTCCATCAAAACGGGCGGTGTAGCTGTAGTCACCCAGAAAATGGACTCCGCCGCTTCCATCCGGCTCGATTTTGAGCACCAGACCTTGCCGCATACGGGTCTTGCTAAGGCTCATCGGTCCATTCGCCTACGAACAGGTCATTGGCGACTTTCGCTCCCCCGCTTCGCGTCCACACGCTGATCTGATCGGGCCGGCCCGCGGTCGCAGTCGTACTGATTAGCTCTTTTCCATCCTTCGAAAGCTGTTCGCGAACCGTTGCCACAACAGTGCCGTCCTTTTTCTCCGTGACTTCAGCCTGCCGTTTATCGATTCTGTGCAGTTCAATTTGGTCGAACCCAAGATTGCCGGGTGCAGGCGAATCGTGCCCGTTGCGATTCGCAGTGAAATCAAAATGCTTTTCGCCTGACATGACCACATGCACTGCGTCATGCAGATGCGTGATGGAGAGCCGGTTCGGAGGATCCAGGCTGGACTGTGCTGAAATCAGCGTCCAAGTTCCAATGCGAGGGTCGGTCACTGCAAGTTGGCCTACTGCAGGCCGGAGGGCGGCAAGCAGGGCGAACGACAGTAAGAAACGAATTGATTTTCCTAAGCCGATAGCGAAAGTTTAGCAGATTCGGGTAGCTACTTATCTGATTCCTGCGGCAAGTGGATACTCGCAGAAAATTTCAGTCACGACGCTGGTTGTGACATGATGAGTGCGATGCATGTGCCGCGTTTTTGGCTTTCCGCCATCGTTCTCGCTGCAGTCATTGCACTTCTTCCATTCTCTTTTCACGCCGAGCGTCATCTGGAGACGGCAACCCGGGTCGAAGGCAGCCAGGCTGCAACTGTCCAGCAAGAACTGGCGAATCGTTTTCACTCGCCCTTCGTGGACCAGGTCGTCCTGGTGATTCTGGGACTACCGCCTGCGAATTCGCAGGAAGGCGGCCAATCATTAGGCCCCATCGTGACCGCACTGAGGAACAAACCTTACGTTTCGGGGGTGGTTTCCTATCTCGATTCGCGCGATCCAATCTTTTTGGGCCGGGGAGGGGGAACGTTTGTTCTCATCGGACTTTCGTCGTCCGAGGGCCCCGTAGAGTCACTGGTTCCTGACCTTCACCAGTTGGCAAATTCGCTTGCCAATCAACTGCGCAGCCGCTATCCGGCGGTGAAGCTCGAACTCACCGGCGAGATCCCACTGAATTTTGACATTCGAAAAGCCAGCGCCGACGACGTGGAACGCGGCGAAACTCTCGTGGTGCCCCGCTACCCTCGCGCTTCTGCTGGTGGCTTTTGGAAGCATCACCGCCGCCGTGATTCCATTGGCAGTGGGCCAGCTTGCTATCGCAACCACTCTGGCGATTACTGGATTGCTGGCCGAGCATTGGCACCTCTCCATTCTGGTCCAGAATTTGGCCACCATGCTCGGCCTGGGCCTGGGCATCGACTACGCGCTTCTCATGGTCAGCCGCTTCCGGGAAGCGATTTCCGCCGGCAACGACGGACCCGCGGCTGCGGCCATCGCGGCACGCCAGGCGGGCCACACGCTCGTGATTTCTGCCTCAACCGTAGCCATCGGATTTCTGGCCCTGTTAACGGTCCCGATCAGCGAAATCCGTTCCATCGGTATCGCGGGCTTCCTGGTGGCGGGAATGAGCCTGTTGCTTACAACTACTCTTGTTCCCGCAGTGCTGGCATTGCTCGGCCGGCGGATTGATTTTGGCCGAATGCCCTTCACTCCAAAATTGGATGCACAACGGGCCGCGCATACTGGAAATCGCTGGCGGCAATGGGGCAAGGTGATTGTGGCGCATCCCTGGGTTGCCCTGCTTGTGGCGGGCGCTCCTTTGCTTCTGCTCGCATCGCATGTCAGACGGCTGGATACCAGTCTTCCTCGAGGAGATTGGCTTCCGCAGGCGGCGGAATCCGTCCATGCACTCCACGCCCTGAAACAGATGGATCGGGAGGGCGTGGTTGAATCGTTGCGCATCATCGTCGAGCTTCCCACCGACTCCATTGCGCAAACCGACGCGGGGTGGAATGTGATTGACCGTCTCACCAAGCACCTCGCGAGCGACCCTCGCTCTGACCGCGTGATTTCTATCACTTCAATTGCGGAGGGAAATCGCTCAAACCTACCTGAACTCTCGCGGGAAACGCGCCGAACTTTTTTGAGTGCTGACGGTCGAGCGGCGCTGCTTGAAATCGTACCCGCCAGTTCGGTCTCGCTGCGCGGCCAGGTCAACTGGGTGCGGGAGCTACGCAAGACCGGCGCGGTAGCTCTCACCGGCGTACCTGGGGCAACGCTTCTGGTTGGGGGCATCCCTGCACTTAACGCCGATTATGAAACCATTATCAGAGACCACTTCCCGTCTGTGATGGCGCTCATAGTCGGTGGAACGCTCCTTGCGCTGCTCACTGGATTCCGATCTATCTTCGTGGCCCTGAAGGCCATCGCACTCAACCTGTTCTCCGTCGCGGCGTCCTTCGGAGCATTGGTTTTTGTTTTCCAAAGCGGACACGGTAGCAGATTTCTGGGAGTTCCTGAGGGCACGGGTAGCGTGTTTCCCCTGGTCCCGATCGTCACTTTTGCCATCGTTTTCGGATTAAGCATGGATTACGAAGTATTTCTGGTGGCACGCGTTCTCGAAGCCAGAAGGAGCGGGTTAAGTGAAACGGATGCGATCCCTGAAGGTCTGGCCAGAACTGCGGGCCTGATTACCAGCGCTGCCGCGATCATGATCGTGGTATTTGCGGCATTCACTTTCGGAAGTTTCCTGGTGGTCAAGATGATCGGATTTACCCTGGCGGTCGCCGTCTTGATTGACGCCACGCTGGTTCGTATTGTGATCGGTCCGGCGCTCCTTCGTCTTGCGGGAGATTGGAATTGGTGGCCCGGCGGGCTTCGCAACAGCGCCAGCGGCGTGATGGCAAGTCACGAAACACCAGGCCGGAAGTGACACTGTCGGAATGTTCTCCTTCCAGAAAATCGCGCCCAAGTACCTTCACCCTTACCGGGACTCTCCCGAAGGACGCATCGCAGCATCTAAGGCGTCCAGAAACTGATGCGGCGTAGCGTAGATATGATCGACCGAAGCGAGCTTTTTCTGCAGCTTGCGTGAACGATGATTTGGCATGTCTTTGTCCTTGCGCGGCACCCACACGGTTTGCATGCCTGCTTTCTTAGCACCCTGCAAGTTGCCGATGGTATCTTCAGCCATGATCGTCTCGGTCGGTTTGATCGGGGCTGCGGGGGCGCGCATGCTGTTAATGGAAGCGAGCACTTTCTCAAAAACCTCCGGCTGCGTGCCCTTTCTGTGGGGAGAAATCTCCTCTATCCCAAAAATATTAAGCTCGGAAATCACACCTTGGAGGCCAATCTTCTCCAGCTTTTCCATCGCCTCTCCCGCTCCCTGCTTGAAGGAATGCGTGAGCACTGCGACCTCGACCCCAGCGTCCCTTAGCCGCTGAATCTTGCTTACCAGTGCGGCGTCGGGGCGGATGTACGCGGTCCCCATATGCCTATGCCACAACCGAGTAATCCCCGTGTCTCCTTCCACGATTTTTCCCTGCAGTTCTTCGCGCGTGAGTCCTGTTTTTTTCCCGCTCTTCCGGTCCTGAAGGAGCCTCAGGTTGTAGGCCAGGGCGATCATCTCCTTGTAAGGCGGCTCTTTGTAAGGCAGGTCGAGGGCCTGATCAGGCCGAACCTCTTCGCCCTCCGCCTCACCCCGGCGCGCAGCCTTCCGGTTGCGATAGTAGACTTCCAGCATGCCGATCACCGAGGCGCGAGGGAAGCCCTCGCTTTCCAGGCTTGCCGCCAGTTCGCTGATACACCGGCACAACGGGTCATCCGGATTCCTGTTTGCTTCTTCCCTGGCCTCTTCAATCAATTTTTGCGCAATTTTCCGCCGGAATATGGGAAGGCCATATTTTTTTTGGATCTCCCGCCACGCCCGCAAGATGGCATTTCGGTATGTCTTGTTGTAAGGGTAGAGAAAGCAGTCAAGGTTGCAAAATAACGAGCCTCGCTTTCTCGAGAAAAGACGTGGGGTCGTAGCAAACTTTCGTAGTCATAGCGTACGGCGCGCCGGACTGAGATTGTGCACAGCGTGGTTCCTCATTCCCGGCTATTCGTTGATCGGCACATACAAAGTTCCCTTTTTGCCGGACGCTGTTGACACCAGGTCGTGGCTGCCGCAAGTTGCAAGCTATTTCGCATCTCCAGCGGCTTCCGCAGGGTCGTAATTCAGATTTTGCCCGAGCCATCGCTCGACTTCGCCCACGCCCATTCCCTTACGTTTGCTGTAGTCGGCAATCTGATCGCGGTCGACCTTACCGAGGCTGAAATACCGGGACTCGGGATGGGCGAAGTAGAGCCCACTTACACTCGATCCGGGCCACATCGCAAATGATTCCGTGATTAGCATCCCTGTATTCGCTTGCACATCGAGCAGACGCCATAGCGGGCCCTTCTCCGTGTGATCTGGACATGCCGGATAACCCGCAGCCGGCCTGATTCCACGATATTTCTCCTCGACTAGCTCCTCGTTGGTCAAATTCTCCGTGCAACCGTAACCCCATTGACATCGAACCTGCTTGTGCAGGCATTCGGCAAAAGCTTCCGCCAGACGGTCGGCGAGTGCTTCCGCCATGATCGCGTTGTAGTCGTCGTGCTTCGCCTTGTAGGAGTCGCACAGCTCCTTTAAGCCGATCCCGCTTGTTACCGCGAAGGCGCCGATATAGTCGCGCAGCCCAGTGTCCTTCGGTGCGATGAAGTCTGCGAGTGAGCGGCACGGCTCGCTGCCTTCCTTATTTGATTGCTGACGGAGAAAGTGAAATCGTTCGAGTACTGTTTCGCGTTTGTCGTCCGTGTATAGCTCAACGTCGTCGTCTATGGCGTTGGCAGGAAAGAAGCCGTATACACATCGGGCTGTGATCAGTTTCTTCTCAATGATGAGATCGAGGAGAGCGTTGCCTTCGCGGAAGACTTGGCGCGCTTGCGCACCGTGCTCGGGGTGTTCAAGAATCCGAGGATAAATTCCTTTCAGTCCCCAGGTATGAAAGAACGGACTCCAATCGATGAATTCGCGCAGCGTCGCCAGCGAAAAGTCATCAAGCACGCGCACCCCGGTAAATGAAGGAGCGGGCAGGTCTTCCGCGCGCCAGTTGATCGGAGTTCGCCTTTTCCGGGCCTCCTCAAGCGGGACCACGCTTAGCTTGGTCGCGGAGTGGGCTTTGCGCAACGCTTCGTATTCGGCGCGATGCTGCTCCACGAACGCCGATTTACCCGCATCGCTCAGAAGGCTGGTCGTAACTGGCACTGCTCGGCTGGCGTCAAGGATGTGGGCCACTGGCCCACTGTAATGGGGCGCAATCTTGACGGCCGTATGCGCCCGGCTCGTGGTCGCACCGCCGATGAGGAGGGGCAGCTTGAAGCCCTGACGCTCCATCTCTCGTGCCACGTGCACCATCTCGTCGAGAGATGGCGTGATCAACCCGCTGAGGCCGATCATGTCCGCCTTTTCCGCCTTGGCGCGTTCGAGGATTTTTTCGCACGGGACCATCACGCCCATGTCGATTACTTCATAGTTATTACAGGCGAGTACGACTCCGACGATGTTCTTGCCAATGTCGTGAACATCGCCCTTCACTGTCGCGAGTACGATTTTTCCCTGGGCCTTGACTACTTCTCCCGCCGCAGCTCTCGCTTCCTTCTCAGCTTCCATGTAGGGAGTGAGGTGCGCCACGGCTTTCTTCATCACGCGCGCGGACTTGACGACCTGGGGCAAGAACATCTTGCCGGCCCCGAACAAATCGCCAACCGCGCTCATACCAGCCATGAGTGGGCCTTCGATGACTAGCAGAGGACGGCCTAGCTTGACGCGAGCTTCCTCTGCGTCAGCTTCAATATATGTATCGATGCCCTTGACCAGCGCGTGAGAAAGCCGCTCCTCGACCGTGCCGTTGCGCCATTCCTCGGCCTTCTTTTCATTTGCCGCCTTGCCTGCGCCCTTCAGTTTTTCGCCGTAATCGACTAGCCGCTCGGTCGCGTCAGGACGGCGGTTCAACAACACATCCTCGGCCAATTCCTTCAGCTCAGGTTCAATCTCTTCGTAGACCTCGAGCATGCCGGCATTGACAATTCCCATGTCCATGCCCGCCGCGATGGCGTGATAGAGAAACGCGGAATGGATCGCTTCGCGGACCTTGTTATTTCCGCGAAAACTGAACGAGATGTTTGAGACGCCGCCGCTCACTTTCGCGTGCGGCAGGTTCGCCTTGATCCAACGCGTGGCATTAATGTAGTCGACCGCGTAGTTGTTGTGCTCCTCCATCCCTGTCGCGACTGTCAGAATATTGGGATCGAAGATGATGTCTTCCGGTGGAAACCCGACTTCGTCGACCAATATGCGGTATGCGCGTTCGCAGATACGGATCTTAGCTTCATAAGTCGCGGCCTGGCCTTGTTCATCAAAGGCCATCACAACAACTGCCGCACCATATTTCAGGACCTTCGCAGCATTTTGGCGGAATTTTTCTTCGCCTTCTTTGAGCGAAATTGAATTGACGATGCCTTTGCCCTGCATGCACTTTAGGCCCGCTTCAATGACCTCCCATTTTGAGGAGTCCACCATGAAGGGGACCTTGGCGACCTCCGGTTCGCTTCCGAGCAGTTGCAGGAAGCGCGTCATCGCCGTCACGCCATCGATCATGCCTTCGTCCATGCAGATGTCGAGGACATTCGCTCCGTTCTCGACTTGCTGGCGGGCGACGTTTACGGCGTCTTCATATTTGCCGTCCTTGATGAGCCTCGCAAATTTGGGCGAACCGGCGACATTGGTGCGCTCACCGATCATGATGAAGACGCCAGCCTGCTGGGTGAATGGTTGCGACCCTGAGAGACGGAGCGGTTTTGCCTTGGTGGGTTTGGCAGCGCTTGTCTTCTCTGATTCGCTCAGATTTGACTCGCTCACGCGCGGCCCTCGATCTGGCTTTGCCGAGCCTCGGCCGGGCGAGCGAAGGGTTCCTCTGTCGGCTGCGTCCGCCATTTTCGCGGAGGCTGACCGTTGAGCGCTTTGGCGATAGCCGCGATATGCTCTGGAGTATTTCCACAGCAGCCGCCGGCGATGTTGATCAAACCTCCCCGCGCAAAGTCGCCCAGATATCGGGCCATGTCAGCTGGCCCCAGATCGAAGCCCGTTTCCGAAAGCGGATTTGGCAGGCCGGCGTTGGGGTAACACGAGATCGCGACGTCCGCTTTCTCCGAGAGTTCCTCCAGAAACGGATACATCAGGTCGGGACCGAGCGAGCAATTGAGACCTATCGACAACGGCTTCACGTGCCGCACCGCGTTCCAGAACGCCTCAGTTGTTTGCGCCGAAATCATCGTCTCGCCGCCACGTCCCACCGCCGCGGAAATCATGATTGGCAATTCCTTGCCATCCTTATCGAATACCTCGCGAATGGCAACGAGTGCGGCTTTCGCATTCAGCGAGTCGAAGATCGTCTCGACCAGGAGCAGGTCTGCGCCACCGGCGATGAGAGCGCGCACCTGTTGCGCGTAAGCGGCTTTGACCTGATCGAAGGTGACCACCCGAAAGCCAGGATCGTCGGCGTCGGGCGAGTTCGATAGAGAAACGGTCAGCGGCCCAATCGCTCCCGCTACGAACCGTTGACGCGAGGTTGCGGTCCCGATGCGGTCGGCCCACTCCCGGCACTGACGCGCCGATTGCTCGTTGATGTCCCAAGCCAGCGTTCCGAGAAACTGATCATCGATGACTTTTTGGTAGAACGCGGGATCTTTCCGCCCGCCCTGCTCCCGCGGATCTTCCACAAAAAATTCGCTTTGGGTGATGCTGGTTGCACCAAAGGTGTTTGTCTCGATGATGTCCGCACCGGCTTCCAGAAAGCGCCGATGGATGTCTCCAATCATTTCGGGCTTAGTCAGCGAGAACAGGTCCCCATTGTTCAGAAGGCTCTTCGTCGCGTTCTTGAACCGCTCTCCTCGGATGTCCGCTTCTGTCATGCCATAGGTGCGGATGGTCGTACCCATCGCTCCATCGATAATGGCAATTCGACTGTCGAGGGCCTTTCCAAGGGGATGTTGGTGGGCTTTCGTCATGTCCCTTTGATGACCTCGAGCAGCCTTCGCTTCAGGCCTTAACCGAGCGGCATCCTCACGAGAATACTTCGTTAATTATAGCGATGGGTAGTATGTTCAAGCTGTTGCCGGTGTAATCACCGAGGTAATCGTGAAAGCGTTGAAAGCGAAGGACTTTCTCGGCGGATAAATGAGAAAAAGTGCATACAACCAGCTGGATTCGGTTCGAAATCCTTCCCCCGAGGCCAACATACACATTTAGGAATCCCTCTAGGGGAACTCGGGGCACAGCGGTGGCTAGACTGCGACTTCGACAACATGATTCAGTGTGCAACATTCCTACTAATGGCGTCGGGATGGGCCGGAAAAGCACAAAAATGGAAGCGTCCGCAAAGTTATTGCCGATGCACCCGAGTCAGAAGCAGACCTTTTGCTGAAGTGGAGGTCACTAAGTCTTTACAATCAGACGGGCGCTTACGTTTTCCCTTCGGAAAGAGTGAAGGGGAGCAAACCGCTCGACTTGGCTTCGGTGTTGAAGAAGAAGATCCAACCGGGCTTCAAGAAAATCGAAATCACTGGCGTGGGCTGGCACACTTTCCGGCACACGGTGGAGACCAATGTTGGCCGAGATGTGGCGAACACATCATGGTCTGCGGTCACTTGCGTCACAGCGACCTGCACGTGACCAGCAAGTATCTTCAGGCAACGACCAGGAGCAAACGGCTAGAGCAGGGATAGTTCGTGGATGCCATCTTGCCCGGGGGTGCTGTCGGGAAGCAAATCAAACCTAATCCACCAGTTCCCGACCTGACCTCGCTCCTTCCGGTTGTTTGGATGGGAGAAGACTGCTAAGCAGTATGCTAATCCGAAGGGCGCAAGAGCTTATGGATCCAAACGGCCCCAGATTGTTTTTCGGGTCTCTCTGTAAACCATTCAAAAGAATGGCGGGGACGACGGGACTCGAACCCGCGGCCTCTGCCGTGACAGGGCAGCGTTCTAACCAA
>CAVUQI010000007.1:0-870544 GCA_963743585.1 uncultured Acidobacteriaceae bacterium | reverse complement strand
CGCTCAATGGCAACACCGGCGAGTGTCCCCGGTGTGGGCTGTAATCAAGGAAAATAGGAAAATCCGAAATGTTGGCGGCCTGCAGCCGTGCCGTCATCTTTCTCGCATGCATTGGATTGCAGTTCTGATCCGAATCTCCCGATACGATCATGGTTGCGGGATATGCCGTGCCATTCCGGACGTTGTGATATGGCGAGTAGCGAATGAGAGCAGCAAAATCGTCCTCAGATTCAGCTGTCCCGAATTCACCTTTCCAAGCGAGTGCGTTGTCGAACGTGTGGTAACGAAGCATGTCGAGCATGGGGACCATACAAAGGACGGCGCGGAACAAATCGGGCCTTTGCGTCATCGCCACCCCAACCAGAAGCCCGGAGTTTGAGCCGCCGAAGATTGCAAGTTTGTCAGGTTCCGTGTGCCCCGATTGAATCAGCCATTCCGCGGCAGAAATGAAATCGTCGAATGCAACTTGCCGGTTTCTCCGTTTGGCTGCCTCATGCCATGCGACGCCGAATTCCGAACCTCCGCGAATGTTTGGCAGCGCAAACATGCACCCTCGCTCCATCAAGTAGGAAACGAAGACGCTGAATTGTGGTGTCATCGGAATGCCGTAGCCTCCATAAGAGGACATTATCGTCGGGTGTGATCCGGCTTCAATTACGTCCCGGCGGCCGACCAGGTACATTGGAATGCTGATTCCGTCTTTTGCCGTGAACCGGATTTTTCTATGGCCAAACTCCCTAGAGTCGAACGGCGCGGTGCGCTCGGCCCACAGATCGATACGCCCGTTCTTCGGGGAGTATTTGCAAATCCGTACCGGCTCGGTGAAGGACTCCTGCTCGAAGAGCAAATCGGCCGTGTCATCAAGGCCTTCGATCAAGCGACCGTACTGTCTGTCTCAACCGGCAAGTGTCCAACTCGATTGCCCTCGAAATCAAACATGACAATTTCAGTTTTGAGGTTACGGAAATAGGAAACGAAGACCTTCCCGTCGGAGATGGCCCAGTTCTGAATGACTGCGTCGGTCTCTGGAACAACGTTCCGGAATTCAGGTTCCTGATCCGGTATCGGGCGCACCTCGACGATCCGGAAGTTGGGCGCGTCTAGGTCCGTAATCGCGAGAATTCGCCCGTCCTCAACAGATAGAGGCCCGAATTTGTACTTCGCTTGTCGGATGATCCGCGCGGGAGGGTTACTGCTTCCCATTGACCATATGTAGAAATCCGTCAGCGTTATGTCGTCGAAGTGGAGAACAAGAAATCCGAGGTGCTTCGCTCCGGGTACCATCAGGAGACGAACATCACGCTCCTCACCTGCAGAGAAAATCTCCCTGTCATCATCGAAGCTCGTGCCCAAAACGTGTTGAAAGGCCGCTCGACTGTGCAGGCGTTTTGTACTCGACGATTCGTGGACGTAGTAAAAACTCTTGGAGTCTCGCGCAAATGCGAAGCCTCGCAGATAACCGGAGGGAAGGGCGTCGGGCAGTCGTAGCCGACCTTCGATGTCAAACAGTTCAAATGTTCCGCTGCGTGCCCCGCCTTCTTTCAGCTCGTACAGCAGTAACCTGTCATCTGGTGAAACACGCATCGGCTTTAGAGCGGTATATGGCCCAGTGCCGCGCTCCGCAGGATCGAGAAGAAGCTGATCTGCTCCTTCTGCGCCGTCGCGCAAATAGATACAGAACTGTTCTTGCCCTGGCAGCCGTTTTCGAAAGAAGTATCTTTGGCCCACTTTTTGAACGGAGTCATAGGTTTCAACATCCAGAAGTTCGCGGATGCGCTCTCGGATGCGTACTCGTTCAGGAATAGCGTCCAGATACGATCGCGCGTACTCTCGCTGAACCTGAAGCCATTCCCGGGTGCGCGGGGAGTCCTGATCTTCGAGCCATCGATATGGATCGGTGATCGGCACTCCGTGCAGAACCTCGGTCACAGGCTCGATCGGGGAGAACGGCGGTGCCACAGCTAGCTTAGACATGATGACCTCCGCTCCAGCTGAATTGCCTCGCGGTTCATTCTCCTGGCCAGACTTCGTACATATCCGGCGAACTTTGGATCCCGCAGTTTCGCCTCTTCCTTCCACGCGTTCGTTCCGACTGCGTATGCGAATACCGCTGCCAATGGCGACAGGGTTAATGCCTCAGTCATGCGATCGTTCGACAACGCCTGCCGGCACGGCGTCGTATATGCGCCGAAGATCCGTGAGCGATGATCGGCACCGATCTCATTCTGACGCCGGAAATGTTCGAGCAGATACTCAAAGCTGAATAAGGGAAATCCGACGTAAGCTTCCGCCCAATCGAGGAAAATGCATCCGTGACCAGAAACCAGTGTGTTTCCCGGATTCAGATCCAGATGTCCCAGCATGTTCGGGATTTGCAGATCGGCAAGGAGCGTGAGCGCATCGTCGACCAGCACCCTGAGTAAGCTCAGTTCTGTGCGACTCAAAATTGCAGGAGAAGTCTTAGTCTTCTCGTCCATGAGGCGACCGACAACGTCGAAGAACGGTTCGATCGCGAATAACAAGGCATTGAATCGAAGGTCGTGCGCACCCAAACGCAGTATGGATTCGGATTCTGGAATGGACTGAATTTGAAGTCTCGCTAGATCGGCTGCAGTCTGCTCCCACAACGCAAGATCCTTTGTTTCGCCTAAATTCTTTCCATCGACTTCGCGCGACAGCCAGCCGTTCCATTCCGGCTTAATTGCGAGAACTTCCGGCATGAACATGGGGAAAAGTTCGGCCAATCTCAGTGTGATCGGAAACTCTCGCAGGTTAGGCTCTCCGACCGCCTTGAACCAAACTGCTGGCCCGGTTGTTTCAAAACGGATCAGATTGAACGCAGGGCCGGCGTTGTATTGGCGCAATGGCCCGGTGAGCTCGATCCCCAGAGGTTGGATTACATGGGCAGTCCAATCTCGCAATTCGCTGATCCATCCTCTTCTGGCAAATGGAGACGATTGATCGGATTCGTATCCGTTCAATCGATGGAGACACTCCTCGAACGTTCTGAATTCGTTGGGGTTTACGAAGGAATTCGAACTTAGAGAACTAATCGGCGCCCACATCGTTCCGGCCGAGATTCCTCGACCGCGCCAGCATTCCATCACTTCGTAATGATCGACATTCGATGTCCGATCCTCTGGCGAGCACTCAAGAGTGAACAGGCAAATGGCGTCACATCCCCAGTCTTCCTTTACAGCAGCCGTGAGATTTTCGGCCAAGCGCTCCCACCGTGGAATTTCGACGGCAGGAAAGGCGAAACCAGATTCAGCGATCTTGAGCAGGGCCTCGGTTCGATCGCGGCCCAACACAATCACGCGGCAAGTCTCTCGCTCGGATTGTTCTTGAGAGTCCACGATCGCGCTCCAATTCAGTGTCGGCCATTCGTTCCGGGATCTTCGAGCAGGTGATGTTGCTTCAGGCATGCGATGAACTCGCGCACGTCGCCTTCAGCGACATCCCGGCTCACTTCGAATTTCTGGCTGATCTCGTCGACGATGGCGGATTCGGTTGCCCCGGTCTTAAGAAGCTCGAGGATCCGGGACCCGACGAAGTTGAGGTTGAACATCTGTCCTTGCTGGATATCCAGAACAACGGCGCCATCCTGACCGTGTGTGCTACGGACGCTCTCTGAAACTCTGTACATCGGAGGCCCCAGTTCATTGGCGTGAAAGCTGAGTGGTAATGTCTGCCCGCACTTTGACACGCTCGTCGATCGGAAGCCACAAAAAGGCGGAAACTTCCAGAAAAGCAATCTATTCGCTCGGATGTTGTTGTCAGGCTTAGACGATTTCCCGGACTGCCGAGGACGCAAGAACGCGAGTCTGTTCGCTGTTGCGTCCTAATTGGCTCGCATCTAGCCGTCGACGAGAAGGTACACCAACGATAAGATCGCACGGCAATTGGACTTAATTGGAAATTGGAACAATGTCCGTCGGCTCAGGACTAGCCTGTGGAAATTGCGGATTCGGTGTGAACGCCGTGTGTAGCCAGAAACGAACGGCAATCGCCATCACGGACAATACGTCCACGTGAGAGAAGAAGAACCCGTTCAAAAATTGAAAGCGTGGAGAGCCGATGCGAGATGACAATGAAGGTCGACAACCTGAGAGTTCGCCGGAGTTCTTGAAGGATATTTTTCTCTGTGCCCGGTTCCAGGCAGGAGGTAGCCTCGTCCAGAATCAACACTCGCGGTTCACTTGCAGAAGCGCTCTCGCGAGGGCGAGGCGTTGACGCTCACCACCCGAGAGTTGGCAGCCGTCCGGCCCGATTCGCTGACGAAGGCCGTCAGGCAGTGATCCCACCAAGTCGGACAATCCCACCATTCCGATTGCGTCTTCGATCTCCCGCTCAGAGGCTGCGGATCGGACGAACTGCAAATTGGACGCGATCGTGCCATCGAACAAGACTGGGTCGCGCGGCAGATAACAAACGCCCTGGCGCAGGCTCTTGAGATGAATATTCCGGATGTCCTTGCCGCCCAGACGTACCGCGCCCGAGACGGGGTCGTAGAGCCTGGCGATGAGCCTGACAAGCGTACTCTTGCCGGCACCGTTCTCTCCCGCGATTGCGATCTGTTCCCCCGGTAGTATCCGAAGCGAGGGGACGTGAAGGAGATCTTTGTTCCTGGGATATCCAAACTCGACATCGGCAAACTCGATCTCTACCGTGTTCTGCTTGGAGAACATGACTGCGCCCGCGGCGGTTGTCACGCTTGGGCGTATGGCAAATGCACCTTGCACTTGGCGAATGCTGGCAAAGGTTTTCTGCGCTCTGGCATAAAGTTCGGAGGCGCCGCTCAGTGGATCGAAAAGTTGGGTCACAAAGCCATAGAAGGCGACCAGGCTTCCAATACTCAGTGTCCCCGCGAGCACGCTCTTTCCGCCATAGCCGATGACCGCGGACATGGCCAGAACAATGGCGAGAGAACTCGAAACCGTGAACCAGGTGGCGGTCCGATAAAGACGCTGCTGGGACCGAAGCGAGCGTGCCAGAAGCCGGAAAGCACTTCTCTCCTGTCGCTTCTCTTGGCCCAGAAGCTGAATGGAAATCACAGAGGAGAGATGTTCCTCGAGGAAATTACTCCATGCGAGAGAATCATTCTGCGCAGTATCAGCATCGGTCGCAAGCTTTTTCCGGAAGTACTGCCGCGTCACCAGGAAAACTGGAATCAGAGGAACAACGGTCAGCGTGAGCGCGGGGCTGAGCCCGGACATGGCTGCCAACGTGAATGCGGTCGTGAGCAGCAGCCGCAGAATCGCCGGCAAGAGATCGGACCCGAAATAGGAAATCTCCTCGATCGGTTCCTTGAGCGGATACACCACCGTGCCAACGGGGGTCTTCTCGTAGTAGTCCGCGGAAAGAGTATTCAGATGATTGAGCAGCCTCACTCTAAGGGCGAGCCCCATTTTCTGTGAAGCGCTGAGCATCAGGTAACTGCCCATGCTGGTGAGGGCAACTCTGCCCTGGTGACCGAGGAAAATCAACACCACTGCGACGAACAGCAGTCCCATGCTTCGTTGCGGAATGATGCCGTCAATCAGCCACTTGAGAAGCAGCGGCGAGAGCAGCGCGAGCAGGCTCCCGGCCGTGATGCACAGAAAGCTGGCCAGGTGCCAGCGCAGGAGCGGCCGAATCTCTCGGACCAGCCAGACGAGTTCCGGCGGCAGCCAGTGCGACCTTCGCTCGTGAGTGACGGAGGACAACGTGCGGCTTCCCGAATGCCGGCGAGATCAGCAATCATGTCGAGCCTAGGGATGAGGGCGTGATTTGTCCACAAAATGAGTGCTTTGTCCGGATTTCCATCAATTAAGATTGATTGCCGGGAGAAGTCGTGGAAATGAGTGGCTACGGAATAACGAAAAACGTCCGAAAAACCGACAATGGGTTTCAAGTAAAGCTGGGAAAGAATTTCCACCAGTCAGGTTGGAGATTACGCCAACTAGCGTTACGCTGATTAGCGTAATGACTCCGGAAAATCCTTTTATATTTAGCGAAATCATCGACGACGCGCGATTTGTCGATCGTACCGGGGAGAGTATTTCCTTTCTGGATCCTTTGCTTCTCTGCTGGATTCGGTCCAAAGTCGCATAGCCTATACGCCGTTCAGCGTTACGCCAGAAGGCATAACCGTTTGCCTTCCTCGCTATGCGACCGAAACCTTCTGTGCGGACATCAGTAAGTGACCTTCGGGTTGAAGGCACTGCGTACTTTGCGAGTCTCTTTTGGGCGGACAGAACTCACGAAAACCGCCGCATGATCGCGACAATTTGTCCGACGACTTCCGCATCCTGATACAGTCGGTACTGCGCGGAGCGATGATAATCCCGGCCGTAGGGGTGAATCACCAGCAGGCCGTCTTCAACCGAGCAACAGCAGGCCAGGTAAACCCCTCCTCTCATAAGGATGATGTACAGCGGCTGTTGCCACCATGGTTTCGCCGCGAAATGAAAAGGTGTTTTTCGGCGGCGGTTGACCATGACCAACAACCCTTCGGCCAAATAGGGGTGAAGCGGGTCGTCATCACCTCCGACCCAGAAGAAATCATCGAAAGAGACGTGTGCCGAATCCGCGAAGTATCCCAATGAGCGACGCAAGAACAACGGGATTTCCTGGCACTCCGCGAGCAGCTTCTCAACAAATCCCGCACCAACAGTCCCTAAGTCGCTGCGTTTGGCTACCACAGTTGGCTCAGAGGGGGACAAATAGCGATCCGGCATCGATTCTTTGCCCACCCCCGCGACGTCGATTCCCATCCGTTTCATGACTGATTCAAACTGCACGCCGTAGATAGAGCAAAGGGTAATGATCTTGTGGAAGTCGCGCGGGGGAATGTTCCCCAGTTCGTAATCGCTGAACGAACTCGGCGAAGTCGTGTAGCGATTATCCTTCAGGATTTCGGCGATGATACGGCTCATCGCCGCGGCCTCGCGAATAGAAAGATTCATTCGTGCACGTGTTCTCTTGAGCATTTGCCCAAAGTCTTCGTGTGCGGGAAGCATCTGAGGTTTCCACTGCCGGGCCAGGTCCCTCAGGGGCCCTCGGTTCCTCGCCACCGAGCAGTGGCCGGAACTCTAGATCGACCGCACCCCAGAGACGAGCCTCCTGTGGGCAATGCAGTTCGACCTGCCCGTAAGAAAGCCCATTATCGAAAGGGACGATGACACCGCTACCCAGGATGCGGATACGGCAACAGCAGAAGCCCTTGCTGTGCTCAATCAGGAACAGCCGGTCAGAAATGCTGGAGTTCTGTCTACCTGCCAGATCGGCGGTGACATCTGGATTCAAGCGGACGATGCTCCCCGGAGCGAGCTCTGGAAACGCGTATGCATCTTCAACCCCGACCTTGGCATAAATGAAATGCCGGTCGAGTTGTGGCAACGAGGCGATTCGCCTCCGGGGCCAAACCTCCAGGAGTCGCGTGAGCGGAGTGATCGATGGAATAGGTTCGCCGAGAGGCCGGTTGCGAAGCCAGGGTATCCAATCGTTTGGGTCGGTGAGCGAGGTATCGAGAACCATGGTCCGTTTCGAAGGAATCTCGATCTGCAATCGTGTAATGTCTTCAAGATCAAAACCAAAGACCCGCAGCCAGTCCGCCATACGGTAGCCGGAAATGCGACTCAACGCGAAGATCTGATGAATGCTCGGCCGGAAGGACCCCGAGCGAAGGTCGTAATAGAGATGGTGCGGGAGGAAGTACGGGGAAGACAATCCGTACAATGCGACCGATTGCTGGGATGCTCGATATAGCGTGAGCCGCTTGCTCGCGAGGATGGATCGAACTTTTTCGGCGACTGCGCTTGTTGACGAGCCCTCCCTCCCACGCGACGGCACGGTCCCTCTCGCTGGTTCGTTACTGCGAGAACTTCTGGCCCGCGCCGATTACTCGTGGAGCGCGCCTACACCTCAGTAGGTCGCGCGCAGAGTCCCCCTCTCCCGGATGCGCTCAAGAATCACTGCTCGCAGATTTGCCCCTTGTATAAGTGCCGAGCGGAAGCGGCCGCCACAAATATCAATGGGTTGTCCCAACCTTCGGCCAAGTCCTCGGGTTCGCTAGGTAAAATGAACAACCTAGAGTGACATTGGCGGAAAAAGGCTTGCGGGTCTGCGGTCGGAAACGCGGCCAGGCGAAGGGCATTTTGTCCGGTTTTCCGAAACAGATTCAGAAACTTGTGGAAACGTCCCCTCTTTGCTGTAACATCTGAAAAATTCCTGTGGTGGCCGTCTGATGTGGGCCTCGTCTTGGAACCCGGAATCGGGTAAGCGCCTCAGAGCTGAACGCGAACGCCTCGGCTTGTCCCTGCGCGATGTGGAGGCTCTCAGCCACAGCATTGCCGAGCGATGGCAGAATTTCGATTACAACATCGCCCACACCTCTCTCGCCGATATCGAAAACGGAAAGTGGCCGCCCACTCTTCACAGACTTTACACACTTAGCGTCATCTACGGGCGTGATTACGATCGACTGGCCAGCATGTGCGGCGTTCCGGTCGGCGAGGTTCTTAAGGAGCATAGAAAACTTGCTCTCCCCCGCACCTACTTAATTGGACCGGTGCCTGAGGTCCACAAGTCGACCGTTTCGTCCGCAGTCGAGCTGCGGGAAAAGTTGCGCGCGGAGCGGACAAACCTGATGCCGAAAATTCTTGAGAGTTGGGATGAGGTGCCACTCCCCCTTCAGCTGATGGATGGCTCGAGTCCGCTATATGGATACATCGGCATGGACGACAACACGCTGCACCCTTTTATCCGTCCGGGAGCTTTCGTCCGGATTGATCCCCGCCAGAAAAAAATTCCCGCCGTCGACTGGCATGGCGATCATGACCGGCCCATCTTTTTCGTGGAACTCCGCGAGCGCTACGTATGCAGTTGGTGTGAAATGCATGATGGCCGGTTGATTCTGATTCCTTCCCACGAGTCAAAACGCCGGGCGCAACACGTCCGCTATCCCGCCGAAGCTACGATTGTTGGTCGCGTCACGGGAGTGAGCATGGACCTCGTCGAGCCCGCGGAAAACGAAGCGCTGGCCTAACTGTCGGCGTTACTGGAGCATTCTTGCGGGCGGGCCCCTTACCCTGGATGTTTTATGACCTTGGCCTGACGACTGATTCAGAATCAGTTGTTCGAACGCAACCATCGCCGTTTGTTCGCAACAATCCGATGTAACCGACTCGTGATGTTCGCATCCTGGAAGAAGACGTCTCTCGAGAGCGGCGTTGTCACAGAACCTGCCAAGGGATCGTTGTAGTTTAATGCTTAGCATGGAACGGGCTGAAATTCGGGCGCGTCCGGAAGGTGCGATCGCCGTGGTGAGCGGCCTCGCTGTCTCATTCCTGCTCTGGCTGCTCTACATGCATCATGCGTTTGCTGATTTTGCCGGGCGCTGGATGTTTTTGCCGGCCCTCAACGCGCTGCTGAACGGATTGTGCGCGATTGCGCTCTGCGCGGGCTTGTATTTCATCAAAAATCATAACCGGGAAGCCCATCGCACGAGCATGCTGCTGGCCTTCGCTTTCTCTTCCATCTTTCTTGTCAGCTATATCGTCAACCATGCCCTGCACGGCGACACGATTTTTCCCGGTGTGGCCGTGCAAGCCTTGTGCATGGCGCTGCTCGAATGGCAACCTGCACCGGGGCTGATTCATCATTCCGACCGCGGCACCCATATCTGCGCTGACTATCTCACGCTGCTAGCCGATCATGGAGTGCAGCCGAGCATGAGCCGCGTGGGCAATCCCTACGACAACGCCAAGGCTGAGTCCTTCATCAAGACACTCAAACAAGAGCAGGTGCACGGCAGAGAGTGGTGCGATCTGGATGCGTTGCGCGCCGACCTGACGACATTTTTCGAAATCATTGACAACCACCAACGACTGCATTCCGCGCTGGGATATCAAACGCCAGCCGCTTTCGAAAAGCACTTGCTGTGTGCTCAGAACCCTAAAGCTTCTACAGGGCTGACTGGGGCGAGGGAGCTAACCGCCCCCTCGCCCCAGACCCCACTCCCCGGTTTACAATCTTTCTCGTAACACAACTGTCCCTAGTTTCTTTGTCTCACATCAGGGGTGCAGTTCACCATCTGTCCCGATTTCCCCCGGAGTCTGGTTCGCCCGATGACTCGATTCTTCCGGCTTATTCTTCCACGATGAAATTAACGTTGCTGATGAGCCTTCGGTCGGGAGTGTCAACCTCAACTTCGCCGGTAGTTGCGCCGGTCGGCACCGTGGTTGTGATTTCGGTCGCGGACACTACGGTAAACGTGGCCGCGGTTCCATTAAAGGTGACGCTGGTCGTGCCCCTGAGATCGGTTCCCAGGATAATAACCTTGGCTGCGATATTGCCAAAGGTGGGAGTCATGGCCACGAAGAGTCCAAGGCCAGTGTCCAGTTCGAAGACGGTACCAGAATCCGGAGTATAAGCGGGGCCAATTGACGCTGTGCCGTAGAACTTGCCGTTGGTGGCTTGGACGAGTCCTCCTGCCGGGTGACCTGGGTTGGCAAAGCTGAAAAGGTCGGTCAGCGATCCACTGGCCGTCATTTCGAAAGCGCACCCGGCAACGCACGGCTCGCTCAGTCCATCGCCGTCGCTGGCGGTCCCATAGAAGTTGCCGTCGGTGGCTTGAATCAACGCGGCGGTGGGATTAGCGCCGTTGTTGTCGAAGCTGAGCAAGGTCGTGAGTACGCCTTTGGGCGTGATTTTGAAGACAGTCCCGTCGCCGTACCCTCCGGCGTCATAGGTGCTGCCGTAAAAGTTGCCGTCGCTGCCTTCAACCAAGGAGGCCGAAGGATACTGGCCGTCGGGGCAAGAACCAGAACCACGGTCCGGACAAAAGCTGCAAAGCGTGGCGAGGTCGCCGCCGGCCGTCATCTTGAAAACCGAGCCCAGGCCGTGGGCTCCGCCGGCGTAGGTTGTGCCGTAGAAATCTCCGCTGGCGAGATTCAGGGGTATTACTTCTCCAAGCCTCTGCTAGCAGACGAATGTGGGGCAACAATGCGACCACCTTTGCGATGGCCCCCGCCAACTGATGAGGATTCGAAGTCAAATAAAGGACTGACACACGCTGCACGTGCTTAATGCTGATGGGGAGTGGCACTATGAAACCCGGTTCCATGACACAAGCCACGACGAAAGCTTTATACGCCGAAATGGACTTCATTCACTGCGCTAATGCACTGTACTGGAGAGAGGGGGACTTTCACACCCGTGATGAGATAGCCGAATACAAGCGCAGGCAGGGCCAGGTTAAACGAGATCCGAGCCGAGCTTGCCAAAAGTCGCTTACCCCAACAGTGAGATGGATGCTGATGCACGCTGGCGTTTGTCAGTCTCAGTCGAGTTCTGTCCCCCGGCAATAAAGCGTAAAAGCGGCGACGTCTTCTAGAAGGGGCCTTGCTTCTTACCTTTGGTAACTTTCGCTTTCGCTGTCTTGCTCTCAGACTGGACTTGTGTAGTGTTTTCCGATTCGGTGAATTGGCCTTGAATAACGAAGCGAATAAACGGCTCAGCACAATACCGGAACGGCAAGTCGAAGCACGCGAGTGGTGGTTATGGGGATTTGCCGTGATTGTCACCTTGGTGTTGACAGCAGGCATTGTGTCCTTGACCGTTCCCGCCAATCACCATTTACAAAACGCCGAGTGGCTTGACCTCAAAGAGTGGGTACGGGGGCTGGCTGGTCTTGTGCTTCTGTTTGACATCTACACGGTTTATCAGCAACTCCAACTTCAGAGGATCCGCCGCGAACTCAATCACCGCAATCAACTTTTTGAGGTCATTACCGAGAATGCCGCCGACATGATTGCGGTCGTCGATTGCGACGGGAATCGAATCTATAACAGCCCGGCCTACCAAAAGGTTCTCGGGTATTCGCCGGAGGAATTGAAATTAACTTCTTCGCTGGAGCAAATTCACCCTGAGGAGCCGAGCAGCGCGTGATCGAGGCCGCGGACAAAGCAAGAATGACCGGAGAGGGGGATCGTCTCGAATACAGAATGCGCCACAAGGATGGGTCGTGGAGGATCCTGGAATCAGTAGCGACGGCGATTCAAAATGAAACCGGTCGCACCGAAAGACTGGTCGTTGTCAATCGGGATATCACGGAGCGCAAGCGTGCAGAACAGGCACTCGCGCACAACGCTTCACATGATGCCCTCACCAACCTGCCGAATCGAACTTTGTTTCTGGACCGCGTTCGACATGCGCTTGCCTTGTCCCAGAGACATTCCAACTATAAATTTGCAGTCTTATTCATTGATCTAGATGAATTCAAAGTTTTCAACGACAGCCTTGGGCATGCTGCGGGGGACACTCTTCTCATACAAATTGCCCGGCGCTTGAATGCTTCCATTCGTGGTGTCGATATGATCTCGCGTCCGATCCCGAAGGAAGACGCAAACACGTTTGTAAGTTTAGCCAGACTCGGCGGCGATGAATTCACCATACTCTTGGAAGAAATCGGGAGCTGCGGCGATGCCATTCGAGTGGCGGAGCGCCTACAGGAGCGATTGAGCCTTCCCTTTGTGGTAGAGGGACAAGAAGTGGTGACAACCGCGAGCATTGGGATCGCCTTCTGCGCACCTTCGTACACGAATCCAGAAGAATTGGTGCGCGATGCCGAAATAGCGATGTATCGAGCCAAGCAAGAGGGAAAAGCGCGCGCCCAGGTCTTTGACGCTGCCATGCACGTCGTTGCGGTGAAGAGATTGTGCCTCGAAGCCGACCTTCGCCGAGGCCTCGAAATGGGCGAATTCCGAGTACACTATCAACCGATTATCTCGCTCCAGAGCGGAAAGATTGCGGGATTCGAGGCGCTCAGCAGATGGCAACGTCCTGAGGGTTTGCTGTCACCGGCCCATTTCATCGAGATTGCCGAAGCGATTGGAATCATTCTGCCACTAAACCGATTGTTACTGCGTGAAGCGTGTCTCCGGCTTTGTGAATGGCAGTCTGAGTTTCCTTGCGATCCCCCGCTGACGATGAGTGTCAACGTCACACCGAAGGAGTTTGCCCAGCCGGACTTGGCGGCACAGATCGCGACGATCCTGAGCGAAGTTGGAGTCCTGCCTTCCAGCATAAATCTGGAAATAACGGAAACCGTTGCGATGGCCGACCCACGAAAATCACAGCTCATTCTTTCGCAGTTGAAGGCGCGGGGTTTTCACATAAGTATTGACGATTTCGGAACCGGATATTCTTCACTGAGTCGCTTGCAGGGGTTCCCGGTGGATACCCTTAAGATTGATCGCGCCTTCATTTCAAAGATCGACAGGGATCGCGAAACGAATGAAATCGTGCGGATCATCGTTATGCTTGCTCATAATCTTGGGCTCAAAGTTGTCGCCGAAGGTGCTGAGACGGCTGACCAGGTCAGATTGCTCAAGCAGCTAAAGTGCGAACTTGCCCAAGGCTACTTTTTCGCTCGACCCGTGGACCAGGTGGAGGTTCACATGCTTCTGAAGAAGTGGGGAATGGGAGACTCCGCCTTTCGCGCGGCCGCCAAATGAAGAAGGACTATCGGATCCCTCGAAAGCTAATCACCTAGGCGAGAGTTTTTGTGACATAAGAAACAAAGATTTCCCAAATGAGCGGCTCCCCATCTTCTGGTACATCCAGGAGGGACGGGTTCGACTCACGGTTGTATAAGATCGGCGAGAAAGCGATTTTGGGAATATTGGAAAAGGTAGATTTTTTCGGAGAAGGGCGCCTAGTCTGGAAGGCTTCGCGCATGAAATCCGCAACCGCAATGACGGACTGCGAACCTCTGCGCATCGACAAGAAGGCGATGATGCTTGCGCTTCAAAGGGAACACGCGTTCTCGGGATCTATTCGTATCGTACCTGCTGGCGCGGAACACCCGCTAACGATGAGGATTTTGTCGACCAACTCTTCAATTCCAGCCAAAAAAACGACTTGCTCGGATTCTGCTCTTGTTGGCTCATTTCGGCAAGGAAACTCCCCCGAGACTGTCATCCCCCAGATCAGTGAGGAGACTCTCGCTGAAATGATAGGTACAACCCGGTCGCGGGTCACTAAGCGGCGCCGATGCGTCGATACGATGATCGCGCTAGGTATACTCATGCCGTCATTTTCAGTATGACCGAGCGCGTGAACGGCCAGCCTCGCGCTCTTCAGGAGCGAAGTCTTTTCCAGTCCCAACAGTATGCGACCAGCGTGTATCGTTCCGAGCTTGCCACGCGGCTGCAAGGGATTGGCTATGAGATCGAGCGAGGAAAGCATGGCCAGCCGGAAATCAAGGGCTACACGCAGGAATACCTGGATGCATCCAGTCCGCGCCGCGAACAGGTCAAGAGTCACTCGCAGCAGATTGGAAGAGAAGGGGCGGGCGCGGCCCAGATTGCGGCTCACCGCACGCGAGACAGCAAGCAGATTCATTCTCCGGAAGAGGTATTGCAGCGACACCGCGAACTAGCTGCGCAGCACGGCCATCAGGCGGATCGCGTTGTGGCCCAGGCGCGCGAACATACACAGACCCATGCGCCGCATTCGAACAAGACCGAGCAGCATCCAATTGCGCCAATTTCCCGATCGCTCAAATCTGAATCAGCGCGTCGCCTCCGCTAAGGGCAGCCAAATTTTAAAACGCGTGTCGCCGGGTTTGGAATTAACCTGAACATTGCCTCTGTGCTTCTTCACAATCCGCTGGACAGTGTCCAGGCCGAGGCCCGTGCCTTCTCCCACTCCTTTGGTCGTGAAAAAAGGCTCAAAGATGTGCGGTTGCACTTCGGCAGAAATTCCTGAACCGTTATCCGCAATCTCCACTACCACGCAATTGTCATCGCGGTAAGTTCGGACGCGCAGCTCGCCTTTTCCATGCATGGCGTCAATCGCGTTATCGATAATGTTGGTCCAGACCTGATTCAGTTCGCTGCCAAACGAATCCACGAGAAGCGGAACCGGCTGGTAATCACGCTGCACAACCACTCCTTGTTTCAGCTTGTGATTAAGGATCGTAAGCGTGACTTCCAGGCTTTTTACGATATCGACGTTCTGCACCTTGGCCTGATCCATGTAGGTGTATTCCTTGATCGCGCCTACGAGATCCGATATTCGAGAGGTGCTGCTCTCGATCTCGTGCAACAGGACAGCTACTTCCACGGAGGCTGCAATTCTGACCAAAGCGGCTCTGGCGGCGTCTGCATCCAAGGTGGCAAACAATGATTCCAAAATCTCTGGCTGAATATTCCGACGCGCCAAGTCAGCAGCCAGCTGCCAGAGATCATTCTGCCCGTGACTGCGCAACAGAGAATCGATCTGGTCCTCCAGATCGCTGATCGTGAGCGCATCCGGTGGAACCACATCTTTTTGTGTAAATAAAGCTTCCAGTTTTTCGATCTCTGCTTTTTGCGCCGGAGTAAGATCGCGCTTTCCCAGCTCGACGCTCGCGCTCTTAATTTTCTTGATCATGTCGCGCAGTTGGCTGGCGGCGCGTTTGGCGGCAGATGCAGGATTGTTGAGTTCGTGCGCCAGCCCAGCCGACAGCTTTCCGAGAGAAGCCAGGCGATCTCGCTGTTGTTCAAGGCGGGTGGTTTCGCGGATGCGGTCAGCCATCAAGCCCACGAGCCGCTTGGTCAGCTCCGGCATTTTTTGTATAAGTTCCGGAAACAGCGAGGCGGGAAATCGCAGTGCGCGGCTGTCCGTTACAGCTCGTCCCCCCACACTGAACTGCTTCATCCTCGAAAAGGGCAGCACTCCGGTCACGTCGCCCGGTTCCAGTTCGAAGGCAACGGTTTCGCCATTGAGTTCGCCCCTGACCTGGAGATGCCCGTCAAGAATTACAAACATGGCATCAGCCGGAGCGCCCTGCCGTGCGTAGATGTCCCCCGCTTTAAGACGCAGCTCTAGCGCTTGGCTGAGAAACCAATCTAGTTGGTCATCCGGCAAATCGGCGAATTCAGTAACGCGACGTAATTCAGATTTATCGACCATTTACACCTTGCTCAGATATTGATGGATGAACTGCACCGCCACCGAACCTTCGCCGACTCCGGAGGCGACACGCTTGATAGAACCGTGCCGCACATCGCCAACGGAAAAAATACCGGGAACATTCGTTTCCAGCAAGAAGGGATCGCGGTCGAGGGTCCATCCTTTCGGGTGTTGGCCATCGCGAATGAGATCGGGGCCAGTCAACAAAAATCCGCGCTCGTCGCGTTCGACAATATTCGCCAGCCAATCGGTCCTCGGCAATGCTCCAATGAAAATGAACATCGAACTCGCCGGCACGCGTTCAATCTTGTCGGTGTCGGAACAAAGCACGGAAACCTTTTCCAATCGGGTCTCGCCATGCGCCTCGGCAACGCTGGCACGCGTCCAAACCTGAATGTTGGGGGTCTCCTGAATCTGGTCGATCAAGTATTGTGACATGGTGCTGGAGAGCGATTCGCCGCGCACCAGAATAACCACGCGCTCGGCAAATTTCGCAAAGTTCATCGCGGCCTGACCAGCCGAGTTTGCGCCGCCCACCACGTAGACGATCTCACCCTTGCAAGACAACGCCTCGGTCGCGCCGCCGCCGTAATAAATTCCTGCACCTTGCAGCCGGTCTATCCCCGGGGCGTCCAGCCGCCTCCACTGCACGCCCGTCGCGATCATCAGCGCGTGACACGAGATTTCATTTCCATCCGCCAGCTTGATTATTCGGTAAGGCCCTTCCGTCCTGGCGCCCACAGCTTCCTGAGGCGAGAGAATCTCCACTCCAAAACGCTGCGCTTGCACGACCGCGCGGCGGGCCAGGTCGCCGCCACTGAGCCCGGTGGGAAATCCGAGATAGTTCTCGATGCGCGAACTCATGCCCGCCTGCCCGCCGGGCGCTTCCCGCTCAATCATTACCGTGTGCAAGCCTTCCGAGGCGCCATAAACGGCGGCGGCCAAACCCGCCGGACCTCCTCCCACAATGGCTAGATCATAGAAACTGGTTTGGGCGCGCGTGCGTAGCCCGACCTTCTGCGCCACGTCGGCGGGCACACCTTCAAGAAGTTTGGTTCCGTCAGGAAAGAGCACCACCGGGAGGTTGGCCGCCTCCTGGACCCAACGCCTCGAGCAGGCGTTTGGTCTCCGGATCAGTGGCCGAAGACTCGACATCGATCCACTGATAAGGCACGTGGTTGCGCGCCAGGAAGTCCCGGAGTTCATAGGATCGCGGCGACCAGCGGGTACCTAGCACTCTGATCCCCTGAAATGTTGGGCGGAACGAGGCCTGCCAATCATCGAGCAAATCATCCAATTGCGGATACAGGTGCTCGGCGGGAGGATCCCACGGCTTCAAGAAAAAATAATTGATGCTGGCGTGATTGATGGCGCTGATTGCAGCGTTCGTGTCGGCGTAAGCCGTGAGCAATGCGCGCTTCGCACCCGGAAAGATTCCCGTCGCCTGTCGCAAAAACTCCACGCCGTCCATGCCCGGCATGCGCTGATCGGCCAGCAGTAGTGCCACGCTATCATTCCGCAGTTTCAGCTGCTTGAGAAGATCGAGCGCCCCCTGGGGCGAATCGCTTCCTATCACCCGGTATTCAGCGCCGTACTGCGAACGCAGATCGCGTTCGATCGCCCGCAGGACATCGGAGTCGTCGTCGACGCTTACGAAAATTGGCTTGGGCATTCTGGATCTCGTTTCGAACTTCAGGGCGGAGAAACCTAACCTTCTTCGACAGACCGGATAAAAGACTTAGATTTCAAAACTTGGATTTGGTCGCTCACAATTCCTAAAAGAGGATCACATCAATCTTGTTACTCATGGCGCGACAACACATGCTTTCCGCCGGAGTGCAACGGCCTCCGGCCAAATACTCTACTACATCCGCTCTTTGACATCGTGATCGGCGCGATACTGGCTAACTTCGCCGTGCTGACGGATAGCGAGGTTTTCGGTTGCCTAATCGCGTGGGGACCTTGTTGCGATACTCCGGGGGGTGGTTGGATCGCGCGGCGAAGTGGCAACGCGGGAATGAATGATGACAATGATGGGCGAGTCCCGATGTGAAGTCTGCAGAATTGTGGACACCCGTCCCACCTACTGGTTCGTCATACGGTGCGGAAATCCGCCGCTCACTTTATCGCGGGAATACTGAGGTCGCGCACCCAGTTGCCGCACGGCACTTCTGCGGTGAAGCCCGCACCGAGCTGTATATCAGCCGGTGGTTCGCTGCGGTGTCACCCTCAAACCCGATTTCAACCTTCCGGAATACACATACACGGGTGGCTTGGTGCCGGTTCAATGATCCATGGTCGAAAAGCGTGTGTTACTTGTAGTGAACGTCTAAACCAAACATACCTGGATTCACCGGTCGTTCAGACTACAAAGCTCTGAAAGGGTGCTCTCATGTCGTCGTCGCTGGCGTCAACTCCGAAGTGCCGGAGGTGTGGCTGTAATTGTGGCTGTACGTTGCCAAATATGGCGAACTTTTCAAGCACTTAGAGCGAATTCTCTGTGCGCGCAAGACTCTTGTAAGTTACTGGTTTATCGTGAGTTGTTAGTTTCCGGATGTTAGAGCCGACGTGACTCTTAATCAGTAGGTTGTAGGTTCGATTCCTACCGCGCTCACCATCTTTTCAATTACTTACCGGAGTCGATGTTTTAAGGTGTGCCGTAAAGTGTGCCGTAACTTAATCCGGCTGCGACCGTTTCTCTACTGCTGTGTCTTGATCGAGCGCAGCGCGCACGATCTCTAGCTCAGGATGCTGATGCTGCATCGCAGTCTTCACATCCTTGTGTCCCATGGTCCTCATGACGGCAGCAGGGTTTCCAGTTCTCTTCAGAATGCGGGTGCCATAATCATGTCGCCCACAGTACAGGACAAGATCTTCGGGAAGCCCCGCTTTTCTCCGAGCTTCTCGAAATTTCTTCGCCATCGTAGCGACTCGAGTGGACTCGGCGCGTTTGGAAGGGAAAACCCAGCCGCCGATTTGATAAAGGGGGTTAAACCCTGCATTAGAGCTGTCGGCCGGATTGCTGGCTTGCGTCTGCGTTGACTGGCCGAACAGTGGGCTGGTTAGGCTGTTGGTGGGAGGGCCGAAGTTTGGGTGGTTGAAGTTGTTGAAGAATTCGCCCGGAAACGAGCTGCATCGTCTCCGTGAAACGGAACTGACGTTGGAACGCGATATCCGCTTGTGAGGCTCCGAAGGGGATGCGGCCTCCAGCCGTTCGTTGCCCTCGTTTCTGCGAAAGCGACGAAGCTGCGGGTTCGGCGACCGCAGCGAGGTTGATGCGATAAGATGTGGGGCACGGGGCGCGCTCCGAAAGGGGTGACGAGTGGGGCATCAGGCGGGTCTCGCTACGCTGTTTTCTGTTGTACTGGCTTGGTGCGCCTGCGCATTCGCGCTCGATCCGGGTCGCGACATCCATCAGCTTGCGCACCGGGCGTGGGGCGAAAAGGACGGATATCCCGGCAACGCGCTGGCTCTGGCGCAAACCACAGACGGATTTCTGTGGATAGGCTCTGATACCGGGCTCTTTCGATTCGACGGCGTTCACTTTGAACGGTATCAGCCGAGTTCCGGAGACCAGCTTCCAGGAATCACCGTACAAAGCTTGCTGGCGCTGCCCGATGGCAGTTTGTGGATCGCCTATGGGACTTATGGGTATGGGAACGAAATCTGTCTCCTGCGGAACCGCAACGGGAAATGCTACGGCAAAGCTGACGGTGTGGCATCGCTACCCACAGGCATCGTTCAGGGACCACGAAGGCACTGTTTGGGCAAACACCTGGACTGGAGTCATACGCTTCGACGGTACGCGGTGGGAACACATCGGCAAGGACTGGAACTTCCCGGAAAACGTGCCAAGCCAAACTTCAACAGTATTGTTTGTGGATCGCATTGGAACTCTTTGGGCCGGCGTCAACAGCACAATCCTCTATCTCAAACAGGGATCGAGGCGATTTGAACCGACGGGCGCATTTGCCGCTTACTCGACAGCGATCGCCCAAGCGCCGGACGGCACGATATGGTTGGCAGACAGCGGCAGCTATGTCCGGGCCATCGGCATGTCCGTTAGCGTAAAATCCGCTGCCACGGCCCAGTGCGAGGCAATATGGCCGGCAGACAGTGGCAGCTATGTCCGTTCAGAGACGCCGCCTACAGACACCGCAAAAGAATGTCCTGACGAAGATCCGCTGGAGGTTAGGCTTAGGGGCGCGAACAAACTTTTCTTCGACCGCAACGGAAGTCTTTGGATACCGACGGATAGCTACGGAATTGTCCGGGTTGCGCATCCTGAGCGGCTAAGAAAAGGGCCGCTCTCGAAGACCAGTGACGCCCTGCAGATTTTCAGCTCAAAAGACGGCTTGAGTGCCAATAACTGCATTCCCGTACTCGAAGACCGGGAGGGAAATATCTGGGTGGCAACGAGGGATGGACTGGACCAGTTCCGCGATACCGCCCTGGCCCCGGTTGTTCTGCCGACATGGGTCTTTCAAGCCGCAATTGCACCGGCCGACGGCGGAGATATCTGGGTTGCTGCCAGCTATAATTATATTGGACGAATCCGTCGCGGCTCCAGCGATATATCGTTTGTCCCCTTTGACGCGTTCAAAATTTATCGAGATCCCGCCGGCGTGACCTGGACGATAGGTGATTCGCTTGGACAATGGAAGGACGGCAGATTCCAAAGGCTGGCACAGTCTCCCAGTGGTGTCGCCCAAGCCTTCGGCTACTGGCAAGTCGCTGGTGACAGAACTGGAACGCTGTGGGCCTTTGCCGATGATTATGGTTTCTTCTCCTGGGACCATGGTCGATGGAAAGCCTGGGCAACTCCGCCGGAAGTGGCTAAACAGCGCGTTGCAGACATGTTTTCCGACAGCACGGGGCTTATCTGGGTATCAACCTACGAAGGCCACATCATCACGATGGATCAGGGAAAGATCGTCAACTATTCCCTCAAGCCGGGCAGCCCTCTACGCTATGTCGCGGCCTTCGCCGAGCATGCTCCGCATGAGATATGGGCAGGCGGGGCAGGAGGTCTTGTTCTCATCGACAGGGGCCGATTTCGTGTCATCAGACCGGCGGCTTTGGATTCCTTGGAAGATGTAACGGGAATTGTCGATGCGGGGAGCGACGGGCTTTGGCTTGCCGCGACCGGTGGCGTCATCCACGTTTCGAAGGATGAGGCAGACCGAGCTTTGCGGGATCCCTCCTATCGCTTTCAGTGGGAGCGATTCGATTCCTCCGATGGCCTTCCGGGACAGATTCAGGCTAGAGAACCCTTTCCGATTCCGAAAGCGATCCAGGGCACGGACGGGAGGGTATGGTTCATCGCGACAAGAGGCCTGGCGTGGGTTGACCCGAAGAAGAGCATTCCGAAAAATGCCGTCCCACCACCCGTACACATTGAGCGGATCGTCGCCGATGGCAAGGAGTACGAAGCTTCGAAGGAACTGCGGTTACCGCCGCACGTACGCGATCTCTCCATTGATTACACGGCTCTGAGCTTTGTCGTCCCGGAAAAGGTTCACTTCCGCTACAAACTCGAAGGCCAGGACCCGGAATGGAGGGAAGTGGTCAACGACCGCCAGGTGCAGTATTCGAATCTCGCGCCACGCCATTACACCTTTCGGGTGATGGCCTGCAACAATAGCGGCGTGTGGAACGAGACGGGCGCAGCGCTGGAGTTTTCTGTCCTCCCGGCGTACTACCAGACAAACTGGTTTCGGCTTTTGTGCGTGGCTGCTTTTCTCGGATTGCTTTGGGCCCTCTACCAACTGCGTCTTCACCAGATGCGGCGCCAGTTCGCTGTCGGGCTGGAAGCACAAGTAGGCGAGCGCATGCGCATTGCGCGAGAACTGCATGACACGCTGCTTCAAAGTTTTCAGGGCGTCGCCTTTCAACTTCAAGCCGCTCGTAAACTAATGCTCCGGAAAGCGGATAATGCACAGGAGGTCCTCGATGACGCCGTTCTCGCGACGGAGGAAGCTATTCGGGAGGGGCGATCCGCGATTCGCGACCTGCGTCCGGAACCAGCTGCGCGGCGCAACCTTTCGGAGCTGTTGGATGCGGCCGGCCGTGAACTGGCGTCGGCTCAAGAACTGAATGGGCAGGCTCCAAGCTATCGCGTTTTGGTTGAAGGCAAACCACGAGATCTATCGCCAATGCTCCAAGACGAGGTCTACCGTATCACCCGCGAGGTGATCCGGAACGCCTTCGCACACGCCGCTGCCAGCCACATCGAAGTGGAGATCCGGTACGACCAGGATCAGCTTCGTTTGCGTGTGCGTGACGATGGCAAAGGGATCGACCCCAAGGTACTGGCCAGCGGACAATCCGGACACTTTGGCATACCTGGGACGCGCGAGCGGGCCCAGCGCATCGGTGCACACCTGGGTTTCTGGAGCGAGATGGGTGCGGGTGCTGAGGTGGAACTAACCGTTCCCGCTTCGATGGCTTATCAAAAGCGGCGTAATGGGCATCGATTCCGTTTGTTCCAGCGGGCGGGTAGAGATGAGCAACGTTCCTGAAGCGCTGCAAATACCATCACGGATCTTGAGAGCGAAGCTTGAAATCTGGAACCACAGGGAAAGTTAAGGGCCATATAAAAAGAGCGAAGTTGCCGCTGGGAAGAGCCGTTTTCCTGCTCTCGATCTATTTCTTGGTCTCGCTTCGGGTAGCTGCGCTTGATCCCCACACCCAGATCTCACAATACGGCCATACTGCCTGGAGAACACAAGACGGCTTCAGCAGCGAAGCCAACCAGATCACTCAAACGACCGACGGATACATCTGGATTGCAGCCGATGGCAGCCTATTGCGGTTTGACGGGGTCAAATTCCGCCAGTGGACTCCACCCAATCACCAATCCCTGCCGGGCCCCTTGGTTAATAGCGTTCTTGGCGCCCGCGATGGTAGTTTGTGGATCGGAACAGCGGGAGGGTTGGCTCGTTGGAAAGATGGCCGGCTGACGAACTACGCGACGACCCCGAATAGTCCGGGAATTTACTCAATCCTTGAAGACCACACCGGAAGAATATGGGTCACCCGATATCGAGCCCATGGCATGGGATCCCTCTGCTGGGCAAAAGAAAGTACTCTCGAATGTTATGGAAAAAAAGAGGGCAATCTTGCCGGATACGGCTGGTATATGACTGAGGACGCTGCAGGAGACATCTGGTTCACAGGCAGCGGCGCGCTCTACCGTTGGCACCAAGGGTCCTTTGTTACGTATTTCCCCGAGCAGGTCAAAAATCCAACTGGTGAAGGCGTTCTTGATGTTGTTGCTGCACCGTCGGGCGAAATCCTAGCAAGTATTGACAGACTTGGCCCGAAAGGAGGCGTCCAGCACTTCTCGGATGGAAAATGGTCAAGCTACATCGTTCCCGGCTTCGACGGCCGCGCTTTCCCAGAGCCGCATCTTTTTGTCGATAAAAGGCAAACGCTGTGGATCGGAACCGCCACGAATGGTCTCTATCATGTCCACGACGGCGTGGCCGATCACTATGGCAGGGCCGACGGGTTGTCCGACGACGGTGTTGAGGGGTTCTATGAGGATAAGGAAGGAAATCTTTGGGTCGGGCACTGACGGTGGACTCGATATGTTTCGAGACAATGCGGTCATCAATTTTTCCAAAATCCAAGGGATCGTAGGAAGCGCAGTCCGCACCGTTGTCACAGTAAACGGCGACGCCGTGTGGGTTGCTAATGACGGGGGCCTAAATGTTATCCAGGTGGGGCCTTCCCCCTCGATTCGCCGCCAGACGACGCCTGGGGCTGACATTGCCGCCATGCTAGTCGATTCCAGCGGACAAGTTTGGCTCGGTGTCAATAATAGGCTGTTTGCTTACAAAAATGGGCAGTATGTTGAAGCGAGAAAGGCTGATGGCAGTGCGCTTGGGCAAATTGGAACGGCGAATGGTTTCGCCGAGGATCATGAGGGCAATGTCTGGGTTTTGACCGAGAGTGCGGGCAACCCGGATCATTCCGATCTCCACCTTATCCGGGATCGGCGTGTAATACAGGATTTCCGGCTGGAGGACAGTAAGACTGCCCTTCTCGCGGCCGACCGGCGGGATGGAATCTGGACACTCTCTGTCAGTGGCAAACTCGCTCATTATATCGGTGGTAAAGCGCAAGAGTCTGTGCAGTTGGGCAACGTTGGCCATGCCCGCAGCCTCGATGTTGATTCTCACAACGCCGTATGGGCGGGAACCAACCGAGGTCTTTATCGCTGGAGTGACGGTCAACTGACTGTGATGGATGTCAAGAACGGGTTACCTTGCTCCGAAATCTACTCCTTGATTCAAGACGATCAGGGCGCTCACTGGCTTCGTACGGCCTGTGGACTCCTGCGGGTCACGGCGGACGAGTGGGAGCGATGGCAAAGATTTCCCTCGAGTAAAGTATCTTTTGTAAAGTTTGATGCACTGGATGGCGCTCACTCGGGTCTTGCAAACGTCGGCCAACCCACGGCGACCAAATCCCGTGACGGCAGACTCTGGTTCGCGGGCAACACTGTTGTGCAAATGGTGGATCCGAAGCGGCCGACCAACCCTCTTCCGCCGCCTGTGCATATTGAGGAAGTGGTTGCCGACCATAAGTCTTATGAATCGTTAGACAAAGTGGCCGTGCCGCATTTGCGCGGGGAGTTGGAAGTCAACTACACGGCGTTGAGCTATCAGATCCCGCAAAGAGTGCTCTTTCGTTACAAACTCGAAGGACACGATGAAGATTGGCAAGAAGTCGGGACTCGGCGTCAGGCTTTCTACAACGATCTTCCTCCCGGGAAGTATCGTTTTCGGGTGATCGCCTGCAATAACGACGGCGTTTGGAACGAAGCCGGAGCAGTCCTGGATTTTTCCATCCTTCCAGCGTGGTACCAAACAACGTGGTTCCGCGCTTTGTGTGGGACTGCATTTCTGTTATTCCTGTGGTTCATTTATCAATTACGCGTTCGGCATCTACAACATCAGTTCAACATAGGACTGGAAGCGCAGGTGAATGAGCGGACGCGCATCGCGCGGGAGTTGCATGACACTCTGCTACAAAGCTTTCAGGGAGCGGTTTTCCAATTTCAAGCTGCGCGTAGATTGCTTCTCCTTAAAGCGGACAACGCCATGCAGGTGGTAGATGATGCGATTCAATCTGCGGAGGAGGGCATTGCTGAGGGCCGTGTTGCCATACACGACCTGCGCCCGGAACAAGCCGCGCAGCGTAACCTTGCTCAACTGCTCGAGGCGGCGGGTCACGAACTGGCAGCAACTCTAGAGCTTGACGAGCACTCTCCCAGCTTTTGCGTGCTCGTCGAAGGTGAGGAACGAACTCTGTCCCCGATGCTTCAAGACGAAGTCTATAGGATCTCGCGCGAGGTGATCCGGAACGCCTTCGCACACGCCGCTGCCAGCCTCATTGAGGTCGAAATTCGGTACGATCCGGATCAGCTTCGTTTGCGGGTGCGTGACGATGGCAAGGGGATCGACCCTAAGGTACTGGAGGCCGGCGGACAATCCGGACACTTTGGCATACCCGGCATGCGCGAGCGGGCACAGCGCATCGGTGCGCACCTGGGTTTCTGGAGCGAGATGGGTGCGGGTGCTGAGGTGGAACTAACCGTTCCCGCTTCGATGGCATATCAAAAGCGGCGTAACGGGCGTCGATTCCGTTTGTTCCGCCGGGCGGGTAGAGATGAGCGACGTTCCTAATAAGCTCATTCGAATTCTTGCGGTGGACGACCACCCTCTTCTTCGCAAGGGCCTTGCCGCCGTGGTCAATGCGGAGCCTGATATGAAGTTGGTGGCGGAGGGTTCCAATGGAGAAGACGCCATAGAAAAGTTTCGAACCCACCGCCCAGACCTGTCCTGATCGGCACCTTCAGATGCCAGGGTTGAACCGAATCGAAGCCACGAACCGCATTTTGAGCGAATTCCCGGACGCGCGCGCACTCTCGTTCCTTGCCATTTTCTTTCTTTCGTTCGTTGGTTCGATGACTGCGCTTAACCCGGCCCGTCATATTTCACAATATGGTCACACCGCGTGGAGAATGCAGGACGGATATTTTCCCGGGCAGCCAGAAAGGATCACGCAGACCACGGATGGGTACGTTTGGGTGGGGACGGCGGCCGGGCTTTTTCGATTTGACGGTGTGCGGTTTGTACCGTGGAGTTCGCTGTCTGAGGAACAGTTGCCCTCCTCTGATATATATGCGCTGCTGGCGGCCCGAGACGGAAGCCTGTGGATTGGAACCGACGTTGGTTTGGCTCATTGGACAAACCATCACTTAATCAACTACCAAGAGGGAGAGGGATGGGTCATCGGATCCATCGTCGAAGACAAGGAGGGGAAAATCTGGATCGCACGTGGTCGAATTGGCGATGACAGCCACCCCCTCTGTCAGGTCACCGATACCGCAGTTCGTTGTTATGGCAGCAAGGACGGGGTGCCTCCTTCAGGCCCAGGATTCCTCGTGCAGGGCCCTTCAGGCTACCTCTGGTTAGGCTCTTCTACAATGCTTCTCAGATGGCGGCCGGGATCATCTAAGGTTTACAGGCCCGAGGCACTGCGATCCTCTTCCGGAGCGAACGGCGTGGCGTCTCTGGCGGTTGCAGCCGACGGCTCCCTCTGGGTTGCAATCCATGTCAGGGGCCACGGCGGGGGTTTGCAGCACGTGGTAGACGGTGGCTTGAGACCATTTGTCGCGCCTAAGTTCAATGGCGAAACAATTGCGCCAGACGCTCTTCTTATAGATCATCAGAATGATCTTTGGGTCGGAACCGAGAATCAGGGCCTCTACAGAGTCCACGGCAACGACGTCGAACATTATGGAAGTTCGGACGGATTGTCCAGCGACGAGGTGAACTGCTTCTTTGAGGATCGAGAGGGCAACTTGTGGGTGGCTACGACGAAGGGTATCGATATGTTCCGTGACCTCCGCGTGAGCACCGTTTCCACGCGGGAAGGATTAAGCGACGACGGGGTCGATTCAGTTCTTGCCAGGCCGGACGGCTCCGTCTGGGTCGGTTCGGCGTACCTGGACCTTCTTGGCCCGCATGGCGTGTCGTCCCAGCCTGGAAAGGGGTTGCACGGACATCAAGTTACGTCTCTGCTCGAAGATCATGCGGGTCGTTTATGGGCCGGAATGGATGACACGCTATCGATCTATCAACAAGGTAAGTTCAGTCAGATTAAAAACCAGGATGGTAGCTCGCTCGGAATGATCATGGGTCTAACTGAGGATTCCGAGCACAACATCTGGGCTGAGACCCACGGGCCTCCACCATTGCTCATTCGCATTCAGGACCTGAAAGTTCGGGAAGCGTTCCCAGCGCCGCCATTACCCTTGGCCCGAAAATTGGCTCGCGATCCGCAAAGCGGGATTTGGTTAGGTCTAGTGAATGGCGATCTGGCTCGTTTCCGGGACGGCAAGACAGAGATATTCGCGTTTGACGGCCACCCGAATACTCGAGTAAAGGCACTTTTCGCGGCGCCCGATGGGTCCATATTAGGAGCGACCGGATTCGGAGTCGTCGGATGGAAGAACGGTAAAAAACAAACCCTCACGGTCCGCAATGGCCTGCCTTGCGACGACATCACGGCCCTGATTTCCGACAATGAAGAGGATTTGTGGCTTTACGCTACGTGCGGTCTAATTGAGATCGCAAAAAACGAAGTGCGACGCTGGTGGGAACAGCCAGAAAGCACCTTGAAGTTGAAACTTTTCGATGTGTGGGACGGAGTACAGGCGGGGGTGGGTCACTTCAATACGAGCACAAGGACGCCTGACGGACGGTTGTGGTTCGCCAACGGCTCCGTGCTGCAAATGGTCGATCCATCTCACATGGCCGGGAATACCGTGGCGCCGCCTGTACATATCAATAGCATCGTCGCAGATCGAAGGAACCACTCGCCGCAGGAAGGGCTTCGGCTCCCTCCGCTCACGCGCGATGTTGAGATTGACTACACGGCACTCAGCTTCACCGTGCCGCAAAAGGTTCTGTTTCGGTACATGCTTGAGGGCCGCGACACGGCCTGGCAGGAACCGGGAACCCGCCGCCAGGCCTTTTACAACGATCTGCGCCCCGGTCACTATCGCTTCCATGTGATTGCGTGTAATAACGACGGTGTATGGAATGAGGCCGGGGCATTCCTGGAGTTTTCTGTCCTCCCGGCGTACTACCAGACGACGTGGTTCCGATTTTTGTGCGTGGCTGCTTTTCTCGGATTGCTTTGGGCCCTTTACCAACTGCGTCTTCGTCAAGTGCGGCTACAGTTCGCGGCGGGGTTAGAGCAGCGGGTTAACGAACGCACCCGCATTGCGCGAGAATTGCACGATACTCTGCTGCAATCTTTTCAGGGGGCGGTTTTTCAATTTCAGGCGGTCCGCAAGTTGTTGCTCCGGAATGCAGACAATGCAATGGTGGTCGTTGATGAGGCAATTCATGCGGCGGAGGAAGGCATTGCGGAAGGCCGGGCTGCGATTCGCGACCTGCGTCCGGAACCAGCGGCGCAGCGCAACCTTTCGGAGTTGTTGGATGCGGCAGGCCGTGAACTGGCGACGGCCCACGAACTGAATGCGCCGGCTCCAAGCTATCGCGTTTTGGTTGAAGGCAAACCACAAGATCTATCGCCAATGCTCCAAGACGAGGTCTACCGTATCACGCGCGAGGTGATCCGGAACGCCTTCGCACACGCCGCTGCCAGCCTCATTGAGGTCGAAATTCGGTACGATCCGGATCAGCTTCGTTTGCGGGTGCGTGACGATGGCAAGGGGATCGACCCTAAGGTACTGGAGGCCGGCGGACAATCCGGACACTTTGGCATACCCGGCATGCGCGAGCGGGCACAGCGCATCGGTGCGCACCTGGGTTTCTGGAGCGAGATGGGTGCGGGTGCTGAGGTGGAACTAACCGTTCCCGCTTCGATGGCATATCAAAAGCGGCGTAACGGGCATCGATTCCGGTTGTTCCGCCGGGCGGGTAGAGATGAGCAACGTTCCCAATACTAATAAGATGATTCGAATTCTTGCCGTCGACGACCACGCTCTTCTCCGCAAAGGCCTTGCCGCCGTGGTCAATGCGGAGCCCGACATGAAGTTGGTGGGGGAGGCCTCCAACGGAGAAGACGCCATAGAAAAGTTTCGAATCCATCACCCGGACATCGTCTTGATGGATCTTCAGATGCCCGGGTTGAACGGAATCGAAGCGACGATCCGTATTGTGAGCGAATTCCCGGACGCGCGCATCATTGTGCTGACGACCTATCATGGCGATGTTCAAGTGCTGCGCGCTCTACAAGCTGGTGCGCGGGCCTACCTGTTGAAAGGCCACGATCGGGAACTTGTCGGGACGATCCATGCCGTCTATGAGGGGCGAAAGATAATCCCGCCGGAGATTGCCGCTGAGCTCGCTGAACATGCCACGGATGAAGCATTGAGCGAGCGCGAAGTGGATGTTCTGCGGCTGATTGCAGCTGGGAATTCCAACAAGCAGATCGCAGATCAGCTATTTGTCGCGGAGGCAACGATCAAAAGCCGAATCAGCAACCTTATGTCTAAGCTCGGCGCCAGCGATCGGGCACATGCTGTCACCATCGCGCTTAAGCGCGGAATCATCGAGCTTTAATCGTCCAAAAGCGCGATCACCCAAAAGTATGATTTCTGTTTCGCCTTTCAGCGCTTCCCGCGCCGTTGCAGGTGCCGTACCGTTGCAAGAGAGGGCGTCTTGCAGCGACTGTTCTCGACATTCGCGAATGGCTGGCCGGGAGTTGGCCTTCTCATCCAGCGGTTCTTCACAGGAATCGCTCTTCTTCATAGTGGGATAGCTCAACTGGAAACTCCGACGCCCGGTCTGATGATGCCTGAAGTAATCGGAGCTATCCTGGGCCTATTCATCTTGGCAGGATTGTGGACTCCTTTGGCCGGAGGTCTGGTCGCAGCCGTCGAACTGTGGATCGTCGTCGCAGGTGGGGCTGATATCTGGATGTCACTCACGCTGGCGGTCTTCGGTGCCACGTTAGCGGTGATTGGACCGGGTGCCTGGTCGATCGACGCCCGGCTCTTTGGAAGAAAGTACATCGGAAGTTGATTACTCTGACCGCGCACTCGCGCGAATGCGGGTTGTTCGTTCAAAAACCGCGAGGCCCATGACGCACACTCAACAGATACTAAGAGGTGGAGATGGTACAAGAAAAGTTGATTGACACACTTCTTCGCGCCGCACTCGAGGAGACGGGAGCGCAACGCGGCTTGCTGGTCCTTTCGCGTAGAGGCGAACACCGTGTTGCGGCGGAGGCCCTACGTCGCTCCAAGAAAATCGTGGTACGTCTTCGCGATGAGGTTGCCGATGAATCGCTTCTGCCGGGGTCGGTGCTTCATTACGTCCTCGACACCCGCGAGAGCTTGGTCATCGACGATGAACCAACGAGGGCGAGGTTTGCCGCCGATCCCTATGTCCATCAGCTCAACGCGCAGTCGATTCTTTGCCTGCCCTTGCTCAATCAAGGCAAGCTTAATCGAGCCAAGCTCGTCGGCGTACTCTTGCTTGAAAGCGACTCGGCGTCCGGCGTCTTTACACCCACTCGAATCAGGACTCTCAAGCTGGTCACGTCGCTGGCAGCGAGCGCTCTCGAAAATTCGCGTCTCTACGGCGATCTTCGGGAGCGGGAGGCGAAGATGCGGCGCTTGGTCGACGCCAACATTATCGGGATATTCATCGTAGATATCCGAGGTCCGATCCTTGAGTCCAATGAGGCATATCTTCGCATGCTGGGATACCAGCGGGCGGATCTGGTTTCGGACCGCCTGCGCTGGACGGAGCTGACGCCCCCGGAGTGGCACGCCGCCGACAAACAGCGGGTCGAACGGATAAGAAGGATTGGACGCCTGCAGCCGTTCGAGAAGGAATTCTTTCGCAAAGACGGAACGCGCGTGCCGGTGCTGATGGGCGTGGCACGTTTCAAGGAGCCCCGTACCCATGCGGTAGTTTTTGCGCTGGATGTGAGCAAACAGAAGCAAGCGGAGGCCATCGCTTTGCAGGCGCACACGATCAAACAGTCGCGTATTGCACGAAAATTGCACGATGACCTGCTGCAGAATTTCCAGGGAATGATGTTCCGGTTTCAGGCGGCCCGTAATCTTATGACACGGCATCCCGATGAGGCGCTGCTATCCCTGAATGAGGCGATCAAAGAGGGGCAGTTGGCACTCGATGAGAGCCGGAATGCGATTCAGGACTTAAGGCCGGACTTCAATTGACGGCATATATCCAGTAACGAAAAGTTGACCGGTTTCCTGTCTATGCCACGCGACGATGCGGGTTTTTTCTGTCGATGCTCGTCTGTTCGGCAGACGACACCTCGACATATAAGAAACAATTACATCCTCTCATCCACCAAAAGGCTACCTCCTCGAACCTACCTTCGTTGGTAGCACAATCCGACCATCTACCGTTGCGGCTGAGCTCAAATTGTTTAAAACTGCAGCACATAGCCACTCTCTAGAGAAAGAAAAGTGGGTTCGCAAAGTACGAGTTGTCCAAGCAGAGGTTTTAGGGACCGATCGCTGGGGAAGTGTACAACGAAATCTTTGAGAGGTGGGACATGGCTTCGGCTGCAACAGCATCAATTCTTGACGGGAACTCCGCAAACATAGCGTCCACATTTGGCCAGAAAATTGACTCAGAACTGCACTCGCACAGCATACCGATCGTATTCCTTATAACGGACGACATTTCTGAACGGGAGTCACTAAAATCACTGATCAACTGCCAAGGCTGGCAGTTTGAGACGTTCGAGTCGACGCGAGAATTTCTCGCCCGGCCGCGACCCCTCGTTCCGAGTTGCTTGATCCTTGCTCGCTCTCTCCGGGCCCTGAACGGTCTCGAAGAGCAAAAGCAAATCGCCCGGGAGCGTGCCGAGGTGCCGATTGTCGTGATCTCTCGGTATGACGACATTCCGACGACAGTCGACGCCATGAAGGCCGGCGCCGTTGATTTCCTCGTAAGGCCATTCAAAGATGAGGCCCTTTTGTTGGGAATCCGCGAAACTTTCGAGCGCAGCCGTCTGGCCCTGCAGAGCGAAACGGAGGCGCGCCACCTTCGGAACTGCTACGCAGTACTCAGTGCTCGCGAACGGCAGGTGATGGCGCTGGTGGTCACCGGCTTGCTGAACAAGCAGGTAGGCGGGGAATTGGGCATCAGCGAAATCACGGTGAAGGCCCACCGCGGGCACGTCATGCGCAAGATGAAAGCGAACTCCCTGCCCGACCTCGTGAGGATGGCGGCGAAGCTCCGCATCCCGAGCACGCGAGTCTTTCAAGCGTGAATGCAGGGACTCGACCGGCGGAGAATGCGCTGGTTCGACAGGTCGGCGGAGATCGTCAGGGACCGGCTAAAGGAAGCTGCTGGGATGCACTGCGGCGAGACCGCTGAAACGTCCAAAGTCGGCTACGTTCAACGTGAGTATATGAATCACACGGTGGATGCGCATGGCCGCGGCCAATCGCGCATCGTGCGCCTGAACACCCAGTACCTCGTGCTGGACGACAATCCTGCGCACTCTCGATAAACAGCTTCACTATCTGGCAATAATTTCATGCCCGTCTCGACTGCGTGCACCTGGCGTTCAGCCTCGGCCACCGTCAACCCAAGACCATTGCGCTCCTGAGGACGCGTCATTGTGTTCCAGAGCTCAGCGATGTTTTGGTGCGTATAGTGAAGAATTGTGCCTTGGAAAGCGAGTCGGGCTAGCGCTGTGTCCACGAGTTGGTGCTGGGGATCCGAGCGGCGTGTCATCCGTAGCAGGATGTTAGTATCCACAAGACACGACGCAATAGCCATTTAGTCGTGGTCCTGGTAAAGCCACTCGCGCGAAATGGTCTCAGGCAACGGGGGAACTTTGTCCGAGAATTGGGCCAGCGAATCGAGCCAGGCGCGAATTTCTTCCGGGGTGCGCGGCGGGCGAGTCTCCGCAGGACGCGCTAGTTCTTGGGCCAAAATCTGTTGGACATAGGCTTCTAGAGACAAGCCACGCGCCTTGGCCGCTGCTGCGAGTTCATCCGCAATGTTGACCGTGACTACCATCTGAAAACTTTAGCACGAATTGGGCAAAAGGACTGAAATCCGCGTACTGGGTCAGTTGATCCACTACCGAAATCGGTGGCCGCACAGGTGTGCCATAAGTGTGCCGTGCGCTTCGATCCCATGTGCGCTAACTCGCTTCGTTTCAATACCACGATAGATCGCTTCCCTGCGGGCCTGATTGTCGGTAAGTTACTGAGTCCTGAAGGCGATAAGACGTGGAGGGCCCCATCCCACTGGCCTACTCTTAATCAGTAGTTTGTAGGTTCGATTCCTACCGCGCTCACCACTAGTCCAGAGTCCAGCATGATGGTCAAGGCATCTTTTAAGGTCCGTTTGCAGGCTACCAAGAGTCGCTTCTCATCTTCGACCGTGGCCATGCGGTCACGAATCAGCGCAAGCGCGACTGAGATTCGGATCGAGCGTCATTTAATCCGATAAACGATACCCGCGCGGCGGCGAATGGTTTAGCGTGACATTAGAAATTGGACTTCCTGTTCGATTTCCGAGATCGCAATGGGAGGGAGACTCGCTTCCGACAATTTCTGGTTAAGCTGCCGAAGTTTGGTTGTTTTGAACTCGCTCCATTGTGCGATGGCTATTTTTACGCGCTGGCTGGCCTCGTTGTAAACCGCGATGGCTTGCGCAGGCACCGTGCCGGTCCCCGCCTTCCACGACGCGCAGCGCCGATGCCATATCGGCGAAAGCATCCTGCAGACTTGCGGCCTGCGCAACTGCTCCTGGCTCGCCTTCGATTTTTGAAATTGCAGTTTGAGCATCCGCAAGCGCTGACTTGATGTCTGAATTTTTCTCGCCAAGCTTCTGCTCATGATCAGCCAGTTGTTTCTGCACCGATGCGATTTCAGCGAGCGCACGGCGCGCCTCCAGAGTTTCGGCAAATATTTGCTGGCCGAGTTGCATCTGCTTCTGAAGTATTTCCGGAGTGGCCGAGGAACGGGGATCCATGACGACGGTCAGAGGCTGAGTCAGCGACTTTCCGTCAACCGTGAGTCTGACGCTGTAGATGCCCGGCACAGCTTTCGGGCCGCGGGGACTGCGGTATTCGGATTCTTCATCCGCACTGGGCTCACCAGAACTGCCCCAACTAAGGGTCCCAGACGAAGCGATGCGCTCCAGGATTTGTCTCAAGTACCTCCGGCTTGGGAAACCAGCGCCCGGCAATAGGCAGCGGTGGATGATTTTCCGGATGTCGCTCCTCCGAGGAGAACTTGCGAACGAGTTTCCGTTGCGCGTCGAAAATCTCCAGCGTGACTGTGTTGGCCCCAGATTTCAGGAAATAATCAAGAATGGCGCCGGCAGGAGGATTTTCGGCCGTAGGTTCCTCCGGTGGAAGCGGAGTGCCCGGGAAAGAATCGTTATCGATGCGATACGCCGGCGCTGGATGATAAAGCCAGAATGCATCTGTCTTTGCGGCATCAGACTCCTGGCGCAGTGGCGTGATGTCGTCGAGAATCCAGAATGAGCGGCCATGTGTGGCGACGATCAGATCGTCGCCGTGAATCGCCAGATCGCGGACGGATGTCACTGGCAGATTCAGTTGCAAAGATTGCCAGTGGTCGCCGTCATCGAACGATACGTAAACGCCGAGTTCGGTTCCGGCAAACAGCAGGTTCTTTTTCTTAGTATCTTCGCGAATGCCGCGCAGAAAAGCGTGGGCCGCAATGCCATTGGTAATCAACTGCCAGGAAGAACCATAGTCGCGGGTCCGATAGAGATAAGGCGCCTGGTCGTCTAACCGGCTGCGATCGACCGCCGCATAAGCAACCGCGGGATCAAAGTGCGAAGCTTCGATAAACGAGATCTTGCTCCACGGCGTCAGACCGCTAGGAGTGACATCTTTCCAGGTTTTTCCACCGTCGCGTGTGAAATGAATCAATCCTGTGTCACTGCCCGCCCAGATCAGATCGCGGTTTAGCGCGGACGGCGCAATGGTGAACACGACGCCGTAACCTCTTCGCTTCGCATTCTCGATTGTCGTTGGTCCTTCGAGCTTGTCTCCGGTCGGCTGCGTCGATCCGGTGAGATCGGGACTGATGGTCTGCCAGTGAAGACCACCATCGACAGTCTTCATCACATACTGCGTGCCGAGGTAGAGCGTCCTGGAGTCGGCGGGAGAAAAAAGCAGAACCGGTGTCCAAGGATCGCGATACTTGCGCCGATTGATTTCGGAACCAAATATCGGCACGGGCCACGGCGTAACATCCTGGCTGAGACCGGTTCGCCGGTCGTAGCGGGAAACGCTGCCGTACGTTCCGCTGAGGTAAATGATGTCCGGATTTTTAGGATCGGGCGCTAAGTATCCACTTTCGCTTCCGCCCACGGGAAACCAATCCCGTGGAGTGATCTGGCCGTGATCGGTGCGGCTGGGAACGGCCGCGCTACCGCTATCCTGCTGCGCTCCGTAAACGACGTAAGGAAACTGATTGTCGGTGATGACATGGTAGAGCTGTGCCGTGGGCTGGTTGTACCATGTGCTCCAGGTCTGGCCGCGGTCGAGGCTGACTGTAGTCCCCTGTCCGTTCCCAGAACCATGCTTGCGGAATTCTTGGGACCAACCCATATCTGGTGGTAATCGTCACCTCCCGGCGCGCCGCGAACAATCGAAATTGTTTTTCCTCCGTCTTCGGATCGGTAAAGGGCGACGTTGGGGACATAAATCACATCCGCATTTTCTGGGAGAATGGTGATGCCGTTGAAATACCACGCGCGGCTGGTGAGACGCGGTCCGCATTCTCGAGGCTCCACGTGTCGCCTCCATCATCGGAGCGATATAGCCCAGGGTTCTTGGCTTGAATTAATGCGTAGACGCGCTTGCCGTCCGGTGCGACGTCAATACCCACGCGGCCCCAATCGCCTTCGGGCAATCCATTGCCGCTGAGCCGCGACCACGTCTTGCCGGCATCTTGCGAGCGGTAGATGCCACCGCCGGGTCCGTCGATGGGAGCGTACGTACTCCACGGAGGACGATGCGTGTTCCATGTTCCGGCAAATAAAATCTGCGAATTGCCGGAACAGATCGCCAAATCCGAAATTCCGATTTCAGGTCCCTGGTCGAGAACTTTGGCCCAATGCGCCCCTCCGTCGACCGATTTAAAGACCCCACGCTGTTCGTTGGGTCCATAAGCGTGGCCGAGAGCGCCCACGTAAACGATATTGGGCTCTCGCGGATCGACCACGATCCGGCTGATTTGGCGCGTTTCCTCTAAGCCGACGTGCGCCCAAGTCAAACCGGCATCAATGGATTTGTAAACGCCATTGCCGGAAGACAAGTCGGAACGGATGTCCGATTCGCCAGTTCCGGCGTAGATCGTCTTTGAGTCCGAGGGCGCGACAGCAATGGCGCCGATTGAACCGACAGGCTGGTTGTCAAAAATCGGCTTCCAGACCGTTCCTGCGTCGGATGTTTTCCAAATACCGCCGTTGACCGCGCCGAAATAAAAAGTTGTCGAGTCGCCCGGTACGCCGGCAACGGCAACCACTCGGCCTCCGCGGAATGGGCCAATGAGCCGCCATTTGACGCCGCTGATCAATTGCGGCGGGGCCAGACTGGGCAACTGCGGAGCCCGCAACTAAGAGAAAGAACAGTGCGATGAAACTGTGGTACAAACACGGCCTAAGTTTGTGCAAGTGGCAATTCCTCGCTGGCTAGCCAGTTTACTAGAAACGCAATTTTGCATTGGGCTGCGACCACGAACGCACCCGCGTAATTTTTCAAGCTGGTGAGGTCCTGATTGGGCGCTGCATTACGCTTGACGTAACGCGTAACGATCTGCCCCTATCCCGTATTGTGCAGGCCGGCTGCTATGCCGTTCATGGTTGCGCCCAGAGCGTAGGTCAGAGATGCGCCGTCAGCAAGCTCTGCGGCGCCTGCTCGCTTCCGCCGCAGAAGATCGACCTGAATCAGGCTCAGCGGATCGACGTAGGGGTTTCGCAAGCGTATCGACCGCAGGAGCACGGGATTTGTTTCCAGCAACTCTTTCTGACCGCTTATGGCTAGGATCGTCTCCCTGGTTCAGGTTGAATTCATCCCGCAGCATTTTAAAGACGCGGTCGCGAAGGGCCGCGTAGGTGACCAGTTCGGCATAGAGGCGGGCGATGGTAAAGTCGGCTTTTGCCATTGCGAGTTCTACATTGCGAATCAGGTTGGTGAACAGCGGGAAGCCGTGCATCATTTCTCTTAGCAGTTCGGCCCGCGAGGCATTGCGCGCGAATCCGGCGAGGGCATGGCCCACGCCAAACCATGCCGGTACGGCGTGACGGCTTTGCATCCAGCCGAAGACCCAGGGGATGGCGCGCAGATCGTCGAGTTTTCGATTCGTCTTGTTCGAGCCGCGCCGAGCCGGACGGGAGCCGATGCGAGCGTGCTCGAGTTCGTTGACTGGGGTTGCCTGCTCGAAATATTCGAGAACTTCGGGATTTTCCGCAATGTGTTTCCGGTAGAACGTGAAGGCGTCAGCCGACATCGTTTCCATGGCTTCGTGCCAGTGCTGCATGATTTTGTTTGAAACTTCCGCTGGCATAGCTACAGCTTCGAGGCAGGCAGCGATCATGAGTTCCAGATTCCACTCGGCGAGAACTGGATCGGAATATTTCCAACTCAGAACCTCGCCTTGCTCGGTGACGCGTATCTCTCCGGAGAAATCGCCCGCTGGCTGGGCGAGAATGGCGGCGTGGGTCGGGCCTCCACCACGGCCAACTGTGCCGCCGCGGCCGTGAAAGAGGCGCAGATGGACTCCGCACTCGCGTGCGGCTACATGCAAATTATGCTGTGCCTTGTGCAATTCCCAGGTACTGGTCAGCATTCCTCCATCTTTATTTGAGTCTGAATAGCCGAGCATTACCTCGTGTCGACGTCCCCAGGAATCGAGCAGTGATTTGAATTCGGGCGACTTCCAGACGCGCCGCATGACGGATGGCGAGGCGCGGAGCGCCTCAATCGATTCGAACAGAGGCACTGGCATCAAGCCGGGATCGCTTTTGTGTGCGGCGATTGAAACTCCGCCGGCGGCAGCCAGACGGACCACTGCGAAGATGTCGTGTTCGGATTCCGCGCCGCTGATCACAAAGTGGCGGACCACTTTCGAGGAATGCGTTTTCTTTAGTTCGGCAACGGCCCGGAAAGTTGCAAGCAGATCAATCGACTCGGAGGAGCGCTCCGTCGGAGGGCTGCTCGATGACGATAGGTTTTCCGACGATGGCGACGGCCGCAATTCAATGAGCGCTTGCGAAAGCACTCGGGCGTGCTGGCGAATATCGAGGGAGTGAAGGTGGAAGCCGAAGATGCCGAACTTTGTTCAGCAAAGAGAAAACCAACTCCGCTAATCTCTCGCCACGATTGGCCTTGAGGCTGCCGCAGATAATCGTAAGGTCTTCAGCAAATTGCTCGGGCGATTTGTAGGCGTGTGGATGTTTTGACGAATTGCGGCTGAAGCGCAACCGGGCGATCAGATAATCGAGGAAGTGGCGGTAGACTTCGGCGTTGGTGATTTGTTTCCAGCGAGAATATTTTTCGCCCAATTCGCGCTCATACTCCTGAGCGCGCCGCGCGAGGGCATCGGAGACGCCAACGTGACGAATCGACATGCTTAAGTGCTCGATCAGGCGCGCGGTCTCGGCGATGTAGTGATCGATGATGACGTGGCGCGCCATGCTGATTGCCGCCCGGGTCGAGTCGGCGGTGACAAAGGGATTTCCATCCCGGTCGCCGCCGATCCATGATCCGAAGGATAAAAATCCAGCAGAGAGGAGTTCAGAAACATCGATGGAATTGCTGTAAACCGTCTGCACTGCATCTTGAAGCTCTGCATAAAGATGAGGAAGGGTTTCGAAGAGAACCATGGGGAAGTAGTCGAGGCCCATATGAATTTCGTCGCGCACGGTCGGTTTGTTAAGGCGGACCTCGTCGGTCTGCCAAAGCGCGGTGATCTCCGCCATGATCTGAGATTCGTATTCGCGGGCTTCAGAATCGGAGAGCGGCAACTGGTCCAGGCGTTCCAGACAGGCTGCGATGCGGCCGCGTTTTATGCGGATGGTGCGGCGTGTGATTTCAGTGGGGTGCGCAGTGAAGACCGGCTCGATTTTGATTTTGCGCAGGAAATCGAGCATGGCATTGGCCGAGATTCCCGACGCGCGCATGCGTAGAAGGGTGCCCCGGACTGAACCGTCTGTGCGCGTTTCGCCGGCATGCAGCTCTGCGGCGCGCCGGCGCCGCTTGCGATGATTGGTTTCGGCGAGGTTGGTCAGTTCGAAATAAATGGCGAACGCCTTGGTCACGCGATAAGCATCTTCAACGGGCAGAGCTGCGACAATTTCGCGGGCGCCAGCCATCGAGCTTGCCGTGCAGTCGAATTCAGATGTTGGCAACTCGCGGTGTTCGATCAATTGGCGGCGCAACTGCTCCACGACATGAAAGAATGCTTCACCTTCTTGCTCGACGAGCACGCGGCCGAGCAGAATGCCCAGCGAACGGACGTCGCGGCGAAGCGGAAGTTCCTTGGCGGCGTCGCCGCGGTCGGCGATCAACTCTGCAAGCCGAGTGGCTTGGGCTCCATCGCTCCACAGTGGACTGTCGGGCATGGGATATTTTAGCGGAACGGGTGCAGCTAAGAACCTAGCACGGCGCAGAAGGGGATTTTAGAAGAGCCAAATATGAGATGTTTGGCAATAAAGCAGGCCCGAGCGTCCGCGTCTCTGTCGTGAAACAGGGCGTGGAACCCGTCGCTCCGGGAGCCGATATCTTACTCCCACAGAATTTTGCCGGTGTCCCTTCCAACATGTTGGGAAAGAATTGCGAGATACCGCAAAGCGTCGCTCATGTCGGTTGTCTCCCGGTGATTGCTCGCGGGAACAGACTGCAACTCTGACATGCGGACCGAAATAGCGTCGCGGGCGCGATCAATCTGAGGAAGAACCTTTTCGAGTTGCGATTCCAGGATGGCGGCGCGAAATAGTGAGTACCAGTTGGGATTATTCTGATGCACAGTTTTACCCATCATTAAATTTGTTGGATTGTCGCCGTTCGACCGGGTGCGAAGCCGGTACGGCATTGACGAAGGGATCTTCTGTATTTAATGACAATCGAGAAGCTGCCGCAATACAGTCATCCACGTAACAGGCTAACGCAAATAAAAATAAGGAGTTACAGCGAGATTGCGCGTTAGTTCCGAATAAATTCGAAGGACCCGCATGGATATCGGGGGCAGCGGGCAACGCGCAGCTGCTACCGTGCAACTAATTATTTAGTTGACGTTTCTACAGCTCGGGCGTCTTACTTACAAAGCAGAACTAACGGGCACCGACGGGTGCAGGTGAGGAGGGGAATTGGCGCGCAATAAGTCCGCAACGCTGACGGAGGCAGAATTGCGCATCATGAACGTGCTTTGGCAGAAGGGATCGGCCACCGTCCATGAGGTGCTGGAGTCGCTGCCTCCGAAGCCGACGCTGGCCTACAACTCTGTTCTCACCATCGTGCGAATACTGGAAAAGAAAGGTTATGTGAAGCACGTGAAAGACCGGCGTGCTCACGTCTACACTCCGCAAATCGCGCGGGACGTTGCTACCCGGTCGGAGGTGCGGCGGTTGGTGAGCCGATTTTTTGGCGATTCGCACGAGTTGCTTGTGCTCAACATCCTGGAAGACAAAAGTATCGACGCGGCTGAACTTGATCGTCTTCGTCAGTTGTTGGAAGAGAAAGCGGACGAACGATGATAGCGGCTCTTGGGACAACGATGATTGGAACGACGATCTTCGGAATGACACTCGGAATCCAGGCAATCGCCGAAAGTTCCGCCTTGCGCATCGTTGATTGCCTGTTTGCGGGAACGCTCATCGCCGTTTTCGCTGGTGTAATGTCGCACATCTCGCGGAGGCAGAGTTCCGCACTGCGTTTTGCATTGTGGTTTTCGGCACTGATCGCGGTTGCAGCCTCGCCTTTTTTGAGTGGCATGAATTGGCTGCGCAGTGGGAGCGTCTCTGCGGGAACCGCTCGGCCAGCGATTATGCTCCCTGGTTCCTGGGCGTCTTATGCGCTTGGCGCCTGGGCAGTTATGGCCAGTTGGTTTTTGATTCGACTCGGAATCGGCTTGTGGCGCCTGCACAATCTACGGGACAGTTTCGTTCCGGTTGATGTGGAAGAACTCGATCCGCAGGTGCGGGAAACATTGAATCGCGGGTGCGGCCGCGCGCCGGTTTCGCTGTGCGCCTCCGAGCGAATCCAAGTACCAGCGGCAGTGGGATTGCTCACGCCCGTCGTAGTCGTGCCCAGGTGGGCGCTCGAGGAACTTTCTACGGGCGAACTGAATCAGGTTTTACTGCACGAACTCGCACATCTGCGCCGAAAAGATGGCTGGACCAATCTCGCGCAGCAGGTGATTAAAGCCCTGTTTTTCTTCCATCCCGCGGTGTGGTGGATCGAGCGCAACATCTCTTTGGAGCGCGAAATGGCCTGCGACGATGCCGTTCTCGCGGAAACCGCGAACTCTCGAGCTTATGCAGAGTGCCTGAAGCATATAGCGGAGAAAACTTTGCTCCGCCGCAGCCTGGCGCTAGCTCAGGCGATGCTGGGGCGGGTTCGGCAGACCTCGATGCGGGTTGCGCAGATTCTAGATCCCCGGCATCCGCGCGGGGCAAAGCATGGATGGAGGACTGCCCTTTCACTAACCACGTTAGTGATCGTCTGCGGCTTGGTCGAATCAAGCGAGCCGCATTTAGTCGCATTTCGGGATAGCGAGCCCACGATGAGGACCGTTGTGGCAGGTCAGTATGTTGCGCCTGCTATTACGCCCGTGTCTTTCCGGACTGCGGATTTCAAGAGCACCGAGGCAAGCGCGTCGAAATCTGTTTCGCATCCGAGTCGGGTTCATTTGCTCCCCACAACGAGCAATCATGCGAACGGGACCAACACGGGTCGAGGATCCCAGCTTGCGGCAGCGTCTGCCCGGCGTCGAAGTCTGCTTCATTTGGCGAGCGTCCGCAGCAGCAACTCACGCGGCATCCAGATGGTCGCTTCAGAAGCCGTTTTTGTGATTTTTGAAAATGCCGGCTACAACCCCGACGGGCAGCCCGTCTACGAGATCGAGGTGTTGCACTTCACCGTGCTTCGCCCATCGATCAACTCCGTGAACAACGGAAATCCCCTCAAGAAAATTTAGGGCCAGGAGGAACAAGTAAGGAGATCTGAAGCTGTATCTGTAACAACTAATTAATTAGTTGCTCAAGTATAAACATTTTCACCGAGAGGAAATACTGAGAGGAAAAAAGATGAATGCAAAACTGTGGTTCCAGAAACATTGCTCCATCCAATGGACGAAGCGACTAATTGCGCCAGCGCTCGCGCTGGGACTTGCCGCTTCGTTCACAACCTATGAATTCGTTAAACCGCCGGCGGCGCGAGCAGCGGCCGAAGCACCGGCTCCAGCCGCAGCTCCACTTAATGCAGACAGCGTCAGCGCGCTTCTGGCGCTCGATCAGGCGATGGAGAACCTGGCCGCGCACGTGACGCCAGCAGTGGTGAACGTCACCGTCACTTCACACAGCAAGCCAGATATGGCAGGCCAACAGCAACTGCCCGAGGGGATGCAACAATTCTTCGGTCAAGGTGGGCCATTTGGAGGCCAGTTTTTTGGGCCGCAAATGCACCGGCAGCCGCAAATTGAACATGGGCTGGGAAGCGGCGTGGTGGTCTCGCCCGACGGGTACATCGTCACCAATAACCACGTAGTCGAGGGCGCGACCGACATCCGCGTGACGACCAGCAATCGAAAAGTTTATAAGGCGAAGCTGATTGGCACCGATCCACTAACGGACTTGGCGGTAATCAAAGTCGACTCAACCGGCATGGCCAGCGTGCCGTGGGGAGATTCGAAGGAAGTTCGGCCGGGTGAAACCGTGCTGGCTTTCGGCAATCCTTACGGATTCCGCTTTACAGTGACCCGCGGAATCGTCAGCGCGATTAACCGTGCGAATCCTGATTCCAGCGATCCGCGCAAACCGGGAGAGTTCATTCAAACCGATGCCGCGATTAATCCAGGCAATTCCGGGGGGCCGCTGGTCGACGCTCGCGGCGAGGTGGTCGGAATTAATACGTTCCTGATCTCGCCCTCCGGTTCGTTCTCAGGCATGGGATTCGCCATACCGTCGCAGATCGCAAAACCAACCGTGGATCAGCTGATCCGCTACGGCAAAGTCAGCCATGGGCGAATCGGTATCGGGGTATCGGATGTAACTCCGGAGAATGCGAAGTTCTTCGACGATTCCACCGCCACCGGAGCCGTTGTTACCGAGGTTGAGTCTGATTCGCCCGCGGCGAAGTCTGGATTGCAGATTGGCGATGTGATCACCGCGATTGACGGACAGAAAGTGACCGACGCCGGAGAGTTGCAAGTGATGGTCGGGCAGAAGCAGCCGGGTACAAAAATTACGGTTGACCTGCTTCGCAACGGGAAGAGCATGACCCTCCCAATAACGCTCGAAGGACTTGGAAACGGCTCCGGACAGGATGCCAACAATGCCGAAGGTCAAGGCAAAATGCGTTGGGGCATCGGCATTGCTGACCTTACGCCGGAGATGCGCGGCCAGCTGCAAGCTCCGGCCGATGTTCAGGGAGCCGTTGTTGAGCGCGTTCAGCCGGGAAGTTCCGCCGATAATGCCGGACTGCAGCAGGGAGACATCATCCTTGAAGTGAACCGGCACAAGGTGCAGAACGCGAGTGAAGTGAAGCAGGCGCTCGCCAGTGTGCCGCAAGGGCAAGATGCATTGCTGCTCGTCTGGTCGAACGGCGGCAATACTTTCCGCGTGCTGCACTCGACAACGGAAGGGTAGCCGCTGCGGTTTCTGCCAACGGTAATGAGCTGCACTCCCCTCAATTTGCTCGGGCGGGGAGTGCAGCACCGTCTCTGGACCGTTCGCCGTTAGTAACTTTCGGCATTCGATTTGCTTTTCTTGCAACGCTCATATGAGGATAGAAGTGCCGGTCTAGTACCGCATGATCGTCAACTTCGCTGAGCGCGCGCATAACCACAACTGGGAACTCGACCCGGTTACCCGCTCTCTGCTCGACACCGATTTTTACAAGCTGCTGATGCTGCAGTTCATCTGGAAGCATTTTCCCAAAACTCATGTTTCCTTCTCTGTATTCAGCCGATCCAGCGGCCCAATCGATACGTTCAAGCACGAGGAGTTGGTCGCGCAGCTCGAGCATGCGCGTCAGCTTCGTTTTCGAAAATCTGAACTTGTCTGGCTGGCCGGGAACACTTTCTACGGGCGCCGTGGAATTTTTGAACCCGCCTTTCTGCAATGGCTTGAGCAAGACTTTAGTCTCTCGGATTACGAACTCTCAGTCAGAGATGGCCGCTTTCATTTGTCGTTCGATGGTCTCTGGACGGAGACGACGATGTGGGAGCTTTATTCGCTCTCCATCATTAATGAGCTTCGAACCAGAGCGAACCTGAAGCGGTTGAGCGAGTTTGGCCTTGACATTCTATACGCGAAGGCGAAAACCAAGCTGTGGAGCAAGATTGAGCGCCTGCGTGGCGTGCCGCGTCTTCGGGTGGCAGACTTCGGAACTCGGCGGCGTCACAGTTTTCTTTGGCAGGAATATGTTGTCGAGGCCATGGCGGCGAACTTGGGCAGCGGTTTTATCGGAACCTCCAATGCGTTCCTCGCGCACAAGCACGATTTAGAAAGCATTGGCACCAACGCGCATGAAATCCCGATGGTGCTTGCGGCGCTCGCGCCTGACGATGAGACGCTGAAAGAGTCGCAATACGAAGTTCTAGAGATGTGGCAGGCGACTTACGATGGAGCTTTGCGCATTATGCTGCCCGATACTTTCGGCACCACGCAGTTTCTTCAAGGCGCTCCGGAGTGGGCGGCCGACTGGACGGGACAGCGCATCGACAGCAAAGATCCTTATATTGCCGGCGACGAATACATCGAATGGCTGAAGGTTCGCGGGCGCGACCCGCGCGAAAAACTTATCATCGCCTCCGATGCTCTGGATGTCGACGAAATCCTCGGCCTGCATGCTTATTTTGGAGGTGCGCTGGCGCGGGGCGTGACGCCTGCGGATTTCCAAAGCGCGGACGATTTCGAAAATCCTCGGATGTGGACTCCCGGGCCGCGGATCCGTTTCAGCGCAGGCTGGGGCACACTGCTGACCAATGATTTTCGTGATTGCGATCCTATTGGGGACAACGGGTTTGACCCGATCAGCCTTATCAGCAAAGTATCTACGGTTGAAGGCCGGCCTGCGGTTAAGCTCTCCGACAATTTCGCGAAGGCGCTTGGCCCACCGGAAGAAATCGAGCGTTATCGTCGCGTATTCGGAACAGTCGGCGTCAACAACGTTCCCGTGATTGCGTAAGTCATTGAAAATCAAGGGCAAAGCCGTGCTACCCGTTAGTGCCACCCTATGGCACGGAAGAGCCATATACGCGAGTCACCCCCTGGCATAATCTTGTTTTCGAGCAGCACTTGGGGGAGGGCTGATCAACATACGTCCCAAGACTCAAACGAGTCTGGGGCGTTTTGTTTTGCGCGTGATTTTTGCGAAGGGCCACAAGCCCGAAATTCCTCGGCGCTACAATCGTTCAAACCATAGCCGAGCGCGCTTTCTCCGCCCAGCCAGCCTGTATAATCAGCCTTCCCGACTATGCGAGATTTGCTTTCCTCGTGCATCGCCGGCCTGTTCATCGGATCGGTGCCCATCGCTTTGCTGTTTGCGCAAGCAGGCGCTCCCAGCCCTAAAGCTGCATTCACCAAGAGCACGAAAGAGCTGAGCGCTCCCGCGCCTCTTCCCCGCTTTGAGGACATTGCCCAGAAGGCCGGGCTCACCGTTTCCCACATTTCGTCGCCAGACAAGAAATACATCGTGGAATCGATGAGCGGCGGTGTGGGACTGATCGACTGCGACAATGATGGCAAGCTCGACATAATCACCGTCAACGGCTCTACGGTGCAGCGTTATCGCGAGAGCGGCGGCGATCCGATGATCACTCTGTATCACCAGGACGCGGATTCCACCACGGACCATGTCAAGTTCACCGATATCACAAAATCAGCCGGCCTCACGCGCAAAGGTTGGGGCATGGGTGTTGCGATTGCCGATTACGATAACGACGGCCTGCAGGATATTTACGTGACTGGGTTCGGGGGAAACGCGCTTTATCACAATCTGGGGAATTGCAAGTTCGACGATGTTACCGACAAGGCTGGCGTGGCAGGGGGCGGGTTCAGCACAGGGGCCGCCTGGGCCGATTATGATCGCGACGGCAAGGTCGACTTGTTTGTCTCGCGATATGTGCACGTCGATATCAACGACCTGCCGCAGTTCGGAAACGATCCGCGATTCTGCCGCTTCAAGGGAGTGCTGGTGCAGTGCGGCCCATGGGGCATGCCCGGAGAATCGGATCTGCTTTTTCACAATAAAGGCGACGGCACGTTCGAAGAAGTTTCGAAAAAAGCCGGAGTCGACGACCCGCATCATTATTACGGCCTGGGCGCAACCTGGGGCGATTTCGACAATGATGGCTGGCCTGATCTTTATGTGGCGAACGATGCCGGTCCAAATTATCTGTATCGCAACAAGCACGATGGGACCTTCGAAGATGTAGGGCTGCTGGCCGGTGTCGCGCTCAGCGGTGACGGCCTGGAGCAAGGCTCCATGGGAGTCGACTGGGGCGATTATTTGCACGAAGGCCGGTTGTCGATGATCGTCACGAATTTTGTCGAGCAAGGTTCGACCCTGTACCACAACCTGGACAAAGAGAATTTCGCCGATGTGAGCATTCGCTCGAAGCTGTTGAAGCCGACTTATCCCTACGTCAGCTGGGGTACCGCATTTTTCGATATGGATAACGATGGCTGGCTGGATTTATTTATCGCGAACGGACACGTCTACCCGCAAGCGGACGCCGTGGCCGACGCCGTGCCTTACCGCCAGCCGATGCTGCTGTTTCGCAACCATCGCGATGGAACCTTCGAAGATGTTTCCGAGTCCCTGGCCGGCATGCCTCCGCAATCGCGGCGGGGCGCAGCCTTCGGAGACATCAATAACGATGGGAATGTGGATATTGTTGTGCTCAACGTGGGCGAGCCGCCGTCATTGTTGATCAATCACACGCAGAGCAGCAATCATCGCGTGCTGTTCAAGCTGGTGGGAACAAAAAGTAATAAGGCGGCGATTGGCGCGCGTGTCACTGTGAAATCAGGTCCGCTGGCGCAGCTCGACGAGGTGCGTGGCGGCGCGAGTTATCTATCGCAGAACGATTTGCGATTGCATTTTGGATTGGCCGATCACAATAAGATGAATGAAGTGGACATTCGCTGGCCTAACGGCGAAACCGAAGTGCTGCGCGACGTGCCGGCGGATTTTATTTATACCGTGGTCGAGGGAACGGGGATCCAACAGAGAGTGGCGCTCCCGCACTTGCCGAGAAATGGAGTTAATGAGTGAAATGGCGACACTGCGCCAACAATCGACTTCTTGATACGGTCATCCCACCTCGTTATTCTGGAGGCCACTCATACGGAAACAGCTTTCCTGCTTCTTCAGGGCTGAGTTTCACGCCAAGCGTCTCTGCCGCCCGCGCCATAACCGGGTCGCTACCGCTCGCGAGATCTTTGGCAGTGGGAAGAACGATCTCATCCGGCGTGACCCCATTGTGCTCCAGGCTTTTCCCATCAGCCATAATCAGATCCCACTCAGTCACGGACGCTCCGTAGAAGATGACCGTGTCTAGGCCTAACGTCTCGTTGTAGTGCCTCGCTTCCATGACTCTGCCGGAGGTTCGGTCCCCGACGACCAGCCCCCGCCTTTCGAGTTGCACGACGCGGGCGAATAGCTCCGCGGCGGAAGCCGATCTTGAGTCGACGAGCACTACTAACTTCCCGGAAAATGGATGTCGGGCGGCCTTGGCAACCTCGGGCTTGGTCTCTTTCCGCCCGACGCGATCGGCAATTTTCACTTCCTTATCGAACATCCCACTAATTAAGTTCTTAAGGGTTTCGACGCTGCCTCCGGGATTGCCGCGCAGATCCATAATCATGGCCGGATACTTCCGAACCTTGTCGATCATGCTGTCCGTTTCGGTAATCGAGAAGATGAACTCCGGCACCTTGACGACGATCAGCTGATCGCCGCGTTCGGCGTACCGCGCGCGCAAAAGATGTTCTTCGTTCTCGCCCTGGCGGACCACATCCCAAATATCGCTGACCGCGCTGCCCGTTAGATCCGTAACCCGTTTACCTTCGCGAATCCGTGCCAGAACATCCACCTGGCGCTGGTTCCCCGAGGGATCCTGCAGGCGCAACCGGAACCCAGGTTGCGGCCGCAGGGCCGTGAACACGTATTGCATCTTCCACAAGTTATCGCGATCGGGATGATAGCCGTCCAGGGTCAGGATCTCATCGCCAGGCTTCACGCCCTTGGCCTCGGCGTCGCTCTTCGGACGCACTCGCGTCACCAAGCAATGCTCTCCGACCATTTGATATTCCCACCCGTAGTCGTACCGGTTGGCGTGTTGCGGAGGAAGAAAAAAAGTATGCGAGTCGTTCAGGCTGGCGAGCACCACTGCGATCTCTGACAGCGCCATGTTCATGGAATTTGTTTTGTCGATCTTCTGTTTCGCCTCAGCAACCTTCGCATCCCAATCGATCCCGTGCATCTTGGCGTCGTAGTAGTGTTTCTGCACTTCGTCGGCCACGACCTTCAACATATCCTGGGCGCGATCACGATCGAGACTTGACATCGGCTGTTGCGGCCATCCCTGAGACACTAGGAGCAATGCTAGGCCACATATCTCCAGGGCGCGGACGCCCAGCCTTTTCGTGTACATCGAAAAATCCTGTCTTGGGAGCCCGAGAGCTCGTTTTTCCAGCTTTGAATCAGGCGAGACAGTATATCCGATGAACGAACCTAACTCAGTTGTTTGAAGCCAGCCGATTTTACTCACCGAGGACCTGGCCGAGCCAATGTCTACACAATCCCCAACTGCTTCTGTATCTGCTCCAGCGAAACTCCCTTCGTTTCCGGAACCATGGTCTTCACCCAAATCAGTTGCAGAACCATCATCCCGGTAAAGAACGAGAAAACGTAGCCGGGCGAGAACGCGGTAACCATCTTCGGGAAAAAAGTGGTGAGCAGGGCGGCGAAGATCCAGTGAGTCGAGCTGCCGAGCGTTTGCCCTTCGGCGCGATGGCGATTGGGAAATATTTCGGAGATGAAGACCCAGATCACCGCTCCCTGGCCGATCGAGTGCGCCGCGATAAAGGCGAAGATACAAACCGGCACGAGCGTAAGGTGCTGCGTAAAGAACGCCCAAGCTGCGAGGCCGAGCGACGCGATGTAGCCGAACGAGCCGATATAAAGAAGCGTCCGGCGTCCCAGCCGATCAATCAGCCAGAGGCCGATAAAAGTGAAAATCAAATTGGTGACACCGATGCCGATGGATTGCAACAGAGCCGCTTTTGCGGCCAGGCCGGTGAGTTCAAATATTCGCGGCGCGAAATACAAAATCGCGTTAATGCCCGACATTTGATTGAAGAAGGCAATCAAGATGGCAAGCAAGATGGGTTTGCGCAAACGCTTCGTCCAGAAATGTCCTGAAGATGATGCTTGCTCCAGGGACGCAGCCGCCAGAATCTCTCCAGCCTCGGCTTCCACTTCGGCCTTTGAAGCACCCGGCTCAATCAATTGCAGGACGCGGAAACCAGCCTCGCGGTCTCCCTTGCGGCTCAGCAACCAGCGCGGGCTTTCGGGCAGGGTAAAGCACAGAGCGGTGTAAAGCAGCGATGGGAATGCGGCCACGCCGAGCATCCAGCGCCACGCATTCGGGCCGATACCGGCCAGCAGAGCGTTCGAAACAAACGCCATCAGAATGCCGAATACGATATTGAACTGGAACATGCCCGCCAGACGGCCGCGCTGCTTGGGCGGCGCTATTTCCGAGATGTACATGGGCGCGACCACGGTAGAAACGCCGATGCCGAGGCCGCCGATTACCCGAGCGGCGATAAACATGCCGACGTTGGCCGCCAACGCCGAGCCGACCGCGCCTACCAGGTAAAGAATGCCGATCCAGAGCAATGTGGCTCTGCGTCCGAAGCGGTCCGCGGGCCAGCCTCCGAGCAGCGAGCCGACCACGGTGCCGTAAAGCGCCGAAGCCATGGCAATGCCGTGCAGCCCAGGGCTCAGTCCCCAAAGTGTCTGTATGGTTTTTTCAGCGCCGGAAATGACAACCGTGTCGAAACCGAAAAGAAATCCGGCGAGCGCCGACGTCAGCGACCAGAAGAAGATGCGACGGTTCATATTGGTAAGACGCGGAGCTTACCACAAAACGGCTTCGTCGCGAGGCGCTGCTCAGGAATTCGCTCCAACCAGCGGTATCAGTTGGTGTGCGCAAGCAGGAGGTTTGCCGGCTGGATATCTCTCGCCCCTGAAGACGCGGCGGCTTCGAGATGACGCCCTCATTTATTCAGATAATTAGACGGACCCAACCGCCCCGTTTGAATGCACAAGATTCGGTAACGGTCGGGTCCCCGTCTGTGACCTTTTCTCGCTACGGCGTCACCCGAAAGATTTCGCCGTAGCCATTGGCGCCGCCTGTGTTGGTTGTGCCGTAGAGGTTGCCGCTTTTGTCCATAACCAGATTGCTGAAGACGTAGTAACCGTCCGTTCCACCGGTGAAAGTATACAGTTCGGTGTAGGACCACGTTCCGGCAGAAGGTGTGAGCGAATAAACGGTTCCCGAGCTGTAGGCGCCATCGCAATGTGTGGTCGCGTAGATTATCCCCGTGGACGCGTCGAACAGCACATTGCGGAACGTTCCGGATATGCCCCATCCTGCCAGGCCGTTGAGTACGTTGAATGTCCAGCCGCTGCCCGACCGAGTCAGTTCAAAAACTGTGCCGCCTTCGCCGGAGCCACCCTGGGTGGCTGCGCCATAGAGATTGCCGGAGCGATCAAAGATCAGACCAGCATAAGGTGTGCCACCATCGTTCTGCATCTCGAAGTTGTGGAGAATGTTTTCGGTGAAACCCGAGGTCGAATACTTCAGCTCGAAAACCGTACCGTAGCCGTAAGGGCCGCCGGCGGAGGCGGTGCCATAGAGGTTGCCTTTGGGGTCAAGAGTAACGCCAGCGACAGGATCGGTTCCGTCGTCCGCGATGCTGCCGAAGCTGTAGAGCACGCTGTGCTGCCCGGTGGAGCTGAGTTCAAACACGGTGCCGGAGTTGTAATTTCCTCCGCTGGAGGTAGTGCCGTAGAGATTTCCTGACGCGTCCATGGCGAGGCTGGCGACCGGATTGGCACCGTCGTCGTTGCCCGCAAAGCTGTAGAGAATGCTCTCCTTGCCGTTCGAAGATATCTTGAACACGGTTCCCGCGCCGGCCGAGCCGCCGGCAAAAGTAGTGCCATACAAATTGCCTGCCGAATCGATGATCAGGCTGCCTTCCGGACTGTACCCGTCTGTGCCGCTGCCGAAACTGTGCATTACCATCTCCGCGCCGCCTCTGGAGGCTTTGAATACCACGCCGCCGTTATACTCCCCGCCGCTGCTGGTGGTACCGTAGAGGTTCTGTTTCGTGTCCATGACGAGGCCTGCGAGCGGGCCGCTACCGTCGGTGCTGGCGAAGTTGTGAAGAATAGTAAAGGTCTGGGCGTGAGCGGGCGAGGTTAGCGACAACGCTAAAGCGAGGACGAATGCAAATAGTCTCGTCGATGTACCTGAGTAGTGTCTCATACCCGTGATTCTCCTTATGGAAATTAGGTGGACTATGGATTTTGGAAGGGAACGAGTTTGTGTGTTGGAAGTTTCTAACACGCCCTCGGGGATGTCAAGAATACGAGGTGCATGGTCCTAATTCCGCCACGAGGCCGCATAGGTACAAGCCGAAAACGACCGTAAGTACATACTGAGTACAAGTTTGGGCTCGGTAAGTCTCACTTACCTTTTTAAGTTACCGGTCGTTCGTCAACGGATATCCTTTTTCCCGCCACTCGCGAATACCGCCGTCCATCGAAATCACGTTCTTGTAACCCATCTTCTGCAAATTGTCTGCTGCGAGTGCGGCCGAAACCCGCCGCCGCAATACAGCACCATCTCCGCATTCAGATCAGGCACGCGCGCTTCGATGTCGCGCTCGATAATGCCCTTGCCAAGGTGAATTGCGCGAGGCAGATGATCTTTGGCAAATTCGCTTTCTTCCCGCACATCCACAAGAAGGAATTTGTCGCCGCGGTCGATCTTTTTCTTCACTTCGTCGATGTTGGTTTCACGAATGCGGGTTTTGGCGTCGTCCACAATTTTCAGAAAACGCGGGGGATGCTGGTGGGGCATGAGAGTGTCCTTTCCATGATTGCGATAACATCGATTGCGATAAACATCCTATCAAGCGCGGCTCACTCGCGCATCGTTAGTCGAATTGGTTTCAATGTCGTCGATTGGCTGCCTCGAATCAGATAGCATGAAGCCGTGCGACAGAAAACAATCCGCAGATTCGGCTTGGCGCGTGCCTTGTCAAAGCTTGGCTACTGCTCGCGATCGCACGCCGCGGAGTTGATTCGCGCCGGCCGTGTGACCCTGAACGGAGAAATTTGTCGAAATCCAGAGGCCCCCGTCCGATCTCCCACGCAGATCGCAGTCGACGGCAGTACCGTAGAAGAACGCGAGAAAATCTACATCATGCTGAACAAGCCTCGTGGCCTTATAACTACCGCATCAGATGAAAAGGGTAGGGAAACTGTTTACTCGCTTCTGAACCAACATTCGGGGGCCGCCGCAAAACCGCATGAAGACCCTGAACCGTGGATCGCTCCCGTGGGCCGACTGGATAAAGCGAGCGAAGGCCTGCTCCTGCTGACCAATGATTCGGAATGGGGCGCTCGGATCGCCACGCCGGAAACGCATTTGGAGAAGTCTTACCATGTACAGATAGGAACGGTCGCGGATGAGGAACTTATTAAGGGGCTGCTTCGCGGCGTCGAAACCGAGGAAGGAACCAAGCTGCGGGCCAAACAGGTTCGCCGACTCCGCGCAGGGCAGAAAAACTGCTGGCTGGAAATTACTTTGGATGAAGGCAAGAATCGCCACATTCGCCGCATGATGAAATCTATGGACATTGAGGTATTGCGCCTGGTGCGCGTGGCGATTGGACCTGTGAAATTGGGCGATCTGGCGAAAGGAGAATGGCGGGTCCTCACTCCGGATGAAAAGCTTGAGCTTGATCGCGCCATGCGTTCCACGAAATAATGCACGACTTGACTTTCCTTTCTGCGCTCGCCATGGCGGAGCAAGTCCGCAGCAAGAGGATCTCGCCGGTCGAATTAGTTGATGCGCATCTGGCGCGAATCGACAGGCTGAATCCAAAGCTAAACGCATTTGTAGAAATTGATGCGCACCGTGCGCGTCAGGCCGCGCGCGACGCAGAGAATGCAGTCATGCGCAACGAGTTCACGGGGCCTCTGCACGGTGTGCCTTGCAGCATTAAGAGTTCAATCAGCGTGGCCGGTTTGCGTTGCGAGGCCGGTAGCAGGCTGCGCGCCGGATTTGTTGCCCGAGAAGATGCGCCGCTGGTGCAACGGCTGAAACTTGCCGGGGCGATTATTTTGGGCACAACCAACGCTCCCGAGCTCTTAATGGCGTGGGAAACCGATAATCTTCTTTATGGACGCACGAACAATCCCTGGGACGTTGAGCGTACGGCTGGCGGTTCCAGCGGCGGTGAAGCGGCGGCGATTGCGGCGGGCATGTCAGCGGGTGGCGTAGGCAGCGATGGTGGAGGATCGATTCGTGTGCCGGCTCACTTCTGCGGAATCTGTGGCTTGAAACCGACTCCGGGGCGAATTCCCTCGACCGGGCATTTCCCGGTATCGGCGGGACCATTTGCGGCGATAGGAGTGGTCGGGCCGATGGCGCGGACGGTGGCCGATCTGAAAATTTTGTTCGAGGCTATGCAAGGCCCCGACGTTGGCGATACGTGCGCTGCGCCGATTGCTGTCCGCTGGCCCAACGACGATGAAGTCAGAAAACTGAAGGTTGCATTCTTCGAGGACGATGGTCGCACCCCGGTGACGCCGGAAACCCGTGCGGCGGTCCGCGCTGCCGCGCAAGCGTTAAGCAGGTCAGGTTTTGAAGTGGAATACTTTCGGCCTCCTGGGCTCGAAGAAGCGCGTGATCTCTGGCATCAATATTTTGTGGTTGCCGGAGGAATGCTACTTCGCCCGATGTTCAAGGGCCGCGAATCTGATATGAGTCCGATTATGAAAGATTTTCTTCAATTATCAGAGAGCGAACCCAAGTTGAGTGCAGAGGCACTGCTCAGTGCCTGGATGCGACGTGATTTGCTGCGCGCCCGCTTTTTCGCAGAGATGCAACGCCATCCGATTCTATTGTGTGCGGCTGCGGCGATTCCCGCGTTCAAGCATGGAGAGCGTAGCTGGATGGTGGAAGGCAAGAAAGTGGATTACCTCGATGCCTGGAGCTATACGGAGTTCTTCAATCTCTTGGGCAATCCGGCGGCCGTAGTGCCCGTGGGCCGATCTTCTGAAGGGCTCCCCATCGGCGTCCAGATTGTGGGCCGACCCTGGTGCGAAGAAGAGTTGCCCTCTCGGTTGCGGCTGCCCTGGAAGAGCAATGCGAAGCGTGGAGAAGACCGCCACTCTCTTGATCGCAAATCTTCGTTTCTAATCTTTTTCAATTATTCCCTCCATCAATAAATCTGAGTAGTTTAAGCGACACGCCTTTTTCGGTCACTGTGGGACTGAAGTTCGAAGGGCAAGCATGAGTCATCTGAGGCTGGGAAATTTGCGAAACAGAACTATGCCCGGCTGGCCATTAACCGGCCTGATGATGTTTCTGGTAATTTCGGCCGCCTACCTTTATGCATTTCCCGAGCCGACCGTTTTCTATGCAGGTGTCGTTCTCTTGCACGCAGTCGCCGGAGTAATCGCTGCGATTCTGCTGATTCCGGTACTCGTTCGTTTCATTCGGAAAGGTACTTTTTCGCAGCGCAGTGCATGGTTTCTGATCGCCAGTGGCGCTACCGTTGGAATTCTTCTCGTCAAGACCGGCACTGCGCGCAGTGAGTGGAATTGGCTTTACCTGCACATCCTACTGTCACTCGCGGGCGTTGCTCTCCTAATTTCGGAGAAGCTCAAACAGCGCGGACGATTGAGTTTCAATTTCGCCCAGGCCACGCTTCGCACGATCGTGTGCTTTCTTGTCATTGGAGTTGTCGCATACGGCGCGCAATTCCTCCGCCAGAGCTGGCACGCCCGCAATCGCATCGAGAATCCGGCCATGCCTCCCTCAAGCATGAGCGGCGAGGGAGACGGCCCGGAGGGTTCTTTCTTTCCGAGTTCGGCGCAGGTTTACGGCAATCAGAAAATTCCCAGCAAATTTTTCATGGAGTCCGATTCCTGCAAGCGCTGTCACGAAGATATCTACAATCAATGGTTCAGTTCGGCGCACCATTATTCGTCGTTCAACAATCAGTGGTACCGCAAGTCGATTGAGTACATGCAAGACACAATCGGCACCGAGCCTTCGAAATGGTGCGGGGGATGCCATGATCCAGCCGTGCTCTACAGCGGCTTGATGGATACGCCGATTAAACAGATCGTGCACCGGCCTGAATCGCAGGCCGGACTTGGCTGCATGATGTGCCACTCGATTGCAGCCGTCAAAAGCACGATGGGCCAGGCCGATTTTTATTTGGAATATCCCAAGCTGCACGAGCTGGCGGCCAGCCAGAATCCTATCATCCGCACTCTGCATGATTTTCTGGTCCGGCTGAATCCGGAGCCGCATCGCCGAGTGTTTCTTAAGCCTTTCATGCGCTCGCAGACCGCGGAGTTCTGTTCAACTTGTCACAAGGTGCCATCTTGATTCTCCGGTGAATCACTATCGCTGGATCCGCGGGTTCAATGAATACGATAACTGGCAGGCCAGTGGAGTGTCCGGGCAGGGTGCGCGCTCGTTTTACTATCCGCCGAAACCGCAGCAGTGCGCAGACTGCCACATGCCGCTGGAAGCTTCCAGCGACGCGGGAAATATAAATGGATTTGTGCACTCCCATCGTTTCCCCGCGGCAAATACTGCCGTGCCCACGGCGAACGGCGATGAAGCGCAGTTGAAGCGTACAGAAGATTTCCTGAAAAGCGGAATAGTGACCGTCGATATTTTCGCGGTTTCTCCGGAGCAGGGCCCGTTAAGCTCGGGCGCCGCCGGGCAGTCGGATCTCTCCACAACGTTCGCGGTGGGCGAGGAGTCAGAGACGAAAATTACGCCACAGGAAAGCGGGCAACCTGCACCTGTCACCGCTCCGGTGAATCGAGTGCAGCCTCCGCTGCGCCGCGGTGACACCGTTCGGGTCGATGTTGTGGTGCGCACGAAAAAAGTCGGCCACTTTTTTCCCGGAGGAACTGTGGATGCTTACGACACTTGGCTCGAACTGAAGGGCACCGACGATAAAGGCCAAACGATTTTCTGGAGTGGCATGGTTGAAGATGGCGGCAAAGGGCCGGTGGAAAAAGGCGCGCATTTCTACCGATCGTTGCAGATCGACGAGCACGGCAATCCCATCAATAAGCGCAACGCCTGGGCCACAAGAGCGGTTGTATATGTAAGATTGATTCCCCCGGGAGCGGCAGACACCGTGCATTACCGCATGTTCATTCCGGAAAATACCGGGAACAAGATCACCCTGCACGCGCGCCTGTGCTACCGAAAATTCTCCTGGTGGAACACGCAATTTGCCTTTGCCGGCGAACCGGAGGAAAACCGTCCCAACGAAGTAACGCCTGCATACGACGATCGGCCGTTTGTTTTCACTAAATCGCTCAAAGGAGTTTCCGCCAGAGAAGAGAAAATACCGGATTTGCCGATCGTTGCGCTGGCCGAAGACGAAGTTACTCTACCGGTAATTGCGCGAAATTTGCCGGATCCACAGCCGAAAACCATCGCGTTGAAGCAAGAGTGGCAGCGCTGGAACGACTACGGCATTGGACTGTTTCTGCAGGGCGATCTTAAAGGAGCGGCCGTGGCTTTCCAGAAGGTCACTGAGGCCGATCCGAACAATCCTGATGGCTGGGTGAACCTTGGCCGGTGCGCCGTGCAGGAGGGCGATATGGAGCGCGCCCGAACCGTGCTTGAAAAAGCTCTGGCACTATCGCCGAATCTTGCGCGGGCCAATTATTTTTACGCGCGAGTGCTCCGGTCAGACGGAAACTACGACGGCGCGGCTGCACGCCTGCACACAGTGCTGGCCCAGTATCCCCGCGACCGTGTGGCGCTCAATGATCTGGGAAGAATTCTCTTTCTGCAGCGCAAGTATGACGACGCCGTAAAAACATTTGACTCCGTTCTGGCAGTCGATCCCGAGGATTTGCAGGCGCACTATAACTTGATGCTCTGTTACAACGGTATGGGAAATGAGAAGTTGGCCAAGGAGCATGAGGAGCGCTATTTGAGATTCAAAGCCGACGAGTCATCGCAGGCAATTACAGGAGCGTATCGGCGATCGCATCCAGAAGATAACAACGAGCGCCAGGCGATACACGAGCATGTTTCCGTGCCGCTGCCAGCGCTGAATGCGAGGCCTGCAAAAGCCGTCGCCTCAATTGCCTCGGCCGGAGGCGCGGGCCGGTGACGAGAGAAAAATTATTCATTACGGAGTCACTCTTCGCCCTCGCTCAGGGCAGGCTCCGTCACAGACTGACCCGATCTTTTTTCACCGTGCTTCTCGGAGCCTCTGTGTCCCTGTCGCTAATGGTTTTTTCTCAGGCCCAGCAGATTCACTTCACCGACATCACGACGAAAGCCGGCATCAAATTCACGCATAACAACGGTGCGTTTGGAAAAAAGTGGCTGCCGGAAACCATGGGGCCGGGCTGTGCATTCATCGACTATGACAACGACGGCTATCCCGACATTCTTCTCATCAATGGCGACGATTTCCCGGGACACCGGCACCTTGGCGCGACAACTCCCAAGCTCTACCACAATAACGGCAACGGAACGTTTACCGATGTGACCAGGCAGGCGGGGCTTGCGGTCCCCATGTTCGGGCTCGGGGTCGCCATCGGCGACTACGATAACGATGGGTTCGACGACATTTTTATTACTGCCGTGGGCCAGAGCCATCTTTTTCACAACAACGGAAACGGGACGTTTACCGACGTGACGAAAACCGCCGGCTTGTGGGGTCCGAACGAATTTTCAACCAGCGCGGCCTGGCTCGATTACGACCGCGACGGCAAACTCGATCTCCTGGTTGCCAACTACGTGCAATGGAGCGAACAGGCCGATCTTTACTGCACGCTCGACGGTACGCATAAGTCCTACTGCACGCCGGAGTCGTACAAGGGCACGTCTGTACGGTTGTGGCACAACCTCGGCAACGGCAAATTCGAAGATGCCACGAAGAAAGCCGGACTTGGCGATCCGACTTCAAAAAGTCTGGGCATCACCATTCTCGACTATAACGGCGATGGCTGGCCCGACATTCTCATCGCCAACGACACTCAGCCCAACAAGCTCTACGTGAACAAAAAGAACGGAACCTTCGAAGAGGGCGGCATCCCTGCCGGCATTGGGTTTAGTGAAGACGGAATCGCCCGGGCCGGCATGGGCGTCGATGCGGCGGACTATGATCGCAGCGGGCATCCCAGCGTGATTATCAGCAATTTTGCCAATCAGATGCTTTCGCTTTATCACAACGAGGGCAATGGCTTGTTCGTGGATGAGGCTCCGCAATCGGAAGTCGGCCGTGCCACGCTGGTGACGCTGGGCTTCGGCTGTTTCTTTTTCGACTACGATAATGACGGCTGGCCCGACATTTTTGTTGCGGATGGACACATTGAAGATGCGATTGAAAAAGTACAAAAGCGCGTTAGTTACGCCGAACCGCCGCATCTGTTCCGCAATTTAGGTGGGGGCAAGTTTCAGGAAGTGACGGAGCAGATGGGGAAGGCATTTGCGGCGCCACGAGTGGCCCGCGGCGCGGCTTACGCCGATATCGATAACGACGGGTTTCTCGATATTCTCGAAACCACCAACGCCGGTCCAGCCTTCCTGTTTCACAGCAAGGGTGGAACCAACCGCAGTTTGCGGATAAAACTTGTGGGGACGAAATCGAATCGCGATGGCATCGGCGCGGTGGTGCGCGTGATCTCGAACGACGGGAAAGATCCGCAATCCAAGATGTTGCGTTCCGGCTCGAGCTATCTTTCGCAGAGCGAACTGGTCCTAACGTTCGGACTTGGCGAACAGACGAAGGCTGACAGCATCGAAATTCAATGGCCAAGTGGCCAATCGGATACGCTTTTGAATGTGCGAAGCGGGCAAACCATCACCGTTGAGGAGGGCAAGGGCACGGTGAATGCACGCCCGTATAAGCCCTCGTTGCTGCGGGCAAATTGATGGCGGTGTAAACCGATGTTGCTCGGGAACGATAAACGAGGCGCAAATCCTCTGCGCTTCCCGTCGCCTCTGTGGTTAAATTCCTAATCAGATGAATCCTCGAATTTCAATTGTCTTCGGCGGCATACTTCTTGCCGCGGCGGGCATTTTTGCGACTGCCCCGCAGAGCAACAAGAAAGCCGATTCACTTGAGGCCGCGCGCCAGAATAATTTGGGCGCAGCCTACATGAATCAGCAGCTTTTCGAGAAGGGACTCAAGTGCTTTGAGCAGGCTGCGGAACTCGACCCCAAGTTGACGATTGCCCGGTTGAATGAGGGTATTGCCTATTTAAATTTGCAGAAGATCGACGAAGCTAAATCTGCGCTGGAAGACGCGCTGAAGCAGGATCTCAAAACTCCACAGGCGTGGTACAACCTGGGATTGCTTGCGAAAAATACCGGCGATGCGCAGACGGCAATCGAGGATTTCAAGCACGTCACCGAGATCGATCCCAGCGACGCCGACACCTGGTATTTTCTGGGCGCGTCGTATGCCCAGGCGCGCGAGTTCCCGCAAGCCATCGACGCATTTCAGCACGCACTAAAAATCAATCCGCTGCACGCCTCGGCTGAATTTGGATTGTCGCGTGCCTACCAGCAATCGGACCAGGTCGATCAAGCGCGCGAGAATCTGAAAAAGTTCCAATACATCACGCAAAAAAAACTCGGCTCGCCGATCAGCCTGGCCTATGGCGAGCAGGGTCAGTATTCGCGCGCCGTCGAGTCGCCGCAGGCAGTGTTGAAACCGCCACCACAGATCAAGGTGCAGTTTGTCGATGTGACGCGAGAAGCGGGGCTGAAAGAGGAAGCGCCGAAATATTTCGGTAGTCCGGGCTCGCTATACCTTACACCTGGTGCTTGCTTCCTCGACTACGACAATGACGGTAGGATCGATCTGTTCCTCGCCAATCCTGCCACGCTTTACCACAACCTCGGATCCGGAAGGTTTGAAGATGTCACCGCAAAATCCGGGCTAGATCAAGTCAAGCTTGCGACAGGCTGCACCGCCGGCGACTACGATAACGACGGATTCGAGGGTTTAGCAATCGGCTTTGGGGATCATGTGAAGCTGTATCGCAATAGGAATGGGGCGTTCGAGGACATGAGCCTAAGTGCCGGCCTGCCCTCCGTTGTTCTCGGAGCCTTCTATGGGCTGACTTTCATTGATTACGATCATGATGGTGATTTGGATTTGTATGAAGGAGGGACAGGGTATGTCTGCTCTTCGTGTCCCGCAGTGACTGAGTTGACGCCAGACGAACGCATGTCACTGCCCGAGGACGCGGTGCTTGGCCGTTTGCCCGGAGGAACGATGTGGCGCAACAACGGCAACGGCTCGTTTACGGCGGTAACCGCTCAGACAGGTTTAGCAGGTGACTCAGCTGTCCTAAATTCGGTGGGCAGCGATATCAATAATGATCGCGCCGTTGACTTAGTAACTGCCCAAGCTTTTCATGAGCCGATTATTTATGAGAATCAGCGCGAAGGCGCGTTCAAGCGGCTTGCGCCGGGCACTGTTCAGAAATCAGGGGGGGCACACGGCATCGCCATGCTGGATTTTGACCATGATGGGTGGATGGATGTTGCATTCACTCAATCGAGGAACCCGGGGATCGAGCTCTGGCACAACAATAAGGGCAAATCGTTCGAGCGCGTCACTCTGCCTGAAACCAGCTGGGTTCGTGCTTTCGGCGTCGCCGCCATCGACTATGACAACGATGGCTGGGTCGATCTCGTCGCCGTGGGCGAAACGAAAGAAGGCAAAGGTGAGATCAAGTTGTTCCGCAATCTCGGCCCCGATGGCTTCAAAGACGTAACCGCCGATGTTGGTCTGGACAAAATTCATCTCGAACATCCGCGGGCCATCATCACCGGAGACTATGACAACGATGGCGCGACCGATCTGCTGATCACGCAGAATCTTGGGCCAGCCGTTCTACTACGCAACGAAGGCGGCAATCAGAATCATTGGCTCCGCCTGGCACTCAAGGGTGTGGCCGACAACAAATCCGCGATCGGAACGAAAGTCGAAGTATTCGCCGGAGGGAATCGGCAGAAATTTGAGATTTACGGGTCGAACGGCTATCTCGGACAGAATTCTCCTTATCTCACGGTTGGACTCGGCGATGCGAAGCAGGCCGATGTGGTACGCATGTTATGGCCGACTGGCGTATTGCAGGATGAAATCAATGTCGCGGGCGACAAGCAGCAGAATTTTACCGAGATTGATCGCCGTGGAAGTTCGTGCCCAACTTTATTTGTGTGGAATGGTGAGCGTTACGAATTCGTCGCTGACATGCTGGGCGCGGGCGTGGTGGGTCACTGGATCGGGCCCGGCCAGCGCGATATCCCGCGACCGGTGGAATACATCAAGATCGATCGCGACATGATTCGCGAGAGAGAAAATCCCCATGTCTCGCAAAATAAGCGAGACATGGGCCACCCACAGTCGAACAAAACTCTCAGCTTTCGCTTTATGGAACCGCTCGAGGAAGCGGTCTATCTTGATCAGGTTCGATTGCTGGCGGTCGACCATCCTAAGAATCAGGATGTTTATCCCAACGAGTATTTCGCGTCGAACCCGCCGTATCCCGAATTCAAAGTGGTCGTAAGCCGCGACGCGAAACCGCCTGCGGGCGCGTGGGATGATCATGGCCACGACGTTTTGCCGGACCTTCTGGCGCATCGCTATTTTGGCGATTTTTCATTGACGCAGTTTCAGGGCTTTGCTCAGCCGCATAGCTTGACCCTTGATCTGGGTGAGAATTATCACGGAGGACCGCTGTGGTTGCTGATGCATGGTGAAGTCGAATACTTTTCTGCCAACAGCATGTATGCGGCTTCGCAGGCGAAAGTGCAAGCCATCCCGCCTTATCTTGAGGCGCTTGGCGCCGATGGAAAATGGACGCGAGTAATCGACGATATGGGCTTTCCTGCCGGCGGCACACGCACGATGACGGCCGATCTCACGGGCAAGCTGCCCGTTCGGTACGCGAAAAGTTCGCATCACCACCAATTTGCAAGTCTATTGGGACAGCATCCTGATTGACAGAACGCAGCAGCCCGCTGCACCGGAGATTCCTCGCCTCGCTGGTGAAAGCGCGAGGCTTCGGAATGACGTCAGTGAAAATGATCGGACGTACAGGGCTGAAGGCATACAGTTGACTTCCGTACCGCTGGTCCGCGCCGACCTGGATTTCCACGGATACCCGCTGAAGATCGAAGGCACGCCGCCGGGAAATGTGCAATACATTTACGAAGAGGCGAGCGCGACCGGGCCATATACGCGTCCCGCGGGAGCCTACACGCGCTATGGGAACGTGCTGCCGTTGCTGACTGCGCTCGATGACAAGTTAGCTGTATTCGGCTCAGGAGATGAAGTTCAACTCGACTTTGATCCAGCTGGATTGCCGGCCCTTCCAGCAGGATGGGTTCGCGATTATTTCTTCGCGGCTTTCGGTTATGAGAAAGATATGGATTTCTACGCCGCCCAGGGTAATTTCGTGGCGCCGCTACCGTTTTTGAGCATGAAAGATTATCCCTACGCGCCGAAACAGTCGTTTCCGCTTGACGATGCCCATGTGAATTATCTGCTCGAATACAACACGCGGTTTATGTCAGGAAACGAGCAACGCGGGTATTCGTTTGATTACCGCGAAAAGTAAGAATTCGCGCACAGAAACGTTTTAATATTGACATTCCTGGCCTCCGCGTAATTCAATAGGCGGACCCATGGAAACCACGCCGGTTGCTGTTTCTTCCGCGCCACGTCTGCGACGCGCTCTTACTCTTTCGGATTTAATTCTTTACGGCATCATCGTCATACAGCCGGTAGCGCCCATGTCGGTTTTCGGGGTGCTAAGCGATCGAGGACACGGTCACGTCGTTACTGCGATTCTCATCGCGATGGTTGCCATGCTGTTTACCGGCATCAGTTACGGCCGCATGGCGCGCGCGTATCCCAGTGCGGGCTCCGCTTTCACCTATGTGGCACAGGAGATCAACCCCGCGATTGGATTTGTGACCGGTTGGAGCATGGTCATGGATTACATGCTCAACCCGCTTATCTGCACCGTCTGGTGCGCCGGACAGGCGAATCAATTTGCCCCGGGAGTTCCGTCCTGGATTTGGAAAATCTTTTTTGCCGTGGTTTTCACGTTGCTCAACATTCGCGGAATCAAGACTTCGGCGAAGATCAACACCGGCATGGCCCTTTTGATGGGCATCGTCGTAGTGGCCATCTTTATCGCGGCAGCGCGCTATATTTTTGGGGCGCCGCAGGGAACCATTTCTTATCTCACGCCTTTTTACGATCCCCACACATTCAGTTGGAACAACCTGATGGGTTGTACTTCGATCGCGGTGCTGACCTATATCGGTTTTGATGGAATATCGACACTTTCCGAAGAGGCCGAAAATCCCGAGGCGAAATATTCTGCTGGCGACCGTGTTCACTTGCGTGGTGATTGGTGTTCTCTCGGCTGCGGAAGTCTACGTCGCTCAGTTGATTTGGCCCGCCAGCCAGCCGTTTCCCGATGTCAACACCGCCTACTCTTACATCGCTGGGCGCGCCTGGAAGCCTCTGTTTCCAATCGTCGGCTTCACGCTTCTGCTGGCGAACTTCGGATCCGGATTTGGATCGCAGATTGGCGCCGCTCGCCTGCTCTTCGGAATGGGCCGCAGCAACGCACTGCCGAAGAAGTTTTTCGCCGCGGTGGATCCGAAAACCCATGTGCCGCGCAATAGCGTGATCTTCGTTGGCGTGGTGGCGCTGCTCGGAGCTTTCGTGCTGGAAATCGTTGCCGGCTTCAGAACCTACGCATTGAGTAGTACGTCCCTGACCTGGGAACTTTTTAAGAGAATTATGAACGGCGGCGAAGCTTACGGGCTCGGCGCGGAGATGCTGAATTTTGGAGCGCTGATCGCATTTATGGGAGTCAATGTGGCCGCGCTTCTCCGCTATTACGTACGCGCGGAAGAAAAGAAAATCGGCAATCTTGTGCCGCCGGTCCTTGGCTTTCTGATCTGTCTGGGTTTATGGCTGAACCTCAGCCGGCCAGCCATGATTGTAGGCTCGATCTGGATGGCGGCTGGAATTCTTTTCGGTGCAATCCGCACCAAGGGCTTCCGCGCTAACATGATCAATTTCGAATTGCCACCGGAAGAGTAGCGACCAACTTGCGCCCGGAATCACGACATACTATTCCACATTACAACCGCCGACCTCAATTACAGGCTTTGCGGTCGCCAATTCACTGGCGCGATAGGTTGCGGTCACTTGGCGCGTCTCGCCCGGCAGCAGTGAAATGTAATTGTCTTCCCACACGACCGGCAGAATTTCTTCCCCGCGTTCGCCTTTGTCAAGCTTCAGTCTCACAAAGAATGCCAGACTTCGACTCGGATTTTTGATCGTCACGTGCGTGATGGAATCTTCGCCTTTGCGCTCGGTACGCTCGCTGACGCTGAGTTTTACTTTGGGCAGCTGCGACAAACTTGTGTAATCCGCGAACGATTCTGTCGGTGTCATCCACCATGTGGATTTCGCCCAATCGATCGTCTCAGGTTTGGTGGAGAGCCAGTAGAAATTCGAGCCCACAATTTTGCCCGTGGAATCTTCCAGGCGCAGGACGAGAAAATAAACTGGACTTAGACCTTGAATATCGGGTAACGGGAATATTTTGGCGGTGCTGTCGGCGGGAGCATCGACCGAATCCTCGTGAGAGAATTTTTCCGTCATATCCAGATTGTAGATTTTGGTGACCAGCTTCAGGCCTTTCGCATCTTCGTACTGGCTGCTGACCACCCAGATGGAGTGGTCGTCGTATCCGTAAATCGGATGCAGGGGCTCCATGGCGCGCTTGGCCCCGAAGTAGCCGCCACCGGGGCGCAGGTAGTAATCGTAAAGATGCCAAATCATCGAAGGCCAGGCATTGTTCAGCATCCACTGAATCACGCCGGTTGATTCGTACTTGTTCCGGCTGTATGCCTCGTACATCGCGCGCACTCCCTCGTAAGTCTGCATCTGCGACTTCGAGGCGTAGTCTTCCACGCTGTCCGATTTGCCGTATCGCTGGGCAAGTGCATCACTGAACACGCCGATTGTCTTGAATTCCCCGCCACCAGCGTGGTAGTCCCAAACCTGATCGATTGGCCAGAGATGGTCTTTGCCGACCATGGTGCGAATGCTCTCGATCGGCGGGACTGCCGGTCCCATGCTGGTTTCCGTGTTGAAGCCGTAGCCTCCGCCGCACCCCCCGGCGTTGCACTGCTTGCGATTATCCTGGTCGCGGTAGCTGTCGTCTTCCCAATAGCTTGGAGCTACATACTCGTAAGGCCCGGTCATTTTCACGCCGCTGTTGCCAGTGACGGACGTCGGCTTCCCGGTAGCTGAAGAAATAATGGGATTTGGCCAGAGAAGCTGTTTTTCAACATCGAGATACATTTGCTCAACATCGGGCGGCGGAGGATTGTCGCTGCCGTTCAACCACATCACAAGGCTAGGGTGACTCCGCAGGCGATACATCTGATCGCGCAGTGACTGCTTGGCGATTTCGTAATCTTCTGGTTTCCATCGCGACCAGCGTTCCCAGAAATCGCAGCAACACCAACCTGCCATCACGAGAATGCCCTCGTGATCGGCCGTATCGAAGAACTCCTGGGTTTCAAGCTTGCCTTCCAGTCGGATGGTGTTGAGACCCATGTCGCGAACGTAGCGAAACTCATCATGCAGGCGCTGTGAATTTTGGCGGAGCATCATGTCGGGAGTCCATCCTCCTCCACGAATGAGAATATTCTTGCCGTTGATATGAAAGGCGCGGCCGCCGATCCAGTTCAGGTCCGAAGTGATTTCACGAATGCCGAACTCAGAACGCGAGCGGTCGCTAACCGCGCCATCAATGTCGAAGCTCATCGTGAGCGGATAAAGATCAGGTTTGCCCATCTGCGCGGGCCACCAGAGTCGAGGGTTCGCGAACACTAGCTGCGGATATTCGTCGGGCGTGAAAGTGACGTCTTTCGACTTGTTCGGTCCTAGTTCGATCGTCTGCTCAAATGCAACGTTTTCAATTTGTCCCTTTAATTTTCCCGTCACTGCGTGGTCACTGCCGTTCTTGACTTGCGCGGTAACCGTCAACTGCGCTGAATCGGCTGCGGGTAAGTTCAGCTTCGATACGACGGTGGGATAGCGCAGTGCCACCGGTCCGCTGGTTGTGAGATAGACTTCTCGCCACAGGCCCATGTTTTTGTCGGGCGGTGCGGGATTCCAATCGACGAACGTAATGGCGAGGTCGTTCTCGGTGGGGGCGAAAACCTGCACAGCGAGCACGTTTTCAGCACCCGGTCTCACCGCGTTTGTGACATTCAGCTCATAGGTGCGCCACGCGCCGCCAATTTCATCAGAGTTCGCGATCTGCTTTCCGTTGAGCCAGACATTCGCGCGGTAATTGATTCCCCTGAAATTCAGCCAGACAGTTTTTCCTGAATATGAAGCAGGTGCGGCAAACTGCTTGCGATACCACCATGAGACTGCGTAGGGACTATCCGTTTGCATGGCGATGTTCGAAAAATTTCCGCCGATCGGATAAGTCACGCCGGGAAATTGGCGAAGGTTCATGGCAAAAAAAGGATCCGGCAAAGTTTTGTCTTTTACCAGGGCGGCCACGACGGTAGTGGGAACTGTGGCGTGATGCCATCCTGTGGGATTGAAGTTGGGAGTCGAGATCGCTTTTCCGTCCGCTTGAACTTTGGCGGAGGATTGAAGAGACCACGAATCCCGAAGAACAAGTTTTTCCGGGCTTGGGCCCCCGGCCTGGGCTTTGGAGCCACGCTGCGCGCCGAGCGCCAAATGAGAGCTGAGAACGAATGAGAGGATGAGCAATTGCGAAAACGGCGGATGACGGAAGAACAGCGGTTTCCTCGAATTCATGGCGCTCCCTTGTTTCATGACCTGTTTCATGGAATGACGAGAGGTTGAATCTGCAAATCGAGCACTAGATGCATAACACGTCTATTAATACGTTTCAATAGCGGATTTCCGCTGGGTGGAAACCAGGGGCAAATCGAGCCGTTCCGCTGCATGAACCCGCTGCGCACGGGGTAGTTTATAATATTCAATTCCGCACCCCTCTCTGGAGTATCAGGAAGATGATTCGATTTCTGCAAACTGAAGGGCCCATTAAGAAAATTGTGCTCAGCGGGCTATTGCTGCTGATTTGCGCGGCCATGGTGATTGCGTTCGTTCCCGGCGGTCTCGGCGGCGAGTTGACCGGGCAGCCTGGCGCCGGCGTTGTCGCCAAGGTGGGCGGCGAGGATGTAACAGCGCAGGAGGTCCGCGATACCGCGCGCCAGATGCTGCAACAGCAAGGGGCGCAGCTAGGAGCAAACGCCGCGATTTTGCTGCCTTTTTTTTCGCAGCGTGCTGCAGATCAACTGATCGATCGCCAGGCGTTGCTGGTCGAAGCGCAACACTTTGGATTCAAGGCCACGCCGCAGGAGGTGCGGGACGAACTGCAGCATGGCCGCTATTCGCAATATTTCTTCCCCGGCGGCAATTTTGTCGGCCAGACCGAGTACCAAGACATGCTGCAACGGGCAAACCTGACGCCGGCGACTTTTGAAGACAGCGTTGCCAAGGAGATCATGATCGGCAAACTGCAGGCGCTGATCACTGGCAGCGCGACCGTCAGTAATAAGGAAATCCGGCAGGAGTTCGACAAGCAGAATAAGAAAGTAAAGTTCGAGTACGCGGTGCTGACGCAAGAGGTGATCAAGAAAGGCCTGCATCCCACCACCGAGGAACTGAAGGCTTTTTACGACAGCCATCAGAGGAACTATGCAAATTCGACTCCCGAAAAGCGCAAGGTGAAGTACGCCGCGATTGACACTTCCAAAATCGAAAATGGAGTCCAGATCACGCAGCAAGAACTGCAGGCTTACTACGACCAGCATCGCGATCAGTATCGCGTGGCGGAGCAAGTGAAGGTCAGCCACATTCTGATTAAGACGCCGCTCCCCGGCCCTGACGGCAAGGTCGACGAGAAAGGCGTAGCCGAGGCGCAGGCCCGTGCGGAAGATTTGCTCAAGCAGTTAAGAGCCGGTGCGAATTTTGAAGACCTGGCGAAAAAATATTCTGAAGACCCCGGCAGCGCCAAAGAGGGCGGCTCGTTGGGATGGATCGGAAGAGGGCGCACCGTTCCAGAATTTGAGAAAGCTGCGTTTTCCCTCCCGATTGGAAAAATCAGCGATCTCGTAAAGAGCAGCTACGGTTTCCACATCATCCGAGTCGATGGCAAGCAGGAAGCGCACATGAAAACGCTCGATGAGGTAAAGAGCGACATCGAACCGATCTTGAAGCAGCAGAAGGCGCAGCAGACCGCCCAAAATGATGCCGATAACTTGCTGCAGGCTGCACAGAAACAGAGCTTAGACGCGGCTGCGGCGGCCCAGCATGTTCCGGTGGTTACGTCTGACTTCTTCAGCCGCAAGGATGTTGTTCCAGGGCTGGGGCCGTCGCCGCAGTTTATGGATGCGGTATTTACCGATACGCAGAACTCTCCGCCGGAAATGTCCTCGACTTCGCAGGGCTTCGCGGTATTTCAATTGATCGCAGTAAAACCACAGTCGACCCCGACATTCGATGAGATTCGCAGCAAAGTGGAAGAGGACTTCAAGACCGAACGATCCAGCGTTCTGCTCAGGCAGAAGACGCAAGAGCTTTCCGATCGCGCAAAGGCCGAACGCGATCTGAAGAAGGCAGCGAAGGAATTGGGCGCCACCATGAGGACGAGCGATTTCGTGCTTCCCGATGGGCAGGTTCCCGATATCGGCTCGATGACCGGCCAGGCATCGGTTGCCTTCAGCATGAAACCCGGCGAGATCAGCGGTGCCCGTTGAGAGTGGAGGCAATGGAGTTGTGCTGGACATGCTGGACGTGCAGGCGCCTACAGACGCCGACTTCGCGGCCAAGAAGTGACCAGATCCGGGACACGCTCCTGCAGGCGAAAGAGCAGGAGCTTTTCGGATTGTTCATGACGAACCTGCGCGACCAGATGGAAAAGTCGGGCAAGATCAAAATCAACCAGCAAGAGTTGAAGACCCTTACACATCCCGAAGGCGAACCGGGAATGTAGCTGGCTTTCTAGTTTGAAGCTCCTGGTTTCAAGCCGGGCGTGGAAACGATTTCCAACCGATGATCTTGAACTGAAAGTGTTTTCGAGTTGCATGGCTTTTCCTCGTGCCGCCGGCATTCTGTTGCACCCAACCTCGTTGCCTTCTCGCGGAGGCATCGGTGACTTTGGTCCCGCGGCTTATGCGTTCTTGGATTCTCTGGCTGCAGCGCGCCAGGGACTGTGGCAGGTGCTCCCCTTGGGGCCGCTGGGTTACGGCAATTCGCCCTACTCTTCTATTTCTGCATTCGCCGGCAATCCTCTTCTAATCAGCCTGGAGCGCCTCGCCGATCATGGCTGGATCGATCCGTCGAAGCTTTCCTCATTGCCTTCCCGGTCTGACCGGGTTGATTACGACCAGGTTTTTGCGAGCAAGATGCCGCTCCTGTTCGAGGCGGGGCGGGGTTTTGTTCAGTCGGCCTCTGGCGCCGCACGCCAGCGGTTCGAGCGCTTTTGCAATGACAACGCATGGTGGCTCGACGATTTTGTTTTATTCGATGCCCTCCGCTCGCAGCATAAGTTGGCAGGCTGGAATCAATGGGCGCCCGAGTTGGCGCGCCGTGAAGCGGGGGCCGTCCGGAAAGCCCGCGAAGAGTTGGCCGTCGACCTAAAGATTCGCAGCGCCTTGCAATGTGCTTTTTATGAACAGTGGAATGCAATGCGGCGTTATGGCTCACAGCGCGGCGTTCGGCTGGTTGGCGATCTCGCGATCTTTGTGAATTACGACAGCGCCGATGTCTGGACGCATCCCGAACTCTTTCGCTTGAACGACAAACTCGAACCCGAGGTTGTATCCGGTGTGCCTCCGGATTTCTTCAGCTCAACTGGGCAGCGCTGGGGGAATCCGCTTTATCGCTGGGACGTGATGACCCAGCGCGGGTTCAAATGGTGGATCGAACGGGTACGGTGGGCGACGCGAACTTGCGACTACATCCGCCTTGATCACTTCCGTGGCTATGATCAGTTCTGGGAAATTCCGGCGGGAGATCCAACTGCCATCAATGGCCGCTGGGTCGATGGTCCACGCGACGCTTTATTTCAGAAGTTGGCCGAGGCCCTTGGCGGGCTGCCCTTCTTTGCCGAAGATCTCGGTTACATTACGCCCGCAGTGAATGCCTTGCGGGAAAGATTGAAGATTCCCGGCATGGCCGTGATGCAATTCGGCTTCAACGACGAAGGGGCGCACATGTACCTGCCGCACCGGGCCGAAGGCAAAGTGATCTACACAGGGACCCACGACAACGACACCACCATTGGCTGGTACAACTCGGTCGACGACCGAGTCCGACGAAATGCCGATGCCTATGTTGGACAATGCCAGGATGGCATTCACTGGGCCTTTATCCGCGCGGCGCTGAGTTCTGTTGCCCACCTCGCTCTCATTCCGTTACAGGATGCGCTTGGCCTTGGAAGCGAGGCCCGCATGAACACGCCGAGTCATGAAGACGGCAATTGGAAATGGCGTTTTTCACCTACCCAGTTCACTAAGGAACTGACCGCAAAGCTGGCCCACCTTGCCGAAGTGACAGATCGTCTGCCTCCGCCAACTCCCGTTCTGCCCGACGAAAACTTCACCGCGTAAAGAAACATCGCTAATTCTAAAAAGACATCCTAAGCGGGCATGCAACGGGCTCGCCCACTTTGCGCGGTTGCCACAATCGTGTATAGAAAGATATGGGGAGCTATCTTGTCGAGCGCACCGATCATTGAAGCCCGGGCAATCGAAAAATGGTATGCACAGCCGGATGGAACGCGCATTCAGGTTGTGGGGCTTATGGATTTTTCCATTGAATCGGGGAAGATCATTGCCTTGCTGGGCGCCTCGGGATGCGGCAAGTCTACCCTGCTGCGCATATTGAGCGGGTTAGCACAGCCTTCTTCGGGCGCGCTCTTCTGGCGGGGCAAGCCTCTGGACGGTCAGGCCCCGAATGTTGCCATCGTGTTCCAAAGCTTCGCCTTGTTTCCCTGGCTTACCGTATTGCAGAACGTCGAAGCACCTTTGCAGGCGCGCGGTGTCGAGGCAGTAGAGCGCCGCAAACGCGCGTTGCGTACGCTCGATACGGTCGGACTCGACGGCTTTGAAACCGCGTATCCAAAAGAACTTTCCGGCGGCATGAAGCAGCGCGTCGGTTTTGCGCGCGCGCTGGTGGTCGAGCCGGAGGTGCTGTTTATGGACGAGCCATTTTCCGCGCTTGACGTGCTCACTGCAGAAAATCTCCGTGGTGAACTGCTGGAGCTTTGGCTCAACCAGAAGATGACTACAAGCGCCATTTTCATTGTGACCCACAACATCGAAGAGGCGGTCATGCTGGCCGATCGAATTGTGTCTGGGCCGGAATCCGGCGCGCATTCGCTCCGATATAAATGTTCGTCTCACACACCCGCGAGACCGGAAGTCCGCACGTTTCGTCGAGCTGGTTGATTACATCTACAAAGTGATGACTGAACCCGAAGTTGATCATCCCCTGCCGGACCCGGAGAACACGGGCGAAATCGTTTTACCAGCGGGAGGTTTGAAGAGGGCCCAGGCTCCGCTGCGAACAAGCAAGTATCAGATGCTGCCCCACGCTCGTGTAGGAGGCATCGCGGGCCTCTTGGAACTGCTTCACGACCGCGGCGGAAAAGAAGACCTGTTTCGCCTAAGTGAAGACCTGGTCATGGACGTGGAGGATTTGTTGCCTATTCTCGAGGCCTGCCAGTTGTTGGGGTTTGCCCGGCTGAGTGAAGGCGATGTGGAACTTTCCGCAAGGGGAGCCGAATTCGCCGATGCGGACATTCAAAGGCGAAAGGTGCTGTTCCGTCAAGCATCGTTGGAACATGCGACGATCCTGAAACAGATAGACAGTATTCTCAAGCGCAAATCCGACCATTCGATCAACGACGAATTTTTCCGTGACATCCTTGATGAGCATTTCGCGGAAGATGAAACTCAGCGGCAGTTTGATACGGCAATGAACTGGGGCCGCTACGCGGAGATCTTCGATTACGATCGCGAGAGCGGACGACTTACGCAAACAGAGGCGGGAGAGATTGAGCCGCTGCGAATCGAACCCGTTCCCAGTAAAGAAGTCGGCGAGCCGGCCTTGCAGAAGCGGGATTCAAACTCCGGCAAACCATAATTTACCAAGCCTTGTTATTTTGCGATTTGCGAAAATCTCGATTTACGAAATCTCGTTCGTGATCTCTGGCCGAAGTAAATTAGTCGCATGAAAAAAAAGGGCGTCCGTTTCTGGGGATTCTCGGCCTACCGCTTGTGGTCGCAATTGCCGAGCATCGAAACCTCGCACTTGCCGGACGTGGTCATGTTCGCGGCCGCGATCGCCTTTTTCTATGGCATCGCAACGGTCGGGCATTCATGGTTCGGCCCGTTTACTCCCAGCGTCGAAATCTCGCGTAGCTTGTGGGCGCTTCCCGCGTACGCAGGTTATTCGCTGCTGCGCATTACCATCGCCTACGGTCTGAGTCTGGCGTTCACCCTGGTATATGGCTACATCGCCGCGTATAACACGCGCGCTGAGCGCTTTATGATCCCCTTGCTCGACGTTCTGCAGTCCATCCCAGTCCTCAGTTTCCTTCCCGGGGTGATGCTGGCGATGGTTGCGCTTTTTCCTGGCCGCCAACTCGGCGTCGAATTGGGCGCCATTCTTCTGATCTTTACCGGCCAGGTGTGGAATATGGCATTCAGTTTCTACGCGTCGCTGAAGAGCATTCCAAAAGAGATGCGGGAAGCGGCCGCGATTTATCGCTTTGGCTGGTGGCAGCGCTTCGTGCAGATGGAACTGCCGTTTTCGGCAATCGGCTTGGTTTGGAATTCCATGATGTCCGTTGCTGGCGGATGGTTCGCGTTAATGGTTTGCGAAATGTTTGTGTTGGGGACACGCGATTTTCGTCTGCCGGGGTTGGGTTCTTACCTGCAAACCGCAGCCAGTGCGGGTGACACGCTTTCCATCTTGTGGGGAGTCGTCACCATGATTTTGGTGATCGTACTGCTCGACCAATTTATATGGCGGCCGGTAATTGCATGGGCAGAGAAGTTTAAGGTCGAGCAGGTCGAAAGCACCGATGCTCCGCGATCGTGGGTCTTAAATCTCGTGCAGCATTCGAGGGGCTTGGCCGGCCTTCGCCAGAAAGCACTGCATCCTCTTGGGGAGCGATTGCTTTTGTATTTTGGCCGTAAGCGCGAAACCGAAGTCGAACCGGGCCCCACGCCGGCGTGGCGAGATTGGCTGCTGCGATTAATTGTGTTGCTGGCACTCGGAGGCGTCGGCTACGGCGTGGTTCGCGTGGCGATTATTCTTGCTGGCTTGCAGAAATCTGAACTGCACGAAGCAGCGCTTGGACTAGGCGCGACATTTCTGCGGGTCAACTTGGCTTTGCTGATCGGAGCGCTCTGGACCATTCCAGCCGGTGTCGCAATAGGATCGAATCCCAGGCTGGCGCGAATTGCCCAGCCGCTCGCGCAGATTGCCGCGTCTGTGCCGGCAACGGCACTCCTTCCCGTGATTCTTCTGCTACTGATTCAAATTGGGGGCGGGCTTGGACTGGCCTCGATTGTTGTCTTGCTTCTGGGAACGCAATGGTACGTGTTGTTCAATGTCGTCGCGGGCACCATGGCCATTCCGACCGATCTAAAAGAATGCTGCTCTGTATTTAGCATTCGCGGGATCGAGCGTTGGAAGAAGCTGATTCTTCCCGGAATTTTTCCTTATCTTGTCACCGGGTTAGTGACCGCGTCCGGCGGAGCGTGGAACGCCAGCATCGTCGCCGAGTACTTTCATTTTAAAGGGCACATTTACACAATAACTGGGCTGGGAGCCACGATCAGCCAGGCCACGGACAGCGGAAATTTCAATCTGCTGCTTGCCGCAACCATGATGATGGCCGCGACCGTAGTAACCATTAACCGGCTGGTGTGGCGAAGACTGTATGCGCTGGCGGAGACGCGTTTTCGGCTGGAAACCTAGCGAAATCGAGTCAGCGTTTACTGCTTCGCTGTATGCCGGTTCCTTCCAAGAGAACAGATCTGAGCGCTGCCTTTTAGGGCGGCTTCCAACTTGGCTTGAAGGTCTGCGAGTTGTACCGGCGTCATCAATCGCTGCAATTCCTCAAAGAGCTGGCGTTCTTCTTTGCGGATGTGCGCCGATAATTGCCGGGCAAAAGTCAGTAACGCGTGAGCCGACAAGCGGCGCACTTGGGCTTGAGAGAATGATTCGCGCAGCGCGGCATGATCGGCGAGCAATCCTTCGACGATCGGAGTCAATTCGGGGAATTCGCGAGCGTATGGGAACACTATAGTTTCTTCGGCGAAGAAATGGACTTTGATCTCATGTTCGAAGTGCTGCTCAATCTCCGCCTGCCACAACTCCAGTTCGGCCGGAGAGCTAGGCGAAGCGCGATCGATACGCACACATAGAGCCAATGCGTGCTGGTGCTGATGAGACAACGGGATGAGGCTTTTATGGCGCAGCATGGGGCAGTCGTTGAGAACCAGAGGGTCCGCTTAGGTCACGTCTACCGCTTCCGGCAGTTCGGTGATCGCGGGACGCACCGTCAGCCAGTCCGTACGAACACGCTCCCACTCCTGAATCAGCATGCCATTCGCTTCGAAGAAACTGCGGATGCGCGAGCGCTCCCATCCCAAAATTTCTTCCAGGATTGGCGCCAGTACCGCGACAGCGCTGGTGCTCAGAACGGTCCGCTTTGCGATTTGCGAGACATGAGGCGATTCAGACACCGCAATGGTCAGGCCATCGCGCGCGTTCAGTTGCAACATCACGTGAATGTCGGAGCTGCCGTCGCCCGAGTAAATCACGTGGTCGGGGCCGGTCACATGTTCGGCCAGTAACTGGTTGAGGACCGGCAACTTTTCCGTAACCGGCGGTTGCACGGATGATGGTGTCGATTTCTCCCGATGATTTGTAGCGGAACTCGGTGCCAAAAATGTGATCTGTGGGAACGATGCCTTCGAGCGCAGAGTGAATGACCTCGACGGGCGCCGCTGATAAGACATAGAAATCGAAAAAGTGCCCGTCGATGCCGGTGGCGAGAATCTGGTAGAGCAGTTTGATATCGCCCTTCAATCGAATGCGCTTGCCAACCTCATAAAGATGTTGTTTCCGCACCTTGGCCTTGAATTCGGGATCGTGCAACAGCAAGTAGGCGAGTTCCGCTCCCTGTTGCACCAAATTGATCTTGGCCATCCCTTTGGCCTTGCGTTCAAATTCATCGACCGGAATGCCGACAAGTTCAGACAGCACGTAACCGGTATCATTGAACGTGAGCGTCTGGTCGAAGTCGCTCGCGAAAATGTAACGCCTCAAAGGTTTATCTGCCATGATGGTTTGATTCGCGGCCCATCAAGAAGTCCCATTAAAAGAATTAATGGCGATTATAGGCGTTGCGGGTTACAGTGCGACGAACTTATTGCCGTAGGAGCGTAGATCACGTGATGCTGAGATTTGACGAGCAAATCAATTGCACGTCGCAGGAGATGCCCTCCGCCTTTACTAAATTCTCTGACACGTACAGAATATAAGTTCGGCTTGTGCGGCTTTGCGCCAGAACAGCAACCGCGGGCCACCGTTTCCATGTTGCAATAACGCTCGAAATACTACAGGAGCCTTCATGCCAGCATCTGGTGAATTAATTCGTTCCATGAATTATGTAGAAGACATCACAAACACGTTGCGCAGAATCGCGATTTCTATTCCGGCGATGCCTCCCGACGAGCGCAAGCGCCTGGCCGAGTCATTGCGCGCCGCCAATGGGGCCATCAACAACGCCATTGCGGATTTGGAAAAGGCAGGCCACTAGTGGCCGAGGTCAAGACCATCGCCGTGATCGGCGCCGGCATTATGGGGCGGGGCATCGCTCACGCGGCAGCGCTGGGCGGCTATCGCACGGTCCTTGAAGACCTGCTGCCAACCGCGCTGCGCCGTGCTGAAAGCGAGATTCGGGCCAATCTTGATAAGGCTGTAGAGTTGGGCAAGGTTGCCGCACCTGAGGCCAATGCAGCTTTCCTGCGTTTGGAGTATGCAGGCTCAGTGGAAGAAGCCGCGCGTGAAGCCGACCTGGTGATTGAAGCGGTGCCGGAGGAGATGGAATCGAAAATTGAGATCTTCACCCTCCTCGATAAAATCTGCCGTCCGGCGACAATTCTCGCGTCGAACACTTCTTCTTTAAGCGTTACGGAAATCGCCAGCGTCACGTACCGCGCCGGGAAATGCCTTGGGATGCACTTCTTCAATCCCGTGCACAAGATGAAGCTGCTCGAAGTGGTGCGCGCGTTGGAAACTGACGACGACACACTTGCAACGGCGGTGGAAGTCGGTAAACGCATGGGCAAGGAAGTAGTGGTCATCAAAGAATCGCCAGGTTTCATCACCAGCCGCATCAACGCCATGATCGGCAATGAAGCGTTCTACATGCTGCAGGAGGGAATTGCGTCGGCAGGTGACATCGACAAAGCTCTCAAGCTCGGTCTGAATCATCCCATGGGGCCGTTTGAACTGGTCGACTTGGTCGGACTCGATACGCGCCTGAATATTCTGGAATACCTGCACAAATCCCTGGGAGAAAAATTTCGCCCGGCGCCTCTACTCGTGCAGTACGTGAAGGCGGGAAGGTTGGGAAGAAAATCGGGCCGCGGAGTTTACGAGTATCCAGAATCTGCGGCAGAACCTTCTGCGAGATCAAAGCTTAATGACGACGCAGCAGTCCCCGTTGCGCGGCGCTGAGTTTCGCTCCCTACCGCATTCTCCGGCTCTTGCCAAAGCTCAGGCCAGCTAAACAGTCGCTCGCTTCCCGCTCGACTTCCTTATGGCCGACCATCACCTGAAAGCTTTCACCCATGCCGGCGGGCGTGACCAGATGCTTGAGTTGCAGGGCGACTTTCGCTCGCTCTTGAGGCAGTCGGCATTCTTCAAATGCGTCGGCAAACTGATTCGCTTCGCCGATGCCCATTAGAAACTGCGATTGAGTGATGAGTTTATGGGTTTGCATCCCGTGCTTTGCGGCAGCGGCGGCAAGCGCGGTGAAGTTGACATCGGTGGTGATGTCCTGATCGCCGGGCGATTCATAGGGACTGCCGGAGATCGAATGCTGGCGAATCGCCTTCAGGGTGCCGCGATGCCGTCCGGCGAGTTGTTCTTCACGAGTGTAGCCGTAATCGATGACTAACAGGAATCCGCGCCCCATGCTAGCCGCCAATTCCTGCATTTGCCGCTGGGCGATCATAGGAACTTCCAGGCGTTCGTCGCCCTCAGGATGTACCGAGTAACGGTCCAGGAATTCAAGTTCGTGTTTTGAAGCCGTCTCCCAGAACTCGACCAATCTACCATCCCCGCTGGCTATGCGGAGCGAGCCGCGCGTGCTAACGATCTCAACGGGCATTGCATCGAAGAATTCGTTAGCAAAAACGATAGTCGGAGTGTTCGCGTGAAATAAACATCCTTCGGCTTCTGTTCTTAGAATTACCTTTCCCGATGCCAGATACGAATCAAGAGTTTCAGCAATCCGTTTTCGGAGTGCACGCGAACGTTCGACTAGAACATACCGCAAGCAGTTGAACAGGTCCGGAAATTTTTTCTCAGACCACGCAAGAACATCCTGAGCGAACAAGCCGCGCCCAGGACCGAGTTCGATCAATTCCAGTTGTTGGGGCGTGCCCAGGGTGCGCCACATCTCTTCGAACTGGAAAACCAGAAGACGGGCAAACACAGCATGTACATCGCTCGAAGTGTAGAAGTCTCCCGCCTTGCCGAATTGCTCGGCATTCCGCGAGTAGTAGCCGGATTCGGGATCGTACAGGCAAAGTTCCATGTAGCGCGAAAACGGAATCGGCCCGTGCTCGGAGATTTCCCGTTCGATTTTTTGCCGAAGCGGATTCACGGACTCTGCCGCCGTCGCTCGGCGCGATCCTGGGGTGTGCGAATGAACATTTCGACGAAGTAATCGTGCAGAGCGTCATAGAGCTGGCGCTGGAAGCCCCATTCGAACTGCGGGTGGTCAAGGTCGCGGGGATGCAAATCGAAATAGTAAGTGTGAACTGGAACGGATTTGTCCTTGAACTGAATGATTACTTCGACGCCGTCGCCCTTAGCCCGAGCCGAAAAGTTCAAGAGCGGATGCTCATACAACCTTAACTGATCAAGGACTCGATCAAGGCGCGTAGCGTCAGTTTCGGGCACGGGAGAATTGTAAGGCACGCGGTCACGGCGCGACGCACTACTCGTAACGCAACGCTTCGATCGGATCGAGCCTCGCGGCTTTGATGGCCGGCAACATGCCGCTCACAATGCCGACGAATCCGAGGATGACCGTCGACCACATTAAGGTCGCGGTATTAATGTAGAGGTGAATGTCGCCCTCGTTGGCATCTTCAATGAATGCGCTCCACAGCGTTAGCGAGCCAACGGACCACGAAATGAGATAAGCCAAGGCCACGCCTAACAGCCCTCCCAGCGCCGTAATCACCAGAGCTTCTGCGAGAAACTGAAACAGAATGTGCCAGCGGTGCGCGCCCAGGGCCTTTTCAATCCCGATTTCGCGTGTCCGCTGGGTCACGGAAACCAGCATGATATTCATCAGGCCAACCCCGCCGATCCCCAGCGTGAGTAATCCGATGAAGCCGAGCAGAATCTTGATACCGACCGTAATGACTGTGAGGTCGGCAAGATCCTTCACGGCATCGAAGACGAAAATCGCCCGATCATCTTTTGGATCGTAACCGTGATGGAAAGCCATGGAGCTGCGAACCGCGGCAACGCACTTGGCGTGGTCGCCTTCGTAATCCATGAAGATGCCGTCAAGATAATAAGAATTTTTCAGGTCGCTCATCGCGCTGTAAGGGACGTAGACGAGCGAATTCATGTCTTCGTCTCCGTTGGAGATGGTGTGCCGCAGAATGCCGATCACCTTATACGAGATGCCGTCAACGCGAATGCTTTCGCCGATGGCATTCTGGCCGGAGAAAAGCTTCTTTTTTACCGTCGCACCAATCACCGCGACGCGGGAGTGAGTGAAATCCTCCTGCTCGCCAAAAAATGCGCCTTCCCCCACTTCCAGCGCGCGAATTTTCTCGTAGCTGGAATAAATGCCGTGGACGTTATAGCTCGCACTACGCGTTCCGAAAGAGACCAGGCTCTGCTTATCCACCTCGGGAGAAATTCGAGTCAGCATGGGAACCTCGGCGCGCAAATATTCGAGATCGTCGCGAGTCAGCCGGACCTGCGTGCCGGCTTTGGTGCCGCCGGCCTGAAGCGAAGTGTGTCCTGGGAAAATGCCAATGAGATTGCCGCCGAACGTCCGGAAGGCAATCATCAAAGCATTTTGAAAACCTGTTCCGTAGGCAAGCAACAAAACCACCGTAGCAATGCCCCACGCCATGCCAAGCATCGTGAGGATCGAACGACGCCGATTGTGCTTCAAAGCCCCAAATGCTTGCTTGCCGAGATCGCCAACCATAGTTAATCCAACCTTGACTATTCCTGCCGGAGCGCTTCTACAGGCGGAAGAAGAGCGGCTTTGCGGGCCGGGTATAAACCGGCGACGATTCCGGCCATAGAGAGAGAAAGGATTGCCACAACTGCAGAGGCGGGAACGATTCGCGGCGTGTCGAAACCCTCCGGTGAAGGCAACTGCGCCAATAAAGTCACAAAAGCCGTGCAAATTGCCAGGCCAATGCCGCCGCTGAAGATTGTCAAGAATGCGCCTTCGATAAAGAACTGAGTCATGATATTGCGGTGGGTTGCGCCTAAAGCTTTGCGCAAACCAATTTCGCGGGTTCGCTCGGTCACCGAGACGAGCATGATATTAATTACGCCAATGCCGCCAAGGGCCAGGGTTACGATTCCAACCACACCCAGAAACCAATCCATGGCGTCAAAGATCTTCCCAACTCGGATCGCGCCGTCGACCGTGTCCCAGTCATTAAAAGCCTCATCAAGATGGGGATCGAAGCCATGGCGTCGCGCAATGATGGCGTGAACTTCGTTCTCCGCTTCAAGATGCAATTCCTTCTTGATTGGCCGGTAGTTTAAAAATGAAATTGCATTCTCTGAGTTTTGCGCAATCAGAGGGAAAAGATTTCGCATGGTATCGAACGGCACAAAGATGCGATGGTTGGTGCCGTTGTCGCCGTCCTTGCCGATCTTCGGAATGACACCGATGACTTTGAAATCCATGTCATTCAGCATGATGGTGCTGCCGACCGCGGCCTCTCCGGGGAACATATTCTTGAGCAGTTCCCAACCCACCACGGCAACGCGGCGCTGCTGAATATTGTCTTCCGCGTTGAACCATCGTCCGGGTGAAATTGGGGTATTGCGAATCTGGTTGTACTCGGGAGCCACACCGAATACCTGGCCACTGGTGGATCCATAGTCGCTGACGGCGCGAATGTCATCGCGCTCAAGCACGGGAGACACCGCGCGCAGGAACTTGGCTTGGTCGCGAATGGCGAAATAGTCGCCGTAGGTTATGTAGTAGGGCTGCCCGGACTGGTAGCTTCCCGCAACCGCGGGAATGCGGCCGGGGAAGAGAAACATAATATCCTGGCCAAGTTCAGCCAAGTTCTTGTCCTGGCCGCTACGGAACCCTTCGCCTAATCCGACGAGCAGCAGCAAGGAGCCGACGCCCCATGCAATCCCGAACATGGTGAGAAACGAGCGCAGCTTGTGCGCCCACAGAGTGGCCAGCGACTGCCGGATAATGTCGACAAACGTCCGCATGCGCGCACTCCACTTCGAGGCTTGACCGGAACTCCGGGCAGCGACCAGTTGAGGGTTTCAACTCCGCCGGATCGCTTTGTCTAAATGCAGCTGATGGTATTACGCAGATGGGACATGCGAAGTTCCCATCGGTGTCGCTTATTTAGACCGTAGCGCCCGCGAAAAGGTTATCCAGTGAGACCAGGCGAGACGAAGAAAAGGACCGCAAAATGACGGATTTGGAGGGACTCAGGCAGGTCGCGTACTGCGCGCCGGATCAACGGATTAGAACTCGAAGTATCCTTCCGTTGGCCCAGACCGGGCGCGCCCGTCGGTTCCGGTCGCAGGTAGCAGTCCCAGGACGCCGCTCAAACTTTCCCAGGCAGCGCGGTTCAGTGCCGGATCGGCAGCCACCAGATCGCGAATCATATCCCACGCAGCCACATTCAGTGCGCCTTCCGGCGGAGGGCCCATGGCCAGTGAAACCGAGCACTGCGGACAAAACGAAATGCGGTGGGCGTTCGATTTCTGCCGCGGCTTGACTCCCACGGTCTGAGCGAACATGTACAGCGCAACCGATTTTTGCCCCGGCTCAATTACACGATTGCAGCGAAGGCAGTGCATGGTTTCCAAGTGATATCTCTTACCCCGAACTTAGAAGCTAAACACGGGAGTTAAACATGCATAGTGTCGCCCGGCATTGAGGACGCGCAAGTACGTAAGAGGATTCCCATGCTGCCTTTACGAAAGCTTTTCGCCGCGAGAGCGAACCAAGCTGTGCTCTAGGCACGCGCGGATCAGATCGTGCAGGCTAGAGCAATGCGCGCTGCCACGAGAAGAAACCAGCGACAGGAACCAAGCACGGTCCTGTTGCCCACAAGAAAGACCCAGATTTCATCTGGATTTGTGCGGGTTTCGAGTATTCGCAAGCTGTCCAAACGGGAACAGGTCGCCGCAGTCTGTTACCGGGTTCGAAACGAAATCGAGTTTTTGCTGGTGCGGACGCGAGGCCGTGGCCGCTGGACTTTTCCCAAAGGTGGTGTTGAGCTTGGCTTGACCCCGGCCCAGGTTGCGGCTTTGGAAGCATTCGAAGAAGCAGGGGTCCACGGCAGAATCGAACAGACTTCATTCGCCCGCTACGTCTCGCGAAAAAGCGGCAAATCAAAACGTGGTTGTCTTCCGACAGAACTAATCGTCCATGCGTATCTGTGCGAGGTCCAGCGTCTGGCAAAACCGAAAGAGCCGGGCCGTGACCGGACCTGGTTCTCTGCTGAAGAGGCCAGACAGCAGTTGCGGCAGGGGCGCGATAGAAACGGCGCCCTGGCGCTCGCAAACGTGATTGAAAAAGCCATCCTCCGCATAGAGCATTTGCAGAGAGAATACGGATCAGCTAGTCGTCGAACGCGGTACGACGGACGCGAACGCTTCGCGCGGTGGATGGTAGAAAAAGATTCGGCGGAAAAAGATGCGCTGCAAAAGGTACAGTTCGAGGCGAGAGCGCAACTGACGGGTTGGACTACGCGCAGCCCGCTCGTTCCGAAAAGCATCTCTAAGGCAGGCGGCGCGATGCAGCCGTATTCCTTAGCGCCAGACAATCAACCGCGCAAGCTCTTGCCAGGAGATGTTTTGCCGTTCAATGTAACGCCCACAGCACCGCAATCGAATCGTGGGAGAAATGCGATCGCTATTGGCTCGAACGCCAATGCAAAAAGATGAGCGCCAACGCAAAAAGATAAAAGCAAAAAGATGAACGCAAGCATCCGGTTCGGGTTCGGCTATCCGGACTGGTCTACATTTTTCGGCCGCTCAAACGCCTTCTGCAAGTACCTGCGTGCGTCTTCCAGCGCTCCAAAAGTATCATCATTGGTCTGGATGGCTTGCCGGTACTCATTGATGGCGCGTTCGCGCTGCCCAGTAATATCGAAAATCTTGCCGAGCTGCACATGGCTCCAGACTTCGGTTCAGCGAGGATCGCCATCGCCGTTGATGGAGGAGCGGTACGAATTGGCCGATGCCTGGTAGTTCCGCTGCAGAAAGAAAATCTCGGCAATGCGATAGTGCGCCAGCGAACTGTTCTTGTTGAGATCGAGAGCTTTGTTGAACTGCTCGAGCGCGCCCGCAAGATCTCCCTGCTGCTGCAGCGCCTGCCCGCGCAGGATCGAAGATCGCAGCTTGATGTCAGAAGAGTTCGTGAGCACGTGGTGGCCGGGATCCAGTTCGATGCGCCGTGGCCTTCCGAACGTCTCCACGTTAAAAGCCGAACTCGTTCCCACCACTTCGATCTTCTTGTCTTCAGTCCTGCCGTCGGTTTGGATACGCAAGTCCACGGGCATGCGGAAGAGGTCTAAGTCCTGAGTGATCTCGCCGGTAACCCGGAAGCCGGGAGGCTTTTTTCCGCCGGTAGATGTTTCTTTGGGGACATTGCCTAATCGATAGACGGTGTATTTGACCTTAAACTCCGGGGCGCCGGTGGAATCAAGCCACTGGGAGAAAAACCAGGTGAGCTGGTCGCCATAATATTTCTCGGCGATGGTCTGGAAATCGTTCATGCTCGCGGATTTCCCCTGGTAAGTTTCTGCGAACTCACGCATGGTCTTCAGGTATTTATCTTCGCCCATCACCCAGCGCAGCATATGCAGGATCATCGCGCCTTTGTCGGTCACGAGCGACTGAAACTCCGTGGAGAACGGATCAAGCTTGCTGGCGCTCGACAGCGGAACGGTGTCATAAGCCAGCGCGCCAACCGACATGTCTTTTACTACTTCTTCAAGTCCCGCCGGTCCGGCTGCGTTCTCCACGTACATCGCTTCCGAATAGCGCGAAAAACCATCCGCCAGCCACCAATCGTCCTTCGAAGACGGACTCACGGAAGTGCCCCACCACTGGTGCGCGATCGCGTTCGCCAGCAGGCGATAATTCGTCTTCTGCGTAATCGAAGGACCGGCGATCGCGGCAATCTCCGGGGCCCAGGCGTAAGGCACTGTGTCACCCGGGAGTTCCACCACATTCAGCCTCTGTGAGAGAGGAGTGCCGTATAGCGTGATGAAATAGGTGAACTCCTGCACTGCTGTGTTGGCATACTCCGCGGCCAGCGCCTGGTGTGTGGGCTTGAAAAAGACGTGCAAATCCATGCCGCCTTCGTCGCTCTTCGACTCCTGGAAAACTCCGGCGATGATGGTTCCGGGAAAGCTGGGTTTTGAGTAGGTAAAAGTAAACGTCTTGGTCGCGAGGCCGTTGGTATTCGGCTTATTCGACGGTGGATTTTCGACGACGCTCGATTGCCCGCTCCCGATCACCAGCATGTGTGCCGGAACGGTAACGCTGATATTTGCCGTGAATCGATTGAGTCCGTATCCACTCACCGGAAACCAGCGTCCGGCATAAAGCAGATAGCTGGTGTCGTCACCAATGTAGGCGAGCTTAAGGCCCGGAACGGGGCTATCGTCGGCGGTTTCCAGGGTTCCCTCATATTCGAAGGTAAGTGTGGTCGAGTCGCCTTTCGCCAGGCCCGCTGAAAGCGGCACGCGCACCGTCGAATCCTGCGTGACCCGCTCGGCTGAAACCGGCTGGCCCTTGTCATCAAGCACCCGGGTAACCCGCAAGTCATTGTGCAATTCGAAAACAGCTGTATTCAGGTCCTGAAGCGCCGTGAATTTCACCTTGGCTTTTGCAGAAATCTGGTGAAGATGGGGCGTGAGTTCAGCCTCGATCTGATAGTCGTCAACCCGCAGATGGGCCTTTTCAGCGGCCCGAGAGGGAATCGAAACCAGGGCCAACAGCAACAAAACAAAATAGTTCGCAACAACGCGCTGGGGGCGCTTGGGGTGGGTGAGCATTAAGGAGAGTCTCCGACAGCAGCCTGACTTCTTTTCTATGATGTGAATTCTCCCCTAAAAGGATGTGCGATCACAAAGCCCAGGCCAGAGTTAATTTGACGCGCCTCGTTGAGCCTACCCGCACTGCGCCCTCTTATGCAAGATCGCCAGAATGGTCTCAGCGGCCCGGTCGGCCGGTCGTGAATTCGAAGCTCCGGGCAGCTCATTCGTACCCCGAAGCTTGTCTCTTACCAACCCAAGTCCGTCCAACATCCGACTGCGCGCTGGCCCCTCCGGTAAAATCTCTTGCAGACCTGCCACGATATTCGCAGCCGTAAAATCATGCTGCACCAGCTCTGGAACAATCTGCTCGCCGGCGATCAGATTCACCATAGCGAAATGCGGCACCTTTACCCGCGGTTTCCCTAAAAAGTAAGTGAGAGACGAGACACGGTAGACCATCACAAATGGCGTGTTCATCATTGCCGCCTCAACCGTCGCCGTGCCGCTGGCGACAATGCCGGCTCGGGAGTGCCAGAGCGCAGGCAGGGACCCTGAAACCAGCGTGATGCCCGGCTCCCGAACCGCTCTTTTTTGAATGATGCTGAGCAGAACGCTTCTGTCGAGAGTGGGAGCTACTGGCAGCAGAAATTCGTAATTACCGCCGAGTTCATGGACGGCTTGCAGCATGGTCGGCAGATTCAGGTGTACTTCTTTTACGCGGCTACCCGGCATTAAAGTGATCCAGGCTTTTTCTGGGTCGAGATGAAACTGCGCAGCGTAATCCTTACGCTCGATGGTTGGGATTGGGAGATCGGCGAGAGGATGGCCAACGAACGTCGCGTCCACTCCGCGATCGCGATAGAACTTTTCTTCGAAGGGAAAGATGACCAGCGCCTTGTCGACGTAGTTACGCAGCAGGCGAACCCGCCCCTGCCGCCATGCCCAGAATTGCGGAGCAACATAGTAGACCACCGGAACGCCACGCTTTTTCATTTGCCGCGCAACTCGCCAGTTAAATGCTGGCGAGTCGATGACAATGGCGAGGTCTGGTTTGCGCTTGTCGGCTTCCACGATCAACTTCCGAAAAAGCCGGTAGATTTTCGGCAGGTGACTCAGAATCTCCGTGATGCCGACCACCGACAGATCCTTGGCATCAACGACGATCTCGCAACCTGCGGCGCGCATGCGTTCTCCGCCAGCGCCAAAGAACTCAAGTTGAGGCGGCATGGGCCGAGATGCTTTTGTGGGGACAGCCGCCCCCGGCTGTCCAGCGGAGCGAAGCTCCGCAGTCTTTCCACGCGCACACCGCCGCAGAGCTTCGATGAGCTGCGCGCCATACATTTCTCCGGAAGCTTCGCCGGCTGAGATCAGGATTCGCAAGAAAGCATTGTAAGGCTAGTCATCTGCGCTGGCGGTGACTTCGGGTTCCTGCAATCCACTCGAACCATTTGCCGGCGCTCGCCCCGCATTAATTTCCTGGTCCTTGTACTGCAGCTGGTACAGCTTGAAATAAATTCCCCGCTGCGCGAGCAATTGCTGGTGCGTACCCATCTCGCGAAGCTGGCTCTTGTGCATGACGATGATCTTGTCGGCGCGCTGCACGGTCGAGAGCCGGTGGGCGATGATCAGCGAAGTGCGTCCTTCCACCATGCGGCTGAGCGCCTCGCGCACGCGGAATTCGGTTTCGGTATCCACGCTCGAAGTTGCTTCGTCAAGAATCAGGATTTTAGGCTCGTGCGCCAAAGCGCGCGCAAATGAGATGAGCTGTTTTTGGCCCGTGGAAAGAGTTGACCCGCGCTCACGCACTTCTTCGTCGAAGCCCTTGGGCAAAGCGCGGACGAAGTCGAGGAGGTTCACATCTTCGGCGGCCTGCTCCACATCTTCGTCTCGAATGCGCTCGGTACCAAGCCGGATATTTCCGCCGATTGTGCCGCTAAACAAAAACGGATCTTGCAGCACCACGCCGAAGCGGCTGCGCAGTTCGGCAACATCCATATCGCGCACGTCAACGCCATCGATTCTGACGGCGCCCTTCTGCACATCGTAGAAGCGCAGAAGAAGGGAAATCAGCGTAGTCTTGCCCGCGCCGGTATGGCCGACAATCGCGACCGTTTCGCCCGGTTCAATGGTGAAGCTGACGTCGCGCAGCACCCAATCGGGCCCTGAGAGATCGCTCGATGTCTCATCCCGATAGGCAAACCAGACGTGATCGAACTCAATGCGCCCTGGGCCCGCGGCTGTCCTGGTGACAGCCGGAGAAACAACTTGCGGCGGCGCGTCGAGCAGTTTGAAGATGCGTTCGCTCGCCGCCATCGCCGACTGCAGTATGTTGTATTTCTCGCTGAAGTCCTGAATCGGCCGAAAGAAGCGCAAGGCATACTGAATGAAGGCGACCAGCACACCCAGCGTGGCGAATGCCGGCACCAGCCGGAACGCGATCAGGGTCTTCCAGTTAAAGCTGACGGCGACACTAGTTACGTGCAGGTTACGCATCACGTCGCCGCCGCCGAACCAGATTACGCAGGCAATCGCAATCGCCGAGAGAATTTCGACGACCGGATAATAAATCGAATACGCGAGGATCGCGTCCTTGTACGCATCCATGTGCACGCGGTTGATTTCCGCAAATCGCTTGTATGCCTTGCGCTCACGATTGAACAGTTGCAGAACCACCATGCCGCTGACGTGCTCTTGCAGGTACGCGTTGATGCGGGCAATCGCCACACGAATGCGCCGGTACGAATCGCGCACCCGGTCGCGGAAAATTTTGGTCGCGACAACAATGAACGGCAGCACGGCAAAAGTGATCAGGGCCAGCTTCCAGTTCATGCAGAGCATGATGGCAATGATCCCAAGAAGCACGAACAAGTCTTCGAAGATCGACACCACGCCGGAAGTGAACATTTCATTCAGTGCATCCACGTCGGTGGTAACACGGGTCACCAGGCGTCCGACCGGGTTCTTGTCGAAGAATGCAATGTGCAACCGCTGCAGATGCCGAAAGATCTGGCGGCGAAGATCGAACATCACCTTCTGCCCCGTCCACTGCATGAAGTAGGTTTGCAGGAACTCGAGCAGGAAGGTCATCATCAGCAGGCCGAGATAAATCGTCGCGATCTGCGCGATGCCGGTCATGGGGCGTGGACTCAGCCAATCCCATATTCCGGCGGTTGCTCCAGAAGACGGGCCTTTCGCGGGAGCAAGATAACGGTCAATCGCAACTTTGGTGAGATAAGGGCCGAGGACGTCGGCGAAAGACTTCAGCAAAATAGAGACCAGCGCAATCGCCACCTGCCACTTGTAAGGTCGCAGGTATTTCAGCAGGCGGGCCATCAGCCGGCTGTCATACGCTTTGCCTAAAACCTCTTCTTCTTGGGCCATCGTGTGCTGAATCCGCCCTGAGCGGGGCGAGAACGCTCTTAACAGGGTACCTCAATATGGATTGCCCGAGCGGGTAAGAGGATGGAAAAGCTTTCGTCCAGAAGAAATCTTCCATCCTGACGAAATGGCGGGATGGGATAATAGTTCCATGCCGCTGGGCATCTACATTTCCGTCCCGTTCTGCCGCACCAAGTGCAGCTATTGCAACTTTGCGTCCGATGTTTTTTCGCCCCGCGTTTTTGACAACTATGTGAATCGCATCTGCATCGAGACTCACAACGCTCGCCGAACCGCCGAGCAAGTGGGCGGCGAAATGGAGAACGAAATCGATACCATTTACCTCGGAGGAGGAACGCCGACAGTTCTCGATCCGGCACAATTGGAACGCATTTTTGCTGCGGTGCGAAGCCAGTTCGAGGTGCGGAGTAACGCGGAGATCACGGTGGAGTGCGCTCCGGGAACGCTGACGGATTCATTGATCGCGTGTCTGCTCGATTGCGAAGTTAACCGCGTTAGCCTGGGCGTGCAGTCATTTGTCGATCAGGAAGCGGCAGCCGTTGGCCGGCAGCATAACCGGGCAGTCGTGGTGCAAGATATTGGTCGTCTTCGGGCCGCGGGAATTACAAACATCAACGTCGACCTGATCGCCGGATTGCCGCATCAGACCACGGAAAGCTGGAAATTTTCTCTCCACGAAGCAATCGCCAGCGGAACTCCGCACGTAAGCGTCTACCTGCTCGAAGTGGATGAAGATTCGCGTCTGGGACGCGAGTTGCTGGCCGGCGGCACACGCTATCATGCGCACTTTGTCCCGGATGAAGACGCTACGGCGGATTATTACCTCGAAGCCTGTGAACAGCTCGAATCAGCCGGAGTCGGACAATACGAAATCTCTAACTTTGCTCACTCTGGCTTCGAGTCGCGGCATAATTTGAAATATTGGACGCGGCAGCCGTATCTTGGCTTCGGCGTCGACGCCCACTCGATGCTGCGTTCAGCCGTTCCCGATTTCGAAGCTATACGCTTCGCCTCGCCTGATTCCCTGGAGCGGTATTTAAGCGGCGTTCCCCAGCAACGCACTGAGGTTTCGCGTACTTCAGCGTTGGAAGAAAACTTCTTTCTGGGTCTGCGGCTGACGCGAGGCCTCATCGTATCGGAGATCGTCGCGACATTTGGGAAGCATGCAACCGACAATACCCGGGCCGCGATCGCCGATTTTGTCGACAGTGGGCTACTGGAGCAACAAGGAGATTGGGTTCGATTAACATCCCGTGGCCGATTGCTCTCCAATGAAGTGTTCGAGCGTTTCATTCAAGCCGAACAAGTTATCGGTTAATCCTTCGCGCACGTTTGCTCCCTGCCTCAGGTTCCTGATTTTTAGCTGCAAGGTCTGTTGACGAGCAAACCATACGGTCGGTCAGCTTGCGGCAGTTGCCGCGACCAAACCCGGCAATGATGCGGGTTGCACGATAGCTCCGCTTTCTTTCCAACGTAACTTTTCCACCTTCTACCGCTATGTTCTAATCAGAATCGTGCCACTCGTGGAGGGTCCTTGGATTTTCAACTGAGCGAAGAGCAGCAACAGTTAAAGAAGAGCGTCCGCGAGTTTGCTGAGCGCGAGATTGCGCCCAACGTCATGAAGTGGGACGAAGCCGGAGAATTTCCGCTGGCTACCATCAAAGAGTTGGGCAAGCTCGGATTGTTGGGCATCGTGTTTCCCGCCGAGTATGGCGGCGCCGGTATGGGCTATGTCGATTACGTCCTCGCCATCGAGGAACTGTCGCGCGTCGATGGCTCGGTTGGCATCATCGTGGCTGCGCACACTTCTCTTTGCTCCAATCACATTTTTCTTGCAGGCACCGAGGACCAGAAAAAGAAGTACGTGGGCCGGCTGGCCACGGGAGAATTTATTGGCGCGTGGGGGTTGACCGAGCCCTCTTCCGGATCTGATGCCGGCAGCGCCCGCATGACCGCCAAACGCCGCGGCAACAGCTGGGTACTGAACGGCACGAAAACATTTTGCACCAATGGTCACTATGCCGATGCGCTCGTCGTGATTGCCGTCACCGACCGGGCTGCGAATACGCACGGGCTTTCGGCTTTTGTCGTCGAAAAAGACACCAAGGGTTTTCGTCCGGGGAAGAAAGAAAACAAGCTTGGCTTACGGGCCAGCGACACCGCCGAATTGATCTTCGAAGATTGCGTAATCCCGGCGGAGAACTTGCTGGGTAAAGAAGGCGATGGTTTTATTGACGCCATGCGCGTTCTCGATGGCGGCCGCATCTCGATCGCCGCTTTGTCTCTGGGTATGGCGCAGGGCGCATACGAGGCCGCTTTGAAATATTCCAAGCAGCGGCGCCAATTCGGCAAGGCGATTGGAGAATTTCAGGCAATCCAGTGGAAACTCGCCGATATGGCCACCGAGATCGATGCCGCTCGCTTGCTCACCATGCGCGCGGCGTCGATGAAAGATGCAGGATTGAAGAGCACGCTGGAGTCGTCGATGGCGAAACTCTACGCCAGTGAAGTTGCCGTCAGGTGCGCCAACGAGGGCGTGCAGATTCACGGCGGCTACGGTTTCATCAAAGATTATCCCGCCGAAAAGTTTTACCGCGACGTGAAACTCTGCACCATCGGCGAAGGCACCAGCGAGATTCAGCGGTTGGTGATCGCCAGACAGTTGCTGAAGGAGTAGCTCTCGGTTAGCGTTTCAGCGGTTGACGACGGCCGTGGCGGATATGCAGTACATACACGGTTTGGTGCTCGATCGTGAAGAGAATCCGATACACATGCGGCTTTCGGCCGTAGAGCAGATGACGAACCTCGAAAGGAAAGGCCACGTTTTCCGGAGCTAGCGGACAGCGCTCGGGGAATTCTGCAAGCGAAGCGATCGCATCCTGCAGGGCCACAAACCAGCGCAGGTCGGTGTCTCCAGCATGTTCAGACAGCAACCAGTCAAGAATCGCGTCCGCATCCTGCTCGGCTGCCGCTGTTGTCTCAACGCGGAAGGTCATGCTTGCGGCGGAGGTCGGCGAGAAACTCGGCGGCCGGCTTCGAACGCCCAGCCCTTAGATCCTTGTAACCGCGACCAATACCCTCGACTGCTTCTGCGTAGTCCTGGCGCTCCCACTCGAGATAGGCGGCCAAAGCATCGTCGAGAGCAGAGGCGGGATCCTGGCCACGCCGCTTGGCATATTCCTCCAGCTCCGCCTTACGCTCCGGCTTAAGGGGAATCATATCCAGGTTAGCCATGGGCTCCTCTCATCTATCGTAAGGGGTTCGGAGCCTGAGGTCAAAAGCTATCTGCTGCCCGAGAAGTTCTTACCGCGATGCACAAGCTGCGCGCGATTGGCGAGGGAACCAGCGAAATTCAGCGGTTGGTGATTGCCAGACAGTTGCTGAAGGAGTAGCCGCCGCCCGAAACGTACGTGAGTGCGGTCGCCTTGGTTTCAGCAGTCACATGGAATGTCTCCCAGGACTATACTTGTTTCCCAACGCAAATGGAGGCATTCGTGACATTCAAGCCCCTAAACGTATTCCCACGGCATGGTAATGGCGATGTTTACAGTGTCCGTTTTGGTGTCAGGGGCACAGGGCAGCAGGGACAGAATCGCCCCGTTAGGTGTGCCGCACGCGACTGGTCCGGTGCTGCTTGACTGCGGTAGCAACAGCACTGCCAGCTGGGGAAACGTGCCTCGCGTAACTCTTTCGAAGGGGTCTGGCACTATTATGCGTCTCGATGCTAAAAAGCCTCTTACGCTGGAATTTCTCGGCAGCGACCCGAGCGCGGTAGTAGGTGGTGTTCCCGCTGCCGTAGAGAGCAAACTAGATTCTTTCCACGCGCAATATGCGTTTCAATGGGACGAAAACAAGCCGTATGGGCACATCGAAATCAAGGAAAAGGACTTAGATTCTCAGCACCCGAAAATCACTGAGAGGTCGTTTAAGCACTCGCCGTATGAGGCCGCTTTTGAGGATATCTTTCACAGCAGTGCGGTGGTGGAAGTCGGAGCACCATCATGGCAGAGATGGATAACAGAAATGCACGCTCACGTACGCCCCCCCGACGCGAAGCCGATGACATCAATGTTCTTTGGGCGCACAAACGATGAGGAAAAGTTTCGGACACTAGACGGACAGGGCATCGCTTGCCCGGTGGAAGGTGGCTGAGCCGCCAAGTTTGCAGTGGCTTGGCTCCCATTCGGCAACTGGCGCCCGAACCCAGGCGTCACAGCAGCCCTCAAGTTGGTGGCACCTTTGCCGCATTCGCACGACGGCTACGTGCTAGTCAGCGTCGCGCCGTTCACGCTTACAAAATAGCGTTCGTCGAGAGAAAGCCCGTCGGTACCTGTCGTAACATCGCCTTACACTCATCATCCCCCTGAAAGGTGCCTTTCTTCCTCTCCTGCTTTACACTGAAACGTTTGGCAGACAGCTACGCAAATCAGATTCACTCGCTTCGTTCCGGCGACGTGCGCGCCCTGGCGCGTGCTATCTCGATCGTAGAGAACCGCGCGCCCGGCTGGTCCGACTTGCTCAAAGCCCTATTCCCGTACACCGGCCACGCCCGCACCCTCGGCCTGACTGGCGCGCCCGGAGCGGGCAAGAGCACGCTGGTCGATCAGCTTGCGCGCTTCTATCGCCGGGGTGACGAGAAGGAGAACCGCAGCGTCGGTATCATTGCGATCGATCCAACCAGTCCCTATACCGGTGGCGCGATTCTTGGCGACCGCATCCGTATGCAGGAGCATTTCTCCGACCCCGGCATCTACATTCGCAGCATGGCGACCCGCGGCTCTCTGGGCGGACTGGCGCGCGCCACCGCAGATGTGGCCACTGTGCTCGATGCCTCCGGCCGTGATCTGATCATGATCGAAACCGTAGGTGTCGGCCAGGATGAAGTCGATATCGTGCGCCTCGCCGATGTGACCATCCTCATTCTGGTCCCCGGTATGGGGGACGATGTGCAGACCATCAAAGCTGGCATCATGGAAATTGCCGATGTCTTCGTCATTAATAAAAGCGACCGTGATGGCGCCGAGCATGTGGAACGCGAGATTCGCACCCTGCAATCGATGGCGATGCGCCGCGATGGCTGGACTCCGCCGATTGTGAAAACAGTCGCCACTCAGGGACTCGGAATCGAAGAACTGGCCGCAGCGATTTCGGATTACGAGTCGCATCTAAAGAAACAGAATCTGGTTCTTCGCAAGAGCGTGGAGAATTGGCAGGAGCGTCTGATCGAAATGCTCCGTGATACGCTGCTCGAAAAGGCCCGCGAGCAAATGGGCAACGGCAGCGTAGCCCGCTACGCGGCGGAGGTCGCCGAGCACAAGCGCGATCCTTATTCTCTGATTGAGGAGATTGCGGAGAAAGCCGCGAGAAGTTAGGCGGAAGCAGTTAAATCAGAAAAGTTGAGTCGGAAAAGTTAAGCCGGAAGAAGAATGGTTCAGATCGATCATCTCGGCATCGCAGTCAAATCGCTCGCGGCGGCGAAATCGATTTACGAAACACTGGGCTTGAGCGTCTCTCCCGAAGAAACTGTCGAGCAGGAACAGGTGCGCCTGTTGATGGTTCCGGTTGGCGAAAGTCGGCTGGAATTGCTGCAAGCAACTTCGGAAGATTCAGCCATCGCCAAATTCATTGCCAAGCGCGGCGAGGGATTGCATCATGTTTGCCTGCGTGTTCCTGACCTGCCGGCAGCAGTCGATCGGCTTAAGCGCGACGGCGTGCGCCTCGTCTCAGAAGAAATTAAGACTGGCGCCGGAGGCCATCAATACGTTTTTGTACATCCATCAAGCACCGGCGGCGTGCTGCTGGAACTGGTTCAAAAGTAACAAGACGGATTGAACACAGAGCGCCGAATCAAATTCCACAAATGCTTCTTCTCTCCATCGACACTTCCGGCAGGCAAGGCAGCATCGCCCTCGCGCGTGTCGAAGAGCAGACAAAAGAGAAGGACATTTCCAGCGAGATGGAAATCATCGAGATCATGCCACTCGTTGGCGGCACTTTTTCCGCGCAATTAATTCCGCAGATCTCTACGTTGATTTCAAGTAATGGCTACGACAAAGACGCGATCGGCGCCTTCGCCGTGGTTTCGGGGCCGGGATCGTTCACCGGCATCCGCGTGGGCCTGGCAGCGGTGATGGCGCTCGCCGAGACTTTGATCAAGCCGATCGCCGCCGTTTCCATGCTCGAAGTCTGCGCGGTCACAAGCGGCATTCAAGGAAGAGTTGTGGCCGTGCTGGATGCTGGCCGCGGTGACGTTTATCTCGGCGAGTACGAAATTTCCTCGACTGTCCCGGCACAAGCCATCTCAATCAACCCCGAATATCTCATGTCGCGTGCTGATTTTTTCGAGCGGGCCAATGGATGGCATATCGTCACTCCCGATCCGGCGATCTCCCAGGCGGCTCAAGCCGTTAGCGTACGGGTCTCCACCATCGCGCCGATTTCTGCTGCCGATGTCGCCCGCCTGGGCTGGAGCAAAATCAAATCAGGCCAGACAACAACGCCCGAGCGCTTGGAGGCGAATTACATTCGCCGTACCGACGCCGAAATTCTAGAAAAAAGCAGATCATAGCTTGCATGTAAGACTAGCCAACGCCACTGACGTTTCAGCGATGATGAACCTTGATCGCGCAAGCTCCTCCGCCGCGCATTGGACCCAGCAACAGTATGAAGGTTTATTCTTGCCTGCGACGGAACCGCAGACATCAGAGCGCTATGCCTGGGTGGTCGAAGAACGGTTCGTCGAAGAGAACCGGAACTCGCACCCCGAGCGCAGTTCCGAGGAGCACGCTGGCGTCCTCGGCTTCCTCATCGCACATAGAACGACCGACGAATGCGAGTTGGAGAACCTAGTGGTCGACACGCCGGCTCGCCGCCAAGGTGTTGCTTCGTTGCTGGTAACGCAACTTCTAGCTCACTCGCGAGAGACAAAGGTTTCCGCCATATTTCTTGAAGTTCGGGAATCGAACCGGGCCGCCCGCGCGTTATACGAGAAATTTGGCTTTGAAACCGTAAGCAGGCGTCAGAACTATTACGTAAGCCCTCAGGAAAATGCGGTTTTGTATCGACTTAATCTTTGCTAAATCCAGCGTTTTGTTGTACTTTTCTCCTGCTTCCAGTGCACCAGATTTGGGCATTGAACCATTTTTGGGGCTGTGCTAGGTTGAGGTTATAAATCCCGGTTGGAGGTTTACTGGATGGTGACTGCAAACAACACTCTCCTGACCAATCATGATGAGTTTCGGAAATTGGCCCAGGAACACCTGCAGTATTCCACTCGTCTTGATTCTCTCACGCAAAAACGTTATCTCAGCGAAGACGAAAAGCTGGAAGAAGTTCGCCTGAAGAAGCTCAAGTTGCGTCTGAAAGACCAGATGCAGTCGATCGAACGGCAGTATCAGCAACAGTTCGGCACGCACGTAGCATAATTTTCTGGCCATCCGAATAGCGGCACTCGCCGCTGAGGCGAAATTCTATCCGATCAACGGCGCTTACCTGCGCCTTTCTTTATTTACACTTACGCAACATTCGCGATTTATGGCTATACCACATTCCCGGCTGGCGTGAGCGCTTGACGCTCAACTGTGCTCTATAATTGAAGAATCCCATGGTTCGTGATGGCTACTATTACGCGCTGGCCCTGATCGCAGCCGCGGTGCTGGTCGGTTTATTCGCCAGTCCCTTCTTGGCCGTGACTCCAGTATTGCTTGCCGTTTTTTTTCTCTGGTTCTTTCGCGATCCGGAGCGCGTTGTACCGGATATTCCGGGCGCGATTGTTTCTCCCGCGGATGGCAAAGTCACCTCGGTGTCGGTCATCTCAGTTTCGATCGCTGGAAGTGACGAGAAGCAGGCGCGCATCAGCATTTTTCTGAACGTCTTCGACGTGCACGTGAATCGTTCGCCGATCCAGGGGATAGTGCGCGATGTTCGATATAGACGCGGCAAGTTCCTGAATGCGATGAACGAACTTTCTGCCGAGCAGAACGAGCAGAATGTCGTGACAGTCGAGGGTGATGAGCAGGTAGTTGTATTCAAACAAATCGCCGGCCTGCTTGCCCGCAGAATTGTTTTCCAACCGCAAATCGGCGAGCACGTGCAGCGTGGCCAGCGCGTGGGGATGATGAAGTTCGGTTCCCGGGTCGACGTATTCTTCGATGCGGCAGCTTCGGTCAACGTGAAGGTCGGCGAGCATGTCCGCGGCGGCGAGAGCGTGCTCGCTTACCTGCAGCCCAAGCCCGAGTTGGCGAGTGCGACGCGTTCTGCGGCGAGCGAAAGGGGTGTTCGATGAGCCCTGATGAGTCGAATCTCAAACCAGACAACAAGCGTGGACGCCGCATGCGCAAGGGCATGTACATCCTGCCTTCCCTGTTCACCACGGGAAACATGGCGGCAGGTTTTTACGCGATTCTGGAGGTTGTGCACGCCACTGCCGTGACCCCGTGGCATCTCGACAATGCCGCGAAAGCCATCGGGTTTGCTGTGCTTTTCGATGGTCTGGATGGCCGTGTCGCCCGCATGACGGGCACCAGCAGCGATTTCGGCAAAGAGCTCGATTCGCTGGCGGATGTGATTACATTTGGCGTTGCGCCCGCGATGCTCGCCTGGACTTGGGGCTTTCATCTGATGCCCACGGTAGCGCTCACCGACTGGAACATCAAACTCACTCAACTCGGGGCCATTGCCGGCTTCTTATTTTTAATGGCCGGTGCCAGCCGCCTTGCCCGCTTCAACATTACGACAAATCCGCAGCCGTCGAACCCTGGCCGCCCAGGGAAGAAATATTTTGTGGGCATGCCCATCCCGGCTGGTGCTGGAGTGATTGCTGCGGTGGTTCATTTTGTATCCGGAGTTCCGTTAGGGTCCTGGTATACGGCAGTCACTTGGCTGGCCATGGTCGCCGCAGTCGGTTATTTGATGGTCAGCACCTGGCGCTTTTATAGCTTTAAAGATATTGATTTCGGATCGCGCCGTCCGGCACGGCTCATTGTTTTATTCGGTGCTCTGATCGCCGCCATCTGGTTCTTTTCGAAACCAGTGCTCTTCGCAATTGCGCTCCTGTACACCTTTTCGGGTGTCTTCTGGCGATTGCAATGGATATTTCGCCGCCGCCGGCAACCACCCCCACCTATGTACAAGGAGGCTTCGCAAACGTCATGAGCGCCCCGCCAAAAATTGCCGGATTGCCGGCTCCCTCGACCACAACCCGCGGACAACTGTTTCGCGTGGCGATTGTGGGCGCAGCTACGCTCCGGGGGAAAGAAGTTGCCGAGATGCTGAACGAGCGCAATTTTCCCGCGGTCGACATCCGCCTGCTCGATGACGATGAATCAATCGGCCAGTTGGAAGCCACGGGAGATGAGATCAATTTCATTCAGAGCGTCCGGGGCGAACTGTTTACCCATGTCGATTTCACCTTCTTCGCGGGGGATGCGGAGTGTGTGCGCAAGAATTGGAAACGGGCGCGCGATGCTGGCAGCGCGATCATCGATCTTTCCGGAGCGTTGCTCGAAGAAGATGAAGGCGCGCAGGTCCGCAGTGTTTGGTTGGAGCGCGAGCGGGGAGAGATTTGGCAGCCCGAGCTTGAGCCCGCTCCGGCTGTCGTGGCACATCCTGCAGCGGTGGGCCTCGCCTTGCTCTTGCTGCGCGCGCGCAGGGCCGGCCCGATCAGGACCGTCGCTGCCACGCTGTTTGAACCGGCGTCTGAGCAGGGACAAAAAGGGATGGACGAGTTGCACCAGCAAACTGTCAATCTACTGTCCTTTCAAACGCTGCCCAAGGACGTATTCGACGTCCAGATCGCCTTCAACATGGTGGCGCGGTATGGGCAGAAATCGCAACTCTCGCTCGATTCGATCGAGTCTCGAGTGCGGCGCCACTACCACAAGATTGCCGGTCCAGGTGCGCCGGAGCCGGCTCTGATGACCCTCCAGGCCCCGGTTTTTCATGGTCATTCTTTGGCCATTTACCTGGAGATGGAGCAACCTGCCGATCGAGACAGGCTGCCAAACGTCTTGGCTGGAGATCACGTCACGATAACTGGGGCCCAGGAGGCTGGTGCTCAGGAAGATCTGCAGCCGAATAATGTAAACAGCGCGGGTCAGCCCGATATTCTGGTTGCGTTGAAAAATGATGTTGAGCGTCCCAACGGAACCTGGCTCTGGGCGACGGCCGACAACCTGCGCATCGCGGCGATCACTGCCGTGGAATGTGCCGAGAGCATGATCGCAACCCGGCCCTTGGGAAAGGTGCAATGAAGGTGCTGCAAACGGTGTGCCTGGCGCTGTTGGCGGCAGGCGCCGCTTGCGGATATCACACCGTTGGCCATACCGCGCAGATTCCGGAGAACGTCAAAACCATTGCCATCCCGGCCTTCGTTAACCAGACGCGGACTTATCGAATCGAACAGCTGCTGACTTCTTCCGTGGTCAGCGAGTTCACCACGCGTACGCATTATCACATTCTCAACGATCCAAGTGAGGCTGCCGACGCCACCCTGCGCGGCACTGTGTTATCGGCTTCTTCTACACCGCTTACTTACAACTCATCGACCGGGCAAGCTGCCAGCGTTTTGGTGGTTGTCAGCATGAGTGTGTCGCTGACAGATAGAGAGGGTAAAGTGCTCTATCAGAATCCTGCCTATCTCTTTCGCGAACAATACGAAGTTTCGCAGGACCTCACCAGCTTTTTCCAGGAGGATTCGCCCGCTTTCCAGCGCCTGTCTCGCGATTTTGCCCAGACGCTGGTTTCTAACATCCTGGAGGGCTTCTAGATGTTAGAGTTTGTGGCGAAGAACTTTTTAAAGGCGGAGGGCCTCTGATGCGGGCGTTTGCCCAGGCGGAGCGTTTTGTTAGCGACCTCGCGTCGCGCAAACTGCGTCCAGCTTACGTGTTCGTGGGCGACGAAGCTTACTTTCGCAAGCGCTTCCGGGATGCGATTCTGCAGCATCTCGTTCCTGCCGATCTGCGCGATTTCAGCTTTTTCGAATTCGATCTTTTGGAAACTGATCTGGCCGAAGTTCTCGACCGCGCCCAAACCCCTTCGTTGATGGCCCCATTTCAGGTTTTCTTTGTGCGCGGTGTAAAGAACCTTTTCGGGCGCGGCTCAAACTCAAACGAAGAAAAGCTTGCCGCGATCGAAGGCTACTGCAAGAATCCAAACCCCGATGCCTTGATCGTATTTGTCGCCGACCATATCAGCATTCCCGCCGACGTTCGCCGCATGGATATGCAGGACAAAGAACGTTATGAGCGGATCCGCGAAACCCTGGGCCAGTACTGCGGCATCGTCGAATTGGCGCGTGTGGAAGAAAGCGAAGCGGTGCGCTGGATTGCCGATTATTGTGCGAGCCGCAGCGTGAAAATCGATCCCGACGGCGGACGCGAACTGGTCGATGCGCTCGGCGGCGACATGATGATGATCTCCAATGAGCTTGAAAAACTCATGCTCTACGTCGGCGCAAAAAACCATATTACGCTCGGTGATGTGGAAACCATGGTGCTGGCGGCGAAGCAACGGTCGCTCTATGAATTAACTGATGCGATCTCGGCGAAAGATCGCGTACGTGCATTAGAAGTGCTGGATGCAATTCTGTCTTCCGGCGACGGCGAAGAAGCAGCCATCGGCCACATTTACATGTTGGCCAAAACTTTCCGTCAGATGCTGGTCATTCTCGAACGCAACGTTCGCGACCAGCGCATGCTGTGGGCCGCATTGTGGCAGGGGTTTCGCGTGCCGCCATTTGCTGCCGATGACATCATCAAACAGGCCCGCCGCTACAAATCGCGACGCGACCTGACGCGGGCCATCCGTCTGGTGGCAAAAGCTGATCTGGCCTTGCGGTCGAATCCTGTGAGCAAGCGCATGGTGCTGGAGCGCCTGATCATCGATCTGACCTCCGAGCCCAAAATCGAATCGCCCTCGTGGATGCAGGAACAATTGCCAGTGTAGTTGCGTATCTCTCCAGGTAGCCGGGACTCCTAAATGCTCTGGCGCTATCTCATCGAAGGCCCGTGGGTCGTATTCATGGTTTACTGGGCCATTGGAGCGCTCAAGACCCGCCCGGCGGCGAAAAGGGAATCGTTCGCCGCGCGTTATGGAATCATGCTGGTGGAAGTATTCGGGTTTGTACTTCTCTTTGATCAGGACCTTAACGCGGGGATCCTCGATCATCGGGTGATCAGGCGTACGTTCCCCTGGTTCGTTCTCGGAGTGGTTCTGCTCTGGATTGGCATTGCTTTGGCTTTGTGGGCGCGCTGGCACCTTGGCCAGTATTGGAGCGGGCGAATCACGATCAAGCAAGATCACAAGTTGATTCGCACCGGGCCTTATGCCCGGCTTCGGAACCCGATCTACTCGGGGCTTGATTTGGCGGCGATTGCTTCAGCGCTCATCTTTGATCAATGGCGCTCAGTGGTTGCCGTGTGCGTGATTGTGACCGGCTTCGCAATAAAAGCTCGCCGGGAGGAACGAATGCTTTCCGCCGAGTTCGGCGATGCCTTTGCCGAACACCGGCGCAGCACCGGCTTCTTACTTCCGAAATTGTAATCGGCTTAGAGGCGAACCGGGAGTTATACGAGGTCAGTAAGAAGGCGAGCTTCGACGCCCCGGTTATTTCATTGCATTGAGGCGCGCGCCCAGGCGCGATTTATAGCGCGCCGCGGTGTTGCCGTGCAACGTGCCCTTTTGCACCGCCTTGTCGAGCGCGGATACGGTCTGGCGGTAGGTCTGCTCAGCGCCTTGCTTGTCGCCTTTTTCAATGCTCTCGCGCAAAGTTCTCAATGCGGTGCGCAGGCGCGAAGTATTGGCCCGGTTTCTCGCGGTACGTCGTTCAGTCTGCCGGGCGCGTTTGAGCGCCGAGAAATGATTTGCCATTTGCGATTGCTGCCTTTATCTACCAGGATTTTCGGTGGAACGCCGAACCTCCATTTTACGAGAGTAACTCTCAGTGGTCAAACGAAGCGCCGAATATTGATTTCTGCCGTACTCGCGCGTCGGCAGCCTGTGTATCGGAAGCGCCGTTATCGCCATTGACTCCTGTCCCGGCGCGGGGTACGCTTTACTCAGTGGAAGTAACCTGCCTCCTGGGCATGAACATTCCGGTTGGTCCCGTCTCCGAGCACAATTCCGTTTTGCCTGCGCTACCTGCGCGCCTGTTGTGCATACAGAGGTTCGTCAAAGAGACTGAATGAAGAAAAGCATCGGCATAAGTCCTAACATCGAAACCCTATTTGGCACCCGCGACGAAAACATGCGCCTCCTGGAAGACGGCCTCAACATCAGAATTGATTTGCGTTCCAATTCTGTCGAACTGGAAGGCGCGGCTCGCGATGTGGCCCGCGCTGAGCAGGTCTTTTCCGATTATGAAAGCCTGCAGCGCTCCGGCTACACCTTCAATAATGGCGACCTTAACAGCATGTTGCGAGTGTTGACTGCGGATTCGACCGCGACCCTCCGAGGGTTGGCCGATGCTGGCCGGCAGCGTTCGCTCGGCCGCCGCACCGTGCAACCGAAGAGTGCGAACCAGCGCCGTTATGTTGAGGCCATCGAAAAACATGACATGGTTTTCGGCGTCGGCCCTGCGGGAACTGGAAAGACATATCTCGCCGTGGCCATGGCGATTTCGGCGCTGCTTGCGAAACGCGTGAACCGCATCATTTTGGCACGGCCGGCCGTCGAAGCCGGTGAACGCCTCGGCTTTCTTCCCGGCACTTTGCAGGACAAGATCGACCCCTACCTGCGTCCGCTGTACGACGCTCTCTATGACATGCTCGATCCTGAGAGAGTTGATCGATATCTCGAAAAGAATGTGATTGAGATTGCGCCCATCGCTTTCATGCGCGGCCGCACACTGAATGACTCATTTGTAATTCTCGACGAGGCGCAGAACACGACGTCGGAGCAGATGAAGATGTTCGTCACCCGGCTGGGGTTCAATTCCAAGGCAGTGATCACCGGGGACATCACACAGATCGACTTGCCCAACGCGCGGCGGAGCGGACTCCTGGAAGCGATCGATATCTTGCAGAAGGTCGAGGGCTTGAGCTTCGTTCGCTTCGACGAAGCCGATGTCGTCCGTCACCATCTGGTGCAACGCATCATCCGCGCCTATGACGAACACAAGACCCACGTTGCCGAGCAGCAAATGCTATTGCTGTCGGGAGGCAGGAACCCCGACGCAACTCGTGGCGAAACGACGGCCCATGCGAAAAACACGGAGAGCGCAAACAGCGGATTTATTGCGTCAGGAGAATAGAGCAGTATCTTGAGGGCTGAAATTGGGCCCTCTATTTATTTGCGCCCTATCGATTCGTGCAGAAAGTGTTCTCCAAAATGATCTCTAAAAGCGCGATCTCGATAGACAAGATGGCGGCGCTTCAGTGCTTTGACCGAAGTTGGCAGGTGCACGATTAGGCTTGGTTACCTTCAGCAAACGAATTGTCGGCCTGAGCGCATCGACGATCGAACGTTTTGTATTACGCGTGCGAAAGCTCATTCGTATGCGTGAAATGGTAAACGTGCTCGTGACCAGCAGCAGCCAAGTGCGATCGCTGAACCATCGGTTCCGCGGGTCTGACAAAGCGACAGACGTATTGTCGTTTCCAGCTTTGCACGTGCAGAAATCACTTCCGAAACAGCTCGCAGGGGACGTAGTGATCTCCGCCGACATTGCTCGCGACAATGCCAAACGCCTGGGGCATCCGCTCGAAAATGAAGTGAGAATCCTGGTGCTGCACGGCATTCTTCATTTAGCAGGGTTCGACCACGAGCGCGATGGCGGCGAAATGTCTCGCAAAGAAAGCCGATTGCGTCGGCAACTGAAGCTTGAGGCGGCTTTGATCGAGCGAACCGAGAAGACCTCTGATTCTTCGATGCGCAAGAGCGCCGGTCAAAGCCGGCGCGCCGCAAAACGGAGAACGCCATGAATTGGCCCGTGATGTTGGCGCTTATCGTTCTGTTGCCGTTGCTGGCGCTGGCCTCCTATGTGGATCGCGTCTACCAGGAAATCGGCAAATTTCTCTCCCGCGATTTTCAGGACAATATCGATATTTTTGAGCAAAGGATAGAGCCATCCCTGAAAGTAAGCCGATCACGGGCGGCGCTTTCCATGTCGGTACTGAAGCAATTGACCACGGCAACGATTTCTGTGCTCGTAGGTTATCTTGTTTTTGCCACTCAGCGCTGGAGCATCTACGAAATCTTGCAGGCTGCGATCAGCCTCATTCTGATCGTCATCGTCTTCAATCAATTTCTGCCATTCGTTTTCTTCTCGCGCACCGATGGTGCGTGGCTTCTGCGCTGGATGTGGCTTCTGCGAATCCTGATCTATCTTGTGCTTCCAGTGACCATCGTTCTCGGCTTCCTGCAATCGGTCGCATCGCTCACGCGAGAAAACACTCGCGAGCAGCCGGAGAGCGCATCGGAAGCGGTGGATGCATTGATTGAAGCCGGCCAGGAAGAAGGAATCATTCAGGAAGGTGACCGTGATTTGATTCATTCGGCTGTCGAGTTCAGCGGAAAGACGGTGCGCGAAGCCATGAAGCCGCGTCCCGAAATGTTCGCCTTGCCGATGGATACCACGGTTGAGCGCTTCATCGAGATGCTTCGCACCAAGCATTACTCTCGGGTCCCCGTGTACGCCGAGAGCATTCACAATATCAAAGGCATTGTCTACGCGCAGGACGTGCTGCAGGTGCCCGATAGCGAGGCCTCCACGCGAACTCTTGAAAGCCTCATGCGCCGGGACGTTTATTTCGTTCCGGAGAGCAAACTCGGGAGCGACCTGCTGCGCGAAATGCAGAAAAATAATATTCGCATGGCGATCGTGGTCGATGAATATGGGGGCGTTGCAGGGCTGGTCACGATCGAAGACCTGGTGGAGGAAATTGTCGGTGAGATCCGCGACGAGCACGAAAAACCGGAGATCGTCAGGGAGAATGATCAATCCTATGTCGTGTCTGGCAGGGCCGATGCGGACCGTCTCGCCGAGCTGTTCGGCGCCCGGCCGGAAGGCCGCGAGTCGGCAACGGTTGCGGGGCTGGTCAGCGAGTTGGCCGGGCACATTCCGCGGCAAGGCGAGATTGTGAATGACGATGGCCTTCGCTTCGAAGTTCTCGAGTCTACCAATCGCAGGGTCGAACGCGTGCGAATCACCGCCGTGCAGCCACGACAATTGAAACTGATATAAAAGCAGGTTTCTAGCTGCTAGCGCTCGTCAAGGCCCCTCCACTAATATTCGTGAAATACTGATCTCTGAGCCACTCTGTTTGGCTGGTAGCCAGAATCTTCCTTATGCCATTCCGCTCCGGGTTTGTCTGTATTCTTGGCCGGCCTAATGCCGGCAAATCAACGCTGCTCAATGCGCTTGTCGGCGAGAAACTGGCGATCATCTCGCCCAAGCCTCAAACCACGCGCAATCGCATTTTAGGGATCGTTAATCTTCCGAAGAGCAAAGGCCGCGATGCTGCTCAGATCGTTCTGGTCGATACGCCAGGCGTTCACAAGCCAGACAGTTCTTTGGGACGAAAAATGTTGGTGGAGGTCCGCGAAGCTCTCGAAGGATGCAACGTGGTTCTACTTCTGATCGACGTCACGCATAAGACGGATGCGCGCGACGAGTTCTCGGTGCAAATGCTGAAGCACTCGAAGGCGAAAGTCTGTCTCGTTCTCAACAAAATCGACTTACTGAAAAGTAAGGACAAGTTGCTGCCATTGATCGAGGAGTACAAAAAGCTGCATGAATTTTATGAGATTGTTCCTATTTCCGCTCTAAAGCGCGATGGCCTCGATGTCCTTCTTAAACAAATTACCGCAGCATTGCCCGTGGGCCCTCCATACTTTCCGGAGGACCAGATTACGGATCAACCGGCACGCTTTGTGGCCGCTGAGATCATTCGCGAACGCGTGCTGATTGAGACCGAGGAAGAGATCCCCTATGCGACCACTGTCATCGTTGACAGTTTCGAGGAAAGTCCCAGATTGACGCGCATCTCGGCCACCATTTACTGCGAACGCGAGGGCCAGAAAGGAATCCTCATCGGCAAGAAAGGGCAGATGCTAAAGCGGATCGGCACCTCGGCTCGGCTGCAGATCGAAAAAATGCTGGACGCGAAAGTCTTTCTCGAACTCTACGTGAAGGTACAACCCAATTGGCGGCAGTCTCGCAACTTCGTCGAAGAACTCGATTGGAGAACGCAATTGGAGCATCTCACCGGCCCGCGCCAGTAAGAACGCGTTGGATACTGATTTACTCTTTAGAACGTGCCTCGCATTGTCCTCGCGAGGGTTAGAGGTTAGAATCAGTTACGTCAGTATTGTTCCAGGCCAACCAGCCCAAACATGCCAATCGCGGATTCTCCCGAGCCATTGCTTCCCGAGAAAGATTTCGACCCCGACAAGCTGAATTTGATTTTGCGAGTGACTCTCGCCGCCGATCGCAAGGCCGTCGATCCGGTCGTCCAGGAAGTGATGGAAGTGGTCCGCCAAATGAATGGAATTGACGGCAAGGAAGACGCCATCGAGTTGTCGCTGCAGGAAGCCTTAGCGAATGCGGTGATTCACGGAGCCAAGGAAGATCCGACCAAAACTGTGGAATGCCTGGTGAGCAACGATGAAGAACGAGGCATCCTGATTGTGGTGCGGGATCCCGGTCCAGGTTTCAATCCGGAATCGATTCCCGGCTGTACGGTTGGAGAGAACGTGTATTCCAATCACGGGCGCGGAATTTTTCTGATCAATCAGCTCATGGACAAAGTGGAGTTCAGAAAAAACGGCACAGAAATTCACATGGTCAAGCGCTAGGCTCGATTCTCGTCGTCTAGTCCTTCGCCGCGATGCCTAAGGTCCTCATCTTCCGGTAGAGATGGCTTCTTTCAAGGCCTAACACTTCAGCGGCGCGGGTTACGTTGCCGTGGTTCTCGTCGAGCTTCTTGAGAATAAAGTCCCGCTCATAGGCGTCCCGCGCCTCGTGCAAGCTGGAAAACTCGCCTCGCACTTCTCTGCGGTGACCATCGCGATCGACCAGCGGCGGCAGATGCTTTCGTTCAAATCGCGTGGTCATGGGGTTCATGATCACGATGCGCTCAATTACGTTACGCAGTTCGCGCACATTGCCCGGCCAGGAATAGCGAATCAGGCCCTCGATCGCATCGTCGGTGATCTCGCGGGGACGGCGTCCGTAGGTCGCGGCCAACTCCTTTAAAAAGTGCTTCGCGAAAAGTGGAACGTCTTCCTTGCGATCGCGCAACGGAGGCACAAAGAAGGGAATCACATTCAGCCGGTAAAACAAATCCTCACGAAAATTTCCCTTGGATATTTCCTCTTCCAGGTCTTTGTTGGTCGAAGCGATAATGCGCGCATCGACCGCAATGGTTTGATCGCTGCCCAGCGGGGCTACACGCTGCTCCTCCAGGCTGCGCAGCACTTTAGCCTGCGTCTTCAGGCTCATGTCGGCCACTTCATCAAGAAACAGCGTTCCACCGCTCGCCTTTTGAAACTTACCTTCCTTGTTGGCGGCTGCTCCGGGAAACGACCCCTTGTAGTGCCCGAAAAGTTCGCTTTCTATCAGGTCCTCAGGAATCGCGGCGCAGTTCACTTCAACAAAAGTCTCCTCCTTGCGCAGACTCTGGGCATGGATGGCGTGCGCCACCAATTCCTTTCCCGTCCCCGATTCGCCGTAGATCAGCACCCGGCCGTTGGTGGGCGCCATGAGCGCAATCTGCTGCCGCAGCGCTTTCATGGGAATGCTGTCTCCAACGATCACGCTTTTTGCCTGAAGCTGTTTCTTCAGGTCGATATTCTCGTGCTTCAGTTTTTTAGATTGGACCGCATTTTTGACGGCGATCAAGGTCTTATCGATCGAAAGCGGTTTTTCCAGGAAGTCGTAAGCTCCGAGCTTCGTCGCGCGCACCGCGGTTTCGATTGTGCCGTGCCCTGAGATCATGATCACTTCCGGCGGATTATCCATATCGCGGATTCTTTCCAGGGTTTCCACGCCATCGATTCCCGGAAGCCACACGTCGAGGAGCACGACTTCAAATGCCGACCGCTGTCCACGCAGCAATTTCAGGCATTCTTCGCCGCTCTCCACCGAAGCCGTATCGTAACCCTCGTCCGCCAGCACTCCCCCGAGCGATTCGCGGATTCCGGACTCGTCATCAACGATCAGGATTTTATGCATGCTGAGGTGTGGCGTTCGCCAACGCAGGTTCGGGGACTACCGGCAATTCCAGGATGAATCGCGCGCCCACCGGCTGGTTTTCTTCCAGGCGAATGGAGCCATGGTGCTCTTCAATCACTCTGCTCACGATCGCTAAACCAAGCCCGGTTCCGCGCTTCCTGGTAGAGAAATATGGCAGAAACAATTTCTCCTTCAGTTCCCGAGTCACCCCATGTCCGGTGTCCGCCACTGTGATTTCGACTGCATCACGGCTGCCAACCAGCGAAGTGGAGATCTGAATCTCGCGCACCAGCGCATCCTGCATGGCCTCAGCGGCGTTATCCACCAGGTTGGCGACTGCACGCTTCATCGCCTCGGAATCGGCCATTACTTTGGGCAGCCCCGGAGCCAGCGATTTGTGAATTCGAATGTGGTCCAATCGTCCATTGAACATGGAGAGCGCATCCTCAATGACCTCGTTGATGTCAGCCGGCGCCGGTCGGGAAGCCGGGAAGCGTGCCAACGAGGAAAACTCGTCCACCAACCGGCGAACAGTTTCTACCGCTCCCGCAATGGTCACGGCACAGGTTCGAACTACCTCGAGCGAAGCTTTGTCAGCCGCCGGGGCACGTTCGAGATGGCGCTGTATGCGTTCTGCGGAGAGTGCGATCGGCGTTAGCGGGTTCTTGATCTCATGAGCGACCCGCCGCGCTACCTCGCGCCATGCCGCCTGCTTTTGGGCTTTTAACAAGTCGGAGAGGTCTTCAAAAACTATGACGTAGCCTGACCTTTCGTCCTGATGGCGCAGGGCTGCAACCGTCACCGCCGCATTCAGGGGCGCACGTTGCAATTGCGTCTCGATCTGGCTGGTGGTCATGCCCATGCGGTCGGTGCGCCGGAGCATTGGCTCCAGATCTTCCATCACTTCTTTCGGAAATACTTCCTCCAGCCTGGCATGTCGCAGCACGCGCTCGCGGTCCAGATAGCCATCGGGATGAAACATCCGTACGAGCGCCTGATTCGCATGGGTCACATTCCGCTCCGCGTCAAGCGACAAGACTCCCGTTGGAATGCTTTCCAGGATGGTCTCCATGTGTTGCCGTCGCTGGTCGAGTTCGGCATTGGCCGCGCGCGCTTCCATGGTCGAAGCTACGATCTGCTTCCGGCTGACTTCAAGATCGGCCGCCATTTTATTGAACGAGCGCACCAGGTCCCCGATCTCATCGGCCGCGCTTACGTCGATGCGGTGATCCAACCGCCCGCGTGCAATTTCCTGCGTCGCCTCCGCGAGTGCGGCCAGCGGCCGGGTAACCAGCTTCGAAAGAAATAACGCCAGCCATGTAGTTACGAAGAGCACGATCATGGTCAGCAGAAGAAGCAAACCCATGTAGTGTCCGACGCACCAGCCTGCGCTCATGCGCCAGTTCGAAATAACGCTGCTGGCTTTCTTCCACTTGCTTCACGGTTTTAGCAAATTGTGCCGGCAGCGGAATGGCCACCAGAATTACGCCATCCTCTCCTACCGCAGCGCTGCCCAGCGTGTATTCCGTCTGCCCCCACGTGAAGCTCGCGGGCCCTTGTTTGGCGGCCGGAGCAAGCGGCAGGCTAGCTTTCAAAAGGGCCCACGGCGCGGGCGCGTTGAAGCTGGCTTCAACATTGCCATTTTGTATGGCCAACGCGAACCCACCCTGCAAAGTGACTTCATGGCTATGAAACTCGTTTTCTACCGCGGAGAATCCGTGTCCGGCAAAGCTGTGCTGTACTTCGGCAGAATTTGCAATCGAAGTTGCCTCGGCGCCGCGCGTTTTGGGCGGCGTATTCCGCCAACAGAGATACCATCGCGTGCGTGTCGGCGCGCACTTCCTCCACGGGAGTTGAGAACCATTTATCGATCGAGCGATTCATTAACCCGTAGGCAAACCAGTACATCACCACGACCGGAACAAACGAGAGCAATAGCGCGCCCACGACCATGCGGGTGCGAAATTTCGATCCCAGCACTCCCAGACGGCGTTCGGCAAACAACTTCAGGAGATTGCGCGCCAGCACAAACGTCAGGGCCACAAAAAGCAGTGAGATCAGCAGCGATAGCGCGTAAAAGACCACAATCTGCTGATTGTTTCCCGGATGCAAAAGGGTGAGGTCGAACGCGGTTTGCGAAACCAGGATCGCCAGCAACACGAACACCGCCATTGCGAGCAGGATAATCACTCGCACACGATATGCGGTGTTGGATCGATTTGTGATGGTTTCGGCCACGCGAACACGCGCCAGCACTGCAAACTGGGCTTCTGCAGTTAAGGGCTTAAATTATTATAGATGCAGTTCGATGCAGTGAAGAGGCTTAGTTCGGCGAATGAACTGAGTTTGCATACCTGGAAACGCGCCCCGCAGATAGCTCCTGCAGAACGGCTTTGTACGAAGGCTTCGGTTCGTATTCGCGATCGAAAAGCAGCGCATCGCCGCGCGTGCCTCTGGAGTGCGATCGAATCCAGGAATACTTGTCGGTGAATCCCCAAGTCTGGATCGCCGAGCAGCCGCGATTCTGCAGACACGCCCTTACCACGCCGCGATAAAGATCCGCCTGCTTTTGCAGATCGCCGGCACTTGCCACACCGTTCGAATCTATCGGCACCGAGACGTCGAGTTCAGTGATGTGTACCTCGATCCCGAGCGCTGAGAGACGCGCAATGTTCGCAGAAATAGCGGCGGTTTCCGCATCAATATCGACATCGACGCTCGGAATGTGCATCTGCAAACCAACCCCGGCAATCGGGACCCCGCGCCGCTTGAAATCTTTGACCATTGCATAGACCGCGTCCGACTTGCGACCCAGGTCCTCGCCTTCCGCTTCATTGTAGAAAAGCAAAGCCTGCGGATCGGCTTTGTGCGCCCAACGAAATGCTTGCTCGATGTACGCCGTTCCGTTGGCGGCAAATCCTATGCCGGGTTGGTTGTACCAGATTGAGTCTCGCGGATTTCCTTTTTCATCCAGCGCTTCATTGACCACATCCCACGCGAACACCTGCCCCGCATAATGCTTCATCACACGCGAAATATGATCGTGCAGAAGGCGCGAAAGCTGCCGGCTACTGAAGTTCCCTTGAACAAGCCAATCCGGATTGTCGCGGCCCCAAACCAAACAATGGCCGCGAACTTTCATCTGATGTTGTTGGGCAAAGCGAACCACCTCATCGCCAGCGCGGAAATCATAGCTGTGCCGATCGGGCCGCAATGCCCGCCATTTCAAAGCATCTTCGGGTTCAACCATGTTGAACTCGCGAGCGATGACCGATGCATATCGCCACTCGCTGAACTGGGAAGGACGGACCGCGGTGCCGATCAGTATGCCCGCGCGACCTGCCGCCTCGCGCAACGTCTGTCCGCCGATGGAAGCTCGACTTATGGAAGCTAGCGCGCAGCCAAGAATTGCTAAGCGCCAAAACGTCTGGCGAAGATGCGCTTGTTTTTGAAATGAATTTGCATGACCCATGGAGACTTCTACTTATGCGCAGGCAGGAAGCTTCGTAAAGGGCATTCGTCACAACGGGCCTGTGACTTTTTGCAGAAGTGCTTTCCTACACCCACGATGAGGCCGTGCATTTCGTTGTAGACCTGCGCCAGAGACGTACGTTTCGCAGCGCTCATCTTAGAGGGCGGATGACGAGTGGCCGGGAACCCGGTCGCCAGCCCGAACTCAGCTCCTTCAGGAACTCTTTCCAAAAACAAATCGGAATCTGCGATGGAGAAAAGCGCTTCCTGAAAGAGACACTGGATTTCCTCATAAGCGGCGCCCTCGGGCAGAAGTTCATGGCGTTCCACGATACGCCGCGTATAGGCATCGACCACAAAAAGCTGGATGATTTCCCGCATAGAGCAGAATCGAATCGGCGGTTTCCGGCCCAACTCCATTCAGGCTGATCAATTCTTGCCGAAGGTTGTTTGTCGGAGTTGCGAACATCTTGGCCAGCGAACCCCGGTATCTGTCATCTAAAAGCCTCACGAAAAGCTTCAATCGATTTGCCTTCTGGCGAAACTACCCCGCAGGGCGAATCAGGCCTTCGAGTTCGATAACGGAGACACTGCGAATTCCCCTGACGCTGAGCACGCCGGCTGTTCGCAGGTTCGCCAAAGCTTTTTCGACATTGGTCCATGAGGTGTTCTGCGTGAGATAAGCGCCGACTACAACTTCAAATGCAGATTCTGCAGGCCACCAATGCTGTGGTGCCCCAGGCCCGAAATAAGGCGCTGTAATAGGCGCGAATTTCTTTTTCCGTTTTCGCCCGCAAATTACAAATCCTCAATTTGAGTTTACGCCGCCGGCCCGGTCGCGCCGGCAGTCCGAATAGCGCTTACCAGAGTGCATGTACTTCCAGAGGCATCTGATAATTTCTCCATCGAAAACGCTCAACTGGCGCGGATTTCGGAGGATCTGGAGCGAAATGCGGAAGATTTCGGCAAGTTCAAGCACCACGGTAACTGGTGCAGTAATCGAGTTGCCATGACAATTTGTGTCAACGCCAAGACGCTGCTCTTCTCTCCCACAGCTGGAAGCAGCGATTCGCGTGACTGCCGGTTCGACGGTTCGGCATTGTTCCTACGTGGACAGGAGATCGACGTATGTCTCAACGGCTGGGTGACCTTCTCGTCAAAGAGAAGATCATTACCCCGGAGCAGTTGGAACAAGCGACCAAAGCCCAGAAAGACCAGAATTGCCGTCTGGGCTCTGCCCTCGTGAAGCTCGGCTTCCTCACCGACGAGGACGTCACTAATTTTCTTTCCCGTCAATACGGCGTTCCGGCCATCAACCTTTCGTACTTCGAAATCGATCCGGCCGTCGTCAAGCTGATTCCCTACGAAACGGCGAAACGCTACCAGATTCTTCCTCTAAGCCGCGTGGGCGCCTCGCTCACCATCGCCATGGTCGATCCCACGAACGTCTTCGCCATGGACGATATCAAGTTCATGACCGGCTTCAATATCGAGCCGGTGGTCGCCTCGGAGAGTTCGATTCTGGAGGGCATCGACAAGTCTTACGGAACGGGAACGAAAGAAGAAGATCTCGAGTCTGTGATGCAGTCGATGTCGGAGCTTAGCGATGAAGACGTCGAACTGCAGGCCGAACAGCAGGAAATGGGCTTGTCGGAGCTGGAGAAAGCGGCCGACGAAGCTCCCGTCGTCAAGCTCGTCAACGTGATCCTGGGCGACGCCGTGAAGCGCGGAGCCAGCGACATTCACATCGAGCCCTACGAAAAAGAATTCCGCGTTCGCTTCCGCATTGACGGCGTGCTGCAGTCGATCATGTCTCCGCCGATGAAATTAAAGGACGCGATCACCTCCCGCCTGAAGATCATGGCGAAGCTCGACATCAGCGAAAAGCGCCTGCCGCAAGACGGCCGCATCATGCTGAAGATGAATATCGGAGGCCGCAAAAAACAGCTCGATTTTCGTGTCAGCACCCTGCCTACTTTGTGGGGTGAAAAAATCGTGCTCCGGTTGCTCGACAAAGAAAACCTGCGGCTCGATATGACCAAACTCGGCTTCGAACCCGAGTCGCTCGTCAAATTCGAAAAAGCCATTCTCAAACCTTACGGCATGGTGCTGGTCACGGGCCCTACAGGATCCGGAAAAACCAACACCCTTTACTCGTCTATTTCGCGCCTCAACCAGCCTGACACGAACATCATGACCGCGGAAGACCCCGTCGAATTTCAACTCGGCGGCGTTAACCAGGTACAGATGAAGGAGCAGATCGGATTGAATTTTGCCGCCGCTCTCCGTTCATTCCTGCGCCAGGACCCCAACATCATTCTGGTCGGCGAAATCCGCGACTTTGAAACCGCGGAAATTGCCATCAAGGCCGCTCTTACCGGTCACTTGGTTTTATCGACCCTGCACACGAACGGCGCGCCGGAAACCATCACTCGATTGATGAACATGGGTATTGAGCCTTTCCTGGTGGCAACTTCGGTTCACCTGATCTGCGCCCAGCGCCTGGTTCGGCGCATTTGCAAAGACTGCGCCCAGGTGGTCGAAGTTCCGGTGCCGGCGCTGATTGAGGAAGGTTTTACGCCGGAAGAGGCCAAGACCGTGAAGATTCAAAAAGGTAAAGGCTGTGGAGTGTGCAACAACACCGGCTACAAAGGCCGCTGCGGTCTGTACGAAGTCATGGAAGTCGACGACGAAATCAGAGAACTCGTGCTGGTGGGAGCGTCAGCGGTCGAATTGAAAAAGAAAGCGATCGAGCGGGGCATGATCACCTTGCGGCGCAGCGGTTTGATCAAAGTGGCCGCGGGCATGACCACTTTGGAAGAAGTAGCCCGCGAAACCATTCATTAGTTCACTCGAGAGGAAAAGGAATCACGATTATGGGCCTATCGCTTAGCGATCTGTTGAAAAGAATGCTGGAGATGAACGGCAGCGATCTTCACATCACCACCAATTCTCCGCCGCAAATACGCGTTCACGGACATCTGGTGCCGCTGGATCTGCCACAGATGACGCCCGCTGAAACTAAGCAATTGGCCTACAGCGTCATGACCGATGCGCAGAAGCACCGGTTCGAAGAAAGCCTGGAGCTGGACTTTTCTTTCGGATTGAAAGGTCTCGCGCGTTTTCGCGCTAACGTCTTCAACCAGCGCGGCGCAAGCGCGGCGGTTTTCCGTCTGATTCCCTTCGAAATTAAGTCCTTCAACCAACTTGGGCTCCCTGCGGTCGTGAGCAAACTCTGCGATAAACCACGCGGGCTCGTGCTGGTAACGGGCCCAACCGGCTCCGGCAAGTCGACCACCCTGGCGGCCATGATCGACAAGATCAACAGCGAACGCCACGATCACATTCTCACCATCGAAGACCCCATCGAATTCGTGCACATGAACAAGAACTGCGTGGTCAACCAGCGCGAATTGCACGCCGATACCAAGAGCTTTACCGATGCCCTGCGCGCCGCCCTCCGTGAAGATCCCGACGTCGTCCTGATCGGCGAAATGCGCGACCTGGAAACTATTGAATCTGCCCTGCGGATTGCCGAAACCGGTCACTTGACCTTTGGGACCTTGCACACCAACTCGGCGACTTCCACCATTAACCGCATTATCGACGTTTTTCCTGCGCACCAGCAGCCGCAGATTCGCGCCCAGCTTTCGCTGGTGCTCGAAGGCATTATGTGCCAAAGCTTGCTGCCCACCATCAGCGGCAAAGGGCGCTCCATGATTATGGAAATTCTTATTCCCAATCCCGCGGTGCGCAATCTGATTCGCGAAGACAAAATTCACCAGGTCTATTCGGCCATGCAATCGGGTCAAGACAAGTTTGGCATGCAGACGTTCAATCAGGCTTTGGCCACTTCTTACTTCCAGAAACAGGTTTCTCTGGAGGTTGCTCTTCAGCGCTCCAGCAACGCGGATGAGCTTCAGGAAATGATCAACCGCGGCGCCAGCTTGCTGACCCGGCCGACCGCCACAGGCGGCGTGGCCGCAAAAGCAGCCGCGACCGCGAAGCGATAGGCACATGAGCATCGAGGCTTAGTACGAGATCGGAATAAAGAGGGACCACCACACTGCAATGAAGGCATTAGACGAAACAGAGGAGAGCTAAGAACATGCCAGTATTCACATTTTCCGGCAAAGATGCTTCCGGACAAAAAATCAGCGGAGAGCGCTCGGCACCGAACAAGCAGTCACTCAGCCAACAACTGCGCCGCGAGCGGATCACGCCCGGCGCAATCCGCGAAAAGGGAAAGGAATTTGCGCTTCCGACCTTCGGTTCGGGCAAGGTCAAGGTCAAGGACATCGCGATTTTCTTCCGCCAGTTCTCCGTCATGATCGATGCCGGCTTGCCGCTGGTACAGTGTCTTGAAATTCTTGCGGCCAATCAGGAAAGCCAGGCCTTCCAGAAAACCCTGACTGGAGTGCGCACCACGGTGGAGGGCGGCTCGACCCTGGCCAACGCCATGCGGCAGTATCCGGTTGTCTTCGACGACCTCACCACCAACATGATTGAAGCGGGTGAGACCGGCGGTATTCTCGACGTCATTTTGCAGCGGTTGGCAGTATACGTAGAAAAGGCGGTCCGGCTGAAATCCGCCGTGAAGTCCGCATTGATCTATCCAGTTGCCGTGGTATCGATCGCGGCGGTCATTGTGGCCGCCTTATTGAAGTGGGTGGTGCCGATCTTCGCCAACCTCTTTGCTGGATTAGGTGTCGCGTTGCCGCTCCCTACGCGCATCGTGATGGGCCTCAGTTCCTTCGTGCAGACTTTCTGGTGGCTTTTCCTTGTGGTCGTCGGCGGAGCGATTTTCGGCCTGGGGCAGATTCGCAAGACGAAGACGGGTCGATACTACTTCGATAAAACCCTCCTTATGGTGCCGATCATCGGCAGCCTGCTGCGGAAGATCGCAGTCGGCCGCTTTACCCGCACTCTCGGAACTTTGATCACTTCAGGAGTTCCTATCCTCGAAGGTTTGTCGATCACCGCAAAGACCTCCGGCAACGCCGTGCTGGAGGAGGCCCTGATGAAAGTTCGCAAAGCCATCGAAGAAGGACGGACGATTGTCGATCCACTGAAAGAATGCGGAGTTTTCCCGAACATGGTGACGCAAATGATTGGTGTTGGCGAAGCAACCGGCGCGATGGACAGCATGTTGCAGAAGATCGCCGATTTCTACGAAGAAGAAGTAGACGCCGCGACCAGAGACATGCTCGCCATGCTCGAACCCGTCATCATTGGCTTATTGGGCTTGACCATCGGCGGAATCGTAATTTCGCTCTACATGCCGCTGTTCGCCATGATCGCGAAATTGGCGGGATAAACACCAGGTTTCACGGTGAAGAGGTTTCAAGGTCTCAAGGAGAGCTACTCCTGAAGAACTTTGAAACCTTGAACCTTGAAACTTTGAAACTTTGAACCCGAACTTTGAAACTTTGAACCTAGATTGACCATGCAAGCGACCTTCGACGAGCGGAATTGGCTGGCATGGCTGGTCAAAGTCAGGATTCTGATCCTGACTTTTCTGCTCGGTCTTGAACTGACGATAGCCCGGCTTACTCCAACCCGCCTGCCACTGCGCCTGTTTCTGACTACGATCCTGTTCTGGTTCACCGTCTCTTTGTTTTACGTTCTACTGCTCTCGTTCTGGCGGGAGTACCGCCTGCAGGCGTCTTTGCAGGTGCTCACTGACCTCATCATGGTGAGCCTCGTGGTCCACGAGACCGGCAGTTGGGACAGTTCCTTGAACGTTCTGTATCCTCTCGTCATCATCGTGGCGGGTATTCTGCTGCCGCGAGTCTGGGCCCATCTAATTGCCGCGCTGGCTTTCATTCTTTATGGCACGACCCTCGAACTTGCCTACTACGGAATCGTGCGTTCCTATGTGACTACGCATCCTGAGTTGAAGGCGCTTCAGGGACTGATCTTCGTTCACCTGTCCGCGTTCATGGCAGTGGCATATCTTACCGGCCTGCTCGCGGCAAAGTTGCGCCTCGTAGGCGTTCAACTTCAAAATGCCAGCGGCGCTCTGGAAGATCTGCAGATTCTGCACGAGAACATCATTCAATCCATCAGCAGCGGATTAATCACGACCGGTCTGGACGGCCGGATTACGCTGGTCAACAGCGCAGCACAGAAACTTCTGGAGCGCACCTCCGGCGAGTTGCTCGGCAAGCCGGTCAGCCCGTTCTTTCTCGATCCGCTGCCCAATGGCGAATCATGGTCTCATGCGGAAGTCCGCTTCGATACTCCTGGCGGGTTCCGTAAAACAGTTCGCATCAGAGTTGCTGCCTTGAACGTTCCCGATGGCGGCGCATCCGGTTGCGTCTATGCCATGGACGACCTGACCGAAGTCCGCCGCCTGGAGCGGGAAGTCCGCATGCAGGACCGGCTGGCCGCGGTGGGCCGCCTGGCCGCGGCAATTGCTCACGAGATTCGCAACCCGCTGACTTCCATCGCGGGATCGGTAAGCATGCTTTCCGCTATTCCGGAAATGAGCGAAGAGCACCGCCACCTGCTCGACATTGTTACCCGCGAATCGCAGCGCCTGAATGGCATCATCACCGACTTTCTCGCCTACTCGCGCGGCAAACAATACCACTTTGACAAAGTGGACCTGGTGCCACTGCTGGAAGATACGCTCACGCTGGTGCGGCACCGCATGACGGCCGAGAATACCGGAATCACGGTGAACAGTCGCGTCGCCGTCAAGCAGGCCTGGGTCCTGGCCGATGGAGACAAAATCAAACAAGTTTTCTGGAATTTCTCCGAGAACGCCGTACGCGCCATGAAAGATGGAGGCGCTCTGACCGCATCGATTGATGCTTTGGGCGACGATTGGCAGGTCAGTTTCGCCGACACTGGCACGGGGATGACGCCTCAGCAGACCGAGAAAATTTTCGAGCCATTTCAATCCAGCTTCGAAGGTGGCACCGGCCTTGGATTGGCCGTCGTATATCAAATCGTTCAGGCGCACGAGGGCAAGGTGTGGGCCCGATCGAAGCCCGGAAAGGGAACGACTTTCGTTTTGAGGCTGCGCCGGTTTGATGCCGTGCGGGATAGCTCGGACACTCCCGATGCGGAAGAGTTAGGCGGTACTTCGTTGCTCGAAGCCGCGCAGCCGTCTTCGTCCGCGACAACCGTTCCGGCCCCATTTGCCAAAGCTGCGGCGGAAGGGAGGTGGCATGGCTAACATTCTCGTGTGCGACGATGAGCGTTCCATCTGCGAAATGCTGGACATCGCTCTTCGCCGCGAAGGCCACCGCGTCGAAACCGTGCAATCCGGCCAGGCCGCAAAAAACAAGATCGATGGCGCCCTTTACGACCTGATCGTCACCGATATCAAAATGCCGAATATTGATGGCGTTGAAGTCCTGCGCCACGCCCACCGGGTTTCGCCGGATTCACCGGTAATCCTCATCACCGCCGTGGACGATTATGAAGCTGCCGTCGAAGCGGTGAAAGCCGGAGGCGCTTCCGATTACATTCGCAAGAGCCCCGGCCTGGTGGATGAAATCAAGCTGGCCATTAACCGGGTGCTCGAAAAATCAATTCTCAGCAAACAGAATTTTGCTCTGCGCCGCGACGCAGCGTCGCACAATTCTCTCGATAACATCGTCGGCTCCAGCGCCGCCATGGAAAAGCTGAAGCACACGGTGCGGACCGTTGCCTCCACGGCAAGCACAGTGCTGATTCATGGCGAAAGTGGAACCGGTAAAGAGCTGGTAGCGCGAGCTGTCCACATTTGTTCGCCACGCGCCACCGAGCCTTTCGTATCGGTAAACTGCGGGGCTTTCCCAGAGACCTTGCTGGAGAGCGAACTGTTCGGTTACCTGAAAGGCGCTTTCACCGGAGCGACCCAAAACAAACGCGGGCTCTTTGAAGTGGCCAGCAGCGGAACGCTGTTTCTCGATGAAATCAGCGAGATGACTCTGGCCATGCAGGTGAAGTTGCTGCGTGTGTTGCAGGAGCGCACGGTTCGTCCCGTCGGAGGGGCCAGTGAGATTCCGGTCGACGTGCGGGTAATTGCAGCCACTAATCGCGACTTGGATAAAGCCGTGGCCGAAAACCTGTTCCGGGAAGATCTTTACTATCGTCTCAGCGTCATTCCCATTCGCGTTCCGAATCTGCGCGAACGTCCTGAAGATATTCCACTGCTGGCGAACCATTTCCTGAAAAAGTATGCCGCAGCGGCAAATCGCAGCATCCTGCGCATCAACAAGAATTCGCTCGAAGCTCTTTGCGGGTACGAGTGGCCGGGCAACGTGCGCCAGCTCGAGAACACTATCGAGCGCGCGGTCGCCCTGGAGATGACCGACGAGTTGCATGTCGAATTGCCAGCGGAAAAGGCAAAGGCCCGCGCAGCCGCCGCAGGCGCCGGCATTGCTGGAGCGTCAGCCGACGTGCCCCCGGGCGCCGTGCTTCCCGATGGCGTGGGCATGGAGGGCTACGTGGCCAGCATCGAGCGCAGCCTCCTGCAAAGTGCGCTCGATCGCTCCAACGGAGTCCAAACCAGGGCCGCCGATCTGCTGCGCATTTCCTACCGCTCCTTCCGGCATTTGATGAAGAAGTACGAGCTGTAGCTCTCAGCCGCCATTTCCAGTTTTGCCTGCGAGAAGCATCCGATTTTCTGGGCTGCACTCGTGCGTTCGCTGCGCATATCTTCGACACCGTGTGGGTGAGTGATATGGCGACATTGCGCCAAATGCGTTCGGCGACCATGACAAAGTATGACTAGCGAGAAATCGGACCTGCAAATTGACCGCGACTGACGACATGATTCTCACAAGATGCCACCGGAAGAAACGATCACCCGCACCGTAGCGTCGAGCCATAGACGCCGAGTGATCGATACCTGACGCTGCCCTCAAGATGCTCGAAAAGAAAGGCCGCGATGTTTATTGCTGTAAGCGATTGAGAAGGCTAGCTCCGCCAATTTACTGGATGTTACGGTGGTCACAATTGCTCAGACCAACACCCCTAAAGGTGTCACGCTCTTAATCAGATAGAGGCACACACTGTGGGGTGATGTATGGAACCGATTCGGGTTCTTCTGGTGGATGATGACCCAGCCGTACTAGAAATGATGCAGAGGTCACTTGAATCTCGACGGTTCAAGGTGACTCCCGTCGCAGGCGTGGCGGAAGCGTTGGTCCGCATGAACACGCACGCCTTTGATGTCCTCGTTACTGATCAAAGGATGCCTGGTTGCTGCGGATGGCTTCACGTTGGTCAGTGCGATGCGAAATGCCCAGCCGAACGTGTTAACGGTCGTAACCAGCGGCAACCTCGATACACATGCGGCGATGGCTGCCATGGTTCAGCAGGCAGATGAAATCCTGGTAAAGCCTCTTAATGTCAGAGCACTCGGAGAGCTTATCAGCAAGAGAATGGCGACCCACAAGGGTTCAAGCCGGACATCGAGGGAGACTGTTGCGACAATACTGAAGCGCGAATCGACATCCATTATCGCGGATTGGCTGAAGCGAGCAAAAGAGGACGAGGTACTCAGCAGCGGCCTGGTTGATGACAGCGAGCGAATCGGCCATTTGCCTCGATTGTTGCAAGACTTGGTTGACCGACTGGTTGTGTCCCATTTGCCGGAAACCCAGCATGCCAGCGTCTCCGCCACGGCGGCTGAGCACGGAACAATGCGTTACAGGCAAGGCTACTCCATCGAGATGATCGTAGACGAATCGCGGCTACTTCAGGTGAGCATTTTCTACGGATTGCACAACAATCTACATCGCGTAAACCTTAGCACCTTGCTGATAGATGTGATGACGATTGCGGACGAGGTAGATTCGCAACTGCGACAGTCAATAGCCAGCTACCTGCAGCAGGCTAGAAGTCTGCCTGCTGCGTAACCTCACGAGTTGGAGCGCTGGGAAAAACCTTGGTCGTTGGCGTAAGCAAGGCGGTTACACTGTTGACCCCGGGGGGCTGGCCCATACGTCTGATTCTTGATTTTGATCGGATCACCACGGAAGAGGCTGCCCCACTCGTCGCGGTTTTCGACGAGTGGGTACCACGAACCTCGATGGATTTTCCGCGGAGAGCTTATCACGCCGAGCGCTCCATCTTCGATGGACGACCCTATGTCTAAATGAAACTTTTTCCAACTGTCTCGGAACTGTCTTGAAACGCAATTCCACAACCACCTTGTGACATCCAACCTTTCGCTCACCCCGCAACCTGTTCCATTATGAATTCCAAAGATTCATACGCTCTTTGAAAATTTAAGGCGAGAGTTAGCACGCAATGGGGACAGTAAGTTCTTTGGCCGGGATATTTTGCGGGTAAATTCTTTCAGCTCAGGATTTTAGAAGGATTACCCCAGATCAACGGTCCAGCAAGTTCCCTGGATCCATAGATTTAGCGACTTGATCCGGATTTTTTTTAAATCCGGATTCTGGGCGGAGGAACCTGCGGGGTCCCGAGCCTGGATAGTGGGTCAGTTTGAATGTCTGAATCACCGGGGTGTCATCCCGAAGATCCCGCGTTTTTACCAGCGGGCCGAGGGATCTCCCGTGGCACACAGCATGGTAGCGGAGATCCTTCGCTTCGCCGGAAGAGCTAGCTTTTCCTCAACTGCTGTTTCCATCCCAGTACGCGCGCCTTGGCTCCTTCGGCTTCAGCCTCCGGAATCATTCCTTTTTTTTGATACAGCACCGACAGGCTGGTGTGGGCGAGCACATCGTCGGGGTCGAGTTCGACAATTTTCTGCGCGACCGCAATCGCATCATCGTAGCGTTGCAAGTCTTGTAAAGCGCGGGCCAGTCCATGCATCGCCTCGGTGAACGAAGGGTCCACTTCAATCGATCGCCGGTACTCAATGACCGCTTCTTCCAGCTTCCCATCCGCCATCAAATCGAGCGCGGCATAGTAATGGTTTTCGGCGTTCTGGCGGGCCTTGGCATCAGACATAGCGCGAACTGACTGGCGGAGAGAGGATTCTAACATGCCACGTCGCGCGTACTGAGCGCCGAGCTGCACGAAGCATAGTCGCGGAGAGATATTCTGGCTATGATGGTGCCATGCTTCACGCTCTACGCTTTCTCTGGAGCGCCACGAAAGGTCATCGCCTGGCTCCGTGGCGCAGCCCGTATCTTCTGTGGCGTATTGAGACCTATTGCGGCGTGAAAATGACGCAGATCGGCTTTATAGAATTCTGGGAATTTCTATGGCGGGAACGCGTAAGTCTGTGGCGCTTCTTGAAGTGGACCGGAGAGATGGATCGCTACGCCCACCCGAAGCCCAAGATTTCTTAAGCGGTTTGAATCAAAGCTTAAGTCGGGCTCGAAGCTTGACTCCGGATCAAATCCTGAGGACCAAGCTCAATCGGCTTGAGAAAACGCCGGTTCTACGCGCTCTTCCCGGCAGCCGCAGCTTCGCCGAGGATAATGCTGACGTCTGCTCCTTTACCGGCTCCGGTCAATTGGGCCGCTGCACCGCGATTTGCCGCAATCTCAAGAAATCCCATACTGCCGAGAACGCCGAACACCTCTCCCGGTGCGCCTTCCGCATAGGCACTGTGCATTTCCGTGACCTCGCGGCTGCCCACCTTGATTTTGAATGCTTTGGCGCCATCTCCGAAAAGCACGGGAACGTCTTGCGGTGTGATGTTGGTGATCAGATTTCCGAAGCGGTCGACCTTCAGCACGACTCCACGCAACCGATTCTGGTCCACTGCCTTCGGCTTCGGCGCGTTGAAGCGAACATAATCGTCTATCTCGTCGCCAAATTTCTGCGACTCAACTTCCTTAGCAAGATACGCCGCGACCGGAGCGAAAATGTCCCTGGCATGGAACGTATTACTGACCGGCTGCAAAAAATAATGTTCCGAGGTGACGTGGCGCACGTGCACCCGCTCTTCGCGCGCATAGACCAGCGAGAGCACACCATTGTCGGGGGCCACAAAATGGTATCCGTCGCTCGAGGCCACAATCGGCCTGCGCGCCGTGCCCACTCCGGGATCGACCACCACTACGTGCACCGTCCGGTTGGGAAAATACGAATACGCTTGTGAGATGGTAAGCGCGCCATCGAGCACGTCGAAGGCCTGCACTGCGTGGCAGATGTCAACGATCTGCGCGTCCGGAACAATGTCCAGGATCACGCCTTTCATCGCGCCCACAAAATGATCGTTGGTGCCGAAGTCAGTGGTAAGAGTAATAACCGGACGATGGCTCAAGGTTCCCCCGCCAGAATGGAGACACAAATCCCAAAAACTCGAAAGTAATCGCTGGCTACAACAGAGTCAAGGCACGGAGGTAATGCTGGAACAGTGGGCGGCGATTAGTGACCAGTCATCAGTGATCAGAAGCCGGGGCGACTGCGTTCTGTTGGCAGATTACTCGGTACTCTTACTCGATGTGAATATCGCCTGACCCGGTATGCAAAGTGAGCATCGGGCCTCCGCCACGAACTTTGCCGGCGATGGTTTTATGAGTATCGTTTATCCGGCCCTGCACCGTCATGGTGATGGGCGCATCCACATCGAGCGTGCCTGAGCCTGTAGAGATGTTGGCATCGAAGGCCGCGTCTGCCGGCAGCCGCACATGCACGTTCCCCGAGCCGGTGCGAATCTCCCAGTCGCCGCCCTGAGTGCCTTCCGCCGTGATATCGCCGCTGCCAGCTTCCGCATGTAATCCGCCATGAATACCGCGAATTGTGATGTTGCCCGAGCCGCTATTCAAATTGATATCGCCAGACCCGACTTCTTCCACTTCGATGTCGCCGCTGCCTGCATTTCCGCTCACCGCTCCGGAAATTTCCCGTGCGCGCACGTTGCCCGAACCCGTCTGCAAGTGTATTTCCCCGGTAATCCCTGTGAGTTTCAAATCGCCTGAGCCGCTCCGCAGGTCGGCGTTGCCATGAGTGCCTTCGATGGTCAGATCACCGGAGCCGCTGTGCGCACGAATCGTGGTATCGGCCGGAACGATAATTTCGTAATCCACGGAAATGTCGTGTGCATTCACATAGTCGATATGAATTCTATTGCCATCCTGCCGCAACGGGGGATTCTGCTCGATAGCGGTAACATCCGAACGACGATCGCCTAACAGCCAATGATCTCCCACGAATATCTTGCCGTGTATGGAAACCGAGCCCGCCGGCCCACTGCGCACGATGATATCGCCGGAGTGTGTTTGCGCTTCGAGATCCACGGGCCCTGTGACCTGGAAAGTCTTGTCAAACTCGCCCTGCGGAGTTGAGGCAGCCGCGACGCCGCAGGTCAGCAGAAGAAAAAATACTAAGGCCATGCTCGAAAGTAGCTGGAAAAGACGCGACACCTTTTGCTTGGCCATATGCATCTCCCTCTCAGTCATCGCTGGCAGATCGCTGCCGGTCGGCTCTACTGCAGCACCACTTCTTCGCCTTCTTTCAACCCGCTGAGAACTTCCGTCTTGGCGCCGTTGGAGATCCCAATGTTGACCGCAACTTTCTTCATGCCGTCCTTCGCCCTGGGATCGGGAATATCGACAGAGGCTTTTTTGTCCTTGTCATACATGATCGCGCCTTCCGGAATCTGCAGCACGTTGTGGTGTTCGTCGAGAATAATTTCCGCGTTGGCCGTCATCTCGGCTTTCAGCTCTCCGCCTGGATTCTGGATCGATACCCGGACTTCGAATGTTGTTACATTGTCTTTCTCCACGCCCATGGGAGAAATCTTGGTTACTTTCCCGTAAAAAGTTTTGTCTTTGAATGATTCCACCTTGATGCGCGCTGGCTGTCCCAGATAAACCTTGCCGATATCGCTCTCGTCCACTTTGCCTTTGACGTACACCTCACTGGTGTCTCCCAAAGTCATCACCAGTGTGGCCGAAGAACCGAGCACCAGGATCGAGCTGACCGCGTCGCCCATCTCGACATCGCGCGAAAGCACGATACCGTCGATCGGAGAAACAATGTCCGTATAACTCAGCTGCTCTTCGAGTTGTTTGAGATTCGCCTCGTCCTCGGAAACCTGCGCCTGCGATTGCGCGATCTTCGCCTTCAAAACCGTTACTTGCGCTTTCGCGACATTCTGCTTGTTGAGCGCCATTTGGTAGTTTTTGTCTGCATCATCGAGATTGGATTCCGAGACCACCCCATCTTTCGCCATGCCTAAAGCTCGATCATAAGCACGCTTCAGCAAAGGCACGTCCGGGCCTTCGGCATCGACTTTGGCGCGCTCAAAATCGGCCTGTGATCCCTTCAAATTGGCCTGTGCTGCTTCCAACGCGGCGCGCGATTGGTCCACCTGCGCCTGAATCTCGATCTTGTCCAACTGGGCCAGCAGTTGGCCTTTTTTCACTTTATCGCCGTAATCAACCAAAAGCTTTTTCACGATTCCGCTGGCCTTCGATTTCACTTCGACCTTGATAATAGGAGTGACTTTGCCGGTGGCCACCACACTCTTCGCCAGATCGCCGCGCTCCACTTTCGCCAGCTTCGAAGGATCGATCTTGGTGCCGCCCCGGGTCGCCGCGAACAGGCCAATGGCAATCACCAGGACAATGACCAGCGCAATCGCGCCATAGATATATCCCCGACGCCGCTTTTTCCGACTATTTCCGTTTCCATTCATGATTGCCTCCTGCTCGAACAGAACAAAGCTTCCGCTTTATCTTCTACGCAGCCGCAGATTCCTTTGTTCCCTGATTCGGACCCGATAAGACGAGAATAACTGATTCTCTAGATTGACTGAGGGCTGACCCGGCGCGGCTTAACCCGCCGCTGATTAATTAGACCGATGCTATCGATAAATGGTTAGCCTGGACCGTGAATTTCCTATGCGCTTTCTAATTCGATTTGCAGAACTGGGGCATGATTCTTCATCCACTCTTCGAAACCGACCATTCAGAAATCCCTCAAGCTCCCAGGGCGCGCAAGGCTCATGATCGCTGGCAACTGCCTTTCAAATGTTAGAATTACCCATCCATGATCGCCTTTGTGCTGCTCCGGGTGCTGCTCATCCTGCTCCTGGTGGCGGCAAATGCGTTTTTTGCGGCGGCGGAATTCTCGCTGGTGAGCATACGCGACACCCGCATTCAGCAGCTCATCGAATCCGGCCGCACCGGTGCCCGCATCGTGCAGCGCCTGCATCAGCGTCTGGACGAAGTCGTCAACGGTGTGCAACTCGGCATCACCATGGTCAGCCTCACTCTGGGCTGGATCGGCGAACCCATGGTCGCCAGCTTGGTGGGCAACCTTCAATTTCTCCACAAAGTGCCGCACGCCGCTATTTATGCCCACGGCATCGCCATTGCTATCGCGTTCAGCCTGATTACCTACCTGCACGTTTTGCTGGGAGAGTTGGTACCAAAAACGCTCGCCCTGCAGCGTGCCGAGCAAATCGCGCTCGCGGTCGCTGCTCCCATGGAGGGGTTCCTCACGCTAACTCGTCCCGTGCTTTATTTCATGCGCCAATCCGGAAGCCTGGTTTTGCGGCTTTTCGGGGCCCGGGAAACGCGCCGTGGAGGCGCCGTCCACTCGCCGGATGAACTGAAGCTGATCGTCACCGCCAGCCGCCAGCTCGGTGCGATTCCTGAGTCGCAGGAAGAAATGATCCACAATGCAATCGAACTCGACAACATCACGGTGCGTGAAGTCATGGTTCCCCGCCCAGACATTTTTTCCCTTCCTTCGGATCTCACGCTCGATGAGGCCCTGAACCAGGTGGTCGAAGGCCAGCACTCGCGCATCCCGGTCTACGATCCGCAACGCGGCCCCGAGCACATCGTGGGAGTTCTCTACTACAAGGAGCTGGTTCGTTGGGTCAGGCTGAGACTGGCCAATCTTGGCCAGCCTCTGGCTACGCGGATTGCACGCACGCCGATCAGCCAGGTCATGCACGATGTTTTGGTGGTCCCTGAAACCAAGCCTTTATCGGAACTGTTGGCCGAATTCAAAGAGCGGCGCCGCCACATGGCAGTAGTGGTCGATGAATTTGGTTCGACCGCCGGCGTGATCACGGTAGAAGACGTTCTGGAACAGCTCGTTGGCGACATTGAAGATGAATTCGACGTATCACCGCCGGAGCCCACGTTGGCGGACGAGTCAGCCCAGGTCCTCGAGGGCTCAGAAAATATTCGCGACCTCGAAACTCAGCATGGTTTGGACTTGCCGCGGGATGCTGGCTTCGAAACCCTGGCCGGATTCGTCCTTGCCCGCTTGCAACGCATTCCGTACCTCGGCGAATCTTTCGAATATGAAGGTCACCGTTATACGGTGGAGGAAATGGATGGTCATCGCATCGCAAAGGTGAAGATTGAGAAAGTCGAAAATATAGAAGGAAAAGCCGAACCCGCGAAGCAGGCCGGAGGTTGAGAATCTTCCTATGCAGTTTGGATCTTGTACGAGTGTGGGGACAGCCGCCCTCGGCTGTCTGTTCGAGCGAAGCTCGAATTGCTGGCCACTGATCACTAGCCATTCAATCCATGCGGCTACTTTTCCAACGCGTTCTCTACACTCTGCCGGTAATCTGGCTGGTCGTGTCGCTCGTCTTTTTGTTGATTCATCTGGTTCCGGGAGATCCGGTTCAGCAGATGCTCGGTGAAGGTGCGCCAGCTGCCGATATCGCGGCCACGCGCCACGCCTTTGGTCTCGATGCTCCGCTCGGGGTTCAATATGTGCGGTACTGGGAAGGCGTCTTACATGGCGACCTCGGGCCGTCTTTCCGCTACAACCAGAGCGTCACGCATCTGATCGCACAGCGTTATCCCTACACGCTGCAACTCACGCTGGCCTCTTTGTTTGTAGCCATCGTTCTGTCGATCCCCGCGGGCGTGCGCTCGGCGAGGCGCCGCAATCGCTGGGATGATCGCTTGCTCTCGGTGGTCAGCTTGTTCGGCCTGTCGTTCCCGAATTTTGCGTTAGGGCCGATCCTGATTTTGTTGTTCGCCATTAGACTTGGATGGTTGCCAGTCTCCGGCGCTGGCTCGTTCGCGAATCTCATTCTGCCTGCGATTACCATGGGCAGCGCGCTTGCAGCCATCCTCACGCGCATGGTCCGTACTTCCATGCTCGAAGAACTCAGCCAGGACTACATTCGCACCGCGCGTGCCAAAGGTTTGCCTGAGCGGACCGTGGTTTATCGGCACGCACTGCGAAATGCCATGATCCCGATCATCACCGTGCTCGGCTTGCAGTTCGGCGCGCTGCTTGCCGGAGCCATTGTCACTGAAACAATCTTCTCCTGGCCCGGCATCGGCAGGCTCACCATCCAAGCCATCTCCAACCGCGATTACTATCTGGTGCAAGGCTGCATCCTGGCGATTGGATTGACCTATGTGGCGGTGAATTTTCTGACAGATGTGCTGTATTCGATGGCGAACCCGAGAATCAGGCAGTGAAAGCTACCCGCCGTCCCCTACAAAATCGACAGGCGAGATCGCTGGCGCGCCCCGCCGCTGCACCAAAGTGGTGTATAATGATGCTATGCCAACCACGAAACACGTCCGCCGCAGCGTGTCGCTCCCCACTCCCCTCGCCAAACAAGTGGAACGCATGGCGAAGAGCCAGCGCCTGAGCGACAACCGGGTTCTAGTCGAGCTTATCGAGCTGGGCATCGAAGCACGGAAGCAGAAAGAGAAGGCGTTTTTCGAACTCGCCGAGCGCTTTCGCGCCGCGAGCGATCCGCAGCAGGCCAAGCGCCTGGGTGACGAACTGGGCCGTTTAGTTTTCGGTGAATAATGCCTCAGATTGAGACTTGGCCGCGCATCCCTTCAGCGATTCGCGACCATCTGGCCGACCGTATGCACGACCGCAACATCAGCCTTCACGACCTGAATCATCTTCGCGTTTGGCTGGATACAAGACCGAATGTTCCCGAGGGGCCGTGGTTCAAAGATTTCGGCTCATTCAAACTCTGTGGCGAAGGAAAGTATCCCAAGACCTTTCTTCTCGTTGGCCAGGTCGCGACAGGCGAAAAGCTTTAGGGTCCAGAGCGAAGTAAAGGCGGAGCAAAGCTGCCCCGCCTCCAGTTCAAACCGAACTACGCCGCCAGCATCATCTTTTTCATCCGCTCGCTCATCTCCGCGGGCGACACATCTTCCACATGAGTGGCGATGCCCCACAGATGTCCAAACGGATCTTGAATGAAGCCATTGCGATCACCGTAGAACTGGTCCTGCACCGGCTTCAAGATTTTCGCGCCCTCCGCCGCTGCTTTTTGAACCACCCGATCGACATCGGGAAGGTATACATACAGGCTCACCGGGCTCCCGCCAACGGTGGCGGGACTGGTGTGGCCCTGCCCCATGCTGGGATTCTCGTCGGCCAGCATGATGTGCGAGTCGCCGATTTTTATTTCGGCGTGACCGACCTTGCCATCCGGGCCGTTCATGCGAACGGTTTCAGTCGCTCCGAAGACTTTCTTGTAATACTCAATGGCTTGCGCAGCGCCCTTGATGACCAGGTATGGTGTGACCGAGTTGTAGTCTTTGGGAATATACGAGATTTTGCTCATGATTTTTCTCCTCAAAAAAATACGCTAGAGGTGGAGGTTAATGGCACGCACGCGGATCGACCGCGTGGGCCGGGATTCTTTAGTAAGAATACAACTTAGGACGGTCCGAAATCTGCATAACAATTTAATATTCTTTCATGTCTGCCGCCGCCATCTCGTTCCGCCGCAACATCGCGGGAAATGCACGCCGTAACCCGCTGGCCGCGATTGGCGTTGTCCTGGTTGTAATTTTCGTGGTGTTCGCGCTGTTCGCACCGTGGATCGCTCCTCAAGATCCTGCTGCGATCCATCTGCCAGCGCGTCTTGAGGCACCGTCGCACGCACACTGGTTTGGTACCGACGAACTTGGCCGGGACATTTTCTCCCGCATAATCTACGGCGCGCGCATTTCCATGTTGGTCGGGAGCTGCGTGGTTGCCGCATCGCTTGGGCTAGGCCTGATCATCGGCTCGATCGCCGGCTACTACGGCGGCGCCGTCGATCGTTTCGTGAATATCGTGCTGATGAATGCCTTTTTATCGTTCCCCGGAATTTTGCTGGCGATAGCCTTCGTAGCTTTCCGCGGCCCCGGAATCTTTAATCTCGTTCTCGCGCTCTCGCTCGGAGGGTGGGTCGGCTATGCGAGACTTGTCCGCGGACAAGTGCTCGCTGCGCGGGAACGAGAATTCGTCGAAGCCGCGCGCGCTCTCGGTGCCAGCGATCTGCGCATCGTCGTGCACCACATTCTTCCAAATATTATTCAACCGGTAATTGTGCAGGCGGCAATCGGCATGGCGGGAGCGATTCTCGCCGAAGCGACGATGAGCTTTCTCGGACTGGGCGTCCCGCCGCCTACCGCGAGCTGGGGAACCATGCTCAATGATGGCCGCGCCCACCTCTTTGACGCGCCGCATCTCGTGCTGTTTCCAGCGCTCGCGGTGATGCTCGCCGTGCTCAGCTTTAATTTCATCGGCGACGCGCTGCGCGATTATCTCGACCCGCGCTCCCGCATCGAAGCCGGAATCTAGCCTTCAGCTTGCAAGTCGTTAAAAACTCTGTAAGTCGATTGCTGTAAGCCGGCCTATCGGTGCTACGAATCTGAGGTGTCTTTCCAGTCCTTCAGTTTCCAGTCGTGCCCCTGCGCACATAAGGCGGCGAGATAGCCGTGCCCGGCGGGAACTTCTCGAAGCAACCAGCGGGCAGCTTCAGATTTGTCAGGCCTGGTCGCAATCAGTGCGTCGGAATGTCCGGACACAATCGAAACGTCGAACTGATCCAGTGGCAGAGACAAGCCGTCACCGGTCGCTTTGATATACGCCTCCTTGCGCGTCCAGCAGCGAAAGAACGCCTCAAATCTTTCTTGTTCCGGCAAAACGGCGAGTTGCTCTTGTTCGTGCGCGGAGAAGAAACGGCGGGCAATTGCGTCGACCTCGAAATCGCTCCGCACCTGCTCCACATCGACGCCGATCTCTCTTTCGCGCGTAAAAGCCAATAGCCCCACAGAGCCAGAATGAGAAATATTGAACATTAAGCCTTCGCGCGAATACGTTGCCGACAACGAAGGCTTCTCCTTGCCGGAATAGACAAAGTCAAGATTTTTCGCGTCTGTTGCAAGGTAGCCGGCCACGATTGTTCTCAACACCCCGCGCGAGATGGCATATCGCTGGCGATCGACCGCGAAGTGAAAGCGGGAGGCGCGGGCCGTCTCGTCCGGCGATAAGCGCCTCTGCCAGCGCGCTTCCTCCGAACGGACCGCATCGAAGTCGATTCGCCACAGGTGCACTTCATTGTCAGGGAGTTCAAGAGCCGAGGCGATTTCGAAGCCGCTCCGGGCAATATTCATGTCGATCATTGAATGTCAATCATTGAGTAACGATCAACGCGGGAGCCGCTCGGCGGTGGAATTTGCCGGTACCGCCGCAGTCTCTGCGACGGCCCTGGTCGTCCTCGATACGGCGGGTTCAGTGATGCAATATTTCAACAAGCACCATAGCGCGCGCATTCCATCCTTCCACTGAATCTTCTTTCCTTCTTCGTAGGTCCGGCCCCAATAGCTGATGCCCACTTCGTAAATGCGCAATTTTCGCTTCGCGATCTTCACGGTTATTTCCGGTTCGAATCCGAAACCTTTTTCTTGCAGAGGTATGGATTGCAGAATTTCTCGCCGGAAAACTTTGTAGCAGGTTTCCATGTCGCTGAGGTTGATGTTCGTGAGCGCGTTCGAAAGCACGGTGAGAATCCAGTTACCCACCGAGTGCCAGAAATACAAAACGCGATGCGGACGCGCGGAAAGAAAGCGGGAACCATAAACTACATCAGCACTGCCCTGAATCAGCGGCTCAAGCAGAAGTTTGTATTCGGCAGGATCGTATTCCAGATCGGCATCCTGAATAATTACAAAATCACCCGCAGCTTCGCGAAAACCGCGGTGCAAAGCAGCCCCTTTGCCCATATTCCTCGGTTGATAGAAAACTCGCACCTGCGGCCTCTCAGCCGCCAGCCGCTGGAGAATCTCCCTCGAACCATCGCTCGAACCGTCGTCCACGCAAATCAGCTCAATATCTAGCGGAACGGCCAGCACGCGGTCCACTACCTGCCGCAGCGTACCGCGTTCGTTATAGACCGGCATAATGACGGAAAGCTTCATGTGTCTTATTGCAAGAGTCTAGCGCAAGTCCGGCATCCGGATGTCGTCTTCTTCGCCCTGACCTTGTAGATAGCTTCTGAGAATGGCAACAATTCGCGAGCCGGCCTTGCCATCCCAAAGGGGAGGGCATTTAGCTTGCCGTTTTGGCACCTTCTATCACCGACCGCGCGGCTGCCAATATGCGGTCTGGATCTACTCCCACGATCTGGTTTGTTCCTTGTTCGACTGTCGCAGGGCGCTCGGTATTTTCCCGCAGAGTCAGGCATGGCACGCCCAGCGCTGTAGTCTCCTCCTGCACCCCGCCAGAGTCGGAGAGAACAAGAATTGCACGCTGATTGAGCGAAAGAAAATCGATGTATCCGAGCGGGTCGAGAGGCACGATGCCGTTTTTCATCTGATTTTCGGGATTTGCCAAATAGCGCTGCAGGCCAAAACTCTCAATATTTTTTCGCGTACGAGGATGAACCGGAAAGAACACCGGGAAGTCCAATCCGAGAACGCTGACTGCACTGAGAATTCCCTGCAGGGTTTTTGGATCATCTACGTTCGATGGCCGGTGCAGAGTGAGCACCGCGAATGCCAGACAGCCGGATCCGCTTTTCCGGACGCCAAGACGATCAAGAATCGGTGATCTCTCCGCGGCCTCGCGGTAATGCAGCAGAGAATCGATCATCACGTTGCCCACAAAGTGGATCTTTCCTTCGGGCACACCTTCGCATTTCAGATTATTTACCCCGCTCTGTTCGGTCACGAAAAGCAAAATCGAGATTGCGTCCGTGAGCTTGCGGTTGATTTCTTCCGGCATGTTCATGTCAAAACTGCGCAGGCCGGCTTCGATATGACCTACTTCGATCCCTAACTTGGCGGCGGTAATGGCTGCGGCAAGCGTGGAATTCACGTCCCCCACAACCAGAACGATCTGCGGCTTGTAGTCGAGCAGGACCGGCTCCAGACGCTTCATTACCTCGGCGGTTTGCGCCGCATGGCTTCCCGACCCAACTTCCAGGTTAAGGTCAGGTTTCGGCAGATCAAGATCCGCAAAGAATTTCCCGGAAAGCGACTCGTCATAGTGCTGGCCGGTGTGCGCGAGGAAGTGTTGGATCTCGGGGAACTTGCTCAACTCCCAAACGATCGGCGCGATCTTCATGAAGTTCGGACGCGCCCCAACCACGCTCAAAATCCGCATCACAGGTGCCCTCCCGGTTCCGATCGGCCTGAAACGGACACAAATCTCAGGGGAAATCTGGCTGCCAAAATGCCTCATCTGAGGGCCGTGAGACAAAAGATTCATAACCCACAGTGTAGAGCACACTCGAAAGAACGTAGTCGCCCCGCCTTTGAACTTTGTCAGAGATTTTAAGCAGAAATGGCTGTAGACGTGCTTCTTAGATTTCGGGGTTCTAGCATCTAGGGTAAATCATGTAAATTATGCCGCCTCACTCCGGTCAAGTAGCAAATTTCACATAGGGTGTTTACCTGAGGTGCGATCGTTTTGTTCAACACCACCGTTTTGCCCTCCGCGACAATTCTGTCTTTCTTAGCCGCCGTATCCGCCTCACGAGTCTCCGGCGATTGCTTGGCAGCATTCGCTCGCCTCTAGTCCACTCTTTTGTGCTGTATTTACGCGGCTTTGCGGGATTACGAGTAGCTGAAATGCCCGTGGGCCCGTGTTTCAGATCGTCAGTGCCCGATGAATTTGCGGCGACTGCCTCGGCAAACGCCTGTGGAAATGGCTGTTCTTTAATCACAGCCAATTTCACCCTAAAATGGCAATGTGGATGCTATGTATTTGGTAAATAACCCAGTGTGCGCCGTACTAGAGCAACCAAAATTGCAAAAACAGGAGGCGAGGATGATGGAGCAGTCTGTTCGGCTACGACGCACGCGAGCAGCAAATCGTCGAACTTCTCTTGCAAGGCTGTGACAATGCCGAAATCGCCAGCCAGCTCAAGATGGCGCGCAGGACCGTGAAAGCCCACTTTAACCGGCTGTTCCTCCGTTTCGGAATCACCGGTGGAATCAAGCGAGTCAAACTCGCAACCCTGCTCTATAGGAGGCAAACGTGTTTGCAAACGAACGTTATGGATCCCGCACTCCCAACCAGCGTGAGCACCGAGTCATCGAGCTTGTTGCCCAGGGCCTGAAGAACCGCGACGTGGCTGACGCGATTGGCACGACGGAACATGTCGTGAAAAATTACCTGCGCGTCATCTACGACAAGCTGGGTCTCTGGAACCGGGTGGAACTTGCCTTGTGGTATGAGTCCCGCAGGCAGGGACCGCAACTCTCCGCGTAGTTTCTTCGCACTTTTTAATCAAGTCGCCGGGGGTATGCAGGGTATCCTGCATACCCCTATCGGCAGCCAAATGCCTGCAGATGGCGCAATCGTTCTCCGGCCCCTTTCGCGCCCTTTTTCGCAGCAATATCGAGCAGCACACGCGCCTGATCGCAATTTTGCGCCACGCCATCGCCCCGAAGATACAGGTCAGACAAAACCAGCGTCGCCGGCCCATTTCCCTTCGCTACAGCGTCCCACAGCAACGGTAGCGCTTGCCGCGTATCGTGACCCGTGGCCTGCTCCCCGCTGAGATACCTCTCTGCCGCTGCCAGGTCGGCGGCGCCGCCCTGACTCTCGGGTGCAACTCCTGTAGGGGCAGCGGCTGGAGTTCTTGCCGCAACCGGTCGCGGGGCAAGCTGCGGTGGAGCTTGTTGATTGCGCGCCAACGTGGTGGGTGGAAGTTTGGCTTCTACTTTTGGCTGCGGCGCATTTTCGTTTTTCTCCACCTTTTCGACAGGCAAAGGCGGGTTCGTCGCGGTATTTTGGGCAGCCGGTGCGCTAGGAATTGGCTGCTGCGGAGCCGGCTGCTGCGGAGCCGGAATGACTTTCGCATCCGGCGACTGCTGCCCGTCTGAAGATACGTCTCCGCGTTTCGCCACGTAAATCAGTCCACCAAGAAGAATCGCCAACACCACTCCTATGTAGAGGCGATAGCGGTAAGGCACCGGTTCAGGCTGCCTGGCGAAGCTCGGCAAATCGCTGTCGCCCGAGTACGACGTATGGGCCGTAATCGCATCGTCTTCTTCAGTAGCGCTTTCATTGGTTGCAAGCGGTCCATTGGCGTCGGCGGTGACAAACGGATCCCAATGCTCGTCGATATTTTCCTCCGGAATGCCTGGTCCTTGTGGCAACAGCGAAGGCAGCTTCATTTTGAAATCATGCTCTACTGGAGCATTCGTAAGCGGAACACCGCACATTCCACAGAAGCCCTGCCCTTCGGGATTGTGATGACCGCATGCGACGCAATCCGCGCGAACATCTTGCAGGGGATGCTGCTCTACGCCCGGAACGGGGGCTGCCTCGGCGTGATGGAATGTAACCATCGCTTCGTCGCGCTCCGGAAGCGCTGGCTTCGCCGCGGTCTCAATCTCCAATTCGCGAAGCAAAACTGCAACCGCCTGCTCGCGCCGCTCTGGCGGGTTCGTGAAATAAACTTCCGCCCAGCGTCCCATATTTGCCGCCAGCAGCGGATTTGAAAGGGGGTTCAGGTCAACCTCCGGCGCATTGTTGTCTTGCACTTTGTCGGGAGTCACAGCTCTGTATGGTTGCACTTCCAGCGGAGAAGGTTGTCACCCCGGCAAAAGGGAATCGCGGGTCAGCGTTTCGCAATAAGCCCAGGGCCTAGTTGCAAGGTTGTCGATAGGCGGGTTCGAACTGATCTAATTGCGCGTCGCGCTGGCTGGTAAGCTTGCCGTTGGCGGTCTTTTCGTAGAGGTCAGACCCCGGGCAATAATATTGCGCGGTGTTCAAGTCAACCCATACCTGGGTGTCGGGATTTCCCTGGTACTTGTGGTCCGGCGGATCGGGAGCTTCAGCCACGCCGATAGCAATCAGGAACTTGTCGAAGGTCGACAGGTTTGCGTCCGCATTCGTCAATTTCCCGTGGGTAGCGTTCCTCGATGCCGCATTGGCAGTTTTGGCGTTGACTGACTCATTCGACCAGATGCCCCAGCCGATCACCGCTACGACCATAGCGATTGCCAGTGCAAGATAAAAATCACCTTTGCGAGAGCGCCAGAACCGCCGCAATGCGCCCGGATTTGGGGTTTCAGCAAGCGACTCAAAGAAGTCCTGCGCCCTCGCCGCGGAAGTCCAGACCATGTCATTCCGTAAGGCTGGAGCCGCATCCGAGAGGGGGACAACGATTTCAGCATCGGCCTGAGATACGATGGCCAGAGAGTTTGCGAGCGCGTCTGCTTCATCTTCGGTGAACGGGAACGGTTCCTGTGTCCCGGTTCTGGCCGAAGCCGCCCTCGATGAGAATCCGGCAGTTTCTATTGCGGGAATTTCCTCGGCCAACCCTGCAGTGGCTTGCGCCCGGGAAGCGCCGCAATTGCCGCAGAACTGCTCCTTCGGCATCAAATCGTGGCCGCATTTCGAGCAAACAATGGTCTCCACACTTGCGTTTTTACTCGGCGCGCTCTCGCCGTTTCCGTTACTGGATGCCGCTGTCGCCATTGCCGAGAGCTTTGGCTGCAATTTCTCGATCGCGGCGAGCATGCTGGAGCGTTCAGCAGCCATAGACTCTTTCAACGCCGCTCCCGCGTGTCTTGCCATGGCTTCGGTCACAAGGCCCGCCATTAACTGGCAAGTATGGATGTCCTGCTCGGCGTAGCCTTCCACCCGATCGAAGTAAAGTTCCAGGCCGGCGACGATATTGCCATCGTAGTGAATAGGTACCGCTATCAAGGAGCGAATGCCGCGCTGCCGTACCGGTTCCGGGTCGAACAGAAATTCCGCATCCACGTCCTTGGTGCGGATCACCTGGCCGGTCCGAATGGTCGCCTGGCAGACTGCTGCTTTGAGCGGTACTTCGGTCCCAAGCGGCAAAGCCGGCAGTCCCGCCCCCGCTAAATAGCGCACAATCGCCCCTTCAAGAACTGCAATGCCTGCCCCACTGGCTCGCGTAATGCGCGCAATTCTCTCCGCCACCACCATCGTCGCATCGCTCAGCTCGAGATGCCGCGTCTGAATCTGGTATTGCGCTTCTACAATCTCCGCCAGCGTCAAGGTGTAATCCGGGTTTGGCCGAAGCGCCTCGTCCGAATCTGGGTTGATTTTTTTCAGCGAAGATTGCCGGACGGTTTCTTCTTCACGGAGTTTTTCGCTCTGCGACTCCAGCCTGACGTCTACCTGCCGCATTCTGCGGTTGTGCTCTTGCAGCACGAAGACAGCTTCCAGGATCTTCTCGAAAGTCCGTTGGTTCAGCGCCGGCTTGGTGGGTTGTTCGATCACAATGTTTCTGGCTGCTTGGGCTCCGCCGTCGGGTCGGGATGCCCCCTATTCTAGTGCAATTCCTTGGCCAAGCAAGTCGCCTTCTAGGCCGTGTGGCAGCAATCCGGTGAATGTGATACCCGAACCTGCGGCCAGGCCCAACCCAGTCAGGAGCTTGTGAGTGTCACGCTCCGAACCACCCAGGACGCAGTCCTCCCGCAAAATCCGTGGCAAGAGGTTACTCCGGTAAGCTGCAAACTTATGCACACGCGGTGGCAGGATTCCTCGCGCTCGCCCGCGCTTGCTATTTGCTTGGATTTTCCGGTTCGTCGGCCGGATATGACTTGGGAGGCAGCAGCAGCTGAATGCCAAAGTAGCCAATAAAATATGGCTGGTCGCTTCGCACACGTTCGAGCCCGCGTCCCGCCATAAAAAGCAGGATGATCGGGGCGTGGAGTTTGTAGCGTCCTCCGACGTCGATCATGGGTTGGTTCTCGGAGGGATGAAATGTACCCGCGTTATAAAATTCGACGTCGCCCTCCAGCTTCCGAGTGAAATCGTGGCCCACCACCAGACCTGTCAGCCACCCGTTTGGCCCTTTGTGCACCCATTGGTACCCAATTTCATAGTTCACGTCGACTGGGCCAATCTTTTTACTGAATTCCACGGGCAATAGAAGGGTTTGGCTGGCTGGCGTAATCCCCCGCCGCACCGCATCGTTCGGATTATTGAGGAAAAGCTGCGGGAATATCGAAACGGCAAGATGTCCCTCGCCGGCATCGTAGAATCTCCACTTCACACCGGGATTGGACTGACCTAAGCCATACTCCGTTTTTGAAAATGGATTCTGCACCCTTAACCACGCGTTCTCGTAGGTCAACTGGATGCGATCCCCCAGACCGAAGTTGATGTCAACATCGGGAGTATGAGATACCGACCGGTCGCTGTAAAAAAAGGGCATGTACCCAAAATTGATTTCCCAATTGTGATTGCCCGGCGTTCCCGGATCGTTGGTGTAGTAGGGTGGGCCGCCCTGGGCAAAAACTGAAGAGGAAGCTAGAACGAGAAAAGCAAGGGAGCAAAACCCTACAACGCGAGCGAAAAGCGGTCCTGGCTGTTTCTGCCTGTGCAAAACGAAGAAGCCTTTTTTGGAAGGCTCCAAAACGAATCTCTTGCGCGGCCATTGGTTCATTCTGAAATCGCGACTTTTTGCGTCCACAACAAGCGTTCCGGAGCATCCTCCAGCCGGATTCAAGCGAGTCTCCAAATGAGGTTTGTATCCCCAACTGTCTGAAACAAAAAACTTTGTAGCGACCATGCCGTGTATTCGAGCCCAAAGCGGCTATCGCCAAGTCAAAAGTGGCTCCGGCGCTGTGAGGACCGCTAGTCCCTAAGCTCCTCCTGTTTTGGGACAAGCTAATCTAACACGCACTTTTGAACCCTGTTCCAACAGCTCTGGTTCTTGCCCCTAAGTATCCTTCACGAATGGTCTTAACCGTTTTTCATTGCTTCGGCGAAGGTTTGGCGAAGAATCTGCTTTGAGCAGAATGCACCAGTAATCACACAGCAAACGTAATCGAGGAAGGAGCAATCCCCGTGCTTGATCTGGATAAAGTAAAAGTCACCCCCCGCGATCAACAAGTATTGGACTTGCTGGTCCAGGGCTGCAGCAACAAAGAGATTGCCGGGCAATTGAGCATCAGCCCGCGCACCGTGAAGCAGCACCTGCGCACACTGTTTTTGCGCGCGGGCATCCGCGAGGGGCGCAAACGCGTGCGGCTGGCCACCGCCGCCTTTGAGAATTCGGGGTTGAAGTCATGACCCCACGCGAGCATCTGACCTGCAAAGAAATCGAAATCGCCACCCTGGTCTGGCAGGGCCTGACCAACCGCGAGATTGGCAACCTGACGGGCACAACCGAGCAGGTGGTGAAGAATCACCTGCGCAGCACATTCGATAAATTGGGCGTCTGGAGTCGGCTTGAATTGGCAATGTATGTCGCCAGCCATGGGGGCAAGAGTTCGGCCGAAGAATCAGGTGGGCCGCTCGCCCCATCCTCCGGCCAAACTAGGGAGCAAGAAAGCACGAAAAGTGAGCGGTTCGGCTGATTTGGATCGCGCCGCCGCAATTCTACTGCAAAAGCTTTCCACGCACGGTTGAAATTCTGTGGCTTACGCTGGCGTAAACCCTTGAGTCCGTGGGGCGTATGCCAGAAGCGCAGTGGGCTTTGAATTGCACCGTCAGGCATGATTTAGGTACCGGGGCTGCCGGGACGCACCGGCAATTTGCCGAACTTCCAGGTGGGCGGAATGCGCAACGAAATGTATAGCAAAGAGACGTTTTGGATGGCGTGCGACTCTACCGAGCAGTTGCGGGCTGAATACGGGCCGTTCCACACGCGTCCCGAAGCAGAATCCGAAGCCCGCCGGCTTGGATTCGGCTACTTATTGCGGTACGAGCACCTGCTCGACGAGTACGAGGAAATTCAGGAAGTCCGCTGCGTCTTCATCGAGCTTCCGGGCGCGGCATCGGCCGAACTCACGCAAGCGACCCTGCATACCCGCTGCGCCAGCTGTGGCGAGTCAGCCAGTCACGACGCGGCCTGGAAAGCCGAAGTTTGGGCGGACATTCACGAATTCGAGCATGCCCGCCATTTTGTTCGGTTATTCGAACACTCCCGGGGGCATGGGCTCAAGGAAATTGCAGGCTGGCGCGGCTGATTCAGCGCACAGTTAGCTTCGTCATGCAGCCGCCGAGAGTCCACTCGCCGCTGCCCGGTTCACCAGCCAGATCAACTTGCCATTCGTGGGACGCACCAGTTTCGAAGGATATTTTTCCGCCGGTTGTTTGCCCTCGAGAACTTCATGAAGCGCCGCGGCCTTGTCGGTCCCACTCACCAGAAACAGTACGCGCCGCGCCGCATTGATCACCGGCAAAGTGACGGTGATGCGGTGGGTCTTTAGTTTTTCGACCCAGTTGGCTACAACCAGCCGCGATTTCTCCTGCAAAGCCGCGGTCTCCGGAAACAGTGAAGCGGTGTGTCCGTCCGGCCCCATACCCAGAAGAATCAGATCGAAGCGCGGAAATTCGCCCGGTTGAAGACCAAAGAAGCTTCGCAGGCTTTTCTCGTAGGCTTCCGCCGCGGCAGAGGCATCGGGATTTTCCGAAGGCACGCGAAAGATATTTCCCGCGGGAATCGGGACCTTGGACAGTAACGATTCGTTCGCCATACGGAAGTTGCTCTCGAGATCATCCGGCGGAACGTGGCGTTCGTCCCCAAAAAAGAAAAACATTCGCTCCCATGGCAAAGTGCTGCTCGCATTGGCCGCGATCAAGTTGTACAAGTTCTTGGGAGTCGATCCGCCTGAGAGCGCAATGATAAAGCGGTTGCGTTCAGAAACCGACCCTTCGGCGGCGTGAATGACCTCATCCGCCGCTGCTTGAAAAAGATCCTGCGGCGTGGTCAGTTTGCGAAGCTCAAAGTTCGGACTCACAGGACCCCCGATTTGGCGTTCTTGGCCCTCGACGCGGCACAGCAGGCGGCGCCGAGAAGGCCGGCTTTGTCGTTCATCACAACCTGCACCGGAATCCCTTCCAGCAAGGGACGCAACCTGCCCTTGCCCGTAAAGGCACGCATGAATGACGGGCCGGTGAGCTGGGGAAGGATTTTCGGAGAGATGCCGCCGGCAAGAAAAACTCCTCCGGTCGCCATGGTTTTCAACGCGAGATTTCCCGCCTCCGCGCCATACACCGCGACCCAAAGATCGAGCGCGCGTTCCGCCAGCCGGTTGTTTCCCTCCAGCGCGCTGCGCGAGATTGCGGCCGCCGCATCGCCGCGCTCGAGTTGCTCAGAGAAGCCGGATGGTTCGTCTGCGCAGCTCTTGCTGCGCAGGAATTCGTAGACGTTCACCAAGCCCGGTCCGGAGAGAACGCGCTCATAACTGACATGACCGAATCGATTCGCCAGAAAGTGCAGAAGTTCGATCTGTACCTCGCCTTGGGGAGCAAAATCGGCGTGTCCGCCCTCGGAGGCGAATACCTGATGCTGCGCGCCATCCCAAAACAATCCGGCCTCACCGAGCCCCGTGCCGGGAGCGATGACCGCCTGGTTCCCGTTGCTGGGCACGACCCGGTTCAGCGTAATCAGGTCCTGCGCGTTGAGTGCTCGGATTCCCCAGGCACTTGCTTCGAGATCGTTAATCAGCAGGGTCGCCGGAAGCTTAATCTCTTTTGCCAGACGGGATTGCTCGATCACCCACGGAAGATTGGAGACTTCGACTCGTCCCTGGCGCACCGGCCCGGCAATTCCGAAACAAGCCGCCTCCGGACGGCTGGCCGAGTCGTCCAGAAACTTGGCTACGATCTCCCCGAAGTCGCTATAGTCCCGGCTGGGAAATATCCGTTCAGAAACAAGCTGGAGATGGCCGTTTTGGGCCTGGAAGTAAGCCAGCCGGCTGTTGGTGCCTCCAATGTCGCCTGCCAGGATCATTGCTCGAAATTTCTCCATCGGCGTCCATCGCGCTCGAGCAACTCCTCGGCTTCTTTCGGTCCCCATGAGCCTGCGGCATAATTGGGGAAATTTCGTGGCGGCAGCGCTTTCCACAAATCCAAGACCGGATTCACCACGCTCCAACCGGCTTCCACCATGTCCGCGCGCTGAAACAAGGTCTGATCGCCGATCATGCAGTCGTGCAGCAGGCGCTCGTAGCCGGTGCTGGGCTGCTTGCCAAAATACTGTTGATATTCGAAGTTCATGTCCACCGTACCCAGGCGCATCACCGGGCCGGGGCCTTTGCCGCGAACTGCAGAGATATCCCTTCCTCCGGTTGGATGTGCAACACCAATTGGTTGGGCATGAGGTGCTCGACTGAGGTATCGCGGAAGAGCACAAACGGCGCCTGCCGGAATTGAATCACGATGTGGGTATTGCGCGCCGGCATGCGCTTGCCGGTGCGCAAGTAGAAAGGAACGTCGGCCCATCGCCAGTTGTCGATCAACAGCTTCATGGCCACGAAGGTCTCGGTTCGCGAATCGGGAGCTACATCGGGTTCCGAGCGATAGGCAACAACCCGCTCTCCCTCCATGGTTCCCTCGCCGTATTGACCGCGCACGGCGCGAGTCAGCACTTCCTGGTCGCTCGTCGGCTGGATGGCATGTAGGATCTTCGCCTGCTCGTCTCGCACGGCATTGGCCTCGAACGAAATCGGAGGCTCCATGGAAGTGAGGCTGATTAGCTGCATCAGGTGGTTCGGGACCATGTCGCGCAAAGAGCCGGCGTGATCAAAGTAGCTGCCGCGGCCTTCCACGCCAACCGTTTCAGCAACCGAAATCTGCACGTGGTCGATATAGCGCCGGTTCCAGATCGGCTCGAAGATTCCATTGGCGAAGCGAAACGCCAAAATATTCTGCACCGTTTCTTTGCCGAGGTAATGATCGATGCGGTAGATCTGTTTTTCGTCGGCCACTTTGAGCAACTGCTGGTTGAGGGTCTTTGCCGACTCCAGGTCGTGACCGAACGGCTTTTCGATAATTGCTCGACGCCAGTGATCGTTCGACTGCTCCATCAATCCGTTGGCCGCCAGCTTTTCAACAATCGGGCCGAAGAAGCTCGGCGCCGTCGCCATGTAATAAAAGAAATTCTGATGCGTCGAATGATCGCGATCGATGCGCTCCAGCCGGTCTTTCACCTGTGCATAGAGATTGTCATCTTTGAAGTCTCCGGCAAAATAGTAGAAGCGGCGGGCGAAGGTGTCCCAGGTCGTGGGATCGATGCAGTCTCCGCAGTATTCCTTTACGTCTTCCGCTACCCGCTTCCTGAAGTCTTCGTCTGAGAGTTGGGTCCTGGCCACCCCGAGCACGGCAAACTCTTTCGAAAGCAAGTCCGCGCGAAATAGGTTGTACAGGGCGGGGATCAACATGCGCGCCGTCAAATCTCCAGCCGCGCCGAAGATGACCATCACGCAAGGGTCGCCTAATTTGCCGACGCGCGGCGTCGCCATTGCGGGCTTTTCCGCCAATTGGGCCATTTCAATTTTTCCTTAAAACTTCCCCATGGTATCAGGAAGACTTTGCACTCCGGTTACGCCGTTTTCTTTTTCGGGGCGCCGTCCTCGATGTGCCCGCCGAATTTCTCGCGCATTGCCGAAAGGGCAGCTTTTCGGCAAACGTATGTTGTTCACGCGAACGGAAGCGCACAAATAAGGCCGCGCTTAAAACGTCCACTGGAACCGCTTCCTCGATGGCAGCTTGAATTGTCCAACGGCCCTCACCGGAATCGTGCACGTATCCTTCATACTCGGAAAGCGTTGGGTTTTCCGTCAACGCCATGGCCGTCAAATCCAGCAACCATGAACTGATTACGCTGCCACGCCGCCAGACTTCAGCGATGTCCGGCAAGTTTAGATCGTAGCGAATCTCTTCCGGTAATTCTTTGCTGGTAGCGTTTTTGAAAATATCGAAACCCTCGGCATAGGCCTGCATGATCCCGTATTCGATTCCGTTGTGCACCATCTTTACGAAATGTCCGGCTCCCGAAGGCCCACAGTGAATGTATCCCTCTTCAGCACTGCCTCCAAGTTTTTCTCTTCCCGGAGTGCGCGCAATATCTCCACGCCCCGGCGCGAGAGTCTTAAAAATCGGGTCGAGCCGCTGCACGGCTTCTTTCGGGCCGCCAATCATCATGCAATAACCGCGCTCAATCCCCCAAACCCCTCCGCTGGTCCCCACATCGACGTAATGAATGCCTTTGCTTTTCAGTTGACCAGCGCGCCGCACGTCATCTTTGAAATAGGAGTTGCCGCCGTCAATAATTGCATCGCCCGCCTGCAGGGATTGCGCCAGCTTCTGAACGGTTTGCTCTGTCGCTTCACCCGCCGGCACCATAATCCAGATTGCACGCGGAGCTTTCAGCTTACCGACAAGATCTTCCAAAGATGACGATCCCGCCGCTCCTTCGCCGGCAAGCTCCTTTACAGCTTGAGGGCTCAAATCCGAAACCACAAGCTGATGTCCCCCGCGCATCAGTCGCCGCGTCATGTTCGCGCCCATGCGCCCCAGACCTACCATTCCCAACTGCATGTCGTTCTCCTTAACAAGGACCCGGAATCACGCTACTTGATAATCCGTTACCGCAGCGCTTGCTGAATTGCCGCGCTCAACTTCTCCAGACCGGCAATTACGTCGCTTGGCAAATGCACTCGCAGGGCGCGGCGCCCGCGCTCTGCGAGGACCTGAAAGTCGCCGCGTGCCTGCGCCGCTTTGACCACGCCGAAGGTATATTTTTGTCCCGGGACCGGAAGTTGCACGGCGTCCTCGCACGTGATTTGCAGAAACACTCCCGAATTCGGGCCGCCCTTATACGCCTGGCCAGTCGAATGCAAAAAGCGAGGCCCAAAGCCCAGGCAAGTCGCCACGTGCTTTTTGTCGCGAACCGCATGGCGCATAGCTTGAAGAGAGGTCCGATGCTCGGAGTTCATCTGCACGTAAGCCAGAAGCGCGAAATAATCGTTCGTTTTAATCCGATTCAGATGGGCCTTCAAATATCCCGCCAGCGATTTGTCGGCAGCGCTTCGTGCCAATTCGGCCCCATTCTTCTCGTCGGTGAATAGCTGAATACCGCCATCCTCGAGCACGGGTTTTTCTGGCGGGAGCGAGCCAGTCTTTTCGTACTCCGAGGTCAAATCGCGAGTCACAACCTTGCTCGCTTCCACGTCAGGCTGGTTGAAAGCGTTAATGCCGATGATGGATCCGGCGACCGCCGTGGCAATTTCCCAGCGGAAGAATTCCGCCCCTAAATCGTAGACGTCAGCCATTGAGATTCGCACTACGGGATGCCCCGCCTTTTCAAGCGCCGAAATCTTCGCTTCCACTCCCACATCGGTGGCGTGCTCGGTATGAACGTATGCAAACACGCGATCGTGCCCGTAAACCTCTGGGGCGCCCAATTCCTCACGATCCACCGGAATGATGCCTTTTCCAACTTTGCCCGTCGATTCCGCGAGCAACTGCTCAAGCCAGGCTCCCAGGTCAGCAATATCGTGCGAAGTCACGATCGTGACCTTGTCGCGTCCCGCGGTTGCGGCCGTGCCCAGAATAATGCCCAGCATCGCGCCCGGATTTTCCTCGACCGATGGCTCCGGCCCGCAGGCGCGCACCATTTCCTGCGTGCGGTCGAGAAATTTCTTCACATCAATTCCAATTACTGCGGCCGGAACCATGCCGAAATTCGAAAGCGCCGAGTAGCGGCCGCCAATCGATGGCCGGCCAAAGAAAACGTGGCGGAAGCGATCTGCTTCAGCGACTTTCTGCATGTGCGATCCCGGATCGGTGATCGCCATAAAATGACTGCCGGCCTTGTCTGCGCCTACCGCTTCTTTCGTGCGCTCAAAAAAATATTGTTTGAAAATATTCGGCTCGAGCGTACTGCCCGATTTGCTGGACGCGATGAAAAGCGACCGTGCAATGTCGATGTTGGCTTCGAAAGCTTTCACCTGCGCGGGATCGGTCGAGTCCAGGACGTGAAGGTTGGGATAGCCGGCGCTCTTGCCAAACGTCATGCGCAGCACCTCCGGGCACAAACTCGAACCGCCCATGCCCAGCAGGAGCACATCTCTGAACCCCGCGCTCCACACTTCTTTCGCGAGGTTTCTCAATTCGACCGGATGTGCAATCTGGTCCTCGACGATATCAAGCCAGCCGAGCCACTTGTCTTCGTCGTCTCCGGTCCAGAGCTTTGCGTCGCGCTGCCAGAGGCGCTGCATCTTGCGCCCCGACTGCCAATCGCCGGCATTTGCCTTCACCGCTGCGGCCAGACTTTCGGGCAACGAAGATTTCAAACGGCTCACGTGCTTTCCTTGTCGTGGGTTTACTGCCGGCCCTTTTGTTGAGTGCTTTTTTCTACCGCTTGCAGGAGTTTATTGAATGCGTCGGCGAACAACTTCACGCCCTCGGTGGTCAATCGTGCGGTGACTCCCTGGATCGAAATACCCGCCCGCGCAAGATCGTCCATTACCTTCTGCGCTCCGGGTATGTCTTCTGTAAGGCTGTTGCGCAATTTTCCATGATCGCGAAAGGCATCGACCGTTGCCGGAGGCATGGTGTTCACCGTGTCCGGCCCGATCAGTTCCTCTACATACATCACGTCGTTATATGCAGGGTTTTTCGTGCTGGTGCTTGCCCAAAGTACGCGTTGTGTCTGCGCGCCTTGGCTCGACAACGCCTGCCATCGCGGTCCGCTGAAAATGTGCTGATATTTCTGATAAGCCAGCTTGCCATTCGCGATCGCAACTTTTCCTTTGAGACTCTTGAGCAGCGCCTGCTGCTTTGCATCGGAGGTAGGTTTCAACTTGTCATCGATCATCGAGTCCACGAGCGTGTCGATACGGCTGATGAAGAAGCTGGCGACTCCCGCCATCTTTTTGAGATTGCCGCCGCGCTTGGCCAAATCCTCCAGTCCGGCGATATAGGTCTGGGCAACTTCTTCGTACACTTCCTGCGCGAACAACAGCGTGACATTGACGTTGATTCCTTCGCTGATCAACTGCCGAATTGCCGGTATTCCCTGTGCCGTCCCGGGAACTTTGATCATCACGTTCTCGCGATTGACGGTCTTCCACAAACGCCGCCCTTCTTCGATCGTCTTCTGCGTTTCGAGCGCGAGCAGCGGCGAAACCTCCAGGCTGACGTAGCCATCGCGAAAATGCGATTGTTCATACACCGGATGAAGAATGTCGGCCGCGCCCTGAATATCGCGAATCGCAATTTGCTCATATCGCTCCGTTGGGCTCAGATCGTTGCGCGACGCGAGTGACTGCAGTATGTCGTCGTAAAGGGAACTATCCGCAATCGCCTTCTCGAAGATCGATGGATTGGAGGTCATGCCGCGCAACCCATCCTCCTCGATCATCTTCTTTAATCTTCCGCTGGTTAACAGATCACGCCGGATGTAATCCAGCCACAACGATTGGCCGTAATCGAGCAGCGCTTTGAGCGGGTTGGTTGCTTTCGAAGTTTCAAGTATTCCTGTTGAATGCATTGGATCTCTCCCTAATAACTCTTCCCGGCCGTTAGCGAAGCTGCCCATTGTGGCCGCATGGTTGGCCGTTCCTGCTATTTCTCGCCAATCGCTTTGCGCGCTTCCGCGACCACCGCGTCGGCCGTGAACCCGAAAAACTTCAGCAAATCTTTGATCGGTGCCGAAGCGCCGAAGCGGTGCATGCCGATCTTGCGGCCTTTGAGCCCAACATATCGTTCCCATCCGAAGGTTGAGGCCATTTCCACCGAGACTCTCGCCGTTACCGAGGATGGCAGCACGCTCTCTTTGTACGCCGCATCCTGCCGGTCAAAACTCTCCCAGCACGGCATACTGACCACCCGCGCTTTAATTCCTTCAGTCTTGAGTTTTTCGTAAGCCTCGATGCAAAGCGAAACCTCGCTGCCGGTTGCCATCAAGATCACATCTGGCTTGCCATCCGGCGCATCGGCAAGAACGTAGGCACCCTTTGCAGTTCCGGAAGCCGCAGCATACTTGGTTCGATCCAGCGTGGGCAGGGCTTGGCGGGTCAAAACCAGCGCCACCGGTTGATGCTGCAGTGGCGCAATAATTCTCCAGCACTCGACCACTTCATTCGCATCCGCAGGACGCAGCACCAGCAAGTTCGGCATGGCACGCAGCGAGGCCAATTGTTCGATCGGTTGATGCGTGGGGCCATCTTCTCCCAGGCCGATCGAATCGTGGGTGTAGATGAAGATCGAAGGCGCTTCCATCAATGCCGCAAGGCGAATGCTGGCGCGCATGTAGTCGCTGAAGTTGAAGAAGGTCGCGCCAAAGGCGCGAATGTATGAAACTACAAGCCCGTTCACGCTTGCGCCCATCACGTGCTCGCGCACGCCAAAGTGGAGATTGCGTCCAGCGTAGTGGTTCGCCTCAAAATCGCTGGCGCCCTCAAATTTCAATGTGGTTTTGTTCGAGGTTGCCAGATCGGCCGAGCCGCCAATCAGCCACGGAATCTTTTCCGCGACTGCATTGAGCACTTTTCCCGAACTCTCGCGAGTGGCTATTCCTTTGGCGTCCGCAGGAAAAGTAGGCAGGTTCTTGTCCCAGCCCTTGGGCAATTCGCGCCGCTGCATCAGATCCAGTTGCTCGCGCAACTCCGGATATTTCTGCGAATACTCGGCAAACATCTTCGCCCACTTCTCGCGCGCATCCCGCCCGCGCTTGCCAATTCCATCCTGAAAGTGTTCGCGTACGCCTTCTGGAACCAGGAACTTCGCATCCTCCGGCCAGCCATAGAATTTCTTTGTCAGCCGCACTTCTTCTTCGCCGAGCGGCTCGCCGTGGGCAGCGCTCGTATCTTGCTTGTGCGGAGATCCGTATCCAATGTGGCTATCAACGATAATCAGAGTTGGACGATCTGTCGTTTTCTTGAAAACTTCAAAAGCCCGCGCCAGCATTTCGAGATCGTTCGCGTCAGCGACCCGCGTTACGTTCCAGCCATATCCGATAAACCGCGTGGCTACGTCTTCACTAAACGACCAATCGGCCGGACCATCCAGAGTCACGTGGTTGTTGTCGTACATCCAGCAAAGATTTGAAAGCTTAAGATGTCCCGCCAGCGACGCGGCCTCGCCGCCAATCCCTTCCATCAGGTCGCCGTCCGAGCACATTGCGTAGATGTTGTAATTGAAAACTTCGAAACCGGGGCGGTTGAAGTTTGCGGCCAGCCATTTACTGCCGATGGCCATTCCCAAACTATTTCCCACGCCTTGTCCGAGCGGACCCGTGGTCGTCTCGACGCCGGTCGTGAGGTGCGATTCGGGATGCCCCGGCGTCCGGCTTCCGAGCTGGCGGAAGCGCTTGATCTGCTCCAGCGGCACGGCCAGCTCTTTCAGCACCTCGCCTTTTTCAGAAACATCGCGCACTCCAGCCAAATAGAGCATGGCATAGAGCAGCATGGAAGCGTGCCCGTTCGACAAAACAAAACGGTCGCGGTTCAGCCACTTGGGATCTTCAGGGTCGTAGCGTAGAAATTCTTGCCACAGACAATATGTGACCGGCGCCAGGCCCATGGGCGCGCCAGGATGCCCGCTGTTGGCCTGCTGCACGGCATCGATTGCCAGGGTACGAATAGTGTTGATGCAGAGCGTGTCCAGTTGCTTCCCGGTCACGACAGCCTGTTCGCTGACTGCCATAAGATGCGCCTCCCGCCAAAAACTCTATTCTTGCGTCGTCTTTAATCAGTTAGAGTTCTTTGGACACAAAAGGGTTTCAGAAACAGACAGTTTTTGACGCCGCACTGAGTGTATCAAGTTCGTGGGATTGATGTGGCTGCGTCGGGAGACGGTAGGGAAGTGCGAAACATGTGTTCGGTGGCCTTCGCCTACAGGAACTCGGAGAATCTTCTCTTGAATGGGACACTGGGCATGATGTACTTTGGGAATCTCGTCATCCCAGGCAGCATCGCGTCAAATACATCAAACCAATCGCTGAGAAATGGTGATGATTAATTTGGAATTGTGCCTTGTGGTTCAACTCTGCCTCGTCTTTGGAGTGGCAGGATTATTTTGGCCGGAAAAACTCATGCCGCTTTTCGATGTCTTGTTGTTTCCCTGGGCGGCCACTTACCGAGCCGTTCGTGCCAATAGCCTGGCTGCGGTGGGACTCTCCATTCTGCTTCTCGCCAGGCTGCTGGTATCGCTCCACTAACTGCGACTCTTCACTTTGCCGTTAGCTTACTGATTCATCCTTCATCCTACTGGTTCATCATGGCATCGATCAGCTGATACAACTGGCTGGCGTCTTTCATTTCAACGTAAGGCCGGCCCGGATTCCGGCTGCTTACCACGTACACCGTAGGCGTGTGATCAAGTTTGATGGCTTTGCCGATGTCCCGGTCGGCATTGACCTCCGCCGCGAACTTGCCCTGCGGATCGACCACAAACGGAAAATCCACTTTGTGCTCGGTAGCAAATCTTTCCGCGTAGCCGCGCAGGTTCTGAGGATTGATCTCCAGTTGATTGGCAAAGATGTAATCCCGGAATTCGTTGCCCAGCGGCTTTGAGATTGAATCGAAGTAGCGTGCCATTACCGCCGCGTCGTACGACCAGTTGTGCATGGGAAGAGGAAAGTCATGACGCACCAGGGGGATTTTGTACGTCTTCGACGCTTGCTCAAGGATTGGTGATACCCGTCGGCACTGCGGGCATTGCAGATCTTCGAAAACTATGATCGCGACTGGTGCGCCTTTGGGCGGGCGCAATACCGGATTTACTGCCTCGTCCGCGGCTGCACAAAGAGAATTCGCGAGTAGCAATGCTGTTAGAAACAAAAGAAACAAAGTTCGAGGATAAAAAGTGCGCAGATAAGAAGATAAGGTTTTCATGGGAAACTTTTAGATATGGTAACCGAATTCTCCCGATTGTGTCAGCGGTCCTGCTCCCGCCTTGCGCTTATGGGAGTGCATCCTCTATAAACCTTCGTGCGCGAACCTTGGGCCGTGAAGCGATATAGTGGAAGCTGAAATCCCATACCATCCGAGCCACGCAGAAGACTTGTGAAACTGTCGATTCTCTTGCCTTCCTATCGCCCCGGCTTTGCCTTCACGGTTGCTCTATTGCTCGTGTCCGGAATTTCCGCCTGCAGTCATAGAGGGCGCCGCGTACTCGAAGTGGATTATATTTCCGCGGCACAGGCCATGCTGCGCGACCAGGTATCGGCCATCTACAATCGCGTGGGTACGGTCAAAAACGGTGAGCGAGTCGATGTGCTGGAACGTGAGAAGCGCTTTGCTCGCGTACGCACGGCAACAGGCCTTGAGGGCTGGATTGAAGACCGCTATCTGGTCGACCAGCGGACCTACGATCAAATACAACAGCTCACTCAGCAAAATCTTTCGGACCCTATCCAGGCCCCGGCTACCTTGCGCAATGATACGAACCTGCACGTCACCCCCGGCCGCGAAACCGAGCACTTATATCAGCTCACCGCCGGCGCCAAGGTTTCTGTGCTGAAGCGGGCCACGGCAGAAAAACAGCCGGGATTGGTGCTTCCCGCAGTCAAGCCCGGCGCGAAAGGCTCCGGCCCCGGCGCTGGAAGACTGGTGGCTGGTTCGCGACTCGCAGAATCGCGCGGGTTGGGTGTTGGCCCGCATGGTAGATGAGGACGTTCCGCTTGATATTGCCCAATACGCCGAGGGCCAGCGTTTTGTGGCCTTCTTCGTGCTGGGCAGGGCCAGGACGAAGCCAAAGAAGGCGCAGACAAAAACGTTCCACAATATCTTTGCGCTCTCACCGAGCCCCATGACGGCGAGCCTTATGACTTTGATCAGATTCGCGTATTTACCTGGAACGTAAAGAAACACCGGTACGAGACCGCCTATCGCGAACACAAATTGAATGGTGTGCTTCCAGTGACGGTGACCAGCGACAACTTCGATAAGGAAGGTACGTTGCCGGTTTTCATCGTGCGGGTCAGAGACGATGCCGGAAACATCAGCGAACGCAAATACAAACTGGATACGCCGATCGTACGGCGCGTGCTGGCGCCCGGCGAGGAGGTACAAACGCCGGCTACAAGGCGCCATCGACGTTAGCCGGTGAATCGGCGACATTGGCCGGTCAACGATCCGGTCCTAATTGGCTGGTTTAGCTCTTGATCTTTGTAGACGCCGCACCGATGATCTGCCGGCTTTTTTTCTTCTGCACGAAAATCGTCGCATGCAGATTTTCGACGTTCCAGTGAGAGTTCAATTTCACGACAGGCTCTCCCGTATAGGAAACGGTTGCGCCACTAGGTGCAGCAACCCCAATTTTGTGCAGCCAGCGCAACGTGGCGACGTGGTTTAACTCCCGTCCCGCATTTTCCCCGCGGCTCACGGCCGAGTGCAAGCCATCTTCCGTTACTGCGAGCCAGACTTCGGCAACGTCTCCCGCAAGATCTCCGGCAGGTTTACCGACTGAGACGTTGAAGCGTGCGCTTTTCGCATCGACACTTGCCGGAGTAATTGAAACTTCGGTTTTTTCGGCCAGCGCCGCTTCCTGGATTTCGACTACGGCTTCTCTGGGATTGTTACCAACGAATTGAAATCGCCCGTCAACGACTAGCTCGGGACTGTAGGGATCTTTTTTGATCAGACTGGTATAGGTCTGCTGGCGATCGGTCCATTCTGGTGAAGAATAAGGGTCAACCCATCCGTCATGGTTCCAGTAATCCACGTGTTCTTCCAGGCCGATGATCTCTGCGCCAGGCACCGGCTGTTGAGCTTCGAGTTTTTGCAGCAGAATATCTGCCGGTGGACACGATGAGCAGCCCTCAGATGTGAATAACTCGACAATGATCGGCCTGCGTGGCGAGTCGGCGGGAGCATTCTGTGCGAGCGTGCGGGAAGGGAACTGAACACTACCCGCCACAAATAGAACGAACCCCAAAAGTAGCAATCGAAAATTTCTCATTTATTCCTCCCGGCCCATGAATGCGTACACCCAACAGCTTAGTGTACCGGGAAGGCGAACTAGCAGTAAAAATCCGCGATGCTGGTGACGACCCAGCGTTGCTCTTCCTCCGTCAGTTCCGGAAACATCGGCAACGCGAGCACTTCCTTGCTGGCGCGTTCCGCTTCCGGAAAATCGCCTTCGCGATAACCAAGATAAACGAAACAGGGTTGCAAGTGCAGGGGAACGGGATAGTAAATCTCGGTTCCGATTTTGCGGGCCGCGAGAAACTCGCGTAGCTCATCACGCCGGTAAGCCCGGACCACGTACTGATGAAAAACATGATGGGCTTGCGGCGAAGTGAAAGGCACCTGAATCGGAGCAGCACTCTCCGGCCCGTTCTCTGACGTTAAACCAGCCCCGGCAAAAAACCGATCATAGCGAGCAGCCCGATCACGCCGCGCCTGGTTCCAATCCTCTATATACTTCAGCTTCACCCGCAGGACCGGCGGCCTGGATGGCATCCAGACGGCTGTTCCAGCCAAACTCCTCGTGCATGTACCGGCGAGGGCTGCCATGATTGCGCAGTCGCCGCATGTGCGCAGCGACTTCCGCGCTGCTGGTTGTTACCAGTCCGGCGTCTCCATATGCGCTCAGGTTTTTGGTGGGATAAAAGCTGAACGCGGCGGCAACGCCCATCGACCCTGCGCGGCGGACTTTATTTGTATTTGTTTTCCAGCTTGAGCCGATGGCCTGGGCGGCGTCCTCGATCACCTGCAGGTGAAACTCGTCGGCCAGATCGCTGAAGCGTATCCACATCGGCGCATTGCCCGTATAAATGCACCGGCAGCAAAGCGCGAAGTTTGTCACGCGGCGCAGAGCGCAGAAATGCAGCGACTTTTGCCGCATCAAGGTTAAAGGTGCGCGGATCGATGTCGGCAAATACCGGGCGAGCTCCAACTCTTACGATAGAACTGGCCGACGCAAAGAAGCTGAAGGGCGTGGTCAGGGCACCTGCTCTCCGGGCTGCACTCCGGCCGCAGCCAGCGACAGCCATAGAGCGTCAGTGCCCGATGCACAACCCACCGCCTCGCGAGCGCTGCAATATGCGGCCACTTCGCGCTCCAGTCCTTCGACTTCTTGCCCGAGGATGTACTGCTGGGAAGCGCACACTCGCCCGATTGCGTCCAGCACCTCTTCCCCAATGGAATCAAATTGCCGGCGCAGATCGAGCATCGGGACAGACACAAGCTGCTTTGCAACCGGAGAATTCACATTCGATTGAGTGCTTCCGAATTTCGCAGACGCAGGCACAGAAGAGCGATTGTAGCAGGAGCATTCCCACCAACGCCGAAGAGTTGAAACGCAATGCTAAGCAACCGCCATGTGAGCGACTCTTACGGCAATTTCTCCCGCCGTCAGACGCGTCTTCTATGAGAAATCATAGAAAAGCAGGCCGTGATCCTCCACTTTGAGATAGTCAAAATGTTGTGTCTTTCAACAATTGATTGAAAACAATAGCTGTTGCGCCGTCGCTCTGTTTGGACTGCCAGTTGCTTCATGCGTGTGTTCAGCAAGTTTGGCGGATGGTAAGTTCCGTGTTCCGATGGGGCTCCCAGGCTAGTCGCCCCGTGCTTCACTACCGGACATTAAGACAGATAGTTCATTCGAGGATAACAACTTATGACTCGTGTACGCGCGAAATTCTGGATGTTGGCAGTGGTTGTGGTCTCCGTGTTGTTCCTGGTCGCAAATGTTGTCGCCCAAGAGACAACCGGCGGCCTGCAAGGAACCGTAAAAGACGCCAGCGGTGCCGTTGTTTCCAAAGCGAACGTTGACCTGACCGGCACGTCGCTGGTCGGCTCGAAGAGCCTGCAGACAGACTCCAGCGGGTATTATCGTTTTGCCAACCTCCCGCCGGGCGTTTATACGTTGACCATACACGCCCAAGGCTTCTCGGAGCTGAGGCGCGAAGGAATCGGTATTGAAGTCGGCCACCTTCCGACCTTGGATCTTGTGCTGCAAGTCGGCGCGGCCAGCCAGGTAGTTGAAGTAAGCGGCGCAGCGCCACTCGTTGATGTCACGACAAATACCAACCAGACCAACCTCACGACTCAGGCACTGAACGACGTCCCTCACGGGTACAGCTTCCAATCGGTTATCCAGTATGCTCCGATGGCTCGTGACGAACCTCTGGCTGGCGGGGCGGCTGGCATGGCCGCAATGTCGACGGGCGGCATGGGCAACTCCGGCGGCGGGTTGCCGGGCAGTTCCGGCAACGGGCAGTCGGCCGGGTTCTCGATTGGCGGCGCAGCGGACTCGGAAACCACCTACCTTGTGGAAGGCCAGGATACAGAAAACATTTCGGGCGGTGCTTCGCAAGCCAACGTTCCTTTCCAGTTCATTCAGGAAGTTGCCGTGGAGACTTCGGCCGTCCAGGCCGAACATGGTGGAGCTCTTGGCGGCGTCGTAAACGTCATCATGAAGAAGGGCGCAAACGAATTCCATGGTTCACTGTTCGGCAGCTATGAGTCTAACGGCATGGATGGTTCAGCGGTATTTGATAACCAGCTTTTGAGATACGATCCGGTTCCAACGACTACCCCTCCTCTCGATGCCGATTCGCAGATTTATGTCCCGAAGAGAGACAACTTCCGGATTGTGCAACCCGGTTTTACCATTGGTGGCCCAATCGTGAAGGATCGTTTGTGGTTCTTCGCAGGCTTTGCCCCGCAGGATAATTCGCTGGCCAGAACGGTGAATTTTAATCCGCCGCAGTGCACCGCAGCCGTCAATCCGATCCCATGTTCGAACGCGGCTCTTGGGAATCAACTTTTCAACCAGAGCAACCAGACATATTTCGGCACGGCACGGCTCGACTTCGCTTTGACGCAGAAGGTTCGCCTTTTCGGGTCCTGGCTCTACCAGTACGCGCGCGAGTCGGGCGCCAGCCTGCCCGGCCCGGACTCCGTCAACGGCCTGTTCAATAGCTTCATCAACAGTCCTTTAACGCAGTATTCAAATGGTCTGGGATTCTCAGCCCCGGGCTCAACCTACAATGTTGGCGCCGACATTACGTTGACTCCGAAGATCGTCTCCACCACCCGCTTCGGATATTTCTTCACAAACTACCACGATTTCGGTTGGCCAAATACGGGTGTCGATCTCAGCTTCATCACAGGCTTGAGCACCGACAATACAGGCGCGACCCTGCCGCCAGCCTTGAACCAGCCCGGCGGCGCAAGCACCGCTCCGTTTGATCAGAGCTACACCCAGATCAACGCCAACAAGCACTACCAGTTCGATCAGGACGTAGCCTTCTTTAAGGGCGGCTGGTGGGGCACTCACAACATTAAGGTCGGCTATCAATTGAACCATCTCTCCAACGTAATCGACCAGCACGGCAATTTGCCCTTCGTGAATGTGATCGAGGGTGGAGGCATTGGTTACACGCCGTTCACGACCTTCGGCGCGGCCAACTGCGCCGCGCTGGAAGCGGAATGGGCTGGGAACTGCACCGGGCAGTACGGGTTCGTCGAGATTCAGGACTTCGCGACCATTCTGAAAAACTCCGCTGGAAACGCTGTCCCAGCTTCCGATTGGAACCACGCCTTATTCGCGCAGGATGCATGGACAATAGGCCACGGTTTGACTCTTAATCTTGGCTTACGCGTCGAGAAGGAATCACTGCCCGCACCTCCGGGAATTGGCATCGCGGACATCCGCTCCATCAATTTCTCCTGGGGAGACAAGATCGAGCCTCGTTTGGGAGCAGCGTGGGGATCGGCAAACGGCAAGCTCAAGATCTTTGGCAGCTATGGAGTTATCAACGACGTCATGAAGCTCTTGCTTGCTCAGACGTCATGGGGCGCGCAAGGCTTTGAAGTTTGCGCCTATCCGCTCGGTTCCGGATGCAGCCGGCACGTTTGTCGATACTGATATGACCATCGTCGACAATGCTGGCGGTCGTGCCTGTCCGACTGGCGTATCCAACGTGGGAGCGAGCTTCGCGAATGGGGTGACCCCCGCGGTCGTTGACCGACAAGGCGACTGGGGTTTCCCTGATCGAGAACGTGAACTTCCGGCCGGAGGAGCCAATCGCGCCCAATGTAAAGCCTTACCGCCAGCATGAATTCGTTGGTGGAGTCGACTACCAGCTCGGCAGGAATTGGGCACTTGAAGCGCGCTATGATCGTCGCCGGCTCGACCACGTGATCGAGGACGCATCATTGGATGATCCAAATGCTGGGGAAATCTACACAGTGGTTAATCCTGGCCAAGGCGTGGACAAGACTTTCGACGGCTACGCTAACTTTCTTACATCCCTTGGAGATGCCTATGGCCCGGGGACGGCAGCGTTTAACCCTCATGGTGCGTTTGGCAGCTGCCCAACCTGCCCTAACATGCCGCAAGCAATCCGCAATTACGACGGCGTGGAATTCCGTCTAACCAGAGCTGCCAGCAGGGGTTGGGCGGGAATGTTCAGCTATACCTACAGCAGCCTGTGGGGCGACTACACAGGCCTGACCACTACCGACCAGGTCGATGGTGGCGTTACTGGGCGTAACTCACCGGACACCACCCGCTCGTTCGACGAACCGTTCTATTATTTTAAGTACAACGGCCAGCACAATTACGGGCCGCTGCCAACGGACCGTCCGAACACGGTGAAGGGATACGCTTACTACAATCTGCCGTGGAAGGGAATGACCTCATCCATTGGCCTCTTCCAGGTTGCTTACCAGGGAAGTCCTTCAACCTCTTACATTGACATCGGCGAAGCAGGCGATAACGAACCCCTGGAAGCAACCTATCTCTATGGCCGCGGGCAATGGGTTCCTGCGACCGCGGACGCTACCGGCGCCATCACGCTTGGTACTCCGTATGCGCGTCGCACTCCCTGGTACACTCAGACCGACGCGAACCTGCAACACGCCTTTAGGGTCAATAAGAATAACGAGGCAGAGCAGTTGAAATTTACCGCAACCCTGACGAACCTACTCAACCAGCACGCAGTCACCTCGTACTGGGGTTCGTTGGACTCGATCCATTACGAGACTGCGTTATTCCCCAACGGGGAGACCATCTCGGACGGTGCGAATTTCTACAAAGCCGCAGAAACCGGATACAACCCGCAGGTCGATATCAATGCCAGCAAGGTCATCCTGCACAGCGGTTATAGCCAGCCGAACCTCTGGCAGTCCACACGCAGGATCCGGCTCGCCGTGCAGTTCACCTTCTAGCAGATTGCAGGTTGAAATAATTCAGGGAGGCCCGATTCGGGCCTCCCTGAATTTTTGTCCCAGCAGCGATTAGGTGACAGAAGAGGGAAAGTTGAACCGAGGATTTGACCTAGTCTTTTATTTCCCAAACATAGGATAGTGGCTGGCTGCTCCCATAAAGAACAGCAGCGGAATCGATAAATACGCGTTCGCCCGCGAGACCAAGAATGCCTGCCGCGCCATGCCTTTGGCCTTCTCCGGCATAGGAGTTCCTTTTTCGGCGCTCTCGCGCGTCCATTGAATCAGCCGCTTCTGAATGCGCCAGATGACTCCCCACACATTGAGCAGCATGACCCAGCCAATGCCGCCGCCGATCCCGATCGCCAGCAGACGATTGCTCTCCCATCCTTGACTGTTCCAGTTTAAGAACAGCCAGGCTGCGAAAAAGACCACGACCGCATAGGCCGCGCCAACAAACCATCCTTTATCAAATATCCCTTTGCCGGGAACGATGCACCCGTAAAGCACCGCCCAGACGATTGTCCAGATCAGAAAAAAGCTGCCCATGGCTGTTCCCGACGAAGCGTGCGCAAATCCCTGAATCTGTGCGTTGTGGGCGTCGCTGCCAACGATGTTTCCCCAGTAGATCAGCCCCATCAGCACGGTCACTGCCGCCGAAACACGAAACCACCACAGCGCCCGTGTCATAAGCGGCGGCATTACTTTTCCCTTTGTCGCCGGGTCCAGTTCTTTCATCAGCGGGACATTCACCAGATTGAAAAAGTAGAGCAATCCGATCCAGGTGATGCCCGCAAGGAAATGGATCCAGCGAACCAGGATGAGGAAATTTGTGTCGAAGTCGGTCGGAAAGTGGATTTCCGGACTAATCAAAATTTTCAGCGATGAAGTTGCAACGGTGGCGCTTACCACGAGGCCTCCAGGGAAGAGTAAAATTGTCTACGCCGGGATTGTACACAAACGGCCGATTACGAATGCGTGAGCGGTGCTTTTGCCGGGTCATGCGCAAGATAGTTTTCCTCATATTTCCCGGTTGAAAAAGCAGGCGGCGCGGACGTATCGTACTCAGCAGTTACCTGTCGCACCACGCAAACCAAAAAACCGGCTGCGGTGCGCCAGGCTTTCCCCCCGTGTTCCTGATGCGGAGAGCCGCAAGGACATGCTGTATGTCTTCGAATTTGGTTATGTCCGTCATAAGAATCAAAGGAGATCGGCTATGGACAGCAGCAAGCCGGCGCAGAACATCCAGGATTCGTTTCTAAACACGGCCCGCAAAGAGAGATTGAACATTACCATTTACCTGTTGAGCGGCGTGAAGTTGACGGGCCGCATTCGTTCGTTCGACAAATATTCCGTCGTGCTGGAGGCGAACGGACAAGAGCAATTGATCTTCAAACATGCCATCTCAACTGTGGTCATGGGACGGGGCGTGTCGCACGGAGCGCACGTGGCAAATTCCGAGGCAAAGTCTATGAATGGTACGGGGCCTGTGGCGCCGCCAGCCGCAGTTTCGGCGGCCAAAGCTTCGGGGACAGAAGGGTAAGGCAGTTTCCGTTTGCGCAGTTCTCATCCCAAGAAGACCCGCACGCGTTCCTTGCCGGCTGCCAATGTTTTGGCTGGCGACGGTCTCTCTCGCACACAAAATGAGAGCGAACGCGCATTTCTGATAGGCATCGATGTTCGTACCCGTGGACGCGGCGCAGGCGGAGTCACGGCACAGGCCCAGGCGGCTCGCGATGCGGCTTCAGCTAGCTCGCTGACAGAAGACATGCCGGCGGGACGGCCCAGTTCGCCGCAGGCCTCGGGATCGCAGCCTTCAGGCAGGCCGATTACCAACAAGCCCCGCATTCCTGAGTTTGACGCTTATGAAAGCCTGGCCGAGTTGCGCACCCTTGCGGGAAGCGCCGGGGCGAAAATTGTTGGCGAGATCCTGCAGCATCGCGACCGCTTCGATCCGGCCACTTTAGTGGGCGCGGGCAAGCTGGAAGAAATTGCCGGCGCAGCCGCGTCCGTGGATGCCGATCTTCTCCTTTTCGATCACGATCTCAGCCCCTCCCAACAGCGCAATGTCGAGAAGATCGTTAAACGCCGGGTGATCGACCGTACGCAACTGATCCTGGATATCTTTGCGCGCCACGCGCGGACGCGAGAAGGACAGTTGCAGGTTGAACTCGCGCAATTGCAATATATGCTGCCGCGGCTTGCCGGACGGGGCATCGAGATGTCTCAGCTGGGAGGCGGCATCGGCACCCGTGGTCCCGGCGAAACTCAGTTGGAAACCGACCGCAGAAAGATTTACCGGCGAATCCGGCATGTTAAGGAGCAGTTGGAAAACGTTCGGCGGATTCGCGCCCAGCAGCGGCAGCGGCGCGAGTCCGCTCCGGTCGCGACCGTGGCGCTTGTCGGATATACGAACGCCGGCAAATCGACGCTCTTTAATGCATTGACGCGGGCGGGAGTTTTGTCCTCGCCGAAGATGTTCGCAACTTTGGATCCGACGATTCGGGCGGTCACGTTGCCGTCGAAGCGCAAAATTTTGCTCTCCGATACCGTGGGATTTATTCGCAACCTGCCGCACACCCTGGTGTCTGCTTTTCGCGCCACCCTGGAAGAAGTTCAGAGGGCCTCGCTGGTTCTCCAGGTCTCCGATGCCAGCAGCCGGCTCTCGGAGGAACAGGATGCGCAGGTCGAAATCGTCCTGAAGGAACTGGAAGCTGAAAAAAAGCCGCGGCTGCGAGTAATGAATAAAGTCGATCTGCTGGATGAAGAAGTAGCGCAAGGATTACTTCAAGGTCAAATGAACGATTCTCGGCGTGAGGACGCACCGGGCAACGGCGCAGGTCCGATTTACGTTTCGGCCGTTGAGGGGACCGGGCTCGATCGGCTGCTTGATCGCATGGATGCCATGATCGGCGAAGATCCAGTCAGCCGTGTGCGGCTACGCATTCCGCAAAATCAAGGCAAGGCGCTGGCCCTGCTCGAAGCCAAAGCACGGATTTATTCCAGGCGGTATCAGGATGGTGCGGTGCTGCTGGAAACGGATGCGCCCGAGTCCGTAGTGAGAAGAGTCAGAGAGTGGGTGGTGGGCTGACTATATTATCGAAATTTCTTGCCTCGGTGGCGGCCCTGCTCGCCCGATACGGCTGTCGATTCCAAGAGATTACGCTGGAAATTAAAATGGGCCGCCAACCAAGGGGCGGTGACATTCCTTGGCTATCGGCCCATTCGATCCTGAATTGGATCGGAGGTGATGTTTATATGCTAATCCTCCCCGCGCGGAAGTCAAGCAATTAGTTGCAGCTTTCTGCATGGCGCAATTTGCCGCTTGCAGCCTTTTCGGAGACATGGCGGCTCCTTACCACACGCCGAACCACGAGAACGCATTGAAAATCAACCGTTTGCGTTGACATAAATCATCGCTCAAGTTAGACTTTACAGTCTTTATAGCCCTCATTTGACCTGTAGCCGCGATAAATGGATGAAACACTACGACAACTAGGGGAATTACTGCTCGGATCGGTGCCGACGGTAGTTCTACTGGCGTTGCTCTACGCCCTTTATACGGCCATCGTGCACAAACCTCTAAGTCGCGTCCTTGCCGAGCGGCGGAGAAAGACCGAAGGAGCAATCGAAAAATCTCGCGCAGATATTGCTGCCGCTGAGGCGCGCACTGCCGAATATGAAGACCGTTTGCGCGAGGCCCGGGCCGCGATTTTTAGGGCGCAAGAAGCTCAGCGCAAGCAAGCGCTCGAGGCTCGCCACGCAGCCTTGAACCAGGCCCGGGAGAAAGCACAGGCCAGAGGTTCACTCCGCGAAAGCCGGAATCGAGAAAGATCGCGAGGCGGCACAGGGTGCACTGCGGGGTGAGGCGCAATCACTGGCGGAGGAAATCGTACGGCGCGTGCTCGAACCCGTCAGCGCTGTAGAGTAATTCTGAATCGCGTTCTATAGCGGTGAGATATTGTTAATGACGCAACCCGCCAAAATTTGCGGATTGCAGAAAATAAAATGAATTCGCGAAAGATCATTCCGCGCGTCTGTTCCGTGCTCTTGCTTGTGGCGTGGCTCTGCGCCTTGCCGTTGCCCGCACAGCAAGCGCCGGCGCCCGCGGTGAAGCCCCCGAAACAGCAGACGCAGACTGCACAGCAACCCCGCGGCCCAGGGCAGGAACTCGCCTACGAAACCCGTGAAGCTGCCGGACAAGAAGCCGACGAAACTGCGCAATTCAAGCGCTCGGCATCGGTGGCGTTTATCGCACGTCTTACCGGTCTGAGTTTAGGAAATGCCTATTTCTTCAGCGTGCTTCTCAATTTTTTTGTTGTCGCAGTCTTGATTCTTTGGCTGGCACACAGGTGCCTGCCGGGCATATTCAGCGCGCGCACCGCCGCCATCCAGAAAGCGATGCAGGAGGCGCAAAAGGCCGGCGAGGAAGCGCGCCGCAGGCTGGCGGAAATCGAAAATCGCTTGACCAAGCTGGATGGCGAAATCGGCATGATGCGCAATGCTGCGGAAAAAGAAGCCGCGGCCGAAGAAGCGCGGATTCAGGCTGCCCAGCAGGAAGAAGTGCGGAGGATTGTAGAAGGAGCGCAGCAGGAGATCGCATCGGCGGCAAAAGCCGCTCGCCGTCAGCTCACGGCCTACGCCGCTGATCTCGCGGTTGGACTCGCGCAGAGACAGATTCGCATCGACCCTGTGACCGATCAGGTACTGTTGCGAAACTTCGCCGGCGAACTTGGGAACTCCCCGAATTCGGCGCACGGGCCTGGAAAGGATGGGCATTAATGGCGTCGGTCGCCGGCAGTTACTCGCGGGCATTCGCAGATGTCGTGATCAACGATCACCTCGACGCCGACCGCTGCGTTGCGGAGTTGAAAACCATCGCCGGCCTCGTCAACGAGAGCACAGCGTTGCGCCGAGTGTGGGAGAATCCTGCGGTTCCGGAAGAGCAGAAGCGCAAACTGCTGGATGTGATCGCGCAACGGGATGGAATTTCAAAACAAGTAAGAAATCTGATTGCCGTTCTGATCGATCACCGGCGCATGCATTTCCTGGAGCGCATCATTGAGCAATTGGAAAAAGAACTTGATGCGCGGCGTGGATTCGCCGAGGCCCAGATCGTCAGCGCGCGGCCACTGAACGACGCTGAAAAGCTGCAGTTCGAGGCGCAGATAGAAAAGCTGACGCATACAAAAGTCCGCGCCCGCTATGGACAAGATCCATCTTTGCTGGGCGGCGCCTTGGTTAGGATTGGCAGCACCATTTACGACGGTTCAGTGAAAGGTCAGTTGGAGAGAATTAAGGAAGCGATTAGCAGTTAGCAGTCGGCACTTGAAGGTTCTCCTTTCCCGCAAGTGCCAAGTGTTAAGTGCCGATTGCAAGATCTGGAAAAGCTGACAGCCGATGGCTGAAAGCTGAGAGCTGATATGGCCCAAATCAAAGCAGACGAAATTACAAAACTGATCCGCGAGCAGATCGAGAACTACGAATCAAAGATCTCCGTGGACGAAACCGGCACAGTCATCACCTTGGGCGACGGCATCGCGCGCGTTTACGGCCTCGACAAAGTGATGGCTGGCGAGCTTCTTTCGTTTCCACATGGCGTCGCCGGTATAGCGATGAACCTGGAAGAAGACCAGGTCGGCGTGGTCTTGCTCGGCGAATACACCGAAATCAAAGAAGGTGACGAAGTGAAGCGCACCGGGCGCATCATGAGCGTGCCGGTCGGCGATGCCATGATCGGACGCGTGGTCGATTCGCTCGGCCGTCCCATCGACGACAAAGGCCCGATCTCGACTGACCAATTCATTGCGCTCGAGCGTCTCGCTCCCGGCGTGATCGACCGCCAGCCGGTGCGCGAACCCATGGCAACCGGACTGAAAGCCATTGACAGCATGATTCCGATCGGCCGCGGCCAGCGCGAACTGATCATTGGCGATCGTCAGACGGGAAAGACCGCGGTTGCGCTCGATACCATCATCAACAGCAAGGGCAACAACCTGATCTGCATCTATAACGCGATCGGTCAAAAACGATCTTCGATTGCCCAGGTCGTCAAGATTTTGGAAGACTACGGCGCCATGGAGTACACCATCGTGGTCGCCGCCTCCGCATCGGAGCCCGCGCCGATGCAATACATCTCGCCCTATGCCGCCTGCGCCATCGGCGAATATTTCCGCGACAGCAAACGTCATGCCCTCGTGATCTTTGACGATCTTTCCAAGCACGCGGCGTCCTATCGTGAAATTTCGCTGCTCTTGCGGCGTCCGCCGGGCCGCGAAGCGTATCCCGGAGATGTGTTTTATCTTCACTCGCGTTTGTTGGAGCGCTCGGCGAAATTGAGCGACAAAAATGGAGGCGGTTCGCTGACCGCGCTGCCCATCATCGAGACGCAAGCGGGCGATGTCTCGGCCTACATTCCGACGAACGTGATTTCGATTACCGATGGCCAGATTTATCTGGAGACTGATCTGTTCAACCAGGGGGTCCGTCCAGCGGTGAACGTTGGCTTGTCCGTAAGCCGCGTCGGCGGCAGCGCTCAGATCAAAGCCATGCGCCAGGTTGCCGGCTCTCTCAAGCTCGATCTCGCACAGTACCGCGAACTGGCCGCCTTCGCGCAGTTCGGCAGCGATCTCGATAAAGCCACGCAGGCGCAATTGAATCGCGGCCAACGCCTGGTGGAAATCCTCAAGCAGGGGCAGTTTTCGCCGCTGCCGTTCTCCAAGCAGATCCTGATTATCTTCGCGGGCACGAATGGTTTCCTGGATGACCTGCAGGTATCGGAAGTCCGCGATTTTGAAAAAGAGCTTTATGAATACGTGGGCCTCACCAATCCTCAGCTGTTGCGCACGATCATGGAAAAGAAAGTTCTCGATGACCCCCTGAAGGCGCAGATGAGTGAAATCATCAAGCAGGCGAAGCAGCAATTTCTGTCGAGCAGGGAAGTGATAGCGAAGTAGCGGCTCTCAATGGCCAATATCCTCGATATCCGTCGCCGCATCCGCAGCGTGATCAACACCCGGCAGATCACGAAGGCGATGAAGGTCGTGTCTGCAGCCAAGCTGCGCCGCGCACAGGATCGCACTCTGGCGGCTCGGCCTTATGCGCAAAAATTGACCAATGTTCTGAAGTCGCTGGTAGCCAGAGCGGAAATTTATGATCCAGAGACTGGCGAGGCGAAACATCCACTGTTGGCGCAGCGGCCCGAGAAAACCATCTTGCTCATTGTGGTCACCGGAGATAAAGGTCTGGCGGGCGCGTTCAGCGCCAATATCACGAAGGCTGCTACCCGCTTCCTCGAATCCAAAGCAGGAAAAAATATCGATATCGAGGCCATTGGCCGCAAAGGGCGCGATTTCTTTCGCCGGCGTTATCCTGCCGCGCCAGTGCAAACCCGCAGCTTGGCTGAGCTTGAGGAGTCAGGCGAAGCCGAACCTGAGAGACAGCAACGCGCGGGCACAATCCAAATCGCAGGCGAGCACGTCGGGGTTTTAGGAAAACTGGAATTTGCCCAAGCCCATGATTTGGCGGAGAGCGTAATCACACGCTACGAGCGGGAAGAGATCGACTCCGTCTATATAGTTTTCAACGAATTCAAATCGGTAATCGCGCAGCGTCTGGTCGTAGAGCAGGTCACTTCCCATCGAAGAGATTGGCGAGCAGACCGTGCGGCTAACTGAGGAGTTATCGGAAGAAGAGCGGCAAAGAGCGAAAGAAGCCGCCATCAGCGCGGGAGTCGGTCTGCGTCAACCTCGCGGAGACGAAACGGGCCAATTTGGCAGCGCGCAGGTCGACTACATTTATGAGCAGCCGCCCTCCGAATTATTTCGAGCGCTGCTGCCGAAGTATGTGGCGATACAAATTTTCCGTGCGCTGCTGGAGTCCATTGCCGCCGAGCATGCCGCTCGCATGACGGCCATGGATTCGGCAACCAACAATGCCACCGACATGATCGATTCTCTGACCTTGGCCATGAACCGCGCGCGTCAGGCGAAGATCACGAAAGAGATCATCGAAATCGTAAGTGGCGCGGCAGCGATGTAGCGAGCACTCAGCAGTCAGCACTCTGCCTTCAGCCAGTAAGAGTTGTCGCCGGAAACAAAGACGGGATTCAACGACTGAATGCTGATTGCCGACTGCTGATTGCTGAATTTTGACGAAGCCAGGAGCTAGCAGCTGGAAGCTGAATTTATGCCAGAAAATATCGGACACGTCATTCAAATTGCCGGACCCGCAGTCGATGTGCAATTCGAAGAAGGCCACTTGCCGCCGATTTACGAAGCGGTGCGCGTGGTCAGCGACGGTTTTAACGTGCCAAATCCTGTCAACGTGATTCTCGAGGTGCAGCAGCACCTCGGCGAAGGCCGAGTGCGCGGCATCGCCATGGAAGCCACCGAAGGCATGGTGCGCGGCATGAAGGCCATCGATCAGGGCGGCCCGATCTCCGTGCCGGTGGGCCGCGGAACGCTTGGCCGTGTGATGAACGTGATCGGCGAGCCGGTCGATAATCTCGGGCCCATCGAGTACAAAGAACGAATGCCCATTCACCGTCTCGCCCCCGCGTTCGATGAACAGGCGACCACGGCCGAGATGTTCGAGACCGGCGTGAAGGTCATTGATCTCATTCAGCCATTTCTCAAAGGCGGCAAGATCGGATTGTTCGGCGGCGCGGGCGTCGGTAAGACTGTCGTCATCATGGAACTCATCAACAACGTTGCCAAGCAGCACGGCGGCTATTCCGTGTTTGCCGGGGTGGGCGAGCGCACGCGCGAGGGCAACGATTTGTGGCTGGAGATGACGGAATCGGGCGTTATCAAGCCAGGCGATCCGGCGCACTCGAAGGCCGCGTTGATTTATGGGCAGATGACTGAGCCGCCAGGAGCGCGCCTGCGCGTGGCGCTCACCGGACTCACGGTCGCGGAATATTTTCGCGACGCCGAAGGTGCAGACACGCTGCTCTTTATCGATAATATTTTTCGTTTCACCCAGGCTGGCTCCGAAGTTTCCGCGCTGCTGGGACGCATGCCCAGCGCCGTCGGCTACCAACCCAACCTTGCGACGGAAATGGGCGAACTGCAGGAACGCATCACGTCAACCAAAAAAGGTTCGGTCACGTCAGTGCAGGCGATCTACGTTCCGGCCGACGACTTAACCGATCCTGCGCCGGCCACAACCTTCGCTCACCTCGACGCAACCACCGTGCTTTCCCGCGCGCTGACTGAGATTGGAATCTATCCCGCGGTCGATCCTCTCGCCTCAACGTCGCGCATTCTCGACGCCCGTATCGTGGGCCAGGAACATTACGACGCTGCGCAGTCGGTGAAGAAGACGCTGCAGACCTACAAAGATCTGCAGGACATCATTGCCATTCTCGGCATCGACGAATTGAGCGAAGACCAGAAACTCACCGTGGCGCGCGCCCGAAAGATTCAGCGCTTTCTCTCGCAGCCGTTCCATGTGGCCGAGCAATTCACCGGCGCTCCGGGACGCTACGTGAAAATCGCTGATACAGTAAAGGGCTTCAAGGCGATCGTTGAAGGCAAGTACGATGACATTCCCGAGCAGGCGTTTTACATGAAGGGCCCAATTGAAGAAGTGCTCCAGGCAGCGGAGAAGATGAAGGCGGCGGCGTAGAACCTGTCGTTGGTCGCTGATCGTTACTGTTGCGCGACTGCTAACAGAGAACGCCTGGCGACCAACGGCCAACGACTCATGCCCGATACTTTCCAACTCGAAATCGTCACGCCGGAAAAGAAAGTGGTCGATACGGCGGCGACGGAAGCGCAGATTCCCGGCAAGAACGGATATCTCGGAATCCTGCCCGGACATGCGCCGCTGATTACCGAACTGGCCGTCGGCGAGGTGAAGTATCATTCGGGCGGCGACGAACACCGTCTGGCTGTCGCCTGGGGATTCGCCGAAGTGCTGCCCGAGAAGGTAACCATCCTCGCAGAAACCGCCGAGCGTCCATCCGAGATCGATGTAGAGCGCGCGCGCAAAGCCAAAGACCGCGCCGAGCACCGCCTCACCAGTGGCGACACGAATGTTGACGTCGATCGCGCTCTCAATGCGATTCACAAGGCAGATACGCGGCTGGAAGTGGCAGAAACCAAAACGTAATCAACATTCCTTGGCGGATCCTACCGTTATGAAATCTAAGATATGGTTATTTTTAATTACTTGGGTATTCTTACTGGGAGTCGACGCCGCTGTTGCGCGGGAGAACTCCTGCGACCAGAAACGCGCCGCACGCGCGGAAACCGAGGCCGATGATCTCAAGAGTTGGGGCTCAGTGCAACGGTTCTACAAGCAATTCTCCGACTGCGATGACGGCGCCATCGCGGAAGGCGTCAGCGATTCGGTTGCCAAGCTGCTCGCCCGAAAATGGAACTCGGTCGGCGACCTTGTTAGATTTGGCTCGAAGGACAAGGCATTCGAGAGTTTTGTCGTTCGACACCTCGATGAAACAATCTCGGAGAGCGACGCGTCAAGAATCCACCAGAACGCGCAATCCCGCTGTCCATCCAACGCGGCAAGGTTGTGCAAAATCTTGGTCGCAAAAACAACGCCGCCGGCAAAGGCAAGCTCCCCGCGAGTTAGGAACCAGGATTACGATACGTTCACCGAATCCCGCGTCTCCGAAGGCACATAGTTCACCGCCGCGGTTCGCTCCAATTTGTCCCACGCAAATCGGCGGCCCTCAAGCGCGCGCTTGAGAGTTTTGAATAACACAACCGAAAATAATTGCCGGTAAGCGAAGCGCTGCAGCCAGACCTGGCTGAGCAGCCATATGTCTTCCTTGTCGTCAGGACGCCGGCGCTCGAGCGCAAATGCCAAAGCCGAGGCCAGAAAATCGATCACCAGGAACGCAAAGAAGAATGCCAGCAGCTTATGAAAGCTGGCAGGATCGGCAGAATCAGGATGGAAGTGTTTCTGTATGAAGTACCAGATCGCGCCCACCGCGAACATGATGTCAATAAGCGGCGAAACCAGAGGCAGCAGAATTTGAAAAATCACAATGTTCGGCAGCGCCACAAATCCTAGAGCGCCTTTGCGCGCGAACACCCCGCTGTGCTTGTAAACCGACTGCAGAATTCCAAATGACCAGCGAAAACGTTGACGCATCAAGCCATTCGCATTGGTCGGCGCTTCGGTGTAGGCCAAAGCCATGTCTTCATACTCGACTCGGTAACCTTTGCGCAATAGCGCCATGGTTAGATCGGCGTCTTCGGCGACCGTATCAAGCTGATAGCCGCCAACTTCACGCACGGCCGAAACCCGCCACGCCCCAATCGCTCCCGGCACCACGCTGACCGCTCCTAGAACGTCCAACGCGCGACGCTCGAAGTTCTGGCTGGTGATGTATTCAAGGGCCTGCCAGCGCGTCCAGAGGTTCACTCGGTTGCCAACTTTGGCATTGCCGGCAATGGCGCCCACCTTCGGGTTGATGAAATGCGGCACCAGTCGCGAGATCGCATCGCTGGCAATGATCGTATCTGCGTCGATACCGACAAAAAGCTCGGCATCTTCAATATGCTCGATGCCGAAGTTCAGCGCAGCAGCTTTGCCTGCGTTGCGCTTGGTCAAAATCAGAACTCTTCCCGCAGCTTCTTCTTTGGCGAATGCATCCCGCGCAACCTGCAGCGTGCGGTCATTCGAGCCGTCGTCGATCACAATCACACGCAAGTTGCGATAAGTGGAGTTCAGTGCAGCTCGTACCGTCCGTTCGATGACCTTTTCTTCGTTGAACGCGGGAATCAGGACCGCGACTTTCGGCCGGTACGACGCGACCTCGGCCGGCTTGCCAAAAATCTTTTCCTGCAAGCGGTCATAAACTGCGGCAGTCCCAATGAAAACCAGCCTCCCTGTCATCAGCAGATCACCAAGAAAGAAAATCCAGGTGATGGCCATTACCATGGCGTCGAAGAGCCAAAATCCCAACCGGTCGAAACGGGCAGCCCAGCGCTGGCCCGTGGGCAAGGGAGCCATGACCTCAGCCCGCGTCTCTCCGATCAAGTCGCATACCGGCACCACTTGCAACCCGTGGGCGCGAATGCCCTCAATAATCGCTGGCAGGGCCCGTACGGTTTCTGCGCGGTTCCCGCCGCCATCATGTAGCAGCACGATATTGCCGCATCGCAGGTCATTCACATCGCAAGGCGGCAAGTGGGCCAGCACGTAAGAGGAAATTTCTTCGGCAGTGTGCCGGCGTGTCGTCCCATTTCCCGCAGGCACCTTATCGCTCCAGTCATTGGGATCGATCCGATTGCCCACCGTGATGTAGCCCAAATCCTGGGCGAATTCGAGGGGGCGCACCTGATCCGCAGTGTCGGGCTCTTCGTCAATGGCATAAGGCGGCCGCATTAAAGTCACGCGAACTCCCAGCAGGCTGGCGAAAAGCCGCTCCGTGAGATTCAGTTCCACCTTCATGTAAGTCGACGAAATGCTGCTCACATCGGGATGGGTAAACGTATGGTTACCGATCGTGTTGCCCTCGTCGTATATACGCTTGGCCAGACCAGAGAATTTGTCCGTCTGGATGCCAATCAGGAAGAAAGTGGCTTGCGCGTGCTCGCGCTTGAGCACATCCAGAATTTTAGGCGTCCAATCGGGATCGGGCCCGTCGTCGAAAGTTAGAGCAACCTTGTGCGGGCTGTAGCCGTATCGCCCGACCCGATAGGGCTCGGGCAATGAATCGAAGTTTTCGTCGGTAATCAGCTTGCTTGTGGAATCGATAGTGAGATTGCGAGTGCCCGGAGTCGGACGATCTTCGATGCGCAGAATTTCGCCCTGGCCTTCCATGTCTACATCCTGGCCGGGCGGCACGTCGCGTAGTTTGTCGGTCGCCGCCGGATCGCCGGGCACGTCCCAGACGCGCCACAATGTGCGATCTTCGCTGCCCAGTCGCCACAAAGCGAACGTCTGGATACCCAGGTTTTGCGCAGCGCGCATGTGATTTAAGGCGGTCACCGCATCGAGAAACCACACATCGTGCTGATGGCTCTGCTCGTCCAAATAACTGAAATGCGGATTCATTGCGTCGTCATCGAAAGTCACATCTACTTCAGAATCGCGCGCTGCCAGCCACGCTTCTTGTACTGAGACACTATGATCTTTGGCATCTGCAGGCAGCTTGCCCTTCTTGGGTTTCAGAACCCAGTCGTAGCCGTAATTTGCGATCGCGCAAATAATCTTCTCCCGCGGGATCGCATTCACTGCAAACTTCAAGTTATCGACAAACCAATCCTGTCCCGCAACCGGCCCTGATTTCCCGCCGGGATAGTGTTCGTCGTAGTTCATGACGACCACTCCATCCGCGGGTGCGGCAATTGCGGCGTAGTCGAACTCCGCGTTATGCGGAGGCACGCTTACGTAGAGCTTCATTCCGCGTGCGTGCAAATCAGCCGAAAGCTCGTTGAGCAGCGCGACATATCCCGCTTGCCCGCTTTGCGGAAAAGCCTCAAAGTCCACCATCAATCCCCGGAAGTGGTCCGACGAAAGAAACGTGCCGACCTGCTTGCGGAATTGCGCGCGCGCCTCAGGATCGTTCAAGAACCCAGTAATGCCCTGCACCCAATCCGTGCCGTCGAAGTTATTCACCATGGGGAAAACTTCCATGGCCGGATCATCGGATTTAAGAAACGGCATCACGCGGTCGTCAACCGGCCGCGCGCGATTGTTTTGCACTACGTCGAAGAATTTGTTCGTCTGGTCGTCGACCGCCTGCAGGCGGCCATCGGGAGTAAGCACGTGCAGCCAGTCGGGATAAAGCAGATCGATTTGCCGCGCGTATTCCCGCAGGGAAGAAAAGCTGGCCGCATCCCATGGCACATAAAACGCTGCACGAATGCCTTCTTCCTGATTCAGCTTTACTTCAGAAGCCGCAAGCTTTGAGCGGCGGTGGGAACGGCTGGCTATTTTTTTCAGGTGCTCGCGGTATTTTTCTCTTTCATTTTCCTTCAGCGCTTTAAAAGCCCGTTTTTGAGGAGAAAAAAACAGTTCAGGCAAATGCTCGTCGCGTAATGCCGTGTACACGAAAAATGTAAGCAGCGCTGAGAGTGTCAGCACCAGCGCGTCCACCAGGCGCCTCAAGCGCTTCCAGCGCGCGCGGCGCGGATCATAAAAGACAGGTTCGGCCATGAAAGGGTAAGCGTTTATCGTATGCCGCGGGCGGCAGACGGTCAATTCTCAGGCTACCGCCAACAACTAAGGTTAGAACAGGGCGAAGGCCAAACTTCTTGTTCGGTTGGATGCATTTTCCCGCGCGCAGGATGACCGCAAGCGCGTATATTCTCAGCGTGCTTGGACTGGTGCGGAGGAACGCTCGTTTCTTTCTTATAGCGAGCTTGGCGGGGTTGGGGCTGCGACTGCTTTTTGTCTTCCGGTTTCCCGGAATCGTGGACGATTCCCGGCTCTACGCCAACATCGCTCTGAACTGGCTGCAGCACGGCGTTTATGGCATTACCAACTCCGGCAAGATTGTCCCCACGCTCTCGCGCCTGCCCGGTTACCCAGCGTTCCTTGCTGCGGTCTTTGCCATCTTCGGAGCAAATAACTTTCGCGCAGTCTTGCTGATTCAGGTTCTGTTCGATCTTGGCACCTGTGTTCTTATCGCCGATATGGCGCGCCGCATGTTCAGCGATCGCGCGGCGAGGGCCGCGTTTCTGCTCGCGGCGCTGTGTCCATTCTTGGCTAATTATGCGGCCGCCGCGCTCACCGAGAGTTTAGAAATATTCTTCACGGCGCTGGCGCTGAATTTGGCCTTGCGCGTTCTTTATCGGCTTAGCGACCCAACCGGCTCTGGATCGAATTCAGGCGCGAGCACGTGGCTTGGCTGCGGCCTCTCGATCGGCGCATCCATCTTGTTGCGGCCCGATGGCGGAATCTTGCTCATCACGATTGCAGCATTTTTGTTTTACATTCTGCTGCGTCGAGTTTTAGAAAGTCGAAGGAAAGAATTTTCCTCTGCTGCTTGGCAAGGTGTTGCGCAATTATTTTTTCTCGCAGCGCTTCTCGCCTTCGGCGCTCTGGCGCCGCTTATCCCGTGAGCCGTCCGCAATCTCCATACACTTCACCGCTTCCAACCGCTTGCGCCGCGCTATGCCAACGACTCCGATGAACCGCTGATGCCGGGTTTCAACCGCTGGACGAAAACCTGGATTGCCGAGTACGTGTCGGTCGAGGAGATCTATTGGAACGTGCCCGGCGATAGCATCAACCTCGATCAATTACCCAGCCGCGCGTTCGATTCGCCGCAGCAACGAGAAGAAACCGCGCAACTTTTCGCCGAATACAACCAGGACCATGACGTGACTCCGGAACTCGATGCGCGCTTCGCCTCCCTGGCCACGGAGCGCATTCGCGATTCACCCGTGCGCTATTACATCTGGCTTCCCGCGCTGCGCATTACGGACATGTGGCTTCGTCCTCGGACCGAATTGCTGCCCTCCGACCCGCGCTGGTGGGAGTTCAACGATGCCGCACCCTGGCTGGCGGCGAGCATCGTGTTCGGCTTGGTGAATCTCTTCTATGTCGGAGCCGCGTTCTTCGGATTTCTCCGCTCGCAGCACGTCCTCGGCATGGGATCATTGTTTCTGTTCGTCGCCCTGCGCTCTCTTTTCTTGGGAACGCTGGAGAATCCCGAGCCTCGCTATACGCTCGAATGCTATCCCGCAGTCATAGTCGTCGCCGCGGCGCTATTCACGCATAAAACGAATCGTATCCATCGAAAACCCGCATAAACAGCCTTCAAAATACGGTACCCAGTATGTGAAACGGCGTATTAAAACGTATGATGACCGCAGAACACGCGGGGGTCGCTGAAAATTCAGCTTGAATGTTGTGGCCTGCTAGTTGCACAATAGCGCCCCATCAGGTCCCAAGGGACCTCGCCGTCGCTCTGTCGCTGGGAAAGAATTCGCAAGTAACCGTCAGTCGAAGGGGGACTTCAACCATGCCTCGCAATACACGCGGCCTTTTGGTAGCAGTGTCGGTTCTCGCTCTCAGCATCATGCTGTTTTCGCAGGCGGTGACGACCTCCTTACGCGGCACGGTCTACGATCCCAAAGGCGCGGTCGTTCCGGGTGCGACCATAACGATCACTAACGGAGCCACCGGCTTCACCCGGACCGCCAAGAGTGATGGCCAAGGCAGCTACCAGTTTCTGGAATTGCCGCCTGCGAAATATGACGTGGTCGCGAATGCGCACGGTTTCGCAACGATCATGCAGGACGGTGTTGTACTTCAGGTCGCAACTCCTGCGACGTTGAACATCAACATGCAGGTCTCCGGAGGGGCCGTTACGGTCGAGGTCGAGGGACCACCCCGTTGGTCAATACGCAAGATGCAACCCTCGGGCACGCCTTTGGGGAGGAGCAGATTGCCGATCTTCCTTTTGAAGGCCGTGATCCCGCAGGCATTCTCAGCTTACAGACTGGAGTCGTGTTTACTGGTAACAGCACGCATATACAAAGCGCGTCCGACAGCCGCGCCGGAGCCGTAAATGGGGCCCGCAGCGACCAGAGCAATATCACGCTCGACGGAGTGGATAACAACGACGAACTTCTAGGAACCGCCTTTACCGGCGCCATTCGCGCTCCTCTCGATTCTTTAGAAGAGCTCAAGGTGACCACCAGCAATTCCGATGCGGATACCGGCCGCTCCTCCGGAGGACAAGTCTCAGAAATTACCAAGAGCGGTACCAATCACATTCACGGCTCGCTGTACATTTACAACCGCCCCACGTTCACCACCGGAAATGACTGGTTCAATAAGGCGGCGCAGATCGATGCCAATGAACCGAATACCGCGCCCTTTCTGCTTCGGAATACTTTCGGCGCGAACATTGGCGGGCCCATTGTCAAGGACCGCCTCTTCTACTTCCTCGCTTATGAAGGCCAGCGCAAGCGGAACGGACCTGCAGGTGACGCGTGTGGTTCCCAGCGCGAATTTGCGCGACGGCCTGATCAGCTACCCCTCCAATGGGTCAATCGTCACTTTGAACGCAGCCCAGATTGCTTCCATGGATCCGAACTGTAGTGGGTTGGGCACCTGCCCCCTTGGCCCGGGAGCCAATCCTCTGCTCGCGAACATACTAGGGGCTAATCCTGGCGCGCTTTTTAATCAATATCCTTTGCCCAATACCAATACGGTGGGCGATGGTCTCGACTTCCGCGGCTTCACCTTCCCATCCCCGCTGCCGTCGAGTCTTAACGATTATGTTGCCAAGATCGATTACAACCTCACCCAAAACGGCAATCATCGCCTATTTGTCAAAGGCATCATGGATCAGGAGCTGGAGGCGGAGCGCAACCTGTCGAATCCCAATTCCAATACGGTGACCGGCGATGGGGGCGTGGAATTCCCGGGGCAGCCGGAGGCGCAGACCGAGCACGATAACAATAAAGGAATTACGGTTGGTTATGTCGCGACTCTGAGCAGCACGCTGATCAATAACTTCCACTTCGGCTATATCAGCCAACTAATCAACATTGCGGGACATCAGACGCAGCCCTACATCGATTTCCGCGGAATGGACAACCTGTACGCCTTTACTCCCACTGTTAATACGCATGTTCCGGTGAAAAACATTGTCGATGATATTACGAAAATCAAAGGCAACCACACCCTGCAGTTTGGCGAGAATTATCGTCAGATCGACAACATCCGCGGGTCGAATGAGAATAACTTCTTTCTTGGACAAACCAACGTCTATTGGTTGAGCGTTTCCGCCATCGCGAACACCGGCAGCAGCCTCGATCCGGGGGCATTCGGGTTCCCGGCGGTCGACTCGAATTTTGGCGCAAACTATGATTTCGCCATGGCTGCGTTGGCTGGCCTGGTCACAGAAGTATTCGCGAATTATCAGTTGACCAAGAGCTTAAGTGTCGTTCCCCAAGGGGACCTCGTTCCTCGTCACTTCCGGAATCACGAATATGAGGTGTACGGGCAAGACCAGTGGCGTGTTAAACCCAACTTTACCTTTACCTATGGTCTTCGTTACACGATCCTGGAACCGCCTTACGAAACCACCGGTACACAAGTTGCGCCCACGATCAGTCTGCACGACTGGTTTTATCAGCGAGCCGCGGCTGCAGCGAACGGACAGGTCTACGATCCCAAGATTGGTTTCCAATTATCTGGCCAGGCCAATGGAAAGGCTCCTTACTGGGGCTACGACTACAAAGATGTTGCCCCCCGTCTGGCTTTTGCGTTCTCTCCCAAAGCGGAGGACGGTTGGTCAAGACGCCTGTGGGGAGGCCAAGGCAAGACTTCGATTCGCGCGGGTTATGGAATTTATTTCGATCATTTCGGGGAAGGCGTTACCAACACCTTCGATCGTGAAGGCTCGTTCGGCCTGACTACCCTGGAGTCAAATCCTGCCGCAGTGCAGACCGTGGACGGCTCCGCGCGCTATTCTGGCCTCTACACTATCCCGACGACCAGCGTTTCCGGCCCGTTGGTCGGCCCCCCACCCAGCGGTTCGTTTCCGGTTTACTCTCCTTCAGGCGCAGCTACCCCAGGGGGCTTCGCGATAACATGGGGCCTCGACGACAAGCTGAAGACGCCGTATTCCCATCTCGTCGATTTTTCAATCACCCGCGAACTCCCTTCGCATTTTGTGTTTGAGGCGGCCTACGTAGGTCGCTATGCCCATCGCTTGCTGCAGGAAGAAGACCTGGCGGAACCAACCAATCTGAGAGATCCGGTCGGCGGCCAATACTATTTCCAGGCGGCGCAAGCGCTAGCAAAGCAATACTACGCCGGAACCGACATCTCAAAAATTACTCCCGCGCTCGTCGGACCCTACTGGCAGCATCTCTTTCCGGCTGCCGCCGGTCCTGCTTCTACGCAGATTTTTGGCTGCGCGCCAAACGCTACCGGCATCACAACCGTGACCGCGACCCAGGCAATGTACGATTTGTTTGATTGCTACCAAGGCAATGAGACCTCAGCCCTGGAACTCGCCGACGCTCCTGGCTTAATTAATCCGGGCAACCTGTGCTTTCCTGCCTGCGCCACCATTGGCGGGGTCCAAACCAACGGCTACGACTACTACTCGCCGCAGTTTTCCTCGATGGACGCATGGCGCAGCATCGGCAACAGCGCCTATAACGCCGGCCAGTTCAGCTTGCGCCATCGCGCCAACGGCTTGGAGTTCGACCTGAATTACACTTATTCCCGATCGATCGACGACGGTTCCAATGCCGAGCGCATCAGCACGTTCGAAGGAGGCGGGTTCGCCAGCCAGATTATAAACTCCTGGTATCCACGGCAAAATCGCGCACCTTCCGACTTCGACACCACCCACATCATTAACGCCAATTGGGTTTATGACCTGCCGTTCGGACGTGGCAAGCGTTTCGGCGACATGGGCGGATGGAGAAACGCGGTATTTGGGGGATGGACCGTCTCAGGACTCTGGCGGTGGTCAACGGGATATCCGTTTACGCTAATCAGCCCCGAGTGGGCGACTAACTACGATCTGGAAACGCCCGCGGTGCCGGTCAGCGGCGTGCATCCCAAGACTGGAAGCTTTATCGTACAGCAGGCTGGCGGAGGGACTGGGCCGAACGTATTTAAGGATCCGGGAATCACTGATCCCTCCAACCCAAATGCTGCCATCAATCTTTTTCGTCCAGCATATCCTGGTGAAGGCGGGGCGAGAAATTGGTTGCGCGAGCCAGGAACATTCGATATCGATACCACGCTGGCCAAGAGTTGGGCGGTTCGAGAAGGCCAGCTCGTGAAGTTCAGTTGGTCGATGTACAACGTTACGAATACTGCCCGCTTTGACGTCGGAACGATGCAACTGAACGGCAACGATCAACTTTCGGCTGTTTCCAGCTTCGGAAATTTTAGCTCCACACTCTCTAATCCGAGAGTCATGGAGTTTATGTTGCGTTACGTCTTCTGAGGCCGGCGGCAACGATTAATCTACGCCAGCGGCGAGTCGCTCATGCGAAACCGCGTGCGTACGTGCTCGGAGATTAGTTCGATCGCCGGGCGGTTGGTCAGCGGATCGCTCTGGGCAAGATAGCGCATCGCTTCCACCAGCAGGCGCTGGCCTTCGACGTAGCGAGGATCGGAAGATCGTTCTCTTTTGGTGGAACGACCTAGCTTGGGCGGGACGGTAATCGTAAAAACTTTGGCCATTATGATCTCGAATGAAGTCTCAAGGGCAGTATAGCGCCCGCTCCTAATCTTCCGGCACGGATTCTGCGCTTTGCAATCAATCAGTTAACCTCTTGGTGAGACAAACGTTGTCTTCTTGTTGGTTTTCAGTTCAAACACGTCGTTGCCAATCTTCGCCGGTATTCTAATGTCCGAGTAGGTCGCGGTTCGCCAGTCCCCTTGAGTCTGCATGAACTTTTGTTGCAGAGAGACGCCCCGGCCTAGGTCGATCCAAAGAAAAATCTTCGGAAAAGTATTACGCACCTTGTCGCTCTTCGGGATCAATTGCAATTTTGCGGTCGGCTTGCCATCGACGTTCTCTTCGCCCACGTACGTCACATCGAACGATTTCACCAGGTCCTGCCCGCTGCCCCCGAAGCCCAGCACCAGATAACTTTCCAGGTCACCCCGATTTGCTCCCGTCGAATACTCCATCACTTGATTGATATTCGGCTGATAAACCTGGAGCTTTCCATCCTTGTAAAGCACGACCTTGTGGTCGGGTTGCTTTACCTCAGCCACCATTTCGATGTCGTCCGCCGACTTCCGGTAGTAAACTGTGCCGCTTTGTGTATCAGTCTCCTGCACCACTCTTTGATATTGCTGCCAAACGAAGTTCGCCTCGGCCGTTCGGAAATTTGCGGCCGTCGTGTCCATTTTCTTCAGAACGCTTTCCAGCGTCTGGGCTTGCGCGAGCGAACTCAGCAATATGAGCCCCAAGACGCCGAGCGAAGGCATGAGAGTTCGTTTCACTATTTTCGTTTCACCCACACGCGATACTCTTTCACTTGTCCACCGTTGTCTGAAACCGGTTCATACTTGACGATCGATACGTCGCCGGAAATTGGTTCGATCACGCGCAGCAGTTGACTGCGCAGCGCAGATTCATCACCCGCGGTAATCTTAGAAGCGTCGATTTGATAAACCAATCCCCCAGTGCCATCCGAACTCACCACTACTCCGCTAGGATGCCGGTCCAGGCACCCCGGTTTGTCATTGAAGTTGATGACCCGCGGCGAGAAGAAGACAAAAATCAGAATGAGCGTGACCATGATGTCGTAATGCAGTGTGCCACGCTCGTGCTGCCAAAAAATGTAGCTGCGAATTGTCGCCCAGGCGCCCTTGATCGGCAGGGACGGCGCTGTCGTTGAAGCGGTACTGATCTCCACGCTTGGCAAGTCTAGTAACCGCTTCCTTTCTTCGCAATCATCAAGAGCTTAGGCCTCACGCCGCGTATTTTAGATGCCTCAAACCCAGATTAAGCACACCAACCGGAAATTAGAAGTGTTTCGGTGTAATGCGGTCAGCTCCAATATACTCGCGCAACACCTCGGGAATCAGCACGGTACCATCGGCCTGCTGATAATTCTCCACAATCGCGACCCACGTCCGGCCGACAGCCAGTCCGCTCCCGTTCAGGGTGTGTACAAATTCGGTCTTATTTTTTCCCTCAGGACGATAACGTATATTCGCCCGCCGCGCCTGGTACGCCTCGAAATTCGAGCACGACGAAATCTCGCGGAACAACTGCTGCCCCGGCAGCCAGACTTCAATGTCATACGTCTTCGCCGAAGATGCACTCATATCGCCGCTGCACAAAGCCATTACGCGATAGTGCAATCCAAGTTTCTGCAGAACAGTTTCGGCATTGCGCGTGAGCTTTTCGTGCTCTTCATACGAATCCTCTGGGCGCGAGAACTTCACCAGCTCAACTTTCTGAAACTGATGCTGCCGGATAATTCCCCGCACGTCTTTCCCGTACGATCCCGCTTCGCTTCGAAAACAAGGAGTGTAAGCCGTCAACGAAATCGGCAGCCGACTCGCATCGAGAACTTCGTCACGATAAAGATTCGTAACGGGGACTTCGGCCGTCGGAATGAGCCAGAGATATTTTTCTCCATGTGGCACGCGAAAAAGATCTGCGGCAAATTTAGGCAACTGCCCGGTCCCGTACATCGATTCTGAATTCACCAGGTAAGGCGGCAGGCACCTCCGTATATCCGTGCTCGCGCGTGTGCAGATCGAGCATAAAGTTCGCCAGCGCCCGCTCCAGCTTCGCACCCAAATCCCAGTAGACGGCAAAACGAGCACCGGTTAGCTTCACCGCGCGCTCCAGATCGAGCACGCCCAGCTCGGCGCCAAGGTCCCAATGCGGCTTGGGCGTGAAGTCAAATTTCGGAGGTGCGCCACAGCGCCGAACCTCAACATTCTCTTCCGCGCTGTGCCCAAGGGGAACACTGGAGTGCGCCATGTTCGGAATGCCCGCCAGAATGTCCCGTAACCGCGCATCCAGCTCGGCTGCGGTTTTTTCCCGCTCCTGAATCTGCTCCCGCAAATCTTTTGTCTCGGCGATCGCCGCGCTCGCGTCCTGCCCGCTCTTCTTCAGCTTGTTGATTTCATCCGAGGCCCTGTTCCGCTGCGCTTTCATGGTCTCAGCTTCTGTAATGGCGTGCCGCCGCTGCGTATCGATTTCGCGAAAATCCGCGAGCACCGCGGCAGGATCGGCTCCGCGCCTGCGCAGCATCTCTTCCACTTGCGGCAAATTTTCCCGAACAAAATTCAAATCAAGCATAGGGAGTAACTACTTTATCGGAAACAACCTTCGGAATGCACGCGTTGATACTCCTCTGGGAAAGTTCCTTTAGGAAGGTTCATGTGGGGACAGCCGCCCTCGGCTGTCCGGTCGAGCGAAGCTCAGCGGCTTTCTCAGCCTCGGAGCTTTCGCCCACCCCGCTCTCCTGTGTACACTACCTTCGCAATGAGATTCTTCCCCCGCTCCATTGCTGCGCGCTGCCTTCTGCTGGCTTTCGCGGCTGAAAGACTGCAGCCATGACCGCCTCCTCCGCAACCGGCAAACCTTCCCCCGACCTTAGTGTGAGCTTCGCAGGGATCGAGCTCAAGAATCCCATCATTGCCGCTAGCGGCACCTTCGGTTACGGTGTCGAATTCGAGGACGTCGTTCATCTCGACAAGCTTGGCGGCTTCGTTGTAAAAGGCCTTTCCCGCGAGCCCATGATCGGCAATCCCCCACCGCGTCTCTGGGAGACCGCCGCCGGAATGCTGAACGCGATTGGCCTGCAAAACATCGGCGCCGCAGCATTCCTCACGGAGAAGCTATCCAAACTACAGCAGATCAAAAACATTGTGGTCATCGCCAATGTCTTCGGATACACGCGCGAAGACTACGAAGCCGCCATCCAGATTCTCAATGAAGGCGAGGGCATTGCCGCATACGAACTCAACGTCTCTTGTCCAAACACCGCCCATGGAGGCCTGCAATTCGGCTGCGATCCGCGGTCGCTCGATGAGGTTGTGACCACGGCAAAGCGGGTTGCGAGGTGTCCGCTGATCGTAAAACTCTCGCCCAACGTCACCAGCATCGCGCAAATGGCGCAGATCGCACAGGAGGCGGGCGCTGACGCCATCTCCCTGATCAACACCTTCGTCGCCATGGCCATCGATACCGAGACGCGCAAACCGCGTATCGCCAACATCACGGCCGGTCTCTCGGGGCCGGCGATCAAACCCATCGCGCTGCGCATGGTCTACGACGCGGCGCATGCCGTCAGCATTCCCGTGATCGGCATGGGCGGCATTTCAACCCCGGAAGATGTCGTGGAGTTCATGCTGGCCGGCGCAACCGCTGTGCAGATCGGCACCGCCAGCTACTGGGACCCTTGCGCGACCGAGAAGATCGTCGATGGCCTGCGGCGCTGGTGCGAGGACCACGAGGTGGGTCGCTTGGCCGATCTCATTGGTGGATTAATCGTGGAATAGCCGGAAGGTTTACCGGCCGAATGCGTACCAGATCGATCCGGGAGACTTATAGTTGCGCCCCTCGCCCCACACCGCCTGAGTATTTCCCGCATTGTCGATGGCGATGGAAAACAGGTTGCCGAAGGGGAACAGGAAGCCGTTGGGCAGGATGTAATCGTATCCGCGCACGGGGCCGGAAAGTTGCACTTCACTCGACCAGGTGGCGCCACCGTTGATCGAGCTGCGCTCGAATACGTTCCACAATGGAGCGTTGCGCGCGTCCATCCACGCGATGCGCACGTCTCCACCTGCTCCAGCCGTGATCGCCGGGAAGCAATGCTCAATTCCGTCGTTGGCTTTCGAAACATCCACCTTGGCCGACCAGCTTTCCCCTTCGTTCGTGGAAGAAGAGAAGTAAATGCGCTGCGGCTCGCCCGCGACCGATCCGGAGTTCCACAAGGCATAGATGGTCCCGGCATCGTCGGAAGTCAGGGCCACCTGGGAGGCTAAAAAGCCAGCCGAACACTCCTGCGCCGGGCAAGCTGGCGCCGCGCTGGAGACATCCAGCGGCGTCGTACTCCAGGTTCGGCCGCCGTCCGTTGACCGGCTTACAAAAACCTGCACTGGTCGCGTGAGAAGATCGGTTCGTGGGTAGGCCGTCCAGGAAAAATAGACGTTGCCGGAGAGATCGACTGTTGCGCCTGCCGCCAGTGACCAGCCCGGCTCGGCACCCGGATTCACCACAGCCGTAGAAAAATTCTGCGCGTAATCATGCGATGCCGCTATCTCCAGCGTCTGATCGTGGTTAAAGCTCACGTAGACATTGGGGCCCCGAACCGCCAGTACTGGCTTGTCGATGACAACTTCCGGAGAGTGTTCGGCGACAGCAAAATACCAGGAGCGGCCAAAATCCTGTGACCGTGCTACGACAATATCGTGTCTGCCCTGCATCCACGATGCATAAAGAGTTTGCCGGTCGACGGGGTCGACCCTGATCTGCGCGTCGAACTGTCCGGACGAAGCACTCAGCATGGGTCGCGGCTGTCCCCAGGAAACGCCGTTGTCATTGCTGATCAGCAAGGCCATGGTCGGCACCGTGCAACTGGGGCAGCCAGTCACTGGCCCATATTGAGGAAAGAGAATGTAGATGTGGCCGTGAGCATCGGAAGCCATTGCAGGCTCCCACTGATCGCCGACGGCATAACCAACCCGGCGCTGTGGAGTAAAACCAGGAACCGCCGGAGCAGACTGCGCGAACGCCGCTTGCATGATCGCCGTCGTCAACAGCGCGAAAACAGCAAGCTTCGGCACGATCTTGGCGAGCCTGGCTTTTAAATCCACGGTTCTCATGAGGGGGTTCTTACAATAGACCTTGCGGAACTTTATCCCGAATCCTTAGAAGCGTCAAATGCTCAAAAGGTACATATACCGGCGTGCGACGTGACTTTCTACTGAATTCGTCATCTAATAGAAGCGCTTGAAGATACAGGGCTATTTGAGCCAGGCTGTTGTTTAAAGGAGTTGCCGGCAGGCAATGGGAAAAAGAAAAGGGGGCGTCTAGTAATGGGAAAGGCCACATTTGCAGCGGGATGTTTCTGGGGAGTCGAAGCCACGTTCCGGCAGCTATCCGGCGTAACCTCCACCCGGGTCGGCTATACGGGCGGAGCCACGGACAGTCCTACGTATAAGGAAGTTTGCACCGACCGAACCGGCCACGCGGAGGCCGTGGAAGTGGAATTCGACCCAGCCAAAATCAAATACGCCGACCTGCTGAAAGTATTTTGGGAGAACCACGATCCCACGCAGCTCAACCGCCAGGGCCCAGATTGGGGCACGCAATACCGTTCAGCAATCTTCTTTCACGGCCCCGAACAGCAGGCTGCCGCCCAAGCGTCAAAAGATGCGCTGGAGAAAAGCCACCGCTACTCCAAGCCCATCGTGACGCAGATCGTTCCCGCGGTGGCCTTCTTTCCTGCGGAAGACTATCACCAGCAATATCTGGAAAAGCGCGGCATGGCGAGTTGCCACATTAAGGCGTAACTACAATTGGAGGAAGCAGTTGCGGTCTATTCAAGGCAACTGCTTCTGACCAGCGCCACGCTCCTGCGCGGCTCGCTCGGCATCCCGGCAGACGCCAGCCTTCCTTCTTCGGACGCTGGCGCGAACCGCAGCACGCGGAATGCCGCTTCCTGCGGCCCGGGCCACGCTCCATGCTGTGAATAAAAGCACACGACAATTACACAACTTTCATCCCCCCGTAACATTCGTTCCCTAACATGACTAAGCCGCAATACACGACTCTCGCTGTCCATTTGGGGAAAGGAAAAAACATGCGTCAACTGTGGGCCGTATGTCTGGTTGCCATTATGGCTACCGCGCCAGGAGTAATGCCGTTAGCCAACGCCGCCACCATCAAAACAGCCACTCCGATTCAACACATTGTGATCATCTTTGGGGAGAACCAGTCGTTCGATCACTATTTCGGGACCTATCCGAGCGCGCTCAATCCGAGCGGCGAACCGCCTTTCAACGCGCTTCCAAACACGCCCACCGTTAACGGCCTAAGCAACTTCCTGCTGACCAGGAACCCCAACCTCAACCCCGCCAATGGGGCCGGCGCGGCGAATCCCTTCCGCTTCGACCGCTCGCAAGCGTTCACTCAGGATATGAGTCACGACTACATGCCGGAACAACAAGCCTTCGACGGCGGCGCCATGGATTTGTTCCCCTCGTACACTGGCTACCCCGGCCCTCCGCCCGACCAACTCGGTAAGCAACCCGTGCTGACGACCGGTCTGGTAATGGGCTACTACGACGGGAACACGACGACCGCCTTGTGGAACTATGCCCAACACTTTGCCATGAGCGACAACTCCTATAGCAGCGATTTTGGCCCCTCCACGGTGGGAGCGATCAATCTGATTTCTGGCCAGACCAATGGCGTCTCGAAATATACCGGCGGCACGGGTCCATATGTTGGGGACGGGAATGGCGGACTCACGGTAATTGGCGACCCTGATCCTTACGGCGATGTTTGCTCCGGTTCGGAAACGGCGCAGATGGCGGGAAGGAACATTGGCGATCTGCTCAACGCAGCCGGGGTCACCTGGGGATGGTTTGCCGGAGGATTTAACCTGGGTATCGTAAATTCAAACGGCACAACCGGATGCAACCGCGCGTCGAGTTCGCCCATTATTACTGCCGGACCCCAGAACGATTACGTCCCGCATCACACTCCCTTCCAGTATTACGCTTCGACTGCGAATCCAACACATGCCCGCCCGAAATCGGTGCAGACCATCGGTTACTCCGGCGATGCTGCCAATCATGACTATGATGTCGATGACTTCTTTAACGCGGTTTCTGCCGGTAATTTCCCCGCAGTAAGCTTTCTGAAAGCCATCGCCATTCAGGACGCGCATCCGGGGAATTCCGATCCTTTGGATGAGCAGGCATTCGTGGTGAAGGTCGCCAATTTCCTGCAGCAACAGCCGGAATGGCCGAACACCGCCCTAATCGTGCTCTATGACGATTCCGACGGCTGGTACGATCATCAACTCGGGACTATCGTAAACGGGTCAAACACCTCTGCCGATGCTCTCAGTGCACCCGGCGCCTGCGGTAGTGGAGCCAACGCGCTGCCCGGCGTCAATCCAGCCACCACGCATGCTCAAGGCCGCTGCGGCTATGGTCCGCGGCAACCGCTCCTCGTGATCTCTCCTTGGGCGCAGCACAACTTTGTGGACCACTCAGTCACAGATCAAAGTTCGGTCATCCGCTTCATCGAGGACAATTGGCTGAGCGGTCAACGTATCGGACAGGGTTCCTATGACGGTCTCGCAGACTCGATCAGTTCACTGTTCGATTTCAACCAGACCATTAGCACCGTGCCCTACATCCTCAGTCCAAGCACGGGCGAACCCGTAAACTAAGACCCCTTCAGAGTGCGAAATAGGGATTAACGACAACGACAACGGCAGGGCGGGTGGGGCGCTCCCACTGCCTTGCCGTTGTTGTATGCTCGGTACGCTTAAAATCACATGATAATTACACGGCGAAAGTTTCTGCAGCGGTCGGGGCTGCTGGCGGCAACGTTGTCAGCGGGCAAAGGCGGGCTGTTGAATGCGATGACGCATCAGGCGGCCATCACGCCTGCGGCGCTCGACGTCAATACTCTGGCACAATTTGTGGATCCCCTTCCCGTCCCAGAAGTTGCGCAGCGTGAGGGATTTCGCCCCAGCCCCTCCGATCCAAAGAGAGAAGTCGCTTACTATCGCGTGCGAGCCCAGGCAATCGCCAGCAAAGTTCACCGCGACCTGAAGCCCACCAGGTTCTGGGGCTTCGGGGCGTCGGCCCCCGGTCCCACATTCGAGACGCGCACCGGTGAGCCCCTGTTCGTCGAGTGGGTGAACGCCTTGCCCAACGAACACTTCCTGCCGATTGACCACACCATCCACGGGGCCGAGGCCGACAAGCCCGCAGTCCGCACCGTGGTGCACTTGCATGGGGCCAAGACCGGACCGGAAAGCGACGGATATCCGGAAGACTGGATTGTCCCCGGAAAATCGTCGCTCTACTACTATCCGAACGAACAAGATGCGGCCATGCTCTGGTATCACGATCATGCGCTGGGCATCAATCGCCTGAATGTCTATGCCGGGCTGCTGGGAGCATTCCTCATCCGGGACAATGTCGAGGACGCGCTCAATTTGCCCAAGGGCAAATATGAGCTGCCACTCATCCTCTATGACCGTCTGCTGACGCGAGATGGCCAGCTTATCTACCCGACGTCGGGAATCCCGGGATCACCCTGGGTTCCCGAACTCTTCGGCAACGCCATTCTCGTTAATGGCAAGCTTTTTCCGTATCTCGACGTCGAGCCGCGAAGGTATCGCTTGCGTGTGCTGAACGGTTCCAACGCCCGCACCTATCATTTAGCGTTTGCTAATGATGTTCCGTTTCACCAAATAGGAACAGACCAGGGATTGTTGCCCGCGCCGGCTCCGCTTACCGAGATCGACATTGCGCCGGCTGAACGGGTCGATCTCATCGTGGATTTCAGTGAACATCGGGGCGCGCAACTCATTCTTAAGAGCGACGCTTTCACCATCATGCAATTTCGGGTTTCACCGGCGAAGGTGCCAGAGACGAGTTCATTGCCTCCCGCCCTGCGGCCGGTGCCGAAAATCCCGGAATCGCAAGCCGTGCGAACCCGCTTGCTCACACTCGACGAGTATGTCAACAAGGCGGGCAATTCCGCCATGCTGCTGCTGAACGCTTCCCACTGGAAGATGCCGATCACGGAAAAGCCGGCGCTGGGATCTACGGAAATTTGGACGCTAATCAATCCAACCAACGACACCCATCCCATTCATTTGCACTTGGTCCGCTTCCAGATTCTCGACCGCCAGAACTACGAGCCCTGGCTGTTCCAAACCAAGCGTCAATTACACTTCATAGGGCAACCCCAGCCTCCGGGCCCAGGGGAGGCCGGGTGGAAGGACACAGTGCAGGCTTATTCCCACATGGTCACCCGGATCATTGTGCCGTTTCAAGGATTTACCGGCCGCTATGTTTGGCACTGCCATATCCTCGAACACGAGGACAACGAAATGATGCGTCCCTACGAGGTAGTCTCGGCAGGCTGACGCAACCAACCCCTGAGATTTTCGTGAATTGCCCGTGTCTCCCCCATGAAGCCTTCGTTTCGGCCGCTCAAGGCGTCAGTTGGCCCGGAAGGCCCGGCCGTGCCAATTCCTCGCGGCAAATTATTCATAAAAAATTTATCGTTTTTGCGAGACAGATTCGCGCCAGCCGGGTTATACGGTTCGTCGGCAACTTGTCATTGGGAGAAGATGGCTATGGCCGAGGGCCCTTTGGAATTGAGCCCGAGAGAGCGGCAAATCGCTGATCTACTGCTGCAGGGCTGTGACAACGCAGAAATTTCGAAACTGCTAAAAATGAAACGGCGCACCGTAAAGGCGTATATGAATCGCCTCTTCCGCCGATTCGAGATCAAGGACGGTATCAAGCGGGTCAAACTGGCAACGCTGCTGTATCGCAGGTTCCATTCCGGCCGCCCGCCCGTAGCTCCCGCGAAATGGCAAACGCCTGGCGTGGAGATGCCGACCACCCGCGATGCAGATGCCAAGCTGAACATAGGCCTGACGGCGTAATAGACGCTCTGATCCATGAGAAGCATGGCCACGCCCGATAGCGTTCCCGCGAAGCCAAGCGAACTCGAAGAGTCAGGCGGCCGCAGGCTGTCGCGGACCGAAGAAGAAAAGCAGAATAAAGCTGCCAATGTAATAGGGGGCCGATTGTAGAAGGCTGCAACCGGTGAACTGAAGCACCAGGCCGAATAATGCCAGCGCCTCACACAAAGCGTAGGTCGCGATATATCCACTTTTCCAGTGGTTCAGAGTGAGCGAGTCATCCGGATGCGATACCAGTTCTTCCGCCGAGCGCAAAACCAATGTGCGCCGGGCCAGCAAAAATGGCGCCCACAATCGCTACTCCTGCCGTCGTAAAAAAATAACTCAATGAGGGATTCGCTGCCCGAGCTTTCGAACCCAGGAATTCACCTACCGCAGCGTAGATCAATATGCTGCCCAGCATCGCCCATTGAATTGTACGTAGTGTCCGGAGAGTGCCCTGCATTCCATCCATTTTCCCGCAATGGACTGTGAATCTCGGACATTTCTTTCGGGCGGAACACTCTTTGGTAACGGGGCTTACGGAGGAAAAGACTTGCGCGCAAGTGCCCCTTGCTTATGTACCGGTGATTTTCACCCGGATCTCTTCCGGCAGGCGCTCACGGATTTCCGGGGGTAGCCGGTCGTGTACCAGCCGCGCGCCCTGTTTTGCGGCATCCAGCACCGTGACTGGCGCGGGGGTGGCTACGGCGACTACCAGCCAGATCAGCGCCGATAACGCAAAGCCCGCCAGGGCCGCAATTTCCAGCCAGAATGCATGTCTTGGCCCGAAGTGCCGGATCACTCCAAACGCCAGCAGAAACACTCCCCCGGAAACCGAAGCCAGGGCGATCAGCCCTACATCAATCATCCGGTGAACTCGTTGCCGGCTGCGGCAGCGTTCACAGGCCGCAAAGTGGCTTTCATAGTCGCCGCGCATCTCCGGCGCCAGGCCGGAAATATCGTACCGCCAGCCCGCCAGAATTTTGCCAACAATCGGATCGACGCACTGCTGACTCATAGACACTGCGGACTCATAAAGAGCTTATGGCGCGGTTTACAATTGCCGCTTCATAACCGAATGGCCGGCAAAACCTCCGACTGCGTTGCCACCATCACCCGGTTCTGAAACAAACCGCCGCGCTCGGCCAGCGCTTTTTCCGCTTCTCTCCTCGCTATCTCTGGGTGATTGTTCTGCTCAGAGAGATGCGCCAGCACCACAAACGCTGCACTATTATCATAGTCTCCGGTAAAGAAATCCGCGAGTTTGGCGTTCGAGAGGTGCCCCACATTGCTGGCCACGCGTTGTTTCACCGACCAGGGATAAGGCCCGCCGCGCAGCATCTCGACATCGTGGTTCGATTCCATCACCAGAATATCGGAGCCGCGCAGGTGGTCGCGGACGTTCGCCGGCAGGTAGCCGAGATCGGTGGCGAAGCTCACCTTGATGCCCTCTGCACGAAAGGTAAATCCCACGGGATCGGCAGCGTCGTGCGGAATGGTGAACGGCTTCACTTCGATATCGCCGATTTGAAAGCGGTGGCCCGACTCGAATTTTTCCAGCCTCTCGATCTGCGCCCGCGCGCCATTGATCACGCGCACCGCCCGAGACCACGCCGCATGCGTCGCGCCGGTCATGAAGACCGGAACCTTTAACTTCTTCGCCAGCGTTGCCAGCCCATAAATGTGGTCAGCGTGCTCGTGCGTAACTAAGATTGCCGAGAGCCCATGCGGTATCTTCGCCCAGCAACTTCATCCGCTTAAACGTTTCGCGGCAGGAGATTCCGGCGTCCAGCAAAATCTTTGTCTGCGTGCTCGACACCAACGCACAATTCCCCCGGCTGCCGCTCGCCAGCATCGACACCCTCACGCACATGCCTGCAGCATACGTGACCCTCCTGTGGATTCGGGAGTAATTCTTTCGCAATTATGCCTTTGACATACCCAAGCAAAAGTCGCAGAATGAAACGCCGTGACAGGGTATTGCACTAAGGGACATGGCCGCGCGTGCACTTGTTTCGCGGGTTTTCTTAGGGTCTAATTGGAATCGTGCAAAGCCCAGCCCGCGTAGCTCAGCTGGATAGAGCTGCAGATTACTAATCTGTTGGTCGGGGGTTCAAGTCCCTCCGCGGGCGCCACCTCCCCCTTACTTTCGTGCATTCCCCATATTGACAACAGGACTCACGTGGGAGCATTCTTGGGTTGACCAACAGAGCAGGGTCTGCACCGTGCTCAACCAGCAATTTGAGGGCTGCCCACTTGAACCGGGCGGCCCTCGTGGCTTTTGGGATACTTTTCCGACTCGGTATTTTTCGTGGGTAACTGCAAGTCCCGCACTGACCCGTTGTGTCAATTGACCGACAGATGCCGACATTTTGACGAAAATCGACAAAACTTTTACACATACTGTTCGATACCGGTCGATCTAAATAATTGAGTCCATTGCGTGACCTTTGTGCGGCATCCAGACTGCAAATAGGCCGCTAAATTGCGACTTGACAGACTGGGGTATACTCTCATGACCGGGCCAAAATACACGAAAGGGCAACGCCAGGTGCCCCATCACTCCGCCGCCCATACTGAGACAAAGCAACAAAAGCGCTTAGCTCACTACCGAGCGAAAGCAGCTTGCACCGTCAACAAGGCCGTTGGCGATCCAGAAGAAGTGTGCGAGGACGGCATCGCGGTTTTTAAAGCGTTAGCTCCTGCACGTGCGCGAGCGAATGATACGGCCCTCAAGGACGATGACTGAGCCGAGCGAGCCGCATCCTAAAGAAGAATCCCCGAAAACAAAAATCAAATTAGTAGCAGGTGGAGTGTACCTGTTGCGTGATTCCGCCATAGCTCTTCCCGACAGCGACAAGGCAGGAAACAGGACCGATCATCCGTTCCGTGTGGTTATTTTACTGTCAAATCAGACCGTATGTAATTCAATTGCGTGTCCCATCGTCACGGTGGTGCCGCTTTCATCTAAATTGACGCCGAGAGCTGAGACTGATTCGATAATCCAACATTCCGCAAAGAATGGCCTTCACTATGACAGCAGAATAATGTTTGGCTACATGCAGCCAATTCTGAAGGACGAGTTCGAGAGGCAGATCGGTGAAATTGAGCAAACCGATTGGGATCGCATTATGGCGAAAATAGTCTGGAACTTAGATCACTAAAATGTTTTACTTGTTGCCCCTTTTTGGGATGTGCGGTTTTACTCGTTTTTGTGGTGGTTTCACCTTGAGCACGTCCGAAATTACTTCCTGGAACGGGAGCGGGATGTGCGGGATCGGCTTAGAGTTTGTCGTCTTTCGCTCAGATTGCTGAGCCTCATTCCTTTGTGCTGCCATCACTAGGGTCCTTCTTGTCCTTATCTTCAAACTTGAGCTTATGCTGAATATGAGGCACTGGCAACTGCGAAACATTCCTGACGGGAATGCCCCACGCAGCCCCGTGTTTGTGAACATCACTGTCCATCGAAATGATCTCAGTGACGCCTTCCACTTTGGCTACAGCAACAATCTGATGATCGTACTTTATCTTGTCCCATGCTGATGGGATGCCTTCTTTCTTATCCCCAGCTTCCTTTGCGCGCTTTACCCTGAGCGCAACTTCGATTGCTGCGCGTTTGTCAAAAGACCTAATCTTAAAGCAGCTCTGAGATTCAATTTCCGCTACGTGCCGTTGAACGTCTGGCGCTACGATGACTAATGCTTCGCTCAGCGCTGGTGTAGCAATCACGATGCTCTCAGATTCCCCATCGATCTTCTTTATAAGTGCATCAATGCGCTCTCTCGCATGTTCAATATCCTTGCCATCCTTAAAGTCTTTCGGAACGGCACTGCCCTTGTAGATCATCAGGGACAAAACACCAGCATCCATAGCGATCATTCACTATCTCCTGCGTCTCGCTTAAGCTCTCTCAGGTATGCCAGGGGGTCTTTAATTTTTTCTAGCTCTGGACTCTCAATTTCTCGCAATCTCGCCACCACGTCAGACAGTTTGTCTGTACCAAGTGGTTCGACACCGGAAACACCGGAAACATCAAAATGCATCAGTTTCCATCGTTCATCTTTTGTCCTCTTCCATTGGCCTTCGCCGTGTATCCGCACTTTCCCTTTGAAGAGGTACTGAGCGGCAATATCACGGCCTTTTTCCCGCGTGGTAGTGCAGATATGTGTGCGCTCACCATCCCTTAGGTAAATCTGAATAGTTTCGTCCTTGCCGCCGATCTGGAAGATTTCTCCTTCAAGAACACCTACTTCAGTGATCGGGCCGATCTCTGGCGCACGAACACTATCCCGTCCGGGGAAAAGAAGCACTACGCCCTGATGATCTGTGAGTTCGGCGACAGCATTGTCATCGAACAATTTGTCGTTGAGGAATGTAAAAGCATTTTGTGCCCGTTCATCCGCGCCACCGCTCTTCACGAGCGTGAGGCGATGCTCCACCTTGGTAATAATTCGAGGCTCAACGTAGCACATAGGGGCGGCAGTGCCTTCCTCTACTCGCAAGAAATGAACGAAGTCATCATGCCCAAATAGCTCTATTAGGCCAGAGATGTATTCCTTCAGCCGCGCCATAGGCAGCGTCAAAGGTGTAAATACGTCGATATGAAATTTGTATTCTCCGCGCTCAGCCATGGCAGCACCATTGTGTTAAGATTGTGTTGCCAGTGGATACACATATACTGGTGCGCTGGTGCGGAGCGCAGTGGTGGGCACTACCAAGATTAGAGTTACCGCAGAGGTCCGCTGGCAGGCGGACCTTTTGCAGTTTTAGCAGTTTTGAAATTCTCTTTCTTCTCTCCTAGTTCGGCTTCGAGTCCCGCAGCATTAGACGCTTTCCACCTGTAGAATTCAAGGCCAACAGCGTGCGGTCGCCATCTTTCTCTTTCCGCGTGTTGTAACGGAAGTCAAACTCTGCGAGATACCTGTGCAGGTGCCGCTTTCCGACCTGATGGTATACACCGTTTATACCGCGCTTTAGGATGGAGAAATAGCCTTCGATTGTGTTCGTGCTGATGCAGACCCCATCTTCGTAACGGACATATTCGCTGGCTCGATGGTTCACTTGATCATGCTTTTGATTCCGCTCTCTGAGCATAGTAGTCAAAGTGCTAGCGGAATCGGTCATTACGTGCGCATCGTCAGCGACCATCTGCTCAATCACTGGCCGAAGATTCTCTGCCGTCACTTTCTGCAAGTGCATGGATTGAACGCGGCCCTCGCGCTGTAGGACTGCCACAACGGGAGCCTTATCCGCGAAAGGGCCGATGCGATCCTGTCCGCGCTGTCCGGGTTTCACTTGCATCGGCTGATGATGGCGGCGCTTTCCGCCAACATACGTTTCATCAATTTCAATTACACCTCCGAGCTTCGACGACAACGGCTCTTGAGTCATCGTGTAACGAATCCGATGAGCCATGAACCATGCACTCCTATAAGTGACCTTTAGCATTCGGTGAAGCTGATGGGCGCTCATGCCCTTCTTGCTAGCACAAAGCAGGTGATAGGCCAGCAACCATTTGCTCAGGGGGATATGGCTGTCTGCGAAGATCGTTCCGACCGTGACTGTGAACGGCTTCCGGCATCCTTTGCACTTCCAGAGGCCGGGGCGAGTGCTCTTGCCTTGCAACTTGTAGGCTTCGCCGATCACTCCACAGTGGGGGCAGACAGGGCCATCCGGCCAGCGGATAGCCTCAAGGAACTCCCGCGCTTTATCCTCATCGCTGAAATATTTGGCTAGAGTGGCGAGATTGAGTTCGTTTTCCATGCGTAAATACTAGCTTTTTACGATGGGTATGTCAAGTGTATAATTCCGAATTCTTTAGCTATCCGGCACCTTTGAGCGCTAGCGGGCCTTCACTTTCCCTGCCAGAGGTTATCGATGACCCGGCGCATCACCGCCCCGCCGTAGGCCCCGGCAATGCCCGGCAGCACCGTTAGAAAGCCGCCGTAAACCTGCGCCCGGTCAGCTTTCATGTCCATCGCGAGATACGAAGCCAGTTCGGTCAATGGAATAAAAACCACGACCACAATCACCCATCGCCACGGCCGGCGTGGGCGCAGCGTACCCAGCAACATGCAGGCAGCCAACACCAGCAAGGCCGTAAGCAGCAGGTCATTGATGGCCACATCGGCCCACCCCGTACCGACGCCGCAAAATGCCGCAAGAAGATAGGCCCACCAGTCGGCCCCGCCCTTCGGCAATAGGATCTCCGTGGTCAAGCAAGCCTTTCAATCGCCCGAAAAACCCGCAGAAAACGCCGCGGAAAAAGCCCGGAAAAAGAACTCCGAATGCCAGCCCCTTGGCGTCCTTTGCGGCCCTTCTTCGCGCCCTTCGCGTTTAAGCTTTCCCCGCCCGTTGGCCTCGAACCCGGCGTTTCGCCCGTCCGCAATGGCAGCAACCCTCAGTACCTGTAAAATCCCCGCCCGTTTTTTCTTCCCAGCCATCCCGCATCCACCATCTTGATCAAAAGCGGGCAGGGCCGGTATTTGGGATCGCCCAGCCCTTCCTGCATCACTCGCATAATGTCCAGGCAGACGTCCAACCCAATAAAGTCGGCCAGCGTCAGCGGCCCCATGGGATGATTCATTCCCAGCCTGAAAACTTCATCGATCGCCTCCGCCGTAGCCACGCCTTCCATCACCGCGTAAATCGCTTCGTTGATCAGCGGCATCAACACGCGGTTCGAAACGAATCCCGGCGCATCGTTCACTTCCACCGGAGTTTTCTCGAGCTTTAGGGCCAGATCACGGGTTTCCGAAAATGTTTCCGCCGACGTCGCCAGCCCGCGAATCACCTCCACCAGCTTCATCACCGGCACCGGGTTAAAAAAATGCATCCCGATCACTTTATCGGGACGCTTGGTTAATGCTGCCAGTTTCGTGATCGAAATCGACGACGTGTTCGAGGCGAGAACCACTTCCGGCCGTGCCAGCCGGTCGAGATCGCGAAAGATTTCCGCCTTGATCTCCAACTTCTCCGTCGCCGCCTCCACGATAAAGTCGCACTCCGCCAGCTTGCCGCGTTCCGTTACCGGCTCGATCCTCTTCAGCGCGGAATCCCTGTCCTCCGCCGAGATTTTGCCCTTGGCGACCTCGCGCTCAAGATTCCTGGTGATCGTCGCCAGCCCACGCTCCAAAAAACGCTGCTCCACATCGCACAACATTACGGAGTATCCGCTGCGCGCAAAAACATGGGCAATGCCATTGCCCATCGTGCCCGCGCCCATAACTCCTACACGTCTGATTTCCATAATTGCCTCGATGAAAACCTTCGAGTCTAGCATGTGGGGACAGCCGCCCCCGGCTGTCCAGTTGAGCGAAGCTCGACGGCCATCAACCCACTCAGCCAGTGTAAAATAACGGAGCAGCCCTTTTTCGAAAGGAACTCCCCCATGGCAACCCTGGAAGCTCCCGTCCGGCCGCGCACCATTGCGCATCAAGGCCCATTCATCAACGAGCCATTTTATGATTTTCGACACGAAGAAAACGCCCGCAAAATGCGCGCCGCCATCGAGCGCGTTCGTGGACAGCTTGGCCGCGAGTACGACCTCATCATCGGAGGCCAGCGCCTCAAGACCGCCGACAAAATCAAATCGCTGAATCCGTCGCGTCCCTCCCAGGCGGTCGGAATTCACCAAAAGGCCGGAAAAGAGCATGTCGAGCCGGCCATCCAAGCGGCGCTGAAGGCGTTTGAATCGTGGAAGCACACCACCGTCGCGGAGCGCACCAGCCTGCTGTTTCGCACCGCCGACCTGCTGCGCCAGCGCAAAATGGACTTCATGGCTTGGCTGGTCTTCGAAGTCAGCAAGAACTGGGGCGAAGCCGATGCCGACGTTTCCGAGACCATCGACTTCTGCGAATTCTATGCCCGCGAAGCCCTGCGGCTGTCGAAAGCCGAAACCCCGGTGCAGCTTCCCGGCGAGCGCGACTCGCTCATGTATATCCCGTTGGGCGTAGGTGCTGTGATTCCGCCCTGGAACTTCCCCTGCGCCATCATGGCGGGCATGACTGTGGCGTCGATTGTCAGCGGCAACACGGTCATTCTCAAGCCATCGAGCGATTCGCCAACCATCGCCGCAAAATTCGTCGAACTTCTCGAAGAAGCGGGAATGCCGGAAGGAGTCGTCAACTTCTGTCCAGGTTCGGGAGCGGCTTTCGGCGACGCCGTGGTTTCGCACCCGAAAACGCGCTACATCGCCTTCACCGGCTCGCGCGAAGTCGGATTGCACATCAATAAATCGGCCGCTACCCAGGCCCCCGGCCAGCTTTGGATCAAACGCACCATTCTCGAGATGGGCGGCAAAGACGCCATCATCGTTGACGCCGATTCCGAGATCGACTCGGCCGTCGAAGGCGTGGCGCAGGCCGCATTCGGCTTCCAGGGACAGAAGTGTTCCGCCTGCTCGCGCGCCATCGTTGACGAACGGGTCTACGACAAATTCCTCGAGCAACTGAAATCGCGGGTCGAGAAAATCACGGTCGGCGATCCCGCGGAAAACACCAACATGGGCGCGGTGATCAACGAAGGCTCGATGAAAACCATTCTCGGCTACATCGAGCAGGGTAAAAAAAATGGTCGCGTGATCACCGGCGGCGACCGCGCGACTGAAGCTGGCGAAGGCTATTACATTCGCCCCACCGTCATTGCCGATATTCCCGCGAAATCAAAGCTCGAGCAGGAAGAAATCTTCGGACCGGTGCTCGCGGTAATCAAGTCCCGCGGCTTCGATCACGCCCTTGAAATCGCCAATGATACCGAGTTCGGCCTCACTGGCGCCGTTTACACCAACTCACAGGACAAGATCGACCGCGCGATTCGCGACTTCCACGTCGGCAATCTCTATATCAATCGCAAATGCACCGGAGCCATGGTTGGTGCGCATCCCTTCGGCGGCTTCAACATGTCGGGAACCGATTCGAAATCCGGCGGTCCGGATTATTTGTACTTGTTCACGCAAGCAAAATCGGTCGGAGAAAAAATCAGCTAAGAGGCGACCGTCTAAGCGTCGAGCAACATTATGTGGATCAAACGGCGACTCGCCGTTGAGCCATGCTCATGTGGGGACAGCCGCCCTCGGCTGTCCAGTCGAGCGAAGCTCGACGCCTCTCGCTCAGCCCTCTAATTTCAGCCCCGAGAATCCTTGGCAGGCCTCGATCAACTTTTCCTGCGTTTCCACATCGCGCGCTGCCGGATGCGGTTCGCGCGGCCGCATGTGATAGAAGTACCCACCCGAGACCACCGCTGCGGGATCGTCGCTCGCCGCGAGCCACGCTTGCGTGCGATATCCCTCGGCCAAATCGTCGGGAGCGTTCGCGCCTCCCATCTTGGTAGGCACCCAACCGGGTTCAAGGGAGTTCGAGAAAACGTCTGGCCAACGGCGCGCCACTGCAAAGGCGAGCAGCACATCGTGCAGCTTCGTGTCCGAGTAAGCTTGCTGCCCGCTCCACGGACGCTGCTCCCATAAAAGGTCCTTCAGGCTGGCATCGCCGTTGCGGTGCAGGCCGGAACTCAGGTATACCAGCCGCTTCGGCCTGTTGATGAGCGCGGTCAGGATGTAAGGTGCGAGCGTGTTGACCGCAAACTCACGCGGCAGCCCATCCTCGGTCGCGACGCGCTTCGGCGACTGGTAGCCAACTCCCGCATTGTGGATCACCGCATCAAATGAACCGAGCGCATTGACCTGCTGCGCCACTCCACGGGTCTGAGCGATGCTGCTCAGGTCTCCAACTACGCATGTCTCCGCGCCGGGAACGGCCGCCATAGCTTCCCTGGCCCTCTGGTCGTTGCGGGCATGCAACACCGCACTGTGACCCTGCTCAATGAGCAGTTGTGCCGCCATGCGGCCCAACCCGTCGGAAGAACCCGTGATGAAGACGCGCGCCATTTTCGTTAGCTCGCGGCTTTTTCAACCAGCGGCACCGGCGCAGGATTTCTCTCCACAAACTGCCGCTGGTGCCAGTAGGGATAAATTGGCGCCACATCGCTGGCTGCGTCCAACTGAGCGACCTGCTCCGCGGACAAATTCCATCCCGCAGCGCCCAGATTTTGCCGCAGTTGCTCCTCGTTTCGTGCACCCATGATCACAGTCGAAATCGTTGGCCTTTGCAGCAGCCAGTTCAACGCAACCTGCGGCACTGTCTTGCCGGTGTCCTTGGCGACCGCATCCAGCGCATCGACAACATTGAATAAATATTCATCCGGCATCTGCGGGCCGCTTTCAGCCGTCTTGTGCAACCGGCTCTGCGCCGGCAATGGCTTGCCGCGGCGGATCTTACCAGTCAAGCGACCCCATCCCAGTGGGCTCCAAACCAGAGCGCCCACGCCCTGATCCAGCCCCAGCGGCATCAGTTCCCATTCATATTCTCTCCCCACCAGCGAGTAGTAGACCTGATGCCCCACGTACCTCGTCCAGCCGTACCTGTCGGCGACGGCCAACGACTTCATCAAGTGCCAGCCCGAAAAATTAGAGCACGCGATGTATCGTACTTTCCCGCTCAGCACCAGTTCGTTGAGCGTGCTCAGGACTTCTTCGACCGGCGTGAGCGCGTCGAATCCGTGCAGATGATAAATATCAATGTAATCGGTGCCCAGCCGCCGCAGGCTGGCTTCGCAGGCGCGAATCAGGTGATGGCGCGACGATCCCAAGTCGTTCGGCCCGGTCGCGCCGCCCATGCGAAACGTAGCCTTGGTCGAGATCAAAACCTGATCGCGCCGTCCCGCAACCGCTTTTCCCAGAATCGTTTCGGAAGAGCCGTCAGAATAAACGTCCGCTGTATCAAAGAGATTGACCCCCGCTTCCAGGCAAATATCAACCAGCCGCGTGGCTTCCTTGACGTCGGTCGAACCCCAGGCGCGGAAGAATTCGTTGCTGCCGCCAAACGTTCCCGTGCCAAAGCTGAGCACGGGTACTTTCAATCCAGAGCGTCCTAACGTGCGAAATTCCATGAGAAATAGATGTCATTCGCCACAGGAATGATGCGGAACAATAACGCGAAAAAGGCCGCCCGTAGGCGGCCTTGGTCTCAGCAGTCCCTATTATCCCGGATACCGGCCGGCAATATAGCCTTCGAGTTCTTCGATATGCTGCGCCTGCCCGGAAATAATCCATTTCACCAGATCACCCAGCGAAATGACTCCGATCACGCCGCCATCATCTCCCATTACCGGAAGATGCCGGAAGTGGTGCATCGTCATGATCGCCATGCATTCATCGACCGAGTGCCTGGGAGTTATAAACACCACGGGCGAGGTCATGATGTCCCGTACCGGAGTGTCCTTTGAGGAGTGCCCCTTCAGAATGACTTTGCGGGCATAATCTCGCTCCGACATGATCCCCACCAATCGGCCCTCGGAGATCACCAGCAGGGCCCCCACACTTTCCGAGGCCATTTTCTCAATCGCCTGATACACCGACTGATCGGGCATCACCGATAAGATCCGGCTGTTCGCCTTGTTTCTCAGCACCAGCGATATCGTGTCTGTAAGTTTCATGGCCTCGCTAAAGTTCACCTTTCTCTCGTGAACTCCAGGAATGTTCCGGTGCGCCCACTTTCCACCGGGTTGCCCTGGTTAATTCTGACATCAATAAGGCCGCAGACTTCCGGATCAAAGAAACACCAAAATCCTACACCCTTCGTCAAGCCCGATACCGAAATTCTTCGCCAAAATGAGATCTTCCGAGGCGGGTTTTCCCGGTAAGGGTTCCCGGCAAAAAACAAGGCCGGCACCTTTGCCGGCCTTCAAATACTCAAATGTGAGACGGTTCTCACATATCGTTTTTCTTCATCGTGTCCGACGCCATCTTCAGCGACATCACGTGGGCCTCGTTCTTGTCCGGGTACACATGCGCGGTCAGAACCACGTGGTGTCCCTCATGTCCTTTCACTTTATCCGGATTCACAATCTTCCAGCTCTTCCCGTCTTTGTCGCTGACAAACATCTTCCCGTCATCGCTGATCTTGCCCATGATCCTGACGGCTTTCGGGCTGGGGTTGGCCTGCATGCTGTTGTCCTGGCTCATGGAGCCTTGCGCGAAGGCCATGCCGGAAATGAGCAGGCTAAGGGCGAAACAAACCGATACCAATATTTTCATATAGTTCTCCTCTTCTTGAATGTGTTTTCTGCCGATACTTCTCCCAGTAGATTCAAACGAGGTGGCAAAGTTACACGTCCCACAGACCCATTTTCCTGGCATCGAACACCGCAGAATTATAGGCTGGCGGAGGGGGCCAGTTTGTCAAAACGCAATAACCGGTAGTGACCGAATTTGAAGGCCAAATTCAGCCACTAGGTAATAATCCTAACGGGAGATATGCCGCGTCACCTTATTTTAGCCGCGAAGCGGCGACGGAACGCAGCCCACGGCGTAAGCCGTGGGTAAAGTGAGCTTTTAAAACCAAGCCCCGGACGGGGCGAAAGATAAATTATGAGCCCGCAGGAACGGCATGCACCTTACGGGCGCTGCCATTGCCGAGATACCCCCTCGGCTAACTCCCGGCCTTGGCCGCCCAGACCACTTATTTGCCCCCGCTCACCTTCTCCAGTTCACCCGCCGCCTTATCAATCGCAGCGGCAATATTATCGAGCACCTGCCCAACCACGGGAACCTGCGCATCCGCTTCTTTCCATTTTTCCTGGTCCATATACTCACGAACCGCAGCGATCGGCTTCGCCCCGTAACCCGTATAAGCTCCCGGCGCGTAAACCTGATTTTTGAACCACGGACGCTCGGGCAATCCTTTTTCATTCAAGAACGCTCTCGAAATCTGCATCAGGTCTTCATTCAAAGCAGCAGCCATCGGCTCCGGCAAAGTATTACCGCTCGCGTGCCATTTGTTAAATGCCGCCTCATATCGATCGGCGCTCAGCTTGATCGCCTCCACCCCATTCTTCAGGGGCGCGAAGTCCATATAAGGTGGCACTGCTTCCGCCGACGGCGGCACATACGTTTTTCGCGGATCGGCCGTTGCCGTGAATACTCCTTCTTTCAACTCCAGATTCCGCTCGGTAATTTCCTCCTGCTTATCTTTCAGCAGCTTCTCCAGTTCTTTCACGTAACGCCCAATCGTCTCCGCCTGCCCTTTGTACTCATACGGAATCACGTCCGCGTCCGCCAGACGCATGATGGCAGTTCCTGCGGTCTGCGCCAGCGCACGCCCGTAAGAAAAATCCGTGTCGACAAAATGCGTATACCAATAAAAATCGTCATAGATCGAGTGATACGCGTCCGCATCGTTCTCGCCACCGTAGCCGAGATTCAGGGTCGAAATTCCATCGTGGTCCTGAAATGCGGTGTAGTCTGACCCATCGCCCAATGCGCCGATGCGAACATCGCTTTCTTTTCTGATTTCTCCGCGCTCGTCCGGTTTCGCGCGTTGAATCTGCCGCAGCTTTGCCCGCTGCTGCACGCTAATATGCTTCTCCGGGTCCTGCACCTCCCGCGCCACCTCGTTAATAAAATGCTGCAGATCGTGCGTCCCTCCCGCATACAAAAATCCTCGGCCATTACTGTCCGAATTGATGTAGGCGACCGCATGCTTCTTCAATTCATCCCCATGCGTCTCCACCCACTCGGTCGACCCCAGCAGTCCCGGCTCTTCGCCATCCCACGCACATAAAATAATCGTCCGCTTCGGTGACCATCCTTGTTTATGCAGTTCACCGAGCATGCGTCCTTCTTCCAGCACCGTCACCATCCCCGAAATCGGATCATCCGCCCCATTCACCCATGCGTCGTAATGGTTCCCGCGAATCACCCACTCATCCGGATAATCCGATCCCTTCATTGTCGCAATCACATCATTCACCGGCTTCAAGTCCCAATTCGATTTCACCTTCAAATGCACCTTCGCCGGCCCCGGACCCACGTGATAAGTAATCGGCAATCCTCCCCGCCAATTCTCCGGAGCAACCGGCCCCTGCAACGCCGAAAGCAATGGCAGCGCATCGCCCCACGAAATCGGCAGCACCGGAATCTTCGTAATCGTCTTGGCGTCTTTAATGTCCAGCCGCTTCGCATCCGCTGTCGCGCCCACCCCAGGCGTCAACGGATCACCCGGATAATCCGTGTCCATCACACTTCCGCGCTGCACGCCCTCGCGCGGCCGCCAACCGCCCGTCGGATACGCATCGCCTTCAAAATATCCATCATCCTTCGGATCGGAATAAATAATGCACCCAATCGCTCCATGTTCCGCGCCAACTTTCGGCTTGATGCCGCGCCATCCCTCACCGTATCGCGCAATCACAATCGCGCCTTTCACTGAAATTCCCATGCGGTCAAGCTGCTCGTAATCTTCACGATTGCCATAATTCACATAAACCAGCGGCGCCGTAACATCGCCATCAATCGAATACGCGTTGTAAGTCGGCAACTGCTCCGCCGTCTGGCTCGACGTCGGATCGCCCGGCACCGGCGGCTCCTGCAGCTTCGCCTTGAACTTCGTCGGTTCAACCAACTCGACCACGCGCTCTTTCGGCGTTGGGAAAAGCACATTGAACGTTTCGATGTGCGCGTCAAATCCCCACTCTTTAAATTTAGCGAGGATCCACTCCGTATTGTCTTTGTCGTAGGGCGATCCCACGTGATGCGGACGCGCGCTCAACCGCTGCATACTCTGCCGCAAGTTGTCTGCCACCACGCCGTCCTGCAGCTTCTTCTCCCACCCTAGCTCGGTTTTGGACGACTCTGCCGAATACCCTGCCAGCCGCGAATTCTCGGGCGTTGCCTCAGCCGCCGATTGTGCCCAGGCAGACGGTAGTGAGGTTGACTGAAAACTGGTTTGAGGCGTGATCTGAGCGATAAGGAAGATGGTAAGCAGTAAAAGAAGGTCCCGGAGCAATTTCAAAATCGCCTCCCGCGCGATGCATCGCTTGCGTGATCAAGTTGCAAGTCGATGGACAAAACAGACAAAAGATAAAACAGATAAATGGAACGCGGGGAATTATAGGACGAATCGCGGCAAATCGTTAACTGAATCTGCTCGTCTTTAGTGGGCCTGCTTTCAAGCAGCTTTGTGACCGGACCTTCACCATACTTCAACCGAGACCAGTGTCCCCATCCGAGGGCCCGCCTGGCTTGTAATTCACCGACACCGAGCGGTCGCTCCAATCGCACGAGAACTTGTCAGCCCCAATCAACAGCAGCGATTTGTAATCGGGAGTGCGCAGCTTCAGGACCGCCCCGCCGGAGCTTACCGTCAGAATCGCGGTTGGCGGCTGAGAGCAGTCAACCGCAACTAGCCTACCCTTAACGAACTTCTCCGGACGCATGTCCGCCGTGCTCTCCGATTGTTCAGTCTTGGCCGCTGCGGCCCGCTTGGCCGCATCCTGATCGAGCACGTCAAAGGGCGACGGCTGCGGCGCCAATTTCTCGCTTGAGGTTGAACTGGCGTTGGCGACCCCATACTTTTCATGCGTCGAGAGTTCGCCCAACCGCGTGTGGGCCTCCGCCGCAATCTGCGCATCGCCGCCGCTCTGCAGGCGCTCCAGCAAGGCCCGTGCAGCATCCCATCTTTTATCTGATTCGTAAATTTGCGCGAGATGATAAACGTACTGCAGGTCGCGCGGACTCAGTTGGATTGCAGCGCGCTCCGCCTGCATCGCCGCAGCCGGCCCGCCGCCTTCCATGCGTGCCATTGCCAGCAAGTCATAAGCATTGGCGAATTCCGGATACCACTCCAGCACTGCGCGCAAATCCTGCATCATGTTGGGCAGCCCTTGAATGTCGGTTTTCTTCGCCTCCGCCATTTTGTACTTCATCACCGAAAGATAATAGCGGATCCACATATCTCCCGGGTTGAGCGCAGCCGCGTCGCCCAACTCCTGCAAGCACTCGTCGAACTCCCCGCGTTGCAGATGGTCCCAGGCGAGCGCGCGATGCGCGATCTCGTTGCCAACCGCCGTGGTCAGCGGCGCGTCCGGGATCTTCCTTTTCTTTCTTCGGTGCCCTAAAGAAAGACGGTTTGGTGAGATTGGGATCGGCTTTCGTGGCCAGCGTATTTAATTCCTGCAGTCCGGCGTCCCGGCGGTCTGGAATCCTAGACTTTTATTTCCGCCGCGACGGCGTTGGCATCGCTTTCCGGAAGAACTGTACTCGTGATTACACTGTTGTCCGGCGCCACCAATTCGGGGAATTGATAAACCTGCAGCCCATTGCTTTGCCAACCTGGCTGCTTCGAACCATCCAGCTCGGTGAACAACGGCTTCAGAGAGTGAAAATAATCTTTCCCTGCCTGATCAAGCTGGGCCGGCGTCATCCCATAAGCTTGCTGGATCGCTTGCTCCACCGGCACATGCCGGTTCTCCACCAGGCCGAAATAAGGCCCCGTCTCGGATAGTTTTTGTTCGTGCAGCAGATAATGCACCATCATCCACGATTGCGCGTAGAAGAGCGTATGCCGCATGCCTTCGTCATCGTTGGAAGTGTCGTGTTTCATGGTGAGCAGATCAGGCAACGCCAGCCAAGCCTGTCCACTGAGAAGCTCGGTCAATGATCTCGGCGCAGCAGCACTTTGATTACCTGTCATCGGCTGGGCCGAAGCCGCTTGCAACTCGGGGTCGCTGCCGATCTGGTAATTCTTGTCGTCCAGGCGAATCGAGCCGAAGTACTCGGCCAATCCTTCGTCGAACCACCCTTCCACCGGCGGATAATTGTCGTGGAGCAACATCAGAGCGAAATCATGACTGACTGCGCGCCAGGATTCTTCCTCGAACAGGTTCAGCACTATAAAGTTCTGGTCTTCGCCTGAAACGAGAAAGCCGGGCACGCCGATCGGCTGCCCCTGCCTCAGCGGAGCGGTTTGATAATAGGATTTGTCGCTCTTGAACGCGAGAATGGTCATCGGCAGCGGCTCGTTCAACCGCTCTTTCATCAGCAGCGATCCAAACACAGCCCGCATCTGCTCAAAGCGCAGCGCGACCTCTTTCCCTTTTTTTTCACCCGCATCGGTAATCACCGTGTAGTGCGTCGAATGCAGCTCCAGCCACGGAGATCGTTGCGTCGTCTGAGCAGACGCGATAAGCGGCAGGGTCGGCAAGATCGCGGAAAGAAGATACAGCGGAATGGAACGACTGCGGCCCATGCGCGCCCCAAGAGAATCGAAGGCAACTGACCAAATGCTAACATGAGATCGTAAGGTCTGAGCTAAGACAGCCCGCGGTGAAAGCAATGACCATCGCGGAAGCCCTCAAGGTTCAATCAGAGTAGTTTTGGAAAGTATTGAAGGGCGCGGCCTTCGCGGCGCCGCAAATCCGCTAATGGAGCGCGTACCTTTGGCCGCCGACGGGCTCACCCTGACGCCAGCTCTCCTTCCGCGCTATCCTTCTGCCATGGGGCTTCCAAACATAAAAACAGGGCTTCTCTGCGCAATCCTCCTCACATATATATCTCTATACGCCCAGCAACCGACGCAGGGCCCCGTCACCATCCATGTGACCGATCAGAGTGGAGCTGTCGTCGCCCACGCCCAGATTCGGATTGCGCCCGCCATGGAAAACCTTGAAGCAAAACTTGAAACTGACAGCCACGGCCAGTTCTCGATCAATCTGAGTCCGGGAAGCTATAGCTTGTCCGTTTCTGCACCAGGATTCAAGAAGGAGAGCCTCCGCGTCGAAGTGGGTGCCGGTGAACCTCGGGCGGGCCTGGTGATCTCGGTAGTCCTCCAGGTCGCCGCTCAAGATGGAATGGTCGTCTCTTCGGCGGATGCGCTTCTTCTCTCCTCGGATCAACACCACGCTTCCGCGGTTTCGCCAGCCGACTTCCGCGCTCTACCGCACGTGACCCTGAAAGTCCACAACGGCCACACCAACGCTGATGAAACCTACTCCGGCGTTCCGCTGGCAACTTTGTTGGCCAGGATCGACGCGCCAATGGGAAGCGACCTGCGCGCAAAAGCGATGACCAGCTATCTCGTCGCCACCGGCTCTGACGGATATTCCGTCGTGCTTTCTGTCGCCGAAGTCGATCCCGGATTCCGCGACTCTCAAGCCATCGTCGCCGACTCGCGTGACGGCCAGCCACTCGGCAAGAACGGACAGCTTTTCAACTGATTGTGCCCGGCGACAAACGTCCCGCTCGCTGGGTTCACAATTTGGTGTCGATCACACTGCAGCACGCGCACTGAAGTGCGTCGAGGTCTGAAGTGGTGTTTACGTGCGTCGCAAATTTCGCGGAAGGAACCACGGCCTTACAGCCTTGTCGAAACCTTCATACTTTCAATCCGTCCCGCTGCGAATCTGTCCAGCCTCGAATCCGTCGGCTTCGAATCTGTCCCGCTTCGTATCAGGGCATGCCTTCGGGCATGCCGCAAGCACTGCGTCTGATTCGCGCCTTCAGGCGCTGAAGCTACATTCGAGTTTCTGAGCAAACTGTTGAGCAGCTAAGCGCGGTTTCCCGGTTCCTATTGCGGCAGTCCCAATCGCCGCATCAGATCTGCATAGCGCGGATCGGAACGAATGGAATCGAATGCCGGGAAGCGCAGGCAGAGCACCAGTTCCGTATCTCCGTTGGAGTACGACTTCTCAAGGTACTCGAACATTTTATTGCGGTCGCCGGCGAGTGCAAGGCCGACTGCAATGTCGGCGGCATTGCCGAGGCTGGGTAGTCCAGCGATCATCAGCCTGCTATAGCTTCGCGCGTCCGGCGTCCATGAGCCAGGGACGGCACTAGCCTCCTGAAATTCGCTCTCTGCTTCGGCGAAGTGGCCCGTCATAGCGTAGAATTGCGACAAATAAAAGTGAGCTGGGATAAAAGATGGATCCCTCTCCACGACCTTGCGGAATTGGACGAGCGCCTCGGAATTCCGCCCTGCGACCATCAGCGTCAAGGCGTAATTCAAATTCACAATCGGAGAAAGAGGATCCAGCGACAAGGCGGTCTGGAACTCTCCGAGAGCTTCATCGGTGCGTTTTTCAGCGAGCAGGAAGCTGAAGCCATAAAAATAATGTGCGGTAGCGTTGTTAGGGTTTAATTCGATCGCCCGCCGAAACTCGGGCTCGGCCTCGCTCCATCTCCTTGCCGTAGTTAGCGCCATGGCCCGCGCGGAATGCGCCTCGGAAAGATTGTCGTCGAGTTCCAGCGCCTTGCGGCTGGCCGCATCCGCCAGCAAATGCGCCTGCTGCGATGAAACGTCAGCGGCGTAGTCGGCAATCACGTTGTAGGTGTCGGTCAGCCCGGTGTAGGCCAGCGCATAGTTAGGATCGGCGGCAATCGCCTGCTGAAATAGCACGATGCTCTTCTTCAAACCGGCCGGTGTGCGCCCGTACCACGCTTGCCGCCCCTCGAGATAGAGCCGGTACGCCTCCGGATTCGTGGTTCCCGCGCTGCTCAACCGCTGCTGTTCGCTTCCGCTCATGTGAATTTGCAGGCGGCTGGATAAATCGTGCGTGATGTCGCCTTGCACCTGCGTCACATCCGCCAATTTGCGGGAATAATGCGAACCCCAAATTTCCGTGCCGTCCGCCGCGTTGACCAAGTCAGCGTCCACGCCCAATTCGTCGCCATGCTGCGTGATCCGTCCCGTAAGCACGGCGCTCACCTGCAGACTCTTGCCAATCTGCTGCGGATCGTCTTCCTTGTTTTTGAATTTGAAGACCGTGCTGCGCGCCATCACTTTGAAGTTCGGAAGCTGTGAAAGCGAGCTGATCAAGCTCTCGGTCAACCCGTCGCTCAGGTAATCGTTGTTCGGATCAGCAGTCGCATTCACAAACGGCAGCACCGCGATGGAATTAATTTTCCCGCTATCCGATCTGCCGCGCAGGAAATACCAGCCTGCGGCCACGGCAATCAGCACAATCGCAACCGCGCTGATCGCGAAGGTTTTATACGAACGCCCAACCGAAGCCGCTGCGGGCACCGAACTCGCCGAAGAACTCGCAGCCGCAGCCACGCCTGACGATTGCCCGAATACCGATCGCCCGAACGACGATCGCCCCGAATCGTAGTCGCGCTTCAGCCGCGCCAGATCGGTTCGCATGTCGGCCGCCGTCTGATAGCGCAGGTTGCGATCTTTCTCCAGGGCTTTGTCGATGATCCGCTGCATGTCCGCCGGCAAATCCGGATTCAACCGCACCGCCGGCGTGGGCGCCGAGTCGAGTATGGATTTGAAAATCTCCGCCGAACTCCCACCCCGAAACGGCAGAGTCCCGGTCACCATTTCATAGAGCACCGCGCCGAACGAAAATAAATCGCTGCGCGCGTCCAGTTCTTTCGCCCGTGCCTGCTCCGGCGACATATAAGCAATCGTTCCCAGCGTCGATCCAGGACTAGTCAGATGCTGGTCGTCGATCGCGGTCATGGTATTCGCCGAGGCAATCTGGCTCGAAGAAACGGCGGCGCTCGCCACTTTAGCCAGCCCAAAATCGAGCAGCTTGGCATGTCCGCGCTTGGTGACGAAAATGTTCGCAGGCTTAATGTCGCGATGGACGATCCCTTGCGAATGCGCCGCATCCAGCCCATCCGCAATCTCAATCGCCAGCGAAAGCACCGTCTCGTTGTCCATGGGCTTCCCGGCGATCAAATGCTTGAGCGTCGAGCCATCCAGAAACTCCATGGCGATAAACGACTGCTCGCCATGCTTACCAATCTCATAAATCGTGCAGATGTTGGGATGGTTCAGCGCCGAGGCCGCCCGCGCCTCGCGCCGAAACCGCTCCAGCGCCTGAGGATCGCGCGACATCTCATCGGGAAGAAACTTGAGCGCAACGAAGCGGCCAAGCTCGGTGTCTTCGGCCTTGTAGACAACACCCATGCCTCCGCCGCCAAGTTTTTCGACGATGCGGTAATGGGAGATGATCTGATCGATCACTAGAGGTTGGGGGTTGTTCGATTAAAAAACGCCCGCGAATAGGCGTTTCCATCTTACGGAGCAGAGGTCAGCCAGTCAATGAAAGTGGAAGAAACAGCGAGACGAAATCGGAATAGACTGCCGACCAGACGCCGCCCGGCTAGTCTCCGCTCTGCGTGGCCACCAGAACCAGCCGTGGACGCTCGTCCTTATTCCGGGCCGAAGGCCGCGAAGCTCTCCCGCAAACTTCAAGAATGCCAAAGACGGCCCCATAAGCTGTTAATACGCCGATTCCTACGGAGAGAACCACCGTGAAGCAGAGAACGAAAGGCATGAACAGCGAGATCACAATAACCATCCCAGGTCGCACTAAAAAGTGCGGTAATCAGATGCCGGCAGGGCAACTTTCGTATATGCGGGCTTTCTCAAATCTACCTGCGTTGACGCCCGCCGCTATTGACAATTAAGATACGGAGTAGAGCTGCGCACTTCCACTCTCGAACACTTCTGTAGCCGTGTCGATATTACGGAAGGCCAATCCAGCCAAATTTTTAGACCAGTTCCTAAATGGCTATTACTAAAATCTCAGTGCGCGGGGCGCGCCAGCACAACCTCAAGAACATCGACGTTGAGATCCCCCGCAACACCCTCACCGTCGTCACCGGCCTGAGCGGCTCGGGCAAGTCTTCGCTCGCCTTTGACACCATCTACGCCGAGGGCCAGCGCCGCTACGTCGAGACCTTATCCACCTACGCTCGCCAGTTTCTCGATCAGATGGAGCGCCCGGATGTCGATGCCATTGATGGACTTAGCCCCTCCATCTCCATCGAGCAGAAGACCACCAGCCGCAGCCCGCGTTCGACCGTCGGGACCATCACCGAAATCTACGACTATCTTCGCCTGCTCTTCGCTTCCATCGGCGTTCCGCACTGTCCCAAATGCGGCCGGCCGATCAGCCGCCAGACCGCCGAACAGATTGTCCAGCGAGTCATGTCGCTCACTCCTGAGGACCGCGTAATGATCCTCGCTCCCATCGTCCGCGGCCGCAAAGGCGAGTTCAAAAAAGAAATGGAGACTCTGCTCAAGCACGGCTACACCCGCGCCCGCGTTGACGGCGAACTGGTAAATCTCGACGATGATCTCAATCTCGACAAGCGCAAAAACCACACCATCGAAGTCGTCATCGACCGGCTGCTGGTCAAGCCGGGAATCGAGCATCGGCTCGAAATGTCCGTGGGCCTGGCAATGAAACTCGCCGGAGGTCTGGTGCAAGTCGCGGTAGTGAACGGCGATGAAACGCTCTACTCCGAAAAGCTCGCCTGCCCGGATTGCGGCATCAGCGTTCCGCAACTCGAGCCGCGCTCGTTCTCCTTCAACAGCATGTACGGAGCTTGCCCCGAATGCCACGGCCTCGGCAGTCGCTACGATTTCGATCCTGCGAAGGTCATCACGGATTGGTCGAAGCCACTGCTCGATGGCGGACTCGGCCCCGGTTCGGCCTCGCAGGGATTGATCCACGCCATACAGGTAGTCGCCGCTGCCCACGGCATCGATCTCAACACGCCCTTCGAAAAGTTTCCCGACAAGATTCAGGATCTTCTTCTCAACGGCGAATCCGGTCGCGGCAAGACCGGTTTCCGCGGCATCTTTGGCTATCTGAAACAAAATCTCGAAGAGTCCACTTCCGAAGGTTATCGCGACTGGCTCATGGACCACATGTCCGCAACCGACTGCCCCATATGCCAGGGCAAGCGCCTGCGCCCAGAGAGTCTCGCCGTCAAAGTGAAAGACATGTCGATTGCCGACTTCACCGCGCTACCCATTTCCAAGGCCCTCGAAGTGGCGCAAAGCATCAAACTCGCCGGTCGCGAAGAGCAAATCGCCGGACGCGTCATGCACGAAATCGTCGAGCGCCTGCAATTTCTCTGCGGCGTCGGGCTGCACTACATTTCTCTCGACCGCTCAGCCGCGACTCTTTCCGGCGGCGAAGGCCAGCGCATTCGCCTCGCCACGCAGATCGGCTCGAAACTTCGCGGCGTTCTTTACGTGCTCGACGAGCCATCGATCGGCCTGCACCATCGCGACAACGGCCGTCTGCTCAATGCTCTCGAAAATCTGCGCGATCTCGGCAATACCGTGCTCGTGGTCGAGCACGATGAAGAAACCATCCGCCGCGCCGACTACGTCATCGATCTCGGCCCCGGCGCCGGGCGTCACGGCGGCGGCTTAGTCGCCCACGGTACGCCCGAAGAAATCATGCGCGAGCCCAACTCGCTCACCGGCGCTTATATCTCCGGCAAAGTACAAATCAACATGCGCGCCGAGCGCCGTCAAGCCAACGGCGGGGCGATCACCATCCTCGGCGCCAAAGAAAATAATCTCAAAAATCTCGATATAACTTTTCCGCTAGGCGTAATGACTGTCGTGACTGGCGTCTCCGGCTCCGGCAAGTCCACGCTCGTTAACGATATTCTTTATCGTGCGCTCGCCCGCCAGCTTTACCGCTCGCGCGAAAAAGCTGGGGACCACAAAGCGATCGTCGGAGCCGAAAACATCGACAAAATCGTCCGCATCGATCAATCGCCCATCGGCCGCACGCCGCGCTCGAATCCTGCAACCTACACCGGGGTCTTCACCGCTATCCGCGATATCTACGCCATGCTGCCCGAATCGCGCGAGCGCGGCTACAAAATGGGACGCTTTTCCTTCAACGTCCCCGGCGGACGTTGCGAAGCCTGCCAGGGCGAAGGCCAGCGCCGCATCGAAATGAATTTCCTCCCCGACGTCTACGTGCTCTGCGAAGTCTGTGGAGGACGCCGCTACAACCGAGAAACCTTGGCTGTGAAGTACAACGGCAACTCCATCGCAGACCTGCTCGAAATGCCGGTCTCCGACGCGCTGCCGATTTTAGAAAACATTCCCCAGGTCAAACAAAAGCTGCAAACCCTGGTTGATGTCGGGCTGGGCTACATCCACCTCGGCCAATCCGCGGTCACGCTCTCCGGCGGCGAAGCCCAGCGCATCAAGCTGGCCCGCGAGCTGAGCAAGCGCCAGACCGGCAAAACTCTTTACCTGCTCGACGAGCCCACCACCGGCCTGCACTTCGACGACGTTAAAAAGCTGCTCGACGTCCTCCACCGTTTGACCGATCTCGGCAATTCGATCATCATCATCGAGCACAACCTCGACGTGATCCGCAACGCCGATTGGATCATCGACCTCGGCCCCGAAGGCGGCGAAGAAGGCGGTCGCGTCGTCGCCCAAGGAACGCCGGAGCAGGTGGCAAGAGTGAAGAAATCGTACACGGGCCAGGCATTGGAAGGATATTTTGGGAACAGTAAGAAGATCGTAAATGGATGACGCACACCGAATGAATGTCGCGAAGGGTTTTGAAAGGGCGCGGCTTCAGCCGCGCCGATAAGACCGAATAATAAATGAGGGCTTTAGCCCCTGACGAACTTGCGCCCCCACATCTGAAACGCTGAAAAGGATTTTCTTGTCATCACCCGCCAATCCGCAGTTCGACCCCGAGTCGCTCCCGAGCGACCCGCAACCGCCCATGCCTCCGGCCGCCGAAACGTCCCCATCGCCGATCCTGCTTCCCACCCCACGCCAGCCCAAATCCGGCGAGAACCCCGTCTGGAACGGCTGGGACGTTCTGCAGATCGCCGGCTTCACCCTGCTCATTCTTTTTGTCGCTCAACTGGCCATCGTCGCGGCAGCCCGGCATTTCATTTTTCGCCATGAATCCTGGCTCCAGATCGCGCAGAATCCTGCTCTCTCTCTGCTCTCCGAATTTGCCACCTACATCGTGATCGCGATGTACATGGTCTTTCTGGTGGAAGGCAAATATCACGTACGCTTCGGCCAGGCGATACGTTGGAACTGGCCTGGGGTAGCCGCATTCAGTTTCCTGGGAGTAGGCGTTCTCATGCTCGGCTTCGATATTCTCGGCCGTCTGCTGCCAATGCCCAAAACCACGCCCTTTGATCAATTCTTCGCACGCCCACTCGACGCCTATTTGACAGCGGTCTTCGCCGTCACGCTCGGACCCCTGATGGAAGAGCTTTTCTTTCGCGGCTTTCTTTATCCGGTACTGGCCCGCAGGCTCGGCGTTTTCTGGGGAATTGTCCTCACCGCTTTGCCCTTCGGCCTGATCCACGCAGTGCAGTACGGCTATGCCTGGGGAGCGGTGCTGGTGATTTTCCTGGTTGGAATCGTGCTGACCACAGTGCGCGCCACAACTAAGTCGGTAGGCGCAAGTTTTCTTGCCCACGTCGGCTACAACGGAACCCTCATGGTCATCTCCATCATCGCCACCGACGGTTTCCGCCACATGGAAAAACTCACATCATTCCTGTTCTGAATAAGCTAAGGGTTTCGTCTTTGTCGCCGTGACCTCTGTGGTGATGGTTCTCACTGCTGCGTGATCGTTCCCACGATCGTTAGCTACGAGCACACCTTATCTACCCCGACCTTTTACTATTTGCAGACCGTCCTTGATTTCTGGCATACTCCCATCGCTATGAAAGGCAACCCTAAAGTTCTCTCTGAATTGAACAAGGCGCTCCGCGAAGAACTCACCGCCATTAACCAATATTTCCTTCACTCCGAGATGTGCGAAAACTGGGGCTACGACCGGCTCTCCGAGTACATCAAGAAGCAATCCATCGGCGAAATGAAGCACGCTGAAAAGCTGATTGAGCGCATTCTGTTTCTGGACGGTATCCCCTCGATGCAGCCGCTCGACGTGAAAATCGGCGGCACTGTGAAGGCCATGATCGAAAATGACCTCGCGCTCGAAATCGGGGCCGTGAAGCAGTACAACGACGCGGTTGCCATCGCGACCCGCGAAGCCGATAACGGTTCCCGCGACCTGCTGGTCGAACTGTTAAAGGACGAAGAAGACCACGTCGACTTTCTGGAAGCCCAAATGCACCAGATCCGCGAACTCGGTTACGAGCGCTATCTCGCCCAGCAGATGGGCGAAGAGGAAGAGTAGCAAGGCAGTAATAGCAAGTCGCAGCGATTATCTTGGGAAGTCAACCTCGGAGGCACGATGAGTGCGTTCCCTCAGTTCCCCAACCAGGATTTCGGGAACAACCCGAGGCCTCAGAAGCGCATTCTTTGGAAGTGGACCAGCGCGCTAACCGCTGTCCTCCTCATATCCTTGCTTTGGCAGTGCGGCTCGGCGTTCTATTCGGGGTACAAGTATGGTGATGGGGCAGCACAGCGCTTTCATGAGGAACTCAATACTGGGCAGTACGAGGAAATCTGCAGCGAAGCAGACCCAGCGTTTTCGCAGTGGAGGAACCATGAGGGAGCGTTGCATTTCCTGCAGCAGATACATGGGAAGCTCGGAGATGCTGGAGTGACGAAGCAGGTCCATATCAAGGTGAGTGTAACAACCGGGGGAACATTCGTTACTTCAGAATTCGATACGCAATTTGACCAAGGAGAGGCTGAGGAAACGTTTATCTGGCGAAAGAGCGGAATAAACCTGCATCTCTACCGGTATAACGTGCAGTCAAGCGCGCTCCTGAAATAGCCTCAGCGGCACCTTCTACTTCACTGTCACCGTCAGCAACTGCGCTCCACTCACCACATAATCCAGCGGGGCCGTCGCCGTCTCATCCACATTCGATTCGCCGCTGACCACCATCTCCTGATTGCCGCGCATCCCATCCATCACGTTCATGATCGAGATCGGTAACGTCGGCATCACTTTATCGGCAACTCGCGCCTCAGGATCGGCCTCGAGCAGCGAAACGTAAACCCGGTTATTCGCATGCTCTTTGTTCAATAACGCGATGGTCGAGGCCAGATCAAGCTGGCCGCCAAATGCCGCGCTCCCTCGGGCGAGATGGTCCAGCGTATCGCCGTCGCTTACCAGAATCCGCAGTATTCCCTTGCTGGCGGAAGTCGGAATCTTGACCGGAATGCGCTGCACGATCCGCTCGCCACGGTAAGGTTCGAGCACCGTCTCCAGCATAACTTCGTCGCCCGGACGCGCCTCCGTAACGTCGGTGCGCGCGCTCTCCAGCCGCGCCCAGCGCCGTTCGCGGACTAAGTCGAAATTCAGATTCACCCCCGCAATCGCCGGCGCATTATAAGGATTGTCATAAATGCGGCTAAACCGCTCGCCCAGCGAGAGCGCGGCCTGCATCGCGGCGGGCTGCGAATTTTCTTCCGGAGAGAACATGTTTCGCATCGTCACTTCCGGAAACCCTTTGACCCCAATGCTCCCCGAGAGCCGGTACGTGATCTCTTCCCCGAATTCATTCACTCCGTGCAGCGCATTGAATACCGTCACCATCAGCGCCACCGGCGTCAGCTTCGGATTATTCAGCACTTCATAGTGAAATTGCTTCACGCCCGTGCTGCTATGAATGCTCAACGTGACCGGAATCATTTCTGGCTGCTTATCGAAGACGCCCAGGATCCCCGTATGCCGGTCCTGCACAAAAGTCCCCACCGGCTCGGTCGTATTTACGATCTTGAAAGCGTTCAGCGGCGAAGGCAGCGTGGCCAGCACTTCGGCCTTGTTCATCGGAAGGTTCAACCGAACCAAACTGCAGCAGCGGATGTCCGCACGCCAGCAATTTCTGCGGATCGACATACGTCACCGTGCAGGTCGCTTCAATGTCCATGTCCCCGCGCACCAGAATCGCACTTACCGCCGATCCCGGCACCAGCGGCTCCGGCTGCTTATCGTTGCTGATCGAGCCCGCGCCCATCACCGGAACGATTCCCGCCGCTCCCAGCTGTCCCGAAAAAAGCTGAATCGCCTGTTCAGAAAATCCGTTGAACACCAGCGGCGTTTCAATCGGCTTCAGATAATTCGCAACATTTCCCACTGCATCCTGACCCGCTCCCGGTAAAATCGAAGCTTCGCTGGGAGATGGAGACGCTGTCTTTCCCGCAACCATATTCAACGAAGGTTTAGCGGCAACGCTCTCCTCTGCCGGAGTTTTATCCAGCGCGCTGATTTCCATCATGTCTGCGATCGGCGTCACGCCCGCGATCGGCTCTTTCGAAAATTCTCCAATGCGAAACGCCAGCGCTCCCGCAAGCTTGCCGTCGATATACACCGGACTTCCGCTCATGCCCGCGACCACGCCCGTATACTCCACCTTTTGACCGTGCAGCCGCACCAAAATGATGTCGCCCTTCGGTCCATTCACGTTGTGCATCACACCCAGAACTTCCACGTCCATGGGCTCCGGCTTCACTCCCTGAAACACGGTGTACGCGACCCCGCGCATGCCTGCGTGAATCTGGCTCACGGCGATGGTTTTTACTGGCTGGGCCGCCGTTTGCGCGGCTACAGCAGAAGGCGTTTGCGCACAAAGCAAAGCAGAAAAAGACAGCAGGGAGACGAAGAGCGCAAGATTGTATTTTTTCATGAACGACGCCTGGGACGGACTGACCAGCCCATCTTATACCGGATTAGACTTCGCCAGATTGCAAGATCGTTGCCAGGAGGGGAAAAATACTGGGAGCCGGGCAAAACATCCCAATCGCGAAAGCTTGCGTCTATACTAGCACAAGGGATTTCATCTCCGTTCAGCGTTTATTCCACTTTACTCAGAGGTTTGCATGCTCTCAAAACTCAAATTAGCAGATGGGTGCAAGCCTTTGCACATCCGGTCTGCGATGCTGACGGCTCTGCTGACCGCGCAGCTTTTTGCCGCTCCCGCGTTCGCGCAAGATCAAACCCAATCTCCTCCTGCGCAAGGTCAGAATCAAGACAATCAAGACCAAAACACCGGCAAGCAGAAGCAGGATGTCCCCGATGACGCTGGCGGCCCCGCCGGCGATATCGGCCCCTATGCCATCCCCAAGAAGAGCGCCGAAGCTCCGCCGCCTCCGCCTCCGCCACCCGTTGCCGCCAAAAAAGTCGAGGGCATGCCTGATTATTCCATCAAGGTAAATGTCCCTCTCGTCAACGTAGATGTCATGGTCACCACCAAGTCTGGACAGTTCGTTCCTGGCCTGAAGAAAGACAATTTCCGACTCTTCGAGGATGGAAGTCCCCAGCAGATCTCTGATTTCAGCGTCACCAAAGCGCCCATCACCGCGGTCCTGCTCGTTGAATTCGGCGCCACCAACTACAGGTTTATGATCGACGCGCTGCAGGCTTCCTACGCCTTTGCCGGCACTCTGCAAAAAGGCGACTGGGTGGCAGTTTCCTACTACGACATGCTGCCCCACATTCTCGTCGATTTCACCCAGGACAAGCGTTCGATTTACGGCGCTCTGAATGAGTTGCGCATCCCCGGCTTCTCAGAGACCAATGAGTTCGACGCTTTGTACGACACTCTCGACCGCCTCGACCGGGTCGAGGGCAAGAAGTACGTCATTCTCGTAAGCACAGGCGTAGACACTTTCAGCCGAATTACCTACGACAAAATCCTGAAGAAAGTCAAAGACACTCCCAACGTCACCATCTTCCCCATCAGCGTCGGTTGGATCATCCGCGAAATGTATGAAGCGTCAGGCCGTGCTGCCCCGCGCGGTATGGGCATACCCATCAGCAATATGGATTACCTGCAAGCCGACAACGAAATGCGCACTTTCGCAGCCATGACCGGCGGACGCGCCTACTTCCCGCGTTTCCAGGCCGAGTACGGTGAGGACTTTCAGGACATCGGCAACGACATTCGCAACCAGTATTCGCTGGCCTACCACCCCACCAACGCCAAGCTTGACGGGCCTATCGCAAGCTCAAGGTCCAGGTGGTCGCGCCCGACGGCGGTCCATTGAAGGTGAAAGACCAGAAAGGCAAAGAGCAGAAAATCGAAGTCGTGGCCCGCGACGGCTACACCGCCAAGCACACCGTCGACTGAGATCTCTTCAGGGTCTCTCATCCTGAGCGCAGCCGAATCATCCCTGTTGGCATGTCTCCAGCGGCTCTCCGATTTTGGAGTAGGATGATCTATCTTTCCTCAAGGCCCCTGGCAAAGAACAACTCGCCATTCGATTGTCCTACTCAATGCATTAGGTATAACTAATTGACATGTGTATAACCACACCGTATCCTGTATTACATGGCAGCCGAATATGCGACCGTCAAAGCAAAGGGCCAGGTAGTCATTCCCGTAGGCATTCGACGTAAATTCCAGATCGACGAGGGGACCCGGGTCGCTTTTTTGGAAGAATCCGGCCGTTTGTTTCTTCAGCCAGTCACCGACGAATTTATCGATTCCATGAAGGGCATTCTCGCCGGCAGGGGGCTTCCCCAGCGGGTTGAGCGAGCCCGCGACCGCAACTTGCGATGAAAATTCATGTTCTCGATGCCAACGCCCTCTATCGTTTTCTTATTGGCGGGCCGGGCGCTGACATTGTAAGTGGCCTTTTCAAGGCGGCCCGGGATGCAGAACAACCGCTGCGCATGTCGGTGATTAACTGGGGTGAGGTCTACTACACCATCGCCAAGGCCGAAGGGTTCGCGCAGACCGCACGCATCATGGATTCAGTCGAGTTGCTCCCGCTCACGGTTGTCGACGCCGGAGAAGCTATTACCGCCCTTGCTTCCCGGCTAAAGGCGAGTCATGGCTTGCCCTACGCGGATTGCTTTGCCGCCGCTCTGACTGCAGACGATTCCGTGCTGGTGACTTCAGACATCAAGGACTTCAATAAAGTTCCCAGACTGCGCCTGCTCCCACTTCCAAACCATTAGAAAATTGGTTGGCCTCACCATGGGCGTTGGTGTTCGCAAGCCGCGACTACGGCGCGTGTAGCAGCTTTTCCAGCACAAAAAACACGCCCGTCCCCACAAAAACCAGCAGCGCCATCTTCATTGCCGGCTCTTTATTAACTTCCGGTATTAAATCCGATGCGGCCACATAAATCGTAACTCCAGCCGCCAGCGGCAGCGCCGCACTCACGTCATGACGAAACACTGCCATCGTCAAAACCCCGGCCAGCGTGGCCGCGCCGATAATCACCGACGCCCCCCAGGCCGTTCCCTTGCTACGGCCGCTGGCGAGCATCACCGAACTGACTGTGAATCCCTCCGGAACCTTATGTAAAAACACGGCCAGAAAAATCAGCCAGCCCAGCGCATTCGAAACCAGAAATCCCGAGGCAATCGCAATACCGTCAAAAAACGTGTGGATGATCAGCCCCAGCAATACCGAATATCCCTTGTGCGAGTGCATGAACTCATCTCGATGCGTCTCTTCGCCAAAGTGAAAGTGCGGAGTGACCGTATGCTCGAAGAAGTGAATGAGGAGATAGCCGAACAAAATCAGAAAAGACGCACTCTTGCCCCGCAGCGCGATGCTCTCGGGCACCATCTCAACCATGGCCGTGGCCAGCATGAATCCCGCGCCCAGCGCGACGAAGTAGCGCAAGTAGCGCCGCTCCCAGTTCCGCTGCACAATAATGGCGCCGCCGAAAACATTGGCCGCAGCCGCAGTCAGGCCCAGCAGTATGCTAATGACAATCGGGCTCATCTGTAGTTGGCGATGATAGCAGTTCGCCATTGTTCTTGCGTCATCCCGAGCGACGCGAGCTTTCAGGCAGCCCTCTGGCTTCCGCCGGGGGCGGAGTAGTCTCGCACCGAGGATCTCGTGCGCACTGTGATTGAACACTCGCCAGGACCGATTCGTATCAGGGCGCGCCTTCAGGCGTGCCGCAAAGCGCGAACGCGAAGAAGAGCAGCGGCTTCAGCCGCTTGGGCAATCCCCTCCTCATCATTTATCCTGAAATGTTGTCCAACGTGAGCAGAAGCACACCGTAAGCCTCCGCCTAAACGTAGACACCAAATCCACATAGCTAACAGCCAGGAGCTAGAAGCCAGCAGCTTCTTTATGAAAACCGGCATCATCGGCCTGCCGCAGGTAGGCAAGACATCTCTATTTACGATCCTCACCAAGGCCCATCTCTCCGATCAGGCCCGCTCCAACCCGCGCGAAGCCCACATCGGAGTCGCCAAAGTCCCCGACGATCGCCTCGACCGCCTAGCCGCTCTCTACAACCCAAAGAAGCTGACGCACACTTCTGTCGAATACGTAGACGTCGGCGCGATCGGCCAGGAAGCTCTCAAAGACACCAACTACGCGGCGCATCTTCGCAATGTCGATGCGCTAGCTCACGTGGTCCGCGCCTTCGACGATCCCGCCATCCCTCACGTCGGCGAAATCGATCCGCTGCGCGACATCAGGAACGTCGAATTCGACCTGATGATCAGCGACCTCGGCCAGGTAGAAAAACGCCTCGAACGCCTCGAAAAAGATTTAAAGAAGATGAAGACAGCCGAACTCGAGAAAGAATTCGAGCTGCTGAAGAAAGCCAAAGCCCAACTCGAATCCGAAAAGCCGCTTCGCGAAATGCAGATGACGCCAGAAGACAAGAAGCGCATCAAGGGTTTCATGTTCCTAAGCGAGAAGCCGATTCTATACGTCCTCAACATCGGCGAATCAACCGAGCTAGGAAAAGAACTGGAAGAAGCGGTCAGCAAATATAAACTCACAGAAATCGCGTCCCGCCCGAACGCCGCAGCCACAGCCATCTGCGGCAAAGTCGAAGCCGAACTCTCCGAAATGAGTGACGCCGACGCCGCCGAATTTCTTTCGAGCTACGGATTGACTGAGAGCGGGCTAACGCGCCTCATCCGCACCACGTACCGGTTGCTCGGAGTTATCTCCTTCTTCACCGCCGGAGAAGACGAATGCCGCGCCTGGCAAGTCCCCGCTAATTCCCGCGCCCAGGAAGCCGCCGGCGCCATCCACTCCGACTTGGAAAAACATTTCATCCGCGCCGAAACCATCCGCTGGGACCAGCTTCTCGAAGCCGGCTCCGAAGCCAATGCCCGCGCCAAAGGCACCCTCCGCCTCGAAGGCAAAGACTACATCGTGCAAGACGGCGACGTAATGCACATCCGCCACTCGGGCTAAGCAACTCTGCGGGGATACCGTGAATTGTGTAGGGACAGCCGCCCTCGGCTGTCCGGTCGAGCGAAGCTCGATGGGGGGTCAGTTAGCGCTCGGCGTCATCCCGAACGCGCGCGTTTTCTCCAGCGCGCGGAGAGATCTCCAGTGCCACGAATATGTGCGAGCGTGAGATCCTTAGCTCCGCCTGAAAAACGGCTCTGCTCAGGATGACGCCGAAAAAGAGAGGATCGCGCTAGAAGCTTCCAGCCGTCAAATAGACCACCACCAACCCCAGCAACAGCACCGCCCCCTCCACCCGCGTAGACCAAACGTGCAAAGCATCAAACTGCACCCGCACAGGATTATCCAACGGCACAGTCCCAAAATCCGCGACCTGCGCCCGCAAAACATCCATTCGCGGAATGATCCCAAACTGCGAAATCAAAGTAAGCGCCAGCATCAAACACAAAAGCACATGCCGCGCCGCAAACACATGCGCCGTGCCATGAGTAAATCGGCTGTAGAGCAGGGAACTGACGAGATAAACAATCCCCGAGACGATCCCAATCCAATGCAGCTTGCTGAGCTACGCCCAACCACATTGCCCGCAAGATGAGTAGTAGGCAAAACGGTGAACGCCGTCGGCGCGACAACGAAAGCAAAAAAGATCAGCCCGCCAATCCAGGCCACGAGCGATAGCAGCATCAGAAAACGCAGGAAGGACATAACAGGAGAAATTATAGGCCGCGAAGAAGATCGCCGCCGCCCCTATGTTCAGTGGCGTTTTCGGCTCAACTCATAGAGAGCCTGCAGCCGGCTGACTTCATATCGGCAACGCTTCCGGTAAACGGCATTGTGAAACACTTCGAGTGGAGGAATTTGCGGCACAAATTGGGCAGACTGCGTATTTTTCCTTCCCGAGGATAACCGCCTCTAGCCTGTCCGCCCAACCCTTGCTTGGACGGTACGGCTGGCCGCAACAATTACACACCAGCTGAACTTGGAGTTCTAGTGAGTTCGCAACGTTAAGTTGAGATTTGCGCGACATAGCTGCTAAACAGAATCTGGGCGATCCGGCGTCAGAAGCCAATCTGGGTGCGCGCCTGCGTCGCGAATACAAGCGTGCTGCAGATAAACGGACAACCAACGCATTTGGCCGTCGACCGCTGATTTCTCTGTTTCTAGGATTGGCGACCACAGCTGATAGGACACCGACTCGCATGTGCCGCACTGCAGTTCCAACTTAAGCACGTATTTGTTCTTTGCGAATGCGGGTGGCTGCCGATCTGAGCGGACGGCTAGGTGCTGCATATGACACCTCCAGACGACCCAACAACCCTCCCTGAGCCCGCGCCGACTGGTACACGACTACGCCAGCATTATATCCGGACTCAGAACTGACCACCGACAACTGAGCACGGCCTACACCGGGACCACTCACACTCTCCACAATCTCTTTCAAAACCAAATCCGCCTGCTCCGATTTCTTCGCCGTCGAAGCATATCCGCCATTCATCCCCACGCGATGAGCAAACACCGGCACTGCCAGCGATTTAAAATCCTGCGGAGTGCAAAATCCCCGCCCATCCAAAAACGCCATCGCCTGCGCTGCCCGGTATAAAGCCTGCGCCCCGCGCGGAGAAACTCCCAGCGACAAATATTCCGACTCCCGCGTGCGCTTCACAATCTCCAGCGCATACGAAACCAGCGATTCATCCACGCGGATATGCCGCACTGCCTCCTGCATCTCGAGCACATCCGCGCCTGCCAGCACCGGCCGCATGTCATGCAACCGGTTCGCGCCCGCCTCCGACCGCAAAATTTCGCGCTCCGCCGCCGCATCCGGATATCCCATCCTCACCCGCATCAAAAACCGGTCCAACTGCGACTCCGGCAGCGGATACGTCCCATGATGCTCCACCGGATTCTGCGTAGCGATCACCAGAAAAGGCTGCGGCAGCTCATACGAATGCGCATCCACCGTGACCTGGCCCTCGTTCATCGCCTCCAGCAACGCCGACTGCGTCTTCGGAGTAGTGCGATTGATCTCATCCGCCAGCAGCACATTCGTGAACACCGGCCCGCGCTTGAACTCAAACTCCTGCTCCAAAGCCGAATACACCGAAATCCCCAATACATCCGAAGGCAGCATGTCGCTCGTAAACTGTACCCGCTGAAACGTGCAATCGACGGCCCGCGCCAAAGCCTGCCCCAGCGTAGTTTTGCCCACGCCAGGCACGCCTTCAATCAGTAAATGTCCGCGGGCGAAAATGCTCACCAGCGCCAACCGCACCACGTCGTCCTTGCCGCGAATAACGCGGCGAAGAGCCTTTTCCAGCTCAGTTGCTTTGTGGGATATTGCAGTTGCGGTCTCAGGAGACATTAACTGGATTCTACTATCCGGCGCAGAGGCGAACGGGGTTACTAATGTCACAAGACATTATTAGCTCTCAGCCCTCACAACTCTCGGGGGCGCTCGTGTGTATAACCCCTGTCATTCCGAAATTCGCGAAGCGAAGGTGAGGAACCTGCTATCCTGCGCGCCATCACGAACAAAGAACGACATCACGAACGCGTCTTGCACCACAAAAAGGCCAACGACCAACGACCGAATAGCCGACAGCCGCCCTACTGCATAAACTCCGCCGGCCGTCCCGTCAGCCGCTCAATGCGCTTCGCAATCGGAGGATGCGTCGAAAACAAGTTCCCAAAACTAATTCCCAGCAGCGGCTGAATAATAAACAGGTGTGCCGTCGAAGGCGTGGCCTGCATCGGCACCCGCCGCGAGTAAGCGTCCAGCTTCTGCAGCGCGCTCGCCAGCGCATACGGATTCCCCGTAAACTTCGCTCCAGAAGCATCCGCCTGATACTCCCGCGAACGCGACACCGCCAGTTGAATCAGCGTAGCCGCAATCGGCGCCAGGATCAGCATGATCAGCGCCGCAATCCCTCCGCCTCCGCCGCGCTCCTCGCGATCGCCGCCGCCCAACCGCCAAAAATCATCGCCCATCGTCCCATGCTGGCCAGCATCGTAATAGCGCCCGCAATCGTCGCCGCCACAGAGCTGATCAAAATGTCGCGGTTGCGCACGTGTCCCAGCTCGTGCGCCAGCACGCCTTCCATTTCTTCGTCATTCAATAAGCCCAGAATTCCGTGCGTCACCGCCACCGACGCATGGTTCGGATTGCGTCCCGTAGCAAACGCATTCGGCGACTCCGTCGGAATCACGTAGATCTTCGGCATCGGAATACCAATCTTCTGCGTCAGCCGCTCCACAATGTCATAAGCGCGCGGCAGTTCCTCGCGCGTCACCGGCTGCGCCCGGTACATCGCTAGCGCAATCTTGTCGGAGAAGAAATACGAGACGAAGTTCATCACCACGGCAATCGCCAAAGCGATGAACATCCCGTTCTCCCCGCCAAACGCCCGGCCAATCAACATCAGCAGCAGCGTCAGCGCGGTCAGCAGAAACGCGGTCTTAAATGTGTTTCCCATAAGTTTGTCTTTCTCGTTGCCACGAACCTTCAACGTTGTCATCCTGAGCGCAGCCGTTTTTCAGGCGGAGCGAAGGATCTCCATAGCCAAACGTCGCCATCACCGTAACGTTGTAATCCCGAGGCAACGAGCCTTTCATCGCTGAAGGATCGATGCATTTCGCCCTGCCTATTGGATGTTACGCGATTCGGGAAGATGCGGTTCGCGGAGCCGGCAGAAAACGTAGGAAATAATGGAACCAGGCAACGATGAAATGGGCATAGCCCTTGGAATCATTAACTTGGCCGACATTCGCTATACAGCCGCGGAGCGGCAAAAGAATGCAGCCCACGGCGAAAGCCGTGGGTACCTAGCCTCAAAGAATCACAAGCCCCGTAGGGGCGAAAGAGGCGTGTGGATCCAGCGGCATTTCTTCCGTCCCTCCGCGACTGATTGTAATTTTGCGGATTTCATTCCCACCGCTTGCGCCGCGGGCTGTACTCCTTCGCCGCCTGTCGGTTGATTTTCCGGCAACTCTCCCTGCACGTACCCTAATCCCAAACGTACCGCTCATCATACGAAACGTGATTCTTCTTCAAAAACGCCACGAATTCCTCTTGAAATGTATGCTTTTTGTGATTCTCTTCCTGTCCGGCAATATACCTCGTCACCGCGCCAACGCTCGACTCACTCACGCTGAACACCCCGTAACCCGTCTGCCACGCAAAATTCCGGCTCCATTTTTCATGCACCCAGCGCGATGAATTTGTTTTCACCACGCGTGCTATTTCCGACGCGGAATGAATAGGCCGAACGCGGACCAGCATGTGGACATGATCGGGCGCGCCGTTTATCGCCAGCGCGGTACCATTAAGCTCGCGAATGATGCCACTCAGTTGTCAGTTAGATGTGCCTGTCACTAAGCCGCTACGGACGAAGATGGAGACGTTGTGCCCGTTGCCTTGCGCACCGCCATCGACATCCCAACTCGCGCAACTCCGCTGAAGATCAGGCTTATGCCGACCAGCGTGCCAATCGCCCATGCCGAACTCGACGGCCATTGCATATAGATCAGCAGGCCCAGGAGCAGAGTAACGATGCCGTCAATCAGCACCCAGATCGATCCATGAATCGGACGCATCTTCACATACAAAACGATGTCGAGTATGCCTTCGATCAGAAAGAGCGACGCCAGGATCAAAGTCAGCGACGCCACGCCCAGCACCGGATGCAGGATGACATATGTGCCGAAGCACACATACGCGACACCGACCAGCAACTTCCAAATCACGCTGCCCGCCCCGTGCACGCGAAAGGCGAGCATCAAGTGAACTACGCCCGCCAACACAATCAGCCAGGCAACAAGCGCGTTTACCGCAACCGCGGCGAGAAGTGGCGCACCAACCGCTACTACGCCGAACACGATCAGCAAAACGCCCCACAAAATGGAAGTCGTGGAAGCATGCCGGACCATTTCAACCGGAGTGTTCTGTGCCATAGAGGCCTCCTGGAAAATGGAATAAGGGTACTCCAAGAGGTCAAGCAGTGGAAGGCCGTTTACCTTCGATTCGACTTCAACAGCGGAGCGCCCCAGGCGCTGGCGGATAGAAATGCTCCAAAGAGGATGATGGCGTCAATGCTCGATCGCCCTTGAGGAGACCAGTAAACGTCCTTCAGGTTCAGCCAGAGCGCGAATTCGTCAAGCGTAAGCGCAGCCCCAACGCCGTAAAGGACCGACATCAGCCGGCTGAGAAAAATCGACGAGTCGTCGCCGCCGGTGCCGAATTCGGCCAGCCATCCGTAGCCGACGAGAAGAAGAATGACGATGCCGATGACGAGATGATGGATGTGCCGGCCGCCGACCTCAATGAAGTGAAACGGTGGAATGTTGTGCGTGATGCAGTAGACCATTCGCGCACCGCTGCAAAAGTAAGAAAAAAGCTGACCGAAGCCACGAAAAGCCGCCGCCGCGGCCGGTCAGGAATGCGCTCGTGAAGAAAACGTCCGAGGAAGCGTGGGTGAAACAGCAGCGCGAGCGCAATCGAGCCAACGATGGTGAGAAGAAGCAGGAACCAGGTGAAGGTCATGCCATCATTAGACAGCATTTCTTGCCCGGTTTACCGGACATGGTTTACCCGATATGGGTTTCTGAACATGAATTTTGAATACGCCGCCGCGCCCGTTACGCAGCCAGTTTCGCGCTCGTCGTAGTGGCCGTTGCACTCCGGGTTGCCCACGACATGGCGATGCGCGCCATGCCGCTGACGATCATGCTGATGCCGACCACCAGCCCGATCGCCCATGCCGAACTAAGCGGCCATTGCCAGTAAATGATGCCGCCGAGACAGAGCGTGATAATGCCATCGACGAGCGCCCAGACCGAACCATGAAGGGGCCGCATCTTGAAATACATAATGATGTTCAGAATGCCTTCGATCACAAATAGCGCCGCCAGCAACAGCGTAAGCGACGCGATCCCCAACAGAGGACGGAAGACGAGATACGTGCCGAAAGCAAGATAGGCGAGGCCGACCAGCAGCTTCCAGATCACGCTGCCCGCCCCGTGCGAGTGAAAGCCGATAACAATATGGATGATGCCGGCGACTACCATCAGCCATGCGATCGCCACGTCGACCGCAATCGCGGCGAGAAACGGTGAGCCGATGGCAAGCACTCCCAGGATCACCAGCACAATGCCCCAGATAATCGACGCGGTTGAGCCCGGCCGGCCAGTCAAAATCGAAATCGCTTGCGCCATGAAGCTCCTTTAGATGCTCGAATGCCTCAGAGTTACGGTCAAAACAATCAGATGTAATTTTTGGGCAAAAGGGACATCAAGGGCCGAAAACAGGCGTCGAAAACAGGGGACTAAAACAGGGGACTAAAACAAAGACCGGCAAATATACGCCGATTACGCCTTCTGGGCCTCGCGCTTCAGGGCGCGTTCAAGGGTTTGGTCGAGGGCCGATTTGGCTTTTTCGTATTCAACTTGCGTGATCTCGCCGCGTTTACGCTCGACTTCGAGCTGGAACAGTTCTTCTTTAATGCCTTCCATCAGCATCGAGCTGGCACGCGGCGCGCGCGCGATAGGCGTGGAGAGAACTTCGGCAGGTTCGTAATCGTCCTCTTCCTGCAAAGCGGACATCGAAGAAGCGGCCCGTTGCCGCGCGACCGCCCGCGCAGCGGACTGTTGGCGTGACGCGACGTAGATTCCGCCGATCAGCAATAATCCCGCGAAACCGCCAAGAATCCACCAGCGGTATTTCTGCAGAGGATCAGGGGCATCGATCGGCGAGCCAAGCCCTCCGCCGGGACGGTTGTTAGGTTGCGCAGCGGCTGATTGTCCCCCGTTCGCGCCTTGCGCCCCGCCTTCTTGCGTCTCCTGCAGCGTGCCCTCGCCAGACACTTTGAAGGCGAGGTTTTCGCCGGGAGTTGTGTTGGAAGCGACCTGCACCGCAGCATCGGGTTCCTGCGGATAGTTGATTGGCTTGAATCCGGCAGAAGCGGCCGCGGCCGTGAACTGCATCGATTTGGGCGTCATGACCACGAAGTGCTCAAGCGGATAAAGCGACTTGGGGTCGACATTAGCGCTGCCGGAATATGGCATCTGATATGCCACTTCGAAGCGCGTGAGCCCGGGGCGCAACGGGAAGATGAATGAATAACGGTCTTTGTCGCCTTCCGGCACCGGCGCGGATTTCAGCGGATTCCCGCCTTCGGTGGTCGCGGTCGCAGAATCGGGAATGATTTGCGCTCCGCTGGGGACATTGAATTCGAGGTTGCGCTCGTTCATCTGCGTGCGCGGCGGCTTGGAGGAATTCTGCACGCCGAATTCGCGGACGACGACAAGCTGTCCCTGATCGGCCTGTACCCGCATGATGTCGGCGACCACGCTGACGCCCTCAACTTTTTTGGAAGCGTCATAAACTTCAAGCTCAACTGAAGTCGTTCCCGGAGGCGCCATGCGATGATAGGTGACTTCCTGATGAATCGCGCGCACAAGATGAGGAGCTTGCGCGTCATCCAGCTTAAAGGTGAAGTGACCGCCGGCATCGGTTTTGGTGCGTCCGGCTTCTTCCATGCCCTCGCCGAGCTTAAGCAACACCACATCGTCCCCGGCAGAAGGTTTGCCAGTGGTGCCGTTTTTCACGATGCCGGTGAGGGTTTGTGCGGAGGCGAGCGAAACGAGCAGCAGGATGGCAATTGTAAGCACTAAGGAGCGAAGTAACACTTCGCTGCAAGCTTTCGGGGCGAACGGGAAACGAGATCTGTGCGAGAACTCCTGGCGACGCCGGTGCATGGTGCAGGCGGGCACGGGGTCCTTCGATTGTGTAGAAATTTCGCTTCGCGAAATTTCTACTTCGCTCAGGATGACATGAACACCAAGATTGTTTTTCAAATTCGGGTTCCTTTTCGCAGAGCGGGAGTGCTTTCCAGGCGCGCGATCTCGGCCAGGAGTGTCGCGGCTTCATCCTGTAGCGAAGTTTTCATCGAGAAGTAATCGATCTCGGGTATTTTGCCGGCCTTGTATTCGAAATTGAGGTCACGCAGGTTTTCGTAGACCGCGTCTTTGCGCTCACGCAAGTATCCGGCGCGGGTTTTCTCAGGTTACAAGATAGAGCTTTCCCGGCAGGTAGAACACATAAAAGAGGCACGCGATGGTGAGCATCAGACAGCAAGCCAGCCAGATCCAGCTTTCCCAAATCATAGGTCAGTCTCCTTGCGCGCCTGGTCGCGGAACTGATCGAGTTCAGCCCCGCCTAGCGGCGAGAGACCATCCGCCAGGGCCGGACTGGGACGATTTTTCCACGAGCGAATGACGATGCCGATCAGGCCGAAGCCGAAAATCAATGCGAGAAAGGGGATGATGTAAGCGGCGCGGTCGAAGCCCTTATCGGTCGGCGCGGCAAGGGCGTGGGGCCGTATTTCTGCACGAAGCTTTGTTCGACCAGGCTGTCGCTATCTCCGCGATCAACCGCGGCCATGAGTTCAGCCCTCATGCCATCGGATGCCGGGCAGCCGACGTGATTGCATTCGAGAAGAATCTGGTTGCATCCGCAGATGCACATCATCTGATGACCGATTTCTTTGAAGCGCGTACCGGGATCGCCAGCGCCGAGCAGGGCGAAGATGGCGGCACAGAGGAAAATAACTTGCGCAGCTTTGCGGCGAAAATCCCCACCCTTCGACAAGGTCAGGGCAAGCCGTCTCGCGAAAGAAGCGCGGCACGGGGCGCCTGTCGCCCGTTCGCTTCTAGCAAAAGCAGCGAAAAATTGGGCCCTGGGCAGTTTCTGGTTCCGTTTGCGAATTCGGATTTTTCATTGAGTATTTGCCGGTACTTCGGCTCTCACCTTGCCCGAGCCAAAAATGCGACTCCTCCTATGCAGGCGGCGAGAACCACGACCCCGGCCGTTAGAGCAATCATGAGTCGTTGTCTTGCCTTCCTCCGCAGCGCTAGGGCCTCATCCGACAGCACGACCTCATTCTGCGCGGAAACGAAACCTAAGGCCGACTTCTTATAGGAACTCCAAAGAAGCAAAAACGGGAGCCCTAAGACGACCAAATAAATCCCCACACAGATGCACAGGGCTCGCAGTAAATGCGCGTAGGAATCCAGGGATGCGTTGTAGACGTCCACCGACAAACGAGTCGAGAGCACTCCGCCGAGGAAGAAAATTGCGAAATAGGCAAAATAAAACATCTTCAGAAAGGCTCTGATCTTGAGTTCTTCAGCCTCGGACGCGTACAACATGGCCGCGATCGCGACGGTCGCCGGGAAACACGACTATGCGGCCACCTTCTTCGGTTCTAAAATTCGCACCCACGATGCGCTCAAGAAAAGGCATTTGAAATCAATCTCCTGTCGCCACCGGCGCAGCGTGCGCGTGCTCGAGTCGCGCGGCCGCCGGCACTCGTACCGGAGCGGTAGCGTTTGGAACCAGGGCGAGAACGGTCCCGATCAGCATAATCCACACGCCCATCCAAATCCACATCACCAGAGGATTCAAATGCGCCTTCAGAATGGGGTGCCCATTGTCCTGATTCACTCCCTCAAAGACAACGTAAAGATCGTCGTTCAGCGTTGAGCGAATATCAGGCATGGTCGAAGTCTGCTGGCTCGCATGATAGAAGCGCCGGACCGGAGTCATGGTGCCGATCTGCTTCCCATTCTTGTAGACGTCGAGCATCGCCCACTGGCTTTCATAATTGGGCGAGTCGTCTTCTGTATAAGAACGGCAGATCAACGTGTACGGCCCGATCGCCATCTTATCGCCATAACCCATTTCTTTTTCTTGGTCCTGATTGAACGCGGCGCCCGCCAGTCCGATGATGACGACAACCACTCCGAAGTGGACGATGTATCCGCCATAGCGGCGCGTGTTGCGATGGGTGAGCTGCACCATCGAGGCGAACATTCCTTGCCCGGTATGCTTCGAGATGACCCGTCCGCCGCGATAGAACTCACTCGCGACGGTGAGCGTGACGAGCACTGAGAGCGCGATCGCCATCAGCGAGTAGAAATAAGAAATATCTTTCCACGGCTTGAGCCCGAACACGGAACCCCAGCTTTGCGGCGCGGCCATCAGGAAAATTGCGATTACGATCGCGCCAATGGTCGGCCACATGAAATTCCTCTTCAGGCTTTCGAGAGACGTCTTGCGCCAGGCCAGAAGGGGACCAACCGCAGTGAGAATCAAAAGTAGCAGAGCGACTGGGATCGCAACCCGGTTGTAGAACGGCGCGCCCACCGTGACTTTATTTCCTTGCACGAGTTCGGAAATTTTCGGAAACCATGTTCCCCATAGCACAGTGAAAGTCAGCAGAACAAAAAGAAGATTGTTAAACAGGAAACTCGACTCGCGCGAAACCAGAGATTCGAGCTTGTGTTCGCTGCGCAGGTGAGATTTGTTCTTGATAAAAAAGAAGGTGAAGACGACCAAAGTGATGAGCAGGAACCATGCGAACCAATCCCCGATGGAAGATTGCGCAAAGGCGTGGACCGAGCTGATGATTCCGCTGCGTGTCAAAAATGTTCCGAGGATCGCCAGCCAAAATGTGGCGAAGACCAGCCACATGTTCCACATCTTTAACATGCCGCGTTTTTCCTGCATCATCACCGAGTGCAGAAATGCGGTGCCGGCGAGCCAAGGCATGAGCGAGGCGTTTTCTACCGGGTCCCATCCCCAATACCCGCCCCAGCCGAGGGCCGAGTAGGCCCAGTGCGCTCCAAGAAAAACCCCGCAGGTGAGGAAAGCCCAGGTGACCATGCGTCCAGCGGCGCGTAATGTGGATCCACTTCTCGCCGGGGTACTTCATGATCAGCGCGCCCAGCGCGAAGGCGAATGGAACGGTGAACCCAACGTAGCCGAGATACAGCATGGGCGGATGAATCACCATCTCGGGATATTGCAGCAACGGATTCAGACCACTGCCATCGGCAGGAATATTGCCCTGCATGATCGCGAAAGGATGTGCGGCGAAATTAAGCAGCAATAAAAAGAAGACCTGCACGCCGGCCACGATCACCGACGCGTAGGCAAAGAGTCGAGTGTCGACCTTGTAACGCAGCCGGAGAACGAATCCATAGGCGGCAAGCAGAAGCGACCAGAAAAGCAGTGAGCCTTCTTGTCCCGACCACAAAACAGCAAATTTATAAGGTCCGGGAAGATCGCGATTGCTGTGGTGAAAAATGTAGGCGATCGAGAAATCGTTGTTAAAGGCACAAATTACGAGAATGATCGAGGCCAGCAGGACCGCGAGGAATGTCGCAATACCGGCGCGGCGTGCGGTTTCGCCGATTCGCTCCGATCCTCGCCTCAGGACCGCCGCAAACGGGCCTTGATCAGAAAGCGCAACGCTCGTGCCCCCAAAGCTCTGGCCGCCAGCAATTGCCAACTGAGGATTCTGCCGGTGTTGAAAGATCAGCGCGATTATGCCGGCAACGAATGAATAGGCGCTCAATGCCAGCGCAAGCAGCAGCGCAAAACTACCAATTTCCGCCATGTTGGGGGAACCCCAAACCTATTTTTCCAGAAATGCACCCACGAGGCAACTGCGAAGGCCGCGAAGGCGACGCCTTTTGGACGTACAACCGGGCAAAAGAGTCCGCGAAATCACGTTCACCTCTACAGAGATGCGGTGCGGTAGCCGACTGCCGACTGCCGCAGATTTCCTCTTTGGGTCCTTACGCGCTCTGTTGGCGATAGCGCTGGCGTACTTCGCGCTCCGCCCGGAACCAGTCGTCGGCTTCGTCACCGGAGGCTGCATCGCGCTGCTCATAGATCTCATAGGCGCGGCGGCGAATTTCATCTTCCAGATTGATCGGCACCAAGTTCTTCCTTGAGTCCGTCTTCACGGTTTCGGGTTTCATCAATTCAAATTTGCGGAGCTCCGAATTGCCGTTCGACTCGGAGTTGCGGTTCGCCTCGGGACCTCCGTTCGAACCGGAGTGTTCCCCCTTTGCCCCGCTCGCGGCCGAGGTTTGCGAAACTTGCGCGGTCACGACGGGCGCGATTTCTGCTTCGGTTGCCGCCACGGGATTGACTTCCGGAACAACTGGATTTTCTGCCTGTTCCTTGTTTGCCTTCGGGCGGCTGGTTTTTGTGCCTGGGGTGAACTTCAATCTTGCCATAAATGGATACTCCTTCACCTTGATCTAAGATCTACGTTTGAAAGTTCTACGTTTGAAAGTTCTACCTTTGAAAGATCTGCTGTTTGAAAGATCTGCTGTTTGAAAGATCTGCTGTTTGAAAAATCTGCTGTTTGAAAGATCTGCTGTTTGAAAGATCTGCTGTTTGAAAAATCCTAAGTTTGAAATTATCGGTTGAGTTGACTAGTGGCCGCATACAGCTTGCCCCGATGAAAGCAATTAAGAGGACATGGAAGCTGTGGGATTTGCTTTGAGTATAGACCTTTTGCGTCTGTGGAAAGCGTGTTTGCAGAAGAAAATCGCGTGAGAGTGCTTTGGTATAATCGAGTGTCGCCGAACGGCGCTATCGTCTAGGGGTTAGGACGGAAGATTCTCAATCTTCAAACCCGGGTTCGATTCCCGGTAGCGCTACCAACAACCCAGGTGTGCAGAGAAAAGCCGGCCGTTAAACGGCAAATCGAGCTTCGAAGGAATATGCCTCCGCTGCGCAACAACGTTCATCTTGCCACACGCCCAATTCACGCTTAGGATGTTTGCGCTGTTGGAGTCGCTTTCACGGGAGATTACACCCGCTGAGCCCAGTTTATCGGCTTTGCGCTCAACATCCCCATGTACGCTCGAGGCAATGCCCAATCTGATTAATGGAGCTCTTCGATGACGACCTCGAAATTCAAAAGCATAGCTCTCGTTCTGTTATTTGCTGCGACGGCGACGTTCGCGCCTGCACAGGCCACGTTCACAACTCTCGTAAATTTTGTCGGAGGCGGGAACGATAACCAAGGCGTACAGCCCGAAGGGCCTCTCGTGCAGGGCCTCGACGGTGCATTCTACGGAACAGCGACAGGGGGAGGCATTAACAACCGAGGTACGATCTTCAAAGTTACCTCTAGGGGAACACTGGTTTCCTCCAGTTTTCTCGCCACTGATGCTGATAATGGCGGCGAAAATCCTGTCTCGGGGGCGGTTCAAGCGGTCAATGGGAGCTTTTACGGAACAACCCTGCGCGGAGGCATTTCAGACAATGGGGCAGTGTTTGAATTCAGCCCAAAAGACGGCACGATAACCACGCTGTACAGCTTTTGTTCCCTTAAGAACTGTGCCGACGGCAACTATCTTGTGGCCGGACTTGTGCAAGGTGGGAACGGCAACCTGTTGGGGACAACCCTAGAGGGCGGCAGTGGTTACGGTACAATTTTCGAAATCACGCCAGCGGGAAAATTTACAACTTTGTATGATTTTTGCACTCAGATTAATTGTGCTGACGGTTCTGCCCCTCACAGCGCGCTGATTCAAGCTAGCAACGGGGAGTTCTATGGAACCACGGCAGGCGGAGGGGCCAACGGTGTGGGAACGGTCTTCAAAATTACCGCAGGATCTGCGCCGACTGTACTTTACAGCTTCTGCTCTCAGGCTGCCTGCGCCGATGGGCCTTCCCCCTCGCTGGCGTGGTTGAAGGTAGTGACGGGGACTTCTATGGAACAACTGTTGCCGGTGGAATCTACGGAGATGGAACAGTCTTTAGAATCACGCCCGCTGGAATGCTGACCACGCTGCATAGTTTCGACGGTACTGACGGCACGAATATAGCCCGTGGTTTGATTCAAGGAACCGATGGGAACTTCTACGGGACAGCTTTTGCTGGCGGGACAGACGGGGATGGCACGATCTTTGAGATCACCCCTGCGGGTGATCTGACCACGCTGCACAACTTCGATGGGGATGACGGCTCGCAGCCTCTCGGTGAGCTTGTCCAAGGCACTGACGGGAGTTTCTACGGAACCACCATAAATGGCGGAGCGAATGGCTCCGGTACGATCTTTAGCCTTTCAGTCGGGCTTGGGCCGTTCGTGGAAATGCTTCCCGCCTTCGGCAAAGTGGAAGCCAGTGTTACTATACTTGGAACCAATCTGACCGGCGCGACCGGCGTCACGTTTAATGGTGCGCAGGCGACGTTTACGGTTGTTTCGAACTCGGAGATCTCGACTGCTGTCCCAGTTGGAGCAACTATCGGAACCGTCCAGGTGAGCACGCCGGCTGGCACCCTCTCAAGCAACGTATCCTTCCAGGTTAGGCCCTGATCGTATATTGCCGAAGTTTGTGAGAATCGCTATTACACTCGTCGCGGGTCAATGAGTGTTAACGCGTGATTTCAACATTTGACAGACGTGGCCGTCGGTCGGTTCGGACGGAAATGAGCGCTCGGCGTGGAGTCCGCGAGCGAAAGCTCTGGGAACGTTGACCTTGATGTGAGCAACGTTGACTAATCCGTTGCGAAAGAGCTGACTCCGCCGGCGACGACGCGAGTCAACAACCAGCGTGGAGTTCACATGACATTGCATGGAGGACATGTAGATCCGCCCCAACCGGTGCCCGGCCTGTAACGGGCAGGCTGACGACTCCGGTTATTGCAGCCGCCGGCGTGAGCCGGCGGCTTTTTATGCTGGAAACTTCTTTGTATGACTGAAAACATCTTTGCGACTCAATTCATTGGCTTCGAATCTGAAAGCATCAGTAATCTCCTGCGGGGGGCATCAACGTGACCAAAGTCAACATCGCCGATAAGTTCGGAAAGATCTCTGAATATTGGAAGCCTCACATCGCCGCCGAACTCAATGGCCAAATGGTAAAGTTCGGCAAATTCAAAGGTGAATTCGTGTTCCATCATCACGAGAATGAAGATGAGATGTTTCTTGTGGTGAAAGGCCGCTTTCGAATGGAATTCCGCGATCGTAAGGAATGGATCGAAGAGGGCGAGTTTATCGTTGTTCCGCGCGGGGTTGAGCATCGGCCGGTTGCCGACGAGGAATGCTGGGTTGTGCTGTTTGAGCCCGCCTCCACTCTAAATACCGGCAATATAGTGAACGAGCGCACCCTGCCACAACTTGAGCACGTATAACAGGAATAAACTAAAGTGGGCCTAAACTAGATAACCAGGCCAATCGAATAACGCTAATTGAATTTAATTGAACGACCGATGACCAACCTGATCGTTTACTCCGCATTTTGGTGTCCCGATTGCCGTGTAGCCAAGCGCTTTTTGGCTCAGCACAATATTCCCTTCAAAGAGATTGACATCGAAAGCACGCCGGGAGCAGTTGACGAGATCGTTAAGAACACCGGCAAACGCGCGATTCCGCAGTTTGTAATTAATGGCGAATGGGTTCAGCCATATGCGCCCGGCAAGGGTTTTCTCTACGAAGAAATGAGCAAGCGCCTCGGGATCGCCAAGCCCTAGCTCGCCAAGTCATAGCTCTCCAAGCCTTAAACCAACCCCAATCTTGATGCGATCCCGAATCGCGGTGCCAATCTCCCGGCACTTTGGTGTCTCCCGTACATCATCCTTCGTACTGTGGAAATGTCGATCAAGGGACGCGAAGATCGTGACTCCCCCAGGCTCCAGCGTTTTCTGTTTAGAAACGCTCGGATTAGAGGTGTTCCACATCGATGGCACAGCCGGAAACTCCGCAAGCCTCGAATGAAGTTACCGAGTGCTGGCAGCAAGCCGTGCAAGCTGTCCTCGGGACGGTTGTGCTGATCGGCGCCGTGGCCATGTTTCACTACTATGCGCCCCAGGCCACGCAGGCACCGCAACCGGATGAACTGCACCGGCAGGTCCAGCAACTTACGGAACAGGTCGCGCAACTTGAACAGCAACAAGCCACCCCCGCGCTGGTCCTGAGCCGCTACCGGAATTCCATCGGCTATATCTACGGGATTTACCAAGTTGGATTTGCCAACAAGCCTGCTGTGATTCGAGCGCGAGTTTCAGGGACCGGATTCTTGGTCGGGAACGGCCTGCTGGCCACCAATCGCCACGTTGCCGAGCCGTGGTACGGAGACGCCGAAGCCGAAGCATTAATCGACCGCGGAGCATCACCCGAACTGGAAAGTATGGTGGTGTTCTTTCCGAATTCGCCGACTCCGGTGCCGTTGACTCCCGGCGCGGTTTCGTCCTCAGAAGACCTGGCAGTTCTGCGAATTGAAGACAACGATGCGGTGCGCGGCCTGCCGGTGTTGCCGCTGGCAAAAGGAATTTCACTGCCCGGAGAGCCGGTGACGGTCATTGGTTATCCCATGGGAATTGCAGGCATGGTGGCGAAGTCGCCGACCGGCATTTACCAGCGCCTCGCTTTTCGTCACAATGACATCACGGCGGCCAGCGAGCTGGCCGCGCTTTCGTTGATTCGTCCGTCGACCACGTGTGGGCACCTCGGCGATGTGGTTGGAGATAAGCTCATCTACGATGCGCCCACCGCCCACGGCGGCAGCGGAGGACCGGTGTTCAGCTCGCAAGCGGAAGTCATCGGGGTGAATTCCGCCTACATCGACGGCTTCTCCGGAGGAACCCTGGGAGTTTCGGTAGAAGCATTGCAGCCGCTGGTCGAAGCCGCGCAAAAGAAGCGGTAGCCATTCGACACGGCGATTGGAAACGGCGCCTCGAAATGGCAATGCGCCGTTCAGCAGGGAATCGATTACTCGGCGACTGCTTCCTTCTCGATCACAACTTTCAAATGCGCGGTCACGTCCTTGTGCAGCTTCACAGGAATAGTGAATTCGCCTAAGGTCTTCAGCGGCTCGTGAAGTTGCACTTGCCGGCGATCGAGATTGATTCCTTTTTTCGCGACGCTCTCTGCGATGTCACCCGAAGTGACGGACCGAATAACTGATCGTGCTCGCCCGAGCGCCGTTGGAACGCGACCGATAGACCTTCAAACTGCTTCGCCAGTTCTTCAGCCTGCGACTTCTCCTTGGCCGAGCGGCGCACCGAGGCCGCTTTCATCTGCACGATGACGGCTTTATTGCCTTCGTTGGCGACGATCGCCAGCTTGCGCGGCAAAAGATAATTCCGGCCGTAGCCTTCAGCAACCTTCACCACATCGCCGCGCGCTCCCAGGTTGTTTATATCTTCTTTGAGAATGACTTCCATGATGGCTCCAATGTCCTGTTATTCCGACCGTTTCTTATTTGTTGTCCCATTTCTATCTTGTCATCCCCAGCAAAGCGAGGGATCCTGGTTTTTCCTTGCGCCGGCAAGAACGAAGATTCCTCGCTGCGCTCGGAATGATAACCGTTGGCGTTACTGCACTCTTCCCGCGAACGGCAGCAATGCGATGTTGCGCGCCTGCTTGATCGCCACTGCCAGCCGGTGCTGATGCGGCGAACATACGCCCGTGAGGCGCCGGGGCACGATTTTGCCACTCTCGGCCACGAACTGCCCAAGCAGCCGGTAATCTTTGTAGTTGATGTCGGCAATCTTTTCGGTGCAGAACTTGCAGACTTTCTTGCGCCGGAAAAATTTGCGTGCTCCGCCTTCTCGCGGAGACCCGCCAGGGCCGGAACGTCCTCCGCCTCCTCCGTACCGCGGACGGTCCCCTCCGGGCCGTGGTCCTTCACCCGCCGGCCGTGGGGGTCGGTCGGTGACCGGCGATGCTGCTCTGTTTTCTTCAGCCATAACTCTCCTATCTAAAGTCAGGTTTCAAAGTGACAAGGTTTCAGAGTTTCAATGTCTCGGTGTTCAGCCGAGTGACACTCTTCGAACCTTTGCAACCCTCGAAACTTTGAAAATCTTGTCCTCTATGCCGTTGCCGTGGTCTCCGCTGCCGGAGTCAATGGCGCTTCCTCCGCAGCAGCAGCCGCAGGGGCCGGTTGCGCACTCACCTTCTTGCGGGCGTCGCGCAGCTTCTTGATCTTGTCCAGCCGTTTCTGTTCTTCGTCGATACGCACCGTAAGGAATTTGATTACCGGCTCAGTTACGCGCAGACGGCGCTCCAGCTCGTGCGACGCCGCCCGCGCCTTCGACCGTCAACAGAATATAAATTCCTTCGCGGAACTTGCGAACCATGTAAGCCAGGCGCCGCTTGCCCATGCGCTCGATGTTCTTCACGCTTCCCGAAGCCGAAGTCACGGTTGACTCCAAATTCGAAATCAGCTTTTCGAGGTTCTCATCCGCCATATCGGGCCGGACGATAAACATCAGTTCATAAGTACGATTCATTTTGCTGTCTCCAAATCTTGAAAACCAGCGGCCAGCAGTTTCCGATTTGCCCTACTGGCCACCGATCACTAATCCTCTTCACTTTCTTTTTCTTTGCGGTTAAACCGGTTCATGGCCGCCGCCGGCCCTTCGGTCAAAATCACTTTCACCGCTTCCGCAGCAGTATCGAGCGTTTCATCGACTACGGCGAGCTGCTTTTTGCTCATCGGCGAGAGCAAATACTCCTTGCCGTCGTCGACTTTATGGTCCGGCGCTACTCCGATCCGGATGCGCAAAAAATCCTGCGTGCCCAACGCACCGATAATCGACTCGATCCCGTTGTGCCCCGCCGAACTTCGCCGCGTATGGATCCGCAACGTGCCCAGCGGAAAATCCAATTCGTCCTGAATCACAACCAAGTCTGATTCCGCTTCCAGGTCGTACTGCGCCAGCAACTCCCGGACCGAAATCCCGCTCAGGTTCATGTAGGTTTCTGGCTTCGCCAGCATCACCACTTCATCGCCCACCTGGATCCTCGCCGTCAGTGCCCGGCATTGCCGGTTCCTGATCTCAACTCCGTGCTCGCTCGCCATTCGGTCTACTGCGAGAAAGCCGACGTTGTGCGGCGTGAACTGATACTCGATGCGAGGATTGCCAAGACCGACGATCAGTTTCACCGAACCATCCAGGTCCATGTAGGGACGGCCGCCCTCGGCTGTCCAGCCGAGCGCAGCTCGGCTCTTCTCACCACGGAGTTATTTCTTCTCCTTCTTCTCGGCCTTTTTCTCTGCCGGTTTCTCGGCGGCAGCTTCGCCCTCTTCCTCAGTTTCAGCCTTACCCTTTTTAATGACTTCGGGCTCAGCCGGGGCCGCACCCGCTTCGGCAGCGGCAGCTTCAGGCGTGGCAACCACTTCTTCTTTCACCGAGGTCACATGGGCCACGGGCTGATTGGCGTCAGTCAGGAATTTGATCTTCTCGTTGTGCGGCAAATCCGATACTCGGAGCACCTTGCCGAAAGTCAGCTCGGTCACATCGACATCGATGTGGCTGGGAATATCGCCCGGAAGACATTCGATCTCCACTTCGCGGAGCATCTGCTCCAGGATGCCGCCCTCAGTCTTCACGCCCAGGGGCACACCTTGCAGCACGATCGGCACGCTGACGCGCAACGCCTTGTCCATCGCAATACGCTTGAGGTCGATGTGCAGCAAGCTGCCCTTGATCGGCTCATATTGCCAGTCGACGATCATGGCCTTGGTTCGCTCGCCATCCAGAGCTAGATCGAAAATGGTGTTATGTCCACTATCGGAGCGGAGAATGCGCAGCACATGCCGCGGATCCACGGTGACCGGCATGGCGTCTTTGCCCGCGCCATACACCACGCCGGGAATCTTGCCTTCGCGCCGCACGCGGCGCGCATGATTCTTGGTTCCAGCCTCTCGCGGCTTTGCTTCCAAAGTATTTTGCTCAATCGTTGTCGCCATAATTTCAATTCCTATCTAAATAAATAACTTGCTCACTGAAGTCTCTTCATGGTTGGCCTGAATCGCCCGCCCAATCAATCCCGCAATCGAAAGCACCCGTATCTTCGCCTCGGCCTTTGCCTCTTCGGTGAGCGGGATGGTGTTCGTGACCACCACCTCGCGGATCACCGATTTCGCAATGTTTTCCACCGCTGGAGGCGACAACACCGCGTGGGAAGCACAGGCGTAAACCTCGGTCGCGCCATTCTCCACAAGGGCATTCGCGGTTTTCACCAAAGTCCCAGCCGTATCGATCAAGTCGTCGATGATCAAGCAAGTCCGCCCGTGTACGTCGCCGATCACGTGCATCACCTCGGCCACGTTCATTTCCACCCGCCTCTTATCGACAATGGCCAGCGCCGCATCGACTTTTTTCGCGAAAAATCGGGCGCGCTCCACACCGCCGGCATCCGGAGAAACCACCGTTAGATTCGGCAGACTCAGCTTCTTGAAATGGTCCACCAGCACCGGCGACGCAAACAGGTGATCGACCGGAATATTAAAAAATCCCTGCAACTGTGGAGTGTGCAAATCCACAATCAGCGCCCGGTGAATGCCCGCCGTCGTCAGCAAATCCGCCATCAGCTTCGATGAAATCGGACTGCGCGGCTTATCTTTACGGCCTGCCGGGCATAACCGAAATACGGAATCACCGCCGTGATGCGCCGCGCCGACGCGCGCTTCAGCGCGTCGACAATCAACAGCAATTCGATCAAATTCTCGTCAACACTCGCGACCCGCGTGCCGTGCACCGACCGGCAAGTCGGCTGCAGAACAAACACATCCGCTCCCCGAACATTTTCCTGGATCTGCACATACGCCTCGCCATCGGCAAAGCGCGTTACCTGCGCCTGGCCGCGGGGCATGCCAAGAAAATTGCATACCTCATCCGCCAGCGGCTCATTGGCAGTGCCACTAAAAATCTTGAACTTCTCGTCGACCCGCGGGCGCGTCTTGCGGTCCGGCTTTTCTTCCGGAACCAGCTCGATCTTTTTTTCGACCTTCTCCGTTTTTTCCGCAGGCGTCAGTAAAGTGGCCATAGGCAGTTCTCAGTTCTCACTTGTCAGTTTTCAGTCTTTGGGCTCGGGCCAGTTCAACCGAGAACTAAGAACTGGCAACTGAAAACTAATTTCTGGCTGGGCCGCTAGGATTCGAACCTAGACAAAGTGCTCCAAAGGCACTTGACCTACCATTAGTCGACGGCCCATTAAGCCATTGTTGATCGTTGATTCCTGATTGAACCCCGCAAAGGGGTGCACTTAGATTCTCAATCAAAAGTCAGCAATCAACAATCAAAAATTTCATGCCGGCTACCGCCGCCAAATGCCTCTCCAATACTGCCGCCGCGTAATCGTCGCCGTAGCCTGCGCGGCCCATCCCTGTTTCCGCAACTTGTCTGCCGCTTTGCCTGCCGCAGCCTTCGAAGCAAACAAACCATACAGTGCAGACCCGGAGCCTGACAGCGAGGCATACTTCGCGCCCGCGCGTTCCAGCGCCTTCTTAACTTCACTCAGTTCGGGATACTCAGGAAAGACGACCTCTTCGAAGTCGTTCTTGATCCCGGCCCGGACAAGCTCGAGAAGTGGATTCTCGCGCCGGCCCCTCACATGAGGAGCACCGGAGTAACTCTCGCTCAGCCACGCCGAAAGCCCTCGGCCAAGCTCATTCATTCTATCGGATGACTCAGAGAGCGTCAATTTCCGGTCCCACTCCGCGAATGCCTTAGGAGTTGAAACTCCGATATTCGGCGTGACCAAAACGCATGCCATCGCCGGCAATTGCTCCAGGGGATAAACTCGTTCTCCGCGGCCGGTCCCCAATACCGTTCCACCCACAAGGAACAGCGGCACATCCGATCCCACCTCCGCCGCAATCTGCAATCGCTGCTCGCTGCTCAAGCGTTGGTTGAGTGCACGCTCCAGGCCCAGCATTGCCGCCACCGCGTTCGACGACGCTCCCCCCAGTCCGCCCTGCACGGGCAAGCGTTTTTCAATTTCGACAAGGACCCGGCCCTTGGCGCGCAGTGCCAACATTGTTTTGTCGACAATGCGATAGCATGAGTTTGATTCGTCGCGCGGAACTCTCGGTCCTTACATCGGATCTCGATTCCACTGCCGCGGCTGAGGTTGATTCGAATGAGATCGTGCAGCCCGATCGTCTGATACACCGTCAGCAGTTCATGAAATCCATCTGGGCGGCGAGCGCCAATGCGCAGGCCGAGATTGATCTTCGCGAACGATCGAACTGTTAGTGGCACGGGGAGGTTGATTGTATAGCTCGAACTCCTATTTTTGTCGACGATTTTTCGCGAATTCCGGGCCAGCCGATTTGCTGCAGTTGAGCTTCTCCACTCGGCATACCACTTCGGTAATCTCGACTGTTACCTTGCATTAAAGCAGACTTATTTGTGATTCCGATCACAGGAACCGGTGACGGTCACTCCCTACTGGAATCTAGAAAGACCACAGGCACAAGTGCTGCCCCGCTTCGCAACGGGGACCCTGTCAGCATTGCCGTAAATGGCGCGACATGTTGCCTGCGGTGACCGATCAAAATCTCAGCCTGCTTTTCATGACCGCAACTATGGTTGTGCGATGGGCGGTGGGCTATCAGGGGTTTTTGTATGCGGGCTCTGACCGTTCGTTGCACCTTGCTGTTTTACTTTTTCGCGGTCGCAACCTTTGCCGCCGCGCAATCTGACTATCGAGTCATCTCCGTCGAGGACGGAGGAACTATTTCCGGCACAGTGAAGTGGTCGGGTCCCGTGCCGCGCGAGCTGGAATATCCCATCACCAAAGACCCCCAGATTTGCGAGACCGATGGTAAAAAGACCGCCAGTCTCGAACGTCTGATCGTCGGCCCCGAAGGTGGCGTTGCCAATACGATTGTTTATTTGAAGAACATTTCAGCCGGCAAAGCGATGGACCTGCCTGAGCAGCGGCGCCATCTGGATCAAAAGCATTGCCGCTACGTTCCGCACATTCTGCTGGTTCCCGAGGGCGCCGATCTGCAGATGCAAAGCTCTGATGCAACCCTGCACACCATCCACATGGATGGAGCAGCCAGCTTTAACTTGCCGTTTCCTTTCACCAATCAGGTGGTTGCGCGCACCATGTCGACGCCGGGCCTGGTCAACCTGCATTGCAACGGCGGCCACGTATGGATGAATGCAGAAATGATGGTCGTTCCGAATCCCTACTACGCGGTCACCGACGAAAGCGGACGTTTCGAGTTCACCAGCGTTCCTCCAGGCACCTACCAAATCGTCGCCTGGCACGAAGGCTGGGGACTCGCGGGCAGAGAGCAGGCCTACGACGTGCTGACTGAAAAAGCGGTGCAGCGGCCTATCTTCACCGAACCGAAGACTTGGGAGAAGTCGGTGACGGTAAACGCCAACCAGCCGAGCTCGGTGAACTTTGTAATCGGAAATAAATAGCGCGTCTGTGAAGGCGCCGTCAACGACTGAGGCGTGGCTCTATCCGCAATACCTGTCGACAATAAGCAACGATCCGAAGTTGCTTATGGTCGCCGCGAATGCCGCGTTTACGCGTGATAGAATCTCAGTTGAGTCCTTCCGGATGCTTCCAGAAATAGAAAACCTGCTGCGACTGCAAGACGCGGACAAAGAGGTTCGCCGCTTGCAGGAAGAGATCGCGGAACTTCCTAAACGCGTTTCGGCGATCGAACAAAGGCTGGCGGGCACCCAGGCGCAACTGGAAAAAGCGCAGGCCGCTGTAAAGGCCGACGAAGCAACCCGTCGCAAGCACGACACCACCATCAGCGACCTCCGCGGAAAAATCTCCAAATACCGCGACCAGTCCCTCGACGTAAAAACCAACGATCAGTACAAAGCGCTGCTGCACGAGATTCAGTTCGCCGAAAAAGAAATTGCGGCAACAGAAGACAAAATTCTGGAACTCATGCTCAATGCCGATACGCGCGACAAGGAAGTGAAAGCCGCGCAAGCCGAACTGAAGGCGGAAACCGCCGAGATCGAGAAGGAAAAAGCCGCTGCGCGCGAGCGCACCGCGGAAGACGAAAAGCAACTTACCGAATGGCGCGCCAGGCGAGATCAAATGCGGGCCGGTGTGAGCGAAGATCTGCTGCGGCACTACGAGCGAGTGTCGAAGTTCCGCGGCAGCGGCATTTCTGAGGTCCGCGACCACAAGTGCATGGCATGCCAGGTCATGCTGCGTCCGCAGATCTATAACGATGTGCGCACCGGCCAGCAAACTGTGATCTGCGATTCTTGCCAGCGAATTCTGTATTTTAATCCCGCCAACGAAATGCAGGCGGTTGAACCGGAACACAAGCGCGCGCGCCGGCATCACCCCAAAATCGATGCGCCTCAGGCGTGGTACTACCGCGAAGAGTTTGGCGGCGATGGCGAGGTTCTGTTGTGCTTGACCAACGCCGGCGGGCAGGCCGGCCGCCGCGTCTTCGATATGCATACTGGCCGGTTCATTGGAGACATCCTCATTCGCGAGGGTGACTACCGCCAGGCATTTCCGGAAGACATAACTGGCGCCATTCGCCTGAACGGAAGCTGGAAGGAAGGCGATATGGAAACATGGGGCGCCGAAATGCCCATGACCGCGCTCGATTCTCTGCACAGTGATCTGGAAGCCGCCCGCTACGAAATGAACTCCCGCCCAAAATCGCAGAGCCCTGCCCCGGTCACAACCGAGCACGCCGCCAGCTAGGTTGGCGCCATATCCAAAAGCACCTGATATTAGAGGAGGCAGAGTTGCCAACGGAGGTCAACCCTGCGGGCCGCAGATCTCGCTTGCCTGAAACCTGGCTTTCTCAGGCAAACTTCCTCACTTGGGAACAGCGAGGAAACCGTGCGTCATGTTGTTTGCATCGAGGTAATAGCCCACGATGTGCCGGGCATTGTTGATTCCGCATGCGGCAGTAAAAATCGCGCCGGGATAGGCCAACGTGGCGTATTGATTCTTTGACGGGAGGCCGACCCATGCCTGGTAGTAGCCGCCCGCTGCGCTCCCATATGCACCCACAACCTCGTTGGAGTCGTTGATCGCGTCAATATATGTCGCCACAGAGCCGGGAAAATTGACATCGGTGTACGTCCCGCCCACGGCAGACGTGAGCATGAACCCGTGATACCGACACAAAGGACTACAGGCGCTGACCCAGGATCCAACGATCACGCCTGCGGAGTTCACACCATCCGGGTTCGTAAATTCTGCGTTCGGATAGAGCAGGTCGGTATACGTTCCGTCGAGCAGTGAGAATCCACCCTGTATTTGATCTCCACTCCAAGCGCCTACGATCTGCCCATTGTTATTGATTCCATAAGGAGTAGTCTCAGAAGCCAGTCCACCGTAGTAGATCGGCGTGAATTGATTCGGTGGTTCGAATATAAAGCCCTGGTAGAAGATGTCGGTGCCGTTATATAAACCGACGGCTTCATTGGAGTCGTTGATGCCAAGCAGGATGGTCCCAACAGCGCCGGGATAATCGACCTCTTTGAATTGGCCATCCGCCGAACGGACAAAACCATGTTCGGCTGAATTTGCATCAAGGTAATAGCCTACGGCGATTCCATTCTGGTTAGTGGCAAGGGCCTGCGTGGAAATGGCCCCGGGATAATCGAAGGAGGTGAAGCTAAACGAGAGGGAAGATGCGGCTTGGGATTGGGCGACACTGCCGCGCGGAAGAATTCCCAACAGTGCAGCTACGGCTAAGCTCACCACGCTCCGGGATTTCATACCGGTGCTCCTCTTTGAGCGAACAATTGGAAGCGAAAGCTCAAACTCTGAATTCAAAATGGCGCCAAATGTAGAAGTGTGCGGTCACGCATCTGCATTGGTCGCGTCGGGGAGGAGAAACATGCTACCACGGAATTCGAGGGCAAGGCACGGGATTTTAGCACCGTAATCGACCGACTTTTTTCCCCACCCAAGGAGCCTGGCTCTCGAATGTACTGAGGTAAAAAATGGGTAGCCCTACTCGTGCCGCTCGTGAGAATCGAGCCGCGAGTAGGATGGCAATATGGCCCGGACTACCGCGATTTTCGATTCAGTATTAAACGTCGGCATCTCCCAGCGCGGAGCTGAGCGGCTCAAGCACGGCCACGTTTGGGTCTATCGCTCCGACGTTGTTTCAGCTGACGGAGTTCTCTCCTGGCGCGCTGGTCGCGGTTCACGATCATCGCGGCAAGTTTCTCGGCACGGCGCTCTATTCCAGCGCATCGCAAATTGCCATTCGCCTGATCTCGCGGGAGGTAGTCCACGATTTTTCAGCGCTTCTGCGCCGCCGCATCGCCGAGGCGATTGCCTACCGGGAGCGGATGATTCGCGACACCAACTCGTATCGCCTGATCTTCAGCGAGGCAGATTTTCTTCCGGGCCTGATTGTTGACCGCTACAACGACATTCTCTCGATGCAGATTCTGACGCAGGCCATGGATGCCGAGATTGTGCGGCAGACACTGATCTCGGAACTGACCGAAAAATTTCACCCGGCTTCGATTGTCGAGCGCGTCGATCCGCACGTTCGCCAACTCGAGGAACTGCCCCCACGTACATCCGGACTATTGGTGGGCGAACAGACCTCAACCATCTTCGCGATGAACGGGGTGCGCTTTCAGTTTGAAGCGCTCGAAGGTCAAAAGACGGGAGCTTTTCTCGATCAGCGCGAAAACTACGCGGTGGCCGCTCAATACGCGCACGGCGAGGCCCTCGACGTGTTTTGCTATCAGGGAGGATTTGCCCTTCATCTTGCGCCGCATTGTTCCCGCATTGCCGCGGTCGATAGTTCCCGCCCAGCCTTGGAGGTGGGCGAAACAAATGCAGCCCTCAATCATGAACTACTTGGCGGCAAAGAAATCGAGTGGATCGAGGCCAATGCGTTCGACTTGCTGAAGGACTATGCCGCTTCCGGTCAGCGATATGACACCATCGTTCTCGACCCTCCCGCGTTCGCCAAGAGCAAGCGCGAGCTGGATGCGGCAATGCGCGGCTACAAGGAACTGAACCTGCGCGCGCTCAAAATGCTGCGTCCCGACGGCGTTTTGGTGAGCTGCTCCTGCTCATACCACGTCAGCCAGCCGGACTTCCTGGAAATGCTGGCAGCGGCCGCGCGAGATGCCCGCCGCACCTTGCGGCTGGTGGAAGTTCGCGGACAGGCCAAAGACCACCCGGTCCTGCTAAATGTTCCAGAAACGTCGTACCTCAAGTGCGTTGTTGCGTCTGTAAGTAAATGAAAAATAATTATATATTATACTTGACAATAACACACTCATATTTTATGCTTCTTTCATCATAACTACGGCATCGAATGTAGTGAATCAAGCCAATCGATGTGAATAGATGGGCTTATCACCACTTTCAAGACCATATTTCCGAAGGAGGATTTAGCCATGACCGTATTAACCCGTTGGGAGCCTTTCCGTGAGTTTGCCACCCTGCAGGACCGCATGAACCGCCTGTTCCGCGAGAACTATGGCGATGGTGGCCGGGATGAATCCCTCGCAACATCCAGCTTTGCCCCAGCCGTTGATGTCTACGAAGACGAGCACAACGTAACCCTGAAAGTTGAAGTGCCCGGAATCGATGAGAAAGACATCGACATCCGCTTGGAGAACAACACCCTCACCGTGCACGGCGAGCGCAAGATCGAAAACGAAGAGAAAGAAGAGAACTATCGTCGCGTGGAGCGCCAATATGGCAGCTTCACCCGCACCTTTACTCTGCCCACGACCGTGGATGCAGAACATGTCTCGGCAAACTATGACAAGGGCGTCTTGAATATTACCTTGCCCAAGAAAGCCGAAGCCAAGCCGAAGCAGATCAAGGTCAACGTCGGCAGCACCACCAGCAAGGGCGAGAAGACCCTCGAAGCCAAAGGCCCAAGCAAGGCCGCATAAGCAACTGTCTTGGGAAGGGCACGACTTCAGTCGTGCCGCTGAGGCATAATTCTTAATTGAGCTTCAGCCCCTGAGTTTCGCGGGAGGCGGGTGACCGCCTCCCATTATTTTGCAGACCAGGAAATTTTGTAATTGAGTAATTCACACCCCAGGGCGCGTCAGCCTCATCCAATTACCCAATTACAAAATTTCTCAATTTCTAAATCGAGGTTCCCATGCCCATCCGTTGGGACAAATTTACAGTAAAAGCACAAGAAGCCGTACAGCGGGCCAACAATCTCGCTTCTGAGCACGGCAATCCCGAACTGCAGCCAATTCATCTTCTGGCGGCATTGCTCGAAGACAAAGACGGCATCGTTCCGCCAGTGCTGGAAAAAATTGGCATCGGCACAGCAAGCGGTGCTCAGCGAGATTTATCGCGAGATCGAAAAGCTGCCCAAGGTTTCCGGCGAGTCGGCGCAAGCGACGCTCTCGAATGCCGCCAACAAACTGCTGGAGCAGGCCTTCAAAGAAGCTTCAAACTTCAAAGACGAATACGTCTCGACCGAGCACCTGCTGCTCGCCATCACGCACCTGAAGCAGGATGCGGCACAGCAGATTCTTACGCGTCATGGCGCGACCTATGATGCGATTCTGAAGGCGCTGACCTCGGTTCGCGGATCGCAAAAAGTTACCGACCAGAATCCCGAAGCAAAATATCAAGCTCTCGAACGCTATGCCCGCGACCTGACTGAGCAGGCTCGCCGGGGCAAGCTCGATCCGGTGATCGGACGCGACGAGGAAATCCGCCGCGTGGTCCAGGTTCTCTCGCGCCGCACTAAAAATAATCCGGTGCTCATCGGCGAGCCTGGCGTCGGCAAGACCGCAATTGTCGAAGGCCTCGCCCAGCGCATTATTTCCGGCGACGTGCCCGAAGTGCTCAAGAACAAGCGCGTCGTAGCGCTCGATCTCGGGTCCATGCTCGCGGGTGCAAAATATCGCGGCGAGTTCGAAGACCGTCTTAAGGCTGTATTGAAGGAGATCGAGGATTCGTCAGGCCAGATCGTCCTTTTCATCGACGAACTGCACACTTTGGTTGGGGCCGGCGCCAGCGAAGGCGCCATCGACGCCTCCAATATGCTTAAGCCGGCGCTCGCCCGCGGTGAGTTGCGTGCGATTGGCGCGACCACGCTGAACGAATATCGCAAATACATCGAGAAAGATGCCGCCCTCGAACGACGATTCCAGATCGTTTTCGTAGGCGAGCCGAATGTCGAAGACACGATCGCGATCCTGCGCGGATTGAAAGAACGCTATGAAGTTCACCACGGCGTTCGCATCAAAGATTCCGCGATCGTTGCTGCGGCCACTCTCTCGCATCGCTACATCTCAGATCGCTTCCTGCCCGACAAAGCCATCGATCTGGTAGACGAAGCGGCTGCCTCTATCCGCATCCAGATCGATTCGCTTCCAACCGACATCGATCAGCTCGAACGTCGCGCTACGCAACTGGAAATCGAAAAGCAGGCATTGAAGAAAGAAGACGATCGGAACTCGAAAGATCGGCTCGCCGTGATTGAGAAAGAACTCGCCGAGATCCGGGAAAAATCAAACGCGCTCAAAGCCAACTGGAAAAAAGAAAAAGAGTTGATCGCCCGCATTCGCGAGCTGAAAGAAAGAATCGAGAAACTGAAAATCGACGAGCAGGCCGAGGAGCGCAAAGGCAACCTGCAGCGCGTGGCGGAGATTCGCTACAGTCTGATCCGTCAAGCTGAGGCCGACTTGGCCAAGCTCACGGCGCAAACGGAGAGCCAGGGCAAGACTCGCATGCTCAAAGAAGAAGTTGACGAAGAGGATATCGCACGCATCGTCTCCAAATGGACTGGCATTCCAGTCTCGAAGATGTTGGAAGGCGAAGTAAAAAAGCTGGTCACCATGGAAGATCGTCTGCGCCAGCGCGTTGTCGGCCAGGACGAAGCTTTGGAGCGCGTGGCCAACGCCATTCGCCGTTCACGCGCCGGGTTGAGCGATCCAAAACGCCCCATCGGATCGTTCATATTTCTGGGACCGACGGGCGTCGGAAAAACTGAACTGGCCCGCGCTCTCGCAGAATTTCTTTTTGACGACGAGCGCGCGCTTTTGCGCATCGACATGTCCGAATATATGGAGAAGCATTCGGTCGCCCGCCTGATCGGCGCGCCTCCGGGATATGTCGGCTATGAAGAAGGTGGGCAACTGACGGAGCAGGTTCGCCGGCGTCCCTATTCGGTTGTGCTCTTCGATGAAATCGAAAAAGCGCATCCCGACGTGTTCAACGTCATGCTGCAGATCATGGACGATGGCCGCCTAACGGATGGCAAAGGCCGCGTGGTCGATTTTAAAAACACCATCATCATTATGACTTCGAACCTCGGCTCAAGCTATTTGCAGGCCGAAAACTTGCGCACGCCCGAGGACTTTGAGAAAGCGACGGAACGCGTAACCGAAACCCTGCATCAGCATTTCCGGCCCGAGTTCCTGAACCGCGTGGACGATATCATCATCTTCCGTCCGCTGGGCAAGGAGCAGTTGGTCAAGATCATCGAACTGCGGCTCGAAGACGTGCGCCGGCTCCTGGCCGATCGCAAAATTTCGATTGAGCTTACCGACGCCGCGAAAGACTTGCTTTTCACCCAGGGCTACGACGCGAACTTCGGCGCGCGTCCGCTGAAGCGTGCGATCCAAAAGCTGATTCAGGACCCGCTCGCCCTCAAAATTCTTGACGGCGAAATCTTGCATGGCGACCACGTCATCATCGATGCCGACAAGAAAGCCGGCAAGATGAAGTTCGAGATTAGCCATCGCGTCGGCGAGAAAGAAAAAGTGAAGGCGAGATAATCGCGCTGTCTTTGTCATTCCGAACCGGGCGAAAGCCCGGTGAGGAATCTGATTCCGCGGGCGGCGTCGGCGCTCCCAGACAAGCAAAAGCAGATTCCAGCTCAGCTCAGAACGACGAATCCTTCCCTTTCACCGTCGACCCTCCAATTCGCGCATTGTCATTTGTGCCCACTTCTTCAATAATGGTCGCCCCGAAAGGATTTTCCCGTGCGACCTATTCCTTTGTTGGCTGTAATCCTGTTTGCGGTGACAATCGTGCTTCGTGCCCATTCACAAAACAGCTCCGCGTCATCTTCTTCCTCGAACATCGAAAACCATCAACGGCTCCTGAAGATGTTCGATGAAGAATGGCAATACGAATTGCGAACCGCCCCAGAGTTCGCAACCTCTCTCGGCGACAAACGCTATAACGACCGCTTCTCCGATCAATCTCCGCGGGCGATTGAGGCTGACCTTGCCCAGAACCGCGCTTTTCTCGCCAGGTTCGAAGCCTTTAACGCATCCGGCCTCTCGGCGCAGGACGCGCTCAGCCTCAGCCTCATGGTTCGAAAGTTGCGCCAGGAGATTGAGGGCGCGCAATTCAAGCCATGGGAAATGCCCGTCAATCAATATTCCGGTCCGCACACGGAATTAATTGAGCTCGTTTCCGTAACTCCTTTCGACGATGCACACGATTACGAGAACTACATCTCGCGGTTGCACAAGGTGCCGCAAGCCTTTGATCAGGTCATCGCGAACATGCGGCAAGGAATGCACGACCACCTCATGCCTCCGCGCCTCCTGCTTGAGAAGGCCGCCGCGCAGGCCCATGAAATCGCAAACACCAAGGCGGAAGCGGGACCATTCGTAAAGCCAACGGAGAACTTCCCGCCGGCAATCTCGGCTGCGGAGCAGGCGCGCCTGCGAGCTGAAGTTCTCGAAGCGGTAAATCACGATGTAATCCCCGCCTACCACAAACTCGCGGATTTTCTTCGCGATGAGTATGCCCCGCAAGGCCGCACCGATCCCGGCATCTGGGCGCTACCGGATGGCGATGCGCGCTACCGCTTTGCGGTTCGCGAGATGACCACGACCAACCTCACGCCCGATCAGATTCACGAACTCGGCCTCAAGCAAATCGACGAGACGGAAACCGAGATGCTCGCGCTGGCTCACAAACTCGGCTATAGCGATCTCGCCAGCCTGAACGATCACATCAAGAAGGATCGCCAGCTCTACGCCACATCCGGGCAGCAACTGATTGACCTCTATTCGAAATATGCGGAGCAAATGGAGGGGCAACTTCCGAAGCTGTTTGGGCGTCTGCCGCGGAACAAACTGATCATCGTTCCCATGGATCCGTTTCGTGCCAAAAATTCCGTGCCCGCCGACTACACTCCCGGCGCGCCTGACGCATCGCGCCCGGGCCGCATCAATGTGAATGAATATGACCCGGAGCATCGTCTCCTCTTAAATGTGGAGGCGATCGCCTACCACGAAGGCGTTCCGGGGCACCACCTGCAGTTTTCCATCGCTCAGGAATTACCCGATCTTCCGCCGTTTCGCCGTCACGGCGAATACACGGCCTTCACCGAGGGTTGGGCGCTCTACTCCGAACGCCTCGGCAAAGAAATCGGTTTTTATCAGGACCCTTACAGCGACTACGGCCGCCTGGAAAACGAGATGTGGCGAGCCATCCGGCTGGTCGTTGACACCGGCGTGCATTCTAAGCATTGGACCCGCGATCAGATGGTCGAGTACTTTCATCGCTACACCGCGATGGATGAGCCGAATGTTCAAACCGAGGTCGACCGCTACATCGCGTGGCCCGCACAGGCGCTGGCCTACAAGCTGGGGCAGTTGGAAATTCTCAAGTTGCGCGAAGAAGCCAAAACTAGATTGGGCCCGAAGTTCGACTTGCGCGCCTTTCACGACGAGATCGTCGGCAACGGACCACTGCCGCTCGATGTTTTAGATCAGCAGGTGGAAGCGTGGATCGCAGCGCAGGAGAAGTGACAGTCGGCAGGGGATCTCGGGCGATCCGAATTTTATTTTTCTCCGGGTTCAGCGATTCTCTCTATACGTCCCAGGAGAAATACATATCCCAGGATGCCGCTAACCAGCACAGCTGTGGAGACGGCGAATGCCGGCGCGAAGGAATGCGTTGCCGAGACGATATAGCCGGTCACGATCGGCGCAGAGATGGCGGCAAGTTGACCGCAGAAATTGACGATTCCACCGATGGCGCCGACAGCGTTGCCGGGCGAAATCAGCGATGGAACCGTCCACGCGACCGGCGCCATCGCGGCGAGTCCCGCTAATGCGATGCTGATGCAGATCAGCGCCGATAGAGGCGTCGTTGCCTTCGCTGTCCCGAGAATGGCCAGCCCCAGCGCCATCCCGCCAAGCATCACGCTCTGCCGGACACGGTTTGCATTCCAACCGCGTTGAATCAGAGCATCCACCAGCCATCCTCCGATCAGCAAATCGCTAACGCCAGCTATGAGCCACGGTACGCTCGTGTAGAGAACCGAATGAAGCAAGTCCACCCCAAGCGAGAGTGAGAGATAGCTCGGCAGCCAATTCAATAGAACAAAGAATGTGTAGTTGTAAGCACCCCATCCCAACGCGAGGCCGTAAACCTTCGGCTGGCGCAATAAATAAGTCAGCGAAACACTGCGCCCGCTCTCGTGGAGTCGCAACTCGTCTGCGTCGACGGACGCGAGGTGCTCCGACAAAGAATATAAGTTCTCGGGAGGGTCGCGGTAGATTCGGTGGAACAAGATGAAATAAAAGACGCTGGCGAAACCAGTCGCGGCGAAGCTCCAGCGCCAGCCAAAATGAATTAGAAGCAAACCGAGGACCGGCACTCCGATCGCCATGGAAAACTTTGCGGCCGAGTCCGTGACGGCCATCGCCAAACTTCTCTCTTCGCTCGGGAACCACGAACCGATGGCCTTGGCATTCGCCGGGAACGTTGGCGATTCGCTGACCCCAAGAAGCAGTCGAGCCGCCAGGAACCATCCGATTCCGGGAGCGAGCGCCGCAGCGAAACACGCGACGCTCCACAGCACAATGCTGACGCGCCCTACGCGCCGAATGCCGAAACGGTCGAGCAAGACCCCTGCGGGCATTTGCATCAGAGCGTAGGTCCAGCTGTAGGCACTCGAGAGATAGCCAAAAGCCACCAGCGAGATTCCGAAAGAAGCGTTCAGGGCCTCACGGGAAACCGAAAGATTAATGCGGTCGAGAAAGTTGACCAGCACTCCAAAGGCGAGCAAGAGTGCGATGGGCCACCGCTTGCGCGCTTCGATCGAGGAATGCAACTTTGCTTGCGAAGTCACTCCGTCCGTGCGGGGCATCGCTCTAGATCGTACTGGATTTCGACTTCGACCACAGCGTAGGTTGCATCCTCAAACGGCGAGAGTAGTGGGCAAACGCACGCCGGCGGGAACACCGTGAAGCACGCCATCCTGCACTGCGCTGATCTGCGCGGCGATCCAGTGGTTCGGGGCGAGCCGTCCTCGCAGATGCAGCTTTTGATAATTGTCGGTCAGTGCTTCCGTGTGCTCGCCGTCAGGAGTGTTGTAAACGCTACTGAGGGTGATTGCGTCCAGCTGTTTCCCTACAAAACTGCTCATGAAGGCGAGTTTCTTTGCGTCGGCCAGGTCTCGCAAAATCTTATTGCGTTCGCGCGCGACATGCACCGGCACTTGCTTCGGCATGGCAGCGGCCGCGGTCCCCGGCCGTGGCGAATAAGTGAAAACGTGAAGGTAAGTGAATGGCAGCTCTTCAATGAGCTGCCGGGTGCATTCGAACTCGGCATCGGTTTCGCCAGGGAATCCGACCATGACATCGGCTCCAATGGCAGCCGTGGGCATGGCGGCGTGAATCTTTTCGATTTTTTCTCGATAGTGCCACGGACGATATCTGCGTTGCATCCGCCGCAACACGGCATCGCTGCCTGATTGCAGAGGAACGTGCGCGTGCTTCGCCATGCGTGGCGAAGATGCAACGAGCGAGATGAGATCGTCCGTCCAATCCATCGGCTCGACCGAAGAAATGCGAAGCTTTTCCAACTTGGTTTCGGCCAGGATCGCGCGAACCAGCTCCACGAAAGGTTGCGGAATATTCGACCTAGCGCCCTTCAGCTCGCGAGGCCGCACTCCCCACATCAAATCGCGTCCCCACCGGCCAAGATTAATGCCGCTGACGACCAACTCTTTGTAACCAGCGGCGACCAGCGTATTCATCTCGGCGATTACTCTTTCCAAGGGCAACGACCGGCTCTTGCCGCGAACGCTGGGGATCACGCAGAACGAACATCGATTGTTGCATCCGTCTTGAACTTTGAGATTGGGGCGCGTGCGGTCACCGCTGTGAGCGTTGCCCGACTCGAAAACTGGAGCAGCGAGCAATTCGGTGTGCGCAAAAATATCGGAGACAAAAATCGAGTTTGCGACTGCCCCTTGCCACTTCTCGCTGAGAGCAGAAATCGGAAGCAGGAATTCGCCGGCCTGCTCCGGAGCAGAAACGTTCTGCAGCACAAGTCTTGCGAGTTCATGCTTGTGTGAGTTGCCGATTACAGCACTAACCCCCGGCATCGCCGCGATCTCTTGCGGAGCGCGTTGCGCATAGCATCCCGTGACAATAATTTTCGCGTTCGGATTCTTCCGGCGAACCCGCCGTATTGCGGCGCGGGCATCCTGATCGGCAGCATTCGTCACCGTGCAGGTATTCAAAATGACCAGATCAGCGTCTGCCGTTGTAGCGCGGGCAAGGCCACGCGATTCGAACTGGCGTTCGAGCGCGGCGCCATCCGCTTGCGTGGCGCGGCATCCGAAGTTTTCGACGTGGAAGGTAGCCACGAACTATCGTAGCATTGCCTGGCAAAGGGACTCGATGGTCATTAGCTATGGAGATCGCGACGGCCATCGCCTCCCGCCCGGCCAAGTCGCCGCGGCGGCGCCATTGGGTTGCCGACAGCTAGGCGGCGCTCAGGCGGTTGCGACGTTTCTTTTTTGCACAAAACACTCGCGGCAGAAGATCGGCCGTCCCTGGGTCGGCTTGAAAGGAATGGTGGTTTCTTTGCCGCACTGGGAGCAGGTGGCCCGGGTTTCGATGCGCGAGTGGTGCTGGTGATGTCCGTCGCGCGAGCCGGCATTTGAACTGAGTACAGAAACCCGCTTCGACTTGCAGGATTTACAGCGCTTGGGTTCGTTCTTGAATTGCTTGTCGTAGAAAAACAGTTGTTCCCCGGCGGTGAAAGTGAATTGCGCACCGCAGTCGATGCAGGTGAGTACCTTGTCCTGAAATTCCATTGAGGATGGCTCCCTTGTGCCCGCGCCCGCAAGCGCCAGACGCGGGGATAGCGCCAGCGCAAAACGAACGCAGGTTGTATACGTCCCCCCTCAAACTTCCCCTGGACTCGGCCCGCCACGCGCCTGGAACGGAGCGTGGATACAGCTTTTCCCACAGAATGCCGAATGGCTCGAATGATTGATAAGCGATAAGTGAAAGATGATCCCTGATGCAGCTCTATCTGGTGGGGGCCAATAGAGCAGGGCCGCTCCGGGACGGTGCGACCCTTTTACTGCCTTCGTTCTTAACTCCTTCAAAACAACGATCGAATGGGTTAATCCTGCTGCGCTAATCCTGCTCCTTGCGAACCTTTTTACGGGCCCGCTTGCGAGCCAGCGCGGCCTTCACGCGTTTCTTCTCACCGGGCTTCAGGTAAAAGGAGTGGCGCTTAACTTCTTTGATAATGTCTTCCTGCTGGACTTTGCGCTTGAAGCGGCGCAGGGCGTTTTCGAGAGACTCGCCCTCTTGCAGTCGAATTTCGGCCAAACAGACACACCCCCAAACCCGTCCGGTAGACCGAATAGTTATTACAAGGATTGCGCCGGAAGTCAAGAGGGAGTGTCAAAATCTGTCAAGCGGCGCTCCCGGATTTTGTGGTTTTGTGCTTGACGAACCAGAGGCCGCGCGGCGTAGGCGGTAAAGGGCGGCACTTCGGCAGTCTCTATCGCGTTACTGGGAGTTTGCCTGGGCAGCCCCGCGTTCCTCATTCCGTGGCTAGCCCTGGAAATGCGAAGACGACGCCTTGCGAATTTTCGCCACCGCTGCCGGTCGTGCCAAAGAAAGTGGTTCCTTCCAACGTGAGTGGAGTGCTCGGATATCCCCCATCGCGGTTATTGTTAAACGAATAAACGATGCTTTCCGCAAAACTGCCGTCCGTCTGCCGCTGTAGTTCGAAAAGCGCGCCAGCATTTACGGTGCCGCCATTGCTGGTGGTGCCGAAAAGGTCTCCGGCACCGTCGCGCGTAAGCCCGACTAACGGGGAATGGCCGTCGGGGCTCCCTGTGAAGCCATAGAGCGTCGTCTCGCTCCATACGCCATCGCCTGAGGGCGACAACTCGAAGACCTCGCCGCAGCCATAACCGTTAGCGCAAGAGGTGTCTCCGCCGTAAGCGGTGGTTCCGTATAGATTGCCGTCAGCATCGAAAACCAGTGCGCACTGGGGTCCAACGCCGTCCACGATACTCTGAAAAGTATAGAGAAGGCTCTCGCTCCAAGTGTCGTTGGCGTGTTGCAATTCGAACACGGTGCCAAAAGATAGGCGTCCGCCGAGAATCGTAGTGCCGTAAAGATTCCCCTTGGCGTCGAAAATCAGGCCGCCGGAGGGATACTGCCCGTCATTGCCACTCTGAAAGTTATAAAGCGTGCGATATTCCCACGCGGATGCGTCACGCTTCATCTGATAGATGGTGCCCGCAAGCGATGCTCCACCCCCTCCCGTCTCTCCGTAAAGACTTCCGGCAGCATCGATGATCAGCCCGCTCGTCGCGCCATCGTCAAAAAAGAAATGCAGAACAGTTTCTGTCCATCCCGCACTCGTAGGGGACAGTTGATACAAGATGCCGTAGCCAGGTCCACCGTTAATGCCGTAACCTTTTCCCCCTGATCTTGTCGTGCCGTAGATGTTTCCCGCGGAGTCGATCGCCAGCTGGCCGCTGGGATTGCCGCCGTCGGATGATCCGCCTTTGAAACTGTAGAGAACCATCTCGGCCCATCCCGACGTGGTATGGGTCAGTTTGTAGACCACACCGCAGTTGTAGGTGCCGCCGACAAACGTGGTGCCATAAAAACTACCGGTTCCGTCAGGAGTCAAGCCTGCGTCCGGTTGTCCTCCATCGCCTTGTCCGTTGAAGGAATGAATTAGATTCTCGGTAGCGGCAAACGCCTGTCCAACAGAGAAGATTGTGCATCCGAGAACGATCACGAAGGCGAATTGAGACAGAAGCTGGCGCTGATACATAATTTTTCTCCATGCCGAAGATTAGAGAGAAGAAGCAGGAGCGCATAGGACTGGCACTCCTTTCCCACGAACTGCTATTGGTTTCCAGACGGCAAAAGCGGGTTGCTTTGCGAATCACAGACCCAGGCCCCCCGGTCTCAGGAGGTCTTCTGCGCCTTCATCTTTGCCTTGCGCCCCTCGTTCGCCGGCACGGTGCCCACGCATCCCCTTCGATCGATGGCCTCGCTCCGGCTCGGCGCCTGCTCTTAAAAGATGAGTTTCATGCCGAGCTGAATCTGCCGTGGCGCGAAAGCCGCATTGGGCTTGAGAAAGTTTTGGGTGGGCTCCTGGTAGTAAGCCGGGTAAGCCACGTTGAGCACGTAGGTTGTGTATTGCGTGAAGGTCGTGGCTTCGGCGGTGAGGCCGTCGCTGGTTATGGTGACGCGCGGATTCAGGCGATTGAAAAGATTGAAGGAGTCGGCCGTGAGTTCGAGGCGGCAGCTTTCGCTCAGGTGAATTTTGCGCACCAACCGGAGATCGGTGGAAGAATAATCCGGGCCAGTGAAGGCATTGCGGCTGTAGCCGGGAAGCCGGTCGTTGTCGTAGTTGCCGTCCTGGTTGGGGTCCCCGCCGACGGTGGCATTGATGGGGCGTCCGCTGCCTGCTGTGACGATGCTTGAGATTTTCCAATTATTGAAGACATGCCCCAGAAATTCGTGTTCACGATGGAATGGGCGCGGTTCAAGTGAAATTGCGCCTTCGAAGCGGTTGCGCTGGTCGGTGACGCTGGGGCCGCGCTCGGCGTTGGGATTGTAGGCATTCTGGACGGTAGCCGGTTCTCCGGCCACTAGAGCGTCCTGGCCGTCGTCAATCGCGTGAGCGTAGGTATAAGAAAGGCGCAGATAGCTGCCGCGCGAGACGCGGCGATTAATGGAAATCGTGCCCCCGTTGTAGACGCTGGAGGCCGCGCTTTGAAATTCATCGATGGCGCCGAGCTGGGCGATCGGCCGGCCAAGCGGGTTGATGCAAGGCGGAAACGGGCAGGTCAGCGATTGCGTGTATTGCCAGGTGGCGAAGGAATCGACGGTATAGAATCCGTTCTGAAAAATCGTCCCCGTTGAATCGAAGAGCGGGTAAGTAAGAGCGGTGGGTTCCGGCAAATTCACGTCGAGCGCGCGGATGAGGTGTTCTCCGTGAACATAAAGATAGGAGAGTGCGATGGTCGTACGGTTGGCGACTTCGCGCTCGATGGTCAGGCTGGTCTGCTGCACCCGCGGGGTGACAAAGTTGGAGGCGAACGCGGAAACCTCGTTCGTCACGCCCCGGGTGAATCCGGCCGGTAGATTACACGAGGGAGCGGTGAGCGAGCAGGAAACCAGAGGATTGGGATAAGTAGGGAAAACGAGATTGTCGTAATAGTTCGAATGATCGAGAAAGACCTGGGCGTCGGTGATGCCGTTTTCGGTGGCAATGGCTGAGTTGTAGATTTGAGGAATGCGAACGTAAAAGATTCCGTAGCCGCCCCGAATGACCAGGGGATGAGTTTTGCCGACCGAGTAGGCGAAGCCGGTGCGAGGCGCGAAATTGTATGGATTAAAGGGGACTTTGCCGGACGGCGGGAATAACGGGTTTGAGATCAATCCAGCCGTCGTGAAGGTTTGCAGGTCCCATCGGACCCCGAGACTCAGCGCGAAATGATCGGTAACGCGAATCGTATCTTGCGCGAAAGCGGCATAGTCGTTGCTGTTGGGATGAGATCCTGAGGGCCCAAAATTTTGCAGATAATATTTCGGCATAGCGTGGGCATAGGCGCGGAGCGGGGTGAGCGGCAGTCCGGCTTCCATAGGCTGAAAGGTGAACGGATTGACCTTGATGATGTCGAAGAGATATTCACCGCTTTGCTGGCTGGGAAAGAAATCGTAAATCCAGGTGAGAAGCATGTCTCCACCGAATTTAAAAGAGTGCCGGCTGGTATCAAAGCTGAGCGTCTCGGCGAGTTGGGCGCGGTGTTCGCGCGTCGCGCGCGGGAGTTGGTCGGAACGGCCGATGCCATCGAGGATGTCGGTGATTTTGATGAGCGCGTTCGTGGTGTTGGTGTAGGACTGCCGAAGATCGCGGGAGAACTGGGCCCGCAGGTGGCTGATGAGGCGTGGCGTGATTCCTGAGGTCAGGGTCGCGGCGCCGGTATCGGTCGAGACCGTTTCTTCTCCGTTGTCAGAAATGGAATCGTAAGTCAGCGGGCTGGCTGGATCGAGGAAAACATTGTTCGATCCCCAGTAGCGAGACGAATTGACGCGCAGCGCGAGTTGATTGCGCGGAGAAAGATTGATGTCGATCTTTCCGTAACTGGCGTTGCCGATCTGCGCGGCGGGGAATGACCCAGCGTAGGAGTCGAGTTGATTGGCGGCGGCGAAGACCAATGCCTGGTCGTTGGCTTCGTAATCGCCGGGGCTGTAGGGTCCGGTGCCGGCCTGCGGGACCACCTGCATGGTGTTATTCAAAAATTCCACGACATCGGGGACGTGGAAATAATGGGCATCGAATCCACCGAAGAAGAAGATTTTATTTTTCTTGAGTGGACCCCCGAGCGTGCCTCCGCCTTGCTGCTGGCGGCTGTGTGGCTTGAGATCGATGATCGGGTCTTCCGCGCCGAAGCTGCTGTCGCGAATGTAATAGAGTCCGGTGCCGTGCCAATGATTGGAGCCGGATTTCGTGACGACATTAATGACTGCGCCGCCCGCGCGCCCGTTTTCCGCTCCATAAGAATTCGATGAGACCCGGAATTCCTGTACCACTTCATTCGAGAATTGATAAGGCGCGCGATAGAGCCCACGGGCCTGCGCGAAGAAGGCGTTATTGAAGTCGCCGCCGTCGACCAGGAAGCTGTTCTGGAACCCGCGAATGCCGCCAAAAGAGAGATCGCCATTCGTGGCCGAGGTGAGGCTGCGCGGGTCTTGCGTCACGCCGGGCGAAAGCAGCATCAGATCGGAGAACCGCCGTCCGTTCAGCGGCAGATCGGCGATGCCGCGTTCATCCACCAACGTTGAAACTGGGACGGGCAAAGTTGACACCAGTTGCGGAGCGCCCGAAACCGTAACGGTTTCGAGAGCGCCAGCGATGGCGAGATGGAAATCAAGTTGCGCGGCAGCGCCCAGGTCGACGTGCAAAGTCGGCGTGACTTGCGGCGACATTTTGTCGGCAACGACACGGGCGATGTAGTCGCCGGGCGGAAGCAGATCGAGCGAGTAGCGTCCCTCCGCGTCGGAAATAGTCGAGTACCGTGCTCCGGTCGCGGAATTCACCGCCACGATGGACGCCCGGGCGACGCTGCCGCCAGCGGGATCGAGCACCGAGCCGTGAATCGCACCGGTAGCGGAGTCCTGCCCGAAGACTAACAGCGATAATAATGACAGCGCTAGGATTGTCAGAAATAACGCGCGCGACATACGAGTCCACCCACCTTGGGATGAGGCTCGAAGGGCTGATCTGCACCGCTTACTCTGGAAGGCGCAGGGTTGGGAAACCGGATTTCTTTGTAGCATGAGAGGCCTCACTTTAGTTGTGACGGATGCAGTTCTTTTTCGCGATGAGTACCGGAGTGGGAATGCCGGTTTTCGGTCGAGCGTGATGGCGTGCTATGTTCAGTGTTTCGACTGAAGCGTTTCCCGTAACACGCGGCTCTGGTCAGGAGGGGGACATCCCTCGACCGAGCGGGACAGGGTGATTGAGTGTGACTTATGATTCGATCCTTTAAAGGCATCAAGCCGGTGATTCCGGAATCGTGCTATGTGGATGAATCCGCGCAGATTATCGGCGACGTGGTGCTGGGCGAACACGCCTCGGTGTGGATGAATGCAGTGATTCGCGGTGATGTGTTCGCGATCCGGATCGGCGCGCATTCCAACATTCAGGATTGCAGCGTAGTGCATGGCATGAAACAGGCATACGGCGTAAACATCGGTGAATACGTCACTGTGGGGCATTCGGTGACGCTCCATGGCTGCGTGGTGGAAGACCGCTGCCTGATTGGCATGGGATCGACGATTTTAAACGGCGCAAAGATCGGCTCTGGATCGATCATCGCCGCGGGAACCCTGATTCCGGAGCGAACCGTGGTTGAGCCGGGATCGTTGTGGATGGGGTCTCCGGGAAAGCTCCGCCGGAAGCTCGAGCCGGGCGAGGACGAGATGATCATGCGCTACGCGCGCAATTACTTGGGATATGTAGAGGAGTATCTGCGGGAGCGGTGAGGAGCACTCAGCATCCTGCACTTGGCATTCGCCAAAGAGAAATCTACGCCTCAGGTTGGCTGAATGCGGAAGGCTGACTGCTGAGTGCTTAGGTTCGAGTAACGACAAATGATTAAAGCTGTCAGGGGAACGCGTGATCTTCTGCCGCCGGAGACGGCCGTCTGGAATTTTGTGGAAGAGACGGCGCGCGAGGTGTTTCGTGCCTACAATTTCCAGGAAATTCGCACGCCGATTTTCGAATCGACGGAGTTGTTTGCGCGCGGCGTCGGCGAAGAGACCGATATCGTTTCGAAAGAGATGTACACGTGGGAAGACCCTCCCCAACTGTTCGCGCAGTATAAGAAGTTCTATCTGGACATCACCGCGCGCATACGCGAGGGCAGACTTCCTGACGGCCCATATGTTCCACTATCGAACCTAGGCGGATCGCAATCCCTCACCCTCCGCCCCGAGGCCACAGCCGGCATCGTCCGCGCCTATATCGAGCACGACCTCGAAAAGCGTGGCCTGAACAAGCTCTACTGCATGGGGCCGATGTTCCGGCGCGAGCGCCCGCAAAAAGGACGCTACCGGCAGTTTTATCAGATCGATGCCGAGGTGATCGGGCCGCCGAGTTCAGGCAGCGAATCGCCGCTGCGCGACGCCGAAGTGATCGAGATGATCGCCACGCTGCTCGATCGCCTTGGCATTAAGGGCTGGAATCTCGAGCTGAACTCGGTCGGCTGCAAGGATGATCGGGCGATGTTCAACGAGGCCCTGCGCAAGGCTTTGGAGCCGGTGGCCGCTCAGATGTGCGCCGATTGCCAGCGGCGCGCGGTGACGAATCCGCTGCGCGTGTTCGATTGCAAAGTGCCTGCAGATCAGCCAATCATCGAGAAGCTGCCGCGCATCAGCCAGTTCCTCGATGAGCCGTGCCGAAAGCATTTTGATTCCGTTCAGGAAATTCTCACCAAGGTCGGCGTCGAGTTTCGTATAAACGACCGCCTGGTGCGCGGGCTCGATTACTACACGCGCACCGCATTCGAGTTCACGCACGGTGCGCTCGGCGCGCAGAACGCGATTCTCGGCGGCGGCCGCTATGACGGATTAAGCGAGGCGCTGGGTGGTCCGCCTGCCCCTGGAATTGGCTTTGCCATCGGCGAAGACCGGCTGGTGATGTCGCTGCAGGAGACGCTCGGCGATGTCGTCAAGAAACCCGACGCCTACATTGCGCCGCTCGGCGCGGGAATGAATCCCGCAGCAGCGCTGCTGGCGCGGCAGTTGCGGCGACAGAATTTAGTGGTTGATCTGGGCGATGAAAACTTCCGGCTGAAGAAATCGTTTGAGGCAGCGACCAAAGCGGGCGCGAAATATATTTTGATTGTAGGCGAAAACGAATTGAAGGCCGACGCGTTCGCGCTGAAGGATTTAGCTACCGGTGAGCAAGTTTCAGTGCCACGCGGCGAATTGGCACAGAAAATTCGCGAATAGCAACTCAAGAGCATCCGGTTAAGGACCAGAGCAATTCGTCAGGGAGGACTTTATGAATCCGGGTTCGATGTTTGGCGCAGTCTTGCTGTTGGCGAGTGTCATTCCCAGCGTTGCGCAGGCTCCCGCGCCGATTCTCACTTCCTTCGAGCAGACCTTAATCAGCAACGAGAAAAGCCTCATTGAAGCCAAGAAGAAAGATGACGCCGCATTTTTCAAAAAAACCGTAAGCGATGATTTCACCCTGGTGGGCCCGGATGGGCAAATGCTGCAAGGTCGCGAAGCGGTAGATAATCTCGGCGACTCCGACCTGGTGGAACTCACGCCATACGACATGAAAGTCATACCAGAGGGCGGCAACGCTGCCATCGTCACCTATGACGCGATCGTGCGCGAGAAGCACAAAGAGGATGAAGGCCCGCAGCCCAGATACCAGCATTTCACTTCGATATGGGTGAAGCAGCAGGGCGAGTGGAAACTGAACTTCCAGCAGGCGACGCCTACCCGCTGGGGAGACTGGTAGCTCAGACGCAATCTCCCGCGGCCGAGCCTAGGCATTGACGGGAATCCGGCCGCCGGTTAGAATCCGCGTGCGTTCGGCGCGGGAGAATTGCAAAATCAAAATTGGTTGCGAGGGGGCGTATGAAAATCGCTGGAGCACTTTTGCTGCTGTTCATCTCGAGCGGAGTTGCGCTTGCGCAAATGGAAATGCCGAAGCCGGCTCCTGAATTGAAAAAGATCGATGTCTTTGCGGGTTCCTGGACTCTGAATGGAACCTTGAAGCCGAGCGCTATGGGGCCAGGCGGCACCATGATCGAGACAGAAAAGTGCGAGTGGATGCAGGGCGGCTTTTATCTGGTTTGCCACACAGATTACAAGGGCACGATGGGCAGCGGAGTCGGAACCTCGTACATGGGCTACTTGCCCCAGGAAAAAGCCTACACCTATCGTGAGTTCAACAGCTACGGAGAATTCGACGACTCGCGCGGCACGGTCGATGGCGACACCTGGACCTGGAAGACCGGCGATTATAAGGAGGGCGGCAAGACCATGACGGGGAAATTCATTATGAAAATGACCTCCGCGACTTCGTACAATTTCGAATACGATATGTCGCAGGACGGAACCAACTGGAACATGGTCATGGACGGAAAGGCGACAAAGAAGTAGAATTCGCCGGGCTCAGAAGGGCACAGAGGTGTGTAATCTGAGCTCCGCGGGGGATGCGCTCCCCGTCACAGTAACGAAGCACTCCCACCAGCTATAATTTCCACTTCGGCTTTTCTACTACGGCTTTTCTATTACTCTCAGTCCCTAAGGAAAGAACTTTGCTCGACTTTTTAGGCGATCTACGGCGGACGCACATGTGTGGCGCCTTGCGCGCTTCGGACGCAGGCAAAAAAGCCACGCTGATGGGCTGGGTCAACCGGCGGCGCGACCACGGGAATTTATTGTTTATCGATCTGCGCGACCGCACCGGCCTGACGCAGGTGGTGTTCAATACCGAGCGCGACCGGACGATCCACGAGAAGGCAGAAACGCTGCGCAACGAATATGTGATTGCGGCGGTCGGCACGGTCAAGCTGCGTGACGCCAACACCATCAATCCCAATATGCCGACGGGAGAAGTCGAGCTGGTTGCCGAAGAGCTGCGCATTCTGAACGAGTCGAAGTTGCCGCCGTTCCTGCCCTCCGACACAGCGCTCACTAACGAAGAGACGCGGCTGAAATATCGCTACATCGATCTGCGCCGCGATGTGATGCAGTTCAACATCGAACTGCGGCACAAGGTGGCGAAGGCTATTCGCGATTATTTGTCCGGACAGGGATTTTTCGAAATTGAAACCCCATTCATGACGCGCTCGACGCCCGAGGGTGCTCGCGATTATCTCGTCCCGAGCCGGGTTCAGCCGGGGACTTTTTATGCGCTGCCGCAATCTCCGCAGATGTTCAAGCAGATTCTCATGATCTCCGGCTTCGATAAATATTTCCAGATCGTGCGCTGCTTCCGCGATGAAGATTTGCGCGCCGACCGCCAGCCTGAATTCACCCAGATCGATCTGGAAATGTCCTATCCGCAGCCGGAGCGGGTGTGGGAGGTCGTCGAAGGATTTTTGACCGCAGCCTTTAAGTCCGCGGGACTGGAGATCAAGACGCCGTTTCCGCGGATGGATTATGACGAGGCCATCCGTCTCTATGGCATCGACAAGCCGGATTTGCGGCTGCCGCCCTTCACCGATGTGCGCGAGTGTTTCTCGCCCGAGAATTTGCAGAACCTGGCGATCAATCCGAATCTGCCGGTGATTGCGATTCGCATTCCGAAAGTGGGCGAGTTGTCGCGCAAAGAGCGTGACGATATCAAGCCCATGTTTCACGCCAAACGCGGCGCTCGGCTCTTTGAGGATTTCAAGCGCATCGCGAACCGCTTTCCGGCTGCGACGGACGCAATTGCGAAAAAGGCCGCCATGGAAGAGGGCGACCTGATCGTTCTGGTCTCCGGCACAGACACATCTTCTGCCGGAGAGACGCCGTTTTCGCCGCACCGAAAAGTCACTCCGCAGGAACTTGCGGTTTACACGTCAGCGGGATTGCTGCGGCTGGCGTTGGCACAGAAGTACGCTGACCGGCATGAAATTTTCAAAAAGACCGGCGATGCCGCCAAGGATTTCCGGTTTTTGTGGGTCACGAACTTCCCCATGTTTGAGTGGGATGAAGGCGAGAAGCAGTGGATGGCAGCGCATCATCCGTTTACCTCGCCGCATGAAGAAGACATGAAGCTGCTTGAAGCGGGAGTGGAAGCGCTGCACGATCCGCTTTCTCCTTTGAGCGCGGTGCGCGCTCTGGCCTATGACGTGGTGCTGAATGGAACGGAGCTGGGATCAGGCTCGATTCGTATTCACCGCCAGGACGTGCAGAGCCGCATCTTCCGCGCCCTAGGAATGACGGAGGAAGAAGCGAAAGCGCGTTTCGGGTTTTTCCTGGAGGCGCTGGAATACGGCACGCCTCCTCATGGAGGCATCGCGCTCGGGCTCGACCGCATCGTGATGATTCTCGCCGGCGCCGAGAGCCTGCGCGAAGTGATTCCGTTCCCCAAGACGGCGCGCGCGGTTGATTTGATGGTGGACGCGCCGACCCCGGTGAGTGAAGCGCAGTTGAAAGAGTTGGGGATCGCGGTGAAGAAACTTGCTGGGCAGTCGTGATCCGAACCTGCAAACGGCCTCGGGAATCCCGAGGCGTTTACGAGGGCCTATCTCGGCACCCTGTTATGGTCGCATTGTTATTGTGAATACAAACTTGCCCGTGAATCAAGTTACTTTTAGGAGAGTCGCACCCTGTCCACGGCCCTCCACTTGTCCCTGAGAGACAAATCCCTCGAACGAAGGAATGAACCTGAAACGGACTCGAACCCAAGTTCAGAAATCCTCAGCCCCAATGTGCATTCGTCACAGCACTCCACCTCGATTTCGTCGCACAATTGATTCCAAATCTCTACCGGTTCTTTGACAACCAGAAGGGCACACTTAAGCGCAGTCAATGCAATATTTTGCGGATAAAATCTTTCGATTCAAGATTTTAGTCGGATTCACGGCAGATCGAGCCGTGCAAGTCCCTGATTCTGGAGAATTTAGAGATTCGATCTGAAAATTTTTTTGATCTGGATTCAAGGCAACGGCAGCGGCGGGGGAGCAATCGCCGCCAACTATTTTTTGAGACGGGAAACCGCCAGCTCCTCCACCTGCGCCAGCACTTCATCTTCATTCATTTTCGTCGAGTCAACGACGACGGCGTCATCTGCCGCGACCAACGGCGAGGCGGCGCGGGTGCGGTCGCGGCGGTCGCGTTCGCGCAGGTCGGCCGCGAGATTGGAAGGGACTTCGCCTTTGATCTTCTGCTGCTCCATGCGGCGCTGCTCCCGCACCACGGGATCGGCGTCGAGAAAAATCTTCAGGTCGGCGTCGGGAAAAACCTTGGTGCCAATGTCGCGGCCTTCCATCACAATGCCGCCGCCCGCGCCCATCGCTCGCTGGTGCGCCACCATCCAGGCACGAACCGCGGGATGCACCGAGACCCGGGAAGCAGCTTCGGTGACGTCCGCCTCGCGAATGCGCGACGAAACATCTTGCCCGTCAAGCAGAGTGCGGTTGCCGCCGATGGTCGGCTCAAGCTTGATCTTCGATTGCTCGGCCAGCTTCACCAGCGCAGCTTCATCGTCGAATGAAGTGTCATTGTCAATGGCTTTCAGGGCCAGCGCGCGGTACATCGCTCCGCTCTCAAGGTTGACATAGCCCAGCTTGCGGGCGAGCCGGGATGCAATGGTGCTCTTGCCCGCGCCAGCCGGGCCGTCGATGGCGATGATGAGTTTTCGGGAAGGTTTGGCGTTGCCGGAGTGATCAGGGTTCTCGGTCATTTGGCAAACGACGATTGTACACGCAGCCGGTGCGGGAACGGCTTCTCCAGGCTCAGGATGACAACGTTTACGGTTTCGCTGCTCGATGGGACGTAGCCGCGTGAGCCGTTGGTTCCTTTGCCGGCGTAATCTCGATCATCGACTTGCTGCCCACGTGAACGAAAGCCAGCTCGCGGGCCGCGAGCAGTGCGTTGACGGCTTCCTTCACCCGCGAGCGGGCGACGAAATTTCCGAAGAAAGTTTCGAGTTCAGACAGTTCGGCGGCGACGATGCAATCGAGATATTTTGAGACCAGCGCCGAGAGCGCCTGCGGCACCGAGATGCCTACGCCTTCGCGCACCGCCTCCGGCGACCAGCGGTAGAGCACGTCCCAGAAAGAACCGCCTTCATTCGCCCGGTAATCAACGCGGGTGATGCGCAGCCTGGCGAAGAGTTCGCCGAGGGCTTTATCCAGCGCGGGCAGCGAGATGCTCTTGCCAAGGGCTTCCTGCAGTTTTTCTTTTGAGATCGGGACCGTCGCGGTGAATGATTTCGAAGGCGTCGCACGCCAGCTGCGAATAGGCAGAACGCGGGCCAGGCTTGGGTGCGAGCTTGGGGTTGCGCTCGCCGACCAAAGCATAAAAAAAAGGAAAGGCTGAAGCCGCCACCAGGAAGGCGTTGTCCTCGTCGAGAAGATGGGCCTCGTAGGCCGACCGCTCGCGCAGAAGCCGGACCATGAGACTAGTGGCATCGGCTGCGCGCGGATCGGAAAAGGCGTGTTGCCGGGTAGGAAGGCGATCGTCGGAACCTGCGAACGCGCCAATGAATGTCGGCAACGGCATCGGCGGTCGGACAGGATACATCAGGCAAAACCCCACCTCGTCGATGAAGGCACGGGCCTCTTCGATGGTGCGGACGGGCTTGCCATCGAGGCGCCATCTTTGGCGGCGGAGTTGGATGAGGTCAGCGTCGGTCATAAAAAAGCTGCGAGCTTTGAGCTGCGAGCTACAAGCAAGTGCTATCGCGCAGCTCGCGGCCTGCAGAGCACAGTTAGATTCTTTTGAACGCTTTCTGAATGTCCTTAACAGAATACCGCAGGACGACTGGCCGGCCGTGCGGGCAGGACATGGGATGGTCGGTTTTGGCGAGTTCGGCCAGCAGCCACTCCATTTTATTTTGTTCAAGCGGCATGTTGACTTTGATGGCGGCATGGCAGGCGATCGAGGCGGCAATCCGAGCGCGGATTTTCTCCAGGTTGAGCGATTGCTCCTCGCGCGAGATTTGATCGAGCAGTTCATGCAGCATGTGCTCCACGGCGGCAGCATCGACTCCCGCGGGTGCGACTTTGACCGCCACGCTGCGCGCGCCGAAAGGTTCCGCTTCGAATCCATTGTGCGCCAGCTCATCGGCAATCTCGGCGAACACAGCCTGCTGCGCGGGAGAGAGTTCGAGCACGATCGGCATCAGCAGGTGCTGGCTCTCCACTTTTTGTGCGGCCCGCTGCTTCAGAATGCGTTCGAAGAGCACGCGCTCGTGCGCGACATGCTGGTCGATGATCCATAGTCCGTCTTCGCTGGTTGCGAGAATAAACGAGTTGCGGATCTGGCCGAGCGGCCGAAGCGTGGAAAGCGCCGCGAGCGTTGAATTCTCTTCGCTTGTTTCTGCCAGATCGATCGCCGGCGCGCAGCCGTTATCGGGAATGGAATCGATGGACTGCGTGAAGGAGTGGCGGAGAATGCCGCGAGCCACTGGAATTGCGGCATTCGCCTCAACCGGAATTCCGCCTTCAAACTTAAACCGTGCAGGGATGGGCGGAGGTTGCTGAGCTTGCAGCGCAAATCCAGGAATAGGGCCATCGTACACTTGCGCGTCTCCGCCTTTGGCTGTACCCGCGGCCGAAGACAACTCAGACGACGGTTCCCAATCCCTCGCCCCGGGCGTAAGCCCTGCACTGGCCGTCGCGTGAGCGCGAATCTCCGTGGTGAATTGCGGCACCGGGCGGGCCTTCATCAAGGCGGCGCGGATCGTGTCGCGCACGAAATCGTGCATGGTAGTGGACTGGCGAAAGCGCACTTCCGTCTTCGAGGGATGGACGTTCACATCCACCTCACCCGGCGGCATCTCCAGAAATAGCAGGACCACCGGATAAACACTTGGCGGAATGATGTTGCGGTAAGCCTCGGTAAGCGCGTGCTGGATGAGGCGGTCGCGAATGAGGCGTCCGTTAACGAAGATGAAAATTGAATTGCGATTCAGCTTTTGAATTTCAGGTTTGGAAACGAAGCCGTGCAGGCGCATCTCGCCGGGTTCGGAGGAGACCGGCGCGTCTTCATTATTATTTTCGGCTTCGATTGGTTCGCGGCGCCAGGGTGGCGGCTGCGGCAGGCCGATGCGCTCGAGCTTTTGCAGCGCCGCGACCGGGATCAATTGGTCGAGCGTTTCTTTGCCGAAGACCTGGTAGACTCGCTCGCTGTATCCCGCAACCGGCGGAGCCACCAGCATGGCGTCGGTCGCTGAGTGCAATTCGAAATGCTTCTCAGGATGGGCCAAGGCATAATGCGTGACCAGCGAGGCAATGTGCGAAAGTTCGGTCGACTCGGCCCTCAGGAATTTTTTCCGCGCCGGCGTGTTAAAAAAAAGATCGCGAACCGTGATCGAAGTTCCCTCGGGAAGTCCGGCCTCTTCGACCCTCGCCATTTTGCCGCCATTGATCTCGATGACCGTCCCTGAGGATGCGTCTGCCGCCCGCGTTTCCAGATGCAGGCGCGAGACCGACGCGATCGAAGGCAGAGCTTCGCCTCGAAAACCCAGCGTGCTGACTTTCAGCAGATCGTCTGCCTCTTTGAGTTTTGAAGTGGCGTGGCGCTCAAAAGCGAGCATGGCATCGTCGCGGACCATGCCGCACCCGTTGTCGGTAATCTGAATTAATTTCTTGCCGCCGGCCTCGATGCTGATCTTGATGCGGGTCGCGCCGGCGTCGAGGGAGTTTTCCAGCAGCTCTTTGACCACCGAGGCTGGGCGCTCCACTACCTCGCCCGCGGCGATTTTGTTGGCGACGGCTTCGGAGAGAATGTGGATGCGACCCATGGAGAAGCAGTTCTCAGTTGCCAGTGGCTAGTGTCGAGGAACAGGGTCAGTCTCTCAGATAGCGGGTAAGTTAGGCAAAGCTATCTGTGCACGATTGGACGTTCCGGTAGAAGCTTTCCGAAGCATGGGACAGTGCCTGCCGATAGAGATCCTTCGAATAGGCAAGTGCCCACATTCGCGAAGCAGATGACGCGCCTGACGCCTGCAGCGCGAACCTAGTTTTCCGTCGGTTCAACTTTAGATTTCGGCGCAGGCAAGTTTCGGCCCGGTCTCGGCGGGACGGCGGGCTTCGCCGGAGCCGCCGGAGTGGCGGAAATTCGTTCCTGGTTCCGGCGAATTTCGATCCCGTCATGCTCGTTATTGATCACGACATGGGATGCGCCGTTGCCTACAGTGCCGCTGGCGGTCGACTCGTGGTCGTTGTTGTCGATTTTTATGCTCGGAAAATCGGATTCAATTTCGCCATCGCGCGTGCGCGCGTCGACGCGAAATCCGGCCTTCTCGGGAACGCTCAGGTGAACGTCGCCGTTGCGGTCGTCGATCTGCACATTGCCCAACGAGCGCATGGAGATTTCGATTCCGCCGTTCGCATCCTGCACCCGGACATCGCCAGTCACATCTTCAAGATTGATTTCTTTCGAGCGCGTTGCCAGATGCACCGGCCCAACAATTTGCTCGGCGTGCAAGTCATCGGAATCGAGATCGAGTTCGCCGGCGAGACTGGAGAATTCCAGATCGGTGCGCGAGGATTTGAACCCGACATTCTTGCTGATGCGGGCGAGTTTGACACTCTCGTCGAATTCGCCATCCATCTGCACTGACCCTTTCACGTCGCTGACCGAAACTTCGTTCAGATGGCCGTCGATGTGCACGTCGCCGGTGACCTGCTCAATCTTGGCCGAGCCTTTTTCAATATTCAGTTTCGCGTTGCCAGCAATGTTTTCGAGAGAAACATCGCCGTGCTGGGAGTTGATGTCGATTTCGCCATCGCGATCATCCACGGATACATCGCCACGTCGCGAAGTGATCTGCACCTGCATCTTGCGTGGGACGGAAATATCGAGGTCGCTCTCTACGGACCTTCACATACATGCCCACGTGCACTCCGGTGACTTGGCCGGCCGTGTTGGCGTTGAGGGTCAACTCTCCGCCGGTCGCAGTCAGCGTTGGCTTGCTTTCGGCGTTGAATTTATCCGCGTCACTCTGGTTCTCGGCGCCCACCCGCTTGTGCACCATGACTGTGATCTTGTTGTCGTCCGCTGCGCTGACGTGGACAGCGCCATGCTCATCGTTAACCCGCAGCAGGGTAGCTCCGGCGGGAATGTCTTGCTCGATCTGATCGCTGTAGTTGTAGGTTTGCCCAAACATGTTGTCGAAGTCGCCATCGTCGATCTGCAGGTTATCTTTGATCTCGCCCCAGTTAAAACGCGAGGCTTGCGTGGCAATGAGTCCGCAAATCACGATGCAGATGATCAGGCAGACTCCGCCCGCCCCGATGCCGCGAGCAGGCAGGCCATCACGCTGCGCCTGCTGGTGCTCGATCAGCTTGATAATGCCCCACAAAATCAGCAGCACCGGCCAGTAGTGGGCGAAGAGCGTTCCCAATCGCGCCCAGGAAATCATGTGCAGGTTGCCAAACAGGAAAACGATGCCCAGGATGATCAGCACAAACGGCCCGGCAAATGAGCGCCGGTGACGATATGGCGGAGGCGGCGCCTGATATGGCGGCTGCGGCGGAGGTTGAACCGGGCTAGACATTCCGCACCTCGCCTTCCGAAGAAGCCGCAGGCGGAGCTGCGCCCGGACCTGGCGACTGTGGAGGTTGCGGTGGGGGCGTCACCACGCCGCTTCCTACCCGGAAAGGCCCAGTATGTCCCGCGGAAGAAGCATTGCTCTGCAAAAGTTTCACAATACCGATCACCAGCAAAATCGCAGGCCAGGTGCGGTCGAAATCGACCACGTTGAGGGTCTGCAACTGGAACAGAACGCCGACGGTTAACAGAACGGCCGGCCCCGTTATGCGTCGCATCCGGCAGCGGTCGCATTGGCAACTTATGCGGCGCAATGCGCTGCCTCGCCCCCAGATTCCCCATTGCTTGGCGATCATCCAGCCTGCAAAGAAGATCAGGATGAGCGGCCAGAAGCGATCGAGACCGAACTCAAAGATGTCCATGGTGTGCAGCAGAAAAAGCACACCAAGCCCAATGAGAATGACCGCAACCGCCGGAATGTTTTTGGACTCGCCGCGTTCTCCAAAACTGAAACTTTGAGCTAAGCCGTAGGGATCGGGCGCGGGCTGGCCAGCTTGCAAGGCATGCGCAGTGCGCACCGCGTCGATGATCTGGTAGACATAGAAAAACGCAATGCCCAGGCCGAAAATCCAATCCCAGCGTCCCGCGTGATCGGACGCGAAGATGAGCATGGAAAAGATGATCAGGTGCGCGAGCCCCTTGGCGTATTGCGAGCAGTAAACCGCGCCGACGCCAAAGGGGAAGAATCCGGCAAGAATGCCGGCGACCGCCGGATTGGGACCGCTCGCAGGCCGCGCAGGCGGAATCGCCGCCCCCACCGGTGGATACGCAGTTTGGCCGGGCGGATACGCACCTTGGGCCGGCGGAACAAATCCGGAGGCGGGCGGCGTGTAGCCAGTGGAAGGTGGAACGTATCCAGGCGCCGGCGGAGCAGTTGCGTCCAAACGCGCAGCCAGACAGGGTTCGCAATAGACGATTCCGCGAACGTCGCGGGTGCAATTCTGGCACAGCGGCTTGCCGCAAGTGCGGCAGAATGCCACCGCGGCAAGATCGGGATGCGTGGCGCAGTTCATACGAACCTCCTGTACGTGCTGTTCGTGCTCACCGACACTACAGACGGATCGTTTAAAGACGAATCGTTCACAAACCGATCGATTCGAAACGCATCGTTCACCGCTGGACCCAATCGAGCGCTGGCCAGCACCAGACGATTGTCGCGCTGGCTGTAATTGCGCTCCTGCTTCTGCTCGGGCTGTTGTGTTGTGTCGTTCTTGTGCTCCTTCTTTGCTGGTTCGGACTCTTTGATTGCCGGCTCGGCGGGCGCGACGTCGCGCTTCAGTTCGCGCACCCGCGATTCGACCTCGTAAACGAACCGGATATTTTCGTAATATCTCACAACCCGCGCCTGGGTGTTGTAGTAGGTGTGCCGGAGCGCCGCCGGTCGCAGGCTGATATGGGCCAGGTCGGCGGGCTTGAAGCCGAGCACGCTCAACGCAACCGAAATCGAGAAGAATGCCATGCCGAATGACATGGCGAATCTCGGCTGCCGCACCGTTTCCCAAATCTGGGCGAACGCGGGCTGCAATGCTTCCGATGCCCAGGCCTGTGCGCGTTCAATCCAGGCCGAACTCGACCGCGAGACGCGTTGCGCCGACTCGTTCACCCGCAGGCGTTGAGTATCGACGCCGGATGTGGATGCCAGAATATTGGTGACCAGGCCGGCCGGAGGCTCAACTTCCGTGAGGTGCCTTTCAGCCAGTTGCGTCCGGCCTCGACTTCGGCAAGCAGCGGCCCGCATGCGGAGCAACTCCGGGCATGGGCCTGGAAGCGGTCGAGTTGTGGGCCGCTCAGGATGCCGTCGAAAGCATCCGTGAGCAGGCCGTCAAACTCGGAACACTGCATTCCGTTACCGGTATGCTCGTTCTTGCTGGGATCGGATTTGGTGTGATCTGGCATCACATCACCTGCCTATAGGTACGTTGCAGAAGGCGCGCAAGTTCCGCGCGTCCGCGATTTATTCGGCTTTTCACAGTCCCCTCCGGAACCTTTAAAACGGTTGCGATTTCACGGTAATCAAAATCCTGCAAGTCTCGTAGAATCACGGCCTCACGCAGCTCGGGCGAGAGCTTGCCCAGGGCCGCGTGAACGGCTTCTCCAGCCTCGCGGCTGCGCACGCGCGAGTCGGGAGGCGCACTTTGGTCATGAATTTGCTCGCTCAGCGGCTGCGCGTCTTCATGCGCCGAAACCGGCGCGTCGAGCGAGTCGGTCAGGCGGTCCTGCTTGGTCTTGCGGAAGTGGTCGACCAGCAGGTTGCGAGTGATGGTGGTCACCCAGGTGACGAACGCGCCTTTCGAACTGTCATAGCTCGCCAGCGTGCGGTACATCTTGATGAAGACCTCCTGGGTAAGGTCTTCCGCATCGTTGGCCGATCCGGCAAAGCGATAGCAGATGTTGTAGATACGCCGGTTATAAGTCTGAACGATCTGCTCCCAGGCAGCGGCGTCTCCGGCGACACAGCGCCGGACCAGCATCGCGACTACCTGAACGTCTTCCAATCGTTGCTCCCCGGAAAGCGGCGACTACCCCATACTTGTCATTCCGAATCGCGCCGAAGGCGCGGTGAGGAACCTGATGTTCTTTGCGGACGACCGGACTCCAGTCCACAGCACGTCCCTACAAGACAGTACGCGGATGTAGGGCCGCAGGTTCGCGGTTCCGGACGCGTATGTAACTTTATGTGAAACAGGGAATTGTAGCAGTGGGCACGATGAGCGAAATTTCGGCCTAGGCGGCTAAAACATGCGGCGATTCGAAAGTCACCAGCTTCGCGCTACCATATTCAATGCTGGTATCGAGTATGGTACAATCAAATCCAATGGGAACAGCCCGCAAAATCACGGTGGAAATCCCAGGGGAACTGCTGGAGAGAGCGCAACAGGCCAGCGGCGCAGGTATCACCCAGACCGTACGCACCGGGCTGCAACTGGTGGCGGCATCGAAGACCTACGAGCGTCTCCGCCAACTGCGTGGCAAAGTAAAGTTCTCGCGCACCGCAGCGGAATTGAAAGCCGACCGCTGATCTTCCGTCGCTAATTCCCTCTATTTCCTTCCAAATCGAATGATTGCAGCCGACACAAGCACATGGATCGCTTTTCTCGAAGGCGAAAAAGCACGTGACACGCTGCTGCTCGACAAGGCACTCGGAGACCGGCAGGTAGTGATGGTCCCCGTTGTTCTCACAGAGTTACTGAGCGATCCACAGCTTCCTTCCGACGTCGCCGAGACACTCATGCAAATTCCTGTTATGGAAATTGAACAGGGCTATTGGCAGCGTGCAGGGAGCCTACGGGCAAAGGTGTTATCGAGGCAACGCAAGGCGCGCCTGGGGGATGCTCTTATCGCTCAAACCTGTATTGACCGGGGCATAGCGTTGATCACGCGCGATGGTGATTTTAGGGCCTTTGTCGAAACCGCCGGCCTGGGAATTGTTATTGCATAGGACAGCTGGCTCGCGAAAAGCCGGTCAGGGACAATCTCTCCGCCAGCCACATCTCGATCAACGACTGCCGCGTTACGCCCAGGCGCCGCGCTCGCGGTCGAGCCAGGGAACCATCCATTCGGGGGAATCGACATTCACCCGCTTGGGCCGGGCGCCGACACCCCGAATCGCAACCGGGGATTTCGCTTCGCCCGTCCTTGTTCTTTAGCCCGGCGGATATATCACGTTCGTAACCAAAAGCTGAAAGGTTTCGCCCATAGAATTATGGGATTGCCCGATAGCTTTGGCTCGAATGAGCACGGCTTCAGCAGGAGCTTTCTATGCGAACGCAACATAAAATCCTTGCCGCTCTGGCAATCGCGGCGGCGATGCTGGCGGCGAACGCTTACGCGCAGGATTCCAATTCGCCGTCGCTCGGCGACCTGGCGCGGCAACAGCGCCAGCAACGCGCCAAAACCGCGCAGACCAAAGATGGCAAAACGCCGAAGGTCTTTACCAATGCCGACCTTCCCGCGCACACGGGCGGCGACTCCGATTCCGATAATCCTGTGCCTGCAGCCAACGACACGGGCCGAGCGCCGTTGCCGGTTCCCTCCAGCGGATCGAACCACGGAAGCGAACATCTAAGGTCGGAGATCCAGGCGCAGAAGGGCCAGATTGCCGAACTGCAAAGACAAATCGATGAGGTGAATGGATCAATCCGTTTTGCTCCGGGCAACTGCGTGCGCGGCTGCGAGAAGTGGAACGAGCACCAGCAGCAAAAGCAGCAGCAGGTCGAGCAGATGCAGGCGCAGCTCGAGGAGCAAAAGAAGCAACTGGAAGAGATGCAGGATTCGGCGCGCAGGCAGGGCTTCGGCAGCTCGGTTTACGATCCCTAGGTTTACGGTCCGAGGAAGTGCAGAAGCAGGAGTTCGCGGAAAATTTGGTAGAAATTAAGAACGCCGCTGCCACCAAGGCAACGGCGTTTTGCATTTCCGGTTCAGAGTTCAGCTTGGCGAAACCGTTCCAGACTACTGGTCGCTATTCTTCTGGGCAGAGTTTTTCTTGTCTCCATAGGGGTCCGAATATCTCAAGACGGTCGAAAGGTCGATGCCGCGGATGATGCCATCGGAGTGGTAGAACAGTCCCCAGGAATCGATGGTCGAGTTGTCGGGAAAAATGCAAGCCTCGAGCACGTGATCGATCGAGTAGCCGAAGGTGACCCATCCTCCGCCCGCGGCGGTGGCGCCGCCGAACTGGTCGGAGCCGCCAAGCTGAGTGCAATAGAGCGACGCCGGATTGCCTTCGCCCTGCCCATTCCATGCCTCGGCGGCATAATAGGCGAGCGCGGCGAGCGTCGGCTGGTTGGTGTAGAGGGTTTCGAGCGAAAGATGAATGCGCGAGCCATCGGACGATTGCGTGTACTGGCAAAACTCTTCGCTTCCGGCGAGTCTGACCCAATCGGAGGTCGGGCCGTTGGTACCGTATGCCGGAACGCGGCTCTCCACCAATCCGCCGGTGCTGGTGCAATAAGATTCGGGAGCGGTTGGTTTGCTGGTTTTGGCTTCTGTAGTCTGCGCACCCGCGACAACCAGGCCAAAGAACAGAAGAATTGCCATGCTTCCTACGATTTTTCCGGTGATTCGCGTCATGTCTCCCCCTGAGAGCAAAGCCTTGAGATTCTTAAAAGCCGTGAAAGTCTAACACGGATCGGCAGGGCCGAGGACATTAGTTGCCGGGGCGATTTCCGCGAAACACGGCGTCCAGAAGGTATTCGCGCGGAACTGAATGCACCCTTTCGAAACGACTTCCGGCTGCGCTTCGAACAAAAATCTTTAGTGCGGTCTTCCTTCAGACCGGCAGGCATGCGAAATTAATGCATGGCTCTGTTGGTTCGCCCATCACGCATTCATTCGGTCGGAGTGTTTACCAACGCTCCGATTCGCAAAGGCACGCGCCTGCTTGAATACGATGGCCCCCGCATTTCCCCGGAAGAAGCCGATCGTCTTTATGACGGAGCCGACCGGACTTATCTCTACGGATTGGGCGACGGTAAAATCATCATCGATGGCGAAGGGCTGGCGGCTTACTTGAATCATTCGTGCGAGCCCAATTGCGAAATCGATGAGATCAAAGGCCGGGCATGGCTCTTTGCTCTGCGCGACATTGCGGCGGGCGAAGAGTTGCTCTGGGACTACAACCTCTACGACGATGAGGAGCCCGCGCCCTGCCATTGCGGCTCGCCGAAGTGCCGGGGGACCATGTATTCCCGCGATTGGATGGCAAAGATGCGGCGGAGGGAGAAGGCGAAACTGAAGAAGGCCAGCGCGCCAGGGAAGGCCGTGGGAGCCGGAACCTGAACCCGGCCAGTTCCTGACTGATCACGGCCACCGTACCCGTCGGCGCCACCACCGGCACAGTCCAGGTAGTAACGCCTGGCGGCGTGCTCAATAGCAACGTGCGGTTCCGCGTCTCACCGTAGCCGCGAAGGGGAAGGTTTATTTCAATCCGCCAACCGGCCTCGAGCCCTTTGCAATCACCTGCAACGTAGCGAGTCGGCTTCGCGGTTACCTCGCTCAATATCTCCGCGCCCTGCCATTGCGGATCGCCGAAGTGCCGGGGGACGATGTATTCGCGCGAGTGGATGGCCAAGGTGCGGCGGCGAGCGAAGTCAAGAAAAAGTCTAGCTTGAGCCAACCGTTGCGCCGCGGGCCGCTACCGGTGCGGGGAAATCCGGATCTGCTCGTTTGTTCTCTTGGGAATTTGCGGTTACGTCAAAGGCAAATTCGCGACGGCGCTCGGGCCCTTTGCGCTCGACGACGCGCACGCGCCGAGTGGGCATGGTGCTAGGTTCCAGGGTGACGATGCGGCCGTTCCTCACCTGAATGTGGGAACGGAACCAGTCGGTACGGAACATGCGTCCGGCGGCGTAGAAGGTCATGCAGGCGGCGATTGGGCCCTCGAAATTCTTTTCCGTGCAGTTCACGATGCGGCGGCCCATTTCCTGGGTCCATGTGTTGCCGCCAACCAAAGGGTCGTTCAAGCGGCAACGCTCGAATGGGACCGCGTGGGTGAGTTTGCGGAACTGCAACAGCTGCAAAAGAACCGACGTTTTGGCCAGGTTGGTGACGATGACCTTGGCCTCGGTTTCGGAAATCCGCTCGAGTTTGATGTGCAGGTCGGGAGTCCACTCGCGTTCGAATTCTTCGCGAGCCAGCGCGAGGCCTTTGTCGGTTGCCTCGACGTAGCGGAGAGTAGCGCGGGCAAGGATCACGCTGAATAAGCATGTGACCACCGTGGCGATGATCGGGATGTAGCTGATCAGCGTAGTCAGCGGAATATAGGACAAACGAATCCAGTGCCCCGACATTGGGTTCGGCTCCTCGCCGCGCGCGGACAGCGGTTCCGTTGTCAGAGGGAAGAAGGGCGCGCAACCGGTTCCCCTGATTGATTACCAGCTTGACTGCGTGTTGGAGAAGTCTAACCGCGTGGGGCGGCGATGACAGATGCGCTTGGTGCAGAGGCGCGGAGCGTGCGAAGGTCAGGGTCTTTGGTAACTGGGAAGCATGCTGATTGTCGGAGGTTTGAGGGATGAGGATAGTCCCAGGATCTTTCTTCTCCTGAATGAAAGAGGGAAGGCGCGATTGCCCTCCCTTGCTTTCGTATTACAACATCGACTGAGTTGAGTGGTTTATTTGCTGCCGGTCTGGTCGGCGCCTGCGGTGCTGTTCAACGTGACAGTGTCGGAAGGCTGCGGAGTGGGCTGCCTTGGCGACTGCTGTGTCTGTTGGGGTTTGGGTGCGGCCGATTGTGCGGCTTCGCTGGCTTGGGCGGTGTATGCACTGCTGACTGGGTTCACCATAATTTGCATATCGGCGTGGCCCAGGAGAACTTTAGCTTACCGCGGTTTTTCTGCGGAAATCGGAGTTGGACGACGCAAAGGACAGCGATCCAGCTATTCGAGCACGCTGTCGTCGAGTTTTTTTCGTCCCCAATCCGCGGCGGCCTGCACGAATGCCAGAACGACGGGATGAGGCTTCTTCTCGGTCGAGGAAAGTTGCGGCTGAAATAACGTCGCGACGAAGAAGCGGTGCGTGGGCGATTCGATGGCGCGAATCTCTCCGTTGGCTCCGCGAGCTACCACCGGGAATCCGGCTTCCATGGTGGCCCATTCGAACTCGGGATTGACTTCGAAGTTGCAGAAGAACTCTTCGCTCACGACTTCTTCGTCTTTGCCGTAGAAAGACTGCAGGTAAGAGCCGGGGCGCAGGCGAATCTCGGGGACCGATGCCGGAGAGCTTGGGCGAGTCGCCTTTGCGATTGGGGACGGCGCAGGCCACGGGATAGATGACGATGTTTTTCGATCCGGAATTGTTTTCAGCGCTGTCCGCGTCGGCGATGCCGAGCACGTTGCGGGCGAATTCGATCAGCGCGTACTGGAAGCCGGCGCAGGTCCCCAAATATGGCCAGTCACGGCGGCGGGCGAACTCGATGCCTTTCAGCATGCCATCAAAGCTTTTGAACGGACTGCCGGGCGCGCCCCAGATTCCGTCGAAGCCTTCGAGAAGCTTTTCAGAATTGGCGTTGGTGAGCGATGAGGTCGGAATCCATTCCGATTCGACTTTTATCTCCAGCTTGCGCGCAGCGTGCTGCAGAGAGTCTGGCGTGGCGTGATGAGAGCGGAATTCGGGATTGAAGTCGCCGAGGATTCCGATGCGAACAGCTTGGCTCACGCGACCCATTGTACTAAACCGAACAGTTGCATCCAGCGCAGATGTTCAGCGGGGGATTAGAAGGCTGGTGCCGAGGAGCGTGACGACGAGCGTCAGCCATGAGAGGTTGTTCAGAACCAGCGGGTCATATTATGCAGCGCATAAAGACAGAGAATGGTCAGCGCCGGTTCACCCCAGATCATGAGCGTACATTTCCAGCCGAGCGAGCGGGCAACCTCGCGCTGGCCGCGCCAGGAGATCATAAAACTAGAATTGTTCTTGCCCTTCATCAGCACGACCCGGGGCCGTTGCTCGAAGCCCTCGGGAAGAGTGGTTTCGGCGGCAGTTGAGGGACTGGTTGCAACCGGCTGTGCAATTCCGTTGGCATCGCTTCTACGCACCACCGGAGTTGGGGCAACGCGCGCGGCAGCCCAGGCCGCCGGATTGGTGATCCCGGCCTTGACCAGCGCAGCCGCGACCTTCTGTTGCTGGGTCATTTCGGTTGCGTCGGCAGGCGGCGCGGCCGGCGAAAGTTGAATGACCTGAGTTGCTGGCGCGGCGCTCGCGCGATCAGGATCCGGTTTGCTGAGGACTGCAAGCAGGCGGTCGTCTTCGGAAGTGTTTTTCTTAGGAAAAATCGAAAACGATGATTTCCCAAAGTTGCTGTTGCCGCTGCTACCAGCCCCTACGAACGACGACGATGAGAGCCCCAAGGAGAACGAGAAATTATTCCCGCTCGACCCCGTGGATTCAGCTTCCTGGATGGGCTGGCGGGTAAGCTCCAGACCGGGGTTTTCATCCAGCGTTCCGAGCACGAAGAGGGCGTTCTTCGGCTTGATGCAGAACTCCTCGATTTTGATTTTGTTGTGCGTGCTCACCCCGTAGCGCAGAAGAAAATTCTGCACATTGGGCGGCGCGCTTTCTTTGGTGGTGAAAAATCCGTCGCAGAATTCCTGCTCAAAATCGCGGTGCAGATCAAGTTCGGCGCCGCACGGATCGACCATCACCTTGCCGGTGTTGTCATCAAGAAAAAACGGCACGTGCATGCATTCGGCCGCTACTTTCACCCACTGATTGTTCTTGCCGCGGCGTTTCCATTCCCAGGCCACGGTGCGGTGGTAGTAGCACGGACGCTCGGTAATGGGAGCGAGCATGGTGTAAGGTCCGAACCGCTAGTCCGTTCAGTTCAACCAGGCCAATAGATGCGCTGCGAATTTTGGAGACCGGCGTGTCGAGGATCAGGTGACGCCGCTGCAGAAGCAGAAATCCTTTATAAAAAATGTAAAGCCCTACAAAGACTCCGACGACGCACCAGGCGATTGGCCGGGAATCGGACGATCGATGGACGAGGATTGAGAGGAAGAATGCAGTGCAGATCAAAGAGTTCGTCCGAACCGAGGATTAGACACACACGATATCGAGACTAAATCGTTGAGCTGAGGAACCCCAGCAGAAAAGTTGCCCTCTGCTTACGTCGGTAATGCAAAGGCGAAAGTCTTAATCCGGCCAACCGGCTCAGTTGCGACAAGCGTCAGAAGGGAGCACGGGCCAAACTCATCGAGAAATTTGAAATCGTCCTCGATGACTTTCGTAATAACACCTGCCCCTTACCGATTGCTGGGTTCGGCGGGCCACTCCTAGAATCGAAACAGCCGTACTCTGCCTAAAACCGCTCATGCCAGAGATCACAAAGCGCGTCGATCGAGCCGAACTGGCCAAGCGTACCGAGCGCGCGGAAAAGCTTCTGCAAAAAGGCAAGACGGCCGAAGCGCTCGAAGAATACCTGCAACTCCTCCGCGACGACCCCGAAAACGACTCCGTGCGGCAACTCGCCGCCGATTTGTGCCTCTCGCAGAACCGCGGACACGACGCCGTGAGATTGCTCGGCGAGTTATTTGAGCGCCAGGTGCAGAGCGGCGACGCCACCAAGGCCAGCCTCACCTATAAGAAATTGGCGCGCCATGGCAGTCCTACGTGGGAGCAGAAATTCCGCTTTGGGCAGTTGCTCGAAGGCTCGAACAAAAAGCTTGCGGTTGGCACTTACGAAGCTGCGTTGAGCGATCTGGAGAAGCTGAACGACAAAAAAAGTGCACTACAGGTCCTGGGCCGGATCGTGGAATTGGAACCTTCGCAGGCAAACTTTCAGCGCGCGGCCGAATTGTGCTCGGAACTTGGAGAGACCAAGGCTGCGGCCGAAGGTTTCAAGCGCGTGGCTCAACTCGCCCTGGAAAAAGGCGGAGATCCCACGCCGTGGTGGGAGCGAGCGTACCAGGAAGATTCTTCGGATGAAGAGATCGCGCTGGCCTACGGAAAAAGTTTGCTGGCGCAAGGCCAGGTAGGCGCCGCGATTTTCATTCTCGAGCCGCAGGTAGCTGCCGGAAAGAACTCGCAGGAGTTGCGTGACGTTTATGCCGAAGCCCTGCTCGCAGCGGGGCGTTATGCCGAGGCGGAGCCGATGGTGTGGCAAGCGTTTGAGCAGAATCCGGGCCGGTTGGCGCAGGTGACCGCACTGATTGGGCAATTGATGGATTCCGAGCAAGACGACACTGCCGTCGAATTGGCGCGCAAGCTGGGGCAGTTCCAGACCAAGAAGGGTGAGCGGCGGCAGTTTGTCGCTTCCATGCAGGAGTTATTGCCGAAACGGCGTCCCACGCCCGGCATGCTGGAATTTATGAGCGAGCTGTTCAACGCGTCCAACCGGGAAGGCGACTACTGCCAGACGCTGTTGAAGCTTTTTGATGTGTATTGCGGAACGGGAAGCTTCGCTAAGGCTGCTGAATGTCTGGACCGTGCCGCGGAAGTGGACCCCTATGACTCCGGCCACGCGAAGCGCTTGGAGATGTTAAAGGGCAAGATTGACCCGAACAAGTTCAAGGAAATCTCCTCACGTTTCACGTCGTCGGCCCCGAGCGCTGCCCAGCAGCAGATTGAGCACGAGGCCACGCTGGGAGCTTCGACGCTGCAGGACCTGATGTTGCAGGCGGAAATTCTGGTGCAATACGGCATGCGCAACAAGGCGGTGGAGCGGCTGCAGAGAATCCAGGAATTATTTCCCCGCGAAGAAGAGCGCAACGAAGACTTGCAACGGCTTTACATGTCAGCGGGCATGACGCCCAGTTATTCGACGCCCGCGTCATTATCGGGTACAAGCGCGGTACCGACTCCGGCAAGTGCGCCGCCGGCAGCGCCAACCGTTGACCCGGCGGCTGAAATGCGCAACGTGACGCGGGTCGCCGAAATCACGCGAAAGCTTTATCACCAGGCAACCGCACAGGCCGTGTTGACCACGGCCGTGAACGAGATCGGCGCGCACTGGGAGGTTTCGCGCTGCGTCGCCATGATGCGAACGCGTAGTTCAGCTCCCAGCGCGATCCAGGAATATTGCGGCAAAGGAGTGAAAGAAGGGGATGGTCCGGCCCTGAAGCAGTTAATGATTGCGCTGCAAGATGCGACTGTCGATGAGACGCTGATCGTGAATGACACATCGCGATCACCAGAGTTGGAGGGCGTGAGCGGGCAGGTAAGCGATCTCCGAATCGCATCGGCGCTGGTGTTGCCTCTGAGCGACGGCAAGGATTCCGTGGGCGTCCTCGCTCTCTTGCACAATAAGCCGAAGATCTGGGCGCAAGCCGACGCGGTGGTTTTAAAGACGCTGGCCGATCAGATGGTCATCGCCCTCAACAACGCCGGATTGCGCCGCCTGGTGAAGAACCTTTCGGTCACCGAAGAAAAGTCGGGACTGCTCAAGCGCAGCTCCTATCTCGATCTGCTGCTGGCCGAGAGCAAGCGCGCGGCGCAAAACTCCGCCTCGCTTTCGATTTTATTGCTGCAGTTCGGGCGAAGCGCCGCGCTGGCAAAAGAGTATGGCGAAGCCGCACTGGAATCCACCATGGAAAAAATCGGGCAGCAAATTGCCGCCAACATTCGCACCAACGATCTCGCCTTTCGTTATGACGCAACGACCATTGCGATTATTCTCGTCGAAACCGCTGAGAAAGAAGCAATGCTGGCCCTTGAGAAGCTACGTAAGATTATCGCCGGCGTGCATCTGCCCGGTAAGGATGGATCGGACAAAGCCCACGCGATGGGGTTCTCGGCCGGACTGGCCGAGGCCGTGGTGCGCGAGAGTTACGATCCGCTAGATATTGTGACGGAAGTGATCAACCGCGCCGAGCAGGCGCTCGAAGCGGCCGTGGCACAGGGCCCAGGCAAGGTTGTAGCGGTGGGCGCGGCGCTGGCGGCGGGAGCGGTGGCGTAAGGCTCCTCTAAGAATCCTGAAATCAGCTGACCGCGGCACGAAGTTACGCGAAGGTCGCCCATTTTTTGAGCTTCCTCCTTCGTGCACCTTGGTGTCCTTCGTGGTCAATGACCTCGCTGGTAGCGAGTGGTCAAATCTGCTTACGCGCTGCTACACTAACCAGTCTGATTCTCACTTTTGGTTCACTCTGAGCACGCGGTCTTGTCAGGAAAATCATGTTAAAGCCAGGGGATATTGCCATTGTCAGTGGGGTGCGCACGCCCTTTGGCCGCTATTGCGGCAAGTTGAAGGATTTCACCGCCCAGGAGTTAGGCGCAGTCGCGGCCAGGGGTGCGATGGACGGCGCGGGCATCGAAGCCAAAGAATTTGACCACGCCGTATTTGGCAACGCGCAGCAGACTTCAGGCGATGCGCTGTATGGCGCGCGGCACGTGGGATTGCGCGCTGGTTTGCCGATCGAAACTCCGGCGCTGACCGTGAACCGCCTCTGCGGTTCGGGGATGCAGTCGATTGTGAATGCGGCGCAGATGATTCAGCTCGATGAAGCGAAGATCGTGCTCGCCGGCGGGATGGAGGCCATGTCGCAGGCCCCATTTTCAATTCGCGGACGCGATGGATTTACTCTTGCTCCGGGCGGCAAGCTGGAAGATTCGCTGATGGTGGCGTTGCTCGACAGCTATTGTGGTTTATACATGGCGAACACCGCCGAGCTGTATGGCGAGCAGCAGGGCATAACACGGCTCGCGCAGGATGAGTTCGCGTTGCGGTCGCAGAAATGCGCCGATGACGCTTACAAAGCGGGAAGACTTCAGGAAGAACTGGTTCCGGTTCCGCTGCGGAATCATAAAGGCGAGTCCACGGGAGAATCGCTGACGGAAGACGATCACCGGCGTCCGCAGACCACGATGGAGGGTCTGGCAAAGCTGAAGGCGGCGTTTGGCAAGAACGGAACCGTGACCGCGGGCAACGCGAGCGGCATTGTCGATGGCGCGGCGGCAGTGGTGGTGATGTCGCTCGAAGAGGTTCGCAAGCGGAACATGGAGCCGCTGGGGCGCATCGTGAGCTGGGGCGTCGCCGGAGTTGATCCGAAGTTGATGGGGCGCGGTCCGGTGCCGGCGACGAAGCTGGCATTGCAAAAGGCTGGGCTGTCTTTGGATTACATCGATCTCATCGAAGTGAACGAGGCATTCGCGGCGCAATATTTGGCGGTCGAAAAAGAATTGGGACTGGACCGCGAGAAGGTGAATGTGAATGGCGGAGCGATCGCGCTAGGCCATCCGCTGGGCGCGACCGGGACTCGGCTGGTGATTACGCTGCTGTATGAGCTGCGGCGGCGCAAGAAGAAATATGGGCTGGCCACGGCATGCATCGGTGGCGGGCAGGGGATTGCGATGATTGTGGAGAGCATGAACTGAAAGTTTGAACCACAGAGGGCACGGAGCGTCGGGCTCTTACATATTTACAACAAGAGCCATAGCCCACCCCCACGCTAGATCATTCTTCCTCCCCCCCCTCCCGGTTCTCTCTCGCGATTCGCCCAGGAGGTAACCGTCCGACCCCAGTACCGCACCTGAACTGAAAGTTTGAACCTCAGAGGGCAGGAGCGTCGGGTCATTAATTGCAATCTTCTTTGTGATCCTCGGTGTTCTCTGTGGTGATTAAAGGATTGTTATGGAAATTAAGAAGGTTGGTGTTCTAGGTTGCGGCTTGATGGGTTCGGGCATCGCCCAAGTAGCGGCGACGGCTGGATTCGACGTGACGGTGCTCGAGGTGGAACAGAAATATCTCGACAAGGGATTTGCCGGGATCGAGAAATCCTTGGCGAAGTTTGCCGAGCGGCCGCCGGAAAAGGGCGGAATTACGGCGCAACAGAAAGATCAGATTCTCGCCCGCCTCAGGGGAACCACGAACAAGGCCGACCTCGCCGATTGTGACATTGTTGTCGAAGCGATCATCGAGAACGTCCAAGAGAAGAAGAAGATGTACGCGTCGATTGACGGCATTGTGAAGAAGGACGCGATCTTCGCCTCGAATACTTCTTCGATTTCTGTAACGGAGCTCTTAACGGCGGTGAAGCGGCCGGAGCGGTTTATTGGGCTGCACTTTTTTAATCCGGTGCCGCTGATGAAACTAGTCGAAGTGGTGCGTACCATTGCCACTGCCGATGACGTTTACGAGACGGCTTACGCGTTCGGGAAAAAGCTGGGCAAAGTTCCCGTGCGCACGTCGGATAAGACGGGATTCATCGTCAACCGGCTGCTGGTGCCTTATTTGCTCGATGCCATCCGCGCGTATGAAGAAGGCGTTGGGTCGATCGAAGATATCGATAACGCGATGAAGCTGGGCTGCGGCTATCCCATGGGGCCGTTTACACTGCTCGATTTTGTCGGCCTAGACACGACTTACTACATCACGCACGTCATGTATGACGAGTTCAAGGAGCGGCGGTTTGCCTCGCCTCCGCTGCTGAAGCGGCTGGTGATGGCGGGGTGGTACGGTCGCAAGAGTGGTAAAGGGTTCTACGATTATTCCGATCCGAATCAGCCGCGGGCGAATAAACTGTAGAATCGAGTTTTCGATGGACGGTTTCTAAGTCGTCAGTTCCGTACCGCGGCACGCAAGCGCCGCTTTTCAAAATGAACCTGATACCCAGAAGAAGAAAAACCGACTTGCCCCCGGGCGAAGGCGGTCCCAGCGAGATTGAGCGGTATCGGCGCGCTTGGGGCAGTTACGTGGCCAGAAGAAATCTCGTGGTGGTGCTGTTTCTCAGCTTTATTTTTCTTGGCCTGATGGTGGGAAAGCTGAAGTTGGGAGAGCCGGCCGATTTCGCGATCCTATTAGGCTGGATTGGAGTTTACCTGGCCGGCGCGTGGTGGTTGACGGAATGGAAATGTCCGCGCTGCGGAAAAGTTTTTGGACATCGGCTGTGGACCGCGCGCTGCATCAGTTGCGATTTGAGCAAAGAGGAAGTCGCCGTAGTGGCGCGCGGGAAGAGTTAGGTTGCAGATGTATAGCTGCGGTTTGCCAGAACTCCTCAATTTCAAGTCTTCACTTTAGAAAGTCACAGAGTCACATGGAACGATCAGACTCTACAGACAAATTTCTCCGTCTCTATGGCTCTGTGGTGAACAATGGATTTTATGAACTTTGAAAACATACTTCTCGAAAAGAAAAATTCGATTGCTTACGTCACGGTCAACCGGCCGAAGGTGCTCAACGCGCTCAACATGGCCACCATGGAAGAACTGCGGCAGGCGTTCCATGACATCAAGAACGATTCGGCGATTCGAGTCGTGATTTTTACCGGAGCGGGCGAAAAGGCCTTTATTGCGGGAGCCGATATCGGAGAGTTGGCCAAGAATGATGCGGTCGCGGCGAAGGAATATACGCATCGCGGTCAAAATGTGCTGAACCTGATCGAAAACCTTGGCAAGCCGGTGATTGCCTGTATTAACGGATTCGCTCTCGGCGGCGGCTGCGAAATCGCGCTGGCCTGCACCATGCGCCTCGCGAGCGAAAATGCCAAGCTCGGTCAGCCCGAGGTCAAGCTGGGAATTATTCCGGGATATGGCGGCAGCCAGCGTCTGCCGCGGCTGGTGGGCAAGGGCATCGCCATGCAGATGATCCTGGCGGGCGAGATGATCACGGCTCAGGAAGCGCATCGCGTTGGACTGGTGAACGAAATAACGGTCGCGGCCGAGTTGGTTCCGCGGGCAGAGGCGATTGCGGCGAAGATCATCGCCAACGCCCCGCTCGCCGTGCAATACGCGATCGAAGCCGTGAACAAAGGTATGGAGATGACTTTGAGCGAGGGACTTTACCTCGAGGCAGTTTTGTTCGCCGTCTCTTGTGCGACGGAGGATAAGAAAGAGGGAACGACGGCGTTTTTGGAGAAGCGCGCGCCGGTATTCAAGGGAAAATAATTTCTGCTACGGATTTATCGGATTCTCACGGATGGAAAACCTTCACCACCGAATCGCAGAGATACAGAGATAGAGATAAAGATTGAAAATGAAAATGGAGTCTCCGCCGGGGCCCGCATTTCCCGCTTTAGAAGGCCAACTCGACGCTGCGGGACGGAGTTTTGCGATCGTTGTCTCGCGTTTCAACTCGTTTATCAGCGAAAGACTTTTGCTCAGCGCAATCGATGGGTTGGTTCGATCAGGCGCAAAAAAAAAGGACATTCAGATTGCTCGCGTTCCTGGTGCATTCGAAATTCCACTCGCGGCACGTAAACTCGCCGAGACGAAGAGATACGACGCCATTATTTGCATCGGCTGCCTGTTGCGTGGAGATACCGCGCACTATGATGTAATTGTGAACGAAGTCACGCGGGGAATTGGCCAATCGGCGCAGGAGACGGGCGTGCCGCACGCGTTCGGCGTGCTTACCTGCGAGACCCTCGAACAAGCCATCGATCGCGCCGGGCTGAAGATGGGAAATAAGGGATTCGAGTCGGCGTTGGCGGCGGTGGAAATGGCATCGCTGAAGCAGGCTATTAGCCGTAAGCTATCAACTGTGGGCGAGAAGCAGGTTTCTCACCCGCGCTCCGCACGCGTTCGGAATGACAAAACCTTAGGAAGAGCTAAGGCCCGGATGAAGACTCCGAAGACGAAGCGCAAATAATCCCTCCTGTGCAGTAAACTGAAGCAACCACTCCACACAATTTCAATGGGCACACGCCGCAAATCTCGCGAAATGGTGTTGCAGATGTTGTTCCAGGCGGACATGGGCAAGCAGAGTGTCGACCAGGTGCAGCGAACGTTCTGGGCGGAACATGCCGCCGCCAGCGCCGAAGTGCGCGGGTTTGCTGAAGATTTGTTTCGCGTGGCCACCGACCGCGTGGCGGAGATCGACAAATTGATCGAAGGCCATGCGCAACACTGGCGCATGGAACGCATGGCCGCCGTGGACCGCAATCTGCTTCGCGCGGGAGTGGCGGAGTTTCTCGCCTATCCGGATACGCCTCGAGCCGTGGTCATCAACGAGGCGCTCGAAATCGCCCGGAAGTTTTCCAGTCCGGAATCGGTGCAGTTTGTCAATGGCGTGCTCGACAGCGTGGCCAAGGATTTGGCCAAAACTGCGTAGTTCTGTGCTTCTTCAGCCGAAGAACCCGCCGCGATAACGTCTTCACGCTCTCGAACGCACTCAATCCGAGTAGCCCACAGCTTGTGCTCACCGCCACAAGAATAGCGCCTACGGCTTTACCGACAAGAGATCCATCTGGCAGTTGTTCCCCGTATAGCAAAAGCTGTTTGTGGAGTTGACCAGCGGCGGGAACGAGATCTGATATTCGTCGAATGCCGCATAGGTGTTCAGCGCATGCAGCAGACCGTCAGAGCCGGCAACGTAAATCAAGGAACCATCGGCGCTCATGCTGGCGGATAACGGACTCGCGTTATTGGCCAGCGCGATGGCAGAGGTTGAGCGGGTTGTGAAGTTATAGACAAGGATGCTGTTGCGATCGCTGGCGACAATGTAGGCCAGCGTGGAGTCGGGCGATATGAAGAAGTTAATCGGAGTGAAAGTGCCTTGCCCGATGTTGATGTGAATCGGCTGAAAATATGTAGGCGTGGTGCCCACGGGCGCGACTTGGGCGAGCGTGACTGTCTGTGGACAAAGCGTGCTGAAGGGCGCGCCGACTGCGTCCTGGGAGGCGTTGGTGGCGATGATATCGATGCCGGTATCGTCGATGCCAAAGAAAAAGTCTAGCCCGGTCGCGTTGAGGGCGGGGATGAGCGCGTTGCCGGTCGAGACATTGCCGGCCGGAACCATCTTTAGGAACAGAGGTGGCGATGGCAGCGAGGTGGGCACAGCCGGAGGCGTCAAAGTAACCGCAGAGTTATCGCACGTATTGTAGATGGCAAAGGTGCCGGGATAAGTGGTAGGCGCGATTCCGCCAGAGAGGATTGCGAACGTTCCACTTGAATTGAAGACGATCGAAGTTGCAGGCGCGGGCAGAGGGATGGGCGCTAATAAATTCTGCAATGTGGAATAGACGTATAGGGAATTGCCGCCATCGGCAAGGATAAACGCCTTTAGTCCATCCGGAGAGAATGTCGCCGTGGTCGCGTTGTTGATGTTTAACGCCACATTGCTGGAGGTGGTAGTCGTTGTTGTGGATGAGGAAGAAGACGATGAAGAAGACGTAGTGCTGGTGACGCTGGCAACGTATACCTGGTTCGGCGTGGAGACAGTGTCGGAGAAGACGGCCATGCCTCCGTTTTGCGAGACGCCGATGACTCTGCCTGTAATGACTCCCAACTGCGTGCGCGGAATCGTCAAGGCGGTAAATGCGCTGCTGCTGGTTCCGATGCTCGCGGGATTGAGCGTGAGCGCGCCATATTGGCTGCCGATATATGCGCCGGTCCCCGGCCGGGTCAAACATCAAAGAGTTGGGCGGGGTTGGAATGGGCGTGGCGGAACCGGGAATATTGGTAGTAGTTGGCACGTTGTAAAGAGCGACGTTGCACAAAGCGTCGCTATAGCAATCCTGGCTGCTAACCAGCACGCTGGTCGAGGCGGTTGCACTCGAAGACGAGCCACTGCCAGAGCTTCCGCTCCCGGAAGAACCGCTCCCGGAGGATCCACTTCCGGAGGAACCACTTCCGGAGGAACCACTTCCGGATGATCCGCTTCCAGATCCGCTTCCCGATGAACCACTGCCTGAACCAGAAGACCCGCTACCCGAACCTGACGAACCGCTACCTGAACCAGACGAGCCGGTACCTGTGGAAGACGCACTCCCCGGCGTCACCAGGCCGGAAATGGCGGTGACCGGATAGACCGGTTCGGGAATGAGCACAGAACCCGCAGGCAATCCCTCAAAATTCAGCGGCCAGCCAATGTTGCAGGTTGGCGGCGAGCAGGAAGCGGTGATCGCGGCCGCGCCCGCTTGTGCAGTCGAGATGGTGCAAGCAGTGCCGGCGGCGCATCCCGTGGTGCCGCCGGCGGAAATCGCCGCGGGCGAAGACGATACCCAGGTCAGCGGCGGCTTGGGCACGATGCAACCCTGCACATCCACTGCGATGGCGGTGATGCTTTCGGTGCTCCCCTTGGTCGTAACGAAATTGGTCTCATTGCTGACCTGTTCACCGTTCAGGTTGAGTTCCATCGCGATGCATTGTACGGGGCAGGTTTCAAAGAAAAACGGCTGGCTCGACACGCCGGAAGCGGAGGCAACGATTTGCGTCTGTCCGGGAACGGCCGGGCCGGCGGTTGCTTCGTTTGTCGGCACGGCTGGGCTATTCGTAGTGACAGAGATGATCGGCGTGATCTTGGTCGCGGCTGGGTTGACCTCGCTCCAAGTGAATGGCCCGACCGCTCCAGTGATGTCATTTCCATTGTCGTCGAGGGCCGTGGCTTGCAAGGTTTCGATTTGGTTTTGCGAGAGGCAGCCCCGATAGCCATTCGCCGCAGAAGAAGGAAAAGATACGGGCGGAATATCGCAAGCCACTGGCAAAAGCGCCTGGCTAGGACAGGCTGGCGGCGTCGAATTCACTGGAGGGACAATGGTGACTGTAACGTTGGCGATCGGAGGATGCACGAAGATCAGGGTTGGCGCACTGGTGGCACCTAAAGCAGATGCCGTTACCACTGCAGTTCCAGCTTGAGCGGGCGTGCAGATCGAGTATTGCGGTGCATTCCAGGTGCCGGCACAGGCCACGCCGTTCGGGGTTACATCGACTACTCCGGGATTGCTCGAAGAATAGGTAAATGCCGGTGTGATGGCTGTATTGGCGCTGTTGGTGGCGCTGGCGGTGAATAACAGCGTCGACCCCACTTGCATGGAATAGCTGACCGAAGGAGTGAGGGTGATTCTCACCGGATTAGTCGCGGCGCCCGCCGGCTTGTGCCCGCCACATGCAGGTAATAGTAAGAATAAAGATGCAGCGAGGAACAACCGCGCAGCTAACAACCCCCGAGCGAAACACGAACTTCCCATGCACCCTCTCGCCGCCCCCGGTTGGATCCGGTGGGCGCGCAGTTCAATGGAATGGAAAACCTGTAGTTTAGTGAACGCAGATCGATTCAGCAAGATGGTCTTGAGACATGGCCTGAAAAACACGCTTCTGGGAGTTTCTCCGTTCGCCGATCACACTTTGCTGATTTCTTCCCGTCTGTGACGGTTTGATGCAAAAGCATGAAGGAATGATGTTCTCGTGAGCCTCTCTGGTTCGTGCCTGCGGTTTGTTCCAGTCCGGAAGAGCTGGCCAAAGGTCAATTGGGTTTGCGGAAAAGAAAAGCATCCTGGTTGGCGTCTTTTGCCCCACCCGATTCGAAATCAACGAACGTCAATCCGCGGCACAGGACCTCGCGAACGTACTTCTCCGGATGATAGGTGGCGCAAAGATTTTCGCCGGAGTATTTCGAGCGAGTCACCACAACTTTGCCCGCGTCAAATTCTTGCCGCTCCTCGGGCGAGAGTTGCGTCGCCCGACTCGCGCCGTGGACTGTAATTATTAAATGGCCGCCCGGCTTGAGAATGCGGACCAGTTCGCGCATCCAGAACCGCTGATCGTTTTCAGTGAGGTGGGTAAACACCGAAATCGAGTAGATAAAGTCGAATGTTCCGTCCACGAATTTAAGGGGAGTGACCGAGTGGTTCACCGCAAATTCGGCAAATCTCAAGTTGGCCTGGCACCATTCGATTAGCTTCGGGTTGTAGTCGACCCCGTAGAACTTTGGAACGGCCACCTTGGACCACTGCCGCATGACACGGCCGCAGCCGCACCCGAAATCGAGCACCTTGCCGAACGCGCCGAATTCCAGCCCGTTTTTCTTTGCAAAATTTCTAATGCAACCGGCCCCCAGGATCCCATTGTCGTAAAAGGCCTCGCAATCAAACTGGCCCGTAACCAAATAGACGAGGTTCGACGGAGGCATGGGAAGACCATCGGCTGCGGGACTGTGCTTGAACCTTGCATTCCGGGCCCTAACATCAGCCTTGAGATAATACTTGGCTTGGCTTCTGAGATTGCTGACGGCGGCGGTCAAGCCAAGGAAGTTTACCGTCGCCTTGGCTGCAGATCTAAGATGCATTTTCGCTGGTGGAGGCCATTCGGGAAATTAAGAAATTCTCGGTTCGATTCTACAGCAGGAAATTTAATGGCGCAAAATGCGGCATGCACATTAGGCAACATTGCCGAGATCTGCTTTTTCAAAGACTCTGGACCGTTCGGAGCAATCGATCGGCACCGTTGTCAAAAACATGGGTTGACGATGTTTCGATTGAGTTGCTATAGTTGTTAGGTTCCGCGAGTTAATCCAGGCTTATTTGTGAGCTGTGAGTTCCGCGAGAATCATGTGGAGCTGGCGGCAGAGTTTGTGAAACGCGTTTCCGGTCAGTGTGACGATTCGGAAACTTTCCTCGCTGAAACGTTCCTGCGCTGCCTTTCGCCCTTTCACCAGGGCTCTTAACGCAAGTTAAGAAACGCGACGAGAGTCTGCGAAAGATATGCAGGACAGAGCTGGCGATACGGAGTACCCCCGGAGTTTTGGCCGGGTGCCACCGTCGGCAGCGTAAATCAAGTTGGGTTCCCAGAATCTCTCACCGTGATTTTTCGCGGTGAGAAGCATGGCTGACCGCGTGTCAGCCAGCCCGGATTGTGAAATCGAAAACCGGGAAAGCCCAGAGGCTGCGCGTTTGCCTGCAAGTGAATTGGCGCACGGCATCGGTTGCGTTGCAGAGCGCGAGTTTGCGGAGTACGAGTCTGCAGAGTACGAGAAGGAGCGGCAAAGAGTGCCTACTTTTAATCAATTGGTGGCGAAGGGCCGAAAGCGGCCGCGGTATAAGACGGCGAGCCCGGCGCTCGAGGGGTGTCCGCAGAAGCGCGGTGTCTGCACCCGCGTGTATACGCAGACGCCCAAGAAGCCAAACTCGGCGCTGCGCAAAGTCGCTCGCGTGCGTCTGACGAATGGAATTGAAGTGACCACCTACATTCCAGGCGTTGGCCACAATCTGCAGGAGCACTCGATTGTGCTGATCCGCGGAGGCCGCGTGAAAGATCTGCCGGGCGTGCGCTATCACGTGATTCGCGGCACGCTGGATGCGGTGGGCGTGGCTGGCCGCCAGCAGGGAAGATCGAAGTACGGCGCGAAGCGCGCGAAGAAGGGGTAAGAAACAAGTTTCAAGGTTTCGCAGGTTTCAAAGTTTCAAGGTGACATCACCTAGACTTTGAAACATTGAAACCTTCGAAACTTTGAAACCTGGAGTTTTGAATGCCTCGTAAAGGACATACCGTCAAGCGGACCGTGCCGGCCGATGCCATTTATGGCTCGGACCTGGTCACGAAGTTCATCAATTCGATGATGTGGCAGGGCAAGCGCAGCACCTCCGAGCGCATCTTCTATACGGCGCTCACCAAGGTGCAGGAAAAAGGCGGCGACGAAGCTTTGAAGCTGTTCAAGAAGGCAGTCGAGAATACGAAGCCCCTGCTGGAAGTGAAGACCCGGCGCGTGGGCGGAGCGAACTATCAGGTTCCAGTGGAAGTGAATGCCGACCGGCGCACCTCGCTGGCGATCCGCTGGATATTGACGTACGCCCGCGGCCGCGCCGAAAAGGGCATGATCGACAAGTTGAGCAATGAATTGCTGGACGCCGCCAACGGAAAAGGCGCGGCCATCAAGAAGAAGGAAGATGTACACCGCATGGCGGAGGCCAATAAGGCGTTCGCGCATTACCGGTGGTAGGAAATTCGTAATTTGGTGGCCGGGCAATTTTGTAATTTAAGCCCGTATCGCTTTTTATTTTCAATCGCCAAATTACCCGATTACAAAATTACTAAATCGCGGTAGCAGGGCCCTAGAAAGAGTTAATTGTCGTGGCTAGAACAGTCCCATTAGAGCGTTGCAGGAACATCGGCATCATGGCCCACATCGATGCCGGTAAGACCACTACGACGGAGCGCATCCTGTTTTATACCGGACGCACCCACCGCATCGGAGAGGTCCACGAAGGCACTGCGACCATGGATTGGATGGAGCAGGAGCAGGAGCGCGGCATCACCATTACTTCCGCTGCCACGACCTGCACCTGGCGCGACATTCGCATCAACATTATTGATACCCCCGGCCACGTCGACTTCACGGCCGAAGTCGAGCGCTCGCTGCGTGTGCTTGATGGCGCCGTTGCCGTGTTTGACGCTGTTCACGGGGTGCAGCCGCAGTCGGAAAAAGTTTGGCGCCAGGCTGACAAGTACGGCGTTCCGCGCATTTGCTTCATCAACAAGGTCGACAAGATGGGCGCGGATTTTGAACATGCGGTCGATACGATTCGCAAGCGGCTAAGCGCCAAACCGGTCGCGATTCAAATTCCGATCGGGCAGGAAGACAAATTCAAAGGCGTCGTCGATCTGATTGGCATGAAGGCCATTGTGTGGGTCGATGACACCATGGGCGCCGAATATGTCACCGAAGAAATTCCCGCCGACCTGAAGAAGAAAGCCGAAGCCTTCCACGCCCAGTTGGTTGAAACTATCGCCGAGAACGATGACGAGATCCTGCACAAGTTTCTGGAAGGCGAAGAGATCACGCCTGACGAACTGCGCGCTTCGCTGCGCAAATCGACGATTGCCTTGAAAGTGTTCCCGGTGGTCGTGGGTACAGCATTTAAAAACAAAGGCGTGCAGCCGCTGCTCGACGCGGTGGTAGATTATCTGCCTTCGCCGCTGGATGTTCCGGAGACGCACGGATTGAATCCCGACAACGGTGAGAAGATTTTCCGCCATGCCGACGACAAAGAGCCATTTTCGGCGCTGGCCTTCAAGATCATGGCCGATCCGTTTGTCGGCCAGTTGACGTTCATTCGGGTTTACTCCGGGCAATTGAAATCGGGAGAATCCGTTCTTAACGTCCGCACCACCAAGACCGAACGCATTGGCCGCCTGCTGAAGATGCACGCCAACAAGCGCGAAGAGATCAGCGAGATTCTCGCCGGCGACATTTGTGCGGTCGTCGGGCTGAAGAACGTCGGCACAGGGGACACGATTTGCGATGACCGGCACCCCATTGCTCTCGAGTCGATTACCTTTGCGGTCCCGGTAATTTCGGTTGCGGTCGAACCCAAGACAAAGGCCGATCAGGAAAAGATGGGCATGGCGCTGGCCAAGCTGGCGCAGGAAGATCCCACCTTTAAGGTTCACACCGATCCCGACAGTGGACAAACCATCATCAGCGGCATGGGCGAGTTGCACCTCGAAATCATTGTCGACCGCATGATGCGCGAATACAAAGTTGAGGCCAATGTCGGCAAGCCGCAGGTGGCGTATCGCGAGACCATTAAGAAGCACTCCGAGGCCGAAGGCAAATACATTCGCCAGACTGGTGGACGCGGCCAGTATGGCCACGCCAAGATCAGGCTGGATCCCCAACCGGCTGGGACTGGGTACGAGTTCGTTAATGACATTGTTGGCGGATCGGTGCCAAAAGAATTTATCAAGCCAATCGATCAGGGAATTCAGGAAGCGCTCGAAGGTGGCATTCTTGCGGGCTATCCCATGGTCGATGTGAAGGCGACGCTGTATGACGGCAGCTATCACGATGTCGATTCGAACGAAATGGCCTTCAAGATTGCCGGCTCGATGGCGTTCAAAGAGGCTGCGCGCAAAGCTTCGCCGGTGCTGCTGGAGCCGGTGATGTCGGTGGAAGTCGTCACGCCGGAAGATTACGCGGGCGTGATCATGGGCGACCTGAGTTCGCGTCGCGGCCGCATCGAAGGCATGGAGCACCGCGCCGGTTCACAGGTAATCAAGGCGATCGTGCCGCTGGCAGAAATGTTTGGCTACGCGACCCACATGCGTTCGTCAACCCAGGGCCGCGCCGAATACTCGATGCACTTTGCTAGGTATGAAGAAGCTCCGCGATCGGTCGCGGAGGAAATCATCGCCAAGGTGCAGGGGACGACAAAGTAGCAATCGCGAAAGAAAGTTGCAATCGCGAAATAGGTTTCGTATCAGGGCACGGCTTCAGCCGTGCCGCTAGGAAGAATGAAATAATCCGGGGCTTTAGCCCCTGAGGAATAAAGGCAATGGCGAAAGAGAAATTTGATCGTAACAAGCCGCACTGCAACGTGGGGACGATTGGTCACATTGACCATGGCAAGACCACGCTGACGGCGGCCATCACGAAGGTTTTGCAGAAGCACAATCCGAAGATCGTCTTCCGGTCTTTTGACAGCATTGATAACGCACCGGAAGAAAAAGCCCGCGGCATCACCATCGCGACGGCGCACGTCGAGTACGAGACGGCGAACCGGCACTACGCGCACGTCGATTGCCCCGGCCACGCCGACTACATCAAGAACATGATCACGGGCGCGGCGCAGATGGATGGCGCAATCCTGGTTGTCGCGGCGACGGATGGTCCGATGCCGCAGACGCGCGAGCACGTGCTGCTGGCGCGGCAGGTCGGCGTGCCTTACATCGTGGTCGCGCTGAACAAGTGCGATGCGGTGGACGATCCCGAGTTGCTCGGACCTCGTTGAACTCGAAGTCAGAGAGCTGCTGAAGTCGTACAAGTTTCCCGGCGACGATGTGCCGGTGATTCGTCTTTCTGCTTTAGGGGCTTTAAACGGAGAAGAGAAGTGGGAGAAGCAGATTGACGCCTTGATGGAAGCGGTTGACAAGAGCGTGCCGCAGCCGGCGCGCGAACTCGACAAGCCGTTCCTGATGCCGATTGAAGACATCTTCTCGATTCAGGGCCGCGGCACGGTGGTGACGGGACGAATCGAGCGCGGCAAAGTGAAAGTCGGAGAAGAAGTGGAGATCGTCGGCTTCCGCGATACGCGCAAGACGGTCGTCACGGGCGTCGAAATGTTCAAGAAGCAGCTGGACGAAGGCATGGCGGGCGACAATGCCGGCCTGTTGCTGCGCGGCATCGCGAAAGAAGATGTGGAGCGCGGCATGGTGTTGGCCAAGGGTGGGTCGATCACTCCGCACACTAAGTTCAAGGCCGAGGTTTACATCCTGACGAAAGAAGAAGGTGGACGGCATACGCCGTTCTTCAAAGGATATCGTCCGCAGTTTTATCTGCGAACGACGGACGTGACGGGCGTGGCCGAGTTGCCGGCCGGCACGGAGATGGTGATGCCGGGAGACAATGTTTCGCTCGTGATTGAACTGATCACACCGGTGGCCATGGAAAAGGGCTTGCGGTTTGCGATCCGCGAAGGCGGGCATACGGTTGGTGCGGGAACGATTGCCGAGATTGTGCAGTAGCAGTAAGTAAATGTGTGGAGCGGGCGCCCTCGCCCGCTTTGCAGGCAGTAGCGACAAAGGCTCGTGGGCGAGGGCGCCCGCGCCACAAAAAGCGGCTTGCACCCTGCCGCCAGTTCTTTCTTCCCGGGACCTCGAATGAAGCGTAGCCGGGAGGGGTTAGAGAGATGAAACAGTGACAGGACAAGAGAGAATTCGAATCCGGTTGAAGGCTTACGATTACCGTATCCTCGACCAATCGACGGGCGAAATTGTGGACACGGCGCGGCGCACCGGCGCGCAGATCGCCGGGCCAATTCCGCTGCCCACGATGAAGAACAAATATACGGTGCTGCGCTCGCCGCACGTGGACAAGAAGTCGCGCGAGCAGTTTGAAATCCGCACCCACAAGCGCCTGCTCGATATTCTCGAGCCGACGCAGCAGACGGTGGACGCGCTGATGAAGCTCGATCTGCCGGCGGGTGTGGACGTGGAGATTAAGGCATTCGGGAAAGAACATAAATAACATGTGGCGACAGCCGCCCTCGGCTGTCCGTCGAGCGAAGCTCGACTGAGGTTCGCGGGCGAGGGCGCCCGCGCCACATTCCCAGCCAATGGCCGCTTGTAGAGAAAGCGTCCAAGCTGGATGGAGAAGGACATGGCAACGAGAGTTACAGGCATCCTGGGCAAAAAAGTCGGCATGACGCAACTGTTCGACTCCAAGGGCGACGTGCGCCCGGTCACGGTTTTGCAGGCCGGCCCGTGCGTGATTACGCAACACAAGTCGGCTACCAAAGATGGTTATGAAGCCGCCCAGATCGGCCTGGTTGAACTGATGAAGCAATCGAAGCTTACCAAGCCTGCCCAGGGACATCTGGCGAAGAACAATCTTCCGCCGGTGAAATTCATGCGGGAAGTTCCGCTGGAGACCGATGGTGACGGCGACGGCGCGGTCAAGGCTGGCGACCGGGTGCTGGTCGATATTTTCGACGGCGAAAAATTCGTCGACATCGTGGGCGTCAGCAAGGGGCGCGGCTTTCAGGGCGTGGTCAAGCGGCACCATTTCGGCGGCGGCCCCAAGTCGCACGGTTCGATGTTTCAGATTACGGGTTCGATCGGCTCGTCGGCGTTTCCTTCGCGCGTCTTCAAAGGCATGCGCATGTCAGGACACATGGGCCACGAGCGTGTAACCCAGCGTAATCTGCGGGTTTTGGGTTTAGATAAAGAAGAAAATTTGCTGGTGGTGGAAGGCAGCGTGCCGGGGCCGCAGGGCGGCTACATCGTGATTACGAAAGCGAAGAAACCGCCGAGAGAGCGCCGAGGATTTGCCGGCGCGGCCACCGTCGATCCGCTGAAGGCGGCGAAGCGGGCAGCGAAGAAAGCATAAGCATGTGTGGAGCGCGCGCCCTCGCGCGCTGGAAAGTGTTTTAGGAAAGAGTCGCGGACGAGGGCGTTCGCGCTACACGAGAAGCAATATGGCGACAATTGATATTCACAATTTGAGCGGCGAGAAAGTCGGGACCTTCGATCTGGCCGACGAGATTTTCGGCGCGGTCAACGAAGACCTGCTCTGGGAAGCGGTGAAGCATTACCGCGCCGGGCAGCATCGCGGCACGCATGCTACCAAGGCCCGGTGGCAGGTTTCCGGGTCGGGCAAGAAACTTTGGAAACAAAAAGGCACGGGGCGCGCCCGCATCGGTTCGATCCGCTCTCCGCTCTGGCGCCATGGCGGCACGGTGCATGGCCCGGTTCCGCGTTCGTACGATTACGCGTTTCCGCGCAAGAAGCTTTTGGGTGCGCTTCGTTCGGCGCTGGCGGCGAAGTTTGCCGATGGCAAGCTGATCGTGGTGAATGCCTTCGAGCTCAAAGAAGCCAAGACCAAAGAATTTCAGAAAGCACTGGCTGCGCTCAAGGTTGATTCAACGGTCCTGATCGTGGATGCGCCCAAAGCTGCAAATCGCAATCTGGAATTGAGTTCGCGAAACATTGCTGGGCTGGAATTGATCGCGGGCAATGAGGTTCATCCGTATCATCTGCTGCGCTACGATCGCGTGATTTTTTCGCACCCGGCAATCGAGAAGCTGCAGGTCACACTGAAAGACAGTTTGCCCAAGCGGCAGCGCAAGCCAGCGGAAGAAAAAGAAGAAGGCGCAAAGAAGGCGTCCACGGCCCCGCGGCGGCGCACACGGCATGAAAAAGCGGCGGAGGTGGCATAAACCATGAAATCCGCATATCAGATCATTTGCCGTCCGGTGATCACCGAAAAAGGTTTGGCGATCAAGGAACTGCAGAACACGCTGGTCTTCCAGGTTGCGCCGAAGGCGACGAAGACGGAAGTGAAGCAGGCGGTGCAGACGATTTTCAAAGTGAAAGTGCTGTCGGTGCGCACCGCGACCTATCCGGGAAAAGAGCGGCGGCGCGGCAAGTTTGCCGGCTACCGTCCGGATTGGAAGAAGGCGTATGTGCGGCTGCGCGCGGGCGAAAAGATGCCGGAGTACGCGCAGAATTTGTAGGCAGCAAACAACAGGTCCCTCACCCGCGCTTTGCGCGTGTTCGGAATGACAGGGTTTCAAGAAAGCTGATTATGGCAATTAAGACTTATCGACCGACGACCCAGACGTTGCGCTACCGCACCACGATCGTCAATGACGACATCACGACGCGGCATCCGCACAAGCCGCTGGTTGAACCGAAGCCGCGCACCGGTGGCCGGCGCAACTCCGGCGACATGACCATGCGCTTCATTGGCGGCGGACACAAGCGCAAGCTGCGGATCATCGATTTCAAACGCGACAAGCTTGGCATTCCCGCCACCGTCGCCACCATCGAATACGATCCCAATCGCTCCGCTCGCATTGCGCTGCTGGCCTATGCCGATGGCGAGAAGCGTTACATCCTGGTGCCCGAAGGAATGAAAGTTGGGCAAAAAGTTGTCAGCCGGTCCGGAGGCCGACATTCTGGTGGGCAACGCGTTGCCGCTGCGCAACATTCCTCCCGGCACGGCGATTCATAACCTGGAATTGAAACCCGGCAAGGGTGCGCAAATGGTGCGCTCCGCAGGTGGAGTGGCGCAGTTGGTGGCCAAGGAATCCGATTATGCGCTGGTGAAATTGCCTTCCGGCGAGACCCGGAAGATTTCGCAGGACTGCATGGCGACGATCGGCCAAGTCGGCAATCTCGATCATGAGAACATCACCATCGGCAAAGCCGGACGTTCCCGCTGGCTGGGCAAGCGTCCGCATAATCGCGGCGTTTCGATGAATCCAGTCGACCATCCGCATGGCGGCGGTGAAGGTAAAACTTCCGGCGGCAGGCACCCGGTAACGCCGTGGGGCCAGCCGACACGCGGCTACAAGACGCGCAACAACAAGCGCACGGACAAGTTTATTGTGAACCGGAGAAGCAAGTGACGCCGTTTAGCGGGCGTAAGCGAAGCGGGAGCCCGCTGGCGTCATCCTGAGCGTTCTTTGCGAAGTCAACCTGCCGGGTGAAATAAAAGCAGGTTCCTCGCCCGCGCTTTGCGCGGGTTCGGAATGACAAGGTTTTGGATTTAGCTAAAAAGCTAGGAGCTAACAGCGGGAAGCTGATTTTATGGCACGTTCAACCAAAAAAGGCGCGTACGTGGACGAGTACCTGATGTCGCGGGTCGAGGGCATGAATTCGCGCAACGAGAAGAAAGTTCTGCGCACCTGGTCGCGACGCTCGACGATTGTCCCTGAGATGGTGGGGCACACGATCGCAGTGCATAACGGCAAAAAATTCATCCCCGTGTATCTCACCGAGAACATGGTGGGCCACAAACTGGGCGAATTCAGCTTCACGCGCAATTTCAAAGGTCACTCGATGAAGGCGGCGACGGAAGTTGCGGCGAAGCCGGCCGGCATTCCGGGCGGCCCGGGGGCGATTACTCCGTCGGCGCCAGCAGCGCCGAAGGCGTAAGGGGAGACGCGAATGGAATTTCGAGCCGAAATGCGTTACTTGCGGGTCTCGCCGCAGAAGGCGCGCCTGGTGCTGGAGCTGATCAAGGGGCGCCGGGTGGAAGAAGCGCGCAATACGCTGCTGTACACGAAAAAGCGGGTCGCGGCGCACGTAGGCAAGCTGTTGCAGTCGGCGCTGGATAACGCGAACTTTTTGAGCGCGGAGAAAAATCTGGATGTCGATATCGACAATCTATATGTAAAGAGCGCCATCGCGAACGATGGACCGCGCATGAAGCGCATTCGTCCGGCGCCGCAGGGCCGCGCGTTTCGCTACGTGAGGCGCATCGCGCACATCGAAATAGTGCTGGCAGACCGCGGCAACGGCGCGGCCCCGAGTTCGAAAACAAGCGCGACTGCTGCGCGGGCAGGAGCTCCCAAGCAAAAGCGGGCTCCAGTGGCGAAGAAAGCGGCAGGAGCTGGCAAGAAAAAGAAAGCAGTTTCGAAATAGAAAGCAGGTTCCTCACCCGCGCTTTGCGCGTGTTCGGAATGACAAGTTTGAGGGGAATGAGTTAGGAGAAGCAATGGGACAAAAAGTCCATCCTTACGGATTTAGACTCGGCTACACCAAGCCGTGGAAGTCGCGCTGGTTCGCCGAGCGCGACTACGATAAGCAGCTTTACGAAGACGTCAAGCTGAAGGCCGAATTGAAAGAGAAGCTCAAGTCGGCGGGCGTGAGTTCGATTGAGATCGAGCGGCCGGGCAACAAGCTGCGCATCATCATCAAGACCGCACGGCCGGGAATTATTATTGGCCGCAAGGGCGCGGAGATCGACAAGCTGAAAGCCGAACTGCAGGCCCGCACCAAAGGCAAGGACATCTTTGTCGACATTCAGGAAGTGCACAAGCCGGAGCTCGACGCGCAACTGGTTTCGGAGGCGATCGCATTGCAGCTCGAAAAACGAGTCGGGTTTCGCCGCGCCATGCGCAAATCCGTCGATTCGGCGCTGCGTTTTGGTTGCAAGGGGATCAAAGTCCGCGTAAGCGGACGGCTGAATGGAAACGAAATCGCGCGCTCCGAGTGGTACCTGCAGGGGCGGTTGCCGCTGCACACGCTGCGTGCGGATATCGAATACGGATTCTCCGAAGCGCGCACCACCTACGGCGTGATTGGCGTGAAGGTCTGGGTCTACAAAGGCGAGATTTTGCCGGCCAAGAAGCGCGAGGAGAAGACGGCGGTAGGCGCGTTCTAGTAGCAGCCATAAAAGATAAAGATAAAGGCCGTTTCGCTGAAAGCTGACGGCTGAGTGCTGAGAGCTTATTTATGTTGATGCCAAAGAAAATTAAGTACCGCAAGCAGCAGCGCGGACGCATGACGGGCAAGGCCTGGCGCGGAAGCACGCTGGCCTTCGGTGACTTCGGCTTGAAGGTGCTTGAGCCGGGATGGATTACCGACCGTCAGATCGAGGCCAGCCGCGTGGCCATGACCCGCTTCGTCAAGCGTGGCGGAAAAATCTGGATTCGCGTGTTTCCCGACAAGCCGGTCACCAAGAAGCCGGCCGAAACCCGTATGGGCAAGGGCAAAGGCGCGCCGGACCATTGGGTGGTGGTGGTGCGTCCGGGAAAGATTTTGTTCGAGATGGAAGGCGTGACGATCGCGGATGCCAGCGAGGCGATGCGGTTGGCATCGCACAAGCTGCCCCTGCGCACCGCCTTGGTGAAGCGCGAAACTGCGCATTAGAGCTAAGGACACGATTTTTATGAAAGCAGAAAAAATTCGAAATCTTACCGAAGAAGAGATGAAGCACCAGGAGCGCGATCTGGCCGATCAGCTGTTCAAGCTGAAATTCCAGCTGAACATGGGGCAGACCGAGAGCCTGAAAAAGATTCGCGGACTGCGCAAGGACATTGCCCGGGTCAAAACGATTTTAGGCGAGCGAGCGCGAACCGGGGCAACGGAGACAAAATAATGGCGGAAACTGCAGCCGGTTCAGCAACGGCGAAAAACGAGCATGTGCAGGGACGGCGCAAGGAAGTCGTCGGCGAGGTTGTGGCCAACAAGATGGCCAAGACGATCGTGGTCAAGGTCACGCGCAAAAAGGCGCATCCCTTTTACGGCCGCGTGATCGCGCGCAATAAAAAGTTTTACGCGCACGACGAGAAAAACGAAGCGCACGTCGGCGATTTTGTCCGCATTCAGGAGACGCGCCCGCTCTCGAAACTGAAGCGCTGGAAGTTGAAGGACATTATCCGGAAGACCGCGCTGGTGCCCGAAATTACGCTGGAGCAAGAAAGCAAGTAGGAAGCGCGACCCAGGTGCCCTTCGCGAGACGAAAAGTGTCTCGTTCAGGATGACGGTGCGAGGGAGATTGAAGCCATGGCTGTGATGATGAGAAGCATGCTGGAGGTCGCCGACAACTCCGGCGCGCGCAAGCTGCAGATGATTCTGCCGCTCGGCGGCTCGACCGGATTGAATGCCGGCCTGGGCGACATAATCACCGCCGCGGTAAAAGAGGCTGCTCCCGATGGCCAGGTGCAGAAGGGCAAAGTAGTGAAGGCGGTGATCGTCCGCACGCGCAAAGAGCATCGCCGGCGGGATGGAACCTACATCCGCTTCGATCAGAATGCCGCGGTGCTGATCAACGATGCCGGCGAGCCGGTTGGAACCCGCGTTTTCGGCCCGGTAGCGCGCGAGTTGCGCGAGAAGAGATTTTTGAAAATTGTTTCGCTGGCACCGGAAGTGATTTGAGGCAGGTTCGAGGTTTCAGAGTTTCAAGGTTCCAAGGTGCCTTGAATCGCTGGAAATTTTGGAGAGTGGTGGTTCGACCTCGAAACTTTTGAAACGTGAAACCTTGAAACTTTGACTTTATGAGAACTGCAAGCACAGAGCACAAGCGAGTCGACATTCGCCGCAACGACACGGTGAAAGTCATTACCGGACGCGACAAAGGCAAGGAAGGGCGCGTGCTGCGCGTATTTCCCAACGACGCCAAGATCCTGGTCGAGCACGTCATGGTGGTGAAGAAGCACGTGCGTCCCAACCCGCAGCGCAATATCGCGGGCGGTATTGCCGAGCAGGAAAGCCGGATTGCGATTTCGAACGTGCAACTGGTTTGCCCCAGCTGCGGGCCGGTGCGCATCGGTCATGAAGAGCGCGGCGATCGCAAAGTACGGGTGTGCAAGAAATGCGGAACGACGCTGGATAAGTGACGCCGTTTAGCGGGCATGGGCCCGGTGGCGTCATCCTGAGCGTTTTGTCCCGCGCGGAAGGTTGAAGAGAAGCAATGGCAAAAGAAAAGAAACAAGCGAAAGAATCGGCGCAGGAGCAGAAAGCTCCTGAGCAGGCCCGGCATAGCGCGAAAGAACGTCCGCGGCTGCGGGCGCGTTTCGAAAAAGAAGTCGCGCCGGCCCTGCTGAAAGAGCTTGAGCTGAAGAACACGATGGCGGTCCCGCGCCTCAACAAGATTGTGGTCAACATGGGCATGGGCGAGGCCACGCAGAACTCGAAGATCCTCGATCCGGCGGTCAATGAACTCGGCCAGATCACCGGGCAGAAGCCCATCGTCACCAAAGCCAAGAAGTCGATTGCCGCTTTCAAGGTGCGTGAGGGCCAGGCCATTGGAGCCATGGTCACGCTGCGCGGCGACCGCATGTACGAATTTTTCGACCGGCTGGTGAATATCGTTCTGCCGCGCGTGCGCGATTTCCGTGGCGTATCCACTAAGTCGTTTGACGGCCGCGGCAACTACACGCTGGGGCTGCACGATCAGTTGATCTTTCCGGAGATTTCTTACGAGAGGGTCGACAAATTGAAGGGCATGAATGTCACCATTGTGACCACGGCCGCGAACGACAATCAGGCGCGAACGCTGCTGAAGCATCTCGGCATGCCGTTCCGCCAGCAATAAAGTCTCGAGGTTTCGAGTTTCGGGTTTCAAGGTTCGACAACAAGGACTGTTAAGGATTTCATGACTACTGCAAAACGAGTAAAAGACGCGAAGATCGAAAAGAAGTTTGAAGTGGCGCGGGCGGCCAAGAAGACGCTGAAATTTTCCACGCGGCGGCACAACCGCTGCAAGCTGTGCGGACGGCCGCGGGCGTATTTGCGCAAGTTCGGCATCTGCCGCCTGTGTTTCCGGGGCTTAGCGTTGCGCGGAGAGATTCCGGGAGTTTCGAAGTCGTCCTGGTAGGGAAAGAGCCTCGCTCAGGATGGCAAGGTTGAGGGGTAGTGGTAGCAAGCCGCTGCAGGTTCTCCGCAGAATGCGGAGCGAACGGGCGGCGAGAGGAGAAGCAAACGATGAGGTTGACCGATCCGGTCGCAGATATGCTGACGAGAGTGCGCAACGCGCTGCAGGCGCGGCACCAGAAGGTGGACGTTCCGGCTTCGCGCCTCAAGGTCGAGATTGCCCGCATCCTGAAGGAAGAAGGATACATTTCGAATTTCAAGGCGACGGAAGAGGAAGGCCACAAGGTCATCCGCATTTATCTGAAGTACGGCGCGCACAATGAAGCGGCGATTTCGAAGGCCGAGCGCGTATCGCGGCCCGGTTGCCGGGTGTATGTGCGTCGCACCGAAATTCCCCGCGTGCTTGGTGGAATGGGGATCAACATTCTAACTACGCCGCGAGGTGTAATGACAGGACGCCAGGCGCGCAAAGAAGGCGTAGGCGGCGAATTGCTGTGCGAGATTTGGTAGAAAAGCAGCTTTCAGCTATCAGCCGTTAGCTATCGACTAACGGGCAGTGATGGAACTGAAAGCTAAAAGCTGAGAGCTCAAAGCTTATGTCACGAATTGGAAAAAAGCCGATTCCGATCCCCAAAGGGGTGACGGTCAAGATTGAAGGCAACACTGTGCTGGTGCAGGGGCCGAAAGGCAAGCTGGATACGGCTCTCCCTACCGGTATCAAGTTTGAACAAAAAGACGGCCACATCGTGGCGCTGCGCGAAAACGATTCGCAGGCGGCGGTGCATGGCCTGGCTCGCGCTCTGGTGAACAATGCCGTGGAAGGCGTCACCAAAGGCTGGACGCGCGACCTGGAAATCGTGGGCATCGGCTACCGCGCTGAAATGAAGGGCAAGGGAACGATCGTGTTCAATCTGGGATATTCGCATCCGATTGAGTACCCGCTGCCCACCGGCGTCGAGGCGGCGGTCGATCCCAAGCAGACCAAGATTTCGCTGACCGGGATCGACCGGCAGCAAGTTGGACAAGTTGCCGCAGAAATGCGGTCCTTGCGTCCACCGGATCCCTACAAGAACAAAGGTGTGAGGTACGCAGGCGAGAGATTGAAGAAGAAAGTCGGCAAGACCGGCGCGAAATGAGGCCGTTTAGCAGGCGTGAGCGAAGCGGGGGCCTGCTGGCGTCGTCCTGAGCGTAGCGAAGGACCTCTGTTCTGCTCGTCGGTGCATAGTAATCGTAAAGGAAGCAAGCAATGTTTACGAAAATTTCCAAGAACCAGAAGCGCGATCACATCCACGACCGCATCCGCAAGAAATTGCGCGGCACGGCGGAGCGGCCGCGATTGAACGTGTACCGCTCGTTGAATCACATCTACGTGCAAGTCATCGACGACTTACACGGGGTGACGCTTGTTTCGGCCAGTTCCGCTGAGGAAGAAAAACCAAGCACGGCCGAAGGCAAGAAAAACGCGCGGCGCACCGGCGGCAATGTGGCAGCGGCGAAGTCCGTCGGCAAAACCATTGCCGAGCGCGCCAAGGCCAAAGGCGTGAGCAAGGTGGTATTTGACCGCGGCGGCTACATTTATCACGGACGCGTAAAGGCGCTGGCCGATGCGGCGCGCGAGGCGGGACTGCAGTTTTAGGATTTGGGAATTTGCTAATCCGGTAATTTTGTAATTTGAAAGCTGGAACGATTGGATTTTCAATTTCCCGATGACTAAATTACAAAATTACGAAATCAGGTTTAAAGAATGCCAACAGTCATTAAAAAGCTCGACGCCAATTCGTACCAGTTGAAAGACCAGGTGGTGGCCATTAACCGCGTCACCAAAGTGGTGAAGGGCGGCAAGAACCTTTCTTTCGCCGCGCTTGTGGTGGTGGGCGACCCCACGGCGGCGGTTGTCGGACATGGAGCGGGAAAAGCAAAAGAAGTTCCGCAGGCGATCCGCAAGGCCATTGAATCGGCCAAGAAGAACCTGATCAAGGTCAACCTGACTCAGACTTCGATCCCGCACCTGATTCTTGGCCGCTATGGCTCCGGCAAGGTCGCTGCTAAAGCCGGCCCCGGAAGGGACCGGAGTGATTGCCGGGGGCGCGGTGCGCGCGGTGATGACTTCTGTGGGAATTCAGAATGTGCTGACGAAATCCATCGGCACAACGAATCCGCACAATGTAATCAAAGCCACCTTTGACGCGTTACGCCATCTCAAGAGCAGAGAGAGCGTTGCCTCCATGCGCGGCAAGACTGAGCAGGAACTGTAGCAAGTTGAGCAGCGACTAAGGAATTATCGATGACGGCAAAAGCAAAGCAAACCGATGTGGGCGGAAAGATTCATCTGAAGTGGGTGCGCTCTTTTATCTGCGCGCCGACCAAGCAAAAACTGGTAATCAAAGGGCTGGGATTTACCCGGCTGAACCAAATAATCGAGCGCCCGGACACGGCGGCCATTCGCGGAATGGTGGCGAAGGTCCCGCATCTGGTGGAGATTGTGGAGCAGTAACGTTTCAATGTTCCTGAGTTTCAAGGTGTCAATGCACTACTGGAAACTTTGAAACCCTGAAACTTTGTAACCTGGACTTTTATATGAACTTATCCAATATTCACGCACCCAAGAAGGCATCGGAAAAGCGCAAGCGCGTGGGCCGCGGCATGGGCTCGGGCATGGGCAAGACTTCCACCCGCGGACACAAGGGCCAGCGCTCGCGCACCGGTATGCGCCTTATCCGCGGGTTTGAAGGCGGCCAGATGCCGCTGCACCGGCGAATGCCAAAACGTGGCTTCACCAATATTTTCCGGAAAGAATTTAATATTGTCAGTCTCGAGCGGTTGGTAGCGCTGGGCGCGGAAGTGCTGGCTTCCCCCATCACTCCTGAGGTGCTGCGCAAGGCGGGAGTCATCAGGACCAAGCACCCGGTAAAAATTCTCGGAGATGGCGAACTTACCGTTGCCATCACCGTGCACGCGCACAAGTTCTCCAAGTCGGCGCAAGAGAAGATCGGCAAGGCGGGCGGCAAATTTGAGGTTTTGCAGTAATGGTTGAAAAGCTTCTTAATATCTTTCGCATCCCGGACTTGCGCAAGCGGGTTCTGTTTACGCTGGCCATTCTAGCGGTCTACCGGCTGGGCGGGCATCTTCCCACGCCGGGGGTGAACTTCCTCAAGCTGGAGCAAGCCTTCAATCAGAATGCCGGGTCGCTGCTCGGTTTTGTCGACCTGTTCTCCGGCGGCAATTTGCGCCGCATGACCATCTTTGCGCTGGGCATTATGCCGTACATTACGGCCTCGATCATCTTGCAGCTCTTGACCGTGGTCTACGAACCGCTGGCCAAGCTGCAAAAAGAAGGTGAACTGGGCCGCAAAAAAATTACCGAGTGGACCCGCTACATCACCATCATGCTGAGCGCGATCCAGTCGTTCGGCATTGCCATTGGCCTGGAAAAGGCGGGAGACTTTGTGCTGACCCCCGGCCCCGGCTTTATCTTGATGACCATGCTGACGCTCACGGCAGGCAGTACGTTCGTCATGTGGCTGGGTGAGCAGATCACCGACCGGGGCATCGGCAACGGCATGTCGCTGCTGATTTTTGCGGGTATCGTAGTTGGCCTGCCGCGCGGAGTTGAAGATCTTTTCATAAAAGCAAAGAACGGGACTTGGGGGGCCATCACTCCAGTCCTCATGATTGGGCTGGTGGTTTTCATGATCGCGGTGGTGGCATTCATCGTTTACGTCGAGCGTTCCGAGCGGCGCATTCCGGTGCAATACGCCAAGCGTGTGGTGGGTCGTAAAGTGATGGGCGGACAATCCACCCACCTGCCGTTGCGCGTCAACGCAGGCGGCGTAATGCCGGTCATCTTCGCGTCCTCGATCCTCACCTTGCCGCAGACCATCGGATATGGATTGAAGAACAGCCGCTACTTCGGCGAGCTGTTTCGCATGATTAGTTGGGGTGAGCCGCTCTATACGCTGTTGTATGCGGTCGGCATTATTTTCTTCGCTTACTTCTACGTGTCGATCGTGTTCAATCCCAGCGAAGTCGCCGACAACATGCGCAAGTATGGCGGATTCATTCCCGGCATTCGTCCGGGCAAGCGCACGGCTGATTACATCAATGAAGTTCTGACTCGCATCACGCTCGTAGGCGCGCTTTATCTGATCATCATTTCGTTTATTCCGGAGTGGATGATTGCCGGCATTCACTTGAACCATTTGCCGTTCTGGCTTGGAGGGTCTTTATTCGAGCGGTTGCCGGTGTGGGTAACGAACGGCTTGGGAGTTAATTTTTATTTCGGCGGGACGTCGCTGCTGATCGTGGTGGGCGTGGCGATGGATACTGTGACCCAGATCGAAGCGCAGTTGATCATGCGTCACTACGATGGATTCACGCCGCGTAGTGGACGCATTCGCGGCCGAAGGAACTGGTCGTAAAAACAAAGTTTCAAAAGTGGCAAGGTTTCAAGGTGCCAGCGGAAATGTTTCAAAGCTGTCCGAGCTTGACGGTTCTCTGGACGTTGAAAACCTTGAAACTTTAGTACTTGAAATCCTGGGGTTGCTGCACCTTGAAGCGCCTTGTGGGAGGCGGTTCAGGAACACTGTTCGGGAGGCTTTGGCCAACTCGATGGCGCAGGAAACCTCGCGTGATTTAGGTCCCGTGGTATTGCTTGGGCCGCCGGGTGCCGGCAAGGGCACGCAGTCCAAGCGCATCATGGAAAAGTATTTGATACCGCAGGTTTCCACGGGAGACCTTCTGCGGTACAACGTGGCCCAGGGGACGGAGCTTGGGAGCGTCGCCAAATCGGTGATGGCGCGTGGCGAGCTGGTTTCCGACGACCTGGTTTGTGAAATGGTCCGGCAAAGGTTGAGTCAGCCGGATTGTCGGCGTGGCTATATTCTTGACGGATTTCCGCGCACCGCGGCCCAGGCCGGATGGCTGGATGCGCTGCTCGACGATAGGCTCTTTGATAACTCGCGGCCCACGCGGGCCTGGCCGATTGTGATCCGGCTGGAGGTGGATTATAATCAGTTGCTGCTCCGCATTACTGGACGCCGTTCTTGTCCCACCTGTGGGCGGATCTATAACGTCCACTTTCAGCCGGCGCTTGTCGATGAAGTTTGCGATCTCGACGGAACCAAGCTGGAAACCCGCAATGACGACAGGTTGGAAGTGATTCAGCCGCGTTTAGCGGCGTATCAGGAGCAGACTGCGCCTGTGGCCGATTATTACGGACGCACCGGACGGTTGATTTCGATCGATGGTGATCGGCCGATGGACGAAGTCACCAAGGAGATTTTCAGGATCATTGAAGACCATCACGCCTAGCGATCTCCAGGGCATCGTTGCCACAGCTTGATTGCCAGCGTCCGATGGTCATCGAAGGTCATCCATTTGAAGTATGGCAATTGTTTGCAAGTCGGCGGCAGAAATTGAGCGTATGCGGCAAAGCGGCCGCATCGTGCGCCAGGTCTTGGATCAGCGTGCGTTCGCTGGTTGCTCCCGGCGTGACCACGATGGATTTGGAGCGTGCCGCCGAAAAGAAAATTTCCGAACTCGGCGCTAAGCCCGCGTTCAAGGGATATTTTGATTATCCCTGCGTGCTATGCACCTCGGTGAACGAAGAAATTGTGCACGGCATTCCGTCGGAGAAGCGCACCCTGAAAGAGGGTGACATCGTTTCGATCGATTGCGGCGTGGTGCTCGACGGATATTATGGCGACGCGGCCATTACGGTCCCGGTCGGTGAGTCGTTGAAGCCGGACCTGCACAAGTTGCTGACGGTGACCGAGGAGTCGCTGTACCGGGGCATTGAGCAGGCGCGCATCGGCAATTCGATCGGCGACGTAGGCGCGGCGGTGCAGGAGCACGTGGAAGCTGCAGGTTTCAGCGTGGTGCGCGACTTCGTGGGCCATGGCATCGGCACCAAGCTGCACGAGGAGCCGCAGATTCCGAACTTTGGAAATCGCGGGCATGGAACGAAGCTGCGCGAAGGCATGGTGCTCGCCATCGAGCCCATGGTGAATTACGGCAAGCCGGATGCGAGAGTGCTCGGCGATAAGTGGACCGCAGTGACCGTCGACGGCAGTTGCAGCGCACATTTTGAACATTGCGTAGCCGTGACCAAAGATGGGCCGGTGATTTTGACGAAGTAGAAGCGTTTAGCGGGCGTGACTCGGAGTCAAGCGGGAACCCGCTGCCGAGTCTCGAGCGTTTTATGCGAGGGATCTCTAAAGTTCAGAACGCAAGGAGCGAATGAGTAAAGAAGACGCGATTGAAGTGATGGCAACGGTCCTGGAACCGCTGCCTAACGCCATGTTCAAGGTGGAACTGGAAAACAAGCACCAGGTGCTGGCGCATGTGTCCGGCAAGATGCGCAAAAATTTCATTCGCATCCTTCCCGGCGACAAGGTCGCAGTCGAGCTTTCGCCTTACGATTTGAATCGCGGCAGGATCGTGTACAGATACAAATAGAATTATGTGGGGACAGCTTCCTCAGCCTGCCCTGAGCGAGGTCGAAGGGACTGTCCGCCGGACGAAGTCCGGCTGAAAGCTGGTTTATGAAAGTACGAGCGTCGGTCAAGAAAATCTGTGACAAGTGCAAAGTCATCCATCGCAAGGGAGTGGTGCGGGTGATCTGCGTCAACACGAAACACAAACAGCGCCAAGGGTAAAAGCCCTTTGGGTGGCGCGGCGTTTCAGCGCTGCGATCACAGGCGCAATTGAAATAGCGGCTTTGGCCGCCGAGGTATAAGAATAATGGCACGAATTGCAGGCGTCGATTTACCGCGCCAGAAGCACATCAACATCGCGCTGACTTACATCTACGGCATCGGGCACCCACGTGCTGGGACCATCCTCGACCAGGCGAATGTAGATCCCATGAAAAAGGTCCAAGACCTGAGCGAGGAAGAAGTCAACCGTATCCGCACCGTGATCGAATCGCAGGGGATGGTGGAAGGCGATCTGCGCAAGGAAGTTTCGATGAACATCAAGCGTCTCATCGAAATCGGCTCCTATCGCGGCTTCCGTCACCGCCGTAATCTGCCGGTCCGCGGACAGCGTACGCACACCAACGCGCGCACCCGAAAAGGCCCGCGCAAAGGAACGGTGGCGCAGAAGAAGAAGGCGACGGCGAAAACATAAGCAGAACATGTTTCAAAGTTTCGAAGGTTTCAAGGTTTCAAAGACTGGCCTTGAAACTCTGAAACTTTGAGACCTTGAAACCGAGGTTTTCATGGCGAAACCAGCAGCAGCGGGCGGCACCGCCGCACCGGAGAAAAAAGGCAAGAAAAAGACGTTCAAGAAGAAGGAGCGCAAGCACGTTCCGCACGGGCTGTGCTATGTGCAGGCTTCCTTCAACAACACGATCGTGACCATCACCGACATGAATGGCAACGTTCTGTCATGGAAGAGTTCAGGATCGCTCGGTTTTCGCGGGTCGCGCAAAGGCACGCCGTTCGCGGCGCAGCAGGCCGCCTCGAACGCCGCCAATATGGCGCGCGATCATGGTGTGCGCAGCGTTGACGTTCGCGTCAGCGGGCCGGGTTCCGGCCGTGAATCGGCCGTCCGCGCCTTGGCGTCTTCCGGAATTGAGGTCCGTTCGATCCGCGACGTCACGCCGATTCCGCACAACGGATGCAGGCCGCCGAAGCGAAGGCGCGTATAAGGTTTCAATGTTGCAAAGTTTCAGGGGGTTCAAAGTTGACCTTGAAACATTGAAACCTTCGAGACTTTGAAACATCGATTTTGTCCGGGACGAAGGGTGAAGCCAAACCCGTAAACCGGTCATCTAAAAGGAGAACAACTTGGCACGTTATACCGATGCAGTTTGCCGTCTATGCCGCCGCGAGGGCATGAAGCTTTTCCTCAAAGGCTCCAAATGTTTCAGCGATAAGTGTCCCATCGAGAAGCGCAACTTTGCTCCCGGACAACATGGGAAAGACCGCAAGGCCAAAATTGTTGGCTACGGACTGCAGTTGCGCGAGAAGCAAAAAGCCAAGCGCATTTACTTCACGCTCGAAGGCCAGTTCCGTAATTATTTTGAGAAAGCCGCGCGCACTCGCGGCGTCACCGGCGAACTGCTGTTGCAGCAGCTCGAGCGGCGTCTCGACAACGTGGTCTACCGGCTTGGGTTTGCGCAATCGCGGCGCCAGGCGCGGCAGTTGGTACGTCACGGACATGTGGCAGTAAACGGCAAGAAGGTCAACATTCCTTCTTTCCAGGTCAGCGCCGGACAGGAAATTTCCATTCGCGAGAACAGCAAGAAGCTTACAGTCCTTGAGTTGGCCAAAGAATATGCCAGCCACGGCACCACACCGAACTGGCTGGAAGTGGATCGCGATAATTACACCGCGAAGATACTTTCTCTGCCCAAGCGCGAAGATATCCAGTTGCCGGTAAATGAGCAGCTGATCGTTGAGTTGTACAGCAAATAATTGGACCACCAAGGCTGCGAAGGTAACGAAGTCCTTGGTGATACTTAGTGCCCTTAGTGGTGATAGCTTTTCATTGCCCACTCGCACCAGATCAGCCTTCTGAGGCGCTTGACCGGAACGGGCTTTCCGGGATGCCTGAGTTGAGCCAAATGGTCGAAGGAGAAACAAATGCTTTGGAAAGGTTTTCAAAAACCGAAACGTCTCGCAGTTGATACTTCCACCCTCACCGATAAGTACGGAATTTTCTGGGCGCAGCCGTTCGAGCGCGGCTTCGGCACCACCGTGGGCAACGCCCTGCGGCGAGTTCTGCTCAGTTCGATCGAAGGCGCCGCAGTCACAGCCGTCAAGATGGAAGGCGTGCTGCACGAATTCCAGTCGATTCCCGGCGTAGTCGAAGATGCCACCGACATCATCCTGAACCTGAAGCAGATTCCATTCAAGCTGGCGGGCGATGCTCCGAAGGCGATTTATCTTCGCGCCGATCAACCTGGAGTTGTCACCAGCGGCATGATCGAAGCCGATGGCGATGTCGAAGTCCTCGACAAAGACGTTTACATTGCGACCGTCAGTGAAGGCGGCAAGCTCGATATGGAAATGCGCCTCAAGCGCGGCCGTGGCTACGTCTCCGCCGACAAAAATTTCGACGAGGATCTCGGCATCGGATTTATCCCCATCGATTCCGTCCACTCGCCGGTGCGCAAGTGCAATTACACCGTAGAAGCCGCGCGTCTCGGCCAGATCACCGACTACGACAAGCTCACGCTCGAAGTCTGGACCAACGGCTCCATTACTCCCGCCGATGCCATCGGCCTCTCGGCGAAGCTGATGAAGGATCATATGAATATCTTCATCAACTTCGAGGAGGAAATCGAAACCGGCACGTCCTCCACCGACGACCGTAAGCCCGAGATACACAACGAGAACCTGAACCGTTCCGTCGAGGAACTCGAGCTTTCGGTGCGCAGCTACAACTGCCTGAAGAACGCGAACATCCAGACCATCGGCGAGCTGGTGCAGAAGACCGAGTCGGAAATGCTCAAGACCAAAAATTTCGGCCGCAAGTCGCTGAATGAAATCAAGGAAATACTTTCCTCGATGGGCTTGAGCCTGGGCATGAAGATCGACGAGCACGGCAATGCCGTGCCCGGCCCGACTTCGAACATGGTCCTGCCGGCTTCGGCCTACGGACCAGACGATCAGCTGTAGGAATCAGGTTTCAAAGTTTCACAGTTTCAAGGTTGCAAAGAACCGAGCTTTGGAATCTGGGATGTCGGATTTAAGGGTCGGCTTTGAAAGGGCGCGGCGTCAGCCGCGCCTTAGAAAAAGATTCGTATCAGGGCACGGCTTTAGCCGTGCCGCATTTGCCGAGAATACTTGGGGCTTTAGCCCCTGAGGGTTCACCCATGCGTCACAAAGTAGCAGGCTACAAACTCGGACGGAACACTGCGCACCGGCGATCGCTGCTGCGCAACCTGGTCACATCGGTGATCGTCGAAGAACGCATCGAGACCACAGTTCCAAAAGCCAAAGCCGCGCGTCCGATCGTCGAGAAGATGATCACGCTCGGCAAGCGCGGCGACCTCGCCGCGCGCCGTCTCGCATCTTCTTATCTGATGACAGACGATGCGGTCGTGAAGCTTTTCGACACCATCGGTCCGCGCTTCGGCGATCGTGAAGGCGGATACACGCGCGTCATCCGCACCGGATGGAACAAGGGCGATGGCGCCGACAAGGCCTTCCTCGAACTGCTCGGCAGCGAAAAGGTGCTCGACGAAAAACGCGAGAAGCGCGCCGAAGCTCGCGCCAAAAAAGCCGCGGAAGCCAAGAAGGCAATGGAAGATGCCGAAGCGCAGGCGCAGCACGATGGCGGCGTGGAACCCACCAAGGATCATGAGGAGGATAAGAAAGGATAAGCTTGTTGTGAGGGCGCGGGCTAAACGCGCCGCGATTCGTTACGTAAGACTCCCACCCTTTGGTAACTTGTCGGCTCCGTCAGTGGCATGTAACGTGCCTATAAGGAGACGATTGTTATGGCCCTGTATTCCAGACTTCTTACGTCCCAGGCAAAGGCCGCCGACCAGGTCATGGCGGGTCTAATGAGCTACCCCCTTGAGCGTCGCATTCAGGGCATAACCGGTGGGGACCTGGGGCGCGACTATCCGAAACAATTCGGGAACGCAGCCAGCGTCACCGCTGCACTCGATCTCCTACGCGAGGAGGGCAAACTGCGGGACGAGCGGACAGGCGGCCACCGGGACTCGCGCGACGTGATTAAGGTCTACCCGCCCGTTGAGATTCAGATTCCGCCCAGGCAGGAAGCATTCCTCAGGGAATGTCACCAGGTCGGTGACCACGAGCTTGTGATCGATTTTTATAGGGACGTCGAGGGCAAGGTCTTTGTATGGCCCTACGTGGGGCGGGTGCGCCAATATAGCGCGTCGCATCGCCATTTCCCACTCTGGGGGCACTTCGATGATGTGGAAGCCGCGCGAGAATCCGCGCTCAACCAAGGACGCATGCTCGTTGAAATTGGTTTTGACCTAGATCACTTTGAAAGCTAGTTGATCCGGGCCATCGTTTAACCGTACCCGCAAGCGCATTTTTCTTGTCTGCGCGGCGTCGGTCAGCATCGAGCCGTGCCTTTCCTGTTTCAGCCTTCGGATTGACTTGCCTTACCTGCCCACGTAAGATTTGCCACGAATGATCGGCCGGACTATCTCGCACTACCGCATTCTGGAAAAGCTTGGCGGCGGCGGCATGGGAGTGGTTTTCAAGGCCGAAGATACCGAACTCGGGCGCTTCGTCGCACTAAAATTCCTGCCTGACGAGATGGCGCACGACGAGCCCATGCTCGAGCGCTTCCGCCGCGAAGCCCGAGCCGCCTCCGCTCTGAACCATCCCAACATTTGCACCATTTATGAGATCGGCAAGCAGGACGACCAGTCCTTCATTGCCATGGAGTATCTCGACGGCACGACGCTCAAGCATCAGATCGGCACGCGCCCCATGGAACTGGAGCGTCTGCTGGGCATCGCTATCGAAGTTGCCGAGGCGCTCGATTCGGCCCACAGCAAGGGGATCGTCCACCGCGATATCAAGCCCGCGAACATATTCATTTCAAAACGCGGCCACGCCAAAATTCTGGATTTCGGTCTGGCGAAAATCGGCGTCCGGGCAAATTCCGTCAGTGGCGATTCGCAAACTCTCGCCGACGCCGCGCGTCTCGATCTCACCAGCCCCGGGACCGCGCTCGGCACCGTTGCCTATATGTCTCCCGAACAGGTGCCGCGGAAGAGAACTCGACGGGCGCAGCGATCTTTTTTCGTTCGGCATTGTTCTTTATGAAATGGCCACCGGCATCTTACCGTTTCGCGGAGAAACGCCCGGCGTGATTACCGAGGCTATTCTCAATCGCGCCCCAGCGCCGGCGATCCGTCTGAATCCCGATATTCCGCCCGAGCTGGAACGAATCATCAGCAAGCTGCTCGAAAAAGATATTGAGCTTCGTTACCAGAGCGCCGCCGAAGTCCGCGCCGATCTTAAGCGGCTCAAGCGCCAGCAGGATTCCTCTCGCATTTCCTCGCCGGATGCGACCGAAATTCCCAGCGGATCGGTAGCAACCGTGGCGCCACCATTAGCGGTGCAGGGTTCCGGCTCATCAAGAATAAGCTCGTCAGGAATAAAAACAGTTCCCGAATCCCATCCGCACCGAACTGTTTATGCCATGGGAGCCGCACTGCTAGCGGCTTTAGGCGTGATCGCTTTCCTTCTGCTTCGGCACGGCCCAACCGTCGTCTCTCCCGCATATCATTTGCTGACCTACCGCCGCGGCACGATCCGCATGGCGCGATTCGCTCCCGACGGTCAGACCGTCATCTACAGCGCGGCGTGGGAGGGAGGGCCGGTTGAAATTTTCAGCACGCGTTTTGGCACGCCGGAATCTCAGCCAGTCGGCGTTCCCGGTGCAGAAATTTTGGCCATCTCATCCACCGGCGAGATGGCGGTTTTGCTGCACAGCCAGCAGACCAAGTCTCAGGTTTACACCGGCACTCTGGCTCGGATGTCGCTCGGCGGCGGAGCGCCTCGCGAGGTTTTGGAAAATATTCAGTGGGCCGACTGGTCGCCAGACGGATCGGAGTTGGCGATTGTGCGCGACTTCAACGGGCGGAATCGTCTCGAGTATCCGCCGGGCAAAGTGCTCTACGAAACGGGCGGTTGGATCAGTCATCCCCGCATATCTCGCAAAGGCGACATGATTGCTTTCATCGATCATCCCATCCAGGGCGACTCGATCGGCGGCGTCGCGGTCGTCGACATGAAAGGCAACAAGCGTTTCTTGAGCCAGAGCTACGGAGGCGGTGCCGTTGGCCTGGCTTGGTCGCCTAAGGGCGATGAAGTTTGGGTCACCGCCACCGTGATCGGAATCGACCGCTCCGTGTTTGCCGTGCCGCTCTCCGGCAAAGAGCGTCTGGTTACGCGGGTTCCCGCCGATCTCACGTTGCAGGATGTCATGCCTGACGGCCGCGTTCTGCTGGCGCGCGACAGTTGGCGCCGCGGACTCATCGTTCATCGCGAGGAAGATACCAGAGAGCGGGACTTCACCTGGCTCGACTGGTCTTATCCCGTCACGCTCTCAAACGACGGCAAAACTCTGCTGTTCCGTGAGGAAGGTGAAGCAGGCGGTCCAACCTACGCGGTCTATCTTCGCAAAACCGACGGTTCGCCGGCTGTCCGTCTCGGAGATGGCCAATCGCTCGCGTTATCGCCAGATGGAAATTGGGCGCTCGCCTGCCGGGGCGACCAACAAACCGACCTGTTCCTGCTTCCCACCGGGCCGGGCGAGCCTCGCACCTTGAAGGGGCACGACGTGATTCACAACGCGGCGCGCTGGTTTCCCGATGGCAAGCGCCTGCTGATCGCGGGCATCGCGCCCAACCACGGCTTGCGCCTTTACGTGCAAGATATCGATTCCGACAAGTTCGATCCCGTCACGCCGGAAGGGACCGATGGTTCTGCATACGCTTTGTCGCCGGACGGCAGCAGGGTCGCCGCCGTGGGCCCGGACGGGAAAGTTTATCTATTTCCCATTCCAAAGGGAGATCCCGCAGCCATTAAAAGGGTTGCAGCAGGGTGAAGTGCCGATCGCGTGGACGGTTGACGGCCGCTCTCTATACATCTACAAGGGCGGTGAATTACCCGCCAAGGTGTTTCGCCTGGAAATTGCAACCGGCAATCGGACTCTCTGGAAGCAGTTGATGCCACCCGATCCCGCCGGGGTTGAATTCGTCGGTCCAGTTCTGCCTACGCCGGACGGCAAGTCCTACGTATACGGCTACCGGCGACTCCTGTCGGATTTGTATCTGGTCGAAGGTCTGCGCTAGTTCAATCCATGCTCCGCTCGTACATGTCCTTCTGCGGCTCACGCAAGTAATCTTGCCGCAACTTGCCGTCCTTATAAACTTCTTCTTAGATGGGGTTCACTCGGACACAGATCGCTATCGCCGTCAGCGTAGGCGCGCTGCTGATTTTTGGGTTTCTCGGCTACATCTGGTGGTTGAGTAATCAGGGACCGGTATTGGCGCGCTCGCAAGATCACGATCCGCTGACCGGCCTGCCGCTCACCATAACTATGAATCCTTTGCGCGACCGCACCATCGAGCGCAGCGCCAATAAGTTTCTGCACGAATTACGCGACGGGCACTGCGACGAACTGCTCTCCCAATGGGAGCACGACTACCACAAGAAGTATGCGAAGTTTATCTGCAAATCCGAGGCGCAGCATCCGCTGCTTTCCTGGCAGCTGGCCGAGTGGGAAGACGCGCCGCCTCTCACCATTCTTCACTACCGCGCTCAACGTCTCAATGCTCCCGGACAACCCGGTACATACAACGAGCAGATGACGGTCACTACTGAGAACGAAGATGGACAGTGGGTGGTGACGAAGTACGACGCCATGTACTGAGGCACTGTAGGCGGCAGTTCTCCAATGGACTTGGGGCTACTGGGGTGTAGGATTTTGCATGCGCGACGAACTCGTCAACCTTCCCGACCTAACTCCTCAACAGAAGCAATCGACAGTCGTCTCGAAGGTGTTTTTCCGCGCTTTCTTCGTAACATTCATTTGCCTACTCATTCTGACTTGTTTCTGCGGAATGACTTGCCCGACTGTCCCCCAGATAGCGACAGGACACACTCATCCCTTCTTCGACAAGATTTACGGACGTTACGTTTTCCTGACGGACGCGGAAGACGAAGCCGTGCCCATTTTGTTTTTTGTTAGCGCCGCTTGTATTCTCGTTTGTGTTGTCATCAATTTAGATCTGCAGCGTCAGCTCCGGTCGGCGCGAAAAAACCGCCCCACCTGATATTCCTTGCCTTGCCCTGTGCCTCTGTGTCTCTGTGGTAAAAACTCTTCATGGGTCAGTCCACAGTTGAGCGTGAGCCTTCCGCAGCGCGTAACATCTACGTCTTCGGCGCCACGTCCTTTCTGAATGACACAGCAACCGAGATGGCGTACTGGGTGTTGCCGGCGTTTTTAGTATCACTCGGAGCTGGCCCCGCGCAGTTGGGACTGATCGAAGGCGTCGCCGAAAGCGTGGCGTCATTCGCCAAACTTTTTTCCGGATACCTGACCGATCACATTCATCGCCGCAAGCCGGTCGTGGTCGGCGGATACTTCGTTGCCAATGCAGTCAAGCCGCTGCTGGCCGCCGTCACAGCGTGGCCGCAGGTTCTTTTGATTCGCTTTGCCGACCGCCTAGCCAAAGGGGTGCGCGGAGCTCCGCGCGACGTGATGGTGGCCGAGTCAGTTCCAAAAAATCGGCTGGGCTCTGCGTACGGACTTATTCAGTCGATGGATTCCGCCGGGGCGATCGCCGGCCCTTTGGCTGCGCTTGTATTGTTAGCGCACTTCGGAATGCGCAGCGTGTTTTGGGCCGCGGCCGTTCCCGGAGCGTTGTGCGTTTTGGTTGCCCTGCTGGGAATTCGCGAAACTGGAAGACAGCACAAAGAATCTGCCGAACCGCAGAGCAAAAACGTCAATATCGAAAGGAGATCAGATATCCATGCCGACAAGAGCAAAGTCAATCTGCCGAAAAGCTTCTACGTCGTGCTCATCGCCGTGACTCTTTTTTCTCTGGGCAACTCCAGTGACATGTTTCTCGTGATGCGTGCGCAGAACGCCGGCATTCGCGTGGCGCTCGCTCCACTGCTGGGGCTTGTCTTCAACATCACGTACACGCTCGCATCCTGGCCGGCGGGGTGGTTCAGCGATCATGTTTCGCGGGGGCTGATTGCCTCCGTCGGTTATGTCATTTTCGCCGCAGTTTATTTTGTATTCGGGTGGGCGCCTTCGGCGCTGGCAATCTGGATTGCGATGGCGGTTTATGGCTTCTACTATGCGCTCACCCAACCTGTGCTGAAGGCGCTGGTGGTAGAGACCGTCGGCCAGGATGTGCGCGGCCGTGCTCTCGGAATTTATTTCTTCGTGACCAGCGTGGCGACGCTTGCCGCCAGCCTCATCACCGGAGAACTGTGGAAACACTATGGTGCGCCGGGCCCGTTTTACCTATCCGCATCATTAGCGCTACTCTCGGCAGGATCATTATTTGCCGGTCGCAAAAAGGAAAGTGTCTGAAGGCGGGCGGCTTAGCGGCTAAAGCCGTGCGGTATTTCTACGGCTTTGCCCGGCCCTGATGGCCGTTTCTTCCACCACCAGAGAAAAATCAGAAATTGTGTCGCAATTCCGGCGCAGGTGTCGAGAACCACGTCCTGCCATCTGCCTGTGCGGGACGGGATGAAACTCTGGTGCCATTCGTCGAGGCTGGCAACGATTGCAGTTCCAAGAACGGCGATGGTTGACCAGCGCATCATCCAGTTCGCATGGTTCGCGGAAGGCAGCGTAGCCCGCCAGGCGCGGAACAGCAGAAAGCTGAGAATGCCGTAGCCAATGACGTGGCCGGTTTTGCGGATAAGGAAATGCCAGAGCTGAAAGCGCGTCCAATCCAGACCAAAAAGAAAATGCAGAATGGGATAGAGGATACGGCTGGTGTTATAAGCCGAAAGGTACGCGGTGGATTCGATAGCAATGACGATGAGCCAAAGGACCGCGGCGATCCACGCCTTCAGAAGATTTTGTTGGTCGGAGTTCAAGGGTGCGAGTTACTCGACTCCATAGTTAGGAGCTTCGCGAGTGATCATCACATCATGCACGTGGCTCTCGCGCAGTCCCGCGCCGCTGATTCTGATGAACCGCGTCTTCTGCAGAAGCTCGGGAATCGTGGCGCACCCACAATACCCCATGCCCGACTTCAACCCGCCAACCATTTGATAAATGATCATCGCCACCGAACCGCGGTAGGGAACTCGGCCCTCAATGCCCTCGGGAACAAGTTTGCCCAAGCGGTTCGACTCGCTGTCCATTGCGGATGCCGCCGTGGAAGAATCGTTTTCCACGCTCTGAAAATAGCGTTCGCTCGATCCCTGTGCCATCGCACCGAGCGATCCCATGCCGCGATAAGCCTTGAATGACCGGCCTTGATACAGGATGAGTTCGCCGGGACTTTCGTCGGTTCCGGCAAAGAGCGATCCGATCATGACAGCGCTGGCGCCGGCTGCCAGCGCTTTCGTAATGTCTCCCGAGTACTTGATGCCGCCATCGGCAATAATTGGAATTCCTGCATCTTTTGTCGCGCGAAAGGCTTCGGCAATCGCCGTGATCTGCGGTACTCCAGCGCCGGTGACCACCCGCGTGGTGCAAATCGAACCCGGCCCGATGCCGACTTTAATGCCGTCGGCTCCCGCTCGCGCCAATTCGCACGCACCATCAAACGTGGCCACATTGCCCGCCAGCAGTTCGGACCTCTGGCAACTTCGATTTCACTTGCTTGACCGCATCGAGAACTTTTCCCGAGTGGCCGTGAGCGCTGTCGATGGCGAGAACGTCCACTTTCATTTCAACCAATTCCTGGGCGCGTTCCAGAAAATCTCCAGTCGCGCCGATGGCTGCGCCCACCCGCAGGCGGCCTTGCGAATCCTTGGCCGCGTTGGGATATTTCAATTTTTTCTGAATATCTTTGACCGTAATCAATCCCTTGAGATTGTATTTGTCATCGACGACCAGCAGCTTTTCGACCCGGTGCTCGTGAAGGATCTCTTCGGCATCTTCCAGCGTGGTGCCGACGGGCACGGTAATGAGATTTTTCTTGGTCATCACGCGATCGATGGGAATATCGAAACGGGTTTCGAAACGCAGATCGCGATTGGTCAGAATGCCCACGAGTTTTCCATTCTCGGTAATCGGCACTCCGGAAATTTTGTACTTGCGCATGACTTCCAGGGCGTCGCTGACTTTGTCGTTGGGAGACATCGTCACCGGGTCGACGATCATGCCGCTCTCCGAGCGTTTCACTTTATCCACTTCATTCGCCTGCTGCTCAATCGTGAGGTTGCGATGGATGATGCCCAGTCCGCCTTGTTGCGCCAACGCGATCGCCATATGCGATTCGGTCACCGTGTCCATGGCTGCGCTGACAATAGGAATGTTCAATCTGATCTCGCGAGTCAGTTGCGTTTGCGCACTCGCGGTCGCAGGAACCACATCGGAGCGCGCAGGCAGAAGAAGAACGTCGTCAAATGTAAGAGCTTCGGGAACCGGAAAATGAATCATAAGGTTCTCTGGAATCTATCAGACACGCGATGAATCTTCATTTTAGAGACGGCACAGGATTCAAGCAAATAAAAGCATTCAGGCAAGCAGGAGCATTCAGGCAAATAAACGGATTCAGGCAAATAGATACGTTACGTCGGCTGGGGCGGCTTGGGGCGCCGGCTGAAGCGGGCCGAGGCTTGATATCATCGCTAGTCTGCAGGGAGCAATCATGCGCAAACTGATTTTCTGTCTTTTTCTCCTTTGCCTCTCCTCGTTCTGCGCCGCGCAGCAATACGATCTGGTGATCGAAGGCGGCCGCGCTATTGATCCGGAAACCGGGCTGGACGCCGTGCGTAACATAGGCATCCTCGGGGGAAAGATTGCCCGCATCTCAGCCCAGCCGCTAAACGGTTCCCGCGTTATCCAAGCAGCCGGGCTCGTGGTCGCCCCCGGCTTCATCGATTTGCATCAGCATGGCCAGGACATGGCAAGCCAGCGCGTCAAGGCGCTCGATGGCGTCACCACTGCGCTGGAGCTGGAAATCGGTAAGCCCGATGTCGCCCAGTTCCTAAAAGAGAAAGCGGGCCACTCCCTCATTAACTACGGTACTTCAGCGAGCCATGTGGCCGCTCGGGCGGCTGTTTTCGGCGCGCCTTTGCCCGCGGGAACAATTTTGCCCAAGAGCGGCCCGGCGACCGATGAGCCGGCCACGCCGGAACAGATTGAAGCTATCAAAGCACGGTTACGCGCGGAGCTTGATGCCGGCGGCCTGGCCGTTGGCATGGGCATACAGTACACCCCGGGAGCAACTCGGCTGGAGGTGATTGACATGTTCCGCCTTGCGGCCGAGCGCGGCCTGCCGGTTTATACGCACATCCGCAGCGCGGGCCGAGTCGAGCCGGGCTCCGGCATAGAGGCGGTAAGCGAAGTCATTGGAGCGGCCGCCATCACGGGTGCTTCGCTGCATATTGTGCACATCAACAGCAGTTGTCTGCGCGATTCGCTGGAATGCCTTTCCATGGTCGCAGGCGCACGTGCCCGCGGACTCGACGTAACCACTGAAGCGTATCCCTATATCGCCGGAATCACTCCGATCAATTCGGCGCTGTTTAATCCGGGCTGGCAGGAAAAACTTGGAATCGGCTATAGTGACCTCGTGCTTCCGGATACCGGCGAGCATCTCACCAAGCAGCACTTCGACGAGTTACACAATTCCAACTCCACTCAGTGGGTGTTGGTTTACGACAACACACAGGAAATTGTCGACCAGGTAATTGCGAATCCTCTGGTAATGATCGCAAGCGACGGCGTGGAAGGCCATCCCCGCAATGCGGGAACTTACTCGCGAATCTTGGCAGAATATGTCCGCGAAAAGGGAACCCTTACGCTGATGGATGCGGTCCGCAAAATGACTCTAATGCCCGCGGAGATGCTGCAGCGCTCAACCGCCGCGGCCCGCAATATGGGCAGACTGCAGGAGGGATGCGATGCCGACCTTGTAGTATTCGATGCGGCCACAATCCATGACCGTGCCACATTTCAGAAACCAATGGAACCGAGCGAAGGCGTGCGATTTCTGCTAGTGGGAGGGACCCGTGGTGGTGGACGAAGGCAAAATTCTGCCAAACGTGTTTCCCGGACGAGCCTTATTGGGGCCGGGAAAACCGTGAGCTGGCATGGGCGGTGAGGAAGGCTGGTGACGCAGACGCCCAGCCCGAAATTTGCATGGACTCCTTCGCGAACTTCGCTGCAGTCTTGGCGTCCTTTGCGGTTAGGTCTTTTGTTTCTTGATCGACGAAAATCTTTGACCGCAAAGTTCGCCGAGAAAAATTTGCCAAGGACGCGTAGGAAAGCCATATTGGGAGATGATCGGACGGAGTCTGCGTTTGTCTTTTATCCCCCTCCCGGCGTATATTAGGAAATTGAGAACTGTTGTGTAGTATCAGCATTTGGCGAAGCACACCAGTGGGCGCAAGCCCACTTTTTAGTTGCGGCAGCATTTTGCCCGCTTCGATGATGCGCAAGTTATTGGATAGATGCCACTTGAGCTTGATCGCGTACGAGAGATTGCGGAGCGTGTAGCGGCCTCCAGCGGGCTCGAAGTGCTGGAAGTTGAGTTCCGCGGCAGCGGTGCGGCACGGATGCTGCGGGTGTTTTTAGACAAACCCGGTGCGGCGGCCGGCGATCCGCTGAGCGGAGTGACCCATGGAGATTGCGCCAACTTCAGCCGCGAGTTTGGAACCATCCTCGATGTCGAGGATGCGGTTCCAGGAAGCTATACGTTGGAAGTTTCGTCGCCGGGCCTCGATCGGAAACTGACAAAAGCTTCTGAATTCGAGCGCTTTACCGGCAGCAGGATGAAGATAACGACCAGAAATCCGGTGAACAACAACCGGTATTTCGAAGGTCGGCTGGAAAGTTTTCGAGACGGGCGATTGACTCTGAACCTGAGCGTGGCGAGTAAAAAGTCGCGCAAGAAAATGGGTCCGGCGGCGGGTGAAGGAAAGACGATCTCGATTGACCTCTCCAATGTGGAGAAAGCGAACCTGGTGCCGGAAATCTAGCAAGAAAGTTTCATGGTCTCAAGGTTTCAAAGTGAAGATCATCAGCGACACGGTTTTGAAACCTTGAAACCTTGAAACGTGAAACTTTGAAACTTTGAAACTTGGTGTAGACGAGGGATTCATAACGGAATAGGTCTTATGGCAAGTGAGCTCTACAACACGATCGACGCGCTGAGCCGCGAAAAAGGCATTGATCCTCAAATCGTGGTGACTGCGGTGGAAGATGCCATTGTGATGGCGACCCGCAAGTACTACAAGACGCAGGAAAACCTGCGTGCCGAACTCGACCGCGAAACCGGCAAGATCAACGCCTACGCCGTCAGGACTGTGGTCGAGACGCCGGAGCAGGTGGAAGATCCGCTACTACAGATCACGCTCGAAGACGCGCGCAAAGCCGATCCCAACCTGGAAGTTGGGGGAGAACTCCGCATTCCCAAAGTTACGGAAGGAATTCTGGGACGCATTGCCGCTCAACTGGCCAAGCAGGTCATCTTCCAGAAGGTGCGCGAAGCCGAGCGCGACACGGTTTACAACGAATACATCGGACGCGTCGCCGAAGTGGTGAACGCCACGGTAAAGCGCATCGAAGGCCCGGATGTAATTTTCGACATTGGAAAAGCGGAAGCGCGCATGCCGCGCAAAGAGCAGTCCCGCCTGGAATCGTTCGCAATCGGCGAACGCGTGCGCGTGGTCATTGCGCGCGTTGAGAAAGCTTCCAAGGGGCCGGGTGTAGTGGTTTCCCGCGCTGTACCGGAATTAGTGCAGCATCTATTCCAGACGGAAGTGCCGGAAATTTACGACGGCACGGTCGTGATTCGCGCAGTTGCGCGCGAGGCCGGCGAGCGCACCAAAATCGCCGTCATGTCGAAAGACAAAGACGTTGATGCCGTGGGCGCCTGCGTCGGCATGAAAGGCATGCGGGTACAGTCGATCATTCGCGAGTTGCATGGCGAAAAGATCGATATCATCGAATACCATGAAGATGCGGTTTCTTTCGCCGAAAAGGCTTTGCAGCCCGCCAAAGTGAGCAAAGTCACGGTCGTGGACGCCGCCGGTAAGCATCTCGAGGTGGTGGTGGACGACAGCCAGTTGTCGCTTGCCATCGGCAAAAAGGGGCAAAACGTTCGCCTCGCGGCAAAGCTCTTAGGATGGAAAATTGACATCAAGAGCGAAGAAGAGAAGCGGCAGGAAGTGGAGCAGCAGATGTCGGCCATGGCTCCGCAGACTGCCACGCCGCTTGAAAACGTCCCCGGCCTGGGCGAGGGCTTGGTCGAAAAACTCGGGGCCGCCGGGATTACCACGGTCGAAGCTCTAGCCGATATGACGCCCGAGCAACTTGAGGCCATCGAAGGCATCGGCCCGAAGACGGTGGAAAAAATCAGCCTGGCAGTGAATAATTATTTCGCCAGCTTTGAACAGGATGCGGCTGGCGAGGTCGTCGCCGAAGGCGAGGTTTTAGAGGCTTCCTCCGTCGCTGGAGATGGAGCTGCGGCCGAAGCTCTTTCCGGCGAAGAAAATGCCGAAAGCGGTCAACCTGCTACGCCTGAAGAAGGCACATCTAGCGAATCCGCCGGTGAAGCTCAGGCATCAACACCGGATGAGCACGAAGTGCAGGCGGAGCAGACCGATGAACAGCCTGCGGCAGAAGCGGAATCCGCTTCTGAAACCAGAGAATAGTTATGGTCCGCTTCTACTGGTTAAGCGAGGATTCGCCCAGCAAAGTAAGACCGAAGAAATTAGCTCCGTGAGGTCGCAATGAAGACCTAAATTACAACGCGGAGAAACGAAAGGCCGGATGAGTAAGGTTCGCATCAACGATCTTGCCCGAGAACTGGAAGTCAAAAGCAAAGCCATTCTCGATACACTTCCGCTGGTCGGGGTGACCGAGAAGAAGACGCACTCCAGTTCCCTGGAAGAGCACGAAGCTGAAAAAGTGCGAGTGTACCTGCGTTCTGCGGGAGAGGGTTCCGCTTCATCCGGAAAAGCCGCGTCACGCCAATCGCGCGAAGACGAGATAAAAACTAAAATCGATCTCTCGAACATATCCCGTCCCGGGGATGTTTTGAAGGCGATTACCCAAAGAAAAGAAGCGGCCGCCCCCATTTCAGCAATTCCCCAGCGTCCTGTCGTTTCGCCGGCGGCTCCGGCACCTGCAGAAAAACCTGCCACGGCCCCACTCGCTGGGGTTAGTCGTCCAACCACGGTTGCTCCGCCAGTCGTGAGGCCTCCCGCACCTTCTATCAGTGCACCGCCCGTGACCGCTCCTTCTACGCCAACGCCTATTTCCGCGCGGCCAGCAGTTGCGCCTCCGGCATCATCAGCTCCGCCTATTGCTCCGCCGCCACCGCGCTTCATTGCGCCTCCTTCAACGGCGCAGGTTCCATCAGCGGTGCAGCCGCCAACATTGTCGGCGCCTTCAACCATTTCCCCGTCAGTTCCGCCGCCGGCTCCAACCATGACCGCGCCAGCGGCGCCTGGACCTCCGGCGCCGCGCATGATCGTTCCGCAGACCGGGCCCCGGCCGGTCTACAAAGCTCCGATACGGCCAACTCCGCCGCCAGTGCAGCCCAGACCAGTGCAGCCCGGCGTGCCCATCGGCGGTGTGCGTCCCGCTCCTGGACGCCCGGTGCCCGGTCAGCCGATTTTTCAGCGGCGTCCGCCGATGGCGAACACCTCCGCTCCGGGAGCCTCGCGTCCGTTGCGCCCCGGTGAGCGCAGGCCAATGCACCCAACGCGGTCCGCACCTGCAGGTGCGCGTCCGCTCGGCGTACGAGCCGGCGCTTCCGCCTCCCGGAACCACCAGGCCCGGCAGCCGTCCCGGTGCTCCCTCGCGGCGTCCCGGCCAGCGCTATGTTCCGCGCGGTGTAAAAGAAGGCCCGATGAAGGGCTACACGCCGCCGCCACGCATGGTGGTGTCCAATGAGCCGCAGCCCATCACGCGCAGCATCACCATCACCGAAGGAATCAGCGTCAAGGATCTCGCTGAAAAACTCGACATTCGCGCCAAAGATCTCATTTCGCGATTGCTGGCGCGCGGCGTCTTCGCCACCATCAATCAAACTCTGGATGCGGAACTCGCCAGCGAGATGGCCCGCTTCTTCGGCGCGGATACGAACGTCATAACTTTTGAAGAGCAGACGGCAAAGGAAATCGATGCCGCCGCTGCCGGCGAAGAGTCCGCTCCAGAAACCGGGGTTCGGCCGCCCGTGGTTACGATCATGGGCCACGTCGATCACGGCAAGACCACGCTGCTCGATTCCATCCGGATCACGAATGTAGCGGGTGGGGAAGCAGGTGGCATCACGCAGCACATCGGCGCCTATAAAGTTCGCATCACCGACAAAGATTCACCCGCGTATGGACGCGAAATTGTCTTCCTCGATACGCCCGGTCACGAAGCCTTTACGCGCATGCGCTCGCGCGGCGCGAAAGCGACGGACATCGTCGTGCTGGTGGTGGCCGCCGATGATGGCGTCATGCCGCAAACCATCGAAGCCATCGATCACGCGCATGCCGCCGAAGTGCCAATCATCGTCGCGGTAAATAAGATTGACAAGCCCGACGCTCTTCCCGATCGCGTGAAAAAGCAGCTTGCCGATCGCGGCCTGGTCCCCGAAGAGTGGGGCGGTAAGACCGTTTTTGTTGATGTCTCGGCAAAACAGAAAACCAATCTGAATTTGCTCCTGGAAATGATTTGCCTGGTCGCCGACCTCGCCGAGTTGAAAGCCACGCCCGAGCGCGCCGCCACTGGCGTCGTGCTGGAAGCGAAACTCGACCGTGGCCGCGGCCCGGTTGCCACTGTGCTCGTGCAGAATGGAACATTGAACGCCGGCGATAACTTCGTGGTCGGCAATGTTTACGGCAAAGTCCGCGCGATGTTTGATGACCGCGGCGCGCAGCTCGATACCGCTCCTCCGTCCACTCCTGTCGAAATCATCGGCATCGAAGCTCTGCCTCAGGCCGGCGATCAGTTTGTAGTTGTCGCCGATCGCGATAAAGCTCGCGGCATCTCCGAATACCGCGAACAGAAAGCACGCGAAGCCGCATTGGCCAAGAGTTCGCGGGTCTCGCTGGAAGGTCTGGCGGAACAGATCAAATCTGCAGGCACCAAAGAACTGAACATCATCCTCAAGGGCGATGTGCAGGGATCAGTCGAAGTCATTACCGACTTGTTGAGCAAGCTCTCGAACGACAGGGTTCGCTTGAAGCTATTGCGGTCGGGCGTGGGTGCAATCACCGAAACTGACGTTCTGCTGGCTTCCGCGTCGAACGCCATCATCATCGGCTTCAATGTGCGTCCCGAGCGCAAGGCCCAAGAACTCGCCGAGCAGGAAAAGGTCGACATCCGTCTGCACTCCATCATTTACGAGCTGCAGGATGAGATCAAGCGGGCCATGACCGGCTTGCTCGAGCCCACGATTAAAGAGACCTATCAGGGACGCGCCCAGGTGCTCAACGTCTTCCGCATTCCGAAAGTTGGTACCGTGGCTGGTTGCCGCGTCAGCGATGGACTGCTCAAGCGCGATTCCGAAGTCCGCCTGCTGCGCGACAATGTGCAAGTCTTCAAAGGCAAAGTTGGATCGCTGCGCCGCTTCAAAGATGATGCCCGCGAAGTTACCAATGGCATGGAATGCGGCATCTCGATCTCGAACTACGGCGACATCAAAGTCGGCGACGTGATCGAAGCCTTCGCCACCGAGAGAGTTGCGGCCGAAGCCATGGCGTAAAACCAGTGGCTCGCCGTCAAGGCCCGAAGCTGTCTCAAATGGCTTTGGGAAGGGCACGGCTTCAGTCGTGCCGCCGAGAACCAAGCACTGCCGGCGGCTTTAGCCGCTGAGGGACCCCGGTGGCCGACCGCTGATTTACTTATGACACCGCCTCTGGTGACCGGATGACCCCAGCCCCAGTCGCTTTTCTGACCACTGGCCACTGATCGCTGATCACTGCATGATTGCCTCTCTTACCCTGGAACTCCACATCGAAGCCGCGCAATCGCTCAAAGACAAACGGCAGGTCGTGCGCAGCCTGAAAGACCGCCTGCGCGCCAGCTTCAACGTTTCCGTCGCCGAACTTGACCCCAGCAATGTGTGGAATCGCGCCACCATCGGCGTGGTCAGCATCTCCGATTCGCGCGATTACCTCGATGGATTGATGAAGAACGTCGAGCGCGCCGCCACGCGTATCGCCAACAATCACGGAGCTGAAATCACGGATTCGTTCGTGGAATATCTCTAAGGGCCGTCTCCTTGCCGTATCCGCGGCGTCCATTTGCGTGTAATCGCGGTTTACCGACAACAATGTGGCAGCGCATGCCCAGTTAACTTAGGTAACATTGACCGCTTTCCGTCCATCTGCAACGCTGCTTATCATGCGGCAAAAATCCGAGAAGAACCGGAAGAACGTTCGTCCTCCGCGCATTCGTGTCCCCAACGACGAGAAGGCAATATTCACGGTCGACAATCAGAAATTCGTTGGAGTGATCAGGCGGCTGTCCCTCACCGGGGGCTCTGCCGTTCTTCCTAAGGATACTGTTCCTCACGGAACGCTTGGCGAAATAGCTTTGAAAACCGTGTTCGGGAAGGTGGAAGCGCAGATCCAATTTTTGCACAGCGGGGCTGATGGAATGCCGCTTGTTCAGGCATTCCGCTTTCTTGACATGGACGCCACCAGCCGCGAAAGATTCAATGCCGCTGCGGACCGGATGCAGCGTGAAGGCTTCAGCGACGCCAAAGAGGATCGAAACCCTCTGGACCTGGGTCTGCGCAAATTAGGGGAAAGCATTCGCCGTTTTTCGGGGGCAATCAATCCCGGTCGCAGGGACGGCGCGAAAAGGTAAAGCCCTTCCTACCGTAATCGCATCATAAAACACGCTTTCACGTTTTGACCTGTCGATGAGCGTAATCGCGATGTTGCGACAACCTGGCTGTCTTTTACCTGTCTTTACCGGGCCAGCTTCCACCCCCGGAACCAGATCAATAGATGTCCTGCACCGGTGATCGAGCGCCGCAGTATGCTATCCCGTTACGAGATCCCGAGCTGGCTCTTGCCAAGAGGTGTCAAGTCCGCCGCAGTGCCACGGCCAACAAAATCGACTTCGAAGTTGTCGGCAGGGAAATCGGGGGGCGTTTTGCCCGCGAGGAACGAAGCGCATTGCCCGGGAAGATATGCCGTATTCTTGGCGCATCCAACGGTGCCGCCAATATACATGACGCTGCTGTAGCCATCGCCATTGTGCGCATCTTCAACCGAATGCACTACGTCTGAATGCCAGAACACCGCATCGCCCGGCTGCATCAATGGAATCGATGTTAGTCCGTCGACCAAGGCCGTGTGCCATGTGGGCTGAACTGACAGTGCGCGTCCCGGCTGTGCTCCGCACAAGTCATCGTCAGCTACATCGTCCTGCAGCGAACGCAGCAGGATGTACATCATGGAGTTGGCAATGGGAATCAACTGCAGGGTGCCGTCTCCCTTGCCCTGCCGGGTGAGCGCCGGTCCAGCCCTGAAACGTACGGAACATTGAGCAAACCGCCGGAGAAGGAATCTCCTGCACGTCCGGGCGATAGGCTGCATCGAACGCGTCGTATTCCCGCCAATTGCCGGAGAAGACATGGCGGTAGACTTTACGGAAGTTTCCATCAAGCCAGCGTTCAACCGATCCGCCGTCGACATGCGGCGAAAGTCCTAGCGATGCGGAACCCGGAGGACGGCGGCGAATGCGGTCGGCGTACACCGGTGTCTGTTCCGGGTCGAAGTGTACGCGGCCTTCGCTCTCGGACTTCCACAGTTTGTTCAGAAAGATGCGAGTGCGAGTGAGCGATTCAGACTGGCGGGCCATAACCTGAGGACGGGACCAGTAAATTCCATAGATTTGTGGTTTAGCTGAGGCCAGCGTGCCGAAGTACTTGTCCTCGGCGCGGTGCATGAGTTTTTCATCCAGGCCGTTTACTTCGACGTATTTGCCAATCTCGTCATCCCAGTCGCGAACTTGTTGGGCTGGGAAAACGCCGCGAATGACGCACGCACCGCGCTCCCTTACTGCCGAAGTGGCCTTTGGGGTCACTGCTCCACTGACGATCTCGTCATAGTGCAGGATAGGAATCACCGGCCCGCCGGACTCGCGTTCCTTTACGATTTGCGCTACTTTGCGGCGCATCTCGGCTTCGACCTCGTGGAAGACCTCAGAGTAGTTTGGGAGTGCTTTCCGCAGACTTGCCTTCGAGCTACGAATCGCCTCAGGCAGATTTTCGATAACCAGAGACATGCCTTTAAACCTCGTAATTGTCGGCGGGAGTTCGCTGGGCTGAGCGGTAACTCTTCTGAGCGCGACCAAGCGAGTCTACGGGGTCACGAAAATTGTGAGTGACCCGGAAAGGTCAATTATTGATACTATTCGGACAGAACGTGGGCTTGTGCTGTCTGAATTGGGGAGATCGAGATGAGATGCCAGTTTGAGCACGTAACTTTTCCCAAGGGCTGTTCGATTCGTATTTATCACCGTCAGGTACCTTCCATTCCCTTTGAATGGCACCACCATCCGGTGTACGAACTGACGCTAACGCTCAATAGCCGCGGCTGGCGTTTCATTGCCGATCACATTGCCCATTACGACGCGCACGACCTGGTTCTAGTGCCCTCGGATATGCCCCACACGTGGGCGTCGACTGCGGCCATCGACAAGTCTCGTCCGCACACAGCTCTCGTCGTCTGGTTCACAAGAGAATGGGCGCTCAAAGCTGCGGATTCATGTCGTGAGATCGCTCCACTGCGCAAGCTGATCAATCGATCTGGCGCGGGCCTTAGTTTTCCGGTGGAGGCGGCAGCCAGGATGGAATCACGCCTGCCTGAGTTGCTTTCCGAGTCACCGCTGAAGAGGCTGCACGCCGCACAGGAGTTGTTGTGCGAATTGGCAGACACCGAAGCGATGCCGCTTGCGACCCAAACAGCAACCAGGCCGGAGTCGTCCAGCGAATCCCGACAACTTGCTTGCGTGTTGGAACGTTTGCATCAGAACTTTGATGATCGAATCCGGATCGAGGAGCTTTGCAAGTTGGCGAACCTGTCGGCGCGATCACTGCATCGACTGTTCCTGCGCCATATCGGAGAAAATTTCAGGGACTATCTAGGCAGGCTACGTATCGGGCGTGCGTGCATGCTGCTTGTGGAAACCGAGCGGCCGATCAGCGTGATCGCGTCAGAAGCAGGATTTTCGAATTTGTCCAACTTCAACCGGCGCTTTCGGGAAGTGCGCCACATGACGCCAAAAGAATTTCGGCGCTTCGTCGTAGAGCACGGTCGAATGCCGGATTCACAGCCAGCGACGGATCTAACCAAGCGTTCGCCTTCGCTCGAACACCCAACCCGGAGACCCATTCCAGACCCTGTCCTCATTAGAGAGTTATCACTTTAGAGGGACATTGGTTGCAGGCAGCGGTCGAGTGAAGGAAATCATCGTTGTAACCACGCGATAGCGTAAATTGAGAATTGACTTCCCCTCTCCGGGATCAATTTGCGTTAGCGGGGCTTTTCACAACACTCGGTCAAGCGATCTTGTGTTATTTCGCGGGCGTTATCGGCACAGCCATGATAGTGGCCAGCATCGTTGCAACCACCTTCTCTTGGTCCCCGTTGATGGCAAAGGCATCCGCCGTGCAAACGGTCAGCGTCCGCCCCGCTTTCTTCACTTGCGCTCTCGCCAGGAACACCTCGCCTGCAGCGGGCGCCAGGAGGTTCACCTTTAGCTCCACGGTGAGGGCACTCTTTATCGTCCGGAGCTACGGTTAAGGCGGCATAACCGCAGGCAGAGTCCAACACTGCAGTGATCGCACCCGCGTGCAGGTAGCTGTTCTGTTGCGTAAGATTTCGCGAAAATGGCAGGCGAATCTCCACACCACCTTGAACCACTGCTGTAAGTTCGGCCCCCAAAGTTGACATGAAGGCCTGCTTGGAAAAGCTCTGCCGAACGCGTTCCTCGGGCGTCGTCACATATCTCCTCTATTAGGCGGGATCCTCTCAGTCACACTTTTCGCAATGATAAACGCTTCTTCTTCCGGGATGGGCCTCGAAATTTGAACTGAACTGTTGAAACCGCGATTTGCACTCATTGGTCGCCACCGATTTTTTTTGCGGCGGTAGCTGTCCGCGCAATCCTTAAACCCGCACGCAACACCAGCAGCGCGCACGACGCAACCCCATCCCCTTGTTACCTCTGTACTTACCGCCGCCGCCCGGAAATACGCGACAATAGCACTTCTAGCCAACATGCAACGCCCGTTTTCTGATATTCTCATGCGTTTTACCTGGGAGTGAACGGTGGAAAAGCGTGCGCTCAAATATCATCGCGGCCGGTTGGGCGAAGCCCTGCGCGAGGAGATCGAAACCCTGGTCGAAGGCGAATTGGCCGACCCTCGCATCGGATTGGCTCGCGTGACCGGCGTGCTGTTGGCCGACGATGGCCGTTCTGCGCAAGTCCTGGTGGATGCCGATGGAGACGATCAGGAAGCCGATCGCAGCGTCGAGGGCCTGCTCGCCGCCAAAGAATATATCAGGCACGAACTGGCCGCACGTCTGCGTTTGCGGCGCGCTCCCGAACTCTATTTCCGGCTGGATCGTTCGGAGCGCGAAAAAGCCCGCGTCGAAGAGTTGTTGGCGCGCGCGAAAAAACGGGCAAAATCGATTTCGAGTGCGAAGCAGAAAAAGGCATAACCATGCTGCAGGATGTTCTCCACCAAATCGAGCAGCGCGAGCGCTTCGTCCTCACCTCGCACGCGCGTCCCGATGGGGATGCAGTCGGGTCCGTGCTGGCCTGTTGCCAGGTTTTACGCGCCATGGGCAAGCGGGCCGATGTGGTGCTGCACGACGCCGTACCCCGCATTTATCGCGCGCTGCCCTTCGCCGACCAAGTCCTCCAGGCGGATCGGGTGACGGGAAACTACGACGCCGCGATCATCCTTGAGTGCGACAGCATTCACCGCACCCGTCTCGAAGGCCTGGAGGATCGCTTTCTCATCAGCATCGATCATCATCTCAGCGGCCGCCCATTTGCCGACGTGAACTGGATCGATCCGCACGCCGTAGCCACCGGCGAAATGGTCTTTCGTCTGGCGCGCGAAGCCGGGACTCCGTTTTCTCCTGAAATTGCCACCTGCCTTTATACCGCGCTCATGACCGATACCGGTTCCTTCATGTTTCAAGGAACCAACGAGCACACCTTCGCGCTGGCGCGCGAGTTGGTATTGGCCGGCGCCGATCCTTCGCATTGTGCGCGCAGCATCTACTTTGCTCACTCCGTCGCAAAGATGCGGCTGCTCGGCGAGGCGCTGCGCAACCTCAACACCGAAGGCCACATCGGCTGGGCATGGATCACGCAAGCGCAAATGGACCGATGGAACGCCAAAGAAGAAGATTGCGAAGGCCTGGTGAACTACGTGCTTTCCATTGGAGAGGTCGAGGTCGCCGCATTTCTCCGCGAACTTCCCGGTGGCCGCTTTCGCGTCAGCCTGCGCAGCAAGGGACAGCTCGATGTCGCGCGGGTCGCTCAACTTTTTGGCGGTGGTGGCCACGAATGCGCCAGCGGCTGTTCCGTCGAGGGCCCGCTTTCTCATGCTGTGGCGCAGATTCTGGAAATGTTGCGGCGCGGTTTGTCGGTACAATAGCAGGCGATCACTCATCCTGATGCCTGTCGCTCCCCAACCCCTGTCTCAATGACCAATCGCAACCGCGTCGACTTTCTTCTGCTCGCGGGTTTCTGCGCTTTTTTATTCTTTTATGGACTGGCACAGTTCGGCTTGATCGGCGCCGATGAGCCGCGCTACGCGCAGGTCGCCCGTGAGATGCTCGAGCACCACGACTGGATCACCCCCACGCTCGGAGGCGCTCCTTGGCTGGAGAAGCCGCCGCTCTATTACTGGCAGGCCATCATTGCCTACAAAATTGTTGGAGTAAGTGATTGGGCCGCGCGCCTGCCCTCCGCCTTCGATGCCACCTTCCTGGTTTTTGCAGTCTACTTCTTTCTCGACAGATTCAGCAGCAGATTCAGCGGCAGGTTCGGCAGCGGAGTCGCACTCGACGGCGCTTTGATCGTAGCATCGTGTACCGGAATTATCGGCTACGCTCGCGCCGCATCGACAGATATGCCGCTGGCCGCCGCGTTCGGAATCGCCATGCTGGCGTGGTGGTCGTGGCGCGAGAGCGGAAAGCGAATCTATCTCGCGCTCTTCTTTTTCTTCGTCGCTTTAGGAATGCTGGCCAAAGGGCCGGTGGCACCATTCCTGGCCGGCGTGGTGATTGTGCTCTATGCAGTTGCCGCTCGCGAGTTGCGCCTGGTTCTCAGGACTTTGTGGCTGCCTGGAATTTTGCTTTTTTGTATCGTCGCGTTGCCCTGGTATTTCGCCGTTCAGGCTCGCAATCCGCAGTTCTTTCACGACTTCATTCTCGAGCAAAACCTCGGACGCTTCTCGCAAAATATTTATCATCACCCGCAGCCATTCTGGTATTACCTGCCGGTTACCGCGCTTGCGGTGGTTCCCTGGACAGTTTTTGCGACAGCAGCTTTCGTCCGCGCGGTTCAGAGATGGTGGAGTAACCGGGAGTCTCCTGTCGAGAACAAAGACAAGAGCAAAGCGAAAAACGAAAAGAGAGAAGAAGAAACCGAAGCGATCGGACCGCAATTCGGCCCATTCGCCTGCTGCTGGCTGATCGTGCCGGTCCTGTTTTTCTCTGTCTCCGCCTCAAAGCTGCCGGGCTATATTCTTCCCGCCATTCCCGCGATCGGGTTGCTCCTTGCGATTTACCTTCTGCAACATCTTCGCCAACAGGAAATTGGGTCTCCACCGAAAATGCCGAGCGTGCTCCACGCGATGGTTGCACCCGCTCCGGTCATTCCAGCTTTGCTGATCGCGTATTTGATCACGCAGCATCGCCTTCCCCGCGGCCGGCCTTTAGTCGGCGCCATAGCGATCGCATTTGTGTTGTGCATCGCAATAGCCCTCACGCTACTGCGCAAAAACGGTTTCCGCATGTTGCGATTTGTAACTCTGGTCCCGGTCGTGCTGAGCATAGCAGCGGTATTGAAGCTGGGTGGGGCAACGATCGATCAAACTATGTCGGCGCGACCTCTTGCGCGAGAACTTGCCGGCATCGAAACGCATCAGTTGCCATTGGCCGTCTATCACGTGCGCCGCGAACTGGAATACGGTCTAACGTTCTATCGTAACCAACTCACCATCAATTACGCATGGGGCCAAATTCCGCTGGAAGAGCACTTGCTCGTAGCGCCCGAGGGCTCGCAGCTTGAAATCGCCAGACAAATGCCAGGCCGCCGCATTTCTTTCCTTGGCGAATGTCCGCCGCAACACGTCGACTATTTCTGGGTTTCCGCCGCAACCAGTTCAATCCCCTGAATTCCTGTTGTCAGGCGGTGTTCAGCCGTTTGCCTCCCATCCTCCAAACGCACTAAACTCGATGATCTGCCAATGCAAATCCGGACGAAGCATTCGGCCCGGCTTTGCAGGAGCCCCGTGGAGATTCTCGACCTCAGGCATTTTTCTTCCGTCGATCTGCGTCCCCTGCTCGATGACGAAACCAGGGCCTGGGCGAGCCTGCTTGCGTGGGATTACAACGGATCGGCAGAGATGATTCTGCGCTACGTCGACGCCAAAATTCTTCCCGGCTATGCCGCCATCGAACGCGGCCGCATTTTCGGCTACAGTTTTTTTGTGTACGAAGGCAGCAAAGGAGTGGTCGGAGATCTGTTCGTGGCCAACGGCGGCCGGCTCCCCAATCCTCGCGAGGTCGAAGTCAAGCTGCTGACGCACGTGATTGAAACCCTGCAGCAATCTCCCGGCATTCACCGTGTCGAAGCGCAATTGCTGGCGCATGAAGCGGGCAGCGTCGCCCGGCCATTTCTCGAACAAGGGTTCCAGCGCCATCCGCGGCTGTTCATCGGTCCTGCCGCTCGTCAACGCCGTGCCGCAGCCTCCCGCAAAACATCACGAAATTGAAATTCGCCGCTGGATCGAAGCCGATTACCAACCTGCCGCTGCCGTGATCACCGCCGCCTATCGCGGCCACGTTGACGCCCAGATCAACGATCAATACCACACGCTCGCCGGATCGCTGCGCTTTCTGAACAACATTGTTCGTTTTCCGGGATGCGGCCTGTTCGATATCGAATCTTCGTTCGCCGCCGTGGACCGCAAAGCGAAAAATCTGATCGGGTTGATCTTGTGCTCGCGCGTGCGCGGAGACGTTGGGCATGTCACGCAGATCTGCGTGCTGCCGGAGTATCGAGGGCGCGGCATCGGCGAATCGTTGCTCGCGGCCACAACGTTAAATCTTCGTAAGCGCGGATTCACCATGCTCTCGTTGACTGTCACGGAAGCGAACGCCGGCGCAGTCGCGCTTTACCGCCGATTGAATTTCGAGTCGAAGCGAGTATTCGATGCGTTCGTGTGGTCGGGATGAAAGCTGTCCCGCGCTTGATTGAATATCGACTTGAGAAAAATGCAAAACCTAAAAATCGCATCCGGCGTCGTTGTTCTGCTCGCCCTCTTTTTTCTGCAGCTGCTCTTTTCCGCCCGCCGTAATTCCATCACCTGGGACGAAGATGACCACATTTTCGCCGGTTACATGTCGTGGAAGCATGCCGATTTCGGCCTGAATCCTGAGCACCCGCCGCTCGTAAAGCTGGTCGCAGCTCTGCCGCTGCTGAACATGCCTCTGAAGGTGCCGGTGCTTCAGCACCGCTTCTTCAAGATAGAAGCCTTTCTCGACGGCAAGAATTTTCTTTTCAAGAATGACGCCAATGCGATTTTGTTCCGCGCTCGCATGGCCGCGTCGGCCTTTACGCTCGCGCTGTTGCTCCTGGTTTTTCTCGCCAGCTACGAAATGTTTGGTCGAGTTGCTGCGTTCGTCTCTCTCGGACTGCTGGTCTTCGATCCCAACCTCATCGCTCACGGTGCAGTCGTAGGTACCGATGTGGGTCTCTCCTGTTTTATGTTCGCCGCGATTTACGCCTTCTATCGCTACGCTAAAGCGCCGTCCATCCGAAGGTTGGTCGTCGTCGGACTTGCCACGGGCCTCGCACTCACGGCAAAGCACACGGGCATTCTGGTTTTTCCAATGTTGATACTGTTGGCGTTTCTTCGATCTCCAACACACGTCGAGGCAAGCACAAAGCAGCGCCCGTTTGCAGTCAGGGCCCGCAAGCGTGCACTGGCGCTGGTCTTCATCAGCGTAATCGCCATCGGCGCCCTCTGGGCTTCTTATGGATTTCGTTATCAGGCCCGTCCCGCCGGCCTGCAGCTCAATCCTCCGTTCGCCGAATACGTGCAGCGTCTCTCGCGTCCACGCGAAATCCATCTCCTTCAAACTGTAGCGCGCTTTCGCCTGCTGCCCGAGTCCTATATCTACGGTTTGGCCGACGTGCGCATCATGTCGGATTTTTACACCAGTTTTCTGCTCGGCAAAATCTACCCCCACGGTGTCTGGTTCTATTTCCCGGCTGCCTTCGCGATCAAATCGAGCCTCACCTTTCTAATTCTGCTGGCGCTTACGCTATGGGCCCTCTTCACGCGCCGCTTCATAAGATGGCGCGAAGTTTTATTCCTGACGGTCCCACCGATTTTCTATTTGATCATCGCCATGTCCTCGGGGATGAACATTGGCGTGCGCCACATTTTGCCTATGTACATATTTCTCTCGGTGCTCATCGGAGGCGCGGCGGCAACGCTAATCAAGCAAGACCGCCGCTGGGCTTACGTTATCGTCGCGCTGCTCGTATATCAGGCCATTTCGACAGTCCGCATCTATCCCGCGTATATGGCTTACGCAAATGAACTCTGGGGAGGTGCCGATCGCAAACCTACAAGCTGCTAAGCGATTCCAACGCCGATTGGGGTCAGCAACTCAAAGATGTGAAGCGCTATCTCGACGCCCACAATATAAGAGATTGCTGGTTCATTTATTTTGCCGAGGGGGTTGTGGACGCCAGCTATTACGGGATTCCCTGCAGGCAACTACCCACAATGGATTCGCTGTGGACGGGGGAAGAATTGCAAGCCCCGCCCGCAATCGACGGCACCGTTCTAATCAGTGCGGGAGATCTTTCCGGATTCGAATTCGGCCCCGGCGAGTTAAATCCCTACAAGCAATTCCAGTCTCTCAAGCCGAAAGCCGTGATCGACTACAGCGTGTTCGTCTACGAGGGCCGCTTCGAAATTCCTCTGGCTGCCTCGATCAGCCACTCACAGCAAGCGGAGCGTTTGCTGGAAGCGCATCAACTCGATGCCGCGCTCGCAGAAGCAAACGAAGCGGTGTCGCTTGCACCCAACGCAGTACAGCCAAACTCGCTGATGGGCGATATCCTGGCGGCGAGTGGCCGTCCCCAGGAGGCCCGCAGCTACTATCAGAAAGCCTTAACGCTGGCCGAAACCATCGAGCCAGATTTTCAAGTGGGTTGGGTCAAGAATCTGGAGCAAAAGCTTGCGCAAAGCCGGTAAGACTCCGGCAAAACGGTTGCGAGGATGGTTCAGCGCCGAATCAGCCACATCAACCATCCCGCCACGATGACTCCGCCAAGGAACATCACAAAGCAGTAGAGTCCGTAGCGGACGCATATCGCGCGTGGTTTCGCGATGGGTGATGCCGAACACAACCGAGGCGCAGAGCGCAAAGACGAATGCCGCGCTGAAGTGAGTGAGCTGAGCCGATTATTGTTTTTTCCCGATAGCGATGTGATACGCGTCGGCCACCGCGATGAAATTCAGCAGGCCGGCGACAATCATGAATTTGGTTCCGTAATCGGCGGTCGCCATCGCGATTGCGCCCTGTCCCCAGTTCATGGCCAGCGAGATGATGTAGATCCCGCCCGCGCCCAGGTCGCCGATGAATCCCAGAATATCGAGAATGTCACCGCCATTTGCCTTGTAAATATGGCCCTGCATCAGAAGGCCCAGCACGAATAGGCTTCCAACGGAGAGCAGCAGCAGCGTGCCGCGGATCCAGCGCCGCTGAATCATGTGGCCGGCCCCTGGAATCAACCATCCCAGGGCAGGCGCGATTACCGCGATCGTGCTGGCATTCTGCGACCCGGTGACCGCAGGTTTGGTTTTGACTGGCGTGGAATTCGTCATCAGATGGTTACGATCTCTCGTTGAATGTTCCCGGTGACTTCCGCCGAACCGGGCCGCACCAGCACATTGACTTCGCTGCGCACGCCAAACTCGGGAAGATAAATGCCGGGTTCGATGGAAAAGCACGAGTTGGGAAGGATCTGGCGCTCGTCGTGGATCTCCAGATCGTCCATGTTCGCGCCATTGGAATGGACATCGGTGCCGATGGAATGTCCAGTGCGATGAATGAAATACTCGCCAAAGCCGCTTTGCTTAATGTGGTTGCGGGTTGCGCGGTCAACTTCCCAGCCGGCAATCCGGTGCCCACCAGCAATCGCCTCGGTAACAGCTTTAACTCCCGCGTCGCGCGCGTCACGCACCACTTCGAAGACCTGGTGCATGCGCCCAGTCGCGGCCTTGCCGACGAATCCAACCCAGGTAATGTCGTAATAAACCGCTCCCGGAGTGTTCTTCTTGCCCCACACGTCGATCAACACCAAATCGCCGGATCGAATCGGAACCGGACGATCGTCGCGCGGCTCGTAGTGCGGATTTCCCGCGTTTGCATTCACCGCCACGATGGGCGGATCGTCAGTCACCAGGTTCTCGCGGCGGAATGCTTCCATGAACCATTGTTGAATTTCATGTTCCGTGGTCCCGTCGTTGCGCACGCGGCGCCCGATTTCCTTGAAAGCTTCAGCCGTGATCGCATCAATCGAATCGCGGGCCGCAAAATGCGTCTTGATCTGTTCATCCGTCCATGTCGCTTCAAATTGCGCCACCAGATCGGCGGAACTCACGACATTTTTTCCCAGTCCGCGTAGCAACTCAATCGTTCCGCCGTCGACCAGAGAAATCGTGAACACAATGTTGTTGGGCGAATACTGCATGGCGATATCGCGATACGGAGCAAGAATCGACTTGAGGCTGTCAAACAGCTCTTGCCACCCGGAGTATTGCCGCTTGCTGCCGGGCAGCGAATCGAGGTGTCCCGCTTCGATCTTGTGCACCAGCTTCTGCGGTTCGCCCTGGGCCGGAATCAGATAAAACCAGCGCCGCGTCACCATCAGTTCGGTCGGCACTCCTAGGACCCGGTACGCAATGGGATCGCGGTGATGATGATCGTAAAACAGCCACGCATCAATGTTGCGTTCGCGCAGCGCAGACTGAATGGCGGAGATGGTCGATGGGCAAACGTCTATTGTAAACAATGCGATGGATTTGAGCGAACGCCTGCTAACTGCCGGCGTATACTGGACCGCAAGTTTCACCGAGTGGCAGGGGATCTCCTCGATGAGCGGCGAAGCCACACTTCAGCGGCCAATTTCTCTGACAGAAATTGCTCCCCCTAAACGGGGTCCGCATCGAATCGATTGACCTGGTTCGGGGCGTGATCATGATTATCATGGCCCTCGACCACACGAGAGAATTCTTTGGCAATCCTAAAGTCAATCCCACCGATCTCGCCAACACGACCGCCGCTTTATTCTTCACTCGCTGGATTACGCATTTCTGCGCGCCGGTTTTCTTTCTGCTCACCGGAACCGGGCGCTACCTCTTTCTTCGCCGAAAGAGCAAACCCGAGCTGTCGCGATTTCTGTTTACCCGCGGGATCTGGCTGATCTTCCTGGAAATCGTAGTCACGCATTGTTTCGGCTGGCAGTTTAATTTTGACTTCCGGCTGATCATGCTCTTTATTTTGTGGGCCCTGGGATGGGCAATGATTGTGCTCTCAGCACTGGTTTATCTGCCCATCGCAGTGGTCGGAGCGTTTGGGGTGGTGATGATCGCGACCCACAATCTGCTCGATTCCATCCAGTCTACGAATCCGATCTGGGTCATTCTGCATTCTCCGGGGTTCGTTCTAAATAGCCCGCGGCACGAAGTTGTTGTCGCGTATACGCTCATTCCGTGGGTCGGAGTGACCGCTGTGGGATTTTGCCTGGGGCAGATCTATACGTGGCCATCTCCGCGCCGGCGATTGTTCCTGCGACGGACCGGTATCGGGCTGATTTTGCTTTTCATTATCTGCCGCGCGGTGAATGGATACGGCGACCCGCTGCCATGGACGAGACAGAAATCGGCGCTGTTTACGTTACTCTCGTTCATAAACACAAATAAATATCCGCCTTCGCTTTTATTCTTGCTGATGACCCTCGGCCCTGCGCTGCTATTTCTTTCGGTCTTTGATGTTGGAACACCGCAATGGCTGCGCCCCGCGCTCATTGTTGGCAAAGTGCCGCTTTTTTATTATCTCCTGCACATCCCTCTCATCCACCTGCTGGCAATTGCCGTGTGCTACTTCCGATATGGACACGTGTACTGGATGTTCGAGTCGCCAAGCATCGGCCGGTTCCCTATCACTCCGCCGCCCGGATGGGGATACTCTTTGCCAGTCGTCTATCTTGTCTGGGCCGCAGTGGTCCTGATGTTGTATCCCCTTTGCCGGTGGTTCGCTGGCGTGAAGCAGCGCCGCCACGATGCCTGGCTCAGCTATCTGTGATCGCCTGATAGTTCCGTTGTCAAGTGACGGCCAGAATCTTTCTCTTCAATTTCGGTGGGAGAGTCTCGCACGCGGTGCGCAAAACGAGCCGGGGAGCGCGATCGCGAATCCTCATCAGGTATGGCAGGGCTCGCTTCGCATCGAACTTCGCGGTTTCGCGCAGCAGCCAGCCGAGCCCCTTTTGCACCATCCCGTCTTTGTCGGCCAGAAGTGAGTCCGAGAGTTTAGTAATTTCGGGGAAGAACATTTTTGCGCGGGCGCCGCGAATCAACGCCACGCAAGCCGCTCTTCGACGCCAGCGGTTAGGTGACTTCGCCCAACGCAACGCAATTGTTGCGCGTGCAGGTTTCGCGATCAAAAGAGGAGCAATCAAATCGTGCACGAGCGCGTCATGGTCCGACCAACTGCTGATCCGGTCGAGCCACGATTCGAACAACTTGAATTCGCGGTCGCCGAACTCGCCATCGAATTTCTCAAGGAGGAAAACGGCAACAATTTTTTCTTCCAGCACCGGGCCGGAGAAAAGCTGATCGGCAACTCGGATTAAAAATTCTTGCCTGTGCTCGTTTCTTATCTCTTTTCGAAAGCGGCGAGCCGCTCGCCGCAACTCGGCCGTGCGCCATCCATGCGATTCGATTTTCTCTTTGAAAAACCGCTGCACACTTGCCGCATGCTTGGCAGGGCCGCCCTTCTTCAAGGCGCGACAAATCTGCGCCGCGATCTGGCTTGGGGTCTGATTGGCTGGCGACAATTTCATGCCCGGAGCAAAGAGGCGGCCGACACGATCTCAAAGCCGCGTCCTATTTCTCCTGCCGCACAAAGCGATCGTAAATCCACAACAGAATGGTTGTAGCCACACCCACTGCGGTTACAGCCCACCAGATTAACGGCGGGCGGTGCAGTACTTCTCCGTAATGGTGAAGAAGCGTTCCACCGAACCACCCGCCAATCAGCGATCCGATGCCGATCGGCAAAAAAGCAAAACCCATGTAGGTGCCTTGCTGTCCGGGAGGGGCAAGCCGCGAAATATATTCGTAGTAGCGTGGCTGCTGGATGATTTCTCCGAGCGCCAGCACAAAAATAGAAGCGACCGCTGCCCAGACTGAGGCATGAAATGCGAGAATCAGCCACGCAACTGAACTGATCAGCGTGCCTAAAATCACCGCTTGAAACGCCGGGATTTTTTTGGTCAACAGATTCAATGCGAGAGTGAGGCAGATTACGGTCGCTCCATCGGTGACCAGGATCCTCTCCACATTGGCATGGGGATCGATGTAACCGTGAATGTAACTGGGCAAACTGATGTATTGCTGCCAAAAGACCACCCAGTAGCCGGTGAAGATGAGGAGGAACCACATGAACCGGCTGATTCCAGCCAGCGTTATCGCGAGCAACGCGATCCAGACCCACCAGGGCACGGCGAAAGGATGAATCCAAAGGACTATGCGAAGGAGAAGGGCCGCAGTCAAAATCGGAATTACAAGCCGGTAATTGCCCAGGACGACGCAGAAATTGCGCGCGACTTCCGCTAATGAAGGTGTCGGGGTTTCCGACACCTTTCGCGGTTCGCGAAAGAAAATCAGGACGAAAAAGAACATCGCGAAGACGCTGAGCGCGGCAACGCGATATACGTTTTCGACTCCCATGTGTTCATGGGCCCAGCCGGCATAGAACGGCCCCAGCGCGCCTCCAATGTTGACCAGCGTGTAATAAATCGAATAGCCGATGGAACGTACGTTTTCCTTGGACGCATTCGCCGTTGTGCCGACCACAGAAGGCTTCACCAGCGCAACGCCAAATGCCGGAAGAATCAGGATGAAGCCGACAAAAACAGCGAGAGGCACTGCGTTGCGGACCGGAGTGAGCCAGGGTGCTCCGATCGAGCCGATCATAAAATAGGCGACTGCGAGAATCAGGTACGCGATCGACAGTGCTCGTCGAAAGCCCAATCGATCAGCCACTGCGCCGCCGAAAATGGCGAGAAACCAGACCATGCCGCCGAAAATGCCGGTAAGCGTTCCAGTCTGCTCCGCGGAAAAATTCAGCTTCTCTTGCAGGTAGAGAGCGAGCGATGCAAACGCGCCGTAGTAGGAAAGCCGTTCGAAGATCTCGCTGATGTTTGCAACCCAGAAGGGCCGCTCGAATCCGGTGCGGATTTCATGCAAGCGTTGGGAAAAAGTCAATGGGGCTCCGTGGTGACCGTGTGGCGCAGGCACTCCTGCCCGCGTTTTACATCCTGATGCCTTTTCTGGCTTCCTCAGCTGAAATTTCGGCGACGCGAACCATTTTGTTCCGGCTGGTCTGGCCGGAGGCAATGGTAACGGAAGAGCGCGGCACCTTCAAAAGTTTCGCGAAAAATTCGATGCAGGCCGCATTAGCTTTGCCATCTACCGGCGAAGCGGCGAGCGAAAGCTTCAGCGCATTGCCAACTTCGCCGGTCATCGCATTTTGTTTCGCCCGCGGATGGATCTCACCGCGAAAATTATGTTGCCGCCGGACTCTTTTATAGGAATCCAGCAGTTTTTCTCAGAGAGAAGGCGACTCCGCCCTATGTTTTTATGGTTTTGCTCTCGCCCCGAAAATCGCGGTACCTACACGCACACAAGTTGATCCCTCTTCAATGGCGACCTCGAAATCGTGCGACATGCCCATCGAGAGCTCATCCATAGAGACGGCGGGCAGTTTGCGGGCGGCAATCGTATCGCGTAACTGCCGCAACTTGCGGAAATATGGTCGCGCGCTCTCGGGATCTTCGGTAAATGGAGGAACGGTCATCAACCCGCGAATCGAGAGCGCCTCAAGTCGCGGAGATAAGACCAGCAATTTTTCAAATTCATGCGAATCAGCGGAGACGCCGCTCTTTGCCGCTTCGCCACCGACATTGATTTCGATCAGTATTTCGATCTTCTTGCCGATCTTACGAGCCGTGAAATCCAGCTTCTCAGCCAGCTTCACGGAGTCGACCGAATCCACCGCGCGAAACAACTCTACGGCTTTCGGAGCTTTGTTGGTCTGCAGATGCCCAATCATGTGCCACTCAGCATCAGTTAGATCGGCTAGGGATTTCGCCTTCTCGGCAAATTCCTGAATGCGATTCTCGCCAAACAAGCGCTGCCCGGCAGCGTATGCCTGGCGAATCCGGTCCGATGGCTGAGTTTTGCCGACGGCCATCAGCGCTATCTCGTCGGCTCGACGCCCGCCGCGCCGTGCAGCTGCGGATATCCGCTCGCCGACTGCGGCAAGATTTTCGGCAATCGACATAAACCGGCTCTGGGACGAACGCGGAAGCATGAGACTGGAATGCAAAGGTTCGCGTTCTGCCTCGGTGTCACATAATCGCTGTCGGCGGTGCGGGTTCGTTCGGGTCGCCCGCACTTGAAAGCGGTAACAAAATCATCAGGGCCGCCAGCAGAACCATTACGCCAATTCCGGCCGCGTACAGCGGGTGTACGAAGATCTGCGTCGCGGTGATCCGCGCGGCCCAACCCGATGCGGTCTTCAACCACCGCTGGTGGGAAAACGATAATGCGATGAACGCCGCCCACAGCAGGCCAAAAATTGATTCGCCGGCGATCAGTCCCGAGGCCGTGAGTACGCCCGCATTCTCCACCCGCGCCCGCTGTGCTTCGTTAAATCCACGCCGCTTCGCCATCCAGTCTCCGATGGCGCGAAAAACTCCCCCGAGAAAAATTGCGAATGTAGTCTCGAACGGCAAATACATGCCAACCGCCACCAGCATGGGGCTGCGCACTTGCATCATGATCATCGCGACGCCAAACAGAATCCCCACGACTACCAGTGACCAGGGCATATCGCCGCCCACGATGCCGATCGCCAAGGTCGCCATCAGTCCGGCTTGCGGCGCTGAAAGCTGGCGGCTGCCGAAACCGAATGCCGTATCCAGAAGGTAAAGCGGCCAGTACATCGTCAGGCTCGCCACTACTACGGCGATCAATTCTGCCATCTGAATCTTCCGCGGCGTGCCGCCCAAGATGTAGCCCACTTTGAAGTCCTGCAGCAGTTCGCCCGCCACCGAAGAGGAGACACAAACTACCGCGGCCACGCCCAACACCACCGCCACGCCTTTCATTCCAGCTGCGCCCAGAGACACCATCAAAAGGGCGGCAATCAGCAAAGTCGAAAGCGTCAAGCCAGAAACCGGATTATTCGAGGAACCGATAAATCCCACCAGACTCCCCGAGACCGTGGCCATGAAGAAGCCGACCACCAGCATGACTACCGCCGCCAATATCGCGGGCCAAACCAGGCCGGAAATATGAATGTAGAGAAAGCACATGAGCACGAACATCAGGGCAATCAAACCAAAAACGATCCTCGAACTCATGTATTGCTCGGTGCGCGAGAGTTGAGCTCGCTGCGCCGCGGTCTGGCGCAGGTCAGACAATGCTCTGCCAATGCCCGCCGTGAGGCTCTTGCCCATCTTGATGAGCGTGTAAGCCGCACCCACCAGCATTCCGCCAACGGCGATGGGCCGAACAATAAACTTCCATATCGCGATTGCCATTGCCGCCCAATTGTCGGGTGTGTCGGCTGGAAGATAATGCCTGATCTGCGGACCAAGAAAAAATATCAGCAGCGGAGCCATTAATCCCCAGGCAAATACGCCGCCGGCAAACTGAATCGAGGCCAGCCGCAGGCCGATGATGTAGCCCACACCCAGATACGCCGGACTCACGCTGGGCGCAGCAAAAGTGCTGGCCCCGCCGGCTGCCACCGTGGTTGCGCCGCTTGCCGTGCCCAGCCGCACTTGGCTGCGGCCCAGCGTGCCCACATTGAAATGGATGTCCTTATCGGCGGCGAAAAGTCCGAAACGCCCCAGCAGATATACCAGCCCACCCACGCCGATATTCCAGAAAAGATATTTCGCCGCGTCCGCACCGCGCCGCCCAGCTTTGTGAATCTCTGCCGCTGCAACCGACTCCGGAAAAGGCAATTCCGGATCTTCCACCATCACCCGGCGCACCAAAGAAATGAATAGCACTCCCAGAATGCTGCCCACCATCATGAGGGCAGTCGATTTCCAATATGCGTCCGCCGGCCGGAACGATGGCCACGCTTTGGCGATTACAAATGCAGGAATGGTGAAAATTGCACCTGCGGCCAGCCCCTCGCCGATGGTGCCCGCGGTCCGGGCGATGTTTTCTTCAAGCAGCGATCCCTTCCATGCCCGCATCGCTGCCATCGCAATCACCGCCGCAGGATAAGTCGCGGCGATCGTAATACCGGCCCGCAAGCCCAGGTAAGCATTAGCAGCGCCCAGCACCACCGTCAGAACGAGCCCCAGCAGCACGGCGCGCAGGGTAAACTCCTTCATTTCCAAGTGCTCGGGCACAAAGGGGACGTGTTTCTTGGCACCAGTTCCTGGTTCGGAGACTGGACTGCTCATAAGTGGAATCCTCGTAGAGCGTGAGATGAAAGCAATTTGGATCGTAACTTATTCAAAAGACTAAACGGCGCACCTTAGCACGCAGGGCGCATACATTACAAGAGCAACGCGATCGTGTCCATGCACTGCCAGCATCTTGGTGCTGACGTAGAGTAAGCATAAAATGGTTGGCAACGCTGCTGCAGCGCTATTTCGTACTCCGTCCGCCGGAGGTCGAAGATGGAACAAGGATCGTACGGTTCTTCGTGGCTCCAGAGACTTTTCGGATTTCATTGTAGCGATTGCGGAAGCGATAACGTTCTGCGCTCGCGGCCACGCACCTTCAGCGAGCGCTATTTGCTGCCGGTTTTTCTCCTCCGACCGGTGCGCTGTGCAGAATGCTTTCGCCGCGAGTATCGCACAATCTTCATGCCTGTGAGCGCGCGAATGCCGGAAACACTGCAGAGGATTGGGACCGCAGAGCAGAGATCCAAAAGTAACGTTGCCTAGCGCCGTCACCGCCGTTATACTCTACTCACCAGCGAGTTGTGGGATCGGCGGAACAGCCGCGCAATACGGAGGCCGTCTTCAGCAGTAGCGAGGACCGAATTCGGGCCAGCCAAGCCAAGTCTGTAGGTGCAAGGCCTTCTATTGTTTCGCAAGCCACAGCTACAACGCCTCGAGATAGTCTGCGCGAACCACGTTGGATCGACCGGGGCTTAGTTGTTCGCCAGGCCACAGGCAAGATCGCTGAGGGTCTTTTCGCCGTCCTGTTTCCTTCCGATTGCCGTATCTGCAGCGTGCCGCTGGTTAACATTTCGCGGCTGCCCGTGTGCCCTGAATGCTTGGCTGCTATTCATCCCATTGAGGGCGAACTCTGCTCACTCTGCGGTGAGCGGATCTTTTCGCCCTATGCCGCCGGTGGAAATGACGGGCCGCGTTGCGGGCTGTGCCGCCGGATCGAACCGGTTTTTGCGCGGGCGGTGGCTTATGGCAGCTACGAGAGCGGATTGCGGGAGTTGATTCACCTGTTGAAATATGGCGGAGTGCATCCGGCGGCAAATGTTTTAGGGCGCATGTTGGCTGAGGCCATCGCGACGATCGAAGATGAATTTCAGCAACCCTCAATAAGTTTGGTTCCTGTTCCGCTGTACCGCGCCAAGCTTCGGCAGCGTGGATTCAATCAGGCGGAACTCATTGCTCGAGCTGCGCTGAAAAACCATTCGTGCGGAGATCGCTTGCGCTTGTGCGCCCGCGTGCTAGTGCGGAGGCGCGATACCGCTTCGCAAATTGGCCTCACCAGCCATCAACGCCGCGAAAATCTGCGAGGGGCCTTCGCAGTTTCAGGGCCCGAGTTCGTGCGCGCTTGCGAAGTGCTGATCGTCGATGACGTTTACACGACCGGCGCGACTGTCTCCGAATGTGCGCGAGTCCTGCGCCGCGCCGGCGCAACCAAAATTTGGGTCGCAACCGTTGCGCGCACGCTGAAAATTTCAGCCCAGCATGCGGAGTTTGAAGCACCGGAAGCCAGCCGAATCGATGAACCGTCCGATGCTGAGAGGGATACGCTAGCTCGTGCGGCTGGAGGCTGATCTGAACGTCTGGCCCGAATACCGCATCTAAGGTGAGGTAAATGCAGGGACCACGTAACCGAGGACCAAGTAACCGGTGATCGCGTAAGCGGCGAACAAACGGCCAAGAATCAGTGACCCGAGGCAAGAACGCAACAGGGAAAGAAAACCAGAAGGCGATTTTAAAGGAACAGGCAATGTCAGCCAGGAGCGAAGTCGGACCAGGAACAACGAGCAGGCACTCGGGCAACCTGTTTGCGGCGACAGTCGTGCACCGCGACGATGACGGAAATTCGTTGCACGCTCCCGTGCTGGTGCCTGAACGCCTCCTACGAGCCGATCAATGTCTGTGCAGCTCGCCGCGCTTTGGTTCTGGTGCTCAAGGGCGTAGCCATGACGGAAGAAGAGAATGGACACTTTCTTCATGCAGCCCGTGTTGCCATGCGCGTGCCTTCGGTGATCCGTCTGCTGGAATATCGCCGGATCCCGCACCAAAGCCGCGCGCTATCGCGTAAGAACATTCTGCTGCGCGACCGCAACACTTGCCAGTATTGCGCCACGGTGCTGCCTTCCGGCGAGTTGACGCTCGACCATGTTATGCCGCGCTCGCGCGGCGGCGCGTCCACCTGGGAAAATCTCGTTGCCTGCTGCCATACCTGCAATCGCCGCAAGGGCAATCAGTTTCCCACTGAAGCCGGCATGAAGCTGATGCGCGAGCCTCGCGCCTTCAACCTCCACACCAGCCGCCATATCATGCGGTTGATGGGAAGGTCCGATGATAAGTGGAGGAAGTATTTGTTCTATTAAGGTGCCAAGGTTTCAAAGTTTCAGAGTTTCAAAGTGAAACTGATGCAGTCATTTTTTCCCCTGAACCATTGAAACTTTATCGCTTTGAACCCTAGACTTATGCCGTGGCCCGTTCGTACCGTGAACTCCTCGTTTGGCAGAAGGCGAGAACTCTCGCCGCCACCATCTATCAAGCGACAGAGCATTTTCCACGACCCGAAACTTATGGTCTCACCTCGCAGATCAGACGGGCCGCAGTTTCGGTGGCATCAAATATCGCAGAGGGTCAGGGAAGGCTGACGCCCGGCGAGTTTCTGCACTTCCTCGGGCAATCCCGTGGATCGCTGCTAGAACTCGACACTCAACTCGCAATTGCGCTTGATCTGACTTACCTCAAGCCGGATCGGTACGAAATCTTGGATCTGGAGGTCTACCGGGCCCTCGGCCCTCCTGAACCGCCTGATCGAGTCCCTGCGCAAAGGCCGGAACCAGCCGAGTCCAAACCCTTGAAACCTTGAAACCTTGAAACCTTACTTCTGTGGCGTCTGCGGCGTTGGCGGTGTCTTCTGGTCCTGCGGGTTCGCTTTTTCCACTTGCTTCCCGTTGTACAGAATCTTCACGCTCGATCCGAACCGTTTGTAATCTTCGTACTTCACGATCTCGCGGATGTGAATATCGTTCAACTGAAAGTGCAGCGTATCATCGGCGCGCGTGTAAGTGGGGAACCAGTACTTGCCATCAATCTGCTGTCGCCAGGTGGTGAACTTTGGATAAAGGTGTTCGGTCTTTCCTTTTTTGTGCTCTTCCGGCACGGCTTTTCCATATGTTTTCACGATCTGGAAGTCGTGATCGTCAACCCAGATTCGCCCCTGGAAATATCGTTTCTTCCCCTCAAGCTGTTTGGGTGCAATGTCGAACACGTAGCAATGCAGCTCGTCTTCCTGCTGCTGGCCGACGTACAGAATGTTGTATTCGCCGATCTCGTCACTGGTGAGCACGAAGGGCAGACGATGCCTGAAATCCTGAACATCGCCTTCGTCCAGCGAAAGGCCGCCCTGCTCCAAAGTTGATGCTGGGGCGAAAACGACATTTTCTATGCGGTGCCCTTGGTCGTCAAACAGCACGTCAAACACTTCGTGGTATTCGCCGGTGACGGTGTTTCCATCAAGCGTCCTCACCGTGATGTCCTGGCGATAGGTGTACTGATCGCGTGCCTCTTTAAATTCTTTTTCTTTTGCCGCGAATCGCTGAATGATTTGTTCCGGAGTTGTACCGGTCGGCTGCGTGTCGACCAGCGGGCCCTCCTGGGCCGTGGCAGTCGCGGCTGCAAGCATGCACGTAGCGATGAGAGCGAGTGATGAGAACGGGCGCCAACTGCGTTTCATGACCCTATTTTAGCGATAACGCAGGACATCAAACCAGAGAAGCTGGAGATTCTCTTCGGCGACCGCGGCAACCCACCCCCGACCCCTCTCCGCTCAGTGAGGCCGAGGGTAGGGCGCTGCAGTTCTGCCGCTTACTTGGATGCCTTTCCACTTGAGGGGTTGCCATGTTCAGACGCCCGCGTCCTTTGCAAGAGAACTACGGTTTTCTCCATCTTCACTTAGGTCGAAAACCTGAACCGTGAGAGAAGGCTTCGTATCGGGGCACGCCTTTCAGGCGTGCCAAAACAACCAATCGCGCGAATTGCGCCTTCAGGCGCTGCGGTTTGAGGGCACGTCCGATTGGCCGCGACCGCAGCGGCCAAAGCCCTCCGACTTCTGTGGCGCGAGACTAACCCGGCGTGCCGAAGGCATGCTCTGATATAAGCTCTCCGATAGGAAGCTCTCGAACTTGACCCCGCTTGCCTGCTAAACTCATCCGTTTGCCGAGGAGCGTTTTCATGAGACGTATTGTTCTTTTCTTTCTCACAGTCATTGCTTTTGCGTTCTCCGCTTTCGCTCAAACCAAACACCCGTTCACCTTCGAAGACATGATGAAGCTCAAGCGCGTCGGCGAGCCAGAAGTCTCGCCCGACGGCAAGTGGGTGATCTTCAGTGTGGTCGATGTCGATCTCGCCGCGAACACGAAGACGCCGCATGTGTGGATCGTGCCTACGGCCGGCGGTGAAGAGCACGAGATCATCTCCGATCAAGATGGCGACCGTCCGCGCTGGGCGCCAGACGGTAAGCGCTTTGCATTTATCTCGACGAAAGACGGCGGGTCGCAGGTTTGGATTGCGGAGTTTGATCCCACCGCCGGGGCTGTGATTACCACCCACAAGCTGACGTCGATTGCGACAGAGGCAGGCGGCGAGCTTTGGTCGCCCGACGGCAAGAACATTCTGTTCACTTCCGACGTTTATCCCGAATGCGACGGCGCAGCTCAGGCTGAGACTGACTGCAATGCGAGGAAAGTGAAGGCGGTCGAACAGTCGAAAGTCAAGGCGCAGATTTTCACTCATCTGCTCTATCGTCATTGGAACGCATACAGAGAAGGCAAGCGCAGCCATATTTTCGTCATCCGCGTCCCGAAGGATTCGTCCGCGGCAGGTTCCGAAGAGGAATCGATCATGCAAGATTATCCGCGGGACCTGACGCATGGTGACTACGAGTCGCCTGTGTTCTCGCTGGGTGGGCAGGATGACTACGCCTTTTCTCCCGACGGCAAAGAGGTCAGCTACACCTCGAATCACGACAAGAATCCGGCCGCTTCGACGAATAACGATCTCTGGATCGTTCCGGTCAGCGGATGAGCCGGCGAAGAACATCACCGCCGACAATCCTGCCAGCGACTCGACGCCGCTCTATTCGCCTGATGGCCGCTTCATCGCCTACCGCGCCCAGCAGCGTCCGGGATACGAGAGCGACCGCTTTCGTCTTATGCTGTACGACCGCAAGACGGGTGAGAAGAAGAATCTAACCGAGGATTTCGACCGTTGGGTAGGAACGTTTATTTGGGCCAACGACTCCAAGAAGATTTATTTCACATATGAGAACGCAGGCAGGACCCAGCTTGAGATAGCGGATATCGATAAGCCTGTAACTCCTCCATCCGATTGGTCCCAGGCCCCGGCGGCAGCTCCCAGCGGCTACGCGGACGACCTGGCTCTATCTCCTGATGGAAAGACACTGTTCTTTACGCTCATGACTTTGCAGCACCCGACGGAAATTTATCGTGCGGGTTTCGCAGATCCTGCTCACGTACCCCTTAGCCATTTCAACGACGCGTTGCTGTCGCAGGTTGCCATGTCCCCTCTTGAGCCCTTCTGGTTCACCGGCGCACACGGCGACAAGGTCGAAGGTTTTCTCGTCAAGCCGCCGAACTTTGATGCGGCGAAGAAATATCCCGTGAAGTTCCTCATCCACGGTGGCCCGCAGGGCGCATGGGGAGACGACTGGAGCTACCGCTGGAATCCCGAACTGTTTGCGTCACCAACCACAGCGACGCCCAGCGGGTACGTCGTCGTCATGATCAACTTCCACGGCTCAACCGGCTATGGGCAGAAGTTTATCGACGCAATCAACGGCGACTGGGGTGGCGCTCCGTTTGAGGACTTGATGAAAGGCCTCGACTACGCCGAGCAGACCTACCCGTTCATCGATAAAAACCGCGAGTGCGCGCTAGGCGCTAGCTACGGCGGATACATGGCCAACTGGGTCCTCGGCCACACCGACCGTTTCAAGTGCATCGTCACGCACGATGGCATGTTCAACGCCGAATCCGCCTGGGGCGATACCGAAGAACTCTGGTTCAATGACTGGGAGTTCAAAGGCACACCCTACACGAATCGCGAGCTGTACCGGAAGTGGTCGCCGCACGAATACGCGACGAATTTTAAAACTCCAACGCTGGTAGTTCACGGTCAGAAAGATTACCGGCTCGACGTGTCGCAGGGATTCGACCTGTTCACCACGCTGCAGATGGAAGGCGTGCCGTCAGAGATGCTGTATTTCCCCGACGAGGGCCATTGGGTATTGAAGCCGCAGAATTCGCAGCTCTGGTACAAAACCGTGAATGATTGGGTCGACCGTTGGACGAAGAAGTAAGGCGTTAATAAAGATTGCCATTTCGACCTATGTGGCGCGGGTGCCCTCGCCCGCGTGTGCAGCCGGTCCTGCGAGGCATCCCGCTAAAATTCTACGTGGGCAGGTCTCGCAGGCAGGCCAACCGGAATAGGATCAATCGAGCGCGGCGGATCGCTACCATTTGGAGAAGGACTGCTCCCAAAATACGTTTCCGGAAAACTTTCCATTACATCCTGCAGCGTGGCCGTGGTTCCGGCAGAAATCTGAATCTCAACTTCCAGCGTTCCGGTGAATGAGCCCACGGAGGGAGTAATGCTAGCCAATCCACTCGAGTTGCTTTGCACGGTGACCGCCGTTGAGCTCAAAATCACTGGCATGCCGTCGTCCTGCGTGCCCGATGAATTGCCGCTCGCAAGCGCCAAGTTGTCCCCCGCGGGCCGCACGACTGTCGACTGAAATAGAACGCTCGCTCCCATTACTGGATTCGGCGGAGTGGAAGAGTCAGTCGCACGAATGGTAAGCGGCTGAAACGCCGACCCGGCAATCAACTGTCCCGCTCCCGTCACAGCCTGCAGATTCAGCAAGCTCAAAGACACCGCCGTTCCATAAATATTCTGGCAAGGACTGTTGTTCTGGCCAACGCAAGCATTCACTTGAAGGCTCTCGCTAAAGTTCGAGACGGTCAGCGTCACCGTAGCATATCCGCTGCTGTTGGTTACAGCGCTGGGAGCGCTCAACGATCCAGATCCGGAACTGAAGAAGAAGTTCACCGTGTAACCGCTCTTCGGCACGCCAAAGCTTACCACCCGAGCCGTAAGCGGCACACTGACCGACGCTCCCTGCGCAATGAATAAATACGGAGTGGTCACTCCAATGGCCAAAGACGTGGACGTCGCGGTCATCGTTGTCACTACTGTCTGCGGAGGGTTATAAACTGCGGGCGCAAGTTCCGCGGCGATTGTGGCATTTCCGACAGAGGCGGGTGTGATCCAGGTGGAAGCTAATCCGCCTTCATCGCTGGTCACCGAACAAGCAGACATGCCGCCGCATGCCGACAGTCCAGCAGCATTAGTTGTGCTCCACGCCACGGTGGCTCCGCTGACCGGGGTGATTCCGTCGGAAGCGACCACGCGCACCACCACCGGATTCGTGGTCTGAGTTCCAACCGGCGTTGGAGGATTGCTCCCCTCCACTAGAACAAGTTGGTCGGTGGAGGCCGCGCCAAACGTGAGGACATCCGTCATCACCGACGATGCCCCACTGACCGGGTCGGAGACCGTGACAGTTTGCTCCCCATCACTCTGTGCGGGCGCAGATACCACGATCTGGCTGACATTGGTCGCCATTAGCGGCACGGCAGTATTGCCCACCGAGACGCCAAGTTCGGGCGTGAAACCCGTGCCCTGTAAAGTGATTGCCCCTCCGCTTACCGGAACCCGTGCGGGCACGACTGAGTCTCCGTAGAGAACGTGAGCATGATACGAATAATCGGGTCGTCCATCTCCGCGCAGGTCGGAAATCGCAATAGTGAAGCTGTTTGAGCTGAAGACCTGCGCATTGAGCTGCGTCATTCCGAAAGTCGCGGAATTAAATGGAGAAGTGGTAAGTGCCGGCGGCGGCGTTCCCCAGGGATCGCCCAGGGTCCACATGCCAACCACCGGTTCTGCCTTCGACTCGCTGGCTGCGCCAGTCTCATCCATCGCCGTCACAGATATCGATAACGTGCGATTAGCTTGCGCAGTCAAGAGGAAGTAGCCCACATCTCCGTAGCCGCTGAGCGAGCCAACCCAATCCCCGGCGGACGGAATTTGCGCCGGAGCGCTCCAGGTCTGTATCGCAGCCCAGGGAGGTACGGCCTGCGCGCTGCCTGACATCAGAATGTCTTGTTCAAATTCGCCTCCAGCAGTAACAGTCACAGTTATCGGCACGAATGTTCCGGATGGCGCAACCTGCGAAGGCTGATACGGCTCCACGCCCGCCGACCACAACGGGTCCAATGCTTCCATCGAAAGCTGATACTGTGCGGTGCTTGCGCCGTTGGGGATGGGCAAGCCCGCGAGGTCGAAAAATCCCTCGACCGTTTGGTCCGAAGATCCGAACTCGCTGTAAGCATTGCCCAGCGGATCGTCCCAGCCGGTGACCAGGTTCCCCGCGCTGCCGCTGAACAGAAATCCTGAAACAGATGACACTCCATACTGGTCCGAGGGCAATCCCGTCGAAGGATCAATCCAGCGTGCGAAAACGTTCACGCCCTGCATAGGCTGGCCCAGACCACCTGACTGATCGACGAAATAAATCGACCCGTAGATTCGCGCTGTGGAACTCGGCACCGCGGCTAGCGGATACAGGCGCGATAGCGCCGCCATATCATCGGACGCAAGTTGAAAAGGGTTGGCGTAACAAAAAGTGATCGGCACGCAGTTTGGCGGGTCCGTGTAATGCATGACGGGAAAGCCGGCATAGTCCGCAGCCGTCGGTGGCGGATCACCCGTAATCACATTCAAATTTAGTTGCGACCAGCCGAGCCCGATGACATTGCCCAGCACGCGAACGAGTCGGTACTCAATATCGGTAAGCTGTGAAGACTGCAATGCGCATTGCCCATTGATGACCACCAATGCGTGGAGAAAATTGGCACTTGTGCTGAAGTTGTCCGGGCCGCCATAGACTGCATTCCAGAAGCATTCAGAAGGATCGCCCGCACCCGCCCCGAGCAGTGCATCGGTAACCGTACCATCGTAGTCGTAAACAATACCCACCGGCGTCCCGATCGCACTGGGGGTGATATCGGCAGGGGCCGTAACCACACCGCTTGAATTGACCTCAATATTGCTGCCGTTCACATCTTCCGCCAACTCACCCGCTGCATTTGCGGTGAGCGCCGCAATCGATACGGAGGTCCATTGGCTGAAGGAGTTCGCGACCAGCGCATTCGCCGAAGCATTTGGCAGGATTGGGCTGAGGTCGCCCTGATCGGTGTAGTAATTGACTTGTCCTTGTGACCAAATGATGGGCTGGCCCATGGTGGAAGAATTGAAATAGCTCGAGCCGGCAACATACTCTGGGCCACCGGCCCGGGCCGCTTCAGTAAACGCAAAAATAAACGTAAAGATTGCCGCAAGTGCTATAGGGAAGTGGAAGAAGACACTTGCGGTACGGTGGGCCGATCCCTCGTGCGGTGGCATCATCGATTACTCCAGCCCTGCATGCTGCACGGCACGCGCGAAGTCGCTATAGGAAGCTAAAACCTTCCCACCCAGGATCGGATCGCCCGCAAATATTTGAATGTGCTGTGGGCTAAGCAAGATTTTTCCCTGGAAGTTCACGGCGAATCGACCTGCTCCTCCGGCGACAGGGCTGGTGAGTCCCAGCCTGCTGGGAGAATAAAGAAAGAGAAAGACGCACTCTCCTACGTGGTAGCGCTCTCCGCGGCGCCACAGCCCAGACCATTCGTGGATCGTGAGATTCTCTCCCGCCGATGCTCCGCGAATGGCGTGATTTACCTTGAATTTGATCGTGGTCGCATGGGACTTTTTGGCCGAAGGCGGCGAGACGGCTGTAACCGTGCCCGAGAAAATGATTCCTGCGGGATGGGCAATTTGCAGCAATCCATCTGGGCCAAAACCATAAGGATAACGGCCGACCAGAGGACTGGGCGACGGCATGCTCGGCCCTGAAAGTCCGAGCATCGAATCGGCGCTAGCCGAAGCGTAGCGTGGCACAATTGCGGGAAGAGGAATATGACCTGCTCCGGCCCCCTGAGCGTGCAGGAGCGCAGCCAGCAGAATCAACAAGAAAGCGGCGAGCAGACGCCAGAAACTCCCGGCCATGTTTGTCACCTGGGAACGAGTGTCTGCTCGGAGGTCTGGGAAACCACGACGATGCTAAAGTGCAGCCAAAGAGGACGCCGTGACGGATGTCACAATCAGCCTGTGAATTATCTGGGCTTTCCTGACTTGGGATGCGGTTCTCATGCAGTTTCGAATCGCAACGGAGATCGCATTTCACTCTTGGCAGGAAAATCCACGACTCAAGAAACTCCGAATTAGAGATCTTCCCTCAAATGCTCCTGCGCGCTCAGGTTCGCGCCCGCCAGAAGCAGCAGGCCGGTAAGAAATGCCCAGAAGATCAGGCTCACCGAGAGCGCAAATGGCCCGTAGACATCGGCAAAATTAAGCCACGGCAACGCCAGAATATATCCATACTTCAGCGCCTCCGAAAGCAATCCCATGATGATCGCTGTGGGCAGCACGGCTCGCGCCGGAACCTTGCCGTTCGGCAACACCCAATAGATCAAAAAGAAAATTGCGATGCTGGCGGCGATGGCGAAAATTTTCATCACGACAAATCCCACCAGCCGGATGAAAACGCTGCCATGGCTTCGCAGCAGAACTCCCATTAGCTCCACGTTGCCCGCTGTCATGGCAATCGAAAGCAAGGCCAGCACGCCGCAGCCAAACGCCAGCGCCAGGGAAATTAATTGATTTCCGAAATAGGAGCGATTATTGGGGAAGCGCCAAATGCGGTTGAGCGCAACCTCCAGAGGCATAAACACGCTGCTCGAAGTCAGCAACAGAATAAGCAACGACGCCAGTTGCACGTGGTTTTTCGCATTCGAGAGTGCGGTCAGGTTTCGGATCACGAACTCCTGTCCGGCGGGAAGATAGTCGCGCAGCAGTTCCACGATGACGTCATACATCACGCGCGAGTGAAACACCCGCCGCACCAGTGTCATCAGCAGAACGACAAAAGGGAAAAACGACAGAATCGAATTCGCCGCCACCGAGAATGCAAAAGTATGCACATCAGTGCGCAGCAGATATCTCAGCGTCGAACTCGCTAGACCAGAAGATCTTCTCCGCGGCGGCAGCTTCAGCTGTGGCGTGGCCTTCGCAGGGCTGGCCGGAACTGTGGCTTGATCGCTCACGGGGAATCCCACAAATCGTATCAGAGCCTCCTGCCGGCCACAGTTTCCCTCGGTAATTGCCCGATTTCCAGTTGGGAAAAAATGTCTCCCCTACCTCGTTAAAGGTCAAAACATGACCCGTGGTTACCTTTGCGCCGTTGCCACTAATTTTTCTTGTAAAACGATTCAATTCTCCTTATTATCTCTTGCTCATGTACCGCCGAAAGCCGGTACATGAGTTGGAAAAGCAGGTTGATGTCTTGAGCAGAGCGGTAGAAATCAGCACCGACGGGCCAGAGCTCCAAGAGTCAGCGCCGCATTTTCTCAGACGCGCTGATCCGAGGGGCCTTTTGCTTTGGGGCAAATTTCTCCGGACACAGAGAGACGCAACCGAGTTCTACCAGGTTTCTTGAGGGGGCGCTTCGGTCAAGGGAGCTTCAAAACAAGACGCCGGTGAACTAATTCTTAAATGATGAGGGAAAGGAGTTTTTCTGTGAGAGAGAAGGGAACTGTGAAGTGGTTCAACGGGGCGAAGGGATATGGTTTCATCCAGCGCTCTACGGGGGAGGATGTTTTCGTGCATTTCTCCGCAATTCAGGAGAACGGCTACCGCTCGCTGAACGAGGGGGAGACCGTGGAGTTCGATCTGCTCAAAGGCCCCAAAGGCTTTCAGGCGGGCAACGTCGTCCGCGCATAGCTGCTTTCTAGTCTCGACCCTCCCGCTCCTCGCGGGAGGGTTTTGCACCCCGGTTTCTCAATCGGAAACACCGCGCGACTTATGCACAGGGTCGTGTCTCGCTTACCGTCGCAGGACAGTCTTCACACTGCGAAGCCAAGCGACGCTAGGCGTCGAGAATATAGGAATACGGTAAACGTCCGCGAGCAGAATTCTTCCGGCAGCCGAGCAAAAACACTCTCGACTTGCAAATCCGTCTGCGCCGAATTCGTCGGCCCGGCTAGTGCGGCCGGTGCTGATCTCGTTCGCCACGCGGAATGCGCACGAAATCCCGCAGATTCGAGCCCGTACCGTGCCGCTCAACCTCTGCGGACACCCCAGTGTAGCGATAATACTCTCGCTGGGCGGAAGTGATCTTCACCCCAAAGGTCTCGACTGTGTTTCTGCCACCGAACACAATGTGCTTTGCGTTCCGTGGGCTTTTGTCCTTCAATCCCATACTTTTATTTTACTCCGGTGAGAGCAGCCCCTGAGGCTTCTCACTTCCCAGTTCCCGAGCACCCTGAAGGTTGACTAATCCACAGCGGGATTCTTCGAGGCCCGACTATACTGTCCGGGAGTCTGCGGCGCACTGCCAAACAGAGTTCGCTGCAGTTCGAATTCTGCCGGACGCAGGTTGCGCCGGCTTCTAGACGAGGAGGATCGTATGAAGAAAATTGGGTTATTGACTCTATTGGTTACCGCCACTCTTCTGTTTGCACTTGCCTTACCGGTCGGTGCAACCGGTCCAAAGGGCGCGCCGGTCGCCGCAGTTGTTCCGGTTCCGGCCAGCCCGGCAGTTGCTCCGCCCATGCCGCCTCATCCACACATTCATGCGGCGTTGGACGCAATGCGAGAGGCCAAGCACCAACTGGAGAGTTCTGTACCTGAATTCCATGGTCATCGCGCCAAGGCAATCGAGCACCTGGATGCGGCGATTCACGAAGCAGAGATGTGCGAGCGGGAACCGTAGAATTTGTTTGCCCCGAAAATCATTAAAAGGCAGCGCCTCTCGACGCTGCCTTTTCTTTGCCTTCTACTCGAGTGCAACTGAGATCTAATCGGAGCCGATGGTGTACCCGATCGAAGCTCCCACCCGGAAGACGCTGTCCGAATTGAATTCAATGTTGTTCTGGATGTGATAATAGTGCACTTCCGGCCGCACGAAGAAATGGCGCCAAACGTAATACCGAATACCCGCGCCGAGATGCTCCATAAAATGATCGCTGCTGGTGTAGTTAATACATCCGCCGCTGAAATAGCTGCAGGAGGTAATCTCCGGAACATAAAAGCGCGTGGCAGCAACACCGATTCCGCCCATCAGATCGAGCCCAAGTTTCCTTCCCAGCTTGGGCTGAAACAGCGCGTTGAAATCGGTGAGGATGGGACGGTAGGTCTCGTTTTCACCCGCGTAGGTGCCCTGACTGGCTTTCCAGGCGGTTTCAACGTTGAAGCCGATTCGGCGCTTGAAACCCACCACGTCCCCGCCAAGGTTAATATAGCGTCCCACCCTTTTCCGCGGGAGGTTGAAAGAACAGTGCGCCGCTCGTCGGAGCGGTGGACAGCAACGTGCCGCCGCCAATGAAGAAATCTGCCTGCTGGGCAGAAGCAAATGGAACTACGAACAAGAAAACCAGAAGAGGTGCGAAGCTGGCAATCTTTCTCAAGAAAACCTCCAATCAGTTCATGTGTGGGTGAGATGCTCTCACCGGGCCGCTACGATGCTTGAAGTTTGATAACGGCCCATCATAATGTCATTACGCGTTCGGATTCAACCGCGTCATTTTCCTTGTAAAGAAACGTCAAGCCTCGCGACAAGAATGCCGCCTTTGCTGATAACCCGGATGTCCGTGAGAAGTTGCGGATTGCGCAACGGAACTACTTCGATTTGCCTCCGCCGCCGGGCGCGCGAACATGATCGAAGGCGATTGGCCCCGCCCCGAAAAAGATAAGCGCAAAGGCGATGGCTGCCAGCGCTAACGGAAATTCATATCCGTGTTCGGCCATCAGGCCGTTGTGGAAGTGGACTTTTGCTATGGCCACGCACATATCGACGCAGATGGCAAAGGCCGCGGCACGTGTAAGCAAGCCAATGAGGACGAGCAGTCCTCCGAAAAATTCGGCAAAAGCCGAGAGATAAGCTGACCAGCCCGGCAGTCCCAGACTCTGGACGAACTGGACATGATGATGAAGCCCACCGAAAACTTTGTGATACCCGTGCCCTACCATTACCACTCCCAGGGCCAGACGCATCACCAGCAGAGCAAGCGGTTGCAGACGATCGAGGTAGCGCAATGAGGTCCTCCGCACGAAGATAGTAGATTACTTTCGTTCGCAGAAGAAAGTAGTACGTCGAGCACTTGCCGCAGATCCGGGGCCCGGTTCATGAACGGCCAATAAGGTAAGCTACAGAAGCATTGCGCGAAGCTGGCAATTTCTGATAAGTTTCGTTTTTCCGGGCCCAGTTTTGAAGTCGTTGCTGCGCGTTCACCGCGGGCTGGTGGCGTAGCTCTGCAAGTTTCTGTCGGGATGCGAACCTAACCGGGTAGGCAATCGGAACTTTCGCCGGTTTTTGGGTTAGAACAAGAGGCGATCTTACGAGACGGGCAGATTTGCGCCGGGGATGGATCAAAGTTCGAATGGCCAGGAGGCCGTAATGAATCGTATTTCGCAAGACATAAAGACGCTGCGGATGTCAGCGATTTTTTTGCTGATGATGGTGGTCCCAGTATTTGCATTGCCTCAGCACAAGCCTGAACAGAGCAAGCCCAGCAAGCCAAGTGCTCCTTCACATTCCAGCGCGCCAGCGCATAACACTACGCCTTCGCGCGGAAGCACATCACACAGCTCAGCTCCCACGGGACACACCACAGCCTCGCGTCCATCGACAGCGAGTCGTCCCAGCACAATGAACCGCTCCACACCGGGCGGCCGAACCACGGCTGCGCGTCCCAGCACCACCGGCCGCACGAACACGGCTGCGCGTCCCAGCACCACCGGCCGCACGAACACGGCTGGTCGCACCAATACGGCTGGCCGCACCAACACTGCTGCCAGACCCAGCTCCGCGGGGAGGCCGATGGCCAGCCGAACCAGCATGGGCCACACTCCTCCTGGGCGCACGGTCTCGCTCCGCGGTGGTGGAACCGCGAGTATTCGTCCTAACGGACAGGTTCGTTCCTTCAGCCGCGGCGGTATGACGGTCACCAACAATCTTCACGGTGGCCGCACCGTCGTGAGCGTGCACAACGGCGCCACCATTGTTAGCCACGGGCGCGTCGGCTTTGTGCAGCGGCCATACGTCGTGCGCGGAGGAGTGAGCTACGTCTCGCGGACTTACGTCGTTGGCGGCGTGGTGCACGTCGGTGTGTACCGTTCGTATTACTGGGGCGGACACCCTTATTATGGTTGGCATCCTGGCTTCTATTGGCATCCCGGCTTTTATGCGTGGGGCTTCCATCCCTGGGGTGCGCCGGTTTATTGGGGTGTCGGAGCGTGGGGCTGGCATGGGCCGTGGTGGGGATTCTATGCGGGATGGTGGAATCCGTATCCCTATTATGCAGCTCCATATTACTGGCTCACCGACTACCTGATCTCGCAACAACTGCAGGCGGCTTATGCGGCAAACTACGGCCCTGGGCCTGAAGATCGTCATGCCGATGATATGGCTGCGGACGCTGCAGCAGATGATGCCGCCAATGCAGGAGCGGCTCCGCCTCCAGCAGATGCTTCGGCCGGCGGTGCGCCGCTCAGTCCCGAAGTCAAGGAAGCGATTGCGCAGGAAGTCAAAGCGCAGTTGGCTGCTCAACAGGCACAGGCACAGACCGACAGTGGGACAGCTGCGGCCTCGGCTGCTCCCGCGCCCGCTGCAGCTCAAGCGCCACCACCGGCTTTGGATCCGGCGCAGCGTACTTTCATTGTGGACACCGGTATCACGGTGGTCTCCAATGGCCAGGAGTGCGCGTTGAGTTCTGGTGATGTACTCACTCGGCTCAGCGATACTCCCGATTCAGACCAGACTGTGACTGCTAGCGTTTCGGCGAGCAAGAAAGCGGATTGCGCGGCAGGAGCGACAGTTGCCGTGAAAGTGGACGACTTGCAAGAGATGTTCAACCACTTCCAGGAACAGCTGAACAATGGCATGAGCGACATGGCAAAGAAGCAAGGTTCCAACGGAATGCCGGCTGCGCCTGATACGGGCACAACCGCGTCCTCCGTGCCGCCTCCGCCGCCAGATCCGAATGCCGCGCAGGCACCTGCAGCAACAACAACAGCAGGCCAACCAGGCTGCGGCCCAGGTGCAGCAGGAAGCCGCGAGTTCTGGGGGTGGAACACAATAACGCAGGTCTTTGCGGGAACCGATTACCAGGAGCGCCATTTACGGCGCTCCTTTTTTGCGGTATAAACCGAATCTGGTTTTTGCTACACTTCCTTGCTGCGTTTTGGCGCAGCATTTCCCTAGGCTGCGTTTCCGCGCAGTCGCAACGTCCCCTTGGAAATCTGTAAGGAAAGGCTCAACGGAGGCTGAAGATGTCGAAAAAGCTTCGCCGTCTCATTGCAAAACTTCCAGTCGCTGCAGCTCTGCTGCTAGCCATAACACTCGCTGGCGCGCAGGCGCCGACGCTCGAGGAGCAGCTCGGGGCGCAGTACAAGCTGGTAAAGATGGGATCGGACACCGGCGGATATTCCGTCGTTGACAAAGGCACGCTGCTGGCGATTCAGAAGGGCGGAATTCTGGGCGTCCCTTATTCCGATCAAAGCATTCTCTCGACGAAATACGAGAATGGCAACGTGCATTCTCCGAACAATGTGCTGTCAAAGGGCATTGGCTTCGGAATGAAGCGATTCGGCAAAGAACAGAACACGCACCTGTTTGCCACGGGCGATAAAGTTTATCCGTCAAAGATCGAAGTCAATCTGAGCAAAGATACGGTGACGATCGGCATCGTGGCTTGCGATACCTGCAACAAGACGGATCCTCCCACTTACAACAAGGCGAACGTAGTTTTCATTTTTCCCAAAGGAACTTTAGCGTCAGCGACTGCGGGCTCGGTGGAAGATACGATCGGCCAACTGCTTGCAGTCAGCACTGACGATCAAGGCGGTCAGCAAGGCGCAGACCAAGGCGCGGACCAAGGCGCGCAACAACAGGGCGGAGATCAGCAACAGGCTGGAGCGCAAGGCCAGCCGCAGGCCGCGCCTGCGGATCAGCCACAGCAACCAGCCCAGCCAGCAAGCATCGACAAAGGAATGACGCCGGACCAGGTGCAGGCTGCGCTAGGCTCGCCCGACAAGATCGTGAATCTCGGCGCCAAACAGATCTATGTTTATAAAGATCTGAAAGTTACGTTCCTGAACGGGAAAGTGAGCGACGTGCAGTAGGCGCGGATCGTGGCCGAAAACGGCGAGCCTCCTTCTGTCCGTTATTCTCCGTCGCTGCCGGATGTTCTCATGCGTATTGGAACGGCCGGAATCTATGGCTTCTCCAGAAATAGACCAGGATGATCGTGCTGGCGACAGCGGCATATGCGCACCAGAGCGAGGTAAAGGCGTAGCGCTTGAATTCCATCACCGCCAGCAGAATGGCAAGGTTCGCCGCGCCGAAAATCACCATCATCTTGATCTTCGAGAAAAACAGCGAGCCGCAGGTTGCGATTACATACAGCACCGCTACTGCCAGGTTGTTGGTCGCCTGATTCATATACACGACGCTGTTTCCCCTGACATAGACCTCCGTTGGATACGCCGTCAGCGCCCATAAGATGTAAAGCGTAGTGGCCACGCCCAAGCCCAGAAACGGAAGCATGCGCCGCCGGCTCGGCTCATTCGGCTCGAACAACAACACACTCAGCGGCAGCAGAAAAGGCAGCAGTCCCTGCGCATAGAGCATGAAAGCCGCACCCATGTCATGCGTTACCGTGGGCGACAAAATCCCATCCAGCCCCAGCCATACGAATCCCTCAATGAACTGATGAATGGCGAACAGAATGGGCAGCGCGGCGAAGAGCAGTTCGCGCCGGTGCTTCACCCTGGTCAGGGTAACGCCGCCGATAGCGCCCAGAGCGCCGCTGCCGACAAAATTCGCTGCTGCTGAGAAACACATAGAGGCCTTGTCCTGCTGCGAAAGCTTACACGCGCCGCCCCAGAACGCAAAATATTTCTTGGAGGGAGATGGCCTGGATGCCACTCCAAGCTAGCGCAAAATGCTTCATCTTGACAGGCTGATTCTCGGGGAGGACAATGCGTGCGCTCCAGGCTGCTGTCCGTCCCAGGTGCCTGAAGGAGCGCCGTATCCCATTGCTGCCTACGCACTTTGGTGAGCTCAGCAGGGAGCGTCAGCCAGGCGGCCCTTGTCGCGTGGGCAATACTTCGCAGCAAATGCCTTTACCAGTTGCTCGCCAAGACGACGCGGTATGCGTCCTGCGCTTAAAGGGATGAAACGGGAAAGCTGGTCCGATCACTATGAGTGAGGAGTTCTCGATGGTCCGCAAATTTATGGTCAGCAAATTCCGGATATGGATCCTAGTAATGCTTGTTTTCGGCTTTCAGCTTCTCCACGCGGCTGCGCAGGATGCGGTCGGGCAGGATGATCGTCCCACGCAGGAATCTCTGCGGACGACGCGTCTTGGCCAGATCGCGCCGCCAGCCATCGTGGCGGTTCCAAACCAGTATGCCCTGAGCTTTAACGCCGCTGCGGTGGGCATCTCACTGGCTTCCGCCCAGAAGCTGACCGCGAGCTTTGAGGTCTCCGGCTACAGCGGGAGTTTCACACCGACGGCCGCCCTGCATTACGGCCACGATTACGAACTCGGCGCAGTCCACTGCGTGGTAAGCGGCAGCTCGGAGACTTGCAAGGTGCAGGTCTCGTTTCTACCAACCCTGCCCGGCGCCCGCAAAGACGCCCTGCTCCTCATGGATGACACCACTATTCTCGCCACCGTTTTCCTCGGTGGGATTGGGGAGGCTCCGTTGTCGCTGGTACAGCCGGGGATCGTGACCAGTCCAGTGACCGATGCCGGCGCCTCCGACTACATTTACCAATCGGTAGTCGACGAAAACGGGACAGTGTACTTTGTCTCCGACAACAGCGACGCAGTTTTCAGCTACACCAAGGCGGGGGTCCTGACCCAGTTGCCGATTACCGGGCTCAGCTCGCCGCACGCCATCGCTATCGATGGCGCGGGCACGCTGTATATCGCCCAGAACACCTACAGCACACAGATCGTGACTTATACGGCCGGCGGAGTGCAAGGTGCGATTACGGTCTATCCGCCGCCGCCCTACGTGTTTTGTTCGAACTCGAATGGTGGAACTCTCGAATATCTGTATTCGGTGGCGGTCGACCAGGCGGGCAATCTGTTTACCCTCGAGATCCTGTGCGGTCAGATTTTCGAACTGGAGCCGGATGGGACTTATGTGACCAATGCAATCGATCCGAGCATGATCCAACCCTCAGAGATCGGCGTCGACGCCAATGACGACGTCTATATCGGCGGATATGACATCAACAAGCTGACCGCCACCGGGGTCCAGACTCAGATCAATACGGTCGGCGCCGGCGATGGTGTTCCACCCGACGCCGCCCAGACGGTTTATGCTACCCGCTACACCGGAGGCGGCGTGGCGGAACTGCCGGCCTCGGATTATGCAACTTCCATTGCCAACCTCGATCCTACAGCCTCACCGCTGGGAGATTCTGTGGCCTCGGATGGCACGGTTTACGTGGGCAACTATTACGACCTCGACAAAGTGGATCGATCACAGGGCGCGATTGCATTCGGCGAGCAGTCCGTCGGAGTGACCAGTGCAATCCAGGACGTCGGCATTTACAACGGAGGCAACAAGTCTTTGACCCTCTCGAAGATCGCCCTGGTGTCGGACTCGGCTTTCGCGGCCAAGGCCGCAGCTTCTCACGGCTGCAGCAATGGCAAGGCGATCGCGCCCGGTGCGTATTGCCAGATGGCGGTTACCATGACGGCGACGCACGCCGGGACTTACGCGGGCACCCTCACCTTCACGACCAATTCGTTGAACACGACCGCCACGGTGCAGACCGTGGCGCTCTCGGGATTCGTTTACGGTGTGTATATGGTGCCCTCGCCCAAGTCGGTGGCTTTTGGAGATCAGACCGTCAACACAACCAGCGTCACAAAAAACGTAACGCTCACCAATGACGGAGATCTTTATTCCGCCTTTGTCGGGACTCCGGTACCACCCAGTCCAGTGTTCAACGTCGGACTTGGGCCCTGCACGGTTGAGGTTCCTGTGGGATCGAGTTGCCAACTGACTGTCACCTTCACTCCGACAGAGGCTGAGCCCTACAGCGGCACCGTCAGCGTTCCCGTCAGTAGCAGCGGCGGAGGGACGACACCTGCGGTGACGTTCTCGGTTAGCGGAACCGGGGTTGCAGCAGCGATAAAGCTGGGCAAATGAACAGCGGGTGACCCGCTCAAGCCGTGCGCACCCACTCAACCCAAAACTGGGCTTGGGTGGGCCACCGCGAGGGGCAGCCTTTTTAGTGGCGAGTCCGATCAAAAATCAAGAATCCTAGACGGTATGGGGCCGAGACTGGCCCCAGCCGTACCGCATTTCGCCCCGGACGCAAGCCTTGCAAATGCAGCCACTTCCGCCGCCGATATAGTACCTCCGTACCGTCTGTAGTACTTCAGTTACTGACCCCGAAGTAAGCGAACAGGCTTTCTCGCGCTAGCGCTACTAATTGTGGTCAATCGGTTATCGAACACAACATGTAGAGATCGCTCCAGAAGGGCCTTCGGGCCCATTCCAGAAAACACCCAAAAAACCCAGCAAAACGTGGAGATTCGCTTTGAGCTTCGGTTTTTCGGGGCTGAGATATGCTCTGCACACCGAGAGTCCACTGGACACGCATAGCGGACGAGGCTGCTTTAAGGCAACTCCGTGGGCCGAACGACGGCACGGCAGGTTTGGTGGAGCGGGCTTTGGTAGCGAGCGTTGTCGGATTGAATGTTGTCGGATTGAACAAGGAAACATGGCCGACTCACGAGAAGTAATGAACATTCGCCAGGCCTCCCAGTATCTGGGAGTGAGTCCGGACACGCTTTACAAGTACGTCGGCGAACAGAAGATTCCTGCGTTCAAGCTGGGCAACCGGTGGCGCTTCAAAAAATCGAAGCTCGACCAGTGGATGGAAGAGAAGTCGAGCCAGATGGAACTGGGAACTAGACACAAGCCGAAGGCAGCCATGAAGGCTGCTGGGTCAGAGTAGAGAAAGAAACGACGCGGGCTTTTGTGCCTGCGCAAACAAAGACGCGGGCGAGGGCGCCCGCGCCACACAAACAAAGTTAGATCACAAAAGGCGGGCACACATGTTTGGAATGGGATCGAAGTCAATCGTTGGCCTGGATGTGGGCTCTTCCAGTATTAAAGCGGTCGAGTTGAAGAAGAAAGGCAGCACGGTGGAAGTGGCGCATCTGGGACTGGAACCGTTGTCGTCGGACATCGTCGTGGATTCGATGATCGTCGACTCCGGCACGGTTTCGAGCGCGATCGCCAAATTGTTCACCGATTGCCTGATCAAAACCAAGGCAGTGGCGACGGCGGTCAGCGGCCACTCCGTGATCGTGAAAAAGATCTCGCTGCCCTCGATGAGCGACCAGGAACTGGCGGAAACCATCGAGAAGGAAGCGGCCCAGCACATTCCTTTCGATCTGGCGGACGTGAGCCTGGATTACCAGATTCTTTCGGAAGAAGCGGGCAGCCCGCAGATGGACGTGCTGCTGGTGGCCGTCAAGAAGGACAAGATATTGAACTACACCAACGTACTCTCGATGGCCGGACGCACCCCGGCTATTGTGGACATCGATGCCCTGGCATTGCAGAACTGCTACGAGTACAACTACCAGCCGGCTCCGGGGCAGGTGGTGGCGCTGTTGAATCTGGGCGCCAGCGTCATGAACATCAACATCGTGAAGGGAACGACGCCGCTGTTTCCGCGCGACGTCAGCGTGGGCGGGCATCAGTACACGGACTCCCTGCAGAAAGAACTCGACCTGAATTTCGAAGATGCGGAAAAGCTCAAGCTCGGAGAAAAAGTTGGCACGGTCAGCGAGGATGCGAAGACCCCGATTCTGCAGCAGGTGACGGAAATCATTGTTCTCGAAATTCAGAAGACGTTCGATTTTTTCCGGGCCAGTGCGGCCGGCGAACACATTGAAAAGATCTACCTGGCGGGAGGTTCGGCGAAGGTTCCGGGCCTGATGGAGGCGTTGCGGCAGGAATTTTCGATGCCAGTGGAATTGCTGAATCCGTTCCAACGCGTCGTGCCCCCGACGGAGGGTCCGGGAGTGGAACTGGTAGAGCAGAATCCGGGCCAGCTGGCGGTTGCGGTGGGCTTGGCTTTGAGGAGCTTTGAATCCCTATGATCAGAATCAATCTGCTCGAATCGGCTAAGGCGAAAAGCAAGCGCGCAGGCGGCAGTGCGACGCCGGCAATGCCCTCGATGGAAATGGGCGAAATGGGCTCGCCCAAATTGAAGGTGCTGCTCATTCTGGTGATCACTGCGGCCCTGAACTACGGCTACTGGCATCGTCTCGATACCCAGGCAAAAACCATTGCGGCGCAAATGCAGGCCGCGCAGCAGAAGAACCGCGAATTGAGCGACGTGAAGGCGCGATTCCTGGAAAGGCAGAGGCAGGCCGACGCTTACAAGCGGCGGGTGGATGTAATCGACAAACTGCGCTCGAACCAGACCGGTCCGGTCAACCTGCTCGCCATGCTGGGACAGACTGTCAACGACACCGAGGCGGTCTGGTTGCGCAAGATGGACGATACCGGTCCCACAGTCACTCTGGATGGAACCGCACTGAGCACGGACGCGGTCGCCAGCCTGATCGGGAACCTGCAGAAGACAGGATTTTTCAAGACGGTCGAAATCAAAGAAACCTTTCAGGACGACCAGATCAAAGACATGCAAGCGTTCCAGTTCACTCTGACTTGCGAGAAGGGGAAGTCGTAGAGGCAGACCTATGGCAATCAACTTTGGCGAATTTTCTGGGCTGAAGCAATGGGGAGCGCTGATCGTAGGCTCGGCTGTGTTGAGCGGAGCGCTGTTCTACACGGTGTTCAAGGCCAAGAGCGATCAGAATGCACTGGCCCAGCACGCGGTGCAGGAGAAGGTCCGGGAGAACAACGAACTGGAGTCGTACCGTCCCAAGCTGAAGGACATGGAACGGCAGTTGGCCAACTTGAAACAGCAGCTCGATATCGAGCGGCGCATCGTTCCGGATGACAAAGACGAAGACGGCTTCATTGAGTCGATGAATGCCGAGGCGCTGAAGGCTGGGGTCGAGTTGCGGCGCTACGTGGCCGAACCGGTGAGCGCGAAGGAGTATTACACCGAAGTGCCCTTCGAAATGGACCTGGATGGACCTTACTACTCCATGCTGAGTTTCTTCGATCGGGTCAGCAAATTGGAGCGCATCGTGAACGTCAGCAACCTGCTGGTTTCCACCACGAAAAATGCGATGGATGCCAAGGTCAAACACACATATCAGTACGCACCGAACGAGAGCGTGGCTGCGACTTTCACGGCGACAACGTTTTACAGCCACGACTTGAATCCTCCTGACGCGGCGAAGCCGGCAGGCGTGAAGTAAATAGGAATCGCTTATGAAGCTAACCACAGGCATTTTGGCAGCGGTAATGATGACGGGCGGGGCCTGGGCACAGAACCCGAACATCATCAATAACATGCAGAACAAGATGACAGCGGTGGAGCAGCAACAGACTGAGGACTCCAACGCTGCGCTCGGGATTGAGTCGACTCCCGCCAACGGAACGGCGAATAAGCCGTCTCCGGCGGCCTCTGCACCCGCGGTGAAACCCGCGCCGGTTCAAACTGCGAAGCCGACGGTCTCGCTGAAGCCGGCAAGCTCTGCCGTGACCAATGCGGCCAGCGCTTCAGCGGCAAAGAAGATTTCGGCATCGGGCTCAAGCAATAAGAGTTCCAGCAACAAGCTCGAGCGCGTGAAAGTGGTTCGCCACGCCGATGACGTTCAGATCGAACTGTCCACTCGCGAGGCGGTCGCGCCCACGGTCGACAAGCTGGCATCCCCTGATCGAGTGGTCGTTGAACTTCCGTCAACCGCAATGGCGACCGAGCAGAGCAGAATTTCCGTCGGGGCTGCCGGCATCAAAGGCGTGCGAATCGGCGTGAACGGCAAAACTCCGCCAACTACGAGCGTTGTCGTCGACCTGGAGCATGCGGTTAATTACGAGATTCTCGCCGGGTCCCTCCGACAAGTTTGTGCTGACGCTGCACGTGACGGGCGCGGCCGAGGCGACAACGAAAAAATCTGCGATGCCTGCTGTCGCCAAGGCGCAGCCTGCGCAAAAGGAGACTGTGAAGCCGGTGGTTAGCGCTTCGGCAGCGGCCCCTAAGTTTGGGGTTCCGACTGCTTCGAAGAGCGCGACGGCAGTGAGTTCGAAGACGGTGCCTGCAAAGATGGCAATTTCCACGGCGAAGCCAGTCACGGCAAAGCCGGTGACGGTGGCCAGGATGCAGATGCCCGCGCAAGCTCCGAAGGCCGCAGCGAAAGCACCGGAAGTTGCAATCTCGGCGAAGGCAGCGACGGCCCCGGCAGCTCCGAAGGTTGCGGTTGCCGCAAAAATCGAAGCTCATAAGACGCCGGCCCCAGCCAAGGCGGAAAAGATCACGATCGCAGCTTCCAAAGACGAGCCGAAATCCGAGACTTCTCAAGCTCCGAAGAACGCCGCGGATGACAAGATGGCCCCGATTGGCGCCACCGCCGACGCTTCCAAGGCCCCGAAGCCAGAAGAGAAGAAGTGGGCGATGAACGGCAAGCGCGATCCCTTCTTCAGCCCGGTTGTGCAACAGGCCACCGGTTCCGGATGCTCGACGGGGAAGAAATGCCTCGAGATCGGACAAATCAATGTGCGCGGCATCGTGAAGTCAGAAGCTGGATTCATTGCCGTGGTCACCAACAGCATGAACAAAGCGTATTTCCTGCACGAAAACGATCCTGTGTTCAATGGTTACGTGTTGCGAATTACTGGAGACTCGGTGGTGTTCCAGGAGACGTATCAGGACAACTTAGGCAAGTCAGTTACCAGAGAAGTGACGAAGACCGTTGTGGCGCCGGCAGTCTAGCGATACGCGGTTTGCCGGAAAGCGCGATAGGCAGCAAATCGAGTTCACAGAAGGACGCGCGGGCCAGGCCCGCGAGTTGGGGAGAGGCGAAATGCGAAAGCAACTGTTGAATATATTCCTGCTGTTCACGCTGCTCGGACTGGCAGCTTCAGCCCAGACGCCGGGCACACAACCGGCAAGCCGGGCGAGCCAACTGCGGCACGTCAGTGTGGTCCGCGGGACGGGTGAAGTTCGCGTCGAGATCAGCGCGCAGGGCGCGGTGACGCCGAAAATAAGCACCGCCGACTCGCCTGCGCGTGTGATTGTGGACCTGCCAGACACCTCGATGGTGACCCGGCCGGGCCACATTCCTGTGGGCAGCGATGGAGTGAAGGCGGTGCGCGTTGCCATGGATGGCCAGCACCCTCCGACCACTCGCGTCGTCATCGACCTGGAGCAAGCCTGCCGGTACGAACTGAACACCGCTGCGAACGGCAATCTGGTTTTGACGCTGCACGCTCCGCAGGCGGAAACGGCCAAAGCGGTGGTGCCGCCGACGGTTGCCACGCAAGCAGCCGCGCCGGTCAGTTCGACTGCGGTTGCGGCGCCGCCCGCCGCTGTAACCCCCGGGAAGAAAGCGGTTGCGACTTCGGCCGCCCCGGCGAACCCCTCGACCCAGAAAGCCCAGGCTTCGCCGGCATCGAGCGACTTTGTGTTTGTCGAGCCGACTTATCAGGCAAAGAATGCCGCGCCAGCTACGGCCGATCCAGTCACTCGCGCCGACGACGCGGTCACTCGCGCCGATGATGCGGCTTCCAAATTCGCCGACAAAACGGCATCGGAACTTCTTCCGGTAAGCGTACACGCCGCGCAATCGCAGAGTACGTCCGCCACTCCGACCATTCAACCGGCGGTGAATCTCGCGGCTGAGCAAAAAGCGCAGGGGCCGCAGCCCATTGCTCCTGGACCGAAGTACACAGGCGAACCGATTTCGGTGAACTTGAAGGACGTGGACCTGAAGGATTTCTTCCGCTTGATTCACGAAATCAGCGGACTCAACGTGGTTCCTCGATCCCGATGTGCATGGCAGTCTCACGATCGTTCTGGATGACGTGCCGTGGGACCAGGCCCTGGACATCGTACTTAAGAACAACGATCTGGCGCGCGAACTGGAAGGCAATGTTCTTCGCATCGCCACGGTGGACACGCTGAAGAAGGAAGCGGACGGACGCCGCGCCCAGATGGAAGCGGAAGCGTTGGCGGTGGAAAAAGTCGAGATCACGCGTTTCCTCAGCTACGCTCACGCGAAAGACGTGATGCTCACGGTGAAGAAGTTTCTATCGACGCGCGGCGATGTTGTAGCTGACGAGCGTACCAATGCCATCATTGTGAACGACATTCCGCAAGTGATTCCGACCATCGATAAGCTGCTCACTCAACTCGACCGCAAGACGCAGGAAGTCGAGATCGAAGCGCGCGTCGTGGCAGCCACCCGGACCTTTGCCCGCGATATCGGCACGCAGTTTGGATTCGGCTGGGGCAACGGCCACAGCGCGATCGGCGGTTCCGACTCAGCGGGTACTTCACCCACAACCGTCACTGGCGGTTCGCCCGGATATATTACGGTTCCATCCACGGGCGGTTCAGCTACCGGAAACACGATTCCTCTGTTTTCGAACCTGGGATCGACTTCTCCGACCAGCGGCTTGACGTTCCTGAACGCGAGCAACACGGTGCGTATCGACGCCATTCTTACCATGGCTGAATCGCGCGGATTGCTGAAGGTTCTGTCCCGGCCGCGAGTTGTTACCCAGAATAATATTCAAGCGCTGGTGAAGCAGGGCGTGCGCGTGCCGATCGTTACTCAGGCGCAGTTGGGCGGCTCGTCCAACTGTAACCTACGTCGATGCGTTTTTGCGCCTGACCGTCACTCCGCAGATCACTTCGGAAAACACCATCTTCCTGAATGTGGACGTAGAGAACACCACACCGAACTTCGGACAGGAAGTGCAGGGCAACCCCGAATTGATCACCCAGCAGGCAACCACGCAGGTGCTGGTCACCGATGGCGGCACGGTTGTAATCGGTGGTGTGATCCAGACCCAGAACTCGTTGGAAGTCGATCAGGTGCCGTTGCTCGGAAGCATTCCGTATCTGGGTAATCTGTTCAAGCATACCCAGGTGAGCACCTCGAACCAGGAATTGATTTTCTTCATCACGCCGCGAATCATTCAGACGTAGAAGCATCAGACGTAAGCACGTCAGAGCGAGCAGCGCAGTTGAAGATTTGAGACCGCCGGCCTGAAGAACCTGTCAGGACCGGCGGTTTCGCTTTGGTGCGCAGATGTCGTCAACAAGTCGGTGCGTTTTGAACGAACCCGTTTAGCCTGTTTCCTTGCTCCAGCTGCCAACAACAAGTTGACGTTATTTAAGGTATTTCTCCGGCAGGGTCAATCCTGGCCGTTCGTCGTCCCAGATGATGCTGGCTACCCAGAATCGTCCCTGCGCACGCACGATTTGGAGCGAGTTAATGCCCCGGGAAAAAGGCCTCGGATCATCCGCCGCGTGGCGGCTTTCGTAGGTGCTCCAAACCTGCACAAGATTCCCGAACTCTTCGATTCGATTTGCGATGCTCCGTTCGAAAAAACCGTGCGCTTTGAAGTATGCATCGTCGCGCTCGATATACATATCGGGGGTCAGGAAGACAGCGTCGCTTTTGCGCGCGGGTTGTTCCGCCGTGGCGGGAGCATCGGCACGGATCACACCAAGCCGGCCATCTGGCAGGAACAGCGAACGGAAGCGGTCCCAATCACGAGGTTTGCCTGCAGGCCCGGAGATCACGTCATAGAGTGACGCCACAAGGTGCTCCACCGTGTCTACATCGCCCGTGTTCTTTGCTGTTGGCCAACCCGGGTGACCTGCCAGTGACCCTATCAGCGGAGGCGGCGCAGACTGAGAAGCTGTCGACGACTGCTGCGCGGACGCCTGCAAGGCGAAAATCACCGCCAGCATGCTCAGCGTAACAAACCGTATCACTTTCATGATGGGGCTCCCTCGAGTCGATTTCCACTCAGGTAGGTTCATCGGGTAAAGGCTTTCGCTGTCGTGATGATGCCAGGGCATCGCTCGTATATTAATGCCGAGTGCGGCAGTTCATTTCTTGAACGGATCTTTTCTTGAACAAATCGTACTTCTCGCATGCGTCTGGGGAGCCAACGCCGAATTAATTCTCCTTCACTTCCCCAATGCCTACGATTTTTGCGGTCACGCGGAATTTCTTGTAGTCGCTGTAGGTCTGCTCGATATTTTCGTCCAGGGATTTAAACACCGCCAACCGGGCATCGATCTTGGCTGTGAGATGTTCAGGCAGCCAGACTTCGTCGTTGACGCGCGTCTGTTCCAGCATGAAGCGCGACCCTTTGTGAAAGCGGGCGAGAAACAATCCCCACGAAATTGTGTCGAGGCACTCGACGTCGAGTTTGGCCAATTGCAAATCGCTTTTATCGATCCAAACCCGTCCATGAAACTTCGAGAGGTACTTCGCATCCTTGGCATGCGGAACAAAGCCGGGGCGCGGCTCGCCATCGATGACCCAGGCCTCGCGCCCGTTTAACATCTCCGTGCCGACGAGAGTGAAGTTGTACGCGTCGGCGACGTCGCGCACAAATTCACGGTCCTGTTCGCGTTCTTTCTGTTCCTTTTCTTCGCGCTTCATGCGCTCGTCTTCAGTTTCATTCTTGCGCTTGTCGATGATCTTCTGGATCTTTTCGTCTTCCTTGGCGGCCTCTTTTTCGGAAAGCGGCTCGCCATCCTTTTGTGTAAGCCGCTGCACGGGCTCACCATAAATATCCAGAATGTCGTAAGTTCGCTCCTCGGTGGACTTGGTGTCTCCTTTGCCATCCACCCTGGTATTGACTTCGCGCTCGACGTAGGTGTAGTTGCGCAGCAGTTTGTCGTTTTGCATGTCCTTGTCGGCCACGACGCGGAATAGCTGCTGCATCTGCTCTTGCGAAAGCTTACCGTTGGCATCGGGCGTCAGATCAGGGGTGGAAGCCGATTCTACGGAAGATGGCGCCGAGTCTTGCCCTTGCTGGCCGAAAGCAAATACGGCTGCGATCGAAAGCAATGCGAAAAGGAAGAGCAACGAAGCGATGCGGAGCATTTTTGCGATGGCCATGATGGTTTTAGACCGCTGTCGTCTGGTTCAGGATGCATAAAACTGCTCCACTCGCTTCAGTTCGCGTCATCATTATTGCCACAATCGTTTTCATTCAGTGCTATTGCCATTCTTCTTGAAGGCTTTGCCCAGGCATTCGGCCTGAAATAGCCGTTCGTCCACGCGATGCAAGGTTTTTGCCATCGCGGGCGTGATGAGCGGGTAATGTTTGATCTCGAACAGGTGATACACGATAAACCAGACCGGCTTGTCGGTGGTCATCCAGTTTAATCGGTCGAAGCGCTTCAGGTTCACCGGGACTGAAAACCGGCGCAGCGTGCGCTTGCGCCTCAGGTTGAAATATCCGTTGAAATAGGTCAGCGCCAGCTCGCGCAGCGTGCGATGGATCGGCTCGCGCCAGCGGCATCCCGTGTAGTTCGATTTTGCAATTGCTCCCCAGCAGCCATTCTGGCGAAAGATGGCGACTACGTGGTCGGTATCGTGGTCGGCTTCGAAATCCAGCAGCAGCGGAGGGAATCCGTTGGCACGCAAGGCCGCGGCGGCGAAGATTGAACCTTCAAGGCAATGCGCCGTCTGCTCGGCAAGTACACGCCGGGGAGACCATGCCGTATCTGCCAGGTGATAAGGGACATCATCCAGAAATTTTTGAATTCCGTGCGGATCCTTCATGCTGCGCAATTTCCGCAGCTCCGGCCGAGTAAAGCCGTTCAAAGGTTCTTTCATTGTGGCATGAGTTTACATGAGGGTTTGGGCCAGAGGTGAGATCGCAGCATCATTGCCTAGGCGAACAGTTGCTTTAGTTCGTGGGGCGTGTCGATCAGTACGTCGGGAGGATTTGCCTGGAGGGTGTGCGGAGCAAAGCCATAATTGACCCCGACCGTCCACAAGCCGGTGTTCTGCCCGGTTTCAACATCCACATGCGAATCGCCAACAATTGCGGCCTGTTCCGGACGTACGGCAACTTCTTGCAGCAGCATGCGCGCCCCTTCGGGATCGGGCTTTTTCGTGGAGAAACTATTGCCGCCATAAATCTGCATGAAGAATTGGCCGAGACCCAGGGCCTCGACGATGGCCCGCGAGGGGACCACCGGCTTGTTGGAAAGCACCGCCATCTTGCGTGGATTGCCATTCGACGCACGCTGGATCGCCGCAAGAGCTTCCCGGACTCCCTCATAGACCGTGGTGTGGTCGAGCTTGTGCTCGCGATAATAAGAAAGAAAAAACTGCAAACCCTGACGTACGAGTTCCTTGTCCTCGGCTTCGCCGGCCAAAGCGCGCTGAATCAGTACCGGCGCTCCATCTCCTACGTAGCTTGCGATTACGTCGGCGGGCAATTCTGGCCGCTTAATGTGCCGCAACGCCGCATTGACCGAGTGAACCAGATCGAGGCGCGAATCGATCAGGGTGCCGTCGAGGTCGAAGATCACCAGCTTGATGGTGCGCGGATCGAAGTCGCGTCGCGTACGAATCATGTGCAATCAGGATAAATTATCTGGGCGGAAGCACATCTTCCAATCCCAGCTCGGAACCGGCAAATAGAGTGCCATGCCGGCGCCGGGTGATCTTGGTGAAAACCTCGCGGAGATGCGAGGCATCTGTCTTCGCGGCCTGTATCAAGCGCAGTCCGGAAGAAAATCTGGCAAGAACCAAAAGGAGAGGAATATGCACCGAGCGTGCCCAGCGGCGACCATGGCAGCGTGTGCTTGCCTGGGAATGATCGAACTTTGTTCGCGCAGACATTTCGCACGATAGTGGAATCTAATCAAACCAATGGCGCAAATCCGCAGTGCGCCCCGCCAATACCCGCCAATATAAGTGAGGCATTCTTAATATCCTCAGCAAGATAAGACTGGCGAAATTACCATCTTGTCCAATAGGGCTGACTCTCCGTTGACATTCTTTTGCAAACTACGGTATCTTTAAGGCTTTGGGAAGTCTTGTGGTTGCCCGCCTGATGGTCTGGCGTCCTCGCCGGGAATCAACGAGCGGTCTTCTTTCGTAGCTTTTTTCAAATCTGGGAGAGTTCCGATGTCAACCTATTTCCCCAAAGCGGGGGAAATTGTGCGCAAGTGGTATGTCGTGGATGCCGATGGACAGACGCTCGGGCGTTTGGCTTCGCAAGTCGCGCGCATCCTCATGGGAAAAGAAAACCCGCAATACACGCCCTTTCTCGATACCGGCGATCACGTGATCGTGGTGAATGCGGAGAAAATTAAAACGACGGGCATCAAGTCAGAGCAGAAGCAATATCACCACTATACGGGCTACCCCGGCGGTCTGCGCACGGAAGATTATCGCAAGCGTTTGGCCCGCAAGCCGGAGCAGATCATCGAAGATGCGGTGCGGCGCATGTTGCCGAAAAACAAGCTGGCGGCCCACATGCTCTCGAAGCTGAACGTGTACAAAGGCGATAAGCATCCGCATGAGGCACAAAAGCCGCAGGACTTCAAGTTGGAAGTGCGAACGTACCCGGCGCCGAAAGCGGCGGTTTCATAAGTTTTGTGAAAGGGCACGGCTTGAGCCGTGCCGAAAAGGTTTGAAACGTTACGGGCTTTGGCCCCTGAGGGGGTTTGGCCCGAGACAAATTACAAAGCTCGCTTCCAGCGCTTCAGGCTGGGAGCTAGGAGCTAGGAGCTAAATGGCAGAGTTAGTTCAATACTACGGAACGGGACGTCGGAAGCGGGCGGTTGCGCGTGTCTATCTGCGTCCGGGCAGCGGCGATTTCAAGGTGAACGGGCGTGCGTTCGAGGAGTACTTCGTGACTCCAGCGCAGCGTTCCAGCGCAAAAGCGCCTTTAGCGTCCACAGAATCGGCAGCGACCTTCAACATCGTGGCAACCGTGCTCGGCGGCGGTGTGCGCGGCCAGGCCGATGCAGTCAAACTCGGCATCGCGCGTGCCTTAATGCAGTTCAACGCGGAACTGCGCGGCAAGCTCAAGTCCGAGGGTCTGGTATCACGCGACTCGCGCGAGAAGGAACGCAAGAAATACGGCCAGAAGGGCGCGAGAAAGCGCTTCCAGTTCTCGAAGAGATAATCGCGGGCTGCAAGCTTCGGGCTAAGGGCGAGACCCAGGTGCCTCGCTGCGCTCGGAATGACAAGATTTTTGGGTTTCGCTGGCCACTGACAACTGATCACTGGCCACTGATTTAGGTGTTCAATTCTTCCCGGGCCTCGCGGCGCGGGGACGGGAATGGCAATCGGGAAGTAAGGTTTCAAAGTTTCCAAGGTTGCAAAGTTTCAAAGTTGGTCGAGTAGCGATTTTTCTTTGAACCCTTGAAACCTGCGAAACCTTGAAACCTGGACTTTCCGATGCAGACTAAACGAGGAGGTTAATTGGCTACTATCACCATGAAGGAGTTGCTCGAAGCGGGTGTTCACTTCGGGCATCAGACGAAGCGCTGGAATCCCAAGATGAAGGAATACATCTTCGGAGAGCGCAATGGAATCTACATCATCGATTTGCAGAAGACGCTGAAGATGTTCAAAGAGGCGTCCAAATTTGTGCAGGCCTCGCCACCGAAGGCAAGATCGTGCTGTTCGTTGGAACCAAGCGCCAGGCGCAGGATGCGATTGCCGAAGAAGCCACCAAATGCGGCGCTTTTTATATCAACCAGCGCTGGTTGGGCGGCTTGCTGACCAACTGGGTCACCGTGCAGAAATCGGTAAAGCGCCTGAAAGAACTCGACGAAATGGCCACCGACGGCCGTTACGAGCTGCTGCCCAAAAAAGAAGTCATTAAGCTTGAGCGGGAGCGCAAGCACCTGCAGGCCAACCTTGCAGGCATTAAGAACATGAGCCGGCTGCCGGATGCGATCTTCGTCATCGACTCGAACAAAGAGCAAATCGCCGTGCGCGAGGCCCGCAAGCTGGGCATTCCGGTGGTTGCCGTGGTCGATACAAATTGCGATCCCAGCGAAGTCGACTACGTGATTCCCGGCAACGATGACGCGCTGCGGGCGATCCGTTTGTTTACCTCAAAAATCTCGGAGTCGGTTGCTGAGGGCGCGCAACTGATGACCGACAAGCAAATTGCCGACATGAGCGCTGCGACAGAGGCAGCGCAGGCGCGGGAAGCGGCTGCCGGACAGTATGACGGTGCGGACATGGAAGCTGAAGCGCACGGCGACGCGGGCGCAGAGATAGAAGACATCAGCATGGAAGAGGTACTCGGTCCGGGCGGCCATAAGAAGCCGGTCGCCAACGAAGAAGCCGAGATTCCGAAGGTTGAGAGCCAGACGGTTTAGAAACGGTCGTTGGTCGGCAGTCGGCGACTCTTGGCCTCTCCGCGAGCAGCTTCTTCGACGAGAGCTGGCTGGGTTCGGGAAGGGCGCGGCTTGGGCGGTGCCGCCGAAGGAAGATTTGATTCGTATCTTTGATTCGTATCAGGGTACGGCTTCAGCCGTACCGCCGAAGATTGAGAATAGAACCGGGCTTTAGCCCCTGAGGAACTCGTAGAGTTCCAGACAAAAACCGGGCATTGGAAATCAGACCCGCGCGGGTCGTCCGGCGCGGGTCTAGTTTTGTAAGTTTCAGCGTTTCAAGGCCTCAAAGTTTCAGAGTTTGATACGCGCCGCATGTCTTTGACCTCTGAAACCTTGAAACTTCGAAGCATGGGCAAGAATAAGAAATCATAAGGACTTTTAAAATGAGCACTACTATGCCGAACATCTCTGCAGCACAAGTGAAGGATCTCCGGGAGAAAACCGGGGCTCCGATGATGGATTGCAAACAAGCTCTGACCGAGGCCAAAGGCGATATGGAGCAGGCGGTTGTGATCCTGCGCAAAAAGGGCGTGTCGGTCGCGGCCAAGAAGGCTGCGCGTGTGACCAGCGAAGGCGCAGTGACCAGCTATATTCATGCCGGCGGCAAGATCGGCGTGCTTGTCGAAGTGAATTGCGAGAGCGATTTCGTAGCGCGTACCGACGACTTCAAAGAACTGGCGCACGATATTGCCATGCACATTGCGGCCAGCGATCCCAAATTCGTTCGCAAGGAAGATGTAACCAAAGCGGATTTTGATCGAGAGAAGGAGATTTATCTCGCGCAGGCCGTCGCCTCCGGCAAGCCGCAGAACATTGCCGAAAAGATGGTCGCCGGCAAGATGGAAAAGTTCTACGAAGAAGTCTGCCTGATGGAGCAGCCTTTCATCAAAGACCAGACCGTTTCGATCGCGCAGTTGATCGCGGCCAAGATCGGCAAGCTGGGCGAGAACATCAGCGTGCGCCGCTTCGCCCGCTTCAAAGTGGGAGAGGCCACCGCGACCATCGCATTCACAACGCAGAAGCCGGATGATGGCGGCGAAGCGACCGTTCCGGCGACAAAGTAAATCAGTTTCCAATTTCTGACTTCCAGAAATTTCAAAGCTGGGGATTTTCAAACGCGGGTGTGATGCGGCGCAGCAGGGCGGCATCGAAAACTAGAAACCGGAAGAACTTCGAAATCTCATGGAACCTCTGGCCTTCAAACGCGTTCTGCTCAAGCTTTCCGGCGAAGCCCTGGCGGCCAATCAGGGCTTCGGCGTGGATACGACTCGCATTCATGAGGTCGCCGCCGAACTCGCCGATGTTCACAAACTCGGCGTGCAGATCGCCATCGTCGTTGGCGGGGGTAATTTCTTCCGTGGCGTTGCTGAGCAGGCCAAAGACATGGACCGCGTCTCCGCCGATCACATGGGCATGCTGGCCACGGTGATCAACGCGCTCGCCTTGCAAGACGCGCTCGAAAAACAGAAGGTCTACACGCGGGTGCAGACTGCAATCGAAATGAACCAGGTCGCCGAGCCCTTCATCCGCCGCCGCGCTATCCGGCATCTCGAAAAAGGACGCATCGTGATTTTCGCCGGAGGCACCGGCAATCCCTACTTCTCCACCGACACCGCCGCTTCCTTGCGCGCGATGGAAATCAAGGCCGACGCGATTCTAAAAGCCACCAAGGTCGATGGCATCTACGATGCCGATCCCATGAAAGTGAAAGATGCCAAAAAATTCGGCGACATCACTTATATGGACGTCCTGCGCCTCGGCCTGAAAGTCATGGATTCAACCGCCATCAGCCTGTGCAAAGACAACAATCTTCCCATCATCGTGTTCAACCTGAACCAGCATGGCAATATTCGCCGTGTGCTGATGGGCGAAAAGGTCGGCTCGCTGGTGAGTGCTTGATGATTTGCGCCGATTAGATGCGCCGTCATTCCGGCAACGCGTCATCCCGAAGTCCCGGCGCTTTTCAGCCGGGCGAGGGGATCTCGCGTGATTCCAAATGTCGGTTCGTCGCCAGATGCTTAGTTCCACCTGAAGAGCCCCGGGGCCCAGCATGACGCAGTCGTGATGCATGCGGTTTATAATTCAGAGTTTTGATTCTTACTTATTTACGGAGCTAACTGAAATGGCTCAAGCAAGCATGGCCGCGATTCCCGGCCTCAAAGAAACCTACGTACAACTCAAAACCCGCATGGAGAAAGCCGTCGAAGACTTCCGCAAGGCGATGGCCGCGACCCGCACCGGCCGCGCCAATGTCCACATGCTCGACAGCGTGAACGTCGATTACTACGGATCGCAGATGCCGCTGAATCAAATTGCGCAAGTCCACGCGCCAGAGGCGCAATTGATTACGGTTCAACCCTTCGATCCCTCAGCCATGGCAGCCATCGAGAAGGCCATTCGTTCCGCCGAGTTGGGGCTCAACCCGATGAACGACGGCAAACTGATTCGGGTTCCGGTGCCCGCGCTGACGCAGGAACGCCGGCAGGAAATGGTGAAGCACCTGCACAAAATTCTCGAAGAGCATCGCACCGCGGTGCGCAACATTCGCCGCGATGGCAACGACGCCATCAAGAAAGCCATGAAGGACAAGAAAATCACCGAAGACGACGAGAAGAAATCCCTGGATGAAATTCAAAAGCTCACCGACGATGAAATCAAGAAGATGGAAGAGATGAGTAAAGCCAAGGAAAAAGAAGTGCTGGAATTAAAATAAGCTGGGACTGAAATGAGCTGGAGCATTTTTCCAATTGCGATCGGCTGCTCTCTTTAGTACATGCCCTAATTCCTCTCCAAACCAGCTGGCTGTAAGTGCCTGAATAATATCAACTTCCCCCGTTCCCCGCTCCGGAAGGCCATCCCATAAACGGAACCCCGGTTACGCGACTTCATCGCAGGCCGCGTGTTTCCATACTCGTGACGCAATTTGCGGTTCCCCCGGAGACTTTCAACACACTTTGAATCAGGAGTTTGTTATGAGGAAATTTCTTGGGATTGCGCTGTCTGCTGCGCTGGCGATGATTGGAGTGGCATGCAGCAACTCTTCGAATCCGTCTTCGCCCTCCTCTCCGACGGCACAAACTGCCAACGTATTTGTGACCGGCGAAGATGCTCCGCTGGCTTCGGTCGTCGGATTTGAAGTCACCATCAACTCGATCACCCTGACTGGAGGCAGCTCGCCGCAGGTTTTGTCCGCAGCCACCACCGTTGACTTCGCGCGGCTTCTCGGATTGCGTTCTCCACTGGCATTCAACTCAGTTCCGGCTGGCACTTACACCGGCGCGACATTTTCCTTGTCGACTCCGGTCATTTCTTACGTCGATATGAGCACCAATCCGCCGACGCTCAGCAGTATCAATGGCACGTTTAATACAGCCGGCGGTCCTACGACGACTACCGTCACCGTAACTTTCCCTACCTCGATGGTTGTTGGCAGCAACGGCCTGGCTGGATTGCGCATGGATTTCGATATCCGGCAATCGGTTCAAGTCGATGGCGCCGGCAATGTCACCGGTGTCGTCACTCCGACCATCTACGCCAGCGCCGTGCAGGCCAGCGATTCCAATGCGCAAATAACGGACCTCATGGGCGGACTCGTTTCGGTCAACGCCGCAGGCAACTCGTTTGTGATGCAAGGGCCGTACGGTCATCAGTGGACGGTGGACGTAAGCAACTCCACCCAGTTCAACAGCGGATGGACGATCAACAATCTCGCAACTCCGGCGTTCGTTGGCGTGCAGGGATCGTTCCAGGCAGATGGCAGCCTGGCAGCGGCGAATGTGGAGGTCATCACGACCTCGCAGGCGTTCCTCTCCGGCCGCGTTCTGGAAATCAATCCGACTTCCGGCCCGGTACAGCAGATCACCATGTTCGTGGGTGAAACCAGCGCCGATCTGGTCGCCGACAGCCGCACCATTCAGACCATCGACGTGAATGCGATCTCCTCGAACGACTATGACATCTGCTTCTTCAATAACCTGTTCACCAATGCTTTGTTCAGTCCTGATCACGTGCTGGTGGGCCAGAGAGTTTTCATCGGCGGCAGCTATTCCAATAGCGTATTTACGCCACAGATGATCTCACTCCGCCTGCAGGGCGTTTACGGCACCATGACAGGCACACCGACCGTTGTGAACGACAACCTGGGAAACTTCCAGTTGCAGAACAACGCCTTGATCGGCTATTCGCTCGGCGGCTCGCCGCTGACCGTTTGGACTGGCAACACAACGTTATTCATCAATACGACGGGCCTGAGCGCGCTGACCAGCGGCGAATCGCTGGTGGCCGGCGGCTTGCTGTTCTACGACGATCTGACCGCCGGGCCGATTATGGCAGCAGGTGTGGTGGTCGATCCGCCACCGGCGCAGTAGGTTTAACCACCAACGAATACTACGGGCGGCCGGAATGGCCGCCCATCTTCTTTTCTCTTTCGCGTAGTCCGCGCATCCTAGTGGGTGCCCTATAATGAACTCGATTTCCAGATCAACTTATGCGTACTGTTTTCGCCGTTTCGGTTGCCTTGCTTTCTCTTGCCCTGCTGGCCGCGGAAGCGCCTGGAGTCAAAGTTATGCACAGGTCTGGGTTCTCTGTCATCGGCATCGAGCTTCGCACCAACAACGCGAAAGAATTGAGCGGCGACGGAGTGATCGGCAAGCAGTGGGAAAAGTTCTTCCAGGATGACGTGCTGGGAAAAATTCCCAACAAAACTGGCAGCAATATTTACGCGGTTTACAGCGACTATGCGAGCGACCGGAATGGAGAGTACTCGTTTCTCATCGGAGCCAGGGTTGACGATGGTTCGATCGCGGCGCCGGGGTTCGTTCTCAAAACGGGCCCCTCGGGACGCTACGCCGAGATAACCAGTGAGGCCGGCCCGATTCCCAAGATTGTAGTAGAGGCATGGCAGCGGGTTTGGCAAATGGAAGACAAGCACACGCTGGGCGGAGCGCGCGCCTACAAAGCGGATTATGAGGTCTACGATCAGCGGGCCACCGATCCCCAAAATTCGCAAGTCGATCTCTACATTGGACTGAAGTAGCGTTGGACTGAAGTTGCTTGGGACTGAACTAGCTTTCTAAGAATTCTTCCCGCTGCCGTTTAGCACGTTCCACTTATAATCGAAGGACGATGAAGCAGATCGTCCACGCCGCGTGTTCGCACGATTGCCCTGATGCTTGCGGCGTATTGATCACCGTCGAAAATGGACGCGCCACCAAGATTCAGGGCGATCCCGCGCACCCAGTGACCCGCGGATTCCTATGCGCAAAAGTGGCGAAATACCTCGATCGCGTCTATTCGCCCGATCGGGTGCTGTATCCCATGCGGCGGATTGCGCCGAAAGGCGTAGCAGTGCGGCAGCGGAGCTTCGCTCCGCTTGGACAGCCGAGGGCCCGCCCTGGGCCTGCCGAAGGGGCGAGTGTTCCCACACAAGACCTCGAAAAAACCTGGCAGCGCATTTCCTGGGATGAAGCACTCGACGAAATCTCCTCGCGTTTTCGCAACATCGTCGCCGAATTTGGCAGCGAGGCGATTCTCCCTTTTTCTTATGGCGGCACATTGGGCGCGCTCAACGGCGCTTCCATGGACCGGCAGATTTTTTGGCCGGCTGGGCGCCTCGCAACTCGAGCGTGCAATTTGCTCGGCGGCGGGCGAAGCCGGCTTGATTTCCGTTCTCGGCGTGAAACTTGGCACCGAGCCGGAGCAGTTCGTTCACTCCCGCTACATCATCGCGTGGGCCTCGAACATTCACGGCAACAACGTTCACCTCTGGCCGTTCATCGCGGAAGCGCGACGCAAAGGCGCGAAGCTGGTGGTGATCGATCCCTACCGCACGCGGACGGCTGCTTGTGCCGACTGGTATCTTCCGATCAATCCGGGAACCGATGGTGCGCTGGCGCTCGCGATGATGCACGTGATCATCGGCGAAGGCCTGCACGACGCCGATTATGTCTCGAAATATACCCTCGGTTCCGAACAACTCCGGGAAAAAGTGAAAGCCTGTCCGCCGGAGCGCGTTTCGCAATGGACGGGAATTTCCGCCGCAGATATTCGCAAGCTGGCATTCGAGTATGCAACCGTGCGTCCCTCGGTAATCCGCCTGAATTACGGCGTGCAGCGCTCTGAGGGCGGAGGCATGGCCACGCGCGCGATCGCCATGCTGCCCTGCATCACCGGATCGTGGAAGGAAGTTGGCGGCGGTTTGCAGCTCTCCACCAGCGATGCCTTCGGATTCAACAAAGACGCGCTGACGTGTCCAGAACTGAAGCCTGGCGGGCTTTCTCGACCACCGCGAACCGTAAACATGGTGGAACTCGGCGCAGCCCTCAACACATTGCAAGTGCTCGCCACTGCAAGCATTATTTGTGTACAACTCAAACCCAGCCGCAGTTTGCCCAAATCACAACGAAGTTGTTCGAGGTCTCATGCGGCCGGATTTGTTCACGGTGGTCCACGAGCAGTTTTTCACCGACACCACCGACTATGCCGATATCGTCCTGCCGGCAACTACATTTTTCGAGCACAAGGATTTGCAGGCCGCCTACGGGCACTACTACGTGCAAATTTCGGATCAGGCAATTGGTCCCTTGGGCGAGTGCCGGTCGAATGTCGAATTGTTTCGCGCGCTCGCCGGCCGCATGGGTTTCAAAGATTCCTGTTTCGCCGAGACGATTGATGAGATGATCGATGGTGCACTGCAGTCAAGCAATCCCTGGTTGCAGGGCATCGACCGTGAACGACTGGAACGAGAACGGCAGGTCCGATTGAACTTTGCTGCGGAGCTGCGCTCCGCCGAACCGCCAAGGGCGGCTGTTCCCACACCAACAACTGGGCCTTTTCTACCCTTTGCTCAAGGAAACTTTCGTACGCCATCGGGCAAGGCCGAACTTTTCAGCGAAGCCATAAAAGCGCTGGGACTCGATCCCGTGGCCGAGTTCAAGCCGCCGGCCGAATCACGGTATGGAAGCGAGAGAGACAGGTTTCCTCTGGAACTCCTGGCGCGCAAGGCTGACAATTTTCTGAATTCGAGTTTTTGCAATCTAACCCCAGTTCAATCCATGGAAGAGACCAACCTGCTGGAAATAAATTCATCTGACGCCCGCATCCGCGGAATCTCCGACGGAGACGAGGTGAAGGTCTACAATGAGCGTGGCGAAATTTTTCTTCGCGCTCGCGTCGATGGCGCGTGTCCAACCCGGGGTGGTTTCTGCTAGGCTCAACTGGGCCAAGCTGACTCCCGGCTTTCGCAACATCAATGTGCTCACCTCAGAAAAACTTTCCGATCTGGGCAACTCGGCAACGTTTTATTCCGTCTTGGTGGAGGTGGAGTTACCCAAGGCTCACGAATGAAGCCACCGTGAAGAGTGGCGGCTTGGACGCTTCCTGCTTCTCTACGTATAATGATCGTTTTCCCACATCCCAGAGGCTGAGGTCGTAGCGATTCATTTTTGTCCTCATACAGAGATAGCTGTGCCCCAGCGCGGCCAGCGTCCTTTCGTCGCAGCTCACTTCCCATCTTGTTCCTGGCTAAGTCTTGGCCGAGGCCTGAAGCGGCTGGGATGGATGTTGGCAATCGCGCTGCTTGTCTTTTCCGCGGCGCGAAGCTGGGCGCAGAGCGACGTGATTTCGGAAATCACCGTCACCGGCAATCGCCGGATTCCGTCGGAAACCGTAAAGTCCCGCATCTTCACTCATGCTGGCGATATCTACGATCCGGCGGCCTTGGAACGAGACTTCAACGCCCTATGGAATACCGGCTACTTCGAAGATATTAAGTTTTCTCGCGAGCAAACCCCCAAAGGCTGGCGTTTAATCATTCAAGTAAAAGAGAAGCCGACCATCCGCGAGATCAACTATGTCGGCCTGAGTTCCATTTCCACCAGCGACGTGCTCGACCGCTTCAAAGAAGCCAAAGTCGGACTCGCCGTGGAGAACCAATACGACCCGACCAAAGTAAAGAAAGCGGAAGTCGCCATTAAGGGACTGCTGGCCGAACACGGCCGTCAATTCGCCACTCTGCGCACGGAAGTTCGCCAGATTCCGCCTGCCGCGGTCGGAATCACCTTCGTGGTCAAAGAAGGCCCCAAAGTCAAAGTCGGCAAGATCAAGTTTGAAGGCAACAAGAACGTCAAAACTCGGGTCCTCCGCTATGCCATGAAGAACCTGCGGCCCATCGGCATTCCGCACTCAATCTTCCTGGAAGACATTTTCGCCCGCACCTACGACGCCACCAAGCTCGACGAAGACACCGAACGCGTCCGCAACGAATATCAGAACCGCGGATATTTCAAAGTCATCGTCAATCAGCCGCAGACCCATATTCACGATACCGGGCATCAGGGCGGCCATATCCCGCTCCTCCAAAGCGGCCCTGGCAAAGCGGTCGATATCACCATGCCGATCGACGAGGGTGAGCGTTACACCCTCGGCGGTATCACGTTCAAGAACAACAAGGCCGTCACCAACACCAAGGCCCTGCGCAACCTTTTCCCCATCAAAGATGGAGACATTTTCAGCAAAGAAAAAATCGCCAAAGGCCTCGAGAACCTGCGCAAGGCCTACGGCGAGTTGGGCTACATCAACTTTACTTCCATCCCCGACACTCGCTTTGACGACGAAAAGAAGCTGATTTACCTCGATGTCGACGTAGACGAGGGCAAGCGGTTCTATGTCCGCCGCATCGAATTCCAGGGCAACACCACTACCCGGGACAAAGTCATACGGCGTGAGATCGCGCTTGAAGAAGGCGGTGTCTATAACTCTCGCCTGTGGGAATTGAGCCTCTTGCGGTTGAATCAATTGGGATATTTCGACCAGTTGAAGCCCGATGATCCAGATACGACCATCCGCACCCTCGACGAGAAAGATGGCCTCGTCGATCTCACGTTGAAAGTGCACGAAAAAGGCAAAAACAGCATTGGCTTGAACGGCGGCGTCAGCGGCCTTGAAGGCGCGTTTATCGGCATCAACTACGCAACCAACAACTTCCTCGGCTTGGGCGAGACCCTCTCAGTGCAGGCCAGCCTCGGAAACCTGGCCCGCAGCATCCGCTTCGGATTTACTCAGCCTTACATGTTCGACCGCCCGTTGCAGTTCGGCTTCAACGTGTATTACAACAAGGTCAATTACAATCAGGCGCGGCAACTTTCGTTGTTCAGCGGCCAGACGCTGAACCTGCCCAACACGGTCCTGCAGAACCTGCAAAACTACTCGCAATCGAGCGCCGGATTCACCTCTTCGTTGAGCTACCCTCTGCGGCACTCTTTTAAGCGAGTCGGGATCACCTACTCGTTCGACCGCTCATCGCTGGTGGCCCTCAGCAGCGCCTCCAAGAACCTGTTCCAGTACCTTGCTTTCCGCGGCATTTCCGGCCCTCAGGCGCTCGAGGGCATCATCACCAGTAAGATCTTCCCCAACTTCTCTTTCAATACGCTCGATAGTCCAATCTCGCCCCATCACGGCCACCAATTTACCGCCGGCGCGGAACTCGCCGGGTTGGGCGGCACAATTCGCTCCGTTCGTCCGGTGGTGCAGTACAAAAAATTTATTCCCATGCAGAACCGGCGCAATGCTCTGGGTTTCAACTTCCAAACCTCTTTCATCACGGGCTTCGGAGGATTGGTCGCGCCGCCCTTCGAGCGCTCCTACATGGGCGGTGAAAACGATTTGCGCGGCTTCGATATTCGTTCCATCTCTCCCGTCGCGTTCCTGCCCAACGTCGGCTCGATCACTCTTACCAATCGTGACGGAACGCCGGTCCTGATCGACCCGCAAAATCTCAGGGCCGGCCCGGTCAAAGTGCCGATTCCAATCGATCAGATCGTGTTTCCGGGCGGGGACTTCAGCATGGTCACCAACATGGAATACCGCATCACCATTGTCGGCCCCGTGGCGCTGGCGCCGTTCGTCGATGCCGGCATCGACCCCATCCTTCGGCGCTCGCAGTTGCAGATTGCGCAGGTGCAGTACGATACCGTGGTCGGCACGCCTCTCGGCTGTCCGCAGCTGGTACAAACTGCCACCGCGAACACCTGCACCCTGGGAAGCGTTCTCAGCCCGCCGCCCTCGCAGAGCCTGCAGGTGCTCGGCGAGACCAACTGGAAGCCCAGAATGTCGACCGGCCTTGAGCTGCAGGTGTTCCTGCCCGTGATCAACGCGCCGTTCCGAATTTATTGGGCGTACAATCCGCTGCGCCTGGATGAGCCGGCCAACCCCCCCATTCCGATTACAGCCTCAATGTTTCCGCAAACCTGCAACCCGAAAACCGGTTGCCAGCTGACCTCCGCGGGGGCCTACACCTTTAATCTGGCGCGCAACGCCTACGCCCCCAGCTTCCTGCTGCGCGAGCCCAGAAAAACTTTCCGCTTTACCGTCGCCACCACGTTCTAGCCCGTCTGACTTATATTTGTCATCCTGGGCGGACATGCGGATTCACTTTTCGAATCCGCTCCGAGCGAGCCTCTAGCACGCCCACATGAATAACACGTAAATACGTTGCTATATCGAGTTCCTCGTTTGACGATACCCCGGAGGCTCTCTATAATCGTTAGGTTCCACACCATTGCTGAAAGACTTTCAAGGGTGGACGACACGTCCGCAACCCCGGCGTGTGACGCTGGCAATTCCAGTGCGCCCGGTTTCCAATTAATATAGGATTCCGATTAATATAGGATTCCGATTTAAGATCTGATGGCGGCGGTTCGCGAAAAGTACCAGGCAGACGAAAGCTTTCGCGAGTGCGCATCCAGCGTTGCCGGAAGTGGATTATCCGAGTTTCTTCCCGGAAACATATGGACTGGAACTATCGTGACCGGAATCACAGTGACCGGAACCGGACTGACCGAGAAAAAGCTCCAAGGAGTCGAATCGATCCAATGACAAGCAAGTTTCTGCGATCTCTTCTGGCCGTTGCCGTAATCTCCATGATTTCCGCATGGGCCCAAACCGCCGGCGCCGCACCCACCGAAGCTCCCAACGCGCCCTCAGCTTCCGCTCCCGCTCCTGTCGCCACTGGTACCGGCACGAAGATCGGAACCATCAACATTGAGCAGGCTGTTATTGGCACCAACGAGGGCCAGCGTGACTTCGCTGCCTTGCAGAAGAAGCTGGAGCCGAAACAGAACGAACTGAAGTCCCAGAACGACGAACTCGAGAGTTTGCAGAAGCAGCTCGACACCCAGGGCTCCAAGTTGAATGACGACGCCCGTGCCGAACTGGTACGCCAGATCCAGGACAAGAAAAAGGCGCTGGATCGGGCGGTGCAGGATTTTCAGGAAGACGGACAGAATCAGCAGAAAGAAGTTTTCCAGCGCATTCTGCAGAAGATGGCGCCGGTCATCGTGAAACATGCCCAAGAGGGCGGTTACGCCATGATTCTCGATACTTCTAACGCCTGGCCGCAAAGCCCGGTATTGTGGTACGACGGTAATAAGTCAGACATTACCAAGGCCGTCATCGATATCTACAACACCCAATCGGGAGTTCCGGCGCCGGCAGCTGGCGGCCCGGCACCGAAACCCGCCCCTTCAAGAATGACTGCGCCCAAACCCGCAGCTCCAAAAGCAACTACACCGCAGTAGTTCCTGACGACACCACAGGTGTCGAGAAAGTTCCGGCAAAGCCGCACGCGAGTGCGGCTTTTTTCTTTGCTTCACCCCATCCGATCGGGCCGGTCGCGGTGTCTTTATCGGCAACGTTTCTTTCAGGAAATAGTCATGCCGAGGAGGACACTATGTTTGAGAACACGCTGATTTCGTCATCGACCGGGCGCTCCCGCCGCGGCTTGACTGCGTTAACTTCGTTTGGCGTGCAGGCCCTCGCAGTTGCAATCCTGCTGATTGTGCCGCTCCTGCGGCCCGCCGGAATACCTTCACTCCGCCAGCTTCCTACGCCGGTCAGTTTGGCTGAGATCAGTCCGACTGAAGATCAGCCGGAGCCCGTCGCGATAAGAAGCACATCGGCGGCAGATGCCGGTGTGCGCAGCACAGCGGCGGAGATCGTATTGCGGCAGCCCTCGCAAGTCCCGAGTCAGATCGCGGCGACGGATGAGGCCGCTACACCGCCAATTTCTGGATCCGGCGCTTACATTCCGGGAATGGCAGGGACAACTGGTCCAGGAATATTCAGTTCTCTCGGAACCGGCTCCGCTCCGGTGATTCCGAAGCTCCCAGTTTCAGCCGAGCACACAGTCCGACTCTCGCACATGAGCGAAGGTGACCTGTTGCGCAAGGTTCTGCCCACGTATCCGCCGCTGGCGCGCAGCGCTCGTATTCAGGGAACAGTCGTGCTCCAGGCAATGATCGGCAAGCAAGGCACGATTGAGGACCGTACGGCTGGTCTCCGGACATCCCATGCTGGCGACCGCGGCGATTGAAGCGGTGCGGCAGTGGCGCTATCGGCCTTACATCCTGAATGGCCAGCCGGTGGAAGTGGAGACGCAGATCACGGTGAATTTCTCGCTGGCCGGGAATTGATCGCCAGATCATCTCACCACAGAGTCACAGAGTCACAGGGAAAAGCCTTATTTGCTTTCTCTGTGCTTCTTTCTGAAAGTTTTGCTCGGGAGTAGCCCCAGCGTAACCTGGACCCCCGCGCCTCTGCCGCTATAATCGAGGCTTAATGGCAACAACTGCAGAGGTATTGAGCCGCGTGGCAACTCGTCCCACGTGGGCGGAAGTTTCACTCGTCACGTTGCGGCACAACTTCCGCACCGTGGTGAAGCACGCTGGCGCCGGCGTCAGCGTCTGCGCAGTTGTGAAGGCGGATGCCTACGGTCATGGCGCAGTCGAATGTTCCCGAGCCCTGCAGGCCGAAGGCGCGAAGTGGCTGGGCGTAACTTCGCTCGATGAAGCCATTCCGCTGCGCCAAGAAGGCATTGAATCGCGCATTCTGCTGATGACTGGCTTCTGGCGCGGCGAAGAAAATGAGATCGTCCGCCTGCAGCTTACACCGACCGTCTGGGAGCCGTGGCATATCGAAATTCTCGAGAAAGCTGCGGCATCGGCCTCCGTCCGGCATGCGGTGAATCTGAAAGTGGACACAGGCATGGGCCGGTTGGGTGTTTCCCTCGACGAGTTGTCGAATGTACTGAAGGCAATGCAGGCAGCGCCGCACTTGGCGCTCGAAGGCCTTTCCACTCATTTGGCTTCGTCTGAAATCATGGACGCCCCTTCCGTTGCGGAACAGCAGCGCCGTTTCGAGGAAGCTCTTCGTATGGTGCGGGCCGGAGGGTTTGATCCGGCGCTAGTACACATGGCGAACACCAGCGCGCTGATCTCGCGCCGCGAAACCTGGAACAACATGGTGCGCCCAGGTGTTGCGCTCTACGGATACTACCTGCCCTTTTATCGTGCCGGCAGGGAAGTCAGCGGAGGAACGCTGCGGCTTCCGGTAAAGCCGGTGCTCACGTGGAAGACGCGCATTCTTTCGATGCGGAATTTTGCAGCGAACCAGCCGCTAGGCTACGGCGGAACTTATGTCACGAAAGCACCGGCGAATGTGGCCGTGCTGCCCGTGGGCTACGCCGATGGATACAATCGCCAGCTTTCCAATCGCGGACGCGTGATAGTCCGCGATCACTACGCGCCGATCGTGGGCAGCATTTCGATGGATTTGACACTGGTCGATGTGACCGGAATTCCCGGAGTTGCGGTGGGAGACGAAGTGATTTTACTGGGCACGAGCGATGGTTTGAGCGTGGATGCGCTGGAACATGCGCGGCTGGCCAATAGTTCTCCCTACGAAATTCTCTGCAATATTTCGAAACGGGTGCCGCGAAAGTACGGGAACTGAGGTCGTCATCCTGAGCGCAGCCGTTTTTCAGGCGGTGCGAAGGATCTCCCGCGCCGATCAGCGCCGCGTCTCAATCTCGCCGTCGAGATAGGATTGGAATTCAGTTACCCCGTCTGCCGTTTTTGGGCCTCCATATACTTACGCAGAACGGCATTTATCGTGGTCTGATACCCCCGCCCGTGCTTGCGGAAGAATGTCAGCACGTCGGGATCAACCCGCAAGGTAATTTGCTTCTTCGGTCCAGGCCAGAGAATCGCGTTCTTGAAGAAGTCCGGGCCCTGTTTTGGGATGTCGGAATAATCGATGTCTTCATCACGCATCGCATCAATTCGCTTCCAGTCCGTCCTGGAGTGCTTTTTCGTATTCTTTCCGTTCTCCACGATCTGCCTTTCTCAATGAAATAATCCGAACGGTCTCGGGCGAGGGTTGGGCGAACGCCACGAAAGCGAAACGTCCTTGAATCATTCCTATCCCGATCCATCGCTCCTCACCATACTCCGCGCGCGTATCGGGACGAACCAGAAGAGCACCGCGGAACATTTCTTCCGCATCCGAGAACCGAAACCCGTGCTTACGGATGTTTGCCCGGTTTTTGGCCTCGTCCCACTCCAAGATCATTGTAACTCCAAATGTAGTTACATTGCAAAACGCCAAGGTAAAGACACTAAACATCCCTCGGTCCCGACAATCGGTGACGAATGTCACAACTGCCGAAAAATGATCTCCGCTTATCCCATTCGAGGGCAAAATGCGGGGCGTCAGCAACTCATTGCTACCATTGCGTGGGCCCGCGTTAAGTCCACTCAGGTGCGCTTGTTAGACTGGGAGCAGATCATGCCTTCGCGTTACGCCCAATGGATGTATGACTGGGAGCACCGGCTCACTTCGGTGGACAACAACCGTGTGGTTCGTCCGCTGGAATGGGGCCTCGAGTGGACGCGCGATTGGCCGTGCCGCAATGGTTACTCGGCGCAGCAGGCGGCAAGCGATCCGGCAAAGTTTCTCGTCGATTTCAACCGCCGCATCGTCGCATCGAGCGACGACTTTTTCTCCTACGCACGGCCAAACGACTTCCGGCTGGAGAAACGCGAGGTGCAGGTTTTCTCGACGCGCGAAGTTCCCGATCCGAAGCTGGAAGCCAGGGTGAAGGGAACCTACGCTGAGTTTTTGCGATTCACTTCGCCAGTGAAAACGCCGTATCCGGAAAACAATCTGGTGAATGCGCGCTGGTTTCCAGCGCCCGGACGCCGCGCAGTCGTGCTTCTGCCGCACTGGAATTCGGACGCGATTTCCTATACCAGTCTGTGCCGCGTGCTGAACCTGCTGGGAATTGCCGTGCTGCGGCTGAGCATGCCGTATCACGATATCCGTATGCCGGCGGAGATCAGCCGGGCAGATTACGCGGTTTCGGCGAATATTGCCCGCACGCTCGATGCGGTGCGCCAGGGCGTGGTCGATGTTCGCTCGTGTCTCGATTGGCTTGAGCAGCAGGGTTACAGCAAGCTGGGCATCGTGGGCACGAGTTTGGGTTCGTGTTATGCGTTCATCGCGGCGGCACATGAGCCGCGCATTCGCGTGGCAGCCTTCAATCACGCGTCGACTTATGTGGCGGACGTAGTGTGGCACGGGCAATCGACGCGTCACATCCGGCAGGGAATCGAATCGCAAATCACGCTGGAAACTCTGCGGCAATCCTGGCTGGCCGTGAGCCCCATGGCGTACTTCGACCAATTCTCGCGCTGGCCGCGAAAGTCGCTGATCGTCTATGCGAAATATGATTTGACGTTCCTGCCGGAACTCTCGCGCGACATCGTTGCTGAATTCGCGCGCCGCGGGCTTGATCACAAAGTCGTTGTTTTGCCTTGCGGGCATTACACCATGGGCGAAGCGCCATACAGTTACATGGACGGCTGGCAGTTAGCCTCCTTCTTGCGCACAGCATTTTGAATCGTGCCAGTCGAATAGAGCCCTACGCAGCAAGTCCCACGTACCATTTACAATGAGCCATGGAAACGATCCAGGTTTGTGATCCCGAGATGGTGATCGAATATCGGCATGGCGATTTTCTGATCAGCACGGATCGCAAGCACCTGAACCTGGATGTAATTCACGGCTTTCTCACCAACTGTTACTGGGCCAAAGGAATTCCGCGCGCAATTGTTGCACGCTCGATTGAACACTCGCTTTGTTTCGGTGTATACGACAATGCTGCACAGGTTGGATTCGCACGCGTGGTCACCGACTTCGCAACTGTCGCGTACTTGGGAGATGTTTTCGTGCTGGAGTCGCATCGCGGCCGTGGTCTGAGCAAATGGCTTATGGAGTGCATCACCCAGCATCCGGCGCTGCAGAACCTGCGTCGCTGGATTCTTTTGACTCGCGATGCGCATGGACTTTATTCGCAGTACGGTTTCACTCCACTGAAGGCTCCGGAGCGCTATATGGAGCTTCACCGGCCCAATGTTTACGAGAAGCACTAGGAAGGACGAAATGAAAAACTCTGCGATGGAACGTCCCATGTATGAAGCCGATCCGCAAATTGCCGCTGCGATCGATAGCGAGGCACGCCGTCAGCACGAGGGCCTTGAGCTGATCGCCTCGGAAAATTTCGTCAGCGAGCCCGTGCTCGAAGCCGCGGGCTCGGTGTTCACGAACAAGTATGCCGAAGGCTATCCCGGCAAGCGCTATTACGGTGGCTGCGAATTTGCCGACGTCGTAGAAAATCTGGCGCGCGACCGCGCCAAGCAACTATTCGACGCCGAGCACGCCAACGTCCAGCCGCACTCCGGGTCGCAGGCGAACATGGAAGCTTATGCTGCGGTGCTGCAACCGGGCGACACTATTCTTGGATTGAACCTCGCCCACGGCGGACACCTCACGCATGGACATCATCTGAATTTTTCGGGAAAAACTTACAAAATTGTTCCCTACGGCGTGACCAAAGAAACCGAGACGATCGACTATGACGCTTTGGAAAAACTCGCGGAGGAGCACCGGCCGAAGCTAATCATCGGCGGCGGCAGCGCGTATCCGCGAATCATCGATTTCGCGCGCATGCGGCAGATCGCAGATAAGGTCGGAGCGCTCTACCTTGTCGATATGGCCCATTTCGCCGGACTGGTTGCAGGCGGTGCCCATCCGTCCCCAGTGCCGCATGCCCAGATCGTGACCACCACTACGCATAAAACTTTGCGCGGGCCGCGCGCGGGCATGATTCTCTCCAAAGCGGAGTTCGGTGCGGCCATCGACAAGGTGGTCTTTCCCGGAATGCAAGGCGGTCCGCTGATGCACATCATTGCGGCAAAGGCAATCTGCTTCCACGAAGCCATGCAGCCTGCCTTCCGCGATTACGCAAAGCAAGTTGTCGCGAACGCCAAGGTGCTGGCTGAGACGCTGGCCGCCGAAGGTTTCCGAATTATTTCCGGCGGGGCACGACACGCATCTCATGCTGGTCGATGTGTTTTCGAAAGGCATGTTGGGCAGCGAAGCCGAAAAATCGCTGGGTGAAGCCGGCATAACCGTCAACAAGAATGCGATTCCATTCGATACCAACCCCCCGCTAAAACCCAGCGGCATCCGGATTGGCAGCCCCGCCATGACAACCCGCGGGATGAAAGAACCGGAGATGCGGCAGATTGCCCGCTGGATATCGGATGCCCTCCATCATCGGGCCGATGCCGCAGTGCTGAGCCGAATCCGCAAGGAAGTGCTCAATCTGTGCGAGGCGTTCCCGCTCTATGCCGAGCGCAGGGCCAGAGCGCAGGCGGAGGTGCGAGCGTAGGGCCAACAGATTGTAATGGATTCCATTACACTGTAATATGTCGATATGGCCAGCACTCGCACGTCTCGCGTTTACACCATTAGTTTGCCTGCTGAACTCGCGCAGAAGGCCGAAGCTCTTGCCAAGCGCGACAGCCGGACCATGAGCGAACTCTTTCGCGAAGCCTTCCGCGCCTACTACGCGCAGCAGGCGCGCCGTACGCTGGAGGAGATCGGCGGGTATGCAGCCAGCTTGAATCCGGGCTATACCGAAGCCGATGTGCCTCGTCTCATCGAGGAAGTCCGTCGGCACAAGCCCGCGCGAACCACCCGGACCCACCGGTGATTGTTGTCCTGGATACCAACGTTTGGATTTCCGCACTGCAGTTTGCCAGGAAGCGTGGAACCCCCACCCGGGAGCTTGAAAGGGCTATGAGCGAAGATGTGATCGCCAGCTGCCAAGAGATCGAAGCCGAGACGCTCAGAGTTCTGACGGTAAAATTCTTGTGGGAACCGAATCGCGCCAAGGCTGCATTAGAAACGGTACTGGCGCGAGCGATCCGGGTTCGACTTCGCGGGACCGTGAAGGTGTGCCGTGACCCCGAGGACGATATGTTCCTGGAGTGCGCCGCCCTCGCTAACGCCGATCTGCTGATCGCAGGAGACCAAGAATCTTCTGATTCTCGGATCTTACAAAGGTACGCGCATTCTTACCCCTGCTGAATATGTAGGCGGCGTTTCATGACCCGCGATGGCAATTCTGTCTGGTCCCGCATGCAGCGCAGAGTAGGAAATAACGTTTCTGCAATTCTCTTGCGATCTCATGCTCCGTCTGTGCTTAAATGCCTCTGGTGAAGATCGCCATCGACATCCGGCGGATGACCGAGTTTGGCGTGGGCACGTACATCCGCAACGTGGTTCGCACTCTCGGACGCCTCGACCACGAGACCACATTTTTCCTCATCGGGCCTGCGGTCAAAGTTGAAGAAATCGGGCCTTTGCCCGCTAATTTCCATACCGTTCCGTTAGATGGCCCGGAACGCTCGCTCAAAAACTTCCGCGAGTTTCGTGCCATCGTGCAGCGGCTGCAATGCGATCTGGTGCATATTCCAAATCTTTTCTCGATTCCCCGAGCGCTGCCTTGCCCCTACGTGATGACGGTGCATGACATGCTCGATCATTTGTCGCGCGGCCGGCAGCAGACCGGTTTTTGGGGCTCTCTCCACTTTCAGTTGACGCAACAGGTTTTGCGCCGCGCCTCCCGCATCTTTGCTGTTTCAAACTTCACCAAAATTGAAATGGAAAAGCTGTTCGGCATTCCTTCCGCGCAGATCGAGGTGATTTACAACGCCATCGATGAGCGCTTCCTGCGCGGTCACGCCAGCGCCGGAGATCGCCAACTCATTGCTGAACGCTATCAGGTAAATTATCCCTTCCTGCTTTACGCTGGTCGCATCAGCCCGCACAAGAATGTTGTGCGCATGATCGAAGCTTTCTCCGCTTTGAAAGCCGAACTGGAAAAAGATGGCGCCTTCCCTGACCTCAAACTCATCATTATTGGGGACGACGTCTCTGGAAATCCTGACCTGCGTAGGCCGTGCGTCCGCAGTGGCGTTCAGAACGATGTCCGCTTCCTGGGATTCGTGCCGGTCGAAGTGCTGCGAACGTTTTACGATCAGGCGAAAATTTTCGTCTTTCCATCGTTATATGAGGGCTTTGGCTTGCCGCCGCTCGAAGCCATGGCGCATGGAACGCCGGTGGTGACGTCCAACGTCTCTTCGCTGCCCGAGGTGGTCGGCAATGCCGCCGTGCTGGTGCATCCGGAGAACGTGTTCGAAATCATGCGTGCCCTGCACCGTGTCCTGCTCGACCTTCCCTTGCGCGAGAAAATGAAGGAGCGCAGTTACAAGCAGGCGGCGAAGTTCTCCTGGGAGAAGTCGGTAAAACGGATCATGGATGGCTATCGCGAGGTGCTCGGCAAGCCAACGACGCCCAACTCTACGAACGCCGCTACCGTCGCACAGAAGAAGGCGACGGAAGGGGTGGCGTAATCCGCGCCGTTTTAGGTCGCAAATAGAGATCGAGGTTGTGCGGTTACTTCTTCGCGGCTACTTCATCAACGGCTGGCCTGGTGAAGCGACCGACATCTTGTGCAACTTGGCCGTAATGCGGCTTCGGTCGGCGTCGTTCTGGGCGGAGGTCAGACGCTTGCGAAGGCTGGCGATTTTATGTTGGCGGGTGCGGCGCCGGCGGATCTCCGGCCGGCGGCTGGGTGCGGACATGATTTGCTCCTAGTTTTTAATTTTTGAAATGCAGTCGGCAGATCAATCGGACTTCAAACGACCGCATTTTTAATTATAGTCCGTCAGCGAGACCCAACCTGCAAAACCGCCCAGCGATTACGGCTGAATGACGTGGAGCCCGCATTCGGTCTTCGAATATCCGGCCCAGCGGCCGGCCCGTGGATCTTCTCCCGGACGCACCGCGCGCGTGCAATGAGTGCAGCCGATGCTGGGGTAACGGCGGTCGTGCAGCGCATTGTAAGGCGCGTTGTGCTGCCGAATGTATTGCCATACTTGTTTTGAGTTCCAGTCAGCAATGGGATTGACTTTGACCAGTCCGAACTTCTCGTCCCACTCGATTTTGCCCGCGCTCGAGCGGGCCGCCGTCTGATCGCGACGGATGCTTGTGATCCACGCCCGCAGTTCCCCCAACTTCCGCCGCAGCGGCTCGACTTTCCGCATATTGCAGCATTGATCGGGATTGCGTTGCCACAGCCCAGGGCCGTGCGTATGTTCCTGTTCCTCCGGTGAGAGCAAAGGAAAGACCCGTTCGATCGTGATGCCATATCTTTGCTCCACCTGGTCCATCAGATTGTAGGTTTCGGGAAAAAGAAATTCGGTATCCAGTGTGAAGAGGCGAAAATTCCTTTGTACGCGCGAAGCCATGTCGATCAGCACCATACCCTCGGCGCCGAACGCGGAAGAGATCGCTACCGAATCTCCAAAAGTGTGGAACGCCCACTTGAGAACTTGCGCGGGACTCCATGCCTCAGCCGCGATTCGCAGTGCAGCAATGTCTTCCTTCGCGAGGACTGCTTCTTTCGCAATCGCTGCTTCTTTAACGCCGGCTGCCTGGTTCATGCCAATTGCTCCTCTTGCTGTGGAATAAGTTGTTCCGTCGCCCGCAAAATCGTTTCCGGATGGCTGGCATGTTCGGCAAATTTCACAGACTCGCCAACTACCAGCAGCGTCGGAGCGGCGAGCCCCGGAGAGTGTGGAAGGTTCGCGATTGTCGTATAGTGCACCTGCTGATGAGGAGTGGTGGCGCGGGAAATAATTGCGCAGGGAGTTTCTGGCGCGAAGCCCGACTCAGCAAGCCTGCCCGCCATCCTCGCGTAATCGTGCCCCGGCATATAAATGACCAGCGTCGAGTCGGCTGCGGCAGAGTGGCTCCATTCCGGATCAGAATTCCCGGCAGCGCGATGGCCTGCCGTCAGCACCAGCGTCGAAGATGTTTGCCGATGGGTCAGCGGAATCCCAGCTGCGGCCGCTGCCCCCAACGCCGAAGTCACGCCGGGAACAACTTCGTAGGTGACATTCGCACGCCGAAGCGCTTCCATCTCTTCGCCGGCGCGGCCGAAGATCAGCGGGTCGCCGCTCTTCAGCCGCACGACCTGCAGGCCGGAATCCGCCAACGTGACCAAGAGAAAATTGATTTCTTCCTGCCGCATAGTTCTTGCTCCGCAGCGCTTGCCCACGTTCTGGACTCGCGCAGTGGACGCAATCAGCGCCAGTATTTCTGGCGCAACCAGATCGTCATGCAGCACCACGTCAGCGCTCTGCAGCAGCCGCAGGGCCTTTACGGTAAGCAGTTCCGGATCTCCCGGGCCCGCTCCCACTAGATAAACTTTGCCTTTCATGCGATTACTCTCCTGTCGCCGTTAGCAGTTTCGTCCAGATCGTTTTCGTCCGATTTATCTTCGTCCTTATCTTTGTTCGATTTATTTCTCCCGAATTCTTCTTTATCTCTCTCGACTTTTTCCGCGACCGCCGCTTCGAAGGCTTCGCGGCTCGCCAGCGATTGCAACAACCCACGCTTGCGCTGCGGATCCAGATTGCTCGCCAGCACACGCCTTCGCGTCGCTCCCAGTTCCGCAACCCATCGTCCATATCCCGGACCAAACTGCCGCTCCAGCTGTTGCCTGATCTTCTGAGCAAGCGATGGACTTTGCCCGCCGGTGGAAACCGCAATCTGCAGATCGCCTCTCCGCACCACCGCCGGATAGTAAAAATCGCATAGTTCCGGAACATCCACCACGTTGCATAAAACGCCCCGCCGCTGCGCGGCTTCATAAATCGATCGGTTTAGAGCGCTCGAAGCAGTGGCAACCACTGCGAGAAATATTCCCTCAAGATCTTGCGGAACGAAGGCCCGCAGTTCCAGCGTGATCTTTCCATCGCTCGCCCAGGCATGGACTGTTTCAGAGGCTTCGAGCGCAATCACATGTATGCGCGCGCCGGTGCCAAGCAGGCCGCCAATTTTCGGTTCGCCAACTTTGCCGGCGCCGACCACGAGGCAGCGTTTGCCTTCGAGCTTCAGAAACATGGGAAACAAGTTGCTCATCGTCTCGTTACTCTTCGTCTTGCCTTCGTTCACCCTTCCACTGAGCTTGGAACCCGCCCTTCGGGCAAATCGCGCGCGACTGCATCAAACGCATGTCCCGCCAGGTAGTCGCGCAACTCCGCATCGCTGTGACGCGTAAAAAACTGCCGCAGATTTTCGCCGCCATCCCGATCGGCCAGATACACGCGCAGCAGCCGCTCCAGGGCTTCCGGAACTTCAGTCGCGAGGCAGCGATATCCCACCGGACGCGCAATCGACTGATTCAGGCCAACTGCTCCGCCCAGGCAGAAGTAATACGCATCCTGCATTTGGCCGTTCACTTTCAGTTTTTTCCCTTCAATGCCAATGTCCGCGATCCAGTGCTGGCCGCAGCTGTTGGGGCATCCAGTAACGTGCAGCTTCAGGTGTTGATCGAAACCGGGCAGGCGTTCTTCCAGTTGCTCCACCAGCCAGCGCGAGAAAGTTTTTGTTTCTGTGATGGCCAGCTTGCAGAACTCACTCCCACTGCAGGCAATGGCCCCGCGAAAAAACGGCGATCCTTGCACCGGCAAGCCGATCGCATCCAGTTCTTTTGCCAACTCCTCGGCGCGCAAACGCGGAACGTTCACAATCAGAAGGTTCTGCATGTTGGTGGTGCGCAGTTCGCCGCCGGCAAAACTCTTGGCGAGATCGGCAGCTGCAGTCATCTGTTCGGGTGTGATCCGGCCACGCAAAACGGCCGATCCCACGTAGCAATAGCCGGCCTGTTTCTGGGGATGTATGCCAACATGATCGCGATACACGTCGGCCGGCGGATGCTCAATCTCCGCAGGATCGAGCTGAAATCCAAGCCGCTGCTCCAGATCCTTTTGAAAATCTTCCGCCGTCCATCCGTGGCGCAGGAAAAGAAACTTCAAACGCGCCCGCTCGCGGTGTTCACGCAACTGGTCTGAATCGCGAAACAGTTCGGCGATTCCGCGAACCACCGGCAGCACCTGGTTCCAGCGGACAAAAGCATTCAGCCGCGCTCCCAAATAAGGCTCGGTAGAAAGCCCTCCGCCAACGCGCAATGAGAAACCCACTTCGCGCTTGCCTTGAACCAAACGCTCAATCGCCGTCAACCCAACATCGTTGATTTCCGGATAAGGGCACCACACGCGGCATCCGGTGATGGAGATTTTGAACTTGCGCGGCAAGTTGTAGAACTCGGCATTGCCCGCCAGCATCCGATCCACTTCCAGCGCCAACCCAGAGGCATCGCACAATTCGCTGGCATCCACACCGGCCACGGGACAGCCCGTAACGTTGCGGGCCACATCGCCGCAAGCGCCAGTCGTATTCAGACCCACACTCCAGAGCTGTTCCAGAACTTCGGGAAGATCTTCAACGGTGATCCAGTGCAGCTGAATGTTCTGCCGCACCGTGAGATCAGCCGTGCTGCGGGCATAGCGGCGAGTAAGGTCGGCGATCGTGCGAAGCTGCGCCGATTGCAAAAGCCCGTTGGGAATCCGAATGCGCAGCATAAAAAATGGCAAGGCTTTGCCTTGCCCGTTCGCGCCTCCTACCACGCCAGCTCCATCTCCCTGCGTGTAAACTCCCCACCAACGGAAGTACGTGCCGATCCAGTCCGGCGGAATGGAGTCGAAGCCTTCTCGCGCGAAGCGGCGAATCTCGGCCAGTCCCTCCCACGGATTCATCGCGCGCTTCAGGCGCTCCGCCTTCTGTGCCTTGGTTTCTGTCGTCATAATTGGCCGCCAAAAAAGCAAAAACCCACCGCCAGCTCTTCTGGCGATGGGTTATAACTGCCGATAACGTATGAAACTTTTTAAATCAGCAATTTACCCGCGCCAGAGCACACGCATGCGCAACAACAACATGCACACATGCACTCCTGGCGGAAATTGCTGAAACTTGACATGCTGGGTTCGATGCTAGGGCAAGCCGCGAAGATTCGTCAAATTACTTTCAATGAAAAATTTCGATGCCACGGATCGGATTCTTGATCGTAGGCCTTCTCGGCCCGTAACTGCGGTAAGGACGAGCGCAATGAAAATCAGCAGCCGGACCTGTAAGCCGAATTCTGTCCGCCGGATTGCTCCGGTGGGACGGTCATTCCTCTGGGCCGCGCATCGCTGCGCGGCTCTAGCGACCTACCCGAAGGTTTGACGCACCGAGCCGGCACGTCCCCGCCCATTCTCGCAAGAGCGCCCGATGCCGCAACGCTCCCGCCAGAATGGGCGAGGCCCCTCCCTATTTGGTCTTGCTCCGTGTGGGGTTTGCCCTGCCCGCCGCATTACTGCGGCGGCGGTGCGCTCTTACCGCACCTTTTCACCCTTACCTCATCCCGAGAGACGGGGCGGTATGTTTTCTGTGGCACTTTCCGTCGAATGGACTTGAATCCATCCTCCCGGACGTTATCCGGCACACTGCTCTGCGGAGTTCGGACTTTCCTCCCCGCCCATTCTGTTCAGGCCTCGGCGCCCACGTGTCGAAGCCTCAGCAGAATGGACGGAGCGACCGTCCGGCTCCGGCTGCCTACTGCGTCATTATATGCGAACACTGCTATATACGATCACCGCTTCGAAGCCGGCGGCAGATCGGAATTCGACACGTCAAACAGCACCTTCCACGCCCCATCGGATTGCTTTTTCCAGACCATCAGGTACTTTCCCTTATCGAAAAAGAGCTTCCCCCGCGCTCGCCGGAAGCTCATTTCATAAGATCCGCTGGTGTATCCCAATTCTCCCGAGCGGGCAACCTCGGCCTTCTGCGCATGCCACGTAATGTCATAGCCCTGGAGTGTGAATGATTTTGCGATAAATTTCTGGAGCGCGTCCTTTCCGCTCAGCAGCGGACGATTCGGCGCAAGCATGGCTCCGTTTTTATCGTAGAATTCTGCGGCTGCGGCGGCATTTTTTGCCTGATAGGCTTTGAGCCACGCTGCATCTGCGGCAAGAAGATCGTCTACTTCGCCTTGGCTTTGATTTCGCTTCACGCCGGGCCGAGACTGAACGCTAGTTTTGGGCATAGCGGCAATTTCCCTTTACTGACGCGGCAGTCTATCATTTTCTCTCGCGGCAAAGCTTTGTCGAAGCTGAGCTTGGTCGAAGCAAAGCCTGTCGAGGCAAAGCCCGGCCGTTTTTCCAATTCTGACTCCATGCACATCGCTGAAGCCATCCGCATCGCTTTTCAGTCTCTCTGGGTGAACAAACTACGCTCGGTGCTAACGCTGCTTGGCGTGGTCATCGGAGTGGCAGCGGTAATTGCAGTAGTCACCTTCGTTTCCGGGATCAACGATTATGTGGCGCAGAAAATCTTCAATCTCGGGGCGGACGTTTTTCTGATCTTCAAAGTTTCCCCTGCTGTAACCAATGTCGATCATTACTTGGAAGGTGAAAAGCGCAAAGACCTGACCATGGAGGATTATCAGGCCGTGGCGGACGCCTGCCATCACTGCGAACTGCTCGGAGTTTCCACCAGAAACGAGAGCGGTCATGTGAAATACAACGAGCAATCCATTAGCGACACGCTGATTCGCGGAATTTCGCCGGGGATGGCGACTATTCTCGATACCGATCTGAGTTCCGGCCGAATGATCAATGAAAACGATGTCGACAATCGATCGCCGGTGGTCGTGGTCGGGAACGACATTGTCGAGCACCTCATGCCCGGAGTTGATCCACTCGGCAAAGAAATCCGCGTCGACGGCTGGAGCTACCGCGTAATCGGGGTCGCCAAGAAGAAAGGGACGACGCTGGGACAGAGCGCCGACAATTTTGTGATGATGCCGATTACCGCTTGCCTGAAACAATACGGTTCGCATAACGATAGCTTGCGAATCGCGGGCAAGGCGGCAAGCGGCGGAGTTGCGCTCGACGAGGCAATCGACGAATCCCGCGCCGGCCTGCGCGCGCACCGCCACGATCTGCCCGGCAGCGACGACAGTTTTGACATCGAAACCAACGCCAGTCTGCTCGGGATCTGGACGAGCTTCAGTCAGACGTTTTTCATCGCAACCATTGGCATCGCCTGCATCTCGCTGGTGGTGGGCGGAATTGTGATCATGAACATTATGCTGGTCGCAGTCACCGAACGCACCCGCGAGATCGGCATTCGCAAAGCTCTGGGCGCAAGGCGCGCCGACGTGCTGTTGCAGTTTCTCATCGAGTCGGTCGCGCTGGCCCTGACCGGCGGGGCTCTCGGAGTGCTCTTCGGAGTTGCCTTCGCTCTCACCGTCACTGTGCTGATCGGAATGCCCTCCTCAATAAAGCTGTGGGCGGTTGCCGCTGGATTAACTGTCTCAGCAAGTGTCGGCGTATTCTTCGGTGTCTATCCCGCGCGTAAAGCGGCAAGGCTAGACCCTATTGTGGCGTTGAGGTTCGAAACGTAGGAAGCGTGGCTTGTCATTCCGAGCGAAGCGAGGAATCTGCTTTGCACTGGGCCATCAAACCGGGATTCCTCGCGCCAAATGTCGGCGCGGGGAATGACAAGCGTGATTCACGGCAGGGTTGTGATGATTCACAAAGACGAATTCGCTGAAATCGTGCAGATGGCCACGGACACGATCCGCACGAATAAGCTGCGTTCGTCGTTGACGGTGCTGGGAATCGTGATCGGCGTCGCCATGGTAATTGGGGTTTCCTCGATCGGGCGGGGGCTCGACGATAACGTTCGCGACATGGTCAAGAGCATTGGCTCCAATGTTATTTTTGCCTACCACATGGACCCGTTTACCTTCGGGCGCCCGACGGAAGAGATGCGCACCCGCAAAGAGCTGACCTACGATGACGCTGTTGCCATGCGCGACCTGCCGCATGTAAAGACAGTTTCGGCAGGCATACGGTTTTTCCGGCCCGAACTCGGGGTAGGAACTTTCGCCGTGAAATATAAGGACCGCAAAGTCAAGAACACGATTCTCGAAGGCGATACCGCGTCCGTGAAAGATGTTTATGATTTGCCAATGTCCGCCGGCCGGTGGTTTACCGACGCCGACGATGAGCGGCGGGCAACAGTGATCGTTCTTGGGCACGATACAGCCGAAGAATTGTTCCCTATCGAAAATCCTCTTGGGAAAGAGATCAACATTGATGGGCGGCTGTTTGAAGTGATCGGCACTATGGCCAAACTGAAATCAGTTTTTGGAGGTGGAAAAGATCCCAACGACAATCGTATCTTTTTCCCCCTGACGACTTTCAGAACGCTTCATCCTGAGTTGAAGGACCACTGGATCAGCGCGAAGGCCACCTCGCACGATGACATGCCGAAAGCCATCGACGAAATCCGGGAACTGCTGCGGCGGAGGCGAAAAGTTGCGCCCGACAAGCCGGATAATTTCGCCGTACTTACTTCCGATTCGATCACCGACGTCTGGAATCAGCTGACCGGAATGCTGTTTGTAGGCGTATTCGCAATCTCCAGCGTAGGTCTGATTGTTGGCGGCGTGGGCGTGATGAATATCATGCTGGTGAGCGTCACTGAGCGGACGCGCGAAATCGGAGTGCGCAAAGCGATCGGCGCGCGCAAGCGGGACATTCTTCTGCAGTTCACCCTGGAGGCGACGATTCTCACGGCAATCGGCGGCGTTATCGGAGTCCTGCTCGGCGCGATCATCGTCTGGGTGATTCCCGCTCTGTGGCCGGCGCTGCCGGCGCGTATGTCGATGTTCTGGGTAATGTTCGGTTTTGCGACCGCTGCATCAGTAGGGCTGATTTTCGGCATCTACCCCGCATGGAAGGCGGCGAATCTGGATCCGATTGAGGCATTGCGTTACGAATAATTTCTGTTCCCGCGCATGACAAATGCCATCGTCAGAGTCATTGAAATTATCGCGGCCGCCGGCGTAGTTTCCAGTTCGATTTATTATCTTCTGACTCTCTGGAGTGCTTTCAAATTTTTGCGCAGCCGAGAATCTGTGGCGCAAAGCGCCGGATCCTTTCTGCCGTCACTTTCGATTCTAAAGCCGCTCAAAGGCGTCGACCCGGAAATGTACGAAAGCTTCCGGAGTCAATGCCTGCAGGATTATCCGCAGTACGAAATCATCTTTGGAGTCAGCGATGCGGATGATCCGGCAATCGAGATCATAAAGAAATTGGTCCTCGAATTCCCGCGGCCGGGAATGATTTCCTGGGTCGTATGCCCCGAAGTTCTCGGCACAAACGTAAAAATCAGCAATCTCGCGCAGATGCTCAGGCTCGCGAAGTACGATCATCTGATCGTGAACGACAGCGACATCCGCGTGGAACGCGACTACCTGCGCCGCGTGATTGCGCCTTTAGTCGACTCGCAAATAGGAATGGTCACTTGCCCGTACCGCGGAATGGCCGGGCGCTCAATAGGTTCGCGGCTCGAGGCGTTGGGCATCAGCACAGATTTCATTCCGGGCGTACTTACGGCGCAAGAAGTGGAAGACGGAATTCGCTTCGGATTAGGCTCCACGCTGGCCTTTCGCCGTACCGATTTGAACAGGATCGGCGGCTTTGAATCGATCGTCGATTATCTTGCCGATGATTACGAGCTTGGGAAACGCATCGCCGGTCTTGGGCTGAAGATAAAGCTTTCCGATGCTGTGGTGGAGACATATCTTCCGCCTTATCGTTATCGCGATTTTCTAGCGCATCAATTGCGCTGGGCGCGAGGAGTTCGGGATGCGCGCCCAGGCGGCTACTTTGGCCTGATTTTTACCTTCGGAATTTTCTGGTCTTTGCTGGCCTTAGCTGCGAGCCGCGGAACACTCTGGTCGTGCGGCGCGTTGGCGCTCGTGCTGGTTCTTCGTTTTGCGGTTGCATTTACCGTTGGCGGAAAAGTTCTGCGCGACCGCCAGGTTTGGAAATATTTCTGGCTGGTTCCGCTGCGCGATCTGATTGGAGTCGGAGTCTGGATCGTAAGCCTGGCGGGGCACACCGTGACCTGGCGCGGACAGAGATTCAAGTTGAACGATGGCAGACTTACTCGGATATAGCGCCGGCGATCGAGGCATGCTCTTTGCCTGCGGATACCGTCTCAATTCTCCCGCGGCCATCATCAAGAACATTACGCACTTTCTTGGCAAGTTGCTTCAGGGTAAACGGTTTTTGCAGAAAGTTGCTATCGACCTCGACCACTTTGTGATCCACCACGGTTTCGCCCGGATAGCCTGAGACGAACAGAAGCTTGGTTTCTGGGCGCAATTTCTCTAGTTCGCGGGCCAACTCTCCGCCGCTCATCTGCGGCATCACCACGTCGGTGACCGCCAGGTGAATGGGCAATGCGTGGGCCCTGGTAATCGATAATGCATCCAGGCCGTTTTTGGCTTCGAGCACCGTATACCCGCGCAGACTGAGAAATTCCACCGCCGCCCGGCGCAACGGTTCCTCATCCTCCACCAGCAACAACGTTTCGGTACCGCTGAACATCTTATTTTCGTTGCTCTCCGGAATACCGATTGCGGCAGGCCGATCGGGGACGCAAGGCAAGTAGATTTTGAACGTAGTGCCCATGCCCGGCTCGCTATAAACCCAAACGTATCCATGGTTCTGTTTTACGATGCCATAGACCGTTGCAAGGCCAAGTCCTGTGCCCTTGCCGGAAGCCTTCGTGGTGTAGAAAGGCTCAAAAACGTGCGCCACATGCTCGGCAGGAATGCCGCTGCCGGTATCGGTGACCGTGATCACTGCATATCTTCCCACCGGAATGATGGCTCGTTTTCGGTTCACATATTCCTGATCGAGTTGCACGTTCGAGGTGTGGATGGTGCAGCAGCCGCCTTCGGGCATCGCATCCCGCGAATTGGCCGCCAGGTTCATCAGGACCTGTTCGATCTGCACCGGATCCAGCCGAACTCTGGCCAGTCCCTCACCGGGTTTGAAAACCAGTTCGATGTCTTCTCCGATCAGACGATCGAGTGTTTTCACGATCGCCCCGATGATCGGATTCAATTCCGCTACGCGCAGGGCCTGCGGCTGTTTACGGCTGAAAGCCAGCAACTGGCGAGTCAGGTCTGCCGCCCGATGCGCCGCGGAAAGGATCTCCTGAACTCTTGTTTCCGCCACACTCCCCGCGGCTACGGAATCCAGCGCCAGTTCGGAGTAGCTGGTGATGATGGTGAGCAGATTGTTGAAGTCGTGCGCGACGCCTCCCGCGAGGCGTCCAATGGCGTCCATTTTTTGGGACTGGACTAACTCTGCTTCGATGCGGAGCCGCTCTGTCATGTCCCGTCCGTTATAGACGCAATGCGTAATCTTGCCGTCAGTGTTTCGAACGTGGCTGACGCTTTCGTCAGCGTAATAAACCTCGCCATTCTTTTTTCGCTTTACCGCAATACTGCGCGTGCCATCACCCCCACGAATGGTCTCCCACAGTTCACGGTAAAGTAGTGGCAGCTGCAGCTCTGAGTTGAGAATGCTCTGGTTCTTGCCGATGATTTCCTGCAAAGAATAGCCGGTCGCGGTTTCGAGCGCCGGATTCACGGATTCGATGATGCCTTCACCGTTGGTCACCAGAATCATGTCGGCCGAGTGTTCCACCGCGCAAGACAGCTTGCGCACCGACTGCTCTGCCGCTTGCCGCTGTTGTTGACTCGATTGCAGCCGTAGCGCGCAACGGATGCGTCCGCACGAGATTGGCCCCGGTGAGCTGCGCCCGGTCCAGGTAGTCGTAGGCGCCGGATTGAATGATTTCCGCAACCGCTTTCTCATCAGCGTTCTCGGTCAAAATAATGAATGGGGTTGTCCCTCCGGCATGCCCGAACTCTGAAAGCAAATTCGCGGCCGCGCCATCGCCCATTTCATGCTGAAACAGCACAAGTCCGTAACCACCGCGGCGCAGCATTTCCTTGGCTTCATCGATCGATCTGGCGTGATCGAGATCGCCGGAGAGGAAGGCATGATTGCGCCCGAGGATCTCCCGAATCAAAAAAAAATCTTCTTCGTGACTGCCGACCAGCAGCACATGTAAGAGCGCGGGCGCGAGTTGGGGAAGGGCTGACACGCTATGTTGTGCGTACTTCTCTTACATCGGACGCTTTGCCATAGCAAGTCGTTATGCGCTGCGTGATGCAACCAATGAAGTCAAGGACGAATCCCAATTTGCGAACGGTCCCGTTTTGGGCCGAATCGGAAGTTGTTTTCCCCGGGATTAATGCAGGTTCTTCTGCTCGATTAAGTTGCTAACAAATTGCCAACCCGAACGTCAGAGTTAAGAGTTTCGGCTGACAGGGGCGTGCTTGAAACGTTGAGATTGACGGAACGAGTGTGCTGGTTTCTGCGTATCAGGCAAGAGGCTTTGCTCACTACCATTTAGTGGTACCGGAGGAGTTATGCAGCTCGAGCACGACGGAGTCGAAATCAAAACCATCCCCAACAACGGCAATGGTCATGTACAACAGGTCGTGAAACAGGCCCACGAAGAGTTGCGCGAGCTTCTGCGCCAGCGCGCGGAAGTCATGCGCCGCATCGGCACCATCAAACAGACCATCGCCGGACTGGCCAATTTATTTGGCGATGAGGTGCCTAAGCGACGATCTGCTGGAACTGCTCGACCGGAAAAGTTGCGGGCGCCAACCTGGTTTCACCAAAGCCTGCCGCATCGCATTAATGGAGGCCAAACGCGCCCTGACGGCGCGCGATGTTTGCGAATGCATCCAGCAAAAAGCCCCACCGATGCTGGCGCGGCACAAAGATCCCATGGCTTCAGTAACCACCGTGCTGAATCGCCTGGTGGCTTACGGCGAAGCCACACCAGTGATTCTCGAGAATGGACGCCGCGCCTGGAAATGGGTGGCAGAGCCGGAGCCGGAAACAATATTGAATTCTGAATTGGTGCTCTCCGCTCATCAATAGCGGAGACCTTCCAGCGGAGGCGCTCCGCCGCAGCATTTCTTGATCGACCCGCGCTTTGCGCGAGGCCCGCTTGCGGAGCAATCTCTAATTTTCTACGCCATCATTGGTGCAATTGAGTTCTTTCCAGCCGTCTCGCCCTTTTCCGAAATTCCCAAATTTACGGTACTTCGGTAACTCGATCCCGCACTTTAGGAGCGCTATCCTTTAGCCCTGCATGTGATTTAACCACGCGGCTCAACGACGAGCGGTAACTGTGGGCAGCCGTCTGGGGCGAGGACCGGAATTATGTCTACGAACATCGGCCACTTCGAAATTATCAGTGAACTGTGCAAATCCGCGACTGGCACGGTCTACAAAGCGAATGACTCGCAGAGGAGTCAGACGGTTGCTTTGAAAGTGATTCAGCTCTCTGCCTTTGGCGCACGCGCTGCCGAACTCGAGCAATCTCTCGTGGACGAGGCAGAGAAGACGAAAGGCCTCAATCACCCCAATCTCGCTCCGGTCTTCGGTGCGGAAAAAATCGATGGCCAGGTCTGCGGCGCCATGGAATACATCCAGGGCAACAGCATCGCCACCATGCTGGCGCGTAAAGAAGGGTTCTCCATTTGGGACCTGCTCGATATCGGCCGCCAGGTATGCAATGGGCTCGATCACGCGCAATCGCACAATGTCGTCCACTACAGCCTGGAGCCCGCAAAGATCATGTGCGGCTGGGACGGCACCGTAAGAATTCTGGGATACGGCCTCTCCAGCGTCGGCAAGTTTAGCGATCAGATGCCGGAGTTGCCCGTGATCCTGCATTACATGTCTCCAGAACAGATCAGCGGCCAGGAAGCGGATGCGCGCTCAAACCTGTTTAGCCTGGGCGCGATGTTCTACGAGATGGTCACCGACAGCAGGGCTTTTAACGGCGCGGATGTTGAGTCACTTCGGCAATCGATACTCGAATGTGCGCTGCCTGCGCCACTTCTCGTGAACCCAAAGGTTCATCCGGTGCTGAGCGAGTTAATTATGAAGGCGCTCGCCAAGGATCCAGCCCAGCGCTACCAGAGCGGAAGAGAGATGCTGGACGATCTGGAGAGATGTAAGGAATCGAAGCCGAAGGCGGCAAAAGCGGCGCCGGCAAAAGGCACAGTAGTTCCGGACGCAGTCAAAGCTGCAACCCAGGCCAAATTTGCAGGGGCCTCGGCCGCCGCGCCTCAGGCCAAACCCGGCGTTCCAGCGGTTCCGGGAAAGGCCGCGACGGCTGCCGCTTCCGCCGGTGCAAAGGCAGCATCAGTTCCCGGCGTGGCCAGGCCCCAAGCCTCCAGCCCGTTCGCGGGTGCGGGGGTGCGTTCGGGTGCTTCGCCGACCGCCTCCATGTCTTCGGCCGTAACGGACGAGCCCGCAGTCGATTCGCAAACCGCGGCCCCGAAAATCGCCGTTGATCCCATGATGGCTGAAGGGGGCGCGCAGAAAGGCGGCGGCGTTAGTTTCTCCGAGATGACCGAATTACCTCCACTAAAAGAGGTTTACATCTCGCCAACGCCAGCTCCTTCCTCTACCAATCAGTCGTTGGCCCACGCTCCGGGGCTGGACATTACTGAAGAAGAACCCGAAAAACCGAAGGTGCAAGCTCGTGAAGCCGCGCAGAAAGCCATCAAGGAAATCAAGAATGTTCCCCCGCATCTGCTGGTGTATTCAATCGCCGGCGCCGCCGTTGTGATTCTGATCATCGCCATCGGTCTGGTCTTGCACATCAACAGTTTGAATAACAATGCCGACGATTCGCCGCGTCCAGTGGCCTCAGAAGCGCCGCAGCCGGTTCAGAGCGAACCGGCGGCCAGCCAGCCGATTCAGCCGCAGTCAGCTCAGCCGCAATCAGTCCAGCCGCAATCCGTCCAGCCAGCGCCAGAGCAACCTGCCCCGGTTGCGGCAGCGCCTGAGCAAGCGGAAGCCGAGCCCGCCGCGCCCGAAGCGGAAGAGCCGGCTCCCGCACATAGCTTTGCCGCCGGACGTAAAGGAAAGAAAGCCAACAAGCGGAGGGCCTCAATCGCAGCCGGCGCTGTACTCGTGCCGGGACAGATGATGATCGACTCCGTTCCTGAGGGCGCTCAAGTGCAGGTCGATGGCAGAAGCGACCCGTCCTGGGTAACACCCGTTACTTTGTCCGGCCTCACTCCCGGACAGCACTCGGTTTCAGTCACCAAGGCCGGCTTTTCTCCAGATTCGCGCACCGTTGACGTAACTTCCGGCAGCAAATCTTTCGTGCAGACTCGTCTGTCGCAATTGGTGGCGACGCTGGCCGTTTCCAGCACGCCCGCTGGCGCGAGCGTCTACATCGATGGCAAGAACTCAGGCAAAGTAACTCCAGCCCAAATCTCGCTGAATAAAGGCCAGCACACGGTGCTTTTGCGCAAAACCGGTTACATCGACGAGACCGCAAATGCGCAGTGCAACATCGGACAGACCACGAATGTTTCATCCTCACTGCGCGCTCTCGGCGACGTCGACGATATCCGCACGGTGGGAAAGATGAAAAAGCTCTTTGGCGGCAAAGAAGCCGCAGGCATGGGCACGGTCAGCGTCAAGACCCAGCCCAAAGGCGCGCAAGTCGCCGTCAACGAGCACATGCTCGACAAGGACTCGCCGGTTGAATTCATGCTCGATCCCGGCAACTACATCATCGACATCACGCTCACCGGCTACGCCCCGATTCACAAGGTCATCAGCATAGACAAAGGCGACAAAACCGTCATCGATGAAGTCCTGCAGCGGCAATAATTCCTTGTGGATTCCCGTGCCGCGGTGTGAAGAACGGGTCGAAACCAAGTTTCTAACGGACCTTGTCTCCTAAAGCCCGCGAAACATCAGGTCCTCCAGCGCCATGCGCCGAACCTGCCAGAACTCCCGCTCCTGGCCGTTTACCTTGAGCCGGCACCTCCCGGCATCGTCAAAACTTGAAGTTACGTCGAACATGCGGTTGCCCTGATCGTCGCGCACCGTAATTGCGTGGTCGGACAAGACGAATACCACGGACTTCCGCAGCTCTTCGGCCTGAAGATCGACCGTGATGGCATTAGTGTCTTCTCCGATCGAAAACTCGTAAGGCGCGTACTTCGGCCGCAGCGAGTTGCGCGTGTTAACGTCCTGTTCGAGCTGCGCCCGCAGGCTGCTGAACACTTTCGGCAGCGAACAGGCAGAGCGTTCCGTGATCCAGTCGAAATCGCCGATCAAGTTTGATTGCGTTGCGCCGGGCGCGTTGGCGTCTTGAACCTGGCCATTGCCATTCACTGGACGGCCGTTCACTTTGCTATCTTCTTTTACGGTTTCGCCATTCACGTTCGGATCCTTTCGACACCAGATTGCTCAATTCGATTCGATTCCTTATTGCCCACTCCGCCGCGTTCAGCCGCAGCAAATCTCGGACCGTGAACCGGCGTAGATCATTCTTTGGCTCCATTCGGAGAAACAGTAAAAATCCGAATTTCCCCACCGCATATCCTCGCCGGTTCTCTGACACTGTTCGTCTTCGACGGTCCGAAGCTGGATAGTCCGAAGCTGGATGGTCCGAAGCTGGACAATCCGAGCTGAACCATACCAATCCGACAGTCCAGTTCAACTTGCACCTTCAAGTCTTTCCCGCCGACATTAGATGACGTTCCAGGCTCCGCCGCTGGCTTCCATTACAAAGATTTTGGCATCAGATTGGCATGCAGATCGTGATGCGAGTCGAAACTTCGCTCCCCACGCAATACCGCGTGCGCACCCCCGCCGAGCCGATGCCGCCTCCGATAAAGGAACCGCCCAGCCCAACCGAGAATCCCGATGCTCCGGTGAAAGAACCCGAACCCGACGAGCCGCAAGAGATTTGATTCACCTGCTGCGAGGCCGCTTGCCTAGGAAGACACTTGCACAGAAGACGCCCGGAAGAAAGAAATCGCCGCGCGATCGTCATGGCACCAACTAGGCCCGCTTTGCGCCTTTCGTTGACCTGCCTCGTTTGATCCACGTAAGATCAGGGGCGCGTGATCGGCACAACTATTTCGCATTACCGCATCGTCGAGAAGCTCGGCGGAGGCGGCATGGGCGTCGTCTACAAGGCCGAGGACGTGAAACTCGGCCGCTTCGTTGCCCTCAAATTCCTGCCCGATGACGTTGCCAAAGATCCTCAAGCATTGGCGCGTTTCCAGCGTGAGGCGAAAGCTGCGTCTGCGCTGAATCACCCCAACATCTGCACCATTTATGAGATCGACGAAGAACATGGCTTGGCCTTCATCGCCATGGAGTATCTGGAAGGCTCCACGCTGAAGCACAAGATCGGGGCGAAACCCCTAGAAATCGAATCGATCCTCGATTTGGGCATCCAGATCGCGGACGCCCTGGATGCCGCACACTCCAAGGGAATCATCCACCGCGATATCAAGCCAGCCAACATTTTTGTGAGTTCCCGAGGGCAGGCAAAAATTCTCGATTTCGGTCTGGCCAAGGTCACCGCCAAAACAGACACCAGTGGAATGACTTCTCCGACGCTTGAAATCGAGGAGCATCTCACCAGTCCCGGCAGCGCCGTGGGCACGGTCGCCTACATGTCGCCCGAGCAGGCACGCGGGGAGGTGCTGGACGCGCGTACCGACCTGTTCTCCTTCGGGGTCGTACTCTACGAAATGGCAACCGCCCGCCCAGCATTCTCGGGAGGAACTTCGGCGGTAATTTTCGACGCGATTTTACATAAAGCGCCGCTACCGGCTGTGCGCCTGAATCCCGAAGTTCCGCCGGAACTCGACCGCATCATCAATAAAGCCCTCGAAAAAGATCCGGAACTGCGCTATCAATCGGGCGCCGAATTAAGGGGTGACCTGAAGCGTTCCAAACGCGACTCGGGTTCTGGAAGATCCAGCGCAGCCTGGCCAGCCGAATTGCCTGCAGGTTCATCGGCAAGCGGTACCTCGAAAATAGCCGCCGAGCCAGCCAAGTCTTTCAGAAAAGTTTACGCCGCTGCGGCGGTCTTAATTGTGCTCGTCGCGTTGGCTGGGCTTGCCGCGTTCTTTTTTCGTAACCCGTCAAGCGCTCCCGGTAAGGTTGCCCAGATCAGCCATTGGAACAAGCCAATGAACACTGCCGTCCTCTCTCCGGACGGTCATACGGTCGCTTTCACCTCACCAGTCGCAGGTTTCAACCAGGTGTTCGTGATGCTGTCTTCCGGCGGTGAGCCGCTGCAACTCACGAACGACTCGGTGGATAAGTTCGTGGAAACCTTCTCGCCTGACGGCACGCAGATTTATTACGCCAACGATCTCGGCGGAGAGAGCTTCGTAGTGCCGACGCTCGGCGGCGCACCCGCCGTGGCCGCCGCCGGATTCCACCTCGCAGTTTCTCCGGATGGAAACTTCTTCTACTTCGTAGAGGCCCGCAATAATGCGGTCTTTCGTAAACCAAAAACCGGAGTGTCGGATGAGTTGATTTTCCCACCTCCTGAGGGTTCGAGCCCGGTCCAAATTCTGCCCTTTCCGGACGGCAAAGATCTGCTGATCGCGACTGGAAATGACACTGCACTGGGATCCACAACTTTGACTCTCTATCGCGTGAACGTAACCACGCACGCCTCCCAGAAAATCGGCGCGCTTTCTGGGAGTCCGACCGGCCTGGTCTGGAACGATCCGGGCAAAACCCTTCTCTGTAGCCGAACGGTGAACGAGGTTACCAATCTATGGCAGTACAGCGTGGACGATAGCAGCCTGAGGCAAGTCACTTTCGGAGCCGGCCCCGATCTCTCACCCATGCCGGCTCCCGCCGGTAACGGAATCTATTTCGTGAACGGAAGGCGATCTGGTTTTCTCACGGCATATCACCCGCAGACCAGGCAATCTTTCGACCTGGTGAACGAGGAAGCCACCCAACCTGCCCTTTCCTGGGATGGTCGCCACATCATGTACATCACTCTCTCGGGCAACGCGCAGCAGGGAGATCTGTGGTTTTCCGATATAGATGGCAGCAACCGCGTCAAAATCACCTCCGGAACGGAACTGATTACGGTGACATTTAATTCGGACGCTTCCAGGTTGGCGTTCGCGGCAACTGAGGGCGGCAAGGCGAAGATCTACACCGTCAAGACTGACGGCACCGAACTCCGGCAAATCCCGTGGTCGGGAGTGAATGGTGGTTATGGCTCGGCCAGTTCAGATCCGAACTTTTTCTTTCTGGGTGGGCAGCAATCCGATTTAGCCACGGTAACGACATGGAAGGTCGCCACCGATGGATCAAGCGTAGAGAAATTGGTCGACAATTGCGGCGCCGTCTGGGACGCATCATCGGATGGGAAATATCTGCTTACGTCGTTGGCTATGGGGGCATCACAAACCTTCGGCATTAGTGTATTTTCCCTGGCGGATCGCAAATGTATTCCACTGCTTCCTGACCTGAAAACCCTGGTTGTCCGTTTCTCCTCCGATAATAAATATGTCCTTTACATCGGCGCTTCTCACGGAGAAACCACCATCTACCGCGTGCCTTGGCATGATGGGAAAGTCACCGGCCCAGCGCAACCAGCCGTCAAACTGCCCTTTGCCTTCCATGCGGGGTACAGCGGAAATGCCTACGACTTTTCTAAAGACCTTTCGACCGTAGTCTATGCCCGCCCCAGCGGCGATGCAGATTTCTATCTTCTGAATCGGAAGTGAATTCACCGCAACGGCGGTCTGAATTGAGAAGAGCCAGAGGGCGCACTCTCGTCATCGCCCTGAATTTGAACTCTTCCGCCTATGCCCGTATACTTACACCCCGCGATGAAGGTATTTGTGATCATTCCCGCCGCCGGACTGGGTACGCGCATGGCCCCCATTCCAGCGGGCGCAACCCCGCGCTCCAAGCAGTTCACCGAACTCGGCGGCATTCCGATTCTCATTCATACGATTCGCAAGTTCGCCGGTGTGGAGGCGGTCTCTGAAATCTGGATCGCTCTTCGGGAGAACGAGATCGCAGGCTTTCGTTCGCAACTGGAACACGAGGCCAAGGACGTACTTGGTAAGAAGATAAATTTCGTGGTTGGCGGCGAGCATCGCCAACAGTCAGTTGAAAATGCGCTGAAAGAAATCTCGGCATCATCGGACGACATCGTTCTGGTACACGATGCCGTAAGGCCGTTTGTGACCCGCGAAATCGTTGAAGAAGTAATCGCGGCCGCGCAGAAATACGGCGCCGCGATTGCGGGCATGCCCGCCGTCGACACGGTGAAGCAGGTGGAGCGCACAGCCGACGGCGCATTGATCAAAGCAACCATTCCACGCGCCAGCGTCGTTTTGGCGCAAACGCCGCAAGGCTTTCGCTACGGCGTGATCAAGAAGGCATTCGACGAAGCATCCGCCGACGGATTTCTCGGCACAGATGAAGCGTCTCTCGTCGAGCGCTCAGGCCACGAGGTCGCAGTCGTAATGGGATCGCCGCGAAACATCAAGATCACTGCGCCCTCGGACATGGAACTTGCCGAGTTTTACCTAGACCTCATAATGAAGACCTCACACTGAGACCGCCTGATGCCGCAGAGCGAGAATCGACGACCCACAATCCGGATTGGCTACGGTTTCGATTCTCATGAATTCCACGCGGGCATTCCGCTGAAAATTGGCGGGATCAAACTCGATCACGACAAGGGTCTAGGCGGCCACTCCGACGGCGACGTGCTGTTGCACGCGATTACCGATGCTCTGCTAGGAGCCATCGCCGCGCCGGATATCGGGGCGCTTTTCCCGCCGTCGGACCCGAAGTGGAAAGGTGCTGATTCTGCCGTCTTCTTACGGGAAGCTCTGAAGCGCGTTCGCGAAGGCGGCTACGCTGTGGCGAACGTCGACGCCAGTTTGATCCTCGCTTCTCCGAAAATCGGCCCTCACTCGACCGCAATCCGGATGCGAGTTGCGGAGTTGATGGGAATGATGACGGACTGTGTCGGCCTGAAGGCCAAAACTCCGGAAGGACTGAATCTGGAAAACGCCGCGATCGCGCATGCCGTGGTGCTGCTGGAAAGATCAGCGATTTCCAAACCAGCGCGAAAGAAACCGAAAATCAAACGTAAGATCAGTCGCCCTTGACCGCGACCTTCGCCGCTTCGATGAAAGACCGGAAAATCACACGTGAAAATTCATCCTCGTCCACTGACCGTTCTGGATGCCATTGCACTGCGAGCACGAAGTGATCGGGGTCGGTCCCCTCAAGCGCTTCGATGATGCCATCATCCGGGCAGCGGGCGATAATGCGAAGGCCCTCGCCGATCTCGCCGGCAGACTGATGATGCGAAGAATTGACCGGCAACTTCAGCGCCGGGCCACCTGATGTCCCGAGGCGGCTTTCTCTGCATAAAATCTCTGCCAGCCTGGAATTGTCTTCAATCGTAACCTCATGGGCGACTGCGATCTTCCTTCCCGCTTCATGGTTGACGCGAGTGCGTAAATCTTCGGGCAAGAAATCCGGGATGTGCTGAATCAACGATCCGCCGCGAAATACGTTCAGGCTCTGCAGGCCATAGCAGATTCCGAGAACGGGTTTGCCTGACTGGTACGCATGCTCGAGCAAAAGTTCGTCGCCAGCTTCGCGCTGGTTGTCGGCGCTTGCGGAATGCGAAGAGCGCGGCGCCTTGAATTTCGCGGGATCGACATCAGCCTTGCTGCCGGGCAGGAGGATGCCATCGCAGCCCTCAACAATGTTCTTCAATTCATGTTTCTTCAACTCAGACGAAGAGATCCATGCCAAGGCGGACCGGCTCGCCTCCCATTTGTTCGACAGCATGTTCGTATTGCGGGATTGCCCTCTCGGCATATTCCCGGTCAAGCGAGTGCGGCAGAGGAATCGCGATGCGTGGCCGCATATCAGTTCGCGATTCTCATCCGATCTTTTCCGCTACTCCGTTCGCTGACCCTGGCAATGCCAACCAGCGTTTTAGACCGCCGGAAGTGGCGGATTTCCGTAATCGACGAGACCACAATCACAACCGCTCCAATTGCCAGCGCAGCCGGCACGGCAACCTGGCGATAGGCTACGCGCATGTCAGGATGCGCATGATGGTAGGCTGCGAGCGCAACTGTCCCAATGATCCCCAGCAGCAGGCTCACAGCGAAGGCGAGCAGCGTGCAGATGAAGGTCACCAGCGCGACGCGGATCGGAATCGTGTACCAGCGAGGTGAATGGGTTGGGGGCACTGAATCTAGGCTACACCATTCGACCGGCTTCAGGCGCGAGTCCTCCTGCGGATAAGCCGCAAGGAAGCAGAGAAGCATTAAGAAATCCGTTAGTGTATAAAAGAGCAAGGATGTCCCAAGCAGCGCCAGTAATCACGCGGAGCCCCGCCGATGTGGTGCGGATGACGCCGGTTTCCCAGGCACCGAATGGGGTCGCCTACGCCTCCGCCGGTGAAAGTTCCATCGGAGCGCTCGATCTGGAGCGCATGATTGGCGCTGTGCCGGCAAAGATTGCGTCGGCGCTCAAACGCAAGGCTTATTATTTTGTGCCATTGGCGGTGACCCAGGGCGAGGAGATTCTGATCGCCGATCGTTACGATGTGGCCCTCAGCGACAATGCAGTCTGCCATCGCAACCTGAATTTCGGCGATTCCCAGTACGTTTTCATTTCCACCCGCTTGACCGATGACAAGTTTTCCGTGGCCTTCGAGTTCTATATCAACGTGGGCCACGCGCTGGTTGAGATTGCAGGAGTCTCCGACGACTTCAGCGCCCTGGCCTGGAAGCAGATTGAGGCCGGGCATACGTGGCGAAACCTCGCTCGATGCATGGGAAGCGCGAAAGCTCGCGACCGCTGCAGGTCCGGATGCGGAGCGCTACAAGAATGAATACTTTGAGGCGACGTTCGCCGATACCATCTCGATTTACCTGCTATCGCTGTTCCTGGATGTCGATTATTTCGATCTCAGGGAGCGGGATTATCCGCTGCTGGCGCCTTCGGCGCTGGCGGAGCGATTGAGGAAAGTGGCGGAATTGTTTCCCGCGAATTCGGGCTTTGAATTTTTGGTCCTGTACAAGCGGCGGGCCTAGAGACAAATTCCCTCGCCGCCGATTCACAAGTGCATTCACTTCCTACTCTGGGGTATATGTGAAAAAAAAGCTCCTGGTTTTCCTTCAGGCCGTGCTGGTCTGTCTGGTCACGCCGCTGTTCTCGCAAACTTCGCCAACCAAGCCTCTCACTATCGAGGAGATTTTCGCTCCCGGCGGTCTCGCCGGCCGTGGGCCGGAAAACATTGAATGGAGTCCCGATGGATCCAAGCTATCGTTCATCCAGCGCGACGATGAAGGCGAGAATGGCGAGCTATGGTACGTAGACGCAACCTCCGGTGAGAAGAAAGTTCTGCTGAGTGCGGCCAAGCTGGCCTCGCTCGCGCCCGACTACGACAAGATAAAGAATGAGCGTGAACGCGAACGCCTCACGCGGTACCACGTTGCCGCATACATCTGGGGCCCCGATTCGAAGCATTTGCTTTTCGATGCGCATGGGCAATTGTGGCTCTTTGATCTGGGCACCGGTACCGCGGTGCAGTTCACTTCTGACCCCGAGCCCAGCGAAGATCCAAAATTTTCTCCCGACGGCAGCCATGTCTCCTATGTTCGCCAGCACAATTTGTATGTTCGCGACCTCGCCGGGAAGCGGGAAAAGCAATTGACCAAAGACACCGGAGACAACCTGCTCAACGGTGACATCGACTGGGTCTACGCCGAGGAGTTGTCGGTGCGCAGCAATTATTTCTGGTCACCGGACAGCAAGCAGCTCGTCTTCCTGCACATGGATGAAACCAAAGTGCCGACATATCCGATCTCCAACTTGATTCCTACGCATCCGACCGTGGCTGAGCAGAAGTATCCGGATGTCGGCGATCCCAATCCATCGGTCAAGCTGGGCGTAGCTGACGCCGACAAGGGCAAGGTTCACTGGATTGCCCTGCCGAACCAGGAGGACTCCTACATTCCGCGCTTTGGCTGGGTGCGCGAAGGAATTATCTGGGCTGAAGTGCTCAATCGCAATCAAGACGAAATGGATTTGTATTTCATCGACGCGAAGTCGGGAAAACCAACGAAGGTCCTCACCGAAACCACCCCCGATGCCTGGATCAACGTAAATGATGACTTCCGCATACTGAAATCCGGCAATCAATTTCTGTGGTCGAGCTGGCGTGATGGAAATACGCAGTTGTATCTCTACAGCTTCGACAAGCAGGACCCGCTCGCGGCGGAAGCCAAGCTGGAAAATCAAATCACCCACGGCAATTTCGAAGTCACCGGCGTCGCGGGTGTCGATGACAGCTCCGGCACAATCTTTTTCGCCTGCAACAAAGACGATCCGCGGCAGCGCCAGATTTACTCCGTCAAACTGAATGGCAGCGGCATGCAGCGGATTAGTACAGAAGAGGGAATTTACGCTGCCGAGTTTTCCGACGACGGCAAACATTACGAGCAATCGTTCGTCGGTTCGCTTACGCCAGAACATATTTCGCTTTGCGCAATCGGCGGCGGATGTTTTCCCGTCTGGCAGCCGCGGGATGAAGTCGCCGAGTACGGCCTGCGTGCTCCAAAATATCTGGAATTCAAAGCTGACGACGGCACGACGTTATACGGCCGTCTGTTGCTGCCGCAGAATCCCCCTCCCGGCAAAATCCCGCTGATCATCAATATTTACGGTGGCCCGGCCGCACAACTGGTGCTGAAAGAATTAGAAAATCCCTTTGACGATGTTCTTTCCCGCCAGGGCTTCGCGATTTTCGCGGTCGATAATCGCGGCACACCGGGCCGTGATCGCAAGTTCCAGGCCGCGATTCGCCACGAGTTCGGCGCCATCGAGTTAAAAGATCAGTTGACTGTGCTCGACCAGCTTCTCGCTGGGTATCCGCAGCTCGACAAAGACCGCATCGCGATTTGGGGGTGGTCGAACGGCGGCTCGATGACCGTATACGCCATGACGCACTCCGAGCGGTTTCGCGCCGGCGTCGCGGTTGCTCCTGTAACCGACCAAATCAATTACGACAGCATTTACACCGAACGCTACATGGGCCAGTTGAAAGATGATCCGACCGGTTACGCGCAATCGGACGTCACCACCGACGCCGCCAAGCTCCACGGCTCGCTCTTACTGGCCCATGGCACCGGAGACGACAACGTCCACTTCCAGAACAGCATGCAGATGATCAACGCGCTAATCAAGGCCGGCAAGCCCTTCGAGCTGATGATCTATCCCAACAAAACCCACAGCATTTCCGGCAGCGACGCCCGCGACCATTTATTCCACATGATCGATGATCATTTTCAGAGGGAACTAAAGTAAAGAGGACGAGACTCTGTGCGAGTGTGATGGGGACGAGCTAACTTCGACGAACTTTATTTTGTTCGAATTTTATTTCGACGAGTTTTGTTTCGACGAACTTGACTTCGATGAACCTTCCTTCGACGAGTTCCCCTTAGAGCTTTCCTTGGACGAACTATCTTTGGACGAACTGTCTTTCGTCGAACCGTCCTTATCCTTGCCGGAGCTCTCAGTCTTGGATTTCTCTTCCTTCTTCGACTCTTTCCCGTCCGCTCCGGAGCCGCTGCTTTTGTTCGCGTAATCGGTCACGTACCAGCCCGAGCCCTTGAACTGCACGGCAGGAGCAGAAATCATTTGTTCAACCCGGCCGCCACATTCCGGACATTTTTTGACCATCTTGTCCGAAAACTTCTGGATTTTCTCGAACTGGTGACCGCATTTTTCACACTTATATTCGTATAGGGGCATGGATAGAAACGTTTACTGCGTTTATTAGAGGGATGTGCTTGCCTCCTCGATTCTAGGGGTGCTCGCCAATCCCGTCAAACTTGATGCCCGGCGCAACTTATTCTGCAGCCAATCATCTGCTAACTGACGCATAGGAACCGCCGCAGGTACAATTAAAAAGGATGTCAGGCCTTCCGCTTCCCATTGCCGCATTTTTTGCCGGACTGATTTCATTTCTGTCTCCCTGCGTGCTGCCGCTGGTTCCAGGCTATGTTTCGCTGATCTCGGGCGCAGGCGTCGACGAATTGAAATCATCCCAAGGCCGCCTCATGCGGCGCGTCATGACGAACTCCGTCGGATTCATAGCCGGCTTTAGCGTCGTATTTATCACGCTCGGCGCCATCTCCACTGAGATTGGCCAGATCGCCGCACAATACAAGCACACGCTTGCAGTCGTGGCAGGCGTAATCATTATCTTGTTTGGGCTGCATCTGACCGGCATTCTGAAGATTAAAGCGCTCTACGCAGATACCCGCATGCATCAGATGAAAGGCGGCAGCACTCTGATCGGCGCATTTGTCATTGGCTTCGCCTTTGCGTTTGGCTGGACTCCCTGCATTGGCCCGATTCTGGCAGGTATTCTTACCCTGGCCGCAGCGCAGGATACCCTGTCAAAAGGCATGGTTCTGCTGGCGATTTATTCACTCGGCCTGGCCGTACCTTTTTTGCTAACGGCTCTTGGCGTCGAGCGCTTTCTTAAGTTTTACAGCCGCTTCCGCTCGCACATGCACGCGCTGGAAGTCGCCTCTGGCGCGCTGCTGATCGGCCTGGGAGTGTTGCTCGTGATCGGCCGCTTTACTATGATTTCGAATTGGCTTTCGTTTCTGAACCGCTTTGCCCTGTAGTGTTCGGGGGTGCGGAGCTGTCCAAGGGAGTATCTAAATGAATCGTAATCCTCTAGCACTCGTCGTGGTGGCGGCGGTGGTGGCGCTCGGTCTATATGTCGGTTATCACAACGCGCGGCGTCCCAGCGCATCGCTCGGGCCGCGGCTTCTGCAATCCGGGCCGGCCCCGGATTTTTCGCTTGAAGCGCTCAATGGAAAAACCACGAAGCTCTCAGACTTTCGCGGAAAAGCCGTGCTGCTCAACTTCTGGGCTACGTGGTGCGGCCCCTGCAAAATTGAAATGCCGTGGTTTGTTGATCTGCAAAAAGAATACGGCTCTCAAGGGCTGCAGATTGTCGGCGTCGCCATGGACGATGCCAGCAAAGAAGACATCGCCAAGTTTGCCAAGGATATGGGCGTGAATTACCCGATTCTGATTGGCAAAGAGGCGGTCGGTGACGAATACGGCGGCGTCCCTGCGCTCCCCGAAAGCTTCCTGATTGCCCGCGATGGCAGAATCGTAGACAGGATTATCGGACTGCGCGGCAAAGCCGAAATCGAAGACGCAGTCAAAAAGGCGCTCGATACGCGACCCGCAACCAACCAGGCCGCGGTGACCGGGCATACGCTCGCCGCGCAGCCTCAGAAGTGACACTAGGAACGCGGGTTTCCGCAAGGCTATGATGAGGGTGGGTTTTCAACTGGCCCTTCAGTTCAAGTTGGCTTTGCGATTTGAAGGGCGCTCGAGTCGAACTCATCGATTGAAATTTTCGAGTTGAGAATTTTCGAATTGAAATTTTCTGATTTTAAATTTAAATGACCAACCCACGGACAGGGCAGCGATATTTTCCGGCGCTCGGCGCAGGAAAAAGTTTGCTCGCCGTCACGCTGTTGACCGGAATAAGCCTCTCTGCGCAGACTCTCGGCAAGGCCCCAACGCTCAGCATGGTTCCGGTGCCGCTTATTACAGCCCAGCGCGCCAAGCAAACCATGGTCAACCTGAACTTTCGTGTTCCGCGGGGCTACCACATCAACTCGAACACCCCGAAATCAGAATTCCTGATCCCGACCGCCTTGAGAATCGGCAGCTTCCCACCGACATCGTGCTGGGAAAAATTGAGTATCCTCCGGGTGAGGATACAACTTTTCCATTCTCGCCCGACGAAAAACTCAGCGTCTATAGCGGAGATTTCACCGTCGCCATCGCCGTGCATCCGCTGCACTCGGTGGTGCCGGGAAAATACGAAATGCGTGGAGTCCTCCGCTACCAGGCCTGCGACAATGCCGCCTGCTATCCGCCGAAAAATCTACCCGTGAGTTTTCAAGTGAAAGTCGTGAAAGAACCCGGCGAGCACCACGCCAACCCAGCGCAGAGCCCGCACATTCATGGGTAGCTTCTCAAGTAACCTCGACTTCAAGTCCTAGGCTACCGATACTAGGGAATAGCTTGACGGGCTGATATGCGACCCCGGGCTGAATTCCGCGCTCGGGGTTTTGCTTTTGGTAAGTTACTCGACGGCACGGCGTGTATTTGATTTTCGCCGTTATTCTCGTTGAGGACGATCGGCAGCCGACGTTTATTAGTGCTAATCGCTGCGTGGCGTCGCTCGGGCGAGCGCGAGAATCACTCCGGCGTACAGCATCGTGTCCGTAAAGTAATTGACTGCCTCGACCTTCACGTCGGTACTTGGGTTCGAAAACGATGCAATTAGGATCGCCAAATAAACCGTGAAGACTAAAAGCGCAATCCATGCGCCGAGGTAAGTCGCAGCGATGCGCGTCTTTTTCGCCAGCAGAATGCCGGCCCCGCAAACCACCAGAATCGCGCCGGTGAGATAGCCAATGATCATGCGGCCCGGAATCCAGACCGGCATCAGTTTTTCAAGCGGAACGCCCGGAACGTTAATAGGATGAAGGAAATGCTCGACGCCATAAAAGATCGCGCCGACGCCGATGATAACGCGGCCCACGGTGATCAGCCAGCTTCCGCCGTGCCCGTCCCGCCGCATTGCATCGCCAGCCAGCACCCAGCCGCCCGCGCCAAATGACAACTCGCGGAGCATGAGCGCCCAGATAATCCGGTTGTGGGGCTCGGCCAAAGTTCCGGGCAAGTCCATCATCGCCACGAAGGTAAACATCATGATTCCGAACAGCAGCCCCGACCACCGCACCTGAATTTTCGTGGCAATGCTCAAAGAAGCCGCCAGCAAACCCACGCCGACGAAAAACGTCCAGAACAGGGGCCAAGGCATAAATTTGGGCACCATCTGCGAGATGCCCCTGGAGGCAGAGAAGTGCTCCATGCTGAAAACCGCCAGGGGCAAGGCAAAGAAAAGATTGCCGAGAGCAATAACCTTATCGAGGCCGCGAGCGGTTGCCACATCGTTTCGCGCGGCCAGCGTCCCGATCACGAACAGAGCGATGCCGGCTGCGTATGTCGAGACCACGGTGCGCGAAATTTCAAAAAACGTGGCGAGAATAGTTACGTGCATGTTCATAGAAGAATGTTGATAACAGTCGAAGTGACGGCGTCGCCCGAAATCATAGCCGTTTAGACTGCGGCTTGGGGGAAAAGTTAGGGGTCTTCGTCGATCGCGCCGATAATGTCTTTAAGCTGGACGGGCTGGCGTCCTACCCCATTAACAGGCGCCGACGCTAACCCCGGGCGAAAATACGCTCGGGGTTTCGCTTTCTAACCTTGTGGACGGGATGCGCTAAGGAGTGAGGTTTCATAACGGCGCAGGCTAAGCCACGCACGAATGAACACTATAAAACCAGCCGCGCCCAAACCAATTAGGACTTGGGCCGTCACAACTTGAACGTGTTTACTCGGCCCAGCAGGGAATAGGCAATAGCGCGTCTCTACTAGCACCGTCGCAACCGCATACCAGCACATCGCAAAGCTCAAACAATGGCGAAATCTCGGCCCGAAGGGCGCTTGCCTACAGAACGAAATCGTAAAGATGCTTAGCCACGGAACCAGGAAGAGGGCGAACATGACGCGCGTCAAAACGTGCGAGGGAGGACTTCCAAGGGGAGGCATAAGAAGCATCTGGCCCATCGCGCCCAGTATTAAGGTAAAACTCGCGATACTGAGGACACTCAACATGCGGCACGGGTCCCACTGCAGCCACTGAAAGTCGCAGGCTGCCTGCTAGCTCTTCCCCTGTTTCCTCTCCACCTTGGCCCAAGTATCCTTCAACGCCACCGTCCGGTTGAACACCGGCTTGCCCGGCTTCGAATCCAAATCCACGCAGAAATATCCCAGCCGCTCAAACTGATACCGCCCGCCGACAGCGGCTTTAGCCAACGAAGGCTCCAGCTTCGCTTGCCGGATCACTTCGATCGACTTCGGATTCAGGTTCGCAGTGAACTCCTGACCTTCTTCCACCTCATTGGGATTTTCTTTACTGAATAAGTTCTCGTAAATCCGCACCTCGGCATCGACAGCATGCGCCGCCGAAACCCAGTGAATCGTCGATTTCACCTTCCGTCCATCAGGAGCATTCCCTCCGCGCGTTGCGGGATCATAAGTACAATGCACCTCAACGATCTCGCCGCGGTCGTTTTTCACCACGCTCTTGGCAGTAATGAAATACCCATAGCGCAGCCGCACTTCGCGTCCCAGCGACAAACGGAAATATCCCTTAGGCGGATCTTCGCGAAAATCATCCTGCTCGATGTAGAGCACGCGGGAGAACGGCACTTTCCGCGTGCCCGCGCTCGCGTCCTCCGGATTGTTCACCGCGTCCATCTCTTCCACCTGACCGTCCGGATAATTGTCGATCACCACTTTCAGCGGACGCAGCACCGCCATCACCCGCAGCGAGCGTTTATTCAGATCTTCCCGCACGAAGTGTTCCAGCATCGCCAGTTCGACAATTCCGTTGGTGCGCGAAACTCCCGCGGCGGTCACAAAGTTGCGAATCGCCTCCGGCGTATAGCCGCGGCGGCGCATGCCGCTCAAGGTTGGCATGCGAGGGTCGTCCCAGCCGTTGACCCGTCCTTCATCGACAAGCTGGCGCAGTTTGCGCTTGCTCATCATGGTGTAGGTCAGGCTGAGCCGGTCGAACTCGATCTGCTTCGACGGAAAAATTCCCAGCTGTTCAATAAACCAGTTGTAGAGCGGCTGGTGGTCGGCGAATTCCAGCGTGCACATCGAATGCGTGACCCGCTCAATCGAATCCGACTGCCCGTGCGCAAAGTCATACATCGGATAAATTGGCCACTTGCTGCCCGTGCGGTGGTGCTCAGCGTGCAGAATGCGATACATCACCGGATCTCGCATATTCACATTCGGTGATGCCATGTCGATCTTCGCCCGCAAAACCCGCGAACCATCCGGAAACTCCCCCGCCCGCATGCGCCCGAATAAGTCCAAATTCTCTTCCACCGGGCGATTCCGGTAAGGGCTCTCTTTGCCCGGTTCGGTCAGCGTTCCGCGATGCTTACGAATCTCCTCGGCGCTCAGATCGTCAACGTACGCCTTTCCATCCTTGATCAGCTTGATCGCCCACTCGTAGAGCTGGTCGAAATAGTCCGAGGCGTAGAACAGGCCGTCCCAATGAAACCCCAGCCAGTTCACATCCGCCTTGATTGACTCAACGTATTCCGTTTCTTCTTTCTCAGGATTGGTGTCGTCGAAACGCAGGTTTGTGCGCCCCCCAAATTCATCGGCCAATCCGAAGTCGAGGCAGATCGCCTTGGCATGCCCAATGTGCAGATATCCGTTGGGCTCAGGAGGGAAGCGCGTTTGCACGCGCCCGTCGTGCTTGTTGGCCTTGAGGCTCCTCGACAATGATGTCGCGAATAAAGTTCGACGGAGCGAGTGAGGGCGAGGCAGCCACTGCTTTTTCTTCAGTTTCAGTTCGAGCGGGAGACGGATTCATTGACTATGATCTTATCGCAAGGATGCGGGGCAATGCAGATTCAGAAAGGATTAGAAGCGCGAAACCCTTCTCCAAGATGAAGCGAGACAGCGTCCGCCAATATTATGGCCGCCGAATTAGCTCGCCAATTTTATTTGGGACCCTGCAGTTCCTGCTTCACAATATCGCTGACCATCTTGCCGTCCACTCTCATGCCTGCACCATTAAACCGTGCCATGGCGTTCTTCATGATTGCGCCCATGTCCTTCATGGTGACCGGGCTCATCTCCCCGATTACGGCTTTGACTCCGGCAATCACTTCACCTTCGTCAGCCGCTTGAGGAAGGTAGGTTTCGATCAGAACGATTTCTGCCGCTTCTTTGTCGGCCATCTCCTGCCGTCCACCTTTGGTGAACTGCTCGACGGAATCCTTGCGCTGCTTAATCAGCGTGGTCAGGACGGCTTGCGATTCTTTCTCCTCGAGTGGCGACATCTTTTCGACCTCGCGATTCTTCAGCGCCGCCTTGACCATCCGCAGCGTGGAAAGACGCTGCTCGTCGCGCGCCTTCATGGCCGCGGTAATGTCGTTTTGGATCCGTTCGATCAGGCTCATTGTGGAATTATAGACGGTGGGCCCCGTCGCTCTGACTGAGACCGTCAAAACCGTCGACTTTTTACCTGCAACAAGGGCATTAAGCCGCGTGCAAACCCTCCAATCGCGCTGTGAGCGGAATTACCGCAGATTTTGATCGATTCCAGTAAACTTGTAAGCGAATCCATTTACAAAGGCCCTCATCATGTTGCGAAAGAACCGGCTTTTCACTCCTGGCCCCACTCCCTTATTACCCGCAGCGCAAACCGCCATGGCGGCTTTCACCGCGCACCACCGCACCGCTGATTTCCGCGCGCTCTTCCAGCGCGTGCTTTCGGATATGAAAGAGTTCATCGGCACCCAAAGTGACGTGCTGGTGCTGGCTTGTTCTGGAACCGGCGTAATGGAAGCTGCCGTCTCGAATTTGACTTCGCCCGGCGACAAGGTCCTGGTGCTCTCGGCAGGGAAATTTGGCGAACGCTGGACCGGATTGACCAAAGCATTCGGCTGCAATGTGGAAGTGTTAAGCGCGCCCTATGGCGAAACTTTTTCGTTGAACCACATTCGCGAGAAGGTTACGGGCGAAGTCCGAACGGTCTTCGTGCAGGCGACCGAGAGTTCGACCGGGGTCCGGCACGATGTGGAAGGGATCGCGAAAATTGTGCGTGCCCGCGGAGACGACACGTTGCTGGTAGTCGATGCCATCACCGGCCTGGGCACAACTCATCTCGACATGGATGGATGGGGAGTGGATTTCATGATCGGTGGGTCGCAGAAGGCGCTGATGATTCCGCCGGGGCTCGGCTATTGCGCCGTTAGCGAGCGCGCGTGGCACCGCATGGAAACCACAAAATCTCCGCGCTTCTATTTCGATTTGAGAAAAGAACGCAAGGCCGCGGCCAAGGGCGAAACTGCCAGCACACCTGCGACTTCGCTGTTTGCGGCCCTCGGGGCCGCATTGGAATTCATCCGCGGAATGGGAAATGGCGACTTGGCAAAAGGACGCGAGATCCTGGTAGCCAACGCCGAACTCTGCGCGGAGATGACGCGAGCCGGCGTCCAGGCGGTTCGATTGAAACTGTTCGCGAATTCTCCAGCCGCGGCGCTGACCGCGATCTGCTCGCCTGACGCTATTGATTCAGGGAAGATCATTAAAGAATTCCGTGAATCCTTCGACGCGGTGGTGGCGAATGGCCAGGGCGAGATGAAAGGCCAGTTGTTCCGCATCGCGCATATCGGCTACTACGACTATCTGGATACCATCGGCATTCTCGGAGCACTCGAGCATGTGCTCGCCCGCGTAACCGGCAAACCGGTTGAGTATGGCGCTGCGGTGCGCGCGGCCCAGGAAGTGTATGCCCGCGCAACGGCGGCCAAGGGTCAACTGGTGGGCGCATGATCCCGTGGCATGCGCGTCCGTCTAGTTAATTGTAAAGTTCATGGGAGTGGAAGTTTCCGCGGTCGTCCCTCCACTGCCGTATGCGCCCATGCCGGTGGTTGCAGGATTGGTAACAGTGACCGGCACAGTTCCCGACGTTTCGATCGCCGAGGCCGGAATGGTTGCCATCAGCTGATTTGCACTCACGAATGTTGTGGTCTGCGCCGTGCCGTTGAAGTTCAGCACCGAGGTCGACAAAAAGTTGTTGCCATTCACGGTGAGAATGAACCCCGCGCCCCCGTGGTCCATGCTGTCGGGCGCGAGTTGAGAGATGGCCGGTACAGTTCCCGGAGTAGAAGGTGTGGTGGCTTTGCTGCTATAGCCGCACGCCAAAGCAAAAATAGTTACAGCAGCGAGCATTACGACTCCCATGTTTTTCATGATCGATCTCCGTGAGCGGTTGCTCATGGAAGCAGTGTAGAAACGCAGAGCGGCGCGCGTGTCAGGGGCAAGTCAAATGTCGGTCAACATTTCGTGACCAGCGTGACTGGCGATTTGAATTGAGTTCCATGAACTGATCACGAGCAAGGAGAGAATCAGTGAAAATCATCGTCGCGGAAAAGATTTCCGCGTCAGCCGTCTCGCAGTTGCAAGAACCCGGCTGGATCGTGCTTACGCCCGAACAGCTCGACGGCAAATTGCCTGCGGAGCTTGAGTCTGCCGACGCCCTCATTGTGCGCTCGGCGGTACAGGCGGATGCGGCTCTGCTCACCCACGCAAAGAAGTTGCGCGTGATCGGTCGCGCCGGTGTGGGCGTCGACAATATAGATCTCGACGCAGCTACGCGCCTGGGCATTGCCGTGATGAACACGCCCGGCGCGAATGCCGTGGCTGTGGCCGAGCAGACCTTGGGAATGATGCTCGCCATGGCCCGCCATCTGTGCCGCGCCGACGCGCTCATGCATGCCGGCAAGTGGGAAAAGAAATCGTTGCAGGGCACGGAATTGCGAGGCAAAACTCTGGGCGTCGCCGGGCTGGGCCGCATCGGAATGGAAGTGTCCAAACGCGCGCGCGCCTTTGGCATGGAAGTGGTAGCGCATGATCCCTTTGTTTCGGTGCCGGTGGCGAAGGAGCACGGAATTCGTCTGGTGGGTCTCGACGAGCTTTATGCAGCCGCGGACTACATCACGCTTCATGTTGGCCTGACGCCGCAAACTACCGGCATGATTAACGCGGCATCGATCAAGAAAATGAAAAAGGGCGCGCGTCTCGTGAATTGTGCCCGCGGAGAGCTGGTGCAGGAAGCCGATCTGGTCGAAGCCTTGAAGACTGGCCATCTCGCGGCGGCGGCATTGGATGTGTTCACCAACGAGCCGCTGAAAAATTCCCCGCTAATGACAATGGAGAACGTGATTCTCACGCCTCACATTGGCGGGTCTACGTTTGAAGCGCAGGAGGCCGTCGGCGTACAGATTGCCCAGCAGGTACGCGAATATCTGAAGCACGGTGTGATACAGAATGCCGTGAACGTGCCTTCGGTATCGGCGGAAGAATATGCCGAGATGCAGCCCTACATTATTTTGGCCGAGCGCATGGGAAGTTTTCTGGCGCAGATTTCAGAAGGATCGATGGAAGAAATTTCGCTTCGCTATAGCGGCCACATTGCTGACTGGAAGACCGATCTGGTTCGCAACGGCGCCATCAAGGGCATCCTGAATCAAACTTTGGACGAGAAAGCGAACCTGGTGAATGCCGCGTCACTGGCCGATTCTCGTGGGCTGCGCGTGCACGAAGCTCACAAAGAAAAAGCTTCTACCGGCGGCGCCGGAAGCGTTCTCTCGATTTTCCTGAAGAGTTCGAAAGAGGAGCACATGGTGAAAGGGGCCGTGCTGCGAGGCGCCGCGCCGCGGCTGCTGCACATCGACGACATTGACGTGGAAGCTCCACTGGAACGCGATCTGATCTACCTCCGCAATCGCGATGTGCCGGGAGTGATTGGCAAGGTGGGCACAATTCTGGGCGAGGGTGAAATCAATATTGCCGACTTCTCCCTGGGACGGCGCGGCGGCGCGGGCACTGCAGAACGCGAAGCGATTGCCGTCGTTCACGTGGATGGCACCGTGCCCGATGCGGTGCTGAAAAAGCTCGCGGAGATTCCGGCGGTGCGGCAGGCGAAAGCAGTCAGGTTGTTCTAAGCTGCGTTGACCGTGAAGGCGGTCTGAGATTAAAACATTCATGCCATCTGACATTTAGCTCTTGCACCAGACGTGCGGGTAGCGGATAATACCTATAATCCGTGATGAACGGAGGAGGACGTCCTGACGTCGCCCGGCTCTAACATAAGAGCCGGTTTGTTTTTTAGGGTAGCCATTTTGTTCCCCATCCGGCCACATGCCCGTCGTAGATACTTCTCAGGTATTTCTTTCTATAGAGGATCTCTACAACCTTCTGCCCAAATTCCGCTGTCATTTGCTGCTTGCTTTGTTGACAAATCAGCTCGCGGCAGGATGGGCTGGCGATCAAGTCAGCCAGTTGTAGCCCCGCGATGTTCTCCGCTTTAGATTTGAGCTTAATTTCAGTCGAGGTCAGCCGCGCCTTGAACAGGCGGTCTGGAACATGATCCGTCCCACGCTCATAGATCCTCCGATACGCTTTTGACAGTTGCTTGTTCTCTTTCTTTCCCCGAGATTCTACAAGAACGTCGCCCATCGCATTGATTCGGTCAAGCCACCTGACATATCTCTCCAGCATTACAGTCATGCAATAGTGGTATGGCTGGAATTGCCAAACCGCATACTTTTCTCGATGCTCTTTCTTGTCGATGACAACCGTGAAAATGCGGTATTTCGATTCTTCCATCAATCGTAAAATGAGGCGGTCGAACTGCGCGCGCTTCGCTTCTTCTCGGAGCGTGGTGAATGGTTCAGGTTTACGATTAAGAATCTCTCGTCTGTGTAAACTGAAGTCAGAGCGCCCAAACACCTCTGCCTTGATTCTGTCCAGGGCAGCCGTAAAATCCCCTTCCGAGTAAGCAATATCCATGATTACGCCTGTCAGTCCAAGATATCTCTCGTTCGGGTCCGACGAGGATTTCATGTTGTGGTGCCCGACCTCATCTATGTAGAGGCGAAACAAGGACCGCTCTCCTGGCGCGAGGATCGCCGTGAGATTTTCACGAATTTCGCTCGTCCCGCCTAAGCTTCCTGCTCTCGGCCAGCAGTGCCATCGAGTGCATCAGGTTCTGCAGCGTGACGATGCCCACCAGACGCTCATCTTCCACTACTGGAATGATACTGAGGTTACGCGACGTTAGCTTGCGGAAGGCCGAGGCGAGCGATTCCTGCCGTACGGAAACTTCAAACAGTTTATTCATCGCAGCCTGTATGTAGCCGTTGCCTTCGAGGCGCAAGGCCTCGAGAATGCGCTGGCGGGAAATCACGCCCACCATGTCGCTGCCGCGAACGACGGGAAAATCATCTTGCAATGAATGCACCGCTTTATCCAGAGCGTCAACCAGCGTGTCGGCAGGCGAGAGCGTTGCAAAGTCGGTGAGCATGACTTCTTCAAGGCGCACGTTATCCAGCACCGACTGGAAAATCACGGCGCGCTCTTCGAGCTGCGCGGCCGAAAAGATAATCACGCCGATCATGGTCAGCCAGGTATTGCTGAACAGGCCCCCAACCATCAGGCACCATGGCAATCGCATGGCTGATGGAAACCGCGCGTCGCGTAGCTGCGGCAGCGTCGAGGGTGCGCGCGAAGTGGGCGCGCAGAATGCGCCCTCCGTCGAGTGGGTATGCGGGCAACAGGTTTAAACCAGCAAGATAAATATTGGCCCACACCAGGCTGCGCGGCAAATTGGCCGACGCAAAAAAAGGCCACTGCCAAAGATTTACCTCCGGCGCCGCAGCCAAAATCACCAGTGCCGAAACAGCGGCGACAGCAAGGTTGACCAGCGGTCCGATTAGGGCCAGGCGAACCTCCCGCCGCCAGGCTTCCACGCTGTGCTCCTGCAGCTTTTCCGGACGCGATTCATCGAATACAGTCACGCCGCTCAACGGTAGAAGGATCACCGCCTTGGCAATCAAACCCGCACGGCGGGCCATCAGAATATGCCCGATTTCATGGGCCGCCACGCACGCAAAAATAATTCCCACCAGCGCCATCACCCGCGACCCGTTTACCGCCGGATGTACCGTATATTCCGTCCAGAAAATGAACAAAGGCAGGACCAGGAATGTAAGATGAATGCGGACTTCCACTCCAAACAGGCGACCGAAGTGTATGGACCAGCTTCTCATGAGCTCCGCTATCATCATTTTACATGGAGCGACAGCATGAGACTGCGACTCAGAGGTGCTGGGCCATGCGCGTGATCTCCGGCAAATATCGCGGGCGGCCATTGCGTTCCCTGCGTGGGACAAGCATTCGGCCCACCTCCGATCGGCTCCGCGAGACGCTCTTTAACGTGCTTACGGCCGGCAATCCTGAGGCATTGCAGAATACGATCTGGCTGGATTTGTTTGCCGGAACAGGCGCGGTTGGAATCGAGGCGTTCAGCCGCGGAGCAAAGCAAGTTTATTTCGTGGAGACTTCTTCCGCCGCGGCAAAACTGATCGAGCACAACTTGCAAAGCCTCGGCATCAGCGAAGGATTCAAGATTCTGCAGGATGACCTCGCCGGAATCGTCTGGCGGCTGCAGCGCGAGCATTTCGTAGGCGACGTGATCTTTCTCGATCCACCCTATGGAATGCGCAATACCTATGAGGAAACGCTTACCGTGCTGGCCAACTCGTCTCTGGTCTGGGCCATGTCGCTGGTGGTTGCGGAGCACGAGAAGAAGTTCGATCCCGGCGACGCTTTCGGCGCGCTGCGCAGAATTCGTACGCTCACCCAGGGCAACACTTCTTTAAGCTTTTATCGCATCGGCGGGCAGATCGATCTCAACCGAAGCCGTAGTTAGCGGGAGTAGCTAGCGGAAGAAGCCAGCGGAAGAAGCTAGCGCAAGAAGTTAGCCGCAGAAGTTAGCAGCGCGGCATAACTCGACCGGCTACATCAGCAATTCCGGATCGCGGCGCACGATCGGATGCTGCATCTCCTCGAGATCGTTCTTCACCATGTTCAGGCCGTAAACGCAGGCTTCGAACTCGCGCGAAAGCTGCGCAAACAGCGGCGCAACTTTGGCGTACTCGAAATGCTCGAATTTCGAGACGATGTAATAGCTCTCTTTGCCCGCCTTCATCCATTCGACAAAGCTTTCCAACCGCTGCCGGCGCAGGCGGAAGTGGTTGATGCTCTCGGGGAACATTCCGGCAAAAAACAATGCGAAGTCGCCAATATGTTTGCGCACCTGGCGCTCGCGGTCGAACGACGGCGCGGGCCCATAAACTGGATCGGACTCGACCAGCATCTCGCCAATATCGGTAATCGGCTGGTCAGCGGTATTGTGGACCTTGAACAGTTGATCGCTCTCGCAAAACTCCGCGAGCAGGTGAGAAACGTAAGCCACCACTTGTGGATCGCGGATTCCGATCTCTTCGGCGTAGTGGCGGCCAACCAATTCCTGAAAAAGCTGATGCAGCGGATGCGATTCCGGAATCATGCTTTTTGGGCTCCTGAAAGCCCTGCTGCGCGCAGGCTTTCACAAGTAGTAAGTAAGTAGTTACCGTAGTTCCGGTTCAAATGCAAGTGACTTTTGTTTCTGCGAGTCATCATTTTTACTGATGTTTAGAGGGACCTGGCGCAGCGAAGGTTGTAGCGCCCGATTGTTGGCAGACTCATCTCCCGGCTGCTAGATACTGCATGGTTAACAGTAGCGAGCGCTGAGACCAGACTTTAGCAGTAAGCGCCGGCCCACCGATGCGGGATCGGAATGCGGCGTTATGGGACCGCCGTTTAGGAACTCCGGTTCCAAGCGCGAATCCCAAGTTGAAAAAGCGATTTGTAGAATCGTTTCATTTCGCTTGACTTCGGATTCGGCGCGAGCATAATGCAACAATCCGTTCTTAGGTCCGGGACGCGACCCACTCAGGGAATCGAGGGCCGAGGCCCCCAAGAGCTGGAGGAAATGCTTATGAGCCTGCTGGAACTTTGTGACCGCGAAATTGCCGCCGTGCCGCTGGAAGCCACCGTGGCCGACGCCATCAACAAAATGCTCGACCACCACGTCGGCGCCGTGGCCGTGGTCGATTCCGAATTTCGCGTTGCCGGAATCTTTACCGAGCGCGACGTGCTGCGCAAGATGTCGTTGACCCATACCGATCCCCGGACCACATCTGTCCGCCATCTGATGACCACTCCCGTCGAGATGGCCACCCGCCGCACCGGCGCCGGTGAAGCCCTGACCACCATGCTGGAACGCCACTTTCGCCACCTGCCGGTAGCCGATAACGATGGCAAACTGCTGGGCATTCTCTCCATCCGCAACCTGCTGGAGTGGCGCGTCGACGACCTCAGCCGCGAACTGGAGTCGTTGGAGGCTTACGTCTCTAATGACGGCCCCGGAGGCTAGGACTCTCGTTGCGCTTCCAATCGTGGATTGAACGCCACCTTCGCGCGGTTCGGACTGTCTACTCGAAACAACCGCCCCCGCCCAAGCGACGACCATGCTGTCCCTCCGGCATGTAAAGCCGCGCTTTGACCTGTCTTCCTATGTGGAATATACTGTGGAATAGATTCCACAATATGCAAATCGTTCAAATCGTGCTGGATAAAAAGTTGTTACACGCCGCCGACCAGGCCGCGAAGCGCACTCGGCGAAACCGTTCCGCCCTGGTGCGCGACGCCCTGCGGGAACACCTCCGTCTGTTGGAACTGCGGGCCAGCGAAGAGCGCGACCGCCAGGGCTACTCGCGCCAGCCGCAAGCCGGCGAGGAAGCGCAGCCATGGGAATCGGAGGCCACGTGGCCGCAAGATTAGCCCAAGGACGATTAGGCGAAGCAAGAATTGCCCGAGGCGAAGTTCGGCTCTACCAGTTTGCCCCACCCGACAAAAAACGGCCAGCCCTCGTGCTCACCCGCAACAGCGCCATCGCGTATTTGTCCACAGTCACGGTTGCGCCGGTCACTTCCACGATCCGCGGCGTGCCCTCGGAAGTGCTCCTGAATGAAGAGGACGGCATGAAGTTCCCATGTGCGGTGAACCTGCACAACGCAGTTACCGTATCGCAACAGCGCCTCGGCAAACGCGTGGCCCAGCTTAGCTCCGCACGAATGAACGAGGTGTGCGCCGCCCTGCGCTTCTCTCTGGGCTGCGACGCAAGCTAGATACGAGATCCCTCCCTGTTCCCAAATTTCTTTGTCCAACTCCGAACTGCCCCACGCGCATTCGAGGAAATCACACCAAACTAACAAATTACGCCGGCGGAGAATCCGCGCTAGAATGTCGCCTTCGTGCAAAAGAACCACCTCTACTACGGCTACAACCTAACCGTCCTCCGCGAGCACATCAAGGACGAATCCGTCGACCTCACCTCGACCCGCCCTTCAATAGTCGCCAGGACTACAACGTCCTCTTTGCCGAAAAGGACGGCACCCGCTCCAGTTCCCAGACCATGGCCTTCGAAGACACCTGGGAGTGGAACATGGACGCCGAAGCCGCCTTCGAGGAAATCGTCGAGCGCGGCGGACGCCCTGACGAGCGACTCCGTCGGCACTCCGCCCTGAGACATAAACGCTGTAGAATGCAACCTTGAGGAACGCAACTGTCCCGGCGAGCGCTCCAGTGAGTGAGGCGATATGCTGACCAAGATCCGTGCTCATAACTTCAAGTCACTGAGGAATGTAACGCTAGATCTCGGCCGTCGCAACGTTCTGGTCGGCGCAAACATGGCGGGCAAGAGCAACGTGATTGATTTGTTCAGGTTCATCTACGACATGGCGTTCCCTCGGATCGCCGGCAGCGGGGCACTTGTCAATGCGGTCTACGGCCGAGGAGGATTTATCGAGTTGCTCTGGAAGGGAGGAGACGATCAGCTTATCGAAATCGGGCTTTCCGGGACGACAATGGACCACGTCCGCGAATTGCCGTGGGAGTATTCGATCTCCATCCGGGGCGAGGCGTACGGAAACTTTCGGGTTGTGAGCGAACTGTTGCGTGTTCAGCGAAACAAGGCTCTCCCGACGGACGACCTCATCCAGACCAAGGGTCCGAAAGAGTCTTCCGAAACACTCAAAACCAGAGTATCGGTGCACCTGTATCCGACCCGACGAGATCGATGCTGGAATTTGAGTTCCCCGGTTCGCCAGGTAACTTCTTACGCTCCACAATAGCAAAGTGGCGCTTCTACGAACTGGTCCCCTCTCTAATGCGCACTCCAAATCAGACTGCGGCGGCAACGTTCCTGCAAGAACACGGAGAGAATCTTTCGCAATGGCTTTTGAACCTGCAGGCCGAGCACTACGACAACTCTTTCGCGCGAATACAACAGGCCCTCAAGGACGCACTGCCGCAAGTTACGGGCCTCTTCAACTCGCCAACGCAGCAATCGACCGTGGCCCTCGGTAGCCGGGAGAAGCATCTCGCCCGCCCCGTAACGCTGTCGCAGATGTCCGCAGGAGAACTTGCGTTCATCGCGTTTCTATCCCTTATTTATGCCCCTCCGGGAACCGAGCAGGCAGTTTGTATTGCATAGAAGACCTGGAAAATTACCTGCACCCAACACTGATAGAAACTCTTTTGCAGGTATTGCGGCAGTCCCAGGAGGGATGGGAACGCACGCTTGGGGCGCCGCAGGTCATAATGACAACCCACTCACCGCTGGTCGTAGACAAAATGAAGCTAGATGAGATTATTTTCGTAGAAAAAAGAGAGGGAGAGACGATCTGTAGCCGCCCAAGTGAGAAGTCACACCTGCGGAAGCTCCTTCAGGATGAGGAGATCGGACTGGGCGATCTTGTCTATACCGGAGCTCTGAGCGATGTCAGCAAGTAGCTATGGCATCATTGTTGAGGGCGACTACGACTCAGCGGTTTATGACGCCATCATTCGAAGGTTGACTTCACCTGGCATCCACATCAGGCCGCTTCCCTGCCAGGGAAAGACAAACCTCATGAGAAAGTTTCCCGGCCTGCTTCGGAGGTTCGAATATGAGATCGATGGGAACCCGGTGGATATGGCCATTGTGATACGCGATGCAGACGGAAGGGATGCGAGCGAGGTCGAAGCAAAGATGCGGACAAAAATCCAAAACTCTAACTATCCTTTCCGTTTGAGCGTGCGGTTCTTCGCGGTGCCCCAAGCGATGGACGCTTGGCTGCTCGCCGATGTCGCCGCTATCAGCGCGGCTGTCCAGGGTCGGGGAGGAAAACGAGTAGCAAGATCACACGACGACCCCGAGAGCCTTCTCGATCCCAAGGGATGGTTGCGCAAACTCCTCACTGATCACCAGGCCGCATACACTGCGGAACTCTGTCGCGAAATCGCCCAGAAGACCGACCTGCAACTACTCTCGCAGAGGTGCCGCAGCTTTCCTGTCTTCGCCGAACTGGTGGATTGCTAAACCGATCTGCGCGGCGTCATTGAACGCGAGAAAGCCGAAATCGGCGTCCCAATCTCAGCTTTGCGGGATTTTGGCGCTTTCTTGAATGTTGGTCGGCGGTAAAGCGCGAATAGTCGATCTTCTTTGCGCGAGAAGCTCTTCGATGCTTAGGACTTGGATGCGCGGATATTTATCGGCCGGTCCTGGCGGGAGCTACAGTCCGGCTTCGGTGGTCTCTTTTTGCATTGGCTTGGTCGGTGGTTCCATCTCCCGAAGAACAAATCCCGCAGACTGGTGAACTCGACGAGCCGTTCTAGCCCGTCGAAGCAACCGCGCCCCCAGCCGTTTTCCACACCCCACCCATCCCGCTCTGTGACCACTGACCTTGTCCACAGCAGGCACTCCCCTCCTAAAATGGAACTGTGGGTTCCAATTCGGATATCCGGCAGCTCGTCCGCTCTCTCCTCTTTTCCACGCCCGATGGCTCCTCGGCCGACCCTCAACACGACAGTTCGGCCGCCGACATCCGTAACACCAACTTTTTCAAGATTTTGACCGCAAATCCTTCGCTGGCAAGATTTTACCCGGATTTCTCCCAGCACCGCGGAGCTAAACCATGCAACAACATAGATTTAGAAGCTAGATCTAGAATTTTTATCGATCCGGATCAAGCCGCAAAAAATCACGCGCCGCCGCACCCTGACGGCACCAAAACATCCGAAGTTTCGAAAGGTTCAAACTCAATGGCTGTCCATCCCAAGGCTCGCGTCTGCTCGCACATCAAGGTCAACGGAGTCCGCTGCGGCTCGCCCACGCTCCGAGAAGCAGTTTTTTGCTACTTTCATCAGCGCATGATTCGCGGAGTGCGCACTCCGCCCCGGTCGCGCACCCATCCCATGGCCATGCTCGAAGATCAAGAATCCATCCAGGCCTCGCTCATGGAAGTGATCAACGCCCTCGCCCGCAACCACATCGACTACAAGCGCGCCTCGCTGATCTTGCGCGCGCTGCATATCGCCACGCGCAACGCCAGCAAGGTCAACTTCGGTTGGGATCGGGAACAGATGGTGGAGGAAGTTCCTGAATACCCCTCGGTTCCCGAACCTAAGGCGCCAGATCAGGCCCTGCAACAGGCGGCAGTGCTTTCTGCCATCAATCGGCCCAAGCCGCGCTATCCCAGCGACTACGGCATTACCGTCGAGCAGGCCCTCGCTTGGGGAGAGCCACCCGAGATCATCGAGCCGCCGCGTGACTTGGCTGAAGCGAATGCCGCCGTGGCCCGTTACATCCAAGACTGGATGAAAGAAGTTTGTGTCAAACCGGCCGAAGGGAGCGCCGAGGCCGACTCGGCCCCGCAATCGCGAGGACGGCCGCAAGAGTCTCTGCTGGAACTGCCAAGCGCCGTCAGCGACGGCACTCAGGCTGAAGCTGCAGCAGGCGACTGAGAGTTGCGCGACGACGCCAATTATTGTTCGTTCATCGAATCAGATTGGTTCGCGCGTATGGCGCATTCGCACCGCTAAAGCCAGAAAGATTGCGCACACTGCCAGCCCGATCCATACGCCGGGATTGGCCAGAAACCGGTCCGGTGTGATGTGGGTCATGGGATTGGTGGGGAAAATTTCGGGCGATGAGGAAGCGGTCTCTGGCGCGGCGCCGACCAATCGAGAGCCTACCAGGGCCACGAAATGCCAGCTTCGGAACACGACCGCTTCGAGGCCGCCGATTGCGACTACCGGCAATGCCGCCCAGAGCAATGGTGCGCGGCGCGCCCAACTCGATACCAGCAGCACCCAGCAAAACACGGGCGCGGGCCAGAGAGTATGGGCCGTCAGGAGGTGGTAGAGCAGCAACAGCGATACTCGGATGAGCGGAGCACCCATCCATAGCGCGGAGAGGCTCCCACCGCTCGCCAGCACGGCAACTGAGCTTACCAGCAGCATGATCCACTGCGCGGCGACGGCAGTCGCCCAGGCCACCAGCGGAACCACGGCGAGCGGAATACTCGCCTTCGCAAGGACCGTGGTGAGGTCGGAGACCGGCATCGATTTCCAGAAGAGAATGCTGCGATCGCGTCGTTCTCCGTAGAGTGCGTCGGCGCAGTAAAACACATTCACCACCATCGTGGTCAGCATCATCAGGGCGGCAACGATGTCGTAAGGCGTCGCGACGAGGTCGAACTGGTGCGTGCCGACCGAAAAGCCCCGCAATTTGCCCGATAGAGTTATGTTGATCAGGAAGCCGATTAGAAATACGCCGCCCACCCCCAGCGGCGCGAGATAGATGAAACGGTATTCCCACAATTCGCGGCGCACCGACCAGAAAAACGGGCGCGTTCCTGACGCGGGCGCAGTGACCGGTGAAGAGGAAGATTCGGCAATGGGATTCGATTGCGTACTCATCGGAGTGCTCCTTGTGGCGGGCTGGCGTGATTGCCCGGCTTATCTGACAACATGGCAACGAACAAGTCGGCGATGCTGGGGGTACGGACGTCGCCGAGCGCGGCGAGCTGTTGACGGCCGGCGCCGTCAGACTTTTGATCGGACTGGAGATCGAAGAGCAGGACGCCGCGGCCCAGGCTCTGGCGTTCGTGGATCGGCCTGAATGCGCGTGCCGCGGCAGTTTGCTCGGGTTTCACCATCACTTCCACGTAGCGCGATTCGAGTTCTTCCATGCTGCAACTCAGCACGATGCGGCCGCGGTCGATGAACATGAGGTCGGTGATGACATTTTGAATTTCTTCCACCTGATTGGTCGTGACGACGATGGTGCGATTGCGGTCGAAGTAGTCGTTGAGAAGCGAATCGTAAAACTGTTTGCGATACAGAATATCGAGGCCGAGCGTGGGTTCATCGAGCACCAGCAATTTCGCGTCGATCGACATGACCAGCGCGAGGTGGAGTTGGGCCACCATGCCTTTCGATAATTCCCTGACTTTGCTGCGATGGGAAATGTTCGTCTTGGCGAGAAATCCTTCGGCCTTGGCGCGATCGAACCGGGGATGCACGCCGGCAACGTAGTCGAGCGCCTGCGAAACTCGCATCCAGCGCGGGAGCACGGCGACATCGGCAATGAAGCAGACATCGCACATGAGCCGGTCGCGTTCGGACCAGGGATCGCGTCCGAGCACGCGCAACTGGCCTTCATATGGAATGAGGCCGAGGATGGCATTTAACGCGGTAGTCTTGCCGGCGCCGTTGGGGCCGACGAGGCCGAGGATGCGGCCCTCGTCGACGCGCAGGTCGATGCCGGCCAGGGCAACGGTTGTGCCGAAAGTTTTGCGGAGACCGCGTGCTTCTATGCAAGGCATGGTTTCAGCGATCCTCCTTTGTATTTGGATTGCGTCGCTTTGCAGTATCTGGTTCGGAGGCATGGGGTTTGGCTTCTGGCCCTGCATTGGAGGCCGGCCGGCCATTGGAGGCATCGAGCAGTTCTCGCGCAGTCAGGCCCAGCCGCTGAATGGTTTCCGAGATGCGAGGCCATTCTTCGGAAAGAAATTTCTGGCGTTCGCCTTTCAGAAGCAGGTTGCGCGCGCCTTCTTTTACGAACATGCCAAGACCTCGTTTTTTCTCGACCAGGTCTTCGTCGACCAGTTCCTGATAGCCCTTCAGGACCGTCAGCGGATTCACGCGGTAATCGGCCGAGACGTTGCGCACCGAGGGCAGCGGATCGCCTTCCTTGAGCACGCTGTCGAGGATCATCGCCACTACGCGGTCGCGAAGCTGGCGGTAGATCGGCTGATTGTCGTTCCACTCACGGTCCATCAGGGTTTCCAGGTTGTGCTCGACTCGTTTTCAGCCGCGTTAAATCATCACCAGGGCACGGAGGTCCACAGTAATCGCGTCACTTGCTGCGCTGCAAATCGAAATGCGCGTGCAAGGGTTTGTCGCCGGGCATCATGTACGTCCAGTCTTCGGTGTGATGGTTGGCGTCGATAATGGTGAACACGGCATGATCCATGTGTCCGTACTGCGTTCCACCCGACACCTCGACAAAGTCGAATTCTACTGTCTTCCCGTTGGCCAGGGGACGTGCGACCATGCGCGGCCGATTGCCGGCGTCACAGTAGTGAATCAACGTGAGGTGATCGCCATCCAGATAGAGCATGGTGACGGGATGGTCATACTTTGTCGGATCCAGCGGCGTTCCCGATTCCTGCATCTCGTGGACGAGCGCGTTTCCGCGAGAAGTCACACGCATGGATACGTGCAGCTTGCCGTCCGACATGTCAGGTTGCGGCGGAACGACGGTGACCGGGCCTTCCCAATCTCCGGCCAGGGTCTTCAGGGAATCGAACTCTTTTTGCGCGTCGGTGGGAGCTTCGGTTTTCTCGGCGGACCGGCGCGAAACCTGCGGCGCTAAGGGACAACAGGACGATGGGCAGTATCGAGTGATGCAATCTGGTTTTCATTTTCATTTCTCCTTCGAGGCTAACGTCCGGGCGTCAGCTCTAGCAGTGTTATAGTTAACTACAACACTAATGTCAAGGGAAAATTTTTGTCCTGGGGCGCTTATATCGCAGCCTTGAACCGGTGCGCCATCAAAAGGCCGTCGCGGCACCATGGGAAGCCTTCTGTACCACTGAGGCCAAATCAGCCTTGAATGGCCTACCCTCCCATTCCTACTAGGATCCCCCGGTCCCGCACTCCAACCTTCGACGCCCATTCCGACATCCAAGTCACGCCCGTCTGTCCGGAGGAACTTATGCCACTCACGTCCCGGATGCTGGCAGCGTTACTAATTACTGCCGCTCTTGCCTTTTCCGGCGCCAGCTTCGCTGCTACCTACAAAATCCTCTACACATTCTCTGGATATTCCGACGGTGCTTTGCCCCAAGGCACCCTGATCTTCGACGATCAGGGAAATCTCTACGGCACCACGACCGTCGGAGGGATCTATCAAGGCGGCACAGTCTTCGAGTTGAGCCCGGCCTCCGACGGAACCTGGACCAAAACCGTTCTCTATAACTTCAACGGTCCCAACGATGGCAACTCGCCCCAGGGCGGTTTGCTCATGAACCGGCATGGAACCCTCTATGGAACAGCGCAACAAAGCGGCCACTCCAATGATAATTGCACGGTTGGCTGCGGCACCGCCTTCGCCTTGTCCAAGGACGCGGAAGGGTGGAGATACACGGTTTTGCACTACTTCCACGGCATGCCCGACGGAGCTCTGCCGAGCGGCCCGCTGGTCGCCGATTCAGCAGGAAATCTCTACGGCACGACGGTCAGCGGTGGGGCCGATGATATTTGCTATGAAGGATGCGGCACCGTATTTCAATTGCAGCGGAAGGCCGGTAGATGGAATGAGCAGGTCATCCATACGTTCACAAACCTCTTTCAAGACGGAGCCTATCCTGCCGGAACGATGGCTATCGATGGCAAGGGCGATCTCTTTGGCTCAAGCAGTATCGGGGGTCTCACGGGTTACGGCACCGTCTTCGCCATGAAACAGAGCGAGCCCGGAATTTGGACTGAGCACATCCTTTACAATTTTTGTTCCGAGTACAACTGCGAGGACGGCAACGCCGCCGCAGGAGGCATCACGCTGGCCAACGGGCACCTTGCCGGGACGACGCAAATGGGGGGCGGTGAAGGGTATTACGGTTCGTTTTTTGTACTCACACCCGGGCCGGAGCAATCGAGCATCAATAATTTCGACTTTGACACCTCCGATGGCGCGGCCTCCATTTCGCCCGTCCTGTATTCCGGAGGTAATTACTACGGCGTAACTGAGCAGGGGGGCAATCAAAACGACGCCTGCAACCTTTCGTTCGGCGACGGCGTGGTCTTTGAAGTCGTGGCACGGGGCGCAACGTTCAACGAAACGGCCCTCCATACCTTCAGCGGACCTGATGGCTGCGGCCCGATCGGGGGCCTGGTCGCCGACAAGAATGGCAACCTGTATGGCACAACCTCTTTCGGGGGCAGTTCCAACGAAGGCGTCGTGTTCGAAATCACTCCCTAATCTGCAGAGTCCTTCTGCATCTGGGCAGCCGCGGTGAGAGAGCACGGTTTAGGCTGCTTGTTCGTGGATGTCGAACTCCGGATGTCCGAGGAGGTCCTGGCGGAGCTGTTCGAGTTGGGTGGTTGACTCCTTGATCTGCTGGGCGCAGGCATAGCCCAGCGGCGGCAAAAATCCGTCGTATTTTTCGAGTAACAGGCGGGCATTTTCTTCGATGACCGCGATCGGGACACGAGTCTGGCTGGCTGCGGCGGACATTCGGCTGATTAGTTTTTCCAATTGCGAATCGCGCTCGATTAAGGCTTGTTTGCTTTCCGAGGCCTTCTGCTCGAGGGTGCGCTCGTGGAAGCGGATTAGCAGAAACAGGCATGCGGTTAGCACGAGCAAACCCAAATTGGCGGCGATGGTTTGCGACATGGCCTGGCCGGAGCTGGCGTCCCGCTGTTTTTCGAGTGCGGCGAAGCGGGTGTTTTCCATGGAAGACAGTTGAGACACTAGAGAGCGGGCCTGGTCCGTATATTGTTTGCCTTGGTTAGTTTGCACGAGTTGGAAGGCGCGATGACGGTATCCCCGCTGGCGCAGAGTGATGGTGCGCTCGATCTCGGCTTGTTGCGACGCGGCGAGGGATTCGAGTTGGGTTGCGAGCGCTTGCTCGGACTGCGGGCGATTGGCCAGGGCGGAGCGAAGATTGGCGAGGTGGGTTCCGATCGCGGCTTTCGCGTCGGTGTAGGGCTGGAGGTAGGCAGCGTCATCGGTGAGGAGATAGCCTCGCTGGCCGGTCTCCATGTCGGTGAAATCCTGCCAGACGCGGGCGATGTCGGCTTGCACCGTGGAGCTTTCGAGGCTTAGCGCCGCGGTTGCTTGCGTTCGCTTTAAGTGATCGATGGCGAGATAGGTGTTCAGCGCCATCAGGATGAGCAGCGCCACGGCTGCGATTTGCAGGGCAGCTTTCCGGATCGTCACGTTGGGCTCCTAGGGCTTAGGGTGAGCCTATCCTAGCTCAAGTGGCCGCGGGGCAGCGCACTCCAGCACGGTTTTGGTGTGGGCTGGAGCCAAACCCCCGCCCAAGCGGAGCTTGAGCGGGAAACCCTCAGACGGGACGCCTGCGAATCCGCGCGCTTTGCTTCTTCATCAAACATCTTTCAAAAGTGATTTTGCACAGAGGGAAGCTCTTATGTCGATACGACCGGTGAAGCGGGTGATTAAGTCGAAACCTACGATGGAGGGCGCGGGGGTGCATTTGCGGCGGGCGTTTGGGTTCGGGAATACCAAAGAAACAGACCCCTTTCTTTTGCTCGACGATTTTCGCAACGATGTGCCGGAGGACTATCTGGCGGGGTTTCCGTGGCATCCGCATCGCGGGATTGAGACCATCACTTATGTGCTGGCGGGAACGGTGGAGCATGGCGATAGCATGGGAAACCGCGGGGCGATTGCCGCCGGAGATGTGCAGTGGATGACAGCGGGCAGCGGGATCATCCATCAGGAGATGCCGAAGGGCGATCCGACGGGGCGCATGCATGGATTTCAGTTGTGGGCGAATTTGCCATCGGCGCTGAAGATGACTGCGCCACGCTACCAGGAAGTGAAGGCGCTGGATATTCCCGAGATCAAAGACGATGACGGCACGCATGTGCGAGTGGTGTGCGGGAGTTTTTGGGGCAAGAAAGGGCCCGTGGATGGGATTGCGGCCGATCCGATTTATCTGGATGTGTCGGTGGGGCCGGGAAAAAGAAAATCGCTGCCGGTGGAGACGACGCGGCACGCGTTTGCGTATGTGTTCGGCGGGAGCGGAAAGTTTTGTAACGCGAGTGGGCCGCTGGCGGTGCCGACGGAGGCGGTGAAGTGGCTGGATACTGCGCCTCCGGTGGATGCGGACAACCGGTCGCTGATTTTGTTTGATCGCGGCGATGAAGTTACGGTACAGGCGGGAGATGATGGGATTCGGTTTTTACTGGTCTCGGGCAAGCCGCTGGAGGAGCCGGTGGCGTGGTATGGTCCGATTGTGATGAACACGCAGGAGCAGTTGCGGCAGGCGTTTGAGGAGTTGCAGGAGGGGAAGTTTCTGAAGAAGTAGTCTTAAGGTTGCCTACTTCTCCCAGAACCCTCAAGCGAAAACAGGGCACCCGCGAAGCCGACTGGAACAATTCACTTTGGCGGCCTGTGCCCGGGAGGCCCCTCCTTCCGCTGGTGAAAACGCGGGAATTCGGATGACGGCGGCCACTGAAGGTACTCATATGGCATCATTTGATGCTACAATCAGTGCCTATGAGTGACCACTCTTGCACTCGATGACGACCTCATCCGCATTGCCCAGGAGTTTACCGGCGTCGCGGAGAAAACGGCGCTGGTTCGCGAAGCTCTCAAAGCGCTGATCGAACGTGAGAGCGCCCGCAGATTGGCATCCCTCGGCGGCTCGATGCCGCGATTGAAGAACATTCCACGCCGCAGAAATGGGCGGCATTGATTCTCGCGGATACTTCGGTTTGGATCGACCATCTCCGGCCCGGCGACAGAGAACTGAAGAATCTTCTCGTGCAAGGGCAGATTGTCATCCATCCCTTCGTGACCGCGGAGCTTGCTCTTGGATCATTGCGCAATCGCGCGAAGACGCTTGCGCTGCTGGATCTGTTACCCCAAGTACGAATCGCGCAGATGAACGAAGTGAGGCTGACGATTGAAGCTCGCCATCTGGAGAATCGGGGCATCGGCCTGATTGACGCACATCTGATGGCTTCGGTTTTGATTCATCCATCGACGCTTCTATGGACAAGAGACAAGCGACTGCGAAAAGCCGCTGCGGGACTTGGGATTCATGCGAGGTTGGCTTAGCTGCGGGCCGACTGGAGTTCGGCTCAGCTTTGTTGATCGGTACAGAGCTTTGCCCACACCTGCTGCACTTGCTGCCTTGTGTGAGTCAGCGAGCCGGAGTTGTCGATGACGTAGTCGGCGGCTTTGGCTTTTTCCGATTCGGGGAGTTGCGCGGCCATGCGGCGGGCGACCTCGTGACGGGCGGCCTCAATATCTACTTTTTGGCGAGCGGCGAAGCGGGCCATGCGTTGCTCGTCTGTGCAGGTGACCACGAGCAGGCGGTCGAAGCGCTTGGCTGCGCCGGCTTCGATAATAAGGGCGGCTTCGACGATGGCGATGGCGCGCGGGTCGCTGCGTCCGATGGCTTGCATCCATTCTTCCTGGGCGCGAAGCACTGCAGGATGCACGATGCGGTTCAGTTCTTCCACGCGGGATGGAAGCGGAAAAGCGACGGCCGTGGTATCGCTGTTCTGTCCGGACTGCGGAGCGGAAGCTACGGAGCCGAAGGCCAGCTTTGCCAGTTCGGCGCGATTCACGCTGCCGTCGCGGTTGAGGATGGCGCGGCCGAAGTGGCGCACGACCTCATTGTAAACCGGTTCGCCGGGGCGCATGAGTTGGTGGGCAATGCGGTCGGCTTGAACCAGGTGCGCGCCGAGTGCGACGAACATCTCGCCGACGATTGATTTGCCTGAGGCGATTCCACCGGTGAGGCCGACTTTTAGCAAGCGGGCCCCGGGCGAAGAGATTTCACCACAGAGCCACAGGGACACAGAGAAAGCCAGAAAAAAAAGAAGAAGTAAGTCCTTCTTAGTGGTGGAGCTTGTTCCGAGCGAGGCCGAACAGTGAGTCTCTGGTGATGGAAGTTCATTTTGAGGCGAGTTGACCTATGTGACTGCCTCGGCGCATTTTCGCCGCTTTCACCGTGTTGTACATCAACATGGCGATGGTGAGCGGGCCCACGCCGCCCGGGACTGGCGTCAGCGCTCCGGCAACTTCGACAACTTCAGGATGCACATCGCCCACGAGCACCGATCCCTTGGCGCGGAAGCTTTCCTCGCGCTTAGCGTTGTGGTACAACCTTCCGCCGAACAGGCGCTGGAAAACCGCCGCATCGGTGACCTTATTCATGCCGACATCGATTACCGTGGCGCCGACCTTGACGTAGTCGCACGTGATCATACCGGCGCGGCCGATGGCGGCCACGAGAATATCGGCGCGGCGGCAAACCTCCGGCAGATTGGCAGTTTTCGAGTGGCAGATGGTGACCGTGGCATTGGCATTCAGTAGCAGCATAGCAGCCGGCTTGCCCACAATGTCGCTGCGGCCGACGACCACAGCTTCCTGACCGGCGACGGGAATGTTGCTGCGCTTGAGAATCTCCATCACTCCGGCGGGCGTGCATGGGACGAGGCCGTTGCGCTGGGTGGAAAGTAGACCGACGTTGAGCGGATGAAATCCGTCAACATCTTTCGCGGGATCGACCGCCAGCAGGATTTTCTTAGCGTCGACTTGGGAGGGTAGCGGTAGTTGGACGAGGATGCCATCGATTTCGTCGCGGCGATTGAGTTCTTCGATTACCGTTAGCAACTCAGCTGTGGTGGCGGTTTCTGGCGGGGTCAGCTGCTCGCTGAAGATACCAACTTCTTCGCAGGCTTTTCTTTTGCCCCGGACGTAAATTTCGGAGGCGGGATTGTGGCCAACCAGCACGACTGCCAGGCCGGGGCGAATTCCCGCTGCCGCCAGCGTGGCTACCTCGGCGGCCACTTCTCCGCGAATGTCATTTGCGATTTTTTTGCCGTCCAGAATTCGTGCCGACATGCTAGAAAAATCTTACACCGGCGAGCCGTGCACGAGAGTGTCAATTGGTGGGCGCCGAATGTCTAAAATTAGTGCCCTAAATCATTCACCACCGGACTTCACGAGAACAGACGTGGTACTTGAGCAGCCCCTTTCTGTCGTACAATGCTCCGCATGATTGCCAAGGAACTACTCGAAATTCTGGTTTGTCCGGCCTGCAAGAAGCCGCTGGAGTACCGACAGAAGCCAGAGAGCCTGAAATGCACGCAATGCCACCGCGTCTATGCGGTAAAGGATGATATCCCGATCATGCTGGTGAACCAGGCTACGATCGAAGAGTAGTCGCGACGGTTCTGATGTGTGTCGCGCGAAGCAGGGGAAAAATTCCGCAGCAATCGCGAAAAACAACCGGTAAGGGGAATTAGGGACCCGCGCTGGCCTACAAAAATTGACAAACGCTGGTTCGCGCTTGCTTCTAACCTGTCTCAAGACAGCGCGTTCAAGAACGACACTCTGTGTCAATTTGTGTCCCGCTTCGGTTACGTAAGAGTTCAGCCTCAGCCATGGCCAGGATGTGGCTGCACACGCAACTTCCGGTATCCACAAGGGTTTATGGATCTAACTGGGCTTGCTTTCCGTATATGGAAGTAGAAAGCGGGCACGGCAGCCGAATTGCATGCAACTTGCATAGCTGCCGATGAGTCTAATAGGCAAAGTGGTAGAAGGTCGGAATCGGAGGTGATGACGGCCATGCTGGAAAACGTGATGAACGAAAGAGCTATCAACGACAAAGACAGATTCACGGCGACTGAACTGGCGGCGCTGCGCAGCGATCTGCTGCAAGGGGGAATGATCGATTCCTACGAAGCTGCTGAGTTGCTGCAGGTTTTTCTGATGGGCCGCGGCTACGGAGTTTCTCCGAAGGCGGCTTTGGATGCGGCTGGCCGTGTCGAAATGGCGGGATGCGCGTTGCCGGTTCTGCAGCATGAACTGGAGAACCTGGCCATGGTGATGTAGTTTCCGCTTTGAGATGGTGACTCAGGGCTGAAGCGAAATTCTAGACATTCTGGCTCGCGAGATCGAGACAAGATTCAGCGAACCAGTTCCACGTAAAGTAAGCCGGGCGAACCTGCCCGGCTTTGTGGTGTTTGGCGCAACTGCCTATCGCTTCGAAATGCTAGTGCTATTTCTTTCCGCCGGATCAGCAGATTCCTAATTGCCCAGCACGCTACTGCTGCTCGCGTTTGCGCAGGTAGTCGATGAACATTTGCTCTACGGGTTTGTCGTAGGCCATCAGGACGTGGCGGACACTGTGTCCGCTGACGAACGTGCAGACCTCCTCGGCGAGGTTCTTGGCGTGATCGCCGGCGCGTTCGAGCGACTGGGTCATGAAGATAACTTGCAGGCTGCCCTGGCGGGTGATGTTTTCCGGATTCTCGATGTGGCGGAGAAAGATCAGGTTGCGCAGGCGATCCATTTCGGAGTCGGCGCGGAGAACGTCGATGGCCCGGGCAATATCGCGGGCGGAAAAAGATTCGCCGCAGTCGGTGAGCATTTTTTCGAGGATGGTGGCCATGCGGGTGAGGTCGCGGGTGTCTTCGGAGTCGATGCGTCCGGCGACCGCTTGAGCGCTGTTGGCAAAGCTTAAGAGCAGGTCGCCGATGCGCTCCAGGCCGATCATGAACTTCATGCAGGCGAGCAGTTCGCGGGCTTGCGCGGGCTCGACCTCGGTGATGGCGTTGGTGACGGCGTTGTCGATTTCCATATCGAGCGTATCGAGTTCACGCTCGCGCTGGCGCAGAGAGCTCAGTAAAGGATTGGAGCCGGTGGCGATGCCTTCGGCTGCGGCGCCGGCAGCTTCCTTGGCGAGACGGCAGGCTTCGACCGTGCGGCGAACGATATTGTGGTGAGCGGGTTCGGGGGCGAGAGATTCGGCGTGAGCGGTGCTCATGAGATCCTCCCCGTGGCGCAGGGCGGGAATTGAAGCTCTTATCTCTGATTTTGCCGTAGTCATAACTAGATGGTCAACGGCTAAGAATAGGACGAGTTGTGACGAGGCGGGTTAAGGGGCGGTGAATTTTTTGTGGATTTTTGTCGGGAGTGCGGCTGCGCGATTTTTCGCCGGCTAAAGGTGGTCTAGCCTTGCTCAGTCGGGCAGCCCCTTCGACAGGCCCAGAGCAAGCTTCGACGGCTGTTCCTGCGTTGCTACCTGGCGTGGCGCTGGCGCTTCGCGGCCTTCCGCTGCGCCTTCTGGTATCTCTTCATGGCCTTGCGCTGTCGCTTGGCTTGTTTCTTTGAATACTTGCGATACTGCTTTTGCGCCTTGCGCGCCTCGCGGCCGTTTTCTCCGATGCTCCGGTTCTCGCGTTTTTGGGCAATGACCGGCGTCGACGATGCCAGGCACAAGGCCGTAAAGAGCAGGCAGATTGCCGTTCGCTTCATGAGTGCTCCCAAGGGTAACGCGTACTGTGATGCTATCACTGAAGGGTGTTTAGCTGGCAAGACCGCACCCCTTTGTGCGGTTCCGATAGTAATGAACGCGCGAAGAGGGAATGCTTGCGCGAAGCCGCAGATTTCCAGCGCGGGATTCTTTGGTGTGTAAAGTTTTCTGATCTTCTGCGGCGAGTCGGCAGCTACGCGATCGGCAGCCTGAACAAAAACGTCGAGCCGTGGGCCAGTTCGCTTTCGGCGCGGATCGTGCCGCCGTGGGCGAGCATGATGTGCTTGGCAATGGCGAGGCCGAGGCCGGTGCCTCCGGATTCGCGGGAGCGGGCTTTATCGACGCGATAGAAACGTTCGAAGAGGCGCGGCAGGTGTTCGGAGGGAATGCCGGCCCCGAAGTCGCGGACGAAGAATTCTACCGCGTGGGGAACGGCGCGCGCGCCGAGCACGATGCGCCCGCCTGAGGCTCCGTACTTCATGGCGTTATCGATGAGATTGGAAAAGACCTGGTGGATCGCTTCGCGATCGGCGAGCACACGCGGCAGATTCTGGATTGAGGAATCGTGATCGGCGGAATCATGGTTTGAAGAATCGTGGCTCGAAGAATCGTGGCTCGATGGATCATGCCCCGATGAATCATGGCCAGCAGAATCAGGTTTCCGTTCTCCGGACGAGCCATTGCCGCTCGGTTCGAGGGCAGGGGAATCCTGAATCTTCAAGTCAATTCCATGGTTGCGGGCAATCTCACGGAAATTTTCTTCGGCGTCGTGAAGAAGTTCCGCCGGCGGGACGGCCTCGGCGTCGAAACGGGTTTCGCCGGATTCTACACGGGCGAGCGTCAGCAGATCTTCCGTGAGGCGCGACATGCGGGAGGAATTCTTGCGAATGATCTCCAGAAATTCACGGGTGGGGGCCCCGTTTTCCGGAGTGCTGTCGAGCAAGGTCTCGGCGTAGCCCTGGATGGAAGTGAGAGGGGTACGCAGCTCGTGAGAAACGTTGGCGATAAAGTCGCGGCGGGTTTTTTCCACGCGCTCGGTTTCCGTCAGATCGCGAAGAACGGCGACCGCGCCGCCATCGGGCAAAGGCGCAGCGGTCACGTCAAAGGCGCGGCCGGGAACGACGGAAGTGGCGCGAGAGGTTTTGACTTCGCGGGAAGCTGTTGCTTCTTTGACCGTGGCAAGAAAGTCGGGGTCGCGAATGGTTTCTACCACTGGTTGCTGCAGGCGGGTCCCTTGCGGAACCAGGCGGTTCATGGGACGGTTCGCCCACTGCACGAGGCCGTCGGCACTGACGGCGATGACGGCATCCTGCATGCTGTTGAGCAGGGTTTCAAGCTGGCGCTGGCTGGACTGGACGGCGGCAAAGCTATGTTCGACGCGGCGGGCGGTTTTGTCGATGGCCCGGGCGACGCGGCCGATTTCATCCTGCGAAGATTCGTGGATGCGGGCCTGAAGATCGCCTTCCGCGATGCGGGCCGCGACTTCTACGATGTGTTCGAGGCGGCGGGCGCTCCAGTGCGAGGCAAAGGCGGCCACGACGAGCGCGATGATGAAAGCGAGAGCGGACGCCGATGCCAGGCTGCGGCGAAGTTGCGCGGAAACCGCTTCCACGTCGGAGAGTGGATAAGCGAGGCGAGCCGCACCGCCGGAAATCGGAACGGCGATGTACAAGAACGGAGTTCCAATGGTTGCGCTACGGCGTTCACTGCTGCCGATTTTGCCCGAAAGAGCGGCTTGAAACTCCGGGCGCGAGCTAGGGTTTTCCATCTCAGCGGGCGAAGTTTCTGAATCGGCCAGGACTTTGCCGGCAGAATCGATAACCGTGACCCGTGCGCCGGCAGCTTGCCCTTCCTGGTCGGCGATATCGGAGAGCGAGTGGCTACGGTCGGTTTCAACGCGATGGGCCAGCAGTTCAGCTTTTTGGGTGAGGTTGCGCTGAATTTCCCGGCGCAGCGAAGCTTCCCAGGCGCCGCCGATCGTAATGTCGAAGGTCATCGCGGCTGCGATGATGACGACCAGAAAAGCCGCCAGCAATTTGAAGAAAATCCGATTTGTCACGTGATTCTCACGCCGGGCTCGCCAATCATTATCGCTCTTGTCTCCGATTTCTTAGGGGCTATTTTGGAGATTCGAAGCGGTAGCCCGCGCCCCGCACGGTCTTGAGATAGCGAGGATTTTCCGGGTCGGGTTCGATTTTTTCGCGGATGCGCCGGACATAAACATCGACGGACCGAGGCGTTACGTAGGAAGTGTCGCGCCAGACGGAGTCGAGGAGGTGATCGCGGGAGAAAACGCGGCCGAGATGGCGGGCGAAGTAATCCAGCAGGCGGAATTCCGTGGCGGTGGTGGGAACGGTTTCACCGCGAACGGTGAGAATCATGGCGGCAGGGTCGATGATGATTTCGCCAACCGTGAATGGACTGGCGGGAAGCGGGCGCTCGAAGCGGCGCAGCACGGCTTTTACGCGCGCGACCAGTTCGCGCGGGCTGAAAGGTTTGGCAATGTAGTCGTCGGCCCCGAGTTCGAGACCCAAAACGCGGTCGGCTTCGCTGCTTTTTGCCGTCAGGAAAATTACCGGTACGGAGGCGAGGCCGGGAGTTTGGCGAACGGTGCGGCAGAGTTCGAGACCGTCTTTGCCGGGGACCATGATATCGAGCACAAACAGAGCTGGACGTTGGCGCTCGGCATCGGCGATCACGTTCGCGCCGGAGGCGTAGATGCGCACGACAAAGCCCTCGTTTTCGAGGTGGTGGCGTACCAGGCGTGAAATATCGGGATCGTCTTCGACGACAAAGATGCTGGGTTTCACCAGATCATTGTAGCGAAGGGTGCACGCTGCCGAATACTGGTTCGGCGCGTGCAACGCCACTTTTCATCGGATTGTAACAATCAGGTTGGGGGAAGAATCGAGTTGGAAAGCTTTGCCGGGCGGGATTACTGTAGTGGCGCTGTATTCGGCGACTGTCGCGGGGCCTCGATATTTCTTGCCGGGTTGCAGATCGTCGCGGGAATAGATTGACGTCGCGAGTTTCTTGCCTTCGAATATGACCGTGGCTTTGGGCGTGGAACGCGAGCCGAGCTTTGCTCGGCATGAACGGCCGAGGGCGGCCGTTCCCACATGGCCTGTGGCGGGCCTCAGCGTCGCGCGGAGGCGGAGGGTCACCAGTTCTACTTCTCGCGCTTCGTGGGCGTAGCCGTAGCGGCGCTTGTGTTCCTCGTGGAAACCTGCCAGCAGCTTTTTTGTGAACGGAATGCTGAGTTCATATCCCTGGCCGCGATAGCGCAGGTCGATGCTGCGTTTGTATTGCACTTTTCCTGGCCATGCTTCGCCCTGAAAATCCTGGGAGGCTTGCGTTTCCAATTTCGCGAATTCTTTTATGAGGTGCTCTTGCGGCACTTTTCCGGCACAGCTCACCAATATGGTGCGCGAATAATCTTTCACCACGTCGCTGGCCAGGATGCCGAGAGCGGAAAGCGCACCGGGAAGCGCGGGGACGATGACATGAGGAATGCTGAGAGCTTCAGCCAGAGCACACGCGTGCAAGCCTCCGGCGCCTCCGAAAGCGACCAGCGCGAACTCGCGAGGATCGCGTCCGCGCTCGATGGAGACTACGCGAATTGCTTTCTCCATCGTGGAATTCACGACGCGGATTACGCCTTCGGCGAACTTTTCGAGAGCAAGCGGGTTGCCCTGGCGCTTGAGCCATTCGCTGGTAATGCGCCGAGTGCGATTGAGATCCAGAGTAAAGTCGCCGCCCAGAAAGCGCGTGGGCTGCAGGCGGCCTAATAACAGATTCGCATCGGTTACCGTGGGCTGGGTGCCGCGGCCATAGCAAATAGGTCCGGGATCGGCTCCCGCGGATTCGGGGCCGACACGCAGAACTCCGCCGGCGTCGAAGCGGGCGATAGAACCACCACCGGCTCCGACCGTGTGAATATCGAGCATGGGCACACCGATGGGAAGTCCGGCAATTTCGGCTTGACTCGCAGTGGTGAGCTCGCCTTCGACCAGGGAAACATCTGTTGAAGTACCGCCCATGTCGAAGGCAATGATGCGTTCGAATCCGCTGTGCCGGGCTGCCGCTGCGGCTCCGACAACGCCGCCTGCGGGCCCGGAAAGAACGGTGCGGACTGGCTCGCGCGCGGCCGAGGCTAATGAGGTGATGCCGCCGCTCGATTGCATCACGAAGATGCGAGCGCAGCTGACGCGACGTTGCAGATTCTTCAAGTAGCGCTGCATTACGGGCTGCAAGTAGGCATTGATTACCACGGTCGAGGTGCGTTCGTATTCGCGAAATTCCGGCAAAATTTGGTGGGAGATCGAAAGCGGAACTCCAAGAGGCTTGAGAGCTTCTGTGACCGTTAATTCGTTTTTTGGATTTGCGAAAGAAAAGAGCAGGCAGATGGCGATCGATTCGGGCTTTTTCGCCGCGACCTGCGAAGAGAGTGATTCGAGCCTCGCCTGCGTCGGGGCAGTGAGGATTGCGCCGTCGCTCGCTGTGCGCTCGTCGACTCCGAAACGAAGATCTGCCGGAACAAGCGGCTCGACCCGATCGAAGAAAAAATCATAGAGCTTGGGGCGCGCCTGGCGGCCGATCTCGATGGCATCTTCGAATCCGGCGGTCGTGACGAGAGCCGTCCGCGCGCCTTTGCGTTCCAGCAGAGTGTTGGTGCCGACAGTTGTGCCGTGCAGGATTATCAGTTCGGAGTCATGATCTATTTTGTTGAGAGCTTCGCAGATGGCTTGCGAGGGATCGGCGGGAGTGGAGAAAACTTTCACCATGCGGAGCTTGCTGCTGGCGGGATCGATCCAGACACAGTCGGTGAAGGTGCCACCGGTATCGATGGCGACGCGGAGGGGTTGGGAGCGGAGAGGCATAGAGTTAAACAATCGGCGAACCCACGTCTCGCAAAGCCGGCGAGACGTGAGGCACCTTGTGGTTCGGAAAGTTAGGGTAACATTTGCGGCTATGAGATACGCATTCTTGGTCGATACGTACGCAACCGAGCGAACGAAAGTCGTCAGCGTGTGGAGTGAGTTTCGGGATGGGGATCTCCCGGTACGGCCGCTAGCAGACGATCCGCGGGGCCGCAGCGTGCTCGAGCAGATGGTGCATCAATGCGTGAGCGAAGATTTGTGGTTTCGGAACATGTTGGGAATCGAAGTAGGCGCGCCTCCGCTGCCGAAGCAGGAAGAGCGGCTGGAATTCATCAAGCGATATGCGGAAGACAGCGGCAAACGGCTTGCAGTGTTACAGCAGAAGGATGACGCGTGGTGGGAGGAGATCGTCAACTTTTTCGATGTGCCGCGTTCGCGTGCGTGGGTAATGGTACGGCGCGTCGCGCATACGGCACATCATCGTGGACAATTGATGGCAATGCTGCGAATGCTGGGCCGCGAAGTGCATAGCAATTACGGTGCCCACTGCAGACACCGGCGGACTCATGCAGAACCATGCTCCGACAATTTATGCGTATGAGAGCCTGGAATCGCTTCTGGCCGGAGAATCGGTTGGCGGCGCTAAGGCGAAGTTGCCGGGCAGCGGCGGGAAGCAGGTGACAGAGAGACCGGGAAAGTGATTGCTGACGCGGTCAGGAAATTCCGAAGAAAACTTGCATCAGGATCGATCCGCATAAAGCGGCGATCAGCGCGACGGGCATAGCGATTGCCCCCACTTTGAGGAAATCCCAAAAAGTGACATCCAGCTTTTCTTTGCGCAGAGCGATCAGCCACAGGATGGTGGCCAACGACCCGGTGATGGAAAGATTTGGTCCGAGGTCGACACCAATGAGCACTGCGGCGGCCATGGAACGGCCCGCGTGCGCGGCATGAACCGCGCTTCCCACGAGCAGGCCGAGGGGAAGATTGTTTACAAGATTGTTTCCGACGCCAACAACGAATCCGGTCACGAACTCGCCAGCAACCAGGCCGAGATGTTGCGCCCCCAGCAGGCACTCTTTTGTGTAAGACATCGCTCCGGCGCTTTCGGCGGCATCGACCATCACGAAAAGCCCGGCGACCAGCACAAGCGTTGACCAACTGATTCCGCGCGCCAGAGCGAGGGGATTGCTGCGCTCCTTGATGCAGAGGACGGCAGTGATTGCCAGAGCAGTCAGGCAGGTCGGCAGGCCGAGTTGCTTGCCTAGGGAAGAAGCCGTGAGCAGGACTGCGACCATGACTCCGACACTTACGAGCACCAATTTGCCGTTGGCATTCAGCGGACTCGATTGCAGGCGCTGCTCGATGCTTTCGCAAAGTTCCTTTCTGAAGAGAAGCCGCAAGACAAGAAATGTTGTGACGATCGAGAGCAGGCTGGGAAAGGCGAATGCAAGCAGCCAATTGGCGAGGGGCGGCATTGCACGCTGGAACACAACAAGATTCGCTGGATTTGAAATCGGCAGTAGAAATGACGCGGCGTTGGCGACGAAGGCACAAACAAAAAGGTAAGGCAGCGCCCGCACTTTTGCCTTACGCACGGCCGTGAGGATCGCGGGCGTTAGAACCACCGCAGTTGCGTCGTTCGACATGAAGATCGTCACCACAGTCCCGACGACATAAACCAGCGCGAAGAGACGCGAGCAGGAACCGCCCGCGGTGCGCATCGCCAGAGATGAAAGCCAGTCGAAGACGCCGTGTTCGCGCGCGAGTTCAGAAAGCAGCATCATGCCGATCAAGAACAGGCAGACGTCAATTGCTTTCGCTGCCGCGTGCAAGGCGAGTTGCGGCGTGATCAGGCGGAGAGACAGCAGTAATAGCACGCCTGCGCTGATCCAGTAGGTTTCGGGGACATTGCGCGGCCGGACCAACATTAAGAACATGCTGATAGCAATGATTACCCACATCGCAGTGTGAGTCAGCGCGGGAGTAATCATCAGCTCAATTCACCTCGATCCCAGTTCTCGATGTGCGAGAAGCGCGCATCGCCAGAACAGAATGGGGGCCCCTCACGCCACATAAGTATCGCCTCGGGCGGCAGGTTCGGAATTCGGTTCCGGAGATGTCTTATGGTCAGGAGATAGTGTTTCAGGAATTGCAACCCACAATAATGCGAAGGCGATGAAACCGATACCGGCGAGTCCAAGAAAGGAGGCATGATATCCGAAGTGCTGAATCAACATCCCGCCGATTGTTGTGCTGAGGGCTGCGCCAATGCCGACCATGGTAGCCAACGATCCTGAGGCGATATTAAATCGGCCCGTCCCTTCGGTTCTATCCTTTATCACGAGAATGGATACGATTCCGAAAATGGCGTTGGCGACGCCGTCCAGCACCTGGATGGCGATCAAAGCGCTGGTGACATCGGTCAGGGTATAAAGAATGCCGCGAATCGGCAAAACTCCGAAGCCAAGAAGTAACAGCGGCTTGCGTCCGTGAGTTGCGGCGCGTTTGCCGATCCATGCCGCGGTCAGAGAAATTACAAGTTGAGTGACGATGACGCACGCGGACATGAATGATGCCGCGGTTTTCGGTTTTCCCCTGGAAAGCATCTCGCCCAACTCCGGCAGCATCGCCGCGTTCGCCAAATGAAAAAGAAACGCGGTCGCGAGAAAAATCACGAGAAGGCGATCTTGAAAAAGCACCGAGAGCCCCTCAGCTTGGTTGCTGGAGTTGTTGGGCGCCGCTCCCCGGGCCCTCGCGTAGTCGATCTGTTTCGGGTCGATGCGGGATAGCGCAATTAATGTGGGAATGACCAGCGAGGCAACTGCCAGGAAGATTGCGTGGTATCCGAATCGATAGCTGACAAGCGCAACCAGGAGCGCCGTGAATACATTGCCGGCTGCGTTAAAGGCCTGGATTTTGCCGAACAGCTTGTCGAAGGCTGCGGCGCCGACGATGCCCAGCGTGATCGCGGCGACTGTGGGGGCGAGAAACGGGCCTGAAAATCCGATCAGGAATTGCGCCGCATAGACCGCCTTCGGTTTCACCCCATGCATGAGCAGGAGCGCGCCTACAACCAGGAGGGCGAGAGCTATCGCGATTAGTCTTCGCTTGCGGCGGACAGCATCAATCACTGCGCCCGCCGGCGTTAGCGCCCCCACCGTCACGAGGCCGCCAAAGGTGAGGGCATAGCCGACGGCGGCGGGATTCCATCCGCTAGAGGCGAGATAAGCAGCGAGGAATGGCCCGAGGCCAGTTTGCACATCGGCCAGAAAAAACGTGAGCCACTGAATTGCGTGGATGCTGGCTTTCTTTTTGGCGGCCGCGCTGGGGAGATTGTCGTTCTTCACAGGTCCGTTATCTGTTGCGGTTTTGCGGGCGTTGTGTTGGTTGACTTTCACGGACTTACTTTTGTTTACATTTCTTCAACCCACAAGAGCGAAGAGCTTCGGCTATGGCAGAACTTTATTTCGACTTGCGTTTCGATTTCGGGCGGGATGGTTTGATCGAACGCGGTGGTGCTTCGTCCATGACTGCGAACTGGAGCTTCTTTTCCACGGGATCGATGCGGTCCAGTAGAACGCGGATTTTTTGTCCGAGGCTGTAGGTCTTGCGAAAGCGTTGGCCGATGATCTGCCGTGTATTTTCGTGGTAGGTGTAGAAGTCGTCGGTGAGAGTGTTGAGAGGAACCAGGCCTTCGACGAACAAATCGTTGAGTTCGACAAAAAAGCCGAATTTGGTAACGCTGGTGATCAGGGCATCGAAATCTTCGCCGACGCGGTCCTGCATGAACTTGACCTTCTTCCACTCCATGAGTTCGCGCTCGGCGTCATCGGCGCGGCGCTCGGATTGGCTGGACTCTTCGGCAATCTCGTGCAGTTCCTCGATCGGGATCGGCCCGCTGAGCGGCCCGCGCGCTTCACGATTCGCGGAATGGTCGCGTCGCTTGGACCAGGGCGACCTGTCTTCGTTAGAACCGTCTTGGTTATTAGAGTTCTCCAGTTGAGACGAGACACCAATCGGCACATTTCCGCTCTTTTTCTCTGCCGAGTCGCGCAGAACATCTTTCAGGATGCGATGCACAATCAGGTCCGGATAGCGGCGGATGGGCGAAGTGAAATGCGTGTAGGTGTTTGCCGCCAGGGCGAAGTGGCCGACGTTTTCTTCTGAATAGCGCGCCTGCTTGAGCGAACGGAGCATGAGGTAACTCAAAATGCGCTCTTCCGGCTTTCCGGCAATTTTCTCGGTGAGCTTCTGATACATGCGCGGCTTGATGTGCACGTCTTTTGGAATTTCGAGAGTGCGCGCGGATTTGCCGGTGCCACGCGCATCGCGGCGGTCGCTTTTGAATTGCACGCGCTGGATCGGCAACGGGCCGACGCCGAGTGAATATCCGAAAGTTGCTGCGATTACTTCGAAATCGTAAACCCGTTTGGCGTCGGGCTTCTCGTGAATTCGGTAAAGCGAAGCGATGCGCTTCGATTCTAGATAGTGAGCGACGGATTCGTTGGCCGCGAGCATAAATTCCTCGATCAGCCGGTGCGCGATATTGCGCTCCGAGCGCGTGATGCTTTTCATCAGCCCGAATTCGTCGAATTCGATTACGGGTTCGGGCAGATCGAAATCAATGGAGCCGCGGCGCCTTCGTTTGCGGTTCAAAATCAAAGCGAGATCGCGCATCATTTCGAAGCCGGGGACCAACGACGCATATCGATCGCGCAAGCCGGGGTCGCCCTCAAGAACAAGGTTTACATCCGTGTAGGTCATGCGCTCGGCGGAACGAATCACGCCTTCGCTGATTTCATAGCGGAGAACTTCTCCGCGATGGTCGATCTCCATCACGCAGGAAAGCACGAGCCGGTCGAGATGCGGACGCAAGCTGCAAATATCGGTGGAAAGCTCGAGCGGCAGCATGGGGACGGCGCGGTCGGGAAAGTAAACGCTGGTGCCGCGCAAGCGGGCTTCCTGATCGAGTGCCGAGCCCGGCGTGACATATTGGGCCACGTCGGCGATGTGGACCTGCAGCTCAAAATTGCCGTTTTCCGGTTTGCGAACTGTGATCGCGTCGTCGAAGTCGCGCGCCGTTTCGCCGTCGATGGTGACGATCGGCAGATTGCGGAAATCCTGGCGATGGTTGAGTTCCCGGGCAGGAATGACGGCCGGAATGGCTTGTGCCTCTTCGAGCGTGGCGGACGGGAAATGGTGAGGCAGATGAAATTTACGAATCGTGATTTCGACATCGACGCCGAAGTCATCTTCGCGGCCGATAATTTCAATGACTCGTCCCTGCGGAATTTTTGTGGACGAGGGCCAGTCGGTGATTTCTACATCGACCACCACGCCTTCCAGATCGCCCCAGCCGGCGGAGCGCGCGGCTTCATTGCCAAGCACGCGATCGACGGAAGCGGGTTTTTTCTGTGCCCTCGATGTGTTCTCTGACTCGCCGTCTTTTTCTGCAGCTGGGAGCACAGAGGACACAGACGTATCCGCTGAATCGGCCGCTGATTTTGCTGCAGGGAACTCGGAGCCGGATGGGATCACGATGTCCATCGCGATTTTGCTGTCGATCGGCTTCACGTAATTGCGGCGGTCGCCGTAATGAAAAATTCCGACCACCGTGGGATGAGCACGCAGTACCGGGCGAACGATGCGGCCTTCCGCGCGGCCATCCGGGCGCACCGCCACGATATCTACCAGAACACGATCGCCGTGCATGGCGTTGCCGATAGCGGGCGGTGGAATGAAAATATCTCCAATGAGCCGCGACTTCAGAGATGCATTGAGTGACTTGGGATCCGGTATGACAAAACCGAAGCCGTCGCGGTGCATGGTGAGCGTGCCAATCACCTGATTCTTGTCGGATGCGGGCTGGGGCAAGGCGTAGCGATCGGAATTGAGCTGCAAGAGTTGTCCGGCAGCGACGAGCTTTTCTAGCTGACTGTCGAGATCGCGGCGAGCGTCGCCATGGAGGCCGAGCTCACGCACCAATTGTTTGAATCCGGCAGCCCGCTTGGGCTGGCGGGCAATGTGTTTGAGGATGGTGGAATCGGCGAGCATGAGGGAGCTGTCGTTGGTCGCTAGTCGTTGGCCGTTAGGCAAGAGACCTGCACTCATTAATCTTAGCTTAGCGAGAAGCCGCACGGCTTCGCCAACGGCTCGACTAATGACCGAGCATCTCTTACCAGGTATCTCCACCGTCGCGCGGCGGCCATATGCCCAGCACTCGGCGGATCATCGCAACTTGTCCGACGTGATAGCTATTATGTGCGACGAGTTGCCAAAGGACGGCTTCCAGAGTTGCGGCGCGTTCTTTGTGGCTGCCGTGCGTGGGTTCGATCTCGCGCTGCAATTCCTGAGTCGACGAATCTGCGAGGGCCGCAGAATGCTTGATCAGGGAGGCGAATTGACTTCGCAACAGGGCCCATTCGCGAGCGTCTGCAGGGGCGGGTCGATCCGGAAAGCTTTCTGAATTGTGAGCTGGATACGGAGGCTTCTCGCCGCGGATGCGGCGCAGATCGTAGTCCATCCAATAATTCATGTGGAAAACGAGTTGCCCGATGGAATGGGGAAATCCCGTGACCTGCTGTGACGCAAGTTCCGGAGTTAGATCGTCGATGCACGCGACGGGATCGGCGTGCGCGCCCTTGCCGCGAAGCAGTTCGGTGATGGCGCGCGATGTCATGGATTTCGTTTATCGCTGGCAGAAATATTTCTCTTCCAGAATTCTGCGGTGGTGCAGCTCATGACCCGCGATCATGTAAGCCAGCGCTCGCACCGTGACCTGGTTGTTGCTGGCAACTCCGCGACGCATCCATGCGGCCTCATCGAGATTGCGGAGCAAAGAGAGTGTGGCGCGGCGCACGGCAATGAATTCTTCCACGAGACTGCTCAAAGTAGAATTCGCGAACGGGCCGTTGCGCACATAATCATCTTGTTCGAATCCGGGCAGAGGCGTGCCATCGCCGCGCGAAATGCGGAGCGCGCGATAGGCGAAGATGCGTTCGGTGTCGCAGAGGTGTCCGAGAACTTCTTTGGCGCTCCACTTATCGGGTGCGTAGCGAATGTTGCCGTCGTCTTCATTGCGGCCAGAGAGCAGCAACATGGTCTGCCGACGCTGCTGCTCGAGCACACTGAGAATGTCTTCGCCATCGACCAACGCAATGTAGCGCTCGTAATGTGGCGCGTACTCGCTGGGCTCAGGCCGCGCGATGGTAAGGCTAGAAATTAAAGCTGCTTCTGACATATTCACCTCCTGAAACCGAAAAAGGAACCCTGAATTCAACCCACAGATAACTGGCCGGTAGTCATTTAGACGGGGCTGGGAGGAAAAAGCATACTCCCCAAAGCTGTGGAACCGAGTCCGAAATGAACCCTTTTGGAAATCTTTACATTGTGAAGGGGCCGAAATGGCTGGTACGAAGAGTCTGGCGATTCCGTTCACGACACGCCAAAGTACGTACCATCTCAGGAAACCGTATTGAAAATAAAGGATTTTCCACAGCGTTCAACATGAGACAAGAGAGTACAATTCGGTTTGGTCACGCAAGTGCGGCGCGTGATCCCAATCCCAACAAGGAAAGGAACCTTAGCATCCATGTGGAAGCCCACGAATCAGCCTACGACCCCTGGCCGGCCTGCGGAGCCGGAGCGTCCAAACATGTCGAGCCCGAGCCCGAGCGCGCCTACAGCCATGTCGAGCGAACCAGCCGTTGCCCCGCGTCCGAGTTCAACCACCACTACAGCAGACCAGGCGACCATCGGCAAGTCGCTGGTGATCAAGGGCGAGGTGACTGGATCGGAGTCGCTTTACATTGATGGCCGGGTCGAAGGTTCGATCAGCCTTGCCGGCAACCGTGTCACGGTTGGCCGTAACGGAGTGGTCGCGGCCAACATTAACGCCCGCGAAATCGTCGTGCTCGGCAAGGTGCGCGGCAATATTACGGCGAGTGACCGCGTCGATATTCGCAGCGATGGTTCACTGACTGGCGACGTAGTCGCGGCGCGCATCTCCATAGAAGACGGCGCCTACTTCAAAGGCGGCATCGATATTCGCAAAGGCGGGCAGCCTGCGCAGACCAAGCCGAACGGTGAGGATAAGAATATTCCAGCGCCTGAACCGGCAGTGATCGGCGCAAGAGCGTAAATTCTTGCGGTAGGGTCTTGTAAGCAACGGGAGTTTCGTCGAAGTTCAAGCGGCGGAGTTCGCAGGAAATGCGAACGTCCCGCCGCTTTTGCTCTTCTCAAGGAAAGTTTTCCGTAACAAAAACCTATCTACTACGGCTGCGTTCCCGCACTCAGGATTTCCTTGCTCTCCGCCCTCTGCGACCGCCGGATATGCCGTTTCCTGCGCCGACGCAGATCGTTCGGCAATTGCGAGCGAAGCAGCCACAGGCCCAGCGCGGCCGCGGCGGCCCAGGTCAGCGAGATCATAACTAGCTGCAACACATCCGCTGCGCGAATGCTATGAGCCAGCTTGAGAAGGATAAAATTCCTGCCCAGTTCAAGGCTGAGGGCTCCTGCGATCAACGAAGTGAGAGCGGCTTTTCCTAACTCTCCCCAGCGAAGGCTCGCAGCGAAACCATTTTGCGCCAGTGCAACAGGAGCGCCAGGGCCAGCAGGTTCGCTCCGATGCCTGTATCGGAAGCCCAAGCCAGCCCGACGACTCCGTACTTATGAAAAAGCAGCGAGTACACCGGCAATGAAGAAGCGGTAATCACGGTGACCGCGACCATTGGCGTGAGGGTGTCGCCTGCGGCGTAGAAGGCGCGGGCGTAAAGTCCCTGGGCAGACCACAAGGCTAGAGAGAGAGAGAACCAAAAGAAGTAGACGGCAGTAGTTTGCGTGTCGAAAAGCGAAAAGCGACCGCGACGGTAGACAAGATCGATCAAGGGGAAAGCGGCGGCCATCATCCACGCGGTGGCGAGGAAAGATGCTGCGGCTACGCGATAGACGGAGTCGTTCACGGTGCTGGCAAATTCTTTCAGGCGTTTCTCATTGAACAAGCGGGCGAAGAACGGAAGCGATGCTTGTCCGGTTGCTTGTCCTAGAACCGCAATGGGCACAGCGAACAGCCGCTTTGCGTAATTGAGACGGGCAATGTTGCCGACGCCACTGGATGCGTAATGACGGAGGATCCAGTCGTCGGCAGTCACGAGCGAAACTCCAAGCATGAGTGGAATGGAAAGCCGCACCCATTCGAGGAAGGCGGGATTGCGAATATCGAAGGAGGGACGGTATACCGTGCCAATTTTCGCCGCCCCGATCACGCTGGCCAGGAAAGGCCCGATTACGCTACCGGCAAGAGCGCCGTAGGCCAGGGAAGCGATTCCCAAATGCCGACCGCCAACGACTCCGCCAAGAATAATGAAGATGTTGTAAAGCAAGGGGCCGAGGGCGGGAAAAAGAAACAGACGATGCGAGAGCAAGACCGCAGATACGACGCCCCCGACATAGAAGAAAATCTGGGCGGGAAGAAGAATGCGAGCCAGGTGCACGGTCAGAGCCATTTGTGGCGGGGAAAAGCCGCGGAACATCCAGTGCACGAATTGCGGGGCGAAGATTTCCGTGAGGATGGTGCCGACTACCATCACTGCGGTCATCACGGTGATTACTACGGAGAAAGTCTTCTCCGCGTCGGCATCGCGCTTCTCGGCGAGAAAGCGCGTATAGATGGAAATGAATGTGATCGAGGCCGCGCCGCCGGCGACGATGTAGTTGAGCCAGTCGGGCAGAGTAAAAGCGGCGACGTAGGCATCGGTCTGCTGGCCGGCGCCGAAGGCATAGGCGATATAGGCCTCGCGAACGTAGCCGATCACGCGTGAAAGCATGACCGTGCCCATGAGCAACAGCGTGGCCGAAAGAGCGGTATGCTGGTGCGACGGGCGGAAGAATCGCAGGAGCTTGGTCATGATCGTCGAGCAACAGGGCCGCAGATTGGCATGAATATAGAGCGACTTCGCTCGCTATACGTGGATTCTCTCAAAGCCTAACAGAGGCTCGCGGACGAGGTGAGGCGTATTGTCGAAAGCTGCTGGAGCAGTTCCTCTTTTGATACTGCCGCACCCTGCTTTCACCGCCTCGTCGACCGCATCGATGATCGGAAAAGGTAGTACTCGTTAATGGGCCGATCATCGCTGAGTGGGGGCGTCGAGGGCGATAACGAAACGAGTTCGTTGATGGGAAGCTCGTTTTCCAGCAAGTGGGCAAAGACAGGTTGGGGATCGTTACCGGGGCCCCATTCCATCATGTCGGTTACCGCTGCCGGGGGCATATGCTGGACCAGTTCTTCGGCCGTCCAGTCATGCAGGGTCTGATTGCTGGCGAGGAAATGAAATCCCCAAGTTCTTCCGTAGGCGAACACCCGTACATAGGGGAACGATTGGCTCAAGGCACGAGTGACGGCAGTCAGATCTTCACTGTCGCCGTAGGGCAGCCATTGCTGCAGGATGCCGCCGGAACGCAGCCGCAGGCGCACGATGGAATAGAAATCTTTGGAATAGAGCAGGCTCGAACCAGCCGCTTCGACCGGCGGCGGCGGGTCAATGGTGATGACGTCATATTGCTTGTCGGTGCGTTCAAGATAGCGGCGGCCATCGTCGACGACAACGTGCGACAAGGGCGAACTCAAAACTTCCGAGGCATCTTTATGGAAAAATCCAAAGAGCCGGGGAACGCTCGGAACCAATTCGACAACTGTGACTGGGATTCCCCAGGAGCGCAGCGAGCGAAATGTGGTTCCCATGCCGAAGCAAATCACCAAAGCATCCTGGGGAGTGCGGTTGAGCGAGGCCAAGGGAAGATGGGCCATCATTTTGGTGATGGGAGTCAAAGACGTCATGGTGTAGCCGTTGATCAACAGGAGCTTGTTCATGCCGGTTCCGGTGGCGATCACGGTGGCAGTGGAGTCGCGCATGACCTCGCCTTGCTTGGCGTAAAGCTGCTCGTAGCTCTTGCTGAACAGCAGAATTTCCACGACCAACGGCAACAATGCGTAGATGACAACGCGCGGTACCCAGCGTTGCTGAGGAGCGGGTGAGACGAGCGGACGCAGGCCGATGACCAGCCATGGGAGCGACAGCAAAAACAGGGCCCAGCGTTCACTGATCCAGGGCAACAGCAAAAAGCCGGCGAGCAGTGGTCCAATGATGCAGCCGAGAACATTTACCGCGTAGGCCTTTCCGGCTTTCGCCGGATCGCCGCCGGCCCAGCGATCGACCAGCATGGGAGTAACGAATCCCAGCAGGCCAGAAAAAGGAGCGATTCCGAGAATGAGCCGCAACTGGTGCGAGATGACAATGGTTGGATTGGTCGTTATCAGCGGAAATAAGGCGAACAAAGCTAGCACCGCCCATACCAGATCGCTTTCTTGCGTGTGCCGCACGATCCAATAACGGTAGACGCGCGAGCCGACAAACGTTGCAGCGAGATAAATTCCGAGGATGGTAGCGAATGCATAGACGACGGTCCCCACGAACGGCGTGAATTCGCGAACCCAAACTACTTCCATCCCCATGCTTGTGAGTCCAGTGGCGAAAAGCAGAGCAAGGAGGGAATTTCCGATTGAGACGCCGGCGGGGACACCGACATGAAGATGGAGCAACATCTGCGGCAGATTGCTTTTCCGCCTTGTTCAAGGAGAGCTTCAGTGCCAGGAGTGCGATGACGCAGTTGAATAAGGCCCCGACCTTGAGTGTTTCATGAAAACCTGAGACCTCAATGAAGAACAATGGGATGATGGTGCCGAACAACGCGCCCATCACGTTGGCCATATAGAGATAGCTGAACGAGCGTGATGACTCCTGGGGCAACATGCGCTCAATTGCCAGCATTCCGACGGGAATGGTGGCGCCCATCAAGGTGCACCAGGGAATCAATGCCAACGCGACCCAGACGCCGGAAACGACGTAATACTCCGCGGAAGAGGTGGAACCAAGTTTTTCCAGGAGTGTGCGGCCTAGGCCTAATTCGAAGGGCACAACGATGCCAGAGACGCCGATGAGGAACTCAATGGCGGCGTAAAGGCGGAGCGCAGGAAAAGTCATGCGCTCGCCGCGGCGGCGAATCCACTCTCCGCTGGCCCAGGAACCCAGACCCAATCCGCCCATGAAGACCGAGAGCACAATCGAGACCATGGCCGTGGTCACGCCGAACTGCGCCATGGACAAACGAAGCCAGACGAGTTCATAAAGAACGCTGCAGAAGCCGGAAAGGAAAAAGAAAATGAAATACCAAGCCAAGGCCGTCCTCTTTCTGCGCTCAAACGATTTGCCTTGCTCGCATCAGCTTTAAGGCGCGCGAGTCCCAGTCAAAATGTGAGCCTGAGTAAGTGCATTTTGACACTTTGGTATTCAGGCGCAAAGTGACTCTAGTGCGACAGGCTGCTAATGAACTGAAAGCCCGAAAGGCCCTCGCAGTTGAGACGGCGCTTTCAAGCGTGTTAGCATCCTAGTTTTTGGCGGGTGTTATTGGGCTGGCCTGCATACGGCACTAATCCTCTTCTGGGCCTTTCCTTTTTGCACTCCAGCGAAGGAGCCTACTCGTGAAAGTCTATTCCGGAGAAAACATTCGTAATGTGGCGGTTGTCGGGCACGGCCATGCCGGCAAAACCACTTTGGTCTCGGCCATGCTTTATGCGGCGGGAGCAACGCCGCGACTGGGGCGGGTGGATGACGGGACTTCGATGACCGACTATGACGAAGAAGAAATCGCGCGCAAGATGTCGATTGCGGCGTCGGCGGCGTATGTGGAGTGGGGCAAAACCAAGATCAACGTCATTGATACGCCCGGGTTCAACATGTTCGTCCACGAAGGCAAGATGGTGTTGCCGGTGGTGGACGCGGCGATTGTGGTCGTGGATGGGGTCGCTGGCGTCGAGGTTGTCACGCAGAAGGTGTGGAACGATTGCGAAGAATATAAAACGCCGCGGTTGATTGTGGTGAACCGCATGGACCGCGACCGGGCGAATGCGGAGCGGGTGCTGGAATCGCTGACTTCAGCGTTCGGGCGGGATGTGATTCCCATCGAGTTGCCGATTGGGAGCGAAAAGAACCTATCGGGAGTGGTCGATCTGGTACGGATGAAGGCCTATACGTATGAGCTGGGTGGAAACGGAAAAGGCAAAGAAATAGAGATTCCGCCGAATATGCGGGCGCAGGTGCAGGAAGCCCACGAACAGCTGGTCGAACTGATCGCCGAGGGCGACGACAAACTGATGGAGAAATTCTTTGAGGCGGGCACCTTGCCGGAAGATGATTTGATTCCGGCGCTGCACAATGCGATTCGTGAAGACAAAATCTTTCCGGTGATTTTTGCTTCCGGCTTGGGCAACATTGGGGCGGACCGTGTGATGGATTTCATTGTCGATTACACGCCGGCTCCATCCGAGCACGAATGGGTTCCAGGGGGAGCCGGGGGCATCAGGCAACGGGGATGCTCCGAAGCGGCATGAGACCGATGCGGAGCCGGTCTCGCTGTACGTTTTCAAGACCGTTTCCGACGCATTTGCCGGACGAATTTCTTACTTCAAAGTTTTTTCCGGCGTGCTCAAGAACGAAGCCACGGTGCAGAATTTCTCACGCGGCACGGCTGAGAAGCTCTCGCATATTTCCATCATGCAGGGAAAAACTGCGGTGCCGGTTACGGAGCTGCATGCCGGAGATATTGGCGCGGTTGCCAAATTAAAAGACACGCTCACTGGCGACACGCTGGGCGACAAGTCTGCGCCGATTCAATATCCGCGGGTGAAGCTGCCGGAGCCGGCGATCACCTTTGCGATCGAGCCGAAGTCGCGGGCCGATGAAGACAAGCTCGGGCCTGGTATTCACAAGCTGATGGAAGAAGACGCGATGCTGCGCTTCTTCCGCGATCCGCAGACCAAGGAATTCCTCATCGCCGGGACCGGCCAGCAGCATATCGAAGTTACGGTTGCGAAGCTAAAGAAGCGCTATCACACCGAAGTGGTTTTGAAAGCGCCCAAGGTACCTTATCGCGAAACCATTCGCGCCAAGGCCGACGTGCAGGGGCGGCACAAGAAGCAGACTGGCGGCCACGGGCAGTATGGCGATTGCAAAATCAAGATGGAACCCTTGCCGCGTGGCGGCGAGTTCGAATTTGTTAACGATATTTTCGGCGGCTCGATTCCCAGGAATTTTATTCCGGCAGTGGAAAAGGGCATTAAAGACGCGGCGGCGCGCGGCTATCTCGCGGGATTTCCTGTGGTCGACTTCCGCGTGATTCTGTATGACGGCTCGTATCACGACGTGGACTCGAACGATTTGTCATTTCAGATGGCGGGGCGCATCGCTTTCAAAAAAGCGATGGAAGTGGCCAAGCCCACGCTGCTGGAGCCGATCATGAATGTGGAAATCACCGTTCCGGATGATTTTGCCGGATCGATCATGGGCGATTTGAACAGCCGCCGCGGCCGCATTCAGGGCATGGACAACAAAGGCGGGAACACGATTGTCAAAGCTGAAGTGCCAATGTCCGAGATGCTCACTTACGGAGTGGATTTGACTTCCATGACCCAAGGCCGCGGGTCGTTCAACATGGAAATGCATCACTACGACACGGTGCCAGGGCAATTGCAGGAGAAGATTATCGAGAAGGCTAAGGCGGAACGGGGCGAGGTGAAAGAAGAGGAAGAGTAGAGGACGGTCAGATTTCCCTGCGGCTCGGGCCAAGTCCTGCGACCATAGCGTATCCCGCGCCGGTGAACTCTCCGACCAAGAGTGCGCAGGCGAGTACGTACACTGCGACATCCTTGCTTCCGAAATTAGGTTCCTGCGAAATTAATCGGAATTCGCTGATCATTGCGAACGAGCCAGCAGCCCCGAGAAGAAACAGCAGGAGACCTCCCGCCACCGAAATTATCCGGCTGACTTTACCCTGCCAGGCTTCGGAGGCAATTTTCCCAACAAAGTACCACCATGCTGTCGCCAAAATTCCCACGACGACGAGCGTCGGAGTACTGTCGCTAGCGACTAGCGGCAAAGAAACTGGTAAATCCGCGCAGAAAAGCGGATTTCCTCCGCTAGCTATTTTTTCACCAAAAAACTCCGTTGTTAGAAAAAGGACGATGTGAAGCGCTGGCAGAACGGACGGCAACCTATCCGGCAAACGCCTCATAAGACTTTCATCCCTTGGGCCTTCGCGAGCTTCGCCTGCCGGTCGTCGAATGTCCAGAATCGCTCCGCTTTTAGTTCGAGCGCGCAGGCCACGTGTAGGGTGTCGAGAGTACGCATACCGAACTTCGGGCCATAACGGCGGCCTAAGTCGGCGCAAACTTCGAAAGCGTTTTCGGGCATTGGCGTTTCAACCCACAAGCCATCGGCGCGGTCGCGGTTCAAAGTGTCGAAAACGATATCTGCTTCGGCCTGAGAAATCGTGCGATAAAAAACCTGTTTGGCGATAGCGTGGGAGCACTCGGCGGCAAGCAGCGGAGTGAAGTAAACGCGAGCATTTTCCTTCATGCGCTCTTCCGCCGCTGCAGAATGCACATCCTCCACATACAGAGAAACGATAAAGCTACTGTCAGCGTAGACCGTCAGAAGCGCCCTCGGTCTTTGATCAGGTCGTCAACTATCGTCAGCACCCGGTTTCCAAATATTTTCTTGCGCCGGGCCTCGAAGTCCGGCAACTTCACAGGCTTTTCTTCCTGTTGCTCTGGAACAATGCGGGCGATCAGTTTATCGCGCTCGCGCAGTTCCACGGTCTTTCCGGCACGCAACCAGCCCTTGAGGCGCTTGGTATCGCGTAGCTCTCTGATATTGACTGACGGCATAAATAGAATGTGACACATAGCGTGTCACATGTCAATCTTTTTGCTTATGTGATTTTTCCATACACGCTGGTTCTTGTCCTGTCACTTTTTTAATTTCAGATTGTACAATTACAGTTTGGGTTTCCCATGGCGATCCTTTTAAACGGGTGTAGAACGTTAACATCAAGAAAATTCTTTTCTCGTCTCCAATCGCCGCTGGCCGCACTGCTCAGCATCACTGCCGTTCTCTGCTCCCTTCCGGCGTATCTGGCCGCCGATACAGCCGCTTTCGATCTGCCGGGCCCGCGCATTGAGGTGAAAGTTGCGCGTGCGGGAAAGACCTTAGCAATTTCGGAAGTGCCGAATTTGAAGGCGGCGACCGGTTGTGGCTGCATCCGATCGTCCCCGCTGGGCAATCGTGCCCACTACCTTCTTGTCGTTACTTTCCTGCGGGGATCGACCAATCCTCCGCCCGAGACGTGGTTCACCAGGGTCGAGACCTGGAACAACAAAGTGAGGCAGGAGGGGGTATATGTGACGGTGCCCCAGGGCGCCGAGCAGGCTTTGCTGTTTCTGGCGCCGGAGACCGGAGGAGATTTCTCGACCGTACGTTCCGCGGTGCGCAACAAGCCAGGCGCATTCGTGCGCGCGTCGCACGACCTGAATCAGGCCGCTCTCGACCGCTCTCGCCTGGATAAATATCTCGAGGGAATCCGCGCGCTGTCGGATGCCGATCCGAAGACGCTGCAAGAGCGCACTCTCACGCTGGCGCGGAGTTTGAAAATGAAGGTGGATAAGGATTGCTTCGACAAGCCAGTGCAGGAACAGGCCACGTGCCTGACCGAGAAGACCGATCAACTGGTCCTCGACGATGGGCACAGCCAATCGATGGTCGATGCGTTAACTTCGGGACCGGCTTCCGATCTTGTCGGCAATCTCAGCAATGCGAAACTTGCCGGTGGAGGCGCCTACAGCCCGTATGTGGGCGCGGTGGTCGACGTGGCAAAAATGATGGAAAGTTTTCACGTCGCGCAGTATCAATACATTCCGGCGTTGGCGCTGCCGAAGGATGGCGGGCTCAATCTCAAGCTCAACAATGTGCCTTCGTTTCATAAACCGATGTCGGTGCTGGTAATTGCTCTGCCGGCGGTGGAAGCAGCCCAATTACCTCCGTTACGGCCGATTGATCCAAAGCGGGTTTCGTGCCTGGAGCAATCCACTCTGGTCCTGCCGGTGGATGGCGCTCCTTTGGTTTTCTCGACGCAATATGCGCACGACATGCGTCCTGCATGTGGAGAGTAAAGCGGGTATGGCGATCGATCTTCCGGTCAAGGCCGACCCCGCGCAAGGTGGTTTTGTGGTGGACACGAAACTCCTCCATGTCGGCAAAACCGTGGACGAAGTTTCGGGAACCATTCATGGATCGTGGGGTTTCGATTCGTTTATCGGACCGGCATTCCAGCTACAGTTTTCGCATCCGGTGAAATGGATCCTGGCTTCGTCCGATTCGACCGCGCTGATCGTGGGGCGCGAGGATTCGATTCACTTGCAATCGGAAGAAGCGCCATGCGTGGAGCAGGTCTCGATCAAAGATGGAAAAGGCAAACAGGTCAAGGCGACGTGGAAATTACTGAAAGCCGATGAGGTAGAAATAAGCGTTCCGCTGAAAGGCGAGACTTCTGGCCCGGTACTTTTGCTGGTAGCGCAGTCGGGACAGCCGAAGCCGGACGAAGTTCCGATGCAGACATATTCCGAGGCTGCGCATCTGGACCACTTTGCTCTGAACGCTGGTGACAAGCAGGGCACTCTGACGGGAACGCGTCTGGACGAGGTTGCAGGCTTGAAATTGGACAAGGTCGAATTTTCTCCTGCGGGCCTGACGCGTGCAGATGGCAAAGACCAGTTGCGGCTGGCCGCGGCAAAGAATTCCTCCGCAACCACACCATTCGAACCGGGCCAGAGCGTGGTTGCGCATGTGACTCTCAAGGATGGACGGGTGCATCGATCTCGATACCACGATTGATCCGCCTCGCCCGCGAGTGACATTGTTGAGCAAGAGCATTCAGGCAGGCCCGGTGCCGTCACTGATTCACCTCGGCAATCAGGACGATCTTCCGCAAGATGGGCAAATGTCTTTTTTCCTGAAGACTGAAATACCTGCGAGCTTTCCGAGGGATGAAAAAATTGAAATCGCAACCGACGATGACTCGACCGCCGCGATGTTCAGCCTGGACAAGGGAACGTTATTTTTGGAAGACCCGCAAACCGTGCTTATTACCCTGCAACCATTGAAGAGCTTCGGTCCCTCGGTGTTTGGGCAGCTCCGTTATCGTGCGATCAGCGGAAGCGGCGAGCACGGCGACTGGCAGCCGTTGGTGAAACTTGTCCGCATCCCGACTTTGAAGGAAGTGCGCTGTCCTGACAGTCCGGATAAATCTTGCACGCTGGTTGGTCAGGACCTGTTTCTTTTGGATTCGGTGGCTTCCGATCCTCAATTCCTGCACAGCATTCCGGTTCCCGCCAGTTTTGTGGATTCGGGATTGACGGTGCCTCGCCCGAACGGCACTCTGCTTTACATCAAATTGCGCGACGACCCTTCCATCGTAAACAAAGCTGCACTGCCTGTGATGCCTGAGCCTTCGTAGGGACTGGTCGAACCTAGTCGCGACAACCAATCGCGACAACCCACCAATCGCGACAACCCACACATCGCGACAACCATTGGAGCTAAAGAGGAATCCCAAGCTGGGTCGCTATGTCCGGCTTGGGGCGGCGATCCGGCATTCCTGCGGCTGGTTTTAAAGGAGTGACAGGAGCGGCACCCGCTCGCCGCCGTACGAACGCGATGGTACAGAAAATCCTTACGGTCGCGCTGCTCGCGTTGATTGCCAGCTATTCCGCAGGACAAAGCGTTGACACGATCATTCAAAACTCGGTGCGTGCGAACGAGAACGACTGGAATGCTGCTCCGGAATATACATATTTCGAACGTGACCTCGAACCCCACGGAGGAACGAAAACATTCGAAGATATGATGATTCTTGGCTCGCCGTACCAGCGGCTGATCGCGATCAATGGCAAGCCGCTGCCGCGCGATAAGGAAGAGCGGGAGCGCCACAAGCTCCAGCAGACGGTGGCCGACAGACGGAGCGAGTCGGCCCAGGACAGAGCGGAGCGCATTGCGAAATATGAGAAAGATCGCAGGCGTGATCAGTTGATGATGAAGCAACTCACCGTAGCATTGAAATTTAAACTCACCGGTGAGCAGAAACTCGACGGCCACGATGTTTACGTATTGAAGGCCACTCCGCGGCCGGATTACCAACCACCAAACATGGACACACAAGTCCTCAAAGGGACGGAGGGTAGGCTCTGGATCGACAAGAAAACATATCAGTGGGTGAAGGTGGAGGCCCGCGTGATCCATCCGGTTTCAATCGAAGGTTTTCTGGCCCAGGTAGAGCCGGGGACGCAATTCGAACTGGAAAAGATGCCGGTGCAGGATGATATCTGGCTGCCGAAACACTATGCGATGAAGGCCAGCGCGAAGATATTTTTCCTTTTCGGACACAAATCGCAAGACGACGAGACCTATTACGGATACCGCAAGCTTACGCTTGAGCAAGTGCTAGCGGGCGAGGTGCAATAGGTGGAATTGGAACGACCCATCAATAACGTAAGGCAAATGGCCCCGAATACGCCGACCGCGGGCAGCAAACCAGGCAGCGGCGCCCCGGAAACCGAACAAACCTCGATTGGAGAGGTGATACGCCGGAACTCGGCTGCCAACACGGTCCTGGCGCTGGTTGCGGTTGGCGCCGCGCTGCACTTTGCGCAAATGGTTTGGGTGGTGGCTTTCGTCGCGGTACTGCTGGCGTTTGTGCTTGAACCCCTGGTCTCGGTGCTGCAAAGAATACATTTGCCGCGCTCGGTCTCTTCGCTGATTGCGCTGCTTGTGGTCGCTGCAGTTCTCTATGGGATTTCCTACGTTTTTTACAACCGCGCGGTGCAGTTTGCCCATCAACTGCCGAAGTACTCGGCCGAAATTCACAACTTCGTCGACAAGTTCACGGAAAAGGAGCGCGCTTTGACTGCTCCTGCCAAGGCAGCAGCTTCGGAAAACAATCAAAAACAGACAATTCAGGTGACCCAGCAGCCGAGCGTGTGGAACACAATTGGTTCGGGCCTGGGAGCGGCGACCGATGCTTTACTTGCCGCTTCATTCATCCCTTTCCTGACTTATTTCATGCTCACGTGGACGGACGATGCGCGGCGGTGTACGGTTTTGCTGTTTCCGCGGGAGATGCGCGATAACGCATATATCACTCTGGGCAAAATTGCCGATATGATGCGGGCATTCATTGTAGGGAACCTCCTGGTCGGACTCTTTATCGGGGCAATTAGTACTGCCGTGTTTGGGCTGATGGGAATTCCGTATTTCTATTTCATCGGATTCATCAGCGGTTTTCTCAGCCTGATTCCTTATCTTGGGGTTTTGCTCGCCATAATTCCGCCGATTCTTTCGGGATTGGGCGTTATCCACGGAATGGGATTTTTGTTCATATTCTTGACCGTGCTGGGACTGCACTTGTTTTCTCTGAATGTGCTCTATCCCAAGTTTCTGGGCAATCGCCTGCGGCTCAATCCGCTGGCTGTGACCTTGGCTTTACTTTTTTGGGGATGGATATGGGGCGCGATGGGACTGATTCTCGCGATACCCATGACAGCCGCAATGAAAGTGGTGTTTGATCACGTGGACGAATTGAAGCCCTTGGGAGTGTGGCTGGGCGAGTAAATTCGAGTCCGGAGCAACCGGTGGTATTAATATCGCGGGCACCACCGGAGGTTTTGCCTCCGCTGATTCCGGACAGGGCGACGCCCGCGATCACCAGACAGGTCCCAACAATTTTCGTCACCAGCTCTGCGCCGCTGAAATCTTCTTTCAGCCAAGTGGGTTTCAACTTGGTCAGCAGCAAGGCGCCGACGAAGATCACAGCGTAACGCACACCCGAGATGGCAGAAACGATCTCGGGATGCGTGCGGCTGATGGCATATACGACCAGGAAGGAACCTACGCCTGAGAGGAAGCGGTTGACGAAATACCAGAAACGATTGCTGGGCTCGGCCTTGTCGCCTGAATTGTGGAAAATTTGTTTTCGCCATGACGGCGGCACCAATAAGCTGATCGCCCCAAGAAATGTTCCGATGGTGAACCACACGTAACCACTGACGAAGTTTGTGCGGTCGTAGACCATTTTCTCCATTACATTGGCCAGCCCAAACAGAACGGCAGCCATGGCAACCGGTAGCAGTAACTTCTTCAGCGGGAGTTTCTCGGAGAAAAACATGGCGAAGCCTCCCGCGCACATGAGGGCAAATGCGATCAACTGGTGCCCCTGCACCTGCGTTTTAAGCAGGACATAACTGAATGCTGCCGTGGCAGCCGGCGTAAAGCCGCCCATCACCGCCAGGGCCTCGGAAGCCTCCCCACGTTTGAGGGCCGCGTAATAAAAAAACGATGCAGCCAAGTCCACTGCGCCCGCTACCGAAGCAATCACTATGACGGTGAGGGATGGCGAATGATAGCCAAAGGGTAGAAGCAGCAGGCCGAAAATGCTGATCGCGCCCAGCCAGAACACGTAGCTGAATAGATTTTGCGTGCCGCGACGTTTCAGCAGCACCTTGTCCCAGACCAGTGAAATTCCAATTAGCCCGTGCGCGATAATCGCGATGAAAACGCCGTCTTTTGCAAAATCGAACATTTGCCGATTGCACAGGAACACGGGAGCGAGACCAGCTTTGATTATTTAGATTGCTCTTTAAGTTGCTCGCTGGAACGGTTCAGGGCGAAACTGCAACAGTTAGGCACGGTTTGTTCGGGAGCATTACCTAGGTCATCTTTAGGAAAGTTACGATTCAGTCCATCATTACCTAGAGCTTGGCATTACGAAGAGATTGGGGGCCGACCGCCTCCTGGGGAAACCCCTTCCAATGAATATTGACGATCTGCTGCGGATTGCGACTGAACGTAAAGCCTCCGACTTGCATTTGAAAGTGGGGAATTATCCTCATTTGCGCGTTGACGGCGAACTGGCGCCGCTGACCGACCAGCCGCGGGTGAGCGCGGAAGACATGCTGACCATGGCCTTCAGCATGATGTCGGCGCGGCAGAAACAGAAATTTAAAGAGACCACGGAAATCGATATGGCTTACGGCGTGGCCGGTCTAGGACGCTTCCGTGTGAATATCTTTCAGCAGCGCGGTAACGTTGGGCTCGTGCTGCGCGTCATCCCCACGAAGATCCGCGCGCTTGATGAATTGTTTTTGCCGAAGGTGGTCGAACAGATTTGCGAAATGCCGCGAGGGTTGGTGCTGGTAACCGGCGTGACCGGATCCGGTAAATCGACCACGCTCGCGGCCATGGTTGACCGTGTGAACTCCAGCCGCGCCGAACACATCATTACGATTGAAGACCCCATCGAATTTCTGCATCGCGACAAAAAGGGCTACGTCAATCAGCGCGAGATTGGCGTGGATACGCCTTCTTTCAGTTCGGCGCTGCGCGCTTCTTTGCGTCAAGACCCGGATGTGATCCTGGTCGGCGAAATGCGCGACCTGGAAACGATTTCGACTGCGCTGCACGCTGCGGAAACCGGCCACATGGTTTTTTCGACTCTGCATACGCTGGACGCGGTGGAAACCATCAACCGCGTGATTTCGATTTTTCCCCCGCCGGAGCAGAAGCAGATTCGATTGCAGCTGGCGGCAGTGCTGCGCGCGATCGTGAGCCAACGGCTGGTTCGGCGCTGCGACACCGACGGCCGCGTGCCCGCCGTTGAGGTAATGATCAACACGGCATTCATTCGCGAGTGTATTTTGGTGCCCGAGAAGACCCGCTCGGTTCGCGACGCCATCGCTGCCGGCACTTCGCAATATGGCATGCAAACATTCGACCAGTCGCTGTGGGACCTGTTCCAGGCGGGTTTGGTCAACTACGAAACCGCGCTCGAAAACGCCTCGAATGCCGACGACTTCAAGCTGCGCATGCAGGGCATCGCCTCGACCGCGGACATATCGCGGCAGTCGATGCAGTCGGCGGGATTCGGGCGGTAGAAACCAACGTGGCTTGCGTTCTTCTTTCCTTTTATTGACCAACAAGTATTGATCCACAAGTATCGGCCAGCAAGTATCGCTCAAGAAGGTTTATCGTTGACGCATGCCGTTTCCGCGTCCTAAGAGAAAATTCTATTCCGAAGATGAGCTGTATGAGTATGCCGTCGGTGCACTGGCGCGCCGCATGAGGACGGTTGCGGAGTTGAAGCGCTTGCTGCGTGCGCGCGTGGAAGCCGAGACGGAATATGGCAAGACGCTGGTCGAACTCATCATTCGGAGGCTGAAAGACAACGGCTATCTGAACGATTCGCAATACGCCGCGTATTTCTCTGCGCTGCGGCGCGACAATCAGAAGTTCGGACGCCGGCGCATAGTCACGGATCTGAAAACCAAGGGCGTGCATAACGACCTGATCGACAAAGCAGTCGATGCCGCCTTTGAAGGAATCAGCGAAGAAAAACAAGCCCGAGATTATCTGCGACGCAAGCGCCTGAAGAAACCCAAAGATCAGAAGGAGACGGCACGCGTATTCCGGCAACTGGCGCGCGGAGGTTTCAGCACGAAGTCAATTTTCGCAATCCTGAAGAAATGGGATGTGGATGAGGAAGTGCTGACTCAATTGGAAGGCGAAGCCAGTGAATGAGTGACAGCGCAGGCGGCGAGCAGTTCAACTGGCTTTGTGGTTCTCATCGAGCACTTCGTCGAGAGCATTGGCCAGCACATGCGCGCGTTTCTGATAGTCGGTCGCGCCATTGTCCTGATTTCGCTTCAGAAGGTGATACTCGTCGGCGATATTCAAAGCCGCCAGAACCGCCAGGCGCACCGTATCAATCGTATTGGTAGCTTCGGCGACCGCCCGCATCTTGGAGTCAACATACTCCGCCAGCTTCATGATGTAATCGGGATCCGAGCCGCGCAAGTTGTACGCCTGATCGAAAATCTCCACGCGCACGCTGCCGTTCTGCGCATCCTTCACTGGCGGATTCTTAGTAGCAGTTGCCATCTCTGGTTGAACTCCCGGCATTTCGCCCTGCAGATTCGCTTACGCCAGCAGTTAGCTCGCGCGCTCTTCGATCAACTCAATCTGCTCCAGCATGCGCTCGACGCGGCTGCGAATTTCCTCCCGTTCTTTCTTCAGTTGCACCATCTCCCGTCGTAAGGTAATCAGTTGCTCATCCCGCTCGTCCAGTTGCTCGCGTAAGCGTTGCGAGTCGCGTTCGGCAGTAGCCTGCGCGCTGCGTGCCGATTTATATAATTCAATGGTGCGATAGATTTTTTCTTCCAAGGCCTGAAATTGATCGACCGGAACCTGTTCCGTTACCTGCTCTGCCGCTTCCAATGCCATATTTGCTTGTTCCCCGAGAGAATTTCGAACTTTCCCGCAGTATACTCTCGGGAATGCACGGTAAACATGGCCCATTCGTGCACCCATGTGATCATCTCGGGCGCGACTTGCTCGACTTTAGCTTGTTCAATTGTTTGGCCGCCGCGTCCAGGGTTTCGAGCTTCTTGCAGAATGCGAAGCGCACCTGCTGCGCGCCATCCATCGCATCACGATAGAAACTCGAACCCGGCACGGCGGCGATTCCAATCTCTTTTACCAGATAATTCACAAATTCAACGTCGCTGCCGAAGCCGTAGGCAGAAATATCGGTCATTACGTAATAGGCCCCGCGCGGCAGAAAGCACTTAAACCCCGCCGCTTCGAGAGCGGGCACCAGGTGATCGCGGCGGATGCGGTAGTTTTCCGCGAGCTTCGCATAATACTCCGGAGGCAAGCCCAGAGCTGCGGCACCGGCTTCCTGCAGAGGCGCAGGAGCGCCGACCGTCAGAAAATCATGCACCTTGCGGATGGCATTTGTAATTAGCTCGGGCGCAACCGCCCATCCCACACGCCATCCCGTGACGCTGTAGGTTTTTGACATGCCGTTGATAGTCACGGTGCGCTCGCGCATCCCTTCGAGTGACGCCAGGGAAATGTGTCGGGTGCCGTCATACAGGATGTGTTCGTAAATTTCATCGGTGATCGCGAGCACGTCGAATTCAATGCAGAGGTCGCGAATCAGTTCGAGTTCGGCGCGCGTGAAGACCTTGCCAGTTGGGTTGTTTGGCGTGTTGAGGATGATGGCCTTCGTATGCTTGTCGAAGGCACGCCGCAATTCTTTCCCATCGAATGCCCATTCGCCGCCGGCCTCGGCTGGCGGACGCAACTTCACGAACCGAGGCCGCGCCCCACTCAAGACCGAATCGGGGCCGTAGTTCTCGTAAAAAGGCTCGAAGATCACCACTTCATCGCCTGCATTGCAGACTGCGAGCAAGGTCGAAATCATCGCTTCTGTCGAGCCGCAACACACCGTGACTTCCTTTTCGGGGTCGACTCGTATGCCTTGCCAGACGCCCATTTGACGAGCGATGGCATTGCGCAGGTTCTTCGCGCCCCAGGTGATTGCGTACTGATTCACGTCTTGCTCGATGGCCGCGCTGGCAGCTTGCTTGATTGGTTCCGGCGCGGCGAAGTCGGGAAAGCCTTGTGCCAGATTGACCGCGCCGTAGAGCATCGCCTGGCGGGTCATCTCGCGAATTACGGATTCGGTGAAGTGCTCGACCTTGTCACTGAGAAAGTGTTTGCGCTCGGCCGATGCATTGGTTGTACGGTGGGAAGAAATTGCGTTCGCCATAGCGGGAGATTAGCACACGCAGAGCGAGCTGATTGCGCGTCGAATGCTAAAATCGTGTTTGCCATCGACCATGCTCACCGGCTCCGAAATCCGCCGCAAGTTCCTCGACTTCTTTGTGCAAAAGGGGCACAAAGAGGTGCATTCGTCCTCGCTTGTTCCGGCGAACGATCCTACTCTGCTCTTCACCAATGCAGGGATGAATCAGTTCAAAGATGTTTTTCTCGGATTGGAGAAGCGCGGCTACTCCCGCGCCACCACATCGCAAAAATGTGTGCGCGCCGGCGGCAAGCACAACGATCTGGAAAATGTGGGATTCACCAACCGGCATCACACCTTCTTCGAGATGCTGGGCAATTTCTCGTTTGGTGATTATTTCAAGAAGGATGCGATTGCCTATGCGTGGGAACTGATCACTTCACCGCAATGGTTCGGGATCGATAAAGAGAAGCTGTATGTGACGATTTTCAAAGGCGAAGCGGGCGTGGAGCGCGATATCGAGGCCTATGACCTGTGGGTCGCGCAGGGCGTGCCCAAAGAGCGGATTTTCGAATTTGGCGCAAAAGATAACTTTTGGCAGATGGGCGATACCGGCCCGTGCGGCCCGTGCAGCGAAATTCATTACGATATGGGGCCGGTCGCATCGGACTGCGGGCATCAGGATTGCGCCTTTGGCTGCGACTGTGGGCGCTATGTTGAGATTTGGAATCTGGTCTTCATGCAGTTCGACCGCGATGCTTCGGGTAAGTTGAGTCCGCTACCCAAGCCGTCGATTGATACCGGCATGGGGTTGGAGCGTGTCGCGGCGGTGCTGCAGGGCGTGATTTCGAACTATGAGACGGATTTGTTTACGCCGTTGATTAGGCGAGCCGCCGAGCTGACCGGAGCTGGCGGCAACACAGCGGAGCTTCGCTCCGCCGGACAGCCGAGGGCGGCTGTCCCCACGCGAGCAGAGGAGGGCACAGGCGATGGGGGGACTACAAGCCATGTGGGCACGGCGGCCCTCGGCCGTGCGACCGGGCAAAGCTCGGCAGGTTCTCCTAGCAACAAATCTGCTGCTTCGCTTAGAGTGATCGCCGACCATTCGCGTGCGGCGACATTCCTGATTTCAGATGGAGTGCTGCCTTCGAACGACGGCCGCGGCTACGTGCTGCGCAAGATTATTCGGCGGGCGATCACGCACGGAAGACTGCTCGGACAAACGAAGCCGTTCTTGCATGAGATGGCTTTTGCCGTCCGAGATCTAATGCAGGATGCGTACCCTGAGTTGTCCGGCGGCCTTGCCGCAGATGTAATCTCAGCGGAGGAAAACCGATTTCGTAGCGCCGTCGACCGGGGGCTTGAGCGACTGGAAATCGAGGTTGAGGACATGGTTTGGAGCGTGCTACGCCCCGGTTCCGAAGGAAGCAACCTGTCACGGAATGACGCCGCACGCAGCGAAGACGTTCCGAAGCTTCGCGGCTGGCTCGCCCATCTCCGAGGGCAGGGGGTCAATCTTAAGTACGCAGGGGAAAACGCGTTTAGACTCTACGACACATTCGGTCTGCCCCTCGATTTCATGGAGGAGTATTGCCGCGATCTGGGAATCGAGTTTGACCAAGCCGGCTTTGACCGCGCGATGGAAGAGCAGAGGGCCCGCGCCCGCGCTTCCTGGAAAGGCGCTGCCAAGCAAACTGCGAATCCTGCTTACCGGCAGCTTCCGAAATCAGTCTTCGAAGGATACCGTCAAACGCGCTCGAATGATTGCGAAGTGCTCGCCATCATCAAGAACGGCCAAGGCGCGCGGGAACTCAAGTCCGGCGAATCCGGCGAGGTCATCCTCGATCACACGCCGTTCTATGCCGAATCCGGCGGGCAGGTTGGCGATAAGGGATGGTTCTACTCCGACGATCACAACACCATCGTCGCCGAAGTGACGGGATGCTACGCGCCGATTCAAGGCGTGCGGGCGCACCAGGTCATCGCCAAACGACCGATTCGCGTCGGCGATAGGGTCGATGCCGTGGTAAATGCCGAGGTTCGAGCAGCCACTATGCGCAACCATACGGCTACGCACTTGCTTCATGCCGGACTGCGCGAAGTTCTGGGCAAGCATGTGAAGCAGGCGGGATCGCTGGTTGCGCCCAATCATCTGCGATTTGATTTTTCGCATTTCACCGCGGTGGAAGATGAGGAACTGCAGGATATTGAGGACATCGTCAACAAAGAAGTGCTGCGCAACCAGATTGTCGAGACAATTACTGACGTGCCCATCGAGGAGGCGATCAACCAGTACCATGCGATGGCGCTGTTCGGCGAAAAGTATGGCGACAAAGTGCGGGTGGTGCGCATTGGAGATTTTTCCACTGAACTTTGCGGCGGAACCCATACTGGCGCGACTGGAGAGATCGGTCTGATCAAGATTTTGAAAGAAGGCAGCGTGTCGTCGGGAGTGCGGAGGGTCGAGGCGGTGACAGGATTGGGATCGTTGACGCATTTCCGAATGGATCACGAGTTGGAAGAGGTGGTATCTACGTTTGCCTCCCCCACCCTTGCGCACAGTGCGCGCAAGGATGGGGCACCCATTGCCGAGGAGATTTCCGCCCACGCCGAGACGGTTTCTCCCGCTGCTGCTTTGAAGGCCGAACTGGAAAAGAAAGATTCGGAGATCAAGCGGCTTACGCGCGAACTGGATTCGGCGCGGATGAAATCGGCTTCGTCTTCGACGGCCAACATCAGCGACAAGATAAAAGATGTGAAAGGCATAAAGGTGCTGACGCATCGCGTCGACAATCTCGATCGTCCGCAACTCCGCACGTTGGTTGATCAATTACGCGATAAGATCGGCTCCGGGGTAGTGGTGCTTGGATCGGCGAGCAATGGCAATGTCTCGCTCATTGTTGGCGTTACCAAAGACCTTACGAGTAAAGTTCAGGCTGGCAAAGTAATTGCTCCGGTCGCGCAGAAGGTTGGCGGTAAAGGTGGAGGCCGTCCCGATCTTGCCGAAGCCGGCGGGAAAGATTCTGCGGCGTTGGATTCGGCCCTGAACGGGGTTTACGAAGTGGTCGAATCATTACTCTCATGAGTGCCAGCGATACTCCGCTCGACCAGCGCTTGGGCTTCATCAAGCACAAGGGCAAAGCTGTTTATGCCGTGGATTTCACCAATTGCACCGGCAAGGAAATGTTGTTGTTGCTTGACCAGATTCGTGCCGACGTGGGGCACCACGCGCCGAATTCTGTGCTGATTCTGGCCGATTTCAAAGGCGCGAAGATCGACAAGAATGTCGCGACTCGAATGAAAGAAGTGTTGGTGCTCGATCGGCCTTTCGTAAAACGATCGGCCTGGATGGGAACTGAAAGTATGCCGGAGGTATTTTACGAACACTTCAAGAATTTTTCGCAGCGTGATTTTCCTACCTTCAAAACACGCGAAGAGGCGCTGGACTGGCTGGTTTCCGATTCTTAGTGGACTCGTTTCACGGGAAGCGCTTTTAATACTTTGCGAAATTGGCTGTTCCTCGTGGGTTTTGGCCATGCGATAAAGAGAGACCTTTACCGCGAAGAGCGCCAAGGATTTCGCGAAGGGCGCGAAGAAAATCTGGTCCGGGTAAACTGAGTCACTGTCAAATTCTTCGCATTGCCTCCCGCTCCTTACTGTGTTAGCTTCGTGATTCGGAAGGGGATAAGCCTTGCAGGCGAGAGTTCCCGCCGGGCTGGATCATAAGGAAAGCGAAATTTACCGGCAGCTTGATCCAGAGCGGCTCCCACGACACATCGCGATCATCATGGACGGCAACGGGCGCTGGGCAAAACGGCGCCACTTGCCGCGCGTGGCCGGGCATCGCGCCGGAGTCGCAGCGGTGCGCTCGACCGTTGAAACCGCGGCGCGCATCGGGATCCACGCGCTCACGCTGTACGCATTTTCCGAGGAAAACTGGAAGAAGCGTCCGAAGAGCGAAGTCGGTTTTCTCATGCGGTTGCTCGGCCGCTATTTAAAAGCGGAATTGCCGACACTCAACAACAACAATATTCGCCTGGAATATATCGGGCGTCAGCACGAACTGCCCAATGATGTGCAGGAGCGCATGGAGTGGGCGCGCGCGAACACGGCGCAAAACACCGGCACGGTGCTTACGCTGGCCCTGAACTACAGCGCGCGCAGTGAGTTGGTCGATGCCTTCCGGTCAATAGTTGACGCAGCGTCGAAGAACGGTGGGCTCGACCATTTGAAAATCGATGAAGACACCGTCCGAGAACACCTTTACACGCGTGACCTGCCGGACCCCGATTTGGTAGTGCGGACTTCAGGCGAGATGCGGCTGAGCAATTTTTTGCTGTGGCAATTGGCATATGCGGAAATTTATGTGACGCCAACTTTATGGCCTGATTTCCGTGGAGTTCACTTGCTCGAGGCCACTGCCGAGTATCAAAAGAGGGAGCGCCGCTATGGCGGACTCAACGGCGACGCCCACGCGAAACCCCGGCATCCCACGCACGAAAAGACCGCCAGGTAGCCGAAACCCTCTCCACCACCAGGTCACAGAGAAAACAGTTCGAGCCGCTGCTCTTCCGTGCCATGTTCTGTGCTCTTTATGTCTCTGTGGTTAAATGGTTCTTCGCTTTTTTCAAAGACTCCCTTGCTAAAACGCATCGCGACCGCCGTCGTTCTGATTCCAATTGTTTTGGTTCTGGTGCTGCGCGCGCCAGTGTCAGTGGTGGCACTGGTGAGCGCGGCAGTCGCGCTGGTGACCATACATGAATTTCTAAAGCTGACGGAGTCCTACGGGATACAGCCCCTACGGCTGCCGACCTATATCTACGTCGCGCTGTTTTTCATTTTCTTCGTTGCGAGCAGCGCCAGCGACGGGCCGCAATTGTCTGCGCTGAAGTTTGTGGTCTGCGTAGGATTCGCCTGCACCATCGCGCCATTTGTGTTTTTAGCAATCGCCATGCGCCGGACGGATTTGAAGTCAGCATACCCGGGAGCGGCTGCGTCGGCGTTTGCCGTCGTCTACATTGCCGTGCCTCTGGCCATGCTGGCCCAACTTCGGCAACAGGTTGCGGGAGCATTCTTGCTCCTTTATTTGCTGTTAGTGGTGTGGGCCGGAGACATTTTCGCTTACTTCATTGGCCGGTCGCTTGGCAGACACTTAATGGCGCCTCGCATCAGCCCCAAAAAAACCTGGGAAGGCGCCGCCGCCTCGGTGGCGGCGAGCCTCGCCGTTGGCGTGGCTTTATTCGCCTACGCTCTGCCGATCAGTTCGTTCCTTCTTCGCATCGGGCTGATCGGCCCGAGAGATGGGTTGTTCGGACTGGAGAAACCCGACTTATGGCCGGTCGTCGTGCTGACAATTGTCCTCAATATCGCAGCGCAGCTTGGGGATCTGGTGGAGTCGCTTGATTAAGCGCGGAGCTGGCGTGAAAGACTCGGGCACAATTCTCCCCGGCCACGGTGGCATGCTCGACCGAATCGATGCCCTTCTGTTTGCAGCTCCGGTGCTATGGCTGTATGCCTCAGCGTTCTTCCCACCCGCCCGCCCCTGGTAACGCGTAAAATAGAAGATCGCCTCCGGACGCGGGCGATCACTTTCTCGATGAAACGCATTGCCATTCTAGGCTCTACCGGATCGATCGGCCGCAGCACGCTGAGCGTGGTTGAATCGTTTCCTGATCGCTTTGAGGTTGCGGCGCTGGCCGCGGGCAAGAACCTGGATGTCGCTTTTGAGCAAGTCCAACGCTGGCGTCCGCGCGTGGCAGCCATGGCATCGGAAGCTGACTCGGAAATCCTTGCTTCGCGTCTTAAGCGAGCCGGAATATCGGGAGTCGTGTTAGCGCATGGGCTGACTGGATTGGTGCATGTAGCTACGCATCCGGATGTCGATTTCGTGGTCAGCGCAATCGTAGGAGTGGCCGGACTGGAGGCCACGTACGAGGCGGTCAAGGCGGGAAAGACGATTGGAGTGGCGAACAAAGAATGTCTCGTCGCCGCCGGAGAGCTGATTACGGCTGAGGCGCGCCGGCAAGGCAAGCCGTTATTGCCGATCGACAGCGAACACAATGCGGTGCACCAGTGCCTGCGCGGCGGACGAATGGAAGAAGTCGAGCGCATCTGGCTCACAGCTTCCGGCGGGCCGTTCCTGAACACGCCACGTTCTGAGTTCAGCTCCATCACCGTAGAGCAGGCGCTCAACCATCCAACGTGGAAGATGGGCAGGCGCATCACGATAGACTCGGCAACATTAATGAATAAAGGCTTTGAAGTAATTGAAGCGTGCCGGCTATTTAATGTTCCAGCAGCAAAGGTGCAAGTCATGGTGCACCCGCAATCGACCATTCATTCCATGGTCGAGTTCGTTGACGGCAGCATTCTGGCGCAGTTTTCGGTCACGGACATGCGATTGCCGATTCTCTACGCCTTAACATACCCAGAGCGAATTCATTCCGATCTGCGATATCCGGTGAGTAACTTGCGTCATCTGGACTTCTCTCCGCCGGACATGAATAAATTCCCTTGTCTGCGTCTGGCGTATGAAGCAGCGGAGGCGGGAGGCGCCAGGACCGTGGCCCTGAATGCAGCCGATGAGATTGCCGTAGCTGCGTTTCTGGAAGGCAGTATCGGATTCAATGAAATTCCTGAGATCATCGAAGATGCGGTTTGTGCGTCGAATCCCGGCAAGCTGGAGTCCATTGCAAAAGTGCTTGAAGCCGACACCGAAGCCCGCCGATATGCTCAGGAACGGACATCCGCCATTCAAAAGGGCCGGATCAAAAAAAGCGGTCCTCCACGCGCAACATCTGTCGTTTAGTTGAATCTAAGAGGGAGCGGTTACGCAGTTTACCTTTATGTACGATTTTTTTATCTCCGTCGTTGCGGTCGCAGTAGTCCTCGGCTTCATGATCCTGATCCATGAGTTCGGCCATTATGCCGTGGCCAAGCTGCTGGGCGTTAGGGTGGAGCAGTTCGCCATTGGTTTCGGGAAACGCCTTTTCGGCATTAAACGGGGCGAGACCGATTACCGCATCAACGCCATTCCTCTGGGCGGCTACGTGAAGATGAGCGGCGAGAACCCCATGGACGAGCGCACGGGCGATCCCGCTGAATTTCTATCGCATCCGCGTTGGCATCGTTTTCTGATTGCGATCGCCGGCCCGGCGATGAATATTTGGTTGGCCATCTTTCTGCTCACCGTGGTTTACATGGTGCACTACGAGTACCCGGTTTTCCTCGATAAGCCCGCCGTAATCGAAGGCATCAAGTCCGACTCTCCCGCAGCTAAAGCCGGATTGCAGCCCGGCGACCGCATCATTCAGGTGGCGGGCATCAAAGATCCGACCTGGGAGCAACTGCAGCCGCAAGTGTGGCTCAGTCCGAACCAGCCGCTCAATGTGACAATTCAGCGCGGAAGCCAGATTTTTCAAAAGACCATTGTTCCTCAGCCCATCACCAGTTCTGATGTAGGCGACGCCGGGTGGTATCCCGAGGAGCCGGTCATAGTCGGACACGTTGAACCCGACAAACCCGCAGCCAAGGCTGGACTGCAGGAGGGTGACCGAATCGTCGCCATGAATGGCACGCCGCTGGATTCGATTGAGACCATGATTGAACGGCTGCAGCAGACCAAGGGTCAACCGGTCGATCTTACTGTGGTCCGCGGCGATCAGACGCTCTCGTTGCATGTGAAGCCCGTACTCTCAAACACCGAAGATCCGGGGGAGCAACGCTATCGTTTGGGTTTTCTCAACAAGAGCGAGACCAAGGTGACTACTTTGCCGTTCGGGCAGGCCCTGAGTCTTTCGCTCGATCAAAACAAGAAATACTCACTGCTGATTCTTGAATTGGCCAAAAAGATTGTCGAACGGAAAGTCTCTTTGCGCGCGGTTTCCGGTTCAATCGGTATCGCGCAGGATGCGGGCTATGCCGCGCAACAAAAGGGCTGGACTCCGCTGATGGAACTGACGGCTGGAATCAGCTTGAATCTGGGCATTTTCAACCTGCTGCCAATTCCGATTCTCGACGGCGGTGTGATTCTCTTTCTGTTGATAGAGGCCCTTATGCGGCGCGACGTCAGCCTGCGCATCAAAGAGCGCGTGTATCAGGCTGCATTCGTTTTCCTCGTGCTGTTCGCGGTGATGGTCATCTACAACGATTTGATGAAGACGCTACCCGGCTTGGTGGACCGGCTGCCTTAGAAATCTTGCTCAGGCATACCTTGACGCCAGTCATCCTGAGCTAGGGAGTTGCTTCACGAAGTGAAGCAACTCCCTAGTCGAAGGGGCCCTGCACACTCTTCGCTGACATTCTCGGGCCCTCACTTCGCTTTCTGCTCTGCAATCCACTTGTTCGTCCGCGCCTCGAGCATGTCCAGCGGCAGGGTGCCGCCGTTAATCATCTCGTCGTGAAATTTTCGAATATCAAACTTAGGGCCTAGCTCTTTTTCAGCCCGTTCGCGCAGTTCGCGAAACTTCAACTGTCCCAGCTTGTAGCTGAGCGCCTGTGCCGGCCATGCGATGTAACGGTCGGTCTCAGACTGAATCGTGGGCTCGTCCACCGCTCCCGACTTCCGCATGAACTCCACGACCTGCTCGCGCGACCATCCTTGCGAGTGAATGCCGGTATCGACCACCAGGCGTACCGCCCGAAAAAGTTCGGACGACAAACGCCCGTAATCGGAACCCGGATCCTGATAGAAGCCGACCTCTTTGCCGAGACCCTCCGCATACAAAGCCCAGCCCTCGATGTATGCATTAAATCCCAGCCCATGCAGGCGGAATTTGGGCAGACCCTGGAGTTGCTGCTGCACCGATAATTGCATGTGATGTCCAGGAACGCCCTCGTGATAGGCGGTCGCCTCATCATCAATCATCGATCGATGAGCGAAGTCGGAAGTAGCAACGACTACCCGGCCGGGGCGCTTGCCATCGGGAGTGCCAATCACATAGTGAGTCGCGGCGGCCGACTGAAATGCCGGTATTGCCTCCACAGTAACCGGCGATTTGGGAAGCAGGGTGAACAATTCCGGAAGCTTCGGCTCCATCTGAGCAATGTAATGCCGAAAATCATCGAGAATCTGCTCGGCCGAAGTCGGAATGTATTTCGGATTGGTTTTCAGCGAAGCCCGGAACGATGCGAGATCGGCGAATCCTTCTTTCTTCGCGATCGCCGTCATCTCCGCCTGAATGCGGTCCATTTCACGCAGCCCAAGCGCGTGGATCTCCGCGGGCGACATGTGCGTCGTCGTGCGTGCATAAATGTCGTTCTCATATCGCTTCTGCCCCTCTGCGAGAGAAGTGATCGATAAAATCGTGCGTCCCCGTGGCGCGTATTGGCCGCGCAGAAAATCGGCAAACGATTTGTACGCCGGCAGCACATCGCTGTGGACTGCTTCGGTAATTTCCGCAGTCAATCGCTTCTGATCGTCGGCAGAAATCGCCGCCGGATATTTCTTCGTCGGCAAAAGAAACGGATCCGATTCGACAATTCCCTCGCACTGCACCGGCAGCTTCTCGGCGATAAAGCGCACGGGCATCAGCTTATCTTTCATGCCTGCGCGCAAAACTTCGGTCGTCTGGACCAGCACCCGCGGAATCTGATGCAGCCGCGCCACGTAATCCTCGTAATGCTTCACCGAATCGAACGGCATCGACAGCGGCAGGTCGGCAAGGCTGGTGTGGATGCCGTTCTGCTGATTGATCGGCATCTCATATTCTTTGAGATCGAAGTCGGCCTCGCGCTGCTGCAAAACACGAATGAGCAGATCGTGCGAGAGTTGGTCCTGATCGTTAAATCCCTCGGTCGAGATCGCCTGGATCCGCGCCAGGAATTCCTCGTCAGTTTTATGCCGCGCATCAATCGCGGCCAGCGAATACTCTCCAAGCTGATCGTTATAGCGGTAGTCGCCGTAAGCCGTCGCCCGCAGTGGGAAATTCCGTAGATCGGATTCGTACTGCTCTTCGAAAATCGCGTTCTGCGCGGCGAGGCGATCGGAAACAGGCTTGGGGTTTTGGCCGAAGACGAAACTGACTGCGAGAACCAGGAAGCACAGCCGTAGAAGGAGGCGCATAGGCGTACGAGGGTACCAGAAGCGAGTTCTGGAAGAAATGCCAAAAACAAATTGGAAGCGTGGGCCTCAGCCAAGGCCCAGAAACTAAGGCCACGGACGAGCGTTGTATAGTATGGCGTGCCGCCGAGGCAAACTACCGCCGCGATCAATCGCGCATCCGACCTGCCACGCAAACTGGGTTTGCTCGATTCGTTATCGATCGTAATCGGCATCACGATCGGGGGCGGAATCTTCCTTGTGCCCAACCTAGTCGCTCGCGAGCTGCGCTCGGCCACGGCGATTCTGGGCGTCTGGGTCTTTGCCGGAATCATTTCATTTTTCGGCGCGCTCGCCTGCGCTGAACTGGGCACTGCCATTCCTGCCACTGGCGGGCAATACGTATTTCTGCGTGAGGCTTACGTCCGCTGATCGGCTTTCTTTGCGGCTGGTCGATGTTCACAGTCGCGCGCACCGCGCAGGTCGCATGGATGGCGGTGACCCTGGCGCTCTACGTCTCCTACTTCGTGCCGCTCACTTCCGTTGAATCGAAATTGCTGGGAATCGCCGCTATCGTTGTTGTGACCGCCATCAACTATCGCGGCGTCACCGCCGGAGCGATGGTGCAGAACATCTTTACGCTGGCGAAGGTCGGCGGGCTGCTCGCAATCATCGGTGCCGCTTTTTGGTGGGGCGGCAATGCCGCGCGGGCGGCGAATCCGGCCTCCGCGGAATTTTCCCTAGACAGCTTCGGCGTCGCATTGATTGCGTGCGTCCTGGCCTACGATGGCTGGGTGCAACTCAGCTTCGTAGCCGGCGAAATTCGCAACCCGCAGCGAAATGTGCTTCTCGCACTCGCCCTGGGCACGGCCGCCTGCATCGCGATTTATCTGCTCGCGAATATTGCGTACCTGCGCGTCCTGACGATTCCGGAAATCGCCGCCAGCGACCACGTGGGCGCGACCTTGGCCGAACGCGTGATGGGCGCCCGCGGCGGCATGCTGGTCTCTCTGGTCATTTTGATCTCGATTGTTGGCACTTTAAACGGCTGTTTTCTGACCAGCCCACGAGTGTATTTTGCGCAGGCGCGAGATGGCCTCTTCTTCCGAAAATTCGGCGAAATTCAACCGCGATATCAAACACCCGGTTTTGCCATCCTCGCACAAAGCGCGTGGGCGATTGTGCTGTTAGTGAGTGGTTCTTACGAGACGCTGCTCGACTACGCGATGTTCGCGCTGTGGCTCTCTTATGGACTAATGGTTGCCGGCGTAATTGTGTTGCGCCACAAACAACCCGGGCTGCCGCGTCCCTACCGGATGTGGGGCTATCCGGTCACGCCTGTTCTTTTTCTGGCAATCACCGCCTGGTTTCTCATCAACATGCTCTTGACGCGGCCAGTGCCATCGCTCGCCGGGCTGCTCCTGATCGCGACCGGCATTCCGGTCTATTTCGTCTGGACCCACCGCCGCGCAGCGAGCCCTGCGGCGGATGTTTAGTGCGCCACGGCGGGCCTGCCCGCGCAACTGCCAACTGATCCTCGCATGGTAAAATAAAGCTTCCGCATGCCCATCATCGCCCGCAGAAAAACCGTCACCGCCCTGGTCGGCAATGTCCGCGTCGGCTCCGATGCACCGGTTGTGGTGCAGTCGATGACCAATACCGACACCGCGGACATCCCTGCGACTGTTCAGCAATGTGCTGCCCTCGCCCGCGCCGGCTCCGAATTGGTCCGCGTCACGGTCAACAACGATGACGCCGCCGCAGCCGTTCCCCACGTGGTCGAGCAACTCGATAAGCAAGGCATTCGCGTGCCCATCGTCGGCGACTTCCATTACAACGGACACGTGCTGCTCACTAAATATCCCGAGTGCGCCCGTGATCTGGCCAAGTACCGCATCAATCCCGGCAATGCCAGCATCGGACGAACCGGCGACTCGAATTTCCGTACCATGATCGAAGTCGCGGTGAAATATCAGAAGCCGGTGCGCATCGGCGTGAATTGGGGTTCGCTCGATCAAGTGCTGCTCACGAAGATGATGGACGAGAATTCCAGCCTGGCCGAGCCGAAAGACGCGCGCGAAGTCACCATGGAAGCGATGGTGGTCAGCGCGCTGAATTCAGCCGCGCTGGCCGAAAAATACGGCCTGCGGCCGGACCAGATCATTCTCAGCGCCAAAGTTAGCGGCGTGCAGGACCTCATTGAGGTCTACCGCGCCCTGGCCGCGCGCTGCACCTATCCGTTGCATCTCGGCCTGACCGAAGCTGGCATGGGGGCCAAGGGCGTAGTCGCATCAAGCGCTGCCATGGGCGTGCTGTTGCAGGAAGGCATCGGCGACACCATTCGCGTTTCGCTCACGCCCGCGCCCGGCGGAGACCGCACGGAAGAAGTCCGGGTCGCGCAGCAGATTTTGCAATCCATGGGCATTCGCAGCTTCACGCCGCAAGTCACCGCCTGCCCCGGCTGCGGACGCACCACCAGCTCCTTCTTTCAGGAAATGGCCGAACAAATTCAGACCTATCTGCGCGAGCAGATGCCTGCATGGAAGAGCCGCTACGTCGGCGTGGAAGAAATGAAGCTAGCGGTGATGGGATGCGTGGTCAACGGCCCCGGCGAGTCCAAGCATGCCAACATCGGCATCTCGCTTCCTGGAACCTTCGAAGAACCGAAAGCTCCCGTCTACGTGGATGGACGCCTCTTCACCACTCTTAAAGGGGACCACATTGTCCCGGAGTTCATCCGGATTCTCGATGACTATGTCGACTCGCATTATGGGGCGAGGAACGGGCAAAACAAAACCGCACAACCGGAAGCGGTAGCCGCGCGAAGCTAGCTGCTCAAAACCAGCGGTCTCAAAACCAAAGCCTTCGACAGCCCTCTGACCCCTTAATCGCCCGGAAGAGACCGGACTTCACTGTCCCGGCAGCAGGAAAATTGGTGACTGCGACGGCGGTTCAACCGTTGCCGCTCCCGACTCGCTGGTTGAAGCCACATTGGCGTGGGCGAAATAGCATTCGAACTGGGAGTTCGATAATCCGGTCGGGAGCACAGTCAGAATCTCTCCATTCAAGTAAGTGCCCGTCGTCAATCCTGAGACGACAACTTTTTCTCCCTGGGTAAAGGAATTCGCCGCCTTGAAGGTGACCACGTTCGAAGTGATCGAAAATGATGTAATGCTGGCAACTCCGTTGCAGTTCGCCAGCGTGCAAACGCCGAAGGCAGCAGGAAGGTCGGTAATCACAGTGTCGGCCGGAGTTGAATTGTTGGTGGGATTGTTGGCGTTATTGTCCAGGGTGTTGATGACTGCGATGGCGCCGGCATCGCACATGCTCACGTACACCCGGCTGCTATCGCTGGATGCGGCTGTGAACACGCGAAACCGTACTGTGCTCGGCGAATAGGTTGCAGGAGGGACTGCGGGAGCGCAAGTGGATAACGCCGGCACCGCATATTGATACTGGCTGCTGGTTGGATTCGCGGAGAACGGAGGATCGGTGAGCAGCGTGAGAGTTGTTTTCAACGTGAAATCCAGGGCATTGAACACGGCCAGCGTGGGGATGACACAAGCCGCGGTTGTTCCCGCGAGCGGATCGGGGCATGCAGTTGCGGTCTGATAGCTGGCTACGTAAAAGCGGCTTCCGTCTGCCAAGGCGGTCACGGAAGAAGGCGAACACCCCGCAGAACACGGAGCCGACGCGGCGGTGAAAGCGATGGACTTCAACAGTGCCGGAGTGTCGTTGGCCCCGCCGGAATCCGAAAATACGTACAAGTTGCCGGTGACGGGATTGGTCACATACAGCCGGTTCAGGTTCGGGTCGTAGAACATATAGTTCGCGCCGGCGCCGACTGGAAGGCTGCTCGTAACTGCATCGGTTGCAGTATCTATGGTTACGAGTTGCCCATCGCCTTGCGTCAATACATAAACTTTTTGGCTGTCGCTGCGGGCCACAATCCATACGGGAGTCATGCCGCTAAAACCCGGCACCAGCGTGGAACTCAGATCTGCCGGGTTAACGTCGCTGATCGTATTGCTGCCCTGGTTCGCAACATATATTTTCAGAGCGTCGGGAATCTCGGCAAGCGCCACTGGGTTTGTTCCCACCGTGCCTGTATTAATCACCGCGTTGAGCGATGTATTAATTGTGCTGATAGAGTTGGTCCCAAAATTCGCCACATAGATAAAGCCGTTCTGAGTAGTGTTCAGAAATACGGGCAACGACCCGGTGGGCATCTGGATGTTGCTGACCGGCCCCAAGCCGGTTCCGGTGGGGGAATCGGCTGCGGGTGTGAACGAGGATATCTGGTCGATGCCTCCCGGCACCCCACTGGCGGCGCTGGCGACGTACACCGCAGCAAAGTTCGGAAGGATTGCGGCGTTCGTAGGATTGTCTCCGATGTTGGGCGCACTCGGATCGGAGCTTGGAGTCTCGCCAATGATGCTGTCTCCACCGACATCAATCTGCATCGCATTGCCGGGATAATTCGGCACATTCAGGCTGATGCCGTATACCGCATGAAAGGCGGTTGGAGAGGGCGGCAATTCCACCGGGCAATTAGGAAGTCCGCCTAGAGAGCAGGGAAGAACTACCGGCCGGTAGACCTGGCCGCAAGCCGACCACAGCACAATCAGGACGACCACCGCGCCCAATCGGCATACGCGTTGGAAACTCATCAGCACCCCAAAGGAAAATTTGGCTTGCGAGGAATCCTACATTCTAACGGCTGCTTTGAAACTGCGCCAGTTCGCCCAAAGCTTGGTAGTGGTGCAACTGCACTACACCCAGCGCTTGGTAGTGTCGCAGCACGATTGTTACGCTAGCGAAGTCTCGCGGCGCTTCAAGGCCATTTTTTACGGTTGCTTGCTTCTGGGATGCACGAGCATAACGGCAAGTTGGATGGACGAGGAGATGGCATGAGGCAAAAGTTGGGTTTGCGAATGCATCTCAATGCATTCGCTCGCGCAAAGTGAGGCCGGTGTCGGGTCAGAGCAAGCTATTTCTTGCGACGCGATCTACTGCCGGCTGCGGCTGCAGTTGCTTCTTCAGGCCTGGCCGCGCCTGAAGGTTTCTTCTTGCCTTCCATCTGAGCGAGGGACTGTTTGAGTGCGGCCATGAGATCGACGACCGGGGCGAGCTTCTTCGGCTTCTCGACGGCAGCGACTTCTCCGCCTTCGAGTTTCGCTTCGATCAGCTTCTTTAAATTGTCCTGGAAGGTGTCGTGATATTTCTTTGGGTCCCACTCGTCGGCCAGCGCTTCGATGAGTTGATGCGCGACTTTTACTTCCGCTTCTTTCAACTCCACGTCGGGTGCGCCGAAACCTTCCACCTTACGCACTTCCTCTTCGTAGTACATGGTGTGCAGCATCAATCCACCTTCTGAGGGGCGGAGAAAGCATGTGTACTCGCGGTTGTGCATGGTGATCTTGGCAATCGCAACGTATTCACTCTCTTCGAGGGCTTTGGTCAGCAGCGCATACGGACGCCGGCCGGCTTCCTCGGGCAGCATGTAATAAGAGGACTCGAAATAGACGGGATCGACTTCGCTTGCCTTCACGAACTCCAGGATCTCCATGGTCTTGGCGGTCTGCGGCTCGATCTTCTTGATCTCATCCGGCTCGATGACGATGTACTCGTCCTTGCGAAACTCGTAGCCCTTCACGATGTCGTCGCGGTCGACAGGAACGCCCTCGAGCTGGCAAATATATTGTTGCTTGAGACGCGACTTATCGGGACGATGCAGCATGTTGAAAGAAATGCCCGAGCTTCGGGCGCCGGAAAACAGGCGCACCGGCATGGAGATCAATCCGAAAGTTAGGTGTCCAGACCAGACCGACGATGGCATAGTTCCTGTTCCTCAAACCAGGGATCGAACGGCTACATCCACTGCTCGCGGCAGGAATCGGCCGCAAAGGCTTAATACCCCAGAATTGGGAGTTTAGCCTAAGAAAGCGAATGTTGGATGCGGAAATTGGGTCGTGGGTATCGCCATGCGAAGCCGAAGGGAATGTGGCGGGCAACGCATGAGCCCCAATCCTAGTAGTTAACTATGCGGCTTCGGCCTAAAACAGGCACGGCGGATGCAATAGCTGAAGGGACTTGAGACTCGTGTACGCGGCAGGCGCGGGCAAAGACAAAGACATCGCTGAAGATGCCGCGAAGAGCACTCAAGCCGTGGTATATTCGACGGAGTTTCAGGCAAGAGAGTCGCGCACTCGTTTCAGAAGATTTAGATCGTAAGCTCGACGGAAGCGGGCAGCGAGTTGACCGATCGATCCAAGCAAGATCAGACAGGATCCGGTTAATCTGAACGAAGCACGGCGCCTATCGAGATGAAATTGCCCATTCGCTGCTTTATCTGCTGGCTGCTATTCTGCTGGTTTTTTGCTGCCTCGTTGTCGAGCGCGGCCGATAGCGGCCACGCCGCCACAGTCGCCGCCGCTCAGCTGTTTTCCGCCAACGATTTCGACTGGCGCGAGATGATTCCGGCCCTTACCGCCGCGGCAGAGCTACCGGGGGACCAAGGCGTAAAGAAATTGTTGGAACACTCCATTGTTCTTCGCGCCTATGTGGTGGATCAGATTCTGGCCGAGTGCAAAGCGGACAAGAGCCACTGCTCCGCAATCGCCGACAGCTCTGCGCTCAAGCAGGAAATAACCAGCAGAATCGACGCCATTGTTGCAAAGGCAATCTTCACTCAAAACAAGATGGCGGTTGTCGACTACACTCTCGCGCAGCAGCCGTTCCCTTTCTCCGAAATTGCCGCCTACAAAAGCCAGAACCACCGGGACGCATACCTGGTGCTTGCACCCGCGGGTCATAGTTATACGTCCCTGCGGGTGAAGGCGAAATATGGCGTGCCGTTTGATGACGATATTTTTCAGTCGTACGGCGTTTACAAATACAGAATGGACAGTCCCGGTTACCGCAGCGAGGCAGTCTTTGAGATCGATCCTACGAATGATGCCGTGATGAAAATTGCGCTCAGCGTGAAGCCCAGGAAAAATCACGCGCACCCCAAGCCGGCGCATCCTTTATGAGATTGGCCCAACACCCCGAAGAATCTCGATCGCCACAATTAAAATGGATCTGTTCGTGGTAACATCCGGCGAGTGGCTACGGCAAAAAACATTCCTGATTCCGGGTATAGCGCTGAGCGTGTAGTTTCAGCCGCTCCCGTGGAAGATGATTCCTCGTTTGAGCTGAAGCTCCGTCCACAGCGACTCGGGGAGTTCATTGGGCAGGCGAAGGTCAAAGAGAATCTAGCGGTCGCGATTGAAGCTGCCCGCTCCCGCGGCGAGGCCATGGATCACGTTCTGCTATATGGGCCTCCGGGACTGGGAAAAACCACGCTCGCCAACATCATCGCCAATGAACTTGGAGTGCATTTCCAGCCGACGGCGGCGCCGTTGCTGCAGATCAAGGGCGATCTGACTGCGATCATCACCAACCTGCAGGAGAAGCAGGTGCTGTTCATCGACGAAATTCACCGCCTGCAGCCGGTGCTCGAAGAGCTTCTCTATTCGGCGCTGGAAGACTACAAGCTCGACATTATCATCGGGCAAGGCCCTTCTGCGCGCACCCATACCATGGAAGTGAAGCCGTTTACGTTTATCGGGGCGACCACGCGGGCGGGATTAATTTCGGCGCCGTTGCGGGCCCGCTTCGGTATCGTGCTGCGCCTGGAATTTTATACTCCCGCAGATTTGAGAGTCATTGTAGAGCGGTCGGCGGAGATCCTGGGAGTCGAGATCAATGAAGCCGGCGCCAACGAGATCGCCAGCCGTTCGCGGGGCACGCCGCGAATTGCGAACCGGTTGCTGCGACGAGTCCGCGACTATGCACAGGTGCGCGGCGCCGGGAAGATCGACCTGCCAACGGCGCAAGCGGCACTGCAGATGCTCGAAGTGGACCAATACGGTTTCGACGAGGTTGACCGGCGGTTGCTGCTCACGATTATTGAGAAGTATCAGGGCGAGCCGGTCGGAGTAAATACGCTGGCGGCGGTGCTCGCCGAGGAACCCGATGCCATTGAAGAGATTTACGAGCCCTTTCTGATGCAGATCGGCTTCTTGAACCGAACTCCGCGCGGACGCGTGGCCACGCAACTCGCCTACGAGCATTTCGGTATTACGCCCAACCGCAGGCAAAGCCTGTTGTTCTAGCCTCCCAAATAGTCATTTCGCAAACCGGTACAAACTATCTTTTTTTGTTTTGTTTCGCTCCAGATAGTGTATCTTGCTCACTTCCTTGTCTGGGGGCTGGGGAGTCGAGGGAGCAGTGCGCTTGGGTCTAGTTTGGCGTCGAGTTCGCAACCAGATGATTGCGACCATAACCGTGGCTGGCTTTATTCTTCCGGCTGCGGGCGCTCAAAGTCAGCGGACAACTCCACAAAACCCTGCGCCCGGAAGTAGTCCGCAGCAGACGGCTCAAGTTCAGCACATCCCCGCTGCGGCGCCTGCTCAACTGCTGCCAACGCCTCCTGAAGATCCAGCGGTCAAGTTGGCCGTCCGGCCGACGGCCGGCTCTCCGACCTTGACGATCCCTCGCTTGACCCACGCTCCCGTCCTCGAAGATTTCCTGAGCATGAGTCCCCACGGCGAAACGGCCGAGCGCATGGCCAAAGTTGTCGGATTCACGCAGCGCAATCCGCACGACGGCGAAGCGGTTTCTGAGCCGACTGCAGCCTATCTGGGCTATGACCAGAAAAATCTGTATGTGGTTTTTGTATGCTTCGACGATCCTCGGCAGGTACGCGCCCGCATGTCTCCGCGGGAAGATATTTACGACGACGATGAAGTAGAAGTCATGTTGGATACCTTTCACGACCGCCGACGCGCCTATGCCTTCCAGACCACACCGCTCGGCGTGCAATGGGACGCGATCTGGACGGAAGCCTCGCGCCAGGAAGTAAATGGAAATTTCGACACATCATTTGACACGGTTTGGGATTCGCGGGGCAAGGTCACGGAGCACGGATTCGTGGTGTGGATGGCGATTCCGTTCAAGAGCCTGCGCTTTCCCGCTACCAAAGACCAGGTATGGGGAATCATTTTGTACCGCGGGATCGTGCGCAAGAGTGAAGATGCCTTCTGGCCGCAAGTTTCCTACAAAGTGCAAGGCCGATTGGGACAGGCGGCGACGATGTATGGACTGGAGGGAATTTCACCCGACCGGGAAATCGAACTGATTCCTTACGGCATTATGCAAGGCTTTCGCGCGCTGGATGAGCGCGATCCTTACAATCCGTATTTTCAGGATGCGACCGCAAAAGGCCAGACAGGGATGGATGGCAAATTTGTGATCCAGGACCATTTCGTGCTCGATCTGACAGCCAATCCGGATTTCAGCCAGGTCGAGTCAGAAGACCCGCAGATCACGGTGAATCAGCGGTTCGAAGTTTATTTCCCGGAGAAGCGGCCGTTTTTTCTTGAAAACGAAGACTATTTCCGCACGCCCATTGATCTGTTCTTTACCCGCAACATTCAAGATCCCTCGGCAGGAATTCGCCTTACCGGCAAGGAAGGACCGTACTCGCTGGGCATGATCGCCAGCGATGACCGCGCTCCGGGATTGGCTGTGCCGGATTTCTGCCCTTCGACCTCGCCGATTTGTTCCACCGCAATCTCGGGCGATCGATCTTATTTCACGGTTGCGCGTGTGAGCCGCGACCTCTTCAAGCAGTCGAGCGTGGGCGCGATCTTCAGCAACTGGGAGTGCCCTGCGACCGGCGAGTACAACCGGGTTGGCGGGGTCGACGGAAGGCTGAAATTTAGTTCCAACTGGACGGTCGAGGGCCAGGCGGTAACCAGTTCAAGTAATCTGCTGGGACTGAACGCATATCTTACACCGGGCGGCGACCTGGAGAGCACCTGCGAATACAACCTGTTTCCATTCAGCTCAGGAAACTTCGGGAACGGCAGTCATTATGCCGGTCCCGCGGACAAGCTTGAAGTTCGCCGTAACGGGTTGCACTTCAACTACATTGGCAGTTACCAGGACGTCAGCCCCGGCTTCGTGACCGTGCCGGGATTCGTAAATCGGGTCGATATTCGCGGAATGTATAACACGGTCTATTACCGCTTTCGCCCGAAGAAGGGATGGGTCGTGGCCTGGGGACCGTCGATGAGACAACGATATGTTTTCGATCATGAAGGCAATCGACTGGATACCTATTACGATCCGTATCTGAAGATCGAAGGGCGCGGCCAGACGCTTTTCTATTTGTCTCCGTATGACGAATTGCGCGAGCGCTTGCGGCCACAAGATTTTGCCTTTATTGACTTGTCGGTGAACCGCAACTACGACTACCACGAGCATCAAAGCAGTGCTTCTTTTCTGACCAGCTATTTTCGCAAGTTTACCGTCGGAGCAACCTACTCTTGGGGTGACGGCGCGAATTTCGTTCCCGCCTCGCACGATCTGCCGCAGACCCTCTTGTCGCGACAGGATACGGCGAGCGGGGCCTTTTCTTTCCGTCCGGTCAAGCGGCTAAAGATCGAAAACGAATATTTGTATGAACGGCTGCGGGCGAGGAACAGCGAATATCTTTCTGCTCTGGCGCAAGCGCCCGGCCCCATTGGCAAAGGCATTTTCAACAACGACATCGTGCGCAGCAAATGGAATTGGCAATTCACGCCTCAACTCTCGCTGCGCGTAATCATGCAATACAACTCTCTGCTGGCGAATACGCCAGGCAACACGTTTTATCCTTATACGTACCTGCCGACCCAGAAAGAGTTCAACGCCGATTTCCTGATCACGTATCTCGTGCACCCGGGGACGGCGGTTTATATCGGATACAACAGCGATTTGCAAAATCTGAACCGCAATCTGGAATTGGACCCGGCTGGGCTGGCGGGGCTTTATACGCCTCGCGGTTATATCAATGACAGCCGCCAGGTCTTCGTGAAGGTCTCGTATTTGTTTAGGCCGTGAGCGCGGGCCAAGTTCGTCGTCCCGCGAAGACCAGTCACGACTTAGTTTGCGGCCTTTCTTTGCGCCCTTCGCGCGCATTTCTTCGCGTACTTCGCGGTCAAGAGGTCCCGATATTTGCTCGAGTTGAGTAAAAGATCGGTGCCTTCAACCGCAAAGATCGCAAAGAAAGGCCGCCAAGAACGCCAGGGTACAGTGCCAGGAAATATCGTCGGGCGGCCCGCCGTTGCTGAATCCAGCGCCAATCCGGTAGAATCTAACATTCGAATCGAGGTTCAACCCATGAAAGCAGCCATTCATCCCGCTTATAGCGAAGTGCGCGTGCATTGCGCATGCGGCAATACTTTTATGACGCGGTCATCCCATAAAGGGGACATCAGCGTAGAAATCTGCTCGAGCTGCCATCCATTCTTTACCGGCAAGCAAAAGCTTTTGGATACGGCGGGCAGGGTCGAGCGCTTCCGCCGAAAGTACGCCAAGGTTGGCGAGGCGGCGAAAAAGTAACTGCCGGCTCCTGTTGGTCCAAAGTAGCTGGCTCAATATAGAAACTCAAAACGGAAAAAGCCCCCACTTTGCGGGGGCTTTTCATTTGCGCGCAGCCGGCGATCATCTCACTCTTTGTAGTAAGGAAATTCCGACGTCCCGACCTTGCCGATATTGCCTTCGGCGAATTCGCGCACGCGATCCAGTGACTCCTGCAACTGCTGCTGATAGCGCTCCAGTTCTTCGTCTGTAGCGCCCGAGGGCACGGGGATGAGCTTTCCGAAGCGCACCAGCACCCGCGAAAACGGCTTGGGAATCATAAGCCGGTCCCATGTATTCAGTACCCATGCACGCTCAACTGCCATGTGAAACACGCTCATCGGTACGCCCGAAGACCGCGCCAGAGCCACCGGTCCCGGCTTCACCTTGTAGCGTGGCCCGCGAGGGCCATCGAGCGTGAAGGCCACAGTCCAGCCTTCATCAAGAGCGCGACGCAATCCCAAGAGGGCGCGCACCGCATTGCGGGTGCTCGAGCCTTTTACAGGGACAAATCCGAACTTGCGGACAATTCGCCCCATGTATTCTCCGTCATAGCTGTTGCTGCTCATGACCCGGACGCCGATATTGCGGCAGATATGAGCGGCGGGAATCTGGCACGCGTGCCAGAAAGAAACAATCAGCGGCCGCTGGTCAATGGTTTGCTGTGCACCTTCTTCAAAGGAAACGCAGACGCGGAGCGTAGAACCGATCAGCCGGATCAACCAGTATCCGGCCGCAATGATAATGCGCAGCGCGACCCTCTGGCGAAGAGTGAAGCGGCGGGAAATTGGGCCTGTAGTGGCGCTAAACCTTTCGTCGATGGCTGCTTCCGGCACGAAGATATTGTAGCGGGAAGTCTCTCACCGAGGATGCCGAACGGAATCAGCGGATGCAGGGCCGCCCTAGCTTTCCAGGAAGCCGTCGATCCACTCTTTGATTTTGCGCCGGCGTTCGTCGGCCGAATCGAAGCGGATTCCGAAGGATTTGGTCTTGCGCCAGCTGACCACGGCACGCACGGAAACCCGGGGCAGGGTGAGCAAAGAAAAAGAGATTTCAACATTCGTTCCCGAAGGCATGTCCTCGGAACTCTTCAACGACATGCCGCCCGAGCTGACTTCAATGCTGGAAGCGCTGAGCCGGTGGCCATCATTGCTGACCACTGTTACCTCGGTCATGATTGGAATGCGCGCATACCGGCGAAACTCATGCAGCACGAGCATGTGGGTGGCGCGCACCAGTTTCATGGCTGCTGGCCGCTCTAACGGCTCCTGGAACATGGCGTTAATGCCGTATTTGGAATAGCGCATCGCGTCCTGCGCGCTGCCGCCGAGTCCGTAGAGCACAAGCCTGCTGTTCGAGGGAGAAGTGCGGGCTGCTTCCATCACCCTTTCTGAGGCGGGGGCCAGGTTCACCACGCAGGCCTCAAATTTCTCCTGCTTGAGGCGATCGGATGACGTGCTGGAAGCCACCACAGTCTCGATGCCAAACTGGCGGAAGCATTCGGTCAGCAGAAAACGGGAAGACTCTTTGACGTCGACTAGAGCAGCGCGGGCCGCAGTTTTCTTTCTGGGGGAAGTGGGCGCAAGGGCGGTACCGAAGGCGTTTTCCATGGGTTCGGGGCTATTCCAGTACGAAGGTTCATTTTCGCGTGGCGGGAGAGAGTTGGAAAGACCCTTAAGGGACAGGACGGCAGGTACAAATAGGCCATTACCAAAGGTGGACTGACGTGTCATCCGGCCGGATTTACATGCCGGACGGCACTAAAGTATTGACTACATTGATCGCGGCCAAGCCAGCCTTTTTCTGCGTTATTTCATTATCAGTTAGTTAGCCTGAAGCTGGCGTGTAGTGCGGCGCTGGAATCTCCTCCGAGCCATACGTCGAACTGCTCAGGTTCGACGACCCACTTTTTTTCAGCCGGACTCCAGAACTGCAATTCATCTTTCCCGAGGGTGAAGTGCACGGTGCGCGTTGCTCCCGGTTCCAGCGTAACGCGCTCGAATCCCTTCAATTGGCGCACCGGGCGGGAGGCGCTGCCCGCCCGCTGGTGAATATAAAGCTGAACGACGGCGTCCCCGGCTTCTTTGCCGGTATTGGTCACTTCTGCCGAAACTCCGATTTTGCCTCCAACGCGTGCCTCAGGCGTGACCTGCAGATGATCGAAGGAGAACGTCGTATAACTCAGGCCGTAGCCGAAGGGATAGAGCGGTGTGCTGAGAATGTCCCAGTAGCGCGACTTGAAATCGGGCGCGGTTTCAGGACTCTGGGTGAGGTTATGGTTGTAATAGAGCGGAAGTTGTCCGCTGGCGCGCGGCCAGCTTACGGGCAGATGACCGGAAGGATTGGCGTCGCCAAAAAGCACATCGGCGATGCCGTTGCCGCCCTGGCTGCCGGGATACCACGCTTCTAGGATGGCAGGGACGTGCTCCGCGGCCCAGGAAATGTTCAACGGACGGCCATTGACCAGTACGAGAACAACTGGCTTTCCGGTGGCCGATACGGCTTCCAGCAGCTCTTCCTGATGATTGGAGAGCTTCAGGGAGGCACGCGAGGCGGCTTCGCCGCTCATCAAATCGATCTCTCCGAGTACGAGAATGGCTACGTCGCTCTGCCGGGCGAGATTTACTGCGTCGGCAATGGATTGCTGCGCTTCCTGATCGGTTTGGGCCGGTTGTTCCTTGATGGCCGCTGTCATCGGAATACCCTCAAACGGCGAGGGAATAGTGCGGCCCAAATTCGGCCCATGGGCAAAAGCTACACGCACGGCGGGGCCGACTTTTTCCTGAATGCCCTGCAGAATAGTGACCGTGGGGCCGGGCTTCACCAGCGCGCCCCACATTGAGAGAAGATCGTTTTGGTCGTCCGCGAGTGGGCCGATCACGGCGATAGAGCGAATGGTCTTTTTATCGAGAGGCAACAGTGCGTTCTGATTGCGCAGCAGGACAACCGAACGTGGTATCGCACGGCGCGCCAGTTGCTGGTGCTCCGGGTCGTCTAATACTTTGTCAATATTCGCTTCGTCGGCATAGGGATGCTCGAATAATCCCATGCGAATTTTAGTTTCGAGAATCGGTAGAACGGCCTCGTCGATCTGCCGCATGGTTATTTTTTTCTGCTGGAGTTCCAGGGGCAGGTATTTGAGATAGGTGCCGCTGGCCATATCCATGTTCAAGCCGGCGGTGAATGCCTTATACGCCGCGTCCTGCAGGCCGCTGGCGTAGCCATGCGTGACCAGACTCTTGACCGCGATAGCGTCGCTGACTACGAATCCCTGAAAGTGCCAGGTGTCGCGCAGAACATTGGTCAGAAGCCAATGATTGCCGCTTGCTGGGACGTCGTTAAAGTCCATGTACGCGCTCATGACGCTTCCGACCCCGGCGTCGACAGCGGCTTTGAACGGGGGCAGGTACGTGTTCCACATTTGTTCTTCCGGAATGTAGGAGGAGTCGTAATCGCGGCCGCCATCGGCCGCTCCGTAGCCGGCGAAGTGCTTGACAGAAGCCAGCACATGACCGGGCGCTCCCAGATGTTGGCCCTGAAATCCTAAGACCTGAGCGCGAGCCATGGCCGCGCCGAGGTAAGGATCTTCGCCAGCCCCTTCGACCATGCGTCCCCAGCGCGCATCGCGCGCGATATCGACCATGGGGGCAAAGGTCCAGTCAATGCCCGCCGCCCTGGCCTCTTGCGCGGCCACGGATTGCGCTTGTTCGACCATCTTGGGGTCCCAGGAGGAGGCCATGGCGATCGGCGCCGGAAAGATGGTGTGGTAGCCGTGAATGACGTCAAGTCCGAAAAGAACCGGAATGTGAAGGCGAGTTTGCTCGACCGCCACATGTTGCAGGCGATTGATTTCTTTGGGATCGGAAATCCAGAGGATGGAACCGGCCCCGAACTGCTTGAGGACTTCCTCCATCGGCTTGCCCACGTTCTCTGTGAATTCGGGCACGGGAATACCCGGAAGCTGGGACAACTGGGCGACTTTTTCATCCACTGTCATCTTCCGGAGCAGGGCCGTGGCGCGCGCATGAACCTGGTTTTCGTCAGGCGCGACAGGCGGAGTGGATTGGGCTGCGAGTTGTGGCTGAGAGGTGAGAGTGAGAAAAATGAATACCCAACTGGCGAATACGATTCGAGTTCCCATGGTTGGCCTCTGAAGGCGGCTTCGAAGCGGCCCTGCGAGTATATCGATTTGGAGGAGGGTGGGTAAACCCGCCTGCCAGCGGTCCTGGCCTTGTTCTGTCTTCCGCTAAATCGTTACCCGCGAGTGATCTACGTCACGGAAAGCGCCTGAGCAGCCTATAATTTCTGCTCACGATTCCGCTGATTCCGCGTCTATTCCTATGCAAGCCCGGGTACGGCATTGACACCGGGCAAACAGGAAATGACAAAACATGCCGGCCGATGTACTTGCAGTAACACTTGCGGTTGGTGAACGGGCGCACTCGAAAACGAAACGCGAGCGAGTGGAGAAAGTCAGCGGTTGCATTCTCGTTGAGAACAAGGCCCCCGCGCGGGTTTGCATGGCTGGTCAAGAACGCCGCATTGACGATACGATCCTGATCCGTGAGGCACAGCGCGGGGACCCGCGCCGCCTTCGAGGAACTGGTGCGCCACTACGATCAGGCAGTTTTGCGGCTGGCGCTGCACCTGACCGGCACCGAGCACGACGCGCAGGACGTCTATCAGGACGCCTTCCTGAAGGCTTACAAGAACATCGGAAGCTTTCGTTTCGAGTGCTCGTTTTATACGTGGATTTACCGCATCGTGACGAATTTGTGTCTCGATCATTTACGCAAGAAAACGGTGCGCAAAGAAGACGCTCCGGTGGTGAAGGGTGGGAACGGCGAAGAATATGACCTGCTCGATCAAGTGGCGGACGGAAGAGCGGGAGCGAATCCGGAGCGGGATTTGATGCGGAGGCAGCTAGGGGCGCGAATTTCGGGAGCGTTGGAGAAATTGACTCCGCGCGAGCGCATGGTATTTGAGCTGAAGCATTACCACGGATTGAAATTGCGGACCGTGGGCGAGATTTTGCATACGACAGAAGAGACGGCGAAGAACACTTTGTTTCGCGCCACGCAGAAGTTGAGAGGACAGTTGGCGGATATGCGATGAGGAAAGGTTTCAAAAGCTTCAATGTTTCAAGGCTTCAAAGACCTTGAAACTTTGAAACCTGCGAAACCTTGAAACGGGGATGCTATGAAGTGCGAATGGGTACGACAAAATATTACGCTGCATGTTTATGGCGAACTGGCCGATGATGCCCGTCATGAACTGGAGCAGCATGTTGCGCGCTGCGCCGATTGCGCAGCCGAACTGAAGGCCGAGCAGGAATTTCATGCCCTGCTCTCGCAGGACCGCATGGTTGAGCCTACGCCTAACCTCCTTGCCGCTTCCCGCATGCGATTGCAGGAAGGGCTGGAGACCACGCAGCAAGGCCGCTTCTGGCATCGCTTGGCATTTGATCCGATGAACTGGCTGCGGCAGATGCATTTTTCGCCGGCATTGGCTTCCGCAATTTTGATCGTCGGTTTCGCTGCTGGAATCGGCACCGCTTACAAAGTTTTTTCTCACCAGCCGCAGGTCGCGAGTCTGGCTACAAGTCCCACCGCAGCATCCGGTTCTGCGCCGGCAGAAGCTTCCATCACTGGCATTCAATCCATTACACAAGAGCCGGGCACTAATCAGATCGAAATCAAATACAACACGGTTTCCACGCAGGAAACGCAGGGCTCGTTGAACGATCAGCGCATCCAGCAATTGCTGTTGTTTGCGGCGCGTAACAACTACAATTCCGGCGTCCGCATGGATTCCGTCGATCTGTTGACCAAGAAGCCCGATATCACCCAGGTGCGCGACGCTTTGATCTACGCGCTGCGTTACGATACAAACCCTGGCGTGCGGCTGAAGGCCCTCGATGGTCTTGGTCCGTTTGTGAAAGATGACGTGCACGTGCGCGATGCCGTGCTGCAGGCGTTGGTAAGCGATTCGAATCCGGGTGTCCGAATCGAAGCAATGCGTTTGATTGAACCAGTGAAGGCCGATGGCAGCGTGCGCGGCGTGTTGATGACGCTGGCTGCAAAAGACCAGAGCGAGTACATCAAATCGCAAGCCCGCACCATGCTGGCGCAGTTGCCGGAAATCGATTGAAGGAGTTCAATTTCACTTTGAAGCGTTCGCCACAATTCGCCGCATTATTATTCACGATCCTGGCCTTCCTATCACCCTCGGCGACCTCGCAGGATACGCACGTTTCGCGCTCGGGGGATGCATGGGAACAAGTCATGAGTGGGTCCCTGACTGGAGTCAGGAACCTGCACGTCAAAGTGGATGTAGGCTCAGTGTCGGTGCATGGCGGCGAGCCGCAGGGCATTAACTATGTAGTCCATATGCGTTCCTTTAGCTCATCCGAAGGAGACGCGAGGCGCCAGTTCGACTCGTACAAAATCACCAGTTATGTTCGCGGTGACACGGCGTGGATCATGGGGGATTGGGAAGGTGGCCGGCCGCGCAAGTTCTCCGGAGAATTCGATATCAAGGTGCCGCGCGAGATCGAACTAGTAAAGATCGAAACCGAGGGCGGGAATGTAGATACTACCGGAATCGCGGGACGCCTGGAAGCCGAGACCGGCGGCGGGAGCATGCATTTGGATGACATTGGCGGCGGGGCGCGCGCGGAAACTGGAGGTGGTTCCATTGAGGTGGGCACGGTCAGCGGTGACCTCGGCCTGCAAACCGGTGGGGGATCGATCCGGGTGCATCACGCCAACGGGAAGCTGGTGGCTGAAACCGGCGGAGGAAGCGTGGAAGTCATGTCGGCCTCGCAAGGCGCCAAGCTCGAAACCGGAGGGGGTGGTATCCAGGTTCGCCAGTGCGTCGGGAATGTAAAAGTTTCAACCGGAGGCGGCAGCATCGATCTGGGCGATATTAATGGTCCGGCGGAAATCGACACTGGCGGGGGCAGCATTCATCTGTCATCGGCAAAGGGACACGTGGACGCGCGCACTGGTGGGGGCGGAATCGAGCTATACGGTGTGCCGTCGGCCCGCGCTGAAACTGGCGCCGGCGGGATCGTGGTGAAACTTGTGAAAACAGGAGCGGCGCCCGCCAGTTCTATGCTGGAGACATCCGCTGGAGATATAACGGTCTACATCGCCCCTGACGTGGCGGTTTCGGTGCGGGCCAGCGTGGACACTCGGCAGCGGACACCGCATCACATCCGATTTCCCCGACATTCACATTGCCAGCGAAGGCGATAAATGGGGGCCGAGAGCGTTGAGCGCGGAGGGCAATTTGAACGGCGGCGGGCCCATGCTGAAGGTTCGAACCACCACCGGCGACATTTGTTTCAAGCGAGCGAATTAGTAGGACAGAATCGGAGGTATGCGCATGCTATCGGAAATGCAGAGATTTGAGAGAGTTTCCCTACGAAGACAGGTTTTGGCTGCCGTCGCAGCGCTGCCGATGCTGGTAGTTGCGGCGCAGGCCGGGCAAATCCGGAACATGAACTCGTGGCAGCCCTACGGCATTCCCAGTGAAGATTCTGGAACAACGTCTTATCTGGGCGTTGATATCGCCGACATCACGTCTGACCGTGTCGCTGCGCTGAAGTTGAAGCAGGAGCAGGGGGTTGAAGTCACCATGGTCGATCAGGACGCTCCTGCGGGGAAAGCGGGAATCAAGGACCACGATGTTATTTTATCGATGAACGGGACTGAGGTTGAGAGCAAGTCGCAGTTGCAGCGGATGATTCATGAGACTCCGCCTGGACGCATGGTCACCCTGGTCTTAAGCCGCGATGGACAGCCCATGACGATCAAACTGCAACTGGCCGACCGCAGTTCGGAATTTCATCATGTGAAGGACAATGACTTCCATTTCGAAGTTCCGCCTATGCCCAATTTGGGGGCACTTGACATCCCGAATTTCAATGTCGTGGTCGTGCAGTCTTCCCCGCGCAGCGGTTTAACGGTAGAGAACCTTACTCCGCAGTTGGCGGAATTTTTTGGCGCGAGGGATGGAAAAGGAGTTTTAGTAAGGTCGGTAGAAAAGGGCAGCCGCGCGGATAGGGCCGGGCTTCGAGCTGGCGACGTTATTGTCCGCGTCGGTGATCAGCCAGTGCACGACACGAGCGACTTTACTCATGTTTTCCACTCGCATAGCGGCGGCCAGATGAACGTGGAAGTGATTCGAGACAGAAAAGGGCAGACCCTTACCATCTCGCTCCCAGGACGCAGGGACTCTGGCAGGTTGCAAGAGAGTTTCCAGATGCCTGAAATGGATGCGCAGAGCCAAATGGAGTTAAGCGAAGTGCAGAACCAAGTTGCCCAGTTACGCCCGCAAATGGAATTGGCGGAGCGGGAGATTCGCAAGTCCTCGGAAGAGATTCGCAAATCGATGTGCGAACAGAGCAAGCAGATGAGAGAACAGGCCCTCAAGCTGCGACAGCAATACGGAACTGAGGTGCGGGAACAACTGCGAAAGAGCCGGGAGGAACTGCGGAAACAGATGGAACAGTTGCGCCGCGAAATACCGGCTCACTGGCTCGACATCTGAGAGTCCGTGGGGTGCACTTAGCCAAAAATTAAGCAAGAAGCCTTAAGCCCCGGCGACACAGGCACGAGATGCCGCTCCCAGTGAGACGCGGTTGCGCCCTCCCTGTTTAGCGGCGTAGAGCGCGTTATCGGCAGCTTTCACGAGTTCATCCCGGTTAGTACCTTGATCGGGGAACGCAGCAGCGCCCGCGCTGATCGTGACCGCTCGCGGTACTCCGGGGAACTGCCATGTGGCCACCAGCTTCCGCAGCTTCTCTGCGATGTTGACGGCGTGTTGCGCGCTGGTTTGGGTCAGCAAGATGGCGAATTCCTCGCCCCCGTAACGGCAGACCACATCGATTTTGCGCACCTGCTGATGAAATAACGACGAAACCTGCCGCAGGGCAGCTCATCCCCCAGGACGTGCCCGAACTCGTCATTGAGACGCTTGAACTGATCGATATCGGCCATGATCACGGCCATGCCGGCGCCATAACGGCGGGCGCGTTCGATTTCTTCCAGAATCCGCATTTCGAAAAACCGCCGGTTAAAGATGCCGGTGAGACCGTCGAGGTAGGCGAGCTGCTTCACACGCTCGACGTAGTGTGCATTCTGGATGGCTGTGGCGCAGATGTCGGCGACCGATTCCAACGACTGTAAATCACCGTCGCGGAAGGCATCCGGCTGCGAACTGTCGAGGGCGAGAACTCCCAGAGTTTGCCCGAACGATATCAGCGGAATGCACATGCGGGATGCTGACTCAGCGAAAAACTTGGTCGCGGGCGCGGCATGCAGATCGCTCTCCACGCTGCTGCCCTTGCCCGCGAGTATGCTTGCCCAGGGCTCATTTCCAGCCGGGAACCGGCCGCCTTGCGGAATGTGTGAGGTGAGCGTGCCGTGATGCGCGCGCAGCACCACATCATTCTCCTCTCTCAGGAATAACGACACGTGCGAGACCCTGAATGCATCCTGAACCAGTTCGCACACGCGCCGCAAGAGTTCTTCCAGATCGAGGACCCGCCGTAGTTTGTTGCGCAATGGCATTGATCGCCTGCAATTGCCGGGCGCGCTGCTGTTCAAGAGAGTAGAGGCGCGCGTTTTGCAGCGCAATCGAGGCCTGGTTGGAAAAAAGTGTCAGCAGGTCGATGGTCTCGTCGTCGAAGTGATTGACGCGCTCGCTCTGGCAATCGAGAACTCCGACCACTTCGTCTCGAACCATCAAAGGAATGGCAAGCTCAGAGTGGGTCGTTTTAGCGGAGCAGAAATAGCGTTCGTCCTGGCTCACGTCCGGCGCATATACCGGTTGCTTCTTGACGGCGGCCGCTCCGGTGATTCCGTGCCCCAGAGGCAGGCGTATCGTATCCTGGCCCTTGTCCCAGCCAATCTGCGAGCGGACGTACAACTGCTGCGACTGCCGGTCGAGCAGCATGATCGCCACATTCCGCAGATGAAAATAGTCGTGCGCGATGCCCAGGATCCGCTGCAGCACCTCGTCCAAATCAAAGGTGGAAAGCACAGCCTGGCCTGCGTCGTACAGGACACGCGATTTTGTTCATGTAGCCGATATGGTAACGTGCGCAGTCGGGTTCGGCAGGTTCCGAAAGTAACGCCGAATTAAATCGGCCTTACTTCCACTTTCTGGCAGTACGTATCAACCCGTAGGCGACCACGCAGAGCCAGAAATCCACAATCAGGCCCCAATCCAATTGAAAAGGGCGATGCCGGGGCAGGTGAAATGCAGGTCCAAGGAAAAAATAAAAGAGATTGCCGAGGATGATGGCGCAGAGGGTCTGAATCAGGTTGATCAGAAAGCGTGAAGTTTCCCGTCCCATGGTTGCAGCAGGCGATGCCTAAGAGCCTCCGCCGAAGGCCCAATAGGTGGTCCTCGATAGAATGCTTGTCCCGGGGGAAGGTTGTTTTAGTCGCACGCGGATCCGGTGCAGTCCGGGGTGCGGTCTTTGTGGGGCGAAGCTTAGCATGTAGCGGCCATGCAGGTGATTGTTGAAATCAACCAGATGGTGCTCAAAGGCTTTTCGAGAAGTAAACATCTCATATTCGCCTCCCGTCATTTCTGCGACGGCCTTGGTGACATTTCTTTTCATGGCATTTCTCGCCATCAGCAGGGTGCCAACTATGTCGGGAGGCGCGCCCCAGTAGGCTTCGTCGCGGTTGCTGCCACGTTCAGTATCCAGGACCTGCGACAGTGACGGCGAGAATGCCAACGCATAGACGACCGTATTGCTGTCTCCGATGGCGGCAACGACCTGGTCGGTGCTGGCGGCATGACTTCCGTGATCACGGTTTTCGCTGACCAGAAGTAGCACCCGCTGGCGCTCGGTGGGTTGCTGTTCGAGCAAATGAACGCAGAAATCAATTGTGTCGCGAATCGCGGCTCCATTATCTGCCGGTTATAGGTTTTTCAGGTCATCGTCAATGCGCGTCTGATCGGCGGTGAAATCCTCGACTAAATTGGTATGGCTGTCGAACTCGACTAGGGCGATTTGCGATTGTGCTTGATCGAGGACGGAATTCAGCATCGGGCCGACGCCACGCATCCTGCCGAATTCACGCCACGCCCTCCTGCCGGTTTGAATCGCCACCACGACCGAAGCGGGTTCGGATTCTGCGGAATCGTCTAAATGAATGTTTTGCGCCACCCCATCGTCGTCAACCGCAAAGTCTTTTTGCGTTAGGCCGTAGACGAGATGCCCCTGCGCGTCTTTCACCAGAGTGGGTACCAGGACGGCATTGGATTGAACGCGGATGTTGGGGTCCTCTTGCGCCTGAGTTCCGATCACAAAGGGCAAGATTAGAAGACAGGCACGCAGGAGCATGTTCGATGAATGCTGATGGATAAAGACCCTAGTTCGCAGGCGAGTTCGAATGCCGTAGACAGATTTGCTTGGCGAGCGCAGACGCATGGCGTTGATGAAACAACTTGCTGCTAACATTCCTAAGAACTCTGATGCTCGAACTCACCACGCCGGTCCAGTACGTCAAGGGAATTGGCCCGAAATTGGCGGAAATTCTTGCCACTAAGGGCATTGCCACCGCCGGCGACCTGCTCCATTATCTGCCATTTCGCTATGAAGACCGGCTGAATCCGCGTGGGATCGCGGAGCTGCGGCCAGGGGAAATGGCGACCGTGATTGGCGAAGTCCGTAATTCGGGCCTGTTTCGCACCCGGAGGATGCCGATTTTTCAGCTGACCGTGGGGCAGGGAAGGTCAAAACTGCGCTGCTTGTGGTTTCACGGCGCGTATCTGCATGACAAATTCAAACCGGGGCAGCTGATCGCTCTTTACGGAAAGGTTGAGCAAGACCAGCGCAGCGGAGAACTGCAGATCATTCAGCCTCAGTTCGAGATGCTGGGCGATGCGCCGGGAGATGCAGCGGATGACAAAGCCGCTGCCTCGCTAGAAGTAGGCCGCATCGTTCCGATTTACGAGTCGGCTGGGCAAGGACGAGTGACGGCACGCTGGTTTCGTCGCGTGATTCGCCGGGCGCTGGAGGCACCTGACTTCCGATCTCGCAGAGACGATTCCGACCGCAGTGCGTGAGCGACTTGCGCTGGTTTCGGAGCGTGAGGCGCTGTGGAAAGTTCATTGGCCCGAAGCGGGCGAGAGTCTTGCAGATTTGCAATCGTCGCGCACGCCAGCGCACGTTCGCCTGATCTTCGAAGAATTGTTCTTCGTCGAACTGGGGCTGGAACTCAGGCGGCGGCAGCAGAAAGCGCAGACCGGTATTGCTTTTAAGCTCGATGACCGCGTGCGGGAGGCGATCAAGAAAATTTTGCCGTTTCATCCTACAAGCGCGCAGAAAAAGGTGTTGAAGGAGATTGCCGAAGACATGCAAAAGCCGCATCCCATGCGGCGTTTGCTACAGGGAGATGTGGGCTCGGGAAAGACGATCGTCAGCTTTCAGGCGGCGATCATTGCCATTGAAAACGGCTATCAAGTCGCGCTGATGGCGCCGACGGAGATTCTCGCGCAACAACATTATTTTTCCGCGCGAAGAATTCTGGAGAATGCGGGATACCGCATTGTGTTGCTGACCGGCTCACTCGAGCAAGACCGCAAGCGCGAAATTCGCCGACACATTGCGCAGGGAAACGCGCAGCTGGTGATCGGTACGCACGCTTTGCTGGAAGAGAAGGTCGAATTCGCCAAGCCGGGACTTGTGATCGTCGACGAGCAGCACCGTTTTGGGGTTTTGCAGCGCCTCAAGCTGATGAAGAAATCGGGCGAAAGCGGCGAAGATAGTCGAGCTTCGCTCGACCGGACGGCCGAGGGCGGTCGTCCCCACGCAGGTCTAGCGGCAGAACCCGATGTTCTGGTCATGACAGCCACGCCCATACCGCGCACGCTCGCGCTCACTCTGTATGGCGATCTCGATCTTAGTGTTCTCGATGAACTCCCGCCCGGCCGTACGCCGATCGTTACGCGGAGGGTTGGCGATGACCGCTCGTCCGAAGTATGGGATTTTGTGCGGAAGCAAGTCGCAAAGGGGAACCAGGCATATGTGGTTTATCCGGTCATAGCAGGGAACGAAGAGACGGAATTGAAGGCTGCGGTCAAAATGTATCGCGAATTGAGCACGAAGATATTTGCGGATTTGAAGGTTGGGTTACTGCATGGGCGGCTCGATCCGGATTTGAAAGATCAGGTCATGCGCATGTTCCAGAAAGGGGAGTTGCAGATTCTGGTTGCGACCACGGTGATTGAAGTGGGCGTCGATGTTCCGAATGCAACCATGATGGTCATTGAGCACGCCGAGCGATTCGGCCTGGCACAGCTTCATCAGTTGCGCGGGCGCATCGGACGTGGCGCCGCGAAGTCGTATTGCGTTCTGATGACCGGGGGCAAAGTTACCGAAGACGGCGAGCGCCGGCTCGATGCCATGGTGCGAACCAACGATGGATTCGAGATCGCCGAACTCGACCTCGAACTGCGCGGGCCGGGAGAATTTTTCGGCACGCGGCAAGCCGGCATGCCCAGTTTTCGAGTCGCCAATTTAATTCGCGACCGGCAGTTGCTGGAATTGGCTAAACGCGAAGCCGCAGCCGTCATCGCTGGCCCAAACGAAGAAATCACGCAGGTAGAAATCAGCCGCGCTCTGGTTGCCATGCGCACCCGCTGGCAAACCACCTATGGACTGGTTGAAGTTGGGTGAACTGATAAAATCAGACAGATGGCGGATGCTCCCCAACTGATTCAGATCGAACTGAACCCGCCTCTGCGCGTTCCCAAGCCGGAGTGGCTCCGGGCGAAGGCTCCTGTCGGCGATAACTTTCATAATTTAAAAAAGCTGGCGCGCGGACTTGGACTGCATACAGTCTGTGAGTCAGCGCAATGCCCGAACATCGGCGAATGCTGGAACCACAAAACCGCGACCTTCATGCTGCTCGGAGATATCTGCACGCGGCGCTGCGGATTTTGTGCCGTGCCCAAAGGAAGGCCTGAACCGATTGACTGGGACGAACCACGCCGTGTTGCCGAAGCTGTAGCCACGCTGGGTTTGAAACATGCCGTCGTGACCAGCGTGAATCGCGATGACGATAATGTGGGCGGAGCCAGGATTTTTGCCGAAACCATTCGCGAGATTCGCGAACTCGTTCCTGATTGCCGCATCGAAGTGCTGATTCCCGACTTTCAGGGTTGGGATGAACCGCTGAAGATTGTGCTCGATGCCCGGCCCGACGTGCTGAACCATAATACCGAGACCGTGCCTCGCCTGTATCGCGCCGTGCGATCTGGGGCGCGCTACGAGCGCACTCTGAAGCTGCTGGAAAACACGAAGAAGTTTTCGCCGGAAATGGTGACGAAGAGTGGTGTGATGGTTGGTCTCGGTGAATCGACGGAAGAGTTGGTCGCGGTATTTCGCGATCTCGGGAGCCGCGGGGTTGACATTCTCACCGTTGGCCAATATTTGAGGCCATCCCGCGATCATTTGCCGATTGCCCGCTTCTATACTCCCGACGAATTTCGTGAATTGCGTATCGAAGCCCTCCGCTTCGGTTTTCGCCATGTAGAGTCGGGACCGATGGTTCGCTCGAGCTACCATGCGCACGAGCAGGCGGAATCGACGAAGCATTGACTCTCAATTCCCGATCACTCAATTTCCCGATCCACTCAATCAAAAAATGTGCAGTTTGATACTGAGATATTTCTTGGGATTCTTCCGGAAAGCTTCGATGAACTGCTGAGCTTGTTGCATGGTGGCATCTGCATGGTTGTAAAGCGATTCATCTTTCAGCAGTTTTCCGACCGTTCCTTGCCCTGCTTCCATGGCCGAGGTCAAGGCCTCGAGTTTACTCACGGTAGTATCGATCTTGTTGGCGAGTTCCTGGTCTTCAGTGAGTTTTCCGAGAGTACCTTTGCCGGCCTTGATGTCGTCGGTGACGTCCTTCAAATTCGCGATCGTATTGTTCGCGTTATCGTATAGAGACGGATCCTTCAAGAGTTTTCCGGCGGTGCCCTTGCCAGCCTGCAAATCGTCGGCCACGGCATTGATTTTGTCGAGGGTCGACAGGAACTTGTTGTAGGCATCTTTGTTGCTGATCAGCGCGCCCAGGCTTCCCTGGCCTTTGGCAACTTCGTCGACGATGCCTTGGAACTGTTTCACCGTCTCGTTGAGCCGGTCATAGAGAGCAGGATCGTAAATCAATTTACCCAGCGAGCCTTTACCGCTCTCCGCAAATGCGAGGATGCGATCGGCGCGTTTGAGCAGAGCGTCCATATTCTGCAGCGTGCTCTCGCTGGAGCGCACGACTTCGTTGAAGTCCGGATGCACAAGAGTGGGCAGCGTGTCTCCGTTGCGAGCAGTGGAACCGGTGGCGCGGGCGCTGTCGATATCCAGATAGGTTTCTCCCAGCACGCCGGCAGTGTCCAGCGAGGTCACGGAATCTGTGCGCAGATCGAAGTCATACTTGGTGCTTACTTTCATGGTCACTTGGACGGGAGTAAGTCTCTCTTCTTTGTCGCGCACGACTCGTATGGCGGTCACGTTGCCAATGTCCACACCGCTGAGGCGAACCGGAGCGCCGACGCGCAGTCCGCTTGCATTATCAAAGTAGGAGTACAAAGTGATGCGTTTGGTGAACAGGCCGGTGGTTCCCGACATCAGGAACAGGAGGATGGCCAGAACCACACTGGCAATAACAACGGTAACGCCGACCTTAAGCTGCGACCATTTGAGTTGCTTCTGGCTCGGCAAATAATGTCCTTACGCCGCGGGTTGCGACATCGTCTGTGACACCCGGAACACCCCCCAGCTAGCGGCGCCCCTCGCAGCATAATAACAAAGCGGAGCGCCTTCTTAAGAATGTTGTGGACGAAGTACCGGAAGAAACAGCAACGCAATCAGGTAGGCAGCCGCCCCGCAAGCCAGAGTGACGGTCAACCCGAACTCGATTGCGATTACCATGGCCAGCACCGATCCTAAAACGCTGGCAGCCGCGTTCATGGCCCATGCCCATTCTACGGCACTATCGTTGCCATCATGCGGGGTCGAAGGATTCGCCGTTAGCGCCCGTAAGCCGGTGGGGAACGGCATGCCCATAACGAAGCCGAGAGGCACCAGCAGCAGTGCGCTGATGGCCAGGCGAAAGAGAAATTTGAGTCCCACCCATGATGCCAGCACGTGGGGGAGTAAAAACGTATAACCAACCAGAATGACAATGGCCAACGCCAATGGAAACCGGCCAGATTCTGGATGGAGAATCCAGCGCCGCGTGACAAGACTTCCGGCGCCGCTGGAGAGCATCAGCAGGAAGATAACCACCGTCAGCGCATAAGTCGGATGGCCCAGGAAAAGTACGAAACGCTGAATGAAGGCAATCTCGACGAGAATGTATCCCAGGCCGATAGCAACGAAATAAAGCACTCGAAATGGGGAGTGGCGGCCTTTCTGCAGCGCCAGCGGCAAAATCAAAAACGCGGACACGGCAGCCAGCGATACCGCCAGCACTACCAGCAGCACGAGCACCCCGAGATTTACCTTCCAGTCAATGGCATGTTGCATGTTTTGTTGGCCGAGCACTTGCCCGGGTCTGAGACTAAGAAAGACTTGCTCGGGCTTGACAGTAAAAAAGAAGAATGGCGCGTTGTCAGTGACTGGCGAGACGTTGTACGCATAATTCTGCGCAAAGCGATAAGGATCGTTGCCGGCGATCAGCCGGGCGAATGGATTTACGTCCGCTTGTTCCCGCCCGGCATCAGAGGGCAAATACAGCGGGCTTAACTGGCTATATTTCTGCATGTGGGCCCGCACTGCCCTTAGTTCATCTCTACTGAATTCGGTTTTCTTGGCGAGCACCACCACGGGGATTCCATCTTCATTCAACGGTCCCTGCGAGGCCACCATAAAATTCCGGGCGGGATTGGCGACTCCGAGACTATGCAGTGCTTCCATCGCGACCGCGACAACCCGCAGGGCTTCGCGGGGCTCGCGAAATTCCCAGCGAGTGATGGCAACCATGCCGTCTGGTTTGAGGTGTTCGAAATATTCACGGAAAGCTTCGACCGTATAAAGATTGTTCTCACTGAGAGCAAAAGCCCCGGCAGCAGTGGAGGCCCAGGTATCGACCAGGGTCATCTGCATTACATCGAAGCGCTGAGGAGTGGAGCGCAGGTAGGAGCGGCCGTCGGTGACGTGCATGTGGACCTGAGGAAGCTCGTAGAGGTGCTGCGCGTAATCGGCATAACGTCCGCGCATGATGGTATTGGCAATGATGGGATTGATTTCGATGCCGGTCACGCTGGGGCTGCCGTTGGCGACGGCGCGGAGCACATCAACTCCGCCGCCTGGCCCGATGATTGCAAACTCGCCGCGGGGACGCAGAACATTCGCCAGCGCTGGCGGAGCTGACATCAAATCTTTTTCCCACTCGCTATCGTGCCAATGCGCGAGGTCGCAGTTCATGATGTAGGTGGAAGCGTCGGCGTCAATCACGATGGCTTTCGCCTGGCCTTGGCGATCGACTTCCACCCGCGAAAGAGCGTTCCACCGGGAGAACTCGACCCAGGCGGGATCGCGAAACATGCCCTTGGCATAAACCACGTCGATCAGATGATTGGAATGGTTCGCCGCAATCAGCAGGGCAAAAGCCGCTGCAACGACCGCCGCACTCCGGCGATGTTTCGGGACGTCAGACCAGACCATGCTGGCAATCGCCATCACAATCCCCGCCGCGATGATCGTGTTCGGCCCTCCAATCCAGTTGAGCAGTGGAACCACCGCGAGGCAAGCCAATGCTCCACCGCTCAGATCTGCCCCGTAGAGACGGGAGACACGCCAGGTCTCGCGAGAAAAAACAATTGAGAACAGCAGCCCGGTGAGAAAAAATGGAACCGCTGCGGCCAGGTAAAGCACGGTCAGGCGCAAGGAGTTCTTCCAGGTCACGGTCAGCGCGACCGGCACGTGCAACACGATTTCGAGGACCACGAAAACTACAACCGAGTTGGCCAGGCACAGTCGCGAAGCCACGCTTCGCGTGGAAAACCGCGCCAGCCAAGGCTTAAACAGGTATGCGAAAACTCCCCCGCCGCCCAACCCGAGCAGCGCGATGGAAATCGCAAGAAAGGCAAAATGGTAGAAGAGAACGACTGAGAACAACCGCGTGAGCGCCAGTTCCAGCAGCAATGCGGCAAAGCTGGTCAGTCCCAAACCTAGAAAAAGAGCGCGCCCGGGAATCGTGTCGAACGAGGGAACGGGCTTTACGACTTCACTGATGACGGACATGGGGGTGGAATGCGTCAGTCTAGCAGAAGGCCGCTGGTCGGCGCGGTCAGCAGGATTTAATTCTCGAGAATGACTTGCGCGATTGCCTGCTCGGCAGTGTGGGAGATCGAAAGCGCCGCGTTCTTCACTCGCAGCCTTGCCGCAAACTCACCCGCTCGGCCGTGAAAAACCATGGTGGGGCGTCCCCCGGGCAAGCGCGATACTTCGCAATCCAGCCAGCGAACGCCATGATTCCAGCCTGTTCCCAGCGCCTTCATAGCGGCTTCTTTTGCGGCGAAACGCGCGGCGTAGCGCTCGACCCGGTTCGCCTTGGATTCGCAATAACGGATTTCTCCAGCTGTGAAAATACGCTGCAGGAAGCGATCTCCAAAGCGTTCAATGGATTTTCGGATGCGTGGAACCTCCGCGATATCGATGCCTGTGCCGACAATCATAATTCCTGAGCTTTTCCTCGAATTTTCAGAACAACGTGTCGCCACTGTAGATCAGTTTTCCATCGATGATTCGTCCTTCTGCCGTTAATCGATGCGGCTTCGCGGGACCGGTGGCATCGATGTGCATGACTTCATGTCCATGCGCAACCAACCAATCGGAAACCAGCATGCGGTGGCAGCGAAAGTATACCCGCTCTGCGCACATGTAAGCTGTACGCGATTCCGTGGCCATGGCTGTGAGTTCGGCGATCGCGGCTTCGAACTCTTCAGTCAGCATGTAGTCGGCATAGTTCCGGAACGAGGCGTTGCGCAGGGCAATGTTTGGAGAATCTTCGCGAATCTTTTTGCGGTATCCTCCCAGAGCTTTCATCCATACATAGCGAATTCCGGCGGCAAGGGAACTTGTCTCCAGCGAGTCGCGATTAAATTGCGGCAGCCGGCGAGACATGGGAAACGCACGAATGTCGACCAGAGTTTTGATTTCGTGCGCCTGAAGCGTCTCGAACAGGTCTTCGAGCGGGCGAGTGGAATGTCCAATGGTATAGAGAAGAGCCAACAGAACTTTCGATGCAGCAGTGTCAGGCGACGATGCGGCTGAGATTGGCTGCCACTGCGGCGTCCTGGTCGGGGAATACCGTCCGCAAGTCGAGCAGTACCCGGCCTTCCTCCACGCGAGCAATAACCGGAGCATCGCCGGCCCGCAGCTTGGCGCAAAGTTCGTCAGCCGTGATCCCGTCGCATGTCAACGCCAGCAGGCGCGTCGGCAGGACGCAAGAAGGCGCCGCGCCTCCACCGAGCAGAGATTCGCCGTCGATGATTTCCGCCTTCAATTTCGGCGAAGCAATGCATTTCGCCAATGCGGTTGCACGCCCATCGATTTCTTGTTCAGTCACGCGCATCATGCGGACCGCGGGGCCGCATCGTGGTCCCGACCAACGTAAGCGAGCAAGGTCGCCTCCAGGGCCGCGTAGGTAAGCTTATCGACACGCAGGGCACGGAAGAGCGCATTCGACCGCATGCGGACGACCAACTCTGAACTGCCGCTGATCACTCCTGCCTGCGGTCCGCCGAGCAACTTGTCCCCACTGTAGGTCACGATATCGACGCCGCTGTGCAAGCTGTCGAGTATGCCCGGCTCTCCACTGATTCCAAGCGAGCGCAGGTCGAATAGAGCGCCGCTGCCCAGGTCTTCCATAAAAGGAATGCCGTGCTTGCACGCCAAGCCTGCGAGTTCCGCGGTTGAGGCTTCTTCCGTGAAGCCCGTGATTTCGAAATTTGAGCGATGCACCCGCAACAGGAGCCGCGTCCGGTCGGTGATTGCAGCTTCGTAATCGGAGATCCGGGTGCGATTGGTCGTGCCGACTTCGCGCAAAATGGCGCCCGATTTCGCCATCACGTCGGGGATGCGGAACGAATCGCCGATTTCGACCAATTCTCCACGAGAAACGATGACTTCTCCGCCTTCGGCAAGAGTATTCAGCGCCAGCAGGACTGCGGCCGCGTTATTGTTGACGACGATCGTGGAGACGCGTGCTTGCGAATCGTCCGCGGCAGCTTCGTGCAGCAGTTTCTGAAACAGACGATCGATATGGATGTCCCGCTTGCCACGAGCACCTGCAGCGACATCGAACTCAAGATTGGAATAGGTAGCGGCCGTATGACGAATGTGATCGATGGCTGACTCGCTCAAAGGGGCGCGGCCAAGATTGGTATGAAGAATCACGCCGGTCGCGTTGATCACGGGACGCAAAGAATAGTGCAGCGATTGCCGGAGTTGATGTTCAATCGCGGCCGTCAGGCCTGACAGAGCAAGTTGCAGCGTGCTCCCGTCAAGCAGACCCGACGCAATCTCCTGCCGTAATTGAGCGAGCACGGTGCGGGCAGCGTCGATTAAGGACTCGCGGCCGTAGCTCTCGGCGAGTGACCGGACGCCGGGCATGCCGATTACTTCATCGACCGAGGGGAGCCTGCGAAAAAGGGCGGAACTCGTGTCAGCTTTCACGTAACGATTATTTCACGGGAGGCAAAATGTGCCCCTCGAATGGAACTTATAAAGTGTGCAGGTAGGCCAGCAGATTTTGCAACTCCTGTGCGCTCAGGACCTGGCTGTAGCCGGGCATATCGGGACGGCCGTTGCGAATAATATCGGTGACGCGATCATCGTTCGCGGGCAGCCCGGTTTGCGACAAGTATTTATGTTGAAACAAGCCTTTTAATCCCGGTTCCTTTTTGCCCTTGGTGGAATATGGCCGATGACAGCGATCGCAGTAATTGTCATAAATCTTGCGTCCGGCGGCTTGCTGCGGATTCAGGTCGAGTTCCGCGTCTGATTTGCGGCGCTCAATGTCGCAGCCGGTGAACACGCTGAGGGAGAAACATGCAGCAAATCCTAATGCAATCCAATAATGGCGATTGGGGGCTGGCCTGATGCCAAAAATGCGCATGATCAAATATAGCCGAACCTCTGAAAGACGCGCTTCGAGTGATAGGAACTCGCCTGAAGCATTTTGTCATTTAGAATTTCCCGGATGCGGGCTGTCTTTCAATGGAGTCTGGGCACGCGCAAGCTGGAATTGGGCAAGCGCACGCTGATCATGGGCATTGTCAACGTGACCCCCGATTCTTTTTCCGACGGCGGAATCTACCTTGATCCCGAGAAGGCCGTGGACCACGCACTCCGACTACTCGATGAGGGCGCTGACATCATCGATATCGGCGGGGAATCGACGCGGCCGGGCGCAAGCGTGGCTGCCAGCGATGCAGCAGGAACAAAGGCAACGGCTAAGAAGGTTCCGGTCAGCGCCAAAGAAGAGTTGCAGCGTGTGTTGCCGGTAATCACGAAGATCAAGAAGCTGCGTCCCGATGCGGTGGTTTCGGTTGACACTTATAAATCCAACGTCGCGCGGACTGCAATCACGGCGGGCGCCGAGATCGTGAATGACGTCAGCGCGCTGCGTTGGGATAAAGAAATGACCAGAACCATTGCTGGCACAAACTGCGGCGTGGTCATGATGCACATGCGCGGGCGTCCCGACGAATGGCGCACATTGCCGCCGCCGGGTGACATTGTTTTGCTCGTCAAGCGCGAACTGCGGGAGTGGGCGGAAACCGCTGTGCTGGCAGGCGTGCGCCGCGAAAGAATTGCTCTCGATCCCGGCTTTGGCTTCGGAAAGAACTTCGAACAAAACTATCCCACGCTCAGCCGCTTTCAGGAATTGCAGTCGCTGGGATTTCCGCTGCTCGCCGGGGTTTCCAGGAAGTCTTTCATTGGCCGCATGCTGGCTCACGATGGAAAGGACGCCCCGGTTACGGAACGGCTGAACGGGCCCCTCGCTGCCCAAACCGCTCTCATAATGAAAGGGGCGCACATCTTGCGAACGCATGATGTAAAGGCGGCCGTGGAAGCGGCCCGCGTCGCTGACGCTGTCCTCGAAGCTCGCTGAGCATCAAGGGAAAACAGAGCAGTTTAAACATGACAGATCTAACGAAACTTGCCAACGATCCGCGTGTCGCCATTCGGAGTGGAGGCTCGCCGAATGCCGGGGGAAACTGCGTTATCTACTGGATGCAGCGCGCACAGCGAGCGATTGACAATCCCGCCCTCGATATCGCAGTTGATGTTGCCAATGAACTCCACAAACCGGTGGTTGTATTCTTCGCACCGGTACTTTTTTACCCGCATGCGAACCTTCGCCACTATAGTTTTTTGGTGGAAGGCGTTGCAGATATTGCCGGCGAACTGCGGAAAAGAAATATTGGATTTGTGCTGCGCCGCTTCCCGCAGCACAGCCTTTTGCGCTTTTGTGAAGAAGTGAAACCAGCGCTGGTCGTCGGCGATGAGAATCCTATGCGTGAGCCTGAATCATGGCGGCGCAAGGCGGCAAGAGAACTGCGTGTTCCTCTTTGGACAGTCGATGCTGACGTGGTCGTTCCCTCGAAGCTTCTGGAGAAGGCGCAGTATGCTGCTCATACCATCCGGCCACGGCTCGGGGCGCAGTTGTCGCGGTTTCTGACCGCGCCGAAAAATCCTGTTGCGCGCGTGTCCTGGAAAAAGCCAAAGGAATTAATTTCGCTCGCTCCCGGCTTCGATCTTCTCAGCGAATGGAAAATCGACCGTTCGGTTCGCCCTGTCGCTCAGTGGAAAGGCGGAACCAAGGCGGCATTGGCGCTCCTCGCCGATTTTCTCAAGAACAAATTGCGGGGATACGGTGCGGGCCGGAACAAACCGGAAATAGACCATACCAGCCGGCTCTCGCCCTATTTACATTTCGGGCACATTGGTCCGATCACGGTTGCGCTGGCGGTCCAGAAAAGCGATGCCCCGGAAGCGGACAAGGAAGCATTCCTGAACCAGCTTATGGTCTGGCGTGAACTTTCAATCAATCTGGTGCGCTTCAATCCGGACTACGACAATTTTGAATGCGGGGAAGCCTGGGCGCACCGCACCCTTGCGAAACATGCCAAGGATCCTCGCCCTGTTTTGTACAGCGAAGCGCAGCTGGAAAATGCTGAAACCCATGATCCGCTGTGGAATGCGGCTCAAATGCAGATGGTCAGCACCGGATGGATGCACAACTACATGCGCATGTATTGGGCGAAGAAAATTCTGGAATGGTCGAAGTCGCCGCCGGAGGCATATCGCATCTCGGTAAAGCTCAACGACAAGTATGAACTGGATGGGCGCGATCCCAACGGATACGCGGGCATCGCCTGGGCGATTGCCGGCAAATTTGACCGTCCTTGGTTCGAGCGGCCAATTTTCGGCCAGATCCGCTACATGTCTGGCGCGAGCACGGGTAAGAAATTCGACAGCAAGAAATATATTGAGAAGAACCTCTCGCCGAAGTTGTTCTAGCGCGGCGGGATCAGAAGTTTTTCTTCGAATCCAGCAGAATCGTCACCGGCCCTTCGTTCACGAGTTCTACTTTCATCGTTTCCTGGAAGCGGCCAGTCTCGCAATGCAGGCCCGTCGCACGAATTTGCGAGACAAAAAAATCGTAGAGTGCACGGGCTTTCTCAGGAGTCGCAGCTTCGTCGAACGACGGCCGCTTTCCCCGCCGAGCGTCTCCATACAGTGTGAACTGCGAGACCGCGAGCAGGCTTCCGGCAACATCCTTCACGCTGAGATTCATCTTGCCTTGCCGATCTTCAAACACTCGCAGGCCGCTAATTTTCTCGGCCAAATAAAGTGCGTCGGCCTCAGCGTCATCGCGGCCCACGCCCAGCAAAACCAGCAGCCCCAGCCCGATTTCGCCGGTGATTTCTCCCTGCACAGCGACTTGGGCGCGGCTTACCCGCTGCACGACTGCGCGCATGTCGTTTGACCATCCAAAGCGGCCACGTTTAGGATGCAGAAGGTATATCACAGGCGCCAGCCTCACAAAGTCCGGCGCTTTCCTTTACAGGCGTTTGCCGGGCCGTTACACTACACGTTCGCCTTTTATCTGCAGCCGTTACGTTTTGCGGCGTGATACTTGAGAAGAAAGCCAACAGCGGCTCGCGCTCAAGCAAGAAGGCGAGCGATTCTAAGGTGGGAATGCAGAGGCGAAGGGTCTGCCCCGCGGGTTTGCATCCCGAACAGCGAATTCAAAATCAAAGTTAAGCGAGGAGAAACATGGCAGCTGTCGATGAGAAGGTAAAGCAGATTATCGTAGAGCAGTTAGGGGTGGACGAGGGCGAAGTCACTTCCAACGCTTCGTTCGTAGACGACCTGGGGGCGGATTCGCTGGACACGGTCGAACTCGTCATGGCTTTCGAGGAAGGCTTCGATATCGAAATCCCCGACGAGGACGCGGAAAAGATCCGCACCGTGCAGGACGCGATCGACTACATTTCGAAGCACGCCAAGGCGGGGAAATAATTTGGGACGCAGGGTCGTAGTTACCGGCATCGGCCTGATCTGCGGCGTGGGCAACACCACCGGGGAAGTTTGGCAGGCCTTGCTCGCCGGTAAGAGTGGCGTGGGCCGGATCACCCAATTCGACTCCAGCAATTTCGCCTGCCAGATCGCCGCCGAGGTCAAGAACTTCGACCCGCTGAATTTCATCGAAAAAAAAGAAGTCAAAAAAATGGCCCGTTTCATTCATCTGGCAATTGCCGCCTCGGATGAAGCGATGAAGATGTCTGGCCTGAAAATCACTCCGGAAAATGCCGAGCGGGTGGGCGTGCATATCGGCTCGGGAATCGGCGGGTTCGATATTATCGAGCGCGAGCATACCGCTCTGCTTGAAGGCGGTCCGCGAAAGATCTCGCCTTTTTTTATTCCCGCGGCCATCGTCAACCTTGCGGCCGGCCAGGTCTCGATGCGATACGGGGCAAAAGGCCCGAACGAGGCTACGGCCACCGCTTGCACCACCAGCGCCCATTCCATCGGAGATTCCTTCCGCATCATTCAGCACAATGATGCCGATGTAATGATCGCCGGCGGCTCGGAAGCCGCGATTACGCCCATGGGCGTCGGCGGATTCGCGGCCATGCGGGCCCTTTCCACCCGTAACGACGATCCGCCGCACGCCAGCCGTCCGTGGGACAAGGACCGCGACGGCTTTGTGATCGGCGAGGGTGCTGGGATTCTCGTGCTTGAGGAGCTTGAGTACGCCCAGCAACGCGGCGCGACCATTCTTGCCGAAGTTGCGGGCTATGGCATGTCAGGCGATGCTTATCACATGACGCAACCGGCTCCCGAACATGAAGGCGGATTCCGCGTAATGCGCAATGCGGTGCGCGATGCGGGCATCAGTCCGGATAAAGTCGACTACGTAAATGCCCATGGCACCTCCACGCCGATTGGCGATACGCTCGAAGCCCACGCCATCCGCAACTTCTTTGGCAATCGCAAGCTCCCTGTCAGCTCCACAAAATCCATGACCGGCCATCTTCTCGGCGGCGCCGGTGGCCTGGAAGCAGGCGTCACAGTGCTGGCGCTGCGCGATCAAATCCTGCCGCCCACCATTAACCTGATCAATCAGGATCCTGAAACCGGCGACATGGATTTTGTTCCCAATCACGCGCGCAAGGCCAATCTCGAATACGCTATGTCAAATTCCTTCGGCTTCGGCGGAACCAACGGCGCGCTGTTGTTTCGGCGCTCGATGAAATAGAGCCTCGCGAGTCAACTTTTCTGTAATACACCGTCGGGGCTTCTTTCTGAATTTCGCAGCCGGTTTCTCTTGGCGGACTTCGCGGGCTTTTCTTCGAGAACTTCGCGCTTAAAAGCAGTTGTTTTTTCCTTCCATCACTAATCCTGGCCGCGAATCGCCTGAAAAGCCGCTAAGAACAAAGACAAGGCCAGGACACCCAGCGGCTTCTTCAAGCGGAAGACTCGAAAGTCCTTAACGCGAACGAGAATTCGCGCAGCGCGAGTCGTCCCTAATTGCCCACAATTCCTGAAACGAAAAGGACATGCCCAAGCAGAGCCACGCTCAACGCCGGAAATCATAGCGATCCCGCGAACCCCGAACGATAATCCGTGAAGCATGGCGAAGAACATCACGGCATGCCTCGAAATCGCACTTTACGCGAGAGTGTGGACATGACAAAACTCAGACCACGGATCTGTTGGGTAAGCGCGCTATTGATATTTGCCGTGCTTGCATGGTTCGCATTGCCCGCAGCGGCGGCAGACGAAAGCACCAACGGCAAGGCCGCCAAAACTCCGGACGCCGCGCAGTATGTCGGCTCCGAGACCTGCAAAACCTGTCACGAAGACATTTACAACGCCTGGGAAAAGACCCCGCACTGGAAGACGACGCTCAATACCAAAGCCGGGCCTTCGCATCAGGGTTGCGAGGGCTGCCATGGACCCGGCGCGGACGCACGTTGCCGGCGGCGGCGACGTAACCAAGATATTCAATCCCGCGAAGCACTCGGCCAAAGAGGTTGACGCCAAGTGCCTGACCTGCCACGCGGGAGCGCACCCGAACTTTGACCGCTCGCCCCACGCCAGGGCGAACGTTAGCTGTATCAGCTGCCACAGCGTTCATCAGGTCAAGGAAGAAGAAGCGCTGCTGAAGGCCCCGCAGCCTGCGCTCTGCTTCCAGTGCCACTCCGACACCAAGCCGGCGTTCAATATGCCGTTCCACCATAAGGTGAACGAAGGCTTGATCACGTGCAGCGATTGCCACGACGTGCACGGCACCTTCGGAGCCAACAACCTGAAGTCCATGGCCGACCAGAACGCGATCTGTACCAAGTGCCACACCGAGACGCGCGGGCCGTTCGTCTATGAACACGTCGCGGTCAAAGCCGAGGGATGTTTGGGATGCCATACGCCGCACGGTTCCCAGAACCCCCGCCTGCTGAACATGCCGGCCATCGCCCCGCTCTGCAACCAGTGCCACAGCGGCGTAGCTGCCAACACGGTCCACGGAATGAACGCGGGGTCATCGGAAACCATAACTTGTACGAACTGCCATACCTATATTCATGGCTCGAACATGAATGCGGCGTTCCTCAGGTAGGAGTCATGAGGCAGGAGTCATGGATTGCAACGCGCCTGGAGAATTGCGGAGGCCGACCGCGTTTCGATTGCGCGTAGGGATTCAAGGTGTGGACGAGCAAGGTTTTTCAAGTGAGGCTTTCAATATGATGAACCCACGATGGATTTCCCGGCTGTTGAGTGAAAAGCAATCTCTTGCGGCCGCCCGATGCATTGCCGGGGGGATGGCCGCAGCCATTTTGGGCTTGACGGCGGGCACTGCCGTCGCGCAGATTCCAATATTTGTGTCTAACCAGGCCCCTCCGGAGGGCTACACGCTTCATGAGTCCATCGATCTGGGCGGACATGTGGCCAATGTCGACGGCAGCGACGCGATGTACGACACTCTGGTCAACCAGCAGTCCGGTCCGCGCATACTGGGCGAGACCTTTGAACTACGCGCGCTTCCGAACACGAAGAACACCCTCGTCGATTACTTGAAGGCCTTTACCACCGGGCTCGGCGGCGATCCGTACAACGTTGCCAAGCTGGAATTTTCCAAGGGCAAGCTCTACGACTTCTCCGGCCTGTTCCGCCGTGACCGCCAGTACTTCGACTACAACCTGCTGGGCAATCCGAACCTTCCCCCGGGCCAGTCGATTCCCATCGGCCCCACCGCGGCGCCGACCGGTTCCTACGCGTGGCCGCAGGTGACGGAGTCGCCGTTTATGTTCAACACAGTGCGCCGCATGACGGACACCAACCTTACCCTGCTTCCGCTATCGAAGGTGACCTTCCGCGTCGGCTACTCGCAGAACGTCTTCGAGGGCCCGAGCCTGTCGCCCAGCGGTTATTTTGTTGGCGGCTACAACGACGTGCTGCTCGAGGAGTATCAGCGCAACAGCACGGATGACTGGACGGGATCGGTCGAGTGGAAGCCCGTATTGCGGCCCCGGTTGACCTACGAAGAACAGGTCACTCACTACAAGGGCGATTCCTCTTTCGCCATAGCGCCCCAGTATTTCAACCTGCAGGAAGCGAACGGAAACAGGGTCGCAGTGCTCCAGAGCTACGACAATCCGATCAACAGTCCGGTCGGCATCACCTGCAACGCCGGTGTTGGACCCGACAAAATTTACCGGAATCCGAGTCCGAACGGTCTACCCATCGTCGATCCGGCATGTAATGTGATTACCAGCTATTCGCGTTCCCAGCCAACCCGCGAAATCTTCCCGACCGAAATCTTCCGGTTACAAAGCTCCAGCGTCGAGAACGTTACGATGAACGGCAACGTTCGCTACACCTACGCGAACACCAACCTGCCCAACTACTACGACGACTTCCAGGGTCTGGCGGGAACGAGCCGCGAAATCACGTATGCCGGCAACGCCAGCGCCCATCGGGAAGCGACCGCCTCAGATTACGGCGTCACTTGGCAGGCGCTGAAAAAGTTCAGCATCTCCGAGCAGATCGACTACTCGAATGTGCACCAGCCGGGGGTTGCCAACATGACGAGTCTAACCACCGTGGCTTCCGCAACCCCGAACATCAATAGCACGGCGCTGACCACCACCGTGATCACCACTCCGATCAACCCGGCCACAGGCAAGCCAACCTCCACGTTTGAAGGCAGTCCGGGCGTCGCTACGCCGCTGTTTGATTTCTTCGGCCAGAAGTTCATCGCAAACAACCTCACTGTGGCGTACGACCTTACGGATCGCACCACGTTCACGCTCAACTATCACTATCAGGAGCACACCATCGCCGAAGGTGCCGCGAACACCACGGGATACCAGTCCGGTATGTCCAACTTCGCCATCTACGAGGATGGCGGCACCTTCGGCGTCAATGTGCAGCCGGCCAACAACTGGAACATCAAGGGTTCGGTCGAGCTTCTCTACGCCGACAATGTCCTCACCCCGGTCGCACCCCGCCAGCTTCAGCATTACAGAATTCATACCACTTACCGGCCGCAGACCTGGGCAACGTTCTCCGCCGCGTACAATGACCTCGAGCGCCACAACAATACGAACAATACAGGCATAGTGTCCGTTGATGGCCCGCTCCAGCATGTCGATCATAGCCGCATCTTGAGTTCGAACGCCGACCTGATGCCAAACGAGCGCTACGGGTTTGACATCGGCTATGCCTACAGCGACGTGTACACGGCGACCAACATCTGCTACCAGGGCACGGCCTCAAGCCCCACCATACCGGGCGCCGCGACGCCCACCGGCGTGGCCTGCCCGTCTCCGACCCCCCGCGTGCCGGGGACTGCTTATACTTTTGGTCCGGCCAGGGACTTCATGAACGCCCCAACCCAGTACGCATCAGTGGCTTTGGCTCTTTCGCCGACCGAGAAGTTTCACGCCAACATCGGCTACCGAATAAGCTCGGTCAACGGCAGCCGTTTTTTCAACGATCCGCGCGATGTGAACGGATCGCTGGTCTCTAACTACCAGTCGCCTTTTGTGAATCTCTCTTATGCGATGCGAAAGAACCTGATCTGGAAGGGCGAATATAACTACTTCGGCTACGGCGAGGGTGGTCGCTCGGGAGCACAGGATTGCAATCCCTCCAGCACGCTCCCGACACTGACTATACCGGCTCCGGTCGTGCCCTGCAGCACGCTGCCAAATACTGCGATGAGCGGCTCAGCCTACGGGTTCACCGCTCCTCGGAACTTCAATGCAAACAACGCAACCGTTGGAGTGCATTACGAGTTCTAAAACATCCGTTAGCCTTTAGCTTTTCGTGATAGCTGGCAGCTTCTATACCTGTTCTCTGGCTTCGCTAAGCGCCACGCCCACATCCATCTTTTTCTTGTTCCGATAGATCGTGACTTTCACCGTATCTCCAGCGCGGTGGTTGTTCATCATCTGCGCCAGATCGTCTTCGTCTTCGACTTTCTCGCCGTCGATGGCGATGATCAAGTCTCCGCCCAGCATGATTGGGGTATTTCCCAGATATGCCCGCTCCGTGCCTCCTCGTAATCCCGCCAGAGCAGCCGAACCGCCAGGGGTGACCTGCACGATCAACAATCCGTAGTCTGCGGGCAGGCCCATTTCGTCAGCCAGTTCAGGGCTGATTGGAATGGTGCTGATGCCCAGTGCAGGACGGCGAACGCGGCCGAGGGTCATTAGATCGTTGAGCACGGCCTTTGCCGTGTTGATGGGGATGGCGAAGCCCACACCCGAGTTTTGTCCGACGCTCGACAAGATCATCGTGTTGATGCCGATCACTTCTCCATGCCAGTTCATCAGCGGGCCGCCAGAATTGCCGGGATTGATGGCGGCGTCGGTCTGAATGGCTTCGTCGATAGTGGCGCCATTCGGCTCGCGCACCGGACGAATTGAGCTGACGATGCCGCGCGTCATGGCCCCCGCCAGCCCGAATGGATTACCGATGGCATACACCTTCTGCCCTACCTGCAGGTTGCGCGAATCTCCAAGCACAGCGGGAACAAGGTCTGTGGCCTTGATCAGGATCACGGCCAAGTCGTGCGGCGGATCGGTGCCCACAACGGTTGCCTTGTACTTCTTGCGGTTGTGGAGGGTCACTTCGACCTGGCGTGCATCGGCGATGACGTGATAGTTGGTGAGAATGTGGCCGTCTTTATCGATGACGAAGCCGGAGCCTTGGCCTTCCTGCGGGACCAGGCCGTAGAAGAAGTCGAAGGTCATGGCGCGCGAGGTGACGTTCACCACCGATGGAATATTCTTGCGATAGACGCTGATGTTGTTCTGCTCTTCAGGGTCGAGTGATTCGTTGCCCGCGGCCTCGGTGATCTCCACGTGCGCGGGTTGGCTCAACCAGTTCACCGGGTTCGACGAGGTAAATCTCGCATTGGAGCGCCAGGTGGTGAAGTAGAAAAATGCGCCGGCGATGAGTAGCGCAAAGATTGCGGGTCGTATGAGTCGCATAAAAGATTGCACGCTTTCGGGCCATGAATAGAGTCTGGGATGGCCCCCCATTATTTTACGTGCGAGGCGGGAAAATGTTCTATGGACGGCGCGCCGTGCGAGTTTGCCAGCAATTCGCCATTCATAGCTCACGCCAAAGAGGCTGCGCCCCGAATTTGGTAAACTTCCGTACGTTTCCATCACAACGTTCCGGAGAAGATAAATGAAGGGAAGCCTGAACTCCGTTCTAGTTGTGCTCGCAGCGCTCGTATTGGCGCTGCAAAGTTTCGGACAGCAACCTTCAAAAACGGTTGCGATTCGTGCCGGGCACGTGCTCGATGTCAAAACTGGCAAGCTGCTGTCGGACCAGACGATCATTATCGAAGATGGAAAGATTGCGGGCATGGGGCCATCGGCAGGAATGAAGCTGCCCCGCAGGTGCGCCGATGATCGATCTTCCCCACGCGACCGTGCTGCCGGGATTGATCGATGCGCACGTGCATTTGACCATGGATCCGAAGTTTGGCTATGAGGAGCTTGGCATTTCGGTGCCACGCCAGACTTTGACCGGCGCGAAGAACGCGCGAATCACGCTGCAAGCGGGATTCACCACGGTGCGGAATGTGGCCGCGGACGGCTACAGCGATGTGGCATTGCGCGACGCCATCAATGCCGGTGACGTGCCCGGTCCGAGAATGTTGGTGAGCGGCTCGCCGCTCGGCATTACCGGAGGCCACGCTGATGAGAACCTTCTGCCATTCGCTTATCACGCCAAGAGCGAATCCATCTGCGACTCGCCATGGGCCTGCCGGGCGCAAGTTCGCGAGAACATAAAGTATGGCGCGGACCTGATCAAGATCATGGCGTCCGGGGGAGTTCTCAGCAAAGGCGACGATCCCCAGGCTTCCCAGTTCACGTTGGAAGAGATGAAGGCGATCGTGGATGAAGCGCATCGCCTGGGACGAAAAGTCGCTGCTCATGCTCACGGAGCGCAAGCGATTTTGTGGGCGTCGGAGGCGGGAGTGGATTCGATCGAGCATGGTTCGTACATCGACGATGCCGGCATTGCCGAAATGAAGAAAGACGGCACATACTTGGTGCCCACGCTTTATCTCGGCGATTGGATGCTCGATAACGCAGGACTGACTCACTTGCCCGATTTTCTGCTGGTCAAAGCAAAGGCTGTGATACCGGCGGCGCGGAAGAACATTGCGCATGCTTTTGCGAGTGGAGTGAAAGTTGCGTTTGGAACCGATGCGGCAGTTTACCCGCATGGATTGAACGCGCACGAATTTGCGGTAATGGTGAAGCTGGGGCTAACGCCGCTGCAGGCGATTCAAGCTTCGACCATCAATGCGGCCGATTTGCTGGGCTGGTCGGGCAAAGTCGGAACACTGCAACCGGGCGCCTGGGGCGATGTGATTGCGGTGGATGGCGATCCGCTGCAGGATGTGACGATTCTGCAAAACGTGAAATTTGTGATGAAGGGCGGGGAAGTGGTGAAGAATGATTATGGGAAGTGAGGCTTTTGGGGGAGATCCCTCGCCCCGCTGGTAAAAGCGCGGGGCTTCGGGACGACTCATTTCCATCACGTCTTGCTAAGATGTTTCGTTTTTTCGGGCGCGTTCCGTGATCCAGTCGGTCCAGAATGCCGCTTGGCCGCCGGCCAGTAGTGGAGCTTTGCCTTCGACTGCGTCGACAAAATTCTCGATCATTGGTAAATGCACGTTCGAATTCACTGGAAGATTCTCACGCCCTCCGGGATAAATTAATTCAGGGCCGTTCAGTGGGCTTAATTCCATCTCGCCGTCCGTCCCGCGGATGCGGCATTCGTCACGCTTGATTTTCGAATGCCAGCGAACGTCTACGATGCCGCGTGCCCCCTCAGCGTAGTCGATCATCACGGTCGCATTATCTTCGACTGCATACTGATGCACTGCATTCGAGAGATGGGCGCTGACCCGTTGCGGCTGGCCAAAAAGGAAATTCAAAACATCGATGCGGTGAGAGGCGATATCGAAGAGGGGTCCGCCTCCGGCTTTGGTGGGATCGACCAGCCAGTGCCGGCCGCGATCTGATCCGTCATATGCTTTGCCATCAAACCAGCCGTGGCAGGTAAGCTCGGCCAACACTGTTTTGCCGATCGCGCCGGCTTCGAGCAGCTGTTTGGCCCGCTGGACCTTGGGATATGCGCGGCGGTAATATGCGATCCCTAAGCTGCGTTGATTTTTAGTAGCGGCGTCGAGCATCGACCGCGCCTCTGCCTCATTCATCGCCATGGGCTTTTCGCAGAGCACGTGCTTGCCAGCCTGCAGCGATGCGATGGTTTGCGGCGCGTGCAAAAAAACCGGAGTGGCAATGTAGACCGCGTCAATCGCCGGATCGGCGAGGGCCTCATCTAAGTTCGCCCAAATCTTTGTGGATGCACTACAAGGTGCGGCCTTCGCGGGATCGCGGCTGACCAGCCCATATAGGCGGCTACGCGGCTCGGCTTGGATGGCGGGAATGACACGACGGACGGAAATGTCGCCGATTCCGATCACGATCCAGTTCAGCATAAGGACATACGCTACGTTTGCAAAAATTAAAAGCCGGCCAAAGCCGGCCTCCATCAATTTTTAACATGGTACTTCCTGGTAAGAAAACTACTTCTTGGGAGCGATTGCGTCTTTCGCGGCCTTGGCAACGCGGAACTTCACCACGGTCTTGGCCTTGATCTGGATGGGTTCGCCGGTCTGCGGATTGCGGCCGACGCGGGCTTTGCGGTGCGCCTTTACCAGGCGGCCCAAGCCGGGCACAACAAATACACCATTTTTCTTGGTTTCTTTTACCGCCACGTCGGCGAGTTGCTCGAGGAATGCGGCTGCTGTCTTGTTGGGAATTTCGGTTTTCTCCGCCAGATGACGGACGAGTTGAGTTTTGGTCAAACCTGATGCCATGTTGCCTCCTGGGAATAGATTGGAATTTGAGTTCCAGCGGCTCCGATGTTATATCAGCGCCCCTGTGGAAAACACCCTTATTTTACGCGGGTTCCATGCATTTTGTAGAGGAAAAAGCGCATTATTACAAGCTAATTCGTTATCGGCGGGTTCAAAATAGGGCAAAAACACGCATCAGAGTGGTTACCGCAAGTTGGGGTGAGCGTCCACCGAGCCGGTCATCACCGCCGTTTCCGGCCAGCTGAAAATCTAGAATTTGCCTACGAGATGACATAATGATGAAAAGGGGAACGCTGATTTGAGCTGCGCGATTTGCGAAGTGCGCAAGGAAAAACGCTTCTGTCCAGCCGTCCACGGACGCATTTGTCCGCAATGTTGCGGCGAGCAGCGCGAGGTCACGCTCGACTGTCCGAGCGAGTGCCCCTATCTGCAGCAAGCGCGCGAGCATGAAAAGCCGCGCCCGGCGCAGGAATTCGATCCGGCTTCGTTATTTCTGCAGGTCGAGATTTCCGAACAATTCACCTACGAGCGAGAGCATCTGCTGATGGGTTTAAGTTATGCGCTGGCGAAGGCGGCCCATGCGGACCGGAGCCTCAATGATCGCGATCTGATTGCCGCGCTCACTGCAATGTGCACGAGCTGTGAGCGGCTGGTGAATTCCGGGCTGCATTATCAGCAGCCGGTTGCAGGACACGCGCAGCACGCGGTTGCCGCGCAGGTCGAAGAGATGATGAAGCAATATCGCGAGGCTGAGCAGAAACAGTTGGGACATTCGACCTTGCGTGGCGGCGACGCGCTGAGATCGCTGGTATTTTTGTTGCGCCTGGCGCACGGGCGTACTTCGGGACGACCGAAGTCGCGGGCATTTATTGATTTTCTGTTTGCGCAGTTTCCGGAGAAGCAATCGGCCGTGCTGACGCCGCAAGAAGCCGGCAGCCGGATTATTGTGCCGTAGAGCGTGGTCTGTTGTCGGACTTAGTTGGCTGTCCGCGGGCTGTTCTGAAATCATCGAAGATCATTTTCGTCGCACGATCTGTCCCTCGGGCAACGCAGCGAGCAGTTCTCCGATCGTCTTCTTGAAGACTGGATGCACAACCTCCGGCGCAATCTCCGCCAGCGGTTCTAATACGAAACGGCGCTGATGCATCGCAGGATGGGGAATCGTAAGATCGTCGGTGCTGACGACGTCGTTATCGAGCAACAGAATATCGATATCGATCAGTCTCGGGCCTTTTTGCTGTAAGCGCCGCCGCCCCATTTCCTGTTCTATGCGAACAATTGCGGCCATCAGCTGCTGTGAGCGCTCAGCAGTCTCCATTTCCACGGCGCAATTCAGAAACCACGGCTGCTCGGTGAATTCCACCGGCTCGGTTTCATAGAAAGATGAGACCTTCACGATTCGTCCGACCGCACTGAGTCGAGCCTCGGCATCGCGCAGTTGCGCCTCGCGATCACCGACATTCGATCCAAGCGAAAGATAAACCTGAGCAGGCATTGTCTAATACTAGCTTTATACCTTGTCGGACTTTGCCGTTTCATTTCTCACGAAAAGCGTAGTTGTCGCTTCCAAAAGTTGTACCCAATACCTTAGTTACTATCTTGCCGCGCCTGCAAGGCTTAGAATCTCGGCATGCTGGAATCCCTCCTCCTGAGCGACGATCCCGATGTGGTGCGAATCCTGCGACCGACGCTGGAGAAGCTTTCCATTCAGGTGGAACTCTGCCAGGAGGCAAAGAAGGCCAGCGAGATCCTGGGCACCTCAAAATTTGACGCTGTGATCGTGGACTGCGACGACGTAAATGGCGGAATCGAGGTGCTGCAAGAGCTGCGCGGCACTCCCAGCAACAAAAGCTCAGTCGCATTTGCAGTGCTAAATGGCAAGAAGACCACAACCCAGCAAGCCTTTGGCATGGGGGTCAATTTTGTTTTGCAGAAACCCGTCACCGGCTTGAACGCGGCGCGCTGTTTCAATGCGGCATTGAACTTTATGGAACGCGAGCGGCGGCGCTACTTCCGCCAGCCGGTTGAGATGCCGGTTGCAGTGGTCCTCGAGGAGAGGCAATGGCAGGCGACGAGCACGAATGTTAGTGAAGGGGGGATCGCCATTGTTGCGACCCAGGTGCTGGCCCAGGATGCCAACCCTCGCTTACAGTTCACCTTGCCGCGAAGCAAAGCGCTTTTTGATGTGGAGGCGCAAGTGGCCTGGTCCGATGTCAAAGGACATGTCGGCCTGCGTTTTGTGAACCTACCCCAGAGTTCGAGAGAGTACCTGGAACAGTGGCTCAACCAGCAAATCGAACAATGAGTCCCTTATCAGTCTAGCTTGCTCTTCCTGAGATTCCTGCGGTATTCAGTTTGTTACTAGCATCCTGCGTTACGCGTGGCAATCTGTTGGAATATGGAGAATCCAGCCACGCTCCCCGCTTCATATCGCATCAGCCGGGTGCAAAAAAGCTTGCAATGGTTTGAGCAGGACATTCCCTTGCTGAATATGCGAGTCAAGGACCTCTCGCCGGAAAGGCAGAGATCCGCAAAACAGTTCGCCGCGGCCCTGGTCAGCCAGGCTCGCGCTGAGTTGGACAGGCTGCTCAAAGAGAATCCCGAATGCCGAGCAGAAGTGCGTGAAAAGGGAAGCGGTCCTGCGGCCAGTCTGGCCTGAATCCGAGCAGCTTCACAAAGTAGGTCCGGCAGAAGCGTGGCCGCTATATGAACCTGCCGAATCATGCTCTTGCTCGGGCAGCGTAACTTCCTTCCAAAGACTCTCGTCGCGCAGGATGCGCGATACCAGCGCGGTGTGCATCGCGTGACCGGCGCGGTCGGCGACGATTCTGCCTAAAATCGGCTTGCCCAGGAGCGCGAGATCGCCGACCAAATCGAGGATCTTGTGGCGGACGAATTCGTCGGGGAAGCGAAGCGGACCGTTTTCGATTCCGTCGCGAGTCAGCACAATACAATTCTCGCGCGAGGCGCCGCGAATCAGCCCCATGTTGCGCATCGCTTTCTCATCTTCCCGCGAACCGAAAGTGCGCGCCGGAGCTATCTTATGAAGATAACTCCCGTTGGAAAGCTCGACCTGCATGGTTTCCTTGCCTATGAGCGGGTGCGGGAAATTAATGGAATAGGAAACGGAATAGTTTTCAGCCGGATGCACCGCGATGAATTTGTTGCCTTCGCGCATTTCCACTTCCCGCAAAATTTTCAGATATTTGCGGGGGCGCCGCTGTTTGCGGATCCCGGCCTTCTGGATCATCTGCACGAAAGGCAGGGCGCTGCCGTCGAGAATTGGGAGCTCTAAGTTATCCAGCTCGACGATAGCGTTATCGATACCTGCACCGACGAATGACGAGAGCAAGTGCTCGGTCGTGGAAATGAATACGCCCTTCTTCATCAGGCTGGTGGCATAGCTTACGCGGGCCACGTTGCGGCTGCAGGCCTCGACCTCAAACCCATCGAGATCGGTGCGGCGAAAGCAAATGCCCGTGCCTGGCGGGGCTGGGACGATGCGCATGGAAACCGGCGCACCGCTATGCAGCCCCACTCCAGCGCATTCCACGGCTGAACGAAGTGTTTGTTCCTGGGTCAAATAGGAGTTATGTGAACTTTTTGGTACGGCTAGATTACAACCATGTTAAGAAGTTCGACTGTGGCAAAAAAGCCACAGTCCGTGTCCGGAAAGCGCAGTGTGCCTGATTGATTATTGGGATGGCTTGGGTTCGAAACTAACGATGGCGGAGTGTTATGTCTGCTATTCGGAAGGCAGCCACACCGTTCGGCGAGCGAAGTTAGAAGTCAGTGTTTCTTCCCGGGTTTATTGGGATTGTATCCAGAGTTGGGATCGAACATGGCCTGGTCGAGCTGCTCGTTGTAGTGAACGGCATTTACGAAGCGCTCGCTCTGCATATCTCCGTTGAAGTAGCGAGTGAAGCCGTAGGGCGTATTTACGCCTTGAACCATACGGAAATTGTCGTAGATTTCCTCCTCAACATTAGGCTGCCGATCCACGGGGTCGCGCCACTTGTAGCTTTTCTTGATAGGGAGGTGAGAATCCAAATCCAGGAACAAGTCGACGGCTTCGTCCTTTGAATCAATCAGCGTGATCTTGTCTGAATCGGAGTTGCCGGCAAGGGCGTTGCCGTCATAAAACAGCGCCACGGTGGGGTCGTTGATCCAGACGCGCAGGATATTTTCGAGCGAGAACTTGCGGCGTCGCAGGTAATCTTGAAGCTGCCCTTGGTCTCGACCGGACTGGGCCCCTTATACGTGAGCTCCCAGCCTTTATTGCCGACATAAAGATAAGCCACATCCCGTTCCGGGGTGACCTCAATCCGCTCCTGGTCGGGATACTCCACGAAACGCCAGAAGAGCACACCGTTGCCGGTGGGGCGTCCGTGATAAAAGCTATAGGCGCGGCCTTGCTCTTTGATAGTGTGCACATTCAGATAGGTCTGCCCACCCAAGGCCTGGATCGCTTGCTCCAGCAAATTGTGCGCCTTGCGGGCATTTTGCAGGTCAACCGCCGGAATGGATTGAGATTTTGAAGATGCCGGCGCGGAGCTGGTTTGTGAAGCGGGAGCGGAACTGGATGCGGAGTTGGTTTGCGGCGGAGTCGCCGGCGCCTGAGCTGAGATTGTGGGACGGATTGCGAGCGGCAGTATCAGGGCCAGGATAAGAGGTGAAGGTTTCATTCCGCGGTGGTTTGGATGCCCGAATATTTGATTGTAGCTGCTTGCGGGACTCTTGATTTATGCAGGGCTTGCAGGATTCCTCATTCATGTGGGGACAGCCGCCCCCGGCTGTCCGGCGGAGCGCAGCTCCGCAATGCCTGAAGCAGCCTGGAACCAGTCTAGGGCAAACGTATTCCTTACTGGCTTTCTCCACAACCAACGATATTCTGTCCAGCGAAGCACGATCCCTGCTCGCACCGGGTTCTCCAGAAGGTAAGCCATTTTCGCGTCGAGATTTTCGGAGGATCGGAGCACATGATCAAAGGACTCCGCCTGCCATAGCCTGGCGTGGCGGCCAAGCAGCTTGTTCACCTGGTGTGCCGAAGCACCTTTGATGGCGTCCATGATCTCGGCGAGCGAATAGATCTCCATCTTCGCCTCATTGGTCAAGGGCGTGAAAATCATGTGAACGTGGTCTGGCATGACGACGGCCGCCTTCAGGTCAAACTTGGCCCCGCTATCATGCAAGCAGCTATTGAGCACGATCTGCCTGGCGCGGTCAGGAAGTATCCATCTCTGATCTGTGCAGAAAGTCACGAAATGCGGCTTGTCGTCGACCTGCAGGAGTGGAAGCCGCCGTCTATAAAACGCCTTCGGCATAAACATTGAATGTGGGGACAGCCGCCCCCGGCTGTCCGGCGGAGCGCAGCTCCGCTAGGTTTTGATTGTAGTGCCCAGATAGATGGTCGCTCAGAGCTTTCTGAGAAGATTAGCGGAGCTCGTGCCGAATTGGAAATTCGATAAGCTGCAAGCAGCTGGCGAGCTTCGCTCGCCCGGACAGCCGAGGGCGGCTGTCCCCACATGGAAGAGCCCACTATGGATGTGGAATCACAGCAATTTTGATCCGCTTGCCCACTCGCAACGTCAGCTTCCACGGCTGACCCGCTACCGGTACCGGCAACGGTATGCGCGGGCTAAATGCGTCGACTCGATTATTGACCCTTACCGCACCCTGTTTCAATTTACGCGCCGCCTCAGTAACCGAATCCGCCAGACCGCACGCGACGAGGAGGATGTCAAGCCGGATCGTCATGAGCGCTGAGGGGCTGAGTTCGCCTTTTATTTGGCCGAGACCGACCTGAATCTCATCAACTTCCTCCGGCACTTCATCCTTCTGGAACTGCTTCGCCCAATCCTCGTTTGCTTTCGCTGCCGTTTCCGCGGAATGAAAATCCGCCACGATTCGCCGAGCCAAATCTTTTTTTGCCTGCATCGGGTGTGTTTCCCGCTTCATCTTTTCGATGTCTGCGACCTGCACATCCGTGAGTAACTCGTAATACCTCCACATCATCTCGTCAGAGATGCTCATGATCTTTCCATACATCTCAGGCGGCGCTTCGTGAATGCCGATCGCATTGCCCAGCGACTTCGACATTTTCTGCACACCGTCGAGGCCTTCAAGAATCGGCGTGGTCAATATCACTTGCGATTCCTGGCCATAGGAGCGCTGTAGTTCGCGGCCGACCAGCAAATTGAATTTCTGATCCGTCCCGCCGAGTTCCACATCGGCCTCCAGCGCGACCGAGTCGTAGCCCTGCACCAGCGGATAAAGAAGCTCGTGCACCGAAATCGGCTTTTCTTCCTGAAAGCGCTTGTGAAAGTCTTCGCGCTCGAGAAGTTGCGAAACCGTATATTTCGCCAGCAGGCGCACGAAGTCGTCGGGGGTGAATGCGCCCATCCATCGGCGGTTGAAATCGATCACAGTGTTCTGCGGATCGAGAATCTTGAAGACCTGTGCTTTGTAGGTTTCAGCATTCTGCTCAATCTGCTCGCGGGTGAGTGGTGGTCGAGTCACGGAGCGACCAGTGGGATCGCCGATCATGCCGGTGAAATCGCCGATGAGAAAAATTGCCGTGTGGCCGAGATCCTGAAAATGTTTCAGCTTGCGCAAAACAACAGTATGCCCGAGGTGCAGGTCGGGAGCGGTCGGGTCCATGCCCAGCTTCACGCGCAGCGGTTTACCTGTGGCTCGCGATTTCTCAAGCTTGGCGCGCAGGTCGGCTTCACGGATAATTTCCGCAGCGCCTTTTTTTAGATACGTGAGTTGCTCGTCTACGGGTGCGAAGGTAGGCATGGGAACAGCCATTATAAAGAATGTTCGGAGGCAAAGCCGGAAGGTGATTTCGCGTCTGCTTTTTTGCGATCTTTGCGAGGCCTTCGCACGCGTGGCGGTGAAGCTCTAGGCCGCTAAGGGCGCAAAGAACGGCCGCGAAGAACGCGAAGAAAACCGGACTGCTCCATTATCGGGTCTGGTGCGCGACGGACGGAAGTTAGAATGCTCTGAATGCACGAAGACATTACGGCAGGTAACATTCACCTTCGCAAAGCGACTGTGGCGGACATTCCCCGGCTGCGCGAAGTCATTGAGGCTTCGGTTCGCGGCTTACAAGCCGATGATTACACTCCCGTGCAGATTGAGGGTGCGCTGGCATCGGTGTACGGAGTGGACAGCCAGCTTATCGCCGATGGAACTTATTTTGTGGTGGACATCGCCGAACCGGGCGAAAACGAATTCACCATTGTCGGCTGCGGCGGCTGGAGCAAACGGAAAACTCTCTATGGAGGCGATCAGTTCGCCGCGCGCGAAGATTCGCTGCTGGATCCCGCGTTCGATGCGGCAAAGATTCGAGCGTTTTTCGTGCACCCCGAATGGTCGCGCCGCGGTATCGGCAGCATGATTCTTGAAGCATGCGAGAATGCCGCTCAGGATGGAGGTTTCACGCGTTTGGAAATGGGAGCGACTCTTAGCGGCGTGCCGTTTTACCGGGCAAAAGGATATGAAGAACTGGAAAACCAGCGAGTTCCGCTGTCAAACGGCGAATGGCTTCCGATTGTCAGGATGGCGAAGGAAATCAAAAGGTCTTAGCCGCGAAGATCGCTGAGGAAACGCGAAGTTCGCGAAGACGACCTATTTTCTTCGCAAGCGGCGGCCTACGATTGCAAAATTTCCCTCCAGGGCGATATTGATCGCTTCGGTATAGGCAAGATGTTCCTGCTCGAGGATACGCGCGGCGAGCGAGCGCTCACTATCCGCGTCGAGCACTTCCACGGTTTTCTGAACGATGATTGGCCCGTGATCAAGTTCTTCGTCAACAAAATGCACTGTGCAGCCGGAAACCTTCACTCCATAGGCGAATGCCTGCTCCTGCGCCTCAAGACCCGGAAATGCCGGCAATAACGACGGATGAATATTGAGAACCTTTCGCGGAAACTGTTGAACAAACCAGGGCGAAAGCAGGCGCATGTACCCGGCAAGGCAGATCAGGTCAACATTGTGCTGCTGCAGAGCGGCAACTACCTCGCGATCATGCTCAGCGCGTAGCTTATCTTTCGACGCGATAACCAGCGCCTCCAGCCCGCGTTGCCGCGCGATTTCAATTCCCGGCGCTTCTGCGCGATTCGAGATGACCACAGCAATGCGAGCGTTCGGGATCCGGCCCGCGTCAACGCTGTCGGCAATGGCGGAAAAATTCGATCCGCGTCCGGAAAGGAGAATGCCGATAGATTTCATGGTCGATAGAGGGTTTTAGATCGCTGATCAACAAAGTCTAGCTGTAGATTTTCGATGAGCGCCCAACAATCATCAATCAGAAATTAGTTGTAGATAACTTTGCGGTCGCCTTTAATGATTCGGCCCACGGTGTAAGCTTTCTCTCCCACCCGCTCCAATACCGTCTGTGCCTTCTTGAACTTGGCTAGTGGAATGATCAGCAGCATGCCTAATCCCATGTTGAATGTTCGCAGCATTTCCTCTTGCGGAACGTTGCCCAGTTCCTGCAGGTGCTCGAACAAAGGAGGTTTAGGCCACGAGCCGAGATCGATTGCCGCGGCAGTTCCGCGGGGGAGCACGCGCGGAAGGTTTTCGGTAATCCCTCCGCCGGTGATGTGCGCCAGCGCGGAAACGCATTGCGCATCGAGCAGCTTTCTCAGTGCCGGCCAATAACTTTTGTGGGTGCGCATCAACTCGTTGCCCACTTTACCTTTAATTTGGTTGACGTAATCCTCCGCCGAATAGCCGGCAACCTCGAAGAGAAGCTTGCGCGCCAAAGAGTATCCGTTAGTGTGCAGTCCGTTGGACGGCATGCCCAGGATGACATCGCCGATCTGCACGTCCTTCCCGGTAATAATGCGATCGCGTTCGACCACTCCGACGATAAATCCCGCCAAGTCGTATTCGCCATCCGGATAGAAGCCCGGCATCTCAGCGGTCTCGCCACCGATCAGAGCGCAGCCGTTGTGCTTGCAGGCATCAGCAATGCCTTCCACGACTTTCTCGGCGATCAAAGGTTCGAGCTTTCCGGTGGCGAGATAATCCATGAAAAAAAGCGGAGCTGCTCCTTGCACTGCGATGTCGTTGACGCAGTGGTTCACCAGGTCCGCGCCCACTGTCGAATGTAGGCCCATTTCGAAAGCTACCTTCAGCTTGGTGCCTACGCCATCCACACTGGAAACCAGCACAGGATCGACATACTTGATCTTATCGACTGCGAACAAGCCGCCGAATCCTCCAATTTCGCTGAGTACGCTGCGATTAAAGGTCTTGCGGGCCAGATACTTGATGCGCTGCTTGGTGCGGTTCGCGCGGTCGATATCGACGCCGGCATCGGCGTAGGTGACGGGCGGAGCGGCGGGAGTGGGATTTTTGGGCACGAAGCTTTTGGGACTCTCTGCGTATCAGCGTGGAAAAACTGTGGATTCCCTGGAAAGCAGAAGTTCAAGAGCGGCCCATTGTAACACGTTCAAAACGATGCTCGCCGCTCGTGCGCCGGTTCAAGCGCACGCGTTAGTTCATTCGTGTAAGCGACTCACTTGCGCGCGTCTTGGACAACACTAAATAAACTACTGGCCCGAGCAGCATCGCGACTGCGCCGCCGATGGTGGCGAAGCGGTCGCCGCCGAGCAATGCAACCACGGCCATAATTACTGGTGCGCCGACCACGTAGGCCAATCCAATTCGTCCGCCAGGGACAACGAATGTACGCGGCATCCCCGGCCGTGCGCGGCGAAGCTTCCAGGCTGAAAGAACGGTTAAAACCGTGGTGGCTGAACGCAGCCAAATGTAGATCGAGATAAGTTGGCCGAGACTTTGCCAGGCGAGCAGGGCATAGATAACGGTCGATAAAACAATGGCCAGCCATGGCGTGCCATAACGTGAGTGCCGCCGGGTGAGCGCGGCGGAAAGATAGCCGTCCTCGGCCATCGCGAAAGGCATGCGCGTGGTGGTCAGGACGGTGCTGTTCAGCAGCGCCACATTGCAGACCATTGCCGCCAGGGTCATCCATGTGCCCAGCCATGGTCCGCCGATTGTTCTTGCCGCATCGGAAAAAAATCCAGTATGCCAATTTTGCCAATTGCCTGCCGACGCGAGACCCGCGAGCGTGGGCAGAAAATAAGCTGCAATGGAGAGCGGCACAACTAGGGCCAACGCCCGTGGGTAAGCGCGCTGTGGATTTTCGACTTCTTCAGCGACGGTTGAAAGCTGTTCATAACCGGAATAGAGCCAGAGCCCCAGCGCAAGCCCTACGCCGAAAATCTTGAAGGTCGGCTGATGCGGAGGAATCAGAGGGACGAATGGATTGAAATGCCAATGTCCAAGCGCGACGGCGACCATCGTTATGACTGGGAGGAAAATAAAGATTTCCAGCGCCGTCGCGACTTTGCCGACCATCTGAATTCCGCGCACATTGATCCACGTGATCACGGCGATCAGCGCGACTGAAACCAGATAGTGCTTCCATCCCCGCAGGCCAGGGAGGTAATAGACAAGATAATCGGTGAAGAGAACGGCATAGGCCCCGCCAAGCAGGAAAGATGCTGTCCAGTTCCACCAGCCGGCGAGAAATCCCCAGAAATCGCCGAAGGCAGCGCGAGTCCAGCGATAGAAGCCGCCTTCCACGGGCATCGCGGTGGTGAGTTCCGCGGAGACCAACGAAACGGGAATGCACCAGAAAAACGGCAGGGCCAACAGATAAATCAGCGTCATCCCCGGCCCGGAAGTCGTGACCATATCTTCCAGTCCGAACGGACCTCCGGTCGTGTAAGAAAACATCACGAAGACGAGATAGAAGAGGCCGGCTTTACGTAAGGCGGAGGATTTAGTCGCGGTCGTCAAAGGAAAGAGTGCCGATTTCTGATTCTTGATTGAAAATATCCGAATCGACCCGGCTTTAATCGGCAATTTGGCAATTAAAAATTGTCAATCAACAATCAAGAGTGTCGGCAGCATTTCACGCTGCCAGCACTCCGCTGAGCGCGCCTTCAAGTTGGAGCAGTTTTCTTTTCACCTCAAGGCCGCCGCCATAACCGCAGAGCGTTCCATTGGAGGCAATCACACGATGGCAAGGCACCACTATTGCGATTGGGTTGCGATTGTTGGCCATGCCGACGGCGCGAAATGCAGCCGGTTTGCCCACCGAGCGCGCAATGTCGGCATAGCTCCGCGTTTCCCCGTAAGGAATGGCAATTAAAGCTCGCCAGCAGGCAATCTGAAAATCGGTGCCGCGAAGATCGAGCGGGAAAGTGAATTCACGCCGTTTGCCGGCGAAATATTCTGCCAGCTCGCCTATATAGCAGTTCATGCCACTAGGCGAATCCTCAAACGCAAAGTGTCTTTTCTCATGGCGCACGTCGCGCGGATTGCAACGGATGGATTGTTGTCCCGGCAATCGAGCATCGAACTCCAAAGCGACCAACCCGCAGGCGGAAGCGGCCAGAAAAAGCGGCCCGATCATCGAATCTGTAGTCGTCGATTGTAAAGTTTCCATGGACTGAACCTGGCAAAGAATGAATATAAACTAGCAAACGACGGACCTGTGACCAGCAGACAAAGATAGCAGACGCAGTCCGGTCGCGCGCCAAAATCCTCGTTCTTTGCAGTGGGCGACGTTCTTTACTCTCCGACCCGTGTTGACAGGAATTGCTTTTTGGCCCAAAGTGTGTGCGGCGTGCTTATGCGCTTCACTCGACCGTCTATCAAGCAGATCCTCCTTGTGCTCTTGGTTCTTGCGCCGGTGCTGTTCGTGGGAATACTGGCAAGAGCAGCGGGCGACTGGCGGCTGATCGGCGCTACTGCGAATGGTGACGAAGTCCTGATCAGCTCGCTCAGTTCGCAGAAGGATGGTTTACGGACTGCGTGGGTCCGCGTCCAGTACAAAGCACCCCTGAAGCTGCCGCAGGGGGGCCAGTTTGTGGAGTTGCGGGCGCGGGTTCGCTTCAATTGTTCGAACGGCAGCGCGGTGCCGAACTCTGAGTGGTTTTACTCGCGGGCGCGCGGGGGGAAGCTGGTGGTGAGCAAGAAAGCGCGTCGCGATGATCAGTTCGGCTCGACCGCGGAAGGCGGATTCCGCGACATGGCGCGAGACTTCGTCTGCCGACAGAAATAGGCTGCTTACATTGACCGGCTGCGAAGCGGCACGCAGGTTAATATTTCAACTTCTACATCTTCTTCGTCGGTGCGATTTTCTCAACATCGAATTTCGAAACGAATTTCTCAATCTGTAATTTCTCAACGTTGAACCAGAAAGATTTCCACAGCCCCCCACCTCGGTAACTTCCCACACACTTCCGCCAATCCCGCTTCCGTCATATTCTTGTAGAAGAAACGCGTTGGCTTTTGCCCGCCTCCCATGAATTCAGTGAGCGCCTATTATTTTTTCGGGGCAGGTTTTGCCGCAGCATTCGGCGCCTACTCCTTACTCCGGCGTAAGTCCAAAGGACCCGTGGAACTGGAACGCGAGCGCCGCATCCTGCTTGATACCATCGGACGCATCACCGATGGCACTGTCATCGATGTCCAGGAGATGGCGCCGAACAACGGATATCATGCGGCCGTTCTGCTGATTTACAAGTATGACGTGGCGGGCGTCTCCTATGAGTGTTCTCAAGATGTCACTTATCTGCGACAGTGGATTAACCTGCACTCTTGCCGGCTGGGATTGCCGACCTCAGTGAAGTACGACCCTCACAACCCCGGCAACTCGCTGGTTGTTTCCGAAAACTGGATGGGGCTGAGGCAGTAGCCAGCTTCCAGCACCTCGTCCTGGATACCGGCTCGCGAGCAAAGCCTCAAGCGCGCCCGCTGGGAACCAGGAACTGAGAACCAAAGACCAAGAACTGGCTTTCGGCCTTACCTGGTGTAAGGCCATTCCGTAAGTTTGCTGACAAACCTCTCGCCGGCGAGCACTGCATGGATGGCGCGTGGAAGATCGATCGCAGCGGCGGATTTCACAACATAGCCCTGCGCTCCAGTGGCGAGCGCCGCCTGCGCCAGTCTGTAGGAGTCGTGCTGGCTTAAAAACACAATGCGGGTCTTGGGGGCGACTTGGCGAATACGAACCGCAGCTTCAATTCCGCCGAGAGCTGGCATCGTGACGTCGAGCAGAGTAATGTCCGGTTGAAGCTCTTGCGCAGCGCTTACTCCTTCCAATCCGTTTGCCGCTTCGCTAACTGTGTCAACGCCCAACTCATCGCGCAGCATTTCGCAAAACGTCTTCCGAGCTAATGCGTGCGTCCTCGACGAGTAATACTTTCAGCGAATGAGCGTTCGATTTGGTTCGTTCGTCTCGAAGACTTTCACGCGGAACTTCATTTTGAAAGCTTGCAGCGAAGAAGAGAGGCAACGGGACAAGGCATTGAATAGGGACTGAATTCATGATGACAATTCTTTCGCGTGAGTGTCCCACCAGTGACGCGCCGGAACACGCCCAGAAGGGTTATTTTGATACGAAAGATGGATTTTCAGAATACAGTCAACCCCGTAGTAATGAAGCCGTCTTGGCTGCATTACCGGGCTGTTGTCCTTTGCCTTTGTTACGTTTGTCGCCGGGTGCCTGGCTCAGGCTACGCTAAATCTGGTAGTCATCCTGAAACAGTTCCTGCGGAGAAATCTTCGGCATCGGCTTTTCTCCGTCGGTGGATGAATCCGGTCCGGCGCCCAATGCTTGATGCGAATGCCGCTGGAAGCTCTCGCGCAGCTCCTGCACCTCCGCAGCCAGGTGAATAATCACATCCGAGAGCGGATCACGAATGTCTTTGGGATCGGTAATAACCACACGTTTGCCGTCGCGGAGAACGATATGGCCCGGCACCCCCACAATCGTCGAGTTTGCCGGCACGCTGCGCAACACAACTGAACCGGCTCCAACCCGGCAGTTGTCGCCAATCGTGATGTTGCCGAGAAGCTTTGCTCCCGAGCCGATCGAAATATTATTTCCGAGCGTGGGATGGCGCTTGCCTTTTTCTTTCCCGGTCCCGCCCAAAGTGACGCCCTGGTAAAGCGTCACGTCGTCGCCGACGATCGCCGTTTCGCCAATCACCGTACCCATGCCATGATCGATGAATAGACGCCGCCCAATCTCAGCGCCGGGATGGATTTCAATCCCAGTAAGCAGGCGCGCCATCTGCGAATTTAATCTGGCCAGGAATCGCATGCCGTGGCGCCAGAGCCAATGGCTCAGATGATGCGCCCACACCGCGTGCAGGCCGGGATAGCAAATCAGAACTTCCGCATAGGAGCGCGCAGCCGGATCCGACTCGAAGACGGCAGCAATGTCTTCCCGTACTGAGCGGAAAAAACTGGTCATATTGAGATGTCTGTTCCTTAGGTTCTCAGGTACGAAACGAAAAGCACTCACAGCCTATCCACTCACATGCTGAGAACACAGCTGAGTCCATACTCTCACCGAAGCGCCCACTATGAAAAGAGATTGCAAAAACGCGTGAACGACCTCGGACTGACCGAGCGGGGAAATTGGAGGGAACAAAAAGCTAGAAACGAATCATTGGCTGCGCTCTTATCCGCCGTAATGGAAGCCGCCGCCGTCGGCGACCGTCACGCGGAGGTATTTGTAGGGATTGACTGGTGTGTCGTTAATGCGGACTTCGTAGTGAAGATGAGGGCCCGTGGAGCGTCCACTGGTGCCGACATAACCAATTACATCGCCGCGATGGACTTCTTCGCCCATAGTGACCGCGAAACCGGAAAGATGCCCGTAGCGGGTGGAGACTCCGTGGCCGTGATCCAACATGATTGCCTTGCCGTATCCGCCAAGAAAGTCGGCGAAAGTCACAACGCCATCGGCGGGCGCAATCACCGGCTGGCCATAGTTGGTCCCGATGTCCACGCCGCTATGAAAAGCCCCTTCACCATTAAACGGGTCGATGCGCTCACCGAAGCTGGCCGTGATCTGGCCGTCGACCGGCCAGAGGTTGGGCGCGGAGTTGGCGCGGTACCAATCCGCCGTGGTAGCGTTGCGAGTCAACCCCAGGCTAATGCCGACTGAGGCCGCGCCAGTGAGAGCGGAATTCCGCAGGGCAGTGAGTTGATCTAGTGAGGAAGTGACTTCAGCGTCTTGAATGTCCTGCTGCGAAGCCGTTACCAGCGTGGGCTGGGCCTTTAGACCATAAAGCGCGGAAACTTCGCTTGCGATCGAACCCAGCGAAGCCACCTGAACATCCCGTTCCTTGGCGACCTGTTCCAGGCGCGAATAGCGATCTCTCAGCTGCTCTCTCTCCGTGCGCAATTCGTTGTAGTGAGAGACCTTAAGCAACATGCGGGCATAGGAGCTGGCAATGCCGGTAAGGCTCAGGAATCCAATCGCAGCGCCCACTACAAACACATACAAATACTGAACTGGAATGGGGATTTTGCGCAGTTGCCCATCGTCGCCGCGGGCCACAAATAGGATGTAGAAGCGCTTACGCAAAGAAACTCCTTTTGCAATTTTGAATGATCAGGTCCGGAACTCCAGGCAATGTTCTGAGGTTGCAGAAAGCCTGTTCGGACTACTGATTCTTTCGGGACACGCGCCCATCGAGGGAATGGAGATTTTTCACGTGCCCTATATCTACCGGAACCCAAGGATCAAGCTGAAAATCGTTCGTCTGCAAAGAATAAAGAATGCAGAACTTAGCTTTTCCCAGGCACCAAATACGCTCGGCCAGAGTGTTTGTGAATGTCTGGTAAAAGGTAGCAAACCGGCTTCACGGTGTCAACGACCGACGGGTCGATAGGAGATTACTTAAGGCGGAGTAACCAGAAGTCACGTTCTTGTGGTTACCTGTGCGAACAGGCCATGGCCGATGCCGTCTAAAAGGAAACGTAATTGCAGACGTGAGAGCCCGTACCAGACTGTCCGTTTCTCAAGGCCAAACCAGCCCGTTTGCCGGCCACGAAGAAATCCATGATCGGACGTCGAAGCCCCGATTCTGTTAATTGCTCTTTTCTCTGCTGGTCGCCGGAGTAATAGCACCCGTGGTCTGATCATCCTCGCCGAGCAGCGGCGCTGCGATCCGCAGGGCCTCGACCTGCCGCTTGACTCTCACCAATTCCTGTTCCTTCTTCCGCAATAATTCCATCACGTCTAACATGAGATTCGCTCCCCGATAAAGATAATTATGCTTATCATGAATGCGCTAAGAGTGTTCAAAGAACTCACAGAACTTTAAGGGCGACCGGAGCAAAGGACAATGCACAAAGGTACAAAGCCTGAGCACCGACCGCGGTCAATGTCCCAAATGATATGGATGACCTTTTAGAATCGTGAAGGCGCGATAGAGTTGCTCCAGCAAAACCACGCGGGCAAGTTCGTGCGCCAGCGTCATCTTGCCCAGGGAGATGGTGTATTGCGCCGCTTTCAGCGTGGCATCACCGAATCCATCTGCCGGCCCAATCGCCAGGGCCAGGGGCAGTGGATTGCGGTCTTGATGGTCTCCAATAAAGTGCGCGAACTCTTCCGACGAAAACTGCTGGCCGCGCGAATCCATCAGCACCAACGTGCATCTTTCGGAGTTCCCGATCTTGCCAGCACTGCGCGGGGCCCGTCCCGCCATTTGCAGCAAGGCCGCTTCGTCGCGCACAGGCCCAGCTTGAACCTGCGCATAGCGCGAAATTCGCCTTACATACTCTTCCGTCAGCGATTGGATCGCTGGTTCCTTCGTCTTTCCGATCCAGACAACCTTGATCTTCACAAGAGCGACTTTCACGACAGAGATTTTCGCGGCAGCCTGAACTCATTTGCTTCCTGAGGCCGACACCACTGTCGCTCCAAATTCGATGTTTTTCCCGCGAACATATTTACCGATGGCCGCGTGTACTTCCTTGTGAATCTGCGGCCATGCCTCCGGCTGGACTCGATCCAGCATGGGGCGAAAGGGCACGGCTACTGCCTGCGCCTGTTCCCAAACTTCCTCGGGGGTGCCCGGCCAAGTCCAGGGCACGGTCTTCGCATCCTCATGCACTGCGCAAAACCCCGCAGCTAGCAGCGAATGCGAAAGGCTTCCCGGCGCCGAAAAGCGAAAAGGATCCGGGCCACCCGGCGCTAGCAGCGACCCGCCGACGTGCCGCTGAACCACGCCCATCATGCTTTGCCAGTAGGGCTGGTCGAACGGCCCCCAAGCGAGGAAACATGCACGAGCGCCGGGCCGCAGAACTCGATGCAATTCATGCAGTGCAACCGCAATGTCGCCGAAGAACATAACGCCAAAGCGCGAAGTTGCGAGATCGAAGCTGTTGTCCGCGAAAGGCAGCGAGTGAGCGTCCGCTTGCTGCGTGATGAAGTTTTCCAGTCCGCGTTCTGCCGCGCGGTGCTTGGCGATCTCAAGCAGTTCGGCACTTAGATCGAGAGCGGTAACTTGACCTTGTGCTCCGACCCGCATAGCGAGGCTGATGGCCGGCTCGCCGGTTCCGCTGGCCAGGTCCAAAATTTGCATTCCCGGTCGAGGCGCTGCGTATTCTACGAGCGCTTCCGTCACGGCTTGGCCCATGGCGGCCGACTGCCTCTTCCATTTGTCGGAAGCAACCAGCCGGTAAGAGTTGGCCCAGGTGGCTTCAGCTCTAGTGCCTTCTGGTTTTGGGGAAACTGTCATAATCCGCAAGAATACGAGGAGCAAAATGCGAAGGCAACTTGAAGCAGGCGCAACAATCAAGCGAACAGCAATTAGCTGAAGCTCAATGCCGGCGCATTTAACCCTTCTTGCGGCTGACAGCAGCCGCAGCACGCTTCCGCGGCGTTGCGGATTTTCTCGGCGTCGTCTTCGATCTTACCGTCGATTTCAAGTCGGAAGGCTCAAGCCGTGTCGCCGCTTTCCATAGGCGCTCGAGGTCGTAAAACTTGCGCGCCTTTTCCGAAAAAACGTGAGCCACAAAATCGACATAATCGACCAGGATCCACTCCGCCTGCCGGTATCCCTCGACCTGCGTTGGACGCAAGCCGGCGGATTTCAAACGCAATTCCACTTCGTCAGCGATCGCCTGGACCTGGCGCGGATTGGTGCCGCTGCATAATACGAAATAGTCGGTAAAGGCCCCCGACCCTTTGTCCATTTCAAGAATTGAAAGTTCTTCGGCTTTTTTGTCGAGGCAAGCCTGGATGGCCGCCGCTACTTGTTGCTTGAGTTCATTTTTTTTCATGCAGAGGGTTATCGGACAGTAATAAGCATTTTTCTCAGCGGGCGAATGTTGTATGAGGTTCCATTGTAAATGACGCGAGCTGTCCGGGTTTTCCACCGCATTTGGCCTTCCAAAATTGAAGCGACCGTATCAAGCTAACGGTCCTTGTACAGCCCCATCTTCTTGATGTATTCGCCGACCGCCGGACCAACAAAACGAGTCAACGATTTTCCTGCTAAGGCGGAGTCACGGACCGCAGTCGAAGAAATCGGTTGATACACTCCGTCTAAGAGATGGATTGTCACTCCTCGCAGGATTAAATCTCCGCTGGCGGCCTGCTTGTGAAATGGGTGCGTCACTTCCTGCCTTGGGCGCAGCTTCTCAGGCAACGCGTTGGCGACGTCGGCGAGAGAGAATCCCGGCCGGCTCGCCACCAGAAATTCGCATTCGCGAAACAACTCTTCCGCCTGGTGCCACTTCGCAATGTCCTTGAATGCATCGATGCCGATCAGCAGGAAAAGTCGGTCTGCTTTCTTAAGTGACTTTTTAATGCGCTGCACAGTGTCGATGGTGTAATTCGGTTTCTCCGCGGGCGCCTTCCGGAGCCGATCGGGTCTCGAATCTGCACGCTCTGGCGCCTCCAGCAGCGAAGGCAAAAAATCTTTCTCTTGTGCCGTGGCCAGCGCGATCATGGCGTAGCGATGGGCAAAATCAGACAAGGGCCGCAGTTGCTTATGCGGCGGGATATTTGCCGGAACGAACAAAATGCGCGAGAGCTTGCAGCGCTCGCGAGCGGTTTGGGCCAGCGCGATGTGCCCGCGATGAATCGGATCGAAAGTGCCTCCGAAAAGCCCGATATTCATGAGCGACTAGTTTCTGCGTTTTGCCATTCATTTGGCAAGTTGATGAGCGTTGATGACACGAGGAATTGGCGCTACCTTAAGCCAAACAACCCGAGCACCACCGTCAAAATGATTACCGCCATTACGATCAAAGTAACTATGACGAATTGCCGATCCCGTCCACTGCGAACGCGTAGATCGATACGGCCACTCGCGTGATCGGCGTGAGAATCAGCAAAATGGTCGCGATCATCATTATCACGGTGGCGTCAAACGAGCGAATGCCCTCGACAACCACTCGCCAGTGATAGTGCTGCTTGATCCATTCCGGAGTCAGCGGAACAAACTGCGGGTGCAATAGCGCCCGCACGATCCCTGCGGCGAACAGCGCCGTGCTCACAATCATTCCGGCCAGCAGCACCTTATAGACGTCGGCGTAGACGTTCAGTTCTTCGGATCTGTGTTTCTGGTCTTTATCTTGTGTCATGCGATCTTGTGTCATGCGACCTTGTGTTGTGGCGTGTCCTGTCGTGCGGCGCTGCGCCATGGGAAGCGTTCTCGGATGCGGGCCAAATCCTATCCATAAGCAGGCAAATGAAAATGAAATCCCGTGTCGAGCCCCTTGGCCAACATCTCATAAGCCAGATACAGCATTAGGACGGCGAACAGCCACTTCAGCCATGAGGTATGCAGCCGGTTCATGATGAGCGTCCCGGCGGTAGCACCTGCAGTAGTTCCCACGGCCACAGGTCAACCACGGTGAAATGAATCAACCCTGCCAGAAAAAACAAGACTGAACTGACTGACGCGGTCACGCCGATCATCAATTTGCTGGTTCCGACTGCGGCTTTCATCGGTACGTTCATATAGCGGTTCATGGCGGAAACTTTCAGCACCCCACCGCCCACTCCGAGCAAACCCGAAGCGAGGCCCGCGAGGTACGCTACGGAACCGCCGGTGGGCACACCATTCACCACATATTGGACATCTTTGTTGGCCGCTTCGTCGTGATAATCGCCCCGCAGCTTCAGCCAACGCGCGAATCGATCAGGCCTGGCGCGCGCGAATTCGCCTGAGGCAATGCGCTGGTCATCGAGATTGCGGGTTGAAAAAGCGGCGTATGCCATATAGGTCAGCATGGCCGAGAAAATAAGCTGCATCGTCCAATCATGCAAATAGAGCGCAAGCACGCTGCCCGAGAGCGCTCCGACCGTGGTAAAGATCTCGAGAAACATCCCCAGCCGGAGATTCGTAATCCGTTGGTCAACATACGACGAACCGCCTGCATTCGAGGTGGCAATGACTGAGACGACGCTCGCGGCCACTGCAATTTTCATGGGGAGATGAAATACCAGGACCATGGCGGGCACCAAAAAAATTCCTCCGCCGACGCCGAGAAGGGCTCCCAGCAGTCCCGCGAAGCACGCGGCACCGAAGAGCCACAGCACGAAGCTATAGGAATATTGCATTCGCCCGAGTGGATGACATTTGCCGCAGATGCGAAGCGGCGCACCACAAAAAGTTGCCCGCTCCATGATTTGCCGGCCCCGTAATTCGCCGCCCCATCATTCGCCCGCTCCATCATGGCAAATGGCGAGTACTCCGTCAAAAAGCGGACACTGGCCGGATGTGCATGAGCGGTGTGTCCGATTGGCCCTTGGCACAGCGCCGAGATGAGTACCGAGATAAGCACCTGTGCGGGAATTTGAAATGCACTCCTGTAATCTCGTGCATCCAATCATCAAGCACTAGCATGAATCACATGCGGGTACCCCTCCCCCTACTGCGCATACAACCTAGCCGTGCGCCAATCTTGCGATACGGCGTGGCCGTGCTCAGCACCACACTGGCGCTGATCCCCGCGCTGCTTCTGCCGAACATCGCAGAAAGCCGGCTCGCGGTGTTCGCGGTCGCTGTCATGGTCAGCGCCTGGTACGGCGGATGGAAACCAGGGCTCGTCGCCACATCATTCGCTCTGACCGTAAGCGCCTACTTCTCGTTTTCCGCACAATTAACCCCGGCGCAATTCCGTTCGACCATGATCCGGCTGGCGCTCTTTGTGGTGTTGGCCATTCTGATCTGCTGGATGAATGCAGCCCTGCGCGTGGCCCAGGAAAAATTGCGGCGCTCCGAAATGAATTTTCGCTCGCTGGTGACCAATGCGCCGTACGGAATTTGCCGCTGTGACTCCGCTGGCAAACTTCTGGATGCGAATCCCGCGCTGCTCTCCATGCTGGGATATTCCTCAGCCGATGAGCTCGTCGGCTCGCATCTCGGAGCGCTCTACGAAGAGGCGCAACATTGGTTTGAACTCGCCGACCGCCTGCATACCTCGGTTCCATTCAACGGCCTGATTGTCCCGTGGAAGCGAAAAAATGGCGGGGTAACGCTGGCCCGCATTTCTGGCCGAACGGTTGTAAATGGCGGGAACAGCAAAACTTTCGAGCTTTTTGCCGAAGATGTGACCGAGCGCCGCGTGCTGGAGCAGCAACTTCAACAGTCGCAAAAGATGGAAGCCGTGGGCAGATTGGCCGGCGGCATTGCGCACGATTTCAATAATTTGCTCATGGTCATTTCAGGCTATGCAGAATTCCTGCTGGAACGCCTTGGCCCGGACCCGGCGCTGCGCTCACCTGCACAGGAAATCGCCAGTGCTGCCGGGCGCGCTTCTTCGCTAACGCGCCAGTTGCTCGCATTCAGCCGCAAGCAGATGCTCGCCCCAAAAATCCTCGATCTCAACTCCGTAGTCACCGAGAACCTGAAAATGCTGAGGCGCATGATCGGCGAAGATATCGAGCTGGGGCTGATAGCGGCGAACGGGCTCGGCTCGGTGCGCGCCGATTCCGGTCAGGTCGAGCAAGTCATCATGAATCTTGCCGTGAATGCGCGTGACGCGATGCCTTCGGGTGGAAGATTAACCATCGAAACTTCGAACGTGACGATTGCCGAAGAACATGCGGGTTTCCAACCACCGCTCAAGCCGGGAGACTACGTCATGATTTCAATCACCGATACCGGCGCTGGCATGGATTCCGAGACCCAATCACATATTTTTGAACCGTTTTTCACCACAAAGGGGCCGAAGGGAACTGGGCTCGGGCTTTCCACCGTTTATGGAATCGTGAAGCAGAGCGGCGGCTATGTTTGGGTGGAGAGCCAGCCGGGCAGAGGAACGACTTTCAAAATTTATTTTCCCCGCGTCGCAGCTATTCCCGAAGCCCCCGCGCAAACTGCCGTTACGGCAGCAACCACCGCGACTGAGCCTGGGACCGAAACCATTCTGCTGGTGGAGGATGAGGCCAACCTGCGATATCTGGCGCGGCAATTTCTGGAAAAGCAGGGCTATCGAGTGATTGAGGCAGCGGATGGAGCGGTCGCGCTGCAGGTGGTCGTGGCGCACGAAGGCGTGATTCATCTGCTGCTCACCGATGTGATTATGCCGGGGATGAATGGGCGCGAGTTAGCGCAAAGGATTGCGGAAATTCGTCCGAACACGAAAGTGCTCTACATGTCCGGCTATACGGAAAATGTAATCGGAAAAAATGGCACGCTGGACGCGGGCGTTCGCCTGCTCCAGAAACCGTTTACGCTTCGTGAGCTAAAAAATCGAGTCCGCGAGGTGCTCGACTCCACCCGATCTTCGCAGGAGGGTACCATGTCAGTTCGAACGGCTCATATTACGCAGACCCAGCAACTTCCGCTTTCGCGCGCTCAGCGTTTTCAGCTTCGTTTGCCGCTCAAATACCGGCAGGTTGATGAAGAAAACTGGCACGAGGGACAAACCCGCAACATCAGCCGCTCGGGTTTACTTTTTCAGGCGGAAAGTTTTCTGCAGCCGAATGTGGTGCTGGAAATTAATCTTGTGCTGCCCTCTGAGATTGCCGGTCTTTCGCCAACCGAAGTTGTTTGCCGCGGAGAAGTCGTACGTACTGTAACCTCGGAACGAGAAGAGATGCCTCCAGCGCTGGCCGCCAAGATTCTTCAGTATCGTTTCCAGCACGGATCGCAACTGCCCAGCTAAGCCGATGCTAGTCAGGCGCTCTGTGGGTTTGCTTCGGCGTGTTTGATTTCCTGCAGCCGCAAGGCGTCGACGGCATGGGCCATCGCGTACTCCAGTTCTTCGATGCCTTTGCCGGTTACGGCTGAAATCTCGTAGAGCTTCATTTTTCGTTTCTTGCAGTAACGTTTCAGGGCGGCGACTTTATCTTTGTTCGCAACATCAATCTTCGACGCAACCATGATCATAGGCTTGTTTTCGAGGCCGGCGCCGAAACTAGCGAGTTCGCCGATAATGACTTCCGCATCCTTGACCACGTCGGGGCGTCCGCTCGCATCTGAGACATCGACCAGGTGAACCAGCAACCGCGTGCGTTCAATATGCCGCAAAAACTGGGTTCCCAAGCCTGAACCGGTGTGGGCCCCCTCGATCAATCCTGGAATGTCGGCAACCACGAAGGTGATCTCGTCTTTCGCGTCTCCCACAGCGACGACGCCCAGATTCGGCTCGAGGGTTGTAAACGGATAATCGGCGATTTTGGGCCGCGCCGCCGAGATACGCGAAATCAATGTCGACTTACCGACATTCGGATAGCCAACCAGTCCAACATCGGCCAACAACTTCAGTTCGAGACGGTAGACGTGCTCTTCACCCGGACGGCCTGGTTCGCATTCGCGCGGCGCCTGATGCACCGAAGTGGCAAAGCGCGCATTCCCGCGCCCGCCACGTCCGCCGCGGGCAATGACCATTCGCTGATCGGCTGCGGAGAAATCAAAAACTTTCTCGCCAGTTTCGTCGTCATAGACAATCGTGCCCACGGGGACTTTCAACATGACGTCCACGCCCTCGCGGCCGGTTTTATTCGAGCCTTCCCCATGGCGTCCGCGTTCGGCCTTGTACTCGGGGTTGAATCGAAAATGCACCAATGTGTTGTGGCGCTCGCTCGACTCCATAATGATGTCCCCGCCTTTGCCCCCGTCCCCGCCAGAAGGGCCGCCGCGCGGAACAAATTTCTCGCGGCGAAAGGCCATGCAGCCATTGCCGCCGTCGCCCGCCTTCACGCGTATTTTTGCCTCGTCAATGAACATTAGTTGCCGTGGGAACAGTCTTTAGTCCCGAATTCCTCAGTATATCGATTCGGCGATGATCTATTCACCAGATGCCTATCCGAGCAGCGTCTGGATCGCCCTCATAGGTTGGATAGCCCAGACAAGCGATCTCCCGGATAAGACAACGAAAAGCACGAGCGCAGATTCATGCGATTGAACCGGGCCGCCGATAGTTTCCACAGAGCAAAATTCAATCGCATGAGCACAGCACCGAAGGCGGCTAGCACGGTTGCGGACCGAACGCAATGGTCTGCCATTTTGCGCGAGACTGCCGTCGAGGTTTTCTCCACAGTGGTCGGCGTGGCCGTCCTTCCGGACGACGCGATTCTTCCGCCTGCCGGAATAACAGCGATGGTCGGAATCGCCGGCTCCCTCTGTGCAACTTTGGGCCTGCGTTGCAGTTTGCAATCCGCCACTTCGATGGCTGCGCACATGTTGGGTGTTTCGCTACCAGAAGCCGCGCCTCAACGATCGGATGCGCTCGGAGAAATCTGCAATATTGTGGCTGGCTACTTCAAAGCGAAGATCGGATTCGGTGGAAACTGCGTCTTGTCGGTGCCCACGGTGGTGGTCGGGACAAATTACAAGATTTGCTCCCAGCGAGAGGATTTAAGGATTAAAGTCCCCTTGCGCTACGAGAGCGAGTCCGCCCTGGTCTCACTCGACATCAGGCCGTAGGGGAATTACTCCGCGACTTCCAGCGGCTCGACCATCACGAACTTGCCCATCTGTCCCTTGTTCAGGAACTTGATGCGCCCGCTGATCTTGGCGAAGAGGGTGTCGTCTTTCCCTCGGCCCACGTTGAGACCCGGTTTCACGCGGGTGCCGCGCTGACGCACGATGATCGTTCCGCCGGGAACCACCTGTCCGCCAAACGCTTTGAACCCTAGCCGCTGTGAGTTCGAATCGCGGCCGTTTCTAGATGTACCTTGCCCTTTTTTATGTGCCATAAAACGTTCTCAGTGGCAGTTGCCAGTGTTGGAATCTCTACTTCTTTCTTGGGGATTTCTTTGCCGCCTTTTTCGGCGCTGCTTTCTTTTTCGCAGTCTTCTTCGGTGCGGCAGCTGTCTCTTCAGTTGCAGGTTGCGCCTTCTTCGGCTTAGCTTGCTTCTTCTCTTGCTGCGGTGCTTTGAAGCTTTGGCCGTCGAAATTAATCTCGGTGATGCGGACAGCGGTGAACGACTGCCGATGCCCGCGCAGCTTCTTGTATTGCTTCTTCCGCTTATAGTGGAAGACCAGAATCTTCGGCCCGCGTCCTTCCTCCACAACTTCGCCGGTCACGCGCGCTTCCGATTGTGGCTTGCCGATTTGGCCCTCGCTGCCCGAGACTGCCAACACTTCGGGGAAATGCACATGGCCGTTGGTGCCGGTGGCCAATTTTTCGACTCGGATCACATCGCCGGGCGCTACCCGGTACTGCTTTCCACCAGCGCGGATCACCGCGTACATACGCCTGCCTCCGTTAGAATTTCCTGAAAATCAGACCACTCAATGCCAGCCACGCGCACACGGGCGCATTCTGCAATCGGCTGAACTCTTCTGCTTGCTGTGTCTTCCGCCACGGCGCTTCCATCAGCCAAGGCAGGCGTCCCCGGAACGGGTCGGCGAGTACAGGCAAACCTAGTTATTCTAGCGTGCGCCGCGAAATTGAGCAAACGGAATGCTGATCACACTAATATTCGCGGACCATAGTTGGCCCATAGCCAAAGAAAGGGCAATAAATGTAGGATTGCACGCTACGCATCAAAACGCTGCGCCATCGCAAAGCTGCCACTATCAAGCCAAGGAGAAACAATGTTCACGCCATCGAGTCTGGGTATCGCGCTGCTGATGATGATTACCAGCGCGGTTTGCTGGGGGTCATGGGCCAATACTTACAAGGGCGTCAAGAATTATCGCTTCGAACTTTTCTACTGGGATTATGCGGTGGGAATTTTCTTGATTTCTCTGGTCCTGGCTTTCACGATGGGCAGCAGCGGACACGACTCGTCAAGTTTCTTGAATAATGTCCGCTCGGCCGATAGCTCCAATATAGTTTCGACCCTCGTTGGCGGAGCAATCTTCAATCTCGCCAATCTCCTGCTTGTGGCCGCCATTGACATGGCTGGACTCGCTGTTGCGTTTCCCGTATCGATTGGAATTGCGCTGGTAGTGGGAACGGTGCTCAGCTACATCCTGCAGCCCATGGGAAGCATGCTATTCCTGATGACGGGCGTTGCCTGCGCACTGATCGCGGTCATCCTGGATGGCAAGGCTTACGGCAGTCTCGCTGCTACGGGACGCTCGGTGTCGTCGAAGAGCATCGTGACCTGCATCGTTTCGGGCGTGCTCATGGGATTGTGGAATCCGTTTGTCGCTTACGGGGCCACGCGCGGAAACGCACTCTCGCCTTATAGTTCAGTCGTGTTTCTCACACTCGGCGCGCTGCTCTCGTGCTTCATCTGGAATCTGTATTTCATGAAGCATCCGCTCGTCGGCGCACCCGTAAGCTTCGGCGGATTTTTCCGCGGCCCAATCTCCGGGCATCTGTTGGGACTGCTTGGCGGATGCATCTGGGGCCTGGGCACAATGTTCAACGTGGTCGCGGGAAAGGTGACGAGCTACGCGATCGCTTACGCCATTGGGCAATCTGCTCCGATGGTGGCCGCGTTGTGGGGAGTGCTGGCGTGGAATGAGTTTGCGGGGGCGGGAGGAAAAGCCAAAGTTTATTTGGCGTCGATGTTTGTGTTTTATGCCTTGGCGATTCTATTGGTCGCGCATGCGAACGGATGAGCGGGTTCATTTTCCTTTCACTCGACTCACAAATAAATCCAGAAAACGCGCCGCATTCGACGCCAGGCAAACTCGCGCATTCGGCGTCAACGAAATCACGCCTTCGATTTCGTAGTGGTCCCCGTGCAGCACATTCTTTTCGTCCGAACCCATACGGTTGGCAACGGTCTCTCCGCGGGTAAACTCGCCCTTGGTCTCAACATCAACGTGCATGTCTTTCAGCGTGACCAGGCTAGGATCGATCACAGTTCCCACCGCCAGCGGATCGTACATTGCGGCCCCTGAATATCCGCTCTTCTCGCTGCGGTTCAAATAGAACTCGGCAATTTTCGCAATAAAGTCGTTCTGCGGGCCGCGCGACGACCGCAGCTCTTTAAGATATTTTCGCGTGATCAGCGTGCGCTCGCCCACATCCGAGCCAACCATGGTCACCATCCAGCCGGCATTAAAAACAATCTGCGCGGCTTCGGGATCGTTGTAGATATTGGCCTCTGCCGCTCCATTGACGTTTCCGCCAGTAATCGAACCACCCATGATGACGATATCTTTCGCCAAACCCACGATCGAGGGATCTTTCGAAACGGCCAATGCAATATTGGTGAGCGGTCGAATAGGAATCAACGTGATCTGATGCGGATACTTGTGCAGCAACTCAATGATGAGATCGGGGCCGAAGCGGGCATCGGCTTTGCACTTGGAGGGAGGCAGTTCTACATCGGCGAGCCCGTTTTTTCCGTGCCAATATTGCGCGGTGATCAACTTTTGATTTAAGGGATGATGTGCGCCTCCAGCGACAGTTACATCGCAGCGCCCAGCCAGTGAAACGATCTTTAGAGCATTCTCCAATCCCTGCCGGCCATCCACATTGCCCGGCACAACCGTCAGCGCTTCCACTTTGAGTTCGGGAGAATTCAACGCGAGAATGATCGCCATGGCATCGTCGGTGCCGGGATCGGTGTCGATGATCACGCGCTGCGGCGTGGGTTGCGCCGATGCATTCGTCAACCAAGCCATAAGTACGAATAAAGTAGCCAGCCTGCAATTTAAACGTTTCATGAATCTCCCCTGCGCTCGCATTTGCCTATCGGCAAGATGAAGCACCTCTTTAGTTCTGAAGAAAAGCAGAAGCGAACTTGCATCAAAGCAACATGCCCGCAATCGATGCCGACATTAAATTCGCCATAGTTCCAGCGAGCATGGCGCGAAGTCCGAGACGAGCAAGCTCGGCCTTTTTATTGGGAGCGAGAGCACCAATGCCGCCGATTTGAATTCCAATCGAGCTAAGATTCGCAAATCCACAAAGCGCAAACGTAGCAATCGTAAACGATCGCGGAGCGAGCACCGCCTTCTGCGGCCCTAACATCGAGAATGCGACCAGTTCATTCAGCACCATGCGTGTGCCCAAAAGATTTCCGATGGCGCCGCAATCATGCCAGGGAATGCCGATTACCCATGCCACTGGCGCGAAAAGGACCCCGAAAATGCTTTCCAGACTGGATGGAAACCACAGAAAACCAAAATGTGCCAAGCCGTTGTGAAGACCATGCATGATGCCATCGATTAAAGCGATTAAGGCGAGAAATGCAATCAGCATGGCCCCGATATTCAGGGCCATGTGCAAGCCGTCGCTGGTGCCGCGGGCCACTGCGCCCAGCAGGTTTTCCTTTTTTTCGTGCTCCTCTTCCGTTTCGCTCATGATGACGCGGCCGGCAGTTTTCGGCGTTTCGGTTTCCGGCACGAGCATCTTTGACAGCAGAAGCGTGCCGGGTGCAGTCATGATCACCGCGCTCAGCACGTGTCTCGGCTCGACCCCGAAGGCGAAGTAGGCCGCCATGATCGAACCGGAGACATGCGCCATACCGCTCGTCATCACGGTCATAAGCTCCGAATGTGTGAGTTCCGGCAAGAACGGTCGAATCGTCACCGGCGCCTCGGTTTGCCCCATGAAGATGCTCGCGGCAACATCGAGCGACTCAGCCCCGCTTGCTCCCATGATGCGGGTCATTCCCCATGCTGCGATGCGAATGACGAACTGCATGATGCCGTAGTGGTAAAGGATGGCAAACAGCGCACAGATGAAGATGACGGTCGGAAGAACCTGGAAGGCAAAGATGAAGCCGATATGCGAGGACTGCCGGCCGAGATCTCCGAAAACAAATTCCGAACCGACGAAGGCATAGTTCAGCACCCGATTCGCGGCATCGCCCGCAATCTGAAACATGCGCCGGCCGAATTCGACGCGCAGCACAAATACGGCGAAGACGAATTGCAGACCAAGTCCCCAAAACATGGTTTTGAGGCGGATAGCGCGGCGGTTGGTGGAAAATATATACGCCAACGTCAGCATGGTAAGAACGCCGAGGATTCCTGTAAAACGGCCCATTCAGTTTTTGTCTCCGGATCTTGCGATCGTTCGAGCGATGGTTTGATGAACTAAAGGTCTTGTCTCGCCGGGCGAGTTGGAAATCTGGTAGCTGGCCTGGATCAGTTCTTTCGCGCGTGCCGCGCGGTCTTCCGAGTTGTAATGAATTGTGGCGAGCGGTTCGTTGGCGGCAACCGATTCCCCCACTTTTTTGTGCAGTGCGATTCCCACCGCCGGATCAACCGAATCTTCTTTGCGCTCGCGCCCTCCGCCGAGAATTACACACGCCGTTCCAACCTGTTCGCATTGCAGGAATTTTACGTACCCGTTTCTCGGGCTTGACACCACCAGCGTGCGGCGAGCCTGAGGAAGTTTTCTTGGGTCGTCGATGGAACTGACGTCTCCGCCCTGCAATTCCACCATCTGGCGGAACTTTTCGAGCGCATCTCCAGACTCAATCAGTTTCTCGCTTCGTTGTTTTCCAGAGGCAACGCTGGGTGAACTTCCGCCGAGATAGAGCATCCAGCCCGCGAGTTCGAGGCAGAGCTGGCGCAGGTCTTGCGGGCCTTCGCCGTGGAGAACGTCAATGACCTCCACTATCTCAAGCGCATTGCCGACCATTTTTCCGAGTGGCTGGTCCATGTCGGTAATAAGCGCCACAACTTCCTTACCCATGCGCTCGCCCGTTTCGACCATGAGTTCGGCAAGGAATACGGCTTCCTTTTCGTTCTTCATGAATGCGCCGGAGCCGGTCTTCACGTCGAGTACGAGCGCATCAATGCCTTCGGCAAGTTTCTTACTCATGATCGAAGCGCAGATCAAATATGGGCTCTCCACGGTACCGGTGACATCGCGCAGCGCATAGAGTTTGCGATCGGCAGGCGCGATCTCTGCGGTCTGGCCGATCATGGCGCAGCCACAAGATTCAAGCGCGCGGCGGAATTGCGCGACGGAAAGATTTACGTTGAAGCCGGGAATGGCCTCAAGCTTGTCGAGCGTGCCGCCGGTATGTCCGAGGCCGCGGCCGCTGATCATGGGAACGGTAAGGCCAGCGGCCGCAACCAACGGCGCCAGCACGAGCGAAGTCTTGTCTCCCACGCCGCCGGTTGAATGTTTGTCGACTTTTCTGGATGGCAACGAGGAAAGATCAAGCACTTCCCCCGAGCGCAGCATAGCGTCGGTGAGCGCAGCCGTCTCGCTACGGCTCATTCCCCGCAGCACAACGGCCATCAGCCAGGCTGCGACCTGATAGTCGGGGATCTCATCGCGCGTGTATGCATTGACCAGAGACTCGATCTCATGCCGCGATAATTCGCCGCCGTCGCGCTTCTTGCGGATGACATCGATTGCACGGAAGTTCTGAGTTGAAACTAAGGCCGAATTCACTGGAGACGGAATCCTTCCGGAAGCAGCTCCGTGATGTGGGCCTGCTGCGGCCCCTTGGCACCCTCGAAGAATACGGTCGCATCCGGGCCGAATTCGTAAATCACCTGGCGGCAGGCGCCACAAGGCGAGCAGGGAACGCCGTGGTCATTGACGACTGTTACCGCGCGAATTTCAATTTTGGGTCCGAGTTGCGCCACCGCCGAAAAGATCGCCGTTCGCTCGGCGCAATTCGTCATTCCGTAAGAGGCGTTTTCCACGTTGCATCCGGGAAAAATCTTTCCGTTCGAGAGCAGAATCGCAGCCCCGACGTGAAACTTGGAATACGGGGCGTGCGCATTTTTCATAACCTTCTTCGCAGAGCGCAGCAGTTTTTTTTGGACGGCTGCGGACACATGGTTCCTGGGCATAGTAAGACTTAGGCGTGAATCGTTGGGAATCGACGGCCATTGTAAACCTTCAGCTCACTCTCCGAAGCCTTTTCTTTGCAGGAACTGGATGCGGGCGCGACCGCAGTAATCTCGCGTTGGCGGGATTTTATGCCGTACAATTGCCATGGCTTGCAGCGTATTCAGAGCGTCAGCATCAAACATCAACAGAACAGATGTGGGAAAAGGATCATCCACGGTCTGGGGTCTCCGACATTCTCGCTGAGCAGCGGCATCATGCTCCGGCGATGCTCAATGGCCGCCAGCTTCTGCCAAACGCCGGAATTCCACTCGATCTGAACTGGATCCGCGAAGTGCGTGTGAACACCAGCGCCGTCGAACGCCGTGCGCAGACACAGGTCACGCGCAGAACGGTGAAAAAAGATTGGCAGGCCGCATGGCTGCTTCGAGCGATCACCTGCATGGATTTGACCACTCTCTCCGGCGATGACACCGATGAGCGGGTCCGGCGGCTTTGCGCCAAGGCAAAACGGCCTTTGCAACAAAATTTGATAGAGCAGTTAAGAATTGAAGAACTGGGGATCAAAGTAGCTGCAGTTTGTGTTTATCACTTGTTTGTGGAAACCGCCGTGCGTGTATTGGAGGGCAGCGGCATACCCGTTGCCGCAGTTTCCGCCGGCTTTCCCGCAGGTCTTTCGCCGCTGGCCGAGCGAGTTTCAGAGATTCGCCGGTCGGTCGAAGCGGGAGCTCACGAGATCGATGTTGTTATCACGCGGGCGCATGTTTTTGGCGCCCACTGGCAGGCCCTCTACGACGAAATCGCCGCGTTTAAACAGGCTTGCGGTACTTCTCACATGAAGGTAATTCTCGCAACCGGCGATCTGCTCACTTTGCGCAATGTGGCGAAAGCCAGCTTGGTGGCAATGATGGCCGGAGCGGATTTCATCAAGACTTCCACGGGGAAAGAGGCGGTCAACGCGACGCTGCCGGTGACGCTGGTGATGGCCCGCTGCATTCGCGAGTACGCCGAGCAAACCGGAATGGCGGTCGGCTTCAAGGCCGCGGGTGGAATTCGTGCGGCGAAACAATCCCTCGACTGGCTGGCCATGATGAAAGAGGAGCTCGGAGATTCGTGGATGCGCGCGGAGCTTTTTCGCTTTGGCGCCAGCGGATTGCTGGGCGATATCGAGCGGCAGCTTGAGCACCACGCGACCGGGCGGTATTCAGCCGAGTATCATCATCCCATTGCATAGTTCGGTAGATTAGTTGAGCAGATCGGGTAAGTAATTAGTTCAGTAGACTAGTTCGATAAACCTGAACTGACGTCATGAGTATCGCCGAAAAATTCGTGGCAATGGAGTACGGCCCCGCGCCGGAAGATCCCAAAGAGGCGGAAGCGTGGCTCGCGCGCCACGAACATCGCTTCGGACATTTCATCAATGGCGGCTGGCTCGCTCCGGCTGGCGGAGAATACATCGATACTGTTGATCCCTCCACGGGCGAGAAGCTGGCGTCGGTCGCCCAAGGCTCCTCCGCGGATATCGACGCTGCCGTCCGGGCCGCAAAGGCAGCCTTTCCCAAATGGCGTGCGCTTGCTCCGCACACGCGTGCGCGGTATCTCTACGCGTTGGCTCGGCTGGTGCAGAAACACTCGCGGCTGCTCGCAGTGCTCGAAACCATGGATAACGGCAAGCCGATTCGCGAAAGCCGCGACATCGACGTTCCGCTGGTTGCCCGGCACTTCTACTATCACGCTGGCTGGGCACAGTTGATCGATCAAGAATTTGCCGAGTTCGGGCCCTGCGGAGTGATCGGGCAAATCATCCCGTGGAATTTTCCGTTGCTCATGCTGGCATGGAAGATCGCTCCCGCACTGGCTGCCGGAAATACCGTTGTGCTGAAGCCGGCTGAATTCACTCCGCTTACCGCGCTCGCCTTCGCGGAACTTTGCCAGGAAGCCGGATTGCCTGCCGGCGTGGTGAACATTGTGACCGGCGATGGTTCAACGGGCGAGGCGCTGGTGAAGCATCCTGATGTAGACAAGATCGCGTTCACCGGATCGACCGAGGTCGGGCACGCCATTCGCGCGGCGACGGCTGCGACCTCGAAGCGTTTGTCGCTCGAGTTAGGCGGCAAATCTCCATTCATTATTTTCGACGATGCAGATCTCGACAGCGCGGTCGAAGGCCTGGTCGATGGAATCTGGTTCAATCAAGGGCAAGTGTGCTGCGCAGGCTCCCGGCTGCTGATGCAGGAAAGCATCGCCGAAACTTTGATTGGCAAAATCCGGCAGCGCATGAGCACGTTACGTCTCGGCCCTCCGCTCGATAAAGCCATTGACATAGGGGCGATTGTTGCGCGTGTGCAACTCGACCGCATTCAGCGCATGGTTGCGCAAGGCGTTGCCGAGGGTGCAACTTGCTGGCAGCCGCGGGTCGAATTGCCGTCGCGTGGATTTTTCTTTCCACCCACACTGCTCAGTGATGTTCATCCCACATCGATCGTGGCGCAGCAGGAAATTTTCGGCCCGGTGCTTGCGGCGATGACTTTTCGAACTCCGCGAGAAGCTGTCGAGCTGGCCAACAATACCGTTTATGGTCTCGCGGCATGTGTTTGGAGCGAGAACGTCAACGTCGCGTTGCATGTTTCAGCGCAACTGAAAGCCGGCGTGGTGTGGGTGAATTGCACCAATCTGTTCGATGCCGCCTGCGGGTTTGGTGGTTATCGCGAGAGCGGATTCGGGCGTGAAGGTGGACGCGAAGGCATGCTGGAGTATTTGCAACCAGCGTGGTTCAAGAATCTTCCTAAGCTCTCATCAGAAGGCCAAACTGCGGCTCTGAGCGATGCTGAAGGTGAAGTGGCCGAACAACATGGCCCGCCCGCGATTGATCGCACGGTGAAGCTCTACATCGGCGGCAAACAGGCGAGGCCGGATTCCGGTTACAGCATGGAAGTCCGCTCACCCGATGGAAAGTTGTTGGGCGAAGCTTCATTAGGCAATCGCAAAGATATTCGCAACGCGGTCGAGGCTGCTCGAAAAGCTGAGTCTTGGACAAAAGCGACCGCTCACAACCGCGCGCAAGTTATTTATTACTGCGCAGAGAATCTTTCGCAACGACGCAGTGAAATCGCAGGACGGCTTGCCGCGGCAGTCGGCGAGAAACGAGCAGCAGCGGAAGTTGATCTTGGTATCGAGCGCATCTTCTCTTACGCAGCTTGGGCCGACAAGTTTGATGGCGCGGTTCACAACCCTCCGTTTCGCAACATTGCAATCGCTATGAACGAACCGCTCGGGGCCATGGGCATCATCTGCCCCGCCGAAGTTCCCCTGCTCGGGTTCCTTTCTCTGGTGATGCCGGTGCTTGCCATGGGCAACACCGTGATTGCGATTCCCTCCGAGGCCTATCCGCTGATCGCCGCCGACCTTTATCAACTCTTCGACATCAGCGACATGCCCGCGGGCGCGGTAAACATTGTGACCGGCCACACTTCGCAACTTTTAAGGGCCCTTGCGGAACATGACGATGTCGACGGCCTCTGGTGTTTCGGCGATGAAGCCAGCGCGTCGGCTGCGAAGGCCATGTCGGTGGGAAATTTGAAGCAGGTTTGGACGAACGAGGGCCGCGCTATCGACTGGTTTGACCGGAAATTGGCCGAGGGGCGCTGGTTTTTGGAGCATGCCACTCAGGTAAAAAATATCTGGTGCCCCTACGGCGAGTAATCTGCATGTGACGAAAATAGGAAACAGCTTATTGCTCATTATTTGTCTGCGGGTCACAATTGCTTTTCTCTTGGGCTGGGACTAGCATAACTTCCGTTATTTTTTCTTCGCGCCCATTCGTCGGCGCTACGATGCAGGTTGGGGTTCAATCTTTCGTCGTCGCATTTTTCGTTCAAGGTTTTGCTATCGGATCGTTCTCTCTTTAAGTTTTCCAATTCGATCTCTCTGGTTTGCATCAAGGAGGACATATGGGCATCGCAGTGTCACCGCAAATTCATCCCCAGGTCGCGGACTTCATTGAGAAGCCGCGCCCAATGCTGATTAACGGCAAATGGGTAAACTCAATCTCAGGCAAGACCTTTCCTACTTACAATCCCGCGACCGGAGAAGTGCTCGCGCAAGTGTCGGAAGGCGATCGACAAGATATTGAACAAGCTGTCAAGGCCGCGCGCAAAGCCTTTGATCAAGGCCCGTGGCGGAGATTAACTTCATCGGAGCGCGGCCGGCTGATCTGGAAACTTGCCGACTTGCTCGAACAACACACCGAAGAATTCGCGTATATCGAAAGCCTCGACAACGGCAAGCCGCTCGCGATTGCCCGTGCCGCCGATGTTCCATTGGCCGTGGATCTGTTCCGCTACATGGCGGGATGGACAACCAAGCTCGAAGGCAACACGATTCCAATTTCTGTCCCCTACACTCCGGGCGCGAAATATCTTGCGTATACCCTGCGTGAACCGGTCGGAGTCGCGGGGCAGATCATTCCCTGGAACTTCCCCCTGCTCATGGCTGCGTGGAAGCTGGGTCCGGCGCTGGCTTGCGGCTGCACCGTGATTTTGAAACCGGCCGAGCAAACTCCTCTTTCGGCGCTGCGGCTCGGTGAGTTGATTATGGAAGCGGGTTTCCCGGAGGGCGTGGTAAACATCGTCCCGGGCTACGGCGAAACGGCGGGCGCAGCTCTCGCCGCACATCCAGACGTCGACAAGATTGCCTTCACGGGATCGACCGAAGTCGGCAAGCTCATCGTTCATGCGGCAACTGGCAACTTGAAAAAAGTCTCGCTCGAACTTGGCGGGAAATCTCCGAACGTCGTTTACAAGGATGCCGATCTCGAAACCGCCATCCCTGGAGCGGCCAGCGCGATCTTCTTCAATCATGGGCAATGCTGCTGCGCCGGCTCGCGGCTTTACATCGAGAAGCCGATCTTCGATCAGGTTGCAGAAGGCGTGGCCGAATACGCGAAGAATATCCATATCGGTTCGGGCCTGGATCCTGAGACGCAGATGGGACCGCTCGTTTCTGAGGAGCAACAGAGCCGGGTCTGCGGCTATCTTGAAGCCGGCTTGTCGGAAGGTGCTAAAGCGATCGCTGGCGGCCACAAGAAGGGCGACAAAGGATATTTCGTCGAGCCAACCGTTCTTGTGAACACCCGCGAAGACATGAAAGTCGTCAGAGAAGAAATCTTCGGGCCTGTGGTGACGGCGATGCCGTTCAGCGATCCCGAGGAGCTTATGCCACGTGCCAACAACAGCGAATATGGGCTTGCCGCCGCCGTCTGGACGCGTGACATCGGCAAAGCCCACCGCACTGCCGAACTTCTGCGCGCCGGAACGGTGTGGATTAACTGCTACAACATTTTCGATGCCGCACTGCCTTTCGGGGGATACAAGCAATCCGGGTGGGGCCGCGAAATGGGCCACGACGTTCTCAACAACTACACGCAGACCAAGGCAGTCTGCACCAAGATTGCGTAAGCGACTTGTTCGATACGAGCAAATTGTCGAAACAATTAGGACGGTAGGTCCCTCTACCGTCCTAAATTTTTTAGCGAGCTTACAGAGCTTTGCAGGATCAAAAGGCTTGCTTAGTACGAGACAAGAATATTTTGCAGAGCCGAACGGGGAAGTCGAAGGATTCCGCTATCTTTCCATCAGCAAAACTTTCTCGGCGTTATCAACTTCGGTCAGCTTGACCTCGATCACTTCATTCATCGTGGTTTGAATGTGCCGTCCGACGAAAGTGGCTTCAACCGGGATCTCGCGATGTCCGCGGTCGATTAATACGCACAACTGAACTTGCCGCGGTCTGCCGTGGGAAAATAGCGCATCCAGTGCAGCTCGCGTGGTCCTGCCCGTAAAAAGAACGTCGTCCACCAAAACAATGTTCTTGTCTTCAATGGGGAACCCGATTTCTCTTTCTTGCACGACTGGCTTCGGGCCCAGAGTGGAGAGATCGTCGCGATAAAAGGTGATATCCAGGGTACCCACCGGAACGCTTGCATTCTCAATGCGGGCTATGATTTTGCCGAGTCGCTCTGCGATAGGAACTCCGCGCCGGCGGATGCCGACCAGTCCCAGCGCCTCAACTCCGCTGTTTTTTTCGACAATCTCATAGGCGAGCCTGACTAACGTGCGCTCAATTTCTGAAGGCGACATCAACTGGGCCTTTTGGCGCAGACCGGTGTTGCGGGAAAGAGTTCTGGCGCTCGTCATCAAGATGCCTCGAAGTTTCCAGTGAGATTTTGTTGGTGCAGTCGTTGGCCCGACGCAGAATCTCCATGATACGGAACCAGCGTCAGGCGACCCTCCATGTTCTCAACTCAAACTTTGCAGGTCAAGCGAGATTTCCAGTGGAAGGGGCTTGGCGGCTCACAAAACATCGTGCATCACAGAACCGGCACAGGTGGGAGCAGAATTTTTCACAGTAATGACGCGTGTGAGATCGCCTTTGTCCGTTTGAAGGGCCTGCAGTGTGACCGCGCTGCGCACCGCGCTCGCGCCATCGCTCGGCAAAATTCCAATGCCCAGATTGCGGCCGCCGGCTTTCGCCCGGTACAGCGCAGTGTCGGCGAGTTCGATGGTTTCCTCCGCACACACAGATTCGTATGCCCCGCGGCTCCAGGGAAAAGCGGCCCATCCAACCGAGCAAGTTTTCTGCACTTGAATTCCGTTTCCAAGATCGAAAGATTCGGCCGACATGACATCGAGAATTCGCTCGCAGAAAGAGGGTATGCCGTTCGGATCGGCAGAGCGAGACATGATAAGGAATTCTTCCCCTCCCCAGCGAACCAGGACGTCCGATTTGCGGACAACTTTGGTCAGCCGCTCCGCCACTCGCTGCAGTAGGCGATCGCCCGCCGGGTGACCATGAACATCGTTCACTTGCTTGAAGAAGTCGACATCGACCATGATGAAAACCAGATCGCGATGGTCGAGCTTGTGAAGGTCGGCGTCCCGGACTCGTTCGTAATTTCGCAGCACCTGTCCGGCTTCAGAAGGGAGAATTTCTTCGAGATAGCGCCGGTTCCACACCCCGGTCAGAGGATCGGTAAAGGAAATTTCCTGGAGTTCGAGGTTCTTTCGTTGCAGTTCCAGACTGTGCCATCGCAAAGACTGTTCCTTACGTTCCAGTTCGTCTTTCAGTTGGCACATCTCGTCGAGGTTGTTGCGTGAGACTTGCAGCAGGTGCAGCAATTCTTTGTCCATCGAGTGTTGTTTCAGGAAAACCAGCGCTCCCATAACGATCATCGCCGCAACCGTTATGACGAGCCTGTAGGTCCGAACTCGCGATGGAGCAACTCCTCCAAACGCTGCCCACGCGATCATTACGGGCGTGGAGAACACGGCCAGCATCGCCAGTTTTGCCGTCCAGGTCTTATCGTCTTGGCGAACCTCCCGATCGATCAGCGGGTTCGCCGGGCTTCTTTCGCGTGCAATGAACCCCAGGGTCACAAACCACGCCATCGCCGCCACCAAAGGGATATCGAACAAACTGCCGGTGAAATATAGCCCCTGATCGATCGCAGTCCCCGCGAGCATGGAGCCTACGCTGTAAAGCAAAATCGCCTTGACGAGATTACCGTAAATTGTTCGCCACGGGCCCCGGCTGAACTTCCACACCCACCCCGCGCCAACAATCACGACGATCTGTTCGCAGCCGTAGAGCATGTCGAAGCTCGTGCCGTAGGTAAGCACATTGGGCCAAACGTATTGCCACGGAATCACGATGAACAGGTACAAATAAAGCCACCAGGTGAGTAGCAAGAAGAAATCCAACGACCTCAGCCGCAGCGAGTGCTCGTTCCGTTGAATATGCGGCTGCACGGCCACAGCTGCCATGATCGGCACGAGGTGCAAAAACAAGATCACATCGCCGACAAAGGGATTGGGGGTTTCCTGCCGCAGATATACTTCGAAATAAGTCCATAAAACCTGCACACAGAACCACATGGCGCATCCCGCTGCCAAGAGGGCCCAAAACAGGCGCGCCTTTTTGCAATTGGTTTTAATGTTGTGCCCGACTGAAAGCGTGGCACACAGAAGAAGCGCGCACTGGGTCAGGGCCCCGAAGGCGGTAAGCGCAATGCCACGAGGCAGACATAGAGAGACGAGGATATGCACGCATACGACCGCGCACACGAATCCTGTCCACTTCCCAGGTGACCGAATGAACTTGAGACCCACGAGGCTAGTTTAAGTTGACAGGACGACCACTAGCCCGTTACGAAAGTAATCAGCCGATCTGGCATCTATGTTCTGGCGTTCATGTTCGAATTCTAGTGTCGAAGTGCGGATGTGAACCTGGTAACAAACTGGAAAACGTCGCAGAATGAGTTGTAGAGCGGCACAGGAGCCACGCGAAAAATGTCCGGTTCACGCCAGTCACCAATAATCCCCTCCGCTGCCAGCCGATCGCACAAAGACCGCCCGTTTTGCGGTATGCGAATCGAAAGCTGCGCACCACGATGTTCTGGTTCGGAAGGCGTGACGATTGAGAAATCTCGCGAATCCACATCCCGGAGCAGAAAATGGTTTAGCAAAAATTCGAGATACCCGGTCAGCTTGACACTTTTCGCGCGCAACCGCCGCATCCCGGCTGCGTGGAAAATATCCGTGGACGCCCGCAGCACCGCCAGGCTGACGATCGGAGGATTACTTAACTGCCAACCTTCAGCGCCAGGCGTGGGATTAAAGGTTGACGGCATCTCGAAACGCGTCTCCTGATCGTGCCCCCACCAACCGGCAAAGCGAGGCAGACTCCAGTTCTGGGCATGCCGTTCATGAACGAAGCAACCGCCAACACATCCGGGTCCGCCATTGAGGTATTTGTAATTGCACCAGACTGCAAAGTCCTGCCCCCATTCGTGAAGGTTCAACTGCACATTGCCGGCAGCGTGCGCCAAGTCGAACCCCACCACGCATCCGGCTTTGTGACCCACTCGCGTGATGCGCTCAATATCGAAAGCTTGCCCGGTCGCGTAATTCACCCCTCCGAGCATGATCAGCGCAATCGCATCTCCGCCGCGCTCAATCAATTGCTCGATGTCTTCTTCACGCATGCAGAATTCGCCCGGCCGCGGATTCAATTCCACCAGCGAAGTTGCCGGATCGAACCCATGAAAATGAATCTGTGACTTCACCGCATACTGGTCCGATGGAAACGCCCCGCGCTCGATAAGAATCTTGTGCCTCGCCGGGGTAGGCCGGTAAAACGAAACCATCATCAGATGCAGATTCACGGTGAGCGAATTCATCACCACCACTTCTGATGGGTTTGCCCCGATCAATTCCGCAGTCTGCTCAGTCAGCAGCCGGTGATAAGGCATCCAGGGATTCTTTGCACGGAAATGACCTTCCACGCCAAGTTGCGCCCAATCCCTTAATTCCTGCTCGACGTATTCGGCCGCCGTCTTCGGCTGAAGTCCCAGCGAATGGCCGCACAGATATACGCAATCGCCACCTGATGCAGTCTTCGGAATCAGGAAGCGCTCGCGGAACCCTCTGAGCGCATCGCGCTCATCCATTGCGATGGCAAAATCCTGGCCGAGTTGAAAGTCGGCGCCGCTCACTGCGGCATCTCCAGGGGCGTGAGGTTACGCTGAATTAGTTGGTCGGCCTTGTTCCAATCGAGATCTTCGATGCGCTCGATGGGCACCACAAAGTTCTGCCAGCATCCGGTCTTGAATTATCCCGCGCGCCAGCGCGACCGAATATGGAACGCGATGAAAGGTGACCATCGAATATTTCGGAATGAACAATTTCGGATATTTTTGTTCCAGCGCTAGCTCGATTTTTTTTCGAAGCAGGAAGCGGGCATCCGCGACCCGGTCCTCATCTCGGTAAAGTTTTCCACCGCCATATCTGCAATGGCATCGGTGTTGGCTTTTCGCTGGTTCTCAAATTCACTGAAAACCCGCGCCCAGTCGGCGCCGTGCTGGTCCAGCAACTCCACCAGCGAAGTGCAGTCCTCGAACCCGCAATTGATTCCCTGGCCAAAAAACGGAACGATGGCATGGGCCGCATCACCGAGAAGCAGCGCTTTGCCGTCCACATGCCAGGGAAAGCATTTAATCGTGACCATGGAACCGGTGGGGTTTGCAAAATAATTGTCCGCCAGTTGCGGCATCCACCGGGCCGCGTCAGGAAAGCGAGATTGAAAAAAACGCAGTACTTCTTCCCGAGTGGTTAGACTCGCGAAGCTCTCGGGCCCCTCAAATGGCAGAAACAGAATGCAGGCGAATGTGCCGTCGATATTGGGTAGAGCGATCAGCATCAGATTGCCACGCGGCCAGATGTGAAGCGCGTGAGTTTCCAGCAGGTGTTCTCTGTGAGCGCCGGCCGGAATTGTGAGTTCCTTGTAGCCGTGCCCGAGATGCTGTTGGGAAAAATCGAACCGGTTCAGTTTAAGCATTTCCGTGCGGATCGCCGATGCCGAGCCATCGCAGCCAATCACCACAGCCGTCTGGAGGCTCGTTTGCCGGCGCGTCTCTTCCGCCCGCAGCCGTATGGCGCCCGACTTCAAATCATGTCCCGTGCAGCGCTGGTTAAAGTGAATGGTGGCGTCCTGTTCCTCCGCCGCATTCATCAGCGCCATGTTCAACTCAGCGCGTGAAATCGAATTGATGACCTCGGTTTCGTCCTGTCCGTAGGGTTGAAATGTAAGCTCGCCCGTAGCTGAATGCATCATTCGGCCCTTCATTGGGATGATGATCCTCCGCATGCGCTCCCACAATCCGGCCCTCTGCAAGGCATGAATACCGCGAGTCGAAATAGCAAGATTGATCGACCGGCCAGCTGTCATTCGCACCTTGCGCATGTCCGGCCGGCGCTCGAATATCTCGACCGCAAATCCTCGTTGCCGCAGGAGAATGGCGAGCAGCGGGCCGTTCAGACCGGCGCCAATCAGCGTGATTTTCTCAGGCGAGGAAGTCATCAGCGGGATTCAGAAGCCCATCTCGCGCATTCAAATTGCGGGACAAATAATCGGGACAAATAATACGAAGCGAAAACTTATTCAGTCAGCAACGTTCTCGCTTCCCACAACTCCGGGAAGAATTTCTTGTCGAGGGTCAGCTTCAAATAAGAAGCTCCCGCGCTTCCTCCGGTGCCCATGCGAACGCCGATGATTCGCTCGACGAGTTGAATGTGGCGCAGTCGCCAGCTCACCACCAGTTCGTCGAATTCCGTCAGCCGTTCGCATACATCGATCCAGTCACGATAATGGCTCTCTTCTTTGTAAAGCTCATAAACCGCGCGGGCTCGAGCCTCAAATTTCTCCTTCCCACTGGCCGTCTCGCTGATCGAAGGTAGTTTGCCGATCGCCCGTAATGCGGCAAAGAAAACATCATGCAGTGAGGGCCCGTCTAAACGCCGTTTCAGACGCTCGTAAGCTTCCGGCGTGGGCCGGTGATAGCGGAGCATCTGCTCATCTTTCAATCCGCAGAGAAATTCGATTTCCCGAAACTGTTCCGACTGAAATCCGCTCGCCGGCTCGAGCAGGCCGCGAAACGCGAGAAAATGCGTAGGCAGCATGGTTTCCAGAATCGTGAACTGCTCTACCAACACCCGCGTGATCTCAGTGCACCGGCGCAGCAGGCGGGCAGCCTCATAAACTTCATCGTGCGATTGAGGAGCATTGGCCGCGCGCTGCAAATTCGCGACCACCGCATCGAGATCGTGCAACAGTTCTTTGAACCACAGCTCGTAAGTTTGGTGCACGATGATAAAGAGCATTTCATCGTGATGCGGCGGCACGGATTGCGGCTTTTGTAATTCCAGTAATTCAGGGACTTTCAGATACGAGCTATAAGTCAGTTGACCCGCTCTTGGCTCGATCGGAGATGACGTCACATCCGCGCCCGAATTTGCGGTGGATTTTGCCGCATTGGTCGGCTCGTAAGCCGGCTCCTCGGAAAGTTCCGCGGGAAGCCCCAAAAACCGCGTCGCATTACTGCCGAGAAGTGCGGACTTCGCACACTGCGCCAGATCGCTCTTTCGAATCAGCGAACCGACCCGCTCCTCTCCAAGCGGAAATGGATAGTCCGAGCCAAGCATCACTCGATCGGCTCCCATGGTTTGCACCAGGAAGCTGAGAGTGCGCTGATCGAAAACGGCGGAATCGACCGAGAATCGATTGAGATAAAAGCTGGGAGGATGCTCGCACTCACCGCGCGCCACCGGATGATGGTGCCATGCATTTTCCAGGCGCCCCAGCAGAAACGCAAAACTGCCACCGCCATGCGCAAAACAGATTCGCAGCGCAACTGGCAGGCGATCGAAAGCTCCACTCAGAATGAGCGCAACCACGGAGAGCTGCGTTTCGGCCGGCATGCCGACCGTCCAGGGCATCATGTACTTCGGCATGCGGTCGCGGCCGAACATCTCCCAGGGATGCACGAGCACTGCCGCACCCTCATCCGAGCAGTGGTGCAGGAAGGTCACGATTCCGGCATCGTCGAGATTTCTCGCGTCGACATGATTTCCGATTTGCACGCCCAGATGGCCGTCTTTCATACAGCGGCTGAGCTCTTTGCAGGCGGCGTCAGTATCCTGGAGCGGAACCTGACAAAATGACTTTAACCTGCCTTTCCCACGGCTGCATAACTCAAGCGCGGTATCGTTGAAAAGTCGAGCGCAATCGAGTGCGTGTTCAATCGGGCGGTCATAGGCGAACAAAACCGGAGTCGCCGAAATTACTTGCAGGTCAATGCCATCACGGTCGATTTCGCGCAGCCGAACTTCCGGGTCCCAACACGCCGAATAGATATGCCGGAAGAATCGATCTCCCACCATAATGTCGGCCTTCCCCGGTTCGGTGCGCTTGATCCACGGCCAGTTGGGCGTTCCATAGCGCGCACTCAAATCCGGCCAGGATTCAGGGAAAAAATGATTGTGAATATCAATGACTTGCATAGTCATTTGCCGGGATGAACCGTGCCGCAGTGCTTGCACTTACGCCGGCTCTCATCGCCGTAAAACTGTTCAAAGATTGGCGGCAAATCTTTCACAATGCTCTTCAACTTGACTTCGGCCCGATGAACCAACTGATGGCAATTCGGGCAATACCACTCGAAGGCGTCGAGAGAACCCTCTGGACGCGGCACCTCGATGACCACGCCGATCGTGTCAGATGGACGCTGCGGTGAATGCCGCATGTGCTTCGGCAAAAGAAAAATCTCGCCTTCTTTAATCGGGATTTCGAGCGGAGCCTTGCCCGGCGCTTCCATCACGCGCAGAGAAATATTGCCCTTTAACTGATAGAAAAATTCTTCGGTGGGGTCATCGTGATAGTCACGACGCTGATTGGGGCCTCCGACCACGGTTACCATCATTTCGCCGTCTTCCCACACCTGCGCATTTCCCACCGGCGGCTTGAGTTTCTCCTCGTTGTCGTCGATCCATTTTTGAAAATTGAAAGCCTTGAGACTCTTGATGGACGCCATGGCTCTCCTGTTAGAGCGGTTTGTACGCAACAGCTTTGATCTCAATCAGCAAGTTTGGATGTGGCAACTGATGCACCGCGACCGTTGTTCTTGCCGGGCCGTCGTATCCGAAAAACTCCCCATACACTTCGTTGTACCCGGCGAAATCATTCATGTTTACGAGATACGAGGAAATCTCAACCACATTCTCTAGTTGCGCTCCCGCCGCATTTAGAATGTCGCGAATGTTTTCGATGACGGCACGCGTCTGAATTCGAATGTCGAGGCGCGGGCTGCCGAGTGCATCCAGTTCTGCTCCAGCAATCGTGTTGTCGACGCGCCGGGCGCTGGTTCCGGAAACGAAAAGAAAATCACCCGCTCGCTTCACGTGCGGATATTTCCCACGCGGTGCTGCTTTTCCCTCGACAACTTTGCCCTCGATCGGGTTCATGTCTTGAATCTGCCTTAGAGCCGGATGCAGATGTTATTCAGTTCGGAATAGAAGTTCAAGGAATGCATTCCGCCCTCACGGCCAATGCCGGAAAGACCCACTCCGCCAAAAGGGGTGCGCAGATCACGCAGGAACCAGCAATTGACCCAAGTGATGCCAACGTTCATTTTCTGCGCAACGCGATGCCCACGCTTGAGATTACTCGTCCATATCGAAGCGGCCAGACCGTACTTCGTGTCATTGGCCATGGTAATCGCCACTTCTTCCGAATCAAACGGCGCAATGTGGCACACCGGGCCGAAGATTTCCTCCTTCACACACCGCGCTGATTCCGAAAGCCCAGTATAGATCGTTGGTTGCACGTAGAAGCCATTGTCGCGAGCGTCACCAAAAATCGGGATTCCGCCGCCGGTCACCAGAGTCGCACCTTCTTCTTTTGCGAGTTGAAAATAAGAGAGCACCTTCTCGCGATGCTGCGCAGAAATCAGCGGGCCAAAATCAGTTTTTTCGTCGGTAGGCCAGCCGGGGTTTAGATCTTCTGCCTTCTTCTTCAGCGCGTCTACGAATGACGAAAAAATCTTGCGCTCAACATAGACGCGCTCGGCACACAAGCACACCTGGCCGGTATTAAGAAAAACCGCGTCGCATAACCCGTTCACGGTTTCTTCAAAATTGCAGTCTGCAAAAACAATCGCGGCATTCTTGCCCCCGAGTTCAAACGAAACCGGCTTCACCGAAGCTGCCGCGGCCTTCATGATTGCCGCCCCGGTCTTCGATTCGCCGGTGAATGTGATCGCCTTTACCTCAGGATGTTGCGTCAGAAACTCTCCCGCCGACTCTGGCCCAAATCCGTGAACCACGTTGTAAACGCCTTTCGGAATTCCGGCATCTTGCATGGCCTCGGCTAGTAGTGTTGCGGTCGCAGGCGTTTCTTCGGAAGGCTTGACCACAACCGTATTCCCGCAGGCCAGTGCCGGTGCGATTTTCCATGTCGACAGCAGCAGCGGCAAATTCCAGGGCGTGATTATGGCGATGACCCCCAACGGCTTGCGAATCGCATAATTCAGAGCATTTGTGCCGTCAGGAGTTTGCGTCTGGAAGGATTCCAATCCAGAAAGTTTCACGAGGTCAGCGAATACTCGAAAGTTGGCCGCCGCGCGTGGGACATCGAGCTTTGAGGCAAGAGAAACCGGCTTGCCGGTATCTGCAACCTCAGCCTGCACGAAACAATCGAAGCGCTTTTCAATCGCGTCCGCGACGCCATGCAAGCGCGCTGCTCGTTCGCGAACCCCGATGCGTCCCCATTCTCCGGCCAACGCGCACCGTCCGGCTTGCACGGCCTGGTCCACCTGCGCCGAGCCGGCTTCGGTGACCTGCGCAATAATGCTTCCATTCGCTGGATTTATATCCGCGAACTCGCGCACGCCACGAACGAAACGGCCGTCAATGTAGTTCTGGATGACCTTCACGAAATTCCCAGGAGCGGACTTCGCAAATCGTAGCAGGGCCCACGGAAGCGAGCAATCTGCGAGCGGACTCGCGCAATACTACTCTCCTGCCGGCTTGGAGGTTCCGGCAGGCGTCTCGAATTCTTCCTGCATCCATTTCTGCAGGGCGATCATATTTTGCGGGCGGCCGAGGAAATTCTTCACCAAATCATTCGCTGACATGGAACCGCCCGGTTCGAGAACGACGCGCCGGTACTTGATCGGCGCATCGCCCGCGAGCAGGTTGGAGTGATCGAATTGCTCGAAGAAATCTTCGGCGATCACCTTGTCCCAGAGATAAGTGTAGTAAGCGGAGGAATAGCCGCCGAGGTGCCCGAACGACGCCCAGAAGTGAGTGTCAGGGAGCGGCTTGAACAGCGAGTAGTGGACCGAGTCGTCATTGGTAACTTTGTCGAGGTTGACATCTTCAGGTTTCGTTTTGTAGATGTCGTAGGAAATCGCCGTGAAAGAATTTTGCCGGTCGACCCAACCGCCGCGACCGAACGCGGAGGCGCGATTCATACGTTCGACCAGATCAGCCGGGATGGGTTCCCCGGTTCTGTAATTGCGAGCGAACTTTGCGAGAACCTGCGGGCTGCGAATCCATTCTTCGAGCATCTGCGAGGGCGCTTCGACGAAGTCGGATTCCATGCTGATGCCGCTGATTCCGGCCCATTGCTGCTGGCCGCCGAGAATGTGGTGCATTAAGTGACCGAATTCGTGGAAGAAAGTCTGCACGTCTCCGTAATCCATCAGGCCAGGGTCGTCTTTGGTGGGAGCGGGAAAATTGCAGACCAGAATAGCTTCGGGCAATTGCTTGCCGCGAATGCCATCCAGAACCGGCGCCATTTCGGCGTGGCTGTACTTGCCGGGACGCGGATGCATATCGAGATAAAATCTCCCGATCGGTTTGCCCTGATCGATCACGATCCAGGTTTCGACCGAGGATCCCAAGCGGGAACATTTTGTTCTTGCTGAAAGCTGACGTGGAAAAGATCCGCCGCTGCATCCAGAATGCCTTGCTTCACCTGCATGAATGGAAAATAAGGCCGAACCGATTGCGAATCGAAATTGTATTTGTTCCTGCGTACTAATTCGGCAAGGTACCCGCGTTCGTAGTCCCAGATTTCCGTCGCTCCGGGATCGGTCTTCTGTTTCTCCGTCAGCAGCATTGCGAATTCTTTTTTCGCCAGGGGACGCGACGCGTCTTCCACTTGCTGAATGAAATCGGCGATGTTGCCGCCTTTCACGATCATCTTGTCGGCCGCGTTGTAGTCAGCCCAGGATGAGTATCCGATCAGCGTCGCGATCTCATAGCGCGTCTTCATCAGACTTGTGAGGACATCCAAATTCTTGGGGTACGCACGCGTATTGAATGCAAGCGTAAGACGCCTACGCAGGTCGTTGCTTTTGGCGAAGGTGAAGACCGGCAGCGCGTCGGGGTAGTCAGTTGTAATGTGAACTTTGCCGTTGGCATCGGGCTTGTGGCGGTCGATGTAGTCCTGCGGCAGGCCATCGAGTTCAGAGGGATCGGCCTCGATTTCTTTTCGGCCGTCGGAAATGTTTCGATCGAACATCGACTGCTCGTCGGTCGCCTGGTCGTTCAGTTGCTTCAGGCGGGCGCGCGTAGCGTCATCTTTGTCAACTCCAGCCAGGCGGAATTCGAGGAGTTGGCGCTGTACATAATAACGAGTGGCAGCATCCGCTTGGGAGAGATCGAGCGCAGCCAGCGCGTTGTAGACCTGATGATTCAAGGCAATTGCCGTTTGCGCGGCGCTCACCTTCGTCAGCATGGCGGTTGCGTGGTCGCGAAACGTGGCCTCGGGGTGCACTTGCTCCATCAACCCCGCGAAATATCCCGCGGAGTTGTTCTGGCGCACGGCTTCATCGTAGAACGCCAGCGTGTTTTCAATCGTGCGCTGGCCTTTCACTGCGAGTAGTTCGTCAATCGCGCGCTTGCCGGCGTCGAGACGGTCGTTCTCAATCTTCTCGAAACTGGATACATCGGGCTTGTTCGCCCAGATTGTGGGTTGAGAGACTTTCACGTTTTGTGCGGGAAGCATCGCAACCAGAATAAATGCTGCACAGAACGAAATGGCGAACGATCTTAGCGTCATTAAAAGAACCCCTAGGTTTGTTCGAATGGGAAGCGATTTGGAAACAACGTGCCGCGAAATCAACGCGCCGCGAAATTAACGTGCCGTGAGATTGTTGATGAGTGGTGTGAGTACTGTCAAGCATCTCGGCTTCAACGAAACCTTTATGACTGTTTTGTGTAATCAGCGCCAGCGCTTGAGCTGTGGCCAGAGCTGGGCCAGCGTGCCGAACTTCGCTCCACGGCAGATGAAGACCGAGATTTCCTTTTCCAGCGCGTAAGGATTGTCGGCCGAGTCCCCAACGTATTGCACGTTCGTCCAGAGCTGTTCGAGCCGCACGCGCCGGTCGCCGAGCACGATCATGCAGTTGCCGGAGTAGTGGCGAGGGCCCCACAAAAACCAGGTTTGATGGCCGCTCAGAGACGGCGGCAGTCCGTATTTGCGTCCGAGAAAGTCGATGGCTCCGGCCTGGCCGTAATCCTGGGCAAATATTCCGCAGTTTTCATTTTCGCGCTCCTCGGGCGTCAGTTGATTCCAGGCAGCCGCCGTTTCCGCGACAATCTCGTTCCAGCCAAATTGATCGGCATACCACTGCGGTAGTGCGGCGCGGGCATGCACGTGCTCCATGACCGGCAACTTGAAGGGAAGAGTTTTCTCGTAGGCAAGAAAGCGCTCAGGCGAAAGAACCGGCACGGTAATAGGAAGGAGATGCGCACCGCTGGCCAGGAGCAGGACGATGATCACAGGCTTCAACCACGCCAGCCGAATCTTCGGCTGCGGTTCGTCCGTCGTGCGATCAATCGCTGTGCGATCAATCGCGGAGCCGATCACCACCGCGCCTGCGGCCAGCAACATCGGATAGATCGGTGCGAGATAGTAGTTCTTGCCGTGCAGAACGAACATGACCGAAAAGCAAACCAGGTAGCACCAGCCAAGAAAACGGTAAGGCTTAAATCTCGCTGAGAAAAGTAAAGCAAGAAGTCCGGCCAGCCAGATCGGGGCGGTGAGGGGATCGACCAGCAAAGTTTGCTGCAAGAAATATTGCGGAAAGGGAAGAACGACGTCGCGGCCCTCAGCACGAATGTTGTGCATGAGTTGCAGGAATGGCCAGTGGTAGTGAATATTCCATAGCAAGTTGGGAAGAAAAATCAAAAATGCCGCGAGTCCGCCAAGCCAGATCCAGCGGTTAAGAAAAAACCGCCGCTGTGCTGTCAGCAGAAGCCCAACCACAATTCCAAATCCAAACAAAGCGATGGAATATTTTTCTTCCATGCCCAACCCGGCAACCACGCCGAACCAGACCCAGTAGCGCGGGTCGTCACGCTTCACCGCAAGAATTGCGAAATGCGCGCAGCCCATCCAGAGATTAGGTTCAAGGCAGTTGGTCCCAAGCAGGCCTCCATTCGAAAGATACTGCGGCGCAATAAGGATGGTAATGGCGGTCAACAGCAGCGCGAAGCGCCGTCCGCCAAACTCTCGCGCGAGCACGGCAGCCTGCACCACCAGAAGAGAGGAAGCCAGCGCAGGGATGAAGCGAATGGCGCGAAGCGAATCTCCCAGCACGGCAATGGAGATGCGGGTGAGGAAAGGAATCAGAGGCGGCTGATCGACATATCCCCAGGCAAGGTGATTGCCGCATGCGATGTAGTCGAATTCGTCGCGGAAGTAGCCGTAGCGGTTATTGAAGTAAACATGCAAAAGCAGCTTGGCGAGCGCGATTGTCCAAACAATGGCCATGCCGCCGGCAAGAAAAGATTTCTCATCGCGCCGTGGAGCCGAGGTGGTGACGGTGCTCGCCATGCTGATAAGAATAGCTGAATCTATAAGGCTGGCGACCCAGAATACGCGCCGTGGGCCGTCCTGTGCCGGAGGCGCTCCCCGCACTACACGAAGGTAATGTTCCCTATTGATTACCTGTTTTTTGCGCGTGAGGGCTTGTGATAACTTTGAAAATACCGCATCTTCAAAAAGTTTGAATTAAGGTCTCAGTTCCACGTGTCTTCGCAGACTCGCAAACCGGGCGTCTATATTGCGTGGAAGACGATCACGTATCGCAGCGTTGCATTGATGGTTCTTGCAGGCTGCATGATCTTCTTCGTCGCGGTGCGTCTCACCTTTCCGCAATTCACTGAGAGCAGTATTAAGGCCGCAAGCAGTGTGGCCGACAGAGCTCTAGAACGCGTCGCTGGTATGGCGCCGAAGGTGGGAGCGGGCACAGTCACGGCCCAGCAGGCGCATTTTACGGCGCTCGATGGCACGGTGCGAGTGAAGAAAGGCAACGATAACAGCTGGGTCGCCGCAGATTACAACATTCCCCTGGAAAAGGGAGATGTGGTTCAAACCGGTTCCGAGGGCATGGCGAAGGTGGTCTTCAACGATGGCACCAGTTATGTAGTGAAGCAGGATTCGTTGATTGTGATTCAAGAGAACTCGGCGAACGATCAGCAGCAAACCAATGTCGCAGTGGCGGTGACCACAGGGACCGTGGATCTTTCGACCGCGACGTATTCTCAGGGATCGAAGTCGCAAGTGATCGTGGCCGGCGCAACGGCGTCACTGGCTCCGGAATCGGCGGCGCAGGTACACAATGACCCCAAAGCTGACCAGCACGAAATCTTGATGAAGAAAGGCGTCGGCGAAGTCACGCGCAATGGAGAAACCGTGCAGTTGGCGAACTGGGAGAGGGTAAGCTTCCAATCTTCAGAAGCGCACATGGAGAAAGAGAAAGGCATCGGCCCGCCAACCCCGATCTCTCCCGCAAACATGGCGCCTCTTTTCACTACGGGGGAGGCGACCAAGGATGTCGAGTTTTCCTGGACGCCCATGGCGAATGCAGCGGGCTATCGGTTGCAGATCTCGCGGAACCCATACTTTTCTTCCACCCTGGTCGACAAGCGGATCAACGCGGCGGACGTCACTGTAACCAGCCTTGGAGAAGGCGCTTACTACTGGATGATACAGTCGTACGACGCGGCGGGGAAAGAATCGGTCGAGAGCGAGAAGAACCGTTTCACCATTATTCCCAAGAACAAGCAGGCCGAGGCGATCGATCTGGAATTGGATCCTTTCATTCAGCACGGCCATGTGATCGAGATATCAGGAAAGACCCAGGTGGGGGCGCGAGTGATGGTAAATGGCCGTGAAGTACCGATGGTGACCATGGACGGCACATTCCACTATTTCACCCCGCCGCTGGCGACGGGCGAAGCCGTGATTACGGTCACCGCCCAGACCGCGCAGGGTGGAGTGAATACGCAGCAGAAGAAGATCATTATTCAATAGGGCGTCGTTGGTCGTTCGTTGTTAGTCGTTGGCCAGACAAGTACAAGTTGAGAGAACGACGAAAGGCGAACGACGAGGGACCAACGACCCAAAGACGAAAACGAAAGTAAGGCAGAGACTCATGTCAAGCAACGGATTTCATTCATCACGGTCACACAACCTGAGGTCGCTGTTCAGCTTGTTCTCAAGCGACCTGGCAATCGACCTGGGCACGGCCAACACTTTGGTCTACGCGCGGGGCAAAGGCATCGTCGTCAACGAGCCATCGATCGTCGCCATCAACAAGAACACCGGCGAAGTCGAAGCCGTCGGCAAAGAGGCGAAAGAGATGCTCGGCCGCACACCCGGCAACATTGTTGCCATCAAGCCGATGAAGGATGGTGTGATCGCCGACTTCAAAGTCACCGAAAAAATGCTGAATTATTTCATCCAGAAGGCGCACAACCGGAAAATGCTGGTGCATCCGCGGATTGTGATCGGCGTGCCGTCGGAAATCACGCAAGTGGAAAAACGCGCGGTCATGGACTCGGCCTATCGCGCGAAAGCCAGTGAGGTTCACTTGGTGGAACAGGCGATGGTGGCCGCGATTGGAGCAGGTCTGCCGATCACCGAGCCGAGCGGAAACATGGTCGTTGATATTGGCGGTGGCACTACAGACATTGCGGTGATTTCACTGAGCGGCATCGTCTACTCGCGCTCGGTGCGGATGGCGGGCAATCAGATGGACGAAGCCATCATGAATTATTTGAAGCGGAAATATAATTTGCTGATCGGCGAGCGCACCGCCGAGCAGATCAAAATGGAAATCGGCTCCGCTCATCAGCTTGATAAACCGATGACCATGGAGATCAAAGGGCGTAACCTGATTGAGGGCGTCCCGAAAACCATTACCGTCGATGACGGCGAGATACGCGAGTCGCTGAGCGAGTGTGTCTCGACCATCATGAATGCGATTCGGGTGGCCCTGGAACGCACGCCGCCAGAACTTTCAGCCGATATCAGCGATCGCGGCATCGTGCTGACCGGTGGAGGCGCGCTGCTGAAGAACCTGGACAAACGCATTCGGGAAGAAACCGGGCTGCCCGTCTCGATCGCCGACGACCCGTTGTGCAGCGTAGTTTTGGGTACAGGCAAGATGCTCAGCGATTTCAAGCTGCTGAGAAAAATCTCGATAGAGTAGCCGTTCAGGGCGAAGGTTTCAGGGTTTCAAAGTTTCAAGGTTTCACGTCGACGGTCGGGCGCGAATGTTTTGAAAGCTTGTAACTTTTGAAACCTTGAAACTGTTTGTTTATGGAATCCCTACTTGGCCGTCACCGCAACCTGATTATCTTCCTGAGCGTGCTGTTTCTGCAGGCGCTGGGGCTGGCGGTGCAGGTCAAGCGCGGTGGTCCCGATGAACAAGATACCCGCCTGATCCGCATCTGGGCAGTCGATGCCCTCACTCCTTTCGAGCGTGTGGTGGTTCGAGTTCAGAATGGCGCGAACGACCTTTGGCACAACTATTTTTTCCTGCGCGGGGTCAGGGCCGAAAACCGGCGACTCAACGAGCAGATTGAGCAGATGAGGCTCAACCAGGTTCGCCTGAGCGAAGATGCCGAGCAGGCGCACCGCTTGCAGCAGTTGCTCGCATTCAAAGAGCAGGTGATTGCTAAGACGGTGGCGGCCCAGGTCATCGGGTCAAGCGCCAGCGATCTTTCGAAGTCGATTTATATCGACAAGGGCTCGAACGATGGAATTGCGCAGGATATGCCGGTAATTACGGCAACCGGCATTGTCGGCAAAGTGTTGCGCGTTTATCCTTCAACCGCGCTGGTGTTGCTGATCAACGACCAGACCAGCGGAGTCGGCGCGCTTCTGGAGAAGTCGCGGTTGCAGGGGGTAGTGCACGGAACGCCCAATGGGGAATTGATGTTGGAACGCGTGATGAGTGACGAGCAGGTCGCTCCCGGCGAAACCGTGTTGAGCAGCGGCGGCGATCAGATTTTTCCCAAGGGGCTTCCGGTCGGAACTGTCACTCACGTGAGTCCGGGAAGGGAATTGTTTCTCGACATTAAAGTCAAACCCGCTGCCGATCTCAGCCGGTTGGAGGAAGTGCTGGTCGTGACCGAAAAACATGAGCAACAATCGGTGGTCGAAAACGCCGGCAGGATGCGGGCTGCAGATATTCTGGCGCTGCGCCTGCCTTCGGTCCCGGACAAACCTGCGACGGCCCCGACTGCGGCTGGCGCGAAGAGTTCGAGTGCGACGCAGGAGAAACCGCAAGTCGCGAGCGGAAAGATCAAGCCGCTGCCGGCGAATGCGAATTCAATTGCCGGTACTCTGCCGGCGAAAATGGCCAAAGTCGCCACTCAGGGTGGTACGCAGAGCGCGGGTACCAGCGCCCAATCAGTCGCCACCCAAGCAGCCAAACCCAACGTTGCGAAATCAACTCAACCAACCGCCGTTGCCGCTGAAGCGGCCAAAAAAAACAAATCTGTCACTATAAACGGTTCAATGCCAGGAACGTCTCCTTCGAAGCAGGAAGCCACACAGGCTAAACCTCTGAACGCGCGACCCGCTTCTCCACCTGTCCCAAGCCCGAGCCAAACTCAGGACACTCCCCATTAGCGTGCCCATCACTTACACATCGGGTGAACAGATCGAGGTTTACCGGTTTAGCATTCCGGTGACTATCGGTGTGCCGCTGCTCGCGCTTTTCTTGCAAGCCTTCTTGCCGCAGCGTCTGCCCTTTTTTTCGATCTTCGATTTGCCCCTGCTGGTCACGATTTTTTTTGCCATGGCGCGGCGCAATCCGATTTCAGGCTTGTTCACCGGAGCAGCGATAGGGTTGGCGCAGGACATGCTGGGCGCATATCCGATCGGGATCTTCGGCATCGCGAAAACGGTTGTCGGTTACGCCGCTTCGTCGCTCGGAGCGAAACTAGACGTGGAAAACGCCGGCGCACGCTTTCTGGTCACGCTGGGATTTTACCTGGTTCACCAGGCGATCTATTTTGCGGTTGCCCGTGGCATGGTCAATTTAACCATGAATTGGAGTTGGAGCCGCGTCATCATTGCCGGGCTTGCCAATGCGCTGTTAGGCGTGGCGCTGTACTTCGTGCTGGATAAATTTAAACAGAGGGCGTGAGGGAGTTGCCAGTGGTCGGTTGCAAATCCGCGGTGAAAGCGACTTGCCTCCGTTCAAGGGATTATGACTTCCGTTTCCGGCCCCGGCGTGCGCGGGGCAAAACAAGCATTACAATGTCAGAAGTCCCCACTCTAATTTCATTCATCGAGGACAGTGACACGTTGCGCATGGCCAGAGTTCCGACTGGCTCCTGGCAACTGGCCACTGGCAACTGATGTTAGGTCGCGACGACAAAGTTTCCGAATTCCGCTTGACGGCCGCGCAGTACATCATTCTGGCCATTTTTCTGGTGCTGGCCTATGGATTGTGGCGGCTGCAAATCATGGAGAGCAATCTCTATGCGACGCTGGCTGAGAAAAACCGCATCCGCAATGTGCCGATCCTCGCCCCGCGCGGCAAGATCCTCGATCGCGAGGGGCGCGTCATCGTAGACAACTATCCTTCCTTTTCTGCGCTCCTGTTGCGCGATACGCCGCACGACCTCAATGCGGATGCGGACCTGATCGCGCAAGGTTTGCATCTCGATCCGGATGACGTTCGCACCCGCATCCGGCATTCTTCGTTTCTGCCGCAGTATCAGCCCATCTTTTTGAAAGAAGACATCACACCGGATGAATTGGCCTTCATCGATGCGCATCGCAACGAGTTGCCGGAACTGGACACGATCGTGGCGCACCGGCGGTTATATCCGCGCAATGGCTTCATGGCGCATTTGATCGGCTACGTCGGCGAAGTCACCGAAGACATGCTCAACCAGCCGCAGTTCGAGCTTTACAACCCGGGCGATGTAGTGGGTATCTCCGGCGTCGAGCGACAATACAACTCCATATTAATGGGCACCAATGGAGCGCGCCGCGCGATCGTAAACAGCCATGGCCGCGAGATCGGGTTGCTCGATGAAACCGAGGCGATCCCCGGAAAACAGTTGAAGCTCACCGTCGATATCGACTTGCAAATTGCAGCCGAAGAAGCGCTCGAAGGCAAAAACGGCGCCATCGTCGCGATGGATCCGCACACCGGCGAAATTCTCGCTATGGTGAGCCGGCCGACCTTTGATCCAAACGATTTCGCTGTGCGGGTGTCGCGCGATGAGTGGGACAAGCTGGTGAATGACGAAAACCATCCGCTGCTAAACAAGGCGATTCAAGCGCAGCTTGCCCCCGGATCGACGTTCAAGATCATTATGGCCACGGCCGGTCTTCAAGAAGGCATTGCGCAGGATATGAAGGTTGACTGCAAAGGGGGTGCCGAATTCTATGGGCGTTACTTCAAATGTTGGATTGCGGCTCGTCACCAGACCCACGGAATTGTCGACATCAGTAAGGGTATTTATCAGTCCTGTGACGTTTTCTTCTACACGCTGGCTGAGAAATTGGGAATCGAGCGCATCGCGAAATACGCGACCATACTGGGATTAGGACAGAAAACTGGAATCGATTTGCCACAGGAAGTTAGCGGTGTGATGCCTTCGGAAGAGTGGAAGGTCCGCAATTTCAAGCAGAAGTGGTTCGCCGGAGAAACTATTTCGGTCGGGATTGGGCAGGGCGCGGTGGCGGTCACTCCGATTCAACTGGCGCGGCGCGATCGGCAGCATTGCCAGCGGCGGGAAGCTGGTGCGCCCGCATGTTGCCTTTCCCAGCGAATTTCCTGCAAACCTCGTGTCCGCGTCGAATGTTCCCGACGAGGCGAAGTACCCGCTCGACCCGAAGAACTGGGAGATTATTACTGACGCCATGGCCGATGTGGTCAGCCCTTTAGGAACGGCGGGGCTCTCCCACATTCAGGGAGTTGATTTTGCTGGAAAGACCGGCACCGCGCAGACCATTTCCAATTCGGCCAAGGCCAAATTGGCAAATGGCAAATCCCGCTTCCGGGACAATGCCTGGTTCGTAGGGGTCGAGCCGAGGCGCAATCCCGAAATTGTCGTATGCGTGTTGATGGAGCAAGGCGATGAAGGTTACCTCGCCGGGCGGGTTGCCGCGCAAGTGGTGAAAGCTTACGTCGACAAGGAGAGGCGGCAGCCGCCTAAGATGGCGAGGGTAAACAGTTCTAGGGCGGACGACAAGATTGAGATCGGCGGCGTCTGAGCCGCACCCGATGTTGGTGCCAATGCTGGCGGGCTGCAAAGCGGCCGGTTTTTCCTCAATACCGCCTTACGCCCGCTTACGCTGGCGACTGCGGCGCCCGGAATGCAGTAGCAGTCTTCAACGAAGGAAGTGAGGACTGAGAACTAGAGCTGAGAACTGATTTTCAATGGCACGTTACGTTTCATATCGCGATTTTGACTGGCTGCTGCTGCTCTTCGTGCTAATCATCTGCGCCTTGGGGGTGATGGAGATCCGCAGCGCCACCATGCACACCAAATTTGCCGGATCGCATATTAAGCAAATCTATTGGGTGCTGGCCGGCGTGGCGTTGATGTTCGTGGTCAGCGCGATCAGCTACCAGGCGTTGCTCGACAAGATCCAGTGGTTTTACATTGCCGCTGTTGGCTCATTGATTGCGGTCCTGATCTTCGGGCAAAAGTATCTTGGGGCGCGGCGCTGGATCAAAATGCCGGGCGGAAACCATTTCCAGCCTTCCGAGTGGGTGAAGTTGATCCTGATCCTAGCGGTGGCAAAGTATTTTGCCGATATGCGGCAGCGAGAGCTTTCCTGGTCTGACCTGTTGAAAGCCGGGGCCATCGTCGGTGTGCCGATGCTCATGGTGCATGAAGCAGCCGGATCTCGGTACCGGCCTCACTTATCTGCCCATTGCTGCCATGGGAATCTTTCTGGGCGGGCTGCAATGGAAGCAGGGAGTCGTCCTGGCTCTGCTGGCATCGATGGCGGTTGGCGCGGTTTTCTTTGTCCCCCGGGTTCATGTGCTCAAGTCTTACCAGAAGCAGCGGTTGACCAGCTTCGTCGACCCCGATCTCGATCCCCAAGGGTCCGGGTACCAAGTTGAGCAATCCCTGATTGCGGTAGGTTCGGGCGGGCTTTGGGGTGGTAAAGGCTCGCAAACACACGGGGCTTTCCTGCCTGTCCCACAAACGGACTTTATTTTTGCGGCTTTTGCCGAGGAACACGGATTCGTCGGCGCTTTGGGTGTTCTCCTGTTATACTTCATAGTGCTGATGCGCCTGACCCAGAACGCGCAGACAGCGCCCGACCGCGCTGGCACGTTCGTGGTGATGGGTGTGGTGGCTGTGCTTAGCTTCCACATTCTGGTCAACGTCGGCATGGTGGTTGGCTTTATGCCGGTCACCGGAATACCTTTGCCATTAATGAGTTACGGCGGGTCTTCCGTACTTTTCATGTTTCTTGCGCTGGGGATGGTGATGAACGTTCGTATGCGCCGCTTTGTGAATTAACCAGCTGTACCGGCGATTCACAAGGATCGGGTCATGGGGTTTAGGATTTTCGCCCAGGATTTTGAACCGAGAATTTGAACTGCGAAGTTCAAGAATTAGATTTAGAAGCTATAGTTTGCATCCGTCGTGCCTTGGCACGGCCCCAAAAATATCGATCGCTCTCGCGTAAAGAGAGCATTTACCGGTCATTCGAGCAGTCGAAGGCCGGGCAGGATTGAAGACAGAACGCCGCTGGCAGGGAAACGGCCCCCCACGAACCGGAAACGGTCTGAGAGTGTGGCCACAAACCAGCAGGCGAAAAGCGAAAAGTGCAAAAGACTTCCCAGCTTGGGCAACGGATTCGGCCCGGGACTACTGTTCCGAGGCTTGGCTATCTCTTGTTCAGGGCCATTCTCGCGTCGCTCGATCCTCCCGTAGCTTTTACCTCTTCGATCCGGTGAAGACCTGCCGATTTCGGCAGGGCCGGAGTATGCATGAACAAAGAGTTGTTTGTTTCTTCCACGCCTCACGAGACCAAAGTCGGGCTGGTGGAAGACGATTTACTTGCCGAAGTCTACCTCGAGCGTGAAAACGAATACACCCTGGCGGGGTCAATTTATAAAGGTCGCGTGACCCGGGTGCTGCCCGGAATGCAATCGGCTTTTGTCGACATTGGCCTGGAGCGCGATGCCTTCCTCTACGTTTCCGATTTTATGGAATTGGAGGAGCACGATGAAGATGTGACCGACGTGATTCCCGCGAACCGCGGCGTCCAAGATTTGCGATCGCAGCCAACTAGCGTTGCAGAATCTACCGATTCAGATGTTCAACCGTCCTCGCTTTCCGACACTGAGTCGCAGCCAGAACATGAGGATGTTGACATTGCTTTCAGTCAAACCGGAGTTGCTGAAGGTCACACTTCAGCGCCGCCGTCGGGCGAGGGGAACGCAGCAGGAGAATCTCAGGACCGCGAACGGGGAGGTTGGCGCGGGCGCCGTCGCCGTCGCGGGGGTCGTCGCGATGGTCGCAGTGAGGGACGGGATCGTGGCTTCGATTCGCGGCCTGCCCGGACAACTGCCGAGACAGCTTCGGCGCCACCGGTGTCCCGTGCTCCCGAGCCCTCCAGATCGCAACAGTTTGGCCCACCGGCTGGATATCAACCGATTCTGCTTCCCGGAGAATCAATTTCGAAATACCGCGGAATGACAGCGGCCTCATCGGCTCAACCTCGGGTTGATCGAGGCGAGCCGGCTGAAGCTGAGGCTGGCTCTTCCGGCGCCGAAGCGGAATCCGTGACGCCGGTCGCAGCAGTTTTCCCAGAAGACGAGCCCATTTTCGCAAATCCCGCTAGTAGCGATGAAATCTCACCCGAGCACGAAGATCGTTTGCCTTTCGTTCCGGATGGGCCTGCGGAACCAGTTCCCCACCTAAATGCATCAACGTCCGTGAGCTGGAATCGGGATTTTCGGGTGCCTGAGCCCACTGTCGAAATAATCGACGTCACAGATCGCCAAAAAGAAGGCCGCCAAAACGAAGATCGCGAAAAAGAAGATCGCCAACGAGGAACTCGCCAACCGCAGGAATCCGCACCCGAGTTCGCGGAACGTGCGGAGGAACTCCCTGAGCAACAGATCGACCGTTCGGAGCACTCTGCGTCTGTGCGAGCCGAGTCTAACGCTCTCGCTTTTGCCGCCCCGGGAACGCTCGAAGAAGAAACCATCGATGAAGATGAAGCCGATGCCGTGCGCTACGAGGGATCGTCGGACGATGGCTACGAGGAATTTGAGGAAGAGACTCGGGCTGCGAGCGACGGTTCAGAAAATTCCCGGGGAGCGATCTCCGAAGTCCGCGAAACTGTAGCTGAGATTCATATGTCGTCCTTGGCCGAGTCAGGCGTTCCGCCCGCCGAGAGCGGCACCGCGGAAAGCGAAGAAGATTCGGAAGAATTGGAATTGGAAGAGGCCCAGGCTGAGGCCGAGGCAATGCTCGATGCGGAAGCGCGTGGCAATGGCGCAGTGGAGGCGAGGGCTGAGGCTCGGGCCCCAGCAACTGCCGGCTATACGCAGCGTGCGCCGCGTCCGCGTCCCGGCTACGAGCGTCGTGGCGGCGGACGCCGTGGAGGCGGTCGCCGCTTCCCACGTCGCCAGTCGCAGGAAGTCCCGAAGATCAGCGATTTGCTGAAAGAGGGCCAGGAAATTCTTGTGCAGATTGCCAAGGAGCCGATCGGCAAAAAAGGCGCGCGTATCACCAGCCACATCGCGTTACCCGGCCGCTTCCTGGTCTACATGCCGACGGTGAATCACACCGGCGTTTCGCGCAAGATCGCGTCGGATGAAGAGCGCCAGCGCCTGAAGCGCATCGTGATGAGCGAGCGTGACAATGGCCACGGAGGCTTCATCGTCCGCACCGCAGCCCAGAGCGCCAGCGAAGAGGAACTGCGCGCCGACATTCGTTTCCTCAAGGGCTTGTGGAACGATATCAAGACGCGAGCGGAAAGTTCAAAGCCGCCGGCATTGATCTACCACGATCTCAATGTGGTCGAGCGCGTTCTGCGCGATCAGGTCACGTCCGATTTTTCCGTGATCTGGGTCGATACCGAACCCGAATACGAACGCATTCTCCGCTTCTTCAATCGTTTTCAGCCAGCGCTGGTCAAGCGGGTCAAGCTCTACACCAAAGAGACGCCGTTGTTCGAGCAATTCGGCCTCGCCGAAGAAATGAACAAGGCGCTCAAATCAAAAGTTTGGCTGAAGAGCGGCGGCTACATTGTCATCAACCAGACCGAGGCGCTGGTGGCGATCGACATCAACACCGGCAAATATGTCGGCAAGACCTCTCGGCTGGAAGACACGATCGTCAAAACTAACGTGGATGCGATCAAAGAAATTGTGCGGCAGATTCGGTTGCGCGATCTCGGCGGCATCATCATCATCGACTTCATCGATATGGATGAGCGCCGCAACCGGCAGCGCGTCATGCAGGCGTTGGAAGAAGAATTGCGCCACGACCGTGCGCCGTCGAAAGTTCTGCAGTTCAACGATTTCGGCCTGGTGGCAATTACCCGCAAGCGGGTGAAACAGTCGCTCGAGCGGACCATTGGCGCGCCATGTCCCTATTGCCAGTCCACTGGATATGTGAAATCGGTCACCACCGTTTGCAACGAGATCTACGTGGAGATGCGTAAGATCGCCAAGCAGTTGGAGCGCCAGGACGTGATGCTGCGGGTGAATCCCGATGTGGCCAAAGAACTGAAGACCAACAATGGCCGCCTGCTCAACGAGATGGAAGAACTGAGCAAGCGCACGATCATTGTGAAGAGCGATCCGGCGTTGCACCAGGAGCAGTTCGACATCAATTAACTGCAGGATTCGAGCTACGAATTGTCTCCTGTTGGAAAGGGCGGGCAATTATGCCCGTCCTTATTTGTTAGGCAATCTGTACATCATGCGTGGGGCGCCTATTTCAGCGTGGCCGCGAGCACGAGCACGTGCGAATTATTGGGCAAGGTAACGCTCTGCACGACTTTAGCCTTGTTCAAATGAAACTGGTATTCGTACAAATTGAAAGTTCTCTGGTCCTTGGTTCCATTGTCAAAGTTCCGGTACGCCATCGCCACGCCTTCCGATTCGCCGGAATAATTTGCCGGTGTATACCAGTCGCTGAGGCTTTGAACAAACTGCGACGTTGTCCCATCGGTGTAGGTAACGGTAAATGCCTGCGACGCTTGATCGCCCTCCACGCCAGTTGCCAATAATCGGAGATAGGAAAACTCACCCGCCGGCAGAGAAACCGATTGCCCGGCACAACCAATCGCATCAGGAGAATTTGGCGGCCCAAAGTCGAAGAGTATGCCGTCGAAAACTCGCGACGGAGTAAGCAGGTTGGCCGAGTACGAGTAGCCGTCGCCGTCGAGGCCCCCGGTCGTATATACAGAACCATCGGTATAGATTCCGTTCACGTTGAATTCCGAGGAGAGATCCACGTGCGTGCCGGATCCATTGCTGCCTGTGGCTGCACTGACCGCAAGGGTGAGAGTCAGGGTTTGCACTATGCTCCCGGAAGTGCCGGTGATAGTCATGGTTGTGAACCCGGTTGTCGCGGAAGGAGTAGCTTTGAATTCCAGCTTCCGTTGATTGCCCTGACCCAGGATCAACGCCTGCACGCCTTTCGGCAGAGTCGAGAGACTCAAATTCACGGTGCCGCTAAAACCGTTCAAAGGCTTGATATCGATTGCCGCACTCGCCGTGGAACTTTGGTTCAGGAAAACGCTGCTTGGCCCTGAGATTGTAAAGCCGGTACCGCCAACCGCGGTGTTGATCGCATTGGCATATTGCGCCGCCAGACCAGTTCCGACAAAATCGTCGTAGAGCCACATGAATCCGCCAATAATGTCGCACTGATCGTGCCAGCCCGTCATAATGCTCTGCACCTGGGCGGGCGTGTCGTCCTGGTCGCCACAGACCGGGGAATACGGGAACGCTGCCGAAATTCCATCCCACGCAGGGATTATTTCCGGCGCCGCCCGCATAGGCTTGCAGGTGGACGCCGTCCACGGTACCGGGAAGCTGGGTGTTGATTTGTGAAACCACGTTCGTCCAGTAGCTGCTGTCGTCGAAAGCATCCGGCATCACGTGATAGCCGAGTTGCCCGAGCATCACGCCGAACTGGACGGTCGTAGGGGAATTGAAACTGTTCTCGTCGTCGAAATCGATAGCATCCAGGGCCGGAATGGCGGCCTTCAAAGCCGCAAAATCCTGATAAAGAATGCTGGTCGGCCCGGTGCCCTGCGACTCTACCAGAGAGGTTATGTCTTCCCAGTCTCCGTAATTCGAGGAGCCAATGCTGAACGTGACCCTCTTCACCGTCCCTTGTTCCAGTTGCGCCATGTCAGCAGGAAAATCGGGATAGTACTGGTTGCCCACATAAACTCCGCCCGAGGTCAAGGGAAACTCTCCGTTGAAATTCAGATCGCCAGTGCTGCTGACCTCGATACTCCACACGATTGCTTCGGTGAAGCCAGAATTCTCAATCTCCGTGATGTTCGCGGATGCGTTTTTGTAAAACGGGCCGCCGCCAAAAATCCCGGTAAATCCAGTCTGAGCAGACGCGCCCTTGACCGAGAAACTCATTGTCAAAAATATCGAAAGAAAAATTGCCGCACGACGGCAGGATACGAAATGACGAGTAGGAAATGCGATCGGCTTTTCTACGAAATGCTCCACGGGGTCTCCTGGGATATTTGGTTGGAAGCTGAAACTACAGTCGTTGAATCCTGCCAAGGCTGCCCACGGATTATACACTTTCATGCCCAGCAAGCCGCGCGGGGCACGGCGTTCCGCCTGCCGCCTCTACCGCGGTGCGGTGCGAATACCCGAGACGCGGACAACAAACGGCGGCCAGCAACCGAAGACATTTTCATTTCGGCTTCATCCATAAATCTCGTTTGTAGAGCAATTCGTGTGTACAGGAGTTCATGGATAGCTCTACGGATTTCACGGTAGAAGTTGCCCATTCGAATAGAAATAACCAACCACCCTCAATCAGACCTCATCCAAGCACCCGATCTTTTTGGGATGGTGCGCCATGCGGTCGTCTTTGTCGTCTAGCTTTCTCTGTCTTTGTGCCTTGTCGATCCTGCCCCTGGCCGGGTGCGCAGGAATACGCCCAGTTCCGACTCCTTCGCCTTCACCCACCACACAAACGTTTCAGCTCACCGTCACCGCTCCGCCTGCAGGCCAAGGGACAATCACCAGCAGTCCCAAAGGCATCAGTTGTCCGAGCACGTGCACGGCCAGCTTTGCGCAGGGCACCAAGGTCACGCTGACCGCGACGCCTGGCGCCAATTATCTTTTTGGCAGCTGGAGCGGAGCGTGCACCGGCACGAGTTGCACGGTCACGATTAACGCCGCCACCACGGTCGCGGCCTCGTTCATTGCAGAGGAAGGCCTGAACGTTGCGTTGGCCGGCACCGGTACCGGAACTGTCACGAGCAGTCCTGCGGGAATCAATTGCCCGACGGTGTGCTCGGCAAGTTTCCCCGACCAGACGCAGGTCACGCTGACCGAAACAGTCGGAACCAATTCTTACTTTGGCAGCTGGAGCGGCGCCTGTTCAGGCACAAACTCGTGCAGCGTCACCGTGACCGCAGCGGAAAACGTCACCGCGACGTTTAACGGGCCAGATGCGTTAACCGTTACTACTTCGGGAGCTGGTGCCGGCACAGTTACGAGCGTTCCGCCGGGAATCAGTTGTACGTCGGGTTCGACCACAGGTTGCTCGGCCAATTTCCCACCGGGCACCTCGGTCGCGCTCTCTGAATCTCCAACTACGAACGACCTGTTCTCCGGATGGGCTGGAGCATGTACTGGGGCCGGAGCATGCAGCTTGACCTTGAGCGCGGCAACCACCGCGGTATCTGCTTCCTTCGGCCTGCCCGGCACCCTGCAAACCAGCCTGCAGCACATCATTCTGTACGCTCAGGAAAACCGTTCGCTCGATCATTATTTTGGCCAGATGGAGGCCTACTGGGCTTCGATCGGACTTCACCAAACCGACGGTGTCACCTTCGACGGTTTGCCGCAGACTGGACCACTTCCCTCGGTGCCCGGCTGCGCCGCCGGAACTTGGGGCGGCAGTTGTTCTCCAGATGCGAGCAATCCAATCACTTCATTTCCCCTGCAGACCTCCTGCATCGAGAACCAGAGTCCGTTCTGGAACGAAGCGCACAACCAATGGGACTATTCCGATCCCGCCGGTACCAATTCCACTGATCTCGGGGATCCGCCTCTGAACGGTTTTGCTTTCACCGCAGCCTACGACGCCGAGAGCAACGGTTTTATGGACATCGAGGGTGCTCGTGCGATGGGCTACTACGACGGCGACGATCTGACGTACTACTATTGGCTGGCGTCGAATTTCGCCACGTCAGACCGCTGGTTTGCGCCGACCATGTCGCGTACGCAACTGAATCGCATGTACATCATCGGGGCGACATCGGACGGTCACGCGTATCCTATCGGGGAGGGGGGGAATATTGTCGGAGGCTTGCCGGGTAACCCGCCTAACCCCAGTGACGGAGAGCAGATTCCTTCCACTCCGATCTTTGAGGAGCTGCAGAATGCCGGCATCTCATGGAAGATTTACGTAGATCCAACCGGCACCAGTTGCGATGGGATGACGGGCTCTGCTCTTTCCTCATGCCTTACCACGAACTCTTACATCAACGAGTTTCAGTACGAAAATACCATTCTTAATAGCCCAACGCTGCTGGCCAACGTTCAGCCGGTTTCGCAGTTCGCCATCGACGCCCAAAATAATGCCCTGGCAGACTTTTCCTTGATCGAACCCGCTTCACCCGCCGGTCTGGACGAACATCCATCTGATTCGGACGAGTATGCGGTAAACGTTCAGGATGGAATGGCCTACTCGGCCAACACGATCATCAACCCTTTTATGCAAAGTCCCAGTTGGAGCACTTCCGCGCTGATTTTTACTTACGACGAATGGGGCGGACTTTACGACCATGTGCCGCCAGCCGCGGCAACTGCTCCGGGCGACTATGCCTACCCGACCGACCTGGATCCGGCACTGCACGATATCTGCACAGGCTCGGGGCAGCTTGGAAATGGAATGTGCACTTTCTCGTGGACTGGCTTCCGGGTTCCAGCTATCGTGATCTCGCCGTTCTCCAACAAGAACTATGTCTCCCATACGGTGCGTGACACTACATCTGTTCTCAACCTCGTGGAGGAGCGGTTTGGCCTTGCTCCCCTGACCCAGCGGGATGGCGCCCAGCCGGCGATGGACGAGTTCTTCGACTTCCCAGACCCACAGTGGCTGACACCACCGACTCCCCCAACCAATCTTGAAAACACTACTTTGCAATGTAACCAGGTTCCGCCTGCCAGTTGGAACGAACCTCCTCAGTTATCGGTTGCGGTTTCGGGAGCAGGCTCGATCGCTAGCACTCCGAGCGGCATCAGTTGCAACTCCGACTACGGTTCTGCTTGCGGTTACGTATTCACTGCGGGCACAAGCGTAACTCTGACGGCTACGCCGGATACTGGAAGCACCTTCAAGAACTGGGCGGGGGAGAACGGAGCAGCCGGACCCTGTGGCGGCTCGACTTCACCGACCTGTACGATCTCGGTGAATTCTGCTGAGTACGTGCAAGCGAATTTCCAGTGAGTCGTTTCAAGCGTTCTGTTTGTCCAGAGGCCGCAGCGGTGCGGCCCTCTGGACTATTTGGCAGAGACGCACGGATGATGGCCGTGCTCAAGATCACAAGCTACGTGGGATAATGAACACGTGAAACTGCTGCCCGCCGCATGTCTTCTTCTGCTTATATTTTCGGCCTCAAGTTCCTTCGCCGTAACCCGCCATTACTACATCTCCGCTGAAGATGTGACCTGGAACTTCGCTCCGAGCAGGATGAACCTGCTGCGCGCATTGCCCATTCCGCAGCCTTGGGCAGACAAGCTCGAATGGCCGAAAACCCGGTTCATCGAATATACAGACGACACTTTCACCATAAAAAAGCCCCAGCCGGAGTGGCTGGGAATTCTCGGCCCCATCATTCGCGCTGAAGTCGGAGATGAAGTGGATGTAACGTTTCTGAACCGCACGAAACTGCCGCGTAACATGCATCCGCACGGCCTGCGCTACGACAAAAACAGTGAAGGGTCTTTCTATATTCCATTCGGCAGAGGCGACCGCATCCCACCGGGGCGAAAGTTCACCTATCGTTGGTTCGCCACGGAAGCCAGCGGGCCCGGGCCGGGACAGCCGAGTTCGATTGTGTGGTGGTATCACGCCCACGTAGACCCGGCGATGGACGTGAACGACGGGCTACTCGGGCCGATCATCGTTACAGCGAAGGGCAAAGCTAAGCCCGACGGCTCGCCGAAAGATGTGGACCGCGAATTCGTCACCGACTTTCAAATTTTCGATCAGAGGGGCGGCAAGCCGGAAGGTCTGTTTTACGCAATCAATGGGTTTATCTTTGGCAATCTTCGTGGCCTTGATATGACGCGGGGTGAACGAGTGCGCTGGTATTTGCTTGCCATGGGCAATGAGATTGATTTGCACACTCCGCACTGGCACGGCGAAACCGTAACTTATGAAGGAAGACACACCGATGTGGTCGAATTGCTTCCCGGAAGCATGAAAACGGTGGACATGATTGCGGATAATCCGGGTACGTGGATGTTCCATTGCCACGTAGGGGACCACATGGAGAACGGCATGGTGGCGGTCTATACGATCTATACGCCGCCCACCAGAAAATGTCCGGTAGACTTCACCGGATTGGACTACTGGAACGGCCCGGCAAAGAATACCTTGACGGTCAGGAATACCAGCGATAAAACGATCGCCAGCCTCAATATTGCTGAAGACGTCTTTGTTGCGCCAGGAGATTTGCGAAAGCCTTATATGATGACCTGGCACACGGGGCAGCCGATTTTGCCGGGGCAACAGCAGACGCTCGAGAAACCCGCATTGAGCGCCGACGAGGCGACTGGAGCTTTAGGATTGGCGTTCTTTCCCACCTATATCAAATATCAAGATGGAAGCACCTGGGCGCCGGAGGGCCAAGGTGAGTGCTTCCACATATTCTGGCGGGATGCCGAACATCCCGATGTCCCGGTGCTTCCTCCGGTGCAGAACGAAATCAACCCCGACTGAGGCGCGGCCGCAGATCAGGCGATGTGCCGGCGTTACCGCCTCTGCAGTTTGAGATTAACGCGGACCAATCTGGCTTAAAAAGAGTGAACGGGAGCAGAACTAATTGCACACCGCACCTATGCTTTCACCGACCTCCTTTTTCTGGTACTGTTTTGAATCCGTTATGCCGATGATCTGGATACTGTTGTGATGGCAATCACAGCGACCCGTTGCATGGTTCCGTAGTATTGACCATCGGCTGGGCCCCTTGTCTCAGGTTTTTCTGTTGGGGAAAGGACAACTGCGTGATCGTTGGAGTTCCGAAAGAAAGTTATCCGGGCGAGCGCCGGGTTGCGCTGGTTCCCGCCGTCGTTCCCCTGCTTGCCAAAGCCGGGCTTGAGGTAGTCGTCGAGTCGGGCGCTGGTCAACAGGCCGGATATCCCGATTCGCTGTACACGGAAAAGGGCGCGAAGGTTCTACCGGATCGCGCCGCGGTTTTCAGCACGGCCGACATTATTGTCCAAGTGCTTTGCTATGGGGCCAACGACATCAACGGCAAAGCCGATATTCCGCTGCTGCGGCGCGATCAGATTCTCGTTGGATTTCTTCGTCCCTTAGGGACAGCTGAGGTCCTTCAGCAGGTTGCCGCGGCCGGGGTGACTTCATTTGCGGTCGAACTGATGCCGCGCACGACGCGTGCGCAGAGCATGGACGCGCTTTCTTCGATGGCAACCGTCTCCGGCTATAAGGCCGTGCTGGTGGCGGCGGAAACATCGATTCGGCTTTTCCCGATGATGACCACCGCCGCGGGCACGATCACTCCGGCTCGCGTTTTTGTCATTGGGGTCGGCGTCGCGGGATTGCAGGCGATTTCGACCGCTCGGCGGCTGGGCGCGATCGCGTCGGCGTACGACATGCGTCCGGCTGCGAAAGAACAGGTGCAGAGCCTCGGCGGACGCTTTGTCGAACTTCCCATCGAAGCCCAGAATGCGCAGGATGCTCGTGGTTACGGCACGGCGCAGGATGAAACCTTCTACGCGCGTCAGCGGGAACTGCTGACGCGGGTGGTGGCGGAAACTGACATCGTGATTACCACCGCGGTGATCCCAGGAAAAAAGGCGCCCGTGCTGGTGACCGGCGAGATGGTGAAAAAGATGGGCCCAGGTTCGGTGATCGTCGATCTGGCAGCCGAGCGCGGCGGCAATTGCGAACTCACGCAGATGGGAAAAACCGTCGATGTGAACGGAGTGTCGATTATCGGTCCAGTCAACCTGGCGAGCACCGTGCCTTACCACGCCAGCCAGATGTACTCGCGCAATCTCACGTCGTTCCTGGCGAACCTGGTGAAGGATGGCAAGGTGCGTCCGGCGGAGAGCGATGACATTATTCGCGAAACTCTGCTGACGCAGGGCGGAGAAATCGTGAACACCAGGGTGCGGGAATTTTTCAAACTGCCGGCGCTTGTAGCCAGTACTCAGTGAGCGGGTTCGCCGCCGTACTTCTGAATGGCCGTAGCCGTGATGCAAAGGAGCAATCATGCCAGCGGATTTTATATCCAATCTTTACGTATTCATCCTGGCGGGGTTCGTCGGGTTTGAACTGATCAAGCGGGTTTCTCCACTTCTCCACACGCCGCTGATGTCACTCACCAATGCTCTCGACGCCATCGTGGTGGTGGCGGCCATCATTATTGCTGGGCGGCATGAGACGCGGCTCACCACCACGCTGGGCGCCATCGCGGTCGCGGCGTCGTTCAGCAATATGGTGGGTGGGTTCCTGATTACTGACCGCATGCTGCGCATGTTCAAGTCTCCCAGGTCGAAAAAACAATGAACGCATCCGATCTGCAGCAGTATCTTGATTTCGCCTATATTGTCGCGGTCGTACTCTTTATTCTTTCTCTCAAGTTCCTGAGTTCACCCACGACTTCACGCTGGGGCGTACTTGCGGGAGAGATCGGCGCGGCGATGGCGGTAATCGTCACGCTGTTCAACCCTGAGGTGGTGGCCTACAAGTGGGTGCTGATCCCCTTGATCATCGGCGCCGGAGTCGGCATACCGCTCGGCCTGGTGCATATGACGGCCGTGCCGCAGCGAACCGCACTGAGCCATGCTTTCGGCGCCCTTTCGGCAGCGATCATCGGCATCGCAGAATTTTATGTTGGTACGGCGCCAGTCACGCGCTTTCAGATGGGCGAGATCGCGCTCGAAGTCATTATCGGGTCACTCACCTTTACCGGCAGCGTGATTGCCGCGGGAAAGCTGCAGGAAATATTGCCGCAGCGGCCCATTGTCTATCGTGGGCAGAATATCGTTAGTCTTACCGTTCTGGCAGGAGCGCTCGGGCTGGCGGTTGCGCTGGTGGTGAATCCCGCGAATATAGTGCTGTTTCCAATCATGGTAGTTGTGGCGCTGTTTTTCGGCGTGCTGCTCGTTACTCCGATTGGCGGCGCAGACATGCCGACTGTTATTTCGCTTTTGAATTCGTACGCAGGCTTTTCTGCGGCGCTGCTGGGATTTGTTCTAAACAGTAAGGTGCTGGTGGTGGCGGGGGCGCTCGATGGATCTTCCGGCTTCGTCCTCTCCGTGATCATGTGCAAGGCCATGAATCGGTCTTTTACGAACGTCATGTTTGGAGCGTTCGGACAGGTGCAGGCGTCGGCGGCGGGCGTTAAAGAAGAACGAGTCGTGCGCAGCGCAACTCCCGAAGACGCCGCCTCGATCCTGGACGCCGCGAACAAAGTTGTGATCGTCCCCGGCTACGGCATGGCGGTCGCGCAGGCGCAGCACAAAGTTCGTGAACTCTACGACATTCTCACCAAGAAGGGAATCGATGTCCGCTTTGCCATCCATCCCGTTGCCGGACGCATGCCCGGCCACATGAACGTTCTACTCGCCGAAGCCGACATCCCCTACGACCGCCTCATCGAGATGGATGAGATCAATGGCGATTTCCCGCAAACTGACGTGGCGTTAGTAATCGGCGCGAACGACGTCACCAATCCAGCCTCCCGTACCGATAACTCGAGCCCAATCTTTGGCATGCCGATTCTCGATGTCGATAAAGCCCACACCGTCATGGTGATCAAGCGCAGCATGAATCCGGGATTCGCCGGCATCGACAATCCACTCTATTACCTCGACAATACGCTCATGCTGTTCGGCGACGCCAAGCAGTTCGTAACTTCCATTGCGCGGGAGTTGAGCGGCGGACACTAGCCAAGGGCTGTTCCGTCTCCATGATAGCGTGATATCAAGGTATGTGATATCATGATATCGAGGTTCTGGAAGACATATGGCTCAGCTTGTAGTCCGTAATATTGAGGACGGGGTGAAGGCACGCCTGCAGCGCCGCGCCAAGCGCAATGGCCGCAGCATGGAGGAAGAAGTCCGCGACATTCTGCGGGCGGCCGTCCATAAGGAAGAAAAGAAATCTGAATTCGGCCTCGGGACGGAATTGGCGGCCTTGTTTGCTAACGATGGACTTGATGCGCCAATTCAAGAACTACGAGGGTTTGAAATCGAGCCGCCTGACTTCGAAGGATGACCATTCTCGACACAAACGTGGTGTCCGAGTTTATGCTACGTTCACCAAGTCCGAAGGTCATCGGATGGCTCGACAGGCAACCTCGCTCGTCCCTGTGGACAACGGCGGTCACGATTTTCGAGATTCGATTGGGCTTGCAGATTATGCCCAGCAGCAAACGTCGTGAAGTTCTCAACCAACGATTCGATGAAGTTTTGGCACGCATTAACGAGCAGATTGTTCCTTTCGATACCGACGCCGCACAAGAAGCCGCTTCTCTAATGGCCTCTCGAAAAATGCAGGGTCGTCCTCGCGATTTGCGCGACACCATGATCGCAGGTATCGTCCTGGCGCGCCGCGCCAGCTTGGCCACCCGCAATGCCGCACACTTCGATGACATTTCAGCGCTGCTAATCGATCCTTGGAACTGAAGGCCTAAAGGCGTCTCAAAAGGCCCCGTGATATTCTATTGGCTTCAGCTGCGCGCCGTTTTCACGGAAATTCCCCGCAGTTACAGAAAAACGCTTCCCGACGAAGCTTCGCTGAAGAAGCCCGCGAATCGAAGATAGAGAAGAGAAACCAGACCATGCTTTCCGTCAGTAATGTATCCATGCGCTACGGCGCCAAAGTTCTGTTCGATGAAGTCTCGGTGGCGTTTACGCCGGGCAAGCGATATGGCCTTACCGGCCCGAACGGCGCTGGCAAATCTACCTTCATGAATCTGCTTAGTGGTGAGCTTGAGCCGCAAAAAGGCACGGTCGTTCGTCCGCGCAAGCTCGGCGTGTTGAGCCAGGACCAGTTTGCATTTGACGCTTACACCGCAATCGACACGGTAATCATGGGTAATAAGCGCCTATGGGCGGCCATGCAGGAGCGCGACGCGATCTACTCCAAACCCGAGATGACCGACGAAGACGGCATGAAGCTTGGGGAACTCGAAGGGATTGTCGGCGAAGAAGACGGTTACACGGCCGAAGCCGATGCCGCAATTTTGCTCGATGGTTTGGATATACCCGAAGAACTTCACAGCCGCAAAATGAGCGAACTGCAAGGCGGACAGAAGGTACGCGTGCTGCTGGCTCAGGCGCTGTTTGGCCATCCGCAGGCGTTGCTGCTCGATGAACCTACGAACAACCTCGATCTCGATTCGATTCACTGGCTGCAAGGATTTCTCAACGCCTACGACGGCGTGGTCATCGCCATCTCGCACGATCGCCATTTTCTTAATAGCATTTGCACGCACATTGCCGATATCGATTACGAGACCATCATTATCTACACGGGATCGTACGACGACATGGTGCTGGCGAAAACACAGGTCCGATCGCAGATCGAGTCGCAAAATGCGCAGCGCGAAAAGAAGATCTCGCAATTGAACGAGTTCATCGCGCGGTTCTCCGCGGGAACGCGATCGAGCCAAGTGCAGTCGCGCCGGAAGGAGGTCGAGCGATTGCAGGTTACGGAACTTGCGAAATCGAACATCGCGCGGCCGTTCATCAAATTTGAGCAGAAGCGGCCTTCCGGCAAGCACATTCTTGAAGTCGAGCACCTAGCGAAAGCCTACGGCGATAAGAAAGTCATTCGCGACTTCACTGCGAGCATCACGCGCGGAGAAAGGATCGCGCTCATGGGCCGCAATGGCGCGGGCAAGACAACACTGGTGAATGCTCTGCTGGCGAATTCGCCGACAACTCCGGAGGCGGAGTTGCGTAAGACCAGCAGCTACGCTGGGCCGTTCGTCGATTCAGGCAACGTGATCTGGGGGCATGAAGCCGCGATTGGATATTTCGCGCAGGATCATCGCAGCCTGATCGAAGGCGGCACGACGGTAATGGACTGGCTGCATCAATGGAATCCAGCGGCGGTCGGCGAAGAGATTCGCGGCCTGCTAGGACAGATGCTTTTCCAGCGCGACGAAGCCACAAAATCGACCAGTGTTCTTTCCGGCGGCGAAGCGGCGCGCTTGCTCTTCTGCAAGCTGATGTTGCAGAAACCCAACGTGCTGGTGCTTGACGAACCTACCAACCACCTCGACCTGGAAGCGATCAACGCCCTGAACATATCTTTGCAGCGATATCAGGGAACGGTTTTTCTGGTGAGCCACGACCACGATCTGATCGATGAAGTCGCCACGCGCATCTGGCACTTCGAAAGCGATCACACGATTACCGATTTCAAAGGGACCTACGAGGAGTATCAGGCCGCTGTGCCGGTTTAGAGTTCGCGCAGAACGCGTGAGCCGGCGGACGACGCAATATGTTCCTACAAGTGGGCAGCGTCCGGCTGTTGCACCATATTCGCTGCATGTAAATCATCCAGGTTCTCCACACGTTTCCACAACGATTCGCTATTGCGTTCCTCGCCGCAATCCGCCGATAATGTCCGCGGGGACGTTATCGCGCGCACCGATTGCGCACATCAAGAGCAAAAGAAGTGTACAGCCGAGCTGATTTACTTCGGATTCTCCACGTCACACCGCGCCAACTCGCGGGTTGGGAGCGTGCCGGCCTGATCGTCGCCTCCACCAATTACTGTTTCCCCGACTTGCTCAAGATCAAGAAGGTTCGCGACTTGTGCGCCATGAAGGTGCGTCCGGCGGTGATTCGCGAATCACTCGAAGCCATGCAAAAACAGGCCTCGGGTATGGGGAATCCCCTCGTCGATGCCGGAGTTTCGTCCACTAACCGGCATCGGGTAGCGTTCCGTCATGAAGGCAGATTGTTCGAGCCGATCGCGGGACAGTTCGTGATGGACTTCTCCGCGAGGGAAAAAGTTGTTACCAGCACCCCAATTCCCGATTCTCCTCCCCAAACCAACGAGGCTGCAGTGTGGTTTGCCCGAGGAGTCGCGCTGGAAGAAGATCCGGCAACGCAAACCGCGGCGATGGCCGCTTACCAAAGGGTGCTCGAGTGCGATCCCGCACATGCCGCGGCGCACATTAACCTGGGCACGCTCCACTACAATCGCCAGGATTTCACGCTTGCGGAGAAGCATTATCGCGCCGCGCTCGACTCCGATCCGCGCTATGCGCTGGCTTATTTTGACTTAGGTAATGTTCTCGATGAGACTGGCCGGGTGCAGGAAGCCATAAAGACCTACAAGATGGCGATCCAACTCGCCCCTACTTACGCCGACGCGCATTACAATCTGGCGCTCGCCTATGAAAAAACCCGCGAGCCACGCAAGGCGCTGAAGCACTGGCAGGCGTACGTCAAACTGGATACAACCGGACCGTGGTCAGTGCACGCCCGCAATCAGATCCAGCGCATTCTGCAAGCGGATACTTTGAAGCTGGTGCATTCGCGCAAGAAGTAAGAGCGTGGGCTGGACGCGCAGCGGTCAGGCCATCATTTGGGTATCGGCGTCTTCGAGTGCGGATTCCTGCACTGGCAGGGACACAATCACTGCCGTTCCGGTTTCATCCGATTTGATCTGCAAGTGCCCCACCCAATTGCCTCAAGCGCTCGCGCATCCCGCGAAAACCGACTCCCGTCTGGCCTGAAGTTCGGAGGGCCAAGTTCTGCTCGGGCGAAATGCCTTTCCCCGAGTCTTGAACTTCGACGCGAATGCGTTGATTCTCTCTCAACAAGCGAATTGTGGCGCTAGCGCTGCCCGAATGACGATGGATATTGGTGAGACATTCCTGAACCATCCGGAAGATGGCGATCTCCAATTCATCCGAAAGGCGCCCGATTTCCTCGGGTATGTGCAGATCGACTTTGATTTTGCTGCGTTCGGAGAATCCGTCCACGTACCAGCGGAGAGCGGATGCGAGGCCGGCCGCATCCAGAAGCGGCGGATGAAGCAGATGCGAAATGGTGCGAATCTCCGAACTGATTTGTTCCACCATCAAGCGGCTGTCGCCGAGGGCGCGCACGGTTGCCGGGTCGAGATTCCGCGATTGCATCAGAATTGCATCGAAGTTCATGCCCAGCGCGGCCAGAAGCTGCCCTACGCTATCGTGTAACTCGCGCGCAATGTGGCGGCGCTCGTCGTCGCGCAACTGCTGCAAGCGCCCGGAAAGTTCGCGCAGGCTATCATTGGCCACGTTCAACTCGATGGTGCGCTCCTGCACTTTCCGCTCAAGTTCATCATGGGCTTGTTGCAACTGGTCCTCGACCGACTGGCGACGGGAAAGGGAGCGCCGGTTTGTCTCGCCAAGCGCAATGATCAATCCAGAAAAAAACAGGAACCCAATCATTCCAAAAATGTCTCTCCTGGGATCCTCAAGCGCGAAGCTACGGACCGGAGGCAAGAACCAATACCAGATGCCGACCACCGATAACAGTGCGGTCAGAATCGATGGACCGAGTCCGCAGTACCAGGCGGAGAACACGACGGCCGCCCAAACGGTGTGGTAGGGGTTATTTTCGCCGAGGAACGGCGTGAGAAGTTCGCGAAGCAACAACGCAACGATTGCTGCCAGAATGGCTAAGCCGTACCGGCGCGCAACATCATGCTTGTTCCTGCGAGCGATAATAGGTGTTCCCCCAGTCGATGACCTTAGGTCAGTCCCTAGCATTTTTGCGCCCACTCTAAAAACTAGAAAATAGTTGCCCCCACAGTTGTCCCAACACTTCCCACTGCGGACAAGTTCTTCTCTGCTTGCAACTTTATTATTGATTTAGTTTCGATTAGTTCGACCGGTTTGATCGAGTGGCGAAGGTTATCTCTCGACAGCGGCCTTGTCAGTGCCTCGCAGAGAATGCTTTGCAACAATTTTACCATTGCCCCCGGCAGCTTTCAGTGCGTATATGTTCGTGGCGCACCGCAGTTTGGCCTATACAGCAAATACCCTAGGGCAGGATTAATGTCATCCGTGATACCAATCTACTCGTAGTCCCCAGCTTCGCCGGTCTGTCGTACCGAATCTTGGGATCAATACGCGCCAACAAGGCGCCCCCCAGCGTATTCGTGTGACTTCGCGCCCGCATATGGCGTGGGCGAAGAAATGGCCGAGATTCCAAGCAAGACCGTAAGCGGCTGAAATCCAGGAGAGAGTATGAAGCGTGCGAGTCAAGACTCAGCCATTGCCGTCGCCAACGGCAAATTGGAAGAAAGCGCCAAAAGTAAGAGCAATGGCAATTCTGTGCACCAGACCCAGCCGGATTCGGCCAACCTCAGCGTAATTTTGGCCAGCCTGCAAACCATGCGGGACGGAGATTTCTCGGTGCGGCTGCCCGGTTCCTGGACCGGGCTGGCGGGCAAGATCGCCGATACATTCAATTCTATTGTCGCTGCCAATCAGCAGATTTCTGAAGAATTGAAGCGCGTCGGCCAGGTGGTCGGTAAAGAAGGAAGTGACCCGTGAGCGCGCTCGCTTTCACGAATCTCGAGGGGCGTGGGGCGGCATGGAGGTTTCCGTCAATACTCTGGTGGAAGATTTGCTCAGGCCTACGGCTGGCGTTACGCGAGCAATCGCGGCTGTGGCGCAAGGCAATCTTACGCAGACCGTCAGACTCGACGTAGACGGGCGGCCGCTGGAAGGCGAGTTCCTCCGCTCGGCAAACATCGTCAATACAATGATTCAGCAGCTCGGCGTGTTCACCGCCGAAGTGACCCGCGTGGCGCGCGAAGTCGGTACGGATGGCAAGCTGGGAGGCCAGGCGCAGGTGCCCGGCGTTGCAGGAACCTGGAAAGATCTCACGGATTCAGTGAACTCGATGGCCAGCAACCTCACCGGCCAGGTTCGTAACATTGCCGAGGTTGCAACGGCTGTGGCCAGCGGAGACTTGTCCCGCAAAATCACGGTCGACGTGCGCGGTGAAATTTTGCAGTTGAAAGAGGCCATCAACACGATGGTCGATCAGTTGCGCTCGTTCGCTTCTGAAGTGACACGCGTGGCCCGCGAAGTGGGCACCGACGGCAAACTCGGCGGACAAGCGGTCGTTGTCGGCGTGGCAGGAACCTGGAAAGATCTTACGGATTCGGTAAACGCGATGGCCGGCAACTTGACGGCGCAGGTGAGAAACATCGCTGAAGTGACCACCGCTGTGGCTCGCGGCGATTTGTCGCGCAAAATTACGGTGGACGTGAAAGGCGAAATTCTCGAATTAAAAGACACCATCAACACGATGGTTGACCAGCTCAACGCGTTCGCCGGCGAAGTAACCCGCGTGGCCCGCGAAGTAGGAACGGAAGGGAAACTCGGCGGGCAGGCGCAGGTACCCGGCGTCGGAGGTACGTGGAAAGATCTCACTGACAACGTCAATTTCATGGCCTCGAACCTTACCGGCCAGGTGCGAAACATCGCCGAGGTGGCGACGGCCATCGCCAACGGCGATCTGTCCCGCAAGATCACGGTCGACGTTCGTGGTGAAATTTTGCAGCTGAAAGAAACGCTGAACACGATGGTCGATCAGCTCAACCGCTTCGCCGGAGAAGTAACCCGCGTTGCCCGCGAAGTCGGAACCGAAGGCCGTCTCGGCGGACAAGCCAACGTCCCTGGCGTCGCCGGAACCTGGAAGGATCTCACCGACTCAGTCAACTCGATGGGCGGAAACTTAACCGGCCAGGTACGCAATATTGCTGAAGTCACCACGGCCGTGGCCCGCGGCGATTTGTCGCGCAAGATCACGGTCGACGTGAAAGGCGAAATTCTCGAACTCAAGAACACCATCAACACCATGGTCGACCAGCTCAACGCGTTCGCCGGCGAAGTGACCCGCGTTGCCCGCGAAGTAGGAACGGAAGGAAAACTTGGCGGACAGGCGCAGGTGCCGGGCGTCGCCGGAACCTGGAAAGATCTCACCGACAACGTCAACTTCATGGCCAGCAATTTAACAGGCCAGGTAAGAAACATTGCCGAGGTGGCAACGGCTGTGGCTCGTGGCGATCTGTCTCGCAAAATCACGGTCGACGTGAAAGGCGAAATTCTTGAATTGAAAGATACGCTGAACACGATGGTCGACCAGTTGCGCTCGTTCGCATCTGAAGTGACGCGCGTGGCCCGCGAAGTCGGAACCGACGGAAAACTCGGAGGACAGGCCCAGGTGCCCGGCGTCGGCGGAACGTGGAAAGACCTTACCGACTCGGTCAACTCGATGGCCAGCAATCTCACTGGCCAGGTGCGAAACATCGCGGAAGTTGCAACGGCTATCGCCAGCGGCGACTTGTCGAAGAAGATCACGGTCAACGTCAGCGGCGAAATTCTGCTGTTGAAAGAAACCATCAACACAATGGTCGATCAGCTGAACGCGTTCGCCGGCGAAGTAACGCGCGTGGCCCGCGAAGTCGGTACCGAAGGGCGGCTTGGAGGCCAAGCGAACGTCCCCGGAGTCGCGGGAACCTGGAAAGATTTAACCGACTCGGTGAACTCGATGGCCGGCAACTTGACCGGACAGGTGCGAAATATTGCGGAAGTTACCACGGCCGTGGCTCGCGGCGACCTGTCGCGCAAAATCACGGTCGACGTGAAGGGCGAAATTCTTGAACTCAAGAACACCATCAACACGATGGTTGACCAGCTCAACGCGTTCGCTGGCGAAGTCACGCGCGTGGCCCGCGAAGTTGGTACCGATGGCAAACTCGGCGGACAGGCGCAAGTGCCCGGCGTCGCTGGAACCTGGAAAGATCTCACCGACAACGTGAACTTCATGGCCTCGAACCTCACTGGCCAGGTGCGAAACATCGCCGAGGTCGCGACGGCTATCGCGAATGGCGATTTGTCGAAGAAGATCACGGTCGACGTACGCGGCGAGATTTTGCAGCTCAAAGAAACGCTGAACACGATGGTCGAGCAGTTGCGATCGTTTGCGGCTGAAGTGACGCGCGTGGCCCGCGAAGTCGGTTCAGAAGGCCGACTTGGCGGTCAGGCGAACGTCTCTGGCGTGGCCGGAACGTGGAAGGACTTGACCGACTCGGTGAACGCCATGGCCGGAAACCTTACTGGCCAGGTGCGAAACATCGCGGAAGTAACTACGGCTGTGGCGCGCGGCGACTTATCGCGCAAAATTACGGTCGATGTGAAAGGCGAAATTCTCGAACTCAAGAACACCATCAACACGATGGTGGATCAGCTTAACGCGTTCGCTGCCGAAGTGACGCGCGTAGCACGCGAAGTGGGAACCGAAGGAAAACTCGGAGGACAGGCGCAAGTGCCGGGCGTGGCCGGAACGTGGAAAGATTTGACCGACAACGTGAACGTTATGGCTGCGAACCTCACCGAGCAGGTACGCGGCATCGTCAAAGTGGTGACCGCCGTCGCCAGCGGCGAACTCGCCCAGAAGCTGACGGTGAACGCCAAGGGCGAAGTCGCGGCCCTTGCTGAAACCATCAACAATATGACGGACACGCTCGCCACCTTCGCCGACCAGGTCACGACTGTGGCACGCGAAGTCGGTGTGGAAGGCCGTCTCGGTGGACAGGCCAACGTTCCCGGTGCGGCCGGGACCTGGAAGATCTCACGGGCAACGTGAATCTGCTGGCCGACAACTTGACCAACCAGGTGCGCGCAATTGCGGAAGTCGCAACCGCCGTGACCAAGGGCGACTTGACCCGTTCGATTCAGGTGGAAGCCAGCGGAGAAGTGGCCGAGTTGAAAGACAACATCAACACCATGATCGACAACCTCCGTCTGACGACCGACCGCAACACCGAGCAAGACTGGCTCAAGACGAATCTGGCCCGGTTCACGGGAATGTTGCAAGGTCAGCGCGATCTGACCACGGTAGGACGCATGTTGCTTTCCGAACTCGCTCCGCTGGTCAATGCGCAACAGGGAGTGATTTACCAGATGGGCGGCGAAGAATCGGCGGAGATGACACTGCTCTCGGCCTTTGCCGGGGATGGAGAAGATGGCCACCTGCGCCGCCTGAGACTGGGCGAAGGATTGGTCGGCCAGTGCGCTTCAGAAAAACGGCGCATGCTGATCAGCGATCTTCCACCGAATACCATTGCGATCCGCTCGGGCCTATTTGAAGCGGTTCCGCGGAATGTGATCGTTCTGCCGGTGTTGTTCGAAGATCGCGTGAAAGCTGTGATCGAACTCGCGTCGCTCGGTGCCTTCACCACCTCACAACTAGCTTTCCTGGAGCAACTGACCGCCAGCATCGGCATCGTGCTGAACAGTATTGAAGCCACCATGCAGACGGAAGGCTTGCTGAAGCAGTCGCAGCAACTGGCAACCGAACTCCAGGTCCAGCAGAAGGAATTGCAGCAGACCAACGAGCAGCTCGCGCAAAAGGCGCAACAGCTGGCCGAACAGAACGTCGAAGTCGAACGCAAGAACCAGGAAATCGAGCAGGCCCGCCGTGCTCTCGAAGAAAAAGCCAAAGAGCTGGCGCTTACTTCGAAGTACAAATCAGAATTCCTGGCGAACATGTCTCACGAGTTGCGTACGCCGCTCAACAGCATTCTGGTGTTGGGCCAGCAGCTCAGCGACAATCCCGATCGCAATCTCACACCAAAGCAAGTCGAATTCGCGCGCACCATTCATGGCGCCGGAACCGACTTGCTCAACCTGATCACCGACATTCTCGACCTGTCGAAGATCGAGTCGGGCACCGTATCGGTGGAAGCGGAAGAAGTGTTCTTCGCCAGCCTGTTGGATGCGGTGGGACGGCCGTTCCGTCACGAAGCCGAGAACCGGCATTTGGGCTTCGAGGTCCACAGCGACCAACATCTGCCCCGAAGCGTAGTCACCGACTCGAAGCGCTTGCAGCAGGTATTAAAGAATCTGCTGTCCAACGCTTTCAAGTTCACCGAAGTCGGTGGTGTTCGCCTCGCGGTCAGTCCGGCGAGGGATGGCTGGAGCGAAGACCATCCGATCCTGTCAAAAGCTGCGGCGGTTGTGTCATTCGAGGTTTCCGACAGCGGAATCGGTATTCCGATCGAGAAACAGAGAATTATCTTTGAGGCCTTCCAACAGGCAGACGCCGGCACCAGCCGCAAGTACGGCGGAACGGGACTGGGTCTCGCCATCAGCCGCGAGCTCGCAAGCTTGCTCGGCGGAGAAATCCAGCTACGAAGCGCTCCGGGACGCGGCAGCACGTTCACGTTATACCTGCCGCAGACCTACGTGGGGCCGTCAGCCATGAACGCTGCGGCTGCTGCGGAAAGCAGGCTGCCCATGGCGGTTTCGCCGGCGCAATTGTCGGTGGTGGAACATCCGATTGAAAAAATTCCCGACGACCGGGAGAACCTGCAGCCGGATGATGCCATCCTGCTCATCGTGGAGGACGATCCTCACTATGCGCGGGTGTTGTGCGATCTTTCGCGCGACAAGGGATTCAAGGTCCTTGTCGCCGGTCGTGGAGCGGAAGCTCTGCAACTGGCCCAGGAATACCATCCAACCGCTATCTCGCTCGATGTCTTCTTGCCCGATATGCTGGGATGGACGGTGTTGAATCACTTGAAGCAGGACCCCGCCACGCGTCACATTCCGGTTCAGATGCTGACTCTGGACGAAGATCGCCATCATGGGCTGGCGCGGGGGGCGTTCGCATTTGTGACGAAGCCTACGACTCCAGAAGGCCTGGAGGTCGCTTTGGACCGGATTAAAGAATATTCCGCTCCGCGACGGAAACGATTGCTGGTGGTTGAAGATAATCCGGCCGAGCAGCTCAGCATTCGAGAATTGCTCGGTTTTGACGACATCGACGTCACGGTCGTGGCAACGGGCGAAGAGGCGGTCAACGTTGTTAGAAAAGAGGCGTTCGATTGCGTGGTGCTGGATCTGCGATTGCCCGATATATCCGGGTTCGAAGTTCTCGAGCGCTTCCGCGACACTCCTGAATTGGGCGATTTGCCGGTGGTGGTTTTCACTGGGAAGGAACTCTCTCCGGAAGAGGATGCACGTTTGCACTCGCTGGCGCGCAGTGTGGTGGTGAAAGGCGTAGAATCACCCGAACGTCTGCTCGATGAAACCGCTCTTTTCTTGCATCGAGTGGTTTCCGACCTGCCAGCTGAGAAGCAGAGAATGCTCGACCGTCTGCATCGCTCTGACGATGCTTTGGTGGGAAAGAAAGTGTTGATCGTCGATGATGACGTGCGCAACATCTTCGCGCTTAGCAGCGTCATCGAGCGGCGCGGCATGACCGTGATCACAGCGGGAACGGGAAGGGAAGCGATTTCCAAGTTGGAGTCGACTCCCGACGTGGCGATTGTGCTGATGGACATCATGATGCCGGAAATGGATGGTTACGAAACCATGCAGGTCATTCGCCAGAATGATTCTTTCCGCCGATTGCCCATCATTGCGTTGACGGCGAAGGCGATGAAGGGCGACCGGGAGAAATGTCTCGAGGCAGGAGCATCGGAGTATCTGGCGAAGCCGGTAAATACGGAGCAATTGCTCTCCTCGTTGCGTATGTGGCTGCACAGGTAGAAGAGATCGTTTATGGAAACTGCGATTGCTCCGGGGTGCAACGAAAAATCAATGGTGGCACATGAACAAGTCAACATTTTGATGGTGGACGATCAGCCGGGAAAACTGCTGAGCTATGAGGTGATGCTGGCAGCGCTTGGCGAAAATCTGATCAAAGCCACTTCTGCGAAGCAGGCCCTTGAAATTTTGTTGAAAACCGAAGTCGCGGTAGTCCTGATGGACGTAAGCATGCCGGAGCTCGACGGTTTTCAATTGGCAGCCATGATTCGGGAACATCCGCGCTTTCAGAAAACTGCGATCATTTTCATTTCAGCGGTACACCTGACAGATCTGGATCAACTCAGGGGCTACGAACATGGGGCCGTGGACTACATCTCGGTTCCCGTGGTCGCGGAGCTTCTGCGTGCGAAGGTGAGGGTCTTTGCCGACTTGCATCGAAAAACGCGGCAACTGGAAGCGCTGAATCGCGACTTAGAACAGCGCGTTTCTGAGCGCACCGAGGAATTAGCCAATAAAGCGGAATTGTTGCTGCAGCTAAATACAGAACTGGTCAGCAAGAACCGCGAATTGGACGCAATTGTCCACACCGCGCCGGATATTATTTTCAGCCGTCAGGCCAATGGCTCGCGCGATTACATCAGCGACCGATTTTACGATTACACAGGAGCCGATCCAGTTGCGGGAAGCGGGTTTGGCTGGCCCAACTACGTGCATCCCCAGGACAAAGACGAGGCAACGGCGAAGTGGGCCCGCTCGGTCGAGCTAGGCACGAATTACGAAGCCGAATTTCGTATGCGGTCCGAAAGACGGGGACTATCGCTGGTTTCGGTCGCGTGCGGTCCCCATTCGCGACGACAACGGAGACATCGTCAAATGGTACGGCACTTGCTCCGACATTCATGACAGCAAAATGCTCGAGCAATCCATTCGCGACAATGCGGCTGAACTCGAAAGAATGGTCGACCGCAGGACGGACGAACTGCGTCGCCTCTCTGTAAGGCTTATGACGATGCAGGACCAGGAACGCCGGCGTATTGCGCGAGATCTACATGACGGCCTAGGCCAGGAGCTTGCGGTGGCCAAGATGGTTGTGGATAAGATGATGCTGCAGAAAGCAGTTCCGTCGCATAGTGACGGATGGTCGCAGGCCAGCGCGATTATTGAACGGGCCATTCAGCAAGTTCGGACCATGTCGCATCTTCTTCATCCGCCTTTGCTTGACGAGGTTGGTTTGTTGTCGGCCCTCAATTGGTTTGTGGAGGGATTGGCGAAACGCAGCGGAATTGAGGCGTCTCTCGATGTGCAGCCCGGAGATTTCCCCCGGCTTTCGAGCGGCGCAGAGACTGCAGTTTTCCGTATCGTGCAAGAGGCGTTGACCAATGTTTTTCGTCATTCAGGCGCGCGGAAAGTGTGGATTACCTTGAGTCAGAAAGACGGCCGAATTACGGTTGGGGTGCGGGACGACGGAAAAGGCATTGCACAGGGGATTGCCGATCTGCGGCCTGAGAGTGTTGGAGTGGGCATCGGCGGCATGCGCCAGCGCGCCAAGGAGTTTGGCGGAGATCTGCGGCTGACCAATGCCAATCCTGGTACGCTTGTCGAACTGACACTGCCTTCCGCGGGTGTTCTGCGCGAATCTGCGGCCGTCTTACAGTCATAAGCCTGCGCCGACTGTTCCACATATCTTCTATTTGTGTATTTGTTGGTTTCTTTGGTCCGCATTTCTTCCTGTTTCACTCATCCTTTCAATCCAAAGTGGTAATAATCTTCTCCGCTCGCTTGCCATAAGCAGGTACCGATTTACAAGGCCCGCAATAGAGTTTTTCCCTGATTGGCTTCACCGGGAGCTTAGTCCATTCTTTTCTTTGCGACCTGCATGAGTTTCGTGATCTGCCGAACACGAACCCGGTTCGGAACAGAATGTCGTCAAACCCCCGGAGACTCGACGGTGACAATCAGCTGCGTATTTGGAATTTACGAAAGTCGTAGCACAGTGGGGGCCCGCGCTCAGGGGTTTTAAAGATGCCGGATTCCCAGCCTCAGAGATTTCGGTCATTATGCCTGACCGGCGCAGCTCAAAGGAAATCGCCACGGTAAACGATGCTAAAGCCCCACAAAGGGCGGCCGCGCCCGCTGGTTCGGGCGTGAGAGGAGCGCTGGGTTCGTTGACGGGAGTGGGCGCGTTGAATCTGCCTCGGCTCGGCCCGGTCATTGCTGCTGAACCTTTAGTTGAGGCCCTTGCCGGACGCGGTGCAACTCAGGGCGATTTTTCCGAATCGCTGTCCGCTTTAGGAGTGCCTGAAGTTCAGGCTGCCCGTTACGAACAGCGTTTGCGGAGTGGCGGAGTTCTGGCCGCAATTCATTGCCAAACTGCGGAGCAAATCCAGCAAGCCAGAGAAATCATGGAGATCACCTGTGCCGAAGAAATTGTCGCCACGGGCAATCCCCTCGGTGAGCCAACAGTTCCGCTGCCTGACTCTCCGGTGTTTTTGCCTGACTCGCCAATGTCTCGTGGAAAAGCTCGCTCGAAGTCGCGCCAGGCCGATCCGTACCGTAGAGACTGTATACGATTTGCTGCCCCTCAGGATTCACATTACAGCGCTGTACCGATGGCAGGAAACTGATCTCACCGTTAAGTTTACGCTGGTAGGGAAAATTTTAATGGTTGCTCGCTTCGAGCACAGAAGAGGTTTCATCATGGCAAAACATATGAGTTCCCGTTTACCGAGATTGGTTCTTGTGCTCGGTGCAAGTTGTCTACTGTTGGCAGGAATGGCTTTCGCGCAGGACAAGGATGCGGACTCGAATTCGAGTTCGGACGCGAAGCAGTATGAGCCCAATCCCAACGAATCGAACATAGAAAAGCGGATTGACGCCTCGGCACGAGTTCTTGACTCAATCATGGGAGTAAAAGACAAAGCTATTCCAGACAAGATCATGAAGGATGCGAAGTGCATCGCAGTGGTTCCTTCGATGGTCAGGATTGCGGTCGGTTTCGGTGGCGAACACGGTAAGGGCGTGGCTACCTGCCGCCTGCAAAGTGGACACTGGAGTTCGCCGGCCCCCATTTCGATCACTGGCGGGAGTTGGGGTTTGCAGATCGGCGGGCAGGCAGTTGATCTCGTGCTGGTGGTGTTGAACAAGCACGGCATGGACGCACTTCTTTCAGATAAGTTCAAAATCGGCGTCAATGCCACGGCAGCCGCTGAACCGGTGGGACGCGACGCGGGAGCGGATACGGACTGGAAGTTCAAGACCGATATGCTGACGTACTCGCGGGCGCGAGGGGTCTTTGCAGGTGTCGATCTCGGCGGCTCAGTGGTCTCCCAAGACAAGGACGAAACGCGGGTCCTGTACGGCAAGTTTGTGCCCTTCGCGGCGATTTTGGCCGGCAGGATCCATCCGGCTGCAGGTGAAAGCGACACCAGATTTGAAGCGGCCGTTCGCAAGTATTCGGAGCAAGCGCGAGGACGAGAACATGGTGAGGTGAAGAAAGCGTCCACTACCGAATCGGCAAGCCGGTAAGTACCGATGACGCCTCTGGATCTGGGCCCGGTTTCAAAACTCCCGGGCCTTTTTGTCAACCTACAGAATGACACATCAAAGAGGAGAGAACTGAATGTCCACGATTCTTCTGATTCTTTTAGTCCTGTTGTTAATTGGAGCGCTTCCGGCATGGCCCTACAGCCACGGTTGGGGTTATTACCCTAGCGGCGGTCTGGGTTTGGTGGTGGTTGTTCTGCTGATTTTGGTTATCGCCGGCAGGCTCTGAACTGAGGTTGGATGGAAATGTCGATGCACTGCGACGAACCTAGAACGAAGAGTGAATTGACCCTGCATCGTTTCGAAGGTCCACTTCGCTGGCCGATGTGAGTCGAGACGTCGACATTTGAAGGCATAGGGATGTTTGCAGATTTGGTTTGAGGTCATGAACGGTGAAACTGATTTCACAAACCGCTTCCTGCTTGGAGGCATCCAAACCGAGCAGGAACTTTTGTAAGGCCCGGGGGAGCATCAATGTTGAATCAGCAAAATTTACGCCACTCTACGCTGCTTCAATTTTCGCCACCATCAGTTCTTGATCGTGTTCACGACCGTGGCCAAACTGCGCGGCCTTTACAGGCGAATGCACGTTCGCAAGCGGAAAATGTGCTTCCCCCCGAGGCCATCTGGGGCCAGTACAACAACTACCGGTCCGAATGGTTTGGTCGGCTCGGTGATTTTCCACATTGTTGTGATCGGCTTGATTCTCGGCGGCACCATCTTCGGGCACCAGGTTGTTCAGAAGGTGCACCAGCAAGAAGAGGTCACCTTAATCGCGCCTTCACCCGACTCGTATGCGCTGCCGGTTGCGAAGAAAATTGTAAGCGGCGGCGGCGGTGGCGGTGATCGCGATCGCATTCGCGCCCCGAAAGGAGCATTGCCCAAGCCTGCGGTTGAGCAGATCACTCCTCCGCAGATCGTCCTGCGCAACGACCATCCGAAGCTTGCGGTTGCACCCACGGTGGTTGTTCCGCCCCAAGTGCATCTTGCAGAGAATCACATGCCAACTTTTGGTGTCCCATCGAACGCCCCGCTTCCATCAGCTCCGCCGTCCAATGGAATCGGTTCGGGCGGCGGTATTGGTTCTGGATCCGGCGGCGGGGTAGGGGTTGGTCACGGTGCCGGAGTAGGAACAGGGAGCGGCGGAGGCATTGGAGGCGGAGTTTACAAAGTCGGCGGAGGAATCTCGGCGCCGCAGGCCATTTCAACGCCCGATCCTGAGTACACCGAAGAAGCGCGAAACGATAAGACCGAGGGGACATGCATTCTGTGGATGATCGTGGACGATCACGGCAACCCGCGCGACATTCGCGTGGTGCGAGGCTTGGGACATGGACTGGATGCCAAAGCCATAGAGGCGGTGAAACAGTGGAAATTCCAGCCTGCCGAAAAAGACGGTCACCCGGTGAATGTCCAGATTAGCGTTGAGGTAGGGTTCAAGCTTTATTGATGCATAACGTTTACACATAATCTGAGCGTTAGGTTGTGAGTTTCTGGAGAGCTGATCTGCGCCGGAGCCATCGGATGGCTTTGGAGCAGCAAAGCTCTCTTTTTCAATTAGGTAAGCCTCTTTCGCCGCAGCAATGTATTCGATCGGAGTTGTAAAACCATGCTGCATTTACTTCATAAACACCGTACAGCAAGTCTGAGATTCAATTACAGGAGCACCCCGATGGGAGGGGCAGTGCAATGCCGCTAGTCTCATTTTGGATGCTGATGCTCTCAACGCAAGACGAGAAGACAGCATTTCCTAGTTCGACCTAAGGAGAGACTCCCGTGGCAACCTTCGCAGTTCCCGCAACAGCAAATGCGATTCCGGTGCGAGAAGAAACCAACCGCGACGACTCAGAACGAAGCCTGGTTCAGCGTGCGCAAAGCGGCGACGAGCAGGCATTTGCCACGCTCTTCCAGCTCCACAAAAAACGCGTTTACTCGGTATGCCTGCTTATGACCAAGGACATCGCGGAGGCCGAAGACCTGACTCAGGAGGCTTTCCTGCAGGTGTTTCGCAGCGTAAGTTCGTTCCGTGGCGACTCGGCATTTTCCACCTGGCTCTACAGAGTGGCTGTAAACACGGTGTTGATGAAGCTTCGCCGCCGGAAGGCCCCCCCCATTGTTTCTTTGGACGAACCAGTCTCGGCGGAATCGCCATCCTTGCGGCGCGACATCGGGAATCCGGATCCACGCCTTTCGGGCGCGATCGATCGCATCGCACTGCGCCGGGCCATGCAGGACCTTCCTGAAGGCTGCAGAAAGATATTCGCTCTCCACGAAGTGGAGGGATATCAGCATCACGAGATCGCTCAAATGTTGGATTGCTCGGTAGGAAACTCAAAATCGCAATTGCACAAAGCCAAGATGAAAATGCGCGATTTGCTGTTTCCGAAACGCCGGATCCTGCGCCGGTCGGCGAACCATGCAGCCGAGCCAATGGCCTAAGCAAAACATTTGGTTCGTTGTCGGGTTTATTCGCGCAGTAAGCGAAGTATTGTGGGTTTTGAAGTATTGATTAGACCGTTCGCGACTGGAGAAAGGACACGGCTGTGGGGCTAGGTGCGATTGTAGTGCCGGGGGAGCTATACAGGAGCGCTCCGGCGGGAATCGCGCCTGACATGGGCGCGCTACTTTCCGAACCTCTAGCCTATCTCGAAGTCGCGGGTCGCTCGACAATTGAAAGAACTATCGAACGCTTTGTCCGGGCAGAGGTGGATGCGGTTTCCGTTTTGCAGGATGAGTCCGGAGATCGCGGGGTGAAACGCTCTTTTACGGCGTTCGAAAACGTGGAATTTCAAACCGTTTCCGACCCCTATCCTGCGATCCGACAAAAACTGCAGGAATATTCGCAAAGCGGTATTGAACATTCGTTCTTGCTGTTCGGCAATATCTATGCGGAAACCGATTTACTCGATCTTTTTTATTTCCATCGCGAGGCGCGGCAGAATGCGACCCGTACCCTAAACCGCGAGGGAGCATTGGATCTCTGGGTTGTGGATTGTCTGAAGGCGCAAGATTCCGATTTAGGCGCTCTTTTTGTGCAACAGAAAACGACAGGTAGTTCGTATTTTATCCGCGAGTATGTCAACCGCTTAATGACTTTCCGCGATTTGCGCCGGCTTGGTTCCGACTTGCTGCAGACGAGATGCGTGGCAAGGCCATCCGGCAGAGAGGTAAAGCGCGGAATTTGGATTGACGACGGAGCCGAGGTTCACCGCTGGGCGCGCATCGTCGCTCCAGCATACATCGGGCGCACTTCGAAGGTCATGCAAGATACGTTGATTACGCGCCAAAGCAGCGTCGAGAAGAATTGCTGTGTCGATTACGGCACGGTTGTGGAAAACAGCTCGATTCTGCAAAACACTGAAATCGGCATTTGCCTCGACGTTTGCCACGCCATCGCAAATGGAAACAAACTCTTGAGCCTGAACCGGGATGTGGTGATTGAAATCTCCGATCCGGCTGTAATGCGCTCTAATGGCCCACCGCCTAAGCCTGCAACGGCCCGGAAGTGGGCAAGTAACATTTCGCTGTTCAACCGTCGTAAGCAACGCCAAGCAACGCCAGCCGGATTACAACCAGCGGGTTCAGCGCCAGAGCGACGCGGGTTCGAAACCAATTCAATGAAGGGGTAAGCCAATGTCTAGCAAAGTGCCCAGTCATCGTCATGGAAGCACCGGAGAAGTTGAATCATTCAGAAGCGCAGGCGTTCCTGGCCGAATTGCAGCCGCTGCTGCAGTCCGATCGTCCGCGGATCGTTCTGGATTGTTCGCAGGTCCGAACACATGGATAGTGCCGGGATCGAAATGCTCCTCAGCAGCATGGGAGAGGCGATGAAACGCGATGGGGACATTAAGCTCGCGAATCTCTCGCCCGCTTCGGCGGCGATACTGGAACTGATGCGAGTTGACCGGCTGTTTGAAATATTCGAGACCGCGGAGGAAGCGACTCGAAGCTTCCAGACGGTCGCGTTGCCGGAAGTAACGCCGACCTTGCCCTGGTATTCCTCGGGGTATGGATTTGCCGATCTGAAATCCGCCAGCTAGGCGAAATCTTTCGCCTCCGTGGCCATCTTGAGGTGGGCAATGAAGAAATTAAAAAGTCTTCTGGTGCCGGTAGTGTGCTGCAGCCTTTTTATACCGGGCTCCGGCTTTGTATTGCCAGGTGTCGCGCAGCAGGCGTCGATCGAAACGTCGGCTGGACCGTCTAGCGGAGCGAAAATTTCCGAGCGCCAGACGGGAGTGAGTAAGCTCCCGGATAGTCCAGACGCGACCATTGCGCAAACGCAATCTCCTACGTTTTCTCAGGAGGCGCAGTCTCAAGCGCCACCGGGCCAAACTACGACAAATCAGACTGCGCCGAACCAGACTGCGCCGAACCAGGCCCCTGCTGATCAGAACCAGGTGAGCCAAGCTTCTCCAAATCAGAGCTCCTCAAATCAGTCTTCGCCAAATCAGGCACCGGTCCAAAGGCCGGTGGGCACCGCTGCGGCGGAGGCTCCAAATAGGAGCGGAATTGCTGCCTCCGAGCCGGCTGGTGTGGCAATCGCTCCTGCGAAGCAGCATCGAGCGCGCACCATCATCATCAGGACGGGAGCCATCATCGGAGCCGCCGTTGCCTTGGGGGTGGTCATCGGGTTGACCGAGGCAACGGGGAGCAAGCCGCCGGGGGCCCACTAGATTGAGGACAGAAAAAATAACGCACTTGGAACGAGCGAAGATCATCAGCTTTTCCGGAATCGACGGAGCCGGTAAAAGCACTCAGATACAGGCGCTCGCAAGCTGGCTTCGCGCGGCTGGGTTCAATTTGAAGTTGCTCAGTTTCTGGGACGATGTTGTGATGTTTTCGCGCTTCCGCGAGAAGACCAGTGAAAAGGTGTTCCGAGGCGAACACGGAATCGGATCGCCTGACAAACCTGTCAACCGGCGCGATAAGAACGTAACCTCATGGCCGGTAACGAGCGCTCGTTTTTGCCTTTATTTCTTCGATGCTCTCAGTCTTTGGCGACAAGTCCGGCAGCAAAGAAAGGGCGCGGCCGATGTCGTAATCTTCGATCGCTACATCTATGACGAACTTGCCAATCTTCCGGTGAAGCGGTGGGTGACGCGAATGTTTCTTTCTCTCTTGTTGCGGATCGTTCCCGTTCCCGATGTGGCTTATGTAATCGATGCTGATCCGCTGGCCGCTCGTCAAAGAAAGCCAGAATATCCTCTTGAGTTCATTCGCAAGAACCGCGAAGCCTATCTGGGCCTCAGCTCTCTTGTTCCAGGCATCACCGTGATCGGGCCTCTCCCGATCGAAAAGGCGGAAATGAGGGTCAGAGAAGTGTTCCTAAAGAACATTTCTGTTTCTCAGGAATGCTTTGCCGGGTTACCGACCGTGTAGTGAGCCCGCTTCCACATCATCGAAATCAAGAATAGGTTCAATCGCTTATTCACAAGCCAACATCTTTTGTATCAAGCACATCGAATACAGGGCGACTTCGTAGGCCGGAGAGAGGATGAATGAAAATTTGTCTGGTAACCACTTTTCCACCCAGCCAGGGCGGACTGAGCGAATACGGCCTGCACATTGCCCAGGAATTGACCCGGAATCCGTTTCTCAGCGTCACAGTTCTTGCCGACCAGATCTCGACTGACGAGCCGGAATTGGAGGGTTTCTCCGTCGTACGCTGCTGGTCTTTCGACGACCCGCGAACGGTGTTTCACCTTTTGAAGATGCTGCGAGAGTTGAAGCCGGATGTGGTCTGGTTCAATTTGCTGTTCAGCACTTTCGGTCGTAACCCTTTTAATGCTTTTCTGGGTCTGCTGACCCCAGTGCTGGCTCGCATGAGCGGATGCTACACCCATGTAACTCTGCACCACCTGATGGATACAGTCGATCTTAAAGATGCGGGAGTGCGGCACGCGCGAGCTTACCGCTGGGCTGGCGCCCTTGCGACCAGGATGTTGCTGATGTCGAACTCAGTCTCCGTGCTGATGCCTGGCTATCGCAAGATCCTGCATGAAAAATATGGGCGCGACAATGTGCATCTCCGGTCCCACGGCATTCTAACGACACGGCCGGAGTATCCAGACTTTGGGCGGCGCGGAAATCCCGAGCACCGCATTCTTGCATTTGGAAAATGGGGCACCTACAAGCGGCTCGAGCTCATGCTCGAAGCCTTCGAAATCATTTCCAGAGTTCTCCCGCATGCCCGACTTGTCATCGCCGGAGGCGACCACCCTCAGGCGGCCGGCTATGTCGATTCAGTGAGAGAAAAATGCGCAGGGAACCCGAATATTGAATTCACCGGGTACGTACCCGAAGAGGCATTACCTGCTCTGTTCCAGAGAGCGACGGTTGCGGTCATGCCCTATTCTTCCTCCACCGGCTGCAGCGGAGTTGCGCACCTTGCATGCGCCTACGGCGTGCCGATCGTGTGCGCCGACCTTGTCGATTTCCGTCAGATGGCCGACGGTGAAGAGATCGCGATTGAGTTTTACACCCCCGGCACCGCGCAGGACCTGGCGAGCTGTCTGGTACGTTTCCTGATGAATCCGGCGAGGCAGGAAGAAATGGCGGCGCAAAATTATTTCAGTGCGTTGCGCATGACTATGCCCACCATTGTCTTAAAGTATCTGAGGCACTTCGAGCTTGACCAACGAGCGGAAATTCTGCGGCAAGTCACCCGCTTCCGTAGGCTGCCGAATTGGGTCCCGTCGAAAGCGCGGCTGTTGAGGCGAATGACCCGCAACTCCGCCGGCCTGGCGTACCGCTCCGCAGTACATCGACCTGCCGCGACCCGAGGCCGCGGCAAGCCATTACTGCACGATGACGTTAATGGTAGCGGAAAGTTGCGTGGCGCTCGACTCCCCGTTGATGGTGATGGGATAGGTGACCGCAGTGTGAGTGGCATTGCTGCCGACGGCAGTCTTGATCGCAGCGCTTGGCGCAGGACTGCCTCCACAGGACGAGCTGACCATTCCGATGCCGATGAGCGCAACGATGGCGAGCGCCTGCATCCTGCGCCGCCCCTCAGCGCTTCCCATGATGATGAAGCCGAAGATGCCGAACGACAAAATCCAGCTGGCGTAGATTGCGCTCCCTCTTTTCCGCTGCTCCGCGTTCATCCTCCGAACGGCAACGGTAGAGATGGTAAGAGTTGAAGTTGCGTTTCCAGTTCCCGGCGTAATGCTGCTCGGGGAGAACGAGCAACTCAATGTGCTCGGCAGGCCACTGCACGAAAGCGCGATCGGGTTGCCCGATGTCCCGGACTGCATTGCGGCCGTTACCGTAACAGTTCCCGACTGATCGACTGGAATGGTTACATCGGTCGGAGATGCGGTGAAGGATATGGTTGTCGGTACAGGGGGTGGTGGTGGCGTATTGGAAACTGTGCTCGGACACGTAGGACTATAGTTGACCGCGTTAGTCATCTGATTCGAGAAAGAGGGCGCACCGACTGCCTGCACGAAGAGCTGGTAATTTCCCGTGGGAACGGGGAAGCTGCACAAGTTCAGCGAATGCACTCCAGAGGCAATGTCGGTGAGCGACATTAAATCTTGACCGTCGGTGCTGATGTAGATCTCGTAATGGTCAACTGTGTTTTCATCCCCGCTGATTGCCCATTGCAATGAGTTCGAACCCACAGACGGAGTGAGTGAAAAACAGTTGGCGATTCCGGTCTCGATTTCTGTGGCTTCCTCATAATCATTCCAGGTCACAATCTGCATGTAGGGCAGCGGCTTTCCGGAGTTGTAAAGCCCATTGATTTCCGAAAATGTTTGCAGCCAGGTCTGGCCGCATTGCTGTGACATGATCCGGTTCGATCCCCACGAGGCATACTTGTCGTTGAACCCCTTGTAGGTTGCGCCAAACGTCTGCTCGTTGGGATAGGCCATGCCCGTCTGGTAGAAACTCGTGAGATAGGGCAATCCGTAATCGCTCGCGGTCGGCATGACCCAGGAGTAGCTGCCTGCCGTGAGATCGGCGGTAAAACCGCTGTTGTTCTCGAAAATTAATACCGGCTGGGTGCTCATCTCAGCCAGCGCAGCGTTCCAACTCACCGAAGGATAGGAGAGATTGACGTTGAACTGGGTGATCATTGGCTTCCCTTGCAGCGTCATGTAGGCCGGCGAAGGGAAGTAGGTTTTTTCGATATATTGCAGATCGTTGACCAGCGCCTGTTGCGGCGAACATCCGCCGCAGGAATACCACTCGATCGCTCCCTGGTCGATCATGATGGCGAAAGTGAATCCGGGATGGGTCTCGGCCTGCGCCATGATTTGCAGCGCCGCTTGGTCCAGCGGATTGCCGGGGCCATACCAATCGAGGATCACGCCATCGATTCCACGGCTCACCATGTCGTTAATCTGATTGGCAACCTCGGTAGGGTCGGTCGAGTTGTATCCGATGTTCATATGGTTCGATTGTCCGAACCACAAGACCATGTGGGCGTACACCTTCGTCGTATTACCAGAATAAAGCAGGTTGTGAACGTCGACCTTGCTGACATTTCCTGCGCCGAGGTCGCCATTCGAGAGGCTGGTGAACGAATTCGCGGCGCTGGTGTTGTTGGAGGTCTGGGCGGTGAGAGTTGTGGTTGGAACTACATAGGGTGAGTTTGCAGCGAACAGGGTGGAGACTGCGAGAAGCAGAACTCCGACTGCAAGAGAGACTCTTCGCATCGGTCCTCAGGGGCTCTGTGAACGAGGATCTTGCTGGCCGCAAAAAGGGAAGGCGCCCGCCTGTAGATTTCCTCTTTACTGACCTTGAATTTTTGGCTTGCTGGGTCTTCCTGGACGTGCTGGGAACGGAGTGAGCTTACTTCGAAATGGGTTTTTTACGGAAGATTACAATGGGCTAAGAACCTTAGTGTTAACACCTGAGTACCAAGTTAGTTATAGATATAGTTTCAATCTGGGCGGCTGGATCAATTCGGAATTCACCCTTGCAGATTCCGAAGTCAGGTTTTTAATAAGTGCCCTGAAGAGTTAGACGGACTACTGCTGGCTCGGGGGATTCACCGTCAAACTGCGCGCGACATAACGGTTTCCATCAAAACGAGTGAGAACGGTGACCTCAGCGGATTCGTGCAGGTTCTCATCGGGCGGGATCAATGTCGGGTCAAAAGATATCTCGTAAGTCTTGTTGTCGGTCGACGAGGTGATGGCCAAGAGGCCAAGGCGAAGATCGAGACCGGTGACGCGGCCAACAAACGTGAAACTTCCTCCGGGAACGGCAAGCACAGAAATTTCACTCGCTACATCCTGGCCGTTCTGTTGCGGGCCGAATTTGACGCTCACCAGCGTTCCTGGGACAAGTTCACCGGTGGGCGCAGAGTGGTCCGCATAAACGATTTTGGTTTGGGAATTGACACGAACTTTCATCGGCCTGGGCGAAATCGCGTCGCGCAGGACCAACGCTCCGTTGTCCCTGCGATAACTGGTGACGGTTCCCTGGCTTTCGCCGGCTACCACCGCGTTTCTGAGGCGAATGTTTTTCGCAAATACCATGTCGCCATCGAGAATCGTGTCGACATAGACTCGATCTCCCTGGTGCAAATCTTCAGTAGAACCTAGCGCGGTTCCTAAATAGATACGCGTGCGCGGATCGAAGAAGATTTTTACCTTTCCTCCGCCGAAAGGTTGGACAGTGATCTCATCCTGTATGCGGTCGAGCTTTTGGACTGTGCCGCCAATCAAAGTGGCCTTGGCCGGCGGCAGAGAAGGCATGTCGGGGAGCAGGCTGGATGGGTCGATCGTGGCATCGGTGTCCTCGGCGGTTGCATCGAGCGGAGCGCCAGCATCACTCGCGTCGGCCGCATCAGAAGACTTCGCGGGAGGCGATACCAAGGTTTGGCCAGGGGCGGGCGTCTGCGCCGCACTCGCTATGCCGCAACCCGCCAAAATAGCACCTAAAAATCCGCACCATGCCATGTGACCCATCTTGATCCCCATATCTTTGTTAGATCTTTCCACTTTTCGACGCAGCAGTTCGATGCCGATTGCCCGAATAAGGTAGTCATTTCCTGAAAAAAATTAGAAATTCCATGACAAACAAAGCATGCGGTTCCGCATCTCAATAAGGCTTTAGCGATCATTTGTGGAGAGGGTATTAAGGCATGGCCTCGAGCACTTGCAGTGTCAAGAAATGGATTATCGCCGGCTGTATTCTGGTTGCCGTCGGCGCTTGTCCTGGCGCCCGCGCTGGTGAGATTAAGATCACGCTGCCGAAGCGCAGCCAGCTGACCCCAGTGCAACGATTGAACCGGAAGGGCGTGGAAGAAGTCAGCAAACACCGTTACGAAAAAGCCGAAGCTTTGTTCTATCGGGCCTATCTTCTCGATCCGGATGATCCTTTTACTCTCAACAATCTTGGCTATATTTCGGAGCTGCAGGGGCAAGTGGATCGCGCCCTGAATTTTTATCAGCTTGCCGGAGAGCAGGCTACCGAAGCCGTAATCGCCCGCGCCAGTTCGCCGCGAGTCGAAGGCCTGTCAATCAAAGCAGCATTGGCCATTCCCGATCTGCCGCTGCAGATCAATCATGACAACGTTGAAGCGGTACGGATGCTTTCGCAGGAACGCGCACCGGAAGCCGATCTCTTTCTGACCAAGGTTCTGCAAAAGGCACCCCAGCAACGTTTTCACGTTGAACAATCTCGGCGTGGCCAAGGAGATGGAGGGTGAGTCGGAAGAGGCGCTGAGACTGTACGATCAGGCCGCTGCCGCCAACTCGAATGCCGCCGCTGTTGTTACGTATGATCGCGCATGGAGAGGCAAGCCGGTCAGCCAGATGGCCGCGGAGAACGCCAAAAACCTGCGCACGTGGATCGCAGGCCACCAGACGGTCGAGACCAGGCTTGCAGAACTGAACATTCGCGGAGTTTCCGCGCTCAATCGCAACGACGTTCGCGATGCCCAGCAGGATTTTCAGGCCGCTTACGTTCTCGATCCGAGCAACGCGTTTGCGCTAAACAACTTTGGATATCTTTCGGAATTGAATGGCGACCGCGAGACTGCGGAATTCTATTACGGAAAAGCCCGGATAATGCCGGGAGCAAACTTAAAGGTCGGCCTGGCGACGCGCACTGAGGCGGAGGGGTCAAAGCTGTTCCAGGTCGCCTCGGAAAGCGACGCGGGCGTGGTATCGAAGATCGGCCAGGAGCAATCGGCCCGCCGCGCGCAGCACGCTCCGGTTGAACTGCTGAAGCGGGACAACACTCCTGTACAGGAAAAACGAACCGCTTCTCAGCAGTAAGAGCTGAGCCGGTCAGCGACATTTCGTCGTCATTCCTCACGGGCTAAAGCCCGGGTTCTCGTCGGCGCTGCTAGAAGCCGCGGCCTTTCAAACCATTCACGGGATGGCCCGCTCACGGCGGAAAGCCGTGCCCCTCAAGACTATTTATGAGATGACATGCTCAGGTTGACAGGGCCGCGCCTTTTCAAAGCTATTATGCGATTAAGCGTTTCAACCCGGCGTCAGTCGTAGGCGCTGCGCTCCTGGTATCGATCGATGTCCGATTCAGGATCGTAGGTGAAGTAACGCACGAGATTTTTGAAATATCGCAGCAAGGTATTCACGTTCGTGGCGTACCAGCAGCAGCGAGTCATCTGCGGCGAAAAACCACAGATAAAACGAAAATTGCTGAGTGCAGGAGCAGAGGAGCCCGCAGGAGCAGTCGCGCCCAGCATTGCCGCAGCCATGCGGTGATTGCCATCCAAAATCGTCAACGGTCGAGTTTCGTTGACTCCAATGAGTAGCACCGCAGGGTTGACCAGATTCTCCTGCACCGAAGAACTAAGCAGGCGCAACTTGCCAAAGAAGTTGTCATCGGTGGAGGACTTTAAGTGGACCCGGATACGCTCAACCACATCCGTTAAATAAAAACTTCCCTGCGCAACTCGGCGCCACTGAGCTCGAGGAAAGAACCGGATGCGATCTAAATCACTGATCTTCAGCTGAACTTCATACCATGCGGTGTCGGCGGGAAGTTCGCGCCACATCGGGCCTCTGCGCAGAAACAGTAAAGCCTGGCGGACCGCATTTTCGCGTGAGCTGGTGAGATCGGGATTACGCACGAGATGGTCAAACTGGTTGCGGTACTCGTCGAATTCCGGGTGGTGAAATTCACTTCTCAGGAATTCAGCCATCACCTCTTCTTCGGCTAGCTTGCGCCCTACGCGCAGGCCTGGGTAAATCGCTAAAGCTTTTGTCGTAAAATGCGGCCGGAGCAGAGGGATGGTCAGCAGAACAAGCAGAGCGACCATCAACACCAACTGCACCAGAATGACCTGCCGCAGACTGTGGTGAAGCATGCAAACCCCAACCACCAGCGCGCCGCTGAATGCCAGCTGCAACCAGCTCGTGTTCGCGATCTTGCGCGACATTTCATAGGTGATAATCACCGAACTCAGCGAGTACACACCCGTCATAATCGCATACAGAATCAGCAACGGCGCCAGCGCGCCATAGGTTCCGAGTTCGAAGTGAGAGCCGAAAAGCGTCTTCCAGAGGACATTGGGGACCATCCAAAGTCCAAAGATGAGGCCCGACAGGATGAGAAAGACCAGCAACAAAGAGGTAAATAAAACTGGGCTGCCTTCTTGTTCTTCGGTGCCGGCGCCGGCAGAAACTGGAAACATGGTGTTGACCACTGACCACGCGCACATGTTTACCAGGCGTCCAACCAGAGCGACCGCGGCATAAAATCCGGCTTCGGCGGGTGGAAAGAAATGCTTCACCAGGACGATATCAAAATTGTTAATGACCGTCTGGCCAGAGAAGAAAACGACCGCTTGCAGTCCCTCGCGGAACGAAATCACGATTCCGCGGAAGCTTAGAGATCTCAGACCCGGACTGGGCAAGGCGACAAAGTAGGCGACAATCACCGCTAAGACGCTGGCCAGAACAGCTCCGCGGACCCCCATACCCAGTTCGATCAGAACGAATACTCCGCCGAGGCGGACGAGGCCCTCGACCATGAAGTTGATCGCGAGTGGCCCGAAAGCGTGAATTCCCTGAATGTAGCCGCGGCGCACGCCGAGAGGAATGTAGAAGGCGCTGCCGAGGGCGAGCAGCGATATAAGGATCGGGCTCGGCAGGTTGAGATATTGGGCCAGCGGCACTTTGAAGAGAAACAACAGCAGGCCAATCGCAATGCCCGCCATCCATGAGCGCTGATGCAGAGTGGCAAAAACCGTGGCCTGCACTTCTCGCGAATTGCTTTTCGCCACGTACTTTGCGCACACTACTTGAAAAGACAAAGTGATGCCAGAGACCAGCATCAGAATGGTGTACACCGCCGTGGCGTGGGCGAAGCCGCTGGGCCCGAGAAGCCGCGCAGTAGCAACGTTGTAGATCAGATTGGTGAGGCCCACCAGCCCGGAGCCGGCGAGCAGTGTCAGGCTGCCTCCGAGCAATTTTGATTTCAGCATTTTGGCCGGGGCGGACGCCATTGCGGGCTGGCCGCTCGCGGCTTCGGCTTCCGCCTCGAATTTAGTTAGCTCGGCCATGTTTAATTTTTGGGTCCTAAACTAGAACAGCGTGAAATGTATGACCGGCAGCACCGCTGTTCTCGTCGTACCAGCAAAACTATAGAAAGTTTGTTGCTGAATTCCGAACGAGAGTCGAAATGGATAGGAAGAAGTTGTCTCCGCCGTTCCGTCTTTCAATATATTCCGCAGCCCCCGGGTGTAAGAAACTTGGAACTCGCTCTCGGCGTTGTCGTATTGATGGTAACCCTCTCCCCGCTGGAGCAAGAAGTTGCCCTGAACGGTTCACCGCGGGTTTGCCCGGAGTTCGAACCTTGCTCCAGGGAGAAATGCCTGCGCAATGGCGTATTGCGTGTTCTCTACTCGCCAGGAGCGCAGATCTTCCGCCAGCACTGCGGCGGTCAATCGATTTCCGAACCGGTGCTGCACTCCCGCATAACTTGAAGTATTGAAATATTCCTGAACCAGCGGGTTATAGAGGAGGTCGCGGACCGAATAGCCGGTCAGCAAAGAAGTGGGCGCCCAAGGATGTCCGACGGTGAATTCCACGTCCGCGGAGGCATCTCGCGAATTCAAATTCGCGGCGGTGTAAGGTCCGGCTTCGCGAATCGCGTAGCCATTGAACGACACCCAGTTGAAAAACGAACTCGACGAGACATAGAGGAATTGGCGGAAAAGATTCTGGCTCATGAACGTCGGAGAGATCGTGTCTCGCCGGATCGTGAACTGCAAGCCGCCGTTGAACGCGATGCTGTTGGTGCCGAAACGCCAAACCGGCGTAACTCCGCCATTGAAAAACGTGTCGTAGGTATTGCGGTCTTGAACCACGCCGACGCTGGGGAAAAGGAATCGTCCTACCGTCAAACTTTCACCTGCGAAGCCGGTGATGTCCGGAAAACTGCCGAGATGAACCCGGTAGTGAGACTCGGCCAACGTCTCGTAAGAATGCCGTGGCGGCGGCAGTAAAGAAGGATTGGTTACATGCAGAATTTCCGCATCCAGGGTGTACACATTGATGTCTTCCAAAGCTGGCGCGCCAAAGGCGTCAGGCACGAAACTTAGATTCGGCGTGATCTGCCGGCCCTCCTCCATGGCGAGTTCGTTCTCGGCAACTTGCGACACACGTTCTTCCTGATCGCTGGCGACGCTGTTGGCCTGCGCGAAGCCGGATAGCGCCTGTACCGTGTCCGAATGCTGGCGATGGATGTTTGCGAAAGTCATCATGTAATCGTAGTCTTCGCGATAGTCGTTCTCCGGACCCAGGCTGGCCAGAGCGTTGGCCGCTTTGTGATTTTCGCCTTCCGCAAGGTAGGTGTTGGCTAATCCTATATCGACATTTCGCGGATTAGCGCCCGCCAGCTTCGCTTTATCGAAATAGGTTTCGGCAAGATCAAAATCGTGCATGGCTAAGAAGATCGCAGCCGCTTCGTTAATATCATCCGGATGCACCGGCGCAGCGCTGACGCGGGCCTCGGCGAAACCAAGCGCGATTTGCCGGCGAGCTTCGTCATAATGTCCCTTGCGCATAAAAATCTGGGCAATCGCCAGGCGGACTCCAATGCGGTCTCCATTGGGAGCGTCGAGTGCACGGGAAAATCGTTGCATGGCCGCTTGTTGATCGCCCAAGGTCAAAAATGCCTCGCCGGTATCCATCAAAATATCGACCTGATCGCCGCCATATTGCTCGGCCAGTTGAATGTCTTGCAACGCTTGGTCGCGCTGCCGTTCGGTAGCGTGTATTTCCGCCTTCAGGGCATATACCGCTGGGTTCCGTCGGAGAGAGCTTTTGTGCTGTGGCCAGCGCCGCAAGTGCCTGCTGGTAACGCCGCAGCCGATACAGTGTGTCGGCATAGGCCAGCTGGGTGGGCAGATCGTTCGGGTCTTCCTGCAGCGCGATGCGATACTCCGGCTCGGCGCGCGCATAATCCTGCTCCTGGCGAAAAGCTTCGGCTCTTGCCAGCCGCCAGATGTGCGATTTGCCTAAGAGTTTCTGACTTGTCGACAGCTGAACCATCGCAGATCGCGGGCGATGCAATTGCAGATCCGCAAAGGCCAACCCGAGATGCGCCTGTCCGTAGCCGGGCTGCAGCTTAATCGCATCTTGAAAATCGTGGACCGCCTTGACCGGCTGCTTGAGATCGTTCAATACAAATCCGCGATCCACGAAACCGGTGGCCATTGTTGGATCGAGCTGCAGAGCGCGAGTGTACTCACCCAGCGCTTCCTCGGTTTTTCCGTCGTGAGCATGAATGTTGCCCGCGACCAAAGGCAGATCTTTATCGTCGGGAAGAATGGGTTCGTACTTATTGATCAACGCCAGAGCGTCTTCGTAGCGGCCGAGGTAATAGAGATCGTATACGAGATAGACCACGCCTTCCCGGTCTTTAGGAAGTTTCTGAAGCACCTTGTAGCCAAGCGTTGCGGAATCCGCGTAGTCGCCCTTCAGGGTGAGATAACGCTCGCGTTCCCGCATGACTTGGGGACTGTCATTCATCCTGCCCTTGGCTCGATCCAGCCATTGCTTGGCCAGCCCGTCATTGTGGGCCTGGAGCGCCGCGTTAGCCCCGCCGGCAATAATCAAGGCATCGCCTGGCATACGCTTGTAGGCAATTTGATAGTTCTTATCGGCAGCCGAATAGTTTGCTTCCGCCGTGTAGAGATCGCCGAGAGCGAGGTAGGGAGCAAAATCTGCCGGATGCGCTTGAATGGCGCGGGAAAAATAATCCTCTGCTTTCTTGCTGTCGCCCGCGTCGCGCGCGAGATACCCCAGTGAGGAAAGCGCGGTGCGGTTTTGCGGATCGATCTGTAGAATTTTCTGAAAAGTCGCTTCTGCCGCATCTTTCTGTCCAAGCTTCCATTGCAAGCTGGCATAATTCGAGAGCGAATTCACATTGTTGGGCGCGAGAGACAGCGCTTCCTGCAGATCTTTGTTGGCAGCATCGGTGTTGCCCAACCCGGCCTCAATTGCGGCGCGGAGTCTCAACATCTCAGGGCGCGCGGAGGGCTCGACATTCACCTGGCTGATCTCGCCCTGCGCGGTGTTGAGTTGTTTTTTTGCCGCATCGTCGTCGCCCATTTGCAGATCGGATTCATAAAGATTCAGCCGCAATTCAATTGGATACAACGGTCTCTTCCGGTACATTCGGAGGGAGGTTGTTGAGCGCCAGCTCATATTCTTTCTGTGCGTCGGCGAAACGATTCTCGTTGTCGGCGATGGAGCCGAGAATGGCGTGCAAACGGTAACTGTTCGCATTAATGCGCCGAGCCTCCTCCAGAAACGGCGCGGCCGCATCAGTTTGGCCCATGCCGACCAGGACCTGCGCTGCGCTAAGATTCAATCCCAGATTGCCTTTTGCGCTCTTTGCCAATTGAGAATAAAGATCGGCGGCTTCCTGCGGCTTGCCGGCAAGCTCATAGGTGTAAGCGAGGTCGGCCTGAACATCGATCGTCTTATCAGGAATCGCTTGCAAGGCGGCGATTGCCTGGTCATATTGCCCATTATCTCGATATTCGGCAGCAACGGCCCTCAGCACTTCAGGGTCCCTCGGAGCGCGGGCTTTGGCGCGATTCAGGTATTTCGCGAACTGGTCCATCTGGCCGAGCCGCTGGTAGGCGTGGGCAATCAGCAGATCGGTGTGCGCGGTCGGCGCCAGCCCTTCGGCTTGCTGCAGAAATTCGAGGGCCTGGTTCGGATCGGAGTTCAGAAGCAACTCACCCGCAAGTTGAAAATTGCTAGCGTCTCGCGGGTCCGCGTCCATCACTTTCTTGAGCAACTTCTCCGCGTCATCGACCCGGCCCATCTTGGCATAGGTTTGGGCCAGTCCAGCCATGCCGCGCACTGAGCCCGGCTGAAGCTTCAGTCCGCGATTGTAGGCGTAGATGGAATCCTGATAATGCTCGGCCAGGCGCGAACAATAACCGAGCAGGAACCAAAGCTCAGGATTTTGAGGAGCGGATTTGGCCGCCCGCTCGGCAAAGGAGACGGCGGCCATATAATCGTTTCGTTTCAAGGCATCTTCGGCGGCGCGTCCTTCGCGGGCCACATCGATGCTCGATCCCCATCCCAAGTCAGGGCTGCTTTGAGAACCATTGCCAGATTGGTTCTGTTTCTGACCGTTGGGCGTAGAGGTGCCACCTTGCCCATTGACATCGAAGGTCTGACCGAAGGCACAGCCAATAAGAGCCACTGCAAAAAAGCTCGTGAGCGGAAGTCGGCTTTTCACAAATTCACCACGCTATGTACAAGGCTTTGGTTAACCTCCCGCATCCCATATATGTTTCTGCGGTTTTCTTCAGATGCGGGTCGCTCAGGTAAGGCTGCTTTGCGCGTCTACAGGGTTTTCCCTATAGAGAGCGATAAAGTAAACCCCTGGCATGGATTGTGAATCGAACCTTTCCGTTGGGGAGTCTGTGGGGAGCGCCAAATTTCGTGAATACTGCCAAAAACTACTCTCGTCCAATTCCTTTGCTTGCCATCGTCCTTGTGGCTCTGGCCGTCCACGGACCGTTATTGCTGATGGAGTTGCCGTCACGGTCATTCGATGCGAACTTTCACATGTTCTTCGCATCTCACTACGCCCATCATTGGTTTAATCCCTGGAATGAAAAATGGTTCGCGGGATTTTCTCAAACCACGTATCCGCCTTTGACCCATCAATGGATCGCGCTGTTCTCGACCGTGATCGGTTTGAAGATGGGCTACATGCTGGTGCAATTGATCACCATTGTGCTCTTAGCGATAGGGGTGTTTCGTTTTGCCCGCATTTGGGTGGAGGATCGCGCGGCCAGCTATGCGGCCCTGGGCAGCATTTTTCTGGGAGCCCTGGCTTTCCTGGTTTACCAGGCCGGCCAGCTCGCAACCATTTCTTCGGCGGCTCTCTACTTGAACGCCTTGCCCTATCTTTACGAATGGATGACGGAAAGCCGTAACCTGGCTTTATTGAAGGGAGTGGTGCTGAGCCTCACGGCGGCAGCGGCCCACCACGTGACGCTGATCTTTGGAGTTTTCTTTTTTGCCGTCCCGGTACTCTGGACCGCTTGCCTCGATGCGCGCAGCACCCGCTTCACCACCTCGCTTGCCGGCGTGCTGGGGCGAGCAATGGTTTTTGCCGTCGCGGTTGGAGTTGGTGTAGGAATTGTTCTCCTCCCGTACTGGCTGGCGTTGATTCAACATCCGATTTCACAGATGCCGATTCCGCACGACAGCCGCGCCAACTATCTTCTGAACTCCACGATCGCGGTCAACTATTTTGTGATTCCCTATGGCGCTTTGATTCTGGCGCTGCCTTTCATTCTGATGCGCGGCGCATCATCGCGTCGATTGATCCCGTTGCTGTGTGGCTTCTGGCTGGCATTCATTTTTGGTCTTGGCGGAACTACTCCCTTGCCTCGATGGTTGCTGGGGCGCGCCTATGAAATTCTCACCTTCGAGCGGTTCGCTTTCTGGGCCACTTTGCTGGCCATGCCGCTGGTGGGCTTGCTGGCAGCGGAGTTGCTTGACCGCTTTCAGACCAGGGCGGCGGTGGCATTGTCGCTGGCCGCTGTTGGCACAATCGGCGCAGCCCTTTGGTGGCTGAACGTGAATCCCTACCGTCCCAGCGGGTCGACCAATGTTGAACCGGTCATCGCTTTCTTGAACCGCGACGGCCATGACTCTTACCGCTATCTGACGTTGGGTTTCGGTAGCGATTTATCGAGAGTTTCCACCTACACCAGCGCCGGCAGCGTCGACGGAGATTACAACTCCGCCCGGCTCTTGCCCGAAATGACTCACTACGGTTCGGCGCAACTCACCAATGCGAAATTTTATGGCTCCGCGGGCATGGCTTCTCTGCGCGCAATGCTGGAGCACGCCAATCGTTACGGCCTGAAATTTATTTTCGTCCACGATCCCTATTACGAGCCGCTGCTTACCTTCGTTGGATGGCGCAAGATCGAGACCTTTGATAACGGGGAAATCACCGCATGGTCGAAGGAGGATGTTCCCCCGGCTCATCAGATTTCTTCCGATGCAATGCCGCCTGCGTGGCAAGGCGTGATGTGGGGAATATTACCCATCGGCGTAAGCTTTCTCGCGATCTTTCTTGAGTTGCTGTTACCCGAGCGCCGCCGTATGACGGTCGGCGTGGGCATTCCGGTGCGGGCGGAAAATCCGCAAGAACATTACGTGGCTTGAGGCAAAAAGGAATGAAAATCGCTCTGCCCATCATTCTCGTCATCGCAACCGCAGGTTTAATGGTTCTCGGTCTGACTGGCGCCGGCAACGCTCGCGGAACGGTTGGAATCGCCGGCGGTTCGGCCATGTACGGCCTGACCCCGAAAGCCAGCACACCGCAGGCGGCGCTAAACAATCTTCTGGTCGACGTGCAGCGGCGGCACTGGGACCGCGCCTACTACGCGCTCTCGAAGACCAGCGCTGCCGACAAGGAAGATTTCATTCAAGGCTGGGTCGGTTCGAACGGCAGCTTGCGGTCATTCTCTGCGCTCGAAGGCTTTGAGCCGCGTCCCTTGCACATCACGGACGACCAGGCGGAGATGCGTGTGCGCCTGCATTGGACCACTCCGATCGGCACCTATGGAAGATGTTCGAGATATTCACCTGGTGCGGGAAGGAGACGTCTGGAAGGCAGTGTGGCCGAAGTACAAAATTCCAACCGTTCCCGCCGAGGTGATTCCGGTTACCTATCTTCGCTGGGACTTGGTCACGGGAACGGCCGACGATCAGTGGGGATCGAAAAACGTGGATGCGCCGCGCGTGCGTATTATTTCCATGAATGCGGTAAACACGGCCGAAGGCGCAGTGGTCATGGGAGAAGTGGTCAACGAAGACACGATTCCAGCCTTCGTGAACGTCAATTCGACGCTGGTCGACGGGTCGGGCAATGCCATCGACGACGAGACGAGTTTCGACAAGATCGATCACGTTCTTCTTCCCAAGCAAGTCACGCCATACCGCATTGATTTCCCGAATATTGACTTGAGCAAAGTCAAGAACGTTCGCATGGATGTGAAAGCTGCGCTGGTGCCCGCATCCGCCGATCCGGTAATCGGCGTGATGAACCAAAAGCTCGTGACCGATGCTCAAGGGAAGACCGTTCTTCAAGGCAACTTGCTCAACGAAAGCGGACAGACGGTCAACATTCCGCACGTGATTGCCAGTTTCTACGACAACACCGGCAAGGTGGTGTGGGTGTCCGATGGATATGTGGATCGCGCATTGTTGCCGCAATCGTCAGAGCCGTTCGCAGTTGAAATTCCCAAGAGCTTATCGGACAAAGTGCATAACTTTCACGTGGTCGTGAACCAATACAGTCTGGCCAGGTCTTAGCATGATGCGCCTTCGTCTAATCTGTGCAGTGCTGTGTCTGCTCGGCATCTGTGCCGCGCAGGAGATTCGCGCGCCGCAAAATGTTAGCGCAGGGGATGACGCCTCGATTTCAACCGCGGGAAGCGGCAAGGCAACGTTCTACCTCTTCGGCCCAGGAATCTCCCGCAAAAGCGATGTGAATCTTGGAGACGAGGTTCACTTGCAGGGCGATGATTTGCAGCACGCCGGTGAATACTTTGCCGTCCTCTGCTCCGGTGAGTGCCACAGCACGAGCTTCTTCGTTTCTGCTGCAAAGCCTTCGAGTCTGACGTTTCTAGTTCATCCCTCGCGTGTTCCGGTTGCAGAAGGCGATGCCGTAAGCGGGGTTGCGCTTCCCTTTGATAAATATCGGAATCTGGTGCTGACGCCACAGACGGTCAACTTTGATTTGAGTACCGGAAAGGTGTCTGTTTTGTCGCACTCGGTATCGACGAAAGATGGGATCGCGTGGTTTCGCACTGCATCCGGCAAGTCAGCAGGGGCTTTGCAGGTGGACGCTTCGCTGAATGATCTCTCCACCCGGCGAGCTGTGCAGCAAGTGGCTTCCGATCCGTGCAACCTGCGGATCACCGGGCAGCGCAACACAAAAGGAATTCTGGTTCAGACCGAACCGGTTCACGATTGCGCCGGGAACCCCGTACCGGATGGCACAATTGTTACATTTACGGCGACGGCTAACGGCGAGAAGAGCACAGTCGACGCGCCCATTAAGCAAGACATAGCGCGGGCAGAGATTCTTGCACCCGGCCCAGCCACAATCTCAGCCGCCTCCGGCGTGGTCATGGGAAATGAACTCCGAATGGGAGGCGAGGCACGCTGATGAATCGAACGCTGCCAGACATTCGCCGTCTTCATAGCGCTGCGAGAATACTCGTGGCCCTCCCGGTTTTTTTCTGTGTTTGTTTCTGCGCTGCAACTTATTCCAAGGCTGCGGATACTGCTATCCAAGTGCAGTTGGATACAAAAGAAGCCAAGCCGCGAGCGGTTGAAAACTTAACCGAGCGGGGAATTCTTCGCGACTATCGTTTTGCATGGAAAAGTATGGCGCAGGCCCTGGAATCGAATTCGGTCAATCCGCTGGAAGGCCCATTTGCGGGAAACGCCAAAGAATGGCTCCGCGATACCATTCTCAGCCAGCAACATTCCGGACTGACCCGGCGCTATGACGGACAAACTCACCGGCTGGAAGCCGTCTTCTACGCGCCCGAAGGCGATGTCATGGAACTGCATGACACGGCCGAATATCAGCTTCAGCTTCTGGATGGCGGAAAAGTCGTCAGCGACGAACACATCGTCCAACACTTCGTCGTACTCATGACTCCCGGCGCCGATCATTGGGTGATTCGCCAGCTCCAGGCCGTTCCACAGTTTTGATGGAGCCAGCGAACAATCCGCCGACGAACAAGGATTCGAGCGCACAGCACTTAAAGCCTGATTGCTCTAGGCCTTCGCCCATCCATCGCTCTGGGCCCTCGCCCATTCCGGCTGAATGCCAACCGGCCCATTATTCATCGCATCTTAATACTTGCGTCCCGCGACCGAAGGAATGGAGTCGTCACTTGTCTAAGGCACTGCTCAGTCTGGGGCTCGTGTGTTTTGTAATTGCGGGCGGCTGTACGACTCCGGGCGCGCATCACTCTTTGCTGCAAAACGGACAGGCTCCTGCGCCATCCCCCAAACTGCTTGCGGTTTACATGCCGTGGTTTGGCGATCACACTCACATCGACGTTGGCTATTCCAGCCAGGACCCGGGAGTTCTGCGCAAGCAGATTGAGCAGGCGAAGCACATGGGGATTTCTGCCTTCGTGGTTGACTGGTACGGGCAGGCCCGTCCTTATTCCGATCACAATTTCGCTCTTCTGCAGGAAACCGCAAGCGAGAATCATTTCCAGGTCGCTCTGCTCTACAACGAATCGGAAGACGAGGACGAGCAGGCCACGGACGCAGCCATGGCAGCGGTCGACGAAGCGTACCAGAACTACTTCGGTCCCACGGCGAAATATCGCGATGCGTATCTCACCTACAACGGCCGGCCGATGATGTTTGTCTTCCCGAAGCAGGGCCATGTCAACTGGAACCGCATTGAACAGCACTGCAGCGGATGGGACCGGCCGCCGCTTTTCTTTTATGAAAACCAGCCTCCGAAGCAATACGCCAACGATTTTGCGGGATCTTATGCGTGGGTTGAACCCGGCCCTGCCGGCTGGTCGCCTGATGGCAGTAATTGGGGCGAGCAGTACCTGGAGAATTTTTACAAAACCATGAGAGATAAGTATCCCGACAAGATCGCGATCGGCGGCGCCTGGCCGGGATTCGACGATTCCAAGGCCAAGTGGGGACTGAACCGCCACATGGAAAGCGATTGCGGAAAAACCTTCGACGCGACTTTGAATATGTACGAGCGCTACTACGACAACGCCAATCCGCTTCCATTTATGTTGATCGAAACCTGGAACGATTACGAAGAGGGAACTGCCATCGAACGCCGCAGCGCCGCCGAATGCGGCTCTGGGAGCGGCACTTCGGCCTCACGATGAACGGTGATGGCTTTGTCGACAACCTGCTGGGTAATTCTTACATCCAAGCATGGCCTTGAAGTGATTGATACGAGCACTGGGCGGGAACTGGATCTATGACTGCAATGAAGAACTCAACCGCGTGTCTCACCTTGCTTTCCCAACTTTTGCTGGGATTCGAAAATAACGGCGCAGATAAAAATCCCGATGAAGCCCCGGATTGGAGGCCAGAAATCGCGCACACCGTCGCTCTCTATGCCCGGCAGGATTTTGGCGAACTCTGGGGCCTGGCGACCTCTCATCACGTGATTCTGCGCGCCTTCTCTACATTGCACGAAGCAATGCTGGAGCAGGGAAAGCAGGAATCTCAATGGTGTGAAAATGCGATTGAGAAAGAGCGAGCGCGCATCGAACTGGCTTTGTCGTTTCTGTCGCCGATTTGCGAGGAACTGGGCAAGCACGGCGACGTTGTCGTGATCAAGTCGCTCGACCACTGGCCCGATCTGGGCAGCGACCTGGATCTATATTCAAATGCGAGCAGCGCCGACGTAACTAAAACCATGCGCGAGCGCTTCAATGCCACTCTTGAAGAGCGGAGTTGGGGCGACCGGCTGGCCAACAAATGGAACTTTGTGGTGCCCGGCCTGCCGGAACTGGTTGAGGTCCACGTGTCGCGACTGGGGCAAACGGGCGAGCAGGTCGCGGTGACCGAATCGTTGGTCAAGCGCTCCCGCCAAGCTCAGTTCGGCGCTTACACTCTGCGCGTGCCTGCGCCCGAAGACCGTCTTATCATCAGCACTCTTCAACGAATGTACCGGCATTTTTACCTGCGCTTATGCGACATTGCGGATACAGCCCGCCTGGTGAACTCGGGGACGATCGATTATGTGTATCTGAAGGACCTGGCACAATCGGCAGGATTGTGGGATGGGCTTGCGACGTATCTGGTAACGGTATCGGGTTACTCAAAGTCATATTCCGGAACTGATCTTCCACTTCCGCCGCTCGTGACATCTGCAGCACGATTCGGCAACGAACTGGTGCACTTCCGCCGAAGGTTCCTTCGCATTCCGATCTTCCCGCAGGCCGCGAAGCTTTATGCCACCGAGTGGGCCAGACTTTTATGCAACGGAGAATTGCAAAATACACTCCGCTTGAGTCTGCTACCGGGGTTGGCAGCGGCAGCAGCGCTGGAATTCAAACTTACCGGAACGGACAAGGGAATCTGGTGAAGCGAGCGTGGCAGGGCTTTAAGGCTTTCAAGGTATTGCGAGACGGTCTTGCCAACTCTATGGTGATGCAAGCCGAAATGTTAACGCAACGTTAAAGTCGCCAGGAAAAGGATTTACGAGGGACAGTGCCCATGGTTCGAATTTTGGTGGTAGACGACAACCCGGCGGTGCGGCACTACCTGCGAGCGTTGCTCGAGCAGCAAAATACATGGCAAGTTTGTGACGAAGCTCGAACCGGTGGCGAAGCTTTGCAGAGGGTAAAGAAAAGCCCTCCTGACGTGATTCTGTTGGACTTCCAGATGCCAGATCTCAACGGCCTCGATGTGGCCCGTCAGATATCGGATCTTTTTCCTGAGATTCCAATCTTAATGGTGACAATTCACTTATCTAGGGAATTGGCCCAAGAGGCGCAGCGCGCAGGTGTTCGCGGAGTTTGCGCTAAATCCGATGTAGGTTCCATAGTACAAGCCGTCGAAGCGGTCCTGCATCAGCAAACGTATTTTCCGGCCATGAGTCCGGTGGGAACCTAGCGGTACAATTAAGCTTAGGGAAAATACAGGGTTCCCTGTATACGTCGCTGGGTGACGGCATGGTAAGGTTCAGGTTGCTCCACTCTCGGGATACGCATCACTACTTTGCGCGGATTCGCCCACTGCGGCAGAGATTGGCGTACAGTGAAAAGGGGCGCCGTAGATGCAGACACTTTCTCAACATTGCCCCGGAGAGCTTGAAATTATGGCGGTTCGGATCCTGTTAGTTGACGACCATCCCATTGTACGGCAAGGGTTGAGAACTTTATTAGAGGGGCGATCAGGCTGGGAAGTGGTGGGTGAGGCTTCCGATGGGCTGGAAGCTTTGGACAAGGTGGACAGCCTGAAGCCTGATGTGGTCGTACTCGACGTTACGATGCCTCGTATGAACGGTTTGGAGGCGTGCCGTTTGATTCAGCAGAACGAGCGCAACTCAGGGCTCGAAGTCCTGTTTGTTACGCAACACGATTCTCCGCAAATGATGCGCGAGGCGCTGGACGCCGGCGCCAGGGGTTACGTGGTGAAGTCGAATGCGGCCCGCGATCTGCTCGAGGCAGTGGAAGCCGTGAGCCAGCACCGGGTTTTTACCGCTCTCGCGCGGAGCCCGCAAGCTGCATGTTGATCCTGCTTTTGTTTTTTGAGTGAAGTGTCGGGGTTGAAAGTTCGATTGTCCGATTGTCCTGGGTGAAAGTGGGAGGAAGAATCTGCCATGAGACTACGAATTTTATTGGCTGACGACCATGAGATTGTGCGTCGCGGTTTGTGTTCGCTGTTGCAGAAACACGAGGGCTGGGAAATCTGCGGAGAAGCTTCCGATGGCCGCGAAGCAGTGGAGATGGCCAAGCAGTTGAAGCCCGACGTGGTGATCGTGGATATTGGCATGCCCTATCTCAACGGCCTTGACACCACGCGCCAATTGCTGCAACACGATCCTCACTTCAAGGTAATTGTGCTGACGATCACCGATTCAGACCAGGTGATTCGCGAAGCTCTCGATGCGGGGGCGCGCGGCTTTGTTCTGAAATCCGATGCCGCTCGCGACCTGGTATCGGCCGTGGAAGCATTGCAGAGTCGGCGAATGTTCTTTACACCGCGGGTGAACGATCTGGTTTTGGCGGGCTTTCTCGACAAGGGCCACGCGATCTCGCGCAATGAGCCGCCGAACCTGCCTACATTGACCGTCAGGGAGCGCGAGGTGACTCAACTCCTGGCCGAGGGAAAGAGTTCGAAGGAAGTGGCCTCGCTGCTGAATTTGAGCACCAAGACCGTCGAAACGCATCGCAGCAACATCATGCGGAAGCTGAGCCTTCACTCCATCCGCGATCTGGTGGTGTATGCCATCAAGAACAACATCATCCAGATCCAGATGCCGCCGCAGCTGCGCAGCCCGAGTGAGACCACAGTCGCCTGAAACCAGCGCCGCTGAAAAAAGCTAAGTTCGCACTAAAAGTTAATTCGCAACCAATGAGCTGCGCCCTGAGGCGCAGCTTTATTGCTTGCCTTCCGAAGGGTAATAGCCGCTTCGCGTGCGCACGGTGAGCTTGGCGTACCCTGGGGCTTGTGCTTCTACCTGCACTGATTTGAATTCCGGCCGGACATTTTGATTGGTGGGTCTGTATGCGATTCGATACTGCATACGAACGTCGTGCGCGATCGTTCGCGTAATGTTCTCCACCTGATCGAGAGAGTCGGGAAAATACGCCACCCCACCCGTTCCCGCGGCCAGGTTTTGCAGAGCATCGCGTCCAGATTGTTGCATTCCGCCGAGCAGTCCAATCGCGTATAGCAGCCGGCCCGTTCGCCTGTTCCAGTTTGCGAGATGCATCTGCCAGGGTTTCGACACTCATGTTGTCCTCGCCGTCGGTGATTACCAACAGCACCTTCTTTGGCAGATTACTGTCCTGCTTTAAGTGCATATCGGAAGCCACCACGGCATCGTAGAGCGCCGTACTGCCTTTAAAGGAAACCTGGTGCAGCGCGGCCTGCAATAGATGCTCGTTGGAAGTGAAGTCCTGGTCGAGATACGGTCTCTCGCCAAAGTTAACAACAAAGATCTGGCCCTGCGGATTGCTCGCGCGGATCAGGTTCAAAACCGCCTGCTCTACTTTGTCCCGCTTGTCGCGCATCGAGCCGGAATTGTCCACCACGATCCCCAGAGCTACCGGGACGTCCTCTGGGCGGAAAGCAGTAATCTGCTGCGGTACTCCGTTCTCAAAAACAGAAAAGTCGTTCCTGCTTAGCCCGGTGACTAAATTGCGGTTTTGATCGTAAACCGTGGCGTGCAGCACTACCTCTTCCACTTGCTTCTTAAAAACGAACATCCCTCCCTGGTCACCGCCGGTTCCCGGTTCGGGCGATAAGGGGGCCTGATTGGCGGCTGGCGATTGAGACTGGGATTGCGATGGTGCGCTTTGCGGCGCAGGGGCAGCACTGCCAGGGCTGGTGTTTCCATTCTGGTTGCCTGGGGATGATTGCGCGAACGCGGTGGAGAGGAACACTGCACCTGAAACAATAACCGAGAGCGCTGAAGTGACCCACCAGGAAGCGGCTGATGAACGCATAACTCCTCCGTAAGGGTCTTTAGATGCCACTTTGTTTGTCTGCGGAGATCACGGAATGCCGCGGCGACTACAGTAAAGACCTGATTCACACTGCAGCGAGCCTGTAAAAGCGGATTTCCGGTCGTCAGCAAAGTCTTGTTGCAACCCGGAGTTTGCAGAAGCGCAACTATATGTCAGACAAGAAGTTGATTCCAATTTGACGGGTCGCAGCCTTTTGCGATTGATGTCGAGGAGATCGGCGTGCTTCGCATCCTCATAGCGGACGATCACGAGATCGCAAGGCAAGGTATTCGCGCGCTGCTCGAAGACCATCCTGGGTGGGAAGTTTGCGCCGAGGCCAAAGATGGCCGTGAAGCCGTAACCTTGGCCGGCAGCCTGAATCCGGATGTGCTGCTTCTCGATATCGGAATGCCAAACCTGAACGGATTGGATGCCGCACGGCAGATTCTCTCAACTCAGCCGGAAGCGCGGATCTTGATCCTGACAGTTCACGATTCGGAACAGGTCGTACGCGAAGTCCTGGCCACTGGGGCGCGCGGCTTCTTGCTCAAATCGGACGCGGGCCGCGACTTGGTGGCCGCAGTGGAAGCCTTGCAGAACTACCGAAGTTTCTTTACGCCCAAAGTGGCGCAAATGATGCTGGATGGGTACCTGCGCCCGCATCAAGAGACCGATACCTCCGGACATTGCGTTTTAACTCCACGGGAGCGGGAAGTCATCCAACTTGTTGCCGAGGGCAAGACGACCAAGGAAATTGCGAGCGCACTGAGCCTTAGTGTGAAGACCGCCGAAACTCATCGGACTAACCTGATGCGCAAGCTCGATTTGCACTCAGTCGCCGATCTTACGCTATACGCGGTGCGCAACGGCATCGTCCAAATCTACTAGTCGCTGCGATAAACCGGCCCGTCGCACACATCTATCTGCTACCGCCATCTATAGAGCGATACGGTTCTTCGAATAAGTAATTTACAGGATACCTGCGTCCCGCAGGCAGCGCCTACACTCCACTCTGCGAATCAGCGTTTTGCAGATCGTTATTCTGCGGGTCGTTGATTCCTTGATCAGTATTCCGCAGGTCAAACGCGTAAGCTTTTCGGGAGGAAATCCGATGCTCTGGACCATCGCCGTTCTGCTGTTGATCCTCTGGCTGTTGGGAATGATCAGTTCCTACACGCTGGGCGGGTTCATCCATGTCCTGCTCGTGCTCGCCATTGTTGCCGTACTTATTCGGCTGATCCAGGGCCGAAGCCCTGTCTTGTGAAGCCGCAAACCCGCTGGAGTCGGCCGAGCAAAATCGGTGCGTAGGTAAAACAACGTAGTGTTTAGCAAGTCCGAAATACCTAAACTAATTCCAAGGAGACAACGATGAACAAAGATCAAGCGGAAGGCAAATTAAAAGATGTCGGCGGACGGGTCGAGCGCCAGGTCGGAGAGTGGGCCGGTGACGAAGAGAAGCAGGGCCACGGCGCCATGAAACAGGCCGAGGGCAAGGTCCAGAAGGCGTGGGGAGACGTGAAGGAAGCCGGTAAGAAAGCCATGGATCGCGCCGACGAAAAAACGGTTGAGCGTGAAACGCCCGCCGTGACTGAAGTAGAAGAAACAGACGTGCACACCACGCGCCGCAAAGCGAGTTAGATTTACCTCACGCCAGACGAGCAGTTTCTACCACCGAGGCCTCCGCAAGGAGGCCTCGACTTTGAACTTGGCCCTGAAGAAAATAAGAAAAAGTATGGAGATCAGTAATGGCAATCCGTCAGGGACCAATGTTTGTCCGCGAAGAACTCTAGAGTTACCTGCACGCTCGCATAGGGAAACTCAAACCAGTCACCCGGTGCTAGACAGTATTGTTCGCAGCAGGGAAGCGTTTTAATTTGCACATAGTTAGCAACAAGCAAGAGTTGGAGATTTCCGAATGGCATACAAGACTGAAGCGCAGAGCATCGAAACCCATCGGCCCCCGTCGGTCGATGATCTGAGGCATGTTTTCGAAACAGCGGTGTGCGAAATCCATCGGGCAGACGCGGCGGCGAAGAAACTGACTTACCGCGCTCCCATCGTCCCACGGGCAAAAGTTCTGGGAATTTCCCAGGCAAACGCAGAGAAGCGCGCCCTTTCGGACGCGGCAAGGGCTTTGGCGCAACTCTGGAAGGTTTAGGCAACCCTAAAGTTTAGACCGCCCAATCTCAGGCGGCAGCAGCTGCGGAATTCGCTTCCAGGCAGCTCTGTAGCGCCTTTAGTGCATACAAAGCGTCGTCCAGGGCTTGATCTTCCTCGATCGTGTCTGAGCTGGCGGAAAACAACTCGCGAGACCGAGCGATGATGGCCTTCTCTGCGGTAGCGATGCGGCTTGGAATCTGCTCCCGGTCAGTTTCAAACAATGCGGCGACATAGAGTTCGTGCCAAGGCTGAAGGTGGTGGCGGCTAGTGGCGGGGTGGGTGGCTGCATCTGACATATCGATCTCCGTCTAGGGATACTACGGGGTTCTCAGGTGAATATAGAGTAGATGACCTTAGAAAAGATATCCATCAGGTAGATACCGTATCTACGGCCTGCGGTTTCGTCTGGACATATTCTTGAAAAAATGAGAAGGACGTCCTTTGAAAATGAGAAGGGCCACCCTTTGGGTGGCCCTTTTACCATTAAATATCTCAGGCAGATTCTCTTCTTACTTAGTTACCTAGGCGGCCCGCTTGGATCTTGAGGAGTTGCGGCTGTTGCGAGATCCTGCTCTTTCGCCTTCTCCTTCGCTTTCGTTTTCTTCCTCGCCCTGAGCAGCTTGCGGATTGATTTGCTGCGCCAGGTCCGTCAACTTCTGGTCCGTTTGTTTTTCCTCTTCCAGGGTTTGCTCCAGCAGGGAGACGTGATCATTTTCGCCAAGTATCTCGGCAAAATCACGGACCGTTCCATAGCCGGCGATTTCGTAATGCTCCACGCGTTGGGCGGCGCCAATGATCGCGGCGTCCATCACTTCATTGGTGAAATCGTCTTTCATGGTCTCGGACCCCTCTTTTACCAGGCCTTCCATCCCAAGACACTTTTTGCCCGTTGGTTTCTCGTCCAATTGCTCGAAAATCTGTTCCAGGCGCGACACGTGTTCCGAAGTCTGGCGCAAGTGTTCCTCAAAAGCCTGCCGCAGCTGGTCGTTTGTGGATGCCTTGGCCATCTTGGGCAGGGCCTTTGTCAACTGCGTTTCCGCACTGTAAAGATCTCGAAGTTCATCGATGTATAGCTCTCGCAATGAATCTTTCTGCATATTTCCTCCAGAGAAAATGGTTTCAGCCGTTCTCCTGAAGCTAGTTCGTGACTGCGCGCCGAGACAATACCGCTGACGCTGTACAGGTCTTCTAAAACGAAGTCCCGTAAAAACGAAGTCCCGGCGGATGGCCGGGACTTCAACTCAACTTATTACGAAGGAGACTAAGCCGAGCGGCGCGGGCGATCGCGATTCACGTCGTCCTTTTCGTTCTCGTTCTGACTCTGGTTGCCTTTTTTGGGGTCCGTTTGTCCTTGCTGGCCGCTGTGTTGGCTCTGAGACGAATGCTGCCCTTGACCGGTCTGGCCGCTCTGCTGGTTTTGTCCGGATTGTCCGGGCTGACCAGTCTGCTGGTTTTTCTTCTCCATATCGTCCATTTGTGAATGTTCTCCTGCGAAAGCACGGTCGAGCTGCGCCTTCGGAATTTTATTCATTATCAAAGAGTTAGTTGCTGTTAGGTCAAGCCGGGTTGGGACAGCGGACTTATTCCGCGTTATAAAAGATTAACCGGCACTGGCTGAACCTAAAACGGCCGGAATCTAAAAACGAGAGCGCCGAGGTTTCGGAGCTTACCTCCGATACCATCGACGCCCGGCAGCCACTTACGAGAAATTCGCGCTCAAACCCCGCTTCGGCGTGCGAAATGGGTAATCAGCGAAATCAAAAACAAAACGATGAAAATGAAGAACAGCAATTTCGCGACACCCGCTGCCGCCACAGCAATGCCGGCAAAACCAAAGATTCCCGCGATTATCGCTATAACCAGAAAAACTAGTGTCCAGTAAAGCATTGAGGCCTCCTCCTGTGAACCTGCCTACCGCTGGACAAAGGTATAGCCTAGCGAACACGGAACGAATCCCTTTTACCTTGTATTTCCTGTTGGCTCAGGCTGTAAGTTGGGTCCTTAAAAGAAGGGGAGCAGGTGTCATCTCTCCCAGTGAAACAACACCTGCTCGATGGGGGCGTCTGTCGAGTAGGATTCGACAATAATTGAAGTTGTGGGAGGTTCCTATACTGTAAAGCTTGTATCCAGTAAAAGAAAATCGCTCATCGGTTTCGGTTTGAAATCCGGACGTTACGATAACTACGGTATGGATTACCAAGACGGGATGGCCGACAATCACCCACAGAAAACGGTCGTCCCCGCAAGCGCCTTGCAATAAGCGACCGGTATCGCGCTGACTTCGTCTTTCGAGGTGCCGCATGCAAGGAAAGCCAGCGCTACTCACCCTACTCTGCGGGATTATCCTAATGGGTCCTTCGGTTTACGCACAGGACTCGCAGCCCGGCCCGAAGCCCCTGCCTCCATCTCAGATGACCGGAGTCGGCCAGGAACTGATCGTGTGGTCGAAGGCGCAGAAGCCGCAGCCGATCCAAGGCCAGAGACAATCAACGTCTGCAGCGTCGGTCGGCCGCGAATCTGATGGTTGTCCCGTGCAAACGTTAAAACCAGCCGATCCTGACCCACGAGCTACGCCAACAGCGGCAGAGGTAGCCAATAGTGCTGGCTCCCAGACGGCCGCCACGAGTCATTAACTCTCGGTCGTGAGTGAACATACCCAGGACATCTGTTGGGGCAGACCTGTTCGCCGTCGATGATTAGTTTCTGATGTTCTCTCTGTTATGTAACGCGGAATGGTTCCGTAGATGTAATCCCCAGCAAGCCTGAAGTGCATCTCACTTTTGCGCAAACTGCCGAGAGCGAACCTGCCTCGGCTTTGCGCACCATTTCTGATTTCCGGAGAGACCTATGAAAAACCTCCGCATACCCTTCGCAGCCGTGATTGCAGCCCTGTTCGCTTGTAGCGTGGCGCTAGCGCAGGATGTTAAGACGGATTACGACCATCACATGAATTTCTCTCAATTTCACACTTACAGTTTTGCCAAAGTGCAAACCACAGACCCTCTTTGGGAAAGCCGCATCGAAAATGCAATCGACCACACCCTGCAGGCTAAGGGATGGCAGCGCGTCGACAACGGCGGTCAAGTGGCCGTTACGGCCGTGGGCAGTGCTCGCGATCAACGCGAATACCAGACCTTCTATGATGGCTTGGGCGGTTGGCGATGGGGCGGTCTTGGCGAAACTACAACCCAGGCAGTCAATTATCCCGTCGGCTCACTGGTCGTGGACCTCTACGATGCGCAAAACCACCAGCTGATTTGGCGAGGTGTTTCGAGCGAGACGCTCACCAATAACCCGGAAAAGAACGAAAAGAAGCTTGATAAAGCGGTCGACAAAATGTTCGATCATTTCCCGCCCAAGTAAAGAACGTAGTTCTTCAGGGATGCTGGCTTTTAAGTAAACCCGTACCGGCATTGCTGCTGGGCCTGGCTCTCGAAGTCGTAGCCCTCGTCACTTCGTCTTCATGACTTTGTCATTTGCCGTTGAATGCTTCTGTCAGTGACATGACCTTCAGCCCAGCCTCGAGCTGCTGAAGGCCCGCCGTGGAGGTCAGGCGAACCGTCATGGGCTCGCCCGGCAATAAATCGAAATAATTGTCTGAGGCTCGCACGTCGAGATCTCCGAAAGAAACGTAGACGTTGCGAGCAAGCTGCGCGGACTTTAACGTGACCACGTAGTCTTTTCCATCCTGCGCAATTGTGGACTCGATTTTAGGCGCAACCGGAAGATCCAGGTCGTGGGTGACATCGAAGAACACAAGGTTTCGAGAGACCCGCTTGCCCCCGACTTCCAAATCGAAAACTAAGAAGCTCTTGTGCGGATCGGCCTTTGTGGCAAGGCTCGCTGTATCCACGCTGAAATAGATTGCGCTGGATTGTGCCGGGATCTGCACGTCTTTCGTTTGATCCAGCAAAGAATTTCCCGAGAAATCGAGCAGCCGCATGTGGATGGTTCCGGAAAGTGGTTGCAGTTTATCGGAGACGACATACACATCCACTTTGTTGTCGTGTAAGAACGGCGAGATTAACACGTCGTCATAGAAGCGGCGGGCGTAGTATTGCAGCGCTTTCCATCGCCCGTAGTAATCGATGCTCGCCCATGAGGCGACCGGCCAGCAATCATTCAACTGCCAATAAAGCGTACCCATGGTACGCGGCCGAGAGCGCCGTAAATGCTCGGCTCCGATCTTGATAATTTCCGCCTGCTGCACCTGGCTCAAATAAACGAACGAAGCGAAGTCCTTGGGCTGGCGGTACTCGCGCAGCATGTAAGTCAAAATTCGCTCGTTGCCGCCTTTATTTTTCTGGTGCGCCTGCATCACGACGGAACGAATATTGAAATCTTTCGGATCGTGCGCATAAGCGCGGATGGTGCGCATCTCGGGGAAAGACTGAAACCCATATTCGGTCATGAAGCGGGGAAACTGCAGGTTGTAATCGGAAGCCGGCGCCTGCTGATGCCAGACCGCCCAATAGTGCATGTCGCCGTTGTGCTGGTTATCGGGAATCTCTTCGAAGTCGGCGCTCGGCGAACTGGGCCAATATGGGGTCGGATCGGCATATTGCGTGACCGCGCTCTTCAGAATGTCGGCGAACATGATCACGTAATCCTGCCAGACGCGATCGCGGGTCTCCGGAGAGATCGATTCTTTGAAATCCTGTCGGTCACCCCAGTGATACCAGCCGGTTTCAACTTCATTATTTCCGCACCAAATTACGATGCTGGGGTGGTCGCGCAGTCGCTTGATCTGGTCGATCGCTTCTTGCCGGACATTTTCCTGGTAGGCAACATCGCCCGGAATCATATCGCCGCCGAAGGCGAATTCCTGCCAGACCATGAGGCCAAGTTCGTCGCAAATATCGTAGAAGTCGTCCGACTCGTAATACCCGCCGCCCCATTCGCGGACCATATTCATGTGCGCATCGACCGCGGACCGGAGAATATTGCGGTGAATTTCCGGAGTTACGCGATTGGGAAAGCTATCGAACGGAATCACATCGGCGCCTTTGGAGTAGACAATGATTCCGTTGACCACGAATTCAAAACTCTTGCCCCACTCATCCGGAACCCGGCGCAGCTCGACGGACCGCAGACCAGTCTTCGTTTCGGTGTGAGCTGCGAGCTGCTTGCCGAGTTTGACCGACGCAGAAAATCGGTAGCGATTTTGCGGCCCGTATCCCACCGGATACCAAAGCTTCGGCGAAACGATCCGCAGCGGAACGGAGATGTGATTCATTCCGGCGTTCAATTGCAAAGTCTGATTTCCGTCCGATGTTTGCGGCCCTGACAATTCATCGTGCGCCAATGTCAAGGTCGCCGTAGTGGGCTGGCTGGCTTCAATGTCAACCTCGGCGGTTACATTCGCGAGCGCGGGGCTGATGCTGTCCTGATGGATATGAAAATTATCGATGCGCAGCGCGTCCCACATTTCCAGCCGAATCGGCTGCCAGATTCCTTCGGTCAGAAATCGCGGACCCCAGTCCCACCCATATTGATAGGGAGCTTTGCGGGTGTAAGGAGCCGTCGCAATGTTCTCTTCATTGCCGAAATTGTGCGTCGAGATTGACGGCAAAACATAAGGCAGGGACTTCACGTAAGGCAGCATGTGCTCGACCGCGGAATGAAAGACGATTCGCAGCGTATTAGGCCCAGCTTTGAGCATAGTTTTCGCGGGCACTCGCCAGGTCCGAAACATGTTGTCGGCGTGCAGAATCGATTGATCGTTCAAGTACACGTCTGCGAAAGTGTCCAGTCCTGCAAAGACCAAGTCCACGTGCTCGTGCGCGAGTGCCGCGGCATCCACCTGAAAAGTGGTTTGATACTCCCAATCGGCGAGACCGATCCACTGCAGGTGGAATTCGTTGTCTTTATCGAATGGATCGGGAATCAGTCCGTTGTGCAGCAAATCGGTGTGCACTACTCCGGGAACTTGCGCAGCATGCCATTCTTTAACTCCGGCTTGATCGGCATTTGCCACGGCACGAAATTGCCAGCCGGAATCGAGATTGACTGACGATGGTTCTGCCGCGCGCACCGTCGGCACCAGCGAAATAAAAGCGAAAACGAGAGCGAAACGAAAGAGGTAAGTAACCGTGAAAGGTCGAATTAAAGGCATGCTCGGGGCTCCCATGTAACACGGATGTGGCGAACACTTGATCGTTAAATTGTTGAGTTCTGAAGGTTTCCCGGCGGTCTCGGATCGATGAAAACGCGAATCTGGTAACCGGCGGGTGCGATGATCTGGGGTCATCGGTTGGAAGTAAAAATAGTACTACACCCGGAGGCCTGTCGGTGTGTTTCCAACAAAATGGCTGATTTTTCCTTCGGCTAGAATTTTTGCGCCGGCCGCCCAGAAATGTGTCAAAATGTGCACAGCAAAAGGTCTCTGGGGGTGCGTATGTGCTACCGGAAAGCCTGCCTGGTTGTTCTTCTGATTTCTTCCACCGCCGTTTTTGCACAAGTTTCCCATTCAGAACAGGTACAAGTAGCGCCGCCGCTGGTTCGCGCCATCGAACCTCCGTCGGCCGAAGCGACAGTGGCCCAACTGGAACTGCAGGGCGATCAACTGCGGGCGCAAAAACTTTATCTCGATGCTCTCGATTATTACAACGCCGCTCTTTCAAAGAAGCCCGATGACGCAGTTGTGCTCAACAAAATTGGGATCACCGAGTTAATGATGCAGCGCTACAAAGAAGCAAAGAAGTCGTTTGAGCGCGCCATCCACGACAATCGCCAGTACGCTGACGCCTACAACAATCTGGGTGTCGTCCTCTATGAGAACAAGAAATACCGCCCGGCTGTGAAGCAGTACCAGAAGGCGATCTTGCACGACGACTCTTCGGCTTCGTTTTACAGCAACCTGGGCGCGGCCTATTTCTCGCGAAAGGATTTCGTGGCTGGAGTGAACGCCTACCAACATGCGCTGGAGCTCGATCCGGATGTCTTTGAGCGGACATCGCGAGCGGGAGTACAGGCGCAACTGCCCAGTCCCGAGGACCGCGCCCGTTACGACTTCACTGTGGCCAAGCTCTACGCGAAGATGGGACGGTCCGATCAATCGCTGGAATATTTGCGTAAAGCGATGGAAGCCGGCTACAAAAACTTGAAAGACGTGTACAAAGATTCCGACTTCGCGCAGCTTCGCAAGGACCCGCGATTCGCAGAACTGATGGCTTCAAAGACCACGGTTATTGCGGATTAGTCCGAGGCGGAATCGTCGTCACTGTTCAGGGTCTCAGCGCGAAAACTATTACAAAGCTTTACAAAATTAGACGGAACTCTCCCCCCTTCTGGGGTTTAATCAGATCAAATACTCCTGAAAACAACAGGGTGAGTAAGGAGAAACGGTAGCCCACCGGATGCTGACCCGAGCACGCCCCAAGCAAGCATCTGGTGGGTTTTTTGTCGTCACGTAATTTCACTTCTTGTACTGCGCTAAAATCGAGATGGCCACATCCCACACCAACTAACGGAGCCAATTCATGTATCCCGAAATTATGGTGGTTCCGATGCGCGAGGAGTTAACGCGCGTCGGCGTCGAGGAACTGCGTACCGCTGAAGCCGTCGATCAAGCGTTAAAACAGCAGCGCGGCACGGCCATGGTGATTGTCAATTCGATTTGCGGGTGCGCTGCCGGACGCATGCGTCCCGCGGTTCGCATGGCATTGCAGGATGCGACCCATCCCGACCGATTATTTAGCGTATTTGCCGGCCAGGATATCGAAGCCACCGAGCGGGCGCGCAGCTATTTCACCGGCCAACCGCCGTCTTCGCCTTCAATCGCGATTCTGCGGGATGGACAGCTCGTTTACATGATGCCGCGGCGGGATATCGAATCGCGCGAGGCCCCAGCCATCGCGGCCGATTTGAAGACCGCATTAGAAAGGTTCTGCTCCAAAAGCGCGACTGTATTCTAGCCAACTCTTGCCTTGGTTTCGTCGCTCCGTGAAAACCCTTCCGGTCTCACCGGCTTGCAGCGGCGGCTGGCTTCGTGATCCGGAACGCCTTCACGATAATAGCGTTCGGCTGAAGGCCCACGGGAATCAAGGTGAGGAGCGAATATTCCGTAGGCTCGAGTTTTCGCGATGTGCGCCTCTGAATCACCGTGACGTCGCCCGACTGCGTGTCGAGCACCAGAAGGTAGTTCTCGCTTTGGGACAGCGCGAGTCCTTCTGGATGGCTCCCCACCGGCAAAGTTGCGATCCTTCGCCCCATATCAATGTCGTAGACGGCCACACTGTCGGAGCCAAAATTGCTCACGTAAAGCCGTGAATTGTCGCTCGTGACCAGGCCTCGAGCCGGATGTTGACCGACCAGAGCGCTGCTCCCCACCTCATTGTTTCCGGTTTCGATGATCGAAACACTGTCCGAGTCAAAGTCACATACCATCAATTCGCCGCCGTCGGGCTTTAACGTGAGATCAACCGGCGTCTTGCCAACATCGAGCAGGGCCAATACCCGGTCGCTTGTCTGGTCCCCATGTTTTAGGCTGATGGAAGCGACTTGCGACGATCCTGTACAGGCCACAAAAGCTTTGCTCGAGTCCGGCAGGATGGCGATGTCTTCCGGTTGAGCGCATACCGGCAAAGTCGAGCGAACGCGGAGCAGTTTAGCGTCGATCACAGAAACCGTATTGTCGCCGCGATTCGAAACGACAACCGTTTCGCCGTCCGGGGAAACCCGCGCCAGCCCCGGATCGGCGCCAACACGCACGTTGCCGAGAACAACTCGCTTATCCAGGTCGATCACCGAAACATTGGCCGAGCGGGAGTTGGCCACGTAGCCGCGCTTGCCATCTCCCGAGACATCGACGAAGTAAGGCCTGTCGTGGACCCCAATCTTCGCCACAACGGCGTTCTTCTCCGCATCGATGACACTCACGTTGTCCGAGCCCGAGTTCACCACGTAGACTTCGTTCTTCTTGCTGTTGATGGCAATTCCAGTGGGCGACGTTCCTACCGGGATTGTCTTCGCCAGCTCAAAAGTCCGAAGGTCGATGACGCTTACGGTGTTGCTCTTTCCGTTGCTTACATACGCGTACTCGCGGTAGGAAGGCCCGTAATCCCGGAAATCCCGCTGGCTGAAATACCACCAGGCCAGCGCACCTGTTACCGGAATGAAAACTATGATGAAGAGAAGTTTTCTCAAAATTACTGGCGTTTGCCTCGCGAGAATTAGCTTAGATTACCAGAGAGACTTTGACGCAGTTCAACGCGGAGATGCTTGGGGTGGTGATGAAGGTCCGGCAGTTGCGCCGGACTTGACGCCCGTCAGTTCAGCTTCAATTTGTGCGGCCACTTTGTCGCTGGGAACCTGCATGCTGCCATCGAGCACAATGACTGCATCACCGGCTTCCATTTCCTGAAAGTGAGCACCCTGTAGTTTGATGAGGCCCTGCGCGGCCGTGGGAAGCATAGTTTTGTAATGGGACGTTTTCTGCACGACAGAAAGGACCGACTCCGCAATTGTGTCGCGCACACTTTCACCAAGAGCACCGGAGCGCAGCAGGTCACCAACCAGGCCTTCCGCATCCACGCGCGAGATCACCGGCGACAGGCGCAACGTGCCGTCTTCGGCAATCGTAGGAGTCAGCCTTACTTCGATGCTGCCGTCGCCCTCGGCCATTTCATTCGCGTTCCCTCGGCCGCCAAAGCAGGCCCAGCGTTCGTAATGCAGCTGGGCCAGCACCGTGCTCGTCGGCGTGGCTGGCGTGAGGACTGCCATCTGGACCGCGATTTGTTCTCCGCACGGATCGGATTTAGTCAGTTGCTGACGCAAAACTTCCGTGATGTTCTGCTGCAGGTCTGACAGATCGGCCGTGAACTCAACTCGGAATGTGTTCTGGAGGCCCGGCAGTACCGCTTTCGAAACTATCCCGGAAGTAATAATCGTGATCGGCTGTTGCCCAAAGTTCACCACACTCTTTGCCGGCGCGATGTTAAAGGTATCTTCTCCGACTTCGCCAGACGGGACGCTCATTTCATCTCCCAGACTGACTTGCTCATCGTGAAAAGTCGAAAGGCTATTTTTGAGGTCGTCGGCGGAAGTGGCAATTTGCACGTTCGGGGCCTTGCCTTCGGCTATCTCGGCGTCGAGCGCCTTTACTTGTTGCCCCAGTTCGGAATCGGTTTTGCTCAGCTTTCGAATGGTTTCTCGCAAACCTGATTTCTGGCGATCAGAGAGTTGTTCGAGGAACTTGGCGTTTTCCGTTCGCGCTTCCTCAAGCGCAGCTGAGAAGGTTTTCGCGTTGTCGGCCAGTTTCGTCTTCTCTTCTCCAGATGCTTGTTCCAGCAAGGTATGCAACTGCGAGCTGGCTGTCTCGGTGCTCTTCAGCATCAACTTGTATTGCCCGACCTGCGGCTTGCTCGCCTGCAACGCCAGAACTTCATGAAAGCTTTTCAGGTCGTCTTTGGTGTCGAGTCCGCTTGCAATTCCGTTTCCTCCGCTCAAGCCGCCTCCTCCGGCGAGGCCTCCGCCAATGCCCCCGGCGCCACGCTGCGCGAGCACCGTGCAGGGACATATCGCTAATGATGCGGCTAGGAGAAGCGTCTTCAAACCCGGGCTATTTCTGTTTTCGCGGAACATCCAGATCACTCCGAGGCAGAGGCTAGCAGTGGGAGATTAGCAACCACTATAGCTTGGATGAAGAACGGAAACAATGGCATAAACTTTACAGTTTTTTTGACGACGGAAAGATTCTGTTATACCCAGAGCGGCGACGGTTTATTGGGGCGCGATCAGCTTTAACCCTCGTACTCGAGCAAAATGCCGTTCATTGAAAGTCCCCAGCATGCTTCCGCGTTGCAGCGCCGTGGCAGCCACAATGAGGTCGTAGGGACCGATAATGTTTCCGCTCGATTCAAGCTCGGCCCAGATACGGGCGTGCTCAAGCGCCGTCGCGTAGGTATATGGAATTGTCGGCATCCCATCCAAGATGCTGTGTAGGTAGCGTTCGCGTTTCAGTTTGTGCGATCCAGTGCCTCGTTCTACGCCGTGCCAGAGTTCCGCAACTGTGATCGCAGCAACTTCAAATGAATCGTCGGGATGGGCCGCAAACCATTTCCGGAGGTCGAAAGTTTCCTCTCGCCGCGAATAATCACATCGGCATCGAGGATTATCGCCATTTGTCGATTGGGGGCTTCAGCGCTTTCCGGGCCTTCTGCAGATCGCGACGCCAAGTCTTTGCCTCATTCGCCGGCAAATGGACTTCACCCAGTGCCTCGGCTAAAATCGCGGCCCGAACGGACATTCTCGCCGTCAGGCACCAAACGGGCAACCGGCGAGCCATTCTTGAGCAGAACGAACGTCATGCTCTGATAGCGCACGCGGTTTACGCATTCCGCAAAATTGCGGGCCGCTTCGGTGACCGAGATGGTGGTTGTTTTCACGTAATCAGATTATGCAGAAATACTACGAGGTACGCGGCATTCCAAAACGCTGCCGATATGAGATCGAAAAACTATGCCCCGGCGACTCGTTTCCAAGATGCTGAAATCGAGGTCTCTGGTCCGTGTTCAGCTCACCCTCACCAGAAGCCATCTGGCTCCGCCTAACTACTTGCTTGCCGTCGCCGTTTCCCTCACCCCAATGCCCGGCACTGTCCGTCCCACCACGGCCGCGATCTGGCGCACCTGCAGCATCAGTTCCTCGAATTGATCGGGAAACAGCGACTGTGGACCGTCCGATAGCGCTTCATCCGGCTTGTTGTGAACTTCCACCATCAGCCCATCCGCGCCCACCGCCACTGCGGCCCGCGACAGCGGAGTCACCTTATTTCGTTTGCCCGTGCCGTGGCTGGGATCCACCAAAATCGGCAGATGGCTCAGCCTCTGGACCGCTGGAATCAGGCTGAGATCGAGGGTGTTCCGCGTGTGGTCGGCGAAGGTGCGGACGCCGCGCTCACACAGCGCTACGTTATAGTTGCCCTCGCTCATAATGTATTCCGCAGCCATCAGGAACTCTTCCAGCGTCGCCGACATACCGCGCTTCAGCAACACCGGTTTCTTCGCCCTTCCGACACGCTTCAGCAGGGAAAAATTCTGCATGTTACGGGCGCCAATCTGGATTACGTCCGCATATTCTTCCACCAGGTCGAGCGACTCGTTGTCGATCGCTTCAGTAATGATTTTCAGCCTGTACTGTTGCCGGACCTCCGCCATGATTCGCAAGCCCTCCTCGCCCAATCCTTGAAACGAATATGGCGAAGTTCGCGGCTTGTAGGCGCCGCCGCGAAAAAATTGGGCTCCGGCGCGGGAGACGCACTCAGCCACGGCAAACGCCTGCTCTCGACTTTCGATGGCACACGGTCCCGCGACAACAGCCAATCCGGGGCCACCGATCGTGGCCTCGGTGCCGGCAAAACGTATGACGGTGTTGTCGTCTTTAACGTCGCGGCTCACCAGCTTATAAGGCTTCGAGACCTTAATGACTTCCTGCACGCCAGGCATCTCTTCCAGAGAGCCTTGCTCTACTTCCCCTCGATTCCCGGTGATCCCGATGGCTGTACGCTGCGCTCCGGGCATGGCATGCGCCCGGTAACCGAGCTTTTCAATTTTTTCGCAGACATTGCGCACCTGTTCGTCGGTGGCCTGCGCCTTCATTACGACTAGCATAAGTTCCCTCTAACGGAGCGTCTCTGCCAAGCGGACTGTTGTTGCGAGAGCTAACCAAGTCTACCTTCGCGCGCGCTCGCGCCGCAACGTACAGCGCTTTCTGCATCCCCGCGTTTGAAGCGACATCCAACCACTCAAACTCATTCAATTTTACGGGAGATTTGTTCATGAAAGCAGCGGTTGTCCCCTCGGTAAACGGCAGGTGGGAAGTTAAAAATTGGGAAACGCCCAAAGCTGGCCCGAACCAGGTAGTGATGAAAATTCATGCCAGCGGCCTTTGCTATACGGATGTGCACCTGACTCACGGCTTGTTTGCTCTGCCGTTTCCGCGTGTGCTGGGGCACGAACCGGTCGGCGAAATCGTCGAAATTGGCCCGGGGTAACTTCGCGAAAGGTAGGGCAGCGCGTGGGAGTCGGATGGGTACAAAAAGGCGATGGGACCTGCGAATGGTGCCTGCGCGGTAAGAAAGAACTTTGCCAGAACGCGGTCTCGACGGGAATTGTGCTGCAAGGAAGCCACGCCGAATACATGCTTGCTTACGCGGATGCGACCATCCCTCTGCCGGATTCCATCAGCTACGAGCAGGCCGCGCCGATTTTCTGTGCCGGATATACGGTATGGAGCGGCTTTCGCATGGCCGGTCCCAAGCCGCACGAGCGCGTTGCAGTGGTCGGCATTGGTGGCCTGGGCCATCTTGCGTTGCAGTATTCGAAAGCCTCGGGGTTCGAGACGATTGCTGTCACCAAATCGAAAGACAAAGATAAAATGATTCGCGATCTGGGCGCCGACGAAATCGTTGAAGATGGCGAAAAGCTGTTGGCCGCCGGAGGCGCCGACGTTCTGCTCGCAACCTCCAACTCATGGTCTGCCACAGCCGAAGCCGCCAAAGGCATGCGCCCTGACGGTCGCATCATTCTGATGGGCGTCGGCGCCGAGCCTTTGAATTACACTCCTGAGCTGATGTTCAAGAAAGTCCGCTTGATGGGGTCACTCGCAGAACGGCCCGAGTATCTTTACGAAGCCCTGGATATCGCGGCAAAGGGAAAAGTGAAAGTGATCGCCGAGACCTACAAACTAGATGATATTGCCAAGGCCTACGACCGGGTCGCCGAAGGAAAAGTCCGCTTCCGTGCGGTAATTACGATGAACTAACCGGAGCGGAAGTCTTACCGGGACGGGCGCGTCTCGCCCGTGCGTTTCACGCGGCGATTTTATACTATTCTTATGCGCCGCTCGATGGCCCACGAACAAGATATTCTCAGCCGGCCAGCACCGAAGCGCCCACCCCGCCTCACTTCCCGCCGGATCGGTATTCACACCTCCACTGCCGGAGGCATTCACAACGCCGCCGAACGCGCCTACCGCATCGGGTGCAACACGCTACAGATTTTTTCTTCGAGCCCGCGCCAGTGGGCGCCCTACGAACTCAGCTATCCTCTGTGCGAGCAATTGCTGCGACTGCGCGCGCAATACGATCTCAAACCGCTGGTCATACATACGAATTACCTGGTGAACCTGGCAAGCACGAATCAACTATTCCTGAAAAAGTCCATTGAAGCCTTTCGCGGTGAAGTGGAGCGGGCGTTGGCCGTCTGCGCCGATTATCTGGTTTTACATCCCGGATCATTTCGAGGGACCGATCGCGAAGCCGGCCTTCTGCAAACTGCGGCCGCGATCGCCGCCGCCACGCAAGGCCTCGATCTCGCTCAAGGCCGATTAATCATCCTCATCGAGAATACTGCCGGCGCTGAGTTTTCTCTCGGCGGCAGCTTCGAACAAGTCGCCGAAGTCATCGACCGGCTTCGCGGAATCGTGCCAATCGCCGCCTGCATCGATACCTGCCACACTCACGTCGCCGGTTACGACATTGTCACCGAAGCAGGAATTTATGAAACTCTGCGGCAACTCGACGCCACCATCGGACTGAATAACGTGAAGGTCGTTCATTGTAACGACGCCAAGGCCGCTCGTGGATCTAAACTCGACCGCCATCAGCACATCGGGAAGGGAATGATTGGTAAGGAGCCATTTCGCATCTTGCTGAATGATCTGCGCCTGGCTCACGCAGCCTTCATCGCAGAAACGCCAATTGACAAGCCCGGCGATGACCGCAGAAATGTGGAAGCACTAAAGAAGCTGGTAGTGAGCGCCCGACAACCGTCGTGAGTCCTTGCTTGCGTGTTCCTTGAATACGTGTTAAACATGTTATACATATGCTTGGCATTCGCCTCGAACCGGAACTTGAAAAGAAGCTGAACTCGCTGGCGAAGGAAACTGGTCGAACTAAGAGTTACTACGCGCGGGTGGCCATCCGGCAGTATCTAGAGGATCGTGAAGATTACCTGAAAGGTATCGCTGCGCTGGAACGACGAGAGCCGACGATCACGCTCGACGAGTTGGAGCGACGTCTGGGTCTGGATCGATAATTCCCGTGACTTGGCGAATCGAGATCACGCGAACCGCCGAGAGGCAAATCACAAAGCTAGATCGAACGGCGCAGAAATCGATTCAAAAGTTTCTGCGCGAACGCCTGCTTGCCGCGGACGATCCGCGCAGCCTGGGTAAGCCGCTTCATGGCGACAAGCGTGGGCTATGGCGGTACAGGGTCGGTGATTATCGCCTAATTTGCGATATCCAGGACGAAAGAATCACCGTCATCGTCTTGGAAGTAGGTCATCGCAGAAACGTATACCGATAACCTCGAAATCGCTCCAGCATTGTAAAATCTAAGCTCTACAATCATTGGCTAAGAACTATGCCTCAGCAAGACAAATCCGAAGCCGCCACCGTAACCCATCCCGATCACGACCGCCATCACGACGATGACAGACGCTACGACGCACAGCGGGTCGAGACGAAGTGGTTCGAGCGCTGGCAAAAAGATCCGCAGCTTTACGCGGCCGAGCGCGACTCGACCAAAAAGAAGTATTACGTTCTCGAAATGTTGCCGTATCCTTCGGGCGCTCTGCACATGGGGCACGTGCGCAACTATTCGATCGGCGACGCTCTTGCCCGTTACATGTGGATGAATGGCTATAACGTGCTTCATCCCATGGGATGGGATTCGTTCGGCTTGCCGGCGGAGAACGCCGCCATCCAGAACCACACGCCGCCTCGTCAGTGGACGCTTGGCAACATCGCGAAAATGAAGGCGCAAATGAACCGCCTCGGCTTCGCCTACGACTGGTCACGCGAGGTCACCACCTGCCTTCCCGATTACTACCGCTGGAACCAGTGGTTCTTTCGCAAGCTCTTTGAGAAGGGCCTGGCTTATCGCAAGAAAAGCAAAGTCAACTGGTGTCCGCAGTGCTGCACCGTGCTTGCGAACGAGCAAGTGTTGGCCAACGGCTCCTGTTGGCGCCACGAAGATACAATCGTCGAACAGCGCGAACTCGAGCAATGGTTCTTGCGCATCACCAGCTATGCCGATGAATTGTTGCGCGATCTCGATAAGCTTGAAGGCTGGCCGGAAAAAGTCCGTACCATGCAGCGTAACTGGATCGGCCGCAGCGAAGGTACGCTGATCGATTTCAAGCTCGATTACGCGGAAAATCACAAAGGTTTCGGCCCCGCCGGTTCGACGATCAGCGTCTTTACCACGCGCGTCGATACGATCTACGGTGCAACTTCCGTGCAGCTTGCCCCGCAGCATCCGCTGGTCAACGATCTTGCCGCGGCAAATCCAGACTTGCGCACGAAAGTGGATCACCTCATCGCTGAGCAGCGCAAAGCCAAAGAGGCCGGCGATATTGGCGAAATCGAAAAGCATGGCGTCTTTACCGGGCGTTATGCCATCAATCCTTTCAATCACGAAAAAGTTCCGGTTTGGGTCGCGAACTACATCCTCATGGATTACGGCACAGGCGCCATCATGAGCGTGCCAGCGCACGACGAGCGCGACTATGAGTTTGCGAAAAAATACAATCTCGAAATTCGCCTCGTGATTCTTCCCATCTCAGACGACCCGGAAGAAACCATGACCGAGCCACGGCTCCCATTCACCGCGCATAACGGTATGTTGATCAACTCTGGCCCGTATAGCGGCATGGACTCCGCCGACGCGATCAAAACCATGTCGGCATTTGCCGAACAGAACGGCTTTGGCAAGCCGACTGTAACCTTCCGTCTGAAGGATTGGGGAATTTCGCGGCAACGCTATTGGGGCACACCTATCCCCATGCTCTATTGCGAAAAAGATGGAATCGTTCCGGTGCCGGAAAAAGATTTGCCGGTGATCTTGCCCGAGAATGTCGAGATCACTCTCGCCGGTGGATCGCCACTCGGCCGCGTGCCGGAATTTGTCAACGCGATCTGCCCCAAGTGCGGAGGTCCGGCGCGCCGCGAAACCGATACCATGGACACGTTCGTCGATTCGTCCTGGTATTTCTATCGCTATACCGACGCGCACAACGACCGCGCTCCCTTCGATTCGAAAGTTGTGCAGTACTGGTTTCCCATCGACCAATATATCGGCGGCGTCGAACACGCGATCTTGCACTTGATCTACTCGCGCTTCTGGACGAAATTCATGCGCGACCTCGGGCTCGTCTCCAACGACGAACCGGTCGAGCGCCTCTTCACCCAGGGCATGGTCATCAAAGATGGCGCGAAAATGTCAAAGAGTTTGGGCAACGTAGTCAGCCCGGACGAAATGGTCGCGCGCTACGGCGCCGATGCTGCCCGTCTCTACAGCTTGTTCGCCGCGCCGCCAGACCGCGATTTGGATTGGCAGGATTCCGGCATTGAAGGCATTCAGAGATTTTTAGGGCGCGTGTATCGCTTCTTTGAGCAGAATGCTAAGCCGCGCGATCCTGAGTGGCGCGCGCCCTTACCGCAGAAATTGGGCCCCTCAGCGCGTCGGCTCCAGCGCAAGCTCCACCAGACGGTCAAACGAGTCACCGACGATTTTAAAGGCCGCTGGCATTTCAATACCTGCATCTCGGCCATCATGGAACTACTCAATGAGGCGAACCGCAGATCCATCGGAACCCAGGCGGATCATTCCTTGACGGGAGCGCCAGTCGATGCAGACGAGATTCCTTTAGCTCTGTTCGCAGGCGTGCAGCGGAATTTAGTTCTTCTGCTCGCTCCGTTCGCTCCCTATCTCGCAAACGAACTCTGGGAGATGATTGGCGAAACCGACAGCCTGCTCAAAGCGCCGTGGCCGAAATATGATCCTGATCTTGCCAAGGAAGAAGAACTCGAAATTCCCGTGCAGATTAACGGCAAACTCCGCAGCCGCGTCATCGTCCCGGCGGATGCCTCCGAAGACTTTGTTGTGGGCCGCGCCCTGGCCGATGAAAAAATCCGGTCCGCCACCGCGAGCAAACAGATTGTTAAGAAAATCTACGTCCCCGGGAAGCTTTTGAATATTGTCGTTAAGTGACCTGCGAACAAAAATAAAAAGCGGGCCGCCAAGCCCGCATGTCCGTAATAAAATTAGCTTCCCCGGTTTCTACTCTCCACTGAATACCAAAGCTTCGCTGCGATGGTTGAAGTCGATCTCATCGAGCGCTTTCTGGTTGGAGTTGTTCGTCGTGGGCTTCACCATCACGGCGTTATAAGGTGAGGGCTGTTGCAGATCTTTAATTTGCCCCTCGGTGGTAGCGACGGTCTTGCCATGCTGCAGAATATCGATCTTCACTGTACTCGCGGGTCCGCTCCATTCCACCTTGTAATTGCCGGGCGCGAGCGTGGTTGTGCCAACCTGCGTTGGGCTATCAAGTGTAAAGTTCCCCGATTGATTGTCTTTCGCGAACGCCGTCAAGGACAGCGCAAATGCCACAGTTGCCAACAAACTGATGTATCGTATGTACTTCATCGTCGAATCTCCTGGCCTTTAAAGGTTAGCTCGCCGCGGTCGTGCTCAGGTTCCCGGCGAAGCATGAGTATGGATTTATACATTCCTAATAAACTGATGCTCCAACATCTGGGCCGGTTGCAAATATCGCGTCACGATATATGTAAAGTTAGTTAACGCGCAGATTGCTTTCGGTGCTGCTTTCGCGAGGGTGAGGTATCCTGACTTCGTGGCAGATCCAGTGTCTCGATTTTCACCTACGCTCGAAGGTTTTCGCATTGCATGGCGGCGCCCTTCGCTTAGTTTTGCGGAGATCGCCTGGCGCTGGTCTGTCGGCCTCTCGGCGGCCTTACTGTTCGCTTTTGCGCTGATCAACTATCTTGACACTATTCCCGTCAGCAGCCTGGAGGCCGGTCTTCTTGCGACCCGAATGTTTGTGTGGCCAACGCTGATGCACATCTTTCGCGGCAGCTTTGATCGGGCCATGCTCGCCGCGTTGGTCGGTTTTTTGGCTGTGTTACTTTTGTGGATCGCCGCAGCATCCGTAGCACAACTTGCAATCGTGCGTGCGGTCGTCGAGTGCTGCAGGCCAGGGCCAGTGGTCCCGACACGTTTTCCAATGTCCCTTGTCGCGATGCTTCCAACGGATTCGTGGCTTTTCGGTCGCTGGCCGGACTGTATTTCTTGCGGGCAACCGCGACATTGGCGGCGCTGTTCGCACTGCTGGGTGCGGCAATCGTGGCGAACTTCGTCTCGCCGGAGGCGCACCCTCAAACGGCGTTGGGCCTCCTTACATTTATGCTTCTGGTGCTAATAACGGCCATGGCCTGGGCCGGCCTGAACTGGCTTCTGTCATATGCTGCAATCTTCGTTGTACTCAACGGAGAAGATGCCACAGGCGCAATTTCGGTGGCGATTGGCATGCTAGACGAGCGTTTGGGGCCGGTGCTTGCAGTTGGCACCTGGAACCTCTTGGCGCATCTCACAGCCTTTGTAGGCGCTGCGGTCGTTGCATCGGTGTTGCTCGGTTTCATCACGATTGTTCCGGCAACACTCGTAATCGCCGGAATTATTCTGGTTGCGCTTGTATATTTCGCAGTCGTGGATTGGCTCTACGTCGCACGGCTCGCGGGGTATATCTTCATAGCGGAAATGCCGGGCGCGCTCGCTGCGCCGGCAATTTCAAACAATCATCCTTCTGCGGGCGAAGACACTGGACTCGCTACTGCGCCTGAGACAGCTGTGGATCGCGATGAGCCGATCCTCAGCGATCTGCCTGGCATGGCATTCCAGCTTGCCCCTCAGTCCTGAGTTGGTTCTTTACACCGACTACTTGATTTGAGAGACTCTTCCGTGGCACGCCAATCCAAGCTCCCATCTACCTCGACGACTCAATCCATCGTGATTCTCGATTTTGGCGCGCAGTATACGCAGCTGATCGCGCGCCGTATCCGGGAACAGAATGTGTTCTCGGTGGTCCTGCCCTGCACGGCTTCACTCAACGAAGTAAAGGCATACGCACCGGTGGGCATCATTCTCTCCGGCGCTCCCTGGTCGGTGTACGACAAAGACGCCCCGCCCTCCGACCCGCGAGTGTTTGAGCTTGGCTTGCCCGTGCTCGGAATCTGCTACGGCCTGCAGTTCATGGTGCACACTCTTGGCGGAAAGGTGCGCCCAGCGGAGAAGCGCGAGTATGGGCATGCGGAAATCGATATTGTTGCCGAGTCGGTGCTCTTTGCCGGTTTAGCAAAACGGCAGGCGGTCTGGATGTCACATGGCGATGAGGCTTTGGAGTTGCCTCCCGGCTTTCAGTTGACCGCAAAAACAACTCACGCGATCGCCGCGATTCAAAATGTCCAAAAAAATTGGTTCGCCGTGCAATTTCATCCGGAAGTTCACCACACACGCAATGGAACCGAGATCCTGCGCAATTTCATTTTCACGATCTGCGGCGCAACCCCGAACTGGACGCCGCAGCGCTTCATCGAATCGACCATTGAACAAGTGAAACGCGAAGTCGGCAAGGGGCGGGCCATTTGCGCGCTCTCCGGCGGCGTGGACTCGTCCGTCGCCGCCGTGCTGGTCGATCGAGCTCTGCGAAATGAGAAGGGCAAGCACGCCCTGAGCGGAGCCAAAGGGTCGCGGTTGACCTGCATATTTGTGAACAACGGTGTCTTGCGCAAGAACGAGTTTGAGAAAGTTCAGAAGACGCTGCGCGACAAGCTCGGGCTGCATCTCGATGCCGTCGACGCGACCGAACGTTTTCTAGGTAAGCTCAAACGCATCAGCGATCCCGAGAAAAAACGCAAAATTATCGGCAACGAATTCATCAAAGTGTTCGAGCGCGAAGCCCACCGCATCGAAAAAAAAGAAGGCAAGGTCAAGTGGCTGGTGCAAGGTACGCTCTATCCCGATGTGATCGAGTCGCGGTCGGTGCGCGGGCCATCGCAGGTGATCAAATCCCATCACAATGTCGGCGGCTTGCCGGAGAAAATGAAGCTGAAATTGATTGAGCCGCTGAAAGATCTGTTCAAAGACGAAGTCCGCAAAATCGGCCGCGATCTCCGCATCCCCGAAGAGATTCTGCAACGCCAGCCTTTTCCCGGCCCAGGCCTCGCGGTGCGTATATTGGGAGAAGTTACACCCGAACGCCTGGCGCTGCTGCGCGAATGCGATGACATTGTCGTGACCGAAATCAAGAATGCCGGTCTTTACAACCAAATCTGGCAGTCCTTTGCGGTGCTCTTGCCGGTCATGTCGGTCGGCGTGATGGGCGACGCGAGGGCCTACGCCTATACCTGTGCCATCCGCGCGGTGAGTTCAGAAGACGGCATGACGGCCGACTGGGCGCCGCTGCCCTATGAGGTGTTGAAGAGAATTTCGACACGAATCGTGAACGAAGTCAAAGGCGTCAATCGCGTCGTGTATGACGTGACCTCGAAGCCTCCGGGAACGATCGAGTGGGAATAAGAGAGGCGTGCGATTATCCGGTCACGAGTCCAACCCAATCTTTGCGAGTTCCTGGCGCAATTGAGCGGGGTCGGTGAAGAGAATGCCGTGCATGCCAAGAGTTCGTGCCGCCTCCACGTTGGGCAACAGGTCATCGACATAGATGGCTCGGGCGGCGTCGATGCCGAAAGTATCCAGGAAAAGCTGAAAAATACGGCGGTCGGGTTTGATCAGGCGCACTTCTCCGGAGAGCAAAATACCTCGAAACCATTGCAGGAAATCGAACCGCCTGCGGGCTGCAGGAAAGGTTTCCGCCGACCAATTGCTCAAGGCGTATAGCGGGACCTCTCTCGCTCGCAATGCCGCGAGAATCTCGACGGTTCCAGAGATAGGGCCGGCAACCATTTCGTGATGCCGTCCAAACCACGCGTCAATGAATTCAGCATAGTTCGGGTGCTGCGATTTGAGCAGGGCGCAGCCCTCGGCAAAAGATCTTCCCGCATCCTGCTGCAAGTTCCACTCAGACGTGCAAATGTTGGCGAGAAAATGTTCCATCGCAGCATCGTCTCCGCCGAACAGCTTGCGATAGAGATATCGCGGATTCCAGTCCACCAGGACACCACCGAGATCAAAGACTGCGATCGAGCGATCAGCCATCAGGATTCGATTTTATCGAATCATTGAGATGAAGTGCGCGCGAAGGCTCCTTGTCCAGCGAAAAAGCAAAAACGTTCGCCCGAGCAGGTGCCTGGATTGGCGCTCTATTCATCCCGGTGCACCGTCTCCATAGAGAAAGCGGGCAGACAGACAGCAATGTATTCCGCGCCCTCGGCATGCGGAGTCGAATAGCGGACCCACTCTCCCGCGTGCGCGATCACGGCTTGCCCCACATTTACGTCGAGAACTCCCGAGCGGTATTCCACGCGCAGCATGCCTTTCAGAACAATTGTGAATTCGTCGAATGCAGGAGTTTGTCCGGGCTCGATCCATCCTGCAGGGCTGCGCATGTGGGCGACGCTCGCCGAAGCAGTTTGCGAATTAACTCGGCCAATGTATTCGTCGATAAGCTTCGGTTTGTTGCCGGCAGATTGTATGCGTGTGGGTTTGGCGATCAGGGTTGGCATCGGTCGATGGTCGTCCCATTCCTTCGAAAATGGATTTGTTGATCCACGGTCTCAGTGATCCAGTCTAGAACGGGCAGAGAGTTCAGGGAACTCTCCGCCCTTCGAAACACAGACGCGAGCTCTAAGGGCACGGGTGCGGGGTTGGTGGCGTAGCCGGTATGCCGGGGATATGTGTCGGCGGAGTTCCAGGCGAGTCGCCGATTGGCGGCGTGCCTGGGATGTCGATGTCCGGCGTACCCGGCGAGCCTGGAGTCCAACAAGTGCCCGGATCGCTGTATGGCGGCGGTATGAATAGTGGCGGCGGCGCAATCGGTTGCTCGGGTGCGGGATGCTGCTCGGCATCGCGAATCGCGGCAGCTACTTCGTCTTCCGGAAGAACGATCGGCTGGTGCAAAACCATGCTGACCGGCGCTCCTGCCTCAAGAAAGAAATTGTGGCCGCCGAACAGCAGCGCCATTGATATGACGCCTCCAGCAGCGAGTCCGACAATGCTTCCGATGGCAGTGTCTTTCAAGGTATCGGCAGGAGTAGTCAAGCTAGAGCTAACGCAGTACGGCGGGCCTCCGGTGCATCCCGGCGGGTTGCTGGCGGTAAGGGTTTGCGGTTGCTTGTTCGCTACAGCGTGGCCGATCAACGCACCAAGTCCGGCCCCCGCCGCGGGTATGGCGAAGGCGCCAATGATGTGCCCTTTGCCGGGATCTTTTACAGCGTATCCATCGTCGGTTTCCAAGGTGATGGGGCCGCCTACGTTTGCGACGTAGCCATCCTGGAAAGTGATTGCCAGCGACGCAAGGCGCACTTCTCCGCGGCCGCCTTGCCGCTCTATCTTGTCTACTTTTCCTTGTACGAATGCGCCGGGCGGAATTACGACGGTGCTCCCCGCTGTGACGGGTGAGGTGGTTTGCGCGTAGATATCGTCTCCGCGGTGAACGTAGCGGGTTTGAATCGGCTGCGTCAAAACCAAACCAATCCTGGTACCAGCCGAGACCGAGGCGGTGACTTTACTGTTTGCCACTTTCGCGGTTTCATTCGCAGCTTCAGATGGCGCTGGTGAAGTTTGCTGGGCTGCGGTGAACATGCTGAAACCCACAATCGTGGTTAAAGCAATCGCTTGCCTGATTTTTGTTTTGGATTGTTTTAGAGAATGTTTAAAACAGAGGCGGGAAGAACGAATGTAAGGAGACATCGGTGATACCTCATGGAAGGCGATGGGCCTTCCCTTGCGTGACGCCGAGTGCTGGTTTCAGCTCTCTAGATCATTAAACGTTAAAGTAGTTGGAAAGTTGTCTGCAGATCGTGAAGAATTGAAAGATCACGTGGAGATTTGTAAAGCGATTGCTGGCAGCTTACGCGTCTCCATCAATCATCTGTTTTCTGCCGTACTTCCGTCAGTTTTGGTTCCGGCAATTTCAGGCGACGCTGCATCATTTACAATCCTCCCGTATGTTCTACCGCTCCGATAATCGCTCGACCGACCAGTTGCGGCCGGTTTCCATCGTCCCTGACTTTATTCCTACCGCCGAAGGATCGGCGCTGATTGAGGTAGGAAACACTCGCGTCATCTGCACTGCGTCCATTGAAGAGACGGTGCCGCAGTTTATGCGGAACTCCGGTAAGGGATGGATTTCGAGCGAGTACGCCATGCTTCCGCGGGCCACCTTGACTCGCACGCCGCGCGAAGTGGCGAAAGGCCGGCAAAGCGGGCGCACTCATGAAATCCAGCGGCTCATTGGCCGCTCGTTACGCGCGGTAACTGACTTGTCGCGCTTGGGCGAACGCACGATCTGGATCGATTGCGATGTCATTCAGGCCGACGGCGGCACACGGACGGCTTCCATCACCGGTGCATTCGTGGCACTCGGTCTGGCGCTCGAGAAATTAGTGCAGGCAGGCACGCTCACTGCGGTTCCGCTGAAGGATTTTGTTGCCGCGATCAGCGTGGGAATTGTAGATGGAGAAGTTCTGCTCGACCTCGCCTACGAAGAAGACTCCCGCGCCGACGTGGATATGAACTTCGTGATGACCGCCGGGCACAAGATGGTTGAAGTGCAGGCCACGGCAGAGCACGAGGTCTTCGATGAAGCGCAATTTGCCAGGATGATCTCGTTCGCCCGTCAGGGCGTGCAGGCGTTGATCGCACAGCAGCAGCGAGTTCTCACCGGACTCACCTTAAGGCAATAATACTTGCCGGGTTCGTCTCACGCGGGCGACGGAACTCTACGCGATTGACACCGTCTTGATATTCATAAATTCCCGGATGCCGTTCGCAGAAAGCTCCCGTCCGTGGCCTGAGTGCTTCACGCCCCCGAAGGGAATGCGCGGATCGGAAGCGACCATCTTGTTAATGAATACCATTCCGGATTCTAGTTCGTTGATGAAGCGTTCGCGTTCGCGGTCGTCTTTGGTCCAGGCGCTGGCGCCAAGACCGAAGCGGCTGTCATTCGCCAGGCGAATCGCCTCATCGATATCCTTAACGCGAAATAACGATGCGACCGGCCCGAATAGCTCTTCGCGGTAAGCAGGAGAACTCTTCGGAATGTTGGTGAGCACCGTCGGCGCATAGTAATTACCATCCCGCTTCAGCGGATGTCCGCCCGTCAAGAGCTTCGCGCCGGCCTGCACGCTTTTCTGGACATCGGCATCGAGCGATGTGACGGCGTCAGCCGTGGCCAATGGGCCAAGCTCGGTTGTCTCATCAAAGGGATCGCCCACGCGCAGGCCTTCCATACGGGCCACGAACTTTTTCTCGAACTCCGCCGCGATGGACTCCGCGAGGATGAAACGCTTGGCCGCAATGCACGACTGCCCATTGTTGATTACGCGCGCCTCAACCGCGGTGGCAACTGCTGCCTCGAGATCTGCGCTTGGCATTACGATAAACGGATCGCTGCCGCCAAGTTCGAGCACCACTTTCTTGATGCGCTTGGCCGCTGCCACCCCCACCTGAATGCCGGCCTGTTCGCTCCCCGTGAGCGTGGCTGCCTTCACGCGGGGATCATTGAGAATTGCGTCCACCTGCTCGGCGGAAATCAGCAAAGTTTGAAACGCACCCTCCGGGAATCCAGCCTCAAGGAAAATCTTTTCCAGAGCCAGCGCGCACTGCGGAACATTGGAAGCGTGCTTCAACAGTCCGACGTTTCCGGCCATGAGCGCGGGCGCTGCAAATCGAACCACCTGCCAGAACGGGAAGTTCCACGGCATCACCGCGAGAATTGCTCCGATAGGCCGGTAGCGGACAAAACTCTTCTGCGCGCCGGTGTCGATCACTTCATCGGCAAGAAAGCGCTCGGCGTTTTGCGCATAATAGCGGCAACCGGTAGCGCATTTAAGCGCCTCGCCAATCGCAGCTTTGTAAGGCTTGCCCATTTCCAGGGTCATCAAGTGCGCGAATTTCTCTTTGTCGCGCTCAAGAATTTCGGCTGCGCAATTCATTCGCCGGGTGCGCTCCGAAAATGGAGTGCTACGCTCGGCCTCAAATCTCGCGACCGCCAACTGCAGCTTTTGTTCTACTTCGGCTGCAGTGAGGGCCCTAAAACTTTTGACCAGTTCGCCGGTTGCGGGGTTAATGCTTGCTATCGCCATAATCGAGACTTTCTTGGATGGGGACTCTTTTTAGAATTTAGCAGGATATCTCAGAACCACATTCATTTTCCCTCATGCTTTGCTCCTGCGCTACTTCGCGGGCCGGGCGCGGTGGCACTCAAGCCTTCTTTTGGGGCTTGAGTAGCGATCCATACAAACTCATCGGGGAGCCCTGTCCGCTTCGCGGGCAGGGTCTTGCAGACGTGCCCGATTTCTCTTCGCCGGCCCTTGGAGAGAAGTGGGAAATTCGGAGTAAAAATTTCCGCGCCGCCGACCCACAATATCCGTGTGACATCCGACCTTGTTCACAGCCCTTGCCATGCCCCATAATCATCCCAAATCTCCACGTGTTCTTTGAAAACCAAGTAGCCTGGCAAGTGCTTGCTGACCCGCCCCAGCACGGAGCTTTAGACCTAACTGCTTTGAAAGGTAGAAGTTATGGCGAAAAAAGCGCCAACTCCATGATTCCGGATATTTTGCAGAAGTAGGGGGTAGGGGGGCGGGCAACGGGCCAGGCCGGGAGCATCCCTGACAGAATAGACCGGGGGCAAACCTGACACTGCAAACGATGGCGAGCGCGAGATACAAGGGAGCGCATGCCATGGAAAGCGAGCAGTGTGATGGAGGAGAAGCTACGGTTTGTCTTGGAGTATGAGCGGGAGGAGCAAACCATGACGGAGCTGTGTGAGAGCTTCGGGATTGCGCGAGAGACGGGGTACGTTTGGCTGCGGCGGTATCGGCAATCGGGGTGGGCGGGCCTGGCCGAACTGAACCGGAGAGCGGAGCGGCATCCCAACCAGACACCGGGCGAGATCGAGCAGCAGGTGCTGGAGTTGCGGCAGGCGCACATGCGCTGGGGACCGCGGAAGTTGAAACGAGTGCTGGAGCGCGACGAAGCGGGACGGCGATGGCCGGCGGCCAGCACGATCGGCGAGATGCTGAAGCGGGAAGGGTTGGTGGTGGCACGCAAGAAGCGGCGGAAGACGGCGCCATACAGCGCGCCGCTGGCGCATGCCGATGGGCCCAACCGGGTGTGGTGCGCGGACTTCAAGGGCTGGTTCCGCACGGGGGATGGGGCGCGCATCGATCCGCTGACGATCTCGGACGCGCACAGCCGTTATCTGCTGCGCGCGCAGGCGGTGGCGAAGACGGACACGGCGCGGGTGCAGGCGACCTTCGAAGCGGCCTTCCGCCAGTATGGATTGCCGCAAGCCATCCGCACCGACAACGGAGCACCGTTCGCTTCGACGGCCATCGCAGGACTGTCGCGGCTGGCGGTGTGGTGGATCAAGTTAGGGATCGTGCCGGAGCGGATTGAGGCGGGACATCCGGAGCAGAACGGGCGGCACGAGCGCATGCATCGCACGCTGAAGCAGGAGGTGGCGATGCCGCCGGCCGAAGATCGGCGAGCCCAACAACGGGCGCTGCAGGAGTTCCGCCAAGAATACAACGAAGTACGTCCGCACGAAGCGCTAGGGATGCAGACGCCGGCAAGCGTGTATGAGCCGTCGGAGCGGGCCTATCCAGCCAAGGTGCGGGAGCCGGAATATCCCGCGACCATGCTGGTGCGCAGCGTGCATTCCCACGGACACTTTCGCTGGAAGAAACGGCACGACGTATTTTTGAGCGAGGTATTGTGGGGTGAGCGCGTAGGGCTGCTGCCGCTGACCAGGATGAGCGCTGGTATACGGTGTACTTCGCCGAAGTTCCCCTGGCGCGGTTTGACAGCTGGCAACGGCGAGTCGTGCCGCTGCCGGCAAAGAAAAATCGCGGGGGTGAGAGCGCCGCCGAAGCCAGCAGCTTCTACGTGGCCGGAGCAAGGGAAGGGGAAGTTTCCCCTTCCCCTGCACCCCATCCCCTCACGGAAACGGAAGAAAAAGTGTCAGGGATGTCCCCGGTCTAAAATGTCAGGGATCTCCCCGGCTGTTCACAACAAAGCGAACCGGCCAGAGATCCGAAACTACTCAGCTCACGGCACGGTTGCTCCGCTTCCAATAAAGATATCCCGGCACGCCCATCAGGACGATGGCCGTGCCCCAGAACGCTTCCGTCGGCCGCGTGATGACGGTATTCAAAGTCCACGCAGCGCCAACCAGCACGTAGATCGCGGGCAGCCACGGATATCCGGTGCACCGGTAGGGACGCGGAATGTCAGGCCGCCTCCAACGCAAAAGAAACATGCCAATCACGGTCAGCGTGTAAGAGAGCACCATGCCGTAGATAACATAAGTGTAGAGCTGATCGTAGCGCCCGCTCACCGTAAGCAACGCCGCCCAGACGCCTTGTCCTATCAAGCTGAAAGCCGGCGTGCGCCACTTGGGATGAATCGCCGCCATGCGCTTGAAGAAGACCCCATCCTGAGCCATCGCGAGATATACCCGAGCGCCTGATAGCGTGCACGTGGCGGCCGCACTAAAGCAGGAAACCGCAATCATGAGCGAGAGCCATACCGCCGCACGAGGAGAAAAAAGCGCTGTTGCCGCCGCATGCGCAATCGTCTCGCGCTTCGCAATTTCATTCAACGGCAATGCGTAGAGATAAGTGAAATTCATCGCCACGTAAATCGCGCCAACGACGAGCACACCAAGGACCATCGCCAAAGGCACATTCCGCCGCGGCTCTTTCACTTCGCCTGCGACCCAGGTGATGTAAACCCATCCGTCGTAAGCCCAGAAGACGGCAATCAGCGCTACGCCCATCGCCGAAATCAACTGCGCGGGATGAAGCCCCAGGGTGAGGCTGGCGCCGTGCGAACTGAAATGCGACCAGTCGCCTTTGCCAATGGCAAAGCCGAGAACGACGAAAGCCGCCATGGCCGTGAACTTGGTCCAGGTAGAAAGGTTCTGTAGCAGTGCGCCCCAGCGCAAGCCCACAACGTTCACGTAAGTGACAAAGGCGATTAGAAGCAGGGCAAGCAGGTGCGCTCGCGTGATGGCGACTGCACCCATCGCGACTACGACATGATCTTGCGAGACCACCGGAAAAACCTGGCCCGTATACGCGGCCGCCGCGACAGCAAGCGCAGCGATCGATCCGCCGTTTGCTACGGCAAACAGCATCCATCCGTAGAGAAAAGCGATGAGGTCTCCATAGGCTTCGCGCAGGTAAACATACTGCCCACCGGATTCGGGAAACATCGATCCCAGTTCCGCGAAAGCGGCACAGCCAAAAAGCGAGATCACTCCTCCAACCACCCAGACGCCAAGAAACAGCATGGGCTGCGGCAGAGGTCCGGCAACATCTTTCGCGGTAAGGAAAATCGAAGACCCAATAATGCCGCTGACCAGCAGCAAAACGGAGTCGAGCAGACTCAGTCCGCGTACGAGAGTGGGTTGCGAACTGGCTTCGGAGTTTTCGGTCGTGACCGGCGCCAGGCTGGAATCCATTATCCGATTCCCAATTCGTCGGGAGACTCCAGCGGTGTTCCGCAGCGGCGGCAAATGATGGCAGAACAATCGCCGCAGGTGAGTGGATCAGTCACCTCCTGGGCGCATTTCGGACAATAAAAGAGCGCTTCCGGCGCGGGCAGCGGATTTTGTGGGTTTGTCGCCATGTGGAGGAAAACTGTAACATAAATAGGTCGCAGCATAATGCGCATTAAATCAGCGAAACAAACATGCCTGAAAGATCCCTTACTCCCGACGAGAAGCTGCAACAGGAATTCAACCGCTGGGCCGCTGCCGGCGAAGGGCCCAAGATGGAGCAGCACCATCTCGATATCACCTCGAAGACGATCCGCCGCATGGATCTGCGGCCCGGCGAGCGCGTGCTCGACCTGGGTTGCGGCTCGGGATGGGCAACCCGGCTTTTGGCGCGATTAGTGGGAGACGGGCCCGATGGTTTCGGGCAGGTTGTCGGCGTGGATGTTTCGGACGAGATGATTCGCGAGGCGCGCACCGCGTCGAAAGATTTTGACAATATTCTTTACGTCTGGGGCTCGGCGGAGCAGGTTCCCTGGGAAGAGAATTTCTTCGACAAAGTTCTTTCGGTTGAATCCTTCTATTACTATGCCGATCAGGACCGCGCCTTGAAAGAGCTTTTTCGCGTAATGGCCCCGCGAGGAAGATTATTTATTCTCATCAATCTCTACAAAGACAATTCCTATTCCCTGCAATGGGTCGATAAGCTGAAGGTTCCGGTTCACGTGCGCTCGGCTGCGGAATACGTCGAGTTATTGAGGAAGCATGCTTTCGAAAACGTGGAAGCGGTCCGCATTCCCGACGACACTCCAACGCCCGACGATTACAAAACGAAATCATTTCATACTCTGGACGATCTGCGTGCGTTCAAGCGGGAGGGCGGGCTATTGTTGATGGCATCGAAGCCCGATCTGCGCACGCCCGCGCCGGGATACACGATTTATTAGCAATCACATTTCGTCTTCATCGTCGTCGTTGCCGTCGTGGCCGCGATTACCCTGGCCCCTCACGGGGCTTAAGGCGCGTCCATCGTTAGCGTGCCGGATTTCAATCCGGCCATTTACATCCTGCACCCGAATGTGCGTGCCGCCGCTACCGAGTTCTCCATTAAGATTGTGCCCGACAAAGCCATGGTCCACGTGAAGGCCGAAGTCATTCTCAATGGCTCCAGAGACTGTGCTGGCCGCGATCTCCGCGTTTGAATCGGAAGGAATCGTCAACTCGACAGAGCCATTTACCGACTTCAACTCGATCGAGGACGAGGGAATCTCATCAAATTTCGCGTCTATACGGCCATTGACGGTAGAAAGCTCTGACTCGCCCGAAAGATCTTGTGCTTCCAACCTGCCATTAATGCACGAAGCACGAAGTTCGCCCTTCGTCCCAGTAATATCGAGCGACCCGTTGATGAGCTTGATCTCGTCCAGTCGCGCGGCGCGCGGCACCGTCAGGGTGTATTCGACACTCGCCGGATTATCGTGTGAACCCGAGTTGAAGGTGTGATCGTGATCGGGATATTGTGTGCGAATTGAAACTTGGTCCTTCCCGGCCTCCACGATGATATGCGCTTCATCCAGCTGCTCTTTCGAATTGGCCGACTTGATGGCGTCCACTTTGACTTCGTTGCGGGTCCCACGTGGAGATGTGGACCGCGCCGTTGATGTTATCGAGGCTGACGCGGCCTTCGGGCGTAATTGCATAGGTTTGATGAAACTCCTCTGTCATTGCGCCCCGATGGTCCGCGGCATGCGCCGCGAGAGCGAACGCCAAAACGGCGCAGATGGTTCCAGCCGCTACTCCGAATCCGATAGGAAAATCAGACAGGCGTTTCATAAAACCTCCGTGCAGATGTAGACGTAGTGGCTGGGAAATGGTGAGTAGGGCAGACGAAATTTCTTCTTGATTTGCTGAATTGGCGCTGTCAAGAAGATGCCGCATTCTGATCCCTCAAATCTCATCAGATAGCGCGGCGGAGTCGTTCTTCTGTCTCGCTTCGGTGAGCAGGTAAACTCCCAGTATCGTGATCTCCGGCTCGATCGGATGGCGGTAACGCTGTCCGGGAAACACCACGTAATAAATCGCGGGATACAACAGAATCAGCCAGAATAGAAGCCATGCTCCACGTTTGTGCCGCCGCAAAGCGCGCCCCAACCCCCAGAACATCAGCACCGATGTTGCGAGAAAAAGCGAATTCTTTACTTCTGCAAGCCACCAGATCTTTGCCAGCTTCGGCGGTCCGGCCCAGAAATAAATGAAGCGTTTCAGGCAAAGCATGGCAAAGCGCGGATAATCGGCCTCAATGTAATCCACTGCCTGCCGCTTGCGCATCGCGATGTAAGACAATTCGCCCATCGCCTCATATTGGCGCATCGCATAAAGATCCTGCGTGGGATGCAGATATTCCATCCAGGTTCCATCCGCGCCACGGCCGTTGCCCAGCCGAAGCTCGGCGCCGAAATTGTCACGCACAAAGATGAACTTGCCGAACGTTCGATAATTCCGCGCAGTCCACGGGGCGAGGCAGGCAATAAAAACTGCAGAAGCCAGGAGCACGCCGGCCAGCGATGGTTTATGTCGCTTCGCGCGCTGACGCCATGTCCACAATCCCGAAGCCGGCAGAAACGAGATCAGCACGGTGCTGCTGAGAGCGGCAATACCCCAAAGCAGCCCGAACTCGACCCAGGGCTTGAACCCGTCGCGCTCCGCGAGTGTCAGCGAAAACCAGAAAATCAGGGTCAGCAGGAGTGCAGACAAACTTGTCTCCCATACCCACCGCGTGCACCAGTACATGACATAGGGCAGAAGAGCCCAGGTCCATGCCGCGCCCACGGCGACTTCCTCGGAAAAGATTTTCCGCCCGATCAGGAAGATTGGAATGCACGTGAGCGCCGAAAAAATGCTGTTGATGGTAAGCAGCACAAAAGCTGAAGCTCGCGAGTAAATGCCAAAAAAGTGAAACACGCCCGCAATCAAGTAAGGATAAAGAGGCGTTTCCCAGGCGGTTGGGCCGGTCGTACCGTTGAAAGGATTGCTGAAGCCGTGTCCCGCGGCGATGGCCGCGCCGATGCGCCCCATTTCCCAGCCGAAGCTGAAGTTATTGTCGCTGGTTTTGAACTTGTAGGTGTGGCCGACGATGATCCATCCCATACGCAAAAACAGGGCGATGGCGAACATCCAGAAGGCCGAGGTGCGAATCTGCGACCAGGCGCGGAGCGCAATGCCTATGGTGTCCTCGCGTTTGCCTTTGGCGGTTGCGACAAAGATTTCAGCCACGTCCGACGAACTCCAAATCGTTGTAGTCGTCGAGATCTTCGCGGGGAATAAACGTACGGCCCGAGGCCATTGGATCGAGAATCATGACGCCCCCGCGGTGCTCTGCGATGTGCCATGCGATCTCCGGGTCGGGGTCGTCCCGATCATTGGCGACGAATTCGACCTTTGCGGGGTTGCCGTGGAAGAGTACCCGGTCGTTCTCCATAATCTCCTCGCCGCTTCGGTATCTGAGCGCTCTTGCATCCATGTATCGTGCTTTGGCTTCAGTGCTTTTAATACTAAAGCACGGGAGGGCTATAATGTTGCGTCGGGGTCACTCATGAGCTGGCTGCAAAATAAATTCGAAAAGAATTTTCTGATCAGCACGGTCGATTACGTTTTCAACTGGGCGCGCAAATCTGCCGTGTGGCCAATGACCTTTGGCTTGGCTTGCTGCGCGATTGAGATGATCGCCTCATCCACGGCGCGTTTCGATATCGCGCGCTTCGGCTCGGAAGTGTTTCGTCCCAGCCCGCGGCAGAGCGATTTGATGATCGTCGCCGGTACCGTGACGTTGAAAATGGCCCCGGTGGTAAAGCGCATCTACGACCAGATGCCCGACCCGAAGTGGGTGATCTCGATGGGCGCGTGCTCATCGGTTGGCGGGCCATTTAACACATATGCCGTTTTGCAGGGTGTCGACAAGATTGTTCCGGTCGATGTTTACGTGACTGGATGTCCTCCGCGTCCTGAAAATTTGTTCTACGCTCTGCTCAAGCTGCAAGACAAAATCGATACCATGACCCTGGCCAGGAAGCCGACCGAAGTTCGACTGGACGCGAACATGATGGAAGATTTCAAGCGTCAGGTCATGATCGCGCAGACCATGCAACCGAAATAGTCGTCAGCTCTCAGCGATCAGCCGTCAGCAAACTCAAGTAGGGACAGCCGCCCTCGGCTGTCCGCCGAGCTTCGCTCGGCATTTGTTCTGGGGAGGGTCAAAAAGCGCATAATGCCGAACTTCACAAAACTGACGACACAATCCGAACTCCCTTTCATCGACGAAGCCAAAGAATTCCCCTGCGGCAGCAAGACAATCTGCGTCGCCAATGTGAACGGCGTCTACAGCGCGATGGACAACGTCTGCCCGCATCGCGGCGGTCCGCTGGGGCAGGGAATGATTGAAGGCGATCAGATCGTGTGCCCGTGGCACGGCTGGGCCTGGAATGTGAAGACGGGTGTGGCCGAGCAGGATTCCAGCATGAAGGTGGCCGTCTATCCGCTGAAGATTGAGAATAGCGATGTGCTAATCGAGACGTAGCTTGTTTTATTGCGCGTCGTTATCCTAAGTAACGCAAGAATTTCTCCGGCTGGTTCTCATATTCCGGAAACACCTCTGGCAAACTCTTATTCCCCATGTGCCGTGCAACCGCTTCGCCGAGCACCTGTCGGAAATCCGTAGTCAATGCCAGATCGCGGCCTTCATAAAGCTGCGACTGATCAAGCCCCGGCCAGCGGCCGTAAACCTTTCCGCCCTTTACCGGGCCGCCGAGAACGAACATGACATTCGCGTGTCCGTGATCGGTTCCGCGGTTGCCGTTCTCTCGCGCCGTGCGGCCGAATTCTGACATGGTCACAACCACGGTGTCTTCTCCGAGATCGCCGAGATCAGTCCAAAATGCTGTCAGCGATTGAGAAAACTCACTCAGCACGTTGGCAAGCTGGCCTTCAGCGGCGCCCTCGTTTACGTGATGGTCCCAGCCGCCGATATCGGCAAATGCCACCCGCACGCCGAGATTCGCCTTAATGAGCTGCGCAAGCTGCCGCAGGCTATCACCAAAACGTCCTTTCGGATAATCTGCGCCGGGCGCCGGTTTGTATTTCGAGGGATCGGCAGATTTCAACATCTTAACGGCGTCAAAAGTTTCTTCGCCGGCGGTATGCAGTACCGCATCGGAGGAGTGGTCATACATCGCCTCAAATGCATTCGCAACCGGCGAAGCCTTCGCATTGCGCCCGCCGACTGAAAAATCGTTGATGTTGTTCATTGCAACCGTGGGCTCAACCCCGCTCAGGATGCGGGGAATCGATGGCCCCATCGCGATCGCATCGAAGGGAGACTTCTGTGGAGGATGCGGCAGGTTGCGTAGAGATCGGTTCAGCCATCCATCTTCCGTTGACTTCACGCCCGGAGTGCCCGACTCCATGAAATCCTGCGCGTCGAAGTGAGATCGGTTGGGATCGGGCGATCCCGCGGCGTGAACGATTGCCAAATGCCGCTGCTGCCATAGCGGTTGAAATGATGCGAGCGCGGGATGCAGTCCGAAGAATCCATCCAGATCGAGCACGGCTTGCCGAGGGATGTTGATGCTAGGCCGCATGGCATAATATTGCGCCTCGGCATGCGGTACCACGATATTCAAGCCGTCAGCCGCGCCACGTTGGAAGATGACGACCAGACGCTTTTCCCGCAGGCCCAGCGTTGCAGATCCCCACGCCGCGCGAGCCAGAAAGCTCGGCACTGCTGCCGTTCCCACAATGGCGAGCGCGCTGTTGTGAATAAATACCCGACGAGTGATTGACATAAGGCTCCGTAGAGACGCAGCTTGCTGCGTCTTGCTTGCGCCTACCTTCTCTGAAACTCCGGCGAGCCGAGCAGCAACCCTGCAATGGTGCCGGGATTGCCGGTCTTCGTTATTGCTGTTGTCGTGGTCGTCGCCTGAGTCTGCGCGACGATCGAATCATGCGTCTGCCGCGAAACCCCGCCCGCGACAAGCTTGTCCTCAAACATGGCAACAATCGCCGATGGATCAGAACTCTGCGTATTCGGCTCCAATGCGCTCGCATCGAGCCTGACCCCGCGAATCCTCCCACCGGTGAGTGCAAGAGCGAAATTCATTCGATTGAGCAACGCCGAAGAACTCACCCAGGCATCGGCTTCCATCGAATAACCCGTGGGTGGCTGCGCGCCGTATAGCGGCATTCCCATGTTGTTGAGTTGTCGAATTAAAGGCACGGCATCGTCGACCTCGGCGCCGGTCGCGCGAAGACTAGAGGCTACGAACTCCAGCGGCGTTTTCACCTTCGCTCGATAGGTTGAATCGTCCCAAAACTCTGGCGAGTGAAAGAGCACGCTCAACACCTCGCGGATGTCGCCTTTCTTTTTCAAAAATGTCTTCGCCATCCGATCGACCAACGCGGGCGGAGGATCGTCCGAAACGAACCGCTCTGCCAGCTTGAGCGAGATAAAATGCGCTGTCTTCCGGCTGGTGGCCAGCCGATGCAGCAGTTCCAGCCCTTCGTCTTCACCTTTTTCTTTGATGCGATGCCCGAGCACAAACTTTGGCCCAGGTTCATGCATTCGCGGTTCGAACTTGAAACCGCCGCCCTGCGCCGGCTTGTCGATCGTCCATCCGGTAAACACTTTGGCAGCCTCGGTGACGTCGCGTTGCGAGTAGCCGCCGTTCACGCTCAGCGTGTGTAGTTCCATCAACTCGCGGCCGTAATTCTCATTGAGACCGCTGGGACGCTTGTTTGGCCGCGCGGGAAAGCGGCGCGCGTACGGCCCGTAACCATGCGCCGGAGTTCCAAGGGCCTGCGGTGAGTTCGGTCCCGACGCTTACCCAGTTGTCGAGATAGAAGAGCATCGCCGGACTCTTCGCCGTCGCCACCAGCAGATCTTCGAATCTGCCGAGAGCATGTGGCCGGATCACGTCGCGTTCATAGCTCGTCAACATAAAGCGGTCAAGACCCTTGCCGGCAAAAACATTGAAGTGGTTAAACCAAAAATCAGTCATCACTTCTTCGAGTTGGCGCTGGCTATAAATCGCTCGCAGGAGCTTGGCCTGCGCTAACTCGCTGTCGACTACAGCCGACGGATTGTTTAAGGCGAGCAGAGTTTCCTTCTGTTGCGGCGACATGCCTTCAATAAAATCTCGCCCTTTGCCTCCGCGTAGAGAGTCGGCAAATGAGATCAGTTCCTCCGGCTTCATCGTAAGGATTCTTTGATATCGCTGATCAGCCGGCAGGATGGTTAATTCTTCAAAATCGAAATGGGCGTAAGGCTGCTCTTCGCGGATGCGTTCTTGTTCTTGCTCCTCGGGGGCTGGCTTCGCTGGCGTCATCGATGCTTGTGGCCCTTCGCCCGGTTTTATCATTGACGTGGAGGCAGTCGCGATTTTGGCTTCGTCTTCTTTTTCTTTGCGCTCTTTTCGCGCCGTCAGCTTCGCAAGTTGAACCTCATAAATCGCTCGCGTGGCCGGGTCCGAAGGCATGGTTCTCTTTCCATTCATCACCTGATTGATTTCCTGCGGATCGGGAAAGTTTTCCGCAATTTCCCGTGTGCTCATGCGCAGAGTGCGGAACGGCTCGAGGCGTGAATTGAGAGCGCTGTCATCGATCCTTTCGGGATGCAGTTGCAGATCGATCCAGCGATCGACTCCCATCGCCGCAACTTGCTGCACATCTCCTGGCCGGGGGCCGAAAGTGAGGCGATTCAGCGCGTGCAGGGCCCGTTTTTGGTTGCTGGAATCGGATGCCGGAGCCGCTTTCTTTTTCGCCAGCAGTGGCAGCACGGTGCACGCCAGGCAAAAAAGAAGCACAGATGCGGCGAATCTCGTGCGGCCCAGACGCATGGAAACCCCCGGCAGGGAAAGATGTGGCTCTGCGTATTATCAACCCGAACGGAAGGAAAAAGTTGTCGCCTTGTTACTAAAGAGTGACCGTAAATGGTACCGAAAGCGTATTCCTCGCCGTTCCTTGGAACTGGCAGAAACAGGCAGACCTCTGGCTCGAAGGAACAAGCTAAATTTCAAATCTAAAATCTCGTGGCTCGGAGCGGACCTAATAGCTCTCAGCTATGTGAGATAGGTTTTCCCGTTCGAGATTTTATGCTGCAGGGTCGCAGCCAGTTGGTCAATATCTGTCGGTGCGAGGTTCACTGGCATGTGGTCCGCCAGCAAAGGAACACGATTACTGCCCACGGCATCGCGGCGCACTTGAATCAGCAGACCTTGCACCACCTCGGGATCGTATTTCTGCGGAGTCATGCGAACCAAATCCGTCAAAGCATTGCCCAGAGAAAGCGATTCGCGATACGGACGCTTGCTGGTCATGGCATCAAAAGTGTCGGCCAGCGCCATGATGCGCACCGCCATGGGCAAGTCGTCGCCATGGAGGCCGTCGGGATACCCCGAACCATCGCACCGCTCGTGATGCCATCGCACCGCCTCGTGGATCTTTGGCCAGGGAAATTGCACGCTGCTCACAATCTGGTGCCCCACGACCGTATGGTCGGCCATTTCGCGAAATTCTTCGGGATCGAGCGCGCCTGCTTTGCCGAATAGACGGCGGCTCACCGCCACTTTGCCGATATCGTGTAGATAACCGGCGCTGCGCAGCGCAGCTACTTCGCCGGCATCAGCGCCGATCGCTTCGCCGATCGCGGCAGCATAGCGGCCCACGCGAAGCGAGTGTCCATGAATGTTGACGTGCTTCACGTCAATCGCGGTTGCGAACGCCTCCAAAGCCGTATCGTAGAAGCCGTTCAACGATGCCATGAGCCGCAGATTTTCAGTCACGCGCTGCGCCAGGGTCTGGGTCAACGCATGGTTCTGGACTGCAAGGCCGATATAACTGCAAAGCAACTCCATGGCATCGAGTTCAGCCTGCTCGTATGGCGCATCCCCCGGCCTCCTGCCGAGGGCCACAATCCCAGCCAGCTTCCCTGCTGCTTTCAACGGCGCCAGGCACTTGAAAAGTTCCGGCGCTACATTGCCGTTCGAACTCAGAAAAATCGAATACGTCGATGCATTCAATACAATCGGTCCCCGCGCGGCGGCGAGCGCGTGCGCGTGTTTTGGCAAAAGCGGAATAAACGCTGGGTCGGGCAGTAAGGCGAAACCGCTTGCCGCCACAGAGGTGAGCATTGTGGGTTTTTCGTTGAAAACGAAAAGAGCGCCTTCACCTGCTCCGGCAGCTTCCATGACCGCGGAAAGCATGCGGCGCGCAGTTTCGGAAAACTCGCGTTCCGCAGCCAACTCGGGCCCCAGTTCGGAAAGGGCCTCGACTGTACGCAGCAGCCTGCGGAAATTTTGTGTCTCTACGGTCACGATGAGCGGCGCGCCAACACTGACCAAAAATGAGCGTACCACGCGTAAATGAATATCGAGAAAAGTGCTGTTGGTTACTTTGGTGCAGTATTGGCGCGGTGAATCCGCTGTTCTTCCCGATTATGGGTTGGAGGATTACTGCTTAGAAATGTTCGCGCAATTCGGCAAAGCAGCCCGCGATAATCAGGCGCTGCGACCCGGGAGCTGCATTCAGTTCTTCATGCTCCAGAATCCAGGTATCGCCGTGGGGCACAAAAACGGCGTTCAACCCCACCGCCAGCGCAGGATTAATGTCCGACTTTGGGCTGTTGCCAATCATCCAGCTTCTGTCGCGCACGAGTTCATACTTCTCAACCAGAGCTTCATATGCGGCAAAATGTTTCTCAGCCACGATTTCGACGGCGGCAAAGTGCTGTCGCAGTCCCGAGCGCTCAATCTTTCCGGATTGCTCGGCTAGCGCGCCCTTGGTGACAAGGACGAGCCGGTGACGCCCGGAAAGATATTGCAAAGTTTCAGAGACTTCCGGCAGAAGTTCAATGGGATGGTCGGCGATGGCATGCGCGAAGCTCTGAATTTGCGCATGCAACTCTGGAGTGACCGGTTTTGTGCTGAGGCGTTCGAACGTGTCTACCAAGGCGTGACGAAAGCTGTGCAGTCCGTAACCATGCTTTATGATGCATTCGCGCTCTACATTGTTGAGGACTTCGCGAACCTGCTCGGAAGAAAACTCGTGGTGGTTAAGAAAGGAAATAAACTTTGCAATTGCCCGCTCGAAGTAGATGTTGTTTTCCCAGAGCGTATCGTCGGCGTCGATGAGGAGGGTTTGGGAAGGCAACTGCTTTGGGTTTGCTGGCTCGGCGCTCATAGCTCAAAGCTCGCAGCTCAAACCCAATCCACGCTCGCTTCAGGCCCAATAACTCCCGCCTTATGTCCCATATCGAGCAATCGGGTGACCGCCTCTCGTCCATCCGGGCCATACTCCAGCGTGCGCTCATTTACGTACATGCCGACGAAGCGGTCTGCAGTAGAACTATCGAGATCGCGGGCGAACTGCATGGCGTAAGACAGCGCTTCTTCGCGATGATCAAGCGCATATTGAATGCTGTTGCGCAATGCGGCGGTGACTGCTGACATAAGCTGAGGGCCAAGGGCCCGGCGAATTGCGTTTCCTCCCAGCGGCAGCGGCAAGCCAGTCACCTTCTGCCACCAGCGGCCGAGATCGACAACGCGGTGCAATCCGACTTTGTCATAAGTCAGCTGGCCTTCGTGAATGATCAATCCGGCTTCGTACTTGCCCTCAAGCACCTGCGGAATGATCTGGTCGAAAGGCACAACTTCGGTCTGCACGCCGGGAGCAAACAAGCGCAGCGCGAGATATGCCGTGGTCAGCGTTCCCGGAACGGCAATGCATTTATCTTTGATCTCATCTTGCGTAAACGCCCGCGGGGAAACCACCATTGGCCCGTACCCTTCGCCCACGCTGCCGCCGCACGACATCAGCGCATAGAGTTGCTGTATGTAAGGATAGGCGTGAAACGAAATGGCCGTCACATCGTAAACACCCTCACGGGCCTTTTGGTTCAGCGTCTCAATGTCGCAAAGCGTGTGGGTGAAGCGCAGCCCGGGAACTCGAACTTTATTGGTTGCCAGCCCGTAAAACATGAACGCATCGTCGGAGTCAGGACTATGGGCAATCGTGATCTCGCGTGTCTGGGATGCGCTGCCGGACTGTTTTGCTTCTTGTTCTGAAACTACCGTCATTTCAACTCCAAATATCTGCCGGGCATTTTCGCCCCAGCTATTCGTTCCGGTGACGCTGCCAACGCGCCGTAATTCCCGCCGCTACCATCACCTTGATCACTTCAGCAAAAACAAACCAGTAAAGGCCCCAGCGGAACGCTTGCGCCATAGAATGAGTCAGAATCGCCAGCCAAGCCAAGCCTGAGACAAAGAGGACGACCTCGCCCAGAAAACCAGCCGCGGCAGCTCGCGCAAAGCTTTTCCGTCCATGCTCCATGACATATCCCGTGAGCCACGCTACTAACGGATAAGCCAGCAAAAATCCGCCAGTCGCGCCCAACAACTGCGCAATGCCTCCCGCCCCGGTGGGATTAAACACCGGCATCCCCGCCGCGCCTTCGGCTAAATAGAGAGCCAGCGCCGCGAATCCAAGTCTGCTGCCTAGCATTAACCCGACCAGCAACACCCCGAAGTTCTGCACCGTCAGCGGCACCGGGGTAAAGGGCAGAGGAATCGTAATTCGCGCGCACAGCGCAACGAACAAACTCGCTCCTACAACGAGTGCGATCTGCCTCGCGACATCAGGCGATGCTGCCCGCTCGCGAGAACCGGCCAATGCAGGAACCGCCGATTTTCCCATGGAAGTTTCTCCGTATCCCCAGCGCGGAACGCTAAGGCTGAATGCTATCCGTTTGGCGCTCAAGTTCCTGTTCGTTATTTACCTGGCCTCGCTCAGTATGAGCAGCACGCAAGTGGCGCCGCAAGCGGAGATACAGAGCAATCGCCACGCACACCACTACCAACGTGCTAACACCCAGGATCACGAACCACCAGATCATGCGCACGAAGGTCAGGATAACAGATGAAAGAGCAGGCGAATCTGTCAAACCACGCCAGCTGCGGACTCGGTTTCTAATTTACTCTTGCGGGAGCCATTTTCTCGCGCATCGTCTCGACCCGCTTCAGCATGAATTTAAGTCGCTCGCGCCCGAACTTCGAACTGTTGATTACCTTTTCGATTGTCGCGAACATATGCGGGTCGCCGGCTTTTTGCCGCAACTCCTTCAGAAAGGGATGGACTTTCGCGAACACGATGAACATTTCTCCGCTGACCGCCGGCTGCAAAAACAAATCCGCGTTCAGCGCCCCTTGTAGAACGAACGATGCGGCCATGCTCCAATAACCGCTGACCTGGCGCAGCCAATTGTTCTCCTGTGATCCCGGGGTGAATGCGATTTTCATGAAATCTTCGGCGCTGCGCGGCCAGAAAGAAACAAACCACCAGTTGCGGGCCTTCCGCATTTCCGCTTCGCGGCGCAGATCGTAGAGTTGAAGAATCAGTTGAGCGTCAGCGGGAGTAGCCTTCTTCGCCATTTGTGCACCTCATAGGAATTGACCAGCATGGAATCGACTCAATTTAAATTGAGAAATTGTTAACTGAGAAATTGTGAAACTGAGTAATTGTTAAATGAAAGATGCGGCCCGAAACTGCAGCGAGGGCGTAGCGTAAATTACCGGCTTACCCAATTACTCAATCAACTCACGCGCTGGTCGTTGCAGCCGCTTCCGCCGGCGGCGCTGCACGCTCGTAATCGCATTCTTTATTTGGGCAGGCGATCACCGGGCCGGCCTTCAAATTTTTCTCGACCAAATACTCGCTGCCGCAGCTCGGGCATTTCTCGGCAATCGGTTTGTGTGCCGAGGTAAATTTGCACTTGGGATAATTGCCGCAGCCATAGAACGTATTGCCCTTACGGGCCCGTTTCTCGACCAGTTCGCCGTCTTTACACTCCGGACACTTCACGCCAATAAAATTCTGCTTCACGTACTTGCACTCGGGGTATCCGCTGCACGCTGTGAACTCGCCGAAGCGTCCGTGCCGAATCATCATGTTGCGCCCACACTTCGGACACAGCTCGTCGAGCGGAATGTCGGGAACCTTTTTCCCTTGATCGAGCCGCCGCGTAGTCTTGCAATCCGGATAACCTGTGCACGCCATGAACTGCCCGAAGCGCCCGCGCTTGAGCACCATCACTCGGCCACAGTTCTCGCAATATTCCTCCGCGCCGCCGGTTTCCTGCACGTCGGCGGAATCAAGGTCGGGCAGGTTGATCGGATTTTCTTTGGTGAACGTGCACGTGTTCGGATCTTCTTTATCGTAGGTGCTGCACGCGTAGAAGGAGCCGTGCTTGCCCCACTTGATCACCAGCGGCGCCCCACAACGCTCGCACTTCTCGTCTGTGGGCTTTTCCATCCGCTTGATGTTCTCCATATGCTTTTCGGCATATTTGAGGTCTTTCTGGAATTTCTTGTAGAAGTCGGCGAGCGCCTCAGTCCACTTCTCTTTGCCTTCTTCGATTTCGTCGAGCTCTTCCTCCAGGCGCGCCGTGTACTGCACGTCGAAAATATCCCGGAAGTTCTCAACCAGCAGGTCAGTGACCACTAGTCCGATCTCGGTTGGGGTGAACTTGCCGCCAATCTTCTGCACGTATTGCCGCTCTTGGATCGTGCCAAGAATAGCGGCGTAAGTCGAGGGCCGGCCTATGCCGCGCTCTTCAAGCTCCTTCACCAGCGAGGCCTCGTTGTAGCGCGGCGGCGGCTCGGTGAAATGCTGCTCGGGCTTCAACTCTTTCAACGTAAGTTTCTGCCCCGCTTCCAGAGCCGGCAGCTTGTGCTTGAGTTCCTCGTCTTCTTCGTCCTTGCCTTCCTTCGATTCTTCGTAAACTCGCAGAAAGCCATCGAACTTAAGGACGGAACCGGTCACGCGGAACCAGAAAACTTCATTACCGCCATTTTTCGTCTTGGCGTCGATGTCGACCGTGGTCTGATCAAAAACCGCCGGATTAATCTGCGATGCGACGAACCTCTGCCATATCAGCTTGTAAACTTTAAACTCATCTTCTTTCAAATATTGCTTGACCTGATCGGGATGGCGCATCGCCGAAGTCGGCCGGATCGCTTCGTGCGCCGCTTGGGCTTCTTTTTTCTCTTTGAATGTGTTCGGGGTTTCCGGCAGATATTGCGCGCCATACTCTTTGCCGACATACTCCCGGACTTCGGCAATTGCCTCAGGCGCGACGCGCGTAGAGTCCGTACGCATATAAGTAATGAGGCCGGTCAGTCCTTCTTCGCCGAGTTCCACGCCTTCGTAAAGCCGCTGCGCAATCATCATGGTGCGCTTCACGCTGAACCGGAGCTTGCGTGACGAGTCCTGCTGCAATTTACTGGTGGTGAACGGGGGCGCGGCATTGCGTCGCCGCTCTTTGTTATCAACTGAGCGAACGATCCAGTCAGCGGTTTCAAGGGCTGCGCGGATCTTTTCGGCATCTTCGCCATTGTTGACTTCGATCTTCTCTTCGCCCTTGCCGAGAAAACGAGCGTCGAAAGACGGAGGCTTGTTGGCGGCGAGGTGCGCGTCGATCGTCCAATATTCTTTTTTCTCGAAGGCCTTAATTTCGCGTTCGCGCTCGACAATTAGTCGAAGGGCGACCGTCTGCACGCGTCCGGCAGAAAGCCCGCGCCGGACCTTGTCCCATAGCAGTGGTGAAACCTGATATCCCACCAAACGGTCGAGCACGCGCCGCGCCTGCTGCGCGTCCACTAGATTCTGGTCGATGGCACGCGGATGTTCGAATGCCGCCTGCACTGCACGTTTGGTGATTTCGTTGAACGTCACGCGCTGAATGCGCGGCGGAGTGTCAACTTCTCCTTTTTTCTTCTTCTTTGCTTTCTTGCCGTGGCCATTGCCGTCAAGTTCGCCCGCAAGATGCGAGGCAATGGCTTCGCCTTCGCGGTGCCGGATCAGGCGCGAGATAGATCGCATCCATCTGGCCCGCAAGCTTCTTAAGCCTGGCCAGGACTTTTTCTTTGCCTGGAATGACTACATATTCGGTAGAGAAGTTGTCGTCCGTGTCGACGCCGAGAGTGCTCTTGGGCAGGTCCTTGACATGGCCGAGCGAGGCTTCGACGGAGAATCCCTTACCCAGATATTTCTGGATGGTCTTTGCCTTGGCCGGCGATTCGACGATGACTAAACTTTTCTGCAACTCACCCTCTGTATGTAAAGAATTGTTTTGAAGCTAGCACGAATTGGCGGAAAGCAACAAGTTACCGGCAAAGCTTCGATCTCCGAGCTTCGAGCGGCGCGAGCAACAGATGACATTCCAGTTCGCTCGCTGGTCCGTATGCGGCATGTAGGAGGCGGCACATTTCGCCACCTGATCGTCGGCCACAACCTTCGGCGATATTCGCGGCAACCGAGGCTGCCGCGCGCCTTGTCTGGCTCGTCAATCCGTACCGTTCTTCTTTCGGAAATCGACGCGTAGCTTCGTAGACCGCCAAGGTAGCCTCGTGGTCTTTCCTCCACACATTGAGCTCCTTGAAGTCCTTCATTTGTTCTCCAAGAGCATTGCGCGAAGCTCGTAGCCCGCAGCTTAAAAGCTCTTCACAAAATTCTTTCCCGGCATCTGCCGAACCTTGCCGCAAAGTTCCAGTTCGAACAAAGCCGCAAAAATTTCCGAGGAGGACATTTCTGTTTCCAGCCGTTCCACCAACTCATCAATGTGCGTGGGCTCGTCGGCTTTCAGCAGCTTGAGGATTTTCTTTTCGTGTGGAGGAAGCCCGTCTTCCGGAAATAGAGATGACGTTGTGTGCCCTTCGGATTCAGGTGAGGGGGTGGGCGTCAGCGCAAGTTTCACTTCCGCCGGCAAATCTTCCCAGACGTCTTCCCAGGTCGCGACCAGCTTTGCGCCCTGCTTTATCAACGTGTTCGGCCCCCAGGAATTCTTGTTTGTAACATTGCCGGGGACTGCGAAAACGTCACGGTTTTGTTCCAGGGCGCAACGCGCGGTGATACGCGTGCCGGAGTATTCCGCCGCTTCGACCACCAGAACTCCCACAGACATTCCGCTCAGAATTCGATTACGAATGGGAAAATTCTGCGGAGCGGCAAACGTGCCCAGTGGGAACTCAGAAATAAACGCGCCGCCGAGTGCGAGAATCTGCTCCGACAATCGCGAGTTTTCTTTGGGATAGATCACGTCCGCGCCCGTGCCAAACACCGCGATGGTCCTGCCTTTCGCGGAGATCGCTCCGCGGTGGCTCGCGGTATCGACGCCACGCGCCATGCCGCTGATGATGACCAATCCCTGTTTCGCGAGATCAAATCCAAGACGCTCCGCCATCCCTATGCCATATGGAGTAGGGTGGCGCGTGCCAACCATCGCAATGCCAGGCTGCGGCAATAGCTCGATGTTCCCGCGAACGTATAGCACCACCGGCGGGTCGTAAATTTCTTTCAACCGCGGCGGGTAGTTGGCATCTTCCGAGGAAATTACTGTCACTCCCAACGTTGCGGCCCGCGCAAGCTCTTCTCTCGCCAACTCGCCGGATTTGCCTGTTGCAATCGACTGGGCCGAAATGGCCTGAATTCCAGTTCCTTCCAACTCGGTGAGCGAAGCGCGAAAAACCATTTCCGGAGTGCCAAAACGCTCGACCAACTTGCGGGCCTTTGTCGGGCCTAGGCCGGGAGTCAGCGAAATGGCAAGCCACTCCAGAACATGGCTTGCTGGTGCGGCTACTGCATTTGGCATTTCGCACTCCTCATCTTTGTTTATTAGGACCGGATTGCGGATTGGCGGACTCTAGCTACTCGCAGAAAGCACTGTCAAGGAAAGGCATCACATAACTCCTACGAATGTGCTCTGCTAGAATCAAAATAGGAATGGCCAGGCTGCGGATTTCGACGATTTCCTACCTCAACACCGCCCCCCTCATGTGGGATTTCGAACACGGTGCCGTAGGGTGCGACTTCGATATTTCTTATACTCTTCCTTCAGCCTGCGCCCGCTCGTTGCAAGCCGGCACGGCCGATATTGGAATTATCCCCGCTGCGGCTTATACACAAATTCCCGGCTTGGAGATACTGCCCGACGTCGCAATCGCCTCCCGTCGCGCGGTGCGCTCGATCTTACTCGTAAGCCGCGTGCCGATCGAGCAGATTCGGACCATCGCGCTTGACACCTCCTCAATGACCTCAGTGGCATTGACGAAAATTTTGTTCGAAAAGTGGCTGGGAGGAGCCAGAACGTTTACTTCCATGGCGCCAGAGTTGGACCAGATGCTCGCCGCTCATGACGCCGGACTCTTGATCGGCGACCCGGCTCTGCAGGTTGACCGCAGCCGCTATTACACGCTGGATTTAGCCGAGGAGTGGATCCGGCGTACCGGCAAGTCTTTCGTGTTCGCATTCTGGGCTGTCCGCCACGAGGCGCGCCAAACTCAGCAGCCTCTTGATCTGGCTGCGATTTTCCAGCAATCCCGCGATCACGGCCTTGAACCCGCCAGCCTGGACCGTATTAGCCGAGAGTGGGCGCCACGGCTGGGGCTGACCGAGCAAGACGTTTGTTCCTACTTAACGGAAAACATCTACTATTACCTCGACCCGCCATGTATCGAAGGGTTGCGCCTCTTTTATCGCTATGCGGCCGAGATCGGCGCGCTGCCGCAGGCACCTGACATCCGGTTCACCGAAATTCCAGCCGCGATCCGAGCCTAAACGAGCCAAGCCGATTAAATTTTCGTGCGCGTGTCGCGTAAATACCATCAAATCTGAATGCCTCTTTCTCTTCATCTCTTATTGGCAGTTTCCGTGTGGCACAAGCTACGCCGCATGGGTGGACCTGGTCTGGTTGTGCTGGGTATCGCCGATAATTCCGTCGTGCCTCTTACCGGCAGCATGGATGTTCTTTGCATCTGGCTGGCCGCCCGCCACAACGAGCCTTGGCCGTACTATGCCGCTATGGCCACACTCGGTGCTCTTATCGGTGGCTACATTACTTATGCGCTCGCCCACAAAGGCGGCAAGGAAGCCATGGAGCACAAGCTGTCAAAGAAACGTGCCGACCAGGTCGAGAAAAAATTCAAGCGCTGGGGATTCTGGGCGGTTGCGATTCCCGCTCTAATGCCGCCGCCGTTTCCTTTTGTGCCGTTCCTAATCGCGGCCGGCGCGGCGCAGTATCCGCGCAAGCGATTCCTGGGATCGTTAGCGCTGGGCCGCGGTGTGCGTTACGTGATTGAAGCTTTTCTTGGATTCCATTACGGTCGCGGCATCCTGCATTTCTTCCGGCAATATTACGAACCGGCGCTGGGGATTCTGATCGGCTTGGCTGTGATCGGTGGGGTCATCAGCGTGGTCGAATATTTTCGGTACAAGAAAAGAAGAGGCGGAGCGCAATCCAAGGCCTCGCCAGCCACAGCATAAGGGTGCGCAGGATCCGTCCCCTTGGGGCACATGAATTTAGTAATCGTCCCACCGCGCCAGCGGTCTCTTGGCGGGAACCGGTGGTCATCCGCTAAAATACGACCTATGTCCCTGACCAAGCAAGAAGCCCTCGACCTTTTCCACTCCGAAGACCTGATCGGCATCGGCATGGAAGCCGACGCTGTCCGCCGCGCCAAGCATCCCGAGGGCACCGTCACCTACATCATCGACCGCAACATTAATTACACGAACTTCTGCACCGAGTACTGCACCTTCTGCGCGTTTTATCGTCCGCTCAAAGGCCCCGCCGCCAAAGAAGGTTACATTCTCGATTTCGACACCATCTACGAGAAAATTCGCGAGACCGTAGAACTCGGAGGCACCGGCGTCCTGATGCAGGGCGGCTTGCATCCCGACCTGAAGATCGACTGGCACGAAAAGATGCTGCGGGGAATCAAAGAGCGATTTCCGCAGGTTCACCTGCATTGTTATTCGGCTTCGGAAATCATTGCCATCGCCGAATACAGCAACTTGAGCATTCGCGACACAATCCTTCGCCTGCGCGATGCTGGGCTCGATTCCATCCCAGGCGGCGGCGCCGAAATTCTCGACGATGAAGTCCGGTATAAAATCGCCCGCCTTAAATGCCTGACCGGGGACTGGATCAACGTTCACCGCACCGCCCACCAGCTTGGCATGCGCACTACCGCGACCATGATGTTCGGCGTCGGCGAAAGCTACGAGCACCGCGTCAATCATTTTCAGGAACTCTACAACCTGCAGGAAGAAACCGGAGGCTTTACCGCCTTCATCCCCTGGAGCTTCCAGCCGCACAACACCGCCCTCGGTGGCCGCCACTGGGACGAAGCCACCGCCGTCGAATACCTCAAAGTCCTGGCCATCTCACGCCTCTATCTCTCGAACTTCCTCAACGTGCAGTCCAGTTGGGTCACGCAAGGGCTGAAAGTCTGCCAAATGGGCCTGCGCTTTGGCGGCAACGACGTTGGCTCGGTGATGCTGGAAGAAAACGTAGTGAAAGCCGCCGGCGTGAATAACTGCACGACAGAAGAAGAACTGCGCCGGATTATTCGGGATGCAGGATTCCGGCCTGCGCAGAGAGATACGCTGTATCGGCAGTATTTCCTGAACTAGAAGGGCTACCTTGCTGGCCGAGGCCCTACCGCGATTCCCCTCACCCTATCCGTCGATGACCCTGCTTGTATTCAGAAAATACATGGACAGAAACGTACAAAGGTAGTAAGAATTATCGGACGCGAGGGGGCCGCGGCTTTAGCCGTGGCCCCCTCTGCGTATGTTCCGGACGCAATCCCCGACTTGCTAGTAATTAGAGTCAGAGGAGCCATGACGGGCGATCCTACTCAAAGCGGCGAATTCCTCAAGGAGTTCGCGAGAATCGTGATCGCGTCACCGGTGGCATTGGTGACCCTCGTCCTATCTGCCTTTCTAGGGTACGGAATATCGTTCATTCTGTTCGACTATCGGCGATTACAGGTTCGCAAATCGCATTACATGTTTCATGTTGTGTTTGGCTTGGGATATACCGCGGTTATTTTCCTGATAGTTAACTATGACCTTCTGTCGCGTACGCTTACGGCCAGTCAGATCATGGGGAGGATGCCCTTGACGCTGCTAGTCAGCTTCGCTGTGGGATTCACCGTGATGCTGGCTGGAGCGATTGTGAAGGACGCCCCGGCCCGAAGGAGGCCAAATGGCAACGGTGATTAGCGTCGTGAGCGGCAAGGGCGGTTCCGGCAAGAGTCTTCTAACAGCCGTACTGGGGAGGGCGCTTGCTCGCGAGGGCGTTAGAGTTCTGCTCGTCGACATGGATATCTTCGTTCGGGGATTGACGGTGCTTCTCTTCGGGTACAAAAGGCCGGAGCGCGACGGTCGCACGGTGACGGTCTCTGATCTCCTCGGTGTTTTCTCGAACAACAGCGAAGGAAAGGATCCGGTCGCGAGCGTCCCGGCTGAATACATGATTCAGCGGTTCTTCGAATGCGATCTCTTGCCCGCCGTCGACAATATTGCCGCCCCCCTCGACTACGACGACAGAAATCTGAGCGACGAGCAATTCTCCGCCGAGCGCCTGAAAAGTCTCATAACCTCGGTGGAGGATAAATATGACTACATTCTCCTGGATAACCGCGCTGGAATGGATAGCTTGATTGCCGCGAGTTGCAAGGCAGCTCACGTAGTCATCGCCGTCGCCGAAGATGATGAGGTAGGCAGGCAAACGAACATAAATTTGACCAGATTTCTTCAGGCAAGAAAGCATGTGCGGGTTGTTTACACCATTCTCAACAAGGGGCGAAGTATCCGTAGCTACCCCGAACTGAAGGGCCGGGCCCGGCATCGACCGGACTTCGCGACCCTCGGTGTGATTCCGTTCGATTTCGAGATACTGGAGGACTTTGGATCAGACCGTTTTTGGGCCACGGTGCTTGAGACCCTCTATTTTCGCGCCCTTATCGATGCTTGGAACCAGCTGGCGAGAGCGGAAAATGTACAGGAAATCTCTGCATCGAAGTACCGCTTTCCGCCCAGAATCTTTATGCGTGAGACCCAGGGCAGGAGCACCCTAATCGAACGCATGCTTCGGACGTACAGCATCTTGTTCACTCTCGCCGGACCCCTGCTATTGGCTGTACTGGCGATTTCGCAGGGGGGTAATTAGCGACATTGATCTCGTCGCAGCAATTTCCATTATTTTTGGGATAGCCGGTGTCTGGATATCTACTTCCGGCATACTGCCCTCCATTACGGCGCGCTCGCGGGAACGGTTCGCCCGCGGTGCGGACAAGGATGATGAATATCACTCCTGATCCCTTCGGGTCGGCCTGCCTCGCCGGCGCCCTACTGTCGCCTCTTTAGCTAGAGGCCTGATGGCTGAATTCGGCCCGATTTCGCTGCCCTTCCAAAAATGCAAACGGCCCCGGTAATCCCGAGGCCGTTCGCGAGAGCCGGTAGCCGGCACCCCATCAAGGTATCAAGTAGATTATCGGCCCGGCGTTCACAGTAAATCAAGTTACTTTAAGGAGAGCCACACCCCATCAGCGAACTCCCCACTTGTCCCTGAGAGACACTCCTTCACGAGGAAGGAATGGACCCGGAGGGATTCGAACCCTAACCTAATACCTTGATGGGGTATCGTGCTACCGTTACACCACGGGCCCACGCGAAAAGCTTAAGCCAGCGCAGCAGGTTCGCAATGGTTCCGTCGCGAAATTTTGTCGTCTAGAGTTCTGTTTCGGGGAACGCCGATTTCACCACCGTCCGAAAATGCAAACGGCCCCGGAAATCCCGAGGCCGTTCGCCACAGCCAATGGGTCAGCGCTCCGTCAAAGTAGCGTCTACGTTATCGGCATATCTGGTTACGACTTTTGTCGCCGTGGCGTCAAGCCCGCCATCGCGGCTGCGGCGAAAAGCAGATTCCTCACCGAGCCTTCGGCTCGATTCGGAATGACATCACTAATTTCGTCGGGAAAAATTCCTCTCGGGCCCTACGGCTCGATTCCGAATTACATCATTTTTGGGTGTGGTTCGTTTCGCAAATCAGATCTGGCACTTTTGGCGAACAAAACGCGCCGGGGTGGGGCACGTTTTCATGCGCCAGTGTGGTGCAGGTTGTGCTTGCGGCAGCGACTGCGAGGGCGGCTTTCATGAGGTCCCAGGCTTCGCGGTACTGGAGGAGGCGACATTTTGCGGACTCGGGACGCACGCAAACTGAATCGCGGCCTTCGATCATAGCGGCTGGAAAGATATACCAGCAGTCGGTCGGGAACACATAGGCGGCGAGGAAGTCGATCTCGTCGGACGAGTAGGCCCCATTGGCCCCGCGTGTGGTTTTAACACGATAGGAGCGCATGGAAGGCTTGGGCGTGATCACAGATTTGACCTGCACGCGCCAAAACATTTTTTCAAAACGAACGATTACATCGTAACGATCGCTGTCACCCCAGGGTTTTGCGACGGCAAAGCCCATGCTTGCGGCTTTGCGCATGAATGCGAGCTCGGCAAGCTCGCCGAGCTGTTTCTTGCTGAGTTTGGCGGTGTGCTGAAGTTCGCTTGCAATGGTCTCTTTGGACAATCCCACAATTTGGCTCCTCACATGAGCTTTCCGGTTTTTGATGTTTAGCCGACCGTTTTTTTATGTTTTTGTTGGGAAGCGACCACGGAGGGCAGAAAAGCCACTCAGATTTGGCCGCAAAATACGAAAGGCGCAGCAGGGCTGCGCCTTGTGCAATATCTAATTGTTATAATTGCATTATAGCATATTCCATAGGGATATTGAGACATTTTTGGAACTTTATTTTGGGCTTGGATTCAAACAGTTGCGTTAAAGTGCCGGGCTGAAGGGTATTGACAAGGTTTTCCACAGGGATGGGTGTTCAGTGTTTTGCGCAGAGGCAGGACATTCGGAAGAGGGGTGAGGCGGTCTCGGCATTCGCTGCTCGCGATAAAATGGAACAATACAGCCATGTCCTACCCGATCAAGACCTGTGTGGTCTGCGGCGAAGAGTTTGAACTGAAGCCCGGCAAGCCGGGCTTCGCCAATCGCTGCCCATCGTGCAGTGAAGAGGATCCCGCTGACCCTAAATCGAAGCTTGTGCCGGACGCCGACCCGCGTAAGAACGACAGGGAAGCCAACGAAGCCCGGCGGCAAGCCATGCGTAACCTGCTCTATCGAAAAGAGTAAAGATCGAGGCCATGCAGGCCGCGAAATTCTTACACGTCGGCGACAACTCGGCGCTGCATAGAATTTCTCAGCCGCAATCTCTCTCTCTCTACTTCACCGATAGCTGCCTGAAAATACATACCTTTTGTGTTCCACCGTGAGGGCAGTACTCTGGCATTGCAATTGCTCCTTCTCTTGACATTGGGGAAAATTGGAGGTGCTTATGTCCGCTCTAGCGGAAGCAGAATTTGTTCGCCTGCTGAAAAAGGACATCAGTTACTTTGAGCGGATCGTCGAAAGTTTCGAGGAACTGATTCCGCATTTAAGCTCATCCGTGCAGGACCAATGGAGATTACAGGCCCAATCCCGCCGCACCTTCGCGATCGATCTACTGATTCTTCTGGAGAAGGCGGAACAGTTCTCAGAGTCCTCTGCGACTGCGCGCGATTGAACCCTCGCGCGGCTTCCGGCCCCGCGAATCCGGTAGAATAGAGGTTTCGACCGAACCTCTTGCTGGCTTCTGATTCCAATCGGATTTTTGGGGCGCTCGCGCTCTGGGCCGCCCCTCGGGGCATCGTGCCCTATCTCCGCCAGCACCTTCTCGATAAAACTTTTCAGGGCCTGTACCACACTGATGCCTTCGACCGTGCGCTGCTGATTCCATATTTCGTCGTGTTGGTAATGCTGGCGGGCTACGGCATTCATCGCTACATTCTGGTTTATCTTTATTACAAGCACAAAGAAAAACGTACGACCACGCCGCCCGGGTTGTTCGAAGAGCTGCCGCGAGTGACGGTGCAACTCCCCATCTTCAATGAACAGTTCGTAGTCGAGCGCCTGCTCGATGCGGTCTGCAAACTGAAATACCCGTGCGAGAAGCTCGACATTCAGGTGCTCGACGATTCCACCGACGAGACTGTCGAAGTGGCGCGAAATCTCGTCGAGCGCTATGCCACGCTGGGCCACCCGATCGCTTATCATCACCGCGCCAACCGCGAAGGATTTAAGGCCGGCGCGCTAGCCGAAGGACTAAAGACGGCGAAGGGCGAATTCGTCGCCATCTTCGACGCGGATTTCACTCCGCCAGAAGATTTCCTAATGTGCACTGTACACCACTTCACCGACCCGAAGATCGGCATGGTGCAGACCCGCTGGACGCACATCAACCGCAACTATTCGCTGCTCACGGAAGTCGAAGCCATGTTGCTGGATGGCCACTTCGTGCTCGAACACTCCGGACGCGCCCGCAGCGGAGTGTTTTTCAACTTCAATGGCACTGCAGGCGTCTGGCGGCGCGCTGCGATCGATGAGGCGGGCGGCTGGCAGCACGACACGCTTACCGAAGATACCGATCTTTCCTATCGCGCTCAGCTGAAGGGATGGAAGTTTATTTATCTGCAGGATGTGGAGTGCCCGGCGGAATTGCCGGTCGAAATGACCGCATTCAAGACCCAGCAGGCCCGGTGGGCCAAGGGTCTGATCCAGACCGGAAAGAAGATTCTGCCGCGCGTAATGCGCAGCGATGCCTCGTTTCATACGAAGATCGAAGCCTGGTATCACCTCACGGCCAATCTCAGCTATCCGCTCATGATTGTACTTTCGGTGCTGATGTTGCCCGCGATGATCATCCGCTTCTATCAGGGATGGTTTCAGATGCTTTTTATCGATCTGCCGCTTTTTATGGCTTCGACTTTTTCGATATCGAGTTTTTATTTGGTTTCGCAGCGCGAGTTGTTTCCCAAAACCTGGGGCCGCGCATTTCTTTACCTGCCGTTTCTGATGGCCCTGGGCATCGGATTAACCATCACCAACACAAAAGCTGTTATCGAAGCGCTCATCGGCAAGGAGAGCGCATTTGCGCGCACGCCCAAGTACAAAGTGGAATCGAAGAAAGACAAGGTGACTGCAACGAAATACCGCAAACGCCTCGGCTGGATCCCTTGGATCGAACTGCTGATCGGAACTTATTTCGCGCTTACAGTCTTGTACGCCTTTCAAAACGAGAACTACGTCACCATTCCATTCCTGCTCCTGTTTGTGTTCGGCTACTGGGTCACCGGTTTGATGTCTCTACTGCAGGGGCGTTTTGCCGGCGTCGCGCTCAGCAGCGAAGCCCACACCAAGCCATTTCCCGTGGGCGTGTAGGCAACGGCAATAGTCGGAATGCGATCAGTACCTTCGGGTGACTGGTTTTGAGTGCACAGTATGGCCTAAGCTAAACAGAAGCGGCTTGAGCAGTTCCTTTGGCCTTGGCGATTAATGTCCCGACGGTACGGCCGACCGATTCAAGTTTCCGTACGGCCCTCAGGAGTGAAATCCGGGCCGGCGGCCTCCAGCCGCGGCGCCTTGCGAGATACCTGAATCACCCCAATCACTTTACCCTCAGGGGTGAGAATGGGAGCAGACATCAGCTTCTGGATCACTTGCGCGTCCAGTCCGGTATCACCCAGTTTGACCAATTCGAAAACGCTGAAGTGTTTAACTTCCGCGAAGCCGTTCGAAAGCTCGGCTTCTTTTGTTCGCGCCGTTCGGGCCGCGACGGCTGAGCTGGAAACGGGGATCGCGCCCGCCGTTTGCAACTCCGCGGGGTAGACGAAATTCAGCAGCGTTCCGGTAAGCTCCAGCAGCGCCACTTCGGTTGCTCTGACCTTGAAAATCTGGGCTATCGCCGCACAAATCGCGTCGGCGCTGGTTTCAGGCGCGTCCAACCCGGCAAGCTGTGGGATGCCGTCCATCCTGTTCATAATGCCGAAGGGTCTGCGGTGCAGCAAGGTGACTAACGTGCTCCCATTTCAGGAGGAAAAGTTGTCCTCCTTGATTGCTATTTGTTGTGGGCCCAATGTCTTCGGGCTGTTTGCGCCACCCGCGTAAATTTGTAACAGTGCGTAAAGAGGTAGTACCAAACCGATGAGGCCGGCATCTAACCAACTAAAGAACAAGTAGTAGAATTTGGGTTGACCCTTGGCTTGGGGACGAAGTGGAGCGGAGGGATGAAATGAAAGCATACCATTTTAAGAACAAGTTTTTGACGGGTGTTCTCGTGTGCGCATTTGCGTTCGCGGCGAGTCCATTCCAGGTCACGGCTTATGGGCAGGACCAGGCACCGCCTCCTCCTGACGGACCAAGCGCCCCCGCCGGACCAGGCTCAGGCGCCTCCGCCAAACGGAGCGCCGGCGCCGGACCAGCCGGCTCCTTCTCAACTGACGCCACAGCAACTGCAGGAGCTGGTTGCGCCAATCGCTCTGTATCCGGATGCGCTGGTTGCACAGATTCTTGCAGCTTCGGCGTATCCCACCCAAATAGTGGAAGCTGAGCGTTTTTTGCAAGACCATCCAGGTCTCAAGGGGAAGGCGCTAGGAGATGCGGTCAACGATCAGCCTTGGGATCCTAGCGTGAAGGCCCTTTGCCAGTTTCCGACCGTGCTGGCGAACATGGATAAGGACCTGACGTGGACGTCCGAGCTTGGCGACGCGAATGTCAACCAGCAAGCCGACGTGATGAACGCAATTCAATACATGCGCCATCAGGCGGAACAGGCCGGCAATCTGAAGACGACGCCGCAGCAAACGGTGTCGAACAACAACGGTGACGTCGATATCGAACCGGCGCAGCCCGATGTCGTCTACGTGCCGGAGTACAATCCCGAATTCGTATACGGCTACCCGGTCGCACTATGGCCTGGGTTCTACCCCTGGTGGGGCATCGGCGAACCGTATATTTCGTTCGGTATTGGGTTTGGCATTGGACCGTTTTTCGGTTTCGGTTGGGGATGGCCTCATTGGGGTTTTGATTGGTACCACCACGGAATAATCTGGGGTGGACACCCTTATGCCTGGCACAGTCACGCTTTCTATGATCGGAACGCATACTTTCATGGCGGCTTCCGCGGCGAGCCGGGTTTTGCACGTGGCGATCGCAGCTTCCGGGGCTACGGCGGCGCGGCGCGTGAACCGGCGATCCATAGTGGACGCACGGGCGCGTTCGGTGGAATAGCCCGCGGCGGCGAAGCGCGGAGCTTCGCTTCTCGCGGACGATCCAGCTTTGGCGGCGGTGGGTTTCACGGCGGCGGGGGGTTCCATGGCGGCGGCGGTGGCGGCCGGCGTTAATCGGCCGAAACTACTAGGCATCGGCGCCTTGGGCAGCCTTAAATACTTATAGAGATTGCAAGGAGAAGGACCATGTTTCACAATCGCAGAAAGCTTGAATCACGCATTCTCGGCACAATTGCTGGCCTGACGATTGTTGCGACGGCGATAGCCGCGGCTCCCGCCGTTGCTCAGCAAGCCGGGCAGGAAACATTCCCCTCGGCGGGAAAAGCGAGCCACGCGCTAGTGAACGCACTCAAATGGGATGATGAAGCAACTTTGCTGAAAATTCTTGGACCGGATGGGAAGGAGATCATATCTTCCGGTGATCCCGCTCAAGACAAGGAGAATCGTGCCGAGTTCGTGCAGAAATACGAGCAGATGCACCGTCTCGTGACCGAACCGAATGGCAATACCACGCTCTACATCGGGGCGGAAAACTGGCCCACTCCGATTCCGCTCGTGCACAAGGCCAATGCCTGGTATTTCGACACGCCTGAGGGCAAGCAGGAGATCCTTTATCGGCGAGTAGGCAGGAATGAGTTGGCCGTCATCCAGGTTTGCCACGAGCTGGTCGATGCGCAAAAGGAATATTACGGCCAGCCCCACGATGGTAATTCGCCGCATGTCTACGCGGAGAAATTCATGAGCGACCCAGGCAAGCAGGATGGTCTTTATTGGCAGGCCAGCGCCAACGGAGGTGAAAGTCCGATTGGGCCGCTGGTAGCTCAGGCCTCCATGATGGGCAACTCAAGTGACCAGCAGCCCGAACCGTTTCACGGTTATTACTTCCGCATTCTCACCGGACAGAAAGCTGCCCGGCGGCGCTCACAGTTACATTGAAGATGGAAAAATGACAGGCGGATTCGCATTTCTCGCGTACCCTGCCGAATATCGATCCACAGGGGTGATGACTTTCATCGTGAACCAGAACGGAATCGTCTACGAAAAGGATCTGGGCAAGCGCACGCCGGAAACCGCTAAGACCCTAACCGTGTACTCTCGCGACAATACCTGGCGCAAGGCCGACTGAACCTTTGGCTGGCTGACGAGATTCTACGGAGCAAGGTTGCTGCGGAAGGGACCGGTTTTGCCGCAGACGGAACTGGCCCCAGCTTTCTATTGACTGGATTTTGGGGGCGTCGGCGTCTGTGTACGCTTGTCGCCTAAGTCGAGCCCAAATGTTGGATGGTCGTAGGTCCCGGTAATTCGCACAGGAACGATCTGCCCGGTCTTGTTCTTCTTGAAGAACGGCTGGATTACCTTCAGCGCCAGGCTCTTCAGTCCGGTCTTTGTGTTAGCAATTTTCGTGTCGACCCGTAACTGCCCATGCAGATCGATTTTATCGCTGATCACATTGTAAGTGCCGCGCATTGTGGCATCCGCCCCAGGAACATGAAAAGAAAGATCGGAGAAGGTCGCCACCCCGTCAACTAGGTTTTCCCGCCCTTTCAGATCGCTGAGCACAAGACCTGCATCGGACGCTTTTCCTCCGCGCGCGCCGGCGCTGAGCTTGTCAATCTGCTGCTGAGTGGAACTGTTACCGAAAGTTCCCGCTGCAATCCCGAACTCGCCGAGCAACCTTACCCTCTTTAAGAATTCCTCCGTACCTGATGGAATTTCAGCCCGGCCTTGAAAGGTCACCGATCCTGACATCGGCGGACTGTCGGACGTGATAAGCAACGTCAGAATGTCCTGTACCCGCGCGCTCGTTGAACTGAGATCAATTAATGCGGTTTGGCTTTCGTCCTTTTCCGGTTTCGCGCTGCCGTTCTTTCCTGTGGCCTGCGTTGCCGTGACCTGCGTCTTCAAAAAATCGATATCCGCATGCTGGAGAAAGGCGTTGCCACATGTCGGATCGACGGAGCCGCTGAACTGCGCGGTGAGCCGCACGGCGTGGCCTCCCTTTCTGATTGCGAAGTCGGGCGTATTTGTTGTGCCTGTAATCTCGACGTGATTCAAACTCCCCTCGAACCTTCCCGCAGAAGAGAGCGTTCCCGCAATTCCGCGATAGGCGCTCAAGTCGGCGTCCTTCAAGGTGTATTGCCCGGAGATTGGTGTGGCGCCGGTATTATTTTGTTTCCAGGCGCCAAACATTCCGGTCACACTCACTTGCGCGGAAGGCTCAGGGTTATGAAGCTTCACGTCATAACTGAACGGCCGAAACCATCCCGCACCGCGCATCGCGGCTTGGTGGAATTCGAAAAGCAGCGGCTTCTTATCGACGTGGGCAGTGTATTCAATAACTGCTCCATCGAGAACGAGTTCATCAATCGTAAAGTGGGATTCACTTATGTGAAATTGTTTCCCGGTGCCAAAAGCGGGAACCACGATACGAAGACCCTCGGCGACAATCCTCGGAACCCGCCGTGCAAGCAGTCCACGGTAGCTGCCTTGAATCGTCAGCTTCTTAACAGTGATAAGCGGCTGCGCCGCGGCCGGATCGTGATTGAAAACGAGGTCTTGAATCACACAGCCGGGGGAAGGGAAGTAAGTTTCCTGAAAGCTGCGAACGGTCACCTGGCTGTCTGTGTTCTCGCTTAACAGCTGCAACATCGCATCTTTAGAAAACGGCCAGTAATGGACCAGAAGGGCTGCGCCAACCACAATTGCCGCAATGCAAAAGCCGGCAATCAGCAGGCGAGGACGATGCTTTGCCTGAACCGGCGTCTCGGATTCAGGCGGTAAACTGGGCATCTATCTTTGAGGCCAACGCAAATGCTGCGGGTTGCTGTTGAAAACTTCTCGATTGCATTCCGGGAGCAGAAGAACTGCGAGCGAGGATTGAGCTGTATCAGCAGCCAAAGCCCTTGCCAGATCAGGGTTGCAACCGGTCAGAGACTTTCTTCTTCGTTGACACGCTCGTGCGAAACGAGCCATACTTCCACGCCAGTTATTCCAACCGCAATGCCAGCGCTGGCACGGCTTTTGCCACTCTCTTCCAGGAGGATTTGCATGTCCCGAATGCTTCGTTGTTTGGGCAATCATCTACCGCTGCTGTTCGCTTTCATGGCATTCGTTCCGTCCGCCTTGGCTTCCGGTCCGTATGTGATCGGTTCGAGCAACACGGTCACGGCCGACCCAAATGTTAGGCACCCTTCAACGAAGCCCTGCACTGTGGTGTTGTTCCAAAACGCGTCTTTCTATGATTTCAACCTCGAGAATTTCAGCTATACCCCGCCGGCAGAATGCCCTGGGCCTTGGGCCAAGGTGATTCTTGATGCCGAAATTGACCTGAACGCCGGCATTCAATACGACCGCACCGCCAATTTCTGGCTCGGTCCGGTGAACATTTATTTCGGAACTACGGCAGAGCCCTCTCCGAATCTGGGCCCGTCGTGGCACATTGAAAACGATCTCACCGATTACAGTTCGATTTTCTACACCGCGCAAAGCGGCCAGGCAAATATCGGAAACACACTGTGCTGCGGCCTCACCTCGACGATTTACGCGACTGCAGTCCTGGAGTTCTATCCCCTCGCCCAAGGTCAGCCTGCTCCAGTGGCCGCCGATCAGGTTTATGCGCTTTCCGCCGGGCCTTCAGGCGGAACTGTGACTCTGAACTCCGGCACCGATACGCTCTCCGGCACTTTCAGCCTGCCCATGAATGTGCAAAGCGCTTATCTGGACGTTTATTCGCAGAGCCAGTCCGATGATGAATTCTGGTACACCTGCGTGCCTAATGATGTTTCCTCAGAGCTTGAAAGCTGTGGTAACACCGCGTTCCGCGAGACCGAGATCACGATCGACGGCCAGCCCGCTGGAGTGGCGCCCGTGTTCCCCTGGATCTTTACCGGCGGCATCGATCCTTATCTGTGGTTCCCGATTCCCGGCGTACAGACGCTGAACTTCATTCCATATCGAGTAAATCTCACGCCGTTTGCCGGCCTGTTGAGCAATGGCCAGCCGCACACGGTTTCATTAAGCGTTTTCAACGCGGACAGCTATTTCTCGGCGACTGCATCTCTCTTGGTTTACCTCGATCAAGACTCGAGTCAAGTTACTGGAGCGATTACGCAAGACACGCTGGGCACTCCAAATCCCGTTGTCACGGAAAATCTTAAGGTTGAGCCGACATACATTAACGGCAACGTGCTGGTCACCTCGAATCGCAATTTTGTGATCTCCGGGTACGCCAATACGTCGCATGGAAAGATCACGACACAGGTTTCGCAAGCTGTGAAATTCGCGAGCAATCAGTACTTCAAAATCAACTCGACCCAGTATCTGCAGGACATTTCGCAAACTTCTCAACTTACCTCGACTACCACCACTTCAGGCGGCGACGTGCCGCAGCAAGTCAGCACCCAGACCTTCACCTTCCCGCTGAGCCTGGAGATCAACGAGCTTACGCAAGCGAACGGCGACATCTATCAAACCACCACGGCGAGCCAAGACTATACGGCGACCGTGAATGCCACAACGGGCGGCCGAACCAGCTATACCAGTTCCATGGTGAATACAGCGCAACATCAAGACACGCTGGAGTTCGATTCTTCCTACAATATTTTAGGGAATACGGGACAATCCGCCGCTCAGCAATACAATTATTCGGACTCGACCGGTTTCAGCTATCAATGCGACCTCTCGGCCGCGGCGAATGTGCTGACCGCGTTTAGTCCCACTTGCGCGCGATAAGTTCGCCTGAACGCACCAACGCCCGGGCCAAAAGCCCGGGCGTTATATTTTTGCCGCAGTAGAACTTAGGCGAGGTGCCGATCAAGCGCCTGCGCGATGGCTTCTTTCGGACGGTAGCCAACCAGTTGCTCTACCACCTGTCCGCCTTTGAAGACCAGCAGCGTCGGAATTCCAGTGACCTTATAGCGCATGGGAGTGGCGCTGTTTGCGTCCACGTCCATTTTGCCGATCTTGATCTTGCCTTGGTAATCCTTGGCGAGTTCCTCGACAATCGGGGCGATTGCCCGGCACGGGCCGCACCAGGTGGCCCAGAAGTCCACTAGAACGGGCTTGTCCGACTTCAATACGTCCGCGTCGAAGTTCGCATCGGTCACCTCGACAATTCCATTACCTGCCATGTTCATCTCCTCGTTGTAACGTCTCGTTTACGGCAGACGCTCCCACATCTCGAAAACAACGAGCTGTCGTAGCCGGTCCCGGCGTTTCTATGAATGTGCCCTCAACTTCAGGCCAACCGTCTATCCTAACACTGCTATTCGATGCGTGTCGGCAAACGAAGGTCGCAAAAAGCCGGACATGGCCAGACTTCGATGCATAGGGCCTCAGAAAATGAATTTCGCTGCAGCCTGCATCAGCCGGGGAGGAGCGGCACTTACGGCATCTCCGAAAGACGAACTGTTGACGTTACCATTTACCGAGGCTGGGCCGTAAAACTGCGCATGATTGAACACATTAAATCCTTCGAATCGAAACTCGAGCGATTTGGACTCTCCAAGAGAGACAGTTTTCTGCAAAGCTAGATCGTAATTGTCTTGCCCAGGGCCGAAGAAGAACCGGCGCTTTGCATTTCCCGGCGTGCCCAGCGGCTGCAAATTGAAAAGCGAAGTGTTGAAGTATGGGCGTCCGTTGCGGGGGTTGGAATTCAACTGCAGGGGGCCCGGCGTGTATTGCGGTTCATCGACGCCGTAATTGTTGACCCCGTTCGGTTCCGCTCCCAGCAACGAGTTGTCTCCGTAATTGAGCAGCGTGACCGGAAAACCGCTGCTGAAGCGGGTGATACCTGAGATCGTCCAGTTGCTCGTCCAACGATTCTCTGTGTGGAACAGATGTTTCAGTGGAAGTTCGTAAGCATAGCTTGCCACGAAATTGTGCTCTACGTCGAAAGCGGACAAAGCGCGGCTGAACGCAGGGTTGATTGGGTTGACCTCTTCGCCGAGGTTCGAGGATTGATCTAGAGATTTGCTGAAGGTGTAACTGGCGAAAAGCTGCAAAGGGCCGCTGGTGTGGCGAAGGCTGAGTTCCAGCGCATTGTAGTTGGAATTACCAATCGTGGATTGATTCGTGTTGCTGCCGAATTTTGGCCCGAGTGGTCCGCGAGTTCCGTTCACGATTCGCCCCGATGCACTCGTGTACACATTGCTCTCCCCAAAAGGCCCACACGTGGCCGACCCCGGTGCGACCTCACCCGGCTGACTCAAACTCAGGCACAGCGCGGGATTGCCTGGGTTCGACTCTACCAATACCAAAAGCCGATGGGACTGGTTGCCAACGTAGCTGGCAGTGAGCAAGGTCTTTTCGCCAAGCTGGCGCTCAACCGAAAACATGTACTGCTCGGTATAAGGAATGCGGTTGTGGGTGGAATAAGCCGGAATGCCGCTGATCGGCTCATACTGCGACCAGTCGATGCTGGCATCGGGATGGCTGCTGGAAACGTTCAACGGCGCCAGGCCCACGGGAAAATACTGGCCCAAATTCGTTCCGGTAGAAGCGGTGACGAACGGATTCGAAAACAGGGGTGGAGCAGGGCTGCTGTAGGTGGTCCCGTAAGGCGCGTTGGCCGCGAGCACTCCAATGGTGAGCGCCTCGATGGAGGTGTAATACATTCCGACCCCGGCACGAATACTGGTCTGGCCGGGCCCACCAAGGAGCCTGCCAAGAAAACCATCCGCAAGCTTAGGCGAATAAGCCACGCCGATGCGCGGCGCAAATTCGTCTCCCGGAGGCGCAAGCGTGCGCCGCACTCCCGGATCCGTGGGATAAAGAATCCCTGCCGGCGCGCCCGGAAATACGACCGATTGTTTGCCCGGCTCCGTGGTTGAAATCTGATTGTACTTTTCGTACCAGGGCTCGATGCGGTCCCAGCGCAAACCATAATTGAGCGTGAAGCTGGAATTTACCCGCCAGCTATCCTGGGCGAAGGCGCCGACGTATTTGTTGCGTCCGTAAAAGGGATTGAGTTGGCTCTGATTGTATTGGCTGGGAATCCCGAGCAGGAAATCTGCGAAATCAAGGCCAGTCTGACTCCCGGTAAATAGAAAGCTGCCGTTGAACTGGGCAATCGGATTTACGTTGACTTGATCGAAATGAAACTCGCCGCCGATTTTCAGCGTGTGGCGGCCCAGAATTTTGGAGAGATTATCCAGCCACTGGTAAGTGTTGTTCGCCTGCTTCAGTTCGTTCGTATTGGTCCCAGTGGAAAAATTATTGAATACCAGGCCCTCCACGCCTTCGTTCTGTGGCGCGAGAGCGACGATGGTTGGCGCTCCCGAAGGAGTCACGAATCCTTGTGACGCCAGGCCCACGCCGAGACCGCCTTCGGGCCTGCCCAAGTCATTATCGGCGCGCATAAAACTGATGCGGGCTTCGTTCACCGCGGTCGTGCTCAGGGTCTTGACGTCGCCCAAGCTGAACAACTGAGCGCGGCCCAGATATAGCGCATTAAAGCCCGGAACGCTCGCGCCGCCTTGAGCCACGGGATAAGGATTGTTCAACGAATAGTCATCCAGAAAGTAATAGGCCGAAATCAGGCCCCAATTGCCGTTGGCATCGAGGCGTAGCGCACCTTTGTCATCGCGCAGGGCCTGATTGTTGGCAGCGGTGGAAAAAAAACTTCCCGTTTGGTTGGGGGAAGGAATGTATTGCAGCAAATGCTGCGCCGGAAGCGACCATGCGCTGCCTGGAATTTGCAACGTGGGAAGGACGCAAGCATCAGGCGTGCCGGTTCTGGAAACGTAGGTTGTGCCGGTGCAGCCGGGAAAATAGTAAGGCTCTCCTGGCTGGATTGCATAACCGAAACTTTGGGAAAGCGTTTTGGCCCAACCGGGGCCGCTTACTGTTGTGGGCGTGACGACCGTTTGCCCGTCGATGATTTGAGTGGTGTAGAACGAACTGGCCAAATCGGCGAAATCACCCTTGCGCTCATCGAGGGAGGGTACAGGGATCAGGCCGGTATCGATTCCTTGCCTCTGGCGTGTGCCTTGGTAGTCGGAAAAGAAGAAAATCTTATTGCGCCGTATAGGCCCGCCAAACGTGCCACCGAACTGGTTTTGAATGAATGTGCCGCGCGCCGGCGAAAAGTAGCTGCGAGCGTCCAGGTCGGTATTGCGCAGGAATTCGAACAGGTCGCCGTGAAACGAGTTGGTGCCCGACTTGGTCACAACATTAATTTGGCCTCCGCTGAATTCGCCATATTCCGCGTCAAAATTGCTGGTGAGAATGCGAAACTCGGCAATCGAATCCAGGTTCGGAATAATCGCCGTCCCCATGTTCACATCTTCTTCAGCATCGCTTCCGTTCACTGTAAAAGCGTTGGCAAATTCGCGTTGCCCGTTGATCGAAATCGTGCCGGGGTTCAGATCGCCGGAGGGCGAGAGCGCGCTCGCGCCAACATCCTGAACCGTTTCCGAGGTGATCGACGTTCCCGGCGCAACTCCGGGCTGAAGTGAGAGAAGATCGGTATAACTGCGTCCGTTCAGCGGCACGGCAGTGATCTGCTTGCTGTCGATGAATTCGCCCAACTGGCTGTTGTTGGTTTCGAGCGTGGCTGCGCTCTGGCTGACTGTGACCTGCTCCGCCCGTTCGCGAACCTGCAGCGTGATGTCCAATGAAATGACGCTGTCGAGATCGAGAGCGATCCCGCTGCGCCGGTACGATTTGAAACCGGCAGAGTTCACCTCGAGCGCATAGCTGCCGACAGGGAGAACGGGAAAACTGTACGTGCCTCCTCCGCCGGTTGTCGTCGATTGCCGCACTCCGGTATTCAGGTTCAGCAGCGCGACGGTCGCCCCCTGGATCGCCGCGCCGGATGGATCCTTGACCGTGCCAGAGATGCTGCCGCCAACACTGGCCCACGCCGGGACCATCCAGCACAGCAGGAAGCAGAAAAGTCCCCAAACGGTTCGCAGCTTCGAGTTGGAGCGCATGGCCAATTTACACGACTGCAGTTGCAATTGAATCGCATCTGGCGCTAACGTAGGACTCAGGCTTGCGTTTATGGCCATGGATTTAAAGAGGTGTGGGGTAATCCAGGGCTAGTTGCAAATAGGTCGCATCTAGCTCCCGTATTGAGTATCGATGGATCCAATTGCTACGGTCAAGCGTTGGCCCAAGTTTCTGTCGCATCTCAGCTGCCATCAGTTGCGACATAGGAGGGTCGTATGCCACTGCCACAAACCGAAATGCCGGGCCGTCTGCAGGCCTATTGTGCCGAGCGCGGCATCCGCATGACCCAGCAAAGGCGAGCCATTTTGCGTGTCATGGAAACCGCCAGCAAGCATCTGGATGCGGCCCAGGTCTTGCGCAAGGCGCAGAAACTCGACGCGAGCGTGACCGCAGCACCGTATACCGGACCTTACGGCTGCTCAAGCGGCAAGGACTGATCGACGAACTTGACCTGATGCATATCCACGGCGAGGGGCATTACTACGAACGCAAACTAAACCGCGACCACATCCACATGGCGTGCCTGCGTTGTGGCAAGATCATGGAGTTCGTCAGCGACATTTTCGAGAAGTTGAAGAGCCAGGTGGAGAGAGATTGCCGCTTCAGGATTGTGGTTTCCCGGTTGGAAATCGGCGGCTACTGCTCGGATTGCTCCAAATAAAAGCGCCCCAATCGTAGAACGGGATTGAGGTGCGGCCAACGCGCGGCAACTCTACCCGAATGCTCCAAATAAAAAAGCGCCTCGAACTTTTCAGTTCAAGACGCCTCGGCAGCCCTCCCCCAGAACTGCCAAACCACGAAAGCGATGTTAAAGAAGCGTTTATTTTGTGTAAACGTCACTTTGGTAATAGGGGAGCTTAAGGACGACTTTTATGCGAAACAGACTTTCTGAAAAGAAGCTGATCGGGGTCAGGACTGGAGCAACACTGCCCTGGGGCTATTGCTGCTTCTGCCATGACTGGCCGTTATCGGAGGTAGTCCAAATCTCACCGGCCGAAGTGGAAATCTTGCCAGCGCGGGGGCTGGAAAAATTGATGTCGGTAATGTCGCCTGCCGGATTAGCGCCCGCAGCTAACGGGAAGACTTGCTGCCAGCGAGTTCCCGAGTCGCTCGAGTGATAGAGGATTGCACCTGAGCCGCCGGCCCAGACTTCCGGCCCCATCGCAGCCACCACGCGGAAGACAGGCTTGCCCGATGCCTGGCCGGCGTCCGGATTCACGTTGATGTCTTCCCAAGTCTTTCCGGCATCGAAAGACCGCTGCAACCCGCCGCTCGCATTAATCGTCCAGCGCGGAGAAGCTCGTTGCATGAGCGATGGCGCAGTTTGCAGAGGAATGTTCGGAGGCGCAAGTGCAGGCACGGAATCAGTGGGGACGGCAGCCTTGGCCTTGACCACCTCTGAGTTCGCATAAGATTGATAGGGCGACCCGGACGCCGCCTGGCCCATTGACTGGTCCTGAATTAACTGGTCCGGAGCGCGATTCCGGGCCGTGGCCACGGTTGCCGGTTCCGATCGCGCTTTCCGGCCCATAGCGGTTTCGAAATCACTTTGTGCAGCCGTGGACGACGAACGAGCCACGGTTTCGCGGCTTGGGAACGCGGATTTTTGCGCCTGCTTTTGAGTCTCTTGGTTCGGCACTGTGCTAGGCGCTGTTTCAGACTGCTTCAGAGAACCGGAAGGAGCTTGCCTGGCAATCTGACTGTCCGGTGAGGCTGAGGATGCCATCTCGTCTTTTTCGTGACGATCGTACTGCAACACTCCGACCGAAACCACTGCAAGAACCACGGCAGTAGCCAAGCCCCATCGAAGTGCAGGCCAGCGCAACCATCCCATCTTAGCGGGGCTGAGGGTGTTGACGCTTGTGCTTTCAAATGCAGGCAGGGCCAATTCGAGGACCTGGCGACATTCGGCGCAGCGGGCCAAATGGCCAAGCACCAATTCCCGTTCAGGCTGAGCCAGCGATCGCTCGGCAAACGCGGTAAGCAATTCGGCTTCAGGATGCGGACCCGTCACCGCCGCGCCGTGCAGCCGCATTACCACGATTTTGGGAACGTCTTGCATCTGTGTTGCCCGTCTTTACCAATTCCTTGGCTCTAGCTCTTAACTTTCGCTTTAACTCTACGCGCCACCCTCTGCTCAAACTGTAAGGTCTCGTTCTGTTGAGAGAACGCCGGGTGCTGCGATTCTTGCACTAGGTTGCGTCGAATATTTATCTGCAGGTCGCGCACATCCACATCGAGGGCCTCCTCGGCTTGCCGGCGACCCATGCCCTGCTGCATGAGTCTGGTTAGGATCTTCTTACGAAGCAGCTTCGCGAGCTTGTCGACTTTGCGGCTGATGGTCGACTCATGCACGCTCAACATGCGCGCGACCTCCGCCAGGGTTCGCCCATCGAGATAATAAGACGCCAGCACGAACCGATCTTCGCTGGGGAGTTCTGCCAAAGCTGTGTCGGTGGCGAATTCCAGCCGCGAATCGGCAGTCGAAACCGGCTCCGGTTCAGGAGCGGCAAACTGCGTGCCTTCCTGGTTCTCTTCATCGAGGCTGACCAACCGCTTGGTGCGGCGATAACGATTAACAAATTCCTGCGCCAACACCGTTCGCAACCAGCCTTCGAGCGATCCCCGGCCGGTAAATGAGGCCAGCTTCGAGACCCTTTCCCCTTCGCGCAGTGTCGTACCATAGAGTTCCGCGTAAAGGCTGTCTGCAAGATCGCGGGCGGCCGAATCTTCGCGGGCGATGCGCAAGGCCGATTGGTAGAGCTTTTCGCGATAGCGGGTGAGAAAAATTTCCCAGGCGGGATTGCTTCCGGCGGCGCAGGCGCGAGCCAGAGCCAACTCCTCCACCCGCAGGCCCACCAGAAAGGCGCAACATTCGCTGTGGTCGGCAGAATTAGGAAGGTATTTCGCGGCAACGTCACACAATATCTGCGCCAGCTGTTCGCCGGTCATCCCGACCTTTTCGCAGCTGCTTTTTGCGTGCAGCTCCGCTAGCAGTTCTGTGACCGCCGACTGAACCGAAGCCGGAATTGTTTTCTTAGAACTCATTTGAAAATACAAACCCGGGAGAACTATCTATGATGCTACCAATTCATTAGACGTTCGTAATCCTAATTTTGTCTGCGAGCTGATTATTTGTAGTCGTTGCTGTGCAAGTTCTTGCGAACGGCCAAATGGTAAACTTAGATTCGTACTCAGATGTGGCCGCGCCGCGATGCAATCTCGGCCGCCTGCAGACGGAAATGTGTACCAAAGTTTGGCTTGTGGGAAGCCAAAGAAGCTCTGAGTAGACCCAAACAAATGCACGTCAACTACATAAGAACCATTCCTGCTCGACCAGTCTCCACAAAAACCATGTCCACAAAAACGACGTCCACCGAAAGCTCTTCCCATGGAAGTAAGATCATGCGCCGCTGGCTCGCCTCGCTGATTCTATTGAGTGCCGCCGTGGCCCTGGCTGCGGCTGGCCCGGGGTACAAACTCTTAAAGACCTACAAAATCGGCGGTGAAGGTGGTTGGGACTACCTGCTTGCCGACTCCGCCGCGCGCCGTCTTTATATTTCGCGCGCCACGCATGTGATCGTGCTTGATCTGGACTCCCTAAAGCCAGTTGGCGACATTGCCGACACGCCTGGTGTTCACGGCATCGCGCTTGCTCCGGAACTCGGCCGTGGTTTCACCAGTAATGGACGGGAAGGGACGGTCAGTATCTTCGACCTCAAAACTCTTGCGACCAGCAGCAAGGTGAAAGTGGGCGAGAATCCCGACTCAATTCTTTACGATCCTGTGACCAAACGAGTGTTTACCTTCAATGGCCGCAGCCATGACTCGACCGCGATCGATGCCGCGAAAGGCACCGTGCTGGGCACAATCAAGCTGGACGGCAAACCCGAGTTCTCTGTGAGCGATGGCAAAGGAGAGATTTTTGTCAACATCGAAGACAAGAGCGAACTCACGGCAATCGACGCCAAAAAGCTTGCGGTGAAAACCAGTTGGCCGCTGGCTCCTTGCGAATCACCGACCGGGCTCTCCATGGACAAGAAAAATCGGCGTCTGTTCGTCGGCTGCGACAACAAGATGATGGCTGTCGTGGACGCAGATACCGGCAAAGTGCTGGCCACCCCAGCCATTGGCGAAGGCGTAGACGCGACAAGGTTCGATGAGGGCACTGGCCTGGCTTTTGCCTCATGCGGTGAAGAAGGCGTGCTCACGGTGGTTCGCGAAGAGTCGCCCGACAAATTCGTCGTTGCAGAAAATGTTCCTACGCAGCAAGGCGCCCGCACTATGGCGCTTGATGCCAAAACGCATAATATCTACACAGTCACGGCGAAATTCGGCCCGCCGCCGGCCCCCACGGCTGACAATCCCCATCCGCGCCGGTCGATTGTTCCAGATACCTTCGTGGTTCTTGTGCTGGGTAAATGAGGCGGCGATTCTAATCCGTGCAGGCCCTCGCGTGATTTGGCGCGGGGCTTAGATCTATTTCCGCTCACGCTGCGTCTGATGCCGCAGTATCTCGCGCCGCGACCGACCTTCGGTAAGGGAATCGTTTCTGCTCCAGTTTCATCTGAACCTTTGAAGCGATTTTCAGTACACTGCCACGTCGAGTCGCTCCCGGATATTCTCTCGATGACTACATTGGAGGAAAAATTCTACCGCGCGCGCATCACCCGACGTGTTGATTTTGCGCCTGACCTATGGGCCTTCGCCATCGATCCGGGTGAGCGTTTCGACTTCATTCCCGGACAATTCGCCACGCTCGGCCTCGAAGTCGACGGCAAACGCATTGAACGCCCTTACTCGATGGTTTCGGCACCTGGCGAAAATGAACTTGAGTTCTTCTGCGAACTCGTTCCCGAAGGCAAGCTCACGCCAGCGCTGTATAAGCTCCAGCCTGGAGATGAGCTGCTCATGAGAAAAATTCCGAAGGGAAAGTTCACCTTACAAACTGGCGACAGCCGCATTAATCATCTCTTCGTTTCGACAGTCACGGGCGTGGCTCCATTCGTAAGTATGATTCGCAATCTGGCAAGAGATTGGCGGGAGCACCGCTTCGATGGCGCTCACCGGCTCTTCTTGCTGAATGGCGCCAGCCGCCCTTGGGAGTTCGGCTACAAAGACGAGCTAACTCGTTTGTCCGAGGAGATGCCCTGGTTGCAATACATTCCGACCGTGAGCCGTCCCTGGGACCACAGCGAGTGGCCGGGCGAGATCGGCCGGGCTGACGATATCCTCCGCAAATATGCTGATCAATGGGGACTTGAGCCCAAGAACACGCACGCCTATCTCTGCGGGCATCCCGACATGATCGAAAACAGCAAAGCGATATTGAAGCGCCGCGGTTTCGTCGAAAAGGGAGCGATCCGGGAAGAAACGTATTGGCTGCTCCCCCGAGGCGAGCGAGCCGTCGCAGCTTGAAAACGAAAAGCGTCTCACACTCCAACCAGGGAACTGCGGCGTTCAAGTAGAAGCACGTCTCGCCAGCCGCTAGCCATTTTGCCGATACGCCGCCTGATGCCGACCTCGCGAAATCCATGAGACTTGTGCAAGACAAGACTCGCAATATTCTCTGGAAAAATGCCTGCCTGCAACGTCCAGATTCCATTCGCTTCTGATTCTCGGATGAGTGCATCAAGCAGCGATGTACCGAGCTTGCGTCCGCGCGCGCCTGCAGCCACGTAGATAGAAACCTCAGCCACGCCATCGTAAACGCGCCTCGCGGAAACCGGGCTGAGGGCAGCCCAGCCGGCCACTCTCTGATTTTCCTTTGCTACAAGGCGGCAATCCTTGCGATGCGACCCATCCCAGTGTTTCCAGTCAGGAACATCGGTTTCGAACGTAGCATCCCCGGTTGCAATGCCCTCTCCGTAGATTTCCCGAACCATCGGCCAGTCGGCCGGCTGCATCGGCACAATTTCAACATTCATGAGGTCAGATAAGTCCTCAGGTTTCAGCCGGTGCGAACACCACCAACACGGCGAGCTCTTCCACGATGTCGTAGAAGCGGTGCCCCACTTCGGCCGCGACGAAAATAACGCTGCCAGCAGAAACCTCGCGGTCCTCCGGGCCGGCTTTGAAACGCGCGCGGCCGCGCAGCACGTAATAGACTTCATCTTCGCGATGCGGCTTCTGCCGGTCAGTCGCTCCCGCGGCAAGCACATACAGCCCCACGCTCATCGCCGGCACGCGCATAAACTCGCGGTATAGCTTGCCGCTCGCGGTCAGTTGTCCTTCCACTTCGGCGAGGGTTGCGAAAAGCGTCTTCACGCAAAAATTCCTCCGAAGATCAGTTCGGTAAATTGCGGGACCAAGCTCTGCGCCTGCAAGTTGCCCTCCGGCTTGTACCACTGATAAATCCAGTTGATCATGCCCAGCAGCGCGAATGCCGCTGCGCGCGGGCTTACCCTGCCTTTTGCTGCATCGGCGTTTCCATGATTTTCCCGAGCTTGTCTCGGGGCGTTTTCGCGCGCTTTCTGCTGTACTTCCGCCATCAGCTTTTCGAGGAAATGGATGTATTCCTTCTTGCGCGCGTTAATGCGTTTTCGCAACGAGGGCGGCAGTGGATGGTTCTCGTGCAGCATCACGGTTATCTCGCGATCGCGCGGGCTGAGCACCACTTCAATATGCAGCCGGATCAGCTTCCTCAGCCGCTCTTCCGGATCTGCGATGCCGTGCAAAGGATTCAGCACCCGCTCTTGGGTGATCTCCATCGCATGGTCCATGATCTCGAATAAAATTTCGTCTTTGCTTTGAAAGTGATGGTAGAGGCCGCCTTTGCTCAGCTTGAGCGCTGCGGCAACGTCGTTCATCGAAGTCGCGTCATACCCGCGCTGCTGGAAAAGCCGCGCAGCTGTGCGCAGAATCTCCTGTTTAGGGTCGACCGCCGTATCGCGAGGCATCGGCTGACATGGTAAACAGTTGCGGGCGGAATGCCAATATGCAGGCAAGTTGCATCTGGTCGGCAGGGACCCACCGAACTGCGGTTCGATTAGGCCCCGCTCTTCGCAGATTGATGAGACTGGCCGGAATTGGCCGCTTTGGATGCGAGTTCCTTGAGTGAGGGCACCGATTCGGAAGCAATCAATCTCCGCTCCGGCGGTTGTTCGCCGCTGCGGATCGCTTCGGTCAGCATCTCAAGCCCGAGATCGGCATTTGGCCGGATATAGATGGTCGCCGCCAAAAGTCCGCTTCGAACCCAGGACTGTCCGGTCTTCGGCAGGCCATCGCAGCCGGTAAACGGAAGTTTGAGCCATCGTTCTCGTTCCCCTACGGCGATTTCGCTGAATGCTTTTCTCGCACCCGCGGCCATGCTGTCGTCTTGCGCGGCCACCAGGTCGATCGGAGTTTTTTGGGAAGTCGTCAATCGCAGCCACGAACTCACAGTGCGATACGCGCTGTCTTCAGTCCAATTGCCTCGCAGCGTTTTTACCTGAATGTTGGCCGGCTTGGCTTTCACCATTCCCGCGGTCCGTTCTTTCGCGGCCGAACTATTTCCCGGGCCCTCGATGTACAAAATCGATCCGCCTTGCGGCAGCAGAGCGGCAAATTGCTTGCCCTGAATCTCGCCTATTTCCTTGTGGTCGGAAGTGATGCAGAAGGCCGGCACAGGGCAATTTTGCCGCAAAGTGGAAAGATATTCCGCATCGTGATTCAAGACCACCCATCCGATATCGGCGGCCACTGCGGCCCGCGCGACTTGCGGAAAAGCCGTTCCACCAGCAGGTTCGAACACGATCGCGTCCGGGCGGCTTTCGCTGCCGCCTTGAATAAAATGCAGCAGTTGTTGGCTCTGCGTCACCGCGTCATTGCTGGCGTGAATGATTTTCAGGTCTACGCCCAGCCGCCGCGCAGCTTTTTCGGCTGCAGCTGCTTGTTCCTGCTGGTAGTCGTTATCATCGTTCGTGAGCGAAAGTAGGAAACTGAGTTTTTTCATCGAGGTCCCAGATGATCATATTTCAAATCCGCAGGCCGCGATGATAACGATAGTAACGCGCTGCAACAGGATACGGCCGCAGGAAAATTGAAGGTTAATTGCGGAATTGTTCAGACAAGACACGAAAACGGCAGCAACAGGAGGGACCTGCCTTTATTTCTCCGAACTGTATCCTCGGTAGAATTGTTGGCGATAGCTTCCGTCGCGAAATGCCTCCGTGCCTCCGGAGCGCGTCGTAGAAAACGCGCCAGCCAGGTTTCCGGCGCGAAGGCACACCTCGAGACTTGCTCCGCGCACGTAATTGTGAAGAAAACCCGCATCGAAGCTGTCTCCCGCTCCCACGGGATCGACTGCCTCAACAGGAACCGCAGAGCTTGCGAATCGTTCTTTACCGCGTTGCGCAATGGCGCCTTCACGCCCCATCTTCACCACAACCAGCGGCACCAGCCCCGCTAATTTCTTGATTGCGGTTTCGACATCATTGACCCCCGCAGCTTTTTGCACCTCGCGTTCGTTCGGCAAAAAAATGTCGACATAACGTAGCGCCTCACCCAGCCCGCCTTGCCATGTGTCATCCGGATCGTCATTTGTATCCAGTGAAGTCGTCAGGCCCGCCTCTTTCATCTTGCGAAACAACTCCGGAATTCTTGGCCGCAGAGCGCGCTGCAAATAAAACGAAGAAATATGGAAATGGCGCGAACTGGCTAGATAGGTGAAATCGAGATCGTCCCACGTCAATTCGGCAATTGTTCCGGAATACGTGACCATGTTGCGCCAGGCTTCACGCTGCAGAACTACCGTCAGCCCGGTCTTGATTGCGCCCGGCACACAGCGCAAGCGGGAAACATCGACGCCGGCTTGCTGCAGCGGAAGCAAAGCGGCGGCCCCCAAATCGTCGTCGCCGATCCGCGACTGAAATCCTACGCGGCTTCCCAGAGCAGCGAGGTTATGCGCCAGAATCGCCGAAGACCCTCCGAGCGTCAGCATCATGCGATCGGCCAACAACTCGCGCTCCGGCGGAAGTTCATCCGGCAAGCCATACAGGATGAGATCAAGGTTCACTTCCCCGGCGATGGTGATGTCAAATTGCGGCATTTCCGCTCCTGGAGATTCGCGGCTCGGTAACGGCGAGGTAAAGGAATCGATTCACGCAATCGTGATCTCAATTCCGGCTTGCTTCAAGGCGCGCAGATCAGATTTCGAAATTCCCCGGTCGGTGATTACTTCCTGTACCGCTGAGGTCGGAGCAATCAACGATAAGCTGCGCCGTCCGAACTTGCTGGAATCGCAAACCGCAATGGTGCGCTTCGAAATTTCCACCATCACCCGGTTTACCTTGGCTTCAAGCAGATTGGGCGTGCTCAGTCCGTAGTTCACATCAAAACCGTCGACCCCAAGAAACAGCAGGTCGGCGCTCAATCGGCGCAAGGTTTCTTCCGCGATGGGGCCAACCAGCGAGAATGAATTCTTGCGCAAGGCCCCGCCGGTGAGGATCACTTCCACGGCCGTGCCATTCAATTCGGCCGCAATGTTGACGGCATTGGTCACGATCGTGAGGCTGCGAAAATCCCGCAAAGATCTCGCGATGGCCGTAGTCGTGGTGCCGGAGTCGAGGATTACTACCTGACCTTCCATAACTTTGCTGGTCGCGGCCTCGGCAATTCGCAGCTTCTCCTGCTGATGCAACTTCTCTTTCTCGCGCAGCGTTGGATCTTCCAACACGCTCTCCCGCGCCGGTAAAGCTCCGCCATGCGTGCGGTGGACCTGCCCGTGGGCGTGCAAAATTTCCAGATCTTTGCGAATGGTGACTTGTGAAGTTTCAAAGCGCCGCGAGAGTTCTGCGACCAGGACGCGACCCTGATGGTTCAGGATCTCCAGAATTGCGCGGCGGCGTTCTTCGTTCAGCACTCGAGTGGGTTGGACAACAGTGGCGCGGTGAGGAATCCGCGGCACTTTTGTTTCGCATTACTTTTTATAGCGTTTTCTTTCGTTTGTCCAATGGAAAAGATTCGAAGTTCAATCGGAATGGAACTCAAGGCAATCCAAAAAGCCTTGTTGATCTGCTGATTCAGAACCAGGCGCAATGATACCTAACCTAATACCTGTGCTCAAACATACATTGAACTTGACCCCGAATTGTGCGGTAATCAATCAATCCGCGTGACATCGGCTCGCGCACGTTGCGATGCAGGTGCGCACGTTTCCTATGTTGCAACCGGACGAGATTACGAGCGAGGCGCGCACGATCGAGAGAACGGCCGCTGCGAAAAAACCGTATCAGGAGCCTGCCTTTCGCCACGAGCGGGTCTTCGAGACCATGGCGCTTTCGTGCGGCAAAGTCGACCCCACTCAACTCCAGTGCCACTACAACCGGCAGGCTTCCTGACGTGCTGGTATTCGCGCCATCCGCGCCAGGCCTTCGCGACGATCCCAGGCTCGATCTCTCCCTAGAAATTCTGCGCCACGGCACGATTCGGCTCGCGGCGTTGGGGACAAGCATGCTGCCCTCGATCTGGCCAGGAGATGTGCTTACCATCGAACCGCTGAAGCACGCTCAGATCGTGCCTGGAGACATTGTCCTCATCCTGCGCAACAATCGCGTCCTCATTCACCGTGTGGTCGAGACGCGGGAGACAAACGGTTGCCGGGTGTGGACCACGCGGGGCGATTCCATGCCACAAGGCGATCCACCCGCAACGGACTCCGATCTGCTGGGCAAGGTGATTGCCATTGACCGCGGAGATCGTACTTTCACCCCGAATCGGAAAATCTCGATCCTCGATTATGTTTTGGCACGGACTTTCTGCCGCTGCGATCGAATCCGTAGTCTCGCATTGCGCATCCACGCAGCGGGACTGCGAAGAGATTCGGCAGGAAGCGGCGATCTCGCTAAGGATGTCTCCGGCGCAACCTATCCTCCGTACATTTCTCTATCCTCTGGTTCTCACGTATGAGCGCTATGCCCACAACGGCCGCGATAGAATCCGTTTGCATAGAGATCGGCGGGATGGCGGTGGCGCTGCAGGCAGAAGGTCCCTTGTTTCGCCGCATGGTGGAGGATCGCTATTCAGGGTTTGTAGGAAATTCTCAAGCTGCGCAGTGCGACTTCGAGATCGATCTTTACGATTCATCGGAACCGGCTTTCGGTGACGACCAATTAGCTGACGACCAATTAGAAGTGAAGCTCGAAGCGGGTGAATGGGTGCTGAAGCGCGGAGACTTCCGAGCGCGATGGAATCCTGAGACAAAACAAGGGCACATTCGTCAATCGTGCAATCCCTACGCCATCGATTCTGTTCTGCGCATCGTTCACTCCCTGATTCTGGCGAAGCAGGGAGGTTTTCTGGTTCACGCTGCCAGCGCAATTTGCGGGGGCAAGGCGCTTATCTTCTCCGGGGTTTCCGGCGCGGGCAAGACAACTATCTCGCGCCTCGCCCCGGCCGACGCGACGCTGCTCACTGACGAAATTTCTTATGTGCGGCGTGAAGGGAATCAGTACCTCGCTTGCGGAACACCATTTGCTGGAGAACTCGCGCGTGTTGGCGCAAACCAGTCGGCCCCGCTGAGTGCGCTGTTCTTTCTCGAAAAAGTGTCCGCAGAACCGGATCGAAGCGATCGCTCCCGCCGAAGCCATTCAGCGCCTCATGCGGAACATCCTGTTTTTCGCCAACGATCCGGAACTGGTGAAACTGGTTTTTCAATCCGCCTGCGAGTTTGCAAGTGTGGTTCCCATGCACCGCTTAGTGTTCGTGCCTGACCAGAGAGTGTGGGACATTATTCGTTAGCACTAAAGAATCTCAATGGCCGAAAAATATATCGCCCGCAGCTCCGCCATCGCTGCACGGATGCTCGGCGGCGAAATGATGATAATGTCGGCTGCCGACTCGACTTTCTTCACGCTCAATGAAGTTGCCACCGTAATCTGGCAAGCGGCCGACGGTCGTACTCCGCTCTCGACCATTGTTTCGCAGAAAATCTGCCAGGATTTCGATGTAGATGACGACCAGGCCCTGCGCGGCGCCGAGCGCTTCGTCGATGAACTCTCTCAACATGGCATTCTGCTCGTCTCAGACCAGCCGCTAGTCAATTCTTCGCCATCACCGGAGAGCCAATGGGCCTGATGGCCGAGATGAATCAGAAGGCCCTGAAGCTCGGCCTGCCTCTTAGCGTTCACTTCGATCTAACTTATCGCTGCAATGAGCGCTGCGTGCATTGCTATCTGGACCACGATGATCACGGGGAGATGACCACTGCGGAGATCACTGATGTGCTCACGCAGCTTGCCGACGCCGGGGTTTTTTTCCTTTCATTCAGTGGCGGCGAAGTTTTTCTGCGCCGCGATTTTTTTCAGATCGTGGAGCACGCGCGCAAACTGCTGTTTAACGTGAAAGTAAAAACCAACGCGACCATGATCCATGAAAAAGAAGCTGCAAGGCTCCGCGATTTAGGGGTCGAGCAGATCCAGATCAGCGTCTACTCGCACCGGCCGGAGGTTCACGACGCCATCACGAAACTGCCAGGATCGCTGGATCGCACCATCCGGGCAATTCGATTTCTGAAATCTCAAGGCCTCAAGGTAAGCATCTCGAACGTTCTGATGGGCGGCAATTTTTCTGACCAGCAAGGCGTGATCGATTTAGCCAAGGAACTGGAAGTTGCCTACAATCTGGACCCAACCATCACACCAAAAATGGATGGCGACACTTCCATTCTCGCCCTGCGCATTGGGAGTTCTGAATTGAAGCAGATATTCCATAATCAGGAACTGGTGGGCAACGTGGAAGAATTCTGCGCTCCTCCGCCTCCGCCGGGCGAAGATGTAATGAATGGATTTCCGTGCAGCGCAGGACACACTGCCTGCTACATATCCCCTTACGGTGACGTTTTTCCCTGCGTGCAATTTCCGCTGCCCAGCGGAAACGTTCGCCGGCAGAAATTCCTCGATATCTGGCGCGATTCTCCGCAGTTGAAAGACGTTCGCTCGATTCGCGCCCGCGACCTTCCGACCTGTTCCACTTGCAGTCACGTTGGAACTTGCACGCGTTGCCCCGGATTGGCCTACATGGAGGGAAACATGCGCGGTCCCTCGACCGCGGATTGCGAGAAGTCATTTCAGCGAACCGGAATTCCCTCGGCAAACATGTTGAAGAAAACGCGGGCCAGTTCCTCCGGCCCGCTGATTCAAATTCAACTGCTGGCTGGTTCAGAGGTCATCTATGCGAGTTCGCAAAGCGCTAATCAGATCAGCGCTTGATGCGTTCCTGAGCACGTCAGTAACCAGATTGCAATTCTTTCGTTCCAGCCCTGTTACGAAAGTCAGTGTCCAATTCCCCCGAATGTGAGAGAAAATTAAAGTTCCCTCAGAGTGCACGGCAACTTGGAGGAGATACATCATGCGAGCGCGCCCATTTCGCGTTCTAACTCTGGCGGCGGGTTTGCTGTTGGCCATCCCGCTTTGCGCCCAGGAGCGCTCGGAAGAGAACTTGCACTCCGAGGACGCTTCCCAGAGTCAGCACCTTGGCTACCCGCATGACTGGAGTTCACATCATCTCTTAATGCCCGGCAAAGCCGACGACGTATTGAGCGCCGGAGATCGCGATCCGCGGTATGTTTACAGCTGGGTAATGCGCCAAGCAGCCATCGAGAGATTTCGCCATCCTCTAAATCCGCGCCTACAACGCAAGACACATATCGATTGGGCGGTTTCGCTGGAGAAGGGCTATGTCCCGCAGAATCAATATCCGGCAAAGTTCCAGTTCGATGTGACTGCCGATAGCTGTAACGATTACGCCTTGTTTGCGTTGGAGACAACTTCCACGACGCAGGCCAATATCGTCGGCATCGATAACCTCTATACGTCGGGGAGTTTGGATTGCAATAGCGGGTCCCCCTGGGTGGCTTTCGCCTACAAGGGGGCAACCGAAGGCGGAGAAATTAAAACGTCACCGGAATTGTCGGAAGATGGCACCAAGGTAGCTTTCGTGGAAAGTACCAGCGGCGGATCCTATTTTCATGTTCTGGTGCTGCCCAGTCCGATTCCAATGCCGCCGTCGCAAAAGGGGCCCGTGTTGAGCCCTCTTACGCCGTCCTCCTGCACAATTCCGATAACTGCCGGCTGTGAAACGACACTCGCCATCCAAACTAAAGCGAGCGATTCGAATTCGTCGCCGTGGATCGATTACAAAAGCGATACCGCTTACGTGGGCGCCGATAACGGTGTGCTCTACAAAATCACTCCGGTATTTGGCGGCGGCGGCGCGCCGGCCCTGGTCAGCACTGGGGGCTGGCCGGTTACGGTCTCTACCAATAAGTACAACACCGTTTTGACCGCTCCGGTGATCGACGACAACGCCGGGATGATCTTTATCGGCGATGGCGAGGGCTACCTGTATTCAGTCAGCCTAACTGGCACTACCGGCGAACCCACCGCCCAGCAGACGGTGGGATGGGCATACGATGGGACCACGGATGGAAGTGGAGCCGCGGGAACAGGCATCGTAGACCCGCCAATTGCGGTGACTGACCCGGCCAATCCCACAACGGACCAGGTGTTCTCATTTACCGGATGCAGCGAGGTTGAAGGCATCGGCGGGGCAGTGACCCAACTGGCAGCAAACTTCGCGACTGGCTCACCTTCAACCAGCAACACCGTGAACCTCGGATCTGCCAGCGGCGACGGGGATTGCACCGGTCTGAATGTGCACTCCGGAACCTTCGACAATGAGTTCTGGCTCACAGGGTCTGCATCCGGACATTTCATCGCGTGTGGATTCGTCAACGATGGTGGCGTACCAGCCGCGCCGGTAATGTATTTCTTCCCGTTCGCCAGCAACGTAATTACCAGCACGGGATCGTCGAGCTTTCAAATCAACACCGATACCGGTGAGGAGTGTTCGCCGCTGACCGAATTTTATAACGGAACATCCGACATGCTTTTCTTCGGGGTCGGCAGTGCGTCGAAGACTTCTTACGCGGAGAGTTCCACGATCACCACTTCGTTGACCACGCCAAATTGTACCGGCACTCCGACTTCTACTTGCGTGACTTCAACCGAAGGTCTCGGAGGGGCCAGCGGCATCATAATCGACAACGAGCTGTCGAATGGCGGGACGAACATTTACTTCTCGACGATGGCGGCAGGTTCAGTCAACGGGCAGAAGTGCAACGTGGTAGGTGGGACCGCGAACCCCTATTGCGCGGTAAAACTGACTCAGTCGGGATTGCAATAGTAAATGCAAAAGAAATCAGGCCCTGGCGGTCTCGAATGGGCCCGCAACGGCAACTGCGCGGAGCGGCTCGGCAATCGCCCGCATCACCTTTTCAAATCCCGCAAAATCGAGCGATTGCGGTCCGGTCAGAAAGTGCGCGCTCCGGGCAGGGATGCACTTCGATAATCAATCCGTCAGCTCCCACGGCAACGGCCGCCCGAGAGACTGCGGCAATCAAACTCTGCTTGCCCGTTCCATGCGACGGGTCTGCGATCACCGGTAAATGAGAAAGATCACGCGCCAGCGCCACTGCAGCAAGATCGAAGGTGTTGCGCATCTCGGTTTCGAAAGTCTTGATGCCGCGCTCGCACAGCACAACCTGATTGTTTCCTCCAGCCAGCAAATATTCGGCAGCCAGCAGCCACTCCTTTACCGTTGCCGATGGGCCACGCTTTAACAGCACCGGCTTTTTTATCATCGCCAATCGCCGAAGCAGCGCGAAATTTTGCATGTTGCGCGCGCCCACCTGCAGCATGTCAGCATGTTCGCAAATCAGGTCCACATCTTCAGTGCTCATCACTTCCGTGACAATCGGCAAGCCGAACTGCTCCCGCGCCTCGCGCAGAATCTTCAGCGCTTCCAGACCCAATCCCTGAAAATCGTAAGGCGAAGTCCGTGGCTTGTAGGCTCCGCCTCGCAGCATCGTCGCCCCGGCTTGCTTGACCGCCTGCGCTGTGCTCAGCAATTGATCTCGCGACTCCACTGAACATGGTCCGGCGATCACTACAACCCCTGCGGCCCCGATTGCGACCCCGCCTACATTCACAACCGAGCGCTCCGGTTTCACTTGCCGGCTCACAAGCTTGAACGGCTGTGCGATGGGGACGACATTCTCCACGCCGGGGGCGACTTGCAGAGCTTCGATCTCATGCCGCCGTCCATTGCCCACCGCGGCGACGATGGTACGTTCTACGCCGCGCGTCACATGGGGCTGATAGCCCGCCTCGTGGATGCGCTCGATAACATGCGCAATCTCCTGTTCGGTCGCTTTTTCCGACATGTTGACAATCATTGGCAATCCCCCCAATTTTTCCTAAACAGCAAAAAGGCCGCGATGTTGAATCGCGGCCTTTAGCTCAACTTGCTGGATCTACTCTTATGCGCCCGATCCCCCCGCAAGTACCGCCGCAGCCGCTACTCCGCTGACCCGGTAGCGAGACGGCTTGGTAAAGATAAAAGCAAAGATGAACGAGGCAAATCGTTTCATGACACAAATTCCCGAGGCGTAACCGACTGCAACGACTTGGGCGTTTCTACGCCTACTGGATGGAACTCGCGGTATTGGAGAAGACGTTGTTGGCGTTGGATCCGATCAACCGTATTGTTCCGACCACCAAAACCAGGATCACCGCCAGCATTACCGCATATTCGGCAATGTCTTGCCCTTCTTCGTTCGACCAAAGCTTGCGGACAAATTCAGACATATTTTCCTCCAAAACTGCGTCCCGATTCCTGATGGGTTGAAATGCGAGGCAAGAAGTCGCAACCGATGCCAACATAATGCCCCACCGGGTCTGGATTGTCAATGTGCCGGTGCATGAATTTATCCCGGCCCGCGTGCGTCCTGGCTGCCCCCGGAGCACGAACGCAGAACGGGCTTAACCGCGCCTGTAACAATACTCAACACTTACTCGACTTTGGGCCGCACCATGTCGAATCGCTGTGTGGTCCGAGTGTACTGAATGCCCCCCATGCGCCCGATCAGGTCGAGCGAATTACGGTCGATTTTGCCGTCTTTGGCGTGTGCATCGTTGATGTGAATCGACACAATTCTGCCGATCACAAGACTGCTGCTGGTGGGCGCGGTCGAGAAGTCGAGAATATGATGAAGAACACACTCAAAGCTGACCGGCGACTCGCCGACCCTGGACGGCCGCACCAATTTCGAGGGTTGAGGCGTCAGCTTTGCCAACTCGAACTCATCGACGGAAGCGTCATATTCACCGCTGGTCACGTTCATCGCCTCGCGCAGGTCGTAGGTCACAATATTGACGACGAATTCCTTGGTCTCCCGAACATTGCGTAGCGTGTCCTTGGCCACGCCCTCGCCCGCGGTCGGTTGCTTGGGTGCCCGAAGTCCGGGCGCAAACGCCAGCAGCGGAGGGTCGACGCAGACCGCATTGAAAAACGAGAATGGAGCAAGATTATGGGCCCCGGTGGTGCTTATCGTGGAGACCCAGGCGATCGGGCGCGGCGCTACGGTGTTCAGCAGAATGCCATAAAGCTCACTGTGTGAGAGTTGGGAAACCGAGACGTGCATTCTGTGAGTATAACGGCGGAGGAGCTGAATGGTTACGCCCAGGGCATTCTATGTCTGCGGCTTGGCGAAAACTTCCTTTGCCGCCACCACCGTGTTGCAGTGAATCGTGACCGTGTCTTCCACATTTTGCGCGTAACCGCCGGCGTAGGTCACCATCACCGGAATGCCGCGCGCTCGCGCGACGCGGAAGACAAGTTCGTCGCGGCGCTTCAATCCCCCGATAGTAAGGTAAAGTCCGCCGAGCTGATCTTCGCGATAAGGATCCGCGCCCGCGATATAACAGATCAGTTCCGGCTCGAACTGCCGCAGGCCGGAGCTTAGGGTATTGTCCAGCCACGCAAGATAATCGTCGTCGCCGATGCCGTCAGGCAGGTCAACATCAATCGACGATGCCGGCTTCCACGCTGGATAATTATTGTGCTGGTGGAGTGAGATGGTGAAAACGTCTCCCGCGTGGGCGCCGCGCATTTTGCCGGGCAGCGCGGAACCCTCTGTGGACGATCCCAGAATCGCGGCCCCAGCGGAGGGCAAAAGCGTACTCGCTGTCCGCGTCCCGGCAAATATCGCTGCCGTGCCATTGCCGTGATGCACATCGCAATCGACCGTCATTGCGGTGCGAATCTTGTCGTCCCGCTGCAACCGTCGTATGGCGACCGCCACGTCGTGAATCATGCAGAATCCCTCGCCGTGATCGGGAAACGCGTGATGAAATCCGCCGCCGAGGTTGATGCAGATTCCGTCGGCTAGGGCCTGCTGCGCGGCCAGAATCGAACCCCCCGCGGCCATCCAGAATGCCTCGACCAACTCGCGCGAGTAGGGAATTTCCATCTCCATCTCTTCCCGCGGCGAAAGCGTCCCGGTTTTCAGCTTGTGCACATATTCCGGCTTGTGCACCAGCAAAATGTCCTGATCGCTGGCCGGAGAGGGCACCAGCAGGTCCCCGCTCTCGGCAATGTGCTCAGAAAGCAGACGATCGCGGACGCGCCGGTATTTTTCGGCAGGGAAGACATGAGGCCCGATCGGCAAGCAATACGCGTCGCTGTAGACGAGCTTGAAGGGAAGCATGGAGTCCGTTAATTCGGCGCACAGCAGCTACCGGCCAGAAACCCGATATCGCAGGCGGCCACCGTGAAATTTGCAGTGATTTTATCGCTTTCTCGGAGGTGATATGGCCGGCGTCAGCATCGCTCGTTTCACGGGCACGATTGCGCCCTTCGCCGGATCGGCGGCCGCGTGCGCCCGCGTCAAAACCTCTTCCTGGATGTACTGCACGAACTCCTGAATCTGCCGCTGCATCTCCTCCATCCGTTCGCGCATTTGCAGAATGATGGCCATGCCGCTGATGTTCACCCCCAAGTCGCGCGCCAGCGAGAGAATGAATTCCAGACGCTGCAAGTCTTCATCGGTATAGAGGCGAGTGTTGCCCTCGGTGCGCGATGGCTTGAGCAGGCCTTCCCGCTCGTAGAGCCGCAGCGTTTGCGGATGAATGCCATACATCTCCGCGACCGCGGAGATCATGTATGCGCCTTTGGATTTGCGTTTAGTCACAGGTTCCTCGCGTCGATTTTAGAGCAGGATGAGTTTTCTTCCTAATCGGGTGACGGAATTCCGCCAAACCTCCATTCACAGACGGCATCGAAAGCGTGGAGGTATTACATGACTGAAAATAATGCCATAAGTGTGATTGAAGACCTTATCGAGACTTGCAAGGACGGCCAGAAAGGCTATCAGGATGCGGCTTCGCACGTTAAGCGGAGCGACCTGAAGACTTTTTTCAACGAGCAAAGCCTGGAACGCGCCCGATTTGCAGGAGAATTGCAGGAAGAACGGATTCGCTTGGGCAAGTCGGACAAGAAGGATTCCGGATCGGTTTCGGCAGCGCTGCATCGCGCGTGGATCGACGCCAAGGTCGGCGTGGGTGCAGGCGATAAAGCGATTTTGGAATCGGTCGAGGCCGGCGAGGACAATGCCAAGGAAGCCTACGAGAAAGCAATTAAGTCCGATTTGCCGGAGAGTATTGCGCAGATTGTTCGCCGTCAGGCTGCCAGCGTGCAAGCGGCACACGACAGGGTGAAGAGCTTGCGTGATGCCGCGAAGGCAGCTGCTTAGTTGTAATGCAAGCGGTTAGGCGAGAGTTGAACCAGGAGGGCCGGCTTTTTCAGGCCCTCTTTAATTTTTGTTGGTTCTTTCCCGTCAAGCGTTGGTCGTGCCGGCCGTGTCCTTAAGGTGCCCGGCGATGGCAAATTTCGTGCATGGTGTTTTTCGGTCAACGGATTTTTCTGGCCCCGGCTGCCAAATTGCCAGTGGGCGTTATGGCAATTCGGAAGGGAATTCAGCGGGAGGAAGCAATCATGGGAAAGAAGCTTTCTATAGTTCTGGCTGGCGGTTTTATCGCATTTGGTACCCTGAGCGTCCGTGGGCAATCCGCTTCCGGTTCATCACAGAACGCATCGTCACCCTCCGCGACCAAGCCCGTTGCCTTTGCTGGGAGCGGTTCTGTTGGCGTGGGCGTGAAAGTGTCTACGCTGGGTGTGGGCGCTGAAGTTGCCGTGCGGGTGCTGCCTCGGGCCAACGTTCGCGCTGGATTTAACGTTCTGGGCTACAGTCGTGCCTTCAGCAAAGACGGCATCCCCTATGACGGGCATTTGAATTTCAAGACGGTCGAGGCCGCGTTTGATTTTTTCCCCTGGGCGGCCGGCTTTCACGTGAGCACGGGTGTTCTGGCTTATATCGGCGATCCGATCAAGGCCACTACTTTCGTTCCTGGCGGACAGAGCTTCACGCTCGGCAGCACAGTTTTTTACAGCGATTCCGCCATGCCAACCACAGGTACTGGCAAAATCGATTTTAGTCAGGCCGCGCCTATGATCACCGTCGGCTGGGGAAATTTGGTCCCCCGCCGTTACAACAAGCACTTCAGCGTCCCCGTCGAAATCGGAGTCGCATTCCAGGGCCCGCCTATGACGAAGTTGAATCTCTCCGGCAACGTTTGTACTTCGCCCGGAACGAATTGCACTGCCGCGGCCAGCAGTTCTTTTGTTCAGACGCAGGTGATCGCCGAGCAGAATAAGATTAGCAAGAGCATGTCGTTCTTTCAGACGTACCCAATTATCTCAGTGGGATTCGGATACAAGTTCTGATGGACTGAATGCCAGGTCTTGCAGAAAAGACTTCCAAAAAGAGATTTCCAAAGAAGATTGTCAAAAAAAGTCTGCCAAAAAAAAGCGGGACGGCTTTCGCCATCCCGACGTTTCTTCAAAAATTGGTCTAAGCTGCTGGTTGCGCTTTTTCCTCGCGCACCCATCCTTCCGGCTTGAGTAGGTGATTGAGCGCATAAGCGAGAAATCCCGCCACAATCAGAATCATGCCGAACTCGAACGAACTCATCCCCAGCACCGATTCATGTTCGCTGCGGATTACAGAAAAGCCCAGCAAAAGCATGGGAGGAATCCCGATCGCAATGGCGCCAAACAATCCTCCGGGCACGCGAAACGGACGAGCCAAATCCGGCTCACGGAAGCGCAAGACCGCCAGGGCCACGAATTCGAGCAGCAAGCTAGCGCCGTAAAGAAGAATGTCGAGCGTAACCAGTCGCGCGAACCCCAATCCGAGGCACATTGCCCAGCCAATCGCCAGCGCCACAATCGCCACCCAGGGCGCCCGCGATTTCTTCTGCAGCCTGCCGAAAACTCCCGGCAACATTCCATCCTGCGCCATGGCCAACGGCAGGCGTGAATAGCTCATCACCAGAGCATTGAACATGCCAAAGGCGCTGATCATACCGCCCAGCACCACACCGATGCGCAGCAGCGGCCCACCCAGCAAGCCGGCGACATCGGCCCACGATCCCGTCTCCCAAGCAGTGGATTTCAAGCCGGTGGCCCACATCGCGGCAAATGGCAACACGTAGCTTACGGCCACGATGGCAACCGCAACCAGCATGGCGCGAGGATAAGTCCGCTGCGGACGTTCCACCTCGGTAGCAATGGTCGAAGCATTGTCCCATCCCATGTAATTCCACATGCAGATGAGCAGCCCGCCTAAAATATCTACCGAGGAAGTCGTTGGTTTGGTCACGGCATTCGCGAGCGCGCCCAGCTTAAACGGCGCTATCAGCACAATCGCAACAAAGGGGGCGGAGAGCGCGAAAAATAGCCACAGCGAAGTCATCGAAACTACTTTTACCCCGGCAATGTTCAGCAAAGCGCAGGCAATCACCACAGCCAGCGCAACCCACCAGCCTCGGTTGTTTACCTGAAACCACGGAAACATGCGCGTCAGGTAAGCTACAAACAAAGTCGGATAGATCGCCATGTCGAAAATCGACGCGACCAGCGAGAGCCACGCTTCCTGAAATCCCCAGAAATTTCCCATCGCACGGCGCACCCATGCGTAATAACCGCCTTCGAAAGGCAGCGCGCTTGAAAGTTCGCCGATCATGAACGCCGTCGGCAGGCTCCAGAGCAGAGGGGTGAGCAGCAGAATCAGAATGGCGCGTCCGTAGCCGGCTCCGTGAACAATGTCTTCGGTGCCATAGGTTCCGCCGGAGACCATAAAGAAGGTCGCGGCGACCAGTGGCCACAAGGTGAGCCTGATCAAACCTTTTGGAGCTGGTTTTTTCCGGTTGGGGGGAACCGAGAGCGGCTGGAGGTTTGCAGTTTGTTGACGCGGAGCGCTAGCTGTTGCCAATTTCGATGTCTTCCTCCTCAAGCGACTCACTCTCAGCTACTCCGCAGCGTGCTGGTTTTCGTTACGCGCCCACGAAAAGCGTTGCTCGAGCTTTCCGGTTTGTTTAGATTCCGGAAATTCCGCTGGAGTTAGTTCGCAAATGTGAGATTACGGCAAATTCGGGAGGATGCAAGAAAAATATGATTTCTACAGGAAAATTTTTGGCGAGGAGGTCATGGACTGCAGTAATGCCCCGGTGAACCGGATGACTCGCTTCGGCGCATTTGACCTCGGCGACCCACCAGATTCTCAAACCATGAGATCCATCCGGTACCCAAGTTCGACCTTCCCGCCGCCATAGCGACAAGGGTTTGTTGCTGCGATCTGGCTTGCTTCGTCGACAAAAATTGTCGGCCGAACTGCGGCAATTCTCGCTGGGCGGGTGCAGGACGTGAGAATCAAGCACGACCAGAATGCAGATGCGCTTTATATCCACTTCAAAGAAGTCACGGTCACGATGAAGCATCTGGGCGAAGGCATTGCTGCGGACTTTGACGCCGACGGGCGATGATGGTCAGTCTCGGACGTTTCAACGGGAGGGTGAGGAAGATTGGGGTTGCTGTTTCCGCTGTCGCTCAGCAAGGATTTCCTGCAAGCGCTTCCTTTCAGTGGCCACGCCAGCGCGGGCAGCCTGGGCCATCTTTTGTGCGAGTTCGATCCAGTTCACAGCCATGCTCATAGGATACGCCCATCATGGTCTCGGTTGTCGCTGCTTTTGAAAAGCAGGCGAGAAGCGGGCGGTCGCCGAGAATGCTTACTTACGGAGTTCCGATCCCGGCGGTTTTCTCGCACCATGGCGAAGGTGAACAACCTCGATCAGGCGTTTATTGTCATCCAGTCGGTAATAAATCAGGAAGGGACTGTGCACTAATTTTCTAACTTGCGGTCGCCTTCGGATAATACTGCCCATGCGCGGAAAGCGGGTGAGCAGGTCAACGTGGTCCAGCAAGGAATTACCGAAGAGGGAAGCTGCGTCCGCGTCGTCTTCGGCGATGTGGCCGACGATTTCGGCGAGATCGTTCAGCGCCCTTTGCGAGTAGAGGAGGCGGTAATCCACTTGGGTAACCGCTTGCGGACTTCTTCGGCTGGGACGGTTCGGCCAGCTTTCGCATCCCTAAGGCCTTCGTCGATGGCGGCGAGCGTTTCCTCGTCTTCTTCGTGGAGGATGGGAGCAGGACTCTCGAGATCAAACCTCTTCGCCTTCGCCATGGGGTTATCGTAGGCTGGAATCGGTGGACAGCGCAACGGAATTCGCTCCCGTCGTTACGCGACACCCGGCGAAAAGTGAGGCGGCCATCGGGTGCTACAATTCCGCCTCATGAGGAAGTGGCTGGAAGGAATCGGTACGGCTTTGGTCACAGCCGTCCTCACGACGATCCTGACTGGCTACCGGCCAATCGCTTGGCGGTTTGGTCAAGCTGAAAAGCTTCTCCGGTGCCCTGCTCAGTAGCAGGGTGCCCGCCTGGGCTTTCGCGGCTGTCCTCTTTTGCGCACTTCTGGGCCTCCAGTTTTTCGTACGCCACGTTCGGAAAAACCGGCGGGGTAAGATTCACTTCGTTCCCGACGGGTACAACTGCGCATGGGCGGCGGGGCTCCCCGATGGATGTTCGGGTCCGCGGCATGTTCACCTACGACAGACCAAGTACCGTCGTCATTCTGAAGGCCCGTCTTAAAGGAACGACGTCGATAGGAGACATGATTGCGGAGGCAGAGCTGCTTGACGGAAGCGGAAGGCGAATGGTCGTGCCTGAGCTATCCTGCGAGCACAATGTCTCCGCGAGGGCGGTCATAAACATGCGCCTGAGCCCAGTTCTGGGGACTGAGGGAAAACCGTATCGGGGTCAGCTAGTCTTTCACGACAGATTCAACCGGGAATTTTATCTGGAGCCTATGGACTTCCCTTGAACCGGCAAGCGTTAAGGACATCCGCTCCTACTTGATCGAAACCAGCCTCTCCACCAGTTCCGAATAATCCTTCTTCTCGATGCCGTGCACCTGCTTGTTGTACTCGTCGACCTTCGACGAGTAGTTCATCGAGCAGAATTTCGGGCCGCACATCGAGCAGAAGGCCGCCTCTTTGTAGTAGTCGTCGGGGAGGGTTTCGTCGTGCATGGAGCGCGCCGTTTCGGGATCCAACGACAACGCGAATTGTTTTTCCCAATCGAATTTATACCGCGCGTAACTGAGGGCGTCGTCGCGATCGCGGGCGCCGGGGCGCTGGCGGGCGATGTCGGCGGCGTGCGCGGAAATCTTGTAGGCGATGATGCCGTCCTTCACGTCTTTCTCGTTGGGCAGCCCTAAATGCTCCTTCGGCGTGACGTAGCACAGCATGGCCGCGCCGTACCATCCAATCATGGCCGCGCCGATGGCCGATGTGATGTGGTCATAGCCCGGAGCTATATCGGTCACCAGCGGCCCCAAAGTGTAAAACGGGGCTTCGTAGCAGTATTCGATTTCTTTGTCGACCTGCTCCTTGATCTTGTCCATGGAGACGTGGCCGGGGCCTTCGATCATCACTTGCACATCTTGCTCCCAGGCCTTTTTCGTGAGTTCGCCTAAAGTACGCAACTCAGAAAACTGCGCCTCATCGCTGGCGTCGGCAACGCACCCCGGTCGCAGGCCGTCTCCGAGAGAAAAACTGACGTCATACTTTTTGAAAATCTTGACGATGTCGTCGAAGCGGTCGTACAAGAAATTTTGTTTGTGGTTATAGGCCATCCACTGCGCGAGGATCGCTCCACCGCGGCTCACGATGCCGGTAATGCGCTTCGAAATCAGCGGCAAATACTGGATCAGCACGCCGGCGTGGATGGTCATGTAATCGACGCCCTGCGCGGCCTGCTCTTCGATCACCTCAAGCATGACTTCGGCATTCAAATCCTCGACTCGCTTCACCCGCGCAATCGCTTCATAGATCGGCACAGTCCCGATGGGCACGGGCGAATGGCGCAAGATCGCCTCGCGAATATTGTGAATGTCGCCGCCGGTGGAAAGATCCATCACCGTGTCGGCGCCGTAATGCACGGCAGTGTGTAGCTTTTTCAGTTCCTCATTCACCTCAGACGTGACGGCCGAGTTGCCAATATTCGCGTTGATCTTGCACAACGAGGCCACGCCGATCGCCATCGGCTCCAGTTCCGGATGGTTGATATTCGCGGGGATGATCATGCGCCCACGCGCAACTTCATCGCGCACAAGTTCGGGCGTAAGCTTTTCTTTGTGGGCGATGAACGACATTTCTTCGGTGATCACACCCTGGCGCGCGTAGTGCATCTGCGAGAAGTTGCCGTCGGGGTTCGCCTGCTTGCGCTGCAAGATCCACTCTGCGCGGGGTTTAGGGACTGAATATCCATTATTGCCGTTGCCGGAATTGCCATTCGTGGCGGTCATAGGAAGCCAGCTTTCGTGAGGAGTCTACGGAAAAGATTATACCTGCACGGTGCGGGAAGTGGTACGACCACCGGGCGGGACGGCGAAACAGAATTACTGCTGTGGGGCGAAATAGCCTTTGCGCGCGCGGACCTGCAAATCTTTTTTCAGCGCCGAGATTTCTATGGACCGGAAACGGCCGTCGGCGTCAAAGTCCGCCGGCCGGTAAGAGACCACGTACTGGCTGCGAAGCTCGTCTTCAATCGAGGCGAAAGAATGCGTCATGTCCTTCATCTTGAAAGGGAAGAAGGCGCGGCCGCCAGTAGCTGCGGCCAATTGCTCCAGGACTTTATCGCCCCTCAGGACGAGGCCGCTGTCGTCGGTGGAAATCGCATAAATGATCACTTCAGCCCGCTGCGCCATTTCGATGGCCTGCGCGCGCGAGTATTCGCTCTGATTGTCCTCGCCGTCACTGACGATGATGATCGCCTTGCGCACGGGATGGTCCGGGCGGTCGTTCAAAAACTTGTCTTTGCAGGCGCGATAGACGGCGTCATAAAGCGCCGTCCCTCCACCATCCCGCAGGCGGTGCACACCGGCAGAAAGCAATTGCACGTTGTCCGTAGAGTCCTGCGCCAGGTGGCTCTGCTTGTTGAAGCCCACCACAAACGCCTTATCGAAGCCGCTACGGACCGTGTGCTCCAAAAAGCTGACCGCGGCATCCTGCTCGAAACTGAACCGGCCCTCGACCGACCCGCTCACGTCAATCAGCAATCCGAGATGCAAAGGAAGATCGGTTTCCCGGCGGAAATTTACAATCGATTGTGGAGGCTTGTGATCGTCGAGAATTGAGAAATCGCCTTCGTTGAGATCGCGCACAAACTTGCCGTGCTTGTTGGTCGCAATGAAGAGAACGTTCACTTCATCCACGCGCTTGTGTATCGTGAGCAGCGAGCCAGATTGCGGATCAGGGTTGGACGCAGCTGAGTATTCGTGAAGATTCGGAGCGCTGCTAACGTAGGCCGATTGCCCGAGCGCCGGAATCGCGCAGCAGAGGGCAGCCAGCAGCGCCAGATTGCGACACACCGGCTGTATGTACTTCATTCCAAAAGAATCCAAAATTTTCACTCTGGCCAGCCCTAAGAAGCGTTCCACACACATTAGATGCACGCCAATTGCCGAATGGACGTGAGCCTTTTGCCTTGTCCAGCCCTGACTTTAGAGGCCTTTCCAGCCCCAGCCAAGTTACAAAAGGAGCACTCGCAGGGTCATAGTTAAGACGGTACAAGCGCTATCCACAAACCTTAAAAAAGATCAATAATCCCGAATGCCCCGACCATTCGGAAGCAACCTCTTTGCGCGATTCTAAGATTACAATTCGTGACAAAGAGCAATTCAGCGATCGGATGCAGCGATCGCAAAGATCGACCAGAAAGACCGGGCAAAAAGATCAATTCGGCAAACCAGTCGGAGGAATCGACACAGATGAAGATCCACAAGTTTGCGACGTGGCTGATCCCGTTTTTCATGTGCGCTTCACTGGCATTCGCCGCCGACGCGCGCGAGGAGCAACGTGTGCGAGATGCCGGCGAAGTCATGAAGGAAATTCTGAACATTCCTGACGATATCCCGCAAGACCTGCTCGACAAAGCCGAGTGCGTCGTGATCCTGCCATCCGTGAAGAAAGGCGCGTTCGGCGTCGGCGGCAGCTATGGGCGCGGCGTCATGATTTGCCGCAGCGGCCAGCACTACACTGGACCCTGGGGGCCTCCGGCGCTGTACGCGCTGGAAGGGGTGAGCATCGGATTTCAGCTTGGCGGTCAGGCCACCGATTTTGTTCTGCTGGTCATGAACCCGCAAGGCGCGCGTTCTCTGCTTTCCAGCAAGGTGAAACTGGGAGCGGACGCGTCCGCCGCCGCCGGCCCCAAGGGCCGCACTGCGGAAGGCGCAACCGACATAGTGATGGAAGCCGAAATCCTTTCCTACTCCCGCAACAAGGGACTATTTGCCGGCATTTCGCTCGAAGGCTCAACCCTTCGTTCCGATGGCAATGCCAATGAAAAGCTCTATGGAAAGAGATTGACCGCCAAGGAAATTATCGTAGAGCACAAAGTGGCAGTTCCGGCCTGCGCCCGCGAATTGGTTTCGCTGCTCGATAAAAAATCGCCGAAGAACCGGTCAGATCCGAAGTCGCTGGAGTGACTCGGTCGTCGGGACAACCCGGGTGGTGTAACTCGAACAGGGGATGATGGCGAAACAAACCGGAAATCCGATTCGTTGCCCATGGGCCCAAAGCGAATTAATGATTCGCTATCACGATCAGGAATGGGGTGTGCCCGTGCACGAGGATGCCAAGCTGTTTGAATTTCTCATCCTGGAAGGCGCGCAAGCCGGCCTGAGTTGGGAAACAATTCTCAACAAGCGTGAAAATTACCGCGCCGCTTTCAACGGTTTCGACGCCGAACAGATCGCCCGCTACGACCGGCGCAAGATCGCAGAGTTGCTAAGAAACCCGGGCATCGTGCGCAATCGCCTGAAGATTGCATCGGCCATCAAAAATGCCCGCGGGTTTTTGGCGCTGCAGCAGAAACACGGCAGCTTTGACGCCTACATTTGGCAGTTTGTGGATAGAAGTCCGCGAGTGAATGGTTGGAAAACACCAAGTCAGGCCCCTCCAAGGACTCCCACTTCAGACGCGATGAGCCAAGCTCTCAAAAAAGAGGGCTTCAACTTTGTAGGCTCCACTATCTGCTATGCGTTCATGCAAGCGGTTGGGATGGTCAACGATCATCTGGTCAAATGTTTCCGTCACGCGGCCTGCGGCCAACGCCCGCAGCCGAGACGAACGTAGGGATTGGGCACTCGACTTCGCCCATGGCGACCTTTCGATTCCGCAGGCAAGACCTTCAATCCTCGCTGCTCCCGCTCTCGATGACAACGGAAGGCGTTGTGGTTGAGACTGGGGAGGCGAAAATTGGCTGCCGTTGGCGTTTTCGCTCCGCCTTTTGCGGGTGTTATTATGTCGTTCTCCCCTGATTTGCAGACCCATGACCAACGAAGAACGTCAGCGCATGAACTGGCTCTGCCAGCGGATCCAGGAAGAGCAGGACCGCGATCGATTTACGGAACTGATCGCCGAATTAAACGAACTGCTGGCCCGTCAGGAAGAACGCCTCTCCACGAACAGAGAAAAGGCCTAAATTCCAACCCGGTGTCAGAAAACGCGCATACTCCCAACTGCAAATGGTAATATGATGATCGGGTGGCGAACCAGGATGAGCCACTCGGAGCTGCGAAAGAGGCTGCGAGGCACTGCATGACGCATCTTGGCGCTTCCGCCGCCGGTCGACACTGCTATCGTTAGACTGCGGTACTTGTTTTTACATGTCTCCCGACGAATCGATTCAGGCAAGCACTTTTTCCGAATCACAAAGCAAGCCACAACCGCATAGGGGGTCCCGCGGGATCCTGACCCCACTTCCGCAGCAGAATACAATTGAACGCTACGCAATTGCGCTGGCCTGCGCCGCCATTTCCGTGGTGCTGCGCGCACTCCTGGAGCCGTTGCTGGGGCATGCCGGTTTTTATGTCACGGTCTACTTGGCGGTCATTTTTTGCGCATTGGTTTGTGGCATGTGGCCGTCAATTGTTTGCGCGTTGCTCGCCACGGCCGGTGTGGTCTATTGGTTCGTCGATACTCATGGGACGTTTGTGGTACACGATCGCAGAGAAATTCATGGCCTGGTCGCCTGCTTTTTGATCTGCCCCGCACTCATTGCGCTTGGGGAGGCAAATCGCCGAAAGCAACTTCGCCTGAACGAGGCCCATGAGAGGCTGGAGCAGCGGGTTGCGGAGCGAACTTCTGAGCTTTCGAACGCGCTGGTAAACCTGGAATCCGAAATCGGCGTCCGCCAGCAGGTGGAAGAGCAACTGCGTCAGCTCTCCGTTCATCTGATGACGATCCAGGATGACGAGCGAAGGCGCATTGCGCGCGACCTGCACGATAGTGCAGGGCAAACGCTCGCTGCGATCAGGATGACCCTGGCCATGCTGGAGCAGGCCCAGTCGAGCGGCGACGGCAGCGAGAAACCCAGGGTTGAAAAGCTATTCAGCGATCTGAACTCACTTACCGATGAAGCTTTAAAAGAGATCCGTACCACCTCTTATTTATTGCATCCTCCGCTGCTCGACGAAGCCGGATTTTGCTCGGCAGCGCGATGGTTCGTCGCAGGTTTCACCAAGCGCAGCGGTATTCAGGTACAGTGCGAAATTCCGGAACACTCGGAGCGCCTTCCCGAGGCGGTTGAGCTGGCGTTGTTTCGCGTGTTGCAAGAGAGCCTGACGAATATTCATCGCCACTCGGGTGCAACCGCTGCGATTGTGAGGTTCGTTCGAAATCCTACGGGAATTGAACTTCAGGTCAGCGACAATGGTCGCGGACTTTCATCCGAGCAACTAAAGCGGTTGCGCGAATCGGATGGAGGAGGCGGCGTGGGCGTCGCGGGAATGCGTGAGCGAATGCGCGGACTGGGTGGCCAAATCGCGCTCCAGTCGAATGGAAAGGGCATGACCATTACGGCCAGCCTGGCCGAGCCGCACAGTCTGAGCGCGAACAGCAGGCCCAACGGTTCGGCTGCCTGAGATGTTCTCGAGCCCCGGGGCGAAGCGAGCCGGGGGAAAGCAGCATACAGACTCTCTGGGACAAAAGCTCGCGTAAAACTAACCATCGGATGCAAAGTTTGAAAACCAATTTTGCCCTAACCTCGTTGCATTCCGACCCACGATTTATTGAGCTCGCCCGAAAAGTCGGGCTGCCAGAGTGATCGTTGCCTCACAAGGATGGCCAGCGGGTCAGAGGCTTTCTGTTCATTTGAGTCGCGAGCACTTCAGCCATTGCGGTCGGATCGTCGGCGATTCGGAAACTGAGACGTGCCATCGGAGTCTTGGTCCGCGATTCATCCCGTCAGCCTGAAGGGTTCTGGCGAAATGCTACCCTCAGGCCCACGGCGGCAGCCATGAAAGGCAAGCTCGAAGGAGTCGCTGCCAGCCGTGAGCTTTGACGTTGTGGACGGGCACCGGGCAGCCACACGGAGTGGTCTTTTCACACTAGAAGTGTAGTTGGCATTTCGTACGGGTGGTCCCTGCTGTCATCCTCTGACGCCCAAGTCCCGGATAACTGGGAACTCTCACCTAATCGGGTAACGCCAGGTTGGCCGACCACTCGCCGGAAATCGGGTAGTGGGTCAGCGAATTTCTGAAGGCATCTTCGCTCGTCGATGGCGCCATCCTGAGCGTAGCCGTTCTTCCGGCGGAGCGAAGGATCTCCGCTACCATGCTGTGTGCCACGGGAGATCCCTCGGCCCGCTGGTAAAAACGCGGGCCCTTCGGGATGACGCCCCTGAGATTCAGAAATTCAAACTGACCCACTACCGGAAATCGTTGCAGCTGCTGCGAGGGGCTTCCGGGAGACTATAATTGCGCGCACGCATGACGCTAGCGTCTGGCACGAAACTCGGCCCCTACGAAATCCAGTCGCAACTGGGGGCAGGCGGTATGGGAGAAGTTTACCGCGCCTGCGATACCCGCCTAGACCGTACCGTAGCGGTGAAAGTTCTTGCCTCCCATCTATCCTCCTCACCGGAACTGAAGCAGCGCATGGAGCGCGAGGGGCGAGCCATTTCGTCGCTGAACCATCCCAACATCTGTCACCTATATGACATCGGATCGCAGAACGGCACCGATTACCTGGTGATGGAGTTTCTGGAAGGCGAAACTCTGGCAGAGCGCCTGCGTAAGGGCGCAATGCCGTTGGCTGAGGTCTTGAAAATAGGCATTGCCGTCGCCGAAGCTTTGGCCGTCGCGCACCGCAGCGGCATCGTGCATCGCGACCTGAAGCCGGGAAACATTATGCTGACTGCGGGCGGCGCGAAGCTAATGGACTTCGGTCTGGCGAAACCGCTGGGCACGCAGGCTGCATCCTCGGGACCGGGAACAGCGCCACCGTCATTCACTGCGGCGGCCACGCTGAGCGGGCCGAGTCCGTTAACTCCGCTGACCACGGCAGGCAGCATCATCGGAACGATCCAGTACATGTCGCCCGAGCAGATCGAAGGCAAGGAAGCCGACGCCCGCAGCGACATCTTCGCTTTCGGCGCCGTGCTTTATGAGATGGTCGCGGGAAAGCGTCCATTCTCTGGGAAGAGTCAAATCTCTCTGGCCTCTTCCATTCTGGAGAGTGATCCGGCGCCGATCAGCACAGTCAAGCCACCAACACCGCCCGCCTTTGAACACGTCGTCACGACTTGCCTGCAGAAGAACCCTGAAGATCGCTATCAAACCGCGCACGATATCAAGCTAGAGCTGCAGTGGATTGCGGCCAACAAATCGTCTCCGGTCGCGGCGCCGGTGACGGCCGCTCCGGCGCCCCGCAGCCGCGGGCATTTTGGTTGGGGCTTGATCCTGGTGGTTGCGATTGTTCTGACTGCCGCTGGCGTCATGTTCTTATACCATCCGGCTCAACCTGTGCACTCTATCCGCGCCGTCATTGACCCTCCGGAGAAGACCACCTTCAACCTGACTGGCGACGCGGCAGGGCCGCCAGTACTTTCGCCCGATGGCTCATCCATCGCCTTTGCGACCAGCGGCACTGACGGCAAGACGGCGCTCTGGGTACGTCCTACGAACGCGCTGGAAGCACATGCAGTGCCCGGCACCGAGGGCGCGATTTTTCCTTTCTGGTCGCCCGACAGCCGTTCCCTCGGATTCTTCGCCGACGGCAAGCTCAAAACCATCGACCTCGATGTCGACTCGGCGCAGATAGTTTGTGACGCACCGCTCGCTCGCGGCGGCGCCTGGGGACCGGATGGAGTGATCGTGTTCTCTCCGGCTCCTTCAGCGCCCCTCATGCGCGTAAGCGCCAGCGGGGGAACTCCGGTTGCGATTACGAAGGTCGACACCAATCTGTACACTTCGCATCGTTGGCCGTTTTTCCTTCCCGATGGCAAGCATTTCCTCTATATCGCGCTTCACCACGATCCTTCCAAGGCGGCGAACGACATGCTCTACTACGCATCGCTTGACGGTCGGGAGAATCGTCCGCTGTTCCGCTCTCAATCCAATGCGGTTTACGCCAAGGGTTTTCTTTTGTTCGGGCGGGGTGACCAATTACTCGCGCAACCTTTCAACCCTTCCTCTGGAACGCTGAGTGGGGAAGCCCAGAATGTGGCCAAGGGTGTGATGAACGACAGCAGCACCTGGCACATGGACGCCTCGGCTTCCGGCGATGGCTTGCTGGTTTTCGGAAGCGGAGCCTCGGGTGATTTGCAGTTGGTCTGGATCGGACCGCAGCGGGAAAGAGATCAGCACGATTGCCGACAAACTCACCGACTTGCAATGGGCGGCCCTTTCCCCGCAAGGAGACCGCGTCGCTCTTCAACTTAACGCGGGCGAGACCGACATCTGGGTGCTCGATCTGGCGCGTGGAGTGCGCACCAGACTCACCTTTCGGCCCGATTGGGAATACTTTCCCCATCTGGTCGCCCGACGGCAAGTGGATCGCATATTCCTCCGCTCGCAACGGTCAGTTTGCTATCTGCCGCAAACCCTCCGACGGCAGCGGAGCGGAAGAGACTTTGCTGACAGATGCCGTTCAGTCCATACTCGACGATTGGTCGCGCGACGGCAAGTACCTGCTCTATGCGCGGCCCATATCGACTGGCCCCGGCCGGCAGGAATGGGCCCTGCCGCTGGTGGGAGAACGCAAACCATCGCTGATCCTGCAGCGGGGTGCGGCTGGAAAACTGTCTCCAGATGGCCGTTGGCTCGCGTACGAGTCGGGCGAATCCGGGACGGTTCAAGTGTATGTCGTGCCCTTTGGTGGCGGGCAGGGTAAGTGGCAGGTCTCGGCCAACGGAGGAGAACTACCGCAGTGGAGCAAGGATGGCAAAGAACTCTACTATGTGGACCTGACTTTCAATCTTCTTGTCATCCCGGTAACGAACGCGGGCGGCGCACTGCAATTCGGCGCGGCCCAGACGCTCGTCAACACTTGGTCCGCCCCACAAGTCTTCTACGACGTCTCGCCCGACGGCAAGAAATTCCTTCTCGCCCGGGTTGCGCAGCAGGTCAGCCAGTCCGTCACCGTGGTTACGAACTTTACGGCAGGACTGAAGAAGTAAATGATGAGCCGATCATGCCGTTCCAGGTCCCGCAGCAGCGAAGTCTGGTCTTCGTCCGGAAGACGGGTCAAACGGAAGTTTAACTGTCAAATCAAGCGGACAGTAGCCGCAGTGCTCTCGGCGAGCATTCAGAGCGAAACGCCAACCCACAATCATTCTCAGCGCGATGGGTGGTAGAATGTCGCACGGGCGCCCCTTTTTGAACGTCGCCGAGGCATCTTGACCCGAGAAGGGCGGCAAAGCAGTTAACGGCAGATGACAACGAACCTGTGCAAATCCCCGAATACTTTCAGACTTTCTTGCACAGTTTCACATTTGTGGTTTTGGGTCGCAGAGGAATGTAGTGCAGGATAAGCAGTAAGATCAGGCACTTCCACGAAGAGCCGGGATGGCGGAACTGGCAGACGCAGCGGACTCAAAATCCGCCGACCTTCGGGTCTTGGGGGTTCGACTCCCCCTCCCGGCACCAACCCCTAAAGCCCACGGAATACGCGGCTAGCTGGTGCTAGCTCCCGCATGAGATGCACCTTGGGGGCAGACGCAGCGGATTTTTCGTCATATATAGTTGCGAATGAAAATCTATCACATTGAAATGAGCAGATTTATTGACACATACATAGTAGGTCTGGCTTACACGTCAGTTACACATTTTCGGATTCGCACTGCCTTTCAAGCGAGTAAAGATGGGGGACTACGAATCAACCTTGACGGCGAGGGTCACGTTCTACAAGCTTCCAAACCACAGCCTGTGTCGTGCTCACGCTATTTAGCGGGCGACCAAGCCGAAGCTTGAGATGGGAAGTTGTAGACGGTGAAGGGATGGTCCAGACCGCAAACCGGACACTAAGGCTTCGCACCGCATCGGCGGTGGCATCCGCAAATCTCAAAAGGCCGGTGAGAGTTCGACTTGATCCGCGCGCACCATGTTTTGCTCCGGTATTGAGTTGTCGTCACTGACATCGATATTCGTCATCACTTCCTAGTATGGAACGACGTATTGCAACACCTTCGTAAGCGTCCGGTCGAGGCCGTATTGACAGCGTCCGGATGAGTTGAGGGGTAAGTGTCCACGTGTAGACACTTGTGAACAAGAGTGGGAAGCTATTTCGATGAGGACGGGAGTCGCTGGTAGCGATATCCCCGAGGTTTGAGCTGCTGATTCACGTAGGTACCTTTGGAGTCGGCGGCGAGGAGTGCGGTGTATTCCTCGGCGGGCACGTCAAAGTATTGATAGACCTCGCCCGATTGACGAAACTCCAGTTCCAGCACGCGTTCCTGGGGAGCGTAGCCGATGCTGGCGATACTGCTGGACTCTATCGGAACTCTCTGCATTCTCGAATCGAGCGCTTTCCGGGCGCGATCTCTCCTTCGATGCGAATGACGTTAAGGAAGGAACTCGCCCACTTGTCTAGACGGGTCACAACCGGACACTTACACCTTCATCCACTGCGCCCGAAGACCGCGAAAAATCCGAGTCACGCCCACAAGCAAGACATCGGCGCAGCAACAAGACGGTCGCCGAAGGGGACTGGCCTTCCGCCATCGTAGAGAACCACTCCCAGCTTGAAGTTATCGCCGCAGGCCTCCGCCAACTTTCGAAGTCCCTTGAAGTCGCCAGCATTCACGGTAGCGCTCGCTTTGACTTCGATGCCGACCAATGCGCCACTTCCTGTTTCAATCACAAGGTCAACCTCGTCCTGATCTTTGTCGCGGTAGTGGTATAAAGCGCAGCTCTCACCAGACCAAGACGCCTGTTTCAACACCTCAGAGAAAACAAACGTTTCCAGCAATGGCCCGAACATTGTCCGGTCTTTCGAGACCCGTTCCACACTAGCTCCTAAGAGTGCGCCGAGCAGACCGGAGTCAAGAAAATGCAACTTGGGAGTCTTAACCAAACGCTTCAACTGGTTCCGAAACCACGGTTCCACCCGACGAACGAGAAACAACTGCTCCAGAATGGCGACGTATTTCCTTGTGGTCTTGTCGTCAAACCCAACTTGGCCGCCTATCTGCGTGAAATTGGTGAGCTGGCCAGAATGGTGGGCAAGAACCTGCAGCAGACGCGGCATTTGGTCGAGTTTTTCCACGTCAGCAACCTCGCGCACATCCCGCTGCACGAGGGCTCTTACATAATCGCGTGCCCATGTCTGGCGTCGTTTCGGATCTTCACGCCGCAGCATTTCGGGGTAGCCACCAATCAAGACGGCCTGTACTAGGTCTTTGCCGATCATTGGCTCCGCAGGCTTGCCAAGCTTGCTATCGAACGCTGCTTTGAGGAACCCCGGCTTCTTGCCTCGAATTTCAGCCCTCGAGAGGGGCAGAAGGCTCACGCTCTCCATGCGGCCGGCTAGACTCTCTGAGATCTGAGGCAGAGTCAGGATATTGGCTGAGCCCGTCAACAGAAACCGGCCGGCCCTACGATCATCATCGACCGATTTCTTGATGGCCCGGAGGAGGTCGGGCACTCGCTGTACTTCGTCAATCGTTGTTCGGTCAAGAGCGCGCACCAACCCAGTTGGATCGCTGCGTGCTGCAGCCAGAACCGTGTCGTCGTCCATGGTGATGAATTCGCGTTTGCCCCCGACTAAATCGCGGACCAGCGTGGTCTTGCCGCACTGGCGTGGCCCCGTAACCATGACGACCGGCGTGTCCTTCAGCGCGGTGGCCACCAGTTCGGCGGAAAAGCGAGGAAAGAGGGCGTGATCGGTATCGTCCATGCCAGGTGAAGGCTCCGTCCAATTCGGATTAATGTGACGTCTATTTCGGATTATAGACTCGTCTGATCCGGAGTGCTGGACATGTACTGGGACTCATTCTGCATGCGAGCGGGGAAAAGACGGTATTTTGCCCCGATCGGAACCGTCAGATAAAAAACGCTCGAAAGAGCGCGTCGTCCTGAAGTTCTTGTTGCTACCTAGCCGGTGGAAAACCGTCAAAACCGGCACACTTGCTTACACACTTTCACGCCTTGTACAGTGTAACCTATTTATTATCATAGCTATACGGCGATGCGCGGAGGACTCAAAATCCGCCGGTACTTAGTACCTTGGGGGTTCGACTCCCCCTCCCGGCACCAGCTTTCCTTTTTGTTATCAGAGACCTGCAGATGTACAGAGGCATCGGTGCCGACTGGCTTTCCTGTGGAAAATTCGTCACTGTAGTAAAACTGTAGTAATTTTTTGGGGCAGCTCGGCCAGCGGGATTCGACGGATAGGGGATTGATTTACGACGCGGAGGTTCCCTTCAGTTGATTGAGGTAGGAGGATCGTTCCGCCATGGCGTGTGCTCAGCCCGCATTTCCTCAAGTTTACGGACGGCATCCCGACGATACTCGTCGATAGCTTTGGAATATTTTTGCAAAATTCCCGGTGAGGAGTGTCCGATCATCTGGGCGACGAAGAGGTCGGTCACTCCAGCAGCGCTCAGGCGACTCGCAAAAGTGTGGCGGAGATTGTAGATCCAAAAGTGACCCAGTCCGGCATCTTTCAGAGTTTTTTGCCAAGCGTGCCGAATGTCATTCCTCGGTTTTGCTGGAGCCCACATATTGGGAAAGACAAACGATGAAAACTCGGAACCGAGCACCTCGCGCCAACGCAAGAGTTCGGTTTTGCACCTGGCTGTAAGCGGGACATTTCTGATTCCCGCTCTGGTTTTAGATTCTCGGACTTGAATCGAATCATTCGCGAAGTTGATTGCGTCCCACTTCAGAGCTAGCGCCTCGCGGTGGGGCCCGCATCCCGGTTTCAAGAATCAAGATTACCAGCACACGGAGAAAGGGAGGCGCGGTGGCCAAAATCTTCTCCTCTTCTTCGAAAGTGACGATGTGCGGAGCTCGCAGCGTTCTCTGTTTGAGGAGATCCACTTCAAGAAAAGGATTTCGGGAGATAAGACGCTTACGCTCAGCAAGTCGCATCATGCGCCTGAGGACTCGGAGGTCGTGGTTAATCGTTGCTGGCTCTACACTCTCGGCTAACCTTGCTTCTTTGTACTCCTCAATGCGCTCGGGAGAGACGTCCGACAATCGCATGACAGGGAATGCAGCTTTCAGCTTCCTTACGGAGGAACCATATCGCTTTCGAGTATTCGGGTGAGCCACCTTTGTGAGAAACTCATCGGCCCAGTCCGCGAGAGTTGGCGGGGCGGATCTTGGCAGTTGAAAACGTCCCTCGAATACTTCAGTCTCCCAGCGTGAGAGCATCCGACTAGCGAGGCGCTTGTTCGATGTATGCGTGCTCTTGCAAACTTGCCGGCCGTTGACGGTCACCGCCATCATCCACTTGCGGCTGCCGACACGTTTGTAAAGGGTGCCCATCTTTTATTCAAATCGCAGCAAATGTTAGAAAACCCCCGTATTCGGAGCCGCATAAACATTGGTTTTTTTTCGCTCAATCTCCGGCGTTAGAAAGGTTTAGTTTTCTAATCCGTGGTTTCTCGGTTGCGCACGCAAAGCTTATGAACCGTCCACACCGACAGACCGTACTTCGTCGCGAGCGTCCGGAAAGGTGCCTTAGTTCGAGCTCGTTCTTTCCGCAGTTCTGCCACATCCTTGGGTTTCAAAACCCGCAGTGGAGGACGGCCTAATCGTTTCCCTTGGCTTCGAGCGTGCTGAAGTCCTGCGCGAACTCGTTCAACAATCAACGACCTTTCCCACTGAGCAATTGCCCCAATGATCTGGAATAACATTTCCCCATGAGGGAGTGAGGTATCTATCGCTTCCGTGCACGAGACGAAGGCGATGCCAAGGGTTCTGAATAGCTCCAGAGCATTCAGCAGTTGCTTGAGTGATCGTGCGAAGCGGTCGAACTTCCAGACGACAACAACATCAATCTTCTTCCGACGGCAGTCCTCTAGAAGTGCATCGAGGTCGCGACGGTGCTCGATTGACCCTGACACCTTGTCGCTGTATTCCTTGTAGAAACTCCAGCCACGGCGGTTCACGTATTCAAGCAACTCCCGCCGCTGCATTTCGGGGTGCTGATCCCGAGTGCTCACCCGTGTGTAAATCGCTGCCTTTTGGCTTTTCATCGACTCCTTTTTTCATTATATCTAGGGGATATTGTTATATTGTATATGATTACTAATAGATAACCAATCGAGCCGACAATCCACATTTTTGGTCGGTGTAAAAAAGTGTCTGCGGGAAGTTCCGAAAACGCTCAACTATTCTTGCGGCTGACAACTAACCTAAAAATTAATGACGAGCATTTACCGTGGTCTGGCAATTACATTCAAATCCTTAACTTCTGGCATTTGGAGATCGGATGGAGCTCAGGATCATCCGTATGGTCGGAAATCCATTGCTCCAGGTCCGATTGGCGAAAACGAACGCAACGCTTACTCAGTTTGACGCAGGGAACTGCACGCCTGGAAATAAGGTGGTAGAGCGTCCCTGGAGAGAGTCGCAGCCACTCTGCAGCTTCCGGGACCGTTAACAATTTGTCCATATCGCCCTTCTTTAAGGTGTCGCCGACAAAACCAGCAAAACTACAAAACTTAAAGACAAACCAGGCGGTTTTAACGCTGGTAGGTGATCCATTTACCCGCCATCGGGTGCATAAAGCGTACGCTGTCATCAAGGTCCTTCAATTTCCGAAAGAGCTTTTCTGGATCCGGCACAAATCGTGGGGGCGGATTAGACAAATACAGTTTGGAGTTGCTTTTCTGCGGTTTGTTTGCCTGGCGTATGACTCCCGCGCGACTGGCATAGCGCAATTTCGAATAAGCCTTGTCCTTGGAAATTTTGAGCTCGTTCATGATGTCCTTCACTCCAACGGACCTGTTCTCTCGCGTAGCGATTGCCTCGACAAGCCTTCTGGTAGCCTCTGCTCCACTTTTTCCCAAGTGCAGACTCTCCACGAATGCGGAGTCAAAGATCAGAGCTGTTATCGCAAAATCCGCAAAATCCACCTTTAAGTCGCCATTCTTGTGGTATTTCCGACCTGCCTGAAAGGAGCGAATCAATGCAACGGTACGGCACGCCTCGACGAATGCTGGGTAATAGCGGCGTACCCGCAAGTCATCCGTATTCAGCCGTTCTGGTACCTTGTCAAACCACTTAGGAAAAACTATCTGTGTTCCTGCTTTCTTCTCTAGCAAGCGATGGACTTCGTGCCAAGCTCGCCGTTCCTTGCAACTCAGAGACTCGCCTTGTTGCGTATACGATTTTGCGATACGGAGCGTCTGGTTAGAGGAGGTGTCAATCCAAATCGAGACATGTCTGTTCTCGTCGTCTATTTTTAGGAGATTCTTGGTGGTGGTTGAGATAGCGGCTACGGGTCCGCGAGCGACATATCTTTTGGTGACTCGCCTGCCATTTTCAAAACTGGTGACCATACGAATGAGTTTGCCTTCGCTAATAAAAAGTCGCATCGGATCAATTGTGCCGGCCGCCTCATTTTGCTCTTGTACATAAACGACCCGGTGCCGGAAATCTGAATGTGAATAGTTCCAAGCCTTTTCGGATGCACTCGTGATTTCGGCTATAGCACTGTTGGGCGTGAGTCTCAGAATTCGCGTCACGAGCCAATTCTTGCCGCCTGAGCTGGGCCCCTTAACGAAGGCGTTAAGCGGACGAGGAAGAATCCGTGATATCACCACGATTAGCAGTACGAGTGCGTTTTGTTCCTCACCGATAAGCCCCGCACGTTTTATCGCACTCAGAAACTTCTCGAAAAAACGGGGTGATTTCAATAGCTTTCGCGCATCTTTCTCTGCACGGCGTCGTTCAGATCGCGTTATTTTGTGACCCATAGCGATCCTTTCTTGAAATGCCGTGCCCATCGGTTCAGCGCGCGACGCACCTGCTTGTTCATTGCTAAGGGCACCAAGAACCGATGAATGTTGACAACTCCTTTTCTGTTGAGATATCGGCGTACTCGCCGCAACGAAGCTCCTCTGCGTCTTGCGCCAGCAATAATTCGGCGGCTTTCGGCCCTGGATCTGGCATTCAGGTGTTGCTCCAGTCGGCTCCAGTCGAACTCGACGAAGTGGAGATGCTTCGGATAAACAACTTGCGGCAGACACAAGAAATCATCGAGCGTCGAGATGTGGGTGCGCCGCAGAATTGCTGAGTGCAGCTCTACCTCGACGCGGAAGACTCCAAGCTTAAGTTTTTGATAGCAGCGAACCAACTTGTCAGTCTTGCGACCCCCGTAATACAGGCACCATTTTTTCTCTTCGCTTTGCATAACGGCGACTCTTTCCAAAGACTGCATGTTGGCGGACGAACCGCCTGTTCATTCCGATCGTTGGGGAAAAATCGACCGCGATCTCGATAGTCAGAAAGCGGTAGTGAATGCAATGTTTCAGTACCGTTTGGAGCTGTTCGTAAGACAAGCCGGTTGCATCATCGGCGACGACGGTGATTTTCCATGGCTTTAGCCAGCTATTTCGGCGCTGGTACTGCCAGAAGATTTTGTGTCGTCGGTGGCGCTCTGGTATTGACGACTGCGGGCATACGTGGGCGTTGTTGTCTGGCATCGCACGAAGCAATCGCGAACGACCTTGTAGCCTTTCAAAAGCGGCGGCTTCCGTCCTTGCGGCGCCCAGGACAATATCTGGACGCGGTCCAAACGTACCGATATGCGCCTCATTGGGAATTAGCCCTTGGGGCGACTGGGCTCTCAGACTTGTCCGGGAAAACTTGCTGATATAGATGACAGGACCGCTCCGTTCGGATACGGTTAGCTTCCCTGATGATTAGATTGAGAGTCACGGGATCGGTCTGGTACATAAACGCGAAGACTGATGCTAGTTCGTCCATTTTTCAGCGCCTTCTTCTTGCCTTGACTTGGATGTTCTTCAGGTCTAATATTGGCTAGAAAGCTTACAGAAATCAATATTCTTATGAACTCTAGCAAGACAAAATTAAATCAGACTCTAGCGGTAAAGCCATTCAGCACGAGAGCGAGACGACTTCTTATAGGGCTAGCTAACCTTCCTGATGAAATTGCCTCGGGGATCCGCCTTCTCAAGGAAAGGTTCCCATCTGTGCTCAAGGATTTGCCGACTAGGCCCGTCCGCACGGAAACGAAATTCCCGCAAGGTGAGAATTTTCCTTTTTATTTCATGCCGGATACAGAGGAAAAGAAATACGAATGTTTGATCTTACCTTTGAGAGACAGCTTGCGGGCCATCTGGAAGGCACCGGACACGTACACGAAAAAGTGGGCCATATTCAGGCTTTGTCAAGACTTCTTCCTCCATGGAGATCCAACGCTTATTAGTCCTTCAATATCGAGTGATGGCGATTTTTCGCTGAGGGTGCATCCGCCAACTGGAACTGAACGCCTCCTGATGGAATTCAGTGAGCTTATCGATCAAGTAAGGTACTGCAACGGTTCCGATTGCCGTGCACCGTACTTCATTGGGCGACGCAATCAGAAGTACTGCTCGCCCGAGTGTGCGGTGGACTCGCAACGACAATACAAGCGTAAATGGTGGGCTACACATGGACAACAATGGCGAACGAATAAGTCCAAGCGAGGCTCACCGCAGATTGTTTGATGATTGGGGGCCGCATTTGGTCCAGTAATCAAAAGTCTTCGATTCAACCGTGACGTCGATACTTTGCCGGTGATTGTACTTTCACTATCAACACAAAAAAACACTCGCCGATGGCGAACATCAACACTGTCGGCTTGGCTCACGGATCGTCGACTCGTCGTTATTCCCACTTCCTGGTTCCTTACTCCAAAAAAACATATCTGACTTCCTTTAGTCAATTTTGTGAAATCGCTATTGCGATCCAACGCGCCATCGGCGAGTGTTTTTTTGTGTTGATAGTATTTAGGTTCCCGAGGGTACAATTCCGGCCGGGTTCCTTCGCGTATTCGCCCGCTACTTCTGAGAGAGAAACCTGGTAACCTCTGCGGTGACATCCGCGACCGTCTCCCGCGATTTCGGATCGGCACAATGATTCAGGTCTGTCGGTTCCCCAGGCTCGCCGCCGTATACAGATATTCGCCCCTTATTATCTACGTGGTATCCACCCCACGCCTGCGCCCTTCCGCCAAAACTGTTGCTCGCGATGTAATGAATGCAACCACGGAAACTGCTGCTCTTCTTTGGATCTTTGTCTCGCCTAAAAATCGCAACCTCTTGCATCAAGGTGAACGATTCTGGATCTTTCATTTCGCTGCGGAGTTCTAGGCAAGCTTTAAAAGCGTACGCTTTTGATGTTGCGAGATCGTTATCCGCCGCTGCGACTTGAGCTTCTTTGGCACCGTCGCCTTGTGCGAACAGTTTGGGGGAGATTGATCCCGAAATTAGCGAAGAGAGAACATAAACCAGCAATAAACGCCCAATCGGCATACCAAATCCCTCCATCTGAACAAGTTTCGCCTTGAATAGTAAGGGCCGTTTCATTATTCCTCAATATTCGATTTTGGGATATCCCGGTTTGGGATTGTAAAAGCTGCCTAGTCTCGAGGCGGCGCTGAAAACTAAGGATTACATTCGAGAATATCGACTGTTCTTGAAGCGGTTGAGACAGGCCAGACTGAGTGCGGGAATGACTCAAGCTGAAGTCGCACAACTGCTCTCTCGACCTCAGTCTTTCGTCTCCAAATCCGAATCTGGCGAACGGAGAGTGGATTTCGTGGAACTGCTACACCTGGCCAAAATCTACAAACAACCCATCAGCTTTTTCGTGATTTGATGTAGCGGGCTGCTGCGCCCGTGCGGCCGATTCCGGCGCTGCAATGGACTACAACGGGTTTTGCCAGCCGTCGGTACGCGTTCCAGACTTCCTTCAAGTGCTGGTCGGACAGCGGGGGATGCTGCATATTGGGAACGTTGATGTGGACGACTTCCAACCCTCTGGATCGATAATAGGAGATCAAGTCCACTGGCAGCTTTTCGTAAAATCGCAGCTGGCGCTCGTCGAGCAGGCAGATGACAGAGCGAATGCCGGCTTCCTTGGCCTCTTTGATCCACGCGTCCACGGCTGACTTCGGGACCTGAGAGCTGCGCTTCCTTTCAACTCCCGGTCTGCGACCACGTGCAAGCTGAGCTTTGATCGCCCATCTAAACATTCGCTTTTCTCCTCATTCTACGGCTGGAACTTCGTAGTTTTTTGCCCCAAGTGAGTCGGTTTATGGAGACGTCTCATGATAGAGGAAAATATCTGTTTTCAGTAGGTTGGAGTGTTTTTGGGTGAAATTGAGATTGGATAGGGGCAAAAAATCGGGTGTTTCCTTGCGTTTATACGCCACCACACGAGAGACTGGAGGGTTGGTGAGGGTTGGGGAAGGGAAGTGGTTTTTGCCCAAGAATGGGCAAGTATTTAGTAACTTATTGATAATAAAGTAGATAATTGGTCTCGGCAATTTGGGTGTTCTAGGGATTGATTTTCTGAGGTAGTTTTGGTTGCGCCTTCAGTAAGTTATTGAAAATAAATTTATAACAATCATTTTAGGGCGCTTTGGGACGTTTTGAGCGTTTTTGGAGGGATTTTTTAGCGTCTAGCTTGTCTTCCGGGTCTCATTGCTTTCCATTATTCCTCGACAGGCGAACAAAAGACGAATATGCTAGGGTCATCTGCCATGGCCCGGCGCCCCAATCGCGACGAAGCTGAAATTCTGAGCGAGACGGACATCAAGGAACTCCGTCACAGCCTCGCGCACCTCAGTATCCAGGGCGTGCGAGATTTTTACGATCAGGCGTACAGAGATTGTCGGCTGATCTACCACCGGCTTCCGAGTCCGAAGCAGATGCAAACCCTCGTGCAGGTTTGGAAACAGTTGTGGATGTGGCGATGATCGTGAGCCTACTTCTTATTTTTGGTTGTCCTGCTTGTCCGTAGAGATGCGGGAATAAATCGCGATGTCCATAGCAGCAATTGACTACGAGCAGAGTCGCAAAAACGTCCGTTTTTGAATCAAGAAGAGGGCCAGCTCTAAGGCGCTGAGTTTATGGGAGCGAGTTGCACAGATTCTGGCCCCGTTTTTGAAACGAGGCAGTCTAGGTGGGGCAGACTCGGACCGTCCGCGTCGGATCGTAAAGCAGGAAGACATCCTTCGACTCAAGGCTAAGAGCCCTAGCCTGCGCCAGATTGCGGAAACCTTGGGGATCGGGCACAGAAGTGTCAGAACCCGGCTCCGACAGGGGGCTAAAATCCCCCACCGTCGAACCCACCGGGGACCCACCGATTCAAAGCCGTTAGGCGTCGGGTACTTCGATAAGCGGGAATCAACAGATTCCGCCCAGTTCCGAGCACTCACGCGCCCATGAGGTTGGGACCGGGAAAGAGCACGTCTGAATTGTGTCCAGGTGAACACCTCGGAGTCCCAAGGGGCCCGCAAATGAACAATCAAGTCTGGTCTGAGTTCCTGTATGAACTCAGACCAGTTTGCGGCAGCCACGATAACCGTGGTACCAAGGCGCTTCGCACAGCGCCTCAAATTTCGACAAACAATATTAGCCGTTGTTGGATCGAGGGTGGCGCAAAACTCATCCGCGACCCAAACCGATGCGTTAGACGCGATAAAGCGAGCAACCATGGCCCGGTATCGTTGACCATTGCTTAGCTCACGAAACCTTTTCACGTAGAGGTGAGGCTCCGCAAGCCCCGAAACATTCAACGCAAAAAGGGCGTGCTCAAAGGACGTTCGCCCCAGTGAGTTTATCAATGGGCGCGAGCTCGGAAGAGGAGACAGCACGCTAATGTTCGTCGAAGCCGGACTCTCAATGGTCCCGTCGAGTCCGGGAACCTTCATCAAGGGTTGTGAAAGCCGCTGCACGAGCAACGACAAAAGACTTGTCTTTCCCGCGCCGGAAGGCCCGCACAAAAGTACAATGTCTCCCGCTGTGATTCCAAAGCTCAAAGCAGAAAACAGAGTTGTGCTCAACATGTCTCCACCAACACCGAACGCCTGTTGAATCTTCCGTGTGGCGCGAGTCCGTATCAGCGAAGAATTCAACCGCAGACTACAGTTGTTGAAATGTATCGGATTCCTAAGCGTCGAAACCTGTTGGGGCGGAACTCTAACGGGATATCGTGGTGGCAATTCCAATTCTTTGCCGCGCTGACGTAGAAACGTTTTGGCACTACGTGTGAGCCCCATGAGGAATGTAGGTTTGGGCATTCTCAGGATTCGATACAGAAGTGTCCAGTGTTCGTCCGATAGCCGCTCTGGCGAACGCACTAGCAATTTCAACAGCTTTTCTCGCGACAACCCGGACTGTCGAGCGATTTTCTTCAAATGTGTTGCGTAATAAACCTGGAGGTCTACTATCCCTGCACTTTCTTCCCGAAGAATCTCTCGCTTCTTCACGCGAGAATAGTTCTTCAGGATATAAGTCATATCTCTGTTGACTCGATCAAGATTACCCTCCGTATCACCGATGTACCGCATGCCCGCTGATTCGACGAATGGCACATATCGCAGCATGTCAGCCGTGATTTCCATGAAAAGCGGTTTCAGTCCGCCCACGTGCCAATGATTTTTCGCAAATCGGGCAGCGTGTCTTACGAGCATGCCGGCCAAACCGAGACCTCGAAATTCAGGAGAAACAACGCATCTAGCAATGCGCACTACGAGGTTGGTGTATGTACGGGCCGTTTCCTTATTCCAGCTTGTCCAACCGATCCCGGCCATTTCGTCCGCGAATGGCGCGTCAAACAACCGCGCCCGAGGCCGACTCATGAGAAATGCTGTTGAAAGTTCGATATACCCTAGGACATTCGGGAGCAGTGGATCCGATGCGCCAATGATCAGCGGTACCCTGCGGCCGTGGAGAACCTTTCCCCGATAGTGGTATTCCGCCAAGCGATGGTATCCCTGTATCTCGTCTCCAGTCTCCAGCTCTTTCACGTACAGTGGGATAGTACGACCACCGAAACTGATCGAACCTCTTGCGTGGTAGGTAGGCAGAACTGTGGCGTTACCATTCTCGCATCGGCTATGGGCTTCGCCGGGTCCGGTGATAACCAAGTCATCGCCGGGGCCGAGGCAGCAGTATCGGTGCGCTTCAACACGCCTGCCATTCTCAAGGCGGAAAATCTTGCCCGTCTCTCCGTATTCAACCGATCTTACGCGCATGTTCTAACCTGGCAGGATACCAACAGACGACCTAGGTTAACGGATTTCCGAGCCTTTGACAGGTACTAGCCGGAATATGCCAAAAAGTGGCATTATTGGAGTTCCTTCCCCGGCTGATGTCTAAGCCCCGTTTCCGCGAATTTCTGTAGCGATTTGGAATGTGGCGTTCCCCTTGCAACTAGATATTTTACAAATGTCCACGCAGCTAACAATCTAATCCAAAGGCTAAATGCAAGACATCGGAGCCAAGGCGGTATCGGTAGAGAAAAAGCTCCAGCATTTCCGAGCCTTACCAGGAACCACCGACGACTTCTTCCGTCAGCTTTGGGACGAGCGCAGACTTCGGTGCATAGGTCCTGAGCAAGTCGACCTGTGCGACGAATTGAGTGCGCGGTTGGCGGTCGCCGCTATGGTTGACCATTTTCCGATCCTAATTGCGTTTCCAGATTTTCAAGCTCATCGTGCGGCAATCCTATTTGCGAGTGTGTTGCTACGGTTTTGGTGGAACAATCGACAACAGAACCTTCCAAAAACAGTCCTTTACCTCGGTTCGCACATCGGCATTCGAGATCAGCTGGACGCGGTTAAGGTCGCAAATCTGTCTGTTGATTTGGGGACGATTTTTGAGGAAACACACCTCAGTCGTCACGATGTCGCAAGCGTTGGAACCGACCGCACGAATTCAGCTTTGCCCAGGGTCGTCACGGTGTACTCTCCTGCCAATGTTGGGGCAGTCCTCACGTCGTGCCCACCAGACCTGATCGCAATCGACATCGGTGCCCGGTCGGAAGGGCAGTGGTTCAACGAGGCCGTTGATTACGCTAAAGCACGCAGGTTACCTTTAGTTGCTTGGGGTGAAAATCCGCTGTCACGTACCTTTCAAGAGTTCTCCTCACGAGGTGAAGTCTTCACTTGGCCGCCACAACGCAGATCCGAGGTTCTCGACGACCCAGCCGTCTTACTTGATACCTGCGTACGACCCGTTACACCCATCATGCCGATTGGTGAGGATGCCGACCGCCACTCCGACCTGTTGCGCGAAGCAACCAAGTTGCTCGCAAGTACGCGAGTAGAAGGCCGCCTCGCCGAGCATGCACTCGCAACCCATTGGCAATATCTGAGGATTCTCGAGACTCTACCGGCGCCGGTCGAGATCTACGAGGCCGAAGCGCCGCGATACTGGGGTGTGCGATCGATTGCAGACGTGCAGAAAGCTTGCGAACGTTTTCAGCAGAGTTGCTGGGAGTCGACTCCTGCACTAGCTTCGGCGCTCCAAGCCGCAAGTACGCTACTCGACGACGCACTAGCTAGGCTGAAAGCTACGGAACCTCCGCTTGTTCCGCCTCAGTTGGAAATGGAGAGAGCGTTCGTCCGTTAAGATAGCGGAGCGAACGTATGAGAAAAGAGCGCAAGCACTACACTGCTGAGGAGAAGGTGGCCATTCTACGGCGCCATCTTTTAGACAAAGTGCCGGTTTCCGATCTGTGTGAAGAACTGGCGCTGCAACCGACGGTGTTCTACCGCTGGCAAAAAGAGTTCTTCGAGAACGGGGCGGCCGCCTTCCAAACGCCGGAACGTCCACGCCATCAGGCAGAGGAGAAGCAGAAACGGATTGAGTTCTTGGAGAAGAAGGTGCAGACCAAGGACGAGGTTCTGGCCGAGCTGATGGCGGAGCACATCGCGTTAAAAAAAAGCCTTGGGGAACTCTGACCGCGACCTGGGTACCGCACGATGTGCGGGATCAGGTGGTGGATTTCGTCCGGCGCTGGTCGGAGAAGACCGAGATCAGCGCCGGCCGATTCATTGCCTGGCTGGGGGTTAGCGCGAGTAAGTTCTACAACTGGCGTGAGCGCTATGGACGAGTGAATGAGCACAACGGTTGGGTACCGCGAGATTTCTGGTTAGAACCGTGGGAGAAGGAAGCGATCGTGAGTTTCCATCTGAAGAATCCCTTGGAAGGGTATCGGCGACTGACGTTCATGATGCTGGATGCCGACGTGGTGGCGGTGAGTCCGTCGAGTGTATGGCGGGTGTTGAAACAAGCGGGGCTGCTATCGCGGTGGAAAGCGAAGCCATCGCGCAAGGGGACTGGTTTCGAACAGCCGCTGGCGCCGCACCAGCACTGGCATGTCGATGTTTCCTATATCAATCTGTCGGGGACGTTCTATTACCTATGCAGCGTGCTGGATGGATGCAGCCGTTTTCTGGTGCATTGGGATCTGCGGGAATCGATGAAGGAAGCGGACATTGAGATGATTCTGGAACGAGCCAAGGAGAAGTACCCGGAAGCCAAGCCGCGAGTGATCTCCGACAATGGGCCGCAGTTCGTCGCGCGCGACTTCAAGGAGTTCATTCGTATCTCGGGCATGACCCATGTGCGCACCTCGCCGTTTTATCCGCAGTCGAACGGAAAGATCGAACGCTGGCATAAGTCGCTCAAGCAGGAGTGCATCCGGCCACTGACTCCGTTGACGCTGGACGATGCACGCCGCTTGATTCAAATGTACGTGGACCACTACAACACGGTGCGACTGCACAGCGCCATCGGTTATGTGACGCCGCAGGACAGGCTCGCCGGACGACAGGCCGAGATCCACGCGGCTCGCGATCACAAGTTAGAACAGGCTCGTAGCCAGCGCCAACTTCGCCGACAGCATACGACGTCTTCGAGCCTTGCGCGGTTCTGCGATACCGCTACAATGACTTCGCCGGGTGAAACGGAAGCAGGCTCTGCGGGGACGCAACCATGCTGAGGGATAACCTGGTGGGGCTCATCGAGCCGATGCTCAGCAGCGCGGGAGCTTATCCTCTCGCGCTGGGCACTGCACGGAAACAGTCATCGGACGATAGACCCCCATGCCTTGAAAATCCCCGCCCCGAAGGGGCGGAATCTACACTAACGGAGAACGCCGCTTCTCCATTTCACGCTGAGCCAAAACACGCTTTGGCGCCTTCTGGCAACGGTCTGTGTCGAAGGTCCGCCGGAAGGTTCTTTTCGGCACATCACTTTTACCAGCCGAGCACGTCGAGACTTATTTGCGTACTCATTGCTCGCTCGGTTTAACGTTTCTGACGACGATCTTCTAGCTATAAACGTCGGGCTTAACGTCCCAGATGAATTATGGTGCGATTTGAATCGCCGAGACAGCCCGCGCTTAATCAGCACGACTATCGGCGTACCGAGTCCCGCTGTCGCGGCGAAAATACTCCCTGCACTACTGCACGATGTCTTGGAATTTGTGATTTATCGTCACCAGATGCCTTCACTTAGACGTCGGCTTTCCGACTACGGCCACAGAATGTCTGCGCCGTCAATCTCCGAGAAGGGCGCCTCTCCAACCCGGCAGAAGGCGCATGTACACCGCGCAGGTCGTACCTACTACGCTCATACTGCGGTGTTGCTGAACATTCCGAATAGGCAATTGGACGCATTGTTCGGCATACCGGAATGGCCGTTCCTCGTTGCGGCGCGATTCCTGGAATTTCCGGAAGTCGCCACACGTACCCTGGCGGAATTGTCCTCCCAAAACCCGACTCTCTCGCAACGGGCTCAGGCTTCGATCACGAACGCCGAGCTGGACGACCTAATGTCGCGCCAGGCATCTGGGACGATCACGCCCGAACAATTCGTTGCCGAAATGCAATCTTTGCGTCAAAGGAAGCAAGCGGATATGGCAGCTACATCTGCTTCAGGCTTGGCCCAAGCTGTGCTGCAGCGCACAGGGGTTGCGATAGGTGTTTGGGAGAGATTTGCCCAACAGATTTTGGAATGTGTTTTGCCCGACGAAACCGGACAGACCCGCTCCATCGAGTCCTTGGCGACCCCCCCGGCTGAATTGCTATCTCAGCAACTGGGATTGAGTCGCCTTTCGCTGGCGACCGAATTCCCGGTCATTAACGCAACATACGGATTCACCCGCGCTGAGTACTCTCCTCAGGAGAGCCGATTAAATCCATTTCCACCTGAACGACAGCATGGCGGTCGTTTGCCAATCTTCGTTGACCAAGTGCACGCAGATGCTTTACTCCTTCGGCTAGACGAAGCTCGTCTCTTGCGTTGGATGGAAGCAAATCGGATCGTCCCTGTTCTGCCGACGGGATCGAGCGCAGCGGCTGCACGGCGCGCCTACTTCGTTCAGCTATTCGACAGTGTCGGTCTGTTCGAAACCCTCGGCGCGAATGTACCTGCAGCTCGCATGGTTTTTGGACTGTTACATACGATCAGCCACATTTGTGTACGGAAAGCAGCGCTTTTATGTGGGCTCGAACATACGAGCATTTCCGAATACTTACTGCCCAAGACCTTGTCTTTCGCAATGTACTCCAACCATCGGTTCGGAGCGACTATAGGAGCTCTGTCCGCTTTGTTTGAGCAATCCTTGACCGATTGGCTTAACGCCGTTCGCAACTCAGACCGATGCGTCTATGACCCAGTCTGTAGGGATACGATCGGCAGCTGCCATGCATGTACTCACGTGGCAGAAACGAGCTGCAGATTTTTCAACCTCAACTTAAACCGCTCGTTCCTCTTCGGTGGCCCTGACCCGATACTCGGACAAATTAACGTCGGCTATTTTGATAGGAATCTTGGATGAACCGTGGCTATCGATGACTCTGCTGAACTCGTAATCACTGCTCCACCGCCGTTCGGCGCTGCACTAGCGCACCATGCCAGATGCAGGCTTACGTTGGGAGTGCTCACCCAACTGATCGCTGAGGCCAAGAAAAGAGTGGTGATTGCAGCTCCTTATCTGCAACCTGGATATGGTCTATCTGGAGGCCCAATTGCACTGGCGTTGGAGGCCGCCGTGAGTCGAGGTGTTCAGTTCGATATTGTGAGCACCGGGCAAAGCCTGCGCTCACTCGCCCTACCCGTCAATGCTGGGGGTATGCAGTTTTATTGCCCGAAATCCAACCTCGAAGACGGATTGCTCCTCGGTTGTCACGCTAAGTTTTGCGTTGCGGATCGGGACGCAGCGTACGTTGGGAGTGCCAATCTCACCGGCCCCGGCCTCACGCAGCATTTGGAGATGGGGATTCTTGTAAAGGGCCCTTTGGCTGAGCAGATAGCTGATTTTTGGGAATACTGCGTCCAGATTGGACTCTTCATTGACGTGACAAAAAAACGGGAGTTGCTCCCGACTTCCGGTACAGCTGGTGGTTTCTAGGGCACGGTGCGACAGACTTCGACTTTGGCGCACGCGTCGTTTCACGGAGGGTTCAGAAGGTTCACTTCGACATTTTCAGCTAATTGAGGCGTTTGAAATCACGAAAAGCTTTACGAAATGCATGTAGCAAGGTCTCGCTGCCTGATGCCGAGGGCAGGACACAACGTTTCACAATGACAGCGATAATACGCAAGAACCTTCTCGACGCTCTCTTTGGAGGTGTTGACCGCGAAATAGCAGTCCACAGCGCGCATTTCTTTGCAAAGTCCAAGGAACTCGCGGGAGAGCCTGAACGGCAGATTTGAATAGTAATACTTGCACTCAGCAGCGATTACGACGGACGAATGTCGTGGGTGCGTGTTGCTTATACGGCAGGTGTCGGCTTCCACCGAAGGAAGGACAACGACATCGCATTCGTGGGGCACGCGCGACTTGCCTTGAATCTTGATGCCGATGTGTGCCTCTAGCTCAGGCTTCTCAGGAAACTGAATTAGAGCGTGAGTAAAAGGCTGGGCCTTCGACGAAATCGATCCCGGACTCGTCCTGAATAGCAAATCGGTTACTTCAGTCTTGTCAGGATCTCTGTAGGTCACCACAGCATTTTCGGCAATGGCTGCACGGACCACGATACTCCAGGCATATGCTTCAAATCGGTCGTTATCGGCGGAAGCGGCAATGGCTCCGATGCCGACCAATGACCCGACGGTATCCGAGATTGCTTCTATCAGTTCGTCCGCTGTTGGCGGCATACTCACTGTTCGATTAACGCCCGCAACTCGGCGATGTAGGCTCTCAGGGTTGCCAATTCTTTGATGTTAGACGTGAGAGCACCCACATTAAACGTGCGGACGTTCTCCTCCTCCTGCTCCGGGACAAAGCGGATTCTCTGATAAGTTCTGACCAACTCTGAGTCGATCGCTCCGGCGTCGATTATTGCTCGCTCAAGTGCCTGTAGGAGCAGGTCTAATCTCTCCGCGGAAGAATATTGGAGCGTCTCGGCATATTCACGCCTTCCACCTCGATCGGCCATGATCTCATCACTCTCTGGCCGGTGAAGTTGGCGTACCTGACTCTTTCGACGCAGGGTTTTGTAAATGATTTGCTTACCTTGAGCTATTTCGTCAATGACTTGATCAACAACTGTTCCTGCTCCTCGTTCACGTAGTTGTGTCGCGAGTTTTTCGAACAGTCGCCTAGCTTCTTGCTCAGGTATTGGCATACCATTCGCCTCCAAGGGCCCGGCCCGAATCTATTGCAGACAGGACTTAGGCCTCGATTCTAGCGTTGGGCCCGCATTTGTGTCACTCGTGTGCACTCGTACAAGATCTCGCCGACCCCCGATTCGTTCTCTTTCGTCAGCTTTGACCCTGGGAGCCGATCGTGCCTCTCTCGGCATCTGAGGAGCAGAGCGGGGTGGGTTCTAGACGTGGTGTGGTGTGGCGTGGCCTGCTCCTCAGATGCGACTGTCCCCGGTCGCTTACTCGAAAACAGCCACCACCTAGTTTTCACCCTGAAGCCCAAAGGTTTGCCGTATGAGAGCCTCGCTAGCACATCTACAGCCCGTTTTAGGCGCGTCCATGGCTCGACCTCACCCCTAGCTCAGTGCCTATAGTCGACGAGCGAGGCGGAGCGCTATTGCGTTTCACAGTCGGAACATACATTGCCGCCTCCGCTCTCTTGCTCCGTAGATTCTTAGAATGCGAAATTTCGCTGTGCTGCCTCCGATCAAGAGCAACGCTAAGATGGCGCTGCTGAACCTCACCGCCTTCCAAGATATCAGCACCGACGATCTGATCGCGATGGCACACGCCTTGCCGGGCGGGACTAAGGTTCAAATCTCTGATCGCCTTACGGCGATTGTGCTCATCTTAGGAACACGGCCCGTCGATACCGACTAAGGCAGAATTTTCCCGCCGATCATATTCGTGGTCCGGACTTCTCCATGACTGTCGCGGATCGAGATGTTTTGGGTGATCGGACGCCCGTCCTGGTACAGCGTGTTCGTCCGAATAACGGTGCCATCCTGCGTGATCGAGACATTCATTTCTCCGGCGACCTCGCCATCGTTGTTGCGGATCAGCATTGAATTCTCCTCCCATTTCCGAATCTACGTGCCGCACCACGCTGGTACTGGCGGACGCTACTAGGCGCTGAGTAAAAGAAATCGCCTCCACCGTGAACTAGCGTGGAGGCGAAGAAAACTTTTTTCTACTAGGACGCATTTTGCAACGTCCGTGCCGCCCTCTACTTGGCTTTGAAAACTCCCTTGTTCACGCACCAGTGTGCATAACGAAGCACGCGCTGTTTCGTGATTTTCTTGCCTTCGACCTGCCGCCCAGCGAACTCCGCAGCCAGATCCTCAGCCGTTACAGAGCCGCGCTTCACCACGAAGTCAACGAACATTTTTACGAACCCACGTTTCACCAGCTTGGTGTTCGCCGGGGTGAGAGCCTGGATCTTCACGGCCTTGATGTTCTTCGCTTTCCCGTTGCCGTTCGTCTCCTGCCTGTCACCTGCTGCTGCCTTCTTCACATCGACTGCCTTGCCGCTCTTCGCTTTTGACATAAATCCTCCAAGTGGTTTGTGACTACGAGGAGATAATCGCCAACAGCAAGGGATACAACATGTACTATCGGAGCAGCCAATACTTTCTGTGCAGTTAGGCGCGAATCTAAGTAGGGATATCCACGTCATACTGCCTCGACTGATTCTGTTCGGATTTCGTAACAAAATAACTATCTGTTTGACATTCAAACATTCTAGGCGTAACTTACTTCGCAATCGACGGACGGAAGAAGGAAGATCTTCGCGATCTTTGCTCCGAGGGGGCTTCTGCTCATCGATCTTCCCAGGGAAATCTTCATCTTGTTTGGCGTCCGATTGGGACGTGGGCGGCGAAGTGTTGAACCTCCATCCGCGCCAATCCAATTGCACCCGACTACCTTGGGAGGAAAAGCAAAGGAGTCACCTCTACATGAACGGGAAGACGCTCACTTCTATGACATCGATTGTTCTGTTGATTGCGGGACTACTAACCGGATCATCTAGCGAAGCATTCGCGCAGGATGCTATGGTTGCGCAGCCTCAGGCCCAAGCTGAGGTACCGGCCCAAGCTGAGGTACCAGCCCAAGCTGAGGTACCAGCCCAAGCTCAGGCTCAGGCCCAAGCTCAAGCGCTGGGTCAGAGAATTGCTCGGCAGCCTGAAAAAAACAAAGGTGACTTTGTTGAGAATAACGCCAGGGTATGGAGCAGCCTTTTGGCTCAGTGTGGGACGGTCAATGATACGTGCGCGAACGCTGCGGTATTTGCAGCCAGTGCGGAATGCGAGGCCAGCGCCAAGTACTTTAGAAAAGGCACAAAGGGGTGGCAGATATTTAGCATAGTGCTTACTCTCGCTTCCGCGAGTTTTACAGCCGTCGGCGCTTCAGCAACAATAGGCAACGCAAAGATATACAGCACATTGGGAGGCGGGACCGGGCTCTCGGCGATCGTCCCCTCCCTCAATGCAAACGCTTCTGGTGATCAGACTGGCATGACGACGGTGGCTACGACAATAGGTAAATTACAGTCGTACGCGCTGGGCACAGGCACGCCTCCGACCCCTCCGACAGCTGCCGCACTCTTCCAACAAGCGCGACTCTATGGCGCAACATGTGCAGCAGCGGCGAACGCATCACCTGCGAGTAACTCGTCGGCGCCTGCTAAGAAATAGTGTAGTCAACACTTCAATATGTCCACCGAGATGGTGGTTTGTGCAGCCAATTTGTTGTGAAACGATGTGCTTGGGAAACTTGCGGAGGGCACCCATGGGTAAAAGAGAAAAAGATGTCCATGCCTTCGAAAAGGGGGGCTCATCGTGGGTCAGAATTGTGCTTCTACTGGTGACGAGTGTGGCGTGCGCGCAATCTCAGCAAGGGGCAACTGCGGAGCACCATTATGCAAAGGGTGGACGGTTAGAGCGACCTTCGAAGGAGCGAGTACAGAAGTTCGCTGCAGCAGCCAAGCGTGCTCTGGAACAGTATCAGCTGAAATTGAATCTGCACGCTCCAGAAGCGCAGCAACCTGCGGCAGCCCCATCGAGCACGGGAGCGGCAAGTTCAATGAAGCGGGGAACCGCTGTTCCGCATAAAGCTGCTGCTGTGACCGACCCAGTGTTTTCTTGGCGACACGTTATTTCGTTCAACACGAATGAAGATCAGGGTCAATGCGGTTCGTGTTACATCTTTGCGGGAGTTGGAGCGTTGGAAGAGAACTGGGCGATGCAGCATCTTAACCAAAGTATTGTGGCGTCTCAGCAGCTAGTCTTGAACTGTGTTGGAACCTGTTCGGGCGGCTATGTGTCCACCGTTATGGAGTTTCTTACCGGAAAAGGAACGTCTAAAGGAACCGTTGATGGCTATACAGGTATACCAGCCAACTGTAGCTTTAACCTGCCGCTTCCGTATCAAGGAGTCGCAGCAGCGTACGTCGCGAGCGATGGTGGGATGCCCACGGAAAGCGACCTCAAGGCGGCAATACTGAAATATGGTCCAATTGCAGCCTTTATTTATGCGGGTGGGACTTTTGATAACTGGTGGGGTACGAAGGAACCCGCTGTTATCTCGGACAATTCCTCGGGCGACGATAATGGACACCTAGTTCTGATCACTGGGTGGAACGATGCCGGCAACATCAACGCGTGGGAGATCAAGAATTCGTGGGGATCGACATGGGGGGACGATGGTTTCGCCTACGTAAGAAAGGGCATTCGCGACCTCGGTGACAACGCCATGTGGATCATTGCAGTGCCTTGAATGAATTTTCTGGGACTGCATGACTTGACAGACGAATAGTTGGAGCGCTTTCTCTCCAATGCCAACGTTTCTCTCCAAAAAGCGGTCTTGCTGGCAGGCGCAGGACTTCAGAACCAGCTGTCGAGCCTAGCCTTTGCCCTTGGAGTCCCACGCGCGCGTGTCGAGGAGAGGGCTGCAGAATTCAGAACCTGCTGTCATGGCTAGCCTGAAATTGTCTGGTCACTCTCTCCGCCACTTTTCAGCAGCGCATTTTTCCCAATGTTAGAAAACCCCTTCAAAAGCAGCTCCTTCGCGACCGGATAAATATTGGTTCCTTGCATCGAGAATCTCAGCGTTAGAAATGTGTAGTTTTCTAAGAGGTACAACGAGGGGTCGCGTCGATCGCGAGGCCTTTCCCGCCGCCGGCCCAGCACCCGTTGTAACCCTCTTCCACGTAGTGCTCCCTCCACTGCCTCGTGTTCCGGTCGCTGATTCCCAGAATCTCAGCCGTCCGCCACCACGTGATCTTCTTCGCCATCGCCTGCGATATCACGTCCTGTACTTTTTGTACTTTCATCGCTCGTTCCATCACAGCCCTCGGATAAGCTTCCACGCTCCGCATGGTCTCCATCCTCACCGCCAGCAAAGCGGACATGTCATGTGCTACCGACAGTTAGAAAGGAAACTGTTGACACAATAAGAAGTTTGCCGTACCGTGACGCACGTTAGCGAGTTGGTCATTTGAGAAGTCATAGCCTCTTGATCTGAGGTGATGCCCTACTTGCTCCTTCCCCCGGGGAATCCAAAAGTGCGTATTTCGCACGCTGAGATTCGTGCGTATGGGAGAAGCGCGCTCTGAGAACCCGGCCTGAGTTTATGCGCGTCCTTTGGGGGAGCAGTGTGGCAATGACTTTAGCTGTGCTGACATCTTTGAATCGCCACCTACTAAATTCCTTGATTGCGGGCGCTAGAAAGCCGTCGGCGAGATTGCGATCACCAAGCTCTTACAAGTGCGAACATCCCCAAGGTGGGACGACCTGTTTCGTCGACGATGTTCATCATTAAAGAATTTGGATTGCTGAGCTAGGATTAACCCATGACGACGTTCGGTGTCCCATTACGCTGCATGCTCTTAGCGGGACTTTTGTTCTCATTAGATGGCCCATCCGTAGCCGGAACTATAGGTTCACCGCTCGTTAGGGGGTCATCGGTAGATACAGCGATCGGCTTTATGTATGCATTCCAGGGATCGTTTAGCCCAGCGGACATCGGCCAATCAGTTCAGAGTTGGGGCTTCTATAACAGTGAACCTGCTAGCAAGTATTGGGTTACGCCGCTAATTCTTGAACGAGAAGCAGACGACAAGTGGAAAATCGTCGGTATCGGGAGAAGCAGGCAGAACTCGGGCGCGGGAGAGCAACGCTATCCATTCGACCTGAAGAGCGGGACCGCTAAGGTAGCGAATGCAAGGTTTACATTTGGATGGTGGAACGGAGAGATTGGTGGCAAGGTTAACGGTGGTGTAGTCGAATTCTCTCGTGTCAACTCTCCCATCGGCTATGCCGAAGATTGTGGCGGCAAGGATTGCAATGAGCCATCGCAGGTTATTCCCCAGGTCGGCCAGACTGTCGAATTTGCGAACCATTATTCAGGCCCCAATCCTGGAGGCTACCTCACTAATGGCTATGGTCGCGTATATGCGATCGAGTTTTCCACTGAACCTTTATCCTTTGCCGACAGTTCCACCGTTTTCATTGACAATCACCGCATTTTTCTGCTTTCTGCGCTAGCGTTAGCCGTCCTAGCTTTGGCGGTTATTGGACTCAGGCGCACTCTTTTTTTCTTACGGACGGCGTTATCGCCTCGGCCAGAAAAGCTTGAGGGCCGAGACCTTCAAGTGAGACTAGCCGAACGGAAATTGTCTGAGGAACAGAGGTTTAAAAAGAACCTCGCTGACAACTTTCTCTTGCGTAGTTTCGAACTTAAGAACGTCCTCTTCTTCGAAGATTGTATTTACGAACTCCGGCCGAGGGTCAATGTTCTGCTGGGCCGAAACGGTTATGGGAAAACTCTTCTGCTTCGCACGCTAGCGGCAACGATCCAGAACGATTTAGAGAATGGTGGTCTGCTTTTTCCTGAGAACGGTGGGAGCTTGACTGTTACTCAAAGCGAGAAGGAACCGCTTCTGAAACTTCAGATTGAGCGAAATGGGGAACCCGAAGAAACAGTGCGTGATCTCGTTTATTTCGGCAAGACAACGGGTAGGATTCCACTACTTGCCATTCCCGACTCGCGATCCATGAATCGGCAAGTAAAGTTTTTTGTGCCGCCGACGATCGTCCCTGAACCCCTCAGTCGTTCTGGAGCCCGCAACTTTGTGACGCAAGAACCATACGATAATAAGGTATTGGAACTCCTCTACAAACTGTGTCTGGATTACAACGAAAGCGGCGGGAACTTTCGTTCCCCGATCTTTCACCTGCTCAAGCAGGTTGTGTGTGAGTTAACTGAGGACAACAGTTTTTCATTTCACGCGATTAACCGAGTACCGGGAACTATTGGCTACGAAATTTTGGTGAGGGCGGAAGGTACAGGAAATCAACCGATGCCCATTCAACGCGCTTCCCAAGGCACTCTGTCAATCTTGGTTATCTTTGGCCAGATTGTTTACTTCTTAGCAACTCTTCGCCCTAAGATAAGCGGCGATGCAATTTTCCAACTACCAGGCATTGTGCTGATTGATGAGATCGACGCGCACATGCACCCTTTTTGGCAGCAGAAGCTAATGGGCTTACTTACAAGACTGTTCCCGAATGTGCAGTTCGTGGTCTCAGCGCACAGCCCTTTGATTGTCGCGGGATGCGACCGGAAAGAGGTGGCCGTCCTACGGAGAGCGTCTGCGACGGATCGCTTTCGGGTTGAGCTACTAGAGCAAGACTTTCTTGGCGCCGAGCCGCAGGATCTGTATAAACGCATCTTTGAGATCGACGACATGGACCGATTGTATCTTGAGTATACGGCTAAAGGCGCTGCCGGCGCTGGAGCTACTGTCGTGCGGCAGATCGAGCGGTTGGAGAAAATGTCGAGGCTAACACCGGATGAGGAGAGGCAACTGAAAGAACTCGTTAAAGAGGACCGTTTACTCCAGCGAGCCGCCGAAGTGCGCGAGACAAGGCTGGAGCGGATCGCAACTCTGGCTCGGGTCGAGAAACTGAAGAATGAAATTGCGAGACTCCAGGACGAGCTTCGGAAGCAGAGCGGAGGCAAGAACTAGTATATGGACTTTCCTGAACTCATTCATCTTTTCGCTACCCATCTTGTGTGTCAGATCGGTACGGTACCCGAGTACATCGAGCTCTGCCGGAAGAACGTTGAGAACGTACAGTTTCGGCGGCAGCGCGACGCAGTTGAAGCCGCGAAGCAGGCGATTGAGGTGCTGCTCGGCGATCTGCCAACTTTTGCTGCTCAGGTTCGTGAGGCTCTAATCAAGCTCCAGGGGCGGAGGGAAACAGACTTCGACCTCTACTACGAGCTCATCGTTGCGGGATACAAACCCCACTGGTCGCCTCAACAGCAGGCCTACTTTGAGCGTATCGTACCCTCAATTCGCACAGGCCAGGACTTCTTTCTTTCCTTTACCACCCGTGGTCGCAACGGTGGGGTTCAAGCGTATAAATCGACGCTACTGGTACTTCATTCGCAATGTCATCGGAGAGCCGATTAACCTAACCGATCGCCAGAGTAAGAATCTTCTCGCTGATGCGCTCTACGCTAAGTTGCTGGACGCTTCTCTGAAAGGCTTTTATTATCCGAGGCATGAAGACGACAATGCGATCGTGGAGGAAAAACTCACTAGTGGGTTGAGAAGTTCCCGTGTTTTTGTACAACTCGTCGAGAACGTGATGTTTGAACCTCCGCCGGGTCGCCCAAATTACTGCGATTATGAATACCGCCGTGCAATCGAATTCATCAGCGAGGAAGATCGTATTTTGTTCTTAGTAACTGAGGAAACCCCAGATGATCTAGTGACACCCGAGAGCGTATACGAGCCGTATCGTGACTGGGTACAACGAATTCGGTCAAAGGCAGTGCCTTATCTGCCTTCGACGGAAGAGTACAATGTCCCACGACTCAGGGAAATCAAGCAAAAGGTGGCAGACATCGTTGGCTTGGTAAAGTCGGCAAGGAAGAGCGTACTGGATCGTATTCCCGGCTGACCGCGCTCGTGGATGTCCGTTGGGGGAGTCTCGAACATGAACGAAGATCATCGGAAACACCTTGAGTTCCTTCAACAGGTTGTGGCGCGAGTGAACGGTAATTCGTTCCAGCTCAAGGGCTGGACAGTAACCATCGTGGCAGCACTGGCAGCACTGTCGGCAGCCGATGCCAAACCACAGTTCGCCTGGATCGCAGCCTGTGCTGTCATTTTCTTCTGGATACTAGACGCTTACTATTTGCGAATGGAGCGCTCGTACCGCCGACTTTACAATCATCTCCGCGTAATGACGGACTCGCAAATCGACGCCCTCAATCTACCCTACTCGATGGAGCCGGAGAGTTTCAAACTACAAGCGGAACACCTGTTAAGAGTCGCCATAAGACCAACGATATGCGGCTTTCATGGGCCCCTCCTCATTTCCACTATTCTGGTCCGATATATGCTTGCCTAAACGGTGCGCAACATAGGCACGCGCCAAAAGGTGGCGTTTAGAACTGAGGACCATCTCTGGGAGCAGAAGCGGGCTGTGCAATCAAACTCTTACGCCCTGAGCCCTTCGCCTTTTTTCCAACCGCATCGGCCCGGTGAGGGACTGTAGTAATACTGTAGTAGTTCCATGTTCAGAATGGGTCAACTTAGGTCAAATCGGTGCAACTAGCACGTCTGGTAACGCGCTGAGAAATATAGTAGAGTAGAAAATCTTCCTAACCGTTCAGAACCGACTGTGGAACTCAAAATCCGCCGGTACTTAGTACCTTGGGGGTTCGACTCCCCCTCCCGGCACCAGCCTAAACCCGGTTGAATAAGGATCTTTTCGGGCGCTAGCGGAAAATAAATCCCTCTCGTGTGAACCAAACTTTCAACATGCTTTCAGTTTCGTTACCGAAGAAACGTTACTAACGTGCCAAAAGCCTTTCTTAAAGTCTCTCCTCCCAGGCCGAGGGGAACTGGGCTAAATGGCTTCGTTGGCGTGAATTCGGACGCTCCGGCGGCAGGTCCAGCGGATATCTCGGGCCCAACCGGTCGCGATTGGCAGTGGAAACTCGATTGCGCATACCCCTTCTGTAGAAGGAGCGCGAATGCGCAATTTCCCAACAATCATTCTTTTGCTGGTGGTGTCGGTGGCCACAGGTGCGGCGGCCGAAGGCTCGCCAATCTCATTCGACCAAACGGTCGATCGTGTGGTAGCGCGAGAACGCAAGTTTGTCGCGACCATGAAAGGCATGCAGCCCCTGGCTGAAACCTACATTCAGGACCTTGGCCAAGGCAAGGACCGTGAGGTCGAGCCGGTCAGTGATCAATATTTCCTCGGGCGCGTTTTCTTGAGTGACGATCTTCGTGAGCCATTGTTCAAGCAGCGACACGCCGGATTCCATCTCTCTAACCCCCTCTCATCGGTCTTTTCAGAAAGGTTTCTGCCTCAGGGCTTCGCGCAGATGGCGATCCTCGATGCGGACTTCCAGAAGAGCAATTATCGTTTCAGCTTCGTCCGACGCGAGTTTCTGGGAGAAGTCCGCTGCATTGTCATCGATGTTCAACCCGTGGACAAGGCGCGCAAAGGATTGTTTACCGGAAGAATCTGGGTCGAAGACCGGGACTTCAATATCGTTCGCTTCAACGGGACTTACTCCGGCAGTTCAAAATACAAGTATTATCTGCACTTCGATAGCTGGCGTTTTAATCTGCAAGCGGACGTTTGGCTGCCGTCCTATATTTATGTCGAGGAGTCGGGCGAACAAGCAGGCAGTTCGCCATCGCATGACCCGTACTTCAAAGCTCAGACCCGTTTGTGGGGCTACGCGCCAGAGCAACTGAACCACAATGACGAGTTTACGCAGATCGAAGTCGACAACTCCGTGGATGATGGTTCGGTTGCTAAAGATAACAGCCCGTTGAAAGCCCAGCGCATGTGGCAGCGGATGGCGGAAGACAATGCAGTCGACCATCTGCAGAAGATTGGCCTGGTCGCTCCCGCGGGCGATGTCGACAAAGTCCTGCAGACGGTGGTCAACAATCTCATCATTGCGAACAAATTGGAGATCGAGCCGGAAGTGCGCTGCCGCGTGCTCCTAACTCTGCCCTTGGAGTCTTTCACCATCGGGCACACGATTGTAGTCAGTCGCGGCCTACTGGATGCACTACCGGACGAAGCATCTCTGGCGGCCATTCTGGCCCATGAACTAGGCCATATTGCATTAGGCCATACTGTCGATACCAGGTTTGCCTTCAGCGACCGCTTTTTCTTTCCGGACCGCGAAGCTTTTCGACATCTGGATTTCGAGCGGAACGCTGCGGATGAAGAAGCTGCTGACAGTAAAGCTATGGAGTTCCTGACGAACTCAATGTACAAGGACAAGCTATCCAGTGCGGGGCTGTTTCTCCGAGCATTACACGATAGTTCGCCAGTGCTCACCAGCTTGATCCGACCGCACCTGGGCAGCAGAATGGCGAATGGCAAGAGCACGCGAATGGCGGAACTCTTGAACTCCGCGCCAGTTCTACAAAAGCAAAGCCTCGACCAGATCGCTGCCCTTCCGATCGGCAGCCGAACCAGACTGGATCCGTGGAGCAATCAAATCGCGATGATGAATGCGAGCCCAGTCGCTCCTTTGTCGGCGAGTGAGAAGATGCCGTTCCAAGTCACCCCATTTTCCCCCTTTCTAAGATATAGCCAGGCTGACCGCAAGTTGGTTGCAGAGAATCCAGTGAAGCCTTAACGCGTTTGCCGGACAGCGTTAGCACTTTTGCTCCGCTTCAGCTGCATGCCCTCTCCTAAATTAGCGCTGCCGATCGAAGATGAAATGAGGAATACGATGGGGACCACAAGTAAGGTCTGGTTTTTGGTGATCATGCTGGCAGGACCAGCTTTGGCGCAGAACCGGCTAGCGGAGCCCTCACCTGCAATCGTTGGCCCGGCTTACGATGTGAGTACTGGCTACACCTACCTGGCGATGCCGATTGCTGGCGCAGGGCAGGTGCACCTCAACGGTTTGGACGCTAGCGGCTCCATCGCCTGGAGCCCGCGCTGGGGAGCGACACTAGACACCAGTTATCTCCGCACTTCCGATATTCCTGGCATCGGGCACCAAGCCTATCTGCTGAACACGCAATGCGGTCCAGAGTTTTATCCTTTTGAGCACCGTAATTCCCGGTTCTTCGTCCGCGTACTCGGCGGTTCGGCGCTAATTGACGGCGCAGTGCCAGTAGGCAAAACCGGTTTGTATCACGGATGGTTAGTACGTCCCTCCTTCACGGCTGGGGGAGGATTCGAGCAGTCGATCTCGGGACAATTCGCCATCCGCATCAACGGAGATTACTTGCATACGTCTTTTTATGATTCCACGGGCGCAGTACTACCCCAAAACAATCTTCGGTTGACCGTCAGCTTTGTCATTCGCGTGAAAAAGGGCGCGGGAAGGGTAAATACTGCGTGGTAGTGTTGTGCAACCAGTGTTAGCGTTCATCTTCATTACGAATCAAGATAAGTTTGACATATTAGCGTAGGTGATGAGTTAGCAGTGGCATGTTACATGCGGGTATTAAGAACATCATTTCTTTAATAGTCAGGAAAGACCCTCCACGGAAGTGGTGAGAACTACCTCCCCAACAATTGAGATCAGGAGCCGTTTTCACTATGCGCATACATATCTCGTTATGTTTCTCATTGACGTGGCTACTCTTACTTGCGGGCTGTGGAAGCGGCGCGTTTTCGAAAATCACTCCGCCTACTTCATCGAGTTCGACGCCGTCATTAGTCTCGATTGCAGTCACTTCCGCGAGCGGGTCAATCACGGCCGGCCAGAGCGAGCAGCTGACGGCCACCGCGAAGTACAGTGACGGCAGCACAAAGAATGTTACCTCCAGTGTGAGTTGGAGTTCTTCGTCCGCTGGTATTGCGGCAGTCAGCAAATCCGGATTGGTGACTGCAGTCACGGCTGGGCAAGTCAAGATTATTGCCACGCTCGATGTCATTACCGGCTCTATGAGCTTCAATGTAACCCACACCTTAGTATCCATTTCGGTCATATCTTCAGGGAATGTTTACAGCACGAGTGTTGGTTCGTCGCTGCAATTCAATGCCTTCGCGAATTACAATGACGGCACTTCGAGCAATGTCACGGGCAGCGCGGTGTGGACCTCCAACGCAATGGCAATTGCAAGCATCAGCAGCAGCGGATTGCTGAAGCCGGTCGCTGTTGGAAATGCGCAGATTCAGGCCAATTACAGCGAGATGACGGGCTTCGCCAATGTAAGCGTGACCGATAATCTGTTATGGCTTTCGATCAATGCCAGCTCTAACGGAGTCAACGTAGGAAGTTCACTTCAGCTGATTGCGATGGGCACATATCAGGATGGGAAACCGGCCCGCGCGGTCAGTGGGGTGATCTGGAGTTCGTCAGCGGCCAATCTGGCTTCTGTAAATAACGCCGGCCTTGTCGCCGGGCTTAAGGGAGGGACTGTCACCGTTACCGCCAGCATCGGCCCGCTTTCCGCCAGCATTCGGCTTTCAGTCTCTCCAGTTCTTCAGGCTATCGCGCTGAGCCCAGTTGGGCCAGCCCTGCAGGTGGGTGGACAGCAGCAGTTCCATGCACTCGGTAACTATAACGATGGCAGCACCCAGGACTTGACCAACATTGCGCAGTGGAGCGCTTCAGATGCCAACACGGCATCTGCTACCGTGGGAGGACTTGTTACGGGAGTTTCAGCTGGCTTGGTGACTATCAGCGCGAGTGTGACGGGTGTTACCGGTTCGACTGCGCTGAATGTGGTCAACGGTATTTACGCCACCTTCACGGGTCCGTATGCCTTCAACCTGATTGCGAGCAGTAACCAGGGTGCAGCCTTCTTTACCGGCACAATCTCTGCTGATGCGCAAGGAAACATTTCCGGGGTGGAAGACTCAAATACGCCCGCTGGCGTGCAACAAAATATAGCTGTAAGCGGCACCTCTGTGATTTATCCCGACGGACGCGGTGTTCTGGTCTTTAAGCCCAATGCTTGCCATCCATCAGGGACTACGTTGCGCTTCGTTCTGAGTTCTGGCGGGAATAGCGGTAGCCTTATCGAGTTCGACGGGTTGGGAAGCGCCAAAGGAAGTCTCGAACTGCAGAATCCTGCCGCCTTCAACGCTGCGGCGCTGAACGGCACGTACGTTTTCCGTGCGGCTGGAGTCGACTCGGGCAACAATTCCACCAACTCACCGCAACCGTTCGGCATGTTGGGAATGTTCGCTGCGAACGGCGCAGGCTCGGTGATCAGTGGCATCGAAGACATCAATGACTTTGGTACAGTCTCGCTGCAGGTTTCTCTGACCACATCAACCTACACTGTTGGCCCAAATGGCAGGGGCACGCTGCAATTGAGCAGTGTTCTCGGCACCTCCAACTACGCCATCTATGTGATCGGTTCCACGAAGCTATATTTTATTGAGACGGATACGGCGCGTGCGAACGCAGTCCTTGGTCTGGCGGAGTTACAAACCGCACAAACTTACGACGCAGCCTCGCTCTCCGGCGATTACGTTTTTCAGGTAGAGCAACCGATCCAGGTGAGCAGCGGAGATCTGGATTACTTCAATTTTGAACAGCTTGGAAGATTTGACCTCGACGGCGCTGGAAACATGGATGGTGTTCGGGATGGCGAGACCATGACTGGAGGCTATACCGTCAGTAACGATAGCGTGAACGGCCGCGGCATGCTCAGCACTCGAGGCAAGATGCCAGGCCAAACTGCAACTGATTACCGCTTCTACATATTTTATGTCGTATCGCCTTCCCAGTTGTTTGTCCTGCAGTGCTACAGCTTGCCCAACGCGAGCAGTTTGACCGGAGCCGTTGGTGAAGCTGACGCGCAGACAGGTATGCCCTATAGCACGGCAAGCTTATCCGGCACCTACAGTATGACGGCGTTTGACATGACCATGCAGACGGAATCGCTTATGTGGTTGAACTTTGGCGGAGCGGGGAGCGTCCAGGGTATTGCCGATGTTGGGGCAAGGGGAATTGCGGCAAGCACGGTGATCGCCAATCCTCAGTTCGTGGCGATCCCGGACAGCGCTGGATTCACCGCCCTACAATTGACTACCTCCGTGGGAATGCAGCAGTACGACTTCTATCTCGCGTCGCCAAGCGACGCATTCATCGGAACGTTGAATCCGCCGACGTACGGACGCCTCGATCAGCAGTGAAGTGGCTGCTTACGTAGAATCAAAGGGAGTATGGACGAATGTCGAAAGCCGGTGCTTTACCCTAAACATCAGAAGAGCCTACTTAATGATCACGATTAAAAGTTTTTTCCGGAGTTCACGCCGTCTTTGTCCATGAGCCGCCCTTGGCTGATTCCTCGACGGCATCGAGCAATTTCTGCACTTCAGCCCCGTCATCGAAGTTGGGATGAAAGGCCTCACCTTTGGCGAGACAATCGAGAAAATCGGCCAGAGTGATAATAAACGTGTGCTCATAGCCAAGGATGTGCCCTGGCGGCCAGAAATGCTTCGCATAGGGATGATCAGGGCCAGTGACCAGCACATCGTGCCATCCCTGAATTTCCGCGGCATCGCCGCAATCGAAAACTTGCAGGCGGTTCATGTCTTCGAGATCGAAACGAATGCCGCCTCTGGATCCGTGAATTTCGAAGCAGTTTCGATTCTGGCATCCGGTGGCAAAGCGAGTCGCTTCGAAGGTGCCGATGCTGCCATTGGCGAATCGGGCCAACAGCATGACGGCGTCATCGACCTCGCGGTTGGGCTGAAAAGTTTTTAGGGAGCTGGTGAGTTCGACGATGGGTCCATTCAAAATCAAAGCCAAGTCAAGAGAGTGGGACAGCAAATCACCCATCGCGCCGGAGCCAGCTTCCGCTTGCCGAAATCTCCACGCTTCGTCGGTCTTCACGTCAGCGCCCCAACTTTGAAGATAGGTTGCCCGGTAATGGTAAGGCTGGCCGATTTTGCCCTGATCTACTAGGTGCTTCGCGAGCGCGATTGCGGGTACGCGGCGATAGTTGAACCACACCAGGGTGCGCACATTTCTCGCTGCTTCGGCCATGCGCAGCGCTTCATCGTCGGTCCATTGCCAGAGGCTTTTCGCAGAGCACTATCTTTCCGGCGTTCGCGGCCGCAATCGCGATCGAAGCGTGCATGCGATTCGGCGTGCAGATATCCACCACGTCGATATCTTTTCGCGCCACCACCGACTTCCACTCGGTTTGTGCCTCTTCCCATCCCCATTGAGCAGCGAACTTTTGTACCGCCTCTCTATTGCGGGCGCACACTACCTTGAGCTTGAGTTCGTAGGGTAAGTCGAAAAAATGTCCGGCCCGGTGAAACGCATTCGAATGCGGTCCGGCCCATAAAACCTGCACCGATCATGGCAACGTTTAGTTCTCGCTTCGCCATCTTTTCCTCGTTAGCAGCAAATGTTTTTCCTTGAGTATACGCAGACTACGGCGCAGACACCTTGCGGAAGCGTTGATGCGCTGAAGTTGTCGTGATCGTTCCGCCTTTGACGGCACGCTTTTTGTGGTGTAGAGTTTCTGCGCATTGGCGGGTCCCAGCCGCCAAGGTGAAGCTGCGGCGGTATAAGCGCCTGCTTTGCGGTCTTAACTTTTGCTTCATTTCCATTTAGCTCGTCAGCGATCGAGGTTAGGATGGCGTTGCCGCCGACCCACGAAATCACACAGCTTCTGAAGGCGTGGACTGACGGGGACGAGCAGGCGCTTGGAAAGCTGACTCCTTTGGTGTACGACCAGCTGCACGAAGTGGCGCGCCGCTGCATGGCCGGCGAACGCCCAGGCCACACATTGCAAACCACTGCGCTGGTCAACGAGGTCTATCTGCGGCTGGTGGATTGCGAACAGATGAACTGGCAAGGCCGGGCGCACTTTTTCGCAGTTTCGGCGCAGCTGATGCGGCACATTCTCGTCGACTTTGCGCGGTCGCGCGGCTACCAGAAAAGGGGCGGGGGCGCAGTTCAGGTGTCTTTGGACGAGGCGCCGTGCGTCTCTACCGAACCTGACACAAACATTGTGGCCCTTGATCACGCCCTGAAATCACTGGCGTCAGTCGATGAACGAAAAAGCAAAGTTGTGGAATTGCGTTTCTTCGGCGGATTGAGCATCGAGGAAACCGCTGAGGTTTTGCGGGTTTCAGTCGAGACCGTGGTGCGGGATTGGAGGCTGGCAAAGGTTTGGCTGTTGCGGGAATTAAGTGAAGAGGTCTAATCGTGGGCACGGCGCGCTGGTCACGAATCGAGGAGCTATATCATCGGGCTTTAGATCTGGATGAAGGTCCTCGCGCCGAATTTCTCGAACACGCGTGCGGGGAGGACAACGAACTTTTTCATGAAGTGGAATCGCTGCTGGCCCAGGAGAAAAAGGCGGCGCGCTTCATGGAATCGTCTGCCGTTGAAGTGCTGGCCAGGCACATTGCCAGTGAGCCCAGCATAAAGGACAGCGCGCCAGCGCTGATCGGCAGCACCATATCTCATTACCAAATCATCGAAAAACTGGGCGGCGGCGGAATGGGAGTGGTTTTCAAAGCCGAGGACATGCGCCTCCACCGTTTCGTAGCTCTGAAGTTCCTGCCGGAAAATCTGGAGCGAGACCCTCAGTGGCTGGGCCGTTTTCAGCGCGAGGCGCAGGCGGCTTCAGCCCTGAATCATCCCAACATTTGCACGATCTACGATATCGGCGAGCATGAGGGCAATGCCTTCATCGCCATGGAGTTTCTGGACGGCGAAACTCTCAAATACACCATTGTCCACCGGCCGCTGACGGTCATCGGGATTGTGGCACCTTGCGATTGAGATCGCCGAAGCGCTTGAGGCCGCACACGCGAACGGAATTGTTCATCGCGATGTCAAGCCGGCGAATATTTTTATATCGAAACGTGGCCACGCCAAACTGCTGGATTTTGGCGTGGCAAAGTTGACCCGTGAAGTTGAACCGGCAAACCGCAAGTCCACACCAGATCATGGAGCCACACCCGAGGAGCATTTGACGCGAACTGGGTTTGCCGTCGGAACGGCGGCTTATATGTCACCGGAGCAAGTCCGCGGCGAAGAACTCGACCAACGTACCGATCTCTTCAGTTTTGGGGTCGTGCTCTACGAGATGGCAACGGGCACTCGGCCTTTCGGCGGAAACACATCCGGCCAAATCTGGAGCGCGATTTTGCACGTGACTCCGAACCCGCCCTCCCGCCTCAATGCGGCGCTTCCGCCTAAACTCGGCACGATCATCTCGAAAGCTCTCGAAAAAAAACGTGACCAGCGATACCAGTATGCGGCCGACATGGCGGCAGAACTCAGACTGCTGCGGAAAGAAATCGAAAGTGCGGCGACGAGCTTTCGGCCCTGCCGGCGCGCAAACTGGAGAAAAACACCGAAGGGCGACCGGCGTCGCCATTCTGGTCGTCGCGCTCGTGGCAGGTTGCGGGCTTTTTTATCGTTCCCGCCTCTTGCAACCCCGGTTGCATCAAGCTGTGCCTTTGACTGAGCGCGACACCGTGGTGCTCGCCGATTTCAACAATGAGACCACAGAGGCCGTCTTCGACGACACCCTCAAGACGGCACTCAATGTTGCCCTAAACCAGTCGCCGTTTCTGAATGTGCTTTCGGAAAGCAAAGTGGCGGCGACTTTAAAACTGATGTCCCGTCCGGCAGATGCAAAGCTGACGACCGATCTGGCCCGCGAGATTTGTGCGCGGGCGGGCGGCAAGGCTTATGTTGCGGGGTCGATTGCCCGTGTGAAAAGCCAGTACATGGTGGAATTGAAAGCGGTGAACTGCCAGAGCGGCGATCCGGTGGCGCAGGAGCAGGTCATGGCAGCCGCCAAGGAGAAAGTGCTGGACGCGCTCGGCGAAGCTGCATTCAAGCTGCGCGGCGAGTTGGGCGAGTCGCTGGCGACGGTGCAGAAGTTTGACGTGCCCCTTGTGCTGGCGACCACATCGTCGCTCGAAGCCCTGAAGGCCTACAGTCTTGGCGAGAAGGCCTTCCACGAGAAAGGCGCTGCTGCGGCGCTGCCTTACCATCAACACGCCATCGAACTCGACCCGAACTTTGCCACGGCCTACAACGCAATCAGCGGCGATTACAACATCTTGGGCGAAATGGCACGTGCCAATGAGTATCTCTCGAAAGCATTTCAATTGAGTGAGCATGCCAGCGAACGCGAGAAGCTTTCAATTGCCGGCCGCTACTACTCTTATTTCACTGGTGAACTCGACCAAGCAGCGCAGGCGTTCAAACAAGCGGTAGAAAACTATCCCCGAGATGCGGGACCATATGCCAGTCTCAGTATTGTTTACGATGAGCAGGGACAGTACGACAAGGCTGCGAAAATCATAGGCCGCTCCATTCCCATGGTGCCGGACGTCGTTGGCTTTTATGACGACCTCGTCAATGACGACCTTGCCTTACAGCGCTTCGACGACGCACGGCAGGTGATCCAGCAGGCGCGCGCGCGAAAACTGGACGACGTGGTGCTGCATAATGCGCTGTACGCCATTGCTTTTATCTCCGCCGACAACGACGGGATGATGAAGCAGCAACAATGGCTCGAAACACATCCGCCATTTGAAAACTTCGCCTTCGCGCTCGCCTCAGATACGGCAGCGTATGGCGGTCATCTTGCCGCTGCGCGAAAGCTCACAAAACAGGCGGTAGACTCGGCAGTTAAGGCCGATAGCAAAGAAAGTGCTGCTGTATTCGAGGCCGTCGCCGCCCAGCGCGAAGCCGCTTTCGGCAACGCTGTGGAGGCCCGCCGGGAAGCCGCTGAGGCTTTGAGAATTGATCGTTCCAGTGATGGTGTGGAGAGCGAGGCAGCCCTTGCATTTGCCATGGCAGGTGATGGCGATCGAGCTGAGTCGATGGCGACGGACCTGGCGAAGCGTTTTCCCCTGAACCAGCAAACGCAGTCGATTTGGCTGACTTCTATCGGATTTCAATCGGCCATCAACCGGAAAAATTCGGCATCTGCACTAAACGCTGCGTTACCCGCCTCAACCATAGAGCTTGGTCAAATCGGCTTTGTTCTCAATCTGTCATGTCTTTATCCGATTTACTTTCGAGGTGAAACGTATTTGGCCGCGGGGCAGGGTCGTGCCGCGGCGGCAGAATTCCGTAAAATCCTAGACCACAGCGGCGTCGTTTGGAACTGTTGGACGGGAGCATTGGCGCGTTTGGGCGTAGCACGTGCAAACGCACTTCAAATCAGAACTTCTCAGGGTGCCGATGCCGATGCTGCCCGCGTTCGTGCGCTCGCCGCTTATAAAGATTTCCTTACCCTCTGGAAAGAAGCCGACTCAAACATCGTCATCCTGAAACAAGCCAAAGCCGAGTACGCGAGGCTGCAATAAAGGAAGGATGTGCGCATCGCGGAGTGGTGGGTGTAGCGGGGCAAGAAATCGCTCATCAGAAAATCGCTTGCCGCGAAATCGTTTACTGGCGAACCAGCCGGAAACCGGCGCGATCGCAGGAGTCCCCACTGCCAATCACGCCGCGAATCCCAACTGCGTTCGCTTGGCCAACCTAAGCAGCCGGACGAATGTCGCGAACATTGGCTGCCGGACGTTCTTGCTTAACTACATGAGCCGCTCCACCCATTGCAGCCAGCCAGCCGAGGAACAATGAAGCGAATCCGATCCATCCCAGGTCTGCGAACACGGTAAGCATGTAGGAGCTGTGAGCCCCGGCGGCGACTCCAGCGCCTCCATTCAGTGCGGTTCCACCTATAACGATCAAGAGAAGGGTAGCAACGAAGGAGAGACCGTACATGATTGATCCATAAATTGCCGCTTCACCACGATTGGCCACCCGCGCGAGGACGCCAGTGATTCTGCCGCCTACGTACAAAGCGATGATCGTCAGAACGACGATCCAAATTCCTTCTCCGGCGCTCATGCCGGCGATCGGATGAGCAGCCCGTGCCGTTGCCGAACTGGCGAAAATCGCTTCGCCCAGCGTTCCAAACACCGACCAGATCGCAGCAAATGAAAACATTCCAGCCCAGATTGCACCCCAGTTCGTGCGAGGCGCAACCACTACCTCATTTCTATATGCAGCAGTTGCCATTATTTCCACCTCCACTAGTTAGGATGCCCGGAGGCGTTGAATGATACTAAATCGAGCAATAATTTCGCCCGGTTTTTACATAGTTAAATTACTTAGTGCAATTGAGTTAGGGCGTGGCTGACGCCCTTTTTTATTAGGGTAATTGGGAGAATTGAGTGGAAGGTAATTGCAGGAGGAGCGGTTTCTCAATTTTTCGATAGCGCAATTCTCGCTGCTAAAATTACTACTTCCCTAGCGCAGCACCCCTTCCAATGGCGAACTCGCTGTGGCATACAATCTTTTTGGCATGCGACCGGCCAGATACGCTTCGCGTCCGGCCAGCACAGCGTGGTGCATGGCTTGGGCCATCAGAATTGGGTCTTGCGCATTGGCGATACCGGTATTCATCAGCACGGCATCGGCGCCGAGTTCCATGGCGATCGCGGCATCGGAGGCGGTGCCTACGCCCGCGTCTACAATCAACGGAACGCCAGTGATCATTTCGCGCAGAATGCGAATATGCGCCTGATTCTGAATACCCATGCCGCTGCCGATGGGTGCGCCGAGGGGCATGACGGCGGCAGCTCCCGCATCAATTAGGCGTTTTGCAAACACGATATCGTCTGACGTGTAGGGCAGGACCGTAAAACCTTCGCTGACTAGAATCCGAGTGGCTTCAAGCGTGGCCTGCACGTCGGGATAAAGCGTTGCCTGATCGCCGATGACCTCGAGCTTGACCCAATCTGAAAGCCCCACTTCGCGGCCAAGTCGGGCCGCGCGGACGGCTTCATCGGCGGTATAACAACCTGCAGTGTTCGGCAGGAGAAAATACTTCTTAGGGTCGATGTAGTCGAGCAGCGACTCTTTGCCGCGATCGAGGTTCACTCGGCGGACGGCAACCGTAACCATCTCGGCCCCGCTGGCTTCGAGTGCGCGCGCGGTTTCCTGGAAAGATTTGTATTTTCCCGTACCAACGATGAGACGAGAACGAAAAGAGCGGCCAGCAATGAGAAGTGGGTCGGTCATGGGTTTATTGTAACGAAAACGAGCGCGTCGAGCGTGGCCCGCTTCTGTCGAGCGCGTGGTTCGCTTGGATTGTCATTCCAACAGTAGCGAGGAACCTTGGTTGTTGCCGGACACCCATGCCAGAAGGTCCTGCTATTTCTTCAAGCCGGCCGTGAAGTTCGTCACCACCGTTACCGATTGGCTGACTTGCTGCGAAACCCGATCCAGCAGGATTCTCTTGCCGTCCGGGGCCACGTCGAAGAAAATGTTTGGGGCAGTCCAATTGCTGACGAGAGTCTGAGCAGCGCCGAATTGCAGTGCGCCGCCGGCTTCTTTCACCGGCACGGCGAAAAGAGTGTAAGCCTCGTCCAGATAGTAGAGTTCTGTGCCGTCCTTGCTCCACTCCGGATTCTGCCCTCCGTTCGCTGAAACCTGCCACTTGCCCTGCCCGCCGCGAAAGGGGACGACATACACTTGCGGGGGGCCGGATTCAAACGACATGTAGGCCAGCCAACGCCCGTCAGGCGAAACGCGTCCGCTGATGCCCCGTGACAGGATTTGCCACGGCTTATGTTCTCCCTGCAGCGGCAATGCCCACAATTCGGCATCACTGGGCGACAGGCCGCGCGAGTAGATCAAGTATTTTCCGTCGTGCGTCCAGTCGCTCGCAATATCAGGTTGAAAATCGGTGAGCAACAGTTCCTCCGCGCCGCTGCCATCGGCGGGCTTGCGGTAGAGAAGAGAATGCCCATTTCTGTCGGAAGTGTAGGCGATCCATCTGCCATCCGGCGACCACACCGGAAATGCATTTGAGACCGGACCGAAAGTCAGGCGAGTTTTGATGCCGCGCGCCACATCGAGCACCCAGACATCGTTTACGCCGCTGTCGATCTGGAGAGCGACGCGGTCGCCCTGAGGGGACAAAGCCGCAACTTGCAGGTTGGGGAGTTTGTCGGCGAGGGTGCTAACTTGTTTCGAGCTGCGATCCATCCAAAGCAACTGCCAATCGCCGGTACCGCCGCTGGCGAAAACCAGCAAGCCTTCGCCGGCCGCGGAGGCGTCCATGTGCCAGGTGGCGATATCGTTGGCCACTCCCTTCGCCACGCTCTGTGATTGTCCGCCCAGTTTTCCGGTCGCAGGATCGAAGGATTGGGCCATCAACTGATCGCCACGTGCGAATAGAAGATAACCGCTGCCGTAAACGGCGTTGGACTGCGAGCGCAACAACTCGCGGTTTTCGCGGCCGTCGAGCGACGCATAGTACACCTCATCATTTGCGGACTTCGAGGGATCGTGGTGAATGGCAAGATAGAGAAAATGTTTGCCATCGGGCAGGAAAAACGGCCAACGATGTGAGGTGTGCAGGGCGGCGTCGATCTTGGTAACCGCAACCGGAGTTCCACCGCTGGCGCTGACCCGCATGAGGGGTGCTTGCGTGCCTGGCGAAAAGAGGATATCTCCACCACGGCCCCAGGTGCCTCCACGACCGAATGGGGCATCTGCAATCACTTGCGCCGAACCGCCGTTTAGGTCGATAGTTTTCAGCTGGCCATCGGCAAAGAACCCAAGCGAGCGGCTGTCGGGCGACCAAAAGGGAAAAATCGCGTTCTCCGTGTCGGAGAGCATGGTTGCCTCGACCGAATTCATGGGCCGCACCCAGAGAGCGGTCTTGCCATCGCCACCAGTGGCGGCGAACGCGAGGGATGAACCATCGGGCGACAGCACTGGAGGTCCGGCGGAATCTCCGATCAGGTTAAGCGTGCTTTTTGGCGGAGCATCGATGACCGTGCGGATGGATCGGGCAGACTGAACCGGATGGTAGAAGGAAATTCCGGCAGCCGCGCCCAGCAGAAGCGCAATGACAACCGCCGCAGCCCAACCCAGCTTTCCTCGTGAAGACGTCGAAAGCAACGTCTTGACCGCCGTTGGAATCGAGCCGTCCGCTGCGATCCATTGCAGCTCCAACTTGATGTCGTGCGCGGCCAGAAAGCGCTCTTCTGGATTTTTTTTCAGGCAGGTTGTTACCACGCGCTCAAATGCGGGCGGCGTTTGCGCCCTGGCGGAACTGATCGGTTCAGGATCGCTTTCCAGAATTGACGATGCCAGTGAGATTTGACTCTTGCCAGAAAACGGGCGTTTGCCGGCGGTCATTTCATACAACACGGCCCCGAAAGCAAATATATCCGAGCGCGCATCGGCCTCTTTGCCCTCGATCTGCTCGGGCGACATGTACTGGATGGTGCCGATAATGCTGCCCGCCGTGGTCAGCGGAGTCAGCGGAGTCGGCCCGCTTAGAGTGGCCGCCGCTGTAAATGATGGGGCCGCCAATCCCGATCCCGCTCCCGAAGCAGCGGCCGGCAGGCCCAACGGCTTCGCCAGGCCAAAATCCATTAGCTTTGCTCCTGCCTCGGTCAGCATAATATTTCCAGGCTTTAGATCGCGATGCATGATGCCAGTCTTATGCGCGGCGGCCAGAGCCTCAGCGATCGCGATCCCGATTTTCAAGACCTCTGCCATTTGAAGGGAACCCTTGCGCAATCTCTCGCTCAGAGTTTCACCTTCAAGGAACTCCATTACGAGATAATCGGTGCCATTCTGCGACCCGACGTCATAAAGATGGCAGATGTTCGGATGGTTCAGCGACGAGATTGCCTTCGCTTCGCGCTCCATGCGCTGTTTCAATTCAGGCGAAGAGGGGAAATGTGAGCTGAGAACTTTGATGGCGACAGTCCGCTCGAGCCGGGTATCGAGTGCGCGGTAGACTTCTCCCATACCACCCGCACCGAGCGGTGATTGAATTTCATAAGGCCCGAGTTTCGTGCCAGAAACTAAAGTCATGGGTGTCGCGCCATTATAGCCGCGAGCGATACCAAATGGGACGAAGTCGCCAAGAACCTGCGGGTACGATGTTCAGGAGTGAGTTTTGGCTTCCGCTTGCGCGTAGAGTTCGTCGATCTGGGGACGGTAGCGATCTTCTACGACCCGGCGGCGAAGTTTCATGGTGGGCGTGAGCGCGCCATTTTCCGGCGTGAACTCGTCAGCCACCAGGATGACTCGCTTCATTTTTTCAAATCGCGCCAGCTTTTCGTTGGCGGCTTCGACCAAGGCTGCATACACACTTTGCACCTTTGCATTCGCAACCAGTTCCGCGCGAGAGGAAAAGAAAACGCCGTTGTCGCGTGCCCACTCCTCGAGCAGAGCGAAATTGGGAGAGATCAGAGCGCAGGCGAACTTGCGTTTATCGCCGACCACAACCGCCGTCCCGACCAGGGGATTCAGCTTGAGAGAGTTTTCGATCGGTTGGGGAGCGATGAATTTTCCGCCCGAAGTTTTGATCAGTTCCTTCTTGCGATCCGTTACTGACAAAAACCCGTCGGCATCGATCTTGCCGATGTCGCCGGTTTTGAACCACCCATCCTCGAATGCGGCTTCGGTTTCTTGAGGCCGATTCCAGTATCCTTTGAAAATCGAAGGCCCGCGAACCAGGCACCTCGCCGTCCTCCGCGATGCGAACTTCAACGTTTTGCAGAATTTTTCCCACCGCGCCGATGCGATGATTGACGGGCGTATTGACCGCGATCACAGGAGAAGTTTCGGTCAGGCCGTATCCTTCATGAATGCGAATGCCGACGGTGGCGAACCATTCTGCGAGTTCGCGGCCCAGCGGTGCTCCGCCGGAGATGAAGGTTTCGACTCGGCCACCGACGCCTTCGCGAATTTTTGAAAAGACCAATTTGTTCGCCAGTTTCCATCGCCATGAACTCGGGGTCTCTCCCGCGAGAATTGCGGGCCTGTTGGCGCGGCCCACAGACAGCGCCCACTGGTAGATTGCACGCTTCGGGAAGCCGCGAGCCATCATCTCGGCTTTGGCGTAGATCTTCTCGTAGATTCTTGGCACGGAAACGCACGCCGTAGGATCGGACCTCCAGGAAAGTCGTGGGCAAATCTTCTAAAAAAGGGCAATAGGCGAGCGTTACACCGTGATAGAGCATGGCGAAATCAACGTGCCGCGCCGTGACATGCGAAAGTGGAAGAAACGAGATGCTGGTTTGCCCGGGGTGCATGTCGAAGCCGCGCAGTGAGCAGGCAATGTTCGACGCCATATTGCCGTGCGTCAGCATTGCGCCTTTCGAGACGCCAGTGGTTCCGGAAGTGTAGATGATGGTCGCGAGATCCTCGGGTGTGATGGATCGCGCGAACGCTTCGGTTGCGCCGTCAAGCACTCCGGTTCCGTCAGGCGCGAATTCATCCATTAGTGTGCAAACCGGCGCGAGTTCGGCCGGAACTTGCACGCGATCCATCACGACAATCCGCTGGATTTCAGTTTGAGCAAGAATCGAGTGCACCTTGCGAAGTTGGTGCTCCGTGGAAACGAAAACCAGTCTGGCGCCGGAATCGCGCAGGGTGTATGCGGTCTGCTCGGGGGTCAACGTGGCATAGACGGGAACCGTGACGGCTCCGGCCAGCAAAATGGCAAAATCGGCGATCGACCACTCCGGCCTATTCTCGCTGAGGATGGCCACTCGGTCGCCTTTGCGAATGCCCCATCTCTGCAGGGTTTGGACCACGTGTGCCACTTTGCGGCCAAAATCGGAGGAAGAAATGGGGAGCCAGTTTCCATTCTCGCGATAGAGCATCAGGCGCTCAAGATTGCGCTCGACAGCGGTAAAGAAGATGTCGTTCAGCGTGGTGAGGCTCATCGCACCGGGATTGCGGGATGAGTTTGAATTTACCGATTTGGCGCGCATCAGGCAATGCCTAAAGATGCGAACTGCGGTTGATTGGCAATCCTTGCATTGCCTCTTCAGGTCCAGCGGCGTAATCTGATGCAGAGTTACGGAGAAAATTTGATGCAGAAGAGACTTGGTTATTTATTGGCCGCCACTTTGCTGGCCGGCTTACTAGCGGCGAATCCGGCCTCGGCGCAGAGCACGCCACAGGCGGCAGAAAACTCCATGCCCAAGGTCGGCTCGATGGCCCCGAATTTTACGTTGCACTATTTCGATGGTAACGACCTGAAAAGTGTTTCGCTCGACCAGTACCGCGGCAAGAAAAATGTCGTGCTGGCGTTTTTTATCTTTGCCTTCACCGGCGGTTGAACCAAGCAGATGCAGGCGCTCCAGCATGATTTGAAGAGGCTGGATGCGACCGACACCCAGGTCCTGGGTGTGAGCATGGACAGTGCCTTTGCCAACAAGGCCTTCGCCGATCAAATCGGAGTGACATTCCCCCTGCTGAGCGACTGGGGCGCCGATGTTACCCATGAATACGGACTCTACGTGGACAAGTACAAAGCAGCGCGCCGGGTAAATTTTCTCATTGGCAAGGATGGAAAGATCCTGGAAGAACAGGTCGACAAGGATGCGATTGACCCGACGAAAATTGTCGATACCTGCGAGCGGCCGAAGCTGAAGAACTGAGAGTCTGTGATTGCCGGAAGGTTGAGTGCGTTGGCGGTCATGCGGCGGGCAGATCAAAAGAAAAAACCGAGCCATTCCCGAGTTGGCTGGTCACGCTGATGCTGCCGCTGTGCGCTTCTACAATGGCCTTGGCGATCGCCAGGCCCATGCCGGTGCCTTGCACTCGATAGCGCTGGTCGCGGCCGCGGTAAAACTTGTCGAAAATCAGCGACTGCTCAAAATCGTCTATGCCTGGACCGTGGTCGGTGACACTGGTGACTACACGATGATTCTTACCTTCGGCAGTAATCGTGATTGGCGCGGTTTGCGGAGAATACTTTGCGGCGTTTTCCAGCAACTGTTTGAGCACCTCGGCGATGCGATCGGCGTCCACCCGAACTTTAGGAAGGGACTGCGGGACACGAATCTCGATCGGGTGCTGCCCGATCACGGGCCGTGACTGCTCCACTGCGGATTCGATCACGCTCGCCACGTCCGTTAATGACATGTGCAGCTCGACTTTATGGGCATCCAGTTGGGCCATTTCCGTGGTCTCTCCCACCAGGCGATCCAGGCGGTCGGTTTCCTCGTTGATGACGGTGAGCAACTCTCTGCGCTGGGCTTCGTCGAGGTTGTAATCGGAGAGCAAGCCGGTGACGGCGGCCTTGATTCCGGTGAGCGGGGTACGCAATTCGTGAGTGACCGAATCGAGCAGCACGGCCCGGAGATTTTCGCTCTGGTGAGCGGCTTCGGTCTGAGAAAGTTTTTCCATGGCTCCCGCGCGCTCAATGGCGATGCCGATCATGCTGCCCAGTGCCTCCAGAGTGGCTCGCGAGAGTGTGGGACCGGCGATGGCCACGGCCCCGGTAGTTCGAGTACCGAGGTGCAAGGGAGCCAAAGAAACGCCGCGATCATGGTCGATCATGGGCTCGCCACGCGAACTGACCAACTGCAGTTCGTGCACCGGGAACCATGCTGCCGTGGGGTCGGTGCGGTAAACCTGCTGTGAGCTGAGCAGGTATACTGCCGCCTCCTTGGCCCCGAAACCGTCGCGGACATATGCGGGTATCGCATTCAACAATTCAGCTACGTTGTCGGTGGCAAGCAGGCGCTGGCTGAAGGCATAGAGGCGTTCAACATCGCGGCGGCGCTGGTGGGCGTCGGCAGTTTGCCGCCGGGCGCGGTCGGCGAGCTGGCTGGCAATACCCGCGGTCACCAGGAAAGCGAGCAGCGCAACCCAGTTTTGCGGGTCCGCGATGGTGAATGTTCCGACGGGCGGCAGAAAATAAAAGTTGAAGGCCAACATGGCGACAACTGCGAGAAAAACAGAAAACCGGAAGCCCCAATAAGCCGCGACCCACAGCACCATCACAATGAAAGTCAACGCCACCGTGGTGGGATTCACGTGAACAATTCGAAGGTAGATTTGAGCGACGAATTCCGCAGCAATCACACAGGCGGCGTAGCGAAACAAATGTTGTACCCAACGGGCCTTCACGCGCACGATTGTAACCGGAACGGGCAATGATTCGACAATTCTCCCGTAGCGGTGGAAAATGAACGGCGATGCCTAAAAGTCCAGAAGAATGGCTGGCGGAGGTTGATACCGCCAAGCGGCCGGCAGTTTTCAAGCTGTTTCTTGGCTACGCTCCTGGCGTTGGCAAAACCTACGCCATGCTAAGCGAAGGCGTGCGGCGCGCCAGCCGTGGCGAGGAAGTCGTGATCGGAGTGGTGGAAACGCACGGCCGCAAGCCGATCGTTGAACTTTCATCCCGCCTGGAAACTGTTCCCCGCAGGAAGCTCGAATATAAATCGACAATTTTTGAAGAGATGGATGTTGACGCCATTCTGACGCGCAAACCGCACGTTGTGCTTGTCGATGAACTGGCGCACACCAACATCGAAGGCAGCAAACATGCCAAGCGCTACGAAGATGTGTTCGAGCTATTGGATGCCGGCATCGACGTTCTTTCCACCGTGAATGTGCAGCATATCGAGAGTCTCTCGCCCACCATCCGAGGACTCACCGGAATTCAAGTGCGGGAGACAGTGCCCGATTGGGTGATTCGCCGGGCGGGCGAAATCGTAATGGCTGATCTCACGCCGCAAGCCCTGCAGACGCGCATGCGGCGCGGAGATATTTATCCTATCGAGCGGGTCGAGCGGGCGCTGGCGAATTTCTTTCGCAGCACGAATTTAGTCGCGTTGCGCGAGCTGGCTTTGCGCCAGGTGACCCAGGCCGTCGACCGCACCCTGTCAGAGCTGAAGACGGAAGACGGCCAGCCTCTGCAAGTCCGCGAGCGGATTGCTGTGTGTATCAGTTCGAATCCTGCGGCCCAGTATTTGATCGCGCGCGGTGCCCGCATGGCCCAGGGAATCGACGCCGACCTCGTTGTTCTTTATGTTGACACCGGGGCCGATGATAGCGACGAGAACCAGCGCACGCTCTCTGAGAATGTGCGCTTTGCCGAGAGCGTTGGCGCGAAGGTAGTAAGAACCGAAGGTAAAATCGTCGCCGAAAAAGTGGCGGAGTTCGTACGTGAGAACCACATTACGCAGGTCGTCTTTGGAAGGTCAGCGACGAAAGGCTGGAAGCGATATTTCTATCTCTCGGCCATTCACAAATTCCTGCGAGACACGCCCGCTGTGGATGTGCATATCGTGACCCAGGAAATGCGGTGAGCACGCAATGAATGGCGAGCATCGGCGAATTCTGGTGGTGGATGACGAGCAGCAGATCACGCGTGTGCTGCGCACCACGCTCTCAGCCCAAGGCTACGATATTCGCGTGGCCAACGACGGCGAGATGGCGCTGGAGTTGATGAAGAACTGGACGCCGCACGTGGTAATCACGGACCTGGCCATGCCGAACCTCAATGGCGTGGGACTATGCCAGGAGGTGAGGCGAATATCGCAGGTGCCGATTATCGTGCTCTCGGTCCGTGGACAGGCCGGTTCGAAAGTCGAGGCGCTGGATGCAGGGGCCGACGATTACGTTACCAAGCCGTTCAGCATGAATGAACTGCTGGCGCGGATTCGCGCGCAGTTGCGGCGCACTCCCGCTCTTGAGGAGCGACCCAGCGCGATTAGCGTGGGCGACTTTTCGATCGATTTGGAAGCGCGGTCCGTCAAGGTTTCCGGGCACGAGGTCCATCTCACGCCGAAAGAGTTCGATCTGCTGGTTTATCTGGCGCGACGTCCCGGGAAAGTGATGACGCATCGGACCTTGCTGGGCGCGATTTGGGGAGCGAACAGCACGGAGCAGCCCGAGTATCTGCGCGTGTTCGTAGGTCAACTACGCAAAAAAATCGAAGTCGATCCTTCTACGCCGAAATATCTGCTCACCGAGCCCTGGATAGGCTACCGGTTCGAGCCAGGGTCGTAACCTTCTCACGACGACGAATTTACCCGGGCGCGATGCGCCCGCCTGCCTTTACGAAGATTTTATGAAGCCTTTATTCGGAGTTTGTGCGTTTTGATATCGAATCATCATAGAGCCGAGAGGAAATCCCGTAGTTATGGCTCGAGGAGACCAAGTTCATGTGGATTAATGAAATCGCACCGGAACGGTTGGCGGAGTTATTCCATCACTACCACCGGGCACTTACGCCAGAGATGACCGGCAAGGCAAATGAAAGAGCGGGATGGCAGCAAGTCCCGCAACAAGAGAAGAACCGTCTGGTAGCGGCGGCGCGCCTGGCGCTACTCGAACTTGAATCGATGACGAACAATCGCCGGCAGTCGCGGCAGTTCTTCGCGCAGCCCGGCGAGGCGGAGTGGGGCTGCTAACGACTTGCACTGCTGATTCGCCTGGCAAGGGGCGATCGAGAAAACCAGCATCACGTACTCCAGGTCTGTTCGGTTTATACGGATGATTGGAAATAAAACAGCCCCGATCAGCCGACCGGGGCGTTGGTTCCGCGCTTACTTCACGGTAACGGTGACATACGTGATGTGAATGGGCTTGTACCCGTTATTGGGATTGATGTCCTGAATTGCAAGCTGGTAGGTTCCGGGCCCCGAGAGCGTTACATTCTGATTGATGAACGCACTGTTTACTCCAGTTCCCGTTGCCGACTCGCCCAGCTTTATGCCATGCGTGTTGTCCCACACTTCAATGTGATCAATCAGCGGAGTGTTCGATCCGCTCTGTTCGTAAGCGTAGGCATTGATGGGTATGGTCGTTGTCGACCACGTCGAATTATTCGCCGGCGAATTCACGAAGACCCCTAGGGCCGAAGAGACCATGAAGCCGACGTTGCTGGTGTGAAGCGTGATGCCTGCTGAAGTCACATCGTGGATTGCCAGTGTGTATGAGCCCGCAGCCAATGAATACCACTGATTGATGGTTGTTCCCTTGGGCGAATCTCCCAGTTTGGTGGTCCCGTTCCAGACTTCAATGTGATCAATCCCTGAACTCGATTCCTCGGCGCTCGCTTCGACGCCGAATGCACTCAACGGAAAAAGTGTAGCTTGCGTCGAAGTATTTGCAGGGGTGCTCACCGACACGCCGTAATTCGACGAGACGATGTAGTTCGTTACTTCCTTGTGCAGGACCAGATAGTTCGGCGCCGCGCCGATATCTTGAATCGTCATCGTGTGCAAACCGATTCCGCTTACGGTGTAGGCCTGGTAGATTGTCTTACTGAAAACGTTCCCAAGCTTCGTAGGCGTTCCATTGAATGTATCCCATACTTCCATGTGATCAACCTTCGCAGTTAATTCAGATGCGGCTGCATTCACTAATATTGAATGTCCTTGGATGGAGTTATTAGCCGGTGAATTGATGACCACGCTGCCCGAAGTCGACACAAAGAAATCAGACATGTCAGCCGCGGTCGCCGACCACCCAGGATAACTTTGAAGTCCGAGTGCATCCAGCATCGGTCCTCAAGCCGTTCTCGTGCTTGTATGCGATATTCGAGATGTACCCCCGCTTCACATTGGGACCGATGATCGCCGTCAATATCTGCTCTGCATTGTCGTCCTCGCCGTTATCGAACGTTACCATCAAGAGACCACTTCCACCCGGCTGGAAATCGGGTAATGCCAGCATCGGAGTCAAATTGCTATTGAGAAAGTCATCGGCTTCCTGGAGCGAGTTAGTGAAGCAATCATCGTGATTGTCCCAGCATCCATCCGGGACAATGATGGCAAAGCGGGGCAGCGCGTTATTGGCCACATCAATTCCGAACTGCTCGAAGTCAACAATGTTCCCTTGCGATCCGAGGGTGTTGCTTAATATTTCCGCATACCACACGGCAGCGTTGTGCCTGGCATAGTAGTGAGTGTCGGGAGGCTCGCCTGCCGATGTGAAATCCGGCACGTTCACGTTGCCTCCGGCGTTCAGGTAGTTCTGCGCGTACACCTTCCATGACAGTGGCTGGCTATCCATCAACTGAAAGATGTTCTGGTCGGTGATCGGGTCTTTCGTGACCGTGTTCTCGCAGTTGGTGGCCACGTAACAGTCGTTTCCGTTGCAATAGAAATTGTGCGATCCCGAAGGCAGGCTACAGGCAGGGGAAGGTGCGCTTGAACAGGAATAATTCGACTCGCAACTGCCCGACGCTAAATACAAGTAATCGAGCAGCGAGCCGCTGTGATCTGATTCGTAGTTGTTGGCATAGCCGTACAGTTTGGCCTCGGCGGAAAGCCAGGGCATGCCGGTCGGGAAAGCCGTACCGAACGAGGTGTTTTCATCGATCACCAGCACAACATGCTGCGCGAGCGGCACACTTTGCCCAGATGCTTGAACAAAGGCACAAAGCGACAGCCCGCAGAAGAGAATGGAGAGACGAAGGGCGCGAGAGACGAATTGGCGTAGGCACATTGCGGACATTCCTTTCAGATTTTCGAGAAATCTGAACCTTGCTGGGACGTGCGCCAAAGATTTCCGAACACACTACTGCGGTTTAGTCAGGTTGTGGGGGCAACCTGGCTATCGTGCAACTGCAGAGCTGTCGCTGAGGCGAGCTAGTAATAATTTGTTTGATAACCTAGAGCAAGGTACTAAAGGTTGTAGTTCTTTTTTCTTCCTTTAATGGGAAATTAACCGGAGGTTCATAATTGCGGAAAATTACTCCGTTCTTGTGGTTCGACCATCAAGCTGAGGAGGCGGCGAATTTCTACGTCTCCATCTTCAAGAACTCGAAAGTTGGAAACATCACTCGCTACGGAGACGGCGGCCCTGGACCGAAGGGTTCCGTTATGACGGTAAGCTTCGAACTCGATGGCCAGCCCTTCATGGCCCTCAATGGCGAACCGGCGTTTCACTTCACTGAGGCGATTTCGATGTTTGTCCACTGCGAAAATCAACAAGAGGTCGATGAGCTTTGGGGAAAGCTTTTGGCGGGCGGCGAAAAAAGTCGATGCGGCTGGCTAAAAGACAAATACGGACTATCGTGGCAAATCATACCTTCGGGATTGATGGAGGCCTTAGGCAACAAAGATCCAGAAAAAGCGAAGCGCGCCATGCAGGCCATGCTTCAGATGGACAAAATCGACATTGAGCGCATCCGGAATGCGTAGTCCATGGCAAGCCCGCCAAAGGAACAGATTCCGCTGGCCTGGTCCCGATACTCCACGAATCCCGGCAACGCCCGTCGCTGCCTGCGAATCCAATCCCAGCAACCAGCCAACCGAGGATCTGCAATGAAAGCTCCGTTTCTTGTCGGTCGTATCGTTTTTGGCGGCTTCTTCCTTTACAGCGGCATCGACCACCTGCTCAAAGCGAACGAAATGGCACCCTACGCGGAATCAAAAGGCGTGCCTGTGCCGAACCTTGCTGTAAAGTTGTCCGCCATTCCTCTGATTGCAGGAGGAGCGAGTCTTGTTCTGGGCGTCAAGCCTCGTATTGGAGCAATGGCCATCCTTGGCTTTCTCGCCGGAGTCTCTCCGGTCATGCATGACTTCTGGGCACACGAAGATCCCGGCCAACGTCAAAACGAAATTATCAACTTCGTGAAGAACCTGGCCCTGGCGGGAGGCGCGCTCGCTCTGATGGGCGTGGAGGAACCGTGGGAAGCCAGCGTTCCCGCGGGCCAGCACACCTTGCTAAAGAAAATCCGCAAAATTGGCCGGGCCATTGCCGCCTGAGGCCGATCCGAGAGTTGTCGAACCTTGGGAATTATTAGCTGGATTGGTTATGGCAAAACCAGTCCAACGGTTCCAGGCTGGCTAAATAGGTCTTCAGGAATTCTCGCTGCTCACCGGTAAGGGAGAGGAATTCGAAACCGTAGTGGTATCCACGGCGGTAACGGACCACGGCCCGCAATTCCCACGTTAAGGCTGATCCTGGCAGAGAAAAGCTTAGCCCGAGGACTTCGCCGGTGTTCAGATCGGTCGGGAGAAGCATGCCGATGCCAGCCTCGGAGAGATCGTTGGATTGCCCCTCGAATTTCCGGTAGTGGTCTGCGGCGAAATGGCTCGCTGTAACTCGGAAATCGGCGCGGTACCGGGTATGGCGCCTGCGTCGGCGGTCTCTCGGGTCCGCAACGGGCTTTCGCGTGGGGGCAGTCATCGGACAGAAGTGGTCGTTAGGATCGGCTCCATGTAACCGTTATTTATCGGCCCGATCGCGCGTGAACTCCGCAATTCCAGTGATTTCTTCGCGCACGGAGTCGAATTTCCATTTGCGGTCACGGTTGACGCTGACGAAACAGCGATCACACAGTTCGAGGCATTGGAGAGAATAGCGGTCCTCCTTTACTGTATTAGCAGGGCTTCGGTGGTGAAAAGTCTCGAAAGTAACGAGGCAGGTCATAAATGTTATGCCGCCTGCCGGTTTGCCGCGCGGAACGGTTTGGCTCCGAATACCCAATCAGTTGTGAAATGCCTGTTTTTGCATCGCAATATAAGTGACTCGAATCAATAGTTAGGCGATATGCTATGAACGATAAAGGTCGTCCCGAAGAGTTTTCTTAAACGCGAGTGGTTTTTCTTAAAACGGGAGTTTTTCGAAAATTGGAGATGCCGCGATCGTTTTCCTATTCAATTTGCCGCTGTAGCGCTCTTATACTGCTATTTTCGTTGACTATTAGCCTTGCGGCCCAAGAGTCGGTTCCCGCGCCCTCGATTTCTCTGCCCGGATCGCAGAGTCCCTTCACCGGCAGCCAGCCGGAGGGTTCGGCGACCCCGCAGGTCACTCCAGATCGGATTTCAGGATGCGATTGACCGCGGACTTCGCAACAATCTGGGTCTGCTCCTTTCTGCCGATCAGACCATCACCGCACGCGGGGAACGCTGGAAAGAACTGAGCAACCTTCTGCCCGACTTCGGCGCCCGGATACACGAAGACGTCCAGACTGAGAGTCTGACTGCCCTTGGTTTCAAGGCCAACCTTTTCCCGACCCCACTTCCTCGCTTGCTGGGGCCATTCAATTACTTTGATGCGCGTCTTTCACTCTCACAGTCGCTTTTCAGCTTCAAGCAACTGGAGCAGGAGCGCGCCTCGGTGGAGGGCCTCAAATCAGCGCAACACAGTCTGAAGGATGCAAGGGAACTGGTTGTGCTTGCGGTTGGGAACGAATACCTGCTGGCCATCGCCGACGAGGCCCGCATTGAGACTTCAAACGCTCAAGTCACAACCGCACAAGCGCTCTATGACAGGGCAGTCGACCGGGAAAAAGCGGGAGTAACTCCGACCATCGACACGCTACGCGCACACGTGGAATTGCAGACCCGGCAACAGCAATTGATCGCCACGCGCAACGATTATGCGAAGCAGAAACTATCGCTCGCGCGGGTGATCGGCCTGCCCCCAGGGCAGGAATTTAACTTGACTGAAAAAGCGCCCTATCAGGTCCTGGCACCCCTCCCTGTGGACGTTTACCTGCAGCGTGCCTACGCTTCGCGTGCCGATTATCAAGCCGCGCAGGAGCAAGTCCGTTCGGCCGAACTATTGCGCCGGGCCGCGACGGCGGGACACTATCCGACACTAGATCTAAACGCAAATTTCGGTGACATCGGGGTGAACCCCAGCCAGTCCAACGGAACCTGGCAAGTGGATGGCGGAATCAATATTCCGATATTTGCGGGAGGCAAGACCCACAGTGATGTTCTGGAGGCAGAGGCGCAACTAAAACAGGCGCGTCAGCAGTTAGGCGATTTGCGGGGTCGCATTGACTATGAAGTGCGGGCCTCGCTGCTGGACCTGAAAGCTGCCGCGGACCAGGTCGAGGTGGCGCGCAGTTCCGTAGATCTGGCGGAACAGGCGCTGGTGCAATCGCGAGATCGTTTTACCGCCGGAGTGACGGATAATCTGGAGGTGGTGCAGGCGCAGGAATCCGTCGCCAGCGCCCATGAGAGCTATATCGACAGCCTGTACGCGCATAATCTGGCGAAAGTAGAATTGGCGCGCTCTATCGGAGACGCCGAACAGGGAGTGGAGAGATTTTTGAAAGGCCAACACTAACGCAATTATGGAAACAACGACGCAAAGCCCGACTAGCGCCCCGCCAGATCACGAAAGCCCTTCGAGTCCGCCGGAACAGTCCGAAGGCCGGCCCAAGCCCTTGCCATCTTCAGAGGAGGACTTTCGCAGGCGTCCTTCGCGCACTTCCACTCCTGCGTTTCGCATCGCCCTGATCATTGGGGCAGTGGTGTTGATTGTCGCCGGATTCTTTGTCTATCGCTATCTTTCCAGCTACGAAGATACCGATGACGCTCAGGTCGATGGCTATATCAATTCCGTGAGCGCCCGTATTTCTGGCCACGTCACGAAATTGAATATAAGAGATAACCAGTACGTTCAGGCGGGTACGGTCCTGGTGGAAATCGACTCTACCGATTATCAAGTCGCTTACGAGAAAGCTAAAGCGGACTTTGAAAGCGCTCAGGCTGCAGCTGCAGCAGCCGGGGTGACCGTTCCGATCACTTCCGTCAGCACCACTACGACCGTTTCGTCGAGCGAAGCAGACGTCACGAACGCGCGCGCCGGCATCGCGGCTGCGAAGCAGCAGTATGCCGCAGCGAGGGCCCAGGTAGCACAGGCAGAAGCCAACAACGTCAAGGCCCAGCAAGATGTGGATCGCTACAGACAACTGGTCGTGAAGCACGAAATTTCGGACCAGCAATACACCGATGCCGTTGCCGATGCGAAAGCCACGGATGCGGCGGTCAAGGCTGCTCAAGCCAACGCCGATGCAGCCGATGCTCAAGTTAGGACCGCGGAAGGCAAGCTGGTGCAGGCTGAAGCCAGTTACCGAAATGCTCAGACCGGGCCACGGCAGTTGCAGGTCAGTCGCTCCCGCGCAGCCGAGGCCGAGGCCGCCGCTTTGCAGAAGAAAGCCGATCTCGACCAGGCCGCGCTTAACCTGCAGTATTGCAAGATACTGGCGCCGGTTACGGGGGAAGTGAGCAATCGTACGGTCGATGTCGGGCAGAATATTTCGCCCGGCCAGGAACTGATGAAAGTCATTCCTCTGAACGACCTGTGGGTCACGGCGAATTTCAAAGAAACTCAATTGAAAGAGATGAGACCGGGCCAGCCGGTTACTTTCAATGTAGACGCCAACGGCAGAGCTTACAAAGGGAAGGTTGACAGCATTGCAGGCGCGACCGGCGCTCTGTTCAGCTTGCTGCCTCCGGAGAATGCAACTGGCAATTATGTGAAAGTCGTGCAGCGGGGCCCGGTCAAGATCGATCTCGATCCCGGAGAGAACAAAGATTTGTGGTTGAGGCCGGGTATGTCGGTTGAGCCGAAGGTGTGGATTCGGCAATGAGTGCAGGGGCTACGACCCTAGACAATACCGATGCCTGGCGACCGGCAATAAATCCCTGGATCATCGCCATCACGGTTACGTTGGCGACGTTCATGGAAGTGCTCGACACTTCTATTGCGAACGTCTCTCTGCCCCATATTGCCGGCAGCCTCTCCGCTGGAGTTGATGAGAGCACGTGGATTCTCACGTCCTATCTGGTTTCGAACGCCATTGTGCTGCCTCTGAGCGGCTGGCTCTCTTCCATCATGGGCCGCAAAAACTTCTACATGAGTTGCGTGGCCTTGTTCACCGTAAGTTCCTTTCTGTGCGGCCTCGCGCCGAATCTGGGCACCCTGATTTTCTTTCGTGTTTTGCAGGGCGCGGGTGGAGGCGGGTTGCAACCTAGCGAACAGGCGATATTGGCTGATACATTTCCTCCCGCGAAACGCGGGATGGCTTTCGCGGTCTATGGAGTGGCGGTTGTTACCGCGCCCGCGATCGGCCCCACGCTGGGAGGTTGGATCACCGACAATTTCACCTGGCGCTGGATTTTCTTTATTAATATTCCTGTCGGAATTATTTCCATTCTGCTTACCTCACGGCTGATCGAAGACCCTCCTTTTCTCAGGCGAAGGAAGCTTAGCGAAACTCACATCGATTACATCGGCCTTGGCCTGGTGGCGCTTGGCCTGGGAACACTGCAGGTGGTCCTCGACAAGGGCCAGCGCGATGACTGGTTCGATTCCCATTTCATCCTGACTCTCACCATCATCGCGACGGCATCGCTGCTTTTTGCAATTTATTGGGAGTGGACCACAAGGACCCGGTCGTCGATCTGCATCTGTTCCGCGACCGGACCTTCGGCATCTCCAATCTCTTGATGTTCATGCTGGGATTCGCTTTGCTGGGCAGCACGCTTCTGCTTCCGTTATTTATGCAAACCCTGCTTGGCTACACCGCTGAGCAATCGGGCCTGGCCCTGATGCCCGGCGGATTCACCATCATGCTGCTATTGCCGCTGGTGGGGTTCTTGCTTTCGCGTTATAGCCCGCGATGGATGCTGGCATTCGGATTGAGCATGCTTTCGCTTTCTTTGTTCCACATGACCAGCTTCGACCTGCAGATCAATTTTCAGACTGTGGCCGTTGCCCGCGTCTTGCAGGCGGCAGGCATGGCGTTTCTTTTTGTGCCCATCAATACCGCTGCCTATGCTAATCTGCCGCGCGACAAGAACAATGCCGCCTCCGGATTGATGAATCTGGCCCGCAATATTGGCGGCAGCGTGGGAATTTCTTTTGTGACCACGATGCTGGACCGCCGTGGTCAGGCACATCTCAACTACTTGTCTCACAATCTGAACGCCGGCAATCCTGCCTTGCGGTCAATGTTGCAGGGCGCAACGCGAGCCATGCAGTCTCACGGCGCGAGCCCCGCCTTCGCCACCAAGCAGGCCTATGCTCTGATCGAATCGACTGTGCAGCGGCAAGCCACAATGCTCTCCTACATTGACAACTTCCAGATTCTGGGCTTGTCCATCCTCGCGCTGATCCCACTCGTTTTTCTGGTAAAGAAAGGCAGACCGGGACAAATCGCGGTACACTGATTCGGTTTAGGCCACGTTAGAATAATCACAGCGATGTTTCGCCTGATAAGCATCGAACGCGAATATGGCTGCGGCGGCGGCGCTATTGCTGCTCAACTGGCTTCGCGTCTCGGTTGGAGTGTCTGGGACAAACGCCTGACGGAGGAAATCGCCCGCCTGGCCAACGTCGATTCCTCTGCCGTGAAGCGCTGCGACGAACGCATGAACGGCCGCCTCTACCGGCTTGCGAAGACTTTCTGGCGCGGCAGCCACGAACGCAGTTCTCATGTGGCCGGCCAGGTGTTCGACACAGATACGATGATGTCGATGATGGAGCAGATCACCGCAAAGATTGCCAAGGAAGGGAATGCGGTGGTTGTAGGGCGTGGTGCTCCATTTTTTCTGCGCGACCATCCCGAAACGTTCCATGTTTTCCTGTATGCCCCACGTGCTGAGAAAATCCGCCGGTTAGTCGAGGATGGATCGACCGCGGAAGAAGCCGAAGAAATGGTCGACATTGTGGATCGGGAGCGCATCGCCTACGTCAAACATTATTTCAATTCCGATTGGCCTACCCGCTCTCTGTACCACGTAATGGTCAACACTGCCGTAGGAAACAAGTCCGTGATCGAAATAATTCTTCACACCATGCAACTAGTCGCGGGACGTCCCAAGGCCACCGATTACGAAACTCCGAAGGTTCCAGCAGTTTAGCGCTCGGGGATGTGGGCAGGCCTCTGCGGAGCTGGGCAACAATTCTCAGGACAAACATCCGGTCGCGGGCCCAGAGATCCTATAGCCAGCCGTTCTTTCGCCGGATCCATTCGTTCCAGAATCAATTCGCGAATCATGGCAATAAATTTTGGATGAGCGCCTACCGTCAGCGCTCGTGACATCGGCAAGTTCAGCGCGTCGCAAAGCTGCCGCGCTTCCACGTCCAAGTCGTACAGCACTTCCATGTGATCGGAAATAAAACTGATGGGCGCGAGTACCACGGCCGGAGCTAAATTCTTTGCTTTCAACTCGCGCAAGTACTCCAGAATGTCCGGCCCAAGCCATGGCTGGCCAGGAGCGCCGCTGCGGCTCTGGTAGACGAGAGCGTCATTCCTGTGCCCGAGCGCTTCCGAGACCAGTCTCCGCACCTCCTCCAGTTGTTTTACATAGTCGCTGGTGTTCGCCATCGACAGCGGAACACTGTGGGCCGTGTAAATGATCTGGGAGTTTGCTTGCAAGCCTTCGGGCAGCGCTTTCAGAGCGTCCCGTACTCGCTCAATCGTTGTTTCGATGAATGCGGGATGGTTGAAAAATGAGCGTAGCTTATCGACTTCCGGTGCGCCAGGGCCCACTTGGCCTTGCGCCCTGGCAATGTCTTCACGATACTGCCGGCATCCTGAATACGAGCTGTACGCCGACGTCACAAAGGCGATTGCCCGGCGGATTCCATTCTGCTTCATCTGTTGCAGAGTCTCAGCCAGCAACGGATGCCAGTTGCGGTTGCCCCAATAGATCGGCAGCTTTGGCCCGTGTTGCTCAAGTTCTGCTTGCAACGCGGCAATCAACTCGCGAGTTTGCTCGTTGATCGGACTTTTTCCATCGAAGTGGTAATAGTGTTCTGCAACCGTCAGCAGCCGCTCGCGCGGAATATTCTTTCCGCGCAGAACAGTTTCCAGGAAGGGAATCACGTCCTCTTTGGCTTCCGGGCCGCCGAAAGAGACAACTAGAATGGCGTCGTAGTTCATGTTGAGTGATGAATAAAAGTGTAACAGCCGATGCGGAGCGCGATCGAATCGCATGTCGAAACAAAATCGATCTTGCCACCGCTCTCATCAAACGAAACTGATCCTGACACGTCAGTCATACTTGGGCTGACGAAGCAGCGTGTTACGCTTTTTCGGGGACTATGGAAGCTGGACTGTTTCGGCGCGTCTTTAAGGCATTCCAATATCGCGATTTTCGCCTGATGTGGTTCGGCGCCTGCACCTCCAGCATCGGCACCTGGATGCAGATCGTGGCGCAGGGCTGGCTTATCTACCGGCTCAGCCATTCGGCTTTTTTGCTGGCCCTCGACCAGTTTCTTGCCGGAATCCCGATTTTTCTCTTCTCGCTGATCGGCGGTGTGGTGGCTGACCGCGTAGAGCGCCGCAAGATTCTGCTTGGTTCTCAATATGTGCAGATGGCGAGCGCTGGAATACTCACGATTCTGGTCACCATGGGCATGGTGCAGGTGTGGGAAATCTTATGTCTTTCCTTCGTCTCCGGTTTCGCCCAGGCTTTCGGCGGCCCGGCGTATCAGGCGCTGATTCCAACGCTTGTAGAACGTGACGACATGCCCAACGCCATCGCACTCAATTCCATTCAATTCAATGTTGCGGTCATGGTCGGCCCTGCGCTCGGCGGACAAACCTTGGCCCATCTGGGAGAACGATGGTGTTTTGGTTTGAATGCGCTCTCATTTCTCGCCCCGATTATTTCTCTTTCCATCATCAAGACTCGTTTTCTGCCGGCAAAAACGACGGAATCAATGTTGAAGAGTCTCAAACAGGGAATCCATTTCGCGCGCCAGCAAAACTCGATGGAAGCGCTGATTCTCCTGGCCTTCTGCATGACCGCTTTGGCCATGCCGATGCGCACTTACTTTCCCGTCTTCGTAAAGGATATTTTTCATCGTGGCCCGGAAACCTATGGCAACCTGCTGGCGCTCATGGGATTGGGATCCATTCTGGGCTCGCTGGCCATTGCCAGCGCGGGCAACATGCGAAGAAAGGGATTGGTCGCCCTCGCTTCGCTGATCTGCCTGGGTATCGGAATCTCGGGATTTGCGCTTTCGAAATCGTTGCCGTTCAGCTTCGGCATCCTCGTGCTCGCCGGCGCTGCCATGATGGCGGTTTTTGCTACGGTAAATTCGCTCGTCCAGTTGATTACCACCAATGAAATGCGCGGCCGGGTAATGAGCGTCTACAACTTCGCCTTTCGCGGTGGCATGCCGATGGGGAATCTAGTGTCGGGATGGCTCGTCCCGATCTTTACTGCCCCGGTGGTGCTCGGGGTGAATGGATTGCTGCTGATTGTGCTGGCATTGTATTTCTTATTTGTTCAGCGAAGATTAGCGACGCTCTAGTGCTGACCGCGGAACAGGTATCGGCAAAAATATGGGAAAATCGATGAGCGGAAAATCCGGTGCGCCCGAAGAGATTCGAACTCCCGACCTATTGTTCCAGAGACGTCGGCGCAAATTTCCAAACGGGAAATAATGACGGTTAGGAAGGCGGACGCCGCCGTGCCCTTAACTCTGCCTTCAATTCAGTGATTTGCTCGCGTCGATGTAAATACTGTTCAAGGTTCGGCAGGTCCAAACCTCGCTGAAGATCGTCAATCTGCCGTTGGAACAATTCACACAGCTCGTGCGCGATTTGATGCATGCTGCGCCGCCCTGGCCGTAACCTGGAGACATTCATTGGTTTCCGATCTCTGAACCAATCAGCAAATTGATTGTTAGCATTCAGAGCCTGAGTCTGTGTTGGTTTTCGAAGATATATTCCCAGTCCTAGATCCGGTAATTCTCTCGAGTATGAATAACAGGTCGTCGATCTCCTCAATGATTGCTATGAGCTTGTCGGGATCAGTCTCGTTCTGTGCACTTTTCTTTAGTTCTTGCCATCGCCCGGAAATGAGCTGTTTAGGCCCCTGTTGGCTTTGCACCGTTTTGATGTCTCTCCTTTGTGATTTTGCCCCAGGCATTCCTCCGGACCGAATTCGGACCGCTTCGCTCGACGAAAAAGTACCGGACGAGTGCGGTCAGCGTCTGTGGCAGTTGTCACAAGGTCTTCGATTAAGTCTGTGGATTTCCCGGTATCAATTGTTCTGCGATCGGGTGTTCGCAACCTTGCTGGGTAGAGCATACCCGCGATGTCTGTCCAACACTTCCCCAATGTCGCAGATGAGTCTCAGAAACGCCTTGACCTGCAGGTCTGCAACCTGCTGGCCCAATTCCTGCCAGTTCTTGTCTTTGGTGTCGCCCATAAGCTCTCCTCTGGCTGAATAACGAAAATGCTATAGCAGAAACGTTATAAAGCTTGAGACGCGTTTTATAGATAGGGATTTGCCCCAATATGTCGTGAAGTCCATTTGTGGCATTCCCATCGCGGAGCAAGGTCCATATTGGGAATTCAGCCAACTGTGAGGAGACACGAGCAGAGGATCCGGCAGAGCCGAAAATCCTTGTTCATTGAGTTTCTGCCTTCGTATTTCGGGCGAAATTCTGAGCCGAATTTGGCTAGGGACTTCTATCGAGGAAGAACTCAGATGACAATCTGGTGCGCCCGGAGAGATTCGAACTCCCGACCTATTGCTCCGGAGGCAATCGCTCTATCCATCTGAGCTACGGGCGCACGCTGGAGTCTTCAGTTTACATGGGGAGGAGGAAGCATATCAACGTGCGGGTGAAATGGAAAGACACGGGCAGAATCAAACGCTCTGCGGACTTGTCCGCAGAGCGGCCCGTTGAAATCGTGCGGCTTTTGCGCTGAAGCCGTGTTTCGGAAAACTTACCACCGCCCGCGGCCGCCACCACCCCCGCGCCCGCCGCGGTCTCCGCCTCGGCCTCCACGGTCGCGTCCTCCGCCACCGGCATGCTCGGCCTTGGGCCGCGCTTCGTTCACGTTGAGCGTGCGTCCGCCCACCTGCGAACCGTTCAACGCCGTGATGGCTTTCTCGCCATCTTCGTTGTTGGTCATTTCGACGAATCCGAAACCACGCGAACGCCCCGTGTCCCGGTCCGTCATGATGCTGACTCTGGCCCACCGGACCGTAAGGTTCAAACATTTGCCGCAGCTCGTCCTCGGAAGTGTTGAAGCTCAAGTTCCCCACAAAAATATTTTTCACGCGTCGCCCCTGCAATGTGCTGTCAAAGTGCGAGCTCGACACGGACTGGCAGGCGGTTACGCCTTCCTGAAAATCGGGACGGAGCTGGCGAACAGTCAATTGCGGCGAGAAGTATAGCAGGTTTCCTGACGGAAGCTGTCAAAATCACCGGCGCGCCCGCCAACCGCTTCGATCGGAGTGCATTTCGGGAAATCCGTCGGGACACTCGGCCATCTAGCGCTTACACAAGATCGAGCGCTGCGACGGTTTGACGAAGAACATCTGCGGAGTGGCGCAACTTGGCGCTTTCTGACTCATCCAACTCGAGGCGCAGGACCCGCTGAATCCCGCCGCGATCGACCACGGTCGGCAAACTGAAACATACATTGCTGATTCCGTAATAATCGTGGATAAGGCTGGAAACCGACAACACCGTGTTCTGATGACGCAAGATCGATTGGGTAATGCGAAGCAACCCGGCGGCGACTGCATAGTAAGTCGCCCCTTTACGCTCGATGATCCGGTAAGCCGCGTCGCGCGTCGATGCGAAAATCTTTTCCATCTCCTGCGGTTCATACGGCAGGCCGTTGGCCCGGCAATACTCTGGAAGCCGCATTCCGGCGATGTTCGCGAGAGACCACGCCGGAACTTCGCTGTCTCCATGCTCTCCGATGATGAACGCATGCACGCTGCGCGCGTCAACGCCAAAATGCTGGCTCAACAGGAAACGAAAGCGCGCCGTATCCAGAATCGTTCCCGAACCCAACACCTGCGCGGCTGGCAATCCGGAGAGCTTCCAGGCTGCGTAAGTAAGAACATCGACGGGATTCGTCGCTATCAGCAGAATGCCGCGGCCACTGTTTTTCGTGATCTGCGGAACGACCTCGTGCCATACGCGCGCGTTCGCCTGCAAACACTCCAGCCGCGTCTGTCCCGGTTTTTGCGGAACTCCCGCAGTCAACACAGTGACCGCTGCTCCGGCGCAATCGGCGTATTCTCCAGCCCAAATGCGCGTAGGATGCGTGAACGGAACGGCATGATTGAGTTCCATTGCCTCGCCGTCGGCTTTGGATTTGTTGACGTCGATCAGCACGATTTCCGACGCCAGCCCGCTCATCAGCAATGTGTAGGCGAAAGTAGACCCGACCGCGCCAGTTCCTACGATGGCAACCCTCACCGGAGCGGTTTCATTTTTTTCCTGGATTGTTTCTGGCATTAGAATTCATCTGCGCGCTGACGGTGTACGAGACGAGGGTGAAAAAGATGATTGAGTTGCCCGTTCAGCACTCGTCAACTTTCCAATAGCCTTCGCGATGGTAGCCAACTCTGAGCAGCCGGTTCTTGGGATCGTGCCGCTTGCCGCATTTCGGGCAGACCAAATACCTGCTCCAGGCTGTGCCCTGGCGATCATAGTTTTCGGCTACGGCGAATGTTGTCCCGCAACTGCAGGGAACCAGGAACATGCGTAGCTGCGCAGTGGCGGCCTTCGCGAGTTTACCGCCGAGTTTCACTTTCTTCGACAACTTCTTTCGCGTTCTTCTTGCGTTTGTTCGACTGCAGAACCTTCTTTCGCAGCCGAAGCGATTTGGGAGTGATCTCTACAAATTCATCATCGGCAATAAACTCAATCGCCTGCTCAAGATTCAACTGGCGAAACGGCACCAGCCGAATTGCCTCATCGGCAGTGGACGCACGCATATTGGTCAGTTTCTTTTCGCGCACCGCGTTCACATCCAGATCGTCTTCTTTCGCATTCTCCCCGATGATCATTCCCTCATACAGATCAACGCCCGGCCCAACAAACAACTCGCCGCGTTCCTGCAACCCCCACAGGGCGTAAGCCGTTGAAACGCCCGAACGGTCGGCGATCAAGGCGCCGGTCAGCCGGTGCGGAATTTCCCCCTGCCACTCCGTGTACCCATCAAATAAGGAATTCATCACGATCGTTCCTCGAGTGTCGGTCAGCAACTGGCTGCGCAATCCGATCAGCCCGCGGCTGGGCACGCGAAACTCGATGCGCACGCGGCCGTATCCATGATTGTGCATGTTCGCCACTTCGGCTTTGCGTGAGCCGAGTTGCTCCATGACGACGCCGACGAATTCCTCGGGCACATCGATGGTAAGGTGCTCCACGGGTTCCATCAGCCTGCCATCCACTCGCTTGGTTACGATTTCCGGCTTGCCCACCATCAATTCATATCCTTCACGACGCATCATCTCGATTGTGATGGACAGCTGCAGCTCACCCCGTCCGAGCACTTTGAATGAGTCGGTGGTTCCCATTTCTTCGACGCGAAGCGATACGTTCGTGAGCAGTTCTTTTTGCAGGCGATCGCGCAAGTTTCGCGAGGTCACATAGGTTCCTTCTCGCCCGGCAAACGGCGAAGTGTTCACCGTAAAGGTCATCGCGATGGTGGGTTCGTCGATCACGATTGGGGGCAGTGGAGCAGGATTTTCGACATTAGTGATGGTTTCGCCGATCGTGATGCCTTCGACTCCCGCGACGGCGATGATGTCGCCCAGCGCTGTTTCCGTAATGTCGGTTCGCTTCAGGCCCGAAAAAGAAAAGAGTTTGGTGATCTTAGTTTTTTGGAACGAGCCATCGCGTTTCGCAATTGCGACATCTTCTCCGGTAAACATCCTTCCATTGAAAACGCGCGCAATTGCCAGGCGTCCCAGATAGTCGCTGTAGTCGAGGTTCGCAACCAGAATCTGTAACGGCCCTGCGGGATCGCCTTGCGGATGCGGGATCGTTTTCAAGATCGCATCGAACAATGGCTGCAAATTCTCCCCGCCGCCATTTGTATCGGTTGCCGCAGTCCCAAGCTTCGCATTCGTATAGAGCACTGGAAAATCGAGCTGATCTTCCTTGGCATCGAGATCGATAAACAAATCGTAAATCTCATTGAGCACTTCCTGCGCCCGCGCATCGGGCCGGTCGATCTTATTGATCACGACGATGGGCGGCAACTTGGCTTCCAACGCTTTGCTCAGCACATATCGGGTCTGCGGCAGCGGGCCCTCGCTGGCATCCACCAGCAGCATCACGCCATCCACCATCTTCAGCGCGCGCTCGACCTCGCCACCAAAATCGCTGTGGCCGGGCGTGTCGACAATGTTGATCTTCACGTCGTGATAGAAAATCGCCGTGTTCTTGGCGAGAATGGTGATGCCGCGCTCGCGCTCCAGTTCGTTCGAATCCATGACGCGCTCGACGTGGTGCTCGTTGGAGCGGAATGTGCCGCTTTGCTGCAGCATGGCGTCGACCAGCGTAGTTTTACCGTGATCGACGTGCGCGATGATGGCGATATTACGGATTTTCGAATTCAAAAGGTTTTTTCCAATTTGCTCTCTGTTACCACTTTACTACGCGGGGAATGAAATCCATCGAGGAGATCGCGGCAGCGGCCGTTTCCTTTCCTGTTCTGGCCCATGATTCGAGATTTGAATCACGCAGAAGACGGGTGCGTAAAGGTTGACAGGCCAGGCAGCACCCGAGAGCATACCTTCTCTCCGCCGCAGTCGCCTTGCCGCTTTATTAGAGTTGACGTGGATGGAGGTGAGAAATGGGAAGCGGTTCTTCCCGGATGATGGCGCGCGGCCGGACATCGAGTTAGTGGAGGAGCGACACCCCGCAATGGTGTGGTCGTCCTCCGGTACTCCGTCTGCGCCTGATCCGCCTTTAGCCGATCACGGCTTCCTGCTTTGGCATCGGCCTTCCCGCCAGTCGCGCTTCCACCTGTTTTACAGCTTGCTGTGCAGTAAGAATGCCTCCGTTGGTCGTCGAGACGGGGCCTGCGCAGTCCGTATTCGCAAAGAAGATGCGGTCCATGGGATGCCGCGTCAATGGCTGGATCTCGGTAAAAAGCCTTGGCGTGGACATGTACATGGGATGCCCTCGCCGATAAATGTGTACCTCGATCGGATCGACATCCATTCCCGGCATCAGTTTCTGAAAATCAGTCAGGACATTCCCAGCAATCTTGCGGCAACCGTCTTCGGTGAGCAGATAACCGCGGTCGTCTTCCTTCATCGGCGTGTAACAGGTAATAACGTTGTGCTTCTGCCGGTAACCCGGCTGTTTCTGCACCACCCAATCGGCGACGATAAAATCGGTAAACGTATTTCCGCCTGGGCACCACGTATCGTACCCGCCATTGAATACCGGCTTATCGAAAATCAGGTTGACCACCGGGTAGGGTACGTAGCGAATCTGCTTCATGGCCTCACTTTGCGCGGCGGGCAGGCCTTCCACGATGCGGCACGTAATGAATTTCGGTGTCGCCATGATCACCGCTTTGGCCGCAACTGTCTTCAACGCTCCATCGCGCACGTAAGTGACCTGCACTGTATCTTTCTCTGGAACCACAGCGACGATCGTCGCCCCAGTCAACATGCGATCCTTATGTTTCGGTTGCAGGATCTCCGCTAATTTCGTGGTGACTGCTCCCAGACCGCCCGGCCACGTGTAACGGTCATCCTGCCGGCTTTCGCCATCCATCTCCTGCAGAGAGTAAATCCCGATTGCCGCAGCCGTATCTGCACTGGCTGCGCCCCAATTTGAAGGCCCGAAGTTGTCCCACCACTGTTTCAACTCAACCGGATATTCCTTCAGAAAGTCGGAAAACGGCAAACTGAAAAGCTCCTTGCCGCATTTTTCAACATCGATTGCCAGCATCTCCTTCTTAAATTTCCTGAATGCATCGCGAACCGCTGCGGGATACGGCAGCTTGTTAAGGCCTTCCCCCCAGGTATCGAGCACCAACTCGCCGCGAAGAATGCTCGCGTCTGAATAGTTGACTGGAAGGGGAGTCAAGCCGATCTCGCTTGCGAAGTGATACGCGTATTCATCTTTTACGAGAAAGGCCGATCCCGTGGCGTAAGCATTGCCTTCGTATTCCATCTCGTAGGCGTTGCCGCCCCAGTGCGGTTCTTTTTCCAGGAGGAGAAAATCCAGATGTTGCGAGCGATAAGCCGCAGCCAATCCGCTAACGCCGCCGCCGACAATCACCACGTCATGCCGTGCGGAAGCCGGCGGCCTCGCGAATGAAGCACTGCCCTTGTCGCGCACCTGATGGCAAATCTGGTTATGTTCGCCGTCTACCTCGGTGTCCTTTGCCGAAGATTGCGCAGCCAGCAGCGACAAATCGATCGGGCATCCTGCGGAAACCGCTCCGGCAACCACGAATTTGATAAAGTCTCTGCGATTTGCACTCATACTGCATGGCCCTCCGCCGCGGTGATTTCAGACCCTATATCGGCTCGTCCCTCGGCACGCATGCGCAGCCGATACCAGAGCACAATGGCAATCAGCGAGAAAACAAAAATGATGGTGGAGACCGCGTTAATTTCAGGTGTGATGCCCCGCCGCAAGCGTCCCCAGATTTCCAGCGGCAGGGTGTTGTCGCGCCCGATCAGAAAAAAACTCACCGCAATCTCGTCCATCGAAAGCGTGAAGATCAGCAGCGCCGCGCCGACGATCGACAGTTTCAAGTTTGGCACCGTAATTCGCCAGAATGTTTGCCAATAGTTTGCTCCGAGGTCGAGCGAGGCTTCTTCCTGGGAACGGTCGAGCTTCTGCAATCCTGCGAATACTTCGGTGGTTGCTACTGAAATCAAGGCTGTGCCGTGGCCCACAATGATGGTTGCCAAGCTGAGTCTCATTGCCGTCAAATTGAAAAGCATCAGCAGCGAAAGGCCGGTAATAATTCCCGGCAGTATCAGTGGAAGAAGGACAAGGCGGCGGAACAATGCCTTGCCGGGAAACTGTGCGCGGTCGAGCGCCAGCGCTGCGGGAATACCAAATGCAAGGGAAATCCCCATCGCAGCCAGCGCGACCTGCAGGCTGTTGAGCACCGAATCCCAGATCGGCCCGTCGGCAAACAGCGTTCGATACCAATCCAGCGTCAAATGTTGCGGAGGGAAACCGCCGACGCCCGTGCCATTGAAGGAATAGAGAATAAGAACCGCGATCGGGAGATACAAAAACGCGAACACGGCGGCCGCGTGAAAGAGCAGCCAGCGCGAATTTGAATTTGGCGCCGCAGCGCTCACGAGAAGCTCCATTTCTTTTCCAGCCGCTCCGATAGAAAAAGGAGGCTCACCACCAGCATCAGCATGCACAACGAGATTGCAGCGCCCAGCGGCCAGTTGAAAGCCGCACCAAACAGGCTGACCACGATATTCGAGATCATGATTCCGCTCGGCTCGCCCAGCAGGAGCGGCGCAAGAAAATCACCCAGGCTGAGCACAAAAGCAAACGTCGCGCCTGCCACGACTCCGGGAATGGAGAGCGGCAAAATTACCCTCCAAAAAGTCTGCAGCGGACTTGCTCCCAAATCTTGTGACGCCTCGACCAGGTTGCGCGGGATGTGTTCCAGCGCCCCGTAAATCGGCAGAAACGCGAACGGGGTGTAAATGTGAGTCAGTGTCAGTACGACCGCAAATGGGCTGTATAGAAGAAACTCAAGCGGATGTTTCGTAAGATGGACGTACTGCAACAAAGTGTTAAGCACGCCATCCGATCCAAGAATCGTCTTCCACGCATACGCGCGTACCAGATAACTGACCCACAGCGGGATAATTACCAGTTGGTAGAGCAGGTCTTTCTTCTTGCCTGCGCAAAACGAAAGAAAATAGGCCAGCGGATATCCCAAAAGCAGCGAAAAAATGGTTACACGCGCCGCGATCCACATGGAGCGCAACAGCGTCTGCCAATAAACGTCAACGTGCAGCAATTCGGCGTAATTGGCGAGGGGCCACGAATGCACGATGTTCTGCGCCGCCGAGACCGACCAAAAGCTGTAGCAGAACATCAACCCATACGGCGTGACCAGAAAAATCGCTACCCAGAACAACGGGGGCAGAGTCACCGCCGCTTTGTAAGTGCGTGAGAACATCAGATTCGTTCCGGAGACTGGCTCACTGGAATGGCATCCGCGGCCGAAAATTCCAATTGCACATCGTGCAATACTGTCGCAGTTGCAGGAGTGCGCACGACTAAAACCAAACCGCTTTCACATTGCGCTCGAATCAATTCGGTTGCTCCATGGAAAGCTTGCGCAACCACTTTTCCGCAAATGCGGACCGAGCCTGGAACTGCGCTACCCTGGGCTGAGAGTCGAATGCTCTCTGGCCGCAGGGAAAACAAAGCCGGGCCGTCGGGAAGCGCCGCAGCCCATGCCAGCTCACCGCATCGAGCTACTCCGCTTTTCACCTCGCCTCGCAGCAGATTGGTGTGTCCGATAAACTGCGCCGCGTAAGCCGTAGCGGGAGCGCGATAAATCTCTCGCGCCGATGCCACTTGTTCGAGTTCTCCCGAACGCAGCAATGCGATCCGGTCCGACATCACCATGGCTTCTTCCTGATCGTGCGTGACGAATATGAACGAGATGCCCACCTCGCGCTGCAGTGATTTCAGTTCAACCTGCATCTGCCGCCGCAGGTTCGCATCCAGGGCCGAAAGCGGCTCATCGAGGAGGAGCAGCCTCGGACGATTCACCAGCGCTCGCGCCAGCGCAACTCGCTGCTGCTGTCCGCCGCTGATCTTCGAGGGCTTCGATTTTGCATGCGCCGACATCTTCACTTTTTCTAAAACGTCGGCGACACGTGATCGAACTTCAGCCGCTGGCCGTTTTACCACTCGCAATCCATAAGCTACGTTGTCTTCTACCGTGAGATGGGGGAAAAGCGCGTAGTTTTGGAACACGGTGTTCACGCGTCGCCGGTACGGCGGCTCCAGGTCCAGTCTTTCTTCGCCCATCCATACTTCACCGGCACTCGGGTTTTCAAACCCTGCAATGATGCGTAGCAGCGTTGTCTTGCCGGAGCCGCTCTCACCGAGAATAGTAAGAAATTCTCCTTCAGCAACGTCCAAAGAAATACCGCGGAGAACAATGTTCTTTCCGAACTGCTTCGCGACTTTACGAATTCTGAGCAGCGGTTTGCGGCTTGCCCCATCCGCCGCAGTTGCCGGTGCGATTTCAGAGCTGATCATCACTTTGCAGAACTAGAATTTGCAAAACTAAAATTCACAGAACCAGAAAGCGCATCCAGAACTAATGCAGCCACTCGAATTAAAACCGGTGTCGTGCGATCAGCTTTTCTATTGCGCAGCTTTCACTTCGTTCCAAATCTCGTTGTACTTAGCGCGCCGCGGCACGTTCTGCCAGAAATAAAGCCGCTTCTGATAGCTATCGACATCGTCAAGATGCAAGCTCTTCACCTCATCCGGCGTCATCAACTGTGCCGCCTGCGGATTCGCCGGTGTATACCCGGTAACATCGGTGACCTTTTTCTGCGTCTGCGCCTGAATCATATATTCGAGAAATTCGTACGCCAAATCTTTGTTCTCGCTTGCCGATGTGATCATCAAATGATCAATCCAGCCGGTGGTATTTTCTTTCGGTATGGTTTCTCCGATCGGAAAGTTAAGTTTTCGGAGTTGATTGGTCATCAGCGGCCAACCCATGGACGCCACAATCTCATGGTTCTGAAAAAGGTTGGTCAATTCGCCGCCGGTCGACCACATCTTGCGAATGTTCGGTTTCAGTTCCAACAGTTTCTTCTTCACTGCTTCCAATTGGTCGTCCGTCAGGTTGTAAAGCTGCGACGGATCGGGCTTGTCGAAGCCCAGAACTTGCGCAGCCATGTAAATTGTCGAGAGATCGTCCCATACCGAAATCTTCCCGCGATACTTGGGATCCCAGAGAACGTTCCAACTATCGGGGGGCCGCGCGAAAACTGTAGTGTCATAGAGCAGAGGATCGGGGCCCCACATGAATGGAACTCCATAAACCGCGCCCTTCATCCGAACCAGCGGCAGGGAAGTGAGCTGCGGAGAAAGCTGGCTGTAGCTGGGAATCCTCGATAAATCCAAAGGACTCGCCAATCCTGCCGATGCAATCGATGTGGCTACGTCGCTCGAAGGCGAGATGACGTCATAGTTCCCGGCACTGCCGCCGCGCAGCTTGGCGACCAGTTCGTCGCTTGATCCCATGTACGAGGCTGAAACCTTGCAGTGATGTTGCCCTTCAAACGTCTTGATGAAGGAAGGGTCGGCATAGCCCTCCCACACCAACAGATTGAGAGTGGGTGTTTTCTTCGAACACGCACCCGTGAATGCCAGCAGTGCCAGCGGCACCAGCGTTAGCCATTTCTGCGGCTTCATCCTGCCTCGCATCATGCCTATTCAATCTAGAACGTCGGCGGAGTGTTCACCCACAACACCCAGGTTTCGGTTCGACCCGTATTTCTCCAGTGGTGTGGGGTCGCGCTCTCAAAATAAAAACTGTCTCCAGCTTTCAGCCGGTACTCTTGTTGTTCGAGAGTAATGTTCAGCGTTCCGCGCAGCACAAAGAGAAATTCCTCGCCCTCATGGGTGTAGGCATCTCCGCTGCCGGCTTGCGGCGCCACTCTGAACAGATGCGGCTCCATGACTGTATTTCCCCATGCCAGCAACTCCAGGCGAACGCCAGGCCCGGCTTCCAGGACTTTTCTCTTTTCCGGAGGAACCTGGCGGCTGCTGGTGCCGTTGGCCTCAAAAAAATCCAGGATGTTTGTCTTGTAATAGTGCGCCAGCTTGCGCAACGTGCTCACCGATCCGCTCATCTGCGAGCGCTCGAGGGCGCTCAGAAACCCTGCGGAGATGCCGATTGCCTGCGCCACCTGGGAAAGCGAGAGACGGCGTTTCATGCGCAGTTGCCGCAAGTGCGAACCGATAGCGGCAGCGTTTCCATCTCTTGCTGGACGAGTTCGGCCCTCCCGGCGCAGCAATTCGACGATTGCGGGAGCGTTTAAGCCTCGCACTTTGCGCAGAAAGCGGGCACGCTTCAGCAGTTTTACATCCTCAGGGCTGTAAAGCCGGTATTTGCTTTCCGTGCGCCGCGGGCTGGTAAGGCCTAAATTTTCCCATGCTCTTATGACCGAGGGAGAAACACCCACGGTGCGAGCCACGTCTCCAATCTTCAGATAGGCCCCTGCGCCCGCCGTGCTCATGGCCTCACCGCAAATGCAAAGATAGGAATTTCGGTTGGGAGCAACAGATTTTTTCCTCTTGACAGTTTATGCGCCGGTTCTCTAACCTTGCGGGATTATAGCAAGGTTGTGGCTGCACACAAACATTAGCTTTCAAAGAAAAAATCAGTTCTGCCGAAAATGGCTGGAGGTTCCATGCCCTTACTGCGAGCCCGCTGGACCGCCGTTTGCCTTTCCGTATTGCTGCTGGTTGCTCCGACTTTTCTCTCTGCTCAGGGTGCCAGCGGCCGCATCGTGGGTCGGTTAAGTGATCCCAGCGGCGCCGTGCTTGCCCATGCCAAGGTCACGCTTACCAACCAAGCGACCGCAATCAGCCGGGTAGCCTTGACCAACGACAGCGGCGATTATTCGTTTGTCGACGTTGCCCCCGGCCAATACTCGGTCCAATTCGAGTTGACCGGATTCAAGACGAACGTGCAGAAGAGCGTGACCGTTGACGTCAACCAGGTGGTGACGCTCAACTCGACTCTACAAATCGGCGCTTCCCAGGAAACCGTCGAAGTCACTTCGGAAGCTCCGCAAGTCGACACCACCAGCACTCAGCTTGGCGCAGTGATCAATGATCGCTCGGTGAACGAACTCCCGCTGAACTCTCGCGATACCTACCAATTCCTTCAGCTCCAGCCTGGCGTGCAAGCGCAGTTGGGGAACGGCAATGGAAGCCTGTTCTACGGCTCGCAGGACACTGGTTCGGTTTCGGTGAACGGCGGGCGCACCCGCGCCAACAACTTCAGCGTCAACGGCGGCGACGCCAACGATCAGTTCGTAAATCTGCCGACCGTGCAGCCCACACCGGACAGCGTGGAAGAATTTCGCGTCATCACGAACACTTTCGATGCAGAGTACGGGCGCAACTCTGGCTCGGTCGTTAATGTCATCACCAAATCCGGCAGCAACAGCCTGCATGGTGATCTCTACGAATATTTCCGCAACACGATTCTCGATGCGAAAAACTACTTTGACGTTCTAGGTCGGCCTCAATGGAACCAGAACCAGTTCGGCGGAACCCTCGGTGGTCCCGTGATTAAAGATCGAAGCTTCTTCTTTGTTTCTTATGAAGGACGCCGTATTCGCGAGGGCATCACCGGCCAGCAGGTGAACGTTCCTAGCACGGCGGAAAGGGCCGGAGATTTTTCTGGTGTCGGAGGCTTTGCAGGTGGCGGTGGAATCAGCGCTACGGATCCGTTTGTTGCGAGTGTCTTGAATGGACGTCCGGGTTGCGACGCTGCGATTGCCGGACTAGGCGGTGCCGCTCCTGCTGCGGGTCTCGCCTGGTCTTCAATCTTTCCGACCAGCGTGATTCCATCTGCCTGTCAGGATCCGATCGCTGCCAATCTGCTGTCCTTGTATGTCCCAACGCAGAGCATCACCGTTCCGGTAAGCAGCGACATGGAGGATCAATTCACGGTCCGCATCGATCACAAGATCAACGATCGCCAGAATTTTACGGCGTACTACTATTTTAACGATCTCCGTACTTTGCAGCCTTTCAACGAATTTGAGCAGGCTGGCGCTAACGTGCCCGGCTTCGGTAACTTTAACAATAACCGTTTCCAGCAATGGAACCTGACTCACACCTGGACCCTCACCAACGCTCTGGTGAATGAAGCTCACTTCACTTATATGCGGGAGGGCCAGCTTGGCTTTTTGAAACCGCAAACCACGTTGCCGGTTACTTCTTCTTGTACCGGCGCGGCTTCGCCTTATTGTTTTACCGGTGTCTCGAACTCAGCTCCGATCAATAGCCTGCTTGCCTCTTCAGGCATCGCGCCCGGTAAGGGAGGAATCACGCCAGGTTTGCCCTCCACTCTCACTGGGGTTCCTTACATCGACATCGGGGGCGGCGCGGTATTCGGAAACAACTTCGAAGGGTTTCTTCCGCAGGTCGGAAACAGCTTTCAATGGTCGGATAATTTGACCTGGGTCAAGGGCACTCACACCTTCAAGTTCGGCATCGATGTTCGACGGCAACGCTTCGATCAGTATTATTACTTCGACGTCAATGGCGAATTTTCCTTCGACAATACCGGCCCAAATTCGATCATTCCCGGGGACGGAGATAATTACGCGGAATACCTGCTGGGCTTGGCTGACACTTATATTCAGGGCTCCGGTCAACGGGAAGACGTTCGGGGAACTTCGGTCTATCCGTTCGCGCAGGATAGCTGGAAAATCAAGCCAAACCTAACTCTAAACTATGGCCTTCGCTGGGAACTCGACACCCCGCCGACCGATATTAGCGGACACGTCGAAACCTTCCGCCCAGGGCAGAACTCAACAGTTTATCCTTGTGCTCTCTCTGCCCAAGGTCAGACTGAACTCGGCGCGACCAGCACAAGCTGCGCTGCCGCCGGAGTCCAGCCGACAGGTTTGGTTGTGCCCGGAGATCCGGGCGTTCCCGCCGGTATGACCAGCACCTATTACCATGCGTTTGCGCCACGAATTGGGATCGCATGGAGCCCCGGCAAATCAGGGAGAACCAGCATCCGCACTGGCTGGGGAATTTTCTACAATCCGATTGAAGAACTTGTTATGGCACAATTTGGAGCCGAGCCCCCGTTTGGCGGCAGCTCTTCTCTGTACGATACCTTTTTAAGCACTCCATTCGTTAACCAAGGCGACTACGTCAGTCCCAATCCATTCAATGGAATTCTCACGCCGACGAAAGGGTCGCCTGTTGATTATTCTTTGTTCCGTCCGATCCTTCTCTACGGCGAATTCCAGCCGCACATTCGCACGCAATACACTGAGCAGTACAACCTGACGATTCAGCACCAACTCGCCAACAACATGATGTTCCAGATCGGATACGTTGGTTCGGAAGGTCACCGGCTTCTCGCCTCATATGACGTCAACCCATCCATTCCGCAAACTTGTCTGGACATCACGAGCATCGCAAACGCCAATGCCGCAAATGTGAGCTCATATGGTGCTCCGGCGACCTGCGGTCCGTTTCTTGAAGATAGCCAGTGGAGCGTGACGGTTCCGAATGGTTTCCCGTTCCACATGCCCAACGGCAGCATCGTGAAGGGGGCCGGCCAAACCCTCACTTTCGTTGGCTTGCGCCCCTATTCGTCGCCAAGTTGCAATGCTTTTACGGGTACCGGCTGTCCGCTGGATGGAGTTCCAGTATTTAGCGACATTTTTGCTGAGAATACCGTCGCCAACGCAACCTATGACGCGCTCGAAGCCATGCTGGAAAAGCGCTTCTCGCACGGCCTGCAGTTCCAGGCGGCTTACACGTTCAGCAAATCCCTCGATGATGGATCGACGTTCGAAGAAACATTAGACCCGTTTAATCATGCTGCAAGCCGCGCCCTTTCGCTGTTCAACTCCAAGCAGCGCTTTGTCGTCAGTTATGACTGGGAAATTCCCGCGCGCAGATACCATGGATTTAGGGGTCAGATGGTAGATGACTGGGCCATCTCCGGTATTACTCAATTTCAGAGCGGATTTCCCATCCGCCTTGACACCGAAGATGACACCGAACTGATTGCCAGCATCTTCTTTCTGGGCACGGAAGCGCCGAGCTTGGTAGCGCCGTTCCAGAAACTGAATCCAAAAACCAACGGCAATTTCTTGTTCAACCCCAACGATTTCGCTGACCCGCCGCTCGGCCAGTTCAACAACGGGACCCAGCGTTCTATCTGTTGCGGCCCAGGCTTAAACGATTGGGATTTTGCCATTCATAAAAAGTTTCCGATTGACGAGGCGCGCTATTTTCAGTTCCGCGCCGAGCTGTTCAACATCTTCAATCACACGAACTTCTACAATCCTGACGGTCATTTTTCCGACGGTCCGACCGAATTCGGAAAGATCACCCAGGCGCAAGATCCGCGCCTGGTGCAGTTCGCGCTCAAGTTTTATTTTTAGTTGAGGAGTAAAGTAGAGGAACCAACCGGGCGGCCCGGCCGCCCGCATTCTAATGGCCCGGCTTGAAACCTGCGGCCTGAGTTTTCCGGAGCAATCTGATGTACCCCGATCTGCAGAAAGAATTGGATGTATTCGAGCGCCGCACGCCCAAATCCGCCGAAGCGTACAAAAAAAATCTCAAACGCATTCCTCTCGGCGTGGCCAGCAATTATCGACATTATGATCCCTGGCCGATTTTCGTCAAAGATGCAAGCGGCAGCAAATTCCGGGACCTCGATGGCAATGAGTACATCGATCACAATTTGACGTTCGGCGCGCTGATGGCCGGACACTGCCATCCGGCAGTTATGAAGGCCGTCGAAAAGCGTCTTTCCACAGGAACCATGTTCGGCATGCCGCATGACATGGAATGGGAGCTTGCCGAAGAAATCTGCAAACGCTTTCCGGTTGAAATGTGCCGCTTCGGCAACAGCGGAACCGAAGCCACGATGCACGCCATCCGCCTGGCGCGCGCCGCGACAGGACGTGACAAGATCATCAAGTTTGAAGGCGCGTATCACGGTCTGCACGATTCGGCGCTGGTGAGCGTGAAGCCGCATGCTCCTGAATACGGGGATATCGAGAGCCCGACGCCGGTAACCGGCGGGTTGGGTGTGCCGAAGTCGGCGATCGACAACGTCAAGATCGCCACCTTCAACAATCTTGGCACGGTCGAGCGCCGTTTCAAGGAAAACCCCGGCGAAATTGCCGCTATCATTCTCGAACCGATTCTCATGAACGTCGGCTTGTGCCTGCCTGAACCCGGCTTCTTGCGAGGATTGCGCGACCTGGCGACCAAACACGGCGCGCTGCTGATCTTCGATGAAGTCAAAACCGGCGCGAAACTTGGCTGGGGCGGTGCCAGCGAATATTTCAACATTCAGCCGGACATGATTTGCCTCGCGAAATCAATCGGCGGTGGCTTGCCGCTTGCCGCTTTTGGCGCCAGCAAATCCGTAATGGGCACTTATTTCGCAGCACAAGGTGTTCCATGGCGGAACGTACAACACGAATCCGGTTTCCATGGCCGCGGGGCTGGCAACATTCCGCGAAGTCCTCACACGCGATAACTATGCGCACGTCGACAAGCTCGGCAAGAAGCTTGCCGATGGTTACCGCAAGACCATCGCAAAAGTCGGCCTGCAAGCCTACATCGCACAAGCCGGCGCCAATGGCGCGCTCATGCTTTATGCGAAGGAGATTCGCAACTACCGCGATTGGGAGGCGATTGATATCGACTTGTGGCGGCATTACTGGTTCGGCATGGTCAATCGTGGTGTGATGGCGCAGCCGTACTGGTGGGACGAGCAATGGACGATTTCGGTTCAACACACTGAAGCCGATATCGACAAGCACTTGGCTGCTTTCGATGACATCGCCGCCTCGCTCGCGAAGGCCCAACAAGAGCGCGCAGGCCAGCCGGTTTTGGCCGCGCACTAAAGACGGCAAGAGGATTGTGAGGGGCGGACGCTCCTGTCCGGCCGGCATGCAGTGGGAATGCTCATGTAGGGACAGCCGCTCTCGGCTGTCCTTGCCGAAAGCGAATTAATACTTGTCATTCCGAACCGGGCGAAGCCCGGCGAGGGATCTGCTGTTTGTGACCGCCAAACGATTTTGTCCACGACTGCCCAACCCGGCCAGCCTCATCTGATCCGCGCCCTCGGACGCCGCGATCTGGTCCTCCTTTTCGTTGTCGCTGTATTCAATCTGAACGTCGTCCCCTCCATCGCGGCCAACGGCGGCGTCACGATATGGCTCTGGATCATTTCTCTGATTCTTTTTTTCTGGCCGCAAGGCATCGCGGTCATCGAACTTGCCCACCGTTATCCCGGCGAAGGCGGCGTATATCTCTGGGCGAAAGAAGTGTTCGGGGACTTTCACGGATTTCTTTCCGGCTGGTGCTACTGGACCAATAACATGCTGTACGTGCCGACGGTCATGCTGTATTTCGTCGGGGTCTCGGTTTTTGCTCTCGGTTCAAGTCACGCTGCACTGGCTGATAATCGGGCGTTTGCGCTCATCACTTCACTCGCGCTGATGGCACTGCTGACCATTCTCAACATTATTGGTCTCGGCGTCGGCAAGTGGGTCAATAATGTCGGTGCAATTGGAACGTTCATCGCAGCCGCAGTGTTGATCGGCCTCGGCATTGTGATCTGGATACGTTTCGGCGCCAACATTACTGCTACAGATTTCAAGATTCCCGCGAACCCTCGCTTCGTTCTCAATTCTTTCGGTGTCATCTGCTTCGGATTGGTGGGCCTCGAACTCGCTTCTGTTATGGGCGACGAAATTAAAGATCCGAGCCGCACGCTTCCCGGCGCCGTAGCTCTCGGCGGAATCCTCTCGGCAGTCCTTTACGTGGGGGCGACGCTCACCATTCTCATCGCGATCGGCAAGAACGTGAATGTGCTCCAAGGAATCGTGCAGGCCGTGAGCCAGATGGCCGGTCGCGTCGGAATTGCATGGATCACCGTTCCATTCGCGCTGATGCTGAGTCTTTCTATTGCAGGAATCGGCTCGGCCTGGATGGGCGGTTGCGCCCGCATTCCATTCGTCGCTGGGCTCGATTCCTACATGCCATCCTGGCTGGGTAAAGTCCATCCACGCTATACCACTCCTTATGCCGCGCTGATTGTGCAGGCGGTCGTTTCTTCGCTGCTTGTCATCATGAATTTCTTGGGCGCAGGAGTTCAGGAAACTTTTCAGAAGCTGCTCTCGCTCGCCGTCGTGCTGCAGTTGGTTCCTTTCGTTTATATGTTTGCAGCCCTGGTGAGGTTTTCGGTCCGAGAAACTGAGGTTCGCGGACAATACAGCCGCGCCACATTGTTTCTCGCAGGTGCGAGTGGGCTGCTCACCACGATTCTCGGAATCACGCTGGTATTTTTCCCGGCGCAACAAATCACATCGTTATGGTCGTACGAACTATGGATGTTCGGCGGCACACTGTTCTTTGTTGGCCTGGCCGCATTCTTTTTCTTCGTCTATGGCCGTCGAAAAGATTTGAAAGGGCGCGGCTTTAGCCACGCCGCACCAGAGCCTGAACTCAAGCGACTTTAGCCGCTGAGATCAATTCGTATCAGGTCGAGGTTCGTATGAGGGCAGGGCTTCGGCCGTGCCGCAAGGCGACAAAATAGTCCGGGACTTCAGCCCCCGGGACCACGGGAGGTAGAGCAAATGCCCAGCGGAATCACGACGGAAGTGAAGACTTATCAGATGTACATTAACGGCGAATGGGTCGACAGCCAATCGAACAAGACTTTTCCAGTCTACGATCCTTCAACGGAAGAAATTATCGCGCAAGTACCCGAGGGCGATGCCGACGATGTGAACCGGGCTGTATCCGCAGCCAAAGCCGCATTCGAAGATGGGCCTTGGTCGACAACCACGGCGCAAGAACGCGGCCGCGTCCTTTTCCGTCTTACCGAGAAAATTCGTGAGAACCTTGCCGCGCTTGCCGAACTCGAATGCCGCAACACCGGAAAGCCTATCGTCGAGGCCGAATTCGACATCAACGATGCTGCCACCTGTTTCGAATACTACGGAGGCCTCGCCACAAAAGTTGTCGGCTACGTGAATCCAGTTCCTGACAATGCCATGTCGCTGTCATTGAAGGAGCCGGTCGGCGTTGCTGGACAGATCATCCCATGGAACTATCCGCTGCTCATGGCCGCCTGGAAGCTGGCTCCGGCCATTGCTGCTGGATGCACCTGTGTTCTCAAGCCTGCCGAGCAAACTCCGCTCACAGCTCTCGAACTCGCGAAATACTTCGCCGATTGCGGCCTTCCCCCGGGAGTTGTCAATATTGTGACCGGCTTCGGAGAAAGTTGCGGCGCCCCGCTGGTTCAGCATCCGGATGTGAACAAGATCGCCTTTACGGGCAGCGCTGCCGTCGGCAAAATCATCGTGAAGCAAGCTGCCGATACGGTAAAGCGAGTCACGCTCGAGCTAGGCGGCAAATCTCCGAACATCTTCTTTGCTGATGCCGATTTCGAAGCTGCCATTGACGGCGCACTTTTCGGCGTCTTCATTAATCAAGGTGAGGTCTGCTCCGCTGGTAGCCGCATCCTGGTGCAAAAATCGATTTACAAAAAGTTTGTCGATGCGATGACGGAAAAAGCGAAGAAGATAAAACTCGGCCCTCCGCTCGATCGCGAAACCAAGATGGGCCCGCTCGTGAGCAAGGAGCAATACGATCGGGTGAACGAATATCTTCAACTTGGGAAGAAGGAAGCCAAGCTCGCTTCCGGCGGCGGGCGTCCCGAAAAAATCGCCAAGGGCTACTACGTGCAGCCCACAATTTTTTACGACGTGAACAATTCCGCCCGCATTGCGCGCGAGGAAATCTTCGGGCCTGTCGCGGCCGTCATTCCGTTCGAAGACGAAAAAGATGCGTTGAAGATTGCGAACGATTCGCCTTACGGCCTCGCCGCCGCAGTCTGGACGCGCGATATTTTCAAAGCCATGCGCGCCGTAAAAGCTTTACGTGCCGGGATCGTGTGGGTGAACCATATGCAGCCGACTTACGTCGAAGCGCCTTGGGGAGGTTACAAGCAATCCGGCTTCGGCCGCGAACTCGGGCCCTGGGGCATCGAAGAATATCTGGAAACCAAGCAGGTTTTCATTAATCTGAACGAGCAGCCGATCGGCTGGTACTGATGAAGGACTCTCTTAAACTTTGTCATCCTGAGCGAGGATCAACCGCAGTCGAAGGACCCTATAAGCAAGGAAATGCCGGTCGCATTTCAAGGAATTCTCACGAGAAGCTGAAATGAGCACGATCCGTATCAACACTCCCATCCCCGGACCGAAATCACGTGCGCTCTCCGCTCGGCGCGCGCAAGCCGTGCCTCGCGGTCTTTCCCACGGCACGCCCATCTATGTCGCCAAAGCGCAAGACGCATGGCTCGAAGACGTCGATGGCAACCGCTATATCGATTTCGCCGGAGGCATTGGCTGCGCCAATGCCGGGCATCGCCAAGCTCGGGTGATTGCGGCCATTCAGGAGCAACTGACTAGATATCTTCACACCTGCGTGCAAGTCACGCCCTACGAAGGATACGTCGAACTTGCCGAACGGATGAATAAAGTCACTCCCGGCAAGTTCCCCAAGAAAACTTTGTTCGTCAACAGCGGGGCAGAAGCGGTTGAAAATGCCGTCAAGATTGCCCGCGCATACACGAAACGCCCGGCGATCATCGCCTTCGAAGACGCATTCCACGGGCGCACGATGATGACGCTCGCGCTCACCAGCAAGACCCATCCTTACAAAGCCGGATTCGCTCCGTTCCCGGGCGATGTTTATCGGGTTGCATTCGCTTATTGCTATCGCTGCTCCTACAATCTTAAATATCCCTCCTGCGATCTCTTCTGTGCGCGGCATCTCGAAGATACGTTCAAGCGCGTGGTCGCGAACGAAGAAGTCGCCGCCGTAATCGCTGAACCCGTTTTGGGCGAGGGCGGCTTTGTCGCGCCGCCTCCCGATTATTTCAAAGTGCTCATCGATCTCTGCCACAAACACAACATTCTTTTCATCGCCGATGAAGTGCAATCCGGCTTCGGGCGAACCGGCGCGCTCTTCGCCTGCGAGCGATATGGCGTCGAGCCAGACATTATTGTTACAGCTAAGTCTCTTGGTGGAGGCGTGCCGCTCGCCGCAATTACAGGCCGCGCGGAGATTATGGATGCACCCAGCCCCGGCGGCCTCGGTGGAACATTTGCCGGCAATCCACTTTCGTGCGCCGCAGCTCTTGCCGTTCTCGATTTATTCGAAAAAGAGAATTTGCTCGACCGCGCCAATGACCTCGGCCAACGCTTTCAGCGCCGCTCTCGCGAATGGCAGCGCCGCTGGCCAATCGTTGGCGACGTGCGCGGCCTCGGCGGCATGCAGGCGATCGAACTGGTGAAGTCACAGGAAGGCAAAATCCCGGCCTCCGACGAAACCAAACAGATCACGCAATATTGTTACGAGCACGGGCTGATTACGATTACCGCGGGTTCGTATTCAAATGTGATCCGCGTCTTGGTTCCACTGGTGGCCACCGACGAGCAGATGGACGAAGGGCTAGATGTATTGGAAGCTGCGCTGGCATCGGTCTGCGATAATAAAAATGCGGTAGCGCAATTGGTCTGAAGTGAGCGATAGATTTCCTTCGCGTACCTTACTGTCCTTCGTGGTTAACAGATTTCTACAAGTTTTCACGAACAAATAGGGGCAAGCCCATGACTTTAGTAGCCGCACCTCCCATCACGCGCATTGCCAATTACATCAACGGCCAATGGGCCGACTCGCGTGCCTCCGAATGGCGAGACGTCGTGAATCCCGCCACCGGCGAAACGCTTGCGCAAGTGCCACTCGCCGATGCCGCTGAAGTGAATCAAGCGGTTGAAGCCGCGGCTGTGGCCTTTCCTGAATGGCGGCGAACCCCATCCGAAGACCGCATTCAGCCGCTGTTCAAGCTGAAGATGCTGCTTGAAGAGCACATCGACCAGATCGCTCGCATCATCACGCAAGAAAATGGCAAAACCTTCACCGAAGCCAAAGCCGAAATGCGGCGAGCTATTGAAAATGTCGAAGTCGCCTGCGGCATTCCGATGATGATGCAGGGCTACAACCTCGAAGACGTTGCCCGCGGCATTGACGAGATGATGATTCGTCAGCCTCTCGGCGTCACTGCTGCCATCGTGCCTTTCAACTTTCCCGGCATGATCGCATTCTGGTATTTGCCCTATGCCATCGCCACCGGGAATACATTTATTCTCAAACCTTCGGAGCGCGTGCCACTCACCATGCGGTACGTCTACGAGCTTCTCGAAAAGACGGGCCTGCCCAAAGGCGTTGTCAATTTGATCAATGGCGGCAAAGCAGCCGTCGATGCGCTGCTTGATCATCCGAAGGTTCGTGCCATCAGCTTCGTCGGTTCGACTCCCATTGCCAAGTATGTTTACTCACGCGCAGCGGCCAACGGCAAGCGGGCGCAGTGCCAGGGCGGAGCGAAAAACCACGTCATCGTTCTTCCGGACGCCGACATGCCGATGTCTACCCAAATCATCAGCGACAGCGCCTTTGGATGCGCCGGACAGCGTTGTCTGGCGGTTTCTGTTGCGGTCACGATCGGCGAGGCGCAGAAGACTTTTCGCGACTCGATTGCCGATGCCGCGTCCAAACTCAAAGTTGGCAACGGACTTGAAGATGGCGTGCAGATGGGCCCGGTGATTACGCCGCAGAGCAAAGAACGCATCGAATCGCTGATCGCGCTTGGCGAAAAGCAGGGCGCTAAAGTTCTGCTCGATGGACGCAATTCGAAGGTTCCAAAATATGAGTCCGGGAACTTCGTCAAGCCGACCATTCTCGATAACGTTCCCGCAACCAGCGATCTGGCCGACACCGAGATTTTCGGCCCGGTGCTCAGCCTCGTCCACGCTAACAATCTCGACGAAGCGTTGGCGTTTCTCGAGCGCAGCGCCTACGGCAACCAGGCCTCTTTATTTACTTCGTCCGGTTCGGCCGCGCGCCGCTTCCGCTACGAAGCACCGGCAGGCAATATAGGCATCAACATCGGGGTCGCAGCGCCCATGGCGTATTTCCCCTTCAGCGGATGGAAGAACAGCTTCTTCGGCGATCTCCACGGCCAGGGCCGCGACGCCATCGAGTTCTATACCGACAAAAAAGTTGTCGTCGAACGCTGGGCCAAAGAGCACTCACGCAAGTTCTAGGCCGTAGCCGAGTAGAAAATGAAACTTCTCTACCTGAAACTCGGGTAAATCGGTCGGCCTACTAGCCAACCTTAATAGCGCGTTATTAACGCAAGGAATCATCGGAAGAGTTTTATAAAGTTTTCTCTGTGTCTCTGTGGTGAAATGTTTTTCAAGGGAACCTATGACTACGACGTTCGCAAATGCCGCAATGACTGGCCCTGAGATCGTTTCTCTCTCCCGCAAGCACACGCTCTACGAGTGGTCGGCTCAATCGAAGGTCGATCCCATTCCGGTTGCCCGGGCCAAAGGCATTTACTTCTACACGCCCGAGGGCAAGCGCTTCATTGATTTCAACAGCCAGCTTATGTCAGTCAATATCGGACACGGCGACGAGCGGGTCATCAAGGCAATTAGCGAACAAGCGGCCACGCTTGCCTATGCGAATCCGTTCATGGCCACGGAAGTGCGTGCGCGGCTTGGCCAAAAGCTTGCCGAAATTACTCCCGGCGATATCGACACTTTCTTCTTCACCAACGGAGGAGCGGACGCCAACGAAAACGCCATCAAGCTCGCCCGCTTCTTCACGGGACGCCACAAAATTCTCGCCCGTTATCGTTCGTATCATGGCGCAACCGCGGGCGCGATCAGCCTTACCGGCGATCCCCGCAGATGGGCCGCTGAGCCCGGCATTCCCGGCGTGGTCCACATACTCGATCCTTATCATGGCATCGAGCGCGGATGGGAGTCCGCCGAATCTTCTCTCGCGCAGATCGAAGAGACCATTCAGCTGGAAGGGCCGCAAACTATTGCCGCTTTCATTCTCGAACCGGTCACAGGTACGAATGGCGTTCTCATTCCGCCTGCCGGATATCTCGAAGGAGTGCGCCGCCTCTGTGATAAATACGGCATTCTCATGATCGCCGACGAAGTCATGTCCGGTTTCGGCCGTACCGGCGAATGGTTTGCCTGCGATCACTGGAAGATCGTTCCCGATCTCATTTCCATGGCCAAGGGACTGACTTCAAGCTACCTTCCGCTCGGCGCAGTCGGCATGCGCCATCACATTGCACAGCACTTTCAGGACAAAGTTTTCTATGGAGGGCTGACTTATAACAGTCATCCCATGGGATGTGCGGCGGCGCTTGCGACGATTCGCGTTTATGAAGAAGACCGCCTGATCGACAACACGAAAAAAATGGGCGCGATGATGAAAGGGCTTCTTGCCGATCTGCAAGCCAAGCATGCATCAGTCGGTGCAGTCCGCTCTATCGGCCTGTTCGGCATTGTCGAATTGATTCGCAGCCGAAAAACAAAACAGCCCATGGCGCCTTTCAATGGCACATCCGAAGAAATGGCTGCGCTGGGTCGCTTCTTCCGCGAACAAGGCCTCTATACCTTCGTTCGCTGGCACACGTTCTTTACCAACCCCCCGCTTTGCATCAATGAGCAGCAGATGCGCGAGGCGTTTGCCATCATCGATCGCGGTCTCGAGATAACAGACAAAGCCGTCGTCTAGGCCGAGAATTTCTCAGTGCGCCTTAAAGGTTGCCGTTGCTCTCTTGAGCCGCGGAGCCGACCCCCTAGCTCTTGTCGTTTTGTCCTCAGGATCTCTGTCGAACGAGAGCTGCAGCTGGACGTTCTCCCACATTAAAACTCGACCGCCGCGTTTGGTTATCGCACGAACGTATCCGTCCTGGGACACGACGAATCCAACGCTTTTGGGATTCGCGCCGCAGTAGCGGATCATTGAGCGGTGTCGCATACCGTAGTGCTCTGCATCTCTCTCCTGCAGCTGCGGGGGAGTCGCCTGCGCGCCGGTCGCAACGTAGAAGCGAGGGACTTCCCGTTCGGTGAGTATCTCGGTTCCGAACCCTCGCAAGACGAGATCGGAGGACATGAGCACCAGTCCGTCGACACGGCTCAGCGACGCTATGAAGCGGGTCCCATCCCGCAAGGGCGGCCTGCTGGTCGTGTTTTTCGCTTACGTTCAACCTCTCAGCGAGGTATAAGCCGCCTGTTACCGAGCCCTTGCGTGCCTCCTTGTGGGCCCCCATCGAGAAGGACCGCTCCCTTATCGCAGCGGCGGCGTACCCCCTCAGCGCCGTGGCGAGGCGGCCATAATACAGCCCATACTTAATGTTGAGGTCATCGGTGGGTTCACCCGGAAGAACTAGTAGCGCACCTCCACAGCCGTACCGCTGGACGGCAAGCAGAATCCGCGAGAGGCTTCCTAACCAGGGAACATTGCGCCGGCCCGCTCCGGTCTAGGACCACGCGCGGTCGGGAGGCCAGAAAAGAGGCCGTTTTATGCCCGAACCCACTCGTGTTAGCCTATCGGCTGGCACTACGGGAGCATTCCGGCCCACGCAACCCGGCTGTTTCTAAAGTAACCTCAATGGCAAACGACTTCAGACCTCGGCGAAACATTGTATCTAGCTCAGGTGCCGGGACTTCTGCCGGTTCTCCGCCATTGGAAGACGAGCAACTTTCTGCCCTGAGCGGGGTTCAATCAGGTGTGAGCACAGCCGCCATCGACGGCAGCGTCTTGATGGGCTCGCTGGGGCCCGGTACCAGCACGTCCCAGTCTGCGCCGGTTGGCGCTGGAGCCTACACCGATGCCGAAGTGATGTTGCGGGTGAAGGCTGGCGACGAAGCGGCTTTCGATTTCCTGGTGCAGAAATACCGGCGTCCGCTGGTGAGCTTTATGTATCGCATGGCGCGCAACTCTGCGGTGGCGGAAGATCTGGCGCAGGAAGTTTTCTTACGCGTTTATCGCTCCCGGCAAACTTATGAAGCAAGCGCGAAGTTCACCACCTGGCTATACCGGATTGCAACCAATCTGGCGGTCAATCACGCGCGCGATACGCGCAAAGAGCGGCCGGAAGTAACGATCAGCCTGGATGAACCGGACGAGGAAACCGGCACGACGATGGATGTGCGCGATGCCTCCATGAGCGCCGAGGAAGCTTTGGTGCGGCGCGAGCGTCTGGCGGCAATTCGCAGCAAAGTGGAAGCCCTGCCCGAGCGCCAGAGGCTGGCTGTGATCATGCACAAGTACCAGCAAATGGACTACAAGCAGATTGCCGACGTTTTGAAGCTGAGCGAGTCGGCCACGAAGTCGTTGTTATTCAGGGCCTATGAAAGTTTGCGGGAACAGTTAAAAGAATTTGTATAGACGGCGATCTGATTTTGGCGAAGCGGCAAAGGCGAAGAGATGTTGAGGGGAATGGTTTATGAACTGTGAAGAGATTCGCGAGATGATGCCGGATCTGGCCTCTGGCATGTTGCCGGTGACGGCCGAGATGAAGGGGCATTTGAGAGGCTGCACTGCGTGTTCGAGCAAGCTGGAAGAGTTCCGCCAGACCATGGCGCTGATGGATGAGTGGGAGGCGCCTGAGCCTTCGCCGTATTTCGATGTGCGCTTGCAGGCACGGCTGCGGGAAGAGATGTCCAAGCCGCAGGTTGGGTGGATGGCCTGGTTCCATCGTCCGGTACTGGCCGCGGCGTTAAGCGTATTGATGGCGATTGGGATTGGATTGTTCTTGCACGAGGGCGGAGGAAACTACCGGTCGGCCAATAAAGTTGTGGCAGACAACGATACCCCGGCGCAGGTGGCAGGGCCGGGCACAGCGGTGGGCGACTTGTCGTCGCTGGAAAAGAACAACGATCTGTATTCGGATTTCGAATTGCTCGATGACCTGCAGGTTCAGCAGGACGTTACCGCGAATCCGTAACGTCGCGGGTTGTGGCTGGCGCAGCAAAAAGGGCGGGGGATGCGGCAGAGAAAATTTATGATGGGATGGAGGGCGACGGTCGTGTTGTGCGCGGCGACCGTAATGGCTTTGCTGTCTCCCTGCCCAGCCCAGCGCGGCAGTTTCCGTCCCATGCAGGGACGGCCCCAGGCGCAAATGCAGCGGCCTCACCAGCGGCATGTGGGCGACTGGCTACGGCGCTATCAGGCACTTCCTCCTGCCGAGCGTGAACACATGTTGCAGAACGATCCGGGATTTCGCCGCCTGCCTCCTGAACGGCAGCAGATGTTGCGGCAGCGGCTGGAGCATTTCTCCAGCTTGCCTCCCGAGCAGCAGCAGCGCATGCTAAACCGCATGGAGACCTTTGAGCATTTGACTCCGGGGCAAAAAGCGGAGGCCCGCGATTTATTTGGCCGGATGCGGCAACTTCCGCCCGAGCGGCGGCGCATGGTGCGCACCGCGGTGCGCGATCTGAGTGCCATGCCTCCGGATCAACGCGATCGCGTCATCGATTCTCCACGCTTCAAAAGCATGTTCTCGCCTGACGAGCGCGACATCATGCGACGGGCCGCGAAACTGCCACTGGCGCCTCCGGAGAATCGCCCGCCGGAGTAAGCCGTCGCAATTCTTTATATCTTTAGTTGGCCCTGAAAAGGCATTGGGCCCCTAAAAGGGCGCAGCTTTAGCTGCGCTGTGAGTTCTGGACAAGTTGGTGCGGCCTAAGCCACCCGCGTCGTTACGGTCAGTGAAAATCATGCGAGCTGGTTTCAGCTTTCGTGACGAATAGCGGAAGGACGCGTTCGGCTTTCACCGAGATCACGTTGTCCTGGTTCTGCAGAATTCCTTCGATCGCCAGAAAACGTTCCGAAGTCAGCAGCAACCGGTTCTGATGAAAAAGATCTGGCGTGACGATGGCATTGGCCACTCCAGTTTCATCTTCCAGGCTGAGAAAAACAAAACCTTTTGCGGTGCCGGGACGCTGGCGGGTGATGACACAGCCTCCAATGCGCAAGCGCTTGCCGTTGGGGATGTCGCGCAGTTCAATGGCGCGGCGAATGCCCATGGCTGTAAGCCATTGGCGACGGTATGCCATGGAATGTGGCCCGACGGTGAGGCCGGTGCCGTGAAAATCGGCGACGAGGCGCTCTTCGTGATTCATGGGCTGAAGCGGAGAAGGGGAATCAGGCTCGGGCAAATTGTCCAGCAACGGGCCGGGGACGCGCACGGCCCGCTCCACCTGCCAGAGAGCGTCGCGGCGGTGAAGTTTTTTGGGTGCATTTCCGATTGAGTTCAACGCGCCGATTTCGGCGAGTGTTGCGAGTTCATCTTTGCGCAGTCCAGGAACGCGGCGAGTGAGGTCGTGAATGGAAGTGAATGGAGCGCGAGCACGTTCACGAACCAATGCCCGACCGCCTTCTTCACGAAGCCCGCGAACGTAGCGCAGGCCAAGGCGGAGGGCGATCACGGCGTCATTTTCCAAAGTGCACATCCATTCCGATCGCGTCACATCCACCGGCAGAATTTTTAGTCCATGGCGTTGCGCGTCTTTGACAATCGTTGCGGGAGAATAAAATCCCATCGGCTGGTTGTTGAGCAGCGCGGCGGTAAATGCGGCCAGGTAATGGCATTTCAAATAGGCGCTGGCATAGGCGATCAGGGCGAAGCTGGCGGCGTGGGATTCGGGAAATCCATAGAGCGCGAATGAAGTGATCGAAAGAATAATCTCTTCCTGTGCTTTCGGTGAGATTCCGTTTTGCGTCATGCCGGCGCGCAGTTTGGCCTCGATCTCGCGCATGCGCGCCTGCGAGCGTTTGAAGCCCATGGCGCGGCGCAGGTCTTCGGCTTCGCCTCCAGAAAAATTGGCGGCGATCATGGCGATGCGCAACAGTTGTTCCTGAAAAAGCGGAACGCCAAGCGTGCGTGCTAATACAGGTTCGAGCGAGAGATGAGAATAAGTGACATTTTCGCGTCCTTGTCGGCGTTGCAAAAATGGATTCACCATCTGCCCGACGATTGGCCCGGGGCGGATGATCGCGACCTGCACCACGATGTCATAAAACTTTTTCGGCTGCAGGCGCGGCAGGCATGCCATTTGTGCCCGGCTTTCCACCTGGAACATGCCAATGGTGTCGGCTTTCTGCAGCGTGGAATAGACTGCGGGATCATCCTGCGGAAGCTGCGCCAGATCAACTTCTTCCGGATAATGCTTGCGAACCAGTTCGAGTGAATCCTTGAGCACGGCCATCATGCCCAGGCCGAGCAGATCGACTTTGACGATGCCCATGTCGGCGCAATCTTCTTTGTCCCACTGCACAACCACGCGGCCGGGCATCGATGCGGGCTCCAGCGGAACCACGGAATCAAGTTGCCCCTGGCAGATGACCATGCCGCCGGAGTGCTGGCCAAGATGACGCGGCATATCTTGCACGGCGAGGCATAGCTCGTAATATTTGCGCAGGCGTGGATGATTGAGATCGAGCCCGGCATCGCGGAAGCGGCGATCGAGCGCGTCGTTTTCATCGCGAAATTCCCAGGTAGCCACTGCGGCGGCAATTTTGGCTAATGTTTCGGGATCGAATCCGAGGGCTTTGCCCATTTCACGCGCAGCCATGCGATTGCGATAGGTGATGACGTTGGCGGTCATGGCTGCGCCGCGTTCGCCGTATTTTTTGTAAAGATACTGAATAACTTTTTCGCGCTCGTCTCCGCTGGGCAGGTCGAGATCGATGTCGGGCCACTCGCCGCGCTCTTCGGAAAGAAAGCGCTCGAAAAGAAGTTCCATGCCGACGGCATCAACGGCGGTAATGCCGAGTGAGTAGCAAACCGCGCTATTGGCAGCCGATCCGCGGCCCTGCACCAGAATCTTTTCTTTGCGGCAGAAGTCGATTAGGTCCCAGACGATGAGAAAGTAGCCGGCAAGCTTGAGTTTTTCGATTAGCGCCAACTCCTTTTCAATCTGGCGGCGGGCGCGGGTTTGCATGTCAAGCGACTTGCGGCCGTAGCGTTCGCGAAAACCTTCCCAGGCTCGGTCGCGCAGGAACGAATTCATGGTTTCGCCTTCGGGAGTTGGATAGCGTGGAAATTCGTATCCTAGATCGTTCAATGTAAATTCGAGGCGCGAAGAAAGTTCGAGCGTATTTTGAATCGCTTCGGGCAGGTCGGCAAAAAGTTGCTGCATCGCTTGCGGAGATTTCAAATGCCGCTCGGCGTTGCGGGAGAGCAGACGTCCAGCGGTCGCTAACGTGCGATGATGGTGAATGGCGGTAAAGGCATCGCAGAGTTCGCGGTCTTTTTCTGGGGCATAATTCACGCCATTGGTGGCGAGCAAAGGAAGATTCAGCAATCGGGCGATATCAATGGCAGCACGGTTGCGGGATTCTTCTTCGCGATGGAAGTGGCGCTGCAATTCGATGTAAACGTTGCCGTAACCAAATATTCCGGCAAGCTGTTCGACTTGCTTTCGGGCGGCTTCGATACCTCCTTGTTGCAATGCTGCGGCTAGAGGGCCGGCTGCACCGCCGGTGAGGCAGATGAGACCCTGGGCATGCTCTTCTAGTTCTTCCGGAAGAACTGCTCCTTCACCTTTTTTGGCGCGAAGCTTCATCTTTGTGATCATGCGGCAGAGATTCTGATAACCCACGCGAGAAGAAACGAGAAGGGGAAGGCGGAAGGAATTGTCAGTGCTGTTTACTTTGCGATTCTTGAATAGTTTGTCATTCCGAGCGAAGCGAGGGACCTCTATTTCCTGCGCTACTTGCCGGGCATAGGGATCCCCTTCGGCAGGCTCAGGGCAGGCTTTCGACTCCGCCAGTACTTCACTTCGTGAAGTACTGGCTGCGCTCAGAATGACAGAGTCAAATGGCTGACAAGAAACTTCCGCCCCGATGTGGGCTTTGATTCCGATTTTGTCCGCGGCCAGGTGAAATCGTGGAGCGCCATAAAGCCCATCGGTGTCGAGCAAGGCCATGGCAGGCATGTCGAATTTGGCGCACATGGCTGCCATGTCCTCGGGTAAAGAAGAGCCTTCAAGGAAGCTGAAAGCGGAACGGGCGTGAAGCTCGATATACATTGAGTAAAAACGTTCACCACAGAGGCACAGAGACGCAGAGAATAACCAGACAAGAAAAACTTTGATGTCCTCTATGACTCTGTGTCACTGTGGTCGAAAAATTATTCATTTCAGTCGTATGTCCCTTCGAGGAACCAGCCTCCACTCAACAGATCGTGCACGAGCCGGTAGAGAGCGATTTCATCCGTTTTTTGTAGAGCGATGTCCCATTCGTCGCGGGCCCAGGCTTCGCGCTCCCACCAGTCGCCGGAGCTTCGCCAGGGGCCGGCTTTCCAGAGCACGGTGCCTTGCACTTCTTTTTTCTTTGCGCATACCACGCGAACTGGTTCTCCATTTTCCAAACTCACGTTGGCTCGAAGCGGCGGACGAAAGATGCGGAGAGCAGCAACGGTGTAATGTTTTTCATCTGCATCAGAATGCTTTTGTTTTGGGCACTGACGGGGTTGTTCCGGGCACAAACCGCCGCATGCGGAACCCTTCGGCGCGATGAGTATCCAGCAACTCCACCGAACCGACGCGGGATTCGCCGACTATGCTCGCGATCCGTGCCAGAGTCAGTTCTAATTTTTCCGGCTCCGGTGAGGGAGGAAGAAACAGTCCACCTTGCGCCGAGCGTGGCCGCGCCGGTTCTGCTGCGAGATGGATCTTTATGATCGGCGCGCCCGGCGGATGCGCATTCAAATCAAGTTGTAACAGTTTCAGAAAAAGTTTGGGATCGAGTATAGGAAGCGGAAGGCGGAGCGTGCGCTGAAGTCTTTTCCCCCGGTGGAGCGAGGAAAAGTTCTCCAGTTCCAGAGTAAGGCGCAATTCTTGTGTCGCCAAGGCATGAACTGCCAAACGTGCACAAACTTGTTCAAGCAGACGATTCAGTAGAAAAGCCAGCGGTTCCAGCAACACGATAGGGAATTCCAATTCGATGGCTTCTTCAAATATCAAAGGTTCTTTCACCGGAACCAGTGTGCGCGAAGCCGCCCCACGTGACATTTGCTGCAAGCGCAAACCTTCCTGGCCCAGGCGTTCACTCAAGGCAACTTCGGGCAACGCAGCCAATGCGCGAAGATTACGCACGCCCCAGCGTTCCAGGGTTTCAAGAAGTTCCTGGCTTCTTTTTTGTTCTTCCTTTTCTTTTGGCGCATCTTCTTTTGGCGTATCGGCAAATAAAACTTCAATCGGTAACGGGCCGAGTTGCTGAGCTTCTTTTCCGGAGGGAATTACGGTCACTCCGGAAAATCCGCGAGCGGCAAGCACGGCGGCATCGGGATTGGATGCCACGGCAACATTCACATCCAAGCCAAGATCTGCGGAGTGGCAGAATATGGAATGGCCAATTTCAGGCAGCGAACCGAAAAGAGATTCCATGCCTGCGAGATCGAGAATTGCCGTGTCCGGCCCACCATCTTCGACACAAGGCGAGAAAGACTGCGCGCAGTCGAGCAATGCGGCGTGTGCTGCCGATTCCTTCAGTGCAGAACGGGGACGCAAAGTTAATTCGGAACAAAGCTCTGCCTGCGCTTTGGTCATTGCGGTCGTGATCCCTAATCGGCTTGCGCTTTCGTTCACGGCACAAATTGTTTCCAGCGGTGGTTTGCCCTCAAAAATGGCTACAGCTTGCGTGCGCAACTCCGGTTCGACGCGACAAATTGCGGCCACAGTAAAATTCGGCACGAAGATGCAAGCAAAAGGCATAACAATATCGAGTCATCATCCCGCCCAGGCAGTTTTGCCGGTGAAAGTCGCGGAAGCCGAAACTGCCGGCTTGCGGTCGATTCGCGAGCGTATTATCTCTGCAGTGATTTCCAATCCAGTAAACAATCGCGCATGAGTAGGTTTCTTTTGATCCTCGGTCGCGGGTCCGTGAGCTGTCTTCTTACGTCGCCCTTCGATAAGTTCGGGGCAAGCTATCGCGGTTGGTTCTGTTTTCGCCGCCCCCAGCTTTATCAATAACGATGAGCAACTGCCCGCAATCGACTGCCGCTCGAACACAAGTAGAACTGTAGGCGTGTGCTCGACCGCGCGGCGGAAGCGAAACCAAGTGGTCAGCGGGATGCGACGTGCCGTCTGCGGCGGCAGATCGCATAGGTCGAGGGCGATCAGGCCAAAGCCTCCACTTTCAAGCAACAGGTCGGCAGCGCGCAGAAGCTGCTCGAGGCCATTCTCGTCGTGGTGCTGGCTGCGTGATTGCGCCTTAGATTTTGTTTTCTCTGTGCTGCGACTCTGTGGTGGATTCTCCGCGCAGCGCACCCACAGCAATCGATCCAACTCGATCCCGGCAGCGGCAGCCGATTGTGGATCGAGAGCGTCTCCCGCATCCACGACTGCACAAACTTCACCGCGCCGCGTGGCAGCCGCCAGTGCGGCTAATAATATGGTGGTGCGGCCGGAAGAAGCTGGGCCGAAAATTTCCGTCAAGCAGCCGCGCGGCAGGCCTCCGGCAAGAGAATCGATGGCGGCAATGCCGCTGGAAATCATCTCCGGCACAGGGCGGATTCCCAAGTGCGATGCAGCGACAATACCTGCCAATCTAGGATTGGCAGACCCGAGGGGCAGCTTCGACTCCGCGGGAAATGCGCTTCTCGCATTTCCCACTACGTTCAGGATGACAAGAAAACCCAGAGTCGACTTCAGCATCAAAAACAAAAAAGCGGCCCTGGGCCGCCGAGGTGGAAAGCACTGCGGAAGACATAAAAATCCTCGAGAATTTCAGGGAACGCCGGAGTAAAAGCCCGGAGGCGTATTCGCTTTTCATTCGCCTATGGAATTCTGCCTCCAGGGGCTCAAATTGTCAAGTTTTTTGCAGACTGGGAGGGCGAAGCTTTTTACCGCGAAGAACGCAGAGGAATCCGCGAAGGCCCGCCAAGAAAATCATCACTCCCTGGATTTCCTCATTATCAGTAATTGCTTACCTTGTTCTTCTCTTGCCGTCTAACGCCAACAGCACAGCGGTCAGGCGCCGGTGCTCCATCCAAAATTGTCCCAGATTCGCTTCGAATGCCTGCGGCTGAATCGCTGTCGAACCCCACAAGAAAAAAGAGGAGTTACTCCATGCACAGAACTCGTCTGCTTGTTTTGTTATGCGGCATGCTGCCGATCGCAAGCCTCTGCCACGCTCAAACCGCTACGGGCGAAACCCTGATGCTCAATCTGCCGCGGCAAAGCCAACATGCGCTCATCATGCAACGCATCGGCATTACTGACATCACCATCAACTATCACCGGCCGCTCACAAATGGCCGGCAGATCTGGGGAAAAGTTGTGCCTTATGGCCAGGTATGGCGCGCGGGAGCGAACGAGAATACGACCATTACGTTTACCGATCCAGTGACGATCGAGGGTCAGGCGCTCGACAAAGGAACCTACGGTCTGCACATGATTCCGGGCGAGAATCAGTGGACGGTCATTTTCTCGAAAGTCTCCACTGCCTGGGGAAGCTTCAGCTACAAGCAAGATGAGGACGCTCTGCGGGTGACCGTGAAGCCGCAGACGGCGGAACTTCACAATGCACTGACTTACGATTTCGATGACGTCAAGCCCGACTCAACTGTCGTTGTGATGAGCTGGGACAAAGTTGGTGTGCCGTTTAAGGTTGGGGTAAACGTCAACGATATAGTCACGACCAGCATTCGCAAGCAGATTCGCGGGTTGAACCAGTATTACTGGGAAGGCTGGGACGATGCCGCCGCATATTTGCTGGCCAACAAAATCGATCTCGACGAAGCGCTGAAAGATGAAGAGTTGTCGATCCAGGCCGAAGAACGCTACGACAATCTGCTCAATAAGTCGAAAATTCTCGACGCCATGGGCCGAAGAGAAGAAGCTGAAGCGGCCCGCAAAGAAGCCCTGGACAAGGCCGGCGCGCTGCAGCTTTATTTCTATGCGCGGCAATTGCAAGCAAATAAAAAGCAAGAAGAGGCCTTCGCTATCTTTCGTGCGAATGCGAAGAAGTTCCCGGATTATTGGACTTCGCACGTTGGGTTGGCCCGGGTTTACAGCGGGCAAGGCGATTTTGACAATGCGATTAAGGAAATGCAGCTCGCGCTTACTACTGCACCGGATTCCAATAAGACCAACCTGCAGAACTACGTGAAGCGGCTGCAATCGAAAGAGGACATCAATCGCTGATCAAAATAGATAGCGTCATCCCGAAGCACAGCGCAGTTCAGCTGCGCAAGGGATCTGGCGTGCAATTCGCAATATACACGAGATGCTTTGCTCCACCTGAAGAACGGCTGCGCTGCATGGCAATTGCAGAGCAGCCGTCTTCCCGCTTCACCACACCCGGCAAGCGTTCGCCCGCACCATCTTCTGTCCGGCTTTGCAGCCGAAGGCATCGGCGAAGGCCGGCATATTCGAAACCACGTTGTCGATCCGGAAGATCGGCAGCGAATGGGGATTGGTCGTAACGATCAGGCGTGCGACTTGCGGGCGTATGTTGGAACACCAGGAGAACGCGAACCCGAGAAAGAATCTCTGGCGATAAGTCCAGCCATCCGGGCCTTTGTCGTCGAGCGACTTTCCATCTTTCTTTAGTTGATCCTGCAGCGCGCTCAGCGCAAGATTCATGCCGCCATTGTCGGCCGTATCTTCGCCCTGAGTCAGCAAGCCATTTTGCTTTACGCCGGGGCCGGCTTCGGGCACATCCTGCGTGTACTCGTTTGCGATGCATTTGCCGCGCTCGTCATATTGTTTGGCATCTTCGGCCGTCCACCAATCGCGGAGGTTGCCCTGAGCGTCGAACTTGCGGCCCTGGTCGTCGAATCCGTGGGTGAGTTCGTGGCCGATGACCATGCCGATCGCTCCGAAATTTACAGCATCGTCTTTGCTGGGATCGAAGTAGGGAGGCTGAAGAATGCCTGCGGGGAAATTAATGGTGTTTAGCTGCGGATCGTAATAAGCATTGATAGTGGGCGGCGTCATTGTCCACTCGCTGCGGTCGACTGGTTTGCCGATCTTGTGTACCCAGCGCTCGAATTCGAATGTGGTAGCGTCTTCGACGTTGCCCAGATAATTATCGCGTGTGATTTTTACGCTGGAATAATCGCGCCAGTGCGAGGGATAACCGATTTTATCTTCCACTCCCTTCAACTTGACGATTGCCTGCTCTTTCGTTGCCGGCGTCATCCAGCTAACGCTCTCGATGTCGTTTTGCATAGCGTGCTCAATGTCGTGGACCATCTCCAGCGTGCGCGCCCTGCTCTCTGGCGGGAAAGCGCGGTCTACGTAAGCCTGGCCGAGGGCCTCGCCGAGGTCGCGATCGGCGTTGCGAACGCAGCGACGCCAGCGCGGTTCGTTTTCTTCAGCGCCGGCAAGCGTGTGAGCGAAGAAAGCAAAATTTTCATCCACGAAAGGTTTGGAGAGGAACGGCGCTGCATGGTGGATCACCTGCCAGCGCATGTACGTTTTCCATTGGTCCAGCGGATGCTCTGCCAGCAGTTTGTTTTCGGCACGGAAGAAATCGGGCGAAGTCACAATATAGTGATTGCTGGGCGGGGCGTTCACTGCCTTCAGATAAACCGTCCAGTCGATCTCGGGAGTCAACTCCTGCACCTGCGCCAGAGTCATTTTGTGGTTGATGTTTTTTGGATCGCGGCGCGTAACGTTGTCCATTTGCGCCTTTGCTAGCTCGGTTTCCAGATCGACCACAACGCCCGCGTCGCTCGCGGCTTGCGATTCGGTTTCCCCCGCGAGTTCAAACATCTTTTGGACGTGAGCCTGGAATTTCTTGAGCGTCTCCTGCGATTTAGCATCGGTCTTGATGTAGTAATCGCGGTTGGGCAGGCTCAAACCGCCTTGATCGATCTGCGCGACAACCTTCGAGGCATTGTCATAATCCTGCTGTCCAGTGAAACCAAAAAATGGCGCGTTGGTCTGATTGTCGCCCTGCTCCCATGCGCCGGGCAACGAACGGTGAAGATGGGCGATTTCGAGCGTGATCTCTTTCTTTGATTCAATCGCGTTGATGCCGTCCAGTTGCGGTTGCAGAGGTTTCAAACCTGCCGCATCAATGCCGCTTACATCCATGCAGGCCGCCCAGTAATCGCCGATCTTCTGTTGTACTGCCGTGCGCTTGGAATCGTTCTTGCTCTCGGCTTCCATGGTCTCGCGCAGCAGGTTTTCATTCCACAGTTGCAGATTGCTTCCTGTCGACCAGTACACCTGATCGGCAGGAATGGGATTGGCCGCCATCCACTTGCTGCAGGCGTATTTGTAGAAGTCATCGCAAGGGTTCAGCGACTTATCAACCAGATTGGGATCGAAATGCTCAAGCTTGGAAGCAGAGCTTTCGTCCGCCGATCCGCTCGCCGCTGCAGGGTTCGTGCCGAGGTTTGAAGTTTGCGCAAAAAGCGCGATCGGTAAGCTCAAACAGAAAAAGCTGAACAGGATTCTGGGACTGAACACTCTCGGGTTTCTGCGATTAAACATGCTGGGATTGAATATGCCTGGATTGAACATTGGGCCTCGTTCGAAGCGATTTGACTGCTTTCCTGAAAGCTACGCACAAGCGCGGCAGGAGGTTCCGCAGGACCCGAACCAACCATGTGCTCGCTGCCGACAGACCAACATACTACAGACGTGCCGGTGCATGCAGTGTTAGCGCCATGCGCCCCGTGCGTCAGTCGTTCCGATAGTTCTGCTCGCATGACGCGATCTTGATTCGGTTCAAAAAGATTCCTCTAGGAAATTCTGTACGAAAAATGTACATCGATGATATCGAGCGGCAAGACCTCCCAAATTTCGCGGGCGCATTGATTGGACGCATTTTTTGAAACAAGGGCAAAAGGGAAAGAGCATCTACACAAATTGGTTGTGCTCTCGTAAGTGAGGACGCAGGATGGCAAGTCCAAACTATGAACACATGCGATCGGGCCGAAATCCGCTGAGACGGTACGGCCGCCCTTTCGTGTTCTGTCAGAAGCTGTTAGGATATCTCGTGCGGCAGGCCGTATAAACACTGGCGATACGGCATATCGTTGATTTGGCGAGTGGGGACGTAGTTCAGTTGGTTAGAACGCTGCCCTGTCACGGTGTGCATTTGTTTACTTGCATTTAGAAGCCGTGTAGGCGAATATGGTGGCGGTTCAGACGAGGAACCGCCAAATGCCCAAGATCTCCCGCGTCAAACTCCTCAAGAAAATCAAGATTTCCACCTCGGCTGGCGCAACTTGGACTCTCGTTCCGGCGCTTTTTGACAGTAAGGGTCGGGTTCGCCGCGATCACGTGACGGTCGCGGGTAAGGACGAGGTCCACGCCGAAGGTAGCTACTACCTCGAATGGTGGGAAGGCGGCAAGCGGTATCGTGAAGCCGCTGGGCCGAATGGTTTCGCCGCTGCCGACAAGGTGCGGGCGAAGCAAGCAGAGTTGGACGCCGTGCGGAATGGGATTGTTCCGGCACCGCCTGTGGTCGAAGTAGCCCAAGAGCACACGACGCTAAAGCATGCCCTCGATGCGTACAAGGACTACGTTCGTTACCACCGCTCATTGCGAACCTTCCGTACTTACCGTCCCATCCTCGACTCCTTCGGTGCGTTCTGCACCAAGAACTTCATCGATGACGTGGAGCGTCAGGATTTGCTCGACTTCGCCACCGACTGCCTGAAGCAAGGACAGAAGGGCAAGAGCATCTACAACAAGCTTGTCGTGATCTCGCAGGTGATGAAGCAGCACGGGAAGGCCAAGCTGCTCAATGCCGCGGACTGGCCTAGTTTCGTCGAAACCGTGCGGCCGATTTATGAAGACTTCGAGTTGGCGAAGTTGTTCAGAGCCTGCACGAAGCCCGAGGAAGTCCGGTTTAAGTTCTATCTGATGTCAGGATTTCGTGACGCGGAAGGGCGCTTCGTTACGTGGCGGGATGTTGATTTCAAGCACATGGCGGTGCGCGTAACCGCCAAACCGCATTGGGGATTTCACCCCAAGAACTGGGAGGAGCGAGAGTCCCGGTTCCCCAGAAACTCATCGTGTTGCTCAAGGCCTTCCGTCCAGCGAATGCGACCCCCGACGATCCTATCTTCCCAAGCGCCACAGGCCGGCCCGACGGCGCGATGCTTGAAAAACTTAAGGCGGTCGCGTTTCGTGGAGAACTCAACTGCAGCCATTGCACTGTGAGCCACAAGTTGGAAAACGGGACCGTAAAGACCAATCGCTGTGCCGAAGGAGCCTACTGTGGCCGTTGGTTTCTCCACAAATTCCGCCACACATATGCCACGCGACATCTCCAGGACGGGATTGATATCCGAACCCTTCAGCAATGGATGGGGCACCGCGACATCGCCTCAACGATGGTTTATCTAAAAGGCGTTCGCAACAGCGATGTACAGGCTCGGATCAACAAGGGGAGCCTCGCAGCATTCGCGTAGACTGACGTTGAAAACGATACGGACTTGTGACCTGCAGCAGAGTTAGCTCATAATCGGTGATTCTTCGTCTGAGATTCTAAGGCATGCGATTCAGCGTAACAGAGGATGCATCTAAGCGCCCCAAGAAGAACTTCCCAGTACTAGTCCTGCTCAGGGACACATGGGACGACTTTGGTTTCAAGACGTTGTTTCATGCGAAGTATTGGCGAAGTGAAAACGACCCGATTGACCTCGGCACTGTAAAAATCCTCCAGTTAGGGCAGGAAAAGGGTTACACGCAGATTCCTGAACGATTCCCTGAGTTGTCGGACGAGTTTTGCTCTTTAGGCCAAGACGTCGAGTATTACCAAAAAATTCGGGGCTTTCCACGGAAAGAATACGAACCACTTCTCAGAGGAATACGTGACGCTACATTCAGCCGGTTGGTCAGAGCGAAATTCGAGGAAGAACGTGGTTTTAAGGATTCTTTGTTGCGTTCAACAGCCGCAACAAGCGCATTGGAAATTGCGCCATCATTTTTCTCGACTGAGGAGCCGGTTCCATCCGAACTGGGTACGCTGCATTTCAAAACATCAGTTGGGGGTACGTCATTTGTTATGTCATTCGACTTCATTGGGGATCCGCGGTTGCCTGGCCGCGTGAACACCGTTATTGGATATAACGGTACTGGAAAAACACAACTGTTGGCGAATCTCGGGATGGTCGCGAGCACAAGTGCTACGTCTAAGTCGGCTGCGAAGATTCAAAGCAAGTACGGTGAGTTCATCGATTCAGCACATTCCTTCGGCGCAGTTATCGCTATCTCTTACAGCGCCTTTGATACCTTCGAGGTGCCCGGAGAGAACGCGGAGCAACGAAAGCGAGTTTCGCAAGAAAGCGAACTCCTGGGTTATGTTTACTGCGGGTTACGAGATATTGACTCCAAGAAATCGAAGGGTGCTGGATTGAAATCCTTCCCCGATATTGCCGATGATTTCAAGAAGACGCTTGACGTTATCGCAGACCGGAAACGCCGGCAGCTTTTCTTTGACATGTTGGCACCCGTTGCGCTGGAGCCGTCGCTTCAGCGCCTTGGTTTCGTAGCTCAACTGAACAAGGAGTCTGAAGAATGGCTGACCTTGTTTTGTTCCCTTAGTTCGGGGCACAAGATCGTTCTAAGCGTGGTTGCTCATCTCGCCGCATACCTCCAAAGACGTTCGCTTGTGCTGATCGATGAACCAGAAGCCCACTTGCACCCGCCACTTCTCGCGGCATTGCTAAAGTCTATTCGAAAGGGATTGGAGACCCAGGACTCGTATGCAGTCATCGCGACACATTCACCCGTTGCAATTCAAGAGACTCCAGCGAGATTTGTGCGAATTTTGAAACGGTTTGGCGAGAGCACATCCGTGAAGACACCGTCTTCTGAAACGTTCGGTGAGAATATCGGCATTTTGACTCGCGATGTGTTCGACTTGAACAGTTCGGAAACTGATTATCACGATGTACTTGAACGTCTCGCAGCGGATCTCACCGCGGACGAAGTGGAGAAGTTGTTTGGGCATCGTCTCAGCTTTCAGGCACGGTCATATATAACCTCTATCCGACAGCAGAATACGGAGCCTGCTTCTTGATTGGCGTCGATCCTCCTCAAAGAGACTATCAGGCAGATTATCGGACACTATCAGCGAGCAGAGAGGCAGCGGTTTCGGTGCTTCTTGCTGCGGCATCCGGGAATGTATTTCGGGCATACCGTCGCTATGTAGCGAGGTCAGCAGATGCTTCCAAGATATTCCCCTCGCGCGCGAAGAAGAACACTCGTGAAGCGCTCAAATCGAATTATCCGGTATTGCGGGACCGTGCGATGTATGGCGAACTGCTGCAGGTTACAGAGGGGCGCTGCCCAATGTGCGGCTTTGGCGAAGCGAGCACCTTGGATCACTATCTTCCATCAAGTCAATACCCGGAGTTCAGTGTGTTCGCCAGGAACCTTATTCCTGCCTGCGCACGTTGCAATCAGCTCAAAGGCTATTGGGTGGGCAAGACGCCAGGAGAGCAGTTCCTGCACGCTTTTATTCATCAGATCCCCTCATCGCAATTCTAGTTTGCAGAGTTGAGGTAGCAACCGAGAACAGTACTCGTGCAATACAGAGCTCGCCAGAACCACCGCGCTCAGCCTGATGTTCTCTCCAGAATGCTTTATCAGTTCGACCGGTTGCAGCTTGCAGACCGATTCAAGCGCCAAGCATTGAATGAAATTGGAGACAGGAGTGCAGCGTTTGAGCAATGCGTAGCGCCAGGCGCTAATTATCGCGCGCTGCGTGACCGGCTGCGCGCGGAAGCTGGAGCGTTTCGAGCAACCCTTGGTCCGAATCACTGGAAAACGGCGTTATACTTCGCACTTCGCCAAAATCGTGCTTTCTGGTCAGGGGGATTTAGGAACGCCGTCTGATGGGCCTGAACCACCAGCTTCCAAGTGGATGCGACGGGGCATCGAGAAGCTGCTCTTACTAAGCGCGAGCGCTCGCCTCGGGCTGGCGCTCTCGTCTGACGGAGTGCGCCGGCATTTTCATCTCCAGCCAGTCCGCTACCTGGTGAGGGTCAAAGCGGATGGATGTTCGCACGCGGAAGAAGGGGATGTGATCGTCTTCCACTTCCTTGTACAGAGTCCGGACAGCAACGCAGAGCAACCCGGCCAACTCCTCGACCGTGAGAGCCTTCTTCTTGGAGCGCAACTGCTCAATGAGAGTCATTTGGACGAATGTCTCCAAGAGTCCGGGAAGCGAAGGGCCGGAAAAGCTGCAATGGCAAACCTAGCGGCCTTGTTGTTTACTAATTTGAGTCCTCTTTGCGGTCCTGTCCAATGATTTTTCGGGGGCAGGTTATTCCTGGGGCGCATAAAAGCTCATCAAGTGCCAAGAAAATAGGAACCGCCGCCGCATCCGTTTTGTTAGCCAAACAACTGACTCTGCGCTGGAACTTCCAATTCCACGGGTTTGGCGCAGTCGGCATCGTCATTCTGGACCTGGTTGACCCGAGTGCTCACCGGGTACCGGCGCATCGGACCCGTGTACGGCGAGAGCAGCCGCAATGCGCTTTCCGTATTTTGTGCCGTGGGATTGAGCCAGAGATCGTAGTCGTCGGGCAGCAGGATTGCAGGCATTCGATCGTGGATGTCGGCCAAGAGAGCATTTGGGGTGGTCGTCAGAATCGTACAGCTCTCAACCACTTCTCCTCGCGGATCAGTCCATCTGTCCCATAGCCCAGCGAATGCGAAAACATCCCCATCGCCTACCTCGAAGCAGTAGGGTTGCTTGCTCTTGCCGTTCCTCGCCCACTCGTAGAATCCGTCCGCAGGAATCAAGCACCGTTGCGACTTGAACGGTTCGCGGAACGAAGGCATGGTCGTGACGGTTTCGGATCTTGCATTGATCGTCCTAAAGCCGATGGTCGGGTCCTTCGCCCAAGAGGGAATAAGCCCCCAACGCATAGTTGAGAAGCTCCGGCGCGGACTGGAAGGTTCCTGGCGGATCGATAGCACTGGCTGCGACGGGGCAATGTTATAGCGCGGCGCGTCATCATATTCGCCGTAGGCGTCGAAGCTTTCGCGCAATTCCTTCCTTCGGGATAGCCGGTATCGCCCACACATCGAAGCATTATGGCAGATCGTCTCCAATGTCGAAATCAACTCAGAGATGGGGGAAAGGGCCGGAAATCTGGTGCGCAGTCAGGCGGGTAGTTTCAGCTCCATTTGAGTCGGCCCCAGTCGCTGGGGGGCATATTTACGAAGGTAGGAGCGCACAAACTCATTCACAAACCGAGACTCCTCATGTGCTCGCAAGACCAGGCACGTCTCGAAGCACAAAGCTGTATCGGCGAGTGGCTTCACGATCACGCCCTTCTTGGCGCGAGTATCCAGCATTGTCGGTTTCGTCAGGATCGCAACGCCCACGCGTTGTGCTACCAGATAAAAAGCCTCCTGTGCTGTGAGGACCCGTGAACATCCTTGGGCACAATTTCCTCGCCCTCTGCCGCCTCAAGGATCGCATCGCGCAGAAGAGGATGAACCTGCTTCGAGAAAAGAATCCATGCGTCCTGCGCTAAATCCTCAAGTACCAAGGATTCCTTGTGGGCGGCTGGATGGCCCTCTGGGAGAAGAGCGCAGAGTTGCGCACGAGAAAGCAACACAGATGTGATCTGAGAATCCTCGGGCGGTGCTGCCACCAGCGCCAGGTCGAGTTCGCCCGCCAGAACGCTCCGGACCAAGTCGATTGGAAACTGACTACGCCATCGAATTCGGATTCTGGGGTACAGCGGCAAGCGGATAGTCAGAAGGCCTGAAATCCAGTCCTGTTCGACACATGGCGACAGTCCAATTGTCAAAACATTAACTGCCCCTTCATGGGCCGCATGAGCGAGATGCCCGGCCCGCTCTATAAGCAGCAGGGCGGAGCCAGCCTCCTTAACAAAGACGCGACCCGCTTCGGTGAGTTCCACGGCTCGTCGCTTGTCGCGGGTGAAGAGGTGAAATCTGTAATGTTCTTCGAGGTCCGTAATCTGCCGGCTCAGAGCGGATTGGCTTATATTCAGTCTGAGAGCAGCTCGCGTGAAATTCAGTTCCTCAGCGAGGATATCGACAGCGAGAAGGTGACGGACTTCAACGTTGGGGAACACTGCTCCAAGCCCCGTTTAAGAGTTTGGTGACACCTATAGTTGCGTGCAGCCATGTGTTGATTAAACGACGAGCGGTTGTGAGATTGGAACCCGGCTGTGTCTGTAAAGTTTCGTGAAGACCTAACAAATATTTGAATACCTTGCATTCAAAACCCGCTACAGGGTGGGGTTTCCGCCACTGCCACCAGCACAGGGAGAGGGCGATAATCCAGTTCGCAAGGGGTAAATGGCGGAGCGCAAACTCGCACTCCGCCAGAAACCTAAGAAAGCCATGAAAGCCTTACAATATGGGGGCAAGCTGAGGGGGTAGTGAGCCGCCCGTGGTAGCGCAGCATAGCTCCGGGCGGCTCTTTGCGTCTGAGGTCAACCATTGAACTTAATGGCGTAAGCCATAGGCTGCAGCGATGCCGAAGAAGCGAATCTTCTTAGACGAATGCAACGGTGATCCTAACCTGCGTCGAGTGTTCGCGCCGAAAGATCACGTGTTCACGGCGGAAGACTTCGGCATCAGGGGCAAGAAAGACCCGAAGGTGATAGACGCCGCCGTCAAGGAGAAGTGCACAATCGTCACGGTCAACAAAGACTTCGTGGATTACTACCGGAGTCATCCCATGAGGAAGGGCAAGTGGGGCAAATACGGCTATGGCTTGATCTTCCTGAAGCCCAGCAAGCAGCTTACACGAGAGGAGCAGTTAGGAGAGGAGTTCGTGCTCTGGAGTGGGAAGATACTCGCGACCATGATGATCTGGTTTGGGTTTCGGCGGAAGGCAAAACCCGATTAGAGCGTTGTGCCATGAGGAATGCGCGAAGGAGTTTCCAAGAGAACAGACAGAGTGGGACTGAGAAAGCAGCGTCGAGAAATCAAGTTCAACTTCAGGAGGGACAGCATGATTATTCAGACCAACCCAGAGATGTTCTATCGGAATCGCCCGATTCACACCGTCACCAACATTGACCGTTCTAAAGGCGTTGTCACCCTGAGCGGTTCAGACGGTTCGTCACTGGATGTTCGACTGGATTCTGGGGTCACTTGGAAGTGACGCAGCCTGTTATCGGCAGTAAGGTGCAATTGCTGGACGACGACGATAAGCCCTGCGTTAAACCGCACGGATACAGCCAATCAATGTTAGGACGAGACGACATCATACTCGACCACGCCCGCGCCTACTGGCACGAAGCCGGGCATGTCTTGGTTGCGAGGAATCTGGGGGTTCCTGTCTGGTGTTATTTATACGAGTTTGAAGCGCCGTCCAGACATGCGAGTGTCAGGCACGTTAGCCACGGCCTATTACTTTACGAGGGAGACGAATCCAGTGCTTAAGGCAGCAGAGCAAGCGGAGTGGGTTCGTCACTTCGGCATCGATAAGGTTTGCACTGCGACTGCGGAAGGTACGGCGGCTGAGGAAATATATTCGGCACCAGCGGAACTGGCATTGGAAGATGGGGAACTGATCAAGTCGCGCACCAATGGCACACGCACGATTCAGGATTTTTACCTCAGGCGACTCAGATATTGACAGCAAATGCCACGACGCTGAACGCACTCGCGGCTCGCCTTATTGAGAACGGACGACGTGTTCTCGACAAAGTGGGGTTGAATTCTGTGATGCCGTCGCAGTGGGAGTTGGTTATCACGGGAGAAGAAATCATCAGCATTTGTGGTTGAGGGTTGATGTCGAGCGTCACGCTCTCGCCGAGCAAACGGAGGGTAGAATGTCGCCCAAGCGTAAGAACACCGTGGATTGTGGAACGCCGTAGGTTGATGATTGATGCCGTCATCAAGTTTGTGAAGAAGCATCCGAAGGCAACCGCCGATGGCCACGTGAAGGGATTAGACGGCGGGAAGAACGGGTTGTCGTTCCCGGACTACGCTCTGATCGTTCCCTATTGGAACGGCGGAGATATTGTGTTGCGTCTGTTGAAGTCGGGCGAGGACTGGCTTAACAATCTAACCTCAGATGAGTCCGAGAGCTAGAGCGGCTAGTCTCTGACGATGTATCCGACGTATCCGATGCGGAATTGCAAAAGCTGCTTGAGGGGATGTATAGAGAAGCGAACCCTGACGCAGAGGAAGACGAATAGCTCAAATAAACTGGATACGCATTCGAAATGCAGGAAGCGGCGCAGCCAGCGCGCACAGTGGAAGATGCTTCACGTGAGATGCGTCAAGAGTTGATTGATCTGTTTTTTGGCTTGGCTTGACGGAATGCCGGCGGCGGACTCTGACGAACGCCTTCACAGAGTCATTTCGCAGAGTCTCGGCATTGCACCGGCAGGCAATCCATACGGCGGCTACAGGTATGCTGCTGGACGAGATATTGGTGGCGTTCCTTGGCAAAGAATCTACGACTTAATTTCGAGACTTTGGCCGCTGTTCGACGGCGCACACGTCAGTGATCAGTACCTAGAAGGAGTGAACCGTATTCTTGCGGGATATGGCGCGGCCTGGGATTTGTGGGCAGATGGGCTTCGCAGAGTTCTTCCTGCCGCCGCGCAGCAAATGGTTAACGCGGCCTTTCAAGAATTACAGAACCCGCAATACGCCGCAGCCTTGCAGTTGATCAACAATGCCAGAGATGCCTATGATGACCGCCCGCGCCGGGATCGCGATGCCTGCGCTAATGTGTTCGATGCGATGGAGTCGGTTGCGAAGATCAAATCCAATCGGCCAAACGATACGTTCGGAGCGGTGAAGAACTACATTGAACAGAATCACCTTTTGCG
>CAVUQI010000006.1:0-1112642 GCA_963743585.1 uncultured Acidobacteriaceae bacterium | reverse complement strand
GTTGGAATCCTTGGTATAGTTCCGAGGGAGAATGCGCGCCGGGACGATTGGCGCGCGAATAAAGATGCGACTGCTACTCAATTGGGTCTTGAGCGCGCTGGCGGTGTGGATTGTGGCGCGGGTGGTGCCGGGAATTTATGTCAGCGGGCCGTTTGCCGCTCTGATCGCGGCGCTAGTGATTGGGTTCATCAACGCAACTGTTGGGTTGCTGCTGAAGATACTTACTTTTCCGCTCACGCTGCTGACGCTGGGATTCTTCTGGTTTGTCATTAATGCTCTCATGCTTGAGCTGGCGTCGGCTTTGCTCTCGCCCGGTTTTCACGTTCGCGGCTTTGGGCCTGCGCTGGTGGGCGCGATTGTGCTCAGCCTGGTGAACATGATGTTGAAGTGGCTGGCGCGTCCGTCGCAGGACCGGGGTTAAGAGCGGAGTTAAGACCGGAGTTAAGAGCGGATTTGGGATTAGAAGTTGAGGCCGGCAATTGCTGCACGAGTTCATCTCCTAAATGCAAAACTTCATCTGCTGAAATGTCATGGCAACGGCCCACTCCCACTTTCGACAATCTGCATCCGACCATGCGAGCAAGCAGGCAGTCGAGCCGCCGCTGATTCAGATTCCGGGAGCGTGGTTTCTGATGGGATCGGCTGCCGGCCAGGATTGCGAGCGCCCGGTACACCGGGTTTGGGTCGACAGTTTTCTTTTAGCTGCGACGCAGGTCACTCATGCTGAATATGAACGCTATTTGAAATTGACAGGCGCGGCGGCTCCGCCTTTCTGGACGGATCAGAACTTCAGCCTTCCTGAGCAGCCCGTGGTTGCGGTTTCGTGGTTCGAGGCAGAGGGTTATTGTTCCTGGCTGGCGGCGGAAAGTGGCCGAGCTTATCGCCTTCCGACGGAAGCTGAGTGGGAACGCGCGGCGCGCGGCGACTTTGAGCAGAACAACTATCCCTGGGGTGATGAAGCACCGCAGGCTCTGCCGGATTATGCCGAGCGGTGGCAGAACGGCCCGGAGCCTGTGGGTCGCTATGCTGCGAATCTTTTTGGTCTTTACAATATGTGCGACAACGTCCACGAGTGGTGCAGCGATTGGTATGACGCGAATTACTACAGCGTCTCACCTGACCGCAATCCGCGCGGGCCGGAATCGGTTGGTGAAAATGGTAGGCGCAAAGCTTCGCGGGGCGGATCGTGGAGGCATCATGTGAAGGTGGCGCGCTGTTCGGCGCGGTCGAGCATTCCTCCGGAGTTTCAGTATGCCGATTACGGCTTTCGTGTGGCGTGCAGTTTATAGATCTGAAATGTTTTATGGATTGAAGCTATCGATTGAAGTATGACTGCCAGGAACGAACCGATTAGGAACGAACCGATCTTCCGCAACGATCTTCTGCGCGACAAGCGCATCCTCATTACCGGCGGGGGCACGGGCCTGGGAAAAGCGATGGCGCATCGCTTTCTGGAACTCGGCGCGGCAGTGCACATCTGCGGACGGCGGGTTGAGGTGTTGGAGGAAACGGCTGCTGAGCTTTCGGCGGCGACGAAGGGCACGATCCATGCCGTTCAATGCGACGTGCGCAGTCTCGACGCGGTCGAGGCAATGGTCGATTCGATATGGCAGGAGGGTGCGCTCGATATTCTGGTGAACAATGCGGCGGGAAATTTTATCGCGCGCAGCGAGGAACTGTCTCCGCGTGCCTGGGAGTCAGTTATCAACATCGTGCTGATGGGAACTCTGCATTGCACCATGGCTTGCGGGCGCCGCTGGCTAAACGAAAATCATTCTGGCACGGTGCTTAGCATCTCGGCAACGTATGCTCCGGTGGGTTCGGCCTATGTTGTGCCATCTGCCGTGTCGAAAGCTGGGGTGGAGGCGCTTACGCGCAGTCTCGCGGTCGAGTGGGGCAATCGGGGAATTCGCATGAACGCGATCGCTCCCGGCCCGATTCCTACGCAAGGAGCATTCTCGCGCGTGCTGCCGCTGCCGAAGCTTGAGCCAGCGGCACTCGATAGAAATCCGTTGCATCGCTTCGGCACCACGGAAGAGTTGGCGAATCTCGCGGCATTTCTGGTGAGCGATGGTTCGGCTTACATCAACGGGGAAGTGATTCGCATGGATGGCGGAGAATTCCTGCAGGGCGCCGGGGAATTCAGCAATCTCGGCCGTGTGCTGACCAATGAAGATTGGCAATCGCTGAAGCCGCGCAAGAAATCGTAGAACCCAGCCCGGGTTACTAAGAAGCTATCTCATAATGAACCAGAGCCCATGGGCCAAAGCCCCCGTTTTTATAGGGCTTGGACGGCACAACGGAAGTCGTGCCCTTCCCAAAACCATTTATGAGATGGCCTGGCCTCCAGAACTCCTGCCAGTAAATTGATCTCCGGGAATTTACAAATTGTGATGCTATATGCCCTTCTGAGTGGAATCGAAATGCGCATCGACGCATCGAAAGTTAGAAATGGGAGGTGCACGATGTACGTTGTACTTGGAGCAAGCGGAAATACCGGACACGTCGTAGCCAACAATCTTCTTTCCAGCGGCCAGGAAGTACGCGTGGTCGGCAGAAATCCTGAGCATCTTCAATTTCTCGCAGCCAAGGGTGGCGAAGTCTTCGCCGCCGATCTCACCGATGTTCAAGCCCTCACGAAAGCGTTTCATCATGCCGGGGCGGCGTACGTAATGATTCCGCCCAATCCTACGAGCAACGATGTTTCCGGGTTCCAGGAGCGGGTGAGCGACGCTATTGCGAAAGCCGTGCGCGACTCCGGAGTGAAGAATATTGTTGCTCTGAGCAGCATTGGAGCGGACAAAACCAGCGGCACCGGCCCCGTCGTGGGGCTGCACAATTTCGAAGAAAAGCTCAATCAGATCGAGGGTGCGAACGTCCTTTACCTGAGAGCTGGGTATTTCATGGAAAACACTTTGCCTCAGGCTGCGCCGATCCGCCATATGGGGCTGTCGCTGGGGCCGCTTCGTTCCAATCTGAAGTTGCCGGTGATTGCCACCTGTGACATTGGAAAAGCGGCGGCAGAGGAGTTATTGCGGCTTGAGTTCAAAGGCAAGCAAACCCGTGAACTTCATGGGCAGCGCGATCTCGATTACACAGAAGTGGCGGCGATCATCGGAAAAGCCATTGGCAAGCCTGATCTCAAATATGTTCAGGCTACGGACGAACAAGTTCGCGGCGCGTTGGTACAGTCGGGGATGTCGGACAACCTTGCCGGGCTCATCCTCGAAATGGCGCACTCGCTGAACTCTGGTTTCATGCGGGCGCTGGAACCGCGCACGGAACGCAATACGACCCAGACCAAGTACGAGGACTTCGTGGCGGAATATTTTGTTGCGGCGTATCAGGAGCAGGCCGCGGCATAGTTTGGCGTATTCGAATTGGCCACGCTCTTTGGGGAGCGTGGCTTTTTTGCGTGTGAGGGTAGGCGCCGATAGTCAAGGTGCCGCCGGAAATCTATTCACCACTAAGGCCACGAAGGAACACTAAGGTTATGGTTTTTACCGCCTAGGCCGCAGCCAGGTAGATGTAGCGAAGGATAAACAGGATTGTAAGGATCCAAATCAGGGGCGTGATCTCCCGCGCTTTGCCTGCTGCAATCTTGACCAGTGTGAAGCAAATCAGGCCGAGGCTGAGTCCGGTTGCGATGCTGAACGTGAGTGGCGTGGCCAGCATGGTAATGAAGGCGGGTACGGCTTCGCTGAAGTCGTGCCAGGCGATCTGCGAGATGGACTGGGTCATGAGCACGCCGACCAGGATCAGCGCGGGCGCGGTGGCATAGGCTGGAATGGCCGTGGCGAGCGGCGAACAGAATGTAGCCAGCAGGAAAAGGGCGGCTACGGCCACATTGCTGAGGCCAGTACGGGCCCCGGCAGCGACTCCGGCCGCGCTCTCGATGTAACTCGTCACGGTTGAAGTTCCGGTCAACGAACCGACCACGGTGCCAACGGCGTCGGCCACCAGGACGCGGCCTACGCGGGGAATTTTGCCATCTTTGATGAAGCCGCCCTGCTCGCAAACTCCCACCAATGTGCCGACATTGTCGAAGAGATCGACGAATAGAAAGGCGAAGAGAATTTCAAATAGGCCCAGGTGGCTGGCTCCGCGAAAGTCGAGTTGCAAGAAAGTGGACGAGGGGTGCGGCCAGGCGACAATGCCTGCCGGCCATTTTGCGAGTCCGCGCATCATGCCCAGCAAGGCAGCTCCAAGAATTCCGATCAGGATTGCGCCGCGAAATTTTCGAGCGATCAAAACCAGCATCAGCACCAGGCCGACACAGGCAGTTTGCACTTCCTTATCGGCAAAGCTGCCCAAGCCCACAAAGGTCGCCGGATTCGCCACTACGATCTTGGCATTGCGCAGGCCGACGAAGGCGATGAACATTCCGATCCCAGCGGCCGTCGAGTGCTTCAGGCATTCGGGAATTCCGTTGACGATCTGTTCGCGCACGCGAGTCACGGTGAGCAAAAGAAAAAGAACGCCCGAGAAGAACACGACTGCGAGCGCGGTTCGCCACGGCACGTGCATGGCGATGCAAACCGAATAGGTGAAGTAGGCGTTCAGAGACATCCCCGGCGCCAGCGCGATGGGATAATTCGCGTACAGCCCCATGACCAGAGTAGCGATCGCGGCTGAAACGCAGGTAGCAAAGACCACGCCATCGGCCGGCATGCCGGCCTGCGACAAAATTTGCGGATTCACGATGATGATATAGGCCATCGTGACGAACGTGGTGAGGCCGCCCAGCATCTCCTGCTTCACCGAGCTGTGGTTTTCGGTGAGCTTGAAATAGCGGTCGACGAACGATTTCCTGGGCACGGGGATGGTCGTGGGGTGGGCGGTTTCAGTAGGCAATTTTATCCGCCTTGTTTTCCCAGGCGCGAAATGCGGCCAGCGCTTCTTCGCGCATCATTTGAAGCATGGGAATTTTGCGTTGGGAATGCGGGAGAGAGAGTTCGCGATAAATCAGCGAATCGTCAAAGCCAACTTTGGCCGCATCGGCATCGGAGCTTGCGAAATAGATGCGCGAAAGCCGCGCCCAGTAGATTGCTCCGAGACACATGGGGCAGGGCCCGCACGATGCGTAAATTTCGCAGTCTTGCAGATGGAAGGCGTTAAGCTTTTTGCAGGCTTCGCGTATGGCGACGATTTCGGCGTGCGCTGTGGCATCGTTCGCCATAGTCACTTGGTTTGCGCCTTCGGAAATGATTTGATTGTCTTTTACGATCACTGCGCCGAACGGGCCGCCATGCCCGGAATTGACATTCTCAAGTGAGAGCTGAATGGCGCGCGCCATGAATGCGTTTTGCATGTCTGGAGTGATTGGCTGAGTGCGCGGATAGGATACATGGAGCATCGGTGGAAAGCGAAGCGAACCCGCTTCGGGCAGTGTCCTAAGAATTCTCAGCGGTTGTGATTTTGAGCGGAGCTAAGATCAACGGCTTTTAACCGCAAAGGGCGCGAAGAAATGCCGCGAAGGTCGCGAAGTAGAACTGGTTGAGGCCCTAGACTTTTATGGAGCATTATGCCGCAGAGAACAGGCTGGGGGTCTATTCTTCGCCGATGTCTTCATTCCAAATCGCTGGATTGGCGCGAATGTATTCGGCGAGCATTTTGGCGCACTCGTCAGAATCGAGATCGATAATTTTGACTCCCAGCGATCGCAGCCATTCGAGGCCGCCCTGGAAGTTGCGGCCCTCGCCGACGAGCACCGTATGGAAACCGAACTGCCTTATCAGGCCGCTGCAATACCAGCAGGGGGCTAGCGTCGTTACCATAATCAGGTTGCGATAACTGCGCTGCCGGCCAGCATTGCGGAAGGCATCGGTTTCGCCGTGGAGCGAGGGATCACCACTTTGCACGCGGCGATTGTGGCCCGAGCCGATGAGTTTGCCGCTCGCGTCGAAGATGGCAGCTCCGATCGGAATGCCGCCTTCGGCAAGGCCTTGGCGAGCTTCGCTTATGGCCACGGCCAACATCGCGTGGTAATCGTGAGCTGTAGCCGTCACTTTCAAACCTCCAGCGCGAGTCGGCAGCGGCGGGCATTTCGTCGCCTGCTTCCGCGTCTTTAAAGAAATATCGAGATATCTAATATCGATATCTAATATTTGATATCAACCGATACAAAAATAAAATTAAGCCTACGACAGCCGCTTCCTGCGCGGCGTCATAATCTATAGAGCGACGATAAAGTTATAACGCGCTTGATCTAAAACGGCGCTTTCTGTTAGAAGGGAATTACACGAAGCGGCAACCCGCTTCTTTGGAACTGGGGAAAATTTAGCAACTCGCCGTCTGGGGTTCACATCCAAGCGGCATTGCAGGCAAATCCGGCGCCTACGGAACTTTCTGTTGTTCCGCCGGTGTAAGACTTCGAACCTCCTAACCCCTCTATTTGGAGTTCGGATGCTGTTAGTTAGCACGTTGAAAGTGATGCGGACGATTTCCCGTCCACGCCCGTTCATTTCTCTACCTTGCGTTTGCAGAAGCCGGTTTGCACCCCGCCCGACATTTTGTCGTACCCCAATCTCTGTTAGAAACATCCCAATACTCAACACCATGCCGGAGGAACGTTATGGCTACGAATTTTGTCCAGATTGAAAATGATTCGGAGATCAAGCAGCGCCTAGAGGCGGAGCGGATGCGTTTGCGCAAGATTGCCGGACTCGATGAGCCGAAGCATTTTCATCGTCCAGTAGAGCGTGCGTTTACCGCGGAAGAGCGCAGCCGAGTGACTATTTTGTTTGGCGGATTCACCTGGAAGCATGAGGACCTGATTCGCGCCGTCTTCCAGGGCTGCGGCTACCGCTGCGAGAAATTGCCGGTGCCGAACGTGGCGGGTTTTCAGACGGGCAAGGAGTTTGGCAACAACGGGCAGTGCAATCCCACTTATTTTACGGTGGGCAATCTGGTGCAGTATCTGCAGTTCCTCGAGAAGGAAGGCGTGCCGCGGCAAAATATTTTGGATAACTACGTCTTCTTTACTGCGGGATCGTGCGGCCCTTGCCGCTTTGGCATGTATGAGGCGGAGTACCGCTTCGCGCTGAAGAATGCGGGCTTCGATGGATTCCGCGTATTGCTGTTTAAAGACAGCGATGGAATTAAGGCCGCGTCGGGCGAGCCGGGGTTGAAGTTCACGATCGACTTCGGATTTGGCATGCTGAACGCGATGCACATGGGCGACGTCTTCAACGATTTGATTTATCAAATTCGGCCGTATGAGGTGAACAAAGGCGAGACCGAGAAGGTGTTTCGCGAGACGGTGGACGGGTTGTGCGAAGACCTGAGAAATCGCAAGTCTTTCGAGATCGAAGAGTGCGCGCCGAACTGGGCAAAGCCGAAATTCAAGAGCAATAAAATTCTGCGTAACACGTTCAATGTGTTCGGCAAATGGCATGAGCACATGTGGGGCAAGGATTACCTGAATGCTCTGCATGCCGCGCGGGAGAAAATGGATTCGATTGAAGTCGACCGCACTCGGGTGAAGCCGCTGGTGAAAATTACCGGCGAGTTCTGGGCGCAGATTACCGAGGGCGACGGCAACTTCCACATGTTCGATTTTCTGGAGCGCGAGGGCGCGCAGGTCCTGGTGGAGCCGATTGCGACCTGGGTTGCGTACCTCATGTATCAGGCCAAGGCGCACGCGATCGCGAAATGGCCGGTGAATCGCCCGCACCGCAATCCGGAGTGGTACGAAGTGAAGAAGCAGTTCGCGAACTACATCGGACTGCGCAAGAAGCTTTGGGGCATCGGATTCGGCGAGCGCACGTGGAACTTCTTTTATCACCGGACGATCAAGAACCTGGGCGGCATCACGCATCATCTGGTGCCGCAGACCGAGTTGGCGGAACTGGCAAATCCGTTCTACAACCAGTTTGCGCGCGGCGGTGAAGGGCATTTGGAAGTCGGCAAGAATGTTTATTACACGGTGCACAAACTTTGCCATATGGTGCTGGCGCTGAAACCGTTTGGCTGCATGCCGTCTTCACAGTCGGACGGGGTGCAATCGGCGGTCATCAATAAGTTCAAAGACATGATTTTCCTGCCCATTGAAACTTCCGGTGAAGGCGAGGTCAATGCGCACAGCCGGGTGCAGATGGCGCTCGGCGAAGCGAAGGTCAAGGCGAAAACGGAATTCGAGCAGGCCTGAAGTCGACTGGAAAGAGCATGCAGGAGATTCGCGAGTATATCGACGAGCATCCTGAGTTGAAAAAGCCGTTTTATCACGTGCCGCACCAGGAAGGCGTGGCCGGAACTGCGGCGCAATTCATTTTGCACGTGAGCAAGCGAATCGATAAGGACACTCGATTCCATAAACGTTCGCGGGTGCGCGTGGCCGAGGCGGCGCCGGCGATGTCGGGAGATTGAAAGGGCGCGGCTTAGGCCGCGACGTTGCTGGAAAAATTTGGGAACGGCACGCCTGGGGCGTGCCCTTTCAAAAAGCGAAAGAGGAAGTAATGCACGATCATCACGATCATAAAGGCCCGAAGCTGATCCAGATTGCCGGGCTTGACGGACTTGAAGCTCGGCAGGCTTCTATTCAACCGGCCACCATTCAGCAGATCAAACATGCGCAGAAGCCGCACGACCACACCACTAAATTCATGGTTGGCCTCGACGTTGGTTCGACCACGGTGAAGGCTGTGGCGGTGGATGCGGCCAGCGACCAGGTGCTCTGGCAGGATTATCAGCGGCACGAAACCAAGCAGCCGGAAAAGACGCTGGAATTTCTGAAGCGGATGGAAAACGAAGTCGGCATTAATGCGCACAACACGCGCATGTTCATGACCGGCTCGGGCGGCGGGGCGATTGCCGACCAGATCGGCGCAAAGTTCGTACAGGAAGTTACTGCTGTTTCGTTGGCGGTTGAGAAGATGCATCCGGAAGTGTATTCGGTGATCGAACTGGGCGGGCAGGACGCGAAGATCATCGTTTTCAAAGATGACAATGAAACTGGACGCAAGAAAAAAATCCCCTCGATGAACGACAAGTGCGCCGGCGGCACAGGTGCAGTCATCGACAAGATCAATGCCAAGCTGAAAATTCCGACCGAGCTGTTGGCTCTGCAACAATACAACGGCATCAAGTTGCACAAGGTTGCTGGTAAGTGCGGGGTGTTTGCTGAAACCGATATCAACAGTTTGCAGAAAGTTGGGACGCCGTCCGACGAATTGATGGCGTCTTTATTCGAAGCCATCGTTCTGCAGAATTTGAGCGTGCTTACTCGTGGACATACATTGCGGCCCCATGTGCTGCTTCTCGGAGGGCCGAACAGCTTCATCAAAGGCATGCGGGAAGCGTGGCAGGCGAATATTCCGCGCATGTGGAAGGAACGCAAGGTCGCGATTCCTGATGGCGCGAAGCCGGAAGACCTGATCAAAGTTCCGCAGAATGCGCAATATTTTGCGGCGCTCGGGGCAATCGAGTTTGGCCGCAGCGAAGAGGATTGCATCGGTTGCTACCGCGGCTACGAAAATCTGATTCACTACATCGATTTCGGGCGGCAGGAAGAAAAAGCGAAATCCGGCGGCAAAGGATTGGTCGAGAAACCGGAAGATTTGGACGTTTTCAAAGAGGCTTACCGGCGCAAGAAATTTACTCCGGCTGTATTTCAGAAGAACAGCACGGTCGCTGGATTCATTGGCATTGACGGCGGATCGACCTCCACGAAAGCCGTGCTGCTCGACGAAAACGGGGACATTCTCTGCAAGTCGTATCAGCTCTCGAACGGCAATCCGATTCAGGACACGATTGAGATGTTCGAGAACCTGCGCAAAGAGGTCGAAGGGCAGAATGCGAAACTGGAAGTGCTGGGAGTTGCGACTACCGGATACGCGAAAGACATTCTGAAAGACGTTTTGAAAGCCGATGTGGCGCTGGTGGAGACGGTTGCGCACACCGAATCGGCGCTCAAGTTCTATGAAGATCCGCATGTGATTGTCGACGTGGGCGGGCAGGACATCAAGATCATTATCCTGCACAACGGCCGGGTAAAGGATTTCAAGCTCAATACGCAGTGCTCGGCGGGCAATGGATATTTTCTGCAATCCACGGCCGAGGGGTTCGGGCTGAGCGTGAATCAGTATGCCGATCTGGCTTTTTCTGCGCAGGCGATGCCGGTTTTCGGGTACGGCTGCGCGGTGTTTATGCAGTCGGATATCGTGAATTTCCAGCGGCAGGGGTGGCGCGCGGAAGAAATTCTTGCTGGTTTGGCGGCCGTGCTGCCGAAGAATGTTTTTCTCTACGTGGCGAGCATCCCCAATCTTGCTGCTCTGGGTTCGCGCTTTGTTCTGCAGGGAGGGACGCAGAACAATCTCGCGGTGGTTAAAGCGGAAGTCGATTTCATTCGCAACAGCTTCCGGGCTACCGGCAAGACTCCGGAAATTATCGTTCACGAGCACTGCGGCGAATCCGGCGCGATCGGCGCGGCGCAGGAGTCATTGCGCTTATGGCGCAATGGTCAGCGCACAACTTTTGTGGGGCTCGATGCGGTCCGCAAAATCGAATACCGGACCACTCGCAACGAAGCCACGCGCTGCTATTTCTGCAAGAACAATTGCCTGCGCACCTTCATCGACATTAGAACCGAGCCGGTGAAAAATCTTGTGCCTTTGGAAAAGGTCACCAAGGTTCCTCTCATGGTGGGTGAGCAGCGGCTGATCATTGCCACCTGCGAAAAGGGATTGGTCGAAGATGTCGACGATATGAAGGAAATCAAGGCGGGACTCGACAAGATCCGCGATCAGCACCCGAATTTTGTCGATGTGGCTTCGAAAGAAGTGTTCCGGCCGACCAATGCCAAGAGCGTGTCCGATCCTCTGCCCACAAAAGGCTGGGCAGGATGGAAGAAGGGTGACAAAGAACGCCGCGCGTTAATGGAAAACCGCAAGAAGGTCCGGGTTGGAATTCCGCGCGTGTTGAATATTTATACGTACGCGCCGCTCTTCAATGGTTATCTCGAAAGTCTCGGGATTCAGCCCGAGAACATTATTTATTCCGATTACACCAGTTCCGACCTCTATCGTGCGGGCGCAAGCCGTGGGGCGATTGATCCGTGCTTCCCGGCCAAGATCGGCATTTCGCACGTTTATAACCTGATCCAGGAAAAACACAGGAAGAAACCGCTTGATGTCATTTTCTTCCCCATGTATGACGTGCTGCATTCGCCGCTCGTCAAGATTGTGGCCGCGAATGCCTGCCCCACGGTGACGGCCACTCCGGAAACGGTGAAGGCTGCGTTTACCAAAGAGAACGATGTATTTGCCGAGAGTAATCTCAAATACATCGACCCGGTGCTCAACTTCGCCGACCGCAAACTTTTCGCTCATCAGATGCTGCAGGCGTGGCAGTCTGTTCTCGGTCTTTCGCAGGAGGAAAATGACCGCGCGGTGGAGTCTGGATTTGCGGCGCTGGAAGAATACGAATCGAGCATTCGCCGTCGCGCCCGCGAAGTGATGGACCAACTGGAGCGCGAAGACCGCATCGGGATCGTCATGCTTGGCCGGCCGTACCATCACGATCCGGGATTGAATCACGAAATTCTCGATGAATTCCAGAAGCTGGGCTATCCGATCTTCTCGCAGAATACGTTGCCCATCGATGAGGACCTGCTGGAACGTTTGTTCGGCGATGAGGTGCGGGCGGGAATGATCAGCCACCCGCTCGATATTACCGATGCGTGGAAGAACTCATACTCGTGCAGCACCAACCATAAAGTCTGGGCTGCGAAGTTTACGGCGCGGCATCCCAATCTTGTGGCTCTAGAAGTTTCCAGCTTCAAGTGCGGGCACGATGCGCCGATCTACGGCGTGGTGGAAGGGATTATCGAGCAATCGGGCACGCCTTATTTCTGCTTTAAGGACCTCGACGAGAACAAGCCCACCGGCTCCATCCGGATCAGGGTTGAGACTATTGATTATTTCCTGCGACGTTACCGTGAAGAGGTGATTCGCAAGCGCAAAGCGGGGCAAGACATCGAAGCCCAGCTTGCCGCGCTCGAAGCCCACCTCCGACGGGAGAAGTACGGGAGTGAGTACGAAACGGAGATGCCTCCAGCGATGCAGGAGAGCTGGGAGAGCGAAGAAGTCGCGGGAGATTAATCCGGGGATTAATCAAAAGTAACCTTCCGAATGCCCTCATGCGAGAGGCTTTATCAGCCTCCCGGTCGATCTGTCACATTCTCAAGTGATCTGCGTTACATCCGCTGCGTCTCATCCCTCGTACCCTGAATCCAGCGGCGGTACCTAAGCACGGCCGCAGGGAGATTTATATGGGTGAAGGACTATTTCAGCCGGTGCACCTGCTGGTGATCTGCTTTATCGCATTGCTTGTTTTTGGGCCGAAGCGATTGCCAGAACTGGGCAAAGGCCTGGGTGAAGGGATTCGAGCCCTTAAAGATGGGCTGCGGGACGCCGAAAAAGAAACGAGCAAGGTGGAGAGGCCGCCGGCAAAGTAGTGCCGTCCGCCAGGCAGTGGCGCCCGCGAAGAAGACTACGCTGAGGTGGGGAATCTAGACAAATTCCAGCACTACGATTTCGGGGTTCGATCCCAATCTTAATGGTGGTCCCCAGGTGCCGGCTCCGCTGGAGGTGAAGACCTGCATCTTGCCGATGCGGCTCAGGCCGTAGACGAACTGGCGGTAGATGCGGCGCGCCATCCAGCTCCAGGGAACGAATTGCCCCAGGTGGGTGTGCCCCGAGAGTTGCAGGGAGAATCCGGCCGCTTCGGCAATTGCCGGATGGTCCGGGGCATGAGTCAGTAAGATGCTGGCGCGATTCCGATCCAATCCAATGGCGCGCAGCACCGCGGCAAAAGCCGCAACCCGCGCGGCGTTTCGGAAGGGTACGCCGACAATCTGCAAACCATCCACTTCGATTTTTTCATTGTGCAGCACGCGAACGCCCGCGGCCGAAACCGCATCGAGGTATTTGCTGTCGTCTCCGAATTGCTCGTGATTTCCTGCGACGAAGTACACGCCCTGCGGTGCGCTTAGCTTGTTCAGCGGCTCGGCGGCGCGGGCTGCGTCAATTGCGGTCCCGTCGTATAAATCGCCGGCAATAAAAATTGCATCGGGCGATTCTTTCAAAATTTTCGCTACCATACGCCGCAGAAAGCCGCCGTTGCGCACCGGCCCAAGGTGCAGATCGCTGATCAATGCAGCTTTTCGTCCTCGCCACGCCTCAGGAAGATTTGCCAGCTGCACGGTGGTCCGGGTAACTCGCGTCCAACTGGCGTTCAGTACAGCGTATACGCCAAAGAGAATCGCAGCGGCGAAGAGGACTTCCACCATGCGATGGAAATCCATGGTCAGGCCGGCCAGCCGCTCAATACCGAAAATGATCCAAGAGCAGGCGGCCGCGAAGAACAGAAAACTCAGCCAGCCAACCCAAACCGCAGCCAGCCGGTAAAAAATCCGCACCAGTGGATTGGTAAAGCGGAATGCGAGTAGCGAGGCGGTCACGAAGCTGATGGAAAGGAATCCAAAAAGAAGCTTCAGCCAGAGAGCGGGCGAATGGCCGCTATGGGCGGCAAAGGTCCAGGTTTCGTAAAGAAACAAATGGGTCAAAAATAAGACCGACTGAATGATTACAATGAATCTGACAACACGTTTGCGAAGTCGCATGTTAGGTTTGATTCCACAACCTGCCATTCGGATTTTTTGAGAATTTCAGCAAGGATTACCCGATTAGAGATGCTAAAAGCCCCCAAGCCTTTTTTGATTGCAACGCATTGCGCTCAACGCCATTGGATGACGGGCACGGCCGCGCTGATCTTAATTATCGCAACTAGCCTGCCGGCGCAACAGCCGAAGCGGCCTGCGAACACGTCCGCGACAAAGCAGGCTGCGTCTGGCAAGCAGGGTGAGCAATCGACGGCATCGCCCAAAGCTTCGTCCGCAACTCCGTCAGCGTCTTCGTCCGGAACTCCTCAATCCTCGGCTCAAGCGAACGCGCAAGGCGAGTCAAGTTCGCTGCCTCCGCTGCAACTGGATGGCAGCGCCGTGCTGCATCATCTGAATCAGCTCATCAGCTGGTACCGGCACGCGACCACCGGAGTGCAATCTGCCGGACTGCCGAGCGACGCCATCTACCAGGAGAACGCGCGAAGCCTGGCCGATCAGGCGGTAAAGCTGGCCTTCCAATCGGCACGCGCGGAAGCTGGCCTGATTACCGCGCAGCAGAAGGCGAACAACCAAAACAGCTCGCAGACGACCCAGCAACAGAACCTGCAGCAGCTTGAGAGCAAGACGGCTTCGCAGATCGAACAATTGCAATTGCAGATTGGAAGTTTGAACCAACAGATTGAGCGAGCAGCAGCGTCACGCCGTGCCGGCCTGATTTCTCAGCGAGACGCTCTGCAAGGCCAGTTGGAACTGCAGAAGGCCCTGCTCGATGCCGTCCAAAAAATGGCCTCCTTCGTTGAAAACAACGGCGAGCTTGCGGGAGGGCTGGATGGCAGCATCAATCAGCTCGCGAAGTCGATCCCTGAGGTGCTGGGGTCAAGCGCAGCACAGAAACCGGCGACGCCACAGCCCGCGTCAACCAAGTCCTCGCTTGCCAATTCCGGGGGCCTGATCAGTGAGGCGATCACGCTTTACGACTATATGAGCGCGGTGCGCGAGATCGACAGCCTAGTTAATGAAACCGATTTTACCCGCGGAGTGGCAGACCAGGTGCGCACTCCGCTGCGCAATGCGCTGCGCGCCACAATTCAGGAAAGCCAGACTTTGGCCAATCAGCCGCCCGCGACCAATCCGCAGCAGCTGCAACAGGAGCGGCAAAATTTTCAAAACCTCACCGAGCGTTTCAAGCAGCTTTCGGGAGCCATGCTGCCGTTGAGCCAGGAGATTGTGGTGCTTGACGACGTTAAGACGAATTTCGAGGAGTGGCACGGCTCGATTTTGCGGGAGTCTAAATACGTGCTGCGATCGGTTCTGCTGCGAGTTTCGGGAATTGTTCTGGCGCTGATCGTGATTTTTGTGGTGTCGGAGATCTGGCGCCGGATCACCTTCCGCTATATTGGCGATCCTCGGCGGCGCCGGCAGTTTCTGGTGATGCGCCGCGTGGTCATCGGCGTGTTGATTGTAATTGTCCTGATATTCGGATTTGTCAGCGAATTCAGTTCACTCGCTACATTTGCCGGATTCATTACTGCCGGCATCGCGGTTGGATTGCAGGCGGTGCTGCTCTCAGTGGCGGCATATTTCTTTATCATCGGGCGCTACGGAATTCGAGTCGGCGACCGCATCAGCGTTGCCGGAGTCACCGGCGATGTGGTCGACATTGGCCTGGTGAGGCTCTACCTGATGGAACTTGCCGGTACCGGAGTTGATTTTTATCCCACAGGGCGCATTGTCGTGTTTTCCAACTCGGTTCTTTTTCAGGCGGGCACGCCGCTGTTCAAGCAGATTCCGGGAACCGAATATTCCTGGCATGAAGTGGTGGTGCAGATTGCTCCGCAGGGCAATCACAAGACCGCACAGGAAAAACTGGTGGGCGTGGTGAACAGCGTTTATTCGAGCTACCGCGATGAGATTCAGCGGCAGCATGAGGGCATTGAGCGGCGCGTCGATATTCAACTGGAGGTGCCGCATCCGGACGCGCATTTGCAATTCGCCGACACCGGTCTGGAACTGCTGGTGCGCTACCCTGTGGACATTCGTAAGGCGCCGGAGATCGATGAAGAGATGACCAGGAAAGTTCTGGAGCTGGTGGAGACGGACGAAGCGCTGAAAGCGGCGGTTGCCGGTACGCCGAAGATACGTTCGGTGGTGAAAGGATGAGCAGGTTTCTGGCTTAGATGTGATCTGGAAGTGAAGATATGGCAGCTATTTCTTTAAGAGTGAACGGCCGCATTCATGAAGTTGATGTCGATCCGGAAACGCCGCTGCTCTACGTACTGGGCGATGAATTGCAATTGCAGGGGCCAAAGTTTGGCTGTGGTCTGGCGCAATGCGGGGCTTGCAGCGTGTTGCTGCAAGGTAAAGTGACTCGCTCTTGCGTGACGCCGGTCAGCGCGGTGAAAGAGCAGGAAATCACCACACTTGAGGGACTAGGCGCTCCCGAGAGGCCGCACGCGATTCAGCAGGCGTTTATCGATGAAGGGGCCGCGCAGTGCGGGTTCTGCCTTAGCGGTGTAATTCTTACCGCGAAGGCCTTGCTCGATGAGAAACCGAAAGCCAGCGATGAGCAGATTCGCGATTCATTTTCGAACGTGCTGTGCCGCTGCTTTGCTCACGCGAGAATGATGCGGGCGATCAAGCGTTACCAGGCGAGCTTGCTATGAAAAGCAAATTCTCCCGCCGCGACTTTTTTAAAGCTTCAGGCGTGCTGATGGTGAGCTTCAGCGCGTCTGCCATGATCGAGCCCCTCGGGTTCGCGCAGGGGCCGTTTGATACGCATCCGTCGCATATCGATCCGGAAAAGCTTGATTCGTGGATTGCCATCACGGCTGACGGCAGCGTGACCGCGTATACGGGAAAATGCGATTTTGGACAGGGCATGTATACCGCGCAGACGCAATTGGTCGCGGAAGAATTGTGCGTGGCGCTACATCGCGTCAAGCTGATTCAGTGCGATACCGCAATCACGCCCGATCAGGGAACTACTTCCGGCAGCCAATCTACGCCGACGAATTTCAATACGCGCAATCTCGCGCAGGCTGCGGCGACTGCACGGGAAGCGCTGATTGCCATGGCGGCAAAGAAGCTGGGTGTGCCCGGTAATGAACTGAGGGTCGAGGATGGGGTGGTCGAGGCGGGAAGTGGCGCGCGCGTCAGCTATGGTGAGCTGATTGGAGGCAGGCATTTTGACCTCACGGTGAGCGCGAGCGCGAAACGGCGGTCGCCGAGCGAGTGGAAAATTCTTGGCAAGCCGGTTCCATCGATGGATCGGGTTGCGCTGATGACCGGCACATTTGAATTTGTTCACAACGTTCACGTGCCGGGGATGGTGCATGGCCGAGTTGTGCGGCCGCCGGATCCATGGGCAACTGTGGCGAATGTAGATAAGAATTCTGTTGGCCACATTCCGGGACTGATCAAGGTAGTGGTGCGAAATAATTTTGTCGGCGTGGTCGCCGAGAAGCAATGGCAGGCGGCGCAAGCTGCGGAAAAACTGAAAGTCGATTGGAATCCCGGCCCGGAGCTGCCGCCGCAGAAGAATTTTTATGAATATATCCGGCAACAGCCGTCCCACGATGTGATGCTGGTGAATTCGGGCGACGTAGACGGGAAGCTAAAGACGGCTTCGAAGGTTTTGCAATCAACTTATTTTTATCCATATCAGGCGCACGGATCGGTGGGATCGTCGTGCGCCGTGGCGGATGTGCAGTCCGATCGCGCCACGATCTGGTCGCCGACTCAGTCGGTCTATCCCACGCAGCACGGGATTTCGGCGCTCACGGGCTTGCCGCTGGAAAAGGTGCGCGTCATTTTTGTTCGCGGTTCAGGTTGTTATGGCCTCAATGCCGCCGACACGGTCTCGTACGATGCAGCTCTGCTCTCGCAGGCCGTGCGTCGGCCGGTTCGCGTCCAGCTCACGCGCAAGGACGAGTTCATCTCCGAAAATTATGGTTCGCCATGCGCGATCGAACAACGGGTTGCAGTCGACGCCAAGGGAACAATCACGGCGTGGGATTGTGAAGCGTGGTCAGCTTCTCTGGGCGGAAGGCCTGGATACGATCGTCCGGGCAACGTGATCACTGGGATGTTGGCTGGCTTTGATCCTGAGACGATCAAGCCGCGCAATGCGGTTGAGCCTACCGGCGAACTGCGCAACGGCAGCAACGCTGTTCCGTCTTATGTGACCGGATGCGTGAGCGGCAAGTGCGGCGGGGCCGGAACGATTCGCAGCGAGCGTGTGCTCACTCGAGTGGTGAAATCGCAGTTTTTCACCGGGCCGCTACGCTCGCCCTTGCGCCTGCAGAATACGTTTGCCCACGAATGTTTTATGGACGAGATTGCGGCGTATGTGAAGGCCGATCCGGTGGCATACCGCCTGCAGCATCTGAGCGAAACGCGCATTATCGATGCTCTGAAAGGGGCTGCCAAAGCGGCGAACTGGGAAGTGCGTCCTTCGCCGAAGCCAGGAAACTCGCGTCGCGGAGTGGTCAGCGGACGCGGTGTTGCTTGCGTCGCGTATGAAGGCGATAACGGCTACGCCGCGCTGGTGGCCGAGATCGAAGTCGATCAGACCAGCGGAACCGTGCGGCCCAGGCGCTTTGTGGTTGCGAACGATTGCGGGCCGGTTTCCAATCCCGACGGATTGCGCAACCAGATGGAGGGCGGAGTGTTGCAGGGAACGAGCCGCGCGCTGGTGGAAGAAATCACCTGGGACGAGCGCCATGTTACCTCGGTTGATTGGGCGAGCTACAACACGCTGTCGCTTGGGATCCATGTGCCGACGATCGAGTGCGTGCTGATCGACCGGCCTTCGGTGGAAGCCACGGGCGCGGGAGAGACTGCGATCACGCTGGTTGCCGCAGCCCTCGGTAATGCAGTTTTCGATGCTACGGGAGCGCGGGTCCGGCAAGTACCATTTACGCCGGAGCGCATCAGGGCAGCGCTGAACGAGAGCAGAGCGTAAGGCGAAACCCGGCTTCAGGTGGTAAAATTCTTGCGTGTAACCCCATGCGCTGCGGAAGGAAAGCGGCGCGAATCCAGTCGGGACGTGGCTCAGCCTGGTAGAGCACTCGCTTGGGGTGCGAGGGGTCGGCAGTTCAAATCTGCCCGTCCCGACCATTTCTCAACCTTCCCGTCCGTCCATTTCTACTGCGGTTCCTCGCGTGTGCCCAGAATTTCGCCTGCAGGCTCCCGCTTCGCTCACGCACGCGAGACGGCTAAGTTGTGTGAACACACCCCGCGATTTGCCTGTCATGGATTCTCGCTGCGACAGCGGTAGAGCGAGGGGTCGATCTGTTGAGCCATGGCTTGCGCGTCTAGGGGCTGAGCGAGGAAGCGCTGAATCTCTTGTGAAATGTGCATGGGATCGCGGAGCACTTCGCGATATTGCACTCGATGAAGATGAATATCGGGCCGGCGGCGCAGCCATGCGTTCACTTGATTGAGATGTGCCTGCAAACCGGCGATCAGTGCCGACTCGCTCAGTCCTGCTCCGTGCGTACCGCGGCGGCGAATCATTTCGTTCTGTGAAGCGACGACCTCGGGCAGCGGACGCTCCAGGAAAATAACCCGATAATCTCTTCCTGCTGGAAGCGCTAGCAATAGCTGCGAGATAACTTTCACTACCTTGCCTTCAGCTTCGGCAATGCAATTGGGGTCCTGCGGCAATTGCTTGATGCGCTCCCATTCGTAATAGCCGCGCGGATTGTCGGTGTCGGCCTGACGTTGGCCGTCGGTGAGAGCAGGTATGCCACCGGCAGTCAGCATCTGCATCATCAGCGAAGTGCCTGAGCGGGGCAGGCCGGAGACGATGGTGATCACGCTGGCGCTTCTGCCTTTTGGCGTTGACGGCGCATCTGCAGATAAATGCTGCGATGCCGGGCGGCTTTTTCGGGATCGCCGTTCGCCGGGTGCATGTAAAGCGCAGCCAGCCAGCGATGCGCGGCAATCAAGCCGGGAAGCATGCTGACCGAGGTTTCGAAGGCGAGAGCAGCGCGCTCACGGTGCCCGAGACGGGCGAGCGCGACTCCAAGATAAAAGTGGCCCAAAGGCAGGTAATGCAGGAGGCCGACGGCGAGCAGAGCGTGCTCAGCGGCTTCTTCATTTCGACGCTGGCGAAGGCAAACCACGGCCAAACCTAAATGCGCTTCGGCGCGGTCGCCATCGATTTCGAGGGCGCGCTGGAAGGCGCGCTCGGCATCGGGAATGCGTCGCTGGCGGAGATAGGTCTCGCCGATGCGAAGGTGCAGATCGGGAAGGTGCGGATCTGATTTCTCCGCCTTTAACAGGGACGACAAGGCGGCTTCCATGTCTCCTTCTTCGAAATGGATGATGCCCATGAGCAGGTCTGCCCACGGGCGCGGCTTGATTTCCTGCGCGTGGGGAGATTGATCTGGGGCGGGCGTCGCCTTCGTCTCGTCGTTTTTGTCTTGGGCGATTGCTTGATCGCCGTCGGCTGGGGCCTGATTCTCCTTTGGCTCATCCTTTGCGTCATCCTTCGGCTCGAAGGTCAGCAATGGTTCGAGCAATTTCTTGGCTTCGGTGCGGCGGCCGAGGGCCCAATAGCATTGGGCCAAATGCTGAATGAAGCGGGGCTGGCCGGGCCATTTCTGCGTGAGTTCTTCGAAAATGGGGAGGGCTTCCGGGTAACGCTGGGTATCGAGATAGACGCGGCCCAGATTATATTGCTGCTCGCGAACCGCCATTTCGGCCGCTTTGGCCTGCGATTCACTTGGCGGTTGGATGTAACCGAGGGCGACGAACTGCTGCAGCACGGCTTGCGCGGCGGCTGGATCCATGCGCAGATCGGCAGGGTGCATGCCACATTCGCCGGGCTCATTTTCCCAGCTCGATATGCGCTCGACCGGTGGCGGTTCTTCGAACGCCTGCACCAGCACTCGACCGTCCATGTCTTCGCCTATGGGCAAGCCGAACAAGGTGAGGATTGTGGGGGTCACATCCAGCAGCGTGGCGCCGTAGATTCTTTCATCCTGCTTGATGTGTTCGCCTTTCATGCAGAAGATGCCGAATTGCCGGTGCTGCACGGCAGGGCCGGCGGGCTCTCGCGGAATGCCGCGCGGGCGCAGGTGATCGGAATGAAAACCATGGTCGGAAACGAGCAGGATGGTGGCGTCCGGACCGGCAAGCCTCAGCAGGGTTTCGAGCATCATGTCGTGAAAACGGTAGGCGCCGTTCACCACATCTTTGTAAATCTCAAACTTGTCTTCCGGTATGCCTTCCATGCGCGGAGGATGGAAGTGCATGAAACCGTGGCAAAAGTGATCGATGCCGTTGTAATAGACGGCCAGAAAATCCCAGGGTTCGTTCTGCAGGATCCAGGTTGCGGCGTTGTGAATGGAGCAATTCTCGGCCAGAATTTTGGCGAAGGATTGCAGGCCTCGATCTTTTTCCTGGTCGATCTCCGCGGCGCGGGGAATCCAGGGCAGAATGGCGGCTTCCGTGACCTCGGCCGGGTGCATGCGGAGTTTTGCGAAGGTATCGCGCAGGCGTTCCGGATCGAACCGTTCCCGGAGGCAAAGGCCACTCCTGGTTGATGGGCGCGACGGTATAAGGAAAAAGATCGGAAACGGAGATGCCGTTGATCGGCTCGGCGGGATGGCCGGCGAACCAGCCGAGAACGTGGGTCTTGTATCCGCGCTGCGTCAGAATGTTCCAGATGGCTTTGACTTTGCGGGAAGTGCTGGTGGATGGGCGGACTCCGCCGGTTTGTGGATCGGGCTCCATGAAGCCGTGTATGCCGTGCTTGTCAGGCCGCTTGCCGGTGGCAATCGAATTCCAGAGCATGGGGGAAAGAATCGGCCGCAAAGTCGCCAGATTGCCGATCACGCCGCGATTCACGAAATTGTCGAGGGTCGGCATCAGTCCCTGGTCGAGCAGCGGGTTGATCAGTTTCCAATCGGCAGCGTCCCAGCCGATAAGCAGGACCTTTTTAGCTAGGGGTTTACTCATGACCATTCACACCAAGCGGGGAGACGTTAGTCCACTATTGCGGTCAGAGAGAAGAGTGTACACTGTGCCCAATTTTTCAGGTAATAAAGATTGAAGAAACCTGAAACGCGACCGCCAGGAGAATGACGATGAAGCAGCCGAAACGACTCGCTCACGGATAACGGGCTCTCAAACGGTTTGACTTTTAACCTGGACAAGATCCTGATCAACTATGCGACCGCCGCCAGTGCCGCAGGGGTTTCATTGCTTGCGCTGGCGCAGCCCGCACAGGCGCGAGTTATCTTCACTCCAGCGAATCTGCCAATTACAGCGGACGGCCCCCTGGTGCAGCTCGACGTGAATAACGACGGAGTTCCTGATTTCAGTTTTTACAATTCCGTCAACTCCGGCGGTGTTGCCAAACGTCGTGAGGACGCCAAGCCGCCTCTCGGCTTCTACGGCCATTTTCTGGCAGTGTTGCCCGCGCAGGCGGGAAATGGGGTCGGGGCGATCACGAGCTTTACGGGAGATAAGTGCGCGGCCGAATTGGACGCCGGACGAAAAGTTGGGAACGGCAAAAACTTCCAGCCGAATAAACTGGATCTGTTTGCAGTTGCCGGAGATTACACCAGTCCGGGAACACTGAATTGTCCGTGGCAACACAATAAAGGTGGTTTTCTTGGGCTCAAGTTTATCGTGAGCGGCAAGACTTATTACGGTTGGGCCTACATCGATCTGAGCGGAACATCTCCCACAATTGATGGGTACGCTTACGAGAGCGACGCGGGCCAGCCGATTTTGACTGGGGCCACGCACGGCTCTGATGGCAAGGCAGATGCTTCGCAGTCTCCGAGGCTGGGGCCGCAACCAGCATCGCTGGGTCTGCTGGCGAATGGGGCCGCAGGATTGGCTGCCTGGCGCAGACCGGATGAAATGCAGTAGTTACAAATTGAAATGGGCGGCGCGCAAGGCCCGATCGGACAAATCAACGCGCCGCTTTCTTTACCATCGTCTTCGTGTCATCTTCTCTCTGATCTCTCCTCTTACAGATCTCTTGCTGCGAATTCGCGTCTGAGATATCTTCCTGCCCATGGGTGGTGGAGTTTGCTGATGTTGACCGTATAAGAAGTCGAGCTTCGCTGGACTGGACAGCCGAGGGGGCTGTCCCCACACAAGCGTTGCGGCAAACTACGCCACCACCCGCGGCCTGCGGTCGGTTGCCGCATTCTTGCGCCCCTGTTAGTCTGAGGGTCAATTTGTGGATTCGCTTGTCGTGCGCAGGGCGAACAGTTAAATAACTCAGAATCGGAGTATGATTTGAATAAGCCCCTTCGTTGCGTCGCAATTTTCCTCATTATGGTTACGCTCGCAGGAACGATGTCGGCAAAGACCCGCGTGGAAAAGCGATCTTATGGCCGTATGCCGGATGGAACTCAGGTGGATATTTATTCCCTGAATGACGGCAAGATTGAAGCCGGCATTATTACGTATGGCGGAGCCTTGGTTTCGCTGCGCGCCCCGGACCGCGATGGCAAGCTTGACGACATTGTGCTGGGCTGCAACTCGCTCGACGAGTACATCGCGCAGACCGCTTATTTGGGCGCAATCATTGGGCGCTACGCTAATCGCATCGCGCACGGAACATTTCAGCTCGATGGGCATACTTATTCCATTCCAAAAAACAATGGCGACAACGCGCTGCACGGCGGCACGCGAGGTTTCAATAAAGCCGTCTGGACGGCCCAGCCAATTCAGGACGGGGTCGAACTCACGTATGTGAGCAAGGACGGCGACCAGGGGTTTCCTGGCGACCTGACGACCACGGTGCGCTACACGCTGCGCGGCAGCAGTTTGCGAATTGAGTATTTTGCGACGACGGACAAAGATACAGTCCTCAATCTCACCAATCATTCATATTTCAATTTGGCGGGGCAGGGGAACGGCGATGTTCTGCGGCACGTCGTGCAGATCAATTCCTCGCGCATTACGCCGCTGAACGCGGACCTCATCCCTACGGGAGAAGTGAAGTCGGTCGATGGCACTCCGTACGATTTTCGCGAGCCTCGTGCCATCGGTGAGCGGATCGACGCCGACGATCAGCAGTTAAAATTCGGCCTGGGCTACGACATGAATTATGTGCTCGACCATCCGGGGAAGCTGGAGCAGGTGGCTGAGGTATACGAGCCAACCACGGGACGAATCCTGCGCGTGCAAACCGACCAGCCGGGAATACAGTTCTACACCGGAAACCACCTCGATGGATCGATTACTGGGAAAGATGGACGCGTATACAAGAAGAGATATGCGTTCTGCCTGGAGACGCAGCATTATCCTGATTCGCCGAACCACCCGAATTTTCCCTCGACAGAATTGAAGCCGGGGCAGAAATTTCATAGCGTGACGGTCTATGAGTTCAGTGCAGGAAAGTAATTCGCGCTCGGCGGGCGTGATTGGCAATCTCAAATTGTTAAGAATTGAAAGTCTCGGGAAGTTCTAAGCGGAGACTTGCGCTTCTATCTCTTTGACCGCCGCTTCCAGATGATCAAGCGTCTGCTGGATGGTAAGAGAGTACATCTCGCAGCCGAGTCCTTCGCCAGACTCGATGGCCCATTTCAAGTAGTGACCCGCGATTTCAACCGCCAGAGGATCGGTAATGGCGTTATTGGTGCGCTTCTTGTATTCCACCCATGCGGGAAGCGGCAATGCGACCCAGATGGTTTTTCCATCGGCCAGAAATTTAATGTCGACCGCATCGGCGTGCCGCGTGGCGACCGCCACGATAAGTGCCTGATAGACACAGTGAACCGGCTTCTTGGTCCAGCGATCGGTGACGGTGAAATCTTCGAACATGGCCAGCGGTGATGCTCTAAAAACTATAGCGGACGAGCGCGTGGTTTGTCATTCTGTGCTGCCGGCAGGAACCGAGATTCCTCGCTTCGCGAGGAATGACAAAGGGGACTGCAACTTCAGAATGCTGGCCTTACCCTCCGGCGATTGCCCCAACAATTAGAAACGGCTCAGAACCGGACGCGACGGCTTCGGGCAGCGGTGTGTCTGGCGGCTCATGGGACCAATCTTCTTCGCAGGCGAAGAAGCGCAGAAATGGCCGGCGCTGCCGCGTGACCTGATCACGAATGGTCCCCGCAGCATGGGATAATTCGCCTCCAAGGCGTCGAGCACCGATCGCTGAGTCACTGGCGGCTGGACTTCAATCTTCACTTCTGGACCAGCGTGAGCCAGCGTCCGCAAGTGTTGGGGCAGCATTACTCGAACCACTTTTTGAGACCTCTCTTTTTTATTTCTACTTCCTCTACTTTTACGTTTTTTGTTTTCTTCGTTATTTACTTTCGTTCTACAGGAAATTCCCGACTGCCATCAGCAATGACACCGATATATAAGGAACAGAGTCGTAGAGATTCTATTCAATGGAACCACTTGTTTGCTGTTGGAAATTCTAAACTGGGTCCCTGGCTCGTTGCGCCTGGAGGCTCCAGCCGCCCACATGAGCCTAGGAAATGACTGGAGCGCGTACTTGAATTCTTTGCCTTTACGCGAATTGGCAAGCGATTCTTCCCGTGCCAAAGCCAACCAGAACCGGCAAGCGGAAGTTCGCGTGAACACTGGTTGTGCCGGCCTGGACCAGCATTCTGGACGGCGGTTTTCCGAAAGGCCGCATTTACCTTATCGAGGGTGACCCCGGCGCAGGCAAGACTACGCTTGCTTTGCAATTCGTTACCTACGGAGCAAGCCGGGGTGAGCGTAGCCTCTACATCACGCTTTCGGAATCACGCTCAGAGCTTCTTAGCGCCGCCAAATCGCACGGAATTTCACTGGATGGGGTTGAGATCGTAGAACTGCTTCCCGATGAAGACGACCTTCTTCCGGAACAGCAGTACACGGTATTCCATCCGGCTGAGGTGGAACTCAACGACCGCATGCAGCGGATTGTGACAGAAGTGCAGCGCGTGCGGCCTGACCGGCTGGTCATCGATGCATTGAGCGAACTCCGCATGCTGGCGAAGGACCCGCTGCGCTACCGGCGGCAAATTCTTTCGCTGAAGAACTTCATGTCCGATCAGAAGTGCACGGTGTTGCTGCTGGATGACCGGACCTCGCGCGACTCTGATTTGCAACTGCACAGCCTGGTGCAGGGAGTCATCTGCCTGAACAAAGTGCCGCGAGAGTATGGAAAAATCCGGCGGCAAGTAGAAGTTGTGAAGCTGCGCGGGACCGCCTATCGCGAAGGATTCCACGATTACACCATCGTGACCGGGGGCGTGTTGGTGTTTCCGCGCCTGGTGGCGGCGGATACGCGAAACGAGCAAGCGCCGGAGGTTGTTTCCAGCGGCATACGGGAACTCGACGCTCTGACCGGAGGCGGACTTGATCGCGGCACCAGTACACTTTTGATCGGTCCCGCCGGCTGCGGCAAGACCAGCATTGCGGTGCAATGGGCGGAGAGCGCGGCCAAGCGGGGCGAATGCTCCTCCATCTTCACTTTTGAAGAGGCGCCACGCACCTTGATTACTCGCGCTGCCGGACTGGGCATTGATATTCGCCCTCACATTGAGAGCGGAAAAATCTGCATCCAGCGAGTCGATCCTGCCGAGCTTACGCCTGGCGAGCTAGTCGCTGCCGTTCAATACCAGGTTGAGCACGCGAACAGCCGAGTCGTGGTGCTCGACAGTCTTAATGGATATTTGCAATCCATGCCGGGTGAGAAATTTCTGGCAGTGCATCTTCACGAGTTGCTGGCCTACCTTGGTAATCGCGGAATACTCACGCTGATGGTGCTGGCGCAAGCGGGCAGCATGGGATCTGCGCTGCAGAGCGCAGTGGACGTCAGCTATCTGGCCGACAATATTTTGCTTCTGCGTTACTTTGAGTCGCAAGGGGAACTTCGCCAGGCGATCTCGATCGTCAAGCGGCGCAGCGGCAACCATGAACATACGATCCGCGAACTAAGGCTTACACCCGGCGCGATTCACATCGGAAAGCCGCTGCACGAGTTCCAGGGGGTCCTGACCGGCACGCCAACTTTTCTGGGAGGAAGCAAAGAATCCTAGATGGCGAACTCTCTCAACGGAGATTACCGGGTTTTGGTGCTGGCGCCTTTTGGCAAGGATGCGCTGCTGGTGCGCGAGGTCCTGGAGCGATCAGGAATTCCGGTTGGGGTGGTACAGGCGGCATCGGCGGTTGCGCGGTGCGTGGGCGGCGGCGCCGGGGCTGCGATTGTCGCCGAAGAGGCGCTCGATGAGGAGGCGATTGAATGCCTGAGCCGTGCCGTCTCCGCGCAGCCAGCGTGGTCGGATTTTCCAATTATCGTTCTCACCGGCGGCGGCGCCACTACGCCCTACACTGAAATGATGGTCCGGTCGCGAACGCCGATGGGGAACATCAACCTGATCGAGCGGCCGCTGCGTCCGGCAACGCTGGTGAGCAGCGTGCGCACGGCGATCCGCTCGCGGCTGCGGCAATACGAAATCCGCAATCATCTGGAGGAACGCGCGCGGGCCGAAGACGAGTTGCAACGCGCTCACGACGAATTGGAATCGCTGGTGGAAAAACGCACTCTGGCGCTGCGCAGGCTTTCAGCAAAGATCATGCGGGTGCAGGATGAAGAGCGCCGGCGTATCGCGCGCGAACTTCATGACGGCCTGGGGCAGTGGCTGGCTGCGGCGCAGATCAATCTCGATATTGAAATCATTCACAGTGGGACCCGGCCTTCGCCTGTGCTGCAGGAAACGCGCAAGCTCGTCGATCATGCGGTGACAAGCATTCGGACCATGTCTTATCTGTTGCATCCGCCGTTGCTGGATGAAGCGGGGTTCGAAGCGGCAGCGCACTGGTTCATCGATGGCTTTGCCAAACGCACAGGGATGGGCATTCACACTAATTTTGTGCGGCCCAGTGAGCAAGCCAGTCCAGTACCGAAGAATTCGCGCATGCCGGAAGTGGTGGAGTTGGCGCTGTTTCGCGCCCTGCAGGAAGGGCTGATCAATGCACATCGCCATTCCGGCAGTCCCAACGTGGAAGTGAAATTCGAACGACTGCCCGAGGTTGTGTCGCTCGAAATTCAGGACTTCGGACACGGAATTCCGCGAGCCGTTATGGAAAGATTCGAGCGTACGGGAACCGGATCAGGCGTGGGGCTCGCGGGCATTCGCGAGCGGGTGAAGGAACTCGGCGGAGATTTTAAAATCTGCTCCGGGGCCTCTGGCACCCGGCTGCTTTCGATGGTACCTCTCACCAAAGAAGCGTCTGAACACGAATCGAATCGCGGCCAAACGGCTTCGACGCGCGACAAAGCGGGCACTCCCGTCGCGAGCAGCATCGGAGGGATCCTCTGAGGGTGTAAAAATCAAGTTCAGAAGAATGAGCGTGCGTTGCGGCGCGCCTTGGTTGCGGGTTGCGCAATTAATCCAGCGTCTGCACTTCTACCGAAAGCACGGCCGGGAGATCGTGCACAATTGCATTCCAGCTATCGCCGGCATCGGGTGAGCAGTAGACCTGCCCGCCGGTAGTCCCGAAATAGATGCCGCATCGATCGAGTGAGTCGACCGCCATGGCGTCGCGCAGCACGTTCACGAAGCAATTTTCTTGCGGCAAGCCTTTGGTAAGCGGCTCCCATTCATTTCCCCCGCTGCGGCTGCGGAAAACCTGCAGCTTGCCATCAATCGGAAAGTGTTCCGAGTCGCTCTTGATCGGGACGACGTAGACTGTCTCCGGTTCATGGGCATGCACATCGATGACGAACCCGAAATCGGTAGGCAGGTTGCCGCTGATTTTTTTCCAGTTGTCCCCAGCGTCGTCGGAACGCATCACGTCCCAGTGCTTCTGCATGAAGAGCACGCCGGGACGCGCGGGATGCATGGCGACGTGGTGAACGCAATGGCCGATCTCGGCGGTGGGGTTGGGAAGGTATTTGGAATATAGACCGCGATTGATCGGCTTCCAGGTCGCGCCGCCATCGTCGGTGCGGAAGGCCCCTGCGGCGGAGATTGCGATGAAGATTCGATCGCGATTGCTGGGATCGAGAATAATCGTATGCAGGCACATGCCTCCGGCGCCGGGCTGCCAGTTGGGGCCGGTGCCGTGCCCACGCAAGCCAGAAAGCTCCTGCCAATTTTGCCCGCCATCGGTCGAACAGAACAGGGCAGCATCTTCAACACCGGCGTAAACCGTATCGGCATCGCTGAGCGACGGCTCGAGATGCCACACGCGCTTGAACTCCCAGGGGTGCTGCGTGCCGTCATACCACTGATGCGTGGTGAGCGCTTTACCTGCGTCGGCCGAAGTATCGTAGGCGAACTTGTTGCTCTCGCTTTTCGGTGGTCCCGGCGCAGCCGCCTGACCAGCGGGCGTTCCGGGCTGATGCCATGTCTTTCCGCCATCGTCGGAGCGCTGAATGATCTGGCCGAACCATCCGCTGGATTGCGACGCATACAGCCGATTGGGATCGACCTTGGAACCTTTGAGGTGATAAATCTCCCAACCGGCGAAGTGCGGGCCGCTGACATCCCATTTGTCGCGCTTGCCGTCGGAGGTAAGAACGAAGGCGCCTTTGCGTGTGCCTACCAATAAGCGAACTTTGCTCATATTTTTTGCCTCTTGAAAGCTATACGATCCAGCAAACCATACGGCCCAGTTATCAATTGTCGGTTATTGCTTGACTCCTGCCCACTTCAAAGCGTCCTCCCGCCGAGCGAAGGCGTGCATCGAGACCGGTTTGCCGCCGCTGAAAGTGTAGACGTCGGCAAGATCGATTTCCTGCCACTGATTGCTTCCCTTTGGGAGGACACGGGCGTGCACAAAAACGACGATGCGAGCGCCTGCAGGAATGAACTTCACCGGTTCGCTGATGACCTGCTCACACCTCGCGCGAGACTGAGTCAGGTATTGCTTCGCTCCCTCGCGGCCTTCATAGGCGCCTCCGCCGGGGAATTCTGAAGGTTCCACCCAGTCGATGTTCGGGTCAAACGCTGAGACGGCGGCATCGATGTCCCCCTGATTAAAGGCGGCATAGGCGCTGCGGAGCAACGTGATCGCGTTGGACATCTCGGCTTTGTTCATCGAAGCCGATTTTGCCGAAACGCCGGAACCACTTACAAGCATCATCGTGAGCGATATCAAACCCAGAAAAATATTCACAAGCTGCCGCCGCAGCAGCATTTTAAATTATGCAGAGGATCTGCGGCAGCGGCGTGCCACCTGCGCAGACTCCCGACAATCGATTCTTCTATGCAGCCTTTGCCACCTGGCTGCGCATCTGTTTCATCATCTGCCGCATGGCCGCGACCTGACCGGGCGAGCGTTTTTCTGACCAGGCCTCGAACCGGTGCGCCGCTTTCTCCAGATGCTCCAGGAAGTGCGGGTTATGAAATCGCTCCCGGCCTTGCGGGACGATTCCCTTCACCGCTTCCCACACCCCGAAAAATTCTCCGGTGGTTTCGAAGAACAAATCTTCGTGCAGCAGGCCATAGTTAAGCATGGCGCAGGCCTGATCCCAGTAGCTGAGCACCATCATGGCGAATTTTCCGCCTTCAGTTCCGGGCGCGGCAATGCGCATCGCGTCGTCGAACGTTTCCACTGTGTAGTTCTTCCAGAACCAATCCCGCGCCTCGCGAAGTTTCGCCTCGCGTCGTTCTTCAAAAAGTTGGAGTTGAAGTTTGGCTTGCTCGTGCGTCGGTTGTGCTTCCATGGCTTTGCTCCTTTGAAGTCAGAATTTAGTTCGGAGATTACGCTCTCTCGTAATAGAGAATGACAACTCCTGAGGCGAGCGGTTGGGCGTCCTTCAGTTTCAGCCTGATCCTGCCGTTCACCCCGCCGAACAGCGGATTGCCTCTACCAAGAATAATGGGACCGAGAATGATGCGATACTCATCGATCAATCCCTGCTGCAGAAGGAAGGATGCGAGCATGGCACTGCCAAGAATTACCATGTCTTCGCCGGATTGTTGCTTCAACGCCGACACCTCGTCAGCAATATTTCCCTTCACCACGCGGGAGTTGTTCCAGTCCGCTTTATTCAGGGTTTGCGAAAAGACGATCTTCTGCAAGCAATTCATCTTCTTGGCAATTTCGTCCGTGGGAGCAGAGGGCCAATACGCGGCCATGTGCTCGTAGGTGCGCCGGCCGAAGAGGATTGTATCGACCGAACGCAACATCTCGCGGGCGTAAGCGAAGAACTCTTCATCGACCACGAACCAGTCGATCTCGTGGTTCGGTCCCTCGAAGAAGCCATCGAGCGACATGAGATTGGAAACGATCAGCTTGCGCATTCTTGCTCTTCGCAATGATTTTCTTATCGAATAAGCTTGTCGCCGAACGCGCGCGAGTTATTGTTCGTGGCAACAGCCCGGCTTCTCTTTCGACTCGCGATAGCGGCCGGTGTGATCGACAAACCCGTTTGCGCCGTACTTGTCATGGTGGCGAACCCAGTCGGAGAGGTTACCATTCACCATTTCGTTGCGGCCCTTCGGCGTGAGGTCGAGCAGCATGTATGCGCTCACGATCTTTTCATCGCCCCTCGCGTAGCAGGAATAGGTGTGGAAAATGTTGCCATCTTCATCTTTGTAAAACACGCTCAGCCCCGACAATTCTTCGCTTAGGAAGTCCTGCATCACGTAGTTGTAGAGAACCTTCCCAGTCGCCGCTTCTTCTTTCGTAAATGACACGTGATAGTCGAAGTTGAAATCGTTGTTGTACGACGAGACCCAATTGAAATGCCAGCCCATGCGTTTCTTGAAGGGCCCGATTTCCGCCCACGGTGCCCGCGAAATGGCAGCATAGGAAACGTCATGATTCTCAAGATGCACGAGCGCGCCTTCGGCGTGGTCGGAGGCGAATGAACAGCCGACGGATCCTTCCTTCCACCCTGGACCGAACATGAAATGGCGAATGATGAGCTGGCTGCGTCCGCCGAAGAGATCGGCGAGAGCTACTTTTCCATCAGGCCCGTCGAATACATACTCTTTTTCTACTTTTATCCACGGCAATTCGCGGCGCTGGCGGTTGACTTCGTCAGTGGCGCGAGTCAGTTCTTTTTCCTTCTTCAAGAGTTCTCTGCGCGCGGCCAGCCAGTCAGCGCGTGAAACGACTTTCGGATGCTCAATTGTGCTCGTAGCCATATGCTTTTCTCCTGTCATCTTTATAGTCTTGACGATTATTGCGCTGCCGTCCCGTCCGACCATCGACCTACCGAAATAACGAAGGTGGTAATCGGGTTGGGAGAGTCCTGGTGCACAAAAACCGGCGAACCGGGTAGCCCTGCGCCCCACGAAATATTGTCCGACTTCGGAAACCAGAACATCAAATGCGGGTCAGCATTGCCATACTTGCGGCCAAAATACTGTTGCTTTGACATCATGTAGCACATTGATCCGGGCGCCGGCAGCGGCAGTTCTTTACCCTCGAACGCGGCCTTAAGCGTGTTGAACATTTCTGTCTTCGAGGTTCCCGCCAACGCCAATTCGGTCGCCTTCACGGTGAAAGGCAGATGTGTTTGCGCGGCAGGCGGATTCAGGCAGAGCGGCAATCGTTGATCGGGGTTCAGAAATTCCGGGTCGTCGAAGGGAGACATCCAGGAACGTTCGACAAGACATACGAAGCCATTCTTTCCTTTGATTGCGGTTTCGTAACCGTGCCGTTCCAGCACCAGGATCTCGGCATCGTGCGAGATGGATTCCGGAGCGGCGCTGCGTGCCAGGGCTATCTCTGCGTTCCGATCCGGCATGAGGTATTGTTCGAGCGGAGCAATCTTCAGGTACGAGGCGTTGGCATCGTCCGCTCGCGCTCGCAGCCCCGCGCTTAGCAGGGCAACCAACGCGAAGCCTCCCAACCCGATCATCCCGACTCTCTTTCGGTTCATTGATTTTCTCCCGTGATGCGGGTGAGTCCCTCGATGACTAGCAACCGTTCCGACCGCCGCCTCTCCAGTGAGATCCCGTTTAGTCTTTGTGAGAATCGCCAGAGGAGCTGTCTTGCGACGGCTTTTCCACGGCAACGACCAGCAGTGATTCCGGCCCTATTCCACTCCCGGTCAGATAAGGCACCATGGTGGGAGATACCTTTTCGTATCCCACGTCTTTCGCCGTCTTATAAGGGGCATAGAACATCAAGTGCGGGGGCACGAAACCGCTTTTCTTGGACTCGGAATCATAGACATAGTTTTCGCTCGACATCATGTAAAGGAAACCGGGGCCCGGCGCCTTGAAGCGGCCATCCTTATACCCCTTCGCGACGTCTTCCTTGATCTCCCCTTCTGATTTGCCCTGTGCCCGTAGTTCTTCTCTGCGCAGGTAAGCAAGCATAATAGTTCGGCTGCCTTCGGCGTCGAAGCAGGCCGGCGCAGACGAAGTTTGCGTTGTCCCCTTAAATGACCGCTCAATCAAACAACTGAAGCCGTTCGTACCTTCGCGAACTTTCTCGTAACCTTTGGGCCCCAAAATATAAACTCCGGCCTTACTCGATACCTCAGTTGGGGCCGCACTCAAGGCTAGTTCGATCTGGCGCTCGCGCGGCGTGGAAGCGGTCACTAAGTGCACTTCTTTCGCGGGTTCCTTGGGCTTGTCTTGAATTGCCGCACTGCCGGCTAGGGCAGCGACTGACAAGAGACCCGCAAGAGTTATTTTCGTCCATCCCGCAACCTTCATCTTCGTTTCCTTGTAGTTTGTCAGCCAGTATCTCTGCCATCCGCGCAGACTGAGTGGCACATCGAACAGTATTCATATTTAACTTGTGATTTGCAAGTGAAATGCTAAAATAATTCTGGTGGCAAACAACAAAACAGTTGTACGGCGTTCGGGCTGCCCGCTGAACGCCTCGGTCGAGATGCTGGGCGACCGCTGGTCGTTGCTGATTATCCGGGACATGATGCTGCGCGGCTTTCGCAGCTACAAGGAATTCATGGAGTGTTACGAGGGCATCGCGACCAATATTCTCGCGGATCGACTTCAGAAATTGGTTTCATACGACATCATCATGGCCACGCCCGATCCCTCCGATGGGCGCAAGTTGATCTACCGGCTTACGAAAAAAGGCATCGACCTCGCGCCAGTGCTTACGGAGATGGTGCTTTGGGCTGCGGCGCATGAAGACACCGGGAACCAGGAATTAGTTCGCCTCATGCGTGCTGATAAAGAGAAGTTTCTCGCCGGAGTGCGGCAGCGCTGGGCCGCAGGCCAGTAAACCGCTGTCGGTGGTGCAAACAGCCGCATCAGCTAACATAGTGTTGTGCCGACTCGCGTTCGCATTCGAGACCCCCTCAGCATAATCTCCGCTTCCAACTTCGGCGACTTTCGCTGGCTTATCCACGGGTTCTCTACGCGAGTTGGAGGAGGTTCGCGAATCTATGGTGGCTCAGCGCTCAATCTCGGATTCACGAAAGACGATTCAAGAGCAACGGTCGAACGGAACCGCGGTTTATTTCTGGCGGCAATTGCCGCAGGGAAACCGGGTCGCACCAAAGCTGCAGATAGGCGTTCGCACGGCTCAAGCCCGGCACTCGCCAATCTTGTCACTCTGAAGCAGATTCATTCCGACATCATTCATATGGTGGACACGGTTCCGGAATCGCCGCTGGTGGGTGATGGGCTCGTCACCAACACCCCGGGCCTGTTGGTTGCGATTCAGACCGCCGATTGTTTGCCCATCATTCTTGTTGATCCCAAGCGGCGGTCGGTCGGCGTGTTTCATGCAGGCTGGCGGGGAACGGTAAAGCGCATCGTTGAAAAAGGCATCGGGGAGATGCGGCGCTGGTTTGGCACCCGTCCTCGGGATCTTAAAGCGGCAATTGGTCCTGGGATTCACGGATGTTGCTACGAAGTGGGAGAAGAAGTTCGCGAGAAGTTCGAATCTCAGTTTGACTATGCGGCGAAGCTGTTCCGTGAAGTCAAAGAATCGGACCCGGTGCGCGAGAAATATCCACTGTTATTTCTGACCGCGCGGGCGCCCGGCCATAGTGAGCTGCCTAAAAAAATATTTCTGGATTTGGTTGAGGCGAATCGACAGCAATTGATCGCTGCGGGGGTGAATGCCAAGAATATCGAAACTTCGCCGTTATGCACGAATTGCCGCACCGATCTGTTGTTTTCCTATCGCGCGGAAAAAGGAAAAACCGGGCGCATGATGGCAGTTGTGGGAATCGCCGACTAAGGTTTTGGCTGGTCTAAAGATCACTGCCGCCCTCTCACAAGTGCCGTTAGACAAGCTTTTCGGAGATTCACTGTGCAACGAGAACTTACGAGCGTTCTTCCCCTGTTTCGCCTGCTCATCTATGCCGCTGTTGTCCAGGGCCAAGTATCGTCCAGCCAGATCGATGCTCTATTCCCTGCCGGCCTGAAGTCGACGACGGCTCCGGGCGCGGCGGCGCTGGTGGTTTATAACGGACGCACGGTGTTTCGCCGAGGATACGGAGTCACCGATCTCCGCAGCCGGGAGCCGATCGATGAGCACACCAACTTCCGTCTGGCCTCATTCACCAAGCAGTTCACGGCGACGTGCATCATGTTGCTGGTGCACGATGGCAAGCTGCGCTATGACGACCACCTCACCGACATCTTTCCGGAGTTTCCCGCCTACGGCAAATCAATCACCGTGCGCAATCTGCTGAATCACACCTCTGGTCTTGAAGATTACGATGACCTTCTGTCCAAGCAGTATCCCGACACGCCGCCGGAAAAGGTTCCCCAAATACACGATGCCGGAGTTCTCAAGCTGCTCGAACAGCAAACCACCGCGAAGTTTCCCGCGGGCACGAAGTGGGAGTACAGCAACTCAGGCTACGCCGTGCTGGCCATGATCGTTGAAAAAGTTTCAGGCAAGCCCTTCGGCCAATTCCTGCAGGAAAGAATCTTCACGCCGCTGAAGATGAAAAACACGCTGGCCTATGAGAAAGGCAAGAACAAAGTGCCGCACCGCGCCTACGGCCACACTTGGGAAGACGACGCCTGGCACGAGACTGACCAGAGTCCAACTTCTGCCGTTCTAGGAGACGGCGGCATTTATTCATCGATCGATGATCTGGCCAAGTGGGACCGCGCCCTGTCCCTGCATACGCTGCTCACGGAAGCCGAGATGCAGCCGGCCCTTACCCCGGTGCAACCTGCAGACGGTGCGGAGGGATTTCCTGACGGCAAGCCGGTGAAATATGGTTTTGGCTGGTTTCTCGATCCCTACCAGGGCCACAGGCGGATGTCACATGATGGCAGCACTGTCGGTTTTCTTACCACAATTCAGCGCTTCCCGGAGGACCATCTGACGATCATCATCCTTGCCAATCGTACGGACGGTAATCCCGAGGTGCTGGCCCTAAAAATTGCAGACATGTATTTGGTGAAGGAGAAAGCTCACTAAGCAGTCGGAGCTGCGGGTGGGGCAGAAGGTAGCGGCGCGTCCACGATTCCTTCATTCACCAGGTCCTTTAAGTTCCTTGCTCGGCTTGAAAAATGGAATTTTCTTTGCCGGAACCTCGACCTTTTCACCGGTTTTGGGATTGCGTCCCGTGCGCGGTTTGCGTTGCCGGGTTCGGAAGCTGCCGAAGCCGCGAATCTCGATCTTGTCGCCGGCTCGCAGGGAACGGACTACGCTGTCGAAGATGGTTTCCACGATCACTTCGCTGTCTTTGCGCGTGAGTTCGGCTAAACGCGAAACTTCATCGATCAGATCGGCTTTCGTCATAATCTCGTGTGGCTCCCGCCCGGATGTTCCGCGAAGGCCGCAGTTCCATTTTACCCGTTCGGCCCCGTGGCAACACCCATAACCTTCTCAGATTTCAGGGGTTGTGCGCAAGTCTCGGCTTTGGAACGGCCGCGCTGCGCGGCGGGCTGCGGTTCACTCACTTTTGGTATGGCATCGAGTGACGATTCGGCGTCTCCTTTTCACCGATCCTCCGGGCATCAATTGCCAGCCGGTAAGAGGCTGCGTGATCCGGCTGTGCCATTCCGGAATAATTTCTGGCCGTCCGGCGGCGTGTCCTGCATGCCGGTACTCCAGATTTTCACATCCGTAGTCAAAGTGACTACTTTTAAGGCGGTTCACAATTGCGCGCGCCATCAATGCAGATGGCCAGATTTCGTCATCATCGGCGGAGACCGAAGAACGCCCGATATACTCGACGGCTATAGCGGATCCATTGCCGGCACCGGTTCCTGCACACCGCGTGACGGGGGATATACGAGAGGCAGCCCCTTCCAAGTCCACGCAAAGGAAAGCGCGATTGCCGCAGCACGCCGGTAACGAACATTTGCCGGTACGTACGCCACTGCTGCATGAATTGACGAATACATCGAAGCCAGTTGCAGCGCCAACTCTCCACCTCTCGACGTGCCGACGATCGCGATCCGATCGGCAGGATTTCGGCTGCTGGCCCATCCAGTCGAGGGCCTTACCAAAATATTCCAGCGGAATGGCGGAAAGATTTTGCGGCAGATCTTCGTATCGAAAATAGGCGAGCGCGAAGGCGGCGAATCCATGTGAGGCAACCCATGCCGCTTTCTGTAGCGGCAGCCCCCCTCCGATCCGCCAACTACCAACACGCCGGATGACGCTCTTTTGAGCCGGTACGAGCAAAGTCCGTGAAGATTCCCCTTAACCTGTATCCGCTTTACCCCGTCGGCAATGGCAAGCTGTTCGAGTTGTGCGGATGAGATTTCCTTGCCCTCGGCCAGCAGGCGAAATTCAATGACTTGTGGCGCAAGCTCCGGAGGAGATATATAGCGCTCCACGTGTTTGTTTGCCTTTCGTGGTTTCATCGACCAGATCGGACCTATCGAGGAAATACCGGAGTAGCTGCCTTTCGACGGAGCCTGGTGAGAAACGTCGACAATTCCCCGCGGGGTTGCACGAAAATCTGATCGTGAAGACCATTTCACTCCGGCGCCATCGACTAAGCTTGCTTCAATTGTCACAAGCTGGTTGGGCTGCAAGCCGGTGGCACGAATGGAAACCGTTTCGTCGGAAAGTGCGCGGCTGGGTGTGACCTCGACCTTCTGGGCGTCGCAGATTTTGCCTGCCATGAGGCAGGCCGCAATCAAGGCAGAGAGTTTCAGAAGTGCAGACCTCGCGGAGCGAAGTTACTTCCACAAATAATAGAACCCGACCTGCCGCTGTAAAACCTTTTCCTGATCAGGAATGTACTTTGTTATATCGCCCACAAGCATGTCGAGCAAGGTCCGATGCTCTCTATCGGGATGCACCAGCGTTGGCTCTCCGGAAATACCCACGGATTTGGCGGTGTCATTCACCACGGCCTGGAAGTCGCCAATCTTATCGATCAGCTTCATGGATAGCGCTTGTTCGCCGGTCATACCTTGCCGTCGGCGATAGACTTCACGCTGTCGTATTTCATGCTGCGCCCGTCGGCTACGGCCTGAATGAACTGTCCAAACATGTTGTCGATCAGTGATTGCATATAGGCGCGTTCGGCAGGAGTGAGTGGGCGGGAGGGATCGCCGGTGTCCTTGAATTCTCCTGTTTTTAGGACTTCGGGCTTCAGCTTGGCCCACTTCATCAGATCGCCGTAATTGACCCACTCGGCGATCACACCGATTGAACCTACAATGCTGCCGTTGAGGGCGTAGATTTTGTTCGCCGCGGAGGAGACATAGTAAGCGCCACTGGCTCCGACGGTCTCAATCGAGACGACAACAGTTTTTTTCTTTTCCTGGCGGACGCGTTTCACTTCGCGATAAATCGCCTCGGATGCGGCCACGCCTCCGCCGGGCGAGTTCACGTGCAGAATAATGGCTTTGATGGAAGAGTCGTCGCCAAAATTCTTCAGCTCGTCGACTACCGGCTGCGGGGAAAGAATTACGCCTTCCAGGTCGACCACTCCGATGCGATCGCCAAAGCTGCCAAATGCCGTTTCATTGGTGCCGGCGCGCAGGGTGAGGTAAACCAGCGAAAAAACGGCCAGCAGGAAGAGGAAGAATGCTCCGCCTCCGATCAAAATCCAGAGGAGGGTGCGCGACTGTCGATCCGCCATTGGAAAAGTGTAGCACTGGAAGATTAGTTTCCCATTTCTGGTTTCCTTTCCTGTTTTCCGACACTGTGTGGGCGCTTGAAGGGACTGCATCAGTCCGTGCAGAAGGCGGCTTCTTCGGCGGACAGAGCCGATAAAGCATCTGACACGTCGCGCGGAAGGTAGCCAAGATTGCTTGCAATGACGATTTGAGTCTCCATCTCGATGAGGGAGCCGCGTGCTATTCCGAGGAATTGGCGGAACTCAGGCTTGGAAATCCTGCCTTGGCCCTCAGCAATATTGCTGGCCACCGATACAGCAGATCGCCGCCAGCTGGCTGGTCAATCCGTATGCCTCAGACGAAGGAAAAGACTGCGTCGCCTTGTAAACGTGCGTGACCATGGCAATCGCCTTCTGCCAAACAATAAGGTCCCGATAGGAGTGCCCCACAATGGCTCCGCGGCCCTTGGCCCAAATTTTTGTTCAGAACCCTGGAACTAGAAACCAGAAACTAGGTTCTTGTCTGTGACGGATGAACAATCACTTGCAGCGCATGGGGCTTGACCGAAAGCTCAACCGGGGTTCGGCAGACGTATTCACCGTCAGCGTAGACATCCAGAGGAGCTTCGGTTTCGACACGCACGCGCGCAGACTGAAAGTAAGTTACTTCGCGGATGTTCAGGTGACGGCCGAAATATACCGTCGGGAACAGACATGCGAGTTTAAAGGGATCGACGGCGCTGACTATGCATACATCGAGCAGGGCGTCATCCATTTTTGCGCGAGGTGCGATTTTCATTCCGCCACCATAGGTCGAGCTGTTGGCAAAAGCGGCAAGAATAGTAGGTTGATTGCTGCAGGTGACCCATCCAGATTCGTCATGCGTAAGAATCCTCATCGGGAGTGGGGCGAAGCGAAAGATCCTCGAGAGCAGCGACAAAGCGTAGCCGCCGTGGCCGCGCAACCATGGCGGCAGCGCCTGAGCAAGGCGGGCGACTTCGGAATCCAGCCCGACACCGGCTATGCTGCAGAAGTAGTCACGCCAGACAGGCTCCGCTGCGGCGGGACGCTCATTGCCCTGCGATGCAGGGGAAGTTTGCAGTGAAACGACCACTCCCAGATCGATTGCGCGAAAGTTACCGGTCCCCTGCACAGAAGCACCGCCATGCTGCGAGGGAATCGCGGACATTGCGAAACCCAAGAGCACGGGCAAAATCGTTCGCGCTGCCTGCGGGAACGACGAGCACGGGAAGGCCAAATCTTACCAGTTCGTTCAAATGGTGATGAATGGTGCCATCGCCGCCGAATAGAACGATCACGTCGGTTTGCTGGTCATCGAACTGACGATCAGCGAGCGATGCTGCGATGCGCCAATCCGCCGTGCAGCCTGCGGCCGCTTCCTGAAACGGGTTGACGTGTTTTTGGGAGCATCCCGGGCCGAGGATGGCAGCTACGCGCATGTGCGCCGCTGAGACTAGCAGAAATCGTACGCCGGAAGACAGCGCGTCCGGCATTGATTGTCAACTCTGGCGATCGCAACTTTGGATCGCTACCCTACCAATACGGCCCCACCATTCACGTTGAAGATCTCGCCGGTGATGAAGCCGGCGTGTTCGGTACACAGGAACAAGACGGGCGCGGCAATCTCTTCCGGCTTGCCCACGCGGCCGAGCGGGATGGTGCGTCGGATCTGCTCTCCGCTTTTCGGGTCATCCAGCGCGGGTTTCGACATGTCCGTGTCGACCCAGCCAGGCGCCACTGCGTTGACGTAGATGCCGCTGGAAGTCAGTTCAGCGGCGAGGCTCTTGGTCAGGCTGATGATCGCGCCTTTGGTTGCGGAATAATCGCAGTGAAAGGCTTCCCCGCGCTGGCCACTGGTGGAGCTGATGAGAACGATGTGTCCGGCCGCCACGCCGGTGCGGGGCTGCGACTTCATTTGCGCAACGGTGTATTTCACCAGACCGAAGACGGCATCAAGATTGATAGAAAGAGTGGACCGCCATTGCTCGTCGGTCATTTTCTCGACCGGGACGTCTTCGGCCGGCCATACGCCGTGATTGGCGACGAGAATATCGAGGCGGCCGAAATGTTTGACGGTTTCGGCGACCAGCGCGCGCGCAGACTCGGGGCCATTGAGTTCGCTGGCGATGGCGCGACAATTTTTCTCGCCGCCGCATTCCCTTGCGAGCGCCTCCGCTTGCGGCTTTGCCTTCTGATAGCTGAATGCGATCTTCGCGCCCGCCGCGCTGAACATACGAACCGAGGCCGCGCCAATACCGCGCGAGCCGCCGGTGATCAAGGTGACTTTTCCGGAAACCGCGAGTGGAATCGACATGGGGAATAGTTTGAAGGTTCCGGTTGAGGGTTGCAAGTGGAGACGCGTTGGTGGTGTGGTGCTGCTGCGAAAATCAAACAATTTAACCGCGAAGTGCGCCAAGAACGGCCGCTAAGTTCGCGAAGGGAGTCATTCCTGCGCACCGCCGATTTATACGCTGTCTTTGGCCGCCGAGGCCCGTTCCGATTTCAATCCGCGCATGAGCAGGCGCACTAACATGCCATCGAAGCGTGTGCCGCTCATTTTGGCGAGCTCGTCCAGCGCCTGTTCGGAGGTGCGCGCGGCGGAGATCGATTGCTCGGTGAGCATGTTAGCGTAGGCGTCGGCCAGGCCGATGATCCGAGCCCAGAGCGGAATCTGCTCTCCTTTAGCGCCATCGGGATAGCCGGAGCCATCGAAGCGTTGGTGGTGGTGCTCGATGGCCTGACGCATCATGGCGCTATGCGGCAGGATGCCGACGATTTCCGCGCCCACGCGAGCGTGCATCTTTACCAGAAAGAATTCGTCATCGGTGAGCGGGCCGGGCTTATTGAGAATGCGCTCGGGAACGAAAATTTTTCCCACGTCATGAACCCGCGCGGCGTAGACCAGATCGGATGTATCTTCTGGCGGCAGATGAAGGGCGCGCGCGATTATCTCGGCATAGCGTGCAACCATATCGCCGTGTCCGGCAGTGCGCAGTTCGCGCGATTCGGCGGCGCGGCTAAGAACTTCGATGGATTCTTTGAGCAGCGCGACGTTGCAATCTTCTTCGCCACCGCACAATTTCACCAGCATGGAAGTTAGTTCTTCGAGACGCTCGGGGCCGTTGTGCTCGCGCTGGAGGAAACCTTCGATGTAGGCGGAGATTTGTTGGCGCTGCGCGGCGAACTCCTCGCCGGCGGCAAACTCCTGGGCGGCGGAAACGCGATTTCCCCCCGAGCGCTTGGAGACATACATGCCGGCATCGGCGACGCGAATGATGTCTTCGATGGAGAAGCCGTGGGTGGGAAAGCTGGCCACGCCGAAACTCCCGGTGACGTGATGCTCGTTGAGCAGCGGGTCAGCGGCCATCCATTGGCGCAAGCGCTCGGCAAGAACCTCGGCCTGCTCGGGGCCGGTTTCCGGCATGAGGATGATGAACTCGTCACCGCCATAGCGAGCGACCACGTTCGATTGCCGTGACTTCTGCTCCAGCAATCGGCCCACGCGGGCCAGCACCAGGTCGCCTTCGAAGTGGCCCATGGTGTCATTCACTTCTTTAAATTTGTCGAGATCAATGAGCACGACCGAGAAGGGACGGCCGGAGCGCGAGGCGCGCTTCCACTCCGCCGACAACGACTCCCAGAAAAAGCGGCGGGTCTTGATGCCGGTCAAACCATCGGTGATCGATTGCTGCTGCAGTTTCTGGAAGACGAATGCGTTGTGCAGAGCGGTTGCCAGCAGGTCGGCAAGGGTATTCAGGATGAGCACATCCTGCGGGGAAAATGCGCTCTCGTCGCTGCTTTCGATATTCAGCACCCCGAGCAGCGTTTCGCCATAAGTGATGGGAATGCACAGTACGGACCGGGAGTCGGGCAAGATGGCGCCCATCTGACCGGGGATGCCGTTGTGCACCAATGCCCGCTCACCTGTGCGCGCCACGCGGCCGAGGATTCCGAAGCCGATGGGAATGCGCTTGCCCATGGCGTGGGCGGTGGCGCCGGCTTCGGCTTTAATTTCGATCTCCTTGGTTCCGTAATCGAGCAAGCCGATGCCGATGTGGTCGAAGCTGAAATTCTTTTGGATTTCGCCCACGATCTGGCCGAGCAGGTGGACTGGATCGTCGCTGGAAATGGCGGTGCGTGAAATGTTGTTCAAGAAGGCCAACTGCCGCGAACGCCGCTGCTCGCCGGCGAAGAGACGCGCATTTTCCACCGCGACTGAGACTTGTCCCGCAGCCGTGACGAGCACATCGAGATCGCGCTGCTCGAAGACGAATTCGCGCTCCGTGCTCATGGCAACCATCACCCCGGCGGGCTTGCCGCCCAGCAGGATGGGCGCGGCGCATAAGCTTTTGGCAGGTTGCGCGGGTTTGAAGGTGATGCCCAATCGCAGTCGCGTCTTTTCCACGTCGGAGCGGATCAACAGAGGCTGGCCGGTGCGGATTACATATTCGGTAAAGCCGTTTCCCGGCTTGCGGCTGCGCTTCGGCAGAATCCGGCCATCTTCGACTTCCAGCTCGAAGCGAACTTCATCTCCCTCCTGAAAGGCGATGAAGAAATCGTTGGTGTTGAATATTTGACCCAGCTCGCTGTGGATGGTGCGGAGAACTTCATCCTGATCGAGACGCGAGCTGATCGCTTTGCCGATCTCGGTGAGCAATTCATATTCCTGGGTGCGGCGGTGGGCATCGTGCGCAATCAGATAGTTGTCGACGGTCAGTCCGAGTTGCAGCGCCAGCCCAACCATGAGACGCGGACCGGAGGCGCCAAAAGCTTTGCGCTCGGCGTGGGGAAATAAGATCACTCCGAAGGCATGTTCGCGGGTCTGTAAGCTGACGGCGGTCAGGTTGCGGATCTCGGCTTCGGTGAAAACTTTTTTGAATTCGATGAATGTCCCAGAGGAGTGGATGGGCAGCTGTTCGGTAAGCTGCGGCAGATTGTGGACGGTAAACAGCCCACCCTGGCGATACGCGAGTTCGCATATATATTGGCCGGCGCCGGTGCTATTGAGGAGTTCAAGGAATTCGGGTGAGAAGCCTTGCTCGACGGAGGGTAAAAGCCCACGCCAGCGTTCGGAGATATAAATGATGGCGCGCTTCGCCGACAACGCGCCGGCCAGACGGCTCAAAGCCGATTGCATACTGGGCAACAAGTCTTCCGCCGAAAGGAGACGCCGTGGGTCCACTCCCAGGGTGGAAAGGGCGAGTGTGTTTTCCTGTACCGCATTGCGCTCGTTCTCAAAAAGCACCATCACCATGGCGATGCCGAGCAGCATCTGCGGCACCGGCCCCAGATAGTTGGCGGCGCTCCCAAAGCGAGCGCCCCAGGGATTGCGGAACTGTCCCGCTCCCATCAGCACGCCCCACAAAGCCAGGGCAAACGCGAGCACTTTAAAAGCAAGCGATCCGCGCCGGTGACCGTTCAGATAAAAAACCGCTGAACTGTAAAGCAGGACGGCCGCAATCCCGATATCGAGCGCAATCGCCGGTTGTTGCGTGGTCGCCTGAAAGACGCCTCGTGCCATGTGTCCCTGAAAGTTGACCCAGGCAAGCACAATCCCGGCGACAGCCAGCACAGCGTCATACCACATGAAATGCAAGCGCCCCCGCATGAGCCGCGTCGAAATGAATATGCAGAGAGCCATGGCCACCAGAAAGAGCGAGCTCGCGAAAAACGCCAACGGTGAGGGAGCACGATAAAACGAGAATGCATCAAGCACGTAATGCAGGGTGTAGGCGGCCCAGGCGAACTGCCAGGCGCGGAAGTACGCCTGCCGGCTCTGCTCAAAGAGATAGGTGAATACCAGGAACAGCAGGAGTGAAACCACTCCCGGAATCACCACCATGCTGATGACGACACTATTCATGATACCTGGCGACTTGGCGCTTAGATAAGATTCAACTGCTGCAAAAGAGGGCTATTAGGTCTGACTAATGTTTTCACAGGCCGCACGCGAACACAATATGATTTAAGGACAATCCCGCCGGCTGTAAAACTAATAGAATCTATGGATTAATTTACGAAGGTTTAAGCGGGCGTTCGACCCGGGGCCGCTTGACGCTGCTTTTGTGCTCCCCATACCATCGAGTTTCTAACTCTTATGCCTGATTCCGCGCCCGGTACCGCTGTTCCACGTGTACGCTTTGCGCCTTCACCCACCGGATTTTTGCATGTGGGCAGCGCCCGCACTTTTATTTTTAACTGGCTTTACGCCCGCCACAACGGGGGTACGGTGATTCTTCGCCTCGACGATACGGACGTTGAGCGCAACACGCAGGCTTCCGTCGATTCGATCTTTGAAGGCTTGAAGTGGCTCAACCTGAGCTGGGACGAGCAGTACAAGCAGTCGGATCGACTCGAATTACACCGCAAGACAGCCTGGGCTATCTTCGAAAAGGGACTGGCTTATCGCGACTTCACGCCTGCTCACACCGGAGAGGCGGAGAAATCGGGCGCACAAGGAACATGGCTCTTCAATCCTGGGGCGCGCGAACTTTCTCGCGCAGAAAGTGACCGCCGCGCGGCTGCGGGAGAGCCGTTTGCGCTGCGTTTTCGGGTGCCCCGCGAGAGCGGGCGCGTGGTGCGGTTTAACGATGCGGTTTATGGCGAACAGATAAAGGAAGCAGACGACATCGAGGACTTCGCGCTGCTGCGTTCCGATGGCATGCCGACCTATCATCTGGCGTCGTGCGCCGATGACGCCGATCTGCGCATCAGCCACATCATCCGCGGGCAGGACCATCTCACCAACACGTTCAAGCATGTGCTGATCTTCGAAGCTGCCGGGTTTGTGCCGCCGCAGTTCGCGCATCTGCCGCTGCTGGTGGCGCCGGATGGAACTAAGCTTTCCAAGCGCAGGCACGGGCCGGTGGTCAGCGTTACGACTTATCGCGACGCCGGCTTTTTGTCTGAGGCGTTCATTAATTTCTTATGCCTGCTGGGCTGGTCGCCGAAAGACAATCGGGAGAATCTGTCGCTGCAGGAGTTGACGGATGCTTTTTCGCTGGAGGGAATCAATCGCTCGAACGCGGTGGTGAACTTTAAGGAATCGATGTCTGCAAAGGAATCCGTGTCTACGAATGTTGTCATCCCGAGCGAAGCGAGGGATCCTGGGTTCGCTCCCGAAGAAACATTCGACCCGAAGGCGCTGTGGCTTAACGCCGAGCACATTCGAGCATTATCGGTCGAGAATTTGAGCGGGCTGCTGCGTCCGATTGTCCTCGACGCCGGGTTTCAAGTGGGGGAGGTCGAGATGAGGGAAGTCACGAACCTCATCCGCGAGCGTATCAAGCTGCTGCGCGACGTGCTCACGACGGCTGATTTTTTCTTCAGGGAACAATTATTACCTTATGACCCGGCGGAACTCATCCCGCAGAAGGGCGACGCGGCAATGGCTTTGAAAGTCCTGACGCGAGCGCGCGAGGTGCTGGCAAGTGTCGAATTTCGCCACGACCCGCTGGATCACGCCTTGCGCTCCGCCGCGCAGGAACTTGGGCTGAAGGCAGGACAGATGTTTCAACCGATTCGAGTCGCAGTCTGCGGGCGAAAAAACGCGCCTCCGTTGTTTGAGACGCTTGAAGTGCTAGGCCGAGAGACGACGCTGGAGCGGATTGCGCAGGCGATTGCAAAATTGCAATAAAGACGTCTCACTTGCTTCTCTGCATTTCGCGATAGGCCTCGCTCTTTGAAATCCCGCGCTCCTTCGCCACTTTCTTCAGTGCAGTTTTCTCATCGACTTTTTCTTCGGCCACGATCTGTTCAATTCTCTGCCGAACCGAAATATTGGCTGCAGTCGGTGTGGCCGCCGGAGATTCGTTCTCCTCGGCCTTGCCGATCAGCAACGTGATCTCCCCCTTGACTCCATCGCGTGCTTTTAATGCCTGCAACAGTTTGCTGGCGGGTCTGCGGAGGAACTCTTCGTGCAGCTTCGTCACCTCGCGCGCGATCACGACATGGCGATTATCTCCCAGGACTTCGCAAACGTCGACGAGCGTCTCAAGGATACGGTGCGGCGCTTCGTAGAAAACCTGGGTGCGCGGAGAAGCTTTGACCGCTTGCAGAGCCGCCCGTCGCTCACCACGTTTCGCCGGCAAGAATCCGCTGAAGCGGAACGAATCGGTTGGTAGGCCGCTGGCCACCAGCGCGGCCAGAAATGCGGCTGCTCCGGGAATGGGCACAACCGGGAGATGATGCCGAATGGCCAGCGAAACCAAACGAAATCCGGGATCGGAGATTCCCGGCATTCCCGCGTCGCTCACCAGCGCGACGCTAGCGCCTTCTTGCATCTCCTTCACCAGTTCCGCGGCGCGGGTCATCTCATTGTGCTCATGATAGCTGATGGTGCGCGTGGTGATTCCGTAATGATTGAGAAGCTTTTGGGTTTGCCGGGTATCTTCGCAGGCAATCAGGTCGACTTCTTTGAGAACGCGCACCGCGCGGAAGGTAATGTCTTCGAGATTGCCGATTGGGGTCGCGACTAGATAGAGCGAGGGCCCGGAGCTGTGCGGAGTGCGGGAATCGTTGGCGGACACAGTCGCGGAGATAGTTCCGGCATCTGCGGGATCGCGTTCAGAGTCCCTCTTCCTCATGCGCGAAGTCTATCACTGTGAAATCGGCATTCCGAAATCAGCATTCTGAAGTCAAACACTCTGAAATCAGCACTCGGAGACAATCACTCTGAAAAGGAGAAGTAGAGGTCAGCGGCCTACTTCGTGGCCGGCTGCGGGCCTGTAGGTGTCGAGCTGGTTTCGGGTGGTCACTTCGGCGAGAGACTTCCGCACAAAGCCGAAAGGAACCATGGCGCTCATGACTGCGCGATCTCCATCCTGCTTTACTCTGAGGCTGTCAAAGAATGCTTTCACATCAGCATCGTTGCCATGCAGTCCGGCGGAGATTTCGGCAGTTTGGGTCAGAGCCAGGAATGCCGCGGCCTTGTCAGCAAGGGCGCGCGCTTCATCGGCATTGTGCGTGAAAGCCTCAGCCAGCACATGAAATGAATCCTTGTGCAGGTGCAGCGGGCTCAGAAAACTTGCCGAGACCACAAGCGTGGCGGGACTGGTGAAAAGCGAACTCCAGTCCGCAGTTCCGGGGGCCGAAGGATCGATGCGGGCGATGGCCCATGCCAAACTTCCCAGTTGAACATGTTTATAGAATTGCCGCAGCAGCGCAGGGCCCCCGAAGGGAGAGGCCAGCTTTTTTGAGCGGTCCACTATGCCTTCGATCACGCCCGCGTCCTGCTGGTTCGAGGCGGCAACGGAATCCGCGTTGAGCACGGCCACGCGCAAAGTCCTGCCTTCGAGGGGGATGGTAAAGATTTCGGCTGCGTGATAGGTGTCGACCGAGTGCGCGATTTTTCGTAGATAGTTGGTGAGCCGCTCACCTTGAAATTTTCCCACCAGCACTTCGGAAAAACGCGGCTCGGGAGCAGTCCCGCCAGTCCCGCCGCCTGGCCAGTTCGCAGGATAGTGGACAGCGAATGCAGCTTCATCGAGATCGCGCTCGAACTGAAAGCCGGTGGCCTGGATGAATTGCTCGTATTCGGGATCGTGGCTCACCGCTGGCAAGTCTTTGCCGCCGTTCAATCGGCGGGCCCAGGAAAGATCGATGTAAAAGAAGGCGTCGGCGCCGGGCAGCAGGCGAGCCGGTTCCGGCGGCGCAAGCTTTCGCAATTGGACGGCGGCGGTCACTGCCGCCGCAACGATTACAACTCCCAGGACGACGGGAAGCGTGCGCCTAATTCGCATGGGGCGAGGTCAGGCTGAAATCATAACATCCTCGGTACGATGGGACCGGTTGCGCCCGATTTGTTCCGTCCGCAGCTTGAGTTCATCAAGCTAAGGGAATCACCGTTGCGCCGAAAAATCACATTGTGATATCGTACTTAATTGTCCCGGACATCTGGAAGGGATTAGGGGTATACTTGTGCTTGCGGGCACTGGTGCCCGATGCTGGCGTAGCTCAGTTGGTAGAGCATCTGATTTGTAATCAGAGGGTCAGGGGTTCAAATCCCTTCGCCAGCTCCAGTATGTGAAATTCGGCGACGAATTTCGGCAGGCAGGAACTCGGTAGGCGGCGCAACAGGTTTTTCCAACGCACTCCATTCGGAAGTTTTCCGGCGTGTAGTGGTCTTCGCGCGATATCCGTTTGCGTGAATCTTGGTTTTCCCTGATTTGCCAAAAGAAGGCTGGCTGGCAGGTTGGCTGAAGCTCTGATTTGAAACTAAAAGCAGAAGTGTGCTGCCGCGTCTTCCGGAGTTTTTGCCGTAGCCGAATGAGTTGCCTGCTGGATGAAGCGCAAGGGCTGCATCACCCGGCAGTTGTGCACAGGTGGGTGAGTGGTTAAAGCCAACAGACTGTAAATCTGTCCCTCCTAGCGAGGTACGAAGGTTCGAATCCTTCCCTGTGCACCAGGTTTAGCTGTTGATGTAGGTTTCGTGATCTATAGGTTTCGTGAAAGGGCGCGAGTTTAGTCGTGCCGCCACGGTCAGAGAAAGAAGCGGCTTTCGCCGCTGGCGAAATCCCGAGCGCGGTTGCGCGGGACCTGTGAATGAAACTGAGTCGTTTAACCGGAGCGTTGATTGCATACCTGGCGTTGGGTGTGCTGGCCGTAACCACGCTGAGCGATCAACGGGTAAGAGCTGTCACGCTGCTGATTCTCGGGTTGTTTGCGTTTAAGACCTGGGTGCGACGGAAAGATGTTCTGCATCCGGATGGCGAGAACGAGACAAAGCCGGCAGCCGATGAAGCGGAACCAGCAGTAGACGGGGAGTTGGAGATGCGAGTCGCGGCGAAGTAGTGGGCCGATGTAGCTCAGTTGGTAGAGCACTCCCTTGGTAAGGGAGAGGTCATCAGTTCAATCCTGATCATCGGCTCCATGGTTTAGAGGTTTGGGAAGGGTACGACTTTAGTCGTGCGGCTGTGAGTTGCATGAGAGGGCGGCCTTGGCCGCTGAGATTTAGCTGACGGCTGATCGCTGAAAGCGGGTTCACGGGCGGGAGTAACTCAGTGGTAGAGTCACAGCCTTCCAAGCTGTTGGTCGCGGGTTCGATTCCCGTCTCCCGCTCCAAGAATAAAGGGTCGCGGGCGGGGCGCCCGCGCCACACGAGTTGAGCAAGGAAATGGGCTTCGAACAGGCTGCGATCAAAGTAGAGAAGCCGCAGGAGTTTGCGAAACTGCAAGCGGCGGTGGAACAGGCGTTCCTGTCGGAGAATGCAGGGCGGTTCTTGAAGCAACTGGATCGCAAGGGACTTCGCGTTCGGGATTTTGACGCCGTGCTCTCCGCGCGAGCGCTGGAACAGGCGGCGGAGGGATCGGAGAAGCTTGGCCTGAGTGCGTGGCAGTTGTATGAGGAGTTGCCGCTGTCCGATCAGGCGCAGATGCGAGAGTTTTACCTGTCGAAGCTGGAAACAGTCGACACCGCACTGCGGCACAAGTTTAAGAAGCTGTATCAGTATTATTGAGTTCTAGTTTGAGCGGCTATTTTTTAGTGGGTTTCGTATCAGGGCACGGCTTTAGCCGTGCCGCTAGGAAGAATGAAATAATCCGGGGCTTTAGCCCCTGAGGAATAAAGGCAATGGCGAAAGAGAAATTTGATCGTAATAAGCCGCACTGCAACGTGGGGACGATCGGTCACATTGACCATGGCAAGACCACGCTGACGGCGGCCATCACGAAGGTTTTGCAGAAGCACAATCCGAAGATCGTCTTCCGATCTTTTGACAGCATCGATAACGCACCGGAAGAAAAAGCCCGCGGCATCACCATCGCGACGGCGCACGTTGAGTACGAGACGGCGAACCGGCACTACGCACACGTGGATTGCCCCGGCCACGCCGACTACATCAAGAACATGATCACGGGCGCGGCGCAGATGGATGGCGCAATCCTGGTTGTCGCGGCGACGGATGGTCCGATGCCGCAGACGCGCGAGCACGTTCTGCTGGCGCGGCAGGTCGGCGTGCCTTACATCGTGGTCGCGCTGAACAAGTGCGATGCGGTGGACGATCCCGAGTTGCTGGATCTCGTAGAACTCGAAGTCAGAGAGCTGCTGAAGTCGTACAAGTTTCCCGGCGACGATGTGCCGGTGATTCGTCTGTCGGCTTTAGGGGCTTTAAACGGAGAAGAGAAGTGGGAGAAGCAGATTGACGCGCTGATGGAAGCGGTTGATAAGAGCGTGCCGCAGCCGGCGCGCGAACTCGACAAGCCGTTCCTGATGCCGATCGAAGACATCTTCTCGATTCAGGGCCGGGGCACGGTGGTGACGGGACGAATCGAGCGCGGCAAAGTGAAGGTCGGCGAAGAAGTGGAGATCGTCGGCTTCCGCGACACCCGCAAGACGGTCGTCACGGGCGTCGAAATGTTCAAGAAGCAGCTCGACGAAGGCATGGCGGGCGACAATGCCGGCCTGTTGCTGCGCGGCATCGCGAAAGAAGATGTGGAGCGCGGCATGGTGTTGGCCAAGGGTGGGTCGATCACTCCGCACACCAAGTTCAAGGCCGAGGTGTATATCCTCACAAAAGAAGAAGGTGGACGGCATACGCCGTTCTTCAAGGGATACCGTCCGCAGTTTTATTTGCGCACGACGGACGTGACCGGAGTGGCGGAACTTCCGGCGGGCACCGAGATGGTGATGCCGGGCGACAATGTTTCGCTCGTGATTGAACTGATCACACCGGTGGCCATGGAAAAGGGCTTGCGGTTTGCGATCCGCGAAGGCGGGCACACGGTTGGTGCGGGAACGATTGCCGAGATTGTGCAGTAGGCGAGAAAGCAGCGGAGCTTTGCTCCGCAGGACAGCCGAGGGCGGCTGTCCCCACATAAACAACGGAGTTTGGAAGCAGGAGTGAGCAATGCCCCGAGAAATTGTTACGATGCAGTGCGGTGATTGCAAAGAGCGGAATTATTCGACGACCAAGAACCGGAAGACGACGACCGAGCGGCTGGAGTTCAAGAAATTCTGCCGCCGTTGCCGCAAGCATACGCCGCATAAAGAAGTGAAATAGGGAAGCGTGCCAAACACGCGATTGGTATTCTCGCAAAGGACGCGAGAATGGTCGCGCGGCGCGCCCAGATCCTTCGGCGACGAAAGGCATGTCGCCTCAGGGTGACAGAGCAATAGGGGCGTAAGCTCAACGGTTAAACTGCCGGTCTCCAAAACCGGACTTGGGGGTTCGAATCCCTCCGCCCCTGCCAGATTTTGGAAGGACGCACGGAGAGTAAACGCAGTATGGGAGTGGAGACGAAGAAAATGGCGAACTCAATCGCAACCGCCAGCGGAAATTTCGGGGAACGGGTGAAGGCCTGGCCGGAGCGAATCAAGGCGTTCTACAACGACGTGCGCACCGAGACGCGCAAGGTCACGGCCCCGTCGTGGAAAGAAGTGCAGGCCACCACCGCGGTGGTTGTGGTCACGGTGTTCATTTTCGGCCTCTTCTTTTTTGTGATCGACAACGTGCTCCAAAAGCTGGTTTCGTTCCTGTACAGCTATTTCGGACACTAAAGGCCAAAGCACTCAGAAGCGGGAGTTCAACTTGATTATGCAAGAGGAAGAAAAAAACGAAGCGGGCAGCGGCGCAGAGCAAAGTACGGCTCCGCCAAGCTCCGACGGAGCAGGCCCAAGCGGCGAAGCTCCGCACAATCCGAACATGAAGTGGTACATCATCCACTCGTATTCGGGATTTGAGCGCAAGGTAAAAGAGTCACTGGAATCGCGCGTCGCCGCCTTCGGGCTACAGGAGAAGATCGGCAAAGTGCTGATCCCCACCGAGTCGGTCACCGAAGTGCGCGGCGGCAAGAAATATACGTCGGAGCGCATGTTTTATCCCGGCTACGTGCTGGTTGAAATGGACATGGACGATCACGTGTGGCACGTGGTGAAATCGACGCCGCGCGTGACTGGATTTGTCGGCACCGGGCAGCAGCCTACGCCGTTATCCGAAGAAGAGGTGCAGCACATCGTCTACAAAGTGGCCGACAGCCGCGAGAAGCCCAAGCTGAAGGTCAAGTTCGAGAAGAACGAGACGGTGCGCATCTCTGAGGGCCCGTTTGCGACCTTCCAGGGCATTGTGGATGAAGTGAACGAAGATCGCGAGACGTTGAAAGTGATGGTCACAATTTTCGGCCGCTCGACCCCGGTGGAGTTGGAATTTAACCAGGTGGAGAAAGTGGCGTAGTTATGGGCAGTTTCAGCGCCAAGTTGCGAGTGTGGAATCCCAACGCCCCCGAGAAAGTGGAAGAAGTAGTGGCGATGGTCGATACGGGAGCGGCCTTCTCGTGGATTCATCGCGACCGGTTGAAGCGCCTCGAACCCGAGCTTCTGCGGCGGATTGGGTTCCGCGCCATCGACGGCTCCGTCATCGAACGGGATACCGTGGCGGTATGGGTCGGTAGCAATGGGTTCAGGGCCCCAGACATTGTTGTGATGGCCGAGCCGAATGATATGGAAGTGATCGGCGTGCATACGATTGAGGGGTTGGGATTGGCTGCCGATCCAGTGCAGAAAAAACTGATTCCGACAGTAATGCCGGCGTTGCATGCGTCCGAGGCGGAAGCCGAAGACCTCGACGGCGATCTTATCAAGCGGATTGCAGCTGTCGAGGATTTTTTTGGGACGGTATTTTATAGAGATGAGTTCGTGGATTGGAATCTAGTAAAGGGGTTTGGCGATTTTCTCATCCGGATCGACTCGGATGCGATCTTAGGCCGCGTGCTTCTGGTAAGGGCGTACAGACACCTTGGTCGTCTGCCCGAAGCTTTTGATCAATTGAGGCAGTGCCGAGATCAAATTGCTGAGCACGAGCTAGTACCTATGGAAGCGGCGGTTCTGCTGCCTGTACTTTCAAAAGAGGAAGAATTGCTGTCGCACGTTTAATTAAATTTTGGGAATAGGTCATGGCAAAAAAAGTTACAGGTTTCGTGAAGTTACAGATCGCGGCGGGCAAAGCAACGCCGGCGCCGCCGGTTGGTCCGGCGCTCGGACAGGCGCAGATCAACATCATGGAGTTCTGCAAGCAATTCAACGCGCGCACCAACCAGAAAGAGATGGAGGGGCTGATCATCCCGGTTGTGGTCTCCGTGTATAACGATCGCTCGTTCACCTTCATTACGAAGACGCCGCCGGCATCGATTCTGCTGAAGCGCGCGGCGGGTATCGCCAAGGGATCGGGTACGCCGAACAAGGATAAAGTCGGCAAGGTCACGCTGAAGCAGGTTGAGGACATTGCGAAACAAAAGATGCCCGACTTGAATGCGGCCTCGGTGGATGCGGCGGTGAAGAGCGTACGCGGCACGGCGAGATCGATGGGGATTGAAGTGGTTGGATAGCGGAGCTGCGCTCCGCCGGACGGCCGCCTCTACATTAGGATTTGTAAGTCGAAATCACCACGGCTGATCGGAACGCTGGTCAGCGGTGGGAGACAAGGAAAAGCAAAATGAAAAAAGAAGGAAAGAACATCGCCAAGGCGCACGCGGCAGTTGAGAAGCGGCCGTACGCGCTGCAGGATGCAGTGCCTTTGCTGCAGAAAGTCAAATTTGCCAAGTTCGACGAGACCGTCGAGATCACGTTGCGGCTGGGAGTCGATCCCAAGCACGCCGACCAGATGGTCCGCGGCACGGTCGTGCTGCCGCACGGGCTCGGCAAGTCGAAGAAAGTTCTGGTTATCGCCACGGGCGACAAAGTTCGAGAAGCCGAAGCTGCCGGAGCCGATTATGCTGGCGGCGAAGAGATGGTCGAGAAGATCACCAAAGAAAACTGGACCGACTTTGACGCCCTGATCGCTACACCGGACGTGATGAAATCGGTCGGACGGCTGGGAAAAATTCTGGGGCCCAAAGGACTGATGCCGAATCCGAAGACAGGCACGGTCACTTTCGATGTAGGCAAGGCGGTGCAGGAAGTGAAAGCCGGCAAGGTTGAATTCCGCACCGACAAGACGGCGCTGGTTCACGTGCCGGTGGGAAAGATATCGTTCTCTCCTGACAAGTTAATCGAGAACGCGACCGTGCTGATCACCAGCGTAATTAAGGCCAAGCCGTCGGTGGCCAAGGGCAAGTACATTAAAGGATGCACGCTGAGTTCGAGCATGGGGCCGGGGATTTCGCTGGATGTGGCCCCGATTGAGAACGCGGCCAAGGCGTAGGAAAAGGCCGGGCTGCGCCCGGCGGACAGCCGGGGGCGGTTGTCCCTACACGAGATCATAATCAGAGGACTATGCAATGCCAGTTAGCAGAGCAAAGAAGAAGGAACAAGTTGAGAAGCTGAGCGCGGAACTGAAGAACGTTTCGAGCGCCGTCGTGGCCACCTACAGCAAGCTGACCGTCGCCCAGGATTACGAGTTGCGCAAGGCCCTCCGCGGCGCAGGCGCCAAGTATCAGGTGGTGAAGAACACGCTGGCCGAGCTTGCCGCGAAAGACACCAAGATCGAGGATGGCCTGAAGAACCTGACCGGCGTCACTTCGATCGCCTATACAACCGGCGATCCGGTCGCCATGGCCAAGGCGCTTACCAAGTACGCGAAAGACACGCCGGAGTTCACCTTCAAGGTTGGCGTGGTCGAGGGCCGCGTGATCTCGATTAAAGAGATCGAATCGCTGGCGAGCATGCCGTCGAAGGAAGAGCTGATGTCGAAGCTGCTGTTCCTGATTAACGCTCCGGCGCAACGCCTGGTGACCGTGATGAATGCTGTGCCTCGCAACTTGGCCGTGGTGGTCAATCAGGGTGTGCAGGAGAAGAAGTTTAAGGAAGCGTAGCTCGGAGGACGGCTGTTTTCGGCCGTTCGGTCGAGTGAAGCTGGGTAGGGTCGCGCGGGCGAGGGCGCCCGCGCCGTACAGCGAAGAGATTCGGTTATCGAAAGTCAGGGGCTGCGCGGTTCAGATTCTGGCGTTGTCTGGCGCCGGAAAATGAGCCTGCCGCACTGGAAACCCGGCCAACGATAACGAAAGCAAGCAAATTCATAACTTAAAGTGGAGAAATTAACATGGCGGATTTGCAACAGATTGAAGAGTCGATCGTAAACCTGTCTCTGCTGGAAGCGGCCGAGCTGGTCAAGAAACTTGAGACGCGTCTCGGAGTCTCGGCTGCGGCGGCGGCCCCGGTGATGGTCGCGGGCGGCGGTGCCGGCGCGGGTGCGGCGGCAGCTCCGGCTGAAGAAAAGACTGAGTTTACGGTTGTCCTGAAAGAAGTCGGGGCGAACAAGATCAATGTAATCAAGGCCGTCCGCGAGGTCACCAGCCTGGGCTTGAAAGAGGCCAAGGAACTGGTAGATGGAGCGCCCAAGAACGTGAAGGAGGGCGTTTCCAAGGAAGAGGCCGAGACCATTAAGAAGAAGTTCACCGATGCTGGCGCGACCGTCGAGGTGAAGTAGCCAAGCGTGTGGTGTGAAGCGTAGCCCTTTCCCGGTTAGCCGGGAGCGGGGGCGGCTTCGCGGACGAGGGCGTCCGCGCCACATAAACGGTGCAAGTCTCGGGAAATAAAACGTTCTGGTTGTGAAGCCGAAGCGGTGGTGGTAGCATCTAACTTATCACCGCTTCCTCTGGCCTCACTCAATCGCGGGCGAGACCCGCAGGGAAGCATGGGCACTGTTCCGTGGGCAGGCGGAACGGAAACGGCCGAATAGAACTGGCGCGAAAGATTACAAATTCAAATTGGCGAAATGCCTTGCATGGCGTCTGCGGGATGGCTTGTCCCTGCAGTCGCCCCGTCGTCTTTTCCAGTATTTGTTCTCGTTTCTTGATTCAACCAGGTTCCAGGCAAAGACGTTACAGAGTGTAGCGAAGCAGAATGGCGCAATCTGCGCCCCACATTCCGCAGGTTTGACGCAGCGCACGGCTGCGCTTGATTGAATGGGAGTTCTTAATAATGAAGAATAACGCCTTCCGTAAACGCTTTGATTTTTCAAAAATTCCAGCAACCATCCAGATCCCGAACCTTATCGAGGTCCAGAAGCGTTCGTACGACCGTTTTCTGCAAATGGATAAACTGCCGAGCGAGCGCGAAGACGGCGGATTGCAGGCGGTGTTCCAGTCCGTCTTCCCGATCACCGACTTCCGCAACGTATCACAACTTGAGTTTGTGGATTACGCCATTGGTAACTGGGAGTGCAAGTGTGGTCACCTGAAGGGGCTCCATCACCTGCGCACTACCTGTAAGAACTGCGGCAACACGGTCATCACCGATCCGTTCCATCCCGGCGATGTGCTTTGCCAGAAGTGCGGCACCTACAACGCCAACACGCCCGATTTCTGCAACAAGTGCGGCGACCCGGTCGGATTGCAATTGAAATATGACGTGGCCGAGTGCGAAGAGCGCGGCATGACCTACTCCGCGCCGCTCAAGGTCACGATGCGCCTCACGATTTTCGACAAAGATGCCGAGACCGGCAACCGGTCAATCCGCGATATCAAAGAGCAGGAAGTGTTCTTCGGCGACGTTCCGCTCATGACGCAGAACGGCACCTTCATTATTAACGGTACCGAGCGCGTGATTGTCAGCCAGTTGCACCGTTCGCCCGGTGTATTCTTTGAGACCGCGAACAACCGCACGTACTTCCTGGGGAAGATCATTCCCTATCGCGGTTCGTGGGTGGAATTTGAATACGACCAGAAAAACGTGCTTTACGTCCGCATCGACCGCAAGCGCAAATTCCTGGGCACGATTTTCCTGCGCGCACTCGGGCTGCGCTCGGGCGAGGACATTCTGCGCACGTTCTACACCGTCGATCGCATTGCGATTAAGGACAAGAAGCTTTACTGGACGCTCGACCCGGCCAGCGAGAAGCCGACGAACCTGCTCGGAATGAAGCTTGCGCACTCGATCAAGAACAAGTCCGGAGACGAAATCGCGCACTCCGGCCGCAAGATCAACGCGCAGATTCTGAAGGAAATTCAAAAGGCGAAGATCAGCGAAATCGAAGTCGATGTCACCGACCTAGAAGGCGCATGGGCTGCCGCCGACATCGTGGACACGACCACCGGCGAAGTCCTGCTCGAGGCCAATACCGAAGTCACGGTTGACAAGGTTTCTAAGATTCTCGATTCCGGCGTAGTGGAGATGAATATCTTCTTCCCCGAACGCGACGATGTGGGCACGGTGATCAGCCAGACCCTGAAGCGCGATTCGGTGAGCACCCCGCAAGAGGCGCTGATCGAAATCTACCGCAAGCTGCGTCCGGGCGATCCGCCGACGCTCGACACTGCGACGGCGCTATTCCACGGGATGTTCTTTGATCCGCGCAAGTATGACTTCTCGAAGGTCGGCCGCCTGAAGTTCAATATTAAGTTGTTCGAAAATCAGGATGCGACGAGTCTCGAAAAGCGCACGCTGGATCCGGACGATTTCTACGCGACGATCAACTACCTGCTGAAATTGCGCAAGAACATCGGCGCGGTCGATGACATCGATCACCTGGGCAACCGGCGCGTTCGCGCGGTCGGCGAACTGATGGAGAACCAGTTCCGCATCGGCCTTGTCCGCATGGAACGGGCGATTAAAGAAAAAATGTCCGTGTACCAGGAAATGTCGACGGCCATGCCGCACGACCTGGTCAATGCCAAGCCGGTGATGGCAGCGATCCGCGAATTCTTCGGATCGTCGCAGCTGTCGCAGTTTATGGACCAAACCAATCCGCTCTCCGAGATCACGCACAAACGGCGTCTCTCGGCACTTGGGCCGGGGGGGTTGTCGCGTGAGCAGCGCCGGATTTGAAGTGCGCGATGTTCACCCGACGCACTATGGCCGCATCTGCCCGATTGAAACGCCGGAAGGCCCGAACATCGGACTGATCTCGTCGTTGAGCTGCTACGCGCGGATCAACGATTATGGGTTCATCGAGTCGCCGTATCGCAAGATCAAGGGTGGACGCGTGATCGACTACGTCAGCGTGGTCAACACCGGCGACGGCGATTACAAGGTCGGAGATTACATCGAGAAGCACGAACTGGAAAAAGTAAACAACGAATTGCGAGAAAAGCGCAAGAAGCCGGTGCAGGTCGATCCCTTCTCGTTCTATCTTTCCGCGTGGGAAGAAGACCGCCACACCATCGCACAGGCCAACGTGGAGCTTGACGATAAGGGCAAGATCGTTGCAGAACTGGTCAACGCGCGCAAGGCCGGCAACTTCGTTCTGGTGAGCCGGGATGAAGTCGATTACGTTGACGTCAGCCCGAAGCAGCTGGTTTCCGTCGCCGCATCGCTGGTGCCGTTTCTCGAACACGATGACGCGAACCGCGCTCTCATGGGCGCGAACATGCAACGCCAGTCCGTGCCTCTGCTGCGCGCGCAAGCGCCGATCGTGGGCACAGGAATGGAAGGCGTCACGGCGCGGGATTCAGGCGCAGTGGTTCTCGCGCGCCGCAACGGCATCGTCGATTCGGTTGATTCCGACCGCATCATCGTGCGCGTTGAAGGCGAACACCACCCTACGCAGTTGTCGCGTGAGGTGGGCAGCGACATTTACCAGCTGACCAAGTTCAAGCGCTCGAACCAGAACACCTGCATCAATCAGAAGCCGGTGGTCAAGAAGGGGCAGCGCGTGGTGAAGGGTGAAGTCATCGCCGACGGTCCCTGCACCGATCACGGCGAGCTTGCGCTCGGGCGCAACGTGCTTGTCGCCTTCATGCCGTGGCGCGGTTACAACTTCGAAGACGCGATACTGGTCTCCGAAAAAATGGTGAAGGACGATTACTACACCTCGCTGCACATTGAGGAATATGAAATTGAAGCGCGCGACACCAAACTTGGGCCGGAAGAAGTCACGCGCGATATTCCTAACGTCAGCGAGACCATGTTGCGCAATCTCGACGAAGCGGGGGTGATCCGCATCGGCGCCAGCATCAAGCAGGGCGACATTCTTGTGGGCAAGGTTACGCCGAAAGGCGAAACCCAGCTCACGCCGGAAGAGAAGCTGCTGCGCGCCATCTTCGGCGAAAAAGCCGGAGACGTTCGCGATGCGTCGCTCTACTGTCCCCCGGGAATCGAGGGCGTGATCGTCGATGTAAAAATCTTCTCCCGCAAGGGCCAGGAGAAAGATGAGCGCGCGAAATCGATTGAAGCGACGCAGATCGGCAAGCTCGAAAAGAACTTGTCAGACGAGATCCGCATTCTTACCGACGAGCGTTTGAAGCGTCTCGAAAACATTCTTGGCGGCAAGGACGTTCAAGCCGACTTGCACGACGAGCGCACCAACAAGCGGCTGCTGACCAAGGGCAACATTCTTACCCGGGACGAGATTGAACGCATCTCGACCCGCAATCTGAAGCGCATCAAGTATGCCGACAAAGATCCACGGGTGAATGAGCAGATCGACGAAATCGAGGAAATGACTTCTCGCCAGATCGATGTGCTCAAGAAGATCGTCAACGAGAAGAAAGAAAAACTCACCAAGGGCGACGAACTGCCGCCCGGCGTTATCAAGCTGGTCAAGGTCTACATCGCGATGAAGCGCAAGCTGAGCGTGGGCGACAAGATGGCCGGCCGTCACGGCAACAAGGGTGTGATCGCCCGCATTCTGCCGGAAGAGGACATGCCTTACCTCGACGATGGAACGCCGGTAGAAATTGTTCTGAATCCGCTCGGTGTGCCGTCCCGTATGAACGTGGGGCAGATTCTCGAGACGCATCTCGGATGGGCAGGTTACGTATTGGGTGAAAAGATCAGCAAGTTGCTCAAGGAAAACACCCGCACGGAAGCGATTCGCCGCGAGTTGAAGGCTTTGTTCAAGGATTCGAAGCTCTCGGACATCATCGCCGAAATGGGCGATGAAGAACTGGAAGCGTTGGCGCCCACGCTGGCGCGCGGCGTCTACATGGGTTCGCCCGTGTTCGATGGCGCGAAAGAGGGCGAGATCAAGGCGCTGCTCGAGCACGCGGGCCTGCCGACTTCCGGCAAGACGATGCTGCACGACGGCATGACCGGAGACCAGTTCGAACAGCCGGTCTGCGTCGGGTACATCTACATGCTGAAACTGTCGCACCTAGTGGACGACAAGATTCACGCGCGTTCCATCGGACCGTACTCGCTGATTACGCAACAACCTTTGGGCGGCAAGGCGCAGTTCGGCGGACAGCGCTTCGGAGAAATGGAAGTCTGGGCGCTGGAAGCTTACGGCGCGGCGTTCATCCTGCAGGAACTGCTGACGGCGAAGTCCGACGACGTATACGGCCGCACCAAGATTTACGAGGCCATCGTCAAGGGCGAAGCTGCCATGGAGCCGGGCGTACCCGAGTCGTTCAACGTGCTGATCCGCGAATTGCAATCGCTCTGCCTCGACGTGGAGCTGATCAAGACCGGCGAGCGCAAGCCCACGGCCAGCGCGGCAGATTAAGAAGTGCTTTGAAAGGGCGCGGCTTTGGCCGCGCCGCTCAAAGCCTTACTGGAATTTATACGTAAGCATTTTTCGCAATTATTTAAAGAACGTTTCGCGGGGAAAAAGCTCTCGACCGCCGTGAAACAAAAAACAGGTAACGCCGCTGAAAATCGGTCGTCGCCGCCGAGAGCAGGAAGCGGAGGAACACCTTGTTTCGTTCGAGCCCGTTCGAAATGCAAAACACGATTGCGGATTTCGATGCCATCCGCATCAGCCTGGCATCGCCGGAAAAAATCCGCAGCTGGTCGCATGGAGAAGTTACCAAGCCTGAGACCATCAACTATCGCACCTTCAAACCCGAGCGCGACGGCCTGTTCTGCGCCCGCATCTTTGGCCCGGTAACCGATTGGGAGTGCCTCTGCGGCAAGTACAAGCGCATGAAGCACCGCGGCGTCATCTGCGACAAGTGCGGCGTGGAAGTTACGCTTTCCAAAGTGCGCCGCGAGCGCCTCGGACACATCGAGCTGGCTTCACCCTGCTCGCACGTATGGTTCTTTAAGGGCTTGCCCAGTCGCATCGGGCACCTGCTGGATATTTCGCTGCGTGATCTCGAATCCGTTCTTTATTTCGAGGCCTACGTAGTCGTTGAGCCGGGCGACGCTCCGGTAAAAGAGCGCGAAGTCATCAAAGACGAGGCCAAGTTCCGCGAACTCGATCAGCAATACCGTCCTGCCGGATTCAAGGCCATGATGGGCGCGGAAGCGATCAAGGAACTGCTCAAGCGCATCGACACCGACGGCCTCTCCACCGAACTGCGCGAGAAGATGAAGAATGAGAACTCGCTGCAGAAGCGACTCAAGTACACGAAGCGTCTCAAAGTCGTTGAAGCATTCCGCCGCAGCGGCAACAAGCCGAGCTGGATGATCCTCGATGTGATTCCGGTGATTCCGCCGGAGCTGCGACCGCTGGTCCCACTCGATGGCGGCCGCTTTGCCACGTCCGATCTGAACGACCTTTACCGCCGCGTGATCAACCGCAACAACCGGTTGAAGAAGCTGATGAACCTGCACGCTCCCGAAGTCATCGTGCGCAATGAAAAGCGCATGTTGCAGGAGGCTGTAGATGCATTGTTCGACAACGGCCGCCGTGGCCGCGTGCTGCGCGGAGCGAACAACCGTCCGCTGAAATCGCTTTCCGATACGCTCAAAGGCAAGCAGGGACGCTTCCGGCAGAACTTGCTTGGCAAGCGCGTCGACTACTCCGGACGTTCCGTCATCGTGGTCGGCCCCGAACTCAAGCTGCACCAGTGCGGTCTGCCAAAGAAGATGGCGCTCGAATTGTTCAAGCCGTTTATTTATCACCGGCTCGAACAAACTGGTAACGTCACCACCATCAAGCAGGCGAAAGAAATGGTCGAGCAGCAGGAGCCGATCGTTTGGGACATTCTTGAAGAAGTCATCAAAGATCACCCTGTGCTGCTGAACCGCGCTCCAACTTTGCATCGCCTCGGCATTCAGGCGTTTGAGCCGGTGCTGGTGGAAGGCAAAGCCATCCGCATTCACCCGCTGGTTTGCACAGCGTTCAACGCCGACTTCGACGGCGATCAGATGGCTGTGCATATTCCGCTGTCTCCGGAAGCGCAGGTCGAAGCCAGCGTGTTGATGCTCGCTTCGCACAACATTCTTTCGCCAGCATCAGGCCATCCGATCACCGTGCCTACGCAGGACATGGTCCTCGGTTTGTATTACTTGACCAAAGGCAAGCCTGGCGCAAAGGGGGAAGGCCGCGTCTTCGCCAATATCGAAGAAGTTCTGCTCGCGCTCGAAATGGGCGAAGTGGAGACGCTTACGCCTATCCGCTTGCGCTACACCGGTGAATTGATCGAACTCTCCACCGCCTACGACGATCAGGACATCATTCACACCGAGCCGACGCATGTGGACCGCGCGTTCATCAACACTACGGTCGGCCGCGCCATTCTGAACGATCACCTTCCCGAAGGCATGCCCTACATCAACGGCCTGCTTAAGAAAAAGGGGATCGGAGCGTTGGTGAACTACGGCTACCTTCGCTTCGGGCTGGAGACCACCGTCAAGATGCTCGATGAAGTGAAAGAGTTCGGCTTCAAGTACGCAACCAAAGCTGGCCTTTCCATCGGCATCGACGACATGGTCATTCCTGACAGCAAGAAGACGCTGGTCAAGGACGCCGAAAAGCAAGTCGTCGCCGTGCAGCAGCAATATCTCGACGGCGCCATCACCAACGGCGAGCGTTACAACAAGGTCATCGAAATCTGGTCGGCGATTACCGAAAAGGTTGCCGATGAGATGTTCGGACAGATGCAGCGTGCCGACAAGGAAGGTTTCATCAATCCGATTTACGTCATGGCTGATTCCGGCGCTCGCGGATCGAAACAGCAGATTCGCCAGCTCTCCGGCATGCGTGGATTGATGGCCAAGCCCTCCGGCGAAATTATCGAGTCACCGATCACGGCGAACTTCCGTGAGGGTCTCACGGTGCTCGAATACTTCGTCTCGACCCACGGTGCCCGCAAAGGATTGGCCGATACCGCTCTGAAGACCGCGGATTCCGGCTATCTGACACGGCGTCTCGTCGATGTGGCGCAGGACGTCATCATCAGCGAATACGACTGCGGCACGGTCGATGGCATTTACGTGCAGGGCATTGTCGAAGCCGGCGAAATTATCGAGCCGCTGCGCGACCGCATTGTGGGCCGCGTTTCGCTCGAAAAAATCAAAGACTACGACGGCAATGTTGTAGTCGATATCAACCAGGAGATCACCGAAGAACTCGCGGGAGCAATCCAGGCCGCTGGAATCGAGCGCGTGAAAATTCGCTCGGTGCTGACTTGCGAGTCGAAGCGCGGAGTCTGCGTAATGTGCTACGGCCGCAACCTGGCTTCCGGACGCCTCGTCGAACTCGGCGAAGCCACGGGAGTCATTGCCGCGCAGTCGATCGGCGAACCGGGAACGCAGCTCACTATGCGTACCTTCCACATCGGCGGTACGGCATCGCGAGTCTCCGAGCAATCGCGTCTCGATGCCAAGAACAGCGGCACCGTGCGCTTCATCGGATTGCAGACGGTCAAGTCGAAATCCGGCGATCTGGTGGTCATGAACCGCCAGGGTTCAATTGCCGTGGTCGACGACAAGAACCGCGAGCGCGAGCGTTACTCGGTGATTTATGGCGCCAAGCTCAAGGTCAATGAAGGCGATCGCGTCGAGCAAGGCAAGGTCATGGTGGAGTGGGACCCTTACACCTTCGCCATCCTTACCGAAATCGGCGGCGCCGCGCAGTTCAAAGACTTGCAGGAAGGGGTCACGCTGCACGAAGAAGTCGACGAAGTCACCGGCTTGTCGCGGCACGTGGTGGGCGATTCGCCCGACGAGAAGCGCCAGCCTGCGGTCGTGGTCAAGGGCAAAACCAGCAAGCGTTACCTGATGCCATCGCGTGCTCACCTTATGGTGCAGGATGGCGATACGGTATTCCCGGGCGATGTGCTGGCGAAGATCCCGCGCGAAACCACCAAGACCAAGGACATCACCGGTGGTCTGCCGCGCGTGGTCGAACTGTTCGAAGCCCGCAAGCCGCACGAAACCGCGGTCATCAGCGAAATCGATGGCACGGTGAAATTCGGCGAGGTTTCGAAAGGACAGCGCAAACTCTATGTGCAGGCCGATAACGGCACGGAGAAAGAATATTCCGTCCCGCGCGGCGTTCACATCAACGTGCAGGAAGGCGAGCGCGTGAAAGCTGGCGAACCCTTGATGGATGGCCCGCTCAACCCGCACGACATTCTGGCCGTTCTTGGCGAAAAGGAGCTGCAGTCTTACCTGGTGAACGAAATCCAGGAAGTCTACCGCTTGCAGGGCGTGAACATCTCGGACAAACACATTGAAGTGATTGTCCGCCAGATGATGCGCTGGGTGAAGGTCGAGGACGTGGGCGACACCACGTTCCTGCTGGAGCAGCAACTGGACAAGTTCCGCTTCCGCGAAGAGAACGAGCGCGTGATCAAGGAGGGCGGCAAGCCGGCTACCGGACGCCCGCTGCTCCTCGGCATCACGAAAGCGTCGCTCTCGACCGACTCGTTCATTTCGGCGGCATCGTTCCAGGAGACCACGCGCGTGCTCACCGAAGCCTCGATCCAAGGGGCGGTCGACCACCTGCGCGGCTTGAAAGAGAACGTAATCGTCGGACGTCTGATCCCTGCCGGAACCGGCATGGAGTACTACCGCAACGTGCGCCTCTCGCCAGAAATGGAAGAGGCCGCAGCGAAGGTACAGGCGGAAGTCTCGGCTGCGTACGAAGAGGCCGAGCGCGCTCTGGAGATGATGCGCCACGAGGGCGAAACCGAAGAACTGGCAGCGGAATAACTAAAGGCAGCAGTTTTTAGCGTTTCGGGGGCGAAGCTACTTCGCCCCCGAAAGTTTTTTGAGGACAGCATGAGTTCTACGGGCAGGTGAGCTCGGCCACGCCGTGGGTTCCGAAACAATCTGTGCCGGCTTCGCTGCAGGCGAGTACTACATTGCAAGTCGGATTCGAGTGCGTGAGTACAGACGCATTCACAATGTAGGTCCCGGACGCACCTGCGTTGCACTGGGCCACTCCAGTTGCGTTTACCTTAATCTCACTCTGAGCGTTCGCTTCATTGCAAACGCTCCAGGTTGGCGAGATCGAGACCGGGGAAGAAGATCCAGATTCGTAACCCACGGCGGTGAACTGAACCTGTCCGTTGGGATAGTCCTGAGCGTTGGCAGTTGCGGGAGATATTGAAATGGACGTCAAGTTAGTTGGGCCACCGGAAGAGGAACCGCATGCGAGGCTGATTGCCGCGGCCAGAATGAGCGGGGAGAGACAAAACTGAGGGGCATACTTTTTCATGCCGACCTCCTAATGCGCTTTGAACACGGGGCTGTGCTCAAAGTTGCCTAGATAGAGCAATAGGCTGGCGTCGCGGGTTGCCCGAAGCATCCTCTGATTATTTCGCCCGATAAACTACCTTTCCTTCCACCATCGTCCATAGCACTCTCGTATCCCGCATCTGCTCCGGGGAAACTGTCAGCACGTCGCGATCGAACAAAACCAGATCGGCGCGCTTTCCCGGAGCGATGGTTCCAATCGAATCTTCCATATTCATTGCACGCGCGGAATTGCGCGTGTAGGCATAAAGCATGGCCTCGCGCGGCATGTCCTGCGGTGGATCAAGCACACCTTCGGGTCCTCGCCGCGTCTCCGCCTGATAAATCGCCTTGAACACGTTCGCCGTCGAAACCGGCCAATCGCTCGCACCTGAAATAATTCCGCCATTATCCAGAATCGACCGAGCGGGATATTGCCACTTATAAATCTCCGGATCGATATAGGGTTTTACAATCTCGATCGTGTCCTGGCTGGCATCGGCCCAGAACATTTGCAGCGCGCTCACCACGCCCAATTCGCGAAAGCGCGGGAAATCGGTCGGCTGCACGAACTGTTCGTGGGTGATCGTATCGGGCAGTCGTGAATTTCCATTCGCCTTTCGCGCTGCCTCAATTCCGTCGAGCGCGGCAGTCACAGCGCCATCGCCGATCGCGTGCACGTGAACGATCAATCCTTCTTTATCCGCCTCAATGCATAACTCAGCAAACTTCTTCCGCTCAAACAACAGTTCCGCGTTCCGCCCCGTATTTCGGTAAGGCTTGCTCAAATAGGCTGTTTGAGAAGGAAACTCGACCACGCCGTCTGCAAAAACTTTTATGCCGGTCACGTGCAGATGCGGAACATTTTTATATTCTTCGCGCGTTTTTTGCACCCCCGCCAGCTCTGCCGCGGGATCCTTCGCATACACGCGCGGAAACGCCACTACCTCCGAGTTCAGCTCGCCATGATCGGCAAGGGCCTTGTACGCTTGCAGCACATAATCCGTCGCCAGGGGATCAAGCCACGCCGTGATGCCCAGACTATATTCGTATTGCAGCGCCGCCCGTCCCGCCGCGAGCAATTGTTCCGGCGTATACTTCGGCAACAGCGGCTCGACTTTCTCTGTTCCGGCATCCACCAGAAATCCGTTCGGCTGTCCGTCTTTACTAATGCCGTAGTAGCCGCGCTGCTCCGGCGTCAGCGTTTTCAAAAACTCCGCTGTAATCCCGGCGCGAGCCAGCAACGCCCGGTTTGCCCAGGCCGTATGCCCATCCATGCCGCGCAACAGAACGCACTGTTTCTCATAAGCGCCTGTGCTGAAATCTTTATTCAACACATCGGGATGCGACCAGAACTCGAGCGGCAATCCCAGCACTTCTACAATGTCACCGCGCATTCCGCGGCCTGATTTTTTTGCCCAGGCCACGAATGCCGGCAACTGGTCGAGCTGGGCTACCTTGTCGCTGGCGTCGGCCGAAATCAAATTCAATCCGCCGTCGATCGAGTGAGTGTGCGAATCGATGAATCCCGGAAACAGGCTCTTGCCCTGCAGATCGACGCGCTCCGCTCCGGCGTCAGCCGCCTTTTCCACCTCGGCCAGATTTCCCACCGCCACAATCTTGTCCCCGCGGATTGCGACCGCCTCAGCGTAAGGATCGTCCGGATTCCCCGCGAATACTTTCGCATTGAAGAAAATCTTCTCTGGCGATGCACCTTGCTGCGCTTTCGCAACCACGGCGCCGCACCCCGCTACCAGGCACGCCAAGACTGCCGAAAATACCAAACCCGGATACAACCTTTGGACTCGTCTTCGTAGGTCTTTTTCCATTCGCCGTTTTTCTCCCAGAGTTCTTTGTGTGCGCCCCCGCGCTGCAGCGCTATGTTACCGCAACCATGCCGTGTACTGGCCAGATCCGTGCCCGCAGTGGCAGGGACGGCCGTCACAACTTAAATCAAAAGGACTTTAAATCGGCCACTACCCAGGCAGCTCCTGTAACCAGGAAAGTCAGGACGCATTCAGACCAGTTGAAATGCGCCTTCGGGTGAGCGACCACGCGCGGAACCCAAATTATTACGCCAAACAGGCCCACCATCAGCGTCATCAGGCGCATCGCAAGCCGCGCCTGGCGATTGAAGAGAATGGCAATTGCTGCGAGGCCAAACGCGGTTGTGGTAAGAATCGCCCAAAACATCTGGCTGGGCGGAATCCACTTGGGAACCAGGTGAGCTGTTTCGCGCAGTAAGAGTGCCTGGCCAAGCATAAAGGAGATCGTGCAGACGCCGAGTCCAAGGCGGGCCAGTCGGCCGAGCATCACCGCCTTTGCTGCATTTGCTTCGGTCGCAGCATACAGCGCGATCGCGCCGCAGACCAAGGAAAAGAATACGAAGAAGCTTCCGCCGTATCGGTCATAGATGTTCGACGCGGCAATGATGTCAGGGACGCAGGCCAGCGAGAAACACAGATAGACAATGCCAAGTACGACCGCGGCCCAGCGCCAGCGCGGGTACTGTATCCCAATTCCGCCAGCAATTTGAGCGGCCATGAGACACCCGCCAATGATGGCGCCGAACGGCAGGCCCCAGATATGTTGCAGGTTTTGCCAGGTATAAACGTCGTGCCACATCAGCGCGATCACGCCGAACAGCACCGCCGACGCGCCGAAGACGATTCGTGCATACAACGCGGTTTTCATACACAAAAGGTAACAGACATCTGGGAAATCGGCGATCGGCCGCATGCTAATACTTGCTCGCGATGCGAATGCTAGGGGGCCTGGAACAATTTGGTCAGTGAGGTCTGCCACAGGTGCGCGTAGGTCAACGAGGTTTAGCCGGCGGCCTGCCTACTTGTTCGATGGCGGTCTGAAGATATCGCCGAACGGCAGGATGTTCTAGTTCGTGCCGATCGCGGATCGTAATATGGCGAATCGACTTACCGTTTCCGGCCAGGATGCGGTTCGGATCGGGGAGTAGAGCGCCACGGTTGAATCCGAGGTTCACGTGGGTTTTGTAGGCGACGACATGGCAAAACCCATCCTTAAGAGGTTTGCAGGCGAACGAGAACCCAATCGCCACTGCGTATCCTTTGGAGATGGATTCAATCGCGTCGGGCGCTTCTTCCAGAACTATTTCGCGAAGCGCCAGGAGCAAATCCGATACGTGAGGATCGTAGGCGGTCAGACAGCCCAACAGTTGGCGATTCGGTGGCCTAGCCATTTCTCGGCAGGGTAGCACAGTCTTCCAAATATAGCGCTCTACGAGCGACTGTTTCAGCCACGCTTCAGAACTCAAAATCCTTCGGTCGAGGTCTGGGGCTCTTTCTTCCGTTTTGGCTGGAATCTGGAATTGGAAGGCGAAAAAACTTTATCTTCTCCACCGGTTCACTAGATAAAGCAAAATCGACAGCACCACGCTCAGGAGAATCGAGGTAGCCAGAGGAAAATACACGCGCGTGTTCTTCCCGCGGTAAACAATGTCCCCCGGCAGCCTTCCCAAAGGCAGATGCAGGCGCGCCAGCAGGATCACCACCACTCCCGCCGCCACCAGGATCGCGCCCAGAAAAATCAGCAGCTTCCCGAAATCCATTGCCAACGTCTCCAATGACCCATCGAGTTTGCCGGCTGCGGCAAACTTTGCCATAATTTTCGGCAACCAAGACTTAGCAGGAGGCTGGCTGCTTCGCTGCTCCGTCACCTCGGTTCAAGGCCAGCCTGAATTCGTCGAGCCGATCAACAAATCGTCATCACGGAGACTCTCACTATGCCGGCCCGTAATGCTCGCTTGTCTAGCTTCATCTTAGCCGCATCTCTCGTAGCAATGCCGCTCGCAAATCTGCTCGCGGCGCATGCCTCCGCACAGAACGTCCTCACCTACCACAACAACAATGCCCATACCGGGCTCAATTCCTCCGAAACTACGCTCACTCCAAGCAATGTCAATGTGAGCTCCTTCGGGAAACTCTTCGTGCTGACCGTCGACGGACTGGTCGATGCCGAGCCTCTATATCTCTCGGCTATTCCAGTCAGTGGCAGCACGCATAATGTTCTGATTGTCGCCACCGAGAACGATTCCGTCTACGCCTTCGATGCCGATAACGGCACGCAACTCTGGCAAGTCAGCGCCCTTGAGCCGGGCGAAACTCCCTCTGACGATCGCGGCTGCTCCCAGATCACGCCCGAAATCGGCATCACCGCCACGCCCGTCATCAGCCGTCCCGCGGGATCGAATGGCGTCATCTATCTGGTCGCCATGTCCAAGAATTCTTCTGGACACTACTTTCAACGACTGCACGCCCTCGATGCTACCACCGGCAACGAACTCTACAACGGCCCCGTAACCGTCTCCGCGAAATACCCGGGCACCGGCGACGACAGTTCCGGCGGGTACGTCTACTTCAATCCCGCCCAATATGCGGAGCGTGGCGGCTTGCTGCTAGCCGATGGGACCATCTATCTCGCCTGGACCTCTCATTGCGACGACCGTCCCTACACCGGCTGGATCATGGGCTACAACCCGACTACGCTAAAACAAAAAACCGTAATCGACGTCACCCCCAACGGCAACGAAGGCTCGATCTGGGGCGCAGGCTCCGGCCTTACCGCAGACAATGAAGGCAATATCTTTTTCCTCGATGCCAACGGCATCTTCGACACGACTCTCAACTCCAGCGGATTTCCCACCCAGGGCGATTACGGCAACGCTTTCGTCCGCCTCACTACCAAAGGCGGCCTCGCCGTAGCCGACTATTTCGAAATGGACAACGGCCCCACCGAAAGTGAAGAAGACGTGGACCTGGGCTCAGGCGGCGCGATTCTTCTGCCCAACATGAAAGATTCCTCCGGCAACACCTGGCAACTAGCGGCCGGCGCCGGCAAAGACACCAATCTCTACATTGTCAATCGCACCTCCATGGGAAAATTCAATCCCAACAGCAACAACAATTATCAGGAGCTCTCTGGAGTTCTGCCCGGTGGCGAGTGGGCCATGCCCGCCTACTTCAACGGACACCTCTACTACGGCCCGGTCGGATCGCCCATCCTTGCTTTTCAGTTCGCCAATGCGAAGCTGAAAACCTCGCCGGTGGCGCAAACCAGCACCAGCTTCGGTTATCCCGGAGCGACGCCGAGCATCTCTTCCAACGGAACCCAGAACGCGATCGTCTGGGCGACCGAAAATACCAATCCCGCAGTTCTTCATGCCTACAACGCCCAAAGTCTGCAGGAACTTTACAACACCAACCAGGCTTCGAATGGACGCGATCAATTCGGCGCCGGCAATAAATTCATCACGCCCATGATCATCAACGGCAAAGTCTACGTCGGCACCACCACTGGCGTAGGCGTCTTCGGACTGCTTTCGGATCCTACGGTTCGTGCGCAAAAGAGCCGTGCGGGGAGGGAGCGTGCGGCGGGGGACGGCCCTGGCGATTCGAGCGCAGCTCGACCCGCTGGTACGAAATGATGCCATGTGACGCAGAAGGATTGTCCCGAGGACGGTCCTTCTGGGTCTAGTCCTTCGCGTCAGGGATCCTCTCGAGATCGGCCGAGAGGGCACTCCGGCTGACGCGGCAGCTTTAGGCCCCTAGTTTTCCTACCCGGTCAACTGAATACTTTGGCAATCCACAGCTTTTCCGAAGGTGAAACACGCCTGCTATATTCCAACTGCTTCTTTTTGCCGCACAATCCTAACGGGGTGGTGTATTCCCATGACCGAAGCGGGCGACTTCAAAGAAATCGTCAAGCAGCAGGCTGACATCGTCCGCATCGTCGGCGACTACATCAAGCTCAAAAAAGCTGGAGCGCAGAACTACTCGGGACTTTGCCCTTTTCACGGCGAAAAGACGCCGTCGTTTTCGGCTCGACGCGACCCGACAGTTCTACCACTGCTTCGGCTGCGGGGTCTCCGGAGACGTCTTCAGTTTTGTGCAGAAAATTGAAAATATCACTTTTCCTGAAGCGGTCCGGGTTGTGGCACAAAAGCTCGGCATCGCGCTGCCGAAAACAAACTACTCGAGTCCTTCGGAAGCAAGGGAAGCGAAGCTGCGCGCGCAATTGCTCGACGCCCAGGAACGAGCAGCCGCATTCTTTCAGGAATGCTTCAAGCGTCCGGAGGGCGCGCGAGCGCGTGAATATCTGGCCGGTCGAGGTTTGAACGAAGAGACGATTACACGCTTTCGCATTGGTTACGCTCCGGATTCCGGCTTCCTGCTGCGTGATCGGCTGGCCAATGAATTCGGCGAAGAGGTGCTGCGCGAAAGCGGATTGTTCTCCTGGAAGCAGGAGGAGCACCGAGGCGAAAAGCAGATTCCTCGCGGGGCTTCGCCCACCCGGAATGACAAAGTTGAAGGAGAGGACGACACGCCAACGACAAAGGACCGTCTTAAGGCTGCCTTGAGCGGAGCGAAGGGGCCAACGACGCTGGCTATGTACTCCAAGTTCCGCAACCGCGTCATGTTTCCGATCACGAACGATGCCGGCAAGATCATCGCCTTCACCGGGCGCACTCTCGCGAGCGACGAAAAATCGGGGCCCAAATATTTGAACTCACCGGAGACGCCGATCTACTCGAAGAGCAAGGTCCTGTTCAACCTCGACCAGGCCAAAGAAGCCATTCGCAAGCTCGATTACGCGATCCTGGTCGAGGGGCAAATGGATTGCATTTCCGTATTCGCGGCCGGATTTCACAACGTCATCGCCAGCTCTGGGACGGCGTTCACCGAGCTGCAAGCCAGGCTGCTGGCGCGTTTCAGCAAGAATGTGGTCGTGAACTTCGATCCGGACACGGCCGGAGCCAAAGCTACCGAACGCACGCTCGGCCTGCTGGTGCAGGAAGAATTTCAAATCCGCGTGCTCACGCTCGATCCGGGCTTCGATCCCGATCTCTACATCCGCCGTAAGGGGAAAGACGCATACGGAGAGGCCCTGCGCGACTCGCAGAAATACTTCGATTACCTCATCGAGCGCGCGCGAACTAGCTTTGCGGTGCGCAGTCCCGAGGGCAAAAGGAATGCGGTGAACTATTTGCTGCCGCACATCCAGCGCGTGCCCAGCAGGATCATTCGCGACGAACTCGCGCAGGAGATTGCCCAGAAACTCGGCATCGATTCGGCCATTCTCCGGCAGGAATTGCGACACGTGGCGGCAGAACGGTCGGCAGCAGCCGTGAAAGCGCCAACCGAGCTTGGGGTCACCGACGCCGAAAAAATCCTCATTCGAGCGCTGGCCTCGTCGCGCCAGATGCAGCCCGAGGCCGAGCATCTCTCAGCCCGCGATGGAGCAGAGGAGGAATTCGATCCCGCACGCCAGGCACAATACATTCTGCAAACCGAGGGGCTGCATCGCGGCCTCGCAACTGAGTCGCTGGCCGAGGCGCTACTGAACGAGGGCGGCAAAATCGCCGATGTTATGGACATCCCCCGCTCCGAAAGCGAGCGCCGCATGCTGGCCTCGATTCTGCTGAAGGAAGAAGACGAAGAACTCACTGCCGAGCGACTGGAAGGCGCGGTGCGCGCGCTTCGCCGCATCCGTCTGCGCCGTCACCTTGAAGAAACCCAGCGTCAACTGAAGCAGCCCGGCGTGGCGGACGATAAGTCACGTATGCGAGAGTTGCTGCTGCAGATCGATCGCCTCAGTCGCGCACTGCGCGATCCCAATCTTAGCGAGGCCGAGCTGAAAAGAACCGGCTGAGCGAGCGTTCGGCGCAGCATCTAACGCAGGTATGGGGGGCCGACCGACTCATGCGACGACCACGAAAATCGGCAAAAGTGCTTGAAACAAAACGCCCTGCAGCACCATCTAAGTATTTAGGGAAACTACGGTTAACGGCTTTCGGGTGGCTTCTGGCGAGGCAAGTGATAGACCGCGCGGCACTTATATGCTAAACTCTATAAGTTTGTGCTAGGCGCACAACTCCGCGCTGCCCCAGATTCCCACCTTTTAAATGAACTACACGCTCTCGCCGAGCGAATAAACGAATTTGAGGAATACACCTTTTGGCTCTTGAAGACAAGTTCGATGACATTAAGAAGTTGGTCGATGCCGGCAAAGAGAAGGGATACCTTACCTACGATCAGGCAAATGAACTGATCCCGCACGACGTGCACAGTCCCGAGGACACTCGACGACCTGCTGACCACCATCGGTACGCAAGGCATTGATGTTCTTGAAGGCCCTAAACTGCCTTCGGCGGCACTCGATAAAAAATTCGAAGACATCGAAGAGGGAGAAGATGTCGAACTCGACCTCACTCCTGGCGCGATGGAAAAAACCAACGATCCCGTCCGCATGTATCTGCGCGAGATGGGAACCGTTCCTCTGCTTACGCGCGAAGGCGAAGTGGAAATTGCCAAGCGCATTGAGCGCGGCCAGGTGCGCGTGCTCAAAGCTCTTTCGCGGTCGCCGATCGTCATTCACGATCTGCTCGCGATGGGCGAAGACCTGAAAAAAGGTGTGCGCTCGATCAAGGAAGTCGTCACCTTCGACGAAGAAGAGATCACCGACGACATCGTCCAAAACCGCCTGAACGAATTCACCGGCAAGATCGACGACATGGCCAAGCTGTACAAGAAAGTCGGTGTGCTACAGGAAAAGTACGTCGAGATGTCGCAGAAAAAGCGGCCCAAAGATCATCGCCGCGCCCGCAAGAACCTGGCGCGGGGCATTGTGCGGGTTTCGAAGGCAGTCCGCAACCTGGGATTCACTAATGCCGAGCGCAAGCGGCTGATCGACCGCGTCAACAAAACCGTCGATGCCATGCGCTCGCTTGATCGCCAGGCTGGAAACCTCGAGCGCAAGGCCGATGCTACGCGAAGCGAGGACGTAAAAAAAGAATACAAACGCCAGGCGCGAGCAGTGCGCAGCGAAATCGAAAAGCTCGAACAAGAGGCCGGTCTTCTGTTTCAGGAGATCAAGCGCACGCAGCGCGAAATCATCCAGGGAGACATGGATGCGGAGCAGGCGAAGCGCGAGCTGATTGAAGCTAACCTGCGCCTGGTAGTTTCGATCGCGAAAAAGTACACCAACCGTGGGCTGCAATTTCTCGACCTGATTCAGGAAGGCAACATCGGCCTGATGAAGGCCGTCGACAAGTTCGAATACCGCCGTGGTTACAAGTTTTCGACCTACGCCACATGGTGGATCCGGCAGGCGATCACTCGCGCGATTGCTGATCAGGCGCGTACGATTCGCATCCCTGTGCACATGATCGAGACGATCAACAAGCTGATCCGCACGTCGCGCCAGTTGGTGCAGGAGCTTGGGCGGGAACCTACGTCGGAAGAAATCGCGAAGAGGATGGATATTCCTGTCGCGAAAGTCCGCAAAGTTTTGAAGATTGCGCAGGAGCCGATCTCGCTGGAAACGCCGATCGGCGAAGAAGAAGATTCGCACCTTGGCGACTTCATCGAAGACCGCGCCGTGGTTTCGCCCGCGGAAGCGGTGATCAACGTGAACCTGAAAGACCAGACCGGCCAGGTCCTGCGCACGCTGACCCCGCGCGAAGAAAAAGTGATCAAGATGCGCTTCGGCCTCGAAGACGGCAGCGAGCACACGCTCGAAGAAGTCGGGCAGAGCTTCGCGGTGACTCGCGAACGCATTCGCCAGATCGAGGCCAAGGCGCTGCGGAAGCTGAGGCATCCGTCGAGATCGCGGAAGCTAAGGGCTTTTATGGATGGGGTGAGGGATTAAAACCTTTTCACCACAGAGACACAGAGAAACAAATCTTAAGGCGCGGCCTCGGTCGCGTCTTTTTGATGCTTTTCAGTTTCCTGATTCCGGTACGAGACCTTCTTGGCGGAGCGGTGCTCATCGCGGGTATAAACTCTCCTCATGGAGCGCGCTTTATCCGCCTTTTGCTGGCTATTTGATTCGCAGCGCGGCCCACGCGATCGGCTTGCTCCACGCTGGATATTTTTGCGACTCCTTGGCCTGATTTACTTCTCGGCATTCTTCTCGCTGGTCTTTCAAATTCGCGGACTCATCGGGCCCGACGGAATCCTGCCAGCAGATGAGTATCTAAAAGCAGTTGCTCATCAACTCGGCACCGGACGCGGCCTTTGGTTCGCACCCGCTCTGCTATGGCTCTCGAGCGGCAATCCCGCTCTGATTGCATTGTGCTGGGTGGGCATGGTGGCGTCCGCGCTACTGGTTGTAAACATCTGGCCACGAGGGATGCTCTTCCTCTGCTTCCTCTGTTTTCTTTCGTTCGTCACTGTGGCCCAGGATTTTTCGGGCTATCAATCGGATGGCATGTTGCTCGAGGCGGGATTTATCTCGCTCTTCTTTGCGCCCGCCGGGTTACGCCCTGGTCTTGGCGCGAAATCGCCGGCGTCGCGTGCGAGCCTGTTTCTCTTGCAGTGGGAGTGGTTTCGAATCTACTTCGAATCCGGCCTAGCAAAAATGCTGGGCGGCGACCCTGAATGGCGCCATTTCACCGCAATGGACGAGTACTACCAGAACGGCCCGCTGCCCACGTGGATCGGCTGGTACGTGCAGCATTTGCCGCACTGGTTTCATTATTCGACGGCGGTCGCGACGATCGTGCTGGAACTGGGCCTGGTCTGGATGCTGTTCCTGCCGCGGCGGTGGCGCATCGTTTGCTTCTTCATTGTGACGCCCTGGGAAGTTGGAGTCATCCTCACTGCCAACTACACGTTTCTGAATTATCTGGTTTTGAGTTTAGGATTTCTTCTGCTCGATGATCGATTTCTGCTCCCCTTGGTGAGATCGCGATGGAGCAAAGCATTTGGCGCGAGGAAAGCCGTGCCCACTGGAGAGCGTCTGAAACTCAACGGCACTGGTGAAGCGCAACCGTCGGCCGCAGCTGCGGCCGAACCCGAACAAAAACTGGCTGGCGACCGGAGTTCTTTTCGGCGGCGGCTGAATATCGCAAAGCTCTCGCTTACCAGCTTCATGCTGCTTTGGATTTTCTATGTCACCATGGCTGAGCTGATCTGGATGTTCTCTGAAATTCCTTTGCCGGTTACGCCGGTGACGGCGCTCGAACCGTTTCGCATCGCCAATCGTTACGGCCTGTTCGGAGTGATGACCAGAGGGCGCTACGAAATCGAGTTTCAAGGTTCGAACGATGGCACGAATTGGATCGCGTATCCGTATCGTTTTAAGCCGCAAGCGCTGGATCGAGCGCCCGGCATTTATGCGCCATATCAGCCGCGATTTGATTGGAATTTATGGTTCGCCTCGCTCGGCCAATGGCAGGAGTATCCCATTGTGCCGCGAACCGAAGTGAAGCTGCTGGAGAATGACAAGGCAGTCCTCAGTTTATTCAAGAGCGATCCATTTTCCAATCAGCCTCCGCGCGAAGTGCGCGCCGTGCTCTGGCAATACTGGTTTACTACGATGGCCGAGAAGCGCAAAACCGGTCTGTGGTGGCACCGCGAATTCATTGGCCTCTACGCGCCTACTATTGAGCGCGAGCCGGATGGAAAAATTCAGGCAATCGAAATGCCCACGGTCGGTCTCGCGAGAATGAACCGATGAGTTTTCTCTCAAGCCCAATCCAGGCGCCGCAACGCCATCCTCGCCGCATGATATCCGCACATCCCGTGTACGCCTGCGCCCGGCGGAGTCGATGCAGAGCAAAGATAAATATTTCGCGCTGACGTAGCGTAGTGTCGGGAGGTCGGCCGAAAGAGAAACTGCCGGATGTCGAGAATCCCACCGGAAATATCGCCGCCAATCAGGTTTGCATCCATGCGCTCCAAATCCGCAGGAAAAAGAATATTGCGCGCCAATACGCAGTCGCGAAATCCGGGAGCGAAGCGCTCGATCTGGCTTTCGATCTTTTCAAGCATGTTGAAAATGGAGGCGTGCGGCACATGGCAATAGGCCCAGAGCGTATGCTTGCCCGCAGGAGCACGTGAATTGTCAAAAAGACTTGGCTGCGCGACCAAAATAAATGGACGATCGGCTACCTTCCCGCTTCGTAGCGCAGCTTCCGACTGCGCAATTTCTTCGAAACTGCCGCCCAGATGCACGGTTGCGGCGTGACCACATTCTTGCGCTTTCCACGGAACAGGCGCATTCAGCGCGTAATCCACTTTAAAAACTCCGGGCCCGCAGCGGAAGCCGGAAAGCCGCAGCTTGTATCCCCGCGATAATTTGTTATCGGCGATCTTGATTAAGCTGCGCGGAGAAACATCGCACAGAAATAGGTCATATTCTGACAATGGTTCCAGACTATACACCGGCGAAGACGTAGTCACTTTCCCACCCAACGCAGAAAGCACTCCGCACAGGGCATTGGTGAGCGACTGAGCCCCGCCCCGGGCGATGGGCCATCCAACGGCATGTGCCGACGCTGCCATCAGCATTCCAAACGCGCCGCTCAAAGGCTCGTTCAGGCTCAGAAAAGAATGCGCGGCAAAACCGGCGAACAAAGCCCGCGTGCGCGGGTTGCGAAAGCGGCTGGCAATCATCCGCGCCGGTTGTAGTGCGAGCATTCCAAAGCGCGCCATCAGCAAGGGATGCGATGGGATAAATGGCAGCGGCCGCAGAGCCTCGGTTACAAATTCTTTCCAGTGCTCCACGAACGGGCGCATGAGTTTGCTCCATGCGCTCCCGTCCTCGCCCAGAGAAGTTTGCACGGACCCGAGATCGCGTTCGAGAACAACCGCACTTCCATCGTCCAGCGGATGCGCCACTACGGCAGGCGAGTGGACCCACTCGAGCCCATGATCGCGCAGCGGCAGCGAAGAAAAAAATGGAGAGCCAACGGCGAGAGGATAAACGGCTGATCCAAAGTCGTGGCGAAATCCGGGCAGAGTCAATTCGAGCGTGCGCGCGGCGCCGCCGGCTACCGGCTCTGCTTCCAAAACTTCAACCTGCAAGCCAGCCTGCGCCAAAACGATGGCCGCCGCCAATCCATTCGGTCCAGCGCCGACCACGCAGGCCTTACGGCTCATTGTGCATCACCTTAATTTTCAGCATAAATGAGCGCTTCGCGTTGGGCAAAGGAACGCCTACCGGTCTGATTGACGTCTCACGGCGCGGCAGTTTTTTCCTGCGAACGAATCAGCAGCGCCAGCCGTGGAAAAAGAAACTGTCCGGCGGCGTCATCAATCACGTTGACCTGGCAAGTATAGAAGCCGGGTTTGAGCGAACTGAGCGGCAGGTCGAGTTGAAAAACTCCCGCCTTGCGGTCGCGCGCATTCAAGCTGGTGAGTTCGACCTGCGAGCTTTCAAATACCTTAGCTTTCCCGCGGAAGAAAGAAACGTTGCTCATTAAACGGATGCTATCTCTGCCAGACGCGCCTTGTGACGCATTCGCCCGTCCCGGATCATACACTTCATAGTACAAACGCAAGTGTTGCGCAGACGAAAACACATGCGTCACGTTGGGAATAATTTCTGACCCATCTCGAATCAGCGGATTCTGTACCGAACTCTTCTTTGCCGGTTGCAACTGGCTCGCCAGTACCACGGAACTCATTTTCAGCGGCTGCGACTTTAGATCCGGGACATTCAGGTCGGTTTCGAACGACCCCATGCGGCCAGTCTCGTTTTCACGAACCACAAACTTCAAATGATATTTTCCCGGTGGCAGGCTCACGCCAGTGTCGTACTGAACATTTTTCTTCTGCACTTCCGAAGTAGTGTTTACTGCCAGCTTCACGGTATCGCGAATCCGAGTGACCGGATGATGCTCGCTATCCAGCACCATGCCAATCACATCGAGCGTGGCCTTGTCGCGGTCGCTGCTGCGGGTAAACGGAATTTGCGAACCGGGTACCACGAGCGAAATCGGAATATAAAACTTGGTTGGCTCCAGCCGAAAATATGCCGCGCTCAGATAGAGCGGCAGATCGGTGGTCGGCAAGTCGGAAGCGAGTTCTTCTTCCAGTTGCAGTTCTTTGTCTTCTTTCGTCGAATGCTTGTAATCCGCGGCCGCATAGTAACCTCGGCGGTAATCCACTTTCACACCCGGCAGCTTGACTTTCACGGTGATTCTCCGGTAGCGGCCGTCTTTTGCGGTATTCGTGCTGTGGTAACCGAGCAGATAGTAGGTTGAGCTATCCTGTTGCACGCCTTTGAAAATCTGCGTGAAGTCATTGGAATCGAGAAAGGCGCGACCGCCCGTGTCGCTCGCCAGAGTCACGAGCGTTTCCTGTGTGGTGAAGTTGGAGTTGAGAGCGTTGAGCGTCGCTTGTCCGGAGTAGGGCGCGGTGCCGCGCAGGCTGGCGCTCTGCGCTTCTCCGCCGGGAACCAGCGCCTGCAGGCCGCGCAAGTCCATGGTGTAGATCGCCATGTTCGATCGCACCGCGGCGTTAGTGGCTGCGCGCAGCTCTGACTGATTTTCAATACCGGTGCGATCCATCCCGCTGGAAAAATAAATCAGAGATTTTTTCTGCTGCAGATGCGAAAGCTTCTCGGCAACCGAGCGCAATGCTTCGAGCCGACGGTCGGTATTGAAGATGTTGTATTCGGTATCGTCTGCGGTGAACGGCTGGCCGGTATCGGGCGTGCCTTCCGTGGTGCCGGTCGTACCTTCTTCGTATCCTTGTCCGCTGCCCTCGCCGAAGGCCTGCAGTTGCTTCTTGAGCAAAGTTCGATCGGAAGTAAAATCTTGATTGACCAGCAGCGCGCTTCCCAGCGAAACAATAGAGACCAGGTCGGCCGGCGCCATCTGCGTATCAACGTAATGTTCAGCCGATGTGACCGCGCGATCGATCTCATCGGGTTCCATGGCAGAAAGATCGAAGAACAGAATAATCAGTCGGCGATCTTTGAACTGATTTGCGAATTGACCGGCAGCGCTGGTGGCTGGAAGCGCCGGTTGTGAAGCCTGATTCGCTGAAGGATGATTGAGCAGCGGCCGCGCCTGCGGCACACTCTGCATCGCTGCTGCGTCCACATTTTCCAAATCAAACGAGATTACTTTTTGCGGCTTGTTATCTTCAAGAACCGTAAAGTCTTCCGGCTTGAGGTGGCGCACGAAATGTCCGTTCTTGTCCCTCACCGTCACATTCACGAGCACCATTTCGCTCTCCACGCGAAAGGTGTACTCAGCCTGATCCTGCGAAAGCAACGGAGAAACCCCGAGCGCAAGCTGCAGCAGAATCGCCAGACTTCTTCGCGCCAGGCGGCTGGAGATAAATGTCATGGTCATCCTCAAAAGCGAAACCGAATCTCCTAAAAACGGAACCGGGCGGTCATGGTGAATTGCCGCATCGCGCTCACTCCGGTCACGCGGCCAAAAGTCGGCGAAGTCAGCGAAGTATCGATCGTCGAATAATTGGGCATATTAAAGATGTTGGTCGCCTGCGCGCGTAACTCCAGCATGCGCGATTCTTTTAGCGAGATCACTTTGGTGAAAGCCATATCAAATTCTTTGGTCGGCGGACCGATGATGCTGTTGCGACGCGCATTACCGTATTGTGCTGCAGGCGGAGCCACGAATGCCGCGGTGTTAAACCATTCTGCGATCGAGGGATTCGGAATGCTCATCGATTGTCCGGGAACCAGATCGGGACGCAGAGTTCCGTTTGTGCCGCGATTCACATCGGCATAATCTCCCACAATTCGTGGCGTGAAGGGAAGGCCCGAGGCGATCGTCCAATCTCCGCTCCATTGCCAATCGCCAAAAATTGCCCGCAGCGGGCCGCTTGCGGTGAGCCATTGCTTGTCATTTCCAAACGGCAGCTCCCAAAGATAATCCGCGGTAAATTTATGCGTCTGATTGAAGCTGGAAAGTCCTCGCTCCGCGGAAAGATCGAACGGATTTTGTGCCAGGTTCGAGGCTCCGGTGCTGGCGGAAGACGAACTGCTGCTGCCGCCCCCTCCTCCGAGAGCACCGGTTCCTCCGGCACCTAGTCCCCGCGAACTGGCTGAAGAAGTTGCGCCCGCGCCAATCGAAGATGCGTCATCAATCGATTTCGAAAACGTATAAATGCCGCCGATGGCAAAGCCCCTCGACAATCGCTTGCGGAAGCGCACCGACCCCGCGTTCGCCTCAGAGTCGGCGAGGGAATCCTCGTAAGTAAAAGCCTGCACATTGTTGATGCGAATGCCGGTCGCGGTGCGATTGGGATCTTCCAGGATGTCGAGATCGGTCCCTTTCGTTCCCGTGTAATCGAGGTTCAACAATAAAGTTGGCCGGACCTGCTGTTGAATATCGAGATTGCGAATCTGTACGTAGCCGAGGTGGTAGTTGGGGTTCACCGCATAGTTATTGGTAATGCCATTCGGGGCTGGAGGCGGAAATCCGTTCTGAAACGTAAGACTTCCTGGGGCAGTCTGAATATTGGTTTCCGCCAGCGAGAACGGTGGCTGGAAAGCCAGTTGCTGCGCGATGGTCTGGTACGCGCCGGTGTTGTAATTGATGCCATAGCCGCCGCGCACCACGGTTTTTGAAAGCGGCTTCCATGCAAAGCCGATACGCGGCGCAAAATTATCGCGGTCGGGATGCATCAGGCTCGCCGGCAAACGCCCGTTGTAAGGCGACACCTGCCCCGGCAAAAGCAGCGCAACCGCCTGCTCGCCGATCGGGCCGGGCACGAATACCGCGGGCGCGAGGTCAAGATTCGCGATGCGATTATTTTCTTCCGTGAATGGCGAGACATATTCGTAACGCACGCCGAGATTCAGCGTGAGATTGCCGCGGACTTTCCACTCATCCTGCACATACAGGTCCCAGTAATTTCCGGCGAAATGGTAATTGTTATAGCCATATTGCAAAGAAGTCTGCTGGGGCAATCCCAAAAGGAAGTCGGCGAAATCGTAACCCGTGCTGGTCACAGCGTTGCCGCCGATCAACTCCGAGGTATTCAACCCTGTGAAAGTGAACGAGCCGCGGGCGTTGCTGTCAGTCTCGGTGTTGAGCTGCACCCGCCGGAAGTCGCCGCCCCAGCGCCAAAAATGTTTGCCATGGCTCCAGACAACATAATCTGAAATCGTGTAAGTCTGATCGCGCTGCAGCTGCGGATTCGTATCCTGCAGGCTGGCAAAGTTGGTAAACGACAAATTCGGCAATCCCCAATCGAAGGGATTCTGCGACACTCCCGCAATTCCCAGATCGCCGGCAATGTCATTGTTGTAAGCGTAGAGATTCTGTGATCGCGTACGGCTGCGGTTGAAATCGAAACGCAGGCTGTTCGTGAGCTTGCCGATGCTGCGAACATAGCCGATGGGCACATCGAAGCTGCGGACCGTGGTGTTGCCGCCAACGCTCGGCAGCGGGTTGGTGATTGTCGCGGTCGATTGGTGGTAGTGAAAACCGAAAGTCAAATTATTGCGTGGAGCATTTCGGCTGCGGCGACCGGCAAACATCGGCGCAGAGCCAAAGGTATGGTTCACGCGCGCATTCAGGTCGTCGCTGTTACCCGTCGCCGAAGTGACAAAGCGAAAATTCTGATAACTTCCCGGCAAATTCGGCAACGGAATGTAAGGAAGCAAGCCCGCGGCGATCGGATTGAGGTGCGGAATTGTATCGTTCGCGAAGGGCAGGTTGGTCGCGGGATTGTAGACTACGACCGTCTTTCCTGCATCCGCGCCGGAAGTGTAAGTAGTCTGCGAAAAGTTTCCTTGCCGCTCCAACAGAGTCGGAACGGTGGAAAATTCGTCATAGGGATTCTCTCCATACTTGCCGTTGAAATTGACGAAGAAAAAAGTTTTCGAGCCGCCGTGATAAATCTTTGGAATGTTCAGCGGCCCGCCAATGGATCCGCCGAAGCTATTCTGCTGATATGCGGGATTCGCCGGCGCTTCTCCGTTCAGCGCATAAGGAGCAGCGTTCAGCGCCGAATCTCCAATGCCGTAATAAGTCGACCCGTGCGGATGGTTTATATCAAAACCGCGCCGCCCGATGATCATCCCGCCACCACCGCCGCGGCCTCCGCCCCCGCCAAATCCGCCCCCGCCGCCGGGTCCACCAAAACCTCCCGGGGCACCGAATCCGCCGCCCTGCTGTCGGGCCTCGTTAATGCGTTGTTCCAATTCTGGCCCGCTCATCGAATTAAACGGATTTGTCGTGTTGCCCGAGACCGCGATCGATTCCGTAGCGCTGTTGGGATCGATTCCTGGAACCGGCATTCCCGAAGGCACAATGTCCGCCATCGAAGCCCCGGAATCCGCGTTCATGCTTTGCATCGCCTGCAAGCTTTGAAATCCGCGCTGGCCCGCTGCCGAACCGAAGGCCCTTCGCGGCCCAGGACTAGCCTTCTGGGTACGCGACAAAAGTATCAACTCAAAATTTGCCTGCTCGTTGAGATGCGCCGCATCGACGGTGACTTTTCTTGTAATGTTGGCAAACGCCGTCATCTCCACTCGGACGGTATAAGCGCCATAATCAGGGACGGTGGCCGAATAGCTGCCGTCGACATCGGTCCAGGTCTTGATTGTCTGCCGTGGCGAGCCAGAAGCCGCGGAGCCGTCTGGTGAAGATTCGGGAGTGATGGCAACTGTCGCGCCTGGGATCGGCATGTTGCCAGACTTCACGGTGCCGTGGATCGTCCTGCCCTGCGGCTGAGTCGACGGTGTTTGTCCGTAGGCGTAGTCAGAAAAGACAAATGCCGGCAAACACACGACGACAGCGCAGGCAATCGCCCTGAGAGTTTCGGGACTGTAGCAGCAACGGCTCAACTCGGGCTCACATCTCCAGGCCGCATTAACTCACATCGTGGCTGTGATGCGATCATAGCCTTGAGCACCGCACCAGCACTGTAAAGTTTTATCTATTCATTGGGGTACGCTGTTAATCACGGCAAACGAGAATGGCAACGGCAGAGGATTGATGATAGCCTGTGCGCCATCAGAAGACCGTCACATGCTGATTCATTCCGACCGACTGTTTCCCGCCGAACCGAGCACGCGAAAGGTAGCGAAGGAACTGTATGAGCATGTGCGAACTTTGCCTATCGTAAGCCCTCACGGGCATACGCAAGCGAAATGGTTTGCGGCGAACGAGTCTTTTCCCGGGCCGACGCAGCTTTTTGCACAGCCTGACCACTACATTTTTCGAATGCTCTACAGTCAAGGCATCTTGCCCGGTGATCTCGAGATTGGCGAGCCGGAACTGAAAGACCCCCGGAAGGTCTGGCGTATCTTTGCCAGCCATTATTATCTGTTTCGGGGAACGCCGACGCGCATGTGGCTTGATTTTGCCTTCCAGGAACTTTTTGGACTGGAGAAGAGACTGTCGAAGGAGACCGCCGATCTTTACTTTGACACGATCTCGGCAAAGCTTCAGACGCCGGAATTTCGCCCTCGCGCTCTCTACGATCGCTTCAATATCGAAGTCCTGGCGACAACCGATTCTCCTCTCGACTCGCTGATCGATCATAAGGCCATTCGGGAGTCGAAATGGAAAGCGAGAATTCTCCCGACGTTCCGTCCTGATCCGGTTGTGGATCCCGACTTTCCTGGATTTGCCGAAAATCTCAAAAGGCTTGGCGAGAAAACGGGCGAAGATACTCTGTCATGGGCAGGCTACCTCAACGCCCTGAGAATTACGCGCCGTAGATTCTGCGAGGTTGGTTGTACGGCAACGGACGACGGTCATCCGACCGCGAGGACCACCAATCTCGGTTCCTTTGAAGCTGCCGAACTTTTTCACGAGGTGCTCAGCAGCGGCTGCGATGCTGGGCGACAGGAATTATTTCGCGCGCAGATGCTGACTGAAATGGCGCGCATGAGCCTCGAGGATGGCCTGGTCATGCAGATTCACCCCGGCAGCGCTCGCAATCATAATCGCAAGCTCTACGAACGGTATGGCCGGGATGTTGGCGCGGACATCCCGATGCCAATAAGTTATGTCGATGCGCTGCGACCTTTGCTCGACGAGTTCGGCAATGAGCGCAATCTTACGATTGTTCTTTTTACGCTCGATGAGTCTACTTACAGCCGCGAACTGGCGCCGCTGGCGGGGCACTATCCGTGCCTGCGGCTGGGGCCGCCGTGGTGGTTTCACGACAGTCCGGAGGGAATGAAACGTTTTCGCGAGAGCGCAACCGAAACGGCGGGTTTTTACAACACGGTGGGTTTCAACGACGATACTCGGGCCTTTCTTTCGATTCCAGGACGCCATGACATGGCGCGGCGCATGGATTGCGGCTTTCTGGCGAAGCTGGTGGTTGAGCATCGGCTCGAGGAAGATGAGGCCAGGGAAGTTGCGCGCGATCTGGCATATGGGTTGGTGAAGAAAGCGTATCGACTCTAGGAGCATGGATGGAGATGACGGCCGTTGGCGGCCGCGAAGGCGGCGCTTCTTCAGGCGAGCGCTTGGGCGGGATGCGCTGGACGGTGTGCGCCATGCTGTTCGCCGCCACTTCGATCAACTACATGGACCGCCAAGTGATCGCGATCCTGAAGCCTACACTTGAGCACAGTATTGGTCTGACGGAGATCAATTATGGCTACATTGTCGATGCGTTTCAGATTGCCTATGGCATCGGGCTACTGGCCGCGGGCCGGCTAATCGACAAGGTGGGCACGCGTATTGGTTACATGTTGGTGATGGGGGTGTGGAGTCTCGCCGCAATGGGCCACGCTTTGGCGAGCACTGCGCTGGAATTCGGATTTGCCCGATTTTTCCTGGGGCTGGGAGAGTCCGGAAATTTTCCCGCCGCAATCAAAGCGGTGGCTGAATGGTTTCCGCAAAGCGAGCGCTCACTCGCCACGGGCATTTTCAACTCCGGAGCGAACGTGGGCGCGATTCTGGCTCCGCTGATTGTGCCCTGGGTGACGCTGCGCTACGGCTGGCACGCAGCTTTTCTCACGACTGGCCTGTTTAGCGCGTTGTGGATTCTGTGGTGGTTTTTGCGTTATCGCCGGCCCGCTTGTTCCGCCACCGAGCTAAATAGTGCGTCTCTCGATTCGTCCCCTCAAACGATCGCCTCCGTGCCCTGGCGACGATTGTTTCGCTACCGCCAGACGTGGGCTTACGCGATTGCCAAGTTTCTGACGGGCCCCCATCTGGTATTTCTATCTGTTTTGGTTGCCGTCTTACTTCAGCGCCAAATTCAATCTGGATCTCTCGCACCTTGGCCTGCCGCTGATTGTGGTTTACAACGTGTCCGCTGTGGGCAGCATTGGAGGAGGTTGGCTGCCGAGGCCATTCCTGAAGCTGGGCTTCTCGCCTGCAAGCGCCCGGCTCGGCGCAATGCTATTCTGCGCCGTCATCATAGTTCCCATCTTCACGGCCAGCAGAGTAAATTCCGTATGGGCCGCAATCGCGCTCATCAGCGTGGCTGCGGGCGCACACCAGGGATGGTCGGCCAATCTTTTTACAATTCCATCGGATGTGTTTCCGCGTAGCGCGGTAGGATCAATCGTTGGCATTGGCGGCATGGTGGGATCGGTTGGCAGCGCGCTTTTTTCTTTCTACGCAGGCCACGTCTTGCAACTGACGCGCAGTTACGCCAGCCTCTTCGCAATTGCATCGAGCGTTTATGCTTCGGCCCTGATCGTGATTATTTTGCTCGCTCCCGGACTAAAAAAGGTGGAATTCGCATAAGTGTCGCATGACGACCAACCTCTTCAGCCTTGAAAACAAAACCGTGGTTGTGATTGGAGGCACTTCCGACATTGGGCGCACGTTGAGCCTCGGACTGGCCGACGCGGGAGCGGATGTCATCGCTTCGGCGCGCCGCCCAGAACAAGTTGAAGAAACCGCTACCGAGATCGAAGGTCGCGGACGGCGCACCGCGCGTCTCTGTTGCGACGTTTGTGATCGTCAGTCGCTCGAACAAGCATTGGCAGATTCACTTGGGATGTTCGGCAAAGTCGATATCCTCATTAACTGCGCCGGAAAAACAAAGCGCACGCCGACGCTTACTCTGGCAGAAGAGGAATGGGCAAGCATTCTGGAGACGAATCTTACGGGGACGCTGCGGGCTTGCCAAGTTTTCGGCAAGCACATGCTGGAGCGCGGTCATGGCCGCATCATTAACATTGCTTCTCTCAGCAGCTTTGTTGCGTTCACAGAAGTTGCCGCTTATGGCGCCAGCAAGGCCGGAATCGTGTCGCTTACCCGATCGCTTGCGGTGGAGTGGGCGAAGAAAGGAGTTGCCGTGAATGCGATCGTCCCCGGTGTATTTCGTACAGCCCTGAATGCAGAGTTGCTAGACAGCGCTCCCCGCGGACAGGAGTTACTGATGCGAACCCCAATGGGCCGCTTTGGCAGGACAGAGGAACTCATTGGGGCGGCTGTCTACCTCGCATCCGATGCCGCATCTTTTGTTACCGGTCAGACGCTGGTGGTCGACGGAGGATTTTTGGCCAGCGGTGTTAACCAATAAGATGTCATCCTCGCGGTACTCATGAGCAGAGGTACACATACTAAGATAATCGTCTATCGCGATCGCACGGAGGGCTAATGCACCATGAAGAGGACTCGATGAGACTGCTGAAATGGCTGCCATTGGCTGCTTATCTGCTTGCGGCGTGGTTGCCAGCGGGCGCAGCAGCATCGCCGCTGCTTGCCAACGTCGCCGGGCGCAGCCGCATCAGTCTCGACGGCAGGTGGCACGCGATCGTAGATCCATACGAAATTGGGACCGGAATGCGCTTCTATGAAAACGCCAAGCCCGCCACTCCACGAGACCTCGTCGAATATAACTTCGATACTTCCGGCATTCTGAATGTTCCGGGCGACTGGAATTCGCAACGATCTGATCTGTTCTTTTACGAGGGTTCGATCTGGTACAGAAGACTGTTTTCCTATCACAAGCGCCCTCACGTCCGGGTGTTCGTTTATTTTGGCGCTGCAAATTACCGAGCCGACGTCTATCTGAATGGCCAGAGGCTTGGAGAACACGAGGGAGGCTTCACGCCTTTTAATTTCGAGGCGACCGATCAGATTCGCGAGGGCAACAATTTTCTGATCGTCGAAGTTAATAACCAACGCAAAGCAGAGAACGTTCCCGGCACGACCACCGATTTCTGGAACTACGGCGGCCTCACGCGCGACGCCTCTTTGATCGAGGTGCAGCAAACCTTCATACAGAATTACTGGGTCCAGTTGGCGAAAGGATCGCTGGATGAAATCGAAGGCTGGGTGCAACTTTCAGGCGCTTCGAACGCCGAATCCGCCACCCTGGAAATACCGGAAGCGGGCATCCAGCAGCGAATAACTACCGATGCAAAGGGCTATGGCCATTTTCGTTTCCCTGCGAAACTCAAGCTCTGGTCACCGGAAGATCCCAAGCTTCATCAAGTGAAGTTGTCGGCATCCGGCGATTCCATAACAGACCAAATCGGTTTTCGCACCATTGAAACTCGAGGTTCCAAGATCTTTTTGAATGGCCAACCGATATTTCTGCGCGGAGTTTCAATGCACGAAGAGGCTCCGTTCCGCGGCGGAAGAGCATTCTCCGAAGAGGACGACCGAATACTTCTGGAGTGGGCGAAGGAACTTGGCTGCAATTATGTGCGTCTGGCGCATTACCCTCATAACGAGAAAATGATTCGGCTCGCCGATCGCCTTGGGTTGCTGGTCTGGGAAGAAATTCCCGTCTATTGGGAGACTGCGTGGCAGAATCCGGCAACTCTTCAGAATGCCGAGCAGCAGTTGAGCGAGGTGATTTCGCGCGATCACAATCGCGCCGCAGTGATACTTTGGTCGGTTGCTAATGAAACGCCAGTCGAACCTACGCGGCTGGTGTTCTTGAAATCTTTGATTGAGCGGGCCAGAGCGCTCGACCCTACGCGGCTGATTACCGCCGCGCTCAACCATTTCGATCATACGGCGGCAAACACCTTCTCCTTGGTTGATCCGCTAGCTGACTTCCTGGATGTTGTCGGCTTAAATGAATATCTCGGTTGGTATGGTGCAGAAACTCCAGAGGATTGCGATCATATTCAATGGACCTTGCCGAATCAGAAACCTCTGATCGTCAGCGAATTTGGCGGCGGAGCGCCCTTTGGCGACCACGGCGATAAGGACACTCGCTGGACGGAGGAATACCAGGCCAATCTTTACGAGCACCAATTGAATATGATCCAGCGCATACCTTCGCTTACGGGGATGTCACCCTGGGTACTCATGGATTTCCACTCGCCGCGCCGGTTGTTGCCGGGCATTCAGGATTATCTCAACCGAAAGGGCCTGATTTCGGATCAGGGAGAGCACAAGAAGGCTTTCTACGTTTTGCAGAAGTTTTATCGACAAGCGGCATTGGCACCGCCGAAGAATTAGGCCGGAAGACCCACAAGTAAAATTTCCGACCCTTTACCTCAAAGCGTCTGCGACTTTCCCCATTGCAATCAGCTCCGCAATGCGAGCGAAATCGTTATACATGACGCGATCTTTGTCGACCCTTGGACAAACTGAACGGATGGCCGCATGGGCGGCTTGTCCACGCTTCGAGGTTTTCAGTGGGGCCAAGAAATCGATGGCCTGGGCCACTGCCATGGCTTCAATCGCCAGCACATTGCGGGTGTTCTCGACGACGCGCTTGAGTTTGTTGGCCGCCGTCATGCCCATGGACACGTAGTCTTCTTTGTTGCCCGAAGTGGTGATCGAATCTACGGATGCCGGATGCGCGAGCACCTTGTTCTCGCTGACCAGCGCGGCTGCGGCGACCTGCGCCATCATGAAACCGGAGTTAAGGCCGGCGCCTTGCGCTAAAAACGGCGGCAATCCTTCGCTGAGCGCAGGGTTGACCAGGCGTTCGATGCGGCGCTCGCTGATACCGGCGAGGGCGCTGAGGGCGATGGCAAGAAAGTCCAATGCGAAAGCGAGCGGCTCACCGTGGAAGTTTCCCCCGGAGATTACATCGCCGGAGGGTGCATCAGAGGCTGCGGAGCTTCGCTCCGCCGGACGGCCGGGGGCGGCCGTCCCCACATGAGCAGATTTTTCCACGTGAGCAGTTAGGAAGATCAATGGATTATCGACTGCCGAGTTGGCCTCTATCTGGAATATTTCGCGGCAGTGAGCTAGAGTGTCGCGCACCGCGCCATGCACCTGGGGAATGCAACGCAGAGAATATGCGTCTTGGACGCGGCCGCAGGCGCGATGCGATTCGCGAATTTCGCTGCCCTCGAGCATCTCACGAAGATTGGCCGCGGTTTTCATCTGTCCGGGGTGCGGGCGCGCCTGGTGAATGCGTTTATCAAAAGCGGCATCGGTGCCTTTGAGAGCATCGCAGCTGAGGCCGCCCAACACGTCGGCGGAATCGACCAGTGTCTCCGCGGCCAGGAGCGCCAGCGTACCAATCGCCAGCATGGCCTGCGTGCCGTTAATCAGCGAGATGGATTCTTTAGCTTCCAGGATGAGGGGCTTGATTTGCGCCTGCTTCAGAGCGTCCGCGGATGCGATGCGTTCGCCGTTCGCTCCGATGCATTCCCCTTCGCCGATCATGGCCAGCGCCAGATGCGCCAACGGGGCCAAATCGCCGCTGGCTCCGACGCTGCCCTGCGACGGAATGAAGGGCGTGACGCCTCGATTCAACATCTCGCATAACGTGTCGATGATGACGGCACGCACTCCCGAGTGGCCTTTGGCGAGAGAGTTGGCGCGAAGCAGCATCATGGCGCGGGCTTCCGGCGGGGCAAGAGGCTCGCCGATCCCGACCGCGTGGGAACGGACCAGATTGATCTGCAGCTCGCGGATCTGGTCGCCGGCGATACGAACGTCGCTGAGTTTGCCCACGCCCGTGGTGATGGCATAGGCCAGTTGATTACCGGCGACGATGTCGTCAACTACGGCGCGTGCGGTCTTTACCAGTTCGCGCGTGTCGGCTGACAGCAGTACCGGACGGCGTTCTACCGCAACCTCGCGCACAGCTTCCAGAGTAAGATCGTTGCCGCTGATGTGAAGAGCGTCCAAGATAGGTTTCCTGTTTAGCTTGCAGCTTCCACCGAGCTTGATGTTTTTCCTGCTGCTGCGCGAAAAGTTTCCAAGTACATCCGGGGAAGGGCAGCGATTTTCATATCGCGATCCGTTACGATGTGCGTGGTTTCGCCCTCGGCAATCAGTGTTCCGTCTTGCGCGCGCAGCAATTCGTATCCAAAATGAATGATCGACTCTTTCACGTTCAAAAGACGGGTGCGCACCAGAATTTCCTCATCGTAACGCGCGGGGGCCCGATAACGGCATTTTGCCTCGACCACGGCCACGCAGCGATCGTCCCGGGTTTCCATATCACGGTAGGAAAATCCAAGCTGCCGCATCAGTTCAACGCGTCCGATTTCGAACCAGATGAAATGATTCGAGTGATAGACGATTCCCATTTGATCGGTCTCGGCGTAGCGCACGCGCAGCCGGGTTTCATTGACTTGTCGATCCGGTGAATTCATTTTCCACTCCAAACGGGTTTGCGTTTTTCGAGAAATGAGCTGATGCCTTCGCGAAAGTCTGCGGTGCTGCGTACTGCGGCATTCTCGCGAACTGCTGATGCAATTTGTGCATCGAGTTCGGCGCGTGCATGTTCATTTAACAGTTTCTTGGTCGCGCGCAGCGAGGAGGGACTGTTCTCCATTATTTGAGCGGCCAATGCGCGAGCGCGAGGCATCAGTTTTTCAGGCTCCACGATTTCGTTGACCAGACCCATGCGAGCCGCTTCTTCGGCAGCGATGATTCTTCCGGTCAGCAAGAGATCGCGGGCATACTTTTCTCCTGTCTGGCGCAGAAGGAAAGTTGAAACGATGGCGGGCACAAATCCGATTCGAACTTCGGTATAGCCGAATTTGGCCTCGGGCACCGCGAGCGTGAAGTCGCACAATAAAGCCAGCCCCGTGCCGCCGGCGATGGCCGGTTCGTTGACGGCCGCAATCGTGACTTTGGGAAACTCGTAGAGAGAACGGAATAGCCGCACCATCATTTCCGAATCCTGCAGACTTTGTTCAGGCGCGCTGCCGAGCAGGGCTTTGAGATTTTCGAGATCCATGCCGGAGCAGAAGGCTTTGCCAGCCCCGGTCAAGATCAGTACGATCGCATCTGACGACTCTACTTCTTTTAGAGCTAGAAGTAAGTCATCGATTAAGTCGAAGCTGATGGCATTGCGCTTCTCGGGCCGGTTCAGAGTGATGGTTGCAATACCCGCTTCGAACTCGATTTGAAGAGTCTTGTAATTCATAAATGAACTAGCTTGCCGCAACGGCGTGGGTAAATCGGGCTTCCAGTTCGCTGGTGGCTCGCAGCAAAGTGTCGAGCGGTTTCAGTGGTGGTAATTCCGCGCCACGTTCTTTCAAAGCAGAAATCACAGTTTCGGTCGCGATGTTGCCGATCAGCGCATTTTGCGCGAACGGGCAGCCTCCCAGTCCGCCCAGTGCGGAATCGAAGCGGCGGCAGCCCGCATCGTAGGCTGCGAGAATCTTTTCGGCAGCTTGATCCGGACGGCTGTGCAGATGAACGCCGATTTCCAGGTAATTGTATTGCGCTATCACGCCGGCCACGATTTCGCTGACCTGTTGCGATGTGGCAACGCCGACGGTGTCGGCGAGCGAGATCATGCGAATGTCCTCTGACTCCAGCAGACCGACCGCCGCGGCGAGTTCGTCGAGGCTCCAGGCATCTCCGTAGGGATTGCCGAAGGCCATGGAGATATAAACCACCAGGTCCAGTCCGGCATCATCCGCCCTTTTCTGGATTTTTTCCAGTTCTTCAAGAGCATCTTCGGCAGATTGATTCTGATTCTTGCGTAAAAAAGTTTCCGATATCGAATATGGGAAGCCAAGCGTGCGCACGGCCTGGGTCTCGATGGCCCGCTGTGCGCCTTTCTCGTTCACCACGATTCCGATGATCTCCACGTCATCGGGCGGGTCGAGTTCCTTTAACACTTCTTCCGAGTCGGCCATCTGCGGTACGGCTTTTGGCGAAACAAATGAAACTGCATCGATGTGCTTGAATCCCGCGCTGATCAAGGCTTGCAAATAGGCGCGTTTGATCTCGGACGGAACCAGGCCCTTGAGTCCTTGCCATGCATCACGCGGACATTCGATCAGTTTAATGGAGTCAGTCATTTTCAACACGGAGACAGAGAGACACAGAGATAAAAAACTTTACTCATGTCTGCAGCACTCCTACCTTGAACTCGGGCACGTCTGGGTTCAGGGCAGCGGCTTCCAGGGCCTGGATAATTACATCGCGCGTCTCTATGGGGTCGATGATTTTGTCGATCCATAGACGAGCAGCGCCGTAACGCGGATCGGTTTGTTCGTCGTAGGTGCGCTTTACCGATTCGTACAGCTCCTTCTTCTCTTCGTTGCTTAGCTTCTTGCCGCCGCGCTCCAGTTGCTTCACTTTGATTTCCACTAAAGTTCCCGCGGCCGATTCGCCACTCATCACGGCATATCTGGCAGTTGGCCAGGCGAACATAAAGCGCGGATCATAAGCTTTGCCGCACATGGCGTAGTGACCGGCTCCGAACGATCCGCCGACGATCACCGTAATTTTTGGAACCACCGAGTTCGAAACGGCATTCACCATCTTCGCGCCAGCTTTGATGATGCCGCTCCATTCTGCATCGCGGCCCACCATGAATCCGTTTACGTCGTGGAAAAAGACCAGGGGTATCAAATTTTGATTGCAGTCCATGATGAAGCGTGCGGCCTTCTCGGCGGATTCGGTGTAGATGACGCCTCCGAATTCGACGCGCTTGTGGCCCTCGTGATCGGTCTGAGTAGCGTGCAGTTTCTGGTTGGCCACGATGCCGATGGCGAATCCCCCGATGCGACCATAGCCACAGATTAGGGTCTTACCATACTCAGGCTTGTATTCGTCAAAGCGGCTGCCATCGAGCACGCGAGCGAGAATTTCCTTCATGTCATAAGGGCGCGCGGACGAAGAGTCATAGACGCCATAGAGCTCTTCAGCGGGCAACGCCGGATCAATGGGCTTTTTTCGATCCCAGGGAGATTGGCGGCGGTACCCCCATTTTTCGACAATCGAGCGAATGCGGCCAATGCAAGCTGGATCGTCCGGCTCGCGGAAGTCGACGGTGCCGCTGATGGCTGCGTGCATGGCCGCTCCGCCCAAATCTTCGGCAGAAACCTTTTGTCCGATTGCCGCCTGCACCAGGGCGGGCCCGGCAAGAAATAATCCGCTGCCATCGGTCATCAAAACGTGATCGCACATGACGGGCAAATAACCGCCCCCGGCTACGCACATGCCCATGATGGCCGCGATCTGCGGAATGCCGAGAGCCGACATGACGGCGTTGTTGCGGAATACGCGGCCGAAATCGTCGGTATCGGGAAAAACGTCTTCCTGCAGAGGCAGAAACACTCCGGCGGAATCCACGAGATAAATTGTGGGGATGCGGTTCTCGATGGCGATATTCTGGGCGCGAATCACCTTCTTTGATGTCATCGGGAAAAAAGCGCCGGCTTTCACGGTAGCATCGTTGGCGATGATCATTACCATGCGGGTGTGAATTCGGGCCAAGCCCGTGATAACCCCTGCTGCCGGAGCTCCACCCCATTCCTCGTACATGCCGTGAGCGGCGTAGATTCCCAGCTCGAAAAATGTTTTGCGATCGGCCAGCAGGTCGATACGTTCCCGCGCCGTCAGCCGTCCTTTGGCGCGCTGGTTTTCGATTGCCTTGGGGCCGCCACCCTCGCAGATTTTCTCGCCTTCATTGCGCACCTGTGACATCAGATCGGCGAGAAAGCGCATGTTGGCTTCGAAGCGTGCGGAAGTGGGATCGACCTTCGTCGTGAAGACGTTTGACGGCGTGGAGATATGATCTGAAACAGCTTCGTTGCGTTCAGCCATGAGCGCGAAAGAGTCGAACTTCTCACGGTATACCAGCCGACGAGAAGCGTGCAACGATGCAACAACGATTTCTGCCATGCCCACCCAGGCGCGGCCCCGCGCAGTCCATTATTAGGGGTCAAGCCGGCGTAGAGCTTCAGCGACCGGGTCTTCCGAGAGCGCGTCGATCAATCCGACTTCGAGAGCGCGATGGGCCGTGACTTTCTCGGCGGCAACGAACATTTTGAGAGCAGTCGCTTTGCCGACCAACCGGGGCAGGCGTTGCGTTCCACCCCATCCTGTGATCAATCCCAGGGCCGCGCCGCGATGGCCGAATACCGCGCCTGGAGCAGCGATGCGCCGATGACAGGCCAGCGCTAAATCCAGACCTCCGCCCATGCAGTATCCCGACACGGCCGCATAGACCGGCGCAGGAAATTGTTCGATCAAGCGCATCAGGTCCTGTCCTATCAGAGAGAATTCGTACGCCGAAGAGGCGTCGAGCGCGGTAATTTCTTTGAGATCCGCTCCCACGGAGAAAAATCGTTCATTACCTGTGATGACTAGCCGCCGGGCATCGCAGATGATTCTGCTTAAAGCCGCGCGCAATGCAAGCACACACTCGCGGCTGAGGCGGTTTGTGCCGTCCGCGGACAAGAGGCGCAAGAGCAAAACCTTAGCTTCACCGTGCGAAGACAAAGAGAAGAGAGGGGATGCGATCAAAGCAGAACCCTACTATCCGGAAGAGATCACGCCCACTTGCTTTACATTGGAGCGGATGAATTGCACGATGTCATCCATGGCCGTGCCGGGTTGGAAGATGGCCGCGACTCCCTGTTTTTTCAGACCGTCAACATCCTGATCGGGAATGATTCCGCCGACGAGCACGAGCACATCATCCATTTTATTTTGCTTGAGCAGATCCATCACTCGTGGCACGATCGCGTTGTGCGCGCCCGAGAGAATCGACAAGCCGATGACCCGCACATCTTCTTGCAGGGCCGCACTGACGATCATCTCCGGCGTTTGTCGCAGCCCGGTATAAATCACTTCCATGCCGGCATCGCGCAACGCGCGAGCAATGACCTTGGCGCCGCGGTCGTGGCCGTCCAAGCCGGGCTTGGCCACTAAAACGCGGATCTTCATTCCTGCGGCCGGATCAGCCATCGCATTCATTTAACCATAGAGGGGATGCCGGCGCACAGTTGGAAGCGCACGAAGGCCGAATTCATGCTGCACGCCCCACGCCAGAAGTTAGTCAGCGAGCGTCTTGGTATCCAGACTCTTCCACAAGTACCAGCAGGCTACGCTACGGTAAGGCTTCCAACATTCGGCGATCTTCTCCATTTGTTGGGGAGTGGGCAGCTTAATTTTGCGCTTACGGCCGTTTTTCGGCCTTGAAGATTTTTTCGCCGCCTTTACGCGTTGCACGCCAAGATAATGTTTGTAGATCGCCATGCGCACGCCGAAATCGCCGGTGGGTAGGACATTTTCGCGCTTGAGGGAGAACATGAGGAACATCTGAGCTGTCCAAACGCCGATGCCTTTTACCTGCGTTAGATGCTCAATGACTTCGTCGTCGGATAAATCCGGCAGGCGGGTGAAATCCAGCAACCCCGAAGCCGTTTTTGCCGCGAGGTCTTTCAAGTAAGAGGACTTTTGTTTCGAGAGGCCCACGCTGCGTAGTTGATCATCGCTCAGCTTGAGAATGCTCTCTGGGGCGAGCGGTTCACCGGCGAGGGCGGTAAAGCGGCTGAAAATTGTTTCGGCGGCCCGGCCGTTGAGCTGCTGATAAACGATTGCCTCGGCCAGATTATGAAATTCGGGTGCTGAAAATTGCATGCGGCAGGGGCCGATGCGTGCAATCATTTCCCGCAGGACAGGGTCCGATTTCTTGAGATGGGTCAGCGCTCTACGCATTGTTTATTTTTTATCACAGGCGTTCGGCGCGAGCGAAGCAAAAACGAAACTTTACCAGAGCGAGTAAGCGGCTGGTTTTGAAAAGCAAAATTGGGTAGTCTCGCCGACTAAGAAGCCTTTTTCGCTTTAGCCGCAGGCAGCTGAAAGCCTATGCGAACGCGCGGAGGCTCTTTGGGAGTCATCAGTTCCCGGATGGCCTCGATCAAATCTCGAATTACCGAATCGTGAGCATCCACATGGTTCTCCAATTCGTAAATCTTTGCCGCGAGCCGCCGATTTGTGGCCAGCATTTCGCGCAGGCGTACAAAAGCACGCACGACAAAAACGCTCATTCGAATCGCACGCTCCGAATTGAGGATGGTAGCAGCCATGATGGCACCGTGTTCGGTAAAGGCGTAGGGCAGGTATCGCCGGCCACCGCGGATTTTCTTTGAGGTCGCAATTTGCGACCTCAAGCGGCTTGTTCTTTTTCAGTCAATTGAAACATGAAGTCTGATGGGAATCTTTCTCGATTGCGTTTTACTTGCTCGTTGAGGCGCTTGACTGGCACCCCATAAAGCTCTGCAATGTCCGCATCGAGCATGACTCTTTGATGACGGAGAAATATGACACGTGACTCCACGGCGTAGATGGGGGTCAGGCGAGGGTGCGGTTTTTTCGACAAGGCCGTGCTTTTTGATTTGTTCATTTGAGGTCGCAATTTGCGACCTCAATCATAGATCACAAAAGGGACAATCACAGGGTCCGCCAGTGCGGCGAGCTTGATGTGCTTCCCCTTTTGGGCCAAAGAGGTTGGCTCAATTTCTTGAGGCTAAGTGATGCTGGCTTCGGTATAGGTTCCGTAGACGTCGCGCAAGGCAGCACAGATTTCGCCTACAGTGGCGTAGGCGCGGACGGCATCGATGATGCAGGGCATGGTGTTTGCAGACGAGAGGTTTTGGTTTGCGCCAGCCACCGCCTCCTGCGAAGCAGCTTTTTTCAGCGCGTCCAGCGCTCGCTTCACCGCGTCATTCGATCGTCGCGCACGCAAAGCCCCCAACTTGCCTGATTGTTGCCGGGCAACGCTGTCGTCGATGTAAAGGATATGAGGCGGCTTTTCCTCAATTACAAACTCATTTACGCCGACAATAATTTTCTCTTTCGCTTCTGCCGCGCGTTGATATTGATAGGAAGCTTCGGCAATTTCCTTTTGGGGATAGCCGCGCTCGATTGCCTTGACCATGCCGCCCATGGCATCGAGCTTGCTGAAATAATCGAGAGCGCCGTGTTCCATTTGAAGGGTCAGATTTTCCAGGAAGTATGAGCCGCCCAAAGGATCCACCGTTTGGGTCACTCCTGATTCGTAAGCAATGATTTGCTGCGTACGGAGGGCGATACGCGCTGCTTCTTCCGTGGGCAGAGCGAGAGCCTCATCATAGGAGTCGCAATGTAGCGACTGCGTTCCGCCAAGCACCGCCGCCAACGCTTGAAGTGCTACACGTGCGATATTGTTCATTGGCTGCTGTGCTGGCAAAGACACGCCGGCCGTCTGTGTATGGAAGCGCATCAGCCGGGTACGCTGATTCTTGGCCCCGAAGCGATCCTTCATTACCTTTGCCCAGATTTTGCGCGCGGCACGGTACTTGGCGATTTCTTCGAAGAAGTCGTTGTGGGCGTTGAAGAAGAAACTGAGTCGGGGCCCGAAGTCGTCTACTTCGAGACCCCGCTTTCGCGCCCATTCGACATATTCAATGCCGTCATACAAAGTGAAGGCAAGCTCCTGCAGGGCGGTCGATCCGGCCTCGCGAATGTGGTATCCGCTGATCGAAATGGTGTTGAACCGAGGAGTGAATTTCGAGCCGAACTCGAATGTGTCGATGACCAAGCGCATCGAAGGCGCGGGCGGGTAGATATATTCTTTTTGCGCGATGTACTCCTTGAGAATGTCGTTCTGGATTGTGCCGGAGATTTTGTTCCAATCGGCGCCCTGCTTTTCTGCAACCACCAGATACATGGCCCACAAGACTGACGCGGGAGAGTTGATGGTCATCGACACGGTGGTCTTCTCCAGATCGATGCCGCTGAACAGGATCTCCATATCTTCGAGCGAATCGATCGCCACGCCGCATTTGCCGACCTCGCCTTCGCTCGCAGGGTGGTCGGAGTCATAGCCCATCAGGGTAGGGAGGTCGAAGGCCACGGAAAGTCCCCCACCGCCGTGCTCGAGCAAATATTTGTAACGGCGGTTGGTTTCCTCTGGAGATGCAAAGCCGGAGAACTGCCGCATGGTGTATAGCTTGCCGCGATAGCCGGTCGCGTGAATGCCGCGCGTGAATGGAGGAGCCCCGGGACAGCCTAGATGTTTTTCTTCACTCCAATCTTCGGGAAGATCGGCGCGGGTGTAAAGGCGGCGAATGGGAACGCCGGAAATTGTGGTGAACCGGGCATGGCCGTCTTCGTCAACGTTCACCCCGCTTGGCGCACCAATCGGGCGTTCGGGGGCTTTCTCGATCGTGGGAGCGAGAGTTTCTTCCGCCCATTTTTTTTCGGCGGCGGAAGGGCGGCGATTTTCGAAAACCTCGACGATTGAACTTTCGGCGACCTGTGGCTTGCTCGATTTCTTCTCAGGCATGAGATCCCCAGTACTCTGTTTCGATGATAGGGAACGACAAGAAGCTGGGCAAGTTGCGAAGTCCTCGGCGAAACGACCGGTCGGTCACTGCGGCTGCGTTACTGCTCGGTTTTGCGGGAAAGCTCCCAAGCTTTGGCGTACTTCCATGAGACGTAAACGGAGTGATAGAGGTGCAGTAATAGGCCCTCAGGGCCGTCAAGAAATCCAAGACGAAAAAAGTAGTTGTAAATGAACGTGGCAAACGGACGCAGAACGATATCGGCGAAGTTGAAATCCCGGTGTCCTTTGGCGAAGGCCAGTTCCGCCCCGAGGGAAGAATAGCGATTCATGTGGCTGATATAGAGCGTGAGGTCGGGGTAAGTGTAATGTACGATCGGGTTGCGAAACTGTTGCGTCCATTGCAGCACATCGGGCTTCAGTTCACAGCGATCGTGGGGATCGTATCCGGTGACAAATCCCGTGCCGCGACGAAACAAGCGCAGCTTCGGGTCCGGATAGAAGCCGCCGTGGCGCATCCAGCGGCCCAAAAACAAGTTTTTACGCGGAAGCCTGTAACCGGTTGCGGCGTTGGGGTCGACAATCGCTGCGCGAATTTCCTGAGCGAGACCCGCACTGACTTCTTCATCGGCATCGAGCAACAGCACCCAATCTTTGCTGCACAGATCAATGGCATATTGCTTCTGCGCCACGTAGCCGCGCCACGGCTCTACAACTACCCGGGCGCCATATTCGCGCGCAATGTGACAGGTGCGATCGGTCGAACCGGAATCCACGACAACGATTTCGTCGGCCCATTTCACACTTTGCAAAGTGCGGCCGAGATTCGCTTCTTCGTTATGGGCCACGATAGCGACGGAAAGTGTCATGGGAGTGCCGATTTGTCGATTACCGATTCCGCTCGAACCATCCAATTTTAATCGTCAATCAAGCGATGCCTGACGCGGTCCGACTGCCAGTTTCGGAAAGCAAGAACACGATGAGAATAAATAGTTCCGGCTCAATGGGATGACGATAACGAGCGTGGGGGAAAACGAAATAATACACTACCGGATATGTCAGGATGAGACCCGCGAAGAGCCACGCCCCGGGCCGATTCCGGCGTACGGCGCGTCCCGCCCCCCATATGACCAACACGGATGAAGCCAGAAAAAGCGAACTGCGAAAATCAAAAGGCGATACGCTGGTCGTTGGCCGGGGCACGCCATTCCAATAATAGAAAAAACGCTTCAGAGAAATGATCACGAAACGGGCAGGATGGGCGCGGATCCAGTCGAATGCACGTTGCCTGCAGAATGCCTCATACTTCAATTCGCCCATCCGTTTGAAATACTCAAACTCCGGCTGATTGAGATTGGGCTGTAGAGAGGCGAACAACATGCCGTCGGAAAATCTGTTATTGCCGAGGCGAAGCTGCAATCCGAAGTCGTCGCGAATAAAAACGAAGCGTCCGAACACCTCATAGTTGCGAACCAGCCAGGGCGAAAGGACGAGAAAGAAGACGAACGATGATAGGGCAACCCCAGCGATCGATGGAAGGCCTCGGCGATGCCTGCGCCACCATATCCAAAGGCCGCAGAATGGCAGAAACGAGAGCGAAGCGGGATTCGCTAACGCGGCCACTCCCCATAAAACGCCGTAGAATATCCAGCCGGTAAAACCAGGGCGGCGTTCTAATTCAAGTGCTATAAGGAAGACAAGAGCGAGAATGAGCGGAGTCAGGGTCGTGTCCCAAATCCAGTGGATCGACCAGTACCAGACGTATGGATTCAGGGCCCACGCGCGTGCGGACCAGATGGCGACACGTTCACCAAAGGTGCGCCGCGCAATGAGAAAGACCGGAATCGTGGTCATTGATGCGAACAGGCTGTTGATGGAAAGCAGAATCCAGGCTGATGCGACGGAGTAAATTCCAAAGATCTTGAAAACCCCGCCGATCAGGTAAGGATAAAGCGGCGGTTCCCAGGCGCTGAGTCCGGTGTCGTCGCCGTAAGGATTGCTGAACCCTTGACCCAGAGCGATCGAACGGCCAACACGGCCCATCTCGAACCCGAAGCCAAAATGGTCCTCGCCCGCGCGCATCCGGTACTCGTGGAGCGCTCCAATCAGGGCCAGTTGAATCACGAACGAAAGAGGAATCAGCCAGAAAATGGATTTCGGCAATGCAGGCCGGAGGGATCTAGCCATCGCTGGCTAGTTTAGCAGGTGATATCAGGCGATTGACTGTGTATCCGCCGTGACTTCCGCCAACTGAAGGCCACTACTCACTTTTCGGCGGATTTGGCTGCGTCTTGTTCTGGGCAGCTTTTGGGCACCCTGCTTGGTTTTCTGCGCTCCCTTGTTGGTGGCCTTCTTGGCGGCCCTTCCGGTCTTTTTCGCAGTCTTCTTGGTCGCACTACCGGTATTTTGGGCAGCAGCCTTGGTATCCTGGCCAGCATTCTTCATATCTTGCTTAGCGCCTGAATCCTGGGGCACGGCAGCGAAAGCCATACCGGTTGCAAGAAGCAAAGCCAAAGCACAGTCTTGTAATTTCATGTGAAATCTCCCGAGCGAGTGAGTTGGATGCGAGTTGATGGATCGACACTATTCGCGCGACACAAAGTTGTCATTAAGGGGAACCTTGTACTTTGCACCAGAGTCAAATGTAAGCGGCGCCACACTGAGGCTTACGATCCGGGCGCGCTGGTTTGCGGCGCAGGTCTTGCGTCTTGCCGCGGCGCGACGTCCGGAACATTGGGCATGTGTGTGACCTGTCCGCGGACAGCTTCTTCGACGCTGATGCCGGTGTGATCGAGAAGCAATCCAGTGGAGCGGTCGAGTTCGATCAGCGACTTCTCATACGCTGCCTTGGCGGAAACCAGGTTCGATTCCGAGGTGGTCAGCACCGAGGCATCTTGCAAAATTGCAGTTGTCGTGGTGAGCCCGACTTTGAGCTTTTGCTGGTCGGCATCGAGAGTCTGACGCGCCAAGTCGACTGCGGATTGTGCGGCCTCGACGGCAACCCGGTTCTGCTTTACATCAAATTGCGCATTGCGAACTTCGATGCGCACCTGGTTTTCGAGCTGGTGCAGCCGCACTTGCGCCTGGCGTAATTCCAGTATGGAGCGCACCTGATCGGCTTGGCCTTCGCGATTGAGAATTGGAATCGTGAGGCTCAATCCCACACCTTTGTCGGGAGCCGTGGAATTGACCAGCTGGCTTAGAGCGTTGCCGTAACCGACCGAGTTCGTGGTCTGAAACGGCGGAGGCAAGGTCGGAGAGGTATAACAGTATTTCGCAGTCGGTGCGGCAGCGCAGTTCGGCAAAGCCGGGTTCACGTTCCCTCCCACACCGGAGCCGCTGTAATAGGCGAAAGCGTTGAGAGTCGGAAGTAGCGCGTTGCGCACGGCTTTGGCGCTAAGGTTGCGCGAATTTAGATCGATGCGCGATTCGACCAATTCGGCGCGATGATCGAGGGCCTGATTGATTAAATCCTGAGTGGGAACGACAGTTTCTTGTTGTGGAATGAGCATGGCTGAAGTCGGAATCACTTCCGCTTCGGCAAATGACGGGTCTTCGATACTGCGACTGACTGCATTTTTCATCAGCAGTTCCTGCAATTGCAGGTTGTTCTGCGCGAGAATCAAATTTTGCTGGTCGGTTGCGACCGTGCTCTGCGCACTGACCACCTGGATCGGAGGAGCGGTCCCAACCTTGGCCTGCTTTTTGGAATCGTCCAGCGCCTTTTGCGCGTAAGTCAAAGCTTCCTGCTGCACGCGCACGTTTTCGTAGGCGTAGACCATGTCCCAATACATGTTTTCGATCTGGTCGACGGTGGTAATGATTTGCAGGCGAAAGGCGACGTCGGTGATTTCGCGATTATTCTTGGCGATGCGAATGAAACGCAGGTTGGGTAAGGCCCAAATCCCTGCAGTAAATTCTGCGTCAATCTGAACTGAAAGTTCGTATTGATGAGCGGCGTGAGCTCGCTGGTAATCAGATTCGAGGTCACGTGGGTATTGTCGAATGCGGCCGTCAGTTCGGTGCCCCAATGGAATCCCTGGGTGTAGCCGAAGTTCGAGGTATAAGTATTTTGTGCTACCACTGGCACCGGGCTGAACAGACTCGTGGACTCGGCATCGTCTTTATCCAGCTGGAGATTTCCGGTGAGCATGGGATCGAAGCTGGTGATCGGCGACCCGATGCCGAGAGTCGAACTCACCAAGCCATTGGTTCCGGTGCCAACTCCCGCGGGCGCTACTGTCGTGCCGCCGGTACCGGAGCCAACCGTTCCTCCGAGGCCGCCAACGCCGCCTCCGGGCGTGTTCTGCACGATTCCGGCGTTCACACCCAGGATGCTGGCGCCCGACTTGGCGCGCAGGTAGTCAGTGTCTGCGATGTTGAGGTTGTAGCGCGCGATTTCGATATCGAGATTGTTCTCGAGTGTGAGTGCGACCGCATCATCGATGGAGAGATAAATCTTGCCATCGCGGATCAGCGAGTCCATGCGCGGCGCATTTGCGAAATCCGGCATGGGCAGTTCCCGCGCCTCGTAGGGCTTGAGAAAGTTGGGAAAGGCGCGGCGCGATTTGGCGTAGTCCTGTAAATGGATCGGCTGGGGTTGCGCGAGAATCGTGGACGGCTGAGGCGCTGGCGCCGTCGGGACACTCTGCGCGTGCAGAAGCGCAAGAAAGAATATGCCGGCGATCGCGGCCAATGCGGCCGGCCACAGACGGCCGAACATTGCGGCCACACTTCTTCTTGACGAAGGCAAATACATGATTCGTCTCCTTGGATCAGAACCTGGCATGAGAACTGGGATATATCGCACCGCCGCTGCGAAAAAAAGTGCTGGCGTGGTTCCATCTTAGCGGGATGACGAGAGAGGATGAGAGGCAGATTGTAAAGAATTGTTAGAGAGCAGGCAGGCTTAATTGCAGTGCCTGCTCTCTGGGCGATTCCTATTGCGGCGGTTGCGGAGCGCCCGTCTGCGGCATCGGCTGCGCCACCGACGGCAGACTCTTGCGCGGCGCGATATATGGCGCGTTGGGCATGTGCGCAACCTGGCCGCGCACCGCGTCGTCAATGCTGATGTGATCGTCATCCAGCAATGTGCCGGTCGCGCGGGCCAGTTCCACGCGCGATTTTTCATAGGCGACCGTCGCATTGACCAGGTTGGATTCGGCAGTCGCGAGCTGGCTCTGGTATTGCAACACCAGTGTTGTTGTGGAGGTGCCGAACTGATATTTTTTCTGCTCGGCATCGAGAGACTGGCGCGCCAGGTCGAGCGCCGCTTGCGCGGAATCTACACTGGCACGGTTTTGCTGTACGGAGTACTGCGCGTTGCGGACTTCGATGCTGACCTGATTTTCGATTTGCTGCAAACGCATCTGGGCCTGGCGAAATTCGAGTTCCGAACGCACTTGTACGGCTTGCGCAGCGCGGTTGCGTAGAGGAATGTTCAGCGTCAATCCGATGCCCTTATCGGGGTTTGTGGAGGTCACCAACTGGTTTAGCGTTGGTCCGAGGGGCGTCGTGGGAAACAAAATATCCGGATCGTTTGGAATGGTGTTACTTGCGCAGCCGAACAGGTCCTGTAATTCCTTTTGCGTGGCAGTAGGACTGCTGGTGCACTCATTCAGAGGATTCTGATTGCCGCCAACCCCCGCTCCTCCATAATAGGCGAACAAATTCAGCTGGGGCAGCAGGGCGCTGCGCACCGCCCGATTACTGATATCGCGACTGTTGAGATCGATGCGCGACTCGACCAGTTCGGCGCGATGCCGTATCGCATCGTTGATCAAATCTTCGGTAGGCACGACGGGCTCTTGCGCGGGAATATCCATTGTCGAAGACGGAATCACTTCGGCCGTGGCCAGCGTGGGATCTTTCAAAGTGCGGGTGAGTGCATTTTTCATGAGCAATTGTTCCAACTGAAGGTTGGTCTGTGCGGCGGTCACCAATTGTTGGTCCTGGGCGACCGTGCTCTGGGCGCGAACAGTTTCAATCGGAGCCAGGCTGCCGATCTCAACTTGCTTTTTAGTGTCCGACAAAGTCTTCTGGGCAAAAGCCAGCGATTCGTTCTGCACGCGGGCATTTTCGTAGGCGTAAACCAGGTCCCAATAAATATTCTCGATCTGATCCACTGAATCGATGATTTGCAGCCGGAAGGCCACATCGGAGATTTCACGGTTGTTCTTGGCGATGCGAATGAAGCGGGTATTGGCTGCGAATCCAAGGCCCTGCAGAATCGGTTGCGTAATGGTTGCCCTGAAATTGGAGTTCAGGGCCGGACTTACGCTGGAGAAGAAGCTGTTCGTCGTCTGTCGCGTGTTGTTGAAGCCGACAGAAAGATCCATGCCCCAATGAAAGGCCTGGTTGTAGGCGAAGTCCACTGTTCCAGTGTTCTGGACCAGGCTGCTGCCGGGAAAGACGCCCTGGAAGATACTGGTTGCGGTCTGGCTCAAATGATCGTCTTGCAGCGTTCCCGTGATCACGGGATCGAAGGACGAAATCGGAGGCCCAAAGCCCAGGGTCGAGCTGACAAGTCCGTTGGTGCCGGCACCGATGCCGCCCGCGCCAAGACTCGTGCCGCCACTCGCCGCTCCTGAATTGGCCCCAATTCCGCCAACTCCTCCGCCGGGCGTGTTTAAGACTGTGCCGCTTGGCGTGCCAAGAATTGAAGCTCCTGCGCGGGCGCGAAGTACATCAGTATCGGCAATGTTGAGGTTGTAGCGGGCGATCGCGATATCGAGATTATCTTCGAGGGCCAGTGCAATGGCGTCATCAAGAGAGAGGTATAACTTTCCATCGTGGAGCAAATCGTCAATTCGCGGCGAATTGCTCAAATCCGGAGGAGGCAAATGCCGCGGTATGTAGGGCGCGACGGGGTTGGGAAATTGCGGTACCGGTTTGGCATAGTCGACCATGGGCAGCGGCTTGGTCACAGTCGTGTTCTGCGGAACCGGCGCGCCGGGCAACTCCTGCGCCACACCCACAAGCGAAATTCCCAAAAAAATGGCGGCGATCGTCAGCCGCGCAACCGAGGCGAAACGTGGCAATGGCATCTACTTATCTCCGTTTCAAATAATCGCTAATGCAAAATTACGTGGCTTAAATTAAAGCAGCAGAACTAAAAATTACAGACAGCGTCACACTCTGTTACGCAAACCTGTGCGCTTGGGTTCCCTATACAGGGATCGTCTCCTCCGAAGGGACTCGCTCTGCCCGATTTGGTTCCCGGCCGACTGAGAGGCGAAGAACAGGATCGAATCTAACGGATCGATTTCGAGGGAGATTAAACGCACCAGTATATCTGACAGGCCCTGGCTTCCTTCCGGCCCGTGACGAAGCGGAAACTGATAAAGTGCTGACGAACGTTGGCTGATTCCCGTGATTGCGTGAATGTGGCCGCGTTAGTAGCGCAGGTCTGGCATGAAGCGAATTGGATGAAGCGGCAGGTTGAGGGGACTCGAAAGATCGCATGCGCAATCTCAAGCTGATTGTCTCCTACGACGGATCAGAATTTGCCGGCTGGCAAGTGCAGCCTGGCTCGGCAACCGTGCAGGGCACGCTGGCCTCTGCCATTGGACGAATCACCGGCGAAAAGGTATTGCCACAGGGCTCGGGGAGAACGGATGCGGGAGTGCATGCCTTAGCCCAGGTTGTCACGTTTGTGACGGAGTCGCCCGTGCCCACGGCCAATTTCGTGAAGGCGCTGAATGATCTATTGCCATCCTCGATTCGCATCCTGGAAGTCGAAGAAGCGGCTGCCGATTTTCACGCGCGCAAGTCTGCTCTCGCCAAGACCTACCGATATCGAATTCATCGTGGTGCGATCTGCCCTCCGTTTCTGGCGCGATATGTTTGGCACTATCCCTTTCCGCTGAATGAATCCGCCATAGAGCGAGCCGGGGCGCTGGTAGTCGGGGAGCACGATTTCACCTCATTCTCGGCAGTCGATGCGGAGCGAGGCAGTGAAGATCGACCTGTCTCGAATGTGCGGCGGATCTTTTCTTCGCACTGGGAGCGCCGGGAAGACGAGTTGGTTTATATGGTGAAAGGGAGCGGTTTTTTGCATCACATGGTCAGAAATCTGGTGGGGACATTTATTTTGGTCGGTAAAGGCACGTTGCAGCCCGAGGACATCCCGCGGATAATCGCAGCGCGCAGCCGTTCGGCGGCGGGCGCAACCGGGCCCGCCAGCGGATTGTACTTGGTCAACGTGGAATACTGATCAGCAGATCCTGGGTCAGCCCATTGTCTCCCATTGAGTTAGAGTTCTGAACTTATTCTGAACGCTGCGTGCCGGGGTACAATGGCGCTTGGGGCCTAATTCGGCGGCCGCGCGCCGCAGGACCGAGGGTAGACCATTGGCGACTGGCGAAGTCACGGCTGCAGAGGCGCAGACCACGCCGCAGCTTCCGCACCATAAAGTCAAGATCAAGAAAATCGGGCAGCGCGCCTGCAACGAAAAAAATGACAAGGGCAAATTTTGCGGCGGCCATTTGAAACGCTGGTCTTATTGGATTGACGTGGTCGAACAGGGCTGCGGAGATGTTGAAGCAGCCTGGGGACCGAACGCGGAAGTCTACCGCTGCGAGCACTGTCAGACGCTTTATTTGCCCAATCCGGACGAGGCGAAAGTGAACGTTGCCGGCGAGGGCATCAAATCAGTGTTTGGACTTACGTTACCGCCGAAAGAAAAATAGCGGCGAGCGATGGGCCGTGAGCTGTAAGCAATCAAAAAATTTCTGTGCTTCGGGTGAAGACTTCAAGTATCGGCGGTTTTGACCGGACTCGTTTTTTCGCAACTCAATCCTCATAGCTCACAGCTTCCTTTATGAATACGTCCGAACTCATCTACGACTGGAACCAGAATTATCCTCCCGGGCTGAAGCCTGCGGGGCCGGTGCTGCTCAATGACGAGAGCCTGCGCGATGGGCTGCAGTCGCCGTCGGTGCGCGATCCATCGATTGCCGAGAAAATTGAAATTCTTCATCTGATGGAGGCATTGGGAATCAACGCCCTCGACCTCGGCCTGCCGGGGGCAGGAGCGCGAGCGGTCGAACATGTCACCGCGCTGGCGCGGGAGATTGCCACGCATGGCATGAAAATTCGAGCGAATTGCGCGGCGCGAACCCATGAGAACGATATCCGCCCAATCGCCGAGATCGTGCAGAAGACCGGCCTGCCGATCGAAGCTGCGACCTTCATTGGATCGAGTCCGATTCGCCGATTCACCGAGGGCTGGACGGACGATTTTCTTCTGCAGACCACGGAGAAGGCGGTGAAATACGCGGTTTCGCTGGGACTTCAGGTGATGTATGTCACCGAAGATACGAGCCGCTGCGATCCAGAAACCGTGAAGCGGCTGTACTCGACGGCAATCAATTGCGGCGCCCGGGCCATTGTTATCTGCGATACTGCCGGGCACGCTACGCCGATGGGAGTGCTGGCGCTGGTGAGGTTTGTGATGGAAGAAGTGGTCAACCCTTCCGGCGAAAAGATCCGCGTGGACTGGCACGGGCACAGCGACCGCGGCTTCGCGATTGCGAACTCGATGGCGGCGCTGATCGCCGGGGCGAATTGCGTCCACGCATGCGCCATCGGGATCGGCGAGCGCGTCGGCAACACGCAGATGGACCAGATGCTGGTGAATCTCAAGCTCATGGGCATTGAGCCGTGGGCCGATCAGGACCTTACGAAGTTGAAGCAGTATTGCCAGGCGGTGTCGCGCGCGACAGGCGTGCCGATTCCGGCAAATTATCCGGTGGTTGGAGACGATGCTTTTCGCACGGCGACCGGCGTGCACGCCGCGGCGATCATCAAGGCGTATCGCAAAGATGATGTGGTGCTCGCCAACACGGTGTATTCCGGGGTGCCTTCGCATGTGTTTGGGATGGAGCAGATCATCGACATTGGCCCTATGAGCGGGAAATCGAACGTGCTGTTTTGGCTGGAGCGGCGTAGCATTCCCGCGAGTGAGGACTTGGTGGAACGGATTTATCAGCGCGCCAAGGCGAGCGACCACACGCTAAGCGATGCCGAAATTGTCGAATGCCTGCCCGCAACCGTGAAGCAAAATTAGCATGAGCGGAATCTAAAGTTTCATGCCCGAATCGAGTTCCAGGCGACTGCAACACGCGATTCTCGGGGCCGGCGGGGTTGGCGGATTGATCGGCGCTTGCCTGGCGCATGCCGGCAATCCGGTCACTCTCGTCGTTCGGCGAGAGACGGTTGCGCAATATCCGAAGCAGCTCAGCCTGCAAAGTCCTCTGGGCAATTTCAGTGTAGATGTTGCGGTTTCTGCCGAGGCGCCTCCGGCCGATGTGCTCTGGCTTACCGTGAAAGCCACGCAATTGAATGCTGCGCTCACGTCGATTAAAAATCCAGATGCTGTACGCGCGATCGTTCCGCTGCTCAACGGTATTGATCATGTTGCGATGCTGCGCTCGAAGTTTGGCGCAGACCGCGTAATACCGGGGACGTTTGCGGGAGAAACCGAGCGCGTGAGCCCTGGCCATATCGTGCATCGATCGCCGTTTGCGCGGCTGAATGTTTTGTCTGCGGGACGAGAATTGCTTTCCGACGCACTCGATCAACTTCAGAAGATAGGCTTCGAGTGCCGCTTCATCGATGACGAAGCGACGCTGATGTGGGGCAAGCTGGTGTTTCTTGCTCCATTCGCTTTGAGCACTACTGCAGCGGATAAAACTGTCGGCCAAGTTCTTGCCGATCCGCATTGGCGGGTCTTGGGTGAAGCTTGTGTTCGAGAGACGTGCGCGGTTGGAATTGCCGAAGGCGCGAAGGTCAGCGCAGAGAAAGTGATGTCAGGCGTGGCGATGATGCCCGGAGGCATGCGCAGCTCGATGCAGAAGGATGTGGAGCACGGCAACCCTCCTGAACTCGATGCGATTGCCGGACCGATTCTTCGCGGCGGGAAAAAGCATGGAATCGATGTTCCCGCGACGGAGGAACTGGTGGCGGGAGTGGAGCGGCGAGTGGGAGTCACGGCGAGTCGACTGGCGTAGATCGCTGTTGGGCATTGCGCCAGTCTGTTGCTACGGAACTGCTCTAACAACGAGCGCCGCTGGCATTTCCGCAGGTTGCGCTTGCCTGTGGTGTTGGTGCTTGAGTCGGAGGAATGTCTCCTCAAAGTGCCAGCGTGACAGATATGCGAGAACCACGGACAGGCTCGCCCCGGCAATAAACCGAGCAAAAATCAATGCTTCGGTACCGCTGCTCCACGAAACCTGCAGACCCCACAAGCGAAGGACGCGATCGACAATATCGAAGGCGAGCATGTGGACCAAATAGAGACCATAGCTGATCTCGCTGAAGAATTTGAGTGCTGCCGGGGCAAAGATCGCTTTGTAAGAGGATGTGCCTAAAACCAGCGTCAAGGCGAGGACTCCCGCAAAAAAGCAGTTTATCAAGGGCTGAGCGAAGACTGCCCCAGCAAAGCTGCCGGATGATGTGATTCGAGCGGGAATAAAGGCAACGACCGCCAACAGGCTGCCGCCAGCGCACGCAAGAGCCAGGCGGAGCATGGCACTTGGTCTCGAAAATCTGCCGCGTGCCCAACTTGCCAGCAGCGCGCCCCACGCGAGTCCATCAAGCAGGAGCCACGTGTAGGGAGCGCTACAATCATGGTGCTGGCGAAAATAAAGAAGCCGCAACCCAATCGAGCTCGCGATAACCGAACCGCAGATGCGACGCAGAGCGCGTCCTGACGCGTTACGAACAATCGCTGGCCAAATAAGATAAAAGTGCTCTTCGACCGCAAGCGACCAAAGAACAGCGTACTGCATTCCTACTCCAAAAAGCGGAGTCAGGTTGGCTAGGTAAATCAGACTCAGCCCAAAAAACTCGAGAGACATCCGCCGGGCAGTGAGTTTCATTTCAGAAACGGCCAAGATAACCAAGAGAATCCCGTAATAAGCAGGGAGGATGCGCAGTGCGCGACGGCTGTAAAACTTTCGATAGTAATCTCGGCGTTCGCGGCTATCGATCAAGATTCCGGTAATAAGAAAGCCGGATAAAACGAAGAACAAATTCACACCCATCCAGCCAACATCGGTTGAGAAAAGGAACAAGCGAAACGGTCCGTGGAAGCGAGTTGCGCCTGCGCTGAGGTAAAAGCCGTGAAAAAAAAGAACCATCAGCACAGCCGTACCCCGCAAGGAATCGAGTTCCGGCATTCGAGGGCGTATCAGCGGCAATGGGGGCTGCTGCATTTAATTCGGAGTCTAGCACGGTGACCAGGCGGTCTTCGAAGAGTCGAGATTACTCATGTGGTCCGTGCGGCGCTCCGTTGTAAACTGACGAATACCCCATGAGCCCGGTCCCTCCACGCACGGACTTGCCTGAAGTTGCACCCACCGCGCAACAGGAAGTGGCGCGATTGGCGGCGTCGCCCGAAGTACGATCGGCCTTTAACTGGCTGCGCACGCAGGAGCCGCAGCTGGCGCAGTGGCAAATGGAGATGGCGCGGATTGCGGCGCCTCCGTTTGGCGAGTCCGCGCGCGCGGCGTGGCTGGCGGACCGCTTTCGCGAAGTCAATCTGGATGATGTGCGAATCGACGACGTCGGGAATGTGTTCGGCGTACATGCGGGATTTTTGAGCGCGGGAGCCGGCCAGCGCTTTGTCGCACTGAGCGCTCATATCGATACCGTGTTTCCTGCGAACACGCCGCTGAATATCCGGCAGCAAGGCAGCCGGCTGTATGGGCCGGGAGTCTCCGACAATGGCGCGGGGGTCACGGCGATGCTGGCAATTGCGTCCCTGCTACGCTCGGTGCGACTGCGGCATGGGTTGCCGTTCGTGTTTATCGGTAACGTCGGCGAAGAAGGTGAAGGCGACCTCCGCGGCATGCGGCATATCTTTTCGACGCCGCGCTGGAAGGATTCGATTGCATACAGCGTGGTGCTCGATGGTGCGGGAGCCGACACGATCGTGGCGGAAGCGCTCGGCAGCCGGCGGTTTGAAGTGGTCGTGCGCGGCCCCGGCGGGCATTCGTGGAGCGATTTTGGCGCGCCGAATCCGATTGTGATTTTGGCGCGCGCGATCGATGCGTTTGCGGCGACCCCGGTCCCGCCGGCCCCGAAAACAACGTTCAATATTGGCGTGATTCGCGGCGGCACTTCTGTGAATTCAATTCCTGAATCGGCCAGCATGAAAGTGGACATCCGTTCAACTTCGATGGCGGAGATGGAGAGGCTGGAGCAGGCGTTGCGCCTGGCGCTGAATCGCGCGGTGGAAGACGAGAAGCTGGCGGCGGAGATGAAGTCTTCTGCCCAGAAGCGGCCGGGTGTGAGCTGCGAAGTTGTTGCGATTGGCAGCCGTCCGGCCGGAGAACTGTCTACGAGTTCGCGAATTCTGCACGTGATTCGTGCAGTCGATGTGCAGTTGAATAATGCTGCACAGGTGCAGCGTGCGTCGACGGATGCGAACATTCCGTTGTCATTGGGGCTGGAGGCGATTGCCATTGGCGGCGGCGGCTCGGGCGGCGGAGCGCACACGCTGCAGGAATGGTTCGACAGCAATGGCCGGGAATTGGGGATGAAAAGAATTCTGCTCACCCTGCTCGCGCTGGCAGGAGCGTGATGCGACTTGATCCCTCTGGGGCCAAAGCCCCTTTGTACACCGCTGAGCTATTCGCAGCGCTGAAGCGCTGCGTCTCCCCGAAGCGGGCGTTGCTCATTGTCGTGCTCATGGGTTTTTCTTGCTTCTTGCCTTTGCGGGCACCAAGCGCCAAACAGCCTTCCGCCTTGGCCGGTGTGGCTCCCAGCGCCGATGCGATTTACATTCACGGCAATATCTATACCGGCCTGGCCACGGCCCAATCCACTTCAATTCAGCGCGCCGAGGCCTTTGCCGTGCGTGGAGACCGTATTGAGGCGGTCGGAACGAATGCCGAAATTGAGAAGCTGAAAGGCCCCAAGACCCGCGTAACCGATTTGAGCGGGCACTTCGTGATGCCCGGATTTAATGACGCGCATCTTCACCTGGCGGCAACTGGCCAGCAGAAGTTGAGTGTGGACTTGATCGGGGTGAAGAACCTCGAAGAATTCCGAGGGCGCTTGCGCGCCAAGATCGAGAATGCCGCTCCCGGCGAATGGATTCTGGGTGGCGGATGGGACGAAACCCTTTGGCCCTCGAAAACTCTTCCCACGCGCAAGGACCTGGATGACATTTCGGGCGACCATCCGGTTTTTCTTGACCGCGTCGATGGCCATCTCGCAGCAGCGAATTCGCGGGCGCTGCGATTGGCCGGGATCACGAGCGCCAGCCGCGATCCGCGGGGCGGGAAGATCGATCACGACCCGAATGGAAAACCCACCGGGCTTCTGCGCGACACTGCTCAAGGCGCTGTGACGGCAGTGATTCCGCCGCCCACGCGGGGGCAACGGCGGCGGGGACTGGAGATCGCGCTGGCTGATCTTGCGGCGCACGGCGTGACCTCAGCGCAGGATTACTCGCCCGACTGGGAAAATTTTCAGATCTACGAGGAGTTGGAAAGGGAAGGCAAGCTGACGGCGCGAATTTCGGAATGGCTGCCGTTCGACAATTCGATTGAAGAATTGAAGCGAAAACGTGCTTCGCATCCACAATCAGACCTGATGCTGCACACCGGAATGCTCAAGGCGTTTATGGATGGTTCTCTCGGCGGCCACACTGCGGCGCTGCTGGAGCCTTATTCGGATGATCCGACCAATTCCGGATTACCTCGCTACCAGCCAGACAAGTTGAACGAAATGGCGCGGGAACGAGTGGTGGAGGGCTTCCAGATGGGCTTTCATGCCATCGGCGACAAGGCTGTGCAGATGGCGTTGGATGCGTTTGCGGCAGCCGAGAAGGCGGCGCGGGAGCAGAACGCCAGAGGCCCGGATGGCAGCAGCGACTTTCGTCTGCGGGTGGAACATGCGCAGATCACGACGCCCGCCCAGATTTCGCGTTTTGCTGAATTGAAGGTGATCGCTTCCATGCAGCCGAGTCATGTGCTCACCGATATGCGCTGGGCTGAAGACCGGCTGGGCCCAAAGCGCGCCGCAACTTCTTACGCGTGGGCGAGTTTTATCAAAGCAGGGGTGACGCTTGCGTTTGGCACGGATTATCCGGTTGAACCGGTCAACCCGTTTCGCGGACTCTATGCCGCAGTGACTCGAAAGAGCGAAGATGGCAAGCAGGAATACTTTCCTGAGCAGAAGGTGAGCATCGATCAGGCGATTGCCGCGTACACGACCGGCGCAGCGTTCGCGGAATTTGAAGAAAAACAGAAGGGAACTCTGGCCCCTGGAATGCTCGCCGATTTCGTTGTGCTGGATCGGGATGTGACGGGGGTGCCTCCGCCTGAGATACTGGGTACACAAGTGCTACGGACCGTAGTGGGAGCAAAGACGGTCTATCAAGCGAAATAGATGGAGACATCACGCTGAACGAGTAGGCAGAGTCCGGCGTTTCCTTTCCTGAAGGTCGCGTATAATAACAGTTTTGCAGGCATTGGAGGCAAGCAAGCATGGATTCGCGGGAAGTTTTGACGCGTTTGAAGGCCCGTCGATGGATGTATTCGTTCAGTATTGTGGCGACGCTGGCCGTCGGTATTTTGATCGGCACGGTGATTTCGTTCGGAGTCAAGGGTAAAGAGGGCCAGAAGTCATCGGACGCGACTCCGCTGACTGTGCCTTCGCCGCAGCAGCTTTCCAACACGTTCTCGCAGATCGCCAAGCAATTGGGCCCCAGCGTCGTCAATATCAATACGGAAACGACCATCAAGTCGCCGCACCGGCGCCACGGTCAAAGCCCCGACGACGACCAGGACCAGGACAATCAGGACAACAATGGCGATAACGGCGGCGGCAGCATGGACGATTTCTTTAATCACTTCTTCCGCGGGCCAGGGGGACAGGGCGGGCAGGCCAATCCCTTTGGCGGAGGAGACGATGGTTCAATTCGCGAGCGGTGCCCTGGGATCAGGCGTGATCGTGGATCCCAAGGGCTACATCGTGACCAATCGTCATGTGATCGAAAAAGCGGACCGCATTCGCGTGCGGTTGCAGGACGATCCTCCGGGCGTGCAGCATGAGGCGAGGGTCATCGGACAAGATCAGGAAACCGATTTGGCCGTAATCAAGATTGACCTCGATCGTCCAGTCCCGGCGGCAAAAATGGGCAATTCCGACAGCATGGAAGTCGGCGATTGGGTGCTGGCGATTGGCAGCCCCTTCGGACAGGTAGGGACGGTCACGGCGGGCATCGTTTCGGCCAAGGGCAGAGATATCGTGCCCGGGCGGCAGTTCCAAAGCTTCATTCAAACCGACGCCGCCATCAATCCAGGCAACTCTGGCGGCCCGCTCGTCAATATGAATGGCGAGGTCATCGGAATCAACACGGCAATTTTGAGCGATACCAACGCTTATGCGGGCGTGGGATTCTCGCTGCCTTCGAATACGATCGTGAAGGTTTACAACGATCTGATCGGGCCCGAACATCGCGTGTCTCGCGGGTCGATCGGGATCATGTTTAACTCGGTGGAGAACCCGGCGATTACGCGGGTATACGGCAACGGCACCGGGGTGACGATTTCGGATGTGGTGCCGGGAAGCCCGGCCGACCAAGCCGGGTTGAAGGTGGGTGACACCATCACAACCGTCGATGGCAAAAAAGTGACCAAGGGTTCTGTGCTGGTGGATGATATTGCTTCTCGGAAGCCAGGTTCGAAGGTTGAACTGGATTTCGTGCGCAATGGAAAACAACAGCAGACGACTGTAACGGTTGCCGACCGTGCCAAATTGTTTGCCACGCGGTTGAACGACGATGAAAACGACAGTGGTGACAATACGCCCAAACAGAGCAAGTTCGGCCTCACGGTGCGCAAGCTGACGCCGGAGATGGCAGAGCGGCTCGATATGCCCGCAGGCAAGGGTGTGATTGTGCAAGACGTGAAGCCCGGATCATTCGCCGATGACGTGAACTTGAGCCGCGGGGATGTGATCCTGGAAATCAACAAACAACCGGTGAACAGTGAAGAGGATTTGGCCCGGATTGAGGCCAGCTTGAAGAGCGGCCAGGATGTTGTGTTTCTGGTACGGCCGCGCGGAGCCACAGCGCAAGACGGAACGGTCTTTCTGCCTGGGACACTTCCGTAACCATTACCAGCCCAGCGGGGACTGGCATTCCATCCTTCGATAAGGGATGATGGCAATGCCGGACCTCGTTGGGTTTTGTTTTTTGCGGAAGAAGAAGTTTTCTGCAAACCTCCGGGCAAATTGCGTCAACGAAGGCAATGATGGCGCTGCCACGGTCTGAGGGTTCGAGTTGAGACAAGAGTCCGCCGAAAAAATCCGGAACAGATGGTTACACATCGTGCTGGCTTCGGCCCTTGCGGGCTTCTGTGTACCGCTGACCGTCGTTGCACAGGATGCCGCTGCCGCAGCGCAGCCTTCCGCAGACCATTCCGAGAGTGCCGATTCGAATCGTTCCGCGGCGACATCCAAGAAAACCCAGAGCATCTCGCACGCCCACGCTGTCGCGAAATCCCGCCATTACAAAGGGAAGCAGGTGAGTTCGCTGCGAAACCGAAAACGCAGGACGATGGCGAGGGGGCAGCAGAAGATCGATCCAGAGCGCGCGCAGGAGATCCAACAAGCGCTGATCCGGGAGCACTACTTGAGCGGCACCGCAGCAGGAACGTGGAACCAGGCCAGCGAAGATGCCATGCGGCGTTACCAGGCCGACCATGGATGGCAATCGAAGACTGTGCCCGACTCCCGCGCCCTCATCAGCCTGGGTCTGGGGCCGAGTCACGATCATCTGCTGAATCCTGAGAGCGCGATGACGAGCGACCCGCCAGCGCATAGCACGCAGACGGCGTCTGCATCGATTCATGCAGCATCGTCTTCCACTCACTCTTCGGCCGTTTCTGCACCTCCCGCCAAGACGCAAGCTGGTCGCCAGCCAATTCCTCAAAGCGTTTCGAGCGGCCAGACGGGTCCAGAATAGCAATCTCCAGCCGCATTCCGGTTTCATTCAGTTCCGCGGCTAATCCTAACGAGTTCTCGCAGGATTGCAGGGCTTGTGGTCTCAGGGCCATTCGGCTTACCGAATCTTTAATAAGAATTACACGCTGCACCTACTTCCAAAACAGACTTCCCTTGCGTATAATTTGATGAAGCATCCTTCCATTATTAAACCCAGCGTGATCAGCGGTTCCTGAGCTAATTGCCGTTTGATCGCTTGTTATACGCAACGTGGATGCTTTTTAATCGTTGTGTGACAGCGTCGAGTAGTTCCAAAACGAGCGCGTAATTCCTGGCAGCTCGCCTTCTGGCCGTTGGTTCCTGTCCGGCTCCTCACACGGTAGCTAAAGTCCAACTCAAGGACAGATTAAGCCCAAGGATTCTCCCGCCGAGATCCTTCAATCCATTCGAGAGGTGTAGAAATGTCTTGTTCCTTCCCCCATGGAGTGAAAAAAGCCTGCGCGAATCGTTCTTTTCTGCTTCAATCTCTGCTGCTTCGATCTTTGCTCAAACCCACTGTTTTCCCAGCTCTGGTCTTCGCCCTTGCCCTTCTTAATGGGTGTTCGGGCAATTCTGTGCCGCCGGCAAGCACGCCCACGGCGACGCCGCCGGCTGCGGCGGCGAGTTTGAATATTTCCGCTGCGCTTCCTCCCGCGACTGTAGGCACCAATTACACTGGCTCGCTCACAGTGACCGGCGGGACTGCGCCGTACATTTTTTCTGTGGCCTCTGGGCAATTGCCAAACGGAACGGCACTGGCCGACAACTCGGGTGCGGTCACCGGTACACCGACGGCGAGCGGAAATTTCACTTTCGATGTTTCGGTCTCGGATGCCACGGGAGCATCGCAACAAAAATCGTTACAGATTGCGGTGGCAAGCCCTCCCGCTGCCACGACTGGAGGCAGCGGGGGATCTGGTAGCGGCAGCGGTTCGAGCGGAAGCGGGACTGGAAGTGGCAGCAGTGGAACCGCGAGCAATGCTGCGAGCGGCGCAAAGTCGTTTTCCAGTTTGCAGCACAGCGGCGGCTGGGCGCAATACGGGCAGATAGGGCCAAATTATGTGGATTGCTCGCCTTCGCCCTGTAACGGCATCGCGTTCTCAATGACGCAGAACGTCACCTCTCCTTCGATCAGCGGGGAAGCTTCTGAATTCAATGTCGGTGGAAGCGCTCCTTTTGGCGATGGCCTGTTTAACAACCATCTCATTGGGCCGGGATCTTCGCAGGGTCTGCCCGATTCGAACAACACACTGGTCCCGACATTGCACAACTTCACTTACGACGTTTATTTCTACGGGGATAATCTTGGCCTTTCCCAGGCCCTCGAATTCGATATCAATCAATTCTTCGACAATAATAGTTATATCTGGGGCCACGAATGCCGCATCGCCAGCGGCAATGAATGGGACGTTTGGGACAACCAGAACCAGCAGTGGAAGCCTACGGGAGTTCCTTGTCATCCGAACAGCAACTCATGGAACCATCTCACGATCCAGGTGCAGCGGAATTCGAATGACGAGTTGGTCTATCAATCCATTACGCTCAACGGAGTGACCTACAATCTGAACTGGACTTTTCCGCACGGTTCGGCGCAGGGATGGTACGGCGTGACCATCAATTACCAGATGGATGGCAACAGCCAACAGAACTCGTACAACGTGTATCTCGACAATCTGACTTTTTCGTATCAGTAAACCCGGGTGCGGGTAAGGTTGAAATCACTGCTACGCCAGAGTGAACCGGCGCTCAGCGGTTTAACTGCCGGGGTTCGCCAGGGTTTTCACTGCCACGTCGGATCGATTGCGCAGTTTCTGCACGCTTGCATGAATGGCCTTGGCGGAAGCGGAATCGGCTTTTTCAGCAGCTTGAGCAACGCTCCCCGCCTCTTCAGTTGCGGTGCTGGCAATGTCAAGCAAGACGACGAGCGAATCCGCGTGAAGCTTCCACAGCGAGGACATGCTCTGGCTGCGCTTGATTTCTTCCAGTTCGGTGTTGATGCGGGCGATGCAGGAAACTAACCGGATGAGCGTGCGGGCAACGTCGGCGCGCGGACTTTTTTCTTCCAGGAAGCTTGCGTTATAAGCGTCCGCTTCGGCAGGACTCAACATCAGATTGAAGAAGCGCATCGGGACGATCTGCCGGTATTTCGGATCAGCAACCCGAACAAAGACGCGGATCGACTCCTCGACGCGGCGCAGCTTACCGTCCTCCGCGGAGATTTGTTGTGCCGTAATAGCCGGAGGCTGAAATGCTTGTACCGCGGCCGGCGTTTTCGCAGCGGCAATGCGTGCCGGTTTGGCTGCCGCCCCGGAGCGGCCCGAGGATGGAATCGCACTTCCAACCGCCGGTGCCAGCAACGATTTCCGGATGGGCGGACGCCGATCCAGCTCTTTTTTCAGCCGCGACACGCGGCGAAATTTTTCGAGCGCGCCGCTGTAATCGGCCCTCAGCATTTCGTTTTGCTCAATCGCAGCGACGTGCTCTACGGTGACCTCGACGCCATCCACCGTGCTCAGAATGCTGCCGCCCATCTCATCCAGGGCTTGGGCGAATTGTTTGATCTCTGAAAGCGCCTTTGCGAAAAGTTGGTCGAAGCGCTCGCCGAAAGCGGTATTGTAGGCTGAGACAGTAGCCAGCACTCCGGGATGATAGAACGACGAATCCAGCCAGCGCTTGATTTCCCGCACTCGCGAGACGATGCCGGAATCCATCAGCGCATTGAAATCGCGGTAGCGTTTGATTTCTTCCCGCAGGGGGTCGAAATTTCGCAGCAGTTGCACGTGCTCCTCCGGAAGCTGAGGAACATCGGTGTCGGCGAGAATTTCGATCAGTGCGATTTCAAAAGGCGAGAGCGGAAGCGAGCCATCGAGTCCATAGCCATGCTGCTCCCACTGTCCAGAGACGCGGGGATGGCGATAAAGGAAGGTGGCGATCAGATCGGTTTTATCGCGATTGATCTCGCTGGGCTCGCGGCGGCGAACGAAATATCGCAGCAGCGCTTCGGCAACCTCCGAATCCGTATCAGGAGTGAGCGCTTGCCTCAGCATGGCGGGCGTAATCGCCATATCCAGCACGTGCAACCAGCGATACATGCGGGAAAGCGTGTTGGGAAGATCATCCGATTGGCGAAGCGAGGCCTCATCGAGCCCGCCCGGAATGGGCACATCGCCGCCGAGCGAATCGCGCATCAGCTTCTGGTAAAAGCCCTGGACGGTCGCCAGGATCGACAACTCAAATTTCAGGTTCCTCAGCCAAAAATCGCTCCCGCAAAGCGAGATTCTCCCGTTGACAAGGGAATTGAGAGAATTCTTACTGTGCGTGTTCAGTAAAGACGAAAGTTACCACTGCCGCAAGTTACCACCGGAATGGCGCTTTGAATTGGGCTTTGGTTTCCCGGAAGTGTATGAACTTCCGCGTCATCGCAGAGGACTCGATTTCAATGTCCGCTACCTAAGTCAGATTGCGTTTGTAGTTCCCAAAGTAGGGCAGCGCATGAATTCGCTGGCCGCACCGCGTGTTTTTTTGAGCTTAGGTGCCCGAAGAACCTGATGTAGTAGTAGTCGTCGATGGAGTGCCTTGAGTCATGGTGAAGGGGCCGCTGCTGTCGGTACATCCCGATGCGCCGGAAAGGGTCCACGTTCCACTGATCAAACCGTCGGTCAGGGGTGGGGCGCCACCCACCTCTGTGCCAGTTACGTTGCCACTTAAAGTGAGCGTATTCCCCGAAGCCTTCACGGTGTACTTAAAAGTGCCGACAGTTTGTCCTGTGCTCGGATTGACCGAATTCAAGACCATCGTTCCTTGCTCATTCTGGCCATCCACTGGGAAACAACCTGTGGTATTCAAAAATTGGAAGTAGGTGATGTTTAAGTCACCGCCGGAATTTATCGTAAATTCGGTGGTGAAACTGAAGCCCGATGCCGGGCCGGCACCGCCTTCGACCTCGGCGCTCCAGATTCCGGCAGCGGCGGATTGAGCCTGCTGCGTAACTGTAGGGTTGCTGCACGCGCTAAGCGTGAATGCCACAAGCAGCAAGAGTCCAACCTGCTTCATGAATCCTTTCCTGAGCCTTTAGCTCCGATGCAAGAGTGAATGCCGCAAGATGTCTGCCTGCAAGACTACCGAGATTCTGGCTCTCTGGTCAATGGATGCGGATGTATTAAACGCGATTTCATCTCTATGCGACACGCGCAGATGGGCCCTCGATTTTATGAAGACCGTGAGGGAAATCGGACACGATTCGATGAAGACCAGGGCAAAAACTTTCCAGCCTATATCGCAAGTTTTTTCACATTCGCAAACCAAAACATTTTACTGCGAGCCATCCGCGGCGCCAAAACATTGCTTTCAGGCACTTGCAGCGCTGAATTTCGTTGCGAAGGCCCGTCAATTGCACCAATCGTCTGTTATTTGCGCGAGTATCGCTTTCTTAATCCCGAAGGAAAGTGTTATCCTCTCGGGTAACGTTTTTAAGGTTTTTTCCTCTCCCTTAAAATCCGCAAGATTAGTTTTTGCCGTGAGAAAATCTTGAAACGCAATACAATCTAACTTGATAAAGGTACTAGACATGACGACTGCGACCGTTCAGGAGGCTTCCCAATTGACCGCTTCGACCAGCCATCTCATCCCGCCACACGGGGGCGAACTCGTCCAACTCATCGCTCAACCGGAAAGTGACCGCGGAACTCAAGTCCCATTCCAAGGATTGGCCCTCGTGGGACCTGACGCCGCGCCAGCTCTGCGACCTTGAGTTGCTTCTCACCGGCGGTTTTTCTCCGCTCGATGGATTCATGACGCGCGCCGATTACGAAGGTGTCTGCCACAACATGCGCTTGGCGAGTGGAACGCTTTGGCCAATGCCGATCACGCTCGATGTGACCGAGGAATTTGCCAAGAAGCTGGGGCCGGGCACCAGCAAAATTGCCCTCCGCGATGCTGAAGGTGTGATGTTGGCCGTGCTGAATGTGGAAGAAGTCTGGCAGCCGGATCGAAAGGCCGAAGCCAAGGCAGTTTTCAACAGCACCAGCAGCGCCCATCCCGGGGCCGATTATGCGATGAATAAGTCCAACCCGTGGTACGTAGGTGGGAAGCTCGAGGGCTGCCAGATTCCGTCCCACTACGATTTTCGCAACCTGCGCCTGACTCCAGCGGAAGTGCGGGCGGAGTTTGCCCGCGTAGGATGGCGCCGTGTGGTCGCCTTTCAGACGCGGAATCCTATGCACCGGGCGCATGTGGAACTCGCATTTCGGGCCGCCAAGCAAGTTGAGGCCAACCTGCTGATCAATCCCGTAGTGGGCATGACCAAGCCCGGCGACGTGGACTATTACACGCGGGTCCGTTGCTATCAATTGCTGCTGCCCAAATTTCCGCAGGCGACCGCCAAACTTTCTTTGCTGCCTTTAGCGATGCGCATGGGCGGCCCGCGCGAAGCGGTATGGCACGGCATCATTCGCAAAAACCATGGCTGCACTCATTTGATCGTGGGCCGGGATCACGCCGGTCCAGGGCAAAGACACCGACGGAAAGCCCTTCTATGGCCCTTATGAGGCGCAAGAGGTCTTCAAGAAATATCAGTCCGATATCGGCGTCACCATGGTCCCGTTCAACATGATGGTCTACCTTGAAGATCAGGACAAATACGTTCCCGAGGATGAAGTGAAGCCGGGTGACCGGGTGTTGAATATCTCTGGAACCGAGCTTCGCCAGCGCTTGAATGAAGGCCGCGATATCCCGGCCTGGTTTACCTATCCGGAAGTCGTGGCGGAGTTGCGCCGCAGCTTCCCGCCTCGTCACCTGCAGGGCGTAACGATCTTCTTCACCGGGCTTTCCGGCTCGGGCAAGTCGACCATTGCGAATGCGTTGATGACCAAGTTCCTGGAAACCGGCGGCCGTCCCGTAACTATTCTGGATGGCGACTTGGCCCGCAAACATCTGTCTTCCGAACTCGGCTTCTCAAAAGAGCACCGCGACATTAACATCCGGCGCATTGGCTACGTGGCCTCGGAAATCACCAAGAACGGCGGTATCGCGATCTGCGCACCCATCGCGCCGTACGACGCGACTCGCAAGCACGTTCGCCAGCTGATCGAGCCATATGGTGGTTTCATTCTGGTCCATGTCGCTACTTCCGTCGATGTCTGCGAACAACGCGATCGCAAGGGCTTGTACGCCAAAGCGCGCGCGGGCATTCTTAAGGAATTTACCGGCATCTCGGACCCTACGAAGCTCCAGCTGATGCCGAAGTGACCATCAACACGGCCGAGTTATCCCCCGAAGAAGCAGCACAGGAAATCATTCTGCACCTGGAAAGGGAAGGTTTCATCGGAAACACGGCTCAATCCGCCTAAGCTTGTGAACCGGTTGCGGAAGTTGAAAATATCGGGACGAATATCGGAACCATGGATTTGCTGCTAAAGAGTGTGGTGGGCTTTATAGTAGGGGCCCTCATTGGAATGACAGGAGTCGGAGGCGGTGTTCTGCTGCTTCCCATCCTGATCTTCGGCCTGGGTGTGCCTCCGCTTCCGGCGGTAGGCTCGGATGCGCTTTTTAACTTCATCACCAAAATTGGCGCAAGCGCAGTTCATCTCCGCCGAGGCACGGTGAAACTGAAGGTTGTTCTAGCACTGGCCGTGGGTAGCGCCCCCGGATCGTATTTAGGCGTTCGTTTTCTGGTACACCTGCGCAACACACGCGGCAATGGGGTCAATCATTTCATCACCATTGCCGTGGGAGTGCTGCTGATCTGTATTCCAACGTTCCTGTTCTTTCAGAAGAAGATTGAGGACCCGCGCGGTGCAGAAGCCGCCCAGCGCGAAATCCCTTGCCTGGTTGGCTGTCATCGGACTTGTAGGAGGGTTTCTGGTAGGCATCACATCAGTGGGCTCGGGCAGCATCATCATGATGCTGCTCCTGCTCTTCTATAGTTTTCAGCCAAAAGTGATGGTCGGCACCGACATCGTTCATGCTTTGCTGCTCACCGGGGTCACCAGCTTTCTTCATTTCCGATTGCACAATGTCGATTTTCATTTGGTAGAGGCCCTGGTGATCGGCTCGATCCCAGGAGGACTGCTAGGTTCGTATTTGAGCACGCGCGTCCCGGTCCCATGGCTCAGGCGAATTCTTTGCGCGGTCCTGCTGGCCACGGGCGCACGGATGTTGATGGCGTGAGCAGGGTACCGAGCCGCGGGGCTGAGCAGCGGAGTTGAGAAAGAAAGATCAGAGCGGTTCAACACAAAAACATAATCGTTATGCAATCCAATCGCTACGCGCAAATACTTGAACGCATTCACGCCGCGATCGAAGCCTCGCGCACGGTGTTTGCCCGATTCACGCCCGGAGCGATTGAAACCGAGTATAAGATCGGCCACGATCCGGTAACGGAAGCCGACCGTGCTCTCGATGCCGCTCTCCGCAAAGAACTGTTGCGCGAGGATGAGGGCTGGCTCTCCGAAGAAAGTGTTGACGATCCGGTTCGTTTGCAGCGTTCCAGAGTGTGGGTGGTTGATCCGCTCGATGGCACGCGTGAATTCGTAAAGGGCATTCCCGAATTTTGTGTCTCTATCGGTTACGTGGAAAATGGACGTCCGGTCGCTGGAGGGATCCATAACCCTGCGACTGACGAAACGTTTCTCGGCTCAATCGACTCCGGCGTGAGCTACAACGGCAAACCGGCGCAGGCGAGCCAGCGAAAAAGCTTAACGGGAGCCGTGGTGCTGGCCAGCCGCAGCGAAGTGAAGCGAGGCGAATGGAAGCCATTTGAGAATTCGTCATTGTCGATCCGTCCCATGGGATCGGTTGCCTACAAGCTTGCGCTGGTCTCGGCTGGATTGGCAGATGTAACCTTCACGTTGACTCCTAAAAACGAGTGGGACGTCGTGGCCGGAGCTGCGCTCGTCGAGAGCGCAGGAGGCTTCGTTTCTACTCTGGAGAAGACCAGCCTGGCCGCCAACCGCCGCGATCCGCTCCTATCGGGTCTGCTGGCCTGCGACCGTTCCTCAAGGATGAACTGCTTGCGCTGGTTGCGCCACACATTCCGCTGGCTGAACAAGCGCGATAATTGTTTCCTGCTCGTTGTAACAACCGGTGCCAATGCTACCCTCATTTCTTAACTGATTTATGAGCAGGCTCTACGTTACAGGTGGGCGGCAGCGCAGTACGCTCTTTCGCAGGCTGGAAGAGTGGCAATCTTACGAACAGGCCCTTCTAATTGAACTGGACACCGCGAAAAATCAGTCGCGGGTATGCGTTGAATACACTTCGCCACCGGAGGCTTGCGCCGATGAGCTGCCATCCATTCTTTTTAAATCGGCATCGCTCTATGGCAACAAGCTGTATACATGCACCTCTACGGAAGTTTTGATCTACGAAGTTCCGGCTTTTCGGCTGTTGCATTACATCTCCCTTCCTTGCTTTAACGACCTCCATCATGTTTCTCCCACAGGGCGCGGGACGCTCCTGGTTGCCGTGACTGGCCTTGATATGGTCGTTGAGATTACGGTTGATGGCAGCGTAATCAGGGAGTGGAGTGTTCTGGGCGAGGGCCCTTGGGCCCGGTTTTCGCGAGATGTGGATTATCGCAAGGTCGCATCTACCAAGCCCCATGGGTCGCATCCCAATCACGTTTTTGAGCTCGATGGCGAGGTTTGGGTCACGCGGCTCAATCAGCGTGACGCGATCTCTCTGACCAGGCCTGCCTCGCGTATCGAAATTGCGATCCAGCGGCCGCATGACGGACATATTGTCGGCGATCGAATTTATTTCACAACGGTCGATGGCCACGTGGTTATCGCTAATCGCAAAAGTCTCCGCATTGATGAGACGATTGACCTGAATGAGATGAGTCATCAAACTGATCAGGTTCTCGGTTGGTGCCGTGGCGTGCTTCCGCTCGATGAGCGCTGGATTTGGGTCGGATTTACCAGGGTCCGCCCTACTAAATTTGTCGAGAATGTGGCTTGGGTCAGAAATGCCGGCAGTGAACGGCACAAACCTACCCACCTCGCGTTGTACGATCTTGCGCATAAAAGATGCGAGCAGGAAATCGAATTAGAGCCGCACGGAATTGACGTGGTGTTCAGCATGCTTCCCGCGCCTGCAGTAGGCTCCGAATAAGTTTGGGCTCGCCCGGATTTCGTCCAGAGTTCTTTCAGAATTCGTCCCGCCTGTTATCGAGGTGCGCCAGCACCCTCCCGTGCCGCAATTTGTCGGCTATGATTTAAGAGAATTTGCGAGCCTCTGCCTGATCGTTCAAAACTGAAACCGCAGCGAAATTATGCGCAAGCTGGAAAAAATTCAGATCGTCAAGAATGTGGGCTCGAGCTGGGTCGCGCTGGCGGTCAATATTCTGGTTGGAATTTTTCTGTCGCCATTTATTCTGCATCACCTGGGCGACGCTGCTTTCGGCATATGGGTCCTGATTTTTTCCCTGACCGGCTATTACGGAATTTTCGATTTCGGAATTCGCTCGTCGATCATCCGCTTCGTTTCAAAGTACACCGCAACCAATGACTTGCGAGAAGTGAGCGGATTGATCAACACGGCGCTTTTCACTTACTCCTGCGTCGGATTTTTGTGCCTGATCATCACCCTCGTCGGATCTTTCTACGTGGATCGCGTATTCCATGTCTCTCCCGGACTGCAATCCACTGCGCGCTGGCTGCTTTTGATGGTCGGAACCTCCGTTGGGATTGGCTTTCCTTTGGGCATGTTTGGCGGCGTGCTCGAGGGGATGCAAAAGTTTTATGTTTTGAACTGGACCACCATCGTTTCCAGCCTGCTGCGCGTGCTGTTGATCGTGTTCTATCTGAACCGGGGATACGGACTACTTACAGTTGCCTTGATCACCGTTGGATTGCCCTTTCTGGCTTCGATGGTCCGCGGGATTGTGGCCCTTCGGGCACTCCCCGTCAGGTTCTCATGGAGCTACGTTGAACGCCGGGCCTTCCGCCAGATGGCAAATTACAGCGGCCTGACCTTCATGATCATCGTCGCTGCTCAGTTGCGGTTCAAGACGGATGCCATCGTGATCGGCAAAATTCTTTCCTCGGCCGCGATCACGTATTTCTATGCCGGTTCGCGGCTGGTCGATTACGCCGGTGAAGTGGTGAGCAGCCTGGCGCAGATTTTCGTTCCCATGTCGAGCCAGTCGGATGCCGCGGGCAATATCGAACCGGCTCCGGAAAATTTTCATCGCTGGAAACCGCGCGTGCGCTTTCACAGCGTTTCCGATGGCCGCAACCTTCATCATCACGGGAAAATCCATCATCGAGGTCTGGCTGGGCAGGAAGTACGTTGCTCTAGGGTACCCAGTGCTGATCACTTTAATCATTCCTTCCACGCTAATGCTGATGCAAGCCGCTTCGTCGCGCATTCTGTTTGGAATGAGCAAACATGGGCAATTCGCGGCTGTGGCCTTGCTGGAAGGCGTGGCAAATCTGGTTCTCAGCATACTGCTGGTGCGTCGCTTTGGAATACTCGGCGACGCTGCGGGGACGGCCATTCCTTTATCGCTCACCTATATTTTATTTATGCCTCGTTATTTGTGTTCACATCTCGGTGTCCGGGTCTCAACTTACTTGCGGCAAGCCTATCTTTTGCCGCTGCTGCTGTGCGCGCCAGCGACGATCTTTCTTCTGATTACGCAATCGCTGCATGTTGCCCACACCTATCGGCAATTGATTCCGGAATTGTTGGCCGCAGGCGCGGTGTACGCGATTTGCCTGTGGTGGGCCTACAGCAGCAATCGGGCTTTCCAAGTTGACGATCTTGCTCTCGCGGATGGCGGTTTGAACTCGTCGGTTGTTCCTTCCATTATCAGCGCTGCAAATCCGGGTCCGCAGCAAGACATCTAGAAGATCCGCCTGACGGCTCCAACGCTTAAAGGTAGACGCTAAGTTTCGACCCAAAAGCGCCTAAGCGATTACTTACCCTTTCAAAACCGGAAGTGCATGTACTGCTGGCATTGGCCTTCTTCTTCAAAACGCTCTGGCCCTGCGTTATCTGACGCCTCAGCATTCCCTTTTCTACAGTCTGGATAAGGACTCGGACGATGGTCCCCCCAACTCCGTTTCGAGGTTACCCTGAATGTGCAACGTCCGGCACTTGGAACCGAAGGCGTGCCGCCAGCACGGTCGAAAATTCAGTCTGGACTTTCTTTCGCTGGTTTTGATCTTCAGCGTGACGGTACTCGCTGTTTCGTGTAGTACGACATCATCGAATAACGTCGCCGCCCCGTCGAGTTCCTCTGCCAGCCTTTCGCTCACGCCGGACAACGCTACCGTGGCGTCATTGGCACAGTTGCAATTCACGGCGCGGGTGAGCGGAACAGCCAGCACAGCCGTGAACTGGTCGGCCAGCGCCGGAACCATCTCGAGCAGCGGACTGTTTACGGCGCCGCAAGTGACGACGAATACACCGGTGGTCATCAAAGCGACAAGCGGCGGCCAATCGACTCCGATAAGCGGCACGGCGTTAGATAGTGCCAACGCGTCCGCCGCAGTGACGGTTACGCCTGTCGCATCCTTGGCGATTACAACCGCTGCATTGCCCGTTGCTGATGCCAGCGTGCCCTATAGCGCCTCGCTGATCGCAACCGGTGGTGTAGCACCTTATGCATGGAGCCTCACAAGCGGATCTTTACCCGCTGGAATTCTGTTACAAAACTCAGGTGGGGTCATCTCGGGAACAACGGCGCTGGCCGGCTCGTATCCGCTCACCGCGAAGGTGACGGACGCGGCAGGCCACAGCGCAACGTCCGCTCTGAGCTTGACGGTGACTGCAAGTTCACCCAGCGGGTCATTTGACGGCCCTGCCGAACTGCCCCGCATTTACATTCAAACCGCGATGGCGGACACTCCTGCACCCGGCAGCACAACCACGGTGAATTCCGGAGGAGATCTACAGTCGGCGCTGAACAACGCGAGCTGTGGCGACACGATCCAACTGCAGGCGGGCGCGACTTTCTCGGGGGCGTATACATTTCCAGCTAAAAATTGCACTGACAACGATTGGATCATTGTTCGCACCAGCGCAGATGATTCTTTGCTGCCGGCCGAAGGCAGCCGGCTTACTCCGTGCTACGCGGGCGTTGCTTCGCTTCCAGGCCGGCCTGCATTGAATTGCACCTCCACGAACAAAGTTGTTGCGACGTTATTGCTGCCCAGTTCCGATATCGGCCCGGTTATCTTTGCTGCAGGCGCAAATTATTATCGACTGATTGGCTTGGAGATCACGCGCGCTGTCGGAAGTGGATTTGTTTCATCGCTTGCTTCGGTGGCTGCTGGAGGCACGGCGAACAATATTATTTTTGACCGGGTCTGGATGCACGGTACCGCGCAGGATGATACCAATCGCGGGCTATGGCTTGAAGGCGGCACCTATATTTCGGCCATCGATTCATACTTCAGCGACTTCCATTGCGTTTCGGTGACAGGAGCCTGCACGGATGCGCAGGCCATTGCCGGAGGAGTCGGAGCGGCGCCGATGGGACCGTATAAGATCACCGACGACTTTCTCGAAGCATCCGGCGAGAGCATTCTGTTCGGCGGAGATGCGGCGACCGGCACTCCGGCAGATATTCAGATTGCCCAGAATCATTTCTTCAAGCCCCTGACCTGGCTGCAAGGGCAGCCCGGATATGTGGGCGGAACAAATGGAAATCCATTCAATGTGAAGAATCTCATCGAGCTCAAGAATGCACAGCGCGTCCTGCTCGACGGCAACATTATGGATTACAGCTGGGGCGGCTTTTCCCAGAGCGGCTTTGCCGTTCTGATTACGCCCAAGAATCAAGCTGGCACTGGTAGTTCGAACCTATGTTCGGTTTGCGAAGTCACGGATGTCACGCTGCGCTACGGTACGATCAGTCACGTTGGCGCGGGACTGCAAATAGCCAACGCGTTATCCGATAACGGAGGGCCGCCGTTCGATGGTGAGCGCTATAGCATTCACGACATCGTAATCGATGACATCAACGGCAGTTTGTACGATGGCCCCAGCCAATTTGCGGAAATCTCCACCAGCGCGGGCGCGCCCGTGCTGAAAAACCTAACCATCAACCACGTTACGGCTTTTCCGTCCTCGACGATGCTGATCGTAGGCGATCAGGTGGCAGTCAGTACGTCTATGAGCAACTTCGTTTTTACCAATAACCTGATCAATGCAGGAACGTACCCGGTCTGGTCTACGGGTGACGGAGGATCGGCGGACTGCGCCTACTACGACGTACCTCTGACTACATTTGACGCTTGCTTCACCAGTTCTGTGTTCAGCACGAACGCCATGATTGCAGCTCCATCCGGCGCGCCAACTGGATGGCCCACGGGAAATTTCTTTCCGGCTTCGGCCACGGCCGTGCAGTTCGTCGACTACAACGGCGGCAACGGCGGGGATTATGAATTGGAACCTTCGAGTCCTTACAAAAACAAAGGTACCGACGGCATGGACCTGGGAGCCGACATCGAAGCCATCGATTCTGCGATCGCTGGAGTCGAGTAAATCTCTGCATTTTTAGGTTCGTGCGGCGATCTCGATTATGTGCAGTCGAGAAGCTCTGCTAGACTTTTCTTGAATTCCTTTGGGAACCAGCCCGTCTCTTCCAGGTGAAGTGGGCCGGTTGTCAACCTCTCACGGAGCATGCGGAAGTTCGCCAAGATAGGTTCGCGTAGATGAAGTTTCACAGCCGAGAAACGGCTAACGCTCCGTCCATTCTTGTCCCGCTGTTTTTAGCTTTTTATTTTTGCGCAGCAGCGTCCGGTCAAACTTCCAAAGTCAGTGACAAAACCAACTTTGACGGGCCTGCCGAACTGCCGAGAGAATATGTCAAAAGCTCGCTGAAAGACTCTCCCGCTGGTGGGAAGACTTGGACGGTGCACGAAACTCAAGAGTTCAAGGACACTCTGGCACGCGCTTCTTGCGGCGACGTCATCGAATTGCAGGCTGCTGCTGTGTTTAGCGGCACAGTGACGCTGCCGGCGAAGAACTGTGATGATCTGCATTGGATCATCATTCGAACCGCTGCGCCGGATTCTGCTTTGCCGCCGGAAAATACTCGGCTGACGCCGTGCTATGCCGGCGTGGAATCTCTGCCGGGCAGACCACGCTGGAATTGCTCCTCCATCACGAACGTACTTGCAAAGATCGAGTTCGACGGCAGCGGAGGCTCGGGGCCGCTCATGTTTTCGCCTGGAGCGAATCACTACCGGCTTATCGGGCTGGAAATTACCGCTTTAGCGAACGTATACAACCTTGTGGAATTTCTCGGCCCCGCCGATCACGTTATCTTCGATCGAGTTTGGATGCATGGCACAGCTCAAGGCGAGGCTGTGCGAGGCATCCTGTTAGGGCAGAGCCGCTACATTGCGGTTGTGGACTCGTTCTTTAGCGACTTCCACTGCATCGCGAAAACTGGCACTTGCGGGGACACACAAGCCATCGCAGGAGGGATTGGCGACGGACCGATGGCGACCTTACAAAATTGTGAATAATTTCCTCGAGGCTTCCGGCGAGAACGTGATATTCGGCGGGGGCGGGGGTACCGCAACGCCGCAGGACATCGAGATCCGCCACAACCACATGTTCAAGCCTCTGATGTGGATGAAAGGCCAACCCGGATACGTAGGCGGGAAAGACGGAAATCCATTTATCACAAAGAACCTTTTCGAATTGAAGAACGCGCAACGCGTTTTACTCGAAGGCAACATCATGGAGAACACCTGGGGTGGTTTTACTCAGGTAGGTTTTGGAATTGTCTTAACGCCTAGAAATCCCGGCGGCTGCTCGCCCTGCAAAGTAACGGATGTGACCATCCGTTACAACTACATCAGCCATGTCGGCGCGGGCATACAGATCGCGAATGCGTTATCGAATTATGGGACCGCACTCGATGGGCAGCGCTACAGCATTCACGACATCGTGATCGATGATATCGATGGCGGTAAATATAACGGGCCAGGCGAACTGGCCCAGATCTCGCTGAATCCTGGCGCCCCTCTTCTTCAAAATCTGACCATCGATCACATTACCGCTTTTCCGATGCACAGTCTTTTTGTGATTGGAGATTTTGTGGTGAATAGCGGCGCCATGAAGAATTTCACATTTACGAACAACATTGTGAGTGCAGGGACGGCTCCGGTATGGTCCACAGGCGGAGGCCCGGCAAACTGCGCCTTCCGCGATGATCCACGCACCACGTTCAATACCTGCTTCGCCCCTTCCACGGTAGAGGGGAATGTGATCATCGACGCACCGCCAGCATATGGCTCGGGCAGTTGGCCTCCGCATAATTTTTTTGCCAAATCGAGTGGGGCGGTTAAGTTCGTCAAGTACAGTGGAGGCAACGGCGGCGATTATCACCTTCAGCCCTCGAGCCCCTACAAAAGGAAGGCAACCGACGGCAAAGATATCGGAGCAGATTTGGATGCAATTCATGCGGCAACCGCGGGCGCGGATTAGGACCTGACTGCCTCCTCAACATGAAAATACTGTGGGTAAAGGCTGGCGGACTGGTTCCACCCGACACTGGTGGGAAGATTCGCAGCTATAACATTCTTCGCGAACTGGCGCGCCGCCACTCCGTCACGTTTTTTTCCTTTCATGGTGAGCACGATCATGCCCAGCATCCCGAGTTAAAAGATATCTTTGACGGCCTCGTTTGCATGCCATTAAAGCTACCTTCGGCGAAAAGTCCAGCCGAGATGCTCAGCTACGGCATTCACCTCTTCTCAGCGCAACCATACGGCATCGCCAAGTTTTGTCGGCCTGAAGTTCGCCGCAGAGTGCGCGCCCTCATCGAGAAGGAAAACTACGAAGTCATTGTGTGCGACTTTATGGCGGCAGCGGGAGTAATTCCGTGGAGCTCGCCCATTCCGAAAGTCCTTTTCACACACAACGTGGAAGCAACCATATGGCGCCGTCATTACGAAGTTAGCGCAAATCCCGTCTGGAAAACGATTTCCTGGCTGGAATGGAAAAAGATGGAGGCCGCTGAGCGCCGATACCTGAGGCTTGCCGATCACGTCCTCACAGTTTCGGAATCTGATCGCGATGCCTTCGCGAGCGTCGCCGACCCCACCAGGCTTACGGTAATTCCTACTGGCGTCGACGTTGAATACTTCCAGCCTCTATCGGTGGACGAAACGCCGGATTCCCTGGTATTCACCGGTTCCATGGACTGGCTTCCAAACGAAGATGCAATCTTCTATTTTCTCGACGAGATCTTTCCTTTGATTGTTCAAAAGTCTCCCCGCATCGTTCTCGAAGTGGTCGGCCGCAAGCCTTCGCGCAAGCTGCAGGCTCGGGCAGAACAAGAAAGAAATGTAACGCTCACCGGCTGGGTGGAAGATATAAGGCCATACCTCGCGCGCGCGGCCGTATGCATCGTGCCTTTACGCATCGGAGGAGGCACGCGGCTGAAAATATTTGAAGCTATGGCGATGGCGAAAGCGGTTGTCTCCACGTCGGTTGGGGCTGAGGGGCTGCCGGTAAGCTCTGGGCGGAATATTTGTCTGGCCGACACTCCCAGGGATTTTGCCGATCGGGTGATATCGCTTTTAGAAGATTCGAGCGAACGCAGGCGAATCGGCACCGCGGCACGCATGATGGTGCAAGAGAAATACAGCTGGGGCCAGATAGCGGAAAGCTTCTCTCAAACCTTGCTGAAGGTTCTGTCTCGCACAAAGTCGTGACCTTCGGCTCGTACGACTGGTGCGACGCCAGAGCGGAAAATAAAGGCCAGAGAATAAAGAGCAGAGAATTCGTTCGCAGTTCTGGGGAGCCTACCAGCAGATTCCTTCGTAGAACGATGCGCCCTCAGCGCGCTGGGATTTGTCGAGATTTACGAGATCGATGACGGCTTGATCTTTGCGGAGCATCCGAACGAGATCTTCTCTGGTCACCGATTTATTTCCCACGATGACGACTTCGCCCCACTGCAGCACTCCTTCGAGATCGGCGGATAACAACGATCCGATGTGCGGAATAACATCTTCGATATATTGCCGGTTCGAGCCAGCCAGCCGACCGAGACTCACATCTCGGTCCCATATCTTCATCTCGTATCCCTCGCCCAGCAGGCGTTTGACGAGTTGCACCTGAGGGCTTTCCCTCAAATCGTCGGTGCCGGCTTTAAAGCTCAAACCGAGCTGAGCGATTCTTCTTTTCTTGGTCCGGATCACTGCTTCCACGGCGCGTTCAATATGTTCTGAGTTGCTGGGCAACAGCGATTCCAGCATGGGCAGCTTGAGATCCAGTTCTTTAGCTCTATAAGTCAATGCGCGTACATCTTTCGGCAGGCAAGATCCTCCGAAGGCGAAACCGGGAGATAAATAGGCCGGAGAAATATTCAGCCGAGTGTCGCTCGTGAATATCTGGGTTGCGGCTTGTGCGTCCACGCCGAGCTGTTTGCACAAAGTCCCGAGTTCGTTCGCAAAAGTAACTTTGACGGCGTGGAACGCGTTGGAGAAATATTTCACCATTTCAGCAACCGCAATGCTCGTCTCGAACACCTTGCCGGGAGTTTTCCCGTAGAGTTCGCGTAAGACAGCAATCTGAGCCGCATCCTGCGCTCCCAAAATGGTGTAGGGCGGCTGAAGAAAGTCGGCCACAGCGGTCCCTTCTCGCATGAATTCGGGATTGTACGCGACGCTAAAATCAACTCCCGCTCGCCGGCTACTTTCCCGCTCGAGGAGAGGAACGACAACTGATTCAGTCGTGCCCGGCAAAACCGTGCTGCGCAAAACAAATGTGTGAGGAGCTTTCTTCAGCCTCAGCGCACCGCCGATTTCCCGCGCCACTTTTTCAATATGGCTCAAGTCCAGCTTGCCATTCCGCAAGCTGGGGGTGCCGACGCACACAAAAGATATGTCGGATTCAAGCACCGCAGCCGTCGAATCCATGGTCGCGTGAAGTCGGCAGGCCTTATTGCCTTCGGCTACGAGTTCACTCATGCCGGCTTCGATAATGGGGCTCCGGCCACTCTGCATCATCTCCACCTTTGCAGGATTCACATCCACGCCCACTACTCGATGACCCATAGATGCGAAACACGCCGCCGAGACGGAGCCAACGTAGCCCAAACCAAATACGCTGATTGACAAACTCACGAGTGGAAATCCTCAATTGTTGCAATTCTGAATTGAGCCGTTGTCATTGGTTTTCGCGCAGTTGAAGAAATATTAACCTCTCACTATAGCAATCGCCGAATGAGACTGCACAATGCAATACAACTGAAGTTGCATTAACGCCCTGTGGGAAAGCTTTTGCGTTGCGATGATTTGCAACTGCATAGTTCTTGCCGAGTATTCCCAGAACTACTGATATGCCCTTGCTGAAGCCTGTCCGGGGTAAGATGTGACTTGTGTCTTCCGGAATTCCAACCATGTGGAAGCGCCTGACTGCGATGAGCGGGGATGAGGTCCACGCGCGCGTTCTACAAGCCATCTCGAAGCGCATGGAGTTGGCTTTTTACCGTGCAGGGGTTGGTTCGCGGCCGCGTCTTTTGAGTGCGGGTCCTTCGAGCGAGGCAAAGTTCTTTTTCGGAGAGAACGATGTCCACAATCGTGCCGCTCTCTTGCGTGCATATCTGCCAGAGGAGGTCGATGCCATTATTCGCGATGCCGACGAGGTTTGCCGGCACGAATTCCGCTTACTGGGATGCGACAAGATGAAACTCGGAGAGCAGATTGACTGGCATCTTTCGCAAGGGAAGCGAGATCATCGGCTCAAACCGTGGTACAAAATCAATTTCCTGGATTTCGATTCAGTTGGAGATCACAAACTCGTCTGGGAATTGAATCGTCACCAGCACCTGGTCACACTCGCCAAGGCTTGGGGCCTGACGTCCAAGCGCGTGTACGCGGCAGAAATTGTGGCGCAGTGGTATTCGTGGCAGAAAGCGAACCCATACCCGCTGGGCATCAATTGGGCCAGTACACTGGAAGCGGCCTTCCGCAGCATTTCCTGGCTCTGGGTGAGGAACCTGCTCGGCAACTGCGCGGAGCCCCCCGCCAATTTTCAACGGGACCTTCCTGCTCGCACTTCAACTGCATGGGCGGCACATCGAGCGTTATTTATCAACATATTTTTCACCGAATACACATCTGCTCGGCGAGGCCGTTGCGCTGTTTTTCATTGGGACGTCTTGCCCGCAGATCGCTGCATCGCAGCGTTGGCGAGAATTAGGGTGGAAAATAATTCTCGCGGAATCCGAGCGTCAGGTGCGTCCCGACGGGGTCTACTTCGAGCAATCCCTTTACTATCACGTGTACGCGCTCGATTTCTTTCTGCACGCGCGACTTCTTGCTACCGAGAACGGAGTTGCGGTACCTGCGCGGTTCGATGATGTGCTGAAAAAAATGCTGGACTTTATTCAGGAACTTTCTGGCTCGGGAGCAGTCGAAGGCTTCGGAGACGATGACGGGGGCAGAGTATTCAACCCGCGCCGGAATCGCGTTGAGTACATGACCGATCCGCTGGCCATTGGCGCGGCAATGTTCGGCCGACCATACGTCAGCACGAAGTTAACGGAAGAATCTATCTGGCTCTTCGGCGACAAAGCTATTAAATTCTTCGAAAAGCCGCGTGCCGCAACGAGTGTGCCCTCCAGAGCGTTTCCCGCGAGCGGCATCTATCTGATGAACGATTGCGAGCCTTTTCCGCAGCAGTTGATGATTGACGCGGGTCCACAGGGAAGTGGCAGTTGCGGCCATGGTCACGCAGATGCATTGAGCATCCGGCTACTACTGCAGGGGCGGCGCTTTCTGATCGATCCGGGCACATTCTGCTATGTCTCCGCCGGAGAAGAGCGCAATCAGTTTCGCGGCACGGGCGCGCACAACACCGTGCGAATTGACAGCGTCGATCAAGCCGTGCCAGAAGGGCCATTCGCGTGGAGTTCGCTTCCGAACACGACTGCTGAAACCTGGCTCAATGGCGCGACCTTCGACCTCTTTGTTGGCAGCCATGATGGATATAAAAGACTGCCCGAGCCGGTGCTTCATCGGCGATTCATTTTCCATGTGAAGGGAGGGTTGTGGTTGGTGCGCGACGTCGCAGATGGACGAGGCACCCATCTCCTCGAAGGCTTCTGGCATTTTTCACCCGGCATTGAAATCACGGAGGCCCGAGGCGCATTTATTGCCCGTGTTTCAGCCGCTGAGGATCGCAGTAGCCAACCGACTTCTTTGGCGCTGCTTCTCGACCATAACTCGGCTTGGAGAGCCGATGTCAGCGAAGGTCATGTTTCTCCAGCGTACGGGGCGAAACAGTTTGCGCCGGTACTTCGCTTCAGTGTGAACGCGAGCGTGCCCGAAGATTGCGCAATTCTGCTTCTCGCGGGAGCGGGGCAGTGCGAGACCGGAAACTTCTCGAGTATCGGTAACGATGCCGTTCGTGAAGTTCGGGGTTACCGTTACCAGACGGCGGAAGCGACCGAATTCGTTTTTTTTGCTGAAGGAAGCACACCCTGGACGTGCGGCCACTGGAAAAGTGACGCAAGGCTGCTCTACTGCAAACTCGAAGGTCGCCGATTGGCGCACGTTATCATGGTTTGCGGGACTTTTGGCGAATGTAGAGCGCAGCGATTTATTTCGCATCCATTGCGTCCGCAAAACTTTGAATGGGTAAACGGTTCAACAATTAAAAATTCGGATTCTGCTGAGGCATTCGTAGTGAACGATGTGGTCCTCGCGGATTCCGATATTCTCGATTCCGTCCTCTGATTTTCGATAGCAAGCGCAATTGCCCGGTCTGGCAAATTTATGTGTGGCATCGCAGGAATCCTTGAATTCGATCGAGGTGCGCACGTCGACGCTGACGTTCTGCGGCGCATGTGCACCGCGATGTCACATCGCGGCCCCGACGATGACGGTTTCTTCATCGATGGAAGAATTGGTCTTGGCATGCGCCGCCTCAGCATTGTGGATCTGGCTACGGGCCATCAGCCAATGAGCAACGAAGACGGTTCAATTTGGATCGTTTTCAATGGGGAGATATACAATCATCGCTCCCTGCGGGAAGAATTGATTACACGGGGCCACCAGTACCGCACGCAGAGCGATACTGAAACCATCGTTCATCTGTATGAGGAATACGGCAAGGAGTGCGTCCAGCACTTGCGTGGCATGTTCGCTTTCGCCATCTGGGATGCGACGCGCAAATCTCTTTTCGTTGCCCGTGACCGGCTGGGCATCAAACCGCTGTACTATCGCCTCACCCCTGACAGTTTTATTTTTGGATCGGAGATTAAAGTTCTACTGGCATATTCGGGAGTGCATGCAGAATTTAATCGCAACACTTTGCCCGAATATCTCGCCTTCGGCTATCTATCAGGAGACGAGACTTTTTATACCGGTATCCGCAAACTGATGCCAGGGCACCGGCTCGTAATCAATGAGCACGGCGACTTTCAGACAGAACAGTATTGGGAATTGCCTTCTCCAGCGGACGAGCAGGCCCACGATGAAAGCTATTACGTCGAAGGCTATCGCGAGTTGTTGGAGGGCGCCGTACGCAGTCACCTGATGAGCGATGTTCCACTCGGTGTTTTTCTCAGCGGAGGGCTCGACTCAAGCGCGGTTGCCGCGCTTATGACGAAGATCAGGCAGGAACCGATCCAAACATTTTCCGTCGGCTACACGGAGCAAAATTACAGCGAATTGCCTTATGCCGGGACTGTTGCCCAACATTTGGGTTCTGAACATCGCGAGGTATTAGTAAGCCGCGAGGACTTTGTTTCAGCGCTTCCCAGGCTGATCTGGCACGAGGACGAGCCGATCGCATGGCCCTCAAGCGTCGCGCTGTTTTTCGTTGCGGAGTTGGCGCGCGAGCATGTCAAAGTTGTTCTCACCGGAGAGGGCGGCGACGAAACGCTCGGAGGGTACTCGCGTTATGCGTTCACGATGAAGAATCTTGCGTTTGACCGTGTGTACCGAAATCTTGTACCAAGTTGGGCTCGACGCCATGTGCGTGATTTCGTCGCTTCGTCTTCCGGGATCGCTGCCGACACACGACGGAAGCTTTCGCACACTTTTCTGGGGCTCGATGGCGGATCGTGGACTTCGCTATACTTTGATAATTTCTTTTCAGCATTTGATCGAAAAGTTCAATCCGTCCTTCTAACAGATGAATTCCGAGATGAGATCCGTTCGGGGTCGGCTTATCGCAACGTCCTTGGATACTGGGAAAAGTCCTCGGGCGATCTTCTGCAGCGCATGCTTTACACCGATATCAAGACTTACCTCGTTGAGTTGCTGATGAAGCAGGACAACATGAGCATGGCCGCCTCGATTGAGAGCCGCGTGCCATTTCTCGATCACGTGCTGGTGGAATGGGCCACTCGCGTTCCTGCGGGAATCCAAATCTGCGGTACCGCGGGCAAGCAGATTTTGAAGAAAGCGATGGAGGGTTTGCTCCCACGGGAAATTATCTACCGTAAGAAATTAGGCTTTCCGACGCCCTGGAGTGGCTGGCTCGCAGGCGCTCAGCTTGATTCGATCGAACAATTATTGTTAGAACCTCGCAGCATCGGCCGAGGGTTCTTTAGACGGAGCGCGATTGAACAGCTTTTTCGTGAGCACCGATCCCAGTACCGGGACCACTACGATCGCATCTGGCGACTGCTAACCTTGGAGCTATGGCACAGAGTGTGTCTCGAAGGAGAACCGCACGGATGGTCTCGACAATACTGTGAAACGAAATCGGTTTTCACCGCATAAGGCAATTGGAGTTGCATCCGCGGGTTGATAATGCTTTCGAGAATTTGCGGAATCTGTTCTCAGGCGCAGGAATTCTCGCCGGATCGTGCAGATGCGAGCCTATTGCTCAATTTCAATCCGTTCCAGACTCACCAGTCGGCGCAGCGGAGTTTTTGCTCTGGCCCAGTGCTTCACCTCGAACAGGGGCAAGTAAGTCGCTCGCATGCGAGCAGCATGAAGGGTCTTTGCCGGCTTGACCGCAGAAGACAGTTCATATCCCAGTTGCGTCAACGAACCGCCTGCAATCTCCTCGAAAGCGGCGATCTCTTCGGCGGTCATTTTTGTTCTCCAACGTTCCACGGGATGGAACGATGCTCCAGTTTCAGCAGAGAAGGACGTGTTTGGCTGGCTGACCGAACCAATTCCCACGCGCCGAATACGTTCATAATCGAGTTCGTGATCGATGAACGATTCCAGTTGAGTCAAACTTTCCTGCGGATTCGCTACTAAGTCTTCGAAGCGGACCTCGCAATAATCTGAACCCAGGTGCTGTACCTGCTCACGGCCTTTACGGACGAGCCATTCCCAGTACAGCCCGGCCACTCCGAGGCGATAGTTGCTGTCCCAAGGAAACGGATGAGTCCAGCCCTGTTTGACATAGGAAAGAGCCACATCGCGTCCATCGCGAATGAGGTGAATAAACAGCGCATCCGGAATTTGCCGCTTGATCTCCTGCATGTAAAGCAGATGTTCGGGTGTGCAATCCGCCCAGCGTGCCACTCCCTGATTACGCGCAATCTCCTGCATAACGATTCGAAGGAAGTCGCCCGCCGACTTGCAATGGTCGATAATCTTCCCTGCGATTGCATCGGGATCTAATCCGGAAACTCGAAACAGTTTGCTCTTCAGCCAGACATTCAGGAGCGCTTTGCGGTCGGCAGCGGAGCGCAGGCCGGCGAATTTTGGCAGCAGAAGATTGAAAACGTTAGATTCCGAACGATAGTTCGCGAAGCCGCCAGCCGATAACAGCATGTGATAAAGCAGGGTAGTTCCGGAACGCGGGCAACCGACAACGAAAACCGGAGCGGTGTTACGGACTGTTCCTCCGTCGCTCGCGACTCGTCGCGATCTCTCGATATTATTTTCGCGAGATTTGACGTACTGCTGGTTCACACTCATAATGCAGGGCCCGTAATGTTTCGCGATTTACTGCCACCGACAATTAAATTGCCGTACACGCGCAGCCACCGCTCTCTCACGGCCGCCCAACGATACTGTTTCGATTCCTCAAAGCCGTTTTGCGCCAACTGCTCTGCAAGGCCAGGCTCGGTTAGCAGCCTGACAATGTTTTGCGCGAGCGCCGAGGGATTGCCCGGCGGAGAGAGAAGCCCGGTGCGTTCGTGCGTAACAGTATATTTCATGCCTTCCGGCTCCGTCGTGGCTACAGGTGTTCCGGAGGCGAAAGCTTCGAGCACCGAAACTGGCATATTATCGAGGTTCGAGCCATTTACGAAAATATCGGCTCGATCGTAAGATCGACCGACTTCCTGTCGCGAGACAACTCCCAAAAAATTAACATTCGAAACATTCAACCCTATTACGAGGTCGCGAATACTCCTCTCCAGGGCCCCAGCACCGATTAAATCGAGCTGCGCCTCTGGATAAAGCTTCTGTACTTTAGCGAAGGCCCGCACCACAACATCGATTCCGTAATACGGATGGAATCCACGGGTGCAAATCAAATGTGGGCGAAGCGGAGTACGCCTGCGATATTGAAACTGGCCAAGATCGATAATGTTTGGCACGACTTGCGCTTGCAGTCCAAATTCGCCCAGTACATCGACGAGATGGCCCGAAGGAACAACCAGCCTGTTGGTGTTCGAAAGAATGTGGCGAGCGATGGGAGAATGCTGAAGGTGATCACGCGCTTCGCCGCTGCGATAGTTGATGAGAGTTTTTTTGCCGAGCGATTTCGCGACCAGCCACGCAGGAAGCGGCGCCAGTAGAAAAGATGTGTACGATGCGGAGAAAATATGCGCAATGTCTGCGTTCTTCAACTTCTCTCGCAAATTCCAGAGATAAAGCGGCTGGCGCAGGACTGTGCGGAGGAAGCGTACCCGTTCAGCCCATCGCAAACCAAAAGGGAATTTCGGATCTATGGGCACGAAAAACGCAGCGATCTCCGGATCGTCTCGCCAATGTTTTATCAACAAATCAGCCTGCACCGCCTGACCACCCACGTAACGTAGCGAAGGAGCGACCAAAGCAACGCGGATTGTGGAACATTGTTTCCTCTTCGAATCGCGCGCCGCTTTCAATTCCGAAGCTACAGGTTCGTGCCGGTTTAGCACCTCAGCATATAGCTCTTCGTACCGTCTGCAAACCCGTTCTGCTCCGAAATGTGAGCGCACGAAATCTTGCGCTCTGGCTGCCATCTGTGATCGTAAGCCGGCATGTGCCGTCAGCCGTATGATGGCCCTCGCCAACTCTTCTTCTTCATCTTCATCTTCATCTTCATCATTGGCGGGCACGAGCAAAGCACCGTCAGTGCCCGCCGATTTCAATATTGCCGCCCACTGCGGTTGCTACTACCGGCACCCCAGCAGCCATCGATTCCAGGATTATGTTCGACAAACTTTCCGAAATCGACGGTACCACCGAGATATCGAGCGAACGCAATACGGATGGGATATCGCGACGGTCTCCGAGGAAGCGAACTCGCTCCATGATCCCAAGCGCGGCGGCCTCTCTTTCGAACTCGGCGCGCAGTGAGCCATCGCCGACCAGCACAAATTCGGCATTCGGAAGCTCGTCACCCACCGATTTTGCAGCTCGCAGAAACCCGCGGTGATTTTTGTACTCTGCGTTCATGCGGGCGATCATGCCGATGCGAAAAACGTCGCCAGACCGGGGCAGCGCCGGAATGGCTTCGGCGAATGCGGCCGACGGCAGAAGGTTGCCAATCACTACTGCCTTGTTCTCGGGCAGGCCCGCCTCAATTAGGCGTTCTGCAGCTGCCTGCGAATTACACACTACGCGCTCGCAGAATCGGAACGCAGCCAGCTGAGTGCGGAATTGCGCTCTCGTAAGCAGATCTCCGAGTTGACGGTGACTGCCGATGACCGGAATACCCGCGAGCTTCGCGGCAGGAATGAGCGCAAGGTTGGCATAAAAATCGAAGGCATGCGCCATTTTGACGCCGAGTTTGCGCAGGTGGCGTGCCAATTGCCAGCGGCTTCGCAGGGACTGCAATCCATACAAACTGCCACCAAGATCGAACTCGACTATGCTTTCAAGGTTTGACGCGAAGGCCCCTTTCTTCAGAAGGCAGCCCAAGTGCACGGGAACGCCGCGCGATTGCAACGCCCGGGTCACCTCGACGAACTGCCGCTCTGTGCCGCCGGTTTCAAGGCTGTTGACCATTAGGAAAATCGGCGCGGAAATTGCAGCGGCACGTGAATCGGGAGTCGTGGGCAAAGTAACAGAAATGTCTAGCTGGGATTCGGTGCGTTGGTCAGTGAGCGAGCTCATCCCAGGCTTCCGGCGGCCGGCGTGAGGCGGAACCGTTCATTGTGCTCATCGGTTGCGTGAGCCTGCGCCAGATAGTTGCGGTGCCAAAGTTCGAACATGAGTAGCCGCCAGATTCGCCCAGAATGGTCGCGCCTTCCGCGGAAATGTTCATCCAGTAGCTGCCGCACACCGCGAACATCGAAATAGCCGCGCTGCAAAGTTTCGGAATCGAGCAGCACGGTCATAATCAATTCTTTAAGCTCGTGTTTCATCCAGTGCACCAACGGCAACGCAAAACCTTTTTTGGGGCGATAAAGAACTTCTCGCGGCACGCCGACTCTCTCGGCAAGCTTACGCAAAATATATTTCTGCTTGCCGCCGCGGATTTTCCAATCGGCGGGCAGCGCGGTTGCCCATTCCACAAACTGATGATCGAGAATTGGCGCACGCACTTCAAGGGAGGCTGCCATGCTCATGCGATCCACTTTGGTGAGAATGTCGGCGACCATGTACGTCTTCGTATCTACGTAAAGCATTTGGCTCACGGGATCTTTGGCCGGGGCGGAATCGAAATATTTGTACATCACCTCCGCGGGATCGCCGCTCTCACGCAGCACGGCGCGAAAATCATCCGAGAGCAACGGCATGTCCCGTTCAAAGGCCGGGACGAACGAAATGCCATCGACATAACGCTCGCGCCAGGGCAGAGAAACATTGTAGGAAAACTTTTTGCCGCGCATGTCAGCGGGCAGCCGCGGATAGATCCGACTTCGATAAAACGTCCGCGCCCAGCTGGGAATGCGTTCAAACCATTGCCTCCGCAAATGAATGGCGTAACGGTCGTATCCCGCAAATATTTCATCACCGCCGTCGCCCGAAAGCGCAACCGTCACATGCTTTCTCGCCAGGCATGACACGTAGTAGGTAGGCAGCATCGAGGAATCACCGAACGGCTCCTCGAGTGAACTGGTCAGCGTCTGCACGGTTTCAAGTACGTCGGGTTCGACGATCAGTTCGTGATGATTGGTGCCAAACTTCTCGGCCACCATTCGAGCGTAAGGCGCTTCGTTGAAATCCTCGTCGCGAAATCCGATCGCGAATGTCTTCACTGGCTGCGAACTTGCGCGCGCCATGAGCGCAACCACGGTGGAAGAATCGGTGCCGCCACTAAGCAGGGCTCCCAATGGAACATCGGAGATCAGCCTGATGCGCACTGCTTCTGCAAGGCGGTGCTCCATTTCCTCGAGGCATTCTTCCTCGCTGCGCGGAGTGTGAGTTCCGTATTGCGGTAAATCCCAGTATTGACGTACGGCAATTCTGCCGTTCTCAAATTCAAGCAAATGACCAGCTGGGAGTTTCTGAATCGACGTAAAGGCGGTCAGCGGATCGGGTACATAGCCGAAATACATGTACTGCAACAAGGCTTGGTGATTGACGGTGGCCAGCTCGGGAGCTACGGTCAAAATCGATTTGATCTCGGATGCAAAGAGCAGCCGGCTGCCCTCTGCTCGGTCACTCTCACTGCCCCGCGAAGCCTGATTTTGCAGAGCAAAGTGAAGTGGCTTCTTACCCAGCCGATCTCGCGCCATCAGCAATTTCCGTCGGCGCTCGTCATACAAAGCAAAGGCAAACATGCCGCGCAGCTTGCTCACGCAATCCGGTCCCATCTCTTCGTAAAGATGGACGATCACTTCCGTGTCGGTATAAGTCGAAAATTTATGGCCGCGTTTGAGCAATTCTTCGCGAAGCTCTGGAAAGTTATAGATCTCGCCGTTAAAAACGATCCACACGCTTCGATCTTCATTGAATACCGGCTGGTGGCCGCCAGAGACGTCGATGATGCTGAGGCGGCGCATTCCAAGGCCGACTCCATCTTTCACGAATAGGCCTTCATCATCCGGGCCGCGATGCACAATTGCCTGGCACATGTGGTGAATGGTAGCGGCTTCTATGGGCCCGCCATCCGTGCTCACGATGCCGGCGATTCCGCACATGGCTAGTCCCTGACACTCATTTGTGATTTAGCGCCGTGTTGCGCAGTCGGCCCGCGGCCAGCCAACTTTAGCCGGTAATCTCGATATTCCCCCGGGTTGCCCTCGCGGCCGTCGCAGGCAGCCAGGATGATATTCACCATCTCCCGCGCCGTCACAAAATGAATAACTTCGTCCCGTTCCTTCGCGCCGCCAATCAGCCCGCTGAGGAATTTCTGCATGGGCCCGCCCATCACAGACTCTCGTTGCGTGGCGTCCATGCTGTGGCAATGAAGCTTGATGAAAAGCCAGTCGGGCCGGTGCTGGACCGTGATTGCAGCCTTCTTCCAAAGGTCAAGGCGGCGCAAGCTCGGAGGGTTCACTCCGGTTAACGCAGCATTTTCGATACGGCCGATGTGGTTTCGAGCCTGCCTATGAAAATCCAACATCAGTGGGCCCTGCACCTGAATAGGGAAAATCTGCGGAGGACGGCCAACTTGCAAGCTCCTGCCCCTGCGGTGCGGCGCCCGCCGGTGAAGCGGAAGGCCGCACTCGTAGAGCGAATTTATTTTCGCGATCTGCGCGGGATGGAATGTAGCCGTAGGTAAGCTAAAGTCTGCGTAGCACCCGGTGCCGGCGAGAATCTCCATCTCGTTATCGACACCACATGCGTAACCATCGGCTGAATTCGCCAATGCGAAATTACCATGAACGAACGCGTATCGCGGCTCGCCGGAACCATCCATGAAAGACAGTGCACAATGATTGCGGACGAGGGCGTCACGGAACCCTTCAATCATTTGTCGGGTGTTTTCCGCGGTATCGGGCGCGTCGATGCCATGATGAAGATGGATCTCAATTTCTCCCCAACCCGCATGGCAGTGCTCCGCCAACCGGTCGACCAACCCTCGGTCGTACTGTTCGGCGGGAAAAAAATACGTATGTGCGAATGGGCGGCCTTCGTGATCGCGCCAGCCCTCAACGGCGCGGGAATATTCCGTGCACCAGGTTTCCACCCGCCGCTCCTGTTCGGCAAAGATGGCCCGATCTGGCCCATTCTCGAGCATAAATGCTGGTTCGAAGTGATCGGCAAGTGCAACAACCAGATGGAGCCTGCCACGCGGCAGGGACCAGAAAGAACTTCTGCCAGACATAGTTTGGCAACCATTTGCCATAAGAAAGCTTGCTAGCCCGGTGCTTTCCGAGACCTGCCTTATTCGAAGGCGAAACCATTCTCAGGGGTTTCCTCTTTCGCTGACAATCGCAGTCTTCGATGCGTGCCAGCTTCACCCGTTATAAGCGAAAAACCAGCGCTCACAGAAAATGCCTATCGGGTCCAGACCAATTCCCGGCGGCGTCTTATGCGATTCGCAAGCTTATCGCCTTCCGATTGCTGCCGCGGTTCCGTCGCTCCCTGCGGGACGCTGGCGATCTGATAAACCGCACACACATAACCCACCATGAAATAAGGGAACAAATTGTATTCTGTGGAGGAGAACAGCGCGCCGGCGCTGTAAGCCGCCATGGCCGCCCAAAGCCCGCTCGTCCACAAGCGTATGTCCTCGCTCGCGTCATATCCCGGCAACTTTCGTATCCGCTTGATCTTGCGGAGGGCCAGGCCAAGCAACAACACGAAGAGCAAGAATCCGGGGATGCCAGTTTCGGCGCCCAGTTCCGCATAGGTATTATGAGCCACGCGCCAGGTCAGAGTGTAACTGGGCAAGTTCCCTGGCCCGATGCCGAAAATGGGGTGTGAGGCCATGATCGTCAAGCTGTCGATCAGCAGTTCTTTCCGCGCTTCCCGCGAATTTCTGTCGCCCGAACCTTGGATGTTGCCTCGGAAAATACTTTCAACCCGGATCAGATAGTTCGGCGTTACAGCTATTACTCCGACCGCGACCATGCCAACGAAAACCGCGCTCACCATTACAATCGGGCGTTTGCCTTTGACTCCGAATTCCCACAAACAAATCAATACTGAAACCACCATGGCGAGCAAACCGCTGCGGGAATAAGTTGCGATCACCGCCCATACCATAAAGACCAGGCTGATTGACCAGAAAGCTTTTGACCCGATCTTTTTCGCCGCGAAGAAAAACGCCACGCACAAGGGAAAATTGATGGCGACGTTAATTGCCAGATCGTTGGGATTCTCCAGGATGCCTTTTTGTATGCCCATCAACCTGCCGAGTTCAGTGCGGTGAACCAATACCGAGGCAATTGTGATCAGCGCAACGGTGCCGGCTTGGATCGTGAGCAACCTGCGCACTTCATTGAGCGAAGTTGCAACCATGTAGATCAGGAACGCAACGATAACCCCTTTGGAGAACTTGTTAACAACCGTGTCCAGTGCTCCCGAGCGCCAGAAGGCGAAAGGAATACACAAAATCATCTGCCCCAAAAGCAGCAGGAGGAGCCTTTAACTCGATAGGAACCTTGTTACGTCGGCTTGAGGGAACCACGAAAATCAGCGCCAGCAAAGCGGTCCCGCCAGCGATTTTTCCAAAAGGAATAATGTCGAGTCCGGGAATGAAATCTTCCGGGCGAACAAAGTACATCAGCGAGAAAAAAACCAGGGCGTAGTAGGCGAGACTGCTCCGGGTGGGTTTTTCAAGGGTGGTGGGCGCGGCTGTGGGACCGGGTTGGCGAATCGTCGATCTCATCGGCTCCAGGCGGCCTTTCGTCCGGTAACAAAGTTGCTGAAAGCGACCAGCGCCGCAGTATTTAATAAAAGAAAAGTGCCGGCTGCATCGGCGATGCGCGAGATGGCCCCCGCTTTCGGCGCTCGCATCAAGGCCCCCGCTGCCAATGCGTAAAAGGCCAGTTGCAACCCTAACGCTGCGCGGTAGAACGGGCCATGCAGCCAAAGTGAGGCGAGCAGCATAAAGGCCATGGCAAATGGAACCGCGAGACGCAACAATTTGTGGCTGATAAATCGCCCGAGTATTGGATTCTGGCGGCTGATCAGCCATGGCGCCAGTTGCACGAGTTGGTAGTTTCCGCTGAGGGTCCTTACTTTGCGGGCGAACTCGAGGCCGCCCCCCAGGTCCGGAATGTCCCACGCTCGCGCTCTGCCGTCGAAAATTACGCGCTTGCCTTGCCGCACCACCTGCATCGGGATGTAGACGTCATCCAGAATTGTTCCTTCCGGCACCTTCGTCAGAAGCTCGCTGCGCACCGCATATAGCGCACCGGTTGCGCCCACGACCGATCCGGACTCACATTCCAGTTCACGGATTCTTTTTTCGACCCGCCAATATATTCCCATCCCTTTGCCTGCCTCGCCAGATTCCGGATGGCCCAGCATGAGCGCGCCACTGACACAGCCCACTTCCGGATCGACGAAGTTCTCCATGAGCAGGCGTATCGCACCAGGTTCGATTTTCTGGCGAGCGTCGGTGAGAATGACGATTTCGCCGGCGGCTAGATCGATGGCATCATTCAATCCAGCGGCTTTTCCGCGCGACAACTGGTTCATCAGCACTTGTATTCGAGGGCCATTAGCATATTCGCGCAGAATGGTGTCCGTTTTATCTGTCGAACCGTCGGAGACCACGACAATCTGGCAACGCTCCGGCGGGTATTGCAGATCCAGCAGATTGCGCAATTTGCCTTCGATCCAGCGTTCTTCGTTGCGCACCACCATCAGGATCGAGATGTAAGGGGCCTCGGGCCCACCGCGAAGCACCGGCCACGGTGAGAGTTGAGCTTGCAGCCACAACCAGGCCACATATCCGAGATAGGTGTAAAAAATCAGAAAAGCGGCTGCCCAGAACACGAGTGTCATTGCGCGCCCCGTCCGAGCATTACAATCTTGATCGTCTGGAACATGATCAGCAGGTCGAGGCCGAGCGAAGCGTTCTTGATGTAGAACAAATCGTATTGCAGTTTCTCTCGCGCGTCCTCGAGAGTGTTGCCGTATTTGTATTGCACCTGCGCCCAGCCCGTGATCCCCGGCCGAACTACGTGGCGAACGCCGTAGTAGGGGATTTCGCGGCTCAGCCACTCGACAAACTCAGGCCGCTCCGGGCGCGGGCCTACAAAGTGCATATCGCCTTTCAATACGCACCACAACTGCGGAATCTCATCGAGCCGCGAGGAGCGCAGGAAGCGGCCCACGCGGGTGATGCGCGGATCGTCGTCCGTGGCCCAGGTGGCTCCGGTATCGGCCTCTGCATCCACCCGCATAGTGCGAAATTTATAGCAATAAAAGATTCTGCCACCGCGTCCCACGCGCCGTTGCCGGTAGAGAACCGGCCCGGCAGAATCCAATTTCACCGCGATCACAATGAACGGGAGCAAAGGCAGCGAGAGCACCAGCCCAATCAGCGCGACCAGGAAATTCGCCATCCTACGGACTAAGCGGAAAATCGTGCTGAATCGAAAACCTTCGGCGAAGATGAGCCAGCTTGGGTAAAGTTGTTCCACTTCAATTCGTCCCGAAATTTTTTCCAGCCATGAAGTCGCTTCCTCGACTTTTACGCCCGCAAGCCGCAGATTCAGCAATTCTGCAACCGGCAGGGTACCGCGGCGGTCAGGCATGGCGACAATTACGCGATGTACTCCATTTTTACGCTCCGCGAGGCCGAGCAAGTGTGAGGCGACACTTTCGCGCGTCAAGTCGCCCAGCACATCGCCAGTCCATCCCACCACTTCCACACCCAGTGCGCTGCGGTTGCGCAGGCCGGTTACCAGGCGCTCTGCCCGCTCGCCGGTACCCAAGACATAAACCCGTTCGCGAAGAAACGGCTGTTGCACGATCCAGGAGCAGATGGAGCGCCAGCAAAACAGCGTGAACGTGAGAATGATCAGTCCCCAGAACGCAGTGCCGTTACCCGGTAAAAGGCTGGGATATTCGGTGGCCAGAAGTGCAAGTGCCAGGGCCACAAAGCCGAGAACGAGAAGCAGACGAAAAGCGTGCTCCCATTTCTCGCTCAGGCTGGAAAAGTCATACAAATCAAACCAGTGCGAAAGAAGCAGCACGGCCGTAGTGATTACCAGAATCCTCGGTCCGATGTCGGAGAGCACCTGCAGGTAGCCGCCATCCACGTTGAGCAATAGCAAGCTGTCGCGATTGCGCCACAACGTCGCCAGCAGAAACGAAAACCAGACGATCAATGCTTCGCCTACGAGCAGAACCACTGTGCGCAGCGGGTAATAGACTTTGAACAGGCGGATCACGATTCCTGCTTTCTCAGGATTTCGTTTCAGTGGTCACATTTTTTACATACGTGCTGTAGTAGTAGCGAGAGTATGGCGTGGTCTCGGTATCGGTGCCGTTCAAAACCACTCCCACCAAAACCTGATCTGGAAATTCTTCCCTGGCTCGGCGCGCCATATCGATGGGCGTTGCGTTGGAACGTACCACCATGACGACGCCGTCGCAGGCCTTGGCTAAAACGCTGGCGTCCGACACCGGTACCGCCGGCGGCGAATCGATGACGATCCAATCGAACAGCGGTTCCACCCGTTGCAGCAGAATTTTCAGCTTTCCGTTGGCCACCAATTCTGCGGCGTCCGTAATCTGATTGCCGCTCGGAATGAAGAACAGATTTTCCATCGGACCGCGCTGCATGATGGAAAATTCATCGCCAGCACCTTTAAGATAATCCGATAAGCCGGGAGTTGAAGTAGTACCCAGCATCAAGTGCAAACGCGGCGCACGCAGGTCGGCGTCGATCAGGAGAACGCGCCTGCCATGCTGGCGTACTAACACCTGAGCCAGGTTTGCCGAAGTGAAAGATTTGCCTTCCTTGGGTAGGGCGCTGGTCACAAGGGCACTTTTTGAGCGTCATGCTCTCGCGAGCGTGGTAGAGCCGGGAACGCAACGTACGAAATTCTTCCGCACCCCTTGCCGATTCATTGCCGTTGAAAAACAGCATGGTTTTCTCGTCCGGCTGCCAATCCAGCTGCGGAGTTCGTGCCAGCAAAGCGTCGAGAGTAAAGGGGCTGCCAAAGGCAGGCATAGGCGTGGTGAAAGGCGCGGACGAACTGGGCGCAGGCGCATCGTCGACAATTGTTGCCGGCGTGCCGGCCGAAACTGCCGGAGGGAAACTGGGCGGCGCTTGACTTGCCTCCGATAGTGCCCGCTCCTGCTCCGCTTTTTTAAGAGCTTCGTGGATCCTGCTCATAGTTTCCTTTCGCTGGGGAAGTCCTCGTTTTCCTGCTCGCGCAGGCGATCCGCTAAATTCGCCAACGAGCGCAAGCTTTCGACCAAATCCACTTTCTCGGCAGATCCGTTCGTAGGAGCTGGCGCCATCGCCCCTTCAGCGATGCTGCTGCCCAGATCGAAATCGCGCGCGACTGTGTCCACTACGGCAGCTCCGATCGTCTTCTGTTGATCGACAAACGCGCTGACCAGGCAATGCTCACAGAGCAAATTAATCACGCGCGGAATGCCGTTGGAATACCGATGAATTGCGGCCAGCGCTTCCGGACCGAAAATTGCCTCACCGTTGGCCCCGGCGATGCGTAACCGTTGCTGCACATACGACTTGGTTTCTTCCAACGTAAGCGGATGCGTGCGGGCGCGAAGCGTCAACCTTTGCCGCAACTGCCGCAATTGCGGTTGCTTCAACTTCTGTTCCAGTTCAGGCTGTCCCACCAGGACGATCTGGAGCAGCTTTTCCGTAAACGTCTCCAGGTTCGTGAGCATACGGATTTCTTCCAGCACTTCGTCTGTGAGGTTTTGCGCCTCGTCTACGATGAGCACGGCAGTCTCGCCCGCGCGATACCGATCAAGCAGCCAGTTATAAAGCCGCAACAGAACCTGGCTCTTGGCCTTCGAGTCGCAGGGAATGCCGAAGTCGGCCATCATGTAATCAAGAAATTGCGTGGTGTTGAGGCGTGAGTTGAAGACGAACGCCGTTGCCACCTGCTGCAGCCGCAGCCACTCCAGCAACTTATTGATGAGGGTCGTTTTGCCGGTGCCGACTTCTCCGGTAAGCAGAACGAAGCCTTTGCGGGTTTGAATGCCGTAAGTGAGGCAGGCCAGCGCCTCTTCAGTGTGCCGCGTCAGAAACAGATACCGCGGGTCGGGATTTACATTGAACGGATTGGCCCGCAGGCCAAAAAATTCTTTGTACATGATTTTGCCTTGCGCTTTCTAAACTGCGGCCGGCTCTTCCTTTTCGGTATCAGATTTTTTCCGGCTCCAGAAGTGTCCTTTGCCGTTGCCGTTCCCCGCTTCCGGCTGCAGCGCCCAGGGCACTGCAACCAAGACCGGCAGGCCGACGGCGCTCTCTGCATCCGCCTCAGTGCGAATGCATTTTTCCCGAAGCTCCATCCACATTGCTAAACCAAGACCGAGCACCAGCCCGGCGCCAAAACCTCCGCCGGCGAACAAGAGCCGGTTGGGGAAGCTCGGCGTGTCGGGCAAATCGGCGGGATTGAGCAGTGCCATGCGCTGGCCCTCCTGGTCCTGCTCGGCCTGCGTCGCCATCTTCGAGGTGCTTTGCTTCGCCAGATCGTCCTGATATACCTTCTGCGCGTTGTCGTAGTCGCGCGCCAGCTCTTTGTATTCTTCTTCGATCGCCGGGCTGGCTGCCACGCGCCCTTGATAGAGCGCGATTTCTGCCTGAAGTTTTTTCTGGTCGCGCGTGGCTTGTGCAATCATGTCTTCATATTGATGGACCTGCAGCCTCAACGTGCGAATCTCCGGCGGCTCTGAGGCAGAACCCTTGCCGCCTGCAGTATCGGTCGATTTCGGATTGGGATTGTCCAGGGCCGCGAGCTGTTTCTTCACCTCGGCAATGTCTGCCTTGGCTTTGATCACATCCGGATGATCATCCGTATAACGCCCTTGCAGATCGATCAATTGAGCTTGCAACTGAGCCAGTTGCTGCTGCAGAGTCTCAGGACTGGTGACCGATTGTGAGTTCTTCCATGCAGCGAGTTGCTGCTCCAGCAAAGATTCGGTATAGGACTTGTCCTGCGTGGCCCGGTTCAGCGTTTGCGTGTTCGCATCGAGCTGCGAATTCAAACCCATCAAAATCTTAAGATTGTTATCTTCGTCGCCGGGGAGCTGTCCCATGTGCTGCGTCCTTGAACCCGGCTAATTTCTTGTCCAGATCGTCGAGGTTCTGCTTGGCTTCGTCGACTTGTTTGGTAAGAAACAAAGTTGTGCCCTGAGTTGCTTCTTCTCTGGATTTGAGGTCCTCTTCGAGCAACATGGAAGTGAGATCGGCACAAATCATCTGCGCATCGTGTGGAGTCGAAGCTGTGTAGGTGACAAAGAAGCCAGGGACGGGGCTGCTCTGGGCGGGCATTTTTTTGGCCCTGAACAGCGAGAGATCCGTAACCACGGGATCGATGCTCATGTTGAGCCGGATGTTATCCATGAGGTCGTCGGTGTTTTGGCCGGGCTTGGCAAGACCCAACCGGTCGATCATGGGATGAAGCCGTGTCGGGCTCAATACCTGCTGCTGGATCGTCGCCACATGCTGCGTAAGGTCTTCGCTGAAAACCTGCTGCACCACGGTGTCGGGAATTTTGGGCGCTTCAATCAGCACCAGGGCCCTCGAGGTGTACTTCGGCGAGAAGATGTAGGAAACCAGGAAGCCGGCGATGGGGGCGAGCAATAATGGAATGAAAATTACTTTCATCCGGCGGCGCAACATTGCCAGATAGTCATCCATGTTTAGTTCGCGGTTTTCCATCATTCACTTCCCGTTCTGCCGGCCTTCCGCCAGCCTGAAGAAAATTTAGTCCAACCGGATTGGCCGGGGCGTCCAATCCAATCCAATCGAGCCCACCTGATTGTGGGCCATGTTGTTGCATGCCGAGCCCAGCGGACATGCAGTGTTGAAACTTAAATTGTTGAACTGGTAGCTCACGAATCCGCGCAGGCTGCGGCCGAATTGGCGGTGCACGCCGATCCCCGCATACTCGTAACTGAACGATGTCGCGTTTACCGTCGCGCCGGGAATTTGTAATTCGCTGTTCCGGGAGTAACCGACATTTGCAAATAGGTCCCAGATGCGGGTGATCGGCCGGGCAACATCGAGTTGCGCAATGTCGGTTTCGGCGCCGGCAAAAATTCCCGAGCCGTTGGTGTTGTAGCGCTGGAAACTGGCCGCGAGCGAGGTCAGCGGGAATTTATAGCGCAGCGAAGCACGGCCGGCAACGCCAAGTTTCGTTACACCGAGCGTGGTCACTGGAGCGCCGAATGCTGCGCAAGAGCTCACCGGAATCGTCGGGAGATCACATTCCTGTTGATTGATGCCGGTAATCTGTGGTCCCACGGCAACCAGGAAGTCCATGCGTCCGGAGATTCGGTGGCCGTACATCAACTGCACGACTTGTGAATGGAAGGCTGTACCCGCGGTTGAAAAATTGAAATACTGGTAGCCGTAACTGACAGCTACCTGGCTTCGAGGATTGATTTGGTAATCGTAGGCCACTTGTCCGGTATATTCCGAGCTGCCAATGAAGTTGACGTTCTCCTGCAGCGGGCCAGCCAGAGGATTGTCCACCACCAGGGCACCATAAAAATGAACCAGGCCGTACCCGGCGCTAAAAGTCAGCGAGGATTTCGGCGTTAGGTCTTCAACAACATCGGCCAAACCGAGATTTGTGATTCGCGGCACCAGGCCAAGAGAAATCCCCAGGCCGTTGCCTCCAGCGAAAGCGCTGGTCTGCCCGCCGAATGCACCGGCACCGAGCAATCCCGCACCGAGGCCGCCAAAACCAGCGTTGTAGGCTGCGCCGCCACCGTAGGCCCCAAATCCGAAGGTGCCTTCTGGGAGATAGCTGAAGGCGTCTCGAATGGCCAACTGTCCGCGCCTCCAATTGACGCGATTGTCGAAGTCGAACTGCTGCAACTGCTCGAGGCCAATCGTAGTCTTCGCGTAGTCAGCCACGCCGCCGATGTAGTCCATGGCCACTTCGTCGGTTTTCCAGATTTTTTGCAACGTCAGGCTTCCCAATGCTCTCGTGACCGGGGTCACTCCCGAACCGTTCGGCGCTGTTTGCCACATTCGATTCAATGGACTCGCTAAAATGCAGCCCCGGCAGCAGGAAGCTTTCAGGGGCGGAATGCGGCTCAAGATCTGGCTGGTCGATCGCCGAAATGGGAGGATTGTCGCTCAGAGATGCATCCGAAGTGCTCGGCGCTGTCGCGGCGGGAGGTGGGGTGGATTGGTCATCCTGTGCCCATGCCCCAGCGCTCACAACAAGAGTTAACGCCAGAATCAGTATGATGTGCTTCTGCTTCACCCATTCTCCTTTTCAGCGTGGGAACTCTGGTTACGGAACGACAATCGTGTCTCCTGGTTTCAGCATGAGATCGGTCTGCGCGCTCTTGCCTCGAATTGCATCTTTGTACTTGAACGGTATTTTGGTCTCCTGGCCGTCTTGCGTGCGCAGCAGATAGATCCCCTTGAGATTGGAGAATTGGGTAAAACCCGCGCTGGAGAGCGCCTGAAGAACGGTCATACTCGGCAGCAGCGCCATCGGGCCGCTGTGCGAGACTTCGCCCAGCACAAAAATTCGCTGGCTGTTCATCGCAGTCACTACCACTGTGACGCGCGGGTCCTCAATATATTTCTTCAGTTTCGTCTTGATCGACGCAGCCAACTGCATGGGTGTCATTCCCGCAGCCTGCACATCGTCCAGCAGAGGGATCGAGATTTTTCCGTCCGGCCGAACCGGCAAACTTACCGTCATGTCCGGTTCTTTCCAAACCGAGATGTGCAAAGTATCGTCCGCGCCAATCACGTAGTCGGCGGGAACCGAAGTGACCGGCAGAATGCGCCTCGGGCGCTGGAGGCTTTTCCTCCTTGGTAACGGTCTCGTTATTTGCGCGGTCATTGCTATCGTCTTGCGCCCACAGGGTCAAGCTCGCAGTCGCCAGCAGCGCCAAGCCTGCCAATTTCATTAACTTCTTCATCGACTCACCTCGTAGAGCTTAAGACGCTTCGTATTCGGAGCATCCCATCTGTTTCAGCTTGTAGAGCAAAGCTTTGTAACTGATCTGTAGGTCCTGTGCAGCCCGGCGGCGGTTCCAGCGCGTCCGAGTCAGCGCGCGCAGGATAATTTCCTTCTCTTTCTCGCGAGAGGCAGCGCGCGATGCCTGCTTCAAAGAAATTCCGTGGCCGTTGGCGGAGGGGCCTTGCCGCAGCAGCATCGCCCGCAAACCGCCCATGGCCACATTTTCATCTCCCAAGGCAACGATCGCCTTGGCCGCGTTCTCCAATTCTTTTACGTTACCCGGCCAGGAGTATTCCTGAAACAGGCGATGCGTCTCTGCACTTAAAGCGGGAACTGAACGCTGGAAGTCGTGTCCGCACTTCCATAGGAAGTGTGACACCAGATGCGGAATGTCCTCCCGGCGTTGCCGTAAAGGTGGAATTCGCAGGCAAACTCCGCTCAACCGGTAGTAAAGATCTTCGCGGAACCGCCCGGACCTGACCTCCGCTTCCAGATCGCGGGCACTGCCGCAAATCAGCCGAAACGACCCTGATTCTCGACCTGAGGTCGGGTTTCCGGGCATGAGGGTTTGCAGCAGCCAGGTTTGTCCTTCTTTGCTCAGTTCCGCCAGTTCTTCGAGAAAAACGGTCCCTTCGCCGAGCAGTTCGCTGGCCGCCAAATCACCGGAAGCCGAGCAGCAAACGATTCGGAATGGATGGCCGGAGCGCCGCGAAAGGCCATGAATCTGCCGAGCAATTGCCTTCTTCCCGGCACCCGGTTCGGCCAGAAGCAGTACCGGGACGTCGCTCTGTGCAACCTCCAGCATCACAGCCGTCAATCCCCGCATGCTGGGGCTCGTACTCTCGACGAAATCGACCGGTTTTGGATCGTAAACTGCCGGAATTGGTTCGTTTTTCATGCGTTCAGGAAACTCACCCGTTCGATCTCGCTCGTTTCTGCCAATCGGAAGCTTCGTTCAGCGGCCATCTTTACAGAGCACGGCTTGTGCCACCTTGCCGGCCGCTGATCGCTCGTTGCAACAAAGCTTAAGTCTTACTTTTCATAAACATGCAGACAAGAACCACAATAAGGGGAGGAAGAAAAACGCTCCCTTAAAGCTACACTTTTCCGCACAAAAGGGAAAGTGTTTACCCATTCTGGAAGCAACCAAAATTCCCCAGTCTTTTCCCTGAAATAGGGAAACAATGCCCAACCTCTACTTCCTCACGATCATTACGAGTTCGCCGCACCCGCGCTAGATTGCTCTAGGGCAGCAGCCGGCTACTGAAGACAGCCGCCTGCGGACTGTTTCCCGTGCGATCGAGGGGTTGCGTCAAGATCAAACTCCCCATTACCCATTACCAGGGCCTGTTCGATTGCGGCTTCAACCGCGATTTGCCTATGCTTGAAGTCATCGGCCCGATGTTAAAGTTGTGTGAAGTCTGATGAGCCAGGTGCTTCAACCCGGCCTGTTAGTCCCTCGTGCTCCCAACGACGCGGAGCCCAAGCCGCCGGTGTGGCAAGCCGCCGTGCTCGCAGCGCTTCTCTTGTGGATGTATTTGCCGACGCTGGCTCACCTTGTCGCCCAGTGGTGGAAAGATCCGAACTTTTCTCACGGATTCTTCGTTCCGCTCTTTTCCGTTTTCATAATCTGGCAGGGGCGGTCGCGCTTGGCGATGGCGCGCGTGCAACCATCCTGGTGGGGGCTACTGTTCCTGGTTGCGGGGCTAGGCATACTTATTTTGGGCCAGTTGGGAGCGGAAATCTTCCTTTCCCGCGTATCCCTGCTGATTGTGCTGGCCGGATTAATCATTCTTTTTCTTGGATTGAACTTTTTCCGCGAGCTGCTGTTTCCCTGGGCATTTCTTTTCCTGATGATTCCGCTTCCAGCCATCGTATTCAACCAGATTACGTTTCCCCTGCAGATACTGGCCTCGAAGGTAGCCAGCACGGTCTTGCCTTGGATGGGCGTTCCGGTTTTGCGCGAGGGGAACGTGATCATTCTTCCGGCGATGGCGCTGGAGGTCGCCGAGGCGTGCAGCGGCATTCGCTCGCTCATGTCGTTGCTGACGCTTGCCATCATTTATGGCTATTTGATGGAGCGGAAAAATAGCATTCGCGTCTTGCTCGCTCTTGCGTCCATTCCGATTGCAGTTGCCGCAAACAGCTTTCGCATTGTTGGTACCGGCCTGCTGGTTCAGTACTGGGACCCCGCGAAAGCGCAAGGCTTTTTCCATGAGTTCTCAGGCTGGCTGATTTTTGTTATCTCGCTGTGCATGCTCTATGCGTTGCATCGAGTGGTGCGCGTGTTCGCGCGCGAGGAAGGTGACGCATGAATCTTGCCGGCTCATTCCGGTTCGCTATCGCCGCCGGGCTGATTGCTTCTACAGCACTTCTGCTGCAGGCGCGCGGCCGCACGGAAATTGTTCCTCAACATTTGCCGCTCTCATCCTTTCCGGAGCAACTCGGGAATTGGAATGGCACGGACATTGCGTTAGACAAAGACACTCTAGCCGTACTCGGCAACGGCGACTTCATGGAACGCGTGTACCAGGGCCCTTCGGGCAATTTGCCCGCCGTCGATCTCTTTCTGGCATACTTTGCCAGCCAGCGAACCGGAGACACAATTCACTCTCCGCAAAACTGTCTTCCTGGAGCCGGATGGAACCCCGAACAAAAACAACGGGTCACCCTGGCCCTGCCGGGGCACGCGCCGTTTCCCGCGAATCGCTATGTGATCTCCAAAGCGGAGTCGCGCCGTCTGGTGCTCTACTGGTATTGGGCACATGACCGCGGCGTCGCCAGCGAGTACTGGGCCAAGTTTTATCTGGTAAAAGACGCAATTCGCATGAACCGCAGCGACGGAGCGCTGGTGCGCATCACAATTTCAATGCTGCCCGGAGAAACGCCCAGCGCAGCCGAGCAAAGAGTCATGTCTTTCGCTTCACTCGTAGTGCCGCTTCTCGATAACTACATACCGCGCTGACTTTCTGCTCAGGTTCGCCGACAGTAGTTTCGCCAATAGTCGTTTTCCAATAATCATTCGCTCCGTGGGACTTTGCCTCTGTGTTCCCCGTCGCCTCTGTGGTAAATAATACGAGGCCAGACATACGGCTCTCTGACCCCGGGACACTCAATTGCCTGAACCCAACGCGGAGGTCGACACCTCCAAACGAGCTTCATTCGCCGCGCCTGGCTCGTCGATCGCCGAAGCTGAAGATCCCAATCGCCCGAAGCGCGTGCTCGGCTTCCGCGATCTGGTTCTGTTTTATGTCGTCACCGGCATCAGCCTGCGCTGGATTGCCACGGCGGCGGCCGCCGGTCCAGCTCCATCGTCATCTGGATCGGGGCATGGTTTTGCTTCTACCTGCCGCTTGCTTTATGCGTGCTGGAGCTTTCCTCGCGCTATCCCAGTGAAGGCGGGCTCTACGTTTGGAGCAAGCATGCCTTTGGTGAGTTCTCCGGCTTTATGTCGGCATGGGTGTACTGGACCAGTAATCTCCCTTTTTTCCCCGCAGTGCTGTACTTCGCCGCCAGCAATATTCTTTTTGTGCGCGAGAATGCCTGGGCGCACTTTTCGAACAATGCTGCCTTCTATGTCGCATTTTCTTTGATCACGCTAAGCGTGGCCACGCTGGTGAACATCGTCGGCCTCGATATCGGCAAGTGGTTGAACAATGTAGGCGCGCTCGCCATGTGGATTCCGGCCGCGATTGTGATCGTCATGGGATTGATCGCGTGGCACCGTTATGGCTCGGCAACGCAGTTCACGGTGCACTCGATGACTCCCAGCACACATTTCAACGACATCATTTTTTGGTCCGTGCTGACGTTCGCCTTTGGCGGCTGCGAGACCGCCTCGTTCATGGGAGAGGAAATCAAGAATCCTCGCCGCACGCTGCCGCTGGCCCTAATCCTTTCAGGCATTACCGTGGCGCTCTGTTACATCGGCGGAACTGCCGCTGTTCTGCTGGCAATCCCCTCCAACGAAGTAAACAGCCTGCAAGGCTTGGTGCAGGCCGTCTCGAAAACGGCATCGCGCGTAGGTTTTCCCGGAGTCCTACCGGTCGTTGCTTTTCTGATCGCACTTAGCAACATTGGAGCTTGTGGCGCTTATCTGGGAGCTGTAGCGCGGTTGCCGTTTGTAGCCGGCATTGATCGTCTGCTGCCGCCGGCATTCGGTTCTCTGCATCCGCGCTGGAAGACTCCCTGGGTCGCGCTGCTCACGCAATTCGTGCTTGGAGCGATGTTTATTATTCTCGGCCAGGCCGGAACCAGCGTGAAAGGCGCGTACGACGTGCTGGTCAGCCTGGGCGTGATTTTCTATTTCATTCCTTACTTGTATCTGTTCGCTGCGATGATCAAACTGCAGCGTCAGCCAGCCAGTTCGGATGTGATTCGCGTCCCCGGAGGGAAACGCGTGCCAATCGTTGTTGCGCTCGTGGGATTCGCGACCACCGCTGCGACCATCGCTCTTTCACTGATCCCACAGCCGGACGAGGCCAACAAGCCGCTCGCGCTTCTTAAGATTGTTGGCGGGACTGTCGCGCTGCTACTGGTGGGTGTATGGATTTACATGGCTGGAAAGCGAAGAGCGATCGGGGTGGGTAATCTCTAAAGGCAGTCTTCAGCTTGCTTGTCTGCGCGCAGGATCATCGTAAAGCTCTTTTTCTGAAAGCACCGGTTCTCCGGCAGAGCGCATTCCGGCGCGCGCAGCGGCGCCGAACATCGGCCCTCGAGCGGGCAAGACCGGGGCGAAGCCCATGAATCCGATTTTCGGCGCGATGTCGTCATAAATGGCTTCCATGCCGCCACGGCGAAGATAAGTTTCGTGCCAAAAACCAGTTCCGCCGGAATCCTTCAGAAATTTTTGCCACCAGTCGCGATGCGGATCCGACCGCGTCCACTTTAGCAGAGACTCCTGGTCGCGCCAGTACTGCCGCATGCCAGCGTGCATCGGGAAAAGAGAAAAAATAAAATTTTCATGCAACAGCAATCCGTCGGGACGAGCGTCAACTGAAGATGAAATCCTCGGGCCGAATCCCAGGAGCGTCTTAATGCCCGTAATTCGATTGACTCTCATGCCGAGATAGACGACGACGAGATCGGGATAGGCTGAAAGATCAACTGTTCGTCGCTCGACCTGCGTCCGCATATGAGAAAACTATCAACACCTTGATTTTATACCGGACTAGCCGTCTTTCTCTTGGGATTAAAGAACGGCATTTCCGTCACCTTCACATTCGTTTTCAGCCGGATCGCTTCGATCGTAATCTCCATTTGTAATTGCGTTCCCAGCTTCGAATACTCGGTTTCCACGCTCGCCAGCGCAATCATCTTCTTCAAAATCGGAGACCAACTCGTGGTTGTGGCTTTGCCGACCTGCTTATCACCGGAGTACAAAGGCACTGCTACGCGTGAGGCCTGGCTCGGTGCAGCCGGAGTTAACCCATAACGCTCGTACAGCGCTTCCACATCAGTCCAATCCACTTCCACCCCAACGAACTGCCGCGCCACGCTGTTCTTCGCATCCTGCTCCAGCGCCTTCTTGCCGATGAAATTTTCTTTTTCCAGGTGCACCATCTTCGCGAAGCCCAGTTCGTAAGGAGAAAACTTCTGCTGCGCAATCAGCGCTTTCTTCGAACTCGTGTAATCGACTTCAATCAAAAGCAATCCGGCTTCGGTGCGCGCCACATCCAGGGCCAGCATTCCCGCCGCATGAAGATCGAATTGCCTGCCCTTTTCAACCAGCGCATCCCACACTTTTACCGCATCATTGGCTTCTCTTAATGGCACCCAGATTTCATATCCCAGATCGCCGGTATATCCAGTGCGAGAAATATCTACCGGCACGCCCGCAATGTTGCCGTGCGTGACGCGAAAATATTTCAGGTTCGCAATGTCAGCCTCGGCCACGGACTTCAGCAGCTTCGCCGAAGTCGGCCCTTGCAAGGCCAGCGCCGCGGTCTTCTCAGAAATGTCCTCGATCTGCACATCCATGTTCAGTCCGTTCTGCCGGAACCAGCGCAGGCTGGGGTCGGCAGCCGTCCAGCGATAGGCACTTTCTTCGAGGCGCGAAATCGTGCCATCGTCGATGACCTTGCCCTCTTCATCGCACCAGCAGCAATAGATCACCTGCCCAACTTTTACTTTGTTGATGTCGCGCGTGATCACGCGGTTCACCAGCCGCGTCGCATCTTTGCCGGTGACCAGATATTTGTAGAGCGGCGAAATATCGATCAGTGCGCACGCATTGCGGATGGCGTTGTACTCATGCTCGTGATGCACCTCGTACACGCTGACCGTGTAGTATCCCGACCACTCGCGGTAATTCAGGCTGTGGCAAAGCGGAAAAGTTCTCTCGTGAAACGCGGTTCCAATGGGCAAGGAAGTGGCCTCGAAAAAATTTACTGCGAAGCCGGATTATACGCACGCGGACCCTATCGAATGCGTCAATCCTCAGCGCCGCTGCTTCTCAGGCAGCGTGCGCTGCTCTGAGAGGAAGTCAGAGGCTCCCGATAGAACTGCGCTTCTGACAAGAGTACACTAGCGATAAAGCATTGCCGATCTCTCTGCGCCGCCTCATTCAATGGACCGTCCTTCCTAGCGGGCTCTAATCCGCTGCCGCCGCATTCCCTTCGCGAGTATCATTGCGTTTCCTGAAATCCAACTCATTCAAGCTAGCAAGCTAGGAGCTGAAGCTTATGGCTGGTTCCAACTCATACGACGTAATCGTGATCGGCGGCGGCCACAACGGCCTGGTCAACGCCGCCTATCTCGCAAACGCCGGCAAGAAAGTTCTGGTGCTCGAACGGCGGCACGTTCTCGGCGGCGCGGCCTGCACCGAAGAAGTTTTTCCCGGCTTCAAGTTCTCCGTCTGCTCCTACGTGGTGTCGCTGCTGCGGCCGGAGATCATTCGCGATCTCGATCTTCCGCGCCACGGCCTCGAAATCCTCCCGCTCGACGGCACCTTCACGCCCATGCCCAGCGGCGATTACCTCTGGCGCGTGAACGACCATGGCAAAACTCACCGCGAGATTGCCCGCCACTCCCGCGTGGACGCCGAGGCCTACGACGAATTCGGCAAAGCCATGCAGGCCATGTGCCGCTTCGTGAAGCCGATCCTCAGCATGGTGCCGCCCGATCCCGAACACGCTCAACCCGCGCGAACTGATGAAGCTGCTCTTCATCGGCCGCCGCTTCCAGGGCATGTCGAGCTACGACAAATACAACCAAGTCCAGCTGATGACCATGAGCGCCATCGATTTTCTCGATCAATGGTTCGAGACCGATGTGCTCAAGGCAACGATGTCGGCTTCGGGAATCATCGGGACTTTTCTCGGCGTGCGCTCGCCGGGAACAGCGTACGTTCTGCTCCATCACTACATGGGAGAAATCGACGGCGCATTCCGCGCCTGGGGATTCGCCCGCGGCGGCACCGGCGCAATTTCAAATGCGATCGGCGACGCGGCCCGCGAAGCCGGAGTGGAAATTCGCACGCAATCCGGAATCGCCAAAATCATCGTGAAAGACGGCAAAGCTAAAGGCGTGGTTCTTGCGAACGGCGACGAAATCTATGCGGATGTCAGTTTCATCCAGTGTCGATCCGCGGCAGACGTTCAATCAGATTCATCGAAGCCGAGCACCTGCCCTCCGATTTTCTCGAAGACATCAACCGCTTCAAATATCGCGGCTCGTCCGGCAAAGTGAACATGGCGTTGGACGCTCTGCCGAACTTCAAAGCCATCCCCGGCCCCGGCGCGCACCTGCGCGGAGCAATCTCGATCTCGCCTTCCGTCGAATACATGGAGCGCGCCTACGACGACGCCAAGTACGGCAACTTCTCGCGGCAGCCCTACATCGACATGGTCATTCCCTCGCTCACCGATCCCTCCGTCGCGCCGCCGGGCAAACACGTGCTCTCCTGCTTCGTGCAGTACGCGCCCTACAAGCTGCGCCCCGGCCTCAACTGGGACGACCAGAAAGAAGCTTTCGGCGACACCGTCGTCAACACCATCGCCGAGTATGCACCGAATATCAAAGACATCATCCTGCACCGGCAAGTTGTCACCCCGCTCGACCTTGAACGCGAATGGGGATTGAGCGAAGGCAACATTTTCCAGGGAGAGCTTTCGCTCGAGCAACTTTTCTTCCTGCGTCCCGCGCCGGGTTACGCGCGCTTCCGCACTCCAATTCAAAATCTGTATATGTGCGGGTCAGCAACGCACCCCGGCGGCGGCATCATGGGCGCGCCCGGGCCGGTTAGCAGCCCTCGAAATTCTCAAAGACAAGGGGGCCGCGTAAATGCCCGAGACGAAGCGCGACGTTGTCATCATCGGCGGCGGCCACAATGGCCTGGTCACCGCTTTCTATCTCGCTAAAGCCGGAATCAAACCGCTGGTCCTCGAGCGCCGCGAACAAATCGGCGGCGCAGCCATCACCGATGAATTTCATCCCGGTTTTCGCTGCTCCACACTCTCGCATAGCGCCGGGCCGATTCTGCCGAGCATCGTGCGCGACATGCAACTCGAAAAGCATGGCACGAAGTTCATCACTCCGGAAATTTGCGTGACCACTCTTTCACCGGATGGCCGCGCTCTCTCGCTTTATCAGGACGATGCAAAGTCGGCGCAGGCGATCTCAGCGTTCTCGCAAAAAGATGCGAGCAAGTATCCGGAGTTTTCAAAATCGCTTGCCAAGATCGGCAAAGTAATTGCCGAAGCGCTCGCCACCACGCCGCCCGACATCGATCATCCCAGCCGCGGAGATCTTTGGAGCATGTTGAAGACCGGCCGCGCGCTGCGCAATCTCGGCAAGCGCGATATGTACCGCGTGTTGCGCTGGGGGCCGATGGCCGTTGCCGATCTGGTGGCCGAGTATTTCGAAACTGAATTGTTGCGCGCCGTAATCGCCGCTCGCGGCGTCTTCGGAACTTTTCTCGGACCGTGGTCGGCAGGGAGTGCACTGCAATTGCTGATTCGCGCCGCAGGCGATCCTCATCCGGCGGGCTCTGCATTTTTCGTCGCCGGTGGAATGGGCGCACTCACGCAAGCCATGGCTTCCGCCGCGAAGGCTGCCGGAGCCGAAATCCGCGTGGCCGCCGACGTAGTCGAAATTCGCGTGAAAGACGGCGGCGCTCAAGGCGTTCGGCTGAGCAGCGGAGAAGAAATCAGCGCGCGTGCTGTAATCTCCAACGCCGATCCCAAGCGCACGCTGCTCAAACTGACTGATCCCGTGCATCTCTCGCCCGACTTCGTGCAGAAACTGCAGCACTACCGTGGAAATGGCACGGTTGCAAAGGTGAATCTTGCGCTTTCCGGTTTGCCCACTTTCACTGCATTGAAGAACGGCGACGGCGCGGCGCTGAAAGGACGCATTCACATCGGCCCTGAGATCGATTATCTTGGAGCGCGCCTTCGACGAATCCAAGTACGGCAACTTCTCGCGCCATCCTTATCTGGAAGCGACAATCCCGTCATTGGCAGATCCCACGCTCGCGCCGAACGGCAAGCACGTGATGTCGATCTATATGCAATATGCGCCGTACAAGCTAAAGGGAAACTGGGAGGAGCAAAGAAAAGAGCTGGGACAAACGGTTGTGCAGACGCTGGCACAATACGCGCCGGATCTGCCGGAGCGAATTCTCGCTCGGCAAATCATCACGCCGCTCGATCTTGAAAAAGTTTACGGGCTGACCGGCGGACAGATCTTCCACGGCGATCTCGCGCTCGACCAGTTCTTCACCATGCGTCCGCTGCTCGACTGGGCGCGCTACAAAACGCCGATTGAGAATTTATTTTTGTGCGGCAGCGGCACGCATCCCGGCGCGGGATTGACCGGAGGTTCGGGGGCGAATGCGGCCCGGGAGATTTTGAAGCAGCTAAAGAAGTAGCCGAGGTCAGTCGTGTGAAAAAAAAGAAGTCTGGCAAAGCGACAGACGTCCCTAAAACAGTAGAGGAATACCTGGAACGCACCCCAGAACCCGCCCGCACCACCTTGAATAAAGTCCGCGCTGTCATCCGCTCAGTTGCGCCACCTGAGGCATCCGAGGGAATCAGTTATGGTATCCCGACGTTCAAGTACAAAGGAATGCTCGCGAGCTTTGCCGCATTCTCGGGCCACTGCAGTCTTTTCCCTGGGGCGGGGCCGACCGTGGAGTTCAAAGATGAGCTCAAGAGATTCCAGACCTCGAAAGGCACCATTCGTTTCGCATTGGATAAGCCTCTTCCAGCGGTTCTTTTAAAGAAGCTGATAAAGGCGCGGATCGCGGAGAACGGAAGCAAGAAAGGCCGCTGACGCCCGTGCCACTGAGCCTATGAAGAACTCCGCCATCCTCCTCGTCTCCTGCCCCGACGCCAAAGGCGAAGTCGCCACCATCGCCGACTTCGTCTACCGCCACGGTGGCAACATCCTTCACGCCGACGAGCACGCCGACGAAGAATCCGGCCTGTTCCTGATGCGCGTCGAGTTCGATCCCAAAGATTTCGACATCGATCTTACGGATAAAGATCTGACCGACAAAGATCTGACCGGCAAAGATCTTGCCGACTTCAGTAAACATTTTTCGCCCATCGCCAATAAATTCCAGATGAAGTGGCGGCTTGCGCAGTCTTCGCACCGTCCGCGCATGATCATCTTCGTTTCAAAATACGATCACTGTCTTGTCGATCTGCTCTACCGTCAGCAGAGCGGCGAACTGGCCTGCGAAATCCCGCTCATCATCTCCAACCATCCTGATACGCGGCCCATCGCCGACTTCTACAAGATTCCCTATAAAGTCATTTCGATCACAAAGGAAAACAAGCAGCAATCCGAGGACGAAATCGAATCGCTGATTCGTCATCACCACGCCGATTTTCTGGTCCTCGCCCGCTACATGCAGATTTTCTCCAACGAGTTCGTTAATCGCTATCCGCAGCGCATCATCAACATTCACCATTCGTTTTTGCCTGCATTCGTGGGCGCGCGGCCATATCATCAAGCCTTCGCTCGGGGAGTCAAGCTGATCGGCGCCACCAGCCACTACGTCACCAAAGTTCTCGATGACGGTCCCATCATCGAGCAGGATGTGGTCCGCGTTTCTCACCGCGATACTGTCGACGATTTGATCCGCAAAGGCCGCGATCTGGAAAAAGTCGTGCTCTCGCGCGCCGTGCGATTGCACGTGGAAAGCCGCGTTCTGGTTTATGGGAATAAGACAGTGGTGTTCTAGGAAGGGTGTTGCGGGAAAGAATGCTGATTACGTTGGCGCGGGAACGGACGCACGATTAGGCACAGCTCGAGTCTATCGCCTAGGTGAACCACTCGCTGCGATACGCCACCCACCACGAGAAGAAAAGAATTGGGATGGTTGCGACCAGGCCCAGCCAAAGCGGCAGCATAAAATCTGCAGCCAGGCCGAGCACGGTAAATACCATCCAGAAAATCTTTCTTTCCATGCAAATATTTTAGACCATCAGGCTTCGCAGGTCAGCGGCGCGGTCGGGCCAACACTTTCGTCATCTCTCTGGTCTGCTATAGAGTGAATGCCATGAAGCGCTCTCTGCAGCAGATCGCGGAAGCAGTTGGAGCACGTTTGCAAGGTGACGGTAGTGTCGAAATTGCAGGCGTGGCCAGCATTGTGTCGGCTTCCGCCGAAGACCTGGTGTTCGTTGAAGACGAAAAATATCTTCCGCAGGCAGTGAAATCTCCCGCTGGAGCCATCATCGCCGGCGAGTTCGCCACGGCGGCCAAGGGCAAGCCGCTGCTGATCAGCAAACATCCCAAGCTGGCGTTCGCGCGTGCGTCGCGATTTCTGCAGGACGCAAATCGCCAACCGGTTGAAGGAAACGTGCATGCCACCGCGAGCATGCATCCTTCTGCAGGCTCGCGCCCAATGTGAGAGTTGAGCCCCAAGTGGTGATTGCTGAACAAGTGGAAATCGGCGCCGGTAGCTGGATCGGCGCCGGTTGCGTGATCGGGAGCGGAGTGAGAATCGGACAGAATTGCGAGATTCATCCGCGCGTCACGATTTACCCCGGCACCACTTTGGGTGATCGAGTAATCGTGCACGCGGGTGCGGTTCTGGGCAGCGACGGCTTCGGTTATGTGCGCGACGCGGAAACCGGCCGGTATGAAAAGTTTCCCGCAAATTGGCCGGCTCGCGATCGAAGATGACGTTGAAATCGGCGCCAATACAACCATTGATCGCGGAGCGCTCGACGAAACCCGGATTGGACGAGGAACGAAAATCGATAATCTGGTGCACGTCGGCCATAACTGCCGCATCGGAGAGAATGTGGTGATTGCCGCGCAGACGGGAATCTCCGGCAGCGCCGTAATCGAAAACAATGTCGTGATCGGCGGGCAGGTTGGCATCGCAGACCACGTGCGCCTCGAAGAGGGAGTAATCGTGGGAGCCCAGGCTGGAATTCCTTCCAACAAAATCCTTCGCGGCAAAGGCGTAGTTTTCTGGGGTACGCCGGCGCGGCCCCTGCATCAATATCTGAAGCAGTTGGCGTTGTTGGCGAAGCTGAAAAAAAAGGAGTAGGCGTGGCAATTGTTGTGGTTGGCGGGCATTCGCGCAGCGTGGGCAAAACGAGCGTCGTCGCCGGACTGATTGCGGCATTGCGCGAATACGATTGGACTGCCGTGAAGGTTACACAATACGGCCACGGCGTTTGCTCGGCCAACGGCGCGCCTTGCGATTGCGCGACCGCCGACCACAGTTGGGCAATCTCGGAAGAAAAAGACCGCAGCGGAGGATCCGACACGTCACGCTTCCTGGTGGCTGGCGCGGCTCACTCCTTGTGGGTGCGCACGGAGCAGGGAAGACTTGCGGAGGCGATGCCCGCGCTGAGAAAGCGGCTGGCGCAAGCGCGCCATGTCATGCTGGAATCCAATAGCATCTTGAAATTTTTGCGGCCTGATTTGTATCTGACTGTGCTCGACCCCGGTACCGAGGACTTCAAAGTTTCGGCGCGCGAATTTCTGGATCGCGCCAGTGCAGTGATTCTGCACGACGATTTCTACCAATGGAGATTCGCGCTGGCAGGCGGTCTCGCTGAAACCAGTGGCCGACCTCGCCGGTGTTCCGCATCTCTCCTCCGCCGTATGTGACTCCAGAAATTGCCGAATACGTGCGGCGCCGCATCAGTGAAATTGAAAGCAAACAAGAACTAACCCGCGGCCATCAGCCAATTCGCCATTAGTGACCGCCAATTTTGTTATCCTTCCCGGTGCGGCAAATTCATTCCAGCGCCTGGTTGTTGGTATTGCTTTCGTCATTTTTGCAGATCCTCATTTTCCCTCTGCCGAATCTGTATTTTGTATCCTGGATTGCTTTTGCCCCGCTGATCGTCGCGCTGTTGCGAGCCCGGCCCGAAGGAGCGCTTGAGATCGAAGGCTCCGTTAATCTTCAACCCGCAAAGCCGTTGCAAGGTTTTTTGCTGGCTTATGTTTCGGGAATTCTCTGGTACGCGGGAACCTGTTATTGGATTTACGACACGATGCATCAGTACGGGGGACTCACCGCACCGTCCGCCTTGCTGGCGCTGTTTCTCTTCTGTCTGTACCTCGGTCTTTATCATGGTTTTTTCGGTTTGCTTTTGAGCCTTTGTGCCGGGCCGGGTCGCGATTTTCGCCGCGCGTTAGTGGCCGTGCCGTTTCTCTGGGTTGCGGTGGAGTTGGCGCGAGAACGCATCACCGGTTTTCCCTGGAACTTGCTGGGTACCGCACAAGTAGACAATCTGTCTCTTACTCGCATCACCACCCTGACGGGAGTTTATGGCGTCTCGTTCGAGATCATGCTGGTTAATGTCGCGCTGGCCGCGGCGTTTTTGGTTCCCAGGAAAAGACGTAGCACCTTGCTCATAGCGTCGTTAGCTGCGGCTGCGGTGCTGCAGTCGGGCGTTCTGGTCGATGCTCCTGCTTTGCCCACGGATCACACTGCTTTGTTGCTGCAGGAAAACATCCCGGTCGATGAAACCTGGACGCGGAACACTTTCGAGACCACGTTACACGAGTCTGATTGATCTCAGCCGGAAAGACGCGCAGTCTACCGCCCCCTCGGCGCCAGACTCAAATCGCGCGAGCGTCGACCTGATCGTTTGGCCCGAATCGCCGGCTCCGTTCTACACGAGCGATCCGCTCTTTCGTGACGCTTTGAGTACGTTGGCGCGCGAGTCGCAGAGTTGGGTTGTGACGGGGGCAATCGGCAGCGAACCATACCAAGACGGGAGCGCCAGCTTCGCAAGTTTTTAACTCGGCTGCGCTCATTAGCCCTTCCGGCGAATGGACTGCCCGCTATGACAAAGTCCATCTCGTTCCTTTCGGAGAATATCTTCCGTTCCCGCGGTTATTTGCTTTCGCCGGAGGTCTAACCAAAGAGGTTGGACAATTCGAGCCCGGCAAATCGCGTGCGCCCCTTGACGCCGGAGGTGAAAAGCTGGGAGTTTTCATTTGCTATGAATCCGTATTTCCCAGCGAAGTGCGCCAGTTCGCCGATCAGGGTGCGCAAGTGTTCGTCAACTTGTCGAATGACGGATGGTATGGCGACAGCGGCGCTTACGCCCAGCATCTGAATCAAACCCGCATGCGCGCGGTCGAGAATGATCGATGGCTATTAAGCGCAACTAATACGGGAGTGACCGCGTCAATCGATCCTTATGGACGCGTCGTGGCCCGGCTTCCGCGCAAGCACCGGGCGGCACTGCGTGCCCCGTATGCCCTCACTTCGGTAACCACCTTCTACACGCGGCACGGCGATTGGTTCGCCTGGCTGTGTGCGATAATTTCTGCAGGGGCGCTGCTCATGCGTTTCCTACACCGCGAGAAGGTAAAAACATCGGAATGAATCAAGAGTTAGAGCAACAATACGGGTCATTAAGCAAGAAAGTCAATGAACTCCGGGAGTATCTTTGACGCGGAAAAACTCCGTCCGCAATTAACCGAAATTGAAAAGCAGGCTGCCGACCCGAATCTGTGGTCGAATCCGCAGCGCTCACAGCAAGTCATGCGCGAGAAAAAACGTCTCGAGCATTTGCTGCACACCGATGCCGACCTCCAACGCCGCGGCGACGACATCTCGGCCTATTTCGAACTCTCAAAAGAAGGCGAGAATGTTGACAGTGAGCTGCAGCGGGAAATTTCATCGCTGAGCCAAACCGTCGACAAGCTTGAGACTGAGACGCTGCTCTCGGGCGAGAACGATCCGCTGAATGCAATCGTTACCATTCACCCTGGCGCGGGCGGCACCGAATCTCAGGACTGGGCCGATATGCTGCTGCGGATGTATCTCCGCTGGGCTGAGCGGCAGGGTTTCGAAACGATTCTCTACGATTACCAACCGGGCGAAGAAGCGGGCTTGAAGTCGGCCACGTTCGCCGTCAATGGCGAATATGCGTTCGGCCTGTTGAGCAGCGAGATCGGCGTGCATCGCCTGGTACGGATTTCGCCTTTTGATCAAGCCAAGCGCCGGCACACTTCATTTGCCAGCGTGTTTGTCTCTCCTGAGATCGACGACAGCATTGAAATCGTGATCAAACCGGAAGAGATTCGCACGGACACCTACCGCTCCAGCGGTAAAGGCGGCCAGCATGTGAACACCACCGATTCGGCAGTGCGAATCACGCACCTTGCAACCGGATTAGTGGCCAGTTGCCAGAACGAACGCTCGCAGCACAAGAACCGCGAGCGCGCCATGAGCATGTTGCGCTCCAAGCTCTATGAATTTGAGATGGAGAAGAAGCGCGCAGCTACCAAGAAAATCGAAGACTCTAAGCTTGACAATGACTTCGGCTCGCAGATTCGTTCCTATGTTCTGCAGCCTTATCGCATGATCAAAGATCATCGCACCAAGGCGGAAGTCGGCGATGTCGATCGCGTGCTGGATGGAGATCTGCAGCCCTTCATTCGCGCCTATCTGCTGGCGCGGCGCGGAGAGAAGCACTCGTGAACGCAACGCGCAAGGGGTCACGGATAAAGCAAACGCAGATAAAGCAAACAAAGAAGGAGCCGATCAAGCTCGGCCGGCGCTTTCGCCGGGCGTTTCTGTTCGCAGCCGATAAACACGCCGGGCAGGCGCGCAAAACGACCACGGTCCCTTATATTGCCCATCTCATGGGCGTAGCGTCTTCAGTGCTGGAATTCGGCGGCGACGAAGATATGGCGATTGCGGCGCTACTGCACGACGTGGTCGAAGATTGCGGTGGCGAACCGATGCTGAAAGAAGTGCGGCGCCGCTTTGGGAATCGAGTGGCAAAAATGGTCGACGGTTGCACAGATTCCTACGGCACTCCCAAGCCGCCGTGGCGCGAGCGCAAGGAGAGCTACATCCAGCACCTGAAGAGCGCCGATGCAGCCACCAGGCTGGTTTCGGCGGCCGATAAACTCAACAATATCCGCTCCATCCTTTCCGATTACCGGCAGGTCGGCGAGGCAATCTGGGAGCGCTTCAATGGCGGAAGGGCAGGGACCCTTTGGTACTATCGTGCTCTGCTGAATGAGTTTCTGCGAGACAAATCCAACCGTTTAATTCGAGAATATGAATTGGAAGTTCGCGAGCTTGAGACCATAGCCAACTCGCCACCTCAGAGGTAATAGTTCATGCCGCGCACAATTGATCTGATTCGCGCCTCTAAGCTGCCATCGAACATGATGCAGTTTGCCGCCAAGGGCGCGCTTTCCGTGCCACCTGACGAAAACATCGAGATACTGGTTTATCTCGCTAAACACAATAAGGTCTTTGGCGACCTTGCCCGCATGACTCTTGCAGGATGGGACGAGAAAGCTTCTCTCGAAGCAGCATCGAATCCAAAGACCGCGCCCGCGGTGCTCAATTACCTTATTTCGCCTGAAAATCTTCGTCCTAAGCTGCTGCCTTTATTGGTGGAAAATCCGTCGGTCGCTGAAGCCGAGTTGGCAAAATTTGCGGTCTCGGCCACGCACGCATCCATTGAGCTCATGCTGAAGAGCTCGCGAGTGAACGCTTCTCCTGAAATTCTGAAGTCGTTGCGATCCAACCCGTATTTGAAGCCGGAGCAAGCCAAGACCATCGATGAACTCATAAAGCCGGGGCAATCGCCATCGCCACCAACTTTGCAAAGCGCAAGCGCACCGCAAATTATTCAAGGTGCTCAAGAGCGCGCCATCAATCAGGCTCAACCTCAAGATCAAGTTCAAAATTCTTCCTCGATAGACAAAGACCCATCGGGTGCCGGCGAAGACGCTCCCGATGAAGCCGTTTCTGCGTACTTTACCCAGAACGCTGCGGAAATCGCGGGGGAACAAAGTAAGCCTTTTCAGCCGGTAGGTGGAGTGCTTTCCTTATTTGCCGACGAAGGTTCCCCAAGTTCGGAGGTGGAATCCTCGCCAACCGCTTCTGCTGACGCCAGTACCACGACTGCATCTTCTTCTTCATCGGGTGCTGCCGCCGCCGCGGCACGCGCGCCCGTAGCGGTACCTAAGGCTGATCCTGGGCACCGCGACAATGCCGTGCAAAAGATCAACAAGCTTGATGTGAAAGGCCGCATCCAGTTGGCTTTGAAAGGCAACAAGGAGGAACGATCCCTTCTGATTCGCGACGGGACTAAAGTGGTCGCACTGGCGGTACTGGAAGCGCCGAAACTTTCCGACGGAGAGGTCGAAAAATTCGCCCTTCAAAAAAACGTTCTGGAAGCTGTGCTGCGGCAGATTCCTCTGAAGCGCCGGTTCATGAAGAATTACATCGTGGTAAGAAACCTGGTCGCAAATCCCCGTACACCACTCGATCTGGGCTTGGGACTTATGAAACATCTGCTCGTACAGGACTTGAAAAATATCTCCGCGAACAAGGAAGTTTCGGAAACGGTGCGCAAGCTCGCCCTGAAAATGTACAAACAAAAACTGGACTCCGCGAGCAAGAAGTGAGTTAGCATTAGTAATCCATGGCAACGCTGACGCAAGAAGACCCGATTGCTGCGCTACTGAAAAACGCGAAAACCATAGCAGTCGTCGGCCTTTCCTCGGACCCGCTGCGGGTCCAGTCATGGGGTTTCCGCCTACATGCAGAGCCATGGGTACCGCATCATTCCGGTGAATCCGCAGATCGAATCGTGTCTCGGCGAGAAAGCCTATGCCTCGTTACTCGATGTGCCGGAGAAGATCGACATCGTTAATATTTTTCGGCGGCCGGAATTTGTCGAGGAGATTGTCGATCAGGCGATCCGGTTGAAAGTTCCAGCAATCTGGATGCAGGAAGGTGTAATTCACGAGGCGGCCGCCGGGAAGGCGCGCCAGGCGGGCACCTTCGTCGTAACGGACCGCTGCATTCTGCAAGAGTATCGCGCTCGTTTCCGGTGACCGAAACCCAACCCCAGCCGTTCTGGAACCAAAAAGTCTCAGCCTGCGTATAGTTAACAGCAACACTGAACGAACTAAACGAGGCCTTCTCTGGACCAAGACGCGACACTCCTCACGCCAACTGCCGAACCGGTTCCGCCCAGGCAGCCATCGACCCTGCGCCAAATCTTTACTGGCAAAGATGGCCTGCGCGCCGGTTGGAGCCTGCTGATTTTCATCGCAATCTGCGCCGCACTTGTCTTCTGTGTAAACTTCTTCGGTCATAAGCTCTTCCCCGGCGCACTCAAATCGCCAAAGGCGGGTCAAGAAAGTTCCGCCGCTTTCCTGTTCATTGCCGAGTTGATTCCCTTCGTCATCACTGTGCTCGTCACCTGGGTCATGTCGAAAATCGAGCGGCGGCCCAACTCGGTATACGGCTTCGGCGGCACGCGCAAAGTTACATACTTCTTCGCCGGCCTGGCTTGGGGAGTAACCTGCCTGTCGCTTCTAATTGCGACCTTGTGGAAGACTGGGCTGCTATTAATTGACGGCCGCGTGCTCCACGGCAGCGCCATTCTTCGTTACGGAGCGACCTGGCTGCTCGGCTTCCTGCTCGTCGGATTGTTCGAAGAGTACCTTACCCGCGGCTATCTCCAGTACACGTTGACCCGCGGCCTCGCGGGCATCTATGAGTGGGCGTTCAAGACTAGCCACAACAAGGCCCTGGGCTTCTGGACCGCGGCCATAATCTTTTCCCTCCTCTTCGGCCTGGGCCACAGCAAGAACCCAGGAGAGTCCCCAATCGGATTGCTTTCCGCTGGTCTGGCCGCCATGGTTTTCTGCTTTAGCTTGTGGCGTACTGGGTCTCTCTGGTGGGCGATCGGCTTTCATACGTCCTGGGATTGGGGTCAATCTTTTCTTTACGGCGTGGCCGACAGCGGAACCATGGTGCAACACCATCTGCTCGCCACTCACCCGGTCGGCAGACCTATCCTAAGCGGAGGGGCCACTGGACCCCGAAGGGAGCGTTTTCATTCTCGCCGTCCTCGCCCTCGCTAGCCTCATCATTTTTCTTACTCTTCCCCGCGGCCACGATGGCGAAGCGAAGACCTCGCATGAAGCGCCCCTCAGCGGCACCACGAGTTGAGGACGGGCTTCCCCGCGAGCCGAAACCTCGAACTCTCCACTCGAATCGGCCGGCGGCTCCTTTGAATCCGCGCAGCAGGTCTGCGGGCCCTTTAGATCGAATTCAGTTCCCCCACTTGTAAAGCGCCAGGCCGAGTAAGCGCATGGACGGCTGCCTTGGAATTCGCTTTTTCCAGCAGCTATGCGAATCCTGGAAGAACTTCGCCGGCAAAGGCATGAGACATGTTGGTGCACGATGCCGGTGCGGAGCGCTAAGACTCGGAGCCTTGGCCGGTGCGGCCAGCAGCGGCGGCTTGCTGGCGAATGTGTTTGACCTCTTCCATCCGTTCGCGAATGCGCTTCTCGATGCCCTCACTAGTCGGCCGGTAGTAGGTTCGGTCCCTCAAGTTATCCGGCAGGCATTGCATGTTGGCTACTTTCCCTTCGACATCGTGCGCGTATCGATAATCTTTCCCGTAGCCCAGATTTTTCATGAGTCCCGTAGGCGCGTTGCGCAGATGTAGCGGAACGGGTTCCGCAGCGGTGCGCTCGATATCCTGCTGCACGTCGCTGTATGCGGTGTATAGCGCATTCGATTTCGGCGCGATGGAGAGATAGACTACCGCCTGCGCCAACGCCAGATTGCCTTCTGGCATGCCGATGAAATCGACCGCATCGCGTGCGGCCATGCACAACGAGAGCGCATTGGGATCGGCGAGGCCGATGTCTTCCACTGACATTCGTACCACCCGCCGCGCAATATACAGTGGATCCTCTCCGGCTTCGATCATTCGCGCCAGCCAGTAAAGAGCCGCATCTGCATCGCTGTTGCGCACCGATTTGTGCAGGGCCGAAATCAGGTTGTAATGCTCTTCTCCCGATTTGTCGTAGAGCAGAATGCGTTTCTGCAGCGCATCACGGACAATTTCATCGGTGATTTCGGGGTCTTTATTGTTTGCCTGTTGTGCCAGTCCGGCCGCGACTTCAAGCACGTTGTAAGCGCTGCGTGCATCCCCGCTGCTGTAGCTGGCGATGAGCTTGAGCACCGCATCGGATGCTCGCAGCTTCATCACGCCCAGGCCGCGCTGGTCATCCGTCAGCGCGCGCCTTAGCAGTGTCACGATCTGGTCCTCGGTGAGCGGCTGCAGCACATAAACGCGTGTACGCGACAACAATGCTGAATTGATCTCGAACGACGGGTTCTCGGTGGTTGCGCCGATCAGCCGGATATTCCCTTTTTCCACGTGCGGCAGAAACGCATCCTGCTGCGCTTTGTTGAAGCGATGAATCTCATCGATGAAAACAATCGTGCGCGTGCCATATTGGCGAGCGCGTTCAGCATCGGCCATGACCTGCTTGATTTCTTTAATTCCGGCGAGCACGGCGGAGAACTCAATAAACTCCGCCTTCGTCATATTCGCAATGATCTTTGCCAGCGTGGTCTTGCCGGTTCCGGGAAGGTCCCCAGAAGATCAGCGATCCAGTGTCATCCCGCTCGATCTGCGTGCGCAGCGGTTTTCCCAGCCCCAGCAGGTGTTCCTGGCCCACATATTCATCAAGCGTCCGCGGACGCAGGCGGTCCGCCAACGGCCTCGTAGGGTCGGTTGCGGGTTCAGTGCTCGGAATGGGTTGGAAAAGTCCCATAAAATCAGCTGCTGGTTTTTTGGCTTTGGCCCTTGCGAATCCCTCTCTGCCGCGCCGCCTCATACAATACGATGCTCGCAGCCACGCCGGCGTTGAGCGATTCCACTTGCGGCATATGTGGAATAGATATTGTTTCATCCATTCTGGTCATCAAGTCACGCGGCAGGCCGGCTCCTTCATTCCCCAGAAAAATGGCAAAGGAGTGCGTCAGATCCACCTCGTGAAGAGGCGTTCCCTTATGCGACGATGTCCCGATCAGGCGCACCTGTCTTGCACGTAAACTCTGGCAAACCTCCGCAAGCTCCATCCCACTTTTCTCGCGGCTTCCTTGTCCGTGAAGCATCGGCAATCGAAACACCGATCCTGCAGAAGCCCGCACTGCTTTCGAATTAAACGGGCTGACCGTCCCTTCGCCGATGATCACGCCTGCGCTTCCAAAAGCCTCGGCCGACCGCAAAATCGTCCCCAGGTTGCCCGGGTCTTGAAGTCCGGCAAGAACCACGACCGGACCAAGTTGCATTCGCTCAATCAGATCGTCGAAAGCAAATTGCTTCGGCCGCACGATGGCGGCTACCCCTTGCGGAGACTCGCTGGGGACAACGCTGTCGAAGAGATTGTCGGCCAGCATCAGGGCTTCCACTTGGGCCCCGATTTGCGGAAGCAAACGCTCCGCTATTTCCTGGGAAGACTCGCGAAAAAATATGGCGCTGAACCGCAGATGGCTGCGAATCGCCTCTTCCACGATGCGCAATCCCTCAATCGCGCAATCTCCCGTCTCGGTAAGTTTCCCGCGCGAAAACGCTTGCCGCAATTGCTTGGCCAGGGGATTGTGGCGTCCTTCCACCCGGCGCAATCGAGAGAGCGCTTCACCCACGGGTTGTGAGAGTTTCTTCATTGCTTGTCTCGTGGCTGGAATGATACGCCGCGCAGCCGCATTGCGGCAGTTTGCCGTATTATGGTAGGTTCCTCGAACAAACACTTTCATGCAGCGGCAATGACGAAGGGAGCGCTGTGCGCGCGGAAATCGTAAAAATCAGCAGTGATTCTCCTCAGACTTCACTCATCAAGTATTGCGCCGACCAGATTCGTGCGGGCGAAGTGCTCGGCATGCCCACCGACACGTTTTACGGACTGGCTGCCGATCCTTTTAATTTGCGAGCGGTTGACCGCGTGTATGAAATTAAGACACGTTCGCGCCACAAGCCGCTGTCACTTTTGATTGAGAGCGTCGATCAGGCTGAAGAGTTGGCCAAGGAACTGCCTGAGGAATTTTATGCCCTGGCAGAGAAATATTGGCCCGGACCGCTAACCATCATCGTCAAAGCGGGATCGCGCCTTCCTCTGAAGGTGACTGCCAATACCGGCAACGTCGCGTTACGGGGCCCGAACGCGACGATTCCACGCGCGGTGGTCACGGCGGCGGCGATTCCGATTACCGCGACTTCCGCCAATCTGAGCGGCGCTTCGGAGTGCACCAGCGCCGAGCAGGTGCGTGATCAACTGCAAGGGCGCATCAACATCATCGTGGACGGAGGTACTTCGCCACGAGACATCCCCTCCACCATTGTTGATCTCACCGGCGACGACGGGCACTGGCGCATCATTCGACAGGGCGCGATTGCCGCCGACGATATTTCCAGCTTCTTTGCCAAAGGATGAATGACGATTCCGGCAACCGTGTTCTTCGGCACCAGTGGCTGTTGTGGATCGAGGGGCTGCTCCTGGTTGCATTGGCTGCCTTCCTGACAGTCACCAGCATTCGAATCGTGCACGAAAGTTCGCTTCAGGAATTGCATCGCGCGGACGCGATCGTGGTTTTTGGCGCCGCGGAATATTCCGGTCACCCTTCCCCGGTTTTGCGGGCCCGGCTCGATCACGCATTCGATCTCTATGAGAAAGGCATTGCGCCGGTCGTGATAACGACGGGAGGTGCGGCCTCCGATCCCAGTTTTAGTGAAGGCGGTGTGGGGCGCGACTACCTGACTCACCGCGGAATCCCGGAACGCAATCTGATTGGTGAGACCCAAGGTTCGGATACGGCCCAGTCCGCGGCTCGCGTGGCTGTCATCATGCGTACCAATGGACTGCACAGTTGCATTGCAGTCAGCGATGCCTATCACGTCTTCCGCATAAAAAAATTGCTCGAGCACCAAGGCATCGGGCCGGTGTACGTCTCGCCAAGGCCGGGGTCGCGGCCGCACAGTGTTTTGCAGCGTGGCTATGCCGTTTTGCGAGAAGCTTGCAGCTATCTGCTTTGGAAGCTGGGTATGAACTGATGAAGATGAACTGATTAGTCGCAGTCTGCCATTCCCGACTACTTCAGTTCCAATCCGTGCACTGCGGCCATCTCGTAATGTGCCGATTTTGCGTCGTACTTCGACAAATATTTGCGCCGCTCTTCCGGTATGATGGCAGTTTCGTAATCCGCGCCTGCAGCCGCGCGAAGCGAATCGATTGAATCCCAGAACATGATGGTGATGAATTCGACCTCGGCGCCGGCTTTTCGCCTCAGAAGATAGCTTCCTTTGTATCCTTTCTTCTTGCTGATTCCGGGCAGCAATTCCGGTTTCAGCAGCGCCTCATAGGCGTCCGCGTTTTCGGGCTTCGTATATCCGTGCCAGACTCTTGCAATCATTGCGCGGCCCTCCTTGTCGCGAACGCAAAACTACCACGCCATTCTTTTGCGAAGCTCTGTGATATGTGCGACGTGGTGCCGCCCATGCCATGCATAAATAGCTAAAGTCTTTTCAAGGCTTACCAACCCAAGTTCAGGATGGCGGAAGCTCCGCTTCCAATCCTCAGGCTGAAGTGAACGCAGAAGACGGTCCCAGCGGTCGTGCAAAGACTCGAGCAACGTTAACGAAACTTCAATTGGGGTTGATTTGGTATCGGCCAGCTCTGCCCAACGGTCTTCCGCATAGGTTTTGATCGTAGGAGCGTCTTCCGTGAGTGCAAGCTTGAAGCGGGTGTAGGCATTCAGATGGCTGTCGGGAACATGATGCACCACCTGGCGAACCGTCCAGCCTCCGTCGCGGTAAGGCGTATCAAGTTGTTGCGGCGAAAGATCTTTTACCGCTGCACACAGGTTTGTGGGAGCTTGGGCTATCTCGTTAATCAATTTGCTCTTCTGTTCTTCGGTTTGTGACCCATCGAAATGAAACTTGCCGATCGGGTAGCGCGGATCCGTCATCGTGCGTTCTCCGAAATGAAGGAATTTGTCTGAGAGATGCGGCCCCGCATCAGGAAGGTTCAAGAAAAGAGCGGAGGAGAAACATGCGTGCTCGAAGCGGTGCACGAACTCTGGATATAAAAATCTCCTACAGCCGCCTTACCGGGGGCGACGGAGAGCGTGGCGCAACGCTGCCGCAGATCGATGGTTCTACCGCTTACCTCAATTCCCACATCGGCGCGGTAGAGCCCCGGAACGACTGGCAGCGCCGGACACAGAAAATCGATTACCCCTTCGCCAGGTTCGATGGTGAGGCCCGGCTGGCCGAAAGAGTCGTTCGTGAGTTGTGCGCATAAATAGCCACTCGGCCAATAGAACGAAATTCGAAAGACTGTATTCTGAATATGCTCGCTGGCGTGGTAGCGAAGCCGCGCGGCCATGGGATAGCCAGTGCGAATGCGCTCCTCCGCTTCAGCCGGAGAAAATGTCACACCGATGCAGCGGGCCGGCTTTTCCCGATCAGGCTCATACTCAGTATTTGTCTCCTGATCCGCAAAGGCCATCTGCTGATATTGGTCGATGACGGCGCGTGGCGCACCATCCATTGTGATTTGGCCGCGGTCGAGCAGCAAGGCCCGATGGCATAAGCGGTCCACGGCGGCAAGATCATGCGAGACAAACACAATCGTCCTTCCACTTTTTCTTAGCTCTTCAATCCGCTCGAGGCATTTGGCTTGAAATGCAACGTCGCCCACCGCCAGCACCTCGTCGAGCAGGATGATATCGGGGTCGAGATGAGCGGCAATGGCAAATCCCAGGCGGACGTACATGCCGGAGGAGTAGCGTTTGACCGGTACGTCAATATATTTTTCTACGCCGGAAAAATCGATGATGCTATCCAGCTTGCGTGCGATCTCAGACCGCCGCATGCCGAGCATGGGGCCGTGCAAATAGATATTCTCTCGCCCCGTGAGTTCAGGATGGAATCCTGAACTGACCTCAACCAGGGCGACCAGCCTCCCACGAATTGTGATTTGTCCTTGAGTGGGCGTCGTGATACTGGATAGAAGTTTCAGTAAGGTGGTTTTTCCCGCTCCGTTGTGACCGATAACTCCGAGGGCCTCGCCTTCGTTCACCTCAAAGCTGACGTCCCGTAGCGCCCACATTTCCGCCGGTGATCTGCGAAACGCGCCCCGGTACCAGCGTTTTGACTGGCTGCCGTTTGCCGGTAATTTGTACTTTTTGGAGACGTGATCGAGCTTAAGGTCAATCATGATGCTGTCAAATCATCGCGCATTCAGATGACGTCCGCCATGGTTGCTTCGGAAGACTTGAAATATGCGTAAGCGATCGTGAGTGAGGCAATCGTCATCGCTGCCGACCAGGCAAGGGATGCAGTATCGGGCTTTGCTCCAAAGATCACCACTCTGCGAAAATTTTCGATCAACCCGGCCAGTGGATCGAAAAGATACAACTTGCGAAAGCGCAGCGGGACCGATTGAAGTGAATAAACCACGGGAGTCGCGAACATCCATATCTGTAAAACAAACGGCATTGCCAGGCCCACATCTCGAAAGCGCACATGGACAGCGGAAAAAAACAAAGCAATCGCTGCTGCGAAACCGCCGAAGAGGACGAGGATCGGTAGCGCGTAGAGCGAGTTCCAGGTCAGCGATACCCCGTAGTAAACCATCAGGCCGGCGAGAATTATTGCCGCGATAAAGAAGTCAGCCAATCCCGCGGCCAGGTAAGAAAGCGGAATAATTTCCCGGGGAAAATACATTTTGGTCAGCAGCCCAGGGTAGGTGACCAGCCCGTGAACGGCGCTTGAAACCGAGTTTGAAAAGAAAATCCACGGCAACAGCGCCGCAAAAACGAATATCGGATAAGGAACTCCGCCGGTCTTTACGGTGGTAACGTGAGCAAAAATCAGCGTGTAGATCCCCATCAGCGCCAACGGTTGCAGAACCGCCCAGGCCCATCCAAGTACGGATTGCTTGTAGCGCACATTCAGGCGAAAGACGCAGAGCGTATAAAGCAAATCGGGGTAATGAAGGAGCGTCCGCAGGCCACTGACGATGGTGGCCGGAGAAAACGACGGAGGCCCAATGACCTTGACTCGGCGCTCAGCCAAGCTTTTGGGCTCGCCGGCTCGCGAAGAAGCGCCTCGCGCAGAAAGTGAATCGCCCGCGCTCGCATCATCAAGAGCGCCGGTCATTATCGAAGCCGACGAATTCTGCGGTTCTACCATACCTTGCGTTTCCACGCTAAGCCGTGAGCGGCGAATCCACATTACGGCGGGCATGCTGTTCCGTCAGGCTGAAGCGCAAACTAGATCGTTCCACTCGCGCATTAACGTCGAGCAACTTTTCCGACAGGCGTTGCGCAATGGTTTGAACAAACGGCTGTCGAAGTATTTCGTAATGCCCGCAGTCAATTTCGCATATCTCAATGCCGCCCGCTGAGCGTGCGCCCCATCCCATCTGTGGATCGCCGGTGTAGAAATAAGGCTGCCGCGGTCGCTTAAACAGCAGGACGGGCGCCTCAAATCGGGGCGCTTGAAATTCCCGTCCCGGCCAATAGAATTTTTGCCATTCGCTTCTCTCCGAACGGTTTCGCTTCAGCGACCTTCGCAATACCTTCCCAGCTGCCTTTAGCAACTCTCGAACCGATAGGTTGGGAAGCCTTCTTAGCCGCTGTCGATAATATTCCAGCATCCACAACGGACGGATCTGAGAGTTCTCCCACACCCAGGTATCGAAAATCGCAAATAGAGCGACTTCTTTTCCCTGCGCCTCCAATTCCATAATGATGTGTTGAGCGATATGAACGCCCGCACACATGCCTCCAAGGCAATAGGGACCGTTGGGCTGCACCTTATGCATGGCGGCGACGTACTCTCGAGCAATCGTCCGTAGCTCATCATTTTCAATGGGTGTGGCCCCGATCACGGGACCCGACGGCTGAATCTTGTAAACGTCGTGTGCCGTCAAGTGCCGGGCCAGAAGCGCAAAACCAAGCGAGTCTACCCCCGGCGCGGCGATGGCAAAAAAGGGTACGCCGCCATTGCCCGAACTGAGTGGCATGAGCACCGGGTCAGGCTTCGCAACCGATTCGTCCGCCAGCAAACGGGCAAGTCCTTCGACAGTGGGCGCTCGAAAGATTGAAGAGAGTGGAATCTTTGTTCCGGTCACGTCCTGGATCTGCGCGATGAGGCGCGCAGCCATCAGGGAGTGGCCGCCGAGATCAAAAAAGTTGTCCGTCACTCCGACGGGAGTGACGCCGAGAACGCTTTCCCAGATTTTTGCCAGAGTTTCTTCCACTTCATCGCGTGGCAAAACGGCTCTCGAATCGCGTTCGGCTTCTGGCGCTGGCAATGCACGGCGATCGACCTTCCCATTCAGGGTACGGGGAAACTCCTCCATAAGAACGAAGGCCTGCGGGATCATATAACTGGGCAGAGTTGTTTCCAGATGACGTCGCAACTCGGGAGCCTGCACGACTCGGTCCGGCTTCGCCGTTATATAGGCAACTAATCGCGTCTCTCCCGCACTCTCGCGGACTGCCACAATCGCCTGCCGCACGGTGTCGTGCTTTTCCAGAGTCGTCTCAATTTCGCCAAGCTCAATGCGAAACCCGCGTAGTTTTACCTGGTGATCCAATCGGCCCAGATACTCGATACTTCCATCTGCTCTATGGCGGCACAAATCGCCAGTACGGTAAAGGCGCTCAGGCTCCTTGCTGAATGGATTGTTCACGAAGCGTTCAGCAGTGAGCGCGGGCTGGCCCAAGTATCCGCGAGCTAGACCAGTTCCTCCGAGATAAAGCTCGCCGCGTCCACCTCGTGGAACCAGCTTGGAATTGCGATCCAAAATGTACGCCTGTGTGTTCGCGATGGGTTTGCCGATCGTGACATCAGCATCCCGATCCAGCCGCGTGTACGTCGCGTATGTGGTGGCCTCAGTGGGGCCGTAGAGGTTGTATACATGCTTGACCTGCGTGCGATCGCACAGGTCGCGCACCAGCGAAGTTGGCAGAGCCTCGCCCGCCAGGTTCACGGTCAAGACTGAATCCGGCACTCCGCCGGAGCGCATGAGTTCCGCCATAATTGATGGCACAGTATTGATGAGGGTCACTTTCTTCGCCGCCCGTAATTCGGGCAACGAAAGCGCGTTCGGTGCGAGAATGACGGTCCCCCCCATACTCCAGGGAACAAACATTTCGAAGATCGATAGATCGAAACAAATTGAAGTAGCGAAGAGTGTGCCCGCCAGTTCCTCGCGGGTAAAAAGTGTTTGCGCCCACTGAACAAAATTCGCCGCATTTCGATGTTCTACCGCAACACCCTTTGGAGTGCCCGTGGAACCCGACGTAAACAGAATGTAAGCGAGATTTTCCGGGGCCGGCCGTTTGCGACTTGCCTGCGCGACGTCTGCGGGTGGCCACTCGCGATCAAGATCTACAAAGTCAATGCCTTTGTCCGTAAACTTGTTCCGGAACTTGTCTTGCGCAAGCAAAAGCCGGGAACCGGAATGTTCGAGCATAAGTCTGAGTCGCTCGGTCGGGTATTTCGGATCAAGCGGGACATAGGCTCCGCCGGCTTTCAGAATTGCCAATATTCCTACCAGTAGAGAGATGCAGCGATCAGCGCAAATTCCGACTGCAGTGTCAGGGCCCACCCCTTGCCGCAGCAATTGTGACGCAAGCCCGTATGCGCGCTGATTGAGTTCGCCATAAGAAATTCGTTCATCCCCCGCGATCACGGCAATTGCGTCTGGCGTGCGAGTGACTTGCTCTTCGAAAAAGTTGTGCAGGCAGCGGTCACGCTGAAAATCTGCCGAAGTATTGTTGAAATCAACAACCAGCTCTCGTTGTTCGGATTGACTCAGCAGCGGCAGGTCAGCGATACGCTGCTCCGGATTGGCGGCGATTCTTTCCAGCAAATTGTGAAAATGCTGCTGGAGGCGCTCAATCGTTGGGCCATCGAACAGGTCAGTGTTGTAGTCGATTTGGGTCCACCATCTCCCGTCCAACCACTCGACCAGGGTCACGTTCAAATCGAATATCGAGGTGCTACGGTCAATTACGTAAGGGAAAACCTTCAAATTGCCGAAATCGCGCGAGCCTACAGCCGATTTAATACTTGAGCACATTACCTGGAAGATCGGGTTATAGCTCAAATTGCGTTCCGGCTGAAGCGCCTCGACGACTTGTTCGAATGGGACGTCGGCGTGCGCGAAGGCGGCCAACGTGGTCTCGCGCACCTGCGCCAGGAAATCGATAAATCGCGGATTGCCATTTAGATCGCTGCGCAGCGCCAGGCTGTTAACGAAAAATCCGATGAGCGCCTCGGTCTCCACTCGGCTCCGGCCTGCGACCGGAACACCCACGACCACGTCCGCTTCGCCGGTATAGCGAAACAGCAAGACCTTAAATGCGGCCAGGAACAGCATAAAGGGCGTCGCCTGCTGGCGCGCAGCGAACGCTTTGACGCGTTCGACAATGTCAGCCGGCACGGCGGAGGTGTGGGTCGCACCTCGAAACGTCTGCTCCGCTGGCCGGGGCCTGTCCGTGGGCAGTCCCAGAACTGGCGGAGCACCCTGCAACGTGCGCTTCCAGTGGTCCAGTTGTTGCTGCGCAATCTCACTCGCAAAGGTCTCATGTTGCCATTCCGAATAGTCCCCATACTGAATCGGTAGGTCGGGCAAATCGTGAGGCTTTCCATTCGAGAACGCTTCGTATAATGCCCCGAGCTCTTTCACAAACAGCTGCATCGACCATGCGTCCGTGATGCTGTGGTGCATGGTGCAAAGAAAAATGTGCTCCTCTGCGCCAACGCGAATGATCCGCGCCCGGAACAGTGGGCCGGAGCTTAGGTCGAAAGGGGTCTCCACTTCCCGCTTGGCAAACTCATAGGCGCGCAGAAGCGGACCGGGCAAATTCGAGAAATCAACGCTCGGAATTGTTGCTTCGTGGGCTGGCGCTACAACTTGCAGAACTTCGCCGCCCTGCAAGCGGAATGAAGTACGCAGGCTTTCCTGGCGGTTTACCACTTCCTGCAAACTGGACAGGAGCGCAGCTAGGTTGAGCGGCCCGTACAGCCATAAACCAACGTCGACGTTATATACCGAAGTTTCCGCCTGCAACTGCTCAAGAAACCACAACCTGCGTTGTGCAAGTGAGGCGGGATACACCTCTGCCGCTTTCGGCTGGGGAGACGATTGCCCCAACGAAACGCTGTCAACGGGAAGACTCATGGCGCAACAAAACAACGGCGGGCCGATATTGGCGCAATCTAACTCTCGCCCACTTCATGCCGAAATCGCAATACAGAACCGACGGTACCATGCTACACTATGCACCTGATTGGCGGCATGAATTGATCGCCGCATGATGAGTCCGTTGCGCGCCAGACAAGAAGACGGGGATGTCCCACGCCGTTTTTCCAGCTTCGTTCGCCCAACAGAGACTTTGGTTTCTAGACCAGCTTGAACCTGGAACGGCGGCCTACAACCTTCCCCGCGCCTTCCGCATAGTTGGTTCTTTGGACGTAGACTCTCTGGCTCGGGCCTTTCACATTGTGGTGCAACGCCACGAGTGTTTGCGCACTGTTTTCGAGTCTGTGGATGGCCAGGCCCGGCAGATTGTTCTGCCGGAACTCGAAGTTCCCCTGCTGGTCGTAGACCTTTCGCATGTTCCCGAACAAGAACGTAGACAGGCGGCTCTGCGCATCGCTGGAGAAGAGGGAAAGAAACCTTTCGATCTCACCCACGGGCCGCTGTTCAGGGCCCTCCTTCTGCGCCTGAAGGCTGACGAGCACATTCTGGTCCTGGTCATGCATCACATCGTCACCGACGGGTGGTCGATCGCCATTCTCTTCGGAGAGCTTACCAAATGTTACGAGGCTGTGACGAAGGGTTGTGCCCCCGATCTTCCCGAGTTACCGGTGCAGTACGGCGAGTATTCGCAGTGGCAGCACGAGTATCTCAAAGGGGACGTGCTTGCTCAGGAGGTTTGCTATTGGAAAGAAAAACTGGCGGGCGCACAAACCATTCTTGAGCTTCCGGCCGATCACCGTCGCCCTGCGACCCATAGCTGGAGCGGAGCAACCCATGAACTGGTCTTCGACCGCGACATTCTGGCGAAGCTAAAAGCATTTTCGCAGAACCAGGGTGCAACTTTGTTCATGGCGTCGCTGGCCGTGTTTCAAGCATGGCTGTGGCGCTACACCAAACAGGAAAGCATTCTCGTGGGCACACCGACTGCTTCCCGAAACCACGTCGAAATCGAGAGGCTTATTGGCCTTTTCGTGAACACGCTGGTCTTCCGCGCCGATTTTACCGAACAGGTCACATTTCGGGAATTGGTGCATCAAGTTCGCAGCTTCGCTCTGGAATCCTACGCGCATCAGGACATTCCTTTTGAAAAACTGGTCGAAGAGCTGGTGCCCCAGCGTTCGGTGAACATCACTCCACTCTTCCAGGCAATGTTCGTCTTCCAAAACATCCCGAAGCAGATTTTCAAGATTTCCGGCCTGGATATGGAGGAACTGCCGTTTGACACCGGCATCGCCAAGTTCGATCTATCGGTCGACGTGTACGAAGACGATGAACAAAAAGATTTTCACTGGCGCTTCGAATACAACACGGAGTTGTTCGATCGCAAAACCATCTGCATTTTTCTCGATCACTTCCGCAATTTGCTGAGTGCAGTCGTCGAAAATCCCGATCGGCCTTTGGCGCAGATTCCGATGATGACTGCAGGCGAGCGAGTCCAGCTCGTCGAAGAATTGAACCAGACGACTGCAGATTTTTATCAGGAAGCTTCGATCCAGGCCGCTTTCGAGCGCCAGGTGAATCGCAGCCCTCAAGCAGTCGCGGTGCGCTTCGAAAATAAACAACTTACCTATTCCGTTCTCAGCCAACAGGCAAACCGTGTCGCCCGCTCGCTCATGAGAACAGGAGTGCGGCCCGGCGACTTGGTGGGCGTCTGTGTCGAGCGCTCACCAGCGCTGATTGCAGCTTTGTTGGGAGTGCTCAAGTGCGGGGCCGCGTACGTTCCGCTGGATCCAACCTATCCCGCCGAATGGCTTTCATTTGTGCTCGAGGATTCGCAGGTCTGCGCAGTCGTTACGCATAGCTCTACTCGCGGCAAGGTGCCTTCGACTGTGGCGGACATCGTCGTGGTCGATCCGAATGGCTCATCATCCGATGGCGAGTTCTCTCATGGCCCTCAACTGCCGGAGTCTGTCAATGACATCGCCTACGTGCTGTACACCTCGGGGTCGACGGGGAAGCCGAAGGGAGTGGAAGGCACGCAGCGGGCGTGCCTGAACCGCCTGGCGTGGATGTGGCGGGAGTACCCGTTCCAGGCGGGAGAGATGTGCTGCCAGAAAACCAATGTGGGGTTTGTGGATTCAGTGTGGGAGATATTCGGGCCGCTGCTGGCGGGAGTGCCAAGCGTGATTGTTCCGCAAGAAACGTTGCACGATCCCGAACTGCTGTTGCAGAGTTTGGCTCATGAGCAGGTGACGCGCATGGTGGTGGTGCCGTCGCTGCTGCGCATGTTGCTGGGCCATGCGCCGCGGTTAGGCGAGCGGGTGCCGGAGTTGAAGCTGTGGTCGTGCAGCGGGGAAGTGCTGCCAGTGGAGTTGGCGGAACGGTTCCGACGAGGATTTCCGGGAGCGCGGTTGCTGAATCTGTATGGATCGTCGGAAGTGGCGGCGGATGTGACCTGCCAGGAAGTCGGGGAAGCCGATTGCGCAGCGAGTTCGATATCGATTGGGCGGCCGATCAGCAACACGCAGATTTACATTTTGGATGAGCAGGGAAATCCGGTGCCGGTGGGGGTGCGGGGAGAGATATATGTTGGAGGAGCAGGATTAGCGCGTGGCTATTGGCGTAGGCCGGAGTTGACGGCGGAACGGTTTGTGGCCAATCCGTTCGCGGCCATAGGTTCCGCGGCAGCCAGTTCGTCGCGATTGTTCCGCACTGGGGATGCGGGAAGGTTTCGCAGCACGGGCGAGATCGAGTATGCGGGGCGGATGGACAATCAGGTGAAGCTGCGGGGGATGCGGATGGAGTTGGGAGAGATCGAAGCGGTGCTGCGGTCGCATCCGCGGGTAGGGGAAGGGATGGTGGCAGTCGGTGGGGAAGGCGAACAGGCGGGGCTGGTGGCCTATGTGAGGTTCGCGGAAGCGGAAGCGGAAAAGGAACAGGCGGGTGGTGGGAGCAGGAGAGTTGAGGCGGTACATGCGGAGCAAGCTGCCGGAGCACATGGTGCCCGCGAGTTATCGGGAAGTCGAACACTGGCCGCTGTTGCCGAGCGGGAAAGTAGATCGGCGAGCGGTAGCGGCGATGGCGACGGTGCCGCTGGCGGAAGGCGAGAGCTGGGCGGCGCCGCGGACGGAAGTGGAACGCAAGCTGGCGGCGATCTGGGAAGAGTTGTTGAAGGTGCAGCCGATTGGCATTGAGCAGAACTTTTTCGAGCTGGGGGGACACTCGCTGCTGGCGCTGCAGGTGATGGCGCGGATACGCAGCCAGTTCGAAGTGGAGTTGGGGGTGCGGATCTTGTTTGAAGGGGCGACGATTGCGGGGTTGGCGGCGGAAGTGGAGAAAGCGCAGAAGCTGGGAGTGAAGGCGCGGGCTCCTATTTTGCCGAGGCGGGCGCGTGCGGCGAGCAGTCCGGAGGCGCTGCTGGCGCAACTGGATAATCTTTCCGCCAGCGAACTGCAATCCCTGCTGCAACGCGCCCTGCAGAGCAAAGGCCCAGCCGAAGATATGGGTGATTAGTAAGGCGACTGGCATGAATTTCGATCTTGATCAAAGTACTCGACGTGAACTCGGGTATCGGCTTGTAGAAGTGGTGACGATTCCATCACGCAGAGAAATTTACTTGCGAGTTTCGGGGTTGGTGAACGCGTGACGTGCCACCGTTCACGGTGCCAATAACGAAGTAAGCGTTTGGTATGAAGGTAAAGTATGTGTGTACATCACTTAATTGAAGCTCAGGCGAAAGCCACGCCTGACGCGACCGCCCTGATCTTTGGCCAAACCCGAATCAGCTATCGGGAACTGGACTCGCGCGCCAATGAATTGGCTCACCGCTTGCGTTTCTGTGGCGTTGGAACAGAGACTCCAGTCGCGCTTTGCATTCGTCGCTGTGTGGAACTGGCGGTTGGGGCGCTTGCAATTCTGAAAGCTGGAGGAGCTTACGTTCCACTCGATCCCAGTTATCCGGCGAACCGGCTGCGCCTGATTCTGCAGGACGCGCAAATCCCACTCCTGCTTACTCAGCCCGGCATCTCGGCGGGCGTCCCACAAATGACCGTGGCAGAGGATCATTCTTCCCGAACCATCGACTGATTTGCCCAGCTATTCAGTCCGTCCTCCAGTCACGAACACCACGCGTGACAATTTGGCGTACATCATATTCACTTCGGGTTCCACAGGTCGGCCGAAAGGCGTGCAGATCTCGCACGCGAATTTGCTCAACTTGATTGAGTGGCATCGCAACGCGTTTGGCGTGACTCCCGCCGACAAAGCGACCATGCACGCGAGCCCCGGTTTTGATGCGTCGGTTTGGGAATTGTGGCCTCACCTCGCCGCAGGAGCCACCGTCCAGATCGTGGATGAAGCCGTTCGAACCACCCCCGAACTGCTTCGCGACTGGATGGTCTCGAATAACATCACGATCAGCTTTCTTCCTACCGCTCTTGCCGAGGCTGTGATTGAACTGCCGTGGCCTGAGCAAACTCCGCTGCGCCTCTTGCTGACGGGCGCCGATACGCTTCGCCGCCGTCCACCCGCGGATTTGCCTTTCGCGTTAGTCAATAACTACGGCCCGACCGAATGTACGGTCGTGGCCACGTCAGGAAGGGTCCTCTGCAGCGGAGATGAATTGCCATCCATTGGTTCGCCCATCAGCAACCTTCAAGTACACATCGTCGACGAACACCAACGGCCGGTTCCACAGGGAACTGCCGGAGAATTGCTGATTGCGGGTGCGAGCGTGTCTCGCGGATATTTGAATCTTCCCGAGTTAACCAACGAAAAATTCATTGCCGACCCGTTCAGTAACCAACCGGGAGCCCGAGCATATAGAACTGGTGATCTAGGCCGTATGCTTCCTGACGGCCAGATCGTCTTCCTGGGGCGTATCGACGATCAGATCAAGATCAGAGGGTATCGCATCGAACCGCAGGAAATTTCGGCTGTGCTGGATCGCCATCCCTCCGTGAAAGCTAGTCGTGTTGCGGCGAGTGCAGAAAATCCGGGCGAGAAGCGGCTCGTGGCCTATCTGGTATTGTCAAGCGATGTCGAGCCGGGAGCAGGCGAACTGCGGGCGTTTCTAGGCGAGCACCTTCCGGACCATATGGTCCCGTCCACGTTTGTCCGATTGACGGAGTTGCCGGTTTCGCTGAACGGAAAAATCATTCAGAGCGATCTTCCGATACCTACAGACCTGAATACACTTCAGGAAGATGTGCCTGAAGCGCCGCAATCCCCAACGGAAGAAGCTCTGGCCACGATGATATCCGGGCTGCTTCGTAAGCAAATCGGCCGAAACGATAATTTCTTCGCCTTGGGAGGGCACTCGCTGATGGGCGCTGAGATTATCAACAGAATTCATGCTGCTTTCGGAGTTGAACTTCCATTGCTCAGCCTTTTTGATGGACCGCACGGTGCGGGAGTTGTCCGCCGAAATCGAAAGACTGATTCACGCAAAGATCGAGACGATGAGTGAAGACGAGGCGCAAGCAATTCTATCGTCTGCTCCGATGCCGGCTCAGTGACTCAAAGTTTTCGTCACGCAATTTAGTGCCTATATCAAATTGTCCGTTATCAAATTGTCGCATCCCTCGCGTTTTGTTCCGGAAAGTTATTTAGCTTCAAGGAGACCATGTCGGGCAAGTACTCCACAGCGAAACAAGAATTGTTGGAGCGACTCCTGCGTGGTGAGAAGCAATTCCAAACTTCGCTTCAAGCCATTTCAAAGCGTGAGCACAATCAGCACATACCTTTGTCGTTCGCGCAGGAACAAATATGGCTGCACGCGCAGTTAGTTCCAGACCTGCCTCTCTACAATGAGCCGGTAACGATTCACTACTCTGGCGAACTAGACCCTGCGGCGTTGGAGCGCAGCTTCAACGAGATCTTGCGCAGGCACGAAGCTTGGCGTACCTGTTTCCCGACGCTGAAGGGGGAGCCATTTCAGGAGGTCAAGCCGAAACTTACTGTCTCGCTACCCGTCATTGATCTTCGTACTCTGCCAGAGGAGCACCGCAATCAAGCCGCTCTGCTTCTCGCCCACGAGGACGCGAGGACGCCTTTGGATCTCGCGCAGGCTCCTCTGTTTCGCGCGAAGTTGATCCGGCTCGATGAACACGAATACCGTCTGTATCTCACTCTCAGTCACATCATCTTTGATGGAGTAGCAATCTATCGCGTATTTCTTCCGGAATTAGTTTCGCTTTACCGCGACTATGGCGCGGGCAATTCATCGCCGTTGCCTGAGATCACAATTCAATATCCGGATTATGCAATTTGGCAGCGGCATTCAATGCGCCCTGAGCTTATCGCGGAGCAAATGGCGTACTGGAAGAAACAGCTTGGAAGCGGGCTGCCGCTGCTCGATTTGCCGCTGGATCGTCCGCGACCGCCGCTGCAAAGTTTTCGCGGCAGTATGCACGTGTTTGTGGTTGGCTCTGAGTTGACCGCGTCTTTGAAGCGCATCGGCTCTTTCGGAGGGGTGACGCTGTTTCAAACTCTGCTCGCAGCCTTCGCCGCGCTACTCGGCCGTTACTCAGGGCAAGATGATTTTGCCATCGGAAGCGTCACCGCCGGGCGTAATCGGCCGGAGCTCAACCACCTGCTCGGCTATTTTCTGAACACGGTCGTGCTGCGTGCCGATCTGTCAGGCGATCCCAGTTTCTCCGAACTAATGCGCAGAATGCGCAGGCTCACGCTTGAAGCTTTGCAGCACGATCGCGTGCCCTGGGGACAACTGATTCAGCAGTTGGCCCCGCATTGGGACCGCAGTCGCAATCCCCTGTTTCAAGTCATGTTTTCGCTCGAACCTCCCATGCCTGAGGTTGATCCGGCCTGGCGCCTGACGCAGATGGATGTGGATACCGGAGCCACCAAGTACGATTTGTATCTCGAACTCGACGAGCGGCCTGAAGGCATTCTCGGCCGCTTTCATTACTCCACAGATCTGTTCGATCCGACCACGATTGCGCGAATGGCACAGCACTGGCTGACGATGTTGGAAGCTGCAGCCAATAACCCCCAGCTGCGCGTTTCGCAACTGCATCTGCTCTCGCAGCGCGAGCGTGAGCAAATCCTGATCGAGTGGAACCAAACCCAGGCCGACTATCCGGAGAATGAGTCGATTCAGCAGCGTTTCCTCGCGCAATGTAACCTGACGCCGGATGCGATTGCAGTTCGTGAACCTGGGCGACAGCTCACTTTTAGCGAACTACGCGACCGCAGTTTCTCTTTAGCTGAATACCTATGCAGACTGGGAGCTGGACCGGGCACGAGAGTTGCACTGGCGCTCGAAAGATCGATCGACATGATCGTCGGCCTGCTTGGGATATTAGAGACCGGCGCAGCTTACGTCCCCCTGGACCCGGATTATCCTTCGGAAAGGCTTGCGTTTATGCTCGAGGATTCGCAGGCAGGAATCCTGATCACGCAAGAGAAGTTCGTGAGCAAGGTTCCGCCTCAGGATGCGCATCTGATCTGTCTCGACTCGGAATGGGATGACATCATCTCCGCGGCACAGAATTCACCAAGCAGTCTTCTCGTGGTCACTCAGCCGCATGACATCGCCTACGTGCTGTACACCTCGGGGTCGACGGGGAAGCCGAAGGGAGTGGAAGGCACGCAGCGGGCGTGCCTGAACCGCCTGGCGTGGATGTGGCGGGAGTACCCGTTCCAGGCGGGAGAGATGTGCTGCCAGAAAACCAATGTGGGGTTTGTGGATTCAGTGTGGGAGATATTCGGGCCGCTGCTGGCGGGAGTGCCAAGCGTGATTGTTCCGCAAGAAACGTTGCACGATCCCGAACTGTTGTTGCAGAGTTTGGCTCATGAGCAGGTGACGCGCATGGTGGTGGTGCCGTCGCTGCTGCGCATGTTGCTGGACCATGCGCCGCGGTTAGGCGAGCGGGTGCCGGAGTTGAAGCTGTGGTCGTGCAGCGGGGAAGTGCTGCCAGTGGAGTTGGCGGAACGGTTCCGACGAGGATTTCCGGAAGCGCGGTTGCTGAATCTGTATGGATCGTCGGAAGTGGCGGCGGATGTGACCTGCCAGGAAGTCGGGGAAGCCGATTGCGCAGCGAGTTCGATATCGATTGGGCGGCCGATCAGCAACACGCAGATTTACATTTTGGATGAGCAGGGAAATCCGGTGCCGGTGGGAGTGCGGGGAGAGATATATGTTGGAGGAGCAGGATTAGCGCGTGGCTATTGGCATAGGCCGGAGTTGACGGCGGAACGGTTTGTGGCCAATCCGTTCGCGGCCATAGGTTCCGCGGCAGCCAGTTCGTCGCGATTGTTCCGCACTGGGGATGCGGGAAGGTTTCGCAGCACGGGCGAGATCGAGTATGCGGGGCGGATGGACAATCAGGTGAAGCTGCGGGGGATGCGGATGGAGTTGGGAGAGATCGAAGCGGTGCTGCGGTCGCATCCGCGGGTGGGGGAAGGGATGGTGGGAGTCAGCGGGGAAGGGGAGCAGGCGGGGCTGGTGGCCTATGTGAGGTTCGCGGAGGCGGAAAAGGAACCGGCGATAGTGGGAGCAGGAGAGTTGAGGCGATACATGCGGAGCAAGCTGCCGGAGCACATGGTGCCGGCGAGTTATCGGGAAGTCGAACACTGGCCGCTGTTGCCGAGTGGGAAAGTAGACCGGCGAGCGGTAGCGGCGATGGCGACGGTGGCGCTGGCGGAAGGCGAGAGTTGGGCGGCGCCGCGAACGGAAGTGGAACGCAAGCTGGCGGCGATCTGGGAAGAGTTGCTGAAGGTGCAGCTGATTGGCATTGAGCAGAACTTTTTCGAGCTGGGGGGACACTCGCTGCTGGCGCTGCAGGTGATGGCGCGGATACGCAGCCAGTTCGAAGTGGAGTTGGGGGTGCGGATATTGTTTGAAGGGGCGACGATTGCGGGGTTGGCGGCGGAAGTGGAGAAAGCGCAGAAGCTGGGAGTGAAGGCGCGGGCTCCTATTTTGCCGAGGCGGGCGCGTGCGGCGAGCAGTCCGGAGGCGCTGCTGGCGCAACTGGATAATCTTTCCGCCAGCGAACTGCAATCCCTGCTGCAACGCGCCCTGCAGAGCAAAGGCCCGACTTAATTATGCCGAGTCGTTAAGGACTCAGTAATACGGCAAAGAAGTTCCATTTAGCGCGGCCTCGATCAGTGTGTACGCATAGGCATTGTCCGTTTGTACCGGGGTGGTGAAGGTCATTCCAATTCTCCAGCTTGCCGGCGCTTCGGCGTGTATACCAGACAGAATTACCCATCCACTTCCGGATTTGCCTTCGACAATCGCTGGCGTGCCATTCGGATACTTGCCCACTATATCTCCCCATCCCGTGAACTGGGGGCCATCCTGCCAATATTGGTCAAGCTCAGTTCCGTTGGGTTGAGAAACCTCAACCGCCGCCTTGTAGATACCCTCGTTGTAATCCTCATAGAAATTGAACCAAACGCCAGAGGTGAGGTTCAATCCGTTATATTCCGAATAACCGCCGAAGAATCCACCGGCACAAATTCCCAGATAGTGCAATCCCTGCTGGACCGCGTCGTGGACGGTGTTAGTAGCAGTTGAGGTAAGCCCATCGCCAATCGTGATCGAGTCACCACCGGGCACAATCAGCAGCTTGTACGCCATCAACTCAGACTGCGACATATCATCGAGTTGGGCAGAAGTCGCGGTCGCATATGCCAACTTATTTGTGCTCAGTATGGTTTCTACTGCGGTCACATCTGTCGAGGAGGTGCCTGTGCCTACGAAGAGAAGGACCGACGGGCTGCTCGTTTGCGCCGCATCTGACTCGGCGGGTGCTGCAGATGCAGGTGTAACGGCGGGGGTGCCACAAGCGGTGAGCGAGATCAGTAAAACCGAACCAGAAACAATGATAAAGCCCCATCTTACTTTACTCGGGGGAGTAAGTAAAGACATGGAAACTCCTTTTGGATTTGGATTAAAGTGCCTTGCGGACGCGCTAGACGGCCATTGCTACTCTGCGCTCATCGAAGCGCGTGACAAGGACGAACGAACATCTCTAGATTGATTTTTATTTATTCGTCAGGGAGGCGAAAGTCACGATAGTACATGGACGCACACAGGGGTGCATGCGTCAAACACCTGTACTGTTGCCGTGTCCGGCTGATTTGTTTGGGGTGTTAAACCTCTATCGCAAACGACAAGAAGGCCTACTGTCCGCCGATCTCCCCTCGAACCACCACGACCGAAGCCGGCGGCAAATCGTACAGCGTGTCTTTCGCGGCGCTAAGTTTGCTGCGAACAATGGGGCCGTCGGGATCGGCCCATCCTTTGGTTGTGGTCACGATGGTCGGCTTTCCGTTTTCTTCGGCGTGCGCCATAAATCGCGTTTGCGGCGGATGCCATTGATATTGTTCGCTGCCGAAAGTTGAGATCTCGACCGGCCCATCGAAACTGTTCTCTTTCTCGGCCGGACCCTCGAATGTAATCCGAACCTTGTGCGCGTTCTGCTGATCTCGATTCACCGCCATCACGGCGAACTTCCCATCGGAGCGCTTCAACGCATACGCCGTCACCAGATCATGCCCCGCGCCGTCCGAGATGTCGCTGCTCGCCGAAAACACCTGCTGTTCGCCGCTCCCCGGCTGCACCCACTCCCGATTGATCAACTGCGCCACGAAAAACTGCGCCAGCGGTTGCTCAATTTGATAGTTGGCATCGACGGTAAACATTCCAAACGTGCCGGGAGAATTGTTGCAACCCGGCTCCATCTTCAGCGGAAGATAATGAAAGAAGTAGACCCCGTTACCGCCCGAGTCGAGAAACGATCCGATGTAATCGGCAAGCCAGATTCCCGCGAAAATATCCTGGAAAGTTTCGCTCGATCCCGAGGAGAGATTACCTTCGGTAATAAACATCGGCATATCGGCCGGAATTCCATCTTCATGCCACACCTGCATGATGTGGCTTACGAGTTCCGGTTCGTCGTAGAGCACGCCCCACGGAGTCCTGCAGGGATCGTACGGATAATGCTCGAACGAAAAAAATGCCAGATCATTCATTCGCCCACGCTGTTTCGGATAATCAACAAACCGCTCGGTCCAGGAAACTTTGCCGTTCGCATCGGGCCACACTTCGATGTCTTTATTCACTCCCTGAAATGAGGGACCGCCGAGTTTCACTTCCGGATCTACGCGATGAATCGCCGTCGCCCACTGCAGGTAGAGAGCGGCGTAATCTTCCGGCAGCATGTATTGGCGGTCGGCCTCCTCGCCCATCTCCACATAAGAAATCGGATACCCGCGCTTTTTTATGTATGCAATTTCCGCCGCGGCATTGTCGGGTGTGTCATACAGCATCGCAACCGGAATCATGGCGGGCAGCCCGCGGGTCACGCCGCTGGTGAAGAACAGATCGAATCCCACTTGCGCCTGCTTGGTTGATCCCAGATCGGAAGGTTAATGCCAGGGATCAACCGACGAACAGTACGTCGTAGTCTGCTCCTGGTCCGCCGTGTGGCGAAGAATGTCGTGAAATTCACCGTCGCTCGTGACGGTGCCGAGATACAGTTCGCGAATAGCATAGCCCACGCAATTCCGGGGATCGCTTGAGCCGTCGGCATCGCAAGTGTTCGACGATTCCGTCATCCAGATACGCACGAATCGAACCGGCACAGCAGTGTCGCTCAAGCGAATGGTCTCAGTCTTGCCCTTTCCATCGCCGACCGTTCCCTGCGCAAACGTCTGCCAGACTCCGCGCGTCGGCGCCCTGATTGGATATTCACCTGTCCAGTACTGCACCAGAAATTTCCGCCCGTATGGTTCGGCCCAGGCGATGCGAATCGCGTCGACCTGCTGCACTTGCGCCAGGTCCATCACGACCCATTGGGGATGCAACGCGTCGCTCTCGCCGGTGAAATGCTGCGTCAGGTAAGGATTGCTCTTCCAAAAAGAGTTCAGGTCGCCATCGTCCAGACGCGAGAAGCCGACATTGTCTGTGCCGTCATTGCGCGTGAAGCCGCGGCGCGGAAGCGCATAGCCGTAGGAATAGCGCAGCATCTCCGTCGGTTTGGATGAGCCGGTGAAATATCCTTTGCCGCTCCCGCTCGGATCGCTCCATGTGCCTTGCGGGTTCCAGTGCCACGCCTCGACCGCAAGTTCCGTATTCTGCCGGAAAGTCACCGGCTGCCAACCTGACTCCTGCGCTTTTTCGAGATTGGGCTGCTGCAGGTCTTTGTCGATTGCGTCCACGGCGATGCGATCCACTCCTGCGCCGAGAGTTTGGTTGGGAACAAAATGATTCGTTGGATGAGAAAGATCGACCCGGATGGTTTGGCCCGCGGCGGGAAGCACGAGTGCTGCGCATACACTGGAGCAAAGAAGTGCGATGGATTTTTTCAAAGGCGCATCACCTCATCTGAATGCATTGAAACGATTGAATACAGGAGTATACGAGAGAAAAGCGGAACCTGCCAGAGCGGGAACTCCTACTGTCCCCGAAAATCCCGGATCACTTCCGGCAGCGATGAATGCAGGAACGGTGCGGGCGTCAGCGTGAGCGCGAGCATGGCCAGCGCAAGCACCGCGAACCAGGTCCGCTTGCCGGAAACCTGCGGCCAGTCGGCCACTTGCGGATGACGGAAGCTGCTCAACCACAGCAGAATCGCCCACACAAACCACCCTGTCCACAAGTAGTAGGCCATGACCAGAAGAACCAGAATCGTGATCCGGGAGACTATTCTGTGGGCTCGCGGGACAATGGAGAAAATGATATGTCCGCCATCCAGTTGTCCGCCCGGCAGCAAGTTGAGAGAGGTGGCAAGCATTCCAATCCAGGCGGCGATCGCGACGGGATGCAACAGCAGTCGCTCAAACGGCAGCGCAGCCACGCCTCGTAACCACCCCAGGCTGGCCAGCAATTTCTGCATCAGCGGAAAAATCAAGGGGAACCCAAATTGATAATCGGCTGAAATCGCGTACGGATGCGTTGGCCTCGACCATGCCAGAGAAAATCCCAGAATCGCCACGGCCACAATAAATCCCGCGATCGGGCCCGCGATTCCAATATCAAAGAGCGCCGTACGCGAGCGGATTCGCGAACGAATAACGATGACCGCGCCCATCGTCCCAATGGGAGTCGGCGCGGGAATAAAAAACGGCAGCGTGGCATGCACGCCGTAACGGCGGCAATATAAGTAGTGCCCCATTTCATGCGCCATAAAAAAAAACATGAGCGTAAGCATGAAGGGCAATCCGTCCAGCAACCGTGAGGGATGCGTGCGAATCCACGAAGCCGGAAAAAACGGAATGGTCTCACCGGAAATCGGTTCGTCGGAAAAAGACAATGCCGGACGGTCGTGGGCGAAATTGTATTGCATGCGCGCACCCATCACCAGTGTTGTGAAACAGGTCGCAAGCAGCAGAAGCGCGTGCAGCCAATATCGCGGCCGCGGAGGACTCGGCACCCACTGCGGCGCCGGACGAAAGTATTCGACCTCAGGAGCGGCCAATGGAGGAGTGGGTTCCGACATGGGATTGCTGGGTCTGGCGAACTCGACGCGTACTCTAAATGCTACTACGAGCGGCGGCCAACTGCCGCATTGGGTTTCGGGAGATGGTGGTTTGCTGAAGCTTGCGTGCTAACTTCGAACCGGCGCGTTGGGAGAATCGGTCCGCGAATGCCTACCACTCGCCCAAGGCGGCCAGACTAATCGATCGACTGCAATTCTTTCCCCGGCTTAAAGCGCACGGCCTTGCCGGGAGGAATCGAAACCTCGGCGCCGGTGCGCGGGTTACGTCCAATACCGGTCTTGCGCGGGCGCACATTGAACACTCCAAATCCGCGCAGTTCAATGCGGTGGCCCCCAGCCAGCGCCTTCTTCATGCTCTCGAAGACGGTTTCCACCGCCAATTCGGCCTTGGTCTTGGTGATGCCAGTTCTAGCCACCACTTCGTTGATAATGTCGAGCTTGATCACGAACGGCCCCCGGATGCGGCGTGAGGTTTAATCTTCAAGTCACTGATGCTATGGGAGATAATAGAGATTGTCAACCGGCCCATTTCTTCCGCGAATCGGCGCGTCACAAAACCGATCGAGTAATTAGGAAGTAATTGCGTGATTGAAATGTAAGCCACAAAGGATCGTAGAGAAAATATCGATCGCAGCACGGAATCGTGCTACTGCGGCAATTTCTAGAGATTGATCTGCCGGTGTCTTGGCCACTAAAAGAAGACTTCGATCTACTTAATCGCCGATTGGGTCGGATGGAAGCTGCACGGGCGGGGAACAAACCAGCGATCTTTCCGACCGCTATCGTCCTTCTTCTTCCTTGAACATATATTTGATTGCCGGTTTGTAGATCATCAGGTTCGGCCGCCCGTCGTCGCGAATCAACTTGATGCAGGCTTTGTCATACCACTCGATCACGCCATGGATTTCTTCGCCATCCTGCAGAACAATCACCATGGGGGTTTTCGACTGCATCTGCTTCTGGTAATAAAAATTCTCGGCGTTGGTCTGCTCCGGAGGCGCGGGCTTGCGTCCGCCTCCCGGACCACGGTCGCCGCGATCACCACGATCAAATCCCCTCTCCGGACGGTCGTGGCGTTCGTTACCGTGCCGCTCCCGCCGGTCTCCATTCTGCATGTGACCGGGGTTGTGGTTGGAGTTATGGTTGCCGTGGTTGTGATCGGTGCGCGGCAGCGCCGGACGGATCAGTTTGCGGTTGGCGAAGTTTTCGTCGTCCACCGAGGCCTGAACCGGAGTCGAATCTAAGATCTCTTTCATAGTGGCGCTGCTCCTGCACGCGCATTTTGCCCACTGCCAATTAGACCCCTGAAAGTAATACGAAAGGCGTGAAATTTCACTTACGGTAACACAGGATAGATTCTCTGACAATGATACTGTTGTGCCATACAGAACGCCAAAACTTGCACACTCAAACGTTTCACTAGGTATTCCCGAGATCAGCGCCCCGTTGCTCGCGCCCCAACCCCGTAACTAGCGCGACTAAGCCCGCAGTAATAAGCACAGTCCAAGCCATCACCGGCGCCAGCATCCCGCCATAGGTCTGCTCCGCTAGCTTGGCCTGAACGATTACGTTTCGGGAAGACAGCAAATTGCCAATCTGATAAGCAAACCCGGGGAACGTTCCCCGCACTGCGGCCGGCGAAAGTTCGTTTAGGTGGGCCGGAACTACTCCCCATGCGCCTTGCACCATGAACTGCATTACAAATCCGCCCAGCGCGAGCATAGGGACGGTATGTGAGTATGCCCAAAGCGGGGCCACGGGAATTGCCAGCAGGGCGGCAATGATGATGGCTTTTCTGCGGCCGATTCTCTCCGACCATGTCCCGAAGAAAATTCCGCCGAGCAACGCGCCAACGTTGGCGATGATGGCAATCAAGCCAACGGTTTGCGGGGTGAAATGATGGTCACTTCTGCAAGAAGGTTGGATACAGGTCCTGCGTGCCGTGGCTGAACGAGTTGAAAGCAAACATCAGCACCACTAAGAAAATGAACGTTCCCGCATAGGTTCGAATATCCCTGCCGATTCTGCTTTCCGCATGTTTCGAGACTCGGCCTTCCAGCCAGGCCGGAGATTCGTCGACTTTGGTGCGGATATAGATCACCAGAAACGCAGGTAGAGCGCCGACAATGAACATTCCGCGCCACCCGAATGTCGGGAAGAGCGTCCGGTAAGCGAGAGCCGCGATCAAATAGCCGACTGCATACCCCTCCTGCAAGAGCCCGGAGAAAAATCCCCGTCCCTCGGCGGGGAGGGTCTCGAAAGCCAAAGCTGCACCCACACCCCATTCGCCGCCCATGGCAATTCCAAATAATGCCCGGGTAATGAGCAATACTTTCAATGAAGGCGCGAAGGCAGAAGCCAGTTCGAACACCGAATAAGCGATGATGTCGACCATGAGCGTGATCCGCCGGCCAAACCTGTCAGCCATCACGCCGAACAAAAACGCGCCCACCGGGCGCATGGCCAGAGTTAGAAAAATGGCCTCAGCCACGGCGGAGACTTTTGCCTGAAACTGCGTGGCGATCGCGCTGACGCAAAAAGTAAGAATGAAGAAGTCAAAAGCGTCCAGGGTCCAGCCAAGGAAACATGCAATGAACGTATTGCGTTGCACCGGCGTGAGCCGGCGAAAATGGCCGATGAATTCCATGCGATTGTCTCCGCGCAGCTCTATGCTCGGAAAGTCGTGCGAATGCTAGCATATTGGGTTGAATCGGTAATAGAAATCGCAAGTCGTTAATTCTCAGCCATGCCTGAACTCGACCTTCCCCAACGCCAGGCTCCGGATTCGCTGATGCTGACTGGCTTCTGGTATCGCGCGTTGCCGGCGGACGCCGTGCACCGGAACCAACTGCACAAGGCCATGCTGCTTGAGATTCCGCTGGTGATCGGACGTGACCGCGCCGGCCGGCCCTTCGCTTTGCGGGACTCTTGTCCTCACCGGGGCATGCCGCTGCACTGCGGCAACTTCGATGGAGAGAATGTTGAGTGCTCCTACCACGGCTGGCAATTCGACGCGCACAATGGGCAGTGCGAACTCATCCCCTCGCTTACCAGTGATCAAAATCTCCGAGTTGACCGCATCTATGCCGGCAGCTATCCATGCGAAGAGCAGGACGGCTTTATTTGGGTTTACATTCCCGACCCTGGCCCGCAAGGCGCAGGATTCACTAAGCGCGAAGAGGCCCCCGACGAAGCGCCACAAATCGAGATGTTTACCGAAAAATACAAACTGGCCTATCTCACGGCCGAGATGCCTGTGAGCATCGATCATGGGATTATCGGTTTAATGGACCCCGCTCACGGACGATTCGTGCACCAGGCCTGGTGGTGGCGCAGTCGCCATAGCATTCACGAGAAGAAGAAAGAGTTCGAGCCAATCCCTAACGGATTTCGCATGAGCGCGCATGCGCCCAGTTCGAACTCCGCACCCTACAAGCTGCTGCGCCTCTACGCCGACGCGGATTCAATTACAACTACGATCGATTTCGTTTTGCCAAACCTGCGCAGAGAAGTCATTCGCGCCGGGAAATACTGGTTTTCGTCTCTTACCACGGTGACGCCAATTACGCGCAATCAATGCCGCATCGATGTTGTTGCCGCCTGGAATATCTTCCGCTGGTTTCCCTTTGGCGCGGAGCTGCTGAAATTTGTCTTTTCAAAATTTGTCGAGCAAGACCGCCGCACCATGGAATTGCAGGCTGAGGGTCTCAAATATAATCCCCATCTCATGCTCATCGATGACGCCGACCGTCCGGCCAAGTGGTATTTCCAGTTGAAAGCAGCCTATCTCGAAGCCAAGCGCACCGGCGGGGAAATGAAGCACCCGATGACCGGACCGGTCACGCTGAAATGGAGAAGCTGAGCCGGGCGGTGCAGGCGCTGCCGCCTGAAAGGTCAGACAATCGGACGCGCTCCTTACCAGATAATCTCGAGCCCATCGTACGCGCTGAATTGTTCGTCACAGGTGACGATTGGGATGCCCTCGGAGAATGCCTGCGCAATAATTTGCCTGTCAAAAGGATCGCGGTGGTGAGGCGGTAGATCGAACAAGCGGAAAGCATGCCCCGCAGTGAACGGCAGGATGTCGACGTCCATGTCGTCGAGCGCCCGGCGCGCACTCTCGGCAGAAAAATCCAATTTCCCTAAAGTCGCCTTGATCGCAATCTCGCTGAGCGAAACCGAACTCAACTGACGAACGTTGTCGGGCCGTTTTAAGGCGGCAAACGCTCGTTTTCCCAGCCGATCGGGAGCTTCGACCGAGAAAATCAAAGCCATCGTGTCCAGGAGCAAGCGCACAATCCTTACTCCTCTCGGAGCATATCTTCTACTTCTTCATCGGTCATCGGTTTCCACCATGTTGGATCGATGACTTTGATCTTTCCTTTTAAGGTTCCGAACAGCGGTTTTTTGTCGTGAGGTCTTTCAGTCCGCACAATGTCTACGACGGGAATGCCGCGACGGCAGATGGTCACCGGTTCCCCATTTTCAACCGCTTTAATCAATTTCGGAAGCTGGTTTTTGGCGTAGGCTACGCTGACTTGCATACCAGCATGATAGCTATCTGAGATAGCCATGTCAAGGGGTAGCCTGCCGTTGGCATTGTGCTCCCACCGCAGAATTCGGATTCAGCCAGTGCATGTAGGTTTCCATCGCATGCCAGCAAACCAGGCCAGCCTTCGCGAATGAGTTTGAGTCGAAGAGATATTCGTTGTCCACGTGTGCATAGTCAAGCACAACCGGAACATGCGGAGGCAGCCTGGGCACGAGATCGTGCTGGTTCACGATCCGCCACGAATTGATGGGAAGAGCACCGAAGCTGCCAACAAACTCTTTCGTCCCCACCCGCGGCGATGCAAACGTGCACAGTGTACTGATATCGAATTTATGTTTCGCTGCGTTTTCCATGACGAATAAAGTTGTCAGCGCCCCACCCAGACTGTGACCTGCGACAACCGTCGGCCGTTGACGCCTGCCGGCGCCGTCGGCTCGCGGTGCTATTCCACGGGCGACTTCGCGGCTTATTGCGAGTTGCTCCAGTTGCTCGGCAAAAGAGCCGCTGAACGTCTCAGCCGCCGCTTCAGCCGCTGCAGGAGCAGGCTCGTCTGGCAGCCGCCGTTTGATCACCTTCAGCGTGGCGTAAATTTTGTCGAACCCGCAAGCCACATGGCCGGCTTGGGGAACCTGGCGAAAGGGCACGGGAATGGCGAACGCGTCGTCAAGCCACTCAATGGCATGTTCGGTGCCGCGAATGGCGATGAGGCGCGAATCCGGATTCGCTTTCTCATGCGCGACAATTCCATAGAACTTCGGCTCGACGATATTCAGAACGAAGTCCGACATATGAATCCATGCGCCCAATTCCCACCCCTCGGGAATGCCTTGCGGATCGGGCCGCAGCGGGTCACCGCCCTGTGGATTCGAAAACATGTTGTAAGCGGCAAGGACGAACTGGCCGTAGGAGAACGCTTTCTGTAGATCAAGTGGCTGTCCCATCAAGCCTCCTTGGGATTCGCGGCGATTGAAGTTGCGCTAGAGTAACGACGAGTGAAGGGCCCGGTGGCGTGTTGCGAATCCGGCGAGCGAAACAGAATATATCAGAATGTCCCCGTAGTTCGGTTTCTTACTTCGCTTCTTCCGGCACGATATTCAACTCCAACTTGTCCGTGCGCCGCAAAACAGTAAGTGAACAACTCACTCTCATGCGCACGTCGGTGAGCAGGCGATGTAAATCATCCACCCCGGCTACCGGGCGGCCTTCGAGAGCGACGATCACATCTCCATCCCGCAAGCCTGCGCGCTTTGCTGGACTGTTTTCTTCCACCGACAAAACCAACGCCCCGGACTCTTTCGGCAGATCGTAAAAACGTACAATCCGCCGGTGGATCGGCACGGTTTGGCCCGAAACGCCGATGTAGCTGCGGCGGATGCGGCCATCGCGCAGCAGTCGGCTGGCCACGAACTTTGCCGTGTTGATGCCGATCGCGAAGCAGATTCCCTGCGCTGGCAAAATCGTAGCCGTATTGACTCCGACCACGCGCCCCGAGGAATCGACTAGCGGGCCACCGGAGTTGCCAGGATTGAGAGCAGCATCGGTTTGAATCACATCATCGATTAGGCGGCCTGAATACGAACGCAATGAGCGCCCTAACGCGCTTACCACGCCAGCCGTTACCGTCGACTGAAATCCGTACGGATTGCCAATTGCCACGACGAGTTGCCCGACGCGAAGCTGCTGCGAGTCACCGAGCGCTGCGGCAGAGAGCCCTGGCTCATTCACGCGGATGACCGCGAGATCGCTTGCCGGATCGTCCCCGATTGCGGTTGCAGGCATCCGGCGGCCGTCAGCGAAGGTGACCTCCATGCGCTTTGCATCGTGTACCACGTGGCTGTTGGTGAGGATCAGGCCATCGGGAGTAAAGACGAAGCCAGACCCACCGCCGGGCCGCTCGCGTTCTTCACCGGAGCCCGTTCGGCCTGCAGTTTGATGCACATTCTGTGTTACCTCGATATTCACGACCGAGGGATTGACAAGTTCCACCGCTCCCGTGACCGCGCGCGAGTATGCGTCGAGCAGGGCATCGTCAGCCGATGGAGAACTCGCAATCGCCGAAGGCTCGCGAACTTCGTCATGCCATGAATTTTCTTCAGGACCATCCACAGCCGCTGCGTGTACGGGCAAATTTTCCGCCGCACTGAATTGTTCAAGGTTCATTCTCGGATAGATGTTGATTGATCAGTAATAGATTCAAGTGCCCTGCTCGCGTGGAGCGGGCACTCAGCCAGTCGGTCTGCGTTCCATCTCGCCGGAAGTGCTATGCTATGCGGCGTGGCTGGCGTTGCCTCAGTTCGAACTTCGCAAGCTCCCCGGCATACCGCATTCGTGCGGGTGACGCACTGGATCACGACCGCCTGCTTCTTTGCCCTGCTCGTCACCGGGATTGAGATCCTGATCTCTCATCCGCGCTTCTACTGGGGCGAAACCGGTAACGATCTGACTACGCCGCTGTTCAAAATACCCATCCCGGCATCCAGAAATTTGGTTCCCACCGGTTATGGCTACGTGCTGCCTGACCAGAACGGCTGGAGCCGCTATCTTCATTTTGAAGCGGCGTGGGCGGTGGTGTTGACCGGCCTCGCCTATGGCATTTGGGGTTTGTGAACCGGGCACTTTCGCAGCAACCTATTTCCTGCACCTGTCGATAGGTCGTGGCGGGCATACTTGAATGTGTTCGCCAAGCACATTCGCCTCGCGCGCCCGGACGAAGCGGAAGCATTTTCCTATAACGCAGTCCAGCGTGCCGCATACCTGATCGTGATCTTTGTGCTGTTTCCTCTTGTGATCTGTACCGGGCTCGCCTTGTCACCTGCCTTCAATTCCGCGGTGCCGGTTGTGGTCAAAGTGCTGGGAGGGCGGCAATCCGCGCGCACGCTCCATTTCTTCATCTCAGCATTGCTTCTGTTCTTCGTTTTTGTGCATGTGGGCATGGTTGTTCTGGCCGGATTCACCGCTCGAGTGCGCGCTATGGTTACCGGGTTTGCCGCCTCGTCCTCGCACCGCACCGGAGAGGACCGCATATGAACAAAGTTTCGCGACGTAAGTTCTTGACCACTGGTCTCGCCGCTACTGCGGGGGTATCCGGTCTGGCCGCAGCTGCAAGTATCGCGCAGCGCTACGGACTGGTGCCTCCGGATAGCGGAGGGATTTATGGTCCGGGCGAAACCCTTACCTACGCCGCACAGCGGCTTCTTACGCGGCATTCCCTTGCCCGCGAGTTTCCTCGCAGCATGATTTCGAAGGTCCCTTTCCCGAACGAACTCGCGCCTCCGAACGATGCTTTCAAACGCTACCAGGCCAACGGATTTGCAGACTGGCGGCTTGCGGTCGATGGTATGGTCGCTCACCCCGGATCGTTTTCGCTGTCAGATATCCGCAGATTGCCAGTCCGCAGCCAGATCACCGAGGTAGTGTGTGAGGAGGGCTGGTCTTATGTCGCCGAGTGGATCGGAACACCACTCAGCAACATCCTGAACGCGTCCGGAATTCTTTACCAGGCGCGATACGTCGTGTATTTCTCGATCGAGACTCCCTGGTGGGAGAGCATCGACATGGCCGACGCCATGCATCCCCAAACGCTTATGACCTATGCGATGAACGATGGAGATCTTCCGGTGCCGTTCGGTGGCCCGTTGCGCCTGCGTGTGCCGCGCCAGCTTGGCTACAAGAGCGTCAAATTCATAACCCGCCTGACGGTCACCGACTCGCTCAAGCACTTCGGCAAGGGTCTTGGTTCGGCATCGCCGGAATCTGGTTATGCCTGGTATGCGGGCATCTGAGTAGCTGTTCTCTGCCAGCCGTCACAGTTCGAATCTAAACTCGAAAAAAAAGCCGGAACCAAATTTGGTCCCGGCATGCGAGTTGGCGTATTGCCCGGATAAAAACGAGGTTTCAGAGTTGAAAAGTTTCAAGGTTTCAGAGTGAAGAGCGCATCGCAGGAACAACGATTGAAACTTTGAAACCTTGAAACTTTGCTGTTACGCAGTCCTTCTCGGCCGCAGCGTCAAGTCCCGCACCTGCGTCAGGATGCTCGACATCTGCATGCCATTCAGTTGCGTCACAAACGGCAGAATTTCGGCGATGAACTGATCTTTCATCAGCTCGCTGATTTCTTCCTGGCGGCTCTTTTCGCCGCCGCTGAGCAGTTCCGGCACGGTCACCTCCAGCGCTCGCGCCAGCCGCTCGAGTGACGACAGCGTGGGCGTGGCTTTCTCGTTCTCGATTTTCGAAACGTAAGTGCGCGGCACGGCCATGCGTCCCGCGAGTTGCCGCTGGCTGAGGCCGTTGCGCAGGCGAAGCGAGCGGATTGACGTTGCCAGGTTCAAATGCCCTCGACCGGTGCCCGGAATGGGCATCATCACGGGCTGCGTCATCACTACCGGCTCGGGCTCGGGTTCCTCATCGAGCGACGAGTGGCAGCGTCGGCAATTATTGTTGACCGTACGGAATTGAACCAGCAGACAATGATCGCAACGAACGACCTCCCTAGAATCGACCGGGGCAAGAGTCGTGGCCATCGGGTTGTGGGAGTGCCAGAGCGGGCTACTCCTTACTGCTAACAGCCGAACCATGAAACTTAGGGGAGAGGTTTCGGCTTGCAGGACAATCTGCGTTACATGCCCTGTGGAAGTCAAGGATAAAATGCGGGATGTGGAGAAGAGTGGTCCCCGCAATTAACGTGATGCGGCGAAATGCCGCACCAAATAAGGAAAGATGCATGATTAATCGGGAAGCGGCGTGGTGTTTACTAACTGAGTTCACTCAATCGGAAAGTCTGCGAAAACATGCGCTGGCGGTCGAGGCGTGCATGAGAGCGTGCGCAAGAAAATTTGGAGGAGATCGTGCAGGGATGGCCGCCCCCGGCCGTGCGGCGGATCAGAGCTCCGCTGAAGCGCCCTCCGCCGAAGAATCCTGTGCTGAAGCACCCTTCGCCGAAGCACCCTCCGCTTCGTATCGGGGCACGGCTTCAGCCGTGCCGCAAGACGGACAAGAAGTGTTCGCGGCTTCAGCCGCTGAGGGCCCGCGCGCGGAAGACCTTTGGGGCATCGTCGGCCTGATTCACGACTTCGATTACGAAAAATATCCCAGCCTGGAAGACCATCCTTATAAGGGTAACGAGATTCTGAAGGAACGTGGATGGCCCGAGGTGGTCCGCCGCGCCATTATGTCTCACGCCGAATACACGGGAGTCGCTCGCGATTCGCCCATGGAGAAAGCGCTTTTCGCCTGCGATGAACTGGCCGGGTTCATCACCGCGGTCGCATTGATTAAACCAGGCAAGACCCTCGCGGAGGTCGATGTAAAGTCGGTGCGAAAAAGAATGAAAGACAAGGCCTTCGCCCGCAAAGTGAATCGCGACGACATTGTGAACGGAGCGGCCGCACTGGGCGTCGATCTCGACGAACACATCGCATTCTGCATTGAAGCGATGAAGTCAATCGCGGGCGAATTAGGCCTCGACGGCAGCGCAGTCAAAACGGCGTGACCGACCGTTTAGCCGCGCTCTGCGATTCAAACCGGTGCCCGTTCCGCCTATTTCACTCCGGCAAGCGCCTGCGACACTTCTTTTATGTCAGGCACAACCGGAATATCGTAGTTCTTCTGCCATGCAAGTTTGCCGTCGCGGTCGACGATGTAAATGGCGCGGCCGGTAATGCCTTTGTCGGCGAGATAAACTCCGTACTTTTCACCGACGGCTCCGCGCGGCTGGAAATCGGCCAGCAGCGGATAATGAATGCCCATTTTGTCGGCGTAGGCCTTGTGCGACCAGACACTGTCGACGCTGATGCCCAGCACTTGCGCGTCGAGATCTTCGAACTGCTTCTTGTCGTTGACCATGCAGGCGTGCTCTTTGGTGCAGACCGGGCTCCAATCGAGCGGGTAAAAGACGAGGACAACTTTTTTCTTGCCACGAAAGTCGCTGAGTTTCACTTCTTTCTGATCCTGATCTTTGAGCGAAAATTCTGGCGCGGGTGCGCCAACCGTTGCTGGCATAGTTCCTCCGTAAAAATTCATTTTATAAGTTTTTTACTTGTTGGTTGAAATTCGGCTTAGCGAGATGCGTTCTCTCGAAACGCTTTGCTGATGACGGGAGACTTGTCATCGGCCGGCTTCTCTTCATCCGCGTGGATCTTGCCATCCTCATTCCCATAAAACGAACGATGATTGGCGTCGATCTGATTGGGCGTCATGGTGATGGCGAAGCTGTCTTTCTTGCCTTTGAAGCTCACAACGTAGTCGCCTTGCTGCGGGGGCACCATGCGCCTGGTAAACGTTCCGGTATGCACCAGCTCGTGCAAAGATGTGGCGTAGTGCCCGTACTGCTTGTTGAATAGATGTTCGGCTCGCATGGCGACGCGTAAGTAACCCAGCGCGTCGGCTTCGGAATTCGATCGAGCCGGGTCGCCGGGAAATTTTGGCTGATAAGTTGTAGCGGGAGTTTGCGCGGCAGGAGCCTGAATAGCAGCCGCTCGGCTTGTCACAATTGAAGACAGTAACTCGATGACCGCGACGATGACAAAAAATGTCAAACTCTTTCTCATCAAAATTATTCTCCACGAGGCAGCGAGTCAGAAATTGCGCCGCCACATCGGCTGCGGAACAGTTTTCTCGCAGGCTTTTTCATGTTACTCCCGTAATTTCACTTCGGTCACGTTCTCTTTGCAGGGAGAGCAATTGCCGCTATGCTCTAGCTACGTAACTACAGCTTACAGGGATACCTATGAAAGCAGCCGTCGCCAGGAAACCGGTCATCAAAATCGCCGTTGTCGAGAGCGATCCGCTAAGGTTTGTCGGATTCCGCGCCTTGTTCGATACCGAACCCGAGTTTGAACTCATTTCGGCCACGCTGCCGGAGATTTCAGCGTTGCAGGAAGTGGACCTGATCCTTTTAGGGAATCGCTCCGGGCAAAATTTGTTTGATGTGATGGCCAGTCTGAAGGCGGCGCGTCCCGATCTGCGCATTATTGTGACCGGGTCCGGCATCGATGAGGAAACCATCCTAAAAGCGATAGCGTCCGGCGCCAAGGGCTATGTGGATGAGGCAGCATCGGCCGCGGAATTTGTGCAGGCCATTCGCGTGGTGAGCCAGGGATCCGTCTGGGCTCCGCGAAAAGTGCTCTCCATGTTTATCGAGCGCGTGTCGTCATCTCCGGGACGCATTTTTCCAGCTGGCCGAGTGACCTTCACCGACCGCGAAAAAGAAGTGCTGGAAATGCTGGTCGCAGGACGCTCCAATAAAGAAATTGGCGCTCAATTAGGAATTGAAGAACGAACGGTAAAAGCCCACGTAGCAAAACTGATGCGCAAGGTCGGAGTGCAGAATCGCATCGCGCTCTCCGTACATGCCATCACACATTCGCTGGTGACGGCGAAATAGAGCAACTTCACAAGCCGCGAGCCCTACCTCGCGGAGTAACCTTAGGACACTGACCTCGGTAATCTTGCGGCGAATCCAGCCGCACTGCATACTCGCCTCACCTACCACAGAACCTGGGAGACGGGGTTGGGAGTGGCGATTAGGGTCACCACTTTCGACCCCGATTTTTTTGTTCTTGCCCCGTACCGTTCCTTCCTTCGTCTTCAGCTGCGGCCCGTAATCAATTTTCTGCAATCGCTATTATCGCTAAAGGTACCGGAGAGGTAGACATCCAACTCCAGCGATTCATTTACAATCCAACTACTGACTTCAGAAATCCCCATGCAGTGAGGAACCATGAAAAATCTTTTCCTGCAGATCGTTGTCGTGTGCTCCGTAGTGTGTTTCTGTTCGCTTTCCTTTGCCGATGAAACCGGTGAAACCAAGGCCGGCGATCGTGTGCAGTCCGCAGCTGAGGTGCTGAATGAGATCCAGGCCGCGCCCGATAAAGGCATTCCTCAGGATGTCCTGCGTTCGGCAGAATGCGTAGCGGTCGTCCCGTCAATGTTGAACGGCGGCTTTATTTTCGGCGGAAAGTACGGACGCGGACTGGCAAGTTGCCGTACCCCGAAGGGCTGGAGTTCGCCTGCATTCTTCAAAGTGGAGGGCGGCAGTTTTGGATTTCAGGCGGGTGGACAGGCCGTGGACACTGATCATGCTCATTATGAATAAGAACGGAATGAAGCATCTCCTGTCGAGCCAGTTTGAATTGGGCGCCGACGCCTCAGTGGCGGCCGGTCCGGTAGGTCGCGACGCCGCAGGAGATACAGACTGGAAGATGCGCGCTGAGGTGCTGACTTACTCCCGTGCGCGCGGCCTCTTCGCCGGCGTTAGCCTGAACGGCGCTGTTATTAAGCAAGACAAGAACAGCACCCGGCAGTTTTACGGCCATATGGTCTCGTTTCCCGCTTCGCTGAACGGAGAAGTGGAGCCGCCCGCCGACGCGAATGCGTTCCTGACCTCTCTGGCGAAATGGGCGCAGGCCGCTGCGAGGTAAGCTGGCTTTCCGCTGCCGCCTCACCGCGAAAATCTTGTCGGCCGATTCGCAGACCACATCGAGCTGAAGAGTTGCCAGGCAAAGCAGAACGAACTCCCGTCGGTGCCTTGGTGTGTTCTGTGCCTCTGTGGTGATTGATCCGGTCCGTTTGCAAATAATTCCCGGCGGTGCTACCGTCACGCTTCCCCCGATGCGGCAGCGACTCGAGTACGCGGCGGCGTGGCCGTTTATAAAAACCCTTGGCATCCTGCCACGGCCGGTGGCGCGGGCGGCCGGCATCGCTCTGGCTTGGATTATTTATCTTTTTCACGTCCGATTGCGGCAAGTTGGAATGCGCAATCTTCAACTCGCGTTTCCAGAAAAATCTCACGCGGAGCGGGCGCGCATTTTGCGCGCCGAGTTTGCATCCTTGGGCCGTCAACTGGCCGAGGTCTGCCGGTTTCCAAAGTACACTCCGGAAAACATCCACGAGGTCGTGGCGTATGACGCGTTCGAAAACTACGAATGCGCCCGCGCCCACGGCCAAGGTGTGCTTTTTCTGACCGCGCATTTCGGCGGTTGGGAGCTTTCGGCCTTTGCGCATTCGCTCTACGGCCATCCCATGCAGATCGTGGCGCGCGGGTTGGACAATATATATCTCGACCGGCTGGTGACGAGATATCGCACAATGCACGGAAACCGGATCGTAGACAAAGACGACTTTGTGCGCGGGTTGCTGGCTGCGATGAAAGCCGGAGAAGCGGTCGGCATATTGATGGATACAAATATGACGCCGCCTCGAGGAATATTCGTGGATTTCTTTGGCATTCCGGCGTGCACGGCGAGCGGGCTGGCTCGCATTGCGTTGCGCACCGATGCGGCCGTCGTGCCGGGATTTACCATCTGGGATGCGCAACTGGGAAAATACCGGCTGCGCTTCGATCCCGCGCTTGAGTTGATCCGAACCGGTGATCTGGAAGCCGACATCCAGGCCAACACGCAACGATTCACCAATGTCATTGAGAATTATGTGCGCCAGTATCCCGAACAATGGCTTTGGGTGCACCGCCGCTGGAAGACTCGTCCAGCCGGCCAGCCGCCGTTATACTGATCTGCATTCGGACGAGCGCCTTTCGATTTCCGAAGCGCAGAGAATTTGGAGCAGAAGGTTTCGAGACGACTGCGGCAGACCCGCTTTTTGCAGAAGTGAGAGAAACGATGAGTAAGAAAAAAGCGCCGAGGCGCTCTGAGACTGGGAGAGAGCGTCAAGCTGGATTAGGAACTCGATCCGTCTGGGCGGGTGAGAATGGCGAACTCTGGGAGCGTGCCACTCAGGTTCCCGTGGCGCTCAGTGTCTCCTATGGATACGACGATCTGGATGAGTGGGCAGCCGTGGCCCAGGGAAAGACACCGGGCCACATTTACGGACGCAACACCAATCCAACCGTCGCGGCATTTGAAGAAAAAGTCAGGATACTCGAAGGCGCCGAGGCCGCAACCAGTTTTTCCAGCGGCATGGCCGCCATCAGCAACACGCTTTTTACGCTGTTGTCGCCGGGCGATCGCGTGGTTTCGGTCAAGGACACTTACGGTGGAACCAACAAGCTATTTATTGAGTTCCTGCCTCGATTCGGCATCGACGTTTCACTGTGCGATACCACGGACCATCGGGCCATTGAGGCAGCGATCGCGCAGGGCTGCAAAGTTGTATATTTGGAAAGCCCGACCAATCCAACCATCAAGGTAGTCGACCTGGGCCGGCTCGCCAACGCCGGTCATCGGCACAATGCGGTCGCAGTGGTCGATAACACCTTTGCTACACCCATCAACCAACAGCCTTTGAAACTTGGCGCCGATCTGGTAATTCACAGCGCAACAAAATTTCTCGGCGGTCACGCCGACGCTCTCGGCGGAGTGGTCTGCGGTGCGGCCGATCTGGTGGCGAAGATTTATCACTTTCGGGAAATCACGGGAGCTTGCCTTGACCCCATGTCTGCTTATTTGTTGTTGCGAGGAATGAAGACGCTGCATCTTCGCATCGCGCGGCAGAATGAAAGCGCGCTGAAGATTGCGCGATTTCTGGAATCGCATCCGAAAGTGGAGCGGGTATTTTATCCGGGATTGGAATCGCATGAGGGTCACGAAATCGCCCGCCGGCAGATGACCGGCTTTGGCGGGGTGCTCAGCTTCGCCATCAGCGGCGGATTCGACGCGGTTAAGTCTTTTCTTCCCAATCTAAAGTATGCGCATCTGGCCGCAAACTTGGGCGCGGTCGAAACCGTCGCCGGGCCGCCCTCGACCACAAGCCATGTGGAATCGACGAAAGAAGAAAGAGCCGCGGCCGGCATTCCGGAAGCATTGATTCGATATTCCGTGGGCATTGAAGATCCCGAAGATCTGATCGAGGATCTGCGTCAGGCGCTCGATGGGTAGTGGGTCAGTTTGAATTTCTGAATCTCAGGGGCGTCATCCCGAAGAGCCCGCGTTTTTACCAGCGGGCCGAGGGATCTCCCGTGGCACCCAGCATGGTAGCGGAGATCTTTCCGTTCGCTGGAAGAACGGCTACGCTCAGGATGACGCCATCGACGAGCGAAGATGCCTTCAGAAATTCAAGCTGACCCACTACCGCTCGACGGTCTATCTGGCCGCCGGCGGCCGGTCAGGAGATAATAGATTCAGTTTGTGGAGTGACTATGCCAATTTTTGAATACGTCTGCGAGCAGTGTAAACATCACTTTGAAGCTTTGGTTTTCGGACATGAAAAGGCCGTCTGCCCAAAATGCGAGGGCAAAAAGTTGAGCCGACAGTTAAGTGTGTTTGCCGTCTCCGCCAAGGGTTCTTCCGGCCCACATTCTACTGCGATGCCATCCAGCCCGTGCGGGTCATGCGGCGACCCTCGCGGTCCGGGCGCCTGCTCGCTCGGCGACATGGACTAGCCAAGGACGTTGATGAGCCAACGATCACGCCAACATGTCTCGACCGGGTCTCCATTCGAGCCGAAGGTTGGCATCTCACGAGCGGTGCGCATCGGGAACATCATCGCGGTCTCAGGGACGGCGCCGCTGTCGCCGGACGGCAAGACAGTCGCGAACGGCGATGCGGCAGGTCAGGCGCGAAGATGTCTGGAAATCATCCAATCCGCGATCGAAGGGTTGGGCGGCAAGCTCACGGATGTGACCCGCACCAGAATTCTGCTGACCCGCATAGAGGATTGGGAGCAGGTTGCAACTGTCCACGGCGAATTTTTTGGCAGCATCCGGCCCGCCAGCACCATCATCCAAGTGGCGCGCTTTATCGATCCGGATTGGCTAGTGGAGATCGAGGCAGATGCCGTAGTGGAGAGCTAGCGGCACATCTCGGATGTGCAGCAGATTCCGGTAAATTCATCCGAGGGTGCTCGAAAATCTGGAGCCGACGAGCGGACTTGAACCGCTGACCTGCCGATTACGAATCGGCTGCTCTACCAACTGAGCTACGTCGGCTTGGCATAACGGAAGGGCTTTACAGTAGTGAGAATATCACGCCGAGAATGCCGCCAGCAGCCCTTACTTCTGGATCGCCAACTCATTTGCCTACCATGGCTGGCTTGAGCGCGCCCGCCGCTTTCTGCAATTCGTCGATCGAGCTTGCGTCAAGCTCGTACAACGTGGGACCGTCGTCCGAGCGTTTGGCAATATAATCGTTGCCGGCTTTCGCGATTGCTACATTCTCGACTTGTTTGCCCTTATCGGAAGTGATGGTGAGTTCAATCGTGGGATTCGCAAATCCCGTCTCGACAAATTTGCTGGCGTTCAGATCGCGCAGTTGCGAAATGAACGACTCAGCGGTTTCTGGATCCATTTTTTTGCCATTCCCCGACCACCAATCGTTGCCGCCCTTGGTCAGGAAATATGTTTGCGAGCCGCTGTGCATCTCGATCTTGTCGGGATTGTTGAAGCCGAAGTCGAAGACCTTCTTGTTGCGGAAATCGTCAAGCCCTTTGTCTAGTGCGGTACCGAGACTCGGATCAACTTTGTAGGCGCCGTCGACCACGCTGGACTTTGCGTAATAGGTGTCCTTGTTCTTGCGAATTTGAAGTTCTTGCGTGCCGGATTGATCGGTCACCTTTGCGGTCGCGACCGGAGTGGCGTGGGCAAAGGCCGATGCGGCGTCATTACCGCTGGTATCCGATCCGCTAAGGTCCGATTTTCGCATCGGCCAGCTTGCGGGCCAGGTCGCCGACCTGCACGTCATCCGCGCGCAGCGGTTTGGGTTTGAGGATCTGCCATTCTTCCTTACTGCGGCCGAATTCGATGTCTTGATTCTTGCGCTCAAGATCGATACGGCTCATCTTGTCGGCATCGATCGTGATCAACCGCTTGTCCCGCAGATCGTCCACGCTTTTATCGATGCTGGTCTTTTCATAGCTCGGCATCGTAAAAAGCCGCGGATCGCCCGCCAGCATCGCGTAAATCGCATTGCCGGTAGGAGTCGCATTACCGATCAGCAGCTTTTGCGACTTGTTGCCTTTCTCGGTGATATCGACTTCAGCCGCAGGCGGATCGAGGCCAAACTGCTTCACATCCGAAACTTTGTCATCCACTAGGCGCTCAGAGTTAAGAGAAGACAACGCGGAGAGCGCATTCGAGACTGCAATCTGATCGGCAGGCAGCAGCTTCGGCTGAGCGATCTGCCAGGCGCCGGAAGCATTCTTATCGAGCACGAGTGGCTCAGCATCTTTGTTCTTCAGTTCGACTTTTGTGATCGCGCTCGAATCGAGCTTGAGGATTGCAGGCGAAGTATCGGCGGAGGCCTTCGCGGCATCCTCGTCCGGCTTGCGATGATCGGACCAATACATCGTGCCCATCAGGGCGAGCAGCACAACCGTGGCAAGAATCAGATTGTAAAATTTCATTGCGCTTCGAGAACAACTTTCGCCGGGATAAGCCTTACCTTCTCTTCCACCACACGCCCACGCCGGCGATAACCACGATCATGGGCAACAGGAACTGGCTGGTGGCGCGCACCCAGCTTAGCTGCGCTCGCGTCATGGTAATGCGTCGGTCTTCCTCCGGCTTCGGCCGAATCGAAATCAAATCCTCGTCGGAAGAGAGCCAGTTGGTCGTGTTCATAGCCAGATCGTTGTTGCCGTTGAAATCGAGGAAACCGTTGTCGAGCCAGGAGGAGCTGCCGACCACCACGAAGCGTCCTTGCGAGTTTTCCTTGCCTGTGGTGTAGGTTCCTGCGGCGGCAAGAGTCATCGGCCCCTTTTTGTTTTTCGGATCGTTCACATTTACCGAGGCTGCGCTCAAATTGTTCGTCGCCAGGCTGGTCTCGGACGAATCGAACAGCTTCTGGACGCTGGTTTTGTCGGTGCCCTTGATCTCCATCGAGCGGGAAAGTGGAAAGCCAGTGGCCACTCCCTTCATGTCATCGACGATTGGCTGCGATGCATATGTGGTTACAAGCGCAACTTGCGGGCCGACGCCGGCAAGCTGCCCGATCGGATTCATATCGAGAATCAGATCTTTCTGCATGGTCACGCCCCAGCTTTGCAGCAAGCTGGTGAGCGCGTCGTTGTCGGCGATTTCGGAATGCCCCACCTTCAGCGGCGGGTCGAGCATGAATAGAGCACGCCCGCCGTCTTCAACATATTTCTTGATGGCATCGACTTCAGGCTGTTCGTAATTTCGCGTCGGACCCGCAACCACCAGAGTCGTGCAGTCCGCCGGAACTTCTGCTTTCTGCAGCAGGTTGATGCTGTTGGTTTGGTAATCGTCTTTGCCGAGAAGATCCTTGAAGTGAGAAAGGCCTTCGCGATCGCTATCGTCGAGACGATGTTCGCCGCTGCCGGTTACGAAGCAGACTGTGCGCGTATTGCTTTTTAGATCGCGGATGAACGCGCCGGTAATGCCTTCTTCGTTCATGCTCTTGGCTGTATCTTTTTTCACGCCGACCTGCACCACAGCCGTGCCCATCTCACGAATTCCCGCTTCCTGGGCGGCTACCGGGTTCTTATCGGGATCCACATAGTCGACGTGAACCTTGGACGAAAGATTCGCGTATTCATCCAGCAGATCTTTGCCTTCGCGGAAGTGCGTGCTCTGGTTGTAATACGTAATGGTCGCGGGCTGCTTGAGCCCTTTGACGATCTTGGCGGTCTGCGCGGAGAGACTGTAGCGCTTGTTCGCGGTTGCGTCGAACGATTTGTTGTAACGATCGGCGAGAATATTCCCGATCACCACGCCCGCCAGCACGATCAGAATGTAGCTGGTCGCGTAGGCCGCGTACTTGGTTTGTCTCGCCTTGAGCCACTGACTTGCCATCGGTTATTTATGACCTCCAGCGCAGGGATTCCATGGATCGCGCGGTGAAGAACAGTCCCAGGAAAATTACGGTGACGTAAAAAACCAGATCTTTGGAATCGAGCACGCCTCTGGCGAAAGATTCAAAGTGCGTGAGCACCGAAAGATAAGACAGCACGCGCGCCCACAGCGCAGTTTCGTATTCTCCAACCCATCCGATTACCCAGAGAATCAATTCCACCCCGAAGGTCGCCGCACCGGCGATGATCTGATTGTTGGTGAGCGTAGAAATAAAAGTTCCAATCGCGAGGAATGCGCCGGCCTGCAGCAGCAGTCCAAGATAACCCAGGGCCAGCGGCTTCCAATCCGGATTGCCATACCTGAAGAGAAACGCGAAGTTGATGGCGGTGAAGACCAGCATGCACGAGTAAAGCATCAGCGCGGCCAGCCATTTTCCAATGATGATTTCGATGTCGCGAATCGGCGACGTCACCAGCAACTCGATCGTTCCAGTGCGTTTTTCTTCGGCGAACAATCGCATGGTGATCATCGGGATAAAGAACAATCCCAACACGCTGGCGTTCGACAGCAGCGGCCGGATGATCTGCTCATTGATGTTCATCGGGAACGACTGGCCGCGCATCTGCATTTCCATGCCTTCGATAATGAAGACGCCCAGCGCATTCCAGAAAAAGAAGCCGAAAATCAGCGCGAACATGGTGAGCAGAAGGTAAGCCACCCGGGAAACAAAGTAGCTGCCAAGCTCTTTCCGGCAAATGATCCAGATGTTTCTCATTTACTGTGACACCCCCGCCACCACTTTTTCCTCATCTTTATTCTGGTCCGGCTGCGCCAATGCTTCGCTCCCAGTGAGCTGCAGGAATATTTCTTCCAGACTCATCGCGGCCGGGCGAAGTTCGTTCAGGTCCCGATCCTGACGCCACGACCGCGCGGGCCAGATCGCCGCGAACCAGCCGTCCTTTCTGGCTTTCCACTTCAAACAGAACGCGGCTGTCCACTTGCTGTTTGCACAACACCCGGCTCACGCCGGGTACCTGCTCAAGCTTGTGCTGTGCGACCGGCACCTCCAGATTCCCGCCTCGAGCGGCGATTTCAACCAGCACCGATTCTGCTCCGCGTGCCCGCGCCTGCAGATTGCGAACCGTGTCCGTTGCGACCAGCTTGCCTTTGTTGATGATGACCACGTACTCGCAAGTCTGCTCAACTTCCGGAAGAATGTGGGTACTGAGAATGATCGTGTGATCGCCAGCCAGGCTTTTAATCAGGTCACGTGTTTCGTTGATTTGTTTCGGGTCGAGACCTGCCGTAGGTTCGTCGAGAATCAGCACATCGGGATTGTGAATAATGGCCTGCGCCAGGCCCACGCGCTGCCGGTAGCCTTTGGAGAGTTTTCCCAGCAGCTTCTTTTTCACATCGGCGATGGCACAACGTTCGCAAACGTAGTCGATTCGTTTTTGCAAATCCGCTCCGCGCAATCCCTTCAGTTTGCCGACGAATTTCAGGTACTCAACCGTCTCCATCTCCGGATAAATCGGCGGGGTTTCGGGAAGATATCCGATGCGCTTCTTCACCTGCATCGGCTGTTCGAGAACATCGAATCCCGCCACCATTGCCGTGCCCGCCGAGGGCGGCAGAAAACAGGTCAGCATCCGCATAGTCGTGGTTTTCCCGGCGCCATTGGGGCCGAGAAATCCCACGATCTGCCCCTGCGCTACTTCAAATGAAATTTGATCGACGGCGACCACGCCGGCATACCGTTTGGTAAGCGTTTTAACTGAGATCATAGGTATTTTATTGGCCAACAGTAAGAGTTACTCAACCGCTGGCGCGAGAACACAGCGGAACCGCGACAAAAAAATATCTTAGAAACCAACCGGCTGATGTGTCAATCCGCTGCGTTGCAGAAAATTTGCGCCGCCGGTTAGACGCCCGCCCCATAACTGCTTTTCATTTCGCTATACCCTGTATTTGAAATATGGTCGGGGCAGATTGGTTGCCCGCGGGTGTGAAAATCCGGCTCAGTTGCTAAAAAAATACGGCGGGAACCAGACATAAGAATTTTGGTGAGCCTGGTCGGGATCGAACCGACGACCTCTTCCATGCCATGGAAGCGCGCTCCCAGCTGCGCCACAGGCCCACGAATGAAAAACATCACGAACCAAAATCGAAGAGAAATGCCACGTTCATTCTCGCTGACATGAGAGGGATAGTCAACGCCGCCGCGCGCTCATGGCGCCAGCATCCCATCAGGCCTGATCTAATGCGATAGCACCATGAGCTGGCTGCTTTCCGTGCTCACGCCAGCCTTCGATGATCAGATACAGCACTGGGATGAAGAAAAGATTGAGCACAGTGGACATGATCATGCCACCGAAGACTGTGGTGCCCACCGAGTGGCGTCCATTTTCACCGGCGCCGGTGGCAACCACCAAGGGAACGACCCCGAGGATAAATGCGAGCGATGTCATCAGAATCGGCCGGAGTCGGATTGTTGCTGCCTGTATCGCCGCTTCCAGCAGCGGAGTTCCGCGTTCGCGCAATTGCTCGGAAAACTCAACGATCAAAATCGCATTCTTGCTCGCCAGTCCCACCAGCATGACCAGTCCCACCTGGCAGAAAATGTCGTTCTGCAGCCCACGAATCCATTGAGCGCCGAGTGCGCCTAAAAGGGCCATCGGAACGGCCAGTAAAACGATGAAGGGCAGCACGAAGCTTTCATATTGTGCCGATAACGTCAGATAAACCACCAGAGTTCCCAGTCCGAAGAGAAGCAGCGAGGTCCCGCCCGACTGCAGTTCTTCCAGCGAAAGGCCGGTCCAGCTGTAAGTGAATCCCTGCGGCATCTTCGAGGCCAGCTGTTCCATCGCCGCAATCGCCTGTCCGGAGCTGTAACCGGGAGCCGCTGAGCCATCGATTTCCGCCGAACGGAACAGGTTGTAATGGCTGATAACCTGCGGCGTGGTGGTTTGCGAAATGCTGATCAGGTTATCCAGAGGAACCATCGCGCCGCTGTCTGAGCGAACATAGAACTGCTTCATGTCCTGCGCGGTTGAGCGGTATTGCTTATCGGCTTGCACGTAGACGCGATAGGAACGATTGTTGAAATCGAAATCATTCACATACGACGAGCCCATGAAAATTCCGAGCGTATCGGTGATTTGCGAAAGCGGCACGTGCAGGCTTTTCGCCTTCTCGCGATCGATGGTGATTACATATTGCGGGTCATTGGCCGTGAATGGCGTGTACAGGCCGACCAGATCTTTGCGCGCGCCGGCTTGCTGAATGATTTGATGCGTAGCATCGGAGAGTTCTTGCAGCGTATGCGAACCCTGATCCTGCACTACGAACTGGAATCCACCAAAATTGCCCAGGCCGCTGACCGCGGGCGGCAGAGTGGCAAACACAATTGCTCCCGATACGCCGAACATCCGTGGACGCACACGGTTCACAATGGCAGCCGCCGTGTGCTGCTCTCCTTTGCGCTGCGAGTAGGGTTTCAAAGGCACGAAAATGATTCCTTGATTCGCGGCGCTGCCGGCAAATCCAAATCCGGCCACGGAAAAAGTGCCCTCGGCCTCCGAGACATCCGCCAGCAGATCGGAAACCTGTTTCCCAATTGCCTTGGTGTAGGAAAGCGATGCTCCGGAGGGAGCTTGGATCACGATGATGAAATATCCCTGGTCTTCATCCGGTACGAAGCCCCTCGGGACGTGTTGCAGCACCAGATAAGTCGCACCCAGGCCGGCAAAGAACAGCACCACCATCGCCATCTTGTAATTCAAGACGTGATGCAGCACGGCTCGGTAGCCGCGGGTGAGCGCAGCGATGCCATCGTCAAACTTTCGCAGCCACCACCACTTTTGTCCGTGGTGGCCGCCGCTCAGAAAAATTGCGGCCAGTGCCGGCGCCAACGTGAGCGCGTTAAAGGCAGAAATGGAAATCGAAAATGCAATGGTCAACGCAAATTGGCGAAACAGAATACCGGTAGTTCCGGGAAAGAACGCAACCGGCACAAATACCGCAACCAGCACCAGCGAGGTGGCAATCACTGCGCTGGTAATTTCGGCCGTTGCCGCGGATGCGGCTTTGTGCGAGTCATGCTCGCCTGCCTGAATGTGGCGTTCGATATTTTCGATCACCACAATGGCATCATCCACCACCAGCCCGGTGGCCAGCGTTATGCCGAACAGCGTCAGGGTGTTAATCGAGAAACCGAGCAACTTCACGAAAACGAAGGTGCCGATAAGCGAAACCGGAGTGGCGATGAAGTGAATCATCGTAGTTCTCCAGTCGCCGAGAAAGATAAAGATTACCAGGATGACTAGCAGGATCGCCGAACCTACCGTGTAAACTACGTCGCGGATTGATTCGCCCACGGCATCGGTTGTGTCGAACGCCAGGCGATAGTGCATGCCGGGAGGAAATTGTTTGGAAAGGCGATCAAGTTCGGCGATGGCGCGCCGATCCACGTCCAGCGCGTTCGCGGTTGAAAGTTGTGTCACTCCGATGCCGACAGCATCGTGCCCATTGAATTGCAGGTCGGAGCTGTAATCCTCCGCGCCCAGTTCCGCATGTCCCACATCTCTCAGCCGCACCAGCGTGCCGTCGGCATTGGTCTTCAGAATGATGTTGTCGAACTGGCTCGCCTCGCTCAGTCGCCCGATAGCTCGCACGCTGATCTGGTATTGCTGGCCGGTTTTCGCGGGCTGCTGGCCCACCTGTCCGGCCGCAACTTCCACGTTCTGTTCCGACAATGCATTGACCACATCGGGCGCCGTCAATCCACGCCCAGCCAAACTCACCGGATCGAGCCATAACCGCATCGAGTATTTGCGCTCGCCGAAGATGAGTACGTCCGCGACTCCGGGAACACGCTTGAGCGCGTCCCGCACATAAATGTCCAGGTAGTTCGACATGAACAGCGTCGAGTACTTGTTGTTGTCCGAGACGATGGCTGCTCCGAAGACGAAGTTCTGCGAGGTCTTCGCGGTCGTAATGCCCACGGCTTTTACCGCCGCTGGAATTCGTCCCTGAGCGGTGTTGACCCGGTTCTGAATGTCGACCGTCGCCAGGTCAGGGTCGCGATTCAGATCAAACGTTACCGTGATGCTGCTGGTTCCGTCGTTTCCGCTCGTCGAAGTCATGTACTTCATGCCTTCAGCGCCGTTAATCTGCTGCTCGAGCGGAATGGTGACGGCGCTCTCAACTGTCTGCGCGCTGGCCCCGATGTAAGAGCTGGAAACTCCGACCTGCGGAGGCGCAAGATTAGGAAACTGCGCGATCGGCAGTGTGGGAATCACCGCTGTACCTGCAAGAACGATCAGCAGCGCGCAGACGGTCGCGAATACTGGGCGGCGAATAAAGAAATTGGCAAACATATAAAATCAGAATTCAGCTTAATTTTTCAGACAGTCAGCATTCTGCGCTGAACAAGTCCTTCACGGCACAATTCCACCCCGGCACTCGTTCTGCCGAATGCTAATCGCCGCCCGCTAACTGCGGGCGCTGTCTTGCTTGTTTGAAACTAGGTTTAACTATGCGGAACCACCGGCGCCCCGTCGAGCAGAAACTGCGTACCGGAAACAATGATTTTGTCGCCCGGCTTGATGCCGTTTCGCACTTCGTAATCGTTGCCCACAGTTTCTCCCACCTCAATCGGCTTCTGGCGCGCCACATAGGCGCCGCCTTTTTCCGGTTCGGCCACAAAAGCGAAATACTGTCCCGCCAGGCGGGATACGGCAAGAATGGGAACCTCCGGGCTCTGGTGTGTTCCCCAAATCACGCGGGCGCGAATAAATTGCGATTGCCGCAGAGCATCGTTGCTATTGGCAATGCGGGCTTTCACCAGCACGGTTTGCGTAGAGTTATCGACCTGCGGCGAAATGAAGCTGATGCGGCTGTTTGCCAGAACCTGGTCTTCCCCGGATAGTACTTGCACCGGCAAACCCATCTTCAGTTGTGAGGAGTGTTCGATCGGCACATACACATAGACTTCGAGACTGCCGGGCTGGTCCACGGTAGTCAGTTGCGTAGAGGTGGTCACGCGGTCACCCACGCGCACCGGAATGTCTCCAACCACGCCGCTTCGTGGCGCGACTACTTTGTAATAGTGCAACTGTACTTCTTGTTCCCTGACTTGGGCATTCAGTGAGTCGAGCTGCGCCTGCGCCGCATCCAGCGTGGATTTCGCCTGATCGAGGTCTTGCCTGCTGACCACGCCCGCGGCGAAAAGTCCCTTTGCGCGGTCATACTGCTGCTGCGCCCAACTCAGATTCGCCTGCTGCGCCTCCAGCGAACTCTGCTGGCTTTTCACGGTGGCCTGCTGCTTGAGCGGATCGATTTCCATCAGCGGTGCGCCTTCGGAAACAGATTCGCCGGAGTGAACAAAAATCTCCGTAACCTGCCCTTCAACCTGCGGCATGATTACCGCCGAGTCCCGCGATTTGAGCGTGGCTACGTACTCGCTGGAGTCGTCAATCGCGACCTTCTTTGCTTCCAGCACCTTCACGGGCATGGCCGGCGGTCCGGCAGCTTGAGCGTTTTGCGCTTGGTTGCTGGAACACGCCAGCGTGCCGCCGGAAACCACCAGAGTCGGTAGCAACAGGGCCAGCACGAACAGGCTTCCACCCGAATTGGCAAATCTGTTTTTGGACATGAACTTCCCGCCAAGTCCCCAAAATTGTTAGACGGCTAGAATCGCATAGGGTTAGGCGTACGTACAAGATTCCGCTCAGGCGCGCTCCGACGCAAAAAATAATATGGGCTTTTCATTAAGATTGAAGAGGTGAACAAATAAAGGAAACAGCGCCCGAATCGGTGCCCCCCCGCCATTCTTAGTCCTATCATCGCACTCTGCTACATTGTTGCGCTATGGAGAAAACTTCCTTTCCAGCCTCTCGCAGTTTTGCCAGCGACAACAACGCAGGCGTTCATCCCGAAATCCTTGAAGCCATAACCCGTGCCAATCAGGGCCATGTTGTCGCTTATGGCGATGACGACTATACGCGTTCGGCGGTCAAAAAGTTCGAAGAGCATTTCGGCACTGACATTGCAGTTTTCTTCACCTTTAACGGTACCGGCGCCAATGTTCTTGGCCTGCAATCGCTCACCCGTTCATTTGAGTCGGTGCTGTGCAGTTCCTACGCTCACATTTATGTGGATGAATGCGGCGCGCCCGAGAAGCATACCGGCTGCAAGCTGATTCCGCTGCCTCATCAGGATGGCAAGATCACGCTGGAGTCGGTGCGCGAAGCCTATCACGGCATCGGTGACCAGCACCATTCGCAGCCACGCGTGATTTCGATTACGCAGTCCACCGAGATGGCAACGGTTTATAAGCCTGAAGAAATTCAGTCGCTGGCGCTTTTTGCGCACGAACATGAGATGTTCCTGCACGTGGATGGCGCGCGCATCGCCAATGCCGCGGTGTCGCTGGGTCAGAACTTGCGCCAGGCTACGCGCGATCTTGGCGTAGATGTGCTTTCTTTCGGAGGCACAAAAAACGGCATTCTGGGCGGCGAAGCGGTCGTGTTCTTCCGGCCCGAACTCAGCCGCGATGTTCTTTACCTGCGCAAGCAATCGATGCAACTGGCGTCGAAGATGCGATTCATCGCCGCGCAATTTGAAACTCTGCTCTCCGACGACTTATGGCGGCGCAGCGCCGACCACGCCAACCGCATGGCTCGACTGCTCGAAAAGGAAGTCAGCCGCATTCCCGGCGTAAAGATTGTTTGGCCGGTCGAAGCCAACGGGGTCTTCGCGCAACTTCCGCGGCACGCGACCGAAAAAATCAGGCAGCAATATTTCTTCTATACCTGGATGGAGGAGGAATCGATCGTGCGCTGGATGTGCTCCTTTGATACCACGGAAGAGGATGTACGCAAGTTCGCCGATGCGGTGGCGAATGCCGTGAAATAGTGACGAACGTTTTTCGGGCGCTGGTTCATGATTGCTTTTTAGCTGGTTTTTGAACTAAATTGACCCATCCCCTAATCTGCGAGTCTTGAGCCGGGTTGGTCGGTCCCAGGAGCTGTTGATGATCCGGAAGTGCTTCAGCGTTGGCGCTCTTATTGCGGTAGCGACATTGTTTCTTGGCATTTCGGGCTGCGGTGATCCCCAGGAGTTAGTGTCGATAACAGTTCAACCTGCAACTGAGACGTTCGGAGCGTCGAATATCCCTGTCTCCTCGCTTGCCGGGGCGCAGGTGCATTTGAGCGCCCTCGGCACCTATGTTCACCCCCCGGTCACCAAAGACATCACGGATCAGGTCACGTGGTCGTCGAACACGCCGCAAATGGTGACAGTGGATTCTTCAGGTGTCATCAGCGTCGTCGGTGGGCCTTGCGGAGCAACCCTGGTTTCTGCCACGGTGCAAACCAATGCCGATGCTTCCGGCCTGTCGGCCCAGGGCGCGATCGTCACGGGTTATATGACGGCGAACGTGACCTGCTTTACAGGAACGACAGGTGGGGGTGGGTTGGCTGAGCCGAGCATCACGGTAACTTTTGCTGGAAGCGGTTCAGGAACGATCACCAGTTCGCCGCTTGGCCTCAGTTGCTCCAATGCCCAGAGCACATGCAGCGCAAGTTTTCCCACCGGGACCGATGTCACTCTGACTGCCACGCCGGTAGGTGGAACGTTTGGCGGATGGTCGGGTTGCAGCCTGGTTTCCGGCAATACTTGTACAATCGACAACCTGAGCGGCAATGCGGCGGTCACAGCAACGTTTAATTAAGCCGAATTCGTTTGCGACACACACATTTGGCTCGAAGCCCGGCTGTTGCTGCCATGCGGAAGGTTAATCTCTGCGCTCACTCCCGTCTTAACCTTGCTCATTTAGCAGTTTCTCCAACGTAGCTTTGTGCTTCTCCGGATTTTTCTTCTTGTGCGGCACTACCTTTCCCACCGGAGGCGCGCCTACACGCTCCCGCGCCATCTCTTTGACCACCTGGACCGCACGAAACTGCTTCGGTTTCCTCTTTCGCGCCATAAAGTTCATGTTGCCATAGCTTTGTCTGCCGCAAAACTGTAATAATCATTCTTTGCAATTAAGGTTTGGAGTCAAGGTTTGGAATTGAACGCGCGTCCGCGAGTGGAAACTGCTCCAGGTCCCTGCGCGCGATTGATCAAGTAAATCGATCACGTAAGAAGAACGACCCCATGGAAGAACGCGAGTTTTTTGACGAACGAACCGAAAAGAAACCGGCAATGTTGAACTGTCCGCACTGTCATCAGGCCGCCGAATACGAAGTCACCTGGGTGGTGCGCACCAAGAAGCGGCAGATTGGCGGCCGCGCCGACGAGCGCGACCGCGCCCGCTTCGCGAAGGCCCGCTCCTATATGTTGCGCAAGGACGACCTCATGGCCTGCAAGAACATGCGCTGCCGCAAGCGCTTCGAAATCTCCGGAGTGCAGTCGGTAGTATTCACTGAATAGCGATCAGCACTCAGCATTCACCTAATCCTCCCGTTTATCCAAAGGCCGGGTGCTGAATTGCTCAGTGCTCGTTTATACTCTTCTGTTTGCGCTCAAGGAGTCATCGTTGAAAATCCTGGTCTGCATGAAGCAGGTGCCGCAGAAAGATGCACCGCTCAAACTCAACGAATCCGGGGCCTGGATTCGGGAAGATGTTTCCTACGAAGTGAACGAACCGGATGCGTTTGCTCTGGAGGAAGCTCTTCGTCAGAGGGAGAAGCACAAAGGCGAGGTCGTGGTCATCACTTCGGGCCCGGCACGCGCGCAGCAAGTTTTACGCGAGGCTTTGGCTAAAGGCGCCGACCGCGCCATTCACCTTGAAGACGACGCTTTTGTGGGACTGGACGCTCTCAATACCGCGAAAGCATTTGCTGCGTCCATCAAAGACGAACAATTCGATCTGATCTTCACCGGCTTGCAGTCCGACGATTATGGATACGCGCAGACCGGAGTGATTCTTGCCGAACTGCTGGGCTGGCCGCACGCCACAATCATCATGCAGATCGAAAAAACCGACACTGGCATTCGCGTGAAGCGCGAACTCGAAGCTGGATTTTTTCAATTCGTCGATATGCCCTTGCCGGCTGTGCTCACCATTCAATCGGGAATCAACAAACTAAGATACGCAACGCTGATTGGCATTAAACAAGCAAAGAACAAGCCGGTTCGCAAAGTGACGCTTGCCGATGTGCAATCCGCAATCGGCGAGAATCGGCAGAAAATCGAGCGCCTGTACGTTCCGCAGAAAACTAAAAAAACCGAACGCATCGAGGGCTCGCCCGGCGAAATCGCGAAAAAGCTGATAGACAAAATGCGCAACGAAGTGCGCGTGTTGTAACGGTTCATGTGGGGACAGCCGCCCTCGGCTGTCCGGCGAGCGAAGCTCGCGGCTGTATGCGAGGCGCAGGAGTAAAAACTGATCGTATGCCTGATTCAATTCTCGTAGTCGTCGAGCAGCGCGAAGGCAAACTCAACCGCGTCTCCTGGGAAACCATCACCGCCGCGCAAGCAATAGCCGCGGCCACCGGCTGGATTCTCGAAGCTGCGATCGTCGGAGCTGGCGTCTCGAGCATCGCCGCGGAAATTGCCGCGAAAAAGCTCACCAAGGTCTACGCTGTCAATTCGCCAAAGCTCGATCCCTACACGCCAGACGCCTTTGCCGCTGCGCTCAAGCAACTCATCACCGCGAAGCAGCCAAAGCTTGTGCTCATGCCGCACACCTACCAGGTGCGCGACTTCGTCCCCAAGCTTGCGACCGCAATGGGCCGAACAGTCATCAGCGACTGCATCGGATTCAAACACGAAAATGGCAAGCTGCTGTTCACGCGCCAGATGTTTCAGGGCAAACTGGCAGCCGATGTTAGTTTCAACTCTGATGCTCCCTGGTTTGCGACGTTTCAGAATGGATCGTTCCGCGGCGACCAAGCCGAAGCCGGATCAAACCCTGCTCCCATCGAAACAGTAAATATTGAAATCGCAGACGGCGTAATCCGCAACCACCCGCAGGAAGTCTTCAAAGAAGCCAAGCAGGCGGTCGATCTCACGCAGGCTGAAATCATTGTGTCAGTTGGCCGCGGCATTAAAGAACAGAAGAACATCGAAATCGCCAGGCAACTAGCCGAAGCACTCGGCGGCGATCTTGCAGCATCCCGCCCAATTTGCGATTCCGGCTGGCTCCCCATGGATCGTCAGATCGGTTCCTCCGGCCAGACCGTTGCGCCTAAGCTCTATCTCGCGCTCGGCATCAGCGGCGCGATTCAGCACATCGTCGGCATGAAAGGCTCGCGTACGATTATCGCAGTGAATAAAGATTCCGAAGCTCCGATTTTTGAAATCGCGGACTATGCGGTGGTCGGCAATTTGTTCGACATTGTCCCGCCTTTAATCGAAGAAGTGAAAAAAGCGAAAGCGGCAGGTTAGCGAATGCTGATCTTCCGCAAACCCATCGAAGGCATCGAGCGCCCCCAGATGCCAGCTGACGTCGTCATCGTCGGCGGCGGTCCTGCCGGGATGGCATGCGCTCTGCGGCTTTCGCAACTTATCGACGCCCACGACGCGGCGCATCCCGATTCGCAGCTCAGCAAAGAAAACATCTACGTGCTCGAAAAAGCCCGTGAAGTCGGGCAACACTGTCTTTCGGGCGCGTTGCTCGATCCGCCGGTCCGATGCGCGAACTGCTCCCCGGATTCGAAAAGGAAGCTCCGCTGGACGCTGAAGTCAGCAAAGAGGCCGTTTACTTTCTCACAAGGAACGGCAAATTCAAACTGCCCATTACCCCCCCGCCTCTGCGCGACCACGGAAATTACGTGATCTCGCTCAACCGCTTTGTGAAGTGGCTGGGCGGCAAGGTCGAAGAGACCGGCATCACTGTCTTCACTGGATTTGCGGGCTCGGAACTGCTCTACGAGGGCGACCGCGTGACCGGCGTTCGCACCGACGATAAAGGAGTAGATAAAGAGGGCAATCCGAAATCGAACTTCGAGCCCGGCTACGATTTGAACGCCAAAGTCGTGATCCTCGCCGAAGGCCCTCGCGGATCATTAACGAAACAGCTCATATCGAAATTTGATCTGGCGAAAAATGCCAATCCACAGACTTACGGCGTCGGCATCAAGGAACTTTGGGAAGTCCCTGTCGGTCGCATCGTCCCCGGTGAAGTGATCTACACGCTTGGTTGGCCGCTTACCCCAAAAGAATACGGCGGCGCGTGGATCTATGGCGGCAAAGACAACATTGTCTCACTCGGCTTCGTCACCGGGCTCGATTACCCTGATCCGCGCCTCGATCCGCAGCACGTGCTTCAGGATTTCAAGGAGCACCCCTTCGTGGCGAAACTTCTCGATGGCGGCAAAATGATTCGCTACGGGGCCAAATCCTTGCCTTACGGCGGCTGGTGGGCAATTCCGCCGGTCGCAGGCAATGGATGGATGATTGTCGGCGACTCCGCCGGATTTTTGAATTCCGCGCGTCTAAAAGGCATTCATCTCGCCATCAAGAGCGGAATGCTCGCGGCCGAAACCGCTTTTGAAGCTCTGAAAAAAGATGATTCATCAGCCGCCACGCTGAGTCAGTACCAGCACAAGGTCGAATCAAGTTGGATCAAAGACGAACTCTGGAAGGTGCGCAACATGCACCAGGGCTTCGAGCAAGGTCTCTATGCCGGAATGTTCCACACTGCATTGCAATTTGTCACCGGCGGCCGCGGGCTGCGCAACCGCTATCCTGCTCGTGCCGGTCACGAGCACATGTATAAGCTCGCCGAACTCCCCGCGGACGGCGGAAATGAATCTCATCTTCTCGGCCCGGCCAAGAACGATGGGAAACTCAGCTTCGACAAGCTCACCGATCTCTATCATTCCGGCACAAAGCACGAAGAAGATCAACCATCGCACCTGATTATTCACGACACGAATATTTGCAACGCGCGCTGCATAAGAGAATTTGGCAGCCCCTGCCAGAACTTCTGCCCCGCCAACGTCTACGAAATGGTTGACGACGCCAGCCAGCCGAACGGCAAGCGCATCAGCCTGAATCCGAGCAACTGCGTGCACTGCAAAACCTGCGACATCGCCGATCCTTATCAAATCATTACCTGGGTCCCTCCCGAGGGCGGTGGCGGGCCAAATTACGACGGCATGTGAACGCCGCTCGGGGCTGAGCATTTAGCGAGCAGCTTGTGTCCTGCAAGAAGGTCGAGAATTGGAAGCAACTCCCACATAGGTTTACCAATCCGTTCCGCGATCTGCAACAGAGTTAAAGAACCATCGGAGTACGCGATCAGGTCCAGCATCGTGCGGGCTTCGGTGGCGGAGTTTTTTGCCGACAAGGTTGGATAAAGCCCTCTCTTACCGAGTTGCGGCTCGCAAAGAACGCTTACCTTCGGATAGCAGTCCGAGTCAAGGCACTGCAGGATTCGCTGATACACAAGAAATCCGCCGGCCAGCCCTGAAGGAGTCACGAAGCTGAGATCGTCCAACGAGGTATGGTACTCCGGGAATTCTCCATATTTCGTGCGCATCACCGAGGCCACCGGCAAATTTACTCCAGGACTGCAATACTGGCGTTCATCGCTTCCCCGATCCAGGAAAGAATACTTCCGATATCCCGGCGCGGTGTGACGCAAGACATGCTGGGCAACTGCGTCTGCGAGCGAATCGCCCCGGCGAGAAGGAAGAAACGAATATGATCGGTCATCTCCGATACAAGTGACGACATATCCGGCAACCGTTTTGGCCTGCATTTGCCGCAGGTTCAAGCTTAAGTAAGCAATCGAGCCAATGGTTTCCGGAATAAAGAGAATTCGATAGGTGTATTTCCGACGCTCCAAACTGTTCAGCCATGTGGCCAGCGCCGCAGTGACAACCGGCCCGGACAATTCGTTGTTCGCCATCGATGGATGACAAATGTAGGTGGATAAGAGAATTTCCTGGTCGCTTTCTCCGTGAACCAGCAATTCACCATAATTCAGCACGCCCGCCTTGAGTTCGCTGCGGATTACCACATGATACCGTCGTGGCCGCAGTGTTCGCCGCTGCGTTTCGGTCATGCAGAATCCCCAGCGCGGCGAATAATAAGATGTGACATAGGGAATTGCATTGGTCTGCTCGGGAAGGGAGTGCAAATGCTGCTGGAGTTGTTCCAGTTCTATCCATTCATCCACCGGCACCGAATATCCGACCACGTGCAGGTTGTTCTGCCGAAAGTCGACAATGCGAACTCCAGATTCGTCCTCGATAAAAGCATCGGTAATCGACCATTCGTCTGGAACTGTCCAGTCAAAACACTGCGTGCCGCTCGGAATCGATCCGATGATCAGTCCAGGTACTTCGCGCTTAAGAATCTCGAGCGTCTGTCGCACCCCCGGTCCTGTGATACTGCGAGGCAACGGCCATAGTTCTGCCGCCAGCTCGTGCAGGACCACCCCGATTTCGCCGTGGTCGGGCCCACCAAGATTATCCAGAAGTCTTCTGGATTTCATAGAGAGTTCCTCTTGCCTTTCCTTGCGCGATCACACCCGCGACTTCATCGTATAGGCGGCGAGAGTCGATGACGCGAAGACCGCAGCCTGAACCCGGACGGTCGCCTGTGTACAACCCCTTGGCCCAAAGCATTTCGCCCATAGGATCAACGTGCGTTACTACACCGTCATCGATCTTGCGCACAAAAAGGCCATAAGTCCGATTGAAGGTTTTTCCGTCAACGTCGGTGTACGGGGCCGCGAACTCCTTGTGAAACCGGTAATCGACAGAGACCGATTCTTCAACATAGTGGTAAAACGTCATGCTTTCCTGATCGGAGAGGTCAAGCACTCCAATCTTGCCGCCCTGCTTGTGCAGGATTGCGAAAGGCGAGTCGGGGCCATATCCACTGAAATTGTCGATACCTCGAAACATGTCGCGGCGCTTGCCCAGTGCGGCGAAGGAGTATATCGGATGTCCCGTGCGCACGGCGCCGGCACGAAGCCGCCCCGCCTCCGTCAGAGCGCCCATTTGGCTGGGAGTATTTCGTATGTCAAAGCCCAAGCCAGAGCAGAAATCAAAATTGAACAGAGGAAGCAAAAGTGTGCCGTTCTCGCCCACAGCATGAAGAAAACTGTCGAGAATTGTTTCGACGCACAGCGCGAAGCCTATTTTCTTCAACTTTCGCAGCGTTGCGCGGATGTTGCTGTGCAACAGGAGCATGTCCCCGTTTCGCACTCCTGACCTCGCCCAATGTCGGCTGAGCAGGGTCACCGCACTTTCGTTCGTCACCGAATGCGTCATTGAACTCACTCCAGACGGGACTTCACACAGTAGGTCAATTCGTCTAGTGTGTTGGCAAAGCCTATGATGCACGAACCGATAGTTAAAATAAAAATCCAGGCCGCAGGTGTACGATGAAAATTTCCATTCGGATCGCAGCCGCTGTGCTGTTGCTTACGCCTTTTATGTCTGCAAGAGACCGCTCCAACGCGCGCTCGATGGTCGTTACGCGCTACGGAATTGTAGCCACCAGCCACGTGCAGGCGTCCGTGGCGGGCGCGAAGATACTGGCGCAAGGAGGTTCGGCAGTTGATGCCGCAATCGCTGCCAACGCCGTGCTCGGCGTCACCGAACCCATGATGAACGGGATGGGCGGCGATTTGTTCGCCATTTATTGGGACGCGAAAACCGGCAAGCTCTACGGACTGAACTCCAGCGGTTGGGCGCCCAGGGCCTTGACCATAGAACATCTGAAAGCGAAGAACGACGCCTCGATGCCGATCGAAGGCATCGACTCTGTCACGGTGCCCGGCGCAGTCGCAGGCTGGCAAGCGCTGCACGAGCGCTTCGGTAGGACGCCCTGGAAGGATCTTTTTCAATCGGCAATTTTCTATGCTGATGAGGGCTATCCTGTGCCTGAAGTCATCGCTTCTTACTGGAAAGACGCCTCTGACTGGCTGTCGAGCGATAAAGAAGCGCAGCGGGTTTATTTGCCCGGCGGCAAATCGCCCGAGTTCGGCCAAATTTTTCAGAATCACGATCTCGCCAAGGCCTTGCGCCTGGTCGCCAATCAAGGCCCCGATGCGTTCTACAAAGGCGAGATCGCTCGCGCGGTCCTCGTCACTTCACAAAGCCTTGGCGGCACACTGGCAGCCAGCGATCTCGCGGAATTCTCTCCGGAGTGGGTCGAGCCGATTTCGACCACCTATCGCGACTGGACCATCTACGAACTTCCACCGAATGGCCAAGGCATGGCTGCGCTCGAAATGCTCAACATCATGGAAACTGCGAAGCCGTCGCCCGACGGACCTCTGAGCGTTGCCGAGCTCCATAAGAAAATTGAAGCCATGAAGCTGGCGTATGCCGACCTCGGCCGCTACAACGGCGACCCGCGCTTCGCGAAGATTCCAGTGAAGGGAATCCTCTCCAAAGAATATGCGAGCCAGCGCGCGAAGCTGATCGATCCGAATAAAGCCAATTGCGAAGTCGCGGCGGGAACGCCGCCGTTCAGCGATACGACTTATCTTTCCGTCGTCGATCGCGAAGGCAATATCGTTTCGCTCATTCAAAGCAATTACGAAGCCTTCGGTGCGGGCATCGTTGTGCGCGGCATGGGATTTGCCCTGCAGGATCGCGGCGCATTATTTTCACTCGATCCGTCTTCTCCCAATGCGCTGGCTCCACGCAAGCGGCCTTTTCATACCATCATTCCCGCATTCATGGAGCGTGGAGACGAGCACATCGGCTTCGGCATCATGGGCGGCGCGAACCAGCCGCTGGCTCACGCGCAATTCGTCTCCAACGTCGTCGATTACGGAATGAATATTCAGGAAGCGATGGAAGAGGCGCGCTTCACGGTCAGCCCGCAGCGCGGCTGCCATATTGTGATCGAATCGCGAGTGCCGCCCGAAGTGCGGCAGAAACTTACAACCATGGGCCATCAATTCGACGTTCGCGGCGCGTACACCACTGCCATGGGCCGCGGCCAAGCCGTCTTGCACAACACCAAGACCAAAGTAAATTACGGAGCTTCCGACGCGCGCGCCGATGGCGCCGCCGTTCCAGAGAAGTGAGCGTTCGTCGACGCAACTTTTAGCCCTTTCACGCCCTTGAACTGCGCGAACATCCGCTCGGCGTTTTTATGGTAAATCTTTTCGAGCACCGAATCGGGCAGATACACTCCTGAAATTTCCCAGCGTCCCTGCCCGGGATATCCCCAGTAATCGAAATATTCGTCGGCGGTTTCCAGCCAGCGAAAGTGATTGCGGTACATCTCCTCATCCATTCCGTTGTCAGTGCCGAACATAATTCGATCCTGATATTTAATAAAGAATTCCCGCGTCCGCCGCGGCTGGCGGCCCAGTTCCGCTTCCCGCGCTCCGAATTCGACCATCACATTGGGCAGCGTATCCAGCAGGTGCGAAACGTAATCGAGGTTCTCCGGCCAGTTTGCCATGTGCAGCGCAACAAATGTCGTATGCGGATGTTTGGCGAACATATGATCGCGTTGCGCAAGCAGTTCTTCTTTGGTCGGAAATTGCGGCCCGTAAAAACTCCAGTCCGGATGTTCGATCAACTCCTCGTATCTTTCGTTCGTATTATCAATCGGATGGAAGAATGCTTCGGGATCGGAAGTATGAATCGAGACCGGGATGCCCAGCCGTCCGCACTCCTCCCAGATGGGATCGAGCCGTGGATCATCGATTGCAACCAGTTTTCCCGTCTTGTCCCGATCGGTTAAACCAAGATCTTTTAGTTGTTTGAGTCCACGCGCGCCACGCCTTACCGAATCGTCGAGCTGCGCCACCATTTCCTGGCTGAAGTTCGGATCATCGATTTTGCTGAAGTCGATCTGCTCGAAAACGATGAAGCGGCCAGGGTACGGCGTAACCATCTCGTCGATCACGTGCTGCAGCTTCTCACCCCACATGCCGGTCAGAATCACGACCGTCTTCACGTTCGTCCGGTCCATGATTTGAACCACCCGCTGCGGAGGCAGGTGATCATCAATGCCCATCGCATCATTTTGATGGTTGTGAACGTCGATGACATAAAACTTGGCCCAGTCGATTTTATGCACAGGCGCGTGCAGCATAGGTTTGGGATGAAAGTCTTTCAGTAGCAGAGTTTTCTTCTGCTCCGCGCCAGCCGCCGATTTATATCCGATTTGCGATTGATCAGTCGAAGGAGTTTGCGCGTACGTACACACGCTCAAAGCGAGCGGAAGAAAGACAAACAGCAGAATTGGTTTCATCAAATTGTCCAGAGTGCGCACAAAAGAAGATGAATTTCAGTGTATCAACCTACCGCCGCAACATTTGCCGTGCAATGAAAAACACATTCGCCGGCCGCTCGCCCAGCCTGCGCATGAAATACGGATACCACTCCGTCCCAAACGGTATATAAACGCGCACGCGCCAGCCGCTCTTCACCAGCCCCTGCTGCAGGTCGCGCCGGATGCCGTACAGCATCTGAAACTCGAATGAGTCACGAGCAATTTTTTCCTGCTGCGCGAAGGCTTCGATTTGCCGGATCAAGTTTTCATCGTGCGTGGCCAATCCGTGATAGGTGCCGCTCTTCAACAGAACTTTGGTGAGCTTCAGGTAGTTCTCGTCTACGTCTGATTTGGCGGCGAAGGCAATATCGGCCGGTTCTTTATATGCCCCTTTGCAAAGCCGGATGCGGATCCCATCGGCCAGCAGTTTTTCGACGTCGCTCTGCGAGCGTTTCAAATACGCCTGAATGACGGTGCCGACCGAGTTACCGTATCCGGGTGTTCGGTGAAGTTCGTGAACAAAATCTAACGTGCGCTGAGTATAGGGTGAGCCTTCCATGTCCACGCGCACAAAACCGGGCGGCTTCATTGAGGCGGCCTTCGCCACTAGGCCTCCAACCAGCTCGCGTGCCAGGTTCTCATCCACATCGAGCCCCATGTGAGTGAGTTTGAGGCTGATGTTGGCGTTGAGCTTGCTGAATTCGATCGCATCGAGAATCTTGTAATAAAGCTCAGCGCTGTGGCGAGCTTCTTTGGGATTCGTAACATTTTCGCCCAAATTGTCGATGCTGACGCTCATCCCGGCGCGGTTGATGGATTGGGTTGCGCGAACGGCATCCGCGATTTCGGTACCGGCCACGAAGCGGCCGGAAACGCGGTGTCCGATCGAGGATTGCTCGGCAAAATGGCGCAGGGATTTGTTTTCAGAAAGACCGACGAAGAAGGCTCTCAGCATTTCCCACCCGGAAGATTATCCCCTCGCATACTCCATGAATAAGCGATCAAAAGCACAGAACGTTGTATCACAAAGGGCCAAGACCGATACCTCTAGGTGGATCTCCCGCCACCTACGGATGCGGCGATTTGATGCCGTGCAGCCGGGTCAGCGACCGTGTTCTTCCAGGAATTTCTCAACTTCAATGGCCGCCATGCAACCCGTTCCAGCCGCGGTGATCGCCTGCCGATAGCGGCGGTCTTGTACATCGCCGCAGGCGTAGACACCGTGCACGCGAGTCATCACATAGTTGTGCGTTTTGATATAGCCATCGGCGTCGGTGTCGAGATGACCGGCAAACATTTTTGCATTGGGCTCGTGGCCGATCCCGAGGAATAGTGCGCTGGTGGGGAAATCCCAGACTTTTCCTGTTTTCAAGTTCCGCAGCTTGAGTCCGGTGACTTCGTTCTTCGCGTGATCGTAAACGTCTTCGACCACGGTGTCGGTAAGGAACTGGATCTTATCGTGCTTCTGCGCGCGTTCCAGCATGATTTTGGAAGCGCGAAAATTTCCGCTACGGTGAATGACAGTGACTTTTGTAGCGAAACGGGTGAGGAAAAGAGCTTCTTCCATGGCCGAGTCTCCCCCGCCGATCACCACAATTTCTTTGCCGGAGAAAAAAAATCCGTCGCAGGTGGCGCAGGAAGATACGCCGTGTCCGATGAGCTTTTGCTCGTTGGGCAGTCCCAGCCAACGGGCTGAAGCACCGCTGGCGATGATGAGCGCTTGCGTCTGCACCTGCTGCTTGCCGAGATGAAGAAGAAATGGACGCTGGCTGAAATCCACACTGGTCAGATGGGCCATGCGATATTCCGCGCCAAAGCGTTCCGCCTGCTTCCGCATATTCTCGATGAGTTGCGGCCCCATGATGCCTTCCGGAAAGCCGGGAAAATTCTCCACCAGCGTGGTCAGAGACAGCTGTCCTCCGGGTTCGTGCCCTTCAACCACCAGGGGCTTCAGGTTTGCTCGTGCCGTGTAGAGCGCGGCCGTGTGTCCGGCGCAGCCGGAACCGATAATAACTACGTTGCGGGTTTCGCTCATGTTGTTTTTACGCGATAGCCGTTAGATTACAGCCTTCAGATTTCGATGCAGGTGCTGCTGAACCCGCCCCAAGTGGCGGCAGAACTTGCGGCAACGTTTACGGAAAGTCGCCCGGGAAGCGCTTCCCGTTATTTCGCTTCTGCATTCTTGATCGGCTTTCGCTTTGCCCCAGCATTCCAGGCGCTCGGAATCTGTGCCAGTTCCTCCGGCACTACGCGCCGCACTCCAAGCAATTTGCGATAGCTGGCCAGCACTTCCGAAGCGCCTGAAAAAAGCGGTGCGTACGCCGTTTGGTCTGGCGCGGGGCCATTTTCAGTGGCCTCGCAACGGGCCAGCGCGATCGATGATTTTCCAAATCGCTCCAGCCGGATGCGGCTTGCCGGTGTGTTCGCCGTCACCATGCTTTCCGCGCTGCCGATCGCCGATGCGCTGTCCTCCATCGAAACCTGAATCAGCTCTTTCGGATCGCGCACGTGCAGCACCAGCGTCTCAACCATGTTTTCCCCATCATTGCTGAACGAATACTGTACATTCGAAAACATCGCTTTCCCGGCAAACTCGCGCCGAATGCGCACGTAGCTGGCAACTTGCGGCTCGTCCGACATTTTCGCGTTTTCCCCTGGCTGAAGAAAAGTTGGAGATTGGTCCAGAGTGGAGCGGCCGTGAGAAATCTCAAAATCATCGGCAAATGCCGGCTCACGGGGAATGCGCGCCAGAGCGCTGGCGATCTCCTTTTGTTCCTCCGCCGACGGCGTGCAGACGTTCAATACGTTAACTTTTACTTGCGGCTGGGTCGATGGCGCCTGGGGCGCCTGCTGAGACACGGCCGTTGAAGCTACCAAAATCATTACGGCGATCAAAAAGGTTTTTGGGGACACGGCGAAATTCTAAACGATGAGTGCAAAATCCTAAAATTTGCGAAAAACTGCCTGCAACCCAAAGATTTTCGCTGGCGACCGTAACGCGATTAGAATTCACTTATGGCGAACTTAACGTTGGTTTATGGTATGCGGCTGCTTCCTTCGGAAGACGTGGCGGAAGTGGGCGAGGCCCCGGTGAAACTCACTAATGGGAATGAAGCTCATGTAACCATGCACGTGCTAGAAGGCAGCAAGGAAGAGATCGAAAAGCAACTGCGCACTAGCCTGGAGGCGTTCTTCGATCTTTACCCCGAGATCTAGGTCTTGAGATCTAGCTGTGGTGGTTCTTCGTTGCATTCTTACGCGCGAAGTTTTCCGCGGTTGCGCTAAATGGCTGACCGCGAGTATGGGGAACTAAGTCTCCGGCCGACACTCGAAATCATGCGGGAACTTTATTGGAAATGTCGCGCGCGAATGGTTGCCGCTGGATTGTGGCCGCAAGGCTGGATCGGGCGCGGCGCATACTATTCGGTCGCGTTGGCCGTCGGCCTCTTCATTCTGCAAATCCTGTTAAGGCCATTCTCTCCGGCCTGGGGAGATGGTCTTACTGGCTGGATTCGATTTCTTGTTTTCGACGCTGCCCTGCTGTTTTCAATCTCCTTCTTTCGCGTGCTCAAGCGCAAACTTCTCTGGCGCGTGCGCAATCGCCTCATCGTCACTTATGTCTTCATCGGCGTGATTCCGGTAGTCCTGCTGGTGTTGATGGCGGTGATTACTGCGTATCTCTTCGCCGGGCAATTTGCCAGTTTCGTGGTTACCTCCGAAATTAAATCCCAACTGCGCAGCATGCAGGCCATGGACGCTGCTCTAGGCAACGAGCTGGCCGCCCGCGTCGAGAAAGGTGAAGCGCCCACGGCCGACTCGCTGGCGGGATTAAGAAAGCGCGATCAAGCCTGGGGCAGACGCCAGGTTTTTGCCTGGCTCGGAGCCGAAGCATTGCCCATCGGTGGAAGACAGAGCGCATCCATGACGCTCCCCGAGTTCCTGAATAATAACGACAACTCCTATGCAAAAGCGCTTCGTAGTGGCCAGCCCTTCACCCAGATTGTTCGTGACCAGGGTGATTTATATTTGCGCGCCGCCTCAATGTTCGACGTGGGAGCAAGCAAGCTCACGGTCGTCACCAGCGAGCCGTTCGACCGGAACCTGATTGCCAAGATTGCCTCCAATTTAGGCGAGATCACGCTCTACCCGGCAGGCTTCAATTGGGATGAGCGGCAGAACGGTCGACCCAAGCAGAACGCGGCAAGCGCCGGCAGTGCCAGTACCAGCCAGGCCGTCGCGGAGCAAGCTTTGCGTCCCACCTTCTCCGTCGGTACGCTGCCGCCCGGCGACAACATGATGGACCATGAAATCACCTTCGGCACGCCGCTCCAAGTAGTGAATTGGACCACCGGAAACCTGGATCGTGCTGGCGCGCTCGTAAAGGTTCGCACTCGCCCTTCCGTCCTCTATGGTCACCTATTCGCCGCACTGGGAGATATTGCCAGCGGGGTCGAGTACCTCCTGCTCGCGATTCTGGTTTTCTTCGGGGTCATCGAATTGATTGCGCTGATCACCGGCACACGCATGACCCGCACTGTCACTGGGGCCGTAGCGCAGCTCTACGACGCCACCGGCCACATCAATCGAGGCGACTTCAGTCATCGCATCCCGGTAAAGTCGGACGACCAACTCGCGCAGCTTTCGCTTTCCTTCAACTCGATGACTGAATCGATTGAGAAATTAATTCTGGAGCAAAAAGAAAAGCAGCGTCTGGAGGGCGAACTCGCCATTGCTCAGGAAGTGCAATCGCAATTGTTCCCGCAGCAGATTTCAGAGATTGAATCGCTGGAAGTGCATGGCTTCTGCCGCCCGGCACGCACCGTCAGCGGCGACTACTACGACTTCCTCACGGCAAGTTCGCACAAGATGATTCTGGCCGTCGGCGATATCAGTGGCAAAGGCATTTCGGCGGCGCTGCTGATGGCGACCATCCATTCCGCAGTGCGCGCCTACAGCATTGAAAGCTTGCCGCAAATGCGGGAGCCGGTCGTCGTGGGCGCAGCCGCGGGCCCGGGAAGAGTGATGGCAGCATGGCCGCAGGGTATCGAAGTTTCTCCCGGATCACTTCTCGGGCTGCTCAATCACCAACTTTACGAGAGCACTCCTCCCGAAAAATATGCGACCTTGTTCCTGGGAATTTATGACGGTCGATCGCGTCGACTGACCTACAGCAACGGCGGCCACTTACCGCCGATCCTGATCGGCGAAGATGGTAGGATCCGGCGCCTGGAATGCGGCGGTACCGTCGTCGGACTTTTCGACAACATGTCCTATGACGAAGACTGCGTCGAAATGCACCCCGCGGAAATCTTGCTGGCCTACAGCGACGGCGTCACCGAGCCGGAAAACGAATACGGCGAATTCGGCGAGGAACGTTTAGTTGACCTTGTCAGCACCAGCCGCCATCTTCCGCTGGCGCAAATCAGCCAGACGGTGACTGCGGCCGTCGATGACTGGATCGGCGAACACGAGCAGCCGGATGACATCACACTCGTGCTCGCTCGGGCGCGTTGAGCGCATTGTTCTTATGAGAGTGGGGCACAGAAGTTCAGCGCGAATGCTCTCAAATGCCGGTTCAAGTACCGGTTGGTTTGGGACGGCGTTGCTAATACCCGAGTAACTCCTCCAGTTCCGGCGTGCTCTCTTCCATGGAAGACAACGACAGAATTCTCACTCGCTGACCCACACTCAGCCGTTGCAACGAAATCTCGCGGCCGCTGTCAAAGCGAATTGCGTCCCGAAACCCCATCCCAGCGCCGCTCTGCGTGAATGTAACTTCTTCAATATCAGACCGCAGTCCCAAATCCTTCTGTAGTTTGCTCGAAATGTCCCGCAGCGATAACCGCGCACCCGGGGGGATGCACACTGCCGTACAGCGCGGGTAAGGACCGGATTCAGCCAACTCATGATTTGCTCCCGCAGGGTTTTTGGTTTTGTCGCAGTCTCCATCAGCTTGCGGCCGTCGGCGCTCGAAATAAGTCCCATCGTGCCGATCTCAAACTTGTGGGTTACCAATTCCTCTCCGCAGACAGCGAGCCGGTTCGGAAGCGCCATTATTGAATAGTCGCACATCTTGAAATTCCTCCAGGCTTTTGTAAATTGAGTCCCTTAAACTCGCGTCGAATGGCGTGCCGTTATGATGGTTTTTAGGGGCAATAGGATGCCGTTCCCACCGGAGCGAATTCAAGCGCGTTTAACGGCGGGCAGCATCCACAACAGTCTCAAGATCCGACGCGTAGGGGCCGCCGTCGTGATTGACTTGCAGCACTCTTCAACTGCGTCGTGAGCGTGTGATAGCGGTAGCCGTGATCGCCGGAACGATTCATCCAGAAGAAGTCGTCATAGGCGAGTGGTAAACGTCATACGAACGCATCGAAATACAAGCCAGGCACCGGCATGCCGATTAAGGAGGACGGCGGTATGGTCGGAACCGGGAAATGCGCTAACAACAAGCGCCGCGCACCCAGCTTTCGACTATCCAGCTTTCGATCACCGAACTTTCAATTACTTGGGATTATAAATTTCCGTCAGCAGGTCCGGTTTCGACTCATCGCGCTCCAGGTGCGGATATTTTTCTCCGCCGTGGTAATCGAGCTTGTAGGTCTTGTAGTACTCGGTATTCTCAACCAGCAGCTCCAGCGGGGCTGGGCCGGCCTTGCCGGCTTTCAGTGCGTCGCGCAACACTTCCGGCGTGTACTGGCGGCCGTTGACTGCGATCAATTTCATCCCCGGCCCGATTCCGGCAAGCGCCGCGGGCATGCCTTCGATGGTATCGGCGATCACGCCATCGTCGCGCAGTTCCAGTCCGATGGAATCGGCCACATCAATGCGGCGTCCGCCCTCCTCGTTGCGTACCATCTCCGAAGGTGTGTCGTCGTAAACCACTTTCCATCCGCTTCCTTCGATTCCGCCGAGCGGCGCGCCGGGGCCGTGATTGGTCAGGCGCTCCATCCAGAATCCGCGCCAGTTGTAGGGAACGATCTGATTCAAGGCGTTCACGACATCGTCGAACGTATAAGTCTTCAAGATCGGCCCGGTGCTGGGCGCACCATGGAAGAGCTTGCAGAAATCGTCGAGGGTTTTCTGGCCCTTGCTCTGCTGGCGGATGATTACGTCGGCCCAGAGCCAATCGAGAGTGCCTTCATCGTAGAAGTCGACCCCACGCCGCCACGAGTGCCAGGCTTCCGGAGCGAAATAAAGTTCCGGCGCATCATCGGCAGTGTCCTGAAGGTTGCGCCAGATCCGCCCTGGAATGTCGTCCATGCCCGCCGCAGTTAAGGCCAAGTCCTCGCGCGCTTCTTGTTGCGTGAGTAATCCACTGCGGGCGGTCAGGACGGTCCCGAGATAATTCGTCAGGCCTTCATACACCCAAAGCAGATCGTCCTGCATCGGCTGCTGGTAATCCGGTGTCGCGAGGTCGGCTGGACGGCGGTATTTTCCATTCCATGAATGTACATATTCATGCGGCAGAAGGTCGGCGTCGAGCTTGCGCTCGGTTTCGTCCACTAACCCGCGTTCGCCCACACGGCTGTCATCGGATTCATGATGCTCCAGGCCGAAGTGCGCCACATGGTCGCTTAAGCTGTAAAGAAAGTGGTAATCGCGGTAGTGATGCGCCCCAAATAGCTTGTTCGCCTGCTCGACCAAACTCTTGTAGTGGTCCCAGACTTCCTGCGGAGCATCGAGCGCGGCAGCACTGTCGGCGGCGATATCCATCTCGGTGGGGGGATTGTCCGCCAGCTTTACTACCTTCAGGTACTCGCCGGTGATCACCGGAGAATCGACGAGCGTGTTAAGCGGCGCCGGTTTAAATGAGATCTCGGTTTCGCCGTTGTCCACAGTTGACGACGCAATCGGCAAAGCGGTTCCATATTTCCAATCGGCGGGTAACTTGAGGCTCGCAATATAAGTGATTTCGTCGGCCTTCCAGCCCTTGGGATAAAGCAGGACCTGATTCCAACTAATCACCGCCATTTTGTCAGTCGCGGAAGAGCCGGCAGAGAAACCGGGCTCAAAAGTAGCGGGAGAAAGAAAATCCAGGTCGGCGTTCACCTCACTGACGCCGGGAGGAATCTCGACGTGGATGGTAAATCCGTCGAGCAGGTCGCGACGCCACTTCAGGGTCTGCCCGCCGGAGGTGAATTTCAGCCCTGCCAGATCGACCACGGGTCCATCGGGTGCGTGTTCGCCGGGGATCCACTTTGGGTAATAGAGCGTGAGTTCTCCGGCGGTAGCGGGAATCTTCAGCGTCGCGTGAAAGATTTTTCGCGGAGCGGAACTGGCGTCCACAAAAAGAGTTACTGTCGGCGCGGCCGCCGACCAACCGGGAAGAATGAAAACGAACAACAGACCGACCACTCCCAAGGTTCTTGAGAGTTTCATTTGGGCCCCCATGGTGTTGAGGAATGCAATCCGAACTGAATTTCTCGCATGCAGAACCCTAGACTATAGCAGCGGATTGGAGCGTCAGTACAGGGACGCACCTGCGCTGCTATCATTCCAGCGTGTCGCGGCGCGGAAAATTCATCACCTTCGAAGGACTCGACGGAACCGGCAAGAGCACGCAGATGCACAAGCTGGCTGTTGCGTTGCGCGCAGCCGGTTGCAAAGTCATCGAAACGCGGGAACCTGGAGGAACACTGACCGGCGAGAAAATCCGGCGGTTATTGCTCGATTCAAAAACCGAGGGCCTTTCCGCTCTCGCCGAAATGGCATTAATGTTCGCATCTCGCGCGCAACATATTGCGGAAGTGATCGAGCCGGGGCTGGAGCGGGGCGACATTGTTTTATGCGACCGATTTACGGATTCGACGGAAGCTTACCAGGGTTATGGCCGCAAACTCGGGGGTGCAAGCGTTTTGCAGTTGCACCGAGTTTTGTGTGGAGGCTTGCAACCGGATTTGACAATCCTGCTCGATTCCGACCCAGCGATGAGCTTGGGACGGGCGCGGCGCCGCAACCAGCTGGCATCACAGGGTGCGAAGAATGGCGCGAAGAGTGGCCCGAAAAAGAACGCAGCCAGGTCCCACTCGGACGAGAACCGCTTCGAGCAGCAGAATCGCAGTTTTTTTGCGCGCGTGCACGATGGTTATCGGGCGATCGCAGCGAGAGAACCGCAAAGAGTGGTGGCCGTCGATGCGAGTGGGACGCCGGCACAGACGCATCGGCAGATCATGGAAATGGTTGGGGCCAGGCTGAAACTCGGTGAGAAAGTAGTAAGTGGTTTGGGTAACCGCCTTTAGTGCATTGCGCAATGACACCCACCCTTGCAAAAAACGCAAGGGTGCGGCACCCTCAGTGTTGGCGCTGCCGGCTGGATTGGAACCTTTAGGCCGGCTCGCATGAATAGACTTGTGATCCACCGATGTCCTTCTCCAATTTTCATGGCAATGCCGAAACCGTTCATCGCCTGCGGGAAATGCTGGCGCACAAGCGCTTTCCTCATGCGGTGATTCTTGCCGGCGCTCGAGGTTCGGGAAAATACACTTTAGCGCTGATGCTGGCCCAGGCTCTGAATTGCCAGGCTCCGATTGAGACCGACGGTTTGCCCGATTTCTGCGGCCAGTGCTCAAGCTGCCGCCGCATTGCGCAATCTGCCGACCTCGATGCACGTTGTGCAGAAGCGGTTGAGGCACGGGAGGCCTTAAGAGAAACTGACAAGAAAGAGACTCGGCTGTTCGTTCAGACTCATCCAGATGTGTTGATCATCCCTCCCGATCCTCCGCAGATGACGATCAAAGTGGATCAGGTTCGGCGGGTGATCGAGACCATTTACTACCGGCCGTCCGAGGCGCATGAGCGCGTGTATATCTTTACCGACTCGGCGTTTATGAAAGAGGCGGCGAATTCGCTGCTGAAGGTGCTGGAAGAGCCTCCGGAATTCGCTACCATCTTTTTACTCTCAGAAAATGCTGGAGAATTGCTTTCAACCGTCCGCTCTAGGGCGATGATTTTCACGCTCGAAGCCCTGCCGGTAGATGACGTTGACCGCTATCTCGCGCACCATCGGCCGGAGTGGAAACCGGCGCAACGTGCATTGGTCGCCCGATTGTGCGAAGGGGCGCTGGGCCGGGCGCGAAGCTTTGATCTGGAGGGCTATGTCTCAGCCCGTGCCGATGCCCTGGCAATTCTCAATTCCTTGTTGCTTGGCGGAGAACATAGCCCGCTGTTTAAGATTACAGAGACCTACCGTGCCGGCGCCGAGGGAAGGGAAAAGATGGAGCAGCTTCTGCGGACGCTTTATGCGCTGCTTCGCGACTTGATGCTGATTCAATCGGGTGCGACAACTTTGGTTCACAATACCGACATCCACAGCCAGCTAGTAAAGATGTCCGAGACGGCCGATTTCGACCGGATTTCGGCGGTGAGCGACCGCATCGCCGAGGTGGAACGCGGTATGCGCCGCAACCTGCTACGGTCGTTATCGCTGGATGCTCTTGGATTATCCCTGGAGAAGGTCGGATGAGGACGCTTGAATTCAGTGGTTATAACAAACGTCCTATTATCAAGAGCTTGCGTAGATTACTCTAGTGGTTCTACGCCCTTCAGATAGATTGCCCGGGGTTTGGGCTGCGCCTATAATTGAACCACTCTGGCTTTAGCAAATTCTCCGTCAGGTTCCGGGTAGCAGGAATTGAGGGTGAGGTTTGCCTTGCCCAAAAGGACAAGAACCCGGTAATGCGAAAGCGCCTGAAAATCGTCCTGATGGCCAGCACCATCGCCGCGACCTCGCTTTCCCTCTTACCCCAGTTGTGTGCGGCCGAAGACGGCGACGGCTCCGCTCAGATCTCGACTACCCAGGCCGCGACCCAGATCACGGCGACCGACGACCACGGTCGGACGATCTACGTCAATGATTTTGTGCCGCAAAAGCCGGTTCGTCATGCAGAAGAACCTGCGCCGCGCCGCAATCTGATGTACTGGAGTTCGAAAGATGCCGGTGGAAGCCGGTGCCTCCTGCCAACGCGGCAGCCATGAAAGCGGCGCGGTCGGCGGCAGCCGAAGTCAATCAGTACCTTGGGCGCGAATCCACGAGATCGGCGAACGCGAAGATCGTTTCCGCCAATTTTCGGGCAACGGCAGCCAGTCCCGCGGACATCGATAGTGCGATCGAGCAGGCAGCGGCCCGGCATAACGTCGATCCCAACCTGGTGCGCGCGGTGGTGAAAGTGGAATCGAACTTCAACCCCAACGCGGTATCGTCCAAGGGAGCGATGGGCCTGATGCAGCTGATGCCTTCAACTGCGCGCCAGCTGAATGTGAAAAACCCGTTTGATCCGGAACAAAACGTGGATGCGGGTGTGCGCCACTTGAAGCAGCTTCTTGAAAGTTATGGCGGCGATATCAAATTGACCCTTGCCGCCTATAATGCCGGCGCCGGAGCCGTGGCGCGCAGTGCCGGCGTACCGCACTACGCGGAAACCCGGAACTATGTGCGCCGCATCACAAACCTGTACTACGGCGGCTCCGAGTTCAACTCCGGCGCTTCGCGTGATCCTGTGACCATTCAACGGGACGCGCACGGCATTCTTTACATCAGCAACACTGAATAGTTTGCGACACTGTAGTCTGCGGCACTGTTAACTTTTTTCTCTTTCTCCTTGGCACCCAGGGCAATTGCTTCGAACAAGCTGGAACGAAGGCACGGGCTGGTTAATTTGAAGAGTCTATTGCGCCACCGTGATCTGTGGTCAGCGCTGCTCGTCTTCGCCGTTTTCGGCGTAATGGCGCAGCCCCTCGCTCACGCCCGGGTGCGCCATTCCGATTCCTGGGCGCGCGAACATTTTGCCGTGGCCGAGCGCATGCGGGAAGCGCTGAATGGGCGCCCTCCTGCCGATCGCACCCGCCGCGATTACCAGCATGTATTAAACGCCTACCGGCTCGTTTACCACGGTGCTCCCGCTTCAACCAAGGCTGATCCCAGTGTGGTGGCCGTGGCGGAGACGCTGGTCGAGATGGGCTGCCGCTTCGATGACGACAAGATACTGCACGAAGCCATCGAGCAATACCGGTTCCTGCGCCACGAGTACCCGGGGAGCAAATATCGTTTCGAGGCCCTGTTCACGATTGGGGAAATCTATCAGGACGATCTCAACGATCCGGAAGCCGCGCGCGCAGCATTCCAGGAGTTTCTGCGCCACTATCCGCACAATCACCTGGCCGAGGATGCTCGACAGGCCATTGCCGCACTTGCCGAACCGGCGGTAACCGTTGCGGCGAGTGAGAAAGCGCAGAAATCGCCTGAAAGGAAAAGAGAGAACAAAGTTGTTGCAGAGAAACATGACTCTAGCGGCGAATTGCCAAAAGACGCGAACTCAAAAAAGGACGATCAATCGCCCGACGACGTAGGGTCTGCGAACATTGAAGAACCGGCGAAAAGCGAATCTGCACAAATTCGGCCCGGGCATTTGCCGCGCGTGACCGGCATCCGGCATTGGTCTACGCCGGATTACACACGTGTGGCCATCGATCTGGAGAGTGACGTGAAGTTCTCTTCCGAGCGTATTGGTCGTCCCGCGCGCATCTATTTCGATCTTGCCGATACCCGGCTGGCGTCAACCTTGGTTGGCAAGAGCTTCGATGTGGACGACGGCTTCCTGAAGAAAGTCCGCGTGGCTCAATTTACGCCGCGCCGCACGCGAATCGTGTTGGAAGTCGATAACCTCTCTGACTACGATGCGTTTCTTCTACCCAACCCCTCGCGGCTCATTATTGATATTCATGGCAAGGACGTTCACGGCAAGAATGCGCACGCTTTTGCGAACAGGAGACCGATCGATACTGAAGCTGAAAGCCTAGCCCCGGCAAAAAACAACGAAAACGACGGCGAAGATGTTGCGAGCGGTATAGATCCAGCGTTCCCGGCCAAGCCGGTAACGGCTGAGAACGTCGAATCCAGGAGCCAGGAAATTAATCATCGCGCCGAATCTGCAGCGGTTAGCCCGACTCTCAGTAAGCCGCAGCAGAACGGAATTGTGAAAAGAATCGTCGAAGCCGATGATGACGATGCTCCAGAAGGCGCTCAGCCCTCATCAGCGAAGCGCAGCGTACGGCGATTGCAATCGGAGGCTTCCGAGAAGCGCGTGTCTGCCGATATTGGCAGCGATTCCACATCCGATTCAACCCCCTCTGAAGTAAGCGAAAGCAATCCACACGGCATACAACTCAAGTCTCATACGCGAAAACTCGCTTCGTCCCACGCGCCATCCAGCGATGCGTCATCCTCTGAGAAATCATCTTCCGAGTCCGACATCCCATCCTCCGACGTCCCACCCTCGGATTTCGTCGCCCGCGAAGCCAGACCCACGGAGAGCGGCGATCGTTCGCTGATCCGGGCCCTGGGCTTGAAAATCGGCAAGATCGTCATCGATCCTGGGCATGGAGGTCACGATACCGGAACCATCGGCCCGGATGGCCTGGAAGAGAAGGACCTTGTCCTAGATGTGGGACGGCGCCTGGGCAAACTGCTGGAGTCGCGGCTGGGGGCTGAAGTGGTTTACACGCGCAAAGACGATACGTTCATCCCGCTTGAAACCCGCACCGCCATCGCCAACCAGGCGCGGGCTGACTTGTTCGTCTCCATCCACGCCAACTCGAGCCACGATCCTGCCGCCCGCGGAGTCGAGACCTATTACCTGAATTTCACTTCGTCGCGGGATGCGCTGGAAGTTGCTGCCCGTGAGAACGCGGTTTCCGAGACCTCGATTTACGAACTGCAGGATTTGGTGAAAAAGATCGCCCTTAAAGAGAAGATCGAGGAATCCCGAGAGTTTGCTTGGGATGTGCAGGAATCCTTGCATAGCGGCCTCGCGGTCAAGAGCCCGGCCATCCGCGATCGTGGAGTGAAGAAAGCTCCATTTATCGTGCTGATCGGGGCAAATATGCCTTCGATCCTGGCCGAGATTTCCTTTGTCAGCAATCCCACCGACGAGCGCCGTCTCTCCACCAGCGAGTACCGTGAACGCATCGCCGAATTGCTTTATCGCGGCATTGCCAAATATGCCAACGGGCTGAGCGGGGTGAAGGTTGCCAGCAAAGGCGAACAGGATTCGCGGCAATGAAGAGCGCTATCTGCTGAACAGTAGTTCCCAGACTCGAGAGGCTTTCCGGAATCCCCGTTTCGGAAACCTTTACCCGCCTGCTGTGGTCTAATTAAAAAGGATGCGCTCCCGGTCGATTTTTGTTTCGAAGCTGGTAATCGTGCTGGCCCTCACAGTCGCCGGAGCTAGCGCCGATGTTCCACGGGCCAATTCCGCGCCTCCGATCCTTTCTAAACAGTTCGCCGCATGGCAAATGCAGGGCACGCCGCAGACCAGCAAAGATGCCAGTGCGGCCGACTCGGCGAATGCCGCCCTGCTCAAAGAATACGGGTTCACCGATTTCGAATCCGCCACCTACAAGAGCGACGATGGGCGAACGCTCACGATTCATGCCGCCCGCTTTACCGACACCAGCGGGGCCTTTGGCGCATACACTTTGTATCTGCAGCCGGAGATGGCGCGGGAAGAAATTGGCGATCAGGGAGCCTCACTGGACCGGCGCGTGCTGTTTTATCGCGGTAACATCCTGGTAGACGCGGTTTTCAGCCAGATGTCGGCTATGTCGGCGGCGAGCCTGCGCGAGCTGGCTGGAAGGCTTCCGCGTCCGGCGGGAAATGAGGGCGCTCTTCCGCCGATCCTTGCCTTCATGCCGCACCACGGCTACCAGACGAACACGGAGAAATATGCGGAAGGGCCGCTCGCCCTGGATGCCATCGGGTCGCCGCTTGCCGCTAATCTGGTCGATTTCAGCACGAACCCCGAAGTGGTGCTGGGACAATATTCTTCGCCAAGCGGAACCGCGACCTTGATGTTGATCGAGTATCCTACTCCGGCGCTGGCGGCGGCGCATTTGCGCAGCATCGATGCGGCTTATCATGCCCCCGAGCCGCAACCTGGCGTCACCGCAGTCGAAAATGCCGGGCCGTTTTTCGACAAGCGCAGCGGACCGATTGTCGCGATTGTCTCTGGAGCGCTCTCCGAGAGCGATGCGCAGACGCTGCTTGGCGCGGTGCATTACGAAGCCAGCGTGACGTGGAACGAAAACACCTATTTCGACAAAAAAAATAATGTTGCGAACTTGCTGGTGAACATTATCCTGCTCTGCATTGCGATCGGAGCGATTTCTCTGGCAGCCGGTGTGGCTTTCGGCGGGTTTCGGGTTCTCTTACGACGCTATTTTCCCAGCCAGACAGACGAAGCAGAGTTCATCTCGCTCGACCTATCGGAGCCAAAACGCCACAGCTCCGGAAGCGGGACGGCAAGCGTCGAGCGCCCCTCGAAACGGGCGTAAGCGCCTTAGAACGATTGGTTTGGAGCCGCCGGCAGAACAGTTTGTCTCAAAATGAAACATTTGGCGTGCTGTTGACCAAATCCGTAACTTGATGAAAACAAAGAGATTTATTTCCTAAAAATTCCTTGACACCCTGCTTTTTCGGCTCATAAGATTTTCTCCAAGAAAAGTTTTGGCGGAAAATCTCTTTGCCTCCGTTGGAACTATTCTCCCTTGAAGAAGAGGCTGCCCTGTTGCCGGGTGGCCTTTTCGTTTGCGGAGTGATTTTCTTCCCGTCCTTGTGTCTCTCGATACACCCACCGATCACGAGATACACCTAAAGGCCCGGAACTTTTTCGGAAATGATCTTTGACGAATAGTTTCCCAGCGTGGAGGGACTATGTTCCGCGATTGCTGTGGGGCACCGGATACGACCGGGCCAGGCATACTGCAGCAGCTGCGGCAAACAGATCACCGGATTTCTGGCGATAATGTCGTCGAGCCGCAGCCGGGTGCGGGAGTTTGGATAGTAGGCAAGCTCCGCGGACATCACGAGCAACCTCCTTTAATGCCAGTGGCTGTTTGTGAATCGTCAACGCAGGGCGGCTTCGCCGAAGTCTTGGCTAAAGTTTGTGTTTCTTAAGTCCGATATGGCCCTTGAATGGCAAGACACCTGTCGTCTCTTGTCAGCCCATTACATTTGTGAGGAGATACCAATGTCGACATCCGCAGTATCGAGTAGTTCGCTAAACCAGCAGTTGCAGACTTATTTCCAGGGTCGGCAATCCGATCAGCACCAACTGGGCCAAGCCCTCCAGTCAGGCGACGTGAGCGAGGCCGAAACCGACTTCAACAACATTACCGCACTAGGGCAAAATGGTCCCTTTCCCACCGGGGAACCGTACGCGAACAGCCAGCGCGAGCAGGATTTCACTTCCATCGGCCAAGCCTTGCAGAGCGGGAACCTGGCGGGCGCTCAACAGGCTTTTAGTCAACTGCAAAGCACATTCAGCCATACGACGTCAGAGTCGGGTTCTGGCAGCGGATCGAGTGGGGGTTCCACCGGTGGGCCCGAAATTGTGCTCAATCTCAGCGCCCCCGCAGGCTACACCACCACTCCGGAGCAGATCACGATCAACCTCAGTAACTCATCCAGCGGCGGCGAGCAGCTCTCGCTCAGCGTTGGCAGTCAGGGCTCCAGCAATCCAGAGCAAGTTACGTTGAACCTGCCTTCCAATAGCAACGAGCAGGTCGTCCTGAACTTGCTGGGCGCGTCCTCCGGCACATCGAGCACAACCGGCTCAGGCATCAGCGTTTCTGCGTGAGTTGTAAGCCGCCGGTGCGGTGAGCGGGAATAAGCCCTCCCCAACGCTCACTGCGCCGGTGGAATCTTGCCTTCACCTTCCAAGTTTGCCTGCAACTCGCTCCTTCGCGCTTTAGAATGAAAGGCATTCTGTGCGCAAGGAGACCTGAGATGAAACCCACACTGGCCTTTCTGATTGCGGCGCTGTTTGCGCTATCTGTCTTCGCGGCTGCTCAGGATCGCAACCAACCCTCGGCGCGTTCCGAAGAACGCATCACCCGCGAAGTTCGCCATGCACTGCTCATGCTTCCGTATTTCGGAGTGTTCGACAACATTGCGTTCAAGGTCGAGGGCGACACCGTGACGCTGCTCGGGCAGGTGGTTCGTCCGACGCTGAAGTCGGATGCCGAGAAGTCCGTGAAGCACATCGAAGGAGTTGAGAAGGTTAACAACGAAATTGAGGTGCTTCCTCCATCGCCCATGGATAGCCGCTTGCGCAGGCAACTATTTCGCGCAATTTACGGGTATCCGGCGCTGCAGAAATACGCCCTGGGAGTGCAGAAGCCGATTCGCATCATCGTGAACAATGGCCGCGTCGAATTGGATGGCGTGGTCGACAGCGAAGCCGATAAGAACCTTGCCAACATGCGGGCGAACGGTGTGCCCGGCATTTTCTCGGTCACGAATAATCTGCAAGTCGAATCGTCGAAGTAAAGTCATCGAAGTAAAGTCGTCGGAGTAAAGCTTATCGAAGTTAAGCCCGATGCAAAAGCGCCGAAGAGCTGAACGGACTCAGGCTTTCCCGAATGGATCTTCGAGCGACGGGCTTTGCGGGGTGAACAACTCAGCGCCGCTCTCCGTGATGTGCATATCGTCTTCCAGCCGGATGCCGAATTCCCCGCGAATATAAATGCCGGGCTCGTCGCTGAATGTCATATTCGGCTGAAGCTTGGTGGTATTTCCACGCACTAAATAAGTCCACTCGTGCATGTCCATGCCGATGCCATGACCCAGCCGGTGACTGAAATATTTGTAATCAGGGCCATAGTCGGCGTCAGTAATCACTTTGCGCGCAGCGGCGTCGACCGAGCCGCATTCAACGCCGGGATGCGCGGCTGCCAGAGCCGCGGCCTGCGCCCGGTGCACGATGTCGAAGACTTTTTTCATCTTGTCGGAAGCTTTGCCGAGCACGAACGTGCGCGTGATGTCCGATTGATAATCTTCGACGGTACAGCCGTCATCGATCATGATGATGGAGCCTTCACGAATCACCTGCGGCGTTGTCGAGCCGTGGGGCAGTGCCGTGTACTCTCCCACTTGCACGCTGGCCTCGCCGGGAAAACCAAGCTTCTCGTAAGCCGAAGCAATCAGCTCCGCGACCTGCTCCTGCGTCATGCCTTCACGCAGCGAGCGATATACGGCTTCGTAGGCGCTCAGAGTTACCTGGTTGGCGAGACTCATAAGAGCAAGCTCATGCGCACTCTTGATCATGCGGCAGCCGGCGGTGACGGGAGTCGCGCTCACCAGCATCGATTGCGGCGCAGCTTTCCCAATGCCATCGGAAAAGACCCACCGGATCGTCTCCTCAATGCCTAGCGTGCCCGTGGAAATGCCTCGATCGCGCAATCCCTCGGCAAGGCGCTCGTAAGGGCTTTCATCTTCCTGCCAGGTGCGCAGATCGAGTTGTTCCCCGCCCGGCACGTCAGAAATCTGTTCGCGGGCGCGGCCTTCTTCAAATGCCGGGCACACGTAGAACGCCGGGCTTCTGGCCGGCAGCACCACCGCGAACAGCCGTTCGCCGCCCCACCACTGAATACCCGTGAAATACTTCAGCGACGTGCCTTCCATCATCACCATTGCATCGAGGCTGTTGTCAGCCATGAGCTTGCGGGCGCGTTCCTGCCGCGCAGTTCGCTCGTCACGGCTGATGGGGGTCGCTTCACTGGCGCGGGACTTCAACGAGGCGATCGAATGAGGAGCCGAGTCACGAGCCGGCTTCCGGGGCAAACCTGCGAATGCAGGCCAAGACGACGACATTGCGGCCCCCGCCGCAACTCCGCTTGCTCCCAGAAAACGCCGCCGTGAAATCATGGACCCTCCACGATTCGAATGCGAATCGACTCATTATAGGGCTAAGCTATTGGCACTTACGTGGCGGAAACCGGTTTTCAATGCGCGGGCTGTGGAGAATGGAACTGGACCACGGTTGATGAATCTGCGGGACGACGGCAGAGCTACATCGAAGACTGCCAGGTGTGCTGCAAACCGAATGTGTTGCAGATTGAGTACGACGAGCACAGCGGAGAATTTGTCATGAGCGCCTCCCTGGAGTAACTCGCCAGTTCGACCGCCAGAACGGAGCGGGCCCAAATCATAATTCGCATCCTCGCGCATTCGCGTTATAGTTACCTGCTTACCAGAGTCAACGTTCAAAAAGGGGGCGCAGCCGATGGGAACCAGCTACACGGGCAGTGGACGGATGGTGGCGCACAACATGGTTACAACGCAATTCGAGTTGGATGGTTTTCGGGTCACCCGCACCCTTGGGGTGGTGCGGGGAATTGTAGTGCGCTCGCGCTCGATCTTCGGCACCATCGGCGCCGGACTGCAGACGCTGGTTGGCGGAAACATTACGTTGCTTACCAACCTATGCGAGAAGACTCGCGGCGAAGCTTTCGATCTGATGCTGATGCATGCCGCGGAACTGGGCGGCAATGCCGTGGTTGCGGCACGCTATGATGCAACCGAAATCATGCAGGGAGTTACGGAAGTGCTTGCTTATGGCACCGCAGTCTTCGTTGAACCAATTAGGTGAGCGAAGGCGGTCATTTTCACTACGACGGAGGTGCCTCGCGAGCCGGCTACGTTAATTCCTCAGCGTCTTGCCGGTCTTGAGCGTGTATTGAATTCTCTCCTGCGTTTTTTTCTCGCCGCACAGCGATTTGAAAGCCTCGCGTTCGAGGTCGAGAATGTACTGTTCGCTCACTGGAGTGCCGGGCGTGACGTTGCCCCCGCAGAGAACTTCGGCGATCTTGCCGCCCAGCTTCACTTCGTAATCCGTCACATAACCGCCCTGCCGCATGAGGTGCACGCCCAACTTCAGCGTAGCCAGCAGGTTTTCGCCTGGAGCAGGAATGTCTGTGCGTGGAACCGGCGACTCATATCCAGCGCGAAACAGTTCCAACGCGCGCGCCTTGGAGTCAGAGAGTACACGCTCGCGATTCATGGTAATTCGGTCGCTGTCATCGAGAAAGCCGAGACTGCGGGCCTCGTGCGCCGATGTAGCCACTTTCGCTGTTGCAATGGTTTCAAAAACTCGTTTCATGGCGTCGAGCATCTCGACCGAGCCAGCAAGCGCTTCCTTGGATCCTTTGCCGCCGCGCGCCGCTGACGCACTGTCGACGGCTCGCAGCAACATCTCTTTGCAACCACCGCCGCCGGGGAGCAAGCCCACTCCCACTTCGACCAATCCGGCATAAAGTTCGGCATGAGGCTGGCACGCTGCGGCGTGCAACGAAATCTCCGTGCCCCCACCCAGGCATAATCCGAATGGCGCAGATACAACCGGCTTCTGGGAGAACTTGATCGCCTGCGTCATCCCCTGGAATTGGCGAATGGCCAGATCGACATCGTCCCACTCATCTTCTTGCACGCTCATCAACAGCAGCATCAGATTCGCGCCGACCGAGAAATTTGCGGCGTCGTTGGTGATGACGAAGGCGTCGAAGTTGTCGCCGGTTCATTGGGCTTCAGGGTTTGACTAATAAACCCAACGATGTCGCTGCCCAGCGTGTTCATCTTGCTGTGGAACTCGATGCAGGCAACGCCATCACCGAGATCGACCAGCGACGCGCCGGAGTTCTTCTTCACCACTCCATTCGACTTCTTCGCGACCGTAACCGACCGGACTCCGGCTGGAACTTGTACTGGTCCCCAGCTTTCGGTCTTGAGATCGAAAAATTTTCGGCCCGAAGCCGATTTCGCATCATCGATGTACCAACCTCTATGTCCGGCGGAGAGCAGCTTTTCCACGTTCGAAGCAACCGGCCTATCTTCTTTTTTCATGCGGGCAACGGTAGGTTCTACGCCGGTTGCGTCCCAGAGTTCGAATGGACCAAGTTCCCAATTGAAGCCGAGTCGCATGGCGCGATCGATCTCGACGATGGAATCAGAGATCTCCGGCACGCGATTCGCGGAGTACGTCCACAAATCGGAGAGAGCAGCCCAGAGGAATGCACCCGCCTTGTCGCCCTTCTGCGGACCGCCGCCTTCGAGGCCGAGCAACATGCGCAGGCGCGCTCCGGTTTCTTCGACGTTCTTCGCCATATCGAGCGCGGGAAACTTCGGCTTGCCGCGTGGATGGTATTCCAGAGTTTTCCAGTCGAGTGCCAGGCGCTCGTCTTCTTTGAAAGGCTCTTCTTTGCTTGCTTTTTCTTTGCTTAGTTCGCCAGCCGAGGGCCGACCTGTGCTCTTTTTGTAAAATCCGCCCTTGGTTTTGTCGCCCAACCACTTGCGTTCTAGCATTTGCGTAAAGAAATCCGGCAGCCGAAGTTCGCTGCGTTCGTCATGAACATTCGTGGTCATGTTCGTCACCACGTGGCCCAGAATATCCAGACCTACCAAGTCGATGGTGCGGAAGGTTGCTGACTTCGGCCAGCCGACGGCTTGCCCGGTCAGCGCATCGACCTCCTCAACGGTCAGGTCCATCTCCTGCATCAGACGCATGACGTTCAATACTGAAAAAGTCCCGATCCGATTGCCGATAAAGTTGGGTGTGTCTTTCGCCAGCACGACCCCCTTGCCGAGCCGCACATCGGAAAAATGCTCTACCGCTTCAATCGCCGCTGGATCAGCGTCAGGAGTGGGAATAAGCTCCAAAAGGCGCATGTAGCGAGGCGGATTGAAAAAATGGGTGCCGAACCACGAGCGCCGAAAATCTTCCGGAAAACCTTCGCTAATTTTGCCGACCGGCAATCCGCTGGTATTGGTGGTGATGGTCGTCCCTGGTTTGCGAACCGCATCAACTTTGCGCAGCAGGGCGCGCTTGATCTCGAGATTTTCAACCACTGCCTCGATGATCCAGTCGACGCCGGCAAGCTTTGGCAAATCGTCGTCAAAGTTTCCCACCGTAACCAAACGCGCCAGAGAAGGCTCCATGAAAGCGGCGGGCTTGGATTTCTTCGCAGCCTCAAGGCCCGTGGCAGCAATCTTGTTCCGCGCCTCAGGCGCGGTGCTGGCCGCCACATCGGGCGGAACAATGTCGAACAAGAAGCTCGGAACTCCGGCATTGGCAAAATGCGCCGCGATGCGCGCGCCCATGGTTCCGGCGCCGAGAATTGCAACCTTATGAATACCTTTCATCAATCGCCTCAAAAATTTTCGAACCACAAGCGGAAGCATCAGACTACGGCAGTTTATCGACTGCCCACTCATTATTGCTAGTGTTCACGATCACGATGCTGGAAAATTCGCGGTGAAGCTTGTTCGAAACTCGACTCACCAGAACGACGGGAAATTCATAACGTCCACGCCTCACGCGTTTACCCCGATTAATCTCGTAGCCAGAAGGCCCGGAAGCGGAAAAAAATTTGTCTAGGCCGTCGGGATTCATGCCTTTCTTTGCACGCTCGGTCAGCAGTGCAATTCCATTTTCTCCATCGCCCGATTGCCACGCGTGCAGAAAGCGGTCAGCAGCAGCAAGGGCGGAGACATAATCCGAATCCAGAGAGGCCGCATGCGAAACCTTCGCCGTTGAAGGAAAGGAAAAAGTCAGAAGGATAAGGCTTGCGCCCAAGGGCACGAACCTGTCGCGAGAACATGAAATCCATTATGCGGGAAGAATTCTCAGAACGAGCCAGAAATCAATGCAATTAAGGTCCAGGATGCTCGTCCAAATACTGCCTCGTCTTTCCGACCATTTGTTTCTCTCCTTTGTAAGCAAGCAAACGCGCAGCATCCTCCAGTCTGACCCATAGAGCGCGTCCGACCTCAATTCGCATTTCAGCAGCAATATCGTTAATGCGCCCTGACCGATAACCCATCAGATAGAAGCTTACAATCTTGAAAACGCGTTCTCCGCCGGCCCAGGTGCGCGTGTAGATGTATTTGATGTCGCCCAATTTCGTAATTACGTCGGCGGTTACTCCAGTTTCTTCGAAGACTTCGCGAAGTGCAGTCTCAACTGGCTTTTCGCCAGGATCGACCGCACCTTTCGGCAAGGCGAGCACTGGCTTTGCCGTTTTTGGACCTCGCTTCACCGGATTCGCCGCCCGCTCGCTTACTTCCGGCAACTCAATCGCTGCGATCCACCACTCGCCATCGCGCTTGCGGAGTACCACGCCTCCCGCGGAGATCTCCCGCTCCATAAACGCTAAATTAGCAGCATTACAGGACTTAGTCCACGTTCCCAAAAATGGTGGTAATCCTGCCGTAACCACGGTAGACGCCGGAAGTAACACATGTAGCACCAACGGGCACTACACATTTGTTTATCAACTGGCATCATAGCTATGAGCAACTGGGTAGGCAGAAACGTGGGGTTGCTGTGAAAAGTCTGGACAGGATCATGCGCTCGGTGCAGGCTTTTGGCCGGGAACTGTCCCGCAAGCCCGCTGCGCCTGAGGTTCAAAAGCTTCCAACAATCGGAGTCGCGCTCGGCGGTGGATTCGCCCGCGGCATCGCCCACGTTGGCGTTCTCAAAGTTCTCGAAGAAGAGGGAATTCCGGTTCGCGTCATCGCCGGGACCAGCGTTGGCGCGCTGATCGGTGCTGCCTACTGCAGCGGCGTATCCATTGAAGAACTCGAACAGATGGCGCGGTCGGTGCGCTTTACTACCTTCGCTCGCTGGACGGTCTCTCGCTACGGCTTTGCTTCAAACGACCGCATGGCCGCCTTTCTGAACCGTACGTTAAAAGTGAAAACCTTCGAGGAGTTGCGGATCCCGCTGGGTGTGACGGCCACCGATTTCAATAGCGGCGAAGGAGTGGTTTTCCATTCGGGATCGATTATCGATCCGGTTCGCGCCAGCTGCGCGTACCCAGGAATGTTTTTGCCGGTAAATATCCGCGGCCGCTGGCTAGTCGATGGCATGCTTTCGCATCCCGTCCCGGTGCATCCTTTACATGAAATGGGCGCAGACCGGGTGATTGCGGTTCACCTGAAGGGCCAGTGGTCGAAGAACGGCGCTCCACGGCATTTGTTCGATGTGATTGGCCAATCGTTTGCCATCGCCCAGGACATGACTCGTCACCTGTGGCTGGGCGCGGCAGATATTGTGGTCGAGCCCGACGTAGCCGGCTTCGCATACGACGACTTCAAACGTTTCGCCGAACTCATTCGCGGCGGCGAAGTGGCTATGCGGCAAGCGCTACCGGAAGTCCGCAAGTGGCTGGAGACCCCAACGGAAACGCCAGTTCGTGTGAAGGCGCGCAGCGCGGCGGTTGCCCCTGCGCCCATGCCGGCGGATTGATTCACAGCAGCCCTCAGGCTTCGACCACATCGATTTCGTTTCCTTCGCGATCGCCGATCTCAAAATACCGAATGCCTTGCCGATCTTTTCTAAACTGTTCCGGTGTTGACTCACCGCCTTCCGAGCTGGTCAAAGTTGACAGCGGCATAGACACGGGCCTAAAATTATGACTAGTCTGACTAGACATAAAGAAGGCAAGATATGGCGAGATCGGCGAAGCCGGTTCATGAGGCAGTCACGACCCTTCCTCAGCCCGATTCGTGGCAGGTTCAAAGTGCTAAGGCTCGCTTCAGCGAAGTCTTCCGCAAGGCACGAACTGAGGGTCCGCAACGCATCACGCGGCAGGGCAAAGAGGGCGTAGTGATGGTCGCCGAGGAGCAATTCGACCGGCTCGTGGGTAAGTCACGTCAGCCCAGGAATATCGTGGACTTTTTCCGCAAATCCCCGATGGCAGGACTGAAGCTTGACCTGAAGCGGGCCGAAGCCCGGCTCGCGACATCGACCTATGAGCGGGTTTCTACTGGATACGAATTGCATCTCCGAGCTGATCCGTAGCAAGCCGGAACCCCGCGTGATGGACTGGATGAGGGCCGCGGATGAGAGCCTGCTCTATTTGAGCGTTTTGACGCTGGGTGAGATTCGCAAGGGCGCAGCCACGCTTGCTCAGAGCAAGCGCCGAACTTACCTGGAGAGTTGGCTGGAACACGATTTGCAAGTTCGATTTTCCGGAAGAATTCTGGCGATCGATCGCGCGGTTGCCGATCGTTTGGGATGGCTAACTGCCGAGGCCCAGCGCAAGGGAAGATCTTTATCGGCCATCGACGGTCTGTTGGCCGCGACCGCGCTTCACCACAACCTTACCATCGTCTCCCGCAACGTCAGCGACTTCATCAACACGCAAGTGCCGGTATTGAACCCCTGGGAATCGTGACGCTCAACTTACGCCTCGGCCGCTAGTTTCTCCGCCACGTCGCAAATCCTCTTCCAGGCATTCTCCACGTGCCGTGCTTGCGTATTCGTCTGGCCAACGCACAAGCGCAAAGTTAATTTCCCGTTCAATTTTGTGTGTGTGAGAAACAAATCTCCACTTCGATTGAGCCGGTCCATGATCGTTTGATTCGCCTCATCTCCGCCTTCGTGTCGAAAACAGACCAGATTCAGCGGTACCGGCGCGGCGAGTTCGAAATGTTTGTCATCGCGAACCAGGCCGGCAAATTGCTGCGCCAGCCGAACGTGTTCCCGAATGTGATGTTGCAAACCCTCCACCCCATAGTGGCGAATCACAAACCACAACTTCAGTGAACGGAATCGCCGGCCGAGCTGAACATGCCAATCACGATAATCAATGACCGCGCCTGACTCGGTGGCCTGATTGCGCAGGTATTCCGGCAGGATGCTCAGCGTGTTAATCAGCGCCTTGCGGTCGGCGACCCAGAAGCAGTTGCAGTCGAAATTGGTGAACATCCATTTATGAGGATTGAAGTTATAGCTATCGGCAAACTCCACTCCATTTTGCAAATGGCGGAATTCGGGGCACAGCATCGCGCTTCCCGACATGGCTGCATCCACATGCAGCCAAAGATTGTGCTGGCGGCAGACCTTGGCGATCTCGGCGACCGGATCCATGGCATTGGAAGAAGTCGTGCCCACCGTCGCACACACAAAACAAGGAGCGAGCCCGGCACGCTTGTCGGCATCGATCTGTTTGGCAAGCGCCTCCGGCCGCATGGCGAAATTTTCGTCCACTTCGATGAGCCGCAGATTCGAGTTGCCGATGCCGGCAATCATCGCAGCCTTCTGCAAAGACGAATGGGTTTGCGTGGAGGCGTAAGCCACGATTCTCCCATCGCATCCTTTTTGATTGCTCGTGTAGTTTGTGGCGCGTTCGCGCGCGGCCAGCAGCGCACACAGCGCGGCGCTCGATGCGGTATCTTGAATCACTCCGCCGCCCGGGCTCGAAGACAAGAATTTCTTCGGCAAGCCGAGCATCGGCACGAGCCAATCGAGCACATGCGTTTCTAACTCGGTGCAAGCCGGGCTGGTCGACCACAACATGCCTTGCACGCCCAAACCAGAGGAAAGCAGATCCCCGAGAATTCCCGGGCCGGATGCGTTGCAGGGAAAATAAGCGAAGAAATTCGGCGACTGCCAGTGGGTGACGCCAGGAAGAATGATTTTCTCCACGTCCTTCAACATCGCCTCAAACGGCTCTCCCTTTGCCGGAGGAGTCTCCGGCAGCGAAGCGCGAATCTGCCCCGGTTTCACCTGCGAGAGCACGTGAAAGGACTCGATGCGAGATTGGTAGTCGGCGATCCAGTCAATGGCGGCGTGGCCATAGCGCCGAAATTCCTCGGGCGTCATGTGAAAAGAGTTTTCTTCAGGCAAAGCTTGGCCTCGGAGGGGAAAGGTTAGTCAGCTCAACTGACCGAAATATACTCTGGTTTTATATTCAAAAGTCGTGACGCCGTTGACCGCGTGCGCTTCGAATATTTGCCTTAACTCTCGCAACATCGGCGTGTGTTGTGGATGCTTAGTCCCGGGGCATACGAGGACGAAAGCAGCCGGCCTTCGACTCCCGCATAATCGAACTCCTGCCGCATGTCGAAAACTCTTTCCTTGAAAGCAGCGGGATCGAAGAATTGGTTGATTTCCGCCGTGGTGCGCTCGTGGCGGATCTCCTGGTAGTCCGTTCCGTACTTGAGAAGCAGCCTCTCATAGTCGCGCAAGAACGCAGTCGAATCGGTCACACGCTCATTCCAGATCAAGGCCAGCCAACCGCCGGGCTTTAAAATCCGAACGAACTCTGCCCGTGCGCCATCGCGGTTAAACCAATGTGCAGCCTGTGCGGCGGTAACGAAATCCACGCTTTCATCGGGCAAAGTGGTCGCCTCGGCCGTTCCCGCAACGGCACTGAATTTCGGAAAACCTGCCAACAGGCGCTCGCCGGCCGCCCGCATCTCGGCATTCGGCTCGATGCCGAATACTGCATTTCCATTTTCCAGCAGCACATGGGTCCAGATGCCGGTACCGAAGCCGATATCTGCCACAATCTGCCGGTTCGACAAACCGCACTCGTTCTTCAGCGTCTGCAGCACTTCCGCGGGATATCCCGGCCGGTAGCGCACATAGTTCTCAACCCGATCAGAGAAGCGGCTGGTCGCATTGGAGGCTGGCATAAGGTTCAAAGTGGCAAGTTTTTTCATCTTGCCAGAAAGCTATTTTAATTGCAGGATAGCTACATTGTCCCCTGCCCGGTTTCCTGTCTCCACCCCCGGGTGCTTTGCAGAAAAGCTTGCGGCGAGGCCGCTGAAAGACTCCTCCGAGTTGGACTGAGTTACCATCTCAATCGAGCGATATGATCCAGGGATTCAATCTAGAGATTTGTTCAAGGTAAGAAAGTCTAGTCACATGAGAGTCGTGATTAAAGTTGGTACCAGCCTGATCGCCCCCGGAGGCCAGATCGACGCGAACCTGCTTCGCGCCATGGTCGATCAATTCGACCTGAGCAAGAATGAATATTTAATTGTGACCTCCGGCGCAATCGCTGCCGGAATGTCTGGCCTTGCACTCAGCAAACGTCCCAGCGATGTTCCCGGCATGCAGGCCTGTGCAGCGGTGGGGCAAAGCAAGCTGATGCACACTTATGAGCGTCTATTTTTCGGCAAGAAAGTAGTCGCGCAGTTGTTGCTTTCCAGTGACGACTTCACCTCACCCATTCGCTACCGCAATCTGCAGAACGCGCTGGCCGAACTTTTGTCGCTAGGCGTGGTTCCGATCGTCAATGAGAATGATAGCGTCTCGGTGCGTGAGTTAGTGGGCGCCTTCGGCGACAACGACGAGCTTAGCTCTCTTCTCGCCACGGCCGTAAAAGCTGACTGGCTCTTGCTGTTGACGGATGTTGACGGCTTCTACATGCCCAATGGAAGCAGAGGTTCGCGCAAAAAAACAAAGTTGGTGCGGACCGTGCGCAAGCTAACCCCGACTCTTGAAGCGCAATGCAACGGCAAGAGCACCCTTGGACGCGGCGGTATGATTTCAAAATTGCGGGCAGCAAAACTGGCAAGCGAAGCGGGGGTCCATGTTGCCATTGTTAATGGCCGGCACCCACAAGGCATTAAACTGGCGATGGAGCGCAAGACTGGAACCTACTTCCCGCCACCCAGTCCAAGAATGCCCAGTCGAAGAAATGGACGAAGGTGATGGCAACCACGGTTGCAAATCCGGTGAGCACTCGAGAAAAACTTCTGCGCGCACGCGAGGCCGCGGCAACGCTGGCGCTGATCCCGACCAGCGAGAAAAATGCGCTGTTGCTGGCGATAGCTGCCGCACTTGAAACTCACTCCGAGTCGATTCTGCAAGCAAACTCCGAGGACATTAAAAGCTCCGGCCTCGAAGGCGCGATGCGCGATCGCCTGCTGCTGTCTCCCGAGCGAATCAAGGAAATGGCCCAAGGAGTGCGCGACGTTGCGGCGTTACCCGATCCTATTGGCGAAACCTTGGCTGAGTGGACGCGCCCGAACGGCCTACGAATTCGCAAGGTTCGCGTGCCTTTAGGCGTGGTCGGAATCATTTACGAATCGCGTCCCAATGTTACGGTCGACACGGCGGTACTTGCGCTCAAAACCGGAAACGCAATTGTGCTGCGCGGCGGCAAAGAAGCGGCGCGAAGCAACCGCGAACTCGTCAAGGTCCTTTCTGCAGTGCCAGGAATCCCCGAGGGAGCAATCGAATTGCTCGATTCGAGCACCCGCGAGTCGGTGCAGGAGCTGATCAAGGCCCGCGGCTTAGTGGACGTGATCATTCCTCGCGGCGGCGCCGGGCTGATTGCATTCGTTACCGAAAATTCCTCTGTGCCTGTGATCGAAACCGGGGCAGGGAACTGCCACATTTTCGTCGATGAATCCGCCGACTTCGAGATGGCAGACCGCATCGTGATCAACGCCAAAACCCAGCGGCCCTCGGTGTGTAATGCGGCGGAGAAGTTGCTGGTTCACGAAAACATCGCTGCGGAATATCTTCCGCGAATTGTGAAGAGGCTAGTAGACGCGGGCGTCGAAATCCGTGGCGACGATCCCTCGCGTCGCTTGTCGCACAGCGCCAATATCCAGGCAGCGTCAGAGCAGGATTGGGGCGAAGAATACCTGCGGCTCTGCATCGCGTTACGCGTAGTTGCGAATGTTGACGACGCTATTGCCCACATCAACCGCTATTCCACCAAGCACTCCGATTCGATCGTCACCCGCAACGAAGAAAACGCTCGCAGATTTCTGCGTGGAGTCGATTCAGCCGCCGTCTACTGGAACGCCTCGACGCGATTTACTGACGGCGCCGAGTTCGGCTTCGGCGCAGAAATGGGCATCAGCACCCAGAAGTTGCACTGCCGCGGGCCTTTCGCGCTGGCTGAATTGACATCTTCGAAGTACGAAATCGTCGGGACCGGGCAGACCCGCTGACCCGTTCATCGCCAGACCGGAACCCGCATCATGTCAAAGTGATGATCGTAGGTCCAGACCTCAAGGCCGTGGCGAACGGCCAATGCCGCGACGGTCGCGTCGACCAGCGTAATTCGCTGATCAGGAAAGCTCTGAACTGTGGTTAAGGCGCGTCCGTAGTCCTGCGAATCGGGGTTGATGAAAAACGCTCCGGCAAAGAACGCAATCCATTTGTGGGCTGCAGCGACGCCGAGGCGGTAGAGAACGAGCGAGTAACCCTCCAGCAGAATCGGATATGCAATCACAATATCGCGTCGTTCTCGTTCCAACATATCCAGCTGCCGCCGGGCTTCAAAATGGTGTTCATCCCCCTCGTCAACCGCTGCGTACAAGGGGCCAGCGTCGGCCAGCACGGAGCGCATCATTTCTTGACGCCTGTCAGGTAAAGATCGTGGTTCGTGCTGACATCGCTCCGTCCGCTATTACCCAGAGGCTCAAGCTTTAGCGGCCGGTAGGTCCGCAAGAATCCGCGTTCCCGCAAATACTCTCGCAGCGCAGCTTGGATGACGGCCGTTAGCGCTGGCGCGACGTTTTGGGCCTGCGTGTATTTTTCGACCGCCTCGGCAAGATCGTCCGGCAATGTCACCGTGGCTCGCTTCATGATAGTCATTGTAGCACGGTTCGCACCAATTGGTGAAATTGGTGAACTTGGTGAATATAGCGAACGAAATACGAATATGTATCGCACCCCAACGGTAGAAACCCACGCCTGTGCTACCTTACTATCTTCCGCGACAGTGAGCCTCATGCGAGTCCTCTCGACAACTCTGCTTTCATTCGCGCTGCTGGTTTCGGCTTCCTCGACTCCGATTCGTGATGCTGCACCGTCGTCCGATGCGTCCATTTTCGGCTTTCGCGATGCCGCCGCCGAAACCACAATTGAGTCGCGATTCCTTGCGGTTCCCGACCCCAAGCTTGCAGAGGAGCACCTGCGCATTCTGACCAAAGCTCCGCACATGGCGGGAACGCCCGAAGATAAAACGACTGCCGACTACGTCGCGCAAAAATTTCGAGAAGCTGGGCTGGAAACCGAGATTGTCGAATATAAAGCTTGGTTCAATTATCCGCAGGAGATCAGCGTCGATATCACCGCACCGGTGGGAGTGGAAATGCATGGGCCCACGCGCGAGCATGTGGATGGAGATCCTTTTGACGATGATCCGCGGGTTGTCATGCCATTCAACAGCATGTCGCCTTCCGGAGATCTTGAGGCCGATGTGATTTACGCCAACTATGGCACGCCCGATGATTTCGACAAGCTCGCACAAATGAACATCGACGTGCGCGGCAAGATCGTGTTGGTGCGCTATGGGCAGAATTTCCGCGGCGTGAAAGTATTCGTTGCGCAGGAGCGCGGCGCTGCGGGCGTGATCATTTATTCCGATCCCTACGACGATGGCTGGCGTCGCGGCGATAAATATCCGGTCGGCCCCTGGCGCCCGGATACCGGCGTGCAGCGCGGTTCTGTCGGTTACATGTTCGAATTTCCCGGCGACCCTACAACCCCAGGAATTGCGTCGCTGCCGTCATTGTCCGACAGTAAGCGTATTTCTCCCGAGCAATCCGCGCAGATGCCGAAAATTCCCGCCACGCCACTCTCCTATCACGATACGTGGCCCATTCTGCAAAATCTTGGCGGGCCTGATTCGCCCCGCGACTGGCAAGGTTCATTGCCTTTCACTTATCACGTCGGCCCTGGGCCGGTGCGGGTGAAAATGCACCTCAAGCAGGATTATCAATTTCGCCCGCTCTGGGATGTGATCGGTCGCATACCGGGCAGCGATGCACCGCAAGACCAAGAATGGGTGGTCGCGGGCAATCATCGTGACGCCTGGGTCTATGGTGCGGTTGATCCGAACAGCGGTACCGCAGCCATGCTTGAAACCGTGCACGGGATCGGCGAGTTGCTGAAATCAGGGTGGAAGCCCAAGCGGACGATGATTTTTGCCAGTTGGGACGGCGAAGAAGAAGGTTTGATGGGCTCGACTGAGTGGGTGGAAGACCACGAAGCCGAACTCGCGAAGGCTCCGGCATATTTCAATATGGATGTCGGCGTCTCAGGAACTAAATTTGGAGCCTCAGCGGTTCCGAGCTTAAAGCAATTTTTGCGTGACATCGCTAAGGCCGTTCCGAGCCCCAAGGGTGGAACGGTCTACGAAGACTGGCAAAAAACTGACCAGGCGGGTTCGGGTTCGCCGCAATCGGTCGCAGAAGCCGATTCGCGCCGTATGCCGGCAGCTACCGCCGAGAACGATGTGCGAGTCGGTGATCTAGGCAGCGGTTCCGATTACAGCTCTTTTCAGCAGCACCTGGGCGTGCCCTCCACCGACATCAGTTCAACTGGGCCTTATGGCGTGTATCACTCCACATTTGACGATTTCACATGGTTCAAGAAATTCGCCGACCCGGATTTTCTTTACGAGCAGCAGATGGCGAGGGTATTCGGTCTGGAGATGCTGCGCATGGCCGATGCCGATGTGCTGCCTTACGATTACGAGGAGTACGGCAAAGAAGTTGAAGCCTATATTGACGCGGCGGCGAAGCGCGCGGAAAGCAAGCTGGGACCTCATGCGCTTGATTTCGACAGGGCAACCGCAGCCGCCAGGCATTTTCAAGAGGCGGGTGCGAAGGTCCTCGCAAGAGAAAAGAATCCGCCCCGCAATGCGGATCGCCTGAACCAGGCCCTGCTCGGGGCTGAACGCGCGTTGCTGGTGCCGGAAGGACTGCCGCACCGTCCCTGGTTTCGCCATGCGATTTATGCCCCAGGCGAATACACGGGCTACGCGGCAGTGGTGATTCCGGGCGTGAATGAAGCCATCGACAAGGGCGATGCCGCGCGTGCTCGACAGCAGTTGGGCGTTCTCACGGCTGTGCTGGAACGAGCGGCCAAGGATTTGCAAGGCTCTAAATAAAGTGATTTGCAGAAAGCTGGCCGAGGTTCACTGTCCCGACCGGCCGAAGAATTTCCAGGGACGAAATGCTTTCTAGGCGGCAGCGGTCATCCGGCGAAGCGAGTTCCGGATGGCAATGCAGGCTCTGTGCTCAGACTGATTCCCGTTTCCAAATTGCTGTGCGCCTGCGCATGAGGTCGTAGCATTCGCAGGCGGCATCTTCCAGCCGGTGGCGATCTTCAATATCGACTGAGCCACGGTTATACGTGATGAGGCCGGCACTCTGCAGTATGCCGGCGGCTACGGTGACACTGGAACGCCGCGTGCCCAGCATGTGAGATAGGAATTCATGGGTCAACGGAATATTCTCACTCCCAATACGGTCTTGCGTCATGAGGAGCCAGCGTGCGAGTCTTTCGTCAACTTCGTGGAGCCGGTTGCAGGCCGCAACTTGTGCTCCCTGCATGGCCATTATTTGCCCGTATTGCAGGGCCCGCCTCTCCAAAACTGGACATTGCTTCAACATTCGCATGAAGCCTTGGCTGGTTACACGAAAAGCTGTGCCCTCAACCTGAACGATTAACCGCCCAATACTCGTTTTGAGCCCCGCCGCAAGCGGTAATGCGGTGCAGCCCTCCTTGCCCGATATCCCAACTTCCACACTCTTTCCTTTTCGCATCGTGCAGAGGAACCGACACTAAGCCACTATCGATGAAATATGCGTACTTGATGGGCTCTTCAACTTCCTCCAGCACATCGTGGGTGTGCAGTTGTAGGAATGTAAGCTGAGGAAAGATAAAATTGCATTCTGCGGACGGAAGACCAAGCAGAAGCTCGTTCCGGATCGGATTTCCTTCTATTTCGGGAACGGGACTATGATTTACTTTGCCCGGACGGGCTCTCTTTGCCATAACGGCTCCTTGTCCAGCGAAGATCAGCGAAAAAAACGCTGTCTGATTTCGCAAGGAACCGTCGCCCAGTGGGCGCGGCGGAAGGATTGCTAGAAGAGACCCTTTGAGTCTACTCCTCGGCCTGTCCTTGTGTGCGCTCGCGTACGGTACCTGCTGTATTGCTGCTTCCAGCAAACCTCCTAAACTCTTTATAGCTTCAAGTTGAAGGCAAGAGAGAAATCTGGATTATGTGAAGTCTGTCCTCCTTGCCGACGATAGCGCCGTGGTAAGGAAGACTTTGCGCGAGATATTCGAAACGTCGGGATGGAGCATTTGCGCGGAAGCTTGTGACGGAGAAGAAGCGGTAGCCAAAGCGCAACAGCTACTCCCCAATGTCATCGTTCTCGATCTTTCCATGCCCACCATGAACGGCCTGACTGCGGGCCGCATCTTGAAAGTCCTGCTGCCGAAAATTCCGCTGATTCTCTTTACCTCGTTTGGGAAGATCTTGTCCGTCGCTGACCTCGACGGCGCGGGTTTTTCGGCTTTGATTGACAAGAACGAAGCCGGCAAGCTCGTCACCACCGCGCAGGGTCTCATCGACGCTGCGCAGCAGTAGCCTCATCTGCCGTTCCTGCGAATCCGAAGCATTTCTTTCTTCTCGCCACCCCGTCCGCGTCTATGACACAATCGAAGCCCAAACTAGGATCTCCGGTTGACATCTCGTCGCTTCCCGTGGAAGAAATAGCAATGAACCCCACGCACGCACTCGGGCATTTCTTACGCACGCTGCCACACTCCGCGGCCGCAACCTTTCTGGCGCTGTTTCCCATTGTCGATCCTTTCGGCGGCATACCCATTTTCTTCACCATGACCTCTTCTTGGACGCCGAGGGACCGTAACGTCACCGCCCTCAAAACCGGCATCTGGGTCTTCGTGGTCTTGGTCAGCTTCCTTTTCTTTGGACGATTCGTGCTCCATTTCTTTGGCATCTCGCTTCCCGTGCTGCAGATTGCCGGGGGATTGATTGTCGCCAATACCGCCTGGGGCATGGTGACTTCCCACTCGCGCATCACACCCGAAGAAAGCCATGAGGCGCAGGAAAAAGAAGACATCTCGCTCACTCCGCTGGCCATGCCGCTGATGTCCGGTCCCGGAGCGATAGGAGTCGTCATGGCACTGGCCGCGCACGTCGACAACTCCGCCTCTTACATCGGCATGGTGATTGGCATAGCCGCGATTGCCTTGAGTGTTTTCCTTTTCTTCCTGATGGGCGGCCCGCTGGTTCGCCGACTCGGCCCCAGCGCGGTCGGAGCGATCAACAAGATCTTCGGCTTCCTGATTCTCGCCATTGCGGTCCAGTTGGTGGCGGATGGCATCGCCGACTTCAACCACTAGCAGCCGGAATCGGCATGCGCACGTGTGTCTGCACAACGCGGCTATATTTGTTCGCTGAAAACGCGGAAAAGGACTAAAACACAGAGGGCGCAGCACAGGGGTAAAACGCGACCCTGATTAGAGCTTCAGCTCCCAAGTTTCCGCGACGAGCCCCTCGCGGCCCCAGCTATCATGCCGCTTCTCGCCGGCCAGTTTGAATCCGGCCTGCTCGTAGAGATGCCTCGCTGCATGCAGTTCGCTTTGCGTCCAAAGCACGATCTTCTTATACCCAGCCTGCCTTGCGAAGCGCACGCATTCCGCGATCAACCGCTTGCCGACGCCTAATCCCCGCGCCGAAGGTTCAACCAAAAGCAGACGCAGCTTGGCAACGGTTTTCGATTTCTTCACCAGGAAGATCGAACCGGCGATCTCACCATCTTTCTCCGCGATCCAGCAGGCGTCGCGTTTGGGATCGAAGTACTGGATGAAATGCGCGACAATCCCGGCGACGAGCGCCTCAAACCGCTCGTCGTACCCATACTCCTGGGAATATAAAACGCCGTGCCGATGCACCACCCATCCCATGTCTCCCGGCCGATGAGAACGAATAATGAACGAGGTGTCCGGTTTCCGCCCTGGTCCAAGCAATCCTTCGATCATCCCCATGGCCTCGAGCAGGCATTTTTGTTCGGTCGGGCCGAGTTTGCCCAGGACCTCCGCTACCTGCTTCTCTGATCGCGTCTCAAAGGGAGCAAAGGTCTTTCGGCCGCGCGCAGTCAAGGAGAGCACGCTCTGCCGCGCATCGATTCCAGATTTGCCCCTCGCCAGCAGTCCTTCTTTCTCGAAACGCCGGACCATCCGGCTCAAGTATCCGGGATCGAGACCGAGATCCTTGCAAAGTGCTGAAGCCGTGGCTGTCCTGCGGTGCGCCAATTCGTAGAGCACCCGCATTTCGGTCAACGAGAATGGGCTTTCCAACAGGTGCTCGTTCAGGACTCCGATCTGGCCGGTATAGAAACGGTTGAAGCCGCGGACGGCAGCGATGGCGTGATCGGAAACGGCTGCTGAACTGGTCCCGCCGAGCATAGCAGGAGAATGCCATAATTAGTTGACTGAGTCAACTAATTTAAGGCCCGCGGTTTCGCGGCTCCTGATGCGGGCCGCACATAGAGGCGTTTTCCTTGCTGTTGTCTTCGCATTTGGCTATCATGCCCCCAAAGCTTGGAGGCTTCTGTGAAAATACCGTTCCTTGCAGTAGTGTTGGCCCTCACCCTGACCGCTTTCTTCGCGCAGCCGTGTCCCGCCCAAAACCTCTTCACTCCTGATCAAATCAAGTGGGGTCCGTCGCCACCGTTCATCCCCGCCGGAGCTCAACTTGCCGTGGTTGAGGGGAATCCGATGGCTGCGAGCGGAGACTACACCATCCGTCTGAAGATGCCCGATGGGTACCGAATCGCTCCGCACACGCATCCGCTCCGCGAAAGCGTTACCGTCATTTCCGGTACCCTGAAAGTCGGAATGGGGGACAAGTACGAGGAAAGCAAAATGATGGGCCTTAGCGCTGGTAGCTTCGTTTATCTCGATCCCAGCATGCACCACTATGCGGGCGCATCCGGCGAAACAATTATTCAGATCCATGGCCAATCGCCGGTGAAATTCAACTACATCAATCCGGCCGATGATCCCAGCAGCAAGTGAACAAAAAGGGCCCGCCTTTAGCTGGGCCCTTTTCGCCAATTCCTCGTCGGCTAAAAGCCGCCTATACTTTCCCCCACAACTCCGCCCGGGGATCTTCCGGATTCAGCTTAGCCAGTTCGCGCAGCAACTCTTTCGTGCGCTCATCTCGCGGCATGGGCACGTGGACGGTGACCTCCACGATCTCATCTCCCCGTTCACCATCCCTGGTTGCGGAGGGTACGCCCTTTTCCCGCAGCCGCAGCTTCTGCCCAGGCTGCGTCCCCGGAGGAATTTTCAGCAGCGCCCGTCCATCGATCGTGGGAACTTCAATCTTGGCTCCCAGCGCGGCCTCGGAGGCGCTCACCGGCACGGTGATGTAAATGTCATCGCCGTCACGCCGGAACACGGGATGCGCATCGAGGCGGATGATTACGTACAAATCGCCGGCCGCTCCGCCATGCGATCCAGCATTGCCTTTGCCTGCTAGCCGAATGCGCTGCCCGTCGCGCGTGCCCGCCTTGATTCGCACTTCAATCGGCTCGGTGCGGCTGACCGTGCCTTCGCCATGGCAAACCGGACAGGTTGAAATGTTCTTGCCCGTCCCATGGCATCGCGGACACTGCACATTAAACTTCATGCGGCCGCCGGTCTGCGTGATCTGCCCCGTGCCATTGCACTCCGGGCATTTTCCCGGCGCCTCGATATAGCCGTTGCCGTGGCAATTCGCGCAAACGTCCTGCCGGGTAATATTCAGCCGCAGCACACCGCCGCGAATCGCCGTCCAGAACGGTACGTTGACCTGATATTCCAGATCGCTGCCGGGCATCGGGCCGGTTTCAGCAGGCTCGGCTCCGCCGCGTCCGCCGAACATACCCGAAAAAATGTCCCTGAAGCTACCGCCGCCTGTCCCTGCTCCGCTCCTGCCGGAGCGCCGGGCATTGTCCATGAGATCGGAAAAATCGAACCCGCCAAAATCAAAGGGAACACCTTCGCCGCCAGGCTGCGCACCGCCTGGTGCTCCACCGGGGAACCCTCCAAAGCCTCCAGCACCGGTAGCTCCGCCGCGCGCGTAAGCCTCCGCCGCCGCGGGATCGATATTGTCCGAATAGAATCCCACCTGGTCGTAAATCTTTCGCTTTTTGGGGTCGCTGAGAACGTCGTTCGCCTCAGAAAGCGCCTTGAACTTCTCTTCGGCAGATTTGTCCCCGGGGTTTACATCAGGATGGTACTTTCGAGCCAGCTTGCGAAACGCCTTGCGGATCTCATCGGCGGATGCAGACTTCTTCACGCCGAGAATTTCGTAATAATCTTTTTTGGGAGTGGTTGCCATTGGATCGGTTTGTTATTTGAGCAGAGCTTTAGTTTACGAGGCGAGAAGACCCTCAAAAGTTCACCGAATCGTCAGTTCGGCCTCCTGTGACTCTCTTCGTTTGGGGTCACAAAGTCAGAATCCAACTCGGGTGCATCCACATAGACGGGAATCGGTCGAATGCCCTTCGGAGTGGAGACGAAAAGCAGCCATCGCCTCTCATCCTCAGCCAGCCCCAAAAAGTAGGTTTCGTCGCGCACCTGAAAGTTCATATCGATCCCCAATCCCCTGTGCTTGATCCTCCGCAAAATATGAGGACGCGGGCAAAATTGCCCGCGCCCCACGGTTCAAACTGATAAGCTCCAAGCGGACAAGCTTACTTCTTGTCTTCCACATCCACGTACTCGGCGTCGATCACACCTTCGTCTTTCTTCTGGCCGCCGCCGTTGGCGCCGGCCGCCGCGCCGCCATCGGTCGGTCCAGCGCCACCTGGCGTCGGACCACCTTTCGCCTGCGCCGCCTTGTACATCTCCTCAGCTAGCTTGTGCGAAGCTGCGGTCAGCGCCTCGCGAGCGCGATCCATCTGCGCCTTGTCGTTCGACTCCAGCGCCTTCTTGGCATCGGCTACGGCATTCTCCACGTTTCCACGCTCGGAACCGGAGATCTTGTCTCCGTTCTCGCGCAGCATCTTTTCCGTGCTGTAGACCATGCTGTCGAGCTGGTTCTTGGCTTCGATCGACTCGCGCGCCGCTTTGTCTTCGGCTGCGTGAGCGTCGGCTTCCTTGGCCATGCGCTCGACTTCTTCCTTCGACAATCCGGAAGACGACGTGATCGTGATCTTCTGGTCTTTGCCGGTGGCCGTATCTTTCGCGGTCACGTTCAGAATACCGTTGGCGTCAATGTCGAAAGTCACCTCGATCTGCGGCACGCCCCGGGGAGCCGTCGGAATTCCGGTCAAGTGGAACTTGCCCAGAGTCCGGTTCTGACTCGCCATCGGACGCTCACCTTGCAGCACGTGCACCTCAACCGACGTCTGATTATCAGCCGCGGTCGAGAATGTTTCCGTCTTCTTCGTCGGAATCGTCGTGTTCCGCGGAATCATCGGAGTGGCCACGCCGCCCAGCGTTTCAATCGCCAGCGACAGCGGAGTCACATCCAGCAGCAGAAGGTCTTTCACTTCGCCGCCGAGCACGCCGCCCTGAATTGCCGCACCGATTGCTACGACTTCATCGGGGTTTACGCCTTTGTGCCCTTCGCGCCCAAACAGCTCTTTCACAAGCTGCTGAATGCGAGGCATACGCGTCTGCCCGCCGACCAGCACGACCTCGTTGATCTTCGAGGCATCCACGCCCGCATCTTTCATGCACTGCTTGCAAGGACCCACCGACTTCTGAATGATGTCTTCCACCATCCCTTCGAGCTTCGCCCGCGTCAGCTTCTTCACCAGGTGCTTCGGACCCGCTTGCATCCGCCGTAATGAAAGGCAGATTAATTTCCGTCTCCATCGTGGTCGAAAGCTCGATCTTGGCGCGCTCGGCTGCGTCGCGCAGACGTTGCAGAGCCATCTCGTTGCCCTTGCCGCGCAGGTCGAGTCCTTCATCCTTCTTGAATTCATCAATCAACCAGTCAACAATCCGCTGGTCGAGGTTGTCGCCTCCCAGGTGCGTGTCGCCATTGGTGGCTTTGACTTCAATCACGCCCTCGCCGACTTCCAATATCGAAATATCGAAGGTACCGCCGCCAAAGTCGTAAACGGCAATCGTCTCGTCTTTGCCTTTGTCGAGCCCATACGCCAGCGCCGCCGCCGTCGGCTCATTGATAATGCGCTTCACATCGAGTCCGGCAATTTGCCCGGCATCCTTCGTGGCCTGCCGCTGCGCGTCGTTAAAATACGCCGGCACGGTAATCACGGCCTCGGTCACCTTCTCGCCGAGATAGTCTTCCGCCGCCTTCTTCAGTTTCTGCAGAATCAGCGCCGAAATCTGCGGAGGCGTGTACTCCTTGCCTTGCGCAAGAATCGCTACATGGTCGCCCGACTTCACGACCTTATACGGGACCATCTTGATTTCTTCCGTCACTTCGTCATAACGCCGCCCCATGAAGCGCTTGATCGAATAAACTGTGTTTTCCGGATTGGTAATGGCCTGGCGCTTCGCCACCTGCCCCACCAATCTTTCCCCAGTCTTGGTAAAACCAACCACAGAAGGCGTAGTCCGCCCTCCTTCTTCGTTGGGGATAACTTTGGGCTCTCCGCCCTCCATCACCGCCACGCAAGAATTGGTCGTTCCCAGGTCAATTCCAATAATCTTGGCCATATCTACTTCTCCTTTAAGTGCTGATCCAGCTATGACCTATGAGCGTTGAGCGGGATACTTTACTCGCTCACCGCTCATAGCTGCATAAGTGCTTTTGAATCAACGCGCTTACGGCTGCATCCACTCGCATGATAGGATGTGAGTGAAACATTGTCAAGGTTTAGATGCGGGCGGCAGGGAGGAGGTTGCGAATAAGCGATCCTCAAGAACTGCCCGCCCTGTGAGAATCGGAGTGGTTCCGCACAGGACTAAGTCCGTCAGATTGGACTGCTGCGACGGTCCGAACGTTAAGCACTTTTCTGACTCAGAAACGGATCCTTTCCAAGCTCTGCAATTCTCTCAGTGAGTTCGTGGACTGCGGTACAAGGATTCCCACCAGGCCGATTCTGCTCCGCCTGCCACTTGGCAAGAGCTTTTGCCCGCGCAACCGCCTCGGCGTAAGCCGGCTGAACCTTATCGTAGGGAACCTCTTTGACGAAATTCGGCAGGTGCTCACGACAGGCCGCCTGAATCCAGTCACGCTCTTGATGTGCTCGCTGGTCCTGAAAATGAAGCAGTATCCAGAGTTCGAAACACGGATTGGAAACAGCCAGCTTTAGTCCGTTGTCCTCAGCCTGTTGTTTCGCATCCAGCAGATTTGGGTGCGCGTCTATGTCAAAAACGCACCAGACCTCGTCGTAGTTGAGGTAAGGGTCGCCTGACCGTCGAGCCTCTTTTTCGGCGCGTTTCTTCCGCTCGACAGCGAGCTCCACCAGACTCTTCGGAACCCCGCACTCTGGCACCACCTCTACATCTACGAGCTGGCTTCTATGCTCGTGCCTGAATGCGCGGAAGTACCCCGGCTCTGTGACCTTGCCCTCACAAAGCACGAGTAACCTTTTCCGGGGTTCCCTTCTCGGGGCGCCGCGCCTCAATGGTCTGTTGCGGCGCCTTCCCATTATTCGTCCTTATCCTGTGGAAGAGCATCGCTACCGAGGAAGGGTATAGCGCCATAGCGGCCTTGCAGGTATCCCCGCTCAAGGTTTTCGTTCTTGCGGGGTTTGAAGTCGCTCAGCGGATAGAGGTGGGTCGCCCCGCTAGAATCTTTCTCAGTAAACCAGATTTGATCCCGTCTTAACAGCGAGCTATCCAACAAGTTCGTGTCGTGCGTATTGAAGATCAGCTGGGCTCCGAGCGGGTTGCGCTTGCGGTCGTTGAAAACTCGGACCAGCTCAAGGGCAAGCAGCGGGTGCAGGCTCGAGTTAAGTTCATCAACGCAGAGCACGCCCCCGCTCTCAAGAGTGTTCACCACGGGGTCCCAACAGCGAGAAATAAGCCACGGTGCCGTCGGACTCGTTATGAATTGACAATTCTACTGGCGACTCACTTTGCCCTCGGTGCTGAAACCAAGGTTGGCTCATGGTAGTCGCAGATTCGAAAGCTCCCTGCAATCTTTTCGGCATCGCATCCCTTAACGCAGTTACAAATTTCTTGCCATCGTCGTCCAGTTCGGTCTGCTCGATCCTGAGGCCAAGCACGCCGAGGTCAGCCGCCTTAAGGTACTGGAGAAAGAGGCTCCTGTACTTATCGTCGTTACACATCTCCACTGTTTTCCTGCTCAAGTGTTCTCTTGAGAGCGAGAAACGAAGATCCTTGACAAGAAAGTTGTAGACCGGCATCAAGGATTCGTGGTTGTTCTCCGCTGCTGCTGAGAGGTAGAGGCTATTGGGACGGGTCAAACCTTCGATGGTGCGAGTCTTCTCACCCGGAAGTGCCCTGCTAAAGCTAAAAGTCCTCTCGGGAATTTCAGAGCGGGTGAACCAGCGCTGCTGCTTGCCGTGTGGGTATGCATAGAGCCACTCCTCGCGCACCTTGTCGGAATCTAAGCTGAACCCGTAGCGATGCCGAATGCCAGCCAGCGCGAACTCAACCTCGAATGAAGACGGTTTCTTCGGCCAATCGCCGAAGAGAAAGGGACGGCGAACTGTTCCTCTCCCCGGCTCCCAAATCCTATGCGAATTCTCTACGGCATTCGAAATGAAGTGAAGCGCCCTTATCACATTGGTTTTGCCCGAGGCGTTTGCTCCGTAAATCGCGGCAACCGGCAAAAGGTCATAATCCGACTCCAGTTTTATGAGGGATTCGGGTAAGTCCTTGAGGGAACTGGCGACGAGCGTTAGCTCTTGCTTCTCGCTAATTGAAAGGAAATTCTCTGCGCTGAACCGAATTATCATTGCACCATTTTTATACACAAAAAGCCCCCAAACCTCCATCAAGATGCATTTACTGGTCAGAATGTGCACTAAAAGTGCACAAATTGAAAGATTACGGCTGGGCATATCCGTATTAATCCTTCGCCGGGTGCCATCCTTGCCGCCAACAAACTGCCGGCACCAGCACGCTCTGAAGCGACAAGGGCGGGATTCCACGGGCACCCGGCTGGTGGCCCAGCCTAAATCTTTACTGTTACTTCCCTATTCATATCTTGAGGGCGCCCCATGCTGTCGCGTGTTTTGCGACAGCGTGGGTGCTTCGCGAATGTCCTGCATGACATGTCATGCTCAGTTAACTGGCTGCTCCACAAAAAGCCAGCTCGCAAGCGTCAGAAATTCACATGCCCTTATTGTGACTTTCAACCTTGCACTGACACAGAATTCAGTTCATCCTGAGTCGAGCACAGTGATATACAACCCGCATCCCTAATAGCCAGGGGCTAACAAACTGTTTGTTTTCAAGATTTTCATATTTAAGCTGTTTGTCCGGAATATTTTGCAGATGAGGCATGGGCTAAGTCTCATGCTTTCAAGATCAGCGTAAGGGGGGAGGGGGGAGGCACCCGTAGTTTACCGTATGGTAAATAGGTCGCCGGGCGGCAGTCGGTCCCAGGTCGGCGTGCGAAAATTAGCTTTTCCTGCACATTACCCGAAGGGACTTCCCCATGGTCTTTGCCAAGCGTCTTCGCGAAGGAGTAATTCGCGGCGACATCACTTGCAGCGTCAGGATTTGGGCCAGGTCCCATGTCACGGAAGGCCGTCGTTATCGCATGGGAGACGGCGAGATAGAAATCGAGTCAGTCACGCCGATCGGGTTTCCGGATATTACCCCGGAACTGGCGCGCGAATCCGGCTTCCTGGGAGTGCTCGATCTGCTCAAGGTCGCCAAGCACGGCAAGGGCAATAACATATATCTGATTCGATTTCACTATATTCCGCCTCGCAGGAAACGGGCTGGCGGATCCAAGCCGAAATCGAGTCGAAAGAAAACAAGCGCCTCATAGAGCTCCGCTGACAGCCCTATGTCAAGCGCAAATAAAATGCCCCACTCTTCGCAGGTTTTCGAAAAGCAGGGCATTCGAGGCGACAACGCAAACACTCGTGGGACTACTGAATTTTTTCCGTCTTGCTGTCGTAGTGGACGTAGCCGTTCTTATCGTTCTGCTGCTCGACGTCCTGGTTCGTGAAACTGCGCTTGGTCGGCTTCACACCTGTCGCAGCACTTGCGTTCTCCAGCGCATGTACGCCGGACTCTGCGGACGCGAAGTAGATCCAAGCCTGAGTCGCAGCTTCGCGCTCGCCTCTCTCGCGCTCCATGTGCTCCCGGTATTCCGGACGTGTTCCCTTCAGCCTCATGCTACCGACGCCAGAGTTCGTCGCACGAGAAACCAGCGGCATTCCACCGCCGGAATACCACACCGGCACGGTATAGACCGCACTCGTGTCGACATTCACCTCGGACAATGTTCCGTTGGTTGCGCCCGCCATCAGTCCGGCCGTGGCATTGGTCGCGCCGACTGGATTTCGGGAGTAGGTCGCGAACGAGAGGCTCGGAGTGGTGATCATCGGGACATATGCGTCCGCATCCGTAGGGGCAATAGCCCGGAATGCCGCGCTCGCCGTCCTGTGCGAAGCCCAAAACGGACAACAAAAGTATGGAAGAAAGTACGGTGAAAATGCGCATCACAGCCTCCTGGAAGCCTTACCTTAAGATGCTTCGCAGCAGGTCGGGTGCCACTCACCGGACGCCGAACCCAACGGATAGCTGGCCAAATCTCAGCTGTTTTCAAGCGTTGCAGACGGGGTTAAAGAATCGGATGCGCAAACTGTTGCGCAAGACATGCAGCCCGTTGTTAAGCCGGTGCAGTGCCAAAAGCCGCGCCAGAGGCCGCAATTGAAGAATGAAGAATAACGTCATTCGATTTCTGGCCGCCAGAGCGGTTGCCCGCCGAGCGAATGGTAAAAACCCCAGCTTGCCAGAGCCACAATGCTGAGCAGGGCAAGAATCGAGATGGGCATATACCACGCGGAGAGGTCGGACGAGAAAGGCACATTCGCCAGCATGTTGATGGTGAAGATGGCGCAAACCAGGGGCACCAGCCCGAAACGATAGACGATCAAAACGGCGACGGCATAGACCAGAATTTCGGCCGGCAACTCCACCGCAACATATGAGCTCGAAAGCCCTTGCGGGAGGGCGAAGATGGCAACAAACGCAATCGCCGCCAGCCAATCTTTACGCAGCACCACTTTAAGCCCAAGTAGAAGAAAGAAGAATTGCAAAGTGCCCAGGATCGAGGCCGGAACTTGCATTAGCCAGGCGCCCAGCGCCTCGCGCCCGCCGACAAGATAGTCGGTTTGGCCCAGCTCGGGCGCCGCTCCCATGCGCATCATTGGGATGTATCGCAGCTGAAAGATGAGAATCCACACGACTCCAAGCATGACCCCGAATAAAATGTCGCGGCCCACCAGCGGATCCCGAAATTGCCCGGAGAGTAACCGGTTCCACGAGATCATGGCTTGCGGCCAGCGGCGCCGCACCCACGGTTCCAGTGCAAGGTAAAGCAGCCATGTGATCCCGGATAAAAATAGAGAGGTACTGACAGCGATGATGAACAACCCAAACGTGCTCAGGCTTGCCACCAGATGCGAGCGGCACAGCCATAACAGCATGCCGAGTGAAAACATCACCACAGCTAGCCGCAGTGCGCCTTCGCGATCGCCTCGCCCCTGGCGGTAGTTTTTCCGCGCCAGATGAATTGTGCCAAACAGTAATAATACAAGCAGAACCATGGGAAGAATTTGGCTCACGCGTTTCGCCAGAGAATCCTGGGGGCTCTTCATGCGATCAGGCTTGGTCCACTCGCCGATGAGCGAAAAAAAGACCGGCTTGCCGCGATAGGCAGCCGCTTCCACCCGTAAAGGACGCGTGGTTCCCGGCCAGGTTCCCGTCCAAGCCATCCGAGTGTCGGAAGAGGCGAGCGAATTCCATTCTGGCTGCGCGGGATGAAATTGCGCCGGATCCAGGCCAGCAGCGCTGAAGAGAACCTGCCAATCGAACGGCGTGGGACTTGCGCTGCTTGTGTCCTTGCCTTGTTCGTCTTTAGCTTCCTCTTTATCTTTGTCTTTATCCTGATCCCGCTGCGGCGGAATCGCACGGAAATAAGTGAGGCGGCCCTGCGGATCGATTTCTACATTGATCATTCCTGAAAGCGTTGGCGGCGGATCGCTGCTCGTTACAATGCCGGGGTTGAGCAGCTGATCGCGAAAGCCGTCGGCGACCAGGTAATCGGGACTTTGCCGGTACCAGAAACCGAGAAGGGATGGCCGCTGAACGAGCACGGCCCCCCAGTTCGGACGCGGCTTGTCATGTTTCTCGACGTAGTCCGAGAAGTCATCGTCGGTGTAGAAATTGGAGACGCTATCGAGCGCGCGCTCCGGATAACCCAGTTTGGCAACCGTTTCACGAGCCTTCTCCGTCAGCACCTCGGGGCTTAACTCGAGGGGCATTTTTTGCAGACCGCCATAATGAATGCTTAGGAAGACTGAAAACGCCAAAGCGAAAAGCAAACTGGCCAGGCAAGCGGCGGCAATTCGCGGACGGAGTCCGGCAGTTTCGCCGGAAGCGGCCACCATCTGCGGAGAAGGTGTTTCCCCAGCCGCCAGCGCAGCGGCCAGCGGATCTCCTCCAGGTAAAGCTGCAGCCACGCTGACGACCGTGGCTGGCCGAGCCGAGGGTTCGCTTTCGAGGCAGCGCAGAATGACGCGCTCAATCACCGGATTCAGATCTTTAACCACCGACGATGGCCGGCTCAGGGTACGATCGCCGCTGCCCTGTGACTTGTCAGAGGGTTTGTCCGAAAAAGCGCGCTTGCCGGTGAAGACTTCGTAAAGCACGAGACCCAAGGAATAAATGTCACTGCGCGTGCTCACTTCTTTACCAGCTAACTGCTCAGGGGCCATGTAGGCTGGGGTTCCGCTGCGAATCTCGGCTCCTTGAATCTGATCGGCGACTCCGGCTAATCCGAAATCGGTCACCACGACTTGACCTCGGCCATCGAGCATGATGTTGGCGGGTTTCAGGTCACGATGAAGCACACCTTTCGTGTGGGCCGCAGCCAGGCCGGCACAAAGCTGGCGCGCGATGTCGAGCGCTTTATCCTCGGGAAGGCGTCCGATGCGGCGCAGGAGGGAGGCGAGATCTTCGCCGTCGACATACTCCATGGTGAAGAAGGTATGGCCTTCGATTTCTCCCACGTCATAAACTCGGCAAACGTTGGGATGCGAGACGCGGCGGGCGATGCGAACTTCATTCTTGAAGCGCTCGAGTAATCCTTGATCGTGACTGGCCTCGTCAGGCAGGAACTTTAAGGCTACAGGTTGGCCGAGCGTGAGATCGTCGGCACGATAGACCTCGCCCATTCCGCCTTTGCCCAGCAGCGCGATGATTCGGTAGCGGCCAGCCAGCAGCCGACCCGGAAGAAAACGCCCTTCGCTCAGGTAGGCGTTCGAACTGGGCCGGGAAGATGTTCCCGACACCGGCTTCGGTGGCAGAGGAGAAGTTGCTGTCGCGAAGTCGACCGTAGCAAATTCGGCCGCATCGTCGGCGGGCTTTCCGCAGGCTGAACAGAATCGTCCGCTGGTTGGGACATCGCTTCCACAAGAAGAGCAGATGGGCATGAAATTGTTTTCCCGATACAGTTTACCGCGAGGCAAAGCGGAACCATTCCAACCGCAGCGGACCATTTCTGAGAAATTACGTGAGGTTCCTTGTACCGGAAACGCATAGCCTCATGCATTCTGGGCGCGTGCCGATCATCTCCTATGTGTCCATGGCGCGGCTAAGGATCCTCTTATGAAAACTCGTGTGATATTGGTCTGTCTAACATTTTTCTTGCTTACTGGCTGCAGTTCCACTCCGCAAACAAGCGCTGTAATTCAAGCCTCGCGTGTCTACAATGGCACGGCTTCGGTTGGTGATTTTCTGACCATCACGATCAATTCCACGGCACAAACCATCGCATACACAGACCTGTCGAACAACACGAGCGGAACGGTAACCTACACGGTTAACTCTGATGGAACGTATACCTTGAACGATCCCACTGGGAATCTAGTGGCCGCGTATGAAGTTCCCAATTACGCCCTGCTCATTCAAGCTACCAAGACCGGACCGAATGGCAATGCTCCGGCGTTGATTACGGCAATCGAGAGCGGCCAGATTTCGCTGGCGACCTTTGAAGGCGAGGCCTACAACTTTATGCAATTCCGTACGGCCGCCGGCGGATTGAATGTGGGCTCAATCAACGTTGGCACGCAGGGAACGGGAACGACCTCGACGTTTTCGCCGTTCCAGTCCTACAACCAGAGTAATCAGGGCGGAAGCCCGTTCAACTCCGGTGCGCTCGATATGGCCACTGCGCAATTGGGGCCGTCAGGAACATTCCTCACAATCACCGACCCGGACGGCACTAACTCTGACTATGTATTTGGCACAGCCAATGGCATTTTCGCGGTTGATACTCAGAACGGCGCGATCCTCGGATTGCAAAAGGCTGCGAGGGCAAATTTCGATCCAACGACTGCCGGAACCTACAAGGCGATCTACTACCAAAAAACCAACGCTACGACCGGCGCCGGAAACGTAGAGACAGGGGCGGCGAGCCTCGGCAATGCCACGCTGGTTGTCACCGCTGCGGGCCAGTTGACCGTCACCGACTCGAGCGGGAATCAGATGGTGCAGGGAACGCTCACGCCGGTTGCGAACGTATCCTATCTTTACGGCAGTTCGGGCGAGCTTTCGGATCCGTGCTACGGATTGTTCACTTTTCGCATCACTACGGCCACGGGGCAGCAGGATGTCTTCGTGACCTTCATGGGACAAGCCATGCTCTTCAGTTCATTCACCGCCAACCTGCCCTGGGCTTCGCCGGCAGGCACCTACAACTATTTCTATGGAGTTGGTCTGAACTAAGTCCGTCTGTGGAGTCGCGGCTCTCGTCTTCGATGAGGAAGGCCCAGAGCCAGAGTGCGATAGTCGAATGCCGAGAGCGCAAAGTCGCAGCCATTAGTCCAAGAACCGGTGCCGCATTTGTTACCATCCGAAGAATGAGTTCGCGCGTTGGTCGATGGTTCGCTAACCCAGCTTTTCTTCTATGTCTCACGGCGGGCTTGCTCGCATTCGTGGTGCAGTCGGGCGAACTCGGTACGGCCGATACGGTGCATCGGCTGCAAACCACGCACTGGCTGTGGACTTCCGAGCCGCAGGTTTTTCCTAATGAATATCCCGAGTTTGGCCTGCATGGGCGTGGAGGCAAGCTCTACAGTTGGTACGGAGTTGGCCAATCCCTGCTCATGCTCCCCGCCGACTTGGTCGGCACCTGGATCGCTGATTGGAAGATTTTCTCCGATTATGAAGATGATCCATCGGTGCGCAGCATTGTGGTGGCCTACAGCACCAGCATTTTCGTGAATGTCCTCACTGCGCTGCTTGCGCTTCGATTGCTGAGGCAACTGCAATTTAGCGTTCGCGAGTCGGTCTGGGGCATTCTCGCGCTGGTGTTCTGCACGACGCACCTGCATTACACGCAGAACATGATGGAAAACAATTACATCATGCTGCTTACGCTGATGGGATTCTCGTTTCAGTATGAATGGCTGCGCACCGGCAGCCGACGAGCGCTGCTATTGGGAAGCGGGGCACTGGGACTGAACCTGTTGACCAGACTGACCACAGGTCTAGACCTGATCGGCGTGGGCGTTTTTCTGTTGCTCGTCCTTTGGTTTGAAGGCGCAGGCGGCAGCGAGGTGTGGCAGCGGTTCGTTACTTACTGCAAAATCGCAGGGCCGGTGTATGCGCTTTTCTTGTTGATAGACCGGGTTTATCAATTCTACCGATTCGGCTCGTTCACCAATACCTATGTTTCTCTGTTTGCCAAGGAACAGCGCCTGCAGGATCCTACCCTGCCGGCGAATTTTCCGTGGAGCACGCCGTTTTGGCAGGGCTTTTTGGGGCCATTGTTTAAGCCGGAGAAATCGATCTTTCTCTTCGATCCTCTGCTCGTACTGGCGATCGTTCTCCTGGTCGTGCTCTGGAAAAAGCTCTCCACAGAAGTCCGCGCGTATGGCGTGGCATCTCTGATACTGCTGCTCATCTACAACTTTTTTTATGCCCGATACACCTATTGGGCGGGAGATTTCGCCTGGGGCGATCGATATGTTTCGACGTCAGTGGAACTTGCGGCTTTGCTGGCAGTGCCGTTGCTGTTGCGATACCGCGCGAACCTGAGCGCGTGGACCTGGCGTGCAGCCCTTGCCTTGATTGCGATCAGCTTTGTCATTCAAATCGCGTCGCTGGCTTTTTGGCTTCCGCTCGAAATTTATCAAATGGAGACTCTAGGGCATCCCACATTCGTGATTGCCCTTCGTTTCAAAAACATCGCGGCATTCGCTCTGGGCAAAATGGATGCATGGGGTTTGAAGAATCAGGTGATGATGCAGGATCCGTGGGATTACGTTCACATTACTACCTGGAATTTTTTGCCGTTCCTTTTGCGCAGAGTGGGAGCGGTGCCAGGATGGGTAGTGGACGTGGCATTTGCGGTCTGGATTGCAGGTCTGGCTGGGCTTGCGTGGGCCTTGGAAAAACTTAGAAGTGTGCTTCGGACAGACAGTGTTTTTTCAGTTCCTTCAAAGACGTATAGCAACAGTCCATATCAGCAATAGTTCTGCACCTGCCATCTGATCGCCCTTTTTCCGGGATTATAATGGGCGCAGGAATGGACCTGATTCCCGGCACGAAATTCGGTGAGTATGAAATTCTTTCGCCGCTTGGAGCCGGCAGCATGGGCGAGGTTTATCGCGCCCGTGATTCCCGCCTGAACCGCGATGTTGCAATTAAGGTGCTGCCTGCGCTGGTTTCTTCCGACCCACAGCGGTTGGTCCGCTTCGAGCATGAAGCCACAGCCGCAGCCGCGCTGAACCATCCCAACATTCTTGTGGTTTATCAAATGGGAATCTGGGAAGGCGTGCCGTACCTCGTATCGGAGCTGCTCGAAGGCAAAACACTTACTGAGGTGCTGCGGCCTGGACCGCTGCCGTTCCGCAAGGCGATCGACTACGGCATGCAAATCGCCCATGGTCTGGCAGCAGCTCACGAAAAAGGCATTGTTCACCGCGACCTCAAGCCTGACAACCTGTTCGTCATGAAAGAAGGACGGGTCAAGATTCTCGATTTCGGCTTGGCCAAGCTGAGTCAACCGAAAGAATCGGCAAGCAATCTGGCGCCCACGATCACGCTGCCGGGTGTAGCGATGGGAACAGTGGGCTACATGTCTCCCGAGCAGGTGCGCGGACAGACGGTCGACCATCGTACCGACATTTTTGCCTTCGGCGCAATTCTCTATGAAATGGTGATGGGCAAGACGACCTTTCAGAGACCAACCGAGGCGGACACAATCAGCGCGATTTTGAACGAAGACCCTGCGCCCATTTCCCAGCTTGCGCCTGATACGCCGCTGGCCCTGGAAAAAATAATACACCGCTGTTTGGAGAAAAATCCGAGCCAGCGTTTTCAATCTGCTTCCGATTTGGCTTTCGCACTGGAGGCCTTATCGGTTCCGCCGAGCTCATCCACAAGCGGCTTCCATGAGGTTAAAAGCGAGTTTGGGAGCAAGAGAGATGCTGTGGGTCGGCGCCTGCCATTCTGGATCGCCGCGGCCGTCGTGATCGTGGCCGCTGTAGCGTTGGCGGCTTATTTTCTGCAGGCTGCGCCCGTACCCAAAGTCGCAAATTACGTTCAGCTCACGCATGATGGGCAACCAAAATCGTTGATCGGAACCGACGGCTCGAGACTCTACTTGAGCTTGGGCGAGGTGAGGGCCGGAAGCTTCTCGTCGCATGGCGTCGCCGAGATGTCGGTCTTGGGAAGCGAACCACAGAAACTGGCGATTCTGCCTTCCCTCAATATGGCAACGGTCGACCTCTCGCCAGATGGATCCGAGCTTCTTGTCGTGGATGGCCAGGGCGCGCCGCCAAAAGGGCCGCTGTGGAGTATCCCGCTGGTGGGAGGCTCGCCGCGTAGAATCGGCGACCTTGTCGGAGAAACGGGTGCGTGGTCTCCGGATGGCAAGTTGTTGGCTTACACGAACCTGGGGGACTTGTTCGTGGCTGGTTCGGATGGGACGGGACCTCACAAGCTGATCAGCGTGAGAGGTGACATTTTGAATGTCACCTGGTCGCCAGACGGGGGCCACCTGCGCTTCGATTCTTCGGAAACTGCCGGAACTGTGGGCCAGCAGCTCGCCTGGGAAGTTTCTGTGACTGGTAGCGATCTGCATCGTTTGTTGGCTGGCTGGCACAATCCTCCCGACGAATGTTGCGGCCGATGGACGCCGGACGGGAAGTATTTCATCTTTCAGTCGAAGCGCCAGATTTGGGCCCTTCCGCGAAAAGCCGGGCTATTTCGGTCGGATCCCAAACCGGTTCAATTGACCTTCAGCCCATTGTCGCTATCGTCGCCGCTTCCCGGCAAAGACGGCAAGAAGCTTTTTGTTATCGGCCAGACATACCGGGGCGAGCTGGAGCGCTATGATTCGAAATCAGCGCAATTCCAGCCCTTTCTTGGCGCTATTTCAGCCGAATATATTGCCTTTTCGAAAGACGGCCAGTGGGTAGCTTACGTTTCCTATCGGGATGGCGCTCTGTGGCGAAGCAAAGTGGATGGCAGCGAGCGTCTGCAACTGACATACCCGCCCATGTACGCAGTGCTGCCGCGCTGGTCCCCCGATGGCAAGAACATCCTTTTCTTCGAATTTGCATTGGCTGCGGACAAGCCTGCCCGAATCTATGAGATTTCGAGCGGCGGCGGAAACCCGCGGCAGTTGATGCCCGGCGATTCCAGCCAGCAAATCGAACCCGAACTGGTCGCCGGATGGGAGCAAGATCATCTTCGCGGGAGAATCGAACGATCCGGCATCGGCGATCCGTATTCTCGACCTGGCAAGCCACAAAGTTTCGACGCTTCCTGGTTCGCAAGGGCTCTACTCACCGAGATGGTCTCCAGACGGACGCTATATTTCTGCATTCTCGGCGGACTCGAAGATGTCCTGCTGCTATTCGACTTCCAGACTCAAAAATGGACACAGCTCGCTAGCGGATCGTTGAGTTGGCTGAACTGGTCCCATGATGGAAAGTACGTTTACGTTTTGGATTTCCAGGGGAAGGATGCGGTAGTCAGAATTCGCGTCAGCGACCGTCGCGAGGAGCAAGTGGCCGACTTGACGAATTTCGTATCTGCCGGCCGCTACGGTGGCGCGCTGGCACTCACGCCAGACGATGCGCCGCTGCTGCTGCGAGATACCGGGTCTCAGGATGTTTACTCGGTAGATTGGGAGCCGCAGTAGCAACCAATCCGGTCGATCTAACAAGCGCCGATGTGTCTGGTGTGGTAGAATGGTAGACATGGCAAGGTAGAAGGTAGACATGAGCTTAAATATCAAAAATGAGAACACTCATCGGTTAGTGCGGCAGTTGGCGCGGCTGACCGGAGAGAGCATGACCGCTGCAGTTGAACAGGCGGTTCGCGAACGTCTTGACAGAGTTCGTCGGGTCCAACAGGGCGGCATGGCCGAACGCCTTCTTAAGATTGGGAAAGAATGTGCCGCCCATCTCGAGGAGCCTTACCGATCCATCGATCACGCTGAACTTCTGTACGACGAAAAAGGACTGCCAAAGTGATTCTCGATACTTCGGCGATTGTTGCCATCCTTCGCGATGAACCAGAAGCTGCCTTGATGGCTCAGGCTCTGGAGAGGGCAGAGGGTTGCTGCGTTTCGGCCGTGAGTTACGTGGAAGCGGCAGTTGTAATTGACAGCGGCCGCAGCCCAGTATCCAGTCGCCGTTTTGACGATTTTTTCAGTCAAGCGAAGATCGTGATTGAGTCGGTGTCGCCGGAGCAGGCGAAGATCGCGCGTGAGGCTTACCGTGATTTCGGCAAGGGGCGCCACCGGGCCGGTCTAAATTTTGGAGACTGCTTTGCCTATGCGTTAGCCAAAGAGAAGGGTAAGCCGCTGCTGTTCAAGGGTGACGACTTTTGCCATACCGATATTGAGCCAGCCTAGAGGGAAAGAGTAATTTCGCTACTCCACCGTCACCGATTTGGCTAGATTTCTCGGCTGATCTACATCGCATCCACGAAGAGTTGCAATATGGTATGCCAGCAGTTGTAGTGGAACGATCTCCAGAATGGGCGAGAGTTCCTCCCGCGTGGCGGGGACGTATAAAACGTAATCGGCAGCTTCTTTGATCTCTTCGTCGCCTTCCGTGGCCAGTGCAATCACGACGCCTGACCGGGCTTTAACTTCTTTCAAATTCGACATGGTCTTCTCGTAGCGAAGCATCGATCCCGGATTGTTCACATCGCGTGTAGCGATAATGACTACAGGAAGATTCTCATCGATCAGCGCATTGGGGCCGTGCTTCATCTCGCCGGCGGGGTATCCCTCGGCATGAATGTAAGAAATTTCTTTGAGCTTGAGCGCGCCTTCGAGCGCGATCGGATAGTGAATACCCCGGCCAAGAAAAAGAAAATCGTGCACTTTCTGGAAACGCCTAGCCAGTCCCTCGCACTGTTCATCGTGAGTCAGGATGCTCTCGATCTTTGCGGGAATCAGCGTAAGTTCCTGTGCCGCGGCACGCGTTTGCGCTGCTGTCATCGCTCCACGAACCTGCGCGAGATAGAGCGCGAAGAGATATAAAGCGGTAAGCTGCGAGGTGAACGCCTTGGTGGATGCGACCCCGATCTCGGGTCCCGCGTGGGTATAAATGGTGCCAGCGGCTTCGCGGGTGATCATCGAGCCGACCACGTTGCAGATTGCCACTGTTTTCGAACCTTTGGCCTTGGCTTCACGCTGAGCAGCAATCGTGTCGGCGGTTTCGCCCGATTGAGAAATTACCAGCGTGATCGTATCCGGCTCAACGATGGGATCCCGATACCGCCATTCGCTCCCATAATCGACCTCGACGGGAACTCGAGCCAGGCTTTCGATCATGAATTTGCCGGCCAAACCGGCGTGCCAACTGGTGCCGCAAGCGACGATGTTGATCGTTTTCACCGCGCGGAATTCGGCTTCGCTGATTTGCATCTCGTCGAGAAAGATTTGACCGGTATCGAGCGAAACGCGTCCCAACGTGGTCTCTTGCACGGCGCGTGGCTGCTCATAGATCTCCTTGAGCATGAAATGCTTGAAGCCGCCCTTTTCCGCCATGATCGGGTCCCAGGTAACATGCTGTATCTGGCGTTGGATCGGTTTCCCGTCGAAATCTGTCAGCTGCACGCCGTCTGGCGTGACAACGGCGAGATCGCCATCCGCTAAAAAGAAAATGTCCCGCGTGTGATAAAGAATCGCCGGAACGTCGGAGGCGACGAAGTATTCATCATTGCCCAAGCCCACCACTAAAGGAGGGCCATTGCGGGCCGCTACGATTTTGTTGGGATCGTCAACTGAAATCACAGCCAAAGCAAAGACTCCCGCCAGCTCCTTTACGCTGCGGCGAACAGCATCTTCCAGAGAAGGACGGTGCCCGTTCCCGCCCTGAAAAAGATATTTTTCGATGAGGTGAGCGATCACTTCGGTGTCAGTTTCGGTTGTGAAGTTGTGTCCCTCTTCGATCAGCTTCTTCTTGAGGCTGAGATAGTTCTCTACGATGCCGTTATGCACGACGACAATCTTGCCGGTGCAATCGCGGTGGGGATGAGCATTTTCCTCGGTAGGACGTCCGTGAGTGGCCCAGCGGGTGTGGCCGATTCCATAGCTGCCGTGCACCGGCTTGAGGCGAATTACCTCTTCCAGATTTCGCAGCTTGCCTTCGGCGCGGCGGATCTGCAGGTTGTCTCCATTTCCCGCCACTGCAATTCCAGCCGAGTCATAGCCTCGATACTCGAGTCGTCGGAGCCCGTCGAGAATCACGGGAACGATCTCTTTCTTGCCGACATAACCAACAATGCCGCACATGCGAGAAACTCCAGGCACTCAGTCTGCGATCGAGCAGCGAAACTCTTCGATCACGGGGTTGGTAAGGACTTCGCGAGCAATGCGCTCAACCTCGGATTGCGCTTCTTCGCGACTCAAACCTCCGTCCAATGTAAGCTCGAAGTATTTTCCCTGGCGCACATCTTCCAGCCCCTTGTATCCCATTTTCTTAAGAGAACCGTGAATGGTTTTTCCCTGCGGATCGAGGACAGTTTTCTTGAGCGAGACGTAAACGTAAGCTTTCATGAGATTAAGCAGATTATACGGCAGGGCATTCGCGGGCCGACCGCAACTTAATTTAACTCGCTGAGTTGCCGGTCAAGCTCGGCGAGAGCTTGCTCCAGGACTGCTCGATAGCGGGGATTTTCGGCCGCCCGCAGGCGCTGCAAAGTTAGGCTACGCGAGAGCCGTAACGCTTGCCTGCGAGACTCGACATCTCGCTGCTGCGGAGTGAGATGATGTTTCGGTTCTGCTGAAGACCGGACATCTTCTTGCTGCGATTCAACCGATTTGCTCTCCCAGCCTCGCGCCACTCCCTCATTATAAAGCTCGGCAAGAGCGGCTAATGGGGGTTAGCGCCGCTGACCCCGCTAATTGGCCGGGGTTACCGCTGAGTCTCTTCCGTTGCACCCGTAATCGTTCCAGAATGGAACCGCTCTCGGATTAAGTGATCCTTTTATTTGCTCCCCGGCGTATAATTCCTGCCGATAATCGAGCGGTACTGCGCGGTTCCTTACGAGGGGGACGAGCCGCCGAGAATTAGGTGTACCCCTTGCATTCCTCGGCGTTTGACTTAGATCTTCGCAGCAATGGTGCGCTTGCTGGAATGGCGGACGTTGTATGCTTTCGCCACCAACCCACTCAACTTTTCGCTGAACTCAAGTCGTATCTCATCGCGGTCTTTTCTTTCGATCTTCGGAATCTCGCAATGGCCGCTCACCCCTGCCTCGCGGGTTCGCTCTTCGCCTCGATACAAGCCGGGTTGGAACCTGGTGTCTGCTCGCTTTCTCAGTGTGCTCTGGTTTCGGCAAATCGAGGGCTGGGTGCTCTAAAGGCGTGTCGTGGAGAAATCCCATTTTCTCTACGGAGTACGGAAGTTCTCCAAGCAGATTGCCGTTGCTGCCATCCTGAACCGATTAACAAGGTGACCGAAAGTGAAATCATCGCCTCTGACGACCAAGCTTACGAAAGACCGAGCTTATGAAAAATCACAAACCCGAGAGCTCCTCGTCCGTAACTGGTTCGAAGTCCGCGCCAATTAAACGCGATCGGAGTTTCCAAGGCGAGCCGGCAAAGCATACTGCTCCATTGAGCTTGCCCGAGGCGTTGAAACAGTCGCAGGAACTGTTAACTGCATACTTTAGTGCTTCCAACGTTGGATTTTGCATTCTGGATACTGCTTTCCACTATGTCGCTGTGAACGAAAGTCTGGCCCGAATGAACCGCGTCTCCGCAGCAGAGCATGCGGGGAAAAGCATACGCGAGATCGTGGGGGGCTTCGCGGAAGTGGTTGAACCTTACCTGCAAAAAGTTGTGGATACGGGGCAACCGGCCGTCGGTCTGGAATTGAGTTTTATTCTGCCTCGTCGCTCCGATCCCGATCACTGGATTATCCACTATGTACCCATCAAGAATGCGGCGGGCAAGGTTACGCACATCGGCTCGGTTGTGGTGGAAGTTACCGAACAGAAGAAGCTGGAGGAATCACTGCGGAGTCTTTCGGAGAATTTGCATCTGGAGAAGAAGCGTCAGGAAGTTCTCCTGCAAGTGAGCCGCTTGCTCGAGACCAGCTGGGATCCGCGCCGGGTGTTTCCGAGAGTCTCGGCGTACCTGCGCCGCGTGCTCCGGCAAGAGTACGCGGCGCTCTCTTTGCGGGAAGAGGAAAGCGGCCAACTGCTTCCGCCGGCATTGGACTTTCCGCTCGGCAAGGATTTGACTGTCGGCCTAAAAATCGGTACCGCTAGCGTTCCGGCAGCAAAAGTTCTGGAGGAGCGTGCGCCCATTATTCTTAGCGGAGAGGAGATCCGGGAATTAGATCCGGGCATGGCACTGACGGTTTCTTCCGAGGGCCTCAAATCTCTTTGCTGGATTCCATTGATCAGGCCGAAAGGGCCGGTTGGCGTGTTGGTTCTTGGGAGTACTCGAACAAATGCCTTTCACAACGAAGACCTGAACCTGTTGAGCCAGGTTGCTGCGCAACTCGCTATTGTCTGGGAAAACGCAACCAGCGCGCGAGAGATAGAACGACTCAAGCAGCGCCTGAAACAGGAAAAAAAACCGAAACAGGAAAAGCGCTTTCTCGCAAACGCACCTCGCACGCACCGACATTTCGAAGAAATCGTCGGTCGCAGTCCTGCCCTGCAGCACGTGCTGAACCAGGTGGATATTATCGCTGACAACGACGCCACGGTCCTGATTCTGGGCGAAACGGGGACCGGCAAAGGGCTTGTGGCACAGGCAGTGCACCGAACCAGCAAGCGTCACACCCGCACCTTTGTCATGTTAAACTGCGCCGCGATTCCCACTGGCCTGCTGGAAAGCGAGCTGTTCGGGCACGAAAAGGGCGCTTTCACAGGAGCAGTGAGCCAGAAAATTGGCCGCTTGGAGTTGGCAGATGGCGGAACCCTGTTTCTCGATGAGATCGGGGACATTCCTCTTGAAATGCAGCCCAAGTTGCTGCGCGTGCTGCAGGCACGATGAGTTTGAAAGGTTGGGCGGCACTCGGACGATCAAAGTGAACCTGCGCCTGATTGCGGCCACCAATCGCGACTTGCCGAAAAGTGTTGTTGAAAAGCAATTTCGCAGCGATTTGTTTTATCGCTTGAATGTGTTCCCCATCCGGCTTCCGTCTCTGCGCGAGCGGCGGGAGGACATTCCCTTGCTGATTCAACATTTCGTTGGGAACTTCTCCCGCGCCATGGGCCGGAACATTGAGAACATCCCTGCCGAAACTATGGACGCTCTCATTCAATGGCATTGGCCAGGCAATGTCCGGGAGCTGCAAAACTTTATTGAGCGCTCCGTGATCCTGACGGAGGGAAATGCGCTAGTCGCTCCCTTGGAGGAATTACAAGTTGATGTCTCGCAGCCCCCGGAGCAATCGCTGGAACGTGCGGAACGGGAACACATTATCCGCATACTTCGCGAAACCGGGGGCATGATTTCTGGCCGTACGGGTGCTGCCTCCCGGCTGGGGCTGAAGCGCACCACCTTGCAATCCAAAATGCAGAGACTTGGAATCGGGCGCGAAGACTACTCAGGCAAAAGCGGAAAAAAAGTATAGAGGAGTGGAGCGAAACCTCAAGCTGCCGATTGACGTTTCGTTTGACGAACCTTCGGCACTCGTCTGTTTGTGAAATACCCGCTCCGTTCCCATCATTGATGTTTTTCTGGGGATTCCCAATTCTCCCAAACCGATTCATCTTGGAACCCCAATTGCACTCTCTTCCTGTATACGGAATTCTATTGGGGCAGGTTTTCCCGGACTAGGATGGACGAGTTTTCAGCTCGTTAGATCTGGCCGCATCCCAGAATTCAAGAGGGGAACCATGACGGGGATTAGAAGTTGCCAGCCAAGCGCCATGTCGCGCCCGCTTGCGGCGGTTTTCCAAAACTCCGCAGCATTCGAGGCGAATTTAAGTGGTCAGCCATCTCAGGATAGGAACGCGAACCAGGAAAGCCGGCAGGCCCTGCCGAATACCGGCACATGGCTGCCAGGAAACCGTCGTCTCACAGCCTGCAACGAAACAGGTCCAGAATCTTGGCTCCTTGCTTTATCTGTCGGCTTGCCAGATGGAATGGGAGATGCGCTCCGATACCAGCTCTGCTTGGGAGGTAATTTCTGCCGCTCGCAGCCCCGATGGGGGAATGCGCGCCCATGCTTTGTCTCTCCTAGAGCATTCACAAGCGATGCGGCAGGAAACTCCTAATCAGGGTTCCTCCTCTCGCGAATACCGAAGGCCCACAACGGAGGCAGGCATGAGAGTTCCACACGGTCTGGAGATCATTGAGAGCTGCGTAGGCTGCAAGGCCAGCCGCGAGGATTTTTTCTGCAGATTTTCAACGCCGGTGACCAGGACCACCGACGTGGCCAGCCATCACACCGTAATGCCCGCCGGCGCCATCCTTTTCATCGAGGGCCAGACACCCCGCGGCATATTTATTTTGTGCTCTGGAAAAGCAAAGCTCTCAACCACCTCGAAAGAAGGGAAAGTGTTGATCCTGAAACTCGCCGAGGCTGGCGATATTCTGGGCTTAAGCGCCGCTATTTCGGGGACCAGCTACGAAATGACGGCCGAAACCGTTTCGCCCTGTCAGTTGAATTTTATTGGCCGCAGCGATTTGATGAACTTACTACAGAACCAGAGCGAAGTGGGGATGCATGCCGCCCTCTGGTTGAGCCGCGAATTTCAAGGCGCTTACCGTGACATTCACGACCTCGTCCTGGCACGTTCTTCCTCGGGCAAACTGGCACGGCTGTTGCTGTCATGCGCTCCGGCAGCCGAAAACGATGCTCATGAACTGCATCTGCGCTTCCCCATGACCCATGAGGAAATGGCGCAAAGGATCGGCTCGTCGCGCGAGACCGTCACTCGCTTGCTCAGCGAGTTGAAGAAGAAAAGACTGATCCGCCTTGAGGGAGTAAACCTCATTATTCGAGACCGGATGGGGCTGGAAGCGCTCGCCGTGTAAACGGGTCGTGTAATGAGGTAAGACCGTGCCGGCAAAGCGCATATGCCGGGATGAATTACTCCCTTTGCGCTCTGGGATACACCGGCGCGCAACGGGAGATCTTATTCGACGTCGCGCAAGCGAGCAGCCTTCCCCCGCAGCCCGCGCAAATAATAGAGCTTTGCCCGGCGAACTTTGGAGGAGCGCACGACATCGACTTTGTCGATCACCTTCGAGTAAAGCGGAAAGATGCGCTCCACGCCTTGACCAAAGCTGATCTTGCGCACGGTGAAGCTGGCTTGCGGGCCACGATCGCGTTTGATGACGACGCCTTCGAACGCCTGCAAACGTTCCTTGTCGCCTTCTTTGATCTTCACATGCACGCGAACTGTGTCTCCCGGATGGAACTCGGGAACATCGGTGCGCTGTGTCTTGGCCAGCAGTTTTTCAATGATTAAGTTCGACATGATAAGTCCCTCTTTGATCCTGACACTTGACCTTGTGAAACTCCTCGATGTTTTCCCATCAGGCTAAGGCAGCAGCGACTTCACCTGATCCGAATCGGTATCGACTATCTTCAGCTCGTCCAGAAGTTTCGTTTCTTCTCCGCTGAGTGCCGCGCTTTCCAGCAAGTCCGGACGATTCCGCAGCGTCTTTTCCAGCGCCCGCCGCCGCCGCCAATTGCGGATTTCCTCGTGGTTGCCGGTCATCAGCGCCTCCGGCACAGCCATGCCTCGGAACTGCGCCGGCCGGGTATAGTGCGGATAATCCAGCAATCCATTGGATCCGCAGGTTGAATCCGCTCGGTCACCTATTTTCCTCTGCCCGTCCTTTTCTTTCATGCTTAGCGTGAACGATTCCTGCTGCGTCGACGCCTCGTTTCCTAAAGCTCCCGGCAATAAACGAGTGACCGCTTCCAGGATGACCGCGGCGGCAATTTCTCCGCCGCTGAGCACGTAATCGCCGATAGAAAGTTCCCGATCAGCCAGAAAATCCGCCACCCGCTCATCTACGCCTTCATAACGGCCGCAGATAAACACCATGCGGTCAAGCTGGGCCAGTTCTCCGGCTGTCTTTTGCGTAAAGGGCCCGCCCTGCGCCGAAAGCAAAATCACTGACTGCTTCACGCGCCCCGCAACCCGATCTTCTCGTGGTGCGGGGCCGAGAGAATCCACGCATTCAAACAACGGTTCCGGCTTCAACACCATGCCTTCGCCACCGCCAAAAGGCCGGTCGTCTACGGTGCGGTGACGATCATGCGTAAACTCCCGCAGATCGTGGACCTGAATTGTCACCAGCCCCATTTCCCGGGCCCGGCGGGTGATACCGTAATCCAGCGGCCCGTGAAAGAAGTCCGGAAATATGGTTACAATGTCGGCCCTCATCACGAAACCAAACCTTAGCGCTTCTTCCTTTTTCTCCGCTGCGATGTTCTCGGCTGCGACTGCTCGCGTTTCTCTTCAGCCGTGAGCGGAGCGTTCGCTTCCAACAATCCATCGGGCAGCTTCATGCGAACTTGCTTCTGCTCGAGGTTGATTCGGTCGAGATACGCTTCGGCAAACGGAACGTCGAACAGTTTCGCGGCAGCATCTCGGACAATCAACAGCGGCGCTTCACCCGTTCCAAACTGAATTTCTTCGATTCGACCGATCTCGCGATCGCCATCGAATACCTCGCAACCGACCAGATCGCTGACGTAATTCCAGCCGGGCTGCAACTGGGAGCGCTGGTTACGCGGGACCTGCAATTCGCAACCCGCCAGCGTTTCGGCCGCTGAAATCGAATCGATGCCGACGAACTTTAGAACCAACAATCCTTTATGCGGCCAAAAACTTTCCACTTCCAATTCGCGCCTGGGTGCAGCAGGTTCCTGCGGCAGCGCAAACAACTTCATCCCTGCCACGAACCGGTCAGGAACATCGCTAAAAATCTGGCTCGCGACTTCGCCGTGCCTGCCCTGCGTTTTCACCACGCGCGCAAGCGTAATGAAGTCACCTATTTCAGGAGTGCTGATATGCGGTCCTGTTTCCTTAATCCGCCAGGCTCGAGGTAATCGCAGGGCGCTCGTAATTCCTGAAGTTCAGCCGCGCATCTAGTCGATGACTTCCAGCGTGTAGCGCTTCTGGGCCCGCATGCCAGCGGCATTCAACAGTGCGCGCAACGCCTTGACGTTCCGCCCCTGCCGCCCGATGATCTTGCCTACCTCGGCTTCGGCCACTTCCAATTCGATGACGCCATCGTCGAATTGTTCGACGAAAACCTCGTCGGGAGCATCGACCATCCACTTCGCAATCTTCTCAATCAGAATGCGAACATCTGCCGGAGTTTCGGTCATAATCTATGCCACGGATGCGGCCGGTACTGGCGCAGGCTTGGAATAAAGTTTGCCGACGCGCTCCGACATCTGTGCGCCTTTCGAAACCCAGTAATCGACGCGGTCGCGCTTGAAATCCACGGTGGCGGGATTGGTCCGCGGATTATAAGTCCCAACTACTTCCACGGGGCGGCCGTTGCGCGCGCGGGCCTTCTCGATCACCACAATGCGGTAATGGGGTTGTTTGCGCGCGCCCATGCGCGCCAGTCGAATCATTAGCACAAATAAATATCCTTGTTCCGGAAGAGTCCGGCGAGGTCAAGACAAACACCCATTATGCCGGAGCTTACGCGCAATGGCAAGGACTGCCGCACACTTAGTGCTTACCCGGCGCGAATCCCTTCCTGCGCTCTTCGCTGTATCGGCGCAAGGCGTTAGTAATTACGGGATAAGCTTTTCGCCCTGGCAGGATCTTGTTGACCTTGACCGCCTTGCCCTCGAGCTGCTTGTAGTCTTGAAAGAAACGCCGCAGCATAAGCAGCCGGTGCGACGGCATCTCCGAGGCTTCGTGGTAACCGTTGAATTCCGGGTCCTTTGTGGCCACGGCGATGATTTTGTGGTCCAGTTTGCCTCCGTCGATCATTGTCATCAGCCCGACCGCGCGGGCGTGGATCAAAGTAAGCGGAACCACCGCTTCCTGGCACATTACGAGGACGTCGAGAGGGTCGCCATCTTCGGCCAGTGTCTGCGGAATGAACCCGTAATTCGCCGGGTAATAAACCGCCGAATACAGCATGCGGTCGAGGCGAATCAGCCCGCTGGCTTTGTCTAATTCATATTTCACGTTGGAGCCGGAAGGGATCTCGATCACGCAATCAAATTCTTGCGGGAGCTTATTGCCTGGAGTTACGTCGTGCCAGGGATGGATCATAGTCTTGCCGAGCTAACATTCTATCTGAGGCGCCGAATGCGCACTCGAACAGCTGATTTTTGTTCAAGCCGATAGTGGTATGATTCGCTCATACGGGAGGGTTCTTATGCCAGTTCCTCGACTGCTTGCTCTCGTTGTGCTTGCTACACTTTGCGCCGGAACGGCCTTGGCGCAATCGCAGCAGAATAGCGTTTCAAACCTGATTGTGTTTCAAGGCGCTGCGTCAATGGATGCAGTGGATGTAGCGGAAAAGTCCATGATCGGCACGCCGCAGGCTAGCCCCGGCGCAATTGCCACTGAGAAGCAAACTCCCCCAGACAGCGCTTTGCGGGCTAATGCCGCAGACCAGCTTAGTCGTTCTTATGATGAACGGGGGATTTCCCTTGGTCCTGACGCGGATAAGACCTGCTACTTTATTCGCGGCTATGTGGTGGTCCGCGATGGCCCGCACTCCGATTCGGTCCATCGCGATGGCTCGTTTACTTGCGTGCCCAGTGCGCGATTCCACTTGTACACGACCGTGCAGCCGGTCCTGAAAATCATAAAATAGCGTGCGCTATCGTGGAGTTTGGCGGCTTCGCAATTTCGAAGCGATCCACCCGAGTCCTTGGGAATCTTGATTCCCTGCCTGCGGAGGGGTAAAGTCGTGAGGTGCCGTTCTTGCGGGGTGAGCGCTTATGTCCAATCCAAGAAATACCTATCTGAAGTTCGGCGCGGCCACTGCGGTGATCGTGATGCTGCTTGGCTATCTTGCGTACACCGGCGTGCAGGACAGCAAAAGCTATTACGTCACCATCAGCGAGTTGCATAAGATGGGCGATGGCGCCTACACGAAACGGTTACGAGTTGCGGGAAACGTGCAGCCCGGTTCGATCAAGCGGGTCGGAACGCACGTGCAGTTCGTGCTGATGGAGCAGAATCAGTTACTTTCCGTGGATTACACCGGAACCGAAGCGCCTCCGGACACGTTCAAAGATGATTCGCAGGCACTGGCCGATGGCAGTTTCGGACACGACGGCGTTTTTCATGCCAAGGCCCTGCAGGCGAAGTGCGCGTCGAAGTATGCTCCGCAACAGCCGGGAAATCAGATGCAGGCTGCCCCAGTGAAGAATGTGACGCAAGTGCAGTCTCCGGCCGGCGCCGGCGTTTCAAACTGAGTTCGTGCTCAACCTCACGGCGTCTGGAGAGTTTCACTCCCACGTCCGCGGGGAGGGCGTCTAACCGCGAAGGCCGCTAAGGACTCCGCGAAGCCCGCCAAGAAGAGTACGGCATTGTCACCGCATTACGGGGATGCGTTGGGCTGTGATCTCCGATAAACTCATCGCCGAAGCATTGATGCCCGCAAGATTCCGACGATTGTGACGATTGCCGACCCGATTATCTCTGTTAACAACCTCGTCAAGCAGTTCGGCCGATTCGCGGCGCTGCGCGGTGTGAGCGCTGAGTTTGCTGCCGGCAAATTCCACGTAATCCTTGGGGACAACGGAGCAGGGAAGACCACGCTTTTGCGCGCTCTGGCTGGATTGGCCCAGCCCACTCGCGGCACGGTCTCTATTTTAGGCAAGAGCCCACACGAAGCCTGCCGCGAGATCGGTTATATGGCGCATCCGTCGTTGCTCTACGATGAGATGAGCGGAATGGAGAACCTGCGGTACTTTGCGCGTCTCTATGAAATTTCTGAAGACAGCCGGTGCGAGCAGGTGATTCGATCCGTGGGGCTCGATTCGGCCCTGGCGCGGCCGGTCGGACAGTATTCGCAAGGCATGCGGCAGCGTATGTCTCTGGCACGGGCGATTCTGCATGATCCGAAAATTTTGTTTCTCGATGAGCCTTTTTCTAACGTCGATGTGAATTCTGCGCGGGACATGGTGGGTTTGCTCCAAGCTATGCGCGACTCGGGCAAAACGCTTTTCGTGGTGACGCATCAAGCTGCGCTGCTCGAAGGCGTGGCGGACGAATTCATCTGGATGCAGGCTGGGCAAATTATCGAACGGACACGGAGTCTAGTTGAGCACGCTTCCGGAGTCTCGCAACCGTGAACTCCCTCTGGCCGATTACGCGCGCCTCGCTCGCCAAAGATATTCGCCTGGAGTGGCGCTCAAAAGACTCGCTCAACTCGATGCTGTTTTTTTCTCTGCTCGTAGTCGTGATTTTCAGCTTTTCTTTCGATCCGACCGCCGAAGAGTCGCGCGAAATCGCTGGAGGATTAGTGTGGGTCGCATTCCTATTCTCTGCGATCGTCGCGCTGAATCAGACTTGGGCACGCGAACTGCGCAATCAGGTGCTTGACGCTTACCGCGTCTCTCCCGCTCCAGCCAATGCATTATTTTTGTCGAAAGCACTCGGCAACTTCATTTTGGTTACGCTGCTTGAAGCCGTGATGGCTCCGCTGTTCATGGTGTTTTACAATTTGCGCGTGCTGGGCACGGCGTGGGAGTTAATTCCCGTCGGTGTGCTGGGAACATGGGCCCTAGTCGCGAGTGGAACATTTTTTGCCGCGATGTCGATCCGCACGCGCATGCGCGAAGTGATGCTGCCGTTGATACTTTTTCCACTCTCGATTCCCGCCATTCAAAGCATGGTGGAAGCCACGCGCATCATTCTTAGCGGCGACGGCAATCCGCGCTTCTGGATCATGTTGCTTCTGACCTACGATGTGGTGTTTACTACTGCTTGTCTGGCCTTGTTCGAGACGGTGTTGCAGGCAGAATGAAAAAGGCCTTCCCCATTCTCGCGGTCCTCACAACGTTGCTGTTGGCTTATGCCTTCTATGAGGCGATGTGGGTCGCTCCGACAGAACGAACCATGGGCGACGTGCAGCGCATCTTCTACTATCACGTTCCCTCGGCATGGACGGCGTTCATTCTTTTTTTCGTGAATTTCGTCGCCTCGGTTACTTATCTGATGCGGAAAAATCTCAAAGCCGATGCCGTGGCGTTGGTCAGTGCGGAAGTAGGCGTCGTTTTCTGTACGGTCGTGCTCGTGACCGGGCCCATCTGGGCGCGTCCGGTTTGGGGCATCTGGTGGACCTGGGACCTGCGGCTCACATTAACGTTGGTGTTATGGCTCATCTACGTCAGCTATTTGATTTTGCGGCGCTTCTCCGATAGCGCCCAGACTCCGAAGTTGGCGGCAGTGCTGGCCATTTTCGGCGCGCTCGATGTGCCGCTGGTTTATTTCTCGATCTGGTTTTTCCGCACGCAGCATCCGCAACCGGTGATTGGTGGCGGCGGCTCGATCGACCCGCGCATGTTGCATGTCCTGTTGATCAACTGGCTGGCGTTTTCGTGCTTTGCATTTCTCATCTGCTGGGCGCGCTACCGGCTCGAGATGCTGAAGCGCGATGTCGAAGAAGCAGAGGCCCTGGAATCGTTATTGGATCCCGGAGCCACGACAGCTGCGAAAATCAAGGTTCCACTGAGCGGAGACTCGCGATGAACTCCATCAAGTTTCTTTACGCGGCCTACATCGCCACCTGGGTGATTCAGGGTCTTTATATTGTCAGCGTGGTGAGCCGGTGGCGGAATCTCCGGCGGCGAATGATCGAGTTGACGAAATCTCGGAAATAATGCTCCTGGCGATTGCATCTTTCAGTTTTCTTCTGACTAGGTGCTGTCTTCCTGAGATCGACACCATGGAACAACGGGTAAGCATCATTACTCTCGGCGTTGCCGACCTTGCGCGTAGCAGAGAATTTTACGAGCGTCTGGGATGGCAAAGGTCGATGGCTAAGGCCGAAGGCATTGTTTTCTTTCAAGGTGGGGGAATGGCGCTCGCTCTTTATCCACGGCACGAACTAGCCAGGGATGCGAATATTCGAGCAGATGGCCACGGCTTTACTGGATTCTCCCTCGCATACAACGCCCGCAATCGCGAGGAAGTGGATTCCGTTATTGCCGAAGCCAGAGCCGCCGGTGCAACTATTCGGAAGCCGGCGCAAGAAGCTTTCTGGGGTGGTTACTCGGGATATTTTTCGGACCCGGATGGGTTCTTGTGGGAAGTCGCCTGGAACCCTTCCTTTCCGATCGATAAAGACGGAACCATTCGAATTCCCGATTAACAAGCCCCGATTGGCAAGATCAGGGCGGCCTGGCATTAAGCTCGCCGTCTGATGCTCCGGCTCAATTCGTATTGTTCCAATCCCGCTGTAGCGCACTGAGCAGATCACTGCCGCCCTCCGAGCGCAGAAATTCATAATCTTCGATCATGGCGGCGGTCCCGATGCGGGCGGAAGGCAGTGGCGATTCCACTCGGATCACACGCGCCCTGAAGCGAACCCGCACGGCATCAGTCAGCGTGACATGGGGTGGAAATGCGAGAGTGACTTCACACGGAGTTCCCGCAGCCAACGGTCGATCAAGATAGAAGAAAACTCCGCGCGCGCTTACATTCTGGGTTTCGGTGCGGAATTCGTTCTCCTCGGCGTTTTCCCCGGGGTTGCGCTGAAGGTTTTCCTGGTCTTTTTGTTGGACGTTTTGCGGAACCAGGCGAACCACGGCCGGCAGGCGCATGTCGAAGCGCCGCATTGTTCGCCGTTCCTGAAAGTCTGGTTGCATCCGTCCTATAGCTCCCAAAGCATCTTCTGAATCGAAGAGCGTGAATTAGGGCTGTACGGATCAACTTAAGGCTGGGAGTATCAACGGTGCGCCGCCCCCGGCAGACCGCCGCTTGTTATCAATCTATAGAATTACTAGAGCTTTGCAAGAGCAAAAAGACTCCGGCACTTAGGTGGTCAATCCTGGAGTGTTCGTTTTCGGGAATCTGGGATTCCGCGATTTCATCGCTCGCAATCCTCTTCACACCACTTTCGTGCCACGCCCGGCATCTTTCCCGGCGGCACAACGCATCTGACCAATCCTGATGGCCGGGTGGGTCGGAGCGTCGCTTGACTTGTCCATCCGTCAGATGTTTAAGTAGTTGTTTATTTTCCGCCAGTCCAAAAACACGTCACTGCGGCGGTTTCGCCGGCGCGAAAAGCACTGGCTTGCGCGCCGTTTCAACTCCTTAAAAGATTCGGTGTGAACCGGAGGCAAAGCGTAATGGGAAATGGTTGTTGGTGGGGGCCCGGTTTGAGGGCCGGTTCGAAAGCTATTTCGAAACGAAGAGCTGGTAGAGAGTACGTGCATCGCCGCTGGTTCGGGCCGGGCATCATTCGCGCACTTTTTACGTTGTCGCTCGCCGGTTTGATAATTTGTTGCCTGAGTTCTGGCTCCGCGAATGAGGCGCTGGCTCAAGCCCCGGAGCGTCCTAACTCAAATCTCCACCAATCTTCTCTCCGGCAATCTCCGCAGCGATCATCTCTCCAGCAATCCTCGCGGTCAGCAGGCGCGAAGCAGCGCGATGCGCAGGCCCTCCTCAGCCAATTGCCGCTGATCTTCGAACCAAATCAGGGCCAGAGCAACTCGGGAGCGAAGTTCCTTTCTCACGGAGCGGGTTACGGACTTTCGCTCGATGCGACCGGCGCCGTGCTGGGCATTCAAACTTCGGATTCGTCGCGAGGTAAAGCAGCAGAGCAGTTCGTCCGCATGAAGTTCGTCGGGGCCAATCCCAAAGCCGAGATCGCCGGATCCAATCAATTGCCGGGAAAGAGCAACTACTTTGTCGGCAATGATCCGCACCAATGGCGTACGGGTATTCCGCAATTTGCCAGGGTTCGTTACCGAGATGTTTATCCGGGCATCGACCTGGTTTTCTATGGAAACCAGGGACATCTGGAGTATGACTTCCGTATTGCTCCAGGCGCAGATCCCTCACGGGCCGAGCTGCAATTCGAGGGCGCGGGCAAATTGGAAATCAAAGATGGCGACCTGCTCGTTGCCGGAAACACCAAAAATGGCCCCAATCTGCGCATGCGGAAGCCAGAGATTTACCAGCGCGCGGGAGATCGACGCATTCCTGTCGAGGGGCACTTCGTTCTTGGCACAGACAATCGATTGAGTTTCGAAGTCGGCGACTATGACCGCAGCCGAGAATTGATTATCGATCCCGCGCTGGATTTCTCTTCTTACTTTGGCATCATCACGGCCGGAACTCCGGTTTGGGTTGCGGTCAATAACGATGGCAATATTTATCTCTCCGGCTCGACGACTTCCGACACCGGTTTTCCGACAAGTTTGGCAACTCCCACCACGCTGGGCACAAATCACGTTTTCGTCGCAAAGATCAATCCATCGTCGCCGCCGTCGCTCACGTATTTAACATTTCTGGGCGGCAATGGCACGGACACGAGCGAGGGTCTCGGCGTGGACCTCGGTGGCAACGCTTACGTGGCCGGCAATACGACTTCCAGCACTTTCCCGACTACCAGCCTGGCCTATCAAGCCGCGCCGCTCGCCAAGGGATCGCAATGCGCCAGCATATCGTGCACGTCTCTGTTCGTGAGCGCGCTTGACAGCACAGGTTCAGGGCTGAACTATTCCTCTTACGTCTCCGGTAACGGCGACGATCTTGCCACCGGAGTCGCGATCGATACCAGCAAGGACGTGTTCATTACCGGAACCACGACGTCGAACAATGCAGCCAGCAGTACGGTCGCGTTTCCGGCCACTCTGTTGCCGGTTCCGTTCCAGCCCTCATCGCTTGCGAGCATCCAGTTTTTCGTCACCAAGGTGAACACTGCAGTCGCCGGCATAGGGGGCATCGCCTATTCCACATACTTTGGAGGCAATACGCCCGCCCCACCTGCCACCTGCACCGGCCATTCAGCCGGTTGCCCCCACACGGGCGGTGGAATTGTGGTGGATTCTACCGGGAACATATATTTCAGCGGCACAACAAATTTCTATAACAGCGGTTCGGGAGTTTTCGGCAATAGCGGCAACTCGGGCGATTTTCCCATCCTCGATTCTTATCAGCCGTGCCTGGATACGGTTCCCCCTGTGACCCTCACGAATCCCAACGCATGTTCTGCCCCTGCTACCACGCCCTATCCCACCGATGCTTTCATGGCCAAGATCAATCCGCTGGGAGGAACCGGCGCGCAGTTGCTTTATTCGACCTATCTGGGCGGCTCGGTTAGCGACACGAGTACCTCCATTGCCATCGATTCAACCTACGTCTATATCACCGGATCGACAAATTCTCCGGATTTCTACCTGCCCCCCACAGAACTGGCATATCAGAGCTGTTTGAATAATCCTGGGGTAGTCGAGGTATCGACGGCAAGTTGCCCCGCAACCAACGCTAATACTGACGCCTATATCGCCCGCTTCACCAACCCTTCATTGAGCACGTCAGGGACGCCGAACTTTGTGGGGCTTAGCTATTTTTCGTATCTCGGTGGCAGCGGAAACGATGCCGGCAACTCAATCGCCGTTGATACAGCCAACGACGCGCTGGTCACGGGCTATACCAGTTCAACCAACTTCCCTTTCACCCCCACGTTCGCGATCCAAACCGTGCTCAACGGCGCCCAGAACGCTTTTTTTGCCCACCTCAACACGAACGCGAATACTTCGGTTACAGGCGGAAATTATGCTACCTATTTTGGAGGAAATGGCACCGATGACGGTACCAGCATTGCGGTCGACATTAATCTGAATACCTATTTTGCCGGCAGTACGACCTCGACAACTGGAACGTTCCAGGTTCCCGATGCACTGCAAGGCACATTTAACTCTCCCGGGCCCGATGCGTTCGCGGTCAAGCTGGGCACGCAGAGCGATTTGACCATCACCTTTCTGCAGGTCTCTCCGAACGGAACCGCGGCCGCCGGAAACCAGGTCACGATCACATACACGGTTGCAAATAATGGGCCTGACGTAGCGACCGGCATCAATGTGCTTGGCCAGGTGCCCCAGCGGAGTGACATTCAATAACGCCTCAGTAAGCGGGAGCACCTCAGGCACCAGCGGCGTGGCTGGGACCTGCAGCGCAGCCACAGGCGGCACAAATATTACTTGCCAGATTCCCGCACTGCAGGCAGGGTCGGGCGTGACTTTGACCTTCGTGGTTACGCCGCTAATCCCGGGCACATTCGAGGCAACGGCTACGGTGTCCGATCCCACGAACACGAATACAAGCAACACGGCCACGGCTCCGTTTTCGGCGACGTCATTTACGGTTTCCATCTCTCCATCGTCGCAGACGGTTGCTGCCGGACAGCCTGCCCAGTATTACGTGGTGGTGACACCGACCCAGGGAGTTTTTGGCGCAAATGTCTCGCTTACGTGCGGTCAACTGCCTGCGGGGGCGTCCTGCAACTTTGCCACCAGCACAATCAATCTGAGCAGCGGGGCGGGAAGTGCTTCGACAGTTCTGAACTTGTCTACGACCGCTCAGCCGGTGACTACCGCATCGAACCGTGAGCATCGGCCGCTGTACGCTTTTTGGCTGGCTGTTCCAGGAATGGCTTTCCTGGGATTGGCGGGAACAGGCAGAAAACGCCGTCGCGGCATGCTGCTTGGCCTGATCGCGCTGATGGCCTTCTTTACGATGACCTTGCTGCAGCCTGCGTGCAGCACCCCGAAGACGCAGCCCACCGTGAGCGGCACGCCTTCGGCGATTTATCCTCTGACGCTGACCGCAACCTCCGGCACACTGACGAAAACCGCGAGTTTCGGCTTGACCGTGGTGCCCGTAGGGCGCCGGTAGCACTTTGACGGTTATTGGCTGTGATGATGCAGGCTATGCGCCGGCGGAAAGCTTGTGATGGCTTTTGGCTTCGGCAATCCCGTATTGCCGAATTTTGTAGAGCAGGGCTTTATAGCTGATCTGCAGAAGGGCTGCAGCCTGCTTGCGGTTCCAATTGGTCTGCTCAAGCGCCTGGCGGATCGCTTCCCCTTCCGCTTCATCTTTTGCGGACCGCGCCAGCGATTTCAATCCTCCGCCGGTTTCATTTTTTGCTCCGAGTTCTGCATGTGCCGCTCCCCCATTTCCATCGTGGCGGGGCTGAAGCTCGGCCGCGGCGAGATGCTCATCTCCCAGAATAAGATAGCGTTTTAAAAAGTTATTTAATTCTCGCAAGTTTCCCGGCCAGCTGTAGGCCTGGCACGCCTCCAGCAGTTGCGGCGTCAGCGAAAGCGGGGCCCGCGCATACCGCTCGGCCATACGCGTCATGGATTGTTTCAGCAGGATTGGGATTTCTTCTTTGCGGTCGCGCAACGGCGGCAATTGCAAAGTGAAGGCGTTCAGCCGGTAGTAAAGATCTTCGCGCAGCCTTTTCGTGGCGATGGCTTGCGGAATGTCGATATTGGTAGCCGCCAGGATTCGAACATCCACTTTGATTATGCTGCGGCTGCCCAGCCGCGAAAAAGTATTGTCCTGTAAAACGTGCAGCAGCTTGGCCTGCAGCATGGGGGGCATTTCACCGATCTCATCGAGCAGGATCGTGCCCTTGTTGCATAGCTCAAACTTCCCCGGCTTGGCGTGGGTGGCGCCGGTGAACGCACCCGGTTCGTAGCCGAAAAGTTCGCTCTCCAGCAGATCGGCAGGGACCGCGGCGCAATTTACCTTTAAGAAAGTGCGGTGCGCACGCGGAGAGAGCTTGTGAATCAAGCGCGCCAACACTTCCTTGCCGGTGCCGCTTTCGCCGAGCAGCAAGACTGGAATGTCGACATTCGCCACCAGCGCCGCTTGTGAGCGAATCTTGCGCATCGCCGGACTGGCCGCGACAAAAAATACATCGTCGCCAACTTCCTCGACTTCGCCTCCGGCCGGAATTTTGCCCTGCCCCAGACATAGGTCGATTACGGCGTCGAGCTCGGCTTTCTGAAACGGCTTGGTGAGATAGTCCTGGGCTCCCAGGCGCATCGCGTGCACCACTTTTTTCGTATCATTCACGCAGGAGAGCATTACCACTTTCGTAGATGGCCGTTTCTGGCGGATCTGTTCCAGGGTTTCAAGGCCGTCAATTCCCGGCATCAAAACATCGAGCAGCACTAAATCCGGCTCCATGCCTTTGTCGATGCGCTGCAGAGCTTCTTCTCCCGTGGACGCCGTCTCGACCTTGTAATCATCGACCTCCAACAGCGTCTTGATATACCGCAGCATGGCCGGCTCATCATCCACCAAAAGAATCTTGGCACTCTCGCTCATCGATTCTTTCCTTTGGTCCCAGAAGTTGAAGTGGGTTTAAAGGGAATGAGGAATGAGAATTTGCATCCCGCACCCGGATCACTTTCTACCCAAACTTTTCCACCCATCGCTTGTACCAGCCGCCGCACGATCGCCAGCCCCAGTCCCATCCCTTCCTGATTGTCGCTGCTCGGAAGGCGGAAGAAATCGTCGAACACTTCCTGTTGAAACTCAGCGGGAATTCCCGGTCCGGTATCTGAGATGCTGACCTTTACCGAATTGGGCTGCGTAACATCTTGCCGTCGGCGCTCGCCCGCAGAAGCCGGTTGCGATGCCGCGCGGCGCTCCCACATATAAGGCTCGGCGTGTAACCAAACGGTGCCGCCTTGCGGAACAAACTTAAAGGAATTCTCCAGCAGGTTGGAGATCACGCGCTCCAATTTAGGGGAATCAAACGGGAAAACCGGCAGCTTTTCATTGGGTAGGAAATAAAGAGCCAGTCCTTTTTCCTGAAAGCGGGTCGACCATAACCGGCAGACTTCAGAAAGACATTCGTTGATGTTGCCTTTCTCGAACCTCATGAGCAGCCCGCCAGTTTCAAGGGCGCTATAAGTCAGAAAATCCAGGATGAAGCGCTCCAACCGCTGTCCGCTCGATCGCATGTCGCCGAGCACTTCGCGTTGCCGTGAGCTGAGCGGCCCCAATTTTTCGCTTTGCAACAATTCGACATATCCGTTTAGAATCGCGAGCGGTGTTTTCAGGTCGTGAGCGGCCGATCCCAGCGCGTTTGCGGTTCGCTGGAAACGCTCTTGCAGTTCTGAATAAGCTTGGGGCAAGTCAGCCGCGCTAGGCATCCCGTCGCCGGCAAGCGTCTCATTTTGAGTGGCCGTCTTTTCTTCGGCAGGCTCGGTGAGGCGCACATTCTTTTGGACAGTGGCCATAAGAGGAAGCGGCTGTGTAAGGGGGGACGCACTCGACTGGTTAGGAAGAATGCCGTTGATTGCATCGTATGATGCGGTACTTTCACTGTCAACGAAAAATGACAGCTGATTACCCAAGTGTGGCAAAAGCTTGCACTCCTGGCCCATCAAGGATTCATCGAGTCTTCTAGATGGGGGACGGTTCCACTTTAGCGCTTGAACCGGACATTGCCGAGATTCACGAGTTTTAAGACTGCGAATATGCTAGAGTTTGCCGGGTCGTTCCGAGGTTCGTACCGTTGGTCTCGGCGTTCTGCGGGTTAATTTGGTTTTTTGGCCCATCGGATGCTGCCCGTCATTTTGAATGTTGAAAGAAGGGGTGTGCGTGACCATCAAAACTCCGGCGTTGGAACGAAGGCGTTGGTCGCGTTTGCCGTTAGCCATTCCGGTTTTCGTCAGAAGCCGTGGCGAGGCTGAGAAGGAGCTGTTAGAGTTCGCGACCGGTCTCAACGTTTCGGCCGGCGGTATGTTGCTTGCCGCGCGTCGGCCAATTCCCCGCCTGTCGCAGGTCTTGCTCGAAATCCCCAGCGCGCCACTTACTGCAATGGCTGCGCTTCCCAAAACGGCTAGAACTCTGCGCGCCAAAGTCTTACGAATGCAGCACGGTGAGGGATACAACCTGATTGCCCTGAAGTTCTCCCGTCCCTTGCTCAGATCGCACTTGCCAAACAAGCTGCATCGGCGGAAACTCAGTTCTCCGGTGTGAAAATGTTTTCCTAGTCCTTCTAGCTATCAGGCCAGCGTTCCGCAGTCTTGTGATTACCCCGCGTTCCGCCACCGAATCTTTCGTAAGTTTCTTTTGCTCAACTACATACGTTACTCTTGAGACGCAGTTTGCTGTTCCCCCGGCATTTGGCTCTAGGGATGCACATCACAGCTTGTCCCGCGATTTAAAATCGGGAACATTATGAATGCCTCGAATTCTGTTAGTGCTTTAGTCCAGCCTCTGGGAGAAATGCCGCCCGACTCCGTTGTGTTTGGCGCAACCGATGCCATGCGCTCTCTGCGCGAGCGGCTCGCGAAAATTGCAGGCGCCAACGTCCCTGTTCTGATCCACGGTGAAAGCGGCACGGGAAAAGACATCATCGCGCGCATGATCCATTCAGGGTCCCCTTGGAAGACTGGCCCATGGGTGAAGGTGAACTGTCCGGCAATTCCCGGTACGCTGCTGGAAAGCGAATTGTTCGGTTACGAAAAGGGTGCCTTTACCGGTGCTTATGACACCAAGCCCGGCCGAGTCGAAATGGCCCATCGTGGCACGCTGTTTCTGGATGAAATCTCCGAGCTTGACATGGCCCTGCAGTCGAAGCTACTGCAACTTCTGCAGGATGGCCAATTCTGCCGCATCGGCGCGCAGGAAGATAAGAAAGTCGAGGTCCGCGTGGTTTGCGCGACCAACCGCAAGCTGGAAGAAGAGATCGTTAACGGCACCTTCCGCGCTGATCTGTTCTATCGCATCAATGTGGTCAATCTGCACATCCCCGCACTTCGTGATCGCGTCTCCGACATTCCGCAACTGGTGAGTTATTTCATCGAATACTACAACCGCAAATTCAATGCCCGCGCTGCGCTGCCTTCTGCAGAATTGATGAAGGCCATGGGCAAACACCACTGGCCGGGAAACATCCGCGAGCTGGAAAATCTGATGAAGCGGTATGTGATCCTCGGCACCGAAGAGTCGATCAGCGGTGATCTGCGGCCGCGCGAGCCGGACTTTTTCAGCGCCGATATTTCAGTCGACGGACCGGTGTCGCTTAAGAAGATTACGCGCCAGGCCGTACATGAGCTTGAGCGCAAAATTATTCTGAAGGTCCTGCAACATCATCACTGGAACCGCAAGCAAGCCGCCAAAGCGCTCAGCATCAGTTATCGCGCCCTGCTCTATAAGATCCGCGATGCCGGCCTGCCCTCGACACGTACGCCGAAGAGTCCGCCGCAAGAGGAAGTGATCCAACCCGTCGCGGCTGACTAATCGCCGCGATGCATTCTATAAGGCGACGACAATTATCCCCGCAGTTCTGACAACGCCTTCTTTGCATCGCCGTCATTGGGGTTAATCTTCAGCACGCGCTCCAGTTGCTGCCGCGCCTGCGTCGGCTGATTGGCTTTCTGATACGCCAGCGCGAGATGATAGTGCACCGTAGGGTCGTCGGCTCCGCCACTCTTCTCGTTCAGCCGCAGCGACTCCTGGAACATATCAATCGCCGATTGATATACGCCCTTCTGGTAGTAGGCCCATCCTAGCGTGTCAGCCGCATTCGGAGAATCCGGCATGCCGCGCCGCGCCGTTTGCGCCATCGCGAGGGCCACATCGACGTTGCCGCCCTGCTGCAACATCACGTAGGCAAGATTGTTTGAGGCAAGCGGATTGTCATGCTGAATATTCAGCGCCTGCTGGTACATGCTCTTGGCCTGGTTCCAGTTATGCTGCGATTCGTACATCATTCCGGCGAGAATGTAGAACGAAATCTCGTTGGGATGATCTTTGATCGACTGCTGATATGTCGCCAGCGCCTTGTCTGCCGAACCTTCCGCAGCCTGCGTCTGGGCCAGCTTCATCAGCGCGTCGGAATTGTTTTTGTCCAGTTCAATTGACTTATGGAACGCGGCGTCAGCCTCGCCGAAATTTTTCTTGGTGAACAGCGCCGTGCCGAGCAGATCGTAGAAACCGCTGCTGTTGGGCGACTTTGCAATCTGCGTTTTCGCTGCGGCAATCGCCTGATCGAGTTGCTTTTCCGCCAGGTAGGTATTCATCAGGCCCTGCAAGCCTTCGGTTGAGGCAGGATCGTGATCGAGCGCCTGCTGATAGAACTTAATCGCAACCGCATATTGTGTCTGGAATTGATGCAAGTTTCCCATTGCCACATACGGCGCCGGACTCGCTGGCGCGACTTCGGCAGCTTTGTGCATGTCCTGCTCGGCGGCAGAGTATTTCTTTGTGTTCATCTCCGCCAGAGCTCGCGTCAAATAACCGTCGGGCGAGTTTGGAGCGCCGCGGATGATTTCCTCGGCCGTTTCCGTAAGCCCATCGAAATCGCGCTGGCGCAACTGTAGACTCGCCAGCGACCGTTGCGCATCGGTGATATCGGGACGCAGCGTCACGGCTTGCCGCAATTCCGATTCCGCCTCCGCTTCATTGTTCTGTGCTCCGTATGCCAGGCCCAATTGATAATGCGCCACCCCATTATTGGGATCGTTCTTGACCGCTTCCTGCAAAGAGTCGACCGCGCGGTTGGCGTCGCCGTTCCGCAATTGAATTTCACCGCGAAACACCAGCGCATCCGCCTCGTGCGGATTTCCCTTTAATATTTCGTCGTTGAGTTTGCCGGCTTCATCGAGACGGTTTTTGAGGATCAGAAGCTGTATATAGTTTTTGGTGACCTGCAGGTCTTTCGGATGGTTCTGGTGCAGCGAACTGTACTCGTCGGTAGCTTTGTCGAGATCGCCGGCGGCGAAATAAAAATCGCCGAGCATGCGATAGCCTTCGGAGTTGTTGGGAAAATCGTTTTTCTTCTGCTTAAGAAAAGCCTCGGCTTCCGGCTTTTTGTTCTCCTGCACCAGCAGCCGAACATAGGCCGCATCCGGAGCCGGATCGGAGGGATCGACCTCCATGGAATGTTTGAACTGCTGCTCCGCCTCTGGAAAGAGGTTGCGCCCCTGATAAAAACCTCCCAGAGCGAGTTGGGCGCTCATGTTTTTTGGCCCAAGCTCCGCTGCTTTTTTTAAACTCGTCTCAGCCTGGTCGGGTTGATTGGCCCGCAGTTGCAACATGGCAAGGTTCAAATAAGAATCAACACGGCTCGGTTCGGCGGTCACAGCCTTTTGCGTTTCTTGGAGGGCTTGTTCCACGTTGCCCTGAGCGGCGTAGAGATTCGCCCAGGCGAGGTGCGTATTGGCGCTATCGGGCTGATTTTGGTGGAGCACGTCGAGATGCGGCTGCGCCTGCGCTAGGTGGCGGGCCGAGATCAGCAGGTTGGCCAAGTCGGCCTGCGCGGTGTAGTTGTTGGGATTTAGTTCGACCGCGCGCGCAAGCTCCGCGTAAGCGCGGTTGTAATCCTTCAGCTTCAGATAAGTTTCGCCCAATTGATAGTGCGCCTCGGCAAACCGGGGATCAATTTGCACCGCATTGGCGTACTGAATTGCCGCCTCGCGCAGCTTGCCCTGTTTGCTATAGCGGTTTCCGCTCTCAAGAAATCTCCGCTTGCGCACATTGGGATCGCGCGTGCAACTAGTGAACGTGGCAGGAATAAGAAGGGCGACAGCCAACAGGCGCAGGGAAACGAAACGGCTCATGAATTCTCCAGGAAAACGCGCGAATGCGCGGACCACGACAAACTTCTAGCCAATACAACAAATTACTTCAACTTGGGCAAACAAATAAAGTTACCGCCGTCATGCTTTGCGAGCAACGCAAATCGCTGGGCGCGTTGCCCATACTCCTGCTGGTTGCTGGTTTACAATTAGATGTTTTCGATGTTCAGTAATCCTATGCGCTCTGGAGGATTTTATGAAGCTTACCCCCGGAAAACTTGCGGGTCTTAGAAGAGTTTCGAATGAACGAGGCGTGATTGCCGCGGCAGCCATGAACCAGCGGGGTTCGCTGCAGAAATCACTGGGCAAAGAAAAAGGCGGCGAAATCAGCGACGCCATGATGGAAGAATTCAAGACCCTGGTGACCGAAGTCTTGACGCCCCATGCCAGCGCGATTTTGCTCGATCCGGAATGGGGTTTGCCGGCGTCGAAACATCGCGCCAAGAATGCCGGCCTGCTATTGGCCTACGAAAAAACTGGGTACGATAAGACTGGCCCGGGACGGCTTCCCGACCTGCTCGATCACTGGTCGGCGCGACGCTTGAGAGAAGCGGGCGCGGATTGCGTCAAGATCCTGCTCTATTACACGCCCTACGACTCCAAAGAGGTGAACGATAAAAAGCACGCCTGGGTTGAACGGATTGGCGACGAGTGCCGCGCCAATGACGCACCTTTCTTCCTGGAGTTTGTGGGGTACGAGGATGGCGCCGATGAAAAGGGACTGGAATATGCCAGGAAGAAGCCGCACATCGTGACCGAGAGTATGCGCGAATTCAGCAAAGAACGGTATGGCGTCGACGTTTTGAAAGTCGAAGTGCCGGTGAACATGAAATTCGTGGAGGGCGTGAAGTGCTTCGCAGGCCAGAAGGCCTACACGAAAAAGGAAGCCATTGATCTCTTCCACACAGCTGCGAATGTGGCGACGAAGCCTTTTATTTATCTCTCGGCCGGTGTAAGCAACGCGGAATTCAGCGAAACTTTGGAACTGGCTGGAGAATCAGGAGTGAAGTTCAACGGCGTTCTTTGCGGACGGGCCACCTGGAAAGATGGAATCCCCGTTTACGCGAGACAGGGTGCGGCAGCCTTCCGCAAATGGCTCGAGACGGAAGGCGTAAACAACATTAATAACGTTAACGACAAGCTTAAGGCAGCCACTTCATGGTATTCGATTTACGGAGTTGAGCCGGTGCTAGCCGGAGCGTAGATTTTGGGTTCTTTTTGACGCGCGGGCGAACAAGCCCGCGCTTTTTTGTTTTCTATGGGAGCTCTTACTACGGGTCAGCATTCGAAAATCAGCTGAGGGGGATTTGCAAAAAGTTTTTAAATTTTGATGCAGCCTCTTCTTTTCCAACTTCATCGATATAACCAAGAAGTTAGCCAACAACGTTGTTGGGTTGCGCCTCAGAAGACGAAATCGTTTTAGCTGTTCAAGGCAATCTCGTTACCACGCGCGAAGGAAGACCAGCATGGCTACTGCGCCAAAATTCCGCATCGATATAGACATCCACAATCTCTTAATGAACGCCCCACCGGAAGCGGCCAAAGTTCCGGTACCAAAGGGCATGAGCCTGCCCCAACCCGTATTCCCGCAATATCCGGCGAAATTATCTGATCCGGGCCCCGCTATTATTCCGGAGACACGCGACTGGACGTGGCCGGAAGTTTATCGCAAGATGCGGGGCTGGCTCTTTCCATACATCCGCTCGCGGGTGATGCCTGGAGACTTTCATCCCATCACCGCGTATCTGTTTGTCGAGTACAAGTGCAATCTCGATTGCTGGTACTGCTGGGCCTACAACAATAAGGTCAAGGGCATGACGGAAGATATTGCGCGGCGGTCGATCGACTGGCTGTACGATCACGGTTGCCGCGTGCTCGCATTGATGGGCGGAGAGCCGCTATTGCGGCCGGATTTCGCGCATAAAGTGGTTTACTACGCTGCGAAAAAAGGCTTCTGGATTTACATCGGGACCAACGGCCGGCTCCTGCGTCCCGACGTCGCCGACCGGCTGGGCGATGCTGGAGTTGCGGTGCTTAATTTTGCGGTCGACTCCTGGGATGAGAAGCCGAGTCTGCCAAAGGCCCTCGTGCCTGTGCGCAAGCATCTCGAGCACTTGCTGAAAAAACAATATGTGTACGGCTACATGGTGTTCTTCAATATGAACATCTGCCGGAACAATACGCAGGACATCCGGCAATTGACCGAGTATGCGCGCGAGCATCGCATCGCCACCGACTATCACATCAATGAAACCCCAATGCTCGAGGAGGATGAACACTTCAAGCATCTGAGCGACAATCCAACTTACATTCGACCGGAGGATTGGCCGGAGATCGATTCACTGGTGGACTACCTCATCGACCGGAACAACAAGGGATATCAGATGGTCAACTCCGTCCAGCGCTTGCAGGAAATCAAAGCGTTTATCCGCATGGCGAGTGGATCGGACTTGAAGCACCTGGGTTGGAATGGCGATGGAACCGGAACCAATGGCGACATTGCGAAACAGGTGGCAGGCTTGCCGGGCTTTGTGCAGGATGGAAATGGCGAATTGCACTTTGCCGAATGGAATTGCCGCGCGGGACAGAACAATGTCATTATCCGCACGGACGGCACCGTCGCTCCCTGCTTTCCGATGTATGCGTCAAGCTACGATTGGGGAAACATCGATGCCCACAAATTCGAAGAGGGCCAACTGAAGGCCATGAAGAAAACCTGTCAGCAGCATTGCTTTTCGACCCTGAATCACAACCTTGCGTACTGCTACAACGACGCCCGGGTGATCAAATTTGTATGGACCAACCTGGTGAAGAACCGGATGAAGGGCGGTGCGAGAAGCTTCCAGGATTAGCCCGGGCTACTGTAAAGATTGCAATTGGGATGAAAGCTGATGCACGGCTGTGACGTCGAAGAAGCCGGATAAGTCGACGTGACCGGCGAGCGTGTCTCGCGGCTTGCCCTCAACAAGAATTTTCACCTTCAGAATTCCGGGAATGTTTGCCGACAGAGTTTGAATAAGAGATGCAACAGTCAATTCTTCCTCCAGCACGCCGGGCCTATGCCCATCGGCAAAGGCTGCGTTGATGTCGATGACAGCGAGACCAGGGTCGACGAGATAGACGCTGCGAATGTCCGAACCGACCGGAATCGTGTGCGGCGAGGATTTGTCGAGATACAACGCGATCAGGGCCCGCAATAATTCCTCGGCACGCTGCTGGCGAACGCTGGGCAGCGGAATCCGCGCGGCCTGCGCGCGCAGGATTCCGAGATCGTCATAGGCCACAAACAAAATTACCTGCTCCGTCGGTCCAGAAACAGGGGCGATCACGGGGCGAGAGTCACTCGACGATACAGGAATGGAGGCGGCGCGTCCGCGCATACGCCAGGCATAGATACTCATGCCGAGCACCGCTGCCAGCATCACGGAGGCCGCAATGTAGAAATGCCGCGGAATCATTTTTCCCCGGTGACGATTTTTCGGATCATTATTTCCTGGGCTCGGATCACTGCTTTCCTAATCAAATGTTTTCTTGATCGAAATCTTCTGGTGATTTTCCGATCATTATTCTTTCTCGTTATCTTTCTTATCTCCCTCTTGTCAGGGAGCAGCTCCGAGTTGGGAGCGAATGTCAACAATTCCATTGGCCACGGCACCTGCGATCAATTGCTGGTAGTCGGGTGCGGTGAGTGCGGAAACGTCGCTGGCCGGTGGAGCGACCTCGACCGCGATCGCCGCACTGATAACATTATTCAGTGGCCGCAGGGCCGCAGTAAGCGTGCGGACTGGAATCTGCAGCTTTTTGAGTTCCGTGGCCACGCTCGCTGCGGTCGTTTCGCTCAGCGGAATCGACGATGACTGGGCAGTGCCCCAGAGACGAAATGGCCCCTGATCGTCACCAGTGACATATGGCAGCATCGCTGTATAGAGACGAACACCTTGGCCGTTGGAGGCCGCGTGCAGAGCGATGTAAACCGCGGCATGAGCGTTGTTGGCATAAAAAGCGCGGTCATCGAGAGACAGGTTTGCGTCGGAATCGCGGAGAACAAGCGTAGAAATCCCCCGGCTTTCAAGTTCTTGCCGCAAGCGCCGGGCGAAGGCGACAGTTACATCTTTCTCGGCGAGCGTGGGACTCAGGGCCTCGCCCGGATCCAGGCCTCCATGGCTAGCGTCGACGACGGCGAAGTAGCGTCGCAGGACCGAAGGCTGAGTTTGCGACGACGGAGGAGTTGCCGCACGCGTTTGTGGGTTTGCCGGCGAATTTGCTGGGGCCGCCGGCGGGGTTGTGGGCGAGGAAACGGAGGCTGTCGAATTCGCCGTGACCTGAGATTTCGCCGGAGAGAGCGTAATGGTTCGACCGTCCGGGCTGAAATTGGCCATTAGCGGAGTCGCGGTGCTCACCGTAATTTCGGCTGCGCCATCCGCTTCGGAATATTCGGCCGACGAAATTGTCTTGCTGTTGAATGTGAGTCTGGGCGAAGCCGGTGCCGTGATAGGTTCGCGGCGGAATGTCAGGCGAAGCTTCCCCGGTTCGCTTGCTACCGAGGGGTTCACCGGCGCCGTAAAGTGAAACACCAGGCGCTGCGGATCGCTGGCAGGCACTATCGCTGTGAAGTGAGTCGCGATGCTGCCAATGAAAAGGCGTCCCGAGGATGGGTGAAGAGTTGCGGGTTCGCCGAGAAAACGCGGTAAAAGCGAGTTGAGCGAATCGACTGGAACGAGGCCGCGACCGTTTTCCAGAAGAAATTTACCGGTCAAATCGGCCTCGCGTCCCTGAACGCGGGCGCGACTCTTGCCAGCGGTGAATTCGCCAAGAACGTTGTTGTAATGGATACGCCAGCGCGAGGAGTCGGACCTGACCGTCACGGCGCCCAGAGGATCGAGCAGGTCGAGCAAGCCAATGTAATCGCGGCTGTCGCGCTGCACGATCGGAATTGAATAGTTCGCAGCCGTGGAATAGACGGTGAGATGCTTCTCGGCGGGAGCGGCGGAAAGCACCAGGACGGCCACCCATAGCAGAACCACGGCCGGCCATCTACGGCCAGTGGAGCAGAGCCCTCGGTCTTGATGCGTTCTACTCCAGCGCATAGATAGTCAACCCGCTAAGAAGCTTGGGATAAAAGTCCGTCGATTTCTGTGGCAGCACCTCCCCGGCGAATGCAATATTGCGGACCTGTGGCATGCGGCAGGGATTCATCAGGAAAGCAATATTGGCGTGGCCCTCACGCACTTGCGAGAGAGCTTCGGCCGCATCCCGAACATAAGAAATGTTTTGCTGGTTGCGGATGGACTCTTCCGAAAGCCCCAGTACTCTCTCGATCAAACATTTATGAAGCTGCACGACATCCAGCGACTGCTGCCGAATCGACAATCCTTCAAAAATCTGTGGGCCGGCATTGGGAATTGGATGGTGCAGCAGAAAAGCGCGATCGGCGGTAACGGCGAGGATGGTAGTTCCGGCCCGCCCCGCTTCGCGAAGAATGGCTGGAGCGCTGGTTGCGCTGACGGCGGAGTCGGCTTCGTCGACATCGAAGAACGCACGCGCGGCTTGCCGAAAACTTTCCGCCGAAAACGAAGGCAGACTGTGAACTACGCGGTGGGTTGGAAGAATACACAGGGCGGGGCTGTTCATGTTGACAAAGGTCATCATGACGAACTCTGAGGGGGACAAATCCTGTTGTGTTGTCTGTTGATGACCGGCCGCGCGGCCCTCATCGCGATACGCGATAGCAGTTTCGTAACGGTGATGGCCGTCGGCGATGATCAGTCTCTTGTCTTTCATCGCGGCTTGTACTGCACCGATGAGCCGCGGATCGCTGATCTGCGAAACGCGATGTTTAACTCCATATTCGTCACTGACTTCTACATCAGGGTCGGCCTTAGGCGCGAGAAGAGATTCAATTTCCCCCGAATCCTCGTACAGCATGAAGATCTGGCCGAAGTGGGCGCGGGCAGCACGAAGCAGGCTCAGGCGGTCCGCCTTGGGTTTGGCAAGCGTCTGCTCGTGCCGAAAAACGATGCCGGCGGAATAATCTTCTATGCGGCCCAAAGCGATGAACCCCGGCCGTTCTACTTCCTGGGTTGAGTTGGGAACACGGAAGGCCTGGGAATAAACATAGACAGATGGTTCAGAATCCTGGCGGAGCACGCCCTTTTGCCGCCAATCGTTGAAAAAGCCAACCGCACGCGAGTATACGTTTTGGGTGTCATTGTCACCGTTTTCCTGCTGTCCAAGGATGATGCGGACGAGGTTATATGGGCTGGCGCGGTAATAACGCTCCTGCATTTCGCGCGTGATCTTGTCGTAAGGCTGGGTTAAGACCTCCGCGAGCGAAACCTGTTTAGGATCGTAGCGTAATGCGCGAAACGGCTGAATGTGAGCCATCGGAAGCTTTGATTGTAACAACTCGGTCGTAACGGATGGAGGAAGGTGAATGCGAAGATACTTGCATATCGCCGCTCCGAATTGGGAGTTGTCTCCAACTCTTGACAGAGAAGAAGCATCCATTTAGCCGCAAGCTGTGATACCATCGCGGCCATTGAGGTGCGTATGGCCCTCCTTAATGGGTGCCTGTTTTCAGGCGCCAGGGTGCCAGTTCTGAACCGTCCCCTTTCTCGACCCTGGAACTTAATCGCTCGGTCGCGCTGGCCGATGCCTGCGCTGTGGGTCGCTCTATTTCTTCTGTCGACAGTTTTCTCAGGGCCGCGTCCGGCGGCCGCACAGACGACGATAGAAGATGTCCACGTTGCGCCGCGCGAAGCGGCCAGCGCAAAGCCGGCGGATACGAACCAAAATCTGCTTCCCACTTTGAACTCACGCATACGGCCGTTGAAGGTGGATGTAGACCTGGTTTTAGTGCCGGTGACGATCACGGACCCGATGAACCGGCTGGTAACCGGACTGGACAAGGAAAACTTCCAGCTTTTCGAAGGCAATTCGAAGGAGGAAATCAAAACCTTTTCGAGTGAGGATGCGCCCGTGTCGCTGGGCGTAATCTTCGATTCCAGCGGAAGTATGGCCAGCAAAATGGACACGTGCCAAAGACGCCGTATTGGAGTTTTTTAAGACGGCCAATCCGCAAGACGAATTCTTTATGATTACGTTCTCGGACGAACCTGACCTGGTAAGTGATTTCACCAGTTCGGTGGACGATATCCAGAGCAAGCTGGTGTTTGCGGTTCCCCAAAAACGCACGGCGTTGCTGGATGCCATCTACATGGGCATCACCAAGATGCGACAGGCGAAATATTCGAAGAAGGCCCTGCTGATCATCTCCGATGGCGGCGACAACCACAGCCGCTACACCGAGGGAGAGATTAAATCCATGGTGAAGGAAGCCGACGTGATGATCTACGCCATCGGCATCTATGACCGCTACTTCCCCACGGAAGAAGAGCGATTGGGCCCCGCGCTGCTCGGCGAGATTACCGAACTGACCGGCGGGCGAGCATTCACCGTGGAAAACCCCAACGATTTGGCCGACGTGGCCACCAAGATCGGGGTCGAATTGCGTAATCAGTATGTGCTGGGATATCGTCCGACGAAAATTGTGCGCGACGGGAAATGGCGTAAGATAAAAGTCAAGTTGTTGCCTCCGAAAGGATTACCCCCACTGCGAGTTTATGCGAGGGCCGGATACTACGCCCCCGAAGAATAAGCTGAGCCCGGGTTTGAAACTTCTTCTGATCTGTCTGGCGCTGGCGTGTTTGCCTGCGCACCTTTGGTCTGCAGCAGTCCGCGTGGAGCGGGACGCCTCACCATTACCTCCACAAACACAAGCGCAGCCGAGCGCAACGCCGGCGCCCTCGAATCCTAACCAGCAACAAGCTGCCGATCAGAACGGGACCTACGTGATCCGCAAGGATGTGGACGAGGTCCTGCTGCACGCCACCGTCTTTGATGACAAACAGCACATTGTTACCAATCTCAGCCGCAATGATTTTACGGTGTTGGAAGATGGCAAGCCGCAAGCCATTATCTCGTTCCATCATGAAGACATTCCGGTTTCCATGGGCATTCTGATCGACAATTCCGGGTCGATGCGCGAGAAGCGCGCCAAGGTGAACCAGGCGGCCCTGAACCTGGTGCGGTCAAGTAATCCTGACGATGAAGTATTCGTGGTGAATTTCAATGACGAATATTATCTCGATCAGGATTTCACCAATGATCTTTTGAAGCTGAAGGAAGCACTGGAGAAAATCGACGCCAGGGGCGGGACCGCGTTGTATGAAGCCGTGGTCGCCTCGGCCGATCATCTGGCGAGAGACGCGCGGCGGGAACGAAAAGTTGCTATTCGTGGTGACCGACGGAGAAGATAACGCCAGCCGTGAAAGCCTCGAGGAGGCCGTGAAGCAACTGCAGGACGAGAACGGCCCGTCGGTTTATGCAATCGGACTTTTAGGTGATGAAGAACATCCCCATCGCGCTAAACGTGCGCTGGAAATCATCGCGCAGCGAACTGGGGGCATGGCATTCTTCCCAAAAACCCTCGATGAGGTCAATGAAATCACCAACCAGATCGCCCATGACATTCGCAATCAATACACCATTGGTTACAAGACAACGAATCCAAAATCCACGGGCGGGTTTCGCCAGATAAAAGTTGAGGCCAAAGCCAAAGGGCATGGCAAGCTTACCGTACGAACCAAGAGCGGATATTACGCGACAACCCAGCTAGCCGAAGGCAGCGCGAACCGGTAGAGTATCTGGCCGTGTTTCAAGGCATCGATGGCGGGAGGCCCGTGGCTATTTACGGGTCGGCTTGGAACAGGAGACTGATTTCGATTGTTGTTCGCGAGCGACTGCGTGAATAGACCCATTGCTTCACGGCGTAAATTGCGGAATCGGCAAGGATGGGGTTGCCCCCTAGCAGCGTTATTTCGTCGACACCGCCTCCGGCTGAAATAGTCACTTGCAAGCGCACGGTCCCGCCGATGTTCCGCTCTTTCAGGGCTTCCGGGTAGACCGGTTTGACCTGCCGTATGAGTATCCTCTGAGCGCTACTTCCGAGTTCGGCAATCGCCAGGGTTTTTACCCCCCAGGCGACGGTATCGGCGCTCACGTATCCAATCGCGCCCTTCGTCCTCGCCACGTACTTCACAATGTCGGCATCGGAATCGAGTTCTTTCGGCATGGCGGCTTTGCCCGTGAAAACGAGCGTGCCATAGTAAACATGGAGGGTATTGTCATCGGTATCGAGGAACTCCTTGAGAAAAGCTTCATGAGCGCTTCCGCTCCTCCGGAGCACGGGTTCGACGTGAGTGCCGTCGCCGAGGGAGTTTGCTTCCAACAGGAAAATCCTCTTGATTTCACTGGAGGATATTGTGTCTGTCCTGATGCTCGAGTTTGCAATCACCTTTACATCGGTCGCCCCGGCATACAGAGATGCGAGGATGATCAAGATTGTGGCGGTGAGACGCACCGTCAAGAATTTTAGTCGGCTTGTTTCGCCCCTGCTCATGGTCAGAAGTGGAAACTTGTCTTAATAACCAAAGCATTCGTGTCTGGTTTGAATCCATGCGGATTGACTTGCGTGTAAAAGCCGTTCGGATACGTCCGCTGCCGTAGCCGTCCATGAAGTGGCCCTCGAGTTTCACATTCCAGAATCGTTTCAGGTCGAAGCGTCCGGTGATGACCTTATCGTAATCGTGATTTGCCGGCAGACTGGTATCGGTCGCCGGAGGGTAGAAGGGCGCGAGCGCGCCGGCGACAACGTTGCTGATCGTGTAGTGAGAGTAGTAGGACCCGACTTGAAACCGTTTGCGGATGCGGTAAGCTCCGGAGACGTACCAGCCGCGCACGTCGGCGAAGCTTTCAGAGGTGCCGCTGAAGAGTTCCTGGTTGCGCCAGTAGCGGCGATATTCCGACGCGACGTTCAAGCCACCGATGGTGTACTCGCCGAAGAACTGGTTGGCCCAGTCGGCTTTCGAGGCTTCAGCATAGGGCACCAGGCCTGCCCCGAGGTTAAGCGGGTTTCGTGCCAAACCTTTGCCCCTGATGTCCTCATCCAGTCGCGATACTCCAATTAGAAGATTTTTTAGCGGAGTGCTCCAGCGAAGGTCCGCACCGTACTGCAGACCACCGAAGCTCTTGATCTGGGCCCCGAAACTGCTCAAGTAGTAAGGGTAGCCGCTGTAAATGCTATCGCTGCGATGGCCGGAGTAGACCGTGTAAGCCAGATCGCCGAGGTTGTGTTTGAGGGGAATATCACCGTAGATATCACCTCCCACATGGGCGATGGTGGCATCGCGAAGGTCGGTGGGATAAACGCTTTGCGGAAGCAGGGCAAAGGTGTGTAGAAAATCCAGGCCCTGAGTGTCGTTAAAGAGTCCAAGTGTGGTTTTTACTTTGCCGCCGCGGACCCCGAACCAATTTGTGAAGCGATAATCTACAAGACCCCAATCCAGCGAAGGATGGTATTGCCCCAGTTTGCCGAGATTGCGGTCATACGCCTGTGCGCCTGTTCGCAGCCTATCGGTGAGACTGGAGGACAGGTTAAGTCCGAAATCAGTAAAGGCTCCGCTCCCGGAACTGGTGTTCATCGTCAGCCAGTTGTTGTCGTTGGTATAAACGAATCCTTGGGAGGCGAAGCCGTGAACTTGAACTGTGCGGTCAAAAATTTTAAATTCCTGCGCCGGCAGCAGAGTTTGGCCCGCGCAGAGAAAAGCCATCAATACTTCGACAATTCTCCGATTCATTTCGACCATTGCAGGACGGCCTTAGTCTTTATGTAAATCGGGAAATTGGTGAAATACTTGAGGCAGGGAAAACCGGAAAGCCCCTGGGGAACGACCGCCGTTCGCGCAGTTCGGAACGCCGCGTTTGACGATCGCAAACTTGGCCTTTACCCTGTAACGTGCACTTGAAAAGCTCCGAAAAGTCCCGCCTCGCGGTAGCCGAAGATATTACGGACATGGTCGGCTTTACTCCCATGCTGCATCTGAAGCGACTGGTTCCGGCCGGTTCGGCAGATATCTTCGCAAAACTTGAATATTTGAACCCCGGCGGCAGCGTGAAAGATCGCGCCGCGATTGGGATCATTCGCCGCGCCGAACAAGAAGGGAAACTCACTCCGGGTGGAACGATTGTCGAAGCTACCGCAGGCAACACAGGAATTGGGCTGGCGCTGATTGGAGTGAATCGCGGATACAAAGTGAAACTGTTCGTGCCGGAGAATTTTTCCCAGGAAAAGGTACTCATCATGCGCGCCCTTGGGGCCGAGGTTGAGCGGACACCGGATCAAGAAGGAATGTCGGGAGCGATTCGCCGCGCAAAGGAGCTGGTGGCTCATGACAAGCGCGCCTTCATGGCGGGGCAGTTCGAGAACATGGCCAATCCTGACTATCACTACGAAACCACTGCGGTGGAAATCTTCGATCAGATGGAGGGCAAGATCGACGCGGTGGTTTTAGGCTGTGGTACCTGCGGCGCCTTTACCGGAGTCGCGCGATACATCAAACAAAATGTGCCGGAAGTGCTGGCCATCGCGGTCGAGACGCAAGGATCGGTGCTGGGCGGCGGTGAATCTGGCCCGCACAAGGTGGAAGGCATTGGCGCAAGCTTCATTCCCGCAACATTTGATTCGTCGGTGTGCGACGAAATCATTGCCGTAAACGATGAAGATGCATTTGCCACTGTCAAACGCCTGGCTGGTGAAGAGGGCGTCCTCGCGGGATCGAGCGGGGGTGCGGCGGTGTTCGCCGCGCTGCAGATCGCGCGCCGCCTCGGGGTGGGCAAACGAGTGGCAACTATCGTTCCCGATTCGGCCGAGCGGTATCTGTCGAAGAAGATTTTTGAGGGCGGGGTATAGGGACGATTTCTACCGCGAAGGGCGCTAAGAACGGCGCGAAGTTCGCCAAGAGAAGCAGCCGGAAGGTCGTTGGAGGAGGCTGCTGAATCTGACCGAGACATTCAAGAATGACAAAAAAGAGACAGCTTAGCTTTGCGACGCGCGCCATTCACGACGGCCAAGAGCCAGACCCCTTGACGGGCGCGGTGAATGTTCCCATCTACTTGAGCTCCACCTACGTCCAGCAAGGAATTGGTGAAAACAAGGGATACGAGTATTCGCGGGTCTCGAATCCAACCCGCACGCGTCTGGAGCAGAATCTGGCATCGCTCGAGGGCGGGTTTGCGGCTAAGGTTTTTGGCAGCGGCATGGCGGCAATCAATGCTGTCGCTTCGCTGCTGAAGTCAGGCGATCACGTCGTCTGCGGAAATGATTTATATGGCGGGACGCCTCGGCTCTTCAACCAGGTGCTGAGCCGCTACGGGCTGGAATTTGCCTACATCGATACTTCCGATGCCGATAATGTCGAGCGCGCGATTCGCAAGAATACGCGGATGGTTTATGTGGAGACGCCGACGAATCCGCTAATGCGACTAAGCGATCTTGCGGCGATTAGCAAAGTCTGCCGGCGCAGAAAAGTTGATTTGGTTGTAGACAACACGTTCATGTCGCCGTATTTTCAGCAACCGCTTGCTCTCGGCGCCGACATGGTGATTCACTCGACCACAAAGTTTTTGAACGGCCACAGCGATGGACTGGGCGGCGTGGTGGTATGCAGCATGCCGGAGCAGGCCGAGCAGCTTGCGTTTCTGCAAAAAGCCGCCGGGGCGATTCTCTCTCCGTTTGAATGCTGGCTGTTATTGCGCGGCGTAAAGACACTGGCCGCGCGGATGGAAATTCATGATCGCAACGGGCGAATCGTGGCTGATTTCCTCGCGAACCATCGCAAGATCAAAAAGGTTTTTTATCCTGGCCTCGCGGACCATTCGCAGCACGAACTCGCAAAGCGGCAGATGAGCGGCTTTGGATCCATGATCACCTTTGAGACAGGATCGTTCAAGAACGCCAACAGGATGCTGAAGAAGCTGCGCGTGTGCTCGCTGGGTGAATCTCTGGGTGGTGTCGAAACTTTGATTTCGCACCCGGCGACCATGACGCATGCGGCCCTGGGCGAAAAAGGACGAAAGGCGATTGGCATCACGGATGGCATGGTGAGAATTTCGGTCGGAATTGAAGATGTCGAAGATATTCTGGATGATCTGGAGTCTGGACTGGCTGCGATTTAGGAGTTCCACTCAACCTCTAACCCAACCATCTTCTTCTCGCGAGTGGAGCGCTCGAACACTGACGGCTGAATTTGAGCGCATCCGTCATTCGGAGAGAGAGATAGATTCGTCAATCCACTGCAAATAGCCGCTCGATCCTTCTTCTATTTTCAGGCAGATGCATTCCGGCAATTCGTAAGAATGGAGTTTGGCAATCGCTTCGCGCACGCGATCGAATGCGGCCTCGGTCGTCTTGATAATTAGAAGCCATTCTGCCGCTTCTTCGACTTTGTTTTTCCACCGGTAAATCGAGATCACCTGCCGAACAATGTTTACGCACGCCGCGAGCCGTTGTTCAACCAAATGGCGTGCGATGATGCGGGCTTCTGCCTCCGATCCGGTGGTAGTCAGCACGATTCGTTTATCGGTCATCTAAAAGTCACCGTTCTGTTTCCAGCCAGCAAGAGGCAATCCCGCCGCACGGGGCCAATTCAAACTCTAACGCTCAAAAGCGGAGCCGTCACATCCTAAGTACGATCATCTGCGCCGAAAGTTGCCGGGAGAGTAATTGAAGGCGCGATGTAACCAGGCTGGTTCCTGTTCTCCGCAGTGGCAGAACTTCTGCTTGACGCCCGAGGTGAAAGCGAAGTCCACTGAAAAGTTGCGCTCAGATTGCACGAGTTCTGTGAACTCGCCAGCCGCAGCGAGACCGGTCTGCAAAAACTGAGCACGGCGGCCAAGCAATGGACTTTCGATTAAGACGCGTCGCAAGGATTTGGCGGTTTCCCAGCCCGGAAGAAGGCCTGCGCGCCGTCGCCAAAAAAGCGCCGGAGGCAGAAGTGCTGGCCGCTTCGTGGATCGAGAACGTGCGTCCCTTCTTGACAGAGATATTTGCTTTGCGCCGCCGCATTGCTACGATCACCGTAATCCTGCTGGCGGCGCTGCTGTTTGTGCACGTGATGCTCGGGGCAAACGGCATGGTGATTTACAAGCAAAAGCGCTTGGAATTCCAGGCCCTGCAGAAACAGATCGCCCAGGAACAGAAAGAAAATGAAACTTGCATGCAGCAGATTCAGGCGCTCAAGACCGACCAGAAAGCCATCGAGAAAGAGGCGCGGGAGCAGTTGCGTTATGTGCGTCCGGGTGAGTACGTCTATGTGCCGACCGCTCCCCCCATCCCGCCTCCACCCAACCATTCAACGAAGAAGTGAAACTCTAGAGCCATGAGTGAATCGGCCGGCAAGAACTTTGATACTGGCGGAAAATCAACGCCCTTTTCAAGCGAGTATAAGAACATTCGCGTGACACCGGGGAACTTTTGCTGTGGTATAGTTCGGGCGATCGACCAGGGTTGAGTTGTTCCGGCCCGGCGATTAGAATTTGCTATGTTTGCGGCGTTGCAGAAGCCAGGAATATCAAAGGAGAACTCCGGCCATGAAAAAACTTTCAGCACTGTCTGTAGCGATCTTTTTTATGCTCGCCCTGTCAGCGGCGGCTTTTGCCGGTATGGGCAAAAGCGCCACGGTCAAGGGGTGGGTGAGCGATAGTGTGTGTGGGACAAAGGGCGCGAACGCCTCGGCTGAGGCATGCACAAAAAAATGCCTGGAAAAAGGCGCCAAAATTGTCATTGTGACCGACGGCGACCAGAAGGTTTTGATGGTCGACAATCCGGATGCGCTTAAGGACGCACGCGGGACACCACGTAGCCGTGACAGGCACCGTGAGCGGCGATTCCATTCACGTGGACAGCGTCAAAATGATATGAGGAAGCTGGAAGTGAGAAGGACTGCTTGAATCGAATTTCTCGCCAAGAGGCCCCGCACTTCCCACACAGCCTTTCGAGGCTGCACCCGCTCGGATTCGAACCAGCCTAAATTCGAGCTGGCCCGGATTAGAACGCAGCTTGAATTCGAGCGAGTGTCCTTACGGTACCATCACCTCGACTGGCGAAGAATAGCTGCTTTCCTGTCCACTCGAGTTCACGGACGTGGCAGCATAGTAATAGGTCACGCCCGAAGATACCGTACTGTCGGTGTACGCCGTGTTGGCATCGAGACTTGGATTGATCTTGGAATAGGCCCCGACCGCGGTTCCGCGATACACGTTGTATCCGGCAACCGGCGGGGAACTGGCATTCCATGACAGGTTCACGCTGTATTGCGGCACAATGCCGGTGCCGCTCAGCGACTCGCTGCCTTGGTTCGAGGCATTGCTGGCGAAGCTGAGCGTGGCTGAGTCGGAGCCGGTCTTGGTGGGAGCGAAGACCACATCGAACGAAACAGTCTGGCCAGCATTGATCGTGACCGGAAGCGACACTCCCGAGATCGAGAACTGCGAATTGCTGCTGTTCGCCGAGGACACGGTCACGCTGCCCCCGCTCGCTGTCATCGTTGATGGCTGCGTTGTGCTCGTGCCTACATCGACATTGCCAAAACCCAAGCTGCCAGGAGTGACGCTGAGTTGTCCCACGGTTGTGCCGGTGCCGCTCAAAGGAATGTCGAGGCCGTCGCCGGAGACAAAGACGCTACCGGCATTGGCCCCCGCTGCTTGCGGCGAAAAGGAGACGCTCAGGGTAATACTTTGTCCGCTGGCAAGGGTCACGGGCATGTTTGGACCGGCTGACGGAAAATCCGGTTCCGATCATCTGCAAGGCCGTGATGGTTTCACTCCAGGAATGAGGATTGCTGACCACTACGGAACTCGTCGCGCTGCTTCCCACGGAAACTTGCCCGAACGACAAACTCGAGGGCGTTGCCGACAGGTCTTGGCTTTTAACTCCGGATCCTAGAATCCCAACTTGCAGGCTCGGATTTTGGGCATTGCTCGTGATTGTTATCTTTGTACTGGCCGAGCCGATGCTCTCCGGACTGAACGCGACAGTCAGGGCCACGCTCTGGCCCGCGCTCAAAGTCGCGGGCAAGCTGATTCCGGAGACGCTGAATTCAGAGTTACCCACGCTGATGGCGGAAACCGTGGCGCTGGTTTCTCCGTTGTTGGTCAGGGCCATTTCCTGATTTTCCGATTGGCCGACAACGACAGTTCCGAATCGAACATTCGAGGGCGAACAAACCAACTGGTTTGGCACCTGCCGAGCGCCCAAAGGCGGCACGGCTGCGAGAGCTGCGAGAATGACGGTGGAGGCAAAAAAGACGGAGAGAGGCCGATTGCTGGACTGGGGGAGTCTCATGCCAATAGTGTGAAAGCCCTTGGTGGGCGCGGGAAGATACCGCTAGTACATCTTGTGCAGGGCCAACAGTACAGGTGCTGACCCCGGTGTTCCTAAAAGGTTGTTAATGAAAGGTTAATTTTCAGAGAGACTGAGAAGAGTTGGCTTCTCCATCTGCAGACCAGAAGGACTCGGGAGTTTGCAAACCGGCAAGTGTAATCCTGTAGGTGTAACGCGCGGCTCAAGGGGATGGAATCTGCACTGGGGAAACGATGTTCGAGTAGCCACTTTCTTCGTTGCTGGTGTTCACCGCGGTTGTGGCGTAGCAGTAAGCGGTGCCATCGGTGATGGCCGCGTCGGTGTACAGCGTAGTGGTGTTCAGCGTGGAGTTCACTTTAGCGAAAGGTCCGCACGACGACGCGTAAACCGCGCGATAAACGTTGTATCCCGAAATGTTCGATGACGAACTCGCGTTCCACGACAGGCTAACGGTGTGTGTCGGAGCGGCCGTGCCGGTGCCGCTCAACGCTTCGGCCGTGCTGGAGGTCTCAGCATTGCTGGTGAAAGTGAGGGGCCCAGCTGCTGATCCGGCCGCAGAAGGACTGAATGTTACGGTGAAGGGAACGCTTTGACCAGCGCTAATGGTGACGGGGAGCGACAGTCCACCAACGCTGAATTCAGAATTGCTTGAATTGGCAGCAGTGACCGTTACGCTCGCTCCGCCCGCCGTGAGGCTTCCCGATCCCGTGCCGCTCGTTCCCGCAACCACATTGCCGAGTGCTAGCGTAGTTGGAGAAACCCCAAGCTGAGCATCTCCGGACGAACCTGATCCCGACGAACCCGAACCAGATGACCCTGAGCCGGATGATTTGGAGCCGGACGATCCCGAGCCGCCACTGCTCACGCCCTGGCACGCGACCAACAGAGCCAGCCCAGCCAGGCAAAGTAACATGCCGGTAACTTTCGCGAGACGCTTCACCGGAAGATTTCTTTGTGCTGTTTCTAACATAAGCGGCACAAGACGGGTTGCAGCTATTTTAAATTGCCTTTGCTCAAAACCAGTCTGCCTCTTGACTCACGCTTGTAGTAGATATCTTCGGTACATGGCCCGCGCCGAAGCTCCGTTAACTCAAGCAAACAATGTACTTCATCCATACTTCGGAGCCCGGCTCTTAGGAGTTTGTTTCAACTCAAAGAGACGGCAGCATGGCTGATCTGCGGAAGGATGAATGTAGCGGATTCGCGAGCACTGCACAACGCCGGGCGACGATTACTGCAGAGGGTGCATCGGCCGATTATGGAAATGGAAACAATCTCTGCGCTGCAAACTAGCTCGCCGCCGATTTCAATTGCGCCAACTGCTTTCGGGCATCCGTCGCATCGGCGGAATTAGGACTGATCTTCAATACGAGTTGCAGTTGTTGCCGCGCCAATGCAGCCTGCCCACCCTTCGCATATGCCATTCCGAGATGGTAGTGGGTCTCCGGGTCGTCCGGAGATTTGGCTTCCCGCTCCAGTCGCAGAGCTTCCTGCAATGAATCGATCGAGGATGAGTAAGCCCCCTTCTGGTAGTAAATCCAACCCAGCGTGTCGGCCACGGCCGGAGAAGTGGGCAGGCCGCGACGAGCATTTTGCGCGAGCGACAGCGCTACATCGAGATTCTGTCCAGATTGCAACATTACATAAGCGAGCTTGCCCGACGCTATCGGACTTTCGGGCGTGATTACGAGGGCTTTCTGGTACGAATCGCCGGCATTGGGCCAATCGCGCTTTGATTGGTAAATTTCCCCGAGTACAAAATAGAAGTTCACTTCGTGCGGATAAGTTTGAAGCCCCTGTTGGCACGTGGCGATCGCGTCCGCACTCTTGCCCTGCGCCGCTTCAACTTCAGCAAGTTTGATTAATGAATCCGGACGTTTCTTGTCCAGCTCCGCGGACTTTGCGAAGGCGACTTCCGCCGCTGGCAGATCATGCTTGTTGTAGAAGAGCGCAGAGCCGAGCAAATCGTAGAAGGCCCCGTCGTTCGGAACTTTTGCAATCTGCGCCTCGGCAATTGCCAGCGCCCGATCGAGTTGCTTCTGCGCCACGTAGGAATTCATCAGGCCGCGAAGCGCATCGGTGGAATTCTGGTTTTGGTCAAGCGCCGTTTGATAGGCTTGTGCAGCCTCGGAGAATTGACGTTGCGCGAATTTCAGATTTCCCATCTGCACATAACCGAATGAACTTTGCGGAGCGATTTCGATTGCCTTGCGAACATCGGCTTCCGCTTCCGTATAACGCTTGCGATTAATATTGGCCAGAGCTCGAAGTGCGTAGCCCTCCGGAGACGACGCTTGCAGGCTGATCATGCGCGTGGCGCATTGCTCGAGCGTTTCCATGTCTCCCTTGCGCATGGCTAAACCGGCGAGAGACTGCCAGGCATCCAGAAGGTCAGGGCGCAGGCTCACAGCCTCTCTCCATTCGCGTTCAGCCGACACCAGATCGTTCGTTTTCTCGAGACCTACTCCTAGAACGTAGTGGGCCTCGGCGTTGTTCGGGTCGCTCTTAATCAGCGTTTGCAGATTGTTCACCGCATCGTTTGCCCGACCCTTGCTGATCTGTATCTGACTGCGAAAGACGAGCTCGTCATTGTCGTTCGGAGCGGACTTCAGGAGTTCACTATCAAGCTTATCTGCTTCGGCAATTCGACCTTGTTGAAGAAGAAGTTGGATGTGGTCCTTCTTTACCTGTATGTTTCCGGGGTGCTCGCGGGCAAGTGAATCGTATTCAGCGATGGCCCTGGGCAAATCGCCGGTCATGAAATAGAACTCCCCGAGCATGCGGTAGCCGGCAGAGTCGTTCGGGAGATCGGATTTAGCCTGCATCGCAATTTGTTCCGCTTCGGACTTCTTGCCTTCTGCTAAGTAGAGGTGAACGAGAGCTCCTCTTAATACCGGATTCTTAGGATCGACTGCAATCGCTTGCTCAAATTGTTGCTCCGCCTCAGCGTATCGGTTCTTTGATTGGTAATATCCTCCCAGGACCAGGCGCGCCTGCGATGCGCTCGGATTCAGCGCGATCACCTTCTTAAAGCTTTCCTCCGCCGCATCGATGCGATGATCTCTTAACTGCAAAAGAGCGAGGCTCAGGTATCCCTGCCAGCGATCAGGATCGAGATCAATACTTTTCCGCATCTCTTCGATAGCGCCTGCAATGTTGCCCTGTTCGGCAAGAAGGCTGGAATTGAGTGAATGTACCGCGGGGTCGTTCGGCCGCGCTTTGAGCAGAATGTCCATTTGTTCATTGCTCTGCTGAAAGTCATGATTCAATATCAATAACCTGGTCATGTCGACGCGCGCACTGTTGTTCTGCGGTTGGATGTCCAGGGTACGCACGAACTGCTCCAACGCATCCTGATTTTTTTGCAGTTTTACATAGGTTTCGGCGAGTTGATAATGCGCGGCGCCGAAATTGGGATCAATCTTCACGGCATTCATGAATTCGATGGCCGCTTCCTGATATTGGGCACTGGCAAAATAGCGCTGCCCACTTTGAAAGTATTTCTGCTTGCGCACATTGGGGTCGGTGGAACAGGAGGTCGAGAGGAAGAGAATAAAAGATAAAGAAAAAGCCAAATGCAGGCGCTGAAAACCAATCATCTACAGGCCCTTCGGAACGTGACTTTGGGGGCACGTTCACGGATGGCTCCTACACTATAAAACACAAGCTCTCAATGTTGGCGCAAAAAGCAGTGCTTTCTTGGAGTTTGGAACAGCCCGAGCGGGCTACTAGTCGGGCGGCAAACAATCCTCTGAATGTTGCAAACTGCTGCATCCGGTCGCAAAAATTATCAGTCTTGACAGGCCTGCGGTTCGCGGTAAAGTAGCGGAGAGCAGAAGTGGCTCCGCATCCCCCGTGCGGCGTGTTCCTAAATTCGTCCAACGGGAAGCTGATAACAAAATGAAAAAAGTAACCGCCTGCTTGGTTTTTGCAACTTTGCTGTTGTTCGTGCCCTCGCTTTTTGGGCAGAACACCAATATGTATTTCAATGGGGGATACCAGGGCTCCAATTGGACCTATGGGAGCGAAACTGTCGCGACCGGCTTCTACGACGGATCGATCAATAACGTGCAGGTCGGTCCCGGCCAGCCCGGGGGGCCCGGAATGGTCTGCGACGACTTTAATGACACTATAACCACCGGAGAGAATTGGACGGCCAGCGCGTTCAATGCTTCCACGCTGAGTTCAAACATCGGTAGTTTGCTTTTCGGAAGCACTATCGGAGTCACCGGGTACACCGAAGTCGCCTACCTTGTCTACCAGATGTTTACGACAAATCCGAGTGCTGTAACCCAGGCTTCATATTCGGAAGCAATCTGGGCGCTTACCGGTGGTGTTTCGGTAAGTGCGCTAACCGGGCAAGCTCTGACCTTCTACAACAACGCCAAGGCCGACTGGAGCAGCATGACCAGTTCGGAACTGGCCAGCCTCTGGATTTACACGCCAAACCCTCGAGGGCCGAACGAGGCCCAGGAAATGTGGGGTATGGTGCCTGTGCCGGAAGGCGGCTCGGCAATCGCATATCTTCTGCTGGCAGGCATCTGCTGCTTTGCCTCAATGTTCTCTCGTCGGCGGCAACCGATGCAGCTGCAAAGATAAAAGATACTTCTACACTATCGCCACGATTAACTTAATGGCGCGCCCTGTGGCGCGCCGTTTTTTTGCTTGGTTCGAGTTTTCTGGCCAAGCGCGCAGCTTCTTCGGGACACTCAGTCAGCCGCTCTGAGAACCGATTGCGGCTCGATGCGCTGCTTAGATTGTGTTGATGCCCATTTGCCAAGCAACGCCGCCACGCTCTCTGGTGCAAGTGAGGCGAGAAAAGAGCGGGTTCTCTCCAGGTGTCATCCTGTTGCTAGCCGCTCCGGCGGCCGTTCTTGAAAGGTTGCGTCCTTCCGAAAGTTGCTACCTCCCTGGCAATCGGGGACTGTAAGTGAAAGCGCGTTTCAATTGGGCCGTTTCACAAAACCTTGCCCATCTTCTTGACTCGTGCATTGGACCTGAGGCAACCGCAGAGAGCGTCGCCAAATAAAAAAACGTCCCAGATTCGAGATCTGGAACGTAATTTTAAGCAGCGCTTTGGGCATCCCCGAATGCTCTAAGGCTGCTCTTTTAAACGAGACTAGATTCAACGACGCATAAGGTAAATGGCCCGTGCGTGCCTGCACGGAGCCACGTCCGGGCCATTATCAGAATAGGGCCTGGTCAAGATTTTGCGATGTGTATATTCAGCACATAGCCCTTTGAGGCAGGGTCGAAAAAAAGACACCAATAAAGACTTCGACGAGCGGCCTTCAGGCTTCGGATCAGAATTTCGCGGGCCGGAACTTCGCTGGCCCCGATTTTCACTGTTGTGTATGCGACTAGAGCTCTTGGCAATATGCCAACAGAGACAGGGACGTGGTTCTGACCTTCGAGTTCGTGACAAAGCAGATTGATAGTATCGGCGATCGTTCTGTCGCGACTCGCCACCGTCACAGGTGTATCGAGGAGGGAATGCTGCGGCGAGGTCGTTTTGGTCCGGTTGCGAGCGGATGTGCCCACAACATAGAAATCTCCTTCACTCGATCGCCGCAGTTCAAATCGGCTGGGGTTAGAACTCTGGTTGTATGCGCCCACAATCAGTCGGAGAGTTTGATCTTCGAGTAGAGAACGAGAAGGAAACTCGACATTGAAGCTGCCGCCGGCGGGAAGCAGGAGATGTGAAGGACCGTCCCGGCCCTCGACGACGTCCAGGCTTGATGTGTATGCCGGATCCTCATAACTGACCACCCATCCATATTTATGCCGCAGAGCATCCAAGGCCTGGAGCAAGGGACGGGGGCTGTTCGCCGTGATGTGAACCGCTTCCGTCGTCTCGGTGATCGAAGCCTGCCGCAGATAAGGAGTTTTGTTTGGAGCGATGGTCTGTGCGAATCCTGAGAAGAAAAAGATCGCATACGGGAAGATTGCATGGCATGTGCGGAGCGTTATATTCATTGGATTGAGATGAAATTTAAGCTGATGAATTGGTTTCGCTTACAAGCGCCCGATTTTACCTTGGATTTGAAGTGCGCCTCCTAAACTTTGAGGCTAATGCATTCGGAGTTTTGCCAGAAGCTCCGGGGTAGAGTATAAAATCGGCGAGTTTTTGTGGCGCTAGGAGAAGTTTTTCGTATGGAAACCAAGCCGATTGCCGCGGATGACGCCGAACAACAGTGGATCGCAAAATACAGACAGGCCATCGAGGCAAACAACATTGCGGTTCGTTACTCGGGAAGCCCGCCCCTCAGAACACGCCTCACGGAAACATTAGCGAAGGTTCTGTCGAATGTCGGCGGAATGAGCAAGGGATGGTTGCGTGCGAAATCCCGGAAGGTTGAAGCTGCAGGCAAGCATGGCCCGAAAATCGATCGTTCCAAACTCCGGCCGCATGCGGTGAGCTACGGCCTGAACGTTGGCAAATCCACGCGCGAGAAAGCGAGCTAGGCCGCCCGTCTACGGCCAATAACGACCTATTCAGGCGAGCGATCTTGCCCCTTTCAAACCGCCACCAATGGGCTAGTTCGTTCGGGCTAAGGTAAGAATTCCATCACTTTGCTCTTGACACCATTATTCTCTGTGGCAGAATTCTCCCCATCGATCCATTTTACTGTTCCTCCCCCGGGGAACGTGCGGCGGTGTTTTCCAGTTTCTCCCCCGGAAAGATACCTGCCTGTTGCGATCAAGTGCAATTGGAAAATTGTTGAGCAGTGAAGAAACATACGCTTAAAAGAACAAGCGACCAACAATAGCTGCCCCGAGCTAGGGACCCCGAAAAGAAGAAGTAAAGGTAGGTTGCTCCGTCGCGAATGATATGCGATGGAGAGAGGACTTTGCGCGAAAAAAGGGGACCAAAGTGTATATGGATCCAGCCCATCCGGGCTTGATAGTGACGGACGCTTCACTTGCGGTGCTGGCATACAACGATGAGGCCCTTCAGATTCTGACTTATCCGGCACAGGCTTCGGAGATTCGTCATATCGACAGCTGGCTGTCAAACAAGATTCGCAGCGATCTCGTGCGACGCTACTCTACGTCCCGTTTCGTAGAAGAATTCCGCTCCGCAAGAAGAAAGTATTTGTGTCGCTCATTTTCACTCGAGTTGAAAGCAAACAACGGAAACGGTTCGTCTTCGGGGAAGGAATGGCAGATCGTGATGCTGGAACGGGGAAGCAATGACGCGCTCAAGTTTACGCAGATTTCCGAGCGTTTTGGATTGACCGCTCGGGAACAGGAAACGGTGCGGCACCTTCTCAAGGGGTACACCAGCAAGGAAATCGCCCAGCGCATGGAGATCAGCCCGAATACAGTAAAAGCGTTCCTTCGGCTGGTAATGGTCAAGATGAACGTATCGACGAGATCGGGAATCATCGGCCAGATCGCGGGTTCAGGGAACTGAAATGCGGGCCCAAACCGCTTAGTGAGATTGGATTAGTACGGATTGGATAGTACATCTGGAGACTTGTGAGTTTGTTCTTTGCCGTTAAAGTACAGAGCGCGCCATTTGCCAAGTCAACCTCCCCAGCTTGGCGGCGCAACTCTGTCCAGGAGAATAATCACAATGACAAAAACTTCAGTGTTTGTAGTGTGTACATTGGCACTCGCCCTTTGTACATCGTCCTTGTGGGCGGCCACGACGCCCCCAGCCGATGTGCTAAAGGTCGATTATTTTGCCAATGCGAATACCAGCGGAGCGCCGGATGGAACGGTTCGCATCGACAACCCGGGCACATCAGGCGGCGCTCTGTGCGCTGCTATTTTTGTGTTCGACGTGGACGAGGAAATGTCCGAATGCTGCAGCTGCTACGTCAGCCCCGACGGCTTGCGGGCCCTTTCGGTGAACGCCGACCTGACCAGCAATCCGCTAACCGGGGCCAGTTTGACCGGTGGCGTAATCAAGATCGTTTCCACCACGGTCGGAGCTGGTAAAACCTGCCCGAACCCGGTCAATGCAGCCAGTCTGGTCCCGACCCCGGCCGTGAGGGCTTGGGCCACCCACATTCAAAACAGCAATTACACGATCACTGAGACGGCTTCGCAAGATGCCACTCTCAGCTCGGCCGAAGCCGGCGATCTCGCGTCCGAGTGCCGTTCCATTCACAGCGTTGGCAGCGGTGCCGGCGTCTGCACCTGCGGAACGGGAGACTAAGTTGTTTCTCAACCGGTGGGGCTCGCTGTCAGCCCCTCCGGTTCATTCAGTTCATGCCAGCGCTGCAACGGAAAATGAAATCCAACATTTTACGGACTGAAACTTCATTACATGAGATGGGGAGAAAAATCATGGTGGTTTCCAGGATGGTTCTAAGCTTGGGGTTGACTACGGTGCTTGCCTTCGCGGCAATGGGACGCAGCGCCGCACAGAATGATGGCGACGATAGCGTGGTGGCCAACGTGGGCGGAGTAAAGATAACAATGTCTGATCTTGAGCAGGAGGAATCTGCGAAGCTTCTCGCTGCTCGCTATCAGTACTATCAAGTGGAAACGAAGGCGCTGAACGATCTCATCGACAAAAAATTGCTCGAGCAGAAAGCGGCCAGCGAGCATTTAACGGTCGCCCAACTGCTCGACCGGGAAGTCAACTCAAAGGTAAAGTGACCTACTGAAGACCAGATGAAGGTCTATTACGAAGGAATCGAGACCGAGCAGCCCTACGAGGCAGTGCGAGAAAAGATTCTCGAAAAGATCCGTCAACTGCGAATCGACAGGGCAAAGGCTGCATACCTGCAAACCTTGCAGACGGAATCGACCGTGTACATCGTTCTCGCTCCTCCGAGCGCGACCTTGGAGGCGGCGGACCCGCAAATGATGCAGGGTCCGAAAAATGCGCAGGTCACCCTGGTGGAGTTTGCCGACTATGAGTGCCCGTATTGCCAGAAGGTCGCTCCCGACGTGAAAAAGCTTGAGGAGGATTTTAGCAATAAGGTTTCATTCGCGTTTAAAGATTTCCCGCTTCCCATGCATTCACGTGCTGAAAAAGCTGCCGAAGCGGCGCGCTGTGCCAGCCGGCAAAATAAGTTCTGGGAGTTTCATGACGAACTGTTCCACAGCAAGGAACTCGACGTCGACCAACTCAAGGCCCAAGCGAGGGCCTTAAAGCTGGATTCGGAACAGTTTGACAAGTGCCTCGATTCGGGAGAAGAAGCTGCCGACGTCGATCACGACCGTAAGGAAGGCAATCGCCTGGGAATCAACGGCACTCCCAGCTTCTTCATCAATGGACACTTTATGAGTGGCGCTCTGGACTATGCGACCTTGCGCCAGGCGATTGAGCAGCAATTAGCACTGCCGTCGCAGACTGTCGCCAGCGCAGGAAAGTAAGCTGGAATCCTCCCCCAAACGCCGAAGGCGTCGAGCCGGGGCCTCAGAAGAGCGTCTCCGGCTCGTTTTGTTTTTTGATTGTCCTTCCCGACAGCGGAGCAACCGGAGCGGGCCGGTAGGTGCCAAGGTAGTCGCCGGCCACGGCAAAGATGGCTGCTTCGACCGCGCTGCCGAATAGCCCGATCGCTTGGCGACCCAACCTTGGACTGCGCGGGCTCGACGCCTTGCAGGTTAATTTCTAAACGTGCCGCCGGAAAAGACTTTCTGCCGTTGTACTAGAGGCGCAGCCCAACTTTCCAGCGCGAAACGGAAGCGAGCGAGAAGTTGTGCGTGTGGAGCTGACCGGGCGGGCTTCGGATTCACCAACCCGGTACCATGCAGGCCCGCGATCTGGAAATGAAAGACAACTTTCTGCCGCAAACTAGCTCGCTGCCGATTTCAATTGCGCCAACTGCTTTCGGGCATCTGTCGCATCGGCGGAATTAGGACTGATCTTCAATACGAGTTGTAGTTGTTGCCGTGCCAATACCGCCTGGCCATTCTTTGCGTAGGCCATTCCGAGATGGTAGTGGGTCTCCGGATCGTCCGGAGATTTGGCTTCCCGCTCCAGTCGCAGAGCTTCCTGCAATGAATCGATCGAGGATGAGTAAGCCCCCTTCTGGTAGTAAATCCAACCCAGCGTGTCGGCGACGGCTGGAGAACTGGGCAGGCCGCGACGAGCATTTTGCGCGAGCGACAGCGCCACATCGAGATTCTGTCCAGATTGCAGCATTACGTAGGCGAGCTTGCCCGATGCTATCGGACTTTCGGGTGTGATCACGAGGGCTTTTTGATACGAATCGCCGGCATTGGGCCAATCTCGCTTTGATTGGTAAATTTCCCCGAGTACAAAATAGAAGTTCACTTCGTGCGGATAAGTTTGAAGCCCCTGTTGGCATGTGGCGATCGCGTCTGCCGTCTTACCTTGCGCCGCTTCAACTTCAGCAAGCTTGATTAATGAATCCGGATTTTTCTTGTCCAGCTCCGCGGACTTTGCGAAGGCAACTTCCGCCGCGGGCAAATCATGCTTGTTGTAGAAGAGCGCAGAGCCGAGCAAATCGTAGAAGGCCCCGTCGTTCGGAACTTTTGCAATCTGCGCTTCGGCAATTGCCAGCGCCCGATCGAGTTGCTTCTGCGCCACGTAGGAATTCATCAGGCCGCGAAGCGCATCGGTGGAACCCTGGTTTTGGTCAAGCGCCGTTTGATAGGCTTGTGCAGCCTCGGAGAATTGACGTTGCGCAAATTTCAGATTTCCCATCTGCACATAACCGAATGAACTTTGCGGAGCGATTTCGATTGCCTTGCGAGCATCGGCTTCCGCTTCCGTATAACGCTTGCGATTAATATTGGCCAAAGCTCGGAGTGCGTAGCCCTCCGGAGACGACGCTTGCAGGCTGATCATGCGCGTGGCGCATTGCTCGAGCGTATCCATGTCTCCCTTGCGCATGGCTGAATTGGCAAGAGACTTCCAGGCATCCAGAAGGTCGGGGCGCAAGCGAACAGCCTCTCTCCATTCGCGTTCAGCCGACACCAGATCGTCCATTTTCTCGAAACCTACTCCTAGAACGTAGCGGGCCTCGGCGTTGTTCGGATCGTTCTTAATCACACTTTGCAGATTATTCACCGCAGCGTTTGCTTGACCCTGGCTGATCTGTATCTGACTGCGAAAGACCAGCGCGTCATTGTCATTCGGGGCGGATTTCAGGAGTTTACTATCAAGCTTATCTGCTTCGGCAATTCGACCTTGTTGAAGAAGAAGTTGGATGTAGTCCTTCTTTACCTGTATGTCTCCGGGGTGCTCGCGGGCAAGTGAATCGTATTCAGCGATGGCCCTGGGCGAATCGCCGGTCATGAAATAGAACTCCCCGAGCATGCGGTAGCCGGCAGAGTCGTTCGGGAGATCGGATTTAGCCTGCATCGCAATTTGTTCTGCTTCGGACTTCTTGCCTTCTGCTAAGTAGAGGTGAACGAGAGCACCTCTTAATACTGGATTCTTAGGATCGACTGCAATCGCCTGCTCAAATTGTTGCTCCGCCTCAGCGTATCGGTTCTTCGATTGGTAATATCCTCCCAGGACCAGGCGCGCCTGCGATGCGCTCGGATTCAGCGCGATCACTTTCTTGAAGCTCTTTTCTGCCGCATCGGTTTGATGATCTCTTAACTGCAAAAGAGCGAGGCTCAGGTATCCCTGCCAGCGATCAGGATCGAGATCAATACTTTTCCGCATCTCTTCGATAGCGCCTGCAATGTTGCCCTGTTCGGCAAGAAGGCTGGAATTGAGTGAATGTACCGCGGGGTCGTTCGGCCGCGCTTTGAGCAGAATGTCCATTTGTTCATTGCTCTGCTGAAAGTCATGATTCAATATCAATAACCTGGTCATGTCGACGCGCGCACTGTTGTTCTGCGGTTGGATGTCCAGGGTGCGCACGAACTGCTCCAACGCATCCTGATTTTTTTGCAGTTTTACATAGGTTTCGGCGAGTTGATAATGCGCGTCGCCAAAATTGGGATCGATCTTCACCGCATTCATGAATTCGATGGCCGCTTCCTGATATTTGGCACCGACAAAATAGCGCTGCCCACTTTGAAAGTATTTCTGTTTGCGCACATTGGGGTCGGTGGAACAGGACGTCGAGAGGACGAGAATAAGAGATAAAGAAAAAGCCAAATGCAGGCGCTGAAAACTACTCATCTACAGATCCTTCGGAACGCGGCTTTGGGGGCACGTTCGCGGATGGCTCCTACACTATAAAACATGAGCGTCGAATGTTCGCGTAAAAACCAGTGTTTTCTTGGAGTTTGAGCAATCCGGCTGGGGTTATAAAACGGGCCGGAAACAACGCCCGTGGATGTTGCAAACCGCTGCATCCAGTCGCAAAAATTATCAGTCTTGACAGGCCCGTGGTTCGCGGTAGAGTAGCGGAGAGCAAAAGTGGCTCCGCATCCCCCGTGTGGCGTGGGTTTTAAATTCGTACAACGAGAAGCTGACTACAAAATGAAAAAAGTAACAGGGGTTGGGATTTTTGCAACTTTGCTGCTGTTCGTGCCCTCGCTTTTTGGGCAGAACACAAATATGTACTTCAATGGGGGATACCAGGGCTCCGCCGTGACCTTTGGGGGCGAAGATGTTGCTACCGGCTTCTATGATGGATCGATCAATGGAGTGCAGGTTGGTCCACGGTCAGCCCGGCGGCCCGGAATGATTTGCGACGACTTTAACGACAATATAACCACCGGAGAGACTTGGACGGCCAGCGCGTTCAATGCCTCAACGCTGAGTTCAAACATCGGTAGTTTGCTTTTTGGAAGCACTATCGGAGTTACGGGCTACACGGAAGTAGCTTACCTTGTGTATCAGATGTTCACGACGAGTCCGAGTGCTGCAAACCAAGCGGCGTATTCGGAGGCCATATGGGCTCTGACGAACTCATCTGTTTGCAGGCCAGCCGATAATGGCTGCTTAGACGGCGAGGGAGCACTCGCGGCGGCTGATTTCTGTTTCCTCCGGGCCAGCCAGCTACTCGCCTTACGCTTTGCTTCCTCGATCTGCTCAGTCGTCAGCATTTTCGTAATAAACCCTCTGGCTTGCATGGCACATTCGGTGGCGATGAGGTACCACTTATACGCCTCAACCATGTCCTGGGGATTACTGCGCCGGGTCAAATGGAGTTGGGCCAATGCCAGCTGGGCCGCGGGCATACCGGCCTCGGCTGATTTCTTGAGCAGATCAGATTCGTAAGGTGAATATTGGGCCCCATTCAGGCCGTTGAGCGTAGGACGCTGGCCCGACGGCTGTTCCGTGGCAGCCAGGCTCAAACTCATGAACAGAAGCTCAACCCGGCTGGAAACGCCCACCTTATCGAAGATCTTGAAAAAGTAGTTCTTAATCGTATGCTGACTTAACTCTAGGCGCTTGGCAATCTCCCGGTTGGTTAATCCTTCTGCCAGGCATTGAACCACCTGCAATTCGCGTTCGGAAAGCAGGCTCATTCCGTCCGCGTTCACCGCTCTGACTGTCGGGGAATTGGCGAGAGCGTCGACGGCAACACCCAAATCGCGGCTGCTGGCCCAGACTTCTCCCTGATACACGCAGCGCACGCACTTGCAGAGCAGCTCCATGGGTTCGCTTCTGCCGAAAATTCCTCTGGCGCCGGCACGAAAAGCGTGCAGGACGGATTCGTCCTTGGAAGAATCCGGCAATAAAACCGCGCGAGTTTTCGGGTGCAGCGTACGCAATTCGCGCAGCAGTTGCAATCCAAGGGAAGGCTGCTCATCGAGACTGGAGCTGATCACCAGCACGTCAATGTCATGCCGAATGGCGGTCGCAACAAGATCGCAAGAATCCGCTTCGAAGGGAATGACCTCAAGCAGCGGATCGCGGGTCAAAGCGTCGGCCAGAAGACGCGTGTAGATGCGGGAGTTGTCGGCGACAAGAACGCGAATTGTGTTATCGCCGGGACTCCGTTGCTCCGGATTCATGAAATACCTTTGATTTGGATTAAATCGGGGGCCCGAAGCGAGCTCAGAAGCTCAGGGGAGAGAAACTGCAAGATAACAAGTGCGATCATAGCCGACGCAAGCTGCCCTCGCGCAAGCATTTTCGTCTGCATTAGTTGCAGCCACCTGCCACAGTTGCAAGAACGATCACAGTTCAGGATTTGTAATTGCTGAGACCGTTCGCCGTTCCATTCTGGGACTTAATAAACGAAGTGCTGAGCTTTAAAAGTCGATAATACTCAGTACCTTCCGGGCTTTACAAAGATCGAGCCAAGCTTGGCTATGGATGGCACTCAATCGCCTGATTGCCTTTGCACTTCATCATCGAAGAGAAATATGTCTCTAGCACATAAGTCCCATTGGCAGGGAGAATCCGGTGTGCTCTGATAGAGAAGTACCGAGTGGAGAACATGTACCTCTTGCAGTGAGCTGCAATAAGCGTATAAATTTTTCACATTCGGGCAAGTTTAACGTTGTTGTCCTCCTCCCTCGGCCCGATTTGTAATTTCTCCCCTAAACACAAGAGAATGGTCCATGGGCATGTGACCCAGTGGGCGAAGCTGTAGTTGACCAGGACCCGGCAGTATACTATAATATCTATAGAATTACTGGTGATTGTAGGCCCCTCCCCGCAGCTCATGATTCGGAATTGCGTTCACCATATAGAAGTCATGGGCCAATGAGCATGTGACCCAGTGGGCGAAGCTGTATTCGCAGGCACGGCCGTTAGCAATCTTCCCCAGAGGCGGCTGACGTGGAAGCATCGAACAAGAAGACGAGAGCATCACAGTTTTTGTAATTAAATTTCCTTCCCCTTAAGTAACCTGGCCGCTCGATCCAACTCTGAGATCGGGCGAACCCTAAACTGCAAGTCATTACGGTCACCCTGAAGAGTGTGACCTAGAGGGCGAAGCTATGGCCGCAAACGGCGCGATCTGGCAAGCTGAATGTGCAATTCCACTTCCGTTCGGCGAAGATCAAAAATGGTATGCCTTGCAGACCCGTCCGAGGCATGAGAAAGCTGTCGTGCAGCGTCTCACCGAGCGGCGCGTGGAGACATTTCTGCCCATAGTCACTGAGGTGCATCGCTGGAGCGACCGTAAGAAAAAAGTGGAAATGCCGCTCTTCAGTTGTTACGTGTTCGCCAAGTTCATATCGAACCGCGTGGACCGCCTACGGGTGCTCCGAGTCGACGGAGTACTTGGCTTGGTTGGCAGCGGCAGTGAGGGAACACCAATTCCCGATGAACAGATCGAAGCGGTCCGCACACTGCTCGATGGATCGTTGCCGTGCTCTTCCTATCCCTTTCTCAAGATCGGCCAACGCGTGCGGATTCGCAGCGGCGCGCTGGACGGCATGGAGGGGATTTTAGTTTCGCGCAATGGCAGCAGCACGCTCGTGATCTCCGTAGACGCGATCCAAAGATCGTTGGCAGTCCGTGTTGAAGGGTACCAAGTAGAAGCCGCCTGAACCGTTCCAACCAGTCTTCTTTGTCCAATCTTCCGCTTCAACTAAAAGGAGCCACTGCCTGTGGCCGAAAACCTAATTGAAACAGCACGCTTGCTCGTCGTAAGCCGGGAATCCGCGCTTCTGGCCCCGCTCTGGTCGGTTGCGCAACAGAACTCCTGGGAAATAGAACCTGCGGGGAATCCGTGGGACGCGGTGGAGCGCGTTCAGTCTGGCATAGCTCCCCACTTGCTCTTGCTCGACATGCCTCGCCGTGATGCTGACAGCTTGCATCTGTTGCGCTGGCTGCGGCGACTGCGCCCCGATCTTCCCGTCATTGTCACTTGTTTTCCCGAAGATGCCGGCCGCAAAAGGGAAGCGATGCGGCTTGGGGCGCAAGAAGTCCTGATCCGGCCTTTCGATGAAGCGAGCCTAGAAGCCGCCATTCAGCGCCATCTGGTCTCGCCCGAGAATGAAGAAGCCGAAGTCACCAGCGAAGATATTGAGCAACTCGGCCCGGATTCGTTTTTTGTCAGCGCGAGTCCCATTACTCAGAAGCTTCGAGCCCAGGCGGAACTGCTGGCGGAAGCCGACGTTCCCGTCCTAATCGTCGGAGAAGCTGGCAGCGGCAAAGACACAGTTGCCCGACTGATTCATAAGCTTTCCGTCCGCTCCGGCTTCAACTTCCTCAAGGTGAATTGCGCCGACATGCCCGGCGATTTGCTCGAGGCGGAACTGTTCGGCAGCGAACGTAGCACCTCTTCCTCCGCCTTCAATCGCATCGGCCCGGGCAAATTCGAGCGCGCGGACAAAGGAACAGTATTTCTCGACGAAATCTCCGAAATGCCGTTGAGCGCACAAGCCAGGCTGATGCACGTTCTGCAGGATAAAGTTCTATTGCCGGTTGATGGCGATAAGGCGAGGTCGGTGGATGTCCGCATACTCGCGGCCACCAGCGCCAACCTCGACCGCATGTTTGCCGAGAGGAAACTGCGCGAGGACCTGTACCATCGGCTAAGTTCATTCACGGTTCAGGTGCCTCCGCTGCGCCAGCGCAAAAGTGAGATCCCTGTGCTGCTGCAGCATTCGATGCATCAGCTCGCGAGGCATTACGGCCTTCCGGCGCGCGAGTTCTCGCCTGCCGTGCTCGAGGCCTGCCAGCATCACGCATGGCCGGGAAATCTCGATGAGCTTGAGAACTTCGTAAAGCGGTACCTGGTCGCGGGCGTCAACGAATTGACCTTCGGGGAAGTCAAATCAACCCCCGCCGAGGGGAATGGAACTCGCCTCGGTCGGGCCTCTCGACAGACGACTGTGCACTCGGAGATCAGCTTGCCTGAGGCCGATCGTTCTGGCTCTAAATCGCTGAAGTCCCTGATCAACACCGTGAAGTGCGAGGCGGAAAGAAACGCGATCGGTACCGCGCTGCAGAGGACCGGCTGGAACCGCAAAGCGGCCGCCCGCTTGCTGCAGGTCAGCTATCGAACGCTGCTCTACAAAATCGATCAATACCAGATGAGTGCCTCGGAATCTGTTCTGTCACCGCTTCCGGGGAACAAGTTTTCTTTCAATGGGAGTTCGGTGAAAGCCAACGGAAAGACGAGCTGAACCTCCAGACCCCTCGGGCGATTGCGAAGGAGGAATGATGCGAGTGAATTGCTACAAACTTTCGGTCAAACCATTAGGCCCCGCTATTGCGTGCATAGCTCTATGCACCGTGCTTTGGTCGCAAAACGCCGCAGTAAACGCAAAACAGCCGACAGCGGACGTCCAAACTGCGATGTCAAATCAATCATCGAGTTCAGCTGCAACCAAACCCCACGATGACTCCTTCATTATCGGGGACGATGATCTGCTGGCGATCAATGTCTGGAAAGAGCCGGACATCTCCCGGCAGGTCCCAGTCAGGTCTGACGGCAAAATTTCTCTTCCGCTAGTGGGTGAGGTAAAAGCGGCCGGCGAAACTCCGCTTAAGCTGGAGCAGGACCTGGAAGCCCGGCTAAAGAATTACATCGACGAACCGGAAGTCACGGTCATCGTTCAGCAGATCAACAGTCAGAAATTCAACATTCTCGGACAGGTGAATCACCCCGGGTCATTCACGCTCGCCAATTCCGCGACAGTGCTCGATGCGATTGCTCTTGCCGGCGGATTTCGCGACTTCGCCAAGCAGAAATCGGTTTATGTTCTGCGAGCGAACGCAGATGGCAGCGAAACCCGAATCCCTTTCAACTATAAAGAAGTTCTGAAGGGCAAAAATCCAGAACAGAACATTAAGCTTCAGCCGCGCGACACCGTTGTAGTCCCGTAAATCCGTGAAATCTCTCGAAATTTATCTCGTAGTGCTGGTCGTCATCAGCGCGCCTGCCGTCCGGGCACAAGTCGACAATCCTCCGGTGCAGTCCACGCCGACAGCAACCGGACAGGGTAATGGGCAAGACCAAACGCAAAATCAGAACAACGACACGATGCTGACCCCGCCGGTTGTAAGCGGACAAACGTACCCGACCGAGCCCACTTCGCAAGAGCGCTCGAACTATCTGCGCGGCGGAATGTCATTTACCAGCGCCTATGGGAACAACGCCCTGGCAACCGCAAACGGAAAACCAGTGAACGAAATGAGCTATTCTGTCGATCCGACTCTGGCTCTCGATGAGACGACTTCGCGTCTGCACTCGGTTCTGAGCTATGCGCCGGGTTTTACTTTCTATCAGCAGACAAGTTATTTAAACGCTTCCAACCAGAATGCCGCGATCGACCTGCAATACCGTATCAGTCCACACGTTACATTGAGTGCTAAAGACGGACTGCAGAAGAATTCAAGCGTCTTCGATCAGCCGGACTTGTCATCGGCGGGCGTGGTTTCCGGCGGCGCCCAGGAAGCAAATTTTTCGGTGATTCCGCCGGTTGCCGATCTCCTGAGGAACTCCGGCAACGTCGGCCTGAGTTATCAGTTCGCACTCAACGGCATGGTCGGTGCGAGCGGAACATTTTCGAACCTGCATTATCCCAATCCCACGCAAGTTTCCGGATTGTACGATTCGAGTTCGCAGGGCGGGTCACTCTTCTATTCACTTCGCCTGTCGCGGAAACATTATGTGGGTGCAACTTACCAGTATCAACGGCTCGTCGCATATCCAAATGCGGGATTGAGCGAAACTCAGACCCACGCGATTTTCCTTTTTTACACGCTGTACGCCAGCACAAAGTTTTCCCTTTCATTCTTCGGAGGCCCGCAATACTCCGATACGATTCAGCCGCCGCTGGCTCCGTTACACATTCAGCTTCCCGCGGCGATCGCCTGGACTCCCGCGGCAGGAGGAAGCCTGAGCTGGCAGGGACGCGCCAACAGTTTTGCCATGAGCTACTCGCACATCATTTCCGGTGGCAGCGGTCTGATCGGCGCGGTCCACATGGATAACGCGACGATGTCATTCCGGCAGCAAATGAGCCGAAGCCTGAGCGGATCGTTGTCAGGAAGCTATGTACAAAACGATGTAATCGGCTCCTACTTGCCGGGCGCAAATAACGGACACACCCTGTCAGGGACGGTATCCCTGCAAAGACAATTCCAAAGGTTCAACTTGCAGGCCGGCTACACACGGCTTCATCAGGACTATAGTGACGTGGCCGTGCTCTCGCAGATTCCCAACACGAACCGCGAATTCGTTTCCGTGTCGTATCAGTTCTCCCGTCCGCTCGGAAGATGACCATGCCTGACGATCTCGAAGAGAAACCGTCGCAAGGCTTCAACCTCGGCTATTACCTGGGAATCGTGCAGCGCCGTCATCTGCACTTCCTGGTCCCGCTGTTCGTGGGCTGGACGCTGGTATGGGCGGCGAGTTGGGTGCTTCCGCCGCGCTACCAGTCAAGCACATTAATTTTGGTCGAGCAGCCGACCATGCCCAAGGACTACGTTACTCCGAACGTGACCGACGATTTGCAGGAGCGCATGCAGAGCATCACGCAACAGATTCTTAGCCGCACTCGGCTTCTGCACATTATCGATCAATTCCATCTTTACGCCGGGGAACACGGTGAGCAGCTCCCCGACGACAAGATTGAGAAGATGCGAAAAGACATCGGCATCGATTTGGTCCGCGATGCCCGGACCAATCAGATCAGCTCATTCAATGTGAGCTACTCGTCCCAAGACCCTCATCTTGCTCAGCAGGTAACCGGTGAGCTGACGAACTTATTTATCAACGAGAATCTCGAAGTGCGCCAGCAACAATCCGAAGGAACTACACAGTTTCTCGAAGATCAGTTAGAAAGCGCGCGCAAAAGCCTGGCCGATCAGGAAGACCGGATTCGCCAGTTTAAAGGACAGCATGTCGGGGAAATGCCCGGACAACTGGCCAGCAATCTCCAGATTCTCAGCGGGCTGCAATCCCAACTGCAGAACGATCAAGACGCGCTCAATGCGGCCAAGCAACAGCATGTCTATTTGCAAACACTGGCCGATCAGTACCGGGCGATGCAGGGATCGGCAAAAGCCGCGGATGGCACTGCCGTTCCGGTGGGGCTGCCGGCCCTCGATCAGGAATTAGAAAAAGAGAAAACGCAGCTGGCCGATCTTCGCTCTCACTACACCGACCGGCATCCCGACGTGCGCAAGCTCAAGGACCAGGTTGCCGAGACCGAGAAGATGCGGGACCAGCTTTTGGCAAGCATAAAGGCAAAAACAAAGACAAAGGGCACCGATAGCGCCGCCGATAGCAGTGATTCTGCCGCTGCGATGAGCGCTGATCCAAATCAAGCTTCGATGTCGCTTCAGATCCAGGGGCAGCTGCGATCGAATCAGGTTGAAATTTCGAACCGCGAGCACGATATCGCAACGCTTAAGGCGAAAGTGGACGACTACCAGGCGCGCTTGAATCAGGAGCCGATTCGCGAGCAGCAACTCGCCGACCTTACTCGCGGTTACGATCAATCCAAAGCCAATTACGATGACCTGCTGAAAAAGAAGAATGAATCGCAGATGGCTACCAGCATGGAACTGCTGCAGCAGGGCGAACGTTTCCGCGTCGTCGATGCGCCCAGTTTTCCAGAGAAACCTGAATTTCCCAATCGCCTCAAATTCTGCGGTATCGGGCTCGGTGTCGGCCTGGCGCTGGGCGTTTTCGTGGCTGGCGCTTTCGAAATGCTCGATGGCCGTGTCTACAACGAGCAGGAACTTAAGAGTCTGATCCCGGTCGCGATCCTGGCGGAAGTCCCCGAAGTTACAAGTCCCGCGGATGAGAAGCGTGCTCGTTGGCGGATGTGGTTCGGATGGGCAACCGCAGCCATAGTTTTCTGCGTGATCCTGGCTGGCTCGGCTTTTAGCTATCTGCGCGGATAATTTCCTGAATGTACAAAGCTTTTTACAACCTGACGCGAAATCCTTTTGAAATTACGCCCGACCCCTCGTTTCTGTTTCCCACGAAGAAACACAACGAAGCTCTGGCATCCCTTTATTATGGAGTGCGCCGGCACAAGGGATTTGTGGTTCTGACCGGCGAAGTTGGCACCGGCAAAACTCTCTTACTTCGCTGTCTGCTGCAGCTGCTCAAGCGAAATAACGATGTTGCCTACGCCTACGTCTTTAATGGCCGGCTTTCGTCGGTAGAGTTTCTGCAATACGTCGCCGGAGATCTTGGCCTTCCCGTAGCGAACAAGAACAAGGGCGAGCTCTTGCTGGAACTCAGCAGTTACGTGATCGACCGTGGCCGAAACAATCTCACCACGGTCCTGGTGGTGGACGAAGCGCATCAACTCTCGACCGAGATCCTCGAGGAAATCCGGCTGCTGACCAACCTGGAAACTACCCAATCGAAACTGCTGCAAATCCTGCTGGTCGGTCAACCGGAACTTGACGAAAAACTGGACTCCTTTGACCTGCGGCAATTGAAACAAAGAATCGCGTTCCGCTCGCGCCTGACGCCGCTCGATCTCAACGAAACCCGGGGATACATTGAACGGCGACTGCAACTGGCGGGGGCCAATTCTCACGCTTCCGAGCTGTTTCCTCCGCAAACCATCGCCGCGGTCTATCGTGCAACCGGCGGCTTTCCCCGGCTGATCAATACGGTTTGCGAAAACGCGCTGATCGCCGCCTACTCGAAGCAACTGCACAGTGTGACTCCGGAGATCATCGAAGACATTGCCACAGAGTTTCGCCTGGGAGTCGTGCAATCTTCATGGAGCGGAAATCCGAAGCTGTTTGATGACGGAGATTTTCGCAATGCGGCGAAGGCGCTGCTCGATCTCTACGATCGAATGCAGAGAAGTGGCAGTCCGCGCCCCTCTGACATTGCTGCAATGCCAAGAGAAGTAACCAAACCATGAGCTATATCTTCGACGCTTTACAAAGGGCAGAGACAGAACGTTCCGGAGTTGAACTGGATACGTTTGACTTGCCTACGGAGTTGCTTGAGATTGCCGAATCCGCGGTGAAGCCGCAAACCGCAGGGCCAGCCTCGGTAGCGCAACTTGCCGAATTTGAGTTTCCGATTGCGGAAGCCAAAAAGCCGGTTGAGACCGTCGCCGCAAGCCCCGCTCCGTGGGAGCGATTTGAATCTTTGCCGGTCTCCTTACTTCCCAACAACAAACTGGTTTCGGTGGTCGAAAAAGATGGCTTGGCGGCAGAGAAGTTTCGCTTCCTGGCAGTTCGGCTCCGGCATCTGCAACAGCGGCGGCCGCTGAAACAGCTCCTGGTCACCAGCACGATGCCAGAGGAAGGCAAGAGCATGGTTTCCGCCAATCTGGCCTGCACTCTGGGAAGCAGACGCCAGCAGAGGACATTGCTTTTGGAAGGTGATCTGCGGCGGCCTACGTTGCGACAGCAACTCGGATTCGGAAAAGTTCCCGGCCTGAGCGAGTACTTGCAAGGCACAGTGGACGCCACCATCCCGGTGTATCGCTTGGATGCGCTCGGAATCTGGATCTTGCCTTCGGGCAGCGTGCCGCACAACCCGCTCGAGTTGATGCAATGTGGACGGCTTTCGCCGCTAATCGAGAGGCTCGGTGCCTGGTTCGACTGGATTGTCATCGATTCTCCACCGATCCTGCCCTTGGCTGACACCAGCGTTTGGACACGACTGTCGGATGGAATTCTTCTGGTCGCGCGTCTCGGCGCAAGCAGGAAAGAACAGCTCAAGCGAGGGCTGGAAGCGATTGAGTCCTCGAAATTTCTGGGGGCGATCTTGAACAGCTCTACCAATATCGCCCATAGCGACTACTACCAGCGCTATGGTCACGACGCCGTTGCCGCGGCGAATAAGAACACCGAGCAAGCCTGAGCTTCAATTCACTCAACTGTATTCAATCTAGAAAATCCCGCTTGTCACCATCATCCGTCACCATGCCATTGCTAGCTGAGACCCGCGTGCTCGTTCGAAGAAAGCGCAGCAGAGAAGTTGGAGGAAACTCGTGAACGTCCGGCGCTCGAATAACGGTCTGCATTTGAGCATCCTTGGGACAGAGTCCGGGTGCCCCGCGGAACGCAGAATTCTCAATCAGCAGGACTTGCGCCGCATGATTGCGCTCGAGCGCAAAAGAAGCGAGCGTTCCCGAATGCCATTCGTGTTGATGCTCGTGGATATCGGCCAGAACCTGCGTTCCCATAAAAATTCACAAACCGTCGAAAGTATCCTGGAGGCACTTTCAGCATCGAGCCGGGAAACCGATGCCACTGGATGGTACGAAGAGCATTCAATTATCGGAATCATTTTCACGGACATTGGGCTGGGGGATTGCAGTTCCACACTCGATATTCTGATCGCTCGTGTCACGGAAGCTCTGCGGAGCAATTTGAACTTCGAACAATTCGATCAGGTCAGCCTTTCTTTCCACATTTTCCCGGACGACTGGGACCACGAAAATCGTGCGCCATCAACGAATCCGTCCCTGTATCCCGATTTGAAGGCGCGCGAGGATGCACAAAAATCACTCCGCATAATCAAACGCGCGGTAGACATCGGTGCGAGCCTGGCCGCTCTTGCTTTTTTCTCGCCGGTGTTCCTGATCATTTCTCTGTCCATCAAGCTAACTTCAAAGGGGTCTGTCTTCTTCCGGCAGCCGCGCATCGGCCAGTTTGGAGCGCCTTTTTCTCTCTTGAAGTTCCGCTCGATGTATGCCAACAGCGACAGCAATGTGCACAAAGAGTACGTCCGGCAACTGATCGCCGGGGTCGCCGACAAGCATCCGAGCAACGGCGATGGGCGCGGGGTTTACAAACTGACCCGCGATTCGCGGATCACCGCCGTAGGAGCATTTCTTCGCCGCACCAGTCTCGACGAACTACCGCAACTTCTGAACGTGCTCAAAGGTGAGATGTCGCTGGTCGGTCCCCGGCCGCCCATCGATTATGAAGTTGAAAAATACGAACTCTGGCACCGCCGCCGTCTGATGGAAGCGAAACCCGGTATCACGGGCCTGTGGCAGGTTAGCGGCCGTAATCGCGTCGCATTTGACGACATGGTCAGGCTCGATCTGATGTACGCGCGGTCTTGGTCTCCATGGCTCGATCTCAGAATCCTTCTGCGCACGCCGAAAGCTGTAATCGAAGGGGCACACTAAGCCGAAAGGGGCGTTACTTCATGTCTACCAATGGCAATACCGCGTTAATCAGCTACGATTTCCCACCGTCGCTGGCAACCATGCCCACCAGAAACACCGCTGGCACTGTTAAGTTTGGCGTGATCGGTTACGGATACTGGGGGCCGAATGTGGTCAGAAATCTGCAGACTACCCCTGGGGCCGAGATCAGTGCGGTGTGTGACAAAAGCTCCACCGCCCGCAAAAAGGTTCACAAGAATTATCCCCAACTCTACGTGGCTGCCGATGCTACCGAGGTCCTCACATCACCCGAAATTGACGCGGTGGCAATCGTCACTCCGGTTTGGACGCACTACGAACTCGCGAAGGCCGCGCTTGAAAATGGCAAGCACGTATTCGTAGAAAAGCCATTTACGAGCAATGTGAATCAGGCAGAGGCTCTGATCGAGCTTGCAGAAAAAAAGAACCTCAAGATCATGGTCGATCACACCTTCCTGTTCACGGGCGCGGTGAGAAAAATCAAGCAGCTCTTGCAGGAAAACTTGCTCGGCAAGCTCTATTACTACGACTCGACAAGGGTGAACCTGGGATTGTTCCAGCACGACGTCAACGTTGTCTGGGACCTCGCGCCGCACGATCTCTCGATCATGGACCATGTCATTGAAGGCAATCCTGAGGCCCTGGTCGCAACCGGCCAAAAACATTTGAACGGATTCGAAGATGTGGCGTATATCACGCTTTATTTTCCGGACCAGGTCATCGCTCACGTAAACGTAAATTGGCTCTCGCCGGTAAAAGTCAGGACGACGCTGATCGGCGGCGAGAAAAAGATGCTGGTCTGGAACGACCTGGAAGCCGACGAGAAGGTCAAGATCTACGACAAGGGCGTCGACATCAACAACCGCGAAGGCCTCTACGAGTTGCTCGTAAACTACCGCTCTGGTGACATGTGGTCTCCGCAGCTGGAGCAGGTTGAGGCACTGAAGCAGGAGTTGGCCTATTTCATTCACTGCATCACAACCGGCGCCGATCCGATGAACGATGGTGCGGCGGGCCTGCGCGTCGTAAAGATGCTCGAGGCCGCGAACAAATCTCTTCGGAAGCGGGGAGCGCTGGTTTATCTCTGATTTTCAGAGATCGATATATTCAGCCAGTCGCACCGGCATGGAGATTACCGAGACTATGAACGTGAACCAGGCTGAAAAGATCGGCGGCGATTACCTGTGCATTGCGCCCGATGTGAAGCTGGGCCGCGGGGTACGGCTGTCGAAGTTCATCAATCTGTATGGTTGTGAGATCGGGGACGATACAAAAATCGGCGCCTTCGTTGAGATTCAGAAGAACGCGAGAGTCGGCAGGCGCTGCAAAATTTCCAGCCACACGTTTATTTGCGAAGGCGTCGAGATTGAGGACAACGTCTTCATCGGGCATGGCGTGACGTTCATCAACGATAGTTATCCCCGTGCTACCACGGCAGACGGAGCGTTGCAGACCGAAGCTGACTGGAAAGTCGAACGAACCGTCATTAAGAAAGGTGCTTCCGTTGGCTCTGGCACAACCATTCTTTCGAATAAAACAGTCGGCGAAAACGCAATTGTAGGCGCAGGCAGCGTAGTCACCAAAGACGTTCCCGCCAATAGCGTCGTAGCCGGAAATCCCGCACGAGTTTTGCGCTACATCGACCAGGTTTTGGAGGTTACAAAGTGAGCATTCATCCCAGCATTCCTTTTCTTGATTTGGTTACCCCGCACGTTGAGATCGAGTCCGAATTAACCGGGGTATTTCAAAAGGCCCTGCGAACCGCTGGATTCATCGGGGGCCCCATGGTGGAAGAATTTGAAAGAGCATTCGCTGATTTTTGTGACACGACATATGCAGTCGGAGTGAACAGTGGCACCGACGCTTTGCGCTTTGCACTGACCGCGTGTGGAGTAAAGAGCGGCGATTTAGTGGTGACGGTTCCAAATACGTTCATTGCCACCACGGAAGCCATCTCCCAGGCTGGCGCGCTGCCGGAGTTCGTCGACGTTGACGAGCGCACCTACAACATGGATCCGGCGAAGCTGCGGGGATATTTGGAAAATCGCTGTACGGTCGATGCAACGGGCCGGCTGATCAGCAAAAGAAGCGGACGCCCGGTTACCGCCATCATCCCGGTGCATCTCTACGGTCAAATGGCCGACATGGATCCGATCCTCGATCTCGCAGCACGCTATGGCCTCATTGTGATCGAAGACGCATGCCAGGCGCACGGTGCCGAATATTTCTCACGAAAGCATGATCGCTGGATGAAAGCTGGATCAATGGGAAGAGCAGCCGCGTTCAGCTTCTATCCGGGAAAGAATTTAGGAGCGTGCGGCGAAGCCGGCGCAGCAACGACAAGTGATCCTGATGTTGCGAAAGAGATGAAGATGTTGCGCGATCACGGTCAAGCCAAAAAGTATCATCATGATATCGAGGGCTACAACGGCCGGTTGGACGCGATACAAGCGGGCCTGCTGCACGTGAAATTGGGCCATCTCAACAAGTGGAACGCACAGCGCCGTGAGCGCGCAGCAGAGTACAATCGCCTGCTCGCAGAGGCAGATTGCGGCATCAATCCCGTGTTCGAGACGGCCAATTCCAAAGCCGTCTATCATCTTTATGTGGTTCGCACGGAGAATCGTGAAGGATTCATGAGCTATCTGAAAGAAGCCGGGATTGGTACAGCGATTCACTACCCGATTCCGTTGCACCAGCAGAAGGCCTACCAGTCACTTGGATATTCCGCAGGAGATTTTCCGGTCACGGAGAAGCTCGCTCCCGAAATCGTATCTCTGCCCATGTTTCCGCAGCTCACAGCCGGGCAGCAGGGCCGAGTGATCGAGGAGATCCGCGATTTCGCGCGCACGAACATGCGGGACGCCGCCGAAGAACTCCTCCCCGCAGGCGACCGCTCCTAGACGTTTCCACTGAAATCAAAATGGGATTTCACAGCAAATTCGCGATGAACTTTCGCCTTGATCGGCTAGCGACTCTGTACTTGGCATCGCCCTATCGGCGGCTGATGTCGAGGAGCGAGCAGTGCATCCCGATTTTGATGTATCACTGCGTATCCGAGGACGAGCAGTCTAATGTTCATCCCTACTACCGGACAAACACCTCGCCGGCGATGTTTGCCGTACAACTGAGATCTTTGAAGACACATGGCTACACGAGTTGCACTTTGGCGCAGGCGGTTCGCCAGCTCGAATCCGAGCTCAGAGCCCAGCTCGAAGCCAAGCCAGAATCAAAGACCAGCACCGCCGCGAAATCCGTGGTTCTCACCTTCGACGATGGCTTTCGCAACTTCTACCGCGAGGCTTTTCCTTTATTAAGCGAGTATGGCTTCAGCGCAACCATGTTTTTGCCGACGGCTTACATCGGCGACGCGCCCATCTCATTCAAAGGTGAAGATTGCCTGACCTGGGCCGAAGTTCGCGAACTGAAACAGCACGGAATCGATTTCGGCTCCCACACGGTCACACACCCTAGGCTCCGAGAGCTCAGCGCTTCCGCAATCAATGATGAGCTAGTCAACTCCAAACACACCTTGGAGCAAAAGCTGGGTTGCCCAGCAGATTCGTTCGCCTATCCTTACGCCTTTCCCCAAACCGACAAGGATTTCACGCAAATGCTGCGCAACTTGCTCCAGGCCGCCGGATACAAACACGGCGTCTCGACCATAGTCGGCCGGGCCAACCGCCGCAGCGAGCCGCTGTTTCTGGAGCGTCTGCCGGTAAACTCTTGCGACGACAACGCTTTATTTGAGGCCAAACTCGAAGGTGCCTACGACTGGATCGCCACTTCGCAGCACATTTCGAAGGCTTTGAAGTCGCGCCTGCGGCACCCGCTTGGCCGACCTAACTTACAGATCTCTAATGACTTGCCCTTGAGGACACAGCCCCATTCTTAACCGGGCCCTGTCCTCCTGTGACCTGTGCCGTTCCGACCCCGGTCGTTATAAAGGTGAGAAGCGTTCCAGTAGATTCGTGCGACTCCCCCTACTGGTGAACCAGAATCTGACCAGCGGGCCCGGCACCCTAAGCCGGCCCAGCACACGACCTGCGGAGGTAAGACTTGAACCGGCCACGGAAAGTTTTTTTAATTGTTATTTTTACCGTATGTGGTTTCACATCTTTTGGTTTTTGCTCAGCGTCTTCGTTCTACATCACCCGCGACGGAGCAGGCAGCAAGAACGGGTCGTCGCTCGCCAATGCGGCCGCTTGCGATTCCACGCCGGGAGTGGCACAAGCCACATGCGCGGCCTTTAACAATTCCGCGAACTGGGGAAGCGCTTCAACGCAGATTGGCCCGGGCACAGTCGTTTATGTGGGTGGGGATGGCGTCACAATTACGGCTTCGTCTCCTACCGGATCGAGCGGCTATTTTAAGTTCCTGGGCTCCGGGTCGAATGGCAGCCCTATCGAGTTCTATCTTGAAACAACAGTCTCGGCTCCGGTCTGGTGCTGTTCGCTCTCAGGCGGTGCCATCAATATCAACGGGCAGTCTTACATCACCATCGACGGCGGGGGCACCCCTTGTGGCTGGAACACGTCTACCAATTCCAGCGAGGGCACCTGCGTGGGTTCGATTATCGCCACTGCCAACGGAGACGGATTGGCGAATGAAAGCGATACTACGGGTATCTACGATACATCGTGTAGCAACGTCGAAATCAGAAACGTTGGCCTCTATAACCTCTACGTCAAATCGAATGTAAACGTGGCCCCAACATCCAACGCCATCAGCGTTTTTTTGGCGGATGTAGGGTCGATTGCGAACTGTCTCGTGCATGACAACATGATGCACGACGACGATCAGTTGATCGTGATGTCTCCGAATGGTTCGACGGGTGGGCCGATCAGCATCTACAACAACGAACTCTACAACATGAACCAAGGCATCATTGATTATTCGGCCGCGTCGATCACGATTGGAACATTCAATATTTATGGCAATCATATCCACGATATGTCGCTTTGGGACGTCAACGGCCTCGGATATCCGTACCACCATGACGGGATTTATCTGACGAACCCCAACGGACCGCAGACTATTACTGACCTGAATGTCTATAACAATATCTTCGACGGCGAAGCGCAAGGCGTGGACGGCGGTCCGACCAATCAGAATTGTGCTACATCCTGGTTCTTCCTTGACGGTAATGACAAAATCACAGCAGGCTATTTCTACAACAACGTAGTAATGAGCACCACTGCGTGTACGTCGACCGGCGGCGGTAATCCGCTGCTGGGATGGGAAGTGGCCTCGGGAACGTTTTACATCTATAACAATACCTTCGCCTGCGCTTCGCAGAACGCCCCTCCGGGCGGGATGATGATCGGGGAGTCGGGCACAACGACATCGAACGTGAACGCTTTTAATAACCTGATCGTGAATTGCGGGACGATGGATTATATGGATGGTTCAGCGGGCCCAAGTAATCCTCCATCCACGGGATTCGATTACAACGTCTATGCGACAGCAGCCAGCGGAGGCTCTGCAAACCTCTTTTCCTACCACGCTTGCTGCGTGGCTACATTAGCGGCATGGCAGTCCGTTATGGGTCAAGATTCTCACGCGCACTACACCAGCGGATCAGCAAACTTAGGAGGCTCGTACGAAAACGGGCCGCTGAGCCCCTTAGCCGGAATCGTTCCGCTAAGTAACTCTGTTGCAAAGGGCGCGGGATTCAATCTCAGTGCCTTGGGAATCGCGATGCTGAATTCCGACATTACGGGAGCGCTCCGGCCAACGGGGTCTGCGGCATGGGATGCGGGAGCATTGCAGTACAACTCTGGCGGCACTTCAGGCGCACCGAACCCGCCAACGGGTCTGGCCGCACAGGTTCAGTAGAAAAAGGTATTCTGGTACCGCTTCACGCGAGTCTTAGAGATTTCCCCGCACACCGCCAATGAATTCCGAGCTTGTGCGACCTGAAGGCAAGTATCCGCGTATCTTGGGATGTCCACGCAGACAAGCCGCTTAACGACCTTGCTCCGCTTAAGCTAAGGTTCGTCAGCACCACCATGTATCTCCAACTCAACTAAGTGAGCAGAAGCGCAAGTCCGCGCCCGCAAGCGTCGTGTCAGCAAATCCCACCCAGTACTACATCAAGGAGAGCGAGAATGCTCAAGCAATTGGCTAAGGCGTCCTTCGTAAACTATGTTGGAAGGCTGCCGATCGTTGGCCTTTGGTTAGACAAACTGTCTTGTTGGGCGCAGTTTGCCTGCTGGTGTCACGACCAGGGCAAGGCCGCTCCGGGGTACCGAGCGACCTCGAGCTGTTCTCACAGCAATAGGTACAAGTTGTACGAGAGCATTGTAAAGCAAGAAAATCTGGATACGGAAGGCATCGATTATCTTGAGTTTGGAGTGTACCGTGGCGACTCGATCAAGTGGTGGTCCGAGCGCATAGCTACCTCAGGCGCTCGATTCATCGGTTTCGATACATTTACGGGGTTGCCAGAGCAGTGGCATGAAGGTGCGCCGCCCGGAACCTTTAGCACCCAAGGAAATCCTCCTATTACTCACGATTCGAGAGTCAATTTCGAGGTTGGAATGTTCCAAGAGACTCTTCCGGAATTTATTCGCCGGTTCAAGAGAAACAAGAAGTTGGTCCTCCATCTTGACGCTGACCTCTACAGCTCAACTCTTTTTGTCCTGACCTCTATCGCCAGCATGCTGACACCGGGCGATCTTCTATTCTTCGATGAGTTCGCGACGCCGAGACATGAGTTCCGGGCCTTCAGTGACTGCGTGAAAGCATTCGGCATCAAATGTGATGTGGTCGGAGCGGTAAACGGTTTCAACCAGGTGTGCTTCAAGATAGCCGCCATTCCAAACAGACCCTGCCGGAACATTGCTGGGGAAACTCTGCAACCTCCGGCCTCATTAGCCGTAAAACGCCCACCCCGGAAGGTGAGCGTCCTAGTACCATCGTTCAACTATGCTCGTTACTTGCCAAAGACGATCGAAAGCATTCTGGGGCAGTCGCACGAGGACTTGGAATTGATAATTACAGACGACTGCTCGAGCGATGGAGCGAGGGAAATTGCGGAAGAATGGCAGCGGATCGATGACAGGGTAATCACGATATGTCACGAGCGAAATACCGGCTTGTCCGGAGCGAGGAACAGTGGTTGGGCCGTCAGTTCAGGAGGCTTCATCGCCCTTTGTGACGCGGATGATGTCTGGATGCCAGACAAGCTTGCAATTCAACTCGACCGATTCGAGAGGCAGCCTGACGTCGGGGTTGTACATTCGGACGCCATCATTGTTGACGAAAAGGGCAGATCGAATGGGAAAAAATACAGTGAGCTATTCCACACCAAGGATCAAAAGTGTGCGGGCTGGCTTTTTGATGAATTCTGCTTGAGGAATTTTGTGTGCAACTCGACTGTCATTCTACGGCGCGAGTGCCTTGATTCCACTGGTGGCTTTGATGAGCGCCTTCGTTCCCTAGAGGATTGGTTTTGCTGGGCCCAAGTATCCCGGAAATTCCTTTTCGATTATGTCGCCGATCCTCTCATCCAGTACAGAATTCATCCAGTGAATTTATCAAGCCAATTCGAAGGAATGGCTCGGTACCGTGTCAGAGCGTTATCCCTCATGCTTGAGGAATCGACTGATATTCCTCCCCGTATTACATCAAAGATGCTCTATTCCATTGGAATGGCCCACAAGGATCTTTTTCAGTGGAAGGCCGCGATCGATGCCTTTGGGAACTCGATAAGGCAGGACTACCTGAATTGGCGAAGCTGGGCGCGCTGGGGGCAAACATCAGTTGTCGGTGCTCTAAGCGGAGGCCAGGGAGCGCAAGGTTCACAACAGCGAACGCAATAAGTCCCACGGACGCCCCTGTCCAGCCTCATAAGTCCCCAACACACCCGTCTCGTCCAAGCACATCAGGAGAACAATTGACTAACGCAGTTGATGAAACGTTTCTTTCTGGCCAACTGTCCTCGGGGGATTACTTCGCCCGCTTCGCCGCACGAATTATCCCAGGCCTAAGGGGCAAGGAGTTCTCCAGAACATTCCGATCGGCGCTCCATGGCAGTAGCTGAACCATGATCAGCTATGGAGGCACCCAGATTGTAAGAACCGCTTCGACTATCATCCTTGCACGTCTCCTACTTGGCCCGAAGGAGTTCGGCTTGGTCGCGCTTGTAAACGTCTTTCTTGGCGGCCTCGACATGCTTTCCGACCTTGGGATCGGTATGGACGTCGTTCAGCACCGGCGCGGGGATGATCCGGACTTCATCAATACTGCCTTTCTCATTCAGGTCGGCAGGGGGCTTATCCTCTGGATGCTGGCGACCTCGCTGGCTTATCCATTTGCGCTGTTCTATAAGCAGCCTGCACTCCTTTGGTTGGCTATGGTGGGGGCAATCTCGACGGCGCTGCGAGGGTTCACTAGTGGGTCTGTTTCGGACCATGACCCGCCATGTTCGACTCCGTAAACTGACCATTATTACTCTAGTCAGTGAAACAACTGGATTTCTCGCGGCGCTTGTTTGGGCAATAATCTCCCCCAGCGCATGGGCTCTCGTAGCAAGCAGAGTTGTTAGTGCTTTTGTGTATACCATCGGCACGCATGTAGTTGCCGAAAACCATGTCTCGACCCGGTGGGACACACAAGCTGCCAAAGATATACTTTGCTTCGGAGCAGGGATTCTCCTCTCAACCGCGACGTATTTTCTAGGCGGCGAAGCTGAGCGATTGGTAGTGGGTAAGTTCGTTAACTTAGTGGAACTCGGATGTTTCTCCCTCGCCTTGACGATCTCTAGCGTAGCTACGTCCGGTCTCCGGCAGATTATTAGTCAGGTGTTTTTCCCTCTGATGGCACAGAAAGTTCGAGAGAACCCAGAGAAGGCAGCAAAACACTACCGGACAGTCAGACTCGGATTACTAGGCTTGACTGCTTGTCTCGCAGTCGTCTTTATCGTGGGAAGTCGATCGATAGTGGCCCTGCTTCTTGGGCCAAAATACGTTATGACAGGCTGGATCCTTCAGTTGCTGGGATTTCGAGGGGCCCTCGAACTATTCACCGCGGCCACAGGCTCGATGCTCTTCACAGTAGGTACTGCAAGATACGCCGCGACGGGTAATATTGCAAAAATAATGTTCTTAGCTGTGGGGTTGGCAATTGCGTTCGCCCACTTCGGCTTTGCAGGAGCCGTGTGGGTTCTGGCCCTCTCGCCGATCGCGGCCTACATTCCCTTATTGGTGGGGATGCAACGTCACTTTCGATCAGTCATGCAACTGGAGCTTGCTAGCTTCGCCTTGCTTTTGATTTGTGGAGCGCTGACCGCCGGGTCCCTGCGATTGATAGCGTAGGCTCCAGGAAATCCCCAATGGTAGATCATTTCCATTTCGGCGGCGGTGCTCATGAATCCAGCATGCACCCGGCTGTCTTGCTTGCCACAGTGCTTGCGGTATTGTCGATACTGGTGTTGCGAAGAAAATATGCGTTCACTCCGGTGTTAGTCGTGGCTTTCTTAACGCCATTCGGGGAGCAACTCCTGGTTGGCGGATTTCATTTCTTCGCATTACGGATCATTATCCTCGTCGGCTTGGTGAAACTTATATGGCTCAAGTGCTCTTCTAAGGCTCCCCTAAGCCGTGGGCTGCATCAGATGGAAAAGATATTCTTCGCGTGGGCCATACTCCACGCAGGGACATTTATCTTGCTTTTCCGCGATACAGGGGCCGTTACCTATCAAATGGCCTTTCTGCTGGACGCGTGCGGAGGATATGTCCTATTCAGATATTTTATTCAGGACACGTCCGACGTCCTACGAATGATCAAGACCTTGAGTTTGATTGCCGCGATACTGGCAGTTTGTATGGGCTTCGAGTACATGACTCGGGTGAACGTATTCAGCTACATCAACACCCGTACAGTCGTGCCGTGGGTTCGCGATGGGAGAGTGCGCGCACAAGGGGTGTTTGCGAACTCAATTACGGCCGGAACGTTTGGAGCCACCTTGTTCCCGCTTTTCTTCTTGTTGTGGAAGAGCGGTACGCGAACGTTGGGCGCCGTTGGGCTTGTTGCCTCTAGTGCGATCGCCGTGACTGCGATGGCTAGCACCGGTGTTATGGCCTACCTCGCAGGAATCGCAGCACTGCTTCTCTGGCCGCTTCGAAAGCACATGCGGCAAATGCGCTGGGGCATTGTCCTGACCGTGCTTGTCCTAGCTCTGGCGATGAGGGCGCCAGTGTGGTTCATCATTGCCCGGGTAGACTTTGTCGGTGGGCACGGCTGGGACAGGGCGGCATTGATCGATGCGACTGTGCACCATTTTTCTGACTGGTGGTTTTTAGGAACCAAAACCAACGCGAGTTGGGGGGCCGACACCTGGGACGCCTGCAATGAATTTGTGTACCAAGCGACTTCGGGAGGATTGCTGACGTTTCTTCTCTTTATTGCCATTCTGTCTCGTGCATTCGGCATGATTGGAAAAGCGAGAAAGCGAGTCGAAGGGCATCTTCGGAAGGAATGGTTCTTCTGGTGCCTAGGAGCAGCCCTTTACGCGCACGTTATGGGCTTTTGGGGAATCGATTATTTTGACGTCATACGTACGTGGTGGTACATGTTTCTGGCTATGATTTCCGCTGCAACTCTGTCGGCCGAGGCGATCCTCTCGCGGCCACGACATCCTGCGCTGATTTACGAAATTGGCATACCGTCGACCCAGCAGGCAGAGGTAAGGGTCGGATCTCCAACCGCTATACCAGTCGCACGCCACTGGTGCGACTGATCAATCCGTTGATCTCCGCTGGTACGAAAATCATGAAACTCTCAATCGTCATCATCTGCTGGAACGACTGGAAAGTCCTAGAAAACTGCCTGCGCTCGATCTTCGAGGGCACGCATAAGATCAGCTTCGAAGTCATCGTCTCGGACAACGGTTCGACCGACGGTTCAGTCGAAAAGATTCGTGCGCGATTCCCGGCTGTGCGCGTCCTTGAAAATGGCGCGAATCTCGGTTTTGCCAAGGGCAACAATGCCGGGATCGAGCAGGCGCAAGGGGATTACGTACTGATCCTGAATCCCGACACGATCATTCACAATGCTTCACTGGATCGATGGATCGAATTTGCCGAAAAGCATCCCGAAGCCGGCGCTTTCGGCTGCCGGGTGCAGAATCCGGATGGAACCTATCAACGATCAGCACGGCCGTTTCCTACCATCACCCGCTACTTGTTTGCTGCCGTGTATCTCCGTTTCTTGGGGCATGTGCGGCGCCCAGTGCTCACTCCAGAGTATGACTGGTGGAAAGGAGATACAGAGCGTGAGATCGATTGGCAGTCCGGTTGTTGCGTGATGTTCCGCGGCGACCTGCTTAAAACATTAGATGGATTCGACGAGCGGTTTTTCTATCAGTTTGAAGAGGTGGATTTGTGTCGCCGCGTCTGGAGCGCCGGCTATCGCATCCGCTTCACGCCTGAAGCCTCGATTACGCATCTGGGTGGCCAATCCGTGAAGCGTTTTCCGGCGCGCTTCGCAATTGAGGTATGCCGCAATGGGTACCGCTATTTCTTTAAGCATTTCGGACGCCGAGGAGCACTTCAGTATCGCTCAGTAGTGCTCATCAGTTTGGCCGTGCGATCGATCGGCTACGGTGCGTGGAACATCCTTCGACCGAGCGATGCACTGAAAAGCCGCCTGGAAGTATATCGAGCTACCGCTCGGTGGAATAGAAAACTTGATCCCATTCAGTTCGTCGAACAAGGGATCGAAAACCCCAGTGAAATGCCCTCCTCTCTGCAGACCACCTAGAGCGCGTTCAAAAGATTTTCCATACAAAGGAGCAGTTGCGATGAATCGGACACCCACATCTCTGGTTACCGGTGGTGCAGGCTTTATGGGATCTCATGTAGCCGAGCATTTGCTCGCCATGGGGCACGACGTGGTCGTACTCGACGATCTAAGCGGAGGCTTTCGCGAAAATGTCCCTGCTGGAGCGACCTTCGTCGAAGGATCAATTCTGGATCACGATCTGGTCGAGCGGCTCTTCAAGCGTCACTCGTTCGAATATGTGTACCATTTAGCTGCTTACGCTGCCGAAGGTCTTAGTCATTTCATCAAACGCTTCAACTACAACAACAATCTGATCGGCTCCGTCAATTTGATCAACGCGGCCGTAAATCATGGCGAACCAAACGTTTCATATTCACCTCCTCCATCGCCGTCTACGGAGCCGGCCAAAGTCCGATGTCCGAAGACATGATTCCCGTGCCTGAAGATTCCTATGGAATCTCCAAACTGGCAGTAGAGCAAGAACTGCGGGTCAGCCATGAGATGTTTGGCCTGGATTACGTGATCTTCCGTCCGCACAATGTGTACGGTGAGCGCCAAAATATTGGAGACCGTTATCGCAACGTCGTTGGAATCTTCATGAATCAGCTGCTCCGCGGAGAGCCCATGACGATCTTCGGCGATGGCGCGCAGCAGCGTGCTTTTAGTCATATCGACGACGTGGCGCCAATTATCGCGCGCTCCGGAGAACTGGCTGCGGCTCGGAACCAGATCTTCAACGTTGGGGCCGACGTCCCTTACACCGTCAACCAACTGGCGGAGATTGTTGCCGACGCCATGGGTTACCACTGTGAGGTGAATCGTCTGGACGCACGCAACGAAGTCAAAATCGCATTTTCTGACCATTCAAAAGCAGAACGTGTTTTTGGCGCCGAAAATAAGACCTCGCTTCGAGATGGAATCGAGAAAATGGCTGTCTGGGTTCGTCAGCATGGAGCTCGCGAGAGCAATGTTTTCGCAGGCGTGGAGATTGTGAAGAACATGCCTGCAAGCTGGGCCAAAGTCATGGCTGTGAAGGCTTAGGCACGGCACCTTCTCGACGGTATAAACGATCACTATGAATGCATGCCGCAGAAAGTACGTGGTTATCACTCCCGTTCGGGATGAGGAGGCGTTCCTTCCCGCAACCATCGAGAGCATGATTAATCAAACCGTCGTGCCGACAGAGTGGATCATCGTCAACGACGGGTCAAAAGACAACTCGGGAAAGATCATTGACGAATACGCCCGCCGTTACCCATGGATTCGTGCGGTACACCGCAAAGACCGGGGATTTCGCAAGTCCGGCGGCGGGGTGGTAGATGCGTTCAACGACGGGTATCGTGCGCTGACCTGTGAAGATTGGGATTTCATTGCCAAGTTCGATGCCGATTTAACGTTCGGGCCGGACTACTTCGAAAAATGCTTTACGGAGTTTGAGCGCGATCCCAAACTAGGGGTCGGCGGAGGCGTTATCTGCTATGTCGTCGACGGTAACGAGCAGGTGGAAGGGGCTCCGGCATTTCACGTTCGCGGTGCCACTAAAATCTACCGAAAGGCATGCTGGGAAGGGATCGGCGGTTTCTGGCCCGCTCCGGGCTGGGACACGATGGACGAGGTTAAAGCAAACCGCCTGGGTTGGTGGAGCCGCAGCTTCCCTGATCTGCACTTGATTCATCACCGGGGAACCGGCTCAGCGGACGGGCTTTGGCCGACCCTCGTCAAATATGGCCGTGCGAATTACATTTGCGGCTACCACCCAGTTTTCATGTTCAGCAAATGCGTGCGCCGTCTTTTCCAGAGGCCTTTTGTCCTTGGTTCGATCGGGTTGATGTATGGCTTTGTCTCTGGATACGTCAAGAATATTCCCCAAGTTGACGATCGGGACACCATCCTCTACCTCCGGCGACAACAATTAAATCGCCTTTTTCGCCGTCAGACTATCTGGAGATAGGCGTCCTCGCCTAGGCTGCCACTCGTCGACTTCAATCCTAATCAACTACTGAATCGAAGAAACCATCATGTGCGGAATTTGCGGAAAACTCAATTTTGATCGCGAAGCTGTCTTAGCTCCATCTTTGTTGAAGACCATGGCCGACGCGATTGAGCACCGCGGTCCGGACGACGAGGGATACTACATCTCCGGTGCAGTCGGTTTCGGTTTCCGACGTCTTTCAGTCATCGATCTCAATACCGGCCACCAGCCGATTTCTAACGAGGATGGTACGGTGTGGATCGTTTTCAATGGAGAAATCTACAACTATAAGGAACTCAGACAATCGCTCGAGTCAAAGGGCCATGTATTTCGGACTCGAACCGATACTGAGGTAATCGTTCACCTCTACGAGGATTTTGGTGAGGCTTGCGTTCAGAAGCTGCGAGGTATGTTTGCATTCGCGGTGTGGGATGAGCGCCGGCAGACTTTGCTCTTGGCGAGGGACCGGGTCGGCATTAAGCCGCTTTATTACGCGCTGAGCAATAAATCGATAGTCTTTGGTTCCGAGATTAAAGCCATTCTCGCCGATCCGGAAGTGAAAGCCGAAGTCGTTCCGGAAATGATCGATCGATTCTTAACCTTCTATTACGTGCCCGGCGAAGAGACGCTTTTCCGCCATATTCACAAGCTGGCTCCAGGCTGCTTGCTCACTGTCAAAGATGGCCAAGCCACGACCCGGCAATATTGGGATCTGCAGTTCAAGGTCGTGGATCGCAACCTAAAAGACGCAGAGGATGAACTGCTCGGTCTGCTCGAAGAATCCGTTCGCCTGCACATGATCAGCGACGTGCCGGTGGGATTCCTTCTAAGTGGAGGCGTAGATTCGACCGCGATGCTTAGTCTCGCCGCGGGCGAAACCGAGCAGCGCATCTCCAGTTATACAATCGGTTTTTCGGCGCCCGGCGTAATCGACGAACGTCCATATGCACGGCTTGCGGCGCAACGCTATGGGGCCGACCCGCATGAGCTTACCATCTCGGCGAAAGAATTTGCAGACTTCCTGCCCAAGTTCGCCTGGCACATGGAAGAGCCGGTTTGCGATCCGCATGCCGTGGCGCTTTATTTCGTATCGAAGCGGGCCAAGGACTTTGTCAAGGTGTTGATTTCCGGCGAAGGTGGCGACGAAGCTTTTGGCGGCTATCAGACCTACCGGGGCATACAGTGGATGGAGCGAACTAAAAAGCTGCTTGGGCCCCTGTCTGGCCTGTTCGCTTCGAGCCTGACGCGTCTGAACCGATCGGTAAGATCAGATCGCATCAGCAAATACGCGCCGCTGTTTAATTTCGCTTTCGAAGATTATTACTACAGCCGAACTTCGAACCCCTGCGCTTATTTCAATTCCCCAACCCATCAGTTTTACGCGAAGGATTTCGCGAAAGCGGTGAATAAGAGTTTTTCGCTTGCGACGGTACGGAAATGCATGGAACGCAGCGATGGTTATGGCGTTCTCAACCGGATGCTCTACATCGATACAAAGACCTCTCTGCCAGACGATCTCCTGCTGAAGGCCGACAAGATGACCATGGCAAATTCCATTGAACTGCGCGTTCCGCTGCTCGACCACAAAGTGTTAGAGTTTGCCGCTTCATTGCCCGAAAATCTCAAGGTAAGGAACTTCACCACGAAATTCCTTGTTAAATCGGCTTTCCGGAATCGTATTCCTCGCAAAATCCTGCACCGCCAGAAGGCTGGATTTCCTGTGCCGTACGTGTCCTGGTTGAGAACCGAATTGAAAGACTGGCTGCGCGATGTGCTCCTTGATCGCGAGACAGTTTCGAGAGGCTATTTCAACAAGATTGAAGTCGAAAAGCTAGTGTCCGAACACTCAGCCTCCGGGCACTTTTCCAAAGAAGTGTTCTCGCTATTGGCGCTGGAATTGTGGCATCGCACGTTCCTGCCATCAACCCCAGTCCCCTCTGACAGGAATTGCGACCTCGCAACATCAGCGGTCAGAGGGTGAGCTGGTAAGTCAAATGTACGAGACAGAAGCGAATTACAAATTCGAATCGGTTGAGCAGATTCCGCCTGGTGTCATCTCAGAGCTAAGGAAATCGGACAGCCAGTTGGTTGCCCGGACCGTTCTTCCCTGGAGCGAGCACTGCACAGAATGCGTCTGGCCGGCGTGCTATTCCACCTGTGACTTGTACAGCCCTCGCCAGGACGGGCGATGCCGGCGCTTTGTTGATGGGATGGTTCGTGTCAACATGCCGACCGCCCTCAATCCTTATCTTCTCAAGATTCGTTTCAAGCGCTGGGGCAAGCTGTGGACTCCCGGCAATATTCGTCTCTACTCGCCCGAGAAAGCGCAAAAGCTAGAGCGCAGGGATTATCTGATCGGCACCACGCTGGTGCAGCTCCCCTTGCCCCCGCAGTTGAAAGGCAGAGTTACAGGCAAACGCTACAGCTTCAAGAAAAGAATGGCGAACCAAGTAGCACGGACGGCTGAACTGCCGACCTGCTTCTTGGTCGAATGCTATAACCCTGGACCTCAGATTGTTCAGCTTTCGCTGACGATGCGTTCGACTGACATAGAGAAAAAGATACCCTTCCAACGTCTCATCGAGCTCACGCCCGGATTTCACACAATTCGAATTCCCGTTGGCGAAATAGGCAGGGTTCTTGATCTGCGAGCTCCGTTCAGCATCGACCTGATTCCAAACGGAGAAGCATCCGAGACTACTCTTTATTTCGGACTAATGGAGTTTGTGCAGGAGCTGGCACAGCCAGCCTTGCGAGATACTGCGGATAACGGTAAGAAGTTGAAATGCGTAGTGTGGGATCTCGACAACACGCTGTGGAACGGGATCTTGGTAGAGGACGGTCATGAGAAGCTCACGCTGAAGCCGGGAATCGCTGACATCATCCAGGCGCTAGACGAAAGAGGTATCTTGCACTCGATTGCCAGCAAGAACAATTACGAGGAGGCAATCAAGGTTCTCAGGAAAGTTCATCTAGACCAGTACTTTTTGTGCCCGCAGATCTCATGGCAGCCCAAGAGCGAATCCACCCGTGCGATTGCCCATCAATTGAATATAGGAATCGACGCGCTCTTGTTTGTCGATGACTCAGCGTTCGAGCTCGAAGAAGTCAGGCTTGCCTGTCCAGAGGTGCGAACGCTCGATGCACAGTTCTATAGAGGCCTGCCGGAGATGAGGGAGTTTAACGTTCCGGTGACCGACGAAAGCAAAAGTCGCCGCGCCATGTACCAGTTGGAAGCAGAGCGCCAGACTGTCGCGGAGGGGTTCAGAGACGATTATTTGGCATTTCTCAAGCACTGCCAGATCGAGCTCTCGATAGGGCCGTTGACGGAAGAAAATCTCACCCGAGTACACGAGTTGACGCAGCGCACTAATCAAATGAATTTTTCCGGAACGCGCTATGATCGCGACCTGCTGCGGAAGGTTTGTCAGACTCCCTACTTCGATACTTACGTCATCAGTTGCCGCGACCGGTTTGGCAGCTATGGCGTGATCGGGTTCAGCATTGTGGATAGCCGCGAGCCTCGAATGACCGATCTGATGTTCAGCTGTCGCGTCCAGTCCAAGCGGGTCGAACACGCGTTTCTTGCCTACATCCTTCGAAAATACATTGCAGATTTTCACAGGGATTTCCACGCAGACTATCGTGAAACTCCCCGCAATGCACCTTCAGGCCGCGTGTTCAGGGATACTGGGTATGGAGACTCTCGGAGTTAACGACGGGGTTACGAAGCTGATATTCCACAAAGAAAAAATAGTTCTTGATGACCAAGTGATTCGCGTCGTCGTTCACCAAGAAACGTTGTCAACCGTTTAATTTATGGATTGCCGCTCACAATTTGGATCGTTACGCCGTCATTTTCTAGGATCGCTTTATTCGCGATGTGTCCCTCTCGGAGATGGTGGTCCGATCGTGTCGTTCAGCTTTGATGATTTCCCACGGTCTGCCTACACTGTAGGTGGCGCTATTTTAAAGGATTTTGGCGCACGGGGCACCTATTACGCGGCCATCGGGCTTATGAACAGTTCGAATGGACTGGGCGAACAATGTCGGCAAGGCGATTTGGAAGCGCTAGTGGCAGACGGCCACGAGCTGGCAAGCCACACGTTCAGTCATGTTTCCTGCCGCTCAGTCTCTAATATTGAGTTCTTAAAAGAAGTGGATAAAGGCCGCAGGGCGATTCAAGAGATAACTGGGAAAGAAGACTCGGGCAACTTTGCATTTCCGTTTGGAGATTTCACCTTGGCTGCCAGACGGAGCCTGAGCGCGCGAGTTTCGAGCTGTCGCAGCATCTGGGGTGGTCTTAACCGCACACACATTGATCTGAGTTTGCTGCGGGCAAACAGCATTTACGGCGACACCGATAAGGCCGACGTGGCCAAACAACTAATCGCTGAAAACGAAAAACAAAAAGGCTGGTTGATCTTTTACTCTCATGACGTACATCTCTCCCCCTCTCGATATGGTTGCACTCCTAAACTGCTGGAATCTGTGGTGGCATGTGTTAGCCGCAGTCGGTCGCGCATCATGACAGTCGAGGACGTTCTGATTGAAATAAGTGCGACCGATCGACAAAGTAACTTTGCTGACAGTGTTAGCGCATAGAGTTTGCATTTCCCAATCGCTTAGCCAGACCACGGCCGGTCTGGGGAAAACCATTCGAACGCCAAACATCAAATCAATGAGACCAACTTGCGAGGTCCCGATCGAAGGTGGCTGTGTAACTCTCCCTCTGAACCTGGACGTGGAGCGGACCCGGCAACCGTTCGCGAGCTTGATCCGATTAGGGATCCTCGCTGGAAGACATTTGTCGATGAGCACGATAGATCCTCCATCTTTCACAGCCCAAGCTGGCTTCGGGCATTACGGAATGTGTACGGCTACGAGCCGGTGGTCTTTACCACGAATCCGCCAGGCGTTCCTCTGACAAATGGCATCGCTTTCTGCCGCATACGCAGTTGGCTGACCGGATCACGTCTGGTATCTATGCCATTTTCGGACCATTGTGAGCCTTTGGTTAGCAGCTCAGAAGAGTTGGACAATCTCCTTCTAGATACCCGCAAATACGTGGATCGGCAGCTGTGCAAGTATATTGAGATCCGACCAATGGTCTTCGTCCCGCGCATCTCCTCGGATTTTGGCAAGCACTTGACCTATTGTTTCCATCGCCTCGATCTGACCCGAAGCAGTGAAGAAATATTCCGGAGTTTGCACAAGGATTGCGTCCAAAGAAAAATTCGACGCGCCGAAAAGGAGAAGCTCAAGTATGAAGAGGGAAGGTCGGATGCGCTGCTTGGGAAATTCTATCGACTAATGGTTGCGATGCGGCAACGAAAATCTTTGCCTCCGCAGCCGTTGGCCTGGTTTAAAGGACTGGTGGCAGAATTAGGAGACGATTTGCAGATTCGGGTTGCCTCTCATGACGATTTGCCCGTAGCCAGCATCATCACTATCACTCACAACAAGACGATGACATATAAGTACGGGTGTAGCGATACCGGTTTTAACCAGCTTGGCGGGATGGCGTTGTTGTTCTGGCGGGCAATTCAAGATGCGAAAGCTGGCGGCTACGACGAATTGGATTTCGGTCGCTCTGACTCAGACAATCTAGGCCTTATCGCCTTCAAAGACCACTGGGGCGCTACATCGAGCTCCTTAACTTATTGGAAATACCCACAGCAAACGGCAGTGCACGCCAAAATCTGGCAGCACCAATTGCTGAAGAGGGCGAGCTCTGCAGCTCCGACGACGGTGTTAAAGGCAGTTGGCCGATTGCTGTACAAACATATCGGATAATTCGATCTTTTCCTGCCATCCCTCCCCCCAATTGTTGAACTGAGACGAGACCTCACATGATAGTTAACCAAGCTTACTATTTCTTGAAGCCAATTCTGCCTTGGCGTGTACGCATGGCCCTGCGACGCATGCGCGCTAATTACAAGCGGCGAGCCTTTGCGGATGTCTGGCCGATCGACGAAAAAGCTGGAACCGTCCCGCCAAATTGGCCTGGATGGCCGGAGGGCAAACGCTTCGCATTCGTTCTCACGCACGACGTTGAAGGTGCCAAAGGCATGTCGCGGGCAGAGCAGGTCGCCAGATTGGAATCCAGATTTGGTTTCCGGTCATGCTTCAACTTTATTCCGGAGGAAGAATATCGATTATCTGACGATCTGAGACAGACGCTCGATCTGCTCGGATGTGAGGTCGGCGTTCACGGCCTAGAACATGATGGAAAACTCTACAAATCGAAGGCCCAATTCGCTGCCAAGGCCGCTCGGATTCGCGAATACGTTCGAAAGTGGAAAGCAGCCGGTTTTCGGTCACCCTTGATGCAACACAAACTGGCATGGCTGCACGAGCTGGGCACCGAATACGATGCTTCGACTTTTGATACCGACCCGTTCGAGCCAGAGCCCGACGGCGCGGGAACGATATTTCCTTTCTGGGTGCCGGGGCCGGACGGCAAAGGGTATGTGGAACTTCCCTATACTTTGGTCCAAGACTTCAACCTCTTTAAGATTCTGGGCGAACAGACGATCGATATCTGGAAACAGAAGCTTGACTGGATCGCTGAGCGCGGGGGCATGGCGCTCATCAACACTCACCCGGATTATATGCAGTTCAAAGGCTGCAAGAGAGAACGCGATGAGTATCCGGTTGCGCATTACGAAGAATTCTTGGGTTATGTTCGTGATAAGTACAAAGAATCGTATTGGGCTGCTACGCCGAGAGATGTAGCTCGGTATTATCGGGAAGCTGTGCCTGTCTCTCTAAGAAACACTCGCAAGAAAATCTGCATGTTGGCCTATACCGCTTATGAATACGACAACCGCGTAAGACGATATGCGGAAACTCTGGCAAAACGCGGCGACCATGTGGATGTTATCGCCCTCAGCGGGTCGCAATTCCGGGGGCCCGTCGAGAACATATGTGGGGTTACCGTCCATCGAATTCAATATCGCGACTGCAACGAGCGGCGTAAATCGGACCTACGCGTGGCGCCTGGGGCGGTTTTTACTACGTTCTTCCAGGGTGCTCGCAAGGCTGCATAGGCAAAATCGGTACGATCTTATCCACATCCATAACATGCCCGACTTTCTTGTATTTGCGGCATGGTACGCAAAACTTGATGGAAGAAAACTCATTCTCGATGTCCACGATCTTACCCCGGAATTGTTCGCCAGTAAGTTCCGCGCCGGTCTGAAGAGCACTTATGTGAAGCTGTTGAAATGGATCGAACATCTCTCGGCGTCATTCGTTGATCATGTCATCGTTTCAAATGACCTCTGGAGCAAGACATTAATCGAGCGCTCCGTGCAAAAAGAACGGTGCTCTGTGTTTCTTAATCACGCAGACCCGGCGATTTTCTACCAACGTCCCCGGACGAGAACCGACAACAAATTCGTGGTGTTGTTTCATGGCAGCTTTCAATGGCATCAGGGGCTGGATATTGCCATTGAGGCATTCACTTACCTTCGAGAGAAATTGCCGAATGCTGAGTTGCACCTCTACGGTGGGGGAGGAAATAATGGCGAACTTGAACTCTCGCGTCTTACCGAGCGCCTTGGCCTGAAAAGCTCCGTGAAATTCTGCGGAGGGGTCTCGCTCGACAAAATCGCTGGAGTAATTGCGAATGCGGATCTCGGGGTTGTGCCGAAGCGCGCCGATTCTTTTGGCAACGAGGCTTACAGCACAAAAATAATGGAATTCATGTCGCAAGGGGTGCCGGTAGTCGTGGCGCGGACAAAGGTGGACACCTACTATTTCGAAGAAGGGACGGTTCACTTCTTTCCCTCTGGCGATAGCCGAGCATTGGCGGAGGCGATTGTCGACGTCGCCACCAACCTCGAACTGCGAAAAACATTGATCACGCGTGGCTACGCGTACGTAGAACAGAATGGCTGGGGCCGCAAAAAACAAGAGTATCTTGATTTAGTAGACGCGCTCGTGACCGAACGCTTCGACGGCGTAGCCGAAAAGGAAGGATACCCGTCCAAAAAAGAAACGCAGACTATCCATCTGATTGAACCGAAATCACCAGCTCAGAAAAACATCGCAACCACCACTTCTAATAACGTGCTTTTGTCTCTGACTGTTCACAAGAGCGAACAGTAATCATTGCCCACGGCTCCGGAACACGTTGGCCGACAATGACAGGATTACCTCCAAACATGAACTTAAGGCCGCCGGATATTTCGGTCATTATTCCCACGCAGAATCGTGCGGCATCGCTGCAGGTAACCTTGGAGTGTCTTGCGTCCGCCGATCGCGTTGGCTTGCGAGTCGAAGTGATTGTTGTGAACAATGCAGGCCAGGACAATACTGAGGAAATTGCAAGATCGTTCAGTGATCGAATCCCACTCCGTTATTTGTATGAGCCGATGCTGGGGAACTTTGGCAAAAGCCATGCTTTAAATCGGGCGCTCGATTCCGGGAATCTTGGAGGGGTCATTGCTGTCTTGGACGATGACATGAGTCCTCACCCAGACTGGTTCCAGGGCGTCTCTGCAACCTGCCAACGTTGGCCGGAAAAGGATCTCTTCACCGGATACACCTACATCATCTGGCCGATTGAAGAAGTGCCTTTGTGGGCAAAGAAGCCGAAGCTGCAAAGCTGGCTGTTTTCCGCGGGACACGTTCCAATATCGGATGCCGAACTTAAAGAGAGCAGGTGGTACCTGGGCGGCCACTTCTGGTTCCGTTCTCGAGTGCTAAAAACAGGAGCTCGTTTCAAAGATATATGGGTAACCGAGCCTGATTTTCAGTTGGATCTGGTGGAATCGGGATCTTCCGGTGTATCAGCGCGAGACGCAATGTCGGGACATAGAATCCAACCCGAGCTGTTGCAAAAAGACATCGTGATAAGGCGAGCTAAGAAGACAGGGCAATGCGCGGCATGGTTACGCCTTCAGCCCTATCGCAAGCATATGAAGCAGGCCCGCCTGTTGCACACACATCCTGCACTCGGCCGTATTTTCTGTCTCTTGAATCACCTGAGATGGAGGAGTCTGCTTCTGATTTCTTATCTGCTTCCGCCGAATGGCAGCGGTTTCGCACTGAGATTGATCGCGTTGGAGCGAATGACTACCTATCTCGAACTGTTTCGCGCGGCAAATCAGATCGCGGTTTATTCACTTTCATCCCGGGTTCGGAAGACCGTAGCTCAAACCCGGCCGGCTGTCCAAACTTCCTTGTCGAACCAGCAATTCAAAAATACAGGAGCTGCTTAATGGAGTCTCTCGAACTTAGGGCGAATACATGCTGCGATTTAATTTCGGCATATGCGATCACGAATCCCAAAGCCGTAGCTGTGGCCGAAGGTTATCGGCAACTGACCTATGGGGAACTGGAGGGCCGCGCCAATCAACTGGCCCAGTTGTTGCGCGAGCGAGGCGTAAGTCCCGATGCGGTTGTGGGTTTGTGCATCCGCCGCTCGCAGGAGTTTATTATTGCGGCGCTTGGAATATTAAAAGCAGGAGCGGCGTATCTTCCACTGGATCCCGATTACCCCGCGAACCGGCTGTCGATGCTGCTCAGCGATTCGGGAGCGGGACTGGTGGTCACGCATTCGAGCGCGGCCCAACAAGTGCCCTCCGGCACCTGGCAAACGATCATCTTCGACCCATCCGGCACCGTGACCGCTTCTTATCCGCGAACCGCGCCCGATGTGAAGACTGGACCCGATAACTTGGCCTACGTGATCTACACTTCCGGCTCGACTGGTCGGCCTAAAGGAGTAGAGATTACTCATGCCAATTTAACTAATCTCATTCGCTGGCATCAACGCGAGTTCTCCATTACCGAAAACGACCGCGCCACTTTTCATGCGAGTCTGGGATTCGACGCTGCCGTTTGGGAAATCTGGCCGTATCTGGCGGCGGGAGCTTGTATTTACCTGGTCGACGACCGCATCCGGACTGCTCCCGAAGCTTTGCACGATTGGATCGTCACAAATGGCATCACCGCCAGTTTTCTGCCCACGGCGCTTGCCGAGGAGATGGTCGAACGTTCGTGGCCAAAAGAAACCCAGCTTCGATTTTTGCTGACGGGGGCCGACACCTTGCGTCGCCGTCCACCTGCCGGTTTGCCGTTTGTTTTTGTAAACAATTACGGCCCGACTGAATGTACTGTGGTTTCCACGTCAGGAGTCGTAAACGCCGGAGATATTTCGAGCGAATTGCCGAGCATCGGAAAGCCAATCGACAACGTCCAGGCGTATGTGGTGGATGAGGATCAGCAACCAGTCCCCCCGGGCACGCCTGGGGAACTGCTCATTGGTGGGGCGAATGTAGGTCGAGGTTATCTGAACCTTCCTGAACTTACTGCACAGAAATTTATTCGCGACCCGTTCAGTGGTAAGCCGAACGCCCGCCTCTACCGAACCGGAGATTTAGTGCGTTATCTCCCCAATGGAGAGATCGCATTTATGGGGCGAATAGACGACCAGATCAAGATTCGAGGGTACCGGATCGAGCCCGAAGAAGTGATCGCAGCACTGAATGATCATCCCGATGTCGACCTAAACGTCGTCATCGCGCAAGTGGAGCCGGCTGGAGATAAACGTCTGGTAGCTTATGTCGTGGCCAAAGAAAATATAGCTCTCAGCGCACGCACCCTGCGCGAGTCTCTCGCCGAGCGCCTGCCCGACTACATGATTCCATCCACATTTGTGCAAGTGGAACAGTTGCCGGTCTCGGCCAGTGGAAAGTTGGACCGTGCCGCATTGCCGGCGCCCACCGCGGACAATACGTTACACGAAGATGCCTACGAGGCCCCTCAGACAGAAATACAAGAACGCGTCGCCCTGATTGTCGCAAATCTGCTTGGCGTTGAGAGAGTCGGAATCGACGACAACTTCTTCAGTATGGGTGGACACTCGCTTCTGGGCGCGCAGATGATCGCCCGCATCAGTGATACATTTGGAGTGGAGCTTTCACTGCTCAGCGTTTTCGACGATCCCACGGTGAGGGGAATGTCCGCCGAAATCGAAAGACTGTTTCTTGCCAAGCTGGAAAGCATGAGCGAGGAAGAGGCCCAGCGCCTGCTGGCTGCTCAAGCCGGCAATTAAGAGCGTTTTATGACGACTGCAGAGATACCCACTCCGCGGCGCAAGCCTGAAGTTCTCAGTCTCTACAGACTGCTCGATCCTGAAGTACTGGCGAACCCTTATCCGCTCTACGCGCGCTTGCGTAGCGAGGACCCGGTGCACTGGGACGCTTTTCTTCACGCTTGGGTGGTCACACGATATCCCGATGTCATTCGCGTGCTGCATCATTTCTCGGCCAACCGTACGCCAACTCCCGAGCAGTTGAGCGCCATGAATCTTTCTGCGCTAAATCCGATCGCGAAAGTCATGGTGCGGCAGATGCTGTTTCTGGACCCTCCGGACCATACGCGCCTGCGCGCTTTAGCTTCTGCCGCCTTCACGCCGGCGCGGGTAGAGCGGCTGCGCTCCCATATTCAAGAGATTGCCGACCATCTTATCGATGGCATCATCGCACGTGGTCATAGCATGGACCTTGTCGCCGATTTTGCCGCTCCGCTACCGGCAATCGTGACCGCTGAGATGCTGGGAGTACCCGTTGCCGATCACGAGAAGCTGAAAGACTGGTCGGCTGATTTTGCCGAGATGCTGGGAAACTTCCAGCACAATCCGGACCGCTTTCCGCGGGTCCTGCGCAGCGTCGAAAGCATGGGCGTGTATTTCCGTGCTGCCATGGATGAACAGCGCGAGCATCCCCGCGACGGACTGATTTCCGCGATGATGGCGGCGGAAGTCGATGGCGCGAAGCTCTCCGAAGAAGAGATCGTTGCGAATCTGATCGTCACCATGGTTGGTGGTCAAGAAACGACTACTAATTTGATCGGCAATGGAATGCTCACCCTCTTGAGAAATCGTGACGCCATGGAGCAACTTCGCTCCGACTCGTCGATTATTCAATCTGCCGTCGAGGAATTATTGCGCTACGAAAGCCCGAGCCAACATACCGCGCGGCTAGCTCCTGAAGATCTTGAAATGGGCGGCAAGAAGATCCGCAAACGCCAAGCGGTAATTGCGGTGATGGGGGCTGCCAATCGCGATCCCGAACGCTTTCCCGATCCCGATCGTCTCGACCTGACGCGTCAGGACAACCGCCACGTTGCTTTCGGCTGGGCGGCCCACTTCTGCTTCGGTGCTCCGCTGGCCCGTATCGAAGGCCAAATCGCCTTCGAAACTTTGTTACGCCGCTTACCCAATCTCGCCTTAGAAGCCGAGCAAACCGCTGGTGTGGCGACATAATCTCGGTCTGCGAGGTCTCACCGCATTGCACGTTACCTATTAAAAGACCCATCGGCTTCAAAACATCCAACCGGTTGACAGGCACTTTGCGAAACCTATGCCGAAAACTGCCCAATTATCGGACGCCAAGCGAAGTTTGCTGGGCAAGTATCGCGCGGGAAGGGTTGCGGTTCCAAAAGCCAGTGCAATATCCCGCAAGTGCGAGGGTGTTCTCGCGCCGCTCTCTCTCGCGCAGGAGCAATTGTGGCGTAGGGAACAATTTGTGCCCGGCATTCCGCCGCTATATAACGAATGCATCAAGGTTCGGATGCAAGGGCCACTTGAAAAACCATATCTAGAGAGGGCTTTCAGTGAAATCGTCCGGCGCCATGAAATCTGGCGAACCACATTCGAGACTAAGGCCGGTGCGCCCGTGCAGGTGGTTCAACAAGTATCACCGGCGAGCATACCGGTCACAGATCTGCGCGGCATTCCATCGGTGAGCCGTGAAGCCGAGGCCATCCGTTTGGTGTCCAGTGAAACCAAGCGGCCATTCCGATTGCAGCACGACCCCCCCCTGCGCCCGATGCTGGTGCGCATGACAGACACCGAAATTTGGCTTTTTCTGATCGCACATCTAATAGTGCTCGACGGCCCATCGGCGTATCAGATATTTCCGTTCGAACTCTCTGAATTCTACAAAGCATTTGTGAGCGGCAAAGCGCCGCAGCTGCCAGACTTGTCGATCCAATGCTCCGATTTTGCCTGCTGGCAGCGCGAATCGTTGAACCCGGAAATGGAGCGACAATCGGCATACTGGCGCAAGCAATTGGGCACATTCGTTTCCGACCGCCTGTGGCCAAACAACAGACCACGGTCTTCGTCCCGAGGTTACAGGGGGGTGATTCGACCTTTTGAATTTTCGAGAGATACCAGCCAAAAAATAAAAGACTTCAGCCGACGCGAAAACAGCACGGTGTTCTCCGTCTTGCTTGCGGCCTTCGCAGCTTTGGTGCACTCCTATTCCAAACAGGAGAACATTTTTCTGGGGACGCTGTCGCCTTCGGGCAGAAAGCGAAGCGAAGTTCGTCAACCTGCTTGGCTATTTTTTAAACCCGGTTACTTTGAAGTTTGATTTCGCAGGCGAGCCCACTTTCGCCGAACTGCTCACGCAGGCCAGGACCGTCATGGCGGAGGCGATCAGCAACGGCGATGTTCCTATCGAGCATTTAGCACGGCAATTGAAACCCGCCGATTCGAGCCCGAGCCCATTCTTCCGGACTGCGATTTCGCTTCAACCTTCAATCCCGACTACGCTTGATCCCGATTGGAGCGTCACCTCGATGGATGTAGACAGCGGTGGCTCGCCTTGGGAGTTGTATCTCGCCTTCATCGATCGCCCGCAGGGTATGATCGGCCGCGCCCAATTCGACCCATGCGTGTTTGATGAGGACTCCATTCGCAAGGTGGTGGCAGATCTCGACCGATTGCTCGGCGAGGTTACTGTGACGCCGAATCGCCGCTTGTCGCCGGGTTCCGCGTTGGCGCTGGGAACTGTCTGATGTCAGAACAAAACCAGGAACGAGAATCAGCTCCTACCGTGAGCAAGCCCAATCCCAATGCGCAACGTGCGCTTCTCGATAAGTTCATGCGCGCAAAATTCGCACAGGGCGTAAACCAGGAAACCGCGATACAAAGCCGCCCGACGAAAGACTCCGCTCCCTTGTCCTTCAACCAGAAGCAGATCTGGCTGCACGCGCAGATGGTGAGCGATATTCCTCTATACAACGAAGCCATCACCATCTACCGACAGGGCCCGCTGGATTTTTTGGTGTTGCGCCGGTGCCTTCTAGAAATCGTTCGCCGTCACGAAATCTGGCGCACAACCTTCCATGTCGTTGCAGACGAACCCGTACAGATTGCCCATGCCGCACCACAGGAGTTCCCATTGCAGGTGGTTGATTTGCGTGACCTGCCGGAGTGTAAGCGAGAGAAAGAAGCGCGGCGACTGGCGGGCGCAGACGTTCGGCGTCGGTTTGATCTGTCGACGGGACCACTGCTCAGAGCCTTCCTGATAACGCTAGACGATCATGAGCATCGTCTTTACATGACTTTCCATCACCTCGTCTTTGATGCGGTGACCGCCTACCAGGTGTTCGTGCCCGAACTTGAGACACTCTACGATGCTTTCTCGTCCGGGAAGCGCTCCCCACTTGCGGAGCCTCGCATGCAATATGCGGATTTTGCCTCCTGGCAACGAGAAAGAGCTTGCTCCCAAATCTGGGCGGCCGACCTTGCGTACTGGCGCGAAAAGCTCGGACAAGAACTTCCGGTATGTCCCTGGCCAAACGATCATTCGAGGCCGGTAATCGAGAGTCATAAGGGAGCAGTTGAAAGATTTGCTTTTCCCGAAGAGCTCAGCCGGAAAATCAGGATGTTCAGCCGCGAGGCTGGCGTCTCCGTCTACATGATGCTCTTCGCTGGCCTGGCGGCCGTGCTGCACCGCTATACCAACGAAGACGAGTTCGTGCTCGGGAGTCTGACTTCTGGGCGCACCCGCACTGAAGTTGAACGTGTGGCCGGCTATTTTGTGAACCCGCTTGCCATACGTCTCAACGCTTCTGGAAATCCATCGTTTCGCGAACTGCTGAAGCGCACACGGGTGGCGATACTCGAGGGTATGGCTCACGAGCGGGCTCCCTTTCTGCAGGTGGTGAAAGAAGTTCAACCCAAACACGATCCAAGCCGCAATCCACTGTTTCAAATTATTCTCTCGCAACAGCCCGCGGTGAAACACGTCGCGCCCGGCTGGGAAGTGGTCTCGGAAGAGATCTCGAATGGCGGTTCGAAACTGGACTTGTTAATCGTCATCGACGATAGGGGTGGGGCGATCTCGGGCCCAATGACCTACAATCCGGATCTGTTCGACCCCGAGACGATTCAGCGCCTAGTTGGCCACTGGAATACGCTGCTTGAGGGAGCGATTGCCAACCCCGAACGGGCGCTGTCAGATTTGTCCATTCTGACCGCGGAGGAGCAGACGCGGGCCCTCATCGATTGGAATCGAACCGAGACCGAGTACCCGAACGGGAATCAATGCCTGCACCGGCTGATTGAGGAGCAGGCTGAACGAACTCCTCAAGCCACCGGCTTAATTTTTGAAGGGCATTATCTCGCTTACGGGGAACTTAACGAGCGAGCCAACCAGGTAGCGTGGTATTTGCGGAAGCTGGGGGTGGGGCCGGATGTGCTGGTTGGTGTTCTGGCCGAGCGCTCGTTGGAAATGGTGGTAGCTCTGCTTGGGGTTTTGAAGGCAGGGGGAGCTTATGTCCCCATTGATCCGGATTATCCCGCTGACCGGGTTGCGTTCATGCTGGAAGATGCAGGTGCGCCCGTATTGTTGACCCAAGCGCGCTTTGCTGCTCGGTTGCCCCAGCATAAGGGCATAACCATATGTCTCGATAGCGAGTGGAATCAGATTTTGGATGAAGAGACTGCGAACCCGCCCAGCATAACAACTCCTGAGAGCCTGGCATACATGATTTACACGTCCGGCTCCACAGGCAAGCCTAAAGGGGCGATGAACACGCACCGGGGAATTTGCAACCGGCTGCTGTGGATGCAGGATCAGTACGGTTTGACCGAGGCGGACACGATTTTACAGAAGACTCCGTTCAGTTTCGATGTTTCGGTGTGGGAGTTTTTCTGGCCACTGTTGGTGGGAGCGCGCTTAGTGTTAGCGCGGCCTGGGGGACATCGAGAACCAGCTTATTTGGTGGACTTAATAAGAGAACAGCAAGTTACGGTATTGCATTTTGTGCCGTTAATGCTGGGAATCTTTCTCGATCAGCCGGGAGTGGAACACTGTCTATCGTTGCGCCACGTGATCTGCAGCGGCGAAGCGTTGCCCTTTCACTTGCAGGAGCAATTCTTCAAGCTCTTGCCGGCACAATTGCACAACCTGTACGGGCCGACGGAAGCGGCGGTGGACGTGACTCACTGGACTTGCCAGCGTGATAGCGAACGAAAGTTTGTTCCCATTGGGCGTCCGGTGGCAAACACGCAGATCTACGTATTAGATGGGAACATGCAGCCGGTGCCGATCGGGGTGCCGGGAGAGTTGTACATCGGGGGCGTTCAGGTCGGTCGCGGATACCATAATCGGCCGGAACTGACAGCGGAGAGATTTCTTCCGGATCAGTTTAGCGGAAAGCCCGAGGCGCGGATTTATAAGACGGGGGATCTGTGCCGCTGGCTGGAGGATGGAGCGATTGAATATCTGGGACGGATGGATTTTCAAGTCAAGGTCCGTGGCCAAAGGATTGAACTAGGAGAGATTGAGGCGGTACTCAGCACCCATGAGGCGGTGAAACAATGCGTGGTGGTCGCTCGTGAGAGCGAGGGCGATCGCGCCCTGGTTGCATATTTCGAGCCGCGAGCAGAATCGACGGTCGAGATCGCAAGTCTACGGGAACACCTGAAGAAGCAACTGCCGGACTACATGGTGCCCGCGGCGTTTGTGCGACTCAATGCCATACCTCTCACCCCGAACGGCAAAGTGAACCGCAATGATCTGCCGGCCCCGGGAAATGAGCAAGTCGACATCAAAGACCAATATGCAGCTCCGCAAAACCCCATCGAACACATGCTGGTTCATCTCTGGGCGAAGGTGCTAAGGGTGAAAAGGGTGGGCGTACGCGACAACTTCTTTGAACTGGGCGGACATTCTCTCCTGGCACTACGCCTTCTTGGAGAAATCGAAAAAGTGTATGGAAAGCGTCTTCCGCTTGCAACATTTTTGCAGACTCCAACCATCCGGCAGCTCTCTGACATCCTCCGGAAGCAAGAGTGGGAGCCTTCGTGGCGGTCCCTCGTGCCTGTGAGGCCAGGCGGATCAAAGCCGCCGCTATTCCTCATGCACAGCCACGGAGGCAATGTACTCGAGTACTTTCCAGTTGCTGATCATTTAGACGAGGAGCAGCCAGTTTACGCCCTGCAAGCTCAAGGACTGGATGGCCGTATAGTCACTGGCCGGTCCGTTCAAGAAATGGTCACGGCTTATCTCGCCGAGATTAAAAGTCTGCAACCCGAAGGGCCTTACTTTTTGGGAGGATATTGTTCAGGAGGCGTTCTGGCCTGGGAGGCAGCCCAACAGCTAAGGGCACAGGGCGAACGGGTTGCGTTGCTAGTACTGATCCAAACATTTCACCCCTCCTGTGTACAGTTCAAGCCAACCACCACGGTCTTTCATCGGTGGTGGTATCGTATGAAAAAACGAATCGATCTGGAACGAGAGAATCTTTCTATCCATGGAAAACGTCATATCACTGAGCGCTGCCAGCGTGCCCTTGATATCGTTCGAACCAAGGCTGTTATAGGCTTCGACAATCTAATAGGTCATAGCCGACGATCGCTGTCCGTGCCTTACATCTTGGAACGTCTCGCTATCGAGCATAACGGAGCGCGAGACAAGTATCTACCTTCTTCCTACCCGGGAGACGTTCTTCTTTTTCGCTCAATTGAGCAATTGTCAGGTTTAGTAGCCGACTTTTCCTTGGGATGGAGAGACCTTATACGTGGTGAACTTGAGATTTGCGAGGTACGCGGACATCAGGAGAATATGCTGTCCGAACCTAATGTCACTTATATTGCTGGTGTTCTGAATTCTCGATTAGAACGAGCGCAGGAATATTTTCTTGAGAAGAGCGGATGTGCGACACGTGATGAAAAAGAAGTTCTCACTCGGTAAAATGCTCTGAGTGCTTCACTTAGGTCCTGATTATTTAGCTTATACTGCGGCTTCCCGCGCCAGGCAGTCAATGGAAGATCGTTGTTTGCTCCAGTAACTCTACGAGCTCGCAAATTAATTTACATACCCATCATGAAACTCAATCTCATCAGGAACAAGCCGTGAAGAATCTCGCACCCGATTGCAATGTTACCGTTATCGGCGCCGGTCCGTATGGACTTTCGGCCGCAACCTATCTCCGAACTGCCGGCGTGGAACGCCGAGTTTTCGGCGAACCTATGTCTTTCTGGGCGAACCAGATGCCTGCCGGCATGTGCCTGCGTTCAAGTTGGGATGCATCGCACATCGCTGATCCCAAGGGCGAGCTTACGCTCGACACTTATCGCGATCGCGAGGGAAATCACATTGGCAAACCGATTCCGCTTGATCGTTTTGTCGATTATGGCCATTGGTACCAGCGCCAGGCGGTTCCGGATTTGGAGAAGCGCCAGATCAGCAGTGTTGAAATCGATCCACGCGGTTTTCGCATCACGCTCGCCGACGGCGAGGAATTTATCTCCAGGCGTGTGGTGCTTGCGGCTGGAATCAGCACCTTCGCTGTGCGCCCTCCGGAATTTCAAGGTATTTCGTCCGAATTTGCATCGCACTCAAGTGACCATAAGTGACCTTAGAAAATTCAAAGGAAAACGAGTGGCGATCATCGGCGGAGGGCAAAGTGCATTAGAGTCGGCGGTTCTGTTGAAAGAAGCTGGCATCGACACCGAGGTCATCGCGCGCCACCCCATCCTCAACTGGGTTGGCCTGCACTCTAAATTGCACCATTTAGGACTGTTCTCGAGGATTATGTATTCAAAGTGCGATGTGGGGCCTGCCGGCATTAGTCGGTTGGTCGCGGCGCCGCACTTGTTTCGTCAGCTTCCACGCGAAATCCAAGATAAGACAGCTTATCGAGCCATCCGTCCGGCCGGCGCGGGTTGGCTGAAGCCGAGGCTTACTGGAGTGCCGATCACGCTTGGGCGCGCAGTGGTCTCCACTATCGCCAGAGGAAGCAAGCTGCGCATGAGTCTCGACGATGGAAGCGAGCGCATCGTCGACCACGCTTTGCTGGCAACTGGTTTCCGCGTCGACGTCTCTCGCTACGGATTTCTGTCGAAGTCGATATTGCAGCGCTTGCAAACCGCGAACGGATACCCGGTGCTTAAGCGTGGGCTCGAATCCTCTATTGCCGGTTTGCACTTCATGGGGAAACCAGCCTCCTGGAGCTTTGGACCGCTGCTCTGTTTCGTCTCCGGAACCGAATTTGCAGCAAATGAGTTGGTCTATGGCACTGCTCGTGGTAACAGCCGAATGAATGGAACTCACTAAGCGCATGAGTGCTTTGGCAAAAACCGTGCCCCCGCCCGACATAGCTCCCGTTGGAAGTGCGACAGTTGGGGCCGTGGTCGTTGGCGGCGACTATCAAGGTCTCGGCATCGTCCGTAGCCTTGGCCGGCAAGGTGTGCCTGTGTGCGTTGTGGATAATGAGCACTCGCTGTCGCGATATTCGAAATACACCAAACATTTCGTCCACGCTCCTGAATTGCTCGATGAACGCAAGACAGTCGATACCTTGCTTGAGATAGGCAAACGCTTGGGCCTGTACGGCTGGGTTCTTTATCCGACAAGGGACGAAACTGTCGCCGCGTTTTCTCATCACCGTGCCGAATTGGCAACGGTGTTCAAGGTACCTACACCTGATTGGAGCAGTGTGCGCTGGGCGTGGGACAAGCGTAATTCCTATCGGCTCGCGCAAGATCTCGACATACCTACGCCGTTCACGCTCTATCCCAAGAGTGTCGATGAACTGGAAGAACTGGCTTGCCTGAAACCACCATTCGCGATTAAGCCGGCAATCAAGGAGCACTTTATATACGCGACGAAGGCCAAAGCCTGGTGCGCGAACAGCCACGCAGAACTAAGGACTCTTTTCCTGAAGGCTTCAGCGTTGGTTCCACCCGGCGAGGTGATGGTCCAGGAATTGATCCCAGGTGGTGGCAGCCAGCAATTTTCTTACTGTGCATTTTTCCGCAATGGGAAGCCCGTGGGCAAAATGGTGGCGCGAAGAACGCGCCAGCACCCCCTTCAATTCGGACGGGCAAGCACCTACGTCGAGACCGTCGACATCCCTATTCTCGAGGAGCTTTCGGAAAGATTTCTGCGAAAGATCAACTATTACGGATTGGTTGAAGTGGAGTACAAACTCGATCCACGAGACTCGCAATATAAGCTACTCGATGTGAACGCAAGGACCTGGGGCTATCACAGCCTCGGCGCGAGGGCCGGCTTGGATTTCAGTTATATGCTCTTCTCCGACCAGATTGGATTGCCAGTTTCATCCTGCCGGGCTGAGCCTGGTGTGGCATGGATGCGCCTCAGCACCGACCTGCCTGCTGCGTGCATGGCGATTCTGGCCAAGGAAATCGATTTGAAGAGCTACTTGCAATCGCTCCGAGCCTGTAATGCAGAAGCGGTTTTCAGCAGGGAAGACCCGCTTCCCGGACTTGCTGAAATATTTCTGTTGCCCTACCTCGTCATCAAGAGAGGGTTCTAAGGTAGCCACAGTTCCAACCAACAATTCAAAGGAGTAGAGGTAAAGATGTACAGCCTTCCTCCGCGCTACCTCGACATCATATGTGTGCTCGTCCTTTGCGGGATCCTGACTGCCGGTTTGTGGCCGTTCTTTCCCCCAAAGAACAAGGTAAGCTGGTTGAAAAACGAGCACGGCCTTTTGTTTGGCGACTACGCCACCGTCTTCAGTTCGGGGAGTTTGACTCTTCGCGGATCGAAACCTGACTGCACTCTTGAGCTTTGGCTGCAGCCGGGACTCACGTCTGATTCGAATACCATACTCGACTTCTACACCCCCGAGGTGCCATTTAAGTTCAGAGTACGGCAGACCGGAGACGATCTAGTCCTTCTCCGAAATTACCGCAACGACAGCGATCGCAGCCGGGCAGGAAAAGTGTACGTTGACCATGTTTTTCGAAAAGGCGATGCAGTTCTAATCACGATCTCCGCGAGTGCGCAGAGCACATCGGTGTACGTCGATGGCAATTTAGCAAAATCAATACCGCAATACGGTCTGACTCGCCTGGATTTGGACGGACAACTTGTTCTCGGGGCCGCTCCTGTAGTGGACGACCGCTGGTCTGGCAAGATGCGCGGCCTCGCGGCTTACAGCAAACAGCTCAGCGCTCAGGAAGTTCTACAACATTATAAGGACTGGACTCAGATTGGGCAGCCGATCGTAGATCCCGACAACAGCACTGAAGTTCTTTACACGTTTTCCGAGAGGGAAGGCAGCATCGTTCATAATGAGGTGGGGCCAGGTCCCAACCTGAACATTCCGAATCGTTTCACGGTTCTTGGTCAAGTCCTCCTGATGTCACCATGGAAGGAATTTTCTCCTGGCTGGAGTTATTACAAGTACGTGATCACTAATATTGCCGGCTTTATTCCTTTGGGCTTTTTGTTCTACGCCTACCTGCGCGGCCGCACCAGCAATTCTCGTGAGGCGGCATTCAAAACGGTTTTTCTCGGACTTTTGACCAGCCTGACGATCGAGGTGCTGCAGGCCTATATCCCAACGCGGCAATCAGGCATGACCGACGTGATCACCAACACGTTAGGCACGTATCTAGGGGTGGTGCTGTTTCAATGCGGAATTGTTCAACATTTGGTTGCCTGGCTCGTGGACGCGCTGCCTTTGACCTTAGTACACGACGAATGCACTCTCCACGCCGATTCATGCTGTCTGTCTGAAGCTGAGTTGAGTGAGTCTGGCTCCGAACATTGTGAAGTGTCGCGCACGGGCAGTGATTGAATGTCTAGCGGAGTTGTTTGAGTAGCCATCTGCCTTCGCATTCCGGACACCTTCCCACATCAAAATGACACTGGGTACCATCGGTGGGTACATACCGCACGTGCGGCCGCACAATCGACTGCGCGACGGCAAGGTATATTTCATGATCTCGAGTCGTCCGACTCTGGAGCTCTCACCGAAAGAAACTTTGCTATATGAGGGCCTTGATGGGATTAAAACAGTTGCGGAATTAGAGAAAACGTACCCACGCGCGCGGACTTCGTTATTGAAGTGGCACCAGGCCCATATTATTGAGCTGATTCAACCAGTTACGGATGCTTTACGTCCTCACATTGTCGTTATCGAGCCGCATATGGACGACGCGATCCTGAGTGCCGGAGGTCGCCTCCTCGCGCGTCGCGGTCAGTCGAGGATAACAATACTTTCGGTCGTCAAGTGGAGCAATTTCACCTCTTACTTGTTGCTCAAGAGGAATTTCTGCGACGTTCAGAGAATCACCGCCTTACGTCAGCGAGAATCTGAGTTGGCTGCCAGAGTTTTGGGAGCAGAGTTCCGGTGTCTTGAGTGGAGCGACGCTCCCATGCGGTTCTGGCCGGTCGAGCGGTGGAATCCCGGAATTCTCGAAAGATTTGTCTCCCGTCCCCAGGTATTCGTGAAATTGCTACCGAGTGCTTCGGATATTTCATTGCTTGCGGAGGAACTAGCGCAAGCCGTGATCGATCTCGCTCCAGATGAGCTATGGATCCCGATGGGCCTAGGCGACCATATTGATCACCGAATGACTCGAAGCGCGTGTCTTCGAATGCTGGCCGACAATCAGAAGCAGTTCTGTCAACTTCGTGTCTCGATGTATGAAGACTTGCCTTACGCCGCAAATAGGGGACATGCGGCCCAGATTCGGAGCGCCATTGTCAATTGCGGAGGCAATCTGACGCGCGCTACCGAAGACATCACGGCTGCATTCCAGGATAAACTGCGCCTGGTTTCGATCTATGCCTCACAGTTCAAACTTTCTTATATGGAGCCGATGCTTCGCAAGTTTGCGGAAGCTGAAAGCGGTAAAGCGGGTAAATTTGCAGAGGCCTATTACGACCTTGCAACATTAGTGTCGGTACCCGAAGAGAGCATGCTTTCACGCGAGTGGGAGGGGCTAGACAAGCTACGCAGCGCCGTTCAGTCTCTAACCTTCAACGAACATACGCAGCTCCGATTAACCATCATGGCTTTGCCCTCGGGACAGCTGGGAAGATGGGAACGTGTGGAGCGGTTCCTGGTCGAATCGTTTCCCAAGGCGGAATTCCATATCTATGCGTCGGACGATTGTGCCTGGCAGGTCGAAGGAAACGGCTCAGAAAGATTCAAGCTGCACGTAGTCCGTCGCGGCAAGAGATGTTGGTTGCAATGGGGCGCCGTTCTGTTTCGCGAATTCCTCAGCCCGACACCGATCTTGGTTCTGTGGCGAGGCGCCTATGCCGGAGAGCCGATGAGAGCATTCAAGAGGGTCATCAACCTTATTATAAAAACCTCGATGCCCTTTCGCCGAGTTCTCTTCGCAAGATCCTTGTGGGATTTCTGCTGCATGTTAGACAGGAACGAAGTTCTGGCGAAACGTGGGACGCCCGAGACCCTAGAAGTAGCCTGAGCCTCCAAAGTGCATTGACGATTGTTCCTCGTATCCGGTAATTCGCAAAAGCCTGAGGAAAACAGAGCACAAGAGAAGCCAATTTTACGATCTAAGACCCCGACCTATGTCTGCACAAAAGCAGCTGCGTATATTGATGATCGTTGAGAATTGTGCATTTCTGCGGGATCCCCGAGTGCGGAAAGAGGCCAAAAATTTACATTCTGCCGGGCATCAGGTTGCCGCGATTTGTCCCAAGGCGTTCCCGTCGCAGCCATGGCGTGAATCTATCAACGGCATCACGATCTATCGATACCTTCCCATGCCCGCCGGACTGCGAGCATTTGGCTACTCGCTTGAGTATGCCTATGCGACCTTGGCAATTGCTTTACTGTCGCTGATCGTCCTGTTGCGCGAAGGCTTCGATGTGATTCATGTGGCCAATCCTCCAGACACGCTAGTGCTAACGGTTGCTTCTTATAAACTTATTGGCAAACGAGTTATTTACGATCAGCACGACCTGTGTCCGGAGCTCCTAACCACAAAATTTAGAAAGCTTAGATGGATACTTCCCTTGCTGCTCTGGCTGGAGCGCTGGTCGTATCGGCTGGCTGACCATGTGATTGTTACCAACGAATCATATCGAGCTAATGCCCTGGTGCGAGGCCAAATAGCAGCATCCAAGATCACCGTCGTCCGCAATGGCTCAGAGTTGCGAAATATAGGTTCCGGAGAGGTTGACTGGGAGCTTCGATCAAGGTCAAACAATATTATCGTCTACGCCGGAACCATTGGATCGCAAGATGGTCTCGATTGTCTTTGCCGAATCCTGCACAGCCTGCGCTACGAGCTGGCGCGTCCCGATTTCCATTGTGTGGTGCTGGGAGATGGAGATGCGTTATCAGAGGTTCAGACATTGGTTCGAGAGCTACACCTGGAAGACAATGTTTGCTTCGCTGGCTGGATTGACGACCCCTCGCGATATTTGACCTTCTTACATACAGCCGATATTTGCGTATCACCAGATCCTTCCACCAGCTACAATAACCAATCAACCTTCATAAAGATCATGGATTACATGGCCGCGGGAAAACCTATTGTGGCATTCGAGCTTCCAGAGACTCGCTACAGTGCTCGGGACTCAGCCCTATATTCCCCAGTGAATGATGAGCGGCAATTCGCATTGCGTCTCGCCGAACTTATGGATAACCCTGCACTCAGAAAACAGTTGGGAGACCGCGGGAAAAAGCGGGTGCGAGAAGAGCTTGCGTGGGAATACTCTGTTCCGCATCTTCTGCGTGCATATCGGGCTTGCTGGTTAGGTACTGCCAGAACCTCCAAAGATCTCAGGCGGAATGTGGGTGGTAAAAAAGTTCAATCCAAACACGTGCCGCACGAAGTTGTGCGGACTGCCTCGGCCAGTTCTCGACAACATGGAGGCACTCCACCGCAAACGCACACTGATTGCCTGGAAGATTCAGCCTAGAACGAATGTTGCCCCAGTCCCAATCGTTGTCACGGCAAAGTACCTTTGGGGCGCTATGCCTTCTTTCGGTTGCGATCTTGTGGGGACCCATCACCGCCACGCTGTCCCTCGCCCTTCACGATGATCAATATACCGACATAATCCTCATTCTTCCTATCAGCGCGGCTTTGATTTTGTCGGAGTGGAATTGGATCCCGAGGGCTTCTTCTGCGAGATCAAGATCGTGTTCATATTTATTTGCGGCCGGAATTCTGACTGCCGGGTTGAGCAGATGGTGGTCAGGCTGGCCGGCGGATGTTCGACTAGCCACCGGAATGCTGGCTTTGGCCGATTCTTGATTGCCGCATTTGTGACCTGCTTCGGGACAAACGCCGCTCGTCGTCTGCTCTTTCCTCTCAGTTTTCTGTTCCTGCTCATCCCAATTCCTTCGTTTCTGCTGCTTAAGATCGTCCAATCGCTGCAACATGGGTCGGCGATTGCGGCATCGCTGCTTTTTTCAGCAGCGGGGGTGCCGGTATCACGAACCGGCGTCCTCGTATCTATTCCGGGACTGACCGTCGAAGTTGCGCGCGAGTGCAGTAGCATTCGCTCCAGCTTGATGTTGCTTGTAACGACGATGGTTCTCACCCACGTGCTGCTACGTACAACCTGGAAACAGATGCTAGTGGTATTGCTGGTAGTGCCTCTATCAGTTGCCAAGAACGGCATCCGCATCTTTACGTTAGGAATTTTGGCCACACGCGTCGACCCCAGCTATCTTAGGGGACATCTGCATCATGACGGGGGCATCATATTTCTCATGCTCGCGCTGGCGATAATAGGGATCGTTATCTGGCTCCTGCGAAGACACGAAGACGTGCTGAGCAAACAGCCAAGCTCAACCTCGATAATCGCGCCGCTGGTTCCAGAGTTCATCGAAAGTAAGCCTTGGATTTAGCTGTATTCCCATCAATCAATAAGGTTCTCTTACTTCTACAAGGTTGCCTGAAAGGATTCATATGCGCAGCGTCGTTGTTTCGTCTAACTTTGGTTCTGAACTAAAAGCCAGGATATCCGATCGCCGGGCGCGAGTGGGAATCATTGGTCTCGGCTATGTTGGCTTGCCTCTTGCATTGCTGTATTCGGGGAAAAACTTTGCTGTTACCGGGTTCGACATCGACAAGAAAAAAATCGATGCGCTTTTCGATGGCAAATCCTACATTTATCGAATTCCCGCAGAAGAGATCCAGGAGGCCCGCGCAAGAAAGTTTCAGGCGACCTCCGACTTTTCACGCTTAGCGGAAATGGACGCGATCATAATATGTGTTCCGACGCCGCTGAACGAATATCACGAGCCTGATTTGAGTTTCATTACCAATACAGCGCATGCCATAGCTCCGCACCTCAGGGCAGGGCAACTCGTGATACTTGAAAGCACCACTTATCCCGGTACGACCGAAGAAGTGCTCGTACCCATTCTCGAAAGGGAAAACCTGAATGCGCTGAAAGCAGCCCGAACCGGCTCCGCGGAAGATGCGAACGACGTATTCTACGTGGCTTTTTCACCAGAGCGGGAAGATCCCGGAAATACTATCGTCGCTCGCCCTGACATTCCCAAAGTAATTGGCGGATTGGATCCAACGGCGACTGAAGTTGCATCCGCTCTGTACAGTTCTATTTTTCATCGCGTCGTTCCGGTCTCTTCACCGGCTGCGGCGGAGATGACGAAACTCCTCGAGAATATCTATCGTTGCGTGAACATCGCCCTCGTGAACGAGCTAAAGCTTCTCTGCCTGCGCATGGGCATCGACATCTGGGAGGTGATCGAGGCTGCGTCCACTAAGCCTTTCGGATTCCAGCCGTTTTATCCTGGGCCAGGGCTTGGTGGACACTGCATCCCCATCGACCCTTTCTATCTCTCGTGGAAAGCCAAGGAGTGGGATTTTCGAACCCGTTTCATCGAGCTGGCCGGCGAGATCAACATCGGTATGCCGTATCACGTCGTAAGCTCCGTTGCTTCGGCTCTGAATCAGCAGAAGAAGGCGCTAAACGGATCCAAAGTGATGATTTTGGGCGTCGCCTATAAGAAAGACATCGACGATCTCCGCGAATCTCCTGCACTGACCATCATCGAATTGCTGCAGAACGAAGGCGCGCAGGTCAGCTACAACGATCCCTTCATCCCGTTCATTGGCAAAGGCCGCAAATACGATCTGCAGATGAACTCCTCGCCTCTCGAACAGCTGGGTCAATATGACTGCGTGCTGATCGTGACCGATCACTCCAGCTACGACTACGGAGCAATCGTTAGCCAGGCGCAGCTAGTCATCGATACGCGTAATGCCACAAAAGGGATCTCCGGCCCAAAGATCGTGCGCTGCTAATCCACGGTAACAACGTCGGCCCAAAGAGCTTTCAGCCGATCGTCATCCCGGCCGATCATTATTCATTCGAATATATCGGCAGCTGTCTCGGTAATTTTGCGTGTTGATCCCATTAATCCTCCTCTACGTCGCAAAATAGTGCACATTGCATTAGAGGGACGTTTTATAGGCTTCGCAAGTGATTGACAGCACGCTTATTAGCGTGCAACCGCGTCGGTGGTGCGGGTCTCAAATTGCCCCCATCAATTCCATCGAATGGGCGATTACATCGAATGAACCTTCAAAGCTGGAAATCGCGAATCTCGAACTCACGCGGACCTAGAACACTCAGTCTTGGTATTGCCGTAATTTTCTTCTGCAGCTTTCTTTGCCAATCGAGTGTCGCTCAAGGTCATATTCCGGATGCGCCCCAACCGTCTGCCGCCGGAGCTTCCTCCTTTGTGACGGTGTCTTCATCCGGGCCGTCCGCTACGCCGCATAGATTCTTGGACAGGACAAATCTGGCCCTCTTCACTGCGAGCGCCGCTCTCAGCGCTGCGGATTTTGCGGTGACTCGCGCCAACCTGCAAGGCGGGGGCAGGGAACTGAACCCGGTAGTACGCATTTTCGGACGCTCCACTCCGGGACTGGCAGTAAACTTCGCTGGAGAAACCGCCGGCGTGATCGCGCTGAGCTACTTCCTGCACAGGCCGGTCACCACAGACTTGAGCGAATGGCCTCCACAGTGAATATCGGCGCATCCGCCGGAGCCGTCACGTACGACCTGCTGCATCGATAGGCAAAACTACAAGACTGCTAATCGCGGCATCAGCATATTTCAGCGGAAGAAGTAAATTCTCATGAAACCTCTTACTATTGGTGTTCCTCGGCAACCACGTCTTATTTTCTTTCGTGTATTCGTGCTTCTTGTCATGGGAGCGATAGGCATCGCTTGTTCCGGCGCACAAGTCAGTTATGTCGCAGCCGGGAATACAGGAGCTCCGGAAATTGCCGCACCAAAAGGGAACGTTCCGGCCACCAAAGGTTCATCCGCCCTGCCGTTATGTCCGCCAGGCGGCGTTGTTCCGCTGCAGTCGTCGCCGGATACTGGGCACCACAAAGTCACGCTTTCATGGAATGGCAGCGCTATCTCTTCAAGCCAGAGCGGCGACGCGGTTGGTTATTGCTTATATAGGAGTAAGAAGCCGCACGCAGCAAAGAAAAACCCTACCTGCACTCTCTGCGAGCGAATCAACGCCGTGCCGGTCGCAAGTCTCAGCTGCGTCGACGATCTGGTCGAAGACAGCACAACCTACTACTATGTTGTGACCGCTATCAATCCAGCCAGCAGGATCAGTTCTTCATCGAACGAGATCGCCGCCCCCGTCCCATCTGCCCATCAAGCCGACTCCGAGCCCGCAGGATCTCTAGCGCCTCCACTCTGTCGTGTACCACCTGGAAGCAAATAAACTGCACCGTTCGTTTTAAACGGAATGGCTCCTCCCCAAGATCCGCAAAAGCCGGCGTTTCGCGCTGCGTTATTGTGTGCATCTGAAGTTCTCTGCTCAAGGCAAAGATTCCGAATTTGATGGAGTTACGAGAGACCTAAGCCTCCGCGGAGTGCTATTTGAATCTCCCTCACGCATTTCTGAAAACTGTACGGTTAACTTCCGCATAGTTGCGGAAGGAAAGCCGATGCTCTGCCCGCTTGAGTTTGCAGGCACCGGTTGCGTGACGCGGGTGTAACCTGACCCTCCGGGGACGGGTTACCTGATCGCGCTGAAATGCGCGCATCCCATTAGCTGCCACCGCCGCTGAGGATCGTCAATAGCTCGCAAATCAGTCCCTCGAATTCGCAGCAGCATTAATGACTATTCCGGGGAAGACCGTGCATCGAACTATGGCAATCTGCGCAAAGGGTGATCAGGTTGTCTTCGGAGTCCAGCCCCGCGTGGCTGCGGAACCGTTGATGATGCACTTCCAGATTCGACATCGAGCCGCAAGATTGACAACGCCAGCCATCACGGCGTAGCACCTGTTTCCGGAGATTTTCGTATGCCACGAGGTCAAGTCGAACACGCGGGTTTTTAGGACGAGCGCTCTTCAAGACGCTTTCTCGCTCAGGCCGTCAAGAAAAGTCTGCCTTTGTGCTTCTGGCAGGAACTGGAAAAATCTGGTCATCGAAAACAGCAGAGTTTCGGGATCTCCGTTATCCAGATTTGCGCCCGCGAGAAAATCAGCGCAGATCATCTCCAGACAGTAGCCTCGTGACCGGTCGCTGCCCAGCATCAGCGACGCCGTCTCGATTGCCCGCTCGATCACCGGCATCTGGCTCTTGTACAGCTTGAAATAGACAAGCTCGGACGCCTCTGTTTCCTTTCCCGTTAACTCCCTCTCTACTTCCCGCCTGAACTGATCCTTCGGTAGTCCACGGGCTTTGTGCAACCAGGTTGCACAATCGAACTCCTGCCCGTCCCTCCGCGCCACTTTCGCCAACTCCAGGCCCTTCGTCCATCCCACGTTTTTCAGTTCTTTCCTTGCTTGCGGCGGAAGGTGTTCATGGATCGACATCAGGTAGTAGGCCTTCCTTCTGGATTCCGGAAATCTTCTCTCCAGAAACTCATCGAACGATTTCAGGTTCTCCAGCCGCCAGTACTGTCCCCCGCGAACCTCGCACAGGTACCGACCAAGCTCCACAAATTTCGTCTCGCGCTCGGCCTCTTTCCGTTGCTCCCATGCCAGAATCTCGTCGATTTTGGTCAGCACGAATAGCTCTCGCACGCGATTGAGTTTCGGTGGCATCGGCGGATTCCTAGTAATTAAGCTCGTCAAGCCAACCAAGGTCTCCTGCGCCTGGACGTCACAGTTATCCGCATGGAAAAGAAAAAGGAAAAAGATCCACACGCGGTTCATCTGGGGCAGTTGGGCGGGAAAGCTCGGAAACGGAAGCTAACGGCCGAGCAAAGGCGCGAGATCGCACGAAAGGCCGCACAGGCAAGATGGGCCAAGACCACCGGAAGATAGCTTATTCAGATGGCTCTTGTTTAGCAGAAATTCGAGTCGCTATCCGTTGGCAACATGGTGTGAAAGCACGGCGCAGGTTTCGTCCGAAAGTTGCGCACACGCGACGATCTTGGCTTCAACTTCACATGAAAGGGCTTAAGACTTTCAGTCCCGCAGCTGGTAATTGGCACGTGACTGAACGTTCGTAATTTGAAAGACCGTTCCCGGCATGGTCCAATCAATCTGCGCGCCACTTCACCTGGATACTTCGGTCCTCTCACCGAACCGAAGCACGCCACTACAAAACCTCGAACCAACCTCTGGCCGAATTGGAGTCGCGCGAAGTCATGTCTCGGCTGAAATTAACCATTCTCTGCATTGACGACCACTTGAGCGGACTGATCGGCCGCAAAGAACTGCTCGAAAATAACGGCTACGAAGTCCTGGAGGCAACCGACGTGGATGAGGGACTGAGGTTGTTCGTCTCGCACTCAGTCGACGCGGTAGTCCTCGACTATCTGATGCCCGGCATGAACGGCGACAAGGTTGCGGCCAAGATGAAGCGTCTTAAGGCGCACGTCCCCATCATGCTCTTATCGGCCTTCGGGCCTTTGCCCCACAGCAAACTGGAGGCAGTGGATACTTTCCTGTCGAAATCCCAGCCCCCGAGCATGCTCCTTTTCACACTTCAGTATCTGATGAATAACCGGCCCAAACCCTTCCTAAGCCGTTGGCTGGATGCCTGGAGAAATCACAGCGAAAGGGTGATGCAATGAACTTTGTAAAATGGTTTTTCGGCCAAGGCTGCTCGCATCGATTTACCTGGCCGCGCATCGACGCCCAGGGTCACCACTATCAGATATGCCTGCTTTGCGGAACTGCGTACGAATACGACTGGAGACTGATGCAACGGACGAATCGGTTGCTGGCGGCAAACGCCAGACAAGGATAAAAGGATAATAAGCACCCTCGCTCAAAGGTTTGCCCACTTGGAGGAGTTGCTGCAAGTGTGTTCGATTAGGCGCTCTATCCTGAATGACAATCGTTAATGAGTGGAATCAGATTTATCTTCAATCAAAACCCCAACTCCACCGGCGACATGTGACAAGTCCACGATCCCTCACTCGTTGGTCGTACGGCTGTAATAGCCCTTCGGCGCTCGTATTTTCAGGATCACTTTTGACGCGGGCTTGAGCTGAAAGAAATGATGGGGGTCGCCCCTACTGGAATCAGAGGCCACATACGACAGGAGGTACATGCTGGGATGCGAATAGGGGGCCTAGCGATGCTGTCTCTGCGCTACCTGGGTGCAAAGGGAACCTCCATGCTCGACTGATTTCACGCATTGCTCCCCCGGAACCAGAAATCGCTCTTAGGTGCTATGACGTTGGTGATCTGCTGCTTGCATGAGAACCACCTTAGAATTCAAGAGCAGTTGGAAATGTCTCCCCGTTCGGGAATTAAGTTCCGCAACCGCAGTTTCGGCAAGCAAAGTCAGCAGGGATTTCAATTGGATCGATGAAGGAGGGCTCATGGCCGCAGGTGCTGCGCCAGCTCCAACAAAAAAGGTGGAAACAAATAACGAGGCTCAGGAGTCGGAGTTTGAGTCGCAGTCGCAGCCTCTAACTTTCAAGCAACGAGTCGTGCGCAAACTGCATGAGATCTTCCAGGGACGCGACGAATATCTGGGTTGGAGACAGTAGTTCAATGCAATCCCGGCCCCGCATTCTCTCCCTCGCGCGACGGACCGTACATCGGTAGGCCCATCCTCGCCGCCGTCGACGGACCAGAAGGATCCCACAGCCGCATCTCTCTTCAACCCCAGCATAAAATTCAAGCTGAGTTTGCCGAAGCTTTGGCTTGCAGACTCAGCACTGCGCGGGCAATTTGGTCGAGCGGCATTACCACATCGACTGCGCCCCGCTCGATTGCCTCCTTGGGCATTCCAAAAACCACGCAGCTCGCCTCGTCCTGGGCGATCGTGACAGCGCCGGCTTCCTTCATCTCGCGTAGACCATCTGCGCCATCGTCGCCCATGCCTGTCATGATGACTCCTACAGCCTTCTTGCCGACTGAAATGGAGACAGAGCGAAACAGGACGTCCACGCTAGGACGATGACGAGACACCAGCGGGCCATCCATGATCTCGATCACAAATTTCTCCCCATCGCGGTTGACCAGCATGTGGCGGTTCCCAGGGGAAATCAATGCCCTGCCGTGCTCCAGGCGATCACCGTGACGCGCCTCCGCGATTTCGATCGCACATTCTTTGTTGAGCCGATCGGCGAAGGCCCGGGTAAAGACTTCCGGCATGTGCTGCACGATGACAACGGGCGGGCAATCGACGGGAAGTGCACCCAGTAAAACCCGCAACGCTTCCGTTCCACCCGTCGATGCGCCTACGGCGATCACGGTGTTGGGCGCTGCCGGCGATCCCCCCGATTTACTTTTGCGTGGCAGGACGGCATCGGCGGTCAGCCGCGGAGACGATGCCAGCCGGGGTTTCAGTTGAGCATGAGAAGCGCTCCACACCGCGTCGATGAGAGTGACAGCCGACTCGTGCAGGAACTCGCGCACCCCGACTTTGGGCTTCGTAATCACATCAACGGCGCCTTCTTCCAGTGCTCGAAGGGCTAGTTCGGTGCCGCGCGCAGCCAATCCGGAGCAGACCACCACCGGCCTCGGCATCTCCGACATGATTTTCCGGATGAAAGTCAGACCGTCCATGCGCGGCATTTCCAAATCGGTGATGACCACGTCGGGCGGCTCTTTTTGCATCTTCGCCCAGGCAATCAGCGGATCGGCCGCAGTCTGTACCCTGACACCGGGATTACTGGAAAGAATGATCTGCATGACCTGCCGCACCATGGCAGAGTCGTCCACTACCAAAACCTGCAAATCATTTCTATTCATCTTCATTCATCGGCGGGACGATTTGAATTCATCCTTCGAATGGTTTTGGTTGCAGCGATCGGTGTTACTGTTCTTCCTGGTTGCAATTTCCTGTTTTCGCGTAAATCGTCGATTCCAAGCCGCGCAGTTCACTGGTCATGTTCGTAAGGTTCTCTGCGTGGCCGACAAACAAAAAACCATTTCCGGCGAGATTGCGCAAAAGATTGGTGACGACCCTCTGCTTGGACGCCGCGTCGAAATAGATCAGCACATTGCGGCAAAAGATGGCGTCGAAAGGCGCTTCGGGCAGGCTCGGCTGCTCGTTCAGGTTCAGTCTTCGGAAGTCGATCGTGCGTTGAATTTCGATCTTCACCTTCATCTCGCCTTCATGGTCACCGTTTCCGCGAAGCATGAATGTATGCAGCAAATCTGGCGGCAGCTCCGATGACCGGGTGAGCGCATAAATTCCTTTGCGGGCTTTCTCCAGAACGCGGTTCGAAATGTCGCTCGCCACGATGGACACATCCCAGCCTTTTTCTGCCGGAAAATGTATGGCCAACAACATGGCCAATGTGTAAGGCTCTTCTCCTGAGGAGCAGCCCGCGCTCCAGATACGTACTCGTTTTTGACGAACTCCCTGCTCAGCTTCGCGTTGCCATTGTGGGAAGATGGTCTGCTCCAGAACTTCGAACTGCCGCGGCTCGCGAAAAAACCGGGTTTCATTGGTGGTGATGGCGTCGATCATGCGCGCACGTTCTTCGTGCTGCTCGGGCTGGCAGACGTGTTCGTAATAGGTCTTGAGCGAAGCAATGCCGAGTTCGCGCAAGCGTCGGAACAGCCGGCCGCAGAGCAAGGCAGTTTTCGAATTGCCGAGCCAGATGCCGGTCTCGGAATAGATAAGCTTTTGAAATTTCTGGAAGAGCGCAGGACTGATGGACAGCTGCGGCGGCTGCTCCTGAAAGAAGTCAGCATCGTGTGAAACCGGAGATTCCTGCCCCGGAACTGGACCAGCAGACACGGGCTACGCTCCGGCCTCGAAATGGGATTCTTTACGGGCGCTGTCCTTGTTGGCGGCCTCACCCGAGGAATCCTCTGCGCTGCCCTCCTCAACCGATTCTGTGACCGCGAGTATTTCGTCGGCGGAGAGCACTTTATCGATATCGAGAATCAGACAGAATTTCTTTCCCATCGCTCCCATGCCGAGCAAATATTCCGTCTTGACCCGCGTGCCGAATGGAGGCGTGCTTTCGATTTCTTCGGCGGAGAGATCGATCACCTGGCTGACCGCGTCGGCCAGAACTCCCATAGTAACGGTTTCTCCCTGCAGCATCACATCTGTGATAATGACGCAGGAAAATTTCGAGATGCGGCTCTGCGGCAAGCCGAATTTCACCGCCAGGTCGACCACCGCGACCACCCGTCCGCGAAGGTTCGTTACGCCGCTGATCCAGGCCGGAGTATTGGGCACGGTTGTGACCGTATCGTACTCAATGATTTCGCGGACCTTGGCGATTGTGATGGCATATTCTTCGCCCGCCGTGAAGAAGGTAAGATATTGCGTTTTGTGCACCGGGAGTTGGCCGTTCCCTTGCGTCTTGGCTCCCATAGTTTTCAGTCCTCGTATTCCAGGCTCGTTTTCACCGGCCATTTGTCGGCTGACTCGGGGCAACCTTGCAAAGCTAGCGTCAACCTTCGTTTAAAAAGGAGAGAAGTTTGCTTCTTCCTCGACCTTGCTTGCACTTGGTTTCGGGTTGTGTTGGGCCCATTGATGTTTGAACGAGGGATTCAAGGGCATAAATACCCGCTTCTCGCCGCCGTTTGACCGCGTGTACTGTTCTCCGCTCACTTGGAAGAACGTCATGAGCTGTTGCAGTTGCTCAGACTGAGCGGCGAGTTCCTCGGCGGTGCTGGAAAGTTCTTCCGCGGAAGATGCGTTGCGTTGCGTGACCGTATCGACTTGCGCCATGGCCTTGTTGATCTGCGTCACACCGCCCGATTGCTCCGTGGACGCTGCCGCAACGTCTTGCACCAGGTCCGCGGTCTTTCTGATCGAGGGTACGAGGTCCGACAACAATTGACCGGAGCGTTCGGCGACCTTGACGCTCTTTCCGGCGAGGCCGCCGATTTCCTGCGCGGCCACCTGGCTGCGCTCGGCAAGCTTTCGCACTTCCACAGCCACCACCGCGAAGCCCCGGCCTTGATCTCCGGCGCGGGCCGCTTCGATCGCCGCATTCAGGGCCAGAAGATTGGTTTGATAGGCAATTTCTTCGATCACCGAAATCTTGGCGGCAATCTGTTTCATGGCTTCGACTGTTTCTCGGACCGCATTGCCGCTCTCTTCCGCCGCAACCGCCCCCTTTGCGGCAGCCTGCTCGACCTGTCGGCTGTTGTCGGCATTCTGCGTGATCGATGCATTCATCTGCTCGAGACTCGAACTCATCTCTTCAACCGAGGCCGCCTGTTCTGCGGTGCCCTGCGAGAGGCTCTGTGACGACGCCGAGACCTGCTGCGCTGCAGAAGCCACCGCTGCCGATCCTTCACGCACGTCGCGAATGATTCCGGAGAGTTTGTGGCTCATGTCGTGCATCGCCTGCTGAAGCTGGCCGGTTTCCGACTGGTTGGTGATGGGGATTTCCCTGGTCAAATCGCCCGCCGCAATTCTTTCGGCGTGAGTCACCGCCTGTCGGATCGGCACGGTGATGCTCCTGGTGACGCTGTATGCCACGAGGGGCGAAAAAATTAGCGCGAGAAACATGAGAAGCATCGCCATCTTTCGGCCAGTGGCGAAGGCTTCCTGATTTTCCTTCATGCTCTGGTTCATCGCGGCGGTCTGCAGATCGATGAACTTCTGCCACATGGCGCGATAGGAATCGAGGGCCGGAATAACGTTATCGGCCAGCGCATTCATTGCCTCGTCGTGCTTTTTCGCCGCCAGCAATTTCTTTGCCTCCTCGCGCGCCGAAATGTAAGCCTGGCGGTGTTGGGTTACGACCTCAAAAAGATCGTGCTCTTGCTGCGAGCTGATGCTTTTTTCGATCTCCCCCACTTGCGAACTAATGCGATGGCTGATGTCTTCGTTTTCCTGGTTGAGCTTCTTTTCCTTGTCAGGATCTGTGGTCTCGAATAATTGCATGGTGATGCGCGCATTAGTGATCGAGTTTTCAATCGTCTGATGCGTCAGTTCGACCACGTTATAGCGCTTCTGCAGTGTCGCTGACATGTTGGAGTTCAAACGGTTTAGCCAAGTCAGCCCGACGCCTGCGGCCACAATCACGAACAACATGATCACCCCGAAGACGATACCGAGCCTCGTGCCGATCTTTTGATCTTTCCAGCTTTTCATTTCTGCCCCCTCGAACAAATCTCTCTCTAAGCTTCTGACTGCATACTGGTCTGCATGACCCCGCGCAAAAGGCTGGGCACATCGATGATCAAGCCGACGCGTCCGTCGCCGAGCACAGTCGATCCCGCGATGCCATGCACCGACCGGAATGCTTTGCCGAGCGGTTTGACGACCGTCTGCATGCCTCCCAACAGTTCGTCGACCGCAATGCCGGCATGAAATTCGTTCACTTTGACGACCACAATGTTTTCCTTGTGCGGGGTCTCTCCCGCAAGGCTGAAGGCCCGGCGCAATCGCACGTATGGCAGCGGATCGCCGCGCAGGCTAAGAATTCCGCTGGCCTCGGCATTGCGATGTTCTGCCGGTAATTCCGTGCACTCCGTGACGTGCTCCAAAGGAAAGATGAAGACCTCGCTGCCCACTTTCACAGAGAATCCTTCGATGATGGCCAGTGTTAGTGGCAGGCGGATGGTTACGATGCTGCCTTTGCCCGCCGTACTCGTGATTTCGACGGTCCCACGCAGGTTGTCGATATTGCGGCGCACGACGTCGAGGCCGACCCCGCGGCCCGAAAGATCGGTCACGGATTCCGTGGTCGAGAATCCGGCCTGGAAAACGAGATTGTAGATGTCCTGGTCGCGGATCTCTTCTTTCGACGAAATTAACCCCTGGCGCCGCGCCTTTTCGAGAATGCGTGCGCGGTCGAATCCCGCTCCGTCGTCCTGCAAGGTGACCACAATATTGCCGCCAGAGTGGGCGGCGGAGAGTTTGATTACTCCGCAGGGATTTTTTCCTTTGCTCTCGCGAACCCCCGGGTTTTCCAGCCCGTGATCAACCGCGTTACGGATGAGGTGAACCAGGGGATCTTTCAATTGCTCAAGCACGGTTGTGTCGACTTCGACATCTCCTCCGGTGACTTCAAGGCGCGCCATCTTGCCATGGCTCTTTGCCAGATCGCGTACCGAACGCACGAACTGGCGAAATAGCGGGCCGACCGGGACCATACGGATGCTCATCACTTCACTTTGCAGGTTCATGTAAAGTCGCTCGGCTTCGCGATGCATTTCGAGGATGGCGCGGCCCTGGTCGCCAGGAAGTTTCTCGATCATCTGCCGCAAACGCCCTTGCGCGATTACGATTTCACCCGTCAGGTTCAGCATGTGATCGAGCTTGTCGACGTCGGCTCGGAGCGTGCGGTGACTGGCGGAAGCCATCGAATCGAGCTTGACTCCAAAGCCGGCTTCCTCACGCGTGCCATTCGCCCTTACCACCCGCTTCGAGCGTGTTTCAACTTCGCGTGCAATTTCCTTGCGCAGGTGCTGCTGCTGTGATGTGAGCTCCACGGCACCGGTTTGGGCCGCCGAAAGCATCGCGCGGAGTTCGTCAACCGCTTTGAGAAGCAAAGAGATTAACTCTGCGGTCGGTTGTGCATGCTGCTCGCGGAAAATATCCAGCAGATCCTCTACAACGTGCGCGAATCCCGCGAGTTCCGTCAATTCCAGTGAGGTTGCGTTGCCCTTGATGCTGTGCGCCACGCGGAAAATCGTGTTCAGGAGTTCGGGATCGGCTGGATTCGATTCCATCTGAAGCAGCGACTGCTCCATTACATCCAACCCCTCTTCGGATTCCACGAGGAACGATGCCAGGACTGCTCCGCGATCGAAGTCCGCCAAATCCATTGTTCCTCCTTTCCTGTGCCGCAAATCATCATCCGCGAATTTGCGCGCCGATACTCTACACTGCCGCCTGATCGAAGTTCTTGATTGTGGTTACGCCATCTGCTATCTGAAATACCAACCTGCGGCCATGCTTGCCCGAAACGTCTCTTTCGACTACGGGAATTCCGGCAGAGCGAAGAAAGTCGTCCGCTAAATCCACGTTCCGCGTGCCCAACGAGTGCGAGAGATCGACCGAGAAAGCGCTTGAACCGCCAAAAATCTTTGCCTGCAGATTCTTCATTTCGCATCCCAGAGCCAGCACTTGTTTCAGTAATTCCGGGTTCGCGACATTCCCGTAGCGAAAGCGGTTGGGGCCGTCAGTCGCCCCATCCGGCAAAAGGTAATGATTCATGCCGCCGGCCTTCTTGTGCCGGTCCCACAGACAAATGGCGGCGCACGAACCGAGAATGGTCGAGATGACCAGAGGTTCGCGCGTCACGAAAATCTGGCCGGGGTAGAGAAAATGCCGGGCGTCCTTCGATTCTGCCGCTTCAAAAGGCTTCATGAATTCCGCAGGGAGCACAGCGGGATTGAATTTGGGGACATTCTGATTCATGATTTCGTTCCTGACTGTCTGGGTGCGTGCTTCAGATGAGGCTCCCGGCCAAATAGCGGTCCGGCGCCTTCTTCAGAGAGAAGCTTGAACAACTCCATATCGTGAGCATCGAAAGCGCTTTTTTGCGGAAGCAACCGCAAAATGGCCAGTATGCCGACTGTCTGATTTGCCACCCGGATCGGAACAAACGCCTGTGTCTTGGTCATTCGGTTTGAACCGTCGGGATCTTCGAAAGCCATGTAGCATTCGCCCCGCATCACACACAGGCGGCCGGAACGACCGAGCGCTTTCAGCAGATCGTAATTCTCAAGGTCCGCGCCGAAAGACCAGCAAACGGAAAATTCCTTGCCCTCTGGACTCACCTTAAACAGACCAATCTCTTCGCATCCCAACAGGTTGGCGACGATTTCGCGAAGACCTTCAATCGCATCTTCTTCGTTCGTGCTCTCGAGCAGTCGTTTTCGCGCTGCGGCCAGACGAGCGTCGTTCATTGGGTCCGCGGCCATTGCCGGCTTTACGCCGGTCGCATTTTTGTTAAGGCTCATGAAAGTTCCTGCTGTGTTTGGTAAAACGAAATAAGAATCAGTCTGCCGCCTGCTATCGGTTGCCGCCTGCTATTCACCCAAATAGCTTTGTAGAAGAGCCACTAACTCCGAGCCGTTTACCGGCTTCGTAATGTAGTCGTTACAGCCGCTCTGAAATCCGGCCTCCATATAAGACTCTTCTCCGCGCGTGGTGACCAAAACGATTGGGATCTCACGTGTGCTCGTACCCCGGCGGATAGCCTTGCAGGCTTCGAAGCCGTTCATGCGAGGCATGACTACATCCATCAAAATGAGGTCGGGATGCTCTTGCTGCGCCTTCTCAACGGCTTCCTGGCCATCACTGGCGGTCACACATTGATAAGAGGTGCGCCGTTCCAGAATTTCGCGCTCCATCATCAGAGCTGTTTTGGAGTCGTCCACTACAAGGATTTTTTTAGCCATGTCCTCCTCGGTTCAGGGTCCAAGGTTAAGTAAAACTACTGCGGATGGTAGTTCTTCGCGTTGCAATGACTACCATTAGGAATCTTTAACACAGGCGGTTACCACTCGATAGTTACGCTGGTAATTGAAGAAGTCTTAAGCTGCGGAATCGCTGAAAGGTTCTGCGATCTGCGACTGCGGTGCAGCTTCAGAAGGGGTGTTCTGCCTCAGAAATCCCACTCGATGTTTTCTCTGCGGGGCTGCGCGAAGCGAATCGCCATTCGCGATTCTTAACAATCTTTAACCAGACTCTCCGGATCAGGGTTTATGATATCTCGCGCTCACGCGAGATTGGCGGCGCCATCGCTTTCTGTCTAAAGGAAACACTTGAATATCGTCGACCTGTTATTTGGCCGTCCTTTGGCGACGGAAGAGGAAAAAGCGGAACGAATTGGGCCGCTCAAAGGCATTCCAATCTTCGGCTTGGATGCGCTAAGCTCGGCGGCCTACGGCGCCGAAGCCGCCCTTACCTTACTGATTCCGCTCGGCATGGCGGGCGCTGCCTATGTCTGGCCGATCACTGTCGGCATCGTGGTGCTGCTCGGTATCGTGTACTTCTCATACCGCCAGACCATTTCTGCCTATCCGCAGGGCGGCGGGTCTTACACGGTTGCAACAGAAAACCTCGGCGAGAGAGCCGGGCTGTTGGCTGCAGCCGCGCTGATGATTGATTACGTGCTCACGGCTGCGGTCGGCATCTCAGCGGGAGTTGGCGCGCTGGTTTCAGCCGTTCCATCGCTGCAGAGCAAGACCGTCTTCTTATGTCTTGGCATTCTGGTTCTCGTCACCATTACGAATTTGCGAGGGGTGCAGGAAACGGGTGGGGTATTTTTTGTGCCAACCTACGTTTTCATTGCCTGCATCCTGGGTCTTGTAGCCGTTGGCATATTCAAGACGGCCATTGCCGGAGGACATCCGATCCCCGTAATCGCCCCTCCAAAGCTGACCGCAATCACAGGATCGGTCAGTGCCTGGCTTCTATTGCGCACCTTCTCCAGCGGTTGCACCGCAATGACTGGAGTCGAGGCCGTCAGCAATGGCGTCATGGCTTTTCGCGACCCTACGGATAAGTACGCCAAGCTCACGCTGACCATCATCATCGCGATACTCATGGTCATGTTGTTGGGCATCGCGTATCTGGTTCCCGCCTACGGCATCGCAGCCACTGATCCAGGATTGCCCGGATACGACAGCGTGCTCTCGCAGTTGCTGGCTGCGGTCACGGGCCGTGGCGCTTTCTACTGGCTCAGCATCGGCTCGATTCTGGTTGTGCTCTCGCTTTCTGCCAACACGGCATTCGCCGATTTTCCGCGCCTGGCCCGTGCGATCGCGCAAAATGGCTACCTGCCACACGCTTTCGTCATCCGAGGACGGCGGTTAGTTTATGCCCAGGGCATCTATGCTCTCGGTCTGCTCACCGGCATTCTCCTGATTATTTTCCGCGGCGTCACCGACCGTCTGATTCCCCTCTATGCAGTGGGCGCGTTTCTCGCGTTCACGCTCTCACAAGCGGGCATGGTCGTGCACTGGAGGCGGAAAGGCGGGCCCAGTGCGCGGCGCAACATGTTTGTCAACGGGCTCGGAGCAGTGGCTACCGGGGTTACCACCGCCGTCGTGCTCGTAGCGAAGTTTGTGGATGGCGCATGGATCACGGTTCTCCTGATTCCCACTCTCATCCTGATGATGCGCTCGGTGCGCCGCCACTACTCGCAAGTGGCCCAGGAGATCCGCGCGGTGACGCCGATCGCTACGGGAGATCTTGTCGAGCCGATCGTTCTGCTTCCGATTGACCGTTGGAGCCTAGTAGCCGAAAAAGCCATCCGCTATGCCTGGACTCTTTCGCGCGAGATCCACGTGCTTCACGTCTCGTGCGGAGAAGATACCGAGAGTCTTTGTCGCCAATGGGGTGAGGTCATCGAAAAACCCGCTAAAGCAGCGGGCCTCGCCTTGCCGCAACTTGTTGTGCTCGATTCGCCTTATCGCTGGATCGTGAAGCCAATCGTCAACTACGCCATTCAACAGCAAATCGCGCAGCCCGGTCGCAACATCACCGTATTGATTCCCGAGCTGGTGGAGACCCACTGGTATCACTATCTGCTGCACAACAATCGCCCGGAGGCCATCCGGGCGCTCCTGCTGTTCAACGGCAACCAGCGGATTACCGTCGTTTCGATTCCTTATCACTTGCGCGCATGAGTGTTCGATTCGCTCCTCACTCTCCATTGTGAGAAGAAGCCTTGTGCAAAGAAGTCATCTTCGATGAGAATCAAGGTCTAGCCTTCTCGAAGATGACTGCCTCTCCCAAACCGGATCAAGCATTCTGGGCGCCTCCTGCCGGTGCTGCAGCCTTTGAAACTTTTTGCCGGGTTTTTTTTACCTGCTACTGTCCGCTGCGCGTGGAAGGCAGGCATCATCTTCCCGACGGCCCTTTTCTTCTGTGCAGCAACCACGCCAGCCACGCCGACAGTGCCGCTCTGATGACCGCGAGCGGACGCAGTTTTCGCAGCTTCGCCCTTATCGGCGCAAGCGACTATTTTTTTCAGTCTCGCTCGCTGCGCTGGCTGGTCTCGCGCTGGATGAACGTCATACCGATCGACCGCCAGCCGCGAGCAAAATCGCTGGCCGCATGTATGGATTCCGGCCGTCAATTCTTGCGCCAAAGTGGAGGCGCTCTGATTCTCTACCCGGAAGGCAGCCGTTCACCGGATGGAGAGATGCGGCCATTCAAGCCGGGAGCTGGACTCTTTGCCCTTGAGCTTGGCGTGCCCATCGTTCCCGCGTACATAGAAGGTACACATCGGATTCTGCCCAAAGGAAAGTCTATGCCGCGATTCGGCCCGGTGACGGTGCGTTTCGGCGAAGCGCTCGCGGTCGCCCATCAATCCAGGCCCGGAAAACCACTACGCGAGCAGCGGCGTTCGGTCGTCGAAAAGTTGGCCAAGAGTATTCGCATGCTCAGTTCGGAATATCAGGTTAACGAATTGATGGTTGGCGCACGCGGAAAGGGATAAGTCGCGATCCAGGTGTGAGTTCTGAGCGGCAACGGGCGAAGAGCAAAAGGTAACGCCCAACGAGGAACGCATGGTTTACGAGCCCAGGCACATGAAATGGTGGGGATGGGGAAACGAGGACGCTGAATTCAGCGCCGCCGCCCACCCCGGTTTCTGGCCCTATGCAAAGACGGTGCTCGAAATCGAGAAAGACACTTTCGAGAAGCGCGCCTGGAAACTCGAATCCATCGAACTTCCCGACCCATTCATCGACGAACGATTTCTATCGCAACTGCGCGCCTTTCTTAATCCCACGCAGATCTCGGATGGCACCAAAGACCGTGTGGTCCATGCCTACGGCAAGGGATTCCGGGATTTGTTTCGCTTGCGGCACGGCTTGGCTGCGGGTGCGCCCGATCTAATCATCTATCCCGAAAACGAGCGCGAGATTTGTCTGACGCTTCGAGCTGCGGCCGAGCGCGGCGTCTCCGTGATCCCGTTCGGCGGGGGGTCGAATATCTCAGGCTGCCTGGAACGAATGGATCGCGGGCGCATGGCGGTGTCACTGGATATGCGCCGTATGAGAAGGATTTTGGAAGTGGACACCCGCTCTTTCACGGCGCGCATCGAAGCCGGAGTTTTTGGCCCGGATCTCGAAGCCCAACTCGGCGCCTATGGAATGACGCTCGGCCACTTCCCGGATTCTTTCCTGCACTCCACGCTCGGCGGATGGATCGCGACCCGCTCTGCGGGAATGCAGAGCGATAAATACGGCAAGATCGAGGACATGGTAATCGCGCTGCGCATGGTCACTCCCGAAGGCGCGCTAGCAACTCGCGCTGTTCCCAAATCTTCCAACGGCATCGACGTAAACCATCTCTGCATCGGCAGCGAAGGTACTTTCGGAGTCATCACTGAAGCCACCATGCGCCTTCACCCGCGCCCGCAGCGACGGCAAGTCCCCGGCTATCTTTTTCCTGAATTTGAGGGGGGCATTGAGGCCATGCGGGAATGTGTGCGGCAGGAATGCATGCCCGCAATGGTACGGCTCAATGATCCGGACAAGACCGCGTTATCGATGGCGTTCCGTCCACCGGCGTCAAGCTTCTCGAAAGCCACGAGCAGCTTGTTCAAGAGCTATTTGCGTCTGAAACGCTTTTCACTGGCAACGGCATGTTTGATGCTCACCGCTTTCGAAGGCAGCGAAACTGCGGTCGATCGTGAGATGAGGCAAGTGCAAGGCATTTACCGCAAATGCGGCGCTGTCAGTCTCGGCGCGAGCGCTGGCAGTTGCCTTCGAATCAACGAAATACGACTTTCCTCACATTCGCGATTTCCTGCTGGATCGAGATGTGACGTCGGACGTGAGTGAAACATCAACCGTGTGGAGCAACATCCTTCCTCTATATAAAGACACCGTCGATGTTCTTCGCGGAAAGATCGCGGAAAGCGGCGCGCATCCCTGGGTGGGATGCCACATCAGCCACACCTACCAATCGGGCGCTAGCGTTTATTTCACCTTCGCTTTCCGCCAACAACCGGAACGCGAGATGGATCAGTATCTGCGCGCAAAAAAGGCGGCCCAGCAGTCGTTCAGCGACCACGGCGCAACGCTCTCGCACCACCACGCAGTCGGCACGGAACATTTACCCTGGCTCTCGACCGAAATTTCGCCGATCGGTGTGCAGGCAATCGCAGCGATCAAACGGAGTCTCGATCCAACCAATATTATGAATCCCGGCCGGCTGCAACCGTCGCAAGAACCGTTCGAAGAGTGGACCAACTCAGGCGATCGTGTCAGCTCCCGGTTTGCGAATCGATAAGGAGGCCAGCCCAGGTCTCGTCTCTCACGACCACTGACGAAAACGCCTGCCGATCACGGAGAACCCGCCGCTTCAGGAAATATATTCCTTGATGTACTCATCCTGCGTATTTGCCAGCTCATGAAGGTCTCCATCGAAGATGACCTTGCCGTCGCGAAGAAACAGAAAACTCACTGGCACCTCGCATTGCTGTCCCGGCGGAAGCGGCGCCATGCGGTTGGTTGATTTATCGAAGTGATGCGTGGCCATGGTAAACGCATCCTGCAAGCGATGGGTAACCATCAAAGCGCTGGTCTTGCTCACGTCCCGCTGCTTCACAATCAACTCAATGATGGTATTAGAAGTCACGGGTCCAATCCGCCAGTGGGAGAATCATAAAGCAGCAGCTCCGGGTGCGTAATCAGAGCGCGGGCGATGGCCACGCGCCGCCGCATGCCTCCGGAAAGCTCCGAAGGATACAAATCAAGCGTCTGCTCCAATTCCACGAAGCGTAAGACCTCGCGCACCCTGCGGTCGATCTCGTCGTTATAGACGCCGTGTACGCCCATCAAACGATAGGCGACATTTTCGCGGACGGTAAGAGAATCGAAGAGTGCGCTTTCCTGAAACACCATCCCGATCTTGGCGCGCAAATCAAAAAGCTGTTCCTCGCTCATCTCGCCGATGTCCTGCCCCAGCACAACAATGCGACCTGAGTCCGGGCGTATCAGTCCAATCGCCAGCTTCAGCAGCAAGCTCTTTCCCGAGCCGGCGACTCCAAACAGGGCCTTGGTTTGGCCCCGCGGCAGACGGAACGAAACGCCGCGCAGCACTTCATTGCTTCCGAATGCTAGCGCAACATCCTCGAACACGATTGCCGGCGCCGATTCTTGATTCGTCGCGACAGAAGTGGAATCGACAGGTAAGGTCGGTGCGGACATCGGCTTAATGAAACGATAGAGTAGCCATCAGCAACCGCGTGACAAATAAATCGAGGGCCAAAATGAGCACCGATGCAGCGACCACCGCTTGCGTCGTGGCCCGGCCCACTCCTTGTGTTCCACCGCGCGCGTTCATGCCGTAGAAGCAGCCGATGGTGGCGATAATAAAGCCGAACAGCACCGGCTTGAGCAGTCCCATGAATACATCTTGAAACACCAGCGTCTGCCAGGCGTTATACCAGTACTGGCGCGCGTCCAGCCGAAGTAAAAGCTTTGCGATGAAGAGGCCGCCAACCAAACCGACCAGATCGGAGATGATCGTCAAGAAAAATAGCATGAACACCGTAGCCGCCACGCGCGGTGTCACCAGTTTTTTCATGGGGTCGGTGCCCAGCGCGCGCATGGCATCCACCTGCTCGGTAACAATCATCGATCCCAATTCACTGGCCATGCCGGAGGCGTTCCGTCCGGCCACCATTAGCCCGGTGATGACCGGGCCAAGTTCGCGCACCATCGAAATAGAGACCAGTTGGCCGACCAGCGTGATGGACCCGAAGCGCTCCAGCGTATTCGCGGCTTGAAGAGCCAAGACCGCTCCGGTGAAAAATCCAGTGAGCGCGACGATGGGCAGCGAGCCAACCCCAATCAGGTCCCCCTGCATGGCCATGTCGCCAAAATAAACCGGCTTGCGAAACAGGTTGGCAATGCTCTGCGCACAAAAAAGCACGTAACTCTGAACTGTCTGGATTTGGCCCTTGGCGAAATCGCTAGGTGAGGTCAGTTCCATGCGTCGGAAAAAGCGGCAGCGGATCGCCACGCTTTCCGAAACTATAGCAGAGAATCCTGCGAGACTTCACGGTATTGCCATTCGCAAGGTGGGCCGCCGCGCCAAGCCGAGTGCTTCGTCCCAAGAAGTTTGCGGGCGGCCAAAAGTCTAAGCCGCTGGTTGTGTTCGTGCAACGCGGACTGCAATTCAACCAGAGCGCGCAAATTCTGTTCCCCGCTGGCGATAACTGCGCACAGCTCGCGGATACGGTCATCGAGCGGAGGCCGGTCAACCGGGCTTTTGGGTCGCGTGGCCGTCCGCATCCCGTGCCGGTCGCTGGAATCGAGCCCTGCCGCTGCGTTCCGGTCGGGCCTATTTGTGCTCAGATTTTCCATCACTCTCATTCAATAGCCGCTTTCTTCTAGCGTCCAATTGGCGGTTGATCTCAATTACCAGGTCCCAGCAGTTTCTTGGGATCTTGTTCCACGGCCGCTCGGGCGCACAGTGCAATCCAACCCTCCTCGACCGGAATCCGGTCAAGAGATCTCTGGACGGAAAAAAGGAGTTTTTGGTCACCATCATCACCGCCAGCAAGTGCCCTCTCGCCATCTTCGCTTTGGTCGAAACTCTTCATGGGCTCAAACTTGGATGCAGGCGAAAAAAACGTGCCAGTGCTGCGAATTCTGTAACCAGGACAGTATGAGCATGTGCCAGGGGCAGCCTGCACCCTACTTGGGCCCTAGGGAAAAATATTTGCGAGTGTCAGGAATTTTCTTAGTAGGAAGGAATCTCTATCCGCGCGACTTCTTCTTGATTTCGATGTTCAGGCGGCGGATCTTTTGGTTCAGAGTAGAGAGCGGCGACCTTGAAATGCTCTGAAGCCTCAGTCTGGTTCCAGTTGCACTTCTCCAGCATGTCAACGATGATCCGGCGTTCCACATCTTCGACAATTTCGAACAGCGATGCGTCGGCCGGCGGATCGTGCAGCGCAAATGCGGAAGTCCGGCCCAGCAAGTTATCGGGCAACAAATCAAGAACGATCTCCTCGCCTGAGGAGAGAACAACCGCGCGTTCGATTACATTTTCCAACTCGCGCACGTTTCCCGGCCATGCATGCGACATTAGCGGGCGCAACGCTTCCGGAGTGATGCGCCGCACCGGGCGATCATTCTCCTCGGCGTATTTCTTCAGAAAATAATCGACCAGCAAAGGAATGTCCTCGCGCCGCTGGCGCAACGGAGGCAGTTCAATGGTGATCACGTTCAGCCGGTAAAAAAGATCTTCCCGGAAGCGGCCTTCCCGCACTGCCGTGCGCAAATCCACGTTGGTGGCGGCGATAATGCGCACATCCACCTGCATTTCCTGTACGCCGCCCAGATGCATGAATTTACGGTCCTGCAGCACGCGAAGAATCTTGGCCTGCGTATCGATACCCATGGAGGCGATCTCATCGAGAAACAGAGTGCCTTTGTCGGCCATCTCAAACAGGCCCTTCTTCGATGCGATCGCGCTGGTAAATGCGCCTTTTACGTGGCCGAAGAGCGTGGACTCAAGCAAGTCAGCCGGCATGAACCGGTATTCACCGGCACAAACGGACGGTCGCGCCGCGGCGAGTTCAGGTGCAGAGCTTTGGCAATGATCTCTTTGCCGGTTCCGCTCTCACCCTGCAAAAGCACGGTGGAACGGCTGTTGGCGACTTGCGCCACCAGATCAAAAATCTTGAGCATGACCTCGCTCTTACCGACGATGTTTTCAAAGTTGTAGCGTTGCTTGAGGGCGCGCTTGAGCTGAACATTTTCTTCTTCCGCCCGTCGCCAGCCCACGGCGGCACGCACATCGGCGAGCAGTTTTTCGTTGTCCCAGGGCTTTTGCACGAAGTTGGCTGCGCCCGATTGCATGGCCCGCACCGCGTTCTCCACCGTGCCATACGCCGTAATCATGATCACGGGTAACCGGCTCTCGTGAGCGCGAATCTCCGCCATGATCTCCATGCCATTGCGGCCGGGCAGCGCGAGATCGAGCAGAACCAGATCGAACGGATGTTCGCCGATTCGCTGCAGTCCGGCTTCACCGTTCGCGGCAGTTTCCACCGCAAAACCTTCCATCTCCAGCAAGGTTTGCAGGGATTCGCGGATCTCCGCTTCATCGTCAATGATGAGCACCGCGCCCGCCAGGCCATGCCTGCCGTTGATCAAGTTCCCGGAGATGACTGCCGAATCAGACATATTCCGCCTTGGATTGGACTGCCTTTCTACTTAGAGGAAAATCCAGCGTGAAGGTTGTCCCGGCGCCGGGATGGCTTTCCACGCGGATCTTGCCCGCGTGCTCCTGAATGATGCCATAAGTGACCGAGAGCCCCAGTCCTGTGCCTCGCGGTTGCCCGCTGCGCGGCGAAGTTTTGGTGGTAAAAAACGGATCGTATATGCGCTGTATGTGCTCCGGCGCAATGCCGGCGCCTGTATCGGAGACCACCACGCTCACGCTGTTGCCGTTCTGAGTTGCCACGCTGAGCCTGCCACCATCCGGCATGGCGTCCTTCGCATTCAAAAACAAATTCAGAAACACCTGTTGCAACCGGCCTGCGTTCCCTTGAATCGGAGGCAGACCCGCCGAGGGCGTGCTCTCTACTTCGATCTTGCCCACTTTGAATTGGTGATCGAGCAAAGCCAAAGTATCGGCGACGACCTTGTTTACATCCACGTCGCCAATCTCGGTGCCACTGGTGCGCGAGAAGTTCAGCAGATTGTTAACAATCTCAGAGGCGCGGAACGTCTGCCTTGTGATTTTCTCCAGCAGCCCTGATTTCTGCGGATCATCCTGCAATTGCTTGGAGAGCATCTGGGTGTAAGAGGAAATGACGGCCAATGGCGTGTTCACTTCATGCGCCACTCCCGCCGCCAGCAATCCGATCGACGAAAGCTTGTCCGATTGCGAAAGCTGCGCTTCGAGTTCGGTTCGCTCGGTGATGTCATCCATGATGATGAGCCGGCCGATCACCTCAAACTTGCGCGTGACCAAAGGCGCCAGGGCCACATTCACCGTGCGCACCTCGCCCGCAGGTGTTTTCAAACGAAACTTATACAGGTTGCGAATGCCGGGCTCCCGCCGGATGCGATCGAACTCCTCGACAAATTCCGCCGGGAAAACGGTTCGCAGAGGCTGAGTCAACGCCTGCCAGCGGGGCAAAGCGTACATCACTTCCATCTGCGCGTTCCAACTCTCGATGCGGTCTTCCATGTCGAGGGCCATTACGCCCACGTTGATCGATTCGACGATGTTCTCGTTGAAGTCCTTCAGCCGCTCGTACTCGGCCACTTTTTTCTGCAGCGAGGCATAAAGCTGCGAATTCTGGATTGCGATTCCGAGATAGCCGCCCAGCGTTTCCAGCAACTCCATGTCTTCGCTGGAAAGGAAATCGCCTTTCGCCGTCTTGCCTAGGCCGAGCACAGCAATCGTCCTCTGCTGGGCCTGGCAGGGAATGTAGTAATTCAGGTCGAGCCGCGCAATGGCTTGCTGCGCGCTAGCGGTCTCGCGAGGAACCTGATGGGTGTTCTCAAAGAAAAGGTGCCCCGCCGGCTGCGGTCGCGGCTCGCTCAGGAATGAGAAGTCGATGTTTCCCAGGGACGAGATGCCGAACGATTTCGCCAGCGTAAGTTTTCCCGGTTCATCGCCCGCTAGAAACACTGCGATACGGCCCACGGCCAAAGTGTGCGACAGTCGATCGACCACGGCTGAGAGCAGCGTACTTAAATTCGTCACCGATCCAAGTTCCCGGCCGAACTCGAGCAACGTGCGGCGGTAATCGTAGCGGGTACGATAGAAAAACTGGTCGACCCGGTTCTGAATCAGATTGCGCACCGGATCGAACAACAGCGCCGTCACAATCACCGCCAGGATCAATCCCACCGGCCCAGAACTCGGTTGCCAGTTGTGCACCAGCAAAGCGACCGCCGCGACCAGCCCGAAATACAATCCGACCACGATCGCCGCTGCCAGCGTGTAAACCACGCCCCGCTTGAAGATCAGGTCCACATCCATCAGGCGATATCGGAAAATCGCGTATCCGAACGTAAGGGGCAGCAATGCCAGCGAAAGCGCGGAAACCTTCATGGTCGCGCCGGGCATGGAACCTAACAAATAAGGGACCACGTAAAACAACGTGTAGGGAACAATTGCCAGGATTGTCCCGCGTGTGACCCATTTCAATTGCTGCCGCAGAATCGTCGTGCTCGCGTGCCGGTAGCTATACCAGAGCACCACCGCTGCTCCCAGAAAGAACAGCGACCCGTAAGACATTTCCACGCGGTCGAGGTTCCAGCGCAGGCGCTCGCTGGCCTGAAGCCAGCGCACGGCGATGATTTGCGCAGCCACCAGCAGCGCGGATGGAACGTATACCACTGCCAGCAACCACGGATGTTTCCGCACCAACTGCCGTTTCTCAGGGAAAGTTAAAACGAAGTGCAGAAAAAGTGCCGGCTGCAGCACCCCGGCAACAATATTGCCCCAGTAAATGGTCCAGTCGAAGTCGTTCAGTTTGCCCGTGTACTTGAACGAGTAAGCGATAAAAGAAACCAGGCAAAAAATGTAGAAGTGCGTGGAGCCGGGGGCCGTCCAGCGGCGCAGCAGCACATACAAGCCGATGCCCAGGTAGATCAGCGCAATCAGCCGCAGCCAATTATTCAGAGAGCGTTCGGCCGGAACCAGAATGACGCTCGAATCCAAAGGGACCGACTGCCGGAGCAAAGAGTAGGAAGCCTTCGACCACACCCCCGTGCGATAGAGTTGGCGTTCCAGGCCAGACATGCTGCGCACGTCTTGCCCATTCACGGAAACCAGTTGGTCCCCGGGCTTGATCCCGGCCTTTGCGCCAGGCCCGCTGTTTTGCACCCTGTCGGCGGTGAGATGGCCACCCTGTTCCACCCACCAGACGCCGTCCTCGGGTACCTGGAACTTCCACTCGGAATTCAGATTAAAGCCGGCAAAAACCCCTGCCGCCACCGTCAGCACGAACAGCACGACAGCAAAAAAGCGGACTTGGCTTTCCCGATTCATGGCTTTTGGCTGCGAGCCTTGAGGTGGACTGCTTGGCCGGAAACACACCTCTGGCTCTTCGGTGTCCAGCTCAGATCTGACCAGCAACTTCGCTGCCATGCGGTTTGCCAATTTGGGAATGCTAACTCACATATCTAAAGCACTTCCAAGAGTATAGATGGCTTTCCAAAAACTATGTACGTTTTAATGGAGAGGGGTGTGGAATTCTGTATGTGACTCGTGGGCAATATATTACGCGGATTCCAGAGTTTGTAACTCGAGGGTTAGACGGTCCTTAACGCCGGGTCGACTGCGCAGGACAAGCGCACAACCGCGCCCGCGCAGATTACCCGCACGGGCGCAAACATTTCTTACTGCTGCTTCGGCGCGCAGTCCCCGTAGGCTTTCAGACGCACACCCGAGCTACGAAGGCCAGGGGGAGGGTTGGCTTTTCCCGTGATTAAGGCTGACCCGGATCACATTCATCAGTTCGTCGTTGTCGGCCGGTTTCTGAAAGAATGCCGCTGCGCCTGCCTTCAATGCGCGTTCCTCGTTGGTTTGAGGGTCCCGCGCGCTGAGAACAATCACCGGGATGCCCGCCAGCGCATCGCTGTTCTGCAGCCGATCCAAAACTACAAAACCATCTCCCACCGGCAATCCCAAGTCGAGAATGATCAGGCTGGGCCGCTCTTTTTGCGCCGACGCAATTGCCGTATAGCCATCCGTCGCTGTAGCGACTTCATAGTTATTGGCTCGCAGCCGCAGGCGCATCGCCCGCACTAGATCCGGATCGTCATCCACTACCAGAATCTTTGGTTTCGGCATTGCAATTCTCCTTTGTGCATAAATTGGCTTATCAACTTCGACTTATCAATTGGACTGCTTCGCATTTTTCAGGGCGAACAGTTGTTTGCGTTCCATGCTTCGTAAAATCATCTGGGTGACGCGATCGGCAACGCCTTGCACCTGGTGCTCCAATGACTCATCGGCTGAATGGGCAGGAAGTTGAATGGGAAGCGTGGCGATTTCCACCGTGCATTTTTCCCGCAGGTGTTCGACCCGCTCCAGTTGCTCGCGAATCCGCTTGGTCATAATGCCGGAGCGTTGCAGGTCGGTCGAGGCCACAATAAAAAATGTTTCCGAAGAGCCCGCCGTTCCCATGGGCGGCAGAACCAGATCCTTATCCAGATACACGCAACGGCGCACTACCTCCAGACACTGCTGCCAGACTTCTTTCCAGTGGCCGCCCGGAGGATTTGACTGCGGCAACAGTTCCACCCGCACCAGCACAAATGCAGGACGCAATTGCTCCTGATCCGTGATCACCGGCGTCAGCAACTTCGCCAGCGAATACACGGGCAGCGTGAAAGTAAAGGTGCTGCCTTGTCCTGGTTCGCTCGAAACCCAGATCTTGCCATCGTGCAGCCGCACGATTTCTTTGCAGATAAAAAGTCCCAGCCCCAATCCCGATCGATTGTTATCCACCGAGTCGGGGTCCTGGTAGAGACGCTCGAAGATGAGATTTTTCGCCTCCGGGCTGATCCCGCGCCCGGTATCGCTGACCGAGACGTAGACCGAGCCAGGATCGGCGTCGACCATGTTGGCTTGCAGCATCACCGCGCCCTCACTCGGCGTGAACTTGATCGCATTGTCCACCAGATTGATCAGGACTTCGAGCACGCGGTCGGGATCGGCATGAACCAGCGGAATCCTTTGATCGAGGCCCATCTCGAGTCCGATGCGCTTTTCGTTGGCCAGCGGACGCAGCATGGCAACTGCCTGATGAATTAGTTCGCTCAACGAAACGCAGCGCGGCTCGATCGTCATCTTCCCGCTCTCCGCCCGCGCCGCCTCCAGCAAGTCCCGGATCATGGCGTGCAGCTGATTCACGCTTTTCAGAACCGTCTTCAGGTGATCGCCCTGATCGGGTGCAATCGGGCCAGCGATGCCGTCGAGAAGCAGGGTCACATATTGGTGAATGCAGGTCAGCGGCGTCCGCAACTCGTGCGACACGTGAGAGAGAAACTGGTTCTTGAATTCAATTTTCTGTTTCTGGCTGATCTCCAATGCCCGCAGCAGCGCCTGCCGTTCGACCGCATAACGAATCGCCCGCTCCAGATGCTTGCTCGAAAGGTTCCCCTTGATGATGTAGTCCTGCACTCCCTGATGCACGGCTTTCATGGCCAGCGCTTCGTCGTCTTGCCCGGAGAGCACCACCACCGGAACGTTCGGCGAGTGCTCCATTACGCGGCGAAAGGTTTCCGCACCCCGGCTGTCGGGCAGGTTCAGGTCGAGCAGAATTACCGAGGGCGTTTCCGCCGTAAGCGAGGCCAGCCCATCCGCCAGTCGGCCCACGCAGTTCACCTTTACCGGATTCTGCCCCTCCACCAGACGCAGGCGTACCAAATCTGCATCTCCCGGGTTGTCTTCAATCAGCAATACATTGGTAGTTTGATTTTCGTTCAATTTTCATTCTCCTCGTGGTGGCAGACTTGCCGAACCGAACCAGAATTGTTGGATGGCCCGCATGGTTGAGAAATAGTCGCGAAGGTTTCCGGGCTTGCTGATGTAGCAATTGGCGCCCAGTTCGTAGCTGCGCGCAATGTCCCGGCCCAACTGAGAACTGCTGAAGATCACCACCGGAATTTTGCGCAGGTCAGGCCCCGCTTTCATCGCGGCCAATACGGAGAGGCCATCCCGCTTCGGCAGATTTAGGTCCAGGATGACTAGATCGGGCTTGGTTGCATCGGCGAAATTCCCTTTGCGGTTCAGAAAAGCCAGGGCCTCGAGCCCATCGCCCACGCTCTCGATTTTTCCTGAGTACGCGGCCGCCGCGAGCCCTTCGCGGGCCAAGGAAATATCGGCCGGGTTGTCATCCACGATGAGAAGATGGAATGTCATATTCATGCGTGTGTCGCCTGCGCTTTCTCGGGGACGGAGACGGGAATGGCGAACCGGAAGGTGGCCCCCGCTCCGGGCTGTGATTCAACCCAGATCTTTCCGCCGTAACGCTCCACGATCTTTTTGCAGATGGCCAAGCCGATCCCGTTGCCCGCATATTCATTGCGTGCGTGCAGCCGTTGAAAGATCACAAAAATGTTTTCCGCGTACTCGGGCGCGATTCCAATGCCGTTGTCGCTCACTGCGAAAATCCAACTGCGGTCTTTCTTTTCAGCCATCACCGAGATCACCGGAGGCTGCTTGCCTCGAAACTTAATCGCATTCCCGATCAGGTTCTGAAATAACTGAATCATTTGAGTGCGATTTCCGAAAACAGCAGGCAGACCGGCAGAGGTGATGACCGCGCCGCTTTCCTGGATCGCAGAAGCCAGCGTTTTCTTCACGTCTTCCATGACCCCGTTACAATCCACCATTGCGTGTCCCTCTTCCTTCCGGCCGACCCGCGAAAACGCAAGCAAGTCGTGGATCAGCACCTGCATGCGCAAGGCTCCGTCAGTGGCGTAGCCGATGAATTTGTCAGCCGTTTCATCGAGCTTGCCGCGGTAGCGTTCCGCCAGAAGCTCGGTATAGGCCGTCACCATGCGCAGCGGCTCTTGCAGGTCGTGCGATGCTACGTAAGCGAATTGCTCGAGATCGGCGTTGGAGCGCGCCAGTTCCTCTGCCTTTCGGGCCAGCTCCGTTTGCGCCCGCTTGCGATCGGTGATGTCCCGGAACGCGGCCACACCGCCGCGCACGATTCCATTCTTATCTTTTAGGGGGCTGCCGCTAATCTCAATCCAGACCCCCTCCTCGATCTCCGGGTTGCGTAAAAACATTTCGGCTGTACTAACCTCGCCTTGAATGGCGCGGGTCAAGGGATTTTGTTCAATGGGAAACGGTGTAACCATGTCCGGCATGTAAACCCCGTAATGCGTGTTCCATTCTCCCGGAGGAACGTCTCGCGCGCCCATGCCAACGATCTTGGTAGCGGCTGGGTTCCACAGTAAAAATTTTCCCTGCGCATCGGCGGCAACCAGCCCCTCCGCCATGCTGTCGAGCACCGACTGCAGCATCAAGGTCTGAGTTTCCAGGGCCTGCTGCGAGCGGAGCAATTCTTCGGACTGGCAGGAGAGTTCCTCTGCCTGCTCGGCCAGACGGTTCTCGTCCCTCTTGCGCTCGGTGATGTCGCGTGCGATCTTCGACGCGCCAACAATTGCACCGCTGCGGTCTCTGACCGGCGAGATGGTCACCGAAACATCAATATTCCTGCCGTCCTTCCGGACACGAACGGTTTCGAAGTGTTCCACGCTCTCGCCCCGCCGGATGCGCGCCAGAATGCCCGGCTCCTCATTCACACGGTCCGGCGGGAAAAGCATGAGCATCGGTTCCCCCAAAACCTCCGCTGCCGTATAACCAAAAATCTTTTCAGCCCCGCGATTCCAGCCGTTGATGATTCCGTCCATGTCCTTGCTGATAATCGCGTCATCGGAGGAGTCGACCACCGCGGCCAGGTGTTCGCGCGCTGCTTCGGCCTGCACTCGCTCGGTCACGTCCCGCAGGATCACCGTGAACAATTTTTTGCCGCCCGTCACCACCTGAGAAATGGAAGCCTCAATCTGAAATTCCTGGCCATCGGCCCGCAGCGCCCACAGCACGTTCTTCGGTCCCATGGCACGATTGGTGACCCCGGTCTCGGCGAACTTATGGATGTGTCCGGTGTGGGCAGCATGGAAGCGTTGCGGAATGAATCGGGTGATGGGCTGGCCCATGGCCTCGGCTGCCGGGCAGCGGAACATTCTTTCGGCGGCGCCGTTGAACAACACTATCTTCTGCTCTTCGTCCACGGTAAGGATTGCATCCATGGCCGACTGAATCACGCCCGCCAGACGGCCCTCGCTTTCCCCCAAGTCAGCCGTGCGCTGAGCGACGCGCCGCTCCAGGTCCGCATTTAGAGCGTTGACCTGAGTTCGCGAGCGGGCGCTGACGCCGATCTCACGGCTGACCGTGAACCCTTCCACCGAGAGGAAGACCACACCCAAAATTGACCCTAAGGCGATGAAACCAACGGTGGCGCGTTGGGCCGCGTGGGCGCGTCGCCTACGCTGCGCCAACAGGCGTGTTTCCTCGATCTCCATCTCTTCAACAGTAGCGCGGCTGGCATCTACGATTCGTTTGCCGGGTTCAAGCGGCAACTCGGTCGGCATCTTGCCTGCTTTCTCCCTCAGCAGCACCAGCCCTTTAGCAGCCTCGATCCTCGCTTTCGCCTGCTTCACAAGTACGTCCAATCGCCGCTCTTGATCGCGATTGTCGGCTTCTAGAATGCCCAACGCCTGCAGATTCTGGCTGAGTGCATTTTTCCCCGTCTCGTAGGGACCGAGGAATGGTTGGGCTCCGGTCAAGGCAAACCCGAGTGCTCCCGTTTCCACGTCGACCAGATGCCTGAGCGCGGATTCCAACTCGGTCATCACCTCACCCGTGTGGGTGACCCAATTGGCATCCTCCGCCGCGATTCTGGAGAGGTGCCAGGAGAGCGAGCCGAGAAGTGACCGTCAGGAAAACGGCCATAACGAATCCGGCCTCGGCCTTCCGTCGCAGCGACGCCTCAGCTTGCGGTTCCTCGGCCTGATTCAGGAGTCGGCCCATTTCCTCCTTACCGAGATTCAGGGCCTGCTCCATCTTCCTTCGTTGGGAGTCGCAGCGCTCGACAATAGAGGCCATCCACACCACGAAGCCCGCCAGGATCACGCTGGACAATAATGCGAGCAGGCTCACTTCAATCCAGTTGAAGTTAGACTGCGTGAGCATGGGCTTCGATATTGAATAACCAAAGATGCTCAGCACCAGCAGAGACGCCGGGACCGCCTTTCGCAGCAGCCTGGCTCCCGTGCTCCGGCTTACGAGCAGCCCTCCCAGCGCCCAGGGTGCCCGGGAACCGATCAACCCGAACGTCAACACAAAAAAGCTTACGGTGGTCGGCCAAGCCATGGTGGTGGGATAGGTGCCGGTGGAAAGAATCAACGCGAAAAAACCAAACATCGTGCCGAGCACTGCGGCCAGGCTGAGGAACTGCGCCGGCCAATCGTCGCGTTTCGTTTTCCGGTCGAGTAGCAATAGGGCAATGCCGAGAAGAAGGAAGTCCGAAGCTGTGATCCACGACATCAACCCCGGCCTTACTCCGGCGGCGTGGTCCGCAGGAGAGACAATGACCAATAGTTGATCGATACGGAGGTTTCGCCCGAAAAGATGTTCCATCAGGCTGAGCCAGCCAACCAGCCCCGCAGTCGCCGATGAGGCGTTGGCGGCAAAATTCCTGGCTCACGAGCAGGGGTGAGTGCCGTTCTTTCTCCGCAGCCAGAGAGAGACGCCCAGCAGCACAAAGCAGGCGGCTGTGTTTGCCACCATTCTTACCGGGGCGATCCCCCATGTGGTGAGTCTGCTAATGTGAAAAAACCAACCTGCGAGACCCGATAGCCCCACAGCAATCGAAAACAGGCTGGCCGCCGAGGCGAAGACACTCAGCCTCTTGACCAATACGGGATCAGCAGGTGCTCTCATGCAATCAAAAAGGAGATTCCGAGCGAGGGCCTACAGCGCCAACGGCGATGGGGCCTCGTCAATCAATTTATCGGCGGTTGAAACCCTGCCTTTAGGTTGGAAAATGTGGAAAGAAGAGCAACAGTGTGCTTCGATCAACGAACCTTCGATTGCGCTCCAGGCGCAGCCTTGACCGCGACGGCCATAAACCTGCCGAGCACGATAAGACGGTTCTGAGATTAGGGTTTATTTAGGAAGCCAGCTTCAGTTGGGCAGGAGGGGCTGCCGCTCTTAGCCAGCCTTGAGCTTATTCTCCGGCGTTTCCGAAGCCGGTGTTTCCAGAGCCAGTGTTTCCGGAGAGAGTTCGTCTTCATCCCATTCAAACGAGAGCGCCCGCGCCGTCGTTTCGATCGGCTCAAGCTCGGGAATGTCATCGGCTACGCTTGCGCCCAACTCGGCAAACTTCCGCGCCGAGACCAGCACCCGGCTTTCCAGCGAACCAACTGCCTTGTTATAGGACTCGACGGCCCGATCAAGTCCCGTACCCACCGAAGTGATATGCGAAGCCAGCAGGCGCAAACGATCATGCAATTCTTTTCCCAAAGCGCTGATCTGCTGCGCATTGCGTGCCAGCTTCTCCTGGTTCCATCCGTAGTTGATCGCTTTCAGCAGCGCGATCAGCGTAGTCGGCGAGGCGGGAATGACCCGCTGCAAAACTCCCTGCTCAATCAGCGTTGAATCCTGTTCCAGCGCCGCGCTGAAAAATGTTTCGCCGGGAAGAAACATGACCACGAACTCGGGCGTGGAATCGAATTGCTCCCAGTAATTCTTGCCGCTGAGGATCTTCATGTGGTCGCGAACCTGCCGCGCGTGATTTGCCAAGCAGCTTTGCCGCGCATCTTCGTCGGTGGTCTCGAAGGCGTCCAGAAAAGCCTGCAACGGAGTCTTGGCGTCGACGACGACATTTTTGCCGCCGGGAAGTTTCACCACCAGGTCCGGCCGCAACCGTCCGTTCTCGCTATGGATCGTCTCCTGCTCGGTAAAATCGCAATACGAGAGCATGCCGGCAATTTCCACCACGCGCCGCAACTGAATTTCTCCCCAGCGTCCCCGCACATTCGGAGTGCGCAAGGCGCGCACCAGGTTTCCCGTCTGCGATTGCAATTCTCTCTGCGTGGTGATCAGCGATTGCACCTGCGCCCGCAATTCGCCGTACGCATCGCCCCGCGCAACTTCCATCTGCTGAATCTGGGTGTCAACTTTATTCAGCGAATCGCGCACCGGAGCGACCAGATCGGCCACGGCCTTTTGCCTCACCTCAAGGTCGCCACGCGCCTCACTCTGAAAGCGCTTCAGAGTTTCCTGCGCGATCACCAGAAAGGACGAATTGTTGCTCTTCAAAGCGTCTGCAGCCAGAGCTTTGAAAGCATTCTGCAACTCTTCTCCGGCCCGGGTGACCAATTCGATCTTCTCGATGCTGGCCTTCCGTTCCGATTCGAGCACCGACTCCAGCCGCGCACGGGCGGCAATCAACTCACTGTGGGCCTGCTGAAGCCGCGCCACGCCTGCCCTTTCAGCCGCTAATTCCTTTTCCATCAGTGACAAACGGGCGCTCAGCCCGGCCGTGCGCGAACGCAGCGCCAGCCAAGCAATCAAGCTTCCAAACAACAGGCCGATGAACCCTATGACACCTGGACCCATAGCGAAGGTAACTTCTCTGCGTGAATTTCAGCCCTTAGCGTAACACCAGCGGCCAGTTCGGGCCTGGATTTTGCACCCATTTCAGGCCCCGTACGCACGCGATGGCAGGATCAAACCAACTTGGCGACCTCCGTCCTGCCGAAAGGGCGAATTGCCTTCCGGCAAATAGAAAAGCTGCCGCCTGCGGCCTCGCATGGACTTTTCTGTTGATTCTCGGCGCGGCCGAGATGCCACCTTCCTCTGGATTACTGATTGCGCAGACCCAGTCAACTGAATTAAAGCAATCTGAATTACAGCAATCTGGATTCCAGCAATCAGGCTACGAACCGGCTCTGCGAGCTGCCGCCGCGGCAGACATTCCTTTTACCGACTACGATTCCGCCGCGGAAGAAATGCTTCTCGATCTCGCGAATCAGGCAAGATCAAAAGCCGGCGCCCCCGCGCTCACGCTAGACTCCGGCCTCTCTCAGGCCGCACGCGCTCACGCCGAGGCCATGCTTTCCGCCCGCCAGCTCTCGCATCAACTGCAAGGTGAGCCCTCCCTGGTACAGCGCATTGCAGCCACAACCCGCACTCCGCTTGACCAGGAAGCCGAAAACGTCGCGCTCGATTACGACCCCGAAGACGGCCATCGACATCTCATGATGTCGCCCCCGCATCGCGCCAACCTGCTCAACCCGGCATACAACGTGATCGGCATCGGCGTCGTGCACGCCGCAGACCGGATCTTCATCGTCCAGGATTTCGCCCATGCCCTCCCCACCTATTCCGCGGCCGAATTTAAAAACCACATTGCCGCAGCCATATCGCTGGCCCGGCATCGGGCCAAACAGCCTGATCTCGCCCGCACTGATTTTCTGAGTAAAGATTTTCCGAGTAAAGATCTTCTGAGTAAAGACATGCCCGGCGCCGACGCCGCCGCCTGCTCCATGGCGCAAGCGCAGCAAATGGTCACTCCGTCGATCGAGAAGCTTGCGCAACGCTACACCGTAGTGACCTACACCGGATTGAGCCCTGAGACGCTACCCTCAGCCGCGAGGCGTGCACTGTCCGCGCCGAATCTGCGAAGCTTCTCCCTAGGCGCGTGCTACGTGCGCACACAATCGTATCCCACGGGCGTGTACTGGGTGGTTATGGCGCTGCAGTGATTTGGAATTGCATCTTGTAGGCGACTAGCGTCAGTGTGTTCTCTCACACACCGTCTAAAGTGGTACAAGCCCCCATGTCTGCGATGGGTTTAGCTCGTTCTCTTTGCGTCCTTCGCGCGCATGCTTTCCGCACTTCGCGGTCAAAAGTTTTTAGTCCGAAACCCGCGGCATCTCGTAAAGCCGCAATGGTTAATTTATGACGGCCCAGACCGCGCTGCTGCCCGACCACTATACGCTGCGAAACAAGCGTCCCTCCTGTGCTAACCTTCCCCTACCCACCGTCTGCGGATTCCCATGGAAGCTTCGCAGCCAAACCATCCCGAGCAAGCCAGCGCCCATCCGCTCCCTGCGCGCCAGCTTCGCATCGGCACCGCCGGCTGGTCATACAAAGATTGGGACGGCATCTTCTATCCCTCCGGCATGCGCGGCCGCCGCGAACATCCCCTCGAATATCTTGCCCGCTTCTTTGACACCACCGAAATCAACACCTCCTTCTACGGACCGCTCAAACCCGAACTCGCAAAGCTGTGGTGCCGCAAAGTCTCCGCCGTAAACCAGAATTTTCTTTTCACCGCCAAACTCTATCGTGCCTTTACCCACTCGCCCATTGCCGTCATGGAACCAACCTCCGCCGCCACCATTCGCCCCACCGATGAAGACGAACGCCTCACCCGCGAAGGCCTCGACGCCATCGCCAACCAAGGCAAGCTCGGCGCGCTGCTAATCCAGTTTCCCGTCTCCTTCAAAAACACTTCCCTCAACCGCGAGTACATCGAGCGCCTGCTGCGCCAGTTCATCGAATATCCCCGCGTGGTCGAAGTGCGCCACTCCAGTTGGAACGATGCCGCCACGCTCGCCGCCTTCACGCAGGAAAAAATCGGCTTCTGCAACATCGACCAGCCGCTCCTCGGCCGTTCGCTCGCGCCCACCCAGCACGTCACCAGCGCCATCGGCTACATCCGCCTGCACGGACGCAACTACGAACAGTGGTTCGATTCTGATAATAGAAACGACCGCTACAACTATCTCTACAGCGAGCGCGAACTCGCCGCATGGAAAGACCGCATCGTCAACATCGCAGAAAAGGCCCAGGCCACCTACGTCATCACCAACAATCATTTCGAGAGCAAAGCCGGAGTCAATGCGCTGGAACTCAAAGCCATGATCAGCGGTAGGCGCGTAAAAGCGCCGGAAACCCTGATCCACCGGTATCCGGAGCTGAGAAACATTGCCGATGCCGCAGAAGACGATGGAGGCTCACACCCAACGCTGCAGTTCGGCTGAGTTTCGTATTAGGGCACGCATTGCTGCGTGCCGATCGGACTTCCTCGAATCAAAACCTGTTTTGAAACAGCGCGGCTTCAGCCGCCGCACACGCTCTTGGCGGAAGAGCGGCGTTTTAGCGCAGCGTCAGCGCATCTTTCAAATAATGATGTCATTCCGAGTCGTGGCGGAGCCACGGCGAGGGACCTGTTTTCTCCCCCGTTCGATCCTTGTCATTCCGGTCGCAGCCGGAGCGCATGCGATGGCGGAGTGCAGGAACCCTTACCCCGTGCTCCTCTACGCGCAATCGCGTCCCGGCCAGTGGCCCATCCTAACGTCGCCGAGATAGACCGAACCCGACCCAACGTGTTTTGCGACGTTAGGGTAGGGATTTTGACTTTAATTCATAGGATCTAGATAAGCCGGTTGGGGTCACACCTTGCTGAAACGTCCGCGCAGCGCTTCGACAGAGGGGATGGGGCACCCGTGCAGCTCGGCTGAGTTTCGTATCAGGGCACGCATTTATGCGTGCCGATCGGAGTTCATCTGATCAAAACCTGTTTTGAAACAGCGCGCTTCAGCCCCGCCGCACATGCGCCTTGGGCGCCAGGCTCGCCGGCTGAAACGACGTAACAAGAACGCGACGATTTCGCCGCGACCGATGAACATGCCAGGGAGAGTTCGCCGCAGCCCACCCGTGAAACCGCCACGGGTGGGGCATCCACTGCCGTGTCAGAGTATGGCTGGGCCAACCCCCCCCAAAAAATCGACGGCAGCGATAATCCTCCCTGACCGATCGCCAATCCAGAACACCCAGCCCGGCTGACCGGCGGGTGCCCCATCCTAACGTCGCCGAGATAGACCGAACCCGACCCAACTCACTTTGCGACGTTAGGGTAGGGATTTTGACTTTAATTCATAGGATCTAGACAAGCCGGTTGGGGCCACACCTTCCTGAACGTGCGCACAGCGCCTCGACAGAAGGTGCCCCGTCCTTGCGTTCTTTGCAAGGGTGGGTAGCAATGCAGCCTGCGCTATATGAGTTATTAGAACCGACGTGGCCCCACAAACCTGCGCCGGCACTCCCGACTCCCGCCCTTCGCAAAAACCGCGAAGGACGGGGCAACCACCTCGATTGGCAAAGCCAGCGAGATCGAAAGCCTGGGCTACCCTCCGTCCACCCAGGGCTCCCGCCCGAACTGCGCCCATCGAATCCGACGCTAAGACCAAATCCTTAGTTCATTTCCTCGGGTCTTCGCCAAGCATTCAGCCCGAATGCACCGTTGGCGAGCAGGCCAAGTGTTGCGGGCTGCGGAGCAGGAGCGGGAACATCCAAGGAAGGAAGAGCCTCAGCACTCCCGGTACCGGTATCTCCCGCGCCGATGGCGTGATTCGGAGTGGTTTCGTAGGCGTAGCCGGTTAGAACGGGGCCGGAACTCGTCAGCGCAACACGAGCCCATCCGTAGAAGGTCTGACCGCCGGCTACAAACTGCAGTCCCAAGTATCCGCCTGGGTTGCCTTTGCCCTGCCACAGGCAATCGTTGAAATTATAGGTGGGGAAGGTGCTGAAAGCGACGGCGTCAATCATGAACCCATTAGCGCCGAACCGCCTACCCGATTCGATCGTATGTCCCGCGCGCAATTCGGCCGCGCACAGGGCTCCGTTGAAGGTCTGCGAGGATCCGATCGCGTTCCCCGGCTGTCCGGCCGCTATTCTCAGGTAGTGAGTGGCGCAGATCTGCGTGTTGGGGTGGCCGACCTTGGCTCGATCGTGGCGACGACCTTTGTCCGCACCGCAAATTCCCGATCCGGAGAAGTTAATGAAACTGAAGTCAATGATCCCATCGTGGTTGAGATCGACTTGGACGGCTGGGCCGTTAAGAGTAATCGGGATGTTCACAGGCGTATATACAATTTTGGCTTCGGCAGGCTGGGCTAGGGCGAGCACTCCAACGCCGGCGGCCGTGGCCGCCGTGGCATAGCCAAGCAGACGCTGATTGATGTTGGCCGCCAGGTTCGTGGCAGGACGGGTAAGAGGTTTGCGGGCGTGAATACGTGCCATGAGAAGCCTCCTTGTATCTTTATGACAGGAGATCGCACGGGGCCCAGACGACCGCGCGAATTTACCGCAGGGCCCGCACCCTGTCAAGAGTGAAAGATTTTGCACGCTGTGATATTCGCGGGTGGCCCCATCCTAACGTCGCCAAGATAGACCGAACCCGACCCAACCCAGCTTTGCGACGTTAGGGTGGGGATTTTGACTTTAATTCATATGATCCAGATAAGCCGGTTGGGGCCACACCTTCCTGAAAACGTGCGCGCAGCGCTTCGACAGAGGGGCACCACCTCATTGGTAAAGCCAGCGAGGCGAAAGCCTGGGCCACCCGCGAACAAATACCTTCAAAAATTCACACTTTCTTAACGGCAACCGGTATAAGATCAATCTCCTTCCCGAAGTTCTCGCGTGAGCAGCTCGCGACAAAGCTCAACCTTGGAGGAGCCTTCAAATGTTCCGTACATTCTCCACAGTCGTTATTTCAGCCGCCCTGGTTTTGATCGCTGCAAGCAGCGCATCAGCGAGTCAGTACAAAGTCATCTACACCTTCCAGAGCACCAGCGGAGCATACGATCTCCAGACCCAGATGATCGCCGATGCGGCAGGCAACCTCTACGGCGTCTCACAGTTTGGCGGCGCAAACGGCCTCGGCGCAGTTTTCGAACTATCGCCCAATTCGAAAGGAATCTGGACCGAGAACATCCTCCACAGCTTTTCGGGGGGCGATGGCGACGAGCCTTTGGCCGCCCTGATTATGGATAAGAACGGTAATCTTTACGGAACCACTCTAGCTGGCGGCGCCTCCTCCTGCGAGTCGCCCGACAATATCTGCGGAACCGTTTACCAATTGTCGCCGAACGGCGACGGAACATGGACTGAAACCGTGCTGGTCGACTTTATCGGCGACAACGGACTCTCTCCGGACGGCAGCCTTGTTTTCGACGGAGCCGGCAATCTCTACGGCACAACTACTCTGGGTGGGGCCAACGGCTGGGGAACCGTCTTCGAACTTTCACCGAACGGCGATGGTACCTGGACTGAGAATGTTCTGCACAGCTTCGGGCTCGATGCGAACGGCTCCGAGCCGGATTCCAATTTGCTTCTTGACACTCAAGGCAATCTGTGGGGAACGACAGCTGTCGGCGGCATCCTCCAGGACTGCCCCAGGAGCGATGGCTGCGGGACAATCTTTGAGATGACTCCGCAGCTCGGCGGAGGCTGGTTGGAAAAAGTGGTGCTTACTTTCAATGGCAAGAATGGCATTGGACCCATGGGACTAACCTTCGATCCCTCAGGAAATGTGTTCGGCTACACGACAAATGGAGGCGTTGGCACCTGCTCCGAATATCGCGGAAATGGCTGCGGCGAGATTTTTGAACTTGTCGCCAGTACGGGTTACACGCCGCGGATGATTGTACAATTTGCGAACGAGCCGGTTGCAGTTCCGGTAGGAATCGTTTTCGACTTTCTGGGTAATTTATACGGCACGTCTCTCGGAGGCGGGCATCCGACGTGCGGCAGCCCCCAACTCTTCTGCGGAACAATCTTCAAGGGTACGCCGAACCTCAGCAGCGGGTACACCTTCAATGTGCTCTATGATTTTCCCGGCCAGACCTCGAATGGCTTCAAGCCTGGTGCCCCGCTCACCATCGATAGCGCTGGAAATATTTACGGCTCTACCGCCTTTGGCGGCAATCCGAATTGCGGGATCAACGGCGGCTGCGGCGTGGTCTTCCAGATCACCCCTTAGAGTCGCGGGTTTGGAAAAAAGGCCCGATGCTTTGCTGATCAATCCCCGTCTGTGACAGATCTGCTCCGGGCCTGGGCAGACCGGTGACGAATCAGCTTAGGTGACCTGACTCCCTTGGTGTACGACAGGTTACACCGCCGGGCGCTTAGTTACATGTCGCAAGCGGCCCATCCTAACGTCGCCGAGATAGACTCAACTCTGACTTGACTTAGTTTTGCGATGTTAGGGTGGGGATTTTGACTTTAACTGACATGATCCGGATAAGCCGGTTGGGGCCACACCTTCCTGAAACGTGCGCGCAGTGCTTCGACAGAGGGGATGGGGTACCCGTGCAGCTCGGCTGAGTTTCGTATCAGGGCACGCATTTATGCGTGCCGATCGGAGTTCATCTGATCAAAACCTGTTTTGAAACAGCGCGCTTCAGCCCCGCCGCACATGCGCCTTGGGCGCCAGGCTCGCCGGCTGAAACGACGTAACAAGAACGCGACGATTTCGCCGCGACCGATGAACATGCCAGGGAGAGTTCGCCGCAGCCCACCCGTGAAGCCGCCACGGGTGGGGCGTCCCCTGCCGTGTCAGAGTACGGCTGAGCCAGCCCCCCCCAAAAAATCGACGGCAGCGATAATCCTCCCTGACCGATCGCCAATCCAGAACACCCAGCCCGGCTGACCGGCGGGTGCCCCATCCTAACGTCGCCGAGATAGACCGAATCCGACCCAACTCAGTTTTTTGCGACGTTAGGGTGGGGATTTTGACTTTAATTCATAGGATCTAGACAAGCCGGTTGGGGCTACACCTTCCTGAACGTGCGCGCAGCGCTTCGACAATGGGTGGCCTTATCCCTGCGTTCTTTGCAAGGGTGGGTAGCAATGCAGGATGCGCTATCTGATTTGTCAGAACCCGACGTGGACCAACAAACCTGCGCCGGCACTCCCGACTCCCGCCCTTCGCAAAAACCGCGAAGGACGGGGCAACCACCTCGATTGGCAAAGCCCGCGAGATCGAAAGTCTGGGCCACCCGCTCGCGATCTCAAATTCGTATCAGGCCGGCGTCAAGGTACAAGCCCAAGCCGGGTCAATGAGCATAATCGCGATTTATCGCCAATTGACCTTCCCCTCTAGCGCCGATGGCCTTGCGCTGTTAATGTGTGCCTAATGGCTGGGCGCGAATTATCACTGCGATCGCTGCGTACTGTAAAGATCGTCTTCGTTGGACTGGTATTCCTTTATGCCAAAGTCGGAGAGGCGAATGGCTCTGCCAAGGCCCGTTAATCCGTTACTGCGCATCGCGGTTTACGCGCTTGCGATTAGCATAATTCCGACAGCGCTATTCTTACGTCACAGAGAGCTAAAGCGTGCTAAAGATACGTTGGCTCGTCAGCCGGGTGATGTGGCGGCGCTTCGACGCTGGCGCGCAGTCCAATTGGCGATACTCGCATGTTTCCTTGCCGTACCGCTCTACGGCCTTGTGCTGCGCTTTCAAGGCGGAACGCTTCTTCAGGCTCTTCCGTTCTATGTCGTGGGAATCCTTCTGTTGTCGTTCTTACCTCTGCATGAATCTGGGATTACATAGCATGGGCGTACCCGTAAACAGAGCATCCCTCTGGCCAACTTCCGTAATCAGGCGCTCGCAATCATTGACCCTCGATGAGTGAAATCGCGATTTCTCAACAACTATCACCGTCGATGGCCGCCTTGCCGATGAGACCTCGCTCCCTGCCACACGAGTAACAGGCCTCCACTGAGCAATAGGACTTGGCTCACGTCGAACATCCGATCCATCCAGACGTTGTCCAGATCGAGCCCAAAATACAAGAATGCGAGGATAGCGCAGAGAAGACCGTTTACCGAAATAACGCCTATCCCCACGCGAAAACGCGGCCACTGAATAGCTAACCTGTACAGCGGGTATAGCGGCAACAAGGCAAAAAACGCAACGACAGGAGGGAACAAAGGATTGCTACCAATCTTAGCAGCATCGCCGTGCACTAGAAGCAGACACGGCAGTGCGCACACCACGAGAGCCGCCGCCAAAATCACAATGACAGAGCGTTTCCTCACACCCATAGGCTACTCGTCCAGATTATAGTTGGCGAGAACAGGCGATTGCACTCATCGACCATGGCGGGGTGACCTATTCGAGCTCGATTTTTGGCCCAAAGGGGAAGGTCATCTTTAGCCGCGTGCCGAGAATGGATAGCGGCCTCCGCGCCTGCTTCGCTCGCCGTCGCAACGACAGCGCCTGATTCGCATTCGGGAATTTCCACACCCCCCCGTGACATCCGACCTTTCCGTCCACAGCCCGCACGCACGATGATCGCTGAGGCCGACAGTCCACAAAACTAAGTCGGCCCAAAAATCAAAATCCCCTGGTTTCACGGAGATTGATATCTAACTTCTTTGGTATGCGGATCTTGTGGACAAAAACCCGCTAACTCCCAGATTCCCGAGATTTAAGCGGAAGAGGGGGAGGGGGGAGGGGACCGAGGATCTTCATCGCCGAAGCACGAGGTACTCACAGAAATGGCTTTAGAACACGTTCCACGATGTCAGCACGTAAAAGTCAACGGCGTGCAATGCGGTTCTCCCGCGCTCCGCCACGGTGCTCATTGCTTCTTTCACACCCGCGTGGAGTACGAGCGCCAGATCGCCGTCGAAAACCACTCCGGGAAACGCTCCTTCGGCTTCCCGCTGCTCGAAGATGCCAACTCGGTTCAGGTTGCGCTTATGAGGGTGATTCAGATGCTCGGCTCGGGCGTGCTCGATCACAAAACCGCCGGCCTCATGCTCTACGCCTTGCAGACCGCAAGCTACAACCTGCGCAACGCCAGGTTCGAGCCCGAAAAGTTCACCGAGGTGGTCATCGACGAAGATACCGTCGACCTGACCCGCGTGAAGGGGCCGCAGTGGTCCGCGCGCGATTTTCCGCCCGCTGCGGCGGCCGACCTGCAGGGAGGGCCGCAAAAAGGAGCGCAGAAAGAAGAGCTTCAGGAAGAGGGACGGAAGAAAGCAGCGCTGCCGCAAGAGATGTCGAAGAAAGAAGCGGCACAGGGAGAAGCGCAGCAGGGAAAAGTCAACGACCCAGTGGAGGAAAGTGCCGCTGTCAGTTCGAACGCACTGAGCGTCGCGCCGGGGCAGAAATGCGCGGCTCCAATCGCGGCCCAAAAATCGGATCGCCGGGGAAACGAAGAGTTGGCTGAACTGCTCCGCAGGCGCGAACAAAAGCGCAAGCTTTCCCCGGACGTGGATGATGGGCCGCAGTCGGTGATTGGAACTTGGCTGCAGGAGTTGGGAGTGCTGTCTGCTGACGGAGTGCCGATCAAGCGGGAAAATCAACTGGCTGCAACATCAGGAACCGGGGATTTAGCGGCGGAGGGCCAAAGGGTCGCCGTGGGCAGTTCGTAGGCTTAGAGGCTGGGCCAAGAGGCAAAAGCAGGTTCCTCACCCGCGCTTCCGCGCGTGTTCGGAATGAGATCGGTTGGAGCTTGTCGAAAGCGAATCTAAAGCCGTGGCAAAGCAGGAGCAATCTGAAGCCGCGGCGGCAGCAGCAGCTTTGAGCTGAATGTTGTGGGCTAATCGCGAATGGAGCTAGGCTCCTATTTTGGCGTGATCGCTCATGCGCCCTTTGTTATAGCGCAGTGCGACATTCATGAAGATGCTGCCCTTGGGAGTCTCAAAGCAGAGGATCAGCGCCTCGACATCTTCGCTGGTTTTATCGCCTTCGTCGGAGGTCAGAAGAACCGGTGGATGCACGCGGAAGTGAAAGCCCTGGTCGTTGAGCGCGCAAATGGCGTTGCCGACGACTTGGTTCGCCAATTCGAAAACCGTTTCTTTGATCAGCCCATCGGATTCGGGCAGGTCTGCACCCGCATAGTGGCTGGCCACGCGCACGGCGGTCTGCGGCTCGAGGTCGAGAATGATGCGGCCTTCAATGTCGCCCGTGACCGCAACCATGCCGGCCACGCCTTTGCGGCGGTAGGCGGCCTCTTCCATCGACAGATTGCCGACTTTGGTGGCGCACTGAAGCCCCTGCGACAGCACGGCGTCGGCCGCGTTGATGAAAGGCTGAATCAGTTCCATCTTCATGAGACTAAGCTCCCGCGCCGGCCGCGACCGCGCCGTCTTCTCCCAGCACATACTTGATGACTTCGTACAAAACTTCCGGCTTCACCGGCTTCTGCACGAAATGCCGCGCTCCGCGCTGCAACGCGGCCACAATGTTTTCCTGGTAGCCGACGGAAGAAACCATCACGACCCGCGCTTCCGGATGCGCCTGTACGATTTTTTCGGCGGCTTCGATGCCTTCCATCTGCGGCATGGTGATGTCCATGAGAACGATGTCGGGATGCGTGCGCTCGAACTCGCTGATGGCCGTGAGTCCGTCGCCCGCCTCAGCGGCCAGTTGTCCGCCAAAGCTTTCGATCATGCGGGCCAGATTTTTGCGCGCGAAGACCGAATCGTCCACAATCAAGTAACGGACTGGTTGGCCGTCCTTGCTGCGTTTTACCGGTGCAAACTGCTCCATAACAGCCTCCTGTTGCTGACTTCAAACCTCATTCCGCCTTGCTTCAAAGCTCCATTCCATCACGGCGTTTCTGCGCCGGACAGATAACTCAGGTCATGGCACTGTTCGGTGGCCCGCTAAAGTCCAGCTCGGACCGCTTTTCCCACGCTCTTTGCCGTCTTGGTTTCATCACGAGCGCAGAGGGCCTGCAAAGTGGAGGCGAGGACGTCCAAAGCCACCACTCGGGTCGCGTAACCGCGCTCAATTGCGGCTTTCGGCATTCCGAAAACCACGCAGGATTCTTCACTCTGCGCAATCGTCATCCCGCCAGCCTTTTTCACCGCACCCAGGCCAGCAGCGCCGTCTTCGCCCATACCGGTCATCAGCACCGCAACTGCATCTTTGTTGAACTCTTCGGCAACGCTGTTGAACAGCACGTCGACGCTTGGCCGGTGACCGTTGACGCGCGCTTCATCGCTCAGCACTACTACGTCTCCCATAGTGAGCCGCTTTACTCGCATGTGCCGGCTTCCCGGACAGACCAGCACTCGGCCAGCTTGCAGGATGTCGCCGGATTGCGCTTCTTTCACCCTCAGAGAACAAACTTCATCCAGACGCCGCGCGAACATGTCGGTAAAGCCTTCGGGCATGTGTTGCACGACCACAATTGATCCGGGAAAATCAGGTGGCAGCTGCGCCAGCAGAAATTCAAGCGCTTGCGGCCCTCCGGTGGAAACTCCGATGGCCACCAGTTTGGTTGGCTGCGGCGCAGACTTTCCAGCCGAGATCTTTTCCGGACGCGCCTGGATGCTCATGAAACGTCCCGGACGGACCACTTTGCAATCGGCCGCGGCTTTGATTTTGGCGATCAGTTCGCTCGCCGTTTCCTCCATGTGCGTCATGGCATCATGCGGCTTGGTGACGAAATCGAAGGCGCCAAGTCCCAATGCCTTGAAGGTCACCGAGGCGCCGTCGGTGCTGTGAGAGCTGACCACGATGACGGGCAGGGGATTGCGCCGCATGATCTCTTTCAGGGTATCGATGCCGTTCATGCCCGGCATCTGCAGATCGAGAGTGACCACGTCAGGCTTTAGCTCTTCGATCTTCTTCAGACAGAAAGTACCGTCCATTGCTGTTCCTACCACTTCGATCAAGCGACTGGTCTCCAGCATCTGCGGAATCAACTTCCGCATCAACGCTGAATCGTCGACCACCAGCACACGAACCTTCCTGGTCCCGTCACTCATGCTCGGCCCCCAATCGCGTTCATTGTTAATCGTGCGCGATCTTCATGGTTCAGCAATAATCCGAAATTCGTGGCCCCCTGTTCCCGTGGGCGCGTTCTCGCGACATGCTCAACGACCGCGGGCAGGTTCAGAATGAGTACAACTTTTCCATCTCCCAGGATGGAAGCACCGTTCACCAGATCGGTCGAGAAGGTCTGATCGTCCAACGCTTTAATCACCAATTCTTCCTCGCCTTCCAAGGCATCGACGATCAGCCCGTATCTTTTTTCGCCAACGGTAATCACCAGCACAAAGAGCTTGCTCGCATGGCGGTCTGCATCCGGCGCGCAAGGGCGCCCCAAGCGCAGCAAGGGAAGAACCTGGTTGCGCAGTTGCAGCACCTCATAATTGTCGACCTGATGAACCTCGGATTCTCGGGCCCGCGCAATCTGGCTGACCGCATTGAGGGGAATCGCATAAAGCCGGCGCTCTACCCAGAACATGAGGGCCTTGATGATGGCCAGGGTCAACGGAAGTTTCAGGCGGAAGGTTGTACCTTGCCCGAGCCGCGTATCGACGTGGATGGTGGCCTTCAGGCGCTGAATGACGCTTTGCACCACGTCCATACCGACACCGCGACCGGAAATTTCCGTGACTTGCTCGGCGGTGCTGAATCCGGGGCGGAAGATGAACTCCAGAGTTTCCCCTTCGCTTAAGCGCGCGGCCTCTTCCGGGGTGGTCATTCCGAGTTCGACAGCCTTGTTGCGAATCTTCTGTGCATCAATGCCCCGGCCGTCGTCGCTGATCTCCACCACAACCTGATTTCCCTGGTGATAGGCATGCAGCCTGATTTTTCCACGCGGGGGCTTGCCCTGGCGCCGGCGTTCGTCGGCGGTTTCGATGCCGTGGCTGACCGCGTTGCGCACCAGATGAGTCAAAGGTTCGGCGATGGCGTCGAGAATCCCTTTGTCAAGATCGGTATCCTGCCCGCTGAGTTCCAGGTCGACGTCGCGATTCAGCTGGCGCGCCACGTCCCGCACCACTCGAGGAAATCGCCGGAATAGCTGCTCGACAGGCACCATGCGAATCTTCATGACCGAGCGCTGCAGGTCGTTTAATACGCGCGACTGGAAAGCCATGGCATCGCCAAACTTGCCGCGCAGCAGTTCTTTCGGATAACGCTTGCCAAATTCGTTCAGCGCCTGCTGCAGCATCGATTTGCCGATAATCAGTTCGCCGACAAGATTGAGCACGTTGTCAATGCGTCCGGCTTCCACGCGCAGAATATTTTCTGCCTGCAGTTGCGGCGCAGCGGTTGCCTCCGGCTGGGAAGCAGTGGTCTCGAAGCTGGGAGTGGCCAATGCTTCCGGCGCGAGCGTCTCTGAATTTGGCGAAAGATTAATTTCCGGCCGCGGCGGTTCCGATTGCTTGGCGATTTTTGCATCGGTTCTCGATTTGTGTTGAGCCTGAATCACCGTGACTGCCACATCGCTGGCGATGGTGGGGATTTTGCATTTGGCGGCAATATGCTCGGGCGGCTCTGTGCCGGCGATCACAAAATTTACCTGCTTGGACGCGGCCGGAGACTTGGGATCGGGCCGCAGCACAAGTATCTTGCCTGCCTGCTGGACCGCATTCGCGATCAGTTGGCGGGCCGCAATCGGCATGGCGCAGTGGGGATCGATTTTCACCGCGACTTCATAGATTCCCAGGCCGGACGCTTGCGCTTGCGTCACGGCCAATTTCTCGACTTCAGTCCAATCTTTGGCAAGATTTGTCGCTGGTTCATCCGCTTTTTTCTTGCGCCGCGATTTCCTGGTTGCAGGCATCGCAGTGAGTTCCTGTATCCTCTTCAGCAAAGTTTCGGTGGCCGGCATTGCACCGCCGGAGCGGTACGCCGCAATCATCTCCGCAAATACATCGGCTGAAGCGAAAGAAATCTCGGCCAGCGCGCCATGTGCCGCCGTACCTTCGAGCGATAACGCATCCTCGAACTGATGGGCCAATTCGCTCAACTCGCGCAGCCCGCAAGCGGCCGAGTCGCCCTTCAGGGTGTGCACGATGCGGCGGATCGAACGCACAATCTCCTCGTCGCCGGGGGTCTTCTCCAGCTTGAGAGATTCTTCGTTCAGCGCCTGCAGCAACTCCTGGGAGGTTTCGAAAAACAACTCCCGCAGTTCCGCTCCGCGCTCGTCGGGCGTGTTCGTCACTCTTTCACCTCGATCCGCTGATAAGCCGTGCCGCTGTCGCGGTGCACCATTTGGAATTTGTCGGTCAATCCCAACAAACTTTCCGCATGTCCCACGAATAAATAGCCGCCGGGATTCAGGCAGCGGTAAAACTTTTCGATGAGCCGCTTTTGTTCGGCTTCATCGAAGTACATCATCACGTTGCGGCAGAAGATCACGTCATTGCGCTGCGGCAGATATTCGGTCTTCAAATTATGAAAATCGAAGTGGACCATCTCCTTCAGCGCCTTCTTGATCGCATAACGATCGCCGATTTTGTCGAAATAGCGCAGGCGGAAACTGTAATCCACGGTCGACATCTGGTGATCGTTGTAACTCCCCTCTTGCCCTGTCCTCAGCACGGAGTAACTGATATCGCTTGCCAGGATCTCCACTCGCCACGGCGGAGGCACCAGCGGCTTCGGCAGCGACAATTCCGCCGGCAAGGGATTTCGCAGGTAGTAATACGCGAGCCCGTCGGCCGATAGCATGGCCAAGGTGTAGGCTTCCTGCCCAGTCGAACATCCTGCGCTCCATATCCTTACGGAATACTCGCGGTGCGCCTGCTTGCGCTTGAGCATGTCTTCCAGCACATGCTTCTGGAACAAATCCAACTGGGCCTTGTGGCGGAAAAAGCTGGTTTCGTTCACCGTGAGGTTCTCGACCAGTTGCGCGAGTTCCTGTTTGCCCTCGGCGCTGATGAGCAAGCGGTAATAGGCGTAGAACGAATCGGCGCGGCATTCCTTCAGACGCCGCAGCAAGCGATCCTGCAGAAAATGAGTGCGGCGCTCATCGAAGTGCATGCCGCACTCCTGATAGACGAGCGCCTGCAACAGTCTCAGTTCTGCCTCGGTTAAAATTGGAGCAGGTGCTGCTCCCGATGTTCCCATCTTTTTTCTCGCTTATAACGTCCGAGTTCTGATTTCAACTTTAAGTGCGACAACTGATCATTGACTTCCGATGTCGTGCACCGTTTTCGTACACTCCATCTAGTGACCCGCGGCTGCCTTGGCCTCGCCCTTGGCCTTCTTGTCTTCCGCAGTTTTCTCCTGGAGCAAGCTCGCCGGGGCCAGCAATTTAGTCATATCCAGCAGCACGATTAATTGGTCTTTCACCTTGCCCAGTCCGGTGACGCAGTTCAAACCGCCTTCTTGAAACGCGGCTGGAGGCGCTTCGACATCTTCTCCCGCAATCTTGAGCACTTCCGAAGCGGAATCGACGATCAACCCAGCCAGCTTGCCGGAATGCTCTACTACGAGAATCCGGTTCTGCCTTTTTAGTTTGGCGTGCTTGTCGCCGAAGCGCTTGCGCAGGCTCATCACGGAAACAATTTTTCCGCGAAGGTTAATGACGCCTTCGAGATAATCCGGAGCGTCCGGAACGGCGGTGATTTCCGGCACGCGCACAATCTCGTGCAACGACGTAATGGGCACGCCATAGGTCTCGCGCCCCACCTGAAAGCCGACGATATGCAGTTCGCGGTTCATCGATAGCTGGTCTTCTTAAGTGCATGCTTCTTAAGTACGTGCTGCCTAGGCACGTGCCGCCGCCGCCTTGCGGTTCTTGCGAGGCGTCTCTTCGTGCGCTTCTTCCTGGCTAGCTTCATCCAGCGTGAAGCGGTCCATGAAGTCGAGCAGGCCACGCGACATCTTTGACATCTGCTCCGCCGACGCGGCCAATTCAGTCGAGCCCGAAGTGGATTGCTGCACCAGCTCGCGCATGCGCTCCATGGCCTTGACCACGGCCTGCGCGCCCGATGCCTGTTCTTCCACGGCGGAATTGATTTCATGGGTGATTTCGTTCAGCCGCGTGGTGGCGCGCGCGATCTGCGAGGAACCATGCGACTGTTCGTTGGTGGCTGCGCCGATTTCCTGGGCAAATTTGTAGACTTCGGTGACCACGTTGGAAATCTTGCGCAGCGCCGAGTTCAGCTCACCGCCGAGATCGAGACCCTCATTCACAATGCCGGTGGAGCGGTCGATATTCTCGACCGCCTTGCGGGCTTCCTTCTGAATGCTTTGGATCAGCTCGGAAATCTCTTTGGTGGACTGCGCCGACTTTTCCGCCAGCTTGCGAACTTCATCGGCGACCACGGCAAATCCGAGTCCGTGCTCACCGGCGCGCGCGGCTTCGATGGCGGCATTTAAGGCTAGCAGGTTGGTTTGCTCGGCCAGATCGTCGATGACTTCAATGATCTTTCCAATGTCATCGGCACGCTGGCCAAGCGCTCCAATGATCTCGCCCGACGATGTGATGGTGGCGTTGATGCGGTTCAGGCCGTCGGTCGCTTTCTCCATGGTGGTGATGCCGCTGTGGACTTCTTCGCGCGAGCGGTTCGAGATATCGAGCAGGACTTTTGCGGTATCGGCCACGCGCTGGATCGAAGCCACCATCTGGTCGATCGAGGCGGAGGTCTCGCTGACGCTGGAAGCCTGCACTTGCGTGCTCTTCACCATGTTCTGCACGTTCACGCTCATCTCGTGCATGGTGCTGGTGACTTCGTCGATTGCCGAAGAAGCCTGCAACCCGATCTTGGCCGAATCGTCCGAAGCATTGGCTACCTGGCCGGATGCGCTCGCGACTTGTGCCGAAGCGTCGCGCACGCTGCGCACCAGCCGGCCCAGGCCCTCGACCATCTTGGCGAAGGCATTGCCCAGAGTGTCGTGGGTTGAGCGGGGCTTGACCTCAACCGTGAGATCGCCGCCGGCGATTGATTCCGAAACGCCGGCCATCTCTTTGAGGTAGTTCACCATCTTGGCGAAAGTGCGGGCGAGTTCTCCGATTTCATCCTGGCGGTTGACGTCGATCGAATGTTCCAGGTCACCGGTGTCGCCGATCTGGCGCGAAACTTTCATCAGTTTGATCAGTGGCTCGGTGATTTCTTTGGCTGTGCGATAAGCCACCACGACGCCCAAACCCAGTGCGGCGAGTGTGCTGAGCCAGGCCGCCAGGATCGTCCAGGTACTGGCGGTCTCATCGGATTTGCGGCCTTCTTCGACCAGCTTGCGGTTTTCGCCGTCGGCAACATCGAGCGCTTCGGTCGAGTTTTTGACCCAGGAGGAAGCGTCTTTCTGCAGGTAGTAAATCTGCAATTCGGCTACGGTCGCGTTTCCGGAGTCCACATCTTTTCGCTTTTCGATCAAGGGCTGGGCGAATTCTTTCGCCCACGCCTGCTCCAACTGATCCACCTTGGTGAGGGCGGTACGCTCTTGTTCGGAGTTGGAAAGGGTCTTGGCCTGCTGGAGTTTTTCGCCGAGGATCCGCAATCCGTCATTCATGCGATCGACTTCGCGGGTGTCGCCACTGAGCAGGTAGTTGCTCAGGTATAAGCGGTTCTGCATCATCTGGAAGCGAACGTCATTGGTGGCATCGGCCAATTCGAGCGAAACCTTGGCCGCGTCCTTGGCTCCGTGCTCGCGGTGTACTGCCAGCAGGTTCACAATGAAGAGCACCACCACCATGGTGAGGATGATTCCGAAATTTTTGTACAGCTTCTTGCCAATCGTCATGCCGTTCCTCCGGCGAACCGCTCTCGCTGATCAATATCGATATCAATGAGCATCAAACTTGACGTCCACTACACCCGAGGTCTCCACCGAAGCGGGTTCGTAGCGCCATTTCTTTACCGCATCCAGCGCCGCACCTGCGAGCACCGGATGCCCACCGAGTATTTTTGCTTCCTTTATCGTCCCGTTCGGAGCAATGACCACGGCGATCTTTACCACGCCCGAAAGATTCATCTTCCTCGCCAGGTCGGGATAAACCGGCTCGACTTTACTCTTGGCCCGGCGGACGATTTCATTTTGCGAATCTTGAGGTTGGGTCTGATTTTGAGCTTGAACCCTGAGCGGCTTTCCAGCCACCGTCATCACTGCCGTGATCAGCACCGCTGCGATCAGCACTGCCACATCCTTGCTTCGCAAAGACACAGTTCCTCCGGCACAATCGTGGTGATGCGGTGGGAGCAACGCCGTGGCCACGCACTCGATTTTGGAAAAACCAAGGTAACGCTGGCGACGTGATTGAAAAAGCAAGGTTTAGGCTGCTCAAAGCGGGTGCAGATCGGCCTCAGTTCTGAATTAGGCTCGTCTCAGAATTTGTTTGGGTTATAAACAGTTCTCAAGTTGAGATCGCAGGAGTGCCGTTTTTCTCGGGATTTCACAGTTTGGCACTCTCTCCGCCATTTCACTTGACTCAAAATGAGATGGGGAAGTACTTTTCCAATAGTTTCAATCACTTATGAGAATCACCCCGATTCGTACGAAGGAGGCGGTGAGATCCTGAAGGATGCCGTAGGAAATTCGGAGGTTTTGTCGGAAGGCGCTGGCGTACCCAGTTCCGACGAAGCTTTTCAGAACTTGTTGCTATGGATCGCGACCGAAGGAGCGGCACGTTCTCAGCCGGCTTCGCTCATCCAGCTTTTCTGCCGTGCCTGCCGCGAATTTTTCCAGGTCAGCGGGGTTTATTTTTGGCGTCGCTACCCGGGAGATGAGTTGATTGGTGAGCAGGCCGACGGCAAGCTGGCCGAGCGCTTCATCGGTTTGCGATTGCTAGCGGAGCAAAGTGCGACCACCATTGAAGCCGTACGCCAGCGGCGGACAATTTTCGTGAACAATTTTCAGCCGAATCCCTCTTTTCCAGCGGCACAGCAATTTGGGGCCCGATCGCTGATGTCGGCCCCGTTAGTGGTCTTCGACGAAGTGATTGGCGCGGCCACTTTTCTGCATGATTCCGACGAAGCGTTTTTTAATGACAATCTCGCCGCCAAAGCCACCATTCTGGCCGGACAGCTTGGAAGCTTGCTCGAAGCGATGCGTCTGGGCGAGGCCTCGCGAGAGGAGCATCGTCGCGCCGAGATACTGGCCGATGTTGCGCAGGTTTTGCACGGCACTCCGGACGTAGCCTCGGTGCTCGAGTCGCTGGCCGATCGAGTGCGCGTTTTGCTTCGCACCCGGCTGGTCTCCGTTCTGCTGCGCGGGGAAGGACCTTTCGAATTGCGAGCGGTTTCTGCCGAGACTCCGCAGTTGGCGGTGGCGTTCCGTGCCGCGCATAATCGCCAGACGATCCGCTTTGCCGCAGACCTGGCGCAGCGCGTGGCATCTGCGGGAGAGGCAATCGCCATCAGCATAAGCACCGATCAGCCATCGCTAGGTTCGCTGGTTTCTCCCGGAACCTTGATTGCCGCTCCGTTCCGCACTGCGCGGACGCAGGGCGCGATTTTGGTGTATCCCCGCCAGGAAGGTGCTTTTACCGCGGAAGAGAAGTCGCTGGTCACGGCCATCGCCGGGTTCGGAGCAGTGGCCGTGGCCCATGCCGAACTATGTGCGACCGCTCAAGGACAGGCGCGAGAACTTCATCAATTGCTTGAGATCTCGTCGGAGCTGAATGCCAGCCGAGATCTGGAACATTCGCTGCAGGCATTCGTGGTGCGCGCGGCAGATTTTTTGGGATTTGGCCGGTGCTTCGTTGCCTTGCAGGAGAACGGAGAATTCCACGTTCGTTACTTTGCGAATCGCGGCGAAGCCCAACGCGTGGACAATATCTTTCCGGAAGGGGTTGCAACCCGCGCACTGCGGGCCAAAGAAGTTTTCTGGTCTGACGATCTTACGCAGGTGCCCGGCACAAACAGCAAAGTACTGGCGCAATATCAAGCCCGGCAGTTGCTTGCCGTGCCTCTTGGCGGCGTGGACGGATCGCTGCTAGGCATGTTCGGAGTGCTCGACCGCCTGGACCAAGGTGGAATCTCGCAGGAAGATATTCGCCGCGCCCGTGCTCTGGCGGCGCATGTCGCGGTTGTGCTCGAAGCCGCACACACCCTGCATCAGTCAGAACAACACCGCCGCCGCGCCGAAGCTTCGAGCAAAATTACGCGCGAAATTGACGGCGTTCTGCACGCACCCGAACTTGCGAGCAGATTCGTCGAGTGCGCCATCGAATTGTCTGCCGCGCGCAAAGGCGCCGTGGTCCTGTTTCACGAGGGCAAAGCTGAGAGCGTGGCTCTGCACCCGACATCCGCAAGAGATCATGGCAGCGAACCTCTCGGCGAACCTGTTAGAGGACCTATCAGAGAATCAGGTTCGAGTTCGTTTAATCGGGTTGAGAAACGCAACGCACTGAAGACGGTTCCCGATCCTCCATCACAAGATCGTGTGCTGCAGCAGCAACTTGCGCAAGCACTTTCCGAGTTGATTGCGAAACGCAAGGAGCAAATTTTCTCTGGCCGGGCGGCTGAGCTTCTCAACCCTGAATTGGCTTCTGCGCTCGGCTGGGACGATTGCGTGCTTGTACGCATCGGTGCCTCGAACGGTGAGCTGGCGGCTTTGCTGTGTCTTTCCGGCCGTTCGGAACCTCTCAATTCCGATGACCGTGACCTTCTTCAAGCCATTGCCAGCCATGCCGCCATGGCCCTGGAAAACGCCCGGCTATTCACCCGCATGGAGCGTGCGAGCCGCCATTGGTCGGAAATCTTTGACGCAATCACCGATTACATCGTGGTGCATGACGAGACCGATAAAGTCTTGCGGGTAAATCGCTCGCTCGCGGCCATGATCGGGGTTGCGCCGAGCGAACTCATTGGCGTCAACATGCGCGCTCTGCTCGCACTTACGAATGAGCCCACGCTTTACTCGTGCCCCTTCTGCCGCTCCACGGGTGAGAGCGAAGACGAATTCGTTCACCCCGCGCTCGACCGCACCTATCTGGTCTCGACTTCGCGGGTGCACGGAGCCTCGGGAGAAAATCTTCAGACCATTCATGTATTGAAGGACATTACCGACCGCCGGGAAGCCGAGCGCCGGTATCGCGAGCTTTTCGACAATATTCAGGAGGGTTTGTTCTTCAGCACCCCCGAAGGGCGCTTCGTCGAAGTGAATGACGCCCTGGTCACGATGCTGGGATATTCCAGCCGCGAAGAACTGTTGCAAGTGGACATTGCGACGCAGATTTATTTCGCGCCGGAGCAGCGCCAGATCCACGCCGCGGCCATGGAAAAAGACGGCCACATGCGTAACTTCGAGGCCACGCTCCGCCGCAAGAACGGCTCGCCAATCTATGTGCTGATCAACGCCTTCGGAATGTACGATTCCAACGGGAAATTGCTGCAGATTCGCGGATTGATGCTCGACGTTACCGGCCTTCACACCTATCAGTCCGAACTTCAGCGGGAGCGCGACTTCTCGGGCAAGATTCTCAGCAATACGCAGAGTTTCATTCTGGTCTCAGATACGGCGGGGCTTATCAGTTATGCGAATCGCCGCTGGTATGAAGCCGGATTTGAGCAGAGCGAACTCATTGGGCGCCCGCTGCTCGAATTGGCCGCTTCCGGCTGTGTTCGCCCGCTCTCGGATGCGCTGCAAGCCACCCTTCAGGGCGGGCAAGTTGACAATCTTGAACTGCAAATCCTGCGGCGCAGTGGAGATGCCGGCCAATTTTCCGTGAACCTCAGTCCCATGCGCGACGAGCAAAGCAATATCAACAGCATCGTCGTGGTGATGACCGATATTACCGACTCGTCCGAGCTGCGCGGCAAGTTGGTACACGCGGAAAAAATGGCGGCCGTCGGCCAGCTGGTCTCCGGCGTGGCACACGAGGTGAACAATCCGCTGACCGCGATTCTCGGTTTTGCCGATCTGCTGCTGGAGAATCCTGAATTGCCCGACAGTGCCCGCAAAGACCTGCGCGTGATCCTGCAGGAAGCGCAGCGCACCAAACAGATCGTTCAAAACCTGCTCAGCTTCGCCCGGCAAATGCCGCCGCAACGCAATCCCGTACAACTCAATCTGGTGCTGCGCCGCACCATTCAACTGCGCTCGTACGACCTTGCCAGCCACGGCATCGACGTCATCGAACACCTCGATGAGAGCCTGCCCTACATCATCGGCGACGCCCACCAGTTGCAGCAGGTCTTCCTCAACATTCTCAATAACGCTTATGACGCAGTGCACGAATCCGGCCGGCCGGCCCGCATCGAGATCATGACGGCGAAGACCGATAATGCTGTCGAGGTCTCTTTCTGCGACAACGGCCAAGGCATCAAGAATCCCGACCGGATTTTCGATCCGTTCTTTACGACCAAAGAGGTTGGCAAGGGAACCGGCCTCGGCCTCAGCATCTGCTACGGCATTGTCAAAGAGCACGGAGGCGAGATCCTCTGCCACAACAACCCCAATGGGATTGGGGCCACATTCATCGTCCGCTTTCCCGCCGCGCCGCACACTGCTTCTTTGGGTGTGGCCGCAGGAGTGAATCAGCCATGAGTTCATCCGCAATGACAAGCCCGAATTTTCAACCAGCGCTCTTGCCGGTCCTTCTCATCGAAGATGAGCCTTCGATTATGGCCCTGGTCAGCGCGACGCTCGAGCGCAACGGCTATCCGGTGGTGTGCATTGAATCCGGGGCCGAAGCCTTGCATCTGCTCGAAAACGGACGTTTTCTCGGCGTCATCTCCGATATGCGGACGCCCGGCGGCGTCGATGGCGCGCAAGTGCACAGCTGGATTTCGCAGAACCGTCCCGACCTGGCCGAGAAAGTTGTCATCATTACCGGCGATTATGCCAACGAAGAAACCGTAACCACGCTGCGAAAAATCGGGGCGCTTTATCTGGAGAAGCCGTTCCGCGTGCAGGCACCTTATCGCGGCTGTCGAAAAAACCATGGGAAAACCTCGATGACTGCCGCGCTGAACAAACCCGCTATGGCGAATTCCGCTCTCAATCGAGAAGACCTGCGGGTCCGCCTGCTTATCGTTGATGACGAACAGACCATCCGCAAACTCTGCATGACCGTGGGCGAAGCGCTCGGGTTCATTTGTCTCGAAGCCGACAGCGGGGAGTCTGCGCTCGCGCTGCTCGAAGAACAACCGGTGCACATGATTCTCAGTGACATGGTCATGCCCAACATGTCGGGTCTCGAATTCCTCGAGCGCGCAAAAAAACTTTTGCCGCGCACCGAAGTCGCACTCATGACCGGCCACGGTTCGATCGAAACCGCGGTGCAAGCCATGAAACTCGGCGCCTACGACTACATCACCAAACCGTTTTCGCCGCTCGAAGAATTGCGTTTATTCCTTCGCCGCATGGCGGAAAAAGTCCGTCTGGTCGAAGAAAACGAATTTCTGCGTGAGCGTACCGACTCCGAGACTGCAGTTCACGGCATTATCGGATCTTCCGCCAAGATCCAGGAGGTGCCTGCGGATCTCGTCGCGACTCAAGGACACGCGAACGGCCGTGCTCATCTCCGGCGAAAGTGGCACTGGAAAAGAGCTGATCGCGCGTGCGATCCACTTCCGCGGAGCGTTCGCCAACCGTCCTTTCGTGGCTGTGGATTGCGGCTCGCTGGTGCCCACGCTGATTGAGAGCGAACTCTTCGGCTACGAAAAAGGGGCGTTTACCGGCGCCCTGAAATCCAAGCAGGGGCTTTTTCAGTCCGCCGACACCGGCACAATTTTTTTAGATGAAATTGGCGAGTTGCCGCTTGAGTTGCAAGCCAAATTGCTGCGGGTGCTGCAGGAAAAAGAAGTTCGCCCAGTCGGCTCGAACCAGCGCGTCAAGGTTGATGTGCGCATCATTGCCGCCACCAACCGCGATCTTGAAGCTGCCTACAAAAATGGAGCCTTCCGCAAAGATCTTTATTTTCGACTTAACGTGGTCACGGTTCACGTTCCCGCTCTGCGCGAGCGCCGCAGCGACATTCCGCTGCTGGTGAACTGGTTCTGCGAGCGCTACGCTCCCGGCGCGGACCTCCGCGTTTCCAACGCTGCCATGAAAGCGCTGATGAATTACGACTGGCCTGGCAACGTGCGTGAACTGGAAAACTGCATCGAGCGCGCGGTCGCCCTTGGAGACGGGACGGTCATCGATCCCAGCGACCTGCCGCCCACCATCGCCGGTGCGAATCCGCGCTCCCGCACAAGCACAGGTCCTGCATCCGAACTGGTTTCCGATCTTGCGCTTGCTGCCGATGCAAGTTCGGGTGAAGGCAGCGGCCGCGCTGCGCTTACCACCACTGATCTCGAAGACATCGAGCGCGCCACCATCCAGCGCGTTTTCGAGCAAGTCCACGGCGATAAAGCCCTTGCCGGACGCATGCTCGGCATCAGCCGCGCCACGCTATACCGCAAGCTGAAGCGTTACAACATCAGCGGAGGTACGAGTTCGGAGTCCAGCCGCACCTTGCAATAAGCAGACGCGAAGCTGCCATCCCTCGATCCGTGCGTACTCCTAGAAAACAAGTGCCACCAATGCGATAAACCGAGCATCAATCTCGTGTATCGTCTAACCACTTCCACATAGGAGAAAGTCCCAGATGAAACCGATTCGATTCGCGGTCCTTGTGCTGCTCCTCGCCTCCCTGGTGTTCGCCGCTGACGATGTCGTCACCGGGACCCATGGCACCATCACCAAAATTGATAAAACCACCAAGACGATCGTCGTCAAGACCGACGACGGTACCGAGCACTCGTTCCACTGGGCCAAAGACACCACCGTTGACGGCGTTCACGCTACCGATGCCGGAGCCGATGCTGCGGCGAAGGATTCATGGCATGGTCTCAAAGAAGGTTCCGAAGTGGTTGCCCACTCAACCAAGCGCGGGACCGAAGACACCGCTGTTGAGATCGACAAAGTCGGAGACGACGGCCTGCACAAGACTGAAGGCACCGTCAAAGAGATCGATCGCTCAGGAAAGAAGCTTGTGGTTGAAACCGCCGATGGCACTGAGCACACGTTCCGACTCACTAGCCATGCTGCTGCAGATGGCGGAAAGGGTGTCGCCGCAGGCACCGAGAAGGGCGCCAAGGTGGTGGTCTACTCGACGGAAACTTCAGGTAAGAAAGTCGCGCACTTCTTCGAAAAGATGTAGAAAAGACCGTACCTGTGAGCGCAGAGGATCGAGCCGTTTCCGACGGCTGCTCAGTCAACCTTAGTCTCCGACCAGGGTGCGTCATTTCCTATCGGACCGAATGCGGCCAAGGCAGTGATTACACCAGAAAAAAGCACTCTGAGGAGGCCCAGAGTGCTTGCCTGATGCTGAAGATAGGGCAAGAGCCTCGCCGCTATTCTCCGGGAGGTTTTTGCTGCTCCTGCTTTTTCTCCTCCGGAATTTGCGGCTTCTTTTGTAGCGGAGGCGCAGGCTTCGCTGCTGGAGGGTGCTGCTGTTGCGGTGCGGCATGCTGCTGTGGCGGAGTTGAAGATCGAGCTGGCTCAGGACGATTTGGCTGAGCCGCTGGTCTATTTGGCTCGGGCCGCGCCGGTTGGCCGACTGGTCGATTCGGCTGCGCTGCTGGCGGATGAGCCGGCGCTTCGGTCGGACGATTCATCTCCAGATGGTTCGGCTGAGCGACTGGAGGCCGATTTGGTTCCCTAGCCGGAGCGGTTGGCGGACGATTCTCCGGCTGCTTCGCCGCTGGCGCGGGCTGTGCCGTTCGCGGAGCTGCAGGGTGGGCAGCGGCAGGTTGTCCGGGCCGCGGAGCGGGCGCATGTCCGGTGGTGGGCACGGCGGGCTTTCCCGCAGGCGCGACCTTGACGGCAGGATGCATCGCCGCAGGCGGACGCAAGCTGGCCATCTCTTTTCGCTGCAGGGGCTGTCCGGGATGTGCAGCCATTGCCTGCAACTGCTTGTTCATCGGCGGCGGTGGAGGAGGAGGAGTTTTCTTCGCAACGACTTGCCGATTCATCACCGCCGCTGGCGGAGCGGCGACGTGGCCGGCCGTTGACGCCTTACCTCCGAGCACAGATTGGGGCGTCGGGTTCGCTGCAACTCGCCGAGTCATTGGCGCTGCCGCGACCTGCTGCGGCGTGACTTTGACAGCGACTTTCGCCACAGGCTGGGCGCTGGTGAACGCTCCTTGGGGAACCGCGGTGACGGCGCCCGGTACGGTCGCTGTTCACATAGGTAATGTTGGTGATGGTCGTAGTTTCATTAACGATGGTCGTGTTGTAGACGTTCGTGACGGTGGTCGTGCTGACGTTCGTATTGCTGACGTTGATCTGCGTCATATACGTCTGGCTGACGGGATACGACGGTACGTAAACTTCGCGCGGACCGAGCGGGAACCACCCGATATTTCCTCCCCAGCCTCCACCTCCGCCAACGAACACGACCAGTGCGGGTGCATAAACCGGCGCAACCGCAGGAGGACCGGCGATCCATCCCCATCGCCCGGCAATGAACACCCAGCGGCCATAGTGAAACGGAGCGTAACCCCACGGGTTGTCATCGACCCAGGTGTAGCCCCAGGGGTCGATCCAAACCCAATGGCCTTCGTGATAGGGCGCCCAGCCATAAGCGACTCGATTGGGAAACCACACATGCCCGTAAGAAGGATCGTCGCGCCAGTCACCGTAGTCGTCCAGATCTTCGTAGCCAACCACATCGCGCGAGACATATTGCGCCGAACGCGATTCTTGGTAGCGCCGGTCGCGCCCGTCTGCCCAGGTGTCGAACTGGTCGGGTGGGCCGATGTCTTCGACGTCGGCATCGAGGGACTCAGTTCCGCTGAAGTAGCCAACCTGTCCAGCCTGCAGCGTATAAGTCTGGCCGTTGCCGGTCGCCTGGCCGTCGCCGGTGCGGACGGCGACAGTGGTGTCGCTGCCGTCCTGATCGGCATAGATCCGGTAACTGCCTGGTGAGGTAATCACAAAAGCGAGGTTGGGTGTGTCAATCTCGAAGTCATCGCCCGGGTTTAGTTGCCACACTCGGACGTTCGCTGTGCCTGAATCTAATTGAACCTGGACGGTGTCGTTGTCGAGGTTGAGGAACGAGATTCCGGTGTACTCGGATAATCGAATGGAAGCCGACCCTAGCTGCAGAGCGGCGCGCGAGCCAGCGTCAGACCAAAGCTTGTCGCCAGTGGTCAACGGCCGGTTCCAGACGGCTCCGACCCACTCGTCCTCTCCGGCGGGCTGGAAGGAAACCGAGCCTTGCATGTAGCCGAGCCGAGCCACTCTGGTGGGCGGGTCCTCTTGATCTTCATTCTGCGCCGCTGCCCGCGTGGGCAGAGCGGTTGTGAGAAGCGCCAGCCCGAGCAGCGCGCCACACAATTGCAATTGCTTCAACGATTTGGTCATCTATTTTTCCAGTCGTTTTTTCCAGTCGTTGGTTCGCGACCTACAACTCGCGGAATTTGAAGCCCCATGTGATGCTCGACTTCAGAGCGATGGACAGATTTTCTGCAGCCATCCGCGACGTCGCTTTTAGGTGTGTGGATACTATATACGACTTTGGAGGTGTGAGACTATTCGTCTCACACTGAGACGTGTCAGTTTCATCGAGCTAGCGAGGGATGACGAGACGTAGCTAAGTTGTTGAAGAAATTAGCGCCTCAGTGCTAATCCTTCCGTTCCGCACTGTGGTAGCGGTCGTGCAACTTTGCTCCGCATAACCGCGGAATCTGGCTCCCCAATGCTCTTCCTAACCGGGAAGAGGGGAGCCAACCGCAATAAATCTGCGAAAGTCTGGACTGCGAAAAAAAAATCTGGAGCTTGAGTTTGAGGCGAAACACTCCAGAGCTCCCCCAGGGCAGGTAGGAGAAAGGTATTGCTTGGCGCAACAAGCCACAGCACCATCACGCGCGGCGCAAGCCAGCAAGGTCGCCGACCTCGCGCGTTTTTTCCCGGATGCCACCCCGGTTCGAATTCCGGTTCAGGTCTGGCGCAGGGCAAACGACGAGGCAGACCAACCGACTGCGCGCGGGATCCGGGAGAGCACTGTCATTGAATTCGGAACTTCACGCGAAGTTCTATTCGCTTGTGCGACGCCGCTGGAATTCGCCGATGTCCTGCACCTTCGCAACTCGGACGGTTCGCTGGATGCAGAAGCCTCAGTGGTTGCTGTGCAATATCACCCGGGAACCACCGCCGTGGCAGCCCGTTTTATCAACTCCGTCCCTAACTGGATCGTAAAGCCATGACTCCGCCGAACTCTGAAACGCCAGCTTCAAATCCCGCAAAGCTCTGGGCGAACATTCGACGCATTTATCCGATTTACGCCGACTTGGCACGCGAGTTCGCCGTGGATCTGCCGGACTGCGCCGATCTCGAGTCAGGCACCGACACTCCTGCGCCGGAATCCATCGAACAAGCCGAATTGTGGCTGCAACAGATGGACGCGCAAGTTCAGGTCCATCAATTGCGCCAATTCCTGCAGACCAGCTCAGTGGTGAATCCTGACAGCATCGTCGCCTTGATCCAACATCTTCTTGAGAATCCCGGCCCATAGCGACTCGATGCGCGACAAGATCGATTTCTTACTGGTGCAATACTTCAGCCAGATTGCAGCCGCCGATCTCGATGACAAACGCGTCGATCTGGCGTATGTGGCTGGTGAGATGGAACCAGTCCTCGGCAAAGTTGAACTCAAAACTCCGGTTTGGCTGAATGCGTTGGACCGGCGTCCTGGACGCCGCGCGGAAGTGCCGGTCGTTGGACGAACTGCTGCACGGTGGCGTGCTGGAGCAGGGACGCAAAGCAAAAGGGCAGGCCGGCGATCTTTTTTATCTGCCGGTCGCGCTGGTCGCCTTCACCCGCTTCGGTTATCTCATGCGGCGGAGCTTTTTTCGTCTGATGCTGACCGATCTGAACAGCATTCTTGATGGTTTGACGGAACTGGAAGAAAAGGGCGTCGAAACGATTGACTGCCGGCGGGCGCAATTTTCAGCGCAGGAACCGGTGGTCCGTCTGCGCATGATCTGCCAGTCATGGAAAGTGATGTTTCAGGCTGAATACTCTTCGGGACAGCCCTTGCGCATGTTAACGGACCTGCGCGCCTCGGTCGAGACCGCGCTGGGCCGCGGCACCAATGCTGCAGCATCAGCCAAGAATGCAGGAATTGCGCCGGGGAAAAAGTCAGCGTCTGCCGCAGTCGCGGCCGCGGCCGGTGCGAGTGCGAAGGCTCCGGCATCGCCGGTGGCACGACCAGCTTCGTCGATTCCTAAACCCGCGCCAGCAAGCAAGAAGAGCGGTACTGCAGACTTCGAAATTTCTTCCACACCTGGATGGAGCGCCGACGGGAAAGAGCAAGAATAACCTCGAGATTCCGAACGAACCAGTAGAGGACTTTTCCAATAAAGAAGATTCGCCGATGTAAGTGGACCGAAAGATGCGAGCAGATCACCCGACGGTACTGATTATTTCTGATGATGCAGAGTTTTCGCGAAGCGTGACGGCGCGCTGGCAAATGGAGCGCAATGTACCGACCTTCACTCTGCTCAGCGGAGATATTTGGCCGCGCTCGGTGGAGAACTTTGCGGTCGCAATTGTGGGCCCGCTCCGCAGGGAATTGCTGTCTGTGATCATGGAGCCATTGCACTCGACCCAGCAGCCGCTGTTCTGCATCTGCGAGAACGCTGCTGCTGCGCAGCTCGTGCGCGGGCGCTGGCCGCGCGCAGCCGTGATTGGTTCGGATGAAAATTGGCTGAATGCTCTAGTTCTCTCGGCCAGCGAAGCTGTACTTCGAACTCATGCCGAGGCGCGCGCGCGCGTCGCAGAAGAAAAGTGCGCCCTGCTCGAGCGGGAAGCCATGCTGGGGCGTTACATGCTTGATATGCGCCACGGCCTGAACAATGCGCTTACATCGCTGCTGGGAAACTCCGATCTGTTGCTGGTGGAACCCGGCAGTTTTTCGGCCCAGGCACGCGGCCAGATTGAAACGATTCGCAATATGACGCTGCGCATTCATGAGGTGATGCAGCGTTTCTCATCGCTGGAAAAAGAAATGAACGTGGTTGCCCAGCAGGCCGAGCGCGATTCCGGGAAGTATCGCGCAGCGGCTGCGGGTGACTGAGACGGACCCGGAAAGCCGACGCAATGGACCGACTAACACTGAATTTGGGAACCAGCTTATGCACAAGCTACTAGCAACCAGCACGATCCTCGAACACGAGCTTTCCGAGTTGCGCCTTCTGGTGGAGCGGCAAGCCGGAGTCGTCTTAGACTGCTCCAACAACGCGCTGGCCACGCATGTTGCCGATTACATCGAAGCACAGGACTTGGGGGCCCCGGCTGCATTGCTTGACCGGCTTCGCTCGCAGGGCCAAGATCCCGCCAGCTGGTCGTCTCTGCTGGATGGGCTGGTTCATTCGAACACTGGATTCTATCGCCATCCCGGCGCGCTGAACGCTCTGGCACAGCAAGTGGTCCCGCAACTGTGTGCGCGCAAATCCATCGATGGGCCCAGTCCTCTTCGCATCTGGAGCGCCGGCTGCTCTACTGGAGAAGAAACCTATTCGATTGCAATGGCCGTGTGCGACGCGATGAGCCAGACCGGCGCTACGCCGGCAAACATCGCCGGCACGTCCAATAATGGAGGCGGCCCAGGCGGTGCAAAAGCCACGCGCAACGGCGGCATTGGTGACATTCTGGGAAGTTCTGTTGGTGCAAGATCGGTAGCAGCGTTCTCGTTGCACATTGTGGGGAGCGATTTGTTGCCGCGCAATATTGAAACCGCCGATCGCGGCGTGTATCCGCAGTCGGCGCTGGAGGGCCTGCCTCCGGCGATCATTCGCAATTATTTTTCCAAGATTTCTGCGCCCGGTGTTTTGCTTAACGACGATGCCGAGAAGCCTTTGAAGAATGGCGGTTCAGTCATTTCTCAGGGGTTCCGTAATAGTTCGGTTCAATTGTCAGTCAAGCCGCGCCTGCGTAGCCTAGTCACCTTCAATTGCATGAACCTGGCGCGTCCCGGCTACATTGGACGGTTCGAGGTCATTTTCTGCATGGATGTTCTGCCGCACTTCTCCCGCGCCCAGCGCATTGCCTTGCTGGAACGTCTGCATCTTTATCTCGAGCCCGGTGGGTACCTGTTCCTGAGCCAAACTGAAAAACTGGCCAGCTCCAATCTGAATTTCCGCTCCGAGACGTTTGATGGATATACGTTTCATCGGAAGCCGCTGGCGGCCAGCGCGGCTTATGGACGGTGAGGTCAAGTTCGATTTGCACGCCGGCTCAAAATAGACTAAGCTAGCTTAGTTTAGTCTATATTGCAGCTATGAAAACCATCAACATCCATCAAGCCAAGACCCAATTATCCAGGCTCGTTGACGAGGCGGCAAAAGGAGAGCCTTTTGTGATTGCGAAGGCCGGCAAGCCCATGGTAAAGGTCACGGCTCTCAGCGCTCCAGTGGGAAAAGAAGTCAAGCGGCTTGGTTTTATGGCCGGGCAAATCTCCGTGCCAGACGATTTTGACCGCATGGGTCAGAAAGAAATTGAGCGCATGTTCACGGGCGGGAAATGAAGCTTCTGCTCGATACCCACCTGCTGCTGTGGGCCGCCGGCGAACCTGGCCGGCTCTCGGCGACCACCCGGAAATTGATCAGCACTCCGGCGAATGAACTTCTGTTTAGTACCGCCAGCGTTTGGGAAGTGGCGATCAAGCGAGCGCTCGGACGCAGCGACTTTCAAGCCGATCCGCGGCTGCTCCGTCGCGGGTTGCTGGACAATGGATATGCAGAGCTGCCGATCGTCAGCGATCACGTAGTCGCCATTGAGAACCTGCCCCCCATTCACAAAGACCCTTTCGACCGGCTGTTAGTGGCGCAGGCTACCGTGGAGGGGGTCACGCTGCTCACAGCTGACTCTATCGTGGGGCAGTATCCGGGACCGGTGCGGATAGTCTAGGAGGAACGCGCGGATACGCCGTTCTCATGCGAACAAAAACTCTTTCGTTCTTAACTCCTTGATCGTATCCCTCAGCTTCGCGGCCTTCTCGAATTCGAACTGCTTGGCGGCTTCGCGCATGTCGCTTTCGAGGTTCGAGATGTAGGCGTCCAGTTCTTCTTGCGATTTGAACTCTGGCACGCCTTCTGACTCGCCGCCGGTCAGGTCGGCGTAGTCCGCGGCGACGATTCCGGCCAGCGTCATATCCAGCGGACGCACGATCGATTCAGGAGTGATTCCATGTTCTTCGTTGTAGGCGGTTTGGATGGCGCGGCGGCGCAGGGTTTCGTCCATGGCGTGCTTCATGGAATCGGTCATGCGGTCGGCGTAGAGAATTGCGCGGCCGTTGAGATGGCGGGCGCAGCGGCCAATGGTCTGGATGAGTGATCCTTGCGAGCGCAGAAACCCTTCCTTATCGGCGTCGAGAATTGCCACCAGCGAAACTTCCGGCAGGTCGAGCCCTTCGCGCAGAAGATTGATGCCGATCAGGACATCGAACTCGCCTTTGCGCAGATCGCGCAGGATCTTCACGCGCTCGAGGGTTTCGATTTCGGAGTGCATGTAGCGGCACTTCACGCCGACTTCCGCATAATATTCGGCTAAATCTTCCGCCATGCGTTTGGTCAGCGTGGTGACGAGCACGCGCTCACCTTTCTGCACGCGGGCGCGAATTTCGTGCAGCAGGTCATCGATCTGGCCTTTGACGGGACGAACTTCGACTTCGGGATCGATCAGCCCTGTGGGACGAATAATCTGCTCCACGACGACTCCCGCCGATTTTGTCAGCTCATAGGGGCCGGGCGTGGCTGACACGTATACAAGCTGGTTCGTGCGGTGGTCGAATTCTTCGAAAGTCAGCGGACGATTGTCGAGCGCCGAGGGCAAGCGGAATCCGTACTCCACCAGCACTTCTTTTCGCGAGCGGTCGCCGTGGTACATACCGCGCAATTGAGGGATGGTCTGATGCGACTCGTCGACGAACATCAGGTAGTCGCGCGGGAAATAATCGAGCAGGGTCGGGGGAGGCTCTCCCGGCATGCGTCCGGTAAAGTGGCGCGAATAATTTTCGATGCCGTGGCAGTAGCCCATTACCTTGATCATTTCCAGGTCGAACTTCACGCGCTGGTGCACGCGCTGCGCTTCGACCATGCGGCCTTGTTTTTCCAACTCGACTTCCCACCACGCCAATTCCTGCTTGATCGACTCGACCGCCGATGCCCGCGTCTCGTCTTTCATCACGTAATGCGTCTTGGGATAAATGGGCAGGCGCATATACTTCTGCTTGACCGTGCCGAACAGCGGATCGATCTGGGAGAGCGATTCGACCTGGTCTCCCCAGAGTTCGATACGGTAGGCCATATCGTCGTAAGTAGGGAACACTTCAATGACGTCGCCGCGCACGCGGAACGTTCCGCGGCGGAACTCGCTGTTGGTGCGCTCGTAAAGGATGTCGACGAGTTTGTGCGTGATGTCTTCCCGTGCGATCTTCTGGCCTTTTTCAAGGAACAGCATCATGCCGTAGTACGCCTCAGGCGAGCCGAGGCCGTAGATGGCGCTGACCGATGCCACGATCAGCGCGTCGCGGCGCTCGAATAAAGAGCGAGTTGCCGAGAGGCGCAACTTGTCGAGTTCATCGTTGATGGTCGCTTCTTTTTCGATGTAGAGATCGGCGGCGGGAACGTAGGCTTCGGGCTGGTAGTAGTCGTAATAAGATACGAAATATTCGACGGCGTTGTGGGGAAAGAAATTCTTAAACTCGTGATAGAGCTGCGCGGCCAAAGTTTTGTTATGCGCCATGACGAGAGCCGGGCGGTTCACCGCCTCGATGACCTTGGCCATGGTGTAAGTCTTGCCCGAACCGGTGACGCCGAGCAGGACCTGGTGCTGCTCGCGGTCGTAGATGCCGCGCGTGAGCGCTTCGATCGCGGTCTTCTGATCGCCTTGCGGTTTGTAACTGGAAACGAGTTTGAAGTCCATCGGGGAAACCAGTTTTCAGCTCCGAGCTGAAACATTCGGCATCGCGAGAAACCGGCCTTCGGAGCTACAGGCAGCGATTTCGGCAGGAGCGAATCTTTCTATTATAAATCCTGAGGAAGCAGGTGGGACTTCGCCGAGTCATTCCGGTATTTCGGCTACAGCTGGCCGCAATGCAGCTTTTCTTGTTTTGATGACGAGCTTCGTGGCCGGAAGTTTCGGCGGCGGCCAATTCTCTGTGTACGCTTCGACCGTGATCTCTGCGGGCGTGCGGGTCGACTGCACAATGATTTGCGCCAGGCCGCTGAACAAACTCCGCTTCGGTCCTTTATCGGATTCTTGACAGTTTGGATCACCGTTGCCCACGCCAAGCAGCGTGCCTTCCCCCTTAATTTTGAAACTGATCGGGACGTTGGCCGTCGGTACTGGACGCCCGCGGTCATCCAGAACCTCGGCGCGGAGAATCGCGACGTCTTCGCCATCGGCATTAATTTCTATCCGATCTGCGCTTAGCTTTATCGAAACTGGGTTTCCCGTGGTTTCACGTTTTTCCGTCAGGACGATTTTGCCGTTCTTCTTTGCACGTGCCTCGAGTACGCCGGACTCATACTTCACTTTCCATTCCAAATGCGTGAGTGGCTGCACTTTCTGCGAGCCTTGGCTCTTGCCGTTCAGGAAGAGTTCTACTTCATCCACATTCGAGTGCGCCCATACCGAGATCGGCTCGCCGATTCGTTCATCCCAGTTCCAGTGCGGAAGTAGATGCAATACCGGCTCCCGGCCCCACCAGGCTTTGTAATAGTAATAATCGTCTTTGGGAAAGCCGCAGGTGTCGACGATGCCGAATTGCGAGCTGATCGAGGGCCACCCGTAAGGCGTTGGCTCGCCGCGATAGTCAAACCCAGTCCAGGCGAAGCCGCCGGCGAGCCATTCGCGCGCCGCGTAGAATTTCCACCACTCCTCGGCCGTTTCACCCCAGCGCGGACGATTCAGATCGTAGGCGCTGACCCAGTTGCGGAGTTCGTCGGTCGAGTAGATCCCTCGCGTCGCCAGGGTGCTCGCCGTTTCTGAGCCCACGCAAGGCTGTTTCGGATGCGCCTTGTGATACGCGTCATGTTCATCGAGGTTGTAGTTGAAGCCCATCACGTTGAGGACCTCAGGAAAATGTGACTGATAGTCTTGATTCACAGCGGCCGTGCACAAGCGCGTGGGATCGAGTTCGTGGGCGCGCGCAATCATGTCGGCGACCACGCGCGGGCCCTGCTCCTGCGGCATCATGACCCACTCTTCATTGCCCATGGACCACAAAATGATCGACGGCGAATTGCGATAGCGCTTGATCATCAACTCCAGTTGCGCTATGCCATCCGGGTTAGAGCTCATCGTGCGCGTTTCGCACATCATCATCATGCCCATGCGGTCGCAGGCTTCCACCCACTCGGGTGTAGGCATATTGTGCGAGGTGCGCACGGCGTTTGAACCCACGTCTTTCAGGATGGCAAGGCGATACTCTTGCAGTCGATCCGGCAATGCTGCGCCCACGCCCGCGTGGTCCTGATGGTTGCAGGTGCCTTTGATTTTCACGGACTTGCCGTTGAGAAAAAATCCCTTGTCGGGGTCCCACTTGGCACTGCGTACTCCAAACCGGATTCTCTCGGCGTCGCGAACCTTTCCCTCCGTTTCAATCGTGACCACCGCATGATAAAGATTCGGTGTCTCCGGCGACCACAGTGCAGGCTTTTTGAACGACGTGCTCACTTCAAATTTCTGGGGCTGGAATGGCACCACGTCCTGTGCATCGGAAATCGCGGTAGCAACAGCCGTCCCGTCGACATCGAGAACGTGCCACCGCACGCGGCAGCTCTCGATTTTCAAGCTCTGGTTTTCAACGATCGCCCATAGGTTGAGCGCCGCCGTAGTGCCGCCGAGCATGGCTCGAACACAACTCTCCCACGGCTGTAGATGCAGCGGGTCGATTTTCGTAAGCCAGATATGCCGATAGATGCCTGCGCCTTCGTAGAACCAGCCGTCGCCGAAACTGGCGTCCATGCGTACCACGAGATAATTCTTGGCACCGTAGTTAAGGAAGTCAGTCAGGTCGAAGCGGAAAGGCGCGTAGCCATTGTCGTTGCGCCCGAGAAAATATCCGTTCAGAAAAACCAGCGCGCTGCGAAATGCGCCGTCGAACTCTACGACGATGCGGCGGCCTTCATCCGACTTGGAAACTTCGAAGGTACGCCGATACCAGCCCACGCTGTTTTCCGGATAACGTCGTCCGAGCGGTTTATAGCCATGGCTCTGCAGTTCTTCGTCGCGCACAAATGGCAGTTCGACCGCCCAGTCGTGCGGTAGATTCAGGGTGCGCCACTTTGAGTCGTCAAACTTTTGCGTAGCAAATTCAAAATCGCCCGATTTCGCGAAGTCGCCCTGATCCATTCCAAAACCTAAATCGCGCGATGGATCGCAGGCGTGACCCTGGAAAAACTTCCACCCGAAATCAAATAGCAGGCGCTCGCGAGGGCCAGGCGCGAATGAATCGTCTACAGACTTCACAGCAGCATATTGTTTGAGCAGCCCTTGCGCGCGGCCGAGAGAACCGGGCAGCAATGAGCAAGCGGACACGGCAAATCCAGAGCGAAGCAGGTCGCGGCGCGTGGGAGACATGTACTTCCTCGAATAGTGGACTCGAAACCGAATGAAAAAAATTCTTCGATCCGGAAAGCGATGCCGGAAGAATCGTCTGCACCGGTCAGCGCCGACGCATGATGTTGGCATTATAGCGATCTGGAGGTGCTCTATAGTTCGGCGAGCACGCGATGAACAAGATAAATCGAGATCGATCCTTCGCCTACGGCCGAAGCCACGCGTTTGACGTTTCCTGCCCTCACATCTCCGACCGCAAAAACTCCGGGCAGGCTGGTTTCGAGCATGAGCGGCACTCGCGGGAGCGGCCACTTGAATTTGTGGACGACGGAGTCGAGATCGCGGCCGGTGAGGATGAAGCCTTTGCTGTCCAGCGCCACGCAGCCGTTCAGCCACTCGGTGCGCGGCGAGGCCCCGGCCATGATGAAGACGTGTTTGATGTCGCGTGTCGATTTCTCGCCTGTATTTTTGTCTTGCCAGGTTACCCGCTCGAGTTGCGTATCGCCGTCAAGGGCGACGATCTCGGTGCAATAGTGCAATTCAATGGCGGGATTTTCTTCAATGCGCTGAATCAGATAACGCGACATCGTGTCGGATAGTTGATTCGACCGCACCAGCATGTGAACCTTGCTGACGGTCTGCGAAAGATAGACGGCTGCCTGGCCCGCGGAATTACCTCCGCCGACTACGATTGCCTCATCGTTGCCGCACAACTGCGCTTCGATGTAAGTCGCGCCATAGTAAATGCCCTGGCCTTCGAACTTCGTCAGATTGTCGATTCTCGGTTTGTTATAGGATGCGCCGCTGGCAATCACGACGGTGCGAGCGTGAATCGTTTGCCCGCATTCTGTGCTCAGTTCGTACGGACGCTGTTCGCAGTTTAGCCGCGTGACTCCGCTCGCGACCAACACCTTGGCGCCGAATTTCTGCGCTTGTGCCGCCGCGCGGCCGGCAAGCTCCTGGCCGGAAATTCCCGCCGGAAAGCCAAGATAATTTTCGATTTTGGAACTCGATCCGGCTTGGCCTCCAGGTGATTCAGCTTCGATTACCAACACGTCCAAACCTTCGGAGGCGGCATAAACTGCCGCAGCCAAACCGGATGGTCCAGCGCCCACGATCACCAGATCGCGCACTTCCGTTGCCGTAATGTGCGCGTTGAGTCCTAGACATCGGGCCAACTCCTGAATCGACGGGCTGCGCAGCACAGTGGCGTTGTTGCAGATCACGACCGGAATCTCCTGCGGAGTGACGTGAAAGTGATCGAGCAGGTCCTGGGCGCTTGTATCGGTGTCGAGGTCGATATAGGTGTGAGGGTGTCCGTTGCGGGTGAGAAATTCCCGCAGGCGGAGGGTCTGGGCGGAATGCCGCGATCCGAGAAGAATGACGTTGCCGAAACCTCGATTGATTAGGGCGACGCGCCGAAGAATAAACGCGCGCATGAAGATTTCGCTAAGTTCGCCATCACGGGCGACCAGGCCCCGAAAATCCTGGTTGCTCATCTCCAGGAATTCGCCGGCTTCGGTGACACGACCGCGTGCCAGGCTGAGGCGGCCGGAGATCATGGTCATTTCACCGGTGAACGCACCGGGGCCGTGCTTCACGATCAAGCGCTCACCGTGCTGTTCGGGTTGCACGATCTCCAGGCCGCCGGAGAGCACTACGAAGAATGGCACGTCGCTGTCGCCGGGTTCGAAAAGAATGTCGCCTGTCTTGACTTTTCTCAACTTGCTCAGGGGACGGATGCGGTTGATCTGTTCGTCGCGTAAGACCGGGAAGGCATCGCCACGAATATCAGCGGCTAGGGGAGTTGACTGGGTCGCCATAATTTCTCCAGGAGCGCTCGCAGGCTGTGAATCAGTTAGATGAGCGGGACGCAGTTGCAGGTTCACAAGTAACTTCTTCCTCCTGCTAAACTCGGCAGGATGAATTTCTCACTTCGAGTCAAGAACCTTCGTCAACAACTTGACGGCGCCAAGTTGGACGCATTGCTCGTCAACCACCTGCCCAATATACGGTACTTATGCGGATTTACCGGCAGCGCCGGGTTTCTGCTGGTTTCGGAGAACGAAGCGGTGCTGTTTACAGACTCGCGCTATAAAGTGCAAGCGCACGAAGAGGCCGACGGCGCAAAGGTGGTCATCGCGCGCCATGCTGTCATTAATGCATTGGCCGACCGGGTCTCCAGGCGCGGTAAGCGGTCGAAAAAGTGGGCGCTGGGGATCGAGGCCGACCATCTCACGGTTGCGGAAAAGAAACGGCTGGCGGATCTTTTGCCGACCCTACGGCTTCGGAATGCGCCGCCTCTTGTGGAGCGGGCGCGCATGTTGAAAGACGGCGAAGAGCTGCAGCGCATTCGCACGGCGGTGCAATTGGGAGCGTCTTTATTTGATCGCGCGCTCGAGGTGATAAGACCGGGTGTAAGGGAAACAGAGGTGGCGGCGGAGATGGAGTACACGGCCCGGCGGGCCGGAGCCGAAGCCATGTCGTTTCCGACGATCATTGCTTCGGGTGCGAGGTCGGCGCTTCCGCATGGTCGGGCGAGCGAACAGCCTATCGCTCCCGGCGGATTCGTGGTCTGCGATTTCGGTGTTATACTCGCTGGTTATTGCTCCGACCAGACTCGCACTGTATGGGTCGGTGAGCCGTCGAAAGAAGCTCGGCGGACGTACGAAGCAGTCAGGGAAGCACAGGAAGCTGCGATTGCAGCCGTTCGGCCCGGTGCAACGGTCGGAGACGTGGATGCGGCTGCGCGCAAGGTATTGGCAAAAGCCGGTTTGGGAAGGTATTTCACCCATTCGACCGGCCACGGAGTAGGTTTGGAGATCCATGAACCGCCTCGAGTCGCGGCCGGGCAAAAGGAACTCCTGAAGCCGGGGATGGTGATCACAATCGAGCCCGGCGTTTACTTCCGCGGCAAATGGGGGATTCGTATCGAGGACATGGTGGCCGTCACCGCAAACGGCTGCGAAGTGTTGACTTCGACCGGCAAGGATTTTGTGGCAGTTTAGTCTTCATATATAGTCTTTCCCGGCGTTCTCGCCGGGCAGGAATGCCCCGGAAATATCGGTTTCTGCTTTTCGGCGCGATAAACATGGCAGGCAGTCCCACCGTACACGAATGAATCAAAAAGAGCTGAAGGAACTCATTGAGTTCTTAATCGAAAAAGATATCGCCGAGTTCGAATTGGAGCGCGGCGACGTGAAAGTAAAGATCAAGCGCGGCCAGCCGCCCACCGTACAGGCCCGCGCGGAATTGCCTTTTGTGGCCGTGCCTGCCGTGCCAGCTATGCTGCCGGGGGCACCAGCGGGTGCAGTTTCTGCGTCTGCTGCATCGGCTGCAACCCCGGTTGCTCCGCCGAAGGAAGAGACCCTTCAGATGGTGAAATCTCCGATTGTGGGCACTTTCTACGAAGCGCCATCGCCGGGTGCGCCGCCGTTTGTGAACGTGGGGGATGTGGTGGAAGTGGGGCAGATTCTTTGCATTGTCGAGGCGATGAAGCTGCTGAACGAGATTGAGTCGGATGCGGCGGGCGAGATCGTGAAGAAGATGGCGAGCAACGGACAGCCGATCGAATACGGGCAGGAGTTGTTTGCGATTCGGCCAAAGTGAGCCAGTTCTGAAGAGCACGAACCACGTTCGGCGAAAAGCTTGTTCGACGAAAGCTGTTGAGTGATTTTCTTTAGGATGATCTTCTGCCTCGCGCTGAAATCTCCAACCAATGACGCCCAAAAATAGCTGGGGATGAGAGCCGGTTCGAAAGCTGACGCTGATTCATGTTCAAGAAAATTCTGATTGCCAATCGTGGAGAGATTGCCCTCCGGATCATTTGCGCCTGCAAGGAACTGGGCGTGCGCACGGTGACCATTTATAGCGAAGCTGATCGCCACTCTCTGCACGTGCGCTTCGCCGACGAGGCCATCTGTATCGGCCCTCCGCAGCTGGCCCTGAGCTATCTGAATATTCCGGCGGTGATCAGCGCGGCGGAAATCGCCAATGTGGATGCGGTTCATCCGGGCTACGGCTTGCTGGCGGAGAACGCCAATTTTGCCGAAGTGTGCGAGACCAGCGAGATCAAGTTCATTGGCCCGCGGCCAGAAGTGATGCGCTTGATGGGAGAGAAGGAAAAGGCGCGTGCCGCAATGAAGCGAGCAGGGGTGCCGATTCTTCCGGGTTCCGAGGGAATCATTGCCTCTGAAGGCGAAGCCGTGGAGTGGGCGCGGCAGGTCGGGTTTCCCGTGATTCTGAAGGCCTCGGCGGGCGGCGGCGGCCGCGGCATGAGAATTGTGCGCAGCGAGCAGGAGCTGCCGGGTTTGTTCAAGGCTGCGCAATCGGAAGCGGCTGGAGCGTTCGGCAACGGCGACCTCTACATGGAGAAGTACGTGGAGCATCCACGCCACATTGAGTTTCAGGTGCTGGCCGATGAGCACGGGAAAGTTGTGAGTCTGGGCGAGCGCGAGTGTTCGATTCAGCGGCGGCATCAGAAGCTACTGGAGGAATCGCCATCGACACAAGTTACCCCTGAGCTGCGCGAAAGGATCGGGGGTGTGTTGCGCAAATCGCTGGGCGATATTGGCTACACGAATGCCGGCACGATCGAGTTTCTGATGGATCGGGACCAGCAATCTGCACTTCATCGAAATGAACACCCGAATCCAGGTCGAGCATCCGGTCACCGAGATGGTCACCGACGTTGATCTGGTAAAAGGCCAGATCATGATTGCCGCGGGCGCGCGCATGAGTGAAGTGCTGCAGGAACCGATTGTGCATCGCGGTCACTCCATTGAATGCCGGATCAATGCTGAGCATCCTGAGAAGTTCACTCCGTCGGCAGGGAAGGTCACTGCATTCCATCCTCCCGGCGGCATCGGAGTGCGCGTGGATACGGCGGCCTATACGGAGGGAGTGATTCCGCCTTATTACGATTCGCTGATCGCCAAGCTCATTGTGCGCGGCAAGGACCGTGGCGAAGCCATTTCGCGCATGACCCGCGCGCTGGACATGTTTATTGTCGAGGGCGTGTACACGACGATTCCCCTGCACCGGAAGATTCTTGCCGACCAAGATTTTCGCGCGGGAAATTTCGATACGGGATTTATTGAGCGCTTTCTGGCAAAGAACGAAAAAAAAGGTTCGGCCGCGTGATTTCTGTTCCTCGCCTTTATCCCATCGTAGACGCAGGCTGCTTCGCAAATTCAGACGAGCTGGTAAGTTTCACAGAACAATTAGCGCAGGCAGGCTGCACGCTGCTGCAATACCGGAACAAATCAGGCAATGCCCGTCAAACGCTGGAACAGGCGCGGGAATTGCGCAGGCGATTTCTCACCCACTCCAAAATCGCAAACAGCGCGACGTTAGAACGGGGCACCCTCAGTTCAGAGGGGCCCGGACCGTGCGGCTGATCATGAATGACCGCGCCGATCTCGCGCTCATTGCCGGGTTTGACGGGGTTCACGTGGGGCAGGATGATCTGCAGCCAGAATCCGTACGAAAAATCATTGGTTCAAATCGCTGGCTTGGGGTTTCCACCCATAATCCCGAGCAGTTGGCTGAAGCCGAAAAGACATCGGCGGACTATGTGGCAATTGGTCCGGTATTCTCCACTACCAGCAAAGACAAGCCTGATCCGGTTGTCGGGCTTGAAGGGGTGCGCCGGGCGCGGCATCTTACTCGAAAGCCGCTGGTCGCGATTGGCGGGATCACGCGGGCCAATGCCGTTTCGGTGATTGAAGCTGGGGCCGACTCCGTGGCGGTGATATCGGACTTATTACCCGATCCGCGCAAATCAGCAGAAGAATTTTTCCGCATCTTGAGGTAAAGTGCTCAAGGATTGCGAATGCTTCGTTTGTTAGCCTGGGCGCCAAAGAAGGCGGCTCAGGATAACACACTGCACTGGGAGGAGCCCTGAGTACACCGACGACGCGACCGCCTGCAGCCAGTGACTGGGAAATCCATAGTCATCAGGATGCGGAACTGGTCAAAGGACTTGGCTTGACCAGCGCCACCATGCTGGTCATGGGGTCGATGATCGGCTCGGGGATCTTTATTGTTTCCGCTGAAATCGCCCGCGAAGTGGATTCGCCCGCGTTGTTGATCGCAGCTTGGGCGGTCGCCGGATTTATGACGATTGTGGCCGCGCTGAGCTACGGCGAACTTGCAGCCATGATGCCGCGCGCCGGGGGCCAATACGTTTACCTGCGCGAAGCGCTGGGGCCGATGTGGGGATTTCTTTACGGCTGGACATTATTTCTCGTAATTCAGACGGGAACGATCGCTGCGGTCGGCGTGGCCTTCGGAAAGTTCCTGGGAGTTTTCTTCCCCGCCATTTCTTCTACGCATTGGATTCTTCATCTGTGGAAGGTTCCGCCCATTCCGATTGGGCCCATGGTTCTTGGCAACATGGATGTGGGCGTGAATACCCAGAACCTGGTCGCGGTTCTGCTTGTCATTCTTCTTTCGGTAGTAAACATATTCGGGCTAAAGACCGGAGCGATTATTCAGAACGTGTTCACTGCAGCGAAAGTTTCGGCGCTGCTGGGATTGGCACTGTTCGGCCTGGCGCTCGCAAGAAATGCCCGTGCCTTGGTTGCCAACTTTGGCGCAAACTTCTGGCACAACGCGGGATTGAGTGCGCAGCACGCAGTGCAAGTCGGAGTGGGCGGGCCGGTGGTGATGGTGGGCACGCTGACGATCATTGCCGTGGCGCAGGTCGGCTCGCTGTTTTCTGCCGATGCCTGGAACAACGTCACGTTCACTGCAGGCGAAGTTAAGAATCCCAGCCGGAATCTACCGCTGTCTCTCGCGCTGGGAACAGGCATAGTGATCGCACTTTATATCGCGTGCAATTTCGTCTACTTGAATGCGCTGCCGCTTGAGGGCACGGCAGGCGCGGCGACGATTCTCGGGCGCGGTATTAAGTATGCTGCTGAAGACCGCGTGGGCACGGCCGTGATGACGCAGATGTTTGGAACGCTTGGCGGATTCCTGATGGCGGGGGCCATTCTGATTTCGAGCTTTGGTTGCGCGAATGGGTTGATTCTTTCCGGCGCCCGCGTTTATTACGCGATGGCGAAGGACCGCCTGTTCTTCAAAAAGGTAGCCCGCTTGCATCCCACCTATAAGACTCCCGCAGTTTCCCTGATGGTGCAGATGGTGTGGGCTTGCCTGCTGTGTGTTTCCGGCAGCTACGGCCAGCTTCTTGACTACATTATTTTTGCCGTTCTGGTCTTCTACATTTTGACGATCGTTGGATTGTTTATTCTGCGCCGCACGCGCCCGGATGCCCCGCGGCCCTATCGGGCGATCGGCTACCCGGTATTGCCGGCGGTCTACATTGCGATGGCTTTATTCATCGATGTCGTACTATTGCGCTATAAACCACAGTTCACGTGGCCGGGGTTGATTGTGGTATTGCTCGGCATCCCGGTATATTACGCGTGGGCGAGGAGTTCGCAACGTGGCAACACAGGTGAGTCCGCCTAGGAGCCAAGGGGAAACGAGACGCATGGTAAATCTGTTTGCAACGAAGCCGCTGAACCTGCTGATGGAGGAAGCCCGCGAGACGGGCGAACACAGCCTCAAACGGACGTTGGGAGTTTTTCAACTGACGGCGCTGGGAGTGGGGGCAATCATCGGCGCAGGCATTTTTGTCATGGTGGGGCTGGGAGCACAATATGCCGGTCCGGGGCTTACCTTGTCGTTCGTTTTGTCGGGGTTGGGATGCGCGTTTGCCGGATTGTGCTACGCCGAGTTTGCGGCCATGATTCCGCTGGCTGGCAGCGCGTATACCTACGCGTATGCCACACTGGGCGAGTTGATCGCATGGATTATCGGCTGGGACCTCACGCTCGAATACGCCATGGGCGCCAGCACGGTGTCTTCCGGATGGTCGAACCACTTCATCGAATTGCTGAATATCTTTCACATCAAGATGCCGCTCTGGCTGGCTTACGACCACTGGACCGGCGCTGAAGACCGCGGAAATGACGGTTGCGCGCGATATGGCGCATGCCACGGATCCCGCGCTGATGGCGGGGTCGCAGGCATTTCTCGATAAAGTCAGCGCGCTTTGCGGTGCGCAATCGCCGGAATTGCTGCAGCGGGCCCATGACTTGGTAGGCGCGCCGCATTTGTTCGGCTATGAGATTGGGTTTAACCTGCCTGCGTTTCTGATTGCGCTGGTGATTACGGCGATCCTGGTGGTTGGCATCAAGGAGAGCGCGCGGTTCAATACCGGGATCGTTGTAGTGAAGGTATCGGTCGTGCTGTTCGTGATTGGGCTGGGCGCTCACTACATCAACCGTGCCAACTGGGGCATGGACTGGGCCTCGTACGCGCCGCACGGCTTCGCGGGAATTGGGGCGGGCGCGGCCTACATATTTTTCGCCTACATTGGTTTCGATGCGGTTTCTACGACGGCGCAGGAGGCGAAGAATCCGCAGCGGGACCTGCCGATTGGCATGATCGCTTCGCTGGCGGTGTGCACAGTCTTGTACATTGCCGTGGCTGGCGTGCTGACGGGCATGGTGCACTGGCAGCAGATCAATATTGAAGCGCCGGTTGCGGTTGCATTCCTGGACCGGCGGGCTCACGACGGCGGCGAACATCATTACGCTGGGAGCCCTGGCCGGACTGACGAGCGTGATGCTGGTGATGTTACTCGGGCAAACGCGAGTGCTTTACTCCATGGCCAGTGACGGCCTTTTGCCGAAGAAATTCTTCGCGGCGGTTCGATCCAAGGTTCCGCACTCCCTGGAAGAATACGATTCTCGTGGGCCTGCTGGCAGCGGTGGTCGGCAGCGTGACTCCGATCGAAGATATTGGGAAGATGGTGAACATCGGTACGCTGCTGGCGTTCGTGATTGTGTCGATTTCTGTGTTGGTGCTGCGCCATACGAATCCCAGCCAGCCGCGGCCATTCCGGACGCCGTGGGTGCCGCTGGTTCCAATTCTCGGCGTGATCTCGAACGGCTACATGATGTACAAACTGGGCTGGGTGAACTGGGCGCGGCTGGTGATCTGGCTGATCATCGGGCTGGTAGTGTACTTCACTTATAGCGTGAAGCACAGCCGGGTACAGGGACTGCAGTCGAAAAGCAGTGGGCCCGTCACCGTTGATAAGTGACCGTTGAGCAATGATGATCAGTGATCAATAATCAGCGGCTGGTCGCCAGCGAACTCAGGAGCTCTCCCCACGATGGGGAGGGCTTTTTTGTTTTATAGTCGGAAAAGAGGGTTGTTGGTGGATCGTTGCTGGCGAAACCTTGCGTCTTGACGTTTCCCACCGAACTACTAACGACCGACGACCAACGACTGCCATGAAAATCGTTTCGGCGGAAGAAATGCGAGCTATCGATCGCGTCACGAGCGAGCGGTTCGGCGTGCCCGCGCTCATTCTGATGGAGAATGCAGGGACGGCTGTGGCCGAGTTCATCTTGTCCCAGTATCCGGCCGCTTCGCGAATCTCAGTTTTGTGTGGCAAAGGGAACAACGGCGGCGACGGTTTTGTGGCCGCGAGGCGACTGCACGAGCAGGGGAAACAAGTTGAAGTGATTTTGCTTGCCGATCCCGGTGAACTGCGAGGCGATGCCGCGATTATGTTTGGCAGGTTGCCGTTCCCGGCGATTACGGTTCATTCCAGCGAAGAACTAACAAGTGGTCGAGTCCGGGAAGCGCTGAAGACCGATCTGCACGTTGATGCGATTCTCGGCACTGGTTTCAAGCCGCCGGTTCGTGGCCTCTACGCCGAGGCAATCGATGTAATGAACAAGAGTCAGGCTCCGGTGGTGTCCGTGGACATCCCTTCGGGTGCAGATGCAGACGCGATGCAGCCTGACCATGGGGACGGGGCCCGTGCCGATGCAATTGTCACTTTTACCGCGCCACGTCCGGCACACATGTTCGCTCAGTTGACGAACGGTCCGACGGTGGTCGCGCCTATCGGCTCGCCGGAAGAAGCGATCGTTTCTGATTTGCATTTGAATGTGATTACGGCGCGCGATATTAGCGGGTTAGTTGCGCTGCGACCGGCGGAATCGAACAAAGGCAATTATGGGCATGTGCTGGTGGTTGGAGGATCGCTCGGCAAAGCTGGCGCGGCGGCAATGGCCGGAGTCTCTGCGTTGCGCGCGGGCGCGGGACTTTCGACGGTTGCGACGGCGAAGTCTGTGCTGGTAACGGTCGCGGGATTTCATCCGGAAATAATGACCGAGCCTCTAGCGGAAACCGAGGCCGGAACGATTGGCTCTGCGGCGCTTGATCAACTTCAACCTCTGGCCAAAGGGAAGACCGTGCTCGCGATTGGGCCGGGGATCTCGCGTAACCAGGAAACCTCTGAGTTGGTGTGGGCCCTGATCGGTCAGCGTGAGGTTGCAGCAGTTCTCGATGCCGACGGGCTGAATGCATTTGAAGGGCGTACGAATGAATTAAACGGAAAGCGCGGAACGCTGGTGATCACTCCTCATCCCGGAGAGATGGCTCGACTGGCTGGGTGCAGCATTCCTGACGTACAGAAAGACCGCCTGGGCACGGCGCGCAAGTTTGCTCGAGAACACGATGTGATCGTCGTGCTGAAAGGGCACCGCACGCTGGTGGTGCAGCCGAGTGGCGAGGCCTGGGTGAATACGACGGGCAATCCGGGAATGGCGACGGGCGGCACGGGAGATATTTTGACCGGCATGGTGGCCGGAATGATTGCGCAGCGTCCGAAGGATGCGTTCTCGGCGGTGATTGCCGCAGTTCATCTGCATGGATTGGCGGGAGATGTGATGCGCGAGAAGATGGGGGAACACTCTCTGATTGCGACCGATTTGCTTACCGGACTTCCGGAGGCGTTTCGACGAACCCGGGTGGCGGCGCAGGGAAGATTGGCTTGCTGGCGCTAATGAAGCTTATGTTGCGGTTTGTTTGCGGCAGGCGTAGACAGGCGCGAGCGGGCTATTGCGATGCCGGTAAGCGAATGGTCTTTCCCAAGGCTGCGGAACGCCGCGCTGCGTCGAGAATCTCGCTCACGGTGATATTGGTTTCAAGCGAGGATAATCCATCCGGTTTCATGCCATCGATCACGACTGCTCTTAAGAGCGACAGGGAATTGTTGTAAGGGGGTTGAAGTGGTTTGGCCGTGACTTGTTCCTCCGCTGCGCCGGCGCGACGCACGCGAATGTCATCGCGCTTGACCGTGATGACGTATCCGGTTTGTCCGTAGACTTCCATGTCTTTGCGATCGAACGGCCAATTCCAGGAGGCTTGCAGGATGGCTTGCGCTTTGGGATACGTCAAAATGATCGTGGCTTCGTCGTCGACATGAGGGTAAATTTCCGGCTTGATGTGCTGGGTGACCGCTGTGACGGTTTCTGGGCGTTGACCATCCATCAACCAAGTCATGAGGTCGGCGCCGTAGCATCCGAAATCGTAGAGCGCACCTCCGCCGTCGAGTTTGGGATCGGTGAGCCAGCTTAGGAATTCCGGGGGAACGCCGATTTCCTTGGGCCCACTGTGACCGTCATGAACGACGACTTTGCGCACGTCGCCTAGCGCATTTTCATGGACGAGGTCGTATGCGGCGTGCTTGCTGGGATACCACGTCGTCTCATAATTGACCAGGACGTGAATCTTGCCCGCATGAGCGGCTTTCTTGATCGCCAGCGCGTCTTTTAGGCTTACGGCCAACGGCTTTTCCATCATCACGTGGACGCCGTGCCGGGCGCAGACTTCCACGACGCGGCGATGATCATAGGTGTTCGTGTACACGAGCACAGCTTGGGGATGCGCGCGGTCGAGCATTCCTTCTAAGTTTGGAAAGAACAAGTTCTGGTTGATGCTGAACTGCTTCGAATACCTAGCGAACAAAGCGTGGTCGGGTTCAGCGATGCCAACGATTTCGATCGTTGGATCGTGAAGCGAATGTTCGAAAAATCCCTGGACATGTCCGTGAACGAGTCCGACGATGCCGACACGCAGCGGACCACGATTCTCTGGCATGGTCTGGCCGCTAAGATCAGCATTTGCGGACGCGAGGACAAACGCTATACAAGCGAGGAATAAAAGGTGACGCATTGAAGCACTCCAGAGGAACGCAGGAAACAAATGCAAATGTGCAAGAGTAGAACCCTGCTTTTTTCCGCTGGGACATTGTATCAAGAGTAAACAGCAGTTTAAGTGGCCTTTTACGAGATACTTGAATGCGCCGAAAGCGGCTGGCAGCACGGGAATCCGGCCCTCTGCTTCCGTAATCTGTTACTGTTCGCCAGCGCGTGGGATAGTGCGCTTAGATATGACCCACTTCCCCCAAGCGCATACTTCACGGCGCGCGGCCCGGGTTCAGCTGGGGGATTCCGTCCCGGCTGCAATTCGATTAGAAGACGGCCGGCGCACCAAAGCTAAACTCCAGAGTATCTCGATCACAGGCGGTCTTCTGCAGTTGCCTGCTTCGCTGGGCCAGGGCGATTTTGTTGAAGTCGCGTTCCAGACGCAGTCCGGCCCGGTGCGCGGCATGGCAGAGCTTCTGACTGCAACCCGCAAAGCGAGCGGAGGAGTGCTGCAACCGTTCCGCTTCGTCGCGCTCGATGATGACGATCACCGGCGGCTGCGCACGTCGCTTGACCACGTGGCGGGTCGTAATGTGCTCGGCTTGAAGTCGGCCCTCCTCAACACGACGAGCACGACGATCTAGAACAGAACACCTGATCTCTTCGAACGCCGCTCTCGTTATACTGGTCGTGGCCGTCGCGCGGTATTTCACCGCCTTGAGGTTTGGCCGCGCCAGATGATTCGTGAGATCGCGACACATTCGCCGGAGGAAACGATTGCCTTCGGGCGCACCCTTGCCCAACTGCTTGCGCCGCCGAAGCTGGTGCTGCTGCGCGGCGACCTGGGCGCCGGGAAAACCACGCTGGTGAAGGGAATCGCAGCCGGGTTCGAAGCCGCCGAAGAAGAAGACGTCACCAGCCCCACCTTTACGCTGATCCACGAATACCGTGGGCCGCGAGCCAATCTTTATCACATCGATCTTTATCGCATCGATACGCAGCGGGAGTTGGAGACGCTGGGACTGGATGATCTGCGGTCTGAAAACAGTATTCTGCTGATTGAGTGGGGCGAAAAGTTTACGCGCTTTGTGCGAGATCGGGATGTGGAGATTGCGTTGGAGCGGGAGGGAGAAAACGGACGGAGGATTACGGTGAGCGGGTAGGCTTTGCTTCTACGATTTCGTTGATTCCCACGCTGATCTCGCTAGCGGCGCGGCTAAAGCCGTGCCCTTCCCGATCGGCTAAAAGCCCATGATGTTGTACCCGCAATCGACGTAGATCACTTCGCCGGTGATGCCGCTGCTGGCGTCGGAGGCGAGAAAGACTCCGGTTGAGCCGACTTCTTCCACTTCCACGCGGCGGCCTAGGGGTGCGCGTTCTTCGTGCCCTTTGAGCATGTCGCCGAAGCCGGCAATGCCGCGGGCGGCGAGGGTTTTGATGGGGCCGGCGGAGATGGCGTTCACGCGAATCTTTTTCTTGCCCAGCTCATACGCGAGATAACGCACCGAGCATTCAAGCCCTGCTTTGGCTACCGCCATTACGTTGTAGCGCGGCACGACTTTTTCTGACGCGTAATACGTCATGGTGATGATCGAACCTCCGTCTTCCATGAGTGGAGCTGCGGCTCGCGAGACGGCGACCAGCGAATAGACGCTTACGTCCATGGCGACACGAAAGCCTTCGCGGGTGGTGTTGACGAAATCTCCTTTGAGTTCGTCGGCAGGAGCGTAGGCAACCGAGTGCACCAGGGTGTGCAACTTGCCGTGGCGCTCTTTCAGCATGGCGAAGAGGCGGTCGATCTCGCCGTCTTTGCTCACATCGCACATGTAGGCTTCGGCGCCGGGAAGCGAGAGGATCAGATCTTTGGCTTCCTGCTCCAGGCGTTCGTTCTGGTAGGTGATGGCGAGTTTCATGCCGGCGGCGTGAAGTCCTTGGGCGATCGACCACGCGATCGAACGTTTATTCGCTACTCCAAAGACAATCCCGTTACGGCCCTGCAGGTCAGCGGACATGCGTGCTCCTTGGAATGGGAAAGGATAACAGCGGAAGCTGGTGCATTACCACGCAGGAAGCGCAAGTTCTATGGTGGCCAACAGAAACAGGTTTCTCCACTGCGCCGTCGCGTCGCTCCGACTCCGGTCGAAACGACAAATTCGAATTTGGAACGTTTTTTGTTTCCTCTGTGGATTGCATTTACTCCGCCACTCCGACTTCCTGTGTCGCGGTCGTCCCCACCGGCCAGCTCGCCGCGACAAACGACAGTCCGTAAACCGTTGCCATAATTGCGAAACCGGCGACCAGACTTACTTTCTGCGCGACGGCTCCGACGGCGAGCGCCAGAACGAGCTGCAGAAAAGTTCCTGAAAAATAAAAGGCGTTCTGCACGCGGCCCATCAGGTGCTGCGGAACCATTTCCATCAAGTTCGTGTTCATGGCGATACCGCCTACTCCGCGGCCCGATCCCATCACGAAATAAAAGCAAATGGCCAGTGGCAGCCATGGGGAGATGGCTGCAAACATCACACTCACCGACAGGACCGCCATCGAAAGCGCAACCGAGCGCCGCCCGCCCAGCATGGCGATGATCGCGGGTGTGTACATCGCGCTTACAAACGCGCCCGTGCCCCAGCCCGCATTGAGCCAGCCATAGCCGACTGCGCCGGCATGGAAAATGCGTTCGCTCAGCGATGGCGTGACGACCACTCCGGTGACCATGGCGCCAAGAAAGAGCGCCCAGCTAATCCCTAGCAACACCACGGCGCGGCGATCGCGAAGAAAGTGAAGGCCCTCGCGCATCTCGCGCCAAAAGCGCTGGAACTGGGTTTCAGCCGCCATCAAGTCGGCGCGTAATTCCTCCGGGCGCAACACTACGTGGCGTCCTTTGCGCACGGCGAAATAGCACAAGAACGAAACCACGTAAGTCGAAACGTCGATCAACAACACTCCGCCGAGGCCAACGTGGTTGTACATAAAACCCACCAGCGCTCCTGCGATCAGCCATCCGCCCTGTACTCCTGCCAAAAGAAAAGTATTTGAGTGCACGAATTGGCCCTCGGGCGTGAGTTCCTGAATCAGCGCGGTAATGGTCGGCCAGAACATCCAAAAGCCCGCCGCGACGAGAGTGTTCATCAGGTAGAGTTCCCACACCTGCACACGATGGCGAAAGGCGAGAACAGCAACTATCACAATGATGACGGCGCGCACTGCATCGAGCCACATCACCAGGATGCGGCGATCTTCGCGGTCGATAATCACGCCCGTAAAGGGCAGCATGAGCATCGCGGGTATGCTTTGCAGAACGGCAAAGGCCCCGAGCGCCATCTCTGAGTGCGTGGCTTCGAGGATGTACCAGGCGACAGCGGCCGAGTTCATGCCGCTGCCCAACATCGAAATCACGTTGGCGGCAAAGACGAATCGCAACGGACGCTGGCCTAGAATCGCACGCATCAGTTTACTTTAGCGGAAGAGCGCGAAACTCATAAACCACCGAGGGCGCCAAGTCACACGAGGGATGCCCGGCTGGTTGTGATCTGAGCGCTTGCGCATGGCTTGATTCGGAGCTAGGATTCGCCTGCTAGCCGAAAGATTCTTCCCGTTCTCGCGGAGGTGACGTATGGAGTGCCGAGCAAGATTGCTAGCGATCGCTGCCGTTTGCTGTTTGTTTTTTCTTGTGGAACAAGCCGGCGCGCAGATCGACAAGATTGTGATTCCCGCAGGAACGCCGGAAGATCACGACCTGCAATCCATTTCGAACGAGCCGGACTCAGCCAAGAAGCTCGCCTTATATCTGAATTTCGTGCAGAAGTATTCAGCAAACCCGGCGGCCGTGGCCTACGGCAATTGGCAGATCTCGCAGGCCTACCAGAGCACCGGTGAACTGCATGAAGCGCTTGATTACGGCGATAAGGCGCTGGCCGGCGCTCCGCGAAATCTGGACATTCTGGTATCTCAGGCGAGCATCGCCCAACAGGCAAAGGAGAATGCCAGGCTGATCGATTATTCCTCTAAAGGCGGTGCGGTTTGCAGTTCGGTTGGGAAGCAAGCCAAGCCGGAGCGCATGAGCGACGAAGATTTCACGAAGCAGATTGCCGACGATAAGGCAGCGATTAAGAACTCCTGCGATTTTCTGGAGACGGCAGGTTTCAATGCGATCCCCAGCGAGACTGATCCGAAAAACCGCATGGCATATATCGAGACTTACTCTACGGCGTTCCCGGATTCTAAATTTCAGGACCAAGTCTCCAGCTATGCCATGTACACACTGGGGTCCGGGGCAATTGAACGATCCGGCGCGATTATTTGCTTACGGAGAGAAGGTGCTGGCAGCGAATCCTAATTCATTGCCGGCATTGCTGCTGTTGGCTGGAGCCAGCGTGGACGATCCGAGGCCTGGCAGTTTGGCGAAGGCAATCGCGTATTGGCAGAGAGCGATCGCGGTAGCCAAAGCTGACGAGCCGGATGCCGAGAAGCCGCGCAAGCTCTCGGCGGGAGTCGCACATTCGATTCTGGGTTACGCCTACATCAAGCAGGACAAGACAGCGGCTTCGATCGCGGAATTGAAGTCATCGGCGGGACTCCTCAAGGGCGCCGACGACCAGCAATATTCGATCACGCTTTATCGTCTGGGTTTCGCGTACGCCAAGCTTAGCAGGCTGACGGAAGCGCGTGAGGTATTAACTGAGGCGGTGAAGATCCAGGTCCGGTGCAGTCGATGTCGCAAGAGCTACTCGCCAAGGTGAACGCCGCACGAGCGAAAGGGAAGTGATCGCGCTTAGGGTTTGAGCAACTCCTCTGAGAGCAGCCGCGCTTTGGTGGCGAGATTTTGAGCGCGTTCCGGATCACCGGCAGCGGCCGCTTGCCTGGATTCCTCGATGAACTGTCTGATCTGACCGACGGTTTCCTGTTCGCTGGAACTGAGTTGACGTTCCGCGATTTTCTTCAAATTGTCGTTCGTTGCGGCGGTGATCTGTTCGGTGGAGCGTTCGCTGGAAGCCTGTTGGGCGGGCGAGCCGCCCAGGAGTTCGATGTTAGGCTCATCCGCTCCGCCGTTTTTTACAACTTTCTTGGGCGGTGGACAGGAAGCGGCATTGGAGCAATTAGAATGAATATTTTTCTTTGCGTGGGTGTGAGTTTTTGCGGAAGAAGCAGGCTTCGGTGTTGCAGAACTTTGTGCCGCAGTTGGGATCGTAGAGCCCGGCTTGCCAGTTGCGGCTTGGGGTTTTGAGGATGAAGTGCTCGAGGAAGCGCTGCTTGAGGATGAGGTGCTCGACGATGAAGCGCCGCTTTGGTTTTGGCCGGGGTTTGAGTTTGAATAAACGCCGGCTGCGGCAGGTTGCGAAGTTTGGGGCAGGAATCCGAATGCCGGGGATGCTAATAATCCCCAGCTCGCCAGATAAAATCCGAGGATTGCGGCCAGATTCATATTCAATCCTTGGTTCGTGTTTGTAAGCTTACATCCGCAGGATGAAGGTGAAGCTAAGCCATCAACCGTTGGAATGAGCCACAGCTCTCGGCTCCGAATTGATGCCTGAGGCAGCCATGGGAAGCCGGAAGCGGAATGTCGTTCCCTCGCCTTCGATCGACTCAAAATCTACGGAGCCGAAGTGCCATTCCAATATCTGATAGGTCTGGGCAAGTCCAATGCCGTTGCCATCTTTCTTGGTGGTGAAATACAGCTCAAAAATCTTGTTTTGTACATCACGTGGAATTCCCGGGCCCTGGTCGTGTACTTCCGCTACCACCGCATCTTCCTCGCGCCGTGCCGAAATTAACAAGTGCCCGCCATCCGGCATGGCCTGGATTCCATTTACAACCACGTTGAGCAGAGCTTGTTTTATAAAGTCGAGGTCAACTTTCACGGGAAGCGGCTCGTGCCATTTCACGCGGTCAATGACCACACCGTGCTGCGCCGCATCAGGAGCAGCCAGCAGCGCCGCATCGTCAAGCAACCGGCGGAAATCGACTTCCACCAGGTGAAGCTCCCGTGCACGCATGAAGTCCACCAGAGTTTGAACCACGCGGTCGAGGCGGTGGATCTCGCTGCCAATGATGTCCATGTGCCGCCGGGTATCGGGATCCAATTGGACCAGCTTATTCTGCAGAAGTTGCAAATGGAGCACGATGGCATTGATGGGATTTTTCACCTCGTGCGCCACGCCGCCGGTAACGCGTCCGCTCGCGGAAAGGCGTCGCGAGGTTTCGATTTCGTCGCCAATGCGGCGCACGGATTCCGCGTCGCGCATCACGAGGAGAGCGCCGATCTGCGTGCTCTTTTCCTGAACGAAATCCAGCGATACCTGGACCTGCGCGCCCGCCGCGGAAGTCAACTCGCGCTGCGGAAGAGGGCGCCTACGCTCAAAGGCCTCCAATACGAGGGCGCCTAGATGAGAATCACGGGAAAAGATTTCACCTACCGTTCTGCCGAGCAACTCACTTCGTGGCCTGCCCAGAAAACGCTCGACTGGCGCGCTGACCAGCACCACGCGAGAGTCGCGGGTGAACAGCATCAGGCCGTCCTGCAAGGTTGACATGAGCTGGTCGACGTTGTCTTTCAAGGCGGAGAAAATTTCGCGACTATCGCGCATTTGCCGGCCAAGATTCGCGATCTTCAAAGAGACCAGGCCGAACTCGTCGTGTTTTGATTCTTCTGCCGAAAAATCTTCAGGGACGCCCAAGCTCATACTGTCCAGGTTGCGGCTGATTTCTTTCAGGGGTCCGAGGGCAAGGTTCGAAATGCCGGCAGCCAGCAGCAGCGAAAGAAAAATAGATGCAATCGAAAAATAAACCGCATGCAGGAGGCGCGGCGTGATTTCACTTTGCAAAAAGACGGTGGAGACGCCGATGTGAATGGTGCCGAAGGGCGATCCGTTCAGCTGCAATGGGAAGCTGACATCGTAAACCGAGGAGGGACTGTAAACCAGCCGAAGCTGCTCGCGAAATCGGGCGGCTGTAACCGCATGAAAATCTGGCCGGGGTGCAATGATCTTGCCCACCAACTGCGGGTTCGTATCCAGTAGCGCTTTTCCGTTTGCGTCAACAACGGAGGCGTCGTAAACGTAGGGCCACAGAGCAACCTCGGATTCGAGATTGTTAAGCAGATTGGTGTCCATCGGCAGGTATTCGGCGAGGGCCCGCCGCACGGCCGCCGGATCGTCGGTGTCTACACGCGTGCTGCTTAAATCAGGTAGGTCGTTTTCGGCGAAGTACGCCAATTGCTGAGTCAACCGACTAGCGCTCTCGTACGCGTTGCTAATACGCTGTCGAAGGATCTGAGAGATATAGAGATATGAGAATGCAGTCACCATGGCGGTGACCATTAATGTGATTGTGAGGACGATAATGGCTTTACGGCGCATGAATCAGTGTTGTCAGTTTCTTTCCAGCGCAGCGACAAAAGGCAACTGAACGTGAGCGCTTGACGATTCTCGCGGCCGCTCACCGGCCGGTCACCCTGTTCTTCTTTCGCCCTATTCTTCTTTCCCCGGGTCGCCGTCCGGCGGTGTGCTCCCGTACTCTTTAAGCTTATTATGCAGGGTTTTCAAGCTAATGCCGAGTATTTCCGCAGCTTTGGTCTTATTGTTATTCGTAGATTCTAAAGTCTTCAGGATCAGCATCTTTTCCGCCTCGCCTACAGTTGTGCCCACCCCGAGGCGCACGCCATCGGGGTCGTTGGCGGGGGTTCGCATGGGAGCGTGGCCAAAACCGGGGGGCAGATGCTTGGTTTCAATCATGCCGCTATCGCAAACAATTACGGCGCGCTCAAGCGTGTTGCGCAATTCGCGAACGTTCCCCGGCCAGGAATAGGCGCTAAACATATTCATCACTGCCTCGCTGACGGCGGTAACTTTTCGCGAATGCTTGTCGCTCATTTCCAGCAAAAGGACGTGAACCAGATCGGCGAGGTCTTCTTTATGCTCCCGCAGCGGGGGCATGTGGATATTGAAAACATTGAGTCGATAATAGAGATCGCTGCGCAGTTCGCCGCAAGCGACTGCTTCTTCGGGAACTTTATTGGTTGCGGCGAGCACGCGCACGTCCACGGCGGTTTCGACTTTGCTGCCCAGCCGCCTCAGCTTGTGATCTTCGAGCACCCGCAAGAGTTTTGCCTGGGTCCCCACGGGCATCTCGCCGATTTCATCCAGCAGGATGGTGCCCGACCCTCGGCGAGTTCAAAGCAGCCGGTGCGGCGCTCCAGCGCTCCGGTAAAAGCTCCTTTTTCGTGGCCGAAGATTTCGCTTTCGATCAGGGTCTCGGGGATGGCGGCGCAATTGATGGCCACGAAAGGCCGCTCGCGGCGGGAGCTGAGTTGGTGAACGGTTCGCGCCACTAATTCTTTGCCAGTGCCGCTGGCGCCGGTGATCAACACGGATGCCGTGCTGGGAGCGACCAGTTCGATTAACCGGAAAATATCCTGCATCTTCCGCGAAGCGCCGCGCAGTTGGCCCAATGATGTTGAGTCTCGCAGCTTCCGGCGGGCGCTCTCTAGTTCGGCACGCCCTCCGACCAGCGCGGAAGCGTTCTGCAGCATCGTCCGCAAGCGGTTCGTATCGATCGGCTTAGTGATGTAGTCGTAGGCACCCATGCGCATGGCTTGCACGGCACTATCGATTGTGCCCTGGGCCGTCACGAGAATGACCACCATGGCCTCGGACTGCTCTCCCAACTTTTCCAGCAGATCGATACCGCCCATACGCGGCATCTTCAGGTCAGTCACCACGATCGATGGCGTCCATTGCGCAGCTTTTTGCAAACCGTCAATGCCATCAAATGCGGTCTCGGCGCGATATCCCCAGGAAGATACGAGTTCAGCCAGGCCGGTGCGCTCGTTTTCTTCGTCCTCAACAATCAGTACTTTTTCGTGGCTCATTCGTCGATTTCTATGCGGGTTAAGCTCTATTTACGGAGGGCTTCGCAATCACTGTCCGTAATCTGGCCGACATACCACCATACTCGGCCTGCTTCTGATGCGGCAAGGCCTTGACGGCGTTGGCGTGACCAACTGGAAACTTCTACACGGCCGGATTCGCTTTTCCCTCGTAAGTTGTTGATTTCTGGAATTTGACTCTGGTACTTGAGTTGCCACTTACATTCGTTCCGGCCGTCAGTCAACCATGGACTTGATGATCAACAGTCGCGCCCGAAGGGTCTGCGGGAGTCTTGCCGCTGTTTGTTTTGTCTTTGGTCTCGGTTTTCTCTTGAGCTTTGCCGTGGGGTGCGGTCGGCAGCTCTCTGATTCTAATGGCTCCGCGGTCGAACAATCTCTTCCATTCCATACGGATTCTCCGGCGTTTGACGGCAACGGCGCTTCTCCCGCCGTGCCGGCGGACTCAAAAACCGCCAACGCGGCGCCTTTCCATGCGTCCTCGGCGACAGCAGTTCTTCCAGTTGGCACGCTGCTCACCGTGCAATTACCGAGTCTGCTCTCCGCAAACAAGATCCAGGCTGGGGATTCTTTCTCGGCGGCATTAGCGACGCCATTCGCGATCGCCGGAAAGCCGCTCGTGGGCCGCGGTACTCCGGTTACGGGCCGCATCGAATCAGTGCGACTGGATAATCCGAACGGATTCGCGCCGCGAGGATACTTCCGGCTGACGTTAAGCTCAATGACCATTGCCGGCAAAACTGTCGCCATTCACACCATGAGCCTCTATACGCGAGCGTCAGTACAGCAGCCGGGGGTTTCGTCTCAGCCCACCGGCATGCGAATTCAAAAAGGCCGGAAACTTACCTTTCGTTTAACCTCTCCGGTTAGGCTCGACGTTTCCACGCCGGCCACTGCTGCGCATCCAGTAGCCAGCACGATGGCCAGTTCAGCTCGCTGAATAGCTGCGAACAGTTCTTGGAAGAAGTCTAGCTTCAACTTCGCAGCTGATCCATTCGGTCACAAAGACCGCTGACAAAGGCCGCAAATCGAGGGGCTTCCCGTGTTTTCCACAAAAAATTGCACCTTCCACGTGACATATGCCCTTCGCAGGGCGCGTTCGTCCCCCTATATTTGAAACGCATTTCGGGACATATTTGCCAGCTTTAATTTGCTGCTCCCATTTTGGGAGCACCGAGGTATCAGGTAGCCCGTCGCGGGCTTTCTTCCGAGAACTGTCCCGCGCAATATTAGTTCTATGAAAGCCGTTCACCCAATTCCGTGGCGAATTTCTTCGGAGCTGGGCTGTTCCGAGGAGTCGACCACTGCATCCACCTTCCATTCCTTCTTTGACAACGCTCCCATTGCGGTTGCTCGCTGTAACGGTCATGGACTGATCGTCGAGATGAATGCGGCATTCAAACATCATCTTGGTCCCGAACTCATCGACCAAACAGGCTTGCGGCTGTGCGACTTCGTCGCCCCGGAAGATCGCGACAACACTGATTTTCTTCTGCAAGAATTGATGGAGTGCGAGCGCGACCACATCCAACTTTCAATGCAAAGCGCAGGCGATGTGCGGGGGGCCCTAGACTGCGTGGCATGGCGCCAGTCGGGGTCCCAGCCAAAGACCTGAAGCGCCGGTGGTCGTCGCCGGAATGCGACCGATCGGAGATAGCAAGGGCCACGCCGAATCTCTGCTTCAGGCCCAGAGATGGGAGGCAATCGGCCGCCTGACCGGCGGTGTCGTTCACGATTTTAATAACCTGCTGACCGGGATCATGCTTTACTGCGACCTGCTGCGTTCCGCCCTGGACGCGCGCGACTTGCGAAAACGCTACGCCGAAGAAATCCGCTCGGCGATCGTGGCGGCCAGTGGGTTGGTGCGGCAGTTGCTGGTGTTTGCCCGTCCGCAACGGACCGCTGCATCTCCCGTTAGCTTAAATGGAATTGCGCAAGGTATGCGCGATCTCCTCCTCCGCTTAGCCGGCGACAACATTAGCCTCGAACTGCACCTCGATCCGCAACTTGGTTTGGTCGAAATCGCCCGCTCACAAATCCAGCAAGTATTGCTCAATCTAGTGCTGAATGCGCGCGACGCAATGCCGGAAGGCGGCCGCATCTCGATCGAAACCAGCAACGCTAGCTTTCAGCCGATCGCTGGCGGAGGCCCAAGTTTCTCGAGCAGCCCTTTCCCCTGCATCCTGCTGAGCGTAACTGACAACGGACGCGGCATGGATGCCGAAACACGCCGCCGCCTCTTCGAACCGTTTTTCACTACCAAGAGTGAAAAGGCCAACGGATTAGGTTTGACCACGATCCAAAGCATCATCAGCAGTCATCGCGGGCTGATTCATTTAGAAAGCGAACCCGACATTGGCACGCGGGCCATGATTCTGTTGCCGCGAGCAGTTGAACCGTTCGACCACGCCGATAGCGGCAGAACAGACTTGCAGGTCCCATCAGCAATACCACTTCAAGAAGTTAAAAAGGAACCACACTTATGACTTCAGCAGGCATAGCTGCTTTGTCTTCCAACCTGGCGAGCCCGCAGATTATGGCCGCGAATTTTCTTAACCTCCTGATCGTGGATGACGAGCGCTCCATCCGCGATGCCTGCCGCGAAGTCGCGCTGTCCCTGGGCTTTATGGCGCACGTTGCCGATTCGGCGGAGCATGCCTACCGGCAGCTGCAAACACAAAACATTGACGTGATTCTGCTGGATTTGCGTCTGCCGGGCGCCAGCGGTCTCGAAGCCTTGCGTCAAATCAAAAGCCAGCGGCCGGAGGCCCTGGTGATCGTCGTGACCGGTTGCGGAACCGTGCAATCCGCCGTGCAAGCCATGAAGAACGGCGCTTATGAATACATGACCAAGCCGTTCAGCATTGACGAACTGAAGCTCTTGCTGGAGCGGGTTTCGAATCACCTGAAGCTAAAAACCGAGAACCGCATGTTGCGCGAGAAGCTCAAATCCAAGCAAGGGTTCGGCGGCATCGTTGGCCGGGCCCCCGAGATGGAGAAGCTTTATCGCATCATCTCCAAGGCCGCCAGCAGCTCTCACCCGGTGCTCATTCTGGGCGAGAGCGGTACGGGCAAGGAGATGGTTGCTCGCTCGATCCATTACTCCGGGACGTTTCATGACAAGCCATTCATTCCGGTCGATTGCGGCTCGCTGGTGCCCACGTTGATTGAGAGTGAGTTGTTCGGCTATGTAAAGGGAGCGTTTACCGGGGCAAACCAGGCAAAAGACGGGTTGCTTGCGATTGCAGAAGGAGGAACTGTATTTCTGGACGAAGTCGGCGAGCTTCCCATCGATTTGCAGGCGAAACTTCTGCGCGCGATTCAGGAGAAGGAAATTCGGCCGGTGGGCAGTACCCGGCGAATTGCAATCAACGTGCGAATTTTGGCGGCGACCAATCGCCAGCTGGAGCAGGCCGTCACGGAAGGTGCTTTTCGCCGCGATCTTTATTTCCGCCTTAACGTGCTTAGTTTGCGGATCCCTCCGTTGCGCGAGCGTCGTGAAGACATCCCTTTGCTGATTGCGCACTTTGTTGAGCGCTGCTCGCGCGCCTCTGGCCAGGAAAAAACTCTGAGTGACGATGCCCTGAAGGTCATGCTGGCATACGATTGGCCGGGGAATGTCCGAGAACTCGAGAACTGTCTTGAGCGAACCTTCGCTTTTACCAGCGGCCCGCTCATTCTGGTGAGCGACCTGCCCCCTGCGATTGCCAGCACACACGTTAGCGCCGGCGGCAATGGTAATGGCAATGGGCACGCTCGCAAGATCGTCACCATGGCGGAATTGGAACGCCAGACAATCCTGAATGCCATTGCCGAACTCAATGGAGATAAGCTGCAAGCGGCCCGCCTACTCGGGATCGGGAAAACGACTCTGTACCGCAAGTTGAAGGACTATGCCGCCCAGTTGTAGCGCCGCATCCTCTGGGTCGTTAACTGAAGACCGGTCGAAGGTGAGGAATGGAAGAACCGTCGACCGGATGCCGCTCTGATTCGGTTCTCCATAATTGGATTATGAAGTTCGATTATGAAATGAATTAGGGCGTGCGCAGGTTTCGCAACGGGAACAATCGGCTCGACACATCGGCTAACTGCTTTGTTTTTAATGGTGATAGCTCTGGTCTCATGCGTGCAATGAAAAGGGCATGATTCTTCTCATCACACCTTCAACTCAGGGTCCGGAGTGCGCCCGCAATCTGAAAGAAACCACCGGCGAAGAAACCCACTGGGCTGAAAACCTGCAGCAAGCTCTCGGCCGACTGCGCGAACAATCGTACTCGGTCGTCGTTCTGGATCAATTTCTTGCCGAAAACGAGCCCGGCGAAAGCGACCACCTGCTCGATCTTTTGGGCACGGCTTTTCCCATCTATGTAAATTTTGCGGTGACCGGCATGCAGCGGTTGCTGCGCGAAGTGCGATCGGCCCTGCACCGTCGTAAGCGGGAGGATGACCAGGCTCGCCAGTCTGTCGAGCAACAGATTCATAGCGAAATGTCCGAATCCCTGACCACCATGCTGCTTTCCTGCGAACTGGCCATGTCAGTTCCCGGCGTGCCGCCCCCGGTTACGGAGAAAATCCGCTTGATCGACAATCTGGCGCGGGGGATGCGGGTCAAGCTCGGGGCCGAGTGATCCGTCTCCCATCGCGCCGCACGCTTGAAATCAGTACAACTGCTTGATTGGCAGACCCTGAAGCCTTAGCCCGCAAAAATCCTCGACGTTCCTGCCCGATTCGCACTAAAATAATCAAGCGTCCACGCCGGATTTCGCGTCTCCCGCGCCTTCCGGCACTTCGCCGGAGGTTCTGTGCACGTTCTGGTCACTGCCGATACCCTGTCCGGTTCCTGGACCTACACTCGGGAGTTGGTCACGGGATTGGTCACGCGCGGGGCGAAGGTGACGCTGGTCAGTTTCGGCGAGATTCCGCTTCCGGAACAGACAGCATGGATGGATCTGCTGCACGGCCTGGAATACCTGCCCACGGCTTTCCGGCTCGAATGGATGGATGAAGCTCCCCGAGATCTGATTGAATCCACGCAATTTCTCACTAACCTTGCCCAGGAACTGCGCCCTGACGTGCTTCACCTGCACCAGTTCTGTCATGGCAACTTGCCGGTTCGTACGCCGCGGGTTGTAATGGCCCACGGCGACATCATCAGTTGGACGCAAGCCGTACAAGGGTGCGCGCCACGGCGCACCCGGTGGCTGGACTGGTATCGCGAAACTGTCATTCGAGGCATTGCCGCAGCCGACGCTTTGGTCGCGCCATCCGGCTGGATGCTGGATACGATTCGCGCGAACTATACCGTGCCGCAGCGCGAAGTCGTTATTTATCCTGGCCGGAATCCGATCTTCTTCAATCCTTACATCAGCAAGGAGGATTCCGTGCTTTCTGTCGGACGGTTGCTGGATGCCGGCAAACAGGTGTTTTTGCTCACGCAACATTCCATTCCGTTCTCGATTTGCATTGTGGGCGCAGATCAGACGATTCCGCAGCCGCACGTTCCGATTCGCGCCGACGTGAAAGTTGCTACCGATCAAAACTGCGTTGCCATCCGCGGGCCGCAGACTGAGCCCCAACTCCGCGCCTTGTACAGCCGCGCCGCTGTTTACGCCGCCACGTCACGGTACGAACCGCTTGGCATGTCCGCTCTCGATGCCGCTTTTTCCCGCTGCGCCATTGTGGCCAACGATATTCCCAGCTTCCGCGAAGTCTGGGGCGACGCCGCCCTCTATTTCCGCACGAACGATGGCCGCAGCCTGGCCGAAACCCTCCGGCGTCTGGATTCCGATCGCGGCTTGCGGCAGGCTTACTCCGACCGTGCTTATGCTCGCGCCCGCGAGCGCTTCACCGCAAAACGCATGATCGATGAATATCTCGATCTCTATCGCAGCTTGCTTCCCGCCCGATCAATTGCTGCTTAACTCGCTGCGAACTTCGTATCGAACTTCGGCACCGCGACACACGGCCCTGCACAATATTACGTTTGATCGTTACTAAAATTCTTTCGGCCATTCGTAAGGAAAGAGTTTGCCGGCCTGGTCGGCCGTAATCTTCACGCCCGCTAGTTCAGCAGCATGTGCCAAGGCGGGATCGCGTCCGTTCGCCAGGTCATCAGCCGTTTCGAGAACCGTGTCGTCAGGCGTCACCCCGGTATGTTCCAAGCTTTCGCCGTCGCTCATCAGGAGATTGGCGTCGGTGATGGATGCGCCGTAGAACGTCACTACGTCAATTCCCGAGCTATAAGAATAAACTCTCGATTCCATCACTTTGCCGGCGCTGCGGTCGCCGATCACCACGCCCCGCTTTTCGAGTTGCACGATGCGGGCCAGCAATTCGGAGGCCGAGGCCGACTTGCTATCGATCAGCACGAACAGTTTTCCTTGAAATGGATGCCGACTTGACCTGGCGACGACAGTTTTGGTGGAGTCGCGGCCGACACGGTCGAACATTTTGACATCGTGGTTGAAGAGACTGCTTACGACGCGGTCCGAACGCGTCGATATTTCCCCCGGGATTCTCGCGCAGATCGAGAATCAACGCCTCGTGCCTCTCCACCCGCGACATAAATTCGTTAGCTTCCGCGTCGCCGAGCATAAACGAGGGCAGCTTCGCCACGAGCAGCTTGTTGCCGTACCCAACTGTTCGGATGGCCTGTTCCCGGGCCCACTGTTCCCCGTCGAGCTCCATTTTCATGATTGTGTACGGGGCCAGGCACTGCACGTGGGCGCGCTGACGAAACTGGGCCTGGAGCAGCACCTTGCGGTCAGCGCCCTGTGGATCGCGGAGCGCGATCGTGAGTTGGGGGAGTGGGCGCAGCGCGTTGAACGCAAATTCGATCTTCCATAAGTTGTCGCGGCCTACGCGGTAGCCATTAATTGCCAACACTTGGTCTCCTGGCTTTACGCCATGCGTTTCAGCATCCCCTCCCGGACGAACGTGCGTAACAAGACACTTGTCACCGACCATTTCCAGGGTCCAGCCGTGGTCGAGTATGTAAGGACGACTTGGTGGAATCAGGAAGGTGTGGGAATCGTCCAAACTGTCGAGGGCCGCCGCAACATGAGCCATCGCCATGTTGAACGACTTTTCTTGCCTGATTTGCTCGCGGGCTTCGTTTACTTTCGCCTGCCAGTTAGTCCCGTGCAGCTTGGGATCATAGTAGTGTTTGCTGACATCGCTCGCCACCTGAAATAACATGCTATCCACCTGATGGCGTTCGTCGTTGCTCATGTCCTTGGCCTGGGGCCAGGCGAGTTGAGATAGGGTTTGGGCTCCAAGAAAAAACGAGGGCAGTGACTATCCGACGCATTCCTTCGACCGCTTTCTGGGGGAAGCGAGTCTGATTGCCAACACCGTTGTCGCGGGTCATCCGTCCGCCTTTGCGGTCGGCACCTCGCCTTTGTCAGGCGAAAAATACTACCACGAAATAGCTTGGTCCCTTGATCGTTCAATGGATTATCGTTGTGGAGAAGATTTCCGCCGCGACACGCCCGCAGGAGGAATGTTATCTTTGATCCTTACTAAAATCCCACAAGGTTGGAGGAATCAAACAATGGCTCAAGTGAAAATTACTGTCCGTCCTAATGGTCCGTTTCGCGTGGAGGCACCGGAAGGCTCGGTCGAACTGGTCGATGCCAACGGAACGCCCTACGATCTCACCGGCAAGCCTGCGTTTTCGCTGTGCCGCTGCGGAGGGTCGGTGAACAAGCCTTTTTGTGACGGCACGCACAGCAAAATCGGATTTCAAGGGGCGGAACTGGCAGTAAAGAAAGCTGAAGGCCAAGCATAAAGTGAAAATGTTTCGGGGCCGCAGCGGCGCACCGGCACGAATCCGATCATGAGCGACTTTACCGACCGAGACCTGGGAATGCACCGCAAGATCACGCGCCGTGATTTTCTCAACGGCGTTGCTGTGACTGCGGCAGGTGGGCTCATGCCTTGGCAATTGCTTGCGCAAGGCGAAAAGCTTCCTCAGAGTTCGCCGAACTACTATCCGCCTGCGCTCACCGGATTGCGCGGCAGCCATCCCGGTTCGTTCGAGACAGCGCACGCATTGCGCGACGGCACCTTCTGGGAGTCGGCCGGTACGCCGCAAGAAACCGGCGAGAATTTCGATCTCGTGATCGTCGGCGGCGGGATCAGCGGACTTGCCGCGGCACATTTTTATCGCAAGTCTGCCGGCCCGAATGCCCGCATCCTCATTCTCGAAAATCACGACGACTTCGGCGGACATGCCAAGCGCAACGAATTTCGCGTAGGCAAGCGCACTCTGCTCGGTTATGGAGGGGACCTACTCAATCGAGACCCCAGAGCCTTACAGCGCCGTTGCGAAAGGTGTGATTGAAGAACTGGGAATCGATGTTGCCAGCTTCCCGAAACATCTTGACCGCGAGTTGTATGGAGCCGACGGGCGAACTCCGAAGATATTTTTCGACAAAGAAACTTTCGGAAGCGACAAACTGGTCGACGATCCGTATCCGTTTCCCGGCGGCGAAACCTATGACCTTGCCGTTGCAGCGCCCGACGCGTGGGCGCGCTTCCTCGCCGAAGCGCCGATTGCGGAACAGGCACGCCAAGACGTTTCGCGCTTGTGCCGCGATAAGAAAGATTATCTTCCGGGATTGAATTCCGAGCAGAAGCAGGCGCGTCTGGCGAGGATCAGTTACAAAAACTTCCTGACCGAGTTGGTCAAGGTGCATCCCGATGTGATTCGACTTTATCAAACCGTTTCTCAACCATTGTTTGGCTATGGCATCGATGCGGTTCCCGCGCTGGACGCTTCCGATACCGGATATCCCGGTTTTGTAGGCATGGGCATAGCCGCTGAGGGATTGGAAAACGAACGCAAATACTTCTTCCATTTCCCCGACGGCAACGCCAGCATTGCCCGTCTGCTGGTGCGGGAACTGGTTCCGGCTGCGATTCCAGGTAACACTGCGAGCGATATCGTCACGGCGCGCGCCAATTATGCGAAGCTCGACGACCAGAAGTCAGCCGTGCGTATCCGGTTGAGCAGCACGGTGGTGCGCGTCAAGCATATAGGTGATCCGGCGCAGGCCGCGGAGGTCGATGTCGCCTACGCCCGCTCCGGCAAGGTCTACAGTGTGAGAGCCAAGCACTGCATCCTTGCATGTTGGAACATGATGATTCCATATCTTTGCCGGGATTTGCCGGACGCGCAGAAGGCGGCACTCGCCTCCGCGACTAAAGTTCCACTGCTCTACAGTAATGTCGTCGTGCGTAATCGCGTGGCCTTCGATAAACTCAAAGCAAATTCTATTTATGCGCCCGGTGGTTACCACACGCACGTCGACATCGATCTTCCGGTCAGCATCGGTGAATACTACTGTCCGCGGACGCCGCAAGACCCAATCGTTCTGCACATGAGTAAAGCTCCGTGCCAGGCTGGATTGCCGGCGCGGGACCAGCATCGCATTGGGCGCATCGAATTGTTCACTACAACATTTGAAACCATGGAGCGCAATATTCGCGTGCAGCTGGCGCGGAGCTTGGGTCCGGGAGGATTCGATCCCGCGCGCGACATCGCGGCCATTACCGTGAACCGATGGCCTCATGGATATGCCTACGAGTACAACTCGTTGTTCGATTCGTTCGTGCTCGAGGGCGGCGAGACTCCGTGTGAAGTAGCGCGAAAGCCGTTCGGACGCATTGCCATTGCCAACTCCGACGCCGGCGCACACGCCTACACCAATGAAGCGATTGATCAGGCGTGGAGGGCTGTGGGTGAGTTGCAGGTTTGAGCCTGCGCAGGTTTTGCTCTGCCGGGAACTGTATTCTCGATTCTCGCCAGAGGCACGCGCTGCAGCCGCAGCGGAATATTGAAATGATGCGCCAGTTGCATCGCGGCAAACGCCAGAGCTAAGAACATACCCAGAAACACTAGTGCACGTCTTGGCCCCTGTTCATGCCGAGGAGCGAGTAATGCGACAAGCGCTCCCACGAAGACTCCGGTGACCAGTCCACCGATATGCGCGGCGTTGTCGACGCCAGAGATTGCAAATCCGAAGATTAGGTTAAAGACGACGAACGCGCCGAGGCTGCGCAGGGTGCCGGAAAGTGCCGAGCGCGAAACCGAGAACTCGCCCAACTTGATCGCCGTGAATAGCGCTCCCGCAAGTCCGAAAATCGCGCCGGATGCGCCAACGCTGGGCACGTAAGGATGCCATCCCGCGCTGGTCAAACTGGCCCCAATTCCGCAGATCAGATAGATGCACCCGTAAGTCCAGGCCCCGTACAGTTGCTCGGCCAACTGCCCCAGATACCATAGGCACCACATGTTGAAAGCAATGTGAATGATGCCGGCGTGAACGAAAATGTTCGTCAGCAGACGCCACCACTCTCCCGAAATCGTAAGTGCGCCGACGTTCGCGCCCCAGCGCACAAGTTCAGGAACCGGGAAATCCATGATGGTTTGAGCGGAGAGGGCCATGCCGAGAAAAACCGCGGCATTCATGCCAAAAATGATATGCGTAAGCGTGATCGTGGACTCCTGCCGCTGGACCCACGGCCGGCGGATCACAGGCTGCGGCGCGTCGTCGGCCAGTACCCCGCGCTGCGCGGCTTCGTGCTGGCGGCACCATGGGCAGATTTTCTTGCCAAGCGTAAATCCAGAAAGCTGCCGTCCACATCGGATGCAATTTGCCATGAGTTGTTAGGAGAGTATCAGTAGTTGGTCGCTGGTGTTGGGCAAGCAAAAGCCCCGCGTAAGCGGGGCTTTTTTCGAACTCTCGGCGCCTGAAATCTAGGCACGCTTGCCAAGCATTTTCAGACTAGCGTCCAGCCAGTGGGAAGTCAAGATGCCGAAAGCGTCGGCCGCGAATTCGGGGTCAGTAATGGTTGGACGTCGCGAGGAGGACAGCGGAATCGAACCGCTCAGGCTGCAAGCAGCCGTCCAACGCTTGGCAAGCGTGCCCAGTACCCACACCGGGAGTGTCCTCCTAAGCCGCGCCTGCCACGATCAGAATTGTATTCGCCTAACTTCGCTGCTCTGCGGAACGATCGAAGGAAATCTTTCCGTCGTTCCCGTTTCGGGCGCGGTCGACGAAATGTCAACTGGACTCAAGGCAGTGGCGCTGACGCAGTTTGTCGGCAAGCTGCAGCCAATATTCTTTCTTGAGGCCGTGACATGTCGGGGCCGGGGTGTGGACAAAGCAGGTCGAACCGATTTTCGAGGGGTCGCCGGGGACCAAAGCGTAGCCCGCGATTTCTCGGAAGTGCCGTGCTTGACTTAGCCCGTACATAACGACAAGCTTGGGCCTATACTCGTCGATCCTCCGTTGGATGACCTTGATTCGTTCCCCAAGGAAGCAATTCGGATCAAAGTGAACGTTCTTCTTTGCCTTGAGCGCTGGCGACGCTAGCGAGCATAATTCGATTACACAGGTCTTCTGAGCTTCCTCCGTCGTTCGCATGCCCCAGGAACATTGTTGGTAGGCGCGAATTTCTTCAATGTCGGGATCTCTCCCGCCGCGCGCTCTTAGCAGTAAGCGGATCAACTGCCTCCAGGTCGGTTGCGTCGGGGGCGGGGGTGCCTCTCGATGCCAGTTGCGCCAGTCGAATCCAAAATGGTGGTCCTTGCAGTCAATTAACTCGCCGGCACCAAGCTTTATCCATGCCTCGCACCGCCTCTTAAGACTATCTTCCTTTTCGGGCCTCCCTGGTTCGGGACCGATGAACCAAAATGGCGCCTTCCACCAACCGTAGCCGTACCACTCACGGGCCATTGTCAATAAATATTTGTCATTCCACATTCTTGAGGAGTGGACGCTCATCGTCTCGGACTAGTGAATGGTCTTGGTCTTTCTCGACATGTAGTCCATGAGCAGGTATTGGCCGAGCGTGTACGGAGTGGTGAAATAAGCTTTGCCGCGGCACATCTCCGTGACTTTCTGCACGAACTGAACCAGGCCATAATCCGACGCGAGCATGAAGGTGTTGATGAGGACTCCCGCGCGCTTGCACTTGGAAACTTCTTCCAGGGTCTGGCTCACCACCAGCGGATCAAGTCCAAAAGCATTCTTGTAGATGCGCCGATCTTCGAGCGTGAGGGCCGAGGGCTTGCCGTCGGTGATCATGACGATTTGCTTCATGTCTTTGCGCTGGCGCTGCAAGATACGCTGCGCCATGCGCAGACCTTCGCGCGTGTTGGTGTAATACGGACCAACCTGCACTCGCGCCAACTGCGAAAGCGGAATTTCCTCGGCGGAATCATGAAAAAGCACGAGCGACAGTGAATCTCCTGGATACTGAGTCCGAATGAGGTGCGACAGCGCCATGGCCACTTTTTTTGCCGGAGTAAAACGGTCTTCGCCATAGAGGATCATCGAATGGGAGCAGTCGAGCATCAGCACCGTTGCGCACGAAGATTGATACTCGCACTGATGAACCTGCAGGTCCGAATATTCAATGTTGAGCGGCAGGCTGAGGCCTTCGCGCTGAATGGCATTGGAAAGCGTCGCGGTAATGTCGAGATTTAAGGTGTCGCCGAACTCGTAGGTCCGAGATGCACCGCTGGCCTCGACGCCTGTCGCCAGATCGCGCGTGTCATGGCGTCCAAAGCTTGATTTGCCCAGCGACCCAAGCAAGTTGCGCAAGGCCTTGAAGCCGAGAAAGTCGAGGCTCTTGTCGGTGATTTCGAACTTGGCTTGCGGCGCGTTCTCGCCCAATTGACCACCAGTGTTCGAGGGACGGGAAGGGTCAAAAGGCTGATCGACCGAGATGTAGTCTTCCTGTTGCATACGCTCGATCAGCTTCTCAATGAGTTCATCGAGCTCGCCGTCCATGGCCATTTGCTGCAGGCGCTCGCGCATCTCGTCGTCGAATTGGTCGCCTTCCATCAGCGCTTGCTCAATCGCATGTCGAAGGTCGTCGAGCGTGCGCTCGCCTTCAGGCATCTCAAACCACATGTCACTCTGGAAGCCGCTCTGGAGCAGGTAATCGGAGAGCGCACCGAGCAGGTCCTCCATGCTCATTTCGCCTGCCGGATCGGGAACGTATTTGGAGTAGCGGATGCGTTTCATAAATCTGGCTGTTTGTCGTTCGCCGCTCGTCGTTGGAAATCTCTGAATCGCCTCGTGTTCGTCGGCTTCGTTGGCGCATGTCGAATGACGAGTGGCTAACGACTAACGGCCAGCGACCAACGACGGCTAGTTAAACTGCCTTCTCTGCCGGTACGGCCGTTCTTCACTATCGAAGGCCTTCTCGCGCGCTGGTTCCGGTTTTTTCTCTCCGGCCTTAAATAAGCGCTCTTCATTGCGTCCGATGCGCTTGTGCGCGTGCAGTCCTTCGAGAATAAATTCTGCGGCCGAGACCTGCTGCTCAGGGCCCTCTTTCTGCGAAACCCCGAGCGGACCCAACTTCTCGACCAATCCCTGAATTTCTCTGAGGTTCTCGAGCGCTTCGCACGCCGAAACCGACTCGGAAAGCTGAATCTCGCCGCCTAAATCAAACCACTGCACAATCTGCTGCATGTTAGCGCCGGTAAAATATTCGTCATAAGTTTTGGCGATGGCAGCGCGGATCAGTTCGCGGCTTACGAAATCAGCGCCTTTCATCTCGCCTTCGTACTCCAGTTCCAGCTTGCCAGTAATTGCCGGTAGCGCCGCGTAAACGTCACTGATGCGCGGCACAACCAATTTCTCATCATTGCGCAACGCACGCCGCTCGGCATTCGAGATCACGTTCTCCATCGCGGTGATCGGCAAACGCTGGCTTACGCCGGAGCGCTTGTCGATTTTCTTGTCTTCGCGAGCAGAGAAGGCGATGCGCTCGATCACCTGCTGAATATAATTCGGTAAATGCATGGCGTGACCGTTCCGCCGAGTCCAGGCCTCCTGCGCGGTAATGGCAATGCCTTCATCCACGGTCGCCGGATAGTGCGTTCGAATCTCAGATCCGATGCGGTCTTTCAGAGGGGTAATGATCTTGCCGCGGGCCGTATAGTCCTCGGGATTCGCGCTGAACACGATGGCAACGTCGAGTGGCAGGCGGATGGGATATCCCTTGATCTGCACATCGCCTTCCTGCATGACGTTGAACAATCCGACTTGAATCTTTCCCGCGAGGTCGGGCAGTTCGTTAATGGCGAAGATGCCTCGATTGGCGCGGGGAAGCAGTCCGTAGTGAACCGTCAGTTCGCTGGAAAGTTCGTGCCCGCCGCGCGCGGCCTTAATGGGATCGATATCGCCGATCAAATCTGCGATGGTGACGTCTGGCGTGGCCAGTTTTTCTACATAACGGTCGCTGGCTGAGAGATAAGAAATTGGGGTCGCGTCTCCGAGCCGCGCAACTTCTTCCCGGCAGCGGCGGCAGATCGGCGCATAGGGATTATCGCGAATTTCACATCCCGAAATATAGGGCATCTCGGAATCGAGCAAAGCTGTTAAGGCACGCAGGATGCGACTTTTTGCCTGACCGCGCAGCCCGAGCAGAATAAAATTGTGCCGCGATAAAATCGCGTTCACGATCTGCGGCACCACGGTGTCATCGTAGCCGACGATACCCGGAAAAATACTTGCGTCATCACGCTGGCGCAGGCGGGCGATCAAGTTGTCGCGAAGTTCGTCTTTCACGCGGCGGTTGTGCAGGCGCTCTTCAGAAAACTTGCTGGTGCGCAGTTCGCCCAGCGTGCGCGGAAGACTCATCTGGACCCCCAGGAACAATGCTTTTTTGGATTATACGCGGAAAGGGTGCTGCCCGGATTCGGCGACGCGGCCTTTAGTGTCTTAAACTTGTCTCAAAACTTCTCTCAATGAATGGCACTTTGGATCGTGAAGGTTACGCCGGTAAAACGCGAAGGCACACGACGCCGGGGACGACCATTCAGTGAATCGTTGCCTATTTCGCGAGATAAAGAATTATCTATTCCCGTCCCACTTTAGCGCACATGCCCGTTACCACCTGCTTTTTCGCGTGCCCGCGCTGCCCGCTGGACATTGGGAAGTACCGTCTCGAAGTACTGAATGAGCAAAGAAAGCCGCTCAGACTCCGAGCGCAGAGCGAGCAATTTCTGTTTGAAATCGAGATCCAGAGGCAGGGATCCCGCGAAGAAAAAAGAAAGGTTCGCCGGATCGGCGGCTGAGAGATCTTGTTTGGCCCCAGCCACGGCGAGCAATTCGGAGTGCAGCAGCGTGGCCCGTGCAGTCTCTTCCTGCGAGGGCGCGCCGGGCTCGTCCACAATGACCAGTATCTCTCCACGCAAGAAAGAACGTTCCTCGTTTACTCTCAGCAACTCGAAACGCTTGCGGCCCTCGGTGACTAAATCCAGACGGCCGTCCGGATATTCCTTGACCACGCTGACGATTTCGGCGGTGCACCCTACTTCTGCCAGGCGTTGCTCAACTGAGCGCACCACGCCGAAAGTATGCTGTTGGGCGATGCATTCGCCGATCATCTCCTTATAGCGGGGTTCGAAAATGTGCAGTGGCAGCGGAGTGCCGGGGAATAAGACCACATCGAGGGGGAACAGCGGGATGAGAGTTTCCAAAGGATATCCGGGCGGTTGGCGCTGTTCGATTGTACGATAGCAAACAGTTCTCACTGATCGTTATTTCGCTGCATTGGAAACATACGGCACGCGGGAGAATAAAGCTTCGGGCAGGATTGCTTACTGCGAACACCGCAGTTAACTTTGACTTGAGTGGGACGGAACGGAAAAAATTGCGCCATGGAACTTAAAGGGAAAGTTGTGGTGGTTACGGGCGCTTCCATGGGGATTGGGGAAGCGATCTCGAAGATATTTGCCGACGGCGGCGCAAGCGTGGTGATGCTTTCTCGAGATTTGGCGCGCATTGAAAGTGCGCGTTCACGAATTGGGCACAGCGAAACAACGGTAGCCATGGCATGCGACGTGCGCCATCGTGAAGAAATCGATCGCGTGATCGGGCTGACGCTGCATCATTTTGGGCGAATCGATGTTTGGGTGAACAATGCCGGCCATGGCCTGCGCGATTCCGTGGCCCAGATGGATATGGCAGCTTGCCGCGAAATGTTCGAAACGAATTTCTTCGGAGCCGTTACCGCAATGCAGGCAATGGTCCCGGTCATGCGACAGCAGGGCGGCGGCACGATCATCAACATATCGAGCGTGGCGGGCCACATCCCGCTGCCGTTTCATGCGGCCTACAGCGCAACCAAATTTGCCCTGAATGCCATCGGCAAAGCTGCCGGCGTTGAACTGACGCGGGGCCACATTCATGTGCTCACGGTTTGCCCCGGCTATGTGGAGACGCAGTTCAGCAAGAATGCCGTCCTCGGGAACGAGCAGAAAAATGTGCGACCTGGGTCGGTCCGGGGCATTAGCGCCGAGCGAGTGGCGCGTGCCACGCTAGAGGGATACGTGAAGCAGAAGCGGGAAGTGATCGTGCCATGGACGATGTACGTGCCGGTGAAGGTCTACCAACACTTTCCGGCGCTGGTGGAGTGGATGATGGCCAAAATGGCCAAGTAGTCGAAGAAGGTCTCCTAATCGTCGGGAGATGTTAGGCAACGGGTCCGGGATTATCCCAACTCGGCGAGCATGGCTTCCATCTCGGATTGCGCGTGAAGATTGCCGGTACGCTGTGCCGAGGCAATTCCATCGGTCAACATTCTCTTTGCTTCTTCAATCCTGTTGGCGCGAGCCAGAGTTTGCGCTGCCATGAAGTATCCGGCAGTGTAGTCGGGAGTCGACTTCAGCAAGAGAGAGAACTCGGCCAACGAGCGATCGAGGTCGCCATGGTTGGAGTATTCCATGGCCAGTCCATAGCGGGCGAAGGCGTCATTGGGATTCTGCGCGAGGATTTCGTTGAGTGCAACGATGCGATCCATAAGAAAAGGCTCTCGGAACGAGGGTACTACAGATTTCTTTTTGATAGCAGACCGGACGACGCTTTCCACTGGCCTGCATAGAAGACGGTGAGTAGAATGAGCAGTCCTTTACTTTTACTTTCGCGGCTGGAGAAGCGAGTGGCCTGCCCATTTTTTATGCCGATAGAGAAGATTGAGAACGGCCCCTGGCTTCATCCATCGCGGCTTCCGCTGGGTGGTGGCTGGAGTGGGCATTGCACTGCGCCGGGACGTGAGGGTGAGATTCCATCGGCGGAAGAACTACACGAATTGTGTAATCTCGGCTACGCGAAACAGTGCTCACGGCTTCCGCGGGAACGAGTGTGGGATTCTGTACGCTTTGACATCCGCATTATCGCTGCTAAGGATACGGGGCCTCATCGCATTCAGGTGCGCTATATTTGCGAACGCGAACATCTTCCGGCAGATCATGGTTTGCTGGAATTCGATCCAGCACAGCGTCGCTGGACGAAACCGCATCCTGATGCTCGCGTGCAACGCATGAGCGAGTGTTTTGTCGCGGCTTACTTTGAAAGAGTGAATCGGCGTGCGGCGGAAGCAGCAACGAGCTGAGAGCAGCCAGCTCCTTGTGCAAAACGCGAAGTTAACAAGACAGGTCAGGACAAGACGAAGCGAAGACAAAACTATGAGCGACGGCTACACGAACGAAGTTAGTGAGCGTGCTGAAATTCTCACGCCGCGTCCGGTGCGCGATTCTCAATCGGAAATGGCGGAAATTGTTTTGCCGAACGATGCCAACCCGCTGGGGGCCCTCCTCGGCGGTCGGCTGATGCACTGGATTGATCTTGCGGGCGCGATGGCGGCCCACCGCCATTCGCGCAGCTACGCGGTCACGGCCTCAGTCGATCACATCGATTTCCTGGTGCCCGTGCGTGTCGGCGATCTGGTGATTTTCCGCTCGTCGGTGAACCGCGTATTCCGCACCTCGATGGAAGTGGGCGTCAAAGTCTTTGTGGAAAATTACTTGGCGGACAAGTTTCAGCATGTCGCGTCGGCTTACCTGACTTTCGTTGCGGTTGATGCCAATGGAAAGCGTTTACCGGTCGCACCTGTGGTCCCGGAAACCGACGAGCAGAAGCGGCGCTACGACGACGCCGGGCGCCGCCGCGAGATCCGCCGCGCCGAGCTACACCGGCGGCAAAAGCGCTAGTCGCGGGGCGCACGCGCGCGGTTTTAGCCTTGTATAATTAGATGTTCTCCACCGTTCTTATCTCAGGAGTGTGAATCCTTGAACGCACATATGCCTCCCCATCCCGGACAAGCCGCGCCCGCGCCGCAACCGTTGCCGGGAGTCGATGCCATCATTGCCGTTGGCTCCGGCAAGGGAGGAGTAGGCAAAACGACCCTGGCAGTAAATCTCGCGGTAGCCCTTGCGAAAATGGGGCACAAAGTTGGCTTGCTCGATGCTGATGTTTATGGTCCCAACGTCCCGCTGATGCTCGGCGTAAACCGGCAGCCGCGAATGGCGAGTGAAAATAAGATTGAGCCGCTTGAGGCTTTTGGTTTGAAGGTGATCTCGGTTGGATTTCTGAATCCCGGCGACAAGCCGATTATCTGGCGCGGCCCCATGCTGCACCAGATCATGAAGCAGTTTCTGGGCCAGGTCGAGTGGGGACAACTCGATTACATGATCATCGATCTCCCGCCGGGCACGGGCGATATCGCTCTCTCGCTGGTCCAGTCAGTGCCGCTCACTGGCGCAGTCGTAGTTTCGACTCCCTCAGATGTTTCGCTGCAGGACGCGCGCAAAGCCATCGAAATGTTTCGCCAAATGAAAGTTGATCTCGTAGGCGTAGTTGAGAACATGAGCTTCTTTACCTGCCCGCATTGCAATCACGAGATCGATATCTTTTCGCGCGGGGGAGCGGAAACCATGGCAAAGCAATATGGTGTTCCGTTTCTCGGCAGCATCGAGCTCGATCCCGAGGTGCGCAAGGCTGGCGACGGTGGCAAGCCAGTCGTGCTCGAGGGCGAGAATGCACCGCACGCAAAATCGATTTACGCGTTTGCGCAGAAAGTTGCCGCACGCGTGAGTGAGATCAAAGCCAGCGAGAGCAGCGGCGTCATACAGATTCAGTAGCGGAGAGCGTTCACCTGCGGGGGTTCAATACGGACATAAGTCGATTGTCCGTGAAGCTCTGTGTCTTCCGCATTTAGTTTTTCTGACGCTTAAAACGTGAGAGACGCCACACCGCTCGCGGCTCACGATCTTTTACGGACCAATTCTGCCATCATCTCTCCCAGTGCCGGCCCGTGCTTGAAGCCGTGCCCGGAGCCTCCGCCTAAGAACCAGACATTTTCCATCCGAGGGTGCCGATCCACGATGAAATCGCTGTCCGGTGTCTGTTCGTACTGGCATACTCGATTCTCGATCAGAGGCGCATCTTTCATCGCGGGAAATCGAGACGCTACATAATCGCGCACGCGCTCCAGGGTCTGCTGGCTTACGACCCGCTCTCCTGAAGTCGGATCGAACGCTTCTCCACGCGAATCATCGGCAACCTTGAATCCGCGGGAAAAGTTTCCCGGAATGCCATAGAAGAAGCGCTCGCCATGATCGCCCCACACTGGCAGCTCCGAGTCGTTGAAACGCGCGTCCCCGGCCGGTGGCCCGAAGAAAAAAAGGTCCTGTTTTGTGGGCTGAATTAAAGTGCCCAAGGTCTGCGGGAATAATTTTCCCAGCCACGGGCCACAGGCGAAAATGTAAAGATCCACTTTCAGCCGGCTTCCATCAGAAAGATTTACTGCGCGGAGCGGCGAGACTTCCAACTCATCGGGAAGAACTGCAAGCTGCCGGTACACGCCGCCAAGCGCAATGAACACGTCTGCAACCGCCTGGCAACTGGTGCGAGCATCAAGATATCCGCATTCCGGCTCGAAAATTCCCCAGCGCACATTGCTGAAGCTGATTTGCGGCCAGCGCTTCTTCATCTGTGCGGTCGTGAGCTCCGAAAATTTTGTGCCGGCGTCGCGGAGCACCGGCAACGAGCCGCGCTCGTACGCGTCGTCTGCGCTTGCCACCATCCACAAAACTCCGCTCGGGTGCAGGAATTGCCGGTTCCACTGCCGCTCGTACTTTTGCCACAGCTTCAGCGACCGCGCTGCTAATTCCGTATACGGCTGGTCCGGGCCGTAAGTGCAGCGCATGATGCGAGTCTCACCGCCGGAGGAGGCCCGCGAGTTTCCCGGCCCCCAGCAATCGAGCAAAGTCACTCGCGCTCCGCGCTCTTGAAGATAGAGCGCCGTCCAACCGCCGAAGGCGCCGGCTCCGATTACCGCAACGTGGGGTTTTTTCACAGAAATAGTCTCACTCTGAAGTTGTAACAGAAGAATTAAGCGGATGGATCGCGGAGAATTGGCGCTGGCTAGAGCTTTTGCCGCGGTTAACTTCTCATTCCGCCGGCTTACTTCTCCTTGACAGGAACCGTGGGGCGTTCCTAGAATCCAAGCAGGACGGGAGCTTTGCGTCCGCATCTAAGTTTTTGCATCTAATGTACTTAGCTGGAGATTGAACAGTCTCAGGGCGGCCGACTCATGCAATCGCTCCATTAAAGATACGAGGCTGGCCGTTAATTGTTGTTCGAATACTTAAAATGCCAACAGATCCCAATATCGGGCAGCGGCACCGCGAAGTTCTTACTGCGATCGTGGAAACTTTTATTTCCACGGGTGAGCCGGTTGGTTCGCGCACCCTGGCCCGTTCAAACCGTGAGGGCCTGAGTCCCGCGACCATTCGCAACGTAATGGCCGACCTCTCCGACGCCGGCTTTCTTGAGCAGACGCATACCTCCTCGGGGCGCATACCGACGCCGGAGGCGTACCGCTATTATGTTGAGCAGATCACGGGAGACGCCCAACTAGCGCCACAGGACGCGGCCATCATCTCCGATTCTCTCGCCGGAGTCGCCGACGTACAGGAGTTTATGGAACGAACGTCGCGGGTCTTGTCGCTGATTTCACGTAATGTCGGCGTCACGGTAGCAGTCGGTGGCACGAAAAATGCGCTGGAACACGTCTATTTCTCGCGGTTGGGCGACCAAAAGGTTTTGGCAGTTTTGGTGACCCGGTCCGGTCTGGTGCGTGACCGTGTGCTGCGCCTCGATTTGAAGCAAGATGAACTCGACCTTGCCGCCCGCTACATCAACCAAAACTTTCGCGGCTGAACCGATGGAAGCGATGCGGACCGAGTTGGTGCGGCGCATTGAACAGGAGCGCAGCGAATACGACCTCCTGATGAATTCGATCGAGAAGCTTTACAAGCAGGGCGCGCTGGAAGCCGAGCCGAGTGCTCAGATGGTCTTTGTCGAGGGCGCCTCGAATCTGGTTGCCGGGCAGGAAGATCGCAAGCGTCTGGAGGAAATGCTGCGCACCCTGGAAGAGAAGCAAAAAGTTGCGAAACTTCTCTCAGCATATTTGGACGTCAAGCAGGAAGCGGTCCGGGTGGTCATTGGCCTCGACGATGCGCTTCCGTCGATGCAGAATTTCGTGCTGATCGGGGCCCCGGCGCGTTCCGGTAACGACATGGTCGGTTCGCTGGCCGTGATCGGCCCAACCCGCATGGATTACCAGCACACCATCACGGCGGTCTCATACATCGCCCGCCTTTTTGACAAAATTTTGAACGAATCGGAGTAATCATCGTGTGGTTATGAGCAAGGGAAACGGCAAGTCAGAGAAAAACAGGGGATTGGATTTGGAACACGAACTTCCGCCATCGAGCGATGGAGATGAATTACCAACAGAGTCGCCGACTGTCCAATCGTCTGCGTCCGATGCGGAATTGCAAAAGGTAAAGGCCGAGCGCGACTCGCTGCTCGATCGTTTGGCCCGCGCGCAGGCCGAGTTTGAAAATGCCCGCCGCCGCACGAGCAAAGAGCAGCAGGATTACCGCGAGTACGCACTCAGCGACGCGCTCAAAACCTTGTTGCCGGTGGTCGACAGCCTGGAGCGTGCCGTGAAGGTCAAGTCCGAAGGCAATGAGTTGCGCGAGGGCGTCGAGTTGATTCACAAGCAACTGCAGGCGGCATTGGCAAAGCTATCAGTGCAGCCGATCGCTGCGGAAGGACAACCCTTCGATCCTCGCTTCCACGAAGCAATTGAGATGGTCGAAACCAGCGATGTCCCCGATCATCAGGTGATCGAGGAACTGCAGCGAGGCTATAAATTCAAAGACCGGTTGCTCCGGCCGGCAATGGTCAAAGTTGCCAAAAATTCTGGGGAATAAATTTCCCGCCATTTGTAATTCACATTTTTTCGACGAAGAGGGGTTTATATTCTGGCCACGAATGCAAAACGTGATTATTACGAAGTGCTGGGCGTAAGCCGAACGGTCACTGAAATTGAACTGAAGAGCGCTTACCGCAAGCTTGCCATGCAGTGGCATCCCGATCGCAATCCCAACAATCCGGATGCGGAAGAACGCTTTAAGGAAGTTACCGAGGCCTATGCGATCCTGGCTGATTCCGAGAAGCGTTCGCTCTACGATCGCTATGGCCACGCTGGCGTTGGAAATGCAGCGGCGGGCGGAGTTGGCTTTGACGCTTCTGCCTTTCAGGATCTGGGAGATATTTTCGGCGAGTTCTTTGGCTTCGGGGACGCATTTGGCGCCGGAGGCCGCCGGCGCAGCCGCGTTCAGCGCGGCGCCGACCTCCGTGAAGATATCACGATCGAATTCGAGGAGGCCGCCTTCGGCACTGAGACACGCGTTATGGTGCGGCGTCATGAAGCCTGCGAAACGTGCCATGGATCTGGCGCTGCTCCCGGCAAGCAGCCGACTACCTGCCGCTCGTGTAACGGCCGTGGGCAAGTGCGCTATCAGCAAGGTTTCTTCAGCATCGCGCGCACCTGTCCGACGTGCCAGGGTACGGGCAGCGTCATCAGCGATCCTTGCCGCGAGTGCAAAGGAGAAGGCCGCAATCTCCGTCAACGCGAGGTGGAAGCGAAAATTCCCGCCGGAGTGGAAGACGGCACGCGTATTCGATTTTCCGGTGGTGGAGAAGCTGGCCCTCATGGCGGTCCGCCGGGCGATCTTTATGTGGTTCTGCACGTAAAAGAACATCCATTCTTCGTGCGCGAGGGCAACGATCTGCATTGCGTGGTGCCGCTCTCCGTAGCCCAAGCGGCGATCGGCGCAGAGATTCGCGTGCCCACGCTAGAAGGCGAGCACACGCTCAAAATTCCCGACGGAACCCAACCCGCCACCACATTCCGCATCCGCAACAAGGGCATCCCCGTTCTCAACGGGCACGGAAAGGGTGATCTTTACGTTGAAGTTCGCGTGCAAATTCCTACGAAGCTAAACAAGCGGCAAAAAGAGCTTCTGCAGGAACTCGAGGGCACTGCGCAGATCGATAATCAGCCCATGCTGCGATCTCTTCTCGGAAAAGTAAAAGACATGTTCGGATGACGCGCCGCCGCTGGATTGCCGACGAGGTGTCAGGAAATCGCGCCATTCTGATCGGCGAGCATGCTGGTCATCTTGTGCGGGTGCTGCGCGCGCGAGTTGGACAAGAGTTCGATGTGGCTACGCCTAAGGGCGCACGCCGCGGCCGGATCAGCTCGTTGACGCCGGATCGAGTCGAATTTGAATTAGGCGAAGAGATTTCCTCCCGAGCGTCGGTCGGAATTACGCTCGCCCTCGCCGTTTTCAAGTTCGACTGCATGGAATGGGCAATCGAGAAGTGTACGGAACTGGGCGTCTCCCGCATAGTGCCGTTGATCGCGCGGCGCACCGATTCGCATCTTGCCTCAGCCTCCACGAAGAGAGTGGGACGCTGGCAGCGGATCGCTCGGCAAGCGTCGCAACAATCACGCCGCGACGAACCTTCACAGATTGCGAATCCGGTCAAACTTTCCGAAATTCTGAACTCCGAGGCAACTTTGCGAATTGTTCTCGACGAAACCGAACAGCGAGCGATGCTGCTCGATGTTCTAAAAAATGATGTGCTGAAAAACGATGCGCCGCCACGCGAGGCAAACTCGAGTTCTGCAGAAACCGACGTTATTCTCGCGATTGGTCCCGAAGGCGGCTGGACCGAAGACGAATTGCAATTTTTCCACCAGGCAGCATGGATATCGGCTTCCCTTGGAGAGACCATCCTTCGGACCGAAACGGCTGCTATCGCCGCCACGGCAATCGTCGCCTCGACGTTACGAGAATCTTGAAACAGCGATTGTCATCTCTCGCCTTCATTCCCGCCAAGCGGAGCATCTGAGTGCGGGTCGGAAGGCCAAAGCCTTCCGCATGTCAGCTCAGTTCATCGGTGTTATTCTGGGCCGCGATGGCTAATTCCAAATTCAAATCTGCTCCATTTACTCCCGACGGTCACCAGAAAGAAGCCATCGAGCACGTTCACGGACCGATGCTGGTCATTGCGGGGGCCGGTACCGGAAAGACTTCGGTCCTCATCCATCGCATCGCTCGCCTCGTCGAACAAGGCCATGCCGGAGCGGAGCAGCTCCTCGCGCTTACTTACACCGTCGCCGCCGCGGAAGAAATGCGCAGGCGCGTGCACGCGCTGCTGGGCAGGAAGATTCGATGCCTTACCTTTCATGATTTTTGCCTTGACCTTCTCACCCGGGCCGGGAAAAAGTTCGGTGTGCTCGATGAAAAAGATCTCTGGATCTACCTCCGGAAAAGAGTTCACGAGCTTCGTCTCGAGCATTACGTCCGGGCGGCGAATGTAAGCGAGTTTCTCAGCGACTTGATCAATTTTCTCAGCCGCTGCCACGATGAACTGATCACGCCGGAAAAATATGCCGAATACATTTCGCGTCTGGAACTGGGAGAATTGCCGGTTCCAAGAGTTTCGAAATCAAAAGATCAGCTGACCGATGACGAGATCATCGCGCGATGCAAGGAAATCTCCCGTGTTTTTATGACCACCGAGCGCTGGTTGAGCGAAGAAAACCTGGGCAGCTTCGGCCACATGATGACGCGGGCGCACCAGTTGCTCGCTGGCGATGAAACTTTACTCGTTGCGGAACGGATGCGCTCGCCGTTTATTCTCGTCGACGAATTTCAGGACGCCAATTTCGCGCAGATCAAGATCCTATCGTTACTTGCCGGTGAGAGGGCCAATGTTTTTGGCGTAGGCGATCCCGATCAGGCGATTTACCGTTTTCGAGGAGCCTCCAGCGCTGCCTTCCAACTGTTCCGCCGGCATTTTCCGCGAACGAAATTGGTTGTGCTCGAAAAAAACCGCCGCTCCACCACTCCTATTCTGCAGTGCGCTTTCGCGGCCATCGACAAGAATCCTACTGTTTTCGCAACCGGAGTTCCCGACATTTCTTACAAGCGCTCGCCGCTGCAATCGGCCCGCGAGGAAGAGGCAAAAGAGCGCGGAACTGCAATTCCTAAGCTCCCGGTCGAAGCCATCTCGTTCGCTGGAAAAAACGCAGAAGCGCCCGACGTCGTTCACCTCATCGAAGATATCAAACGGAGCGCGCGCTGCAGATGGCAGGACTTTGCCATTCTTTACCGTTCTCATTTCCACCGCGATGAGATTGCTCAGGAGTTGATGGAGCGAAATGTCCCTTTCTCGATCGAGAGCATGGATGTGAGCGACACGCCCGAGGTGCGTGATCTATTTGCCTGCGTGACGGCCGTGGTCGATCTGGGTTCTGACGCCAGTCTCTTCCGTCTGGCTGCGCTGCGGCAATTCGCGGTCGATCCCGAGCAACTCAGGGCAGCTCTGCGTACGATTGCGAAGGACTCAAGGGACGGCGCGGTCGTTCCACTCGCCTCTGTGCTCGACACGATTGCAGGCGGCCCGGCGGTGCTGGCATGCGTCCGTCATGCTCGCGAAGAAATCGCGCGCAAGGGCCTGAAAACCCGCGCCTCTCTGGAACTGGTCGCCAGAGTATTTGAGCTCAATCTAAACTCAGCCGCCCTGCAAACGGCATTGCGATTCGCCGCCGAATGGGAAACGAAGGCGACGACGAAAACCCGAGAACTCGGCGAATGGATCGAGTACCTCGAATACTTCCGCGAAGCGGGCGGCGTGATTCCCATGACAACAGGCTCCGGCCAGGACGCCGTTCGGCTCATGACCGCTCATGGAGCGAAAGGTCTTGAGTTCTCCAACGTTTTTATTCTGCGGGCAACCAGCGGCTCATTCCCAACTCATTATCGGGAGACGCTGGTTGAATTTCCGAGGGAGCTGCGCGATCCAGATTCGGCCGCGGCAGAAGATGATAAGAAACTTCATGAGCAGGAAGAGCGGCGGCTGTTTTACGTGGCCATGACCCGAGCCAAGGATTCACTGCACATCTACGGCAAACAGGGAATGGGACGCGACAAAAGTCCGGCGGGGATTATGCGGGAACTCATCTGCAACGCGAAACTTCAGTCCTGGCTCAAGTACCGGCCCGCGCTTCCATCACAACCCGAGCTGATCTCAATCGCTGCAGCCGCAGAAGATTCTTACCCCGAATCGTTCTTGGCCGCATGGCTGGCGTTGCCGGCGGTCGGTGCTCTCGGAGCGAGGTTGAGCGCGAGCGCCGTCGAGACTTATGAGACCTGTCCTTTGCAGTTTAAGTTTGAGCGGGAATGGAAGCTATCGCGCGAGCTTCATGCTGCCGTGCAATATGGAGCTGCCATGCATCGCGTGCTTCGTACCTATTTCGATTCCATCCGCCTGCAGCGGACGAAGGCAGATGACGAATTGATTCAGCTGTTTCGCGACGACCTGGCTTCCTGCGGAATTGAAGACGAATATCAGCGAGAGCTTTATTTGAACCAGGGAATCCAGCAGCTAAACGATTTTCTGGCGGCGACCCATTCTTCTCTACCGCCAAACGTACTTCATACCGAAGAATGGTTCGATGTGCAGATCGCCGGCACGAAACTCGCGGGCCGGATCGACCGAATGGATCGCGCCTCCGACGGGAGCGTCAACATCGTCGACTACAAGACTGGCAAAGCGAGATCTCAGGAAGATGCCGACGAGAGTCTTCAGCTCTCAATTTACGCCATGGCTGCGCAAGAAAAATGGGGATACCGGATTGGACAACTGAGCTTTCATAATCTGGAAGGAAACGTCACGATAATTTCGAAACGGACGGAGTTTCAACTCGAGGAAGCGCGAAAGCGAGTCAGCGATGCCGCCGGCAACATCGCTGACGGGAATTTCCAGCCAAAGCCCGGCTTCCATTGCAATTTCTGTTCATTTCGTGGGTTATGCCCGGCCCGCGAAAAGCGAGTTCCAAATCTTGCCGAGAATCAAAGCAGGGCCCGTGAAAAGGTGAGGGGCACGCTCGAATGAGCACCGGCCGGGAGCGAAAGCCGTCTTGCGAACCTGCCGGGAACTCATCCCGAAAAATTGCTAACACTCGCGCCCAAAAACTTGGGGGACGCTTTACGCGTCCCCCGTTTCACTCAAACTCCACTTCTTAATGCTTCTTTTTTTTCTTTGCCTTTTTCTTGGTTGCCATTGTTCTATTCTCCCTTCCATTGTTCATGGAAAAATCTTGCAACGCGTGTTTTGTTGCAACTTATTGATTGTATAGAGTCATTGAAAACCTAAGTCAAGAAAAAAATGATCGCAGTGTAGCGTGCGATGCTGTACCAAAGTCACACGCAAACGAAACGAGCGTGCAAAATAAATCTCCAGCAGTATCGCGATGCGAATTTTAAAGCGCAATTCTGAAATGGGGAACAATTCTTGCGAAAGGTTGCGCCTGCCACATTGCTGTTGGCCGACGCAATTGCCGCTGCAGTCCACAATTGCAACGAGTGCCGAAGTCCATCTTTTGGCTTCGTCACGCATCTATAATGATGATTGCGAAATATTCGCGGGAGCATGATCAATGGCGGCTTTCGATGAGGTTGTAATCATTTCCGGTTGTCGAACTGCGGTGGGAAAATTCCAGGGCGCGCTGACGGATTTGAGTGCTCCGCAGTTGGGCGCGATCGTAGTTCGGGAAGCCGTCAAGCGCGCCGGAGTGGATCCCAATCAAGTCGATGAGTGCATCATGGGCAATGTTCTTCCCGCCGGGCTCGGACAAAATCCGGCGCGTCAGGCCGCGATCTTCGGCGGATTGTCTCCGGCGACAGGTGCCATGACAATCAACAAAGTTTGCGGCTCTGGATTGAAAGCAGTCGCACTCGCGGCGCAAGCCGTGCAGACGGGAAACAGTTCCATCGTGGTGGCCGGTGGAATGGAGTCGATGACCAACGCCCCTTATTTGCTTCCGCAAGCTCGCAAAGGTTATCGCCTGGGCAACGGGCAAGTGATCGATTCCATGGTGCATGACGGGCTCTGGGACATTTACAACGACTATCACATGGGGATCACCGGTGAGAACGTGGCAGAAAAATATGGAATCACTCGCGAAGAGCAGGACGAGTTTGCGGTGAATTCTCATCGCAAAGCAGTTGCCGCAATGAAAGAGTGCCGCTTCAAATCGCAGATCGTGCCCGTCGAAATTCCGGCCAAGAAGAAAGGCGCCGCTCCCGTCGTCTTCGATCGAGACGAGTCGCCTCGCGAGGACACGACCATCGAAACGCTTCGCGCTTTAAAACCTGCTTTCAAAAAAGATGGAACCGTAACCGCCGGCAATGCTCCGGGAGTCAACGACGGCGCAGCGGCTGTTGTCGTGACGAGCGCAAAGCGGGCGAGCGAACTGGGTGCGCAACCCATGGTGCGCATAATCGCGCAGGCGACCAGCGGGGTCGAACCTAAATGGGTCATGATGGCTCCGGTGGATGCGGTGAGGAAAATCTACGAGAAGACCGGCTGGAAAAAAGAAGATGTAGATCTGTACGAACTAAATGAAGCATTTTCCGTGCAGGCGCTCGGCGTGACCCGGGAGCTGGGATTGGACCTCAATAAGGTCAACGTGAACGGCGGAGCTGTGGCCATTGGCCATCCCATTGGAGCCAGCGGCGCTCGCGTGCTGGTGACGCTGATCTATGAAATGACGCGGCGCAATATAAAGCGTGGGATTGTGGCGCTTTGTCTCGGTGGAGGCAATGCCGTCGCTATGGCAGTCGAGAGAGATTAGCGGTTAGAAGCTAACAATTACTTTGCGGCGGCAGCTCCCGCGGACTTGTGAAGCATAACTGTAAACAGCGCGCCTCCACCCGGAGCATTTGCGGCTTCGAGGGTTCCGCTGTGTTCGTTCATTACCGACTTGCAAATGCTTAACCCAAGTCCAGTCCCGCGGCCGGGACGTTTGGTGGTGTAGAAGGGGTCGAAGATGTTCGTCAGGATGTCCTCCGGAATCCCCGGACCGTCGTCCTGAAAACTTACTGCAATCGTTTCCCCGCGGTCCGCCAGGCGAATGCGCAGTGTGCCTTTCTCGCGAACTTCGCGAATGGCTTGCTCGGCATTCAAAATCAAATTCAGGAAGACCTGCATCAACTGCCGCGGATCGCCATTCACATAGGGCAGACCCGGTTCCGGCAGAAAATCCACGGTGATGTTGTTTTTTCGTAGCGTGTAGGAATGCAGGTTAAGAGTGCGCTCCACGACTTCTGCCAGGTTGACGCGGGTTTTTTCCGGGGCTGGCGGACTGGAAAAATAAGTCAGGTTTTGCACGATCTCTGCCGCGCGGCGCGCCTGCTGCTGCAATATGCCAACCTGCTTGCGCGCGGAATCGGTGGTCTGGCTGTCTTGTAGAAGCTCGCTCACGCCCAAAATGCTGGTCAGCGGATTGTTGAGTTCGTGCGCCACGCCGCCAATCATCGCGCCCATTGCTGCCAGACGTTCGCTTTGCACAATCTGCTGCTCAAGTTTCCTTTCGGTGGTGATGTCGCGCACGCAAATGATCACCCCAGTGAGCTTGGACTCCGCATCAAAAAGCTGGCTCGCCGAAGCCCGCATGGTGCGCCAGGTTCCGTTCCGATGCCGAGCACTATATTCCGCCGATCCGAACGGCCGCGTGCCAGAAACGATTTCTCGACAGAGCACGGCGAGTTCAGAGGAGTGTGAATCCATGCTTGATATTTGTTTTCCTGTCAGATCCTCAGGCTGATATCCCAGGAGATCGTGCACTCGCGCGCTGACGAAGGTGTATTGCTCCTGCAGGTCGACCACGAGAATAAGATCGGGAAAGCTTTCGAGCAGGCGTTGCCGGAACTCCTCCTGCTGCAAGAGTTGCCGTTCCAGCTTGCGTCTCTGGGTAATATCGACCAGCGTGCCCTGGTAACGAACCAGCTTGCCGGAGGCATCCCAAACCGCTCTCGAAGATTCCAAGAATTCCGCCGCGGTGCCATCTTTTTTTCTCAGCGAAATCTCTCGCACCCGCGCCCCGCCCGGATCATCGGAAGCGCGCCCGAGCACCGGCGCTTGTGTGGGGTCGACATTCAGCTTAAGCGAATCGGCCGCAAGCAATTCTTCTTTAGTCGCGTAGCCCAGATCGCGCACCAGCGCCGGATTCACATCCAAGAGCTTTCCGTCGGGCGAGCTGAAATAAGCGCCTTCCTGCAGCGTCTCAAACAGTTCGGTAAAGCGCATCTCCTTCTCGTGCTGCCCGGTCACATCGCGCCCCAGCACGCTGGCTCCTACAACTTCGCCGCTTTTTATGATGGCGTTCACCACGCAATCGAAGTAGAAGGGCCGCGGGTTGTTCTTCAAACGCAGGCGCACAGTGCCGGCCCAGTGTCTTTTTTCCAGAAAGCGTGAAAGCCCTCCCTCCAGGCTCTCGCGTTGGGGTTCTTCCAGGAATTCGAAAACTTTTTTCCCGACGACCGCTGTATAAGGAAGACCCAGAAGTTGACTGACGCGTTTATTCACGGTCCGCAGCGTGCCGTCTAAAGAGATGGCGCAGGCGGCATCTTCGAAGGAATCAATCAGTTCTTTGAAGCTGCGCTGCGAGCGCGCGATCATCTCGTTCAGTTGGTCGAGTTGCTCCTCCGAGGGCGCCGCCCCCACATGCTCCTGCAGGCCCTGCAGCAGGACTTTGAGTTCGACCACCTCCCGGCGCCGCCCATAAGCGTAAATGGCGAGCAGCACTGAAAGCACCAGCACTCCGATCGCAGCCGGGCCTAAATGGTAGGGCAGGGACTCGAGTCGCTCCCACGCCAGGGCTGCGAAGCCCGCGGCGAGCAACACCATGAACAGCAGAATCCATCGCCATAACTGAGATTCTTCGCGGTCGAGGTTTTTGGGCGGACTGGTGGAGTGGGAGGTTTCGGAGCCCTGGATCATAGGTATGATGTCGTCGCGCGAAATAGAGGTCGGTCGCGCCGACCAGCCGTAATTCTATTCTATTGACGGCGCCGCAACCCACTCTGTTGGAAACTTTGGTAACTCCAGGCAAATTCTGGAGAAATTTCTGACGGAGTACGAGCCGAATTGACTTGCCCAATGGGCATCCCTACTATGATCGTCGCAAGGGAGCAGCGGGCTCTTTGATCGGACAAACCACGATCCGACAAACCGTGATCGGGCAAACCATGATTGGGCAAACCATCTCGCATTACCGAATTGTCGAGAAACTGGGCGGCGGAGGGATGGGTGTCGTTTATAAAGCAGAAGACGTTAAGCTTGATCGCTTTGTCGCCCTCAAGTTTCTGCCCGATGACGTTGTCAAAGACCCTCTGGCGCTCAGCCGGTTTCAGCGCGAAGCCAAGGCTGCCTCGGCGTTGAACCATCCCAACATTTGTACGGTTTATGAGATAGGCGAGGAAAACGGGCTGCCCTTTATTGTGATGGAGTTTCTTGACGGCGCGACCCTGAAGCATCTGATCGCCAATCGTGCCATGGAGCTTGAACGGGTGCTCGATATCGGCATCGAGGTCGCCGACGCGCTCGACGCTGCCCACGCTCACGGCATCATCCACCGCGACATCAAGCCGGCCAACATTTTCGTCACCAAACGAGGGCATGCAAAAGTCCTCGACTTTGGTCTCGCGAAGGTGACTGCTCGTAAATCAGAGACGCTCGGCGCGCAAACGACCGCAACCTTGATCAGCGATGAACACTTAACGAGCCCCGGCAGCACTTTGGGAACCGTCGCTTACATGTCGCCGGAGCAGGTTCTCGCCAAAGATCTCGACGCCCGCACCGATCTCTTCTCCTTCGGAGTGGTGCTCTACGAAATGTCAACTGGCACTCTGCCATTTCGCGGGGAAACGCCCGGCGCCATTTTCGACAGCGTCCTGCACAAAACACCGGTTCCTCCGGTGCGGTTGAATCCCGATCTCCCGGTCAAGCTCGATGATGTGATTTCGAAATCGCTGGAAAAGGACCGCGAAGTTCGCTACCAATCCGCGACCGAGTTGAAGGCCGATCTGAAACGGCTGAAGCGCGACACTGAGTCGCGAATGTTTCCGGCCTCCGCTGCCGGCTCCGCGCAATCTCCGCACGGATGGTATCGCAAGGCATTCATATTTTCGGCAGCCGCATTGTTCGTCGCAGTTCTGGCAGTACTTGCCGTACGCACCTACAATTCCCGCGCCGACTCATCCCAGCCGACTCAGCCATCTTCTAAGCCGCTCCTCGAAACCATCGCCGTGCTGCCCTTCCACGACATCTCAGATGCCAGCAGCGACAGTTGGGCGATCGGCATTACCGATGCCATCATCAGCCGTTTGACCTCGTTGCAAAATCTCGCGGTGCGGCCAACCACATCCGTATTGAAGTACGCCAAAGAAGCACCGGAGCCGGTCGAGGTGGCCAAAGCATTGAGCGTTGACAGCCTCCTCGAAGGCACATACCAGCGTTCCTCAGACGTAATCCGCGTGACCGTTCAACTGATTGATGGCCGCAGCGGAAACATACGATGGTCGCAACGCTACGACCTCCACAGCGCGGACATTCTCAGCTTCGAAGATCAGGTCGCAGGCAAGGTCGTCGAGGGCCTGCAGATCGAAATTTCTCCTAATGAGCAGAAGTCGATCCAGCAGCCGGTGACAATCAACGTCGACGCCTATAACGATTACCTGCAAGCACGTTTCTATTTGACTGAGTATTTCGTGCATTCGCAGCTCGAAAGCATCGAAAAAGGCAGGCATCTGCTTACCCACGCCATTTCATTAGATAAGAATTTCGCCGATGCGTACGCGCTGCTTGCGCAATTTTCTTCGCTCCAGGGGGCGAACTTTGTCGAAGGTGGTGCAGAAAATCTGAAGACTGCCGAGACTGCAGCGCAGAATGCGCTGAAGATCAATCCGCAGTCGGCGGAGGCGCTCACTGCGCTCGCCGCCGCCTACAGTGAGGAAGGCCGCGAGGGCGACGCGATTCGCTGTGGCCGGCAGGCGGTTTCCATCGCGCCCAACAACGAAAACGCGTGGCAGATGCTTGGCTATGCATACTACTATGCCGGACTCAACGAACTTAGCGAGCAAGCCTACCGGCGGATTATCGAGTTGGATCCCACGATTCTTCAGCCTCACTGGATGCATTCCCGCATGCTTCTATACAGCGGCAAGGTGCAGGAAGCGGACGAGGAAATGCGCCAGCTCGTTCAGAAAAATCCGGACCAGTTCAAAGCTTTGGCCTATTTCGGCGGGGTGCTTTATTACGAAGGCAAATTTGATGAGGCCCAAATTGTTTTCGCACGTTCTCTTCAACTGGCCGGTGACAGTACCGACGGCACGGCGCAGATGATGGCTGGATTCTTATATGCATCCCAAAATCAGCGGCAGAAGATTGATCCCAGGTTGCTGCAATATCGTCCTGACCAAGTCACCGATGGAGACGGCGCCTACTGGATCGGCGGCATCCATGCCCTGCTTGGGGAAAAACAACTCGCACTCGCCTGGCTCAAGCGCACCGTTGAGCGCGGCGATGTTAATTATCCCTGGTTTGAACGAGACAAGAACTACGATGGCCTTCGATCTGATCCTGAGTATCAGGTGATCATGACCGACGTTCGGCAGCGCTGGCAGGCCTACAAAAATGAGTTCGACGCGGCCCCGTGATCTAACTCTCGCCGCCTCTGCGAACTTTCTTCTTCTTATAGGTATTCCACAAGCTTCTTTGTGACATCCATCACAGCCCGTCCAACAGTCGTGGGCGTAGTTTGGCTGGATTACGGAAACACGCCTCCGTGTGCCAACTGCGGCAAGGATGTCTCCCGAAACATCCATGCTCTACAAGACCCTCAGCGCCGCCGTTTACGGCATCGATGCCAACATCATCCAAGTGGAGGTGGATTGTTCCGGAATCAAAACTGACCAAGATCACTTCCATACCGTCGGCTTGCCCGATGCCGCCGTGCGCGAAAGCCGCGACCGGGTCCGCGCGGCACTAAAAAATTGCGGCTACGACATTCCGCCCACGCACATCACTATCAACCTTGCTCCCGCCGATATAAAAAAGGAAGGTTCCGGCTTCGATCTACCCATGGCGCTCGGCATTGTGGGCGCGTACGGCGGCCTTACAAAAAAAGAGATCGACGATTGTTTGTTCATCGGGGAGCTATCGCTGGATGGTGGGGTTCGCGGCATCCGTGGCACTTTGCCGATAGCCCTTGAAGCCCGGTCGCGCAAAATTTCGCGCCTGGTAGTTCCTGAAGCCAACGCTCGCGAAGCTGCCATGGTCGGCGGAGTTGATGTCTACCCCGTACGTTCTCTTCTCGATGTAATTCATTTCGTAAATTCGGGTAACGGCATCGTGCCTCTGAAAGCCGATGGCGATGCCTTGCTGCGTGAGTCGCAGGAATTCTTCGTAGATTTCAAAGATGTGCGCGGCCAGCAAACCGCCAAGAGGGCCCTTGAAGTCGCGTGCGCCGGCGGCCACAACATTCTCATGATTGGGCCCCCGGGCTCAGGCAAGACCATGCTTGCCAAGCGCATGCCAACGATCCTGCCGCCGCTCACTTTTGAAGAAGCGCTGGAGACCACGAAGATTCATAGCGTAGCTGGCATCTTGGAAGCCGGCAGCGGGTTGGTCGGCAAGCGGCCGTACCGCTCTCCGCATCACACCATCTCGGACGCCGGCTTGATTGGCGGCGGCATGATCCCGCGGCCCGGCGAAGTCTCGCTGTCACACAATGGTTTGCTATTTCTTGATGAACTCCCGGAGTTCCCGCGCAACGTTCTCGAAGTCTTGCGTCAGCCGCTCGAAGACGGCTCCGTGACTATCGCCCGCGCTGCCATGGCTCTTACCTTTCCGGCGCGCTTTATGCTGGCCGCTGCGATGAACCCATGTCCGTGCGGCTTTCACAATGACCGCACGCGCGAGTGCCAATGCACTACGCCGATGATTCAGCGCTACATATCAAAAATTTCGGGCCCGCTCATGGACCGCATCGACATCCACATCGATGTGCCGGCAGTGAACTACAAAGAGATGCGCTCCACCAACGAACCTGAGAGTTCCTCTAAAATTCGCGAGCGTGTTCTCCGAACCCGTAAGCGACAAACCGAGCGTTTCTCTTCGACTCGCGAGAGAATCTATTGCAATGCGCAGATGTCGTCGCGGCATATTCGTGTATTCTGCGAGCTTTCTACCGACTGCGAACGGCTTCTTGAGCGCGCGATGACCCAGCAGGGGCTAAGCGCACGGGCCCACGACCGCATCCTGAAAGTTGCGCGCACGATCGGAGACATGGAAGAGACGACGGCGATCGAGCCGAAGCATATCGCCGAAGCGATTCAGTACCGCTCCCTCGATCGAACCTATTGGACGTAGTTTGTACCCCGATTCCCGCCCAACCGAGAGAGAACCCAAAGCTTGAATTCTTTTCAAAATAAAAAGCCGGGAATGGCTTCCCGGCTCCCTTTGCTGCTTGCGAGTTGCCCGATTACTCGTTGGCCCCGGTGCCCATCACACCGAACGACAGGCTGTTGCATTGCCTCGGATTCAACCCGAGTGAGGCGTCGCACCAATCGGCATATGTGAACCCGAAATATGTTGAATTCAGGTAAATCGATTCGTTACTTTCGCGTCCACCATACACGTTGTTAGTCCGCTGAGTGGAGTTGGAAACGAAGAACCTTCCTTCGCTGCAACTGCCATCCTGAGAACCGTTGGTGCAGGTTGGAGTGACGTTGAACCAGTAGCTGCCGGCGCCGAGTGTGAGCGGCGACGAAAGCTGGATGGCGATGGAGTACTCATTCAAGCCGATAAAATTGCGTCCCGTCGCCGCGACCGTGATGTTGCCGCTGCCGGAGGCGATGTCCGTGCCGCCATTTCCCTCAGAAACTCCCTGCCGGATGTCATACGTACCAGTGACGGGATCGAAGTTCGCGCTGGCCTGCACGTTGAACAGAATGCCCGTTACAATTACGGTTGACCCAGAGGCAACGTTGAAGTTGCCATAAGTTGAACTTCCGGGGATGAGAAGCGTGTTCTCGTCCGATAAGCCTGCCGCATTGGGGTCCGATGGGTTGAGGTCCCCACCATAGAATAAGCATGGATCGCACAGCGCGGGGGGCGTCCCGGCAGGCGCCATCTTGTACACTTCGTCGGGATTGCCGGCCAAATGTTGCGAGGCTTGCGGCTTCTGCGCCGCCATGGCCGAGAGGGTAAGCGCTACCACAAAAGCTGCTGCCAAAAGCGTTGTTTTCACTCGATTCCTCCTGTTCGATTTTTTCGCTGTCTTTTCAGCATCCCCGGTTCCGCGAACCATGCGCGGGAACCGTTTCCTGCGATTTCAAACACAAGCAAGTGTCTGCTATTCCGTTCCCCGCAGGCCAAACGACATGAAGGCGCACTGTTGAAGGTTGAATCCCAGTTCCGAATCGCACCAGTTTGCCCAGGTCAATCCGAAAAACCCGGAGTTCAAGTACATCTCATGCACCGGCTGCCAGGAGTCGTGAACACCGTTGGCAAAAGAGGTTGTGTTGGAGACGAATTGCCGGAAGACGCTGCAGCTGCCATCCAACGTGTTGAGGCATTGCGGTTCAGCGTTGAACCAGTACTGTCCCGGAGTCAGGGTAACCGGGGTTGCCCAGGAGATGGCGATTGTATATTCGTTGAGTCCGAGAAAATTCCGTCCCGTCGGCTGCACCACAATCGTTCCGCTGCCGGAAGCAATGCTGGTTCCTCCGTTTCCTTCGGAAACGCCGGTGCGAATGTCGTAGTTTGCGGAGAGTGGATCGAACGCCGCATCTGCTTGCACGTTGAACACAATTCCGGAAACATTTGCGGTTATGCCCTCGGGAATCACGACCGAACCGTAGGTCGTAGAACCGCCGACAATGAGAAGAGTGTTTTCATCCGACATGCCGGCCGCGTTGATGCTGGCAGTATCCAAGTCTCCACCATAAAACAGGCACGGACTGCACAGTGCCGGCGGAGTGATGATTTTGCCGGACGCGCGGGTGACGGGAATCGACTCGTCGCCCGCCCGATGGATGGATGGGGCTGGCTTATTGGAGTTAGCCGCAACCGCGGAGAGGCTGAGCGCTACCACGAACGCAAAAGCGAAAAGCGTTGTTTTCACTATATTCCTCCTCTGGGTTTTTCTTTGCCGAGACAACAAACGTCTGCCTTACTAACAACGTCTGCCTTACAAACAAGGAAAACTCGCTGAGTCTATGCTGGTTACCGAAGTAATGCAATGGAGAATAAAGTACCCAGGCGGTGCGAATCTGGCTCTGCGTAAGGCTTTTAGCTGGTTGGAACCTTGAATGTTGCAGGATCCTGCATAGCTCACACACTTGAGGTTGGGCTCCCGCAACTTGTTCCAGAAGAGAGTCTGGGATCTACAGAAAACACCTTAGTGGCCAGGGATTAGAGCGCAGCCCAACGACAGGAGACGCGTGCCGGTCGTCGAACCGACTCCTGTCAGATTGGCAGAATGCCCCGCTCCGATTTTCTGGAGAGGATTTGAAAGACGCTTCAGATATTAGCCAATTCAACTGTGGAATTGACCATTGCGATCCGACCTGTTATAAAGGCTCGTTTTGCACTTGCAGGCAGTGAGATGCTTTAATCTCAGCCCCGCGAGGCAAACTCCGACGCGGCCAAACTCCAACCCTCCGTTGTAGGTCTTGCGGTGGAAGCGTGTTCGGAATTCCGGCAAGCGAATCCCTCATGTTTTGCGACGAGCGTACTCGAATCTGGGACTCTGTGCCGGAAGGCAGTGCCTAAACACGTTTGAATATTCCTGAAAAGCGATTCATTGGAGGACTTATTATGCGCACCTGGCTCGCTACTGCTGCGTTCCAAGGACGCCGTGCAGTATCTGGTTTCCTAAAAAATTCTTGCCTAAAAAAAACCTTCACACTCGCCGCATTACTTATGACGACGGCTGCCGCAGCTCTTGCTCAGCCTGCTCCCGAGGTCGGCGGCGAGGCTTCGCTCAAGGTTCCCGACCTTTCTACCGTTTCTTTCTTTGGGCTCGACGGTCATAACCTGCTGCTGATCGGCATCGCCTTCTGTGTGTTCGGACTCCTGTTCGGCATGACCATCTACGTGCGGCTCAGGAACTTGCCGGTTCATAGCGCCATGCGCGAGGTCTCTGAACTGATCTACGAGACCTGCAAGACCTATCTGGTGACGCAGGGTAAATTCCTGTTGCTGCTCTGGGCATTCATTGCGGTGGTCATTGTGCTTTACTTCGGATGGCTGGCGCCGGTGCCGGGCAAATCTATCGCGGTCACTCTTCCCATCATCCTTGTGCTTAGCGTAATTGGAATGGCGGGCAGTTACGGCGTGGCCTGGTTTGGAATTCGCGTCAATACGTTTGCGAATTCGCGGACGGCATTTGCATCGCTGCCAGGGAAGCCATATCCGGTGTACCAGATTCCGTTGGAAGCCGGCATGTCCATCGGCATGATGCTGATCTCGGTGGAATTGTTGATGATGCTGATCATCCTGCTGTTCATCCCCGGCGACTACGCCGGCCCCTGCTTCATCGGCTTCGCCATTGGCGAATCGCTGGGCGCGGCAGCGCTTCGGATCGCCGGCGGAATCTTCACCAAGATCGCCGACATCGGCTCCGATCTGATGAAGATTGTTTTTAAAATTAAAGAAGACGATGCCCGCAACCCCGGCGTGATTGCCGATTGCACGGGAGATAACGCTGGCGACTCCGTCTGGACCTTCTGCGGACGGTTTTGAGACCTATGGCGTGACCGGCGTCGCGTTAATCACATTCATTTTGCTGGGAGTAATAAGCCCTAAGATTCAGGTCCAACTCCTGGTGTGGATTTTTGTCATGCGCGTGATCATGCTGGTGGCCAGCGCGGTTTCTTATTTCCTCAATGCCACCATCGCCAGCGCCAAGTACAAAAATGCCGACGAGATGAATTTCGAAGCGCCGCTTACCTCACTCGTCTGGATTACCTCAATTGTCTCCATCGTTTTCACCTTCATCACTTCTTATTTCATCATCCCTGAGCTTGGCGGCGATACGTCGCAATGGTGGAAGTTGGCGGTGATTATCTCCTGCGGAACGCTCGCCGGCGCCATCATCCCGGAGTTGGTGAAAGTCTTCACGTCGGTTGAATCGCGGCACGTGAAAGAGGTGGTTACATCGGCCGAAGAAGGTGGCGCGTCGCTGGGAATTCTCTCCGGTTTCGTCGCGGGAAATTTCTCCGGCTACTATCTGGGACTTTCGATGGTCGCGCTGATGGCCATCGGCTCTTACGTGAGCACCATGGGCCTGGGCACGGCAGCAACCATGCTAGCGCCCGCCGTTTTTGCCTTCGGCTTGGTCGCGTTCGGGTTCCTGGGCATGGGGCCGGTCACAATCGCGGTCGATTCCTATGGCCCGGTTACGGACAATGCTCAATCGGTTTACGAGTTGTCGCTGATCGAGCAGGTTCCCAACGTCGAAGCCGAAATTCGCAAAGACTTTAACATGCCGGTGAACTTCGATCGCGCCAAGCATCTGCTCGAAGCGAATGATGGAGCCGGCAACACCTTCAAAGCCACGGCGAAACCTGTGCTGATCGGCACCGCGGTGGTCGGCGCTACGACGATGATTTTTTCCATCATCATGGCGCTGACGAACGGTCTCACCGAGAATGTGGGCAAGCTTTCGTTGCTGCACGCGCCATTCTTTCTCGGCCTCATCACCGGCGGCGCGATTATTTATTGGTTCACAGGAGCCTCCACGCAGGCGGTCACCACGGGAGCGTATCGCGCGGTCGAATTCATCAAGGCCAATATCAAACTCGAAGGCGTGGTGAAAGCTTCGGTTGCGGACAGCAAGAAAGTGGTGGAAATCTGCACGAAGTATGCGCAGAAAGGCATGTTGAACATCTTTATCGCCGTGTTCTTCGCCACGCTGGCTTTTGCTTTCGTTGAGCCATTTTTCTTTGTCGGATATCTGATCTCGATCGCCATCTTCGGCTTGTATCAGGCAATCTTCATGGCCGATGCCGGCGCCGCATGGGACAACGCCAAGAAAATTGTCGAAGTCGAACTCAAGCAAAAAGGCACTCCTCTGCATGACGCCACGGTCATTGGTGACACAGTGGGTGATCCCTTCAAAGACACGTCTTCGGTGGCGCTGAATCCGATCATCAAATTCACCACGTTGTTCGGACTGCTGGCGGTCGAACTGGCGGTGTCCCTGACGCACACTCGAGGCGCCGGCGTCACCAGCATTCTGGCCCTGGTATTTTTCATCGCTTCCTTCATTTTCGTTTACCGCTCGTTCTACGGTATGCGGATTCGAAGCGACAAGGCGTAGGGTGCCGCTTGCGCAAAATGAAAATGCCATCTCGAAAGGGATGGCATTTTTGTTGGCGAAAGGCGCTGCCCCTAGGGTTTGCGGCGCTATCGCTTGGTTACAATAGCGACATGCAGTTTACCCCAACCGCGGCGCTCAAATTCGCGTACGCGACACACTTGAAACGGTGACTGCGCTTTCGACACTGAATCGATATAGAGGACTTCATGGCCGCGCTATTGGATGCTATTAGTATCAAGCGTAAGACGTTGTTTGAGCTTGAAAACACTCCTTTCTGCTGCCTGGAAGCACAAGTGAACACGCCGACCGCTCGTGGCGGCCAGACCCTGGTGCGCTTGAAGATGCGCAACCTCCTCACCAACGCGGTCTTTGAGAGGACCTTCAAGGCAAGTGACAAATTCAAGGAGCCGGACCTGCAGTCGGTACAGGCTTCGTACCTCTACACCGATGGAGACGGCTCTCATTTTCTGGACCAGGAAAGCTACGAGACCGTCACTCTTAACCGTGAGATGGTCGGGGATGCATTGGACCTTCTGGTCGACGGCGCATTGATTGAGTTGCACCGGTTCAACGGTAATCCGATTGGTTTAGAGCTGCCAATATTCGTTGAGCTGAACGTTGCCTACACGGAGCCCGCGGTTCGGGGCGACTCATCTGGCGGAGGGACCAAGACAGCTCGTCTGGAGACGGGCCTGGAAATCCGCGTCCCCCTCTTTATCAAAGACGGCGAAAAGGTGAAAGTGTCGACCGAGAATCGGGAGTTTGCGGGGAGAGCCTGAGCCGTCGTGGATCGATGGCAACGATATCGCCGCTGCAATCAATGACCGGTCGTCAAAACATGCTATCGCCTTATAACAGAATTGAGTCCCGACCACACTTCTGTTTGGGATAGTTTGGCGGTGCATCGAGCCGGGAATTGCAGAAAAATCAATTGCCTGTGAAAAGGAGAGCGGATGATACGACCTTTCAGTATTTGCTTGCTCGCATGCTGCCAGATCGTCTTGGCGGCGTCTCAACCTCCACAGAAAACGTCGATGGAGGGTTCTCGCGCAAACCGATCGAAAGTCACGATTGAGGGCTTGGTGCGAGATATGGCATGCCCAATTCAGAACCTCGATGGCAACGCGACCAGCTTGAGTCTCAAGTGCGCACGGGCATGCGTCAGGGCCGGTTCGCCAATCGCCATCCTGACCAAGGACGGCGACCTCTTTCAACCTATCTCTGACAAGATGCCCGATTACAGCCAGATGAAAAAGCTGATGCCCTTCGTGGGCAAATATGTGCGAGCCACCGGAATCGCGTTTGAGCGCAACGGGACACACGCGATTGTCATCGCGGAGATTAAGGAGATGAAAGAGGTCCACGTAACAATTGATGAGGAATAGTTCCGGCAAGAAATCTATGATTTCAACAGTTGTGTATTGCGGCGCCTCGTTCATCCGCCTAGAATGACGGCCGCGTTCTCCATGATGAAGAGGCGGACAAGCCTATCCGAGAGCGATGAGAGCTGCCGCCAAGACCGTCAATTGTTGCAAAATCCCATTTACACTCCAAAACCGCTGAAGTTCTAGTTCGGCCCCTTCATCTTCTCTTTCACGCTGCGCGCCAGCTTTTCGATTTGCTCCGCCTTTTTGATCACATCCACTGACAACACATCCGCATTCGACTTGTCGACGGACTCTTTCAGTTCTGCAGCCAGCTTCACTAACTTGTCGGTGTCGCTCTTGAGCGCTTTTTGCCGCGCTTCGTTGGCCTTCTTGGCTAGATCGCGAGCCACTTGTTGCTGCGCGGTGTCGTTGCCATCGCCCGGCGGGGCAGAAGACATGGGAGGGCCCGGCAACTTCGGAAAACCTTGTTGATTGCCTTGCTGGCTGCCAACTGAAAATATCAAGGAGATGAGAAGCGTAGGAATGATCGACCGCACGATGTCCTCGAAACGGACGCGGATCCTCTGCCCGTTCCTAGAGTATGGCGATTTTGAGGAGTAAGAGCAACCAACAGAGTAAAAGCCAAACGATAGACTCTTACAACGCGCTCATGTTCGACAAGAACTCGCCGTTGGTCTTGGTCTTGCTCAGCTTGTCGATCAACAACTCCATCGCTTCCACGGGAGACAGCGGGTTCAGCACCTTGCGCAACACCCAGATTCTAGAAAGGTCTTCGCGCGGAATCAGCAACTCTTCTTTACGCGTTCCAGAGCGTTGAATATCGATTGCCGGGAATACGCGCTTGTCGACCAGTTTGCGCTCGAGAATGATTTCCGAATTGCCCGTGCCTTTGAATTCTTCAAAGATCACGTCATCCATGCGCGAGCCCGTGTCAATCAACGCGGTTGCAATAATGGTTAAAGACCCGCCTTCTTCAATATTTCGCGCCGAGCCAAAGAAGCGCTTCGGACGCTGCAACGCATTCGAATCCACGCCGCCGGAAAGCACTTTGCCCGAAGGCGGAACGATCGTGTTGTAAGCGCGCGCCAGGCGCGTGATCGAATCCAGCAGAATCACAACATCGCGCTTGTGCTCGACCAGACGCTTGGCTTTCTCGATCACCATCTCGGCAACTTGAACGTGCCGCGCTGCGGGCTCGTCGAAGGTAGAAGAGATCACTTCGCCCTTTACCGACCGCTGCATGTCCGTAACTTCTTCCGGACGCTCATCGATCAGCAGCACCATGAGCACCACTTCCGGATGGTTCGTGGTGATCGAATTCGCCACGTTCTGCAGCAGCATGGTCTTGCCGGCACGCGGCGGAGAAACAATCAGTCCGCGCTGCCCTTTGCCGAGCGGAGTGAGCAGATCCATCACGCGTGCGCTGGAATTTTCCCGCGTGGTTTCCAGCTTCAGGCGCTCCTGCGGATACAGTGGCGTCAGGTTGTCAAACAGAATTTTGTTGCGCGCTTCTTCCGGTGATTCAAAGTTCACCGCCTCGATCTTCACCAGCGCAAAATACTTCTCGCCCTCGTGCGGTGGACGAACCTGGCCGCTGATGGTGTCGCCGGTCTTGAGGTCGAACTTGCGAATCTGCGAAGGAGATACGTAAATATCGTCCGGGCCGGGTAGGTAGTTGTAATCGGGCGAGCGCAAAAATCCGTAGCCGTCGGGCAAAATTTCCAGCACGCCCTCGGCAAAAATGTGTCCTTCTTTTTCGCTCTGGGCTTGAAGGATCTTGAAGATCAGGTCCTGTTTGCGCAGTCCGCTCGCGCCGGGCAGCTCCAAGGTCCTTGCGATCTTGGTGAGCTCGGTAATGTTTTTTTCTTTCAATTCAGCAATGGTCATGATGCATCCTAAAAACGGCCACCTAGACCCGAGTACTTGTGCGTATTCGTTTCAGCGTGGTCGGAAGATTCTCAAAGGAGGGTATTCAGGGAAGACAAAAAATTACAAGGCAGGCAGACCGGGCTGCTTAAGCAGCCCGCCTTTGTGCCTCAGCAACATTTTCCGGCTCTGACAGGATTTCCTGCCGCTCCGCGCCTGCGATCCGATCCAAAACCCCATTCATCGTTTCCTGGATTCTGGTGCTGGGCCGGTGGAACTTCCGCGTGGCCTTGGAGGCGAGCTGGCAAAGCATATAACGGTTCCTCAACGTCTGTAAAGCGTCAAAAACACGATCAGAGCGCATATCGTCCTGCTCCTTCCTTTATAATATGGGTAAGTTCGCTTCGCCTTGCGCCTTTATTGGACGGCCCAGAACCCCACAAGTCATCCCAAGCCATGCATTTTCTTAAGGTTTTAAAGGAGTTAAGCGCAAATCCCTACAGAATAGATGCGTAACCGAACCTCTAAGATGCTCACTTTTCCTGATTTGGGCTCAAAGGCCGAGGTACACAGAGTTAAACAGAGAAGCCTGATACCCGTGGAACGACACACTTTACTCGGAAATGGTAAACAGGTCAACACAATTTTTGAAAAGTAAAGGCTTTGAGGTACCACGGCCGCCTCCTGGATGTTCAGGCTGATCGAATCGAAAGCCTGTACCGCTGGAGCTATACTGCGGTCAGAGGGACGTTGAAATGAGAAGCGATTGGGTGAATAAGTTGGGTATGGCGCGAGGTTGGTTGATGGGAACTGCCGCGGTTGTCGCAGTCCTCGTCTACTTGCTCCGGCGCTAAACGAGCAGGAATCTCGCGTAGTCGTGCAATCGTCAATCAAATTGCCAGGGGCAATCATGAGTCTGGACACCGTCATTTCGGTTGCAATCAATACCAAGTCGGGAAAAGACCTTGTCGAGCGTGGATTTACTCGTCAGCCGCTCAGGATTGACGTAGATATAGCCCGCGCGCTGGAAGAGTTGGCCCATGCAGCCTGGTCTATTCCAAAGGACAAGTATTACGAGGGCGGTGACCGGTATCGCTCGCTAAATCGTGTGCGGGCCGAGATTGTCGATGGCGGTGTGAAGGTCTGGCCGAGCGGAGAGAGCACGCCCTATGTGCAGCTGGAAAAATACAATCCGACGCTGGGCGGCCGGCCGCGGGAGTACACGCCGCTGCCCATGGAAATTGCGGCTTCCATCGGCGTTCGCAAGATGATCGCGCACCACCTTCATTACCTGCCGCTCTCGAAGGTGGGGGCGAGGTATTTGGTCAACGTCCATCTCATAAGGTTCGCGGCCACGCCCGGCCGGCCGTGCGACACAAGCCCGCCAGGCCTGCATAAAGACGGGGAAAAGTATCTCGCCACGCATCTGGTGGGCCGCTGCGGGGCCGACGGTGGGGAAGTGGTCATTATAGACAATGACAAGCACGAATTGGATCGCTTCACCATGCGCGAATGCGGCGAGTGCTACGTTTTCGATGATGAGCGTATCTGGCACATGTTGACGCCGGTGGCAGTAATGGAAGGCAATCAGTATGCCTACCGTGACACGCTGGCTTTCGATATGCTTCCGGAGGGCTGGGAGCCAGTGAAGTGACGCGCGTTCCCGGCAATTCCACGCTATGCAGAACAACCCGGGCGAGAACTTGGGTTGGACAATCTGGCCGATGGAATGGCAGACTGTAAACACTATTCGAGTTGGGCGCTTAACTCAGCGGTAGAGTGCCATCTTCACACGGTGGAAGTCATAGGTTCGAATCCTATAGCGCCCACCATCTTTTCAGTAGCTCGTTACTTGCCGGCGTAACTGACCCTCCAGATTGAATTCGACCCATCATCGCTGACGAGCAGCGAACCATCGGGTATGACCGTGATGCCGACGGGACGGCCCCAAACCTTTCCATCTGGAAGGACGAAGCCGGTCACAAAATCCTCGTATTCGCCGCTGGCATCACCGGTTTGGTGCCGCGGTATGCGGATGACTTCATAGCCTGCGCGGACCGATCGATTCCAGGAGCCGTGTTCGGAGGCAAAAATGTCTCCTTTGTACTCGGCAGGGAATTGTTGTCCGTCATAAAAGGTAAATTCCAAGGACGCGTTATGCGGCTGCAGCAGCACATCGGGAGTGATCACTTTGTTTTTTAACTCGGGATGCGTGCCTTTATGCCGCGGGTCCTGATTTCCGCCCACGTACCACCACGGCCAGCCATAGAATCCACCTTCCTGCACGTGCGTGATGTAATCGGGAACCAGGTTATCGCCCAGCGCATCGCGCTCGTTGACAGAGCACCACAGTTCGCCGGTCTGCGGATCGACTGCGATTCCGCCGCCGGCGTTGCGAATGCCATAGGCGTACACGCTGAGGGTGCAGTTCGAGGGATCGCATACCAGAATATCGGCCCGATTCTTCTCGCCGGGATGCGTGTCGGGATCATCCACGTTTGAGGCCGATCCCACCGCGACGAACAATTTCTTGCCGTCTTGCGAAAATGCCACGGCCCGCGTCCAGTGGCCGCCAGTGTTGGGAAGATCGGCGATGTGCTGCGGCGAGCCGGTGGCTTTCAAATCTCCGTTGTGATACGGAAAGCGGACCAGTTCCGCCGTGCTGCCCACATAAAGCCATTCCGGATTTTGGCCCGGAGGATAGAAAGCCAGCCCATAGGGATGCTTCAACCCTGTAGCAAACACAGCCGACAACTCCGGTTTGTGATCGGCTGTCATTCCGCGAAATATTCGTATGTCCCCGGCATCGCTCTCGGTGAGAAAAATATCGCCGTTGGGAGCAGTGCGCAGTGTGCGCGGATTGTCGAGGCCGGTAGCGTAGAGTTCGACTTTGAATCCCTCCGGAGCTTTCGGCCAGACATTCTCCGGGCGCGCAACCAGCTGGGGGCCATTCTCAGCGGAATGTGTTGCGTAGGGCTGCGGAAGATCGTTCACTGTGATTTTGCGAACCGTTCCCGGTTGCTCGTAGCGAAAATCGGTAAATGGCGGAGTCGGCGGCGGAGCTTTGATGGTTGATCCGCCCGCATCGGTCGGAAGCGCGCTGGCTGCAGGAGCATTCTGCTGCAAGCCTAATGACTTTACAAAGCTCACGAGTTGCCAGCGCTGTTTCACGGGCAGCTGCGCCCATGAGGGCATGCCGTTGTCTTTATCGCCTTTCGTAATGAACCAGAAGACTTCGCCCGGAGTCGTGGTCTCGAGTTTGCCATCAATCAGCGAGGGCACGTTGCCGGTTCCGCCTGCAGACGCGCCGTGGCACGAAGCGCAGTTCTTGGCAAAAAGGTGCTTGCCGGCGGCGATGGCAGCAGGCTGGCTGCCGTAAGGATTTTTCATCTTCTGCGCGGACTCGGGAGCGTTATGGAATTTCGCATCGACGTCTGCGAACAGGAGTGACAAAGGTAAGAGAATGCTTGCCGCGACCAAAACCACTAAAGTTGAAAAAGAGCGCATAGATCCTCTCTGAGTCTTCTTAAAATCGAAAAGCTTCAATCGGAAAATCGTGACTCCAGCTTTGGATGCAGCGGGATAGCGTTGGGGCTTAGAACTAAAATCACCCTTTTGCCTCTTAATTTAACCAAAATCTTAGACCGCGAAGTCCGCTAAGCAGGGCCGCGAAGAGCGCCAAAGAATCGGTTAGGGCGCTGTTTATGAGGCCCTCGGCACCGGCTGTACCTGGGCGATATCTTTTCCTTTTGGGCGCCTCACAATCAGCGGCAGGACCAGCGATACCACCATGACTCCGGCAATAATATAGATTGCCGTCGAGTATTGTCCTGTGGCTTGGCGCAGACGGGCGATCATAAGCGGCGAAACCACCCCGCCGACGCCCCACGCCAGCAATATCCATCCGTAGATTCCTCCCATGAACTTGGCGCCAAAATAATCTGCGGTAAATGACGGCATAGTGCCGAAGCCTCCACCGTAGCAGAGATAGATCACGGAAAAGGAAGCGAAGAGAGCCGTTTCTGTGCCGATCTTCGGCAGATAAAAGAAGATTCCAGCCTGGATCAGATACAACAAAAAATAGACCCGAGCGCGGCCGATGAGGTCCGACATCCACGCCCAGAAGAACCGGCCGGCCGCGTTGAAGATGCCGAGCAATCCCACCATGGTGCCTGCGGCCAGCGCGGTCATGTGGACCTGCTGCTGAGCGATCGGCGAGGCCTGGCTGATGATCATGATGCCAGCGGAACAGTTGAGAAAGAGCATCAGCCAGAGCACCCATGCCTGCCACGTTCCAAAAGCTTCCTTCACCGTGTAATCGTAAGTACCGGCAGCTTTGGCCACGGCGGTGGTTGGAAGCCAGCCCGTAGGTTTCCATCCAGAGGGAGGGTTGGCGTAAAACTGCGCGGTGCCGATCACACCGATGAAGTAAATGATTCCGAAGGTGAGAAAAGTCGCGGCCACACCGCGAGACGCGATTTCACGCGCCGCGATCGGACCCATTAATAAAGCGCCAGCGCCGTAGCCGGTGACGGCAAGTCCGGTCATCACACCACGTTTGTCGGGAAACCATTTGGCAATGGTCGCCACCGGGCAGATGTAGCCCATGCCTCCACCGGTTCCGGCCAGCACGCCGTAGCAGGCGTAGAGCAATGGCAGTGAATGTTGCGACGCGGCGAAATAGGACAGCGAATAGCCAAGGCCGTAAATTATTCCGGCCACAGTGGCCACTTTTCTCGGGCCGGCTTCGTCCATCCACAGTCCGCCGATAACGGTGCCGACGCCGATGAAGAAAACGTTGATGGTGAAAGCGAGCGAGACTTGAGTGAGCGTCCAGTGTTGCGTGTTCACCAGCGGTTTTACAAATACGCTCCACGCATACACCGCGCCCAAGCAGATCTGCATGATCACCGCGGCTGCTGCAATTCCCCAACGATTTGGTAGACGTTCCGAACCTTGCATAGGTCATTGCTCCTTCGGGGCCCCGTCGGGAACAAGGCTGATCCACCATTTTGGATTTTCAGCCATTCATTTTTGGACTCGGCTAGCACATAGGAAGGCTAGAATCGGCGAGCTTCGGCCGGAATCCTTAAGTTATTACCCAATATCTATTTACCCACTATCTTTGTTACCCACAAAAATTGCGGGTAGTATACATCGTCGGCACGCGGATTTGCACACGGCTGAGAGGCCATGCAGTAGTTCGATTGCCGGGTGCGCCCGCCTGGAATGTAAATTGTTGTTTACAATCGCAACTTGTTTCCTCGTTCAGGGTTGAAAGTGCCAAGGTCGATACAACCCCGGCGTTGTCAGACTTGATCAGAGCACTAGAAAGCCGTATAAGCTAGAGAACACCCGCAACAGATTTAGATTCCCGAGGGAGCGTTATGCGTTCTTGGAAGCTTCTCTTGCTGTTTTTCGTCCCTACGCTGTGCTTTGCCGCGCAAGCTGACCGCATTCCTGGTCCCATCGATTCCAGCCGGATGATCGTTCTGCCGGGTAATCTTCATCCGTTCGCGAAAGCAGAATACGACCAGGGGCCGGTGGAAGCCACGCTTCCGTTTTCTTCGGTCAGGGTGGTGATGGCGCCCTCCCCCAGTCAGCAAGCGGCGCTGGATCAGCTTCTGGCCGAGCAGCAGGACCGTACCTCCCCCAACTATCACAAGTGGCTCACGCCAGCGCAGTATGCCGACCGCTTCGGGCTCAGCCAGAACGACATTAACAAGATCAATCTCTGGCTGGTATCGCAAGGATTCGCCGTAATTCGAGTCGCCAACGCGCGTAACGAAATTATGTTCAGCGGAACGGCAGCGCAAATCCAAAGCGCATTCAACACTGAGATTCACCGCTATAGCGTAAATGGCGAACAGCGCATCGCGAACGCGACGCCGGTTTCAATTCCCTCCGCGTTAAGCGGCGTGGTCACCGGGGTTCGCGGAATTACCAGCGTCCACTTCAAACCCATGTACGTGCGCGCTTCACCTGGCATCCATCCGCACTACACGACTACGATCAGCGGATCAACCGAGTACTTCATGGCGCCCGGCGATATCGCCACGCTTTACGACCTCACTCCTCTGTATGACGCAACGACACCAATCGACGGCACGGGGCAGCAGCTCGCCATTATTGGCCAGACGGACATCTACCTCGCGGATATCAATGATTTCCGCTCCGGTTTCGGACTGTCGACCATCCCATCCACCTGCACCACAGACTCAACTGGGATTGTCGACGAGCCCTGCAACACCACGAACTTCAGCTACATCCTCGTCGGCACCGATTACGGCGTTTCCCAGTTCGGCGACCTGATTGAATCCGATCTCGATCTGGAATGGTCCGGAGCGACCGCCCGCAACGCGCAGATTGTTTTCGTCAACGCTCCGATCAGTTCCGATGGAATGAACGGCGGGGTCATTGTGGCGCTTGAATATGCCATCGACAACGCGGTTGCTCCGGTCATCAGCATGAGCTATGGTGCCTGCGAATTGGGAAGCGCGCCATTTCTGGAGACGGATCTGCAACAGGCCAATACCGAAGGCATCACGATTATGAACTCCGCCGGCGACTCCGGCTCGTTTGCTTGCGATACCAGCCCGCCGAACCCAACCAACGCCTCAACGGTGAACCCGCCATACGATCCGGCCATATACGGAATTCAAGTGAACTATCCCGCCAGCAGTCCGGAAGTTACTGGTGTTGGCGGCACCTCGATTCCTTCAGCGGATTTCACATCTGCTTACTGGGGCGCGACCAACCTGGCATACGGCGGCTCGGCGTATACCACACTTATAGGACAGGAAGCAGCCTGGAACGATGATCCGGTGTTTGCCCAACTCTGCCAGCAAGAACCTACCAATTCATTTTGCGAAACTGGCGGTTCTCCAGCCGTAACCGGCTGGGTGGCGCTCGGCAGCGCAGCTACCGCGCAGCAAGTGCAGGAAGATGTCTGGATTTCAGCAGGCGGTGGGGGCGTGAGCAACTGCTACAACCAAACCGCCACAGCATGCGTGTCAGGGTTCCCAAAGCCTTCCTGGCAGACCGTCACAATCCCCGGCTTGGCCAGCCCGCAGAGTACCTATCGCTTCGTTCCAGACGTCTCCCTACTGGCATCGCCGAATTTTCCCGGCTACATTATTTGCACTCCGATGAATCAGCTCACCGGCACCGGATCTGACACGAGCAGCAGTTGCGCCAGCGGCATTGCGACTGCAGTTGATACAAATTTTTCGCTGGTTGGAGGAACTTCTGCGGCGTCTCCCGTCTTCGCCGGGATCGTTACGTTGATTAATCAATATCTGGGAAGCGCTGGCTTGGGCAACATCAATCAGACGCTGTACAGCCTTGCCAAGACGTCCCCAAGCAGCTTTCATCACGTCACGAGCGGCGATAACGATGTCTATTGCCAGGCAAATACTCCGACGGGACAGCCTGCCGACGCCACATGCCCCGCAGCCGCAGTAGCTGGTTTCAGTGCTTCCAGTTCCGACACTGCGACAGGCTATAACCTCGTGGCCGGCCTGGGATCCGTCGACGCGGACGCGTTGGCAATAGCGTGGGCGAGTTCACGGACATCCAGCACCGCCGCGGTCAGCTTAACGACGAGTGCAACGTCCGGCACCGCCTTTCAGGGAGGAAGCGTAACCTTCACTGCGACTGTCACCCCCTCAACCTACACTGGTGCGGTGGGTTTTTATAACAACGGGTCGACGACGCCCTTTGCGACTGCCCTGCTCAACGTTCCCCCGAACACTAATACTGCGACACTCGCCACCACCGCACTCCCGCTGGGCGCCAACAGCATCACCGCGGCTTACCTGGGGAATACATCCCTGGTCGGAAGCGGCACTTCTACAGCGGTCCCGCTCAGCGTGGTTGCCCCGTTTACCCTCGGCCTCAGCACGTCGAGCCCGAGCGTTTCAGCTGGGAGTCCCGCGACTGTCGACATAACCGTGACGCCCACAAACAGCTTTGCCGGTTCTGTGCAATTCAGTTGCTCGGGGTTACCGACCGGCGCAACTTGCAGCTTCCCGAACTCGGGAATTGTTCAGCTTAGCGGAACGACAGCTCAGGTAATTACGCTGACCATCACGACCCTGCCCACCATGGCGGTGTCGGCAACTCCAATCACGATCACTGGTACGTGCAGCAGCCCGGCGGCATCCGGATCAACCACGCTCAGCCTCGCCGTCACCAAAACAAACGAGAGTTTCACTCTATCCACGACCGCGAAAACCTTCAGCGTGGGCGTCGGGGGGAACCGCAAGCATTCAGCTCACCGTCACCGGCGCAAACGGCTTCGTCAATACCAGCAACAACACGACGGTTCTGCCGCTCACCTACAGTTGTTCAGGGATTCCGGCGAGCGCCTTGATTTCTTGCCAGCCGCAGGGCAACGGGCAGCCAACCAATGCGACTGCAGTGACCGTGGCCCTGATAACGACCCCACAGACTTCGAAACTCCAGCGCCCGTTCGATCGCACTCGCATTTTCTATGCCGTGCTGCTGCCGGGGATTTTCGGGCTTGCATTCCTGCGGCCTCGCATGCGCGGATTGCGGATGTTGAGTCTGATCATCGTTCTCGGACTCTCAACGCTGTGGCTCGGTTCATGCGGCGGTAAGAGCAGCAACACCGGTCCCAAGCAGTCTTGCGACCGGTGGGACGCCGCAGGGAAACTATACGGTTACGATCACAGGGACCACTGGTGGGCCCGTTGCAATCAGCAATTCTCTGACGATTACTCTGAGCGTCGGGCCGGCTCAGTAAGAGCTTGGGCGCTATCGGCGCTTGGCAGGTTGCCGAGCGCTTTTCCTTTTCGGACAAAGATGGTCGTGGGCAGGCTAACGCGGCCACGTTCGTTGAACAGAGATGACAGTGGTGGATCCCGCAGGCCACTGTCCTCCTGTGCAAAACCATCCCCACTTTGCCACTTGCGCGCCAAGGCGGGCGCGGGTTACCATTGTGTTGTTCTCATTGGCCTCGTTCCCGCGCAGGCCTTCCGCGCCCCAGGCCGTTCCCGGCGGCGCGACCGATTCCGATAACGGATCAACGGAAATTGATACGGTCGTTTAGATTTTTTCGCACAGTAGGAGTTTGCTTTACCAGTTAGCGGACAATTGTGGTAGCGCTTCGCGATTGCGTCCAGCCCACAGCTCAGTTTGTGCATGGAAAAACTCCATGCTTCTGGAACGGCATCGTTGTATCTAATTGGGATGAGTGAGCCAGCGGGGGGCCCGCAAACTGCATCCAAAGCCAGGCTTGTCCCAAGACTTGGGCTTAACTGTCCGAAGCAATGAGGACCCGGAAGCGCAGGATTTTGCAACACTGCGGCGGGAGCCATCCCGTTCAGCAGCTATGAGAGGACTATGAACGCAGGACCAGGAAGACCCTCCGGAGGCGGAGGAGGTAGACGCCGGCGTCGCGGACGCCGCCAGAACAACCCGCGTGGGCAACGGTCGGGCGCGGCCCAGGCGCGCCACAATCAAGACGGCATTTACACCGCGCCCATGGACCACAGCTATCGAGCTGCTTTGGCTGGCGGCAACAACGGGCAGGGAGGACGTCGCGGTGGACGTTCCGGCTTTGGTGCGCCATTCGCTCCGGCAGAGCCCGAACCTTTGCCCGTGCGCGAGGATGCCAATTCCCGCATCTTTGCCTTTGTCGACGATCTTTTCTTCGCCACCAAGATCCAGGAGACGGCGCGCAAGTTGAACGTCAAAGTCGAGTTCGTGAAGAACGACAAGGATTTTGCCGAGCGCATTCTGCAGAATGGCAACGGCGAAGAAAAGCCCTCGCTGATTATTTTCGATCTCAACAATGTCAATGCGAAGCCGCTGACGCTGATTCCGAAGCTGAAATCAAAGCTGAAGAAGGGAACTTCGATCATCGGATTTCTCTCACACGTGCAGGGCGACCTGAAGCAGAAGGCGCACGAGGTGGGCTGCGATATCGGCCCTGCCGCGCTCCGCGTTCTCGCAGAATTTGCCACAGTTGCTGCGCAGGCATGGCGCGCCGGAAGAGGAAAATCCGGTCGTGCAGTAGACAGCATTGCTTTGGAGCGGCCACGGAACGCAGTTATCGAGTAAACATCTCGATCAGCACGCTCGAAACCTGGTTCGCGACATGTGACGGGACGGCTCCGAGCCTTCGCACCAGCCGTTCCCGGTCGACCGCCCGCAATTGATCCAGCGCAACCTGCCCCGCCTTGCTCCTGAATCTAAGGCCCACGCGCGTCGGATAGCTACGAACAGTAGTGGTCATCGGCGCGACAATCACTGTTGTTAGGGGCTCATTCATTTCGTCGGGAGAGACGACGAGGCAAGGGCGGGTCTTCTTGATCTCCGATCCTTTCGAGGGATCGAGCGCGATGAGCCAGACCTCATCGCGGCGCGGGTGGCTCACCATTTCCAGTCCTCCGCATCAAATTTATTTGCGGGCGACCGATCAAGCAACATTTTGTCTTTGTCGGCTTGCACCTTCGCAAATGCCTGCTTCCAACCCTGCCGCGCTGCACGCCGAGGCGCCAGGACCAAACCCTCCGGAGTGACGCGGGCTTCTACAACTTCACCCAGGCCGCACTGCTCGATTAAAGGTTTTGGAATCCGGACGCCGCGTGAATTACCAATTCGTGTGAGTTCAAGGATCACGTCATTTTCCGTAATTACATTGTAATTACGGCGCAAGATTGAAGTCAACCGTTGATCTCGTTCGCCACCAGATGGTTAAACGGCTAGCCAGGCGGCCAGCTCAATCTGCGTCCGCCGATGAGATGCACGTGCAGGTGAAATACAGATTGGCCGGATTCCGGACCGACATTCAGAACAGTCCGGTATCCCTTCTCGATGTCCCGTTGCCTCGCGATCTCCGCCGCGGCTAAATGGCAGCGGCCGATCAACTCGGCATCCTCGGCTTGCGCCTTGTTCAATCCCGCAAAATGCTTCTTCGGCACGATCAGCACGTGGGTGGGCGCCTTCGGATTGATATCTTCGAAGGCATATACATAATCGTCTTCGTAAACTTTTTTCGAAGGAATTTCGCCTTGGAGAATGCGGCAAAAAAGGCAGTCGCCGGCAGCATCGTTAACCACAGTTCACCTCAGCCAAACGATAACATCGGTGCCGCAGGATTGTCAGCGAGGCATTCGACTAGCAAGCCTGGGGGACATAAAAACCGCGGCGCTTCCCCTAATCTAGCCTGACCACAAAAACCGCGCCGTCAGGCGAATGGGTTTCGGCAGCCAGTTTTTGGGCGCGCTGGCGGTCATCGTCGAGCACTCGCACCCGGACCCACCAGTCTCCCGTAGGGCTTGGAAAGCTCTGTACTTTTGCCGTCTCGTAACGGCGCTTCAGATGATTGGCGAGCTTATCGGCTGCCTTCTCGCGAGGAAAGCCGCCAATCTGCACTGCCCACTTTCCACCGATATTCAGCGGCGCCGGTGTTTCCATCACTTCCAGTTTTACTTCGGCTGTTCCGGGCAGATACACGTCCAACTTCTTGGCGGCGGCCAAGGACAGGTCAAGAATTCTGCCGGGAATAAAAGGACCGCGATCTGTGATTCGGACCAGGGCGCGGTGTCCCGTATTCAGGTTCGTGACACGCACGATCGATCCTAAAGGGAGAGTGCGATGTGCCGCCGTCATTGCGTGCATGTTGTAGACCTCACCGTTCGATCCGCGCCGCTTGTTGTAGGGAGGGCCATACCAACTGGCCCGGCCGACCTCGGTTGCGATTGGAGTAGCGTTGGCCGGAATGACAGGCTCCGCCAGATCGTCGCTGCCTGGTCTGCTTCTGGCGCCCGGCAACGGCTCAGTGCTCCGAGCTGACTCGGGAGCCGAATTGTTCGCCGAAGATTGCGCAACGATAGGAGGCGGTGGAGGGACATTTACGCGTGCTTCCTTGGAATGTCCGCAAGCTGGCAGCAGAGACAAAGTAAGCAGTAATGGCGCGAACCAGGCGAACGCTCGGTCATTTAGCCTGGCTGGCGCGAAGCTGCGAGTGCGCGTTCTCACTTGCAGGCCGCTTTTTGCTGCTCCATGTAGTCGGCCAGCTCGGTTAGCTTGGTGCTGGCAATCCGCAGAGCTTTCGTGGAATGCTGGCGCACTGCCGGCACCACCTCGTCGTTCAGATACTTGATGAACTCGGGAATTTCGCGCTCGATCCGTTCGGCTGCTTCGGCCACGGTCTTGCTCACGCGCGCCGAAGCGTCTTCCACCTTGCGGTTGAAGTCGTTCATGCTCTCCTCGCTTCTCTGATGCGTGAATGGCTTCACGCCCGCGTCGCGGACACCAGATTGAGTTATTATTTCGTGCTTCGCAGGCGAGGGTCAATGGCGGAACATGAGTGGATAACGAATGCCCTGGCGGATAATTGTACCTTCGAAACTGGCGCTGATGCTCTGGACCTTGAGGCGCTTCCCACAAGGGACGTTCCCGGCCAGTGATTGCTCCTGGCGCCGAAAGGCCCTTTACTTCGCGCTTTCCTTCTTATATTCCGCACTGAGCGTGCCTCTGCTCTGTGCGATGGGCAACAAAGTCGGGTAAAACTGCACAAACGTTGTATCTACCGCTGCATGTGCGGCATGGCAGCTATAACAGGACATATCGGTGGGCACCATCTTGGCCGTCTTCTCGTTGTCAAAAATAAAAAACGCCCACTTACCGGGAAAGCGCGCTTCGTCTTTGACGTGGACTTCCACGCCCATCACTTCAGTTCCCTGATAGCTCCCCTGCTTGTTGATCGACCCTTTGTCTTCACCCTTGCGTCCTTCGAGGACGAGAATGGTTTTGTCCGGCCAAGTCCCGGTTGCGGTAAACGCCCGGTACGCCTCAGGATTCACGAACACGTTATCGAACATGTGATGTCCCATATTCATCGAAGGGTTATAGCTCATGTCGAAACCGGTCGTCAGATATACCCATTGCCGGTAGCCCTCGGGAAACTTCATTTGCGAATCGTGCGTATATTGAGGGGTCGCAGGTTCCATTGGAGCCGCAGACTGATGTATTACAGCCGCAGCCAGAAAAATCAGCGAAGCTACCAGAACAACGGCAAACTTCCCGATCGTCATTTTTCTGATCAACATCGGTGAGGACCTCGCGCCCGATGATACCGAACATGCGAACGAAAAATCGAGTAATGAAAGGAACACCAGGCGTTGAGCAGGCAAGGGCGAAGCGAGAGCCTGCCGCCGAAATCCTAAACGAAGCCGAAAGACCGGGAAGCTAAATTGCTGGAGCCGCGCCGGGCCAAGACTCGTGCGCGTTTCGTCGTAGGGGCCGTGCCGGACTGAAGATCACTATGTGCCCGCTCGAACCGACGAGCGGCACAGCCGTGTGGAGAGCGCCAGATGCAGTCACGATTTCTGTGACGGCAGCAAAGCCAACGGCACAGGGTAGTAGAAAACCTTCCTCGCACCGGCCTCAAATTGGTCAATTCGGCGCTCGATCAGAAGGTATTCCGACCGGAAGGCAACGGATCGCAAAGATAATTCACCCGAGCCAGTTCTCCGGCTGGGCGATCGCATCGGTCAATGCGTCCAGAAACAAGGCTGCGCGGGCGCCATCGACGGCGCGATGGTCGCAGGATAACGTCAGAGTCATGGTTGGACGGACGGCGGGTTTGCTCTCGACGGCAACAACTCGATCGGCAATGCTGCCCACAGCAAGGATGGCCGCTTGCGGCGGAATAATGATGGCGCTGAATGCATCCACATGATGCATGCCCAGATTGCTGATGGTGAAGGTGGCGTCAGCAATGTCGGAGGGGCGCAGATGATTGGCCCGTGCGCGGGCAGCGCGATCATGCCTCTGCGCGGCAATCTCAGCAAGGCCGGCGCTGTGCGCACCCGGAATCGCCACTGCCACAACCCCTTCGTTCACTGCCACAGCCACTCCCATGTTCACATAATCGTGAAGACGAATGCCTTCCGGCGTCCAGCTCGAATTCAAACGTGGATGCTTGAGCAAGACCCGAGCTGAAAGAGCAACCAATAGATCGGTGTGCGTAATGCGAATATTTTTCGCGCTGTTTTTCTCGGCTAATTTGTCGCGATAATGGTTGAGAGCGCTGGCTTCGATTTCGCGCGAGACGAAGAAGTGTGGCACTGTCGTCCAGCTCTGTCTCGTGCGTTCGGCCATCAGGCGTCCGACGGTGCCGAGAGATTCGATATTTCCCCGCCTCTCGACTGGCGCTTCATTCAGCGCGGCCGGACGAGCAGCTGCAGCTTGCACGTCAGACGCAAGGATTTCGCCGCCGGGACCGGAACCGCGCAAGCTAGCGATGTCCACACGTAGTTCTTTCGCTAGCCGTCGCGCCTTCGGAGAGATTCTCTCGCTCCCGGCGCCAGAACTTTGCGGCATAACCGGGGCAACGGATGCGGCGTGAGACTCGGTTTTTGCTCTCGCCGCCGGCGCCGCGCTTGCAGAGTCTCCAGCCGCCGGCGGCTGCTCGCCGGGCGCCACGATCCACGCGATGACCTGCCCGACAGGAATATCGGCTCCAACTGCACCGCTGATTCCCGCGAGTACGCCGTCCGCCGGCGCTTCAATTTCCATCACCGCTTTGTCGGTTTCGATTTCAAGCAGCGGCTCGCCTTTGGTGACGCGCTCGCCTTCCTTTTTGCGCCAGGCAATGAGCTTGCCGGTTTCCTGCGCCATTTCGAGGGCCGGCATAACCACACTGAACGCCATAGTTGTTTATCGCGGAAAGCCTTTCATTCCCGTGAACAGTTGGCCTAGACTCCGACTCGCTCCGTCTTCGCGCTGGCCTCGATCATATCGAGCACGCGCTCGCTGGGTGCAGCTTCCGTTTCTCTGATCGCGGGCAGCGGCCCGTTTACGGTGAAGTAGTGTGCGCCCGCAACGAGCAATTCCTCTGCCGGAAAGCGTGTGATCACTTCGTGCCCAGTCGGAGTCACGACGATTTCTTCCTCAATGCGAGCTGCGCTCCAGCCGTCGGTCGACGGCCAGAAAGTTTCGAGCGCGAACACCATGCCGGGCTCAATGGTCACCGGATGTTCAAACGAAACCAGGCGGCTGATGACCGGCTTCTCCCAGATGGCCAGACCGATGCCGTGCCCATATTGCAGGGCGAAGCAAGCTTCTTCGTTGGGGAATCCGAATTCTTCGGCTTTTGGCCAGACTGCGGCAATTTCTGCGGTAGTGCGTCCGGGACGAACCAGTTCGATGGCCGCGTCGAGATACTCGCGGCAACGCTTGTAGGCATCGACCATGGCATGCGATGCGTAGCCGACCGTGAAGCAGCGGTAATAGCAGGTGCGGTATCCCATGTAGGAATGCAAAATGTCGTAGTAGACGGGGTCGCCCGGTCGCAACACGCGATCGGAGAAAACATGCGGATGAGGATTGCAGCGCTCGCCGGAAATCGCATTGACCGCTTCCACATACTCTGAACCGAGATCGTAAAGAACTTTGCTGACCAGGCCGACGGCTTCGTTCTCGCGAAGTCCAGGTTTCATCGCACGATAAAGCTCGTCGTAGGCTGCATCGACCATCATCGCGGAAGTGTTCAGCAAAGAGATTTCATCTTGCGTCTTGATCACGCGCGCATTCGACATCAGTTGCTGGCCATCGACAACATTGATGCCCTCGCGTTGCAACGCAAACAGTACTGGCAATTCAATGATGTCGATGCCCACCGGCTCTTTGTGCAGGCCCCGCGTCTCAAGCTCAATGCGAATTTTCTTGGCGACGTCTTCGGCGCGGCCCATCTCCGGCGTCATCGCTCCGCGGAGCATGGAGATTCCTGGACGAGAGCGTTCTCCCAGCCACGGGCAATTCAGTTGATGGTGCTTCGCCGCAGATCCGAAATCCCATAAGATGGGCTCGTCATTCTGCGGGAGCAAAGTGAAGCGGTTCGCCTTGTCTTGCGCCCAGGTGCCGATGTGCGTCGAGGTGAGATAGCGGACATTATTCATATCGAAGCAGAGCAGCGCGCCCATCTCCGATTTCTTCAGCAGGTCTTTTGCGCGCTGCAGGCGTTCAAGGCGCAGGCGGTCAAAGTCGATGCGCTGTTCCCAATCGACGGCCATGGTTCCGTGGGTTTTTAATGCCATAGAAAACTCCTTAACCACGAAGGACAACGAAGCAGCACGAAGAAAATCCGAGCGCTCCTTCTCGTAACTTCGTGTCCTTCTGGTTCATTCGCTCTTTCCGCAAACCCGTCTTGCTGCGTTAAAAACGGTTTGTTCCGTCGGAACGGTCGCATCTTCCAGCGGCGGGGAAAACGGGATGGGCACATGCATCGCGCCCATGCGCTTCACTGGAGCGTCCAAATCGTAGAATGCGCCTTCGGCAATCACCGCAGCAAGTTCGGAAGTGACGCCGTAGCGGCCGTAGCCCTCGTCGAGCACGATCACCCGCGAAGTTTTCTTCGCGGAATCGATCAAAGTTTTTTCATCCAGCGGCCAGGTCGTACGCGGATCGACCACTTCCGCGCTGATGCCTTCTTTTTCCAGCATACTCGCCGCACCCAGCGCAACCTGCACCATGCTGCTGGTCGCGACCAACGTGATGTCATCGCCAGCGCGCTTTATATCTGCCAGACCTAGAGGAATGGTGTAGTCATCTTCGGGAACTGGGCCTTTCAGTTTGTACATCATTTTGTCTTCGAAAAAGACCACCGGATTCTCATCGCGGATCGCCGATTTTAGCAGGCCTTTTGCGTCGTAAGGAGTCGACGGCAAAACCACTTTTAGCCCCGGCACATGGCTGAACCACGCATGCAGCGATTGCGAGTGCTGCGCTGCCGATCGCCGTGTCGCACCCAGGGTTGTGCGCATTACCATCGGGACTTTCCAGTGCCCGCCCGACATGTAATGAACTTTCGCTGCCTGGTTGACCATTTGGTCCATGGTCAAAGTAATGAAGTCGCCAAACATAATATCGACCACCGGACGCATTCCGGTCATCGCGGCGCCCACTGCCACTCCGGTGAAGCCCGCTTCTGAGATCGGTGTGTCGAGGACACGCCTGCCGCCAAACTCTTCCACTAACCCGGAAAGAACTTTGAACGGCGTGCCCGCTTCAGCCACATCCTCGCCCAAAATGCAGACGCGAGAATCGCGTCGCATCTCTTCGGCCAGCGCCTCGCGAACAGCTTGCGCAAATGTAAGTTCACGCTCCGGCATACACGTCCTGCTCCACTTCGTCCACCTCGGGATAAGGCGCATCGATGGCGAACTTCACCGCTGCTTCCATTTGCCCACGCACTTGCTGGGAAATTTGGTCGAGGGATGCGGCATCGGCGTGGCCTCGTTCGCTCAGCCATAGGCCGAGCAACCGGATCGGATCGCGTTCGGCCTTCCACAGCTGTTCTTCCTGTTTCGGACGATAGTATTCGCGATTGATGTCTCCTACGTGATGCCCGCTGTAGCGATAAGTGTCGCACTGCAGAAATGCCGGGCCAGCGCCGGAACGCGCACGCTGCACGAAACGCATCGCCGCATTGTGGACGGCGCGCACATCCTGCCCATCGACTCTCGCGGCTTCAATACCGAATGCTGTGGCGCGCCCTAGAATCGTGCCGGCGGTAGTTTCCTGATAATGCGTGTATTCGTTGTACTGATTGTTTTCGCAGACGTAGATCACGGGCAACTTCCACAACTGTGCCAGGTTCATCACTTCGTAGAGCGATCCCTGGCCGAGCGCGCCTTCGCCGAAAAAGCAAACCGCCACACGATCGGTGCCCAGATTCTTCGCCGAAAAGGCCGCGCCGGTGGCGATGCCCACACTTCCGCCGACGATCGCATTTGCTCCCAGATTGCCGGTCGCCGGATCGGCAATATGCATGGATCCGCCCTTGCCACGGCAATAGCCGGCTTCTTTCCCCAGCAACTCCGCGAACATGCGGTCAGGCGACGCGCCCTTGGCCAGACAATGTCCATGCCCGCGATGCGTGCTGGTGATGTAGTCGTCGATGCGCAAGGCCTCGCAGATTCCCACGGCAACTGCTTCCTCGCCGATATATAAATGAGCCAGCCCCGGCATCAACGCACGCGTATAAAGTTCGTTCACCTGTTCTTCGAACAGACGAATGCTCACCATCTGCCGGTAAGCATGAAGCCATTTCTCTTTTTCACCCGTGACTTTCTCCGCCGAAATGTCGCCCACCGGCCCATCTTTCGAAGTGATCGCGCTCATTTCTTGGGGCCACCCTTCGTGACTGGAGTCGATATGCCCGACATAGCTGCCAGCACATCGAACATGCAGGCGAAATCATATTTCGTCCATCCCATGCCGCGAGCGGCCGTCAGAAATTCATTGCTCGCCGCGGTGGTTGGGAGGGGTACATCCAACTGCCTGCCCAGTTCCATCGCCAGCACCATATCTTTCTGCATCATGTTCACATCGAACCAGGCTTCCTCCGGCTGCTGCAGAACGAACGGCCCGCGATACTGAATCATCGGCGAAGCGATCGCGCTGTGGGTGAGCACATCGACCGCAGTCTCCCGCGGAATGCCGCTTTTTTCGGCGAGCAAAACCCCTTCGGAAAATGCCAACATTTGCACTGCCAGGCTCAGATTCACCGCGATTTTCATTGAGAGCGCCAGACCGTTGTCGCCGACGTACGTAACCTTAGGACCAATATCGAGCAACAGCGGCTTCACCTTCTCGAACGTTTCCCGTTTGCCGCCGACCATCACGGAGAGCTTGCCCTCTTGCAAGGTGATGACGCTGCCCGATACCGGCGAGTCGACCATATCTGCGCCTGTCCCGCGCACCTTGGTCGCCAGTGCGCGGCTTGCGTTAGGTCCGATTGTGCTCATGTCAATGAATACCTTGCCTGCGCTCAATCCCGCCAGCAAGCCATTGGGACCTTCAGTAATGGCGGCCGTCGCAGCCGCATTCGTGACCATCGCGAAGGTAAAATCGGCAGCGGCGGCTACGGCGCGCGGCGAATCGGCCCATTGCATTCCTTTATTCAGCAGCCATTGCGCTTTCGCGCGCGTGCGATTGTACCCTGTCACGGCATGGCCCTGGCTGAGCAGACGGGCCACCATGTTTCCGCCCATCGTCCCCAGGCCGATAAATCCTACTTTTGCCATCCGCTCGTGACCTCCGAACTTCTCAATTTCTGGAAATCCATTCATCCCGACGAAAATTGTCCCCAAGCATCATGAAATTCTTTTTGAAGCCGCCGGCTTACGCTTCGTCGAACTCGCGCCGCTGTCGGAAACCTGCGAATCCTGGCGGACCTGTTCCAGATGTGAACTCATCGCGCTGCGGGCCATATTCGGGTTGCGCTGTTCCATCGCTTCCAGAATGCGTTTGTGATGGATCTGGCCTCGCTCCGGTTCGACCTTCGACATTGAAAATCTTGATTCGTTGCTCGCGCAACAGGCCGACGATCGAATCGATCAACGAAAGAATCAGCGGATTCGCCGCCGCCTCCGCCAAAGCCAGATGGAAATCCAGGTCCGCTTCAATGTATGCGGCTGGATTTTTCTGCGCGCTGCTCATCACCGCGAAGGCTTCGCGCATCGCTGAGAGATGCTCCTCTTCAGCCCGCTCGGCAGCCAGCGCCGCGATTCCCGGCTCCAGAATCAAACGCAGCTCCGCGAGATTCGCGGAACTTTCCTGTTGTCCGATCTTCACCATTAAGTCGAACGACTGGCGAGCCGCGTGGGACGTGCCGTCGGTGATGAAAGTTCCGCGGCCGGAATAAGCTTCGACCAAACCTTTTTCACGAAGCGCTTTGACGGCTTCGCGCACAGCGGTGCGGCTTACACCCAACCTCTGCGCCAGTTCACGTTCTGCGGGAAGCTGATCGCCTGGCTTCAGCGAGCCATTGAGAACCGACTCTTCGATCTGCTGAACGATCTGTTCGTACAGACGCGAAGTCCGAACAACTTTGTACACTGGAGACTCTCCCGCACAAGCCCGCTTGGGGAAAGCGGCGGTCTGGCTACTATACCGCAGGCCCAGTGGCTGCGCAGGAGGTTTCGCGCTTTGGCGAAAGGAGAGGTGCATGTCTGGTACTTAGGTATGGTGGTATGACGGCTAGAACATTATCACTGTCTTCGCGATACACGCAAGCGAAATCGGGCAATGCTTAAGGCAGGCGCTTTTCGGCCAATTTACGCTCCTTTCACATTTACCTTTCAAGCTCGTCGGCCTTCCCCGTAGGGGCAAAATGAGCGAATTTACTTGACTTCGTTTTATCAGCAGTGGTATGGCTGTCGGACCAGTGCCAAGGAGGGTGTTTCGATGACATTCCCAAATTCCGCCCTGTCCGCGGGTCACGCTGCCCGAGCCAGGTGGATGGTCGTCCTTATTCTGTCTTTCGCTTTGACGATCTTACCCGCGTTCGCTCAATCCACGAGTGGACGCATCCTAGGCACGATTACTGACCAAAGCGGAGCCGACGTTGCCGGAGCCACGGTTGTTGTCACCGACACGCAACGCGGCACTTCGCGTGCGCTTACCACGGACACTTCGGGGAACTATATCGCCCCCGATCTGGTTCCGGGTACCTACAGCATTCGCGTCGAAGCCAAGGGCTTCAAAGCCATTCAACGGCCTGCCGTTCTCGTCGAAGTCGCCTCCGATGTTCGCGCCGATTTTACTTTGCAAACTGGCAATGTTGCGGAAGTCATCACCGTGAGCGGAGAAGTCCCTTTACTCAACACAACTTCAGCCACACTGGGTGGAACGTTGAGCAATAAAGAAATCAACGATCTGCCTCTGAACGGCCGCAATTACGAAAACCTGTTGCAGCTTCGTCCCGGCGTCGTGCGTTATCCCGGCGGAGGTTTTTCAACGACCAGCACCGACGGTCTGCGTGCAGAAGACAACGGCTACTTCATTGACGGACTTTTCAATAGTGAGCCCTACTCAGGCCAGGCCATTATCAATGGCGCTGGAATCGCCGGTGACTCGGCAACCATACTGCCCATTGATTCGATTCAGGAGTTCAACGTCCAGCAAAACCCGCCGGCAGAATATGGATGGAAACCGGGAGCAGTGGTCAACGTCGGATTGAAGTCGGGCACGAACACATTGCACGGCACTGCATTCGGATTCGGGCGTGACGGGGTGACTGATGCGCGCAACTATTTCAACGATTACCCGGCTGCGAAACTGTCGCGCACCCTGGAGCAGTTCGGCGGCAGCCTGGGCGGCGCTATCGTAAAGGACAAAGTATTTTTCTTCGGAGCTTATGAAGGACAGCGCTACAACGTCGGCAATTCCTATGGCGGTGTGACCAGCCCGTTCATCCTTCACGGTACCTCGAATGGCACCTGCGCCTTCGGATTTGCCGGAGACTGCGCCGACAGCATTCCCGACGTGATCTCCGATTTGCAACTGGGCGCCGTAAAAATCAGCGCAGCCAGCCAGGCCATCTCCGGTTGCACCGTAGCCTCATCCGGCACAGTCTCATGCGACGGCAGAGGTTTTCCGACGAACGACACGACAAATATCAATATCAGCAACGGATTTAATAACGTAGTGCACGTGGATAACGCGATCGGCAAAGTGGATTACCGTTTCAACGAAAACCACAGCATCAGCGGAATGTATTTCTTCGGCAACAACTCGGGTACGGTCGAAGATTTTCCTGAGTTGCAGCCGCGGTGGCTTTCGGACATTCATACGCGGGCACAGGTGGTCGGCGGCAACTGGATCTGGACTCCAACCGCGCAATGGGTTAATGAAGCGCGTGTTGGTTACAACCGGCTTTATCAACCCACACTGCCCGGTGACATCGGCACGCCCGCTTCGGCGTACGGCCTCGACACAGGCGTAACCGGGCCGTATACCGGGGGGCTGCCGCGCATCGGCTTCGGCGGGTACTTCACCACGCTGGGCGGATTCAAATGGCCCAAGTTCCAGGGACCGGATGCGATCACTCAATTCGTCGACCACGTTTCCTACACCAGAGGCAAGCACGCTTTAACGATCGGTGCCGAACTTCACCACAATGATGTGACCAACGCCGCTTACGGAAACTCCCGAGGCAGCATCAACTTCCTCGGCGGTGTGCTAACCGGCAGTTCGACGCCGCTCGAGGATTTTTTCGCCGGCTACCCATTCAAGTCAACGGTCGAAGTGGGCAATCCTACCTTGCATCTGCACAACTGGGCCTATGCGGGATTCTTCCAGGATGACTTTCGAGCTACCCGAAATCTGACCCTCAACTTCGGCTTGCGCTATGAATACAGTTCAGTGCTGCAGGAGGAAAACAACCTGTTGGGAAACTTCGATCCGACTCTGGGGTTGGTGCAGGTTGGTCATCAGATCGGCAGCCTGTATAAACCCGATCACACGAACTTCGGTCCTCGTTTCGGCTTCGCGTGGGACATCTTCGGAACTGGTAGAACTGTATTGCGTGCCGGCGGCGGCTTGATGTACGAAACTGTCAACTGGCAATCGTTCATCGCTTTTAACAACGCCTTCGGTTCCGGGCAGCGTTCCTACCGGCGCGCCGATTGACGCCGCAGGTCACACATCAGGGGGGACGATTACCACTGGAAACGTCACCGTAAAAAATTTCCTAACGGGAACTACATGGGCCCCCTCGAATGGTCCGCTCTACGGCAGCAGCACGATCAATTGTTACGCCAGCCCGTGTCCCGTCATGACCGTCGATCGCAACCTCACCACTCCGTATGTCGGGAACTGGACTTTGAATCTGCAGCATGCCATTACCCCGAACCTGTCTCTCGAAATCGCCTACGTTGGCAATCACGGTTCGAATTTAACTGGGATCCGCGACATCAACCAGCCGCCCGTGGGCTCGGGATGGCCTGCAGCGGGCGTCGTGGCTTGTACTCAAGCTGCATTGGCCGGGGGAGCGCCATATGCTTATCCCACTCTCACCAATCCAGCTTGTCAGGATGACTCCGCCAACCTGGAGCAAACCAACGATCCTTACTACGGAAAGTTCCCGTATCTGGCGAACATATTCCAGATGGGAAATGTTTACCGGTCGAACTACAACGGCCTGCAGGTCACGCTGAACGCGCGCAACTTTCACGGTTTGAGCATGGTCGCCGGTTACACTTACTCCCACGCGCTTGACGATGTCGGCGCGAATTGGGATTTCGGCTACGGCTCCGGCTTGCCGCAAAATGCTAATAACCCTGCCGCGGAATACGCGAACAGCGATTTTGATATTCGCCAGCGCCTCACGGTTTCGCTCACCTATGCGATCCCCGGTCGCACTGGATACGGACAAGCGCTCGAAGGCTGGGAGTTCAACTCCATCGTGACCATCGACACTCCGCAATTCTGGGGACCGATGGATGAAGGAACGGACGCATCCGGCATTGGCCCATTGCCCGTGAGTCCGCCAGCCAACACTCCCATTCGTTGGAGTTTTTATGGAAACACTTCGGACTTCAAAGCCGGGAAGGGAACTGGCATTCCTTACTATGCGGGTAACAGTACAGCGGTTGATCCGAGCGCTGACGCCGCGTGCAACGCAAAGGCTCTCGCATTGGATGGCGGCAAGCCGGGTGCATCGACTGAATCACTCGCGTACTTCGGATGCTACGCGAATGGAAGCTCTATCATGCTTCCGCCGCCGCTCGGCCAGTTTGGCAACATGAGCCGCAATATGTTTCCCGATCGGGGATTCCGGAACATGGATTTCTCTCTGGCCAAGAATTTTCATCTCGGCGAACGCTATCGACTCCAGTTTCGGGCAGAATTTTTCAATATTCTCAATCACCCGAATTTTGCAAACCCCTATGGCGGACAAAACGGATTCGGTCTGAACGATCCTTCGGTGCGACCATTCGGTTGCGGATGCGCCACGCCCGATATCGCCGCGGCCAATCCGGTCATCGGATCGGGCGGCAGCCGTGCCATGCAGTTCGCCGGGAAATTCATATTCTGATTCGGCGACCAAAAATAAACCCTGGCCGGACGCAGTTCCGTCCGGCTTTTTAGTGCAGATCGTTTTTTCGACACTTTTGGATACATACCGGCACAAGGATGGGCCAGCTATCATGACCAGAGCACCATTTTTTTTCGCAGCTTTACTCTTCGGGTTTCTTGCCTTCATGTCTTCCAGCGGATCCGGTCAAGGCGGTCCGGCTCAAAACGCGGCACAGCGCGAACGCACCATCGATGAGATCAGAGTCGAAGCCATTCATCGCGCCGAAGTGGGCCAGTATCCGCTGATCGGCCTCGATCCAGGCGATGTGAAAGAAGCATTCGAGCATATCCACAGCAGCGACAAAGACGAATGGGCCGCAGCTTTCATGCACGTCGCGGATCATTACTTCGACGAGGCAAAATCACTCGAGAAATCCGATCCCCAGAAAGCGAATGCCGATTACATCCGCGCCTGGCGACTTTATTCCTTTGGACGCTGGCCGATCCCGTCTTCTCCCGGCAAGCAACGCTCGTATGAAAAAGCGCTGGAAGCCTTTTTGGATCACGCGAAGTATTTCGATCCGCCGCTCGAAGTCGTGCACATTCCCTTCGAAGGCAAGGAAATCATCGGCTACCTGCGGTTACCGAAAAATGCAAAAGGCCCAGTGCCTCTGGTGATCGCGATCAACGGCCTGGATAGCCGCAAGGAAGATTTGACGGAAAGCTTCAGCGCGATTCTGCCCTTCGGAATCGGGTATCTCGCGGTCGATGGCCCGGGCACTGGGCAGAACCCCATCAAGGTCAGTCCCACGGCGGACCGTATGTTATCGCGCGTGATCGACTACGCGCAGTCGCGGCCAGAAGTGGACAAGGACCGCATCGCCATGCACGGCGTGAGTTGGGGCGCCTACTGGGCGACCAAGATGGCAATCGTTGAGCGGGCACGGCTGCGCGGCTGCAGCGCGCAATCTCCGCCCATCGATAAATTCTTTCAGAAAGATTTTCTGATGAATTCGCTGCTGGGTAATCGCGAATATTTATTCGATCAAGTTCCCGCGCTGATGAATATTCTCGAAGGCGTGCACACACTCGATGAGATGGCCGCTTATCTTCCCAAATTGTCGCTGGTGGAGGAAGGATTGCTCGGCAAGCCGATGGCACCTATGCTCGTGATCGCCGGGGTTCTCGATACGCAGGTGCCGATCGCCGACGAATATCTGCTGCTCAGCAAAGGCGACGTGCCCAAAGACGCCTGGATCAATCCTCGCGGTGGGCACCTTGGCCGCCAAGTGGGCGTGTGGCCCGATCCTCTCATTTTCAAGCAAGTTATCATTCCATGGCAGGTGAAAATCCTTCAGGCTAACCCTTAAGCCAACCCCGAAGCCTTAGGTGACTCCGCCAGTGGTTTGGAAAGCCGCTGGCTGCACCCGACCTCGCGAAGATCGCAGCCGGTCTGAGCCTTCGTAGGAGACGATGACGGGGATGGCGAAGAATCCGCCTCTGCGGAATATTGTCGGTTTGAAATGACGACGCTGCAGGCCGACATTCTCGGTATCACGGTAGAATCTTTGCCGCAGGAAGTCACGCCAATAGAAAACGGCTCTCATGGCCGTTCATACCTGACCGGAATCAAGCGGCCCATTCAATAACAGTGTAAGACCGAGCGGGTAGTTCCAGTTGTGATCGTCCACGAGAAATCGAGGGCTTGTCCGCCGGCTGCGGAACGATACGCTTCGGGGCATCGAAAGTGTTGAACGCTTTTAAATCGCCACCCGTGAGGACGTTCGAACTCAGTCCTTTGTTCGGAGCCCAATCCTGCCAGTTGATCTCGATGCTGTGAGGCTTGTCCAAATCGCGATTCAGGATAAACATCGATACCTTGCCATCTCCCGAACTCAGAGTCGCCGCCACGTCGAGGTAGGGGACTTGTCCCATCTCAGAAACCTCGTACGTCGGCGATTGCACCAGCAAGTCCAGCACGTTGCCTCGAGCCATTTGCAGAGCCCAGCTATAGGGATAATAGATTGTTTGACGAAGCACTCCGTTCGCATCGGTGACCAGCGGGGCGATGACATTCACGAGTTGCGCCAGGCAGGCTATTTTGACGCGATCAGCGTTGCGTATGAGCGAATTCAGAATTCCGCCCACCACGAGCGCATCTTCCAGGTTGTAAACCTCCTCCAACAAATGAGGAGCTACCTGCTCATGTCCGTTCACCGCATCGCCGGTGCGAGCACGGTACCACACGTTCCACTCGTCAAACGAAAGCCATACCCTTTTCGGCGAGCGCTTATGCCCACGCACCAAATCGCAGACTGCGAGCGTTTCCGCGATCTGCTGCTCCAGGCTGAGATTCATCGCCAGGAACTTCGTGCTGTCCCCGCCGGTCTCCTCGCGAGTGTTGCCGACATAGCGATGCAACGACAGTGCATCGACGTATTCGTAACACTGCTCCAGCACCTCGCGGTCCCATTCCAGGTAGGTTGGCATGGCGGGGCCACTGGATCCACATGCGACGAGCTTAAGCGAGGGATCGACGGCGCGCATCTGGCGGGCCGCGTCCTGGGCCTTTAATCCATATTCCTCCGCCGTCATGTGACCGATTTGCCACGGACCATCCATCTCGTTGCCTAAACACCAGTGTTCTACGTTGTAAGGTTGCTCAATACCATGAGCGCGTCGCAAGTCGCTCCACTTCGTTCCCTTCTCGACATTGCAGTACTCCACCAGCGCAGCGGCTTGCTCGGCGGTGCCGGTACCCAGGTTAAGGCCCATCAGCGGCTGCGACCCAACCAGCTTGCACCAAGCCATAAATTCGTCGGTCCCGAACTGGTTGGTGTCTATTGTGTTCCACGCTTTGTCGAGAACGCGCGGACGATCTTTCTTCGGCCCAACTCCATCCAGCCAGTTGTAACCGGAGACAAAATTGCCGCCCGGGTAGCGGATGATCGGCACGCCGAGGCGCCGCACTTCCTCTATCACATCTTTCCGAAAGCCGGCGCTGTCCGAGAGTTTCGAGCCGGGATCATAGATGCCTTCATAGATAGCGCGCCCAAGATGTTCGAGAAAAGATCCGAAGAGATTTCGATCGAGTGCAGCAATGGTTCGCCGCGAATCGACATAGATTCGGCAGACGTCAGCGGAATTGACCGAGCTCTGCGCCAGGGCAATCGGGCGCAGAACAGAATTCGCTGAGCAGGCGATGCCTGCGGTGGCCGCCTGTTTGAGGAACTTGCGTCTTTTGCTGGAAAACATGTCTGCCATCTCCTGGAAGAAGCACGCGTTTCAAACCGTCGCGAAAATGCGCGTCAAGCAAGACCCGGCCCGAGGCAGAACTCTCGCAACTAGGTGATCGGTTCTGCCCACGTACTCCGGTGCTTACCCTTCCACTTGCTGATAAAAGCGATAGCGCTCATCGGCCATCGCCGAAAAAGGCCGAAGCGTAAGAGGTCGGCCGTCGGTCGCAACTACGTAATCTTGCGACGATTGAGCAGCGGCGGTCGCCGCCAGCAATTGCGACCGAGTGAGCTTCGCTGGAATATCGCCAACGGCGAACAGTGCCACCGGACCGCGAAGCAGGGCCACGGTATTCCGGCTTTGATCGTCCACTGCCTCGAGTCGCAGCGGCATTCCTATTTCAAACTCAACCCGGTCGTCCGCCTTCCAGCTTCTATTCAGCGCCAGGAACCTGCCGGGCACGATCTCACCGTCGATTCGCTTGCCATTAATTGATACCCGCGTTTTTGCATCTGCCCACGCCGGAATTCTCAGATAAACCGTAAATTTTTCCGGGCGCGCCAGATCAAAATGAAGCTCGGTCGTGTTCGTGCGCGGGTAGTTGGTCTGCTGGGTAAGAGTGCACTTCGTTTTGTTCAGCGACCAAGTCAGGCGCGATGGTAGAAACAGGTTGACGTAAATGCCATCTGCGCTCGGATAGTACGCACTGATGCCGTAATCGGCAGTCAGTTGCGGGAAGGTGCCGGAACAACAGGGCCACTTATCTTTGTAATAAACTTTCTTCGCATCCGCGTTGTTGTAATCGGAGTAGTAGAACGACGTGCCATCCGGCTGAATCAATTTAGCGCCGGCAATCGTGCCGTAGAGCACTCGTTCCATGCTGTCGCCGTAACGCGAATCACGGGTGACCCGCAGCAGATAACGCGTGATCTTGAAGTGGCCGTAGGCGCCGCAGGGAGTTTCAAAGCTGGCGTGTGTGCCGTTCAAACTGGCCGCCAATAATCCTTTTCCGGGCTGGACGAAGGCTTCGTTCGGGCCCCAACCTCCGGTCGCATAGCTCTGTTCCTGGGCCATGCGCAGACCATTGGCAGCGGCGCGAAGATATTGCTTGTCCCCCAGAACGAGATAGGCCTGCATCGCCGAACTCAGCGTATTTACGTGGCTGTAGGCATGCATGCCAGGCAATGCATTTTGGTTCGCGGCAAGTGGATCGTAATACTGGTGGTAGATGAAGCGCTTGCCCAGGTCGCGATAGCGCGTGTCTCCGCTTCGACGGTAAGCAAGAAAGAAATTTTCCGGCAGAGTATAAGTTTCATCCCAGGTAAAGGCAATGGTCTTATGCGGACGAGCTTCCTGCTCGGCGCGGCTGAGAGCTTTTTCCGGCAAGTGGGGAAGCACCGCATCGGTGCTTCGCTTGAGCACCTGCAGCGCAATGGGATCGCCGGCGAATTCATGGGCATCGATTAAGCCGCAGCAGGTTTTATCGAAGGTGTAAGCGGGAAGAGGGTAATCGACGTAAAACTTTCCAGTGGGATCAACAGTCTCGCCGTAACCGCGAACCAAACGTTGCACTTTCGCCTGGGTCGCCTTGGAACCGGTGACGGCATAGGCTCTCGATAGGCCTGAGACATATTGGCCAAAGCTGTGTCCCGGGATAAATCCGTGAAAACTGCCGTTAGGAGGATCGAAATCTTTACTGTTGTCGTACCAACCACCCATGTCCGGGCCGGGGGCGGGCATTCCTTGCCGTTGACGAAAAGGCTTCAACAGACCGTCTTCATCGAGATCGAGGAAAATTTTGTGGTTGTGTTCGAACTGCTGGAGGAACAAACTATCGAGCAGTTGCACCTGCGAATACTGGAAGACCGAGAGCGGAGGCGTGATCGACACTTCCGCGCCGCGAAGCGCCCATGAAGGCAGGGAACGCGCCGCCAGAACTCCGCCGGTGGTCACAGCTGCTGCCTTTAGAAATTGCCGTCGGGATGTATTTTTCATCGGAGAACCCTCCATACTCAGGCGTCGGTGCGCGCGAGCTCTCGCAGAGCAAACGTTTTCTCTATATCACTAGCTACAGTTGCGGGTCAAATCGCTGGCATCGATTTCTAAAATTAGGATACTCTGTTTTTGATCTCCAGATTCCAGCTTCGGATTCGCGGTGGGAATGTCATTTCTGGACAAAATAGTTTTCTTGGCCGCTGTGCTGACTAGCCTGCATCTTGCCGTTTGTCAAAATCCAAACGATGAAGTCGCAGCGATTGTTTCCGCGCTAAGCGCCAGGGATTTTGAGAAGGCGAATCAGCTCAGCGGCGCCGCCCTGGAACAGCATCCGAATAATGCGCAGCTCTGGGCATTGCGAGGAATCGCATTCTCTGGCGGGGGTGATAACAAGGGCGCATTGACCGCCTTTCAGCGAGCACTGAAGATTGCTCCCAACTATCCCGCCGCACTTGAGGGCGCGGTGCAGATCATGTATGCGAGCGGCGACGCGAGAGCGATACCACTCTTGAAACGCCTGGTGCTTTCACGGCCAGACGATCCCACAAGCCATGCCATGTTGGCGGTGCTCGAGTATCGCGAAGGACATTGCGATCTGGCCATTCCGCATTTTGAAAACGCAGGCCAGTTGCTCAAGTCCCGGCCCGACGCGCAGCGCGCTTACGGCGTTTGCCTAATGGAGTTGAAGCAACCGGAAAAGGCGATTGCGATTTTTCAAGAGGTCGTTGCAACTTATCCCGATGATCCAGCGGCTCGCCGCACTCTGGCATCCATGTATCTTGCGACTGGCCAACCGCAGGCCGCGCTTACTGCCTTCCAGCCCCTCTTGGCAGGCAATCCAGATGTGAGTTCGATGAGGCTTGGAGCCGCGGTTTACGAGGCGAACAAAGATACTCCGAATGCCGTTAAGCTGCTCCGCCAGGCGATCGTCCAGGACCCACGCAATGTCGCGCTGTACGTGGATTTTGCCAATATTGCCCTGGCTCATCAATCGTTCCAGGCGGGAATCGACATGATCGACACGGGCATCCATTTAAGGCCTGACGCGGCAGACCTTTATTTGGCGCGCGGTGTCCTCTATGTGCAAATTGCCAACTACGAGAAGGCGGAGGCGGACTTCGAGAAGGCTGATCAACTCGACCCGCGGCAGTCAATTGGCGCGGCCGCGCTCGGGATGGAGGCCGAAGAGAAAGATCAGAAGGATCCCGATCACGCCTTGGCGATTGTGCGTTCAAAACTGGCGAAGTCTCCCGGAGACGCTTTCCTCTGGTATCTGCAGGCGGCCATGCTGGCGCAGGAGGCGCCTCCGCCGGGCAGTGTCGACTTCCAGCAAGCCGTTCAAGCGGGCACGAAGGCGGTCACGCTGCAGCCCTCCCTCGTTTCCGCGCACGATGTTTTGGCCAAGCTCTACTTGCAGGCGGGAGAGGTTGCAGCTTCCGTCAAGGAATGCAGGCTGGCCTTGCAGCACGATCCGAAAGATCAGACGGCTTTGTATCATCTGGTTCTCGCGCTGCGAAAAACAGACGATAAAACGGAGATCCCATCACTGCTGCAGCGATTAGCGAAGGCGCGCCAGGAGGCTACAACTGAAGAAGCGGAGCGTGACCGTTACAAACTACTCGTTGGGCCGCGAGCGCCCTCGAAGTAGGCCGACCGTAGACTATGCGGCTTTCCTCGGGTATACCTTTACTCATTCCATCGTCGCCAGCATAATAAAAGTGACCCGTGGCGTCACCAGATTATGGCAGTCAGGTTATGACAATTACCCGTCGTTCGTTCGTTTTACTCTCTTTATGTGCTTCTGCTCAACGTGTACTGGGGCAAGGCGTCGCCTCCCGCGAGGCCAGGGCCCAGCCCAAACCCGCCCCTTCAGGAAGGCCATTTCACGCCCACTTCACCGACATTGCGAAGGCCGCCGGATTGCGTGCGCCCACCATTTATGGAGGGGTCGAGTCGAAGAAATACATCCTCGAGGCAAACGGCTGTGGGTGTGCATTTATCGATTACGACAATGACGGATGGATGGATATTTTTTTGCTTTCCGGTACGCGCCTCGAAGGCGCTCCTCCCGAAGCAACCAACCGCCTCTACAAAAATAATCGCGACGGCACGTTTACCGATGTCACTGAGAAAGCCGGACTGCGCGCCGTGGGGTGGGCCAATGGTGTGTGCGTTGGCGACTATAATAACGACGGATTCGACGATATCTTCTGCACTTACTTCGGACAGAACCGGCTTTACCGCAACAACGGCGATGAAAGTTTCACCGATGTCACCAAGGAAGCGGGATTACTCGAGGAGGCCGAACGCGCTGGGGAGCCGGATGCGCTTTCGTGGACTACAATCGCGACGGCCATCTCGATCTTTTCGTCTCGAACTATATCCGCTTCTCCATCGACCACGCTCCTGTTCCGGGGCAAGCTTCGACATGCAACTGGAAGGGCATTCCCGTCAATTGCGGGCCGCGGGGCCTTCCCACCGGCCGGCACTCTCTGTATCGCAACAACGGCAACGGCACCTTCACCGACGTGACCAAACAGTCCGGCATTTCAGGCGCGACCGAGAGCTACGGAATGACAGTGGTCACCGCCGATTTTGATGAAGACGGATGGCCCGACATCTTTGTGGCTTGCGATTCGACGCCGAGTCTGCTCTTCATGAACAATCACGACGGAACCTTCCGAGAGGAGGGCGTGATGCGCGGTGTGGCCCTCAGCGATGACGGCATGGAACAGGCGGGCATGGGCGTGGGCATTGGCGATTACAACCTCGACGGGCACCTGGACTTGTTCAAGACTCACTTCATCGACGACACGAGCGGCTTCTATCGGAACGATGGCAAGGGAAACTTCGACGACGTTACCCGCCTCACCAAGGTAGGGGTGGAGACGCGCTACACCGCATGGGGCGCCGGCATCGTAGACCTGGATAACGACGGCTATCCCGACGTGTTCTTCGTGACCGGAAGCGTTTATCCGGAGGTGGAGCGTCAACTGCCGCAATATCCTTACAAGACTCCGCGGGTTTTGTTTCGCAATCTGGGCAACGGAACTTTTGAGGAACTCGAGACGCAGGCAGGCCCTGGCATCAGCGCGCCTCATGGCAGCCGCGGTTGCGCATTCGGCGATTTTGATAACGACGGAGACCTGGATGTCCTCATCGTGAACATGAACGAACCGCCCACATTGCTGCGCAACGATCTGGACCCGGGGCAGCACTGGATCAAAATAAAACTGGAAGGAGTCAAATCCAACCGTAGCGCCATCGGAGCCAGAGTGCTGGTGCACTACGGCGGCAAGGTGCAGGCACAGGCCACGGTGAGCCAGTCCAGTTACTATTCCTGCAACGATCCGCGCCTCCATTTCGGCTTGGGCGTGGAAAGTCTCGCAGACCTGGAGGTGTTTTGGCCCAACGGATTGCATGAAGTCTTCAAGGGCGTCCGCGCCGACCAGTTGATCACTCTCAGAGAGGGCGTGGGAATTGTGGCCAACCGCGGCTGGGGCCGGGGCTAGCCTCCGTTGAAAAGGTGTGCTCAGACCCCCAGAACCCCGGCTGTCTGGCAAACGATTCCCTCCAATATAAAGCCGCAAGTTGAAGAAAGTACTTGACAGTGGAAATCGCTAGTATGTATATACTATGGCGCATTGAGTAAACGTTTGCTGGCAGCTTCTAGGACAGAAGCCTACTTGCGAGGATCCATGTCACGATCAAAGCTTTGCCGCATTCTGTGGTTGCTCTCCGTTCTTTGTTTTACAGCCTCCGCCTTCGCCCAGTTCACCAGTAACGTACAAGGCATCGTGCAGGACCCCTCTGGCGCAGGTATCGCCAAGGCTTCGGTTCGGATCACCAACACGAGCACGCAAGTGGTGCAAGCCGCGACCTCCGACGAGGGCGGCAACTTTCGTTTTGTCAGTCTGCCGCCTGGCTCCTACCAAATTGTCGTCGAGGCGCACGGATTCGCAAAGTCCAAAGTCGATGTGACGCTGCTGACTGCGCAGAATTTAAGCGTACCGGTCACGCTCAAGGTGGGCTCGATTGCCGAAACCGTAACGGTCACCACCGAGGCTCCGGTGGTCGACACTGCTGACAGCCGCACGGAGCTTACGCTTCAGAATCAGGCGGTCGCCGAGCTGCCGATCGTTGGCCGCAACCTGGTCACCTTGGTGACGATGGCGCCGGGTGCGTCCGGGTTGGGGACGAGCGCTGCAGGCAGTCCCGCGTCGGGTGTGGATAACTACTCGACGGAAGAGCAGGTCGACGCGAGCGCCAACGGCCAGGGGGGGAATAACAATCAATACGTCGTCGACGGACTCGATGTGACCAGCGGAATTCGCCAAGGCGTCCTGAATCTGACTCCGCAACCCGAAGCGATCCAGGAAACCAGTATTCAGGTCAACACTTTCACCAGCGAATATAGCCGTGCCGCCGGACTGCAGACCCTGTTCACTACCAGGTCTGGCGCCGACCAGTTCCACGGTTCCGCATCGGATTACTTTAATTACGAGAAGATGTTCGCGAACCAGCATTTCATCAGTTCCTCGACCTCCCCATACGCACCTTTCCATTCCAATAACATGGATTTTGCCATCGGCGGACCGATCATCCCTCACCACGAATTTTTCTTCTACTTCGCCGTTGAGCCGCTCCGCTCCTCGTCGAGCGCCGGCGGATCGGTGAGCTTCGCTGCGCCACAGTTCATCAGCTGGGCTCAGGCTAACGACCCAGGCACAGTCGGAACAGGAGTGCTGGCCAAGTACCAACCGGTTGGCGTCTCCGGCGCTACGGTATCGCAAACCGCGTCCGATGTCCTGGGAAGCACGGTTTGCGGAACGCCGGTGGTTCAAAACATTCCCTGCTCTTTGCCCATGATCGACACCGGTTCTTTTGGCACCACCTCGAAACGAAACGGTACGCAATATTTCGGCCGCATCGACAAGAACTTCAAAAACGACAGGATTTACGCCAGCATTTTCAGGACCCTTCTGCAGTACGGCGCGCCCTCCTCGATGCCCCAATTCTCTGCCTTGAACAATACTTGGCAAGTGGCGGGTCAGGCGGCCTGGACTCACACTTTTTCTCCCAGCATGCTAAATGAGTTCACGATCGGACAGAGCCGGGTGGAAGGCGTTCTGGGCAGCGGAGCCAAGGATTATACGGTTCCATCCATCACCGTAAGCGGCATCAATGCGGACTCGGGCCAGGCTTACGGCGTGGGCTTTGCACAGGGAGATTTCATTCAGCACAATTATCACTGGCGCGACGTCCTCACTCACGTGCACCGCGCTCATACCCTGAAGTTCGGGTATGAAGGCTGGTATGGCGACGACGTCGAACCTTTTCAGGGCCCCTGGTCACAGCCGAAGTTCGCGTTCAGTAATCTGTTGACGCTGGCGCAGGATGCGCCTACCAACGAAAACGGAATTTATTACAACCCGCAGACCGGTACAGAACAGTTGTGGAGTTGGGATGCAGCTTCCAGGCACCTTTGGTCTTTTCGTACAAGACACCTGGAAGGCAAGAAAAAATCTGACTTTGACGCTTGGCCTGCGCTACGACGACAGCGGCAATCCGTGGTCGAAAAGTCCCTCCACAGTATTTGGAAACTTCTACCTCGGTACGGGCAATACCGAGCAGGAGCAGGTGGCGAATGGCTATGCCAAGGCTACCCACAATGCCCTGCTGCACTCGGTTGATGACTTGTTTAGCCCACGCGTTGGATTTGCCTGGGATCCAACGAATAGAGGCGACTGGGTACTGCGCGGCGGGTTTGGCATCTACAATAACTGGCTCACTCAGGCAAACGTGCAGGAAGAGTTCCGTGGCAGTCCTCCGGGCGAGGTTGCGCCGACCTTTGTCGCGGGCGGCACGGCATCAGCCCAGGCTCCGATCTTTGTCCTCGGGAACAGCAGCACGCCTCCCTTTGGATTTACCTTCCCCACCTTCGGTTCCGGGGACCGGGGCGACGCCGCGGTCGGGAGGCGGCCTCAATGCACAAGGCGGAGTAGTTGGCGCGAGTTTCGCCATCGGCGGCATCAATCCGCTCTTGAAGTCCCCGAAATCAGACGTGCTGGTCCGTTACGCTGGAGCGGAAGCTTACTGGCTATCTTGCCGCGAGCGTGGGTTACAACGGCTCCCACTCCTACGACATCGTCGGCAACGGCAACTCCATCGGGAACGTTTCCTATGGGGTGGACATCAACTCCTTTGCGGGTGACTTGATCAGGCAGGAGAACACCAGCGCGACCCGGGTCATTCCGAGCGCGACCCGGCTCAATAAGAGCTTTGGTGAAATAACCTACGCGGACAATGATCGCTACGGCAACTACGACGCCGCGATCTTCGATTTGAGGGGACACTTTTTGCGTGGCTTCATCGACGCTTCCTACACGCGTTCTCGTTCGCAGGATGACGCGCTGTACTATCCCAACTCTGCCGGGCTCAATCCGGGGCAGTATTACGGACCGTCGATCTTTGACGTGCCCAACCGCTTCTCGTTCAGCTTCAACTATTCTCTGAAAGGGGCGAACGGTGGCAGGGGCGCTGTTGGCTACTTGACCGGCGGATGGGGAACCAGTGGCACCAGCATCTTCCAGTCCGGCTACCCTCTGACTCCTGAGAATGTAAACGGGTTTTTGGCGGTGTGTGCCTCGGGCGCACTTAGCAATGTGCAGGGTTGTTCGGCCGCCGACCCTGCAGTTGCCTTCCAGGCGGGTAGTGGCGACTACAATGCCGACGGCGATGCTCTCGCTTACCCCAACGCCACCAGCTATAACCAATCGCATAAAAACAGTTCCTGGTTGACAGGGGCGATTCCTTTAAGCGACTTCACGGTTCCCGCCTTCGGCGTGGAGGGGAATGAAAAGGCCCAGATGTTCAGGGGGCCAAACTTTGCCGAAACGAACATCAACTTCTACAAGGACAACCGGATTACCGAAAGAGTCAATTTCCAATTCCGGTTTGAGATCTACAACCTCTTCAATCGGGCAAACTATGTTGACTTTACCGGCTACAGCAATATCTCAACCGGCGGTGTCGACATGAATTTGCCGGACGGTACATTCGGCCAGGCGACATCGTCCCACGAACCGCGATTCTGGCAACTGGCGGGCAGGCTTTCGTTCTAGCGCGCAGCCAAGCAAGGAGGCCGGCGAGAGATAATGATGGGGTGGTTACTTGCGGGGGAGAGAGACCGGTCGGGCGATGACGGTGAGGCGCGCGCTGCAAAAGGTGTGTCTATCGTTCGCCCCGGCCATCCTTCTTCCCGCTCTTGTTTTCTCGCTGCTGGCTCAAACAGGTGGAAGTGGGCGAGACGCGATTAGCTTGGCGCTGCGCAACGGGGAATTCGTCAGGGCTCTCGAACTTCTTGCTCCCGCTCTGCAGTCGTCTCCGGAAGACGCATCATTGTGGACGATGCAAGGGAAAGCGTTTGCCGGAGAAGCCCACACGCAGGCGGCGCTGGCTTCGTTCCACAAAGCGCTGCGCATCGATCCAGACTACGTGCCCGCTCTGCAAGGGGAGGCTCAGATCGAATTCGAGGCAGGCCGTGTCTCCGCGATTCCCGTGCTCAAGCACTTGTTGCGCCTGCATCCTGCCGACAGAACGAGTCATGGAATGATGGCCGTGCTCCAATATCGCGAAGGAAATTGCGGGGATGCGGTAGTCCACTTCGAGAAAGCTGCCGGACTATTTGACTCGCAAGTCGACGCCCTGCACGCTTACGCTGTCTGCCTGGTGAGGCTCAAGCGATTTGACCAGGCTGCAAAAGTATTTGATCGCTCTCTGGCGCTGGCGCCGGGAAACGAGCGGGAACGCCAGTTGCTGGCTTCCCTTCAACTCATGTCGGGTAAGCCCAAGGAAGCGCTGGCCACGCTTGCGCCGCTGCTCGGATCGGGTGCTCCGGACGTTGCCACATTGGAGCTCGCGTCGGCGGCGTATGAAGATGATCACAAGACCGATCGTGCCGTGGACTTGCTGCAACGCGCCATTTCTCTCGACCCCTCAAACGTCGACCTCTATTTGGATTTCGCCAACCTCTCTTGTGTGCACCAGTCGTTTCAAGTTGGTATCGACGTAGTGAACGATGGCATCAATCTGCAGCCCAATGCGGCACCGCTCTATTTTGCCCGCGGCGTGCTTTTAGTGCAGGTTGGAAAATATGATCAGGCCCAGTCGGATTTTGAGAAGGCGTATGCGCTGGATCCGAACCAATCGTTAAGCGTGGCGGCCCAGGGGCTCGCTGCGGTCAACGCGAACGATCTCGACCGTGCGCTGGCGACAGTTCAAGCCAGTCTGATAAAAAAGCCAAACGATCCCATCCTCCTCTATCTGCAAGCGGACGTACTTATCCAGCAAGGCGCAGGACCCGGTACACCCAACTTTGAGCTGGCGATGCGCTCGGCCAAAAAGGCGGTGTCATTGCGGCCCACGCTAGGTCCTGCCCGCGGGGTGCTGGCAAAACTATATCTGCAACTGGGACAGTATCAGGACGCGCTTGAACAGTGCCGCAAGGCGTTGGAGATCGATCCGACAGATCAAACCGCGCTCTACCGGTTAATCCAGGCTTCGCGCAAGGCTGGTCACAGTGCGGAAATTCCCGGGTTGCTGAAACGGCTGGCTGTGCTGCGCCAAGAGTCCGCTAAAAAGGAAGTGGAACAGTACCGCTATAAGTTAGTGGAAGACAGTGCGGCGGCGTCTGAGTAGTCTTCAACAGAATCTAAGGCAGAACTGATGATAGATCTTCAGAAATTGGAAGCTTGGTTTGTCACTGGCAGCCAGCATCTCTATGGCCCAGAAACGCTGAAGCAGGTAGAGGATCATGCCACGGCGGTCGCGAGGGCCTTGGGTGCCTCCTCGCAAATACCTGTCAAGATCGTTGCGAAACCGGTGATGACCACCCGCGAATCGATCCATCAGTTGTGCCTGGAGGCCAACAGTTCCCGCAACTGCATCGGTCTTGTTACGTGGATGCACACGTTTTCGCCGGCACGGATGTGGATTCCTGGCCTGAAGTCGCTCAACAAGCCCTTGCTGCACCTGCACACGCAATTTAATGAGGCGTTGCCGTGGTCGACCATCGACATGGACTTCATGAACCTGAACCAGTCGGCGCACGGCGATCGCGAGTTCGGGTTTATTGGAGCAAAGCTGCGGCTCAAGCGCAAAGTCGTTGTGGGCCATTGGCAGGACAATACGGTTCACGCTGAGATTGGCACATGGCTGCGGGCTGCCTGCGCCCAGCACGATGCGGGGCAATTACGAGTAGCTCGCTTCGGCGACAACATGCGAAACGTGGCCGTCACTGACGGCAATAAGGTCAATGCGGAAATCGACCTTAGCTATTCCGTGAATGGGTACGGCGTTGGAGACCTCGTAAACAGCGTCCAGCAAGTGACCGACGCGGAGATCGACAAGCTCACGGCTGAATACGACGAACTCTACACGGTAGCCGAATCGCTTCGCGCCAAAGGAAAGCGGCGCGAATCTCTTCGCGAAGCTGCCAGAATCGAATTGGGGTTGCGTGCTTTTCTGGAAGAGGTCGGCGCTCACGCTTTCACCGATACGTTCGAAGACTTGCATGGCATTAAGCAGCTTCCGGGAATCGCGGCGCAACGGCTAATGGCCGAGGGCTATGGCTTTGGCGCCGAGGGCGATTGGAAGACAGCCGCTCTCGTGAGGGCATTCAAAGTGATGAGTCACGGCCTCGAAGGCGGGGCCTCGTTCATGGAGGATTACACCTATCACCTCCCCGATGGCGGCCAGATCCTGGGCGCACATATGTTGGAGGTTTGCCCGTCCATCGCCGAAGGCAAACCCACCGTCGAAGTTCACCCTCTTGGCATCGGAGGAAAAGAAGATCCAGTCCGGTTGGTTTTTACCGCGGCCCCGGGAAAAGCTGTGAACGCGTCGATTGTGGATCTAGGAAACCGCTTCCGATTAATTGTGAATTCTGTGAATCTGATTCGCCCAGCGCAAGCCCTCCCCAGGCTTCCCGTTGCTCGCGCCCTCTGGGATCCGGAACCCGACCTGAAAACCTCAGCTGCGGCCTGGATTCTCGCCGGCGGAGCGCATCACACCGTCCTCAGTCGCGCTCTTACCGCCCAACATCTGGAAGACTTTGCTGAGATGGCGGGAATGGAGTTTTTGCTGATCGATCGCGACACAAGAATACGAGATTTCAAGAAAGAGCTGCACTGGAATGATCTGTACTACCATCTAGCGCGGGGTCTTTGAGTTGTCTCATGGAACTTCGTCGACTGGGAAACAGCGACCTCGAGATCAGCCGCATCGGCTTTGGGGCCTGGGCGATAGGTGGCGGCGGTTGGGCCGGCAGCATGGGCCCGCAAAACGACAGCGATTCCATTGCCGCCATCCATGCGGCGCTAGACCGCGGGATGAACTGGATCGACACGGCGGCATTGTACGGTCTCGGCCATTCTGAGGAAATAGTTGCGCGCGCTCTTGCGGGACGGCCCTCCCGTCCATATTTATTCAGTAAGTGCGAGCGAGTTTGGGACGAAGCCGGCAACATCGGTGCATCGCTCAAAGCGTCTTCCATTCGGCGCGAATGCGAAGCCAGCCTGCGACGACTGAAATCGGATGTGATCGATCTCTATCAGTTGCCATTGGCCCGAGCCTGACGAAGACATCGAAGAAGGCTGGACCGAACTGGCGCGCCTGAAGCAGGAAGGCAAGGTTCGGTACATTGGTGTCTCGAATTTCAGCGCCTCGCAGATGAAGCGCGCGCAGGCCATTGCGCCCATCACTTCGCTCCAGCCGCCATACTCGATGGTGACTCGCGAGATTGAGAATGAAGTTTTGCCCGTTGCCCAACAAATGGGCATCGGCGTCATTGTTTATTCACCGATGTCGTCTGGCCTTTTGACAGGCTCGATGACGAAGGAGCGAGTTGCAAGGTTCGCTTCCGAGGAGTGGCGGCGAAATCTTCCAAATTTCAAGGAGCCGCTTCTTTCTCGCAATCTTGAGCTGGTGGAATTTCTACGCGATTTGGGCCGTCGCCACGGTCGATCACCGGGAGAAGTGGCAATTGCCTGGACGCTGAGCAATCCCGCAGTCACGGGGGCAATTGTCGGATTTCGCAATGTCAAACAGGTTGAGGGGGTCGCCGGCGCGGCTGACTTCTGTCTGCCGCCCGGCGAGTTGGGTGAAATTGAAGATCGCCTGCGCATGCATGTGGCGGTGTGAGATCGCAACCGCCGCCAGGCCATGATTGGTTTAATTTCGTTGCGTTCTGAGTTTCGCTGAAGAGGTGTTTTATGCGTTCCCACGATGTTTCCCGCCGTCGATTTCTCTCCGCAGCTGTAACTTCCACTGCGGCTTCTTTTCTGGCTCGCCCGGCTCTTTCCTTCGCCCTGCGCGATACGCTTGGGCACGTAAACCATCCCCTTCCGTTTGAAATCGACAGCGCTGCTTCTTCGATTGTGCCTCGGCGAGATCAGGGAGTGCTGAATCTGGCAAATTCTCCCTTTGCCAAACTGCACACCGTTCCAGTCCGCGCTGTGACCATTGAAGAAGGCTTCTGGTCAAAGCGGCGCACCACCAATGTTGAGCGCAGCATCCCGACCATGCGGGTTCAACTCGAGCAACACGGTCGCATGGACAACTTCCGTCGCCTCGTGGGTAAGAGCACCGCTCCACAAAAAGGTCCGTACTATTCCGACTCCGATATCTACAAGTGGACGGAATCCGTGGGCTGGGCGCTTCAATCCGGCGATCAGCCAGAGCTGCACAGAGTTACCGAGTCGATGATCCGCGAGGTGGTCGCGATCCAGGAACCTAGCGGCTATCTGAACACCTACTACCAGAGCGATCGCGCTGCTTTGCGGATGCAGCCGCATGAGCAGGAGGTCGGTCATGAACTCTACTGCCTCGGTCACATGCTGCAAGGCGCAATCGCGTACTATCGCTCCACGGGCGATTCCACGCTACTGGATGCCGGCACAAAATTCGTCGACAATTTTGTGATCCCGAATTATGGGCCGGGTCCAAATCAAAAGCCGATTATTTCGGGCCATCCAGAAATCGAAATGTCGCTGGTCGAACTCTATCGCACCACCGGCAAGCGCCAATACGTCGATCTCGCCGGATACATTCTGCACGGCGATGAGCGCGCCTCGATCCAGCCACGGGCCATCGTTTATATGTTCTGCGGAATTCCTTTCACCTCTCGCTCCAAGCTCGAAGGCCACGCCGTTCGCGCCATGTACGCCTGCTGCGGCGCGACCGATTATTACCTGGAGACCGGCGATCCGGCGTATTGGAAGACCTTGAACGTTCTCTGGGAGGATCTCAGCAAGCGCCAGATGTACGTGACTGGCGGAGTGGGCGCCCGCAGTCAAGGGGAGGCGTTTGGCGAGCCTTATGAACTGCCCAACGCGCAGGCCTATGGCGAGAGTTGCGCCGCCATCGGCAACATGATGTGGAACTGGCGAATGCTGGCAGCCAGCGGCGAAGCTCGCTTTACCGACATAATCGAACGCGCTCTTTATAACGGCATCAACTCGGGCATGTCTCTCGACGGCACTACGTATTGCTACCGCAATCCGCTGGCCTTCGATCCCGCCAACTACGACAAAGCTCGCGGCGAAGGCATTCGCAATCCCTGGTACGACACGACATGTTGCCCGCCAAACCTGGAGCGAACCTTCGCTTCGTTGCCGGGCTATTTCTACAGCACCAGTAAAGATGGCATCTACGTGCATCTCTACGACAACTCGTCGCTCGATTGGCATCTGGAAAACGGAATGCCCATCAAGATCCAGCAGAAGACCAATTATCCCTGGGGCGGGGAAGTGAAGCTCACGGTGAATCTGGAGCAGCCAGCTGACTTCACTTTGTACGTCAGAATTCCCGGCTGGGCAGATGGCGCGAGTGTCGCTGCCAATGGCAAGCCACTTGAGGGGGCACGGCCCGGAGAATATCTGCCAATTCGGCGTAATTGGAAATCCGGCGAAACCGTAACATTGAACTTCCCAATGACCACGGAAATTATTGCTTCAAACCCGCGCGTTGCAGAAGATACGTCTCGAGTGGCGGTGCGCCGGGGGCCCATTATCTATTGCATGGAGGAACTAGATCAGCCCGCAGGCGTTGCCCTGTCCGATCTTTCCATTCGCCTCAGCGAAAAGATGAGCAAGGATTTTCGCGATGAGTACGCAGCCAATCTGCTCGATGGCATCGTCGTATTGCGGCACGAGGGGGCGGTATTTCAAACGCCGTCGGCCAGCGAACCGCTCTATATGTCGTTGAGCACTGCGAGCCTCAAAACACGGCCCGCAGAATTAACGCTGATCCCATATTATGCTTGGGCAAACCGTCAACCGACGCCGATGGAGGTCTGGGCCCGATATGTGCGTAGCTGATGGAATATCTGCTATACATTCTTTTGGGCGGCGGCCATCGCGATGCAGTTTGTAAATCTACGACATGCTTTTCCGCCGGTTCTTCTGATTGTTTTGCTGTCTTACGGAGAGGGACAGTCCCCGTCCGCGGCTTCTTCGAACGGCAGTGCGGCCGCTGTGTTCAATCAGTCCGCCGAGCCGGTAGGCGCGAGTCGCTGCAAAGTCTGCCATGCATCCGAAGTCGAGGGCTATGCGCGCTCCGCAATGGCGCATTCTCTGCGCCGTGCTGGCCGGGAGCCATCTGGTGCTGTAACCACTGCCGACGCAAAGATTACGATGTATTCTGACGCGAGTGGTTCATGGCAGCGGCTTGAAACAGCCGGCGATGTCACCAATTACCGCATCGATTATGTGATTGGTTCCGGCAATCACGCCAGCGGCTATCTGGTGAACCTTGGCGGCCACCTTTTTCAATCCCCAGTTGCTTTCTACAAAAGTCGCAACTCCTACGATTTGGCGCCCGGCTATGAGAAGACGAAAGATCCGGACTTCACCCGCCCCGTCGCTGAGGGTTGCGTTTTTTGCCATGCCGGTACTGAACTCCACATCTCAGGCACCGACAATCAATATCGCTCTCCCGTGTTTCCAGCGGAGGCGATTACTTGTGAACGCTGCCACGGTCCAAGCGAAAAACACCTCGCCGATCCCAGAGCGGGGACCATCGTCAATCCTGCAAAACTCGAGCCCGGCGCACGCGACAGCATTTGCGAGCAATGTCATTTGATGGGAGCGGCCCGGGTGCCGAATCCAGGACGCGAGTTTCGCGATTTTCAACCAGGCCTGAGATTAGAGACCACGTTTACCACCTATCACGATGTGTTGCCGCCCGACACTCCAGCCCGGGAGTTCAAAGTCATCAGCCACGTCGAGCAGCTCGCCATGAGCGTCTGTGCGCGCAGCAGCCAGGGCCGGTTGTGGTGCGGCACCTGCCACGATCCCCATAACAAGCCTTTGCAACCCGTGCAGTATTACCGCTCGCGGTGTTTGAGCTGCCACAGCGCACCCTTTCCTCAGTCGCACCCGGGTACGCAAAGTGACTGCATCGGTTGTCACATGCCGCGTCGCGACGCCCGGGATGGCGGGCACACAGCTTTTACCGACCACAGAATTCAGCGCCGTCCTCAGTCGCAATCCAGCCTTGCCGCGGCCGGCGATATTGCGGCGTGGCGTGAGCCCGCGCCCGATCTTCAAAAGCGCAATCTCGGAATCGCTTATCTGAACGCCGGTTTTCAGCGCCGGTCGTCGGAGTTCATTGTCCGCGGCTATCGCCTGCTCACCGAAGTGCAGAATCAGTTTGCTGCCGATCCAGAAATATTTACATGGATGGGAACCGCGCTGCTTTTGGGGAAGCAGTCATCCGAGGCGCAACTTGCTTTTGAGCGCGCCTTGATGCTTCGCCCCAACTCCGCCGTAATAGAAACGAACCTTGCTGCGGCGCATCAGCAGGAAGGCGATGTAAACGGAACCATCGCTCATCTGGAGCGCGCCGTCGCCATCGATCCTTTGCACCTTTCCTCCACCAGCCAGTTGATCGCCCTTTACCGCGGGCAGGGAAATACCATCAAGGCGGATGAACTCTCCGACCGTGTCGCCGCGCTCATGAAAGAGCAGCCCGATTCGACCGCCGGAGGTTGGTCGCCGTCAGGCATTAGCTCGGCGGTTCCTCCGCCGAAGGTTGCCGAGGCTGTCTTTAAGAACATCAAAGTGCTCAGGGGAGTCCCGTCCAGTCAGATCATTCCGACGATGCGCTTCATCGCGGCATCTCTCGGCGTGCAGTGCACCTTTTGCCACGTCGAAGGTCATTTCGACGATGACTCCAAGCCGCCGAAAGAAAAAGCGCGCAGCATGATGAAGATGATGTCTGCTATCAACCAGAACAATTTCGAGAACACTCGCCAGGTGACCTGCTATTCCTGTCACCAGGGGGCGGTAAAGCCGGTGAGTGTGCCAGCGCTTGCGAAAGAATCTGCCCCCGAAACTTCCGTAGATCTGAAATCCAAAAAGCCTTGGAGCGAGTTGCCAACAAGCGATGAGATCATCCAGAATTTTGTTCGAGCACTTGGCGGTACTGCGGCAATTCAGAAAATCAACACGCGCGCCGAAAGTGGCACCGTGCAGTCGGAAGGGAAATCGATTCGCATTGAACTCTTAACCAAGGGGCCGGACAAACAGGTTTCCATCCAGCACGCGCCTTCCGGCGATCGAGTCACCGGAGTGAGTGGCAATGCTGGTTGGGAGAGCGCTCCGGGCCATCCCACCCGCGATCTGAGCGGCTCCGAACTCGACGCCGTACGCCTCGACGCTGATCTGCAGTTCGCTTTGCATTTTCAACAAATCTTCCCTGACCTGCGGGTGCAGTATCCCGAGATGATTAATGGTCATAAAGGCTATGCTCTGCTGGCAATTCGAGAAGGCCGGCCGCCGTGGGAATTCTTTTTCGATGCAGACTCCGGCCTGCTGCTACGGGCTCTGCGCTACACGGAGACCCCACTCGGCCTCGATCCCACCCAAATCGACTACCAGGATTACCGCGCGGTGGACGGAATACAGATTCCATATCGATGGACGGTAGCCACCGCCCGAGGTGAATCGACTATCCAGCTTGGAGAGGTCCAGCAGAATGTTCCGATTGACGATGCAAAATTCTTCAGACCGTCTGCCACTACACAGGCGAGTTCTAAACCATAAATAACGTTATTTACGGGGCGCTTATTGAAGGGACTTGTTAACGCCTGCTGTAGGACATCACTATTTTGAGCCACCGCTCATAGCTGTTTCATAGTTTCTAGGCCTGGGGACTGCGATCACCGCAACCACTCACGGAATCGACTTATCGAACCGAGAAGCGATAGATTGTGACGGTATGATTTCGCTGCCCCGGCTTCAGTTCCGTAGTAGGGAAGTCCGGATGATTCGGCGAGTCAGGAAAGTGCTGGGTCTCGAGGCATAAGGCAGCGTGCAATTGGTACGCCTTTCCGCCTTTCCCTTTGATAGAGCCGTTTAGAAAATTCCCGCTATAGAACTGGATTCCCGGCTGATCGGTTAATACTTTCAGGACGCGTCCGCTGCTTGGATCATATAGCTCGGCAGCTTCCACCAATTTTCCCCCTCCGCTGTCCAGAACCCAGTTGTGGTCATAACCGTGTCCCAGGTGGAGCTGCGGGTCGTCCGCCCCGATGCGGGCTCCTACCGCTGTTGCTTTCCGGAAATCAAAGGGGGTCGAATCCACTGGTTTTAATTCGCCCGTCGGAATCAATCCGGCATCCACCGGCGTGAAGCGGGAGGCATGCAGAGTCAGTTGATGATTCAAAATGTAGCCGTGCCCAGCCAGATTGAAATAAGAGTGATTAGTCAGATTGACTACCGTATCTTTGTCGGTAGTGGCGGAATACTCGATCCGTAAATCGCCTTTCACGAGTGTGTAACGGACGGTCGCCGTCAAGTTTCCAGGAAATCCCTCTTCGCCGTCTTTGCTGAAATAAGTTAGCTCAACCCCGTTCGCGATTGTCTTGCCTTTCCAAACCACATTGTTGAAGCCGTGCGGGCCTCCGTGCAGCGTATTCTCCCCGTCGTTTCGTGGCAGCGAATATTTTTGTCCGTCCAGAGTGAAACTGCCATGCGCAATTCGATTCGCGTACCGCCCAATGATCGCGCCGAAAAATGCGTCGGACGATCCGTTGAAGTTGGACACGTACCCATCGACACTGTCGAACCCCAGTACTACGTCAGCTGACTTGCCGCTCCGGTCGGGAGTTTTGAGCGAAACCACAACTCCGCCATAAGTCGAGATGCGAACTTCATGACCGCTGTCGCTCAACGTATAGATTTTCACTGGAGTGCCATCAGGCATCTTCCCAAATGGCTGGGTGGTCACCTTTGTTTCGGCATCCGCAAACACGCTAACCATTGCCGACAACAGCAAACTAATCAAGGTTCTCTTTACGGCTTCCCGAAGATTCATCGCCCCTCGCTTTCCTCTCGCATCTACTTCTGCGCTGCCATCTCTGCTACGGAAATTAACTTGGGTAGCACGTCGCCTAAACCATCGGTAGTTTTTTGCCCAAAGCTGAAATACAACTTGCTATACAAGGGATATAAGTCCTCATAAGTTTGCTTAGCTCGGAGGTCCGGCAGGAAGGTTCTGTGTCCCGGAGAAATCTTGTCTTGGGCCTCTTCAATGGTCTTAAACGTGCCCGCCGCCAGGAAAGCGAAGATGGCAGAACCAAGGCTGACCACGCTTTTGTCCGGCACCAGCACAGGCCGGCCCAGCACGTTCGCATAGACCTGGTTCAATACATTGTTTTTCTGTGGAATGCCGCCAGCGTTGATCACGCGCCGGATTTTGACGCCATGCTCCGCCATTCGGTCGAGAATGACTCGCGTGTGAAACGCAGTTCCTTCAATCGCTGCGAAAAGTTCGTCTTGCGCGGTGCTCTGCAGGTTCCACCCCAAGGTGATCCCTCGTAAATTGGGATTCACCAATACGGTGCGGTCGCCGTTGTCCCACGTCATCCGCATCAGGCCAGTCTGGCCCGCAAGATAGTTTTCGAGGCCCGCACTCAAAGTTTGCACATCCGTGCCCGCACGCTTCGCAATGGCGCTGAAGATGTCTCCTACTGCCGAAAGACCGGCTTCGATCCCGGTGCGCTGCGGATGCACGCTGCCCTGAACCACGCCGCACACGCCCGGCACCAGGTTTACCGAGGGAGTGATTCCAATGATGCAGGTCGATGTCCCGACCACATTCACCATGTCATCGGTTCGGCAACCCGCGCCAATCGCGTCCCAATGCGCATCGAAGGCTCCTACTGGAATCGGAATCCCGGGCTTCAGTCCCAGTTTCTCAGCCCATAATGGAGAAAGCCTGCCCGCGATTTGATCCGAAGTTGCATACTCGCCATCGAGCTTCTCGCGCACACCTTTCAGCAAAGGGTCGACCTTGAGCAGAAAGCTTTCCGGGGGAAGGCCGCCCAATTGCGCATTCCAGAGCCACTTGTGTCCCATGGCGCAGATGCTGCGCTTCGCTTTCGCAGGATCGGTGACTCCGCACAGCGTCGCCGCCACCATGTCGCAATGCTCGAAGGCGGACGCGAACTCCGCCCGCTTCTCCGGGTTGTGCCGCAGCCAGTGCAGCAGCTTCGAGAATCCCCACTCCGATGAATAGACTCCGCCGCACCACTGGATCGCCTCTAGTTTTTCTCGTTGCGCCGCTTCCGTAATCTCGGCCGCTTCCGTCTTCGCACGATGATCGCACCACAGGTAGTACTCCGCCAGCGGTTCCATGTTCTTGCCGACAGGAATAACCGAAGATCCCGTGGTATCGAGCGCAATCGCCTCGACCATGCTCCCGGAAATCCCCGCCTTGCCGATTGCTGCGCGCGTGGCAGCCGCCAGTGCGCTCATCTGATCTTCATGCGATTGCGTGGCGTATTCCGGGTCCTCGCGCTTGCGGTGCAGCGGATATTCCTGCACGGCCGAAGCCAGCATGCCGCGTTCGCTGTCGACCAAAGAGACGCGTACGCTGAGGGTCCCAAAATCCACTCCCGCCACTATTGCCATCAGTCGGCTCCCTTTTCGCGTGCGCGCCGGTACACGAGCTCAATCCTGCGAATGTCGGCGGGGCGCGTATTTAAGGCAGTAAACCATGCCCACTACCAGCAGCGTCGCTCCCCACCACACGCCCGCGTGCAAGTGGAAGAGAACGACGCCAGGGTTCAGAGGAGGGCGGGCGAGCTGGTAGATTCCCGCTCCCAGGATGAGTGCTCCGTTTACTGCGAGTGAAATACCGATAAAGAACCAGATAGAAAGCATGTCCCGGCCCCGCTGTCTCCGGATTCGCTTTGAGAATCGCTACCAAAAGATAAGATTCAGCACAATGAAAACAACAGAAATAGCCGCTGCCCAAAAAAGCGGCTTCTGATACAGCGGAACGTCTCCTACCGAAGGAACATCTGTTAATCCGTAAACCAACCCCGTTAGAGCGCTTTCGGGCGCCGGTTTCGTTGCCAGGCTTACCGCCACAGTCACAACTACACACACCACAAACGACCAGAGCGCCTGAAAATAATCCTGTGCCAAGCCCTTAGCGTGGGCTGAGAGCGCGACGTAATGTAACGCCGCGGGATCGACTTTTACCCAGGCCCACATACCGACCGAGCACAGCGTCCCGCAGAGCAGGCCCCAGAATCCGCCGGCATTCGTGGCGCGCTTCCATAACATGCCGAGGATCACCGTGCCGAAAAGCGGCGCAATGAAAAAGCTGAATAATGCCTGCACATAATCCATGATGCTCGCGAATTGCATCACTAAATAGGCGGTACCCACACTGATCAGCACTCCGAGGATGGTAGTTAAGCGCCCCACGTTTACATAATGATGATCCGTACTATCGCGATTAATAAATGGCCGATAAATGTCATAGGTCCAGACGGTAGTAAATGCACTTACATTTCCCGCCATGCCGGACATAAAACCCGCTATCAGCGCAGTAACTCCCAATCCGAGCAGCCCCGGACCACAGTAGCGGGCGAGCATCAGCGGAAGCACATCATTATAGCTATGGGCTCCAGTCGCCGCGGCCACCGATTCAGGGACCAGTTTCTCCGGCAGCACTGCCAACCCCAGCAATCCCGGCAGGGACCACGATAAAAGGCACCATCATCTTGAAGCCCGCACCGATAATCGGAGCCATCTCCGCGCTGCGAAGGTCTTTCGCCGCAAGAACGCGTTGCACAACCAGGAAGTCTGTGGTCCAGTAACCCATCGAGATCACTACACCCAGCCCAAATACAATGCCGACCCAGTTAATGCCCATGGGATTATTGGAAAATGATCCCAGGCCCGCCCATAGATGCACATACTGTTCCGACGTTCGTCGCGCAATTTGCAGCTTAAGATTCGTCCAGCCGCCTGCTTCATATAAGCCGAGAATCGGAATCAGCAGCGCGCCCGCCCAAATAAGAAAAAACTGCAGCACCTCATTAAAAATGGCTGATCGCAGTCCCCCGAGAGTGACATAAATCGCTACCGTCACAGACGACACCCAGATACTGAAGTTGATGTCCCACCCGAGCACGATCTGCATGACCTTGGCCATGGCAAACATATTGACGCCACTCATGAGCACGGTCATGAAAGCAAACGAAATCGCTGACAGCGCGCGGCTAGGTTCGCCGAAGCGCAGTTTCAAATATCCTGGGGCCGAATGCGTCTTCGAAATGTAGTAGAACGGCATCATGACCAGCGCGAGAAACAGCATCGCTGGAATGGCGCCGATCCAATATGGATGGATCGCCAGAATGCCATATTGGTAGGCTCCTCCGGCCCATCCCATTAGTTCCAGCGCGCCCAGATTGGCCGAGAGAAAGCTGAGTCCGGCAACCCAGGCCGTCATTTCCCGGCCCGCCATGAAGAAATCTTCCCCGGTGTTGGCCTGCCCTTTGAGGTACCAGCCAATGGAGAGAACCAGAGCGAAATAAAAAACTACGATGACAATATCGATGGGCGAGAGACGCACCAATCGGGTTGACGCCAGGGCCACAGCCATCAGCCTCATCGCTTGTCCTTGTCAATGTTCTTATCGTCGGGCTGGCCGTAATACGCATTTTTGCCGTGCTTTCTAAGGTAATGCTTGTCATGCAGCGCGTTTCCCACAGGTTGTGCCGCAGGGTTGATACCCAGGGTGAAGTAGGCCATCCTCGCAATGGACTCGAGGATGGCGGCATTGTGGGCAGCGGTTCGAGCATCTTCTCCCCACGCGAACGGGCCGTGGTTGGCGACAAGGATGCCGGGGAGGGATGAAGCATCCTTCCCTTGCAAGGCACGAACGATGGCGTGTCCAGTGTTTGCTTCGTAGGCTTCGGCAATCTCCGAATCGGCCATCTCCTGCGTGACCGGCACCTCGCCGTGGAAATAGTCCGCATGGGTAGTGCCGAAGCACGGAATGGGCTTCCGCGCCTGCGCCCATGCCGTCGCGTTCTCAGAGTGGCTGTGCGCTACTCCCCCGATGTGAGGGAATTGGTTATACAGCACGAGGTGGGTCGGGAGATCGGAAGACGGCCTCAAATGGCCTTCAACTTTCTTGCCTTGCAGGTCGGTGACAACCATATGCTCCGGCCGCATGTCCTTATAAGGAACGCCGCTTGGTTTGATGACTACCAGTCCCTCTTCGCGGGAAATGCCGCTAACGTTGCCGAATGTGTAGAGCACGAGCCCTTGGCGTACCAGGTCTAGATTGGCTTCGAGGACTTGCTCCCGCAGACGTTCCAGCATATCGCCTTGTCCCACCCTCGGCTGAGTAAATGCCAGTAATCGTTTACTCAAACTAGCGAAATGTAGACGATTGTTGGTCCCGTGTCAATCGCGATTGGGGTCACTTTTCGCGGACACGCGCTCCCCCGTTTTCTCTCCGGGATTTCCCCGGCCGCTTTCCGGCCAGTGCGAGCGCTGTGGAGCGTCTCAGCACCAGGTTGGTGGTCAGTTCATATTCGACACGCTCTTGCGAAGGTGACTCGCGCTGCACCTCGCTTAACAGCGCATGAAAAGCAATCCGTGCCAGCTCCGTCTGCGACATTTGCACCGTCGTCAGCGGCGGAATCGTGAACTCGGCCAGCCGGATGTCATCAAATCCGATCACGGAAAGATCATCTGGAATCTGGATGTCCCGTTCATAGGCTTCCCGCATGAATCCGATGGCTGTCATATCGTTGGAGCACAGAACGGCGGAAGGCCGCTCGCTTAGATCGTTGAATCCTGCCAGCGCCCGCATTCCGCCATCCATGCGATGATTTCCTTCCACGATCAAGTGCGAGGGTAGCCCAATCTCCGCCATCGAGGTCTTGAATGCCGCCTTCCTCGCTACCGCCGATTTCAAATGCAACGGGCCGGCGATAAATGCGATACGCGTATGCCGCAATGCGGCGAGGTGCTGCACCGCCTGCCGTATACCATTCAAATAGTTGATGCGGATGTTTACGATTCCAGGGGCATTCGGCCCCACATCCACGAACACCAGCGGCACCTTGCGAAAACGAAGATGGTCCAGCAGCGTGTCTTCCATGCCAAACGTCAGAATTGCTACTCCGTCCACTCGGCGCTCAATCATCCGCCGCACCGACGATTCCATTCGTTTCGGATCATGCACCGTGGAGGTAATCAGGATTTCATAATTGTTCTCAACCGCAAGGTTCTCGAACGTCTGCACAATCTCAGGAAAGAAAGGATTGGTTATCTCAGAAACAATCAGGCCGAAAATTCGACTGCGTCCTGACACTAAAGCTCGAGCCTGTGTGTTGGGATAGTATCCCAGTTCGTCCACTACCTTCCATACCCGCTTGGCAAGCTGCGGATCGACGGTTGGAATGCGATTAATAGCTCTGGACACCGTGGCGGTGGAAACTTTCGCTCTGCGCGCGATTTCACGAATATCCATCGAACTTGTTTGTAATCAGACTCGTGCGAGAACGGATTTTAGCATAGGACTGGGCAGATTCTCGCAATTCGGCTCACTTGGGCAAACGTTTGCTCAGCATCGGATACCATGCCGTCGCCAAGCGCGCGCTGCGATTTGGTGCGTCTTTCTGCGTTTTCCGCGAAGGCCCTCATCCGCAACCGAACCGAAGGGGGACAGTGGTGGAGGCGGCGGGAGTCGAACCCGCGTCCGAAAATGTTACCGGTCAAGAGACTACATGCTTATTCCGGTTCATGCCCCAGGCGTTGGGCGCCTTGCGACGCTTCCCCCAGGACGTTCGCAGCTCACGCTCAGAACGGACAAGAAACGCTAGCCGCTAGCCTGTGATCTTAGCCTCTCGTCCCAGACGTAGCCGAGAAGAGCAGCCCTCTGTGCGACGCTCGGCCACCGCCCAAGGGCGAAGCGGTGGAAAGCGGCTGCCTAATTAATTAGGCTGCGTATGCCATTGGTTGATTGGCAATTATCATTTTGCACGCGATTACGGGTGTGTGCACCCCGGCATGCCTCTTGGCCGCAAGCATCTCCGTCGAAGCCGTGACGCCCCCACTAGTGGGATTGGCCATTGAAAGAACCACTTCCAGACTAGGGTGAGCCAGAATGGAAGTCAACACACAATTGGATTGCCTAACCCGAAGAAAAGATTCAACTTGCCGATTGAAGGAGGGCATTCCATTTTACTCCTTGATGGATCATACGAGTCTCTCTACAAGCGATGAAAAAGAATAAGGTTGAGAGAGATCGGGAGATACGGCAGCAAGCTTGGCTTCGGTTACGCGGAGCTTTAAAAAGATGTATACAAGGAATACAGCGGCGGCGAGGCATATCTGCGTAAAGAACGGCAAGAGTTCAATCAGGCGACTGAGCGCCGGGAGGCGTTGATCGATGCTGGCTTCGGAGAAAGATAGAATCGCCGGCGCTCTTTAAGTACGACTTAGATGGGGGATGTTATTTTCGCCGAAAACTGTGCGCTAGTCGGGAAGGTGATTCCGGGAACTCAGTTCCTCGCCGGTATCGAATCAAACATTCTTTAGTGCCGCGGGCCTCGGATTCACCTTCCGCATCCTCCGTTCCATGTGATGAAGTTAAGGATGCTTCGACCGCGGTTGAGCTTCGCATTTGCGAAGCTCGATCCTTGTTCCGCATGAAAGAGTTTCCAGAGGAACCATGCCGCACCGAACTTATTCTGGAACCGGGCACCAGAACGGGCCATCTATAAGGCTTAAAGGAGAACTTCTAAAATGAGCACGGTGACTTCCCCCATCGCTACGGAAGAAAAAACTTCAACTCGAAAAGCTTACCCTGCAAAAGCATACGCCGCGCAGGGTGCGGCCTCTGGTCTGGCTCCAGCCGCAATACGCCGCCGCGAACCAGGGCCGACCGACGTGCAGATCGACATTTTATTCTGCGGAGTCTGCCACTCCGACCTGCATCAGGTGCGCAACGAGTGGGAGCAGATGATGCCCACGGTTTATCCCTGCGTGCCGGGACATGAAATCGTTGGGCGCGTGGTGAAGACCGGAAGTTCGGTCACCAAGTTCAAGGAAGGCGATCTGGCAGCGGTTGGCTGCATGGTCGATTCCGACCGAGTATGCCCCAACTGCCGCGCGGGCAACGAGCAGTTCTGCGACAGTATGCCGACTTTTACTTACAACGCCGAAGATAAACATCTCGGCGGAGTGACCTACGGCGGGTATTCCGACAGCATCGTGGTGGATGAGACATTCACGCTGCGCGTGCCGAAAGGTATGGATCCGGCCGCGACGGCTCCGCTGCTTTGCGCGGGCATCACGACCTATTCTCCGATGCGCCACTGGAATGTGCGCAAGGGCCAGAAGGTGGGAGTGGTCGGCCTTGGCGGTCTCGGCCACATGGCCGTGAAGTTTGCCAACGCGTTCGGCGCGCACGTGGTGTTGTTTACCACCTCGGCAAGCAAAGTCGCTGATGGGCTGCGGTTGGGCGCGCACGAAGTCGTGATCTCAAAGAATGAAGCTGAAATGGCCGAGCACGCCGGGAGTTTCGACTTCATTCTCGACACGGTTTCGGCGGAGCATAACGTGAATGCGTATCTCGATCTGGTAAAGCTGGATGGGATCTTGACGATGGTTGGAGCGTCTCCTACGCCGTTACCGGTCGCCGTCGGCAGCCTATTGTTCCGGCGCCGTTCGTTGGCCGGATCGATTATCGGAGGGATTCGCGAGACACAGGATATGCTGGATTTCTGTGCCGATCACGGCCTTACTGCCGACATCGAACTGATCAAAATTCAGCAGGTCAACCAAGCCTTCGAGCGCCTGGCAAAAAGTGACGTCAAGTATCGCTTCGTGATCGACATGGCTTCGCTGAAATAACTGCCCAGCGGCAATCGAACTTAAACGATGCGGGGAGCACTTGGGTGAAACAGAGCAAGCGCTCTCCTGGCCCGCGGGCAATTTCTTTTCAGTCTGGATTTGGTCCGTTGGCCGTTCTTTTGGCGACTGCCCTTGTTCCTGCCCGTTTATCTGCATCTCGCGCCCGTTTGCAGCATCTGAATTACAACCGCCGAACTGTAGAATGAAGGCTGTTGACCAGAGATGACCGTATCCGTCAAAAGCTGTATGCGCCAGCGTTGTCACAGGAGCCAATCGTGAAGGCGCAGTGTTTCCCTTTTAGCCAGATTCCACACACCAGCCGTCTTTTTATCGATTTCCTTTCGTATTCTCCGGGCGTTCGCAGTTTCTATCCTCAATCCCCGCATTTCAGTGAATGGATGAAAGGGCAGGCCTCTGGTCTGCAACATGACCCGGTTCGCCGTGAACGGGTTAGCGCAATTCTCCAGCGGCAGAATGTGTCGTGGGATGCGTCGCCGCAAACCTTGAGCAATATCGAGCGTTTGCGCCACGGCGCCGCTGCGGTTGTAACTGGCCAGCAGGTGGGTCTGTTTGGCGGCCCAATGTTTTCGATCTATAAGGCTCTCAGCTCGGTGAAGCTGGCGGAGGAGGCCACAGCCGAGGGAATCGACACAGTCCCTATTTTTTGGCTGGCCACCTACGATCACGATCTTGACGAAGTGAACCACGTGGGCGTGCCTGGCTCAGATGGCAATCTTCGGACCCTGAGCACCTCGAGCCACAGTGTGCCAAACGCGCCGGTCAGCGAAGTGCGTTTCGGCGAGGAGATCATAACGGTCGTCGAAGACGCGGCCAGTTTGCTCGGCGATTCCGAAGTCTCGCAATTCCTGCGCGAATGCTATCGACCCGGGGAATCGCTGGGAACGGCTTTTGCACGGTTATTCGCGAGATTGTTTGCAAAGTGGGGGGTCATTGTCCTCGATGCGTCCGATCCGGAGTTCCATCGTGTGGCGGCTCCGATTTATCGCGCAGCCATCGAGCGCGCAGAAGATCTTAATGCCGCGCTGCTTGCTCGTGGAGATGAGCTGGAAAAGTCTGGTTACGAGCAGCAGGTGAAAGTGACGCCGTCGTCAGTTTTGCTTTTCACCATGCGGCAGGGAGCTCGTACTCCGATTCATCGGCAGACCAACGGATCGAGCAACGAGAACAGCGAGAATGGGGAGTTTGTTATCGGCAGTGAAGCGAAGAAGATCTCTGCCCGACAGTTGCTTGATGAGATCGAAGAACATCCGGAGAATTTCAGTCCCAACGTGCTGTTGCGTCCTGTCGTGCAGGATTACCTTCTGCCAACGCTGGCTTACGCCGGCGGTGCTGCCGAGGCGGCCTATTTTGCGCAAGCGGGAGCGGTGTACGGGAAGCTTCTCGGACGCGTGACGCCAATCATTCCGCGATTTTCGGCGACGATCGTCGAGCCGAAAATACAACACAAATTACAGCATTATGGCCTCACCGCCCCCGAGGTTTTCGAGGGCGCCGAAGTTTTACGCCGCAGGCTGGCCTCGCACGCGCTTCCGGGAGACTTGCAGTCAGCATTCGAGCGTGCGGGCAGGTCAATCGCCGATTCGTTTTCCGCTCTGAAAGAGCCGCTGGCCAAACTCGATCCCACGCTCGTGGATGCCAGCCAGACGGGCGCTTCAAAAGTGCAATACCAGCTGGAGAGACTGCGTGAGCGGGCCATGGCGGCCGAACTACGGCGCAGCGAGGTCATTGGTCGTCACGCTGAGATCCTCAGCAATATGCTCTATCCCAATGGGGTTTTGCAGGAACGAGAGATCGCCGGAGTATATTTTCTCGCTCGCCACGGAAGCGAGCTGCTGCAATCTGTTTACGACGCGATACACACGGATTGCCACGATCATCAAATTTTAGAGCTGTAGGTGGGTACGATTAATGGCTCTCGCTTGTAGCCAGGTACGTTCCCAACCCAATCATGATCGCTCCCGTCAGCGTTCTTTGTCTGCGACGAAATACCGCCGAGGATCGAATCTTTTTCCCAAGTGGGCCGGCCAGCAAAATCACAACCAGATCCGCGGATGTGTTTAGGCATACTGAGATCGTTCCCAAGATCACGAACTGGAAAAACACACTTCCGCTTCCGCGGTTGACGAATTGCGGGATGAACGAAAGGAAAAACAGGGCCGTCTTGGGATTGAGAACCTCGGTGGCAATGCCTTGCCAGAGCGGATTCTTAGAGGCGGCAGCTTCGACCTGAAAGTCCTCGCCCGAAAATGCTTCTTGTTTGCGAGCGTCGAGAATCATCCGCATCCCAAGAAAACACAGGTAGGCTGCGCCGGCATATTTCACAATTGAAAATGCCATCGCCGATCGCGCGAGGATGACAGACACTCCCAGCGCCGCAGCCAGCACGTGCGCCATGCCCCCAAGAAACGTGCCCAGCGCGGAGAAGACGCCTTCTCGTTTGCCTCCAGCGAGACTTCTGGCCAGCACATAAAGCATGCCAGGTCCGGGAGCGACGGCCAGCAATACAGCCGCGGTGAGGAACAAAACCATTCGTGTGGAATCGAACATGATGGAAGATTGTACGATAGGAGATTATGACTTGAGCCAGCTTTCCAGCTGCGCCAGCGATTCGACCCGCGGCAAATCGCGATCTCTGTAGGCACCGGCAACATCGAACAAGACCGCATCCATTCCCACATTCCGCGCGCCCAGATAATCGACCGAGTACACATCGCCCACATATAAACTCTCTTCCGGCTGGGCGTTCATAGTCCGGAGTGCAGCTTCGAAAATCTCGCGTCGCGGTTTCTCCACCCCGACGTTGCCTGAATCTGTGATGCTTTCGAAACAGTCGGCAATGCCGCAGTGCGACAGAACGCGGTCAATGCGGCCATCGGAATTCGAAATCACCGCAATGCGGAACTTTTCGCAGATCCGCTGCAGGGCCTCGCGCGTTCCCGGCAGAATTTGATTCCAGCTGGCCGAGTTCCGCGTATTCTGCACCAGCACATCGCGGAGCGCCGAGTTTTCTCCACGCTTATCGAGCAGGTAAGTGTGAAAGGCTCACCAGAAGCCGTGATCTACAAGGCCATCCTGCATACCGCGATCGAATTCAGTTTTCGTTTTTCGCTCCAGCGCCTGCCATTGTTCAAGCGTGGGATGGCGCTCGATTGCGATCGGCGCCAGGATCTCTTCGCGATTGGGAAACAGCAGAGTGTTGCCGACATCGAAAAAAATCACGCGCCGCTGTCTCATGTTTCTATCTTACTGAACCGCCGTTGGAGGTGAGGAGTTGGGAGCCTGGTTTTGGAATCTCATGACAACAGAGTGCTCCGGAGCACCAACCATCTGGCCGGCTGCTGCCGTGACCGGCAACGCAAAAAACGGTAAGATGCAGGTTATTCGGGGCGAACCACTCTTACCGTAACGGGCTTCTCTCCTGATGATTGCAGCGTGCTATGACCATGGGCGAGACATCGTCGATTGGGCAAACCCTGTTTGCGCAAGACATCTGCCAAGTAATGTTCGGCCATGCCCTGCAAACTGCCCTCCGGCTCAAAAACGCTATCGCATTTCAGTCCCTGCCGGCGTCGGTCGTTTTGCTTTTGCGGAGGTCTTCCAGCCGCGAAGACGTCTACAACATCCTTTGGGCTGTGGTTTTCGGTTTTGCGACTCTGAATATCCTCACTCTGGCGGCCCGGCGGTTCGAGCCAAACCGTCGCGGCCTGACTTTCGGGGAGATGATGGCGGTGCTTGTGGTCGTGCTCTCGATGTTTCTGATGATCTGGGAGTTGTTGAACGTGTTTCACATTTTGCCCATCAAGCTGCGAGGCTGACCGCGCACCCGGCGGCTGTTTTGCGGTATGATTCGCTCAGTGGCAAAAAGTTCGCCTACTCTCGAAGTGACCTGCCCCTGCTGCAGCGCCTTGCTGAAGATCGACATTGACACTGCTTCCGTGATCGCCCACACCGCTGCAGTCAAGCCCCGTATGTTCGGCGACATGGAAGAAGCGGCCCGCGCCATGAAGGAACAGGACAGCCGCCGCGAATCTATTTTCAGGCAATCGGTGGAGGCGCAAAAGCACGCTTCCGAACTTCTGGAGAAGAAGTTTCAGGAGGCGTTGAAAAAGGCCAAAGAGACTCCTGACACCGGCAAGCCCATCCGCGATTTCGATCTTGATTAGTTCTTCCGGTTTCTCCGCTGGCCCCCGCCATTAGAATTACTTCAGCCGCTAGAATTAAGCGCAATGGTCAACCATCCTCTGCTTCTCGGGCACCGTGGCGTGCGCAGTAACCGATCCATTCCCGAAAACACGCTTGCAGCATTCGATCTCGCACTGGCGGAAGGGTGCGATGGCTTCGAACTCGACGTGCGCCTCTCGCACGATGGGCACGCGGTCATCTGTCACAATCCGAAGACTCGTCGAATGGAGATCGCTTCCCGCTCCGCGCTCTCTTTGCGGTTGCCGTTGCTTCAGGAGGTCTTGCAGCGTTATCGGCGTTCTGCATTTCTGGACATTGAATTGAAGATTGCCGGACTGGAAGCGATTACAGCCGTGTTATTGCGCAAATACGCTCCAACAAGCGGTTTCGTGGTTTCATCGTTTCTTCCGGAGTGCTTGACCACGCTGCGCATGCTAGATTCTTCCATTCCTCTCGGGTTGATCTGCGAAAACGAGGATCAATTGAAACGCTGGCGTAAGCTTCCCGTGCAATACGTGATTCCGCACCATAAACTCGTTCGGAGCGCTTTAATCGACAAGCTAAAATCTGCGCAGAAGAAGATACTGGTGTGGACGGTGAACCATGCAGCTGACATGAAGCGGTTCTCGCGATGGGGCGTCGACGGGCTGATCTCAGACAGCCCCAGGAAACTCATCCAGACCGTAGGGCGCACGAAGTGACGAAATCGAAGACGGCCTTCATTGTGGCTGAAAGCACTTAATCTGCCGCGGCTTCAAACGCGGCGTCGCTTCGTCCCACTGGGCGCAGGAACGCTGACCGTTCTGTCTCGAACGATTCCAGGTTCGCTCCCATAGTTTGCTCGTTCCATCCGAGCACTGCGCCAATGCGCGCGGCAGCCTCGCGGCTGCACGACTCCGACCAGCACGATCCCAGCGCAACCGGCACGCGCCGCAGAAGCACGTCGCCTAAAGTTACGGCGCACTCTCGGCGATACGCTTCCACCACCTCAGCGATCACGTGAGAAGTGTGCGGGCAAATCGGCGCACGCAACTCGGCGCTCACCAGAGCCATGCGGGCGATGTCGGGAGCGCGTTTGCCATGCCACTCCAACATGCCGCGCGCGGTCTCTTCGCTGACTGCTCCAATGCGCGCGATTTCCAGCACAGCTTCATCCAGCATCGGGTCGAGCGCGCCGCCGGAACCAACCGCCAACCCGCCCGGCTCATTAGCTCTGATTCCGATCTTGCGCGCGCACTCGCGTGCCAGCGCCGATGCAGTCGTGAGCTTGCCTCCGATCGCTGAAATCATCCGCCCCGCGCCGTCGTCGACGTGATCGTGGAGAATATGTTTTCGCGTTACGGCGGAGGGATTGTTGTCCGGCGAGTAAGGGAGCGGCCGAATGCCGGCGAACGCATACTTCACGTTTTGGCCCGATATTTTCGCCTTGGGAAATAACTGCGCTACCGAGCGCACCAGATAACTGATTTCATCCGCGGAGGGAACGGCCCTCGCTGGATCTCCGTTGTCGGCAACTTCGGTGGTTCCCGCCAGGATTTGATCGTTCCACGGAATGACGAACATGGGGCGTCCATCGGCGCCTTCGGCGTAAACCGCCGCGCTTGGCGAACCGGCGAACCGCGGCAGCACAATATGCGACCCCCGAACGCCGCCCAGCAGGGGCTTCGACATGCGTACGGAAGAGCGCTGGCACACTCGATCCGCCCAGGGGCCGGTGCAATTGATGATCCAGCTCGCGTCCACGCGATCGTCGCGTCCGGTGAGGTGGTCGCGCACCAAAACTCCGTGCGCTCGGCCGTGCGCTACGTCGACGGCGAGCGCCTCTGCATGATTGCGAACGACTGCTCCCGCGGCGATCGCTTCGGTCAGCCACTCCGCGACCAGCCGCTCCGGGAATTCGCATTGCGCATCTTCGTAGTCGAAAAACGACCAGCGGTGCCCAGCATCCAGCGCGCGCTCCAACTGCTTCAATTCCATTTCGCCGGCCTTCCGGCGGGAATTCTTTCCAGCCATGCGCTGGTATAACCACAATCCGGCACGCACTTTCAACGCACTGCGCTGGCTTTGTTCGTTGAGCAGCAGGAGAAAGTGCATGGGATGAACCAGGTGCGATCGCTCACGCAACAGCTTCTCGCGTTCACGCAAGGATTCGCGAACCAGCCCTAGCTCGCCGTGCTCAAGATAGCGCAGGCCTCCATGGATGATGCGGGTAGAACGGCTGGTGACCCCCGATGCGAAATCGTTCTGCTCGATCAGGAGCACGCGCTTGCCCGCGCGGGCGCACTCGCGCGCCACGGCAACGCCGTTGATGCCGCCTCCGATCACCACGACGTGAAAGTGCTGGGCATCCAGCGGCGCACGGGGATTTGCGGCTAAGGCCATATACCTCAATCAGATGCAAAACGTTATCAATTGTAACGGCTGATGTTCCCAGGCAGTCTTCGGGAATAGCTAATCCGCCATCATTAGAGTTTGCACCCTGTGGGAGAATGGAAGTAGGTAACTTCGGTACCGCGCAGCGTGTGCCCGAAGACTAACCGTGACCAGACGGTTACGCGTAAAAGCTCTTGGCGGGAGCCGAAATTAAAACGCCGGCCGGCGGAATCTCGCCAGGCCGGCCCTTGCGTGAAAGTATTAGGCCGCCTTACGGTCGCTCCTGGCGCGTCCTTTCGAGAATAAGTCAATCATTTCCCGATTGAAGGCTGGAATGTCATCCGGCTTGCGACTGGTAACGATCCCGTTACTCAAGACGACTTGTTCATCGACCCAGCTTCCGCCTGCGTTTTGAATATCGGTCTTCAACGAGGGCCACGAGGTCACCGTACGTCCCCGGACGGCGTCTGCTTCCACCAGCATCCACGGCCCATGGCAGATCGCTGCGATCGGCTTGCCCTGATCGACAAAGTGCTTCACGAATTCGACCGCTTCAGGCATCATCCGCAAATGATCCGGATTTTGAACCCCACCGGGTAGCAGCAAGGCATCGTATTCGGATGCGTTTGCCGATTTCAGCGAGATATCGACAGGAACTTCTTTGCCCCAATCTTTTGTGTCCCATCCTTTGATTTTGTTGTCTTTCGGGGAAACCACCTGCGCACTTGCGCCTGCCTCTTCGAGGGCCTGCTTCGGTTTTATCAGTTCAGATTGTTCAAAGCCGTCGGTTGCCAGAATTGCGATCCTCTTGCCTTGCAAAGTATTTGCCACGATATCTCCTCCAGATGGAATGACCGTTTATAAAGATTCGATGCGGCGATGGTGGACGCGGTTGACAGCGAATCGGCGAAACACGGTGTGCGATTGCCCGCGATCAGCCGCGTCATTTAAAGTGGATGCCAATGTCCACAACTGGCGAACGTTTTGAACGGGCGGTCGCGATCATGGAGCAGCTGCGTGCGCCCGGAGGTTGTCCGTGGGACCGCGAGCAGACTTTCGATTCCATCAAGCCGTATACGCTTGAGGAGACGTATGAAGTGCTGGAAGCGATCGACAACCGCGATTGGGAGGAACTACCGGGCGAACTTGGCGATTTGCTGCTGCAAGTGCTGTTTTACTCGGAGATGGCGAAAGAACAGGGAACATTCTCGATTGATGATGTTCTCGACCGGCTTTCGCGCAAATTGGTGAACCGGCATCCGCACGTGTTTGGCGATGTGAAAGCTGAGACTTCTGCTGATGTAAAAAGAAATTGGGAAGCGCTGAAAGTTGAAGAGCGGAAGAAGCGAACGCAGGATCCAACGAATACAAGTCAAACCGGGGTGCAGAATTCAGAAGTTGCCGCGAAATCGATTCTCGCCGGAATTTCCTCCTCGATGCCTGCTTTGTTAGAAGCTCACAAGCTCAGCTCGCGGGCGGCGCAAGTCGGCTTCGATTGGCCGGACATTACAGCCTTGTTCGAGAAATTGAGCGAAGAGACGCACGAACTCCAACAACACTTGCGAGATTTTCCGGCTCCGGGGCCACATCCGGAACAGCGCGGTGTCGCTGGTTCTGGCCGCCAGGCGATTTCCGAAAATTTGCGCGAGCGCCTGGAAGAAGAGGTCGGTGATCTTTTTTTCGTGCTGGTAAACATTGCCCGCTATCTTTCGCTCGATCCGGAATCTGCGCTGCGCAAAACCAATCGTAAGTTTCGCCGGCGCTTTCAATCCATGGAACAGGCCTTGCGTGATCGGGGTAAAAGTCTTGAACAGAGCTCGATGGAGGAACTCGAATCGCTCTGGCAACAGGCCAAGCTTCAGGAGAAGAACTCGTGAGCGCCGACGCCATTGTTATCCGGCGGTGCCAAGGTCTGGAAGAGTTGCGGACGTGTGTCGCATTGCAAAAAGAAATCTGGAACTTTACCGACGACGAACTGGTTCCTCTGCGCATGTTCGTCGTGGCAGAAAAAGTCGGCGGTCAAGTAATGGGAGCTTTCGACAGTAAAGAGATGGTCGGCTTTGCTCTCTCCGTCCCCGGCACGCGATCGGGCCACCTTTACTTGCACTCGCACATGCTGGCCGTCCGCAAGGAGCATCGCAACTCAGGCCTGGGACGTCGCCTGAAGCTGCTGCAGCGGGAAGATGCGCTGGCGCGGGGCATCGAACTGATCGAGTGGACTTTCGATCCTCTCGAAATCAAGAATGCATACCTGAATATCGAAAAGCTGGGCGCGATTTCGCGGCGATACAACATTAATCAGTATGGGATTACATCGTCGCCATTGCAGGGCGGCCTGCCCAGCGACCGCCTGATTGCCGAGTGGTGGTTGAACTCGAAGCGCGTAGAGAGCTTGCTGGCGAGCGGCAAGAACCTGCCTTTCGAGCAGGAAGCGGCGATTGACGTTCCTGCGGAGATTTATCAATGGAAAGCCGCTGCGGAAACTAGGGACAAGGCACAGCAGGTGCAGCAACGAAACCGGGAGAAATTTCTAGGGGCGTTTGAGGGCGGCCTCACCGTGCTTGGCTATCAACGAGACTCGGAGGGAAACGGCACGTTCCTGCTTGGTAATTGGAACGAGCAGTGGTCGTATGCATCACGGGAGTAAATCACCACAGAGACACAGAGGCACAGAGAAGAGAAAACGGAAAATCAACGGCAGCACCAAATTTTTCTTTGTGTCTCTGCGGTGAAATCATTTTTCTCCAAATATGAAGATTGAAGCCATTACTATCCGCGAGATTCACATGCCGCTCGTCCATTTTTTTGAGACGAGTTTCGGGCGCACTTACAGCCGCAGCATTCTGCTACTCACGGTTCATTGCGAAGGAGTTAACGGCTGGGGAGAGTGCGTGGCCGGCGAAGATCCGTTCTACAGCAGCGAGTGGGTGGAAACTGCATGGCCCACGATCACGCGCTATCTTGCACCTGCGCTCATGGGGCGCAATCTCGAATCGGCACGCGATTGCCCATCCCTCTTCTCAAAAGTGCGCGGGCACCGCATGGCTAAAGCGGCCCTGGAAAATGCTCTGTGGGATGCGGAAGCGAAACAGAAGAGGATGCCGCTGTGGAAGCTTCTGGGAGGGACGCGCGACCGAGGTTCCTTGCGGAGTATCGATCGGCATTCAGGATTCAGTCGAGCAATTGATGGAGAAAATTGAGACTGAGCTGGCTGCGGGCTACCGTCGCATCAAGGTGAAAGTCAAACCGGGCTGGGATGTGAACGTGCTGGAGCGGATTCGATCCCGCTGGGCTGATATCACCTTGAGCTGCGATGCGAATTCTGCTTACGCGCTCGATCAATTGGAACACCTGCGCTCATTCGATCAATTCAATTTGCTGATGATCGAGCAGCCGCTCTGGGATGATGATATTTTTTATCACGCCCGGCTGCAGAAAGCATTAAGGACCGCCATTTGTCTCGACGAGTCAATCGTTAGCGCCAGAAAGGCTGCGGCCGCACTTGAGCTGGAAGCATGCCGCATCATCAACATCAAAGTCGGACGCGTTGGCGGATTCTCCGAGGCGAAGAAGATTCACGATATCTGCCACTCGCAAAAGATCCCGGTGTGGTGCGGCGGCATGTTGGAATCAGGCATTGGCCGCGCACACAACATCGCGCTTTCGACCTTGGAAAACTTCAGCTTGCCTGGAGATGTGTCGGCCTCGAAACGCTACTGGAAGGAAGACGTCATCGAGCCGGAAGTGAAGGTTTCGCCGCAGGGAACGATCGCGATCAGCAACGAGCCGGGTACTGGACATCGAGTGAAAGAAGAATTGATCGAGAGCTTAACAGTACGCAAAGAAACGGTTCAAGTGGGCGCCTAATCGCCGCTGCAATCAGTGGCCCAACTTCTGCGCGTCGGCGGTTTCAGGCCCGCCTTGCGCGAACCTGGCGCTTTCTGTTTCCAGCATTTTCACGCCTTGTGCAAACGTCGTGTCGTTGGGCACGCGCCGAAAATTACTAAATACTTCGTCCGATCGGATGAAAATGTTTTTAATGAGCAAGATCTTGCCGGTGAAGGCCAGAGACATGCGCGAGAGTTCCCAACTATTGTCACCGACATCTGCCTGAGTGACAAGGAAGTGTCCACCTTTATCGAGCCGGCCAAGAATTCCCCATCCAAAACCCACCGTCTGAAACAAGTTGCCATCAATTTCCGCGAGCCTGCGATGCACCGGGTCGATCAAGATAAGTCCGCTCATTCCAGACAGCACCTGCTCCACATGGGTTGGAGGCCGATAAGAAGGATTTGGGCGAAACTTTAGACGGATGAGATCCACTCCTTCACGGCCAATCGCGGCCGTCCCAGGAACGGTGCCGTCGTACTCGAACAGGAATGCATCCGGCATTGCCCTCATGATGCGCAGGCTGCGGTCGGAGTCTTCCTTCTGTTCGCGCTGTTTGCGCTTCAATTGTGCGGGATCGTTCACCAGTCCGGCAAGACGGCCTTTTTCGTCTTCCAGTTGTTTGGGGTTTAGAGGTTTGTCATTGTAAGCAATGGTCATCCCCGCCATGCCGTCGCGTGTTTCCACGTAAATTCTTGTCTGGGAACCCTGCGGAGTGCTCTTGCGATCGCGGAAAATGTGCTTCAGGCCATTGACGTTGCTTGTGGCAACCTCGTTTGCGATCGTAGCACGCACAAGTTGAATGGGAGGAACTTGCTGTTCGTCGGCAAGTAGCGAAACGGCTCCAATGTTCGGAAGCCAGCACAGCAGCGATGAAAGGACGACAAATTTGAAAATCATCGTTTGTAAGTACGCTTCAGCAACTCCAAGTCTAGCGATACTGACTGACGTGTTTCTCTACAGCTATTATTGTAGAACCGAAACAATCTCGCAGGGTTAAAAACCTGTTGCGTGCTTGCCGCGTAGTCCCTGCTTGCGTATAGTCGTTGCAGTGGGCGGCGTTCCGGTAGTATCCCAGATTGGTTCCGGCAGGGCTGCTCGATGATTCCGGGCTGCAGGAGTTCTTTCATGAGTACAGCCAGTAGCGGCTTGGCGCAAATCGGCAAGTCTGTGGTCATCAAGGGCGAATTGTCGGGCAGCGAAGACTTATTCCTCGATGGCTTAGTGGAAGGCACGATCGCTTTAAAAGGCAACAGCTTGACGGTGGGCCCTAACGGTCAGGTAAAAGCCAGCATCGATGCCAAAGGTGTGGTCGTGCAGGGTAAACTGGAGGGCAACATACAAGCCAGTGATCGCGTCGAATTACGTAAGTCTGCCAACGTCACCGGAGATATTGCCACGCAGCGAATTTCCATTGAAGAAGGTGCTTTTTTGAAGGGGAAGGTCGATATTCACCGCACCGATAGCAAATAAACGAGCAAGGCCCTGGAAGTATCTCAGGTTAAACGGACGGAAGCAGCATATCTGGCAAGTTGCATTCCCGCACACTCTCCAGGCTCGATATCGATAGTTCAATGCAGGTAGAATGTCTTCAGTCTCGCAGAACCTCATGAAATTTTTTCGCGGCTCATCGGCACCGGAGACGGCTCCGGAACAAGCATCGCTCAAGTTAACGCGCCGCTCCAGCGGGCTGGGAGAGCTGTGGCGCAACTGGGAGACCGCCGAGAACCTATGCGTTCTGGATCTGGGTTCGACTTCGCCCATCAACATCCGGCACTTCACCGAACGCGGGCACAAAATTTACAGCGAAGATTTACTGGCGGCTTCGACTGATCCTGCGCTTCTCACCAAAGATGAAAACGGCACTTCGATTCTAGACAGCCGTAAATTTCTGTCCGAAAATCTGGTTTATCCCGCCGCTCAGTTTGACGCCATCTTGTGCTGGAACTTGGCCGACTATCTTGAAGAGGGGCTGGTGAAGCCGGTGGTGGGACGGTTGTGGTCGGTGCTGAAGCCGGGGGGAATGCTGCTGGCTTTCTTCCACACCAGGGACGCGGGGCCGGATTCTCCGTGCCATCGTTTCCACATCGTCGGACCCGACACCCTGCAGATGCAGAAGATTGAACTCCGGCGTGAAACCCGCCGCGGCCCGACTGGTGCTGTGCATACTGCGGTGAACGATGGCTTCCAGCTGCAGCGCGTCTTCAACAATCGCCACATCGAGACTTTGTTCCGCGATTTTGCTTCCATCAAATTCTTTCTCGCGCGCGATAGTATTCGGGAAGTCTTGGTAGTGCGCTAGGCATCTGGCAAAAACGCCTAATCAAGGTTTTTCTTCCACACAATCACTCCCATGCGAAAGAGATAATTGCGGGTGATCTCTATTTGCGTTTTGGCCGGCGCATGCAAAGAAACCATTTGGCGAATTTCGATGGGCGTGTATGCGCGGCGCACAGAGGTAAGTCCATCGAGCCACGCGACGCGTGTGCTCATGAGTGGAAGACTGGCATAAACCAAGCCTAGATGCATTGGATGGCGAACCAGATCATTAACCAGCAGCGCAACTCGGCTGACGCGCAGGGCCTCGCCCACGAATGCCGCTAATTGCTGCGGAGAAAGATGATGGGCAAAGAGGTTGCAAGAAACCAGGTCGAAAGCTGCATCGCGGAAGGGCAGGGCGAGCGCGTCGGCGGTGATCGCAGGTGCGTCGCCGTCGCTGTTTCTACCTGAGTCAACATTCGGGCTGAGATGCGAATGAGAAATGAGATGTGAATGGGCCCGATCAAGCAGCGTAACAGCGAGTGAGATTCCGCGCCGCGCGACTCGGTCCCGCACCAATAGCGGCACGTATCCGCTGCCTGATGCGGTTTCCAACAGCGAGAAAGCTCTTGTGCCGGTGGCCTCAGCCACGTGTTCTACCATCTTCTGCGTGGTTGCCACGCCGCCGAACCAGCGATTGATCCGGTCCAAGGTTTTCAGCGTGGCTTGAAGTTCATCGCCGGAGCAGGCACCGGAATCGAGAATCTCGGGCGCGTCGATTCGTTGCATCGCGGGACCATTCTATGGGAACTGACGTACGGACCAGAACGCTTAAACTTCGGCCAGTTCTTCTTCCAGCAACTGTTTGTTGTACAGGTCGCTGTAGTAACCGTTCAAGGCAAGTAGTTCGTCATGCGTGCCGGTTTCTACGATGCCGCCCTCGTGCAGCACGGCGATCCGATCGGCATTGCGAACGGTCGAGACCCGATGAGAGATGAAGATGGTGGTTCGCCCGCGCATCACCTCACGCAGATGGTTGAGAATCTTGTCTTCGGTGTGGGTGTCGACGCTGGAGAGCGCATCATCGAGAATAAGAATGCGCGGGTTGCGAATCAGAGCGCGGGCAATTGCGGTGCGCTGCTTTTGTCCTCCTGAAAGCGTGATGCCGCGCTCGCCCACCATGGTCTGATAACCGTCGGGAAAGCTTTCGATTTCACTCGCGATGCTGGCGGCTTCGGCGGACCGGTGAATCTCCTCATCGCTGGCGGATTCTACGCCGTAGGCGATGTTGTCGCGGATGCGGTCGCTGAACAGAAATGTTTCCTGCGGCACGAAGCCGATCTGCTTGCGCAATGATGCGATGGAAAAATCGCGAATCGGCCGGCCGTCGATCATGAACCGTGCCCGGCGCCGTATCGTAAATGCGGGGTATCAGGCTCATCAGCGTGGTCTTGCCCGAACCGGTCGGACCTACGATCGCCATGCTGGTGCCGGCGGGAATGCGAAGATTTACTTCGTGCAGAACTTGTTTCCCGTCATAGGCGAAGTTCAGTCCACGAAATTCGATCTCGCCTGTGATTTCTTCAATGTGGCGTTCACCGTGAACTTCCAGCTCGTCTTTGATCTCGGGTTGCTCCTGCATGATCTCGCTCAGCCGCACCAGAGATGCGGTGCCCCGCTGAAAAATATTGACCACCCACCCTAGCGCGATCACGGGAAACGTCAACTGCATCATGTAGATGGTGAATGCAGTGAAACCGCCGATCTGCATGTGCCCGGCCAAAACTTCGCGCCCGCCGATCCAGAGCACAAGCACCATGGCAATGCCGAGCATGAATTCCAGCGTTGGCCAGAGCATCCCCATCAACCGGACCAGCTTCAGGCTGCGCGAGACATATTCCTGATTCGCAGTTTCAAAGGCCTTGATCTCCGCCTCTTCCTGCACATAGGCGCGGACCACGCGGACCCCGGAAAAATTTTCCTGCGCGCGGGCGGAAATTTCCGAGAACATCGCCTGGATTCGTTCGAAGCGTTCATGAATACGGCGGCCAAAATATTGAATCACGATGCTCACCACCGGCAACGGCAGAAATGCGTAGAACGTGAGCTTGGGGCTGATTTGTACCATGAACGCCAAAGCTGCGGCGGTGAACAGGAGGGTATTGGCCGAGTACATGATCGCCGGCCCCATCAACATGCGGACGGCATTCAGGTCGTTGGTCATGCGCGCCATAATGTCGCCGGTGCGTGTCCGCTGATAGTAAGAGTAAGAGAGCGTTTCCAGATGGGCGAAGAGGTCGTTGCGCAGGTCGAATTCGATGTCGCGCGAGATGCCGATTACCACCCAGCGGGTCAGAAACAGAAAAATGCCGCGAACCGCGGCAAGTTCGAGCATCTCAAATGCGAAGTGCAGCAATTTTGCCGAGGTAACGCCGGTGTTGAGGTCTTCGACCGCGTGGCCGATCACCTTCGGCAGCAAAACCCATGCGCTATTGCTGAATACGACACAGAAAGCGCCCCACAGCAATCCCCAGCGGTATCGCTTCAGGTAAGGCAACAATGGTCTTAGGCGCTTGGGGAACATGCAGGTTCTGTAGATGAAATTTTAGCAGGGAAGGTGCAAGGCCCGGGAGAGCTTAACGGGATTTTATGGCTCGCAACGAGCTTAGTGAGCTACCGCCGGTGGCCTACGGCGCGGGCTGGCGGCGGCTGCTCTGAGCGTTCGAATGATGCACCATCGCCAGAATATCGGGCTTAAAGGTAATTACCGCGAGCGCGGCGAGTGCCGTACCCCATGCACCGAAGAAAAACCATACTGCATCGAATACGAATGATTGAAATAAGTCCATGGCATCGTTCCTTACAGCTGAAGACATTCACGCGCAACGACCTGCACAGCGAAGATCTGCCGGAATCTTGCGCGGGGTTGGGCCCAAAGTCAACCCCGCCAAGATGTTCTGTGGTTGTGACTCTTATTGTTGCGACTCAGGTGACGGAGCATTTTGCTGCTCCATCCGTTGCTGCATACGCGCCTGGCGTTCTGCCTGTATTTCTTTCAACTTCGACTGCTGATCGGGCGTCAGGAGCAGGTAGAGTTCATTGTGAATGCGCGCCTCTTCCACCTTAAACTGCACCAGGGTTTGCTCCTGCTGGGTCACCAGGGCCTGCACCTTGGCGGCATCATAAGCACCTTCGACGTACGGCTGCAGTTGCTCATCCAATTGGTGCATTTGCTGCATCAATGGCTTCATGGTCGCGCGCTCCTTTTGCAGGGCCGCCTTCATCTGGGTCTGCTGGTCATCCGTTATGCCCAGGGCCTTGACGTAAAACTGAATCATGTGATGCGTCGATTCCGAACATTCCTGAGCCGTGCGCCGGCGGAGGCGGCGGAGTGGTATCCGCGGTTTGTGAGTTGGCGATGGCAGATCCAAGCATTACTGCCACCGCTGCGACGGCGAGCCGAAAACGAATCGATTTCATAGCTGGTTAACTCCTGATTTTCGCCCTAAAGATCGGTCCTTTCGGAACCGTGGACTTGGTTTACCTACGATTATAGAAACACCGATCCCGGGCGAAAGTGGTAAAAAGAGCGTCAAGCCGAGTAAAGTTTTGTCAAACCGCAAAACATCGGTAACCTGGCTGGTTTTGATGGTTTGACAATTCTTTACCGCCCCCGCGGGCAGCGTGAGGCACAATGAAAAGTAAGATGGAACGAATCCTGATTATCGATGATGACGTCGAACTCTGCACTTTGATTGGTGAGTATTTGCAGGCGGAAGGGTTTACCGTCGAGGCGGTACACGACGGCGAGAGCGGCTTGCAACGCGCCACGGCGGGCGGTTACTTACTCGTGGTGCTGGATGTGATGCTGCCCGGCATCAACGGCTTTGAAGTGCTGCGCAGAATCCGGGCAGTTTCACGGCTGCCGGTGCTCCTGCTGACGGCGCGGGGGGAAGATGTGGACCGCATTGTCGGTTTAGAAATTGGCGCCGACGACTATTTGCCGAAACCTTTCAATCCGCGGGAACTGGTGGCGCGCATTCGGGCTGTCCTGCGCCGGACGCGGGGGGACAAGTCGGCAGCATCGGCGCCGGAAATCGTCCGCGTGGGCGATATTGAACTCGACCCAGCCACACGCAGCGTACGGCGCGACGGACAGCCGGTCGATCTTACTTCCGTAGAATTTAATTTGCTCGAGGTGCTGCTGCGAGAGGCGGGCCGCGTTGTTCCGCGTGAGCGCCTGGTGAATGCCGTGCTCAGCCGCAAGTTCTCGCCCTTTGACCGCAGCATCGATATGCATGTCAGCAAGGTGCGTAAGAAATTGGGCGACACAGATGCTGACGAGCACATCAAGACGATCCGGGGAGTCGGCTACATTTTTGCGCGTCCTCGCGAGAAAGTCGGTGATCGGGCTGATACCGTCAAAACCACCGTGCAGAGTTAAAACGTACAGAGCTAAAATTAGTCACGGGCAGATGCGGCCGAGCCGCCAAACATGAAGAGCCTCTTCCTCAAAATTTTCATTTCTTTCTGGGTAGCGCAAGCATTATTTCTTGTGCTGGCAATTCTCGTAATGCTGGCGATGCGTCCGCAGCGCAACGCAACCTGGGAGGCATTGCGATCAACCGCGCTCACCGAAGCGGTGGATGCCTACGAACACGGGGGAAAACAGAAGGCGCTGGCGTACCTGGAAAATCTGCAGATGAAACAGCACGTCCGCGCCTATGTTTTCGACGACCAGGGGAATGAGATTTCCGGCAGGTCGAGTCCAGGATGGGCAGAACACGTCGCTGCCGGCCGTCCGTTGGCGCCTCATCCAGGATTGATTTTTCCGCGGCCGCAAATATTAACTGAGTCGAAGGCATCCGATGATGGCCATCAGCTCTACACCATAGCGCTGGAGTTGCCGCCGGGGCCAAGAGTGTTCTTTGGGCCTTGGGGTATTCCGATGCCCGGCTTGATTATTGGCGTGCTCTCTTCCGGGATCGTCTGCTATTTTCTTGCCTGGTATATGACCAAGCCGGTGGCGCGGTTGCGGGCAGCCACGCAGCAGCTTGCCGCGGGCGACCTCACGGCGCGCGCCGGAAATCCGAAGGGGCATGACGAGATTGCGGGTCTAGTTCGCGATTTCGATGCCATGGCGGAACGCCTGGAGACCCTGGTCAACGCACAATCCCGCCTTCTGAACGATATTTCCCATGAATTGAGATCGCCACTGGCGCGCTTAAACGTGGCGCTGGGACTGGCGCGGCAACGATCCGGGCCTGAAAGTGCGGCGATGCTGGAGCGCATCGAACTCGAAGCCGGCCGTTTGAACGAACTCATCGGACGATTGCTGACGCTGGCGCGCCTGGAAGACGGGGAACAGCGCGCGCCTTTGACTCCCGTATTGCTGGACGAAGTGGTGCTTAGCGTCGCCGAAGATGCGGAATTCGAAGCGCAGGCGAGGCATTGCCACGTGCACAGCCAAATTCCCGAGGGAAGTTGGGCCGTGCGCGGAGATGAGTCGCTGTTACACAGCGCTATCGAGAATGTCGTGCGCAATGCGATTCGCTATACCCGCGAAGGCTCCACGGTGGAGATTAGTCTCGACAAGAGCCAAAACTCCGGCACCACCGAGGCCGTGGTTCGAGTTACGGACTGCGGTGAGGGCGTTCCGCATGATGCATTGGAAAAGCTCTTTCAGCCATTCTACCGCCTCGATGATGCCCGGGGACGCCAGACCGGCGGCGTGGGCTTGGGCCTTGCGATCACTGAACGTGCAGTTCGCTTCCACGGCGGAAAAGTGATTGCCTCGAACCGTGCGCAGGGCGGACTCATGGTTGAGATTCATCTTCCGTTGATGCCACAGAGCGTAGTCGCGGAAAAAACCGAGGCGCCGGTTCCCGTCGCGCGGGAAGCTTAACCGATTTTCGCCGGCACACGCTTTATCTTTATTAATTCATCGACTTGTTAATCCGGTCGAGCTGGGCAACTCGCAGGCGTTTCCCCGGTTCCAATTACTGCTGTGGAGTTTGCTCTTCCCGCGCATTCCTGATAAACAAGTGGATGGCAATTCTCGCCCGAAAAATACTAATTGTGCCCGGTAGGAAGTGACCGGGAGGCAGCCCGGCAGCACGTTCACAGGGAGATAAAAGCGAAGAATGCGGAAACGATTTACCTGGTTTGTGGCAGCTTTGGTTCTGGTTGCATTTGGCCTGCTGGTCGCTTGCAGCGTAAAGTACGCACCCAATAGCGATGCTCTGCTGGTTTCGCCAAGTCAGGGCTTGGCGGTCATGCAAAGCTTCAGTGTCGATCTGCAAAATGGACACGTAGCGCAGATTTACAATGACAATGGCTCGCCCACGGACGGAATTCCAACCCAGGTGGTGCCCTTGATCCAGAGGGCGCACACGCCTACGTGATTTTGCAACAGAACACGGCGGTGCCGGGCGGTAGCATCAACGGCATCGCAACTTTCAATATTCTCTCCGATGGCAAGCTCGCGAATATTGGCCAGGTCACGCTGCCTGCGTCTCCCCGGGCTCTTGCGATGGATTCTGCAGGCAAGTTCTTGTTCGTTGCCACCGGCGGTTCGGTGTCCGTGTACTCCGTCGGCGCAAATGCTGCTCTGGCGCGGGTCGGCACGCCTACAGTTCTTCCGGCGCAGCCCGGCGAGCAAAATTCCCCTATCGCGTCGGCCATGGCTGTGACGCCCACGGTTTACCCGTCGCAATTTGCCTACTGCTCCGGAGTTACGCCTCCGTCGACCGAGAATCTTTATGTGACAGACTCCGTGAATTACGTGGTGCTGAACTATGCCGTTTCGTCGGCGGGCAATCTGACGCTGGTTCCCTTTAATACCACCGCGACTGGGGTTCCGACTGGCACAGTTCCCTCTGGCATCGCGGTCGACCCTTGCAACCGGTTCGTTTACGTCTCCAATGCGGCGCCGAATAACAGCGTCAGCGCATATACAATTTGCTCTGCGGCCTCTCTAGCACAGAGCTGCCCGACCGCGAATTTCAGTCTGCAACCGATTAGCGGCTCGCCATATCCGGCTGGCGATGATCCGGGACCGCTTCTGGTCGATCCCTACGGGAAGTGGTTGTACGTCCTGGATACCGGCTCAAATCAGATTTCCGGATACGGCATCAGCTCCGCTACTGGAACTTTAACGGCATTCACAGGCGCTCCCATCGCGACAAATCTGGAGCCGAGCGCGATGGCCATTCGGAAAGATGACAGTTGGTTATTCGTTTCGAATCTCAATTCTGCGAACATCTCGGAATATGCGGTAACTCCGGCGACCGGGATCTTGACCCCGCAGGCTCCGATTACAAGCTTCAACTATCCTTCGGGGGTTGCGGTGAAATAAGACGCAAACAGAACGCCTTCGCATACTATCGGTTTCGCCAAATGACCAAAATTAAGCGTCCTTCGCGGCATTCGACAACTGGCACAATTGGTCAGTCCAGATAAGCATTGCCTCTTTTTAGCTCTTTACACGCAGATTGCCCTACGTGGGAACCTTCAGAATCAGGTAAGAACCCAGCAGCGCGAACAGCAGGTCTGGTGACCAGGCAGCCAGCGCAGGCGGCAACTGACTGATGTCTCCCATGGCCTCGAACAAGCGCGACACCACCGTATAAACTACAGCAATTCCTACAGCCACAGCTACGCCTGTGACTGCTCCCCTTTTCGCGGCTGACATGGAAAATGGAATCGCGAGCACCGCCATAATAAAAGTGATCAGCGGATAGGAAAGCTTCTTGTTCAACTGCACGCGCAGCCGTACCACGTCGAACCCGCTCTGCTGCAAATCACGGATGTAGCGGTGCAGTTCCTCGTAATTCATCTCGGAATACTGTTTCACTTCCTTTTTGAAATATGACGGTTGCTCGCTGAGTTGCGGAAAAGTTGAAACGTCAAAGGTGCGGTAGCTGGCAATGGCCGCCCCGTGCAGAGAACGTTGCCAGCCTTGCTCGTAGATCCAGCGACCCATGCTGTCGGCCCAATGGGCGCGGTCGGCGTGGATCTGCTGCGCAATCGTAAAATCCGCAGGATTGATCTGGAAGATGGAAAGGTTGGCGAACTGATTCCGGTCGGGATCGAAGAACTGGTAGTAGTAAATATCGTTGTGCTGGCCGAAAATCCAGCGCCGGTCAGGACGGAGATAAGTTTGCGCAGGCTTGCCCTTGATCTCGTTGTGCAGCGCCTCCTGCCGCTTGTTGGTGTGCGGAAGATAGAACTGATCGGCCAAGAACAGCCCGCATGCCACGACAGCGGCGGCGGCGAGCACGGGAGTGAAGATGCGGTAGATGCTGGTGCCGGTCGCTTTGATCGCGGTGATCTCGTTCGACCGGTTCATTAGTCCAAAGGTGATCAGCACGGCCAATAGCATCATCAGTGGCGCTACGCTGTAGAGCAGGTAAGGAGTCACGTTGAGCAGGTATTCCGCAACCACGACCGCCGGCGTTTGATTTCGCAGGATGTCGCCGAGCAGCTCAAACAACGTGAACACCAAAAGCAATACCAGAAACGTCGCGACAATCATTCCCAGGTAAATGAAAAAATCCCGCAGGATGTAATCGTCAAGCAGCGTCGGGAAACTGGCGCTGAACATTCGGTGCCGCGTGGAGACGCGGTCAAAGGCGCTCGCTCGATCTCTGCGACGGCGTCTCCGTTCGATCAGTGGGGCTTGGGCCGGAACCTGCTCCCGTCTCCACGGCAGCTTGATGGCCGAAAGCGCAATCGGACGCCGCTCCGCCTGCCATAAGAGAAACAAGGCCGCAGCGAAGAACACGATATTCGCCAGCCATGCTCCCAGCGCCGGACTTAGCTTGCCTTGCTTCGCCAGCGAAACTCCGATCAGAGAAACGAAGTAGTAAATGAAGACCAATACGATCGTGAGTACGAATCCGCCGGATTTGCCGCTCTTTTTCGATGAAAGCCCGAGGGGGATTCCGACCATGGCCAGCACCAGACACGCAGCGGGCAGGGCGAGCCGGTTGTAGAACTCAATCAGATACCAGCGCGCAGAAACTGGATCGACGCTGGCGGCGCGGGCATGCAGCTGCCAGGTGCCAATGGCTTTCACAGGAATTTGTTCTGCCTTGCTTTCGGAAGACGGTAAGTCAATCGGGATATCAGTTTGATCAAAGGTGGAGATCTGATATTTGTCGGCTGCGGTGGGATCGGTTTCGTGGGTGGAACCATCCTCCAGGTGCAGGTGCAACACATCCTGCCCCTGCGGAACCAGGATGCCTTCGCGAGCTACGGTGATGCGAGGGTTGGCGGGATCGGAGATATCCGCGAGAAACACGCCCTTCCAAATTGCGCCGCCCTTCGCGTTGTGCACGTCCTGCACATAAAGAACGAGCTTGGGAAATCCTTCGTAGAAAACGCGCGGCTGCACTTCATAAGAGACCTGCGAGCCTTTGAGCTGGTCCTCAAGATGCCCTAACGAAGACAAAGACCAGGGCGCAATATAAACACTGTTCACCAGCGCGATCACCCATGCTGCTCCGACAAAGATGGAGAGCACTCGTCCGAAATCCCACACTCCCATGCCGCTGGCACGCATCGCGGTGATTTCGCTATCGGCGGCGAGCCGGCTCAGTCCGATTAGAATTCCAACCAGCACCGCCATGGGGATGGTGTAAGTGAGCGCGAGCGGTACGGTGTAGAAGAAAATCTCCGCCACGCTGGGTAACGGCGCGCTGGCGCGGACCACCAGTTCGAGAATGCGTCCCAGGTCCCGGGTGAACAGGACGAACGTGAATATAGCCGCGCCGATGAGGGCGTGCGAGCTTACTTCACGGAGTATGTAGCGGGTGAGAATCCGCATGGAAATGCTTACACTTCTAAAGGCAGGATAGCACGGGGTTTTTGAGTAAAACTGTCAGTATGAGGCGGTAACGACCGGGTCCTCGGGATAGCCGTGCATACCGAACTCGGGAACGTCCAAACCTTCTTCTTCGGATTCTGGAGCGACTCGCATACTCTTCAGCTTATTTACAAGCGAGAAGACCGCAAACGTTCCGCCAAATGCCCAAATGGCGTACAAAGTTGCGCCCATCAACTGGCACCAGAATTGGCGAGTGTCGCCGTGAATCAGGCCAGTGACGCCCTGGCCGGCGTGGCCGAGGTACGATGTCGCTCCGACTCCATTCCAACCGGTGCCATAGGTTCCATCGGCGAAGATGCCAACACACACCGCACCCAGCCAGCCGCAAAACCCGTGCACAGAAACTGCGCCACATGGGTCATCGATCCGCAAAACTCTCTCATTGAAAAGGACGCCTCCGCAAACCAGGCAACCAGCCAGTATGCCGATGATCACTGACGAGGTTGGAGAAACAAACGCGCAAGGTGCAGTGATCGCAACCAGACCGGCCAGCATTCCGTTGCACGCCATGGTAATGTCGGGCTTGCCGAACAGAAAATACCAGATCAGCATCGCCGCGGCCGAGCCGGCCACAGCGGCTAGATTTGTATTCACTGCCACAATCGAGATGCGGAGATCGGTTGCGCCCAGCGTCGAACCTGGATTAAATCCCATCCAGCCAAACAGCAGAATGAACGTGCCAGTCACTACGTAAACGACGTTGTGCGCAGGGAAGGCGCGAATCTTGCCGCCGGGGCCGAACTTTCCCAGTCGAGGGCCCAAGACGATCGCCAATGCCATGGCAGCGAATCCGCCGACAGCATGAACCACCGTCGATCCAGCAAAATCCACGTAACCGTGGCCGAGATTCATGGTTGAACCGAGCTGCGAGAGCCAGCCGCCTCCCCAGGTCCAGCAACCGGAAATTGGATAGAGGAACGCGCCAATGAAGAGTTCACACAACAGAAACGCCCAGAAGCTGATGCGCTCGCAAATGGCACCGACAATGATGTACCCGGCGGTCTCCATGAAAACTACTTCAAACAGGGCAAGGCAATTGCTGCCCGCATCGTAAGCCGGGCCGAGGAAGAAAAAACCTTTGCCGCCCACAAATCCCCATTGGCCGTGGCCGATGAGGAATTTGTTCAGCGTGGGCACGCCGCCCAGGTTCGTAGGCGCGGCATTGATGGCAACCGCTCCGAACTGAAATGCATAGCCTACGGCGTAGTAGGCGAGAAAGGCGAAAACGTATGCCGCGAAGTTCAACATCATCAAATGAGCGGCATTTTTCTTGCGCACCAATCCACAGGTCAGCAGCGCGAAGCCAGCTTGCATGAACAAAACCAGATAGCCCGTGTTCAGCGTCCAGGCGAAGTTGGTCGCGATTCGAAGATGGCCTACATCGTCGGCCAGCTTACCAGCCAGAGGCTCCTTGGCGGCTTCGACCTGATAGGTGTCGAAAGCCTTTTTGTTGGCGGCGTAGTCTGGCGCACTTCTGTCGGTGGGTTCGGGAACTACGAAGGGATTACCAGCCCCATCGACGGTTGAAGTCTTGTCGCCTGTCGAAATACCGGAGGGATCAGGCTTGGGACCGTCATCGGCCCAACTCACGGCGGCCAGCCCCGTTAGCACGATGATGGTGAGAAGAATTTTGGCAGCGGCTGACGCGCAAGAGCCGCGCAGAGAAGCGCTCTCTGCTCGCTTTATCATTTTCTTATCTCCTTTGCGTTCTTCGCCGTTCTTGCACGCGGAACAAACCTACAGCGGCGTGCAGCAGGAATGCCATCCTGCACACACCAATAGATTCTCGATCTCGTCAATAGAACATCGCTGCCGATCTCAATCCAATGCGCGAAAGTAAATGGAGGCTTCTACCGCGTCCAATAAATATTTCTTATCTCAATCATTGAAAAATACGTGGGTAGGAGGTCTTCGAAGCTTCCAGTTCGACGCGGCGCTTGGGAGGGTTCTTTGAGTTATCAGGCCGGCGCCGTTCAGCGGTGCTACCCCATCTTCAAAAACAGCGCTGACAGAGGCGGTAACGTCAGCTTCAGAGAATATGGCCGGCCATGCTCGGGCACTTCTTCTGCATTGACTCCGCCAAGATTACCCATGCCGGTGCCCCCGTATTCGAAAGCGTCGCTGTTGAGCAGTTCGCGCCAATAGCCTGCTGACGGCACGCCTACGCGATAGCCGAGGCGCGGAACCGGAGTGAAGTTGCACACTACGAGCACGGTATCTTTTGGATTCTCCGTCTTGCGCAGGAGCGAAATCGTGCTCGTGAGGGCGTCATTGCAATCGACCCATTCGAACCCGGCGGCATTGTTGTCGAGCACGTGCAGACCGGGCTCGCTACGATAGAGCCGGTTCAACTGTCCCACCCAGTTCTGCAGACCACTGTGAACCGGATACTGCAGGACGTGCCACTCAAGACTCGAATCGTGAGCCCACTCGCTCACCTGGCCGAATTCGTCGCCCATGAACATGAGCTTCTTGCCGGGCTGCGCGTACATGTACCCGAACAATAAGCGCAGATTGGCGAAGCGCTGCTTCTCGTCGCCGGGCATTTTGCCGATCAGCGATCCTTTGCCGTGCACGACTTCGTCATGCGAAAGCGGCAGCACAAAATTCTCATGGAACGAATACAACATGCGGAAGGTCAGCTTGCTGTGATGGTATTTGCGGTGAATGGGATCCTGTTTGAAATATTCCAGCGTGTCGTGCATCCATCCCATGTCCCACTTTAAGCCGAAGCCCAGGCCGCCGAGATAAACCGGCCGCGAAACCATGGGCCACGAAGTAGATTCTTCCGCGGTCGTCTGAATGTCCGGATGCTCCTTGTAAGCTTCCTGGTTAAAGCGGCGCAGGAACTCGATGGCTTCCAGATTTTCACGCCCTCCATACTTGTTAGGAATCCATTCTCCCTGCTTACGCGAGTAGTCGAGATAAAGCATGGAAGCGACTGCATCCACGCGCAAGCCGTCGACGTGATACTTGTCGAACCAGAACATGGCGCTCGACATCAGAAAGCTGCGGACTTCGGTGCGCCCGTAGTTGAAGATATGCGTCTTCCAGTCGGGATGAAAACCCTGGCGCGAATCGGCATGCTCGTAAAGATGTGTCCCGTCGAAATACGCCAATCCGTGGGCGTCGGAAGGGAAGTGCGACGGCACCCAGTCGAGAATCACTCCAATGCCGTGCTGGTGCAGATAATCCACCAGATACATGAAATCCTGCGGCGTGCCATAGCGCGAGGTAGGAGCGAAATAGCCAGTCGTCTGGTATCCCCACGAGCCGTAAAAGGGATGTTCCATCACAGGAAGGAATTCGACGTGAGTGTACCCCATGCGGCCGACATATTCAGCGAGACGCGGGGCAGTTTCGCGGTACGTTAATGGCCGGTTGTGCTCTTCGGGTACGCGCATCCAAGAGCCGAGATGAACTTCATAAACCGCCTGCGCTGCGCGTAATGAATTTCGTTCGGCACGTTTTGCCATCCAATCCTGATCGCTCCACTGGTAGCCGAGGTCCCACACAACAGAAGCCGTGCGAGGAGGTTTTTCGTGCCAGAAACCCAGAGGATCAGCCTTGTCGATCCGGTATCCGTGACGCCGCGATTCGATGTGGAATTTGTACAGCGCTCCATGGTTCGCCCCAGCAACAAATCCCTCCCAGATGCCGGAGGAACCGCGTGCTTCCAGTTGATTCGACTTAGGGTCCCATCCATTGAAGTCGCCTACCACGGCAACCGACTTCGCATTCGGCGCCCATACGCTGAAGGTCACACCTGCCTGCCCGTCGCGCACCTCCGGGTGCGCGCCCATCTTCTCGTAAAGACGATAGTTCGTGCCCTCGTTGAACAGATAGAGATCCTGCTCGGAGAGCAGCGTAGTGCGATTGGACGCGGGGATGATGGCCTCTGGCATCTTGAGAGTTCTAGTGTACCGGAGATACCGATGCCGAGACAGTCGTCATCGCTATGCCATGGGCCGATAGACCTTCTTCTACAGCGGGCGTTTGATCAACTGCTACGTCCGTCGGAGTTATCTGTCGAGCGGAACCTCCATGCTATCCTGACACTTCCCGCCATGCCTGCTCTTCGTCTGATCTTTCTCTGGCATCAGCACCAGCCCTTCTACAAAGATCTGGTGACCGGTGAATATCGTATGCCGTGGGTCCGCCTGCATGCGCTAAAAGATTATTACGGCATGGTGAAGCTGCTGGATGAATTTCCCGAAGTTCACCAGAACTTTAACCTTGTCCCTTCGCTGATTACGCAGGTTCAGGATTACGTCGCGGGAACCGCGCGCGATCCCTTTCTGGAAGTTGCCGCAAAGCCCGCGAAAGAATTAACTTCCAAAGAGCGGCAGTTCGCCCTGCAATATCTCTTTCAGGCCAATCCGGCAAATGTAATTGGGCGCTATCCGCGATATTGGGAGCTGCGGGAAAAATTCCGTGAACACGGTTTCAACGCCGAGAAAGCGGAGAGATATTTTGAGCCGCAGCAGTTCACGGATTTACAAGTGCTGTCGCAGATCGCCTGGTTCGACGAATTCTTTCTTGAGGAAGGGGAAATTGCCGCGCTCATTCAGAAGGAGCGCAACTACTCGTTGGAAGATCAGCGGTTTGTGATTTCCCGCGAGCGCGAGCTGCTGGCCAAGGTCTTGCCAGCTTATGGCGATGCAGCGAAGAAAGGCTCGATCGAAATTTCCGCCACACCTTTTTATCATCCAATACTGCCTTTGGTGTGTGACACCCATGCCGGTGCAGTTTCATCTCCGGGGCTGCCGTTGCCGCAGAACCGTTTTCGGCATTCCGAGGACGCGCGCGAACAACTGGTGCGCGCGCTCGATTTTCATGAAGAAGTATTTGGCATAAGGCCGCAAGGCGTGTGGCCCTCGGAGGGCAGCGTCTCAGAGGAGGCGATTGCCATCGCCCACAGTCTTGGCGTCAAGTGGATGGCCACGGATGAGGGCGTGCTGGGCCGCAGCACGGGTGTGTTCTTTGCGCGCGATGGCAACGGCAGATTGCCCGCGCATTTGGCGGAACGCCTTTACAACGTTCACCGCTACGAAAATGGCAAAGCTTCCATGCACATGGTGTTTCGCGACCACACGATCTCAGATCTGATCGGATTCGTTTATTCCGGCATGGACTCGAAAGACGCCGCTGCCCACCTCCTGCGCAATATCAAGGATGCGGCGCAACCCCTGCTGGCGCAGGGCCGCGACGCGGTCGTCTCGGTAATTTTAGACGGCGAGAATGCCTGGGAATACTATCCGAAATCTGGCCGCGAGTTTTTGCGGCGCTTCTACGACGCACTGCGGCGCGACCAAGGGCTGGAGGCGGTTACTGTTTCGGAGGCAATTGCACGGCAGCGAAATCCCTCGCTCTTGCCATCGATTGTTCCAGGATCATGGATCAACGCCAACTTTAACGTTTGGATCGGCGCACCGGAAGACAACCGAGCCTGGGACTATCTCTATCATGCGCGCGAATTTTACGCGCAGCATGAGGCGAATGCGAGCGAACCCCAGCGTAAACTGGCTTTTGAAGAAATTTTGATCGCTGAGGGCAGCGATTGGAATTGGTGGTACGGACCGAGCATCACTCGGCCAATGACCGCGATTTCGACGAACTCTACCGCAAGCATCTGGCCAACGTTTATCAGGCACTGGGCGCAACGCCTCCCGACTATTTATCTCAGCCCATCAGCGGTGCAGAAGCCAGACCGGCATTCACGCCGCAGACCGCCTACATTCATCCGCGAGTTACCGGAGACAAGATTCGTTATTTCGAATGGATGGGGGCGGCGGTTTTTACCGCCGATCAGCGCTCCAGCGCGATGCACGGAAAACAGTTCCTGCTGGATTCGGTCTATGCGGGAATCGATAGCACATTTGTTTACGGCCGATTGGATTTCGCCGGGGCAGTGCCGCAAGCCGAGTTTGATATCGTCGTGAACCTGGAATCGTGGGCTAACGGCGAGATCCATGCTCGGCGAGCCCTCCGGCTCGACGCAAAAGTGCAAGATCAGAGGGTTGCGGAGTGGAAGGTCGATGGGCGCGAAGAATCGCCGGGCGCCTCTTCCAGCAGCAACAGTGACAATGCGAAATTGGCATTGCTGCGGAATTTTGAATTCCGCTTGCCCCTGAGTTGGTTATTGGCAACTCCGGTAGGGGCCGTTAGTTTTCCTCAAAGCTCTGCCAGCCAGAAGGCCATAGCGGTTCCTCCCACCAGCAGGCTAAAGCTCCGCTTCAGTATTTGGATGAATGGCCTTCCCGCCGATGCTCTACCCGTTGAGGGCTGGATCGAGCTGCAGTTGGTGAGCGAGGCGGAACTGGCGGTAGGAATGTAAACCTGAGCTATTCGCACGAAATAGAAACGCCGGAGGATGACCTCCGGCGTTTGAAAAAAACAGTTTCCGTTGTCGCGGCATTATTGTCCCGCATTCGCGACGGCCGGCGCCATGGCGATGGGACGATTCAGTTCGATGGTGAGTTCTGTTCCCGCAGGCAGAACCGCAGAGTGGTGCTCTACCAGCCAGTGAGTTCCAGCGGAACCCGCGCCAATCGCCCCGCCGACCAATATTCCCACCGGACCGCCGACCAACCCTCCGATCAGCATGCCGCCTGCAGCGCCTCCGCCGGCTTCCAACTTGTCGCGACGGTCATGGCCTGGGCCCTTGAATTCGCCCTCGTTGTTTACATCTGTTCCTGGGATATTGGTATCGACCAGCGTCGCATCAAGATAAAGCCGATCGCCCCCGGGTAGCACCACCGTCTCCGGCAAGATTCCGATTGTTGGCCTTCCTGAGATGCGGCGAGGTTCGGCCACTTTTGTAACGCGGCCTTCAACGGTTGCTCCAGCGGGAATGATAGTTTTGCCGTTGACGACCACATCTTTCGTCAGTTGTCCTTGAAATGGGTCTCCCGGCTTATTGCTGAAGGTGGCCAGTGTGGTTTCAAGCTTGACCATGAGGGCCGTTCCGGCGGGTACTGGCGAACCCTGCGCCGCAGCTAAGGCTACCGACAGAAATATACAGGGCGGGATCATCCACTTCTTCATCACTCCTCCTGAACCTCTCTAGCTGAATAATTCAAACACAAAAGTCGACCGATTGTTGCTTTGACTCTAGAACAGGCAGAACTCACGGAACAACCCGTGGCTGCGTGAGGGAACCATCGAAGATAAGGGAAACATAATTGACTGCACCGCGCGAGGTCTTGGGCGAAAAGCTTCGAGCCGCATTTAGCTCCTCCTAACCCTTCCTTTGCGGCACTTCTTCGCGACCTTCGCGGTCAGAAGCTGTTAAATCGAACAGCCAACAGCAGATCGCGAAGACGCGACAAGATCAAGGTGCACAGCCGCCGCGATCCACGAACGGACCAGCCTCTAAATCCAATCCGCTATAATCATGGGTTTCGCAATTGATTTGAAAGAAGGATGCATATATATGACTAATATCTCGGCGATTATTGGGCGTGAAGTGCTGGACTCGCGCGGCAATCCTACGGTGGAAGCGGAAGTACAGCTGGCGAGTGGCACTTTCGGGAGCGCTATTGTTCCCAGCGGGGCCTCGACCGGTGCGCATGAAGCCGTCGAACTACGCGACGGCGACAACCAGCGCTTTATGGGTAAAGGAGTTCTCAAAGCGGTTGAAAACGTGAATGGCGAAATTGCCGATGCTTTGGCCAATTTTGATGCGGCGGATCAGCGAGCGCTCGACGCAAAAATGATTGAACTGGACGGCACCGAAAACAAGGGTCGGCTTGGAGCGAATGCGATTCTCGCAGTTTCCATGGCTGCGGCCCGGGCGGCCGCGAATGAATATGGGCTGCCTTTGTACCGTTATCTTGGTGGGGCAGGCGCTAACACGTTGCCTGTCCCGATGATGAACATTCTCAACGGCGGAGCCCATGCCGACAACAACGTGGACTTCCAGGAATTCATGGTGATGCCAGTCGGCGCGCCTTCGTTTTCTGAGGGCTTGCGCTGGGGTGTAGAAGTTTTTCACACGCTGAAAGGAGTGCTGAAGAAGCGCGGCTACAACACGGCTGTCGGCGACGAAGGCGGCTTCGCTCCTTCCGTGAAATCGAATGTGGAAGCGATCGAAGTGGTGCTGGAGGCAATTCAGCAAGCTGGTTACAAACCGGGAGAAGAGATTGCCATCGCGCTTGATCCCGCGGCCAGCGAGTTTTATCAGGATGGCAAGTACATCTTCAAGAAGTCGGACAAATCGGCCAAGAGTTCGGACGAAATGGTGAAGTTCTACGCGAAGTGGGTGAATGACTATCCGATTGTCTCGCTCGAAGATGGTTTATCGGAAGAAGATTGGAATGGCTGGCAGAATTTGACCAAGGAACTCGGGGGCAAAATTCAACTGGTTGGCGATGATATTTTCGTGACCAACATTCAGATTTTTGCCGAAGGCATCGAGAAGGGAATCGCGAACTCGATTTTGATCAAGCTCAATCAGATCGGGACAGTGAGCGAAACGCTCGACGCGATCGATCTCGGACGCCGCAACGGTTACACTTCGGTAATCTCGCATCGCTCCGGCGAGACGGAGGATACTTTCATCGCCGACTTCGCCGTTGCCACCGGCGCGGGACAAATCAAAACCGGCTCCGCCTCGCGCACCGACAGAATTGCAAAATATAACCAGCTTCTAAGAATCGAGAGCGAACTGGGAGATTCGGCGCGGTTCCTGGGATTGAAGGCGCTTAACTACAAAGGATAAGCCGAAAGATAAGGACTTGACGGTGGATAGGTCGCGCGCAAGAGGAGCTCGTTCGAACACGAACGCGAACTGCGCGCGGTTTGGAGCACCATGGCAAGCGTAGCCTCGGCTGGCCCGGCTGTTGCCTCCGGGTACGAATACCAGCCGGCTGCCTCGAGAAACTGTCTGGAAGCTGGTTGACCTCAATACTCTGGCCGAAAAATCTTCATCTCGCCAACCGCCAAGACTTGGTTTCTTGAACTTGTCGGAAAAGTTTTGGCGAGCTACCAAGTGGGCATACCAGTGCATCAGTCAGACCTAGGCACTGAACCGCTCTCCTACTAGCAACTGTGGTCGTACTTGTCCCCTTTCAGGCTATAATCTCGCCATGCCGGACACTGAGATCATCTTCTCGATCGAGGAATCTCCCGAGGGCGGGTACGCCGCCCGCGCCCTGGGTTACTCGATCTTCACGCAAGCGGACACGATCGACGAACTTAAGCGCAACGTTCGCGATGCCGTCCGGTGCCATTTTGACGAAGGCAACGTCCCGAGCGTGATTCGTTTGCACATTGTGAAAGACGAGGTTATCTCTGCTTGAGGCTGCCGCGCGATGTTTCCGGCCGCGAACTAGTTCGGCTGTTAAGGCACTACGGTTATGAACAAACTCGCCAAGTTGGCAGCCACATACGAATCCAGTCGGAGCTGCGCGGTCAAGCACACCGTGTTACGATTCCCGATCACAGCGACTTGCGCCTGGGAACCTTAAACGGAATCCTCTCCGACGTCGCGGATTACCTCGGTCGCGAACGTTCTGAGTTTGCCAGGGAATTATTCGAACGGAAATAACTGTTCTCAGAATCCCATCGTGTCGTCCGCACTCGGCCCGTACGTTGCGGGCACCGGCTTGCCGTTCAGACGCAGATACACTCCTAGCTGGGCGCGGTGATGCACTAAGTGATTCAGGAACATCTGCCGGTAGGCCAGAAACCGCTGTCCGCTGAAAATCGGCTTGCCTTGAAAGCTCAGTTTCCAGGTTTCGGTTCACGCTTTGTCTGGCAGATCCTTGAGTGCGGTGCGAATCTTTGCGACGTTTTCGTCAAACGCCTTCAACAGCCCAGCCTGCTCAAACGGCGGCCGCGTGCGATTGCCTCCGCTTCCGAAATCCAGCTCAGGGGTGGTGAGCACGGTCAGGCCAAATGCTGGCAGCTCGGCCACGTGCGGCGCGAGCTTTTCCAGCGGCATCGATTTGGCGTGCGGGGCGAAGCCGATTTTATCGAAGGGGACACGTTCAAGAGTGGTTCGGGTGGTTTTCATCTCGGCATCGAATTCTGGGAGTAAGAGCTCGCTAATCGACATGGATTCCTCCAAAAGTGATGATGCTTCTTGCAACAGATGTTGTCGAATCATGAAAAGATTCGCTATTATTTCGCCCTTTGCAGTTGAGCAGGAGAAGGGCCGAATGAAGCGGCCTCAAGATTGACTTAGTCCATGCCTTAGCTATAATTCAACTATGGAAGTGAATATCCACGAAGCTAAAACTCATCTTTCCAGGCTTTTGGCGCGAGTGGCTTTAGGAGAGGAAGTTATCATCGCCAAAGCAGGGACTCCGGTGGCGAAGCTGGTGCCGCTGAAGAATACGTCCAAGAAGAGGGTCTTCGGCAGCGCCAAGGGTGACTTCACGGTTCCCGGCGATTTCAATGATCCAGATCGCGAAATTGAGGATCTGTTCTATAACGGGCCCGTTCTACCGAAATGAAGGCCATTCTTGATACCCATGCATTTTTGTGGGCGCTGGCTGGGGATGCGAGGATGTCGCCTCGCGCCCGCGACACTTTTGCCGGACCCGCCGGTCTTTTGCTAAGCATCGCAAGCGTCTGGGAGATTCTTATCAAGGTACAGTCGGGCAAGCTGAATCTCCCTCGGCCTGCGGGTCCGTATGTGCTCAGAAAATTGGCGGAGAACGGGATAGAGGTGCTCACCATCAGCATTGATCATTTGCTCGCTCTCGAACGTCTCCCCATGCATCACCGCGACCCGTTCGATCGCATGCTGATTGCGCAGAGCATAGAAGAAGGCTGGCCGATCATCACAGATGACCCGGCGTTCCAGCAGTACGCTGTCCGGGTAATCTGGTAACTTCATCTGTGCTCTTCTTTTAATCTCAGGCGAGGGAGCGTTCCAGAAATAAATGTCTCGTCCTAAACCTCTCATCCTCTGCATCCTCGACGGCTGGGGATATCGCGCCGAAACCAAGGCCAACGCCATCGCGCTCGCGCGCAAGCCAACTTATGACCGGCTGCTGCGCGAATATCCCAACACGCTGATTCATACCAGCGGCCCGTTTGTCGGCTTGCCCGAAGGCCAGATGGGCAACAGCGAGGTCGGGCATCTCAACATCGGCGCCGGGCGCATTGTTCACATGGACATCACGCGGATCGATTTGATGATCCGGAACGGAGAGTTCTTTTCCCATCCCGTGCTGCTTGCCGCGATGAAGCATGCGCGGGTTGGCGAACGCCGGCTGCATCTCTTCGGCTTGGTCTCCGATGGCGGTGTGCATTCCCAGCAGGCGCATTTGTATGCGTTGTTGAAGATGGCGAAGCAGCAGGGGGTCGAGCGGGTTTTCGTTCACGCCTTCATGGATGGCCGCGACACTTTGCCTACCAATGGCGCAGCTTATCTCGAGCAATTGCAGCAGAAAATGCGCGAGTATAACTGCGGCAAGATCGCAACGGTGAACGGTCGCTATTATGCGATGGATCGTGACCGCCGTTGGGAACGCATTGCGAAAGCTTACAGCGCCATGGTGCTTGGCGACGCCGAAGGCGAAAAATATGCCGACCCAGTGAAGGGAATGAAGGATTCGTACAACCGCGGTGTCACCGATGAATTCGTGATTCCATTCGTCTGCGAAGAGCCGAGGAACGCGGGCGGGGGCGCCCGCGCCACATCTACGATTCGCGACAACGATGCGTGCATCTGCTTCAACTTTCGCGCTGACCGCGCGCGCCAGATCACGCGCGCGCTGAGCCGCAATAGCGGATTGAATGCGCAAGGCGGCAGCGACCTCCCCGGCGCAGCCGATCTGGATGCGACAATTCCACGCGACCGCGTGCCGAAAAATCTGCATTACGTCTGTATGACGCAATACGACAGGAACTTCCGCTTGCCGGTGGTGATTCCTCCTGAATCGATGGCGAACATCCTTGCCAACGTTATGGGGAATCTCAACATGCGCAACTTGCGCCTGGCAGAAACCGAAAAATACGCGCACGTTACATACTTTTTCAACGGCGGAGTCGAACAGCCATTTCCCGGCGAAGAGCGCGTGCTGGTGCCTTCGCCAAAGGTTGCAACATACGATTTGAAGCCGGAGATGAGCGCCTCCGGCATCGCCGATGCGGTCGTAAGAGCCACCGAAGATGGCACGTTTGATGTGATCATCGTGAACTTCGCCAACGCCGACATGGTCGGCCACTCAGGCAAAATCGAGCCGACCGTGAAAGCTGTCGAAACTGTCGACGCATGTCTGAGCCGCATTGAGAAGGCCGTTCGCGCCAAAGGCGGCGCACTGCTTATTACCGCCGATCACGGCAACGCCGAGATGATGATCGATCCCGTGACTGGCGGACCGCACACGGCGCACACTACGAATCCGGTGCCGTTTATTGTCATTGCTGATAATGCCAAGCAATTCACGCTGAAAGCGAACGGCTCGCTGCGCGATATTTCTCCAACGATGCTAGGCATTCTCGGCGTCGATGAACCAAAAGAAATGACTGGCAGCGACCTGCGCAGTTTCGTTAAGAAGTAGGCTCCGCTGTGTTGCTGCCGGCGGAATCAAGGGTACTGTTGGCAAATCTACGCTGGGCGGCATATGCTTTGCCATATGCCAACTCCGGCTAATAAAAATTCAGAGCGCCGCGTTAAGGTTTTCAAGAATGGCCGCAATCGAGCTGTACGCATTCCCCGCGAGTTCGAGTTTCCTGGCGGCGAGGCGATCATGCGTAAGGAAGGCGATCGATTGATCATCGAGCCTGCTCCGGCCAAATCGCTGCTGGCAGTGCTCGCGACTCTCAAGCCACTCCGCGAAGATTTTCCGCCCGTCATCGATTTGCGTCCCGATCCGGTCAATTTCTGATGCACTACCTCTCGACACCAACGTCGTCTCCTACCTTGTCCGAAATCCGCAAGGCAGTGCCGCCCGACACGTCCGGAGGGTTGGAGAAGCGTGATGCGCGTGCCACCAGTTTAATTTGGGTTTGTACCCTCCCCCCTCCCCCCTGTTTCTTCAAAATATCCGGAATCATGAGGTTGGCGGGTTTTTCTCCGCAAAATCGGCATAACAAAGAACTTAGATCTTAAGCTCTGGGTGACCAATATTAAGCTATGCGTCGGTGTTTGCCGCAGCCTGCGGACTGTCTACGCAGCCTTCGTCGGGAGTTGCAATTTTCGCCAATCACAAATAATGAAGTGAATTGAAGTGAGATACAAGGTTGGATGTCACAAGGCGCTGTGGATTTTTCTTGTTTGCCGACACACGCTCAGAATCTTCGTATCCGGCCCGCGCGCCGCACAGGCTATAATTGCGCCTGCCCATGGCCCTACTCACTGGCACGAAGCTCGGGCCCTATGAAATCCAATCGCAGATCGGTGCGGGCGGCATGGGTGAGGTGTATCGGGCCAAGGACACGCGCCTTGACCGCACTGTGGCCATCAAGCTGCCTGGCCTCGCACCTTTCTTCATCGCCAGAGCTAAAGCAGCGCATGGAGCGCGAGGCGCGTTCCATTTCCGCGCTGAACCATCCGAACGTTTGCCATCTTTACGACATCGGCTCGCACGACGGCACCGACTATCTCGTCATGGAGTTTCTCGAAGGGGAGACCCTGGCCGAGCGTATTCGTAAAGTGCCGATTCCCCTGAACGAAGTCCTGACGACCGGAATCGCCGTCGCCGAGGCGCTTGCCGCCGCGCATCGGCAAGGGATCGTGCATCGCGACCTGAAGCCTGGAAACATCATGCTGACAAGAAGCGGCGCGAAGCTCATGGACTTTGGTCTGGCCAAGCCAGCAGCCGCGGGCGTTTCGGGAGTAGCATCCAGCGCGCCCCTTTTGTCGGCCGCACGAACCATGAGCGGTGCCAGCCCTATATCTCCGCTGACGACGGCGGGCGCGCTTATCGGCACCATCCAGTACATGTCGCCCGAGCAGATCGAAGGCAAGGAAGCGGACGCCAGATCCGATATTTTTGCCTTGGGCGCCGTTCTCTATGAAATGCTCACCGGCACGCGGCCATTCGGAGGCAAGAGCCAGATCAGCGTGGCCAGCGCGATTCTGGAAAAAGATCCGGAACGAATCTCAGCTATCCAACCGCTCACGCCACCGGCGTTGGAATATGTCATTAGCGCCTGCCTTGCGAAAAATCCTGACGAGCGCATTCAGACGGCCCATGATGTCGCTCTCCAACTGAAGTGGATGGTGGGGAGTTCGACCGTCGCAAGTGCTGCTCCGGCCAAATCGACTGGCACAGGATCCAGCCGTCGCGAGCGCATGGCGTGGCTGGTTGCCGCGGTACTTGCCCTTTTGCTGGTCGCACTCGGTTTGTGGCGGTTGAGTTCCAGGACTACGCCGAAAACTTCCTATTTTGCTGCGCCTCTTTCCTTCGAAGCACAAGACCTGTCCATCGCGCCCAACGGTCATACCGTGGTGATCGTCGGTCACCCGGAATCGGAACGCACGAATTCGCTGTGGTTTTATGAACCGGGAGCGCAAGAGGCGACTCGCGTTGCCAGCACCGAAGGCGCGAGTTTCCCCTTCTGGTCAGCCGATGGACGTGCCGATCGGATTCTTTGCCGATGGAAAACTCAAGCGGCTGGATTTGGCCGGTGGCCCGGTGCAAACGCTCTGCGATGCTCCGACGGGGCGCGGCGGCTCGTGGAACAAGAACGGCGACATTATTTTCACACCGAGCGGATTGTTGGGGGTGGGCCTTTATCGTATTCCTGCTTCCGGCGGAACGCCCATGTTGGTCGCTGCACCCGATCGCAGCATAAAAGAGGACAGCCTGCGCTGGCCCTTCTTTCTGCCCGATGGCATCCACTATCTTTTTTCGGCAATTAACCTCTCCGGCAGAAAGCAACCTCTATGCGATTTATGTCGGCGCCCTTAACTCAACCGAGAGACACTTGATCCTGAGAACTCAGGGCAACGCCGCCTACGTCGATCCTGGACATTTGCTTTTCTACAAGGACCGGCACACTCTTTGCGCAGAATTTCGATCTTGGGAATTTCAAACTGACTGGCGAAGCGGTCCCAATTTTTACTGACATTGGATTTTCGCCGCGCATTTCCAAGGCGGTCTACGCCGTATCAGACAAAGGGCTGTTGGTTGCGCAAAAGGCTGGGGAATCTGCGGTTTCTCAACTGGTTTGGTTCGACCGGGCAGGTCACGAGGCAGGAGTGGCTACGAAGTCAGGCTTTTACGGCAACATCGAGCTTTCTCCCGGAGGGAAATGGGTTGCATCCGATACAACCGACCCGGGCAGTTTAAACACCGACATCTACCTTTACAACGTAAACAGCGGAGAAACCAAGCGTCTTACCTTCGATCCGGCCATCGATTCGATGCCGACGTGGAGCCCGGATGAAAAGCAGTTGGTGTTTGCCGACAACCGCGAGGCCCAGTTCGATTTGTACTTGAAAAACAGCGACGGCTCGCAGGAGGAAAAGCGAATTCCCCAGGACGGCCCAGACCGTTTCCCCAACGACTGGTCACACGATGGCAAATACATCTTGTATGAGCGCGGTGCCGACTTGTGGTATGTGAACGTCCAAGATCAAAAGGCCGCCGAGTTCCTGAAAGCTGCTTCGACTCTGCGCACGGGACGGTTCTCCCCGGACGGCAAGTGGGTCGCATACGCCTCCAGTGAAAGTGGAAAATGGGAAATCTACGTCACCTCATTTCCCGAGGGGGACGGTAAATGGCAGGTCTCAAACGCCGGCGGAACGGAGCCGCGTTGGCGCGGCGATGGCAAAGAATTGTTTTATCTTTCGCCCGATAACAAAATGATGTCGGTTTCTGTGAAGACCGGAGCGAATTTCGATGCAGGGACACCGGCCGCGCTTTTTCAGGCCTACCCCCGGGAATTCGTCGCCACGTCGGAACAGTTTTTCTACGACGTGACGCGGGACGGACAAAAGTTCCTCATCAATACGCAATTGAAGTCTGCGAAAACGCCGATCTCGGTCGTCCTGAATTGGTCTTCCATGCTGAAGGACTGAACGGGCCGCTTGTGGGCTGGCGCGGGTTGTCCTCCGCGCAACGCGGCGGCTGAAGCCGCGCCTGCCGGGTGTCGCCTGAATCGCAACGCTGCAAGCGTTGCGCCATCCGATTACTTCACCGTGCTACAGTTTCCTCAGCGGCGTAGCGTCGCAATTCCATGGAACCGCGGCTGATTTTAATCAATCTGTTGGTGAAGCTGGGCGTGGCGGCCGCGGTGTCGAGCACGCTGGTGCGCTCCAAGGAATTCAAGTCGCTGCTGTTCCGCGAAGAACGCACCTTCCGGCAGAAGATTTACCTGGTCCTTTGGATGGCTTTGCCCATCATGGTCGGAGTCTGGATCCGGCTTTCGGCACACAGCTTTCTGGCCGGCGATCTTAGTTTCGAAACCGCGCTGCTGTTGGGCGTGACCGGCGGACGTTTGACGGGATCTCTGGGCGGGGTTCTGTTGGGTGTTCCAGCGCTGCTGCACGGCGAATGGGCGACGATGCCGTTTGAAGTGCTTTGCGGTTTTGTGGCCGGCCAGCTTCGCTCGCTGGCTGTGGACAAAGACGATATCTGGTCGTTTTCGCCATTCATCGATCAAAGTATTTTTCGCCTGATCAAACGCAACCTGCCGCGGCCACGCCTGTTCGACTGGCAGGTAATGTTTTTCACTACCGTGGTCGGACTTCGTTTTGTGGAGACAGAACTGGCGCGCTATCTTCCGGGCTCGATCTTCAGCCTGGAGAGTCCCGACAACTGGTGGGTGTTTGCGGCAATTTACGCGGCATCGGTGACCGCGATCGGAATCGAATTGAAAATCTTCAACAGCGTTCGCATCCAGATCAAGCTGGAAGAACAGGAGCGCCTGCTTCTGCACGCTCGCATGGAAGCGTTGCAGAGCCAGATGAATCCGCACTTTCTGTTCAACACGCTGAATTCGATTTCTTCTCTGGTGCGCTTCGATCCGGACACTGCGCGGGAATTGATCTCCAAACTGGCCACCATTCTGCGGCGATTGCTGAGCAGCGCGGATTCGTTTGTGCCGCTGCGCGAAGAATTGGAGTTCATCGACAACTACCTGGATATCGAGGTGGTGCGCTTCGGGCGTGAAAAGTTGAAGGTCGTAAAGGAGCTTGATCCGACGTCGCTCGACGTCATGGTGCCCAGCATGCTGTTGCAGCCGCTGGTGGAGAATTCGATCAAGCACGGACTTTCATCGTTGCTGGAGGGCGGCAGCATCTATCTGCGCAGCCGGTTGTCCGATTCGCAATTGGTGATCGAAGTGGAAGATAACGGCATAGGGATTTCTGCGAGTCAGCCGGCCGATTCGATGAATCTCCGCGGCGCGGGCATAAGCATGGCGAATATTTCGGAGCGTCTGCAGATGCTCTACGGAAATACAGCCCGCATGACGATCGATAGCGGGGAAGGCAAGGGAACTCTGGTGCGCATTCGACTGCCGCTGCTGCAGACCACAGGAGCGGTGCCGGAAGCCTTTTACGAAGAACGCTCCAGCACGCGGCGATAAAAATTCTCGTATTGCGGAACAATCTTGCTGGAGCAGAATCGCGCCTGCGCTACCGCGCGGGCGGCCTTGCCCATTTGGCGCAATCGACTTTCGTCGTTGAGCAGGTCAATCGCGTATCGCGACATGGTTTCGACATCGCCGACATCGGCGAGATAGCCGCTGACCCCGTCCTCAATCACTTCGGGAACTCCGCCGGTGCGGGTCGCGATGGGCACCATTTCGCAGGCCATGGCCTCCAAAGCGGCCAGCCCAAATGATTCGAGTTCGCTCGGCATCAGGAGAATGTCGGCGATTCCGAGCTTCTCTTGCACTTGGTCCTGTTTTCCGAGGAAGAGTACATCTTCGTGAATGCCTTTCTGCACGGCTAGCCACTCGGCAACGGAACGGTCGGGGCCATCTCCGATGAGCAGGAGCCGGGAAGGGATCTTCTTGTGAACGCGATCAAAAATCTCAATCACGTCCGAGAGGCGTTTGACCGGACGAAAGTTCGAAAGGTGCACCAGGAGGCGTTCATTGTTGGGCGCATATTCAGCGTGAAGATTTTTGTCGTTATTCCGTACATATACATCGCAATTCACGGAATTGTAGATGACCTCGATTTCCTTCTTCACATCGAAGACGCGCATAGTGCGGTCGCGCAGGTAGTTGGAGATCGCGGTCACGCCGTCACTCTGATCAATGGAATAGCGGGTAATGGGCAGATAGGAGCGGTCGAGGCCAACCAGCGTGATATCGGTCCCGTGCAAAGTGGTAACAAAGGGCAAGCGGCGGCCGCGAGCGCCATCGGAGAGCATTTGACGCGCAAGCAGCGCGCTTACCGAGTGCGGAATCGCATAGTGCACATGCAGCAGATCGAGATCGTAAAGCTGCGCAACTTCGGCCATGCGCGTGGCCAGTGCCAGGTCATAAGGCGGATAGTCGAAAAGTGGATAACGGGAGACTTCCACTTCGTGGTAATGGATATTCGGTTCCTGGCCACGCAGCCGGATGGGCGGAGCATAAGAGATGAAATGAATTTGATGCCCACGTTGAGCGAGCTCTAAGCCGAGTTCGGTGGCCACTACTCCACTGCCACCATAGGTGGGATAACACGTGATCCCAATTTTCATTGTTCCAGCTTGCCCTTTCCAGACGGTCCTGTCATTCGATGGCGGGGAACAAGGGAGGATGCACATTCTACAGGGCAGCATCAGTTCTGAGCGCCGGAATGGCTCCGCGGCGAGATTATTCGACTTTAAGAGTTGGTTTGGACAGACCGGGATCCAACTTATCGAGATGTGCCTGGAAGCGCTTCTTTGAATCGTCGGGCAGGCCAGTAAATTCAATTCCCATGCCGACTCCAGGATCGCGCGTGCGGACGGTCGCGGTCGTGGAAAGGTGCTCCTGATCGATCCAGAAATCCACTTTCAGGAGGGTCGAGATCGGCAAGGGCATTACCGTCTCAACATAACAGCCGTTGCCACTGATGTCAGTAGCGTTGACCCGCATTGGGGTATTCACGCGCTCGTCGCGAAATTCCAAAGGAAAGGAGATTTTGTGCCGCTGAAACCTTCTGCGATTGTCGGCAGAAATCGCGGGCTGATTCGAGCGCATTTCCGGCGGCAGCTGAGAAATCCAGGGACATTCCTGATCGACGACCAACTGCACGCCGACTTGGACTTTCTTCAATGCTCCCGCCTCCATTACCCATACCACTTTGCAGCGGGCCTTCTTGTTTTCGAATTGCACGCCGATCACATCGCCGACCTTCAACTCATGATCGAGGCCGCAAATGCAGGCGCCCGTGAGGCTCACATTCTGGGCATTTGCGTTCTGATGGAATGGCTGGTTATCGGCCCCCATGCCCCACACACGTAGGCGCAGATCCAAGGTGGCGCGCGGAGCGGCCCCGGCAGCGGGCATAATTAAAATCCTCCAGCCTGAGAGTTCTCAGACAAGTAGTATGCAGATAATACGCTTCTTAAAGATTCTGCTTAAGGTTACGAAAGTCATTTGAAAACGACTGAGTATAAAGCGGTTCGCAGTACGCCGCAACCGTGCGGCTCTACACGTTACCTCGGGTGAAGTCATCGTAAGAAATGAGATCGATGCCCTGTGCGGACAACATTTCTCGGGCTTCCGGCAAGGTTAGAATTCGCAGTTCGGTTTCGCGCGATTCGCGCAGACGAGTGTTCGCCAACTTCAGATCGGCGTCGTTGTATCCGGGATGGCAAACAAATTCCCACGTACCTTCAGGAATAATTTCGGCGATTGCACGGAAGAGGGTTTGGTCGAGCGACCCCGTGACTTCGATGCCTAACGTACCGTCAGGGGTGATGCAGCCTTGGCGTTGGACCGTTTCGCGAAATCTGCGGGCCAGATTGCGGAGAACCTTCATCTCGGCGTACCGCGTCCAAAGATTTGGCCGGCGCAGCAGTTCACTCGACTTCAAGGGCTTGCGCGGCCCGAACGGATTCCTGATGGCGCGGATGCCGCAGGCACCCGCAGCACGAAGTACGGGCCGCACTACAGCGGGAAATAAGTGGGTGTGCTTGTGGCTATCGAGGTGAGAAACTTTGATGCCGGCCGATTGGAGCTTACGAATCTGGGCGGTGGTTTCAGATTCGATCTCATCTTCATTTATACGGCCAGTGAGAGCGCGAGCGATGAAGGACTTGAGATTGTCGCCGAATCGTGCCGCGCCAGAGCGCGATGAGGCGAGCGACGGCAATTGCCGAACATCGAGGACAGGCTCTCCGTCGATGAGAACAATGTGGCATCCTATGCTCAGCCGCGGTGTGGTCTTTGACAAACGCACGGCATCATCAAAGGCCTGCCCGGTCGCCATGAGGGTAGAAGATGTGACGATTCCTCGTAAATGTGCTTCAACAGTGGCCCGGTTCACGCCTGCGGTGAATCCAAAATCATCGGCATTGATGATGAGACGGCGCACCGCGTCAGTCTAGCAGGATCGCTGAGAGAGACCTTGGCCGATGCCGATGGCCGGCGCGAAATGACGAACTGCTTGGTTTGACCGATTTTTCGCAGCTCGCGTAGACTCAATGAAATGCAATTGCTGAAAGTTTTGTGATTCGCATTTCGCGCACAGACTGCCGCGAAGCGAAGCGGCGTTTCACTCGCCCTAAAATGGGCGGTTAGCTCAGCTGGTTAGAGCGCCTGCCTTACAAGCAGGAGGTCGCAGGTTCGAGTCCTGCACTGCCCACCAATTCCTTGAAGGCTCAATATAATCAGTCGCTTGGGATTTCCAGGAGTTCTGGATACACTTTCTGGGAAAGCTAAATCTTGAGGGGGATTATGGCAAATCTAGAGAAGGCGCTTCAGGAGCTTCGTGCTGAGCGCCGAGCGGCACAGTTACAGGCGGAAAAGTTAAATCAAGCGATTTCGGTGATTGAGTCGTTGAACGGTTCGGGAATGGCCCGCAATGCAAGCCCACCGAAGCGAACCATATCGGCGGCTTCGCGGCGGAAGATGGCGCAGGCCCAAAAAGCAAGATGGGCGAAGGCCCGGAACAGACCGCAGCCAGCATCGACGACGGCGAAAATTGGCCCTTCTCCGGCGAAGCACACGATGTCAGCCGCTTCACGGAGAAAGATTGCCGCTGCACAGCGGGCGAGGTGGGCAAAGATCAAGGCCGGGAAGAAGGCTGCTTAGGGCCAACAGAGCCTGCTGCGAAATGCAGCGGGCTCTCGTGTTTGCCAGAGCTTAAATCTCCCCGACCTTCTTGCAAGTAAGCGAAGGTTGCCCGTCGGCAATTCGAGGCCAGCCCGCGCAGTGCGTTGTGCCTATTGATGGTTTGTGGACGACGCTGAAGTCGAAGCGGGAACAACTGCTGAGGAGGCTGGAGCAGGACTCAGACTCGGCTTCTGCGCACTCGCAGTAGGAGCTTTGTCCAGCATTGCTTGAAATTCTGCCATCTCCTCTTTCTTGTCCCAAATCAAGCCTTGAGTTTGCATTTTGCAGTAATCGTCTGGATATTCCCAGAAAGGCTGCACGATCACCTTGGTGATGCCGTTGAGTTCCGTCAGCGCGTATGACCAGACCTTTTTTGTGGTCATACCAGTACACGCGCTTGAAGCGACGAAGAGCGCACTGACAATAGGCATCTGCGCTGGAGTCGAGAAGCTGAATTGCAGCTGGTTGTTGGAGTCGAGGACATAACCTTCGTCTAGATTCGCCTGGACGATTAGAGCCTTTAGAGTTTGAGCGGAAGCTTTGCTGAGGAAAATATACGGTCCGGGTTGAGCTTTTGATTTTTTGTCCCGAGCCGCCGCCAGGGTCGTTATTGCAAGCAATACAATCAGAACTCGCTTCATACTTCACCCCGAACTTAAATTTAGCGAGTTCGCCGTTCGAACCGTTAATTACCAGAGTCATCTCAACGACTCTGCGGGAGTCAAGGAGAACAAAAGCTTGAACCGCGAGGAGCGCAAAGGGTTCGCGAAGTGCGCCAAGGAGTTCTGGGCTCGGGGCAAAGTGACTTCCCTTTGATACTGGGTCAAGAATTGGATGTGCATGGATTCCAACTAGCGCATCCAAACACACGGGAGATGCTACGTGGTGGACTTGTCGATTTCGGAGGGCAAGCTTGTCTTGCATGTGCATGGGGCCGACAAACTGTGGGCGCTCAAGAGTTCGCTTGAGATCCCGCTCGCGCATGTCTCGGAGATAAGAGCGGACCCCAGCGTAGCGCACGGATGGTGGCATGGATTGAGAATGCCCGGCACCAACATTCCCGGAGTGTTGACGGCCGGCACATTTTATCAGGACGGCAAGCGGGTTTTCTGGGACGTTCACAATCCGGGCAAGACGGTCGTGCTGGATCTTCGAGACGAACGGTACAACGAGCTCATCGTCGAAGTCGCCGACCCGAGCGCCGCGGTGGCGATGGTGAAAGCGGCATTGCCACGCTAAGCGGAAGTACTTCGCGACCATCGACCATCGATCTTTGATCTTTCATCTTTGATCTTCGGCTTTCTAGGCCGGTCGAATTAGCGTGATTCAACAGCAGGTCAAAGTTTTTATAGAGGAGTTTCTACAATGAGCAGTCTTGCCCTTTTGCAATCACTGAAAGAAAGCATTCTCGCGCAAGCGAACGTGAAAGCCATTTACGGCGAACCCATTTCGGCCCAGGGAAAAACGGTGATTCCGGTTGCAAAAATAATGTATGGCTACGGCGCTGGGGCGGGCACTGGCGGCGTGGGCGAATCCAGTGCTAAAGGCGAAGGCGGCGGTGGTGGTGGCGGAGTACGCGCGATTCCCGTCGGCGTGGTCGAGATCAGCGAACAGCAGACTCGTTTCGTTCCGATTACCGACCGCAAGAAATTAAGCGCGGCGGTCCTGGCGGGCGTCGGGCTCGGGTTGTGGATGGGCTTTCGAAGACGGCGCTAAGGCCGCTTCTATGGAGGCGACGCAATTTGTTCTCCGGCCTTCGGGTAGCAACGCGGAACTACTTTGCGATGCTAAACATCGTCCAAGGATAGGCGTTCATGTCCCGCTGTAGAGGTGCTTGCCACGCGAATTCGGGATGAGCGCGCAAGTGTTCTGCCGCCTTGAAATCCATACCGCAGGCGTGGCCGGCGGCGGCGACAAAACTCATCTCCGCCGTCATGCTCGCGTCTGCGACTTTGTTCTGGACGGCTCCGGCCATCCCGTAAGGCGGTTGCCAATCTCCCGAACCCCGGGGTGAAAGGTCGATGTGCCCATCCAAGGTGCGTTCGTCCGGATCTATTTTGTTTTCGAACGTATCGTAGTGGTCGGCCATGAATCGCTCGGCTGCGGCCACGTCGATCTTGCCTTTGTTCTCGGCCATGAGTTGATCCCAACGCACATGACGAGCGGTGGAACTCTGGCCCATATCGTGAGGGTCAAAATCCGTTTCCTCGCGAATCAGCTTTTCGTTGATGGGGAAGTTCGATCCTACAAAATATCCGTCGGTTTTCCGCTCGAGGGTGACGTTTTTCAAACCTAGTTCGAGGCGGCCGATTTCATTCTTGCGTGTGTCAGCAATCAGCCAGGTGTTGGCATAGCCGCCATTGTTGCCATGCTTCATGATGCGGGTGAAGTCATCGATGGAAGTGGAATACTGTGCCGCCTTGCGCGCCCGCACAAATTCAGGAATGCCGTTTGGATCGTATCCCGAAAAATGGCCGATGGTGGTTTCGGTGATGACGATTCCCGCCGAATTCATCACGAAATCATCGGCGCTGTGGATCACGCCGGGAAGACCATCCATGAGCATGCGTTTACCGTTGCTGGGAACAATGTCATAAATGATGGTCCAGCGCTCTCCATCCAAATATTCCGACCAATTATTGTGGGCGATCACGACTTCGCCATCTTTCGTATAGCTGCCCGTGGCGACGAACGCACTGCAGTGCTCGGGAACCATGCGCATCGCTGTAGACTTGGTCCCGTGTTCGGTGTCGTATTCTTTGACGTAGTATTCCCATTCTTCAGCGCCATTCAACGCCACTACATCCCACAGGTCCATCTTCACGCCGTGGGCGTTGACGCCATCAGTGATGCCTTGCAGTTCCTCCCGATATTCCCGCTCGATGTGCGGCCACATCATGTTCTGCGCGGCATCGCGGAAGAACTGCCAATCTTTGTTACTGCTGTGCGTCGTCTCCAGCATGACGACTTTCAGAGTATCTTCGATTTCCGGGGCCAGAAGGTAGCCGTTCTGAAAGCCGATTTGGTGAGGCGTACCTTGCAGATGCACAAACGTCCATCCGTTTTTCTGCGGCTGACGGAAGGCGCCGCGAATTTCTGAATCCTGCTTCGCGTGGGGTGAAGCGGCAGGCGAGAAAGGAACGAAGACCGTCGTTAAAAGAAATGCAATCCAAATGATTGATCGGCGCATGCGCATCTCCAAAAGAACACTCAGAATCGGCCCATTCTAGCAGAGTTCGCCTTTTCTCAGCCTCCGACGACGGAGGCCGTGTTCTCATACCGGGGCGCTTCTTTTATGTTTACGTTGCCGCCCGCTTTTTTGGAGGATGCCGCAGGCTGCGCCCTTCAATCAAACTGTAAAGATCCTCGGCGAGATTGGTGGTGTGATCGCCAGCTCGTTCCAGGGCCTGCGCCATGAGAAGAACGTCAAAGCTGGAGGGATTGTTCTGCGTGGCTTGCTCAGTGAGATGTTTTTGAAAAAGCCCGTGGCAGACGCGATCAATGTCTTTATCCATTTGCAGAACTTTACGGGCGGCTTCGAGATCGAGTTCGAGAAATCCTCGATAGACCAGATCGAGCATTTCGCGTAAAATCGCCGACATTTCTACAAGCTGGCGCACGTCCAAGGCGGCCATTTTTTCGGTACGCGATTGCACCCGCATGGCCACGCTCATCATCAGATCGCCAATGCGCTCCAGGTCCGTCGTACACTTTAGACTGGTCAACAGTTGGCGCGCGCGCGCTTCGTTGACCCGCGTGATAGCGGCGGGCAGTCTGTCGTCGATGTAGCGCTCGATGATGTCGAGTTCCTGCTCGCACTCTTTAATGGCGAGGAAGGCCATGCGCGAGGAATTCGTAAGCAAGTCACGCATGTTGAAAACAGCGTCGCGCGCAATGAGAAATGCCTTAAGCGCCGTGCGTGATAGATCATCGAGCGAGCCGGTGGGCTTGTGGCCGGATTTCTTTCCAGTAGCTTCGCCGGAAACCGGGACGATGTGGCTGGTGTCGGATGTAACGGGTTCTTCCGCAGGAGCGCGCCTTGAAGAGGATTTACGGGGCATAGATCAAAGCTCAGAAAACTGCTTTCATTCAGAACATCTCAGCTTAAAACAGACAGCAGTCTAATTGGTATATATGAACGGAAGATGAAAATGGTTGCAGGCCCGATCTTGGCCCGACTCAATAGGTCTGTTTTCGTGCCGCCGCCGATAGGTGCGAAGGAATGTACAAATGAATTTGCTCGATTACTTGCGCCGACAGTTTACCTACGATGCGTGGGCCAACCGCGAAGTGTTCTCCGCTTTGAGCGCCAATGGATATCCAGAGAGCAAAGGCTTTCGTTTGCTGGCGCACGTTCTCTCTGCCGAACGTCTTTGGCTCGAACGTATAAAATCGCAGCCGCAGGGCCTGCCCGTGTGGCCGGACTTTGCCATGGAACGATGCAGAGTTGAAATGGAAGATGTGGCCAAGCACTGGCGCGAGTACCTCGATCAGATCTCTATGGATCGGCTTTCCGAGAAAATTCGATACAAAAACAGCCAAGGCGAAGAGTGGGAGAGCAGCGTGGAAACCATTATGAGTCATGTGCTATTGCATTCGGCTTATCATCGCGGACAGATCGCCAGCCAAATGCGCGCCGAAGGGAAGCAACCGGCGTATACAGATTTTATTCACGCAACGCGCCAGGGTTTGATCGAGTAATCTGAAAACGGACAAGCTCGGCGACTTTTAATAGGAGCACGGTCCTGAAAGACGGTACGTTCTATGCCATCACGATAGGGCAGGTAATAGGTTCAGGCGTGTTCTTGTGGCTGGCATTTTTCCGGCCGGGAGTGTGGGATTGGCAGCGCTGCCTGGGCTCTGGGCTGATGGTGGCCGGCATGATTGGGATCGGGGTTGCGCGATATCAGCTGGGCAGATCGTTCGCCATAAAGGCTGAAGCGCGACGCCTGGTGACGCGCGGCATCTATTCGAAGATTCGCAATCCTATCTACGTATTTGGCTCTGTGCTGATTGCGGGGTTGGTGCTCGTGGTGCACCGTCCCGGCCTGTGGCTGATTTTTGGTTTTGTCGTCATCATGCAAATCATGCGTGCACACCGCGAAGCGGAGGTGCTCGAAGCTGCTTTCGGCGAAGATTATCGACAATATCGCCGGAAAACCTGGTTCTAGCGTGCCAGGGATGACGCTGCGCAGGTACTGATGACGCCAAGCGAATGATATTCGTGGGGTAATATTTCTGAATGAAAAAGCTGCTGGTCCTGACTGCCGTCATTTGCTGTGCTGCCCTTGTGCCGGGTGCGGAAGAACGAACGCTTGCACCGATGCCGGCTGCGGTCTCCGGCAATGCCGTAGCCAGTCTCAGGGAAGGATTGGACTTGTTTTCCATGATGGGGGTGGGGCCGCGCAAAACCTGGGATGACGTGACCAGCAAGGTTTACGTGATGCATTTGAGCACAGGCAAATGGTATGCCGGACATCCAGTGCCAGGCGTGATCGGTCGGGTGAATGCTGCGGCCGTTTCCGCCAAAAGCCGCGAGATAGTTCTTGTGGGCGGCTTTGTCCTGGATGAGCACGGGGCGGAGCGTCCCGTGAATGACGTAAATGTTTACGAGGCCGGCATCCGGGAATGGTCACGCGGTAAAGATTTGCCGATTGCTGTGGGCAGCGCAGTCGCCGGCGTGCATGACCGTTACGTTTATCTGATCGGAGGCCGTTCTGCAAATGGGCCGGTCAATAACGTGCAATTGTACGATGCAGAGAAGGACACATGGAGCCAGGCGACGCCCTACCCAGGCACTCCAGCCTTCGGACAAGCGGGCGGAGTTGCGGAAGGTTACATTGTGGTGGTCGATGGCGCAAAGGCCGGCCCAGCCGGTGGGCCAGCCTACGTGGCCTCCAGCGAATGCTGGCTGGGAAAAATCGAGAAGAAGCATCCCGATAAGATCGAGTGGAGTAAGCTGCCGCCGCATCCTGGAACGGCGCGCTTTGGAATTGCCAGCGGCGGCTCCGACCGATACAAGAAGATTTATTTTTCCGGGGGCACATCCACACCGCATGATTACCGAGGCGTGGCCTACGACGGCAAACCTGCCGAAGTTTCCTCGTTCACCTTTGACTACGATGTACACGGCCACAAGTGGGAGACGCTCGGCAATAAAACCTACGATCCACGCGGAGATGCGGGCGGCATTCTCATTACGCCGTATGGGCCGGTAGTAGTCGGCGGTATGAATAAAGACCTTGCTGTAACCTCGCGGGTCACATTACTGCCAAGAAAGGAAGGTACTTTCGGAAACTGACCTGGCCCGCCACTGACCGTTTGGGGTGTTGGCGATGCTGGGCGGATTAGTGCAGATCGATCCCGTCTGGGTTTACGGGCCCTTTGACCCGATTGCTATCTTGCCGAGCGCGCGGCGGGATTGGTATCTCGGCTGGATCGAGGGAGCGATGAGACTGTTTCCCGGCGTTCACCTGCGGGTGGGACGATGGCTGATTCCTGAAATATTCTTCCCGGCAGTCCTAATGCCCGCGTTGCTTTTTCTGGCGCTTTACCTTTATCCATTCGTCGAACAGCTTTTCACCTTCGATACGGAGCAACACCACGTGTTGCGCCCGCCGTCACAACAACCCTTTAACACCGCACTCGGCTGCGGAGTGTTTATGTACCTGCTGGTCCTTTTCTTTGCAGGGGGAGACGACGTAATTGCTCTGGCCACCGGAACCTCAGTGGTCACGATACGCGCGATTTTACGCGCACTCGTGTTTGCGGCCCCGGCGGCGACATTCGCACTGGTTTACTTGCTCTGCGCAAGGGCCCGCCGGCATTCCGCATCGCACCCGAACTGAATTACATTCTCTTCATTTTGAGGTAGCGTTGGAAGTCACCGCGGAAATAGACGACCGCATAAGCCAGCGCAGCTATGCTGCCCCACTTGATTATTTTTCCTGTCATTTGGTTTCTCCTTTGGTTTCCTGCAGACTCGCTTCGGAGCGAGTGGAAGTAATCAACTCTTCGACCATACGAACAGCCTCTTCGACTGCTGCGTTCACGGGTGCACTGAGGGTGAAATTCCCTTGCGGATCAGGTTCCAGCGTTGCCGGTTCGCAGCCGACTACCAGGACACGCGCCGGTTGTCCTCCCATGGCCTGGACCAACTGCAAGACGGCGACTGGATTCATGGAGTGAGCGTCCACCGCGATCGTGTCACGATTCTCAGGAAGTTCAGGCTCAAGCAGATAAAGAGTGCCAGGCGCGTTGCCGCGGGGAAGCGCATCTAGGAGAATTGCGAGATCCCAATCATTCATTAGGGCGTAAGCCAAATCGTAGCTGCGGATGCCAAAATCAGAAACCGTCACCCAGTGAGGCAGGGAACGGCGCCGCAAACGGCTAACCACCTCCAAGCCGAACCCGTCATCCCCGAGAAAAATATTTCCGATGCCGGCGACCAGGCAGCTTACCGTTCATTCTTTTGGCCTCGCTTCGACCTCACCGTTCAGGCCAACTGGCTCGACTTCTTCCGGAGAAAAGAAAAAACGGTGTCCGGGTTGGCGCAACATGCCGAACTCGCGTCCGGGATCGTCTTCGATGACGACAGCGAGATGCAGCTTGTCCTCATAATCGCGCTCGATTGCTTCTACGATGGCGACTTTTCCCTTCAGCGCGATGTCCATGATGTCGGCTGTTTTCTGTGGCCACAGGCGTACCCGGTCGCCGGGTTTGACCGGCACGCCGAAAATTCTGACGCTTTCGACCGGGGTATTCTCCTGCTCCTGGCTCCGATCCGTCATTTGGTTTCTTCGATCTGCCGCAAGCCGCGGATGGTGCCGTGCGTCCGCCTCAGTTGTTCACGCGCGCTTTGCTCGGTTCGCTCAAGTAGATTGCGGACGCGGTCTTCCGACAGACGCATTTCATCTTTTTCCTGATCGGTGAGAGTCAGTACCCGCAACGTTAGCATTTCATCCATTTCGGTCGCGTCGTAAAAGTCGCCGGCGCTCTCAGGGGCGATCTGCGGATAGTCATATAGCAGAATTGGCGAGCAGAGCAGCATGTCGCGTTCGCCATCGGAGCCGACCAGGACTGGAAAGTTGCCGACATTCACGCATGCGGCAGCCGCATTTTGAAGACGCTCAGGGGGATCCAACAATGAGATGAACTTTCCTCCGCTGGCGGTGAGAATCATATGTGCGGAGAGAAGCGATTGCCGCAGAGCTGAATTGCGATCGAGACTGGAAGTTGGCAATGAACTGGTGTTGGCTATGTCGATTTTTAGCTTCCAGACACCTTCGCAAATCACTTCTGTGTCTACAGAGATCTTTCCCCGCAGCTCATTTGCGCTGGTTTGGCTAGTCCGCTGCGTGTTCGCATCAGGAGGCTGTTCGTGCTGATTCGCGCCAGGGAAGCGGAACTCCATCGGCTGCAGCTTGGCATTGAGGGAGAATTCGAGTTCTACAGTGCGTTCCACTCCCTCGTCTGAGCGTTCCTTTAACTCCTGACCGAAGCATGATGAAGGCTCAGACGCTAAAGAGGGCTGAGCTGTTGGATCAGTTTGCCTGGAAACAAGCTGGAGAAAACGAAATTCAACTCCCACAGAGGCATCACTATCGGCTTCGACCAGGCACTCCGTATGCATTTGCGATTGTTCGGTTCCGCTGCGGACTTCCGGGTATTCCGGAGGATAAAGAATGCCGAAGGTCCAACGCTGCCGGTTTTTCAGTGCCGTCGGGCGGTACGGATAGAGCATGTAGCGAATGCGAGACGAGAAGCGAAACGTTTTTCACTCGATCCTGTTGGGCGCGAAAAGCGAGCATGGCGTTCGGCGGCGCGGTGGTTTCAAACCCGATAGCGAAGAAGACAACGTTTCTATCAGGATTGGCCTGCGCGATTTTCAGGCAGTCGAGCGGCGAATAGACGATGCGAATGTCGGCCCCTTGCGACTTCAAGGTGAAAAGGTCGCCATTCGAACCAGGGACGCGGAGCATATCGCCAAAAGAGCAGAAGATTACATTCGGCTGCGCGGCAATGGCGTGTGCCTTATCGATGGTTTCGAGCGGTGTCACACAAACCGGGCAACCGGGCCCGTGCACCAGCTCCACCCCTTCGGGTAGCAATCGATCAATGCCGTTCTTGACGATGGAGTGGGTTTGTCCTCCGCAGACTTCCATGATTACCCAGGCCCGCGTCTGAATGCGTCGAATCTCGTTAACAATCGATTCTGCGAGTCGGGCGTTACGGTACTCATCTACATATTTCATTGCGGTTTTCTCGCCGACACTTCGTCGACCACCGGAGCATCGAGTTCGGTCAGTTGATCCATCTCTTCGAGCAATTGATATGTGCGTTCCGCTTCTTCCGCGTTGACCGTGCTGATGGCGAATCCAACGTGCACCAACACATAGTCGCCAACTTTCGCTTGAGGCACGTAGTCGAGCGAGGCCTCGCGGACGATGCCGCCAAATTGAACTCTGGCCATGCGCATTCCGCCCCGCTCAAAATCCTCCAGCACTTTTCCGGGTATTGCCAGGCACATGAGCTACTCTCCAGTCTTTTGGCGAACGATTTGTACGATCAACTTTGTACGATCAACTTTGTACGACCAACGCCGGAATGCGAAGCCCGGCACAATCCGGCCTGCGGAGTGGGCGGTGGAGCATCACGATGTGTGAAAAAGATCCCCATCGGGCGCTACCGGCGAAGATGGACGCCATGGCAGATGCCGATGTATGTTCTGCGGTTGTCAGTGAAATTCTGTCAGTGAAATGCAGCTCAAGAACAGTCCCAGTTCCAATGGAGTGCGATGGATTGCAGAGGATAACGGCTTGTGGACTTCTGGCGGGGGAGTAACATCTAAATCACTGGACTTGATGAAATATGGACCAGCTTTTGGATGAGCACGGGCGACCAATTAATGCGGCGGAGCCTGATGAGACGGGGGAAAGGGTCACGATTTCGGCGGGCTCCCGTTTCCGGGCCGCCATGGTGCTGGCGATCATTGCAGATGCACTGCAACTCATCGTTTTTCCCTTATTCATTGAAGGCGGCGCCTCGCCAATCGATGACATACTCGATGTCGGGGTCGCGGCCGTGCTGGTTCACCTTTTAGGCTGGCATTGGGAATTTCTGCCATCGGTTGTTGGCAAGCTTGTGCCGGGTGTCGATCTGGTCCCTCTCTGGACGATGGCAGTCGCGAACGTTTATCGCAAATCGCGGCGGATGGTAGTGGACACGGCAGAAAATTCTGGGCAGCATCCAGCGCTGCCAAAACCCGGCAACACTACGTAGTTGCAGAGTTAACGGCGGGATCGCGGACGTATCTGAGGCGGCTTGGACGCACATCCACTTGCGTTAACGAGAGCTGATTTCCCAAAGCCCCACAGGAAACTGCCCCAGCAGTTCGGAGACGGCAATGGTTCGGTTTGGCTGGGAATCATCGAGGACTTCATCCGTGAACACATTCCTGGCACTTCGCCAAGAGGGACCGTCCGGGACATGAACAATCGTGTCTTTCCAAATATCTCGGCCAATCGGGGGAACGATGCTGTCGCCGAGTAATGCTCCGACGAGACGGGGAACGATAACGAGCACGCTTTTTCCCTCGACCGTTCGAATAAACGCAACCAGATGATTGGCTTTCGCTCCTTCAATCTTCAGCGGCCAATATCCGCCTTTATCAAAAAGATCAGGACATTGTTTGCGAAGGCATAAAGCCTTGGAAATAACGTAGAGCTTTAGCGCGCCACTCTCCGGCTTATCCAGCAAGCATTGTATCGAGGATACGTCGGGTGCGCTGCCCAGCTTCCGAACCCGGTCCAGCAAGTCTTTGCGGCGATCGTAGTCGACTTGATGTCGGTTATCGGGATCTACCAGGCTGAGGTCCCACAGTTCATTCCCTTGATAGAAATCCGGAACTCCGGGGCACATGAGTTTGAGGAGCGTTTGTGACAGACTGCTCCAAATGGCTGCGCGGGCAATCCGCTGTTGGAAAGGCAAGAAATTATCGAGAAACCGGTTGTCGTCTGCAGGATTTAACACGGCTGTGATGAATGAAGCGACTGCGTTTTCATACTCCGTATTCTGGTTGATCCAACTCGTATTTTCTTTGGCCTCACGAATAGCTTTGAGCATGTACTTCTGAATGCGATCAAGAAAAGTCTTCCAATCTTTCTCCGTATTCAAAGGCTCGAGTGGCCATGCTCCTATCAGCGTTTGATAGAGCAAATACTCGTCATTGGGCGACGGCGCGGGCGCACCGTTGACGAGCGGCTTATGGTGGCGATTCATTTTGCGCCAATCGAGCAATCGAAATCTCCAGTGGGCCGGGATCTCGGAGAGGACGTTGATTCGAGTGCGGACATCCTCAGATCGCTTCGAGTCATGCGTGCTGGTAGCCAACATGGTGTGCGGCCAGTTTCGAAGCCGTTCCTCGTTGGCGGCGTGAAATCTGGCTGGAGTGGTTCCGAAACTACGAAGGTCAGCGCCAACTTCATTGAGCGAGATCAGTCGGTTGTAACGGTAAAACGCCGTGTCTTCCAGGCCCTTCGCCATTACCGGACTGGTGAACTGTTGAAACTTCATGGCGAACGTCGTGACGGCGTTTCGGTAGTTATCGTCCTGGCCTTCAGCGATGTGCGTTAGCAGCACGTCGCGGATGAAATCGAATACGCTGGTGTCGGCGGCCGGGCTTCTCCGCTTCGCGTGGTCGATGGCGACACCGATGTATCCTGCATCACTCTCTGACACCCGCGATGAGCTTACATAGGTGCGATACACCGGAAAGCTGGCGACTACCTGGGTGAGTGCATCGCGCAGATTGTTCAGCGTGAAATCGCAAGTGCGCCGCTTCGAAAGCGCAATGCGAGCCAGCCGGTTGGCAAGGACATTCAGTTCGCTGACCAGCGCAGTCCGAACAATGAGCCTGCGCGAACGATACGCCAGGTCATCGAAGTCGACTTCGTCGCCGATGAAGCTTTCGTAGATGCGCTCCATACGGCCGGCATTTGCCGGATCGACAAAGAGACCGTTTACCAGATTGCAGAAATCGTATCCGGTTGTGCCGCAGACCGGCCATTCCTCCGGCAGACGTTCATCGCCGGTCAGGATTTTTTCTATTACCACATATGGCGTCGATTCGCTGTTCGGCGCTTGTTTCGCGATGGCGCACCGCAGTCGGCGAAAATATTGGGCGGGACCGTACAAACCATCGGGGTGATCGACGCGCAAGCCATCCACTTTGCCTTGAGCCACGAATTCTAAAATGAGCCGGTGAGTCGCCTGAAAGACTTGTTCGTTCTCCATGCAAAGCGCGGCGAGATCATTGGTATCAAAAAACCGGCGGTAATTAATATCATCGGATGCGACCCTCCAGTTGGCCAGCCGGTAGGCTTGTGCTTTGATCAGTTCGTGCAATTCGTCGAAGCTTGCGGGATCGGCAGGGACCGCCATTGACCGCTTCCACGGCCTGGAAGATTGCCTTCACGATCTCCGGAGAACGGGCGCACAATTCCGCGAGGCGGCGCTTGTTGATTTCCTTGTCGCGACTGCGCTCCACAATACGTTCATTGCTGGCCTCATGACGCCGGGGCAGGTGGCTGAAGGCGGTCATTAAACTTTGAAATTCCAGGAGGTCGGAATTTTGCGCGCCCATGCTCGACGACAGGTTCGACGACATGTTCGACATCGAGGCAGTCTCGCTGCGCCGGAGAATGCGCGGATACTCCCGAGGATTCACCGGAAAACGATGGTTGCGGTAGACGATATCGAACTCTCCCCGTTCCGGATGAAAGACCACCTTTAATTCTCCGCTTTCCAGAACGGCGCCATAGTGATCGTGCAGTACAGGAACGAGCACCTTGCCGTGCAGTTCTTCTTTCAACGGATGCCAGTCAATATCAAAAAATGGAGCGTAGGCAGAGGACTCCCCATTTTCGAGAACGTCCAGCCACCACGCATTGTCACTTCCCATCACTCCCATGTGATTGGGGACGATATCGAGAATCAAGCCCATGTTGCGCTCGTGGAGCGCTGAGACGAAGCGATCAAAATCCTGCGGAGTTCCAATTTCCGGGTTCAATGAATTGTGGTCGACAATGTCGTAGCCATGCATGCTTCCCGGTCGAGCCTTCAGGCATGGGGAAATGTAGCAGTGGCTGATTCCAAGTGCGGAGAGATAGGGAACGATGGCGCGAGCCTGATTGAAAGTAAAACCGCGATTCAGTTGCAGACGATAGGTGGCCCTCGGTATTTGAACGCGAGAGTTCATGATTGCATCAGCCATGCGACTGACCATGGGGGCAATGTTCCGCGTTTCAAATCGCTTTCGCGGACTTCCTCGCTGAGATAGATGATCTCGGACGCCGCAGTGTTTACTGAAGAAATGGAATCCGTGCTGAGATTGGCGAGCAGTGTGAGTTCCGCACCGTCACCAAAGCGCCAGGCAGCCCTTAATCCGTGATCTCCTACCAAGGTGTAATGCGCCTTGGCCGCGCACAAGTCACACAAATGCGGGACAACGTAGTCACGCCTGAGGCCCAGTAATCGACGGTAAAGGTTGAGCCATTGGCAATGCTCCGGTCGCGCAGTCTCATCCCAATTAAGCTGGGAAGACTCGAAGGTCTTGGGGTCATTCGGGTCTGGGATTCCGGCGCGCCTTTCTGGATCGGTGAATTTAGCCAATCGCGCGAATTCATTTCTGCGTCCGGCTGCAACCGCCTCTGCCAGGTCATTTTTGAAATCACAGAAATATAGAAATGGGGTTTGGGTGCCGAACTCCTCTCCCATAAATAGCAGCGGCGGAGACGGAGCCAACAAAACGATCGAAACTGCAGCGCGTATCGCGCGTCGATCGGCCAGCGTTGTGATTCTTTCTCCGAAAGCGCGGTTACCTACCTGATCATGATTTTGCAGAAAAGAAATAAATGCAGTGGGCGGCAAATTGGCACTCGGTTCGCCGCGAGGCTGGCCACTTCTAAAAATGGATGCCTCACCCTGGTAGGCGAAGCCTTCGGTCAGGCAGCGGCCCAACTTGCTGACGGGTCGATCTGAATAGTCGGCGTAATATCCGTCGCGCTCGCCGGTCAGCAGCACATGCAGTACGTGGTGAATGTCGTCGTTCCACTGAGCGGTGTAAGCCCGCGTTCTGCATCCATCTGTGCGCTGCAGGTAACGTGCTTGGTTGAGATCGTTTTCAAGTACGAGATGGACGTGCCGTTCTGGGTCAATGTCAGTCGAGTTATGCACGGCTGCGGCGAGTTCGGTCAGGACGTTTGGAGACGAATCGTCAACGATGGCGTGGACCGCATCCAGGCGTAACCCGTCGAAGTTATATTCAGTCAGCCAATAGAGCCCATTCTGGATGAAAAAATCGCGCACGATTTGGCCCTGCCGGCCATCAAAGTTGATCGCATTTCCCCATGGCGTGTGGTGACGGTCAGTAAAGAATTGCGGGGCGTAGACGTTAAGATAATTTCCTTCCGGCCCGAAATGGTTGTAGACCACATCGAGCAGAACCATCAGTCCCCGCTGATGGGCACTTTGCACTAAATTCTTCAGATCGTCGGGACGGCCGTAGACGCTGTCAGGAGCGTAATGGAAGACGCCGTCGTATCCCCAATTGCGCGAGCCGGGAAAATCAGCCACGGGCATCAGTTCGATCGCGGTAACTCCAACGTCGGCGAGATAGTCGAGCCGGTCACCGAGACTCTGAAACGTTCCCGATGCGGTGAATGTACCCACATGCAATTCATAAATAACAGCGTCTTCCCAAGGCCGCCCGCGCCAATCCCCGTCCTGCCAGTCGAAAGCGGTGGGATCAACCACCTCACTCGGGCCCTGCACATCGTTCGGCTGAAAACGAGACGCGGGATCGGGAACCTCGCGCGCGTCATTGATCCGAAAACGGTAGTGAGAGCCGGGTTTGGCCGCGCCGGTAATTAACTCAAACCAGCCTTGATCAAGCGGCTGCAAAGGAATTCGGGTTGCACCATCCGTCTGCGCACTCTCAATGCTGAGTTCGACTTTATGGGCCGCAGGCGCCCACAATCGAAAGCGGACACTTCCATCCTCAAGGCATTGGGCGCCGAACGGCATCTTATGAAGACGTTTCATTCGTCTCTTCCTTCTTGCCATTGCGGCGCTCCAGTAAGATCACCATGGAACGTGCCTGCAGTGGGTATGCCGCACCGGCATCGTGAGTGTCGGCGTTGCGCAGACCGTTCTCCCGCGAGGTGTCCATCCAGGCGACCCAGCGGCTTCCTGGATGGAATGCAGGCAGGGCGAACGCGACATCTTCGTGATAACTGTTCAGTAAAACTAGGAAGTTTTCATCGCCGAGTTTCCGCCCGCGCTCATCGGTCTCGTCCAGTCCCTGGCCCGCAAGAAACATTCCTAGACAACAGGTGGACGCATCGCGCCACTGTTCTTCGGTCATCTCACCACCGGTCGGATTTAGCCACAGCACGTCTTTGACGTTCGCCCCCTTAATGGGCCGTCCCTGGAAAAAATGCCGGCGCCGGAATATGGGGTGCCGGTTGCGCAGATTGATCATGCGTTGCACAAAACTCAGCAATTCGCGGTCTTGTGGTTTCAGGTCCCATCGGATCCAGCTGACTTCGTTGTCCTGGCAGTAGGCATTGTTGTTGCCCATCTGCGTATGCCCGATGGCATCGCCGGCATAAATCATGGGCACGCCTTGGGAGAGCAGCAGAGTGGCCAGCATGTTTCGTTTCTGTTTTGCCCGCAGCGCCAGGATATTTTGATCGTCTGTACGGACCCTCGACTCCGCAATTCCAGCTTCGATTGTCGTTATTTCCGTCACGATTATTTTCGCCGTTCGCTTCGTTGTGTTTCTCGTTGTAGCTGACCAGATCTTGCAGCGTGAAGCCATCATGAGCGGTTACAAAATTTACGCTGGCATAGGGACGGCGTCCGCTGTGGGCGTAAAGATCGCTGGATCCGGTGAGGCGGTACGCCAGGTCGCCGACCGTCCCGGCATCGCCCTTCCAATACGAGCGGACAGTATTGCGGTAACGATCGTTCCACTCCGCCCAGCCCACGGGAAAATTTCCTACCTGATATCCACCCTCGCCCAGGTCCCACGGCTCGGCAATCAGTTTCACTTGGGAAAGCACGGGGTCCTGATGGATGATGTCGAGAAACGCTCCCAGACGATCGACTTCGTGAAGCTCGCGGGCCAGAGTCGCAGCAAGATCGAAGCGGAAGCCATCGACGTGCATATCCAGCACCCAATACCGCAGGCTATCCATAATGAGTTGCAGGACCCGGGGATGCCGCATATTGAGCGTATTTCCGGTGCCGGTATAGTCGCGGTAGTAACGGGGATTGTCGGGCATCAGCCGGTAGTACACGCTGTTGTCGATGCCTTTGAGGGATAGCGTCGGTCCGAGATGATTGCCTTCGGCGGTATGGTTGTAGACAACATCGAGAATTACTTCCAGCCCCGCAGAGTGCAATGTCTTGACCATGGTCTTGAACTCGCGGATCGAGCTGTGAGCCAGATAGCGAGGTTCGAGCGCAAAAAAGCCGATCGTGTTATATCCCCAGTAATTGCGCAAACCGCGCTCAACGAGCTGGCGATCATCAATGAACGCATGCACTGGCATAAGTTCGATGGAAGTCACGCCCAGACGGGTTAGATAATCAATCACAGGAGCGCTCGCCAGACCGGCATAAGTTCCGCGCAGCCGCTCCGGTACATCCGGATGGCACATCGTGAACCCTTTCACGTGAAGCTCGTAAATAATCGTGTCGTGCCATGGGATGCGAGGTGGTTCGTCGGTCCCCCAAGTAAAGGCCGAATCGACCACTCGATTTTTCGGCATGACTACCGCATCGTCGCGGCGGTCAAAAGAGAGGTCGCTCCTGTTTGTTGCCCACCTTGTATCCGAAATGAGAGTCGCTCCAGCGGATGCTTCCGTGAATCTGCTTTCCATAAGGGTCAAGGAGAAGTTTGTGGGGATTGAAGCGTTGGCCCCGCTCCGGCGCGTACGGCCCGGAAACGCGATAGCCATACAGTTGGCCGGGACGTATTTCCGGTAGGTAACCATGCCAGACCATGTCGGTCTGTTCAGGGAGCGGAATTCGCGCGGTTTCGCGCCGGCCGGAGGCGTCGAACAGGCAGAGTTCAACTTTTTCAGCGTGCTCGGAATAGAGCGCGAAATTGACGCCCTCCCCATCCCAGTTTGAACCCAGGGGATAAGGTCGGCCAGGCCACACAATGGGCTGAGATGGATTTGACATCTATCTAAGGTCTTACTTTGGGCCTTTAAACATCGGAGAACGATCTGACCGCGAATCTGCCCCGTGGCCGAGTCATATTTGTTGCAGTTTGTAATGAGTGCGCGTGACAGGAGGGCAAAATTATTCAGTCGTCGCTCTCGTTCTTTAGTTTATTTGCAAGTTTCCTTATCTCTTTTTCCCGGGCTATATTCACGCCGCCGCGGGCATCGTCGTAGAGGCTTTCGCGCAAGAGGGTAAGAAGCTTGACCTTGAGCCTTGCTCTTGCTACCAGTTGGGGCGGGACAATGAGTGTGTGTGACTGAGAGCAAGTCAGAGCGCTCCCAGGGACCGCATTCGCGAAATTGGGTTCTGCTTCGCGAGATGCCTCACCCATTTGTGCGCTAGCGATGGCAGCAGTAAGAACGACAGGCAGCAGAAGAAGACTCGCTTTCGGCACATCCTACCTCCTCCATACGCCTGGAAGATGACCTATTTCCCGGCCAACAAAGGGATGGTCACTCGCCGATGGCGGTTGTCCACTAGGTGAATTCAGTGGTTACGATACTGGGCGCGCCGTATCGCCGATCAGTGTGAATGCCAGAGCACTTTCACAGAACTTTAATATGCGTTCAGCGTGACTTCATCGAGCCAGACGGCATACGGTTGCTGCTGGTAATTGCCGTCGAGCTGAAATGCCACATCGATTTCTTCCTGATACCAGTTGGGCTGCGCGGTGTAATAAGTATCGACGTCGTATTCCTGGTCATCAACGTTCAAAGTGACATAATGCACCTGGTTTCCGACTCGCTCGAGGGTCCAGATGAGATGAATCCAGGTGTTCGAAGGAAAGTGCTTGCACGAAAACGCAGTGGGAATCCATATTTCATGCAGTGGGGCCCAGATTGTCCATTTGCCTGTCTGATTGAAGTCGCACTGGCTACCCCATGTCCAGCGGGTGCCGTTGAAGGCCTGGTTCACGTCGAACTCCAGCGACTGCGGAGCATCCCCCTGATTGACGTAGAACCAAAGATCGTAGGTGAAATGACTAACGTTGTCCCCGCCACCGACTGGATACCAATAAAGCTCATTCGAATAAGGATGGGAACCACTTATCGTGAACTCAGAGGAGGATCCGCTCAGCGAGGGGCTCGACTGTCCCTGGAGCAGCTGGGAAACTGCATCGCCCAGACCAGATGCGCAGGTAGATCCGTCACCGATGGCCGCGGAACATGACAGCCAGCCCGGCAAATTCTGGATACTGCTGACCCCAGGATTTTGCGCTACCACGTTCACGTGTGTGGTTGCTGTTGCAATGTAACCGGCGACATCTTCGGCGACAATTTCGACGGTATGGGGCCCGGACGCCATAAAGATATATTGGTTGATGCTGGGCGTGAAGGAATAATAGACCGCAACATTGTCAACGTAGACTCGCATCCAGTAGATCTGATCAGGCGGCGATGCTTTGGCAACTACGTTTGCGGGCGAGTCGACGCTGGCACCATTACCCGGAACCGAAATTGTAAGAGGAAATCCGCAGAGCGCCGCCGGGGGCGGCTGAATCGTAGCCGGTATTACCGAGGTATTGGCCGGAGCCGTAGGCGTAATTGGACAGTTCGCCACGTTTGCCGGTAAGCCTTGGCAGCACTCCCAAGCCAATAAACCAACCGCAACCATGCCCAAGATAAGCATCGAGGCAAGAGTCCGACACGGTGTTTTATTTTGGAAGAACTGAAGTCCGCGCCCCATTAAAAGCTCTCCGTGTCGACGATCTGAAATAAGAACTCCTGTTTAAGGATTAGCATCGGGGAGCGGCCCAACAGCGATGGCGGTAAAACTTCAATTCACGAAAAGCCTGTCAGTTAAATAGCCGGTGCGTTCATGAACTAAGACGAGTGAGCTAAGACGAGTGGCATTGCCGAGCAGAAGTCCAGTTTTTAAGGACCCGGTTCTTTAAGACGAAGAATGCGCCTTTCGCGTGCGCGCTGCTCTCCTCGCAGCCGCGCTTCGGGCAGATTTTCCTCGTTTTTCGGCCGCACTTTTGGCCTGCCGCGAGAGCGACTCGTGACTTGCTGAACTATGCGGCTCGCGTTTCAATGCACCTTCGACAGCCCGGGAGCGCCTTTTCGAGATCTTTCGGTGCGGATGCTCGGCCTTTTCCTCATCGCGTTCGGCTTTTTTCCGTAGCGATGCCGAACCCTTTGGCGCGCCTAGCTTAACACCTGCGCGACGCGCTTTGGAGAGCCCGATTGCGATTGCCTGTTTTGGCGAAGTCGCGCCGTGCTTTCCCTCGCGTATGTGGTGAATTTCTTCGCGCACGAACTCTCCCGCTTGAGTGGATGGAGACTTACCCTCGCGGGCATCTTCGCGAGCGCGTTCCAGAGTCTGTTTCTCGGGCATCAGGTTCTCCCTATTTTTTAGCAGAGAATGGCCATGGGTAGCTTAGCGGCTCCAGGGCCATTGCAAATCGGAGGTTCACCCTATCCGAAACTGAAACATTGCTTAGAAGGTACATCTACTGCGCGAATTGCTAAACAAATTGCTAAACAAAGGTTAAAAGGCTGTTCCGACGCGTATTGTAAGTTCGTATGGACAACATAACCTACGGATTAGACCCGATTCGCCTTTGCGCAGCGGGCCAGCTCCAGTCAAGAAATACAATGAATATCTTCGCGACCCGATTGTGAACGGCAAGGCGAAGCCCAGCAAAATCGTGAGCCATCATATACGCATCGATGAAGCTCCCGAGGCTTACGAGAAGTTCGACAAGCAGGTCGATGGCCACACCAAAGCTCTGATTCGCTTCGATCAGAAGGCCGCATAGAGTGTTGACCTGGGCCGCATCGCACGGCCCAGTTTTCCTTCCGACTGACAATTTTCCCTGCGATCTTTTTTTGGCCGCGATTTTCAGCAGATCGATTGTTAATATCCGGTTACAATTCTCTGGCACACGCTTGAAGAGTGCTTTTTGCAACCAAGGGAGGACGGTGTACTTCCCCTGGAGGCGCGTGCACCGCGAAAAGCAGGTGGGTGTGAAAGAAATTATCCTTAGAGTGATTGCCGGTGGGGTGTTTGTTTCGGCATTTTCACTTCTCGGTGATTTGTTGAAGCCGAAGAGCTTCGCCGGACTGTTCGGCGCCGCGCCTTCCATCGCCCTGGCCACCCTCACCTTGACCGTCATGGAGCGAGGCAAGACTTACGCCAGCGTAGAGGCCCGATCGATGATTTTGGGCGCGGCCGCTTTCTGCGTCTACGCCTACCTCGTAAGTCGATTACTGATCCGCCACCGCTGGCCCGCCCTTGCTACCACGGCAGCGCTGATCGTGGTTTGGTTCGGGTGTGCTTTCGCTCTCTGGTACGCCGTCCTGGGTAGATCATGAAAATCAAGATCGATACCACAGGATTGCACGAATCCAAGTGGTACGAGTACGTGGTCAGGTTCGCATTTGGTGGTACGGTGACCGCATTGGCGGGAGTCATCGCCAAGCACTACGGGCCAGAGATCGGTGGCCTGTTCCTGGCGTTCCCAGCGATTTTGCCGGCCACCGCCACTCTGATCGAAAAACATGAAATTGAGAAAAAACACGAATCGGGGAGGCACGGCACGGCGAGTGGAAGAAAGGTGGCAGGGGTTGATGCCGCAGGAGCAGCCATGGGCTGCGTTGGACTCGCGGTGTTCGCGCTCGTTGTTTGGAAAGAACTTCCGCAATCGTCTTTGCCGCTAGTGCTGGTTGAGGCGACGGTTGCGTGGCTGATTGCGGCGGTTGCGATCTGGTTGATGCGCGAAAAATTATGGCGCGCATTATCGCGGAAAGTTCATAGATCGCACCGTGTTGGCCCTGTCGAGCGGCATCCCGAATCTTCGGTCGACGGGAGTTCGGCCCGCAGGAGAGAGAAATGATCGACAGCTCCCGGCAATATGATGGGCAGACCCCTCACGCCGCTTTTTTCGCAGGACCTTTCTTTTCTCGTTGGAGGCGCTTTGAAAGCAGGGTCTTGGCTTTTTCCAATTCCGCGCGGCGTGAAGCGGGAAGGTTATGGCCGGCCCGATTGATGAAGTAAGTCAGCATGCGCATTCCCGAGCCCGGGCCTTTCGGCGAAACCTTCTTCGAGGCCAAAGCCCGTGCGATTGTTTCCGCATTTTTCGTGAAAAGACCAGCTTGCGGATGAGTTGAGTCAGTTTTTACCTTCGAGACCCAGGAGTTCTTTTTCTTTGCATTTGCCATAAGGGTTTCCCGATGCATTAAGATGCCAAGCCATGCGCTGCGATTGTCCGCCCGAAAATTACAGCGCAGAAATAGAGCGCAGAGATGCGGAGATAACGACTCGCGCTACAGTGCATCCCTGATATTCATCAGCGCATGAAGATTTTATGTTTCGAGAAGAGTTTGTATTCGCTCGCCTGGGTGCCAGCCATCAAGAAAAGCCGTTCGTTGTCAGTCAAATCCGGGTCAGACAATTTCGCGCGAACGAAGTCCGTGCGAGTCAATTTTCCAATCGAATCGAGCGCCGACCGTCTCATCGATGGCCGCACTTCACTTGACGAATTGCGGCGCGCTGCACGCGGGTGCAAAGCCTGCGATCTTTGGAAGAATGCGACTCAAACGGTTTTTGGGGAAGGGCGCTCGAAGGCCACGATCATGTTCGTAGGAGAGCAGCCGGGAGATCAGGAAGATCTTGCCGGCCATCCCTTCGTCGGCCCTGCGGGGCGAATTTTGGACGAGGCACTGCGCGAAGCCGGCATTGAACGCGATGAAATCTATCTCACGAATGTGGTGAAGCATTTCAAGTGGTCTCTGGGAGAGCGCGGCAAGCGCCGCATTCACAAGAAGCCGAGGTATTCGGAGATCAACGCGTGCCGGCCCTGGCTTGACGCCGAATTGAATGCGGTTCGACCGAAGGTACTCGTCTGCCTTGGTGCGACCGCAGCCCAGGCCCTGTTGGGAAGAAAATTCAGGGTGAGCCGCCAACGCGGAGAGTTAGTCGAGTCTCCTCTTGCTCCCTGCGTTGTGGCAACGGTTCATCCGTCATCGATCTTGCGGGCGCCTAATTCCGAGGCGAGACGGGAACTGATGCGGCAGTTTGTGCATGATATGACGAAGATCGCAGGTCTGGTTGCAAAACAGAAGCGTGCGGCTTAGCTATTGCAGGTCGAGATTCATTTTCCCATTTTTTTCGAATCGAATGCGTAGCATTTGTTCTGCGCTCCCGGTAAATGTCCCCTGGATGGTTTCGCTTTGTTTGCCGGACTCTGAGACTACCTGCACTCGCAAAACGTGCTTACCCGCGGGCACTTGCATGGCGTGGAATTCGTGGCCTTCCACATGATGAAAAACCACCAGACGCTTCTTTTCCGTGCCCTCCAGTGCGTGGGTAAACGACAAGTGATCGTCAACCCAAATCGAAAGGTGGGCCTCGGCGAAATTGTGATCTACTTCGATGTCCAACATCGCAGAAGCAACCTGAGTTGCTTGCAGCGGCGGTCGCGTTGAGTGTTTCTTGGCGGATTTTGTAGAAACGGTCTGCTTCGTGACATTCCCAGAGTTGCTCGCTGCCGCGGGTATGGGAACATTCTTAGGTGAGGCATCGGCTGGGGCAATTCCTGGCGGCATCGGTTGCGGCATGAGCGTAGTCGCGTTGAAGTTCTTCCGCAAACCGTGACGGGCCCACTTCAACTGGCCCATGCGGACTGCGAAAAACAGAACCGCGAGTAGTAGAAGCGCGCTTACGAAATACTTGCCACGCATCTGCTCCAACAGGTCTGTTATCGAACTGTGCTCAAACAGAGCCTTGCTCGAACTTTTGCGTGCGGCAGCAACATTAATCGGTCGCGCGCCTGCCGTTTTGCCGTTCGAATTCTGAAACGGGCCTCCGGAATTGTGTTCCTTTGCCTTGCTCCACGGTTCCCGGCCTGCCCGTAATTCCTGGATATCGAACACGATCTCCATGCCACGCTGGTAGCGTTGTGAACGGTCCTTCGCGATCGCCCTCGAAATGATGTAGTCGAGCCCCGGCGGCAATTCGGTATCGAGCACCGTGGCGGGAACGGGGTCGCGATTCACCACCTTGAAGGCAACCGTCATCATGCTGTTGCCCTGAAACGGCTTGTAGCCGGTGAGGGCCGTGTAAAGAATTACACCGAGGGAAAACAGATCGGAGCGTCCGTCAATTTCTTCGTCATTGAGTTGTTCCGGGGACATGAAGGCGGGCGTGCCGAAAACGCGCCCGGCCGCGGTAGTATTGGCCAGATTCAATTTGGCCACGCCAAAATCCGCAATCTTCGCGCGCCCCTCTTTTGTAAGCAGAATGTTGGCAGGCTTTATATCGCGATGCACCACGCCCTGGCCATGCGCGCAATCCAAAGCTTCCGCCACTTCCAGCGCGAGCTGTAGAGCCTGTTCAGCCGGCAATTTGTGATCTTCGCGGGAAAGCAGCAGCTTGTCGAGGGTCTGGCCGGGAACGTACTCCATTACGATGTAAGGGGCGTGGGTCTCGGGTTCTTCGCCCACATCGAAAACGGTTACGATTCCAGGGTGAGACAGGCGGCCGGCAGCTTCGGCTTCCCGAAAAAAGCGTTCTCGATATTCCTTTACCTCTTCTGGTGGCTGTCCCGCCAGTGAAATGGTCTTGACTGCAACGACACGATTGATCTTAGGATCGCGCGCCTTGTACACGATTCCCATGGCGCCGCGGCCCAGTTCGGCCAGGATTTCGTAGCGTCCGAAGCGTTCCTTCCGGCGTTCACCCGTGCGTGGCATAGGTTTGTACAGAGCGGAGCACTGCCAGAACGCGCAAAGTGGGGGATTGGCGCGAGCCTATATCTCAAGAATATTGTTACTCGGGAGTATTAACCCTCCAAGTTACCGACGTGTATAACGGTGGCGTTATCATCCGGAAGTGAAAGACGGGCGCGCCAGGAATGGCGCGCCCGTTTTGCGCTGCTGTTGGAGAGACCTTAAATTCTCACTGGTAGGTAAAGGTGAGTTCGTCGAGGTAAACGGAGTAGGGCGACTGAGCGGAATTGCCGTCCTCCTGATAATTGATGGTTACTCCGTACCACCCCGGCGCCGAACCCGGATTGTAGTATTGATTCACTGTGCTGGTTTTTCCATTCAGCGTGATGGTCTGGTAAAGCAACTGATTGTCCGAGGTCCTTTCCACCTGAATGGTCACATGATTCCAGGAGTTGCTGACAGGATTGCAGGCAATTCCGGTAGGAACCCAGGTCGAATTCACATTGTCCCAGACATCCCATTCGTTGCCGCCAGCTACGCGGCATTCGTGGCCAAAGATAAATCCTTGATTATTGAAGAACTGGTTGATGTCGAACTCAACTGCCTGAGACAAGCCGACATCGTCGGCCCAGAAATAGACGTCGTAGGTGAAATCGTGCAGCGTGGGAACCAGCGTGTGATTCGTATCAGGCAGACCCTGGGACGAGTCTGTACCGATGAGGTGATTATTGAAGAAAGCGTCGCCATATCCTTCAGTGCCGCCAACATACATCTGCGATGCCTCACCGCTCATCGAAGGAGATTTGATGTTCTGCGTCATCGAGAACGTTATGTCGTCGCAGGGTGAAGGCGAGCAATCGACGAAGGTTGGAGCACGCTGTCCAGCAGATGACCAGCCGCCGCTGTGCTGCAGCTCGGAGAAGGAACTACCGCCAGACCCGCCGCTTCCACCGCTAACCGTAATCTTGACGGGAGTTGTAGCGGCCCCACCGCAACCATCCCACTCTTCGACGGTAGTGTTGTAGGTCCCGGCATTCAACGCTAGATTGTAATTCAGGCTGGCCCCGGATACGGTGTACGCCAAAACTCCGGGTGCTGTGTAGATGCCCATCGAGGAAACGCCCTTCGAACAAGAGGTCGTCGCAGTGGCTTTGTAGTTCACGGGTGAGCCAACGGTGCTGCCGTTCGCCGGAGAACTCACGGACACGCCAGACGATCCTCCGCTGCCACTTTTTACCGTAAGCGTGATCGGAGTGGTGGCGGCGCCACCGCAGTTGTCCCATTCTTCGACGGTTGTGTTGTAGGTGGCCGGACTCAAATCCAGGCTCGTGTTCAGACTGGCTCCATTAACGACATAAGCCAGGACGCCCGGGGCAGTATAAATTCCCATCGAAGCCACACCCTTCGAGCACGTCGAGGAGGTAGCCGTGGCGATGTAACTCACTGCTCCTGTGATGGTTGCGCCATTAGCGGGTTCGGTTACGGTTACCCCAGCAAAAGCGGACGGAGCGCAGAGGGCCGATAGGCACACAACCAACGACAACGATTTCAGCATGAATCTCTCTCCAAATTTTGGATTTTATTTGCTTCCGAACTGCAGAACTGCAGCTATTTCAAGCTGGCGGTTACGCGCGAGCGGGCGCGTCTAGGTTCGGAAGAAGTGGCTTATAGTGGCGCTTGGGTTTAAACGGTTACTTCAGGTCATCCTTGAAGGCCAGCGAGTGCCGCTGGGCCCAGGTGATCTCCAAGCGAATCCGTCAAACAGTGTAGTGAGCATACCAGAAAGGCCCGATGCGGCAAGCGGAAAAACCGCGTTGCCGGACTCGGAGGTTCTAGTCCCGTTTTTTTGGCCCGGACCTCAGATTGCTCGCCGCCAACCGGTGCACCGCGGCATATGTGTGGCCGCCAAAAGCAAAGGGCCCATCTTGCGATGGGCCTTTTGCCTCCAACGTGCCGATAATCATTTGTGGGAACCATCAGTTGTAGGTGAACGTCAATTCATCCAGGTACACCGAATAGGGCGACTGTTCGTAGTTGCCGTCCTGTTGATAGTTGACCGTCACGCCATACCAACCAACTGCCGTGCCCGGACTGTAGGTCTGGTTCACCGAGTATGTTTTTCCGTTCAACGTGATGGTCTGGTAAAGCAACTGATTACTCGAAGTTCTCTGCACCTGAATCGTGAGATGGTTCCACGAATTGTTAATGGGATCGCATGGGATGCTGGTGGCGACCCAATGCGAATCGACGTTGTCCCAAATATCCCAGACGTTGGCGCCCGCTAAGGTGCACTGGTGGCCCCATATCCAGCCTTGATTGTTGAAGAACTGGTTGATATCGAACTCGAGCGCTTGTGATGCACTCAAGTCCGTGGTGTAGAAGTAGACGTCATAGGTGAAATTGTGCAACGTGGGGATGAGCGTGTGGTTCGAGTCGGGCATACCTTGCGATGAATCAACGCCGATCAAATGGTTGTTAAACAGCGCGTCGCCATAAGCCTCACTGCCAGCAAGGTACATCTGAGAGGACTCGCCGCTCATGGAGGGAGACTTGATGTTCTGCGTCATGGAGAACGTAATATCGTCGCAAGGCGACGGCGAGCAATCGATAAACGTCGGAGCGCGCTGTCCGTATTGTCCCCAGCCGCCGCTGTGCTGCAGTTCAGAGAATGAGCCGCCACCACCGCTGCTGCCGCTGACCGTAATCGTTACCGGCTTCGTCGCTGCTCCGCCACAACCATCCCACTCTTCGACCGTTGTGTTGTAGGTCCCCGGACTCAGCGCCAAATTGTAATTCATGCTGGCCCCGTTCACCACGTAGGCCAAAACGCCGGGCGCAGTGTAAATGCCCATCGAGGAAACGCCCTTTGAGCACGAGGTGGTCGCGGTAGCTACATAATTTACGGGGGAGCCGACGGTGCTGTTGTTTGCAGGGGCGGTTACCGAGACGCCGGTGGAACCGCCAGACGATACTGTGATGGTAACGGCTGTGGTTGTGGCTCCGCCGCAGTTGTCCCATTCTTCCACGGTCGTTTTGTAAGTTCCTGGGCTTAGTGACAGCGTGTGGTTCATGCTCGCGCCATCGACGACGTAAGCGAGTTGCGACGGAGCGGTGTAAATTCCCATCGATCCCACGCCCTTGGAGCAAGTGGTAGTGGTCGCGGTGGCAATAAATTGCACCGATGTGGAATAGGTGCCGTCGTTGACGGGGGAGCTTACGTTTACGGTGGCGAACGCCGCGGGAGCGAAGAGAGTCGTTAGGCACACGAGGAGCGTTAGAAACTTCGACATGCAATGCTTCTCCGATTTTGGATTGTGGCTTGCCGACAGCAGAACTGCGCGCCCTCACCAGCGTGCGTGTGTAGGGCCCCGACGAAGTGGCGTCAAATTGTGGCGCGTGCTACAGCGAACCAGATTCACGTTCTACGCGGCGAACCTTGCAACCGCTTGAAACTGATCAAAATAATTTCCACGAAAATACCAGAAAGGCTGTATTCGCCAAAGGGAAAAGTACTAGCGCTTGAATCGGAAGTTCTAGCCCATCCGAATGTTGGCTTGTGAGCTTCGTCACAGACGCCGAAAACGCGTGTTGCCTCCGGCAACCTTCCCGTCGGGCTGGGATACTAAGCTGCGTCGCATTGGACCGTACGTACTTCACCGTAGGAGTAGCAGATCCATGCAGCGCACTCGTCTTAATCTGTTCGTTTGTCTTCTTGCGCCGGTTTCGCTCGCCCTTGTGATGGCTAGCATGGGTTGCGCGGGAGTCCCAAGCTCTACCACCACTCCGCCGCCCACGAAAACATTGACGGCGGTGACTGTATCTCCCGCTACGGCGAGCATTTTAATGGGCGCAACGCAACAATTCACCGCCACCGCGAAATATAGCGACGGTTCAACGGCCAACGTCAGTTCGACGGTGACTTGGTCAGTGGGTAGTTCGTCGATTGCGACAATCAAGGCAAGCGGTTTGCTGACCGCTGTGGCCTCAGGATCAACCAGCGTGACCGCTTCACTCAGCGGCATGACTGGGAGTGCCAGCCTGGATGTGGAAACGGTTACCGTCACGAAGACGCTACAGTCGATCTCGGTAACTCCTGCGACGGCAAGCGTTAACATAGGCGCAAGCCAGCAATTCACGGCGACGGGCACGTACAGTGACGGCTCAACCGGAACGGTAGCCGTGACGTGGAGCACGTCATCAGCATCGACCGCGACTATCACAGCCAGCGGCCTCGCTACTGGAGTCATTGCGGGATCAGTCACAGTGACGGCCACCTCGGGCTCGGTCAGCGGGACTGCGAAGCTCACTGTGAATGCGGAAGTTGTCACCGCGATCGCGGTAACGCCGGCATCGGTCGCCTTGACGGTTGGCGGGGCCGAACAGTTCACTGCCACAGCGACCTACCAGAATGGAACATCGGGTAACGTGACTTCGAGCGCGACCTGGACCTCTACAAACAGCAGCGTAGTAACCGTGAATTTAGGTTTCGCCATCGCCGTAGGCACGGGGACCGCGGGCGTGACTGCTTCGCTGGGCGGATTCAACTCCAGCGCAACAGTCACCGTATCGCAATCGACGAGCACGGCCGTAAACATTCCGATGTATCACGTGGACCAGAACCGCAGCGGAGCGAATCTGAACGAAACGGTTCTGACTCCTGCGAATGTAACGCCCTCGAGTTTCGGCAAGCTGTTTTCCTATCTGGTCGATGGCTACGTCTATGGGCAGCCGCTGCTGGTTTCGAACCTGACGATCGGCGGCACGACCCACAACGTTCTGTTCGCGGCCACGGAAAATGACAGCGTCTATGCCTTCGACGCAGACAGCAACACCACGAACGGTGGCAATCCCCTATGGCAGGTTTCGCTGCTGCAATCGGGCGAAACCCCCCTTACGACTGCCCCAATCCAGCCTGTCACAGGGGTCACGTCAACTCCGGCTATTGATACCACGACCAATACCATGTACGTGGTTTCAACCCAGACTTCGGCAGCGGCGGGTGGCACGTTCCGGCTGAACGCGTTAGATATCACCACGGGGTTGCAAAAACCGGGCAGCCCGATAACGCTCCAGGCGTCAGTTTCCGGAACCAACGACACTACGCTGACAACTTCTTGTCTGCAGCGGGCGGCGCTTCTGGTTCTGCCTGGCAGTCCGGCCTCGGTATTTATCGGCTTCGGCAGTTGTCATAGTGGGTGGCTGCTGGCTTATACCTACGATGGAACCACATTCACCCAAAGTGGAGTGTTCAATTCCAGCCCAAACTTGCAGGGCGAAGGCGCCTACGCTAGCGCAGGCGGCGTATGGATGGGAGGCGGCGGGCCAGTCTCGGATGGCAATTACGTATACGTCACCACCGGCAACGGGCCATGGGATGGGGAGACTGCATTCGGCGACTCGGTCCTGAAGTTTACACAGACCCTTCAGATGGAGGATTACTTTACCCCGTTCGTCTACCCGTACATGGATTGCGCCGATGCCGATCTCGCCGCCGGTGGCTTGTTGCTGATTCCCGGCACAACGGAATTAGTGTCCGGTGGAAAGACCGGAAAGATCTATGTGACGAACACGGGCGATCTTGGGCAAGAGCAAAACAACGACACGGGAGCTACGCAGACGTTGTGGTTCGAAAGTGATTTGAACCCTCCTTACGAGTCAAACTACTGCACTGGAAGCGGCCCAAACCCCGAATCCGGCACGGCCGAAATTAACTCCTACGAGATTTTCGGCACGGCCGCTTACTTTAATGGATCGGTATATCTGGGAATCACGCCGACGGCGTCGCTCACGGCCAACGGCGCCGTAAGGCAATTTCCATACTCTGGAACGCTTTCGTATGGGTCTTACACGCAGCCCAATATTCTGGAAGGCAGTTACGGCACCACCGCATTTATCTCTGCGAGCGGAACGAGCAACGGAGTCCTGTGGATGATCGATCACGGCGATCCTCTGCAGAACGGCGCCAGCGGCTCACCGACACCGACGAGCGCGATACTCCGCGCTTACAATGCCAATAATCTGAACGCCCCCGAGCTTTACGACAGCAGCATCAACAGCGGAGATGCTCCGGGGTACGGAATCAAATTCACCGCGCCCATCGTCGCCAACGGAAAAGCTTATATCTCGACGGCGCACGATCTAACTTCGGTCACCAACCCGCAGGGCGAGCTGGATGTGTATGGTTTGAAATAAAAATTGAATTCGCACCACGCGATCTATTCATATTAAAAGGAGCGATAAATCCATGGCAGACACGAGTAACGAAAAATGTGCTCACGAAAACTGCACCTGCGCGGCGGCCGAAGGCAGCCGGTATTGCTGTCCCGCGTGCGAAGCCTCAAAAAGCAGCCCGGGGCAAGCTTGCAGCTGCGGACATTCCGGATGTAAAGGCGCACTAGCTGCGGCGTAGCCTCGACCTGAGCGTGGCGAAATCTCATTTTGCTCTAGCGCTTTCTGCATCCTGGCCCTGACACCCGTGCCAGCAGCGCTTTAAGTCTCACAAAAGTTTTGTCTCAAGCATCGGCTGAAAACCACAAGAAGGCGCACACTTGTGGGAAATTCGGCATCAGATATTGTGTTGGCTATACTTCTGCCGATGCTGCGTACGAGCGCGGCAGCGCGACTTTGATTTCTCACAATGTCCCCACTGGGTAGAAAATCCCGACGCCTGTTGATGTGGATCGGCGTTGTCGCAACGATTTTCCTCATGGGCTCGTTTATCGCCGTGAAAGTTGTGATTGCCCGTGCCGAGCCGATTCTTCGCGCACGCGTTCTGCAAACTCTCTCGTCTCGTTTCCACGGGAAAGTACAACTGGAGGGATTCGGGGTCAGCGTCGGCAATGGGATTCAGGTCACGGGAAACGGCCTCAAAGTTTTTGGCGCGACCGATGCTAATCCTTACGAACCCGGAATCCAGCCAATCGTGAGTGTGCCAGAATTTCGTTTTCGAACCTCACTCCGTAGTTTGTTTCATTGGCCCATGCACATCGACACGGTTTATGTGGATGGCCTCGATCTGAATATTCCGCCGAAAGGAAGCCGGCAAGAGATCACGTCCATGCGAGAGGAGAGCAGCCGCGCGGCGATCTTTTTCGACCAGGTCGATTGCGAAAATGCGAGGCTGGTGATTAACACTTTAAACCCGGCCAAGCCGCCGTTCGAATTCACCATAAAACATTTGAAGCTGAAAAACGTTGGTCCGGGCCAGGCTTTTCAATTCGACGCCACGCTGATCAATCCCAAGCCGGTTGGTGACATTCACTCTACTGGCAGTTTCGGGCCGTGGCAGGGAGATGATCCGCGCCAGACGCCGGTGCAAGGCCATTATTCCTTTACCCACGCCGATCTCAGTACGATCAAGGGTATTGCGGGAATGCTTTCATCGACCGGCGAATACTCCGGCACTCTCGGCAATATTGCAGTCGATGGAACTACCGACACGCCCGACTTCCGCATCGCTACCAGCGGACATCCAGTGCCGCTGCACACCGAGTTTCACGCCATTGTCGACGGCACCAGCGGCGACACCCACTTGCGCCCGGTGAATGCTTCCTTTCTTCAATCGTCGCTGACCGCTCGTGGCTCGGTGGTCCGCGAAAGAACGCCTCATGGTCACGATATTGAGCTGGATGTAGTCCTCGATCGCGCGCGCATTCAAGATTTGCTGCGGCTGGGCGTGCGCACCGAGCCGCCGGTAATGACCGGAGCGGTGGGAATGAACACCCGGCTGAGCATTCCTCCAGGAAACGCCAGTGTGACGGACCGGCTAAAGTTGAAGGGCACGTTTCACGTATCTGATGGCCACTTCGCCAACCAAAAAGTGCAAGACAAGCTCGACACGATCAGTCTCATCAGCCAGGGTAAGCCGAAGGAAGTGCACGAGCATTTACAGGAGACGATCCCAACCGACCTGCGAGGCGTGTTTACTCTACAGGATGGGCTGCTGTCCTTCTCGCTTCTGCATTTCGTGATACCGGGGCCCCGCATCGATATGACGGGCGTTTACACTCTGGATGGGCAGACCTTTGACTTCCACGGAAAAGTGAAACTGCAAGCCACGCTTTCGCAGATGACCACCGGGTGGAAATCGATTCTCTTGAGACCCCTGGATCCTTTTTTTCGAAAGGACGGAGCGGGCACCGAACTCCCAATCAAAATTTCGGGAGTTGAATCTGAGCCTCATTTCGGCTTGGATTTTGGCCATCACAATGACCACGAGAGCGCGGCGGCGAAGAAGGATGTGCTATCTCAGGGTCGTTAAAAAACCGCTCTGGGAGCAGAGTTTGGCTGGAGCCGATGTTGCAAATGAGCGGACAAGAAGGCTATGATTTTCCAAAAGCGCCGGGGCGGCGCCGAATCCCAGATTCTTCAGGCAGGTAACTACCTATGAGTGAAAAGCCCAGCACTACTTTGCCGGCAGTCGTTGAAAAAGTGATCAAACCGCATACGCCGGGAGAACCGGAAAAGGCGCAAATCAACGTTGAGGGCGCCGACCACCTTTATCGCGAACTTCGTATCGAGAACACGTTGGTTGACGAAAATGGCGATCGCGTGAAGTTAAAACAAGGCGCCGAAGTCAATGTCACGATCGAAGCTCCGCCCGAAGCGACGGTAGACAGCAAAGAGTAGAAACAATAAGGCGCTTTATCTGGTCACGGCATACGGTCAGGACTGTATAGCCAGACCGGCGAAATCCCTGCATTCTTACGGAAAGGCATTAGTGGCATAATGCTTGGGGAAAGACATGCAGAGCGCAGGACCGCACTCCGTTGATTGTTCGACTCCGCTGAATAAGGGGTCGTGGTTCCGCCACGGCGACCATGAACATGGAGTTCAGTTCTATTCGCAAGACAAGTTTCTGATCGAAGAACTCACCGAGTACATTGGCAACGCTCTTTGCGCGGGCCATGCTGCCATCGTGGTTTGCACAGAAGCCCATCGCGAATCTCTTCTCGATCATCTGAGTGTCGGTGTTACTGTTCCCACGCTGATTGCCCAGGGACGGCTGGTTGTGCTGGATGCTCGACAGATGTTGGGAACATTCACCGTGGAAGGATGGCCCAACGAGCAAGGTTTCAAAGAGGTCGTTGGCGGAATAATGGCAAAAGCGGCTGCCGCTGCTCAAGGCGAGCATCCACGCGTCGTAATCTTCGGTGAGATGGTTGCGTTGTTACTGGCGGATGGCAAACCCGAGGCCGCGATTCGGCTGGAGCAACTCTGGAACAGCTTGGCCGAGACCCGGTCATTTTCTTTGTTCTGCGCTTACCCAATGAGCAGCTTCAAAAAGGAAACGGACGCCAATCTGTTTCTGAAGGTCTGCAACGAGCACTCCTCGGTGATTCCGACCGAAGCTTACATGGATCTCGGCAGCGAGGAACAGCGCCTTCGCTCCATTACCGATTTACAGCAGAAGGCGAAGGCCCTCGAAACTGAAGTGGCGGAACATAAGCGCCTGCAGCAGGAACTTGAACTTCACGTGCAGGCCCGCACGGCCGAACTACGGACCAAGAATGCGCAGCTTGTGGAAGAGGTGAGACGGCGCGAGGATGCGGAGACCAGCCTGCGGACACTAACGAGCCAATTGATGCTCATCCGCGATGAAGAGCGCCGCCGTGTGGCTCACGAATTGCACGAGAGCACGGCCCAACTGGTCGCCACCCTGGCCATGAATTTGAGTGCCCTGGCACACGAGCAGCCAGACGCGGAATCGCCGGTCGCAAGAGCAGACCAGCGCAAGCTGATTTCTCACTGCGCCGAAGTCGTGGAGAATCTGCTGGGCGAGGTCCGTCAGCTTTCTCATTTGTTGCATCCGCCAATGCTGGATGAAATGGGGCTCCCATCCGCCGTTCAATGGTATGCGGACCAGTTTGCCAAGCGCACAAACATTGGCGTTGCAGTCGAAATCTGCGATGACTTTGGGAGGTTGCCGCGCGAGAAAGAGATCACTGTGTTCAGAGTCATACAGGAGGCCCTCGCGAATGTGCAGCAGCATTCGGGCAGCGCGACAGCTACTGTGAGGCTGACCAAGTCATCGGGCCACGTGGGCGTTCACGTGAGCGATCTCGGTCGCGGGATCTCCGGCAATTCCGGCCGCACTTTAGGAGTCGGAATTAGTGGAATGCGTGAGCGATTGCGACAATTGGGTGGCCTGCTGACCATTCATTCCAGTAGCCGCGGTACGCTGGTTTCGGCAGACTTGCCCCTCGTATAAAGCCGACGCAATCATTTTCCCTGCCGCCTATTTTGCCCCGCTAAGGATTCTAAGCAGCAGCAGCCATCGCCGCACATTCGTCGTCATCAGAAAGTTTTCTTTCACGTGCGCGCGCCCAGTCTCGCCGAGCTGTTTTGCGAAATCGGGATGAGTGAGCAGATAACGCATCTGGTAGGCGCATCCCTCAACCGAGTGGACCAGTACTCCGGTCAGCTTGTGAATGATCTGGTTCGGAATGCCCCCAACCGCGCCCGCGATCGTCGGCTTGCCCTTCCACAAAGCCTCGGTAACGGTCAGGCCGAAACCCTCCTTCACCGATTTCTGAACAATAATCGTGGAAGCGCGCTGCAATGCGTTGATTTCCAGGGCGCACCAGGGAGGCAGGTCGAGAATGATGATGTCTCGATCGTCGCCTGCAGCCTCGCGCACTTCTCTGAGAACGGCGGCCCCTTCCGGATCGTCTGTTGCTCCTCCGCCGGCCATCACCAGTTGGAAATCAACATACTTTCGGGCCTGCTTAAACGCCTGGATCACGCCGACCGGGTCCTTGGCGCGGTCGAAGCGGGAGACCTGAGTTACTATCGGCCGGGAACGGTCGACCCCAAATTCATCGCACACCTGCTGAACGAAACTTTCATCGATCTCTTTGTTTTTCTCCGACAACGGATCGATGCAGGGGTAAAAAAGATATTGCGGTATGGGCAACTGCCGGGCAAAAGATTGCGAAGAAAAAATGGCCGCATCGTATTTTTCGATTTGAGGACGCAGAAATCCCCAGACCTCAGGATTGGGATTCGAGAGATCGATGTGACAGCGCCAGATCCAGCGTTGAGGCGGGTCCCTTCCGGGCCCCTATGAGCGGAGCGGGCTGGGGATCGTGAATCACGATAAAGTCTTCGTTGAATTGAATGCGCTGCCGGTTCTGCTCGTTGTTCATCAGAAAAATGTCTTGGGCCTGCTGCGTGAGCCGGTACTCACTGCCCTGAAGAGCATTGTGAAAGGCCTTAGTCACTTCGAAAAAGTCGTTCCCGCCAGTAATCACGTCCCAATGGGTCTTTACCTCGACTTCATTCAGCAACGGGACCATCTGGTTTAACATTTCGGCCACTCCTCCACCGACGGCGGTGGAGTTGACCATTTTTACGGTTTTGCCCTTGAGTTCACGCGCGAGAAATCGCAATTCGTCGATTTCCGGCTCGCCTACGATTTTGCGGTAGTCATCGAGATGTGGAGGCGGCACGGGTGCAGGCGGCGTCTCCCAGGCGCGTGGTTTTCTGCGCCGCTCGACACGTCCCGGCATGGTGGGCGCGGAGGTTTCAGCCGAAGTTGAGGGGAATTCAGCCGCTACAGTTTCGCTGCGAGTTTCCGATTCTACTGGTTCCATAAAGTGTGCGCCTTAAATAAGAGCTCTCTCTGCAATTCTTATAATTTGATTTTTGACGTCGTCCAGTGTGACGGTGTAAATGTCGATTCGATTCAACTGCCGGGCCGCTTCCGTAAGGCCGAGATCCTCATACAGCCACTGCGAAAAATCGTTTGACATCAGCTTGAGCCGGAGTCGCGCCTCGATGAAGTGATGTTGGATGCTGTGCACCGAAACCCGGCGCAGACCTTCGGCAAATTCCTGCAAGGTATGCGCAACGTAGTTGGTTGGGATTACGACAATATCAGATGCGCAGAAATAAAAAGTCTCTCGGGCCGGTCGGTTGGCGGCTGCCGGATTGCGGCCCAGAAATTCCTCGACGATTTCAATAAACCGCACGCGCAAGTCGCCGACAGAAGTGAACTCACGAACATCTACCGTCGCTAACGCTTCCGCCAGGCCGGGTTCATTGCACGCTGAAAGGGCCCACTGCGCGAAGTCATTCGAGAAGCCTTCGCGAATGAAATGGTGCTCCTGCAGAGTGCGGAATGTATGTTGAAAAATGGAACCCTCGGGACACTCCCGCAATGCCTCCAAAAACTCAGACAGGCTGGTCGCTTTCTGCCGTGTGATGCGGAGCAGATGCGCTGAAGTATTGAAATAAAAGGCCTTCACCGGCGTATGAGGGCGAATCGGTGTTACAGCGGCGGTCGTCATTTCTTTGTCCTTGATTTTTTCCCAGCTCTCGATAATTCTTTGTTGCTCTCGATGGAAACAGCGCCGTGCGAAACGACTACGCTATTAATTATTTCCATCCCGGATGGTTGATTGCCCGCTCGGCAGTTGGCGAAAACTTCACTCAAGCGGCCGGTACGATGGTGCGAGGTTTCGACTGGACGCGCTCCGATACATCAAGCCTCAATTCGCAGAGTTCCGTAATCAAGTTGCCCGCCCAGCGGTAGATGTTGTATTCTCGTATCTGTTTGCGCATATTGCGTATCCGCGTCTGTTTTTCTTCCGGTTCCATTTCCAGGGCAACCCGGATTGCCTCCGCTGTCTGGTCGATGTCGTAAGGGTTCACGAGCAAAGCGTCTCTCAATTCGCGGGCCGCGCCCGTAAACTGGCTCAAGATCAGAACGCCACGTTCGTCTCGCCTTGCAGCAAGAAACTCTTTTGCCACCAGATTCATCCCATCATGCAGTGAAGTCACCAGGCAAAGATCGGCCGCCCGGTAGAAGTCATCGATTTCGTGGTGAGTATGATGCCGCTTTAAGAATAGAATGGGCTTCCACTTGCCCGACTGGAAGCGCCAGTTGATCCGCTCTGCTTCGGCCTCAACCTCGGCCATAAGTGCCCTTGTACCGTTGAATATGCGTGCGGCTGGGCGCTCCGATCTGCACGAAGGTAAACTTGCCTTGGTATTTGGGATACTTCTCCAGAAATCTTTCGATTGCTTGAAAACGCTCCGGAATGCCCTTTGTGTAATCGACTCGGTCAACCCCGAGTCCAACGAACGGGGCCTCGACTCCCAAGCTATGCATGAGAGAGGAGCGTTTCATATACTCCTCTTTATAACTGGCACTATCGAGGGGAGTATCGTCGGGAAAATCAACGCTGATCGGAAACGGATGAACGATCGTCCGATGGTTCTGGCGCGCTACGGACAAACGCTCCCAGTCAATGCGCGATTCCATCACGCGATCCACAGTTTGCAGAAAATTATTGCAGTGTGACTGGGTGTGAAATCCGACAAGGTCGGCCCCCAATAAACCTTCGACCAACTGCTTTTGCCAGGGACAGATTCCGAATGCTTCCGGATTCGGCCACGGTATGTGCCAGAAGATGGCCACGCGAGCGTCCGGCCGCTTTTCTTTGATCATGCGCGGCAACAACGCGAAGTGGTAGTCCTGGACCAGAACAACGGGCTTCGGAACGTCCGCAATTTCTTCCAGGACCGCAGCGGTAAATTTGCGATTGACCTCTTGGTAGTATTGCCAGTCCCGGGCGCGAAAAATTGGGCGCGCATGCGCGATGTGGCACAATGGCCACAGACCTTCGTTGGCGAAGCCGTAGTAGTATCCTTCTTCTTCTTCTTTGCTCAGCCACACGCGTCTGAGCGTATAGCGCGGATCGCGGGGCGGAACGCGCAGCCTGTCATGCGAGTCCACAACCTCCATGTCGGCATCGCCGCTGCCATGCGCGATCCAGGTTCCATCACAAGCATCGAGAACCGGCTCCAAAGCGGTGACCAGGCCGCTGGGCGGCACCACGGTTTCCACCGACTTGCCCTTACGCTCATGAATGTAAGGTTCGCGATTCGACACTACGAACAATCGTCCATCGCCCAGGCGATGTCGAAGTTGTACCGCAAGCCGGTCGGCAGTCCACATCGATTCGCCGGTTTCGCGCAGTCGCGCCTCTTGCTGCGCCGCCGTGCGCGCCTGGCTCAGGCTTTCTGTTAGCGTGACCACCTCCCATGCCAGGGGCTTGAAAAGATCCAGGTCCGGCATTTGCTGGCGTGACGAGATCCGTCCCATGCGCAGCGCCCGCATCCACTGCGCCGCTCTCGCGATCGGCCCAGCGATGCTCCAGCGCACGATCAACACCGTGATGCAGACGATCAGGAAAACCTGAATAAGAATGGTAAGAAACGCCTCGCGCCAGGTGCGAAGATTCTGCGCGCGGATATAACCCGCATCGTGCACCACGGCAAGCCCGCCCACGATTTCATCCTGGCGGTAAAGCGGCAGGGCAAAAACATTTACCGGCTCGTCATTCAGGCGTATGAAGGCGCTCTCGCCATGGCCATTCACCATCGCCTGCATCACGTCGTACGGAGTGGCGGTCATTATCCTGGCCAATTCCGGAGTGATGGCGACCATTTTGCCTTCGCGATCGCTAACCGCGATTCCAATTAGGTGCTCGCGGTTTCCGAAGCGCTGTACAATCCGCTGCAGCGACCGGTCTGAACCATCCTCCCAGGCTTTTTCGACATTTCCGGCGACACTTTCGCCGAGAACTTCGGCACGCCGCTCCAATTCCTTACGCAGAGCAACCTTCTCACGCACCACTTCATAGTAAGAAAACCCCGAGGAGACCAGCGTGATGCCGACAATGAGAGACAGAATGAGCCGCAAACTCAGCAGGCGCACGAGGCCTCCCGGCGTGTAGCGATAGGGGTCGTTTTATTGGAGCGTGAATGTAGAGAACTGCCAGCCCATAATCGGCAACGGCGGCCCGCGAATCTAGGTCGGATATCGAGGTCTTTCTTGTGCATCACTTTTTGCGTAAGCCGCTATAAAATTCTAGTGAACAATTGTTGAAGACGAACATACGTAGATCACTGTAGAACCTTCAGAACATGTAAGGACACAGAGCTTCCAGCGGCGCAGAGTTTCGCGGGAGTCCAACCAGACACACTCTGAGGACAAAAGCGACCTCAGGCCGGTCGAGCAAATCTTGGATCGCTCCTGCCGCAAGTTTCCAAGGCTTGCAGGAAAAATAAACCAACAGGTTTGACCACAAAGAGCGCAAAGGGAGTCGCGAAATACGCGAAGGAAACCCCTGGGTCACCGGCGAAACTGATCACGACCTGCGGGGCCCTCAATGGCGGCCGTCAATTGCATTGCGTTAGACTGTTTAGTTTGCATACTGCCTCTTGCAGGAACTATATGACCGAAACCACCCTTCAATCAGCGCCGCCAATGCCGCTCACCAAGCTTAGCGAAGATGAAATTCTCTTTCGCGACAACATCCGCCAGTTCGCCGACGATAAAATTCGGCCACTCGTCAAGGAAATGGATGAAAAAGGAATCTTTGAAAAAGACCTCATCCGCGAATTTTTTCAGCTCGGTTTGATGGGCATCGAAATTCCCGAGCAGTTTGGCGGAGGCGGCGTCAAATTTTTCGAAGCCATTCTCGCAGTCGAAGAACTCTCGCGCGTCGACGCATCGGCCGGAGTGATCGTCGATGTGCAGAACACACTTGTGAATAACGCCCTGTTGCGCTGGGGCAATAGCGAACAGAAAAAGCACCATCTGCCGAAAATGGCCGCGGAGACGGTGGGCGCTTACGCGCTGAGCGAAGCTGGCTCGGGGTCTGATGCATTCGCGCTGCAGACACGAGCCGAACTAAGAGGTCTGGAATACGTCCTGAACGGCCGCAAGCTCTGGATCACCAACGGCAAAGAAGCCGGGCTTTTCGTACTCTTTGCCACGCTCGATCCCTCTGCCGGATACAAAGGCATCACCGCATTCATCATCGAGCGGAGCTTTCCCGGCTTCAGCGTCGGAAAAAAGGAAGACAAGCTCGGCATTCGCGCTTCTTCGACATGCGAACTCATCCTTGAAGATTGCAAGGTCCCCAAAGAAAACGTTCTGGGCGAAGCCGGCAAAGGATACAAGATCGCAATCGAGACGCTCAATGAAGGCCGCATCGGAATTGGGGCGCAGATGATCGGGTTGGCTCGCGGGGCCTGGGAGTTTGCGGCAAAATATGCAGCCGAGCGCAAGCAATTCGGCAAGCCGATCGCTGAGTTCCAGGGCATCCAGTTCCAGATTGCGCAAATGGCGACGGAGATCGAGGCGGCCCGACTCATGGTCTACAACGCGGCCCGTATGAAAGACGCGGGTGCGAATTTCGTCAAAGAAGCCGCCATGACCAAGCTTTTCGCCTCGCAGGTGGCCGAGCGAGTGACCTCGCTCGCCGTCGAAATCTACGGAGGTTACGGTTTCACTAAAGACTATCCCGTGGAGAAATATTGGCGCGATGCCAAAATCGGCAAGATTTATGAAGGCACTTCTAACATGCAGCTGGCGACCATCGGCAAACTTTTGTTAGGAGGAAAATAGTCCTCTTCCGGTTCTTCAGTGCGAGCGATTCGGGCGCGGCCAATGTCCCGCAAGGCCACCAACCGCAGGGTTTTTCAAGCCGCGAGCCGCGGAGAAGCAGTAAGCGCAGCAATTCTCATTGCTCAATATATGCATTCCGTTGCACTTCCAGCGGCAGGTCAACGCCAACCGCACCCGCCTAAACGGCATCCATTCAACGGCTTCGCACCTCGTCGAGTAATGGCTCGCAATCTGCACATTCGGGAACGCCTGCACTTGTGAGGCATTTTTGAGGTGTCACTTGATGAATTGGTTCGACAGCACGGCGGCTGTCGTGGTTGAAGCCCCTAAGAAAAAGCGGACCCTGCTTCCTTTGCTGACGGTGGTGTTTCTCGTTTCCTACGCGCTCATGACGTTGCTTATCGTCGAACAGGGCGCCGCCATCCAGTCGCAAAGCAATCTCATCAGGGTGCTCATGCCCGAGAGCCGCGAGCTTTGGGGGATGAAAGGCAAAGCCATTGCAGATAAAGCTGCGAAGGATCGGGCAAAAGGCCGCACCCAAGGTTCGACAGCTCAGACCCCAACGGCTCAGGCTCCGACAGCACAGGCCCAGGCAAACGCCGCACCACAACGAGGCCCGCAAGCTCGCGCGCATGCGGACAAGGCGACGAAGCCCCAGGTGCAGTTTCCGCCGATCCCGGCTTCTGATCTGGATCCGCGCCGCACCGTACGAACGATTTAAGCAACAGCCAGCCGGCTGGGTAGGTTCTGTAGTGGGTTCGACGAAGTGGGTAAGCAAGTTCGAATGACGTTCGAATAAAACGATGTCATTCGAAAAGATAAAGTTCGGTAGGTAGTAGCAGGCGTCTCCGGGATCCTGCAAAAGTCGGGCGGCGATGAAGGTTTTGACCCTAGTCTTGTTGTTCAGTTTCTCGGTTGCCAAGCCGCCGCAACCCGTTCGTCAACCCTCTGGGCGAGTCGAAGCGCACACCAAGGGCGGGCAATGGTACTTTGCCGCCAGCGGCCATGCCGTTTACTGCTACGGCCCGGTGATGACTTTGCCGCGCGCGAATGGCGATCTGCAGCATGTAGCGACCTTCTGCCGCGATGGTCAAGCCGTTGTGCCGCTGAAAGACTAGCTCGCCTCCCTCTATAGATATCCTTCCAAAGCCGTCGGCGTCATCTCGGGATTTCTGTGCCGGCGAGCGATCTCACCGCGAGCGCATGCGAGCCTCGAATCACAGTCCAGCGCATCCATCCTTGTACACTGATAGCTCATGCCCGAACTCCCCGAAGTTGAAACCATCGCTCGCGGTCTCGCTCGCCGAGTCACGGGCGATGTAATCGAATCCGTCTGGCTCGGCAAAAAGCCGGAACCGTTGAAATCGCCTCCGCGTGAAATCGCCGCTGCTGTGGAGAGCACGCGGGTTGTCGCCGTGCGACGCATGGGCAAGCACATCGTGTTCGAGCTTCAACATAATGGGCAGAAACCACAGGCGCAATTTATCGTCCACCTCGGCATGACGGGACGCCTGCAGGTCTGCGAAGCCCAGGATGAGATTTCGAAGCACACCCATGCCATCCTCAAGCTAGCCTCGGGCAGGGAACTGCGTTTCGTCGACCCGCGCCGTTTCGGACGACTCAGCGTTGCCCGCCGAGGCGACTTCGATACGGTCGGCGTCGAACCTCTCGAAATCGACATTGATCGCTTCATCCCGCTGTTTCGCGGGCGCAAAACTCCAATCAAGAGCGCACTGCTGAATCAGAAACTTCTCCGTGGGGTTGGAAACATCTACGCAGACGAATCGCTGTTCCGAGCCGGTATTCGTCCTCGCCGCCGCGCTTCGACGATCACGCGCGATCAATTCGCGAAATTGCTGGCCGCAATTAAAGAAGTTCTAAAAGAAGCGATTGCTCTCGGCGGCTCGTCGATTTCCGACTACGTCGATGACAACGGAGATGAAGGATTCTTCCAACTGCAGCACCGCGTATATGGCCGTGAAGGCGGGCCCTGTCTGGTGTGCAAAACTCCCATCAAGCGCATCGTCATTGCTGGCCGCAGCAGTCATTACTGCCCGAGGTGCCAAAAATGAGACGGAATTGACGATCGACGAGTGTTTGATTGCCGATTGAAAATCCATGAGCCTCACGGGTCTTCAATCAGCAATCAGCAGTCAGCAATCAACAATGAACGATCAGAAATCGGCACAATCCATCCCGCCGTCTATAATCTTCCGAGCCATGCCTGACTTCTCCATCGCCGTCGATCTCGGCGGCACTAACCTTCGCATCGCTGCCGTCACCAGCGAAGGTCAGCTTCTCGAAAAAATCACTGTACCCACCAAAACCGCGCGAGGCCCGGAACGCACCATCGATGAAATGTGCGAAGCGATCAACCGTATCTCTTCCAAATACGAACTTTCAGGAAAATTTCTCGGAGCAGGAATCGGCGTCCTCGGCGTCATCGACATGCAAACCGGAACTGTGCGGAAGTCGGCTAATTTTCCGGGATGGGAAGACTACCCGGTCCGCGCAGAGATCGAACGGCGCCTGCACGGGTACGGCATTTTAGAAAATAACTCTGCGATCGTCCTCGACAATGACGCAAACATGGCTGCGCTCGGGGAGCAGTGGCTGGGAGCAGCGCGGGGTGTTTCTAACATGGCGGTGGTAACCCTCGGTACCGGCATCGGCGGCGGTATCGTTCTCAATGGAAAAATCTGGACAGGCATGAATGGCATGGCTGGAGAATTCGGCCACGTCACGGTCGAGCCTGACGGCCCGATCTGCGGATGCGGCAATCGCGGATGCGCCGAGCGCTACGCCTCGGCCAGTGCGATCATGCGTATGGCCCGCGAAGCAGTTGCCAGTGGCGCAGCACCATCGCTAGCCCAGGCCGCAGCTTCAGACCCCGAGGTCGGCGCAAAGTCGATTTACAATCTCGCCATGCAGGGAGACGAAAACGCTCGCCGCATCTTCCGCAGCTTTGGCCGCTATCTCGGCATAATGCTGGCGGGCGCAGTCAATGTGCTGAATCTCGAAATGTTCGTCCTTGGCGGCGGCGTTTCCAGCGCGTGGGACGCTTTCGCTCCTAAGATGTTCGAAGAACTGCGCGAGCGCTCCCTGGTTTACGCGGCGACCGCTCCCTCGGATCCGCTGGGCGTTGGCTCAATGCCTGCGGAACAAGCAGCTCCGCTACAAACCGAGACACGCATCAGTGGGAAGACCATCATCACTCGCGCTCTTTTGGGCAGCGACGCAGGCCTATACGGCGCTGCTCGGGCGGCAGTGTTGGCTGGCTGATTCCGTTTCAAATTTCACGAAGGCAGGCAACCGCTGTTATCTCGAGATTTCCGCGTTCCCGTCGGGGAGAAAAACAGGAGTAGAGGGATCCGCGGTTCTACTCCGCTGCCTGTCGTCGGCCGAACTCTGCGCCCTCACGCGCTTCAATGCTTCCAAAAAGATCCGATTCTGCTCCGGCCTGCCGATCGTCACTCGAATGCAACTCGGCGCGCCCCACGCTCCCATGGGTCGCACCGCGATACCTTCTTCTCGTAATCGTCCAGTGAAAGCCGACGCATTCTCTCCCACATCCCAATACAAGAAGTTCGCTGAGGTGGGAGTAATACGGTATCCCAAGCCTTCCAACTCTTGTGCCAGAAATCGCGACTGTACGGCATTACTCTCGGCCACGCGCTGGGCGTGCTCCGCGTCATCGAGCGCCTCCATGGCCGCCGCTTGCGCCACGGACGGCACAGAATATGTATTGCGCATGCGCGCGCAATATCCCAGCAACTCCGCTGGACCAAGTCCATACCCCACGCGCAACCCAGCAAGCCCGTGTGCCTTCGAAAAAGTTCGCAGCACGACTACGCTCGCACCATGCCGAACGTACTCGAGCGAATTCGAGTAATTCACTTTCCGCAGCGCCGCGAAGTGCGAGGCGAATTCGTAATAGGCCTCGTCGAGAACCACAACCAGATGCGCGGGGACTTGCGCGAGGAACCGCTCGACAGTTTCGACCGTCACCATCGTTCCAGTAGGATTGTTGGGGTTCGACAGAAAGACGACCCTTGTATTCGTATCGATTGACCTGAGAATTGCGTCCAAGTCATAAGTGTCGTCATGCATGGGAGCTTCGATCAGCCGCGCACCCGTGGCATGCACCGCCATGGAGTAAACAACGAACGACCGCTCGCTGGTAACCGCATTCAGTCCGGGAGCCAGCAAAGTTTGGCAGAGCAGGGCGAGCATCGCAGTTGAACCTGCGGTTACCAGCACCTGTTCGGGAGGCACGGCATGGTGCGCAGCCAGCTTTAATCGCAATGGGCGGCAATCGTCATCCGGATATAGATTGCTGGTGGTCAATGCGCGTCTCATCGCTTCGAGCGCGCGAGGAGAGGGCCCGAAAGGATTTTCATTGGAATCGAGCTTAATGAGTGGCCGTTGCTCGAACCCGTTCCGCTCGGTTGGAAAAGGAACGGGGCTGCTCATCTCGCGCGCCGGTTTAGAGACGAGATCGAAGAAACGACTCATGCCTTTGGCACATCATGCCACGGAAGGCTTGGTTCGCGCCATTGGTTTATTCGCGGCAGTTCGCAGCCGGTCGACTTCCTGCAATGTCAGCTCGCGAAACTTACCCGGCGGCACGTCGAGTATCAGCGGTCCATAACGCACGCGCTTGATCTTCTCCACGTGGTGTCCCACCTGCTCAAACATACGCCGAATTTCGCGGTTGCGTCCTTCAATCAAAGTGACTTCATACCACGGATTATTGGCCTCTTTGATCAGTTTGATCCCTGCCGGCGCAGTGCGCACTCGCCGTCCATGCTCGGTTGCAATCGAAACACCGCCGCGCAATTTGTCCAGCGATTCGTTGGTTGGAATTCCTGCAACTTTCACCACATAAGTCTTCGGCACCTGCGACGCCGCCTTCATCAACTTGTTCGCGAGGGTGCCGTCGTTGGTCAGCAATAACAATCCTTCGCTTGCATAATCCAGCCGGCCCACGGGATAAATACGCTTCTTGACTCCACGAATCAATTGCATCACAGTGGGCCGGTTTTCCGGATCGCTCACTGTTGTCACGTAGCCTCGAGGCTTATTGAGCAGCAGGTACACGTGGCGCTGCGCGGAATCCAACAGTTTTCCATCCACTCGAATGTGATCGACTTCAGCGTCGGCCTTAGTCCCTAACTCGGTAACCACTGCCCCGTTCACCTTCACGTGACCGGCGCTGATTAACTCCTCGGCCTTGCGGCGTGAAGCGATACCAGCGGCAGCGATAATCTTCTGGAGGCGTTCAGCAGGCATGTGGTTGGCCTTCGACGTGTTTAAACTTCAGCGAACGAGTTTTGCAGTGATGGTTTTGGTTTGAAAGGGCACGGCCAAGCCGCGCCACAAAGCCTTATTAAATACAAAGCGTCGTTAGGCGCTGGATTTTAGATCTGACTCTTGTGCAGACGGTTCCTCCGCTTCGCCAGAGTGCTCGGGACCATTTTCAGTCACGCCTGGCGCCCCGGCCGGCATCAACTCTCCCTGGAAGGATTCCGCCACCAGTTTTTCAAACTCTTCCATACTCGGCAGTTCGTTCACATCTTTTAGGCCGAAGCGCATCAGAAATTCTCTGGTTGTCCTATACAAAATGGGACGCCCGATCACCTGCTTGCGGCCGCCAGTGGTGATCAGCTTGCGATCCAGCAAAGTCGCGATCACGCCGCCCGAATCCACACCACGAATTTCGCTGATCTCGGGAACAGTTACCGGCTGCTTATAAGCAATCACGGCGAGCGTCTCCAGCGCAGGCAAAGAAAGCCGCACCGGCGGCTTTAAACTCTTGGCGAAGCTGCGCACCATTTCGTGCTGCTCCGGCTTGGTCGACATGCGATAGCCGCCCGCGACCTGGCGAATCTCAATGCCATGATCTTGCGCTCCGTATTCTGAAACCAGTTCCTCCAGCGCGACCCGCACGCGCGACTTGATCTCTGTCTCGTCGGCCGCGCCTTCCGCCATCGCTGACTGCTTCACGAGCGCGACCATTTGCTCGGTCGTGATCGGCGTTTCAGCCGCGTAAATAATTGCTTCGAGCTGTGCTTTTAAACCCATAAATCAGTTATCAATATCTCAATGTCATGCCGGGCCGTTGTTCAGGCAGAGCGCAGTATCTTCCACTTCTCTGAACTCTCGGTTCGCTACGCCGACCGAGCGCACTACCGCCAATCGTCGCGCACAGCCGCGTGCTCGCTCATGATTTCATCGAAATGAGTGTGCTTTCGCACGGCGATCTCGCCGAATAACTGCTCCTGCCGAACCTGAATTGCTTGCAGTCGCACCAGTTCGAGCAGTGCCAAAAACATGCACACCAGCGCCTGCCGCGATTCCACTCGCATCAGCAGCTGCTTGAGGCGGATTGGCCGTGTCTCCAGCGCCAGCCGCTGCCGCAAGTAAGCGATCATCTGTCCAACCGTCACGGTCTCTTCATTCACGTTGATCATCGGCCTGGTGCGCAGGCGCTCCAGCACTTGCTGAAACGTTTTCACCAAGTCGATTACGTCTGCTGCAATCTCCGGCTCCGTGCCCTCGGCTTCCATAAATTCCTTGAGCGCCGGGTTGGTGACTACAGCTTCTTCGATCTGCTGCTTTTGCAGAAGCATTTGCGCCGCCGACCTGAATTTTTCATGCTCCAGCAGCCGGTTGACCAGCTCGGTTCGCGGATCCTCCAACTCCTCGGCCTTCGCCGCCGGATCGCGCGGCAGCAGCATCTTTGACTTGATGTGAATCAGCACCGCGGCCATGTAAATGAAGTCGGCCGCCACGTTCACATCAAGCTCGCGAATTTTTTCGACATACGCCAAGTATTGTTCGGTAATGCGAGCAATCGGAATGTCGTAGATATCGATGTCCTGCTTGCGAATCAGGTCAAGGAGCAGGTCGAGCGGACCCTCGTACACATTGGTTACCGCAACCGCAAACGGCGAATCGCTCTCCTGTTTTTGGCTTTTGTCTTTTTTCGCACTCGCGGCATCTTTCGCGCTGGTTGCGGCGACTTCTACGCTCGGCTCCACGGCGTCTGCAAGCGCCTCCACTGCAAACGGCGCGTGCTCCTCCGCTACCTCGTTTGATCGAATTACGTTTTCCCTGACGCTACTTCGCATGATTCACCACTGGCACTTCATAGGCGAGCGACATACCCATCGCTGCGCGCACGTCATCCATGGTTTCAGACGCCGCCTTGCGCGCTCGTTCCGTGCCCGCCTCCAGAATATCCCAAGCCAGCCGCGGATTTTCTTCGAATTTCTTGCGCCGCTCCTGCATTGGACTCAACAGTTGCACCAGCGCATCCGCCGCCCAACTCTTACATTCGATGCATCCGATGCTCGCCGACCGGCATCCCTCGTACACCTTCGCCATGGTTTCTTTGCTGCTGAAAATCTTATGCAGATCGCCCACCGGACAAATATCGGGGTTCCCCGGATCGGAGCGCCGCACCCGCGCAGGATCGGTCACCATGGTTTTCAGTTTCTGGCGTACCACAGGCTCCGGATCGGTCAGCAGAATTGTGTTGCCGTAAGATTTTGACATCTTGCGGCCGTCGGTTCCGGGCAGCTTTGGAGCGACTGTAAGCAGCGATTGGGGCTCGGGAAAAACATTGCCACTCTTGCCATAGAACCCGTTGAACCGCCGCGCAATCTCTCGCGTGAGTTCCACATGCGCAACCTGATCTTCGCCTACCGGCACGACATTCGCCTTGTAAACGAGAATATCGGCCGCCTGCAGCACGGGATATCCCAGGAACCCATACGTACTGAGATCCTTGTCCTGAATATTTTCCCGCTGCTCTTTATAGGTCGGCACACGCTCCAGCCAGCCCAGCGGAGTGATCATCGAAAACAGCAGATGCAGCTCGGCATGCGCGAGAACATGTGACTGAATAAAGATTACCGATTTCTCTGGATCAAGTCCCGCCGCCAGCCAATCCAGCAAAACATCCAACGAATTCTGCTTCACCCGCGATGTGTCGGCATAGTCGGTCGTAAGCGCATGCCAGTCAGCCACCTCAAAAAAACACTGGTACTCACTCTGCATGCGCACCCAGTTATCGAGCGCACCAACGTAGTTGCCGAGGTGCAGCTTTCCTGTTGGGCGCATGCCGCTCAGCACGCGCCTACGCAATTTATTCGGTGATGTCATCCGTTTTTAGTTTTATCAGCTGCTTGCTTCGAGAACCACAACAGAACTGAAGCGCAAAATTCGGCTTGCAGCATCATGCGAGGGTAACGTTGATACTACCATGCGCAGCTTGTGTTTCGAAGGCCGAAACACACCTGAAATGCTCAGATTTGAAAGGGCGCGGCTTCGAGCCGCGCCGCAACCTGCCGAGGTATCAACTGCGGCTCTAGCCGCAGCCGGTCAGCCCATGCTTTATAATTCGCGCTCGCCTGCTCACGCGACTTATGTTCCAGCTAGCCCGCAAACTCCACCTCACCGACTATTTCACGCTCGGCTGGGGCGCCATGGTCGGAGTCGGGTGGCTCGTCGTCATGGACGACTGGCTTTCGCGCGGGGGCGCGCTCGGCGCTCTGCTCGGTTTCGTCATCGGCGGCGCGCTTCTGTTCCCGATTGGCTGGGTTTATGGGAAGCTGGTCGCTGCCATGCCAGATGCCGCAGGCGAAATCGCTTATACCGCCGCAGCGTTCTCCCGCCCTGTAAGCTTTTCAACCGGATGGATGATGATGCTCGCCTACTTCATCGTCTGCCCCTGGGAAGCCGTGGCTGTTGGGCGCATCGTCGGTTACATCGTTCCTTCGCTCGACTCAATCGAACTCTATCGAGTCGCCGGCCGTCCCATTTATCTTCTGCATCTCGTCATCGGCATCGCGCTAACGGCACTGCTTACCACATTGAACTATCGTGGTATCCGCCTCAGCGCTACTTTTCAAAACTGGACCGTCCTCGGCACGCTCCTCCTATTCCTGGTCTTCGTCGCGCTTGGCCTAACCAAAGGATCGCCGAGAAATTTTCCCCCGCTGTTCACTCATGCACCTCTGGTTTCGTTCCTGCTCGTGCTTCAGATCGTCCCTTATTTCATGACCGGCTTCGAGTCCGTCAGCAAGGCCTCGGAAGAATCCAGCACGAATTTTGAGCAGCGCGGATATCTCCAAGCTATCTGCATGGCCATCCTGGCCGGCATTCTTTTCTATGGAGCTATCATTGCGGCCGTGGCTTTTGTCGCTCCGTGGCACCAATTCACTGGCGAAAAATTCATGACGGCAGTCGTCTTTCAGCGCGCGGTGGGTTCGCGCTGGATTGTCGACATTGTGCTGGCGGCCGCTCTCATGTCGCTGGTGAAATGCTTTAATGGAAATTTCGTGGCCGCCAGCCGCATGGTCTTCGCGATGGGTCGCCGCGGCCTTATCGACCAGCGCACCGGCCGAATCCACATTCAATATCAGACTCCATCCATGGCCGTTCTCTGCATCGGCGGTGCGACCGCAGCATGTATGTTTTTGGGGGATGCGATCCTCGTGCCAATTACCGAGGTTGGGTCTGTCGCCTGCGCCATCGGATGGGCCGCCACTTGTGCATCGTATCTCCGCTTGAGTCGCAGCGGTGCACTGAAGAGCCAATCGAAATCTCCGGCAGTAGAATATTTCATCGCAGGCTTTGGCTTGCTGGTGGCCCTTGCAATGTTGCTGATGAAGGTTGTCCCCGCGGTCCCCGGCCATTTCTCGAAGTACGAATGGCTGGCTCTCGCGGGCTGGATTGTGCTTGGCGCAGCAGCGCATCGCCGCTCGCAGGTGGAGTAACGAACGATGCAGCGACAGGCGGACATGCGAAGATCTCCAAAGCATAGTCACGCGAGCGTGCAGTAACGTGAAAGAGCGGCGCTTCGGCACCGCGATAAGGTTTTTCTCCATAGACGGCGTTAGCTGCTGCGGAAACAAAAGGGAAACAGATGAGCTTTCACAAACGGAACTTTCTGGCCATCATTACGTTATTCCTGACCACCGCACTCCTGCTTGCTGCGCAATCGACGGCCCCCTCGTTCGATCTCGTCATCACGAACGGCCACATTATCGATGGAACCGGCTCTCCCTGGTATTCCGGAGACGTCGGCATCCGGGACGGCAAGATTGCGGCAATCGGAAATCTCGCCGGGGCCTCGCGCAAGCGCACGATCGATGCGGCTGGCAAAGTCGTGGCTCCGGGCTTCATCGACATGCTCGGCCAGTCGGAGTTGACTATCCTTGTCGATCCACGCTTGCCGTCAAAAATCTTCCAGGGCATCACCACCGAAATCACTGGCGAGGGCAATTCCGTCGCTCCGTTAAACGATGCCCTCATTCAAACCGATCTCGCCGGATACGAGCATTACCACATCACTCCCGATTGGCGAGCCTTCCGCCAGTATTTTGCGCGGCTGGAAAAGCAAGGTATCGGAATCAATATTGCCAGCTACGTTGGAGCCACGCAGGTCCGCCGCATGGTGCTCGGAGACGACGATGTGCAGCCCACTCCCGCGCAACTGGAGCAAATGAAATCTCTGGTGCGCGATGCCATGAAAGACGGCGCAGTCGGCGTTTCTTCCGCGCTCGAATACGCGCCCGCTCCTTACGCGAAAACTGAGGAACTCATCGGGCTCGCGGCTGAAGGCGGCAAGTTCGGCGGCATCTATGCGACGCACATGCGCAACGAAAGCGATTCTGTTCTCGAATCAATCGACGAAGCCCTTCGGATTGGCCGCGAAGCGCACGTGCCGGTCGAAATCTGGCACATCAAAGTCGCCGGCAAACGAAATTGGGGGCGCATGCCTGAAGTCGTGGCCAAGATCGACGCTGCGCGCGCGGCGGGTGACGACGTCACGGCTGATACTTACGCCTACACCGCGTGGTTCAACGATTTTTCAGCTTTTGTTCCGCCGTGGGCGCACGATGGCGGGGAAACCAAGCTGGTCGAGCGCCTGAAAGATCCCGCGACACGCGCGCGCATTCGCAAAGACATGCTCACGCCCTCAAGGGCCTGGGACAACGAATGGCAGGAAATTCCCGGGCCGCAGGCCATCATGGTCGGCGTGGTGCAGAACCCCAAGCTGCTTCCGTTACAAGGCAAGCGGTTGTCAGAGATTGCCAAACTTTGGCACGAAGATCCTATTGATGCTCTGGTGGATTTTCTCATTCAAGATCCCGCAGCCGACGTCGCCGTGTTCGGCATGTCTGAGCCCGATGTAAAGCTCGCTCTGCAACAGCCCTGGGTTTCGATCGACAACGATTCCTCCGGAACTTCGCCTGAAGGCATTCTAGGCCAAGAGCATCCTCATCCCCGCGCCTACGCCACTTTTCCGCGCATCCTTCGAAAGTACGTACGCGAAGAAAAGGTGTTATCGCTGCCCGATGCCATCCGCAAATTTTCCGCTTTGCCTGCGCAGCGTCTTCGCCTCACCGACCGTGGGTACTTAAATCCGGCATGTGGGCCGATGTGGTTGTTTTCGATCCCGCAACCGTGCGCGATGTCGCAACTTTCGACAACCCCAATCAGCTCTCGAAGGGAATGGAATACGTTCTGGTCAATGGCGTGCCTGTAATCGACGACGGCAAGATGACGGGAACATTGCCGGGAAAAGTTCTGCGCGGAGAAGGCTACGTGCCGTGACTAGTACGTAGCAGCGAGCAGGTCGCTAATGTGGGGACAGTCGCCTCGGTTGTCCAGCTTCACCGTAGTCCGGGGGGCGAAGCAGCCTGCGCCCTAGGGTTTCAACCGCGCCTGCGTTTGTGGCGCGGCGACCAGCGCCACATGGGGCTCCGCCAAAGTTCCTGTCACGCTATAAACGATTGCACTTGCGGGCACGGCCGGGTCGCCGCTTTGGCTTAATTTGAAGTCCAGCCCTCGCCCTAACGCCGTACCGCTAATCTCGAACGTTCCTGAGGGCGATGTCAGCTCACCTTTCTCGATTTCGAGCTTTCCGTCGCGCAACTGCGCACGCCCTCGCCAGTCCCCAATCCGCAGCGGCAACCCATCGCTGCTCAAAACAACGTGCAACAAAGCTCCATCCGAGATATCGAACTGCAGTGCGCCTTCAGCAGATTTCCATAACGCCGCTGGATCCGCTCCCGACGCCTTCACTCGATAACTTGCACTTGCCGCGCCAGAAATCCACGGATCGTGCATCGCATCCGCCACTTGCCCGAGCGAAATTGTCTTCAGGGTTCCGTTTCCGCTATAAACCGTAGGTCCGTGCAGCGAAGTCGATCTGCCAATTACCCTGGTGCTTTCCTCCGAGCACGTCTGCACGCAAATCGGAAATGTTCAGCTTTCCTTGTTCCAGAGTCAGTGAGGCGGAGACGCGATCCGCGGCCACATTGTGAATCAGCATTCGGCCCGCACTGACTTTTCCTGTGGCCCGCAGATTTTGCAAGAACGACGCCGGCGGCGAGTTGCTGGGCAGTACCTGATACCAGTGGCGCTCGGCGCTTGGTGGTCGCAACCAGTTATGCAGCCCATTCAGCGCGACTTTATCGGTATTCAATTCAAAGCTGGCCACGCACGCTCCGGGCACTCCGCAACCGCGAGGCAAGCTCACAGAGCCCGTCCAGCGGGCATTACCGGCGCGCGCGTTCAGTTTGTCAAGGCGAGCTTCGTCTGGGGAAAGCACCAATTCCGCCGACGAAATTTCAATGGGCGCACTCGTTCCGCGTATGCTCGCACGCACGTTGTGGAGTTGAACTTTCCCGGTCACTTGCGGCGCAGAGAATCCCGACGCATCTTGGGAAAGACGATTTGTCCAAGTTCCCGCAACCACCAAATCCATCTGCGCGATACCCTCCGCTTTGGCGTTTATTGCCGGCAATCCAACCAGGCTCGCCAATGGCAGTGTGTGCGAAATCTCTCCTTCTCCATGAAGCATCAATGCGTAACCCGAAAGTCCAAACCATCCGCGGGCTTCCGCCGGAAGCCCTTTACCAAGAGCAACCGGGAACGGCCCATACTCAATCCGCAACCCATTCGCGGCTTCTACAAACGGATCTCTTAGATAAGATGGTTTCGATCTCTTACCTTTGCCTGAGGCCAGCACAAACGGGACTGTTCCCGCCGACAAATCCACGCCGTTGCTCGCCGACTGCAATCGAAGATACCGTGATCTCCCCCTGCCCTTCGAACTCCGGCCCGCCTACCGACTTTTCGTCTTCCCTTGCTACGAAATCTCCCTGCACGCCTCCTGTAGCCACAAGATCTGCAGAAAGGTTCTTTTTCGCGCGACGCGCCAGTTGTGCCACGGCGGTCATGGGAACGTTCTCCAACTCCAGCGAAAGGCTCACTCGATGAGCGCCCGGCAAGCCTGCATCGCCATGCAGGCTGATCATGCCGTTGCCCGCAGGCAGGCTGCAGAAAATCTGGTGAGCCATCTGTTCCACGGAGCTAAAATTTCCATCGCAATGCATCTGCAAGCGCATTCCGCCGCCCATGCTCGATATATCGTAACGATGGAAGTCGTCGATCGAAGCGTCGGCTCCGATCTGCAATCCAGCCGGCGTCCCATTCAGCGTCGCGTCTAACCGGACTTCTCCACGCCAGCCCATATCATTTCTCGATATCAGTTTTGTCAGTTGTCCGAGAGGCGCTCGACTCCATTCAAGGCTGAACTGCAGCCGCGTGTTGCGCAAGTTCGGGGCACGCTGCCAGGTCCCGTTCACCAGTACCACTCCGGCATTATTCAAATCCGTATCCGTACGCAACGGCTGGGCTTTCAGCCGCACTCCCCACTCGTTCTCCGACTCTTGCCATAACGCAAAATCAGCATCGAGAAGCGCGTATGGCTTCTTCTCCGCCCCGAACTTGAAATTGATGCGCCCCGAACTCGCTTCGATATAAGGGAACCCAGGCTTGACTTCCGACTTCGATTTCGCCGTGGGGGCCGTCGGCGTACGCGCCATGTGTTCAAGCAATTCTTCCAGGTTCCAGCGCCCATCGGCGCGGCGAACCAGATTCAAACTGGGCTCAGTCAGTTCCAGGCGCGATACATCGAGCCTTCCCCGAAGTAGCGAGATCAAGCGCACCCTGGCTGTCGCTTCCGTGGCGCGCAACATTGGCTCGGCCCCAAACGAAGGGTCTTCATCGACAACCAGATTTTCAACATCGAAGCCGGGAGGGAGGAAGCGCAGTTGAACCGAGCCGATTTCCACAGGCCGCGCGACTGCCCGGCCAATGGAATTTGCAATCCGAGCTTTCAGGTGGGACACGCCCGGACGCACCAAGAAGAGAACAAGCAGAATCGCGACGGCCGCAATCACAACCCGCCGCTTAGACGACTGAAGCTTCACCGTACGATTTTAAACGTTCGCTTCCACCGCGTCTCATCAAAGAAGTGCAGCACCACATGAGCGAGGAAGCCAATGCGGTCCCCAATGCCGGTCTTCTGATATTCGTCACCCGGCGTCTCGAAAGACCAATAAATGAACATCGGCTGCCCAATAATGTTCTCCCGCGGAATGAAGCCCCAATAGCGGCTATCGAGACTCACCCCACGATGATCTCCCATGGCGAAGTAGTGCCCGGGAGGAACCACAAGATTTCCATCTTGAATATAGGAGGGCAATTCCGTTTCCCAAATTGGAGAGATGTTCGGATCTGAATTCGGGGGAACGGAGGGAAAATCGTTGCGGTAATAATCTGAAGCATCGTCGCGGTCGTGCAGTACGTAAGGTTCGTTCAGCGGTTCGCCATTGCGGTAAACGACGCCGTTACGCAAATGAATCCGGTCGCCCGGAATTCCCATGATCCGCTTCACTACATACGTGCCCGCGTATTGGGGGTCGGGATGCAGAAACACCACAATGTCTCCGCGCTTTATGTTGCGATAGGGGACCACCGGGCCGACCCATGAAGTTTTCGGCGCGAAAGAAATACGATTCACAAATACGTGATCGCCAATCAGCAGGGTATTTTCCATCGAGCTCGAGGGGATCTCGAACGCCTGCACGATAAAGGTGATGATGAACAAGCCGGTCACCAGAACGGCCGCCAGCGACGCCAGAAACTCCACCGTGGTTTCGCGCGGTTTTTCCTCGATCTCGGGCTTCAGCTTGTTCTCTTTGTTCTCTTTGTCTAGTGTTTTAGCCAATGTGTCTATTCCGTCCAAGTCTTTTGTGCCGGCCGCTTACTGAATGCCAACTCAATTCACCAGGTGCAGTGTGCGGTTCCAGCGCGTTATCTGAAACAGATGCCTCATAGTGTAACCAAAATGATATAGCCTACCGCTGAATGTGGTGGGCGCAGCCGGATCGCCCTCCTCTTCCTCGACCGACCAGTAAATTAAGAGCGGACGCCCAATAATATTTCGTCTGGGCACGAATCCCCAATAACGGCTGTCATAACTGTCGTCGCGATTATCGCCCATCACAAAGTAATATCCCTCGGGAACGATGAGCTGGCCATCTTCGACCAACTTGCGCAAAGTCAGCCACCATTCCGGGGTCTCGCCCGGCGCGACATCTAACCTCGGAAAATCGTCACGAAACAAATCGTTCGCCGGCCGGCTGAAATGTGCGTAAGGCTCCTGCAACACGACTCCGTTGACAAATACCTGCTTGTTTATCAGTCGCACGCGATCGCCCGGCACGCCGATCACGCGCTTCACGAAGTGTTGCGCCGGGGTCACCGGATAATGAAACACTACGACGTCTCCCCGATGTATTCGCCGGTACGGCATGAAGAAATCCCCTATTCCACCCGATCCGTAGCAAAGTTTGTTTACCAGCAGATAATCGCCTACCAGCAGCGTGTTCTCCATGGAGGGAGAGGGTATCTGGAACGCTTGCACGACAAACATGATCACGAATATGGCGATCACCACCGTGCTAAGCAGCGACTGAAAGGACCCAATTAGATGGTTGCCGAAGACCTTGGCATCGCTTCGATCGTTGCTTTGATCATCCGCCACTTCAGGATGAGAAGAAATCTCGTCCGCAAGAGGCTCGGAAACCGGCGCTAACGAATGATGGCCCGTAAAATTCATTCAACTCTGCCGTGCAGTTCCTATTTCTCCAAGGGCAGCAATGCCCGCGCTGATTTGGCCCCCGCCGGTCGTGACCGCCCCGCCAGATGCGCAAGCATCTGCCGCGCGGCATCTTGCTCCGCCGTTTTTTTCGTGGAACCCTGCGCTCGGCCAACGAATTGAGAGCCTGGCTCACCGTTCTTCGAGTTCAGGCGTGCTTCCACGGTAAACGTCTTGTTATGCTCCGGTCCCTCTTCCTGTACCAGCACATAGGAAGGTTGGGGCATTCCCAGTGCCTGCAAAGTTTCCTGCAGCGCCGATTTGAAATCAGTCATGGGCAGCGCGCCACCACCCCGCTCCATGTCCTCCAGCTCAGGAATCAAGATCTGCCGCAGGATGAATTCGCGTGCCGACTCCATGCCGCCATCGAGATACATCGCTGCAAGCACCGCTTCGAGAGCGTCGACCAGTACCGCCCTCTTGGTCCTGCCTCCGCTTTTTTCTTCGCCGCGGCCCAGCCGCAGATAGTGGCCCAGTTCCAATTTTTCGGCCACGCGAATCAGATGCCGTTCGCTCACCACGTGAGCGCGCAATTTTGAAAGCTCTCCTTCGCGGAACTTAGGAAAGCGGTGGAACAGTTCTTCGCTCGTGACCAAGGAGAGGACCGCGTCGCCCAGAAATTCCAGCTGCTCGTTGTCATTGACTCGAACTTTGATCTCTCCCTGCTGCGACTCAAGTTCCCGGGCCTGCGAGCTGTGCGTCAGGGCCTGCTCGATTACTGCCCGGTGGCGGAAGTGGTATCCCAACGCTTCTTCCAGCGCTGTAATTTCCCGTTCCTTCATATGGATGATACGAGTTTCTAATCGGTCACTTTGCCGGCGGTGGGGCACTCCCCCCGGTCAATTGCGTCAGCCGGTCTTTTTCCTTGCGCGCCGCATCTCCGGCGGGCGTTCCTTCTTTCGTCAATTCGACCGCCTGGTTCGCATACTTCAGGGCCTCTGGATATTTGCTCTGCATATCCAGCGACACTGAAAGGCGGAACACCGCAATGGGATCGACTTGTTGCGGAAAGGCATCGATCGATTTCCGTAAGTCACTCTCCGCGCCCGTCCAATCTTTCTTGTCGAAATCAAGGGTCCCTAGAATCGCGTAGGCATCTGAGCGCAAGAAATCCTTGAACGCCTTCAACTGCTCGGGCGGATACCCCGCGGTCGGCAGGTCCGTATCCACAGTCGCCAGCGCCCGCTCGGCATCTTTCTTTGCCTCATCCAGCCGCTGATCGCGATCGAGGTCGGTATCTCGCGTGCGCTCTGCCAGCACTTGCGAAACTCCCAGCAGCGCCTCTGGGTCGTCGGCATCGTAGCTGAGAACCTTTTGCGCCATTTCCATCATCTTGTCGCCGTTATTCGCCTTCTGATAGGCGTGCATCACGGACTTGTAGAGCACCGGCCGCAACTCGCTGTCGGGAAATTTTGCGGCGAAGTCAGCAGCGGCTTTTTCCTGCTGCGCCGGATCTTCGATGGCGATCGACGTTTTGTACGCGTCAAATTCCGCCTGCGTCTTGGCTTGCGGCGGGCGCTTTCCCGCCGGCGCCGCTTGTCCGGTTGGCGGCGTCGCCGGGGTGGCCTGTGCGTTTGACTGTCCCGCAGGTTTGCTGTTCTGCGCCAATCCGCCGTGCGCCCCCCAGACCATCATGCCCAGCGTTGCGACCATCATCGCAGCTCGTTTCATGCTCGCTCCTAAGAAAGATTTGGTAATTGAGATCGAAATAATTTGGTAATTGCGTAATTCAGTAATTGTGCGATTTGAAATACAGCCCGAAGGCACAGCCAGCGACCTAATTTACCCAATCACCCAATTACTAAATTTCCCAATTTCTTAATGTACTCATTGTGGCTGCGGCTTCACCGGAGGCTCATAAGCGCGTGCCAGTCCGCGCTCCGCCGCCGACTTGACTTCCGGCAGGCTTCCACCGGCGATTAACGCCGCCCGGTATTGTTCGACAGCAGCCTCCCGGTCTTCCTTCATATCTAGAATTCTTCCCAGGTAGACGTGCGACCACGCCACCACTTTCGGGTCATTCGACGCGGCAATCGCCTTCTGAAAATTATCTTCCGCCCCATCGCGGTTTCGATTCGCCACCGCCACTTCCGCCAGAATAAAAAGCGCCCGCCCCGGATCGCCGATTTTCTTCTCCAGGGCCGCCTGCGCCAGTTGCTGAGCGCCTTTCGGATCGCCCGCCGACAGCCGCTCCTCAGCTGTAATCAGCAGGCGCCGCTCCTCCGGACGCGACAACCGTACCAGTTCCGGCGTCGCATTGCCGGCGAACTGCACCTCTGCGGCCGCCTTTTCTTCTTTCTTGATGTCTACGGCATTAATGATATCGGCGTACTCACTGCGAATTCCCGCCGGATCTTTTTCGAATGCCACCACTGCATTGTAAAAATGCCGCGTCAAAATGTATCCCTGCTTCACTGCATCGTCGACCGCTTGTGACCGCATGGCCTCTTCGGTTTTTGCGCCAGTCATTCGAATCTCCACCGCCCGCACCAGGCATTCAGTGACCAGCAGCGAAATATCCGTCTTGAAGTCCCCTTCCAAGGGCGCGCGCTGTACCGACTCCAGCAGCGGCTGCAAGCGGTTGATTGCGGTCACGTGCTTATCCGCCAGCGGTTCCAGTTCGTAATGCAGAAAGGTATGCCGGATCTGGTCCATCTTGAGCGCCGTCTCCGGAGAAGCTTCCGCGGCAACCGGCGCCGGAAACACCACCACGTAATACGCCGTACCATAGTTGCGCGCATCGGTCTCATTCGGCGAACCCATAAAGTCCACATAAACGGTGAAGGTTCGCCCCAGATATTCCGACGACGGTTCTTTCAGGTAGACCTCGGTGTCAAATACCATCTTGGCCAGTGGCGCATGATAGCGCTGCATGGCCGCAGCATAATCGTTCCGGTGATGCAGCCAGATACCATGCAATCCGGCTTTGTCATAAAAATGTTCCAGTACGGTTCCGAAGGCCGCGACCGCATTCGCATCCGGCGGCAAATCTTCTTCTGCGGTACGCGGCATGAAATGCGGAGGCCCATCCAGATACAGCGCCAACGAAATGTATGGCGATAGGTTGCGATTCTGGTCGGTCGAGACAGCGTGGCGCTGGTAGAAATCGCATACCTCCGCCTGCGCGGCTCGCGCCTCGCCGGATTGCGCCAGATTCCTCTGAACCTCGGCCCGCACTCTGCTGCGGATCGGATCTGAAATCGCAATGTCTTTGTCGTATCCGCACATATTCACTGCGGTCAGAACAGAAAAAATGGTTTCGCTGCTCTGCAGCGTAATCGGAATCTGGTTTCCTTCATTCTGAAGCGGCCTTGACGCCTGACTCGGGGCCGGTTGTTTTGAAGACGAGGATCCGGCGCCGCTCTGCGTCTGCGAAGGGCCGCTTGGAACACCCGGTTGAGCGGGATTCGGTTGACCGGGACTTGGCGCTGCGGGTGGCTCACCGGACTCCTCTTGCTCTGCCTGCTTCGATGAAGATTCACCAGGCTGAGCCGGAACGGGGGAAGTCTGGGGCTGAGTCTGGTTCTGCTGGGACGTACCCTGTTGCGCCGAAGTCGAATTCTGCTGAGCTTGGGCCGGATTCGGTTTCGCCCGATTTTGCTGAGGCTGTTCCTGCTGCTTCTGATTGGATTGCTGAGGCTGGCTGGGTTGCGCCTGTTGCCGTGGAGCCTCCGGATCATTCTCGACGGAGTTCGTGCCCGTGCTCTGCGTGCCGGTCGGCTGGCTCTGCCCCGCGCATCCGGGCGCGAGCAGTCCCATCAGTGCCGCGAGCATGGCCGCAAGCAGCGGCCCGGTAAACGCACCTCGCACGCGCAATCTCAGGAGATCCTCCACAGCAATATAGAGTTGGCCGACCGGAAACTACTCCCAAGTGTAAGGACTTCGTTCCATATAATCAAACTCTGGGGGCTCTCACTCAAGGCCTTTAGCAGACGAGTATATTTTCGGTCACACAGATGAACAGAGGAAGATGAACAGACGAACTTTCCTTTCCAAATCGCTGCGTGCTGCAGTCGCGGGCTCGGTTGTTGCTAAGGGATCCGCCGCCCTGGCAAAGCAGGCGGGCAGCACCGGCCCGGCAAGACAGGCGAGTCATCATAGTGCACTGGCTGTCCGTCACGACCTGAATCGCCATCGCTTCGGAGTGAACTACACTCCGTCGAAAAATTGGTGGTTCTGCTGGAACGAATGGGACGCCAACGCAATCGAGCGCGACCTGGACGCAATCGCTTCCCTCGGCGCGGACCATTTGCGAATCCTGCTCATCTGGCCTTACTTTCAACCCAATCCGACCTGGGTAAGCTCGCTTCATCTCGAGCGGTTCGATCAACTTCTAACGCTGATGGCAGAGCGCCGTCTGGATGCCGTAATCACCGTGTTTACCGGCCAGCTAAGCGGCTGGTATTTTTTGCCGCCTTTCAACAAACCGGGAGCGGCCTTCTTTACTGATGACGGCATCTGGAAAGCGCAGGAGCTCATCGTCCGGCAGCTGGCCGGCGTGATTGCCGCAAAACAGAACGTCATCGGCTTCGACCTCGGTAATGAGATCAATACCTGCTGGAGCGCTGAGCCGCCCGTTGGCGACATTTGGATGAAAAAAATGTTCTCGCTGATGGAAGAAGTGAATCCGCAGGGCCTTCACGTCAACGGAGTGGACGAGCTTCCCTGGTTCGAATCGAATACGTTTTCTCCGCAGACCCTGGCGGCCAGGCCCATGCCGGTCATGCACTGTTATCCCTACTGGTCTGGAGCGCTGAAGTACGGCGGTCCGATGGATCCGCCGAGCACGAAATTGCTCGCCGCCATGGCGACTCTGATTCGCTCCTATGCCGGCGACGCGCGAAAGCCGGTCTGGGCCGAGGAGTTCAATACCTGCATCGAATCGCTGAATGAACTCCAGCAGGCAAAATGGCTGGAAAAGGCGGTACTCGCAGCAATAGATTCAGGAGTCAGTTGGTTCACCTACTGGGACAGCCACGACGTCGACCGCAAGTTCGAGTTCAACTCACTCGAATACAGTCTGGGTTTGCTCACCAACGACGGAAAAGTTAAAGAGCAGGGCAAAACCTTCAAACAGCTTGCCGACGCATACCGCGGCAAGCCAGTCGTCTTTCCCAGTGTGCCAATTCCGCCACCACCGCTCAATCGTACGCAGGAAATCTCCTGGCGCTGGATGCTCGACTGGATGGGTTGGAAACCAAAAGGTCAGTCGAGCTCCTGAATCGGCAAGCCCGCCACAGCCGAAACCTCGCCACGCCCACGCCGAACGCGCTAGGGTTCAGGCCGTCGGTTTCTCACGCGGTGGTTCCACCGCCAGAAACTCCGTGGCGAAGCGTTGCGCGTAGCTTTCCAGCAGCAAGGGAATACGCTGTGCATCGACGGATCGCAGAACCAAGCCGGCGTGGTGATGCTTTTTGATCCGCAAAAATACTTCCGGATCGTTGTACACCGAAGTATCTGGATTTTCCTGCCGCGCCAGGGAAAGAATCACTCCGGCATATTCTTCCCCCGTGGGCGGAAGCTGATAACTTCCATTTCCTCCGGCGACTTCGATCCGCGCCCATTCGCGCCACAAGTTGATGCCGGTGGCGGCTTCGACCATTTCGTTGATGTAGGCGCCCCCAACCCGCGCCGCGCACTCCAGGAAATAGAAATTACCATCAGCGTGAGCCTGAATGAACTCGGCATGGGAAACGCCACGCAGCAATCCCAGTGCGGCAATCAGTTCTTGATTCGTCCGCCGCAAGTCGGCATCTGGCTGGCTTCCCCGCGACACGGTGAAAGTGGTGAATACGCCGCCACCTTGCGCCACGTTCATTGGAGGATTGCCATACTTGCTGACGTTGGCGAACACCACTTCATTCTCCGAAACCACGGAATCGACGTGGTAGACCTCGCCGGGGACGAACTGCTCCAGAAGAAACGAAGACTGTTTATCCCCCAGTTGTTCGAGCAGCGGCCACAACTCTTCAGCGTGATTTAGCTTCTTAATCCCGATCGCGGAGGCCTCCTGCCTGGGTTTGAGCACCCATGGCCCCGGTACGTGATCGAGGTAGTAACGAATATCGCCGTGATTGAACACGGGCACGAAATCCGGAACCCGAATGCCGCGGTCGAGGGCTCTCATGCGCATGGCAAGCTTGTCGCGAAAGTAGCGCATGGTGGTGAGGCCCATGCCAGGGATGCGCAGGTGTTCGCGAAGCGTGGCGGCGGTTTCCATGTCGAATTCGTCGAGCGCGACGATGCGGTCGATTTTCTGGGTGCGCGCGAGATGGGTCACGGCTTTCACAATGTCGTCGATCGGAATCTCGGCCGGAAGGTAGAAAATGTCGTCCAGGATGTCGCGGGGCCAGTCGGCATCGCGCAGCTTCTCGGCCGTAAGCAAAAACATGCGGCAGCCCTGGTGCTTGCACTCGCGCATGAATTCCTGCCCTTTTTCGTAGGTGGTTATGCAGAGGAACGTGAGCGGGTGGGGGTCGGGCATACAGGTCGTTCAACGATTGGGCCGAGAGAATATCACGATTGTGATGGAGATCACATCAGATATTTCCATCGTGCCGTACGGTTCTTCCTATTGTTAGATCTGCAATGTTCAAATCCCCGATCTCCAATCTTTCAATCTTCGCGCGGTTGGGGTATATTCTCAGGCCGGTTGGGAGCGCTGATTCTGCAGCGCCAATTTTATAGCAGGAAAGTTTCGTCGCAAGAACGGAGGCCGTTATGGCTACGCAAACTCGTCCGGAAGGCAAAGCGCGCATCTTTGGCGAAAATATCGAGAGCGATCTGGCGTCGCGTTTTTTGCGGGTCGTGGAAGTGGCAGCCATCGCTTCGGCACGCACCATGGGCCAAGGCGAACGCAAACTGTCGGACCAGGTCGCAACCGAGGCGATGCGCCGCACCATGGACTCGATCCCAATGCGCGGCACCATCGTGATCGGTGAGGGTGAGCGCGATGAAGCGCCCATGCTCTACATTGGTGAAAAAGTTGGTGCGGATTTTCCCGACGGGCGCGAAGTTCCCGAAATTGATATTGCGGTCGATCCGCTGGAAGGCACGAATCTGTGCGCCACCGGCGCTCCCGGATCGATCACCGTGCTTGCGGCGTCGGAGCGCGGCGGGCTGCTGAACGCGCCGGATTGCTACATGGAGAAAATTGTTGTCGGGCCATCCTGCAAGAACGCGGTTGAGCTGGACGCTCCGGTTGCGGACAACCTGAAAAACATCGCGAAGAGACTGGACCGCGATGTAGAAGATCTAGTCGTAATCGTCCTGGATCGACCACGGCACGAGAAGCTCATAGCCGAGATCCGGGCGGCCGGGGCGCGCATCCGGCTGATTGGAGATGGCGATCTTTCGGCTGGCATTGCAGCGGCTGTAATAGGAACCGGCGTGCATGCGGTCATGGGATCGGGCGGAGCGCCGGAGGGCGTGATCACTGCCGCGGCCATTCGTTGCCTCAATGGCTACATGCTTGGACGGTTGGTGGTGAAGCCCGACCAAGAAGAACGGCTGGCGCGCATGGGAATTAAAGACAAGGGCAAGATTTATGAAGCGGAAGATCTCGCCCCGGGGAAGCAACTCATCTTCGCGGCAACCGGTGTTACCGATGGCGCGCTGCTCAAGGGCGTGCGATTTTTTGGCGAAGGTACGCGAACGTCATCGGTGATTCTGACGCTGCAGACCGGCAAGGTGCGATTCATCGAGAGTATCCATCTCGAAAAGGGGCCGGATATTAAGGTCAGGTTCGCGTAGCCGCGAAACCTGACCCTCACAAATTACTTCACGCTGATCGGCTAAGGCGCCGATACCCAGACCCTTTTGGGTGCAATCAAGTCAACGTTTGGGACTTCTGTTGCAATTCTCACCCGCTGCAATCCTGCTTTCTTCGGAGGCTTGGCCATGAAGGTCAGGAAGTACTGGTGCATAAGCCGATTCGACTGCTGGTCGAGATAGGGCGTGAAGGATACTGGTGCCCCAGTGAAGCCGACGTAATAGGATTCGCCTCCGGTCTGGTCGGCGAGCCGCGACATGTAGAGCTGTCCCCAGTAGCTCATATAGAAATCGTGGCCGAAGTGACCTAAGCCTGGGGTGTAGATGGCAGAAACAATAATGCCGGCGCGCAGGGCATCATCGATAGTTGCGGAGAGATAGGGATCATCGAAATCTCCTACGCCATAATAGCGATCAATTCCATCCGAAATCATGAGCACCTCGCGCCGCGGAGCTCCCGCCGGCCAGCGCTTGATGAGGTCGCTCAGAGAAAAATACGGGCTGCCATTGATGCCTGCTATCCCGGAAGGAAGATGCAGAGCTTTGGCTGCGGCCTCGTGATCGGTGGTCAGGGTTTGTGCCATTTGCGCAGTGCCGTTCTCCATGTAAGCGACGCCGATCTCCGTAGTCGGCGGCTGGGCGAGGATGAATTTGCGCAGGGCTTGGAGTTCGGTGCCCAGGCTCATGTTGGCTCCGTCATCGATCAGGATGAAGAACTGGAGAGCGGCGTGGTCGCCCTGGGCAGGAATCCATTCGGTTACGGCGTCACGGTCTTTGCCCTCGGTTACGAGGACGTCCTGTTGGCTGATGGATGGAGGATTTGAGCCCTTATGGGCTTCGGCGGTCACGACGGTGTGAACGGGAACACCGTTGCCGGGTGGGGTTTGTGCTGAAAGAGACGGTACGCCGCACAGGCAGACCGAGGCGGCTAGGACAACGTGAAGCAGAACACTGCGACTATACATACGTGCTCCTTGAGCCAAGGCGGCTAACTAAGCCTCGCTTTGGGCTCCAAAGTATTTCCAATATCTCTAGATGCTTAGATGTGCCGGAAGGCGCTCGCGAAACGTCTCTCTTACGGCCGGCGGTCTGCAGCCGGGTGCCGCCGCACCCGGAGTTACGGCGAGAGGAAAACATGGACCAAAGCAATGAACTGGACTATGGCGTTCCTCCGATTGTGTTTAAGGATGGGGCAGCGCAATATTTGGAACCAGCACTCCGCCTTCGATCTTCGGTATGCCGAAGTGCCCGCCAAGATGAGAGATATCAAGTGGGCTGATGGATCCAGAAACCACCACGAAGCTGACTTCGTTCGACCTGGCGACAAGGATGGCGACATTGCTGATCGCGTTGTTCTCCAGGCGCACCCAGAGGCTGGTCGTCCCTGGGTCTTCACTCGTCGCGCTTTTGTTCACCAGTCGCGTCCAGCCTGCGGTTCGGTACTCCTCGTTCACGGAGTTCAGGGCCGCCCGATCATATTGCCAAGCTTCCTGAAAATGGTAATTGCGGATCGAGAGCCCGCTCACGCCTGCAATGACGCGGCGGAGGTCGGCATTCTCGGAATCCAGTTTGGACGCGAACACCAGCATGGAGTGGTCGAAGGTAAATTCGGTTTTCGAGGATGCGCTTTGCTGCAAGGTCGCAATCCCCTGAGGAATCCAGTCCTTCTGTTGTTCGGCCTGGGCAATTTTGGCTGCGGGGATAATGATCAGCAGGGCAAGAAAAAGCGTGGGCAGTCGCATAGTGACCTTTGATGGTTCAGATAAGTAATAGCCTTAGAAGTGGGAACCCGCTGCGCAGAAAGTAGTTGCGAGAAGCGTTTTTTGTTCGCAAGCGCGAGGAGCTTTTATGCCGCTGGCAGCGAGAGCAGCGCGCTTGTTGCGCCCGAACAATGCACAGGCGATGGCAAGAAACGATCCCACTACCAGATAATCCAGGCCGGCACGCGAATCAGGCGGAATCACTCGAGGTATCGGTTTGACTGCGATTTGAGCGACGCTGTTCAAAAACCATCTACTACTTCCCCCCCACTTGCGGCGCGTTCCTTAACACTGAGTAAATACGCCAGCGATGCAGTATCCGCAAAGGAGGGCCACCGCGCCCACCAGGATCGCCGGTGCGGCAAAATGTTCTCTTAGGTTTTTGCGGAAGTCCAGCTTCTCGCGAACATCGTCGATTTTCGTTTCGATCTCGCTCCGGAGCTCGGTTGCGGTTTGATGGAGGCGATTGCGCTGTTCCAACGCGCGCAGTTCGAGAGTATTGACGGGCCCTATGCTCATATGTGCCCCTTTACTTCGGATTGAATCCAGACCTTATCGCCCTTGAGCACAGCAATGGTGCGCTTCGGCATCAATCCCTGCGATTGGAACTCGCGCACGGCAGAGCATGTGAGAATGGCGCCCAGCAAAGCCCACACAAATCCGACCACCAGGAAGGCGAAAAACCAGCGAAATGGATTGCCCTGCAAAAACGCCAGAGCCAGGCCAACGAGCGCCAAAGTGAGCAGGATATAGGCCGTCCCGAGCAGCACAACTCCAATCGCGATTAGCGGGCCGGCAATTTTCATGATCTTGAGCTTCTCTTGCAGCTCAGTCTTGAGCATCTCGAACCGTGTCTCCGTGAATTCCTTGATTTCTTCTTTCATCTCCAACAGGACGGAACCGAGACTTCTGCCTTGGTTTACTTCCTCAGCCATTTTTCTGTGACCTCCAGATTCGAAGCACGACGCCGGCGACGAAGGCGGTTGCAGCGATCAGAACGATCGCCCGCAGTGGATTTTCATTTTTCAGGCGCCTGGTACGCTCTTGCATTTCTCGCGAGAGACGATGCACCCGGTCAGAGAGTTGGTGCCATGTGAACTCCAGCCGGCCTTCAACCCCACCGAGCACCCTAGCCATTTTCTCAGTGGATACGCCAGACTCGTGCAGACCGCCTGGTCTGCTATTTGGAATCTCATCGGATTCCAACTGCTTGGACTCCTGCTTCCGATCGAGCGACGCGGAAGGTCCCAGGATGTGGCGGCACCACTTCGAGAACGTTCGACTCGGCAGGGTATCTTTCTTGTTTAGCGGGCAGGGCCATGATGATTGCTCCCTCAATTTAGTCAGCCACTAAAACGGCATCGCGGCCAAAACATGCCTTAGCAAAAATTATCAACTGAGGAAAAGAGAAGCGATCAGGCTTTTAAGGTAGATTAGCGGAAAAACCCCCGTGCAGAAATCCCCCCGGAGGGATGGACTTCCCCCGCGGGGAGGTTGATGCTCTTCGCAACAACCTGTTCTATAGCGGACTGTTGCGCATCTTGCTCTGCTGCGCAGTTGATCGTTCTCAGTTCCTCCGCGTCCCGCGCAGCCTCAACTGCGCGTTCGCAAAGCTGTAGAAGCAATTTACTCTGAGGCCGGCCCAGGGTCCGCTTTAACCGCGATTGTGCGCGCTCCCAATAGGGAACAGCGCGGGTGAAAGCCTCCATACCCTCTTTTGTCAGGCTGTAAATCTGCTCTCCATGATTGCTCCCGGTTCGGACCGCAATCAGCTTCCGCCTGCGCAGGGTGGCGAAACGGCGAGAGAGTGTCTCAACTGCCACTGCGTGCTCGCGGGCAAATTTCCATTGGGGAATTTCACCCGCCTCAGCAATTACCTTCAGCATATAGAACTGGGTCGCCCTCAGCCCGGTCGGCTCCAGAACAAGGTCGTAAAGCTGCGCGGCCGAGCGCGCCGCCTGCCTGAGTACGGCGCACAGGCAGGACGTCTCTGCTGCTTTCAAGTCCTTCACAATGCCTCCTTATCTGCATGCATGAACTCGAACGCCCTCAAGCCGTTAGATGCGGCTAACTGATACTTTATAACAATGATGTTATAGCACCGCGATTCTTCCACTATCAAAATCGGTTCCGAAGCAAGCCTTCTGTGTCGGTCAACGCTGTGAGATGAATTTCGGGTTTCGGTGGTTGCTGATGCAATGAAAACTAGAAGGCGTCCGGCAGGGCCTGCGCAGGGCCGTGTTGAATATTGCCACACAGCACCGAATGGATAGTCGTACAATCGGATCGTTGTAGACAGTAGTCCGTACCCCGTTGCAGCTGTTGGGCGAGGCCAATGATTCTTTGATTCACCGAGTGACGCTGATGCGTGAGCGAAAGTCTTGCCCACTTTCAAGGCAGCAATTTATGGAAAGGAACTCCGATGCGCTTTCGTTGGATGGTTGCGCTTTTCCTCTTCGGTTTTTCCAGCCTCAGTGTTTCGCAAAATTTGCCTGAAGGCCGTTTGCTCCGGTTTCCAGATGTCTCGAAAGACAAGATCGTCTTCAGCTACGGAGGCGATCTCTGGCTCGTCTCGCGCGACGGCGGCACTGCTGCCCGAATCACCACTGCACCCGGCCAGGAATTGTTTGGCAAATTCTCCCCTGATGGCAAATGGATCGCGTTCACCGGCCAGTACGACGGTAATTACAACGTCTACATCATGTCGGCGGAAGGCAGCGAGCCCAAGCCGTTGACCTTCAATCCCGGTGGCGGGCATCTCAATGAGCGCATGGGCGTCCACAACGAAATCATCACTTGGACGCCTGACAGCAAGCGCATAGTCTTCCTCAGCCGCCGCGACACGTTCAACGAATGGTTCGGCCGGCTCTACAGCGTCGGCGTTGATGGCGGCCTTCCCGAAGCTCTGCCCCTCGATAAAGGCGGACTGACTTCGTACTCGCCCGACGGAAACAGCATCGCCTACAACCGTATCTTCCGAAACTTCCGCACCTGGAAGCGGTATACCGGAGGCATGGCGCAGTCCATCTGGATTTACGATCTGAAGGCCAACAAGATCGAAGAAATGCCACACACTGACTGGACTGACACATTTCCCATGTGGCATGGCGACACAATTTATTTCGATTCCGATCGCGGCCCCGAGCACCGGCTCAATCTTTTCAGCTACAGCCTGACCTCGCACGAAACCAAACAACTCACCCACTTTAAGGATTTTGACGTCAATTGGCCGAGCCTCGGCCCCGATGCCATCGTCTTCGAAAACGGCGGTTATTTATATCTCTTTGATCTCGCCACTCAGAAAGAACACAAGCTCACCATCTATCTTCCCGGAGATCGCGACTTAGCGCGCAATCACTGGGAAAACGTCAGCAACCTGATCACGGACTTCGATATTGCGCCCGATGGCAAGCGCGCCGTTTTCACCGCTCGCGGCGATATCTACACCGTACCGGCCAAAGAAGGCAGCATTCGCAATCTCACACGTACGCCCGGCATTCGCGAGGAATATGCCGCATGGTCTCCCGACGGCCGCTGGATCGCCTACATGTCAGACCGCACCGGCGAAGAAGAACTCTACATCGCTCCGCAAGACGGCCTCGGGCAGGAGCAGCGAATCACCTTCGACGGAAAAATGTTTCGCTTACCTCCCGTGTGGTCTCCTGACAGCAAGAAGTTAATGTTCGCTGATAAAGATGTCCGCCTTTTCTACGTCGACATCGGCGAGAAAAGGCCGATCGAGATCGATCAAGGCCATTATTCCGATTTAACCGATTACAACTGGTCTCCCGATAGCAACTGGGTCGCATACTCCAAGCAAGCGGTAAATCACAACGGTGTCATTTATCTCTACAACCTCGGCGACCGCAAAATTTCCGCGGTGACCATTGATTCCAGCGACAGCACTGCCCCATATTTCGACCCGGAAGGGAAGTATCTTTATTTCCTTTCCAACCGTGACTACAACGAAGTGCTCGGAGTGTACGACATGGAGTTCGCCAATCCCTTCGCGGGAGGTGTGTACATCGTTACGCTGCGCGCCGACCAGCCATCACCTTTTCCGGTCTTGAGCGACGAAGCGATGGCCCCGCCAGCGCCCGACGTGCTGCTCGCGCTCACTCCAGGGCAGCAGACTCCCGGACAAAAGCCACCGGAAACTCCGGAGACAAGGCTCAAAGCCAAGACTCCAACCACGAAGGCGCCCGAACAGCAGCAGACTCCCGCCGAAGCTGAAAGAGAAAAAGAAGAGAAGCCCGGCACGCGCCCGCCGCTCAAGAACTTCCGCATCGATCTCGAGGGCATTCAAGATCGCATCGTCAGCTTGCCGATTCCGCCTGGCAACCTGCAAAATCTAACGGCGGCCAAAGGCGTCATCTTTTATATCTCGGCGCCTGTTCAGGGACTCTCCGGCCCATTGCCCGGCCAAACTCCTGCCATTCACGCCTACGATTTGAAAGATCGCAAAGATCACATCTTCCTCGAAGGAGCCGATGGCTACGCTCTCTCATTCGATGGCAAGAAAATTCTCTACGCAGTTCCCAAGGGCAGTGGGAGCAGCGGCGAAGAAGCAGCCATGCCGACTGATCACGATTACGGCATTGTCGATGCCAAAGTGCCGGAGGAAGATGAGGCCAGCGCAGGAGGAGACGAACACAAACCGCTGGTTCACGCCGGCCAAGGTGAGCTAAAACTCGGCGCCATGCAGATGGATGTAGATCCTCCCGCCGAATGGAAAGAAGTTTTCAACGAGGTGTACCGGCAGGAGCGCGACTATTTCTATGAGCCTGCCATGAACGGCGTGAACTGGGAGGCGGAACGTGATAAGTACGCACAACTGCTGCCATACGTGGCCGACCGCCTGAGCCTCACCTACATTTTGGGCGAGATGATCGGCGAGCTTTCTAACTCGCACACTTACGTTGGCGGAGGCGACTACCCAAAACTTCAGCGAGTGAACGTCGGGCTTTTAGGCGCCGATTTCGAGGCCGATGAGAAGAGTGGAATGTACCGGCTCGCAAAAATCTATCACGGGGAAAACTGGGACCACGATCTGCGCTCTCCACTTACCGAACCGGGCGTGATGATCAAAGAAGGCGATTATGTTCTGGCCGTAAACGGCCGTCCGTTGCGGGTCCCACAGAACCCCTATGAACTGCTCATCAATACGGTAAACCAGGTCACCACGCTCTCCGTCAATAGCAAACCCACCGAACAAGGCGCGCACAACGTAATGGTGCGGCCAATCCCCAGTGAGTTTGGTTTGCATGAATTGAACTATATCGAAACCAATCGCCGCAAAGTAGACCAGGCAAGCGGCGGAAAAATCGGCTACGTTTACCTGCCGGACATGGGCGAAAGTGGCCTGAACGAATTCGTAAAACAGTATTTCCCGCAGATTCGCAAGGAAGGAATGATCTTCGATGTCCGCTACAATGGCGGCGGCTTCGTTGCCCAGATGATCTTCGAGCGGCTGCGCCGTATACTGGTCGGCATGGAGTCAGCCCGTAACTGGGCTTCAGACACCGAACCCGGCCAGGTTTTCCATGGCTACATGGCTTGTGTCACCAATCACTATGCCGCTTCTGACGGCGACTTCTTCAGCTACTTTTTCAAGGTCTACAAACTTGGCCCGCTCATCGGCGAGCGCACCTGGGGCGGCGTCCGCGGCATTCGCGGGCTGATTCCGCTGATTGATGGCGGCTACATCACCCGTCCTGAATTTTCGCTGTACGGCCTCGATAGCAAGTGGCTGATTGAGAATCACGGCGTCGCACCCGATATCGAAGTCGACAATCGTCCTGACCTGGTGCGCGACGGCCACGATCCTCAACTGGAAAAAGCCATTGAGGTTGTCATGAAAGAAATTCAGGAGAAACCGCTGAAGCTGGCGCCTCGTCCGCCCGACCTTCCCCCTTATCCTCCGGGTCCGGGCATGTAAGGGCACCCGGCTTCCTCAACCGCGCAGTCTGATGGCACGTCCTCGGCACGGGTCTGTCTGCTCGCGCAATATCGCCTCTTGCGTAGTATGCTAGACAATCCACGGCACTCTTGACTTTCTTTCTGGGAGCTGGCAATCCTATTAGCTTTTGACTTGCTGGCCGAAAATGCGCGCGGATTGACGTTTTCGGATAGCAGGAATTTGGATCAAACTGGGGCGATCATTGAAAGTTAGAGTTTTTTACCACGACAAATGCTTCGACGGAGCTTCATCGGCTGCGCTGTTTTCCCGCTTCTATCGCGAACGGATTCGCGACGATGCGGATTTTGTCTTCTCCGGTCTGCTGCACCGCGCGGGTTCTCTTTTCGACGAATCGGATTTCGATGGAGAGGAGAACGCCATCGTCGATTTCAAGTACTCCAGTTCGCCCAAGATTACATGGTGGTTCGACCACCACCAGAGCGCGTTCTTGTCGGAGGCGGACGCGGCCCACTTTGAGCGTGATCAAAGCAACCAGAAGTTCTACGATCCCGATTTCAAATCCTGCACCAGCTTCATCGCCATGATCGCGCAGGAACGCTTCGGCTTCAATGCTGCTCCCTTGGCCGACCTAGTGCGCTGGACCGATGTCATTGACGGGGCGCTCTATCCCGATGCACACACAGCCGTCGAGATGAAAGCTGCGGCCATGAAGCTCACCATGGTGATCGAATCGGCGCCAGATCAGCGTTTCGTCCCCAACCTTATTCCGCTGCTTGCCACCAAACCGTTAGACGCCATTCTGGAAGAGCCATTCGTCGCTCCGCTCCTGCCGCCACTGCTCCGCCGGCACGAGCTTTCAATCGACATTCTGAAGCAGCGGACGGAATGCATCGATGGAGCAATTTTCTTTGACATCACGGATCACGACCTCGAGGGTTACAACAAATTCGTCCCCTACTATCTGCATCCCGAATCCATCTACAGCGTAGGACTCAGCAAGAGCAGCTTCCGGGTCAAGGTTTCGGTGGGATCGAACCCTTGGGCGCCGGAGGAGCCGGCCGTCAATCTGGCCAAGATTTGCGAGCGCTACGGAGGCGGTGGGCATGCTCGCGTAGGGGCGATCTCTTTCAATGTGAACCAGCATGCGGCGGCCATCAAAGCTTCCCAGGAAATCGTGAATGAGCTTCGGAAGGCCGTCCGGACCCGCAAAAGCTGAATGTCACATGCTTTTGCCAACGAAAATCGACCGGCACCGCGCCCGGAAAAACCTGCTGAGAGCGGTGGCTACTTTGGAGTTTGCCAAAGGCGTTGGGGTTCTGGTCGTTGGCATCCTCGCGATCTTGCTGCTGCATAAAGATGTGTGGGTCATCGCGGAGAGCGTCCTGGCGGTTTTGCACATCAGTACTGATCGCCGCTTCGCGCAGCTTTTTCTCGACTTCGCCGACGACGTAACCGATGCCAGGCTCTGGTTAGTCGTCAAGCTCGCGTTTGTCTATGCTGCGCTCAGGTTCGCTGAAGGCTATGGTTTGTGGAAAGAACGTACCTGGGCGGAATGGATCGCCTTCCTGTCCGGCATGTTGCTGCTTCCGCTGGAAATTCGCGAACTTTTCCGTGGCGTCACCCTGTTTCGCCTGGGCGTATTTTTGGTCAATGTTGCAGTCGTTTTATATATGGGATACCTGCTGCGCGAAGGGCGCCGTTTGCGCCGGCTCCATTACATGGATTCTCACCCTCTCTGATTCACAAGAACCGACTTCGGGGCGGCCACTGCCCAGGGCCTTTTCGAGCGATGGACATGACCCTTTCCTTCTTGGTTCCGCCTTATCTCCTCCTGTGAACTCGGGAAGGCCCCTGTATCATATATCGTGAGACGATACAACGAATTAGGGCCGGCACCGAATCTATTTTAGTAGGGCAGGTTTGTAATACTGAGAAATCGAAAAGGGGCCATTTTTAAATTGGGAGGTAAGAGAAAATGCGAAGGATGATGAAGCTTGGCGCGGTGCTATTCTCGTTCGTGCTCATTCTGGCAGTTGGCGGTTGTTTCGCGGCAGTTGCTGGCCCAAATAACCCAGTGAAAAACTCCGCGGCAACCAAGGCTGACACAACAAAGACGACGGCCGCGAATTCGGCCACGAGTGGAACAGCGAATCAGACCAAGACTGGTTCCATGAACAAGGCTTCCGCGAAGAATTCTAAGGATGTGCTTGCAGCGGCGGAACAGCTCAACGGAACGATCTCGTTCATTGGAAGTTCTGATAGAGAAGTAACGTTAACTGGCGCGGACGGAACGCCGTATGATTTTTGTGTTACTCAAAGAACGAAAATTGACTTTTCCGGTAAAAAGATCGGAACGAGTCAATTGCCTAACGAGGAGCACAAGCAGGCTTCAGTCCAGTTCGTCCCGACGGCCAAAGGAAATATGGCGCAGCATGTGAATATCTCCTAGTGAGTTTCAGGGGACCAAAAGCAGACTGACTGCGCCAGCTTCAGGGCTTGGCCGGACTAATGGGGTCGTCCCCGTGGCACACACCCAGACAGATCAGGGCTGCCGCGGTGACACCTCCAATGATTTGGGCCGCGCGCGAGTCCAGCCATGGTGGCGTACCCGGATTTGGTGTTGATGTCGAGCCGCATGCGTCGGCTCGGACCACGTGGTCACCTGGATGCAAAATGGTATCGGAGTCGGCCTTCGATTTCCGAACGGCCATGCCATGCGAGTGAACCTTCACATCACCTTTGGACACTGAGATTCTCGCTTTACCGCCGGTATCGATCAGATCGAATTGCGTGCGGCTGTAGGTGACCGGACTGATTGTGACGCAGCCCACCATGACCTCCATCTCAAGAGATGTATCCACGTGAAGGGTTCCATGGTCGACGACAAGTTCGTGGCCTTGAAATTGCAGCATTGTTTCCGGTTGGATCAGAACACTTGATCCCTGAACTTCGATTCTGGCCGCATGGCCAGCCTGAGTTTGAACCAGCGAGTCAGGAAAGACCGCCGCCACATTCGGGGCCAGGACCTCATTCAGCCACGTTCCACCGTCGCTGTAGAGCAAGCCGCGCGTGGGATCCTGGGCCGCCAATGATGCCGGCAAAAGCACAATCATCAAGCGGCAAACGAGATGACACCATTCAGGCAAACTACTCCCACCTCCGCACAAACCGCTTCGGTAAGGATAGCTGGTGACGATGGGAACGGCAATTACCTGCAAAGATGCCGTAGGAAACTGAGTAATCAGCTGCGGCACTAGCCGCGGAGCGCCGGCATATCTATTCTTGTGACCGGAGTACCATACGAATCTCGCGAACCAATGTCTCTGATGCAGGAAGAACCACCTCCCACAACTGGCGAGCGAGCCCTGGCAGAAAAATGGCGGTGCAGCTCGGCAGCGGCGGGAAGATTTCTTGACCGGCTCCTAGTCGGTCTCTCACGCGAGACCAGTTCCGGCCGATTCATTCCAGAAATGGATGGACTGCGTTTCCTCGAAACTTGCATGGTGGTTCTGGTTCACCTGCATATTTACCTGATCGCCAAGAGCCGCTTTTATGAGCATGGAGTAGCCAATCGCGATTGGCTCAACCGCGCCGTGTGGTCGGGATCTCATGCTATTGAGTTGTTCTTCGTCATCAGCGCTTTCATGCTGGCGCTACCCTTCGCCGCGCATCGCCTGAAAGGCGCTCCGGCGGTAGATTTGCGAAAGTATTACTTGCGCCGCCTAACCCGGCTGGAACCTCCATATGTCGTTAGCCTGTTTCTTTTGATGTTTCTCACGTTTTTGTTCTCCGCCCATTCCCTATCGGGGTGGGGCCCTCATCTCGCAGCGAGCCTGTTCTATTTGCACAACTTGATATACGGTGCGCCCAGCACAGTGCTCTGTGTCGCATGGTCGCTCGAAATTGAAGTTCAGTTCTACATGTTGGTCCCGCTATTGACGCTACTTTTTGCCGTACGCCACAGCGTTCTGCGGAGAGGGCTTATCGTGCTGCTGGCAGTGCTGGCGATCGCGGTACAGGCCGGACTCCGGCAACTCGGTCCCCGCTTTGCGCTATCCGTCGCGGGAAACTTGCAATTTTTTCTCATTGGATTTCTGCTGGCGGATGTTTTCCTGCTGGAGTGGAAGACGGCTGAACAGCGTTCTGTCTATTGGGATGCGGTCACCTTCCTTGGGTGGCCGGCCCTGCTGATCTCTTTGCAATCCGAAACCCAACGTCGGTGGCTGTTTCCGGCGCTAATCTTCGTCGTCTATTGTGCAGCCCTCCGGGGCCGATCGACCATCGAAGGTTCTCTCCAGCCGCTGGATAACGACTATCGGAGGGATGTGTTATTCCATTTACTTGATTCATTACGCCGTAATTTCTGCCGTTGGCCGCTTCACCAAGCGGATCGGCGAGGGATTGCCGAATCCTTTATATTTGCTGCTCCAGTTCGTAATCGTGGGCGCGGCGATTGTCTTCGTCTGTGGCGTTTATTTCCGTCTGCTGGAAAGGCCATGTATGAGGCGAGACTGGCCGCAAAGGCTGTGGCAAAATATGCGGGCCTTGCCCGCTTTCAGGCGCGTCAGGAAACTCGATGTGAGGGCCACATTTGCCGACTAGCGCACCTGCAAGCGGCCACCCGCAACTTTTAGCATAGAAGGTCAAACCTTGGCAAAATCGATGTAGCCGTGTTGCACATCAGTTCGTATCAGCTTCACGCGCAGCTTGTCGCCCACATCCAGGCCTTCGTCACCCTGCGCCAGTAGACCTTCGACGTGTGCCTGTAGAGCGCGGACGAATGTTCCATGAGATGTCACGCCCGTCACCACCGCATCGAAACTTGCTCCGACGCGGTTTTGCATGGCCACCGCCGCCAGACGCTTCGACATGTCGCGTTCGACTTTTCGGGCGGCATCTCCCTTTTCTGTACAGTTGGCCGCGATTGCTGAAAGCTCGTCGTCGGAATACGGATTCGGTTTTCCTGCGAGCATAGCTTTCATCACTCTTTGCGTCACAACGTCAGCGAAGCGCCGGTTGGGGGCCGTGGAATGCGTGTAATCCTGCACGGCTAGACCGAAATGTCCCGGCGACGATTCGCCAGGACGCTCGACAACGTATTCTCCGGGCCGATCAGCTTGATTACTGCCAGTGACAGGTCCGCGAAATGATCGGCATCTGCCGCCTTGCGCTTGACGAGGAAGTCGTTGAGCGCTTTGGAATCGGGATCCGGCGGAAGTTTTTCACCGTACTTGGCCGCGAGTTCCACAATGCGGTCCCAGCGCTTCGGTTGCCTCACGATACGGCGCAGGGAAGAAACGTTCTCTAATCTGCGAGCCGTCACGCCGTTCGCGGCAATCATGAGGTCTTCAATCAGTTCAGTGGCGAGGTTTTTCTGCTGCGTCGCCATATCGACGACTTCGTTGTTCACCATCAATGGGAGAAGTTCTTCGGTTTGCAGAGTGAGCGCGCCCCGTTCACAACGCTGATTTTTGAGCCGTTGCGCAACCGCGCTCTGCAACTGAAGTTGTTCCTGTAGATCGGACGAAGCCGCAACCTTCACCGGTGCAGCTCCTCTTCCTTCAAGCCATGCTCCCAGCGAGTTGTATTGCAGCTGTGCACGGTTGCGAACCGCTGCGCGATAAATGTCGCTGGCAACTACGTGCCCCTCAGCGTCAACCGTAAACTCGACAACAACAGCGAAACGGTCGTGATTTTCCAGCAGGGAAGTCTGGCCCGTGGAAAGGGGTTCCGGCAGCATAGGGAAATTGCGGACGCCGGCATAGACCGTCGTAGTCTCGCGTGACGCATGTTGGTCGATAGGGGTTGACTTGCGAACGAAGCAATCCACATCCGCGATTCCGACGCGAACTCTTGTATTTCCATTTGGGAGCGGCTCTGCAACCTCGATCTGATCGAGGTCCCGCGAATCATCGTTGTCGATCGAGGACAGATAACAGATCTCGGAGATCGTGCACGTTGGTGTCTGCGCTAATCGTCTCTGCGCTAATCGATGGCGGATGGGTAAGCAACTGCGCAACCTGCCGATTGACTTCAGAGGAAAAGTCCGGATTGAAGCCGCGTTGGCGAACGACGTCTTTGGCTATGGCTTGCAGATCGAGATGAGAAGAAGCGGTCTTTGCCATCACGGCGCCATGCGTTCCGGTTCAAGTTTGGGTCTGAGAAAGTGGTCCGCGGTCTACTCTGTGACGACCGCTTTCACCAGATTGCGCGGTCGGTTCACGTCATAACCTTTTTTTGTGGCCACGTGAAATGCAAACAGTTGCAGCGGAATCACTTCAACAATCGGCAGAAGCAATTCGGGAGTGGAAGGCACAAAAAATACATCATCGGCGATTCCGGCAACCTGGGTGTCGCCTTCGGTCGCAACCGTCACCACTTGACCGCGGCGCGATTTGACTTCTTTCATCACTTCCAGAGTGCGCTGATATCGCAAAACTGAATCGGGATCGCTGCCGTCACACGTCGCCAACACAACCACCGGCAATTTGTCATCGACAAGAGCATTCGGCCCATGCTTCAGCTCTCCCGCAGGATAGCCCTCCGCGTGCGCATAGGAGGTTTCCTTCAGTTTCAGCGCTCCTTCTCGCGCAATGGCGTAATGCACGCCTCTTCCGAGATACAAAAAATTCTCCGCCCGGAAGTGCTTCTCGGCAAATCCCTCGGCGAGTTGGTCCCAGACACTAAGATGAGACTCAATTGCTTCCGGCAGCCGTATGAGGTTTTGCAGATGAAAACGCGCGACTTCCGTGGTCATTCGCCCGCGTTTGCGCGCCAGAAACAGCGCCATCAGATAGAGAATCGTCAGCTGAGTCGTGAAGCTCTTGGTTGCAGGCACGGCCAGCTCCGGCCCAGCGCCCGTGATCAAAGCCGCGCTGGCTTCTCGAGGAATGGTCGCGTCCGCGACATTCGAAACCGCAATGGTTTTAACCCCTCGGGTAAGGGCCTCGCGCTGGGCCGCGATCGTATCGGCCGTTTCCCCGGACTGCGTAACCACCATCACGATCGGTTCTATCGCTGCATGCGTCGAGCGATAACAATACTCGCTCGCGTACTCCACGTCGACCGCCACGCCGGAGAAGTCCTCGATCATGATTTCGCCCGCGAGTCCCGCATGGCGGCTCGATCCGCTGGCGGCAATGATCAGCTTCTCGAACGTCAATAACGAGCTTTCGATTGCGTGCAGTTCGCCGGGGAAAATTACGTCATGCTGCAGGTGGTGTTCAATCGTTTTGGAGATGGCGGAGGGTTGTTCGTAAATCTCCCGGCGCATCGCGTGAGAAAAAGCGCCGGTCGGAGCGTTAGGTTTACCGTTGCCTGGGTTCATGTTCGACTGCGGGTGAGAGTAAATCATTTGTCGCACCCGAGGCAAACCCTCAGCTCTTTGGCCGGTTTTGCGCCCGGGGGTAAGCCATTGAACGGGCGCACTATCGCCTGATAACATTCGTGCTTTGACAACTGGGGGATGGATGCGAGCTAGTTTCTCTTTCGTGTGTGTCGTGTGCCTGATTCAGGGTGCCTTGACCCAGCAGTCCACTCCCGCTCCGGTGCAATCCGAATCCGCACCCACCTCGTTTGCCGAGGCTAACCTGAAATCGCCGGCGGTCTCCGCCGAATCCAAATTGAAGCACATGTTCGAAGAAAAGATTGGAGCGGAGTGGGCTGCGATCAAGAAACAGGACAGAAAAGCTTACGGTGATCTGTTGGCCGATGATTACGAGGGGGTGGAAGTCGATGGCAAAGGCGAGCGGACCAAATCTCAAGCCGTAAACGAGCTGGCCGACAGCAACATCGCCAACTATACGCTCTGGGGATTCAAGCTGATTCCGCTGTGTCCCGATGCGAATCTAGCCATTTACGAAGTAACGATGCAGTTTCCTCCAAAATCGCAAGTGCGATTTTCGCGGGTGTACATTACTGAGCTATGGATGAAGCGGGCTGACGATTGGAAGATAGTTCATTATCAGGAGACTCACGTAAAATAGCTCGTCCTGTTAGTCAGGTCTAGGCCCTGCTCTCTGATCAAGCAACAGGTTTGCGCCGGAAGGAGATTCTTATGAAAAGCTGGGCTCTTCTAATGTTGCTGCTCTCCGCATCGCTGTTTGCACAGGATAGCAGTTCAGCTGGCGGTAAGAATCCATCTAAACAGTCAAAGGACCAGGTAACGATCCGGGGTTGCGTCAGTCAGTCCAATGGTGATTATATTCTGATGCGACAGGATCCCGGTGTTTCCTACGAACTCGAATCCACCAGCAAGACCAGATTAAGGAATTATTTCGGCAAAGAGGTCGAGATAAAGGGCCGCAAGTTTCCCACACTAAGCTCAAGCTCGGACGCGCTCAATAAAGTTGGTTCCGCTGCTCCCGTAACTTTGAAAATCCTCTCCATCCGGACGATTAACCAATCCTGTTCGAGCGCTGGGGTCACAAGGTAAGCGGCTTGCTGACTCCCACTGTGCTGCCGCTGCACCGCGTTTAGCATCGCCAGATTTGAGCCAACCCTTGCAAGGGCATTGCCATCCCAACTCTCGAAAAGGAGAGTTGCATGAAAAAGGTACTCTTCGTCACACTTCTTCTATCCGGCGGTCTGATCTTCGCGCAAAACAGCGCCGCGGCGAATAACGACCAGCGAACGGCGCAGAACGTCCCAGATTCGCATGGCAAAGTTATGGTTACGGGATGCGTGAGTGAGTTTAATGGCGACTACACGCTGATCAAGGACAGTCCAGCCATGACTTACGAACTACAGGCCACCGGCAAGACCCACCTGAAAGATTATCTTGGCCATCGAGTTCAAGTGATTGGCAGACAGCAGGAGAGCCTGAGCACGAGTTCCGATGCTATGTCCAGAGAGGGATCGCCTTCACCGCTGACCATTAAGATTTCTTCGATCAAGACCCTCGACAGGGATTGCTCGCAGAAACCAATTTCGCGATGAGTCGTTTTTCCCGCCGAGCGCTCCGATACGCTACTGGCATTCCGGAGGCATGGCCTCAATTTCTGACTCTGAAGAGCATGGGGGCTTGGTCTTCGCGGGCTCGATCAGCCATGGATGGCTGTAGCGGAGGACCCACAAACCGTCGTTGTTAGTCAGGTAGAGCAGGCCATGCCGGCCATCCGCAAGCGTGCTGGTAACCTTGGTGAAGGTTTCCAGTGTTTTGGGCTCTTTCGGATCGCTCAGGTCAAGCACGCGCACGGTTTCAGTGGCGTGCTTGCTGCTGGTTAAAGTCTCGGAATTTTTTTCCGGAGCTTCGGCAATGGCTACGTTGGGGGTGATCATTTTCAAATCCCCCTCGGTCGCTTGATTGGAACCGGGTTCCCGCTTCAAAAGGGCGGGAGCGTCGGGATGGCTCACGTCGATCACCATATACCCCGGCCGGGAAGCCTGCTGAACATACAAATATTGCTTGCCGTGCTCCTTCTGCAGCGTCATTTGGCTTCCTGTTGGCTGAGGCAACGGCAAATGGGCAATCACTTGCGCTGGCACATCCGTAGGTTTCGGCGCGGGTTCGTCGCTCGCGCTTGCCAGCAAGGCAGGGAAGATCGAAAGCAACAAGACGAGAACGTAGGCCTGCAGCCGACACCTGAAAAAATTATTCATAAACTCACTTCTTTAGGAGACGCGAAATCATTCACCTTCCGCGTCTCCGAAGACTATACCACTGATTAACCGCTGCTTACTGTTGCGCGTAGACTCCCACGCAGCCGTTCGCGCTTAAGGTCTTACAACCCGCGCCCGCCTGCAGCGGCACAAACACATGGTTATTGCTGGGATCCACCGAAACGCTGTGCGCGTTCGATCCGGTCGCCACGTTTACCAGCCATTCGTTCGTTCCCGCATCGATAACGCCCAGCATACCGCCAGTCGGCATATCGCGGGCGGCGAGGTAGTATCGGTTGTCGCCCGGGTTGTACCAGGTTTCGTCTACGCCGCCTACTTGTGTGATGTTGACGCAGTTGACGAGTGGGGTTGAGGTGCAGTTCACGTCATAACTGCCAGAGGTGGCGTTAAAACCTCCCGCCAAATTAATGATGTACTCATTCGGAGGGAAGGTTTCGCCATCGTGGTCGGCGCAACCCACGAGGAAGTACTCTCCCGGTCCTTGCGTGATGCCGGTCGGCATGCAATTTGGCGTGACGATAGACCCAACCACGACAGGCCCATTGGCGGTTCCCAACTGAAGATCGATTACGTCGACGTTGCCAATGTTAGTTGTAGCAATGGAGTTTTCATTTGTCAGCAACCACTTGTCGGAACCTGGATCGTACGCCATCCCGCCCAAACCCGCGGGGGCGATGGCACCGGCGCAGGTAGCACATGGCGTGACTTGGTTCGCTTTTGTGAACTGGCCGTTTGTATAGTCCAGGATGGGTGCGTGATGACAAGGGATTGTATATGTACCGCCGGTCGGGGTTACGCCGAAGGCGGGATAGCCAGTCGGAGCATCAGGCGCACCGCCCGATACTCCGCTGAACACATGTGGATTGGAGGGGTCGGGACAGGGGAATGTTCCAGGGGTGGTGTCGAGGCTGGAGGGCGGAGTGCCCGCCGGCACGACGGTGTCCACCGGAGTATTAGGATTTAGCCCAAATATCCCAGGAGAACTTGATGAGGAGTCTGTTCCCCCTGCGCCGTCGTAATAAATCTGCCCAATAATGCAACTCGGCGGATTGAACGAACCGCCCACGCTTGGATCCAGCACTGGCGACGGCAGCGGAGTTCCGCCGCCTGAGCCACCGGTTCCTGGAATGCCAGTCCCCGTTCCCTGCAACGGATATGGAAACGGGCCGCCGACCACCAACGGATACGGATAAGTCGCCGTAGTTGAGCTATACCCCGCAGGATAAGGCCGATAAGCCAAAGGCCAGTCCAACGGCAGGCAGTGTTGCTGCGCCAGAGTTCCAGTTTTGCTGACGATGTGCGACATATCGATAAACGTGATAAACGGCAGTCCCGGATCGCCATTGATGATGGCGAGGACCTGATGGGTGGGGTCGTACCATTGCTCGTCAGCGCGATCGTCGCCGCAATCGGCGCTCGAACCAGCCTCACCGTTCCACGACTCGATGCAGGGCCCGATTCCAAGCACACCGTCATAATCCGCCGATACACCAGTCGGAATACTTGCCACAACCGTTGGAGGCGTGGGAGGATTCATGGCCAAATTCATGGTAGTCAGATCGAACACAACCACATTTGAGCTGCCGTTTCCAACAAATAGGAAATGCCCGTCCGGAGTAGTGGTGTTGCCGTCCGGCTCCGGACATGGGGTTCACACCATTGGCGCGCGAAGCGCAGCATTGGGCGCCAGGAAAGCCGCCCCACAGATGATTGGCTCCGAATCCGGTGTTCAAATGGAAGGTCGGGCCGGGAATAGTTGTCGGAGGCAAGGGCGCTCCCAATGTCGCTGTAGACATGTCCGACCTACAAGCGAACCTGGTGAAATTCCCGTACACGTCGATATCGGGCGGAATAACGTCGGCGGTTGTCGGAGTTCCACCTGGCGTGGTGCTGGGCACCGTTACTTGGAAACAAGCGCTCGCACCGTCTCCCGCACCAGCGACACTATTGGCCCCCTGAATCGCATTTACGGCGAGATCTTGCTCGGTATCGATGACCACCATATCCAACCCAATGCGGTCGGAAATATAGTCGAGGTAATGGCCCGCCACCGCAGGATTCGGCGCGACCGAGCTGATGTCGAACGAGTTGAACGGGCCGCCCGGTTCGCCTGTGGGATTGTGTTCCGGCACTGCGATCTGGTCGACGTTGGCGTACGCGCCATATTGGTCAGTGCCGCATATGGGGCACGATGACGATGTGCCGCAGCCGCTCAGGAAGACAAACAGCACAGTGAAAAGAACCGTAAGAAAGATTCTCGACCTCATCGAAATTTCCTCCTGCGATTTCCCTTCGGAACCGGCTTGCGACCAGTTCCGGCTAACTAGTAAATCGTTGACGCCTCTGTAAAAACCAACACTCGAGCGAACGGCTTCAGAACCTGAACTGCAGTTCTTGTGAAATCGTGTAGTAATTCTGTGGTATGGCGCCGATTGTGCTCGGCTCCTTCAGTTGATCGATGCCCACGTTGACCATGTATCTGACCCAGTAATTCGGGTACCAGTTCAGACCAAAGGTAACTTCGTCGGTGTGGTAGTCGAAGGTCGGCACGTAGCCGGGCGTGTAGTAATTGAGAAAGTCAAAGCCGGGCTCGTTGGCATGAATTCCCATGTAGCGGACTGCAACTTCCCAGGCCCCAAATCCCCGCCCTTTTCCGCCCGGAGTATCCGGACCGAACAAGGCGTGCTTCACGCGCGGCGTGCCGTTCTCCGGTCGCTTTTCACCCGTCAGCAAGTACGTTGTCTGAATGTTCCACGCCTTCGCGATAATTGACGGAAGGCTCAGGAAGCCGATGTTCCCGGACTGCAATGAGCCGATATTATTGCGCGACATGTTGAGCTGGTCGAATTCGCCGCGCAGCGCAAAAGCCGACTTGATATAGGTGAACTCGCCGTTGTAACGCTGGACGGGTCCGATTGATAGCGAATTGCGGGAAGAAATCATAGGCCCCGCCCGGGATAGTGCCGTTGAAGCTTTCATCGCCCGACTCACCGCGTGATCGCCCGTAATCGATGGCCCCGCCGAAGGCAAACTCGCGGATCCAGCCATTGTTGGTTTTGCGGAACGGATAGAGCCGCAGTCGTCCGACTGCTTCGGGCTGATTGGTTGTATTGACGGTTGCATAGCCTTTGCCATTGAAGGCCCCCACCCAGTACTGCAAAACGCCACCGTCGATATCGCCGTGAATCGCGATCCCGGGACTGCGGAATGCCGACGCGGCAGATGGATACAACATCGACTGGAAGCCCCGTTCTACGAAATCCAGGTTGGTGGCGCCGGTACCGGCTTCCTGCGCGAAAGGCGTTTTGAACTGGCCTGCCTGGAACTGAAATTCAGGACGGATTCTTACGTTGAGGTAAACATCGCGGATGATCGAGCCTGTACGGCCGGCCGCGTCCGTGAGCAGGGCAAATTGAAAGCGCGAACCGTAATTACCCTGGAAGCCGAAGCGCGCGCGTCGCAGCAGGAACGTGTCTGCCGGAGCGCCGTCGCCTTTATATGCGCGGTAATCGTTGTCTACGTAGCCGTAAGGACTAATGCTGAATTGGCCATTGGGGCTGCGAATGAAAAAGTGCTCGCCGTTCCATCCTGCCGTCAGCGGGGCCTGATCTTTTTGAGTGGTATTCTGCGGAGCCGCTTCTTGAGCCGTGGCCGCGGCCAATGCCGCCGGATCGGGTTCGATCAAAATGGCATTCCGCAATCGCACGTCAGTCGGAGCGTCTACCGGCTGAGCTGCTGCAGGGGGCATCGCAGGCGTTTCCGCCACCGGACGCACTTCAGCCGCGCCGCTGCCGACGGGCTTAGAAGCGGCGTCTGCGACCTTCCCATTCGCCAGTTTCTCGACCATCGCTTTCAGTTCCTCGATGGTCTTTTGCTGTGCCGCGACTTGGTCGCGCAGCTGGTTGACGTCTTCCTTGCTCGCCGCATCGGAAGCTGGCGTTGCGGAAGAAGCTGCTGCCTTCGCGGATTGCGAGCTTTGGGCGGGTGAAATTTGCAGCGTCAGAAGAACAAGGACGAAGGAGATCGTTAGCGAACGCATTCTTTTCCCCTCTCGGAGTGACATATACGCGCAACAATGTCTCGGCTTGCACAACGCGCTCAACCACACACCTTCGCATCGTCAGCCCGACACATTTATTGCCTGGCTTCACGCCAACAGCTTTTAGGCTAGAACTCGTCTGATAAGCAGACCACTCGACCGCAACGGTGTAGCATAGTTAGAAATCGAAAGTCAACCGGAATATAAGATGATAATGAGAGCGCCGGATGTCCAGCCTTAAACATTACGCGGTGCGAAGGCGGAAGGAAGCGCGTGCAGATCGCGCGGCGCCGAAAGGGAGATGACAAAACCATGAAGATTGCTAATAACATTACCGAACTGATCGGCAACACGCCACTGGTACGGCTCAACAAAGTAAACAAAGACTGCGCAGCCGCGGTCGTAGCCAAACTGGAGAGCCAGAACCCCTGCGACAGCGTGAAAGACCGCATTGGCATCAGCATGATCAATGAGGCCGAGCGCTCCGGCAAGATTCAACCAGGAAAAACCGTCCTGATCGAGCCAACCAGCGGCAATACCGGCATCGCGCTGGCTTTCGTCGCCGCAGTCAAGGGATACAAACTCATTCTCACCATGCCCGAGACGATGAGCCTGGAGCGCCGCGTGCTCCTGCTCGCCTTCGGGGCGGAAATTGTGCTCACTCCCGGCCCAAAAGGAATGCCGGGCGCGATCGCCAAAGCGGAAGAGATTCTGAGCAACACTCCAAACGGATACATGCTTCAGCAGTTCGACAATCCGGCGAATCCCAAAATTCACCGCGAGACGACAGGGCCTGAGATCTGGAATGACACCGACGGCAAAGTGGACATTCTCGTTTCGGGCATCGGCACCGGTGGGACCATCACAGGGGTCTGCGAATACATCAAGCCCAAGAAGCCGTCGTTCAAAGCCGTGGCGGTCGAACCCGCGGATAGCCCCGTGCTCTCAGGGGGAAAGCCCGCGCCGCACAAGATCCAGGGAATCGGGGCCGGCTTCGTGCCCAAGATCCTTCGCACCGACTACATCGACGAGATCGTGACCGTCACGAACGATGAAGCCATCGATATGGCCCGCCGCCTGGCCAAAGAAGAGGGACTGCTGGTTGGCATTTCATCGGGGGCCGCGATGTTTGCCGCTGTGAAGATCGCCAGCCGCAAGGAAAATGCAGGCAAACTGGTGGTCGTAGTGCTGCCCGATTTCGGTGAACGTTATCTTTCGAGCGTTTTGTTTCAATCTCTCCGAGACCAGGCTTTGCAGTTGCCGACAGTTCCGGCGCCGGAGCGAAGCGTGGCATAGGAAGGATTTGCGACCTCTACGCTGACATTCAATCGTTATCTGGCTGATCCCTTGGACGCTTGGGATCGAGCAAGACGTTCGCCCCGAGTGGGGCTTGAATACTTGCACCGGAACCGAGCGGGGCCTCGGCGTGCTCTGGCTAAAAGCGCTTTTCAGCAGGCCAGCAGATCGCGGGAAATCTTTAAGCCGTTCAAGTTGCCCAGTGCAGTCACAGCGACGGATTCGCTCTTAAAGAACTGTTGGGCCAGGATTTGCAGATCTTCAACGGTGACTGCCTCGATTTTCTCGATCAGTTCATCCAGGTCCTGGAAGTGATCGAAATACATCTCTTGCCGCGCCAAATTCGACATGCGCGCGGTGCTCGATTCCAGTGAGAGCATCAGGCTGCCCTTGAGTTGGTCTTTGGCGCGGCGCAGTTCTTCTTCCGGCACCGGCTGGTTTTTCAGGCTGCGGAATTCCTGGACAACGCTGCGGGCCACCTTCGCCGCAGAGGCGAGTGAGGTGCCCGCGTAAACCGCCATGCATCCGGTGTCGCGATAAGGGTTCAGGTCGCTATAGATGGAATACGCCAGTCCCTGGCGCTCGCGAATATTCTGAAACAGCCGCGAGCTCATGCCCCCACCCAGCAGCGTGTTCAGAATGTAACCGGCGTGGCGTTTTTCATGCGCAATGGGAAACGCAGGCACCCCGATGCAGAGCTGAACCTGTTCCAGCGCCTTCTTGTTCCGCAGCACGATCCGCGGAACGATCTTGGGTTCGGCAGAGTGGAACCCGTTTTGCGCCGGCTTCAAATGCTCGAAGTGTTTCACCACGAGTTCAACGAACTGATCGTGATTCAAATGCCCCGCTGCGGCGACAATGATATTGCCTGGCGCGAAACGATGAGAATAGGTCTCAACCACGGCTTGCCGCTCGAATTTTTTTACGGTTTCTTTCGTCCCCAGAATCGGCTTGCCAAGCGGATAGTTCGTTCCAGAAATTCTGCGTGAAGATTTCATGAACGAGGTAATCGGGGTTGTCCTCATCCATTTTGATTTCTTCGAGAATTACTCCGCGCTCCCGCGTAATATCGTTCGCATCAAATGTGGGGTAGAGCACGAGATCGGTAAGAATTTCAAGCGCGACCGGAACGTTTTCGTCGAGCACCTTCACGTTGAAGCAGATGCACTCTTTGGAGGTGAACGCATCCATGTTGCCGCCAATGGAATCGACCTGGCGCGCGATCTCCTCAGCGGAGCGATGCTGAGTGCCTTTGAAAACCATATGCTCAATGAAGTGGGAGATGCCGTTGGCCTGCGGCGTTTCATCTCGAGAGCCGGTCTCCAGCCAAATCCCGATGGAAGCAGAGCGGATGTGCTCCATCTGTTCGGTAATAACGGTCAAGCCATGAGGCAAAACCTGACGGCGAATATTGCGAACTTCCTTTACCATGATGAGGGCCGCGGTTCAGTACGAAAACGATCTTGTCTATTCTTACATATTCGAGCGGCGAGGCGGGGATCGCGCAGCACAAAATTACCCTCATGAAATCAGTAACTTGCGTAGAAGATCTAGGAAGTGGCATTTTCCCGTTGTGCGATGCTTTGTTGATCCTTGAGTAAACAGGCCACATCGACTGCTGCTGGATATCGAACCAAAGAACGAAGAATGTGTGAAAGGACCTGGAAAACTTAGTGCCGCGGCCGGGTTCTTCTACGCCGCTGTAGCATTGAATCGGTGCCGCGAGAGATCACGGAGGACGAAAATCCTTCTCATGATGTTGAAGGCCCAGGAGGTCGTCCCGAGCGGGGGCGAAAGGTAACGCAGGCACAAATGCAAGGAAATGCACCAGTCATGTTGTTGGATTTGGATCGCAGAGAACTCGCTGATCTGGTTGCCGAGGCCGGTGAGCCCTCTTACCGCGCCAAACAGATCATGGATGCAGTCTTTCGCCAGCGAGTGGAATCGCTGGATGAGATTTCGACTCTGCCGGCAGAGTTCCGCGAAAAGCTCGCACAGTCCGGGGTGACGGTTGGCGCTCCGCGAATCGAGCAGAAATTTGTCTCGCAGGATGGTACGGCTCGCTATTTGATTGCTTTTGGCGACGGCCAGAGCGTCGAGGCCGTTTGGATGCCTGAGGGTGACGGCGGCGAAGCGGGGGATGGCAGCGAGGCGGGGGAATTAGCAGAATCCGGCCCTGCGCGAGGCTTCGGCCGTTCCACCATCTGCATTTCCAGCCAGGTCGGCTGCGCCGTCGATTGCCGGTTCTGCCTGACCGCGCTTCTTGGCGTGAAGCGAAATCTCACCGCCGGTGAAATTGTCGGACAAGTCTGTGCCGTCCTCACAGACCAACACGTCTCGCCGCCAGAGGATCGCGTCAATCTTGTATTCATGGGCATGGGCGAGCCCTTCTTGAACTACGACAATTTTACGAAGGCCGCCCGCTTGCTTGTGGAGAGCGTCGGCATCGCCGAGCGCCGCATGACTGTATCAACCGCGGGCATCGTGCCGCGAATCCACGATTTCGGAAGGGAGCCCATCCGCCCCAAACTAGCGATTTCATTGAACGCCTCGAATGACGCGTTGCGCACGCGCCTGATGCCGCTGAATAAAAAATGGAACTTGGAGATGCTGATAGCGGCGGCCCGAGCGTTCCCAGTGCGTGCGCGCGAATACATTACATTCGAGTACGTGCTGTTAAGCGGCGTCAACGATGGACCGTCCAATGCAAAAGAAGTGGCCGAGTTGCTGCGGGGAATGAAGTGCAAAGTAAATCTGATCGCGTTGAATCCGGGGCCAGGCATCGATTACGCGACTCCCGGTCCCGAACGAGTGCTTTCCTTTCAGAATCTTCTACGGGCGGCGGGAATCCCAACTTTTGTGCGGCGTCCTCGCGGCCGAGATATTTATGCCGCCTGCGGGCAGCTTAAGCGAACGGTTGAGGCTGCCACGCCAGCGCCCCCGCTCCACTCGATTGCGATGAAGGGATCAGAGGAAGTTCCACATGGATTGTCACAGCGACGTTCTCGTCTTCCTGGCAGAACAGGCGTCCCTGATGTTGCCGAAGAATTGCCTGGCAAGCGCCGAGCCCAAGACTAGAGAGGCAGCTCGTTGGAAGCTGGTCTTTTTTCTTCTGGCTGGAGAGGCTTGTCATCTGAGATCCGGATGACGGCGGCGTTTTCTGTGGATCCGGCCGAGACGATCAGCTTGGTGCTCTGGCGGCGATCGACGGCCCGCAGGGCATCGTTGATGATTTGTACGCATACCTGAAGCAACTGGTTGGAGTCCGCCCGCACCAGCAGAAGGTTTTCCGAAAAGTCGGTCTGGATCTCGATTTGCCGGCTTTGCCACTGTGATTGCGAAAGTTTCACCGCCGTGCGCAGCAAGGTTTTCAGGTTCACCGGCACTAATGTGGCCGGGGTGGGCTTTGCAAAACTGAGCAAACTCGCAACCAGCGACTTGGTGCGTCGTGCATGTTGACCGATCTTCGCCGCCAATGCACTCTGCTCCGCATTGAGCGGTTTGCTTAACACCAAAAGGTCAGAATAGCCCAGCATGGCAGTGATGGGATTATTCAGTTCGTGGGCAGCACCAGCCACGAGTTGTCCAATCGAAGCGAGCTTTTCTGATTCCGTGATCTGTGCCTGCAAATGCTTGAGATTTGCGAACGATTGTTGCGAGTGCGTGAGTAAACGAAGCAGTTCGTGGTCGAGCAGGCGCTGACGAACAAAGACCATGATCCCGATCAGAATCGCCGCCGCCAGCGTCAGCACCAGACGAAAATATCTTATGTGGCCTGGAACACTCACCCCGAGGAGTGTCCACGTCCCAAACAGAGGAAGGCTGAATGCGGCAATCATGCCAACGCGGGCCAGCCACACACCATCCTGCGTAAACGCCGACCGTGTTTCCATTTGCGGATTACCCGCACGGCTCCACAGGCCGATGATCGTAATCCACGCCATGGAGATCGCCAAAGGAATGTCATAGAGACTGCCAGTGTAATAAGTGTGGCGCCCAAGGGCCCACGTCGCGACGTAAGAACTGGCGGCGTAGGTCAAAGAAGCGCCGAAGAGACTGGCATAGAAGTTCCGCCAACCGTTCTTGCTGCCCACCCAGGCAAACAGAATCGTCCCAAGCAATGCGAGCTTCTCAATCAGGTACAACGAATTGAGGTTACGATTGTAGGGCTCCGCTGCGGGCACAACGTACTGCCACGGGATCACGGCAAGAACATAGAGATACACCCACCAAACGAGCAGGAGGGCGAAATCCAGGTTACGCAGGCGGGCGGCGTATTCATTTTGCTGGACGTGCGGGCGCAAAGCAAGGGCAGCCATGAGCGGCACAATGTGCAGGAAAAGAATGATATCTCCGACGAAGATATCCGGGACCGGCGTGCGCTCAAAGATCTCGAAATAAACCCACAGTGACTGATAGCAGAACCAGAGCCCTATGCCTGCAGCGATCAAAATCCAGAAGAGCCGCAATCGCCCGTTTGATCGCACAATGTGATGGACGAGTGAAAGCGTTCCCGAGAGAAGCAGGAGGCACTGAATCATATCGCTGAGCGCGGTGAGGGCGAACGATTTGGGAAACGCCAGGGCAGCGATAATCAGGATTGCTAAACAGACTGCAACGCTTGCCGTCCAGAGCTTATAATGCTTTCGCAAGACGGTGATCCTCGCAGACATTCTAGACCCACTTACAACCTGACTTGGGTTACGGAAGTAACGCGCGGCAAGCGCGATTTGTGCAGCGTTTGCGAATTGAAGAAGTTTTGCGAGAAAGCTGCTAAAAATTGGCTCTTGCCAATGGGTTTTTGCTTTCAATAATATGCCTGACGTTCTCTATAGTTGAATCGCTCTTAACAATTTGGAAAACACCGGTTGCATCTGAAATCAAACAACGGCTTTGTTGGGGGCCCCGCCGCTACTGACCCAAGCGAGGTCCGCCGCATCGAACGCTGGCTGGCGACTGCCCGGGTATTTCTAGCGGTCTCGGCATTGGTTGCCATTCGCATGGATCCAACGGAACTGGGCCACTCGCGTGCCGCTTATGGTCTCTTTGTTTTCTATCTGGCGAATGGCATCCTCATCCTCATGCTTTTGCGGCGCCGGAAAGCCTCCACCGCGTCTTTTCGGGTTTTAGTGCATGCGGCCGACATCGTGTGGCCGGCCTTTATTTCGGTGTTCGCAGAAGGCCCGCGAAGTCCTTTCTTTTTGTTCTTTGTCTTCGTTCTGACTGCCGCAGCTTACCGCTGGGGACTGTGGGAGACTTTGGCCACCGCCGCCGCTGAAGTGGCGCTGCTGTGGATGGAAAGCTTCGCCCTAATGCATGCTTGGACGATACGCGGTCATCAACTCCCTTGGCACTCTTTAGACGGTCTGCAAATCAACGTCACTGAATTCGAGCCCAAGCGACTGTTTATGCTTTCGGTTTATTTGCTGGTGATGGGCCTGCTGCTGGGCTACCTTTCGCAACAACAAAAACGCCTGCGCGGCGAAAAAGCAGTCGTGACCGGCATGTTGGCGAAAGTGCGAGTGGAGGCGGGGCTCACCGGGACCATGCAGCGGATGTTTCAGGAGATTGTCACCATCTATGGTGCTCGGCGCCTGATGGTCGCTTCGCAGGAGATTCACAGCCAACGCAGCTTCCTCGGTGAATTGCGCAATCACGATGACAACGGCAAGGGTGTTCCTTCTGAATTCGTATGGCTGGATTCGGGCATGCGGCAAGCCAAAGATTATCTTGCGGATTTCCCCGGTGAGGTCTGTTACGCCGCGAAACAAGGAGCGAGGTGGTTAATTGTTGCGCTGGATGGGGACGGCAGTCCGGTTCCTTCACCCTCGGTTTCTCCGGTGAGCCGGTTAAGCGAACTGCTACCTTTCGAGTCGGCGATCGCAATTTCATTTGTCTTTGGAGCAGAATGGCGAGGGCGGGTGTTCGTATTCGATCCAGTGTGGCAGGGAGACACCCAGGAGCAGCTACGTTTTCTGCTGGATCTGAGGCAGCAAGTTGGGCCGGCAATTTACAACGTTTACCTGCTGCATCGATTGCGTCGCCGCGCCGGAGCGGCTGAGCGAGCTCGATTTGCCCGCGAACTGCACGACGGAGCAGTGCAATCGCTGATTGCCGTGGAAATGCAGGTCGACGTTCTTCGCCGCCAGGCAGGGAACACGCCCAGCGCGGTTGAGGGCGAACTCAAGCGCATCCAGGGTCTGCTGCGCGAAGAAGTATTAAAACTACGGGAACTGATGCAGCAGATGAAATCGATCGACGTGGATTCCCGCAAGTTCCTCCACGTTGTCGTCGATACGGTGGAGCGATTTCAGCGCGAAACGGGCATCTCCGCGAGATTTGTTACCGATATTGAAAAGCCCGACATGCCTGAAAAGATTTGCCGGGAACTGGTCAGGATCGTGCAAGAAGGCCTGGTGAACGTGCGCAAACACAGCCAGGCACGGCACGCGCTGGTTCGTCTGAGCGAAACTCCCAGCCAGTGGAGTTTGACCATGGAAGACGATGGTCGGGGGTTTCCGTTTGTCGGCCGGCTGACCCAGGAACAGCTCGATAAATTAGGGAAGGGACCGATGATCATCAAGGAGCGCGTCGGTTTAATTGCCGGCGTGCTCACAGTAGAATCGAATCCCGGCGTGGGGGCCCGCCTGGAAATTAAAGTACCAAGAGGTGGAGAAGTCTCCCATGAACTTTAAAAAATCGCAACCAGTGCGGATCGTCATTGCCGATGACCATCCAATTTTTCGCGATGGCCTCCGTCGTCTCCTTGAAACTGAATCCGATTTGAAGGTAATTGGTGAGGCCTCGGACGGTGCCGAGGCGGTGAAGCTGGCGCGGCAGCTCAAGCCTGACATCCTGCTCCTGGATCTGGCGATGCCCAAGCATCCTGGATTGGAAGCTCTCCGCGACTTGAGCACGGCTAATTCTCCAAGTCCGGTTCGGGTCATCCTCCTTACTGCCGCCGCGGAAAAGAGCCAGATCGTGGAGGCCCTGCAACTCGGCGCGCGCGGTGTAGTCCTGAAAGATTCCGCCACGCAGCTCCTGCTGAAGGCGATCCACACGGTCATGTCGGGCGAATATTGGGTCGGACGCGAGAGTGTCTCGAACCTCGTCCAGTATTTGCGGACCTGGTTCAGTCTTCCAGCGATGAGGCGCGGCAACGGAAATTTGGCCTCACCCCGCGTGAATTGGAGATCGTAGCTGCCGTGGTCGCCGGATATTCCAACAAAGAAATCGCGGAATATTTCAAGATCAGCGAAGACACCGTTAAGCACCATCTGAGCAATATCTTCGATAAGTTGGGTGTGTCGACCCGGTTGGAGCTGGCCCTGTTTGCGGTAAACCAGTCCCTGCCGCTGAAAAGTATTGCCTGAAGTTACCCTGCTATCCGAAGTAATCTGAATAGCACTTACGGGCTATTGGCTGGCTGTTGCTTAGCGCATTAGCATAAATGAAAGCCTCGCCTCAAGCTGGAATGGTCCGGTCACAGAAGTAATATCTTTCTCCACAGCTAGAGAGAAGAGTCTCGTACGTGAAATCAGTTTTCAGGAAACGGAGCCCCGTGCCTAGATTGCTACAAAAATTTTGGACGGATGAGAGCGGTCAAGATATCGCAGAATATGCCGTGATGCTGGCGGTCATCCTCGTAATCGTGGTGGGAACGGTTCGTCTCATTGGATCGAACGCCAACAATGTATTCTCAAACGTCGCCAGTTCCATCCAATAGCCGCCAAGCTCGAAACGAGAACGAGAGATGAGCAAGAGCGATGAGACGCGAAGCTGCGTCGCTTTCGGGCGCGCTAATCAGCACCGCACCACTTTGGGATCGGTGATTCCTTTGGTTGCGTTTCGCGTATCCACCACTAACTGCGCCTCGCCCACAATCTTCCGATAGTCGTAATCCGAGTGATCGGTCACGATCACAATGCAATCGTATCTGCCGAGTTCCTTCAACTCGACCCGTTCCATCTGCAAATCGTATTTCCTGCCTTTTCCAATGAAAGGGAAGTATGGGTCGTGATAGCTGACTTGGGCCCCTTCCTTCTGCAACAGTTCGATGATCGTAAGAGAAGGAGACTCGCGCAGGTCGTCAATATCTCGCTTGTAGGCTACGCCGAGGACCAAATGCGCGCGCCATTCACCGACTTCTTGTGCTTGTTTAAAGCCGCGCCTACCGATGCAAGCACGTGATACGGCATATTGGTATTGATTTCGCCCGCTAACTCAATGAATCGTGTGCGGAAATCCCACTCTTTTGCCTTCCACGAAAGATAGAACGGATCGACCGGAATGCAATGCCCTCCTAATCCCGGCCCTGGATAAAACGGATGGAACCCGAAAGGCTTGGTCGATGCGGCCTCAATGACCTCCCAAATATCGATTCCCATGCGGAGGCACAGGAGCTTAAGTTCATTCACCAGTGCGATGTTGACGCAGCGGTAGATATTCTCCAGCAACTTTGTCATTTCCGCAGTTGCTGGGGATGAGACTGGCACAATCCGCCGAAAGATGGAGCCGTAAAGCAAACCGGCCAGCTCCGAAGCTTGCGCATTCACTCCGCCCACAACTTTGGGGATATCGTGGCGAGCTACGCTGGTATTTCCCGGATCCTCGCGCTCGGGAGAGAACGCCACATAAAATTCATCCCCCGTGATGGAAAGTCCGCGGGCCACCTTCAAGTTGTTGCGATTTTCTTTCTCCAAAATCGGCACCATCACTTCTTCCGTGGTGCCGGGATAGGTTGTACTCTCGAGCACAATCAACTGGCCTGCCTGCAAATGCGGCGCTATAGCGTGGGTCGTGTCCGTGATGAAGCTAAGGTCCGGTTCGTGATATTGATTCAGGGGCGTAGGCACGCAGATTATCACAGCGTCCATGGCAACCAGGCGCGAGTAATCGGAAGTGGCGGTAAAGCCTTGCCCTCTGGCGCGCTGGATTTCATCCGCCGCGATGCGGTAAATGTAAGATCCGCCGTTGGTGAGGGTCTCGACCTTTCGTCGATCGATATCGAATCCAGTCACGGTGAATTTCTGTTCGCTGAAGAGCAAAGCCAGCGGGAGCCCGACGTACCCCAACCCAATAATTCCAATCTGCGCTTTACGATCGCGAATTTTCAGTTTAAGTTGATCGGCGGAATGGTTCGCAGCGGAGTGATCTGAAGCGGAATGAGAAGTCATCATCTAACGAGTAGTGAGAATAATTTTTTGCCCCGGATTTTTCGCTTTGATTCTAGCATGCAGCTTCGCGAGTCCGTGCCACTTGCGGGGCCGGATCGATGGCTGGTTAGGATCGTCTCTACCAGAACCTGCCAAGGAACTCGATGAAACGGCTGCTTGCCTTTACCTTCTTGATTTGTTTTGCAGTGTTTCTTGGTGCGAGGGCCGGCAGCTTTCTCATCATCGACCAACCTCGGCCTTCCGATGTGATTGTGGTGCTGGCAGGAGAGACGAACCGGCGGCCGGAACGCGCCTTGCGGCTTTTATCCCAAGGGTATGCACGGAGGATTGTTCTCGATGTTCCTACGAATTCGAAAATCTATGAATTTACGCAACTTCAACTGGCGCAGCAATACATTCGCGATCTGCAGCAGGGTTCGTCCGTGAGCGTTTGTCCTATCGAGGGATTGTCAACCAAAGCTGAATCGAGAGATGTTGCAACCTGCCTGGCGCGCGAGGACGGAAAAAGCGTGCTGCTTGTTACCTCCGATTTTCACACTCGCCGCGCGCTGAGTGTGTTTCGCCGCGAACTTCCTCAATACGCGTACTCGGTCGCAGCCTCGCGCGACGATGAGCAGTTCGGCGCTCATTGGTGGATCCATCGCCAGTGGGCCAAAACATTGGTGGATGAATGGCTACGACTGTTCTGGTGGAAGTGCGTCGATCAGTGGCGCCAATAGGTATCAGAAATTCGTAACGGCTTGTTGTTCCCGGTTCCCGAAGATTTCCTGTCTCACCCTCGATGCTTTCCAAGGTTCGGTGTTTACGCGCTGGTTTTACGAAATTCGGCGAAGCTGCAATCGTGCACAGAACATAGAACAGCGCAGCGTTGGCAGGGATTTGCAGATTAAAATCGACGACGCTGTGTACCAGAATGCCGCTTATGCCCAGAAGACATGCCAGTGCTACCGCACCGTTGATGTCCGAAGTCCAATTTCCGATTTTTTTAATGGCTTTTTTGTATGCAATGACAACGAACAAAACCAGGGTCGCAAATCCGAGCAGACCCATTTCTGTGAGTAGCTGCAGATAATCATCGTGCGCTGCATTTACAAACAGGTTCGTATAGAACGTGCGGAATTGCGGATACACCACCGGAAACGTCCCCAACCCCCAACCTAAGATCGGCTTCTGAAGAAACATTTGCAATCCATCGCGATTGATCTCGCCGCGGGTATGGTCGGAGATTTCTGAGTGCGACAGGCCGACGCTGGCGATGCGCTGGCTAAGGTCGCTTCCGCCGATCCAGATGAGCAATCCCGCAACGATGGCCAGAAATACGCTGAGCCCCATTGCGGTACGCCCACCGTGCTTCTGATAAACGAGAATGACGCCGAGAATCACCAGTTCGCTGGTGGCCGCAAGCATTCCGCCACGCGATCCCGAAAGAAAAACTGTGGCCACCATCACCGCCGCCGCCGCCGCCGCTAGGTTACGGGCCCTTTGGGAAGCAAGGCGCGTGAGTGATAGCACCAGCGGAATCGGAATCAGCATCTCCATCAGTCCCGCATAATGGTTGTGATTCACGTATCGGACCATAAATCCATCCGCCCATGCGCGGCTGGCGAAGCCAATACAACTTGCCGTTCGAGGAGATTCCCTGGATCAGAGCAAAGCTGGCCAGGGCCGCTCCATAAATGGAAAAAATCAGCGCGAGCTGGCGCGCCTGAGAGCCCCGCATGAGCGTTTGCGACGCAAGAAAGCACAAGGCGGCGTAGGCAATATAGAGCAGCGCTGCGGAGACTGTGGCGTGCGGGTAAGCGGTAATGCGGAAGATAAGCTGCGAAGCAATGAGGAAGGCAAACAATCCCATGGACAGGAATAATGGATTTTGCCTAATCCTGATTTCGCTTTGGATTACCTGCTTCGCAATCCACAGCGCAAACAGTCCTGTCGCACCAGCCTCAATCATAAAAATTGACCATGGCTCTACCGCGCCGAACGCGACAGGCCCCAGCAGAAGCAGCCCAAAAGTTCCATAGAACAGCACATCGCCAAGTCGGGCTTTGAGTTCGCGGTGCTCACTCTGGCGGCTATGGGTTGCCTTCTTCATGCGAAGCTACTCAGTTTTAGCCACCAGGCGAAAATCGTCAACCCAGAGCTTGCCGCGAATCGGACTGCCTGCTGGAATGCGGCGCACGTGCAGCAGCAATAGCCGGCAATTGCTTCCGGTGACGAATTCGCCAGTTGCCGACTTCCAGAATCCTGCTTCTTTTAATTCGTCACTGTCATAGAGCACGTTTTGAGTGTAAGCGTCCTCAATCGTAAAATGCGGGCCGCCAGCGCCTTCGATCTCTCCATTCTTGTAATAAGACGAAAACTGATATTTGGTGAGCGGCTGTACCGAAATGTATTGGCGAATGCCCGCATCCGTCACGCCCGGGCCATCGAAGCCGATCAGCAGCGAGCGATGTCCGCCGTGAAAATCGCTGGGATCGAGCGTGAGGCTGACGCTCGCCTGCTTTTGATAATGCCAGTCGAAGCCACCATTAAGAACGTCGAGATGAAAATCGCCATTGACGATCAGATTTTGTGTGGTCGGCAAATAGGAAGACAAGCCAAAACGCGATGCCGTTTGCTGCCAGACCAGGCGCGCTTCATCGACATCCTTGTGATTGATCAGAAAATTGAAATAATCGTAAACCCGGCTCAACGGGAATTCTTCCGGATTCGATATTAGAGCTGCCCAAACTTTCCTCGTTGCTGCCAGTTGCTCTTTCGCCATCAGTAAATTCATAAAGACAATGAGCGCACCCGCTTTGTGGGGAACTACATCTCTGAGAAGTTCATTCGCGTCTGGTCTGATACGCCAGCAGTATTGCATGGCAAAATCCGCCAGCGCTGGATCATTCTTCAGACCACGCGAAATTCACGCAAAGCTTTTTCGTCGTCGCCTTGCACCAGATAAAAGTTAGCTGCTTCCCAGGCAACGTCAGGCGTGGTCGGGTCGGACTCGACAGCATGTTGCAAGGCCCAACTCTGGTTCGAAATATCTCCCAGCACTTGGTACGCCGACGCCAAGTCGAACCAATAGCGCGCTGAGTGCGGATTGATTTGCACGGCTGCACGATACGGCTGGATGGCCAGTTCCGGCTCTCTCGCGACCATGGAGTAATAGCGCCCCAGTCGGTCGCGGTAATCGGAGTTTCCCGCATCGAAGCGGATCGCTCGCTGCAAACTCGGAAGACCTGCTCGGTCGGCGAAAATCGAAGCGACGAAAAATCTGGCTGCAAATAATAAATAGAGCAGAGCAAGCAGCGTGCTCGCCGCGATGACGAATGTTTTCCCGGGAGCAGAATTGAGGGCGATTTCCATCGATCAAAATAGGAAAACGGTCCGAGCTACGCGCTGCTCGGCGTTGCCTCAGCCGTCGACTCATTGTCAGAGTCTCCGCTATCGTGAGGTTCATCGTCGTGATAGTAGCCGGCGTATTTCCCCTGATATTCGTAGTAATAGTGATAGTCGGGCGAGCTCAGATCGACTGCATTGAGCAACACTCCCGAAAGCTTGGCGTTGACCTGCATAAGCAGATCGCGGGAGCGGCGCAGCGCCTGCTTTGTGGTATGCCCGGAGCGGATTACCAGCACGATCGCATCAGCCCGCGGCGATAACACAACCGCGTCGGTGACTGAAAGGGCCGGCGGCGTGTCGACCACAATGTGATCGTATTGTCCGCGAAGTTTCTCCAACATCTCGCGCATGTTCGTGGAAGCGAGTAGCTCTGCGGGGTTGGGCGGTGGCGTTCCCGCCGCTAATATTGACAAATTTGGCAGTACCGGCGACGGCGTGATGGTCTCTTCCAAGGTCGCGCTTCCGGTCAGAACGTTGCTCAAACCGCTGCGCGGGCCCATTCCTAGGATCTTGTGAATGCTTGGGCGTCTCAAGTCGGCGTCGATCAGCAGAACTCGAATGCCTTTTTGCGCCAACACCACCGCACAATTAACGCTGGTTGTGGTTTTTCCTTCCTGCGGCAGCGCGCTGGTGATCATGATCATCTTCGGAGGCGCTCCGAGGTTCGAGAGCAGCAGGGAAGTGCGCAACGCGCGATACGATTCCGCCATCTGCGACTGCGGCCTGATCTGGGTGATCAACTCCACCGCTTCCCGGGAACTGGCAATCACCAGGCGCTTCGAGCTTTCACCTTCGCGCGCGGTCCTCGATCCTAGCGGAATCATTCCCAGCGGAGCCAGTCCCGAGATCATCTGTGCCTGTTCCGTGGTTCGCACGGTGCTGTCCAATCCTTCGAGCAGGAAGGCAAGTCCTACGCCTGAAGTCAATCCCAGCATCAACCCGAATGCCAAATTTCTTGGGACATTCGGCTCCACAGGCGCAGTCGGCACGCGCGCCACATCCACGATGCGAAAGTTATTCGACTTCAGGCCGGCCGAAACTCCGGCCTCTTTCATTTTCTCCATCAGCCCTTCGTAAAGTTGCCGGTTGCTGTCGAGGTCCCGTTTCAATATGCTGTACTCAATCGAACTCTCGTTAAGTTTATTGGCCTCTTGTTTCTGTTTTTCGAGGGCATCATGCAGCATATTTTCACGCTGCAAAGCCGCCATATATTGGTCGCGAATCTTGGCCGCGACTTTTCTTGATTCGCCCAAGATCTGTGCTTCAACCTCTTTCAGTTGGTTATTTAGTTGCGCCACTTTCGGATAAGCCGGACCAAACTGCGTGCTCAGTTCGGCCGCTTGAATTTTCAAATCGGCTTGCTTCGCGCGAAGATTTTCCAAAAGCGAGGTGGCTTGCCCTCCAGATGCTACCGTGGCGGCCGCACCAGCAGTAGCGGCAACGGCATCGGCATCTCCGGCTTGGACCAAGCGGTAGATGGACTCTTTGTCCATGCGCTCCGATTCCGCAGTCGTCAGTTCCTTATTAAGTTCGTCCAGCTTTTCCGTAGTGATGTTCTGCTTGTCGTCGATGCCAAGAATTTCGTGTTCTTGCTGGTAGCGCACCAACTTCTCCTGCGAGGTTTCCACTTTCATCTGCAGGTCGACGAGCTGTTTTGAAAGCCAGTCCGAGGCCTGCATGGTCGAGTCGAAGCGGGACTTAAAGTTGTTCTCCGTATAGGTGTTCATCAAAGTATTGACCACCGTGGCCGTCAGTTCCTTATCAGGACTGCGAAAGCTCACCTTGATAATGTGCGTATTCGGAGAAAGCGAGACGTTCAGATTGCTGCGAAAATTGGCAATTAGAGCCGAGGTCCGGCCGGAATCCGGCTGCAGCGGATCGGGAGCAAGATCGAGCGACGAAGGCAGAGACGGCGCTTTCCCTCCGAACTCGGGACGGCGGTCGAGGGCCAATTCTTTCACCACCTGCAGCGCCAAAAGATCGCTCTGCAGAATCATTACTTCAGTATCCAACTCGGTTGGATCGTAGTAGTCAAGATTGAAGGTCGGAGAGTTGTTGAAATTGACGAGGCTGGAATCTGGTTTGTTGATTTCAATGCTGCCGGTTGCTTCGTACACCGGCGTCATTTTGAGGCTGGCAATTGCAACCACGGAAAAAATTGCGAACAGGCAAACGAATATCGTCCATTTGCGCTTGCGCAAGACACGAACATATTCGCCGAGGGCAGATTCATGCAACCCCAGTTCAGGATAGGTGGGCAGCGGTCCTGATCGCCCAGAGTAGGCGCCAAGCTGCAGTTCGCGAACGCTTGGATTGTTTACTGGCACCAGCGGCCCGGAATCCATTCAGTTCTCCTGAAACATAAAGGCGAATGTCACCTGGGCAGCATCCCTTCAAAGTGACCACGCGCGACGGACGCCCCGCGAACTTAACTGCCGAATCCTTGTCACTGCACTTTCAAATGCTTTTGGGGCAGTTTCGCAGGAATTCTAGCATCGGGTTTCGCGAAAGCTTCGAGAATTACGTGGGTGGTTCTCTTTCTGTCACTACACATCGCGCACTTTCAGCCCAGGGATTCCGCTATACTCTTGGCATCAACCCAGCCGGGAAGCGGGCATATTTTGTGGTTCCTTCGTTCTTCACCGAAACGCAGAGTGACTTTATAACGGCCCTGAGGCAAATTCGATGAACTGGTCGGAGCAGATTGTTCTCGTCACCGGCGGCACTGGTTCCTTCGGGAAGAAATTTGTCGAAATCATGTTGCGCGAGTATCAGCCGAAGAAGTTGATTATCTTCAGCCGCGACGAACTCAAGCAGCATGACATGCGCACTGCAGGATTCGACCACTCCAGCCTGCGTTATTTCATTGGCGATGTCCGCGACCCAGTGCGCCTGCAGCGGGCGCTCGCCGGAGTCACCGTCGTGGTGCATGCGGCTGCTTTAAAGCAGGTTCCCGCCTGTGAATACAATCCCTTCGAAGCCATTCAGACCAACATCATCGGCGGCCGCAACGTAATCGATGCCGCCATCGACCAAAAAGTCCAACGCATCCTGGCGCTCAGCACCGACAAAGCGGTAAATCCCATCAATCTTTACGGAGCAACCAAGCTTTGTGCCGAAAAAATGTTCGTCCAGGCGAACGCGTACGCAGGCGCTCAGGAGACGCGCTTCAGTTGTGCGCGCTACGGCAACGTCGTGGGCAGCCGTGGCAGTGTGATCCCTGTGTTTCTCGAGCAGCGCAAGCGAGGCCGCATTACCATCACCGACCCGCGCATGACTCGCTTCTGGCTCACTCTCGAGCATGGCGTACGTTTTGTAATCCGTGCGATCGAGCAGATGCACGGTGGCGAGATATTTATTCCCAAGATTCCCAGCATGCATCTGACGGATCTCGCGGAGGCCGTTGCGCCCGGGTGCATCGTCGAATACATCGGAATTCGTCCCGGCGAAAAACTCCACGAGGTGCTTCTTTCCGAGGATGAAGCACGCAGCGCGGTTGAAGTGGATGAAATGTTCGTCATTAAACCCCTGCACCCGTGGTGGAAAGATGGAAATTGGGTGCGTGGTCGTGAACTGCCGCCCGGCTTCTGCTACACCAGTGACAATAACGGCCAGTGGTTGAGCCAGGAAGAGCTTCAGGAATTGATGGAGCCGGGTTCTTCCGTGCAGGCCCGCGTGCCGGCATAAACTGACTGTGCGCTCGGCCTTGCGTGATCAAAATGCAACCAGCAATTCTCAGCCGCGAAATGCTCGCCATCGATGGAGGAACGCCTGTCCGCGACACGCTTCTTCCCTATGGGCGCCAGTCGATTGACGAGAAGGATATTCAGTCCGTGGTCGATGTGCTGCGATCTGATTGGCTGACTACCGGACCGAAGGTCGCAGAGTTCGAAGAAGCATTCGCTGAGCATGTCGGTGCGAAGTACGCGGTCAGCTTCAATTCCGGAACAGCTGCATTGCATGGTGCCGCTTTTACTGCTGGCCTCAAGCCGGGCGACGAGGCGATCACGACACCCCTGACTTTTGCCGCCACGGCGAATTGCGTTCTGTACCAGGGCGCAACTCCGGTTTTCGCAGACGTCAGCGCGGATACTCTCAATCTCGACCCGCGAAAAGCCGAAGAGCGAATCACGCCGCGCACCCGCGCCATTCTGCCAGTCGACTATGCGGGACATCCGGCAGAAATGGACGCGATGCTTGAACTCGCCGACCGGCATGGATTGATCGTCATTGAAGATGCCTGCCACGCCATGGGCGCCGAATATCGGGGTCGCCGCACCGGCAGCATCGCCCACATGACCGCGTTCAGTTTTCATCCGGTCAAGCACCTTGCGACCGGAGAAGGCGGCATGGTCACCACCAACCGCGCCGATTGTGCCGAGACGCTTCGCCGCTTTCGCAACCACGGGATTTCCAGCGATGCGCGCCAGCGCCAGTCCGAAGGTCAGTGGCATTACGAAATGGTGCTGCTAGGCTTCAACTACCGCCTCACTGATATCGGGTGCGCTCTGGGCCTTTCACAAATGAAAAAGTTGGATGCAAACTTAGCCCGCCGACGCGATATAGCAGATCGCTATGCCGCAGCATTGCGGGATCTCGCCGCAATAACTCTCCCCGTTGTGCGGGAAGACGTCAATCCGGCGTGGCACCTCTATCCGATCCGGCTGAATCCGGAAAAGCCAAGCGGGACTCGGGCTGAGATCTTTGGCGCGCTGCGGGCAGAGAACATCGGCGTCAATGTTCACTACATTCCCGTGCATTTGCATCCTTACTATCGCGACCGTTTCGGATATCGCGCAGGGGATTACCCCATCGCGGAGAACGCCTACGAGCGCCTGATCAGCATTCCCATGTTTCACGGCATGAACGACCAGGACGTGGAAGACGTCATCAGTGCGGTACGCAAGGTGCTTACCTATTTCTCGAACTGACTGCCTTGTCCGATTCACAAAAAAAATCTGTCTTGGTGGCAGGAGCGGGATCCATCGGCAGACGCCACCTTGGAAACCTGCGCAAGTTGGGACTCACGCAACTCGCGGCCTGTGATCCCGATTCGTCGCGGCTGGAATACGTTACCTCCGAGTTTCAGACTCAATGCTTCTCAAGTTTCGACGAAGGCCTTAAGAGCTTTCAGCCTGCGATAGTTTTAGTATGCACGCCGCCGGTGCTGCATGTGCCGCAGGCGATGCAGGCCTTACAAGCCGGAGCAGATGTTTTTATTGAAAAGCCCATTTCCGACAAAATCGATGGCGTAACGGAAATCGAAGAAGAAGCAGTTCGGCGCAACGCAATTGTTCAGGTTGGATACAATCTTCGCTTCAATCCAGGAATACAGCTTCTCAAGCGCGCGATAAGCGAAGATATTGCCGGCCGCATTTTGTGGGGGCGCGCGGAAGTGGCGCAGTACCTGCCGGAGTGGCGTCCGTGGCAAGATTATCGCCAGAGCTATACTGCGCGTCGCGAGCTCGGTGGCGGCATCATTCTGGATGCTTCCCACGAGATCGATTACATGCTATGGCTGCTCGGAGCGCCTCGTGAACTCACTTGCATGGCAGGTCAGGTCAGCGAACTGGATGTGAATGTGGAGGATTGCGCGACCATTTTGACTCGTTTCGCTTCGGGTGCGCAGGCGGATATCCATATGGATTTTGTTCAACGTAACGCATCCCGCTCGTGCGTTCTTGCGGGAGAGCGCGCGACACTGCAATGGTATTATGCTCGAAACGAAGTGAGCATCATTCGGCCTGAAAGTGAGATGGAAGTCATAAAATACGATTTCGAAGCCAATCAGATGTACGTTGCCGAGCTGGAGGATTTTCTTTCGCGCGTTCATGACCGGAAAAGCACGAACCAGAGCTTGACTGAATCGAAGCTGGCTTTGGAGGTCTCTCTGGCCGCTCTGCAGTCAGCTTCGCAACGGAAGTGGGTGAGCTTTGAAAAGTAATCTCATTGCCATCGTTCCCGCGCGCAGCGGATCAAAGCGGGTTCCCCAGAAGAACACGCGTCCGTTTTTCGGCCGTCCCATGCTCACCTATGCGGTTTCCGCCGCTCTAAATAGCGGCCTCTTTCGCGAAGTGGTTGTTTCCTCGGACGACCCAGCCGTCGCGCACATCGTCGAGCCCCATGGGGCGAGTTTCGTTTTGCGCCCGCCCGAACTTGCTACCGATTCTGCCTCGCTGGTGGATGTGGCTCGGCACGTTCTGGATTCGCTGCGAACTCGCGGCATCGAACCAGAGGCTCTCTGCCAGTGCATGCCGAACTGCCCGCTGGTGCGCAGCCAGGATATTGTCGACCTCTGGCATCAGTTTGAGAGCCGCAACCACTCTTTTCAGATTTCGGTTGTTCCCTATCGCGGACTGTACCCGCATTGGGCAGTTGCTGCGGACGATAAGAATTGCGGCAGATGGCTTTTCGGAGACAACAACTTTGTTCGAAGCCAGGAGCTGCCGAAAGCATATTGCCCAACCGGCGCGATCTGGTGGGCGCGCACAAAAGATTTCCTTGAGCAAAATACTTTCTACGGATCTCCGTTTGCGCTCGCGCCCATGGACGCTGACCGCGGCCTCGATATTGATGACGAAGAAGATCTAAAACTAGCGGAGCTTTTAGTTCATGGCTTGACCGTGCGCGACAATGGATCGCCATTGGAAACGATGCCACTTCGCGTCTTTGCCGAGGAGCGCATTGGTGCCTGAGCGCATGCTTTGCGCGATCCCAGCTCGTGGAGGCAGCAAGCGCCTTCCCAGAAAAAATATTCGTAAGCTGGCCGGGAAACCCATGATCGCGCACACCATCGAGATTGCGCGTCAGAGTCGTCTCTTCGATACGGTTTACGTCTGCACCGACGATCGGGAAATTGCCGATGTGGCGATCTCCTATGGCGCTGCCGTGCCATTCTTAATGCCGCCGGATTTGTGCGGCGACCTCGTTGCCTCCCACGCACCCTGCCAGCGCCTGGCCGCACATCTCGCCGAAAAGAGCGCTGCGATTGATACCCTAGTCTGCCTTCAGCCCACTTCCCCTCTCCGCACCGTCGATGATTTACAGTCAGCGGTAATTGAGTTTCAAACCAACTCATTCGACTTTGTGGTAAGCGTAACGCCAGTCGACCCGCACTACTTCCATTGGGTAGTTGCGCCAAGGGGCGAGGAGTTTTGGGGCATGTATTTCGGCTCGCAGTTTCTCAAGGAACGTCCTTTGTTGCCGCCGGTATTTCGCCCCAACGGATCCATCAAGATCGGACGTCTTCCTGTGCTGGCGCAGGTCGGTCATTTTTTCGGCGAACGTCTCGGCGTGGTAGAGACGCCGGAGGATCATTCGGTTCACGTCGCCGTGGAATTCGACCTTAAACTCTGCGAAATGATCTTGGCGGAGCGAGCTGAATGAACGGATTACAAGGCCGGGTTGCACTGGTCACTGGAGCGACAGGCTTGTTGGGAGGCGCTATCGCGTTGCGTCTAGCCATGGAGGGATCCACGGTAGTGGTTGCTTCGCGGGATATTTCGAAGGCGGAGCGCTGGGTCGCGGAGAACAAAGGTAGTGGAAAATTCATTCCACTGCAGCTCGATTTGGCTGACGAACAAAGCATCACGAATAGTTTGAGGCATGTGACAGACCATGTGGGAACTCCCACAGTGTTGGTGGCGAACGCCTCTTTGCGTGAGGGCCTGAGCGTACCCTTTCAACAGTTGACACACAGTTCCTTCACGAATTTGTTTGGAGTAGACATCGCGGGCCATATTCTTCTGGCACAGAGAATGGTTGAAGCACTCAACGGCCTACCCGCGAGCATAATTTTTCTTTCTTCGATCTATGCGAAGGTCGGAGCGGATCGCAAAATATATCCTGAAGGTATGTCGCCCGCTCCTGTGCAATATTCTGCGGTAAAAGCGGCGGCCGAGGGCACAACCCGCTGGCTGGCAGCGCAATGGGGAAGTCTCGGAGTGCGTGTGAACGCGCTCGTTCCCGGAGGCATCGCTTCTTCGGCGCGCCAGTCGCTAGAGTTTGTAAAGAAATACTCGGACAAAACAATGCTCGGACGGATGGCCGCAGCCGACGAAGTTGCAAGTGCGGCGGCATTTCTCGCGTCCGACGAAGCTTCTTATGTCACCGGACACTGCCTGGTAGTGGACGGCGGACTCACTGCCTGGTGAGGTCAATGCGAGTCCTTCTTCTCGATCCTCTCGATTCCCCGCATGCATGCGCGGCGGCTCGGCTGAAGTGGGACCAGAATCATAGACCTCGGCCTCGCGGGAGCCGGCACCTACGCGAGCTGGATCGAGGAATTCTGCTGTCCCGCGAGCACCCTGAGTTCACTTCGGAATGGCTTCGCCGATTTCATCCATATCAGAAATTTGTTGCGTACAGGTTGCGGACGCCTGGTTGACGAGTACGGTCTCGATTGGTGGGAGATACTGTCAATTCTTCTGGTCGAACAATTGGAATGGTTGGTCCTGCTCGATCGTCTTGCGCAGACTATCGCCGCCGATGAGGTTTATATTTCCCGCCCAAGTGCAAATGCCAATGTTCTGCAAGTTTTGTTGGGCGGGCGGTTGCGGGTGTTTCCTGCAAGCCGCAATCAGCAGTTCCCGAAACTTGCTCACTATCTCGACGTCGCCCGCAAACTTTCTGCGTCGCAGATCATCGACGTACTCTGCGACAAATACGATCCGGGACAACAGCTGCGGGCGGGATTCTCGCGTGCTCGGCAAAAATTGCAACATCCCGTGGTTCTGATTCCAACGGCCTACGTGAATGTCACGCGCACCGGCATCGCCTACGCCAACACGCTGCCCCAACAAGATTTTCTCCTGGTTTCGACGCGAAGAAGTGGTTGGATGAAGCATCTTCCTGAAAATGTCGCGGCCGCATGGCTTTCTTCCTACGCTGTCGTGCGTGGCCGCAGCGCAGAAATTACGGAGATGCAGACTCGCTGGCGCGCCTTGTTGGGCGAGTTGCTCGAGGTCCCACAATTCCAGGTCCTGAACAGCCTCGGATCTTTCGATCGATTCCCCAAGCACTTGCGGCACGGCCTCGAAGTTCGCGACGCCTGGAGCAACGTCCTCGATCGCGCACCAGTACAGGCCGTTCTTTGCGCCGATGATAGTAATCCGTATACTCGCATACCTCTGCTGCTGGCTCGTGAGCGTGGGTTGCCAAACATAGCCTGCCATCACGGTGCGCTTGACGGATATTACGCGATGAAGCGTACCTACGGCGATGTGGTCCTGGCCAAGGGGAAAATGGAACAAGACTATCTCGTGCGACAGTGCGGAGTGCCGGCCGGTCGTGTGGAGATCGGGGCCCCCGCTGCACCTGCTCTCACCGCCCTACCGAATCGGAAAAAGCAATGGATCCGCGATGCAATTCGCCCACAAATTCTTTTCGTCTCGGAATGCTACGAAGTGGGCAACGCGCGAGCGCTGGAGTTCTATCGTGACGTCTTGCCTCCGCTTGCCGACCTGGCGCTCAACACCGGTCGCAAGCTGGTCGTGAAATTGCACCCCACGGAAAGCAAGAGCGAACGTGTCGCCATGGTGAAGAGGGTGCCCTTTCTTCGCGGCAAATGAAGGTCACGCAAGTCGTCGACGGTCCGCTTACCGACGCTCTGCTGGATGCAACCTGGTTCGCCGTCGCAGTACTTTCGACGGTAGCGGTGGAATGTGCGCTTCGAAATATTCCATGCTTTTTGTGTAGTTGGCTCGAATATTCGTTTTACGGATACATCGACCAATTCATTCGCTTCGGCGTGGGAACCAGGCTGAACGGCCCAAGCGAGATCGCTAAGCTTCCGCAATACCTGGAACGGTATGCACCTGACCCTGCCGTGCTGGCGAACTGCCGGGAAACAATCCAAGCGGAACGGTTGGTGACGCTATTTACATCTTCACCGAAAGTTTGCGCCAGAGCCGCATCGTAAGTCGCATTGAATGCTCAATCGAATGGCGAAGCCACCTGCAATGTTGATCCGTGCGGACGCCAGCGCCGCCATCGGTACGGGCCACGTCATGCGATGCCTCGCTCTTGCCCAGGCTTGGCAGGATGCCGGAGGAGAAGCAACTCTTGTCGCCGCAGAATTGCCCGATTCACTCGCAGCACGCTTAACAGCTAATAAAATTTCGACACTCCGCATCGATGCCACTCCGGGGAGTTCCGACGACGCCCGGAGACTCATCGCTCATGGCTCGCGCCTCGATCCAGACTGGATTGTGGTCGATGGCGACCGTTTCGGCTGCGACTTTTTGCAATTGGTTCAGGAGTCAGGTTCTCGCGTGTTGCTGGTTGACGATTATGCGGATCGAACGGCTTTTCCTGCAAATATAATCGTGAACCCAAACTTCGGCGCAGAGCCGGATGTTTACCGGAGCAAAGGATTTGCGGCTCCGGCCCTGACCGGACCGCGCTACGCTCTGCTCCGCCGTCAATTCCAAAACCCATTTCTCCGGGAAGTGCGAGAGCGTGCTGACCGAATCTTAATCACCCTGGGCGGAAGCGATCCTGAGGGCCTAACTCCGCAAATCGCGACTGCACTTGCCGGTTGCCCTGATTTGCAGATCACTGTTGTCGGAGGCGGCGCTTATTCAAATAAAACTGAACTGGCCGACCAGCTAGGCTCTGGAACGAAACTCATATTCGACTCCCAAGAGATGCCCCGATTGATGATGGAAGCCGATATCGCGATCACGATTGCCGGCGGGACTCTTTGGGAGTTGCTGTCTCTTGGCTGCGCAGTTTTGAGCTACGCGCGAACTGCCGGAGGGGCCTATCTTGTCACCTGTTTGGCGAAACAAAGCATGATAGTCGATATGGGTGAGATCTCTCATTTCGATGCAACGAAGATCGTTCCCGCGGTAAGGGAGATCGCCGAGTCGATTGGCATGCGGCAACGCATGGCTTTGCAGGGGCAGGCACTGGTGGATGGCGCGGGAGCGAAACGTGTCGTGGAAATGCTTCAGAAAATGGGCGGAAGCTGAGGTAGCATCTTGGTTTGTTGTCCGCACAATTTATTTCCGCATTGAACTGATCTGCGAGACGAGCCTGGTGCTCGGACGGAGCGCACTTTGAGAGTTTCGATTGCCCAGCCCACATATCTGCCGTGGCTCGGATACTTCGATTTGCTCGATCAAGTCGATCAGTTCGTGCTCCTCGACAGCGTTCAATTTGAGAGACAGTCCTGGCAGCAGCGCAACCGAATCAAAACTCCGCAAGGCCTTGCTTGGCTCACCATACCGGTTGTGTTTCGAGGAAGGTTGAACCAGAATATTGCCGACGTCAACATTCGCATGCCCGAATTCTGGCAGGACCATCTTCGCGCCATCGAGTTGAATTACCGGCGCGCTCCGTTCTTCAATCGCTATTTTTTTGAATTGCGTGAGCGCATTGAGAGGTCGGCGTCCCACCTAAAGCTTTCAGAACTCACCATCTCGCTGCTGCGCTGGTTCGCCGAAGTAATCGGAATAACAACCCCAATGGTTCGCTCTTCACAGCTCCCCGTCCATGGCAAACGCACCGACCTGCTCGCCGAAATCTGTGTCTCGCTGGGAGCGTCGGCGTATCTGTCACCTTTCGGCTCGTCCGAATATCTTCTGAGCGAATTGCCAGTGCTAAGCAGCCGCGCCATTGAAGTTAGCTTTCATCGTTATGAGCATCCGGTCTATCGCCAAATGTTTCCTCCATTCCAGTCGCATGCCTGCGTCCTCGATCTCCTCTTCAATGAAGGCGAGAATGCGCTGGAAATCATTCGCAGTGGGCGCCGCCAGTCTTTCCTCCCCGACGAAGTCGCCTCGCCGATCCATGCCTCACAGAGCTACCAGAAAGTGAGTTGCTGATGACCGTTCGCTTTCAGATCGGTTCACGCGAGATTGGGCCAGGGGCAGCGGTTTATGTAATAGCCGAACTTTCTGCGAACCATAATCAGGACTTCGACCGCGCAGTTCAGACCATTCGTGCGGCCAAGAACGCCGGCGCAGACGCGGTCAAGCTGCAGACCTACACTCCGGAGACGATCACGCTAGCTAGCGATCGCGCCGAATTTCGCATCGATGGGGGCACGCTCTGGGATGGGCGCACTCTTCACGATCTCTACCACGAGGCCTTCATGCCCTGGGAATGGCAGCCCAGACTGAAAACCATCGCCGAAGATTTACGGATGGATCTTTTTTCGACTGCATTCGATTCGACTGCAGTCGATTTTCTCGAAGAAATGAAGGTCGCGGTCCACAAGATTGCTTCTTTCGAATTGGTCGACATCGCCCTGATCCAGAAAATGGCGCGCACGGGCAAGCCGCTGATCATGTCAACCGGCATGGCCAACGTGGAAGAAATTGACGAAGCGGTGCAGGCCGCTCGTGCCGCAGGCGCTACTCAGATCGCTTTGCTGAAGTGTACCAGCGCATATCCTGCGCCGCCCGAGGAGATGAACCTGCGCACGATTCCAGAGATGATGCGGCGCTTTGACCTGCCCATCGGCTTATCGGACCATACCATGGAAATCGCCGCGTCCGTGGCCGCTGTCGCGTTGGGCGCATCCATCGTTGAAAAACATTTAACTCTCTCGCGCACAGATCCGGGGCCCGACAGCGCATTTTCACTGGAGCCGGATGAGTTCCAAAAAATGGTCGAGGCAGTCCGCACAGTTGAAAAAGCTTTGGGGGCCGTGAGCTTCGGCGCAAGGGGCAAGCAGGAATCCAGTAAATCATTCCGCCGTTCCCTGTTCGTGGTTGAAGACATCCAGCAGGGTGCAGAATTCACCGCGACCAACATTCGATCAATCCGCCCTGGTCAGGGCCTACACCCGCGGCATCTGCCGGAAATGTTGGGCAGGCGCGCCGCCAGGAACATCAAAAAGGGCACTCCCTTGAGCTGGGACCTCGTGGCCGACGAACAGGCGCATTGTGATGTAGCAGCGCGGTCGCACGACGCCAGCTGAAGCGCTCACTGGAAAATCAGCCGGCAGTATGCGTCGGAGGAACCCCGCACGACACGCCTTTCGGCAACGAAAGGCGTTTAAACTAAGCTTCAACTGCGATGACCAGCGCCGAGCCTCGTTCCATTAAAGTGTTCACCCCTTCCTATGCGGATGCCGCGAATACAAACGCCCAGAACCTGACTGTAAAAGAAATCGTCGCTCGCCTTCCCGAAGAATTCCACGTAACCATGCTCTGCGAGGGTGACCCGGATCCGCGCCTTCGGACGCGAAAGCATACGCGGTTTTTCAGGTGTTCTGCTCATGGCAACACGCTCCGCCTGCTCCGCCATTGTCTTTTGCCCCCGCCGGATATCTATTTCTTCCCGCGCACCGGCCCACTCGATCGCGTCTTCTTCGAACTGAAGAAGCGTCTGAGGCTTAAAACGGCGATAGTCAGTTACATCGTAACGGCCATCAATGAGACGACGGCGACCGGGTTGATTGCACATTCGATCCGGGAAGGCAATGTGGTTCTTGGAAATTCGCGGCACGTGTCAGAAGCCATTTGGCGGGTGTGTGGAGTGCGCGCCAGCACAATGTACGACGGTGTCGACCGGCGGTACTATTTTCCTCCGGCAGTTAAAGAGGAAAGCCAGGGCCCAACCGTGTTGTTTGCGGGCTCATTCCGGCCATATAAGCGAGCGGAAGTCGTGATTCACGAAGCCGCCCGCCTGCCGCACGTGAACTTTCGGCTAGCGGGAAAGGGTGAGACCGAGAAACACTGCCGCGAACTCGCGCTCCACCTCCGCTGTTCGAACGTTACCTTCCTTGGTCACTTGTCCTCTGCAACCCTGGGAGACGAAATGCGAGGCGCCGATATTTTTTTCTTTCCCAGCGTCGTAGAAGGGAATCCGCAAGTGTTGCTGCAGGCGAGCGCTTGCGGATTGCCCTGCATCGCCATGGATTTATATCACAGCGACTATGTGATCGATGGCAAGACAGGTTTCCTGGCACGGTCGGACGCTGAACTATCGGCATGCTTAGATCGGCTGCTCCCCGATGCCAGCCTGCGACGATTATTTGGATCAGCCGCCGTCGAGCACTCCGTGCAATTCAATTGGGATGACATTGCCAGGCAGTGGGCAGCGGCCTTTCGGAACGCAGTAAAACAACGCCAGCTTCGCCAGCGGCAGCAGGATCCCGGACAAGACTTGCAACCGGATTTCAAGAAAGAATTGCAGTTCAAATGATCGGCTCAAACTTGAAGCCATCGAGTACGGTCATCCGCTACGGCGGATTTGTTCTGTCCGTAGGCGCCGCACGCGTGTTGGGCTTGCTGATCACTTCGATCACTTTCCCGCTGCTGGTGAGGCGCCTGGGCGTGGAAACCTATGGGCTCTGGAGTTACGTGGTAGTGCTGTGCGCCTTTTTCGACGTGGTCGCGAATCCGGGTCTCTCCACGCACACTGCACAACAAGTCGCCGCACACCGCAACGGAGCCTCCGGCCTGGTCTCCGATTTTCTGGCGCTGCGAGTCCTCGGCGTGGTCGTGGCCATTGCGGCCCTACTCCTGATATCGAGCTTCGAGAGTCGTTCTTTGGTGCGCTATTTATTTCGCTGGTATGGTATCGCCGAACTCTCTGTGGGTTTAACCGCATCCGATTTCTTGTTGTCTTCGCTCGAACTATTTCACGTTCGTTCCGCACTTACGTTGATTCAGCAATCCCTCTATGCACTTGGCATCGTGCTATTCGTCCGCTCGCCCAGGGACATCATTTGGCTTCCCATCAGCATTCTAGGCTCGGCGCTCGCCACTAATCTTGCCGGTTGGATTGCCCTGTGGCACAGCGGTTTTCGCCCGCCGCTGGCCATTACTCCGGGCCGCTGGCGCGGACTTCTTGGGCCCAGCCTGCACTACGCGGCGACCACCGCAATGTCGAACGTTTACCACCGCACCGGGCACCTCGTCGTCCGCTGGTTTCTCGGCGATTATGCGTTGGGCCTTTACGCCGCGGCCGTCCGTTTTGTCGATATACTCCGCAACATCGTGGGTCTGGCCTTGAGCGTCTTGATGCCGAGAATGGCGCTTGCCGCTCGCTCGACGGCCAGTCTGCGCCGCATTGTGCACGCCGCCGTAGCCGCACTCGCCGCCGTCAGCATTCCGCTCATGTTCGGAACTTTTGCCACCGCCCAGCTCGTGGTGCCCTGGCTGCTGGGGACGAGCTACAGTGCAGCCGTGCAACCGGTTCGCTGGATGTCGCCCTATCTGCTCGCGGCCCCCATGGCATCGTTGCTTTCCGGAACAGTGCTGTATGCGATGGGACGTCATCGAGCTTATTTGGCATCGGGCACGGTCGGCGCTGCGGTAGCGGTTGTGCTTTCGCTCACGCTGGTTCACATTCTGGGATTGCTCGGGGTTTGCGTGGCCTTCGTTGCCGCTGAGTTCGCCGTTGCGTTGACAGCCTATGGATTGATGCCGCGCGACCTGCATGATCTATGGAAAAATCGCATCATCCCTGTCTCAGCTTTCTCCTCTTTGTTGATGGTCGCGGCAGTAAGGCTCGCGAATTCCTACAGTTCCCGGCCGTTGCTGGTGGTAGCGGTGGGAGTCGGGGTTTACGGGACTGCATCGCTTGCACTCGGCCGCAAATCGCTCGCGCAGCAATTCGGAGATGCACTATGAGTGCACTGGCGAAGCTTAATTTTCTTCGCAACTCCCCAAGGAGCGTGAGGGGCTGAAATGGCAGTGGCCCAGACTACATTCTGTTCACCGCGCCAGAGGGACTGTCCCTCGATCCGCCCCCAAACTGGCGATCATCACGGAGATCATTGCCCCCTATCGTATTCCTGTTTTCAACGCCCTTGCTCATCGAAGAGAATTAGACCTGCATGTAATCTTCCTCGCTGAAACGGATCCTACTTGGCGTAAATGGCGTATCTACAAAGACGAGATCGAATTCCAATACGACATCCTTCCATCCTGGAGACGGCGAATCGGCAAGTACCACGTATTGCTGAATTGGGGGCTGGGGAGAGCGCTCAACCGGCTCAGGCCTGATGTACTCGTCTGTGGTGGATACAACTACTTGGCTTCCTGGCAAGCATTGTGCTGGGCAAAGGCTCACCGGGGCCCCGTCGTGCTTCTGGACCGAAAGCACGGCACAGGACCACCGCGACAGGCATGCACCAATTGAATTTCTGAAAAGCCGATTCTTGCACTTTTGCAATGGTTTTGCGGTGCCTGGGAGCGCATCGGCCGAGTACTTGAAAGACCTTGGCATTACAAATGACCGCATTTTCCAGGCACGGAATGCCGTCGATGTTGAGCTGTTTTCCAAATTGGCGCAGAAATCGCGCAATCACGAAATTCAAATACGCTCCGAACTCTCTCTTCCATCTCGATATTACTTATATGTAGGCCGATTCGTAAAAGAGAAAGGGGTTTTCGATTTGCTTCAGGCATACGCGCAACTGGGCCCCCGCTTGCGCAGCGAAGTCGGCTTGGTACTTGCAGGTAATGGCGCCGATCAGTACGAATTGATCAAACAAGCCTCGCGCATAAAACCAGGTACGATTCGGTTCGTGGGGTTTGTCCATCGCGAACAATTGCCCGGCTTGTATGCTTTTGCGGACGCGCTGATCTTGCCGACTCATAGCGATACGTGGGGGCTAGTCGTGAACGAAGGGATGTCGTGCGGGCTGCCCGTCATCGTCACGAATGTTGCAGGATGCGCGCGAGACTTGGTGAAGGATGGCTGGAACGGGTGTGTGATCCCTCCGGCCAATTCTGCTCAATTATCGATCGCCATGGATCGACTGGCCGGCAATTCAGAATTGCGGAGGCAAATGGGCATACGAAGCCGGCAAATCATACAAGAGTACTCTCCTAATGCCTGGACGGACGGGATGGCGATGGCATTCAATGCGGCACTCCATAGGAATGCATGAACCGGCGAACTCAACTGGTTCTGCTTGCGACGGGACTCAGCGCATTCGCCTTGCTGCTCGTGTTTGCCCAGCGCATGCCCGGTTTATTCGCCAACGCGACCATCCTTGGCGGAATTCTGGCTCTGGAAATTGCCCTCGTCGGTCTCTGCCATTTTGAATCTCTGTTTTTTCCATTGTTAATGGGGTCTTTTCTTTGGGCGGGAACGGCACTTCCTTTCGGTGAAACCGCCAACTCGCTACGCTGGTTGTTCCTCGGAGTGGCCGCGTTTGGCGGGTTCGCTATCTGGATCAAGAATTCACGCTTGCACCGTTTCGCAGTTTTCCATCTTGTGGCCCTGGCTTGCGTCGCATCCGCATGTGTTTCGGCTGCGGTGTCGGAAATCCCACGGACGGCCCTCCTTAAGGTCTCCAGTCTTTTTCTGCTGTTCTTGTATGCGTCAGCCGGAGCTCGTTTGGCGATTGCCGGAAGAGAAAAACAGTTCATTGCCGGCCTGGTGTTGGCGTGCGAATGGCTCGCCTATATTTCGGCGACATGCTATTTCGTTCTGAAGTTCAGACTTTTCGGCAATCCAAACGCTCTCGGGGCCGCAATCGGAGTAGTGGCGGTTCCGGTCTTGTTCTGGGCTGCTTTTACGGCAGACACACGGGCATTGCGTCATCGTCGATTGCTTGCATCGATTCTATGTGCAGGTTTGCTGTATGTCTCCGATTCGCGGGCGTCCATCCTGGGCGCGACGGTAGCTGTTCTGATGTTTACGATTGCCGCGCGCTATCAGCGTCTTCTTTTTCAGTTCGCTTTGGCGTTCCTGTTTCTGTTTACCTTCATGGCGGTCGTCAATTCATCGCACACCGATGACTTGGTTTCGTCGGTTGCTGGCAGGATCCTTTATAAGGATCCAACTGCCAATCATGAGATTCTCGAGTCCCGCATGTCGCCTTGGGAGCAAACATTTTCCAGCATTCGGCGACACCCCTGGTTCGGCAGCGGTTTTGGGACCAGTGAATTGGGAAGTCTTCGTCCCAACTCAACGCCTTCTTCGGTGAGCACAGTTCCCGGGTGGAACCGTGAGCACGGAAGCAGCTATTTGGCTTTAGCGGAGTATTTGGGTTTGCTCGGCACCGCACCTTTCGCCATTCTTCTGCTCATGGTGCTTCACAGGTTAGTTCGCGCCTTTCGCTGGGTGCGGGCCACTGGAGATCCCTCTCACATGTGCGTTCCGTTCGCGCTGGTTGTGCTTGCCGGGCTGGTGCACGCTGGTTTTGAGGATTGGCTCTTCGCGGTAGGTTCGTATCTCTGCGTCTTCTTTTGGGTCTGTGCTTTTCTGTTGACTGATCTGGTTCCTCCGGGAGGGCCGGCGAAAGCGTTGTTGGCGTGCCGATTACCGCGGTTCCCCTTAGCTGCGCAGGTATCTCATTCGGTACGCTGATCCCAGTTTTTCAACGGCGGCCCGATAGTATACTTCCGCTTAAATTGGCGAACAATCAGCACAGGAGTATTGCAGTCTAAATGGTGAGTGTCCGCGCGGGAAGGTTCGGATGAGCCATAAACCATCGATTCAAAAAGTTTCAATTCGCGATCGCGTAGAAATTCTCGAGTGCACGCTGCGCGATGGAAGCTATGCGGTCGATTTTAAGTTCACTGAAAATGACACTGCGGCGCTGGCAGGAGTGTTGGGCAGGCTCGGTTTTCGCTGGATTGAGGTCGGTCACGGCATCGGCTTGGGTGCCGCGAAGGCTGGCAAGGGCACAATGCCCTCCGGCGATGAGCGCTACATCGAGGTAGCGAAACGGGCCGCGCCTCATGCGCAAATCGGTTGCTTCTTCATCCCCGGAATCGGAAACGCCGATCAGCTTAAGTCCGCGCGCGATGCCGGTCTCGATTTCGTGCGCATCGGCTATAACGCTCCAGAGATCGAAGATGCTTACCCTTATCTGACCCTGGCAAAGCAATTGGGGCTGAAGCCGTTCCTCAATTTCATGAAGACTTACGTCATCTCTGCCAATGAGTTCGCCCGAAAGGCCCAAGAAAGCGTCGCCGCAGGAGCCGATGCCGTCTATTGCGTAGATTCCGCCGGCAGCATGTTTCCCGAAGACGTTCGCAGATATATCAGTGCTGCCCTTGATCGATGCGAATGCAATTTGGGTTTTCACGGGCATAGCAACTTGCAGTTCGCTGTCGCCAACAGCATTGAGGCGGTCCGGTGCGGTGCGACTTTCATCGACACGACACTCTATGGGTTAGGACGAAGCGCCGGCAACGCTCCCACCGAAGTCGTGGTAGCGGTGCTTCACAATCTTGGGATCGAGACCGGCATTGATCTCTTTGAGGTGATGGATGCAGCCGAAGAGTTCATTGGCCCGCTCATGTCGCAGGTGCAACTCTATGACATGATGTCCGTGGCCATGGGATGCAGCCAATTTCATTCGTCATTTTTGCCGAAAGTTGCAGCGGCCGCCCGCATCCATGGAGTTGAAGTACGCAGGCTTGTGGCAGCGATGGGCAAGTTTGATCCTGTCAATCTCGATGAAAACACTTTGGACCGCGTGGCTCGCAATTTGCTGAAAAAAAGTGAACGAAAATCCCGCGAAGTTCTTACATCTTTCTCCGTCCCCGGAATCTCGGCGCACAGCATCAGTAGCTCGCTTTCGGCCGTGCAAGCGCTGGTCGAAGGAATGATCTCCACTTGCGCAAAGCGTCATGCCCGGCCGGTGCTGGAGCTGGTCGCGGCAGAATCTTGTTCCCCTGACCTGGTTCTGGCGGACTTCTGCCCTCGCAGATGGGCCCGTGTTGCTCGGCAGGGTTGTCTACGGATCTTTCGAAACGCTCGAACAAATCTTGTGCATGACCACAAACCATATTTCATTGTTCCTGAATGACAAAGATGGAGGTTCGTGGGCTGGGAAGTGGCCTGCATCGCTGCAGAACATTGTCGGCGCCGAAAGAATTTTGCCGGTGCGATCGAAACGATTGTTCGAGACCTATATGGAAGATGCGCTCATGACCGCGGCTGATCGCCATGGTAATTTCTGCATACTGATGTACGGCTCTCCTCAGCTAAGCCTTTTGCAATATTGCTCTGAAACTTTCGGCAATGTTGTAGTGCATGGCAGGCTCCCACTCGGTGCCCCTGAGAATTGCTGGCAGATGCAGGATTTTTCCGACCGTATGCATTTCGATCTGCGAATTGGCATCGCCTTGCTTCTATGCCCGCCCGGTGGCGACGACAGCATTTCCATCGATCAGCTTTTGGCAGCAGATGGAATTGTCTTTACAAACGGGCATTTCCCGCGCCTCGAAGCAGACTTACCCGGACGCGCCATCCTGCGCCTCGATCCCAACCACGCCTATCGCGGGCAGATGGACCGATGGGCCGCAATCGCAAACTTGATGAAGTTTGCGGAACCAGTTTCCTTGGTGCTGCAATGACCGTTCGCGAGGCCATCACTGAGATCGTTGAGCGCCGGGAAAAAAATATCTTCCTGCTGGACGCAAACTCAGGCGTTGAAATTACCTATGGTGAGTTTCATCGCATGGCATGCGCCGTCGCCGCAGAGCTATCGCGCCGCAACGTGCGCAAAGGCGATCGCATCGCTGTCATGGTTCCGAATTGCTGTGAACTGGCGGTCTTCTATTTCGCCTGCATTTATCTGGGAGCGGTGATTGTTCCAATCAATCATTCGTCGGCGAAGGTGGATATTCGGTTCATGCTCACGAACTGCAAGCCCACAATGGTCGTCACGGATGAGTCGGGTGTGGCTGCAGTAAGCGGGTTGCACGAGAATGTAATCCGCTTGGTCATGGCTCAGGACGCGACCGAAGCCGCGACAAATTCCGGCGACATTCAAATCAGTAAACTCGAGCACGCCGAGCAATTCGTACCCATGGAGCAAGCAAGCCTCGAAGACCTGATCGCAATCATGTACACCTCCGGCACTTCGGCAAAGCCCAAGGGGCTGGCGCACAAGCTCGGAAGCATGCTTCGCAACGCCCGCGCATTTTCCGATACTCAACACATCGACGAAGACTCGCGTTTTTATCTGACCCTTTCCATGGCCTACATGGGAGGTTTCTACAATCTGCTGCTTCTTCCGTTTCTATGTGGCGCCAGCGTGGTTGTGGATCATGTCTTCGATGCCAGATCGAGTCTCAATTTTTGGGAGAAGGCAAAAAAACATCAGGTCAATACGCTCTGGATGGCTCCAACCGTATTGTCTATTCTTTTGCGAATGGATCGTGGACGTACTGGCGAAGAATTCTGCCGCCGCTCGGTGCGCAACACCTTCGTGGGATTCGCGCCGCTTTCCTTAAAAGTGAAAGCTGAATTTGAAGCTCGCTATGGCGTCCACTTGATCGAGAATTACGGTCTCTCTGAAACTCTGTTTGTGACCTCTCGTTCCAGCGCGGGCAGCGGACAGGGGTACGTGGGCAACGCTCTGCCGGGAGTGTCACTACGAATAAGCGATCAGAAACAATCTTCGGCTGATCTCGGCGAAGGCGAGGTGCAAATTCTAACTCCGGATTTGATGGCCGGATACCTGGATGCCGACGGTCGGCTGACGCCAGTCAATGCATCAGAGTGGTTCGCTACCGGCGATATTGGCTGCCTTGATGACAATGGAGCACTCTGGATCACTGGCAGAAAGAAAGACCTCATCATTCGTGGCGGCGTGAACATCAGCCCTGCGGCCGTGGAAGAGGCGCTGATGCAAGTCGAAGGCGTTGCTGGCGTGGCCGTGGTCAGCATTCCTCACGAGCTTTACGGCGAAGATATTGTTGCTGTGCTCAAGCTGGATCCAGGGCTCGCGCTCGAATCGATGCTCGATTCTCTAATCGCCCACGCGAAACGCCGCTTGGCGCAACATCAGCTGCCGGCTCGCTACATCACCATCGATGAATTTCCCAGAACTGCCAACGGTAAGGTGCAGAAATCTCGCATTCGCGAATTGCTGGCGGAAAAGCTGCAATTAAACACAGTCTCGGCGGTGCGGTCGCGGACCGCTGAGATCGAAGAAATCACGAGTGCACCCCGCTGAATGCGTCGATTGACGAGCGCCCTCAATCGAGAAGCGAACCGCATGAAAATCATTGATCTCACGCTGCCCATCGAAGAAGGCATGATGACATTTCCAACTCATTGGCATCCTGTGGTCGAGGTCACGGCCCTTGGGCGGCATGCGATTGAGGGCAGGGAAACGCGCAAGGTTGTGTTCGGTACACACACTGGCACACACGCCGATGCGCCGCGCCATTTTGTTCCCAACAGTGGGACCATCGATGAGATTCCTCTCGATGTACTGATCGGGCAAGCCACCATCGCAGATTTCACTGGTTGCGCTCTGCTCCACGAGATCGACGTTCCCGACCTTCAACAAAAATTGAACGGCAAAGTCCCGCCACGATTAATTCTGCGCACCGGATGGTCCGAGCATTTTGGCAATATGAAGTTCTACAATGAGTATCCGTTCCTTTCGGAGCATGCCGCGCAATGGCTGGTAGATCTAGGTGTTCGGCTTATTGCCATGGACACTCCCTCGCCCGACAATCCGTCCCACTCGCGAGGCAGCGCCAAGGACTCTCCAAATCATAAAGTGCTTCTCGGCGCTGGGGTGGTGCTGGTGGAATACGTTGCCAATCTGAAGGCGATCTCCGCCTCGTCGGTTGAACTTATCGTGCTACCGCTCAAATTAAAGGGGGCCGACGGTTCGCCAGTTCGTTGCGTAGCCATTGAAAGATGAGAAATAAAGAGAAAAGACCGAAAGCCGAAAATCAAGGGTCGGGAAGAAGAAGAATCAAAAGATCTAGCAGGGAAGATCAAAGCTGAAACGCTGAGATAAAGATGAAAGCCGCAGAGCAACCCATATCGCAGGTCCAGGATTGGCTCACGTCCTGGTTCTTGGCGCGTTCGAAAATTGTCGGAGAAGCGGTCGAGATTTCGGCCCGTGTTCTGCACATGACAGACTACTTCGACGCCGGATGGTTGACTTCAATGGAGGTTGTCGAATTCGTCACCGAGATCGAGCAACACTTTGATATGCAATTCTCCGAGCGCGATCTGCAGGACCCTCGTTTTGTGACCATCAACGGTCTCGCCGAACTGATTTTCGCTCGTTCGGCGCAGATGGACGAAAGTGGCTGACCTGTGTCGACAGCTGAGGCCAACGAACTCGCCCCAACGACGGCAGCAAGATCGCGACGCTCGCAACTACACGTTCTCACGCTCACTCCTTTTTATCCTTCCGAAGCCTCGGAAGTAAACGGCTGCTTCGTTGCTGAAAGTCTCACGGAGCTGAATGCCCGAGGAGTGCTGTCCTCCGTCATCGCCATCGATTCCATCTATCATGGCCGCCGAGTCTCAAGCGGTCTTTATCCCGCAGAATGGATTCGTTCCCCTCGGTTGCCCGGCAATTTCGGCTTGGCCAGTGCGGGAACATTCCTGAGCACAGCTTTATTCACAAGGGTCAGGCGGCTGCATCAGCGTTCGCCAATTCACGTGATTCATTCTCACTCTGCATTGCCCTGCGGCCATGCCGCGAAATTAATTTCGCGGCGGCTGGGCATTCCATTTGTTGTTACGATTCATGGTCTGGATGTGTTCAACAGTTGCTTCGAGAGCGGGCTTGCTGCCAAATGGCGTAGAAAGGCCTCCATTGGCGTTTACCAACATGCCCGCAAGGTGATTTGCATCAGTCAAAAAGTAAAGCAATTGCTGATCGATGCCATGGGCTCCGAGATTGGCGCCGAGGTTGTTTACAACGGAACGGATTCCGCGTTATTTGCGCCCTGCGGCAAGAGCGAAGCGACTCGGCGGCCGACCATCCTAATTGTGGGAAATTTGTTGGCAGGAAAAGGACACGAGCTGGTCATCCGTGTCCATTGCGCGATTGCAAGACTCGCATCCAGATGTGCAGTGCGACATCATCGGCGAAGGCGCAGACCGAAATCGCTTCGCGAGCCTGGCTGAAGATCTCGGCATTTCCCGTCGCCTTCATTTTCTTGGCCGGCGCGGCCGTTCTGAAGTCGCAGCAGCCATGAGCAACTGCACCATATTTGTCTTGCCTAGCCGGTATGAAGGTCTCGGATGTGCTTACCTCGAAGCCATGTCGTGCGCTAAACCAGTCATCGCCTGCGAGGGGCAGGGAATCGCCGAAATTATTGCTCACGGCAATAACGGCTGGTTGGTTCCAGTCGATGGTCTGGAAGAGCTTACTCAAGGGTTGCGGATTTTGTTGAGCGAAGCCCAACTTCGTAGTCGAATCGGCGAGGCTGCTCGGAAGACGATTGTGAACGGACTCACGTTGTCTCACCAGGCCGAACAATTGCGGAAGATCTATGAGGGAGCTACGCAATGACTTCTCCTCAGCTGATGTCTCGGGAGCGTGCTCGCGCCGAACTGACACCTCTCGGTGAAAGTGATCTTGCATGTATAACGAATTTTATTGCGGCCCAATCCGGACGCGGCAAAGCCGCCGTTGAAGCGCATTTGCGTTGGTTCCTGCTTGAAAATCCGGCACGGCAACCAGAGCAGCCGTTGGGCTTCGGCCTCCTTTCTTCCGGCGAGCTTGTTGGTTGTATTTTGTGCAGTCCGCAGGCATTTCAATATCAGGGCCAAAGAATTCTGCTGATCGGCTCAACTTCGTTCTACGTTGACGAGCATTACCGTGGCCAGGGAGGCCGCATTTTCCTGCAGTATGCGCGTCTCGCAAACCGTTGGCCTTTATTTGGTACTTCCGCAAATCCCGACGCCGCGGCCGTCTGGAAGTCGGCTGGAGCGAGGCCAATTCTGCACTCCGACGGCGAGTTATTCGGCATTCTCAATTGGCCTCCCGTGGCCGAAGAATTCGCGCATCGTAAAACTTCCAACCGCTTTGTTTCGCGTTTGGCGCGTAGCTCCAGCTCCAAATTCGTCACGCAATTCCATTCGTTAAGAATCGCTCGTCCCGCCGCGAAGCTACTTCGACCGATTACTTCCGCTTTGGAAGCAAACGAACTTGTTAGCTGCAGCCGTTCAGAAAAACTGACGGCGACGCGCGACGAGACATATTTTCGGTGGCGCTATTTCTCCGGCAAAGATTCCACCGCGACGGTATTCGCGTTTCGAAGCGAGCTCTCCGAGCAAGACATTCTTGTCACCGTCAATCAGCGCATGCGCGGATATCGGGGCCAAATCAAGACTCTCAACGTGCTCGACGTGTACCCGGAAGCCTCCGCCGGCGAATGGTTGAAAATCCTGGGGGCGCTGCTGGCTTATTATTCGAACTTAGTCGATGCTCTTGTGCTTCGCAATCAAGACCTCGAAAAGAGGAAAATATTTTGTGAAGCAGGTTTTCATTGGCGTGCTTTCGATGCGCCGACTGGTTGGTCTCTCGATCGAACTAATCTTCTGCCTGTGCCCGATTGGTATGTCGTTCCAGCCGACGGGGACGGCCTGATTTAGGCACTCAGATTAGGCATTCGAGATACGTACTGAAGGCCGTGAAATGATTCTCAGAAGCCAGCTTCGCGCGCTCCTTATTCAAGTTGCCACTCGATCTCGGGCAGATGATTTCGCTTTACGGCTTCAGAAGCGCAGAAACTGCACTCGCGGTGTTGTGGTGGCGATCCATGAAACGCCCAAGTCTCTTGAAACGAACTTCCGCGATCAACTCCAGTGGGTGTCGCAGCACTTTACGATCTCCGGCTTAAATAGCTTTACTGAGGCGTGTCGAAACTGCCAATCGAAAGCTAACTCAAAGCCGCCCATCCTTTTTACTTTTGATGATGGCAGGGAGAGCAACTACGAAGTCGCGGCACCGCTTCTTGAATCTTTCGGGGGACGCGGCTTGTTTTTTATTGTGCCGGCGTTTGCCGAGTGTTCTCCGCAGACTGGCCTCGATTTCTATCGCAAGAAAATCAACCCCCACTCCCGGCCCGGCGATGAGCAATGGGAAGACTGGAAACCCATGGGCCCTGCGCAAATCGCAGAATTAGTTGCCCGGGGTCACGCAATCGGCAGCCACACCCTTACACATACACGTCTGGCTGGTCTCCCGCCAGAAGATTTGGAACGCGAGATCGGCGAGAGCGCGCGCCGGCTGGTGTCATGGACCAATCATCCCGTCGAATCCTTTGCCTGGACATTTGGATGGGATTCAATCGATGCGAACGCCTTCGAAGTCATCCAGCGCCATCATCAATACTGCTTCGCGCCCTGTGCCGGAGCTATTGATCCTCCCCAAAGCAACACAAATCTGTTTTGGCGTCGTGAGATCGAAGTGAAATACGGGCCGGCAGAATGTCGCTTTCTTTATTCTGGACTGGCCGATCTCTGGTGGGGCAGGCGCCGACATCGACTGCGCGAGATGTTGCAACTCTCAAACTCAAACCAATGCACCTGAACCGCCGACTGCACATCTTTATCAACGGTCTCGCGGCCAGCGCCGGAGGAGGGCTCACCTACATCCGCAATATTCTGCCGCGCTTGGCGAATCGCAATCAGGACGATCTCCGCGTAACCGTGCTTTTGAATGAGGCGTTAGCCGATGAATTCCCAAACGACGCGGGAGTTACTATCTTACCCTCAGATTCCTGTCCGAACACCGCCGCGCGATTCTTCTACGAGCAATACCAGGTGCCCCGCATGATTCGGCGCGCTGGCGCCGACGTGCTGCTCTCGCCAGGAAATTTTGCGATCTTTCGCTCACCGGTTCCGCAAATCCTTCTCAGCGGCAATGCGCTCTATGTTTCCGGAGATTTTGTCAATGATCTGCGCCAGCGTGGCGAGTACAAGATGTGGCTCGAGAATGTTCTGAAGGCGGATTTGGCCCGACGGTCAATAATCGCCGCCGAACGTACGATCGCCCCCAGCGAAGCCTTCGCGAATGATTTGCGCAAATGGACCGGCAAAAATGTGCTCGCTATTCATCACGGTTTCGATCATGAATCCTTCTTCCGCAACCAGGCGCCGCTACCTCAGCCCATTCAGGCAAAACTCGCCGCTACTAACGGTTGCCTTCGGCTCCTGTTGGTCAGCCATTACAACTATTATCGTAATTTCGAAACCTTGATTCGCGCCGTGTCGATCCTGAAGAAGAACTTGGGCCCAAGACGCATTCGACTGATTCTGACTTGCACGCTCCAGTCGCACGACAATCCGGGAAGCTACCGGGCCGAGCCGGCCGCTTCTCTGGTGCGAGAGCTTGGCGTTTCAGAAGAAGTGGTTGAACTGGGGGCCGTTCCCTACGACTCGGTGCATCACGTCTACCGGGCCTGCGACTTGTATGTAACGACCGCCTACGCGGAAACCTTTGCGCATCCCTTGGTGGAAGCAATGGCAAGCGGCATTCCTGTGATCGCTTCAAATATAGCTGTCCACCGGGAAATCTGTGGAAATGCTGCCCTCTATTTCCCGCGCTTCTCTCCCGAAGCTTTAGCGGGGATTGTTGTTCAAGCAAACCGATCGGCTGAATCCCCCTCAGCCATGCGTGTAGCTGGACTATCGCGTTCCCGTGGCTTCAGTTGGGACCAGCACGTGCAGAAATTGCTATCGCTCGCCCGCAGTCTGGCTGGAACACCGAACGAGGCCTAAAGCGAAGTAGAACAAAGATTGCAACGTGTCGCAGGTGAGCTTTGCAAGATATGATCAGTGCAACTCCGCTCTATGGAAAACTTGAGAGAGATCGACACAATCGAACTCGCGAAACGTGCTTCCGTCATTCCGGTCACTGTAATTATCCCGGCGCGCAATGAGGCCCAGAACCTGCCACGCTGCCTTGGGGCGCTGCGCGATTTCAGCGAAATCTATGTGATCGATTCCCAAAGCACCGACGAAACAGTCGAGATTGCCCGTTCGCATCGTGCGAAGGTGGTGCAGTTTCATTATCGGGGCTCATGGCCGAAAAAGCGGCAGTGGGCCATGGATACGCTGCCCATCGCCAACGACTGGATCCTTCTCCTGGATGCAGACGAGTCGCCCTCCCCCGCACTGGTCGACGAAATTCGGTCGGCGATTCAGGACCACGCGGTGAACGGATACTACATACAACTGCAAACCTGGTTCTTGGGACGCGTTTTGCGCCACGGCGACGTGGGCTTGTGGAAATTATCGCTGTTTCGCCGAGCCAAAGGCCGCTTCGAATGCCGCCTGCAAGAGCAGGATGCTTCCATGGCCGATATGGAAGTACACGAACACGTCCTCGTCGAAGGAGCAACCTCAAAGCTGCGAAGTCCGCTTACGCATCGCAATGTGGAATCTCTATCGCGTTATATCAGGAAGCATGACGAGTATTCGAATTGGGAGTGCCGCGTGCTTTCGCAAGCTGCCAACAAGAAGGAACTGCCGCCGGCGCTGTTTGGCACGCAGGCGCAACGCCGGCGCTGGTTGAAGCGCAAATTATTTACTATTTCCGGTTCTTCGGTGCTGCTTTTTTTGTATCGCTATTTTCTTCGCATGGGCTTTCTCGATGGCATGCCTGGGCTCATCTACTGTGGCTTTCAGGCAGTCCAGATGTTTCACACGAAAGCCAAAATCTATGAATTGAAGCAGCATGAATTGAAACAACAAGAATTGAAGCAGGAAGAAATCCCAGTCAAATCCAACAACGACGAAAGCTACGCCTGATGTGCGGCATCGCGGGACTCGCAAACTGGGGCAGTCGCGACGTGTTGGCCCGCATGACGCAGGTACAGGCGCATCGCGGACCCGATGACTTCGGGCTGTGGGAGCGCAAATTCCCCGATGGTTCCTACATCGGCCTCGGCAGCCGCCGCTTGGCCATTCTCGATCTTTCCACCCACGGCCACATGCCGATGTGCAACGAAGATGGTACCGTGTGGATCACCTACAACGGTGAAATCTATAACTATGCTGAGCTTCGCCACGAGCTCGTAAGCAAAGGTCACCACTTTCGTTCCAACACCGATACCGAAGTTGTGATTCATCTTTTCGAACAGGAAGGCGCCGACTGCGTTCAGCGCCTCACGGGCATGTTTGCTTTTTCTATTTGCGATTTACGCTCGGGACGCCCGCAATTGTTTTTGGCCCGCGACCACTTCGGCGTCAAACCGCTTTACTACATTCATCGAGGAGGCAAACTGGCATTCGCTTCAGAAGCAAAGGCGCTCCTCCAATTGCCGGAAGTCGCAGCGGAAATTGATCTCGAATCATTGCACCAATATCTGACATTTCTGTGGGTGCCCCGAGCCCAAAACGATGTTCCGGGGAATCTACAAACTTCCCGCCGGGTATTGCGCCACATTCCGCGACGGGGAGCTGAAGCAGCAGCAATATTGGGATCTAACTTTTCCCCACGTGGACGCGGCCTATCCCGGACGGGAAGCCGAACTTGCCGACGAACTCCGCGAGCGCCTTCGCCATTCCGTGCATCAACAAATGGTGAGCGACGTCCCCGTCGGAGCATTTCTAAGCGCCGGCCTCGATTCCTCGAGCATTGTCGCCATGATGCGCGGCGCGACGAGTCAGCGCGTCCGAACTTATACGATTACTTTTCCTCGCAAATACCGCATTGGCGAAACCGCCCTTGACGATCCCCAAGTGCCAGCGCGGTTTGCTCGGCATCTCGGTTGCGAGAACCAGCAGATTGTTGTCGAACCCGAGGTGGCCGATCTGTTGCCGCGTCTCACCTGGCACATGGATGAGCCCGTCGCCGATCCTGCGATCATCACCGCCTATCTGGTCTGTCAGGAAGCGCGCAAGCAGTCTACGGTTCTGCTGTCGGGCGTCGGCGGAGACGAACTGTTCGCCGGATACCGCAAGCACATCGCGCATCGGTGGTCTAAAGCTTATCGACGATTGCCAGGCCGGTTGCGCAGGTGGATCGAATCCGGTCTCGATGCGCTGCCCGCTTTCCGGGGCACTCCTGTGAAGGGCGCTGCGCGATTAGCAAAAAAATTGGCTCGCAGCGCTTCGCTGGCACCACAGGAAGGTTTCATCCGCAACTGCACGTATCTAAGCTTCGAACAAAAGCAGACTTTATATGCTGACTGGCTTCAAGCCCGGCTCTGCAATTCCAATTCCGAAACTCGCCATTACGCGGCCTTCAATACTGTGCGCCACGCCGATTTACTGAACCAAATGCTTTACCTTGACACCAAGATTTTTATGCCGAGTCTGAATCTGAATTACAACGACAAGATGAGCATGGCGTCTTCTGTCGAGGTGCGTGTTCCATTTCTCAATCGTGAACTTGCCGAGTTCGCCGCTTGGACTGTCCCACCGAATCTCAAGCTCAAAGGGCCCTTCCGGCCAACCACCAAGCACATTCTTCGCGATGCGATGCGCGGCCTACTGCCGCCTGAGGTCTTGCGCCAGCCCAAGGCGGGATTTGCCGCCCCCGTCGATTACTGGCTGGCCCACGATTTACGTGAACTTGTCGACGACCTGCTCTCCGAAACAAGTATCGCGAAGCGCGGATTGTTCCGTCCGCGGCAGTTGCGCCACTTCATTGACCAACATCGAAGCGGGGCTGAAGATTGTTCGATGCAGATTTGGCAGTTTCTTACGCTGGAGCACTGGATGCGCATTTTCATAGACAACTCGGCACACAACAGTGCAGATGTGTTCTCGCAGGTTCGCCAGCCTGCTAGCGCATGAACTCATCCAATCAACTCGAAATCAGCAGTAGCGTAGCTCCCGACGATAATCTTGCGGATGTTTCCACGCCCGATCTACCTCGAAGAAAAGCTGCCAACGTCGATAAAGCCGCCAAAATTGTGAAGGAAACCACCGCTTTGCTGCACAGCCCATGGCGCATTGTTCCTCTGGTCGGCAAAGTTGTTTCCGACGCAGTTCGTATCCGCTTCGAGCATCGTCATCTTTATTCGTACACCAAAACCAGACGCGAGAGCGGTAGCATATTAAGCCTGTTACTGCGCTGGATTCTGCAGGCGCAGCAGCCCGACGGCGGGATTGCAGCCTATTACAGTCTTCTTGCTGGATATTCCGCATCCTATCCAGAGGTCACCGGCTATATCGTTCCAACTCTTTACGATTATGCTCAACAGGTCTCTGATGGCCGTCTGGGTCGCGAAACAATCGCCGCCGCGGAACGCGCCACGGATTGGTTGCTCTTCCTGCAAATACCGAATGGAGCATTTCCTGCGGGATTACATGGTGCCACCGCTGAAGCATCCATCTTCAACACAGGCCAGATTCTGCAGGGATTGATTCGCGCTCATGCCGAAACCAACCGTCACGAGATTCTGCGCGGAAGCATACTCGCTGCCGATTACCTGATCAGAATGCAGCAGCCGGATGGTTCCTGGTCGGGAACCGGCGCCTATCAAGGTAGTGCGCACACGTACTACAGCATGGTCGCCTGGCCACTGGCGTTGCTATCGCTGGAAACTGCCGACCCTCTATACGCACGTGCGGCCGAAACAAATCTCGATTGGGTTCTCTCACAGTTCCAGCCCAACGGGTGGATCAACGGCATGAATCTTCACGGCCATCCGAATTATTTGCATTTCATCGCTTATGCACTGCAGGGTGCCCTGGAGTGCGGCGTCTTGCTGCAAAGAAACGACGCTGTCGAGGCAGTCGCAAACTCTGCATGGATTTGTCTGCGCCGATTTGAGGCCAACAAATTTCTCTGTGGCGCGTACGACGGCAGTTTCAACAACGGACGCCGCTTTATCTGTCTCACGGGTAACGCGCAAATGTCCTGCGTCTGGCTGCGGCTATTTGAAATTACCGGTGAGCTGCGCTATCTGAACGCCGCGCTCAAGATGAATGAGATGCTGAAGCAACTGATTTCCACGCGAGGCGCGCAGGGAATTGCGGGTGGAGTAAGCGGCTCCTATCCCGTCTGGGGTCGCTACCAGCCGCTTCGCTACATCAGTTGGGGATGCAAGTTTTTTGCTGATGCCCTTTTGCTCGAACAGCGCATCAAGCGCTCCATTGAATCGTCCGCGGTCGAGGCGCTGCCATGCGCATCGTAGTGCTTGGTTCAAGCATCTACAGCGAAACTGCCTGCGCCGTAGCTGTGCGCCTTTCCGAACTAGGACACATTCCGGCCGGTGTTCTTTCCCTTTCTACGTTCGATCGCGATACATTGCTACGCAAGCTCGGCCAGTGGGGTTTTCAACGCGCTGCCCAGTACGCCCGCGCCAAGCTTCTTGCGCGCAAGCGCCACAAACAGTATCAATTGCAAAATCCTTATCTTGGGCCCTGGCTCAAACACGCGACCGGCGTCTTCCTAAGTCTGCGCGATGCCTCAAATGTTTATGGATTTCCGATTTCTCTGGTCGCGAACCAGAATTCACCGGATGCAATTTCGCGCCTCAAGGCATGGTCGCCTGAGTTGATCGTCTTCGCCGGCGGCAACATTTTACGGAAGCAAATCTTGACCCTCCCGCGCCTCGGCGTACTCAATATTCACCTTGGTCTGCTGCCGCAAATCCGCGGCATGAGCGGTCCTGAGTGGTCTCTGCTGAAAGATGTTCCGCTCGGAATCACAATCCATTACATGGACTCGGGCATCGATACCGGACCGATTCTGCAGAGATATGAGCATCCCGATGTCGCGTGTTGCGAGTCGCTGGCCGACCTGCGCCATCGCTTAATCGCATTCGGTGTTGACAAACTGGGCCAAGTCATCGCCGGCCTTGACCGGGGAACCATCGTGAGCACTCCGCAACCCACACCAAGCAGCATCCGAGATGGCGATAATCAATATTTCGCGATGCACGAATGGCTGCAAAAGCATGCGGCGACAATATTGGCCAGGCACAATCCATCCGTGCCCGCAGAGACAATCTATGGGTAAGCTCGCAACCATGCTGCAGGTCGGACGCGCCTTCGGCGTGCGTGATGGCATGTTGCGCCTGGAATATGAATTAGAGCGCGGCAGTGGTTTGATGGCGCACCGCATGCGTTCGGTTGAGGGTTGGGATGCATGGGATTTGAAGCGGACCGCGCCTTATGTCTCTCCAGAAACGCTTTTGAACGATCGGCGGGGCGGCGCCACCAAGCTTTTCTTCAGCGATGCTCGAAGCTTGGCAGAGCCCATCAAGCAAATCATCGGCCCTGATGGAGAGAAATCCGTTCTCGCCGAAGCGGAAAAAATTCTTATCGGGAAGCTGCCTTTCTTCGGAAGGCTTTCCCTTGGCTGCGGGTTTCCGCCGCGCTGGTTCGAGAATGCTGCAACCGGCGAATCCGTTTCGCCCCGCCAGCACTGGACGCAAATGCGCTTCGCATCGCCCATCTATGGTGACCTGAAATTTATTCTCGAGCCATCCAGGTTTTTATTTGTCTACCCGCTCGTTAGGGCCTATGCATTGACTGGCGATGAGCGCTTTGCGCAGGCTTTTTGGAGCTTGCTGGAAGATTGGGCGGCACACAGCCCTCCACTCTCGGGCCCGCTCTGGATTTGCGGGCAGGAGTGTTGTCTCCGTATTCTGGCCTGGTCTTTCGGTCTGCACGGTTTTATTCATTCACCCTCGACCACGCCGCAGCGTGTCGCGTTACTTTTTTCTCTGATTGCATCTCACGCCTGGCGCACCGCGCAAACGATCTCTTATGCCCGCTCCCAGCGAAGCAATCATTTGATCAGCGAGGCCGTTGGCTTATGGACTGCCGGCACGCTCTACCCCGAACTCTACGACGCGCCGGGTTGGCAGAATCTAGGCGCCCAAATTCTGCACGAAGCCGTTCTTGATCAGATCACGCCGGAAGGCGTATCTCACCAGCACTCGTTCAACTACGAACGCATGGTCCTGCACTTGCTCCTCTGGACGCTCCGTCTCGCAGAAATTCACGGTGCTGTTTTGCATGAGGATATCCGCTCGCGTGCCGAGGCTGCCTTTGATTTCACGCGTTGCTGGGTTGATCCCATCAGCGGTTCTGCGCCGAATCATGGATCGAACGACGGCAGTCTCATCCTGCCGCTCGCAACCGCAGATTATGCAAGCTACCGCCCTCTTTTGCAGCTCGGCGCGGCGGTCCTGAATCGTCCGCCTCTGAAATCTGGGGCTTGGGATGAGTCGGTTGTGTGGTTCGGTCTGGAGCCCGCAACTGCCTCAAGCGCGGCCTCTTTTCCATGTCCTGCGCCCCAAACCGGCTATTTCCGTCTCGGCGACGAAGAGTCGTGGGCGCTCATCCGTGCGGGCCAATATACCCGGCGTCCGTTTCAAGCTGACCAGTTGCACGTTGACCTTTGGTGGCGAGGTCTCAACATCGCCCGCGATCCCGGAACTTATCTCTACAACGGACCCGCGCCTTGGAACAATGCCTTCGCCGGCAGCGCTGTTCACAACATCGTTACCGTTGATGGTCAGGATCAAATGACCCGCGCTGGGCGCTTTCTCTGGCTGGATTGGCCCAAGCGTCCGGCCGCGTGTTCGCACGCGAAAGTTCCGCTCGGGCGAACTGCTTCGAAGGCGAGCACAACGGGTACAGAGATCTCGGTGTAACTCATCGCCGCACTGTTCTTCGTCTTCCCGATGGTTGGCTCGTCATGGATGACCTGACAAGAACAGACGAGCATGATCTGCGAAAGCATGGTTTGAGCGAACACGATTTGCGCCAACATGATCTGCGCTTGCACTGGCTCACACCCGACTTGCCCTACGAGGTTCGCCAATCGCCTTTTCAGGTTGTGTTTACCCAGGCCGAGTCGCATATTTGTTGGAGCTTCTTCGCCAGTTCTCCGGCGCAAGCAGCGTTGGTTCGCGCAGGGACTGTGATCGAGAAAACTTCCAACTTCAATCTTGCGGGTTGCGACAGGAGATTACTCGGATGGGAAGCTCCGACGTACGGCAATCTTCAGCCGGCCGTATCTCTTCTCTACGAGACTCGATCGCGCCTGCCGTTTCGATTCGTGACCCTGATCGTCACTTCTGCGACGAGCGACTCCGCGGCATGAAGCAAATTTTCCAGGACGCCCGCACAGCGGAGATTGCGGTAGAAGAAGTTCCCGCGCCCAAGTTGCTGGAGGGATGTGTGCTGGTGCGTACCGCCGTCTCCCTCGTTTCCGCCGGCACCGAGCGGGCATCTTCAGAATTCGCCGGCAGAAATCTTTTTCAGAAAGCACGAATGCGGCCGGATTTAGTCCGCGAAGTTCTCAGCAAAATCAATCGCGACGGATTGGCTGCAACGCTTTCAGCCGTGCGCACCCGCCTCGATCAACCCAGCGCCCTTGGGTACAGCAGCGCCGGAACGGTCATCGCGATTGGCGAAGGCGTGACTGGCTTCAATGTTGGTGATCGTGTCGCATGCGCCGGCGCAGGTCATGCGGTTCACGCCGAATTCGTTTGCGTGCCGCGCCTGCTCGTAGCTCGCATTCCTTCCGGGTCAGTCAGCTTCGACGAGGCTGCGTTCACCACGCTGGGAGCGGTTGCGCTCCACGGCGTCCGCAACGCCGATGCGAAGCTGGGCGATATTGTCGCCGTCATCGGGCTCGGTTTGCTTGGCCAGTTGACGGTGCAGATTCTTAAAGCTGCCGGCTGTTCAGTTCTTGGAATGGATATCTCGCGAGAGCGCGCCGAACTGGCTCTGCGATTGGGAGCCGACGCAGTCAGCGCGTCCTCTGCTGAATTTCATGATCTATGTTTGCAAGCTTCCGGTGGGTGCGGTGCGGACGCGGTCCTGATCACCGCGCAAAGTTCCAGCAACGATCCGGTGAATCTTGCAGGGGCCGTAGCCCGAAATCGCGCGAGCGTGGTTGCCGTGGGAACGGTCGCGATGGATATCCCACGCCGCGATTTCTACCAGAAAGAACTCGACTTCCGCGTCTCGCGTTCCTACGGCCCCGGCCGCTACGATTCCGCCTATGAGCAGAAAGGAATCGACTACCCGATCGCCTACGTCCGCTGGACTGAAACTCGCAACATGGAAGCTTTTCTGAAGCTTCTCGCGGATGGCAAACTTAATCTTCAGCCTCTGATCACTAATCGCTTTCCCATTGTGCAGGCGCGCTCGGCCTACGATTTGATCAACGGGAAAACCAACGGGCCATCGTTGGGCGTATTGATCGAATATCCAGAATCCACCAACAATCCGGGCCGCCGGGTTGATCCCGCTGTCGCCGATTTGGCCGTTGTGCGTCACAGCGCCGTACGAGTTGGACTCATCGGCGCCGGTAGTTTCGCTATAAGCACGCTTCTTCCCGCGATCAAACGAGTCGGTGAAGTGGAATTGATCACAGCGGCCGCTGCCAACGGCTCCCACGCGCGTCATGCCGCTGCAAAATTTGGATTTGCCTCCTGCACGACTGACGAACAGGAAATCGTTGATAATCCCGGAGTCAACACCGTCGTCATCGCCACCCGGCATCATCTGCACGCGCCGCAAGTCATCGCTGCATTAAATGCAGGCAAGCACGTTTTCTGCGAGAAGCCCCTCTGTCTCAACCAAGCCGAGCTGACCGAGATCGCCGCCGCGTATCACAAACACGAGCATCGCCGGCTCCTGATGGTTGGCTTCAATCGCCGCTTCGCGCCGCTCGCAGTTCGGATGAAAACGTTTCTCGGAGAAGTGCACGAACCGCTGTCGCTTCATTATCGGATCAACGCCGGACTTCTTCCCACGGACCATTGGCTCAATGATCCTCAACAAGGCGGAGGGCGCATCATAGGCGAAGTTTGCCACTTTGTTGATCTGCTCTCTTTTCTCACGGGCAGCGCACCAGTGGAAGTTGACGCCCGCGCTCTGGCGAATTTCGGTCGGTACAGTAACGATAATGTTCTGTGTTCGCTTCGCTTCTCAAATGGTTCGAACGGCGCCATCAGCTATCTCGCAAACGGAGACCGCTCATTTTCTAAGGAGAGAATCGAAGTCTTCGGCGGAGGCACTGTCGCAGTACTGGAAGATTTTCGGCGTCTGGAGCTGATTCGTGGAGGAAAGAAACAGGTCTTTCGCTCGCTATTGCGCCAGGACAAGGGCCATCACGGTGAATGGAGGGCCTTCGTCCTCGCCATAAAGAGCGGCACTGGGTCTCCAATCACCTTCGGCGAAATTATCAGCACAATGCTGAGCACCTTTGCGCTGGAACAATCGTGCTGTTTGAGACAGCCTGTGGCGGTCGAACCGTTTCGGCAGAACGATCCCGTCAAGAATTCCGACGGGTTCGATCAAGCATCTTGACCCTGCGTGGAGCTTTGGTCTACGCGTGACCTGCGACCATGAAGATTCTGTACATATCGCAATATTTTCCGCCCGAGATGGGCGCTCCAGCGGCGCGCGTAGCTGAGTTGTCACGCCACTGGACAAATGCCGGCCACCAGGTCACGGTGCTGACGGGGTTTCCTAATCATCCCACCGGCGTTGTGCCTGCCGAATATCGCAAAAAACTCAGACGGTTGATCGCACGCGAGCAGGTCGGCGCAGTCGATGTAGTTCGCTCCTGGCTCTTACCTTTTCCAAATCGGAATGCGTATAAGCGCATGTTGAACTACACTTCATTTGCGGCGTCGGCCGCGCTCACAGGTCTTACTCTCCAGCACCCGGACGTTGTTATTGCCACATCGCCGCAATTGCTGGTCGGAATTGCGGGCTGGTGGATCGCGCGCTGGAAGCGCGTTCCTTTTGTGTTTGAGGTGCGGGATCTTTGGCCTGAGTCACTGGCCGCCGTGGGCAGGGGACGCAGCGACTCGGCGCTGTACCGAATCCTCAGTAAGGCGGCGGACTTCCTCTACCGGAGTGCCGATCGAGTCGTCGTAGTTGCCTCGGCTTTTGAAAAGCACCTGGTCGAACACTGGCGCGTACCTCGCGAAAAAATATCGGTGGTGGAAAACGGCGTTGAGACTCACATTTTCACTCCAGGTGAAGAAGGCAATTTGCGAAGGCAACTAGGCGTGGAGAACAAGTTTGTGGTCTCCTACATCGGTACTATAGGGATGGCCCAGCGCCTTGAAACCGTCATCGAATCCGCCGCGATTCTGCAGTCGACCAATCCCGAGATCGCTTTTCTCATTGTTGGGGAGGGCGCAGAGAAACAGCGGTTGGTTGCTCGAGCGCGCGAATACAATTTGATCAATCTCCAATTCATCGATCAGCAGCGTCGCGATAAAATCCCCTCCTACATCTGCGCATCGGATGTTTGCGTTGTTCCGCTTCGGAAAAACGAACTCTTTAAAACCGTTATCCCCTCCAAGATGCTGGAGTTCATGTCATGCGCATGTCCGGTCATCTTGGGAGTTGATGGTCAAGCTCGCGCGATTTTGGAAGAAGCCCGTGCCGGCATTTTCGTCGAACCCGAAAATGCGGCTGCTCTAGCGATCGCGATTCGCTACCTGGCTGCCAATCGGGAGGCTGCTCACGAACTTGGCCGGAACGGCAGAGAACACGTGGTCCGAAAATTTTCCCGTGATTACACTGCCGATCGTTACATGCAGTTGCTGGAAGAAGTGCTGAATCTACCAGAGCATCGAACGGCTGAAGTTGCCGCCTAAGCAAGTCAAACGTTCAAGAAACACACTTTCCATCTCAAGGGTGCGCCGCAATGATTGCGATCCCGGTCGTCGCCGTCACCACCGCTTGCAATCCTTGGCTCGCTGCGACCCGAGCCCCGCTCAAGGGCACGAAAAGAATGTCATCCGCTTGCAATGTGATATCGGGCGCTTTCGCTTCCAGCATCTTTTTCAGCGGGACTTTTGTCTCCGTCATACCCGCCGGTCCTTTGCGGATAATCCGCACTCCGCCCATCTTTGCGGTGTGATTGGTTCCACCCGCTAACGCAATTGCCTGCAGCACGGTGAGACTGCCATTGTCAATGAGCAGGCCAGACGGATGTCCCACATCTCCGACGACATAAATGATCGGCGCCCGCGGGATTGTTATTGTATCGCCGGGAAAGACATCGACATTGTCCTTCAGATCGTCGGCGAGATTGCGAGGCAACACCACCGTGATAGTCGCTCCTCGCCCGTGCTGGCGAATCACGCTAATTTTCCTCCCGGCTGCCGCTGTGAATCCACCGGCGGCAGAAATGAAGTCGTACAGCTTTCGATCGGCAAGCGCCGGGTAGATCCCTGGCTTTGCTACCTCGCCCAGAATGGTCACGCCCTGCGAACTGGATTCGTCCACAAAAATCGTCACATGCGCGTTCCGCACAAAGCCGCCATCTTCCAGTCGCTTCTGGATCGCTGCCTGCGCTTCGTCAATCGTGAGGTCCGCCACGTGCACATAATCGATCAGGGGAAGATAAACGTCTCCTGAGGTCCCCACTCGCGCCTTGGTAGATAGCTCCGGCACGTTATAGACGCTAAGCTCAATCAGGTCCCCCGGCGCCAGTTTCAACATCGATGGATTCGTGTCGTTCGTCGTAATGAGACCCTGAGGGCTGGAATCTTGAGAATTGCTCTCTGCGGGATTTGCGCGCTCGGCACTTGCGCCTGTCTGCGGCGTCGCGACCTGTGAGAGCGGTTCGGCCGCTGGCAATGCCCCGGTCGCTCCCGAGTGCGCCGATTGATTTGTGTTCTGCGCTAAAAGCTGGAGCTGCGCCCCGCACGTTATAACGAAAATGAAAGCAATAAAGAGACTGGCACCGCGGGCAAGACAGGATCTGCCATGCATGAACAAACCTCTGGTGCTCGCTGGAATAATTTTCGTCAGAATGGCTGAAGTTTAGCACGCAAAGCCAAACAGTTAGCCTACTCAGCGGCGGAGAGGAATCCAGGAACGCACTACCAGTCGCCCCGCGGCTACGGCACAATCTACTGTTAGTCATTAGTTATTGGCGTGCGCTGTGCGATTGCGAGCCAGGGGGCCGGGTTGACGGTGGCGTTCTTCGGGATTTTCTTTCTTTCGCTGCTGTTGGCATTCGTATTCACTCGTACCGTTCGGGATTTCGCATCCCGGCGCGGCTGGGTCGCGACTCCTTCTCAGGAGCGCCATCTGCATTCCACCCCTTTGCCTCGCCTCGGCGGGGTCGCGATTTTCATTTCGTTTTCGCTCAGCCTGCTGGTTGCCGCAATTGTGGCATCGTTGGTCCCCGGCGTACACGCTGCGTTCTCGTTGAAAACGTTGCTGACGATTCTGGCCCCTGCAACTCTGATCTTTCTGTTGGGAATCTATGACGACCTTTATTCCGTCGGCCCGTACGTAAAGTTCGCCGGTCCAAGCAGTCGCTGCAACGGTGTTGTTTGCCGGTGGCCTGCGCATTCTCAATATTCCCGTGCTCTTCGGCAATCACCAACTGCCGGTCTTCATTGCGTTGCCGCTCACAATTCTCTGGGTGCTGGCCATTACCAATGCCTTCAATCTCATCGACGGACTGGACGGTTTGGCCGCCGGGTCGGCCTTGTTCTCAACGCTGGTTGCCTTCGTGGTGTCCCTGCTGAATGGACAATCCCTGATCACCTTAATGACGATTGCCCTGGCTGGGGCGATCCTGGGATTTCTCCGCTACAACTTCAATCCGGCGACAATTTTCCTCGGCGATTCAGGCAGCCTCTTTATCGGTTTCCTGCTGAGTGCGCTCGCTCTCGCCGGAGCGCAGAAGGCTCCCACAATTGTCGCGGTCGCGATCCCAGTAGTGTCCTTCGGACTGCCGATTCTAGAAACTGCGCTTTCTATTCTGCGGCGCCTCATTAGTGGGCGACCCGTTTTCACTGCCGACCGCGAACATATCCATCACAAGTTGCTGCAGCACGGGCTCACCCATCGCCAGGTCGTAATCGTCCTCTACGCAGTCTCTGCCATATTTGCCATGCTCAGCCTGTTTCTACTTTGGCCAACCGGTAGCTCGCTGGGCTTGGTGCTGGCCGTTCTCGGCATCGGCATTTGGATCGGCGTTCAGCGCCTCGGCTATCTCGAACTGGGAGAACTCGGCCGCGTGGCCCAACGCACCCTCGATCAACGCCAAATTCTCATTAACAATCTGGCCATACGCCGGGCCACGGAAGAGCTAAAGGTCACGCAAGACTACGATCAGATTCGGCGCTCGCTGGAGGCGGCCTTCAGTTCGAACGATTTCGATGCCTTCGACCTCAGAATCGATCTCTTTCCCGGCGAGTTCAAGCCTGCAACCGAAATGGATGCAGCCGGAAAGCGCGGCGAAATGTCACTTCACTGGCGAAAAAAAGCAGGATCAGTATCTCTCGAGGGTTTATCGGCCTGGATCCTGTCCGTTGACCTGGTCAGTTCGTTCAGCCGCCGCCGAGGCACGCTGACGGTTCGCCGCCTCCACTCACAGCGAGATCTGCAACTGGACATTAATCTTTTGACTACCGCATTCTCGACCGCAATCGCCGATGCCTTCGATCGCACTCTCCAGCACACGACTGAAGTGATTCCTCTTCACGACGAAGGGCCGAGATTCCTTGCCGCGCAGGCAGGCTAATGGGTATGATGCGGCGGTAACATATAGTCCTTGGGCGCCTCGGAGTGTGTAATTCAGTGGTCTCTCACCTTCCATCCTGCAAACCTTATTATGCGCTCCTCGCCGCGTTTGCGGTCTTATGGCTGGGGTGCGGAACACGAGCTTCTGCGCAGCTGCCCTTCATCAATGCAGGCCCGGATTCCGGTTTCGCACAGGTCGATTTCGCGCAAATGTACCTCGATCAGATCAACCGGCACGCGGCGAAAACAGCGAAACAGAAGGCAGAAGATCAGGAACTGATCGCCTCCGGCACAGTTTCGAAATTCGACCTGGAAGCTCCAAACAACGCCGTCGAGCAGTTTAATCGCGCCAGTTCCCTGTTGAAGGTGCAGAAATCGAAAGAGGCGATCAGATTTTTGCAAAAAGCGATCCAGGACGATCCCAAATTTGTGTCCGCCCACATCGCTCTGGGCCGCGCTTATCTCGACCTCGACGATAAAGCCGGCGCCAAGAGCGAATTTGAAACGGCTGCCAGGGTGGACACCAAATTTGCCGTGGCTTACCTCGATTTGGGTCGCCTGGCAATGTCGTCGAACGATTTTCCCAGCGCACAATCAGAAATCGAAAAAGCCATTGCCTTGCATCCCCGCGACGTGAAGATCCTGGCAACTCTGGCCTACGCGCAAAATGGAAACCATCACTATGCGCAGACATTGGCGACGGTGCAGCTCATCCACACTCTCGATCACAAAGCATTCGCGAGCGTTCACTACCTCGCTGCGTCCGCCGCAATGTCGATGAAGGATTATGCGACCATGGAACGCGAACTGAAGATTTTTATCGCCGAGGATCCAACGAGCGAGTTCGCTCCCACTGCGCGCAACAACCTGGCCATCTTGGAGCGCAACGACAAGGTCTTGGCGGAAAGGGCTGCGGGCCCGCGCCCCCGGTGGCTACGGTTCGCTCGACACCCACAAGCTTTCCCAACACCGAAAGGCTCAAAGCACAATTAAGCGGGTTGGGCAACGAGTCGGACTGCTCCGATTGTAGTGTGGCCGAAGTGAATGGAGCGGTTTTGGATACCAAGCCTTCGGCGGCTGCAGGTACGTCAATGGCTGCTGCGGGCGTTCCCGCCGGCATATGGATGATTCGTACCAGCGTAGACGACGTGGCCATTTTCTTCTCAGTGAGCAGCCATGGACATATGATCAACGATCTGCAGGAATCCGATATCCAGATTCGCGACAACAATAAATCTCCGGCAAGGATTGTGCAGTTTTCTCCACAGTCCAAGCTGCCGTTGCGCCTTGGATTGCTGATCGATACCAGCGGTTCGGTAAACGAACGCTTCTCATTCGAAAAAAATGCGGCGGCAAAATTCGTGGAGAAGGTGCTCAATCACACTTCTGATCTCGCCTTTGTGGCTGGATTCTCCAATGAAACGGATGTCATGCAGGATTTCATCGCGGACCCCGCGGAACTGGGAAAGGGCATTCATAAGCTCATGAACGGAGGTGGCACCGCGCTCTTTGATGCGGTCTCCTATGCGTGCCGCAAATTGGCGGACTACCCCGACGATGAACGGGTTGCGAGAGTGCTCGTCATTGTGAGTGATGGAGAAGACAATTCCAGCCACCGCAGTCTGAAACAGAGCATCGAAACGGCGGAGCGAGGCGGAGTTACGATCTACACGATTAGCACGAAAGAGGATCACAGCGACAAAACCGACGCCGACAAAGTGCTCGAAGCCTTGGCCGACCGCACCGGCGGAGAGACTCTGTTTCCCGGAGATGTGCTTACTCTCGGCAAATCATTTGACAAGCTGCGCGATTTGATTCGCAGCCGTTATTTCATAGCCTACAAGCCTGCCGATTTTCACCCGGACGGCAGCTATCGCACGATCAGCATCATTGCCAAGAAAGATGGCAAGAGGTTTCAGGTTCGTGCCCGCAAGGGTTACCATTCTCGGCTTGAGACTCTCCCGAACTAGGACATAGATTAAGAAATAACATTCATTTCGATCCGCTCTCAGCCGTTAGAGTTGGCGAGAATTGTTCAGCTTCTTAGATTCCTTGCCTTTCGATGATCGCAATCCATTGCCCGTGTCGCTGCTCGGAATATACGATCCGGCCTCCCAGAATCCGGGCCGCGACGTTTGGCGCCAAATCTCGGTGATATCCAAAAAATCGGGTTTTCAATTTCGCTCGAATTTGTGCGAAAGTTTTCCAACGACCCCAAAATAGTGGCCCCGGTTCGTACTTGGTGGAAAAGATCAAAGCAATATCGTAATCCGGATAAAGCTCTGCAGCCGACAGCACCTGATTCAGGGAAAAATCATCGATGCGTTCGACCTGCATCGGCCGCGTAATGTAACCGAGCCAGGGCCGTGTGATTTCGTCGGACGCGGGCCAGGCGGTAAGCACGCGCGCCATCGGATAACGAGCTTCCAGGAACTGCTCGCCATCTTTATGCAGGATTGCATAATCGCGATACGCGAGATTGTCCTCGGGGGAGAATCCGTAAGGCGGATTCCAGAACCACGCAGCCACGAATGCCAGCGCAACAAATCCAGTCACCACGGTCCAATATCGCACTCTGCGCCAGAGTGTGGAAACGCAAAGAATGATTACCAGAGGAATGGCGGGCAGCATGTAGCGTCCCAGCACCGCGCCTCCGATTAATGACATGGCGACAACGTAAGTGCCGATCACTACATAGAAAATCATTTGCCGCTGAAAGCTGATTCGCGGCCGCTCCAGGCCGGAGTCGTGCTCCGGAGGCAGCATCCACATAGCGAGCAGCGCCGCCAGCATGAGTATCCACAAATGCAAATATCCGCACAGCTGCCAAACTCGCTGCGTCAGCGCCAGAAAAAATCGGGTGGGATTGAGCGTCGCTGAGATGTTGTAACGGAAAAACTCTGGATTGCCGAAGACGTACCCCGTGCGCGAGTAATGATACCCATACCAAAAAGCGAGCGGCACCACGGAAATCGCCAGCGCTGCAACGCGGCGCTTCGCTGCTAAAATTGACGTGTCCGCCGCGGTGTTATCAGTCTCATCGTTCTCTTTCCAACTCTTCTGCCTCCACTTCTGCGACCACAACTTTCCCCCCAACCCGCTGCCTGCCATCGGGCGCACGATCTCCCATGCAATCAGCGCCAGCGGAGCCAGAATTGCAGTTTCCTTCGCGAGTCCCGCCAGCGCAAACCAGAAAGCGGTTCCCAACGCTTCACCTTCGACGTAAGCCGCCAGACCCCAAAATGTGAAACCCGCTGCCGCCAGGTCCACCTGCGCAAGCGAGCTTTGCGCGAAGAACACCGGATAAAGCGCCGAACACAACGTCGCCGCAAATGCGACTTTTGTGTCGGAAACGCGCTCTGCCAGCCGGAACACACCTAGCAGCGCAAAGGCAGCCACAACCAGCATTGCCGATCTCGTTACCGTTGGGGCATAACCCACGACTTTCCACCACAGCGCAAGCCAGATCATCACCAGCGGCGGATGCGCGTTGGAAACTGTAGATTTCGGAATCAGGCTTCCGGTGAGAAAAATATCGCGCGCGGCGGGAATGTAGTATCCAGCCTCATCCCAAAAGTAAGGCAATTGCAGTAGAAAAACGTGCAGCAGAAAAACCGATACGAATATCAAAGCGAACAACACTGGCGGTGAAAGCCACCACGCCCGCTCCTTCACGTCCAAGTGGCTGCTCAGAGATTCATCTCGTGTATCGAAAGGCAATCGCTAATGCACCGGCCCTGCCGGCGTCATGCGCGGATCGAGTTTGATCTCGCCAAAGGCGGTCTCGTAACCGGAGACATTCTGTTGCAGAAGTCCGAGCAGGGCCTTGGCCTGTTGGGGACTAAGATAAATGCCCTGAAAATTGCGGATCTCGACGTGGGCTTCGCTCTGCTGCTGCAGAGTTCCAAAAACCATGAAAAAATCCCAGACGTTCACCCGCATCTGGACGCTGTTAGCGTACGATTCGCGATAATCGGGTGCGTTACTCAACTTTACGTTCGGTTGTGCAGGAATGGCCATAGGCGAAAGTGTAATTACTTATAGGCCAGGAAGGGAAGGGAGCCGTCGAAAATTCCTGAACTCAGCGCAGAATTTATGATGAGACGCCACTTACCCAGTCAAAAATTGTCATCCGCATGGCAGATTTCTGGCCGCGAAGCCCGAACAAGCGCTGCGCAAAAGGACATGATCGTTCGCTACTTTGCTGAAATTAAACGGCTTGTAGGATGTGTATATCTGTCCCAACTGGCGTTCAAAGTGCGAGACTAGTCGCGGTTCAAACTGGAATCTTGAGACTTAATTCTATGGATCAGAAACCTGCGAACGAAGTTTTGGAAGAAATTATTCTTCCAGAAAATTTACTCCCGCTTGGATCTGTGCTGAGCGAAGGCATCACTCCACTGGAAGTCAGCATGATATTGGCCAAGGTGTTTCACGTTCAACATGCCGAGGTGGCGTTGCTGAAGCTCGATGGTGGCCTGCTGAAATTCATTTTTCCCGAGCATCTCCGGATCACGGGCGCGATCCCAATTTCCAGCAAAGCCATTGCCGCCCACACCGCGTTGAGCAAGAAAGCGGAAATCTTCAACAACTTTGCCCGCGTAAAGCACGCCAGCATCTTCGAGACGATCAAGCCGCTGGGGGTGCAAACCGATGATTCGCCAACATCGCCCCTAGCGCCGATTCAGAAGTTGATGTCGGTTCCAATCCTGGATCAGCAATCGACAGTTTTAGGGGTCATTCAGATTTCGCGAAAAGGCCTCGATCCCAAATTTACCCAGGATTTCAGCCGCGAGGACTTGCACGATCTGGAGGTTGCCGCAGGAGTGCTGGCAGTTTCACCCGTGATGCTGGCAAACTGACGGGTTTGCGCTCTCTCAGAAGTCAAGGCTCTTCGCGGATGTAAGCGGAGGGAAGCCAAAGCCAAATCTCGAACGTATTGAGAAGCCTTTTGAAAACAGGCTCGAACCTCATCAAGAATCAAACTGGTGCGAAAGGGGGGACTCGAACCCCCACGGTTTTACCCGCCAGATCCTAAGTCTGGTGCGTCTGCCAATTCCGCCACTTTCGCCTCGGCCAATTATACAAAGCAGTGGAAGTCGCCGGCATTGTCTGAGGCGGCGGGTACGAAACGGTACGCTCCCGGCACTGTGGTTACTGTACGGCGTTCAGTCCCTGGTAAATGAACATGCCCGCCAGTACCAGCAACAGCACTCCGGAACCGGCCCCCATTACCCAGACGGGAACCGTGAGCCGGTTCACCTTCACCAGCAGTTCCGTCTGCTCCTGCTGCATATGCTGGCTGGCGTCGTCGAGATACAACGACTCTTCCTCGTGCATGGTCAGCGTACTGCGGTAGATGAGGAGAATGATCAATCCAATAGTGAAAACACCCCAGACAACCGCAAGCCCAATCATTAAAGGAGTCCACGTCATAGGCACCTCGCCTTTTGCTCCCGCGAACTTAGGATGCAGAACCCACCCACACCCGGGGTCCCGAAAGGACATGCTAACGCCAACATTATAGTCCGGTTGGCAAGTTCCTGGGTGAGGGAATCGCTAGCCGGCCACGCGGCATCCAATGCGTAACGAGCGGGGAGTACCGGGTGCTGGTGTTCACCCGCTCTGCTATAATCTAATTACTTCGAGCCGAGGAGATTTGAATGGCAACCACAACCGTCCCGGAAGTGAATACCAACTCAACTGAAGTAAAGAAAACGCCGCCGGTATTGCTCTCGCCGAATGCGATCGCCAAGGTGAAAGACATCATGGGACAGCAGAATCCTGTTCCCGCCGGCCTGCGCATTGGCGTGGTCGGAGGCGGTTGCTCCGGCTTCTCGTATTCCATGCAATTTGAAAACGCGGCTGGAATGATGGACAAGACTTTTGACATGGACGGCCTGAAGGTATTCGTCGATGCCACGTCAGTCATGTATCTGAATGGCTGTGTCGTGGATTACGTCGAAACGCTGGAAGGCGCCGGCTTTAAATTCGAGAATCCTAATGTGAAGAGCACGTGCGGCTGCGGATCGTCCTTTAGCGTGTAGATCGAGCGCGTAACGTTCGGTCGCTAATCCGATCGAGAAATCAAAATGGCCCCAGTTGGGGCCATTCATTTTTGCGCGATACTCAGCCGCAGCGACTATTGCTGCTGCGAAGACGATGAACCGGATCCGCCCGAATTTGAATTGCTGCCGAAGCCGGAGGATTGTCCAAATGAAGATCCACCAAATGAGGAGCCCCCGAATGATGATTGCCCAGAACCCTGTCCGAATGAACTTCCGCTGGAATTGCTGAACGGACTGCTGTTCGTACCCGATTGCGAGCCGTTCTGTCCATTCTGCAGGGACTGCCCACCAAAGTTCTGCAGCGGGGTTTGGTACGGCGTGGTGATCAGTCCGCCACGGTCGGCCGTAGGGTCGTAGATGAACTGCCACTCGTTGTACTTCGACTTCTTATTGAATATGCGAATTGTTTTTTTCTTGCTGAGGCTGGCGACGCCTACAATCGGGCCGCTCGCAATCAGCTGCTGCTCGCCCGAACTGGAGTCTCCCTCACCTTTGGCGTCAGCGTCCTGTGGGGTTGTCGCATCGGAAAACGAAGTTGTGCCCTGGGTCGACTCATTTTGCGAATTGGAATTCGATCCGAATCCTCCGTTGGAGTTCCCTCCAAAAGAGGACGATGATTGTGAGAACACTCCGGAGCTGTTCACGCCGTTACCGTTATTGCCGAAACTCGACCCGCTGTTGGAGAAGCTCGAACCAAAACTCGAACCGCTCGAACTTCCAAAAGAATTTCCGAAAGCCGAGCCGCTGGAGCTGCCAAAAGACGAACTGCCGTTCGCGCCATTCATCGCTGCTCCCGCCGGAGTGGCGCCGGGAATCGTTCCACCCCCGAAGCTCCCACCGAGCTGTAGCCCCGGCTCGCCGAAATGGAGCAGCTTGAAATCTTTTCCCGTCAGAGGATCTTTGTAGTGCTTGCGCAGATAGCGCAGATTGTTGGTATTGTCCAGATCCTCCAGCTTCGTGGGGTATCGCCCAAATTTTCTGTAATAGATCCTGATTGCCCGGGTGTATTGAACTCCGCGATGGATCATCTCCTGTTCCTGATCGCGCTTCATCTGAAAAATCATGTCCGGCAACACCGCCATCGCCGCTATCGTCATAAGGGCGACGGTCAGAAGCATGGTCAGGAGAACATAACCCTCCTCACCGCGCCGGAGTGTTCCAGATTTACGCGAGCGAGATTTGCGTGAGCCGGATTTAGGTGAGAATGAGGTCATGCACACTAGTCATTTAGATCGCTGCGTACTTAGATGATCGACAAGGTCGAGCAAGCTGTATGAAAATCATTGGTAAACCCATTTAAGGCAAGCCCATTCAACCCTGACTCAGAGGAAGGGTCTGCGGCGCGCCGCTGCCCACTAGGTCCGTGCATTTCCACCGAGTTCGGAGAAATCCGCAAAACTTTATATCGCCGGTCCACGATCTCGCCTTCGCCGGCAACAAAAACGTCATCCCCTTTGGAGAGGAAGATTTTCTTCGGCTCTCCCGGATGGCTCGCAAATCCAAAAAACTTAAGCGGAATCGGCGGAGCCTGGGCAACGGCTGGAGGCTGCCATGGCGCGGGTTCGTTGCCCTTGTCAGTTACGCCCGGCCCTAACGGTGTTGGAATGTCTTCTGCCTGAGCTACGAAAATATTCCTTCCCGAACCTTCATACTTGATCTGCTCGGTGGCAGCGAGTTGCTGTAAGTGCAGCGTTGGATCAAGGCCATGCGCTTCCCGTGTTTTCTTCCCCGCAGCCAACCCCGCCGCGTGCCGCCCCGTATGCGGAACTTTAGCGGGGGTTGGTTCTGCAATGCTGGTTGCGGACGTGTTGGTGCTGGAGGCGTTCGTCGAAAATGTATTCATGACCTCGTAACCGGCGATGGCGAGGAACAAAACTCCCAGCACAATCGCAACGATGGTCTGCTTTCGATTTTCAGTCCCCAGCTTCACTACGCGCCTGCCTTCAAATACGTTTCAAATTTCATTTGCAACTTGATCGGGCCTTTTGGTTCGCCGGCCAGTGCGATGCTGTCGATGATGAAAAATTTATCGTCCCGCTCTACAGCATTAATAAACTTCGCCAGAGAAACGTAAGTGCCCGACAGCTGGGCTTCCATTTCAACCGGCGCGAGACGCCCGATGCCGGGTTCCAGCACTTTATACCGCGCGCCCTCGATGGTCACTCCATTGGCTACGGCCAGCGTCCCCAGTTGCGTCGCGATCTGAGAATCCTCTGCCGGGAACCGCTGCTTGTAGAATTCGGCAATTTGCTTATTTGCAACTACCACCTTTTTGTCGAGATTTTTTAGCGGTTCTACCTGATGTGTCTTGAATTGCAACTCGCTCCACAGCCGGTTCAGTTCCTGTCGGCGCGAATCGGTCGAACCCACCAATGGAGAAACCAATATGGCCACGGCGACAATATCCACACCTACCAGCACGGCCAGCGCGGTTTTGATCTTCTTCCGGGTCTTGCCCAATTCTGGCATCAGGGTTGGCTCCGTTTCGCTGCTCGCGTTTTGGGGGCTGGCCCAGGAGCGGGATTCAGCGCAGCCAGCGTCTCGGGAACATAGATACCGTTGATCGCGAACTGCACCTTATCGCCAGTTGTTTCAGTGGCCGAATGTTCCGTTTCGATATAAGTCTGGGTGAAGTGTTTCGACTCTTCCATGCGCTGCGCCAGTTCAATGGCTTTGTCCCGCGAGTCGCCGCCCACTACCATTTTCAGCACGAGCTGATTGTCGTCATCGAGCTCCGGTTGAATCGAAACCAGGTGGACCCGCGCTGGCATGACCTTTTCGAGATCTTCGAGTACGCGAGTCCAGGAAAGCGATTTGCGTTCAATCAATTCGTTAATGAACTGCGACTGATCACGCGTCGAACGGTTCTCCGGCCGGTTCAAATACTCTTCAGCCAGCCGCCGGGTCTGGTCGCGCTGGGCAATCTCCGCGCGGAAGTTGGCGATGGCTGCATGGTCGTGGCGCGCAGCCATCCAACCGGTGATGGTAAGCGTCACCAGGACCACCGTGAGGATGGAAGCCAGTCCTAACGCCGTGCCCCAGCGCAGCCAAAACTGCCGGGCATCTTCATAGGGCTGGCTCGCGAGATTGATATCGAGTAGCATCTAAGAAATCAAAGCTCCCACCACTCCGGCCATCCTCCAGCGTGGCACCGTTCCGCTCGTGCTCACTCCCAATTGTGATGAAGTCACCAGTTCCTGCACCTCCGCTCCGGTCTGCAAATGCAGCGCGGGAGCTGCGCTCGCGATATCGGAAATGCCGGCGACGAATATCTTCTCAATATTCAAATTATAGGTGTCCTGAAAGAACACCACCGAAGGGTACACATCCTCCGCCAATTGCTCGCCGGTAATGGTGACTCCGCGCGTATTTTCCAGCGTGCGAAACAGCTGCAACTGATCGGCATTCAGGATCGCTATACTAGTAGTTCGCGAATCCACTTTGACGATGAGCGTGGGATGCTGCCCCTGCGCTGCCCCTAACGCAGCCAGCATGGAGGGCAAGACCACCCCGGGGTTGAACCCGGCATCGCGAAAAGCAATTTCGTAATCTTCCACCACGCTCGATAAGGCGACCGCTGCTACGACTCGAACTCCGTCGTTCGACTTTTGCGCGTGATACGAGACGCGCGCTTTGTCCACATCGAATGGCAGGGATTTTTTCATGCGAAAGCGCACCACGCTGGCAGCTTCTTCGGAATCGGAAGGCAACGTGTCGAAGTCCAGCAGCACAACCCGCACCGCTGCGTCTGGAACGATGGCAATCACATCGTGGGTTCGTGCGGCGATGCTCTGCAGACTGGCCTGCAATGCATCCCTCACGGCATCGCGCTGGCGCAGATTCACTTCCACCAAATCCGGTACGACACTGCCCGGCGCAAGTTCGCGCGCGGCGCACGCTTCCAGGCTAACTCCATCCTCGCCCAGGCGGCCGACAAGCACGCGGTCAGCCGCAATCTCGCAGGCCAGTCGGGGTTTCGCCGTGTTTGCACCTGAACTCATTTATTCGGGATTTAAACCTTTCTGGAATTCCATGCTTTCAATAGTTGCCAGGGGGTCAGCGTCCAGCGGTCGGCAAAAATCAAGGTCCGCAAATTGATCGCCGATCCCGGGCCACAGACTACGAACCGAAGTTCTTACCTCATGGCCTCAATGAACGTCACCTTGTTGATCTCTTTCAGCGTAGTCAGGCCGAGGCGAATTTTGTCGAGCGCCGACTCTCGCAAAAATCGCATTCCCTCCTCGCGGGCCGCGCGACGAATTTCCGAGGAGGGTTTCCTGGCAAGAATCATTTCGCGGATTCGGTCGCTCAGGTCCAGCAGTTCGTGAATTGCGGTTCGTCCACGGAAACCGGTCCCGGCGCACTCGATGCATCCCGGTCCCTCATACAATGGCACCTTCGACCATTCCTCGGGATTGAGTCCGCTGGCCTCCAGCACTTCCGGCGCATAATGCACCTGAGTGCGGCAGGAATCGCAAATCAAACGCACCAACCGCTGCGCCAGAATGCAATTCAGGGCCGAGACAAAGTTGTAAGGCTCGACGCCCATGTTCAGGAATCGGCCGATCACATCGACCACGTTGTTCGCGTGCACGGTGGTGAACACCAGGTGACCGGTCAGCGCGGACTGAATCGCGATCTGCGCGGTCTCCTGGTCGCGGATTTCGCCGACCATGATCTTGTCTGGGTCATGGCGCAAGATCGACCTTAATCCGCGGGCAAAAGTGAGTCCCTTTTTCTCGTTGACCGGAATCTGCGTAATGCCGCGTAGCTGGTACTCCACCGGGTCTTCAATGGTGATGATCTTGTCTTCGTCGGTCTTGATCTCGTTCACTGCGGCATACAGCGTGGTCGTTTTGCCGCTACCGGTCGGCCCCGTGACCAGCACCATGCCGTAAGGCTCTTTGATGTAGCGCCGAAATTTGCGTAAGTCATCCTCGGCAAAACCCACGACTTCCAGCGTGAGCGTGCGGAACTTCTCGCTCATTGACTCTTTATCAAGCACGCGAAGCACGGCGTCTTCGCCGTGAATCGAGGGCATGATCGAAACGCGGAAGTCAATGGCGCGGCCGTTATATTTCACCCGGAAACGGCCATCCTGCGGCACGCGCCGCTCGGAAATATCGAGTTCGCTCATGACCTTGATACGTGAAATCACCGTCGAATGGTGCTCTTTGCCGATCGGTGGCATGGCTTGCGTCAGCACGCCATCAATGCGGAACTTGATGACTACGGAATCATCCCGCGTCTCAATATGAATATCCGAGGCGCGCCGCTGCAGTGCGGTGAAGATCGTGGTATCGACCAAGCGAATAATCGGGCTAGTATCGCCTCCAGCCGTCAGCTTGTCGATGGTCAGCGTCTCTTCCGCGCCCGTATTCTCATCTTCGCGGATGATCTGGAAGCCTTCGCTGGCCTCCTCGAGAACCCGCTGCGACTGCTCGGTCTTGGTAAGAATGTTGTCGATCTGCTTCAGAGTGGCTACTTTGGTAACGATCCGTTTCTGCAGCAGCAGGCTGATTTCATCGATCATCATCAACTGGCTGGGATCGGCAATCGCAATCGCCAACCGGCCGTCGCTGGTCTCTTCGAGCGGCACAAATTTGTAGCGGAACATCAGCTCCGGAGAAAACTTTTTGAACAGCTCGTGATGAAGCTGAAAATCAGTGAGATCGACGAACTCGCAGCGATAGCGGCGGGCCACATCCTGAGCGCGTTCCAGGTCGGTGATGGGATTTCCCGTCGCGACCATCTGGCCGGCGCTCTGACCGTTCACAAAGAGTGATTTCTTGTCCGTCGCCATCGGTATTCAGTTCCCAGTTGCTAAATGCCCAACGCTAAATTCCCAATTACTAACCACCCAATTTTCTAATGCGCTCCCTGCACTCCTAAACTGAAGATCGGCAGATATAGCGAGATCAACACTCCGCCTACAAAAATAGCCATGATGATCAGAATGAGCGGCTCGATTAAAGCCATAGAAGCACCCAATGCCGTCTGCACGTCCTCTTCGTAGAACTCGGCCACCGAATTCAACATCGCAGGCAGCGCGCCCGTCGATTCGCCGACTTCCAGCATTTCCACCGCAAGGTCGGGAAAAATCTTCTGCTCTTCCAGGCTGGCGGCCAATCCTTGCCCTTCGCGAACCCTCACGCTGGCGCGATCGATTCCTTTAAGAATGCGCCGGCTTGACATGGATGAGCCCGCGGTTTCCATCGACGGCACCAGCGGCAAGCCTCCCTGCAGCAGGGTCGCCAGCATGCGAGAAAAAGTTGCGACCTGATGCTTCAACCGGATATCGCCAACCAATGGCAGGCTCAAAATCACGCGATCAATCTGGTCACCGCCGCGATCGGTTTTTTTCCACTGCCAGAAAAGAAAACCACCCACCACGACACCAACCGCAAAAATCGGAAAATATTTCTGCGCATTCACCCCCACCGATAGCATGAACAATGTAATGGCCGGCAACTTCGCATCCAGGCTGTTAAAGAGCTCAGCAAATTTAGGCACGACATAGGTGAACAAGAACATCACCATGATCGTCACCACGCACACCAGGAGCGTGGGATAAATCAGAGATACCAGCAGCTTTTTGCGAAAGCTCATGGTCATGCGCTGAAAATTGATGTAGCGAGTCAAAACTTCATCGATGTTGCCGCTCTTCTCGCCAGCCATCAACGTAGTCGTATAAATCTTGGGCACCGCCGGATGAGTGGCGAACGCGTCGGAGAGCAGTTCGCCGCCTTTCACTCGCTCGCGAACGTTTTCCAGAATCTGCCGCAGGTTCGGGTCCCGTTGCCGCTTAATCAGCAACTCAAGCGCGTTCAGGATGGGCAACCCGGCCTTGATCAGCGTAAGAAATTGCTGGTTGTATACCAGAAATGTGCCTTGTTTGAGCTTGCGCCCTTTCCGCGTCGACAAGACGGAGAGCATTCCTTGCGGTTTTACCCAATGAACCAGGTATCCCTGCGCGGCGAAGCGATCTCGCACCTCCGCTACGGAATAACCGTGCTCCACCTGCTGATGGGTGTGGCCGCGCTCGTCGGCGATTTTTACAACGAATTCCGCCATTTCAGTTCTTTTCGGCTGGGATTAACCGGAGTTCCTGCTCGACCTCTGATAGCTCAGTTTAACATCGCAGCTTGCAGTCTTCAGCCTCACATTGCAACAAGTTAGAGCCATCTCAGTATCTCAAGTAACCAAAGCGAGACGAGTGCCGGATCTCGCCCAAACTGAAGTTTCCTCATTCTTCTAAACCCTCGATCGTCTCCGTCCCAGCCGGCGGTTTGAAGTGAAACCACCCAGCCGGAAGCCTTACATCGGCCTTCTGATCACTAAAGCGATATTCGGTCACGGATCCATCCACGTTTTGCATTTCGATTCGTACAATTTCATGCTGGGGGTTGACTTCCAGCAGCATCTCGCTGATCTGACTGGCAAATCCCTGCGGAATTCCCCGCAGCAAAACATCGCCCGCATTCAACGGCTGCACATCTGGCGCAAATGACAGGCCCCGTAACTCCTTTTCCAGCTGTGTCTTGCCGAGCAAGAACTCAAGCGGCGAACGAAGGTCATTCAACTTATTTGCCTCGCTTCGGCGCGCCTGATGGTCGCCAAGGACGTAAAACCACACTTCTTTACCGTCGCTGACAAACAGCTTGTCCTCTGGAGAACGGTATTCCCAGCGCATCTTGCCAGGTTTTTTCAGCCCACCTTTTTCCAGCCAGAGAGTGCCGGTTTCGGTGCGCTCCAGGCCCAATCCTCGATAAGTCTCGGTGAACTGCGTCTCCATGGTATGCAGATGGTTGTAATGCTGGTCGACGGCCTCGGCGACAGCGCGAATATTCTCTAAAGCAGCGGCGGGCAGCACGGCCGCAATCACAGTCAGCAAGATTCGAGCTGAAAGCTTCATCATCACTTCGATTCTACCCTCTATGCTTGGCTAGCTTTTCAGCCTTCCGCTCCCCCGACGCTCGGTAGCATTTCGGGCCCGTACTTCAGTGCAAAATTTCTTAAATAAATACTCGACACCGAATAAATGTTATGGCAAACTCGGCGCGCTGTTTCGGGGTCCCAAAAAACATCGCGACAGCCGAAAGGTACGCCCAATGTTCAGCCTCTTGCGCTCGGGGCTGTTTCTCGTGCCCTGTTTGCTCTTTACCAGTTTGTGCAACAGTCAGGCAGTTGCTGGCCCGCAAACCTCCAGCTTGGTAAGTCGCAGCACTGCTTTGGACGAGGTACCGTCCGCCAATCCGGCCGGCGCGACTGAAAATACAATCAGCTCAGTCTCGCCCTCCCTCAAAGCCGCAATTCGTGCCGCCGATGTGCTTGGAGACGCGCTTTCGCTCTATCGGCGAGGCAATCTCGTCGCAGCCATTGAAAAATATCGGCTCATCCTCCGAGCAGACCCATCTTCGCCCGAAGCGCACGCCGGCATTGCCCGTATCTATTTGAAGCAAGGCAACGTGGATGAGGCTTCGCAAACCGTAAGGGACGGCCTCAAGTTTTCCGACTCCCCGGATTTGCGTGTCGCGCTGGGTGAGGTCTATTTCCGGCAGGGCAAGATCCCAGAAGCTGAACAAGAGTGGCTGAATGTAGTTAACGCTGGCTCGCCGAATGGCCGAGCCTATCTGGGATTGTCCCGCGTGCAAAATGCCCGCTCGCTCTATGGGCAGGGCAAGGTCATGGTCGACAAGGCGCGAGAGTTCAATGTTGTCGATCCCGATATCGAGCTGAATTGGAATATGACCTTGCCGCTCTCAGAACGCATTCGTCATCTTGAGAGCTATCTGGCGAGCCCAGAGGGCAGCGTCGCCGATGATCGCGCGAAAAGTCAGGACTATCTCGACTATTTGAAAATGTTGCAACGAGCCCCGCAAGGAACTTGCCAAGTCTCGAACCCGTTAACGAAAATTGAAACGCCCTTGGTCGCCCTGCAGGCCGACCCGGAACATCTACGCGGCTATGGTGTGAAGGCGAACCTGAACGGACGGAAATCCACGCTGATGCTCGATACCGGAGCCAGTGGCATTCTCATCAGCCGCAAAACCGCCGAGAAGGCCGGGATTATCCGAATTGCCGCTGCTCGCATCGGGGGCGTCGGCGACGGCGGAACAAGCACCGGATATATCGGCATGGCCAGCGTGATCAAGATTGGCGATTTGGAAATTCATGACTGCCCTGTGATGGTCTTGGACAAGCGCTCGGTTTTGGAAGATGAAGGCGTAATTGGAACGGATATCTTCGAGCAGTTTCTGGTAAACATCGATTTTCCCAACGAGAAGCTGAGACTCTTCCCACTGCCAACGCAGCCGGAAGCTGGCCAATCTGCAGCTGCTGCATCTCCCGTGTTGCGCGACGCCTACACTTCGCAGGAGATGAAGTCTTACACCAAGGTCTATCGATTCCGCCACTATCTGCTCGTTCCCACCAAAGTAGGACGCGTTGCGGACAAACTCTTTCTTCTGGATACAGGGGGTCTCGTAAGTCAGATCACTCCCGCGGTTGCCCGCGAGATCACGAGGCTGACCGCAGACTCTGGCAGAATAGTAAAAGGAATCACCGGTTCGGTGAACCAAGTGTACAGGGCCGAGAAAACGGCCTGCAGTTTGGAAATCTACGGCAGGAAGACCAGGATTTGACAGCCTTCGACCTAAGCTCCGCAAGCCAATCCGTAGGAATCGAAATTTCAGGCACGCTGGGGTTCGAAACTTTGCGCGGGCTCAACATCAAAATCGATTATCGCGACGGCCTTGTCCATTTCGATTCGGAGCTGGCCAGTAACCGGCCCTGACCTAATCTGAAGCTCTGCCTCTGAACTGGATGATTCTGCGTCGGTCGCGTTTCGATGGCTTGCCGGCGGGTAAGACTTCAAACTGCCGCATCGCCTTGCGCTCGGCGATAACCTTCTGACGCAATTCCCGGCTTGCATCACTCTCGCGATAGAGGGTACGCGCAACCGAGGCCGGGCCACGAGTTTCACTCAGAAGCAGGACCGCGATCTCAAACTCCCCGCCCTCATTCGTGACCCGCAACGTATCTCCGGGTCGAATTTCCCGAGCCGCTTTGGCGGGCTGGCCGTTACATTGGATTCTGCCCAGAGCGCAAGCGCGCGCGGCCAAAGAGCGCGTCTTGAAGAATCTGGCTGCCCACAGCCATTTGTCCAAGCGAACGGAAGTCACAAGTGGTTGCCCGAAGGGATACTCATTGTCGCCAAGCGACGGGCTGGCATTTTATTGAGCTACACGCCTCAACCCATCCTGAGCCACCGTGTAACTATGTGCCATACCCAAGGCGGTGCGATATTCCTCTGCTGCGGCTGCGCTGTTGCCTAGGCTTTCGAACAATTCTCCAAGCATCACATGCGCTTTAAAGGCGGGAGCTTCTTCGACCGTCCTTGTGCCAAGATAACGCTGGAGAAGCCGGACACCAAGCTCATAATCCTGTCCGGTGCGCAGCGCTAAGCTGGCTCCGTCGGCGAGTGCAGCCGGATGATCCAGCCGGCTCGACTCCAGTGCGTGCAGCGCGCGCTCCATGTCATCCAATCGCCCGGTGCGACGATAGAAGCTGGCAAGATTGAACCACGCTCGCGCCCCGCCATGACTGTCCGTAACCGCCGCCTGATACTCGCGCTCGGCAGCCGCATCGTCTTTGTTTTTTTCCGCCAGCCGCGCTTTGACCCAATCGGCCATCGCAGGATTCAGCGATTCAAGCTTGTCCACCTCGGCCTTGGCCTTGTCCTTGCCTCCGCCGACGATTCCCGGCGCTTCCAGATAAAATTCCGCCAGGTCGGTGCGAACTTCGCAACTGTTGGGATCGAACTCTGCGGCTAGTTCAAACTCGGCACGAACTTTCTTCGCCAGACGCACGGCGTGAACGAAACTGGTGTGATCAGCTTTCTCTCCGTAGATGCGTCCCAGCCACAGATGATAAAGAGCATTGTCTGGAGCGAGTTCGATGGCTTTCTCGCAATCAGGAATTCCAGCATCCCAGGCGCCGAGTTCGTAATGCGCGCGGCAAAGCAGATTGTAAGATTGAGCCGTTGGCGCAACCTCAATTTGCCGATTCAGGTCCTGCACCGCCTGATCGACACGGCCGGCATCGAGAAGATCTTGCGGGGATTCGGAGCCAAACGCCGCTGAAGCCGTTAGCAGCGCCAGCGTCACCAGCAGCAAGCGGCCCAAACGAGCTGCGGATTTTTGCGACTCAAAATGAAATGAACCTGACATTGAACTAACCCACTCCGTCCATCTATTGCATCACCTTCACGCGAGCGCCATCGGCAAGCGGCTTGGTCGGATCCACCGACGATAAGGCCACGACCGCATGCGTCCTTGAGTCCGCCAGTAATCTCGACTCGCGTCAGATTCTGCAATGAAACTTCAACATCCTGCCGTTTTAAGCGCCCGTTTTCGACTTCATAAACGTAAGGTTTGGCGTCCTCCATGTGCGACCGCTTCGCGCCGAAGCGTGAGCACATCATTGTCTTCCGCCGTAATGATGGTCACGCTCACATTGACGTTCGGCAAAAGACGGCGGTCGCGATTATCGATCGTGCAGGTGATTTCTCCCACATTGCGCGCGCCGTGCAGCTTTACTTCCGAGGGCACCGTGGTGACGCTTCCCTCCCAAACCCGGCCCGGCACCGCATCCCATGTGACTTCAATTTTTTGCCCCGGAACCAGCCGTCCGATGTCCGGTTCATCGACAAAAGTTCGCACCAGCATCTGCGAGAGAACGCCCTCCTGCAGTAGCAACTCTCCAGTTTGCACATACGCACCTTGCTTAACCGGAAGCGCATAAACCACCCCATCGAATGGCGCTCGCACAGTCGATTCTCGCAACGAGTCTTCAGCGGCATCGTACGCGGCCCGTGCCTCTGTGTCCTGAGCTTGAACTTTCGCGACCTCGGGTTGCGAATAACGGTCTTTTTTCTTCTGCTCTAACAGGCTGAGATCGGTTTGCGCGCGCTGCAGATTATCTTCCGACTGCTTCACCTCTCCCGGCGAAGCGGCGCCTTCCTGTTCTAAACGGCGCAATTCCTGCAGATTGCGCTGGTCGTAGGCGACCGTATTGCGTGCGTTGGTGAGCTGCGAATCGAGCGTGAGGCACCTCTTCCCGAGTTCCCCCGGTTGTGACCTCAGCCTGACCCGCCTGCGCCGCTTTTATTTGCGCCTGGGCCCGCGCCGCCTGGCTGAGCAGGTCAGCATCATCGAGTTGCAGGAGAAGTTGACCTTTACGAACATGGTCCCCCTCTTTTACATAGAGCCGCTTGACCGTCGTCGGCACGGGGGAATGCGCTTCGAAGTTCCTGATCGGCTCGATCTTGCCGTTCGTCGAAATAAGGCTCCGGATTGGGCCGCGTTCGACCATCGTCGTATTCACTCGAAGCGGCCCCGGACGCGTGAAAACAGGAATGAGAGCGAGCACTACTAACGCGCCGAGCACGATCCACCTGCGGCTCTTGTGCGTTCCCGGCCGCCCATTCGAATTGTGATTGGTCGCCAATCGGCTATCTTTATTACGGATACCTTCACGATGCAAAAAGAACTACACAGGATGCAAAACACACGACATTACCAATTTATCATTCGGCGTGTTGCGGCAGAACGGCTGTTAACCAATCCCGATGCACATTTAGATGCTGGCCCGAAGTGCCGGTTGCGGTGAATAGTCGCTCCGCTGCGGCGTCGGCCGCCCGAACCATTACAATGTGCCCATGGCAAAACAGCAACGTTACACTCCTGAGCACGCGGCTGCCGGCCTGGACGCCCAATTCCCCGCGATCGAGACCTGGCCCAACCAGTTTCCCGGCTACCAGATCGTCATCGATGATCCCGAGTTTACTTCCGTGTGCCCCAAGACCGGCCTGCCCGATTTCGGCGTGATCACTCTGCGCTACCAGCCCGCCAAGCTCTGTCTCGAGCTGAAATCCTACAAGGAATATCTGCACTCCTACCGCAACCTGGGAATCTTTCAGGAAAACGTCGTGAACCGCGTCCTGGAAGATGTGGTGCGGTGGGCCAAGCCGGTCTGGGCTGAAGTGAAAGGCGAATTCCGTCCCCGCGGAGGAATCTCTACGACTGTCGTGGCGACATGGCCGCGCGAGAAAAATCCCCGCTGATTACTGGTTCAAGTTCTCAACAAGTCCTCAATTTCGGCCCATGCTATATTCGCTCGACCTGTGACTTCCGAGAGATTCCATCCATATACGGCGCTGATTCTACTTACTGCGCTGAACCTGCTCAATTATGTGGATCGGTCGGTTTTGTTCGCCGTGCAGCCGCTGGTGCAGAGCGAGTTCGCGCTGAGCAACACGCAAGTCGGCTATCTCACCAGCGCATTCTTGCTCTTCTATATGGTTGCCGCTCCGTTCGTGGGGCCGCTCGCCGACCGCTACTCACGCAAAATCATCATCGTGATAGGGGCGATTTTCTGGAGCGGTCTTACCTTGCTCACCGCGGTTACGCACACCTACACCGAACTGCTGATTCGGCACACGCTGGTCGGCATTGGAGAAGCCACGTTCGTCACCATCGCGCCCACATTCGTTGCCGATATGTTCCCTGAAAACAAACGTGGCCGGATTCTGGGAATTTTTTATCTGGCGATTCCGGTCGGTACGGCCGCCGGATATCTCCTCGGTGGAAATCTGGGCGCGCATTACGGATGGAGGTCTCCGTTTTATTTCGCCGCGGTTCCCGGATTTCTACTAGCTCTTTCAGTGCTCTTCCTGCGGGAACCGCCACGCGGACAATTCGACTCGCTCAAGGAAACCCCGCAAAGCGGAACTTTGCGAGGGCTGGCGCGCAACCCAGCGTTTTGGACCGCAACTCTGGGAATGGCAGCCATGACCTTCGCACTGGGCGGCATCCAGGTGTGGATGCCAACATTTCTATCGCGGGCCCGCGGATACTCGCTGGAATCCGCGAACTTCACCTTTGGCGTCATCATTGTCATCGACGGTATTGTGGCTTCGCTCGCCGGTGGATGGCTCGGCGATTTTCTCTTGCCGCGCATGAAGAGCACGTACTACTTTGTCTCCGCTGCCAGCATGGCGCTGGGAGTTCCGGTGATGATCGTCGCTCTGTTCGTCAAGGGCCGTGCCATGGTTCCAGCCATCGCGCTGGCAGCTTTTCTTTTACTCTTCAACACTGCTCCGCTGAACGCCGCGGTGATCAATTCGGTCAACGCCACAATTCGCGTCACGGCGCTGGCGGTCAACATCTTCATCATTCACCTTTTGGGCGACGTGCCTTCGCCTACCATGATGGGCTACGTGGCTGACCGGCACTCATTGCAGGCTTCATTTGTTCTGCCGGTAATCGCGATGATCGTTTCATCGGCAATCCTGTTTTACGGGATGCGTTTCGCACCTCCAATGCAATTGGCAACCGCATCTGCCGGTGGCGATCCGAAAACAGGGAAGAGCTGACGCGGAATGCCCTATTTTTATTGGACGGCAGGAATCATTCTCGCGCTGGCATGGTTCTCCCGCATCATTGACGCCGCGATCGGAATGCCCAGCGTGGCTGATGTTTCGCATCCGGAGTGGAACCGCAACCCAGTTTCTGCTTCCGGCAATCCGCGGGTGTCGATCATTGTGCCCGCGCGAAATGAAGAGCGGGATTTAGAGACCTGCCTGACAAGCCTGCTGCAACTGGATTACGACAATTACGAAGTCATCGCGGTGAATGACCGCTCGACCGACGGCACAGGCCAAATCATGGAACGCGTCGCTGCCTCGGCAAACCAACGCTTGCGCGTAATTCATCACCGCGAGCTTCCTTCCGGCTGGCTTGGCAAAACTCATGCCATGTGGACAGCGGCGAATCAGGCTTCCGGCGAGTGGCTGCTGTTCACCGACGCTGATGTCCTGTTCAAGCCCGATTCTGTTCGCCGGGCATTGGCCTTCGCGGAAGCCGAGAAAGCCGATCACCTTGTGCTCTTCCCGCAGATGATCATGAAAAGTCCGGGCGAATACATGATGATCGCTTTTTTTCAGACCATGTTTGTTTTCGGCCATCGTCCGTGGAAAGTGGCCGATCCGAAATCGCGCGATCATATCGGAGTCGGCGCATTCAATATGGTTCGCCGCAGAGCTTATGAGGCGGTTGGCACCTATGAAACGCTGCGCATGGAAGTGGTCGACGACATGAAGCTCGGCAAAGTTGTAAAGAATGCGGGCTTTGTGCAGCGCAATGTTTTCGGCGGCGACCTGATTTCGATTCGCTGGGCGCGCGGCGCGATGGGAGTAGTCGACAATTTGACCAAGAATTTTTTTGCCGTGCTGTCGTTTCAGTTGTGGCGAACTTTGATTTCTGCGTTTGGCCTGGCTTTCCTGAATCTCATGCCCTTCTTAGGACTCCGGTTTGCCCACGGTTGGGAGCGGCTGCCTTTTGCGATTGCCCTGGCGTCGATGTTTTCGATTTATGTGGGAATGTCGCGACGGTCGGGCATTCCGGCTTATTATTTCGTGCTGCATCCGTTCAGTTCGGCATTGTTTATTTACACGCTGATGCGTTCGATGTTTCACACGTTGTGGAACGATGGCATCGTCTGGCGCGGCACGAAGTATCCATTGGAGGAGCTCAGGAAAGGGCTGGTGTAGCCCGAATTTCTCGCGAGCAGCAGAGTCGCGGCATTCCATTGTGTAAAGCAACGGTCTGGTTGCGTTGCGACCTTTGCGGCCTTGTATTCGCCGTCTTTGCGATCAAAGGCTCTTGACCGCGAAGTGCGCGAAGAAGTTCCGCGAAGGTCGCTAAGAGATTCGATCGGCACTCGAGGCAGGAATATCGTGTTCATTCGTTATTCATTCATTGCGGCCCATCAACATCCGCTTCATTGCCGTAGGTTGCCGTTGGTGACACCGTGCCGCGGGTTTTTGCCGGCTTCTTGGTGGGACGGATGCTGCCCGCGCTGTAATGGCCTCGTTTTTCGACGTCGTATTCCTTGGGTAGCGGTGGAATCAGGGTTGAGCCACCGGTGATCTGGTTCACACGCTTCAGGATGATTTCGGCCCGTCCGTTGTAGAGCTTCACGGGGCCGTGAATTTCAATGACGCGTCCGGTGAGCCGGCGCACGTCGCCGACATCTTTTAGATCAGATCCAAAGACAACGACCGTGAATGGACAGCTCATTTGATCTTCGCAGAAGTCGACGAAGTGCACTCCTCGAAAGCCTGCTTTTACGCGCAGGACTTTTCCGGTGACACATTTATTTTCGCCTACGTGCTGGCCGGCCTCACCGATGGAAAGACAGTCAGAGGCGTTGGCCGTTGCTGCGAACAGGATGAGAACTAGAAGCGTTGCTCCGGGATTGCGTATCAAATGGCGCCCCCATGTTCGGACGCTGGGGTTCCAGTCCTGATGCTTGCGGCGTGCAACTCGTGAAGCATTGCGCCGGCCTTTGTGAGGTCGATCGATCCTGAAGCAAGACGGCGCACGATTTCCGCGAGCGCTCTTTGCACCGCTCTGGGGTCATTCGTGTCGACCGATTCAAACCATGGCTGGCGCGCCCGCTCGGCAAGTTTCCTGGCGTTGCGCTGATGATCGCGCTGATGGGCATAGCAGTAGCGCATCCTGCGAAGCGCGGGACGGCCGCAACACCTGCCTAGCGCGATTTGGTGTTGACACGTGGGTGCGGTTGTCAGAGCCATACTTCTGCATCCCCCCTCCCCCTGTCTTTGCAAAGTATCTGGATTCATGCGGTTCGCGTGATTTTCGAGGTAAAAGCTTGGCGGAAAAGGAGTTAAATCTAAAGCTCCGTGACCACTAGGCTTTCAATCTTTCTTCAGAGATGTGCTGCACAATATTGGAACAGGAGCGAGGCTGTGGACAAGTGCAGATGTCACGCGTGAGCGGTGGAAAAGTTTGCTTTCGCGGTGGCCGGTTCAGCCGAAGAGTGGTGGCCAGGGATGCCAGTTCTCGGGCTCGAATTGCCGCACTCCGAGGGCACACTGCCGTCTATGGACAGGTAAATGTCATGGCTGCCGTAACTCCCTGCGCGAACGCCACCGTCCCTTCCATCGTGGCGTCTGGATTTTTGGGAGCAAAAGCCGAAATTTGCGCCAGGCCATTGACTTCCTCATCGACGCAATTCACCAGATAGGGCTGGCTGGTCAGCGTATATTGCAAGTTTGCCGGAGGTGGTGCGAACAGGCCCAAGGGCCAGTTCGCCGGCAGCGGATCGACAGTAGTGGGCGGAGCAGAAAATGTGCCAGTGGCGGTGAACTGAATCTGTTGACCGTTTACGGCGGAGTGGATAGCGATGGATTTCAGCTGCCGGCTGCTGCTTGAACCGCCGCAGGGAAGAGTTATAAACCCAGAAGCCCGCCGAGCACAACGGAGAAAAAGCTGCTCATATTTTTCCCCTCCCGGATTTTATTCTCTCTTAGAGGGTGCCACCCAGGAGAGTCGAAGAAAGTTTCTCGACCAATTGAGCAAGAGGCCACGGAGGGTGGTCAAACCTGCAGCGGCTGAAGCTGCGAGGATTCGCCGGCGGTTGTGGCCGCACCCTCCGGCGCGCCGTCCCGCTTGTTCACAGAGAATGCAAAAACGCAGTCTTGCGTTCTGGGAAATTAGAGCCCGATACTTGGAGTAACGTTGGTTCAGCACGCGGTTTGGTATGGCCGATTGGTGTCGGGGAAGTGGCAGGCTCTTGCGGCGCGGCTGGAAGCCGCGCCCTTTCAAGGCAACAGCAAAATCTGGGCTGCTGACGCAGGAGCTTATTTGAAGCTTTTGACGGCGGCGGCTTCGTCGTCTTTCACGTCGAAGACGGTGTAGAGTTTGGTGATTTGCAGCAGGTCTTTCACTTTTTTGGTGAGATGAAGCAGTTTGAGTTCTCCACCCTGATTTTTGCTCGTAGTGAAGGCGCTGACCAGTTCACCGATGCCCGAGCTATCGATGTAGTTGACCTCGCCGAGGTTCAAGATAATTTTCTTGTTGCCCTTGGAAAGCAGGTCGCGAATGGTGTCGCGCATGGTGACGCTGCCTTCGCCGAGAGTGATGCGGCCGCTGCAGTCCACAATGGTGACCCCGTCCACCTGCCGAGTGCTAAGTTTCATGCTCACTGAGACCCCTCCTTACCGGCCGCGGCTGTTCCGCGGACGTGTTTGATCATTTTCACTTCTGTTCCGGTTTGAGACGGGCGGATTTCCACCTCGTCCATAAAAGAACGCATCAGAAAAATGCCGCGTCCCGAAGTCTTGAGCAAGTTTTCCGGCGCCAGAGGATTCGGAATGTTGCCCAAATTGATGCCTTTGCCCTGATCGCGAATGGTGATGACCAGATTCTCCGGCGTGCGCTCGAACGCCAGGACCACTTTTTTATCGGGCGAGTACGCGTTGCCATGCAGCACGGCATTCACCGCGCCTTCGCGCACCGCCATTGAGATCTGCATCACCTCGTCTTCCGCAAAACCCAATTCCGTGGCAATGCGGCTGGCTTTCTGCTCCGCATGGTCTACGGTGTCCAAAGTGGAATCGAACGTGTAGGAGACTGATTGCTCCATAGCTTCAAGAATGCTGTATTAGATCCGCACAGTTGCTCTGAATCGCTATTAGGGAGCGATTTTTTCCCATAATGAGCGCTGCGGTAGTTTGCCTGTCGAGGCAGGGAATTGTCAACGCGAGAGACTGCGGGACGGTATTTTTTGTGTTTGGGCGGCCGCTCGCAGCTTAGATCCATGGTAGCCAGCTTCGCAATACGAGCTGAGACCTCCAATTCCGAGTCCATCTGAGCGCGCCGCTAGTCGCCAAGACGACCCCGTCGCAGCCCGGGGGAATCCTGTCGGGCATTCTTACCGAAACGGCTCACCGAACGCTCGCTCACGGGCCGCGCCATCTCCCACAGTGTTTCGCCCGGCGACTACAGCCGGCGATCTTACCAAAGTCATCTCTGAAGCGAGCTAGATACACATAGATCCGCTGGAGGCCTGTTTCAATAGGAGAAGAGAGAAAATGGCTCCCCAAAGATTATCTGCAGGTTTGCGCGAAGACGCGAAGGTGTTGTACGGCGGCGACGCCGGCGCGGCACAGGCGAGCGGTGAGCGGTGGCGGCATCTGACGCTGACCGTCGTCTGCATGATCATGATCGCCAATCTGCAATATGGGTGGTCTGTATTTGTGCTTCCCTTGCAGCGTGCCCATGGCTGGCCGGTCTCCGCGATTCAGGTTGTGTTCACCATTTTCATCGCCCTGGAGACTTGGGCGACCCCGCTTAACGGTTGGATTGCCGACCGGCTGGGTCCGCGCATCGGCCCCCGTATCGTGATGGGCGCCGGAGGCTCTCTGGTCGCGCTGGGTTGGATTGTCAACTCGTACGCGCAGTCGCTGGCGGTCTTGTATGTCGGAGGAGCGCTATCTGGCCTTGGGGCTGGTGCTGTGTACTGCACGGCGGTCGGCACATCCGTGAAATGGTTCAAGGACTGCCGCGGTCTGGCGGTTGGCCTGGTGGCAGGCGGCTATGGCGCCGGGGCGGCGCTTACCATTATTCCCATCCAAATGGTCATTAACGCCAAGGGCTACGCCTCGGCCCTTTTCTGGTTCGGGTCGATTCTGGGTGGGATTGTGGTCGTGGTATCACAATTCATTCGGAACCCGGAACCGGACGAAGCGCCCGCCGCCGTCTGCGTCAGGGTGAAGCAAACCAATCGCAACTACACCGCCCGCGAAGTTCTTGGCAGCCGTGTATTTTGGGTGCTTTACGTGTTGGACCTGCTGATGTGCGCCGGCGGCCTGATGGTCACTGCGTATCTGGCGCCAATCGCCACTGCCTACCACATTTCCGATACGGTTGTGTTTTTCAGCGCTAGCGCGCTCTCCGTAGCGCTCATATTTTCCAACGTAATGAACGGTGTTGCCCGGCCGTTTTTCGGCTGGGTCTCCGATCAGATCGGCCTATCGCAAACTATGGCCATCGCTTTTGGCCTCGGCGCCATCAGTTATTTCCTTCTGAGTACGACGGGAGGGCATCCATGGGGATTTATATTGTTCGTCGGCATGGTCTTCTTTTGCTGGGGCGAAATTTTTAGCTTATTTCCGGCCATGTGTACTGACCTGTTTGGGGCGAAGTACGCTACCACGAACGCATCGCTGCTCTACACGGCAAAAGGCGCCGCGGCGCTTCTGGTGCCGCTGGGATCCGTGCTTGCAGTCGCAACCGGGAACTGGAACGATGTCCTGCTTCTGGCTGCGGGTATCAATACCGTTGCTGTTTTCTTAGTACTGGCCGTCCTACGTGCCGCGGCAAATCAAAACTTAGCCAATGACCAAATCGCGGGGTCGACGGTGCTCAGCAGATTTACCGCAAAGGGCAATGCCTGAAGAGTACCGGCGTAAAAGCTAAGATCGAAGTTCCATACTTAAGAAGAACCTCCGCAATACAACTAAGACTGTCACCGCCGCCATGTCGTTCAAGTCGGATTGTGGGGCCGAACACATCGCGATTTGGCGCGACCGCCGCATAAGGCGGAATGCCCAGTGGCGAAATGGCGAGTGCGGCCGCCGAGCGGCAGCGGCCCCGGCGGCGTAGCAAACAGTTCATCAGTGCTTGTTGTCGTTGTCCTGGTGGCTATGGCGCCAGGTCCAGATATTGCTTTTGTTGTGCCGGCGGCAGGCTGCGGAAGTCGCGATGTTCGTCGTAGTGGTTTTCATGCGCCCACTGGCGATAGTAAACCTCTTCGCCCGGGTCCCAGACGTGATAGTCGCTGTAGTAGGGGTCATAAACCCGATAGTAATGATGGTGGACGCAAGCTGTGCCGACCGCACCCGCGAGCGCCGCCGACAGAAGCAAAGAACTCAGTACGCGCGATTTGATGACCATGGTTGAACCGCCCCTCCGTGCCGGGTAATTGCCTGCAAAAATTTACCCTGAGAACCTCTCAGGGACTGGGTACGTTTGTTGCTGTTATAGATCGTCTGGTTGCCTGCTCCGGAACTGGCAAACATCTCGAATTTCTAGTGAAAGCGGTAGCCTGGTTTCAGTTCGCAACGGTAATTTCGAGATTGGTCTTTATCGATTGAGACGTGGCAAATCGCCCACGGCAGTAAAAGATCGGGTCCAAGCGGGAACACTATCGCCTCGCCTGCAACATCGGCTTCTATGCTGGGGCCTTCGGCATTCGGAGAAAGACTGAAGTTTAACGCGCGCCCAAAGATGACAGGGTAGGTTTCGCGAATCAGGTTGTTGGTCATGGGATGGACCACTTCCGCCTCCACGAGAAACGTGGTGGTATCCGACCAGTTGCGGACCGTGACGGTGAATCGGCGCTGATCCTGCGAAAAAGTCTCGCCTTCGATTTTGGTGAACGGACATGGGCCGGCAATGCAGGAAACTCTAATGTTGCGAAACTCGTTGCCTTGGCCGGCGTCGAGAAAAAAAGAACGGACGGTGGCTTTCCATTTCCCGCCGGCTGCGCAGGGCGGGCGATTTGCACAAGGAGTATTGCCCACATTTACGACATCGAAGGCCCGCACAGCGCTGCCGATGTCGGCTTCGGCGGTTGACTTGACCGTATATCGAATGCGCGGATTCGAAACAGTAATATCGGAATGCGTTTCAGCAACAGTTTCCTGGTGAAGAGGCGTCATGCGGGCGATATAAAGCTTGTCGCCAATAAAATCATTCCAATCGAGCGGCTGATAATCCTTGAGCCGGAATTGCAGCAGCACTGGCTGACGCCGGCGCAGTCCTTTGGGAAGCATTAAACTGAAAAAGCCATCTGGATTGGATTGCGCATGAGCGCTGCCCCAGCCGTTGGTTGCGGTGATTTCTACGCCGGCGAGTGGAAGTTGCCGGTTCGGGTCTCGGCTCTCCCTCAGCACGGCGCCCCGGAGAACCACAGGTTTGCGGCGGCTCAAGAGTATGGCCGCTGCGGTCGCTCCAAGAATCGCCAGACATACGACCGCCCAGAGAGTGATCTTTTTTCCGCGGGTCATCCATCTCCTTCGATTAACATTTTAGGATGGATGTTGCAGAGTGCAAAGTTGACGTGCTTAGCTAAGAATTCTTGAGGAGGGATTTTCGGGTCGAGGGCGCTGGGTTTGAGGCTGCCAATGAGAGATTGATGAACGAGAAAGAAAAAAGAAATTTGCTTCTCTATCGCGCCTCGCGGCGGGACCTCCTCATGGGCATGGGTGGTTTGGGGCTTACGTTCCTGTTCGATCCATCCAATTCCTTGGGTCAGTCAAAGACATCTCCCAGCATTGCGGCGCCCCAGCAGGGTCAAGCTGCACAACAAGTCCCAGTGGCACCCGGCGCTCTTTCTGCGGAAGACGATCAACTTTTGGACGAACTCGAAAAGGCAAATTTTCAGTTCTTCTGGGAGCAAGCCAGCCCACAGAGCGGCCTCGTCCGCGACCGCGCCAACGTTTCCGGCAATGAAAATTCGGTGGCTGCGAGCATCGCGGCGACCGGCTTTGGATTGACTGCGCTCTGCATCGCCGACCAACGCGGATATATCTCGCGGGCCGATGTGCGAGAGCGGGTTTTGGCGGCCTTGCGATTCTTGTGGAAGAAGATGCCGACGCATCGCGGCTTTTTCTACCATTTTGCCGATATCAATACCGGCGAGCGCGTCTGGGACTCCGAAGTTTCTTCCGTCGACACGGCCATGTTGCTCTGCGGAGTTCTTACCTGCCGCCGCCATTTCGAGGAGCATTCCGAAATCAGCCTTCTGGCCTATGAAATCTTTAATCGCGTAGATTGGAGTTGGCTGTCGGAAGATACCACGCTCCTCACGCATGGATGGACCCCGGAAGGCGGATTCCTGCCCTATCGCTGGGACTATTACAGCGAGATGATGATGATCTATCTTTTGGGATTGGGATCGTTCACCCATCCTCTGCCGACCGATGTTTGGAATGCATGGAAGCGGCTCAGATTCGAATTTGACGGGCTTCGCTACATCGGTTCGTTTGCTCCGCTGTTCGTGCATCAGTACTCGCAGGCGTGGTTCGATTTTCGCAACAAGCGCGATGCCTACGCCAATTACTTCCAGAACTCCGCACTCGCCACCGATGCCCACCGCCTTTTCTGCCTGGAACTGGCGAAGCAATTTCCGGATTACAGCGATGATCTCTGGGGGATCACTGCGTCCGATTCGCAGGCGGGGTACGTAATCTGGGGCGGGCCGCCGGAGTTTGGCCCGATTGACGGAACAGTCGTCCCTAGCGCTCCCGCAGGTTCGCTTCCGTTTCTGCCGCAGCCCGTGATCCGTGTGCTTCGCAACATTCGCGATCATTACGGCAAAGCGTGGAGCCGCTATGGCTTTGTGAATGCCTTCAATCCGCTAAAAAACTGGTATGACAGCGACGTAATTGGAATCGACACCGGAATCACCATGCTGATGGCGGAAAATGCACGCAGCAGCTTTGTCTGGGAGACATTTATGAAAAATCCCGAAGCGCAGCGCGGCATGAACCGGGCCGGGTTCAAGAAAGAGCAGACCTGATTTTGTGTCTCTGTTAGTGTCTTTGCGGCGTTTCTATTTCAACTCAATCACGGCCAAGCCGTGGGCAGGAACGGTTATTTCTAGTTGGCTATTGGTAATCTGCTGCTCTTCTGGCGGCGGAAGATCTGCAGCTTGCCGCAATTGCACGATCTGCGCCTGGGTTGGGTATTGCGGGCCACCCATCTTTTCATAGGTAGCGCGAAAATCACTGTGGTCGTGATCAACGCGCGAGATGAACGCGTGCTGTGCGTTCGTCCCTTTCAGTAGCAAGGTGAATGTCTTCGCAGAGGTCCCAGAAGCGTCTTGCCCCGGAGGAGCATAGTTCCAGACCGCGAGCACCAGCGTGCCATCGTTCCTGCGGGTGAGCAAAGCCGAATTCGATGAGAGAGCAATCCGCTCGTCGCCGAGCGTGTGCAGAACTTTGAAGGCGTTATAGGCAGGCTTCGGAATCCCACCTTCCGCGATCAAGCCGAAGCCTCCATAGAACGGGGTTTTGACCACGCCTTGTTCTTCGAATACATCGGAAAAAGTCCAGTAAGACATGGAATCGACAAGGCCATCGCACTGCTGAATGGTGGAGGCAAGCCACGGGCCCATATAGATCGAATCGGTGACATCCGTTTCATTTTTATAGCTGGCGTTGAACTCGCTCCAGATCAGGGGAAGATTCGGCATGGCCGAAGCTTTGATCTGATCGTGGACGTTGCTGACCGCGCGGCAGACCATCTGATCACGAGGAATTTGTTCTTCCGTGTGAAAAACGTCTTCGGCGGTATCGTTCGCATAAACGTGGGTCGAGACAAAATCCAGCGGTATGTGCTTTTCGGAGCAGTGGCGAATCATCGCGTCCACCCACGCGGCCTGGGCGGTCGCTGGCCCGCCCACGCGTAATCGCGTATTGACCTTTTTTATGGCAAGCGCCGTGTGATCGTACAATTCCCAGTAAGATCCCTGCGGAGGTTTGCCTGCCCAGAAATCGAGATTGGGCTCATTCCAGACTTCGAAATACCATTGCGAAACCTCGTCGATGCCATAACGATTTACCAGATGCTCGGTGAATGCAGCGATCAAATCATCCCAGCGAGTCCAATCTTTGGGCGGAGAAACATTCGGGTGGTACCAGAAGTCCTGGCGAATATTGCTGGCCGCGAGCTTGCTTGGCATGAAGCTGATTTCGACGTATGGCCGCACGCCATTCGCCAGCAGCCCGTCGTAAATCTGGTCAACGTACGAGAAGTTGTAAATTGCACGGCCCTGAGCGTCTTCGTCGTAAACCCCCACGTCGTCGTCGAGGATTGCGTGAAAACGCATATAGCTGAAACCGGTGATGCGTTTCACGGAACGCAAATCATTGCGATAGTCCTCGCGCAGGCCCAATATTGCGCGGCCTGAGCCAAACATTTGCTCCCAAAAATGTGGAAAGGGATGCTGAGCACCACCCGCATCAAGGACGATTCTCTCGGAAGTCGAAGGAGCAGAAGTAGATTGACCTTGCAGTCGCGGAAGCGCCGCAAGCAAGCTCAGAACAACACCAAGAAAGATGACCTGCCAGCGGACCGTCGTTTGCGTGGATTGCGTTTGGATTCTGAAACTCCTTCGACTATGAAGAATTCGCAAAAAGCCGCTTATGCGGCATTCTTGCGCGACTTCGGCAAACGAGTCGGCTTCTCCTGCAGAAGCAACTCGGTTGCCTGGACCCGCGGGTGGCTATGAAACCAGCGCTGCACCACATCCTGATGCAGAAAATTCGCCAGGGCAAGCAGCGTCATACCCTGATGGTGGGCCATCCAGCAACAGACCGGTTCGAAGCGGCGGAAGCGGGCCCGTGATCGGGCACGCTCAGAATTAAAATCCAGGGACTCGTAAAATCCGTAGGGCCCCAATACGCCCTTGCTCCGCAGCTTGCGCAAATTGCGCAGCGCACCTGAAGAATCTACGGGCAGCGCCAGGAAGGTCGAATAGGGTGAAATCACCGGCCCATCGACATCAACTTTATGAATGGCAAGCCGCGGCACACCGAAAGCGTGGTATTCATAGTTGCCCTGTTCATCGAGTTTGAAACATGCCGACTCGGAAATCCCCCAGGGAATGTTCTTCTTCTCAGCGTAGACTTGCTGCGCCCGTACCGCGGCCATGGCTGCGCGCTCCAGCGTCGTGTTCGGATAAATTCGCATCCACAGGTTGGGCATCAGGTATTCGAACATGGTCCCCGTCCACGAAAGCAAACCGGCTATGCCTTTTTCGATGATCTGCACGCGCCCCAATTGAAACCAGGATTCCTGCGGAATCTCGTCTTTGGCGATGGCTACAAAGAACGCCATGCGCGCTTCACTCGGCAGCAGGTCGTAGCAAGCTGAGTGGAGTTTTCTTTTTTCGACCTCAATCCCGATCGAGAGCAAGTCTCGGTTGCGATTGAAAAGTACTCCAAAATCCATTTCGTCCACGAGCGTGCTCGCCTGGTGCGCAATATTCTTGAGTTCTTCTATCAGACTGACGACGTGAGCGCGGGCCTCCGGGAGCAATGCCAAAAGCCCGTCGTAAAGAGGATTGGGCGCTCCCGAGGGTGGCTCGGCAGCTTTTATCCTGGCAGTAAGGCCATCAATATATGCGGGCATGCGCTTGAGCGCAGGAAGATCATCGGCACGCCCAGGACGATGAATCGCGGGATCGTTCTTCAGCGAAGCAAACTCAGGAAGCAGCCAGGGAGTGTAGATTTCCACGGCTCGCCGGATTTGCCTGATTCGCTCTTCCGCGTTTTCTAAAAACCAGCGGGCGTCATCGGCGCGTTTCGATTTTGAAGCCGCCGCACGAATGGCGCTGAGAGTCGCATCCGAAATATTGAGTAGATACGCGAGCCAGTCTTCCCCTTCCAAAACCTTTCTGGTTGCCGAAGACTCACGTCGCCGCACAGCCCGAAGATTTCTGAGCGCGAAAACATGATCAAGGAACCCCTCTGGCAGTTCGTGCTGCAGCAGCGGTTGTTCGAGCAATTCCAGGCAACCTCGTTCCAGCGTCCAGAGCGAAGCGACCAGGTTCCCGTTATCCACGCTGGAAACGAAGGCCGGGGTGAGCGGCGCGAGCGTGCGGGTATCGTACCAGTTGAGCAAATGGCCGTGATAGCGCTGCAGCTTCGACACGGTTGCGAGCGTTCGCAAGGTGTGTTCGGCGAATTCCGGGACCGTGAGATAGCCGAACTCGCAGGCGACCTGGCGAGCGTTGAGAAGAAATCCAAGGTTCGTCGTCGAGATGCGAGGAGCCACCTTAAGGTCTTCTTCCACCACATTGTCAGGAACCAACCAGTTGTGTTCTTCGGTGCTGAATTCGGCAAAGTAGCGCCACGTGCGAAGGGCGGTGTGACGCAACAACCACTCATTCCGTTTCGCAAGTTCTTTACGCGGAGCACGAGGCGGCCGATTCAGCCATATTGAAATTGGTTTGCTGAAGGCCCACAGCACCAGGACGGGCACTGCTGCCGGAAGAGCTTTGCGGTGTACTGCCCAAACCAGAAAAAACAGGCCCAGGGCCAGCAGCGGAGTTGTGTCGAGATAGATATCGAGGATTGTCCGTTTGTAGCCAGCGAGTTCGGCCTGTGCAGCGGTCTCCCATTGCAACAATCTTTGCCGCGTGATTAGCCGGCGGACGATCGTCCGCACCATGGCGTCCAAACCCAACAGCGCCTGGTGCGCCAGGAAGGTAATGGTCAACCAATCGGCTATGGCGGCGTCGGCGAAGGCGTTTAGCCCGTCGCTGATGATCGAAGCCTTTTCGAACACCAGGGCGCGACCGGCGTCGAAAGCTAGCTGAACCAGCGCCGGGAGGAAGACGATTCCGACGGTTGCGATCGTCCAAGCCGCAGGGCTGCCGGGAAGTACAAGCCAGCCCAGCAGGAAAAGAGCAAATAATGACGGCTCGAACAAGCTGCGGCGCAGGTTGTCCAAGATCTTCCATCGCGAAACCATCGACAGCGGATTGGGAACTCTTTGGCCGGACTCGTCCGGTACCAGCGGACGCAGCCACTCCGCGATCTGCCAGTCACCACGCATCCAGCGATGCTTGCGCCGGTTGTGGGCGCTGTAGTGCGAAGGGTAATCCTCGATGATTTCAATGTCGCTTACCAATCCCGCGCGGGCATAAGCGCCTTCCACCAGGTCGTGGCTAAGCAATGCATTTCGCGGGAAACGCCGATCGAGGACGCGACGGACGGCATCGACTTCATAAATTCCTTTTCCTACAAAAATGCCTTCTCCGTACAAATCCTGATAAACGTCGGAAGCGGCACGCGTATAGATATCAATCCCCGTCTGTCCGGAATAAATGCTGGCGAGCCGGGACCGCGCCGAACTTTGCACGCTTACGCCGACTCTCGGCTGCAGAATGCCGTAACCGGTGACGACAACTCCGCGATCGGGATCAATAATTGCCTGATTCAGAGGATGTGCCAATGCTCCCACCATCCGCCGCGCTGTACCGCGGGGCAGTTCGGTATCGGAGTCCAAGGTGATTACAAACCGGACCTTGGGAAGCACAGCCAGATCGCCAACCTTCACCGGAAAGCTGTCAAACTGCGCGCGCAGGAAATTGTTCAGGTCCATCAATTTGCCGCGCTTGCGCTCCCACCCCATCCAGAGCCTTTCGCGCGGGTTGTATACGGGATGCCGATGCAAAAGAAAGAAAGATCCCGTCTTCTTCCCGGCATATTTTTCGTTCAGTCCGCGAACCAGCTCCGAACACAGGTCAACCAGGGGATTGCTCGCGGCCGATTTCTCCGGCGAATCCGGGAGATCTGTGAGCAAGACAAAATGAAGGTTGGGACCGTGATTTCCTAAGAAGCGGACTTCCAGGTCATCCACCAGCCTGCGGACTTGTTTTTCATCCAGCAAAAGAGTCGGGATTGCGACTAGAGTCGCGCAATCGGCAGGCAAGCTCTCCGTGAAATCCAGTTTCGGCAAAATTTCCGCAGAGAGCACAACCGTGACAAAAAAGTTCACGATCTGGATGGCACTTTGCGAACTAGGCACCAGCACTGCCAGCGTAGAAAGCAGAATGAGCCCAAGTGAAGTCGATGCGTTGGTCAGCGATATCACAACTCCCAGAACAATGAGTAGAGTGAGCGCGGTTATGCCCGGCAAGAAAAATTCGTCGGGATAACGTTTGACGAATGCAGGAACGCGTTCCACCCAGGGAGCGCGATATTCGATTCGCTGCTCCAACAATGGACTTCCTTCGGCGACCAAATAAGTGCCAATGTGCGAACGGCGCAAGGCAATGCGCGGATCGGCATCGGGATTTTTCTGCGCTTCCCGCGCCAGCGCCAACGCAGCCCTGGCAACTTCCATTTCGCTGCAGTCGGAGTGGCTTGCCAGCTTGACAACTTTCTTGCGGTACAGCTCACGGCTGGCATAATCCATCCGAGGATAGGCACCGGCAGGGTCTTCGCGCAGGATGCGGTCAAAGCGGATGAGTGGCTCGATGAGAATCTTGCGGTTGGTTTCCTCAATCTCGCGGATGCTGAGCGCCATCTGCCCGACGCCGTGGGCCTTAGCGGGTTCCTGCAGCAAGTAACGGCCGCGCTCGGCAATCTGTTCCAGCAAAACCAGATTGAGGGCAGGAAGCAACATCCAGAGTTCCGCCATGTCGAGTACGGTATTGTCCTGAAACGCTTGAACGTACTCAGTGAAAGTGGAGGGACTGAATTCGTACTCCACCGTTGCGAGATAATCTTCGGCAATCGCTGCGACCCGGGGAACCACAGTACCATTCGGAGTCCGCGCCTGAGGGAGCTTTGGAGCGCGCAGCAACGCAGCGCAACTCTCATCGATCTGCGCCCTGACCAGAAGAAGGTTTTCTCGAAGCAGCCGGACATCGTCAGGAGCTGCTTTCGTTGGGGCCTTCTGGAGCGTCTCCAGCACAGGTTTGAAAGACCCGCGCAAGGTTTCGCAACGCTGATGAAACGGCCGCATATCCATCTGTGCGGGCAGCCAGGCAAGGGCGCGCGAAAGGGTCAAAGCCTTTGAAGCGAGGACCGGGCGGGGCGTTGCCGGCTCGTCTACGGGTGGCCGGACCCTTCCGGTCACTGCTCCCACGAGCTCTACGTGACCGCTATGTGCCATTCGTGGTTTTCCTAGCGATAACTGGATGCCTGCATTTCAAACATTTCCGCGTAACGGCCGCCTAAACTGGCTAGTTGGTCGTGTGTCCCTTCCTCAGTAATCTTTCCATTTTCCAGTACTAGGATGCGGTCGGCCGAACGAACAGTTGAGAAGCGATGCGAAATAAAAAGCGCCATTTTTCCGGCGGTCAGTTCCGAAAAACGATGAAACACTTCAAACTCGCTACGCGCGTCGAGCGAGGCGGTGGGCTCGTCGAGAATCAGCAACTGCGCGTCGCGCAGGTAAGCGCGCGCTAACGCAACTTTTTGCCACTCGCCGCCGGAAATATCCACTCCGCTTTCGAAACGCCGGCCCAGCATCTGGTCGTAGCCCTGGGGGAGCCGGCCAATGGTTTCGTGGGCCATACTCTTGGTTGCCGCGGCTGTTATGAGGTCGGTATTTTTCAATTCTTCGATGCGCCCGACGGCAATGTTCTCACGAGCGGTCATCTCGTAGCGCATAAAATCCTGAAAGATTACGCCGATCTCACGATGAAGGTCCTCAAGCTGATAGTCGCGCAGGTCGATTCCGTCCAGGAGGATCGCCCCCCCGGTCGGATCGTAGAGACGGGTAATTAACTTCACGATGGTCGTTTTACCCTGACCGTTCTCGCCGATGAGCGCCAGTCGCTCTCCGGTATGGAGTGTGAAATTAATCTGGTCAAGGACCAGTCGAGAATTTCCGGGATAACTGAAGGAAACGTCACGAAACTCAATTCCATGCCGGATCGGTTGCGGGATGGGCAAGGCATTCGGTTTCGACCGTATCGTCGGCTTCATTTCAAAGAAAGCCAACAGATCGGTGAGGAAAAGAGCCTGATCGCCGATGGCGGCCAACGTCGAAAATATCTGTTCAATGTTACTGCTGGCCTGCTGAATTGCTCCTAGAAGAAAAGTCAGGGAGCCGATGCTCAGCAGACCCTCGACCGTGCGCCAAATCGCGAACACGTAAGCTCCGTAGTATCCCGCGATTCCAACCGTCGAGAGCGCCCCGCCGGCGATCAGCTTTCGCCGCGAGAGCGCGACGTTTTCGTCGTAAATGTCATCGGACAATTTAGTGAACCGGTCGCGCAGGAAACTCCGCAAGCCAAACAGCTTCAGTTCCTTGGCAGCTTCTTTGCTGCCGCCAAGAATCCGTAAATAGTCGAGCTGGCGGCGCATCGGCGTCTGCCGGAAATTCTTCTCATATCCCAGGAAAGCGAAATGGCTTTCGCCCAGAAACGCAGGAACCACGCCTGCAATCAACAGCAGCATGAGCCAGGGCGAGAAAAACATGATCGAAACTGACAGCGTGATCGTGGTGATCGCCTGCTGCACCAGCCGCCCAATGGCCTGGATCATTACCAGGCGGTCCGTCGCCTGCACCCGCGCCCGCTCCAGCCGGTCGTAAAAGACGGGATCTTCATACGCGATCAGGTCCAAACTCGCGGCATGATTCATCACTCGAATGCTGACGTGACGCGTGTACTTATCCGCCAGCAATGAATCCGAATAGTCGATGGTACGGATGAGAATGCTGTTCAGGACGGCCAGTGCGAACTCCGCCACAACCAGCCACCAGAAACCGTGCTGGACCGGTTGATGGGTGGTTACCGTGTGCACGATATGGTCAATGATGAGCTTGGTGATCCAGAGAAGCGCGACCGGAAGGAGAGACGAAAATACTCGCGAAACCAGCCCAAAGATGACAACGCCAGGGCCGGAGTCCCACATGATTTTAAGGACGGCCGGAACATTCCGGAGCGCAGAGATGCGCTCCTGCCATCCGCTCCAGTAACTCGCGCGATTCGCCATCCCTGGTTGTCACCGCCATCGAGCGTTGCACTTTCAGACGGAAAAAACTAACGTGTGCCTGCAGTCTGACAGCGTCGCCCTGTCCTCGTACCAATGGCTTCAGCAAAGATGCCAAAACCGAGGTCAAAGGTTTATTTCTATCCCGTGTAAGTCTTGCGATAATAATAACCTAGCGACGCTGGCGGGGAAATATTTGCTTCGACCGTTGGCTGAGGTGTTGGGTTTCATCGAGGTATGGGGACATGTGAACTTTTGTGTGGAGGTTCTCTTTGCTGCCACCTTCATTCTTCAGGTAAATTGGCTATAATCAGTTGAAATTCAGCTCTTTTTCATTCTCCCTACCCGGAGTGTGCGGTGCGCCTTGTTCTTGCGTTTATCTCGCTTTCATTTCTGACTGCCATTCCTTGCACGGCAGCCACCGCCAGCGATTACTACAATCACGTCATCTTCGACAACAGCATTACCTCCGATTACTACTATTACAGCGGCGGCAGATCGGTATTTCCCAGCTCCGTTGATTTGCTCTCAGGCTCCATTCCTGTAGAAAAGAAGAATTTTTTTACTCCTCCCAACGCCTTGCGGCTCCAGTGGCGTTCAGTCGCTGGAGGAAGCTGGGAAACCGAAGTGCGGGTGGTCAGCATGCGCAACCGGCCGACCAACTTCCTCGGGGACACGCTTTACATGTGGTGCTATGCGCCTCAAGCGATTCCTGCCGCCGATTTACCCGCCATTCAATTGGAGGATGAGGAACACAACTTTACCGCGCCCCTAAAGCTCGATGGCATTGCCGCAGATATCCCGGCAAAACACTGGATCCAGGTCCGGCTCCCGCTCGCCGAATTTCAAACTGCTTCGGTTCGATACGTTTCAGGCCCGCCAGTTGCACAGCATCTACTTCAGCCAGAGCGAAACCGATAATACGCCGAGGACACTTGATTATCGATGAGATCAAGATTGATGACCGCGAGATGGCTTCGCCAGTGGCGCCTGAGATACGAAAAGCGCCCCACGCTCCGCAGAATATACAGGCAAAAGGATACGAGCGGCACGTCGATATTAGTTGGGACCCCGTGGCCAACAAAGATTTGCAAAGCTATGCGGTTTACCGTTCCATCGGAAAAGGTAAGTTCGAACCGATTGGAATTCAGAGCTCCGATCTCGACCGCTATACGGACTTTATTGGCCGCTCAGGTGTGAAGGCTTCCTATCGGGTAAAGGCTGTCGACCGGTCGTATCGCCGCTCGGTCTTTTCTGGAGTCGCTACCGCATCCACCAGAGAATTTTCCGATGACGAATTGCTCACCATGCTGCAGGAGGCTTGTTTTCGCTATTACTGGGAAGGGGCCCATCCTGTATCGGGAACTACTCTCGAAAATATTCCGGGAGATGACCGCATTGTCGCGACTGGCGCCAGTGGTTTTGGCATCATGGCACTGATTGTCGGGGTGGATCGCGGCTTCATCACGCGCGAGCAGGGCATCGAGCGCATGCAGAAAATTCTGGATTTTCTGGAGAAAGCGCCGCGCTACCACGGAGTCTGGTCTCACTTCATGAATGGTTACAGCGCCCAGACGATGCTCGTTTTTGGCATGTTCGACAATGGCGGCGATCTGGTCGAGACCTCTTTCCTGATGGAAGGTCTGCTCGCGGCCCGCCAGTATTTCAAAGGCAGCAGCGAGGCTGAACAAGATGTTTACAAGAGAATTACCCAGCTTTGGGAAGGTGTTGACTGGGCCTGGTATCAGCACTCTCCCAGCGATAATGCTCTGCTGTGGCATTGGTCCCCGCAATGGTCGTGGTTCTTGGACCACCGGCTAACGGGATTCAATGAAACCATGATCACTTATCTTCTGGCGATAGCCTCGCCCACCCACAGTGTTCCAGCCGAACTCTATTATTCAGGTTGGGCTGGACAAGGCCCTGCTGCAGTTGCATATCGCTCAGGATGGTCGGGCTCCAGTGCGGGAGACCGTTATGTAAACGGGCACACCTACTATGGCATCAAGCTCGACGTGGGCGTGGGCGAAGGCGGTCCGCTATTTTTCACGCAATACTCTTTTATGGGATTCGACCCCCGCGGCATCCACGACCGCTACACCGATTATTTCCAGAACAACCGCGAGATCGCACTCATTGACCAGAAATATTGCGAGGCCAATCCGGGGCACTTTCAGGGCTATGGCGCCGACGATTGGGGATTGACCGCCAGCGACGACCAGTTGGGATATTTGGCCCACTCCCCGGAGGTGAGCACCGACGATGGCACCATCACTCCCACGGGAGCGCTGTCATCTTTTCCCTACACCCCAAAAGCTTCCATGGACGCTCTGAAGTTCTTCTATCGCGATTTAGGCGACCGATTGTGGGGAGTTTACTGGTCCCCACGATGCCTTCAATCTGACGCACAATTGGTTTTCCCCGGTTTACATGGGACTCGATCAAGCTCCCATTGTGGTCATGGTTGAAAATTACCGGACCGGCCTCGTTTGGAAAATGTTCATGTCCAACCCTGAGATCCAACCGATGCTGGACAAAATCGGCTTCCAGCCGGACAAGCCGGACAAGACTCAGAAAGCTGCCGTAATTACACACTGAAGTCAGCTATCGAAGCTAAACGCCAATCGAATTGTCTTCTCCACGCTCCCATTCTCCACACTCCCACGATCAGCTCGTGTAGTAGGTCCTCATCTCCGCCAAAAGCTGTGACGACCACCCTTTGACTCTTAAACAACATCTAAGAGCAAGACAAGGATTTGTAACGCCATTTTCGCCTTCTGATAGAGATAAAAACGGCGAGGATAACTTTATGAAAATAGTATTAGCGGGCATTTTCGCAACCTTCGCAATGTTGGGTTCCGCCGCAGCTCAGGGAACACCTGCGAACAATTCCGCGCAGAACTCAACGTCTACGCCAACTGCAACCGCCCAGCCGAATGCCGCGCCATCTACCCAAATCCGCATCGCCCCCGGCAGCGTGATTCCGGTGCAGCTTACAAAAACCATCGATGCCAAGAAACTGAAGGCGGGCGATGAAGTTTCTGCCCAGGTCACGGAAGATCTGAAGACCGGAACCGGCGAAATCATTGTGCCGAAAAACACAAAAATAATCGGGAAGGTCACGGAAGCGCAGGCGCGCAACAAGCAGGAGAAAGAGTCGCAAATCGGCATCGCTTTCGATCAGGCGGTCATGAAAGATGGGGCCAATATGACGCTCCCTCTATCGATCCAGGCCGTGATTGCGCCCTCATATCTCAACCCAAGCAGCAATGGCGTGAATGATCAGGCTGCGTCTCAATCTTCGCCCCAATCTTCGCCAACGCCTGGCGGCGGAATGACTTCCGGTGGCCGCTCTGCGGGAATGCAACAGCCGCAGACGAATCCAGTTGCAGCGGGAAGCGACGAGCCTGCTACTGCAAGTTCCAACGCCAATCCGCACCCGCGAATCACGGGAAGCACGCAAGGAGTGTTAGGGATTCAGCACCTTACTCTTTCGAGTGCTTCGAATGCTGCGCAAAGTTCAATGCTTACCTCGGACAAAAACAATGTGAAGCTGGAAGGCGGAACGTTATTGCTGCTGCGGGTCGATAAATAGAGGCCAGCGCTAGGCCCAGGTCTGCTCGAATCGGAAATAGCAGCCTTTGGATTTGCACATTGAAAGTTGGAGATTGAAGATTACAGATCGAAAATTTGATATACGGAAGGCGGCGTCTGCGCCTGCAGAAGTGAAATTGCAACGTTATGGACAGCCACTCCCGTCGCGGTCTTTCCTTCAGTTTTTCCATGGTGCGCATGGCCATGCACCACGAGGTCTGCGCCGTGCCGGTTCACTACCTCAGCCAGGCGCGACGTCCCCATAAACGGAAAAATCTCTGGCGCTTCACCTTGCACCGTCTCTGGAATAGGTGAGTAATGCAGGACCACCACGCGTTTTTTTGTGCGTAGCTGTGACATTGCGCGTTCGAGCTTGATGGCTTCGCTGATCGACGCTTGCACGAATTGCTTTATTTCCGGCTCTCCGAAGGCTGTCAGCATTCCCCGCCCGAATCCGCCAACAAAACCTTTGGTTCCGGCGAAGCCGACCCCGTCCCGCTCATACGCGGTACCATCCAAAATTTTGATTCCTGCGGAGACAATCATGCGAAAGAGTTCTTCCTGTTTGCCGCTTTCATAATCGTGGTTTCCCAGGACAGCAATTGCCGGAATTCTCAACCTCACCAGCACGTTTAGGAGTGGCTCCATCTCCTCGGGTTGGCCGTAATTAGTCAAATCGCCGGCCAGAACAAGCATATCGGCTTCGTCTCGCACTCGCTCAAACTGATCTTTGAGCTTGGCGTAGCTCTGCGGATTGAAGTGCAAATCGGCTGTGGCAGCGATTCTCATAAGAGTTACGCCAGACGGCGTCCCAGGGAGCGTTGTTTGCGTTTCTTTTCGCGCGGTTTCGCTGTGCAATGTTTCATTTGTTCGAGGCGCTTTCCGCGATTCTCTTCCAGCAGATTAGCTAATCGCCACTCGTTCAAATCGATAGCAAACATGTTTTCGTCAACCAGACTGCCGCGAAATTTAGCCTGCATATCGGGACGGGCAATTGCGCGCTCGAATCGCTGCAGAAGCTCGCTCCAGACCGCTGCAGGGATGAAGTACGTTTGCGCCGGATAAACGTAGCGGAACAGCAACAGCGACCACAGCAGCATTTCCCAGTGTTCGCCCACCAGTTGCAGTTCGCGGTCCCAGTCGAACTTAGGATAGGTACCGTAGATCACATGAGCGATGTCCGCCCCGTCGAAACGTTCGCGTCTCGTGACAAAAATTTTAGAGGCCACCAATTCTTCCGGCGCAAGCACGCGCGTCTCGATGCCGTGAACCACCGCGGGCTGGGCGCGTTCAATCCAGGAGTCCTCCACTGCGAAGACTCCATTGCTCATTCCGGTAATCAAGTCGACGAAAAATCCGTCTTTACGGGCCTTCGCCAGCCACACCGGATCGCGAATCTCGCACTGAAAGCCGCGTTTCCGCAGATACGGCAATACCCTCACGCAGGTGCATGCGGTCATGAATAAATCCAGGTCCTTGGTAAAACGGCAAATCCCCGTGTGTTGCCGCAAGGCAAACGCCCCTGAGACTGCATAGGGGACATGCTGTTCTTCGAGAGCGGTAAGAACTTCGCGAAACAAGCTCGCCTGCTCCTCCGGAAGGTCGGTTGGCATGGAGGAAGTGACGGGAATCGATTCTTCGGCGCTGCGCACCTTCGGCACGGAGCTTGGATGTGCTGCTGTGCTGTGCGGTTGGTGCAGTTCTGCCCTTGGCGCATAGGCGGAGAGCCCGCAGCTGAAAAACGAAAGGACAGAGGGGCACGATCAAGAGACGGTTGTGACAATCTCAACCGCGCTTGATGCACCGGTTTTGTGTACAAGAACTGAATCGTTTCTGCGCTCGAGGAACAGGCCCACTCTGGTTCCTCCGCAACGAAGATTTTTAATTTCCAGGTTCGGTATTCCTTCAGGCAGGTAAGGATCGTCAAACGTGATGCGCTTGCGCTCGGCACTGATTGAGACGCCCAGGCACGCCTGCATGATCAGAAAAGGAGCAGCCGCGGCCCACGCCTGCGGCGAACAGGCCACCGGATAAAGGGTCGGGCCTTCCCCTTCGCGCCGATCGACGCCGCAGAATAATTCGGGAAGGCGGTGTAGTTCGACCTGCGTGCTCAGGTCGAGGAGGGACATAAGAATCTTGCCCGCCAGATGCCTGAAGCCATATCTTGCCAATCCGGAAGCGATCAAAGAATTGTCATGCGGCCAGACCGAACCGTCATGGTACGAGAGCGGGTTATAACGTTTTTCGCCGGAAGCTACGGTGCGCACTCCCCATCCGTTGAACGATTCCGGTTGAAACAGCGTCTCGGCAACGCGCTTTGCGTGTTCGAGCGAGGCAATGCCCGTGTACAAGCAATGTCCCGCATTAGACGCACGAACCCGGCACGGTCGCTTATGGCCATCGAGCGCGAGTGCATAACTCGAGATCTCCTCGCACCAGAAATGTTCTTCGAATTTGACCCGTAGGTTTTCCGCTTCTACCTCGAGGTCTGCCTTCTTATCTGCTCCCGCAATTCGGCTTAAGCGGGCCGCGGCCAGCTTCGCCGCGTACGTATAGCCTTGAACTTCGCATAACGCAATCGGCGCCTGTGCGATACATCCGTCGGCATGAAAAATCGAGTCGTTCGAATCCTTCCATCCCTGTTGCACCAGCCCTTTTGGACCGCGCTGGCGATACTCCACAAAGCCGTCGCGGTCCGCGTCTCCGAATTCGTCAATCCAGCGTAAGGCCCGCTCAATGTTCGGCCACAATTCCTGGATCAACTTTGCATCCGCCGTGCGCTCGTAATAAGCTCCCGCTAACATGATGAAAAGCGGTGTGGCGTCTACGCTGCCGTAATAGCGTCCGAACGGCACTTCGCCCAGTGCGGCCATTTCTCCCTGGCGCATCTCGTGCAAGATTTTGCCCGGTTCTGCCTCAATGTCGGCATCAACCTTGTCTGCTTGCGTCGATGCCAGACATTTCAGGACCCCCCGCGCGATCGCAGGATTGAGCCACAGTGACTGCAGGGCCGTGATGATTCCGTCTCTGCCAAATACTGTGCCGAACCAAGGCACGCCGGCATACGGATAATCGCACTCCGGGTTCCCAACAATCATCATCTGCACATCCGCAACAGAACGGCTGACCCAGTCGTTGAATCGCGAATTCGAGCACGAAACCTCCGGAAATTCCGCGCCAAGCTTCTCCAATTCCTCGTGGCCGGCGCTTTTTGCGCGCGAATAGCTCACCCGGCCGTTTGCCCCATCTGAATCACATGAGACAGAGAAGCAAAAGTTCGCTCTCTCCTTCGGCTTCAGGCTGATCTCATAACGCAATTCTCTATCGCTGGCGTGAGATGGAGCCGAATCCCAATGGATCAGCGTCTCCCGCAGAACGCCATCGAGGCCCTTGTACGCTAAGCGGATGGAGTCGTTTTTCACCTCGGGCGGTAACACCGTACCGCGTTGTTTGCGGTGCATTCCGCGCACCTCAAAAATGTCGGCAAAGTCGGCATCGAACGACATGTGGAAGGGAACGTGCAGCTCCGAAAGTCCGTGGTTTACGAAGGTGAACTCCTCATAGCAAGTACTCTTCCATAGAAATCTAGCGCGCAGCACATGCAGGGTCCCACGCGGAATCACCACCTCGTTGTTCCGCGAAACATCCAGATTCGCCAGATCACCGGTGAAAAGAAAATTGTTCGTCTCTACCCTTGAACTCAACAGCAACGGCCGGGTGCCCCACAAGTTCAGCATGAGTTCCGACAGGTGGCGCGTGTCCTGGAAAAAAAGCCCTTGTTCGCCCATGCCCGTGGTTTGAACATCGCCCAGACGGTCGAACACGAAAAACGTTCGGCCGTATTTGAGAACGCGCGCCCGATCGTCGGTCGGCGACTGAGAAGTCGCTATGTAGTAGTGTTGGGTACCAGATCTGTCCAACCCAGGACTCCGTTGCTCAAGGCCAGTGCTGACGTCTTCTTTCGAATCAGTCGCTGGTAGATCGTGAGATAGTCGCGGGCCATTCGTTCGTCAGAAAAATAACGCTCGAAGTGACGGCGGCAATCGCGGCGGTCGAGCTGGTCCAGTTTGTTGACCGCGTCAACCGCCTCTTGGGAATTCGAAACAATGAAGCCTACCACGCCGTCATCGATTATCTCCGGAACTGAGCCGCTCCGGTAGGCGATCACAGGTGTGCCGCACGCCAGGGCCTCGATCATCACCAGTCCGAAAGGTTCTGGCCAGTTAATCGGAAATATCAGCGCCGCAGCATTGCCCAAAAAATCGTTCTTTTCCTCGGTCCCAATTTCACCAATGAACTCAACCAGCGAACAGTTCAGCATGGGCTTGATCTGCTGTTCGTAGTACACCTTATCGGCCTGATCAATCTTGGCTGCTATTTTTAGCGGCATGCCGGCACGGCGTGCAATCCGAATTGCTTCGTCGACTCCTTTTTCTGGGGAAACCCTTCCCAGGAATGCCAGATATTTTCCATTTCCTTCGCGCGGTGTCAGCAATCGCTGCGGCATCCCATGATGTACGGTTCCCTGCCAATTTGCCCACAGCAGCGGTGCGCGTTGCGAATGCGAAATTGAGACCAGCGGTTGCTCACGAAAAGTTTCGTGAATCGGCACGAGATCGGGTATGTCAAGCCGCCCATGCAGCGTGGTCAGGCAGGGGACTTGCGCGCGCCTGGCCAGTGGAAATTGGATGTAATCGAGATGAAAGTGGATTAGATCGAAGTCCGCCGCCTGGCTAAATACCTCTTCCATCATCAAAATGTGATGCGCCAGCCGGTCCTGGCACTCTTCATCAAGTCTTAACGCTCTGGAGCACACCGGAACCAAGCTCGCGTTCGTCACCGAATCACCGCTGGCGAATAGCGTCACGTCGTGCCCTGTACGGACAAGTTCTTCCGTCAGCCAGGATACAACTCGCTCAGTGCCGCCATACAAGCGCGGCGGAACACTTTCGGAAAGAGGTGCTACCTGCGCAATTCTCATTTTTGGTTCACAAAGGTTGCTTTATAAATCTTTAGTCAGCCACGTTCAGGTTCAGCACGCCGTTAATCAGTACACTTCTAAAATCCCCACATTTAGACCATAGAACGCGGGACCTCGTAGGTCTATAAGGTGTGCCCTGTACGGGTAGAGTCGTCGCCCAATGCTCCTACATGCTTTTTGAGCACTTCGCAAACAGCGACAGAAGCGGCCGCATCCTAACTTCCTGACCATGAGTTTAGTGATTGTCGACAATTTCTTCCGTGCCTTGTTAGAAAAGCACGATCTAGAAAAGCGCGATCGAAAGTGACGAATTGGAATGACTCTACCGCTTCAGAAGAATTACCGTCCGATGGAAGCCAAGCCCGCGAGTGAACTTCCCACCGGATCCGATTGGCAATATGAACCCAAGTGGGATGGTTTCCGCTGTCTGGGGTTCCGCGACGGCAAGCGCGTCGATCTGATGTCAAAATCGGGAAAACCGCTCGCCCGTTATTTCCCTGAATTAGTTGCCGCACTCGCGTCTTTGAAAGCGCCGCAATTTGTGCTGGATGGAGAAATTGTTATTCCTGTGGATGGCAGTTTGTCTTTCGATCATCTGCTGATGCGAATTCACCCTGCGGCCGGTCGGATCGAAAAGCTGAGCCACGAGAGTCCGTGCGTGTTTATCGTTTTCGATCTGCTCGTCGATGACAAGGGCAAATCGCTTGTCAAAGAACTCTTGGAACAGAGGCGTCCTCGGCTGGAGAAATTTGCCGCCAAGTATCTTCATGCGAATCAAACCATCCGGCTGTCTCCCCTCACTCTCGATCTCGCGGTGGCGCGCGAATGGTTCCACATGGGAGTTGCACTCGACGGGGTGATTGCAAAGCGCCGTGACATGCCCTATCAGAGTGGTGAACGAACCGGAATGCAGAAGATCAAGCGCCATCGGACCGCCGATTGCGTGGTTGGAGGTTTTCGCTATCTTGAAAAGAAACCGGTCGCAGGTTCCTTGCTTCTCGGTCTGTATAACGAACAAGGGCAACTCGACCATGTTGGATTCACTTCTTCGTTTCAAGCCAAAGACCGCCCTGCACTGACAAAAAAGCTGAAGAAAATAATCGAGCCACCGGGCTTCACAGGAAAAGCACCCGGAGGTCTCAGCCGCTGGAGCACCAAACGATCGATGGAATGGCAGCCGCTCAAGCCCGAACTGGTTGCCGAAGTGCAATTCGATCACTTCACCGGCGGAAGATTTCGTCACGGTACAAAATTTCTTCGTTGGAGACCCGAGAAATCTCCCAGGCAATGCACGTTGCGGCAGGTGGAACAGGAAAGCCGCTCGGCTTTAAATCTTCTGTGAAGGGCGATGATGAGACCTGCGGAACGAATCTGGCTAGGCGGCCTTCTTGCGAGGCACCTTCGCACCCTTTTTCCGCGCTTCAGAAAGTCCAATGGCAATGGCTTGCTTGCGGCTTTTGACCTTTCCTCCTTTTCCTCCCTTGCCGCTTTTCAAAGTGCCGCGCTTCTCTTTGTGCATCGCCCTTTCTACGGATTTACCCGCCGCCTTCCCGTATTTTCGTCCACTCGATTTCTTTCCAGACTTTTTCTTCGCTGCCATGGTTCATCTCCTGGATTGGTTAGTGGAGAGAAATACATGCAAAGGTTGTCATGTTGACCGTTTGCGTGCGACAGTTGACGCTGCCAGAGCATCCCGGCGATATTGTCTATGAATGACCCCCAAAGCGGAGAACAGAGATGAAGTTGCAATATGAAGCAGTGGCTAAATCTCAGACAACGAAACGAGCTTTCCTCGCGTTTTTCGCATGCACGTTCCTATTAATCGGCATCTCCAATCTCGGTTCAGCGCAAAACACGTCTTCCAAACATTCCACGAACACCGCAAAAGCCGCCGGGCCATCCGCCACTCTTGTCGGCCGCGGAAAATACATTGTGGAAGGGCTTTCCCGTTGTGGCCAGTGTCACACGCCGCGCGACAGCAATGGCAACCCGGAACAGAACGAGTTGTTGGAGGGAGCGGCCGTTTGGCTGAAGTCGGCTGAACCCGTCGAAGGCTGGCCCCTCAAGGCGCCGAGGATCGCAGGCGTCCTTCCTGGAACCGATGCAGAAATGGTTAAGCTGCTAACTACCGGAATCTGGCGAGACGGAAACAGGTTGCGTGAGCCGATGCCGCAATTCCGCATGACAGAACCAGATGCCGAGGCGGTAGTCGCTTATCTGAAATCCTTGCAGTAGCCTCTCACGACATCTTCTGCTTGGATTTCCCATACGGAATCGTACTTTTAGGCTACGGGATTTGGTCGATTGCTCCGAGGGTGCTGGGGATTTGCAATTGTGTGAGGAGATAAGTTATGCAAACCCCATCCGTTATACTCACCCGATTCTTACTGGTCGTCGCCATCGCTGTAACCCCGGTGCTGGCATTTGCCCAGGTAGGTACGACGTCCTCAAATTCATCAAATGACATGGGACAGCAGAATACGGCCAACACGCCGGTTAGTATGAAGCTCAACCCCATGGACCAAGCATTTGTTCGCGATGCTGCCCAGGACAACAGGGCGCAGATCATGCTGGGCAAATTGGCCGCGGAAAAAGCTACTAGTTCCGAGGTCAAGCAATTTGCCGATCGCATGGTCCGTGACCACAGCAATCTCGAAGAGAAGCTCGATCAGCTCGCGGACAATGAAGGAGTGCAGCTTCCACCCCAGCCCTCGTCCAAGGCACAAATGACCGATGATGAACTCCAGAAGCTCAGCGGAAACCAGTTCGATAAAACCTATATGAGCGATATGCTGAAAGATCACGAACAAGACGTTTCGGCCTTCAAACACGAGGAACATGCAGGCGGCAATCCGCAAGTCAAAGAGTTCGCCTCACAGACGCTGCCTACGCTGGAAAGTCATTTGCGCGAAGCCGAGAAAGTCGCACCCGCGACAGGAGTCGCAGCTAGCCACGGCATGACTGACAATGGCATGACGGAGAGTTCGCAATAAGCTACGTACGTGGTGAGCCGCTGATCTGATATAACCAGCCATTGCCGTTCGCGGCAATGGCTTTTTTATGTCAAGCAATCCGGATGTGATCGTGATCGGAGCAGGCGCTGCAGGACTGACGGCAGCCTTGGAGCTTGCCCGTCAAGGCCTGAGCGTAACGGTGCTGGAAGCGCGCAACCGCATCGGTGGCCGCATGTTTACCGTGCACGATGAGAAATGCAACTCTCCAGTTGAACTGGGCGCCGAATTTATCCATGGCCGGTTTCGTGAACTGTGGAATTTGCTAAGGTCCGGAAAAATCAGAACCACAGAGGTGAGCGGCGATAGTTGGTGTGTAAGGAAAAAAAAGCTATCCAAATGCGGCTTCTTTTCCGAAGTCGACGAGATCCTCAACAGGATGAGCGATCACGGACCCGATCGATCCTTCCAGGAGTTTCTCGACAAATGCTGCGCTTCTTCAAAAAAGAACAGCCATTTGCAGGAGGCAAGAAAGCAGGCGATCGGCTATGTGAGCGGATTCAATGCCGCAGACCCGGCGATCGTGGGGGTGCATTGGCTGGTGAAGCAAATGCGCGCCGAAGAGAAGATTGAAGGCGACCGCGTTTTTCGGGCACAGAACGGATATGCGGACACTCGTCGCCATCTTTCAGCGTCGAATCAAGGATGCAGGCGTTACACTGCAAACCAGCACGACTGTCGATAGCATTCGCTGGAGGTCTGGGCGCGTGGAGACCCGGACGCACGGCGCGAGCGGCAAGGAAACGTTCATATCTTCCCACGTATTGATTACGGTGCCGCTCGGCGTGCTGCAAGCCAGACAAACCGAGAACGGTGCGATCCGCTTTGTCCCTGATTTGCCGCGGCAGAAACAGGAGGCGATTCAAAACATCGCGATGGGCAAAGTCGTCCGTGTGACCTTACGTTTTCGCGAGCGTTTCTGGGCCCCTCTGCCAAAGGCGCCCGCGCCATCTTCCCAGAAAATGGACAATATGAGTTTTCTGTTCTCGCACGATGATTGGTTCCCGACCTGGTGGACGATGTCTCCGCTGAAGCTTCCATTCCTGACCGGCTGGGCGCCTTTTCGCTGCGCCGAAAGACTTTCGGGACATAATGAGGCCTTCGTGCTCGAGCAAAGCCTGCGAGCGCTGCATCGCCTCTTACGAGTCAGCGTGCAAGAACTCGAAAGTCTCTTTGAGCACATCTATTTTCACGACTGGCAAACCGATCCCTTTTCGCGGGGGGCCTACAGCTACGGAAAGGCAGGCGCGGATGGAGCAGAAAGGTCGCTCGCAAGCCCGATCGCGAACCTTCTGTTTTTCGCCGGTGAGGCCACCGATGTAACCGGTAACAATGGGACGGTCCACGCGGCAATCGCAAGCGGCAAGCGCGCAGCCGCCGAAATCATGAAAGCCGCTGGCGTAAGAGTTCGGTTTCAGGGAGCAGTACGTCCCCGTCGGAAACCATCGCTGCGCAAGTGAATCCCACCTTTACGCGGCCTTGCGCGGTTCGCCGATTTCCTCTTGTTTGGCATGAATCTCAACCTGCTCATGTTTAATATCGAGCCGGAGATGGTTGTAAATGCTCATGTACTGGTTCGCGACCCAAACCAGCGCGAACAGCGAGATCGCATATCCGCGCCAGTCAGGAAAGAGCAGCCGGAAGCGCGTGATCACTACAAATATTGCAGCCACATAGTGGCTGAAACAGTATTCGCAGGTGAATAAATAAAAAAACTTGCGGCGCGGCAGGTTTTTCGCTTCTCTCGATTTTCGCTGGCAATAGTCGCGTGGCTCCCGGAAAACCTCTTCGTGGGTCACCGTCCAGGCGACACAGGCGACGGGAATCGAGAGCATGAACAACCACGCGAATTGCAGGCCAATGCCGGGCATTCGTCCCCTTGGATGCCGAGGCGGCGAGAAAGGTAGGGAAGCAGAGCGGCTTCAATTAAAGGTTCTTCACTTGACCGTAGTTCAGCAGACTTACCATCAATATCCCTCCGCAGATATTGCCCAGTGTCGCCGGCATGAGCCAGCGCAGATACTCGGCGAGTGAAACCGTTCCAGCCATCACCGCCGAGAGTATTTCGCCGCTCCCTGCGACGCAATGCGCGAAGCGTCCAATCCCAACGATAAAGGTAAGCATATAAACCATCGCCACCTGTCCAATCGTCCAGTGGCTGGCGGTTACGGTCCAGGCGACAAGAGCAATCAGCCATCCTCCGATGATCCCGCTCCAGAAAAAATATCCCACCGAGCCGCTGGCTGATCCTTCTCCCAAATGGACCAACTGGGAGAGGATGTCCGCACGCAATGCGGGCGTTTTAACCGCCAGCAGTGCAAACATGAAAGCGCCAAAAATATTCGAAGTGAAGACCACACCCCAAAGGCGCAAAGTCCTTCGCACATGCTTGCGCTCGTCGAGCACCAGCACCACGGGATACAACGTATTCTCGGTGAAGAGTTGTGCCCGGCCGATGATTACAGCAATAAATCCGATGGGATAAAGCAGATAGGGAATGAGCGCGCTCTCACCCGGTGCGATGAGAGAGCGCATTGCCGCCACGGCCAATCCTGTCAGCCCCATGGTGAGGCCGCCCGCGATTCCCGAGAACGCTAATTTCTGGTTCGAGCGGCGGAGTTCGTCACGTGCGTTTTCTACGGCAGCTTGAAAAATCTGGACTGCAGTGAGCCTTCTGGTATCCGGTTGCTGCTCCTCGTGTTGGATGAGTTTGGTTGCCAGGGTCAGAAATGTTCTCCGCAACTAGGATGCGGAACGTTCATCGATCGCAGGAGAATTTCCGATCGATTGCATGCATAAAAGCATAGGTATATCAGGATGGGCGGCCCAATGAGCAAGAATCCGATGCGGAAATGTCGCAGCGGGTTGGACGGACAAATATTTACGTTCCGAACCGTGCCGTCGACGAAAGCCGTTCGCGACGATCGCTTCTTCGCGGAGTTTCAGTGTGGGCGGGAGAAGACAACAGTTCGGCACGGCCATTTGCACGCCGGCTTGCAATCCTCCAGAGATACATTGCAGCGTACGCGCGCCATGGCCTCCAGGCCCTCGCGCGCTGCTCCAAATCTCGTGGAGTGCTTGAGGCCGTCGCATGTAGAAGCCCGAGGTCAGCCGAGGGAAATGCATCCGGTTCACCCAGCGCTCGCATGGCCACGTACTGTGCCGTCCATTTTCCGATGCCTGGAATTTCGCAAAGCCGATTCAGGAAGGCGTCAGAATCGACGATTCCTTCGAAACTGATTCGCCCATCGCAGACAGCGCGAGCCAGAGTTCGAATGGTTTCGGCCCGAGTTCCAATCACCCCAAGACGCGCAAGGTTTGCGTCCGCGAGAACTTCGGGGGCAGGGAACAGATGAGTAAGGCCGTTGCCCGTCGAAAGCGGCCTCCCAAGGCTGCTCACGATCCGGCCAGTCAAAGCCGTCGCCCCTTTCACGGCGATCTGCTGACCGAGAATCGCGCGCGTCGCGAGTTCGAAACCATCCCAACTGCCTGGGACGCGAAGACCAGGCTCGGACTGAACGTGCGCAGCCAACAAGGAATCGGCCCTGAGACTTTGCACGATGGCCGCCCAATCTGCATTCAAATCGAACATACTGCGGACCCTCTCGGTAATACAGAAAAGCGAGCGGGGGTCGCTAAATTGCAGCCGCACCACCAGCGTATTGTTCGGTTCGTCCAGCGAGACCTCAAAGTACCCGTCACAGCCGCCCAGAGAAATTGAACGTAAATAATTGCCATTTACCACTGCTTCCACGCCGGGTGTGGCCCGCGGCGCAAGAAACGCCAACATTCCATTCCAGTCGAAGGGAGGGCGGAAGCGAAGACGAAAAAGATACTGGTTCTCGACTTGCAGTCTGGTTTGCCGGGCGAGGCGGCGGATTTGAGTTGGAGTTCGATGATAGACCTTGCGAATGCCGTCGTTGAATCTTCGAACGCAGCCGAAGCCGGATGCGAGAGCGACGTCAGCCATCGGCAATCTTGTCTCGTCGATAAGCTTCTTTGCAAAATGCAAGCGCCGGGTCTTGGCAACCGCACTCGGGGTCGCTCCCAGGTGTTTAAGAAACAGCCGGCGAAGGTGACGCGAGCCAATTCCCAGGCGTTCCGCCAGGGTTTCTACTCCACCATCTTCCAAGCCGGTCTCGCTGATCAGGCGCAAAGCCCGCAAAACCGTATTTGGGGTTCCCAGCCACGCAGGAGTTCCGGGTGAGCACTCCGGACGGCAGCGCAAACAGGGGCGGAACCCCGCCTCGGCAGCGGCAGCTGCGGTCGGAAAATAACGGACATTTTTTTCTTTCGCGGGCGGCGCAGGACAAATCGAACGGCAGTAAACCCCGCTGGTTGAGACCCCAATGAAAAACTTGCCGTCGAAGCGCGCGTCCCGCGTCACTCGCGCTTGCGAACATACCTGCCAGTCGAGATTCATAGGACGATTCATCATAGCTCTCTAACACAGCCTGAAGTAGACGTTTTCGGACTACGCTCCCGCGGACCAAGTCCCTTCTTCGTTCGCTCCTCAGCATGATGAAAGTATGCCGTCGACTGTCGCGTCCGCAAACGTCCAGAGAACCAGCAGCGAGGTCCAAAAACGTCCAAGTCCCAACGGACCCTCGATGTATGTTTGCCGACGGGCAGGCAAGAGACCCAGGAGAAACAATCATGGACCCCAGGGTGTTGAGAAATATTTCGGCAATCACCTTATTCATCGGGCTAACCGCACCACTCCAACTCGCTGCACAAAATCAATCTGTCAACCAGCCGGGAAAATATTACGTAATTAATCTGGGCACCGGGCCGCTCGGCGGCATTCCGGAGCCTGTCGGTATTAACGACCTCGGGTGGATCTCTGGCGGCGACAACTCTGCGGCAAATACCACCGTGAACGCGGTCCTTTGGGTCGGAGTCCCAATCGATCTCGGCACACTGGGTGAACCAAACAGCAATATTTCCTGGCCAAACCACAGCACCAGAGGTGAGATTGCGGGTATCGCCGAAACCGCTCAAACGAATCCGTTGGGCGAAGCATGGAGCTGCGCAGCCTTTTTCTTTGGGCCCGATGGTTACGTGTGCAACGGTTTTTCGTGGCAAGACGGCGTGATGACCGCACTTCCTCCATTTCCCGGCGGGATTGACAGCTACGCCGCTACAGTCAACAACCGGGGTCAAATCGTCGGATGGGCGGAAAATGGCATTCACGATCCAACTTGCAACAACAATCCTCCCTATAACCAGTTTCTGCAGTTTGAGGCTGCCATCTGGGGGCCGCGCTTGAACCAAATGACGCAGCTTTCTCCCTTGGCTGGAGACCCCGATTCTGCTGCGACTGCCATTAATGACAAAGGCCAGGTTGTCGGCATCTCGGGCCTCTGCTCAAACGCCGTCGGAGGAGCGAGCGCTGAGCATGCTTTGCTCTGGGAAAATGGCGTGCCTATCAATCTCGGCAATATCGGGGGACAGGCGTGGAACACTCCGACCGCCATCAACAATCAAGGTGTGGTCGTCGGCTTCGGAAATATCTCAGGCGATGAAAATGCGCCGGAAAATCCGGCAGCTTTCATTTGGACGAAGGCAAACGGGATCAAGGAGATTTATCCGTTTGGCAGCGATCCCAACGACGTTCTCTTCGACATCAACCAGAAAAACCAGGCAGTAGGAAACTCATTTAATCCGAATACGGGTACTTCCCGTGCCGTCCTTTGGCAAAACAATACGTTGAACGACCTGAATGCTCTCGTGGTTCAGCCAACTTCTCTATATCTGACTCTCGCCCAGGGCATCAACGATGCCGGCGAGATTACGGGGACCGCGACCGACACAACCACGAACGAAACTGTCGGCTTTCTAGCGATTCCGGTCTCTGATGGAAGTGGTAACCCTGTTGCGGCAGCGAAGGTCGACGCTAATCCTGCGCCCATGGTCCGTCACCGAGCCCATGCGCAAGCAGTTTCCGTTCTTCGTTCGCAGGATGTTTGAGAGTGGTGGAACAAAATGAGCACTGCCAACGGAAGCGTTGATTCGCCATGCTCGCCTCTATGCTCGCAGAGCGTAGAGAAACTCCCCCCGCTGAGCGTGGTGAAACTGCGCGCATCGCGAGGAAGCATCGCTGACTCCACTCGATAACTTTGCTCGATCAGGAGAAATTTGCTGCCGAGTCGAAATTTGCTATGTCTCTTCGCCTTCGAACCTGTGCGGAATGTCCGAGATGTGGCACACGCTATTTGATTGGATTCAGTCCCTATGGAAATGGGGCATTCCTCGAATCTTTCATCACAGAATTTTCGGAGGAATATCGGCTCTTCTGTCCCTGCGTTGCGCAATTCATTCCCGCCGGCTGGAGTTCGAGCGATTTGAAGAGATATGCGATTTCAGGGACGGCTTATGCTCGAGGCTACGGAGATGCATCGGAAATCCTGCTTTGCCGACGTTAAATTGTCAAAGGTCTTCAAGGCAGAGGAAGTGACCCTCGTCCAGGCTTTCAGAAGTCCTCTGATTACACATCTTTACAACACTTAATCCGCGCAAACCGGCCCCTGGAGCGGCATCGAAGCCAGTTCCCACGCATCTAATTCAGTAGCAAATGGATGAGGAATCGGTCGGGAGGAAGGTGCTATGAAGCTGTTTCAGGGATTTGCAAGCTTGTTCCTGGCAGCGCTCTTATCTGCGCCTGCGTGGGCAACTGCCGTTACCACGAACGCGGGCTCAAATTCAGCCGTGCCGGGAACAGTCAATTACGTTGAGGGACAAGTTAATACCGCCGACCAGTCTCTCAGTTCACAATCGGTCGGCAAAGTAATTCTTAATAATGGTCAAACGCTCGTCGTGCATCAAGGCAAGGTCGAGGTCCTGTTAACTCCGGGTGTATTCCTGCGAGTTGGTGATCACAGCTCGGTCACGATGCTTTCCAACGGACTTGCCAACACGGAAGTGCGGCTGGATCGCGGTCACGCCATGGTCGAGGTCGACGACATCTACAAGCAGAACGATCTCCGCGTCATAGAAGGTAATGTCGTTGCGCGCATGGTCAAGCCGGGCCTCTACGACTTCAACCTCCGGCAGGGCGAAATTCGGGTGTTCGATGGCCAGGCCGAAGTGCAGGACGGAGACAAACTGGTAAAGGTGGACAAAGGGCACGAGCTTGCCGTTGCGCCCGAGCCTCGCGTGAAGGCGGTCAGCTTCAAAAAGAAGGACTACGAAGATGGCTCTCTGTATAACTGGAGCAGCCTGCGTTCCTCTTATCTCGCCGAGGCCAATATCAATGAAGCCAACATGCTCGCGGCCAATGATTGGGGCTGGGGGTGGGGTGCCGGCTTTTGGGGTCCTGGTTGGGGTATGGGTTGGGGCGGCTGGGGATGGGATCCCTGGTTCGCGTCTTACACGTTCATGCCCTGGGGGGGAATGTTCTTCAGTCCATTTGGATGGGGATTTTATTCTCCCTATACCGTTTACCGTGCGCCGCTGTTAGCCGACGGCAACTATATGCATCACTTTGATGCGGCCAATGTTCACGCCTGGGGAGCTGGTGAGCACTATGTAACCAGCCGAGACTACTCCCACGGCGTCTACACCGGCGCGGGAGCAGAACGCGGAGCATTCCACTCCGGCGCAATGATGGCCCGTAACGGCGGCTTCCACGGTGGTGCAGAAGGATTCCACGGTGAAGGTGGATTCCACGGCGGCGGCGGCGGGTTCCACGGTGGCGGAGGGTTTGGCGGTGGTGGGCACGGCCGCTAGAGGAGTATCGCCAACGCGCGGCGACGGAACAGACTAGACAGAGTGTAAGCGAATAGGGAACGCAGCCGGCATCATGGCTGCGTTTCCGCTTGGCTGTGCTTTGTCCCAGCAGGCCCTACGTAGGCGAAGTTCAATCCGTAGCCGCGGTCGGCCGGGTCATAGTACAGATCCCACACCGTGCTTCCCGGAAGCATAATGCCGTCCAAAATATGTTCGAGGGCCATCCGGGCGGTCTGCCCTTCGATTCCCTCCGCGGTGTGGAAACCGAACGAGACCATTCACGGGAGCGCTGGGCCCGATGCCGATAGCGTAGCCCGTCTGTCGTTGGATCTCGTCGCAAATTGCCCGAAGGAGTTGTAGGCCGTCCCGCCGAGCACGCGGGATCGTTATATTCGTTTCCAGCACAGAGTCCTGGTGGACGCGCTGGGCCGCTCTAGCGCCGGTCTCCGCAGGCACGACGTTAAGCCGGGATCCGTCTTTGATGACACGGAACGTCACGCCCCCAGACGCGCCGTACTCGGTTAGCATTCTTGCAACTGTCCCTCGATGCCGTCCGGTGTGCCCAGATCCTCTGGCCTATACGAGAATGCGAACAGACGCGCGTCCATATCAGACCGCCTGCCATAGCGAGGATCTTCGTACGTTACCCTGAGCCCGTCGCTTCTTCGCATCTTACCGATCAGCGCGGCGATTGGATGCGCTGTACCGTTGGCGCCGCTGGAAATCGTAATTGGCGTTTGGCTGGCGGCGATGAGGGCTATGCACAGAGGCAGCGCCAAATTTCCAAATCGCATGGGTATCCCCGTCTCAGAAACTCACAAGAACCTATGCCGCCTCCTTTTCGCTGTCAAGGGCTATTGGTATACGACTGCCCGGAGCTTCATCATCTGGTTTCTGGACGAGATGAGCGTTCGGTTCCGGGAGAGCTTCTCAGAAGAAAATATGATTGCTCTCTGCTGAAAATGCGTAATTCATGGACTGCGGTTCGTGCTAACTTCGCGGCTGGCCTGCTTTGACAAAACTTCTCTCAAGCGAATCCCAGAAGGGCGAGGTGGTTGCGCAGTTTGGCTGGCGCTCCAGGTCAATTAAGCGGGAGATCCTTCGCTCCGCCTGAAAAGCGGCTGCGCTGAGGATGACGCCATCGGGTAAAAGTCTGAACTGCGCCACTACCAAAAAGGGAGGTACGATTGACTAAAGTCTGCACCAACGTTAGGTGTCCCGCTTACGCGCATATGGTTTACACCGTGGCCATGCGTTGCGTGCTATGCCGCTGCGATTTGAAGGTCGCCGAACGGAAGATCGCGGGGCGCGATGTGCCGGAGAATATGCCATCGGATGGTGCGCTCAAGCCCAGCCCAATTCGAGCCGTTCGGTAGATTGTCTGTGATCGCGGTCACCTTTTTTTTCGATACAGGTCATTAAAATTTTGGGACCAGCGGGACGCCGGTTGGTGTTTCAATAGAAATTAAGAACGGAAGCCGATCATAGATGGTAGGAGGTCTGCAATGAATTATAAAAACCCCGATGAAGTAAAGCGTGAGAAGAGCGACGAGATGAAAGCTCCCTCGTCACGATTGACCGATGAGAAAATCTCAGACGCGTCCGGCACCGAAGCGACGGCCGACAAGGCGCTGGCGCCCGCCGGTTTGAAAAATCCCTTCTGGAATTGAAATTCCGGGCGCCTGTTCAGAAAGATATGGCTCGCCGCTGTGATATAAGCGGCGAGTTTTTTTGTTTGAAGATTTCTTCTTACGATTTCTCTCTTGGCACAAACTAGCGCAGGACCGGTAGGCAAAGGCACGGCTTGGTGCAGAATTCAAGGGATGACATTTGTTCGAGCGCCGGGTGCAGTTGCGCATCCCGGCACGGTTCCAGGGTGATCACGAAGGGAAGGGAATTTTTTTCGAAGCCCGGCTTTTGCAAAACGGAATCGATGTTCAGTTGGTGAGCGGACAGAATGGCAGCCAGGCTTGCAATGATCCCAGGCTGGTCTTTCACATAGAAACGCAAATACCAGGGAGTTTCGAAATCGCAACTCACTTTCGGTGACCCGAGTTGGAGTTTGTGGCGCCGCGAGGTCCGGGCAGCCACGTTCGGCGTGAGGAGTTTTTCTGCGATGAGCTTTTCCGCGACGAAGATGACGTCGGAGACCACCGCGACCGCGGTGGGATCTCCTCCCGCGCCCGCGCCAAGGAAGGCAACATCTCCGCCGTACTCACCCGAAGTCAAGACCAGATTCAGATTGCGCTGCACGCGCCCGAATGGAGACGAGGTTGGAACCAGGCTGGGGCCAACATCGGCGAACAAGGTTGTGTCTTTCAAATCGGCACGCGAGATCTGGCGGATGGTGCATCCCAGTTCGGCGGCGTAATCGAAGTCAACTGCATCGACCGCGCGGATGGTGCGCGCGCGAATGTCCTCCGGCGAAACGCGAACCTGCAATCCCGCCAGGGCAAGAATTGAGAGCTTGGCGCGGGCATCGCCGCCGTCGAGATCTTCGCTGGCGTCGGCTTCGGCGTAGCCGCGGGCTTGTGCTTCTTCCAGAGCTTCGCTAAAGGGAATGCGCGCGGTTTCAATGCGGCTGAGAATGTAATTGCAGGTGCCGTTCAAGATGCCGGCGATGCCGTGCAAGCGATCTCCGCTCAGTCCGGTGCGCAATGCGGGAAGAACCGGAACGCCTCCGGCAACGGAAGCTCCGAACTCAAGCTGGCAGCCGTTTTCGCCGGCCAGTTGCAGCAGTTCCGGTCCGTAACGCGCGATCAATTGCTTGTTTGCGGTTACCACCGACTTGCCGGCTTTTAAAGCGCTACGCACCAAATCTCCGGCAGGATGTAAGCCGCCGATCAGCTCAATCACGATTTCGGCATCCGAGTTGAGAACGGCATCAAAATCTTCGGACCAGATGACGTCACTCGGCACCCAGGATTGCTTTTTACGCTCAACATTGCGATTGCAGATATGAGTCAAAAGCAGGTGATCGTGGCGCTCACAAAGTATTTTCGCGACCGCGCGTCCCACGGTTCCAAAGCCGACGAGCGCAACCCGGCAAGCAGGATGAGTATTTTGCGGCGTGGAGCTTGAATCGCTTGCCGTCTTCTGTGGGCTGGTCGGGTGCATGTGTGCGCTCAAGAATTGATCATCATTTTTATCACACCGCGTTATTAGTCTTACTTCATTACTCTTTAACTGTATTACTCTCACTTCGTCATTCCTTGCCTTGTCACGTCTGCCTCCTCGTTATTACGCCTGCTTTCCAAAGCTCGATTTAGGCACGGCGTGAAAGCACATTCGGGAAGGGCAGGCGGCATGCGCAGCGCAGCCCGCATCAAAAGCTTGGTAAGATGTTGCATTCCACTGCAGGCGAGGACGATCCCGCCTGCAAAAGAGCTACAAGCGGAGCCTGGATTAACGGCGTCTCTCCATGCCGAGCGCTGCGGTCCGCCACTACGCCCGGTTACGGGAGGAGAATGGATGATGGGAAAGTTTGCTACTGCGAGTGCGCTGATATTGTTTTTTTTCATGGCTTTCGCTCCAGCCAATATTTTCACCGCACATGCATTTGCTCAAACCACGGCGGGTCAGACTCCCTCGGCGACGCCTACAACTCCGGCGACCAATGCGCAGCAACCTTCGAGCCCGCAGCAACCTGCCGAGGAAGAAGAAGAGTCGGTCAGGGAAGGAATTTCGCTGCGAAAAAAGACCCACGATTACAAGAACTGGAACTACAACGTTGGCGTTGGCGCGAATGTCGACAGCGGGAAGACGAAGACATTTGTACGAGGCGGCGGGCTCGGAGCCACGTTCGGCGTGGCCCGTAATGCCAACAAATATTTTGGGCTGCGCGCCGACGCCTTCGCTGAAGATCTTCCTTTAAAGCAGTCCAGCCTTTCGGTCTCCGGAGCGAGCAGCGCCACCAGTTATCTTCTGGCCCTCACCCTGGACCCGATCATCAACTTTCCCGTTACCAGCACGTTCAGCGGGTATGTGCTTTTCGGCCCCGGTTTTTATCATCGCGGCGGCAGTTTAAATGACGATACGGCGCTGCCCGGTTCGGAGTGCTCTGCGTTCTGGACGTGGTGGCAAGGCACGTGCTTCAACGGAAGTCTGCCGCTCAACGGGCACTTTGTGAATACCAGCCAGAACCAATTCGGCTACAACGTGGGAGCGGGAGTAGCCCGGAAAATGCCCAGCGGCGTCGAAATCTACGCGGAATTTCGCCTGATGCACGGCTCGAACAATGGCACAACAACCGACGTGCGGCCGATCACCGTCGGCGTGCGGTGGTAAGGAAAGAAAATCACTCAGGATTGGTCCGATACCTGCCCAAAGCCCCTCAGCCAGCCGCTGCAGCTGAACGAATGAAGATGCGGTAACCGGCTGCGCGACTCCCGTCTCAGATTTCGCTTCGGAATTCGCGACGAGCAGGGCGGATTCCACAATGTGGTGAGCAGGTGCGAGCGAACACGCCGGATCAGTAGCTGCGGCGTCGCCAGTGAGCAGCAAGGCCTGGCATCTGCATCCTCCAAAGTCAACCGCACGCTGGTCGCAAGTGCGACAGGGCTCCGGCATCCATTCTTCTCCGCGAAAGCGTTGGAAAGATGGCGAGTCGTCCCAGATGGATGCGAGAGTCTGTTCGCGAACGTTCTCGAAGGTCATTCCGGGGACCACTTCCGCCGCGTGGCAGGGAAGAACTTTTCCTGCAGGATTGATGAGCATTAATTTGCGTCCCCATCCTCCCATGCAAGCTTTGGGGAAGCGTGCGTAGTAATCGGGGACCACGAAGTCGATGCGAATGCGTCCGGCGAGGCGCTGTTCGGCAGCGGCGACGGCTTCTACCGCCTTATCGAGTTGGGCGCGCGTGGGCAGGAGCGCAGAGCGATTCTTCAACGCCCAGCCGTAGTATTGCGTGTGGGCGATCTCCATGCGCTCGGGAGCCAGTTGCTCGATGAACGCTATCATCTGGTCGAGATGATCGATGTTCTGCCGATGCACGACCAGGTTTACGGTGAACGCGATTTTGTGCTGGCGGATGTGTTTGGATAGGTCAATCTTGTGGGCGTGGGCTTTTGCTCCGGCGATCCAGTTGGCTTCGGCCTCACGCGAGTCCTGGAAACTGAGCTGAATGTGATCCAGTCCGGCGTCAACCAATGCTTTCAGCCTGGTTTCGTTCAGTCCGATGCCAGAGGTGATGAGATTCGTGTACAGGCCGGCAGCGCGCGCACCGGCGATAAGTTCGGCTAGATCAGGCCGCGCCAGCGGCTCGCCCCCGGTAAAGTGAGCATGTAGCATGCCCAGCTTCGCTGACTGCTGAAAGACGTCGAGCCAGTTTTCGGTCGAGAGTTCTGAAGCCACGGCTGCGAGATCCAGCGGATTCGAGCAATACACGCAGTGCAACGGGCAGCGGTGCGTAAGTTCAGCAACGAGCGCGAGTGGTTTTGAGACCATCAATGCCGGTGAATCGTAGATTTATAGGTTAACACCCGCGGGCGAAGCGGCTTTCAATATCAGGCCGTTTTCAATCCTATCCGCGGGCCACTATTTCGAATTATCTCCCGGTTTCGTCGCCGGCTTGACCGCGCTTTTCGTTTCCGGTTTCCAGGGGTTGGCATTTGCTGGGGCTTTGGGGTCAACGCCGAAATCCCAGACGTAGAGGTTCATGCCTTCGTTCCCTTGGGTTTCAACAAGGACATATTCTCCCGGTGCAAGGTCGGCGATGGGCGTGACCTTGAGCCAACCGCCCTTGATCCGGTCGATCGTGGTCTTCACGAAGGTTTCGTTCTCGCTGACTTTGCCTGCGACATTGCGTTTTACGTCTCCGACGATGCGCTTGCCGTTTTTCACTTTTGCCCGCACGATGCGGAAGCGGTCGAAGGGTACGATGGCTTGCTCGGGTTGCTGCGGTTGCTCGGCTCGCGGAGCGTCGAGACTCGGCTGTGACATTTTGGCGGATGCGGTTTCGCCGGGCGGCGGCCCTGGCGTTTCGTTCTGCACATTGATATATATGGAAGGCACGGCGACGTGCGAATGGATGGCAGCGTGCGCGCCGTCAAGTTCGATGGTCTGCTTGGCGCCAGCCATGGGAATAAGAGCGCCGCGGAGGATGCTGGCGCGACTGCCCTGATTGAGATTGCTTTCCGTCTGCTGAAGTTCCACGACCTGCGGCTGTCCCTGATAGTTATCGAGCATGAAGACGCCGGAATCGTCGGGAAGGCGCAGGCCGGGAGCGACTTCGGGGAGATGAGGTTCGTCGGCTTCGAGCTCGGCGTCGGTTTCTTTATCGATCGCAACGGCTTCCGGGATGGCGGAAGTGGCTTTCTCTTTCTCGTATTTTTCGGTGGCCGGCCAATCGACCAGCGCGGAGGGGAGTTCCTCCCATTCGTTGCGTTCGGCGCTCATGTACCTCACGCGATCGCCTTTGACTTCGTACTGCGTCACGAGCTGATACGAGCCATCTTTTAGGATGAGACGTTTCGAAGGTTCCTGAGCGAAGGAGCGATTCGGGACGGCGAGCCAGAGCAGGGCGATGAGCCAAAACAGCCGACTGGAAAAGCGAAGTGAGCGGGACATAAGTAATCTGATTATCGTCTGGGAGGGGCGGGTTGGCCAATGGCTTCGCGCTGGGTGTCTCGAATTCCACTCACCACGAAAGTCACGAAGGAACACAAAGGCAGTGAAACGATTCCGATTGGCTGCGGCTTGTAGTATCCTGCCTTTGTCGACATCGCTTTGCACAGGAAATCGCCAACTTCTCGCTCGCAATGAAATCCAACCTCATTTTCAAACTTTTTCTCACTCATCGATTCACACTCGCAGCTGTCACGCTCGCCGCAGTGAATGCGTTCGGCCAGAACTCCGGAGCACCGAACCCAGCGCCAGCTTCGACCGCGCCGCAATATGCGGTCCAGGGAACAATGGCGTCGGCAGATGCACCGGCGCAGAGTGCCGTCTCCTATTCGTCAGTGACTCAATTGAATGACCTGCTGGGCCGAATTGAAGCAACCTCAAAGCAAACGCAACTAGACCTGGCGCAACTGCGGATCGAGCGTTGGAAGGCGGACAGCGCGGCGAAGAAACAGGCGCTCGCCGATGTGGATTCGGTCCAGCGCAATCTGCAGAATGCGTTGCCGGAGATGATCGGCCAATTGCATAATTCGCCGGAGTGACCTGCAGGCGACCTTCAAGCTCTATCGCAACCTGGACGCGCTTTATAGCGTCATGGGCGGGGTGGTGGAGTCGGCGGGCGCCTTTGGGCCGAAAGACGATTTTCAGTCGCTATCGAATGATCTCAGCGGCTTTGAGAGCGGGCGAAAGCAGTTGGCAGAGCGCCTGGAGACGCTGGCTGGCGCGAAAGAACAGGAGATCGCGCGGCTGCGCGCGGAGTTGAAAACTGTCCAGACGCAGGCAACGGTTCCGGCGGCTCCTCCGAAGAAAGTGATTGTCGACGATACTCAACCGGAGAAAAAGCCGGAGCACAAGGCCAGGAAAAAAACAGTGACCAAGAAGAAGCCGGCCACAACCACGCCTCCGAGCACGACCCAGACTCCTGCAACGCCGCCGAAACCGCAGTAGGTTCGGCCTCGCGTTGTTGAAGTTAGGTCGTTCAGTGCGGTTAGATTTTTCAGTGCCCGGCCACTCCTCAGTGCTCCGCCACGGGGAAACTAAACTCCACACCGGTAGAATCTGTTACCCTTCCTTCCGCATCCATGCAGGTTGAAAAACGCGTATGACTCCTCACCTGAGCGTTCCGGCGATCATTGCGGGCGCCGTCATCATTGGCGCAGTGCTACTAGACGCGTTTGAAACGGTAGTGCTGCCCCGGCGCGTTACCCGCCATTTCAAGCTGACAGCATGGTTTCTGCGCCGTACCTGGATTCCCTGGAAATGGATCGCAGCCCGGATACGGAAGCCCGCGCGGCAGCAGAGTTTTTTAGGATACTTCGGTCCGTTGTCGCTGTTTCTGCTGTTGGCATTTTGGGCCGCGGGGCTGATCTTTGGCTTCGCCTTGCTGCAATTTGGCGGCGGCAAGCACGAACAGTTGGGAAACGAGCCGATCACCTTTGGCCGGATCGTTTATCAAAGCGGCGAAACTTTCTTTACCCTGGGCTACGGCGACATTGTGCCTACTTCCGGACTGTCGCGCGCCCTCTCGGTGATCGAAGCCGGGATGGGATTTGCGTTTCTTGGAGTCGTCATCGGGTATCTGCCGGTGATCTATGGATCGTTTTCGCGGCGCGAGATACAGATTTCAATGTTGGATTCGCGCGCGGGGTCGCCGCCAACAGCGGCCGAGTTTCTGGTGCGGCTGGCCGGAAAGACGGAAAATCCGGGAATCGACCAGATCGTTTTCGACGAAGTATTGCGGGATTGGGAACATTGGTCGGCGGAGTTGCTGGAGAGCCAGCTTTCGTATCCGGTGTTGAGTTTTTTCCGTTCGCAGCACAGCAATCAATCGTGGCTGGGCGCGCTGATGACGATGCTCGACGTGACTTCGCTGGTGATCACGGGAATCGAAGGAATTCATCCGGGGCAAGCGAAGCTTACCTTTGCCATGGCACGGCATGCCGCCGTCGACCTGGCGCAGGTGGTCAATGCGAGATACAATCCGGCGGCTCCGGAACGATTGACGAGTGCGGATTTCGATGCCCTGCGGGATGCTTTGGCGCAGGCGGGGCTGCAATTGCGCAGCACACCGGAGGCGCGGCAGAAGCTGAACAATCTGCGCATGATGTATGAACCTTATGTGCAATCTACGGCGGTGAACCTGATGATGACCTTGCCGCCGTGGAGGCAGCCGGTGAAGACGCGCGATGACTGGCAGGCCGGTCGATGGCGACCGGATCATTCAGGCGAAGGGATTGGCGATTCTTGGGCAGAAAGATCCGCCGCCGGTTGGCCTGGATGATCACTTTTAAGAAAGTCATCTCAATTAAGATCGGTTTGAGAGCCAGCGCGGCGCTTCGGGACGCCGGCAATTCTCCAGGACCGCGTTGAGTACCTTCCTCGAGGCCACCATCCGTGCGGAGGCCGAGTCATGGCACGTTGCGCAATATCGAGGATCGACGACCTGAATGCAGGGGCGGCGGGCGCTACCGCGATTGGGCCTGGCGATACCGACCGACAATCTGTGCAGGTAGTTCAGAGCTTGCTTTCGGGGCAGGGAGCCAGCGGGCTGCCTAATCTTCAGAGTGCAGATTACGGAGTGTTCGGGCCCGCCACCAGCACGGCTGTAGAGAATTTCCGCTTGCACAACGGACTTCCGCTAGGAAATCAGGTGGATGTGAGAACGCTGCAAACTCTGGTGCAGACGCCGGCATTGACGCCGATTGTGTCTCGCGGTTATCTGACGCTCGTTTTGGATTTTAATTACTCCGGCCTGGCAAGAATTCTGAGTGTAGTGGCGCAGATGGAGGGCGGCGGCAAATTTGGCGCGCTCAACCTCAACAGGGACAAGGCTGGACTGTCGTTTGGATTGATTCAATGGGCGCAAAAGCCAGGAAGATTGGCGGAGATTTTGAATGCGTTTTTCTCGGCCAGCCCGGCAGGCTTTGTACGCATTTTCGGGGCCGGCAATGCTTCTTTGGCCAATGGGCTGTTGGTGCATACGAAGCAAATGAGCGGTGGCGTCGATACGGCGACTGGCCGCACGACCGATTTGAATTTCGACCTGGTGAATGAGCCGTGGGTGGGCCGCTTTCGAACTTCCGCGCTATGGGTGCCGTTTCAACAGGTCCAGGTGCGGACTGCGATCAGTGACTTTCAGGGTTCGCTGGCGATGCTGCCGAACAATATGCGCCGCAGTTAGACACGGAAAGGGCGGTGGGATTTGCGCTGGATTTGGCGAACCAATTCGGCGATGCTGGCGCACGCGGCATTTATCGTTCGGTGTGTCAGGCGGGAATGAGCCTCAGCGCGTTGCTGCAGGGGATGGCACGCGAATCGGTCGAGCGCATACAGGATCCGTGGAAGGCGGCGACACAAGCACGCCGTGATCTATTTCTTACCACTTCGTTCCTGTCAGACAATGCCTTTGAGGATGGCGACAATTCCGTATCAAGCTGAAGATGTCGGGTTAATCGAGTGTGACTGGGATGCCGCGGTTAGCAGGGCGATCACCTTCCGGGCATGCTAACATCCTCTCTTCCAACCTGCAGAGCATGAAAAATCCTGGCGAACACGTGGTGCGAATTGAGGCCGAGGCACTGCGCGCATTGGCCGACCGTATTGCCGGCCCCATGGCGCAGGCGTTTCAGCAGGCAGTCGAGATGATGTTTGCCTGCAGCGGACGGGTGGTGGTCACGGGCATGGGCAAAAGCGGGCTCATCGCCAGAAAGATTGCGGCGACCTTGAGCTCGACGGGAACGCCAGCGTTGTATTTGCATCCGGTGGAGGCCTTGCATGGCGATCTCGGAATGATCGTGCGCGGCGACTTAGTGCTGGCGCTTTCGGCCTCGGGAGAAACCGAAGAGATTCTGGCGTTGGTGCCGACCATCAAGCGATTGCGGGTGCCGCTGATCGCGATGACAGGAGACGAGATAGTCAATCATTCTTCGAGAGGTGCGAGGCGAAAGGCTGGCAACTCGAGCGCCCACCCTGTCGCAAAAAACGCGACAAGGGTGGGGCAACCGCTTTTAATGAAGAGATCGTCGAAAGCGGTGGACAGGAGTGTCCACCCAGCACGTTCTACGTTGGCTGCGGCCGCCGATGTCGCTCTCGACTGCTCGATCGCACAGGAAGCCTGCGCGCTGGGACTGGCGCCGACAGCTTCGACTACGGCAATGCTGGCGCTGGGCGACGCGCTGGCAGTGACCCTGAGCGAGCAACGCGGCTTTAAGGAGGAGGACTTTGCGAACCTGCATCCGGGAGGCAAGCTGGGAAAACGGCTGGCGCGGGTGGAATCACTGATGCATACGGGCGAGGAGTTGCCGTGCGTCGGGATGCAGACCAGGATGCCGGATGTGATTTATGAAATGTCGCGCAAGAAACTGGGAGTCACAGCGGTAATCGAGGGCAAGAAGCTGGTGGGCGTGATCAGCGATGGAGACCTGCGCCGGCTGCTGGAAAAACGAGGGAAGGACGTGCTCGAATTGACGGCCGGCGAGGCGATGACGAGAAATCCGAAGACCATTGCGCCGGGTCAATTTGCGGCTTCGGCTCTGGCTCTCATGGAAGAAAAGAAAATTACTTCGTTGATGGTGGTCGATGCGAGCGATAGGCTGCAAGGAATTTTACATCTGCACGATTTGTGGGGAGTTGAGATGGTGTAAGAATTGAGAAGTTGTGCAATTTAGCAATTGGGTAATTTGAAATTCGACTCGCGACTGCGTTGGATTCAAGTTACCCGATTACCAAATTTCTCAATTACTCAATCCTATGTATCATTACGATCCCAATACGGCGCTGGAAGAATTAACCGAAGATGCGACGCTGCCCAACCCTGTTCATGTGCGGGACATGATTCTGCGCAAGAAACTGACGCCCGACAAGTCTCTGGAGCTGAACCGGCTGTTTGTCGAGTATCAGAAGTTTTTTGGCGAGACGCAGAAGCTGGGGAAAGAGATTTTGCGGCAGTTGGTAGGGTAGGTCGTCCCGAGATTCAGATCGGGACGCGGGTCAGCGGCACGATGAATTGAATGCCGGGTACTTGCTTGTTTTGAAGGCGGTCGTCGTTGGTAATAAACAGGTCTACGCCGACGCTGGCTGCGCAGGAGAGTTGTACTGCATCGGGTGCCTGAATGGAGCGTTTGGTTTTTATGGAGGCGTAGTGCCTGGCTGCTGTGACGTCGAATGGCACAATTGTCGCGGCCAGCGAAATCGCCCGCTCATATTTTCGACAACGCTCCGCATCTCCGGCTTGGGTTGCCTTGACCAATACTTCGCCCAAGGTCATGGTTGATGTAAGTAGATGGTCTCCGCGCCGCAGCATTCTGACCCGGAGTTCTTTGGTTATTACGGAAAATTCTTCTTTGGGCTCCAGCAGATAGACAAAGAGATTCGTGTCCCAAAAGATCCGACTCATTCCCATCCCTCGCGCAATCGCCGCACATAATCGTCCGCTTTCTCGTCCGCCCAAAGATCTTTGCCATCGCCATACAATGCGAGCAGAGGATCGTTCTTGATTCGTTCCTCGATGCTGTCTTTATTCCAGTCTCGATACCAGTCAAGCAAATCGGAATATTCGGGAGGAATGTCGTCTCGAGAGGGCTCTGTCTTGGAGCCTTTGCGGGCGGGGTGGTAATTGTCCCCATCACGAAACAGACGCCGACGACCGGGCGCAGCTTCGAAGAGCATGCGGTACCGGCCGGGATTCGGCGGACGGTTCGCCACGCAGTGCTGAACGACGTGAACATAGACTCCGGGGCGAAGTGGCCGCTTGCCAGCTTCTTTCGTTGCACGCTCCATGATCTCTTCAATTTCGAAATCCGCACGGTGTGGATTTTCTCGATGCAGGAGAGCGGTTGAAATCCAAACCTCGTCGGCGACCTTGATCTGCACCGCTGCTGCGATTGCCATATTTGCCTCCCCAAGGTGATCGAACCTACAGGGCTCGGATAACCAGCTTTTCCGGCCCACTTGCCATGCAGGAACGCCAATATCTCTCAGGTTTCATCGTGGATTTTCCTCTCTAGGTATGATAAGAATTTGAAGTAATAAATGTCAATACCAATTTAGTAAAGTAATTACATCGACGGAGCTGTTCGAGCTATTACCCATCTATCCGCTGTTACAATCATCAATCCCGCGAGATTGGGTTTCATCGGCTCGATACTCGCCATTGGTAATCAAATTCCTTATGCATCGTTGGTCAGAACTCTTCATTCCTACCCTGCGCGAGGCGCCGGCTGACGCCGAGGTTGCCAGCCACAAGTTTCTGGTGCGGGCGGGCTATACCCGGCAGCTGGCGGCGGGAATTTATTCATATCTCTTTCTTGGCAACCGGTCATTCAACAAGGTCGTGGCGATCGTGCGCGAGGAGATGGACAAGATTGGGCAGGAATTCCTGCTTCCCGCGCTGCATCCTCTCGCGCTGTGGGAAGCAAGCGGCCGCTGGCCGCTCATGGGCGAAAACTTGTTTCGCCTGAAAGACCGCAAGGGCGCCGAACTTTGCCTCGGCATGACGGAAGAAGAAGTCATGACCGACATTGCGCGTAAAGAGCTGCGCAGCTACAAGCAACTGCCGCAGATCTGGTACCAGATTGCGCCGAAGTTTCGCGACGAACCCAGGCCGAGGTCGGGATTGCTGCGTATACGGCAATTCATGATGAAAGATTCGTACTCGTTCGATATCGACGCAGCCGGCCTCGATGTTTCTTATCGCAAGCACTACGACGCGTACTGCCGCATCTTCGACCGCTGCGGTTTGAAGTACATGGTGGTCGAGGCGGATTCAGGGGCGATGGGCGGAAAAGAATCCCATGAGTTCATGGTGCGGACGCCGGCCGGCGAAGATCAGATCGTGAGCTGCGATGGCTGCAACTACGCCGCGAACATGGAGAAGGCGACTTCGAAGCTGGAGGTCGTGGAAGATCTGTGGCCCGAAGGCGACGGCAAACCCTTGGAAGTGCATACTCCGGGGCAGAAGACGATTGAGGACGTCGCGAAATTCCTGGGAGTGTCGCCGAAAAACAAGATTAAAACGCTGGCTCTCATGGCCGACGAAAAAGATGCGAAGGCGGGCAAGACGAAATCTCGCGCCGTTGTTGTACTCATGCGCGGCGATCATCAGTTAAATGAGGCCAAGCTCAACGCCACGATTGGCATGGCTACGCGGCCCATGGAGGAAAGCGAAATCAAAGCGCTGTTCAACTCTCCGGCCGGGTATCTGGGGCCGGTTGGCATCGAATGGGCAGAGGAACTAAAGAAAGATGTTGGGCCGGTGTTGGTGGTCGATGAGGCGCTCGAAGGACGCACGAACCTGATCGCCGGAGCGAACAAAGAAGACTATCACCTGAAAAATCTTAATCCGGGAAAGGATTTTCACCCCACTGCTTACGCCGATTTGCGCAGCGTGACTGCGGGCGAAGCTTGCCCGAATTGCGGCAAGCCGTTGCGCATCGATACGGCGGTTGAGACCGGACACATTTTCAAGCTGGGTTACCGCTATTCGGAATCGATGGGCGCGCGTGTGCTCGATAGGAACGGCAAGGAAGTGATGCCGATCATGGGCTGCTATGGCATCGGCATCGAGCGCATTCTGACGGCGGCGGTCGAGCAGTCGAACGACGAGAATGGATTCTGGCTGACGCCGGCAATCGCACCGTTCGAAATTGTTGTCACGCCGACGAATGTGAAGGATGAGAGCGTGATGAAGCCAGCGCTCGATATCGCCGCGCGGCTGGAGGCTGCTGGTTTTGACGTGGTCCTCGACGACCGCGACGAGCGCCCGGGAGTGAAGTTCAAAGATGCCGATTTGGTCGGTATCCCTTTTAGAGTCACGGTCGGAAAGAAAGTTACCGAAGGTACTGTCGAAGTCGTTTTGCGTTCGACTCGCGAAGTGCGCGATGTTAGGATCGCCGCGATAGTAGAACATTTTCAAGGCGTACTGCGGGCCGGAGGCTGAGATCTTACGGCTCTGCGCCGTGGGATTTCAGACATGGTCAAAGGAATAGTCGGCTTTCTGGTTATTGTGGCTGCGGCCCTGGCACTCTTCGCAATAGCTCCTCCGTTGTTGACGAATTACAGCTTTACAGATGACCTTAAGACCGTAGCCATGATCGATGGACCGAACATGCAGAAAACGGATGATGATATCCGCCTGGATGTGTTGGCAAAAGCGCGAGAGCACGATTTGCAGATCCGCGATACCCAAATCACGGTACAGCGGATCGGGACCCCGGCCTGGCAGCCGTTTACGTAGCGGCGGATTATACGATCACCGTGAATCTCCCCGGCTATTCATTTGATATGCACTTCTCTCCGAACAGCGGGAACAAAGGCTTTTAGCAAATCCCTTCGCTGTGGCCTTAATCCACGAAGCCGGCAAGTAAATCCCAGGTGAAGCTACGCGAATCTGAACATTCCTTCCTCTGCTCATTTCTCTCCTCTTGGTGTGCCTAAGCGCAGGTCTGACCGGCCGATTGTGCCAGTGACATTCGTAACGTTGCCATAGGGTTACCCAACTCCTAAGATCGACGAACGGTGAGAATTTTCTCAACTGTTGACGATTAGAAGCGGCAAACTTGAGCGGTCGAGATTTCTCAATCAGAATTCAAACAGGCGCTTTAGCCGCGTAGGCAGCGGGGCCGGAGGCAGTTCATGACGAAGCGAGTACGAGCATTTCTGGCGTGCATGGCGGGATTGGCAACCATCGGATTAGCCAATTGCGGCAAATACAACTGCAACACCGACGACGGGCTAAGCTTTACCGGTAGCGCCTGTACACAGACTTCGCCAAGCGGCGTGTCTTCCACCGGTAGCGGCACCACGGGCAGCAGCGCATCAAGTGCATTCGTGTTTGGCGGCACTACCGCATCAGCGGGAATCGAGGGCTTCACATTCGAAGCAGGTACGGCAACCATTGTGGCGACCACCAACTACACTGCGGCAAGCGCCCCGACAGGCGGAGGCGGCGAGCTGCTTGTAGCCCAGGGGAAATATTTGTATGGCCGGTTTGATGGGGTTGGGGATTATAGCCAGGTTTATGGCTGGTCAATCGACTCAACTGGAAATCTGACAGCGATAAGCGGCAGCCCATTTACCTTGCCCAACTGGGGCGGCGCCATTTTAGGCAGTATGGCTACCAATCCGGCGGGCACAATGCTATTCGTGGGCGACGAAGGAATTTACCAGGGCGAGGCCACGATTTATGTATTGCAGATCGGCAGCGGTGGGGGATTAACTGTAGCTCCCGGATCGCCTTTTGCCGTTCCCTATGAGCCAGGGAACATTGGGACGGACGGCATGGGAAAATACCTGTATGTGCCGGCCTTAGCGTCAAGCATTTCCCCGGTAGAAATCAACGCTTATAGCATCAGCAGCAGTGGTATGCTGGCCGCCGTTCCGGGCAGTCCTTTCTCCGGGAGTAATTATTTGATGAACGAGATCGTGGGCGATCCGTCAGGTAAGTATCTAATTGGTACAACTAGCAGTGAAACCGGCGACAATAATCTGTATGTGTACAGCATTGGTAATGCTGGGGCAATCACCCCGGTCTCAGGGTCGCCGTTCGCCACCGTATATTCGCCATACAGTATCGCGATGCAGCCGAACTCTGGCGGCAATCTGGTGTACTCCTTCAGTCTTGACGAGACGGGAGGGAGCAGCCCCGGCAATCCGCTTGAAGGATATCAATTGGATACGACCACGGGAGCGCTTACAGCGGTGGCGGGATCTCCTTTCACCTCGGCCACGGCGGCATCGGGTGAGTTCGACCAGAGCGGAAGCTTCCTGTTCGGATTAAGTGCAACCACCCTAAGCGCATATCAAGTGTCCAGTGCCGGTTCGCTGAGCGCGGATGGTAACATTGTGGAGGGATGGATCACTGGCATAGGAGTCGCAGACGTACCGTAAGGCAGCCTCGCTAGCGCCGCGTGCAGGATTGACGGCTATTGGCATCTTTGAGACCCGCATCGGCTGCGGGTCTCTTTTTATTTCCGCGCGGGGCGGTACAATAAAAGAAACGCTCTGGTCGTTAGTGTCCGCATTTCGAAAAATGACGGCGGAGGTCTCGGCATAAGCAACCGCAGACGGTCAAACCATTTGCGACATTCCAACGTCTGAGGATCAAGGTGCGTTTAGCACTGTCGAGTTTATCTTGGCTATTAAAATCAAGATCCCAAAAAGAAGCGGGGAGGGCAAGAAGAAATTCGGCAGCCTGCCGCGCGATCCCCTCAAACGGGCTGCTCTGGTGGTGCTGCTGGTCGCAGCCACCGGTTTTACCGGGTGGTTTTGTTATTACTACATTAAATACGAGCGCATCATCACACAGCGCTTCCGCACACCGATCTTCGCCAATTCGGCCAAAATTTACGCTATGCCGGAGAAGCTTAGCGATGGTGAGAAGGCCGACGCAAAAGAGATTGCCGGCGAGTTGCGGAGCGCTGGCTATTCCGACGCGAAGCTTACCAACAAAGACAATCAATCGCCACTAGGCACGTTTCGGCTGATGCCGGATGGAATCGAGGTCACACCCGGGCCAGAGAGCTACCACAGCCCGGAAGAGGCGCGCATCACCATTGCGGACGGGCAGATTACGCGGATCGCGAGCAACGGCAGCCAGCTTTCGGCTTATGAGCTTGAGCCGCAATTGGTGACCTCGCTCTCCGATTCTGCGCAGAGGTCGAAGCGGCAGGTGGTGAAGTACAACGAAATTCCCAAGGTGATGGTGGATGCGGTGCTCGCCATCGAAGACCGGCGGTTTTTTGAGCACGGCGGAGTGAACTTTGTTCGCGTGTTCGAGGCGGGATGGGTCGATCTGCTGCGGCAAAGGCACGAGCAGGGCGGTTCGACGATCACCATGCAGCTCTCGCGCGGATTTTTTCTGACACCGGAAAAAACTATCCGGCGAAAGCTGACCGAGATGCTGATTGCCGAACTGATGGAGCAGAAATTCAGCAAGCAGCAGATTTTCGAGTTCTACGCCAACTGGGTGAATCTGGGACAGCGTGGTTCGTTCGCCATCAGCGGTTTTGCGGAGGCGTCGCGGGCATATTTCAATAAAGATTTGAAAGATATCAACCTGCCGGAGGCGGCTTTGCTGGCGGGGATCATTCAGGGGCCGAGCCGGTTGTCGCCGTACCGGCATCCGGAGCGCGCGCTGGAGCGGCGCAACCTGGTGCTGGATTCGATGGTGGAAACCCACGCCATCACGCGGGAACAGGCGGAGAAGGCCAAAGCTGCGCCTTTGAAGCTGGCTCCTCCGAATGTGGAGGCGAGTGATGCTCCATATTTCGTCGACCTGGTGCGGGATTCGCTGATTAATAAGTTCAGCGAACACGACATGAACGATCAGTCGTACCGCATCTACACCACGCTTGACACGGACTTGCAGAGGGCTGCGGCGCAAGCGGTCGAGGGCGGCATCAAGGTGGTCGACCAGGAAGTCGCCCGTCTGCGCACCAAGCGCGTGAGGGTTGGAAAAAAGTACGAAACGCAAATCGCGCCGGGGCCGCAGGCGCAGGTTGCACTGGTTGCGCTCGATCCGCACACGGGAGCGGTGCTGGCGCTCGTGGGCGGACGCGACTACTCGTTCAGCCAGCTAGATCATGCTGTGTCGAAGCGGCCGACCGGTTCGATTTTCAAACCTTTCGTTTACGCCGCCGCCATGAATACGGCGATTGACGGCTCTCCGACGGTGATTACGCCCGCCTCAACTGTCGACGACGCTCCATCGACCTTTGCGTATGGAGACCAGATTTACGAGCCGCACAACTACAAAGAGGAATATCACGGGGAAGTCACGTTGCGTTATGCGCTGGCCATGTCGCTAAACAACGCAACTGTAAAAGTTGCCGAGGAAACCGGATACGACAAGGTTGCCGATCTCGCGAAGCTGGCTGGCATCACTTCGGTGAAGCCTACGCCGGCGATGGCGCTGGGCTCTTACGAAGCCACTCCGCTGGAGATGGCGGGCGCCTACACTTCATTCGCCAACAATGGTGAGCGGCTGTCGCCGATCCTGGTGAATTCGGTCCGTAACTCGAAGGGCGACGTGGTGGCGAATTTCAAGACCGACCAGCGTGAGGTGCTCGACCCGCGCATTGCCTACATCATGACAAGCATGATGGAAGGCGTCATCAACAATGGCCTTGGCTATACGGCGGTCCGGTTGCGCGGCTTTATGCAACCAGCGGCGGGAAAAACCGGGACTTCGCACGACGGATGGTTTGCGGGATATACGTCGAATCTGTTGTGCATTGTGTGGGTTGGTTACGACGATTACAGCGATCTGCGTTTGAGCGGAGCGCAGACGGCGGCCCCAATCTGGACCGAGTTCATGAAAAAAGCCGCGGAACTGCCGGAGTACGCCGACATGAAAGAATTCACGCAACCTCCCGGTGTAGTCGATGTGCAGCTCGACAAAGCTACCAATCGAATTGCCACATCAGCTTGTCCCGACGATTACATGGCGGCCTTCGTGACCGGCACAGAGCCGCGTGAGACCTGCGACCAGCAGAGCGGAGTCGCCGGTTTTTTCTCGCGAATTTTTGGCGGTACGAGCAAGCCGGTGACTCCCACGCTGGCAAATGGACAGGACAAGCAAGATCCGAATAAGAAAAAGGGATTTTTCGGCAAGATCGCAGATATTTTCAAGGACGATAAATCGTCAACTCCACCCAAGACCCCAGCCAACAGCCAGCAGCCTGCCCCGCAATGAGCCGCGACAGGCTGGAGTGCACGCATGAAACAGCACACGTATGAAGTTCGGATGCAGTGGATTGGCAATGATGGCGTAGGCACCAAGACTTATACGAGCTATCGCCGCGACTTCGCGATTATTGGCGGGGGCAAGCCGGAGATTCCTGGATCCAGCGACCCCAACTTTCGGGGCGATCCGTCGCGTTACAATCCGGAAGAGTTGCTGGTCGCGGCTTTGTCATCTTGCCACATGCTCTGGTATCTGCATCTCTGTGCAGTGAACCACATTAGCGTAGTCGACTACCACGATGCCGCTTCCGGAGTGATGCGCGAGAACAACGACGGTTCAGGGGAGTTCGTGCGCGTGGTTCTCGAGCCAATGGTGAAGGTGAGTGCGGGCGACGATCGAGCGAAGGCCACTGAACTGCATCATGAGGCACATCGGCTCTGCTTTATTGCAAGGTCAGTGAATTTTCCGGTGGAGATTGAGCCGGAAATCAAGTGAAGAGGTCAGCAGCAGGTCATTGCCCAGCACGCGCGGGCGAGACGATCAGGCGTCCCGCAGCCTTCTTTCTGCTATCGGATTTTTCCTGATCGTAGACAAGATCCAGCCCATCCTCCGGAGTCGAAGAAGCCTCGGCCAGAGCCGCCGCCAAGGCGCGGAACGAGCGGCTGATCTCCTGGCCCTCTTGCAGGACTACCGGTGCACCGTTATCGATCGCAGGCGAGATGGCGTGAAAGGCGTTCGGCAGTTTCCACAATACTTTGCAATGGGTAGAGTCTTCGATATCTTCGTCGCTTAAGCCGGGGATCTTTTTATAGCGATTCAATACCAGGCGCACCCGGTTACGGCCAGCGCCTTCTTCGAGAAAGGCGTGAATGCGGCTGGCGCTCCACAGCGAAACTACATCGGTTTGAGCGACCATTAATACCGCGTTCGAAAGATCGGAGAGCACCCTGGTAACGGGATCGAGCCGACTCGAGGCATCGATCACGACATAGCGGTAATGATTTACCAGCACATCGAAAAGCCGGGCCAATTCTGCGGGAGTTGGCGTCGACGGATAGGGCTGCTGCGTTCCGGCGAGAAGATGCAATCCGTCTCTCGCATTCGTCATTAACCCGTCGAGCAAAGATGCGTCCAGGCGATGCAGATTTTCCAGCGCGTCACGCACTCCGAAACTCGGACGCAAATTGAGGTGCAGTTGTGCGTGGCCTACGGGAGCGAAATCCACAAGAACTACGTTGCCATGGGTTTGCTGCAAGGCCAGCGCGGTATTCACTGCGGCCGTGGTCGCGCCCGCTCCTCCCTTCGCGCTTAGGAGGGTAAAGATGCGGGCCTTACCGGCACCGCCGCGAGCACGAGTGAGATTCGAACTGAATCGGGTAAGCGCTTCGAGCAAAGCCTCAGGGCCGGCATCCTGATCGAGGTATTCACCTGCGCCCGCGCGCATCGCAGCCACAATCGTGGTCGGTTGCTGCATGCTCCCATTGGCAAAGATCGCCAGTTGCATGGTGTTGGCTTGAAGCAATTCGATGGTCTTGATGGCTCGTTGCGGATTTTCGGCTGAAATATCGACGATCACCACTTCGGCGCGCCGGTCCTGAATCTGGCGCAGGATGGCATCGGTTGGCCCCGTAGGGAAGCCGACGCTGGTGAAAACAGCCCGGCCTAAACGCGTAGCTTCCAGGCGGTTCTGCAATTCAGACAAACGTTCGCGGTCTTCGGTCAGGAGCGCTACGGCGATCCCATGCATGGTGCGGTTCTCGCTGATTTCTCGGGCTGTTTGCATGTTAGATAGTGAAACTGCCCCCGGCCAAGTGACCTAAGTAACCATCCAAAGGGAGATTGCTACACCGTTTGCGCGAAGCCGGCAGGAATACGAACTGCGGGACGAAAACCCGAGGACACAGCGCAATGCAGGAATGGCTCCCCAAATCAATCCGCACGAGTGAAAGCATTTTAAGCGAAGGACGTTGTCTTTGAAAAGGGCTGAAGCGAATTTTTTGCAGTAAAAAAGTTCGGGCGGGAAGGGAAAATGATCTACCGTTCGATTGCGATGGTTCTTTCGGGGCTTTGCATTTCCGCGACAGGGGCCGTTTTTGAGCCGCGTTTAGCCGGTTGCACCGCGCGGGCTTGTACTCGACGATGGTGCGGGACGATCGCCATTGCTGGTTTCGTGCAGAGCTGAAATTCGGCGGAAATCGGCGGAAGCATCTTCCATCTCTGGAAGGTATTCGTAATCCGTGAAGCACACGGCCACGCCCATGCTTGTTTGGACAGAGATCGTCTGGGCAGAACTGGTTTCGGCAGAGCCGGTTTCGGCGAGAGAATTGGCCACGCGCAAAATCCGGCCCTTGCAGCGAACGCGCATGGTCTCGCCCAATGTGATCTCTGCGGGCATCTGCAACGTGAGTTCAATCTCCGCCCCGGCTTTCAGCGGCATGTCCGTAAAGAAAAACGCTCCGCGAGAGCTTACGTCTTGAGTAAACCCGAGGCCCTCCTCTGAGGAGGCATGTTGGCGTAAGGAAATGGGAAGATTAAAGGTGAATCGCTGTCCTATGCGGCGTTCGACACTAACGGGAGAAGTCGTCATCATCGTGGCCCGTCCTTAGGGAATCGCCGGCGAAACCAAACGTTCAATGTAGCTCAATCCCGCCGGTCTGGAAAGTCCAAAATTATTAAGGCTGAAAAGATGGCGAGTACGGTGACACCGTTTCGGGAAAAATGAAACAGTTTGAGCAGAAATCGCAGAAAATCTTCGAGCGAGGTTGTGCCGGGTTGCGTCCGTCGTTCCTTGCGCAGGATAAAGTTATTGTGATCGAAATCGACCTTGGAATCATCAAACCGAGTCATTGTGCCGGAATCTCGAATACAAAACCAGGAGGGCGCAGGGGCAAACGGCAACGAAGCTGAATCCCAGCGGGCATCGCGTTGGCAAGCGGCCTGGCGCGCACTCCGCCATCGAAATTTTCAGCTCTTCTTCAGCGGACAACTCATCTCCTTGATCGGCACGTGGATGCAGAGCGTGGCCCAGTCGTGGCTCGTTTATCGCCTTACCGGTTCGGCTTTGCTCTTAGGCGCGGTTGGTTTCGCCAGCCAAATCCCGGTTTTCATCTTTGCTCCTGTGGGTGGAATTGCCGCCGATCGCATGAATCGGCGCAAGATCGTGATCGGAACGCAAACCGCTTCCATGCTGCTGGCCTTCGCTCTGGCCGGGCTCACTCTGTACAACAAAATTCAGGTCTGGCAAATCTTTTTGCTGGCGGCGTTGCTCGGTGTGGTCAATGCCTTCGATATCCCTGGGCGGCAATCGTTCCTGGTGGATATGGTCGGCAAGGAAGACCTGATGAACGCGATTGCGTTGAACTCTTCCATGTTCAACGGGGCGCGCGTGATCGGCCCGGCGATCGCGGGAATATTGGTGGCGAAGATCGGTGAAGGCTGGTGTTTCTTTGGCAATGCTGTGAGCTATATCGCAGTGATCATCGGCCTGCTGCTGATGAGGGTCTCGAGCCCGCCGCGTGCGATCAGCGCATCGCCGCTGGAACACATGATGGAAGGCTTTCATTTCGTGAATCGCACCGCACCGATCCGGGCGTTGCTATTGCTGCTTGGAATCGTAAGTCTGGTAGGAATGCCGTATGTGGTGCTGATGCCGATTTTCGCCGATCAGATTCTGCATGGCGGTGCGCGTGCGCTGGGAATTCTGATGGGCTCAACCGGAGTCGGCGCGCTCCTGGGCGCGCTCACGCTGGCGTTTCGCGAAGGCGTAAAGGGCCTGGGACGATGGGTCGCCTGGTGTTGTGCTGGATTTGGACTTAGCCTGATGGTCTTCGCGTTGTCGCGGCATTTCTGGCTCTCGGTGATTCTCCTGCTGCCCGTGGGTTACATGATGATGCTGCAAATGGCCTGTTCGAATACGCTGATTCAGGTGATGGTGCCCGACGAACTGCGCGGCCGCGTGATGGCGGTGTATTCGATGATGTTTATGGGCATGGCCCCGATTGGAGCGTTACTGGGCGGCGCTATTGCTGATCACTTAGGAGCGCCGGTCACGGTAGCAATCGGAGGTTTCGCATCGCTCCTGGGCGCGGGCTGGTTTGCCATGCAACTTCCGAAGATTCGCGTGGAAGCTCGACAACTGATTATTGCGCAAGCCGCGGGCGGTGGTGAACCCGCGGTCGTATCAACCGAGCCCTTCGAGGATTAGATTCTCGCGTTTATCGAATTCCTGATCGTCTGAATTCGTTTCCTTCATACGCTCCCTCATATCCCGAAATCGTCTGCTTATTTCTTGAATATCGCCGGATTCTCGTGGTATACCCGGTTTCTATCCGACTACCTGTTCTTTCCATGCACACGGCCCAGCCAAGCTAAAGACGAGCATTTGAATCGGAGGGCGAGATGAATTCACTGCGTAAGCTGGTAGTGGCATTCAGCGTTTTCGTGACCGTATTTACTGGAAGCTTGTTCGGCCAGGGCGGCGCGACGGGTGCGATTGGCGGCGTGGTGCAAGACGCGACCGGAGCAGTCGTAGCCAATGCCAAGGTTGCGATAAAAAGCGAAGCCACCGGCGAAGTCTTGCGGCAGGTGACCACCGACCAGTCTGGCCTGTTCGTGGCGACGCTGTTGCCCGTGGGCATTTATTCGGTGGAAGTTACTGCGACGGGATTTCCCGCAACCACATTTTCCGGCATCGTGGTGCGCATTACTGAAACCACCCGGATGACGGCCGTGCTCAATGTAAATACGGTCAAGCAGGTGGTGGAGGTTCAGTCTCAAGTAGAACAAGTCAACACCACAGACGCCACAACCGGCCAATCGCTCGGTGCACAAACTATTACTGACCTGCCGCTCGCAACGCGGAATTTTCAGCAATTGCTGACACTCTCGGCAGGCGCGTCCTCTGACCTGAATGGCGCAGCGCAACTCGGCCGCGGAACGGTTTATATGCACGTGAACGGCGGACGCGAAGATAATAATAACTACCTGATCGACGGCATTACGGTTGCCGATTATGCCTTCGGTGAATTGACGTACACTCCGCTGCCCAGTCCGGACGCGATCCAGGAATTCAAAGTCAGCACCAGCCTCTATGACGCGACCCAGGGGCGCAACGGCGGCGGCAACATCAACGCCACCCTCAAGAGCGGAACCGCGAAATTTCATGGAGATCTATGGGAGTACTTCCGCAATACAGATCTGGACGCGAACGATTACTTCCTCGGCAAAGTTGTAGTCAAGCAGAACATTTTTGGCGGTGACATCGGCGGCCCGATCGGTCCGGCAGCGAAGCTGGGTTACTTCTATTTCAATCTTCAGGGCACGCGGCAGCGCAGCGGGGATTCTCCAGGAACCTTCATCAACACCAGCATTCCTTATGTTTCTGTGGCAGATCGCGCGTCTCCGGCCGCTCTTGGGGCTGCGTGCGGGGTTTCTACGATCGATCCGGTTGCGTTCAATCTGATGAACGTGAAGAGCAACCAATTCGGCGCAGGCGCGGGTGGGTACCTGTACCCGATGCTCACGAATGTTCCTTCAACGACTCCCTGCGGAACCATGGAACCGTTCATCATTACCGATCCCGGCAAATTCACCGACAATCAGTTCACCGCCAACTGGGACCGCGAATTTCGCGGCGGCAAAGACCGTGTTTCGGAAAGATTCTTCTGGTCGAATTCCTCCACGTTCCAGCCGTTCGGCGCCGATTCCTACGGTATTCAAACCGGCGGCCAGCCGGGCGTAAACAATCTGAACTTCCCGCTGGATATTCCTTTGCACAGCCGGTTCGGCAGCATCACTGAAACTCACATTTTCAACAATTCATTGATCAATGAATTCCGTTTCGGCGTGAACATCATCAGTGACAAACTGAACAACGAGCCGCCAGTGACAAACACGCAGGTTGGCATTAACTTGCCCACTGCCGTTGGAGTGAACGGCCAGACCGGCGACCCGAACATCTATCGATTCCAGTTCGATACTTTCGCGTTCGGAGCTTATCCCACGCAGTTGCAGTCCGCGCTTTCGGACAACTACACATGGCTCGATACGGTGAGTTGGACCCACGGCGCCCACCAGCTTCGCGTCGGTGGAGAGGCCGATCGCGTGGCCATGCGGCGAGACCTGCCGATTGCCGATAACGGGCTGATATTTTTCGTCTCGGGCGCTACCGCTTATGGCACAGATTTCCAGAGTTTTCTGGCGGGTGCTCCTTTATTGGGTGAAGGCGGAGGCGGCCTCGGCAACCACGACTATCGCATTCCGAGTTACGCGTGGTTCGTTCAGGACGATTATCGAGCGGCAAAGAACCTGACCCTGAATTTGGGCTTGCGCAATGAGTTCGACGGAGCGCCCTACGACACGCTTTGCCATACCGGAAACACCAATCCGGACCTAGCCATCACAACCGGACAGCCTTATGTGTATCCCAAGTGCGTCAGCAAGTTTGGACTAACTGGGATTACGGGCACGCTCGACGCTGCCGGTCTCGACAATGAATATGCGACGGTTTTCGAGCCGCGAATCGGTTTTGCTTACGACGTGTTGGGCCGCCATACGACATCGGTTCGCGGCGGGTATGGAATGTATAGCGTGCGCGAGGGCCTTGGCGCAGTCGACAACCTGGCGATCGTCCCGCCGACCTATCCGTTCCTGGTTGGTTTCCTTCCCGGAGCCGACAGTTTGGCCAACCTCTTCGCACATAGCGCCGCGTTCCCGAATGGTGTTCCGGAGCTGGGAGCGAATCCCACGCAGACGTATGTGCCGACGGCAGCGATCCTGCAAGGAGTGGGCAGTCTCGGCCCCGGCGGTGGCACTTGTACGCTGGGGAATGGCGCCACGGGCGCAGGGGTTGACTGCGGTCCGACATTCAGTGGGAACGTAAATGGATTGATCCAACTCGCGGTGCCTTTGCATTGGGTGGTCGGTACCACACAGCAATGGAACTTCACGGTGCAGCGCGAACTGGGCCGAGACTGGTTTATGGAATTGGGTTACGTGGGAACCAAGGGAACGAAACTGCGTTCGACCTACGATCCGGATCAAGCTACGCTAGCAACACCTCAGACTCCAGTAACAGTTCCCGGGCCAGGATGCGCCAACCTCAAAGCTCAGGGCCTGTCATGCACGATTACGGACACGACCGTCGAGAATGCGTCGCTACGCGCGCCCTACATCGGCATCGCTCCCGGAGACTTCGAGGACTTCGCCCCCAACTCCGATTCGCACTACAACGCGTTGCAGGCAACGCTGGCGCATCGCTTCGGAAAAGGTTTGTATTACCAGAGCGCATATACGTGGTCGAAGTCGATTGACGATGTATCGACTGCTTCGGTGGCATTTCTTACGCGTGTAAACAATCAAACGGATGCTGCCGCGTCGCGCGGGCTTTCCGATTTCGATCGCCGCCAGCGCTTCGTCACCAGTGCGGTTTACCAGTTGCCTTTTTTTGAGCACTCGAGCGGATTCACAAAGGGAGCTTTGGGCGGTTGGGAAACCAGCGGCGTGATCATTTTGCAATCCGGCGCGCCGTTCACGGTCTATGATCCCGCCGGAGGAACTGCCTACGCACTGGCAAGCACGCCATCGTCGACGGCTACTTTCACGCCGGGATTCGGCTGCGCCAACGCTCTCAGCTCCGGTTCCCTGACCTCGCGGCTCACGAACTGGGTGAATGCGGCCGCTTATACTCCCGACCCGCTGGCTCCGACACTTTCCAATGGCTCGCCCAGCGACGCAACGGTTTATGGCAACACGCCACGAAACTGCATTGTTGGACCGCCGCAGAAGAACGTGGACTTCACGCTTGATAAGGCATTCAGATTGACTGAAGGGCAGAGCCTGCGCTTCCGGGCAGACTTCTTCAATTTGTTTAACCATCCCTCATTTGCATTGCCGGCGCTGGCTTCGGTTTCATCCAGCGGTGGATCGGCGCCGATTACATCCACGGTGGGAACGCCGCGGTTGATTCAGTTCTCGTTGAAGTATTCGTTCTAAGGATTCTTTCGGTAGGCATCCGGCGGCAGACCGGTAATGCGGATGCCGGCATGGCCTTTGTGGCGGATGTTTAATCCGATCAGGAGCGCCGTGATCTGCTCGAGGATGCGGGCATTTTCCAGCTTGCCGCCGTCGATCGATCGCACTCCCGGAATTCTGGCCGCAAGTCTGGCCGCAAGTTCAGTTGCATTCGGGTCGTCGCTGCAGACGATGACGTCGCAATCGAGCGGTTCTTCTCCATTCAAAAGCTCGGCCGATAAATTATGAAACGCAGCGGCCACGCTGACTCCTTTGGGCACGAGTTCGGCAGCTTGCTGCGCAGCTGAACCTTGCCAGACTCCAAGAGTCCGGGAGGCGCTCCCGCCAACGCTCGCCGCAAGGGCGACGGTCGCGTCGATAAGAACGCTGCCGGGGCGAATCGACGGCTTGAGTTGTTTCAACAGCGAGGCTTGGCCTTCGAAGGGAACGGTGAGCACCAGAACTTCGGCGGCGGCACAAGCGGCTGCATTGTCCATACCGGAAACGTGGGCCTGGGAGCCGGCCCTTTGCCTGATTTTGCCGGCAGCTTCCTGGGCGCGCTGCGCATCGCGCGACCCTAAAATAATGTTCTCTCCGGCTCGCGCCCAGCGCAGTGCCAGACCCATCCCCGCCGGTCCGGTGCCTCCCAGGATGGCGATGGGACGCGAACTATCCGCGCTCATACCGTTTTCTCGTGCAGTCTCTTGGGTGACGGCGTCATGCAAATTCAGGCTCGAAGACTTCCTCGGCCGTAAAATTCCCCAGCGGCAACTTGAGTTTGATGCGAGTGTAGGTTGTGTTGCGCTCGGCGGGTACGCGGCCGCATTCCAGAATCAGCGATTGAAAATCTTCCGGACTGGTGTACTGGCCGGCGGTAGCTCCAGCCTCGCGCGAAATATTTTCTTCCATCAGCGTGCCGCCGTAATCATTGGCGCCGGCATGCAGACACAGTTGCGAAAGCTTTTTGTTCAACTTTACCCACGAAACCTGAATGTTATTGATGGAGCCAGCGAGCAACAAGCGCGCCACAGCGTGGACTTTCAAATGTTCGGCAAGGGTTGGGCCGCTGCGAGCCAATCCCTGATGAAAAAGCAGCGTGTTCTGATGCACAAAGCCGAGCGGTACAAACTCGGTAAAGCCTCCGGTTTCCTTTTGAATCTCCCGGAGCAGCAGCATTTGGCGAACCCAGTGTTCGGGTGTTTCAGTGTGGCCGTACATCATCGTGGAGGTCGTACGGATGCCACATTGATGAGCCGTGCGCACGACATCGATCCACTGCGCCGTAGAAAGTTTGTTGCGGGAAAGAATGTTGCGGACCTGGTCGTCGAGAATCTCGGCAGCGGTTCCGGGCAGCGTGTCGAGGCCGTTATCGCGCAGCATGGAAAGATAATCAGCCAGCTTCATGCCGGTGAGTTCTACGCCGTAAACGATTTCCATCGGCGAGAAGGCATGGATGTGCATGGCCGGCACAGCCTTTTTCAAGGCCCGCAAGATATCGCGGTAGTAAAAAGGAGGCAGACCGTGCGGCAACCCGCCCTGAATGCAGACCTCGGTTGCGCCCAGTTGCCGGGCCTCGACAGCCTTCTGCGCGACCTGAGCAGGCTCGAGAAAGTACGTGTCGGATTCCCGCGGGCCGCGGCTGAAGGCGCAGAACTTGCATCCCACAAAACAGATGTTGGTGAAATTGATGTTGCGGTTTACGACGTAGGTGACGAGATTGCCGCAGAGTTCGGCGCGCAACAAATTTGCGGCAACGAGCAGGCCGAGCAAGTCATCGCCCTCGGCGTTCGCGAGACTATAGGCCTCTTCGCGCGAAAGCACATCGCCATTTGGACTTTCGAGAACTTTCTCCAGAGACGAGCGCGTGCCGGAACTAATCTTCGGCGCGATATCGCTCCAATCCATCGCAGGAAAGCTTTCTAATTCCGAAGTGGAGAGTTCGGGGGGCATGCTTTCTCGGATTAGTTTATGTACTCCAAATTACTACTAGAGGTTGCCTTTTGGCGAATCATCGTTTGAGCGAAGCGTTGTTTGAACGTTCGCTCGGCAGTCCTTTCTCGGACGAGCTAACGGAACAGGTCGTTGGCCACAGGCCGCAGCAGTTCGCGAGCCCGCCCACGAGCCGGCAGGTGAGGAAATCCGCGAACGAGGCAAACCGGAACACGATTCAGCTTGCCGCAAACCAATCCGGCGGCACAGGCCAATTCGTCGGCGACCGCTTCGATGCTGGCGTGCAGCACGTAGCCTTGTGGATCGCGGCTTCCACGATCGTCGCGCAACGGTTTCATGCCGGCGATGCCAACGCAGAATTCGACCAAACCTTCACGCCAGGGCCGGCCGAATGAGTCGGTGATCAGAACAGGACCGAGAGCGCGGTTCGTTCTTTCAATTCGCGATAAAGTTTGCTCGCAGACCGGTCCGGATCAAGAGGAAGAAGCAATGCGTGCCGCCCGCCATCGACATTGGAAACATCCACGCCACTATTGGCGCAAATAAAACCATGCTTTGTTTCCGTGATCAGAACGCCATTCTTGCGACGGATCACGGCACGGCTCTCGCGCATAGCCAGTTCAATAACACGAGAATCGAGATCGTACTTCCTAGCCCATTTCACGGAAGCCGATGAAGGTTTAACCGTCGCGAGATCGACGAGACGATTCTCCGCTTTGGAAACGATTTTGTGTTTGACGACCAGAATGTCCCCGGATTCAAGCACGATATTTTCTTCGCGCAGAGCTTCGAGCAGCTTATCGGCCAGGGAATCTCCGGGTTTGATTTCGCACGCGAAAGAAATGGGAATTAACTTGAGTTCGCGCTGGCGCTGGGTCGGCAGCTGTTGAGAGCTTCGCTTTGCAGCAGATCCGACCGGGCTTCGGCGAGCTTTGCTCACAGCCGTTCCGTGGCCGGGGCGAGAGATTGGTGGTCGAGCCCCCAGCAGCGAAGCAGGCTCTGGGCGCGCGTATTGCCGGGCGCTGCCAGCAAATGCTGCAAGTCGGCGGGGCCGTCGACGTCGAGTGCGACCCCCGGCAGTTGCAGCACCACGCAGGTTTTTCCGCTGGCCTGCGCAGCAGCGAAGTGAGGTTTGAAACTGTCATTTCCGAATCGCAACGGGAATAGATCCACCGGACGCCGGTAAGCGGCATTGGTGCCACGGCCATCCGCAGCGGGCACGAGCAGGCTGCCTTCTACCGGAGCCTGCGCCATGATTTCCTCCAGTTCGCCCGGCTGGATTAGTGGAATGTCAGCCGGCATCACGAGTGTGAAATCGACTCTGCGGTCAACGCACATGCGAGTCGCCATTTCAATCGCGCCGGTCTCTCCAGGATTGGCAGGATCAGGAATAATTTCGAAGTCATAGCGGCGCGCGATCTCGATGGCAAATTCGTCGCCGGTGACGAGCGCACATGCCGGACGCCGGCTCGAGGAAGCAATCGCCGCGGCAACATCATGGAGCATGGCTTGCGCCAACTCCGTGCGCGAGCGCTGATCGAGCACTGCGGCAAGCCGCTGCTTGGCATGCGATAAATTCTTGACAGGAATAAGGATCACGATTGGTCTGAGATACGGGGTTACGGCTCATCTGATGCGGATTTCTCAGAATGTGTTTTGCGCCCGGCTCCGCTCGTTGTATTAGAAAGGACGGTCCGGGCCAGTTCGGCGCGATCGGCAGCTGATCGCATGATCGCTTGGCAGCACTGCACCCGCAATCCGCCGTTGCGAAGCGCTTCGGCGGCGCGGGCATCCTGACTGTCGCAAACCAGCAAATCGAGAAAATCTTCGTAAGCTTTGGCGACGCCCGCGATCGAACAGGGCAACCCGTGCGCGGCCATGAGAATGCCGGCTGGTCCGGCGACGGCGGCGTTGCCCACGATTGGACTTACGGCTGCAACTTTGCCGCGCGCGCGGCGCAAAGCTTCGCGAATGCCCGGCACTGCCAGAATCGGGCCGATGCTGGTAATCGGATTACTAGGAGCTATGATGACTGCGTCGGCAGAAACGATGGACTCGACGACTTCTGGCGCTGGTTCAGCGTCCGAGGCTCCGGCGAAGCGCACCGAGTTCACCGGGGCCTGATACCAGCGTTGCACGAAATATTCTTCAAAACTGAACTCGCCGGAGGGCGTATCGACACGGGTTTCCACCCGCGAATTGCTCATCGGCAGAATGCGCGCTTTCACGCCCAGCTTTTCGCAGATGGTGGACGTGGCCTGCGAAAGCGTTTTGCCCTCGGCCAACAAGCGTGAGCGCAGCAGATGGACGGCTAGGTCGCGATCGCCGGTATGAAACCATGTGGGCTCACCCAGTTGACCCATGGCCTGCAGGCAGAGGAACGTATCGTTTTTTACACCCCAGCCACGTTCGCGGCTCAGCAATCCGGAGAGAACGTAAGTGATGGAGTCAATGTCCGGAGAAACGTAGAGTCCCCACCACAGCAAATCATCTCCCGTATTTACGACAATCGTGATCTCTTCCGCGGGCATGACTTGCCGCAATCCATCGACAAATTTGGCCCCGCCGGTGCCGCCGCTCAACACGCAAATCATGTTGCCCTGCTTTCTCTTGTGGGCGCGAGCCCTTCGCAGTCGCGCGCGGCTTCCAGGCGTTGCTTCAGGAGCGCAGGTCGCGACGCTAGATTGGGCAGGAACTCCGGATACACGGGCAGGCGCTGGCGCAGTTCGTATCCTCTGCTCTCTGTGCGCTGGCGCAGTTGCTCTAAATGCGGCCAAGGCTTCTCAGGATTGATGTAGTCGGGGGTCAACGGCGAGACTCCTCCCCAATCGTTGATGCCAGCATCCAGCAAGTCTTCATAATATGGCGCGCTGAGGTTGGGAGGCGCTTGAATATTCACGTTCGGCATTAACAATCGAGCTACCGCCACGGAGCGCAGCATTTCTCCATGAGTGGGTTCCGGCGTAGCCGCCATAGGGATGGATGGCTTGGCGCGGAAGTTCTGCACAATTACTTCCTGGATGTGGCCGTAGCGTTCGTGCAGATGGCGAATTGCCAGCAAAGTTTCCACGCGGTCTTCGGCAGTTTCTCCGATTCCAATCAGCAGGCCGGTGGTGAAGGGAACGCGCTGTTTTCCCGCCTCTTCAATCGTGCGCAACCGCTTTTCTGGAAGCTTGTCCGGGGCGTTGTCGTGCGCAGCGCCGGGCGCGAGCAGTCCCGCGTTTGTAGTTTCGAGCATGAGCCCCATGCTGGATGAGACCGCAGCCAGGCGCTCGATCCACTCCGCGCTGAGCAAGCCGGGGTTGGGATGCGGAAGCAAGCTGGTTTCGCGCAGGACCAGCTCGCACATGGCTTCTAAATAGTGCAGCGTGGATTTGTAACCCAGCTGCCGCAAAGTTTCGCGCATTTCTGGGAAGAGCAATTCCGGCTTGTCCCCTAAGCTGAACAGGGCCTCGGTGCATCCCAATTTTTCTCCGGCGTCGGTGACCGCAAGAACTTCCTCCGGAGTCATGGTGTGGGCGCCGGCTTGCCCAGGATCGCGGCGGAACGTGCAGTAGCCACAATAGTCGCGGCAAAGGTTCGTGAGTGGCAGGAAAACTTTCCGCGAATAGGTGATGATTCCAGCCTTGAAGTTGTCGCGTGCGGCGCGGGCAGACGAGAGCAAGATGGGGAGATCGTCATCCGTGCAACGAATCAGGCGCAAAGCAAGCTCGCGCGGAATCGGGGAGCCGGGTTGCAGATCAGCCAGTTCCGCAGCACACGACCCAGTGTCTAGTGGTGCGGCCGTTCTAAGGGCGATTGGAGTCACTGTGTTCGCTTCCGCAGGCGCGGATGCATTGAATATACAACACGGGTCAGTAACGACCGGCTCTAGCAGGGGTCAGTGAGTGATCGCGATTTTGAGCCAACAATCCTTTCGGGCTAGTCTAACTCCTCAACTTTCGTTGACGTGTCTATCCTAGAGACGTAAGATTTTGGGCAAATGATCGGCCAGACCATCTCGCACTACCGAATCGTCGAGAAACTAGGCGGCGGCGGGATGGGCGTGGTCTACAAAGCCGAGGATCTAACGCTGCATCGGTTTGTCGCGCTGAAATTTCTTTCCGACGAGGTGGTCAAAGATCCGCAAGCCCTGTCCCGCTTTCAACGCGAAGCGCAGGCTGCTTCCGCTCTGAATCATCCCAACATCTGCACAATTTATGAAATCGGCCAGCAAGACCGTCTGCCCTTTATCGTCATGGAATTTCTCGATGGTGTGACGCTGAAGCATCGTATTGGAGCGAAGCCGCTGGACACCGAAACCGTCCTGTCGCTAGGAATCGAGATTGCCGACGCCCTCGATGCAGCGCACTCTGCCGGGATCGTACATCGCGATATCAAACCGGCCAACATCTTCGTAACAAAGCGGGGCCATGCCAAAATTCTCGACTTCGGATTGGCCAAAGTGACGCTCGCGTCCCTTGAAGGCGGATCGGGCGATACAGCGACCTTGGCGGTCGAGGAAGGCCACCTCACCAGTCCTGGGCTGGCGCTGGGCACAGTCGCCTATATGTCGCCGGAGCAGGTGCGCGGGAAAGATGTGGATGCCCGCAGCGATCTTTTCTCATTCGGTGCAGTGCTCTACGAGATGTGTACCGGAGCGCTTCCGTTTCGCGGAGATACGACCGGCGTCATCTTCGAAGCGATCCTCAACCGGGCGGTGCCGACGCCGGTTCGGCTCAATCCAGAAGTGCCGGCCGAACTGGAGCGCATTATCGGCAAGGCGCTCGAGAAAGATCGCGACCTCCGGTACCAGCACGCCGCAGATATACACAGCGATCTGAAGCGCTTGAAGCGGGACACGGGCTCCGGCGCCAGCGCTCGCGCCGCCAGCCTGACATCGTCGTCGGAGTGGATTGAGCACCAGATTGCCGGGGACCAGGCGACGCAGTCTCCGCCTTCCGGAACGCGTGCAGCTGCATCGCACCCCGGCACGCCTCCGGTTCGATCGAGTGGCTCTGTCATTGCGGAAACAGCCTCGCGCAACAAGGGCAAAGCGACAGTCCTAGTCGCTGGCGTTTTTCTGGTTCTGGCATTAGCGGGCTACGGCATCTTTCATCTCTTCGCCAATCATGGGCCGTCTGCTCCTGGCAAGATCACCCAGATCAGCCACTGGCATAGGCCGATTGACGAGGCCCTGCTCTCGCCTGATGGACACACCATCACTTTCACATCCTACATTCAGGGTTACGACCAAGTGTTCGTGATGCTGACTTCTGGAGGCGAGCCGCTGCAGGTCACCAGTGATGAGGGCAGCAAAGTCCTAAATAGCTTCTCGGCGGATGGTACACAAGTCTATTATCAGCGTGAACTGGGCGCTTCCGAGTTGTGGGCCATTCCGACCCTGGGAGGAACTGCCGTACGCCTGCTTCAGGGAGTTGGAGTTGTACCGTCGCCTGACGGGAAGAGCTTGTTCTATCTGCTGCTCGATAACAACGACCTCATGCAAGCCTCCGCCGAAGGAATGGCCGCCAAAATAATCCTGAGTTCCAAAGAGTCGGGTCTTGATCTTCGTAAAGTCCTGGCTTTTCCCAATGGAATCGATCTCCTGCTGGTTGGGAACAATGACAAAGCCACACCTGGCACTTATCAGCTTTACCGCCTGACTCTCGCCACGCACAAAGTTGCCGAGCTCGGCGAAATCGCCGGCAATCCGAGATCGATTATCTGGGGGGAGCCGGGTAGGACGCTGTTTTTCCATCGCGAAATCAACGGAATCGTCAATCTTTGGCAATATAGCCTGGCCGACAAGAGTTACACTCAACTCACTTCTGGTCCGGCTGAGCATTTTCGCGATGAAAGATCCAGGCGGTAAGGGCATTTTCTTCGTGAATGGGAAGGATTCAGGATATCTTTCCGTCTACAACCTTCACACTAGGACATCGACGGACATCGTCTCCGAACTGGCGATTCAGCCAACATTGTCTGGCGATGGGAAACACGTCGTGTACGTTACGGAGCCTGATCCATCCCGCCATGAACTGTGGGCTTCTGATACGGATGGAACCAATAAAGTCCGCCTCTACACGACGAAGGATCCGATCGCGGTGGGAGACTGGTCTCCGGATGGGGTACAGGTGATGTTCTCAGACGAGCACAAGGATGCGGATGAAAACTTCATCATCAATGCAGATGGAAGCCAACTACGCAAGCTGCCGCCCGCCGTCGGCAATGTCGACTCCGCCACATGGAGCCAAAATGCAAAAGACGTCTATGTCAGCGGCCCAGAGAGCTACAAGAATCCATTTCCCTTACAGACCTGGAAAATAAATTTGGACAACTCCAAAGCCGAGCCTTTCACGGAGGGCTGCGGGTTTGCCATGGACTCATCCCGTGATGAGAAATACCTATTGATGCCCATGATGTACGGAGACAACCTCGGCATCTTTCAACTCTCTCTGATCGACAAAAAGTGTACTCAACTCGTGCCGAATGTCACGACCTTCCTGCCAAGATTCAGTATTGATGGAAAATCAGTGTTGTACACCATATCTTCCCGCGGGGAAGTGATCCTGTACCGTGTGCCGTGGGGTGGCGGAAAAGCTACGGGGAAACCGCAAATGGTGTTAAAACTGCCCTTCGCTTTTGCCCAGCGCTTCGGCGGTAACGCCTACGATATCGCTCGTGACCTTTCTAAAATTGTCTACGTTCGCCCCGGCGGACAGTTCGACTTTTATCTCTTGTCGCAGAACTAGCGGCCAATGAAAATCGCTAGCAAAAAGTTCCAGTCCCCGGCAGGGAGCCGCGAATGTCAACTGTTGCTATCCAGGCGTTAGCGCTCATTAATCTCTGCACTCCACTGCCGTGCTAATGTAGGCAGTCGCGGCGGTGAAACTCCACGTACGGTATGAGCCTCAGCGCAACCGAGTTCCGAAAGGCGATGGGATGCTTCGCCACAGGCGTGACCATCCTCACCCTTGATCTGGATGGCGAAGTTCACGGCATGACCGCGAACGCATTTGCTTCGGTGTCGCTCGAACCGCTGCTGGTGCTGGTTTGTGTCGACCACAGCGCGCGCACCCACGCTCATTTGCACGCAAAAAAGCGTTTCGGAATCAACATTCTTCATGAGAAGCAGCGCGCAGTTTCCGAATACTACGCGCAAGCTCCTTGCACGCACGAGCAGGCGGAAGCCGTAGCGGGCGCACGCTTCGATCGCACACGGCACGGGACTCCGGTTCTGCATGGGGCGCTGGCTTACCTGGAGTGCAGGCTGGTTTCGACCCACGAAGCCGGCGACCATACCGTCTTTATTGCAGAAGTGGAGGATGCGGTGGTGCGTGAAGGCGAACCTTTGTTGTTTTTTCGCGGGAACTATCTCCGCATTGGTGATGACGTTTTAGACTAATGTGCTGGACTAAAAAGAAGAGGCCCGGAACCCCTTGGAGGTTTGGCGCCGGGCCTGTGGTACTCGCAGACGTTATGCAGTCATAATCAGGCGCATGACTTTTGCAGACAAGGTTAGATGTCACAACTTTATTGTGACGGATGTCACAGGGAGCACGTTGCAGCCTGTGATTTTTTCTCTGGCAGGCGCAGAAGCCAAGTAGGAGTCGTGTTCATCTAATTGATTTGTAATGGTTTCCGAGAGGGCATAAATGACGGAAAAAGCAGAAAAGGTGAAGAAGAGCGAAAGTGAATGGAAGCAACAACTTACGCCCGAACAATATCATGTTGCGCGGGAGTCCGGAACGGAGCGGGCTTTTACCGGCAAATACTGGAACACGCACGATTCCGGGACCTACCATTGCGTCTGCTGCGGCGAACCGCTGTTCGATTCGTCAACCAAATTCGATTCAGGAACCGGCTGGCCCAGCTTCTACAAGGCTGCCGGTCCGGGCAAGGTCGAGGAACTTAAAGATTCCAGCTATGGAATCGTCCGCACCGAGGCCCGCTGCGCAAATTGCGGAGCTCATCTTGGCCACGTTTTTGAGGACGGTCCCCAACCCACCGGGTTGAGATATTGCATGAATTCCGCGGCGCTGGATTTGAAGCCGAAAGAAGACGTTAAGCTGAGAGAAGGCGAAAAGAAGTAGGAAGTAGTAAGAGAAGAGAAAGCGAATCGGCCCGTCTCGATCGCGTGCGGGTTGCCGATGTTGACCGTATAAGAAGTTGAGCTCCGCTCGACTGGACAGCCGAGAGCGGCTGTCCCCACATGAGCATCCTGGCAAAAGCATTGTGGCAATGCGCATCGCCACCCGACGCCAGACCTCAGGGCTCGATTCGTTCCCACGGTTCGATCTGGCTGCTGACACTTTGGTAACCTCCACCCCTTGTCAAATGTAACCTTTCGTTAACAGCCATGCCGTATCATAGGAATTGAAAATTAATATTCATTGAGAGGAACAGTTTTGGATAGCGACACTCGTCGACAAAAGCAACAAGCATTAATGACCGAATTGCTGGAGAGGAAAATCCGCCTGCACGCACAGCATCTTTACAGTAAGCGTGGCGAGGCCGAAGGTTCAGCTCTGCAGGATTGGATCGAGGCGGAGGCGAAAGTGCTGGAAAACAGCATTCTTGCGCCGCTTTATCGAAAGACCCGCGAGACAAGCACGCTCTCGGAAGAGTTGGAATCGACGAACTCGTAGTTCGCGGGGCGACGCATTCGTCCGCCGGAGACAGCGGCGTAGGAACTGGCGGCTAAAGCCGCCATTCGCTTTTTGGGAACTGCCGGCGCGACTGGAAGTTGCGTCTTTTCAAAGCCGTTGGCAATCGAGTTGAGAGCACGCCATTTCGGCTAAACTTCTAGCGGTCTTCTCAGCTCTATTTCTTCGCCACGGCGCTTTTTCCTTTTGCCGCCTTACTCGTTTTCTTGCCCAGCCGCTCGAAGACGGCGGCGACGATCAGAGGCAGGCCGACGGTCGCATCGACAAAAACTTCACCGAATCTGCCGCCTTCTGCTGGTGGCACAAACTTGCCCCAGGAGACTGCTTCGCTGTAGGGACTGCCCGACAATCCTCCCCAATAGACTGGCTCCGGACAAATGCGCAGGCCGTAGTGATAACGCTTCAACGGAACATTTTCGCCCAGCCGCCGGTGCCGCAGCTCGCAGAACGGGCCAAACTGTTGTGACCAGTTGCGCGGCACGCCTCCGCCAATCGTGATGATGCCCAGCTTTTTTTGCCGCAGCAGCGTAGCCGCAAAGTGCTCCAGATCTTCGAAGGGATCGAAGCGGATTTTGTATCTCCCCGTCGATTCGCGCAGACGATTATTCAGAGCGGTGTCGAGACCCAGCTCTGAATCGGTGAATGCCGGCACGAATACAGGAACTCCCATTTCGTGTGCCGATTTCAAAATCCCGCGCTGATCTTCAGAATGATGATTGCCGGAATGACGATCACCTGCGCGCTTCGACAGATAGGCTCCAATGGCGTGATTCAGCTTGTACGAGCACATCGTCTCGTTGTGGTCCCAGCCTTCGAGCACGGCCGACATCACCTCTTCCACATCGTCGAGATTCTGCTCGGGCTCGAGCGTGTCGTAGACGCGGTTGTAGCCTTGCTCGTAAAGCTCCTCGTCAGAGACTTCGGGATTGGCCCGAAAATGCGCCCGGCCGGTCGCTTCCACTAATCCGTGAGCCATGAGGGCACCGGTCGAGACCACGGCATTGACAATGCCGTGATCGATCAGGTCGGTCACAATCAGACCCTGCTTGGCCACAGTCATCGCGCCGGAGAGCGTCATCACAACAAAGCATTCCTCGTCGCGCGCCATGGCCTCGAGCACATCGGCAGCCTCGCCAAGTTGCCTGCCGGTGAACGCGGTTTTCGACATCGCCCGCACCAGGTCATCGATCGACTTCACTTTGCCGAGATCGAGCGGTTCGAGCGGAATCAGGCGGTCTTCGATCGGATTATGTAAGTGCCGCTCTACGCCATCGCCGGCGTGCGCTGGGCGATTGGGTTTTGCGGAATGCGCACCGGCCTGATGTGAACTGTCGTGGTTACCGTGTTTCAACTTTCACCTCCGGGCATTGGGCCCGTTCTTTCCGGTTCATCGAACCGATTCATCGAAGAAATGCGCGGGCCGGTGAAGTCGACGGCCGCATTCGTTCGCTCTGCTATTCTATCTTCTTTAAGCGAGACTGTTCACAAGGAGTGAGTGGCTTGGCGCAAGAAAAATTTCGTGTGGCTTTGGTACAGATGTCATGCGGGCCGGAGCCGGAAGAAAATCTTCTGAAGGCGCTCGACCGCGTTTCCGAAGCTGCCGGGCGCGGCGCAAAGGTTGTGTGTCTCCCGGAGCTGTTCCAGACGCAATATTTTTGCCAGCGCGAAGATCACGCCTTGTTTGATTTAGCGGAGCCGATTCCCGGACTTGCCAGCGAAAAGCTCGCGGCGTGCGCGCGCCAGCATGGAGTGGTATTGATTGCATCGCTGTTTGAGAAGCGAACGCCGGGCATTTACCACAATACAGCCGCGATTTTCGATTCGGATGGTTCGCTGCGCGGGCTTTACCGCAAGATGCACATACCGGACGATCCGCTCTATTACGAGAAGTTTTATTTCACTCCCGGAGATCTGGGATTTCGCGCGCTCGATACCAGCGTCGGTTGCCTGGGCACGCTGGTTTGCTGGGACCAGTGGTTTCCTGAGGGTGCGCGGCTTACGGCATTGCAGGGTGCGCAAGTAATTTTCTATCCGACGGCGATCGGTTGGCATCCGGCGGAGAAAACCGAGTTCGGCGTGGCGCAGCATGATGCCTGGCGCACGATCCAGCGCGCACACGCGATTGCCAATGGAGTTTATGTTGCCGTGGTGAACCGTGTGGGATTTGAGACTGGTAACATCCGGGGAAAGTCGAGCCCCGGTCAGGGATTGGAATTCTGGGGCGGTTCGTTTTTTTGTGATCCGTTCGGACGCGTGTTGGCCGAAGCCTCGCAGGACCGCGAAGAAATTCTGATTGGCGATGTGGACCCGAAAGCGCTGGAAGATATTCGCCGCAACTGGCCTTTTCTGCGTGACCGCCGAATCGACGCCTATGCGCCGATTTCGAATCGGCTGCTGGACGGACGGTAGGTCGGGTCACTGAGTGCAACAATTTGGTTCACAACAGTTGTCCTGAGCTGCACATAAGCGAGGTTCAAGTTTCCGTCTGGCGTGCCGATGACGTAACCGTGAGATCGTGCGCAGAGGTCCTCATGCGCAGGCACGCGGTTGGCCTCGTCCCGATCCGGCTTGTTTGTCCTATCGAATTAAGGTGAGGGGGCAGGCTATCCCCGGTCGGGATCAATTCCGAACCCCACCCATTCTTCCGCATGCTTCTCCCATTGCGCGTCGCTCGAGGCGTCAATAAACCGCTCGTAGTTATAGATACCGGACTTCTTCGCCAGGCGCATGAATTGAATGGTAACAATAGGATCGCTCAGAATCACGGCGGAACGTTGTAACCCGCCGTTGCGGTAGAGCACTTGACCTTTCGCAATCTCGGCCTGAACGCTGGGCGACAGAAGTTCCATGTTTCTCATGTCGACGATTACCCCGAAGGGCTTCTGGCATGTGAGAAGCGCCTTCTTGCTCTCTTCAAACCAAGGTTCCAACTCTTCTTTGGTTATCGCGCCAGCGAAGGTCAGCTTGAATCCGATCTGGGTTTGCTCGATTTTGTACATCCTTCTCCCGTCACGTTCTCAGATATATCGGCAACCAGCAGATCGAGAATTAGGGGCAAATTTGCGCGGGACTGTTTGTGGCGGCGGTGCTTTGGCTGCCTGCGGTCTTGGTACTCCTCCAAGCTCACCAGATGGGCCACTCGCCTCACCGGCAGCGCGCCACGATGAGTGTCATATCATCCGCTTGCTCAGACTGGCTGAAGCGCTGCACTTCAGCGATGATTCCATCCAGCATTTCGCAAGCGCACTTGCCACGCAAAGCTTGCAAAGTTGCAATCAGCCGGTCATCGCCGAACTCCTCCGCATCTATGCTGGGCGCAGCTTCGGAAATTCCATCGGTGTAGATCAGCAACACATCGCCCGGGAAGAGTTGGCGTTCGGCAACCGCGCACTCCCACTGCTCGAACAGGCCTAAAACTGTTGCCGTCGCTTCCAGCCGTTCGACCACGCCACTCACTCGCAGCAGCACTGGCGGGTTGTGGCCGCAATTCACATAGCGCAGGCTATGGCTCGCATCATCGTAAACCGATAGGAACATGGTTGCGTAGTTGTTGGTCTCGGTATTCTTATGGAACAGGGCGTTCACCGAGCGCAGCAGACGCGGCAGATTGTCGATGGCCAGTGCGTACTGGCCGCGCAAGCTGGCTTGCAGATTCGCCATCAGCAGCGCGCCGGAGATGCCCTTACCCGAGATATCGGCCAGCACCATGCCCAGTTTGCCGGAACCGAACTCCAGGAAATCGTAGTAGTCGCCGCCCACAGCGCGCGTCTGAATGCATTTGGCCGCGCAGTCGAGGGTCGCAAGTTTCGGCACCTCTTGCGGGAGCAAGCGGGTCTGCACCTGGCGCGCGATTTGCATCTCCTGCTCGGAGCGACGCTCCGCCTCGATGCGCTCCGCCATGCTCTCCGCAAGCGAGATGCTGCGCATGGCAATGCCGGCCTGACTGGCAACAGAGGTCAGCAGGCGTTTGTCCCGGGCCGAGTAAGGCTCTTCCGAGAGCCGCGGGCCGAGCACAACGACTCCCTGTAACTGCCCGTTGGTTGCTCCGCTTCTTGCCTCTCTTGGACTCGACGGCAGGGACGGCGCGGACGAACTATGCATCGAACCATGTATCGGTACGAGGCACTCGGCGTGGAGCCCATGCAGCGAGCTGCCATGCAGGTCTTCCGGATTGAGTTCGAAAGCGCCAATGCGTCCGGCGAGCTTCCCCAGCAGCCGCTCTTCTGCGAGCAGGCTTGACGCCTGTTCCCCCGGTTCGCCGGCGTACGCTTGAAGGTTGCCATGGGCAGAACGCAGATAAATCACGAGCGGCATGGGATGCAGCGCTTCCCGGATCTGCTGATGCAGCAGTCCGGCCAGCGCCGGACGATCACTCACGGTCAGCGTATCCGCCGCGAGATTCTCCAGAATCTGTTGGGCATCGTAGGCGCTGCGGAAAAAAGCCCGGTCTAACCGCGTCCGTACCTGCCGATGCACCTGAATGGCACCCAGAAGCAGGAACATGCCAAAGGTCGCACCGATGGGTATGGCAGCCGTCGACCCAGCGCTAAAGCGGTGCGAGAATGCCTGCCCGAACCACAACGTGATCCCGATGGATATGAGCAGGATGAGGATGGTGAACCCACGTTCCACCAGCAAATATCGGGCGCTGCGCCGGAGCAGCACGGGAATGTCCATCACCCGGTGCTTGGCGACTGCGTAAGCGAAGGACAAAGGTATGAGGAAAAGGAACGTACCCTTGACGAATTGCGCCCAAAACGGCGTGGCCACATGGGAAAGATCGTATAACAGGCCAATCAACACGGCGGGGGCTATTCCAACCAACGTTCCCCAGAGAATCACCTTAAGCTTGCGCCGATCTTCCATTCTTTGCGCGCCGATCACATTCCACACCAGCGAAATCAAGCCGAGCAGCACAGTGCCGTACGCAACAAAAATTCTCGCCAAGGCAATGTGCGCGGGACTCGCCAGACCGTTGATGAACGGCACAGCGGCAAACTCGCCGTTTCTCAGATCACCCCACTGCAGGGAGGCATTGGCCGCAAGGAGCAGCCATTTCAGCCACGGGAGCCTGCGGTCGAGGGGCGAGCGCACCGGAAAAACCGTGAAGAAGAAGTAGAAGAGCGCTGGCATCACGCCCCGGACGAGAACGGCGTAGCCATACAGAAAGCTCGCCAGGGCATCAGGCGCCAATGCAAAGGCGACGGGCAGATCGGCCTCGGTAATGAATCCTGCGAACATCAGCGCGAGCAGCCACGCATTGCTGTCATCCGAACGGAGGAATAAAACTGCCAGACCGACAATCAGAAACAACAATGGATAGAAGCCGAGGCCACTCGATGGCGCCGCGCCGCACCAGGGATTGAACGTCGCCGGTGCCCTTGGCTGCACGAAAAACTGGAGTTATGGTGAGAGGCTGGGCTGCGTCCGGCCGTCTGATTGTGAGTGCGACCGCATCTCCGGGCTGCGAAGTGTTCCAAATTCGAAATAAAACTCGACTCCAACTGGCCGGGGCGACTGTACTTCGACCGTCGATAGCGGTGATGATGTCTTTCGCGCGCAAACCGGCGATTTGTGCCGGACTGTCATTCCAGACATTGGTCACGAGGATGCCGCCGGGCGTCGACAAGTTGTCTATCCCGATCTCTACTGGCAGGCTCGATCTCCGCACGTAGTACATCCAGGCAACGCTGTAGACGACCGTTGCCGTGGCGAAGACCACAGCCAGCGTCAATAGCAGCGGACGAAGTTTGGCGGTTCGGGATGGGTCTTCTACCATGCAAGCTCGATCAGCGAGTAACGCTAGTTTAGATCATCTCAGCGGCTGACCGAATCAAACACGATCAGCTGCGGAAAAGAGGGGTAGTTGTTCTGCACCGAGCACAATAATGAAGAATGCTGGCAACAGAACCGGAGAGGGCATTTCGTCTTTAGAGGTAACTGGGCCGGAGCATGGAATCCGGCCCACCGAATGAGAAGGCGATAAGTGCTGCTGCTTTTCGTTGCCGAATTTGTTCAAACACAAGAACATTGATCTATGTCGCGAATTTCGAGAAGCACATCGTGGCAGAATGCCGCCACATCCGCTGTTCAGGAAAAAACAGACTCTCTCCGAAAACGTTGGACGTTTTGGCTCGTAAACTTTATGACACGCTTCAAGCCGCTGCTAAGGCCTAGACATCGAGGATGCACCAGCTCAGCAAGAGTTTTCAGGAACATTGCGGGAGATGCCGGCGTTTGGGCCCGGCCAACTCACGGCTCGCCTTGTGCGCCTGTTCCTCTAGTTTGCTTGGAGCAGAGTTTTCGCGTCCTATCCCAGCGAAACGGCTAAACAGTATGGTTGGTGACCAACTGCCCTGCGGTATTCGCTGCGGCTTGGCGAATATTGAAGCTGAAGCGTGAAATGATGGCGCGTCGCCGATCACTATTCAATGTGATCTTCGACACGGTACTGTCGGGCCGTTTGGCGAAAAATTAGAATTGTGGGAGGTAATTATATGCCAGCAGAATTACTGGAAAAACCGGTAGAGGCTGAGGAAACATCGCGGGAGATTCCCAAGGCCACTTCGGCTCAGCGGCCTGGTTTGGCAGCCGGCGAGGCGGCGGAATCGAACAGGAGTTTGTGGCGGAAAGTCTTCGAGGGTCACGAAGAATTCCTGGGCTGCACGCCGGACTAATAAGCCCAATCAACGCCGCGGACGACGCTTAACTGCGGTAGCAACTGGAGACATTACCCGTTTCATGAGTCGGTAAGACGCGGTGACCCACCGCGATCATGACCAATTGTCAATACGTGAAATCGCCTGACAGCGTCACTTGACTTATTGCAGCTTCTCTTACTCAGCTCTGCCTTGCTTCACGATGGGGATGTCGGGATCGGCGTCTTTCCACACGGGAAGAGAAGCGGAATACAATTCGTACTCATTCTCAGTCACTATTCAGGATTTGCAGGCCCGTGACTCAAGTCTTCGATGGGCTGTACATCGGATTGCCCCGTCAACTACGCAAGGCAAGCCGGCGCTCGCACATTAATCCAATACCGGGTGTAACCTGTATGTCAGATGGGAAGGCAAAATGGAAATCCTCAATCCTGCGCCCAATCCAAACAATGATCATCGAAGTTTTTGTTCGGGTCGGAGATTCGCTTGCCTCGACGCGCTCTTCTCCCTCTTTCTGATTGCTTCGATTCCCCTGATTGCGCAAAGTGGATCGTCCGCGCAGCCGCCCGCAACACAATCGCAATCACAAGAGCAGGGCGCGCCTCCTTGCTCCAATGCTCCTCCCACCTTGAAACGAGGCCCGCAGCCGGACCTGCCTCCGTGTCCCGAACCGCCGCAGGACGCTTCGGCCCCTGCGGACTCCGTGCGCTCGCGTGCGCCGAGTCCCGACGCACCCTTGATCGAAAGGGCGAGATACGCGGCGCTTCAGTTTTCACAGAAGCTTCCCAATTTTATTTGCGAAGAGTACATGGCGCGGTATGGTCAACGCGGCCAAGACAAAAGGCTCCTGGACATAGTTTCGGCCGAAGTCACGTACAACAACGGACAGGAAAGTTATGGCAACGTGAAGCTCGATCAGCACCCCACCGACAAAGGCATCCAGGAACTGAATGGCTCCTGGTCTGTCGGAGAATTTGCGTCCACACTGCTCGATCTTTTTTCTCCCTATACGGACGCGCAGTTCCAGTCCCGCGGGGCGTCTCCCATTTCGGGTCTCGATGCGCAGGTCTACGACTTTCGAGTGCCGAGTGAAAATTCGCACTGGAGGGTGCAAGCGGAATCTCAAACCCTGCGTCCGGCTTACAAAGGCTCCGTATGGGTGGACCCGGCAACCGCGCGTGTCTTGCGCATTGAGATGCAGGCCACGAACCTGCCGTCGGATTTCCCGATGGATACGGTCGAATCCGCGGTGGATTATTCCTACGTAACGATTACCGGGAACTCGGTCCTGCTTCCGGTTCACGCCGAGAGCTTGGGCTGTGAGCGGGGCAGCCCAGCGTGCAGTCACAACATCATTGATTTCCGCAATTATCACGAATTTAAAGTCAACACCAAGATTCTTGGCGCTAAGTAACAATGGATCATTCGCAGCGACCAACGAGCGAGAAGGACCAGAAAATTGCGACAAGGTTGTTCGCGCTCTACTGGAAACGGGGATGAAAGTCTTCTACCTAACTCACTTGTACGAATTTGCGCGGCGTTTCTTCAACGAGAAGGGCAGAGGTATTTTCCTGCGTGCCGAACGAGCAGCGGACGGAAGGCAAACTTTCAAGCTGGTAGAACGTGGGTTCCTCCAGACCAGGTACGGCCAAGATTTGTACAACGAGGTGTTTGGAGTTGAGGATCAGACGGTTGTTACCGGACAAACGATGAGCCGTTGAATCAAATTCGAATTCACACCCGCGCTGTAATACGCAGGGTGGAATCGCGGAGCGCGGTCACTTCCCGTTCCAACCCGTCCAAGCGATTGAATTCCGCCTGAACCGCGGGCTCGCCATCTTCCTTTAATTTTCGGGCGCGGACCAGGGCCTGTTCCGCAATCCTACTCACCTCATGAAGCAGCCTGCGAATCTCAGCTTCTAACTTCGCTCGGCTCTCCTGGATCCGGTTGAGAACGTCGCTCTGAACACGAGTGCTGTTAGTTTCGAGCAGGCGAGTGAGAAACTCTTGGGCCTCGTTCCTGATAACCCACCGGGCGCCAACCAAGCCCAAAAACAGATCAGCGAACCAGCGCAGCGGTGAGGCCGGCCGCGCGACGTCTCTGAACTCGTAAAAAGTGAATTCAGAGGGTACGCGAAATCCGCGCTCCGGATCGAGAGCATGGGGCATCCGCGCCAATTCGGGAATACCGGCATTCGCCAGCTTTTTTAGAAACTCGTTGGCCATGTCTACGAACCGCAATGCTAGACGCCGGTATTCGTTCTCTGCTTTCTCCTGCTCGGGTTTCAACCATGGCATTACATGACGGCGTGCCAGTTCTTGCGCCTCGTGGAAAGTGCGCCGGCGATACGATCGAACCGAACCAGCCAGACTTCGATTGCAGCGAAACTTGGAGCTCCTGGTGCGCCTGCGGCTGCACCCGTGCCAGAAATGCCTTGTGCCGATCGACAAACATGTCTGAAATATGCCGTTGCTCGGCCATGAACAGATACCCGAGCTGCCTCAACGAACGTTCGGCATCGCCAATGGTCTGTTTCATTGCGGCGATCCGGGTCTCAGAGTCTTCGATCGGCCGTTGCAGTGCCTTGCGCTCTTCCGAAATGATCACAAGAAGCTGCTCGCTGATCCGCTCTAGTCCGCGTTCGCAGGCTGCCTGGATCAAACGTCGGCCCGATCCTTCGATCAAACGGTTCAGCGAAGCGATCAGCTTCTCCCAGTCCCGACCTGTTCCACGATGCTCAAGCTGTTCTGCTGCGCTGACCTCAAACCAAGGTGCCGACAGAACGTTGGGGGAGTCGCTTTTCGAGCTGGCGCCGCGCGAAGGCCACCGCTTCGGCCCGTTCTGCATCTGTGGTGCGGTCCGCCTTGTTTACGGTGATGATCAGATCCTGAACGTGCTGCGCGACCGCCTCAACCAGTACGAGTTCTTCTCCCGCCAACGGAGGATCCGCCCCGATCACGACCAGTGCCGCATCAATATGAGGAATAAACGCCTGTGTTGCTGCCGTATTACCGGTGAACACCGATCCCAACCCTGGTGTGTCGACGAAACACATGCCAGTGCCAAGCAGTGGACTAGGCACAAAGATTTCCAATGCCGCGACGTGTTTCGCGTTCGCGGGGTTCTTCTCTTCGGAGACATACTCATCGACGCTCTTGACCGGAATATCGGTCCAGCCGCCAGCGGCTTCAAAGCGTACGCGGGCGGCCGACTGGCTTCCGTAGCGGACGATCGTGGGCACCGTCGTAACCGGCGCAACTCCAGTCGGCAGTACGCTGTCACCCACCAGCGCATTCAGGACCGAGGATTTGCCGCGCTTGAACTGGCCGATACAAGCAACGTAGAAGCGTCCCTCGGATACTCGTTCTGCAACGGACCGCGCATCGGCGGAGACTTGCTCGGCGTCAAATTGGTCAGCTAACTCTGCCAGCCGCACGAGTGCTGACTCTCCGTGAGAATCCTCGGGGGAAGCATGGTGATCTTCGGGCGCGACGGATACAAACGGTGCGGATGCGGGCTTCTCGAACGCCGAGTACTCTTTCGAGTCTGTCCTCATAGCTCATTGCGTTAATGCTCTTTGCCATCCTGTATTTGGCTACGACGCTGGAGAGCGTAATCCTTCCTGGTGGACGTAACGGACCACTTCCACCTCAGACATTGCGATCAAACCTTCGTCCACCATTTCATCCAGGGCCGGAAGCAATTTGTTAATGTTCTGCTCAGTGTCTATCACCGAGACCATGATTGGGCGATCCGACGAACGCAGCAGATGCGCCTTGTGAATACGCGAGCTTGCTCCGTAACCCTCAATGCCACGAAACACCGAGGCGCCCGCGATATCGAGTTCCCGGCACTTGGCTACGATGGCCTCGTAAAGCGGTTTGCCGTGCCACTTGTCATCCTCGCCAAAATGGATGCGCAATATTTTGGCTTTTCCTTCGAGTTTCATATTCGGGTCTCCTGGCGGCGCTCGGCTTTCTTATAGTTGTGCGCGTACTTGATGACGTCCGCGTCGGATAGCACGACCAAACCCTGCTTCACCATTTGGTCAAGAATCGGCATAAACGCCTTCAGTTTCTCTTCCGTATCAACCACGGACAGCAGGATAGGCCGATCATGGGAAAGGCCCAGCGCCGCGTCCTTGTGAATTCTCCGATTGGCACCATAACCGAGAATCCCACGGTAAACCGTGACGCCGGCAATATCGTTGGATCGCAGACCGTTGACGATGGCTTCATACAACGGCTTGCCGTTCCACTTGTCATTCTCGCCGATGTAGATCCGCATCATCTTGGCTTTGCCCTCACTCTTCAGGACAGGCCTTTCAGCCGCAGGATTTGTCTGTTTTTTCTCGGCCGGCTTGACGATTGTGGTGTCGTGCATCTCAATCAGTCCGGCACCTACCATGGTTTGCAATTTGGGTAGTAGCTCTTCGACTTTCTCCGCAGTTTCGATGAACTCGATCTTGACCGGCAGATCGAACCGCCAAGTCGACGAGACTGGTGGTTTGCATGTGATGATCTGCCCCAAACCCGGCAATGCCACGCGTCACGGTTGCGCCCGATACACCGTGGAAAAAAAGGAAATCCAGAACAGCTGCATAGGCAGCACTCCCGTGGTAGTGCTGGCTCCTCCGCTACGTAAATGCCGACCTTCTTGCCCGGCCCTGGTGTCAGCACATTTTCCTCCTGTCGTTAGAGTCCTCTTTGACCCACGAAAAACTCGGCGGCTTCAACATCTCTAAGAAAACATTGGTGACGCTTTCCCCAGGGGTGGAGCGCGAAAGTTTCGCCGTGGATCCAGCGAGCGCCCAGCCATGAGAATTGCATACGCGCAAATCCGATTGGGGCCGAGTTTCGACCAATGTCCACTGAAAGTCTTTCAGGATCGCGCAAATTGGACATGTGCCCTTGGTGAGTGCCTGGCTTACGTTAGCTCCCGGTGCTAAAGCTTCCGCTTTCATGGGATCGCCCTCCCAGTCAAAAAACCTCCCCACACCGCGACAAAACCCAAACAAACGCTGAGACCCACGTAGAGAAGGCCGACTCCAATCTGGCCATCCTGAACGGTGCGCAAGGTCTCATATTCGAAGCTAGAGAAGGTCGTATAGCCGCCGATGAAGCCGATTGGGATCAGGTATCGCCAATTCGGACTCCAGTGAGTTCTAGCCGTCAACAAGGCAAAGGCCAGGCCGACCAGAAACGAACCCGTAACGTTAATCACGAATGTTCCGTAGGGAAATCGCGTTCCCATTCTGCTGCCGATATAGCTGCCCAGCCAGAAGCGCAAAATCGAACCCAGACAACCTCCTACACCCACCATCAAGTATTTCAGCAAGTCGCTAAGTTCCTTTCCTTTTAATCCACTTTCACCAAACTTCCCGTCCACTCAAGAAGCCACAGTTGGCTCCGATCGGGTGCTCTCCAAGCCCTCCAGATCGCGGCGAATGCTTCTTTCCTCTTCGGCTGGCGACACATGATCGCCGAGCAACCTCTCTACTTGAGCACGATAGCCGTTGGCATACGCGTCGAATCTGCGTTGGATCTGGCCCAAAGTTCTCTCCGACCAGTCATACAGCAAAGCATGATAGGCGGATACGGATTTTGTGAGTTGACCTCCGATCATACCCGTCAGGCGCTTGGTCGCGATCGATCTCGAAATGTTTTCTCCGAGCAGGCTGAGCAGGAAAGGCCGGGTTAAGTCGATATTGAGATCGCCTGGGTCAAAGGCTGGCATTTCTCGCACTACGCCGGCAAACTCTTGTTCTCCAGGTACGTCCTCGACCTCAAGTACCTGGGCGGTGGCTCGAAGAGTTTCATGGAGTTTGTGCGCCATTGCGTCCATACGCCGGCGAAGAGATTCGGTTTGTTCCTGGACCGTCCATGTCACTGCGTTGCGCACAATCGGCGGCACTGCTTCATCTCCGGCATTTTGTTTGCAACCATGACTCGACCAGAGTGGCCGCGGCAAAGCGCAAGGCCCGAGTACTTGAATATTCCAGGTCGTTCGCCACGCCCCGCGCTGTCTTCTTCATCTCCTCAAGACGGCCACTGGCCTGACGCAATTCCGCTTCGACGACACGCAGTTGTTCAACTTTCTTCGGTGAGATCTGGTCCTTGCGGCGCAAGCGAGTACGCAAAGCCATTTCCACCGATTGGCCAAGCGCTCCCAGTTTGCGCCGAATGGAGCGCTGCTTCAATTCCTGACGCTGGCCGTACAAGGGAGCGATGTCTTCTTCGAACCACTGAGCGACGAGATATTTGCTTCCGGCCATCACGCTCACGGCGCGCACCGCCAGGTCCAGGTTCAACTCTTCCTTAATGTGGTCCTTGACATATCCAATCACTCGCGAGCGTTCTTCGAGCGTCAACAGGTCCGCCTTGCTCAACAAGACCACGGCTGGAATTGCCGCGTCATAGAGAACCTGAATGGTTTGAAGATCGTCCGGACTCAGAGTCGACGCGGCATCGATGAGCACAACGCCAAGATCGCACCTCGGCAAATAAGCGATTGTTTCGGCAGCTCCACGAGTCGCCAAAGATCCCAACCCTGGCGTATCGACGAAGGCGATGCCCTCGCGTAGGCGGGCCGACGGGCCCTGAACTATGATTCTGGTTACGTGCTTCTCGTTTCCATGATTGAGCTGCTCGCCCACAAATTCTGGCAAGTGCGCAATGTCAAACTCTTCGGGCGTCCGATTGGCAAACCAGACATGGACCGTGGGAATTTCGCCGAACAGCAAGCGTGTCGGAACGGCGGTAATGGGAGTGGCTCCCACTGGAAGTACATCGGTCCCGAGCATTGCATTCAACAGAGACGACTTGCCTGAACTGACGCGCCCAAAAATGGCGATTTCGAAACTGTTATCTTCCAACCGGTCCAAAATCATCGACAGAGTGGGCCGGAATTCAACGAGTCCGTGCTCGCTGATGACCGCCTCCAGCTTCTTGAGAACTGGGATCTCGTCTCCAGTTTGTTCCAGCCTTTCCAAACGTTCTTGCAGGTTTTCCCTGGCCCCCAGCATTAGATACTGATCGAGCTGTCGTACCAACCCTTGGAGTTCTCCGGCGATGCCATTCAGTTCAACCGCGGCCGCGGAAGGAACTTCCCCATAGCCGCGCATGTATTCGGGCTTCAGTTCCTCGGTGGCGATATCCACGAAGGTGAGATAGGAGTGCAGCGAACGTGAAACCGCGATATCCGCGTGCGGCCGCTCAATACCCTGACCATCCAGCACCCGAACCAACTGGGAACGAATTCGTCCGATATAGTCTTCGATCACGCGCCGCTGGGCTGGACTCAGATCCGGGACGTATTGCGGAAAAGTCAGTTTCGATGTTGAGACATTGAGAGCGCTCTCCATCTCCGCCAGCAGCTTATCAATGTGGCGGCAGGTCACGCTAAGGCGCCGCTCGTGATTCGAATTGAGCGAATTGGATCCGTTCGTCACCTTGCAACTCCCCCGTTCATGCGAAAGTCGATGTATAGCGGCGAGATCTTGATGTGTTCCTCAGAGCGGTACTTTGGACAAGTCGCCATATCGATCAATGCGATGATCGCCCCTGGATTTCCCCCGCTGAATTCCAGAACTTTGTCGACGAATTCGCTGATGTTCGTGCCCGACAGGCCAGAGCGGTTGATCCGGTCACGAGCAAATTGCTCGGCGGTCGAGTCGTCGAAATTGCGGATTTCACACTTCTGCGAACGGTCGCCGTAAAGCGGCTGGAGAAAGCCCGCGTCTTCCATGTGGCTGGAGCGCGCCACTGCGCTCACCGGGGTCGAGCCCCATCCCATGACTTCGCGAACGGCCGATGCGAACGAGTACGAGGGTCGCTTGAGATGGTCGAGCACAATCGAGTACTCCCCCTCCCTCAATGCGTCCATCACAATCCCCTTCAACGAAACTGCGGACTTCGTCGCAATCGCATCCTCATCGCGAAACACTTTGGAGACGCGCAGGCTCCGCACCCGCAGGAGACTGCGCGCGAGACTGCGAAATACTACATTTATCGTCGCCGAGTCCTCGCAATAGAGAACCGACCGAAACGGAGGCAGGACATCACGGAGCAGAAGTGTTTTGCCAACCCCTGATGGCCCGTAAATGAGAAATGAACGCCTCTTCGCCAGGAACTGGTCAATTCGTTGGCGTTCCTCCTCACGATCAAAAATGAAATCCGGCATCATGGGTTCCGTTCGCGGGGGCGCAACCGCGATTCAGGTACCGACCGGAATCGGTCCAGATTGAGGCTATAGCACCAAGATCATTTATTCTTGCGGAATATTTGCCGGGACGTGACTCCGCGACAAGGCCCGCTTGTCAGGAGTCATCAGCTGCTCCCGGCTATATGGTGGGAACAGCGGTTTCGGTGAACTCCTTCACCGTTGATAACAATTTAAGTACAGCAAAGACGAGAGGAGAAGTCAACGGGCTTTAGTTTGGATCGTTTTTATCAAATTCAAATTTATCAAATCCAAAATGAACAGCCTCCTCGGTCAGAAAAGATGACGAGTTTCAAAGCGCGGCACTTGCCGCCTTCGATTCATCTGTGTTTGAGTAGTGGCAGCAATGGAGTTTGCCACCCTGGTGTTCCAGGGTAAACTGCCGCCGCCGGTGGCGGCTGATGACTCCTCTCAAATCCTGGGCCGAAGTTTGGATCGAAGTTCGGATCGAAGTTCGGTTCGTAAGGAACTTACCATGGGAGGAGTTTCTCACCCCGCAGAGAACGAGGGTAAAAATGGAAACGAGGACGCAAACTGCCATATGGACGAAGCTGGCTGAGTTTTTACCCGACGCTGGATAAATGTTCTTCAAGGCTCTCTCCCATGGAACGGAATTTCGCTGCACGGGTTACCTGAGACCTAATACAAGAATGCTGACGGCTGCGATCCAACTGCCGACTACGCGAACTGCGATCTGGGCCCACTCCACCTTAAGGTTGCGCACCAGGCCGTTGCCGTAAACCAGCAACAGCAGCCCAATCACCACCAGACCAGCGACAAAGCGAATCGCAGAGACCTGGCCGAAGGCCTCGGAGGCATTCGACCAACCCGCGCAGAGGCCGATTCCGATTCCCGGAGCGAGCACCAGCCAATTCGGCAGGTGCCGCGCGAAAGCGACAAGAATGCCGAGCGCTGCGGTCAGAATGAGTTCCACAAGAATCAGTTTGGATGGAGCGTCGGCCCGCGCGGCGAGCAAAGCCCCAACCAATAGTGCGGCCGGAAATGCTGTAAGAAGCCGAATGGCAGTCTCGCGCCGCTGCTGGCCCGCCAGCAGGCTTATGGCGACCAGGGGCAGGGCAGTTTCCAGGCTGACGATCGGGTGCAGCATGCCCGCGTAGAAATCTCCCACGCCCTGCATGGGATGAGCGAATGCGGGCAGAGGCGCAAACGTCACGATGCCTGCGGAGATCGCGATTTGTTTCTTGAGTGCGCTCATACGTGGATCACCGAGCCCGCAAGAAGAAACAGTCCGGCCGCAGCGATGAATACGCCAGCGGTGCGCAGGATTTTATTTCCCGAGGGCATAAAATCAAGCAGCCCGATCGTGATACCGCAGAGATGAAGCGAGCCGGTGGCAAGAACGAAACCCAGGGCGTAGGCAAGCGGTGCGGCCGCTTTGGGAAGTTCGGTGCCGTGGGCATGGCCGTGAAAGATGGCGAATGCTGAGACGATCAGGGCCGCAACCCACAACGGCGGGCGCAATTCAAATGCGATCACGATGCCGAGAACCACGGCCGAGGCCGCGACGCCGATCTCGACCCCGGGCAAAGGGACCCCGCGTATGCCAAGCAGGCCGCCAAACGACATGACCAGGGGAAATGCGACCGGCAGCATCCAGATGGCAGGGCGCTTGAGTTGAGCACCCCAGATGCCGACCGCGACCATCGCAAGAATGTGATCGAGTCCCGACAGGGGATGAAGAAAACCGGTGACGAACCCTTTTGCCTGGCCCGGCGTGGAGTGAGCCAGAGCAGGCGTGGTGAGGACAGCAATTGCGGCGAGCGTGACGAGTGAGCGGCGCGCCGCGGGCAGGCGACTTAGAAAATAATTGCGCATCGTTGTATGAACCAGAAGCAAGCCACAGATCCGACGGCGTAGGCGGGAATGCGTTCGGCTCACGCGGGCCAGCGGATTTCCAGGCTTCGCAAGGAATAAACAAAACCCAGAAATACGGCGACGAATGCGAGTTGCCCCGATTCAACGCCGAGGTTGAAGAACAAAAGAGCTTGGGGAATATCTCTCGAGGGAATACCGAGGCGGGAGAGGGTTCCGGCGAAGCCGAATCCGTGCAACAGGCCGAAGGCAAAGGCCACGATCCAGGGTTGCCGAAAGGTCAACCCTTCTTTTCCGCGATGACTCTGCGCCAACTCCACGGCGAGAAACACGATGCTGAGCGCGATGACCGCCTCAACCGGTGTCGGAGCCACATGAGCCACTCCGAAGACAGCCAGGCCCAGCGTGATGGTGTGCGCCAGCGTGAAGGCAGTAATAGTTTTCAGCAGCAGGCGGGCGCCCCGGACAATCAACAGCAATCCGAGGACAAATAAAAGATGATCGATTCCATAAAGGATGTGGCCGATGCCAAGGCTGACGTAACCCCAGGCGTCGACATGGTCCTTGCCATCCTGGTGAACGACGAAAGAGGTCTCTAGAGGCTTGAGCATGTGCTGGACGCTCGAGCCGTCAGCGAATGTAATTCGAACCAGAACGTCAAGAATGGTGACGCTCAGGCCGGAGATGGAGACGGCCGCGCCCTCGAGACCTTTGGCTCCGCACTGCAGCGTACCGCGCTCGATGATGGCGCCTGCGGTTTGCTCGGCAACCAGAGGGGAAACCGTGCAGCTTGCGGGAAATAGCGGATAGATGGCCGGCGGCGGGCCCTCGGCGGTCGGGACCTTCCAAGTCAGATCGAACGATCCCGATTTGCGTTCCAGCAGCAGAAGGTATCCGGGAAGGCTGGTGTGTGCGTGGGCCTGGATGACGGTTGCAAAAAGTACGCCCACCAGCACATGCACAGAAAACCGCAGTGCCCGCGGCCGACGTTTTTTCTTTGCACGATTCTGCATTGCACGATGCTGGAGTCTTGATGTCATCCCAAATGTCTTTGTCCTCACCCGTTGCTCCGGTCAACGCATCAGTCCACGTCTGCGGCATCTGTTCCCTGCGCTGCCGAATTGCCGGAGGGGGAATTGTGCGGCGGGTGAGATTCGGCGGCCGCGAGGGCGGCTTGATCGATCTCAACGCGATAGCGCTTGCGCAGTTGCGCATAAAAACGCTGGCTGGCAGTCTGCAGGCGCTGATTCTTGAAATCCGTCAGCACCTCGTTGCGCACTTCCGCCAGGTCAGGAATTCGAGAAGGGAGCTTCTGCGAAATCCGCACGAGATGAAACCCGTAGCTGGACCGAATGGCCCGGCCCAAGCGCCGGGCTCGGCTTGAAATAACTCTCGCGAGAACCCGTCGCCAAACAGCTCCATGGTCTGCTGCTGGGTTTGTAAGGGATATTGGTTTTGCAGCATGAAAGGATCGCCGATATTGGCAGGCGCAGAAGTTGGCTTTCTATGAAGCTCAGCGAGCGTTCGCCTTGCGTCATCCTCTGCGCTCGTTCCCCGCTTTGCCGTACTGAAGTAGATATGAGTGAAAGCGATCTGCGCCGGCACGCGGAATTTTTCCAGGTTCTGCTGAAAATAGGCGCGCAGTTCCCCCTCGGAAGGATCGGCCGACGCGAGTTCCTGTGAAAGAAATTCCATCTTTTCCACGAGCCGCCTGCGGATGATGGTGTCGTCTTTATCGAGACCGGAAGCCAGCGCTTCCCGGTACATGACTTCGTCGCGAACGTAATCGTTGATCAGATTCTGCATTTGCGTGGAGTCAGGAGTACGCCCCCACTGGCGCATCCACACTTCCTGCAGCCGCTGAATTTCCGCCGCCGAGACCGGGATACGGTTTGCCGCCGCGCTGCCGTTCGTGAATCGCTGCGCAAGCGTGGCCGCAACGAAAAGCACAACTCCAGCGAGCAGGAAGTGAACGAGCGGTTCGCGAGCTACACGCCGCATTACCGCGGACCTGCGATGCGAAGTCGTTCGTTGTCGTTCCTCTACGTCCGCCGCGACTTCGGCGAGTTCGACCTGAACATCGATTGGTTCGGCAATCGAATTCACTCCGTCCTCCAATTTCAGTGACTTTACGCTTGCCGCAACCGCGGCAGTTTGTACGATCCGTTGAATAGCGCTGGCTTGGGCTGATACGTGCCATCAGCCAGTCGATAAGGCCCTTCCGGCGCCGGCAGCCAGTTGGATTTGCCCTGCGCGGGAGATTGGTTCTGAATCTGAATCTCGAGCGAGCCGTCGGGACCGTAGGTGAGACCTGCGGTGCGGTCGCCGATCGAGTAGCGATTGATCGAATTCTCGACCAGAGCGAAATCTGCTCCGTAAAGTGTGAGTGACCAGAACGCATCGACGGGGGGAAGCGCGCCGCGCTCGAATCGCAGAACATAATTCCGGGTTCCACTCAAAGGCCCGCCTTCCGGTTTGGCGCTGAAGTAAAGAGCTTCCTGCGCAATGTGGGTCGCTGGTCCGTAGCGGTTCACCGACGCACGCAGCAGAGGGTCCTTGATGAAGTTCGTGACTTTGTAGTTGACGCTCCAACCGTTCAGCTTCGTGGAATAGTCGGCTTTGGCAATGCGAGCGTCGGCTGGGGAGACGGCACCGCGCAGTGCGGAAACGATCGCCGAATCCTGCAGTTGCGAAGGATGGGTAGCAGGCTTGATGCCGACTTTGGCGAATCGCTTCAGGGAAGTCGAATCGGAGGCGGGGGGCGGCGCGGTTGCCAGTCCGGCGGCCAATTGGTCGAAGAAATCAATTCCCAGCGCACCTAAATGAAGAATGGGAAAAACGCTCAGGTCGGCATCGGCCAATTCATCGGCGGGTTCAATGTGCGGGTACGCGCTGAGCGGAGCAAGGGCATACTGCCGCTGTATGGCTTGCGCCGCAGGCAAGTCTGCGTCGCCGAGGACCAATGTCCGGGTAAACGCAAGACCAAGATTGGTGGGCGCGTCGATGCGTTTGACGCCGGACGGCAGAGCGCCCTGCCATTTCGGTCCGACGATGGCGAAGGTGCCTTCTTTCGTGCCTGTGGCGCGGCGGCCAACATAGGCGAAGGAATTTGCGTAGGCGTCGAGCAACTGGATCGAATAGTAGCGGTCGTTGGTGTCGGGAACGTGCAGGAGCTGTGGCTCCCCGGTCAGATCGAGCCACGCATAGCCGTAGAGCGTGTCGATGTTCGGACCGACAATCTTATCGGCCGGTCGCGAAAGCTGCTGCTTTCCGCAAAACCGGTTCAGAGGAAAATCTTTCCGGCGGGCAGTCTCGAAATACGATTGAATCAGAACGAGAGGAAAGCCCCAGATGTAAGCGTCTTGCGCAATGGCGAGCGCGTCGGACTCGGTCGCCCTGGCAAAGGGAGCAAGGGACATTGTTCCCACGCCCGCGCCGGCAACTCCCGCCATCCAAAGAAACTGGCGGCGGCTGATTTCGGAAATTTTCGACATGATGTTCTCCTTCAACTCTGAAAAAAAATTTGTTTTAATTTCTGTCATCAATTTCTTTCATTCAGAAACGACAACCTACTTTGCGGCGCTCCTGTATCCGCTGCTTGCAGGCGTGAACCAGATTGGCGAACTCCATGCCCGTTCCTGAATCGTGGGTGGCGCATCGGTGGGCAACGGCACGTTGGCCCGGTGAGCGTCGTACGTGCTCCAGCGGCAGGTTGGATTTTCGAGCACGCGAACGTAATAGAAGGCCCGGTCGTCCGGCTTGAAATCCGGATCGGTCCAGTTTGCGGAAAGTTCGGCTGTGCCTTTGTCGCTGGCGTAGCTGCAATCGCTCAGGTTGACGGTGGCTCCGTTGTCGGCGCAGAGATGAGTTTTGCTGTCCGGCTTCAATCCATCGGAGCAAACAATGTCGTACACCTTTTCGAAGGTTTCGCCACCTTCAGCCCATCCCTTCACGATTTGAATTTTTTCCAGGTTCGCGCTGTTGGCATCTTTGGTTGCCCAGGCGACGAAGCGGGGCGCTTTCGCGCGAGATGGTTTTTGCGGGAGATCGCCACCCATCGGCACTCCGCCCTTGTAGGCCGCCTCCACCAGGTCACGGCGCCGGTGTAAGTCGGAGGAATAACTCCATCCGCCGAAGAAGCGAACTCGAATGCGCGTTCCGCTGGTGGCGAAGGTTTCACGGCGCTTCAGAGCGTCGAAGATGGCCTCGCGCGTATTTTCTTCGGCCCACACGCCGGCCAACCCGCCGGGGTTATTCAGTACCGCCTTGACCGGAAACTGCGGGGCCATGATGCCCCTCAGCCGAGTTGCGGGTTGCGCGTCTCCGAGCGATCCAGTTCCAGGCCAGGCCCCCTCTTCCGTTGCTCCCGGAGCGCTCGAGTGAGTGTCGGTGCTGCCGATGAATCCATACTTGAATGGATTCACCCCGTATTGATCTTCGAGCAATAATCCGGTCTTGAGCGCATTGCGCACATAATTGCTGGCAACCGCGCAAAAAGCAGTTTCGCCTGGAGGGCATGGCTTGAACAATTGCTCGAAGTTGCACTGCTCATCATTGGTTCCCAGGCCCGGAGTGCACTCCGAATTGCCTTTGCTCTGAAAGATTTCAATAATCGGCTCGGTTTTGGCGCGGCGGGTCAAACCCTCCGTGGTGAACGGAGTCCCATCGCTGTTGTTGGAAGCGAGAGCGACGCCCCACCCGAAGTTGGTGTTGTGGGGAATCGAAATGACCTGGCATTCTCCGGTGCACGCCTTCTCCAGCCACTGCCATAGGCGTTCGGGAGAATTGTTCAAGTCGACGGCGCTGTAGACGGACTGCGGAACCTGCCCGCCGCGGAAGATTACGTTGCGATGCAACATGCCGACGCGTTTGAAACCGGCAGTCCACTCGTATCCGGCAAAGGTGGTGAATTTACCGGGTTGGTAAAATTCGTCTGCATTTTTCTGGATCTGTTGCCAGATCGTCTGCGCCCGTTGAAAGCACTTATTGTTCTCGTCCGCAACCGCGCTTCCGCAAACAACAGGATTGCGCTCCGCTGTAACTCCGATGCCCTTCATCGCTGCGGCGGCGAAACCCCACATCGCCTTGCTTCCCGCCACCGGGCCTGGGTAGAGTTGCGCAAAGCCTGGCAAGCGCCCGTCTTATAGGCCGGATCGCTTGGGTCTTCGCACAGCGACAACTCTCCGAGCCAAATGTCGTGATCCGTGACAGCCATGAAATCAAGCGGCTCTTTTAATTGACTCGGCTGCCCTCCGGGGATGACCACCGCTTCGCCGCGGCCAAACCGATAGGCCATCCGCGGATCGTTGCGGTTGCCCATTGAATAAGCATCGAGCGAATAGCTGGTGTGCACGTGCAGGTCGCCGAAATAGGCATTGCGAAGAGGATTCGGTGCAGGTCGGGAAGCCTCCTGCTTGTGCGGTTGCGATCCATCCCCGGCCCAGGCGGTAAAGGCTGCAGCAAGCACCAGCCACAAGAGCAGGGAGAAATATTTCATCACTTCGGACTTGCCTTTCACTCGTCGCGCCATGTGCCCGTCCTTTTCTTTTTTTCGTGCTGATTTCAACGCCCTCGCGTCTTTTGCGAAACTGTCTGGCCCGGCATAATTTGCCGAGACGTTTCCGTGCCGCGCCGGCAGCTCAAAATGTGTAATGCAACGCCACTTGAATAATTCGGCTCTGGTTGCCAGACTGCAGCCCCGTGACCGTTCCGAAGGTGGTGCTCCCGGAGGCAAAAAGCATGTTCGGATTGGCCCAGTTCGGGTGGTTCAGCACATTGAGCGCCTCCGCCCGAAACTGCAGGTTGGAGGTTTCGCCCAGGAAGAAGTTCTTCAACAGAGAAGCATCCACCTGGATCGTCCCCGGCCCGCTGCCGAAGGTGCGAGGAGAATCTCCGAAGGTGTAGGCGGGATTCTGCTGAAAGGCTGACGTATTGAACCATTCGGCCGCGGTCCTCTGAGCGGCGGGCAATACAGGATCGGCGACCAGATTGGGGCGCACGCCGTCTGAGAACGAACCGGTGTTGTTGACGGCATCCACTACGCTGAGCGGAGTTCCGGTATGGAGCTCAGCGATGGTGCCGAAGGACCATCCGCCAACCGCCTCATTGAGGACTGTCGACTCCGGAGCAAATTTCTTGCCGCGTCCGACGGGCAGCTCGTAGATTCCGCTGACGACAACCCGATGGCGGATGTCGCTTCCCGAAAGCCCCCAGCGCGATTTCGGGTTGTAATAATCGGTGAAGCTGTTATCGCCGGGAAATCCGGCCAGCTCGAGATAACTGTCGGCGTTATCTTCAAACCTGGAGAAGGTGTAGTTGGCCTGGAATTGCACTCCTTGCGAGTAGCGTTTCTGAATGCCGACGTTCACGCCGTTGTACTTGGAGTCGCCGATGTTGGGATCGAGGACCTGAACGTTCTGATACTGCGGGAAGGGCCGGAGCGATTGCGCGATGGCAGGATCAGCGGCCACAAGCGGCAAATCACTGTCGGGAACCTGATTGGTGCTGTAGCCGGTGCCGAGGGCCCAGACTGGCATCTTATGGCCGAAGGTGCCCAAGTAAGTCACATCCGCGAGTAAATTGCCACCGAGCTGGCGTTGAATGTCGAAGCTGGTCTGATAGAGGTAGCCGTTGACGTGATTGTGCGCCCAATATGTGACCACGGTGTGCGGCGTGTAGGCTCCGGTGTAATAAGGAGCGGCCGGGCCCGGTTTTGCCGCACCGAAGCCGGGAGTCAATTGGTCTGCGGTGGGAGTGGTCCAGAAGACTGGGATGGAGCTAATTTCAAACGCCGGGGTAAGTATTCCGGTGGAGGAATTGTAGATGCCGGTGGTTGCCCCCGAGTGCCCCGTACCCGAGATTGCCTTCCTGCGGCGTGCCGGAAGCATACTCGCCGGTGTATAGGATGCCGCCGCCGCCCCGAACCACCCACTGATCGCGCGGCGACCAGGCAAAACCTAAGCGCGGGCCGAAGTTGTTCAGGTCCCACTGATTGGCATACCGGCCGGCTCCGTTGAGACCAGAGAAGATCAGCGCGCCGGGCGTGTTGGAAACCGGGTTGGTCGCGGTGGGATCGAAGGCATTCTGCCGATTGGGATCGGCTCAGCGCGGAGAGTCGACATCGTATCGCAAGCCAAGATTTAGCGTGAGACGCGGCGTCAGTTTCCAGTCATCCTGAGCAAAGGCCGAATAGGAATCTGCGATCGAATGGATGGTCTCGAATGAATTGACGGATGCGGTGTAGACATTCCCCAAGAGCATGTTTGTGATCGAACCCGCCGCTGTATTCGTGCTGGTGCCGTCATTGTTAAAAGTGAAGTTGCCTCCCGCCGACTCCGGGAAAGTGGCGTCCATGTACGACGTGCGCGCTTCAACGCCAAACTTGAACTGGTGCGCGCCGCGCACCCAGGAGAAGTTATCGCCGTAGGAATTGCTGACGGCGGGACTTTGCAGGTTGCTCCTGGGAGGCCTGTCCGAATCCCTCCAGGCCGGCCATGTTGATGGTCGGGAAGAAACTCTGGTTGAAAGTCTGCAGGCCGATCTCGGAATCCAGCGTGGTGTTTACGCCGCCCTCATACTGCAGGTATTGCCGCCGCGTATAGGTAACGCGCGCCTCGTTGATCTTGTCGGAAGAGAAGTTATGAAACCAGGTAAGGGACGCGTTGTAGTTGTAATCGTGCACCAGGCCGCTCAGGGGGTCGACTCCCGGCGTGGGGAACACGGAAGCGGTCAGAGTGTGGTCGGTATCGGCCAGGAACCGGCCGAAGATGCGGTCGTTCTGGTCGATGACATGATCGATGCGCGTGACGTACTGATCGACCACCGTCGACGCGGGATCATTGATAATGAACTGCACCGTGGGGCTGATCCCGTTAATGTGCGGATACAGCGCCGCGAGTTTCAATCCCGCGGGATCGAGGAGATTCGAGGGAATTTGATTGTTAGGAAATGGCTGCGCCGTTGCCGGATTCGTGACCACAACCTGCGCGCCGGTTTTGGGGTCGATGATCCCGTTGAAATTGCCGGTCAACTCCTGCGCAGTCGGGATCGTCAGCGATTCCGGCGTTCCCACGATTTGACGCCGGCCTTCATAGTTGAAGAAAAACTGCGTCCGGTCTTTCTTGATGGGACCACCCAGGCTGGCGCCAAAGAGGTTGTAGTGCAGGGCTGGCACGACGGTGGCAAACTCGGGATTCGCCTGCAGCACCGTGTTGCGGAAATATTCATAGGCGGAGCCGTGAAACGAATTCGTTCCTGAGCGGGTAGTCATTTGCACCACAGCGCCGCCTGAGCGCCCCAGTTCGGCAGCGTAGTTACTCATGGCCACGCTGAACTCCTGTACGGACTCCACAGGGGGGTCGAAGCTCAGGGTAGGGACGCCCAGCAGCAGGTTCTGGGCGGTACCGCCATCAATCAAGTAGTTCGCATTGTCGCTGCGGCCGCCGGCAGTGGCAAAGCTGGCATTGGCGCCGGAATTGGTTTGCACCACAAAGCCGTTCAGCCTCTGCAATTGCTGAGAACGGCGATCGACCAAAGGCAGATTGGTGATGCTTTCGTTTTTCACCACCTCGGCAACTGCCGAGGTTTCGGTCTGAAGCAAGGGCACGCTGGCATCGACGCTGATGACTTGCGTTGCGGAGCCGATCTTCAGGGTCACATCAACTGTGCTGACCGTGCCGGTCAAAACCAGAATGCCGGTTTGCGTTACCGCCTCGAAGCCTTCCTTGTCGACGGTCAAGTTGTAGTGGCCGGGACCAGCAGCGGAAACGAATAATAGCCTTCGTTGCCAGAAGCCGTTTCCCGGTGGTCGCCTGTTTCCACTCGTGACCAATGTAACTTTTGCGCCGGCGATGGCGGCCTGACTTGTGTCGCGAATCCGGCCGGAAACCTGCGAATCCTGCGCCTGCAAAGTGGCGACCCCAGCCACAGTCAACAGAATCAAAAACCCCATACGCCCCAAGCTCTTCATGACGGTCCCCTTTGTTCGCTCTACAACCTTTCTGTAACACTCCACCGCCTGCCAGTTTCCTCTGAGATTGCGCAAAAGACGCAAAAACCCACGCCTTAAATCGTGGGCCCGCGCTCAATCAGGACTTTTACCGTTGTTGCTTCAACGCCCCTTGAGTTCCAGGCCCACCACCAGCAATTGGCGCGTACAGGAACGCGCCACACTGGCACGACAACAGGACAGATTGCGGCTGGGGGTGGGCATGATCGCTTATTGCTTTCGGATGCCGATGAATGCGGCGCGCAACCGAATCAAGAGAGTATATAAGTATGTCTATTATGTCAATAGACATTATATGAATATTCAGTGACAAGCGATTCGATTTTTGAATGGGCGGGGCCGGCTTATGCCGCTAGGTCTCCGCCAGGCATATGGAAAGGTCTACTTCTGCAGTACAGGCGAGGCGTCGGACGATCGCCCGAGACCGGCCAGAATCCTCTTGATGGCCTCGGCCCTGGAATCGTGCGGCGCCTGCAGCAGGAAAGTTTGGAACTCCTTCGACCCTTCCTCGCGCCGGCCAAGCATAACAAGGACGTCGCCGCGCACAAGGTGAACATCGGCGAAGTCCACTTCCAATAACGCGAGCTGGCGCAAGGCGGCAGGAAACTGCTCCTTCCGGTAAAGCGCTTTTGCGATCTCAAGCCGCGCCTGCCATAGGCCTGGCCATAATCGCAAAGCACGTTCCCCTGCCGCAGCGGCCGCATCCGGCTCTGCGTTCGCATTGCGGGCAGTCGCCAGGGCCAGAAACGCTTGCGCATCGTTTGGATCTAGACTCGTGGCATGCGCGGCGTCGGCAATTGCAGGTTGCACCTCTTTCGTCGCGAGCTCGATCAGGGCGCGCATCGTAAAGGCCTGGGCGCACCTTGGGTCATCGCGTACAGCGCCGGTCGCAATTCGGTCAGGGCTTCTCCGGCTTTCATCTGGGCGAATTCCTTCTGTGCGCGCGCGAGATGCCTGCCGGCCTTCGAGCTTACTTCCATCTGCCGAACGGAAACCGTCTGGCTCGCCGACGTATCCGCTGCGTTCGTATCCAGCGCTTGGGCATCGCCAGCGTACGGGAGAAACAAGCCAAACGCGCCAAGGCTGACTAGGGCGAGCAAAACCCTATGAATTTTATCTACTTTGTTGTTTTCGATTGAAAACCGGGGGCTTAAAACGGCTGGCCGGGAGTTACCGCCGTTCCCGGAAGCCGCCATTGCGAGGCCTCAAAGCGTGTTTCGTGGTCAACATGGAATCCAGCCCGGACTACTGACAAAGCATACTCCGGATTCGTTCTTGGCGCACGCTCTCAATGAGTCATCGGCGAATGCTCTTGAGTTGCACGCCTCGATTCCTGAATCCACGGCGCCCTTTGTGCTTTTCACCGTAAAGAGATCTTACCAAAACTGAGCTGGGGCAAGACCGCGGAATTTCAGGTAGTGCCTCGGTTTGAAATCTCACAGCCTAGGGATCACGGCGCGGCCTATGCGAGAAGCGCCAGTCGCGATAGATGCCGAGTGCTTTGCCAAAAGCAGGGCAACCTCAACGTCGAACCGCTAATCCGACTCCCAATCATGCGTCGGTAGTGCTTTTGGTTGAAGCTGGCGGAACTCGCGTACCTCTCGGCGCGGACTTGAAACATAATAAAACAAGGCGAAGGTTGGCTCGCGATTCTAGGCCCTGGTCAAACAGCTAAATCCCAGATCTTCAAGGTGCCACGCCACGGACCTGCCGGCGTGTGGCACCTTGAATCTGGGATCATCCAAATGTCTGGACAGAGATGCTGAGCCCAGACCCCATTGCTGTTGTCACTCCGTTCACAGGCGGTGACATTCGTCTTCCGAAGGATTCAGACCTGGAAAGACTATCGAGGCGAACCTCAAAGCTTTATTGCACAGGGACGAGCGGTGGCAAAGCGCCTAACAGAGTATCCATCGGGCGCAATTTGAAGCAGAAGCTGTCAGATAGGAGAGTTTTTGATAGGTCAGCCCGGTCACGTCCGCATACGCTGGTCTATGAGCAATCCGGAGTCAGCACCAAACGTCCGCTTATTCAATGGTGCGTACCGCTTTTATTTCGCCTCGTAGGAAGGCCTATCCTTTTATCGGGCCCCGCAAGGGCGAAATCCACTGCGAGTATAGGTATCCTGTCGGTATCCGAAAGGCGTACCGCGCTAAACTTGGCGTCCCCGACGGGATTTGAACCCGTGTTACCGCCGTGAAAGGGCGATGTCCTAGGCCAGGCTAGACGACGGGGACGGATGTGACAGGTCTGCTCGCGGACATTTGATCGTAACAACCCCGCCGTGGCCTGTCAAAAAACGCGCGCTGCCTGGGTGAATGTACGTTCACGGTGCGGGAACATTTTTCCTGTCGGCTGCTGACGGCCCTGCTGCAACCGCAGCAAAAAGAAGCGCACGCTTATGAGCCTCGCGGACTTGCTGCACGTTTGAGCTTCTCTTTTGTCTGCTTCTCTATGGACGATTTAGAATCAAACCGGCGGTTGATCGAATGCGAGTCGAGGATTTTGTGTCCGATCCACTCTATCTCAGTCTTTGGTTTTCTGATTTCGCCGGACCGGAAATGCTGCCGCATGCGTACTCGGTCCTGCAGCAGTTTCCATTTTCGGCGCAGCGTCCGGGGATCAGTTACCTGGCCTTGCATCCCGTTTCGTGGAGCGAAGCGTCCGTGCTGGAGCGGAGATTTCCCAGCGGGATCGATCCGGGGCAGGCAACGCTCCTGGCCGCAGAGTTGATCCACGACGACTATGCCTACGTGTTCGAAGCGTGCTGGGACTTGTGGACCCGGAACCGGAGGGCGGAAATTGGGTGCTTGAGCCCGCGCCTGTCAAGTTCGTTGTGCAAGGAGAGGAATTCGACGAACGCGCTTACGAGCAGACCGGACACATCGAAGTGGATTTCGGTTCAGATGCGTATTTTCTGCAGCCGGAAACCTCACTGAACGAACAGACCCAAGCCAAGATCCGCGACAACGTTGCGAAGCTGGTGGAGTTCTCGAATAACGTAGAGAAACACAGCGGCGCAAATTCGCGATTGCTCTGGTCGGAGTCGGAGAACAATCTGGCGCAGAAGCTCATTGCTCGCTTGCAGCGGGTGCAATGATCGGATCCTGCCAAGTTCAGCAGCATCGTTCTTGGGTGAGCAGTTACTCTTTAAGGTCCACGTGCTGAACATTTTCGAGCGGGTGCCCGAGAAATCTTTGGCCGAGCCGTTTAAATTTTTCTACAGAATCGGTCACGAAAAAATTAAGCCGCGGGAACGCGCGCCGCTCCTCAGTTGCAGTTGGAGGCAGCAAGTTGCCGAGCCGTTGAGCGACCGCGCGAGCAGTGGATTCCGCTGAATCGACAATGGCGACGTGAGCCGATGTCGCGCGCCGCAGCAACGGCTTGAGCAATGGATAATGCGTGCACCCCAGCACGAGCGTATCCGCGTCGCGAAATCCGTCGGCGAAGGCCTCGCGCAAGTAGATGCGTGCCACCTCCTCCGTTAGCGGATGATCAACCCATCCTTCTTCCACGAGCGGCACCAAGAGCGGGCAAGCCTTCTCTCGCGCATGCAATCCGCGCTGCTCGAGAGCTTTTTGATAAGCGTGGCTGCAGACCGTAGCTTCGGTGCCAATCACAACGACTTTTCTGGCCTGGCTGACCGAGGCGGCAGCTTCGGCTCCGGGCTCGACCACGCCCACCACGGGAACGTGAGCCGAAGCCGTTATCCGATCCAGAGCCAGAGCTGTTGCCGTATTGCAGGCAATTACCAGCAACTCGGCTTCGTGACTTTCGAGATAATGAGCGGCCTCCACGGCATAACGTGCGACGGTTTCGACCGATTTCGACCCGTAAGGAAGCCGCGCGGTGTCGCCAAAGTACAGGTAATCGGCGTCGGGAATCACTTCCAGTAAAGATTTCAGGACGGTAAGACCGCCGAATCCGGAATCGAATACACCGATGGTTGGGCGACGCGTGGGCATGGCTGTTCAAGACTAGCGCAAGAGATGTGTTTTGCGCGATTCGTATTCGTATTCTGATTCAGCAACAGAAGGGAAGCTATGCAAGCTTCGGATTGGCTGATCTCGAAACCTGAACTCCTTCGTACTCTGCACCTGCGCCGCAGCATGACCCAGGCGGTATTGGTGCGCCATGCGGGCAGGTGCGCGGATGCCCGAGAAACGCGCAGATCTTGTCGGTGGCTTCAGGTGAAAGGATGTGTTCGAACTTGCAGGCCTGTTGTTCGATTTCGGTTTCGCTGTCCATCGCCAGGCTGTCGGTAAACAGGCGCTCCGCCAGCCGATGCCGCCGGATGATGCTGCCGGCGCGCTCGCGGCCGCGAGGCGTGAGTTCCACGATCAACGTACCGTCGCCAATAGAAGCGCCCATGGGCTTCAAGGCGTCATGACAAGGATTCACAAACGGCTTGTGATCGTGCGCCTCTGGCGGATGCGGCGCCGAAATCACCAACCCCATCTGCATCATCTTTTCGATTGCCAGACTCACTGGCAGTGCACCATGCACTTCCATGCGCTCGACTTCTGCAATCTCGCCGTGTTCGGCCAAAACCCAAAGCTCTTCCAGCACCTCGTCGAACTGCTCATCGTCGGCCATGGCGAAGACTTCTTGCGAGGCAATTTTGCCGTGATGAAATTCAATGCGCCGGTCGGCCAGGCGCGCGACCACCGGATCGTGCGTAACCATCACAATTGTTCGTCCCTGCTGATGAAACCCGCGCAATAGTTGCAACACGATTTCTTCGTTCTGCCCGTCGAGATTGCCCGTGGGCTCATCCGCCAAAATGATCTTGGGATCGTTAATCAGCGCTCTCGCAATGCAAACCCGTTGCTGCTCGCCTCCGGAAAGCTGCGACGGCAGATGATGCGCGCGATCGGCCAGACCCACGCGAGCCAGCGCTTCAATCGCCTCTTTTTCATCGGTCATACTGTGAAAATACTGCGCCAGCATCACATTTTCGACAGCGCTTAGAAATGGAATGAGGTGAAACTGCTGGAAGATGAAGCCGATTTTCTCGGCGCGCACGCGATTCAGTTCATTCGCAGAAATGCCGGCAACATTTTGCCCATCGAGCCAAATTTCGCCTGATGTCGGGCGGTCAAGGCATCCGATCAGATTCACCAACGTCGACTTCCCTGATCCGGACGGTCCCATAATCGAAAGCCACTCGCCTTTGGCGACGTGGAGCGAGATGCGATCGAGCGCGTGGATTGCGCCATTCTCCCTGCCTGGGGTGCTCCACGTCTTGCCGTTTTTGCGAGATGTGGAATTTCCCGCGGCCTTCGCCGGGTATAGCTTTGTCAAATCTTTGATCTGGATCATCTTATTCGCCTCGCAAAATCACCGCGGGCTGCACTCGCCGCAACAGCGAAATCGGCAGAATCGCCGCAAGCAATGTAACGATAATGCTGCCAGCCAACACAAAAGGGAGAACGCTGAATCGCGGTGTGACTGGGGCATGAAAATTAGCTCGGCCGATCCACGCGGCAATCCCGATGCCCAGCACGAAACCAATTACCGCGCCCACTGCACCTAAGGCGGCCGCTTCCGCCGCAAAAAATCCGTTCAGCAATTTATCGGATGCTCCTAACGCCTTCATGATCGCAAAATCCCGCCGCCGGTCAAAGATCCAACCCATCAGCGTGGAAAGGACGCACAAGGCAGCGGTTAGAATTATCAGCGTCGCTGCGGCCAGCAAAGTGGCGCGCGTTTTGCCTAGAACTCGCGCCTCACCCTCCATAATCTGCCGCACCGGACGCACATCAGCCGCTGGAATGGCATGCTCAAGCTGGTGCATGATCGCATCCACTTGTTCCGGCGAACCGTTCGCGGCAATCTCGATCGTCGAAGGCTGCACTCCCGTCCAGGCAACAAAATCTGTCAAGGGAAGATAGATGCGGCTGTCTTCTCCGGCCCCAGTCTGTACGGTTCCCGCAGGCGCGATTCGAATCTTATGTTCCTGGAACGTCAGCTCAAAGGGTTGATTGTTCGGCGAGACGACAGGCAGCGCCCGAACGCCGATCAATCCCGGCAGCGCAATTTCTCGCGCATTCCCTGCGACGCGAGAAACGGGTTCCGGCACGGGCCAGTTGCTCACCGACCACCACTTGTCCAATTGCCGCACTCGAGAAAAATCCGCGCCCGCGACCACGACCGACTGGCCGTCGCTTGTTCTTGCCACCACCATCGCAAAGGGCGCCGCGACTCCGCGGCCGGCAAGGATTGATTCCACGTGCGTCTGCGCGTCGACGGGAAGGGAAGCGCCGTTCTTCCCGACGAGAATAATGTTCGCACCATAATTACGGAACTCGCGCCGCAGCTTGGCTTGCACATCGACATACAAATTCAGCATTGCAGTGGCAACCGCCGCGGCCACCACCATCGCGAACAAGGCGGACGCTGCACGCCCGCGGCGCAGGACGGCTGCGCGAATCAGCATACGCATAAACATTGAGGTATGTGGAACGTGCGCGCGAGCTGACGCGAGATCGTTCGCTGATTGAGAAGCGCGCTGATCGAGAAGTGTGCTCACGCTTCACCTCGTAGCGCAAACACCGGATCCATGGCCACGGCTTTGCGAATGGCTGCCGCACTGCCGGCGAACGTAACGACCACCGCAATCGCCAAAATCACGGGGAACAACACCGGTGCTATCGAAATCTGCGAACTGAAAATCGAGCGCCCAATCTGCCGCGCCAACAAACCGCCAGCCGCAAATCCGACGAGCCCGCCGATTAAAGCCAGCAACGTCGCCTCGGCAAAGAATACCGAAGCAATCGCAACCTTTCCGGCGCCCAGGGCCTTCATCAATCCAACTTCCGCACGCCGCTCGAAAATTGCTGTTGCCATTGCCGCCGAAACAGCCAGCGCCGAAGCGAACAATGCGGCCAATGTGACTAAGAAGATCAGCCCTTCAATGCGCGTCAGCACAGCGCCTTCGTTCTGCGAAACCTGGCGAATCGGTTCGGCGTGAGAATGCGGAATGGCTTCCTGCAACTGAAAAGCAATCGACGCCGGATATGGCGAGCAATACCAGCGGTCATAAACCGCCCCTGACATGCTCTTCGGATCGCGGCGACCTAACTCGTCTTCCGGTTTGGTCAGCGCGCTTACGAACACTCGCCGCACCGCGCCCGGTTTGCCCAAAACATCCTGTGCCAAGGCAAGGGGAGCAACAATCTGATCGTCCTCCGCGCCGCCTGTGGAAAGAATTCCGCTTACCCGCAACTCCCGGCCAGACACACTCAGCGTGTCTCCCGGCTTGGCCGAAAGCCGTGTTGCCAGCCGTCCACCTAATAAAATTTCGTACGAACTATCGTTCGGCCACGCCCCGGAAACTTTCCACCACGGATGCGTAGTTCGCACTCCGGTGACAAACTCTTCTTTGCCGAATGAAAGCTGTTTCGTGAAGTAAGTGCCGAGCAGCGTGAGATTCTCAGTTTTGCCATCGCGTTGCAGCGTGACATTCACGGGCAGCATGGGAGCAAAACCGGTAATGTTGTTGTGCCAGAAAGTACCTTCGATTTTCGGCAGGTCAGCTTCGTTCAGGAACGCGCCATCGCTCGGCGGCTTGAGATTGACTCCGCCAATTTCGACATCCAACGTGTCATCTTGTGGAGTTACGAGGATATTTGCGCCGATGGTGCGCAACTCACGATTGATCTTGTCGCCGATATCGGTCGCGACGCCGATCATCGCCGTCGCCACGGTTACGCCGAGGGTGATTGCGGCTCCCGCCAGAAGCTTGCGCCGCTTTTGCCGCCGGAACGATTCGTAGACCAGCCGTACGAACATTGTTACTGCTTCTCGAACACGTGGCGCTCGGCCGCGATGTCCGCCTCTTGAATAACGATGGAATCCGCGGTCTCGGTTGCCTTCAGCGGAATTGGATTGCACCCGCCCTTCTGTCCCACCGATTGCGGATTAATCGGTGCAGAGCAATTCTTACAAACTACCCCATTGGCCGTTTTGTAAAACCCCACAGGGCCGCAAATCTCGCAGGCATCGAACACGGTTGCAATCTTTCCATCCGGTTTCTGATAAAGGAAGAAGCGAACTTCAACTCCGTTTTCTTTCGCCTCAAATCTGTGCAAGTCACCATCCGATATTTTCGATAACGGAATCGTCACCTCCCCATTTGTAAATGTCACTTCGGTCGCAGGTGACAATGCGCTTGCGCTTTTGGCATAAACAAACTCTGCCGTTACCATCGAAATAAAAATAAAAGAGAAGACATAGACCGAACCCATCCAGAGCCGTTCCTTGCGCGCCGTCCACGTGGCTTTGCGCCGCTCGGCCGGGGAGGCGAACTCAGTCACCGGCTGCCGCCGCTTGGCATCAAATAAAATCATCAGCGCGGCGAGCGCGATGATCGTCACAAAAAAGAACCACTCGTTGCTCACGATCGGCCCAACGATCGACATCTCCGTCTTCGACGACGGAATCACGCCTGCCTCGGAGAGTTCGTGCAGTCCGGCCACCACCAACTGCGCGGCCACAAGAAAGAGAATCGCTGTCGTGACCTTAAAGAATTTCTGCAGGTTGATTCTTACCGTGCCCTTGACAAACATTACGCCAAACGCAATTGCCGCCATCACGCCCAGTAGCGTGCCCAGAAAACTCATCAACTCGGTCGAGTTGAGGGTCACTCCGGCCAGCATCAGAACGGTTTCCGCGCCCTCGCGCAACACCATTAAAAACACGAAAAAGAACAAACCGATCCACGTGTTTTTACCAGCCCCGCTGCCGGCCAGCAATCCGCCGACTTTTCCTTCGATGTCGCCCTTCATTTTGCGGCCGGTTTTCATCATGAAAACCACCATGGTCACGACGAAGAACGCAGCGACCAGCATGACCCAGCCTTCAAAAACGTCTTCATTCCAGCTCAGCCGTGAAATCACGATTGCCATGGCAATGCTGCCTACGAAGGCCGCGGCCAGCGCGGCATAGACAGCTTTGCGCAAATCGTTGCGTCCGATCTTGGCGAGATAGGCCAGCGTAATCCCGACAATTAACGCGGCCTCAACCCCTTCGCGCAGTGTGATGATGAATGCCTCTAACATTTATGAAGGTCTCATTACCTGGTCTGATTTTGAAAATGAATTTCAATTTCAATATTCCAAGGATAAGCTGGCAGATTAAGAGCAGTCAATTCGCTCGATCACGAACGTGCGTGATCTGCATCACACGGGGAAATTCCGCATCAATCGGCGCCGCCGGGGTGGAATAGTATTGCCGGAAGCACCCAACTCTTGTGCTACGTCAATGGCACTTTCTGGCGTTGACTCGGTAATCCTACCCGGTTACTTTTGAGACCGTCCCTTCATCCCCCGAAGATTACCTATGGGGGTTTTCGACAAAATTCCGACCTGCTTGACCGTATGCGTGCTGGTCATGATCTTTGCATGCCTCAAGCGCCACACCCGCTGCGCCCGCCTTACACTTTGGGCCGTGGGCTGGGCCCTGGTTTCCACCCACTTCCTGGCCCAGTTGCTCGAGCCTGCTGGCGGGCACGCCCGTCCTATACTTCTGGCCATTGATGGCGGAGCGCTGCAAAATTCCGCGGTCGCATTTTTGGTTTCAGTCTCCTCGGTGGCCGAGAGTCGCGCCAAGCGGACTTTTTTGCTCCTGGCCCTGGCCGTCCCTTCCGTTACCTACGCAGTGCTGGACGCCTACGCGGTCTCGTCGCTCTGGTCCGTACAGTTTCTGCCTGGTCGCCTGTTTTGGAAGTGCGGCATGTTTCTTGTTCTCGGAGACGCGCGAGTTTTCGTTGTACATAACCGCGGTCACGCTGCTGGGTTCTCTAGCCGGCGCATGGGCCATCTGGTTTACTCTCAGCGGTTCCTTCCATGCCGGAGGCCAGATACTTCTGGGCCTCGGCTTTGCCCTTTCCGGAATTCTCATTTTCCGCAGCTGCTGGCCAAAATCCCCCGCGTTGCTGACAATCTCCGGCGGATTCTTGTCCTGGGGAGCCATGTTTTTCACTCCGCTGGTGCTTAATCGCTTCGCCCCCAAGATGGTCTTCCCGGACACACTATCAGATAGTCCGACGCTGGTTGTCGCCTTTGGCATGGTCCTGGCGGTGGTGGAGTACAAATCGCAGGCGATTACCGGCATGCAACTCAAGGCCAAGGCACTCAATCGGCAACTGGAGCGCTTTTCGGCAATCACCTCTCGCTTGTTGAGCAGCGAGGCGCCAGATACGATTTGTCCGGACATCGCCTCGGCAATTACAGAGGTCACCGGCTTTTCTGCGGCCCTGATCCATATTGAGAGTCAGGAGGGAACGCTGCGAATCGCCGGCTCCAGCGAATCGTCAGGCAACTTGCTGCGAGAGCTGCAAAGTCGAAGCGCGAAATGGACCACCAGCCAAATCCAGAGTTTCTGTTCTCCTGCGCGCCGGATCGGAAAGGCATCGTTTCTTCTGACGTCGCACGAATCCGGCTCGATGCCGGTCGCCGAATGCGGAAGCGAAGCGGGCGCCCACGTTCATCGCGCCAGCCGCACTGAACTCCTGATACCGCTGTGCTCCGCGGCCGGCGCCTGTGTGGGTGGCATCACCCTGGCGGCCGCATGCTACGAAAACCAGCTTCCCCGACAAGAACTCGCGCGGATCGAATCGCTCGCGACCGATCTGGCCGTCGCGGTGGAACTGAAATCATTGCACTCGCAGCTCGTTTGGTCGGAGAAACTGGCCGCCATGGGTCAACTGGTCGCCGGTGTCGCTCACGAACTCAACAATCCTCTCACCGCGATCATGGGGTTCGGCGAACTCATGGCGGACGCCATTCCAACGGCGCGCAGTCGCGATCACCTCACGCGCCTCCTGAACGAAACCCGCCGCATGAAGCGAATCACCGATAACCTGCTTCGTTTTTCCCGCCAAAGTTCCTGGGACTCGCAGGTAGCTCGCCTCTCGCCAGTGGTTCAGGAGGTGCTGATGCTTTGCGAGTATTACACTCGCTACTCCAAGGTGGGCGTGGAAATCGATATCGCGCCCGACCTCCCGCCGCTGGCGATTAACGAAGATGAGATCAAACAGGTCTTGCTGAACCTGTTCAACAATTCCTGCGATGCATTGCACGGCTTCGCCGGCAGCAGAAAGATAAGTATTCGGGCCTACCGGGACGGCTCCCACGCTTTAATCCAGGTCGAAGACACAGGCCCCGGCTTTTCCAATTTAGACCGTGCCCTCGATCCCTTCTATACAACCAAGCCGGTGGGCAAGGGCACGGGATTAGGGCTGAGCGTCTGCTACCGAATCGCCAAGAAACGCGGTGGGGACCTCAGAATAGAAAATGTGAAGCCCAATGGCAGCCGCGTGACCCTGCAGGTGCCGATTGTGGAAGCGCGGACACAGCCTCAGTCCTTCCAGGTGGCGAGCGCTCACGCGTAGCGCACCGCCACAGATTTGTCTGCAATTCTTCTATGCAGAAGCGCGAGCTAAGGTTTCAACTGTAGGCCCGTTCCGACACATCCTCAGGCTCATCGTGCCCGCCGCCAGCGAGTGCGATTCACGAAAACCGCATTCTGTTTTGTTGAATCAAAGTCCATGGAGGTAAGAGGATGAAATACAAAATTACGGTAGGAGTACTCACCCTGTGCCTGGGCACACTAGCCTGGGCGGCAGGGCCACAAAACGATACTAATAACGCAGCCGATACCGAACTGCAGCGGGCCACTGCAACGGTTGAGCACTTGAGCTCTACGGCGCCAGATAAAGGCATTCCCGATGACGTACTTCATGGAGCGAAATGCGTGGCCGTTATCCCTAAACTCATCAAAGGAGCTTTTGTAGTGGGCGGCGAGCATGGAGACGGAGTAGCCACCTGCCGCACCGGCAACGGAACCTGGAGTTCCCCAGCGCCGTTCGCAGTTTCGGGAGTGAGTTGGGGGCCGCAGATCGGCGGCAAGAGCAGCGATCTCATGATGTTCATCATGAACGATGAAGGCATGAATGATCTGATGAAGGGCCATATCAAACTCGGAGCCGATGTTTCAGCGGCTGCGGGCCCGGTTGGACGTTCAGCCTCGGCCGATGCCGGCTACAAAGCGGGCATTCTTACTTACTCGAGCAGCAAAGGTGCTTTCATCGGTGCTTCGCTGAACGGGGCCGAAATAAATCAGGACCACAAGAAGACGCAAGAGTTGTACGGAAAAGATGTCCCCTTCAGCGACATCCTGAAGGGCAGTGCGCATAGCCAGAACGCAGATGCCCAAGCGTTCGTAAATGCCGTACAAAACGCCAAAGTGACCGCGCAGATGCAGTAAGAAAGCCGTAATAAATGGCCGAGGGTGCCCTCGATAAGAGCGAAGGTGGTGTCAAGGACAAAAGTATCCTGCCGGTGTTTTTGGCACCGCTTTTTTTGCCAGAGAAGTTGAGGGCCGAGACTCTGGAAAGCTCACGCGAAATTACTTTCGGGAGAACGTCGTCGTTCCACCGACCATCGATTCGAGCTTCTCGGCGGCCATGATTCTTCCATGCGAACATCCTGCTGCTACGGGATGCTGGAATGAAAATCACATCTTATAATCATCAAGCGAAGGCCCCTTCCTTTCCGAGAAGGCCTAATCCTCAAAGCAAGACTACCCCGGTTGATTGAGCCCTCGCTCTTACCAATTAATGTCTCGCTTCCTTTGGGAGAAGTAGGGATTTTGCATTGGAGGTAATGCCTCTCAGTCCGATTTGTTGCTATACTTCGCCCGCAGGTCTCATAACTAGAATCCGGAGGAGCACCGTTGCGCCCACCCATTCTGCTTGGCCTCGTACCAGTTCTCCTTTTTGTCTCCGGCGCCGCACAGACTCCGCAACAATCGACTCCGCAAGCCAAGCCGATCTTCACCCTTCAGGAAGTCATGGTTCCCGTGCGCGACGGTATTCGGCTCCAGACGGTAATTCTCACGCCTGTGAATCAGCACGGTCCGCTGCCGATTCTCTTTCGCCGTACTCCCTACGGGGTCCCGGAGAAAGCTCCAACCGATATGCCGTCTTCCTGGAAGGAGCTTCAAAAAGATGGCTACATAATGGTCATCCAGAATCTACGCGGACGTTTCAAATCCGAAGGTGTCTTCAAACTATCTTCGCAGGTCGATCTGAACGATCCTAAAGCCACCAACGAAACCACGGACGCCTACGATTCCATTGACTGGCTAGTCAAAAACGTTCCCAACAATAACGGCAAAGTCGGAATGTACGGCGTCTCCTACGATGGCCTGACCACGGCGATGACGCTTCTTCATCCGCATCCCGCGCTGAAAGCCATGAGTGAGCAGGCCTCTCCCGTCGACCAATGGATGAACGACGACTTCCATCGTTACGGCGCTCTGCGCGAGAGCTACAACTTCGAATATTCCGTAATGGAGCAATCGGACAAAAACCAGAACACACATTTCGAGTTCGATACTTACGACACCTTCGAGTGGTACCTCAATCTTGGCCCGCTCTCCAACATCAACGGGAGATATCTCCACGATTCGATTCCCGCCTGGAATTCCACCATCGACCATCCCGACTACGACGAATTCTGGAAAAAAGAAGCCTGGGTCAATCAGCTTCACTCGTCGCCGGTACCAAACCTGAACGTCGGCGGATTTTGGGACCAGGAAGATCCGTGGGGGCCGTGGCAGATTTTTCATCACGCGGAAGAGCACGACCCCGACCACACGAATTTCATCGTCGCCGGACCGTGGTATCACGGTGAATGGCAGACGCCGAAAGGCGATAGCATCGGGCTGATCCCATTCGGAGGTCACGAAACCGCGATCGAGTTCCGCGAGAACATCGAAGCACCGTTCTTCCGGTATTACCTCCACGGAGAAGGAGCAAAGCCAGCGTGGCAGGCAAGCACCTTCCAAAGCGGATCGAACTCCTGGCACACTTATGCCGCTTGGCCTCCGACCGAAGGGAAAGCCACAGACCTCTATCTGCATAGCGACGGAACTTTATCATTCGACGCGCCCGACGCTGCGAAATCAACCAAGGCCTACCGTGAATATGTCTCCGACCCGGCAAATCCTGTGCCCTATCGCCAGCGACCCATTTCGCCCACCTATCCCGCAGGCGACTGGCGCACCTGGGAAGTCGCGGACCAGCGCTTCGTCGATAATCGTCCCGATGTGCTGACGTTCGTAAGCGCGCCTCTCGATCATGATCTGACTATCACTGGCCCGCTCGCTGCGGATCTCTTCGCGTCGACCTCGGGCAGCGACAGCGACTTCATCGTGAAGTTGATCGATGTTTATCCGCAGAACGCCCAGAAAAATGACTGGAAAGAAGACGAAGGCCCAAAGCCCGGCCAGTATGCACAATCGCTCAATGGCTATGAGTTGCCGATCGCCATGGAGGTTCGCCGCGGCCGTTATCTCCAGAGCTTCGAGAAACCGCATCCGCTAACGCCGAACAAGCCAATCGAGTGGGACATCCCCCTGCGCGACCACGATCATGTATTTCTCAAAGGGCACCGCATCATGGTGCAAATTCAATCCACTTGGTTCCCGGTAATCGACCGCAATCCGCAAAAATTCGTGCCCAGCATCTACAAAGCCGCGGCTTCGGATTACAAGCCGGCAACCCAGCGCATCTACTGCTCTCGTGACCTGCCGTCGCACATAGTCCTGCCCGTCATGCCCTGACTATCCCAGGCCGTTCGCCTGAGCGAGGCATAGTGGAAGACTCGCGGTCCCCATCCGCAGTCGAAGAACTTCCTTTCCTCTAAACCGCAGCTGCGGACACAAGTGACTCCCCTCGGCATGCCGGACGGCCGCCTCCCCAACGCCGGGGTACCGCGAATTATGAATGCCCTGTAAAATGGAGGTGGCCGGCAGCTGCGCGACGGCCTATCCTCGCGAACGCGAAAAGAGCCCAACACAATGTCCCAACACAATGGCAACTCCACCAGCCTTCGTCTCAAGACAGGCCTCGCCGAAATGCTCAAAGGCGGCGTAATCTGCGACGTCACCACTGCGGAGCAGGCGGTCATCGCCGAAAAAGCCGGAGCCGTCTCGGTTATGGCGCTGGAGCGCGTGCCCGCGCAAATCCGCGCCGAGGGCGGCGTGGCGCGCATGGCCTCGCCGAAGAAAATTCGCGAGATCATGGCGGCGGTGTCGATCCCAGTCATGGCGAAGTGCCGCATCGGACATTTTGCGGAAGCCCAAATTTTGCAGGAGCTGGGGGTCGACTACATTGACGAATCTGAAGTGCTCACGCCTGCCGACGAAGCCCACCACGTCGATAAGCATGCCTTCAAAGTTCCGTTCGTTTGCGGCGCGCGCAATCTCGGAGAGGCCCTGCGCCGCATCGCCGAGGGCGCGGCCATGATCCGCACCAAGGGCGAGGCTGGTACCGGAGACGTTGTCCATGCCGTTAAGCACATCCGCCAGATCGTGCAGGAGATGAAAATCCTTACGGTGCTCAGCGAAGAAGAACTTTATGCCAAAGCAAAAGAGCACCAGGCCCCCTATGAGCTGATTAAGATGGTCGCGAAAGAAGGGAAGCTGCCGGTGCCGAATTTCTCTGCTGGAGGCATCGCTACCCCAGCCGACGCTTCGCTCGTCATGCAGCTCGGAGCCGAGGCCGTGTTCGTCGGCAGCGGCATCTTCATGAAAGACTCGACCACCTTCGCGGATCCTGTTGAAGCCGAAAAGCGCGCCCGCGCCATTGTGAAAGCCGCAACGCACTTCAACGATCCCAAAGTGTTGCTTGAGGTCAGCGAAGATTTGATCGGGGCGATGAAAGGGCTCGCTGTTTCGGGGCTGGATGAGGCGCAGATGCTGCAGACCAGGGGATGGTAGGTCGGCCTATAGGCTTCGGCGATTCTGGCCTTGCGGGCAGCCCACTTGTAAAATAACGGGTCGCGTTGCCACGCGTGTCGTCCCACAAAGAAAGGAAGATTCGATGCCACGACTTACTCGCCGCATTGTTATTTTGACGATTCTCTTCGCTAGTGCTTGCCTTGCCTGCCTCGGGCAAGCTCCATCTCTGGCCAACGTTCGCAAGGTGTACGTCGAGCCCATGGAAAACCATCTCGACCAGTATCTGACCTCGGAAATCTCCCGCCAGTTCCACGGCTCGCTCCAGATCGTTACTTCTGCCGCTGAAGCCGATGCCGTGCTCAAGGGGGTGAATCTTGGGGCCCAATCCACCAACAAGGCCACTGTTAATTTAGTGGACCCAACGGGCAAAATTGTGTTGTGGTCCGGCACAGCCGCCGACCGCGAGGGCAAATTCCTCGATGTAAAGCACGGCGGTCTACAGGCCGTCGCCAGCCACCTGATTCATGAGCTCCACAAAGCCATGCAATCTCGGTAGGGGAGCGTAGGAGCCACCCTTGGGAGCAGGAACTCCTTGCTTGACGATGACATTATTTCCGGCGCGTTTCTGAAGCGCATTTACGGCCGCATCGATGCCACTCTGCAGCGCCGAACGGACTCCATCGTCGGAAACGGCCCTTGTGGCCAGTTCCATGGAGGCGACGGTGCCTGTGGTATGTGGTGACGGTGGAGGCGTTCGTTCCACGCGCCACGGTTCACTTCAATTATGGACCGAACAGCCAGGGGATGTTTGAAATCTACCGGGAGACCTGGTGCCTGTTGGCGTGTTCCGCGAAGGCGCGGAACAGGAGCGATGTTCCGCGACGATGCCGGTGCGAGCAGATGCCAATGCGCTGCGCGGTGTGTCCGATGAGGTAATGGCGATTGCTGTCTGCAAGCGCAAAATTACCGGGACCCTTTTTATATCGAGTCATAACTACCGCTCGGACTTCTCGTTCTCTCCCGGGTGCAGGCCCGCCGTCTGCGGCGCGAGTAAAATGGAAAGGACGATAAAGGCCGCAATCACCAGCGAAGATGTAATCCGGCCGAGATCGAGTCCGCCGTTTTGGTGTGGCTTGGTAAGGATGTCGCCCAGAGTGGCGCCCAGCGGCCGGGTCAGAATAAAAGCCGTCCAGAACAGCAGTGTGTGCGAAATTCTCGTGAAAAAGTAGACTGCCGCCACCACGGTAAGCGCGCCTGCAAACACCAGCGCGCCGCGCTCATAGCCAACCCCTTGTGTGTCCGCCAACCAATCTCCCAGGGCCGTTCCCAATGTGTTCGAAAATAAAATCGTCGTCCAGTAAAACATTTCAACCTTCGGTTCCCGGATATCTCGAAACGAGATCGCTCCCTGTGAGACCCGCCACAACCCCAGAATTACCATGAGCGCGGCAAACAGGATGAGCGATCCGCCCAGATAGCCCAGCCCGAGCGAGCGGTCCGAGAAATCCGCCATGGTTGTGCCCAGGGTTGTTGTAGCCACAATGACCGTCCAATAAAGGAACCGGTGAAATGCCTTCGCCCTGATCTGGGCGGTCACCGCAATGACGAAAAAAACCAAAAATATGAGACTGCTCAGCAAATATCCCAGGTTCATCGTCATGGAAAGGGCATCTCCCCCCGTCTCGCCCACAGTGGTGGCCGCGATCTTGATGATCCAGAACGCTATCGCGACCTGTGGGACTTTGCTCGCGGTTGCCCAACTGCCGCCGCCCGCGCGTTCATTTTCGTGTGGATAGCCAGAGTCGGAGACGCTGAATGTCAGGGACGTAGGGTTGGTCATAATCCTTAAATTCTGCCACAAGACCCACGATGGCAAATGCGCAAGATTGTAATTAACAGATTCATTGCGCGTTTTTTTGTTTGGCGAATCAGTAATTCTGATCGGCAGGGGTGGCATGGGCAAAGCGGCAACCCGATCACTCACGGCTGAATCGAATTACTCTCGGACCGCATTCGTCCGCCTTAGCGCAATGTTTTCGGGCAGCATTGCGTGCGAAAATCATTATTCGCTCCGGATCAATCCGTTCTCGCCGTTGCGCATCCTACATTCTGGTGATAATGGGTCAAATCACGTCAGGGAATTATTTGTTCCGCTACTTGAAGACCTCGGCCTTACTGACGGCGGTGTGCTTGTGCGTGCCACTATGGGCGCAGGACGGACAACAGCAAGCGTCTTTCATTGGCGGATCTTCCGTCGGCACGTCCTTTATCAGCAGGCCAACGAGCGACGGGTCAACGAGCGACGGGTCAACGAGCGATGCATCGGCGATTGACGTGCCAGGAATCGATGCACCGCAGCAGCCAGATCCAGCAGCAGGCTCCGGCGGCAGATCCGAATTCAACCCCAATCGTTACTACGCGAGAAAAATGGAACAATTTCGTGCATGAAACCGTCAGCGTCCTCACGCTGGGCGGGGGTACATTCAATGCCGTGTTCTCGCAGGTGACTCATACCGATCCCAAATATGGAGGTGACGCGGGCGCTTTTGCCGAGCGCTTTGGAGCGTCGATGGCGGACATCGGGACGCAAAATTTCTTCGGGGACTTCGTCATCGCCTCGACGTTTCACGAGGACCCGCGCTACTTCCGGATGGGGAGTGGACATTCCTTCTGGACGCGAGTTGGCTACGCCATAGATCGTGCTGTGATCATTCGAAAGGACAGCGGAGGTGAGACGTTTAATTTCGATAATGTTTGCGGCAGCGCGCTGAGCACCGGCTTCTCCAATCTGTATTACCCGCCGGAGAGCCGCACCGGGAAGGCGATGTTTATGAATTGGGGAATCGATGTGGCGGACAACGGATTCGTAAATCTTGCCCCGGAGCTTTGGCCGGATTTTCGCGACAAGATACTGAGGCGGCATCATCGAACTGGCCAGCAGGGTAGATGAATCTAAATTAAGGGAGTCGATGGCGCGATTTGGCGTTTGTGTTTGACCGCCGGGCAAGTTACGGTTGAACCTGTCAGGAGGAAGAACCGAAAACACATGGCTGATGGCAAATCTGGCAGCAAGAATAAAATAACGCTTCCAGGACCAACCTCAACTTCCAGTATGAAAAGAAGCCAGATTCAGCGTCTTCAGGAGGAGATCGACAAGTTGGCGCTGCTGGTCAATGAAGCTAAAAAGCAGAGTGACAGAATTCAAGCTGCGGCCGATGCCTTTGGAGAACGAATGTTGGTCGAGGATGAGGATGGCGCGAGATCGCCTTCGAGACTTGATGGCAAGTACGATGGCGTTCGATCGACCACGGGCAAGTCGCGAACCCGGGGTGCGAGAAGCCTCCGGGTGCCACCGGAAACTCCAGGTTTTCCAGGGGCAGTGACTTAGTTGAGATACCATCAGCCCCCAGTTTCGGGTGAGGACAGCCCACCTTATAGTTCTGCCCCGCGAAGTTCAAAAGGGACGAGTGTGTTCTGCAGGTAGTTATTGGCCAGAGTGTTTTTCGGGCTAGCTGATGTTGCTGGATGTGCCGGCGACGAGGATCGAGAAGTTGACCGTAACCGTGCATTTTGTCTCGACGGGCCGGCCGTTCTGCAGATAAGGCTTAAAGTGCCACTGGCGGACCGCTTGCTGTGCGGCGTTGATGAGAATCGATGGGCCGCCGAGAACGCGAAGACCTTCAATCACGCCGTCGGTCCCGATGACGGCTTCCAAAACCACAGAGCCTTGCACCCGAGAATGCTGTCCCAGGGCGGGATAAGTTGCATCGATGGATTGCCGGAGTTCCGGAGCGCTGACCGCCGAAAGGCGTTCATGCTGGGAAGCGTTCGAAACTATGCTGGAAGCGGTGAGCGCGGCGGGACGGTTGGGATCTGCCGGAATGTCCGTAACGATAACGTTGCTACTGGGGTGAAGCGTGCTGTGCTTATCGCCGGCGACGACTTCGACATCGAGCGGCGGAAGGACGACCCGGTGAGAGGCGACCACAGGCGCTTCTGATTCAGTTGCATTCGATTGAGCGGCTTGGGCATTGACCGCCTGAGCAGGCGATTTGAAAGCTTTGGAGACGTGCTGCGTTGGCGTGATCTGGGTAGCTGCCGATTGAGCGGCGGGCGTTTGCTTATGAATCGAGAAGACGGCGGGATTCGAGCTAGTCGCCGGAACTGAAGAATCGACATCCGCTGCTTCGTCAGTGCCAAACCAGAAATCGCTGTTCTTCACCACAACCATTACAAGGACAGCCAGCAGAATCGCGAGCGCAATCAGGAGTCGCCGTGATTGCGTATCGGCGGCTTGGCTCATCGGCCTTCCTGCGCTTAAGCCCGGCAATCTGTATCTTTCGGTGCCCATCTGGTTGTGTCCTTACGAATGACTTTGGTAACTTCGCCCGACACAAACATCCTGAGGCAAAGGGCGGATCCTGACAATGGCACGATCAGGGAAGGTTTGGCCCGATGGTGCTACTCCGACATCATGGTATAGGGTGACGTTTTCATGCCCAATTTGCGGTTTTGACGGCATTCGTATCAGGCGAGCTTTTAAGTATGCAAGTCCAGGCATGCAGGTGTGCGGGCAATTCACAGAGTATTCATCTGGCTTTTTTGACTTCGCACTCTTTGTTCGATAGCCTGACCTTCCCCAATGATTGCCAATTCCCCAGCTATTTCAGTCAAGGCGCTCAAGAAATCGTATGGGGAAGTCCATGCTGTTAAGGGGATTGATTTCGAAATCCAGGCGGGGGAAGTGTTTGGCTTGCTGGGCCCGAATGGCGCGGGAAAAACGACCACTGTTGAGATTTTGGAAGGGCTGCGGCCACGCAGCAGCGGGCAGGTCGCGGTCCTTGGGTTTGATCCAGACAAGCAGCGGCAGCAACTGAAAGATCGGATTGGAGTTTGCCTGCAGGCGACGAATCTTCCTGAGAAGATCCGCGTGCACGAGGCCATGCACGTCTTTGCGTCTTTTTACACCCGCAGTGTTGATTCGAATAAATTGCTCGCGCGGCTGCAGCTCCAGGAAAAACGCGATGCATTTTACGACACGCTTTCGGGAGGGCAAAAACAGCGGCTCGCACTGGCGCTGGCTTTGGTGAACGATCCTCAGCTGATTTTTCTGGATGAGCCGACCACCGGGCTCGATCCGCAGGTGCGGGCTGAGATTCATTTGTTGCTCGAGGAGTTGAAGCAGGAGCATCGCACGATTTTGCTTACCACGCACTATATAGAGGAAGCGGAGCGGCTTTGCGACCGGGTTGCAATCGTGGATGAAGGGCGAATCGTCGCCATGGATACGCCGGCGCGCCTCAAGCAGCAGAGCAGAAACTCTTCCACCATTGTGGTCACGTGTGCGACAAGCTTTCCCGATCACCGGCCAGCCTGGTCGGAAGCCGTGCAGAGTGCGCTCGATCATAGCGGCCGAACCCTGACCGTGCAGTCGCGGCATGCGGCGGCCACGCTGGTGGATTTGGTAAAGTGGATCGATCAACAGGGACTCGAATTAACCGACGTGAGCCTGAAACAGCCGAGCCTGGAAGACGTGTTCATCGAGCTGACGGGAAAGAGCCTGCGCGAATGAGAGGCTACCAGGCGCTGATCGGTTTGAACTTGAAACTGGCCTTGCGGCAGAAGTCGGTCATTTTCTTCAATTATCTCTTCCCGCTGATTTTCTTTTTCATCTTTGGGCAAGTGATGCACGCCGAGCGTGGCGCCGCCATGACGATCGTGATCGCCATGGTTTTGATTATTGGAATCCTGGGCAATGGCTTATTTGGCGCGGGAATTCGGGCCGTGCAGGACCGCGAAGCGAACATCCTGCGGCGCTATAAAGTCACTCCGATCACGCCTGGTCCCCTGCTGGTTGCTTCGGTGGTGACCGGCTGGATCCTGTACATGCCGAACGTGATCCTGATTCTGGGGCTCGCCCATTATTTGTATGGCATGCCGTGGCCCCAGTCTTTCGGATCGATCCTGATCTTCATCAGCGTAGGGATTGTCGCGTTCCGGGCGATTGGGGCGATTCTGGCTTCGGTGGTCAACTCGATGCAGGAGAGCCAACTGCTGGTGCAGTTGGTTTATCTGCCTATGCTGTTTCTGAGCGGCGCGACATTTCCACTGGCGATGTTTCCGCCGTGGCTGCTGGTGATCACGCAATTTGTTCCGGCGACTTATCTGGTAATTGGCATACAAAGCATGCTGGCGCGCAATGAGGGCATAGGGGCAAATATTGAGCCTACGCTGGCGCTTCTGCTGACGGCTTTTGTGGGATTGTTTATTTCTTACAAGCTGTTTCGCTGGGAAAAAGAAGAAAAAATTCGGGCTTCTGCCAAGCTGTGGCTGGCGGCGGTAGTTGCGCCATTTCTGTTTCTGGGATTTTGGCAGATGCATGCCCGCACCGGTATTGAAAAGGAAAAGATTCTCAACCGAGAACTGGCGCGGGGCGACACGTTCCTGATCCGCGGGGCGCGCATTTTCGTTGGCGACGGAAAAGTGATCGAAAACGGCTCGGTGTTGGTGCGCGGAGGAAAGATCGCCGAGGTTTATGAAGGGGAGGGCCCCGATCCGAAGACGTTGAAAGCGGAAATTGTTGAAGCTGCGGGGAAGACAATTCTGCCGGGATTGATTGACGTTCACGTTCATCTTGGAGCGCCGGGAGGGTTTTACGAAGATTGGAGCAAATACGATGCGGAGAAGGCAATGCTGCGGAACCTTGCAGCGTATCTCTACAGCGGAATCACAACCGTGAGGAGTGTCGGCGACGGGTTGGATGGAATTCTTCAAGTGCGCTCAACTGTGAACAGCGGCGAAATGCTTGGTTCAGAGTTGCAAACTTGCGGGCCAATGTTTACGGCGCCCGGCGGGCACGGGACGGAATACGGAAAAAATCTACCAGCTCCGTTACGGTCAGCTTTTGAGAAAGAAACCACGCGCCTTCCATCTTCCAGCGATGAAGCGAAGCAGCAGGTCGACGCCCTGAAAGAGCGTGGCGTGGATTGCATCAAGGCGATTCTGGAATCGGGCGCAGGCGGCAGCGTGTTCAACCGGCTCGATACGGGAATCTTCGATGCCATCGCTCAGGAGGCCCACGCAGACGCTCTTCCCCTCGCCGTTCATACCGGGGATGCGCGCGATGTAGCTGACGCTGTACAAGCCAAGGCGGATTCGATTGAGCACGGATCGTTTCGCGAAAAAATTCCCGATGCATTGTTTGCGCAAATGGCGAAGCAGGGGACTTTTTATGATCCGACATTGAGCGTGGGAGAGGCTTTCAAAGATTTCGCTGCCGGCAACGATAGTTTGTTGAAGAGATCCATGGTGCAACAGGTCGGCCCGGCGGACCTGTTGACTGGAACTGAGAAGGAGTTGACGTCTCCGGAAGGCGAAGCCATTCGCAAGTCGATTGCGGAATATCCAATCGATATGGCAATCGCAATCGACAATTTGAAGCGCGCGCAGGAGCATGGCGTTCTGCTGGTGACGGGCACTGATGCCGGCAATTTTCTTGTGATCCACGGCGCGACAGTTCAACACGAGTTGGAGCTCTGGGTAAAGGCTGGAATTTCACCTGCTGTCGCCTTACAAGCAGCGACCTTGAACGCAGCGCGGTTGCTGAGATTAGAAAACCAGATTGGCTCGATTCGTCCGGGCAACGATGCAGATTTGCTGGTGGTCGACGGCAATCCGCTGGAGGACATTGGCGCGAGCGAACGAATTTCTATGGTGGTGTTCAAAGGGGAACGGGTCGAGCGCACTGCTCTGTTTGATCAACACTGACCTAATCAAACTGGGTGGTCTCCGGTCTGTATGGGCTCAGAACGTCGGCTGAAGACCCAAACCTCTACTTGTTTTTGGGCCTGCCACTAAACCGTCAAAACCAGCCGCTCGCTGCTAATTCCAAGCATTTCATCATCTTACATTGACCATCTCTGTTCCTTCCGGTAAGTTATGGATACTGGATGGAATGGGGTTCGTGTACTCTAAATGTGGGTTCCGACCGCTATTTTGCATCCCATATGCGAAGAAAGTGGTCGAAAGGGTGCCACTGATACAGGGAGCCGGGATTGCGAACTAGTAACGGAAAGACTTTACTTCTCTTAAAGCCGCGCGGGTTTTGCGCCGGGGTAGTGCGTGCCATTGACGTTGTGCGCATTGCGCTCGAAGCTTTCGGGCCGCCGATTTATGTGCGCAAGGAGATCGTCCACAACAGTTTTGTGGTCGACGAACTGCGCGCCAAGGGTGCAATTTTTGTCGACAGTGAAGACGAAGTTCCCAACGGCGAGCGCGTTATATATAGCGCACACGGCGTGTCGCCGGAGGTGCGCCAGCACAGTGCGCGGCGCGGATTGCGCGTGATTGACGCGACCTGCCCGCTGGTCACTAAGGTCCACGTTGAAGCCGTCAAGTTCGCGAAAGAAGGCTATTCGCTGATTCTGATCGGCCATCATGATCACGACGAGGTGCAAGGCACGCTGGGCGAGGCCCCGCTGGTCACTCAGGTCGTGGGTAATCCCGAGCAGGTAAAGAAGCTGTCGGTTCCTGACCCCAATCGCGTGGCGTATCTCACGCAGACCACTTTGAGTCTCGACGAGACCAAAGATATTATCGCGGCATTGAAACAGAAGTTTCCTAACATCAAAGGGCCGGCTGCGCAGGATATTTGCTACGCCACCGAGAACCGTCAGGTCGCTGTGAAGCAGGTCGCGTCGGAAGCTGACCTGCTATTGGTGGTGGGATCGGAAAACAGCTCGAATTCCAATCGTCTGGTGGAAGTGGCGCGAAATCTGGGGACGAACTCGCATCTCATCGACAGCTATAAAGACATTGAGCCAGAGTGGCTGGTCAATGCAAAGACCATCGCGCTTACTGCCGGGGCTTCCGCGCCGGAATGCCTGGTGGAAGAAACCATGAAGTTTTTGTCGACCAAAGGTTTCGGCAACGTCCAGGAACTTGAAGTGATGCCGGAAAACGTTCGCTTCGGTCTACCGCCGGAGATTGTCGAAGCCATCGCCGCCGCTCCGGCCGCCGCCACTGCGGATTGACGGAGTTGCAAGAGCATGGAAATTGACTCCCCCGATTCTCACTTAACTTCACCCCTAACATCGCCTCCAGAACTTCGTTTCGGAAAAATCGATGCGCTATTCAGCCGGGTAGGGGCAGCGACCCGCGCCGCACGCGATTTTCTTTTCTCGCAACAATATGAGCAAGGTTATTGGTGCGGCGAACTCGAAGCGGATACCACGCTGGAATCCGATTACATTCTGCTACACACGCTGTTGGGAACCGGCGATCCCGAGCGCTTTCAGAAGGCCGCAAATTGGATCATACGGCACCAGAACGAAGACGGCGGCTGGAGCATTTATGAGGCCGGACCATCGAACATCAGCGCCTCGGTCAAAGCCTACTTCGGCCTCAAGCTGGCCGGATACAAAGCCGATCACCCAGTTCTGGAGCGCGCCCGCAAAAAGATTCTTGAACTCGGCGGTGTAACCGAGGTCAACACATTTACCAAAATCTATCTCTGTTTCTTCGGGCAGTACGATTACGATGCCGTCCCGGCCATTCCGCCCGAGATCGTTCTGTTTCCCAATTGGTTCTGGTTCAATATCTACGAAATTTCTTCGTGGTCGCGGGCAATCCTCGTGCCGCTTTCCATCTGCTACGCGAAAAAGCCATTCAAGAAGATTCCCCGCGAAATGGGCGTGGAGGAATTATTTGTCGGCGGCATGTTGAAGTCTCACATGCACCTGCGCTGGTCGAAAAAATTGGTCTCCTGGCGCAACTTCTTTTTATGCCTGGATCGGATGGTTCATTGGTTCGAGGCAGTACATGTGCGCCCCTTGCGCTCAATCGCTCTGAAGAAAGCCGAGAAATGGATGCTGGAACGCTTCGAAATGAGCGACGGCTTGGGCGCCATCTATCCCTCGATGATGAATGCCATCATCGCTCTTCGCTGCCAGGGATATTCGCTTGACGATCCGCAATTCATTCGAGCGCTCGATGAATTCGAAAAGCTTGGAATCGAAGAAAAAGACACGTTCCGCATGCAGCCCTGCATGTCTCCGGTCTGGGACACGGCTTACGCGCTTTTCGCGCTGGGCGAGGCCGGAGTTCCGGCGAACGATGGCCGCATGGTCAAGTGCGCCGACTGGATTCTGCAGAAGCAGGTTCGCACCCCCGGCGACTGGCAGGTCAAGAACAAAAAGGGGAAACCGGCCGGTTGGTACTTCGAGTTCAACAATGAGTTTTATCCGGATGTGGATGACACAGCCATGGTTTGCCTCGGCCTGAGCCGGGTCGAGCACCCCAACGGACGCTACCAGCGCGAGTCCGTGCAGCGGGCCATCGACTGGATTTTTTCCATGCAGTGCAAGAATGGCGGTTGGGCTTCATTCGATAAAGATAATGACAAGATGGTCTTCGAGCACATCCCGTTCGCCGATCACAATGCCATGCTCGATCCGCCGACGGTGGATATCACCGGTCGCATCCTCGAAATGCTGGCCACCTATGGATATGACAAGACTCATCCGGCGGTGAAACGGGCGATTCGATTTATTCGCGACGAACAAGAGCCTGATGGCAGCTGGTTTGGCCGCTGGGGCGTGAATTACATTTACGGGACTGCCCTGGTGCTGCGTGGATTAGAAGACATGGGCGTTGATCTTCATGAGCCCTGCATCCAACAGGGGGCTGAGTGGCTGCGTATGGTGCAGAATGCCGATGGCGGATGGGGCGAAACGGTCGGTTCCTATGACGATCCAACTCTACGCGGTGTAGGCGATAGCACACCTTCGCAGACCGCATGGGCGATTCTCGGCCTGCTGGCCGCGGGCGACACGCGGAGCGATTCGGTGGCTCGCGGCATCGCGCACCTTCTGCGCACGCAGAAAGAAGACGGTTCGTGGGACGAGAAGTTCTTTACAGGCACCGGTTTCCCGCGAGTGTTTTATCTGAAGTATCACCTGTATCGGCAGTACTTTCCGCTGCTCGCGCTGACGACTTATGCAAAGGTAATGGAGAAAGAGAACGCGTAGCGAGTCGGCTTGCGCGGAGTCCATCTTCCTCTTAAACTGTGCAGCACTATGAACTCAGTTGTCGACCCAGTTCCAAATAGTGTTGCGACGTCTAATGCTCCTGCACCTGAGTTCTCCCTCTTTCGCCTCTACACGCTGCGCCTCTGCTACCTGGTCCTGGCCGGAGGGTTGGGCACGTATATCTGGCCCGTCGTTCTCCACCACACCACTGAGTTGGCAATCGCAGAAGGCATTCGCTTTAGTGTGCTGGCTGGGTTGGGCGCGACCGCGGTGCTGGGCTTCCGGTATCCCGTCCAGATGCTGCCGCTATTGCTTTTTGAGCTGATCTGGAAGGCAATCTACCTACTTGCTTTTGCCTGGCCGCTCTGGTCCGCCCAACAGATCAACGCGGCTGCGGCCGAAGATATAAAAGCCGTGGTGATGGTTGTGATTTTCATTCCGCTGATCCCTTGGCGTTACGTGTTCGCGCAATACATCGTGAAGCGTGGGGACCGCTGGAAATAGGCCCCACTTTCCGACCTGCGGTAAGCTGTTTTAAGCGGCGGCCCACGGGCTGGCCTCTAAATGCCAATCTTCCTCACAGGCGCCACCGGATTTCTCGGTTCTCACGTAGCTCGCGTCCTTGCCGAGCAGGGAGGCGATCTGCGCCTGTTCGTCCGCCGAACCAGCAATCTGAAAAACCTCGAAGGCCTCAAGGCGGAAACTGCCATTGGCGATCTACGCGATCCCGCTTCGCTCGAAAAAGCTATGTCCGGATGCGACACCGTGTTCCACGTCGCTGCCGACTACCGACTCTGGCTGCGCGATCCCAACGAAATGTATGGCTCGAATGTCGAAGGCACGCGCGCGATTCTCGAAGCTGCGCGCAAGAACGGCGTCAAGAGCGTCGTCTACACTTCGAGCGTCGGCACGATCGGCTTCACCGGCAACGGCCAGCCTGCCGACGAAGATTCTGCGGTTTCGCTCGCCGACATGATTGGCCATTACAAGCGCTCCAAATTTATGGCCGAGCAGATCGCGCTCGAAGCGGGACGCAGCGGCATGCGCGTGGTCACGGTGAATCCGACCACGCCGATCGGCGAACAGGACATCAAGCCCACACCCACGGGCCGCATTGTGGTTGACTTTCTGAAGAAAAAATTCCCCGCCTATGTGGAAACCGGACTCAACCTGGTCGATGTTCGGGAATGTGCGCTAGGGCATGTTGCCGCGTTGGAAAAAGGCAAGAGCGGCGAGCGCTACATCCTTGGTGGGGAGAATTTGACTTTGAAGCAAATTCTGGACAAGCTAGGCGCGATCACCGGTCTGCCTTCACCGAAAGTGAAGTTGCCTTACTTCGTCGCCTACCTGGCAGGCGCAGTGGATGAGATCGTCTCCGGTCGAATTCTCGGCCGCGAGCCGCGCGCCACGGTCGAAACCGTTCGCATGGGCAAGAAAAAAATGTGGGCCAGCTCTAGTAAAGCCGAGCGTGAATTGGGGTGGAAGATCGTTCCTGCGGATGACGCGCTGCGCCGTGCGGTCGAGTGGTTCAGGGCAAACGGCTATGCCTAGAACTGCAATCGTGGCTGCTCTGGAACGCGAGGTCGCGGACCTGCTGAGGAATTCCAGGCGAACCGAGCGCGAGTACGATGGCCGTAAATTTGGCTGTTTCGAACGCGAGGACGAAATCATTGTTTGTGGAGGGATCGGCGTTGAGGCTGCTCGCCGGGCGGCGGAAGCCGTGATCGCGTTGTACGATCCTTCGCTTGTGCAATCCGTTGGTTTCGCGGGAGCGCTGGAATCCAACATGCGGGTCGGAGATATTTTCGTTCCAGGTCTTCTAATTGATGCCCGAGACGGTAGCCGCATGGAAATCGCAGATGGGGATGGAACGCTTTTGACCTTCATGTCTGTGGCTGATGCACAACAAAAGTCGCGCCTAGCGCAGTCGTATGGCGCGCAGGCTGTCGACATGGAAGCGGCCGGGGTAGCCGCGGCCGCTCGCAGTCATGAAGTCGCGTTTCGCGCAGTAAAAGTGATTTCAGACGAGATGAACTTCGAGATACCCGAGATGACTCGTTTTGTCGATAGCCAAGGCCGCTTCCGGACTTTTCATTTCGTGGCGAATGCAGCTCTCAGGCCGTGGCTTTGGCCTGATATAGCCAGACTGGCACGCAACAGCAAGAAGGCGGCCGCGGCGCTGGAAAGGTATCTGAGCGATCAGGGCGTGGCGAAGAGCATCCCTGAAGCGAAGACGGTATAAATTCATCTAAACTTTGTTCATGAGTATTGCCGGACAAATCGCCATCGAAGATCGCGCTCAATCGATCCCTGCGACGATGCTCGCCGCTGTCTACCGTGGGGTGAATGATGTGCGCCTCGAATCCGTTCCGGTGCCAAAAATCGGTCCCGGAGAAATTCTTCTTCGGGTTCATACCTGCGGTGTCTGCGGGGCCGATCTCAAGAAGATCGCCACAGGTTCCCACTCCGCGCCTCGTATCTTCGGCCATGAAACTTCCGGCGAAGTGGCTGCCGTCGGCGACGGCGTAAACAAGTTCCGCTTGGGTGACCGGGTAGTCGTCTTTCACCATATCCCCTGCGGACAGTGCTACTACTGCCGGCACAAGACCTTTGCCCAGTGTGCAACCTACAAGAAGGTCGGGTGCACCGCTGGCTTCGAACCGTCGGGCGGAGGGTTCGCCGAATACGTCCGCGTTATGGACTGGATTGTTGAGCAGGGAACTGTCCGAATTCCAGATGGAGTTTCGTTCGAGCAAGCCTGTTTCGTCGAGCCGGTGAATACCTGCATCAAAGGAATCGAGGCGTTGCGCCTGGAAGCCGGCGAAACCGTCCTTACTGTCGGCCAGGGTCCAATCGGCATCATATTGAGTGTGCTGGCGGAGCGGGCTGGCGCCATTGTTATTACTTCCGATTTGTATCCCGAGAGGCTTAAAATAAGCAAAAGCCTCGGATTCGAACGGAATATTAATGCTTCGCACGAAGATGTAGTGCGAACTGTGCGGGAGCAGACTGAAGGTCGCGGGGCTGACGCCGTGATTCTGGCAGTCGGCAGCAATGCGCTGATTCGACCCGCCATGGATGCTACTCGTCCCGGCGGGCGTGTATTGCTTTTTGCGCAAACCCAGCGCGGCGAGGTAGTAATCGACCCGGCTGCGGTTTGCGTGGATGAGAAGGCCCTGGTCGGTTCCTACAGTGCCTCGGCGGATTTGCAGGAAGAGTCGGTTCGTTTTGTGATGAACCGGGAGATGGATTTGGAACAGCTGATCAGCCACCGGTTTCCGCTGCAGGAGGCCGCGCAAGCCTTGGAGCTTGCGGCCCATCCTCAGCCTGCATCGATGAAAATCGTGATTCAGCCCGGCAGCAATTGGAAAGGCGCGGTAGCACGGGAAGGAAGTCCGAAGTGAATGGAAAGATGACGGCGGCCGTCCTTTACGGCAAAGAAGATCTGAAGATCGAACGAGTCCCGATTCCTCGCGTGGAAAAAGGCGAGGTCCTCGTAAAAGTTCAAGTTGCGCTCACCTGTGGCACTGACCTCAAGGTGTACCAGCGCGGCTACCACGCCCGCATGATCGTCCCTCCTGCTCTTTTCGGCCATGAACTTGCCGGAGTGGTCGAGGAAGTCGGCGACGGAGTAGTCAGCTTCAAGAAGGGCCAGCGTGTGGTCGCGCTCAATTCCGCTCCGTGCCAGATGTGTTTCTACTGCTCCAAGCATCAGGAAAATCTCTGCGAAGACCTGCTCTTCAACAACGGAGCCTACGCCGAATATATCCGCGTGCCGCGACGGATTGTCGAAGCCAACATGCTCGTGATTCCCCCCAACGTCAGCTTCGAGGACGCGGCCATGACTGAGCCTTTGGCTTGCGTTTTGCGCGGGCTGCATGAAACCCGCGTCGAGATTGGAGACACCGTCACCATCATAGGCGGGGGGCCCATTGGGTTGATGTTCATCCAGGTCGCGCGGGCCATCGGCTGTAATGTGATCGCGGTCGTAAAGCGCGACGAGCAGGTTCAGGCCGCCAAGCACATGGGCGCCCACGAAATCGTGCAGACTACGAAAGCGCAGAATGTGGTTGAGGCTGTACGTGGGCTGACCCCGCAGAAACGCGGGTGCGATGTGGTGATCGAAGCGGTCGGCCGTCCCGAAGCCTGGGAGTGGGCCATCGACATGGTTCGCAAGGGCGGCACGGTAAATTTCTTCGGCGGATGTGCCAGCGGCAGCAAGGTGCAGCTCGATACCAACCGTCTCCACTATTCCGAAATCACTCTTAAGGCCACGTTCCATCACACTCCCGAAACCGTGCGCCGAGCCTTTGGCTTGATTGCTGCCAAGAAAATTCGACCCACTGACTACATAACCGGCGAAGCTCCGCTCTCGAGTCTGCAGAAAGTATTGCGCCACATGCTGAATCGCGGCGGGGCCATCAAGACGGCCATCATTCCGGGCCATTAGCGGGCGGCGCAGCTTTTGGGTCGCGCAGGACTTGAGCGCTGCAATAACCGATGTCAAAGGCAACAGCTTCAGCCGTTCATGGGCATCCATGGCTAGAACTGCAAATCTGAATAATCTGTGACCCAAGCCGCGACCCAATTCCCGCCAGCTATGGCTGCATCCTCCGGCTGGAGTCGTTTGCCCTCGGAATACAGAATTCCGCAAACCGCGCCATCCCTGCCCGAAGCCCAACAATACTGCTCGCAGCTGGCCCGCACCCATTACGAAAATTTCTCTGTCGCTACCTGGTTTCTTCCCAAAAATCTCCGCCAGGACTTCTTCAACGTTTACGCTTACTGTCGAATCTCCGATGATCTCGGCGACGAAGTTGGTGATCCGAAGGAGGCGCTTGCGCTTCTCGACGAGTGGCAAGCCGAGCTCGACCAATGTTACGTGGGCAAGCCGCGACATCCGGTTTTTGTCGCCCTCGCCGAAACCGTTCGTAAGTTCGAAATTCCGAAGCACGAATTTTCCGATCTTCTGATCGCCTTCCGACAGGATCAAACGGTGACCCGCTTCGAAACTTTCAACGACGTGCTCGCCTATTGCCATTATTCTGCGAATCCCGTCGGCCACCTCGTTCTCTATCTCTGCGGATACAACGATCCGGAACGCCAGCGGCTTTCCGATAACACCTGTACTGCGCTGCAGCTCGCGAATTTCTGGCAGGACGTGAGCGTTGATTACGCGAAAGGTCGAATCTATCTTCCGCTCGAAGACCTGCGTAAATATTCGGTCACCGAAGACGACATCGCACAAAAACGCAACACCGCCGCCTTCTGCGCGATGATGAAGTTCGAATTGGAACGGGCCCGTGAGTGGTTTAAGCGTGGTGTGCCGCTGGTCGGGCAAGTCAGAAAAGAGCTGGCCATCGATATCGAACTCTTCAGCCGGGGCGGGCAGGAAATCCTCAATGCGATTGAGCGGCAGAATTTCGCCGTGCTCGGACGGCGTCCAGCAATCTCGAAGGCCCGCAAGCTGGCGCTGGTCGCGCGTGCGGCGTTGGGAAAATTAATATGAGCGCGGGCGCGCAGCCGATGCCGAGCGCGTGGGCCCCGGCCCCCGCCCAGCTGACCATGGCGTATTCCGTTTGCCGTGGCATCACCCGTTCCAACGCCAAGAATTTCTATTACGCATTTCGGGTTCTTCCCAAACTCAAACGTGAAGCTCTTTGCGCCGTCTACGCATTCATGCGGCGCTGCGACGACATTGCCGACGACCCGGGCCTGAGACCGGAAGAGCGGCATCTCAAACTCGATATTTGGCTGGAAGCGCTACACCGCGCCCAGCAAGGCGAGCCCAGCGATGATCCCATTCTGCTCGCCCTCACCGACGCGCAGCGCCGCTATAACATTCCCGCCGGCCTGCTCGACGAACTCGCCATAGGCACGGCAATGGATGTAGAGCAGTCAGCTCAGACAGTCGATGAAGACGAACCGGGGTTCGCCACCCCGGCAATTCCAGGTCTCACGGTCCAGTACCAAACCTTCGAGGACCTTACCCAGTACTGCTATCGCGTAGCGTCGGTCGTCGGGCTTGTCTGCATTCATATCTTCGGATATCGCGACCCTGCTGCCGAGCCACTGGCCGAGCGGTGCGGTTTAGCTTTTCAGCTCACCAACATTATTCGCGATGTAAAAGAAGATGCGGCCATGGGACGCGTGTACTTGCCGCAGGAAGATTTGGCGCGGTTCAATTTGAATGCCGCTGATTTGCTCTCCTCGCCCGATGCCGCAAGTTTCCGGCCGCTGCTTGCGTTTGAAGCCGACCGGGCCCGCGAGTTTTACAAGGCCGGCGATCAACTCAACGGCTACATCTCCGAAGATAGCCAACCCGCGCTCTGGTTGCTGGTCAACATTTACCGCGCGCTGCTTGAAAAGATCGCCACGCGCCAATATGACGTGTTCACCGCCAAGGTTGGCCTTACGGTAACCGAAAAGCTGCGTATTCTTGCGAAGGGCTTCTGGCAGCGCCTCACGTAATCTCGCGAAATGACAGAATTGTTGATTGGGGACTGGGGTTGTGGGGCAGCAACGTTTTCAATCAATAATCAACGATCAGCAATCAATTGTCCGGAATGAATACCTCCCCTACAAATTCCACTGTAGCCGTCGCGGGCGGCGGTCTCGCGGGTCTTGCGGCAGCATGTGCGCTGTCGGATTGCGGATTCCGGGTGACAGTTTTCGAGCGGCGTCCCTATCTCGGCGGCCGCGCATCGTCTTATGAGCATCCCGGAACAAACGAAGTTGTGGACAATTGCCAGCACGTCCTTTTCCGCGTCTGCACGAACCTTATCGAGTTCTACGGGCGCATTGGCGTAGAAGACAAAATCCGCTGGTTCGATGAAATGACCTTTGTGGAGCCTGGCGGACGATCGAGCGTGATGCGCGCCTCGCCCCTGCCGGCACCGCTGCATACGGCGCCTTCGTTTCTGTGTTTTCCGTTCCTTACAATCAAAGACAAGTTGGCAATCTCGCGCGCCATCGCCGCCCTGACACTCACAAGGCAGCCCGACACTGGAGAATCATTTCTCGACTGGTGCCACCGTCACGGGCAGACCGAAAACGCTGTTCAGCGCTTCTGGAAGCCGATTCTGGTGAGCGCCCTCAGCGAAGACCTCGAGCTCACTTCCATCTCCTATGCTGCGCAAGTGGCCCGCGAATCCATGAAAAGTCCCGAAGCCCGGGTGATGGGCATTCCGACTATTCCGCTAACCGAGCTCTATAATCGCGCCGGCGACTACATTCGCCAGCGCGGCGGAGAGATCCGACTCCGCACGCCCCTCGAATGTTTTGTTCCCGAATCATCCGGTGTGCGGATCAGCACGGGCAGCGAACAGCCGTTCGACTATCTGATTCTGGCATTGCCTTTCGAGAATCTTGACCGGGTGCTGCCCCACGCTCAGGAAGCCGAGCCCTTGCGCGAAAAACTCGGCCACTTCGAGTCCGCTCCCATTACCGGCATTCACCTGTGGTTTGATCGCCAGATTACCGATCTCGACCACGCCGTCCTGCTCGACCGCACCATCCAATGGATGTTCCACAAATCGCGCCTGCTGGCCACACGTGCCTCTGGCAGGGAAGATGGAGGCGGCAGCTACATCGAACTGGTTGTCAGCGCCTCAAAAAGCCTCATCGACAAGTCAAAATCGGAGATTGTCGATCTGGCGCTGAAAGAAGTGCGCGAATTTTTGCCCGAGGCGCGCATCGCCAACCTGGTGAAGTCGACGGTCATCAAGGAAGTTCGGGCGACCTACTCGCCCCGGCCTGGGATCGATGCCCACCGCCCGTCGCAAGTTACCGCATGGCCTCGCGTCTTCCTCGCGGGCGACTGGACGGCAAGCGGCTGGCCGGCCACTATGGAAGGAGCCGTCCGCAGTGGATTCTTGGCGGCCGAGTCCCTTGGCCATGCTGCAGGAATAAAAATGCCGCGCTTTATCGTGCCTGATCTTGCGGCTAGCGGCTTGAGCCGTTTGTTCTCCTCTACCGCATCAACAAAAACAAAATTGGCTCGGCATCGTCTCTTGATCTGATCCGAATACCGCCCGCCCGTCTACTCGAATCACAGGATGTGCAGACCGCAAGCGTGGAAACCGCGCCTGACTAAGCCTATCTCTGAAAAACAAGTGCTTGCGGGTGCGGTAGTGTCTTAAATCCATTCACCACGAAGGTCACAGAGGTACACAAAAGGCAATCTTTGCCGATTTTCGTCGTGAGTCTTAGTGCCCGTTGTGGTGAAATTCAGACATCACCTGGAGGAGTTCTACTTGTGCTCGATGCTGGCTGCGATTCGAGAAAGGAATTTCGGGGTGTGGCTTTTCATGAGTTCTTCGAGGCCTGGCCGGAATTCATGCAGCAGATTCATGCCCGCATCATTGCCGACCCTTGACCCGAAATCGCTGAATGGCGCCGAAACCGGACGATTCCAATAGGGGCGGTATGCGGTGTGGATCACCGCCGAAGTCAGCACTCCAAGAACGTATGAGGTTTTTAGCCTGGTTCGGCCGGAAGAGTCCCGCGTTAAAAACGTCCCAAGAGCAGCAGAAAAGGCCCTCGTCATCAAGCCGTTTTCACTTGATGGCTGGTAGGTTGCGCGGTGTTGCAACAATGACACGAGTTCTCTGCGAAACTCGTCGTTTTCGTTGCGATCATCACTCCCGTGATCTTCCTTGAAGGACAGATGCCATTCGCTCCAGCTATGCCAACCGCCAGTTTTCCAGGATTGAGACGTTGAATACGATCGAGGAAACGTATCGGACAAAGATCCGACTGCCGTGGCAACGTGTGGCAGGGGTGCATCAGGCAGCGAATCTAACGATGCCCGGACTTTCGGCTGCTGGCAGGGCGCAACGCATGCTGTCAGTATCAGAAACGAAGCAATCCGAATTGCACGCACGCGGGCCATTCCACGCTCCAGGCGGCCTACTCGAAGCACTCCAGATGCCACTGCGATCAGCCACTGCGCTGATCCGATCGCACAGCTTGGTTGATGAAAATTAAGCTACAGGTTGGCTTCGGCCTCTCCCTGGCGCATCTAGGGTATTTTCCAGCCTTCCCTAAGCGCAAATATTTCGACCGGGATGAGCAAATTTTTTCAGTCACGATGGCCGGAGGTTACCAGAGCCCTTGGAAACGGTGGGATTAGCCCGCGAGCAACGCTACACCAGCGGCCACCAGCGAGGCGGCGATCCAGCGCCTGCGGTCGACTTTTTCATGAAGAAAGATTTTGGCAGCCACGGCATTGCCGATGAAGGTAAGGGAGGCTGCCGCAGGAGCGACCAGGCTTACGTCGCCCCAGGAAAGCGCAAAGAGCATGGAGAAGAATGCCAGTGCCGTCGCCATCAGACCCAGCAGGAAATTCATGTTCGAGAGTGTATTTCTCATCACCGCGAAGAATCCGCTACGCTTCCAGAGTTTTCCTACATCGCCCACTTCCTTCATGGCACGGGAGAGCAGAATGTCGCCGACAACCGAAGCGAGGACGATGGCAAGAATCGCGCCCCAGGTATATAGCGCCCTCACGATTCAACTCCGCCGTGCATGTCATGCCCGGTATTTTTCGCGCCTGCCAGAATTTCCGCCCTGGGCATCGACCGCGTTTGCTCTACCACGGCTTCGGTACCGCTGCCTGTGGTAATCTCCGGGCCGCCGGCCACAAATCCCACTCCTCCAGTTGTCAGCGCAATCCCTAGCCAGCGGAGCACACTCACATGCTCGTGCAGCACAAAGCGCGCGATCAGGGCGAGCAGCACATATCCGGCTGAGGTCGCGGGCATCACGTAGGTCAGATCGGCCCACGACAAAGCGACCATGTAGCTGGTAAAAAAACCGAGCAGCAGCAGAATGCCGATTGCCACCCAGGGGTTGTGCAAGGCGAGGATCACAAGGGGAAGGTGATGTAGAGAAATGGCGCCAGTCTGCTGCATTCCATGCGACAGCATGGAATCGCCGCTGGCGGCGAATACCGTGACCCCGGCCAAAACGAGATACTTGCGAAACGTCATTGGAGCTTCTGCCCACGCTCCAGCCAACCTAGTAAGCATGGTGCCACATCATGCGTGTGACAATACATTTCCGTCGGTGCCGGATTCACAGACGACAAAGCCGGGGACGGTGCATCCCCGGCCGAATATCTCGGGCAACTGCGAATCAGCTCAAACTCTTTACCGGCTCAACCGTAGCTGTTGGCCGATTGCCGCCGTTCTTTTTCACCATCTTGTTGCGCTGCGAGCGCAGCTTCAAGAAAGTCTTGGCCTCGTAATAGAGACGCTTGCGATCGTTGCTGTCGAAGGCAGCTTTCTTCAGGATGCGGAATATTGCCTTTGGGCGGAAATAGTACTCATCGTAGAAGCGATGGACAGCGGAAAGGATCTCATCCGCTGGCAATCCCGGGTACTGAATGTGGGCCAGTTGATGCCCACCCTCATCCACCATCTTGTCGCCGACAACCATGAATCCGTTCTTTACGGCATAGTCATACAATTCGGTGCCGGGATAAGCGTGGGCGACTGAAACCTGAATCGTCTCGACATCCAACTCTTTGGCAAACTCTATGGTGTTGTTGATGGTCTCGTGCGTTTCGCCAGGCAATCCCATGATGAAGTCGCCGTGGATGACCAATCCCAGCTTGTGGCAATCCTTGGTAAACTGCCGGGCCCGCTCGACAGTTGCACCCTTCTTGATGTTCTTCAGGATCTGCTGATCGCCGGATTCGTATCCCACAATAAGCAACCGGCATCCGGCTTCCTTCATGGCCTTCAACGTCTCGTAGTCGGTGGTAACACGCGAAGTGCATGACCAAGTCAAACCCAAAGGCTTTAGCTTCGCGCAGAGTTCGACGGTCCGCGCCTTCTGAATGTTGAAGGTGTCATCGTCAAAAAAGAACTCTTTTACATCGGGCCAATACTGCTTGACCTGCGCCATTTCAGCCGCGACATCATCGGTAGAGCGCTTCCGCCAGGGATGCCCGCTTAACGTCTGCGGCCACAGGCAGAACGTACATTGCGCCGGACAACCGCGTGTCGTGTAAAGCGAAACATAGGGATGCAGCAGGAAAGGAACGTTGTAGCGTGAGACATCGAGATCGCGCTTGTAAATGTCCGTGACATGCGGCAGTGCGTCCAGGTCCTGAATCTGGGGGGCATCCGGGTTATGTACGGCCTTGCCATCTTTCAGGAATGAAACCCCCGGAATCTCCGCCAGCGGCTTGCCCTTGGCGTAATCGACCACCGCATAGTCGAACTCTTTGCGAACGATAAAATCGATAGCCGGACAATCCCGCAAAGATTTTTCCGGCAGCACAGTCACGTGCGGGCCTACGAACGCAATCTTGATCTCGGGATTCGCCGCCTTGATGGCCTTTGCCAATCCAATATCGCCAGGAAAACCTGGGGTGCTGGTGAATAGCACGAGGAACTCGTAGGCTTTGGCAATCTCGATGGTCTGCTCGGCCGAAATATGATGCGGGGGCGCATCCAATAGCCGGGAACCTTCCAGCATTCCTGCCGGATAAGCCAGCCATACCGGATACCAATAGGATTCGATTTCCCGCGTAGCTGGCCAGCGTGATCCGGCCCCGCCGTCAAAATTGTCGAAGGAAGGTGGGTTTAGGAAGAGCGTCTTAAGTGGCATATTCTTTCTGTGCTTATTTTATCATTCGACGAACCTTAACTTACTCCCAGAACAGTATTTACGCAGGTTCGTCGAACCTCTATGGGATGTTCAAATGCTTTCGAGAGTTGCGACAGTTTACCTGCTAGCGGACCTCGATTCGAACCTCTATCCGTTGAACTGAGATTTTGGGCCCTTGAATAGCGAAAACGAACAGCGAAAAAGACGTGTTCGCAAGAATAACTTTACAAAGCCTTTGCGGGCCTAACATGCAGTTCAGCTGGCTCTACTTAACTCAATTTATCCACGATTCACTCAGTTACCTGGCTCCGGTCGCCCACCCTTCCAACTCGCCGGTTGCGCGCATCAGTCCGATTTGGCTCCGTTCCACTTCAAAAGTTACATCTTGCAGCGTGATGAACCGTTCGTTCGCTTGGGTTTCCGCATTATCCAGATCGTGCAGGTTCGCAGTAGAAGATTCCATTCGGGTCTTAACGGCTTCAACATTTTGTTGCGCAATCTCATATTCCAGCTCCGCCACATCGCGAGCGTCCTGCATTTGAACTACCGAGCGCTGCAGGCGCAAGGTTTCCTCCGAGGCCAAGTTCTTCGCGGCTTCCGCCTGTTTTTTCGCTTTCAGGGCATCCGCTTCGGCCTCTTGTATGCGCGCGCGTTGAGCCCAATTGAAAAATGGGAACCGAACGGCCGCTCCTACGGTCACGTTGTTAGGCTGAAACGACCCCGGCCGGTAGTACCTCTGATAGTTGTTGATTGTAGTCAGGTTGGCATATTGGGCAGCAAGATCCATACTGGGCCAGAGCGATCTCTTTTCTCCTCTCACTCGCAGATATTGGGCTCGCTCTTCTTCAACTGCCGCTTGGACTGCGGGGCTCGCATCGGCGGTCTTCTCCGCTAGCTCGTCCTCTTGCTGCGCAGCGGGCAGGGCCGGCATCGAGTCTGGGTCAATTTCGAACGAAGCTCTTGGCACTCCAGTTACTTTCGCAAGATGCTCGCGCAGCACGTCGGCCGCCCCGCTTGCTTCCGCCAATCTCAACTTGACTTGCGCTACCGATAATCGCGCCTTGCTCAAATCCATCTCGCTGTCGATCCCCGCCTTCACCCTCTCTTCCTCCGCAGTCTCCATCTTCTGTTCTTCCCCCTGAGCTTCGCGCAGGCTGCTCAAGCGCCGCTCCCACTTCGCCAGTTCCGCATAGCTAAGCACGGTGTCTTGGATCACTTTGTTGCGCTGGTCCTTGGTGTTGAGCGTGTCGACTTTAACTTCATCATGCGCAGCATGGATGAAATCGCTCAGTGCCATGTTGAACAGCGCCGATTGCGCGGTCACGTTGACCAGCGATGGCGCACCTCCTTCCAGGCTCAGCGGAAAGCCATCCGAATAGCCGATGCCCGCACCCACGTTTAATTGCGGGATGTAGCTGTTGCGCAGCTCGCGATAGCTCGCATTCGCATGTTTCTCCTCGGCGGCAGAGATGCCTATGCCGCTGGCATGTTGCAGAGCGAGCTGAACGGCTTGCCGTAATGTAATCGTTTGGGCGAATAGGGAAGCGGGAAGTAACAGAATCAGCGCCAAGAATGAATAAGAGCGCGTACCGAGACCAAATCTAATTTTCATGGTTCTCCCCTTGCATGTCTCCGAAGATTCTACGGAGAATCCGGCGTGAGAGAAAATGGTAAGAAAGAGTCAGGGCAGGCGGGCGAGCGCCGAAAGAAGGCGTTAACGCGCTTCAGCAGTCGACTTCACTCAGCCGCTTTGCGATCATGCAGTACAAATCGATCGCCTCGGCAATCTGGCTTTTGTCGATGAACTCGCCGTCGGTGTGCGCCACGTGAATCGATCCCGGACCGATCAGCAGCGGCTCGCCCCAGTTCGTGAGGCTGGGAATATCGGTGGTGAACGCGGCGATCATGGTTGGAAGTCCGCTGACGGAACTCAGGCGCATGAACGGTAGTTCCAGAGGGAATTCGACTGTTACTTGATCTCCAGCCGTTTCCAGGATCCGCCGGCGCAGATCCGCGGATGGCCCAATCAGTCGATAAAGCAGGTCGGCGTGAGCGTAGTCGGGAATCACGTTGGGTGCGCGTCCACCCTCGATCAATCCAATGTTCAAGGTACAGGGACCAACTTCAGGATCGTTCGGCAAGGGCATCGCCCGCAAGCGTGCGAGGGCGGCAATCAACTTGTCTATGGCCGATTCGCCGAGTTCAGGATATGCCGAATGCGCCATGCGGCCGGAAGCAGTCACTTCCACTCGCAGCGTTCCCTTGGATGCCAGCGCGATGCGATTCTCGGTTGGCTCGCCATTCACCAGGTATCTGCCGGACTTGCCTGCGGAACTTCGCGCCTGATTTGCCTTCTGGCCGGCAGAGAGCTGCTTGGCGGCATATTCGTTCGCCACCTTAGCACCCAGGCTATCGCGCTCCTCGCCGACTACAAAGAGCAACCCAACATAGATTCCTTCGCGCCGCAGTTTTTCCGCAGCGGCGATCTGAGCGGCAATGATTCCTTTTGCATCGCACGATCCCCGGCCGTAAATTCGCGTGGCGTCCTCCGAGGAGGAAATGAATGGCGGAACCGTATCCATGTGCGTGGAAAAAACCACAGATGGATTTGGGTTTTGGGACGACAACGCATACACATTCGACCGATTGTCCTCAACTGGCATCTTCTGGGTCTCGTACCCAAGCCGGTTCAGCTCGTGAAAAAGGAAATCCCCAACTTTAGCCTCGTTGCCAGTGATCGATTCGATATCCACCAGTTGCCGCGTCAGCGCGATCGCATCCATGCCAGTGAGAATACCAAACACATCCCGGTGCAATGACTAGCTTTTTCTTCCCACCATGAGTGCGAGTTCCCGCCATTTCCAGTGGCAGTCAACGTCCGCAAAGCCGATTTCCCTCAGCCATTGGAGTTGCGTTTGAAGATCCAGCAGCTTGTTTGACGGATCCTCGGTCTCGACGGTGTAGCCGATGCTATGGAGGAATTCTTCGTGCAGTTTCTGAGTAGGCGAGGCAACATGTTCGAGGTTGCAGAACACTCCGCCTGAGGTCAACAATTCGTAAATCTCCGCATACAGGGCACGCTTGCGCTCATGGACGACGTGATGAATGGCGAAGCTCGATACAACCGCATCAAATTTGCCCAGTTGCGGAAGCGGCTGGTCCAGATCATGAGCCACGACTGTGACGGAGGAATCGCCGGCGAAGCGTTTACGTACAGCTTCGAGCATGGCAGGAGAGAAATCAATTGCCACAGCTTCAATCGGGCGTGCTGCCTCGGTGGCCAATTGGGACTTAACTAATGCAAGCAGTCGTCCGTCACCGGTTCCAAGGTCGAGTAGCCGCCGCGCCTTTGGAGGAACAAATTCCAGCAGCGTGCTCTCACCTTCGGTGCGGTGAGGAATCGAATTCGCTCGCCCTAAATAATTAGCGGCATGGTCGGAAGACGTCCAGAGATTAACGCCAGTTTTAGTGCTCATGTATTTTGTCCAGGAAAACAGTTGACCCTTGGAGGGAGTGTACGAAAACAAGGTAGACTCGTTCTAATGATTCTCATTAAGTTGCTGGATACAAGACTTCTGAAGCCGCTTTTTGCGATTACGCTGTGCCTCGCCTCAATCGGATTGATTTTTGCTGACGCGCAGGGTCAGCCGGCATTGTCTTCGATCGAATCGAAACCAACTGTCAGTGAAAGACAATCCGACCAGAGCGCCGCTGCCCCACAATCTTCGCCGCCAAAGTCGCCCACTGCCTCGGAAGACACCGACGAAGTGAAGATTACCCCGGAAGAAGCGAAGGAATTGTTTCACTCGGTTGACGAGATTCTGCTCTTCGACAGCCAGCATTCCGGGCTACCCGTTAAGAGGGAAGTGAAAAAGCACCTCACCAGCCGTGACGAAGTGGTTGCGTACCTGACGAAGCACATGAAAGACGACGATGTGAAACGCCTTCAGCGTTCCGAACTCGTGCTAAAAAAATTCGGACTTCTGCCGCGCGACTTCGACCTGGAAAAACTTATGGTGTCCTTGCTGCGCGAGCAGATCGCAGGATACTACGATCCAAAAACCAAGACCGTGAATCTGCTGGATTGGGGCCCTGCCGATCAGCAGGAGCCGGTAATGGCACACGAATTGACCCATGCCTTGCAGGACCAGACCATCAATCTCAATCGATGGATGAAGAAGGGCGATAAAGACCTGGGCGAGATAAAAAAGGACCCCACACCGCAGGACATTGAAAACGACGAAATCGATGACTCCCGCGAGGCGGTTGTCGAGGGCCAGGCGGAAGCCATGATGCTGGAATACGAACTCGCGCCGCTGGGTAAGACGATCGTCGATTCACCGGAGCTGGTCGAAACCATGGAAGCGCAAATGTCCGATGGTACCGATGATTCTAAGGTGTTCAAGGACGCGCCCATTTTTCTCCGCGAGTCGCTCACGTTTCCTTACAGCTACGGGCTGAATTTCATCGTCAAGCTGATGCAAAAGGGTGGCAGAGAGAAGGCCTTTGCCGATGTGTTGGCGAACCCTCCGCACACCACACGCCAGATCATGCAGCCGCAAACTTATCTCTCTGGAGAAACAATTGAGCCTATGCCCGTGGTGCCATTCAAGCGTGATTTCAGGGATTATTCCAAGTTCGATATTGGCGCTATGGGCGAGTTCGACGTTGCCGTGCTGATTGAGCAATACGCCGGCAAGAAGTTGGCCGATAAGTTTGCCCCGGAGTGGCGCGGCGGATATTACTACGCTGCTAAACCAAAAAACAATCCATCTGCCCCTTTGGGTTTGTTTTATGCATCGCGCTGGTCGAACGCGGAAAAGGCCTCTGAGTTTGCGGAAATTTATGCGCGTTCTCTTCCGCAACGTTACAAACAAACGGAGGAAGTGAAGTCGGATGTGTCAGATCAGGCCTTATCGGAAGAACAGTCAAAGGCAGATCTCTTGCAGGGCCGTCACGAATGGAAGACCGAGGAGGGTGCAATCGTGATCGAAGAAAAGGGCAATACCGTTCTCGTCAGCGAAAGCCTGGATCCGGCGACCACGCAGACCCTGGAGCGCGAAGTGTTCGGGAATTAGATTTCCCTATGCCTTTGTCATATTTGCGACTGACTTCGCAACTGACCAACTTTTAACAAATTCTCCCAGCCGGTCTAGCGCTTCGGGAAATTTATCGGCCATCTTTGCGAAGCCAAGGCGAAAATGCGAAGGCGCATCCCAACAATCACCAGGCGCGAGCAGAATGCCCTGTTCCGCAGCTGCCTGGCAAAAGGCGTGGCTGTTTTCTCCGCTGACGAGCCAGGGGAAAGCGGTCACTCCGCCGCGAGGAGAAATCCAACCAAGCGTTTCGCGATGCTCGGACATGAATGCAGCGAGGTGCCGGAGATTTTTAGTCGCGGCTTCTTGGGTTCTGCCGAGGACGATCTTGCGGTGGCGCATGGCAATCTCCGCCAGCATTTCTCCGGCAGTATTGTTTGAAATGGAAAAAATGGTGCGCGCATTCCAGTAGAGTTCGCGGCGTTTGGGATCGTGCTCGATCATCCAACCAGTGCGCACTCCGGCCAAAGGGAAAGCCTTCGAGAAATCATGGATGACGGTGGCATGCGGCAGGCGGGAAGCCGATATTGTCGCGCCTCCGCCATTGATAGGGTGATAAATCGGATGGTAGACCTCATCGCTAATCAGTTGAATGCCGCGCGATGCTGTGAATTCGTGCAGGCTGTCCAGTTCCACATCGCTAATCGTGGCGCCGGTGGGATTGTGAGGACTGTTAATCAGAATCAATTTGGTATTTCGATCCGCCAGTTGCTTGATCTCATCGAGATCGATGCGGAAGCCGTTCTCTTTGCGAATACCGTAGTAGCGAGTTTCGATTCCAAGCGATTCGGGCAGGGCAGAAAACGGAGGATAACCCGGCAGCGGCAGGATAACATTGGCTCCGGTTTCCGCAGCCAGCCAAAATAGAATCAGCAGCGCCTCCGAGGCTCCGGTTACGACCTGGACAGCATCGACATCAACCTCCTGCATCTCGGCGATCGCTGTGCGCAGGCCGTCGGCCCCGGCAGGGCGGCTGTAGACCAAACCGTGATTGAAGAAGCGGTGCCGATGCTCCTGGCTCGCGAGGCTCAAGATCTCATTCAGGGTCCAGGGCGGCCCTTCGCTGGACGCTAGGTTGAATTCGACATCGTGCTCGTAACGGGCGAGCCAGATGTCCAGGAGGAAAGGTTTTAGTTGCACGTCGCACCTCGAAGAATTAGATCACCCAATCGTTGGCACGCCTCACTAAAGTTTGGGGAGGTCACTCTTGCGATGGGCAGAGCGTTACAGGGGGGCGCAGACTAAAAAGCTACGGTAGGTCAACGTTCACGAACGAGAGATCCGGCAAAAGCGTAGCTAAACCTCTCTTCTGTATAATCACGAGTTTGACTTCGCAGGGCTTTTCGGAGGGCGATTGCCACAAGCGGAAATTGGAATCATTGGCGGCAGCGGCTTATATGCAATGCCTGGGCTGACCAAGGTCAAAGAAGTGCGGGTCAAAACGCCGTTTGGCGCGGCCTCCGATGCCTACGTCTGCGGGATGCTGGAAGGCCGTAAGGTGGCTTTTCTGGCGCGGCACGCTCGCGGGCATCGAATCCTTCCCAGCGAATTGAATTTTCGCGCCAACATTCACGGATTCAAACAGCTTGGGGTCGAGCGAATCGTTTCTGTCTCGGCAGTGGGCTCGCTGAAAGAAGAGCATAAGCCTCTCGACTTCGTGATTCCGGATCAGTTCTTCGATCGAACACGCCATCGCGTTGACACGTTCTTTGGCGGGGGCGTGGTCGCGCATGTGGCTTTTGCCGATCCAGTCTGTAAAGAACTTGCGACAATTGTCGATGACGCATGCAAGAAAGTTGGAGTCACGGGCAAGCGCGGCGGCACGTACCTGTGCATGGAGGGCCCGCAGTTTTCACCTAAGGCTGAATCGAATGTATATCGCAGCATGGGCATGGACGTGATTGGCATGACTAATCTGCAGGAGGCGAAGTTGGCCCGCGAAGCAGAGATCTGCTACATCACCGTGGCGATGGTGACCGATTACGATTGCTGGCATCCGCATCATGATTCGGTGACGGTCGAGCAGATCGTGGCCGTATTAGCGAAAAATGCTGAGAATGCGTGCAAAGTGGTGCGCGAGACAGTAGCGGAAATGCCGCGTGAGCGTTCGTGCAAATGCGGATCGGCGCTGGCGCATGCGATTCTGACGGATCCAAAGAAGATTTCTGCAACGGCGAAGAAAAGATTGAAATTGATTATCGGTAAGTATGTGAAAACGGTTTAAGCGGTTTCAGCAAAGAGGGGACCGAATTTCCGCATGAGCATTGTCGTAGTCGGTTCGGTTGCGTTTGACGACATCACGTCGCCTTCCGGAAGCGTGAAGGGCATTCTGGGTGGGGCGGCGACATATTTTTCTCTCGCCGCCAGCTATTTCACGCAAGTACGCGTGGTCGCCGTGGTGGGCGAAGATTTTACTGCGGAACACGAAAGCGTCTTCAAGAAACGCGGAATCGACACGCGCGGCATCGAGCGCGCAGCGGGCAAGACTTTTCGCTGGGGCGGTTTCTATGCAGACAATCTCAATGAGGCCAAAACCAACTTCACTGATCTCAACGTCTTCGAAAAGTTTCAGCCGCGCATCCCGCGGGAATACGAAGACAGCCAATATCTCTTCCTGGCAAATATCCAGCCCACTCTGCAAGCCAACGTGCGCAGGCACATGAACGGCGTCCGCCTCACCGGCTGCGACACCATGAATTACTGGATCAATGGGGCGCGTGCCGAGCTTTCCAAGACCCTAAAGCTGGTCAACGTATTGCTCATCAACGACACTGAGACCAAGATGCTGGCCAAAGAAAGCAACTTGCCTCGCGCCGCCAAGAAAGTTCTGGCCATGGGCCCGCAGGCGCTGGTCATCAAGCACGGCGAATACGGCGCGACCATTTTTTTCCGCGAAGGCGCTTTCGGAATCGGACACCATCCGTTCCGCGCTCCCACTTTGCCCCTCGATGAAGTGAAAGATCCCACCGGCGCCGGAGACTCTTTTGCCGGGGGCTTTATGGGCTACGTTGCCTCGCAACAGGATTTGAATCGTGAAGTTCTCAAGCGTGCTCTTTTCTATGGTGGAGTCATGGGATCGTTCGCCGTGGAAAGTTTCGGCACCGAGCGTTTGCAATCGCTGACCCGCGACGAAATCGAGGCCCGCTTCCAGATCTTCCGCGAGTTGACGCACCTCGAATGAAGCCGAAAAGTCCGCCCGCAACGCATTCTGAAATCGAGTCCGTGCGTCTGGTGTGGCTCGCCGCATTTACCTCGGTCTTCTCGTTTCTTTATTATCAGCGGCACGGGAACATCCTGCTCTCCGGCGATGCTGTTGCTCACATCAGCATCGCGCGCCGTATTTTTGATTCGAAGACTCCTGGCCTCTTGCAGTTGGGAACCGTATGGCTCCCCTTGCCGCATTTGCTGATGCTTCCATTCATCGTTCCCATGAGGCTGTGGCAGAGCGGCACGGGTGGATCGATTCCATCCATGGCTGCATACATTTTTAGCGTTCTCGGAGTTTTCTGTTTCGTGCGTACCGTATTGACGCGCAATGGTGCAGAGGTTGATTCAACCGGCAAAGTCACGGCTTGGGCCGCTGCAATTTTGTATGCAGCTGATCCAAATCTAATTTACATGCAGGCCACGGCGATGACCGAGCCGCTGTATCTTGCGTTCTTCATATGGGCGCTGGTGTATTTTGCGGAATTCGCGGGGCGCATCAAAGCCGATAGCTCCTTGAGCAAATGCGGCCTGTGCGTGGCCGCAGCTTGTTTAACGCGATACGATGGCTGGTTTCTGGCTGCCATTCTGATCTTCGCCGCAGCGATAATTGTCCTCGTCCGCCAGACATCTGGCGAGAGTTTACTGCATTCGGCGAAGCCTCAGCGCACGGAGTTGATTAAGTTTATCTTGATTGCCTCAGCTGCTCCAGTTTTGTGGCTCGCCTATAACGCAGCCGTGTATCGCAATCCGCTGGAGTTCGCCAACGGCCCATATTCTGCAAAGGCCATTGAGCAAAAGACTGCAACTGTGAACCCGGCGAAGGGAAACGTTTATGCTGCGGCCTCGTATTTTTTGAAAGCGGCCGAATTGAATATCGGCGACGCGAACTGGCAGCAGCGCTTGTGGTTAATTCTTGCGCTAGCTGGAGCCGCGGTAGCGGCATTCGCTGGACCACGTATCGCGCTCCTGCTCTGGGTTCCACTGCCGTTCTACGCTCTGAGCGTGGCGTATGGGAGCATTCCTATTTTTGTTCCAACCTGGTGGCCGTTTTCCATGTATAACGTTCGGTACGGCTTGGAACTGCTGCCGGCGTTCGCCATCTTCGTGCCACTGGCAATTTCTTTTCTGGTGCGGTCCATGGTCAAGCTGCCCCAGGCAAAACTTTCCTGGCCAATGTGGCAGGGTGCTGCGACATTCGTCGTTGCAATCGCGCTCGGCGCCGTAAACTACGCATTCATCTGGCGTAATGATCCGGTCTGCTACCGTGAGGCCTATAACAACAATCGCGGCCGCATCGCGCTTGACGCCCAACTGGGGAAATGGGTCACGGCTTTTCCGCCCGATTCCACATTCCTTATGTACCTCGGCGAACATTCTGGCGTGTTTGAGCAGGCAGGTATTACTCTCCGCCGCGTGATCAACGAGGGCAATCAGCGCGTCTGGATACGCCCTTACGATCCACAGGGATTGTGGGAGCGCGCGCTGGCAGATCCCACCGCCTACGCCAACTGCATCATCGGGTTCGAAGGTGACCCGGTGTGGGCAGCGGCAAAGGCGCATCATCTGGCCGCGCTGGTCGAAATCCATACCACGGGTCAGCCGGCGGCAGCGATATTCGAGGGCGCGGAGCCTCACGGCACACAGCGCGGAGTGCCGCAATAGCTGCACGGTAATCGCGGGTCAATGCGCGATCTCACGGGGGCTGCGTTCTTCGAGTGATAAAATCCGGCCATCTGATAAGAGATCGCAAGCGAAGCAGATGAACTTCATTGGGGTGGAACTGGAGTGGGCCTGAATACGATAGTGATTCCGTTTGTTAAAGCCAGCGCTTGCGGAAACGATTTTCTGCTGATTGATGGGAACGCGCTTGTCCCGAACTTGCCGCGGCTGAGTTGCCCTCGATCTCGCAGCGCATTTGCGATCGCCATAATGGCGTAGGCGCCGATGGAGTGGAGTGGATGTATCCTCATCCGGCCGCAGATACCGAAATTAGGCTGATTAACAACGATGGTTCCGAAGCGGAAATCTCCGGCAACGGCACGCGCTGCGTCGCCGCTTATCTGTGCGCCGAACGAAAAAAAGAAAAGCTTGCAATTCAAACCGGAGCCGGTCTGAAGGTTTGCACGCTGACGGGCAAGAGCGAAGGTGCCTACGAGTTCGAAGCCGCGATGGGCGAGGCAGTGATTGCTAACGAACTTGCATTGAAGCTGGAGAAGGAAAAGCTGGAGAGCAAGAATCTGGAGAAAGAAGAAATTCGCGGCATTCCGGTGTCCATGGGAAATCCCCATTACGTTGTTTTCGCGCGAGAGTTTGCTGTGAACTGGCGGGAAGAGGCGGCGCGCATTCAGCGCTGCTCGCAATTTCCCCACGGGGTAAACGTGGAAATGGTAGTTGTCGATAAGAAGCATGATGTGAACGTACGTTTTTTCGAGCGCGGCGTGGGCGAGACGCAATCGTCAGGAACCGGGTCTTGCGCGTCGGCGGTTGCGGCGATTGCCACCGGCCGAGCGGAGTCGCCAGTCCGCGTGCACACTTCGGGGGGAATGCAGACCGTACGCACGGAAGGGAACCACGTCTTCCTTCGCGGCTCAGCGCGGCTGGTTTGCCGGGGAGAGTTTTTTCTGACCTAGATCGCCGGAAGCGGCATCACTCGGCTATCTTCGCATTCGCCAAGATTTCAGGGAATTGGTTTTCGACCTCATGCCTTCCTTAAAAGCTCCGCGCATCAAGCCGCCAGCCCTCCGGGTAGGGGACAAGGTGGGTATTGTTGCCCCAGCCAGCAACGTGAAGCGGAACGAACTCGAAGCGGGATGCGAAGCCTTGCGCCATGCCGGCTATCATCCCTTCTATTTCGATTCCATTTTCGAGCACGGACCTTTATTTCGCTGGATCGGCGGAGCGGCGTGCCAGAGAACTCGAAGACATGTTTGCTCGGGAAGATGTGCACGCAATCGTCTGCGCGCGCGGCGGCTACGGTTCGAACTATCTGCTCGATAAGCTGGATTTCGAAAAGATCAAGGCCCATCCGAAGATTTTCATCGGATACAGCGACATTACGTCACTGCTCACAGGTTTCGCAGACAAAGTGGGCTTAGTTAGCTTTCATGGCCCGATGGTCGCAAAAGATTGGGCGCTCGACGGCGGTGTCGACCCGGCTTCGTGGCAAAATGCATTGAGCGGCACGTCACCGTGGGAACTGGCTCTGGGCCGAGGTTCTGGCGCGACGGGGTTGGTGGATGGCCGCGCCGAAGGTATTCTCTATGGGGGCTGCCTTTCGATTCTCGTGGCTTCGCTTGGTACCCGCTACGAAATTAATACGCAAGGAGCAATTCTCTTTATTGAGGAGGTTGCGACCAAGCCGTATCAAGTCGACCGCATGTTGATGCAGTTAAAGTTGGCCGGCAAATTGAACGATGTGAAAGGAATCATCTTCGGCGAGATGCGTGATTGCTTTCAGACTGCCAATCAGGGATACACACTGGAAGAAGTTGTTCTGAGAGTAATCGGCGACTTAGGCATCCCGGTAGCGTACGGCGTGCGCTCCGGCCACGTGACATCTGGAAATGTTACTTTGCCGATTGGCGTGGAGTGTCATCTGGCAGTTAACGGACCTCGGGTCAACCTTAAGATTCTTGAGAGCGCAGTGTCGAACCGTTAAAAAGGCCTGATCGGTTACGTCCAGTCAGCTTGAGAAGAACAACATCGAAACGGCATAGCATGAAGGCAAACAAACACATTCATTTGATCGGAATCTGCGGCACGGCCATGGCCTCGCTTGCGGGAATGCTGAAGGAGCGCGGTTTTCGGGTAACGGGCTCCGATGCGGCGGCCTATCCTCCGATGTCCGATTTTCTTGCTGGCATTGGAATCCCCGTAGCGCAACCCTTCGATGCGAAAAATCTGCAGCCACGCCCCGACCTTGTTGTAGTTGGCAATGCGATCTCGCGCGGCAATACTGAACTTGAGGAGTTGCTCGACCGCCGTATTCCATTTTGTTCTTTGCCGCAGTTGTTGCACGACGAATTCTTGCGCGGCAAAGAAGTCCTGGTAGTTGCAGGAACGCATGGCAAAACCACCACCACCTCAATGCTCTCCTGGATATTTCACAGCGCGGGAATGCAGCCTTCGTTCCTGATCGGAGGTATTGCCGAAAACTTTGGTTCGAGCTTTCATCTCGGCCAGGGCAAACATTTCATCATCGAAGGCGACGAATACGACACCGCTTTTTTCGACAAGGGGCCAAAATTCCTGCATTATTTTCCCGATGCCGCGATTCTGACATCGGTCGAGTTCGATCACGCCGATATTTACAAAGATCTTGGCGCCGTCGAAACCGCTTTCAAACGCCTGGTGAATTTGGTCCCCGCCGCGGCCGCATCATCGCTTTCGATGGAGTTGCCGGCGACGCCGCCGAAAGCGCAAGTCTCGAACGTTGCCTGCAAAAAGCATTTTGCCCTGTCGAACGCTACGGCGCTGGTCTGCGCTCTGACTGGCGGATCGCCAATCTGAAATTCAATGCCGAACGGACCTCATGGTCCGTGCTTCGTCAGGGCGAGCCGTGGGCGGATTTCGAATTCGCTCTTGCCGGAGAATATAACGTATGGAACGCAACCGCGGCGGCAGCGCTCGCCGCAAGCTACGGAATCTCAAAGGACCACATCAATGCCGCGCTGAGGACGTTCCAGAGTGTGAAGCGCCGACTTGAAGTCAAGGCGCAAGTAAACGGGATCACCATTATTGACGATTTTGCGCATCATCCCACGGCGATTGCGGGCACTTTGAAAGCACTGCGACAGCGCTTCGCCAGTGGGCGTTTGTGGGCAATTCTTGAGCCGCGCTCGAATACGCTGCGCCGGCGGGTGTTGCAGGACGATCTAGCGCATAGCCTTGCGCTTGCCGATGAAGTAGTGGTCGCCGGAGTGTTTCGATCTGAGGCAGTGCCGGTCGATGAAAGACTTGACCTGCCGGAGCTAGCGGCAGCGATTCAGAAGCATGGCCGTCGCGCGCGATTGGCTGCTGACTCCGACGCTGTTATCGAGATGATTTCCTGCGAACTGCGTCCCGGGGATGTGGTCGCAATTCTTTCCAACGGCGGATTCGGGGGAATCTACGAGAAATTGCCTGCGCGACTAAGGACGATGACACCAGAGGGCACGAACCTAAATTCGGCAAATGCGGCAGGGAAGTGATGAAGAGGTCAATTGCGGAGGCATTTGCGAGTCGAGTTGCCTTTCATTTCGGTCGTCGCGCCGCATTTCGCCACGCATTTCGCCTAACACTTTTCTGTGTCGCCTTTTCCAGTTGCCATGCCGTAACCAGCTACAACATTTCACTCGCCAACCCAGAACAGCATCTGGTGCAGGTCCAAATTATTCTCCCGGAGGGGTCAGCCGAACGCGAGCTGCAGCTTCCCGTGTGGAACGCGCTCTATCAGATTCGCGACTTTTCGCAATACGTAGACTGGGTTCGGGCGAAAGACCGCGCCGGACGTGCGCTGGCGGTTCGTGCACTGAACCCGAGTCGCTGGCAGATTACAGGCGCGCAGCAGGGTGCGATCGTTGAATATCAGATCTTCGCCGATTCCGCCGGTCCCTTCGGAGCGCAACTGAATTCGCACCACGCCTTCTTCAACCTCGGTGAAATTCTGATGTATCCGGTCGACGCGCGCGGCCAGCCGATGCTGGTGCGCTTCGACCAGATTCCGGCGAGCTGGCATTTAGCCACGCCACTGGCGGCAACTTCCGACGGCCGCTTCAGCGCCGACAAATACGACCGCCTCGTCGATTCTCCCATAGAGATCGGCAGTTTCCACGAATCCGATTTCGACGAGTCCGGCGCACATTATCGTGTAATCATCGACGCAGACCCGGGCGACTACGATGGCGAAATGATCGTGGCGATGCTTCACAAAATTGTCGCCGCGGCCACCAATTGGATGGACGACCGTCCGTTCAACAGTTACATGTTTATCTATCACTTTCCCCATGGCCCGGCAGGAGGCGGCATGGAGCACGCTTATTCGACGGCCATTTCGCTAAACGCCGACGCATTAGCGCGCGATCCCGAGCTACTATCTTCTGTGACCGCGCACGAGTTTTTTCATCTCTGGAACGTCAAGCGCATTCGGCCGGAAACCCTCGAACCGGTCGACTACACAAAGGAAAATTACACGCGCGCTCTCTGGTTCAGCGAGGGATGCACCAGCACGGCCGCAGACTTCATTCAACTGCGCAGCGGACTGCTCGACGAGCGTCGCTTCGAACAAGAATTATCGGCAGACATCGGCGAACTGCAGGGCCGTCCCGCGCACCTCACGCAGTCGGCGGAGCGATCCAGTCTCGATGCATGGCTTGAGGGCTACCCTTACTATCGCCGTCCCGAGCGCAGCGTTTCCTATTACAACAAAGGCGAACTGCTGGGCATTCTGCTTGATCTAGCGGTTCGCCAAGCCAGCCAAGGACAAGCCTCTTTGCGCGAGGTCTTTCGGTGGATGAACAAGAATTATGCCAAGAAAGGCACGTTCTTCCCTGATTCAGACGGCGTCCTGCAGGCTGCTGAAGCAGTGAGCCACGCCGATCTCCAGCCATTTTTTCAGAAGTATGTTGCGGGGACCGAAGAAATTCCGTGGGATGATTTTTTTCGGACCGTCGGATTGCATATCGTCCAAACAGCCAACACGGTTGCCGATGCTGGTTTTAGCGCTTCGCGCAACTTTGACGGACACATGATTGTCACCACGGTTGCTCCTGGCAGTCAGGCTGAGTTGGCTGGTCTTGAAGTTGGGGATACGATCGTCGAGATCAACGGAAATCCCCCGGGACAGGAATCGACCGAATCGGTTGCGGCTCTCAGTCCTGGCGACACGATTGCCGTGAAGATTCAAAGCCGCCGCAACGGCGAGCGCGAATTGAAGTGGAAAGTCGGAGGCCGCGAAGAAATTTCCTACGACCTTAAAGATTTGGAGAATGTTACTTCGGCCCAGCGAGCTGCGCGCACGGCCTGGCTGAAAGGCGAGGCGCAAAATTCGCCGACGCAATCGATAAACTAACGAGGGCCCAAAAACGCTGCGAGGTCATACCTAAGATGCAAGAGGTGCGGCGATGCTTGGCACAGATCCACCCCGAAATGCAAAAATGATACGCGCGAAATGATACGCACCCTCGCCATGCTCGCTTTTTGGACGGTGGCCGCACCGGTTGCCGCTCTAATTGGCTTCCCATGGACATTCGTCAGCGGTGACATTCGCTTTCTCTACCGCATGTTCATGATCGGCGCGTGGAGCGGTGTACGGCTTACCGGCGTGCGCGTACGAACGGTCGGCCTCGATAAGCTCGATCCCACTCGCACCTATATCTTCATGTCGAATCATGTCTCGAATGTTGACCCGCCGATTACCGTCCCTCTGATTCCGCGTCGCAGTTCAGTGATGGTAAAAAGAGAGTTGTTCCGCGTCCCCATTCTCGGACGGGCAATGCGCATGGGCTCGCTTGTCCCGGTCGATCGCGGCAATCGCGACGCCGGCATTGAAGCGGTTCGCGCCGCCAAGCAAGTTGTGCAACAAGGGTTGAACATGACTATTTACGTCGAAGGCAAACGCTCCTTTGACGGCAAGTTGCTGCCGTTTAAGAAAGGCCCGTTCTATTTGGCCATGGAATGCGGAGTTCCCGTGGTGCCCGATTACCATTGTCGGCACGCACTATGTGATGCCCAAGGGAAGGTTCGCCATCAAGCCGGGAGTAGTGACGGTAATTTTTCATGAGCCGATTGAGCCGGAGGATTTCGGCAGCCGCGAATGCCTGATGGAAAGAGTTCGCAGGGCGATCGATAGCGGGTTGCCAGAGGAGTGTCAAGCCGGCGAGGTACAATCGGTCCCTGTTCAAGGCGCTTGAATAAAAGGCGCGATTGCGATTTATTCTTTTCTGATCCTGGCTCGTAATGCCCGCGCCATCTCCGGCAGCCTGGGTAACAAAGCGGAATATTTCAACCACAGTTTGTGGTCCACAGCCGGCGCTCCGCTCACCAAGGCGCCTGCCGGAACGTCATTCGCAACACCGCTCTGCGGAGTGACAATCGCCGCTTCGCCGATTTTGCAGTGGCCCACCACCCCCACCTGCCCAGTCAAAATCACACGATTGCCAATTTCTGTCGAACCGGCGAGCCCAACTTGCGAGCACAGCAGAGCATCTTCGCCGACTTGAGATCCGTGGCCCACCTGCACCAGGTTATCGATCTTCGTCCCACTGCGGATTCGGGTTTCGCCCACGCTGGCGCGGTCGATGCAGGAATTGGCCTGGATCTCCACATCGTCTTCAATTACGGCCGGTGCTGGCTGAGGTATTTTATGCCAGTGGCCCTCTGGTGTTTTGGCGAAGCCAAAGCCATCCGAGCCAATCACCACGCCGTTGTGCAGCAACACGTTGTTACCAATGCGGCAGTTTTCCCGAACTACAGCATGCGAATGTGCGAAGAAATCATCGCCGATCTTCACTCCGCGATAAATCACTACATGCGCCAACAGCACCGCGTTCACCCCGATCTCCACATGTTCATCGATTACCACATAAGGGCCAACGTGAGCGCCGCGCCCAATCTTTGCCGTTTTGTGAATGACCGTGGTTGAATGAACGCCCGGGGCGTAGCGCAGCGGTTTGTGGAAGAGCGTGAGGGCGTGCGCAAAACTCAGATAAGGATCTTCAACTCTCAGCGTGGCTGTGGGAATGTCAGGGAAATCCGTCGCTACAATGACTGCTGCAGCGCGAGTGCGGCGTGCCGCGGCGGCATATTTTGGGTTGGCCACGAAGGTGATTTCAGCCGGCCCTGCCTGCTCAATACCGTTCAGGCCGGTGATCTCCGTCTCGGGAGACCCACCTTCTAAGCGCGCCTGAAGCGCAGATGCAATCGCCGAAAGTTTCATCATCGTGATTTTACAGCGACGAACAACGAGACGGATGAGCGCCAGCCCGTAACTCTAAAATCTGGCTGTTCTAGGCGCAGTAGGCCAAAGCAACTCGAGCCATCTCAATCATCATTTTGCTCTTCGAGATTCTTACTCATCAAAACTTACTCATCGAACATCGGGACTTGCCGCTGGTCACCCACCGCCCCGCGCCGCGGACGCCGACCCGCCCCAATGACGGCGAGCACGGTCAACGATTCCAGGGCCGTTCGCGGCACAAAAATTCGCTGCGTGTTTGACCGCTGGTCCGGCGGGTTCACCAGATAGCCTTCCGCTAGATTCTGAGTGAGGTCGGAAGGCATGAGCCCTTCTAGAATTTCGTTGTCTTTGAATCGCAGCCGCACCCACAATCCCTCCGAACGCGGCCGCGAAGTGAACGTCTTGCGGGTGAGCGACTCGGAATCGCCAAACTCCCGCACAAAATAAACTCCTTTGATTTCCCGCAGTTCGATGGCAACCACGTTCCCGGCGGTATTGAGCAGCTCCAGCTTGCCTTCATTCACGAACTGTGCAGGCGACACATAGCCCGAGATGGAATCCCGGTCGATCTTTCGCACGATCACCTTTTTGTGAGTCGAGGGCATAAATTGCCGGTCAAGTTCCGGATATAGATTCGGAGCCGCGTAGGGGTCGGCAGTCTTCCTAGAAACGGCATCCTAAGCCGAAGTCACCCGCCGATCCCAGATAGCCGGTGCAATGATTCTCGCATTAATTGCCATCCGAGGGCTGGAATACACCTTAGCTGTAGCCAAATCGTTAACGTTGTGTTATTTCTTTTAGTTGCTTTAATGCCGCTTCGAATTGTATAAGTGTTTTGCATTGAGTGGCTTGTGTCTGCTTTCGGATGCACTCGCCTTGGTGGTGTAGTATGTCCTGTGGAAATGCTGTGGAAAACATCGCGCAAGAGTTCTCTTATAAGTCGACCTGTGCGCCATCCGCGCCGTTTGATGTAGATCGCTTGATAACGAATGGCTGATTACATCTACACCATGGAAATCCGGTTGACGCCGAACCAGACGAAGGGCGTCAATTTGGTGCAGGAAATAGCCCGCACCGCGGAAATCACTCTCTATCTAACCGGCGGCGCAATCCGCGATATCATCAGCGGCTTTACCATCCGCGATCTTGATTTTACCGTTCAAGGCAACCCCCTTAAGTTGCAGAAAGAGTTTGAGCGGGCCGGAGCGCAAATTGCCGGTCGCGATGAAGACACCCGTACTCTGTTGCTGGTTCTGCCCGGCAATGTGCGCGCCGAAATCAGCATGGCCCGAACAGAAAGCTACGAGAAAGTCGGCAAGCCGCCGATTATCACTCCGGCCAGCATTCAGGAGGACCTGCGCCGTCGCGACTTCACCGTGAACGCCATGGCCCTGTCGTTGAACGAGGGCTCGCGGGGACTTCTGCTCGATCCTTTCAACGGCGTCGCCGATATTGAAGCCAAGTTGCTGCGAGTCCTGCACAACTATTCGTTTGTGGAAGATCCGTCACGGCTGGCTCGCGCCACGCGTTTCGCCGCGCGCTTTCATTGGCCGCTCGAAGAGCGTACACAGCAGCGCTATGACGCGGCAAAAGAGAACAACTATATCGAACATATCTCCCGCAGCGCCATTGGGCACGAGATCGCCCAACTCGCGCACGAAGACGATCCGCTGAATGTGATTCGCGCGCTCGAAAGGGAAGATTGGTTGAAGGTCCTGCATCCGCACTGGTCGTCGGCCAAAGTCGATACCAATGGTCTCGCGCTTCTGATGAAGACCCGCCAACAGATCGTCGATCTCGGCTATATCGTGGATCCCTCGGCAGCGGTCATGCATTTTTTAACGGCACGGCTTTCCGAGAAAGACATTTCCGATCTGCGGCGACAGATTCCACGCAAAGATTTAGTCGATGCCTGGCGCGATATTGAAGATCACGCGAAAGAGTTGGCCAAGCGCCTCACTGGCAAAGAAGCCGCGACTCCCTCGCGCACATGGAACCTGCTCTCTTCTGCGCGGCCGGAGATGATTCTGTTCTTGGCCGTGACCGCGCGCCAGCAAAGCGTGGCGCAGAAGATCAAGAACTTCCTTACCAAGTGGCGGCAAGTGCAGCAGCGCATTCCGCTGCCTGAGATGACGGAGTTGCTCATAACACCGCAATTGCCGACATACCCGAAAATTGCCCATGATGTCTTCATGCTGTTGCTGGATGGCAAACTGCGCTCGCGCACGGAAACTTTGAAGTTTCTCAAGCCATTTGCGCCACCACCCCCGCCGCCTCCGCCGCCTCCGCGACGCGGACGCGGTGCGAAAGCCGCCGCCGCTGCAGCGGGATTGTCGGCCACAGCCCCGCAGGCAGCCGCGAAAGGTAAAAGAGGAAAAGCGAAGCCCCCGGTTCCAGCTGCACCGGCGGCAGCAGCTCCTGCTCCTACGCCTTCCGCTCCGAAGGTGGGAAGAGCTGGTACAAAACCCGAGCCAAAAGGAAAACCTGCGGTTCAGGCGGCAAAAACCCATCCGAAGCCCGTAGTTCGCCCTCACAAACCGGCTGCAAAGCCCAAGCCGGCGGTAAAGGGAAAAAGGCCAGCTAAGAAGAAGGAAAAATCCAGAAAACGCTGATCCTTCCGTAATCGAAATTTTAAGGATTCCCTCAGCCCAGATCGGGCATATAATCTCACTATGAATCGCCCGATTTTGATCGTGGCATTCGCGCTTTTGTTTGGTGCGTCCATGTCCCTTTCCGCCCAGCACGGTGGGGGAGGCCATGTAGGCGGTGGCGGACACGCCGGGTTCGGGGGAGGCGGATTCAGCCGCGGCGGCTTTGGCGGCGGTGGTTTTGGTGGCCACGCTGGCGCCGTTCGCTCCTTTGGCGGCATGCGGTCTGGCGCATTCGGCGGCCGTTCCTTCGGAAATCGCAGTTCAGCCTTCAATCGTGGCAGATACGGTCGCAATCGGTCGGGTATCGGGCTGCGCATCCGCTCCTATCCAAACTATGGGTATAACTGTTGGGGCGGATATTGCGGATATGGCGCTTACGGCTATCCCTATCTCGGCGGCGGAGTCGATCCTTACTGGTGGTGGGATAGCGGGGACAACGATTCCAATAACGGATACGATCAAGGTTACGATCAAGGCGCACCCTACGGTTATGACGACGGTTTAGCAAACCAGATGCAGCAGCAGGGCATCCCCATGCGCCCGGCCCCGGAGTCCCAGGGTCAAAATTACAATCAGAATTACTACGCTCGTTCTTCACCTCCGCCTGCTCCGCAGCAACAAGAGCGCACACGGCCTGCGCAGCCGACTGTCCTGGTTTTCCGCGACCAGCACCAGGAACAAGTCCAGAACTATGCCATTGTCGGCGAAACGTTGTGGAATTTCACGCCCGGACGCACGGAGAAAATTCCACTCTCGGACCTGGATATTCCGGCTACGCAGAAGGCCAATGAGAACCACGGGGTTGAGTTTCACTTGCCGGGTGCAAACGAAGGCCAGTAAGAACTCCCTGCGGATTTAACCTCGGATGACCTGTTAGAACTTTCGTTGCGCCGAAGATTCGTGGAAGCGCGCGCTCGCCTCAAGCGAATTCAGCCAGGAGCGGAAGTAGTCTGCCGAGTTCTTTTCGATATACAAGAATCGCAGGCCCATGGTGAACGAATCGCTCCACACGATCTCAGCTTTTCCGTGAAAAAGCCTGGGCTCGACGCTCGGCAAGTCAAACTCCACAATCACCACACCCTTGAGCTTGATTGGATTGATCAGCTTAATTGCCAGACCGCCTTCGCTAATGTTCTGGATCGCTCCAGCGATGAACGATTGTTCGAGCGGATCGCGAAAGCGTATGGGCCAGTCAAACTTATAGCGGAAATACCTTCGGTGTTCCCGCTCCATCTTGGGGATGGCCAGCTCCAGAATGTTGTGCAAGCGGGTCTGCTGAACGGGTTTGTTTAGGGCAAAATCGGCACCGAGTTCAATGGCCTCGCGCTCGCCCATCGACCGGTTCACCACGGCCAGAATAAGGGTTTGCTTGTTGGCGGGGCTATTGCGCAGCTGATCGAGGGCTTTCGCGCTTTCGCGCACATCGCAGTCAACCACGAGCCCATCCAGATGCCGGCGAGAGCTGAGTTCGATCGCGCTCTCCGGATCCTGGCGGAACTGCATGGAGACTCCGCGCTCCCCCAGAGTAGCTCGCATGTCCCCCAGCAGAGTGGGGTCCGCAGTCAGGATCAAACACTCCAAGCCCATCTTGCCATGTTAGAAAATTCTAAGAGGTTGCGGTAGTAACAGTAGTAACAGAGGCGCAGTGACCCGCAGTGACTCGTCAACAGTGCCATGTGGGCCCCCCCCCGCCATGACCGTTTGCTTACAAATAGCCGTTTTCCCCTGCGCCAAGTAAACTATGCTTCTCAAACGAAGGCCTCGGAGTTCAAGTGGCAGTGTTTATCCTTGTCCACGGTTCGGCTCACTCTGCGCGCGCTTGGGACTTGGTTAAGACCGAACTTGAGCACAGGCGGCACGCCGTCGTGACTCCCGAGCTGCCTGCCGACGAACCTGATGCCAGCGCATCCCGCTATGCCGAAGTCATAGCCTCAGCGGTCCCTCTGGGCGAAGAGTCGATCGTCGTAGCACATTCAGCGAGCGGTTGGTTCCTGCCGCTGGTGGCATCGTTCCGTCCTGTGCAGCGCATTGTTTTCTTGGCCGCGGCGGTTCCCCGCATCGGTATGAGCTTTTTGGAGCAATTTCAAGCCGAGCCCGAAATGATCAATCCGGCATGGATTGGTAAAGATCCACGAAACGAGGCGGTCGCCGATGATTTCTTGTTTCAGGATTGCCCACCTAAGCGGCGCGCGTGGGCGCATGCTGAAATCCGCGTGCTCAACTTACAGCGGGTCTGGACCGAGCGCTATCCGCTGGAGCAGTGGCCGAATGTGCCGGCCTCCTACATCGTTTGCTCCGAGGATCGCACCATTCGGCCAGAATGGTCGCGCAAAGTGGCGAGGACGCAACTTGGCGTAGAGCCGGTTGAGCTTGTCGCCGGCCATTGTCCCTATGTTTCGCGACCCGAGGAACTGGCTGAGATCCTGGTGAAGATGCTTGCTTTCTGAGCCGAGGCGAGAGACGAGCGACCGTGATTTCCACCTGCTGTGAATAAATGTCCGATGCGTCTCTGTCCTGCGAACGGTTAAAATCACATCAGCCCATGTCTCAATTCGTCCACCTGCACCTTCACACCGATTATTCTTTGCTCGACGGCGCCTGCGACGTAGAAAAGCTCTGCGAGCACGTGCAAAAGCTCGGCATGCCCGCTGTCGCCATGACCGACCACGGCAATATCTTTGGGGCCGTGCATTTCGTCAATGCCGCTCATAAACATGGAGTCAAACCGATCATCGGCTGCGAACTCTACGTCTGCAAGAAAGACGACCACAATATTGAGCGCACTCCGCCGGAAGGCGACACTTACAACCACCTGCTGGTGCTTGCCGAGAACGAAGAAGGCTATCGCAATCTGGTAAAGATCACCTCCGAAGCCTCGCTGCACGGCTTTTATTACAAGCCGCGCGTTAGCAAGAAGTTTCTAGCCGGGCACTCCCGAGGGTTAATCGGCCTTTCCGGATGTTTAAAAGGGGAAGTTGCCGAACGGTTGATGGAAGGGAAATACGAGGCCGCCCGCGATGCTGCGGGAGCTTTCCGAGACATTTTCGGCAAAGAGAATTTCTATCTTGAGATACAGGACCAGGGCCTTGCCAAGGAGCACGAGATTCATCCCGGACTCTTCCAGCTGGAAAAAGATCTTGGCCTACCGCTTGTGGCCACCAACGACAGCCACTATCTCTGCGAAGACGACGCCCACGCGCAAGATGTGATGCTGTGCATCCAGACCGGGAAGTCGATCCACGACACGCAACGCATGAAGTTCGATGGCACGCAATTCTTCGTCAAAAGCCACGACGAGATGTATCGCGTGTTCAAAGACTCGCCTGAGGTTGTGTCGCGCACGCTCGATATCGCCGAACGCTGCAGCTTGCGCCTTGAAAAAGTAGCCACACCGTTTCCGCAATTCGAGGTTCCAGCGGGTTACACCATCGATAGCTATTTTGTGCACGTCACGCGCGAAGGCTTTGCCCGCCGCCTCGAAACTCTTCGCCCGCTCAGCCAACAGGGCAAGCTCAAACACTCACTCACCGATTACGAACAGCGTCTGGAGCGCGAGCTAGGCATCATCCAGCAGATGAAGTTTCCCGGTTATTTTCTCATTGTGTGGGATTTCATTCGCTATGCGAAAGAGCGCGATATTCCGGTCGGCCCCGGCCGCGGATCAGCCGCTGGTTCTCTGGTTTCTTACGCCCTCGGCATTACCGATATCGATCCGCTACAGCACGAACTTCTTTTCGAGCGCTTCCTCAATCCCGAGCGCGTCTCGATGCCCGATATCGATATCGACTTCTGCATGAACCGCCGCGGCGAGGTGATCGATTACGTCACTCAAAAATATGGCCGCGACAACGTCGCCCAGATCATCACTTTTGGCACGATGGCGGCCAAAGCTGCCATCAAAGACGTGGGTCGCGCGATGGACATCCCTTACGCCGATGTCGACCGCATCGCGAAAATGGTGCCCACGCAGCTCAACATCACGCTCGACCAGGCGATCGAAGATTCGCCGCAGTTGCGCGAGGCCATGGAGAAGGACGGTCAAATTCGCGAGTTGATGCAAACCGCGAAAAAGCTCGAAGGCATGGTGCGCAACGCCGGAGTTCACGCTGCCGGCGTCGTAATCTCGCCGGGTCCTCTCACCGAACTGGTGCCGCTCCACAAGACCAAGAATGATGAAATCGTTACCGCCTTCGACATGGTTGCCATCGAGAAGATGGGCCTGCTGAAGATGGATTTCCTCGGGCTCACCACGCTTACGATTCTTACGGATGCTTTGAAGCTGATCGCGCAGACCCGCGGCACAGCGATTACTCTCGAAGAAATACCTCTCGGCGATGAGGAAACTTACAGGAAGGTCTTCCACAAGGGACTGACTTCCGGCGTCTTCCAGTTTGAATCGCACGGCATGAGAGACGTACTGCGGCGTTATCAGCCGAATTCAATCGAACATCTTACGGCCTTGAATGCGCTCTATCGTCCGGGCCCCATGGCAATGATTGATGACTTCATCGAGCGCAAACAGGGACGGCGCAAGATTGAGTATGAACTGCCGGAGCTAAAAGAGATTTTGGAAGAGACCCTGGGGGTGTTCGTTTATCAGGAGCAGGTGATGCAGGCGGCGAACAAGCTAGCCGGCTACTCTCTCGGTGAGGCCGATCTGCTGCGCCGTGCGATGGGAAAAAAAAAGGTGGAGGAAATGGCGGCGCAGCGTCAGCGCTTTGTCGAGGGCGCGGCCCAGCGCAAGTTTCCGCCGAAGAAAATCGAAAAGATTTTTGATCTCATGGCGCAATTCGCAGGCTACGGTTTCAACAAATCTCACTCGGCGGCCTATGCGCTGCTCGCCTACCACACGGCTTATTTGAAGACGCACTATCCGGTCGAGTTCATGTCCGCGCTGCTGACTTCGCTCACCGGCAGCACCGACGACGTGGTCAAGTACATCAACGAATGCCGCGAGATGGGCATCCCCGTTGAAGCGCCGGACATCAATGTTTCCGACGCCAACTTCACCCCCCATGGCGCAGCTATTCGCTTTGGCCTGGCTGCCGTAAAGAACGTCGGTGGCAACGCGATCGAATCCATCATCGCCGCGCGCAAGAAACTGGGCCGCTTCAAATCGATTTACGAATTCTGTGAGAATGTCGATCTGCGCCTGCTCAACAAGCGTGTCCTTGAATCCCTTATCAAAAGCGGAGCCATGGATTCTCTTGGCCGCCGCGCTCAGTTGATGATTGTTCTCGACCGCGCCATGGAGCGCGCACAAAAAACTCAGCGCGACGCCGAATCCGGGCAGCACGGGCTTTTCGGAGTTTTCCAGCAGGAAGAGACCGAAGCCCAGAATGACAAGCTTCCCAATATCCCCGACTGGGACGAACAAGCCCGCCTCGCAGCCGAAAAGGAAATTCTCGGCTTTTTCATCAGCGGCCATCCTCTGGAAAAATATAAAGACAAGCTGCAGGACCTCCAGGCCCTGAGCATCGAGGAAATCGCAGGGATGACGAAATCGACCGGCAAAGACGAAACCATCGCTACGGCCGGGATCATTGCGAATCTCCGTGTTCTGAAATCGAAGCGCGGTGAGTTCTACGCGCAAGCGACTCTCGAGGATATGTCCGGCTCCATCGACATGATCATCTTCCCAGAGGCCTACAAGCGGCTTGGCGACAAAGTGAAGATCGAGGGCCCGGTGCTAGTCCGCGCCGGTGTGAGAATCGAAGAGGGCGCGAATCCCAAAATCACCGCAGCCGAGATCATGCCTCTGGAAGACGCTAAGGTGCCGCTGCCCCGCGCCCTCCGCATCCGCGTGCCACTGGAGAGTTCAGGAGAAAACACCATCGACGACCTGCACCTGCTCTTCACTGAGCGCAAGGGTGAGGCCCGCGTACTGTTCGACGTCGAGCGCGCGGGTGATTTCATGGTGGTGATGGAAGCCGAGGGTTATAATGTCCTGCCGGACCGCAACTTTATCGCGCGCGTGGAGCAGTTATGCGGTCGCGGCAGTGTTCGCGTGATAAGTTGAAGTGTATTTGTTGAGATAGATGCCGACGTCCCCCAAAACGCAACAGGAACTGGAGTTGATCGAGCGGCAGGTGGCTTCGATCGAAGCCTCAACCCCGCAGGACGAGCAAACTCATCGTGACCTGGCCAAGCTGCACGAGCGCATTCATACCCTGCGCGAACAGATCAAAGCGTCGAACAGCGCCTGGCAGAAAACCGAACTGGCGCGCCATCCCCAGCGCCCGCAAACTCTCGACTACATCGAGCGGTTGTTCACTGACTTTAGCGAGATCCACGGCGACCGCGGCTTCGGCGATGATCGGGCCATAATTTGCGGGATGGCGCGATTCCACGGCGAAGAGATTCTAGTTGTCGGCACGCAGAAGGGACGCGACATGAAACAGCGCGTCCATCGCAACTTTGGCACGCCCCATCCCGAGGGCTACCGCAAGGCGATCCGGATTATGCAGGTCGCGGAAAAATTCCAGCGGCCGATACTCACCCTGGTCGATACGGACGGCGCCTATCCCGGCATTCATGCCGAAGAGCGGGGCCAAGCCGAAGCCATCGCGCATAATCTTCGCGAGATGGCCCGTCTCAAAGTTCCCATCATCGCAACGGTGATTGGGGTTGGTGGAAGTGGCGGCGCGCTGGCGATAGCCGTTGCGGACCGCGTGCTCATGATGGAGAACTCAATTTATTCTGTGATTTCTCCCGAGGGCTGCGCGGCCATTATGTGGCGGGACGCCACGAAGAAAGAACTTGCCGCCGAAGCCATGCGCATCACCGCAACCGATCTCAGCGAACTCGGGTGCATTGACGATATTGTTCCCGAGCCAGAAGGCGGCGCTCACCGCGATTACGAAGCTGCCACCAATCTTCTCGACGTCAGCCTGCAGAAACACCTTTCCGAACTCAAGAGAATCCCGCCGCAGGATTTAATCGTGTCACGATATAATAAATTCCGCAATATGGCGCAGTTTTTTAAGGTAGGGTAGCTGGCCAATCGTGTAACCAAAGCACGCGCCGTTCCCACCCAGGTTCCCTGCGGCCTCCGGTGCGCGATTTCACGTGAATCGAATGCTCCAACCGCCGTATAATGGGGGGTTCCTCTCAAGACAAATCAGACGCACTACTCCGTCTTTCAAATTAAAGGAAGGTGTTGGATGGCCAGTACCGATGTTGCCCGTCACGACATGGGTGGAGAGTTACAGCGGAAGCGCATCGTCAATGACATGAGCATACAGGTGGCCACGGTAAATGGCTCCGGCTCTCAGAGTTCAAATACTGTTTTACTGCGTGCAATTTTCCAGATGGGCGTGCCAGTCTCCGGCAAAAACCTGTTTCCCTCCAATATTGCTGGACTGCCCACCTGGTACACCATTCGCGCCAACAAAGACGGCTACATCGGGCGAAAAAAGGAGATCGATTTCCTGGTGGCAATGAATCCCGAAACCGCGCAGGACGATGTGATGTCGGTGGGTGCAGGTGCATCCGTTCTCTACGATCAGCCTCTCGGACTGGATAAACTGCGCAACGATCTGGTTTTCTACTCCGTTCCTTACGACAAGATCGTCGCCGCGGTCTGCTCGGAAGCCAAGCTCCGCAAGCTGGTCAAGAACATGGTGTATGTTGGCGTGGTCGCGCAACTTCTCGAAATCGAAATGGGAGAAGTTGAAAAGGCCATCCGCAAGCAGTTTGCCACGAAAGCGAAAGCCGCCAATCTGAATCTAGCCGCTGCTCAAGCCGGGTTCGATTATGCGAAAGCCAACCTCGTGAAGCGCGGAGTGTTCTACATCGAGCGCATGAACAAGACCGCAGGCAAAATTATTATCGACGGCAACTCCGCCGCCGCGCTCGGGTGCGTGTTCGCCGGATGCACGGTTGTCACCTGGTATCCGATCACGCCCTCGTCGTCGCTCGTCGAAACCATGATCGAGTATATGAAGGAATACCGTATCGGCCCGGACGGCAAAGCCACGTTCGCCATCGTTCAAGCAGAAGATGAACTCGCCGCGATTGGCATGGTGATTGGCGCCGGATGGGCAGGAGCGCGCAGCATGACCGCCACTGCCGGGCCCGGCATTTCGTTGATGTCAGAATTCGCCGGCCTCGCCTATTACGCAGAAGTGCCCCGGCGTTATCTGGGACATTCAGCGCGTCGGCCCGTCTACCGGTCTACCCACGCGCACTTCGCAGGGAGATATTCTCACAACTGCATTTCTCTCCCATGGGGACACCAAGCACATCATGCTGATTCCGTACTCGGTCTCCGAATGCTTCACCATGGCGTCGGAAGCCTTCAATCTCGCCGAGCAATTTCAAACCCTGGTTTTCGTGATGTCTGATCTCGACCTTGGCATGAACAACTGGATGTCCGATCCGTTCGAGTATCCGGCAATTCCCATCAAGCGCGGCAAGGTGCTGCATAAAGAAGAACTGGAAAAACTCGGCAGTTTCGCCCGGTACAAAGATCTTGACGGCGATGGTGTGGGGTATCGAACGTTGCCCGGCACCGACCACCCCGCAGCTGCCTACTTCACGCGGGGCAGCGGCCACAACGATCATTCCGGTTACAGCGAGCGGCCGGATGATTACGAGAACAATATGGAGCGGCTGAACCGCAAATTCGAAACCGCGCGCTCCTTCGTTCCCCGTCCGGAAATCTCTAAAGGTGCAAACTCTGGCGGTGAAAAGGTAAAGATAGGCATCATCGCGTACGGCACCTCGCACTGGGGAGTGATCGAAAGCCGCGACCAGCTCAAGAATGAATACGGCATCGCAACCGACTACCTGCGCCTGCGCGCCTATCCGTTCACCCGCGAAGTGCACGAATTCATCGAGCAGCACGATCGCGTCTACGTGGTCGAACAGAACCGGGACGCGCAGATGCTCAGCCTGCTCAAGCTCGATCTAAAACCCGAACTCACCACGCGCCTGCGGAGCATCGCCCATCTCGATGGGTTACCGCTTGACGCGCGCTCCGTCACCGACGAATTAAGCACTATGGAGGGAAAGTAAATGGCGACCACACCTGCCGAACCCAGATCTTCCGAGCCGAAAACCAATCGCATCGGCCTCACCGTAGTCGAGTACAAAGGCGGTAAGACCACGCTGTGCGCGGGCTGCGGCCATAATGCCATTTCGGAGCGCATTATCGAAGCAATGTATGAAATGGGCGTGAAGCCGGAGCGCGTGGTGAAGCTGAGCGGAATCGGCTGCTCCTCCAAAAGTCCCGCCTATTTCATGAACCGCTCGCACAGCTTCAACTCCGTGCACGGACGCATGCCCTCCGTGGCTACTGGCGCCATGCTCGCTAATCGTAACCTGATCGCTCTCGGGGTCAGCGGCGACGGCGATACGGCCTCGATCGGCATCGGCCAATTCGTTCACCTCATGCGCCGCAATCTTCCGGTGATCTACATCATCGAAGACAACGGCGTCTATGGCCTCACCAAAGGCCAGTTCTCCGCCACAGCCGATCTCGGATCGAAATTAAAAACTGGAGTGATCAACGATCTTCCGCCAATCGACACGTGCGCCATGGCCATCGAACTGGGCGCAACGTTTGTCGGCCGCTCATTCTCGGGCGACAAACGGCAGCTCAGTGCCATGCTCAAGGCGGCGATCGCGCACCACGGCACGGTCATGCTCGACGTGGTTTCGCCCTGTGTGACTTTCAATGATCATGAGGGCTCCACGAAGTCCTACAAGTACGTGAAAGATCACGAAGAGACCCTGCAGGAAATCAGCTTCGTGCCGCACTTCGAGGATATCGATGTTGAGTACGATGCCGGGACCACGGTGAGCGTCACCATGCACGACGGCTCGCACCTGCAATTGCGGAAGTTGGAAGAGGATTACGACCCAACCGACCGCATTCGCGCCATCGAGCGTCTGATTCGCGCGCACGACGCCGGTGAAGTTCTAACCGGGCTTTTCTACGTAAACACGAAGGCCCCCACATTGCTCGAAATGCTGAACATGACCGACCAGCCGCTGGCAACGCTGCCCGAATCGCTCACCCGCCCGGGCAGGGAAGCGCTGGAAGCTGCGATGGAAGAGTTGAGATAGATGCTAGAGGTATGAGCGAAGACGCGGGAAGTTAGGCGTCTTCGTGCTGCGCAAATTGGTATGACAAAGTAGCGATTCGGGTCAGGCACGCCTTCGAACGTGCCGTAAAACCGTTTCTGACAGCATTACCGTCTTCCGGTCGCGCTAGCCGGCTGTAATCCCAGCCCGGCACCGTAATAAGCCGCCAGAGCGTGCCGCTCGTCCTCTGACAAGAGCGCCGCAATGGTTCGCATCGGCTCGTTGATATCATTTGCGCGTGTTCCATTCGCGAAAGCTTCGAGCTGGTCCAAAAGGTAATCACTATTCTGGGTTGCGAGCGACGGTGCTCCCGCCTTGTATGCAACGGGGCCGTGGCACGCTCCGCATGGCGGAATGCCGCGCGTTCCATCTCCCAAAGCGATCAGCCGCGACGCAATTTCCAGGGGAACGCTGCCTGCCGTTTCCGGGAAAGCCCGGTTATCCATCGGATCGCGAAAAACGGGAAGCGCGGCATAATACGCGACCACATCGGCGACATCCCGATGCGTGAGGGACTCCGTAATCGGCTCCATGACGGCTGATCGCCGCTTATGCGCCTTGAAATCTTCCAACTGTTTCCAAACGGCCAGCTTATCCATGCTCGCCAAATTCGGGGTGGAGGCGACCGGGCTGAAACCCTCGCCGCCGTGGCAGTGCTCGCATCGTCGCGCCAGGAGGAGGCCGCGAAACGCATCTCCGCTCGATGCGGCGGCGATTGTCTCTGTAGTCCACGCGACGTTGGAGGGAATGTGATCCGGAGCGCCGGCGTGCACCCCGAGGAGAAGTGAAGTAGCCGCGATCCCGGCAAGCAGGATTGCGGTAAGAACCAGCGCCGCCTTGAGACGCCGCAAATAGTCATTCCTTGAGCCGATCGGTCGCCTACCGCGCCGCACAATTGCCTCTTTCATTCTTCGCCAAAGCGGGGAACTGTTCAGGGGGCACAGCGTTGAATTCTGACCGCATCGTGTAATGCCCAGCGCCGCAAAATTCGCTGCAAGCCGTCGCATATGTTCCTGGCTTCGGAAAGTCCAACTGGGCCTGGCCCACATTGCCGGGCGTGACCTTCACGTTGTAACCGGTGCCCTCAATTCGCAGGGAGTGCACAGTATCCGCGCTGGTGATTCGAAGATGCACCGGGACTCCTGCGGGCACCAGTACACAATGCGGAATGAATAAATATTGCTGCGCGATCATGCGCACCGTTACCGAACCATCATGGTCCTGCTCGGTTCCTAGGTTGTTCTCGACGAACTCTCCGCTCAACTGAAGGGAAAGCGGATCGACGTGGCCGGGCCCTCGCAGCGCCCGCAGCAGCGGCTCATCGATCTCGTGATATCGCGTGGCCGGAATCAGGCACAAGAACAAAGCCGTAACTAGGAAAATTCGTAGCTTTCGCCAGTTCACACTTTGCTCGATCGGGTTGCTGACGGTGAAGAGCCTGAGCTTCGGGGCCGCGCCAGTCCGATTGAATGAATTATTGTCATAGCCTCAGCCGACAATTTCCCCCAAAACCGCGCTGCAGCGCTCGCACACGGTCGGATACTCTTTGTCCTCGCCGACATGGGTCGAATAATTCCAGCAGCGCTCGCACTTCCATCCCTCTGCTTTCTTCACTTCGACGTGAACGCTGCTGGTGCCATTGCCGGAAGCTTTGGCCAGTCGCACCGCGGAAACGATAAACAAATAGCGGAGCTGTTCCGCGTGCCGCGCCAAGACGGAATAGACGGGCTCGGACGCGGACAAATCCACTTGCGCCTCCAGCCCCGTGCCGATCATCTTGTTGTTGCGGGCTTCTTCGAGCGCCTTGAGAACCTCATCGCGGACGGAGCGCAAAGTCTGCCATTCTCTCGACTCGCCCTCGTCAGTCTCCGCGACACCTGTGCCGAGAATGTCTGCAGCAGCGGGGAACTGCGCCAAATGGACGCTTTCCGTTCGGACTGAAATCTTGGGCAGATAGCTCCATACTTCTTCCGCCGTGAAGCTCATAATCGGCGCCAGCAACCGCACCAGCGCTTCTCCAATCCTCCAGATCGCCGTCTGCGCACTTCGTCGGGCCTGCGATTTCGGAGCGGAAATATACAGCCGGTCTTTCAATACATCGAAGTAAAACGCGCTCAGATCGACGATGCAGAAATTGCTCACCCGCTGATAGATTTTATGGAAGGCGAACTCGTCATACCATCGCCGTACGTCTGCGGCGAATTCATTGGTTTGCCGTAGCACGTACCGGTCGATTGCCTCCATCTCTTCGAAGAGCACCGCGTCGCACTCGGGACCAAAATTGTCCAGATTTCCAAGAATGTAGCGAAAAGTATTCCGGGCACTTTCGATAGTTTTCCGCTACGCGCTGCATCAGCGCTTCCGACCCAACCACATCCTCCCGGAAGTCGACCGAAGCGACCCACATCCGCACGACTTCACCGCCCAGCCGGTTCGCAATATCGACGGGATCTACGTCATTGCCGCGCGACTTCGACATCGCCTGACCTTTTTCATCGAGCGTCCATCCAGGTGTGACCACGCCTTTATATGGAGGCGTGCCACGCGTTCCCATTGCGCATAGCAGGGAAGATTGAAACCATCCGCGATATTGATCTCCACCTTCGAGGTACAGATCGGAAGGCCAAGGATAGGTTGGCTCATCATTAATCAGCGCCAGATAGCTCGCTCCCGACTCCAGCCACACATCGAAGATATCAGTTTCTTTTTCAAATTTCGTTCCGCCGCAGTGCGGACATTTCATGCCCGCGAGAAGCAGGGAATTTGGCTCGTCGGTGAACCACGCGTCTGCCCCTGAACGGGCAAAAAGCTCTACCGCCTTCCGATTCACGGCTTTATCGTTCAGAGGTTTGCCGCAACTCTCACATAGAAAAACGGCAATCGGCACGCCCCACACCCGTTGCCGGGAGATGCACCAATCGGGACGCGTGGCGATCATGTTCGACAATCGCTCTTCACCCCACTCCGGGTCCCATTTCACGTGCTTGATCTCTTCGAGGGTACGCGTTCTCAACGTGCCTTTTTCTGGACCTCGACTGCCGGGTTCGCCCGGCATCGGTGTTTCCATCGAAATGAACCACTGCTCAGTCGCACGAAAAATTACCGGATTATGGCAGCGCCAGCAGTGCGGGTACGAATGCTCCGTCTTCTCCGAATGCAGAAGTGCACCGCGGGTCTCCAGCAAATCGATGATCGGCTGGTTTGCCTCCCATACGCGCTTGCCTTCATATTCAGGCAATCCGTTTCGCAGTATTCCCTTTTCATCAACATTGCTGGTCGCGTCGAGGCCATACTTCATTCCGGTGATGAAATCCTCCGCACCATGCGAAGGCGCCGTATGCACCACGCCAGTGCCCGTATCCATGGTTACGTATTCAGCCAGAACACCAAGAATTTTCCGGTCAAGAAAAGGATGCTGGAAATAAAGATGCTCCAGTTTGCGCCCGGGAAAGTGCACCAACTCCCGTGCACCGGCCAGATTGCATTTTTCCGCTACCTCTTTCGCGAGCTTCGCTGCAACAATATAAACTTCGCCGCCGGATCCCAAAGCCACGTATTCTTCATCGGGATGAAAAGCCACGGCCATCGACGCCGGCAGAGTCCACGGAGTCGTCGTCCAGATAATTGTCGAAACTTTTTTTCCAGCCAGTGCAGAATCGACTCGAGCCGGATCGTCCAGCAGCCCGTACTTCACAAACACCGTCGGGCTGGTGTGATTCTCATATTCCACTTCCGCCTCAGCGAGCGCCGTCTCATCGTGCATGCACCAATAAACCGCGCGCAGGCCCTTATAGACGAATCCGTTCTCGTAAAACGAAAAGAATGTGGATAGCACCACCGACTCGTACTGGGGCGTCATCGTCGCGTAGGGCCGGTCGAATCTCCCGAACACGCCAATGCGTTTGAACTGCGTCCGCTGCAAATCCAGAAATGTCTGTGCATACTTTCTGCACGCCGCCCGCACGTCAAGCGGACGCATCTGCAGCTTTTTGCCGCCCAGTTCTTTATCCACCTTGATTTCAATCGGCAGCCCATGACAATCCCATCCCGGAACATACGGTGCGTCGAATCCGGCCATGGTTTTCGACTTGACGATGAAGTCTTTGAGACATTTGTTGAGCGCTGTTCCCATGTGAATCGGCCCGCTTGTGTACGGCGGACCGTCATGCAGAATGTAGGTCGGCGAGCCTCTTCGCGCCTCGCGGATGCGCTCATAAATCCGCTCCTGCTCCCACCGGGCCAGCATTTTCGGCTCATTCTGAGGTAGGTTCGCCTTCATGGGGAAGGCAGTCTTAGGCAGGTTGATTGTGGCTTTCAGTTCGAGCGGCACCCGGCGTGATTCTCCCAAATGATTGAATCTTTTCATTATAGGGAGCGGACTCAGGAACGTCCATGCGCCGATCGCGTGCAATTCCTGATTGCGAAAATTCCAGCCACTTTACTCAACCGGAATGCTGCGATTGCGGGAACATCGACCTTCGGTTCCTTGCAAATACACTACGAAAACCCACATCAGAAGAGGTACAATCTCGCTAGCTGGTATTGAGCGTCTAGCCAGCGGGAGTCAAGGCCCGCCTCGGGGTGTCGAGTCCGCTTTGGCCGACTGGATCGAAAACTCTTAATCAACAGGCAACTCGCTGGAAAGGCATCTCATCTGTGTTGGATGGGTGTCCCCAGCTTACCAAACCTACACCGACCGCAGGAGAACCTAACCGGGGAACATGGCATCCGTAGAAGTAAAACCCAACACCGGCAACGAACCGGAACTTCATCTCCTACTTGCTCCTGACACTTTCGAGCCGCTGTGGAAGTCATTGTTTCAAGGTCTGGATGAATTTTTCTTTCCCAAGAAACTTCCTCCGCTCAAACTCGAGTCCAAGCCGGAACCGGTCAAAGATATCTGGGGTTTCTACAACTACAAAAAGAATGGCGCGCTAGGTTCTACCGCAGCCCACGTGGTTGTCCTGGCGTTGATCATCGGGGGTACCATCTGGGTTCGAAGCCTGGTGCCGAAAGTTCAAGCGAAGTCGGCAACCACCACGGAACTGGTCGACCCCGGCGATTTCATGCCGCTCAAAGCTGCAAAAACGCAAGCCGGCGGCGGTGGTGGTGGTGGCGACCGCGACGTGCTGCAGGCTTCCAAAGGACGCTTGCCTAAATTCTCCCTGGAGCAGATCACCCCGCCTGCCGCGGTGATCCGCAACATGAACCCGAAGCTGGCGGTTGAGCCCACGGTCATTGTTCCTCCGGAGATCAAGGTAGCGATGAATAACATGCCGGTTTTGGGCGATCCCAAGTCGTCGGCAATTATCCCCTCGAACGGCACCGGCGGCGGCAGCGGCATCGGCTCCGGTTATGGAGGCGGTGTCGGCTCTGGTACAGGTGGTGGCGTGGGCCCTGGAATTGGGGGCGGGACGGGCGGAGGGTATTTCCGTCCTGGGCGCGGAGTGACCGCACCGCGAGTCATTTACCAGACTGATCCGGAATTTTCTGAAGAGGCGCGCAAGGCCAAGTATCAGGGTACGTGCGTTCTCGGACTGGTAGTCGACGCCAACGGCCGACCCACGAATATCCGGGTGATCAATGCGCTCGGCATGGGTCTCGACGAAAAGGCAATCGAGTCAGTGCGCAACTGGAGATTCGAGCCGGGACAAAAAGACGGTCACCCGGTCGCCGTCGAAATCGCCGTCGAAGTCGATTTCCACCTGTACTGAAACAGAGCAACAAGCTTGTCCGCCGGTTGTGATTTAAGCCGGATGATTGGCCCTGGTGGCTCTGGTTTTCCCATCTTCCTGCCCTTCACCAGCGGAATATAAAAGACCAGGAACGCAGTGAACACTCCCGCGATGATGAGTGCATCGATCCAGATTCCTCGCCCGATCGCTGTTCGGGGAGTGTAACGCAGAATGAAATAAAAATTCATTCCCATCAAAACGCTCGACACCAGTCCAGGCGAATATTCCCGAAAATGAATGGTTCATCCCACGTGCCACAAGCCATTGCACAGCCGCTCGATCGACCAGGCCAGCGGAAGAACGAGCCACGCGCCGCCGCGAAAATCGTATAACACCACGCTGGCGATCATGATCACGAAGTATCCCGCGTTGAACCAGAAGAACTTTTTCCACGAATACCCGGGCCACCAATGCTCACGGACTTTTTCCACAAAGCTGCCGCCGAGTAGCGATTCGTCAATCACATGAATCACGTAAGCCGCCACCATGAACCAGAAAGAAAAAATCAACGGCAGATGCATAACTGAAATCGAATCTCCTCGTTGTTCTGCTCCCGCTCTCCATTCTTACAAGCTACGAGGCTTCCTTGCGAAGGACCGCCAGATGCCGCAATACTCTCTTAAGAAATCCCATTCGCTCGTACAACCCAACGGCATGCACATTTGCTTCTCGAACATGCAGAAACGGTTTCTCACCCCGCTCGCAAATTTGCCGCACGACTGTCGTCAACAGCGCCCGGGCATAACCGTTGCCCGTATGAGCCGGATGCGTGCAAACTGCGCTTACTTCCGTGTAGCCCGGAACCTTCATCCGCTCGCCCGCCATTGCAACCAGTCTTCCATTCACGTGGATCCCTACGTAAGTGCCCAGTTCGTGTGTGCGCTTGCTGAATGGGCCAGGCCTCGTCAAAGAGGTCAGCTCCATCATCTGCGGCACATCGTTCACGCCAAGTTGGACGATGCGATCAACTCTGGCAGCTTGCGAAGCCAGGCTGGTGCTGTTCCCTTCGTAAACCATTTGGAGCATCGGGCAGCCAAAAACAAGACTCCATCCTCCTCTTGGTTGAAAAGGCGACTCCAGCGCAAGGTTTACCGTGCCGCCGTTTTTGACCAATGCCGCGAGCGATTCATATCCCCGCACCGATGGCTCAAGAAATCCTCCGATCACTGATACCTCGGGCATGAATCGGCGCGCCTGATCGAATGACTCGGCGAATTCGGACTGCCGTGTGTTCAAAGCGTGGTAGCAAACGTTGTCGAGCGCATGCATGGGAGACGCACACCAGATAGCGTTATTTGACTGATTCCTCCGTCGTGTGGATCCAGTAATTTCGTGCGAAGCAATCGTCTATCCGAACCTTGCTCCCAAACAATTGCGCAGGAGAGAAAGATTTCGACAAGGCAGCCCGCTGGAAGGCAGAGCTTATGATGAAGAAAAATGGCATTCGACTTGCGCCGAATGCCCGATCAGTTTCGATCTATTGTTAGACCTACTTGGTTCTTCCGCCCTCAACCTTCAGCTTGTCGGCCGCACCCGCCTGCGCCCCCGCCAGCCGCGCAGTCAACACGCGGAAGGGAGAACAAGAGACGTAATCCATTCCGACCTGGTGGCAGAACTCAACCGAGGATGGATCGCCGCCATGCTCGCCGCAAATCCCGACTTCCAGCTTGGGACGTATTTTACGACCGCGCTCGATGCCGATGCGGACCAGTTCGCCGACGCCGTCGCGGTCGATCGAGGCAAACGGATCCTGCTTGAGAATTCCTTCGGCAAGATAGGTGGGCAGAACCTTGTTGATGTCGTCACGCGAAAACCCGAACGTGGTTTGCGTGAGATCGTTGGTGCCAAAGGAGAAGAACTCGGCTTCCTTTGCAATCTCATCGGCGACCAGGCAGGCGCGCGGCAACTCGATCATGGTGCCGACCAGATAATGCACGTGCCGACCTTTTTCTTTAAAGACTTCCTCGGCGACGCGGCGAACAATCGCATTCTGATTCTCCATTTCCTTTACGGTGCCGATCAGGGGGATCATGATCTCGGCGTGAGTTTTTATTCCGTTCTTCTCGACCGCCACGATCGCTTCAATAATGGCCCGCGCCTGCATTTCCGTAATTTCTGGATAAGTGATTCCCAGCCGGCAGCCGCGATGGCCGAGCATGGGATTGAATTCATGCAGTTCTTCCACGCGCGACAACAGAGCGGGTAGAACTTTCTTGAGATCACCCGCTCCTTTCACACCATAATCGCGGTATTCCTCGACCAACTCTTTCTTCTGTTTTGCAGCTGCGCTCGGCAAGGTAGCGATATCGACCATTAGCTTCTCGCGCTTTGGCAGGAATTCGTGCAACGGCGGATCCAGGAGGCGGATCGTGACCGGTAGGCCATTCATCGCCTTGAAAAGACCTTCAAAGTCCTTGCGCTGATAGGGCAGCAACTTGCCAAGCGCCTTACGGCGGTCTTTCTCATTGTTGGCGAGAATCATGGCGCGCATGTGCGGAATGCGATCTGCCGCAAAAAACATGTGCTCGGTGCGGCACAGGCCGATACCTTCAGCGCCGAAAGTTTTCGCCTGAATGGCGTCGCGCGGAATGTCCGCATTGGCCCGCACTCCGATTTTGCGGAAAGGCTCCGCCCAACTGAGCAGCTTCTGCAACTCTTCGTCATCCGACGAGGCTTCGAGCGTATTGAGTTTTCCTTTGATGACGCGGCCGCTGGTGCCGTCGAGCGAGATCCAGTCGCCTTCTTTGAAGACTTGGCCGCGCACGCGCATCTCACCTTTGCGCTCGTCGACCTGAATATCACCTGCGCCGGCCACGCAGCACTTGCCCATGCCACGCGTCACCACGGCGGCGTGGCTCGTCATGCCGCCGCGCGAAGTAAGGATTCCGGCGGCGACTTCCATACCTTGAATATCTTCGGGAGTGGTTTCGGCACGCACCAGAATCACCGGATCTTTCTGCGCGCCGTGCCCGGCCTTCTTCACTGCTTCTTCGGCAGTAAAAACGATTTGGCCAACAGCGGCACCGGGAGACGCTGGCAGCCCGGTCGCGAGCACTTCAACTTTCGTGCTCTTCTCATCGAGGCGGGGCACCAGAAAATCGTAAAGCTGATTCGGTTCAACGCGGAAGATGGCTTCTTCTTTTGTGATTAGGCCCTCATCGACCATCTGTATGGCCACACGCACTGCGGCACGTCCGGTGCGTTTCCCATTACGCGTCTGCAGCATGTAGAGCTTGCCATCCTGAATCGTGAATTCGAAATCCTGCATGTCGCGGTAGTGTCTCTCCAGCCGCGTTGTGATTTCGCGAAGCTGGTTGTACACGTCAGGCATGATCTTTTGCAGTTCGAGAATCGGAACTGGAGTGCGCACGCCGGAAACCACATCTTCGCCCTGCGCGTTCATCAGGAATTCGCCATAAAACTCTTTGGCGCCGGTTGCCGGATTGCGCGTAAAGCCCACGCCCGTGCCGCTGGTGTCGCCCAGGTTGCCATAGACCATGGCTTGCACGTTCACCGCTGTGCCGAGCATGTCATCGATGTTATTGATGCGGCGGTAATGCTTGGCGCGGTCGTTTTGCCAAGAACGGAACACGGCATCGCGGGCCATTACCAACTGCTCGTGCGGATCTTGCGGGAAGTCGCGCTTGGCATGCTTCTTCACGACTTTCTTATATTCTTCAATCACTTCTTTCAGGGCCTTGGCATCAAGCTCAGTGTCGAGTTTCGCTTTCTTCTGCTTCTTCTTCGCATCGAACACTTCATCGAAGGCCTTCTTGTCGATTTCGAGCACGACGTTGCCGAACATCTGAATCAGCCGACGGTACGAGTCGGCCGCAAAGCGCGGATTGTTGCTGCGCTTGGCCAGCGATTCCACGCTTTTGTCGTTCAGGCCGAGGTTGAGAATGGTATCCATCATCCCGGGCATGGAAAACTTCGCGCCCGAGCGCACGCTGACCAGCAGCGGATTTTCTCCGCTTCCTAGTTTCTGGCCCTGTAGGCTTTCCAAGCGGGCGAGCGCTTCGTCCATCTGCCGGTCGACTTCCAGCGAGGCTTTGCCACTGCGCATATACTCGCGGCAGGCCTCGGTCTGAATCGTGAATCCCGGAGGCACGGGCAGGCCGGCATTGGTCATCTCGGCGAGGCCCGCGCCCTTGCCACCGAGTTCATCTTTCATCTTGCCGTGGCCGTCGGCCTTGCCGCCGCCGAAGAAATAAACGTACTTGGTTGTGGTCTTCTTGCTGTCGTGCATCTCAGTTTCGGGCAGAGTAATTGTCGCCATGATAAGTCCTTTTTTCTCGCTTTGTTCCCGCAGCGTTCTGTCCAACGCGGTCAGGGTTTCGGATTTTCTCTTAGATGCTCGTGCAGTTCCGCGCCGGCTTATGCTTTGCCTTCGCTCACTATTTCTGAGAAATCGGCAATCGTTGAGAATTCCTTCAGTAAATTTCGCAGCAACGCCAGCCGGTTCGCCCGAACTCTCTCATTGTCGACCATTACCATCACTTTGTCGAAGAATGCGTCGACGGGTTCACGCGCCGTCGAGAGAATCATCAGAGCGTCGCCATATTCTTTCTTCCGGCCATGCGCCTCGATGTTCGGAGCGTTATTCTCAATATACGCCGCAAGGTTCTTTTCTTCAGGCGCGGATTCGGGCAGATCTTCAAATCGCTGTGCCGGATTTATGGCCTTTTCTTCGGCCTGCCTCAGAATGTTTCGTATGCGCTTGCAAGCGGCACCAATCGCCTGGAACTCGGGCAAGTGAAGAACTTGTTTCACCGCTTCGGCTCGCGCCACTGCGTCCACCACGTCGTCGGCATCGGCGGCGAGAACAGCTTTGACCACGTCATAGGCGTAGCCGCGAACATCTTTCAAATAAAACTCCAGACGCTCGCGGAAGAAAGTTCTTACCGAATCTTCAAACTTTGCGTCATCGACAAATTTGCTTTCTGCCTCCGCGCCGCGATATCCGGCGCGAGCGTCACGCATCAACTCCGAAAGATGCAACGGCAGTTTCCTCTCAGCGATGATCTTGACGATCCCATTGGCTTGCCGCCGCAGAGCAAATGGGCCCTTCGACCCGCTGGGAACCAGGCCCAGTGAAAACATTCCGGCAATCGTGTCCGCTTTGTCACCGATTGAAAGCACCGCGCCCTCCATCGACCGCGGCACGGCGTCCTCCGCAGACTCCGGCTTGTACTGATCGTAAATCGCGTCGGCGATGGCGAAGCGCGTGGCCTCCGGCAAAGTGGAATCCAGTTCCTGCGCACGCGCGTAGAGGCCGCCGACAATCCCCTGCAGTTCAGTAAATTCTTTTACCAATTCCGTCGTCAAATCCGTTTTCGCCAGGGCCGCGGCCTTGTGAATTACGCCGGGACGAATCGGCATGCCGCTCTGTTTGACGATCTCGCTGAGCCAACTGCAGAGACGCTGCACGCGCTGGGTTTTCTCGTAATACGTTCCGAGATCTTTCTGAAAAGTGACATGGCGAAGAAGGTCCAGCCGGTCAAGCAGAGATCGCTTCTGGTCAGTCGCCCAAAAAAATCGAGCGTCGTTGAAACGCGCTCGCAGTACGCGCTCGTTCCCATGGCGAATCAGTCCCTGCGGATCGCCATCGGTATTCAGCACAGCCAGAAAATGTGGCAGCAACTTTCCGCCCGCATCTTCGATGGCAAAATACTTTTGATGGTCGCGCATTACCGTTACCAGCACTTCTTCCGGCAACGCGAGAAAATCCGAATCAAAGCTGCCCAGAATCACAGAGGGAAACTCGGTGAGATTCACCACGGAATCCAGCAGTGGTTCGTCCTCGCGCCAGCGCGCTCCGGGGATGCTACGCGTGGCCGCGTCAAGTGCCTTGCGGATTTGCTGCTCGCGCTCGGCGCGTCCTAAAACCTTGGCGGCGCGAAGCGAGTCCACGTACACCGATCCGGCCCGCGAAATCTTGATGTCACCCTCGGAAAGCATTCGATGCCCACGCGAAACATTTCCCGCCCTGGTCCCATCAAACTCCAGGGGAATGATTTCGTCGTCGAGCATCGCGACCAGCCAGCGCACCGGCCGCACGAATCGCTCGCTCGGCTTGCGCCAGTACATGTTCTTAGGCCAGTAAATCGCGGCCAGTTCCTTGGGAAGATTCTCGGCGATGATTTCGGGAGCGCTGTGCCCCTTTTTGGTAGTTGTGGCTGAAATGCAATCGCCTTTCGGAGTGCTCACGACCTTGAGCTGCGAAACCTGAATGCCAGCTTTTTTCGCGAAGCCGTCAGCGGCCTGTGTTGGTTGGCCGTTCCTGTAGGCCACGTTTACCCCCGGCCCGGTAATTTGTTCGGTAACATCGGATTGCGCAGCTGCAACTCCAGAAGCCATCACTGCAAGCCTGCGCGGCGTATCGAAACTCTTGATCTCTGTCGCATTCAGGCGTTCCCGTCCCAACATCGCCTCGACGCGCTCACGCAACTCTCGTGACGCGGCGTCAATCATCCGCGCCGGGATTTCTTCGCATCCGATCTCAAGAAGGAAATCTGGCATGGTAAAAACTTGGTGTAACTTAGTGCCCTTTGTAGGGAGCGCTCTACGAACCCACAGCTGTTAACTTTTCGTTCTCGACCTTTTTGCTACCGGAAGGCCCAGCCTCAGCGGATTTCCCAGTCTCACTTTTCTGCTGATCAGCCCACGCTTTGGCGACGCCTACTGCCAACGCGCGCACCCGCGCGATCACGCCCACGCGCTCAGTCACGGAAACCGCGCCGCGCGCATCGAGAATATTGAACAAATGCGAGCACTTCAGGCAAAGATCGTAGGCGGCCAGCACCGGAAAGCGCGATTTCGCGATCGCGATACCGGTGCCCTCCGCGTCATCTTCTTTCAGCGACGCGTATTTTCGCAACAATACGGCACACTCTGCCTCGTACAAATCAAAGTGCTTCCAGGTATTCTCGACGTCAGCCTCGTCAAAGTTGTAAACCGAGAATTGCTGCTCATCCCCGAGCCGCACGTCTCCGTACTTCACTTCATGGCCACTCTCGGGATCACGCGCCCAGACAATGTCGTAGATCGAATCCACGTCCTGCAAGAAAGCGACAATGCGCTCCAACCCATAGGTTAACTCCGCGGAAATGGGAAATAAATCAATCCCTCCGCATTGCTGAAAATATGTAAACTGGGTGATTTCCAATCCATCAAGCATCACCTGCCAGCCCACGCCCCATGCGCTCAGCGTCGGAGCTTCCCAGTTATCTTCTTCAAACTTGATATCGTGCTGTCGCAGGTCGATGCCGATCGCTTTCAGCGACCGCAAATACAATTCCTGCACATTTTCCGGAGGGGGCTTCAGAATTACTTGCAACTGCATGTGCTTGAACAGCCGGTTGGGGTTCTCGCCATACCGGCCGTCCGCCGGCCGCCGCGACGGCTGCACATAGGCAACTTTGTAGGGCTTCGGTCCGAGCACGCGCAGAAACGTCTCTGGGGCCATAGTTCCCGCGCCAACTTCCACGTCGTAGGGCTGCTGCAGCACACACCCGCGCTCGGCCCAGAAGGTCTGCAGGCGAAGAATAAGCTCCTGAAACGTAAGCGCTTTTTGGGGAGTGGCTGGAGTCACAGGTTCGCAAATCTCGCGGTTAAGCAATGATTGTAAAGGATGCGGCGCTTGTGCGTCAGCTAACGCTCAGCATTCGGCGATTAAGAGCAGGGAAGAGTTAGAAATCGGCTTTCTCCAGCATTCCAGCCGTAACCAGTTTCTTCTCAATATGCCGCTGCAGAATCTGAATGAGAAATTTCCGCAAGTCGACTGCCTGCGCCTGGGGCATCTCCTCAAAACTTTCCAGGGAAGCGCGAAACATCTGCGCCGCCAAGGCCCGGGATTCGGTCGACATCTGCGACGAGGCCAGTCGCTTGTCCTCCACACACATCAAGCCGTCAGCCAGAGCGTGAAAGTAGGCGCGGCTGCCATTCAGTTCGCGGCCGCAAACGATGCACTCCGTCAGTTCCGGTAGAAATCCCACCAACCGCGTCAACCACAGTTCAAAGTAGGTAACCGGCGTCCACACTTCTGAAGCCTGCAGCGCGTGCAACACCGAAAGGGTCAGCCGGAAAATCGCATCGTTGGCTTCTCTATCGGGCAGTAACTCGTCCAGCAACTCGGCCACATGTGCCAGCGCCACCGCGCGCGCGTAGCTTACCTCTGTGGCCAGTGGAGACTCCAGGACCTCGCACGCATCCAGCCGTACCAATTCCTGCCGTTCCCGAACATCGTAAAATGCGCGCACGTAGGTGAGCGGTTCGAGCGCGCCGCCGAATCGGCGCTTGGATTTTTTCGCCGAGCGAGCCACTCCGCGCACTTTGCCTTCCGCGCGGGTGAATAGCGTCACCAGCAGATCCGCCTCGCGGAGCGGATAGGTGCGCAGCACAATCGCTTCCGATTCCGTCAGCGCCATGGAAATCCGGCAACCTCACGCATGCGCAATTGTAAGCGACGGCATGCGGCGCAAAGGGAAGATAAAATCAGGAATGAAGACTAGAACGCAACTGCCGGAAGTGAGAAGTGAAACTAAGAAAACAAACCGAAGCAGTGAACGCTTACGGCGAAGGGCACAACAAAATTCTGGCGGAAAAACGAAAGAGACGATCGTGAGGGTCAAATGTCGCGAGCCGCGAACACTAACCCATGACCGTCTCAGAAACTTTCTATAAACTTACGAACCCAATGTAGACAATCCGCGACCAGCGCACAATACAGTGGATTCCGTATGCGAAACTCCTGCGATGAAAAGGAGTCGCTCAAGAACTCTCCCCGAAGCGGGGTATCCGCTGATAGTCTATCGACCGAAGTAAGCGGCGTTCTTGGCGGTAAATTCGTTCCACTTTTCCGGGAGATCGTCCAGCGCAAAAATCGCCGAAACCGGACATACCGGGACGCAGGCGCCGCAATCGATGCACTCGACCGGGTCGATGTAGAGCAACGCCTCCGTCGCATATTTCGGATCGTCCTTTTTGGGATGAATGCAATCCACCGGACACGCATCCACGCACGCTGTGTCTTTCGTATTGATACAAGGCTCGGCAATCACGTAGGCCATAAAATTCTGGGTCTCCTGAAGCTATGCGGTTATTTTACTACCAGCCCGTCTGCGAAACGCACATTCTAGCAAGAAATCCAGCACTGGTGCAGGTTTTGTTGCAGTTGGGCGGGTTGGCTGCGGTTCCTGCCGGGGACGCTTCAGGAAGGCGGTAACCAAGTTTAATGTCCGGCAAGCTTCAGAAACAGTTCTCGCCAAAAATCAATGGCTGGCAGCTAGCCAGCCACTGATCTGCTTAGAATGTTCCACTCACGAGGAGTGTTTACCGGTGTCCGCCACCGCCACCGCCATGGAACCCGCCTCCACCATGAAACCCACCACCGCCATGGAACCCGCCGCCGCCGCGAAATCCACCTCCACCGCGAACCGCGCCGCCGCGGTATCCACCGCCAGCGGAGCCGCGTCCGGCATAACCGCGTCCGGCATAACCACGGCCAGCAAAGCCACGACCTCCGTAATACCCGCGCCCGTAGCCCCAACCTCTACCATATCCCCAGCCACGACCCCAACCACCCCAGCCGCCCCAACCCCAGCCATACCACGGACCTGCGCCAATGAAGAGGCCGTTCGAAAACCACCCCGGGCCATAGTACCCGTAAGGCGCACAGGCGTAAGGATAGTAGCCGTAATATCCGTAGGCGCAACTTGGCCGTCCGTAACCGATGCCGACTCCAATCCCAATCTGTGCCTGCGAAGGCCGCGCAAACATCAACGGCAGCATCAGAGTCGTAACCAATGCCAAATACTTTATGTGTCTCATGGTGATCTCCCTTGTGCCAGACCCGCGACCACCTTGCAAACATCGGATCTGTCGGGCTTTCAGATCTTTCTTCCTTCTGAAAGCTCCTGCATATATTTGAACTCGATACCCGGCAAAAAGTTGCAGCGATCCGGCTGGCTCATTTCAGCCACGATGTTCGAATTCAGCCAGTTAAACGCCCGATCACCTACGGACCAGCTGTGAGTATCGGCTACGCCGCGACCTCTGGCGTTCCTAGGGGCAGCAAGATCGGCTGAATTCAGTTAACTCAGCCGCAAATTTCCTGATAACAATCATGATGCAAGCAGTCGTATAATGCCAACTCTGCTTCGCAGGAGCCGTTTCACTTATGCCGCAAACCATGGAATACGAGCTGCAGCTGGCCCGTCGCATGTCACGACTGGGCACCGAAACCGCTTTCGAAGTTCTCAATAAAGCTCGCGCCCTTGAACGCCAGGGCAGGAACATCATTCACCTGGAAATCGGCGAGCCCGATTTCGATACCCCCTCCAACGTGGTGGAAGCCGCTGTCGATGCGCTCCACAAAGGCTGGACCCACTACGGCCCCTCTGCCGGCCTTCCCGACCTGCGCCAGACCATCGCCGAGTACGTTAGCCGCACGCGGGGAGTGAAAGTTGCGCCCGAAGAGGTCGTGGTGGGCCCCGGCGGCAAGCCGATTATTTTTTTCACGATTCTTTCTCTCATTGACGAAGAGGATGAGGTCATCTACCCAAACCCTGGTTTCCCGATCTACGAGTCGATGATCAACTACGTGGGCGGCAAAGCTGTTCCCATCCAGCTTCGCGAAGACCGTGATTTTTCGCTCGACGTTAACGAGCTTGCCAGTCTGATCACCAAGCGCACCAAACTGATCATCCTCAATTCGCCGCACAATCCCACCGGCGGCGTAATGTCGCGCAAAGAGACCGAGCGGGTCGCCGAAGTGATCGGCGACCGGAACATCCTCGTTCTGTCCGACGAAATTTACAGCCGCCTGCTTTTCGAAGGCGAACATTTCTCCATCATGTCCGTGCCAGGCATGAAGGAGCGCACTTTGCTTCTCGACGGCTTCTCCAAAACCTACGCCATGACGGGATGGCGCATGGGTTACGGCGTCATGCGCGCCGATCTCGCGACGCAAATCACGCGCCTCATGACCAATTCCAATTCCTGCACCGCGAGCTTCACACAAATGGCTGGCATTGAAGCCCTGCGCGGAGACCAATCTTCGGTCGATCAAATGTGCGCCGAATTCAAACGCCGCCGCGACGTCTTTGTCGCCGGCCTCAATCAGATCAAAGGATTTTCCTGCCGCATGCCTCACGGCGCGTTTTACGTCTTCCCCAACATCGCGCAGACAGGATGGAAGTCAAAGCCTCTCGCAGACGCTCTGCTGGAAGAAGCCGGAGTAGCCGCGCTCTCCGGCACTGCCTTCGGCGCATTCGGGGAAGGTTTTTTGCGCTTCAGCATCGCCAATTCGCAGGAGAATTTGGAGCAAGCCCTGGATCGCGTCGACCAGTGGACCAAGAAAAATCTCTAGCTCCGGCAATTGCCCGCTTCGCCAATTCTGTCATTTCGACGCAAGTCTGCCATTCTGACCGAAGCAACATCTTTCGCGAAGCGAATGATCTTGCGAAGTGGAGGAGCCTGCTTTCCCGCAGTGGGCAGGCTTCAACCCCTCGGTTTTAATCCCTCCGCCCCAGCTATTTACGAATCACGAACAATCCACAGCTTTGCTCTTGACCGCACGAAGCTTCTGTATAAAATGGCGCGGTTCCGGGGCGGCTCGATCCAAGTCCCGGGACCGCGAAAAACGTAGGACATAGGAGTTTCTATGCTTTCGAAAGGCCTTGGAAGTCTCTTGGCATTAGCCATAGTGCCTGCCCTTGCCCAGGTGCCCAACGTGCCAACCCCGCAAGATGCAACCATCCTTGCACCCCGGCAGCATGCGCCTCGAAAGGTTTACCCCGGAGTTCCACCTCGCGTCATCGGCAACGTCACCGTCGAAGACAGCACCAACTGGAGCGGTTACGCAGTCACCGGCTCCTCGTTCACTTCATCCAAAGCGTCTTGGATCGTTCCCACAGCCACCTGCAGCAAAACGCCCAATACCTATGCCGCATTCTGGGTTGGCCTCGACGGATGGACTTACTCCACCGTAGAACAAACTGGAACGGATTCCGACTCTGACGGCTCGAGTCCTTCCTACTATGCCTGGTATGAGTTTTATCCCAATCCGTCGTATCTAATCTCCAGCGTTCCGGTGTCTCCGGGAAACAAGATGTCGGCTTCCGTGACTTACAGCGGATCCGAGTTCACCATTACCATCACCAACGAAACCACTGGCAAGTCCTACAGTAAGAGCTCAAAGGTTTCGGGGGCAAAACGCTCATCCGCGGAATGGATCGCCGAAGCTCCTTGCTGCACCAATAGCGGTGGCATCCTGCCGCTTGCCGACTTCGGCACGGTCGATTTCGGCCAGGACTATACCGATGTCACCAGCACCAATTACGCCACCGACTCGTCCGTCACCGGGCCGATCAGCGACTTCGGTTCGAATGTCTACGAGTCGATCATGGTTAATGGCAAGACCGGGGCCGATGAAGCTGTGCCTTCGGGACTTAGCACGGATGGCTCCAGCTTCACGGTCAAGTGGGACTCGGAATAACGGCAGAATGGTGGTCTCCCTTTCCCTAGTGACCCCGTCGCGTCTGGCGCTAGAGCCGCGACGGGGTTGCTTTTTTCGCGAGCTAATCTAAACTCGTGTTCGATAGGAATGCGCTCATGACAACCGCGAAGAAAAGATCGAAATCTGCGGGGCCGCAAGCCAGCCGTCCCCACGCGCCCGGATACGGGTTGCCACAAGGCAAGAAAGGTTTGCTTCCCTGGAGTTGGGCCGAGCAGCGCCTGAAACAATCCCACAATTATTGGATTACCACGGTCAAGGCCGCGAGCTCGCCAAAAGAGTTCTCGCCACACACGATGGTCGTCTGGGGTTTGTGGCAGGACGGCCGCTTTCTCTTCAGCACCGGCAGCAAATCGCGGAAGGCACGCAATCTTGCACAAAATCAAAATTGCATTGTCTGTGCCGAACTGGCCAATGAAGCGGTAATTGTCGAAGGCACAGCAGAAATTGCCGACGTCGCAGCCCGCCAGAAATTTCTTCCCGCCTACGAACGCAAGTATAAGTTCGACATGAAAGAAATGGCGAAGGCAATCCTTGCCATGAAAGAACCCGTTTTCGCCATTCGCCCGTCGATCGCCTTCGGCTTGTGGGAAAAGCATTTTGCCACGAAGACGACACGTTGGAAATTCGAGTAAGCGGATAGGCATACCAATTTAAAAGATCTCCCGCTGTTGACAGTCATCCGCGACCTCACCCCGCCAGGGCCACCCCGCCCCTCGACTTCAGTCTGTTAACTGTGATTAACTATTGAAGGTAAGCTTGGGTTAAGCGGTTGTAAAGTGTTTTACGGCGAGGTCTGAGGTCTTCCGAAATGCAGCGCCTGTTCTTTCTTGCCCCGGTCATCCTGTTTTCGCTGTTCTCAATTCATGCGCTGGGCCAAGGCGAAACCACGAGTGCTATTCAGGGTCAGGTGGCTGACACAACTGGAGCAGCGGTTTCCGGCGCAACCGTGACGATCACAAGCCTCGATACTGGTTCGAAGCGCAGCGTGAAGACGGACGGAACCGGCCGATTCAATTTCCCGCAACTCAAGCCCGGGACCTACAAGGTCACAATCGAATCCCAGGGCTTCGAACCGCACACGATAGACAATGTTGTTGCAGGTTTGGGCCAGAAGCAGACGGTAAATTTCACTCTCAGCGTGGCGCGCTCCAATCAAGTGGTGGAGGTCAACTCGCAGGCTCCGATCATCAATCCCGGCAACGCCAACACATCGACAACGCTCGATTCACCTGCGCTTGAGAACCTGCCCAACCCCGGCGGCGATTTAACTTATCCGCTGCAATTCGCTCCCGGCGCCTTAATCAACACGGCTGGCAGCGGCAATGACTTCGTGGGCAGCAGCAATGGATATGGCAATGTGGAATTCAACGGCTTGCCCGCTCTTTCGAACGGTTACATTGTGGACGGACTGGAAACCAATGATCCTCTCACCAACCTTAACAGCGGCCTTTCGACCAATCTCGTTTTAGGATTGAATTCAATCTCCGAGGTTACGGTGAACACTCTCTCTTACTCGGTCGACCAGGGCAGGTACGGCGCATCCCAGGTCAACTACGTTACGAAATCCGGGACCAACAAACTTCACGGGAACCTGTATGAACTGTGGAATGGTTCAATTCTCAACGCGGCTGACTATTTCACCAACGCCACGTCGGGCAATCACAAGCCGGGTTCGAATGTGAACCACTTCGGAGGGAGCCTGGGTGGGCCGATTCTCCACAACAAGCTGTTCTTCTTCTTCGACGCTGAATGGGTGCGGATCGCTTTGCCTATCGTCACGCCTGCAACGGTCCCAACTCTGGCATTTCAGCAATACGTCTTGCGGCAACTTCCGATGGGCGGCGTCGATTCTATAACCGGCTCAACCTATGCGCCAGCTCCACAGCTGGTGCCGTTCTATCAGAAGATGTTCTCGCTGTACGACAACACCAGCGGTGTGCCGCTCTTAATCTTAGGGTGCCCATTGAATTCCAACGGTTCCGCAGCGGCGGGTGTAACACCGAACGGCAACGGTTGCGCGAATCGGCAAAGTGTTTCGCATTCTAGTGACGATCACGAGCAAGTGCAGACTGCCCGCATCGATTACAACATCAACACAGACAATACTGCGTGGTTTCGCCTACAGGCTGACACGGGATTGCAGGCGGCCTGGACAGACCCCATCAATCCGTTGTTCGACGCGATTTCACCTCAGCCGCTTTACTCCTTTGCATCGGGCTACACCCACGTCTTCTCGCAGAATCTGGTGAACTATTTCAATCCAGCGTTCTCCTGGTATTCGAGCTTGTTTGCGCCGGGCAACTTCCAGAAGACCTTGTCGGCTTTTCCCATAGTGCTCCAGGGCGCCGGTGCAAATGCTCCTTTCACCACAATCGGAGGTCTCGACAATACCTGGCTCCAGGGAAGACGCGCCTCCCGGTTCTTCATTAATGACAATCTGGCCTGGAGTCGCGGCGCGCACGAGATCAGGGTCGGCACCAACGTTCGAATCTTTCGCTTGAACGATTTTGACTTCGGAGAAGGCACTGTTCCGCTGGTTACCTACACCGACCTCCCGCAATTCATCCACGGCGTGGCATCCACAGCAATGAAGACTTTTCCGGTGACTCCAAATGAGCCATTCAACTTTTTGAATCTCGATTTTTATGCGCAGGACACTTGGAAGGTCGCGAAAAAGCTGACGTGGACGATTGGTCTGCGTGACACTTTCAATTCGAATCCGCTAAATCCGCACGACGAAGTGGCACGCCTTCAAGGATCGTTCTATTCGATTTCGCACGATGTGAACCAGCCGCTAGACGATGCCATTCAGACACATCTTGGGAAGCTATTCTCGTCTACGCCACCCGCAATCCTGCAACCGAGAACAGCCATTGCATGGCAGATCGAGCCGAAAACCGTGCTCAGAAGCGGTTTCGGCTTGTTTAGCGATATCCTGCCCGGGACCGTTGCCGATCTGGTAGGAATGAACCCGCCTTACGTGCAGACGTTCGAAGGCGGTCTTTTGGGCACGGCGGGTGGCGCCGCAATTGCCCCCGGAGTGCCGAACAGCGCCGTCGATGCAACGGTCGCCGCCAACGAGCGATATACTTCGGGGTTCGCGCAGGGACAACTCTCCTGTGCATCCGCCCTAGCCAATGCAGCCACGTGTCTTCCTCCGATCGCCATAACTGCGGTGCCAACTGGCGAACTCCACGCGCCGTATTTTATGCAGTGGAGCCTGCGGGTTGAGCATCAAGTCGGGGCTACCGGCAGCGTTCAGGCCCAGTACGTCGGCACACGAGCCGTGAATCAGCCGTACACCTCGCAAGTCAACGGCTATCAGACCGTCTGTCAAGGATGCTTTGCGCCGTTTCCGCATGGGCAGCCAACCGATCCTCGTTTTGGCGCGGTCACTCAGTTCTCGACCGGCGCGAACAGCCACTACAACGGCCTGCAACTCACGGCGATGAAGCGGCTGAGCCACGGTCTGCAAGGGCAGGTCAATTACACATGGAGCCACTGTCTCGACACCGTCTCGAACGGCGGGTTTCTTCAGTTTTCCGCCGGAGGCATTCTGTCGCCCCTGCCGGGGGAACTGGCTCGCGATTACGGCTCATGCGACTACGACATTCGCCACAATCTCACCGGACAGTACGTGTACCAGCTCCCGCTGAAGGTGCGCAACCATACGCTCGGTTACGCCGTGAATGGTTGGCAATTATCCGGCACCGCATTCTGGCACAGCGGAGTTCCTTTCTCGGTTCTGAGTACGCCTTACTCTGCGGACGGTCAAGGAATCGTGCAAGGCAGCGGTCCGCAGTTCGCGAGCGCGGTGCCAGGCGCGCCACTGTATCAGCATCACCCGATCACGGGCGTCACGCAGCCCGGTACGATCCAGTGGCTCAACCCGAACGCATTTGTCTCCGCAGTCGATCCGAGCACCGGAGCTTGCAACGGCGGCGACACGCCGCAGAATTGCCAGTTCGGGGCACCTCCGCCGCAACGCCTTGCGCGGCCCTGATTTTGTCTGGAACGACTTCTATTGGACCAAGTGGTTTTCACTGACGGAACAACTGAAATTGCGCTTCGATGCGCAGTTTTTCAATGTTTTTAATCGTCCAAATTTTGGTCTTCCTAGCAGCGTGCTGGCTGGCACACCTGGCAAGCCCTCGACACAAACAGGTTTTGGCGCTCTAACCTACACCACGTCGCCACCGACGGGTTTGCTCGGAGTTGGTCTGGGCGGGGACAGCAGCCCGCGCATGATCGCGTTTCAAGCCCGGCTGGAGTTCTAAACTGTCGCTCGCATAATGGAGCACACGCTGCTTCGTCATTTGTGGTCTCAGATTTTTGCCGCCGCGTTTCCTTTAGCCACCAGCGTTCGCACCTTCTTCAGTTCTTCATTAGTAACATTGCCTGAGATTTCATCGGCGAGGGGTGAGATGCTAGTTTGAGTTCGATCAATCCACCAGGTTGGAATAGGTATAGGCCATCCTGTAGTGGACGGTGGTGAGAAGATCGAGCTTGCAGCGTTAGGCCAACGGAGGCGGTAATGCTTCTGCATCGCGGCGCGAGAATCTTACGAGCTGTCGTCGTCGTGCTTTTGGCGTCAATTAGTGCATGGACTGCCATCGTGGGTTCGGCCGAGCAGGTGTCGGCGCAAGTAAACGCCGACGATGGACTGAGGCCGATCCTGGACTACATCGGCGGGGCCTGGGATTCTCTCACTCGTTCGATGACGGAATGCGGGAGTGTGGTCGATCCGAAAATCAAAGTGCCGCCGGTTCTTTATTTGCCGAAGAATATGCCGCAGCCTGATGCGGTGAAGAAGCTCGCAGCAGCGTGTAACGTGCAGATTGAGCGGTTGCCGATCGTAATTCACCGTCTCGGTGAGATTGACATGAGCACGATTCACACCCATGGGCTTCTGTACCTTCCAAACAAGTATGTTGTTCCCGGAGGCCGTTTCAACGAGATGTACGGCTGGGACAGCTATTTCATTATTCGAGGTCTGCTGCAGTCCGGACGCATTGAGCTCGCAAACGGAATGGTCGAAAACTTTCTTTTCGAGATCGAAAATTATGGCGCCATGCTCAATGCCAACCGGACATATTATTTGACGCGCTCACAGCCGCCATTTGTCAGTTCCATGGTTGTGGATGTTTACAATGCAATGCGGAAATCACAGCCGGAGGGTCAAGCTTGGGAGGATCGAGCGTGGCTGGCGCGCGCCTACGACGATCTCGAAAAGGATTATGAAATGTGGACGCGCCCTCCGCATTTGGCCGGCGATACGGGTCTGTCTCGCTATTATGATTTTGGCGAGGGCCCGGCGCCGGAAGCGCTGCAGGATGAGACCGGCTACTACCAAAAAGTTGCAGAGTACTTTTTGTTTCATCCGGCGCAGGATGATGGGTACATCTCTGAAGCGGCGGATGGGAGCGAAGCAGGCGGGCCTACCTACACTCTACAAATATGCGGCGGTCTTTCCATCGCCGAACAGCCGGCTTGCCAGCCGCACAAAGAGTTTACGCTCAGCGCTGATTACTATAAGGGCGACCGCTCGATGCGCGAGTCGGGCTTCGATGTGAGCTTCCGGTTCAAACCGTTTGGGGCCGCTACCCAGCACTTCGCCCCGGTGTGCCTGAATACGTTGCTTTACAAAACAGAAAAAGATCTCGAACAGATGAGCCTATGGTTAGGCCGACGATCGCAAGCCCAGCAATGGAGCGCGCGAGCCGAAAAGCGTAAGAAATTAATCAACCGGTACCTGTGGGACGAAAAGACCGGACTCTTCTTTGACTGGAATTTGGAGACTGGAAGGCGATCCACTTACCGTTATGCCACAACGTTCTATCCATTGTGGGCGGGGTTGTCTACGCCTGAGCAGGCTGCCGCAGTTCGTAAGAACCTGCCGCTTCTTGAGAAGCCGGGCGGACTGGCAATGAGCACCGATGATACTGGTGCGCAGTGGGACCTGCCGTATGGATGGGGAAACATCGAAATGTTGGCGATAGATGGCCTGCGCAAGTACGGCTTCAGGCGTGATGCAGAGCGCGTGACATATGAGTTTCTATCGATGGTGCTGGAGAATTTTCGCCGCGACCACGATATCGTTGAAAAGTACAACGTGGTCACGCGCTCATCGGATGCGCACGCGCAATTGGGATACAAAATCAACGTGGTTGGCTTTGGATGGACGAACGCCGCTTTTCTGGAGCTTCTACGCGATTTACCGCCGAATATGCGGGCACGTCTTGCGAGCCGGCGGAATGTCATCCCGCCCGCGCAGGCCACTTGCAGCGGTTGTAAGGATTAGCAAGTTGAAAAAAATTGCCGCAGTCAGCTGGCTTTCGATGCCCGGCCCTTTATGCTTTGAAGTATCGTGGATGGTAGGCGCACCACTCTCACATTCGTCCCTTTCTTGCTTTTGACGTTAACGGAGATACCGTCTGCATCCGGGAAGGGGTCGGAGATCAATTCAAATTCTTCGCCGTAAAGGCGGGCCCGTTCGCGAGCTGCGTATCCGAGACGTTTTACGTTGGCACAGATTTCGTCGACTGAGAGAGATTCAGGAATATGACTGGTCATGACACCTCCATTCTACCCCACCCGGTTTCGAGAAGCTACGGGCACAGGCTGCACACCGGAGTTCTCGTGGTGAAGTACCCGAACGTCGATTCAAAGGACACCGCGTAGTCCGTTTCAATGAAAAAAATAAGATCGTCATCAACTGGGTAATACGCTACCGAAATGGTGCTGGGAACATTGGTTGGTGATGGAAACAGAGTGTTGAATAACGTTCCGGTGAAACGCCCGGTCGTGGGGATGCTGCCGAAGGTGCCAGTAAGTGCGAAGTCGGGTTCCGGTGTGAAACTGAAATTCGTATCCACGTAACCGCTTAATGTCCCGCCACTGTTGTTCGCTGCGGCTTGTCCAGTGGCGGTGTTTAGAGTCCCGCCGTTGTTTTCGTCTGCGAACTCAACTCCATATCTGCCGCCAAAGGAAAATGGTGGCGCAGCCTGGGGATGCTAGCCAATCCCATGCCGATCGAACCGGAGAAAAGAGAGTTGCTGTTGTCGTCGGCGTCCAGAACCAGCGGAGGGTTTCCGCTCCCCGTCAGATAGAAGATCAGTTCTGGCCCGGGGCCGTTGATGCTGTAGTTGATGGTCGAGTCGATCCGGCCTGTTCCGCTGGCATCGAGAGTATAGGTACCTGTAAATGAATCGCTGACAGAGACTCCCCAGTTGCTTCCAACTTCATCGTTATATCCGTCGTTCAAATTGCCGCTGCTATCGGCGGTAAACTGCCCATATGAAGCCAAGCTCACCGGAAATTGGCTCTGATCTTCCCCTTCGATATTGAAAACGTAAGTTCCGGCAAACGCGCTGTTACTGGTAAAAGTACCTCTAGCCGCGCCCTGGCCGATGGCGACACCAGCAGTCGTGCCAAATCCCGAACCCGCACCTGCGTTGTCGCTTTCGATCAGTTTTATGTGTGTCGAGTCGACAATGTATCCGGTGAATTGCATCGATGGAGCAAATCCAGTCGTTAGATTAAATTTCAGGGAGCCGAAGGAATCGGGAGCAGTCAAGGTTCCCGACAGCGTCGAACCCTCCGTGACAACGCCAGTATAAGAGTCGTCTTGATCAGCCACGCTGCCCGCGCCGGAAATGGCGTTGGTTGAATCTATGTTGAACACTCCGCCCATGCCCATGGTTGAGTTGTCGATGTCAAGGCCGTTCATGACAAACGCATAACCTCCGGTGGGAGCGGCGGCGCTGGTTTGCAGGTCAAGCGTTCCCAATGACGTTTCAAAACTTTGCGGAAGGTTGGGATTGCTATTGTCGTCCAACGTACCGATGAGCGCTTGAGAGTTCGAAATAATTTCAAGCGCCAGGTTTTCGATTCCCAGTTGGCCGATATTCTGGTCCGCAGTATTGATGGTAAGAGTGCCGCGGCCGTCTTGGCCGATGTAATAAGATCCTCCGGTAATCGGATCGGAAACAGACATCAACGGATCGTTATGAGTTTGCTCCCCGGAGGTGACATTGCCATTTCCATCCAAAACGAGGACGCCCGCCAATTGATATATTCCATTGGCATCTTCGCCATGGGTCTCAAAGACATATTTGCCCTTGAGATTACCTGCATAACCGGTGATAGTCACCGACGTCGTCACGTTCGAGTTGTGGTTTGCAGTCGCGAAAGCCTGAATTGTGACTGTCTGACTGTTTCCAGAAATGGTTTGAGGAGGTTTATATGTGGTCGGCGATCCACTTGCGGTGTGCAGCGTTGTCAGTGTCCCGCAGTTGTCGGCGGCTGGGCACAGAAGGGCCCAATCTACTCCAGCATCGGTGGGATCGTTGCTGACCACAGCGGTAAGCGTGGCGCTTGCGGCCAGAGAGATTGATGTAACCGGGGTTGGGCTAAAGGCTACAGAAGCCGATTTCATTACCGGCGCGGGAGGGTTTTGCAAGGTCAGGTTGTTAGGCCCTCCGCACGCGGCGAGAGCTGCGGTGCAGGCGAGGCTCATGAATAAAAAAATCTTTTTACTGATCACAGTGCCCACTCCCTGTTCCCTGTACTTGTCGCAAGCTGTAATGACGATGCGCCGTTCACGGCCTATTCTCCCGTACCGCGCAGATAAATAATCTGGGTCATGGGTGGGTTTTGCCCGACAGTAAGGCCAATCGTGATAGCTCCCGACGTGTATACGTAGCCGCCCTTCAAGGGCGTGAAAGTTACGGTGAAGGTGCAGCTGCCTCCCGGCGCAAGACTTCCGGCACAATTGTCCGTTTCCGCGAAGGCGCTGCCTTGCAAAATGCTTCCTGTGAAGTTGACCGTTCCCGCATTCGGATCTTTAGGATCATTGAACAAGGTAACCGTCAGCGGCGAACCCGTCTCACCGGCGGGGACGGTGCCGAAGGCCAGGCCTGCCGCAGGAGTCATCCGTAAGGGGCTTGCGGAGTTGGCTTTCAGCTCCACGGGAAAGCGGCCGCTGTCGATCTCGCAATTTGAAGTGACGGAACTGGAGCACTGCAGCGTGTTCAATTCCACAAAATAATCGAGACCCGAGACCAGCGAGGTGCTTGGCTGCGGGACAAAGGTGATTTGCAAGCTGCACGAGCTTTGCGGAGTGAGCAGAGTCCCGGAGCACCCGTCGGCTGAAATTTGGAAGTTTGGCTTTTCACTGGTTAGATCGCTGTCGCACGAGTACTGAATAGTTTCCTGCGCTGCGTCTGCCGTAATAGCGGAATCCACTTGCAATCCGGAAATTTCTCCGGGGGTGAGCGGACGAATCAGTGTCAGACTCCCTTTGATCGGGTTCATACAAGTGGAGCTTAAGGCGGGCAGAATTTGCACCGGATTTGCCCCTTGATTCGTGAAGGAAAGCGCCTGAGACTCGCTTGATTCGCCTGGCGCTTCGGCCCCGAAATCAAGTTCGGGAGTTGCGGGCACGATCGCGCTGAACCCAGTCCCGCTCAGGGGCAACGCAAAAGTGGTATCGCTATCAGCGCTCATGGGACTCTTCAGAACGAGTGAAGCGAGCAAAGGGTACGGGCATGCAGATGGAGGCTCCCCTTCCAAGGCAGTCGATGGCATCCAGGGGCAGCTTTGCTGAGGTGCAAATGCGATTGTGACAGTGCAGCTCTGCTGTGGATTGAGCGAGAATGGCTTGCCCGGTGAACTCGCGCAATTATCCTGCTCGGTAAAATCGGGAAGTTCGGTGAAGTCACTCGCCCCAAATGGACTTGAAACCCCCGGCGCAGGATTGATCGATGTCATGGACAAAGTGAGTCCTGTGATTGGGGTCGTCGTAAGGTTGTTGTTGGTGAGTGTGATGATCTGGGTCGTTGCGGCCGTACCAACCTGCTGCGCAGGGAACGTGAGCGATGCAGGAGATAGCAATATGGGCTGCGTACAGGTTGTGGTATTCCCGACGCCCAGGCAGATGTCGCCGACATCGCCTGGGCTATTTCCTCCAGGGCAGGAGCTTGTGCTGATCCCGTATCCATCGTTGCCCTGCAACACAAGTCCAGCCGAGGAACTCAAGACTGTCACCGGCAACAGAGTTGAGGTAGTGCCGGCATAATTGCCAATCTGCCCGTCACTCAGTCCATTGCTCCCAATGATCTGTAGGATCACAGAACTGCCGCTGATCTGACCATTCACCGAGGCACTACTCAAACAGGGGTAACTCTGGAAAGCCAGCGAACCTGTGATCGTGGCGTTGCTCGCTCCAATGTTTTGGCCCTGCGTAAATGTTCCGTTCACCGGGAAAACCTGGTTCTGAAGAGCGGGATTATTGACGCTATGAAAGAAACCTTGGACCGTTCCTGTAAGCGGTGGAACCGATACCGCGCTCCATTGCAGGCCGCTCTGGGCCGTGCCACAGCGTATGCCGTTGGTCAGACTTCCATCGGTTGAGCTATAAGTGCCCATGATGGTTGTACCGCTGGCGCTCAGGGGCCCGTTCAACGTGAAGGTTTGGGGAGATGCGACTGCAGTCAGAGTGACGGTTGTTCCGCTGACCGTGCCCGTGACAGGCGCCGATCCGCTGTTGCACAGCGTAGGATTTCCGCCTCCAGTGGGAGGAAGCGAGATCGCGTAAACTATGCTTCCGGTGAGCGCTCCATTGGTGTTCTGAAGCAGAAATCCACCCTGCAAACCCCCGAGAAAGGAATTGTCGGCTGGAGGCGAAAACGTGAACTGCCAATTTCCCCCAAACTGTCCGTCGCCTTGGGCCTGAGATTGCGCGAGACCACTGCCTGCCCCGCAGGATGACACGGCGATCAGCGCAGCCGTTGCGAGCATCAAAGCTGCCGCCGACTTCAACGAGAAGCCCGCAAGGACTCCGCAAAATATACGGTTCCATGCTCGTTTGTTCTTCAATCGCTTCATAAATCCAGTGCGTCAGAATGAGTACTTCAGTCCAAATTGAATGGTTCGCGGCCGGTGCGCATCCACCGGGTGCAGGAAGGACGCACCGGTTACGCAGTCGGCTCCTCCTGTTGCCTGAAAGCCAGCGGAGTAAGACGGACCCGCATAGCAGCTCACGACGTTGTTTCCCGTGCTTCCCGGATTATCAGGGTCGTATATTTCGAATTGCGTGTGGTTGAAGATATTAAAAAATTCCGCTCGGAATTGAAGCTCGCTGCCTTCGCTGACTTTGAAGTGCTTCAGTACCGACATGTCAAAATTCAATCTTCCCGGATTGTTGAAGAAATTTCGGCCGGCATCTCCGAAAGTCAAACCACGCGGCGCTACAAACTCGGAAGGATTTCCAAGCAATGGCCCGACGCTCTGCAAGTTGTTGTTGGGCTGAACCAATCCCTTGACCACGTCCGGGTAAGAAGCCGCGATGCCCAATCCGCTGGAAACTCCAGCATTGTCGGTAAGGGAAATGCCGGTGTTGCCGGCGCTGTTGATTACTGTGAAAGGCGTGCCTGCCTGGTAAAGCGTCAAGCCTTCGATGCCCCAACCCCCGAAGATCTCATCCATGGCATGCGGGCAGCAATTTCCTACCGGCACTCCATCTTCAGATTGTGGCGCGATTGCCGATTCCCAGAACCAGCGAGCCAGATTCGGCGCTGAATAGATGTAGCTTAGAGTCAGGAGGTGGCGCTCATCGAAGTTCGAGCTTGCACGGTTCTCGGCCAGATCATAAGAATTCACCAGAACGGGATCGCTGCGGTCCGAGGCGTCGTCGATGGAGTGGCTGTAGGTGTAAGAAAGGCCGGCCGTGATCGGCCCTCGCAGGGCCCGAACCGTAAATTGAAGTGCGTGGTAGGTAGAGTCGGCTGCATTCTGCAGTGAGAAGATTCTTCCCAGTCCGGGGTACGGGCGTGGAAGCGAATTGACGTTAGGGATGTTCGGCGAGGTACAAGCCGCTTGCAGATGCACATAGGCAGGATTTTGCGGCGTCACGATTGTTCCACTCTGCAGCAAGAAAGGAGTCTTGCCATCTCCGGGAAACCCTCCTTGGTTGGTAAGGACAGACGGCGGCGGAACATCGCAATCCGTTAGGGTCAGCGGCTCATTCGGCCCGAAGGGATTCTCATTGGCTGGAAGCGGCTGCAATTGATTCAGTTGCCGCTCAACCGTCAACTTGGTTCCCTTGCTGCCTACATAGGCGGCATTGACTACTACATTCGGCTTTACTTCTCGCTGAATGCCGAAACTCCACTGCTGGGCGTACGGCCACACAGCATGGGTTGGAATTCCGGTAACATCAAGAGGGAAAGCAGACCCCGCAGGCGGGGTGGTATTCGATTGGTTGTACATGCAATCGTCGCCGGGCTGACCCGCTCCGGCTCCATAGCCGATAAACCCTATACACGGATAATTGAGCGGAAGGGGTTGCGTCATGCTGAGCACGACCGGCGCACTTGCCTCGAGCGAACCGGTGTTGGCCTCATTCCCCGTCCCATGCTCGAAGAAAATGCCATAGCCGCCGCGAATGGAAGTCTTGCCATCTCCAAACGGGTCGAAGGCGAACCCAACCCGCGGTGCGGGATTGAATAGATGCCCAGTCATGCAACCAGCGGGGACGCCATTGACCCCGCACTGTACAAGACCGAGATCACTGACAATGTCGGGAGCTAATGCAAACGTGCTCTGATTGAAGGCCACCGGCGTCCCGGACGGCCCGCTGCAAGGCAAGCTCGACGGCACGGTTTTATCCAGAAGTGACCCCCGAACACGGATCGACGGCGAATCGTGAGGCCTCAAACTTAGAGGTCTCCCAGTTCCAGGCGTTATGGTATTTCTCGCGATAAGTTCCGAATAAGCTGACTCTAAGTCCAAGGCTAACCGTCAACCTATGAGTTACTTTCCAATCATCTTGAAAGTAAGGCTCGGCGAGCTGAAAACTCTGATAGTAACGATGTTGAGAAGAGTCCTGAGAGTAACTCTGGATGTAGCCTATATTTTCGATGCCATTGCTGTAATTCTGGGCCAGAAAGTCGGCGAATGCATTTCCGGTACTGTGCGCGAGATTAGCGAACGTCAACAGGCCCTGCACATCGCCAGTTGCGGCACCGATACTATTATTTGTCTGGTTCCGCTGGGCCCAAATGAACTGGCCCCCGAACTGAAGCGTGTGCTTGCCAAGTGACTTACCGATGTCATCGCGCACCGAGTAAGTAGGGTTGGTATGACTCCATGGCATATAAGAGGGGTCGGCAACCAGCCCTCTGCCGCCGTAGGCCGCATTCGTTCCCAAGATCGCGATGCCCGGCATCTTGCCGCCGAAACCGTTGTTAAAGATATAACCCATGCTGCATTGCGGTATTCCGCTGATTGGATCGACGCTGATTTGAGGGTTGCATTGGCCTGGGGTCGAGGGTTGAGGAACCAAGGGCTGGCCCAGCGTGGGATTGCGCTGAAATTGTGTGCCTCCGGGGCCATTTTCATCAATCAGCGTTATGTCTGAGTCGACGTAGCTGACCACAAAGGTGTTTATCAGGGTGGGAGAAATCGTGTGGCTCAAGTTGGCAACTAGGCTTACGCCTGGTCCCGTGAAATAGTTTTCTATGGTTGGAAAGCCGCCCGCCGAAGGATCATTGGTTCGCAAGTAACTCCACTGCGGGGTCAGGACAGTGGTATTCCACGAGTCGTGAACGTAGCGAAACAACGCGCGGATCTTTTCAGTTATTTGATGGTCGATGCGAAACAGCTCTTCACGCCAGTAAGTCGAGGGTGAAACCGTTCCATTGTAGCAATGGTTCGGGTCCGTGGGTCCAAGTTGGCTACAGCAAAGTCGCAACCAGTTGGAGAGTTTGGCAACGGTATCAGGTTCGCTTGCAGGATTGCCAACGCATTTTTGTCTACTCCGAAAGCCGCCACTCCCAACGAAGTTTTCTGCCCCAGGAGATCGTTACCGGGAAGCGGCTGGAGCGCTGATGGAGGGCCGGTGACCGCAGGACAATCCGGATATTGCTGGCGATTGAATGTGTTGACGGTTCCTGCCGGTGGGCAAACATCACTAAAGTCGAATACTTGAGAAACCAACCCGCCAGTCGCGGGAGACAGGTTTTCCTGGATTCCCGAAGGCGTCATGAGGAGACCACGCTCTTTGAGCGAAGGCACTGCTTGGTTGTAATCGGTGGGGGTTTTCTCTAGACGAAACTCTTCGGAGAAAAAAAAGAAGGTCTTGTTTCTCTTCTCGTTGTAAATGCCGGGAATGGTCAGCGGCCCGCCAATGGTTCCACCAAAGTCTTGCCGGCGGTAGAGCGGTGCGTGTCCCGGAGGGTCGAAATAGTTGCGGTCGTTGAATGCCTCGTTGCGGATAAATTCGTACAAATTTCCGTGGATTTTCTCAGTCCCGGACTTGGTCGTGACCAGCACTGTGCCGGAGGCCGTACGCCCGTATTGCGCACCGTAGTTCGAGGTCAGTACCTTCACTTCCTGAATGGCATCGAGGCTTGGGTAAACCATTAGCGTGCTCGAAGCGCCATTCAGGCCGGTGTTGAGAACGTCGCTGCCATCTACCTCGAACGTGTTGTACTCGACGCGACCGCCGTTCACGCTATACTTGACGCTTCCGACGACTCCTACTTTGGCTTCATCCTGTCCGGTCTGATTGCTGACTCCGGGAGCAAGCGCAATCAACTGCGTGAAATTACGGCCATTCAATCCGATGGATGTGACTTCTTTCTGCGTGATCGTTCCTGAGACACTGGCGTTTTCAGTCTCCACTGTCCCAACCGTACTGGACTCGACGTTCACTTCTGTTTTGCCGCTTGCGGGTTCCAACTGAGCATCCAGTGTTAACTCAAGCCCGGCAGTTACATTGATATAATCCAACGTCTTTAATGCAAAATTGGGCGCAGTTACGGTCACCGCATAAGTTCCCGGTTCAAGGCCACTAAGTAAGTACTCGCCTTTGCTATTCGTCCGAATTTCTTTTTTAAACCCTGCGGTGGAAGTCAGGTTGACTGTAGCTCCTACCACCACAGCTTGCGTCTGGTCCGTAACCGCTCCGTGAATAAAGGCTTTGCCATCGGTCGGTCTCTGGACATCCGGCGCCGCCCCTGCCAGTGTCGGTAAAGGCGCCGGGGGCGCTACTGGTATAGCTGGCCCCAACATTTGCCCGGAACCTGCCTGCGTTCCGCTTGCGGGTACCAGTTCAGTGTCTATCGTCAGGTCCTGACCAGCCGTTACGGAGATGTGATCCAGCGTTCTGAGTTCAAACTTCGGTGCAGCTACGGTCACCGTGTAGGTTCCGGCATCAAGCCCAGTGAAAGAGTACTCGCCCTTATCGTTAGTTCCGGCTTCTTTCGTGGGACCATTTCCGCTAGTCAGATCAACGGTAGCTCCGACAACGAGAGCCTGATTCTGATCCGTTACCGTTCCGTGGACGGACGCTTTACCGCTGGCCGATGCCGATGCGGGTACCTGGCCGAGAGCGTGACTGGTCAGAAGGACGGCCAACGCAATAGTCATGGGAATGCGGCCAAGATCACGAAGCCAGACAACACTCACGAATAAGCTCCCGGTGTTCGCACACAAGTTGGAAGGCTGGGACAACGGAACGCGGATATTACTAGAAGTGCGGGCGGCAGAATATTAAGAATGGATGAATTATTTATGAACAATTGATTACATCGAAAGTGTCCTTCTTGGTGGATGAGTCACGATATTTTCACAATCAATTCATCCTTCTGTAACACCGAAGCAGCTATCCTCCGGCGTGATTTCCCAGTGAAGTTTCGGGGCCCCTGTCGATCAAGCGCGACAAAGTACGCGAGGTACATGATCATCCGCTGGCCGCGATGAGCAGCGGCGTCATTGCCCAGATTCGAACCTGCGTGCGGCAGAGGAAGCCACATGTGCGACGAAGGTGATGCCTTCCAACCATAGGACCTAATTTCAGAAAGGAATATCTATGACCCGTATGAAAGCAATGTTCGCGGTGTTGGCACTGGCCGCGATCGTGAATGTCGTGCCCAAGTCACAAGCGCAAACCGTCAAGGTGGTATTGACGGGTTCTTCCGCGCAGTGGCAGACATTGGCTTTGGGAGCGTACAACGCCGGGAGTTGCGTATCCGGCGGAACCGCTCCTTGCTTCCACTACACCAATACCAGTTTCAACCTCAACGACACCCGCCCGACTACAAAAGGCGGCACAACAGAAGTCGACACCGGAAACATCTGGATCGTTTGGGACAGCGCCGCCACGCCCAACGTCTGGGCTTTTATCAAAGTAGATTCCGGTGTGGGCGATCGCTGTTATTTCGCTCAGCCGCACTGCAACGTCAGCATACCTACCTTCCCTGCACCCAGTAACCTGATTGGCTCGACTCTCTGGGGCGACGACTCTTCGGACACCACGCCAGCGGCAAACGTGCAGAACCTGTTCACTTCTGGGACCTTGCTGGTGAACGCTGCAGCCAGCGATATTCGTCCTGAAGATGCCTTATTCGCCACCTGCCGGGCGAATTCGAAGCTGGGCGGCGGCACTGATGGCCTTGCAGGTTTGGGCTATGGCGCCAACGCCTCCGGAGTATGCGCCAAGTTCGGTGCGACTCTTGCCGACCTCGTGGGCAGCGACATCCAGAGCGCTTACCCGGGCAGCACATCAACTGCTCACGTTTTGACCTTTGCTATCAGCGGCAAAGATCCATTCACAGGAACAGCCATCCCAGTTTCTACCACCGTTTCGGTGGGTGCGACTCCGGTTGTATTCATAATTTCTCGTTCCGGAGCCCTCAGCGGGGCGAAGAACGCGACCGACGCCGAGGTGCAGTCGGTGTTCAGCGGCGCCGACTGCAATGGCACCGCGGTTGGAGGCACAGGCGGCGCGATCTCGGTTTACCTGCGTGAACCGCTTTCGGGAACCATGAATACCACGGAATACAGCGTGTTCCGTTATTGGAATTTCTCCGGCGCTAGCCAGGAAACTGGCGTCAACGCCCAGAACCCACTTTCGGCCACCTGCACCGGGGGCGGTGGCAGTCGCTACCGCGCAATCGGGACCGGCGAGGAAGTCAAGTCCGTCCTGAACTCAAACGCAAACCACAGCACTGACGGAATTGGCTATACGTTCTTCAGCTACGGGAACGTTTCTTCGATCGCCAATAGTTCCAGCTACGGTTACCTCACGCTGGATGGAGTCGATGGTATTTTCCACCAGTACTACACTTCGGGGACGCCGACCGATCCCGGCCAACCAGCCACCCCTGGCGTTTTGCCGGGAGCGGCGAATTTGCCAGCGGCTTGCGCGGGAGCCTTCCCCTGCCCCGAGGGCAAGATTTGGAGCGGAAACCTGTCCTTTCCGAATCTGCGCAACGGCTCTTACCGGGCATGGTCAAACCTCCGCTCGATTAGCAACGGAACTGCGCTTGCCGCCCTGGAGCTTTTGGTCAAGGGATCGCAGACCTATGTTACGACCAGCACTCCCGACTTCGTGCCGGCCGTCAAAGTCGGATCCACTGACCCAGGACTCCCCCTCCTGCGTTCGCACTATCTGCAGGAAGATGTGGCCCCGGTTAACGTTTCGACCGCTGGCGACAAAGGTGGCGACGCAGGCGGTTGCATCCTGACCTCAACCGGTACGACGGCAACTTCCGACACAACCACTGGGCTAATTCAAGTCGCTCCTGGCCTAGGTTGTGTCACAGTGCCGTAAGCTCTTCAAACTGATTGTTCGAGCCAGTCGGAAGGGCGGCGCTCTAGGAGCGTTGGCCCTTCCATTTAAATAGTAAGCAGCCCTTTGCAATGTGCTGATTGCCCTGGAAAGAAGCGCGAGAATCGCTCGCGATTTAAGGAAAATCAGCGGTGAAGTTCAGGGAAAGTTCAAGCAGCAAACCCAGGCAGTTTGTTCGATAGCGATCTCCCGGTTCGAAGTTCTATGACTTATCGAAAAAGCTTTTTATCCATCGCGGTTGCCTTCTTGTTTTTATCGCAACTTGCCGGCGCTCAATTTATTCCGGCGCCTACTCCGATCGCTGATCCGTCCGATACCAGATTTGTCGGAGTCAAGGAAGATTGGAATTCGCCGGCGCTCACCACCAGCAATCTCAGACCGGTCGAACCGCTGGGCGGTTATATCAACGACGACGGCAGCTACGTGGTGGAGTTGCTTCAGGTGCAGTGGCGATGGGGCGACCCCATTGATCTCTATGTGATGAAGCCGAAGGGCGTCAAGAAGCCTGGCGTCATCTTGTATCTCTACGGTTATCCGGCGAGCACAGACCGGTTCAAGAGCGCGGACTTTCAAGAGACCGTGACTAAAGACGGCTTTGCGGCCGTGGGATTCGTTACGGCCCTTACCGGGCACCGTTATCACGACCGTCCCATGCGCGAGTGGTTTGTTAGCGATCTGCAGGAGTGTTTGGCGGAGTCGGCGCACGATGTGCAAATGGTTTTGGATTATCTCCAGACCCGCGGCGATCTCGATATGAATCGGGTTGGAATGTACGCCCAAGGTTCGGGAGCGAGCATCGGCATTCTCGCTTCCGCGGTTGATCCGCGAATAAAGGTCTTAGACACGATCGATCCCTGGGGCGATTGGCCCACTTGGATGAAAACTTCGCCATTTGTGCCTGAGGACGAACGAGCAAAATACGTCACGCCTGAATTCTTGCGGAAAACTGAGGACCTGGAGCCGATCAAATGGCTGCCGAGAATTCAGGCAAAGAAGTTCCGGCTGCAGGATGCGGCTTTCGATAAAGTTACTCCACTGGCTGCCAAAGAAAAGCTGCGCTCCGCCGTGCCTCCCAACTCGACGATCGCGATTTATAAGACTCCGGAAGAATTCAATGCCGTGGTGCGGGACCACCAAGATCTTCAATGGATCCAGCTCGAACTCGATTCGCTACCGCACAGCGACACGCACTCGGGACCGGTACAGACTGCAATTCGAGGAAAAAGATGAAACCGCAACTGAAGCTATTGTGTGCCCTGGCTGGCCTGCTCGCGCTTGTTCCAGCAATGCAGGCACAATCTGCAAGGTCTACGCGAAGCTCTTCATTTAGCTATGACGTTTCTGAGGAAGTCTCGGTCAGCGGCAGCGTGACCGGTGTGCTCACCAGGGCCGGCACCGGAATGGTGAACGGTTCTCACCTGCTGATCGCGATGCCGGCCGGAACCATGGATGTGAGCCTTGGACCTTATGGATTAGTCGGAAAAGGAGCACTTTCAGCGCAATTGGGGTCACCGGTGGAGATCACCGGAGTGATGAAGATGTTCGGCGGGAAACCGGTTTTGCTGGCACGGGCCGTTACATTCGAAGACCGCATGTATAGAATTCGCACCGAGCATGGTGTTGCTCTCTCACCAATGGCGAGAGAGCGCGCCGAGAATGCCTCTGCTGAAAACGGAGGCGTACGATGACGGCGAAGCGTTGCGCGGCGGCGGTTCTAGCAATGTGCCTTATGGCGCTCGCGGGTTGCAGTTCAGGAAACGGAAATTCGCTTCCGACTTTCGCTCCGGTTGTGGCAGTAGCCGCAAACAGCGGCACCCCGCAGAGCCACTCCGTCAATGGGCCATTCGGAACAGCCCTGGCCGCGATGGTGACTTCCAATGGACTGCCGGAGAGCGGGGTGGTCGTCACCTTTAGCGCTCCCACTACAGGAGCGAGCGGCACTTTTGCTGGCAAGGGCGCTGCAACCGCGACCAGTGATGCGAACGGCTTGGCCACATCGCCAGTCTTCATGGCAAACGGAAAGACCGGAATCTACGAAGTAACCGCTTCCGCCCCCAACGCAGCAACGCCGGCCGTATTTGATCTCACCAATACCACGGGAGCGCCCGCGTCGCTTACTCCCATGGCGGGCAGTAATCAGAGCGCGGCTGTCGACACTCCGTTTACGGATCCGCTGCAGGTTACGGTCGTCGATAGTGGGCAGAACCCGGTCGCGGATGCTGTTGTGGTATTTACCGCACCCTCCACCGGCGCGAGCGGGGTTTTCGCGAGTAGCGGCTCTTACATCACAACGGCGATGACGAATGCCAGTGGCGTAGCGACTTCTGCTGGATTCACGGCGAACGGCATCGCCGGGACTGTGAACATCGTTGCGAGTGTATCGGGCGCCTCTTCTTCTGCGAGTTTCACTCTCATAAACCTGGCTGGAGCGCCTGCAACCATCACCGCGGTCGGGGGAACACCGCAAAGTATTGTTGCCCCAAACGCATTCACCTCATCTCTTTCGGCTTTGGTGGTGGATAGCCTGCAGAACCCAATTGCTAACGCGGTGGTTACTTTCATGGCACCAAGTAGCGGGGCCAGCGTAACGTTCTCCGATTCGGGTACCAGCACGACCACCGAAACCACCAACTCCTCCGGCATTGCAACCACAAAAACTCTCACGGCCAACAGGCTCACCGGTACTTTCCCCGTCCTGGCCAGCGTTTCCGGAACGTCAGGAGCCACCTTCACTCTTACCAATTGGCCTCTGGGGTCGCAATACTATTCGTTCTACCTAAGCGGGCAGGAGGATCTCTACAGCGGCGAACTTTCCAGTTTTTATGGTCTTGCGGGGTCGGTGCTCATTGATCCCACAGGCGACGTGCTGGCGGGAGAACAAGACTATAACGACGGCCTTCTCATCACCTCGCCCGAACCCTCCGGCGACACCATTACCGGTGGAAGTTTGACCTTGAGCACTTCCACCTATCAAGGAACACTGGTGCTGGATACTAACGACTCGAATGTTGGCGTGAGCGGTGTTGAGACTCTCGCCGTGCAATTTGCAAATTCAAACCATGCTCTGATTTCTCAATATGATGGCTCCGCAACTTCGAGCGGAAGCCTCGATCTGCAGACGCTGCCGAGCGCTTCCGCCAGCAATTTGGCCGGAGGTTATGCTTTCACTCTTAGCGGTACCGATCCTTTCCTCGAGCCGGTCGGGTACGGGGGAGTATTTTCCATCGCCGGCAGCGGCCAGACATTACCAGACGGCTTATTTGACACGAATGATGCGGGAATTGGCGTACCGACCGTTGGTACCGCTCTGAGCGGAACATTGTCTCTTCCAGATGGCTTTGGACGCGGAACCATAACCGTCAGCGCGCTCAATTACGACGTTCTGGAGGGCGCGCCGTCCCCTGTATCTCTGAATTACTACATCGTAGGGCCGGAAGTAATCAGGATCATCGACGTAGATCCCACGGATTCGGCCGTCGGTTCAGCCTACGGGCAGGGAACTAATTCAAGCGTCGCCAGCAATGCCTCGCTCGGAACTTCGATATTCGGTACCGCCGGTAATTCACTCAGCAGCCAGTATGGCGTGGCGGGTATGTTTTCCACCAACAGCTCGGCGGCCACATTCTCAGGCGTAGCGGACGACAATGAAGTCATCTTTGGTTTCTCTGTCCCGGACGCCACAATTGGGGGCAATTACTCGGTCGCAGACAATGGTTACGGAAACCTGACGATTGCGCCCGGAGATTTGGGAGACGTTAGTGCCTTCGGCCTCTACATGACCGATCCGAACCTAAACTTGCTTGATCCCAACAACACGACGTCCGGAGTTGGAGGAGCCCTTATTCTGGATGTGGACACACTCTTCGCAGGCGGCATTGGAATCGTAATTCCGCAAACCGATACGTCCACTGCGGATTTCAACGGCAACTACGCCTTTGGGGGACATGACCAGAATTACCTAATTGGTATAGCGGGGGAATTTGACTTCGTTGGTATGGCAACTGTTACCAGCGGAGCCTTTTCAGGATCGGGTTTCGTAAGCGATCCGTTTTTGACCTTGGGGGGCACCACTCCCACATACTCTGGGGTCAAATTTACATCAACTCCGCAGGCAGATCCAATCAACGCCGGCCGCTACACCATGCTGTCGACGAACTCGACAGCTAATCCGTTGGTGGTGAAATTGAAGGGTGCGCCGACGGAGCGCTTAAATGTGGTGATGTACCAGGCCAACGGCGGCCAGTTTCTCTGGCTCGACGAGGACGTCTTAAGCACTTTCGTCGGACCGCTGGAGCAATTCGGATCGTTTGCTACCGTGCCGTCCGGGCACGGTGCCATTAAACCATAAGGCATCGGGCGATCGAGGGATGCCGGATTGACGCGCAGCAAACGCGCGTAGAGATCTCCAACACAAATGTCTTTCGCATCGTCTCGTTTTAATAGCTAACCTCATCGACCGGCTAATATCTCTTGCGAAGAAACTCAAACAGCAGGTAACCGATGATGGCTGCAATAATGGCGATTGCAAAATTCTCACGCGTAAAGATGTCTTCCACGGCCCAAGCCAGGCTGTGTTTTTGACCCATTCCCGTCCGTTCAAACTCTCCCATCAGGAGATTGGAATAAAAAAGGAAGATGATAAATGCAGCCTCGATTATCGCTCTCCAGAAATGTTTCTTCATAATGGACAAGGGCCTCGGGTTGTGCAATCCGGTGTTCGGGAAGGCGATCCGGAGGACGTGATTGTTACTATAGGCGATACCGGGGTAGCTGGTCATGCTTATCGTCATAATCGCAATCCTCGCGCTAATCGCGGCACCCGTTGTGCTCATCCGCTTCCGCAAGCGCTGGGTCGCGGCTTTCAATCTGGCGGTCACGAACCGCATCACCAGCCGTTTTGCCGGACGAATACCCGGTTTCGGCATTCTTACCCACCGGGGACGGAGGTCTGGCCGGATCTATCGCACGCCAGTCAACGTTTTCGAAACACGTGGCGGATTCCTGATTGCACTCACCTACTCGCGCGAAGCGGAATGGGTGAAAAATGTATTTGCTGCCGGCGGTGCTCAACTTGAAACCCGCGGCACCCGCTACGACCTTGCCGACGCCGTCGTGGTACACGATCCGAGCCGCAAAAAGTTCCCGCCAGTTGTGCGCACTATCCTGTGGATCATCGGCGCAGCGGACTTTATGCAGCTGTCGATTGATGGAAGGAAAATTGATCGAAAGAAAAATGAGCAAAAAGAAGGATTCATTCGAGATGGATAGGCAGTGAGGAAGCATAGTTCTCCGATCGTTGGCGAAAAGCACGTCGCGCCTGAATTTGTTACGAAAACGTTCTGTTCCAACAAACAGGTTGTCTTACAATCTTATTGTGCCAGTTTTGCGTGAGCTTCGAGTCACTCTGGAGATGATCAAGTGGGAGCACTCGATATTTGCCCTCCCGTTTGCCCTTTGCGGAGCCATGCTCGCGGCTTCGGGCCTTCCCTCGGCGCATCAACTTTTCTGGATCGTGATTGCCATGGTGGCTGCGCGCTCTGCGGCAATGGCATTCAATCGCCTCGCCGACGCGGCAACCGACGCTGCCAATCCACGGACCCGCACTCGCGCGCTTCCAGCGGGGCATCTATCGCCGGCTTTTGTCGCGACCTTTGTCGTGGTCTCGTGTGCGATTTTTATCCTCGCGGCGGCGCAACTGAATCGGTTGAGCTTGTGGCTCTCTCCCGTTGCAATGGCAGTGCTGCTGCTTTACTCATATACCAAGCGCTTCACCCGGTGGTCTCACCTAGTGCTTGGTCTTGCCCTTGGGATTGCGCCGGCGGCTGCCTGGATTGCAGTACGCGGCTCTCTGGATCCTCGCATCCTGCTGCTTACCGCTGCGGTTACTTTCTGGGTCGCCGGCTTCGATGTTCTCTATGCTTGCCAGGATTTTGAGTTCGACCGGCAGGCCGGGCTTTATTCGATCCCGTGCCACTTCGGAATCGCCAGAGCTCTGTGGGTGGCCCGGGCTTTTCATCTAGCAATGTTGCTCCTGCTATTTCTGATGCTGCCAGCTTTTTCTTTGGGCAAAGTTGCGCTAGTTGGAATTGTTCTGGTCGCGGTGTTGCTAGCGTACGAGCATTCGCTGGTGAGGGCCGAGGATCTCTCGAAATTGAACGCTGCCTTCTTCACCATGAACGGCGTGATCTCGATGGTATTTTTTCTCTTTGTCGTGGGAGATCTGCTGATACGGAATAGATGAACTGTAAAAGGGCGGGCTGATGGCAAATGAAAACCGGCGTCCCGCCCCCTGCGACGAAACGCCGTTTCTCCATTCCCTCCCGGTGATGGAGGACATGAAGGTCAACTTGCGAGTGTGATTGTCGCTTGGCCCTCACCCGAAACTTGTCAAATCCATGTCTGCAGCTTGTTAAAAGTTTGTCAAAGCGATTGGTTTGATATGCAGGCTGAAAAGCTCGTGGTCATTCCATTCGTAACTCAAGCGTTTCCCGCCAAGCTGTTAGCATGAAAAGAAATTCTCGATACACTTGCGCCTCTTATCCCAGATCGTTTTGCTCCTTCTCACTCTGCCTTTGCTGGCGCAGAGCAATGCCGGAGAACTTCGTCTTAGGGTTACCGGGCCGGGTGGCGTGCCGGTGAAAGCAACAGTCGACCTCTCGGATGACGCGGTGCAGTTTCATCGCAAGCTTTTCACTGATGAAAGCGGCGACCTTGTGGAGCGAAATCTCTCATTTGGCCGGTATCGGCTGCGGGTCCAGGGCGAAGCATTTTCCCCGTATGAAGGAGTCATAGAAATTCAGTCGGAACTGCCGACGGATTATCTGGTCAAGCTGAACATTGCAGAAGTGAGCACCGCGATCAAGGTCACCGCCGGGACTACCCTTCTCGATCCTGAGCGCGCGGGTTCAGCGAATCACATTGACCAGCAGGAAATTTCCGATCGGCTTACATCACTGCCCGGACGGTCTTTGCAAGATCTGGTGAATTCACAACCGGGCTGGCTCTACGAAGGCAACGCCGTCTTGCATCCGCGCGGTTCGGAGTATCAGACCCAGTTCGTGGTTGACGGAATTCCGCTCATCGATAATCGATCTCCGAGCTTTGGGCCGGAGATCGAAGCCGATGATGTGGATTCACTGACGATCTACACCGCGGGAATTCCAGCCGAGTATGGGCGCAAGATGGGCGGTGTGGTTGAAGTGAACACCCTGCGCGACAGCCAGCCCGGCCTGCATGGCGATATTGTGCTCTCCGGCGGCAGTTTTGATACGGCGGGTGCGTTCACGCGGGTCCAAGATACTTGGGGAAAAAACACCGTGGGCGCGAGCGCTTCCGGCAATATGACGGGGCACTATCTCAACCCGGTCGTTCCGCAGAACTATACGAACCGCGGCACGACGGGAGACTTCTCTTTAAGTTTTGACCGCGAGTTGAGCGATAAAGACCACCTAACCTTCAGCGTGCGTCACGAATTGTCGCGATACGAAATTCCTAATGAACAAGTTCAGGAAGATCCGCAATTGTTGACCGAACTTGGCCAGCCTGCTCCCCCTGCGGGAACTCCACCGCAACTGCAAACAGCGGACAATTTCGAGACGATGGGCATCGCTGCCTACGAACACATTTTTTCTCCGAACCTGCTGGCGGATGTTCGCGGCATGGTTCGCGACAATGCCAACGACTTTTATTCGAACCCTTACTCCTGGCCGATTATCGTCAGCCAGCACAATGATTTCCGCGAAGGATATTTCAACAGCTCGGTTTCCGCACATCGTGGCCATGAGGAATGGAAGGCAGGGATCGAGTCCGACAATTTATTTCTTCACGAGAACTACAGCGACATCATAACGGCCGACCCGAATTATGCGAATTACCCGTTCGATGCCGGTACCGCCGAGACCTTTGCTTTTGCCGGGAGCCGGCCGGACCTCGAACAAGCAGCCTTCGTTCAGGATTTGGTTCACGTCGGAAACTGGGCGCTCAATGCGGGATTGCGGTGGGACCATTATCAATTGTTGGCCAACCAAAACGCGGTCAGCCCACGGGCTTCAATTTCACACTTCTTTCCGTCGGCGGGTCTCATGATTCACGTTTCGTACGACCGCGTTTTCCAGACACCGTCATTTGAGAACATCCTGCTGTCGAGTTCGCCCACGGTGCAGTCATTTGAGCCCACTGTGCTTCGCTTGCCCGTCCAACCATCGCACGGCAATTATTACGAGGTCGGGGCAACCAAGAGTTTCTTCAACCAGCTTCGCTTCGACGCGAATTATTTTCGGCGGCAGGTCAATAATTACGCCGACGACGACCAGATTCTCAACACAAGCATCAGCTTTCCTATAGCGTTCAGCAAGGCCATTCTTTACGGCGCGGAGGCGAAAATCGAAGTTCCGCACTGGAAGCAGTTTTCGGGATTTCTCAGTTACTCCTACATTGTGGGCAACTGCTGGTTTCCGGTCACCGGCGGCCTGTTCCTTGGCCAGAACGCAATCGACGCCACCACGCAACTGACGGGGCATTTCCCCGATTCGCAGGACCAGCGCAACACTCTTCGCTACCGGGTTCGATACGATCTGACTTCGCGTTTTTGGATTGCGAACGGCGCTGAGTATGGCAGCGGCCTGCCTTTTGATTTCGACGGTACATATCAGGAGGCGCTGGCGGAGTATGGCCCGGAAGTGGTGAGCCGCATCAATATTAACGAAGGCCGGATCAAGCCCACGCTTTCAGTCGACGCCTCATTCGGGGCCGAGATTTATAAAAACGACAAAGTTACGCTTAATTTTCAGGCAGACGGTGAGAACCTGAACAATCGTCTGAACGTAATCGACTTTGGTGGTTTGTTCTCCGGCAACGCCATCGGACCTCCGCGCAGTTTCTTCGCGCGGCTTGCCGCCACGTTTTAGTCGCGCCATGCGAGGCTGCCGCTGCGAACTGACCGCGCCACTGATTGCCTGGTGACGCTAATGGTGCTTGAAATATTGCACCGCGCGTTCATGTTTCTGGGCGGCTGCGCGCGAGGAAAAGGTCCCAAGGTTTTTTCGCTTGCCAGTCTTTGCATCTTTCTTACGAGAATACAGGCGATATTCGCCGGATTGTAGTTTGCGAATCATGCAGAAAAGATGCTGAGGTTTCAGCCGGCGGTTGGTTGCAAAAGCAGATCGTCACTGCCGCATCCTTCGGGCAGCTTGGTCGAAGGACCCATCGATCCTGCGACAAATCGCGGCTTATCTCATGGCGAACTGACGCGCCCTCGTAAACGACCACAGCGCTCTTTCACGATTCGGAGAAAATCAGCCATTTCGAATCGATGTAGATTCACCGACGCAAGATAGAGATTCCTTCTTGCTCGCTGCGCTCGCGTGTCGAACGACGGCGGCCAGTCACCCATGCACAAAACGCCGGTCCGTCAGCCGGCGTGTGATTTGTTGAGAATTGGTGTCGAACTTAACTGCCTGCGACCACTCCCGCAGGTGCGCCCCCATCCACGTCCGCCTGATTGAATATGATATTTGCGCCCATGTGTGCCGGCCGGGCGGCCAGCATTTGCTCCTTGCGGTAAACCAGATTGCTGGCGTTAAACGTCGCCAGCTCAAACCCGTGCCCGTGGGTAATTGCGTCGGTAGGGCAAGCCTCCACGCAATAGCCGCAAAAAATACAGCGATTGTAGTCGATGTTATAAACCTTGGCGTAGCGTTCGGCGCCGCTGACGCGGTGCTCGGCGGTATTCTCGGCCGCCTCAATGTAAATGCAATTCGAGGGACAATTCGCGGCGCACAAGAAGCAGGCCACGCATTTTTCCAAACCATTTTCGTCGCGCTGCAGCACGTGGGCGCCGCGGAAGCGGGCCTCAAGGCGCGCGCCCTTAAGCGGGCCCTTGCCATCGGGATAATTTTCGACCGTGGTGGGTTTGAACATCTCGGAAAAAGTAATGCTCATCCCCTTGGCAATGGCGGCAATGTTCTTCAACACTGACATACCTGTCCAGTATACCGGAAGGCATGCCGAGAGCGCTCCTGGCTGGCTCGAAGTGAAACCGGATCGACGGGAGATCGGATCTTGTTGTTGAGATTGAATTGTTGAGGTTGAATTGTTGGGATTGAACCTCAAGGCCGCGATAGCTCATTACTTTCGTGATCCGAAGAAACTGGTCCTAGGTAACCCAAACGTGCTTGGCCGCATCCAGTTATCAGTGTGTGAAAAGTTTGCTCTTCCGATTAGATTCGGAAGGGCAGCCGCCCGTTGATTTCTCGCTTCATCCACGCGGTTTAAGAAAAAGAAAATGTTTTAGAGCTGAGGAGCAAAGCCATGTCACAGGGAAATGGTGCATCGAAGGTTTCAACTCCATCTGCTTCTGGAGAACATGCAAGCATATCTCTCAAGCGGATGCACCCCATCCCCTCGGTGTCGGCTGCTGGCGCGAGCAGTCAGCCAAGTTCATGGCAATTCGTTATGTTTGCCGCCCTTGCGGTGGGCATAGTCTCTTTTCTGGTAACAGAACTGATGCACTCCATTCTGGTGCCCGATATTGGCCGCTCGCCTGAAAGACTGCTGGCGGAAGGATTCTCGGCTGTAGTCGTGAGCTTGCTGGCAGCAAAGCTGATCCAAGTTACCAGACAGCGGCATCAGCTGCTTTTAGCCAGGATGCAGGTCATCGCCGAGATGAACCACCACATTCGGAACGCTTTGAGTCCTCTTTCATTGTCCTTGGATGAGACAGAAAACCAGCAGCTGAAAACCGTTATCGGTGAAGCAGTTGATCGTATTGATTGGGCATTACGAGAAATATTGCCGCGTGAAGCGCCTCTTGGAGAACAACGGAGGAATGAACTCGGGTATTTTCAGCGACGCAGGAAATCCGCCCATTAAGTCTGCTGATTTGGGGCAATCAGCGCCAGAATAAATGAAGTTTTCTTTTGCTGTAGCCGATGAACTCCTGCATCTGCGGCCTCCTGAACCGACATGCGAGATAGCTGTGGCGTGTGGGTTATGGGATAGCGAGGAGATATGGGAGATTCCGGCAGCGACCATCGAACTCTCTCAGCACGGCTTGAAGGCGACCACCGATGAGTTGCAGACTTTGGAAAAGCCGGTCCTTTCCGGGGATTGCGCTCCGCGGGTGTTGGTCGAGTTTCGCAGTGCGGTTGACAGCATCCGTCAAACCGCGTGGGCAGTCCAACAGTGGGGCGAACTTCAGCAACAGAATCGCGACCCCTACGCACTTCTGGGAACGTTGTCTGCGGAACGCGTGCGTCGCACCACCAAAATTGCGAAAGACCTGACCGTCGATTTAGAGTCTCTCGAACTGGGTTTGGAAACCGAGGGGCTCGAAGCTCTTTATGTCGCGATCAAAGGCCTGTACGAACGGTTTGCAGCCGTTATTCCGCAAAACCTTGGTTTAGCCTGCCGCAATCGTGCTGTTGATATGCGAGCACCCCGTTACATGAGTTTCTTGAGTCATCCTGCCCAAGTTGTGTAGAGTCAAAGCATCCTTTCTACAACTTCTAATTCGATGGCCTGGGACCGCGGTCCTCTTGTTCCCGCACGAGTGCGACTGAGCGGCTTGATGAAATCCATGTTTGTGGTCACAGTTTGCGGCGTCATTGTTCTCGCCGCGACCGCGGGCTGGGCGAATGCTGCGGCAACCCCAAAAGCCAATCCCGTGCGACTCCAGGCTGCGGATGCGGTGATTGAACGCGCCATTCAAGACGGCAAAATTCCCGGCGCAGTTCTGATTGTGGGGCATGATGGGCGTGTCATTTACCGCAAAGCGTATGGCTCTCGCTCACTCGAGCCCCGCCGCGAACCAATGACCGTGAATACGATCTTCGACCTGGCCTCGCTGACGAAAGTGATTGTCACCACCACAGCCGTAATGCAACTGGTGGAGCAAGGCAAGGTCCGGCTCAACGACCCGGTTGCAAAATATTTGCCTGAGTTTGCACAGAACGGAAAACAAGACATCACCGTGCGGCAATTGCTAACGCATTTTTCCGGACTCGAACCGGAACCTGAACCGAAACACGCCGTGGGAGGGAAAAGAAACGGCGTACCGCATGGCCTTCGCCGAGACACCGGAGGATCCACCAGGTTCGAAGTTTACCTACAGCGATATCAACTTCATCGTTTTAGGCGCGATTGTCGAACGGGTTTCGGGAGAAACGCTGGATGAATATGCGCAGCGCCACATTTTCGCGCCGCTGAAGATGACGCATACGCGATACCTGCCTCCGCCAGCTTGGCGGTCGAAAATTGCGCCGACTCAATATGACGAGAACGAGCACATGCTCTGGGGCGTGGTGCACGATCCCACGGCGCGGCGAATGGGAGGCGTGGCGGGACATGCGGGATTGTTCTCAACCGCCGACGATCTGGCGAAATTTGCCCAGTCATTGCTCGATGGAGGCGATGGAATTCTTTCGCCGCTATCGGTGAAAAAGATGACTTCGCCGGAACAGCCGCCTTCTGCGCCTGTGCTCCGCGGATTCGGCTGGGACATCGATTCTCCATTTTCCTCGAACCGCGGCGACCTGCTGCCAGTTGGAAGTTTCGGTCACACCGGATTTACCGGAACCTCGATGTGGATCGATCCGACGACGCAGACTTACATCATTCTGTTGACTAACGCCGTGCATCCCAGAGGGCACGGGAGCGCGATTGCGCTGCGGTCGGAGGTGGCCACGGTGGTTGCGGCGGCGCTGCATTTAACGACCGCCGAGAGAGAAGATCTGCGGTGGCAAAGCATTACGGGATACAACGAGGCTCAGAGTACCGCTCGCCGCCTCGGTGCGCGCAATGGCAGCGTGAAGACCGGGATCGACGTATTGGAAGAACATAGCTTCGACGTGCTGCAGGCCGGTGGACGCAAGAACCGGATCGGTCTGTTGACCAACCAGACTGGTATCGATGCAGAAGGGCGCCGAACCATCGACGTGCTCGCGCAGGCGCCGGGGATTTCGCTGGAAGCAATTTTCAGTCCCGAGCACGGAGTAACCGGAACGCTCGATACCACGCACGTAAGCGATACCAAAGATGCCGCGACCGGAATTACCGTATACAGCATGTATGGCGGCACCGATGCGGCGCGGCGCCCCTCGATCGACGTTTTGAAGCAACTGGATGCAGTGGTGATCGATATTCAGGATGCCGGTGCGCGCTTCTATACCTATGAGACTACTTTGGGATATTTTCTTGAGGCTGCGGCGCAGGCCGGCATTGAGGTAATTGTCCTCGACCGGCCTGATCCGATTACGGGTTCGTTCGTGCAAGGCCCGGTCTCGGATGCGGGACGAGAGAGTTTTACTAATTACTGGACCCTGCCGGTGCGCCATGGAATGACGATGGGCGAACTGGCGAAGATGTTTAACGCGGAGCGCAACATCAATGCCAAGCTGATTGTGGTCCCGATGGAAGGCTGGCAACGCGGCGACTGGTTTGATTCGACTGGACTGGAATGGGTGAATCCATCGCCGAATCTGCGGAGCGTAACCGAGGCCGCGCTCTATCCCGGCGTGGCGCTTGTGGAAGGAACGAATGTTTCCGTGGGCCGCGGCACCGACACGCCATTTGAGCTGTTAGGTGCTCCATGGATCAAAGGGCGCGAACTCGCGGCATATCTGAATGCACGGGGAATGTTTGGAGTGCGCTTTGTCCCGGCAACGTTCACGCCCAGTTCGGCAATTTATTCCGGAGAGAAATGCGAAGGCGTAAATCTGGTTTTAACCGGACCGGAACGCCCTGGATGCTCCAGAGTTGGGCATCGAACTGGCTGCTGCCTTGAAAAAATTGTATCCGGCCGACTACAAAATTGAGCGCATCACGGAATTGCTGGTGAATCAAGGCGTGTACGACGGGCTAATGTCGGGCGAAGATCCGCGTCGCATTGCGCAAGATTGGCAAGAGAAGTTGAATGCGTTTGAGCCAATCCGAGAAAAATACCTGCTATATAAATAGCGCGAATTCGAACGCTTTCCACGGATCAGAGAAGACCTTGCGGTAAGAATTGCGGATTAAGTCCTAATCAAGTCGCCCACATGAGTATCTCTAGGGCTAGAACTCGAATCTCACTCCAAATTGAAAGTAACGAGGCAGGTAGCCGTTCGCGTCCGATGTGATCGTGCCGAAAGCGGGATCGCCATAAGCCGAGTCCGGTTGAGCGAACCGCGGATGATTGAAGAGATTGAAGGTCTCTGCTCTGAGGTCGATCTTCATGCCTTCTTTCGGGACAAAAGACTTGTAAAGATTCATGTCGATGTCGTGAATTCCGTTGACCCGCAGGCCGGGAAAATAGCGGGGAGCATTGCCCGGATTCTGATCGCCGGGATCGGCAAAGCAGCCGGAGTTAATAAATGACGCAGTCGGAGTTCCGTCGTTCTCGGCGTTCCCATTCTGCTCCCAGTTTATGGCGACATCTTTCATGCTTAGGCCGGTCTTGAGCTGTGAGCATACAACGTTGGGCCGCTGGCTACCGTTGGCGAGACGCGGATCGCTCATGCCGATCGCCATGGGCTGGCCGGATTGCTGGGTAATCATGGTCGCGATCGACCAACCTCCGATGACAGCGTCCAATCCGCGGTTCATAGTTCCCCCGATCCAGTCATTGCGTCCAATTGGCAAATCCACAACCACGGCGGCTGCCAGGCGCTGCGGAGCGTCATTGGCGCTGATGCTGTGCTCCAGATAGAGACGGTCAAGCTGTTGTGGCAGCCCATTCGCCAGCGATCCCACCCAATTGTTTCTTCCAGCCGAAGAATTGTCGGTCAACTTTGAAATCGTATAGTTGCCTTCGAAGCTGATGTGGTGCGTGGTGCGCTTCTGAAAGCGGATTTGCATGGAGTTATACCAGGACGAAGCTTCTTCCAGCATCAGGCCTTCGAAATCTCCCGTGAATTGCGGGTAGGGATTGAGCAAATATCCTAGTGGGATGGCCGGAACGGCATAAGCAGAATTGGGTTCGTTGAAGCAGGGAGAAGTTGGAGTGGATGCACAGGGCGTGCTGAACATGGGATAGAAAGGATTGCTTACGTTGGTTTGCAGAAAATTGCTTACGCAACTATCGGCCTGGCAGGTGGGATCGGTGGGAGTGACCGCGGCCGAGATTTTCTTCAGCAACGCCGAAGAAATAAAGTCCCGATTGTTCGTACCGGACCAGGGCAGATGCGTGCTGCGGTTGGCGGAGTAGTCGACTCCCAGAACGATCTGGCTGGGCAGTTCGCGTTCGATTCCCAGGTTCCACATGTAGAGGTCGGCATCGCGCGCGGCAGTGTTGCCAAGATCGTTGTTGTTGGCGTATCCCCAATCGGCAAACTGGCCGTACGCCTTGTTTTGTGGACCAGTGAAACCGCTCGGAAAAGGATTCTCCAGCGTTGCGTACTGCGTCGCGAAATCGTTGTTGGTGAAAAACATGGTTGCGGTCTTGCTGAAGGCGGTCCCAGGGTATTGGAAGTTCGTCGCCGGGCTCATGCCGAAATAAATGCCGGCTCCGCCGCGCACGACGGTCCTTGAATCGAAGGCGTAGGCGAATCCCAGTCTGGGGCCAACATCGTTGCGATAGACGGGAACGTGTCGCATGCTTGAAGTGGGAAACTGGGTTGTGCCGATGACCGGCTCGGTGGAAGGGAAATTAAGACCGACGCTTTGCATCGCTCCCTGCGTGCTCATCGTGCCCGCCGGCGCGCTCGCGAGAACATTGGCCAGGTCAATGCTAGCTCCGCTGGGCGCAGTGAAATTGCTGAACTGAATCCGGTTGTAGCGTTCGTCGTAGGGCGTGCTCCATTCGTAGCGGATCCCGAGATTGACCGTGAGCTTGGCATTCACTTTCCAGTCGTCCTGGAAATAGAAGCCGGTCTCGGCGGACTTATTGGCGACGGAGGGCAAGACTTCCAGCGAGGTCGGTTCAGAGGGGTAGGGATTGACATTGTCGGCGTAACCAAACAGCGTGCTGGCAAAGGGATTGCCGGTGGAGTTGCCATTCGCATCGGTGTCACTGTTCGGGGTGGGCGAGGTCACGTAATCAGTAAAGTTCAATGTGCCGGTTGGGTCGCTGGGCTGAAAGAAATTGTTGTAAAAAAGTCTCTGCTCCCCGCCGATTTTCATCAGGTGCGAGCCTTTAGAGATCACGAACTGCGAAGAATAGGTATAGAGCGTGTGCGCGAAGGTGGTGTTCACGCAGCATTGATCGTAGAGATCGGTCCATGGGGCAGTCTGGCCGCCGGAGGACATGTAGATTGCGGGCATGCGGTCGATCCCGTTGGCCTGCTCGAATATTGGCGACAATTGCACGCCGGCGGGCAATGAAGCATTGAAACTGGAGATCGTGGGAATGCCCGATGTTTCCAGTTCGTGCACCCGGTCAATGGCGAAGTGGCTCGTCCACACGATGCGGGGATTGATCGTGCGGGAGTATTCGAAAGAACCGTTTTGCGCCAAGGTCGGGCTGCCTGCAATGCCATCTCCGGAGCCGTTGTTATCGAAACCATCTCCGAAAATCATCGGGGTGTAATAGTTCGACGACCCACGGCTATAGCGGGCGCTCAGGTGATTTTTGTCGTTGATCTGATGGTCGATTTTGATATCGAACTGATAGTCGGGGGCATGCGCCGTCCCGCTGAAAAGGTAGTTGTTGATTTCTCCGGGCAGATTTTGCAGCGGATAGAGATTCAGAATTGCTTTGCCGATGGGATCAATCTCGCCCGGCGGAATAATATTGCCGGGCACTTGCGGCCGGCATAGTCCTGAGGCGCAGGCCACGAGCGGCAATGTCGGGTCGTAGATGCTCGTGGACGTGGCGGAGAAATTTCCCGCCCGTTCCGCAGCGGTAGGCACCGTCGCCACGCCGTTGAAAGCGCTATTGGAACGAACCTTTTCGAAGTCAGCGAAAAAAAAGGTCTTGTTTTTGCGAATGGGCCCGCCGATGGAAAACCCTCCTTGGTCGCGCGCGCTCACCGGCTTGGGATTGGGAGCAGGATTAAAAAAGTCACGGGCATTCAGCTCCGAGCGCTGCAGAAAATACCAGCCGCTGCCGTGGAAGGAGTTGGTGCCACTCTTCATCACCATATTTACGACTGTGCCGCCGTTATTGCCGAACTCCGCCGAGAAGCTGTTGTTTTGAACTTTGAATTCCTGCACGCCTTCGACCAGCGGCTCATAGTAAACGTTGCTGTTTCCGCCCTCCCCCTGTTCGGGCGCGCTGAGTGGAGCGCCGTCCAGCCGAATTTCCGCGGTTGCATTGCGCTGCCCGTTGGAAACGAAATTCGTTCCCGAAGGATAGTTGTCTTGGGTGCCCGAGCCGGCTGCTTCGGTCACGCCTCCGGCCAGGAAGGTCAGGCCGAAGAAGTCCCGATTCACCAGCGGCAGTTCGACGACATATTTGTTGGTGACGTCGGTGCCCAGGCTCGCATTCCCCGTATCCAGCAACGGCGCGGTAGTTGTGACCTCCACGGTGGAAGAAACGCCGGCCAGTTGCAGCCTGAAATTGAGGGAGGATTCCTGGTCAACCCCGAGGACCACGTTTGTGCGCTCGGCCGCGCGAAATCCGGGCGCTTCGGCCCGAACGGCGTATGTGGAGGGGCGCAAGCCGGTGAAGAAATAAGAGCCCTTGTCGTCGGTGTGGGAGGTACTCGCGATGTTGGTGCCCACGTCGCGGATGGTGACGGTGGCATTGGCCACGACAGCGCCGCTTGCGTCTGACACCACTCCCCTCAATTGTGCCCGATAGCTGCCCTGTGCAGAGGAAACGCTGTCAAGAGCGACCAACAAGGTGATGGTCAGGAAACAGGGAAGAAGCCGCCGATGGAGCCGCATGAGGTCCCTCCGCCTACTGTGATCTGGCCGCGCAATGCCATAAATCGGCCGATTCGGGTTGCTTGCGGAATCTTTCGATTCATTACGAATCCAATCTTTTTACTGACTGGAGGCTCTTATTGTCAAGAAGATTTCAAAGGGAAGGGAAATGCGACAAGAGCGCCAACTGGAACAGCGAAGGGAGGGACACATCCACGACCATTCTTGTTAAAGCCTCAGCTCTAGCGGAAGCCTCAACGACTTTCTAACCAGAAGACCGCCCCTTTCGAAATCGGCGGCAGGTTGAAAGTTATGCTTCCCTGCTTCGACACTCCATTCAATTTCTGGATCTCTCCGAGAAATGGAAGGAATTTGGCTGACGCGCCGTACTCGGCAGGCACGGTGATAGTGACGTTCTGAGGAGTTTGAATCGGATTTTTGCCCCCTACCAGGCCCGCGAAGTTCGCCAGAAACACATGGGTTTCACCGCTGATACGAGCGATAGAAGTGGCAACCAATGGCGAGGCTGAAATCTCAATGCCCGAATCGGCCGGGAGACTCTCAAGAAATGCCTCTTGCATTTGCGGCGTTGAGTGGTCGAAATCCGCCTCTAACGATGCAATATATGCTTTCCCGGGGCAAGCGGGAAAGCGCGCGATGTCTTGCTGGCTGCTCGATGCAAGAGGATCATTTCCCGTGATGACAAGTTTCTTGCCTTGAGCTGCGTAATGCTCGAAAAATGCCTGCTCGTCCGTGCTCAAAACGCGTACATCGGGAAGGATGAGAGCCTCACCGTTGAAATCATGCAAGGTTCGGGGAGTGACGATCTGAAACTCCCGATGCGCCTGCATCAACAGAATGAGAATTCCGCGATAAGAACGGAGGAAATCGTCGGCGTAATAGTTGCGTGTCTGCGGAGAGAAATAGACTCCGATCGGATTGATGGGAGTTCGCGGCAGGTAAAAAGTCTTTTCGTTCTGCTTGATCCACGAGAAAATTTTCTTCCGCGTCGTAGGATCGTTCGATCCCGCCATGGAATGCCCAGGAGCATCCCAGAAATTGGCGCCATCCATCAGTTGCGACATGGCCAGGTTCATCATGGCCTCGCGCTTGTCGACAACCTTGTCTCCATCCCAGGAATAGTTCAGGATCCAGGTCGCCTTGCCCTGGGCGAAGGCCCGGAAGCTGTGCATGCCGACCTGGTAGTAAAACCAGTTCAGCGGCGAGCGCAAGGCCGCCGTGTGGTCGTCTTCCCCAAATTCGTACTCATGGGCAATCGCGTCAACCACAGGATACAGGCTGTAAACATCGGCCCCCACTCGGACTGACTCCTTTTCAATGCCTGGATAAATTTCAGGAATGGTTTTGATTTTCGGATTCACCGATTTAGCATTCTGATCGATCTCATGCATGAAATCGGTGAAGGTCTGAATCCGGAAATCAACCCACTTGCGAAAGTTCGGATCTGAAAAATCACCGAGCTTCAAGTCTTTTTTCGCATCGAGCCCAGTTTGCTTTTTGAATGCCGCAACGGTGTAGTCGTCGAAGCTGGCCCAGGTGTCTTCCCAGCCTTCGAAATGAGTCATCCAGTAGGGAATGTCAACGTAGATGCCATCGATTCCGGTCGCGGCAATCTGCCGCACGTGCTCCATATAAATTGTGCGCCACGCCGGGGCGTAGGGACTCACCCACACGTCTTCATCGCCCTGCCTGATCCAGAAAGCGCTGCCGCCGCCAAAAATTGCAGGCTCACCAGTAATTTTCCGCTGCACCCAATCGGGATGGTCTTTAAATAACGTATGCGGAGTTTTCGCTGCATTCGCCGTGATGCATTCAGTTCCGGCTATGTAGACGAAGGCGTAGTTTCCCGCAGCGTGCGCCCGTTCAGCTACGGCGTGAATAGCTTTTAGCTTTGCGGTCGGATCGAGAAAGCTTTCGTAGCGGCCTTCGATATCGTTGTCGACTTCGATGCCGAAGACGTCGCTGGCTTCGGCATTGGCAACAATCTTTTCTGCATTGTCCGCCTTGAGACCGTAGGCGCCAATGCGCACGTAATTGGTCCAGTTTTGGTCAACCGGAACCGGAGCAGCGGCGGCAATCAAGAAGAAACAGAGAACACAAAACAACCCCAAGCTTTTTCGGTGCATATGGAAGAAGTTTTCAAATCGCGTGGAAAGTTTCTACTGAAAAGAAACTCTCCCGGTGAGTTCAATCTCGGCCGCGGAACGCGCCACGTCGATGTCAAAATCTCCGGGAGAAACAGTCCACGCGTGAGACTTGACATCGTAATATGAAAAGGCGCGGCGGTCGAGTGCGACCTCCACATGCTTGGTTTCACCCGGGCTCAGCTCGACTTTCGCGAATCCCTTGAGCTCCTTAACGGGGCGGGGAACCGGCGCGTGTTTATCGCCGACATAAACTTCCGCCACCTCGGCTGCGCGGCGCTCTCCGGTGTTGGTTACATCGAAGGCGACTGTCACCTGTTGGTTGCCGGAAGCAGATCCCGGTGAAACGATAAGATTCTTATATGCAAAAGTGGTGTAAGAGAGCCCGTAGCCGAACGGAAAAAGCGGTTTGATCCCGGATTTATCGTAGTGGCGATAGCCGACGAAAAGGCCTTGCGTATAGTCAACTTCTATCTGTCCCGGCTTGGGATAATAACTGTCGTGCACGGCGTTATCTTCCCATCGGCGCTCGATGGAAATCGGCAATTTGCCCGAAGGGCTGAAATCGCCAAACAGTAGTTGCGCCAGCGCTGTGCCGCCCTCCTGTCCGGAATACCAGGCTTCCAATAGACCCGGAACGCGATCGACCCAGCCGCTCATGTCGACTCCGCCTCCGGAGTCCACAACGACAACGGTATTTTCGTTGGCGGCGAGAATTTCGCGAATCAGCTCATCTTGACCGGGAGGTAGCTGGAACTCGCGGTCACTGCTTTCGCCTTCATCCTCGGCATCGAAGCCAACTGCCAACACGACCGCATCCGCGTGCGAAGCCAAAGTCTTCGCAGCCGGACTTACCAGATCTGCTGGCCGTGCAATGCCGAGATCGGCCATCGTCTTGCCCCAGCCACCTTTCGCGTAGTAATCCAGCTCAATCTGGTGAGGGCCGGGCGTGAAATTCATCGGCGCCTTGCTCACGAACGCATACCACTGCTTCCAGTTATCGAAGATGAGCTTCTTATCGACATAAAGCCGGTAGCCACCGTTTTCTCCCGGTCCTTGAACAAAGACGATGTAATCTCCGGCAGTAGGTGGCGTGAAGTAACCGGTCCAGCGAATGGAGATATCTCCAGCCGCCCCGTCACTGCCGCGGGCCGGCTCATAATTGACATGCTTGGTGATCCGAGTCACGGACGGAGTGCCGCTAAGATCGCGGTTGGTGAAGAATTCCGCATTTAGTCCCGGCTGGCCTCCGGTGGCTTGGGTTGTGAATTCAGTTTGCTTGGCGATGTCATCAAAAGAGGGCAGGCCGCGGTCGTAGTAAACCTTCGCGCCACTGGCTAAATAACTCGTGATGCCTTCGAGATAGCTCACGGGCACAAATGGTTTGGCGTCTGCACTGCCTCCCCCGCCTGGAACGGCCGGATACGCGTCGGGACCAATCACGGCAATCGAGTGGATCTTCGATTTATCCAGCGGCAATAGATTGTTGTCATTCTTAAGCAGAACCATGCTCTCCCGTGCCGCCGCCAGCGTCACTTCCCGGCCCTCAGGATTCAGCCGGGGAATCGACAAATCTGTTTGGTCACGATCGAGCCAGCCAAACTGGATCGCAGTGCGGAGAATGCGGCGCACCTTGTCATCGATCGTCGCTTCCGTCACCGTGCCCGCCTTAACCGCAGGGGCAAGGTCGCGCGGTTCATGAATTTTCCTGACGGCATCTCGAGATCGAGGCCGCCGTTTGCGGCCGCGACGCCGTCATACGTAGCGTCCCAATCCGACATCATGATTCCCGTAAAACCCCAATCCTGCTTCGCGATGCCGATATTGATGGGGCCGTTTTGCGTCATGTGAGCGCCGTTGGTCAGGTTGTACGAATCCATGATCGCGCCGACGTGCGCTTCTTTAACTGCAGCCTCGAAGACTGGCAAATAAATTTCCCGCAGCGTGCGCTCGTCGATGATGGAATCTGTATTGTGCCGGTCGAATTCCGAATTGTTGCCCACGAAATGCTTGATGGTCGCGCTCACGCCCTGGCTCTGCATGCCCTCGATATAGGCAACGGCGGTTCGCGACGAGAGAAATGGATCTTCCCCGAAATACTCGAAGTTCCTGCCGTTCATGGGAGCGCGATAAATATTTACGCCCGGCCCCAGCATGAAATGCACTCCGCGCGCGCGCGCGTCTTCGCCGATGACTTTTCCGATTTCCTTCGCCAGTTCAGGATTCCATGTGGCGGCAAGCCCAATGCCGCCAAAGACGGTAGAAGGACCGTAATTGCGAACTCCGATCGGGCCGTCTGCCATTTTTAGCCGCGGCAATCCAATCTTCGGAACGGCGCGAATGTAGAAATTATCCACGCCACCGATGAGGTCGATTTTTTCTTCGAGAGTAAGCTGCTTGAGCAGGGAATTGACTCGTGCCTCAGTAGCAGGAGAGGGCGATGTTGCCTGCGATAACGCCGGCAGGGCCGCTACGAACAGCGCAAATATAGAAATAAAAACGAAAGACCGCGCAAACTTATGACGCATTCCCAGCCTCCGATTAAAGATTTCGGCAGCACGCACACTTCCCGCGACAGGCAGAAGAAGACCGCGTCGGTCGGCAGTTTCTCAACAAATTCTTACGAGAAGCGTGTCAATACAAGAAGCCTGAGGCAGCCTACGAACCGGCGATCAGCTCCACGCCCAGAGTAGCTAGGGCAACATCCTCATTCGAGGACAAGCCGCTGACCCCTACCGCGCCCACCACTTCGCCATTCTTCCAAACAGGAACTCCACCGCCCCAGCCTACATATTTCGTATCGCCATAATAGCTAATGTCGTGACCCTTTTCAGGATGCTTGACCTTGTCGCCAATGTCTTTGGTCGGCTTGCGCTCTCGGGCCGCAGTCCAGGCTTTGTTGATGGCGATCTGAATAGATGACACAGGCGCGCCGTCCATGCGCACAAAATAAATCAGATCGCCGTGCGAATCGGCGACCGCAATCGAGGCAGCTTTCTGCATCTGCGAAGCTTTCTCGACGATGAGATCAAGAGCGCGTCTGGCCTCAGCGCAGTCGATGGTTCGAAGGGCCCTCATCTTTGGAACGGATTGCGAATCCGGCGGGAACTCATGGGCGGCGTATGGGCATCGCGGATGGTAGCGGCAAAGACCAAGGGTGGCAAAAGAAAAACTCCGGACCGGGTCAATGCCGGTCCAGGAGTTAATACGCCTCAGAATACGACTTTTAAAGCGAATTGGATTAACCGTTCCGGCGAAGCGACACCGGCCCCTACGGTTGAGGTCACCTGACCGAAGCCGTTCGCTGTCGGGGGCCCGTCATAACCGGTTGCCGGCGGAGCAAAGTACGGATGGTTAAAGATGTTGAAGAACTCCGTGCGGAACTCAATCCCTACCCGCTCGGTAACCATGGTTCGCTTGAACACCGCGAAATCGAAGTTATCGATACCGGGGCCGCGCAGCGAGGAATCCACGCGGGCCTCAGTTCCGAAGCCCCACTCAGGCGGAGCAGCGAAGCAAGAGGTGTTGAAGTACAGCTCCGGATTGCCGGCGACGTCGCTGCTGATTTGTTTGCTGCCCCCTTTGGCGCATCCGGGCACAACATCAGGCCGGACGTTCGCAACGCCCAAGCTGGCACTTTCTAAAGCGGTCGTACCAGCGTAGGTGATCTTGAGCGGGAAGCCTTTTTGGAAAGTCGTGATGCCATCAATTCCCCACCCGGAAATCGCCCCATTGGCGAATCCTGTGTAGCTGTTGGCATATTTCTTTCCGCGGCCAAAGGGAAGATCAAGAACATAGCTGATGATCAGGCGCTGTGAAATATCCTGGGAAGAAAGCGACCTCTCTCCCTTGAGATTGTTCCAGTCCTGAACCGATCCCACGCCTCCGGTGCCGAACGCGTCACTCTCTAACCAACTGGTGAGCGTATCTGTGTTGCTCATCAGTTTCGCATTGGTGTAGGCCACAAGCAACGTTCCGCCGCCCTGGAACCGGCGCTGTACGGTCGCCTGGAGCGAATTGTAGCTGCTGCCGCAGCAGCCGTAGCCGTTAAGGTTGAGGCCATTGTACTCAGGATATGGCCGATCTAGCTGTCCGGCAAAGATTGTCGGGGCGCCGATCGTCGCGTTCGGGCTCGTACCAGCCATAGGATTTTTGATCAAGGTTGCGATTTGTGGCGTAGCTCCGGCAGCTGCCTGTGCGGCTGCCTGCGCAACGAATGAATCCGGAATCTGGTCGATGTTGGTTTGATACTGTTGCAGGTGCACACCGTGCGACCCTGCGAATGCAACATCGGCAAAGAATCCGGCTGGCAACGTGCGCTCGATGTCGACGTTGTATTGTTCAAGGTACCCATACTTAGGGTTCAGGTAAGGATCTAAGCCGGGGCTACCATTCGCCGCCACAAAGCTCGAAAGGCTTGGGGTCGCGTTGCGTCCGGGTGGTGGCAGGATCTCTCCCGCCGTAAAAGGGCCGGCCTGAGCGCAGCTAAACGTGGCGAAACTCGTCCCGGTCTGCGTACATTTGCTCCCGTCCATGGTCGAGATTGGGCTTACGTAAGCATTCGTCGTGGCGGTGAAGGTCGTAGAGGCGAGGTTGATCACGTCGTTGTCCGGATTGGTGGCAAACGAAACGTAGTTGGGAATAAAGAATATCCCGTAACCCGCACGAATGACTGTCTTTTGATCGGCGGAATAGGCAAATCCAATCCGGGGCGAGAATTCTTTCTTGTCCAGGGGCAGGTTGTTGTCGCTGGAATTCGGCCCGGTACCGACGTAGGCGGCATCGCCAGGGCAAGGTGATCCGGCAACGCCAGAGCAGCCTGTAACCGTGCCGTTCACAGCCGTGGGATTCCAATAACTCAAGCGGTTATAAGCTTCCGACCAGGTCCCCGGCAATTCATAGCGAAGCCCGAGGTCTGCGGTAAACTTCGGGGTCACGTGCCAAGTGTCATTGAAGTATAGGGCGCGGTAGGTCTGTTTGCCCTTGGTCTGAGCGGGATTCTGGGCCACGCCTTCCGATTGGTTCCCAGCGAAAGAACCCTGATTCAAGGCTAATCCCAGAAGAAAGTCAGCATAAGGGGAACCGGAGCCATCGGTAGCGGTCGGAGTGGAGGAAGTCCAGTTTCCTTCAAAACCAAACGCGCCGCTAGCAATGTTGGTCTGGTAGTAGTTGTCTAATCCGATCTCCCACTGACCACCCACCTGAATGGTGTGCTTGCCGCGGATCATGGTGAGCGCTGGCGACAAGTTGTATTGCGTGTTGTGATCGCCGATGGCGCTGTTGCCCTGTGAGTGTCCTACGTCATTCGGAGTCGGGAATTCAGGTGTCGGAGGGGTTCGAATCGAGTCTGGCGGCGAATTATAGCTAGCCGGCCAGCCCAGTGTGGTCAGGTCGTAGCCTGAAAGTATCGGCGACCGCAAATACACGAATCGGCTTCCCGCCAAGTTCACGTCGAGAATGGTTGTAGGCGTGAAGGTATGGTTCACGTCAAAAGCCAGCATCTTGGTGTGGTACTTCTCTGCGCAGCGGTCTTCGCACAGGCCAGTTCCCAGGGGATTCTGCGGCAGGTCCAGCAAGCCGTAATAAGAGAACCTGGCAAACAAACGCGTATTGGCCCCGATATTCTGATCGCCACGGGCCACGAATTCATTCGTGTTGCCGCCGCCAGGGTACGCCGTCGAGTAATTATTCACAATTCCAGGAAGGTTCGGAGCTGGGTAGTACAAGCCTCCCAAGATAGTATCGGCCTTGCTGAACTCAGTGGCCGGGATCATGTTGTTCGCGTAGGGTGCTCGAACTCCAGCCGCATTCGCGGTATATGGGTCGTAAATCTGGCCCGCTGCCGCGCTGCAAATGCCGGCGCCATTAAACGTTCCTCCGGCGGCTGTACATACCGCCCCGAAGTTTCCTGTCAGAAAGCCTGCCGCAGGAACGGTTGTGGTGAAGGGAATTGACGTCCGCTGACGGTACTGCTCCCAACTGGTGTAAAAGAAGGTCTTGTTTTTGATTACCGGACCGCCGAGTTGAAAGCCATATTGATTCTGCTCCCAAGGCGGGGCTTGATTCGTCTTGCCGGCCTCCAATTCCGTTTGCTTGTTGAAGTATTCGTTGGCGTTTAGCACCTTATTGCGGAAATACTCATAAGCCGAACCATGAAAGCCGTTGGTGCCAGATTTCGTGCTGAGATTTACGACGCCGCCCGCGAACTTGCCCCACTCGGCGCCCAGGTTGTTGTACTGGACTTTGAATTCGCCGACTGAGTCCTGGGTCGGAATGATGATAGGCAGGTTGATGTACCCGATGTTGAGGGGTTGACCATCTAGGTACTCTGCACCCTGATTCGCGAACGAACCGCCGATCTGATAGTTGCCCCAGCTGAAGGGGTTCTCGCCGACTGGTGATCCACCGGCGCCGCCCTGCGCGACTGCCGCAGGAGAAACCGTTATGAGGTTGAAGATGTTGCGGCCGTTGAGGGGCAACTCGTCCGCTTTACGCTGCTCAACCACCTGACCTAGCGATGCTGATTCGGTCTGCAGGAGCGGCGTTTCGGAGGTAACTTCAACGACTTGGCTCACCTCGCCAACCTGTAACGCGGCGGCGATGTGCGTGTCTTCCTGCACTTGTACCGTGATCGGATTGCGGACAAAATGCTTAAAGCCCGCTTTTTCAACGTCGATTCGGTACTGGCCAGGGTTTACGTTCACAAATGTGAACAGTCCATCCGTGCCGCTTTGCTGGGTCCGTTTTTCGGAGGTTCCGACGTTGGTCAATGTGACCGCGGCATCAGTGACGGCAGCTCCGGAAGTATCTGTCACTGCTCCGGTGACTGAACCGTAGGTGCTTTGCGCGGAGAGAGAAATGGTAAAGGAAAGAACCATCGCCAACGAAACAACCAAACACCACACGGCAAGACGTCGCATAGATCGCCCTCTTTTCTTTCTTCTTTTTTGCAGGAAACCCCAAATAATTCAAAACTATTAGTGGCCGGATTTTTGACTAAGTGGATGGACGTTGTCAAGCGGAAAATGAATGGTTTGCATTTGATTTATCGTTAACCCTCGAAGAAGTGTTATGCTCCCACTCATGGCTGTGACCATGATGGATATCGCCCGAGACTTGAACGTTTCGGTGGTCACCGTTTCGAAGGTTTTGCGCAATCAGGGACGCATCAGCGAGGCCACGCGTCAGCGCGTTTTGCGCCACGCAAACAAATTGAATTACCAGATGAACTGGGTCGCGCGCAGCCTGGTGACCCGCCGTACTTACACAATCGGCTTGCTGCTGCCCGAGTTTGGGCATCCCTTTTTCGCCGAGATTGCCCGGGCCGTTGCCAACGCGGTGCGCCCGCATGGCTATCACGTGGTGATCGCGTCTTTCGAGGAAGACCCGGAACTGGAGGCCAGCGAAGTCGAGTCACTGCTTGCCCGGCAGGTCGATGGCTTGATCATCGCTTCCGCGCAACCTTTCCGGCAATTGGATCTATTCAAGCGTGTGCATGAGCGCAAGACTCCATATGTTTTGATCGATCGTCCGATTCGGGGGGTACGGGCCTGCTTTGTTGGCGCGGATAATCGTGCCATTGGCCGAATGGCGACCGAGCATTTGATTGCGCGCGGCTGCCAGCGAATCGGCCACCTGCGAGGTCCACAGGTGGGCATTGCCTCCGATCGAATGGAGGGCTACCGCTCGGCTTTGAAGATCGCAGGCGTGCGCCATGATCCGAGATACGTGGTGGATGCCTCTCACGGCGAAGCCAGCGGTTACGAAGCGATGCGGAAATTGCTAGATTTGAGCCCGCTGCCCGATGGAGTTTTCTGTTATAACGACCCGGTAGCCATCGGCGCCATGAAAGCCATTCAGGCAGCGGGTTTGCGGCTGCCGGCTGATATAGCCGTGGTCGGCGCGGGCAACGTGCATTACGGCGACGCATTGTCGGTGCCACTTACGTCGGTTGATCAAGGAACCTGTAGAATCGGAGTGCTGGCGGCAGAACTTCTTTTGGCGCGAATTGCAGCCAAGCGGCCGATGCGCCCCGAAACCATACTGATTCCTCCCAAGCTCGTGGAACGGGAATCGACGCGGCGCCAGTAATAGCATCAAGGACGCACCACCGCGCGACAGCTCCGCGGTGCAAGGAATCTTAAGTTGTTGAACACTTTGTTTCGTGGGTCATGCTTTTTGCTGCTGGTGCTGCAGGCCACTGCCGCTCCGCCTGTGTTCGATGTCACTGTGCCGCGCGGCCTTAACTTTACTCTGGAGAACTCTCCTACCCCGCAAAAATATTTGATTGAAACCATGCCCGGCGGGGTCGCTCTTCTGGATTACAACAACGATGGCTTGCTCGATATTTTTCTTGTCAACGGCGGCCGGATCACCAACCCAATGCAAACTCCCGAAAATTTTGACCGCCACGATCCAAAATACTGGAACCGGCTGTATCGACAAAATAAAGATGGAAGCTTCACGGACGTAACTGAACAGGCGGGTCTGGCGAATGCCGGCGACGGAAATTATGGCATGGGAGTCGCAGTCGGCGACTATGACAATGACGGCTATCCAGATTTGTACGTCACCAGCTACGGAAAAAATATTCTCTATCACAACAATGGCGATGGAACATTCACCGATGTGACCGCCAAAGCCGGCGTAGCGGGCGGCGGATGGTCAGTATCGGCCGGCTTTTTCGATTACGATAATGACGGCAAACTCGATCTATTCGTGACCCGCTACATGGATTGGGACACCAAGCACAGCCACGATTGCGGCGGGAACTTTCACACCTACTGCCCGCCGGAAGAATTTCCGGCGACGACCAACATTCTTTATCACAATAACGGCGATGGCACCTTTACCGATGTGAGCAAGAGTTCCGGCATAGCCGCAAAGAAAGGCCGTGCGCTGGGCGTGGCATTTGCCGATTACGACGGCGACGGCTACACCGACATTTATGTCGCCAACGACGGCATGCAACAATATTTGTTTCACAACAACGGCAATGGAACGTTCAGTGAAGTTGGGCTCGAGGCCGGGGCCGCGCTTTCGCAAGATGGACGCCGGCTCTCGGGCATGGGAGTGGTTTTTCAAGACTATGACAACGACGGCCGTCCGGACGTGGTTGTGACAGAGTTGCCGCGTGAAATCTATGGCGTCTATCACAATGACGGGGACGGCTCGTTCAGCTACCGGAGCCTGGAAACCGGTTTAGGTTTGTTGTCCAGCGGAAGCTCGGGCTGGGGAGTTGGCCTCGAAGATTTTGACAATGACGGCTGGAAAGATTTGTTTGTTGCCCAAGGCCATGTATTGGATAATGTGGAACAAATCGATCCTTCGCTTCATTATCTCGAAAAACCTCTGCTGGCGATGAACCATAATGGCCGCTTCGAGCGCGTTGATTCCGGCGCGCCTGCTCCGTGGGCCGCGCGTGGCGCGGCTTTCGGCGACTTAAATAACGATGGCTGGCAAGATGTTGTGGTGACCACGCTGGGTGGGCATCCTCAAGTTTTTATGAACCACGGCGGCAAAGCGCACTGGCTCACGATTACACTTCGCGGCACTCGCAGCAATCGTGATGGATTCGGCGCGCGCGTGCAGGTCAACGGCCAGACACGATTTGCAACCTCAGCGGGCAGCTATCTTTCGGCCAGCGACAAGCGTCTTCACTTCGGACTTGGCGCGGCAGACAAAGCGAAAATAGAAGTTATTTGGCCGTCGGGCATTCACCAGACCCTGAACGGTGTTCACGCCGATCAATTCCTCGAAGTTCGCGAGCCGGAGAAGCCGTGATTCATCTACTGATATTCCTCGCGCTGGCATGGCAAACTGCATCACCCCAGGTTGCCGAACACATGCAGGCCGGAATCGCCGCCGAGAAGCAACGAAAATTCGACGTTTCAATTAAAGAGTTTAAGCAAGTCACCGAAATCGACCAATCTTTCGTCGACGGATTTCTTGGGCTCGGACAGGCCTACATGGATTCAGGAAATTACGGATCCGCGATCCCGCCGCTGAAACATGCGCTCGAGTTGAGTCCAGACTCGCTCCCGGCCCATCAATTATTAGGCTATTCACTGCTTTCGCAGGGATACGCGAGCGAAGCGATTCCGCATCTCAAGCTCCTGCCCGATAAAACTACGCTTGGCATTGCGCAAATGCAGGCAGGACAGCTGCCCGAGGCAGTCGCAAATCTGCAGACTGCGATCACCGCCCATCCCAACGATCCTGACATCCTTTATTATCTCGGCCGCGCTAGCGGGTTGCTTGCGAAACAATCGATCGACACTCTGCTCGCCGTCTATCCTGATTCGGCCCGCGCGCATCAAGCGATGGCCGAAAACTATTTCGTGCTGCGCCGCATGCAAGACGCCGAAAAAGAATACAAGGAGGCCCTCCATTTGCGGCCCGGCTTGCCGGAAGCTCATCTCGCGCTCGGCGAAGTCTATGCCGGCGGTTTTCAATGGCCGCAAGCCGAAGAACAATTTCGCATCCAGGTAAAGCTGCAGCCGGGAAACGCCGAAGCTGCATACCGTCTCGGCCAGGCCTTGTTGGAACAGGGCAAAGCACATGAAGCGCGTGCCGAACTGGTCCGCGCCGACCGGCTCATGCCCAACATGCCAGAAACTCTTTACTCGCTGGGCAAAGCGGCTTCGCTCGAAGGCGATACTTCCGCTGCCGAAAAAGCGTGAGCCAAACTTCTTTCCATCGAAAAACAGAGTTCTCTGGCCGCACAGGCGCACTTTGGGTTGGCCGCTATCTATCGTAAGCAGGGAAAAACCGAACAAGCCAAACAAGAGATGCAGCAGTTTCAAAATCTGCAGCCATCGACGCCATCTCCAAAATAATGACCACCGCCTATACGCTGCAGCACGAGCCGATAGAGCGCTGGTTTTGTGTGTGGGTCTCCCGCGCCGGGAGTGGCGGACCACTGGCGGTGCCGCAGCCGCGGGATTCAGGCACCCCGAAAGGCAGATATAGCTATGCGTCAGGCTTGGCCAAACGTGAATGTGTGCTGCACGTGCAATTGCTGCCCACGGGAATGCCGTGACGATTCCGCTGCCTAGCAGTTTTCCTTCCTAAGCTGTTTCCCGCTGATATTTACTTCCTCTGCTTTTGTCTGTCCGGTTCCTGAGACCTGAATCAAATCAAGGTTCACACTGCTGAATCTTAGAAGAACTCCGGCCAAAATGAATACGAGGAACAGCACGCCGTGCTACTGGACAAATTTTCCTACGCATGTCCCTTGATAAGCGATTAGCCGCTTCCTCAGCGGAACGGAATGCCGGACGCCATCAAGTTATTCTCCTGCGGGAACCCTCTTCATCTCGGGCAACGCGCCTTATCATCTCATTCATTTTATCGCTCTTGACCATTTGTTCTGCGATTGCTTGGTTATTCCTGCAGGTATATCTGAAAGGAATCGATTTCATCAAAGTGCCTCCAAGCCGTCAATTTTTGGTTGGAGGACACGATTTTACGAAAAAACTTGACAATAGGAGGGGTCTCCATTTAAACCCTTCAGCGTGGAATAAGCGCTTAGACAAATTGAGCTTTCGTCTGTCGCTGGATCGAAAATAAGCAGAGCCGTCAGCGGAAAGCCGATCGGGATGGCTTACCGCGAAAAGAGTAAACGCTGATAAGGCCTGGGGGGCGCAATGCACCGTTCAAGAATCGGCATTTGTCTTTCTTTTCTGTTGTTGGCGTTCCTTCTCATTACTTCTATTTACTCGATCGCCGGAGTGACAGCCAACATTTCCGGGACAGTAACCGATCCCACCGGCGCCGTGCTCCCCGGAGCCACCGTCATCGCAACCAACGTCGATACAGGCGTGGCGGCGACCCAAACCACCAATGCACAGGGCTTCTACTCATTTCAGGCCCTGCCTTTGGGGAACTACGAGATCACCGTGCAGCAGCGTGGATTCAAGGCTTACACGCGGACAGGGCTGGTGCTCGACGTCAATTCTGCATTGGTCGTCGATGTAAAAGTGCAGGTCGGCCAGGAATCCGAAAAGGTTGAAGTCTCGAGCGCGGCCTTGCAGCTGGAGACGGCCAGCACCCAGATGGGCGAAGTCATTAGCGATAAAGAAATGACCGACGTACCGCTGGCAACGCGCAGCTATACGGATTTGCTGTCACTTCAGCCGGGCGTGGTGTCGTCGGCTTCCGGAATGACCGGCGCATATGCCGGGCCGTTCGTCTCAGCCGGTTTCGCCGCGCCGCTGGTCTCAGGCGATCTGGATTCTGGAGCGCTCTCCGTGAATGGCATGCGCGAATCGGAGAATGGCTTCATCCTGAATGGAATCCTGGTGCAGGAGACCGGATTCTCCGGCGCTGGCGCTATTCCGAATCTCGATTCGCTGGCCGAGTTTCGCATCCTGACCAACAACGCCGATGCCGAGTACGGCAATTACTCCGGCGGACAAATCAATGTAGTTACGAAGTCCGGCACGAATGTTTATCACGGCAGCGCTTTCGAATTTCTGCGCAACACCGACTTCGATGCGGCGAATTATTTTGCCGATGGGGTGAGAAGCCCGTATCACCAAAACCAGTTCGGCGGTACCTTCGGCGGACCGGTCAAGCGCGACAAGATATTCTTCTTCGCGGATTATCAGGGCAATCGCGTCATTCAAGGCGTGACGGAAGTGATTAATGGCGCGCCCAGCGCGGCAACCGAGTCCGGTAACTTTTCAGGAATTGCCAGCAGTTTTGTCACACCGACCGGAACTCCCACTACGGTGAACGGAACCCGCATGGGCCCAGCAATTGAGCACGCAGCTGAATCAGCCAGTAACCGTCGGCGAGCCTTATTACATCGCGGGATGCGCCAGCGTCGCGCAATGTGTTTTCCCCAATGCGCAGTTGTCGCCGTCCGCGTTTAATCCAATCTCCGCGAAACTGTTGCATTTTATTATCCCGGCAGCTGCGGGAAGCATCAGTTCGGCGACCGGCACCGGCCAATATCTGAACAGTTCGAACTCCATCAATATTGAAGACAACAAGTTCAGCGGACGGCTCGACGGAAACAGCAGCCTCGGCCTGCTCACTGCTTATTACTATTTTGATCGCTACAATCGAATCGACCCCTACTGGCCAGGGAATGCTCCCTTGTATCCAGGATTCAGCATTGACGGTAAAGGTCAGACTCACGACATTACGCTGGGTGACAGCAAGACTTTCGGGGCAAGCTCGGTCAACGATTTCCGCCTGGGATTCTTCCGGCTCGATACCAAGTTCAATCAGCCACAGGGCGGCACAGGCACCAGCCTGAGTTCGTTGGGATTTGCTTCGGGAGCGGGCGGCGCTCCCGGCATTTACCCGGTAGCGCCTTCTCTGGTCGGAATTCCCGAGATTGATTTCAACGACTTCGTGATCGGGGTGCCCAGCCGTCCCAATGGCCTGATCGAGAATATTTATCAGGTCATGGATACATTCAGCCGGGTCATTGGAACGCACACCTTCAAATTCGGCGGCAATTTTCACTTCGACCAGCTTGAGGAAGATCTGATCGATAACGTCTCGAACGGCAACTTCTTTTTCGGCACGAACTTCAATGGCGGCGTGAGTGAAACGGGGAGCGATTTCGTCGATTTCCTTCTGGGAGCGCCCAGTTCCTACGTTCAGGGGCAATCCTACCCATCGTACGGGCGGAATTATTATTTTGGCCTGTTCGCGCAGGATAGCTGGCGCACCAAATCGAATCTAACGCTCAACTATGGACTGAGATACGACGTCAGTTCGCCCTTCTGGGAAAAAAATAATCAGATTCAAACTCTGATCCCCGGAGAGCAATCGGTGGTATTCCCCGGTTCGCCGAAAGGCTGGGTTTTTCCGGGAGATCCGCACGTTCCTCGGACACTCGCCCCGGTTCGCTGGAACAATTTCGCTCCCCGCCTTGGATTGGCCTATTCGTTCGGCGAGCATGACGGTCTGCTGGGGAAACTTCTAGGAGCGCCTGGATCGACCAGTCTTCGAGCAGCCTGGGGCATGTTCTACAGCACCTTCGAAGGCGCCACGGATTTCAACGAGATTGGGGATGCTCCATTCGGAAACTACACCGGACAGTACGCATCAACGTTCGCCGCGCCATTCACCAATCGAGCGACCGGAACTTCGATCACCAATTTCTTTCCCGCCCCCAATCCGCCGCTCAGCTTTTCGGCTTCGAACCCCGCAACCAACGCGCCTTACAACAATCTGACCAATTTCTTCAACGCTTTTGGAACCATCGGCAGTTCTCCCGCTTTCTACAATGGAAACAGACTTCCGTATGCGGAAGAGTATGAGCTTTCCATTCAACACCAGATCACGACTTCGGACTTGATTACCGTGAGTTACGTAGGAACCGAAGGGCACAGGCTTCTTTCCTCAAGGTTCGCCAATCCTGGAAGCCCTGCGCTTTGCCTGGCCACCCCGGGCTGCGGACCCGGTGGCGAAAATAATATTTACACATTGCCCAGCGGCAAGCTGGTGATTGGGACGCGTCCAACTTTTCCGGGAGTTGTCTTGCCGAATGGAACTCCTATCGTGCCCTTCGGGAACGATTCGTATTTCATTACTGCGGGAACATCTTCTTATAATTCTGGACAGATCAATTACCGGCACACCTCAGGGCGGCTTCAGACTTTGATCGGATACACCTACAGCAGGGCGTTCGACGACTCTTCCGGCTACGGCGAGCAAATCAATCCCATCAATCCCCGGTTGACCCGCGGTCTTTCCGCATTCGATAGCACCAACAATTTTGTCGGGAGCTACACCTACGTTTTGCCGATCGACCAGTTGGGCGGGCCTAAGCGATTGACCAACGGATGGGCAGTCAGCGGCATCACTCGCTTCTCCACTGGCCTTCCGGTCAGCATGGTTGAAACCGATGATCAATCGCTGCTCGGAACTGCCTTCGGCGGTCCGATCACATTGCCCGTGGATACACCGAACCTCATCGCTCCGGTGCAGATTCTCAACCCGCGCAATACCGGCGGACAGTATTTCAATGCTTCAGCCTTTGGGCCATCGGCTTTGGGTCAGGAAGGCGATTCGCGGCGAAGATTTTTCCATGGGCCCGGGGTAAATGATTGGGATCTCGCACTGCTGAAAAACACCGGGATTACCGAGAGGGTCAATTTGCAGTTCCGCGCCGAATTCTTCAACTTAATCAATCACACGCAGTTCTTGGCGCCGATCGGAATTACCGGTTTCACTGCAGGCGTGGCTAACTCGTCGAATTTCGGCAAGGTGACTGGTGCGGCGCAGCCCCGAATCGGCCAATTGTCGCTCAAGCTCAACTTCTAAGATTAAGGATGATTCATTCGGGCTGAACGTCCTGACTGGGGCGCGTAGGCTGCAAAGCGTACTCACATGGGAGTTCAGAACGTTCTTGCCGCAACGCTGGTGGAACCAGGGCATTACGAGCTGCGCGAGTATCCGTTGCCGGAGCCGCAGCCGGGCTGTGTTCTGGTCAAGATGGAACTGTCCGGGATTTGCGGAACGGACAAACACACGTTTCAGGGCTACACGACGCAATACGGCGGGCGTTCGCTGGAATTTCCCATCATTCAGGGGCACGAGAATGTCGGCACGATTGCGGCCATTGGAGGCGAGGGCCACTACATAGATTTCGAAGGAATTCCGCTGCAGGTGGGCGACCGCGTCGTGGTGGGAGCCAACGTGTGCTGCGGCCAGTGCTATTACTGCCGTCATGATTTTCCGTACTACTGCTGCGAAAAGACGACGGATTATGGAAATAACCTGAGCGCGAAGCATCCTCCCCATCTTTTTGGCGGCTGGTCGCAATACATGTATATCGTGCCCGGCAGCTTTCTGGTGAAAGTGCCGGATGATTTGCCTTCAGAAGTCGCTGTGCTGGCCGAGATTTTTGCCGTCTCAGTTGGATTGGATCGCGCTAAACAGATGTCGGCCTTCCCCAATGAATCGTTCCGCTTCGACGACGCGGTTGTGGTGCTGGGCGTGGGGCACGCTCGGCATGTGCTTCTTGATGAAGGCACGCATGCTGGGCGCGGGAAAGATTATCGCCATCGATCTCTCGCAGTATCGGCTGGACTTCGCCCAGAGGTTGGGGGCAGATTACGCGATTGATGCGGCGCAACATTCACAGGAGGAGCGACTGCAGATTGTCAAAGATCTGACCAATGGCCGCGGCGCGGATATGGTGATTGAATGCGCGGGGGTGCCGGCGGCCATCCCGGAGGCGCTTGCAATGCTGCGCGTCGGAGGGTTGCTGATCGAGGCGGGAAATTTTTCAGACCTTGGCGAAGTATCGATCAGTCCGCACCGGCATCTCTGCGCAAAAAACGCGCGCATCCTAAGTGTTGGCGGTGAGGAGCCTGCCGCCTACGGGCCAGGAATGCGGCAGATGGCGCGTTACATGAAGCATTATCCACTGCGCGAGTTTGTCTCGCACCGTTTTGCCTTGAAAGACGTGAATGCGGCGATGCAACAAGCGGTCGCAAACGATTCCATGAAAGTCGTTCTGCAACCGTGGCAGTAGTCTTTTAATTTTATAGTTACTTCGTTCGACAAAGGACTTCTATGAGTGGAAACAACTATCGATTCTTGTTTGCCTCGGCGCCCGATAGCTGGGGAGTTCTGGATTATCCGGGGCCTTCGTGGAAGCAATCCTACGAAACCATGCTGGATGAAATGGTGCAGGCGGGATACACCGGTTCTGAGTTGGGGCCCTATGGATTTTTTCCCACTGATCCCGAGACTCTTCGGCCGCAACTGGAAAAAAGAAAATTAAAGCTGCTGGCATCGTTTGTCCCGGTAAAGATGACGGATCCGGGGGCGAGTGAAGCCGTCATCCAGCGTATCCGCAAAGTGGGAAATCTGCTGGCATCGCTCAAGGCTCCTTTTCTGGTGATCGCCGACGATCAGTCGACAGAACGCAACGCGTTTTCGGGCAGAGTGTATGACAAGGGCTGCCCGACGCTGACCTCAGAACAGTGGAAGCACATTGGCAAGATTGTCGCCGACGCGGAAAAAGTGGCAAACGAGTTCGGCCTCGATTTGGTATTTCATCCCCACGTGGCAACTTATGTGGAAACGCCGGAGGAGTGCGAGCTGTTCTACGATGCAACCTCTCATACCAATGTGGGTCTATGTCTCGACACGGGACATTGTGTTTACGGGCACGGTGATTCGGTGACCGAGGCCAGAAAGTACAAGGACAAACTGCGATTTGTTCATATCAAAGACTGCGACCTCAATGTCCTGCAACAGGCGCGCCAAAACAAATGGACATTTGAGGATGCGATTGAACACAAAGTATTCACGGTCATCGGCCAGGGCAACATCGACTTTCCCGCGTTCTTCCGCACGCTGGTAGAGATTGGATACTCCGGGTGGTCCGTCGTGGAACAGGATGTGAAGTTCGGAGCTACGGCCATCCCTCCAGCTCAAAGTATCGCTGCAAGTCTGAAGTATCTCAGCAGAGTTGTTAACGATTTGTGACCGACTGTACTTCATTTTGTCGTGACAAACTTAGTACTGTTTTCAGGCAATCGTCGAAGGGAAAGAATCGATGCGTAAGTTAGGAGTCGGCGTGGTCGGCGTAGGCGAGATGGGCAGGCGCCACGCGGAAAATCTGCGCCGTAATGTTCCGGAGGCACGGCTTATCGCTATTGCCGATGTGTCGCAGGAACGCGCGCGCCAGACCGCGGCAGAACTCGAGATCGAGCATTCCTACAACAGCCTGGAAGCGATGCTGGAAAATAAAGATATCGAAGCAGTGGTGATCGCTACTCCGGACAAATTCCACGCTCATGCCGTCGAAGTCGCCGCCCGCGCTGGCACGGATATTTTATGTGAGAAGCCCCTTGCCCTGACGCTGGCCGACGCGCGCGCTGCGCTTGCTGCAGCGACCAGGGCTGGCTCACGAATGCAAGTCGGATTCATGCGGCGTTACGATCCAGCCTATGCTGCCGCCATGCAGCGCATCGAAGCGGGAGAGATCGGCACCCCCGTAATCTTCAAGTCGATAGGCCGTGACAAAGATCAGCCGCCCATGGCTGCCTACGAGTCGAACGTGAACGGGATGATTTTTTATACCAACACCATTCACGACTTCGATCTGGCGCGCTGGATGATGAGCGACGAAGTTGTTGGCGTCCACGCCTTTACCACCAGCACCATCCGTCCGGAGGTGGCGAAATACGGCGATGTAGTGGCGAGCCTGGTCAATTTGCAATACGGCAAAGGCGCGATTGGAAACATCGAATCCTATGCGCAAGCGGTTTATGGCTACGACGTTCGGACGGAAGTAGTCGGTGATAAAGGATCGATCTTCATCGGCAGCCTTGATCGAACGCCCGCGGTTTTCCTGACCGCTCGCGGCGGTGAACGAGCCCTCGCCGATCATTTTCTTACTCGATTCACCGACGCATATCTGGCGGAGATGAGAGATTTTGTTCATAACATTCTGCACGACCGCCCGTTGCGAGTTTCCGGCAACGATGGGTTAAAAGCTCTAGCAATTGCGGTGGCCGCGGAGGAATCTCATAGGCAATCGGTGCCCGTGAAGGTTGGGCCGGCCTAGAAGTCGGGGTTGGTTCGCAACGGTCAGCGCAGCTGCTGACAGAAAAAGAAAAGACGTGATCGATCTATGGCAATGGCTGAAGTCAGTTATAAGGGCCCGCTTCACAAAATGACGCAAACGACCTCGACGTGTTTGTGGAATGATTCGGCGTCGACTAAGGAGTTGTCCTATTCTATCGACCATGGCGCGGTGGGCGCGACTTGCAATCCCGTGATCGTGCTTGGCGTGCTGAAAAAAGAGATGGCCTCGTGGAAACCCCGTATTCAGGCCTTAGTGAAAGAACTTCCAACGGTAACCGAGGATGAGATCGCGTGGCAGCTCGTGCGGGAAATTTCAGTCCAGGCAGCGCGCCCGCTCGAATCGATTTTTCATGCGCACAAGGGAAAAAATGGAAGGCTTTCGATTCAGACGGATCCGCGGTTGTTTCGCGATTCGCGCGGGATCCTTCGGCAGGCCGTTGAATTCAGCAAACTCGCTCCCAACATGATCGTGAAAATCCCCGCGACGTCCGCCGGCATTGTGGCCATCGAAGAAGCCACTTACCACGGCGTGAGCGTCAACGCGACTGTGAGTTTTACTCTGCCACAGGCCATCGCTGTCGCCGAAGCCATTGAGCGCGGTTTGAAGCGTCGCGAGACCGAAGGATTGGAAATCTCCAGCATGGGTCCGGTCTGCACGATCATGGTCGGACGCCTCGATGACTGGCTGAAGGTTTTGGTCGAGAGGAACAACATCTCAATCGATCCGGGCTATATCGAGTGGGCCGGCGTTGCGGTAATGAAAAAAACCTATCGCCTCTTCCGCGAGCGGGGCTATCGAACGCGCTTGCTTTCTGCGGCCTTTCGCAATCACATGCACTGGAGCGAATTCATTGGAGGCGACCTGGTGATTTCTCCGCCTTACTCCTGGCAGGTGCGATTCAACGCCAGCGATATTGAGGTACGTCCGCGGATCAATGAGCCGGTCCGCGAGGAGATTGAACGGGAACTCTCGAAGAAATTTGCCGATTATCGTCGCGCCAGCACGGAGAACGGTCTTTCGATCGAAGAATTCGATTCCTTTGGCCCGACGCGCCGCACGCTTCGCCAGTTCATTTCCGCTTGTCATGACCTGGATGCTGTGGTGCGCGATGTTTTGATACCTGATCCGGATACAGCGTAAGCAATTACCGAGAAACGGGTACTCAGACGAATCTAAGCGTAGTCGAGGAGGCTGGAAACGTGGGAAAGTTAGCGATTACTGGCGGTGAACCGTTACGCAAGGCGCCGTTTCCATCCTGGCCGATGGCGACCAAGGAAGAATCCGCCGCGCTCGAAGACGTACTCACCAGCTCAAAGTGGGGAGGTCAACCATTCCCCGGCAAGTATGCATCGTTGTTTGCCCAGAAATTTGCCGAGACGCATACGGTCAAATACGCCCAGTGCGTGAACACTGGAACCGTGGCCATTCAAGCCGCGCTGAAAGCCATCGGGATCCAACCCGGCGACGAGGTCATCGTTCCCGCGTATACGTGGGAGGGAACGGTCGGCCCGGTTTTGCTGATCAACGCGGTCCCAGTATTTGTGGATGTAGACCCGGATACCTACTGTCTGGATGCGAAGCTGATTGAGAAAAGCATCACGCCGAAGACGAAGGCCATTCTTCCCGTCCACCTGGGAATGCGCTTTGCCGACATGGACGAAATCCTGCGCATTGCGCAGAAGCACAACCTGAAGGTAATTGAGGATTGCGCTCACGCCCACGGCGGCATGTGGAAAGGGAAGGGAGCGGGGTCGATGGGAGACTTAGGGACATTCAGTTTCCAATCGAGCAAGCTGATTACCTCCGGCGAAGGCGGCGCGGTCATCACTAATAATCTCGAATACATGGAGCTGGTACAGAGTTACATCAATGCCGGCCGCGCCAGCCTCACCGACCAGTATCACCACCGAATCATCGGATTCAACTATCGTCTCGGCGAGTTCCAGGCGGCGGTCCTGGTTCCTCAGTTGGAGCGGTTGCCGCAACAGGCTGCGATCCGTGAGAAGAATATGAAGCATTTCGAAAGCCGGCTGCAAAATACTTGCGGCATCGGCCTGCTGAAAGCTGAACCGAGAATTACTCGCCTCGCTCCCTATGGTTATGTTTTCAAATACTTCTCTGAGAAGGTGAAAGACATTCCGCGTGCCGCCTTCGTGGCCGCCCTCCAACTCGAAGGCATTCCTTGTGATGGCTTGTTTTATGAACCGGTCTATAAGAGTTCGCTGTTTCCCGTGAAGTCTGCCGATTTCCCGGCGCTAAGCTGGGGGCGCAAGCAGCCTCTTGATCTTCGCAACATGTACTCCTGCCCCGAATCCGATCGCGCTGCGTATCACGAAGCGGTGTGGATCATGCATCAGAATTTCCTGGGAAGCACAGCCGATGTTGACGCCATGGCCGACGCAATTCACAAAGTCATCGAAAATATTGAGGAGCTTCGCGGGCTCGATCACAAGGCGATTCGCAATCAGAAACTCGGCCGTGCGGACCGCGAAAGCTAAGGCAAGTTTAAACTGATTGATCATTGCTCACAAATTGCTCATGACGGCTGGCAAAAAGACCAGAGCCAAAAAGATCGGGTTCGCGATCGTGGGACTTGGCAGTATTGCGCAAAGCTCTGTGCTTCCTGCTTTCGCAAATTGCAAGCAGGCTAAACTGATTGCGCTGGTCGGCCGCGATCGGAAGAAAGCGTCTCAGTTGGCACGCAAGTTTAAAGCTCCTTTTTCCTATTCCAGCGACGAGCTTGTAGAGTGTCTGGCGAATCGCGAAGTGTCCGCCGTTTATATCGCCACTCCCCAGGGAGAACATGCGCATTTGACCATTAGCGCAGCCCGGGCAGGGAAGCACGTTCTCTGCGAAAAACCGCTGGCAGTCACTCCGAAGCAATCGGCAGAGATGGTGGAGACCTGTCGCGCAAATGGCGTGTTGCTGATGACCGCTTATCGGAAGTATTACGAGCCGAGCACACTATCTCTGAAGAAGCTTGTCCAAAGTGGCGGACTGGGCAAAATCGATGTGATTCACACTGCATTCAGCGAGCGGCATATCCCCGGCAAGTCACTGCCTTGGCTCGTGAGGGCGAAAATGGCAGGCGGCGGACCTCTGATGCAACCTCGGCGTCTACTGCGTGAACACTTCACGTTGGCTCGTAGAAGAGGATCCTATCGAGGTAATCGCGCAATCGTGGGTTCATGATCGACCCAGGTTTCGAGAGCTGGAAGAAGGCATCACGTTTCGTTTGCGGTTTCCGAGTGGCTTGATTGTACAGGGCGCTTCGACCTACAGCGCCGCTCCATCTTCATTTATGTATGTACAGGGAAGCAAAGGCTGGGCCTTACTCTCGCCTGCATTTCCCTTTGAAGAGAATCGACGACTCGAAGGCAAAATCGGCAAGCGCCGATTCGTCCAGAATTTTAAAACTAGAGACGAGTTCTCGCCCGAGATCGACGCATTCGCCTCCGCGATTCAGCAGGGAGTCAATGTGGGACCCGATGGCATTCAGGGTCACAAAGATATGCTGATTCTCGATGCCATTTACCGGGCTGCAAAGAAAAACCGGGCATTGCCAATAAACTATTCATGACTTCGGTTTCTTTGTGAATTCTAAAAGCTATGGCTTCTCCATCCAATAACGGCCGCAAGAAAACCTCCAAGGCGGCGAGCATCTATGACGTGGCCCGCGAGTCGCACGTCTCCGTCTTTACAGTTTCGGCCGTTATCAACGAGAAAAAACACGTTGGCAAAAAATTGCGCGAGCGTGTGGAAGCGGCAATCCGCAAGTTGAATTACCGGCCCAATCTCATTGCCAGGAGCCTGGCCAAGCGGCGGACGCATACCATTGGAATGATTGTGCCGGACATCGCGAATCCTTTTTTCCCTATGGTAGTGCGAGGTGCGGAAGACGCCGCACAGAAGCACGGGTACAATCTGCTGCTCTGCAACAGCGACGATACCTTGGACAAAGAAGAGAGTTCCATCGAACTCTTGCTTTCGAAGCGGGTGGATGGCATTCTGCTCACCAAAGCTGCCGAGGACTTCCGCCCCTCTCTGCGACAGATGATCAAAGAAGTGGATATTCCTTTTGTCTTGATCATGCGTACCTATCCAAAGCTCACCAAAGACGCATTGATCACCGATGATTACCAGGGAGCCTACGACGCGGTTGCACATCTGGCGCGTTCCGGACGGCGGCGCATCGGCCTGATCAGCCGGTCGCATTGAAAGTGAGCAACGCAATTGCGCGCTGGGAAGGATTCCGTGACGCGTTGAAAGCTGCAGATCTGCCGCTGGAAAAAGAATTGGTGCTGGAAGGCGATTACCGCATCGAATCCGGATTTCGCGCCGGCCACTCCCTGCTGTCACATCGTCCCGACGGAATCTACGTCGCGAATCATTTGATGACCGTCGGTTTGTTAAGAGCCGCAGAAGAGATGGGATTGCAATGTCCCGAGGATTTTGGATTGGTCAGCTTCGACGATTATCCCTGGCTGGGCGTCTTTCGACCGCGCTTGACCACGGTGGAATTGCCTAAGCACCAGTTGGGCAGCGAAGCGGCCGAGTTGCTCATTCGCCGTATTTCAGGCGATCGCAGCCCGGCGGTCGTCAAGAAACTGCAACCTGAACTTCGCGTTCGCGAATCTTGCGGATTCGCGCTCAGTCTATCGCGACCCTAGCCTCGTTAAAGTCATATCTCACTAGAATCATGACTCGCTGAAGTCGATCAGCTTTGGGCGGAGGGTGAAGCCGCGCGTTTTGTAGGCGCCATAAAGGATTCCGATCACCAGCCAGGTAAGCCCCGCGTATTTCGTCCACACCTGCAGGCTCATCAGCAGCACGAAACAGAAAGCAATCCCGAAGCCGGGGACAAATGCATCCACGAAAAAACTACGGTGCCCAATGGCTTCTTCTGAAAACCAGAAATGTTTCAGCGCGGCCAGATTGACTCCCATAAAAGCCAGAAGGGCTCCAAAAGTTACAACCTCGGCCGCGTGCTCCCAGGGAATTGCGATCACGCAGATGTAAGCCATGACGCCAATAATCCAAATGTTATAGACCGGATTGCTTTTTCTGGGACTGAGATGGCCGAATATTTTTTTCGGTAACACATCATCCCGACCCATACTGTAAAGAAGCCGGGAAGCGCCGACGTGGCCGGCGAGGCCACAAGCAATGCTCGAAATCAGCAACATCACTCCGTAGGCAGCGAACAGCCATGGACCACTTGCCATGCGCGCCACATCCATGAAAGCCGTCTCCGGATTTTGCAGGGTGGAATAATCCGGCCACACGCGCTGTGCCATGTAAACTTGCAGGCCGCTAAAAAGTCCGGTGAAGACCACGACTAAAACCGAGGCCAGCAAAACATTTCGCCGGGGGTTCTTTACTTCTTCGGCAAGAATGGAAACACCGTCAAATCCGATGAACACCAACGCGGCCAGCGAGGTTCCCGCCGCAACCGCCCGCAGATTGAAGGTCGCCGGATTGTACATTGGTTGAAGCGAGACCAAAGCGGTGAATCCGTGATGCAGCACGATGAAGCGAAATGCTTCTACCAGGAAGATAGTGGTGACCAGCATCATGAAGCCCAGCAGAACTTCATTCGTCCGGGCGGTAAACTTGATTCCTTGAACCGTCATCACCGTAATCAATCCCACGGTGAGTGCGGCAAGCACCGCGAATGGGATGCGCGGCGTGAAGCGTTGAAAGGTGAGCACCGCATACAGCGCATTCTGCACCGGCTGAAACAAATACTCCAGAAACATCGCCCAGCCCACAACAAATCCCACGTGCGAATTGAGCTCGCGGCTGATGTAGGTGTAAACCGAACCCGAGGAAGGATAAATGCTGGCCATGCGCCCAAAACTGATCGCCGTGACCGACATTGCAACCATGGCCAACAGGAGCGTCGCAACCGTGTGCCCGTGAGAAAGGACTTGGCCTTCGCCGAATAAGGGCACCGCAGCAATCGGCGAGGTGAGGATCACACCGTAATAAATCAGATCCCAAAGGCTCAGGACGCGCTTGAGATGAACCGGCGCAGGTGCAGTTGACGGAACCGCGGATATGGTCACAACTGACCCCCAGAGCTGTCTCGAAAACTAGTAAACCGGCGCTCGCATTCGAAAACGATTAATGCCCAGGTTTTGAGGCCCATGACTAATGCGGCAGACGGCAACCAACAAAACCTAAAAGAAATAGCGCTCCTTCTTTCGACCTTCCTCGTACTTGCTGCGTGCGGCCTTGACGGAATCGCGCCCCGAAACCTCGGCAATGGGAACATCCCACCACGACTCATAACCAGGCACTCTTTCATCGTAAGAGGTTTCCACCACAATCACAGCCGTGCGGTCCTGTTTTCTTCCTTCGGCTAAGGCGCCCTTCAATTCATCTCCTGTAGCGGCTTGAGCAGTCCATGCGCCCAGGCTGGCCGCGTTTGCTGCGAAATCCACGCGAAGCACGTCCCCGTCGTACTTCCCGTCGTGCCGATAACGATAGTTCGTTCCCATCCCTTCATTGCCGCAGGAGCGGCTGAGACCGCCGATGCTGGAGAAACCATGATTATCCAGTAACACGACGTTGAGTTTGTATCCTTCCTGCAGCGAGGTCACAATTTCCTGCGCCATCATCAGGTAAGAACCATCGCCGACCAGAACGTACACTTCGCGCGAGGGATCAGCCATCTTAACGCCGAGACCGCCGGCAATCTCATATCCCATGCACGAGTAGCCATATTCCATGTGATAGCCGAGTGTCTGACGGGTGCGCCAAAGTTTGTGCAGGTCGCCGGGAAGGCTGCCGGCGGCGCAGACCACGATGTCGGAGGGCTGCGCGAAGTGGTTGAGAATTCCGATGACTTCGCCCTGGGTTATGGGCGGAGCCTGAACCAGGGCATGAATGCGATCGACTTCAGCTTCCCATTGCGATTGCTGTTGCCGGATTTGTTCTTGGTAAGTCGATTCGATCCGGTAATTGCCAACCGCCTGCTGTAGTTCTTCCAGCGCAACTCGCGCATCTCCGGTAAGTGCCAGGGCCGCATGCTTGTAGGAATCCAACTCGCAAACATTGATGTTGATGAATCGAACCGCAGGATTCTGGAATGCGGTCTTCGATGCTGTGGTGAAATCGCTGTAACGCGTCCCAATCCCAATAATAAGATCCGCCTCTCGCGCCAGGATGTTGGCGCCGGGCGTGCCTGTGGCTCCGATCGCTCCAAGTTGCTGGGAGTGATCAAAGGGTAAAGAGCCTTTACCCGCCTGCGTTTCACAAAACGGAATCCCCGTGCCGCTGGCAAATTTCGCCAGGGCATCAGAAGCCTCAGAATAGAGAACGCCCCCGCCAGCAATGATCAGGGCTTTCTTCGAAGACTTGATCCATGCCGCGGCTTCGAGCAGCAAGTTTCGATCACAGCGCGGCCGTGGTATCACCCATACCTTTTTCCCCAGAAATCTTTCGGGGAAGTCGAAGGCTTCTGCCTGGACATCCTGGGGAAAGCTGATGGTGACCGCGCCCGTATCGGCTGGGGAGGTGAGAACGCGCATCGCTTCGGGCAGGGAAGTCAGCAATTGTTCCGGACGCTCGATCCGATCCCAATATCGCGAAACCGGTTTGAAGCAGTCGTTGACGGAAACGTCTTGCGTGGCGGAGGATTCCAGCTGCTGCAAAACAGGAGCGACATTGCGGCGCGCAAAAATGTCCCCCGGCACCAAGAGAACCGGCAGACGATTCACGGTAGCAGTCGCCGCTCCGGTGACCATGTTGGTTGCTCCCGGTCCGATGGAGGTCGTGCATACCAGCGCGCGTTTGCGCAAGCTGGCCTTGGCAAATCCGGTTGCCGCATGCACCATCCCTTGTTCATTGCGAAACAGGAAATAGCGCAGCCCCGGATCTTCTTCCAGCGCCTGCCCGATTCCAGCTACATTGCCATGACCGAAAATTCCCAGGCATCCTCCGAAAAATTGCTGCTGCTTGCCATCCCGTTCGGAAAACTGATTTTTCAGAAACGCGACGGTGGCCTGGGCGGCGGTCATCCGAAATGTCATATTCCATTGCTCCGGGGCAGGTGCGGGAAACATTGTATTCTGATCCTCACCTACGAAGGTTCAGAACTCGATATTCGCCGAAATATCTAAGCGATTAGAATCGCTTGGCTTTCTCGCAGCAAAACGACTGGTTTACTCCGAACATTTTTCGCTTACTTCACGAGCGGCAAACGCGGATCAGTGGCATTCCACGTGGAGCGCAGCCAAACATGATCGGAATCTTCGGTGACGGCCAGGGCACGCGAGGAGCCGGCAAGAAAATTCAAATAATACACATCATATCCGGGTCCGGCCACTACGGGATGATAGCCGCTGTGCACCAGCACCGTATCGCCATCTCTTACCTTCAGTGTCTGGTCCGCGCCATGTTGGCCTGAATATAGATGCTGGAAGGCAAAACCTTCCGGCTTGGCGATTCGATAATAGTAAATCTCATCGAGATCGACCTCGCCTGGCGGATTGTGCACATCATGCTTGTGGGGAGGATAGCTCGACCAGTTTCCGCCCGGAGTGTAGACCTCGATTACCATCAATTTATCGGCCGGAAATCCAGGTGCCCATGACATCAACGATCTGTCGTGAGGCGTTGCCGCCGCCTCGCAGGCTACTTACCACATCATTCGGGGCGATAAGCTTCGCTTCATGTCTCGCTTCCGAAGGCACCCGGCACTCCGCGATTTCGCATGTGGTCTCCGCCTTAAATGTAACGGAGTTCCCCGAAGGCAGATATAAACAATAGGGAAGGCCGTCAAACACGTGCTTGCGCTGTCCGATTCGTGTCGGACCTCTGCCCCAATCGACGCTGCAGGTGCCGCCGAGCAGCACAAAACCCGCTTCTTCACCGATCGTAGTGGCCGAGTAAGACTCCCCCGCGCTAAGGCGTCGAACGAAAAAACTCATCCAATCCCAGCCAGCTTTCTGCCGCGGCAGACGCACAAGTTCACCGCCTTCGGAGGAAGGCAATGCGATGGAATGCACCAGCACGCTAACTTCTGTCGGTATTTCCGTGTTCTGGGAGGGCGCCATTGAGAAGGTTTAAAACGCGAAATTCTAACCGCTTTGAGACTATGCCAAATGCAGTATGCATTGTCAATCGGGAAACGTGCGAATTCGCTTGTTTTGCGGCTGGTGAGAAGGGGGGTGCTGAAAGGCTCACAATTTTCCGCGTAGCGATCATTATTCACGGTCCGGCTTGTCACGCTGCTTCACCGAGCAGCACAGGGCATAATCAAGGGCGTCTGATTTCGTACACCGTACCGCTGTTATAGCCGCCGCCGAGATTCGTCGTGCCGAAGAGATTGCCGACAGAGTCCAGCGTCGGGCTGGAGTAAGGGAATATCCCGTCGGTGCCATTGTTGTTGAAGTCATGCGGAATTGTTTCTAGCCAGTGTCCGCCAGCTTGCGGCGTTAGCTCGAAAACGGTCTCGCAGCCGGTACCGAGAAGACCGTCGTTGCATGCGCCGCTGCCACCATAAAGTGTCGTGCCGTAGAGATGGCCCTTGGTATCGAAGATCAAGCCGGCAAACGGCTGGTGCCCATCCGTGCCGTTGTTGTTGAAATTATGAAGCTATACAGAACCTCCTCGATCCAGCCGCCGCCCGCTTTGGGAGTTAGTTCGAACACTGTACCGTCGTCGTAAGCACCACCTGCGTTCGTTGTGCCGTAAAGATTGCCATCGGAGTCGAAGACTAGGGAGCGGTTATCGTACCGGACCGAGCCCGTCCTCATTTTCGGGATTGAAATTATGGAGAATCTTCTCTTGGGCGACGCATGGGTGTGCCGCGAGTATGTATCCCGAAAGAATCAGCAGCAATGTGAACGAAGCGGAGAATTTTTTGATTGGCATCACTGTTTCTCACGAGACCGCCTTGACGCACGGCCCAAAGGCGTTTGGCTCGGACCACGAATATTGCTACGGGCGATGAGCAGTGTCAAGATGCAGGATCTTGCAACCGACGAACTCACAAAAAGTGTACCCAGGCGAAGAAAGTCTTTGTCCAATTCGGCTTGCAGCCGCCCCGCCCATGACCGCCGGGCAGCAGCAATTGAAGGCTCAACTGGAGAAAGAATCCGGAAAGCAACTCGATGACACCTACATGGCGGCGCAGGTCCAAGAGCACGAGAAGGACCTGAGCGGAGTGATGCCCGAGAGGCTCCAGCCGTCGGGCGAGCTAGGTTTTTTCGCGTCATCCGCAAAGCGCTTCCAGGCGAATCCGAATGTGTTAGAAATCACTAACAATGAGGCTCAAAATGGTGCTCAACCGAAGACGATAGGATCTAATGTGCTGCAAAATCAGAAACTGCCGATAAGAATAGATAACTTGCAGCTTCACGGAGAAGCTCGGTCCGAAGGGAATGGGAGGCGCAAGCGGTGGAGAATCATCTGTGATAAAGATCTTGCTGGTAGAAGACAGCAAGTTTTTACGGCTGGCAACGGAGCGCGCGCTGACGCGCTCAGGGTACGAGGTTTGCTGCGCGGGCGACGGCGATGAAGCTCTGCGCATGGCGCAAATGAAAATGCCGGATTTGATTCTGCTGGATATGCTGCTGCCGAAGATGAGCGGGCTGGACGTGCTAAAGGCGTTGAAAAAAGATCCTGCGACCAAGCTAATTCCGGTGGTGGTGATTAGCGGCATGACGGAGAAGAATGCCGCCCGCCTGCAGGAAGATGGTGCGGCGGGATTTCTGCAAAAATCCACGCTGGAATTGGACAAGGGGCCGGAGCGGTTGCTGGCCCAAGTGCAGGAGATCGTGAGCAAGCTTCCGGCGACACAGGCGAGAAAGACAACCGCCTAGCATCGCTTGTTTCGCTTTCGTTATTCCGAGATGGGCAGGGCGTAGACGCTGTAAGGCTGGGTACCATCCGGCACGTCGCTGATCACGGTCAACGCACCGGTGGTGGAGTCGATGCTCATGGAGACCAATTCCCCTCCACTCAAGCAGGGACCAGACGAACTGTCGCAGGAAGTGTCGACTAAAAGCAGGAACTGGCCCGTGGGATCGAGGGCGGCAGAAGAAAAATAGTATTGGCCCGTGAGAAACGGTGAACCGGGAATCTCGGTGAGATCTCCAGAGGCGTCAATACTGAAGACACGCACGCGGGGCGATTCGTTTCCATCGGAGACGAAGGCGAAAAGAAATAACCCACTGGGACTCATCAGGAGTTGGACGAAACCGTCGGAAACCGGTTTGCCACTCGAGAGAACGTTCCACACAACAGTTCCATTTCCACCCAGATCGAGACGGAAAATGCGGCCCGTGTTAAAAGCGTCGATTCCATAAATAAAGCGGCCATTCGGAGTAGGCGCGGCTTCGATGTAATTCCAGGCAATTGACGGAGTCTCGGAACTCAACTCGCCTTGTGACCGGTTGAAGATGCTTAATTGATAACTGGAGGCACCCGCGGCCGTTGTGCTCGAGTGAACCAGAAAAGCGTTAGCGCTGCTGAGAGTGAGCCAAGCGCTATAAAAACATTGGCCTGCGTTTTCTTCGGCCACTGTACACGGCGAAGGCGGAACCGGATTTGGTTCAATCGCAGGTAGCGGAGTGAGCCCTGTGGTTCGATCCTGATAGGCAAAAATGCCTTCATCGCTCGCAGCGTAGACGTAGGTGCTGTCGCTGGCAAGACTTGCGAACTTATCGAAGGCAAAGGGTTGCGGGGCGCCTTTGGGCTGCAAAGGCCCGTTTGATAGGACGGCATAGGATTGCAAATTGGGAGCCGATTGCGAAGCGGAAGTCGTAGCGTCGGCGACCAGGCCGAACTCTGTGCCGGCCATTAGCTCAGCTTGCAACGGCTGATTCACGGATTGTAATTCTCCATTCGACATAAGGGCGAACTCCGGCGCGGTGTAGGTCGCGCCGTCGGGCGTGAAGACGTACGCGATGACGTTGGCAGGCTGAGTGGTCGAAGCGGTAGAAAAGATTGCGGCGACGGAAACGGCTGAATCCAAGGTAATGCTGCATGATGCGTTTCCGGCGCAGGCGCCTGACCACGAAGAAAAAATGTCGCTGGTGGCCGGATTTTCGCTTAACGTCACTTCCGTGTTGGGCGGAAAGATCGCGGAACATTGAGTCGGACAGTTAATGCCCAGAGGATTGCTGAGGATGGTACCTGTCCCAGTTCCGGACAGTTTTACGCTTAATATCTCGCCGCGTTTGAAAATAGCAGAAATCGTTTTGCCGTCGGAGTTCTTCGGTTTGCAGCCGCCCATACCCGAACAGCCACCGCTCCAGCCGGCAAAGTAATAACTGCCAGTGGGAGTTGCAGAGAGGCTGATCTGCGCGGTCTGAGGAAAGCTGGCGCTGCAGGTCGGCGGGCAGTCAATTCCCGGCGGATTGCTGGTTATGGTTCCCGTGCCTGCCGCTGGCGCGGTCACCGTCAATTGAAACGATGGGCCGATGGCCTGCGATGGCGTAGATCCGCTTCCGCAGCCGGAAACAATTGAGAAAGAAATGACCAGAAAAAACCATGCTACGTCCCGGAGTACGACGAAGGAAGGATGGTGCCCGAATGCAAACATCCGATACCTCACGAGGCGCACGTGAGCATATGAGATGCCGATTGCGTGGCGACGGTTACTTAATTCGGTTCCGGATTTCCAAAACAGGAATCTTGCCAATCAGCGTCGGTTAAAGAGCACGGGTGTGGCTCCGGCGCAGTAGAAGGAAGACTTTCTGCAGACGTCAGTCACGCCTTGTCGGTTACTTTTGGGAAGCGCGGTCGCTCTGCTCCTGACGCCCAATCCTGGATGCTCGATCCAATCGCGAAGGAAAGTTACTTACAAATCGGGAACTCAGAGAGGTTGTTTGGAGTCTATCTTGTATTAGAACCACGCTTAGAGGCAGTTTTTGGCCTACGATTCTTAATCCAAGTTGATACGGAAAAACTTATAATAGAAGGAGTACACAAAGGATAAAGCGGCATGGCTGGAGCAAGCACACTGGGAGAACTGGCAGGCGCGATCGGCGTACGGAACGAAGAATCGGCGATCGTGGCGGAGTTGAAGGCAGGGTCCGAAGCGGCTTATGCCTGGCTGATCGGCGAGTTTCAGCGTCCAGTGTACGGTTTGGTGTATCGCATGGTGAGTGATCCAGCCGATGCGGCTGACACGACCCAAGAGGTGTTTCTGAAGGTGTTTCGCGGGATCAAGCACTTCAATGGCGAATCGAGTTTGAAGACGTGGATTTACCGCATCGCGCTGCACGAAGCGGCGAACCGCAGGCGGTGGTGGTTCCGGCATAAGGCGCAGGAGACATCAATCGAGCCCCTAGAGGGGGAATGCGCGTCGGTTCCTGACGAAGCGATGCGGAATGCATTGATCGATCGGCACGATTCTCCGTTCGACAATGTGGCGCACCGGGAAGTGCGGCAGCGCGTGGATCAGGAATTGCGCAAGATCGCGGAACCATATCGAACGTCGCTAATTCTGCGCGATCTGGAAGGTATGTCGTATGAAGAGATTGCCGAGGTATTGCAGATCTCGCTGGGCACCGTGAAATCAAGATTGACGCGTGGCCGGCAAGCGCTAAAAGAGCGGCTGGCCCCATACATGCGTGAACTCGGCGGTGAACTGGGATCGAGCACGCAGGTGGAAAAAGGTGCGACGGAAAAACAAAGTTTAGGGTCGCGGGTTTGTAAAGGGGGCAGAAGGCTCGAGGTGACCCCATGAGGGACATGGACACGAAGGTCGATTGGATGTCCGAGAAGTCGGATGAGGTCCGATTCGCCGAATTCCACTGCGGCGAAGAAAAAGATAGTGCAGTGCGGCGAAGTGAAAGAATTGTTATCTCCTTACCTCGACGGCGCCGTCAGTGGAACGGAAATGAGAAGTCTGCAGGAACATTTGGATGGTTGCACAGCGTGCATGCGCGAGTATCAGGAGTTGCGGCAAGCGCAGCGCATGCTCGGCAGCCTCGGTCGTGTCGTCGAGCCGGGAGACCTGGGATTGAAGTTGCGCCTGGCAATTTCCCGCGAAGCGTCAGCGGTTCGCCGTGGGCGGTACGAAGGGTTTCGAGTACGTTTGGAAGATGGCTTGAAAGCGTTTATGGTTCCGGCAACGGCCGGCCTGGTATGCGCCGTGCTGATCTTCGGTCTGGTGACCACAATTCTCGCCATGCCGGGGCAGTTGCAGGCCAACAATCAAGATGTGCCGCTGGTGCTGAACACCGGTCCGGAACTGGAGCAGAGCGTTTTTGGGACCAACCTGAGTTCGATCAACGCGGATTCGTTGGTGATTGAAGCTTACGTGGATCCTAGTGGACGCGTGGATGATTACAAGATTCTTTCCGATCCTGGAGCATCCCAGCAGCTTCTTCCCGAAGTAAAACGAATGCTGATCTTCACCACCTTCCGTCCGGCGATGTCGATGGGGCATCCGATTTCTTCGCGGGCGGTGCTGTCTTTTTCGAAGATCAACGTACGCGGGTAGGCGATTCGCCGCAGCCGGCCCATAGGCCGCATCGCAGGTGCCGAGACTTATTCACCTCCTGTCACTTTCGCCATTTCTTTTCCGATTATCGGCTGAATCGCAGTTGACCGGTCCTTCAACCGGCGATTTTCCACATCTCAGGTATTGTATGGGGCGAAGTCACCTGGATCCGCTGTTGTGTTATGCATCATTTCCTGTGCGCGATCAGGTTCCAGGGGTATGGTGATGTTGCCTGCGATTGAATAGTTTGTTTGTAGCTGAGGCAACGGATTTGGCCACGGGAGGCGTTCCGCTTCCGTATCTTTGAGTTAGGGACGAGGTGACGTGGTACGCATTTTCCTAGTGGAAGATAACGCGTTGGTGAGAGCACATCTTCGCGCCGTCCTGGAGATGCGAAAGGATTGGAAGGTAGTGGGCGAAGCGGAAGATGGCCGGCGGGCCGTCGAAACATGGGACAAACATGTTCCCAGCCTTACCGTGCTCGATTTCGTGATGCCTGTAATGAGCGGACTGGAAGCAGGAAGGAATCTATCGAGGCAGCATCCGGAGTCGCCGGTGCTGATGGTGACGATCGATCCCTCTCCGCAGTTGGAAGAAGAAGCCAAGCGGGCCGGAATTCGCGGCGTGGTGCAGAAAGCCGACGTTGGATCGTTGGTGAAAGCAGTCGAAACCGTGCTCCGGGGTGGGACATATTTTCGCGAGGAGATGGCCGCGGCGTAGGAACGACAGCCTGGGGAAAGAAATTTCTGCCATCGGTCGAATGACCCTGCCAGATCGCTACATGTTGATGCATTTTTAGAAAGTGCGGGGCCACCTGCAACTCCTTCTCTCGCGTTTGTGGTTGTGCCTGCAATAGAAGCGAAAACAACGGCGACGTGAGTCCGGCGCATCCTTAGCCCTTCGATCAAGACTTCATTCATTCCTGAAAGATAGAAATCGCTTTCATGATCGAAGAGGTAAGAGCATGCCAGAAGACAGCAGCCGCGGCCCTGTTTCGCGAAAACGGTTCCTGGAGTCTGCAGCTTTAAGCGCCGCACTGCACGGAACCAGCGTTGCGCAGACTACGCAAGAGACCCAGAAGGCCGAGCACAACCGCAGTTCCAGTACCCCCATCGGACCGGACAACCCGCCACTGCACAGCGAAAACCCTGATTCGGTAGTGCCGCCAATTACCGACCATGGAAATATCGAGTCATTCAAGTTCCCGTTTACTCGGTCTCGCGGCGTCTGAGGACAAGACAAAATCCAGATCCTAGACAGACCTGACGCCTTCCGCCACAAGCTGTCTAAATCCAAAAACACGACTAACACCAATTAATGCAGTCACTTAGAGGGTGTTTCATGGTCGGGGGAAGGTTTGGTACGACCGGTGCAAATTCCCAGAGTACCGCTTCGGCGGGCCTCCCCCAATTAATGAAATCCGGAGGGTACTGAAATGCGAATTCACGGTCTGGCAAAAATGCTTCTTGCGGGAACACTCCTCATGATGCCGCTCTTCGGGCAGCAATCAGGGACAAGGCAGCTGCCGCAAACGAATTCACAGGTAAATTTTGGTCACCTCCCGTTAAGCTTCGAGGTAAACCGAGGTCAAGCCGCGGGGCAAGTCAAGTTCCTTTCGCGCGGACACGGCTACACGACGTTTCTGACTGCTGGCGGCATGGTGCTCAATTTACGGGCATCCAGGGTCGAGTCGGGTTCCAAAACAGGCAACTCATACGGAGCCAATTCTCAGCAGTCGGCGAATGCTTCGTTGCAGTTCCGCCTGATCGGCGCAAACAACAATCCTCAGGTTGTGGGGGAAGATCCGCTGCCGGGCCGTGTCAACTACTTCATGGGTAAAGACCCTTCGAAGTGGTACAGGAATCTGCCTACATACGCGAAGGTCCGGTACAAAAACGTATATCCAGGGATTGACCTGATCTATTACGGAAACCATCAGCAACTCGAGTACGACTTCGCAGTGTCGGCTGGAGCTGACCCAAGCAAGATTCAATTCGAGATGAAGGGCGCAAACCAAATCTCGCTAGACGAGCGGGGGACCTGGTTGTTGCTGTGAACGGTGGAAAGCTTCATTTCCAAAGTCCTGTTGTGTACCAAGAGTCCAATGGAAAGCGTGTCCCCGTCTCTGGCGCTTATGCGATGAAGGGCCCCATCCCATATCGGATTTCAAGTTGCGGGTTTTGATAGCAGCAAGCCCTTGGTGATCGATCCAGTACTTGAGTATTCGACCTACCTTGGCGGCGGTGGACAGGATTACCCGCTTGGCATTGCCATCGACAATTCAGGGAACGTCTACGTTGCTGGCTACACGGATTCTGGCGACTTTCCTCTGGCGTCTTTGGGATCGCTTTCCACCAATACATACCATGTCTTCGTGGCCAAACTCGACTCAACCGGGTCGAACCTGATCTACGCCGACTACTTTGGCGGCAACAGCTACGATTTCGGTCTCGGCTTGGTGGTAGATAGCGCGAACGAAGTCTACGTCACCGGTGCCACGCAATCGAGCAACTTTCCGGTTGTGAATGCGTATCAGTCCCAGCAGCCTGGCCCGTATACTGGATTTCTCACTAGAGTCTCTGCCGACGGCTCCGCGATTCTGTATTCGACCTACTTGGGTGGCAACAATTACGATCAGCCATCCGCAATCGCGATCGACGGCTCAGGCGAAGTCGTAGTTGCGGGATATACGCAATCGCTGAACTTCCCGGTGACAAATGCGTACCAGCAAACTGCGCAAGCGAACCAGGGCGGGAATTACGGGACCTACGGCTTCGTGACCAAGTTCAGCGCGGACGATTCGTCGATTGTGTACTCGACCTACTTCGCCGGAAACACGAACGTTGAACAGAGCGGCGATTGGGGTTCGCCTTATAACGTCGTTACCGCAGTTGCCGCGGATGCGAATGGAAACGCATATGTCGCCGGCATGACAGACACTTACAATTTTCCGGTGACAAGCGGCAGTTTCTTGCCCACGAACACGACCCAACAAAATGCCACCGTTGGCTTTGTAAGCAAGCTGAACAGCGCAGGAGGTCTTGATTACTCGACATATTTCTATCCATCCAGTGGGAATCCCGTTTCAATTGCCGCGATTGCAGTGGATGACTCGGGTTCGACTTACATTACGGGCAGTGCGTACAGCGATGGGACGTTCCCGGTAACGTCGACGAGCATCTGCGATCCCGGCACTTATGGTGCGGCCTGCGGTTACGCATTCGTAAGCAAATTCAATGAGACAGCCTCCGCGTTGACTTATTCAACGTTCCTCGGTCCGAACAACTATGCTACTCCCCAGGCGATTGCGCTCGACACAAATAATGACGCATATGTGCTCGCCTCTTCGAGCAGTTCGTCATTTGCCGAAGTGGATGGAATAGAGGCTTACGACAATTACGATGACGTGCTGCTGGTTGAAATCAATCCTGCTGGCACGGCCCAGATTTCCGCAACTTTCATTGGGGGCAGTGCCTATGATGAACCTGCCGGAATTGCCGTCGATAGTGACGGCAACATGTATATCGCCGGCTCAACCGATTCGGATGATCTTCCAACCACCGAAGGAGCTTTTCAGACGGTGACCGGCGGAAACACCGACGCATTCATCGCGAAAATAGGTCCGGCATCGTTGCCGGCGGTTTCTCTGTCTCCGAACTCGTTGCAGTTTTCCGCAATAGCAGTCAACTCCACGAACCAGGAAACGGTCTTGCTGCGCAATATGGGAAGTGCGCCACTGTCGATTTCCTCGTTGACCGTCAATGGCGATTTCACTGAGACGGACAATTGCGCGGGCAACGTACCTGCAGCAGGTAGTTGCACGATTTCGATTACGTTCGCTCCTACGTCACAGGGGGCCTTTTCGGGATCTGTCGTAATTGATGACGACGCTGCGGGCGCGCCTCACACGATCGCTCTCTCCGGGGTTGGACAAGGGGGAAACAGCAACAATCCTGCACCGTATGCGGTGCTTGCGCCCACCGCCCTTACGTTCCCGAACGCGCCAGTCGGCCGTCCGACCACACCGCAGACGGTCATGCTCACGAACGCCGGGAATGCCTCGCTGAATATCAGCGGTCTTCAGGTCACAGGCGACTTTAGCGAAACCAACAATTGCCCAGGTTCTTTGGGCGCTGGCGCCGCATGCAATATCAGCATTGTTTTCACCCCGAGCGCTGAAGGAACCCGAACCGGCAGCTTGAGCATTGCCGATACCGCGCAGGGCAGCCCCCAAATCGTGAGCTTGACCGGCACCGGCACCACCGGAACTCTCGTTGTGACGTCGACCAGCCTTGTGTTTTCGGCCGTTCAGGTGGGGGCGAGCGCCTCACAGACACTGACGCTGAATAATACTGGAAACGGTCCGGTCAGTATCAATGGCCTTCAAATCACGGGAGACTATTCGGAACTCAACAACTGCCCGAGTCCGATCAGCGGGGGGGCGAGTTGTACGATCACGGTTGTGTTCACTCCGACTGCGGCCGGAACTCGTACCGGCACACTCGCTGTTACCAGTGGCGTCCAGGGGGCGCAGCAGACTGTGAGCCTCTCTGGAACGGGCAACCAGGCTGACCTTGCTGTGAGCCCTCTGGCCCTGACGTTCTCGAATGCACCGCTTGGAACTTCGAGCGCCGCCCAGTCGATCACGCTGACAAATACGGGCAATGCTTCACTGAGCATCAGCAACATGCAAGTAAGTGGAGACTATAAACAAACGAACAATTGTTCGGCGACACTTCCCGCCGGGGCTAGTTGCACGATGAACATCGCGTTCACTCCGAGCGCTACGGGAATCCGCAACGGAAGCCTGCTCATTACAAATTCTGCCGGCACGCCACAAACGGTCATTCTCTCCGGCACAGGTGTGGATTTCAGCCTCTCTGCCACGCCGAGCAGCGACTCAGTTCAGCCGGGATCATCTGCGACCTACGCACTCAGCGCTTCGGCGATCGGCGGGTCGTTCAATAGCACCCTCGGCCTGAGCTGCAGCGGATTGCCGGCAAATGCGAAATGCAGCTTCTCCCCCAGTTCCTTAACGCCGGGTGCAAGCAAGGCCACGACCACCTTGACCATCAGCACGACCGAGTCGGTATCCGAAAACATGCCGGCCCGCCGAAGCCCGCGTCCAATCGGTACGATGTGGGCACAGCTTCAAGGCCTGGGAGTCGTTGGTATGGTGCTGGCCAATGGCAAAAAGCGCTCCAAGAAGTCACTCATGCTTGGCCTTCTCGTGCTGATGATTCTTGGCATGCTCTTCCTGTCGGGATGCGCGGGCGGACTTGGCGTCGCTCCTCAGAATCAGCAGGGCAATCCGCAATCCTACACCGTTACTGTGACCGCAGCATACGGATCCCTGCAGCACTCGATACCCCTCACTCTTACTGTTCAATGACCCTCGGCCCTGACCTAAGCGGCTGTAACTTGCCGCTTAGGTCAGCTCCCTCACTTAGTACAGTTCTCGCACCGATAACTGCAGTATTGGCTTCCTCTTACTTTCCGTGACCCTGTTAACTAATACAACAGCTGGCATTGTTCGGATTGGGTCAATCTCGATGTTCGCAAGCCGACGTGTCATTTACGCCTCGCCGCGCTACTGTGACCCTCGCAACCTAGCAGGCTGCGGAAAAATGTATGATGCGACTTAGACCTCTCTCAGTTTCGCCATCTTGTGACTCAGGGAAGAGTTTTTGCGGCCCGCACTCCTGGCTGGAGAACCAGTCTTTCAGTCCAGCGGGCACACTTCGATCCTGGCTTAAGTCGCTTGAATCGCCAGATTCCGCATGCGGACTAAGTTATAGGCATCTGCCACGAAGGTGAATATCCATCCCACTTTGGAGATTCCACGGTGCCGCAGCTTTCGCAGCAATGCGATCGTCTTCAGCCAGCCGAAGCACTCTTCAATGCGCTTCCGCTTTCTCTGACTGATGGCGTATCCGACGTGTTGTGTTGTGCGAGCATCAATCGCACTCCCACCTGGCCGCTCAAGGTTTTGGGCTACAGGCGGCGTGACCTTTAAGTTTCTGCACTCGGCCACGAAATCCGATGTGTCGTATGCCTTGTCGCCGCCTGCAGTCACCTGCTTTGTGCCCGGAATCTGTTCCAGCATCACCAGCGCGGCATCGCGCTCCGACGTTCCATTGGCCTCGAACACCTCGGTGTTTACGATCAGTCCGTTGCGGTTCTCCACCAGCAGATTCCCGTTGTAACTCAGCTTCGCTTCTTTGCCCTTGCCTTTGCGTGCCATCTTCGCATCCGGGTCCGTCTTCGATGCGTGCGTATCGTTCGACCGCTTCTCCCCGTGGAAGTCCACCGTCGCATTGCCAGGATCGTCCGGCGGAACGACGTTCTTAGCATCCTTGCGCTGATAACTCTTCACACTCGCCCACGCTTCCAGTAGCGTTCCATCCACCGTGAAGTGCTCGTCCGAGAGCAGACTCTGCTCGCGTGCCTGCTGGAGCACGGCTTGGAAGAAGGCTTCGGCAATGTCCCCATCGAGCAGGCGCTCGCGGTCTTTGGCGAACACGGTCACGTCCCAAATGGCGTCGCCATGTTCAAGCCCACGGACCAGCGGAACAGAAGATTGTAGTCGAGCTGTTCCATCAACAGCCGCTCACTGCGCACCGAGTACAGCGCTTGCAGCAGGAGCGCCCGCAACAACTTCTCCGGCGCGATCGACGGTCGCCCTGTTTTCGCGTACAGCTTGTTGAACCGGGGCTGCAGGCCCCGCAATGCTTCATCGGTCATGGCACGCAGCGAACGTAAAGGATGGTCCTGCGGCACTCGTTGCTCTGGGCTGACATGGCTAAAGACATCCAACTGCTGTTCGTCTTTCCCACGCATGCCTTCTTCTTATCAGGTCGTGCTGTGGAAACAAGAGAGTTTCGTGGTACCGATTCTCGAAGCTTCATGCCTTGGTGCGACGAGAGCGGACGTGACGGTAGTGTCTGAATTAGCCAGTACCGACGTGACACCCAAGTTGACGAACGCTGAAGACTCCGATAAATTCGTGGTCTCACTGGAGGCCGCCTCTGACGACCCCTACTAGCGCGTTCATCGCTCTCGTGTGATGACGGCGTAGGCCCACGAGTTTCGTCCGCGCCAATCGCAATGATCAGCGCGCTGTGCGTTGTCTGCCCGCTCCCTCACGCGTTCTTGGCGACGGGGAAAGCCGTCGCCCTTTCCCGGCCTAGGAGTCTCCTTGGAGGCTTAAAACCCGCGGCCTATGCGCCGCCTAGAGAGGCATATCGCAGTGAATTCAGTGCGTTCTGTCCCCCTGTCCACCGACAGGCGTATTCAGTCGTATTTACGCGCTAGCCTGAGCGCAGGACGAGAGACGGCGCGGATTGGTTCTTTCCTCGCCTCGTCCGACCTGACCAGCGCCAATATCTATCGCAACTATGCCGTACCTAATGACGGAGCCAACCCAGAACCGAGTGAGATCTCCGCGCTGGTTGGTTGGTACGAACAGCCGGCCCGTGTCGCGCGGCTTGAGTATCTGCCCAGCGCTGCGCCAAAAGTTGAGCAGGCCTGCGCCTGTCTGGCTTTTCGGCTGAAGGTCGCCTGCCTGTCATGATCTGCAAAATGGAAACGGGAAAGCAGTTCCGGCGTCCGGAAGCGATCGACATTCTGACTGCCCAAGACGACGTAACTTTGAGGGCGGCAGCGCATGCTCAAAACGAGGCATATGGGGAGGCAAATACCACGGAGGCTGATGTCGCTCGACTCAGGCGCACGGTTCAATCTGGTGGTATGGTCGTGTTGGCGCGCGATTTGCACACCGGCGAACCTGCGGGCGCTGGATTGTATTCCGCTCCTTTAGGAGGAGTGACCGAAATCGCGGCAATCGGCGTGCGCCCTCGTTTTCGCCGCCGGGGCATTGCCGGTGCGCTCGCGTCACAACTCAATCAGGCAGCAATTGAGTCAGGCATCCAGATGCCCTTCTTGATGGCCGCACATCCGGCCGAAGAACGCCTGTACGCTCGAGCAGGATTCGTCACCTGTTCGGAGATTCTCCATATCTCAAAGGAGCGCCCTGGTTAACCCGCCTCTCCGCGTCTCGATTGAGGCTCGACCCGGGGTGGCCAGCCGAAGCTCAAGAGGGGTTGGCCACCAATTCAAACCGAGTTTTTCCGCAGACTGCCAGAAAGGTGCTGCGGTGATAGCCAAAACGAATACAGCTGTGACGAATCGACCGCAAGAGAGCGTGGACTGGCAAGCCGTTCACCGTCGTCTGGAAGCGACCGGAGCGGCGATAGAACGGCAGATCTCGCTGTCCGAACAGGACAGGAAATCACTTCTCAAAGCACGGGCAACATCTCTCGCAGCTCTGCCGCAGCGTGAAGCCGCAGAAGAATATATCGAGATCATAGAGTTCCAATTGGCCTCCGAAACGTATGGCATTGAACTGCGCCATGCCGGCGAGGTCAGCCTTTTGAAAGAACTGGCGCCGGTGCCGTGCACCCCCGCATTTGTGTTGGGCATCATCAACGTGCATGGCCGGGTGCTGCTGGTGGTTGATCTGAAGAGGTTTTTCGATCTCCCTTATAACGCTTTGACCGATCTGAAACCGCGTCGTCGTAGTTCGCAAAGGCAGCATGGAAGTCGGCATTCTGGCCGACACCATTCATGGAGTACGCCGGATTCCACTGGGCGACCTTCAGCCCTCGTTGCCAACGTTGACTGGCGTCCGCGCGGAATACCTGAAAGGCATCACGGGAGGGAGGCTTATCGTGCTCGACGCCGACAAGCTGCTCTCCGATCCGAAGAACGTAGTACAGGAAGAACCGAAGTAGCTCGAGACATTTGTAGAGATACGGGATGACATCGTCGATTGGAACGAAGATTGGAAGCGTTTTTGGGTTGGCGCTGGTAATTCTCATTGCAATTGGAGCAGTGTCGTACAACAGCACGGCCGAATTCATGGATAGCGCAGGCTGGGTCGCGCACACCTATGAAGTCCTCGATAACCTCGCGGGCTTCTTGGCCGCGATGAAGGATGCGGAGACCGGACAACGAGGTTATGTGATCACCGGACAAGACCAATACTTGGAACCGTATCTCAGCGCCTCCGCCATTGCCAATCAGAACCTGAAGAGCCTTCGCCAATTAACGGCCGACAAGCCTGTGCAGCAGCGGCTGGATGCTAGAGAACCGTTGGTTGCGTCGAAGTTTGCTGAACTTCAGGAAACCATCGACTTGCGAAGGGAAAAGGGGTTTGAGGCGGCGGCCAAGGAGGCCCTGACCGACAAAGGCAAAGAGGCCATGGATCGAATCCGGCAGTTGAGCGGGAAATGCAGGAGGAGGAGAACGGGCTGTTGAAGCAGCGCTCGGAAGAGGAGAAAGAACGTGCCCAGGCCACCAAGCTAACCATCATTTTCGGAAGTTTTCCGGCACTCATCTTTGTGATGACGGCCGGGTCCCTAATTACCCGCAACATCGCGACGCCCCTCAAGGAAGTGTCGGAGGCAGCCCAGCGCATCGCAGCCGGAGATCTGCTGGTGGACTTGGTTTCTGACGGCAGGCGAGATGAAGTCGGCGTCCTCACCCAGACCTTTTCCCGGATGACCCGATCCTTGAAGCAAATGTCGGAAGTGGCGAAACAGATTTGATGTCTTGACTGTGCTTCGCGAAGACCCGAAACCCGCGATCTTCCGGTGATCATCCTCTCCGTCGTCGACCGGAAGCGCGTAGGTTTTGCTTTAGGCGCGACGGATTACCTGGTCAAGCCCATCCGCAAATCGGTGCTTCTTGAGACCTTCAACAAACATGTTCCGTCCCGCATCGACGATGATGCCGCAATCCTGTTGGTCGATGATCATCCCAGGACGCTGGAGATGTTGGAAGAGACCCTGCGAGCGGTGGGATACGAAACTCAAAGTGTCCGCAGCGGCGCCCGCGCCTTGGAGGTGCTCTCTTCCGAGTTGATCGGGCTGTCATGCTCGATCTTTTGATGCCGGGGATGGATGGCTTCCAGGTTATCCGTCATATACGCGGCCAGGAAACGCTCAGAGACCTGCCCATCTTCGTTATGACAGAGAAGACCCTCACCAGCGAAGAGTTGACTCTCCTTGGCCGCGAAACCCAGGCTTGGTTTCGAAAGGATGGCTCGTGGCAACGCCAGCTCGTTACTGAGATCCACCGGGCCATGCGGCGTAAAGCGGCCTCTGCCTGAAAAGGTCTTGGCTTCGGGTGGTTACGATCGGGCCCCACTTCGATGGGGGAAGCCCGGTGCGCTCTTTCAGGTGAATCCTCGCGAAATGGTCGCGACATCCGAACGATTCGCCAATGACGTAAGCAAAGACGGTCGGCGTTTCTTGATCAACACGCAGCTGAAATCGGCATTGCCGCCGATGTCTGCAGTGATGGATCGGACTGCCGACCTGCAAAAATAATTGCAAAGGGCGGGGTTTGCCGCACATGAGGGTGCCAAGGTCCCTAGCTGACCAGGCTTTGGTCTGTCTCGAGCATTTTCTTCATAATTGTCGTTAGAGCGTAGACTTCAGTTCTGAAATTAAAAATTGCATCTTTTGCCGATAATGACAGGCGCTTGCGCCCAATCAACTCTATCTCTCGGGCTTTCTCTCCCACCTCAATAAGGCCCAGGCAATTCAGTTCTCCCTTGAGACTATGGGCTGTTCTTTCGATTGTCTGCCAGTCGCCGGATTCGATTGCTCGCGACAAGTGATCCAGTTGTTTGGGACTTTCCTCAAGAAAAATATGTATCAGTTCGCGCAGTAGCGACTCGTCACCGTCGAATTTGCTAAGACCTTGCATGGCGTTCCGGCCATCGGCTGTTTTCGCAGGTGGAGTTGCCTTGTTCGAACCTAAGAAGTCTTGCGCGCTGAAGATGCTTGCGATTAAGTCCCTGATCTCATCGCCGCTTGCTGGCTTGGAAATGTAGTGGTCCATCCCGGCGGCAAGACAACTTTCTCGGTCGCCCTTCATCGCGTGGGCAGTCATGGCAACGATCGGAATGTGCTTCAGTGTTCCTTGCTCGCTTTCCCGGATTTTGCGGGTGGCGGTCAGTCCATCCATTTCCGGCATCTGCACATCCATGAAGACGAGATCGAAGGTTCCTGCTTCCAACAGCGACAAGGCGTGGATACCGTTTTGAGCGATGGTCGGCCTATGCCCCAGGCGGGTCAACGTGTTCAGGATGACAGTTTGATTTACCAAATTGTCTTCGGCCACCAAGATACGAAGTTCCCCATGCGCTTCGGCTGGAACCTGCTTCATCGATGGCGATCGATCTTCTTGAGCCTTGGCCGCAGAGCTATCGGCCACTGCTTCGAAGCTGGCAGTGAAATGAAACGTGCTGCCCTGGCCGACTGCGCTTTGAAGCCAGATTCGGCCGCCCAATAAAGCGACCAAGCGGGAGCAAATAGCCAACCCTAAACCGGTTCCCCCGTAATTGCGGGTTATGCTGCCGTCGGCTTGGGAAAAGGCATCGAAGATCAGAGCATGCTTTTCCGGCGGTATTCCAATACCCGTGTCCGTGACGCTGAAATGTAGTCGAAGCCCCGTCGCGCTCTCGCTGTCGCCCCGCACGCGTACAGCAATTTTTCCGCTTGGCGTGAACTTGATGGCATTTCCTAAAAGATTAATCAGCACCTGACACAAGCGCCCGGAATCTCCGATGAGAGAATCCGGCACCTGGGGAGCAATTTCAAGCACAAGCTCAAGCCCTTTTTCGTGCGCCTGCAGCGCCAGTGCTTGTACCGTTTTGCCGACCGTATCGCGCAAGCTGAACTCTACCGGACAAAGCTCCAGGCGGCCCGACTCGACCCTCGAGAAATCGAGGATGTCGTTGACGATACGGAGAAGCGAACCAGCCGAGGATTTCAGCAACGTCAGATAGTCGTGCTGTTCCGCCGTGGTTGCCGTGTTTAACAGCAGGTTCGCCATCCCCAGAACGCCGTTGATGGGAGTACGAATCTCATGACTCATATTCGCAAGAAACTCGCCCTTGGCCCGGCTGGCTTCTTCCGCCTTTTGCTTGGAGGCAAGCAGTTGCGTGTTCACCTCCTGCAGTTCCGCGGTCCGCTCGAATAGCTCGATTGCGATTCGATGCCGCTCGGTCACTGCCGAGCCAACGAGCAGTCCGACAGCCGAAGTTACGAACATAAGAAGGCCGATTTTGGAGAGCAGATCTGCGGTTGCGGGGAACGAATGTAATGCCACCACGATTCCAAAATTGAGCACCAGCAGTCCGCAGACAACTCGCCGGATTCCCTGACGCATGGCGATCCAAATGATAGGAATAAAACTGAGGAAGAAAAGCTCGAAACGTGCAAGAGTAGAGCCGAACATCACCCACAATAAGACTGCCAATGAGACCGCCTGGCTCAAAGCCTCGATGATCTGCAAGGTGCGGTATCGCTTGCCGCTCGACTTCTGCGCTCCGGCCGGAGCTATGTCCGCTGCCGGCGCAATAAATTTTCGGACCCAGGGTAATACGTGGATAAGCAGGAACGGTGCGACGCCTAACAATCCTATTTCGTCACCAAGAAACCAGACTGAGGCTGACTGCCAATATTCCGACCAGCGAATCGTGTGATCAGCAGCCAGACTCGCTACCCCGATTGCGGTTGACCCGAGTGCGGCAATTGTCGTTATAGAAACGTAAAGGACCACATCGCGCCGGCGTCGCAGGCCGGAATCGATTCGTAAGGGACCGGCGCAGAACATAGGCCGCTGCCGCATAACAGCCGGTGCCTCCGAGAGCTCCAATCGTCTCGCCGAAAGTGGCAAGAGGCTGGTTGTAGAACAGCTTTCCCGCAATCACAGTAGAAAGACAGACCAACGGTGCATACCACGGACTTACCCCTAACATGAGTGCCAGCACCAGCCCTACCGCGGGATACCAGACTACATAACCCAGCCGGCTTAGCAGGATGATTTCCGGACGGTTCAGAAGCAGGAATAACGCTAGGAACGAAATCGCGAGCAGGCTGTGCCGCGCGATGGAACGCAGTTCACGCATGGGCGATCACGCTGGAGTTTTTGAAAGCTTCCCGAAGGACCAGACTCGCCTCACAGCCGCCAATGACGAGCCGGTTACGTCCGGCTCGCTTTGCTTCAAAAAGCGCGGAGTCGGCGGCGGCCAGGAATTCAAGGTCGTGCGCCTGATTTGAAGTCACCACGCCCCCGATGCTTACCGTCGCCTTGACCTCGGCAGTCTTGGTTAGTAATGGGAAACTCGGCCACCGCGCTTCGTACCCTTTCCGCAATGATGGGCAAATCCTGCAAGGTGCAATTCGTCAGAACTGCAAGGAATTCCTCACCACCGTATCGCCCCACAAAGTCGTAAGAACGGACGGCCTGGCTAATGCGTCGTGCAGCTTCTTGCAAGACTTCGTCGCCTGTCAAATGTCCAAAACTGTCGTTTACCTTCTTAAAGTGGTCGAGATCGACCATAAGGATTCCAGTGGGTTCGCCAGTGCGAGCTCCCCGTTGGATCTCAGCTCCCAGCAAGCGCAGGGTTGCCCCGCGGCTCCACAGACCGGTGAGAGCGTCATGAGTTGCGTCAAATCGGAGCGCCTCGCGGGCTTCGATTAATTCCTGCTGCAAGGAAAGTATTCTTCTGCCTGCGCGAAGGCGGGCCCGTAGTTCTCCGATATCAAAAGGTTTGGTCAAATAGTCATCGGCACCGGCATTGAGACCGTCGATCAGGTCTTGCTTCTCGTCTTTGCCGGTGAGCAGCAGAATGTATTGATAAGTGTCACTCTGCTTTTTTCGAATGCGGCGGCAAAGTTCAAGACCATCGATCACTGGCATCATCCAATCAAGAATTAAAAGGGCGGGGGCGTCGGCTTGCTGGATAACTTCCCAGGCTTCGGCTCCGTCCTGCACAATACTCACTTGATAGCCCCAGTTCTCCAACCGGTTCTGCAATAGCCGGCGGAAGATTGGATCGTCTTCGGCCACCAGAACCCTCTGCGGCGGTTTGAACAGTTCCTCTTCAGACAAGACTATCGAATCGCTCTCGCGGCTAGGCATGGAGGGTCTCCAGAAAATACTGATGTTGTGGAGTAACTGCTAAATCGATGTCGGGTTCGGAATTCAAATGAGCTACGGGTTCGTACCGTTCGATCAGGCAATCCTCAACGCTGTACAAGCAGTCGTTACCCACGGGTTGCTTGCTGAACGGCCAAACGTCGGCATGCTGGTGCAGAGACATCTCACGTTCGCGTTTTTGCTCGGTGAGCTGCGCACGCATCTCGGCCGCATCCTGAAGGCCGAGTAGAAGCTCGCCCGACTTGATCCGGATGCGGAGATCGTCTGCAGAAAAGGGCTTGGTGATGTAGTCATCGGCCCCTGCACGCAGTCCCGAAACTACATCCGCGGCGCTGTTCCTCGCGGTAAAAAGAATCAAGTACATTGAAGACAGACGGTCGCAAGCCCTTACATTCCGACAGATCTGCGGCCCCGTGAGTCCCGGCATGACCCAGTCGAGAATCGCCAACCGCGGCGCATCGGGGCCCTGAAGCGCAGCCCAAGCCTGGTCGCCATCGTTGGCAAAAACCAATTCGTGTTGCGACGAAAGCTCTCGCTCTAAAATGTTGCGAAAGAAAATGTTGTCTTCTGCGATGAGCAACTTCATAAATGACTCCCGTTGCTGTGGTCGAGCGTTAGCGACAATCAGTCGCGTCTGCCAACATCTACAAGAATGCAGGATTCGTGCCATACGCCAAAAAATAGCAGGATCCCACTATCGGCAGCATAAGTGCCGCCTCGGCAACGGGTTAAAGCGACCTAGCGGTGGGATGCTACGCGACGGGAAGGAGAATAGGACCAACGTTGTCTGCTTTGTGGACTCGTGTCCATGTTCTGGACGGTCTGTAGGCAAATATCAGGCGGAGTTCTTGTTCTCCCGCGCGGTCTTCGCCCTGGGCGTTGCTGGCACGTTTTTGCCTATAGCAATTCCGACCTCATATATCGTCCTAGCAGGAAGTCGTCAAGGCTCGCCGCCTGAGGAAGGCTGTCTTCACTCTGGGTGCGATAGCAGCAAAAAGACGACGTTGGCGCGGGGAAACTAAGCCCTTATTCGATCAACCGTCGCGGTGCAGCTACTTGGCATCTCTGGCTCGCAGGTGTAGAAAAGGAACCTAAGAACATCGGCAACCGATGGTGGAAGGAATTCCGCGGAACAACAGTGAAGACGGCACTCATCGTTGAAGATAACGCGATCAATCGTGAACTACTTCGCGAACTGTTGGTGTTGCGCGGCTTTGCGGTCGAGGAAGCGTGCGACGGTCTTCAGGCGCTCGAGATGATAGGAAAGCACAAGCCCGACGTTTTGTTGCTCGATTTAAATATGCCCGTACTCGATGGATTTGCTACCTTGCGAAAGATTCGCGAGAACTCGCAGCTATCTACCTTACCAGTTTTGGCCGTGACGGCATCCGCCATGCGTGGCGACCAGGAAAGAGCCCTGGAAGCAGGGTTTGATGGCTATATCTCTAAGCCCATCAAGTCTTCCGTACTGTCTGCCGAACTCGAACGCGTCCTTTCGAAGCGCTGATTTACCGGCGGCGCGATGTTTCCTTGAGGACGATAACGGGCCCGTGTTTCGCGTTCCCGAGTTTCCGACCCTAGTCTGCGTTGATCGATCGTTCTTCTTGCGATCATTCCTCGTGCGACCGTTCTTCCTGCGAAACACCCTTCATATTCTTTGCCAGCCATCTTGATTGAAGGAAACCGCGCCGGGTCAGCATGATCGCGACGTTACCAGGTGCTGGTTACGGTGGGTTACTACCTTCTATTACGTTCTCGCAATTGTGCAGGTACTTGTCCCAACGTAATCTCGACCCATGACGAATTGCAGCAAAACAGAGGCAACCGGAAAAACGGCAGGGCTGCTGCGAATCGTTAAAACCCCTTTTGGAGATCCCCTTATGAAATCGATCTTAGGTGCAATCCTAGCCGTACTGGCGCTGTCCGGAATCTCAGTTGCCAAGGAGCTGCCGAACGCTCCCAGTGCAGTAAGCGATGCAGCCACGCCCGATCCGGCCTTTTACGTGGCGACTACATCGTCGTCGCGAGTTCAGCCGGCACCCCGACAGCTGGAGAGAACCCGAGTGGTCGACCTGAAGTTCGCCAGCTTGGCGTTGGTTTCAACCGGAAGTACATTCGCAGATTCTTACACCACCTTATTTGCCCGGGAGAATTGGCTTGCCGGCAGGAAGGGTGTATGCAACGAGGAAGTTGAGTCGGCTTATCTCTACGGTACGCATCCTACAGTCGGCAGGACCTATGCGGTTGCAACCGTCAAGAGCGCTACGTCGCTGGCGGCCGCCTACTTGCTGCGCAAGCACCACAGCAAACTCTGGAGCCTGCCTTTGATCGGGAATTCCGTCATTAGTCTTCAGGGAGTGACTCAGAACATGATCGAATGTAATTAGTCGACCCGCCCGCCAAAATCAAGCGGGCTCGTGTTCCTCGCTGACCTTCATCTTTGACAACATCTGATAAATGGTGGCCCGGCCAATGCCAAGGATTTCCGCAGCCCGGGTTTTATGGCCGCCAACCGCTTCTAGAACGCGCAGAATGTGGCGTCTCTGCACTTCCTCCAGCGAAAGTAATGTCTCATCGCCGGCGCGCTCATAATGCGCGGGGCTGCGCAGATTGTCGGGAAGATCATCAATATCGATCACAGTTCCTTGCGCCATCATGCACGCGTTTCCAATCACGTTTTCAAGTTCGCGAACGTTACCGGGCCAGGGATAAACCGCCATCCGAGCCTGTGCTCGACGGGTTAGGCCTGCAACCGATTTGCCGTATTCAGCAGCGAACTTTTCGAGGAAATATCTCTCCAGAAGAGGCAGGTCCTCGTGCCGGCTCGCCAGGCTGGGGAGGTTGACTTCAACCATCGCCAAGCGGTAATAAAGATCTTCGCGAAACGTCCCAGCTCGCACCATGGCTTTCAAATCGCGGTGAGTTGCCGCGATCACGCGCACGTCAATGGCACGAGTAGTTACGGAACCAACCCTCTGTACCTGTCGGTTTTGCAGAACCCGCAACAACTTTGCCTGTGCTGAGGGAGTAAGCTCGCCAATTTCATCCAGAAAAATACTGCCGCCATCCGCGTGCTCGAACAAGCCGGGCTTGTCCTGTAGAGCGCCGGTAAAAGACCCCCGAACGTGCCCGAAAAGTTCGCTTTCCAGTAGGTTTTCCACCAGAGCGGAGCAGTTGCAAACTGCGAACCTGTTCTTGGCAACCGGACTTGCCCGGTGCAGCGCTTGCGCCACAAGCTCTTTTCCGGCTCCGGTCGCGCCGGTGATCAATACAGTCCTGAAGTGCGGTGCGACCCGCAGAATCTTGGCAAAGACATCGAGCATCAGCGGGCTGCGCCCGACCATGCCTTCGAACTTCGACACATGCAGCAACTCTCGATCAAGGCGTAAGGTATCTCGTCGCTTCGCCGCATCGTCCAGGATGGCAGCAATGCGGTTTCTCAATTTTTCGGCGTCGAGAGGCTTCGTCCAGTAGTCGGCGGCGCCCTTTCGAATGGCCTCGACTGCAGATTCGGTGGAGTAGTGGCTGGTCAAAAGAATGACCTCGGCCCCAGGATCCACCGCGATAATGCGCTCCAATAGCTCCATCCCGCCCAGCTTCGGCATTACAAGGTCGAGTAGCACAGTCCGTGGGCGAATTTTTAGAAAGGTTTCGAACCCTGCTTCCGGGTCGGTGGCCGTCAAAATCTCGATATCTGCCTGCTCAAGAACATCCCGGATCAGCTGCAGGTTTACTGGGTTATCGTCGATAGCGAGGAGGGTGAGGCCCTTCGGTTCGCTCACTTAGCGCTCCCGAAAAATCGATACGGGAAAGCAGCAGAAGAAAGTGAAACCCACAGCAGGCCCAAAATTCGGGAAGACCGCGCAACCAATCTGGTTTTCGAAACCAGCACGGTGCACACAACTTCAGCGCAGAACATCAGACTCCTTCCCCGCAATGCAAGTAAATGGCGAATCGTGATCTGCCAAGGAAACCGGCTTCAATCCCTCTATTCGCAGAAGTCCCACCGCAGGGACACAACTTTAGTATCAGCTTATCTCAAGAAGCTCCTATCGAGTCAAGATGGAAGTAATACCGCATCTTGACGAACTTGGTGACCAAACTGTATTTCCAGGGGTAAATCGTGTGCTTGGAAACGCCCGCCTCCCTTGCCACGTCCTCCGCCTTCCGTCCCGCTTCTAACTACTTCAGCGCCCTGATCATCTCCGCCCCCGTGTAATGGCTCTTTGACATGCTTTCTTTTATCTTCCTTCGACGAAATGATACTTATTAGTGTTCGGACAGATGGAACCAAGTCACCTACGTGGTCACCGTGACGCGCATATCAGGAAGCTTACAACAATCAATCCCCCTGACTCCTACGACTCACCAGCCTTGGCGCTGATTTAAGCGAACACCCCAATCCGCCTAGGTCAGCCCACCCCCACCCCCGTCTCATGTACTTAGTCATATGATCCTTCTCTTTATAACTTTGGTAATTAGCTTTCCATAATCTTCCGTGTAACTGTTGAAGAACACAATAGTAAGTATTTAGGTAAATGAAATCTCAGTCCCATCAGTCGGTGACTGGAACCATTTTGGTCGCGGACGATCAAGCATCCGGCCGCGAACTGCTCGAGGAGTTCCTGTCGACGCAAGGCTACAAAGTCATCACCGTTGGTGATGGGGCTGCCGCGCTTCAAGTGCTAAACACCCATCCAATCGATTTAGTCCTGCTCGACATAATGATGCCGAAACTCACTGGATTTCAGGTCTGCGAAGAAATCAAGGGCAACCCGGAAACTCACCTAATACCCGTCATTTTGCTCACGGCACTATCCGATCGCCAGAATCGTCTGGAAGGGATAAAAGCGGGCGCCGATGACTTTTTAACGCGTCCAGTGGATTCAAGTGAACTGCTGGCACGAGTGCGATCTCTGCTTAAGTTGAAATCTCGAACCGATGAGTTGGAGCGTGCTGAATCTGTACTCTTCTCCCTTGCGCGAAGCATCGAGAGCAAGGATCCTTACACTCATGGACACTGCGAACGGCTTGCCGACTATGCCGTCGCCTTAGGAAGGCAAGCTGGATTATCTGAAGATGAAGTTATTGCGCTTCGCCGCGCCGGAGTAGTTCATGACATCGGCAAAGTTGCCGTTCCCGACGCGATTCTCTTGAAACCCGGCCGTCTCACCGAGGACGAATGGGCCATCGTGCGACAGCATCCGGTGGTCGGAGAACGTATCTGCGAGCCCTTGAGGTCATTCCGTCTGGTATTGCCGATCATCCGCCACCATCACGAGAAATGTGATGGCACTGGCTATCCGGACGGTTTGCGCCGAGATGCGATTCCGATGCCTGCGCGGATTCTGCAAATCGTGGATGTCTTTGATGCGCTTACCACCGAACGGCCGTACAAGAAAGCTTTACCGGTTCCTGATGCACTGCGAACCGTACGCGAAGAAGTGGGCAAGGGATGGTGGGATCCTGATATTTTCCATTTGTTTGAACAGCTCGTGGGAAAAGGTAACCTGCAGGTCACGAAGTCCGCAGCCTCAGGCAAGTAAAGAACAACGCTCGCATCAGGACACGATAATGACGATCAGAAATTATGTTTCGAACACTGCTGCGGCGATGGTGCGCGGCGCGAGGTTTCGATGACCAGGCAAGCTAAGATCGCCAGATGGGCCTCCAAGACCAGTTTGCGGCTGCACTTAGTCCTGCTGCTGCTTATGCTTTTGCCCATTACGTTCTTTGCTTACTCAGTCGCACGGCTTCTTCGAACGCAAGCCAAATCTCAGGCGATTGCCGAGAGCACCCAAATCGCGCGAGTTTCTTCGGAACTCTTGCAAGCGCACTTTCGCCAGAGCACGTCCTTCCTGGAGTCGATCTCAACCAGTCGTTCATTCCGCCGCGCCTGGGGTGTCAGAGACCTAACTCGGATTCAGGGCGATTTGGAGCAGGCGAGCAGCTTGCAGCCTGACTTTTACTTCGTCAGCGTCTACGATCTCGATGGCACAATGCGGGCCATCTATCCTCCGGAACCCAGCCTGCTTGCCCATAACTTCGCTTTTCGGGATTGGTACAAAGGGTTTGCAGCCAATCGCGCTCGCTCCTCGTATATCTCTGAGATCTATCGCACAGCCATCCCACCCTTTCCGTTGGTCGCGGCAATCGTAGTACCAATAACGAACGATGCCGGCGAGCCCACTGGAGTATTGATGGCGCCCTTTGCTCTAAATTCTCTGAGCCAAAGGTTAGCTGAGACCAAATTCAACGGTAGTTGGATGATTTCGGTCTTAGACCAGCGTGGGCACCTTGCAGTTGGGCCTAGGATCGATCCATTTTCAGCAACGGTTGACCTCAGCCAGTACGAACCCGTCAAGGCATTAATGGCGCGCCGCGCCGGTTATGGAACTTTTTCTCGCGCTAACAATAGCTTTTTTTCTGCATATCAACCTACACCTGAAGGAGAATGGGGGATTTTAGTCGAGAAACCGGCAGCCGCGCTCGATGATGGACTTTGGAACGTCGAACGGCGGGTTTGGCTGCTCGGATTCGTCTTGGTTGCCTTAGGCCTTGGAGTCAGCACCTTGATGGGCCGGCTTTACTCTCAACTCGAAACTGGTAATCGATTTCTGGACCTCTCCATCGACATGTTGTGTACCGCGGGTTTTGACGGCTATTTCAAACACCTGAACCCGGCCTTCGAAAAAATCCTTGGCTTTAGCGGAGAGGAGTTGCTCTCGAAGCCCTATCTGGAATTTATTCACTCGGACGATCGCCAGGCAACGCTGACCGAAAGCAGCCGACTTGAGAACGGCGAATCTACCTTTTCGTTCGAGAACCGCTATCTGTGCAAAGATGGCACCTATAAATGGATATTGTGGAATGCCGTTTCTGTACCGCCGCAGGAAATGATTTATGCCGTAGGGCGCGACATAACCGGGCGCAAGCGAATGGAGGAAGTACGAGAACGCCTGGCAGCCATCGTCGACTCATCCGATGAGGCCATTAGCAGCGAGACTCTCGACGGGACCATCACTGCGTGGAATTCCGGCGCCGAGAGAACGTTTGGGTTTTCCGCAGCCGAAGTTGTGGGCAGGTCGGTGGCAATGTTGTTTCGCCCGGATCGTGCGGGTGAGGAGACCGAAGTATTGGCCCGGATAGCCCGAGGTGAGAGGCTTGATCACTTTGAAAGTGTTCGGGTTCGCAAAGACGGCAAACATATCGATGTTTCTGTGACGATTTCGCCGATCAAGGACGAGCACGGCTCGATCATCGGCGCTTCAAAGATCTGCCGCGATATCAGCGAGCGCAAGCGGTTCGACGAGGAAAGGCGTCTCTTGATTCACCAACTGGCGGCTTCCAATGAGGAACTCGAGCTTCGAAACCGTGAGGTCGAACACACCACCAGGATGAAGAGTAAGTTTCTGGCTAACATGAGCCACGAACTCCGCACCCCCCTGAATGCGATTATTGGCTTCTCAGACCTTCTCGCAGAAGGCACCGCCGGCACTCTTAACTCCAAGCAACAGCGCTTCGTAAATCACATCAAACAGGGCTCAGGCCATCTCCTGCAATTAATCAACGACATTCTCGACTTGTCGAAAATCGAAGCTGGTCAACTCGAGATTCGGTGCGAGGATTTTTCGGTTGAGGATGCGATTCCAGAGGTGCATCTCTAACATTCGACCGCTGGCCATGGCGAAGGGCATCGAAGTCCAGCAACACTTGGAGCCGAACCAGACGGTTTTCGCCGATCGCGTCCGCTTTAAGCAGATCCTCTATAACCTGCTTAGCAATGCCGTCAAGTTCACGCCGAAAAACGGCAAGATTACAGTCGCCTGTGCTGCGCAGAAAAATATGGTAACCATCTCCGTCACGGACACGGGGATCGGAATTCGCCCGGAGGATCAAGCCGTTATTTTTGAAGAGTTTCGCCAGGTTGGCGGTCACTAGCGGAAACCCTGAAGAGGGTACTGGTCTGGGGCTTGCCATTACCAAGCGGCTGGTTGAATGGCAGCGCGGGCAAATTTTTGTGGAGAGCGGCCTCGGCAAAGGTAGCCGATTCACTTTCACTCTTCCGGCGGGAGGGCAAACCCATGACGATCACATTCCAGCCGCTGCAAATCAGACACGCACCGTGTCAACCACCGGCAAGCCGCTCATACTGATTGTGGATGACGAAGGACCTGCGAGAGAGCTTATGGCCAGCTATCTCAGCCCGGATTACCGCATTGTAACTGCCAGTTCCGGAGTCGAAGCTCTTCAGAAAGCTCAGCAACTGCGTCCCGACGCAATGACGCTGGACGTGTTAATGGCCGAGGGCAACGGATTCGAAACCTTGGCCCGGTTGCGGCAAACGCCAGGACTGGCAGATACGCCGGTGATCATTGTATCGATTGTCGATCAGCAGAACGTTGGATTCGCTTTGGGAGCCGCGGACTATCTCATTAAGCCCATTCGGAAATCACTATTGCTGGAAACGATGCACAAGCATGTTGCACCGCCGCGCGATGAAGATGATCCCATTCTTCTGGTCGACGATGACGTTGCCAGTCTCCAACTGCTGGAGGAAATTCTTCGCTCCGCGGGATATGAAACTCAGAGCGTACAAAGTGGTGCGCGGGCTCTCGAAGTGCTTTCCTCGAAAATGGTGAGCGGAATTCTGCTGGATCTCTTAATGCCAGGAATGGACGGTTTTGATTTAATCCGCCACGTGAGACGGGAATCCACTTTAACCGATTTGCCGATCTTCGTCATGACCGGCAAGACTTTGAGTGCCGGCGAAACCGCTCTTCTTGCTGCCGAAACCCAGGCGCTGTTTCATAAGAATGGAGCGTGCCGGGAACAATTGATCAGCGAGCTTGCCAGAGTGATTCAGTCGCGGAGGATGGCGGCATCGGCTGGTGGAAAATAATATTTCGCGGTGAACCCGCTTCGGCTCCAGCACAAAAGAGTTGCATCCTTACGATGTCCTAACTTACCTCTCAGTCGCGGCGATGAAGTTCCGGATTGCCACCTGGTTTTGCTCGCCTACTCTTGTGAATTGGATACCTTGGCGGCTCTGTCCAACCCACGCCACCACACCCTCCGCCTCAATCGTGACTTCTGAAGCTGGCAATTGAAACGAGACTCGCACCTTGTCTCGCGAGTGAAGGCTCTCGGCTTCTACTTGCATCCCCCCCTCGCTCAAGTTCCAGCTTACAGCGCGAAGATTCTTAGATCCGATGGTGAGCAGCACTTCCGCCGTTAGCGGAACGCGGATGTGCCGGCGGCGATTATCTATCATTCCGCCCCGCACGGTTCGGAACAACCGGCTCAGTTTCTGGCGGTCGATCGGTTTCTGCAAATAGAAAGTCGCACCGATGGAAAACGCCTGTTCCATGACATTCCTGTCATCTACTCCGGTTACGATAACGATTGGGGTGGATTTGTTAAACGAAGATTTTCGAGTTAGCCGCGCCAACTGAAAGCCATCGGGGCTTGGCACATCCAAATCAAGAAAGATTCCATCAAAGCGCTGCTGGTTAATGAGAGCAGCCGCCTTCTCGCCGTTATTGACCGCGTTCACCTCCGCTTCGAGGGAGGCGAACACTTCCTTCATGAGTTCGAGGCTGGCTACGTCGTCCTCGACTACAAGCAACTTCAGCGATGGCACACCATCTCTCCGTCTCAGCACATTTGCACGCGGAGAGAAACTTGTCAATTAGGCATCCGGATGCCTCCTTTGCGGTCGAGGAACTCTGCTTCCGGTCAATTTGTTCCGCGGGCTGAGCTTTCGGACAGAAACAGCCGCCCATTCTACGACCAGGTCTTGGATCTTCGCCCCTGGCGATGGCCGAGAACTCTTCATTTCAGTTTCACTTGACGAGAGTCGATAATTCTGCAAATATCGAAACATGGCAAACACCTCGATCAAGAAAAATGCCGAGCATGTTGCAAAGTACGCCGACATGCTTTCTGCCATGGGAACCGAACCGCGCCTCCGGATCATGCAATTGCTGCTTTCCGCGCATCCTGACGGCTTGGTGGTAGGCGACATCCAGGCAGAACTGGACATTCCGAATTCCACGCTTTCACACCATCTGGAGAAATTGAAGAACGAAGGGCTGGTAAACGTCCGCCGCGAAAGCACTTTCTTGCGGTACACCGCCAACGCGGAAGCGCTCCAGGAGTTGCTGCAATTCCTCTACGCTGAATGCTGCACTCGAAACAAAGCAGTCAAACCACAGAACATCATCCAGATTTGCAAATAGGAGATAGGTTCGATGAGCACAGCCGACATTAGAAAAGTCGTCAAAGAAAAGTATGGTCAGGCAGCCTTGCGCCTGAAGAGTGGCGGCAGCAGTTGCTGTGGAGCCATGCCAGCAAGCGGCCTTGGCTGCGACCCGATCACTTCCAGTCTCTATGACTCCTCCCAGGCCGGGGAAGTCCCCAAGGAAGCCATGCTCGCATCTTTAGGGTGCGGAAATCCAACGGCCTTGGCCAAGTTGAATCCGGGAGAGATCGTTCTCGATCTTGGTTCTGGCGGTGGCGTGGATGTCCTGCTTTCCGCGAAGCGGGTCGGCCCCAATGGCAAAGCATACGGTCTCGACATGACGGACGAGATGCTCTCGCTTGCCAATGAGAACAAACGCAAAGCGGGCGCTGACAATGTCGAGTTCCTGAAGGGCGAGATCGAGGATATCCCTCTACCGGATAACTCGGTCGATGTGATTATCTCGAATTGTGTGATCAACCTTTCGGCGGACAAGGACCGTGTAATGGGAGAAGCCTTTCGTGTGCTGAAGCCGGGAGGTCGCTTCGCAGTGTCCGATGTTGTGACTCACGGCGAGATACTGCCGCAGATCCGCCAAAGCGTGCTTCTCTGGGTTGGTTGCGTTGCGGGTGCTCTCGAAGAGAATGAATACCGGAACAAACTGGCATCTGCCGGCTTCGAGTCGATTGAGATTGAGCCAACCAGAATGTATCGCATAGAGGACGCTCGTGAGTTTCTCTCCGGCCAAAACATAGACGTGGATGCGATTGCGCCGCAGGTGGACGGCAAGTTCATGAGCGCATTTGTGCGGGCTGTGAAGCCACAGAGAACGGAAGCGTGTTGCGGCCCAACGTGCTGCTCTTAGAACCCTAACATGCAAGAACACTACAAAGTCTTATTCCTATGCACAGGGAATTCGGCCCGCTCCTTGTCCGACACTTTTGCTGGAATTCGACCGTCAGACGTCCCATCGTTCATCGGAGCACAGATCGCGGGCGCCTTATGTGCGACCTTCTTGTTTCGCTGGCTGGTTCCAAACTTGTCTGCATATGCCGATCAGGTGGTCATGCCTCACCAGGCTGGTTCGTAGCAGACCACCTTTCTCAGACGGTTTCATATCGTCACTCGCAATGTTATATTTGCGACTTGTCCAACACTTGTGGACGGACTTGTGTGATTTAATTGGTGCATGGAACAGGCTGAAATCAATCCGCGGTCCGCAATTGGATCGATCATTGTGGTGAGTGGCCTCGCTGTTTCATTCCTCCTGTGGCTGCTATATATTCATCATGCTTCCACTGATTTCGCCGGACGCTGGATGTTTCTGCCGGCCCTTAACGCGCTTCTGAACGGATTGTGCGCAATTACGCTCTGCGTCGGATGGTATTTCATCAAACATCGCAACCGGGGAGCGCATCGCAGGAGTATGCTGCTGGCTTTTGCGTTCTCTTCCGCATTTCTCGTCAGCTACATCGTGAATCACGCTCTCCACGGCGACACAATTTTTCCCGGCCACGGTGCGGTCCGTGCGTTGTACCTTACCATCTTGGGCAGCCACGTGGTTCTTTCCATCGTCGCGCTACCAATGGTGCTAACGACATTCTTTTTTTCACTGACGGGGCGGTTCGCGATGCACCGCCGAATCGCGCGCTGGACGTTCCCCATTTGGCTCTACGTTTCAATCACTGGCGTGGTCGTTTTCGTCTTCCTCAAGGTGTACGCATACTAGGCCTGCTATTGATTCGAGTTGGTGTTAAGAGTGCCAGTCCTTATCAATTCATGCTGCATGCCGCGAAACACGTCCGCTAGGGCATAGAAATCCACCCAGACCACCACCTGGAACCAGCGTGTAAATTGTCCGGGGTGTGGGGAGAGGAATGAGAAGAGAGTGGGGAATTGGCATAGTTTCGGTGAATCAAGTAGTACGGTCGAGGCCGGAAATCATCTATTGGGGTGCTCGTAAAGTTGGAAAGTGCTTTAGAATCAATTCTGCTACTTCTGTCGGGGCGTAGCGCAGCCTGGTAGCGCACCTGCCTTGGGCGCAGGGGGTCGTAGGTTCAAATCCTATCGCCCCGACCAATTTCTTCTTTCGTGCTTCAGTGGGGCTGAATCGCCGAGCTGAAAGAGTTGCTTCATCCAAAGACTCTGGTCTGTTCCAAAGGGCTGGGGTTTGCTTTCATGGCAGGATGACTGCAGCTCCGTCGATGGCATCGCCTTTGACCGCAGCCAGCGCTTCGTTGGCCTTTTCCAGAGGAAATACCGTAACTCTTGGCTGCAGTCGAATGTCGGCTGCGATCCTTAAAAAATCACGCGCGTCGGCGCGAGTCATATTGGCAACGCTGCGGATTTGCCGCTCGCCCCAAAGCAGGCGGTCGTAATCGAACTGGGGCATGCGGTCGAGATGAATCGCATTGATCGCAACCACTCCACCTTTTCGTAAACTCGAGAGCGCGGCCACGACCACATCTCCGCTGGGAGCGAACGTCACGGCTCGGTCGAGTTCGACCGGAGGATTATCGGTTTCGCTGCCCACCCATTTTGCTTCCAGCGATTCCGCTAATTTGCGATGCGAGGCGCCGCGGGTAGAGACGTATACTTCACAGTTCCAGGAGTGCAGCACAGCAATGGCTAGGTGCGCGGACGCGCCAAAGCCGAATAGCCCTACCTTTTCTCCGCGTTCCACACCGGCAACGCGCAGGCTGCGGAAGCCAATGATGCCGGCACAGAGCAAAGGGGCGGCGCGCAGGTCGTCGAGTTCATCCGGCAGGGGAAAGACAAAATCGCGGCGCGCCGTGGCATATTCGGCATATCCGCCGTCGACGGTGTATCCGGTGAAGGTAGGTGAGTCGCAGAGATTTTCCATGCCGCGCCGGCAATATGTACAGGTTCCGTCAATGCCGCCGATCCAGGAAACGCCCACGCGTGTGCCTAGCGGCAGTTCGGGAGTCGTGCCTCTTTCCCCGTCACCTTCAACGATCCCGACGATTTGGTGGCCCGGGATTAGCGGATGCTTTCTCTGGGGCAATTCGCCTTCGGCAATGTGGAGGTCGGTGCGGCAGACCCCGCAAGCCCGCACGCGCAAGATGACCTCACCGGGGCGCAGTTGAGGCTTGGGAACGTCTTCAAGATGAAGCGGCTGTTTCGGTGCGTTCAGGACTGCAGCTTTCACGAACTGGTCTCGCAAGTGTGATGCTGACGAAGGAGACGAAGGAACGGTACGCTTTTAGAATACCCTCGTTTCTGCACGATCTCAAACGCACCGCACGTATAGGTTTTGTGGGTGAATAGGCAATAACGCCGAACGCCACCGAACGCCACGATCCAGTTCCCATTATGGAACGCTCATCCTTTCGTAACCAGTTCCATGCACAATTTTCGTTGCAATTTAACATTAGTGAAATATGTTGCAACTAAGCTGGAAGCAGGAGGGTCGTTTGAGCTCGACGCGATCGGCAAAATCGCTGCCACTGCAAGTCGCGGCCGTCTGTTATCGCAAGCAGGGCAAGAGTGTCGAGTTCCTTCTGGTCAATACCAACGGCGGCAATAAGTGGACGTTTCCAAAGGGCTCTCCTGAAATGCGCATGTCTCACAGCCAGGCCGCCGAGCGCGAGGCGGCGGAAGAGGCCGGCGCAATGGGCGCAATCGAGCCCAGGCATTTTCACCTGTATCTGCATTCCAAGGGTGTTTTTTGGCAGCCAGGGGGCGTGCAGGAATATGTCGTAAAAGCTTTTCTAATGCAGGTTCACGAACTGCGCCAGCCCGATGAACCGCAGCGTCGCCCTACGTGGTTTACCCCCGAGCAAGCACGGCGGTTCTTAGCTCGTGGCCGCGAAGTAAAATATGCGCGCGAACTAGGGGCGGTGATCGATCGCGCGCTCGAACGCATTCACTCGCACGGCGCATTATGGGGCCGCTACCCGGCAAATCACAACGGGCGCGCCGCTGCACAGTAGGAAAATTCTGGTTGTGAAACTTGGGCAAGCAGTTTGCTTTCTTCCGGTTCTAATGGGGAATCTGCGGCGGACGGTGTCCTTAGAGTGCCGGGTGTGCCTGGCTGAGAAGGCCGGGCGAGTCTCTTTCAACCTGCGTGCGCGCAAACGCGTCCGCTTGACTTTCGCTTTCTCCCTCCCACAAGACCACGAAGTCGGCTTCGCGTTGGCCACCGGCCTTAAGCGCTCTCGCGATCTGGAAGCTCCCTTGCGGCGTTCTATTTTTCACCAGATTGACTGGTACTCCGCCAACCGAGAGGTTAACCGGATATAACGGACTGGACTCAAGTTTAGCCATAGATGAACGACATCAACTACCAACTATTATACTTCTCCTCGTGACGGATTTTTCTTGGACAACGTTCTTGGGTTCGATCGTCGGTGGCGGGGCTACTGCGTGGCTTGTGGTTAAGGGACTGAGCGGCCACCTAGGCGAACGCTGGCTCGCACGGTACAAGAGCGACCTGGATAAGGAATTCGAAAAGTATCGCGGTGCTTTGGAGCAACAGCGCAAACGGGTAGAAGCTGATCTCGGCCAGCGCACATACGTTAGCAAAGCTCAGTTCGATATTGAGTTCAGTTCGATCAAAGACATCTTCGCGACGCTGGGCAAGCTGCGCCTCAGCTTCAATGGACTTCGACCGTTCGTTGATTGGATACCGCCTGACGATGAAGGAAAGCTACAGCTCATCTCGGCCCGGCTGAGCCACTTTAAGCCGCGACTCGATGCGTTCATTACTGCTGTCGAGAGCGCCTATCCGTTTGTCCCGGATGGCATCTATGAGCAGCTGGAAATATGCATGAGAATGGCCCTAATAGAATTGCACCACATTGAGGAAGGCGGCGCTAAGGCGCTTTCCGCCAGCGGCTACAGCGACGGCCTCAAACAGCACGAGCAGTTCACCAAGGCTTATTTTGCCGCCGCTAGACTTGTGCGCGAAAGATTGAAACATCTGTCGGAAATTTAAATCTCGGAAATCGCTGCAGCCCGGAAGGTGCGGGCATCCGACGACTTTTTGGGTACACAGGGTAGGAGATCATGAGGCTGACTGATGATCCCCGGCCGGCGCAACTGTTACGATAAATCAGCCTTATGATTCAGCTTTCCGGCGCCGGCAAACGCTTCGGCCACAAACTTCTTTTTGAAAATACCGATTGGCTGATCACGCCACGCGACCGCGTGGGCCTAGTCGGCGCAAATGGCACCGGCAAGACAACGCTGATGAAGATCCTTGCCGGCCTGGACACGCTCGACTACGGCGCAGTCACGGTTGCGAAAGGCACCACCGCAGGCTACCTTCCGCAGGATGGATTAACGCTTTCCGGTCGCAGCGTGTTTGATGAGTGCATGTCGGTGTTTGCGGAGCTGCGTGCGATGGAGCAAGAGATGGAAACGCTGATGCAGCGTTTCGCCGAACTCGACCACACCAGCGCGGAATATGACGCGGTTGCCGAGCGCTATCACAGCCTGGAGCACGAGTTCCGCACCCGCGATGGCTACTCGATTGAAGCCGAAGTAGGCAGGGTTTTGATGGGGCTTGGGTTTCGCAAAGAAGATTGGAAGCGCCAAACCGATGAATTCTCCGGCGGCTGGCAGATGCGGCTGGCGCTGGCGAAACTGCTTCTGCAGAAGCCAAACCTGCTTCTACTGGATGAACCCACCAACCATCTCGATCTCGAGGCGCGCAACTGGCTGGAAGAGTATCTGCACGACTATCCCCATGCCGTTGTGTTGATCTCGCACGACCGCTATTTTCTCGATACTACGGTCAACAAGATCGCGGAAATCTGGAACAAGCGTTTCTGGTTTTACACGGGAAACTACGACAAGTTTCTCACCCAAAAAACCCAGCGCAACGAGCAATTGCAGGCGGCGTACAAGAATCAGCGCGATCGCATTGAGCAGCTGGAAATGTTCATCAACCGATTCCGCTACCAGGCGACCAAGGCCAAGCAGGTGCCAGAGCCGGATCAAGGAACTGGAAAAAATCGAGCGCATCGAGGTTCCGCCGGAAGAAAAAACCATTCACTTTTCATTTCCCCAGCCGAAGCCGAGCGGACGTATCGTCGCAGAGTTCGAGGGTGTGGCGAAGGTTTATCCGGCAAAAACTGCAGAGAATGGCTCGCGTCCCAGCGCGGAAAAAGAGGTTTTTCGGGATGTCAGTTTTCTGATCGAGCGAGGTGATCGCATCGCGCTGGTGGGCGTGAACGGGGCAGGAAAATCCACGCTGATCAAGCTGCTCGCAGGTGAAGAAAAACAGACACGGGGAGAATTCAAACTCGGCCACAATGTTGAGGCCGACTATTTCGCGCAGGACCAATACAAGGAACTCGATCAGGAGGCGCGAATCATCGACGATCTAGGCAACGCGTCTCCGGGCTCGACCCAGACGGAATTGCGCAGCCTGCTTGGCTGCTTCCTGTTCTCCGAAGACGATGTGTTTAAGAAGATCGGTGTGCTCTCCGGCGGTGAGCGCGGGCGCTATGCCTTGTTGCGCCTGCTGCTGCATCCCTCAAATTTTCTGCTGCTCGACGAGCCCACCAACCACCTCGATTTGCGGGCCAAAGACGTGCTGCTCGAAGCGCTCACAAAATATACCGGCACAGTCGTCTTCGTCTCGCACGACCGCTATTTCATTGATAAGCTGGCCACGCGCGTGTTCGAGATTGGCGATGGCAAAGTCGAGGTCTATCCCGGCAACTACGAAGACTATCTCTGGCGCAAGCAGGGCGGCAACGTGAAGCAGGAGCGGACGATTCAACAGCAACTGACGGCTGAATTGTCCGCTGTTAAATCGGCCGCCGAAAGCAGTTCGAACGGCAATCACAAATCCGGCGCCGACGTGGCTGTTGTCGCCAAGCCGAAGCGCATGAATCCCATCAAGCGAAAGCAGATGGAAGATCGCCTCCGAGAACTGGAATCGTCGATCAATCGCGAAGAGTCTGCCATCGCGCGATGCGAAACCGCCATGCAGGAATTCGTCAGCGCAGAGGAGACGCAGCGGCAGGCACAGGAACTGGATGGGCGAAAATCGGCCCACGCCGCTCTGGTCAAGGAATGGGAAGAACTGGAGGAATCTTTGCAGGAGGCCGATTAAAGGCGGCAGCCCTGCCGCATCCGTACAATATCTTCCGTAATCTCAGAAAATACTTACCCCTGTGCGATAGTCGGATAGGCCTAACGGACACGAACCCGCCGGCAGGCCAAAATTCCAGACCCACCGCAGAAGCGGCGCCGACCGTGCCGCGCGGACTCGAAGGAAGGGCGCAATGCTGCAACCCTCAGACTACACATTCAACGGAAAATCCAATCCTGCCACGCCAAACTCAAACCTCAACAATCAGAACAAAAACATCAGCGCTCCCATTGAGCAAGCCACAATCGGCCGCACGCTCGTGATCAAGGGAGAACTCACCGCGGCGGAAGCGCTCTATATCGACGGCCGCATCGAAGGCAAAATCAGCTTGCCGGACCACCGTGTGACCATCGGCCGCAACGGTTCGGTTCAAGCCAATATTAATGCCCGGGAAGTGGTTGTGATGGGCAAGGTCAATGGGAACATCGAGTGCACCGACCGTGTCGATATTCGCAGCGAAGGTTCGGTGACCGGGGACGTTTCTACCATTCGCATCAGCGTGGAAGACGGCGCCGTGCTCAAAGGCGGCGTTGAAGTTCGCAGCGCCGAGCACAAGCAGCAGAACAAGCCGCAGAATCAATCGAAATCGATGGATACACCGAAAGCCATCGACGCACCGAAGCCGGCGACTTCAGAGCAGGCCAAGGCGATGACCGCGGTTGCGGGCGCATAATCCAATTCTGCAGAATCAGAAATAAAAGAAGGGCACTCTCGAGTGCCCTTCTTTTATTTCTGTATCGTGTCAGCTGAGTCTTCAATCTGCTCAGCCATCCACCTGGCGAGTCATCAACCTGGGAAGCAGCTCAGGTGTTGCCTAATCAAAAATCAGCACCGCAGAGGCGATCACCGTGGTCCACAGGCCGCGTTTATCTCCCACCGCCGATTGCGTCACATTCGCGGTGCGTACGATTTTATTGGACAAGCGGTAGATCTGCTTCTTCTCATCCCACGAGCGGTCTGGATCGAACTCGACATTCAGCGTAGTCGCGAGCATTTCTGCCGCAAGTTCTTCCGCGTACTCACCGGCAGCATCTTCGGTCTCGCCAAATGAGTGATGCTCACTCAAATATCCGTAAGTGTTTTTGTCGGCGGGGATGGCGACGCCAATCGAAGAAGCCAACAGCCGGTGCGCCTCGTGGGTGGAGTTTTCCGCCACCACGGCAAACACCACTTCGCCGGGACTGAGGTAGGTCACGCCCTCTTTGCGGGTCAACATTTTGCAATTGGGCGGGAAGATGGAGGAGACGCGGACCAGGTTCTGGGCGGCAATTCCCGCGTCGCGCAGAGCCAGTTCGAAGGATGTCAACCGCTCACGGTGCTTTCCAACTCCCTTGGTGAAAAACATCCGCTTGGGAACCATGTCTTTGCCCAACTCTTGACCTCCGGCAGCTCAAAAATTAGATGGAAGAAAGCACAATCTAACACAATGGCTTGTAAAGGAAAGATGAATTTGCTGCATCGAAAGAAAAAATGGCAGGCAACCGCTGGCGCGGCTCCCTGCCACCGTGCCCGGATTCTTCGGGGGAGGGCCCGGGCAAAAGCGATTCACTTTAACACAAGATTTGTCACCGTCAACAGGAAAGCTATTCGTCTTCGTTTTCCCGAACAAGCTGCGTGTACTAATCCGACCGCGGGTCACTTCGGTGCCGCAGAAATCGAAACTCAACCGCTCACTGGCGTGTCTCCCGTGGCACTTTTGCAGTATATTGCAGGTCCACGTCTACGGTCTTATCTCCGGACATCGCGGTCACGTGGCTGTCGACATCCCAGTCGAGGCTGGGAGGCAGCAGCTTTCGCGCCAGCGGCAGATATTCCTGCAGATAGCTAGCGTCATACACGTCACCCGGCCGCAGCTTCCAGGCCTCGCGCAATTTCGCCGTGAGACTATTATCGAGCCCGCGGAACTGAAGCTCGCCCATGTGAAATAAAGGGCCTTCATTGACGGCGAGCAGAAAAGAAACTGTTCCGGCAGGATCGTCGAACACCGCATCAGCTTTTATGCCGGCCGTAATATATCCGCGAGAGCCGTAAAGTCTTTGGACGGCTCGAAGATCGCCCTCCAGGTGAACCGTATCCGCTACCTGCCCGGTTTTGGCGTGAATGAAGGGCTGCAGTTCGCCAGTAGAAACGACTTTGTTTCCCGACCACCGCCAGCCAGCCAGCTTGTATTGAATGCCGGGAGTGACGGGAAACGTGATGTCGACGAAAGTTGGCGGCGGTCCATTTCCATTCCAATCCGCAGCTGTCGGCTTTACGACCTTGGGCTGCGCTGCGGCGCAGGCAGCCTTGAGATATCCACGCTCGCGAAAAATCGGCAGGATTGCATGCTGAATGAAATTCTCCATGTAAGCGCGGGAGTATTCGCGCCCCAATAGTTTTTCAGCGGCCTCCTGCAGCGTAGGCAGTTCACTCTCAGCCGCACCGGGAAACTCTGCATGGCGGATTCGAATGCTCACCCCGGCCACGTTGTAGTCAATCGACTGCACTTTTCCGGTCTTATCTTGTACCGGCGCAAACTGGACCTGTCCAGGAACGCCGTTCTGATCGAGCAACGCCTGCAGTACGTCGGAAACCTGGCCGGGCAAATTGCCGCTGGTGGGCAACTCGCCATCGAAGAGGGGAATGCGTTCGTGCAATTTACGAATTAAATCCTGCTGGTTGAACCACACGAAATCGGTGAAGTGGGCGGGGACAAATTTATCGGCGTCGGCCACCTTGAATTCCAGCTCGGTGCCTACTCCGGAGTAACGATAGTGATAGTCGATGTTGCTGAAAGCGCCGCTCTGGCCGAGCTGGCGCGCGGCTTTCTGAAAATCCTCCTCATGGGCGACGGTCCCGACGGGCAATCCACTTGCCAGGGCGATTTCTTGTTGAGTGAAGCGTTTGCTTCCCGTCGCTTTGACGGCGAGCAGTTTGTATGTGCTGGGTAATGTGGCCCGGGCGCTGCCGCCGGCCTGTGCGTGAGCGGCAAAAGGAGAAGACAGATAAATGGCGAGCAATCCGGCCGCCAGCAATCCTGAAGGGAACGTCCTCATCTACTGGATACTTTAGCTCTTCCGTTGCTGGATTTGTGGTTCTTGGCGATCTCAATGAAGGCAAGTGCAGCTCGGCTGAGAGCTTTGTCCTTGCGGAAAACCAAAGCCAGGGCCCGCGGGAGCCGCGCATCAGCCATCGGGATTGCCGAGAGAACGCCGGCCCGCACGTCATTCTGCACATTCGAACGCGCGATGAAGCCCACCCCCACTCCCGCGGCAACGAAGCGCTTTAACAGTTCACTCGAATCCAGTTCCATGCTGTAGTGCGGTTTTAAGCCGCGCTCGCGAAACAGGTCGTCGAGCGCATCCCGCGTATGCCCCGCTTTCGGCAGTGACCAGCGGAAACTTCGCCAAATCTCCCACCATGGCTGCTTTCATCTTTTCCAGCGGATGATTCGGAGGCGCAATAATCACCAGCTCATCCTGGTGGATGAGAACCACGGTAAGCCGGTTGTCTTTCACGGGCAAAGAAACCACGCCAAAATCCACCGAATTGTCGATGACTGACTCCAAAATTTTTGCGTAGTCGGCGCTCTTTATATTGACGGAGACGTTGGGATACTGTTTTTTGAAATCCGCGAACACTTCCGGCAGGATGTGCAGGCACGTTCCCTCATTTGCGCCGACTGTGATTGCACCGCGCGGGATATGTTCCATCTCGGCGAGTGTGGTCAGCATCGCCTTACGCGCATCGAGCGCTTCCAGAACGTATTTTTGAAAGGCTTTTCCCGCCGCAGTCAGGCAGACCTTGCCTCCGGAGCGGTCGAAAAGCTTGGCGCCGACCTCGTCTTCCAGGGCGCGAATCTGCGATGAGATCGCAGGCTGCGTGCGGAAGCGCTTTTCCGCCGCCCGCGAGAACGAAGCATGGCGGGCGACTTCCTGAAATGTTTGCAGCTGGTCGAAGTCCATGGATGATGAAGATGAAGACGCGCTGGTACCGTTTCAGCTCGATCCGATCAGGCTGAACGTAAGCCACGGAAAGTATAAGGCTGCGCGCCCTTCACGAACCAACAGGGCTGGAACAATCCATTCGAGAGCACATGACCCGCGGACAGGATGCGCTCATTCGCCTAATATCGCGCTGCTAAAGGACGCGTGCTTGCTCAACCGGCTGATCATCTTGAGGGCCTTGTTCGACTCCGTGGCGTGCAGGAACCTCAGGCTGGTTGGCTTCGATCAGCCCGCCTTCCACCGCATCCAGGGCCATAACGGACACTTTCGAGCACCATAGCCAGATATTTCTGCGCGATCGGACGGTCGGCGGGGTGTATCAGCTCCCACCAACGGCGAATGGATTCTTGTACCTCAGCCTCCGATTTCTCGCCAACCACAAGGGCGTCGATCAATCGGTAGACCTTACTCTTAACGGCTTGATAAGAAACAGAAACTTCTTGAGGCATCGGGGTTTTGAACTTGCACCTGTGTTGAGCAATCCGCCAACCAAACCCTAGGTGCTTGTTCCATAAGTCCTTGCCGACCAACAGCGTCCCATAGCAATCCTGCGAATGGAATAAATCACAATTTTGGATATGAATTCTGGAAGCGCCAACCTCGATGTTCCTGATTTGGTAGGTATGTTGTCACAAACAAAACTGGGTGACTCCAGAGCAAACAGCAGTGCTTTATGCTCCAGGGGTTACAATATTCCGCCCCAGCAACCGGAAAAATGATTCCGCGCTGCTCAGGGACAAACCCGTCTTAACTGAGTGTGCATGCAAACAATTGGAGGTCGAATGAGAGCTCGGTTCGGAGTTATTGCACTTATTTTGATTTTTTCCTTCAGGGCACTGGCGCAGACCGCGCCCTTCGGCAACAATTCAGACGTTATGAACACGCAGGACCGCATGTTCTTTCCTCACGATATGTTCTGGGGATGGGCGCAGTTCGATCTGGCGCCTCCGCATAATGAGATCGATCCGAACCTGTGCGCGGCAACGGCAAGGGATTTCGGCGGCGCAGATGCCCCCTGCAGCATGTTCGCCCGCTATATGTTGTCGGGAATGCTTGAGGTGCGTCCATTCGGCCGCACCCAGCTGCGGCGATTTATGCTTTTTGGCGCGCCTTCGTTTCTATTTGGCAAGAATGTACCGCAAGCGCTCTATACGTGGTCGCCGGATGCCATTGGCATTGAGCATTCGTGGGGCGCAGCGATCTACATCGCCAAGGGATTTGAGCTGCGGGTGACGCAACACTTTTTATTCGATCGGCTGGGCGCTCGCGACAAGTATCTAGGACCGGCCGATCTCGGCAGCAACGGCCCGTGGGGACGCTATAACGCCGTGGGCGTGCGCAAATATTTTGGAACTCGGCGCTGGTAGACAACAGGGCCCTGACCCGGACAGGACACGTCAACGATTCTAGGCGGCGGCCGCGGGCACGGATGGATTTCGGAGACGCTGTACCAGCCAGATCACAAACGCCACCACCAGGCCAAGAATCATCAACGGGACTAGCAGGATGAGGAAGAACCATCCCCGGCCAAACATGGACGTAACATCGCCTCCAACCGACGCCTGTGGGTCGCGGCGAAGCTCTCCACCAATGACCGTGGCATCGCCGCCTACCTGTATGCCGGCGCCCAGGCGAGCATCACCCGCAATCGCAGTAACATCTCCCGAAACCTTGGCTTGGTCCTCAAGAAAGATGCTGCCGCCAATTGCAGTTACGTCCCCGGCTACCTGGCCGCGCACGTGAATGCTGCAGCCAAAGCAAGTGACATCTGCGACATGTTGGTCGGAACCGACGTTGATGTTGTGCCCGAATTCCGTGTAGCTGGAATCGTCTCCCGCGAAAGCCGTCCCCGATAGCAAGAGTGTGAACGCGAAGCAAGACAGGGCGAATGGAATGAGGAATCGAAGACGAAGACCGCGATGTGTGGTGTACATCACAGCAGATGGTGCTCCCAAAACCGGATTATGGCACAAAGCCGGAACAATTAGTAGCCTGCGGTGCCGCCTTGTTCTCTATAATAGTGGGTTTTCGCATATAGATAGCTGAACATCGATAGTCGAGCTTCAGATCGTCAAAATATCGATTCGCCGAATTTTAGATGGGTGGACTTCACAAGGAGACGAGTAATGGCTGGCTCTTATAACGGTGTGTCGGTGCCGTCCGATGGAAAGAAAATTACCTACGCGAATGGAAAGTACGCTGTGCCGGAGAATCCCATTATTACCTTCATTGAAGGTGACGGGACCGGCCGCGACATCTGGAAGGCCTCGCTTCGCGTTTTCGATTCTGCCGTGGAAAAAGCATACAAAGGAAAGCGGCGACTGGCGTGGTACGAAGTTTTCGCCGGCGAAAAGGCCAAGGCCAAGTTCGATAATTGGCTGCCAGATGACACCGTCGAAGCCATTCGCGAGTTCCGCGTCGCCATCAAAGGCCCACTGACTACCCCCGTCGGCGGCGGCTTCCGCTCGCTGAATGTTGCTCTCCGCCAGATTCTGGATCTCTACGCCTGCGTGCGGCCGGTGAAGTATTACCAAGGTGTGCCCTCGCCAGTGAAGCACCCCGAGCGCATGGATGTAGTCATCTTCCGCGAGAACACCGAAGACGTGTATATCGGCATTGAGTGGGAGCAGGGAACTGCCGAGTGCGCCCGCCTGATCGAATTTTTAAACAAAGAAATGCTCAAAGGCGGAAAGAAACAGATCCGTCTCGACTCCGGCGTAGGAATTAAGCCGATCTCCATCACTGGAACCAAGCGCCTGGTGCGCATGGCGATTCAGCACGCTCTCGAAAGCGGACGTAAAACTGTCACACTGGTTCACAAAGGCAATATTCAGAAATTCACGGAAGGCGCATTCCGCAAGTGGGGATACGACCTCGCCGTCGAAGAATTTCGCGATAAGGTCGTCACAGAACGCGAGAGCTGGATTCTCGACAATAAAGACAAGAATCCGAATCTGACCGTTGCTCAGAATGCCGAGTTGGCTGAGCCCGGCATGGAGTTTGCGCCTCCTGCATTTCGCCAGGCAGTCGAACAGGAAGTAAAGGATGTTCTCGACCGCATTTACTCGACCCACGGGCAAGGCCGGTGGAAGACGAAAATCATGATCAACGACCGCATCGCGGATTCCATCTTCCAACAGATTGTCACCCGTCCGGATGAGTATTCCGTTCTGGCCACGCCAAACCTCAACGGCGATTACATTTCCGACGCTTGCGCGGCGCAAGTGGGCGGACTCGGGATCGCTCCGGGCGCAAACATCGGCGACGGCTACGCCATATTCGAAGCCACGCACGGCACCGCGCCCAAGTACGCCGACAAAGATGTGATTAACCCCGGTTCGGTAATGCTCTCCGGGGTAATGATGTTTCGCTTCCTGGGATGGAACGAAGCCGCCGATCTGATCGAGCAGGGAATCGAGAAAACTATTCTGCAGAAAAAAGTCACCTACGATTTCGAGCGCCTGATGGAAGGCGCAAGCAAAGTAAAAACCAGCCAGTTCGCCGACGGTATCATCGAGAATATGGGCGCGGGTGTGCTGGTGTAGACATTTTGCGATTGGGCGATGGGGGCATCGGGCGATTGGCAGTTCATTCGCAGCATTGGCGCGATTTTGATCTTCTGCGCCCACCGCAAATCACAAAATCACTTAACAGCTTAATCATTTCTGAAAGGATTCATTCATGCGCAAGAAAGTAACCATCGTAGGTTCAGGAAACGTGGGCGCCACGGCTGCCCATTGGATCGCCTCGAAAGAACTCGCCGACGTCGTCTTAATCGACATTATTGAAGGCGTTCCGCAGGGCAAAGGACTTGACCTTCTCGAAGCCATGCCGATCGAGAAGCGCGATTCGCACATCTCCGGAACGAATGATTACAAAGACACGGCGAACTCCGACATCGTTGTCATCACCGCCGGCATTCCGCGCAAGCCGGGCATGAGCCGCGACGATCTGCTCAACACCAACTACAAAATCATGAGCGCGGTAGTCGGCGAAGTGGTGAAATACTCGCCAAACTGCATCTTGATTGTGGTCTCCAACCCGCTCGACGCGATGGCTCAAGCCGCCTACAAGCTGAGCAAGTTTCCCCGCGAGCGCGTAATCGGCATGGCCGGAGTGCTCGATTCAGCTCGTTTCCGCGCCTTCATCGCCGATGAACTGAAAGTCAGCGTGGAGAACGTAACCGCCTTCGTCCTCGGCGGCCACGGCGACACCATGGTTCCTCTGCCGCGCTATTCGACGGTTGCTGGCATTCCAATTACCGAGCTGATCGAAAAATCAAAGCTGGACGCCATTGTGCAACGCACTCGTGACGGCGGAGCAGAGATTGTGAAGTATCTGAAGACGGGATCCGCGTATTACGCGCCCTCGGCGGCGGCCACAGAAATGGTGGAAGCAATCCTGAAAGATAAAAAGAAAATTCTGCCCTGCGCCGCATATCTTCAAGGCGAATACGGGATCGACGGCCTCTACGTCGGCGTCCCAGTCAAACTGGGAGCAAAGGGAATCGAGCAGATCATCGAAATCAAGCTCACAGCGGAAGAGAAAACCGGCCTGGATAAAAGTGCCGCCGCGGTCAAGGAACTGTGCGGAGTGATCGGAGTGTAGACCACTGGGAGCTGCTCGGAATCATTTAGTACATCGTGATTAGCCGTAGGCGCTTTTCTTGGGGGACGTATTCCAGTGCAAGCATTGCCCGAAAGCGCCTCTGCACATCCTTGCGATTCATCTCAAGTATGAGATCGAACTTGGTTGTTCCGTGTTCGTCGTCGTAGCACATGTTGTATATGCAATTGGAAGATATTTTTTTCTTGATGGTGTTTTCAAGATCCGAAGGATTGGCGTCGAGGAGGCCGATCTTTTGAAGGCTGCCTGCCTTTTCACGTAGTAGGTAATCGAATTTTGCTCTGTCTATTCGTACCTCGAAGTCGGAAAAAGGCAATGGAGAGACATTGACGGCGTTGAGCGAGAATTCCGTGTCCGTCTCAAAACCATCAGTAACGGGCCGCTCAATCTTGTATGAGAGTAAAACGCCAAATAAGTACGACTGCAGGCTTTTGCGCGAAAACCCGTTCTTTTCGAACGGGTAGCCGGCCATGTTAACGTTCTCACCGCTGTCACGATCGTCCTCGTGACCCATCAGGACGAGATTGCGGTGCTTAATGAAGGCATTGACCAAGATCGTTGATAGGTAGAATTTTAGAAAAGACGAATAGGTGAGGTCCGCGAAGCCAACATACGGTTCGAAATTGCGTAGCCCAAAATCAAACGATTCGAACATCTTTTCTGACAGATTGTTTATGTAAATAATGAAAAACTGACTGCTGTGACGAAATAGCGTCTCTCGGACAAATGTCGTGCTTTCAGTTAGGGCTTCATACAAATGCTCCTGTTGCGCGTTGCCCCCGATGTAGTCACCTGCGAGCACGCTATGCGTACTCTCCCTAGAAAACAACGGTAGCAACGCTTCGTGAATCGGGAGTCCGTACCAGCGCTCCTTTATCATCGAGGTGTCGAACACGAGCGCGATCTCGCGCCGCTTAGAGCTCGGCACGAGCGCAGATTTTAGGCTGCTGTAGCGAATGCCCTTACTGTTAAGAATGGCCTCGGTCTCAGCGAGCATTCCCTGAATTTCTCTGCGCATCGCTGCCGGGGTGATGTGGAAGTGATCCCGCATGACTTCGAGCATGACGTTTCCCCTGGCGTCCAAGGTATAGATGGTTCTTTTCGGCATGATCACGTCCCACTGAGGCAAGACTTTCAAGGTAGAGATTCATGTATCCCTGTGGCTGGATTCGTGATCCCCATCAAAAATCCTTTCCGGCCCACTCCGAAACGGATTCACTACAACCAGCCCATCTAGATCCTGATCGGCCTGCAGTATCCTCCGTCAACAGATACTGGCAAGAGGCGGCCTTCGCCGCAGCCACAATCAAGGAATCCCAGAACGACAGTCGGAATCGTTCCTGAATTTTCCAGCCGCTCTCCAGAATTTCCGCATCCAGGACGACTGGCCCCCACGCCAGCAAGTTTCGTATCTCAGCCTGCGCCTCATCCCGGGCAGAAGAATGCTTTCGGGTTACGTTGGCATAGAACTCTTGCAGAACCTGAAAGCTGATGCGCCCCCGGCGACTCTTCCACAGCTCTGAGCGCCACATCCTCGCAGCCTCATGTTTCTTTGGATTGGCCTGGTCGATAGCGTAAAGGAAGACGTTGCTATCCACGAAAACGGGCGCGCCCATGAACCTCCTCGCGCGAGAGATATTTGCCGTCGGTTTTCAGAAAAGGTTTCCGGGCAAGCGCCTGACGCATGGCCCGATCATAATCGTCTGCCTCCCGCATGCGTTCTTTGAGAACTCCGGCCAGCAGCTTCGATACGCTGACATCCTGACGCGCTGCTTCCATGCGGGCCCAACGGGCCACCGTCTCCTCCAACGTTACAGTCACATTTCGCAGGTTTCGCTTCATAACACGAATCCAGTGTAACACGGAAACAGTGTCAAGACCAGATCCGAACCCCCTTTATTAGCGCCATACGTCCGTAATTGTCTCAGCCGCAGCTGAAAGACCCGCGTAGGGGAGCCCGTACATGGCTTCCAGCGTTCGCAATACGCTGTAGTGGTCGATTTTCTCGCCGTACCTTCCTGGTTTGACCATAGAGCCGACGAAGATTGTAGCGATTTGGTTCACGGATGTACCGTTGTCCTCATCCCAGGTGACGATGAGCAGGCTGTTGTTGCTTTGTGCCCACGCCACGTAACTAGCCAGCCTGGTTTTGAGCCACGTATCGCCCTCCTGAACCGTCCCATCATGCATGTCATTCATCAGGTTGGGGATGACCCAGGAGATGGTCGGGAGATCGGCAAAGTTCGTGGGGAAACTGGTGAACGGCTGATTGTCGCTGGGCGGAATGTTCGGGAAGTTCGTCCAGGGAACGTGTTTGCGCGCGTATTTGCCCGCCTGGCAAATCTCCGATCCGGCAGAAGGCAGACCTTCGGAGAAGCCAGTAAATGTCTTGCCCGCTGCGATCAACTCACTTCCCAGGTTCGCCGCTGAAAAGATGAACGGGCAGTGGTCACCGGTGACGCCTTGCGTGGAACCAGAAAACAACGCCAGATAGTTCGGTTGGCTGGGGTGGCCGATGGCGTGCGAATTCGTGAACAAAGCCCCCTCGGCTGCGAGACTGTTGATGTAGGGAGCTTGGGACGATCCGATGATCTCCGAATAAGCCTCGTTTTCTTCGACAACCACGACCACATGCGCCGGGAGCGGAAGAACTGGCGGACGCGCCTGCCCAGCGGCGGTCTGAGCGCCGGTCGCGAATAATACGAAGCATACGATAGCCGCAATGGCCATGGCGATGGAGCATAATCGATCTTTTTCTTGAGTTATGCGAAGCATAACGTAGAGTATCTGACTCTACGTATTTCTTTCAATTTCCATCCGATCCGAACCTTCTTCACCGCGGCCCCAAAAGTGGTCGCTTGCACCCAGCAGCCGGAGCCGCCTAGTAGAATGGTTGGTGGTGCCCATGCAGCGCATATACCTCGACAACAACGCGACCACACCGGTTCTGCCGGAAGTGCTCGAAGCCATGCGTCCGTATTTCGGTGAGCGCTTTGGCAATGCATCTTCGATCCATCATCATGGCCAGGAAACGCGTGCCGCCGTCGAGCGAGCGCGCGACTCTGTGGCGGTGTTGCTGGGATGCCGGCCGTCGGAGATAGTCTTCACCAGTGGAGGGACCGAAAGCGACAATCTGGCGATTGCCGGGCTGGCCAACGCCGGCGATCACGTTATTACATCAACTGTCGAGCATCACGCGGTTCTTCATGCCTGCAAGCATCTTGAGGAATCGGATTGCGAAGTGACCTACCTGCCGGTTGATTCCCGCGGGCTCGTCGATCCCGACGATGTCCGCCGGGCTTTGCGGCCACGTACGAAGCTCATCTCGATCATGATGGCCAACAACGAAACCGGAGTGTTACAGCCGGTTGAAGAAATTGGAAGAATTGCAGCGGAAGCTCAGATTTGTTTTCATACCGACGCGGTGCAAGCGGCGGGCAAAGTTCCGATCGATGTGAAGCAAATCGGCTGCCACGCGCTTTCGCTTTCCGGCCACAAGATGCATGCGCCGCAAGGAGTTGGCGCGCTTTATGTCCGCAAAGGCACACCTCTTCAGCCGCTTTTTTATGGTGGACGCCATGAACGCTCCCGCCGCGCCGGGACGGAGAACGTGCCGGGAATTGCCGGCCTGGGCAATGCCGCGGAGTTGGCAATGCGCGGCCTGGAAAACGGCGTTGAAAATCGCGACGGCGAGAATATCTCCGAATTGCGCGATCGCCTGGAGCGGGGAATTCTCGCGCAGGTGCATGATGCTGCGGTAAACGGCGCCGGCGCGCCGCGTGTTCCGAACACGTCGAATATTCATTTCGATCACGTCGATGGCGAAGCCATGGTGATCGCGCTCGATCTCAAGGGATTGGCGGTTTCGACTGGCGCTGCGTGTTCTTCCGGCGCGGTCGAGCCGTCGCACGTGCTGATCGCCATGGGATTAACACGGGAGCGATCGCGAGCCAGCATTCGCTTTAGCCTAGGCAAGCAGACGACGGCAGAAGAAATCGATTTTGCACTGGCGCTCGTGCCGGAAACGGTGGCGCGGCTGCGGGAGCTGTCGCCGGTGTACAACAGTGTTCATGTTTGAGATCAATGCGAGTGGAGTAGTGTAACTGACAGTGCCAATGATTGACCGCAGCATCATCGCCGTGGCCATGTCCGGTGGAGTCGATTCCTCCACCGTCGCAGCCATGCTTCGTGCCGAGGGTCATAAAGTTATCGGCCTGACGATGCAGCTCTGGAACCAGCGCCGGTTGGCCGGACGCGAGGGCATGCCCGAGCAGGTCACCGGACGCTGCTGCTCTCTCGACGACGTCTACGACGCCCGGCGCGTGGCTGAGCATCTCGGTATTCCGTATTATGTGGTCAATCACGAAGAGCGCTTCGAGCGCGATGTGGTGCGCCCGTTCGTAGCGGAATATCTCTCAGGCCGCACGCCGATCCCGTGCAGTCTCTGCAACAATCATCTGAAGTTCGATCAGCTGCTCGTGGTTGCCCGCCAGATCGGCGCCGATTGCGTTGCGACCGGCCACTATGCTCGCGTCGAATATGATGACGCGTCTAGCCGTTGGCTGCTCAAGCGTCCCACCGATCGCAGCAAGGACCAAACCTATTTTCTGTTCGGCCTCACGCAAGAGCAACTCAGCCGGACGCTGTTTCCACTTGGCGGAATGACGAAGCCCGAGGTTCGCGAACGGGCCCGCCAGCACGGCCTCGCTCTCGCCGAGAAGCCGGACTCGCAGGAGATCTGCTTCGTTCCCGGGGGCGATTACAAGCGTTTCATTGACGCCTACCTAGCCGAGAGCGGAGAAGCATTGCCGGACACGGCTGGTGAACTGGTGACCACAAATGGCGAAGTCATCGGCGAGCACAGCGGCGTCCATAACTTCACTGTTGGACAGCGCAAGGGCCTGGGTGTTGCCACTGGGTCGCCGCTCTACGTGATTCAGATCAATGGAGCAGAAAAGCAGGTAGTCGTTGGCGGCGATGAACATCTTTATTCGCGCACGCTGCACGCCAAGCGAATCAATCTTATTTCAGTCAATGATCTCCGCGAGCCCATGCGGGTCACGGTAAAGATTCGGCATCGCCACGAACCGGCTTCCGCCACAATTGAGAAGGTTGCCGAGGACGAGATCCTCGTCAACTTCGATCAGCCGCAACGAGCCATCACTCCCGGCCAGGCTGCCGTGTTTTATGACGGTGAGATCGCGGTCGGCGGGGGATGGATTACTTAAGTCGCTCTATCATCGAACCACTCTCATCAAACATCAGTTGACGTCTTTTGAAGAGCCGTCTCCATACGCTGAGCGCGGTCCACTGCGGCATTCCGAAATTGTATTCGTTCACGCCACTATGGTGTGCTCTTTGTTGAATTCGGCGAAGCCCTTGCCTTCTTCAGCCAGACGCTTCAGCAAAAGAGCAGGCTGCCAGAGTTCGCCGTGCTGCTGATGAAATTCTGAGATTCGCCGGTACACCTTATCCAAGCCCACGGTTTCCGCATACCACATCGGGCCCCCCCGGTAAGCCGGAAACCCATACCCGTTCAAATAGATGATGTCCATATCGACCGCGCGCAACGCGATGCCCTCCTCGAGAATGCGTGCACCCTCATGCACCAGGGCATAGATGCAGCGGTCGACGATCTCTTCGGATGAAATATTGCGCGGCGCGATGCCGGCTTGGCTGGCCCACTTACGTATCAGTTCGCCGACCTCGGGGTCGGGAATCGCACGCCGGTTCTCGTCGTATTTGTACCAGCCCGCACCGGTTTTTTGGCCGTAGCGTCCCATTTCGCAGAGACGATCTTCGGCGAACGGCTGGCGTACTCCAGCCTTCTCAAGATGCCGGTACTCTTTGCGGATCCTCCATCCAACATCGAGTCCCGCCAGATCGCCGGTGGCCAGAGGACCCATGGCCATGCCGAAGTCGTACAGCGCCCGGTCGACCGCTTCGATACTCGCGCCTTCTTCCACCAGGAACTGTGCTTCGCGGCGATAGGGGCCGAACATGCGATTTCCCACGAAGCCGCGGCAATTCCCCACAAGCACTCCAACCTTGCCGAGTTTCTTCGAGAGCTGCATGCAGGTTGCAATCACTTCTTTGGAGCTGGCCTTGCCTCGCACAATTTCAAGCAGGCGCATAACATTTGCCGGGCTGAAAAAATGCGTGCCGATCACGGCTTCCGGCCGCGAAGTGGCCGACGCGATCTCGTCGATGTTGAGTGTCGATGTATTGCTGGCCAGAATCGCGCCGGGCTTGCAGACACGATCCAGCTGGCTAAAAACTTCCTTCTTGAGCGCCATGCCTTCGAACACAGCCTCGACGACCATATCGACGTTTCCAAAATCCTCGTAGCTAAGCGTGGGGGTGATCAGCTTCAGGCGTTCATCCACGAATGGCTGCGTAAATCGGCCGCGTTTCACCGAACTTGCGTAGTTTTTGTGAATGGTAGCTAGTCCGCGACCCAGCGCGGGCTGGTCGGCATCTTTGAGCAGCACGGGAATGCCCGCGTTTGCGAACATCATAGCGATTCCGCCACCCATCGTTCCGGCGCCGACAACTGCAACCGAGTTCACCGGGATGATCAGCGTTTCTTTCGGAATGTCCGGGATCTTGGCGACTTCGCGCTCTCCGAAGAAAACATGGATGAGGGCTTTCGATTGATCGGAGAAAAGGCAGTCGGTGAACAGCTTCTGCTCAACCTGAATTCCTTCTTCAAACGGCAGCCTGATGGCGGCCTCCACTGCATCGATCGCTGCCAGCGGCGCAATCATGCCGCGCTGTTTGGTGCGGGCCTTTTCGCGGGCGGCAGAGAAGATGGCGGCGTTCTCAGCGCTGGCGCCGACCTTATCGTTACGCTCAAGAGTCCTAGGTATTGGTTTTTCCGCGATTTCGCGTGCGAAAGCCACAGCGCCCGCTAAGAGATCGCCTTCGATCAGACGATCCACAATTCCGAGTTGCAGCGCTTCCTTTGCGGAAATCGGATTGCCTTCCGCGCACATCTCGACCGCTTTGGCCACGCCCGCGAGCCGAGGCAAGCGCTGCGTGCCGCCTGCGCCAGGAATAATTCCCAGCTTCACTTCCGGTTGTCCGACCTGTGCATTCGGAGCGGCTACGCGATAGTGACAAGCCATCGACAGTTCCAGCCCGCCGCCGAAGGCGTTGCCATGAATGGCGACGACCACGGGTTTCGATAGATTCTCTATCTGCAACAACAGCGGAAGCAGGCCCGCCCCTCGCTGCTTCTTGCCGGACGTGACCTTGCCGAATTCTTTTATGTCGGCGCCGCCCATAAACGTTCGCCCGGCGCCAATCAGCACCACGCTCTTTACGCCATTGTCCTTACCAGCTTGTTCGAAGGCTTCGGCGATCCCTTGCGCGACGGCGGGACTCAGTGCGTTTACTGGCGGATTATTGATTGTGATGATTGCGACATCTTTATTTTTATCTCGGGTAAGTTGAACCAGATTGACTTGAACCGGATCATCCATGACGCTGAACTCTCTCCCTTCTCCCGCAATTTACTTGTGCGTCGAAACTTCGGTCGGGCTGTCTTTCTTTTCGTTCCAATACTTTTTTCGCCAGCCTTTTTTCAGGACCTTCCCTGTAGCCGTTTTGGGCAAGCTCTCCAGGAACTCGATCGATCGCGGACATTTATAATGCGCAATGCGAGATCGGCAGAACTCGAGCAGTTCTGCCTCGTGGAGGCGCGACCCTGGTTTGGCCACTACAAATGCCTTGGGTACCTCACCCCATTTTTCGTCCGGGACGGGAATCACGGCAGCCTCGTAAACTCCGGGATGCGCCAGCAGAGCCTTCTCCACCTCGAGCGATGAAATGTTCTCGCCGCCGCTGACAATAATGTCCTTCTTGCGATCGGCGATGAGGATGTGCCCATCTCGGTTGATGGTGGCCATGTCTCCGGTATGGAACCAGCCGCCGCGCATCGCTTCTTCCGTGGCTGCGGGCTGTTGCCAATATCCCTGCATCACGCCGTCGGCTCGCGCGACAATTTCACCCATGGTTTTTCCATCGCGGGGAACATCGTTGCCCTCGCCATCCACCACGCGAAGCTCCACAGTTGGAATCGCATAGCCTGTCATTGCCTGAGTTACATGGCGTTGCTCATCTTCGGGTTGCGTGCTTAGCTTCGGCTTAGCGGTGGAGAGCACGGGCGCAGTTTCCGTCAAACCGTAACCGGAGAAGGTTAGACATCCAAGTTTTTCCTCACATTCCCTCACCAATGTCGGAGACGATGCCGCTCCACCGGTCGAAATCCACTGGAGACTGCTCAGGTCATATTTTGTGCGCTCCGGCGAGTTCACTAGCGCCGTTGCCATGATCGGCACCAGGCTCAGCGAGTCGACACGCTCGTGTTCGATCAGCCGGAAAACTTCGGCGCAAGTGAAGCGCTCAAGCATTACGTGCCTGCCTCCGACTAACGTGACTGAATGCGCCGTGCCCCAACCGTTGGCGTGGAACAACGGAATGGTGTGCAGGTGCACACTGTCGGCATTGGTATGGAAGGTGAGGCAAACTGACAGCGCATGGAGATAAATATTTCTGTGAGTGAGCATCACACCCTTCGGTTCGGCGCTGGTGCCGCTCGTATAGAACAGCTCGGCCAGGGAGTTTTCGTCGAAGCTCATCACATCGGCGCGATAAGGATGCGCCGCGGCCAGCAGATCTTCGTAATTCGTGGGCGATATCCATCCAGCATCCGGTGCGGCGTCTAGCATAAAGAATGTCTGCACGCTGGGAACACTCTGGCGGAAAGACTCCACCACGGCGGTGAATTCTTTTTCCAGAAAGAGCACCTTGACCCCGGCATCGTTGAGAATGTAGGTCACTTCCGCGGGCGCAAGCCGAATATTCAACGGAAGCAGCACCGCGCCAGCTTCCAGAACGCCGTAATAAGCTTCCAGCAGACGGTGGCAATTCAAGCTCAGGAATGCAACATGGTCACCCGGTTTCACTCCAGCTTGCCGCAGAGCGCCGGCGAGACGCGCTGCCCGGTCGGCGAACTGCGCGTAAGTGAACTGCTGCTCTCCGCAAACGATGGCGGTCTTGCCGGGAAACTGTTGTTCGGCGTAGCGCAGGAAACGCACGGGCGTGAGGGGAATATTCATGACTTATTTCTTCAGCCTATTTAGAACTTGGTCGTCTCATCCCTGATCCGACTGCAACGGAGGCTTTCAGCGGCCGAACTCCGAGTGCATTTGAATCGCTACCACGCTGATTGGCCTCCATCCACCACCAGCACATGACCGGTGACGTAGTTCGCGGCGTCAGAGGCGAGAAACACAGCCGCTCCCTTCAAATCATGTTCGTTGCCGAAACGGCGCAACGGAATATGCGAAAGGAAAAGCTCACTGTGATGCTCCAGCACCCGTTGCGACATGTGCGTGGGAAACCAGCCCGGAGCAATCGCATTTACCTGAATGTTGTGGGCCGCCCACTTGCACGCTAAATCTTTCGTGAAGCTGATGACTCCGCCCTTGCTGGCGTGATAGCCAATAGCAGGCAGTTCCGCCGGAGCGCCGCCCAGTCCAGCCACGGACGCAATATTAATGATCTTTCCTCCTGAATTTCCGCTTCGTCCTTGCGAGATCATTACCTTGCCAACCGCCTGCGCGCACAGAAAAGTTCCGGTCAGATTTGTCTCAATCACCTTCGTCCAATCTTCAAGCTTCATCTCCTCGACCGGAGCACCCCAGGAAATGCCGGCGTTATTGATCAAAATATCGATCCGTCCGAATTGAGAAAGAGTCGCATCGACCATCTCTTGAACACTGGCAGGGTCCTTAACATCGCAAGCGAGCGCGATGGCTTTCACGCCGAGCTTTTGCAATTGCTCGGCAGCCTGCCGGCAGCGCTCTTGCTTGCGGGCGCACAGCGCCACGTTTGCCCCCATTTCAGCGAGTCCCTCGGCCATCTGGCGGCCCAGTCCAGTGGCGCCTCCTGTAACAATCGCAACCCGCCCAGTGAGATCAAAGAGCTGTTTCGCGCTTACGCTTATGCCCGCAGCGGATGCCTGCGTGGTCTCACCGGCGTCCTTCGGCATGAAGCTTCTCCCTCTCGAAGTCTGCTCCGCTTTTCGCGCTGCCACCCTGCGCGTAAAGGAATTCCAGGACCGCGCGGTTAGCGGCTTCCGTCTGGTCAGTCATGAAGAGATGGCTGGCGTGCGAAATCATGACGAGCTCAGCGCCCGGAATTCGCTCCGCGATTAATTTGCCGTTGCCCGGCGCCACGAGACGATCACTGTCGCCGTGAATCACCAACGTTGGCGCAGTGATCTCATGAAGACGGCTATAAGACTCCCACGCAAGAATCCCCTGCAGTTGTGCTCTATATCCTTCCGGCGTCGGAAACCACGGCCGGCGAACTGACAGGCCTGATCAATCCATTCGCGGGGAGTCGCAGGATGATAGATAAACGGAACTGCCGCCTGCGCGGCCTGCTCTGGACTCATCTTGTCCCGCGCCATCAGCATCTGCGTGGCTTCGGGTTCGGCTCGCACTGCGGTCGGCTCACCAGCCGCTGTGCATCCCAGAATCAATGATCGCACTCGCTGCGGAAATTGCAGTGCAAACTCCTGCGCCACCATGCCGCCCATTGAGACGCCGAAGACATGGGCACTCTCGACTCCGGCGGCGTTCAGAACGGCGGCCGCGTCAGACGCCATTAATGCCATCGAGTAAGGGCCGGGCGGCATATCGCTCCGCCCCACGCCACGGTTATCCAGCGCGATCGTCCCGTATTCCGCAGACAGGGCCGGCCGAACTCGATACCACATATCGGAGGTGTATCCCAGGCCCATGATCAGCAGCACAGGAACGCCGCTGCCTTGTTCGTCCCAATAAATTCTGGCTCCCTGATTTTCCACAAACGGCATCGGGTCTTCCTCAGCTCGATTCTTCCTCAAATCAACTCTTCCTCGGCTCAATAATCAGAAAGTGAGCCGAACCCCGAGTTGGATCTGGCGCTTGGGAAATACCGAGGTGAACGCCAGCGGAGTGCTGGGCGTAACCGCTCCCGCTCCGCCCGCGATTCCGGGACGAATCCCGCTCACATTAAAAGTAGTGAAGCCCGGTTGAAAACCGAAGAGGGGGCCTACCTCATTGTTCACACTGGCGAAATTGGTATGGTTGGCGATGTTAAATCCTTCCGCCGTAAATATCAGATCACTATTTTCGTACACTTTGTGCTGCCAGGTCAGGCGTGAGTCGAAGTCGACATAATTCGGCCCCAGACCGGTGTCGCGCGGTGCGCCAATGGGACGCTCATTGGTGGTGTGGTTGTCGCCGTTCACTTCTCCACCGGCGAGCAGGTTGAAAGGGTGCCCGCTGTGATAAGTGACGATCGGAGAAAATTGGAAACCTGACAAAGCGTATCGCTTCCAGGGACTGTCGAACACGCCGGCCAGCACCACCTTATGACGCTCGTCAAACTCAGAAAGGCTGCGATCCAGGTTAATGTTGGTCGGATCCTGCGGACCATAGTCGCTGTTGAAATCCGTGGAGGTGTCGTAGGCCTTGCTGTAAGTGTAATTCCCAAATAATGTGAAGTGCTCGCTGAAGCGCTTCTTGATTTCCAGGATGCCGCCCTCATACAAGGCATAAGCCACAGAGCTGTAGGTGTTGTTCTGCACGACCAGCGGATTCACGAAGCATTGGGTGGCACTGACCACCGCATTATCACAGGGCAGGCCGCCGGGCTCGGTGCCTCCCAGCGGATCGGCGCCGGCTGCGGTCGTGTTCCAGTTGCGATACGAAACCTTCTGACCATTCGCCAGAGTCACCGTGCTGAAGGGTGCGGGCAACAAATTAGTATCAATCGCAACCGGGAGTCTCTGGGTGTGCGTGTAGATCCCGCTGACGGAGATCGTGAACCCTGGCGCGAATTCATGTTCCACTGCAATCGAAGCCTGTTGCGCAATCGGTGGACGATAACCCGCCTGATTCGCAAAAATTACCTGCAGCGGCCCCACCGGACCGCTGTTGGTAACGTCGATGCCTAATGGCGCCACGTCCGCAGGAGTGATGCAGGCGGCGTTCCCCGCAGCCGGCGTTTTGCACTGAATCAATCCTTTGGCAAACAGTCCCGAGAAAACCGCCGGAGCGCCTGCCAGGCCCAAACTCGGCACTCCGCCGATCGGGTCTACATAAATGGAAATCTCCCGGTTGCACGGGCTGGAGCCGGTACCAGGAATAACCGGATGCCCGAACTGAGAAAAGCCGCAGATCGCGGTAAGGTTCTGCACCTGTCCCGCGGGCGTGCTGTTCTCCACCGCTGACTTATTGGCGTTCACCACTCCCAGGCTCAAATCGACATCTGGGATTTGAACGTCGATGGGTCCGTAGAAAATTCCGTAGCCGCCGCGAATCACCGTTTTTTGGTTGTTCCACGGATCCCACGCGAAAGACACTCTCGGGGCAAAGTCGCGATGGTAGGTGGTCAAAGGGGCAAACTGAGAATCCAGTTCGTAACGAAGGCCGTAATTAAGCGTGAAACTGGGTGTTACCCTCCATGAGTCTTGCCCATACATCCCCGTCAGCGGACGCGTGTAATAAGGATAGGTGGGATTGCCAAAGCCCTGCTGGTAAACCTGAGGCAGCCCAAAAGAAGCCGATTGCAGCGAGCTAATTGTGGTGCTAGCCAGCTCCGGGCTGATCAGACCGCCAGGGAGCGATCCAAAGACAAAGCGGCCGGGGAAAAACGTATGCGACGAAGTGTGATTTCCGCGGAGTATCTCGTCGACGCCGAATTTAATTGAGTGACGGCCGCGGATGACGCTCAGATTGTCTGCAAATTCGTATCGGCGCAGAATCGTAATGTTGGGAAGAAAAATATTGGTTCCCAGATTATTGATAAAACCGGGGATTTGCAGCCCCACTTCTCCAGGAGCGTTAGGAATCACGTTGAAGCTGTTGTAATCCCATTGCGCGCGGGCTTCGTTTTCCGTTGCCGCGTTGAACTGGTGATACCAGGCGGCCTGGAGGTTGTTGTCATAGTTGTGCGTGGAACTTCCCGCGGTGTAGCCGGTAAGCGACTGCACGTCAGGCGACTCTTCTAAATCATGCCCATATCTGTAACTGAAGGAAAGCTGGTTGTTGGTGTCAACCCGGTGATCCAGGCGTGCGGATGCGAGGTATTCGTGCGAGTCGTAGGGAAACACTCCGCCTTCGGTTTCGAATTGGTTTACCAGGAAGCCATTCACTGCGGCCTGCCCCGGCGTGACAAATGGGTTGGCGCCCGGGTTTGAGTTCACAGTCAGCACACTCTGCAAGGCAAATGCGCAAATGCTGGCGGGCAGAGTAACGCTGGTGAAGCAGGGCACGAGCGCAGACGAACTCGCCAAGCCGGCAATGATTGCATTCTGCGCCGCAGTCGGACGGAAAACATCCGTGTCGGTCAGGATCGGAACTGCCGTTTGCGCGTTCTGATGCAATCCCTCGAAGGCAACAAACATGAATGTCTGATCTTTCTTAACCGGAAAACCTAATGCGCCGCCGAACTGTTGCCGGCTCAGCGTGTCTTTGATGGGCGTGCCCACCAGGTCAGGGTTTGCGGGATTGAATGTCTGCCCCGGAGCCAATGCTTGGGTGTATGAAAATGGATTCTCCGCATCCATGGCATCATTGCGGAAATAGCCGAAGATCGAGCCGTGCACATTGTTGCTGCCTGATTTAGTCACAATGTTGATGGAAGCGCCTGTCGCTCCACCCAGGTCGGCAGCGTAATTGCTGCGGTTGATTTGGAATTCCTGCACCGCATCCTGGCTTACGGTTAGCCGCACCCCGCCCGTGTCATCGCCGGTCTCACCGCCATCGACCGTAATGCTGTTGCCTCTGCCATTGCTTCCGTAGAAGGAAAGGCCGCTCTGCGGAGTTTGTTTTACTCGATAGTCCTGGTCGTCCGCCAGCCGGTTGGCATCGGAAACCCCGGGCGCGAGCAAGCTAAACGTAAGATAATCGCGGCGATCGATTGGGAGGTCAGAGATGTAAGTCTGGTTGATCGTGTCAGCCTGACTGCCGCGTTGGGTTTCTACCACCGGCGGTGCGCCGGTCACCTCGATCACGGATTCTACCTGCGACGGCTTCATGTGGAAGTCCGAGACCACCGTCTGCCCAATGCCAATCGTGATTTGCTTGCGAACTTCGGTGGCAAAGCCACGCATCGCGGCGCTTACTTCGTAGGTGGAGGGAGCTAATCCTATTACCCGGTACTGACCTGTGTTACCGGTTACAACCGTCCGCTTGAGTCCAGTTTTCGTATCGACGACGCTGATCTCAACGTTGGGCAGAACCGCTCCCGAAGCATCGACCACAGTCCCTGTGATATCTCCCGATGAGCCGACGCCCTGTGCCCTGGCCACACTGGTTGCCAACAGCAAGCACACACAAGCACATACTAATGACTTCATAGGATTCTCCTTACGAACCTGTGAGGACATCGCCGAACTGGTTCTTTATCTCCAAGGCGAGACAATTACCCGAAGCCGTATCGCGACAAACCAACGTCTGACTGGGTCCGCTTCACAATCCAGGAATTCAGATCGCGTTAAGCAAAAATCCAGATTGTGAGAGTGAGTATCACATAATAGTCACTAACGTCAAGAAAAGAAGAATGGCGATGTTGCCCTGATCCCTCACAGGGCGGAAAAGGCTCACGAAGAAAGCTGCAGACGTAACCTTCGTGTTCCTTCGTGACCTTCGTGGTGAATAGATTTAGGACACTATCGGCACCAGAGATTCTGTGCCTGTTCGGGCAACTTGCGGTAGGTGAGATTTTGACCGGGAAGGTGCGGCCCGAATTTTTTCCAGCGGCATCGTTTTGGCGTGCGGCGACAACGCGAGGCTTCCGCTAGGGAGTTAAAACGATCCGGCCGAAGATCTGGCCCTTCTGCAACTCATCGAACACTTCATTTGCCTGGTTCAGCGGACGCGCGACCGCCAGGCAGCGTACCTTGCCGGAGGCAGCCATAGCGAGCACCTCGTGTATGTCTTGCCGGGTACCGACTGCGGATGCCCGCACGCGGATTTCTCCACCTGCCATAAGGATCGGCGGAAAACAGATATTTTCCGCCGGCAAGCCGACAACAAGAAGAGTGCCGGTCGGACGCAGGCAAGAAAAAGCCATATCATACGCAGCCTTTGCCGCAGAGGTGACCAGCGCGATATGCACTCCACCGCTGCGGCGCAACTGCTTAATGCCATCACTTGCCGTCGCGTTCAGCGTTTTCGTCGCGCCCAAAGATTTGGCCAGATCAAGCTTCTCTTGGGAAATGTCGATCGCAGTTACCTCCGCGCCAAAAGCTCGTCCCAACTGGACGGCCAAATGTCCCAGGCCACCAATGCCGAACACCGCCAACCGCTGGCCGCGCACAATCTGCGCGCCTTTCAGCGCGCGATAGACGGTAACTCCGGCGCAAAAAAGCGGAGCGGCCTCGAGTGCAGAAAGAGCGTCTGGAATCTTGAGCGCGTGACTTGCCGGCGCTTTCACAAATTCCGCGTAGCCACCGTCAACCGTAACGCCTGTGATCTTCTGCCGGCTGCACAGGTTTTCGTTGCCTTCGCGGCAGAATTCGCATTTCCCGCAACTCCAGTGAAGCCACGGCACGCCCACCCGGTCGCCGATTTGCAGATCGTGTACCGCGCTTCCTTTCTCGACTACACGGCCCGCAATTTCGTGTCCCAGAATGAGCGGTTTCTTGACGATCCCTGCGAATTGCTTCCAATCACCCTGCGCCACATGCAAATCAGAATGGCAAACGCCGCAGGCTTCTACCTGGATCACAACCTCATCCGCCTCGGGTTGGGGCCGCGCGACTTCCTCGATGGAGAGCGGCGTTTTGAAATCGTGCAGGACTGCGGCTTTCATTTTTCTTCAGGTAGCCTCTTCGGCTGGCTTTTTCTTCCGGCACTCTCGGCCGGAGAAAATTGGTGAACTGAAAATCAGCAGAAGCTGACTACGCCAAACGCATCACGGCTTCAACCCGCGCAGAAAAAACTCAACCGCGCTATCCACGCGTTCGCTCAGTTTATGAGGCCCGGTGAGATCGACAGTCCACTGGCGCACCACGGTGTGGTAGAGCGCCTCCATGAATTCGGCGAGATGCACTACCGGAAATGCTTTTGTGATTTCGCCGCGTTCCTGGCCCTGTGCCAGGATTTCCCGCAGCAAGCCTGCGACAATACACTGGGCGCCGCGCACTTCCGGCGAGCGTACCGGATCCATCGCTCCAGAAAGGACAACCGCTTTCCATAACGGCCGATCAGCTTCCGCTTCCAGCGCCATTGAGTGATATAACCGGCGCAAGCGCTCACCGGTGCCAGCCTTGGTCGAGAGTTCTGATTTCAGGCGTTCCGCTATGCATTCGAAGCCGCGCTGGCCAACATCTCGAAGAACCGCATCCTTGCTCGGAAAATAACGGAAAAAAGTCGGCTGGCTGATTTCGAGAATTTTCACGATGTCATCGATCCGGGTTTTTTCGTAGCCCTGCTTTCGAAACAATCGGATGGCAGTCTCGACGATCTGCTGGCGCAATCGCGCCTTCTTGCGTTCACGCAGCCCTGGAATCGCGTGCTTCTGCGCGGGCGCGTTTCGCTCTACCCGGTTCCTGTGATTGTCGCCTCTTCGCAGTGCGGCTACTCCAGCATGGGCCATGATGCTATGTATCTCCTGGATCGAGTTGCGGAATGTGCTGAACGGATTCGGCCTGAAGGCGTAGCATCCATCCTAACAAATGCAAACTTGGCTTATTGTCCGTTTCTTACGCGGCGCCCGAAGTTACCTCGATTGCGCCCATTGACGTTAGCTACTAATATCTGATATAGACTAACACAATTTAGTTCGCCTCTCCTGATTATTGCTGTCCGGACTTTTGCTAAGGAGTAGACCATGACGACTGCCGCGGCGACTCCGCTCGAAATCAAAGGTGGTGCCTTTCTGATCGAAGATCGAGCGCCCGATGAAATTTACACCGCTGAAGATCTGAGCGAAGAGCACCTTGCGATTGCTCGCACGGTCGACGATTTTTGGGCGAATGAGGTCGAGCCTCATCTCGAAGCAATCCGTCAGCAAAAGCCGGGCGTCGCTCTCGATGTGCTGCGCAAATCCGCTGAGCTGGGACTCACCGCAATCCCGATTCCCGAAAAGTTTGGCGGAATGGAAATGGAACCTGCCTTCGGTGATGATCGCGGGTGAGCATATGGCCAAGGACACTTCTTATGGATCTTGGTATTCGGCCCACACCGGCATCGGCACGCTGCCCGTTCTTTTTTTTGGCAATGAAGCTCAGAAACAAAAATATCTTCCCAGGCTGGCGAAGGTTGAACTTCTGGCTGCTTATGCGCTCACCGAACCCCTGGCTGGCTCCGACGCTCTGGCGGTACGGACACGCGCCGACCTGACTGCGGATGGTAAACACTACGTCTTGAACGGACAGAAGATGTGGATCACCAACGGAGGCGCGGCCGATCTGTACACGGTTTTCGCCAAGGTCGGGGGCGAAAAGTTTACCGCGTTCCTGGTGGAACGCAATTTTCCTGGAGTAACCAGCGGCGCCGAAGAGCACAAGATGGGGAACAAAGGCAGCTCGACCACCGCCGTATATTTCGACAATGTCAAGGTTCCGGTCGAAAATGTTCTCGGCGAAATTGGGCGCGGCCACATCATTGCCTTCAACATTCTGAATATCGGGCGGCTCAAACTCGGCCCGGCAGCTGTGGGCGCCGCCAAGAATGTGCTTGCCATCTGCCTGAAATATGCCAAAGAGCGTAAAGCTTTCGGTTCGGCAATTGCCGAATTCGGCGCGATTCAGCACAAGCTCGCCGAGATGGCAATTCGCACCTTCGCAGTCGAATCGATGCTGTGGCGTGTGGTGGGATTGATCGAGGGCCAATTAGCGCAATCCGCACATGAACATCACGCGGACTCACAAAGTGAACTCAAGGCGGTCGAGGAGTATGCGGCGGAATGTTCGATGATCAAGGTCTATGCCTCAGAAATGCAGGACTACGTTGTCGATGAAGGCGTGCAGATTCATGGAGGCTACGGATACCATCAGGATTACGCGGTCGAACGCGCTTACCGCGATTCGCGAATCAACCGAATTTTCGAGGGCACCAACGAGATCAACCGTCTTCTGATGACCGGCATGCTCCTGAAACGCGCAGCTCGCGGGCAATTGGGCCTGATCCCAGCCGTGCAGGCGGTGCTACATGAAAGTGCCGAAAACGCGACAAAATCTGTAAATGTTGATGACGAGACTCGGCTGCTTCAGAATGCCAAAAATGTTGCGCTCTTCACCATTGGGATTGCTTATCAGAAATACAGCGCAGAATTGGAAAAACAGCAGGAGGTCGTGATGAACATTTCTGACATCATCATGGAAGTCTTCGCCATGGAGTCGACCCTGCTTCGAGCTCGCAAGCTCGCCGCCTCGGGCAAAGGGACAAACGCTGCCGACATGTGCGCCGTCTTTCTGCGCGACGCGATGGATCGAATCGAAACCTCGTCGCGAAATGTCATCGGCAACTGCTCAAGCGCCAACTCCCTGCGCGGGAATATGACATCCCTGTCCGGTTTCGCCGACTACGCCCCTCTCGATGCAATAACGCTGCGGCGAAACATTGCCCGTCGCCTCCTCAACGCGGGCGGTTACATAGTCTGAAAGGGAAACCTAATCTGACGCTGGACGGCTGTTACACTACTTCCGCGTGTTTCCACGAAGACATTCTTCAGGCGTCCAGCGTTCAATATTCCTTGTCAATATTGGGGAGCTTCTCACCCTCAGGTCTCATTCGCCCAGGCCTGGGCCAGCGTCGCCGTCACGAGCTCAAAGAACTTGGCATCATCAAGGATGCCGCCGTTTTCAGCGTCGTCGGCAAAATCGTATCGGTGGGCAAAACCAAAGATGCGCTTCGCGATCCCTGGCTGAGAAAGAACCGCAAGAAAATTGTCGAGATTGATTGTTCTGGCAAAGTTGTTCTTCCAGGATTTATCGACTCCCATACTCACCCAGCTTTTGTCACCCCGCGTCTCATCGACTTCGAAAAGCGCATCGAGGGCGCTTCTTATACGGCGATCGCCGAATCTGGAGGCGGGATTCGATCAAGCATCGAAGCGGTGCGCAGAGCAGGGAAGCGCGAGCTGACCGATAAAGTTCTTTCCGCCTTGCGCGACATGGCGATGCATGGCACAACCACAGTTGAGGCGAAGTCAGGCTATGGATTGACGGTTGAGTCGGAACTGAAGTCGCTCGAGGCGGTCCGCGACGCGGCGTCCCGCTGGCCGGGCACTGTGGTGGCTACTCTGCTCGGGGCCCACGTCGTTCCTAAAGAATTTCGGGGCCGCTCACAAAAATATGTTGAGACCGTCTGTAAGGAGATGATTCCTGTTGTTGCTCGGAGGAAGCTCGCCCGGTTCGTTGACGTTTTTTGCGATCAGGGCGCATTTACGCCAGAGGAGACTGAACAGATCTTTGAAGCGGCGGCACAGCACGGCCTCAGCGTGAGAGCACACATGGGCCAACTGACGGAGACGAGACTGCGTCCTTTCTTGCGCTTCCATCCTGCGTCTTTCGATCACATGGACCACGTCAACGATGGTGATATTGCGCAACTCGCGGCCCACGACACTGTAGCCACGCTGGTTCCGGGAGCGAATTATTTTCTCGGTCTGACAGAATATCCGCCGGCCCGCAAATTGATCGATGCCGGCGTGCCGGTTGCACTGGCAACCGATTACAATCCCGGCACTTCGCCAACTTTGAGCATGCCCATGGCAATGTCGCTGGCCTGTACACATATGAAAATGTCGCCCGCGGAAGCCATCGCGGCTGGCACAATCAATGGCGCGTGGGCTCTGCGAACTGCCGATCACAAGGGTTCGATTGAAGCGGGAAAAGACGCCGATCTAGCGATTTTTGATGTCGATGACCACCGCGAGATACCATATTGGTTTGGATCGAACCGCTGTGAGATGACAATCATAAATGGGGTCATTTCCAGGGCCGTATGAACTTTGCCACCGGACTTTCCGTAACAAAAAGTGGCAACGATTTTTGTAGTTATTTCGTCAACTCGCCTATCCATGCGACAGTAGTCGCCGATCAACAGAGTAATGCTCTGCAGAGCAATGATCTACGAAGCATCGACTTACGGAGGAATTCCATGACACGGCTTTTCATACTGCTCAGCTTTGTCCTTGCGCCATTTGCGTGCGCAATAGCTCAACGCCTTCCGCATGAAGCCGTCCCCGAAAACTACAAACTTGTCTTCAACCCTGATTTGGATAAAGCCACTTTCGAGGGCGAGGACACGATCTCCATGCGCGTCTTGAAGCCGACTTCGCAGATCACGCTGAATGCGGTCGATATCGACTTCCACGACGTGACCATTACAGCTGGCGGAAGCACACAAAAGGCCACTGTCACCCCGCAAAAAGAAAATGAAATGGTGGTGCTTGCAGTCGAGAAACCGCTGGCTGAGGGCCCGGCCACAATTCACATTACCTACAGCGGCATCCTCAATAGTGAAATGCGCGGCTTTTACATCGGCAAAGACGACCAAGGCCGCAAGTATGCGGCCACGCAATTCGAAGCCACCGACGCCCGCCGCGCGTTTCCGTGTTTCGACGAACCTGCATACAAGGCGACCTTCGACATCACAACTATTGTCCCTCAAGGCGATGTGGCAATCTCGAACAGCAAAGTGGCTTCCGATACGCCCGGCCCCGGTGGCAAGCACACCGTGAGATTTGCGCCTTCGCCAAAAATGTCTTCCTACCTGGCGGCGCTCGTGGTCGGCGATTTCGAATACATCGAGGGTCAGGCCGACGGCATCCCCATCCGTGTGTGGACGACTCCCGGGAAGAAGCAAATGGGACAGTTTGCTCTGGATACCGCCGAGCACGTTCTCAGCTATTACAACAATTATTTCAGCGTCAAATATCCCTACGGCAAACTCGATCTCGTCGGTATTCCGGATTTTTCCGCGGGCGCGATGGAGAATACCGCCTGCATCACGTTTCGCGAGGTGCTGCTGGAGATCGATGAAAAGCAGGGCTCGCTTCGGCTGAAAAAAGAAATCGCCTCGGTCATTGCTCACGAAATGGCGCACCAATGGTTCGGCGACCTGGTGACCATGGAATGGTGGAACGACATCTGGCTCAACGAAGGCTTCGCCACCTGGATGTCGAGCAAGCCGATCGAGCAATGGAAACCCGAGTGGCAATTCAATTTAGACGACGTGACCGACGCCGACCGGACAATGGATACCGATTCGCTTGCAAGCACGCGTCCTATCGAGCAAGCAGCCAACACGCCGGCGCAGATTCAGGAACTGTTCGACGGCATCGCCTATGGCAAAGCGGCGGCCGTGCTGCGCATGATCGAGTCATATTTGGGAGAGCAAACTTTTCGCGCCGGCGTGAATGCCTATATCCAGGCTCATGAGTACGCCAACGCAACCGCGAAGAATTTCTGGGATGCCCAGACTGAAACCTCGAAAAAACCTGTCGACCGCATCATGTCCACGTTCGTAAATCAACCCGGAGTTCCCATTGTTGATCTGAAAAATCGGTGCTCCGGCTCTTCGACCTCGGTCAGTATGGATCAGCGCCGCTATTATTCCGACCGCAAGAACTTTGAAGCGCCGAACGATGAGCTTTGGGAAATTCCCATGTGCATGAAATCGTCGGACGGCTCACAAAACTGCGAACTGCTTGGCAAACGGCAGGGCACGGCTTCGCTTTCCGGATGTGCAACCTGGGTTTTAGGCAACGCCAATGCTGCCGGATACTATCGCGTTGGCTATCAGCCAGAGGCGATTCAAGCCCTGGCGCGGGCCGCTGAAAGCCAGCTTTCTCCCGCCGAGCAGATCGAATTGCAAAGCAACGTTTGGGCTTCGGTGCGGGTCGGCCGCGAGCCCGTCGGTGATTTTCTGGCGGTCGCTGAAGGACTGGAGAAGAACCGTAATCGCGCCGTGATGGAAGATCTTTTCACGCGCCTGGGCTACATTGGCCGATACCTCGTCACCGAGGCGGACCGCGATTCTTACCGCACATGGCTGCGTTCCTACCTGAATCCGATCATGAACGATGTTGGCTGGGAGCCAAGGCCAGCCGAGAGCGGCGAGCAGAAGTCATTGCGGTCGCACTTGCTGATAGCTTTGGGCTACGATGCGCGCGATCCCAGGGCCTTGGAAGAAGCCAGGAAGGTGGCCGACCGGGCTTTGCAGAATCCGACATCGGTGAGCCCTGAACTTGCAGTCGGCGCCGTTGATCTGGCGGCCTTGAATGGCGACCAAGCGTTCTACGAAAAGCTGATGGCAGCGGTGAAGGGTGCAAAGTCACCCGAACAGTATTACCTGTATCTATTTTCGCTGACCCGGTTCAGCGACGCAAAACTTCTGGAGCGCACCCTGGACTACGCGATCTCGCCCGAGGTTCGCTCGCAGGACGCGCTTGAAGTGATCTCCGCGGTGATGAGCAACCCCGCTGGAGAACAATTGGCATGGAATTTTATCCAGTCGCAATGGGGCGCAGTGCAAAAGTCCGGCGGTCCATTTGCCAGCGCGGAAATCGTCGCAGCCACGCATTCGTTCTGCTCCGCTCGCATGCGCGACGAAGTTGCGGGCTTCTATGACGCGCACAAAATCGCAGCCGCAGAGCGCACTTTCCGTCAGTCAATCGAGAGCATCAACGACTGTGTCGATCTGAAATCGCAACAGGAACCGCAACTCGCATCCTGGCTCGGACAGCACGGTTCCGCGGTAGGAGGACAGTAAGGTTTGTAGTTTTTCACTGGCTCGCTGCTCGGAACCGGTCTCGCATACGCGTTCGTACGAATCCGCGTTCCGCAGGCGAGACCGTCTCCGCTGCGTGCCGGGTGTGCCCTGGATCCATTCACCACGCAGGTCACGAAGAATGGACACAAAGGCTGGGCTTTCCGCTTTTTTCGTGAGCCTTAGTGCTCTTTGTGGTGAAGCTACGATAATCACGGCGCGCCACCAACGTTGAGGGAAGTCACGGGCGTTGCTATAATCGAGCACGATCCGCGCCGCGCTGTTCAATGAGCTTTTCAGGTTGAATCCCGCGGAAATGGCGGGGAGAAGCGATCTCCAGCATCCCAGGCGAAACGCGGGACTGCAAAGTGGCCAGGTAGCTCAGGTGGTAGAGCGCAGCCCTGAAAAGGCTGGCGTCGGCGGTTCAACTCCGTCCCTGGCCACCATCATTCTCAAAGAACTTAGCGGCCAAGAGCGCGAAATTTCCAACCCACGATCCAACCCATGATTCTCACTGAACTCGCTCCGTGAGCAGGTGAATTCTGTCCCCCATCAGCTGTTCCAGGAACTTGCCTTGCGCATCCCGCATGGACTCCATGTCGGACTGCGCATAGAGTTCCATCGTTGTGCCAAAGTCCTCGTGCCGCAGAACACCCTGCACGGTTTTGGGGTCCACTTTCAGCTTCACCAGTGCCGTCGCCAGTGAATGGCGAAAGTTGTGAAAACCGAAGCGTCCCTTCCAGTTCGCAGGAATCACGCCGGCGCTGATGGCTGCGGGGCGCAAGTATTTCTGCACCATGATGGACGCGGACAGCGGCTTCTTGCCTCTCAGCTTTACGCTGGGAAACACATAGTCGCTTTCCTTGGCATACTTCGTTCTCTCGCGCCATGCGAGGAGGAAGCCAGCCAAAAGCGGATGCATGGGAACGGGAGCCTTTGACGCTTTCGACTTCGGCTCTTTGAATCTTCCCCACACATAAGCTCGTCTCACGTAAATCACCAACCCCTCGAAATCGAGATCCATCCACATCAAGCCCAACAGTTCTGATACGCGCAGAGCAGTGGCCGCGTCGCTTAGAGTCAACGTGCGCCTTGGCTCTGGAGTATTGAGAAGAACCTCGAACGCCTGCTTCGGCGTCATGACTATAGCCCGGTAGTCGCTCGTGGTTCGTTGGCTCACCCAGTTCATGGGATTGCCTTCCTGCTGGCGAGGGAGGAAATTGCATCGCTGCCCGTGCTTGAAGACCAGGCTCATGATGCGGCGGATTTTGTCGATCGTAGGATCGGCTAACGGCTTCACCTTCTTCTGAGCGTTCCCTTTGCGAAGTTCCCGAAACCACGCCTCGACATCCCTCGATTCCACGGCTAAGGGTGCTAATCTCCCCCATCGTGGAATGATGCGTTTGATCAGGTGTCGCTCGTAGGTTTCGACTGTGGGAAATGCTTTGGGACGCGCTGATTCCGATTGGTCGATTCTCAGCTCGTTTTCGATATAGTCCTGACAAAGCTGACCAAACGTTCTCGGCGTTCCTTGGAAGGGCTGCAATTGGTTGATGGTTTCGCGCAGCTTCTGACGATCGACTTCTCTCGATGCATCCGCCGGGCTGGGACCGATATCTTTGACAAGACCTATAGCGGTCGTGCGTTCGACTCGTTTCCCATCCGAGCGAGTAGCGTAATAGCGAAGCACCCACGTCAGACCCTCCGCGCGCATTATCTTGCGTAGACTGCCTATTTGATACCTGGGCATCAAACCCTCCTTGGTGGTTTGCGTGCTCCAGGTGGCCGTGTTTCGCAGCTTACCATGTAGGCGTGGAGTTCCGATAAGAGAAACCTCCAGTCCTTCTTTTCTGCCGATGGATCGAGCGCGTGACCGGGAATTTTGCCATCGCGGACTTTTTGCAGCAGCGTACGTCGCGTGATACCTAGGAACGTGGCCGCTGTGTCTCCGTCGACGAAGTGTTCGAAAGTTGGGGCTGGTGCGGCGGCACCGAGGAGCTGGCTGGCTGTCATAGAGGAACCTCAAGAAACAACGTTGCCCTTGACACTAGCCCAGACATACCAATACAGTCAACATGTATCGTTACACAATTTCAACGAGGATGGCGCATGGCAAAAAAAGCGGCAACC
>CAVUQI010000005.1:0-164516 GCA_963743585.1 uncultured Acidobacteriaceae bacterium | reverse complement strand
CGCTGCTCGATCGCTTGCGCGCCGACGCCGTTTACGGGCCGGCTTTCTCCGCCGCCTTCCCCGGCGAAGGCGTCTCGATCACGATGCTCGGCCGCGCCATCGCCGCTTTTGAGGCGACGCTGCTCAGGGGCGACAGTCGCTTCGACCGCGCGCTGTTCGCGGGCGAGAAAAGCGCGCTCACGCCGCTCGAATGGCGCGGTTATGATGTTTTCGTTCATAAGGGCGGCTGCGTTTCCTGCCACGCGATCGGCGAGGACGCCGCGTTGTTCACCGATCAGGCGTGGCACAACACCGGCGTCGCTTTCGCGGCTCGCGCCAATGCGACAACGCGGGTCGAATTGGCGGCGGCGTCTTTCAAAATGTTCGACTGTCCGATGTCGGCCTGTCCACGCCGACGGTCAAAAACGATCTCGGACGCTTCGAAATAAGCGGCAAGCCGGAAATCGCTGGGCCTATACGACGCCGACGCTGCGGGGCTTGAAAGAAACCTGGCCCTACATGCACGACGGCAGCTTCAAGAGTCTCGAGGAGGTCGTCGATTTCTATGATCGCGGCGGCGGCCCAAACCCGGCGCTCGATCGAAAATCAAGCCGCTGGACTCAGCGCCGACGAGCGGGAAGCGCTCGTGGCTTTCCTTTCGACATTATAAGCCTTGGCCCAGTCACGCGGCGTTGGTGGGCGTGAAGATAGACGGGAACCTTGATCGCGAGCGCCTTCAATCATTCTCAAATGGTCTCTTGGATTTTTATTATCCGTATTGACGACACCGGCCGCCCCACCAAGTAATAGCGAAGGGGGCGCTGGAATAGGGCGTCATGACTCGCAAATGGGCGAAAGCTCATCGCGGCGGCGATCGCTTTCGGATTCGTGCTCGAAACCTCCTTGGCGCCTCATGAATCCCCTCATTTTCGCGGGGACTCATATTGGCCAAATTTCATGGCGAATGACGGGGTTGGACAATCCGGTCTGAGCGAAGCGAGGCCATGAACCATCCGATCAAGCGTGTTGAGTTTGTTCACAAATATCTCGACGGCGTATTCGCCGAAGATGTTCATGCCAAGCGCGTGATGTCGCTTGCCAATGGCGCCGTCGGCGTCATGACGGGCGCGTCGCTGGCGGTGTCGATCATCGGCCAGTCCCTGGCCCAGGCGCGCGGACTGCTGAGCAAACACGCCATCAAGCAGGTCGACCGGCTGTTGAGCAATCAGGGCATCGTCGTGTGGGACATGTTCGCCCCGTGGGTGGCGGAAGTTGTTGGCGAGCGCAAGACGATTGTCGTCGCCATGGACTGGACGGATTTCGACGCGGACGATCAGGCGACGCTGGCCTTGAGCCTTGTCACCAACCACGGCCGGGCGACGCCGTTGTTGTGGCTGACCGTCTTGAAGGACGAGTTGAAAGACCAGCGCAACGACTTCGAGGACCTCTGCCTTGCCCGTTTGGCGGAGGTGCTGCCCGAGGGCGTCGCGGTGACGATTCTGGCCGATCGCGGCTTCGGCGACACCAAGCTGTTCGACTTTCTCGACACGTTGGGCTTCGCCTATGTCATCCGGTTTCGCGGCAATATCCATGTCAGCGCGGCCGATGGCGAAACGCGCCCCGCCGCCGCATGGGTCGGCAAGGGCGGACGAGCGCGCAAGCTGCGCGACGCCGAGGTCACGGCGGGCCGCCACAAGGTTGGGGCGGTCGTCTGCGTCAAGGCCAGGGATATGAAGGAGGCCTGGTGTCTGGCCGCCAGCAACGCCGAGGCGACAGCGCGCGAGATCATGAACTATTACGCCAAGCGCTGGACAATCGAGCCAGGATTTCGCGACACGAAGGACCTTCGTTTCGGCATGGGCCTGAGCGTTCTTCGCATCGCCGATCCGCAACGGCGCGACAGGCTTCTTCTTCTGAACGCCTTCGCCATCGTGCTTTTGACGCTGCTCGGCGCCGCCGGCGAAAGCCTCGGCATGGACCGCCATCTCAAGGTCAACACCGCCAAACACCGAACCCATTCGTTGTTCCGGCAGGGCTGCATGCTCTATGAGCTGATCCCAAACATGCCGGAGCCCGGCTGCGGCCACTCGTTGCGCGATTTCACGAATATCTGAATCAAAACGAAGCGTTCAATCAAACCTTCGCGATTGTGTGAAAAATGAGGGGATGGCTGAGCCTTGGCGCCGGGTGTCGCGCCGGGGAGTATGAGCGAAGCCTCGGCCTTTGGGCGCGGAGGTGGAGGATTTCGCGGCGGCGGCGGCTTTCACGGCTTTGGCGGGGGCGGCGGCTTTCATGGCTTTGGCGGCGGGGGCTTTCACGGTTTCGGCGGGGGCGGCTTTCACGGCTTTGGCGGTGGCTTTCACGGTTTCCATGGCTTTGGCGGCTTTCACGGCTTTCCCGGCTTTGGACATTTCGGCGGCTTCCACGGCGGCCATTCGGCCACTTTGGTCACTACGGTCACTATGGTCATTACGGCCACTACGGCCACCATTTCGCGAGACATTATGGCGGAGGGCGTCATGCGGGCAGGCATTTCGCGGGCAGACACTTCGCGGGCAAGCATTTCGCGGGCAGGCATTTCGCCGCGCATCACTTCCACGGACATGGGTTTGGCCACGCCGGAGGCCATTATGCGGCTGTAGCGCATAATGCGCTGGGCGCTCGGGGAGCTTGGCATATGCATGGCGGCCGCGGTTGAGAATCGCGGCTTCAGCGGCAACGCCTTCGGCTCGGCCGGGGCGTGGAACGATTGGGGCGGTAATTATTGGGGCGGAGGTTGGTACGATTGGAGCACGGTTGGGGCTATTGGGCCTATGGCGTGTATTGGCCGTTCCTTTATGGCGACCTGCTGACCTATGCGCTTTGGCCCTATGATTATTACGATCCGTTCTTCGCCTATGGCTTTGACGCGCTGCTCGCCAGCGTGTTCTGGCCGGTTCGATGAGCGCGCCCTACACGGGCGGAGAATCAAATTCCTGGGACGTTTATGGCGAGGCTCCTCGCCGAGCACCACGGCCTTGTCTCCCATTATCGCGCAGGTCATCACCGCCATCATCGCGCGCGTTACGCCTCCACGGCGCGTCCGGCCGCGCCGGCGGCAACGGTCGAGGCGGGAGCCTGCGGCGGGCTCGCCCCCGGCGTCGCCAATTTGCCAATCGACCAGATCGAGAAGGCGGTGCGCCCCACCGAGGCGCAGACCGCGCTGCTGAACGACTTGAAATCGGCGCTGGCGCAGGCCGACAACGTGCTGCTGGCTTCTTGCACGACGGAGACTCCGCTTACGCCGGTCGGGCGGCTCGACGCGATGACGAAGCGAATCGAAGCGATGAAGAACGCCGTGCGGATGATGCGGGAGCCGCTCGCGAAGTTTTACGACGCCCTCGATCCACAACAGAAGGAGCGCTTCGCCGCCATCGGCGCGCCGCGCCGCGCCGCGGCTGGCAAAGCAAAATCGAGAGAAGAACTCAACGGTCTATGCGCTCGTCAAACGGAGAATTTCGCGACGCCGCCGGTGCGGCGCATCGAGGAGACGATCAAACCGACCGAACAGCAAAAGAGCGCGTTCGACGAGTTGCAAAAAGTCTCGGCCGCCGCCGCCAAGGACTTGGAAGCTTCCTGCCCGGCCGAGACGGTCAAGACCGTGACGGAGCGGCTCGACATGGTGGCGAAGCGCCTTGACGCGCTGGCCAATGCGTTGGCCACGGTGAAACCCGCGCTCTCGGACTTCTATAATTCGCTGAGCGACGAACAAAAGGCGCGGTTCAACGTGATCGGAAGCGGCTCGGCCAAGACGATGGGTGACAAGACGCATGGGTGAACCGCCGAGCGCGAGAAAATTGTCTCGAAAAGGCGGGCAATTCGCCTCAACGGCGCCCCGAAGACCCGCGCACAATTGCCGGTTGCCCGCTCCCCAAAGCTCGCGATCGAAAGCGATCGCGCAGGGGGTGCAGGCGAACCCCCGCTGGCCGATCAGGCTGCGGATCGATCAGACCCTCACGCAGGATGCGACCGGCACTCTCGCCATGCTATCGCTCGAGGCGATGAAGCTGGACCGGCTCCGGCCAGAACCTTGCGCTGTTCGAATTCGCAGGCACCGATCTGTCCGACCTTTCCACCTATTACAAAAACGTCGGGCAAACCGAACCTTTCACTCCCACGCTCATTTCCACGGGTGGTTACGGCACGAGCTGCGTCGATAGCGGCAGCAGCGCATGCGACGATACCGAGCAGACGCTCGACATGACGCAGTTCATGGGCATGGCTCCGGGCGCCCACATGCTCTACATGTACGTCTGCGGCGACGTGCTGGCGAGCGGATCGGGAGACATCAGCGATACCGCCTGCATCAGCGCGATGGTCACCGATACGGACGCTCCCTTGTCGATGCAGATCAGTTGCTCGTGGGGTTGGACGCCGGCGGACCCGAGCACGCTGGATCCGTACTTTGAACAGATGGCCTCACAGGGCCAGAACTTCTTTGCCGCATCGGGCGATAGTTCGGCCTGGTCTGCGTCCAATGAGGCCTGGCCGGCGGACGATGCCAATATCGTCTCGGTCGGCGGCGACCGACCTGACAACCTCCAGCGCAGCCGGTCCATGGAAATCAGAAACCGCCTGGGCAGACAGTGGTGGCGGCATCTCCCCGGATGACATCGCGATTCCCTCCTGGCAGCAGCTTTCGGGAGTGATTACCTCCGGCAACAAAGGTTCGACAAAGTACCGCAACGGGCCGGACGTGGCGGGCAACGCGAACTTTACTTACTACGTTTGCGCTGACCAGACCACCTGTACTGCAAACGACTACGGAGGGACGAGTTTTGCGACGCCCATGTGGGCTGGCTACGTGGCCCTGGCAAATCAACAGGCAGCGGCCAATGGCACAACCATCGGCTACATTAATCCGTCCTTTACCCGGCGGCTCTGTCCTCCAGCTATGGCACGTATCTCCACGATATAACCAGCGGGAGTTGCGGTACCTATTCGGCAATCACCGGCTACGACCTGTGCACCGGATGGGGCAGTCCGAACACGACCGGAATGATCGGCCTGCTGGCTGGTTCATCGTCGTCGAGCCCGAGCTTCACGCTTTCGGCTTCGCCGAGCAGCGTTACCGTAACGCAGGGCAGCAGCGGCACCAGCACTATTAGCGTGACGGACATTGGCGGATTCACCGGCAGCGTGACTCTTGCTGCATCCGGATTGCCGAGCGGCGTAACTGCGGCGTTCGGCACCAACCCCACAACCGGGACTAGCGTGTTGACTCTGACTGCGAGCAGCACTGCAACCACTGGATCGGCTACGGTCACGATTACCGGGACCTCCGGCACTCTGACCGCAACCACAACGATCGCTCTCACGGTCAATTCCACAACGTCGCCGGCCTTCAGCGTAAGTGCTTCGCCGACGTCTGTGACCGTCACTCAAGGCAGCAGCGGAACCACCACGATTACCGTTACCAGCACGGGCGGTTTCGACTCCGCGACTACACTGAGCGCGTCTGGCCTGCCCTCAGGCGTAACGGCGACGTTCTCCACCAATCCAGTTACGCCACCTGCGAATGGCAGCGTGACCTCTACACTCACCCTGACAGCCTCCGCAAGCGCCACGGTCGGCACGGCTACGGTGACGATCACCGGAACCTCAGGCTCGACCAGTCACACCGCCACGGTCAGCCTGACGGTGAATGCTTCTTCGGGCACGAAGAATTTCACCATTTCCTCGTCGCCGTCTTCTTTCACGATTGATGACAACAGCAGCGTATCCACCACGGCCACCCTAACCAGCGTGAATGGATTCAGCGGTTCGGTTACGTTGAGCGTGAACGAATTCCCCACTGGCGTTTCGGCGACGGCGTCGGCCAACCCCGTAAGAGTGCCGGCGAATGGTAGCGTGAACGTAACTATTACGTGGACGGCTACCAGGCGTGCCCCAACCGGGACCACAACCATCGAACTGATCGGGACCTCGGGATCACTGACAAACGAGACGCCGGTCACCATAACTGTGGCGCCTTGAAGCGCTGATTAGTTTGGTAAAGCAATTGAGCCGGACCGAAAGGGCCGGCTCATTTTTTGCAAGGCTAATTAATGGATAGTCTCGATAACGATAATTCTGCGTCAGTCCTTCCACGCACCCAACACCCTGCGCACATCGACTAATTGGCCCAAGTGGTAGGCGTTATGATCGGCAATGAGCAGTGCCTCGCGCAGGATGGTTTGGCCATCGCCCCAGGGAATGCGCGTGTAAAGATCGGTCTTTGGATTTTCAATCAATTCCTGCATTGCTTCCGCGTCTTTGCGAAATTGCTGAATCGACTTGTTCCACGCGGCCGGCGTAGCCGGTGCTTCTGAAGCTGGCCAATACCCCTCAGGCCATTTCGGCGATTCATGTTTTGGATTGCGGCTGAACTCGAGAATGTCCCACTGCGCGAGGCGCAGATGTTCGAGCAGCATCCACGCGGAATGCGGCAGGCCGTCGGGCTTAACGCCGCGCAGGTTCTCCGGTATACCGTTGACAACGTCGCCGAATTTGGCGTGCGCGCCGCCTCCGCTCAGCAGATCGATGAGATGTTCGCGCAGCGCTTTATCATGCGGATCTTTTCCCGCCGCTTTTCCCTTAGTGGCCATCTTGTCCTTTTTCGATCTTGATTTCGTGATTGTCGATTGCAACGATCGGCGCATTTGGTTCAGCCTGCAAGCTTGGCGCCGTCTCTGGCTTCTCGCCTTTTAAGACGCGGCTGATGGCGCGAACGATGCGGCGCATCGGAAAAATATTTGTGTCATCCGCGAAAAAGATTTCGCCGATACGAGTGCCGCGGTAATACCAGCGTTTGAGCAGCGCAAGATGTTCCATGGTTTCGAGTGCCGATGCCGGTTTTCCCTCCGCAAACGAATCGACCGCCGTTTGCACGCGTGCTTCCGTGGATTGCGATTTCGCATGCTCGTCCGGCTGAATCGAGAAAATTATTGGGCCAGCGATCGCTCCGCGCTGCACGCGGAAAAACTTTACTGAACCGGCAACCTCGCTCGGCTGAATGATAAGGGCCGAGAGACGATCAATGCGGCGAACGATTTCCGGAAAATGGCTCATTACCGGTTTTAGTTTCTCCAGGCGCACGTGGATTGCTGCAGCCTCTTCGAACGCGAGATTGGCCGATGCGGCATCGCGCTGCTGGCAGAGTTCGCGCGTCAGAGATTCTCCGCCGGAATCGAAGTAGGCTCGCACGCGATTTACTTCCGAAACATATTCCTGGTCGGTGCAGCCCCTGAAGCACGGGGCCAGGCACATCTTCATCTCGGAATAAATACAGCCGGGAAATGCGGGATCGGGGTGCAGATCGTCGACACAGCGGCGCATTTTAAAAAAGTCGAGCGCGTCGTTCATGGACTTTTCTGCTTCGGCACGCGAGGGAAACGGGCCGTAATAAAGAGCGCGTCCGTTCAGGCGTCCGAGCCGCGTGGTAATTGAGGCTCGTGGATATTCATTCTCGATGTGCAGCTTGAGAAGCGGCGCGAAACGGAAGCGGAGGCGGTGCGCATAGGTCTCAGGAAAAGTTTGCCGTAGGACTTGATACAGCAGAAATCCGGATTCGAAATCGGAATCGGTTAAACAGTACTCGATCCGGCGGACGCGGTCACGTAGGTTGAGTTTCTTCGTTCGCTCATCGAGGGGGCCGAGAAGGCGCTGCAGCCGGCGGCGAAGGTTGGCGGTTTTGCTGACGTAAGGTTCGGCTTGCTCGTTGTCGCCGCGAAGCAGGAACACGGCTGCAGTCGCCGGGATGGCGGCGAAGAATTCGGCGCTGCGGTCGGGGGCGAAGTCCAGGCGAGCAGTCAGCACGAATTCATTGTAAGCAAGTCCTCGATGGAATTATCGGTGGCTGGCGCTGCGGGCACCTTTTCGAAAATCTGTATTTCCGCCCAGCTCAACAATCACGCACATTTCATGAAGCCGAGAGCGCATCGGCTCTCCGATTCGATCTCCTAGGGTCTTGCCCTGCCACGCTTGCTTGGCTGCCTCCTTGCTCATGGGCGGGAGATTGTTCTTGTACTCACCGGGCGGAAGGTTCGGAAGGTTGGTGGTGATTATAGTAGTGCGACTCTCATTGTAGCGAGCGTTTAAGATTATGCTTACCGTATCTCCAACCCACTCGGTGGGCTTAACGGCACCCAGTTCGTCGAGGAGAAGAACTTCAGTTTCAAACACTGGACGAAGTATGTCCAGCTCAGTCGTTTGAACGGTGCTATTGTACGAATTCTGGATTTCCTTCAACAGCTCGCGATAATCGCAGAAGAGGCAGGACACTCCTTTGCCGATCAGCTCCTTGATGACACCAACTGCAAGATGAGTTTTGCCGCTTCCGATTGTTCCGGTGAACAGAAGGCCGATGCCGTCACGCGGATCATACTCTTGGGCGAACCTAGAGGCCTTAAAGTAAGCCAACTCCAGCGAGGGGTCTGCCCCAGGAAAGTCCGTGGTGTAGCTGGCGAGCTCGCAGTGTTCATAGCGCCGGGGTATATTTGCCGCGGCCAGCAAAGTTTGGTTTCGCGCGCGCAACTGGCAATCGCAACGGGTGACGCGCCGGTCTTTGTAATGGCTATTCTCATTCCCGTTCGGCCCGCCCGAGCGCGGGGGAAGCGGCTTCCAGCCAGTTCCTTCACATAGCGGACAAACTTCTATTCTCGGCTTGGTCAACATGATTTCTTTTTTCTGGCCTCTCCGATTCTATTCTTTTTCTATTCCTTGTCTTTGACTCTGCGCCCATGCACGCGCTTCCCGCAAGCGAGAAACCGTGATTCTCTGTGTACAAACTGTGAAGCCAACGGTGGGGCTGTGGAGGAATGCGGAAAAATCGGTAAAACTGCCTCGGCCCGGATGCTCCCACTGGCGTTTGGCGATACTTTGCTTCCGAAATCGGCCCTGTGAGCGGCAACTGCCGACACGGGAGTGCAAAACACGCTTCCAGTGCGGAATTCACAGTTGACATTCTGGAAATAGAGAGGAAAATACCAGCCGTCAGGTTTCCCACTCAGTACAAAAGACCCTATTTCCCGGTTAGTGCTGGGTATGAAAGAGACCTGCGAGGAGAAACTATGAATAAAGCCGATCTGGTTGACAAGATCGCTGGCGCCTGCGAAATCAGCAAGGCGCAGGCTACAACCGCGATTGATACCGCCGTGACGAGCATCACCGGCGCGCTGAAGAAGGGTGATCGAGTGGCTCTGATAGGTTTCGGCACTTTCTCAGTGTCGCAGAGAAAGGCTCGAAACGGCCGCAATCCGCAGACTGGCGCCACTATCAAGATCGCGGCCCGCAAGGTTGCGAAGTTTACCCCCGGAGCCGAATTGAAAAAGGCCGTCAACAAGAAGTAAGCATCGATTCAGGAAGTTACAAGGTCCGGACAACGGCAGGGAGTCGGCCCTGCCGTTTGTTTTTGGTTGTTGGCACGTCTTGCCCAAGTGTTCCGGAATGCGGTTTGTATCGATCTATCGTCTGCAGGTCTAGCGCCTACGGCTACAATGGCTCCAACATGATTGCCCATCTCCGCGGAAAGTTGCTGGCCAAGCATCCCAATCAGGTGATCGTCGAGACCGCTGGCGTGGGCTATGAAGTGACGATCAGCGTTCCCACGTTTTCCGGTCTGCCCGCCAATGGCTCCGAGGTTTCGCTGCACATCCACATGCACGTGCGCGAGGACGTGATTGCCCTGTATGGATTTCTGCTTCCTGCGGAGAAAGAGCTATTCGAGAAATTGATGACGGTGAGCGGAATTGGCGCGAAGCTGGCGATCACTATTCTCAGCGGGATGGTGGCGGATGACCTGGCGGAGGCAATTCGCGGGAATGATGTAGCCCGGCTGACGAAGATTCCGGGGATCGGGAAGAAGACGGCGGAGCGGATGATCCTGGAACTGCGCGACAAATTGCCGGCGAGAGAAATTAAATCGGCCCCGACAGCCGCCAGCGCGCTGGAAGAAGATGTCTTATCGGCGTTGGTTAATCTGGGCTACCAGCGGGCCGCGGCCGAGAATGCCCTGCAAAATCTGAGCAGCATCGGCAAGATCGAGTCCTTCGACTCCATGTTCCGGCAAGCGTTGGCCGCGCTCTCGAAGTAATCCAGAACCAGAGCGATTCCCTCCTTCGATGCAGCACCTAACTACGAAAAATCATATGCCAACTCCACCTATCGGAATGGCGCACGGGGCTGGCCCGGACTAAGTGCTGTAGAAACATAACATGCACACAGTAGGATTTTGGAACTCTGTTTGCTGCGTAATGTTATGTCATCTGCTTTTTCTCGGGTCTTACTAGCTTTTCATACTTCCTTAAAGTTGTTGTATTTCATTCGGTCTATTAGTCGTGGCGCCAAGCTAAGGCATGGAGCAGAACTGGTAGGGCCAGCAACTACACCATCCTTTGCTTGATTTCCAGTCCAAGTTGCGTTAGTCAGCTTCAATTTCTTCAGGTTCAGGAGGGTAGCAAATGCAAACGCGCAGCATGAAGTTGGCTCTGTTTCTTCTTCTTATCGTGATTTGCCTCTCAGGGGCCCTGCCAGTCTGGGCACAATCGACGTCGACAGGCAGCGTTGCCGGGACAATTACCGATCCCTCGGGCGCGGTGGTCTCCGGAGCTACGGTAACGATGACTGACCCCACGACCAACATTGTCCGGACAGCTACCACGAATGCAACGGGGCGCTACTTCTTCGCTGACGTTACGCCGGGTACATATAACATCTCGGTCTCGAAGGCTGGGTTTTCGACCGTGAAAACCGAGCACCAGGTGGTGCAAATCGGACTCGCGCTGACGGTCAATTTGGCCTTGCAGGTGGGCGGGGCAAATGTCGTGGTCGAGGTATCTGCGGTCGGCAATGAGTTGCAGACCATGAACGCGACGGTTGGCAACACGGTACCCCAGGTTGCCATCGACAACCTGCCCAGCATTGGCCGCGATGTCAATACCTTCATCGAATTGCAGCCGGGCGTAAGCGCCGGTGGAGACGTTGCGGGCGCGGTCAACGACCAAAGCTATTTCTCGCTGGATGGCGGCAACAACAGCAACGATATGGATGGCAGCGGCGGCGTGTACACGTCGATGCAACAGGGTCTGGTGATCGGTGACCCAACCGGTGGCATGTCCACCCAATCCTTCACTTACTCCGCCCCGTCGGGCGTAATGCCCACTCCGGCGGACAGCGTCGAAGAATTCAAGGTGAACACTGCCGGGCAGACGGCTGATTTCAATAGCTCCGCCGGCGCGGAAATCAAGGTTGTTACCAAGCGCGGTACAAGCGCTTTTCACGGCACCGCATACGAGTATTACAAGGACAACAACTGGTCCTCGAACTCCTGGCAAAATAACGAAGAGAATTGGGAAGGAGTAGCGCAATGCGGCGCGCCAAACTGCGGACACATCGATCTTCCTTCCTATCACTACAGCCGCTTTGGCGGCGCTCTTGGAGGGCCGCTCATTCCGAAAGACGTTCTCGGCGGCAAGACCTTCTTCTTCTACAACTATGAGGGCTTCCGGTATCCCTTCTCGCAGACGATTACGAGAAACGTTCCATCTCCAGCCCTGCGCTTGGGCCTGTTAACGGATGCCTCCAGCGGCGCCATCGCCTACAACCTGAACCCCACGCCCGTGACTTTTAACGGCATCACTTACGCTGGGAATTACGGCTGTGGCGGGACGGCCGCGAACCCGAACCCATCCGGCAAATGCGATCCGCTTGGCCTCGGTCTCAACCCGTTGGTTTCGCAGGTATGGAACAAGTACGAACCACAATCTAACGCGGTTTGCAGCCAGAGCCTTTGCGACGGCGCCAACGTCTTAGGATTTGCGGGCAATCTGAACACCCCCATCTCCAGCAATTTCGACGTGGCCCGTATCGACCACGATTTTGGTTCCAGAAACCATTTCATGGCCAGCTGGCGTTATTACAACATCAAAGTCGCAGGGAGTGAGCAGGTCGATATCGGCGGCTTTTTCCCCGGCGATACGCTGGGCACGCCAGCTTCGATCTCGAGCGATCCGGTTCAGGACTGGTATCTCGTCGCCGGCCTGACCACGAACATCACCAACAACACGACCAACGACTTCCACTTTAGTCACCTGCGCAACTGGTGGGCGTGGGGCCGCACCGGAGCTCCTCCACAAATTGCCGGGCTCGGCGGCGCGCTGGAATTCGATAGCGGCCAGTCGCAGACCCAGGACCTCGGACCGTATAACGTCAACAACCAACAGATTCGCCGCCGTTTCTGGGATGGGCACGACAACATGTTCCGCGACGACATTTCCATGCTGAAAGGCAACCACCTGTTCCAGTTCGGTGGTACGTATCAGCACAATTGGGACTATCACCAGCGCAATGACAGCGGCGGCGCCATTAACGCCTTCCCTGTGTATTCTCTGGGTAATGGAACAAACGGATCGGGGCTGAGCGCGCTGGCATACCCTTGCGCGGCCGACGCTACCCTTTCCACCAGCTCCCAGACCTGCGATTCACTGACCGCAGCGGCATTGGGCGTAGTTTCCATCGCATCGCAGATGTTCGCGCGCACCGGTTCCAATCTAAGCCTGTTACCTCCGCTTTCGAACGCCTTCGACCAGAGCGTTATCCCTTACTACAACGTCTACTTCAGCGATACCTGGCATCTGAAGCCGACTTTCACTTTCACCTACGGTCTGGGTTACGCGCTGGAGATGCCGCCGGTTGAAGCGCAGGGCAAACAGACAGTCCTTGTCGATGCCGGCGATGAGCCGTTAAGCACGGAGACCTACCTCACCAACACCAAGAAGGCCGCGCTCGCCGGACAGGTCTACAACCCTGAAATGGGGTTTGCTTTGGTCGGCAATACCGCCAATGGATTGAAATATCCTTATAACCCGTTCTACGGCGAGTTCAGCCCGCGCGTGGCCGTCGCCTGGGCGCCGAATGCTGCCAACAGCGCTCTCAATGACACTGTCTTCCGTGCCGGCTATGGCCGCCAGTACGGTCGTCTGAACGGCGTGACTCAGGTGCTGGTACCGCTGCTGGGACTCGGTCTCGAGCAGCCCATAGCTTGTGACTCGAACGTGGTCGGCGCAGCACCGGGAAGCTGGGCCTGTGGAGCCTCGGGTGCTGGAACCTACTCGACTGCCTTTCGCGTAGGATCGACGGCGTCCACTACCGGTGGCCCGACTGTCCCGTTGATCTCGCTTGCCACCCCAACCTTGCCCCAGCCGGTCTACCCTGGGTTCAACAACAGCTTCTCGTCCTCCCCCGAGGGATTGGATCCGAATTTCCGGCCGAATGCCATCGACTCGTTCGATGTCACCATCCAGCGGCAGCTGAGACGCAGGGTTACTATGGAACTCGGCTATATCGGGCGGCGCATCACCCACGAGTATCAACCTGTTGAACTCAACCCGGTTCCCTACATGATGACGCTCGGGGGGCAGCAGTTTAAGCAAGCCTACGACAACATCTTGCTGCAATATTGCGGCGGCCTCGCCGGAATGGCCGGTGGTGGCTGCGCGGCCAATGCCGGCGCCGTCACGGCACAACCGTTCTTCGAGCATGCGTTGAAGGGCACAGGCTATTGCAATGGCTTCTCCACTTGTACGGCTGCGGTGGTCGCAAACGAAGGTGCCAAGGGTACCGGTAACCTTGAAAATGTGCAAGTCTGGGGCATCTGGAGTGACCTCGACAGCGGCGTAGGATGTCCGGCTGGCGGGTGTACAGACACAAACAATAATGTGGGCGCATTCAACTTCCCGCGCAGCATGCAGAGCACTCCGATTCCAGCCACGTGTAACGCCACAACCACGATTGGCTGCTCCGGCGCGTTCACCGACGGGGCCTTTCAGAACGCCAGCATCGGCTACGGTAACTACAACGCCGGTTTCGTTTCCGTCAAGATGGCCGATTGGAAGGGCTTGACCATGCAGTCGAACTTCACCTGGTCGAAGGCCCTGGGCACGGGAGCACAGGCGCAATCCTCCAGCGAACTCAATCTCCTCGATGACTTCAATGTGGGCGAACAGTACGGCAGACAGGCGTGGGACCGGCAAGTTTATCTATAACGCGTTCCTCGTCTATCAGCCACCATTCTTCAAGGGACAAAATGGTTTCATGGGACGGGCCTTGGGCGGCTGGACGCTTCGCGACCATCTTCGCAGCAGGATCTGGCGTTCCCACGCAGATTGGAACAACCTATGGAAACTACCAATCCTTCGGTTCCTGCGACGGCATTGGCTGCGGTGACTATGACATGGAGAATGCGGTTCCGATCGGCCCCGTTCCCCACACTCATGCCTACAATTGCCCCGGTTACAACTTCACTGGATTCTGTGCGAATCAAACCAACGGATATCCGGTGAACTACTTCTCGAACGGGGTGAACGAAGCCTCGAACTGGCGTAATCCAATTCTCGGCATCGATACCCGGGATGGCGGCGCTGGAATCCTGAACGGGTTGGCCTACTGGAACATGGACTTCAGCATCAAGAAGAGCATCCTGGTGGCGGAAGGCGTCAACCTGGAATTCCAGGGCGTCTTCGCCAACGTTCTGAATCACAACCAGTGGACCGATAACTTCCTGGGTCTTTACAACAACGGCGGCTTTGGCGCTCTCGGGTTCAACGGCGAGGGAGAGCCGCGGAACATTGAACTTGGTGCTCGCGTGCGCTTCTAAACAATACCAAGCGTAGTCTCGCAGCCCGCACTTCGGTGCGGGCTTCTTTTTTGGACTTTCCGGCACTTCTTGTTAGCGCGCTTGTTTTTCTGCGCCGGTAGGGCGTGTCATAATTCTGGCTGATTTACTTTCCTATGCAGAAGGTACTGAAGATGAGATTCAGAATGTCGTCATTGGTGGTGGCGCCGGTGATGGCGTCCAGCGGACGCAAGGCGTTATAGAGATCCAGCAGCAGCATTTCATGGGGGACCTTAGCGGACACTGCGGTAGTTGCGGCGTCGAGCGCAGCCAGAGAATCGCTGACCAGGGCTTGATGGCGGACGTTGGTGAGAAATCCGGCTTCGGCCTGGGCCCCCGTTTCGCCGCCGATGTGACGCAGAATTTCGCCGCGCAGATCAGCAATGCCCTCGCCCGTAAGCGCGGAGATGCGGAGTGTTGGCATTCTAGCCGAAGTATTCAGCGAACGGCTTGGTTCTTTTTGACCGAGCCTTTGATCGTGCCTTTGACCGTCCCCTTGATCTCGGACTAAATCGCACTTGTTTTCGATTACGATGGCCGGTCGATTTCGAGTTTGCGCAAGAAGTTCCTGATCTTCCTTCGTCAGGCCGTTGGCCGCGACCTGAGACGCGTCGAGGACGATCAGAACCAGATCGGCGTCAGCCAGGGCTTCCATGGATTTGCGAATGCCGATCGATTCGGCCTCATCCAGCGCCTGGCGGATTCCGGCGGTATCGACCAACTGAACCGGAATGCCGCCGATCGCGACCGTTTCGCTCACCAGGTCGCGAGTGGTGCCGGGAGTGGCGGTGACGATGGCCCGCTCACGCTCGACCAGGCGGTTGAATACGCTGGATTTTCCCACGTTTGGCCGGCCGACAATCGCCAGGCTGAATCCCTGGTGCACGATTTTTCCGTAGGCAAAGCTGGCAGCTAGTAGATCGAGAGGCTGGCGGATGGCGTCGATGCGGTCGAGGATCGCCGAATCGGGGAGAACAGAAACATCATCCTCGGCAAAATCGATTCCGGCTTCAAGGACGGCAATCAGCTCAACTAATTTTTGCTTGATGGGCTGCAGCCGCCTGGAGAGCGCTCCTTCGAGCTGCTGGGCGGCGATTTTGGCCTGATAGAGTGTCTGCGAGTCGATCAAATCGCGGACGGCTTCCGCCTGCGCGAGATCCATGCGGCCATTCAGGAAGGCGCGCATGGTGAACTCTCCCGGTTCGGCGAGTCGTGCTCCGGCGGCCACGCAGAGTTCGACAATGTGGCGAAGCACTACGGGCGATCCGTGAGCGGAAATTTCGACGATGTCGTCGGTAGTGTAGGAATGCGGCTTGGCGAAGTAGGCGACCACGACTTCGTCGATGCGCTGCTCGTCGATACTTGTGGGGACAGCCGCCCCCGGCTGTCCAGCCGAGCGAAGCTCGGCAGTCTCACCATTTCGATCAATGAACTCGCCAAGAATGGCCCTTCCCGGCTGAAGTTCATGCTTCAGGCGTAGCATCGGCAGGGCAATCTCCCTGGCGCGGGAGCCAGCGAGGCGTATCACGCCGATTCCTCCTCGGCCGGGAGGGGTGGCGATAGCTACGATTGTGTCGTCGAGGTTCACTCGGGCGATTGTAGCGTTTAATCTGTTAGGTGGGCCAAATCGAGGTAAGGAGCAAGGAATTGTCAGTCTCGGACGAATTGCTGAAAGCCAACGCCGAATTCGTAAAGAACTTCAATCTTGGAGAGCTTGCGGTCAAGCCTCGCCGCCGTGTGGCCGTGCTCGCCTGCATGGATTCGCGGATTCTTTTCGAGCGCTGCCTGGGATTGCATCCCGGAGACGCGCATATGATTCGCAACGCCGGAGGCATCGCCACGGACGATGCACTGCGCTCGCTGATTGTTTCGCATCATCTGCTCGACACGCAGGAGTTCATCATCATCAATCACACCGATTGTGGATTGCTGAAGGTGAAAGAAAGCGAACTAAGGTCGAACCTGACGAAGAAGATGGGCGCCAACGCCAGCGAGCCTGCGCACTTTTACGCTTTCGATGATCTGGAGGCGAACTTGCGAGAGCAGGTGCAGCGGGTGAAGTCGCATCCCTGGATTCCGAAGCATATTCCGGTGCGGGGATTTATTTACGATGTGAAGACGGGGAGGCTTACAGAGGTGGATGGCAGGTGAATTCTTCGCGCCTTCATTGTGCCACAGCTCTTTCTATCTCTGCCCTTAATTGGTCATATGGCATCGCCCCCGGGTGGTACATCGCAACTTTTCCCGTCCGATCCAGCAGCACCAGCGTAGGCGTAGTCGAAGCGCCGTAAACATCGAAATTGTACTTGCTGATGGGAACCGGCATATCGAGCAAGCCGTAATAGAAGCGATGCCGCACGGCATCGATGTATTGCAGTTCGTCGCTCGGCAAGGCGTTCTGCACCTGCGCAGTGTAACCGTAGAGCATCGTTGGCCCGATCACCTTCAGTCCCCGCGGCGCAAACTCGCTGCGCAGTTGCGTGATGATCGGCGCTTCGGCCTTGCAGTCTGCGCACCAGTGCGCCCAAAAGAACAGCAGCACGGGCGAACCTTTGAGCTGAGCGAGGGACGGCGGCTTCGATCCTAGATATTGCTCGGTGCGCAGAGCGGGCGCGGGACGGCCCTGGAACGACAGCAGATTCAGGTTCTTCTGCAAGCGTGGGCGCAGGGACGTGTTCCCATAGGTTCGAAGCGCCGCGCGCAGAAGAGCAGCTGCCTGTGTGCGCTCCCCTCGCGCGGCGAGCACCTGCGCCCGGACTTCCAAAGCTGCTCCAAGAGCGACGGGCAAATGCGGCTCTGTATCTAGCGGATGCTGTTTGATCTGCGCCACAGCCAGATCTTCTGTCTGCTTCGCGTAGGACGCAGCCTGATCGTACTGGCCAGCATCCAGCGCGGCACGCGCCATCCAGGAATAAGCTTCTACGTATTCGGGAGTGATTCCGGCTTGAGCGCGATAGGAATTCAAATAGGAATCGGCGGCGCTGAAGTTGTTTTGTGCCAGCGCGATTCGCACCTGGTCAACCACGCTCGCACACAAAGGTGTTGCCGACGCAATGATTAGAAGTATGAGAGCGGTCCGGAAACGCATGCGTCTATGATCTCTTTTCAGAGCAGTTTCTGGCAAATCGGGGCGCCATCAGGCGTATTCCGTAGTCAGTTTAAGTATATGTAAATAAGAAACTTAAATGAGTCGAGGCGAAAAATATGTAGCTTTTTTGAGGCATTTCCCATAGAATACGGCTGCGTTTGACTTTAGAGTTCTTTCGCAGTACCCAGTAATCTCCGCAAACCAGCGTGTGACCTGCCTGCAGAAGAAGCCTTCCAAAGTTTCAGCGCTACATCAACAAAAAGGAAACTTGCAACACATGGAAACAGGAACAGTGAAGTGGTTTAACGATGCCAAGGGCTACGGGTTCATCAGCCGCCAGAATGGCGAGGATGTCTTCGTGCATTTCTCCGCGATTCAGGCGAGCGGCTTCCGCAGCCTGCAGGAAGGTCAGCAGGTGCAGTTCGACGTGGTCAAAGGCCCCAAGGGCTGGCAGGCCGAGAACGTCAAAGGTGCTTAAACCACTTTGCGGCTAACAATCCGCAAGCAGGAAAAGGCGGCCAGAAATGGCCGCCTTTTGATTTTGCGATTGAGTGATCGGGCCATTGAGCGACTTGGGGGCGGATGGAATTAGTATTTCTCGATTGAGTGATTGGACTGCCGATCCCCAATTCACTCAGTTCGAGACACCAATGAGTGAAATCGAGATTTTACGCCAACTACGTTTTGATCAACGGCCTGATACTTTTCAATCAGAGTGTTACCCTTTTATCTGCGCTTTTGAGGGAACATTTGCCAAACACCATCATTCCGACATCTGATCCCAACGATCCCCTTAACAGGATAGGGACGCTCCTGCAAGAGGCAAACCGACAACAGCACGCGGGAAATTTCAGGGATGCGGAACTCTCAGTCTCCGAGGCGAGGCGTCTCGCGCAGGACCATACGCAGGTACTCGCAGAAATCGATTTCTTTTGCGCCCTGTTACTTCTGGAGCAGGACAAGGGAGATGAAGGCGTTCAAGCTCTGTCAGCGATGTTGATTCAGCACAGAGCGTGGTTTAACACTCCCGAAGGACGTGACCTTTACGAGTTGCTACAGGTACAGCGGGTGTTTTCTCTTGTACATCTAGAAAGGAAAGAGGAAGCGCGTCCTCTTCTTGAGGAAGCAGTCGCGTTCCAACTGGATAGCGAAGTTCGGAGCGATGTTCATTGTCATCTGGGTCGTTGCTATCACGAACTCTCTCTGCACACTTTGGCGAGAGAACAGTTTGAGCGCGCCAATGCATTCGGAGTCAGTGAAGAGTGGCAAGCAGCGTTTCACTACTATTACGGATATACCCTCTATGATTTGAGAGAGTTTCAACTGGCAAAGCGGGAGTTCATCCTCTGTCTCCAGTCCGGCGCGTCAGGCCCGGAGGAGTGGATGCGATACGCAATGCTCGCGGCGACGAGTCGCAAGCTAGGTGAGCACTCCGACGCCCGGGCGTATGGCGAAAAGGCGAAGTCGCTAAAGCGCTAACTGGCGAAACCAGGCGTTAGCACTCAGAACCCCAACCATCCGGCCGCAATGATCGGCTGCCCGGGCGAGGCGAGCTGTGAATAGGCGGATCCCTTCGGACGATCGAGCGCAAGCCAGCGCACACGAGAGTGAAGAACGGCGGCGACTGGCGGGCTCGTCTGGCAATTCCCCTTACTTCGCCGCATCCCTAATCAGCACTACGTCTGAATCCGTGTGCCCGCGCACCAGCGCCAACTGCTTGCCATCGAATGACCAGTGGAAGTCGTAGATGCGCTCGGAGGTGAAATTGGTGATCTGGTTGCCGCTCGAGCCATCGAGCGGCTGCAGCCAGAGATTATCGACGCCATTGTCGCGGACCACGTAAACCACGCCTTTGCCATCACGCGAAAAACGAATCAAGCCGAACGGAGCGCGCTGGAAATCAAGCTGTTGCGCTTGGCCGGAAGTGGTGGAGACGGTGATCAGCTTGATTTTGTGCTCCGGCGCGTGGATCAGGGTTTCAAAGGCCACAAGGTTTCCGTCCGGCGAAACATCGAACTGGCTGTCGACGACTGGAATGTTCGAAACGGCCTGCGGCTCGCCACCATCGATGGGAACGCGCATCACCCTGGTTTCATCCTGCTGTTCCATGTAATAAACCGAGCGGCCATCCGGGGAACACACCGCATGGCTATTCTGCTTCGTGGTGGTCAGTTGCTTCAGATTGCCGCCGGAAGCATCCATTCGCCAGACATTGCTTTGGGCGCTTTGCCTGCCGAACAGCGAATCGAAGACCACATAACGGCCATTGGCGCAGGCGTTAGGATCGCCGCTGGACGCGCCGTCTTCCGATGCGATCGGAGTCTGGTTTCCGGTGGCCGGATCGATGCGATTGAGTACGCTGTGCTGATCGCTGAGCAGGAATCCGTTCGGCGTCCAGGTGAAATTCGTGAATGCCTCCGAGGGCGCAATGGCGCGGGCCTGCGCTGCATCTTGCGACGAAGGAAGAACGAAGATGCTCCATCGGCCCTCGCTCAATATCGAACTCAGGACGTGGCCGCCTGCAGCCACGCTCACGTCGGAATAAGCGTTCGTATCGTGGGTGACCTGCGATAACCGACCCTCCGGATACGATAAAAATGCGATCTGGGTTTGATTGAAGTTGGGGCCGAGGCCATGCAGCAGCCCCAGCAGGCCGCGGCCATCCGGCATCCAGGTCAGGTATTCGAACAACGCGGCGTTGCTTCCGAAGAACACTTTCTTCGATCCGGTGGATGCGTCGATCGCAGTAACGCCGGTGAGCGCGCCGCCGGCATTTAGTTCATTGCAGATAATGACTTTCCCATCGGGCGACCATGCCGGGTGATACAGGGATTGGCTCATCGGCCCGCTGACCAGCGCTCGCTCATCAGCATCCGTGCCTTCCGTCGGACGAACAATCAGCCGGTATTTCCCAGGATCAGGATTGTCGTAGCGTATGAAAGCGTACTTGGCTCCGTCGGGAGAAAACGTCACGTTCGAATCGACATCCGAAGCGAGTTTCTCAGGCGCGCCGCCGAGCAGCGGAGCGCGATAAAGGAATTTCAATTCAGCATTGCCCGGATCGCTGCGAACAAAATAGAAATAATTTCCGTCGGGAGAAAAGCGCAAGCCGTTGTAATAAACGTCGGCGGGAGGCTGTACCTGCACGTTGCTGTTGGTGGGAATGTTGCGCAGCCACAAGCTGGCGAGTCCATTTTTGCGCGACATGCACAGAACGTATTTTCCGTCGGGAGAGATCGCAGCGAGAACCTCGTTTCCCGTGTCGGTCACTTTGGTGACGGAAATATCCTGGAACGGTACGGCACGCCTGCGGTTGAGCAGAAAATAAGTGCCGCCGAGAATTGTGATCACGGCCAGGGTCACGATTCCAGCGATCAGGCGGACCGTGAATCTGCCTTCCGCCGCAGGCCGTGAAGCCGAGCTGCTGGCAGGCACTGTGCCCACGCTGGAAGCGGATGAAGCCGGCACAGGCAGGTTGGATCCGCTGATGGCAGCGGTTTGCGCCGACTTGCGTCCGGATTCGGTATCGCGCTTGAGCCGTTTCAGATCGCCGCGCAAATCGGCCGCGGACTGATACCGCAAATCGCGATCTTTTTCGAGCGCCTTGGAGATGATCTCGTCAAGCTTCGGCGGAAGCGCGGGGTTGAACTGGGCCGGTGGAACTGGGTCAATTTCGAGAATGGCGTGGAAAATCACCGCCGAAGTCGCGCCGGTGAAAGGCAGACGTCCGGTCGCCACCTGATAAATCACCGCGCCCAAAGAAAACAAATCCGTGCGCGCATCAAGGGTTTCGCCGCGGGCCTGCTCGGGAGACATATAAGCGATGGTGCCGACAGTCGCTCCCGGACTGGTCAGGTTGGCAGCGGGTGAATCCGCCGTGGCCCCAATGGTGGTCATTTCCATTTCGGGGTGGGTCAATTTGGCCAGGCCGAAATCGAGGACCTTCGCCTGTCCGCGTTGGGTAACAAAAATATTTGCCGGCTTGACGTCACGATGGATCACACCTTTGGCATGCGCGGCATCGAGCGCATCGGCAAGTTGAATGCTCCATTCGAGCAGGCGCTCGAGCGGAACGCCGTTCGGCCCGATGCGCCGGTCGAGAGTCTCGCCTTCGAGCAACTCCATGGCGATAAATGATTGGGCCTGCCCGTCCTCGCCCTGGAATTTCTCGACCGCGTAGATGGTGCAAATATTGGGGTGGTTGAGCGCGGACGCAGTGCGCGCTTCCAGCAGAAAACGGTCGAGCGCAGTTTGATCGCGAGAGAGCTGCGGCGGCAAAAACTTCAGCGCGACCTTGCGGCCCAGGTCGAGATCTTGGGCCTCGTAGACGACGCCCATCCCGCCGCTGCCGAGCTGACCGGTGATGCGGTAATGCGAGATGGTGGTTCCTACCATGAGTGTCGATCAAGTGAAATGTTGAGGAAAATTCATCTTAGGTGGGATGCGGAAGATGAGTCAAACCGGAGGCGTAGCGTGCGAACCTGCCGGCATAGCGATTCGCTATATCGCCGACGCCTGCTCTGCCGCACTGACCGTATCGAAGAAGCGAAAGAATTGTTCGACGCGCGTTACTTGCAATGCGTTGCGAACACGATCGCTTACGCCGACGAGGGCGAGGCTCCTGCCGCCGTGCTGGCGCGTGACATAGGCCCCCACCAGCGCACCGATTCCCGCCGAATCCGCGTAGGAGACGCCGCTGAAATCGATGATAAGGCATTGTGAAGCGTCCGCCCGGACCATTCGCTGGAACTCGAACATCGTGGTCAGCACCAGCGCCCCCTCGAGCCGGAGAATGCGGTGCCCATTTTGCGTGCCGGTCTGGTCATCAATGCGGAGGGACTCTTGAGGCATGCGAGAAATAGTAACGTGCCTGTAACAATTAATTGTTACAGGGACATTAAAATTCGGCCGAAACCGGCTTTGGGCGGGGTTTCTAAAGTGCGGCAGCATGCTCGCGCCGACGCGCCTGGATCTCGATAAACACATTTACAAGCGAAACGGCTGCAGGCGTCACTCCCGGGATGCGGGAGGCTTGCGCCAGCGTACGCGGACGCACGTGATTTAGCTTCTCCTGCATCTCGCGTGACAGTCCGCTGACGGTGCCATACTCGAACCACTCTGGAATCGCCCGCTGCTCCGATTTTTTCAATCGCTCAATGGCCTTTTGCTGCTGCAGCAAGTAGCCCTCGTATTTGATTTCGGTCTCAACCGATTTCAGTTCGTTCCGGATTTCCGAAGACATGCCGGCCATGGATTCGCGCCGATTCACGCCGGGTTTTTCTCTGTCAAAGAAGATAGGGTCGAGTTGGCGGAGGACCGGCGCTAATTGTTCAATTGTGATTTCAGGCCGTTTCAGCAATTGCGCAAGGGTTTGGCCGAGCGTTGAAGTCAGGTCGGGCCCTTTCATGCCGTCAGGAACAGCAGGTCCCTCACCCTCGCTTTGCGCGCGTTCGGAATGACATTGTTTAAGGGTCTGGGCGCAGTCGGGGGTGAATCTTGTGCCTTCCAGCAACTTCTTCAGATTCCTCAGCCGCTCTTGCTTGTTCTGAAAATCTTCCCATGCCTCATCGGAAATCAAACCAACTCGCCGGCCGTGCGGTGTTAGGCGACGGTCGGCGTTGTCGATGCGCAGATGCAGGCGAAATTCTGCGCGTGAGGTGAACATTCGATAGGGTTCGTTGGTCCCTTTCGAGATCAGGTCGTCGATGAGAATGGCGGTGTAGGCTTCGGTGCGGTCCAGGATCAGAGGCTCTTGCGCTTTTACCTTCAAAGCAGCATTGATCCCTGCCATCAATCCCTGGCATGCCGCTTCTTCGTATCCGGAGGTGCCATTGATCTGGCCGGCGAGAAACAGGCTTGATATCTTTTTCGTCTCAAGCGTCCGCTGCAGTTCGGTGGGATCGATCGAGTCGTACTCAATCGCGTAGCCGGGGCGCAGCATGTCGGCGGTTTCCAATCCCGGAATCGATTTCAAGATTTCAAGCTGGACATCTACCGGAAGCGAAGTGCTCATGCCATTCACATAAATCTCGTGCGTGTTCAGACCTTCCGGTTCGAGGTAAAGCTGGTGCATTTCCTTGTCGGGAAATTTTACGATCTTGTCTTCGATCGAGGGGCAATAGCGCGGCCCAATCGATTGAATCTGCCCGCTGTACATTGGCGAGCGATGGACGTTTTCGCGAATGATGCGATGAGTTTCCGGTGTGGTCCACGCGATGTAGCAGGGAACTTGAGAATCGTGATGCGCTACGCGCTTCGTTCGAAAACTGAATGGCGTGGGGTCGTTATCGCCCGGCTGCAGGGTGAAGCGCGACCAGTCGATCGTCCGTCCGTCAAGGCGCGGCGGGGTCCCGGTCTTTAGGCGGCATCCGCGCAGGCCAAGTTTCTTCAGTGCTTCGCCAAGGAGAACTGCATTCGGCTCGCCCGAGCGTCCCGCGGGGTACTGCTGCTCACCGCAGTGAATCAGGCCATTGAGGAAGGTCCCGGTAGTGATGATTACGGCTTGCGCGCCCACGGTGCGGCCATCGCGAAGTTTGACACCGCGCACGATGCGGTGGTCGTCAGTCGTTGGCGGTTGGTCGTTGGCAACCTCTGCGGCTAAAGCCGCTATCCCTTCTAGGGGCTCATTATCGGCACGACTGAAGTCATGCCCTTCCCGATTTTGCTGAGGGCCGATGGCTGAGAGCTGACGGCTTTCTACGATCAACTCTGCCACTTCCGCCTGCTTGATCTTCAGATTGGGCTGCGACTCCAGCACCTCGCGCATCTTCAGGCGGTACGCCTGCTTATCGCACTGGGCCCGCGGCGACCATACAGCCGGTCCGCGCGAAGTGTTCAACAAACGGAATTGAATTCCGACCGCGTCGGTGATCTCGCCCATGATTCCGCCGAGCGCATCGACTTCGCGAACCAGATGTCCCTTGGCGATTCCGCCGATGGCCGGATTGCACGACATCTGCGCAATCAGGTCGACATTCAGCGTGTATAGCGCTGTTCTCAGTCCCATACGCGCCGAGGCCATTGCGGCCTCGCATCCGGCATGGCCTGCGCCGACTACAACTACGTCGAATTGTTCGGTAAATGACATCCCAGAGTTGCGCCGCGATCTGCCGAAAAGTTTGCCTTTTCATTCTAACAACTTGGCTGGCGCTGGTGATGCCGGTCACTTGCCCGGTGACCTGACTGCGATATATTGATCAGTCGTAGTGTCGATACAGGAGGGGCCATGAATACCGCTGAGTTCTTCAAGAAATTGGACGCATCCATCGCCAAATACGATTTGCTCTGCCATCCGTTTTACAAAGCATGGGCTGCCGGAAAGTTGACGCGGGACGATCTGCGGGAGTACGCACAACATTATTTTCATCACGTTGAGGCCTTCCCCTGTTATCTGGCGGCGTTCGCGCTGCGGTTGGATGAAGGCGACCTGCGGCGTGCGGTGCTGTCGAACATGTGCGACGAAAAAGGAGCGGGAGAAAAGAAATCCGAGAAAAATGGCGTGCCCCATTCCGAACTGTGGCTGGATTTCGCGGAAGGAATGGGATCGAGACGTGACCTTTCCTGGCACATGCCGGTAGCGGAGATCCGAGAACTCATACGCTACTTCCACCGCGTTGCCAGCGAAGGCACGGCGGAAGAAGCTCTGGCGGCGTTCTACGCCTACGAGTCGCAGGTTCCGCGCATTGCTCAGGAGAAACAGCGCGGTTTGCGCGAGATGTACGGCGCCGACGACAAGACTTGCGGGTATTTCGAACTCCATACCAGCGCGGACGTCTACCACTCGAACCTGTGGCGAAAGCAACTGGAAAGGCGAGTTGCAGTGAATCCAGACACGGCATATGCGGCGCTGGATGCGGCGGAGACCACAGCCAAAATGTTGTGGCGAGCGTTGGATGGTATTGAAGCGGCCCGAACAGCCTGCGCGGCGTGAACGCACTGCAGTGGAGATGGAACTAATCTCGCTTGCTCGCCTAGTATAAGGAACATTGTAGTGTCCTAATTTCTGTTCACCACAAAGGAACACGAAGGTTAATTCTGGATATCCAATTTCCGGAGATTAATCTTAAGGACAAGGCGCGAATGGCTAAACCTGTCCCAATCGGCGCGCGCGGTGAAGCGCAGGAAACGGTCGAGTTCAAGCACACGCTGACGGCACAGCATCCGGAACTGCCGCCGGTCTATTCCACTCCGGACATGATTCGCCTGATGGAGACTGCAGCTTTTCGCGCTCTTCATCCGTACTGCGAAGGTGACGAGATCACCGTGGGGACGGCTATCAACATCGAGCACCGCGCTGCCAGCGGAATAGGAGCGCACATCAAAGCCGAGGCGGTGCTGGAATCCTTCGACGGCCGCTTCTACACCGTGCGCGTAACCGCTCGCGACGACGTGCGGGAAATCGGCCGGGGCACCGTCGGTCGCGCCGTAGTGAGTGTCGGCAAGTTTCAGGAGAGGACCAAAGCGCGGCGCTGACTCAACCTTACGCTCATTTTTCCACCGCATGAGGCACCCTGTCTCCATTGAAGTGTGCGTTGATTCCGTTGCGTCTGCGATCGCAGCCGAGCACGGAGGAGCCGACCGGGTCGAATTGTGCAGCAACCTGCTCGAAGGCGGCACGACTCCGAGCGCAGGCATGATGGAAGCAGTGCGGGCCCGATTGAAGGTGGGAGTGCAAGTCATGATTCGCCCGCGCGGCGGCGATTTCTGCTACACGGAAGAGGAATTTGAAATCATGCGGCGCGATCTGCTCGCCGCGAAGAACACCGGGGCGGATGGGGTAGTTCTTGGAATTCTCAAGAGCGATGGCGGAGTGGATGTGGTGCGAACGCGTGAACTTGTGGAACTGGCCAGGCCGCTACAAGTCACGTTTCATCGCGCCTTTGATTGCTCGCTCGATCTTATGCACGCCCTGGACGATGTAATCTGCGCCGGAGCCGATCGCATTCTGACCTCGGGAGGAAAACAAACGGCAGTGGAAGCCGTGCCGCTGATTGCAAAATTGGTGCGGTCGGCGCAGGAGCGCATCACAATCATGGCGTGCGGCGGCATCGCGGCGGCGAACGTGTCGATGATCATTCGGGAAACGGGGGTCAGGGAAATTCATGTCGGGCTGCGGCGGCGCATTTTCGACGCTGCGGAAATGGCTGCGCAGTCGATTTCGCTGGGCGTGAATTCCGAGCTTCCGCGCTTTCACGTAATCGAAGAAGACGTTCGCGCACTGCGGTCTGCGGTGGATGCCGCTTGAAATCGCCGACTGCCATCTCGTCTGGTGTTATCTCGATTGGGGTCATCTCGGATACTCACGGGCTCCTGCGGCCTGAAGCAGTCGAAGCCCTGAAAGGGTCGGATCGCATCATTCACGCGGGCGATGTGGGAGCGCCCGAAATCCTTGAAGAACTTGCAGCAATCGCGCCGGTCGCGGCCGTGCGTGGCAATATCGATAAAGCCCCGTGGGCCCAGAAGCTGCCGGCGACGGAAGTGATTGAGGTCGGCGGCATTTCTATTTATGTCATTCACGATTTATCAAAGCTCGATCTCAATCCAAAGGCCGCTGGATTCAATGTTGTTGTCTACGGGCACAGCCACATTCCCAAACAAGAAACTCGCGACGGAGTTCTCTATTTCAATCCCGGGAGCGCGGGACCAAGGCGGTTTAAGCTACCGATCAGCTTGGGAAAATTGATGATTGAAGATGGCGTGGTCCGGGCGGAACTTGTGCAGCTACCGATGGCCCAATCCTAAGCGGCCATTCTTTTTATCCGCTTGTTAGAATCGCTACGCGCCAGAGAAATGCCCATCCAGTTCCAAATCGAGGCTTGCGCAGGTGCTGCCCGCGCCGGGCGCCTACTCGCCCCGCACGGCGAGATCGAAACTCCAGTGTTCATGCCGGTCGGTACGGCAGCCACGGTTAAAGGCATGCCGCAGGATGTTCTCGAAGACCTCGGCGTGCAGATTCTTCTCGGTAACACATACCACCTGTATCTGCGGCCGGGAGTAGAAACGGTTCGCAATTTCGGCGGATTGCATGGCTTCATGGCATGGCCACGCGCAATCCTTACAGACTCCGGCGGCTTTCAGGTTTTCAGCCTGAACGAGCTTCGCAAAGTCACGGAAGAAGGCGTGACTTTTCGCTCGCATCTTGACGGCTCGTCGCATTTTTTCACGCCGGAGAGCGCGATCCAGGCACAGATCGGACTGGGCGCCGACATCATTATGGCGTTTGACGAGTGTACGGAGTATCCGGCCGATAGCGCACGCACCAGAGCCTCGATGGAACTGACGCTGCGCTGGGCCGCGCGCTGCAAGAAGTATTTTGAAGAGCATAAGCACGAAGTGCCGTGGAACGGGTTTCAGACGGGCTCTCAGATGAATGAGCGATGGGGCGTGGCCGACGAACAGCAGGTTCCCTTCGACAGGCTCAGGGCAGGCTCTCACCGCGCCTTCGGTTCGGCTCGGAACGACAAGAGTGAGGGAGAACGGGCGCAATCTCTCTTCGGCATCGTGCAGGGCGGCATGGATCTCGAGCTGCGCAAAGAGTCGGCCGAGCGGACTATTGAAATTGGGTTTCCTGGCTACGCCATCGGTGGCCTCAGCGTTGGCGAGCCGCGCGAGCGCACACGGGAAGTGGTGGAAGCCACGCTGCAGCACCTGCCGAAAGATAAACCGCGGTATTTGATGGGCGTCGGCACCCCGCAAGAGATCGTTCAATATGCCAGTCTGGGTATCGATATGATGGATTGCGTTCTGCCCACGCGGGCCGCTCGCCATGGCCTGCTTTTTACCTCAGAGGGCAGGATTTCGATCAAGCAGGCGCGCTATACTCAGGATCAGGGGCCGCTTGATCCCAATTGCGGCTGCCGCGTGTGCCAGAGATACTCTCGTGCATATTTACGGCATCTTTATGCTTCTAATGAAGTGCTGGCTCAGGTTTTGAATACCCTGCACAATCTGAGTTTCTACCTTGACACTATGCGGCGGGTGCGTCATTCTATTCGACTTGGGGAAGAGTCGCATTTTCTTTCTGAGGTGTGGTCTCGACCGAGGCCGTGACCTCGCTGAAAGACCTTCCCGGATTCAAGCCTGAGCAGTGCATGGTCCGGCCGGAATCGATCGGCACTCCCGTCGTGAAATGACAGGGCAGCCTTGCAGGTGAGAGCGCTGGTTCGCGAAGTAAAGCCCGCGAATAAAGCCCGCGAAATGCAGTTGGCGAATAAACTCCGCGGTTAAGGGCCTGTGGGCCGCTCATGTGAGCGCGGTGGAAGAAGTGCCGATGAAGATGGTTTGAAGCTTTGCGGTAATCTGGTAAGCGTGCTCGAATAAATATGCACCTTCTGTTAGCTTTGCAGGCGTCTGGCGGCGGCATGGGATTGCTCGCGGGAGCGGTGCCGTTCATCTTTCTGTTTGGCATTCTCTACTTCGTGATGATTCTTCCGCAGCAGCGCCGGCAGAAAAAATGGCATGCCATGCTGGACGCGCTCAAGACCGGCGACAAGGTCGTGACCAGCGGCGGACTGCGTGGAACCATCGTTGCGCTAAAGGATGATTCGGTCTATCTGCGGGTGCCTCCGGACAATCTCCGGGTGGAAGTCACCAAGGCATCGGTGACCCAGGTCACGACTGCGGAGGAAGAGGCAAAAACTAAAGTAGCGTCTTAATCATTTTCATTGGGGCTTCATTTTCGTCATGAATAAGAATCTTGGTTGGAAAGTAGGATTGATCGTTGGAATTCTGCTGGTCTTTTTGTACGGGATATTCGGCATCCCACAGAGTCTTTCTGGTGGCGGCCTGCTCTCAGCCATTACCAACCGCATTCATCTCGGCCTCGATTTAAAAGGCGGGACGCACCTGATCCTGCAGGTGCAGGTCAATGACGCGGTCAATGTCGATTCCGATAATGCCGTAGAAACTCTGAAAGAGCAGCTCAACAAGCGCAAGATCGCCTTCGCGGATATCACCAAGCCCGATCCGACACACGATCCTGACAAAGTCGTGATCAAGGGCGTTTCGCCAGATGCGCGCAAAGATTTGCTCGACATCGTCTCCGAGCGCCTGCCCGAATACGACCTGACTTCTGGCGCGGACAACACCTGGACGCTCACCATGAAGCCGCAGATGCTGACCGACCTGAAAAACAAAGCGGTCACGCAGGCCATTGAGACGATCCGGAACCGCATCGATGCGCTCGGGGTGAGTGAGCCGACGATTCAGGAGCACGGACTGGGCGACTACCAGATTCTGGTGCAGTTGCCGGGAGTTGACGATCCCGGCCGCGTGAAAGACATTATGCAGTCCACCGCCATGCTTGAGATCAAGCAGGTGATGGGTGGGCCTTATCCGAGCGAGCAGGCGGCGTTGCAGGATAAAGGAGGCGTTTTGCCGCCGGACGCCATGCTTTTGCCGGGGCGCGCCGCGCCGGGCGCTGGCGCCGGAGAAGAGGCGTGGTACCTGGTATCGCGGGTTTCAGCGGTTCGAGGCAAAGACCTGCGCGATGCGCAGCCGAGTACCGATCAAAACGGCCAGCCCAATGTACGGTTTGAGTTGACGACCGAGGGTGGCGAGCGCTTCTACAACTTCACCTCGAATCACGTTGGCGACAGCCTGGCTGTGGTGCTCGACAACAAGGTGCAGGAAGTCGCAAATATCAAGGAAGCGATCCGCGACACGGGCGAGATCAGCGGCGGCAGCATGAGCGATCAGCAGGCCAAAGATCTCTCGATGATTCTGCGATCGGGTGCATTGCCGGCGGGCATTAAATATCTGGAAGAGCGGACCGTTCGGCACCATCGCTGGGCAGCGATTCCATCCGTCACGGCGTAACTGCCGCAGTGATTGGCATGTTGGCGGTACTGATCTTCATGCTGATTTATTACCGCGCGGCCGGCATCAATGCCGACGTCGCTCTGCTTCTTAACCTGGTTATTCTGCTGGGATTCATGGGGTACTTCGGGGCCGTTTTGACGTTGCCGGGAATCGCCGGCGTGATCCTGACCGTTGGTATGGGCGTCGATTCGAATGTGCTGATTTTTGAGCGCATCCGCGAAGAGTTGAGGAACGGCAAAACGCCGCCCTCGGCCGTGGACCAAGGTTTCAGCCACGCCTGGGTTACGATTGTTGACACGCACGTTACGACGATCGTTTCAGCGGCGATTTTATTTATCTTCGGCACTGAGCCGGTGAAGGGATTTGCGGTGACGCTCACCTTCGGTCTGCTGGCGAATCTTTTCACGGCGGTCTTTGTTTCGCGCGTGATCTTCGACTGGGTTTTGAGCCGCAAACAGCGTGGCGATGTGTTGAGCATTTAGAAAACAGGTTTCGAAGTTGCAGGGGTTTCAAGGTTTCAAAGTATAGCTGGTGTGTCCTTGAAGACCTTGGAACTTTGACACCCGTGAAACCTTGAAACTTGGAGCTCGTCTTGGAGTTTTTTCATAATCCCAACATAGATTTTCTTGGCAAGAAGTGGTATTTCCTTGCGTTTTCGCTGGTATTCAGCGTGGCTGGCATTGGCTCCATGCTGTTCTGGCACCATATTCCATATGGCGTCGATTTCCGCGGCGGAACTCTGGTCTATGTGAAGTTCTCGCACACCCCGAATGACAATGCCCTGCGCGCGGCCATGGACTGCGCGCCGGCCTGCACAACGCTAAAATTCAACGCTACGATGTGCCTTCTGACAACGAGGTGCTGATTGATCTCGATGTGCAGGAAACCAGCGAGCAGGCGCTCGATCGCGGCAAGACCCGCATCATTAATGCGCTCCAAACGAACGCTCCCGCGGCCGGAAAGGTCGACCTGAACAACGCCCCATTTCTCACTATCAAGAACTATCTGATGGATAAAGACCCGATGCACCTGGGCTCCGATGCCGACCAGAAATATACGCAACAGGCAGACGACATCGTGAATATGCGCGACAAGGCTCCTCGGTGGAGTGTTTAATTCCTTCGATCAGCTGAACGGGCATGTCGATCCCGCGGTCGTCGCGTCTTTGCAGGATGGTTTCTTTCTGTCTGATTTTGGCGTGCGTAATGTGGAGATCGTTGGTCCGCAGGTGGGAGCGCAACTGCGCAAGCAGGCGCTGCTGGCAACGGTCTATTCGCTGGCGGGAATGCTCGTTTACCTTGGCTTCCGTTTCGAGTGGATTTACGGCGTTGCCGCCGTGGTTACCGTTTTCCACGACACACTGATCACGGTTGGAGCGTTTTCGCTGTTGGACAAAGATATTTCTCTGACCGTCATTGCGGCGATCTTAACGCTGATCGGTTACTCCAATAATGACACCATCGTGGTTTTTGACCGCATCCGGGAAAACATCAAGCTGATGCGGCGCGAGAAGCTGGCCGACATCGTCAACCGGAGCATTAATCAGACCTTAAGCAGAACCATCTTGACAGCGGGCCTAACCTTCCTTACTGTACTGGCTCTCTACTTGTTTGGCGGCGAGGTGCTTCGTGGATTCAGCCTCGCACTGGTAATTGGCATTCTAATTGGCACGTATTCGTCGATTGCCATCGCCGCGCCAATTCTGGTCGCGTATCAGGATTGGAGAATTTCAAAAGGTAAACGCACCGTCGCCATGCCGGTCCGAGCTAGGTAATTAGCAGTATTGGGCCGCATTTCGATCTGTGCTACGCCATTACTTGCAGTAGGATGGCCGAGCTTTTCGCCGTTTTGGGCGGTAGACTCGGGGCTGCTTCGTTCTGTGGCCTTGAGTTTGGGAGCAAAGGGGACGCTGTCGGTGTCTAAGTTTACGTAAGCTCTGAAGTGGGAGAGGTCTATGTTTGAAGATAGCCTTCTGGAATCCGGTGGCCGGCTGAAAACGAAGCGGGGACGAACCACGACTTTTGCGATCATCTTGGAGATCGCCCTAATTGGCGTCATGGTCCTGATGCCGCTCATCTTCACCGAAGCACTGCCGAAGCAGCAGTTGATGACTTTCCTCGTGGCACCACCCCCGCCACCTCCACCCCCTCCGCCGGCAGCGGCCCCGGTCCATGTGGTAAAGCAGATTCAGACTGACATTGTGAACGGCGCGTTGCGCACTCCGACCAAGATTCCTCAGAAAATTCAAATGATCAAGGAAGATGAGGCTCCGCCGGCCATGGCATCAGCAGGCGTGGTCGGTGGCGTTCCCGGGGGAATTCCCGGAGGGCAGATGGGCGGCGTGATTGGGGGCATTATCAGTTCCACGCCAGTCGCCGTGCCAAAAGTTGCGACACCGCAGAGGGTTCGGGTATCGCAGGGCGTTTCTCAAGGATTGTTGATTCGAAAGGTGAACCCAACGTATCCGCCGCTCGCGCGCCAGGCCCGCATTCAGGGCACCGTAATCTTGAGGGCCGTAATTAGCAAGGATGGCTCCATCGAAAACCTTCAGCTCGTGAGTGGGCATCCAATGCTGGCCCCGGCTGCCATCGAGGCAGTGAGACAGTGGAAGTACAAGCCTTATCTGCTGAACGGGGAGCCGGTCGAAGTGGATACGGAAGTACAAGTGAATTTCACGCTGTCGGGCGGTTAGACCTCGGCAGATTTTGGCAGGAGTTCGGAAAAAGTGGCAGAAAGGCAAGATTGCAGGCAACTTTCTGCCTTCATGCTCTTGCAGTAGGCCTTGATCTCGCATCAAAGTTGAAGAAGAAGTTTTGAGGAGGCAAAGCAACTCATGTTCGCAGCTAACTTCGCAGCAGCAGCAATTGTCAGTCATGTTCCTAGGGCAGCCGCCTGGATTGTGCAAGAGGGTGGCGCAGTGGGATGGGCACCCGATTTCGCTATGGCACCAGATGGGTATCGTGGCGAAGATCGTGGTCATCATCCTGTTCATTATGTCAGGCTGGTCGATTGGAGTCATGATCGACCGCTGGATGGCATATAACGCGGCGCGTAAGCAATCTCGCAGCTTCGCTCCGGCAGTCGCCGGCGCGTTGCGCGATGGCCGCATCGACGAGGCCATCAAGGTCGCGGAGCGCAACAAGAAGAGCCATTTGGCCAAGGTTGTCACCGCCGGCTTGATGGAATTCAAGGCTCATCAGGATAGCCCAGGCGCAATTCCCGGCGAGACCATCGAAGCTTCGAAGCGCGCTCTGGAGCGCACCGAAGCCATCGTTCATGCCGAGCTGAAGCGCGGACTTGGCGGTCTGGCGACCATCGGTTCCACGGCGCCTTTCGTTGGCCTGTTCGGGACGGTGATGGGCATTCTGAACGCCTTCAAAGGCATTTCCGAGCAGAAGGCGACTGGTCTGGGCGCTGTGGCCGGCGGTATTTCAGAGGCCTTGGTGACCACGGCTTTCGGGCTGCTGGTCGCGATCCCGGCCGTCATGATGTTCAACTATCTCACCGGCCGCGTAGAAGCGTTCGATGTGGAGATGGATAACTCGTCGAGCGAGCTGATCGATTACTTCCTCAAGCGGCGGGACGTTCGCCGTTCCTAGTTACTGAGGTGCGAGTGAGTTGCTGAATCGGCGCTGGGATCGTCCAGCGCCGGGCTTCCCAGCTTGCGCGTCAAGCTCGAATTGCCGGGTTCGCGAGCGGAAGCACGGGAGAAACTAAACTATGTCGTTAGCCAAGCGAAACGAAGGGGCCAAGGTCAACTCCGACATCAACGTCACTCCCATGGTGGACGTGATGCTGGTGCTGTTGATCATCTTCATGGTCATCACGCCCATGTTGCAGAAGGGCATCAGCGTTGACATGGCCAAAGTAAATAATCCGACGCCGATGCAGGACGCGGACAAGGAAGACGCTCTGCTGGTTTCGGTAATGCGCGATGGGACGGTTTATTTCGGGTCTGATAAGACCTCGCCCGACTCGCTGACGGAAAAGGTGAAAGACCGTCTGGCCAATCGCACCGACAAGCGCGTGTACGTGAAGGCGGATGCGCGCGCCCACTACGGCAATGTGGTGCAAGTGGTGGATGCAGTGCGCGCTGCCGGCGTTGATGATTTGGGCTTGCTTACCGAACAGAGAAAGACTACTCCAAACGCGCCACCTGTGGCTCCAACTCCAACCACAGCGGGCGGGCAATAAAGGAGAACGATCATGGGAATGGCCGTTGGCCCAAGCGGGGGCCAAAGCGCAAGTATCAATGTGACCCCGCTCATCGATGTGTTGCTGGTATTGCTCATCATCTTCATGGTGATCACCCCCCTGACGCCCAAAGGCCTGGATGCGCTGGTTCCACAGCCGCCTCCGCCGAATCAGCCCAAGAATACCCAGCCTGATCGTACGATCGTGGTGCAGTTGATTGATCGCGGCGCCGGCCAGGATCCGGGACTCAAGATCAATCAGGAAGATGCGACTTGGGACAATTTGCAAGGGCGTCTGGCCGACATTTACAAAACCCGCGCGGAGAAAGTCATGTTCGTGAAAGCGGACGACCCGATTCCATTCGCCGATGTGGCGAACGTGATCGACATCGCTCATGCCGCGGGAGTGGACAAGGTCGGTCTGATTACCGCGAAGATCGAGGCCGGCGGTTAAAACCGGCGATTAGGTAAATTTCGAGAAGTGCGCCCGCATCTGGCGCGATCGCCTTCAGACTGCGCACGGGAGCAATGCTCCCGTGCCGCTCTCGGCAAAGAATCTTTCATCAGCGCTTGTCAATTTGCCGTCTCTGGACCTAGGATGCTGTGGCAAGGGAGAGTTATACCGCAATGAATAAATCCATTCGTCTGCTCACACTGGCAGCGGCTGCGCTAGCGCTGATTTCTGCCGTGGGCTGTAACAAACTGCGTGCCCGCGATCAACTGAACAAGGGCGTCACTGCGTACAAGAACGCCAAGTACGAGGAAGCGATCGACGATTTCCAACATGCTACGGCGCTCGATCCCAGCCTGATTAACGCAAAAATGTATCTGGCCACGGCTTACGCGCAGCAATACATTCCCGGAGCCGACACCCCCGACAACAACAAGATGGCGGAAGAGGCGATCAAGCAATACCAGGCCGTCATGGAAATGAATCCGCCGCGCGATCAAAAAGTAAATGCGGCCAAGGGCATCGCGTACTTATATCTCAATATGAAGAAGTTCGACGATGCGAAAAAATACTATCGCATGGCCGCCGACCTCGATCCCAACGACCCGGAGCCTTATTATTCGGTCGGAGTTATCGACTGGACCGCCTGCTACCAGCCGCGCATGGAAGAGCGCGCCAAGTTGGGCATGAAGCCGGACGAGGAACTGAGCCCCAAGAACAAAGATCAGAAGAAAGTTTGCGCAGAATTAAAAGAGAAAAATGAGCCATTGATCGACGAGGGAATCGAGAACCTGAATAAAGCGATACAACTTCGTCCCGATTACGATGACGCCATGGCTTATTTGAACCTGATGTATCGCGAAAAGGCCGACGTCGAATGCGACGATCTCGCCCAGCGCCAGCAGGAGCCTGAAGACCGCTGACCACTGGGTCGACGAGACTCTCGCCACCAAGAAAGCCAAGGCCGAGAAACAGCCCAACCAACAGGGAATCACGATGAGCCAAAAGCAGTAGCGGCGAGAGATTTCAACAGAATAGAGAGGGCACAGCAATGTGCCCTCTTTTTGTTTTGACCTACAGTCGGCGAAAGCCGGGGCTAAGTTACGGCAGCTCGTTTAAGGGTTCGATCAAGCCTCTGGTGATGGAACTGTGGCGCACGCGGCTTCAACTTGCCGTAATATGGTTTCTCGCGGTCAAGTTGCTGCCCGGGACCGTGCCGTGCCGGAGGTTGCTATGTTGACTCAGAAATCGCCGTCATATTCTTTTTTTTCGCGCCGCTCATTTCTGCAAGCCTCAGCCGCCGCAACGGCGGCTTTGCCTTTTATGACCGAGCCGCTGCTCGCCGCAGCTGCCGCAGTTCACCGCCCGTACGGCACGGACGGTGTCTTCATCGATTCCAATGAGAACCCGCTTGGGCCAAGCCAGGCGGCGCGCGAGGCGATCGCTGCGATCATTCCTCAAGGTGGACGCTACTCCGACAATCTGACCGAGGATCTCGTTCACGCCTTCGCTCAGGCTGAGGCTCTGAATCCGGATTACGTTCATGTTCTTACCGGATCTACGCCGGGCCTCCATTTCGGAGTGATCACGTTCACTTCACCGCAGAAAAGCTATGTGACCGCCGACCCTGGGTACGAGGCGGGAATGTTTGCCGCCGACAGAGCAAAGGCCCGCGTGGTCAAAGTTCCTCTGACGAAGACGTACTCTCACGATGTCAAGGCCATGATCTCCGCCGCGCCAGATGCGGGATTGTTCTACATTTGTACTCCGAATAATCCGACTGGCACTCTTACGCCACATGACGATGTCGAATACCTTCTCGAAAACAAGCCCAAGGGTTCGGTGGTCATGGTCGATGAAGCCTACATTCATTTCTGCAACGCACCTTCGACGATCGATTTCGTGAAAGCCGGAAAAGATGTCATCCTCCTGCGCACCTTCTCCAAAATCTACGGGATGGCCGGCTTGCGCTGCGGAGTTGCCATTGCCCGGCCGGATCTGCTGAAGCAAGTCGGCGAAGCGGCTGGCTGGAACTTTATGCCGATTACGGCCGTGGTGGGAGCTTCGGCTAGCCTCAAAGATTCTGGGCTGGTTCCCGAGCGCAAGCGGATCAACGCCACGGTTCGGCAGGAAACTTTCGAGTGGCTCGATCGTAACGGCTATTCCTACATTCCCTCGGAAGCAAATTTTTTCCTGCTTGAAACCAAACGGCCGGGAAAAGAAGTCATCGATGCCATGGCGCAGCAGAAAGTCTACATCGGACGGGTTTGGCCGGTGATGCCAACCTGTGTACGAATTACCGTTGGCACGCGGGAAGAAATGGGGCAGTTTCAGGCAGCGATGCAGAAAGTGATGCGGGGCACTGCCGCTTTCTCGCTGCGACCTGGCCAAACGAAGAGAAATTGGGTCCGTAGCGGCGCGCCGTTGCCCTCGTAACAGTTGTCTCTTAGCAATTGGTTTCGCCGCTGTTGGCGACTCTCTTGGTCGGACGCAGTCCGAGGCTCCTGAGGGCCAATTTTGGCATCGAAGCGGTTAGCGCGAGTTGCCGCCACGTTGCGCCATTGCAATGCACACGCCAGATATATTTATCGTCGGTGGTGGGCCCGCCGGATTGGCGACCGCCATTGCCGCGCGTCAACGCGGTTTCGAAGTGACCGTGGCTGACGGCTCGCGTCCGCCCATTGATAAGCCCTGCGGCGAAGGATTGATGCCGGATGCCTGCGCCGCGCTCTCCAAGCTTGGGATCACCGTCCCCGCTGAAGAATCACAGCCCTTTCGCGGAATCAAATTTGCCGAAGGTGGCCCCAGAGAAGATGACCGGAGCGAAGATGACCGGAGCGAAGATGGTCACAGCGTGGAAGCGAACTTTCCTGGCGGCACCGGTATGGGCATTCGCAGAACGGTATTGCATCGCCTCATGATCGCGAGGGCCGAAGCGGCCGGGGTTGCTCTGCTTTGGCAGACGCCGGTAACCGGCTTGCACCCCGAGGGCGTCCGTGTTGCCGGGGATGTCATCCGAGCGCGCTGGGTGATCGGTGCGGACGGGCGCGGTTCACGAGTGCGGAGCTGGGCTGGCCTCGATCATGGCCGGCAGAGAAAGCGATTCGCCTTCCGCCAGCACTATGGTGTGCCGCCATGGAACGCCTGCATGGAAGTTCATTGGGGCCGGACTTGCCAAATTTATGTGACCCCAGTCGCAGCCGATGAAATCTGCATTGCAGTTGCGTCCCGGGAACCGCACCTGCGTTTAGACCGCGCCTTGCTGGAGTTTCCAGAGATTGCCTGGCGATTGCGCGGCGCGGCATGTTCATCTAACGAGCGCGGCGCTATTTCCTCCACTCGTGAAATAAAAAGCGTATACCAAGGCAACATTGCCCTCGTCGGAGACGCCTCAGGTACCGTCGATTGCATTACCGGCGAAGGCCTGGGCCTTGCATTCCGTCAGGCTGACTTGCTGGCCGAGTCTTTAGCGCAAGGCGATCTGGCGGCGTATCAGCGTGGCCACCGCGCCTTGGCTAGGCGGCCGGCATTTATGGCGCGACTCCTGCTTGCGCTCGACTGGAACTCTTCACTGCGGCGGCGGGCGATGCGGGCCTTCGCGGCAGATCCAAGCCTATTTGGCCGCATGGTGGCCATGCATGTGGGTGCGTTGTCCCCTTTGAATTTCGCGGCCAGCGGCCTCTCGCTGGGATGGCAGTTGTTGCTGGCCTAAAGCCGCGATCATAGGGCATCAAGCATACAGAACTGTTTGGGAGGACAATATGCCGTTGGTCGACACCAGCACTTTGAAGGTAATTGAGCGTTTGCCTGGCTGGCATGGCCGCTACTTTCACTCTGAGAGCATGACCTTCGCGCACTATGAGTTCACCTGCGGAGCTTCTATTCACGAGCACTTTCACCCGCAGGAAGAAGTGTACGAGGTGATCGAAGGGGAGCTTGAGTTGACCATCGATGGCGTCGCACAAATTGCCCGAGCGGGTATGGTCGCAATCGTACCCGCGAACGCCCGCCATTCGGTGAAAGCTCTTACCGACGGCCGCGCCATTATCGTCGATCATCCACGAAGGCGCGAGTTCGAGTAGCGCGAGATTCCCATTAGTGCTCGACGTTACGCTGCTCACATCACCAGTTTCACGCAGCATCCGAAACGCTTTATTCCGCAGCCTCATCCCACGCCACAGTTCGCCGTTCCCGGCTGCTCTTGTGCGCCAGGACTACAGCGCGCATCGTCCGCAAAGCCTGCTCCGGCGTGACCGCAAGCTCAGCTTTTTTCTCAATCGCGTCGCGCACATTTGCGTAGAATCCGCGGTAATCGCCGCGTTCGGTTTTTATGGTCTCGCTCGGCTTGCCAGCCAGGCTCAGCGTACCCCACGCCTCTTTTGGTTCTTCGCCCCAGTCGGTGCCCCAATTCGCTCCGTCAGGAGGGTTTTCTCCCCGGAGCCGCGCTTCCTGCGGGTCCATGCCATATTTCACAAACGATCCCTTGGTGCCATGAAGCAGAAAATGCGGTCCCGGTTGAAACGCAATGATTCGCGCCCGCACCGTGGCGCGCAGGCCATGGTACTCAAGGCGGACGTCAAATGAGTCATCGACCTGAGAAGTCTCTCGCTGGCAGAATGCCGAGGCCGTAATCGCGGTAGGTTCCCCGAACAGCACCAGCGCCTGGTCGATCACATGCGGTCCGAGATCGAACAATACTCCCGCGCCCGGCTGACCGCGGCGTTCGCGCCAGGCATTCGGCTTGGGCTCAAGACGAAAGCGATCATAGCGACATTCATATTCGACGATTTTACCCAGCACGCCCGAACCAACGATTTTCTGCACGGTCTGGAAATCGCCATCCCACCGGCGATCCTGATAGACCGTGATCAGCCGGCCGCGCTCGGCAGCGAGCCCCACCAGTTCTTCAGATTCGGACAGAGTTGGCGCAAATGGCTTGTCGACAACCACGTGGCGCCCTGCTATCAAACATGCACGCGCCAATTCGAAATGCGAATCGTTCGGGGTCGCGATCGCGCATAGCTGGATCGTGGGGTCGGAGAGCATATCATCGACGCTTCGTGCGATCTTAACGTCAGGATATTTTTCCCGGGATCGCTCGCCGTTACGCTGCAGAATACAGGCGAGTTCCATGCCCGGCACGCCGCGAATTACAGGCGCATGGAACGCCTGGCCTGCCGTTCCAAACCCGATCAGTCCTACTCGAACCATGGCTCATCCCCTTTAAGGCGATTTCTACTATGCGCGCGCCTGCAAATGTACAGCGTTTTGCCGATTTTTACTGCATCGCGCCCGTCGTATAAACATAAAGTGATGGCCGGTGGAATGCAGCTTCTAGGGTTTTCAGGAGGAGCGAATGAGATTCGGTCCATTTCTTGTGATCGCAATATTGCTGCTGTTCGTGTGGGTGCTGTGCTTCCTGCTGTTCCACGTGGCAAGCTTGCTGATCCACCTATTGCTGCTGTTCGCCATTGTTTCGTTCATCGCCCATTTGCTGATGGGAGCGAGACCGGCATAAGACATTCGAGCTGACACTAGCCGGCCGGAGCTAACCGGCTCCCTTCGCCGGCAGCCAGGCTCGAGATTTTTCGCATCGAAAAATTGCGAACCAGGACCCTCGGGACGGGCCTAATGGCCTGTTACCGGGGGTTTTCTGTTTACCTTTTGAGCGCCTTGCGGTCACTTCACGCGCCGCACAAATTTCAGTCCCGACCAGATTTCCGTAACCGCGCAAACTTTCACATCGACCAGCCCTGCACTGAGCCCGATGGCGCGAACCTCATTTTCGGTCAAGTCAGTTGCGACTCCCGAGCTTTTCTTGGGCCAACTCACCCATAACATTCCAGCCGGCGCCAGCAGTCCGGCCAATCGCACAAATTGCTTTGATAACTGCGCCTGCGATTTGGCGAACAGCATGACGAAGTCGATCGCATCCGGGCTCTTTCGTTCCGCGCATTGCGCCAATGCGTCACGCAACTCAGTCTGAACTTCCGCGGGAGCATTCTCTAAATGGATTCGAAAGCCGGGTTTGATTCCCAATTTTTTCGGAAGCGGAGTTCCGGAATATCCTGGCATCGCGGCTTGGCGAACTTTCTTCTGCGACACACGCTATTGCGAAACCGGCGCGAAGTAGCCACGCCTCGCGCGGACCCGGAAGTTCTTGCGGTCGAGAGCTACGATCTCGATTGTGCGATAGTGCCCGTCCGCTTTGAAATCTGCGGGTTTGTAGGAGATGGCGTACTGGCTGCGCAGTTCATCCTGGATCTCCCCAAAGGCGTTGGACACGTCACGAATCTGGAACGGGAAAAATGCACGGCCTCCGGTAGCGTCCGCAATTCGCTCCAGCACTTTGTCTCCGGGCACCTTTGGTGCCGCTCACGTTTGTGCTGATCGTATAGACGATGGTCTCCGCCCGCTGCGCCATTTCGATGGCTTCTTCGCGCGTGACGTGGCTCTGGTTATCGTCACCATCGCTCAACAGAATAATCGCGCGGCGGGTCGGGCCGTTTTGTGGCTTTTTCAGCAGTTTGTCTCGGCAGGCAAAATACAGTGCGTCGTACATTGCCGTTCCGCCGCCAGGGCGCAGTTCTCGCACGCCGTGCGCCAGCTTTTCGGTGTCGTCGGTGAAATCCTGTGTGACTTCCGGGGTCACGTCGAAGCCGACCACCATGGCCTGATCGTAGCCGCGGCGAATGATCTGATTCAGAAATTCGATGGCCGACTGCTGCTCGAATTTAAACCGGTCTCGTACCGAGTTGCTGGCATCGATGAGCAACCCAACCTGCAACGGCAAGTTGGCTTCGGCGTGAAAGCTGCGAATCTCTGCTGGAGGTTTGTCGTCATCAACGATGCGAAAATCGTTCTGCTTGAGATCGGTTACGTGCTTGCCGTGTTTGTCGGTGACCGTGAAAACCACATTCACTTCGTTGATGCCGATGCGGATTCGCGGGATTTCGCTGGTGCCGGATTCGTGATCGCTGGAATTGCTGTCGGAGGAATTGTCGGAAGCGGCCTGCTGCGCGGGAGCAGGCTTCGAAGCCTGAGTTGCTGGTTGGCCAACTGACGTTTGTGACTGCGCTGTGGCAGTCTGGCTGGGCGCCAATGCTAACGACACCGCTGCAAGCCCAAGCAGCGTTCCCGAAAAGATGTTCTTGAAAAAAAGGCCCCTCATTGAGGCTTATTATATCCGCAACTGCGGCTTCGAATTGTGCGAATGTGTCTGTCTTTGCCAGTTGGGCGGGAGTTGGGCTGGCTGGGAGTTAGCGCTGGTTCGGAGTTAAGGATGGCGCAGTTAGTCTGCCTCCAGCTTTTTCAGAAAATTTTGCAGTTCCGCGGGAAGGTCGGCTTCCAGCGCGATTGTTTCGCCGGTTCGCGGATGGCGAAATTCGAGTTCGGCCGCGTGCAAGAAGTTTCGCGGCAATCTGGTCGGGCCATTGGCTGCACCATTTCTTGCCGCTTTTGCTCTGAGCGGGGAATTTGATTGGTTTTGAATCTCCTTCGGAGCGCCGTAGGTTGTGTCGCCCACAATCGGATGCCCCATGGCCGACATGTGGACGCGAATCTGATGGGTTCGTCCGGTATCGATCTCCACGTCGAGCAAAGTAAATTTCCCAAACTCCGTTTGGAGGCGGCGGGCCACTTTAAAGTGCGTGATTGCAGTTCTGCCGCCCGGCAGGCTGGTCGTCATACGCGTACGGCGCACACGATCACGGCTGATGCTTTGGTTGATCGTTCCCGAATCTTTCTTCACCCAGCCGTGCACCAGCGCGATGTACTTCTTTTTTATTTCCCGCGCGACAAATTGCTGACTCAGCTTGCGATGCGCCTCATCGTTTTTCGCGACCACAATGAGCCCGCTGGTTTCTTTGTCGAGCCGATGCACAATTCCCGGCCGGAGTTCTCCGCCAATACCTGACAAGCTTTTCATGTGATGAAGCAGGGCGTTGACCAGCGTGCCGCGATGGCGGGCTTCGTCGGTCGCTCCCGCTCCGGCGTGCACCATCATTCCGGCAGGCTTGTTGATCACAGCGAGATCGGCATCTTCATAAACGATGTCGAGGGGGATCTCTTCGGCAACGGCTTTGAGCGGGGCACGCGCCGGCTCGCCGAGAATCGTGATGGTTTCGCCGCCGCGCAGTTTTGAAGAAGGTTTGACCCGCGAATCGTCGACTAGAACTTTTTCTGCCGAAATAAGCTGCTGCACGCGCGCACGGCTGATGTCATTTAACCGCGTGGCGAGAAACTGGTCCAGCCTCTTCCCGCTATCTTCGACTCCCACGGAAATATGAATGGGGAAGGCCTCTGGCATTGCTGGGAAGGATACTACAGCTGTCGCGGACAGGTGACTCTGCGGGAGCGTGCATCAAGAGTTGAGCGACGAGCTGGCTGGATTCTCGTCCGCCTTCACACCACCGCATTGTTCGCGATTACTTCTGTGTACCATTGGGCGCTCAACTTCGGCGTGCGCTTCAGCGTCTTGAAATCGACATAGTGAAGCCCGAAGCGCTTGCTGTAGCCGTCGGCCCATTCGAAGTTGTCCATCAGGCTCCAAAGGAAATATCCCTTGATCGGATAACCCTCCGACGCCGCCCGATGCAGTTGCGTGATGTGGTTGCGCAGATACATAACGCGGTCGGTGTCTTCAATACGTCCGGCGGAATTAATCACATCGTCTGCGGAACAGCCGTTCTCCGTAATGTAGAGCGCGCGCGGCTTCCAGATGTCGCTGACGTTCCGTACAGCCCAATACGTAACTTCCGGCCCGATATAAAGCCAGTCCGAAGCCATGTGAGGATACGACGCTTGCCGCTCCTCAACGACATAGCCGTCAGGCGAAGAGTCGGCCCGCACGTAATCCGGCGTGTAGGCATTGAGGCCGACAAAATCGAGCAGGCTGCCGATGATCTTCATGTCCCCGGCTTCCACCTTGGGAGCGTTTGCGCCTTCGCGCCTGAGATAGCCGTCAGTGTATTTGCCTTCTAGAATGGCGGTGAGAAATGGAGCATTGCCCTCGCGGGTGGCGCGGCGCGCGGCGGCGATCTGTTCGGGATCTTCCATCACCGGAACGTATACCGTGGCATTTTCGGCCAGGCCGACTTGCGTGCCGCTCTTCGCATTGGCCCGGATGGCCTGCACGCCCATGCCGTGCGCCAGAATTGCATAGTGGCGAATCTGGTTGACTTCCCCATCGGAGAGCTTCAGCCCGGGCGCGAAACGTCCTTCCTTGTAGCCAATGTCGGTGAAGCAGGTAAATTCGTTGGTAGTGAAAAAATGCCCAACGCGATCGGAGACATGCCGAGAAATGTAGGCAGCATAGTCAGCAAAGGCTTTCGACGTATCGCGCGATTGCCAGCCTCCGGGCAGAGCCTGTGGCAGGTCCCCAGTGGAATAGAGTGATATAAGGAGCGATTCCGTTTTTGAGCAGCTCATCCACTACCCGGCTGTAATAATCGAGGCCTTTCGGATTCGGCTGGCCGGTGCCCTCCGGAAACACGCGCGACCAGGAAATCGAAAATCGGTAGCACTTCACGCCGAGGTTCTTGAGCAGCGCAATATCTTCTTTGTAGAGATGATAGGAGTCGTCGGCGACGTCGCCCGTTTCTCCATGAAAAGTTTTGCCGGGAGTGTGAGAAAAGGTGTCCCAGACGGATGGCTTGCGGCCGTCTTCGCTGACGGCACCTTCAATTTGATAGGAGGCAGTCGCGCAGCCCCACATAAAGCCATCGGGAAAGCGCAGCAGTTCGGGCTTTTGTGCCCATGCGAATCTTGGAAGCTTTGCGCCTGCAAAAGCAGCGGCGGCAGTGCCAACAAGAGTTTGGCCGAAGCCGCGCCGAGTCATTCTTGTCATGCCGACAAGGGTAACACCAGCACGGCCCGGATTTCACGTTTGGTATGTTTCGCTCGCCAGGAACCACCCTCCGCAGCCCAAGAATGAATCTTATAGCGAACTTGAAACGGTGTTTGTCCTTCGAGCCAAATCACTCAATTCTTTGTGCCGGTCCACCAGGAATCAAGACCCGATGGCAGGTTGATCGTCCCTCCTTGCATCACATTTCCGCTCGAAATGTCGAAACCATAAATTTCAATCTGAACGGCCGTGCCAACGTCGTTGACCGCATAAGCGATCGAGCCATCAGGACTGAACTTCTGCACTTCGTAGGGAATCGAACTGGCGCTCACAATTGCCTTCTGGGCCGGCTCAAGCTTGCCGATTGCGGTGACCTGCGGATTGATTAGAAAAACGTACTTGGCCGAAGGATGGGCGAGACCACGTCCGAAGTCTCCGCAGACCGCAAGCATCGAGTAGTTGCATTGAATTAACGGCGTCCCGACATTCGGCAGTTGATAGATATCAACGACATTCGCGTTTGGTCCCTGATTGTCGTAGGCAACGAAAGCGAACAAAACATTATCTTCAAACTGGACGTTTGCGTACCCGCTCCCGGCGTAGTAGCCGAAAGAATAGATTTTCTGATCTGATCCCAAAGCGCCCGTCTGCGGATCCACCGACCGCATGTTATAGGTTTCGGAGCCGCTGCCATGCCGTCCATTGCAAAAAATCGCGTCGTACAGTGTGGTTCCAGCAGGATTGAATCCCACGATCGCTAAGTTGCAGTCATTTCCGCTTGCGGCCGTGTCGAGTAGGTAATTCGCTTCGATGACAGGTTCGGTGAGCTTGCCCGAGGTAGGATCCATCACGTACCGCGCTATGGCGTAAGGGGTGGTTTCCGCGCGCGCCGTACCTGCAAACTCCAAATAAACAAAATTACGCTGCGGATCGACGGCGATTCCGCCGACGCCAGTGGCGGCGAGGGTTTGTACAGGCGTGCCGCTGGGAACGCCGAAAGCGTTGGTGGGATAGACGTAGAGCATTTCGCCCTGCTGCGAAACATTTGCAAAGGCGGTGTAGTAAAGAAACTTCCCGTTAGGAGAAGCCGTGAGACCGGGATAGACGGATTGCTGGAGCGTGAGAGTTCCTACTGGCGTAGCCTCAAGCGTTTCCGGGTCGATGTCGTAAGTCGTGAGCGTTGAGCCGTCGATCGCGTATACGACTTGGACTGGCGACGAAGGTTGGAAAACAGAACTTGCCTGTGCATTCGAGTGGCCGATCAGAACAAAGGTAAACAAGCACAGGATCAAACAGAAGGCGAAGTAGCGTGGCATAGTTCCTCCGGGCGGGCATTGATCAGCGGAGTGCCGAATCAGATGAATCCGGGAAGGAACGGGTTGCCGCAGATGATTTTGTGCGGTTCCTCAGATGGGTGGAAATTAACGCGGCATTTACATTGGGTTCTTTAGGAAGGGACCAGGCTCCAGGGCGGTTATCTCGTTGCGCCAACCGGTTGGGCGGTCGCATGCTTTGCGCCCGGCCGTAGCCACCAGATGACGCCTCCGGCGACGACCAGTCCTAAAGAGATCAACTGCGTGCCGGACATCATGCCACCAAACACCGAGCCACGGCCGGGATCGTCGCGAATGAATTCCAGGAAGAATCGCGCTACGCCGTAGATAAACATGAAGGCGCCGAAGACCTGGCCATCGAACTTGCGGCGCTTGAGCAGCCACATCAGGACGATGAAATTCGCGAACTCAACAGCTGACTCGAACAACTGGGTCGGCTCCAGTGGCACGTTCAGCGGAGTGCCCGTAATCTGGTTTGCCAGCGGGTTATGAAACACCACTCCCCACCAATGGTGCGTTTCCTTGCCGTAGCAGCAGCCTGCGCAGAAGCAGCCGATGCGGCCGATCGCATGGCCCAGGGCCAAGCCGGGCGCGAAGGCGTCACAGGTTCCAAGCGCGGGCATGTGATTGCGGCGCACATACCACCAGGCGGCGACGAAGGCAGCCAGCAGACCGCCAGAAAATACGCCTCCTGCCTGAAGCGTGGTAATGCTGAAAATCTCCGAAAAGTGGGTCGAGTAATAGCTCCACTCGTTAATTACGTATAAGACCTTGGCGCCGGCGATGCCGCAGAGAACCACCAGAATGCCGAGGTTCCAGGCTTTTTCGCCGTTAATGCCCAGGCGCTCCGAGTTGCGCACGCTGACCCAGAGGCCAAGCAGCACTCCCATGGAAACGAGGAAGCCGTAGGTCGGCAAAAAGAAGTGACCGAAATGAACTAATTGGGGGTACACAGATTAATTAGATGCGCGAAATTGGGATTTGCTACTAGATCCAGTGTAGCAGGAGGAATGCTGGCTGGCGGCAAGAAGTCGAGCTTCGCTCGACGGACGACCGAGGCGACCGTCTCCACGTGGACTCGAAAAGCGCTTACTGGCGTCCCCCGAATGGAAAACGTCCACCGCCGCTTCCATCTAATCTAAAGAGCGTTTAGAACGATCAAGCCGACCCACTGTGCCGTGTGACGGGGCCGAGAATGAACCCGTCGGTAGACGTTGGGCGCCCGCCGAGACCCTTTAGGCATCTCCGCATGGCGGAGCATCGCACACCGGATCCTAGTTCGAGTCGAGCTCCCGTTCATTCTGCATTGGTTCAAATATCGGTTACCCGCCATCACCAACCCCGCAGGCCGGCTTTCACCTGCTGATGCTAGGAGAACTGCCGGCAAGTTGGCAATAGCTGAATTGCAAATAGTTGGCAGGAGGCTTGCTACCAAAGTAACAGTCGGTTTACAAACAGGCCGCATTGAAACGAACTTATTACGGGGCCGATGGTTCCGCGGGCGCGGACCGAATGCAAAAACTCCATGAAAACTCTACAATCGAGAAGTCGTGTCCACCAGGCCCAAAGTGCCGAGCAGCTTTCTTCGGCTGTTGCCGAAAGCGGAACTGCATCTTCATCTTGAAGGCGCAATCGAGCCGGCCACGCTGCTTGAGCTGCGCACCCGCCGCGGCGAAAGCGTTACGCAGGCCGAGATCGACGCGCTTTACAGGTACGACGATTTCGCCGGTTTTTTGCTTGCGTTCAAGAACATCACGGAGCATTTGCGCACACCGGACGATTACGAACTCATTACCTATCGCCTGATGGAGCGGTTGAAGCAAGAGAATGTCCTGCACGCCGAGGTCTATGTTTCGGCGGGGGTGAATCTTTGGCGGAAGCAGGATTTCTCCGCGATTTTCGAGGGTCTCGATCGCGGGCGGCTGCGTGGCGAGCGCGATTTTGGCATCTCGTTGCTCTGGCTTTTCGATTCCGTCCGGCAGTTCGGCGCCGAAGCGGCGCAGAAAGTTTTTGAGCTTGCGTGTCCAATACCACGATCGCGGGGTAGTTGGCGTCGGCATCGGCGGCGACGAGCAGAAAGGGCCGCCGGAAGTCTTTCGTGATGCTTATTCGTGGGCAGCCGATCATGGCATGCGGTTGACGGCCCATGCCGGAGAAAACGGCCCGCCGGAATCGGTATGGGGTGCGCTCAATCTGCGGGCCGAGCGAATTGGCCATGGGTTGACCGCGTTCCATGATCCGGATCTGGTCGAGGAGCTTGCGCAACGCCAGGTCCCCGTCGAAATCTGCCTGACGAGCAATCTGCGCACGGGATTGTGCCCCAATCTGAACGAGCATCCTGCGAAGAGCTACTTTGACCATGGGGTGATGATTACGTTGAACAGCGACGATCCCGCGATGTTTGGGACTTCGCTATCGCGGGAGTATCAGATTGCGCAACAGACTTTTGCATTCACGGATGAACATCTGCGCGAATTGGCTCGAAATTCTTTTGAGGCATCTTTTCTGCCAGCCGAGAAGAAGCTTGAGTTTCTGAATCTGTTCGATGCCGCTGCTGCGAGATGATGCTCTTGTGGTGTAATGTGTAACCTTTCTGTCACATAGTTCTCGCCTGCACTTTCTTCGAAGAATGGTTTTTGCTGGCGGGGAAGAATTTGGAGTTCTTGAATCGGTTCGTGGCAGCCGCTGCGGGGTAATGCTGTTCGGCCCTAATGTGTAACCTTTCTCTCACATAACTTTTCCGAAAACCAATGTCGCAACACATCGGCATCGTCGCCTGCAGCACCGAAGGAGCCGCGCTGTGCTACCGGACGATCTCGCTCGAAGGCGCGCAGATGCTTGGTCCGCACGATCATCCCGAGGTCTCGCTGCACTCCCATTCTCTGGCGAAATACATGCGGTATATTCGCGCCAACGATTGGGCAGGAGTTGCCGAGCTGATGCTTTGTTCTGCGGACAAGCTCGCCCGTGCTGGGGCTGACTTTCTCATCTGCCCCGATAACACCATCCATCAGGCGTTCGATTTAATCGAATACCGCTCGCCGCGTCCCTGGCTGCATATTGCGAGAGAAGTTGCGAAAGAGGCGCAGCGGCGCGAGTTCAAGCGCCTGGCCATACTTGGTACACGCTATTTGATGGAGGGCCCGGTTTATCCGGAAGCCTTGCAGACGGCGCGCATCGACTATCGCGTCCCCACAAAAGAACAGCGCGAACGCCTCGACCAGATCATCATGGACGAACTGGTGAATGCCAAGTTCCTGCCGCAATCGCTTACGTACTACCTCCAAGTGATCGGCGAAATGAAAAAAGAAGTATGCGATGCGGTGGTGCTTGGCTGCACGGAAATTCCGCTGCTGGTAACGCCGGAATCGTCGCCCCTGCCCACACTGGACTCGACCCGGCTGCTGGCGAAAGCGGCGGTGATCAAAGCGGTAGAAGGTTAGCATTCGCCCTATGCAAGAGCTTGTGCTGAAATTCCATCAACTCAAAGACACCTACAGCATCGTGCGGTTCGCGTCTGAAGTGGCCACGCCAGAATGGGCTCACCAATGGCGAATTCACGTCCATCACCCGCACCGCTGAGGAACTCTCGATTGTTTGTCCGAGCCAAAGTGTTCCGGAAGGAATGAAGTCTGGCCCGCGTTGGATCTGCCTCAAGCTCGAAGGCCCGTTTCCGTTCTCGCAAACTGGAGTGCTGCTCTCATTCATTGAGCCGCTCTCGAGAAACGGCATCCCGATCTTTGCGACCTCGACTTACGATACCGATTACGTGCTGGTGCAGGAAGACTTCGCGAACCAGGCGCTGGCGATGTTGCGCTCCGCCGGCCACGAGCGGGTCGAACTATAAGGAACATTTCCGCCGCATTCTGACGCCGTTTGTCCGCCCAAACCTGCAGCAGGATGCGCGGGCCGCTCGGAGGATCATGCATCCGTGATCTAATAAATCCGTGGTCTAATAAATTGATCTAATAGAAATAGATAGATGTCATCAGCTCTCACAATCCTGCGCCGCCGCGCCAAAGCTGTGCGCCGCAACCTGCGCGGAGCAGCTATGGCTGCGCATGCCTTGGCCTCGACCGAGCATCCCCTGCTGGCGCACATTATTCCGGTGCGACGCTGCAATCTGGCTTGCACCTACTGCAATGAGTTTGACGATTTTTCGAAGCCGGTGCCGACCGAGGAAATGTTTCGACGAATTGACAAGCTCGGTGCGCTGGGAACGGCCGTGGTCACGATTTCCGGCGGTGAGCCGCTGCTGCATCCGGAACTCGATGACGTGATCCGCCGCATTCGCGCCAATGGGATGATCGCCGGATTGATCACCAATGGTTATTTTCTTGTACCCGATCGGATCCAACGCCTGAACCGGGCCGGACTGGAGTGGCTGCAGATTTCCATCGACAACGTGAATCCGGACGAGGTTTCAAAGAAGAGCCTGAAGGTGCTCGACAAGAAACTGCAGAACCTGGCCGAGCACGCCGAGTTTCACGTGAACATCAACTCGGTGGTGGGCAGCGGCATCGCGCATCCCGAGGATGCGTTGACGATTGGCAAGCGGGCCATCGAACTCGGCTTTAGTTCAACTATTGGAATTATTCACGACGGCAGCGGGCAGTTGCAGCCGCTCGGCGGAAAAGAGCGCAGCATCTATAACGAGATGAAGTCGATGGAAAAGCGCAGCTTCACCCGCGTCAACGCGTTCCAGGACAACATTGCGCAAGGCAAGCCGAACGATTGGCGCTGCCGCGCCGGCGCGCGCTATTTGTATATTTGCGAAGACGGATTAGTTCACTACTGCTCGCAGCAGCGCGGCTATCCCGGCGTGCCGCTGGCAACCTATACCCGCGACGACCTGCGCCGCGAATATGTCACCGAAAAAGGCTGCGCGCCGCATTGCACGGTCTCGTGCGTGCATCAGGTTTCGATCTTCGATAGCTGGCGCGCGCCGCAGCATGCGGGCCCGCCAGCGGTTTCGGCAGACGAGCTGGTGCAAATCAAGTAGTCACAATTGTTGTCCTGTGGCCACACTTATCACCCACAAACTACTTTTTCCTCTGCGCGCTCGGCGGAAGAATTCCCTTCAGCCGCAAATACATGGCCGCGGTTGAATAATGGCTCGCCCAGCCGCCAGAGAGAATCAGTGCAGCCATGGCGCGCGGAGCTTGATGGCCGCCGAAGAGTTCGATGCTGTCACCCAGCTTCGCATCGTCCATCTTTTCCAGCGCTTCGTTGCAGAAGTCGAATGAAGCGGTAGCTGCGGCGAGCAACTTCTCTTTCGAGTCGGTCTCTTTCACTTCTTCGACTTTGGGCGCAGGCACGTCGGCCGCCTTTGCGCACAAGGCGTTGTTGAAGCCGGTGATGTGCACCACCAGATGCGCAAAGCTCATCTGCTCGGGCGTGGGTTTGTAATTGAACTTATCGGCCGGCATGGCCTCGATTGCGCCCAGCGTATTGGTGCGCGTGCGTGGCAACATCGAGCGCAAGGCCGTGGAGACCGGATTCTTCACCTGCTCGCCAGTCTGCGGAAGGACAGCTTTGGCTGGAAATACGAAATTTACATTCTGGGCCGAGGCAGAAAGCCCACAGCACACGGCGACCAAAACGGACGTCAAGAGAACGCGTTTCATGGGAAATCTCCTATAGGACAATACATTACTAGACTGCGCCAAGGTCTGCTACACGTCTGACACTTCTCTGGGATAACGCGGCCCGATGCCGCGCCAGCCCGTGGGGCCTTCGCGCGTTTAAGATCAATCTATGCAGTTCGTAAACATACCAGCCGCCGCCGCGTCCGCCTTCGAACTCGCCGTCGCAGTTACATTCGCCTTCGCCGCGAAGCAGATTACCCGCGCCGTTCAGGGCCTGCCCGCGGCCGTGCGAATTCTTCTGCCAGCCGTCCTTGTCGCGCCTTACCTGATCGTTTCCATTCCTGCGCATATGTTTTGGTGGAAGTGGTGCGTACTCTACGCCTTTCTTCCCGTCGCTATCGCTTGGCTCCTGGCGCACGCTGCAGTTGCCGATCCTGAGCAGCGAGGAAACTGGCGCGACGCATTCATTCTTCTAATTCTCGGGCTTGCAGTCGATCTGCGCTGGTTCGAAGGCGCATGGCCCAGCGGCCTGCGAGCATTGAATGAATTATTTCTGGTCGATACGGGGCTCTATGGATTTTTGGCAGTGCGGCAATTGGAGGGCGTCGGTTTCGATTTCCGCCTTCACTGGAGCGATTGGAAAAGTGGTCTGCGCGAACTTCTCTTTTTTGCGCCGGTCGTGATTGCGATCGGCATTGCGCTTGGATTCATTCATCCTCACTTAAACCGGGTTGGAATTGGATCTGCGATCTTGCGCTGGATCCTGATCTTTCTCTTCACGGCTGTGCCCGAAGAGCTTTTTTTTCGCGGGTGGGTGCAGAACCTGCTCGAGCGGCGTATCGGACGGCCTGCCGCATTGGTGATTGCGTCGATCCTCTTCGGACTTTCGCACTTCAACAAGCGGAACTTTGGGGCGTCTCATTTCAACTGGCGCTATGTGCTGCTGGCTACGATTGCCGGAATTTTCTACGGACGTGCCTGGCGCGAAAAGCGGCGCATCCCGGCCTCTACCATTACGCACGCCAGCGTGGATTGGCTGTGGGGGTTGTGGTTTTAGGTTGTGGGGTCCACAGCAAGTATTTTGGCTGGAAGTCGAGTTGACAAAACTTCCGTCAGTGAACCCGCACCGCCTGATGATACCTCAAATACCCCAACCCAACGCGCAGATGGTGATGCAGAGAGTCCGGTACGCATACCGCGAAGCTGAGCCCGAGCAGTCCCTGCGCGAGGCCGAGCACCCAGATATTGTGATAGCGGCGGAAGAGCGCGCAGCAAACGATGCCCCATACCAATGTGGCCGCGGCCAGCACCAGGTTCGGCATGTGCGCGGCGGAGAAAAGAACGCCGGCCACTATCACGGCGAGAGAGCTGTCGACTCCCAGGCGCAGCAACCGGTCCATGAAATAGTCCTGCAGCAGAAATTGCTGGTAGATGGTCCACAGAACGTAGCCGATCACGTGTCCGGGGTCAGGCTTATAGAGTGGATGCAGCGTGCCAAGTTTCGCGGCGATAAGGACGCTAAGCGCGCTTAACGCGACAGCAGCCGGCAGAATCCACAGCGACTGAACGAGACCGCACCTGCCGAAGCCGAGATCGTCGCGCGTGGGGCGGCGAACCAGCACGACCGCCAGCGTCAGGGCCAGCGCGATGGGCGTCAAAATGGCTTGCGCGGATTCGGGAGACCAGATGATGCCGATGATCAGCCCGTATCCAAGCACCAGTTCAAGCAGGTCGCGAGTGCCGCTGGCGGCGGCCTTCGGAGCCGGACCGGGATGGCGCAGCGGCGCAGAGTTAGTCGTCATATTTCCTGGGTTACGATTTTCCTGGGAGAAGAATCAGCGGGTGATCATTACCTCGGGAGTGGCTTTGAGCAAACTTTTTGTGTAGGGATGCTGCGGATTTTCGGTGAGTTGCTCAGTTTCTCCGATCTCTACGATCTTTCCTCGATACATCACCGCGATGCGGGTTGCAAGATAGCGCACGACCGGCATGGAGTGCGAAATAAAAAGATAGGTCAGGGAAAATTCGCGCTGCAACTTCGCCAGCAGATTCACGATTTGAGCGCCCACGCTGACGTCGAGCGCGGAAACGGGTTCGTCGGCCACAATAAATTTCGGCTGCAGAGCGAGAGCACGGGCGATGCCGATGCGTTGGCGTTGCCCTCCGCTGAATTCGTGCGGGTAGCGCCGGAGAATGGATTCGTCGAGGCCGACGGAGCGGAGGAGTTCAACGACGCGGGCACGACGTGAGACTGTCGTTGTTCCACTTTTCGCAAAACCGGCGAAAGGTGGGGCGCCCTCGGTCATTGTGTTTTTATGAATGATCAGCGGTTCGGCAATAATTTCCTCCACTCGATAGCGGGGATCGAGCGAGGCGAACGGGTCCTGAAAAATGATTTGCATGTCTCGGCGCAGGCGCTGCATTTCGCTGCGGCCCGCAGCCAGGAGATCGCGGCCCTCAAAACGTATGCTGCCCGAAGTCGGCTCGATCAGGCGCAGGATTAATCGTCCCAGTGTGCTCTTGCCCGATCCGGATTCGCCGATGAGCCCCAGGGTTTCTCCGGTGTGAATGTCGAGCGAAACGTCGTCGACGGCGCGGACCTCATGTTTCCCAGGCGATGTTGTTCCAAGAAAACTTTCGCCCTGCGAATAGATCTTGGTGAGATTGCGGATTTCGACGAGAGCCATACCTTAAGATTCCAATTCTAGAGCTCCAATTCTAGAATATGGAATAGATCGCCTTACTGTGATGCAATCATGGGCACGGCTGCCAGCGCGGCGAGCAGACCAATGAGCCGCCAGCGAGTGAAATGTTCTTTCAAGACAAGCCACGCCAGCAGCACGGTGACTGCCGGATATAGCGACGAAATCACAACCGCCTCATCGAGCCGCCCTGCCTGGCTGGCGAGGACGAAAAGAATCGTCCCCAGCGAATCGATGCCGCCGGTAATTACGCCACAGCCTACGCCAGCCGGCGTGATCTCGCGAAAGTTCCTCTGCAGCAGCACGATCAGACCGGTGACCAGCAACCCGCCGGCCCGAGTCAGCGAAGCCAGCCAAAACGGAGAAGCATTCCCAGCTTGACGAATGCACAAGTAGAAACCCGCGAATCCGATGCCGGCAAAAACCGCCAGTCCAATTCCCTTGGGAGTGCTTCCATCCTCGGCGCGCGTAATCAGCCACAGGCCAATGACCGCGAGTACGAATCCAACGAGGGCAATTTTTCCCGGAAAACCTTCCGTAAACATGGAAAATACCGTCGGAATTGCGGCGCTTAAAACCGCCGCTACCGGCGCGGTCAATCCCATTCTTCCCGAAGAAAGCGCGCGGTAAAAGATGGCGAGCGAAGCTCCGCCGGAGACCCCTCCAGCAAGCGCCCATGCCGCGCTGCGCTCGGCGGGAAACGTTGCATGGCTGGCGAAGGCCAATGCGCCAACCAGAAATAACCCGCCGAGGTTTACGACCGCTGTGAACACAAAGGCGTTGGCGCGGCGGGTAAAGTATCCGCCGAGAAAATCGCTGGTTCCCCAGGCGACAACCGCAGCCATTCCGTAACCAGCAGTGGCAAATTGAGGAGCGGCGGACATGAAGGTCGAGGTTAACATGCGATTGCGGAGTTCCGGGTAGTGGGTCAGTTTGCATTTCTGAATCTCAGAGGCGTCATCCCGAAGAGTCCGCGTTTCTACCAGCGGGCCGAGGGATCTCCCGTGGCACACAGCATGGTAGCGGTGGTGCCTTCGCTTCGCCGGAAGAACGGCTGCGCTCAGGATGACGCCATCGACGAGCCCATCGACGAGCGAAGATGCCTTCAGAAATTCAAGCTGACCCACTACCTAACAGCGCTATGAGTGTCCGTCACCCGCGGGCGCGTGTTAAAATTTCTCCAAAGCCGTTTCCTGTACAAATCCAGGTTGTGCGAGACCATTTTGATTGAACTGGCACCATCGATTCTTTCGGCGGATTTCGCGCGTTTAGGCGAGCAGGTGCGCGCTGCAACCGAAGGTGGCGCCAGCGTTATCCACGTCGATATCATGGATGGGCATTTCGTTCCCAACCTGACGATTGGCCCGCCGGTGGTGAAGTCGCTTCGCAAAGTCACGAAATTGCCTCTCGATTGCCACCTGATGATCGAGAATCCCGACGAGTTCATCCCGGCTTTTGCCGAAGCCGGCGCGGATTGGATTTCCGTGCACCAGGAGGCCTGCCGGCATCTGAATCGCAGCCTGCATCTGGTGAAAGGCCATGATTGCCAGGCAGGTGTCGTAATCAACCCAGCCACGCCGGTCGACACACTCACAGAGGTGCTCGACATTGTCGACTATGTGCTGGTAATGTCGGTGAATCCCGGTTTTGGCGGCCAGAAGTTCATTCCAGGGGTGTTGCACAAAATGCGGCTTTTAGCTCAAATACGCAGCCAGCGTGGGCTAAACTATCGGATTGAAGTGGATGGGGGCGTGGCGCTCGATACCGTCTGCGATGTAGTCCGGGCGGGGGCGGAAATTCTGGTGGCAGGCAACGCGGTATTCGGTGCGGGCGATCCAAGAATGAATGCGGAAGCGTTGCTGAAAGCGGCGACAGAGGCCGCCATGGTCAAAGTCTAATAATCTGCGTTGCCGATTGCCAATCAAACTAGAGTTTGGCTTTCGATCGGCAATTGGAAGTTCGCAACTCGCAATCCTGATTCGAGGTCCGTAATGTTACGTCGAAGCCCATCCACGGTGACGCTGGCCATGCTGCTGCTGATTACTGCCGCATGCACCAACAAGAAATCGGTCAATCCGCTGGCCAATATCGGCTCGAAACAGCCTGACAAAGTGCTATTTGACAAGGCCATGGACGCGATGAAGCACAACCGCTTCGACGTTGCCCGCATGACGCTGCAAACCCTGATCAATACTTATCCGGACTCGGAATACATTGCCCGCGCAAAACTGGCGGTGGGCGATTCCTGGTACGCCGAAGGCGGGACCGCATCGCTGGCGCAGGCCGAGCAGGAATATCGTGATTTCGAAACTTTCTTCCCCAACATGCCCGAGGCGGCCGAAGCGCAGCTCAAGATCGCCAACATTCAGTATGAGCAGATGGAAAAAGCCGACCGTGATTACACTCATGCGCAGCGCGCCGAAGATGAATACCGCAATCTGATCATGCAGTATCCCGATAACGTCAAACTGGTAAACGAGGGGAAACTGCGCCTGCTGGAAGTGCAGGAAGTCCTGGCCGAACGCGAGTTTGATATTGCCAAGTTCTATTACCTGCGCATGTCCTATCCGGCATCCATTGCGCGTTTCAAATCTCTGATCGATAAATATCCTCTCTATAGCCGGGCGGACGAAGCCCTCTTCCTTCTGGGACAGGACTACGAAGGCCAGATCGCGCAGGTGCGCTCACGGCCGAATTGCACGGCGTTAAACCTTCCTCGCGGGTGCGTCAACGAAGCGGCGAAGGCCGCGATGCTCGAAGTGCTCACCAAGAGTGCAGCCGCGGCTTATTCGCAGATCATCACTCGTTATCCGTTGATCGGACCGCGAGCCCGACGCGAAGAAGCGGCTGGAGGCCCTGCATCAGCCGGCCCGCGGCCCACCAAGGCAGCGGTTGCACAAAACAAGGCTGAAGAGGAAAGCCGCCACGATGCCGGAACGCTCGACCGGTTGATGTCCGTGGTCAAGAAAGGACCAGACGTTTCCGAGGCTGCGAAAGTTGGCGAGCCGACATTAGTCGACCCGACGCCGGTTTCCGCCAATCAGATGGCTGCCGAGACCATGCGTGAGGCGCTGGGATTAAGCACGACCGAAAAAGGGCAGAAGTCTGTAACCCTTGAGACCGTGAAGGCCGGCGCTCCCGGAGCCAATGAACCTGCGCCGAGATCGGACCAGCCAGCTCCCGCTGCTGCCAATGCCAATCCCTTTGCCCAGCCCGCGACCGCCGATCCCAACGAACTGAAACCGAATGCCCCGGCAACAAATGGGCTCAACATGGCCCCGACTGCGGCAGATCCGAACGAATTGCAACCTACGGCACAGAGCGCCCAAGCCGACCCGGTCGTCCCACCGCCGGTGCAGCTCAACGAAATACAGCAGGAGAAAGCATCATCTTCCGGACAGGCGGCGACGAGTTCGAGTGCGAATTCTGCCTTCGCCAGCGACAAGGACATTTCCAGCAGCAAGAAGAAGAAAAAGCACGGATTGAAAAAGCTGCTGGTCCGTGTAGGGCCATCGCGCTGGGTTGACGATCGTTTGGCGGGTCGTTTTGTGGCTCCTTGGGGTATCGGTTCCAGACCATGCCGCAGTAGGTGCTGACCGCCGGTAACCAGTTACCTACCCTTGGATCATTGACTTACGTTCCTCGGCAGGTTACCTTCGCGATATCTCCCCTCATCAAGAGGATTTCCTTGGCTCGGAAGATACTGCTCGCCGACGACAGCGTGACCGCCCAGAATATGGGACGCAAGATCCTCGCCGATGCCGGCTATGAGGTGATTGCCGTCAACAACGGCTCCGCGGCCTTAAAGAAGATTGCGGAACTCAAGCCCGATCTCGTTATCCTCGACGTTTACATGCCCGGCTACAGCGGCCTGGAAGTCTGCCAGCGCCTCAAAGAAGCGCCGGAAACGGCGAGAATCCCAGTATTACTTACGGTCGGCAAGCTGGAGCCTTTCAAGCCGGAAGAAGCGCAGCGGGTGCGCGCCGAGGCTTTTATTGTCAAGCCCTTCGAAGCCAGCGAATTGCTGAGTGCATTATCGAAGCTCGAAGATAAAGTCGTGCCGCGTCCCGAACCTTCGCGTCCTGGACGCTTTGCCCGCGCCTTTGCAGCCGCAGAGGAATCGGGGCGAGTGCGCGCCGGTGAAGAGAATGGATGGAAGAGCCGCATCAGTTTTCCCCATGAGAAGACAACTGAGGAAGAGAAGGCGGAAAAGTCTGAGGCGCAGGGTTCGATCTATAACCCCATCAATCGCGATCTTCGCACCATAGTAGAAACTCCGCAGGAGAAAGCGGAGGAGCGAGCCCAGCAACTGGAAGAAGAAAAGCAGCAGGAATCGCCGGGACGCGATAGCGAAACGATCGACGTCGCCGCCTTGGCGCCACCGGGTGTACCGGCCGCGGGTTTGCCGAAAGATGTGACGCAAGAAGAGATTGCAGCCGTCACCGCCGCCGCTGCCCAAATGCAGGCGTTAGCTGGGGCAACACAACAGGAGCAAACGGCTCCTGAAGCGACAAGCGGGGCTGGTCAAGAGACAGTTATAGAAGCGGTCGAAACAGTGGGATTTGAACCGCCCATGCGGGAGATTGATCTCGAGGCGGCGGCCCCATCCCTGGTTGAACCATCCTTCGTTGAACCATCCCTCGATGAACCGGCTGCGGAGGATGCGCAAGCAAGCGAAACGCAGGATTTGCCAGTTACCATGGCAGCCACCGCTGACCCGGTTTCAAGATCAGGCGAGTCCCGTTGGACGGCAGTCGCTGTTGCCCTTGAAGGGGACGAAGCTGGCCTTTCGCTCGATCACGAGATGCAGAAGGCCTCCGCGCCAGCCGAGACGAATCCCGACTCGGACGCTGCGCCCGCTTCACAGGCGATCTCTGAAGCGTCGATCTCTGCAGAAGCCTCGGTTCCGGAAACTGCCCAAGGACCTTCTGGCGCTCCGGAAACCGCGCTCTCCACAGGCGCATCTGCGGAACCGGCTGAGTCATTATCGTTGGCCGAACAACCAGATGCGTCGATGACGATGGCTTCCACGGTCACAGCCGAGCAAGCCCTGGATTCTTTCGCGCCGGAAAGCGTGTCGGCGCTGCCCTCCGAAACTGCCGATGCCGCGCCCGATGAACCTGGCGCAGAGACCAATGCAGGACACGAGATTACAGCCCCGATCCAGAGCGTACGCGATGGGTCTCCGGCCGAGCAAGCTGCCGCGATCGAGATTTCGGCGTCCGCGGCGGAAACGGAGACCACGTACGCTGATTTCGATGCAGAGCAAGGTCCGCAGCGTCAGCCCGTAACAGGACTGGAACCTGCCGGTCATCGAAGCTTTCATTCGACGGGGCCGGACGGCGAAGTGAAGACCGAATCCCAACCCACCCCGGGGAACCAGACAGTAGAAAGCACAGCAGCTGCGTGGGCGAACTGGCGGCAAATCCGCGATGCCGGCAAAACAGCGCAAGGTCCCTCCCGCGAGGCTGATATGCCTGCCCTGGCGGCTGCAGAAATGAACGCCGCAGCGGTCGCTGCAGGCGCGGAACAGGGCATGCCACGGGTGGTCAACCCTGAAGAGGTTGCAAATTCATCGGACGTTGCCAGCATCGTCGACAGCGTTCTTGCCAACCTCCGCCCCAGACTCATGCAAGAAATCTCCCGCAAGATCGCCGAAAAGAAATAAGCGCAAAGGATTCAGCTTCAGTCGTGGAATAACTGCGCGCAAGATTAGAACATCAGCGAGATTCTGTTTCGACCGACCAAGCAAGACCTCTAAAGAAGAGGAATGGTCATGCGCTGTTGCGCCAATGTGAAGCGAATGCTAGCTCTCGAACGCTTCATGAGAGATGGTTCGCCGAATGTTGACGGCATCTCCGAAGTTGGAGTGGCCGCACGCTGTTTGACCCTTCTTTTCTCTCGCCTGTAAGATCAAAAGCAGCACTCAGCATTCAGCGCTCAGCCTGTGTATCAGTGTCTTACGCGGGTCTGCGATTTGCGATTGGCTGGCTGCCGGCTGCTGAGTGCTGACCGCTTTCCATGCCGCACGACCTGCCAAAATCCTACGAGCCGGGCGCGATTGAGACCCGCTGGGCCGAGTACTGGGTAAAAGAAAGACTTTTCTCGGTACCGACGCCTCCGCCCGGCGAAACCCGGCCTGTGTTCACGCTGTTGCTGCCTCCACCGAACGTGACCGGCCGGCTGCACATGGGCCACATGCTCAACCAGACGCAGATGGATATTATCGTGCGCTGGCATCGCATGCGTGGCTTCATCACTTTGTGGTTGCCAGGGCACCGATCATGCGGGAATTGCAACGCAAATGATGGTGGAGCGGCAACTTTCAAAAGAAGGGAAGAAGCGCCGCGATCTGGGACGCGAGAAATTTATTGGGCGCGTGTGGGAGTGGAAGAAGCTCTACGGCGGCGCAATTCTTGACCAGATGAAGCGGCTCGGCGCCTCGGTCGATTGGGACCGCGAGTACTTCACGATGGACGAAAATCTTTCGCGCGCCGTGCGGGAAGTTTTCGTTCGCTTGTATGAAGAAGGTTTGATCTACCGCGGCAAATACATTGTGAACTGGTGCCCGCGTTGCGAGACGGCGATCTCCGACCTGGAAGTGAAGCACGAAGAAGTCGCGGGAAAATTATGGGAGATTCGCTACCCGGTGATTGAGGACGCTGCCGAGCTTCGCTCGGCCGGACAGCCGGAGGCTGTCCCCACACGATTCATTACGGTTGCCACGACGCGTCCGGAAACCATGTTAGGTGATGCGGCCATCGCTGTTAATAAAAAAGACGAGCGCTATACGCACCTGCACGGCAAAAAAGCTTTGCTGCCGCTGATGAATCGCGAAATCCCCATCATCACTGACGAACTCGCGCAGCCAGAATTCGGCACGGGAGCAGTGAAAGTCACGCCGGCGCACGATGCGAATGATTTTCAGGCGGGCAAGCGCCACAATCTTCCGCAGATCGACGTGATGGATGAGCACGCGCACATGAACCAGAACGCGGGCCCGTATGCGGGATTGGACCGCTACGAAGCTCGCAAGCGTGTGCTCGAAGACTTGCGCGAGCAGGGATTTCTCGTCGCCGAAAAAGATTACACGCTCGCGCTCGGCAAGTGCGACCGCTGCGGCACCGTCGTCGAGCCGCGTCTGTCGGAACAGTGGTTTATGAAAATCAAGCCGCTGGCCGACCGCGCCAAAGAAGCCGTTGAAAGCGGTGCCATCACGATCGTTCCGGAGAACTACAAACAGGTTTATCTCAACTGGATGACCAACATTTACGACTGGTGCATCTCGCGCCAGTTGTGGTGGGGACATCGTATTCCTGCGTGGACCTGCGAAGATTGCAAGCAAGTAGTGGTGGCTCGTGAAACGCCAGAGAAATGTCCGAACTGTGGCAGCACAAAACTGGAACAAGTTTCCGATGTGCTCGATACCTGGTTCTCGTCGGGATTGCTGCCATTCACCACCTTAGGCTGGCCGGAAAAAACTCGCGACTTGCAGGTTTTTTATCCGAACACGCTGCTGATTACCGGTTTCGACATTCTTTTTTTCTGGCTGGCGCGCATGATTATGTTTGGCTGCCACTTCATGCAGGGCCACGAGCAGGACGCGGCGATCAAGAAAGCTACGCAAGCGGCCGAGGCTGAAGGCCGTCCATATAAGGACGACAGCGTTCCGTTCCGCCACGTCTACATTCACGCGCTGGTGCGCGACGCCGAGCGGCAAAAAATGTCGAAGACCAAAGGAAATGTTCTTGATCCGCTCGAAATCATTGAGCGCTTCGGCACCGACGCTACCCGCTTTACGTTGGCGGCCATGGCCGCGCCTGGTACGGATATCGCTTTCAACGAGGGCCGCACGGAAGGCTACCGCGCCTTCGCCAACAAAATATGGAACGCCGCCCGGTTCATGTTCATGAATGTGGACCGGCTACAGCCAGGCTTGCAGCCCGGCCAGGCGACAGAATTTCCGCCCCAGCGGAACTTGAACGGGGCACCCCACGCGGGCGTAGCTGGATTCCAAGTCTCCGAGCTTGAAGACCGCTGGATTCTTTCGCGATTCAATCGCGTCGCGAAGGAGATCAACGAATCGCTCGCGACTTACCGTTTTCATGAAGCCGCGAATCGCATCTACGATTTTTTCTGGGGAGAATTCTGCGACTGGTATCTCGAACTCATCAAGCCGCGCCTCAATTTCGATGAAGGCGCCGACACGAGCGCTGCGCGATCGACATGCGCAAATCTTGTTGCGCTCTTCGAAGCTTCGTTGCGTCTGTTGCACCCGGTAATGCCATTTATCACGGAGGAGATCTGGCAGGCGATTTACGACGGCAAAGCGCCGCTGAAATCTATTGCGTTCGCGGCATATCCGCAAACCGATGAGAAACAGTTCGATATGGCCGTCGAAACCGAGATGGCGATTCTGCAGGACCTGATTGTCAGCGTGCGCAATCTTCGGGCAGAGTTGAAGGTCGAACCCAAGGTCAAGGTCCCCATCGAAGTCTTTGTACATGAGCCTGCGATTCGCAGCATGATCGACTTGAATAGCGGTGCGGTCGAGCGTCTTGGCAACGTAGAAAAGATGACATTCGTCGAGGGCTCTCCGGCCGGCAAAGGGGCATCCCGCAGCACCGCTCGCTTTGACGTTCACGTAATCTTCGAGCGGAAGACGGACATCGCTGCCGAATGCGAACGGCTGAAAAAAGAGCTGGAGAAAATTGAGAAGGGCATCACGACTGGCCAAAAGCAACTCGGCAACGAGCAGTTTCTCGCGAAAGCTCCAGTGGCTGTCGTGGAAGGCCTGCGGAAGCAACAACAGGAGTTGACGTTGTTGAAGCAAAAGACTGCCAGCAAGTTGTCGGAATTGAGCTGCGCGTAAGGCACGCATGGACTTCAACTCACGCCGCATCACCGCAATCATCGAGAACGCGCTGCTGGAAGACCGTGCGACCAGCGATGCGACCAGTTACGCTTGCATCGACGCCAATCAGCGCGCTTCGGCCACAATCCTGGCGAAAGAAGATTGTATTCTCTCCGGCATCGGTGTCATTGCCCGCATCCTGGACGTGTATGCTGCGCTCGATGGCGCCGTCACATCGCACTACGAAGTGACGACCCATCCGGAAATATTCGATGGCGTGCGGCTTCATAAGGGGCAATCGGTTGCCGTGGTGAGGCATAACGCGCGTGTGCTGCTCTCCTGCGAGCGCGTGATATTAAACTTCCTGCAACGCATGAGCGGCATTGCTACGCTCACGCGAAAGTTTGTGGATGCGGTTTCGGGCACGAAAGCCCGCATTCTTGATACTCGCAAGACCGCGCCTGGATTGCGGGTTATCGATAAGTATGCCGTCCGGTGCGGCGGCGGTCTGAATCATCGCCTCGATCTTTCCGACGGGGTGCTGATCAAGAACAACCACATCGCGTTGGCCGGCGGAATCGTGCCTGCGCTGGAGCGGGCCCTGCATAACCGTCGAGGCTCGGGGACGATCGAGGTGGAAGTCCGTACGCTCGCTGAACTCGAGGACGCCCTGGGTTGCGGAGCGGAAGCGGTTCTACTCGATAACATGAGCGTCGACGATGTGAGGCATGCAGTCGAGCGCTGTGCCAGACTCAAAAAGCCGATTCCGGTTGAATGCTCGGGCGGAATCCGCTTGGAAAATGTTCGCGCCTACGCGGAAGCGGGCGTGGATTTTATTTCCGTCGGCTTGCTCACCCACTCGCCCCATGCGGCCGATATGAGCATGCGCGTGCAACCCGCGTAGACGGTGCTTTAGCTACTCCATCTTCAGTTGCACGCTACCCGCAATTTGTTCTTTTCCTTCGCGTCCCGCATAATCTCCGCATAACGAACCCGGCCAAATCTCGCGAACCTGCGAAGAACGACGCGCCTCATCGGCGCGTGCATCCGCCAACCGATCTTCGCCTGGGAGGCGTCGTGCGCCTTTTAACGGAACACGCGACGGTGGTTGTGAGCGGAACCAAAATCGCGCAGGAGATTTCTTCCACCCGCTCCGAGGTCTGGCGCCTGATTCAACAATTACGCGGTCTCGGTGTCGACGTTGCCGGACATCCCGCGACGGGGTATCAATTGAAGTCAGTTCCAGACCTGCTACTCCCCGAGATTCTCCATCCCATGGTGCGCGGTACCATCTTTGCCGACCACCTTCACCATTTTTACAAGATCGGGTCAACCAACACGGCGGCGATGTCAGCTGCCGCCGAAGGTGCGCCTGAGGGCAGCGTTTTCCTTGCCGAGGAGCAGACCGCGGGTCGCGGTCGCGGCGCGCATTCCTGGGAATCGGCTCGCTCGGTCGGAATCTATTGCTCGGTGATTCTTCGCCCTGCGCTCGCGCCGTCGGAGGTGCTTGTGTTGGCACTAGCTGCCGGCCTGGCGGTCGGCGCCGCTATAGAGGAAGTCAACCAGAGTGTGCATGCAGATCTAAAATGGCCGAATGATGTTCTCCTCGGGAACAAGAAAGTTTGCGGCATTCTCACCGAAATGAACGCCGAGGCCACGCGTGTGCGCCATGTCGTCGTAGGCATTGGCATCAATGTGAATCAAACAGGCTTTCCGAAAGAATTGCAAAGCGAAGCGACGTCGCTGCGCATTGCTACCGGGAGCGAATGGTCGCGCGTCGAACTGGCTGCGGCTTTGTTAAAATCACTCGATCGCGAATATCGGTTGCTGCTGGAGCGAAAAGATGCGGGGCAATCGATTCTGCGGCGTTTTGCCGAGAAATCGTCATGGGTCCGGGGCAAGCGGGTTCGCATCCAGGAAAACGGAACGACCGTTGAGGGAACCACGGAAGGCCTTGATGATCGCGGCTTTCTGCTCGTGAGAACATCTCAAGGGTTACAGACAATTCTTAGTGGAAGCGTAAGGGCAAGCTAAAATTCAGTAGTCAGCATTCAGCAACACAAAATCGGATGTCCGAATTCTGAATGTCTAATAGTGGCCGCGAAAGCCACAACACAAAATTATGCTTTTCGTTCTCGATGTCGGCAACACGAATACGGTGCTCGGCGTCTTCGCGCGAGCTGAGTCCGCGCAAGCGGGCAATGCCTCGGCGGAGTACGACAGCCTAGTCGCGCACTGGCGCGTGACGACGCGCCAGGCCAGCACGGTTGACGAATACGGCGTCCTGTTCCGCAATCTGTTTTCCATGGCTAGCCTGGAAGCGTCCGAGATTCAGGGCATCGTGATTTCGTCGGTCGTACCTCCGCTGGATCCCGTGCTGCGCCAGGTCTGCGAGCGCTATTTCAATTCCAAGCCGTTGTTTATTGAACCCGGCGTGAAAACCGGAATGCCTGTGCAGTATGAGAATCCCGCCGAAGTGGGCGCCGACCGTATCGTCAATGCCGTGGGTGCCTTCGAAAAGTACGGTGGGCCCTGCGTGATCGTTGACTTTGGCACTGCGACTACTTTCGACTGCGTTTCCGCAAAAGGGGAGTATCTCGGCGGCATTATTTGCCCGGGCATCGGCATTTCAGCTGACGCTCTTTTTCAGCGCACGGCTCGCCTGACGCGGGTCGAAATCCGGAAGCCGGCGCGCGTCATTGGCACCACGACCGTGGGAAGCCTGCAATCCGGACTTTATTATGGATACCTCGGCCTGGTCGACGGCATTCTCGAGCTTTTGCTCGCCGAACTGGGCAGCGAGACGCAGGTGCTGGCAACCGGCGGCTTGGCCCCGCTGATTGGCAAAGGATCGAAATTTATTAAGCACGTCGACGATTTGCTTACGCTTCAGGGGCTGCGCATCATCTGGGAGCGCAATGCCGGTTCGCAACGCGAGACGCCGCCGGCAAAGGCCGCATCGAAGGAAGCCTCGAAACTTGTTTCCGCAAAATCGAAGGGCGAAGCCAATTTGCGATTAGGTTCCACTTCCCGGCCACCTCGCTGAATTCACCGTGGAAAATTACTTTCAATATTTCTCGGAAGTTGAAGAGCACTTTCTGCGACGCCGTGGGTCGCCCCTGATTGGTTCAAATCTTAACTGGGCCCAGATTGAAATCTGGAAGAATGCCGGCATTCCTCTTGAGGCTGTGCTTCGCGGCATTGACGCAGCGTTCGACAAGTATGAACAGCGTAAATCGAGGAGGCACGAAAGGATCAACAGCATTCTGTGGTGCGCACAGGCTGTGCTGTCGGCCGCAGAAGATATGAAAGAGGCGGCCGTGGGCGCGTCGAGTAATGCAGAATCGCGCAAGGCTGACGCTGCACAGCAGTTCGGGCCGGAGGCCGTCGCGCGCTTCTTGCTCGGAAACGCAGACCTGCTGGAAAAAGCACAGCTTCCGAACAGCTCCGGAATTTCTGTCGCCGCGGTCGCGAGCGACGCCGCGGCGACCCTGCGCAAACTGGCAGGCGAAATCGAGAGCCAGAAGTCGCCACGAAAACTCGAAGACCTGGAGCGTCATCTGACCGTGCTTGAAGAGAAACTTTTTGCCGTTCTCCTGGCGGCGCTTCCTGACGATGAAATTGTGAGCGTGCGCGCGCAAGCCGATCGTGAACTCGCGCCTTATCGCAGCAAAATGTCGGCCGCGCAAATCGATCAACTACAGAAGCAATACGTCCACAAGCGGCTCCTGGAAAAATTCAATCTCCCACGCCTGAGCTTGTTTTACATGTGACCGTGACCGTCCCAGCAATGACCCAATCCTTCGATGTCATTATTCTCGGCGGTGGGGCAGCGGGCCTGATGTGCGCGATTGAGGCGGGTAAGCGCGGCCGCCGTGTCGCGGTGCTCGAACGCGCCGACAAAATCGGCAAGAAAATCCTGATCTCCGGCGGCGGACGCTGTAACTTCACGAACATTCACACCACCTCAGAGAACTTCATTTCGGCGAATCCGCATTTCGCCAAGTCGGCCCTCTCCCGCTACGCTCCATCGGATTTCATAGCACTGGTCCGCAAACACGGCATTTCTTATCACGAAAAAAAGTTGGGTCAACTGTTCTGCGATCGTTCCGCCCGCGATATTGTGGAGATGCTCGAAGCCGAGTGTCACGCCGCAGGAGTGGAAATCTTCCTGAATACAGCAATAAGTGAGATCCGGCACGAAAGCGATTTTCTGGTTTGCGCGAAGCATGGCGATTTCCGCGCTCCGGCGCTGGTGGTCGCCGCGGGAGGCCTGTCCATTCCTAAAATCGGTGCAACCTCCTTCGGATACGATCTGGCACGCCAGTTCGGTATTACTGTTCGTGAACCTTGGCCTGCGCTGGTTCCTCTAGTTCTAGGCGCCGACGACCGCTCACGCTACTGCGATCTCGCCGGCGTTTCGGCGGACGTGATCGCTTCTTTGGGCGCACAGCAGTTCCACGAGAAGATGCTCATCACGCATCGCGGCCTGAGCGGGCCGGCGATCCTGCAGATCTCGTCATACTGGAATGAGAAGGAGAATAACTCACGCCCAATCTCCATCGATCTCGCTCCCGGCGCTCAGCTAACTGCTCTATTTCGCGATTCAAAGGTTGCGAGGACGCTTACTACATTGAGAGCAGAAGTGCGAAAGTCCTTGCCTCAGCGGCTTGCTGATCGCTGGCTCGATCTGCATTCGCCTACTTCTTTGACCAACCGCTCGCTTAGCGAATTCGAGGGCCGAATACACGCCTGGACAATTTCGCCGGTGACGACCGAAGGTTATGAGAAAGCCGAAGTGACCGCAGGTGGAGTGAATACCAACGAGCTTTCGGCCAAAACCATGGAGAGTAGCAAGGTGCCCGGTTTATTTTTTGTTGGAGAAGTTGTCGACGTGACCGGCCAGCTTGGAGGATTCAATTTTCAGTGGGCGTGGGCGTCGGGCGCGGCGGCTGGCCGATTCGTGTAATTGAGGCGACGAAGCTGGCAAGCAGCCGCCGGCTCGCCATGCCGTAGAATCAACTCTTGATTCTTTCGGTTGAAAAAATGGTCTATGGGGGCGACGGTCTCGCCCGGCTTCCCGCTGATGCTGATCGAAGCGGCGTCCCCAGCCACGGCAAAGCCGTTTTTATTCCCTTTGTTCTCGCTGGCGAGAAAGTAGAAGCGTCGCTCACCGAAACTAAGCCAGGCTTCGCCCGCGCACGCGCCGATAAAATCATCACTGCCTCGCCGCATCGCGTGCCGCCGGCTTGCCCCTATTTCTTGCGTTGCGGCGGATGCCATTATCAGCAGGCCTCCTACGAACACCAGGTTGAGATCAAGAAAGAAATTCTGCGCGAGAACCTCAGGCGCATCGCCAAGCTTGAATTGACCTGCGAAATTCAGGCGCATCTTTCGCCGGCCTGGAATTATCGAAATCGTTCCCGCCTGCAGGTGCGGACCCGCCCGGAGTTTGCCGCTGGATATTTCAAATTCGCATCGCACGAGTTGCTGGCGGTGGAAGAATGTCCTATCAGTTCGCCGTTAATCAATCAGGCGGTCGCAACGCTCTGGCAGGCGGGACGCGCCGGCAGCGTACCGGATGGCATTCGCGAGGTCGAGTTTTTCGCCAATGCGGATGACTCAAAATTGCTGGTGGAAGCGTCATGTGCTCCCGAGGTCAGACGTGGCGCCATACGAAGTTGGATGGAGGAATGTTTCGCGATGATGCCTCAGATTGCGGGTGCCGTCGCATTTCGCGAAAAGCCAAGCGGCGAGTGGGCCCCGTTGATTTCGATGGGCACACCGGAGTTGATTTATCAAACCAGCCGTTCCTCGTTCCGCGTCAGCTCCGGGTCGTTTTTCCAGACCAACCGGTTTCTGGCCGACGAACTGGTCGAAATTGTCACGGCTGGCCGCTCCGGTGAAGTGGCACTCGATCTCTACGCGGGCGTGGGATTGTTTTCCACAGCCCTGGCGTGTAATTTCCGTCACGTAGTTTCAGTCGAGTCGTCACAGACTTCGGCGAACGATCTTGCCTACAATTTGCCCAGTAACGGAGAAGCCGTTCGCTCCCCGGCGGAGCAGTATCTGGAAGCAGTTTCGGGTGCTTCTCGCGGGGGCGCGGGACACTCGCCAGTTGCTCCGCGTGGCGAAATGGAAACGGGGCGGGTCGGGAAGGGCAAATTCCCCCAGAACTACCTTCATACGCCCGACCTGATTGTCGTAGACCCGCCCCGCGGCGGTTTGGGCGATCGCGTGGCACGCTCGTTGGCGACCTGGAGCGCGCCGCGCGTGACTTATGTTTCATGTGATCCCGCGACTTTGGCCCGCGATCTCATGCCACTATTAGCGGCAGGCTATGGCGCCGCCGAAGTGCACCTGGTGGATTTGTTTCCGCAAACGTTCCACCTTGAGAGCGTAGTGCAGTTGATGAAATAGTCCGGCTTCCGCGGGTATCGCGTCAGGGTAAGGCTGGGGGCCTCGTATTGGAGCGGCTTGTGGCTGGAGCGGCCCCAGCCAACCCTGCATATGCAACCGCTACAAACAATCCACAAGCCGGAAGCGGCGGCGACCTTCCACAAGTTCCAGGCTAAACCAACACGGCAGCCCGTATTCTGGGCGGCGGTCGCCTATTCCATTGGAATAATTGCCGGTGCTTACTCCCACCCCCCAGCATTATCTTGGATGGCGCTCGCAACCGCCTTTCTTGCAGCAACACTATGTCTCGTTGGCCGGCGAGCCTGGCTCGCCAAGGCGTTGGTATTCGGAGCATTTCTCTTTGCCGGGGCCCTCTACATTCAACTTCGGGGGGTCTCCTCCGTTCGAAACCGAAGCCTGGATGAATTCGGCGACGGACAGCAAGTTACTGTGACTGCGCACGTCACGCGAGAAGGGCACGTGCGCATAGAAAGTTCGAATGAGCTTCGCCAGAGCCTGGATGTACAGACCGAACAAATCAGTACAGAAAACGGTCGGTTGTTCCCCCTTCATGCCGGCGTGCGCCTCGGGATCTATGGCCAGCGTGTGTCTTCATCGACAGCGGGAATCGACGCCTCATCTCCCATGCACATTTTTCATTACGGCGAACGCATCCGTTTTCCGGTGAGGCTCCGGCTGCCTAGAAATTTCGGCAACCCAGGCGCATTCGACTACGAGGGTTACCTCGCGGAAAACGGCATCGCAGCGCTCGGTTCCACCAAAGCCGAAGACGCAGAACTGCTGCCTGGCTTCTCCGGCACACGAATCGAGCTGCTGCGCAGCCGCATACATTCCAGCATTCTTGCTAAAGTGCACGCCCTCTGGCCGCCACAGCAAGCCGCCCTCCTGGACGCCATGCTCATCGGCGAAGACGCCTTCCTCGATCGCGATACCCGGGTCGATTTCCAGCGCTCCGGAACTTATCACGTGCTTGTCGTCTCCGGAATGAACGTCACCATCCTTGCGTTCGTTGTCTTTTCGACCCTGCGCCGCTTCTGCTTCTCAGAGACTTATGCAACTTTGCTGACCATTCTTTGCTGCGTCGCTTATGCATTCGTTACGCACGTCGGCGCTCCCGTCTGGAGAGCTACGCTGATGTGCGCCATTTATCTGGCAACGCGTCTACTGTACCGCGAACGGGCCATGGTCAATGCGCTGGGCACGGCCGCATTCGCTGTGCTGGTTTTCGATCCCCGCCAGCTCTTCACGGCCAGCTTTCAAATGACATTTCTCTGCGTGCTGATCGTCGCGGCGATTGGTGTCCCGCTGGTGGAACGCACGTCGCAACTCTACCGCCGAGCCCTGGCCCACTGGGATTCCGACGATTACGGACCGCGCCTGCTTCCTCGCATCGCGCAATTTCGGCTGGATCTGCGGTTGATCGCGGAACGGCTCGCGCGATTTCTTGGTGAAGCATCCTCGCTGCGCCTGGTACGAGCTGCCACTATTCTCTGCTTCGCCGTTTTCGAAGTGCTATTGGTTTCGGCGGTGATGCAGATGGGGTTGGCCCTGCCCATGGCTTATTATTTTCACCGCGCAACCACAATTGGCCTGCCGGCGAACGTGGCTGTCGTGCCGCTCACCCAGGTCCTCATGCCAGCCGCAGTTCTGACTCTCTGCGTGGGATATGTTTCTCTAGTGCTGGCAAAGATCCCCGCGCTGTTCACTACTTTTGCGCTGAACGCAATCACTGGCACCGTTCATGAACTCGGCGGCCTTCGCTTGGCCGATCTGCGCGTGGCAACTCCGTCTCCATTGATGATTGCCGCCGCGTGCGTTGCGTTAGTTCTCGCAATGCTATTCGCTCGCAAACGCATATCACTCACTCTTGCCGGACTCATGGCGATGTTGCTCGCATCTTTGGCGCTCGCGTTCATCCCTCCAATGCCCCTGATACGGTCAGGTACGCTGGAGGTCACTTCGATTGACGTCGGCGAAGGAGATTCGATCCTGCTGGTTATGCCTCAAGGCCGAACTTTGCTGATTGACGCAGGTGGCCCGATCTGGGGCTCCGGCTCTCAGCTCGACTTCGGTGAAGATGTGGTCGCGCCTTATCTTTGGACGCGACGCATCTCGCGCCTCGATGCCGTCGCCATCTCGCACGGTCATTCCGACCACATCGGCGGCATGCCCGCGATCCTGAGAGATTTTCACCCCGCGGAATTATGGATCGGGTTGATCCCTCCCAGCCGCGCCCTCGACAATTTAATCGCTGAAGCGCACGCGCTGGGAATCAAAGTCGTCCGCCACTGGGAGGGAGATGCGTTTTACTCAGGCGGAGCGAAAATTGACGTTCTGTTTCCGCCCCAAAACTGGCCGGTCGGACTCGAGCCAAAAAATAATGACTCGATGGTGCTGCGCGTGACCTATGGAGCGACTTCAGTTCTGCTCGAAGGCGATGCCGAAAAAGCCGTCGAGCGCCGCATCGCTATTCTGCACCCAGAACATGCGGACCTGCTGAAGGTTGGGCACCACGGCAGCGCCACATCCACCACGCCCGAGATTCTCGACGCCGTGCATCCCACCTATGCGGTCATCTCGGTGGGACATCGAAACTCTTTCGGGCTACCGAAAGCCAGCGTCTTGCAACGCCTGCAAGCTGCGCATGTCAGAACCTATCGCACCGATCTGGACGGCGCAGTGAGTTTCTTTCTCGACGGCCACTCGGTTACTCCTGAGTTGGCAGTTCGGCAGTAGCATCGTCGTCGTCGCGAGGGGAACCACTCACAGAACCTTCGCCCATGGAAGATTCTGCTCGCTGCGATTCAGCAATAACTCTCTTCGCCTCGTCGGCATCTTCTTCACGCACCAGGATGACCATTCCTCCAAGGCCCGGGAACATCTCTTGCACCATGCTGCCGGACATCAGATCGCTATCGATTCCAGCGGAATCGAGCAAGCCTTTCACCACCAACCCCTCCGATTCTTCTTCGCTGTCGAACACCTTGACCAGCTTTTCATTCGGATCAGGCCGTCGCGCTTCCCTTGCTTCGAATTGTCCTGCCATAGGTTGTCTCCCGGAAAATTTGTCAAAAGCCGACTCACGTTCCCCGCGCTCCTGTGATTTTACGCCTCTCGCCATCGAGAACGTTTGTAGATGAGCTTTCGTGCTGTTAGGGTTGCGGCGGCGAACTCCGCGCCACGCGAGCCAAAGACCCGGCACTTTCGGGCCGTTTGCTTTTTGGCTCATCCGGAACAGAATGCTGAATCGAGCGCAACGCCACGCTCCGCCGCGACATCAAACGAGCGGCGAGGTGCGGCAAAGGGGCTTCATGACTATCGGAGAACCGGCGAACCGAGATGACAGACCAGTTCTGCAAGGGAATGAAACGTCTGAATTGGAAGACGAAGCCAAACGAATCCGCCGCTTGCAAGTGATGATGAGCATGGTCAGCTCGGTAATTAGCCAGGACCCCAGCCTCACCGTGGAAGAAGCTTCAGAACTGGCAGCCGGCGCCAAGCGCGCCGCCCTCGCCATGTTCCCCGACAAAGAACTCGCCTACGACCTGCTCTATAAACCCCGCCTCCAGCGCCTGATGCGCGAACGCTTCCGACTGCAATAAGCGGACATCGCCTGTGGCCTCGGCAGTTCGCCGACTTTTCCTACTCATCCACCACCGGATTCCGCAGCGTGCCCACGCCTTCGACGCTGACTTCCATCACGTCCCCCGCGACCACCGGCCCCACGCCCTCCGGCGTTCCCGTCGCAATCAGATCTCCCGGCAGCAGCGTCATGACCGCAGTGATATACCGCATCACCAAATCCACCGGAAAAAGAAAATCCCGCGTCGTCGCCGACTGCTTCACTTCCCCATTCACCTTGGTTTCGACACGCACGCCGGCCCACGGATCGATCCCATCCGCTACCACCGGCCCCACCGGGCAGAAAGTGTCAAAGCTCTTTGCCCGCGTCCACTGGCCATCCTTCTTCTGCAGATCGCGAGTGGTAACGTCGTTGAGACACGTGTAGCCCAGGATGTACGGCCGCACATCTTCGTCTTCACGAATATGCCTGCACTTTTTTCCAATCACAATGCACAACTCGCCTTCATAATCGACGCGCTGCGAAATCTTCGGCCGCTTCACCGTCCCGCCAGGGGCCAGCAGTGCCGAATCCGGCTTCAAAAAAATTACCGGCTCGGTCGGGACCTCATTTCCTAACTCCTTGGCATGCTCGCGATAGTTTCGCCCCACGCACACTATTTTCGAGGGACGTACTGGCACGAGCAAATCGGCTTGGTCGAGCGCGATCGGTTCAATCCGCCGCGATCGCAATCCTTCCACGTCCCCGTCAGACTCTTCGGGAGGGCTTAAGAGAATTCGCACGATCGAACCGCGTCCTGCGACCGATTCAACGAATCCATAGTGATCTTGTCCATTCAGTCGGAAGCGGCAATATTTCATGGCAAATCTATCTAATCACGAGAAAGGAAAGTGAGGGAAAATTATTTGGGAAAAGCAACTACATTCTCTGCACGCCGCCCAGGCCCTGCAGCGCGCCAATAATTTGTTGCGACCACGCGGCAATCTGCTCGTCCCGTAACGTTCCCTCATCCGATTGCAGCCGCGCCCGCAGTAGAATCGAATACTTGCGCGGCTCAATCGAGCCACCGCGAAAGATCTCGACCGGCCTGAATTCACGCAATTCGCCAATTCGCAGAGTCATCACCGCGTGCTGCAGTGCGCCGAACTCGACATCGTCAGAGAAGATGAACGAAAAATCGCGCTCGACTGCGGGATACTTCGCCAGCGGAATGTACTGCGGAACTCGCAGACCCCGCGCGTGCAACTGCTCCAAATCAAATTCGGCGAGATACACATCTTGCCGCAGCTTTCGCGTGTTCTTTACTGCCTCGGAAATCAGACCAAATTGTGCTACCGGCTCACCATTCATCAGCGCACGCGCCGAACGTCCGGGATGAAAATATTCCGGAGTCTCGCGGTCGAACGTCAGATTGTCATAAGTGAACGCAGAGAGAAGATTCTCCACGTCGCCTTTGAACGGTCCGAAACTCCTCGGTGGCCAAGGAATCCGCAGGTGCCCCACTCAAGCCGTCCTTTGGCTTGGGTGGGGATTTTGATTTTGCCGAGCTAACATCGAGCCTCGCGCCGGAAGGAATGGACTCCGCAACCGCGCGAGCAGTAGCCCCCAGACACATTCGCCCGGGTTCAACTCGTTCTCCGTCGCGCGTCTCGTAGACGCGCCCCATCTCGAACAAGCGCACATTCTCCGAATCTCGATTGAGGTTCCACGCCAACATATCGAGCATTCCCGGAACCAGGGTGGTGCGCATTACGGATGCTTCCACGCTCAACGGATTCTCAAGCTCCAGCACCGAGGCTGCCGAAAAATGCTCCGCATCCTCGTGCGAAATGAAGCTCAGCGACACAGTCTCGTTGTATCCCAAGGCGAGAGCACGCGCGCGCGTGGTTGCATCCGCACGTGCATTGGGCAACTCAACCACCGCGCCACTGTAAGCCGGTAAAGTGTTGTCGAACTTGTCATATCCGTGCAGCCGCGCTATTTCCTCGATCAGATCGATCTCGCGCTCCACATCCAGTCGCCAGCTGGGAATGTGCACTTCAAACTCTGGCGCGCCCTGGCCTTCGGGAATCAATTCAAAGCCGAGTTTCTTCAGGATGCGGAAGATTTCGACTGTCGTAAGATTCCCGCCCAGAATGCGATGCACCTCCGCAAGCCGCAGGATGACGGGCGCCTGATCCATCCTCTTCGACACCACATCGATCACATCGCCAACCAACTCCCCGCCGCCCGACGCAAGAATCAACTCCGCGACCAGATCGCATGACAGCACAGTGGATTCGAAATCGGCTCCGCGCTCGAAGCGATGCGACGCATCCGTATGAATTCCGTGCCGCCGCGAAGCTTTGCGCACGGTGATCGGGTCCCACCACGCTGACTCGATCAAAATATTGCGAGTCTTATCGGTAATCATCGTGTCGAAACCGCCCATCACTCCGGCCAGTCCAACCGGCTTTTTCGCGTCGGCCACGACGAGGTCTTCGGAAGTGAGCGTGCGCTCGACGCCATCGAGCGTCTTCAATTTCTCGCCGTCTTTCGCCCGGCGAATTATCAGCCGGCCGCCTTCGAGCAAATCCATATCGAAGACGTGCGTCGGCTTGCCCATCTCCCACAGAACGTAGTTTGTTGCGTCCACCGCGTTCGAAATCGGCCGCTGATCGAGCAAATGCAAGCGATGCGCAATTTTTTCTGGCGAAGCACCAATCTGAGTGCCCCGAATCACTCGCGCAGAAAATCGGGGGCACAGGGACGGCTCTTCGACAAGAATCGGAAAGGGCACGACTTCAGTCGTGCCATGTGACGCCAGAGTAGACGCGGCTTCGGCCGCCGGGGTCGGCTTTGCTTGAATTGGTTTCAGCGGCAAGTCATAAATCGCCGCCGCCTCGCGCGCCACACCATAATGATTCATGGCATCGGGACGGTTGGTGCCAATCTCCATTTCGAAGATGGTGTCAGCGCCTGAACCGCTGATTCCTTCGACCGCAATGCCGACCGCGGTCAAATCCTCCGCCAACCGCCGGTTGTCGACGGAGAGGTCAACGAAGTCGCGAATCCATTGTGCGGAGAGTTTCATTCCTTCAACACTTTGTCATTCCGAGCGAAGCCGAGGAACCAGCTTTCGTTCGCGCCACCACCGGTCCGTGTTCCAGCGTGACCCTCGCGCCAGGGAGAGCTAGAAGCTCCTCACGCCCACTGCTGCAAAAACCGCACATCTCCTTGAAAGAATAATTGCAGATCATCCACTCCATACTTCAGCAGCGCAATCCGGTCGGCGCCCATGCCAAAAGCGAATCCCGAAACTTTTTTCGGATCGTAGCCGTTGTCTTTCACGAATTCGAACACATTCGGATCGACCATGCCGCAGCCCAGAATCTCGATCCAGCCCGTCTGCTTACACGGACGGCAAGGGCCGCTTTCCCGCTTGCCGCTCCCGCCGCAAATGAAGCAAGAAACAAACATCTCTGCGCTTGGTTCAGTGAACGGGAAAAAAGACGGGCGAAAACTCGTCTTCACGCTCGATCCAAAAAATTCTTTCATGGCATGATCGAGAGTACCCTTCAGATCGCCAAACGTAATGTTGGTATCGACCGCGAGGCCTTCAATCTGATGAAACATGGGCGAGTGGCTGGCATCGGGAGGATCGTTGCGATGCACGGTGCCGGGAATCACGATGCGAATCGGCGGTCGCATCTTTTCCATGGTGCGAATCTGCACCGGAGAAGTGTGAGTTCGCAGCAGCCAGCGCTCGCGCTGCGGCTTCGACTGCTGACCGGCGATAAACAAAGTATCCTGCGTATCGCGCGCCGGGTGATTGGGAGGAAAATTCAGCGCCTCGAAATTGTAATAATCCGTTTCAACCACGGGGCCCTCAGCGATCGAGTAGCCAAGCCTCTGGAACACCGCGCACATCTCACGCGACGTTTTCATCACCGGATGTTGGGCGCCGATGGGACGGCGAATGCCGGGGAGAGAAATGTCGATGGGCTCTGCCGCACCTGAACTCGACCCGACAGATGCAACATGCGCACCCTCGACGATCTCCTGGATTCGCGCCTTCAGTTCGTTGACGCGAATTCCCGCCTCGCGCTTCGCTTCTTTCGGAGCGCCCTTGAGCCAGAGATCGTTGATCTGCGTCAGAATTCCGCTCTTCCGCGCCATCCACCGATCATGAAACGCTTTCAGTTCAGCATCGTTGCGAACCATCGCCGTCTCGTCTCTGCAGGCGCGTATACACTCCGCTGACGCGTGCTCAAGCGCCTCGCCCGAATAATCCGTCAGTTGGGGAACGGTGTAAGACATTCTTGAAAGCAGAAGTGAAGTAGAAGTCTACAGGAAACCTTGTCATTCCGAATCGCGCCGAAGGCGTGATGAGGAACCTGCTGTTCTATGGCCACCAGCACAAAGCAGATTCCTCGCTCGCTCTCTCCGCGCGTTGCGCGGCTGCGAGCGGCTCGGAATGACAATGATTTAGGTCTGGACGATACCAACCGAAAGCCGAAGCCTGAAAGCCTTACGCCAGAGCGCCTTTCGCCTGCTCCGCCAGGTTCTTAAACGCAGCCGCGTCCTTCACTGCCAAGTCGGAAAGAATCTTACGGTCCAGTTCGACTCCCGCCTTTTTCAATCCATGAATGAACTCGCTATAGCTCAACCCGTTTAGCTTGGCTGCTGCACCGATGCGAACGATCCACAGCGAACGATACTGCCGTTTGCGCTGTTTGCGTCCGGCGTAGGCGAACTTGAGCCCGCGCTCGACGGCTTCTTTCGCCGATCGGTAGAGTTTCGATTTAGTAAGGAAGTAACCGCTGGCGCGGTCTAATATTTTTTTACGCTTGGCGCGGCGCTTGGTTCCGCGTTTTACACGAGGCATGGTTTTCTCCTTTTTACTTTCTCTGTACTGGCGGCTGGAGGTAAGGATAACTCGTCATGATGACGATCACTGGCCTCTTCACGCGCCTGATTGTGTAGAGCGGCCGCCCCTTCGACTTCGCTCAGGGCAAGGCCCTCGGCTGCTGGCTATGCTGTACGCAGTCGCGGGCGAGGGCGCCCGCGCCACACAAATTCTACTGGTACGGAATCATCCGCTTCACTTTCAGCAGATCGCCATCGCTGACCAGCGTGGCTTTGCCCAACTTACGTTTCCGCTTCTTGGCCTTCGACGAAAGGATGTGCCGCAGGCCGGAATGCCCGCGCTTCACTTTTCCACTCGCCGTTTTCTTGAAGCGCTTTGAAGCGCCCTTGTGCGATTTTAATTTTGGCATAAATTCCTCGAAATCAGCCGCCAGCCTTCAAATTTCTACCGTCAGCCTCTTAATTAAAAAACTGGATTTGCTTTGGAAAAGCGCGATTCGCGCGTGCCCTCGGCGAAAAACCAAATTGCAGAGTTGAGATCTTTTTGTGGAAGTGCCGCACCAACGCCGAAATGTACTGCGTCGAATTGCACTCGACCGAACTATGCTCGGTCGAACTATGCTCGGCTACGTACCCGTGTTCGAAACCTGCACCACATCGGCCGGTGCCGGTTTGTGCTCGGGTGCGGGTTTCTGTTCCGCCGCCTTCTCCTGGTTTTGCTTCTCGCGCATTTCCTGTTTTGCCTTCTGCTTGGCTTCTTTTTCTCGTTCCTTTTCGCGTTCGGCCATGGTCTTCTTCGGGGCCAAAATCGCGTGCAGAGTATTTCCTTCCTGCCGGGGCCGGAATTCCACGATGCTGAACGGTTCCACGTCCTTAATCAGGCGCTCCAGTATCTGCCTGCCCAGCCCGGTGCGCGTCATTTCGCGGCCGCGAAAGAAAATGGTCGCCTTGACTTTGTCGCCGCCGTCCAGAAAACGCAGCACGTGATTTTTTTTCGTCTCGTAATCGTGGTCATCAACGTTAATGCGGAACTTGACCTCTTTTACGGTTATCGTTTTCTGATGTTTTTTGGCTTCGCGCTCTTTCTTTTCCTGCTGGTACAGGTATTTTCCATAATCCATGATCCGGCACACGGGAGGCTGCGCCGTGGGTGAAATCTCTACCAGATCCAGGTTCTTGCTCTTGGCTAATCTGATCGCCTCGAACGGTGGCATCACGCCAATCTGTTCGCCCTCGTCACCAATCACGCGAACTTCGCGCGCTCGAATACGATCATTGATTCGGATAAAACGTTTGTCGATACGGCTCTCCGCGCTCTAAGCGACTGAGAATACAAGATTATAACATGTGGAGTAGACGGAGCTGAGGTTCCTCTGCCCCTCGCCAGGGTTATCGGAGGGCCTATTCAGGAAGCTTAAACTTCACCGTAATCTGGGTCTGAATGTCGACGGGTTCGCCGTTCAGCAGATAAGGCTTATATTTCCATTGCTTCACAGCATCAACAGCGGCGCGAGCAAGTTCCTTGTCCCCGCTGAGGACTTTTATTTCTGAGATGCTGCCAGTTTTTGCGACAGTTGCCTGGAGCTGGACGGCACCTTCAATACGCATCTCAACCGCGGTTCGCGGATAAACCGGCGGCACCTCCTTCACCAGAAGGCCTCGAGACACGCCCTGCGAAACCACCAGCCGCTGCAGCACTGGAGTTGCCGCCGCTGCAGGACCCAGATTCGGCAACGCCTCGCTCGCAGGGGCAATCGCGTTCATGCTCAAAGCGGGCGCATCTGCGGTCTCTGTTGGTTTGGCAGCCGCTATCTCTTTGCCGTTCTTGATCAGGATTGGCTGAGCCGCTGGCGCTGGCGCCGTGTTTTCGGCCACAACGTCAGCATCCTGGTTGCGTGCCTCCGATGCGGCATCTGTTTTTGCAGGATGGGTTTCTGCAGGATGGGGTTCCGCAGGATGCATTTCCGCTTTCGCGGCTTTTGCCGGCTTCTGAGTTACATTTGTTTCACTTTGTAAGGTTTGTGTCTCGGCCTTTGGAGAGACGGTTGTCTGCACGGAAACAGAAGATGTGTTCTCGGCATCGCGGACTGTGGGGGCTGGCGAAGGGGCCATCGTTGGCTGGACTCCGATTTTCGCGGAGGTGTTCGCGGGTGAGAACGAGGGTTTCCATTTCGTCCACGCCGCATAACCACCGGCAGCAATCACAATCACGCAGGCGACGGCGATCAACGCTGTCTTACTTCCGCTGGACGCAGGCTTGTGGGCCGCGCCAACTGTTCCGCCGAACGTGAGCGTCGGCAGTGGAGCTGAAGTTTTATCGGACGAAGGAACATGATCTTTGGAGTCGGCGCGGATGCCATGATCCAGGGAATCGACTGCTTTCGCGGCTTCCGCCGGAGCGCTCGGGGTCGACTCGCGCGCCGGCGCCGGTGCGCTGGCAGCATATCCCGAAGAAAGTTTGGTCTCGGCGTGAACCGTTGGGGCCGATGAAATCTTGGGAGCAGCACCAAGAGGCCCAACCGATGCCGAATGTGCAGGAAGTGGTTGAGCAGAAACAATCTCGGCGGCGTCGGGTGTCGCCTTGCCGGCTACAGCCGGTTCCGTGATCGGTTTGCGGGTCTCAACGCGAACCGACTCCATAAGACCAGGCTGTGCCTGCGCTGCTGGAGGCTGAATGGGAATGACGGGCGCTGATATCGGAGCGGTTGGCCCTGGCGTTCGGATTTCCGCCGCGTTTGGAACGGAAGCCTGCGGAGCCGGCTTCGCCGGGACCGGTTTCGGCGCAGAAGGCATTGGGGCTGCACTTCCCGCCGCGCCTGCATTCGCCGGTTTCGTACCTTCGTTCTTGCGCAACAAGCCGCGCGCCACGCGCAACGTGCCTTTTGCTTGCTCCACATTGATCGGCTTGGTGAGCACGAGATTCGCGCCGATGCGAAAAGCTTTAGCTACACCCGCTTGCCCTTCTACCACAGCGACTGCCAGTGCTCCCTGGTTATTGGGAGCGCTGCGCGCGCTCTTGAACAGCAACGTGGCGTTCTGCTCGTTATCGCAATCCACCACGACCGCGTCGAAGCGCTCGCTCATGAACTTCTTTACAGCGGCGAAGGGTTCGGTGCAGGGAGTAACGTTGAAATCGAGGTCGCCAAGAACTTGGGTCACAGTGCGCGCGGTTTTCTCATCTGGGCAGAATAGGAGAGCTTGGTAACTCATAATATGGTCATCGTAGGTACAGTCGTAAGGAGCATCAAGTTACGCTGGTAATTCGGGAAGTAGGGCCGCGCCCTTGGCAAAAGCGGGATTTCGCGCTGCCTGCCTGGAAACGCGTGCCCGGCCGATACAATGCCTCTGATGCGCATCCCGCTCTGGTTAAAACTGCTTTGGACCTTGTGGGTGCTGGTGTGGGCGCCGCTCTACTGGCGGCAATACGGAGCGCAAAACTTTCTTTTTTTCTGCGATCTCGGGAATATTCTGATTGCGGCGGGGCTTTGGCTCGAAAGCTCGCTCATTTTCTCGTGGCAGGCATGCGGGTTATTACTTTTCCAAACGCTGTTCATCATCGATCTGGTGGGCGCCATTATAAGCGGGCGCCATCTGATTGGCGGCACAGAATACATGTTCGATCCGCACATCGCGCTGCTGATTCGCCTGCTGAGCTTGTTTCATGTGGTGACCCCGCCGCTGCTCCTGTGGGCGATTTGGCGATTAGGCTACGACGGCCGCGGTTGGAAACTGCAGACCCTCGCAACCTGGATCGTCATCCCGATCAATTATTTTTGGCGGCCACAGCAAGATGTGAACTGGGCCCGGGGCTTAGGTTTTCACGAGCAGCACGCTGTCCCCGGAATCGTTTACGTGCTGACTTACCTGATAGTCGTTCCCGCTGCCGTGTACTATCCGACGCACCGGCTTCTTGCCTGGTGGATGAAAGGGCGCAAGCCAAGCCGGTAAGATTTTCGACTTCTCAGTGGCTGGTTTCTTTAGCCAGCCCCGCATCTCGCGCGGAGTCCGTGATCTGCTTCGCCGCGCTTTCTGGTTTGCCGGAGCGCGAAGGTGGCTTCGATGCTGGATCGCCGCTTAAATAAAGGGTCTGAGACGGCGAGGCGAGGGCGGTCCCGGAATCCTCCACGAAATTCATGACCCGCAGCAGCAACTCTTCGCGCACTTCCGTGAATTCATTGAATTCCCTGGTCAGCACGTAACAGAAAAGCTCTAGGTTAATGGAGCCCGAAGCCAATTCGGTGAGCCGCACACGCACGGTTTCCGTTTCGATCTTCGGATGATTCTCCAGCACAGAGCGTATTTCCGAGAGCACATAGCGAACGCTACTGGAAGTGGTGTTCGAATGCAGGCCGAGGACGGTCTTAAACAGTATCTTGTCGCGGCGGCTGAGATTTTCAACGTTAATCGTAGCGACGGTGCCGTTAGGAATGGCCAACAATGTGCGTTCTTCGGTGCGCACGCGAGTGGACCGCAGGCCGATGTCTTCGACTGTTCCGGTGCGGTCGCCGAACTTGCAAACATCGCCCACACGAATGACTTCATCGCCTAATACCGAAACGCCGCCGAATAGGTTGGCAATGGTTTGTTGCGCACCGAAGCCGATGGCGATGCCGCCAATGCCCAGACCGGCGAGCGCCGTAGTCATGTTGAACCCAAGAATGCTGAGTATCAAAAAAATCGCCATCACAAAGATAAGCGCCTTGACGATGCGTTCGCCGAGCAGAATGAGGGAACTGGTCCCACTCAGGCCACGAGCCAGGGCGCGATTGCGGACCCGATGCAGGCACCAGCGGACGACGCGCCAGAGCATCCAGCTCGCGCCGATGATCACGGCGACTGCAGTGGCCTCGATGTAGTAATGGCGCTGCAGCAGCGGCATGCCGAGATAGCCGGCGAGTACTCGGTGAATCAGCGTTGCAACCAACAACCACGCCGGACCGGAAACCGAACGCCACGCGATCATGTGAGGCTGGCCATGCCGATACGCCCACCACCGAAATGGAATTTGCGCGATGAGCAGGACCACCCAGGCCGCGGCTGCCGCCACGGGAATCAACAAAATCAGCGCGAACCATTGCCAGAGCGCCATGCCCGCGAATTGATGCTTGACTACCCAGTGCGGCAAGCGCGTTTCTACCTGCCGTGCTTCCACCTGATCGTAGAGTTCAGGGCAGCTTTTCGAGGGTCTCGGAGGAAATCAGCCAGATTTTCGTGCCGTCAGACGCCGAGACGCGGACCAGTACGAGCGGTGCCTCTACATCCCCTGAAGACATCGTTCCCAGGTCCTGCCGGTCGCTCGGAACATCCTCCTGCGGTGCGCCTTCGGGCTGCCGGCTTGGTCTGAGGTTGCCGGCGAAGGAGCGGTCCATTACAAATTTCAGCTTCATCGCGAGTTCGTCGCCCTGGGTCTGGCGGCGCGCATTGCTCATCTGAAGATATTGCGCGGCAATGCTGTAATCGCCGTTTTGCGCGGCTTGCAGAAATCCGAACACGGTTCCGTAGGGAGTGTCGCGTCCGAGTTGGTCGGCGGGAGTTTTCGAAGTCGAGGTTGAGCCTGACGGACTCAGGATTTGCTGAATCGCGCTTTGCGCGAACAACGAAGACGCGCAGAGCGAGAAGCTCAACAGGAACAGAACGACGCGCTTGGCCACGCTAGACATTCAAGAGACTTATTGTATCGAAGCCCCTCACAGAGGGGAGGCGCTAACCGAGGCTGCCCCAGTAATCCGGAAATTTCCACCCGTTTGACCGCTGATCAATGATTAACATCTGGACGTTACAACAGTTAACCGAAAGTAATGTGGATGTGGAGTTCGGGATCATCTAGCTTTTGTAGACGGTTGCTCGTCTGATGACGCTCTCACGGACGCTAGCTTCGGAGAGGGCTGACAAATACTAGGTTGATTGCGCGGTTGGTTGAGAAATATGTTTGAGACCTTAGAAGACATGGCTGAGAAGTCTAAGCCACCGCTGGATCGCGGATGGCCGGCTCTTACTTACAGCTTGTACGCTATCGTGGGCCTAGTTTACTTAATCCTGGGGGCGCAAAGACACCAATTGCTCGGGCCGGTCGTTGGAGCCGTCACATTCCTGCTGTCTTTGGTCTGGTTGATAACAACCATTAGGTCGCCAGTTCTGGTGAACCGGCGCGATTTTCGGTCCGCGCCCAGATTTTGGTCTGGATATTGTTGTCAGGGTTCATTATCTCCAGCCCTTCAATCGAGATTGTCCCTCGAAACATTTTTGGGTTGACTTTTCCAGTGATTTTCACAACGTGTGTCAGCACAACATCCTTCTTCGACGGATATTCAGTCCCGTGTTCGACCCAGGTGCCTTCAATGACCATGTTGTCGCCGTTTGCAGTGACGGGCAGAGGTATTCCTTCGCTTCCGCCGCCTTCGTACACAAACAGCAGGGCATTACGCTGGGACACGTTTGGCTTGTCGAGTGCCAGATCAAAGCCGCTCAAGTCCCCCGTCACCCTCGAAACCTGCGCATCCGAGTAAACCTCCATTTGAGCGGTCCGAGCGCACTCGTCCGGCACCCCGCTCTGTCCAAGGCTGTTTCGTGGGCCAGCGACTACTGCAGTAAGCAGCGCCAAAGCGACGAAGAGCCGATTCCTTGAAGCCATCGCCTTAATGCTAATACTGCGATTTGGGTGCACAAAAGTTACGTTGGATATTGCGGACTTCTCGGTCCGAGCACACTCGTCCGGCACTCCGCTCTGTCCAAAGCTGTTTCGTGGGCTAACGAGACTTCTCAGTTGTTGTAATCAGGCGATTCGCACTCACGATTCGAGTCTGGCCGGTCTGGGTTCTGGCGGAATCAGGGCAAATAAGATGTTGAGAAACAGCAGGTCGTTGCGGAGCTACAACGATCCTGCCTGAGCCAAGCCGAGAGACCTCCTCTGCATGAGGTCTGCCAAGGTGTGTCATTCGTTACCACTTTTGCCCCACTGATCCACAAGCCAGATGTGACGCGCGACCTTGTTCGCAGCCCTCGCTTTGCCTCATCATGGTTCCAAATCTTTACCCGCTCTTTGAAAACTGAATGGCAGAATTCCATAAACCGCGAATGGCGAATGACGAGCCTTGCCTGACAAGCCTTAGCCTAAAACCCCTACGAACCCTGACTTCTTGGGGGCCGAGTTTTTGGGCAGACGGAATTCCGCAAAGTGCTGGAAAACAGGAAGTCAACCGGTAGCGGGTCAATTTGAATTTCTGAATCTCAGGCGTCATCCCGAAGGGCCCGCGTTTTCTACCAGCGGGCCGAGGGATCTCCTGTGGCACACAGCATGGTAGCGGAGGTGCCCTTCTCTTCGCCCGAAGAACGGCTACGCTCAGGATGACGCCATTGACGAGCGAAGATGCCTTCAGAAATTCAAGCGGACCCACACCAGTCAACCAGCTTTTCACAATAAGCCTGACGCCTGACAAGCGATAAGTTCTTTAGATTACGGATTTTGCCCACAAAATCTCTCGAATCATAGATTTAGCCGGATTCGAGGTGGATATCGATCCCGCAACTTCTTTGGATACATAGATTTAACCGCCTCGATCTGGAATTTTTTTTCGATCCGGATCTGTCCGAAAACGGCACACACCGGGCGCATGCCCGCGGCCGCAGCAATTCAAGCCTTGGGCTTCGGACGGTACACGTGCGTGCTGGTGCCAAAGAAAACTTCCGCGGATTCCATCACAGTTTCGGAAAGTGTGGGATGCGGATGGATGGTAAGGGCGACATCTTTTGCGAGCGCGGCCATTTCGATGGCCAGAACGCCTTCGGCGATGAGTTCACCCGCGCCTACGCCGACGATGCCGACGCCGAGTACGCGCTCGGTTTGCGGATCGATGAGCAGTTTTGTCATGCCATCGGGACGGTCAAGGGTAACCGCGCGTCCTGACGCTCCCCAGGGAAATTTCGCGACTTTAATTTCGCGATTTTCTTTTTCGGCCTGAGTTTCTGTGAGGCCCGCCCAGGCGACTTCAGGGTCGGTAAAGACGACGGCGGGAATCGCGTTGGGTTCGAAGGCGACTTTGTGCCCAGCGATAGCTTCGACTGCAGTGCGACCCTCGTGCGAAGCCTTATGCGCGAGCATGGGTTCTCCGACCACGTCGCCGATGGCGTAGATGGCGGGATCGGTGGTCTGGAGTTGCTTGTTCACTTCGATAAAGCCGCGCGCGCCAACTTTTACTTGTGTTTTCTCAAGGCCGGGGATCTCCGAGTTCGGCTTGCGTCCAACGGAAACCAGAACGCGATCGAAAGCCTTTTCGCGCTGGTCGTCTTTCAGCGACTGGCCTTCGAATGTTGCGCGAATGGATGGGCCGTCTTCTTTCAGAGAGGAGACGGTTGTGTTCAATAAGATCGTGTCGAACATTTTTTCGAGACGCTTGTGCAGAGGAAGCACCAGATCGCGGTCCGCACCGGGAAGCAGGCCGGAGAGCATTTCAACGACGGTGACGCGCGTGCCCAGCGCGGCGTACACAGAACCGAGTTCGAGGCCGATGTAGCCTCCGCCGACTACGAGAAGGCTGCCGGGAATATCTTCCAGATTCAAAGCGCCAGATGAATCCATCAGGCGCGGCGAGTCAATTTTCAATGCCAGAATAATTGCCGGGCGCGAGCCGGTTGCGATGATGATGCGATCGAAAGTGAGGCTGGTTTCCGAGTTGTCGAGTTTAGTTACCCGCAGCGTATTTGAATTTTCGAATGCGGCGCGGCCCTGGATGTATTCAACTTTGCGCTGTTTGGAGAGAATTCCGAGCCCGCCGGTGAGTTTCCTGACCACGCCTTCTTTCCAGGTACGCAGCCGGGTGAGATCGATATTCGGAGCAGGAAAGTCGATGCCCCAATTCTTTGCCTGCTGCGATTCTTCGATCAACTTGGCCACGTGCAGAAGAGATTTCGACGGAATGCAACCGCGGTATAGACAAACGCCGCCAGGATTCAGTTCGGGATCGATCAGCGTGACGTTCAAGCCGAGATCGGCAGCGAGGAACGCGGCGGCATAACCGCCGGGTTCGTGCGCCGATGACGGCGAGTTTTAAGTTCGTGGATTCTGCCATGTAAGGGTTTCAACCACTAGGGACACGAAGGTGCACGAAGTAACCCGTCCGGACTTCCTTCGTGTGACTTTGTGTCCTTGGTGGTGCCGAGTTTTTGACGTTATCCCTGCACCGACAACAGGAACGGCTGCTCAAATGCCTCGGCGACCCAGCGCAGAAAACGCGCGGCGTCGGCTCCGTCGATCAGGCGATGGTCGTAGGAGAGCGACAGTGGCAGAATCAGCCGCGGCTCGAATTTTCCACCGTCCTTCTCCTGGATCCACTCCGGCTCCATGCGCGACCGGGAGAGGCCGAGAATCGCCACTTCCGGATGGTTCACGATCGGGGTAAATGCTGTGCCGCCGATTCCACCGAGATTGGTGATGGTGAACGTCCCGCCCTCCATATCGGCAACCGTGATTTTCTTCTCGCGCGCCTTCTGCGACAACTGCGACAACTCGACCGCCAGTTCAACAATGTTTTTCTTGTCCACGTCCCGGATCACCGGCACAAGCAGGCCGCGGTCCGTGTCCGCCGCCACGCCGATGCTGATGTATTGCTTGTAGATGATTTCTTCTTTCTCCATATCAATGGTGGCGTTGAATTGCGGAAAGACTTTTAGCGCGGCGGCGCAGACTTTCAGGGCGATGGCGGTGACCGTCATCTTGCCGCCGGCCTGTTCGGCCTTGGGCGCAAAGCGCGCACGCAATTGTTCGAGTTCGGTAATGTCGGCGCGGTCGTGCTGGGTCACATGAGGAATCGTGTTCCAGGATTCGGCTAGGTGCTCGGCGGTCTTGCGGCGAACCCCACGCATGGAAACGCGTTCGATCTTTCCCCATTTCGAGAAGTCAGGAAGCTGCGGCGGAACAAAGTGTCCGGCGCGGGCCGGAGCGTGCGCGGCCGATGCGGCTGCCGCAAGTACGGCTTTGGCATGGGATTTTATGTCATCTTCGCTGATGCGTCCGCCGGGTCCGGTGCCTTTGACTTCGTAGATATCGACTCCGATTTCTCGGGCCAGACGGCGGGTGTGCGGAGCGGCCGGGATGGCCTCGCGGTGCTCGGTGCCGGCCACCTTGCCGAGTTGCGCGGGCATGGAGAACTGCGCCGGCCGCGGCGGTGGCTGATCGGGCGGCAAAGCTTGTTCTTCGGTTTTGCCTTCGGCGCGAATGGCAGCCTGAAAGGCGAGGCGCGCGCCGTGCTGACCGGAAACGTGCTCCACGGGCTGGCTGGGCGGGCGCGCGGGCCCGGCTGAGGAAGCCGCGCCGCCTTCGAGTGTGAAAATCACTTGCCCGACTTTTACTTTTTCGCCTTCCTTGACCTTGATATCTTTCACGATGCCGCTGACCGACGACGGGACCTCGACTACCGCCTTGTCGGTTTCCAGTTCCATCACGGGCTGGCCTTCGGAAACTTTCGCGCCGGAAGTGATCATCAGACGGACGAGATCGCCTTGGGAAATATTCTCTCCCAGTTCCTGCAGGCGGAATTCTCCCGAGGCGGCAGAATCGGTCGAGCGGGTCCGCTGGGTTCCGGCCCTGGATTGGATAGGAGACTCAGGTGAAGGCTGCACCTTCTCGGATGGTGGCGTTGGAACTACGCTCTGGGCCGCAGAGGCGGCGACTGGCGCTGGGTCCGAGATTTGCGCCGGGCTGGCTTTGGCGGCGTCGTTCTTGCGCGGGACTCCAGCATCAGTACCGTTGCTCGCCGCGGTGAAAATCGTCTGCCCAACTTTGATCTTGTCCCCTTCTTTGACGAGAACGTCCTTTACGGTCCCGCTCACGGAAGAAGGAACTTCGACAACTGCTTTGTCGGTTTCCAGTTCCATGACGGACTGGCCTTCGTTGACTGTGGAGCCGGGTGCGACCATGAGGCGCACGAGGTCGCCCTGCTCGATGTTTTCTCCGAGAGCGGGCAGCTTAAATTCGATGACTGATGACATTCTGATTTTTCTTTCGAAAGCTCGCCGTTTCAGTGTTAACTGACCGCAGGATTAAGTTTGTTTGGGTTAATTTCCAAATCGTGCACTGCCTGCCTGACCACTTCGAGGTCGACTTTCTTTTCTCGCGCTAATGCTCCTAGAGTGGCCAGCACGATGTGCTTTGCGTCTACCTCGAAGAAATCGCGCAACGCCGCTCGGTTCTCGCTGCGGCCGAAGCCGTCGGTACCAAGAGAAACCAATTGTCCTGGCACCCACTTGGCCACGGATTCCGGCAGCACCTTCATGTAATCAGATGCAGCGATGAATGGTCCAGGCGCATCTTTCAAGGTCTCGGTTACGAATGGCGTTTTTTGCGGTTCGCCGGGATGAAGCATGTTCCAACGTTCGCAATCGTTGGCATTCCGATAAAGTTCCTTGTAGCTGGTTACGCTCCACACATCGGCGGCAACGCCGTATTTCTCCTGCAGAATGGTTTGCGCCTTCAAGACCTCAAACATAATGGTTCCGCTGCCCAACAGTTGCGCGCGCAGCTTCGTGCCTTGCGCTTCGGCTGATTTGAAGCGGTAAAGTCCCCGCAAAATACCTTCGCGGACGTTGCTTTCTTTCGGCATCTCGGGCATGGGCAGCGGTTCATTAGTGACCGTCAGGTAATAAAAAATCGATTCGCCATCGACATACATGCGCTTGATGCCGTCTTGAATGATGACGGCGATCTCGTAAGCAAAAGCCGGATCGTACGCCAGCAAGTTTGGGACCGTCAAAGCTAGTACGTGGCTGTGGCCATCCTGATGCTGCAGGCCTTCGCCCGCCAGCGTGGTGCGTCCCGCCGTGCCGCCGACGAGGAACCCACGGCAGCGCATGTCGGCCGCAGCCCAGATCAGGTCCCCGATGCGCTGAAAGCCAAACATCGAGTAATAAATGAAGAAGGGAATCGTGTTGATGCCATGGTTTGCGTATGCCGTGCCCGCGGCGATGAATGAACACATCGAGCCGGCTTCAGTAATGCCCTCTTCGAGGATCTGGCCGTTCTTGGCTTCTTTGTAGTAAAGCAGCGTGTCCATATCGACCGGTTCGTAGAGTTGGCCGACGGAAGAGTAAATGCCGACTTGGCGGAATAAAGCTTCCATGCCGAAGGTGCGGGCTTCGTCGGGAATGATGGGAACGATCAATTTGCCAAGCTCGGGATCGCGCAAAAGTTTGCCGAGCAGGCGCACGAAAACCATGGTGGTAGAGGCTTCGCGGCCGTCGGTCCCTTTGTAGAATTCTTCAAAATGCGAATCCGGTACTTGCTTCAGGGGCGTGGCGAGGACTTTGCGTTGCGGCATGTAGCCGCCAAGCTGCTCGCGGCGCGCCTGCATGTACTTGATTTCGGCGCTGTCGTCGGAGGGACGGTAGAAGGGCGCGTTGTGCAATTCTTCGTCGGGAATCGGAATTCCGAAACGCGAGCGGAACAGCTGCAATTCCTCTTCGTTCAATTTCTTTTGCTGGTGCGTAATGTTCTTGCCTTCACCAGCCTCGCCGAGGCCGTAGCCCTTGATCGTCTTGGCGAGGATGATGGTCGGCGATCCGGAATGATCGACCGCGGCGCGGTAGGCCGCATGAACTTTGATGGGATCGTGGCCGCCGAGCCTCATGCGGGCGAGTTGCTCATCGGAAAGATGCTCAACCATCTTCAGCAGGCGCGGATCGGTGCCGAACAGATTCTGGCGGAAATATGCGCCACTCTCGACGAAATATTTTTGATATTGACCGTCGCTGATTTCTCCCAACCGCCTTACCAGCAGGCCGTCGCGGTCATTGCGGATCAGGCTGTCCCAGTCCGAACCCCAAATTACCTTGATCACATTCCAGCCGGCACCGCGGAAAATGGCCTCCAGTTCCTGAATGATTTTTCCGTTTCCACGAACCGGGCCATCGAGGCGCTGCAGGTTGCAGTTCACTACGAAGATCAAGTTGTCGAGGTTCTCGCGGGAAGCCAGCGTGATTGAGCCCAGAGATTCGGGTTCGTCCATCTCGCCGTCGCCAAGAAAGGCCCACACTTTACCGCCGCGCGATTGCTTCAAGCCGCGATTCTCGAGATAGCGAATAAAGCGGGCATGATAAATCGCCTGGATCGGCCCCAGGCCCATCGAGACCGTGGGAAACTCCCAAAAATTGGGCATTAGCCAGGGATGCGGATACGAACTCAATCCGCCACCGGGTTTCAACTCGCGGCGAAAATTCTCCAGCTTCGCTCGCGGAATCCGGCCCTCAAGGTAGGCCCGGGCGTAAATTCCCGGCGCCGCGTGACCTTGAAAGTAAACGAAGTCACGGTCTCCGCTTTCTGTCTTGGTGTGAAAGAAATGATTGAAAGCGACTTCATAGAGAGTGGCCGCGGAGGCGAACGTAGAAATATGGCCGCCAATCCCCTCTTGAATTTTGTTGGCACGAACTACCATGGCGAGCGCATTCCAGCGAACCAGGCTCTTGATGCGTCGTTCCATCTCCTGACTGCCGGGAAACGGCGCCTGTTGGAGGGATGGAATCGTATTCTGGTAGGGCGTGGTCGCGGAGAAGGGAAGGTTTACGCCTGCGGCGCGGCGGGCATGCAGCGCCAATTGCTGCAGCAGGCGCCCGGCGCGGGCCGGACCGCCTTTGGACAAAACATAATCGAGCGAATCAACCCACTCGCGGGTTTCCAACACTTCTAGACCGTCGGTCTCTGTCTGAGCCACGTATATTTACCCCAGTTCAATTGCGGAATAGTTCAATCATATCAAGTACGCGGAATTTTGCTGGGAGGAGTTCCTGAGAGTTCTACAATATTCAGGTTTCAGCATTGACGTTTTCATGTCACGCCGTCCTTTACTCGAGCACGTACTGCTCCTAAGAGGTTTCCAATGTTGCGAATCGTATTGCTTGTTCTGGTGGTCGTTGTGGGAATTCTGCTGGTCACACGCATGTTTTCGCAGCCGCAGACGCTCCCCAGAGTTGGGAGCGCCGCGCCAGATTTCTCTCTGCCCTCGCAGCAAGGAGACGTCGTCAGCTTGAAGGATTTTCGCGGCAGTTGGGTCGTGCTCTATTTCTATCCGAAAGATATGACTCCCGGCTGCACCAGGGAAGCGCACAATTTTCAGATGGATCAAGCGAAATATGCGCAGCATCACGCCGTCGTGCTCGGCGTTAGCGTGGATAGCGTCGATTCGCACAAGAAGTTCTGCACGAAAGAAGGATTGAATTTCAAACTTTTGGCCGATACAGACGGCCGCGTCAGCCGAGCCTATGGTTCCCTGACCAATCTTGGAGTACTGAAGTTGGCGGCGCGGCGTACTTTTCTCATCGATCCGAATGGCAGGCTCGCCAAAGTCTACACAAGCGTCGATCCCGCGCGGCACAGCGAGGAAGTTTTGGCTGCGCTGGACGAATTTCAGAGGCAATCGAACAGCGTAAACTAAAGCGATGAGTACGGCAGTTCAGCAGCCTGGCAGGCGTGAGGGTATTCTCAAGAAGCCCGCTTATCGGTTTCCGCCGGGCTTTCAGCGGAATCTTCTTTGGTTTGCCCTGCGAAAATTCCGCCCCGCGAATCCTATCTTTCTGTTTCAGCATCTGGCCGAAACCTATGGTGATATCGCGCACTACAAGCTGGGGCATCATCATATTGTTTTCCTGAATAATCCTGATTACATCCGTGAAGTGCTGGTGGTACAGAACGACAACTTCATCAAAGAGCGCACCGTGCAGCGTACCAAGATGTTGCTGGGCGAAGGCATGATCACCAGCGAAGGAAGCCGGCATCGGGCGCAGCGACTCGCGGCGCAACCCGCGTTTCATCGGCAAAGAATTACAGAATATGCGGGCGTGATGGTCGAAGAAGCGCTGCGCGCGAGTGAATCCTGGCGCGCGGGCGAAGAACGCGATATTGCCGCCGATATGATGCGCCTCACGCTGAACGTGGTAGCGCGCACCTTGTTTGCGACCGATTTACGCGAGGAAGTTTACGAACTGGCAGCGGCGATCAATCGCATCATGGGACTTTACAACTTTCTGGTGATGCTCCCGCTGGCGGAATGGCTGGTGCACGTTAGGCCGCCGGGGCTGGCGGCCTTTGTGCGGGCCCGCAATCGGATTGATGCCGTGGTCTATCGCATGATTGATGCTCACCTAGGCAAGGGTCGCGACCAGGGAAGTTTGCTGGACATGATGCTCGCGGCTGAGCCAGCGGACAATGCCGAATCGCGCCGTTCCTTGCGGGACCAGGTCATCACGATTTATCTGGCTGGCTATGAAACGGTCGCCAATGCGCTCTCCTGGACATGGTATTTGTTGTCGCAGAATGAAGATTGTGAACGCAGGTTTCATGCGGAAGTGGATGATGTGCTCCGCAGCGAGATTCCCACAGTGGAGGATGTGCCAAGGCTGCGCTACACCGAGAACGTAATGGCGGAATCTTTGCGGCTTTATCCGCCCGCGTGGGCGATGGGGCGTTACGCGCGAAACGACTTTGAGTTGGGAGATTATTTTTTGCCCGCTAGGACGACGGTCTTCATCAGCCAGTTCATCACTCATCGCGATGCCCGATTTTTCCCCGATCCGCTGTCCTTCAATCCAGATCGGTTCTCTCCGGAAGGTAAAGCTCAGCGAAAGAAATTTGCTTATTTTCCCTTTGGCGCGGGAGCGCGGCAGTGCATCGGAGAATCGTTTGCCTGGATGGAAGGTGTGCTGATGCTGGCAACCCTGGCACAGAAGTGGAAGTTGAGATTAGTTCCAGGGCATCGAGTCGAGCCGCAACCGCTAATCACGTTGCGACCAAAATATGGCATGCGCATGCTGATTGAGAGGAGGTGAGATTGATCGTCCTTCCGCGGTGCATCTTCTTTCGGGGATGCCAACGTTTAGTACAATCGCGTCATGAAAAACGTAATTAATTTCGCGGCGGTGCTGGTGCTGTTTCCGCTTAGTTGGGGAATCTCGCTGGTACATGCGCAGGCTAATACGGAGAAGGCTGCAACGAACAACGAATCTACCCCCGACGCTCCAGACGCAATTCAGGTTCCCGCGGGCGAGAAGGTCGTGCTTTTCGCGCGCGGCGTTGGGTCGCAGATCTACACCTGCCAGGAGGGCAAGGACCACAAATTGGCCTGGATACTCAACGCTCCAGATGCGGAACTCAAAGATCGAAACGACAAAGTGATTGGCCAGCATTTCGCCGGCCCTTCGTGGAAGTTGAAAGACGGCAGCGAAGTGACCGGCAAAGCCACCGCTAAGGTGGAGTCGCTCGATCCCGAGTCCGTGCCCTGGCTGCTGGTGAGTGTGGTCAGCCATTCGGGAAATGGCACGCTCAGCAATGTGAACTATATCCAACGTTTGCACACGCATGGCGGGCAACCGCCTGCCCAGGGCTGCGATCAGGCGCATACTGGAGCGGAGACCAAGAGCAGCTACAGCGCGGATTATTACTTCTATGCTCCACAATGAAACTTCGATCTGATCGAAGCATCGAAGAATGTTGATGGTCGGAGCAAAACTATGCGTGAAGTCGTCATTGCATCGTCCGTTCGCACTCCCGTAGGGCGCGCCCACAAAGGCGCGCTACGCACGACTCGTCCCGATGAATTGGCCGCCATTGCCATCAAAGGCGCCCTGCAGCGCGTGCCGCAACTTGATCCTAAAGAAATCGAAGATGTAATTCTCGGCTGCGCCATGCCCGAAGCCGAGCAGGGCATGAATGTGGCCCGCATTGCTTCCTTGCGGGCCGGACTGCCGGTCGAAATCTCGGCGCTCACCATCAACCGCTTTTGCTCGTCGGGATTGCAGGCGATTGCGATGGCTGCCGAGCGCATCATGAGCGGCGGGGCGGAGGTGGTCGTTGCCGGCGGCACCGAGTCGATGACCATGGTTCCGATGGGCGGGAACAAGGTTTCGCCCAACCCCTGGCTGGTGGCGAATTATCCTGACGCTTACCTCAGCATGGGCCTCACCGCCGAACGGCTCGCGCAACGCTTCGGCATTACCCGCGAGACAGCGGACCAATTCTCACTGCGCAGCCATCAGAAAGCTGTCGCGGCGATTCAGGCCGGCAAGTTCGATGACGAAGTTGTTCCGGTACCGGTGAGTTTTACCACTCCGAATGGCTCGAAACCTAAGCGGCAGGAAATTATCTTCAAGATGGATGAAGGCCCCCGCGCCGACACTTCGCTCGATGCGCTGCTGGCGCTGAAGCCCGCTTTTCACGTGAAGGGAACAGTTACCGCGGGGAATTCTTCTCAGATGTCCGATGGCGCGGCCGCGGCGGTCGTCATGTCGGCCGAGCGTGCCAAAGCACTCGGCATAAAGCCACTGGCACGATATGCCGCATTCGCGACTGCCGGATACAAACCTGAGGAAATGGGTCTGGGCCCGGTATTCGCAATTCCAAAGGCCTTGAAGATGGCGGGATTGAAGCTCTCCGATATCGACGTGACCGAATTGAATGAGGCGTTCGCCGCGCAATCGCTTGCGGTGATTCAAGAAGCCGGCCTTGATCCCGAGAAAGTAAATCCCAACGGCGGAGCGATCGCGCTGGGGCATCCATTGGGCTGTACCGGAGCCAAGCTTACAGCCTCGATCGTTCGCGAGTTGAAGCGCCGCAACGGCCGCTACGGCATGGTGACCATGTGCGTGGGCGGCGGCATGGGAGCTGCGGGGATTTTTGAAAACATCAATTAACCACAAAGGGCACGAAGGTTCACAAAGGAAAGATCCAGTCGGGATGGGATTCCGTTTTGTGGAACTTCGTGACCCTCATGATTAATTATTTTCACGTTTTTGTGACGGAGTAACCTCGACATCCATGCGGCTGTGCGATACCGCTGAATCCGGAGGTATCGATGGCCGCTCCTTCGATCTGCAAACCTAGCGCCCAACATGTCAGCCACGCGGTCATTACCGCCGTTATGAAGGTCCGATACCGAGTTAGGTCCAGGGCTTCTGGAAAGTACGTACACCGCATGTCTGCAATATGAACTGGCCGTGGCCGGAATTCGTTCGGCAACTCAAGTTGGCTTACCCGTTGTTTATCACGGAGTAAAGCTCGAACTCGGCTACCGAATTGATCTCCTGGCCGAAGATCTAGTGGTTGTTGAGATCAAGTCGGTGGAGGCCGTTGCCCCGGTCCATCAGGCGCAAATCCTTTCGTACCTAAAACTCAGTGGCAAATCTCTAGGGCTGCTTATAAACTTCAATGTGGTCCATCTGAAGGATGGGATCAAGCGTTTCGTTAACGGTACTGGCTGGAAATAGAGCAATACCACGAAGGACGCCCAGTTACACGAAGGTTTTGAAAAGTGCACCCCCTTCGTGTACCTTCGTGCCCTTAGTGGTTGAAAGGTTTTCATGGCAACGACTGCAATGCCTGGCACCAAAATCGCTGGGGGCAGCTTTCTCCTCGAATCGCGACGGCCGGATGAAGTTTTCACTCCCGAGGATTTTACTGAGCAGCAGCAACTGATCGGGCAAACCGCAGAGGAATTCACGGTCAATGAAATCCTGCCCAATATCGAGAAGATGGAGCACAAGGATTTCTCCATTTCCCGCGAGCTGATCAAGAAAGCCGGTGAGCTGGGATTGACCGGGGTCGAAATTCCCGAAGCTTACGGCGGCCTGGAAATGGATAAGGTCACCGCCGCGGTGATTGCCGATCACATTGCGCAATACGCGGGCTTCGCCACAACCTGGGGCGCGCACAGCGGGATCGGACTGCTGCCGATCGTATATTTCGGCAGCGAAGAACAGAAGAAAAAATATCTGCCGCGCCTGGCGAGTGGAGAAATTATCGGCGCCTATGCGTTGTCAGAGGCGTCTTCTGGCTCCGATGCGCTGAATTGCCGCGCTCGCGCGCAACTTTCTTCCGATGGCAAACACTACGTCCTGAACGGCGAAAAAATGTGGATTACCAACGCCGGCTTTGCAGATCTGTTCACCGTATTCGCCAAGATCGACGGAGAGAAATTCACCGCGTTTCTAGTCGAGAGAACATTCCCAGGGTTTTCGGTCGGCGCAGAAGAGCACAAGCTGGGCATTCGCGGATCATCCACATGCCCGATCATCCTCAATGACTGCAAGGTACCAGTGGAAAATCTGCTGGGAGAAATCGGGAAAGGCCATGTCATCGCCTTCAACATTTTAAATATCGGGCGCTTCAAGCTGGGTGCCATGTGCGTAGGCGGAGGTCGCGTGTCCCTGGAAAACGCAATTGCCTATGCCAAGCAGCGCAAAGCATTCAATAAAGTGATTGCAGACTTCGGTTTGGTGCGGGAAAAGATCGCCAACATGGCATCCCTGCTCTTTGTGGGCGAGTCTCTCGTCTACAGAACTGTGGGCATGATGGATCGCGCGCTGAGCGAAGTCGACAAGTCTTCACTCGACGCAATCAAGGAAACTCGCAAAGCGATTGAGGAGTACGCGGTCGAATGCTCCATCATCAAAGTTTGGGCTTCGGAGATGGTGAATTATGTAGTCGACGAGACGCTGCAAATTTATGGCGGCTATGGATTCGTCGAGGAATATCCCGCCGAGCGCGCCTATCGCGACGCCCGCATCAACCGAATTTTCGAAGGCACGAACGAAATCAACCGGTTGATCATTACGGGCTTTCTGCTGAAGCGGGCCATGAGCGGGCAGTTGCCACTGATGTCGGCGATCAAAAAACTGATGGATGAAGTGCTCTCCGGACTGTCCATGGGTGAGGACCAGGAACGGTCCACTCGCAGAAGAACGCAAGCTGGTTGGCCAAGCCAAGAAACTTGGTTTGTTCGCCGCTGGCGCGGCCACGCAGAAATATATGCAGGCGATTCAGGACCAGCAGGAGATCATGGGCGCAATTGCCGACATGACCATGGAAACCTACGCCATGGAATCGGCCGTATTGCGCGCACAAAAAATCAGTGAGACGAAGGGTGAAGCTGCGGCCGCGATTCCGCTCGCCATGACTCGCGTATATCTCTCGCAAGCAATGGAAAAAGTGGAATCGGCCGCAAAGAAAATAATTGCTGCAGTTGCCGACGGCGACATGTTGCGGACACAACTCGCCATTCTCCGCCGGCTCGCCAAGTACGAACCTTTCAACACGATCGAATTGAGGCAGCAGATCGCGCAAAAGATGATCGAGAGAGGCAAGTACACGCTGGCGTAGTCGGACTTTACAGTGTGCGGCAGGTAGATTTCGTTCACGGTTCTTTTCGTTTTTTGCCGGCATCTGCTACAAATGTGCGATGAGATTTCTCCTCATCGTTCTCTTCGTCCTTGCACAGGGAGTTGCAGCGCAATCCAATTCAGCTGCCCGGCAAGACTCGGCCACGTTCGATACTGATGGCACGGCGCACATCACCCGCGTGGTTCCGGTTCCAGATACGGTAAGCCCGGAAGCGCAGAAGTGGCTGGACTCTGTGAACCGAAAGAAAGTTGGGGCGGAAACGCTGGCGGAGCGGCGAGCCCGAACCGATGCATGGCGCGCGCAGGATTCTGCCGAGGCACTCAAAAATTATCCGGTGAAGATTGAGGAACGCACGATTGCCGGTGTGCACACCGACATCATCGCTCCGCTGGCAGGTGCATCGGTGGATCGGGTGCTGATCAACTTGCATGGTGGAGGATTCAATTCGGATTCGGGTTCGCGAATCGAAGGCGATCCGATTGCCAGCCTCAGCAAGATCGAAGTGGTCTCTGTTTATTACCGATTGGCGCCGGAAAATCCTTTCCCGGCCGCGATTGACGACGCAGTTGCCGTGTACCGGGAGCTGCTCAAGACCTACAAGCCGCAGAAGATTGGAATTTACGGCACCTCGGCGGGAGGCATTTTGACCGCGGAAGTTGCCGTGCGCCTGAAACAACTGGGGCTGCCTCTTCCAGCTGCGCTCGGCCTGTTTTCTATTCTGGCGGACTTCAGCCGGCCCGGTGACTCGCGGCAATTTTTCTCGCTCAATGGACTTCCTGGTTTGCTTCAGCCCCTCGATTGGCAACATCTGGACGTTCAGTATGTAGGGGCCACCAACCGCAAAGACCCTGTGCTTTCGCCGCTGTTTGCCGATCTGCACGGCATGCCGCCAAGTTTGCTCATCACCAGTACGCGTGACGCGCTGCTCAGCCAGACCGCCATTTTCCATCGCGCACTTCTGCGTGCGGGAGACGACACGCAGTTGGTGGTTTTCGAGGCGCTGCCGCACGCCTTCTGGTATCACTTTGAATTGCCCGAAAGCAGAGAGGCGATCCAGATTATGGCCAAATTCTTTAATGAGAAGCTCGGACACTGACATGCTGATCGGAACTCTCAGTAAAAAAATCATCCCCTTCGTTACGCCTTTGTTTTTCCTTCTTGCGGGCCTTTCCGCGCAACAAGGCAATTCTCCGTCGAAAGATCTCGCGCTTACTCCGCCCATGGGCTGGAATTCGTGGAACAAGTTCGCCTGCAATGTGAATGAAGACATGGTCCGGAGCATGGCCGATGCCATGGTCAAATCCGGCATGAAGGATGCCGGATATCAGTACGTCAATGTTGACGATTGCTGGCAGGTCAGGCGAAAGGCAAACGGAAACATTGTCGCCGACCCGGAGCGTTTCCCGCATGGCATGAGGGCCCTGGGCGACTACATTCACTCGGTCGGGCTGAAATTCGGTTTGTATTCTGACGCTGGTTCGAAAACCTGTGCGGGACGGCCCGGAGGCTTGGGACACGAATATCAGGATGCAATTCAGTACGCAGCCTGGGGCGTGGATTATTTGAAATACGACTGGTGCAACACCAGCACGCAGGATGCGAAAGCTTCTTACGCCAACATGCGCGCCGCACTGGACGCTTCTGGCCGTCCCATTGTGTTAAGCATCTGCGAATGGGGAACAGCGAAGCCGTGGCTTTGGGGTAAGGAATCCGGCGGGAATCTCTGGCGCACTACGGGAGATATTCAGGACCGCTGGGAGGGCAGGAAAGAATGGAGTCCCGGCGACTGCTGCTCCAATGGCGTGCTCGATATTCTCGACGCGGAAGCTGAACTATATTCCTACGCTGGACCGGGGCATTGGAATGATCCCGACATGCTTGAAGTGGGCAACGGAGGGATGACTGACACTGAGTACCGCTCCCATTTCAGCTTGTGGGCCATTCTGGCAGCGCCACTGATTGCAGGCAACGATCTGCGCAGTATGACGCCGGCGATTCGGGATATCCTTACCAATAAAGAAGTGATTTCTGTCGACCAGGATCCGCTGGGCCGCCAGGGCGAGCGCGTTGCGACGAGCGGAGACGCCGAGGTTTGGGCAAAGCAGATGAACGATGGAAGCCGCGCCGTTATTTTGTTGAATCGTGGACAGGTTGAGCAGCAAATCTCCGTGAAGTGGAGGGAGATTGGCTATCCGGACAGCCTTGGCGCCTCTGTGCGGGATTTGTGGCAGCACAAGGATTCGGGAAACTTCACCGGTGGATTTTCAGCGCCGGTGCCTTCTCACGGAGTCGTGATGCTGATTGTAAAACCGCAGCCGAATCCAACTGCGTCACAGCAGGCACTGAAATAACTGAGTCAGCCATTTTTCTTCAACTCTTCCATCACGCTCTGAATCAGTTCCTTCGCGTCTGTCAGATTTTTCATGATGATTTGGATGTCCATCACTGGCTTGCCCGGCCAGCGCTGACTTTGGCAGTAGACGCCATGTTGTCCGACCAGCGCCATTGCGTCCGTGATGGTGTCCATGGTGACGGCGAGACGCCCGCGCGGAACGCCCATCATGGTCTCGTAATGTTCCAGTTCTTCCTGTTTTTCATCGAATACCGGCATGCTGCGATTGTAACTGCGCGCTCCGAAGGAGCATAATCTGCTGTCGAATACTATTTGCAGCTAACTGAGATTTTCAGGAGAGACTTCATGCAAAAACGATTTGCGCTTCCCGCCCTGCTAATTTTTCTTGCTTCCAGCCTCGGCTTTGCTCAAATGGGAGGCAAAAGCCGTCCCAGCCCACCGGCCTCAGCCACATGCGACCTTGGCGGCGGCAATACGGTCAAGACGGACTACTCGAGTCCGCGCGTGAAAGGCCGCAAAATCTTCGGCGACCTGGTGCCCTATGGAGAAGTGTGGCGCACGGGCGCGAACGAGGCGACGACATTTGTTTCGAGTGCAGCGATTGAGGTCGGCGGCAAGGATGTGCCGGCCGGCAGCTACACGATTTTCACGGTACCGACCCCGGACAAGTGGACCCTGATCATCAACAAGAAAACCGGCGAGTGGGGCATCCCGTATAAATACCAGAGCGACGAACTCGCTAGAGTCGACATGAAGGTTTCGAAGCTGCCTTCGCCAGTCGAGGACTTCACGATTTCTTACGAAAAATCCGGCAACGGATGCACGATGAATATCGATTGGGACACGACGCGCGCTTCGGTGGAAATCGCCGCCAAGTGAGTTCGGTCAGGTCCGGCGAGATTCGTTTTGCCGACAGCTACGGGGCAGGCTTCCATCGGAGAACCGGTTTGCGTGCGGCTGCTGTTTCATCGAGTCGGGAAACTCGCGTAGAATGCGGAGCGTCGAGCACGGTTTGAGGATCTTCCTCGACTTCTTCGGCGATCGACTTCATCGCTTCAATGAATAGATCCAGTTCTTCCTTGGGCTCGCTCTCAGTCGGTTCGATCATCATTGCGCCGGGAACGATGAGGGGAAACGCCGTTGTATAAGGATGAAAGCCGTAGTCGATCAGGCGCTTCGCGATGTCCATCGTGCGAACGCCCTTTTTTGCCTGGAGTCTGTCGCTGAAGACCACTTCGTGCATGGTCGACGTGGTGTACGGCAGGTCGTATATGCCTTCGAGCCCTTTGCGAATATAGTTCGCATTCAATACCGCATCTTCAGTGGTTTGCCGCAAGCCGTCCGGGCCGTTAGCCTGGATATACGCCAGCGCCCTCACAAACATTCCGAAGTTTCCGTAGAAAGCACGAACTCGCCCCACCGATTGCGGCCGGTTGTATTCAAAACCAAGCGTACCGTCAGGCCGGGTGAGGAGCACGGGTTTCGGCAGGAACGGCTCGAGCATCTTCTTGATTGCCACCGGGCCTGATCCCGGCCCGCCGCCGCCGTGTGGCGTGGAAAAAGTTTTATGCAGGTTCAAGTGCATCAGGTCGACGCCAAAATCTCCGGGCCGCACTTTGCCAACCAGCGCATTCATGTTCGCGCCATCCATGTATAGCAAGCCGCCTTTAGCGTGAAGGATGTCGGCAATTTTGTGGATGTCTTGCTCAAATACTCCCAGGGTGTTGGGGTTCGTCAGCATCAGCGCGGCAACGTCTTCGTTCATCTGAGCAGCGAGCGCCGATATGTCAACCATGCCGCGCGAATCGGATTTCAGATTCTCAACTGCGTAATCGACCATGGCCGCAGTTGCGGGGTTCGTGCCGTGAGCCGAGTCTGGAATCAGGACTTTTTTTCGCGGGTGGCCTTTCGAATGGTGGTATGCGCGGACCATAAGCAGGCCGGTCATTTCTCCGTGCGCGCCTGCGGCCGGCTGCAGCGTGATCGCATCCATGCCGGTGATTTCGATGAGGCACTCGCTCAGCGTTTTAATGATTTGCAGCGCACCTTGGGAAATTCTCTCCGGCTGGTACGGATGGCCGTTGGCGATTCCTTCCACGCGCGCAACCGCCTCGTTGACTCGAGGGTTGTACTTCATCGTGCAGGAACCGAGCGGATACATGCCGAGATCGATCGCGTAGTTCCACGTCGAGAGCCGGGTGAAATGGCGAATGCTTTCGATTTCGCTCACTTCCGGCATATTGCCGAGATCCTTCCGTTCAGAATTACCCAGCAGCGCGGCCGTATCGATTTCAGGAACATCGAGCGGGGGCAGCTTCCATGCGGCTTTTCCGGCGGATGACTTTTCGAAAATCAGTCCTTCATTCTGATTGACGTGACGCGTGGCCTTGCGGGTCATGTGCTTCATCGCGCCACCTCCTCGGTATCTTCTTCCTGTTTTGCAGGTCGCGCCGAGCCTTCGCTCTCAGCGACCAGGCCAACAGCGGTGTCGATGGCAGCGCGGGTGGTCAGTTCGGTGCAACACCACAGAGCGGCATTGCCGAGTTCGGGATAAAACTTCTTTAGCGGAAGCCCTCCGATTACTTTGTGTCCGAGGAGTCGGCGGTTGATGGCGTAGGGATCCTCAGCCGTCTGCAAAACGAACTCATTGAAACGGGGCGTGCCGGAGAAAAGTATCTTGCCGTATTTCGAAAACTGTTTTGCGGCGTAAGTGGCTTTCGCCAGGTTCTGTTTGGCCAGTTCCTTCAGTCCGACTTTGCCGTAGACGGTCATAAAAATATTGACCATTAGAGCGACCAGCGCCTGGTTCGTGCAAATGTTAGAAGTCGCTTTTTCTCGGCGAATGTGTTGCTCGCGAGTTGCCAGCGTAAGAACGAAGCCGCGTTTTCCTTGTTTATCGACCGTCTGCCCAACCAATCGCCCCGGCATCTGGCGAACGAATTTTTCGCGCGTGGCGATCACTCCACAATAAGGCCCGCCGAATCCCAGAGGCACGCCAAAAGATTGCGCTTCCATTGCGATGACGTCAGCTTGACGCGGCGGCTCGATGATTCCCAGCGATACCGCTTCGGCAATCGAGACCACCAGCATGGCTCCACGCTGGTGCGCGATCTCGGCGATGGCTCCGGCGTCTTCGATGGTTCCGAAGAAATTGGGCGATTGAATCAGTACGCACGCCGTTTCAGGCGTAATCGCTTTTTCCAGTTCGGCCAAATTTAAACGCCCGTTCTCGCCGAAGCCTGCGGTCGAGAGCGGCATGCCTTGATGCGTCGCGTAAGTCGCCAGCACTTCGCGATACTCGGGATGCAAACTGCGAGCGACGATAACCGACCGCCGCCCAGTGAGCCGGACTGCCATCATGACGGCTTCCGCCGCCGCAGTGGAACCGTCATACATGGAGGCATTGGCCACTTCCATGCCGGTGAGTTCGCAGATCATGGTCTGGAATTCGAAGATCGATTGCAGCGTGCCCTGCGAAATTTCGGCCTGGTAAGGCGTGTACGCCGTGAGAAATTCGCCGCGCGAAATCAGCGAATCGATGATGACTGGCCTGTAGTGAGCGTAAGCGCCGGCGCCGAGAAAGCTGGTAAAGCCCTCCCCATTCTCGCGCGAGCGCTGGCGAAAGTAGTCGACGATTTCCGATTCGGCCATCTGCCGCGTAATTTTTAGGTCGCGCTTGAGCCGGTATTCGGCGGGAATGGGATCAAATAGTGTGTCCACCGAACGCGCGCCGATTGCTTTGAGCATGGCTTCGCGGTCGGCAGGAGATTTTGGTAAATAGCGCATAGAGAAGTTAATTAGATGTAGCTGCGGGTCACTTCGATTGTCGCACTTTCAGTGGCCGCCTTCTTCGGCGACAAACTTGTCGTAATCGGTGGAGGAGAGCAGCGAATCCAGTTCTTTCGGGTCTTTCAGCGTGAGCTTCAGCATCCATGCGCCATGTGCGTCTTTATTGACCTTTTCCGGCGAGGTAGCGAGATCGCTGTTGACTTCGGCCACCGTGCCCGAAGCCGGAGCGTATAAGTCTGATACCGCCTTGACTGATTCGACTGTGCCGAAGGTCTTACCCGCGGTGAGTTCCGCTCCCACTTTCGGCAATTCGACGAAAACAATGTCGCCCAGCGATTCCTGCGCATAGTTAGTGATGCCGATGGTCGCCGCGTTTCCGTTGGGCTGAATCCACTCGTGCTCTTTGGTATATTTTCGATCGGACGGATATCCCATAAAAGCTTCTTGCTCCTAGCTGCCGCTAACTGGCCCTCGGCAAAATTCTTTTTCTCTTGCGTTATGAAGAGGTCTTCTTTGGCCGTTTATAAAATGGAGTTGAAACGATCTTCGCTTCGACGCCCTGGCCGCGAATCTCCACATTCAAGGTCGAGTCGATCGCCGCGAACCCCGGCGGCACGTAAGCCAGCGCAATATTTTTCTTGAGGAATGGTGCAGGCGATCCGCTGGTGACGTATCCGATTTCGTGTCCACTGCCATCGAGCACCTTGTATCCATCGCGCGCGATGCCGCGGCCAACCATTTCCAGACCCACCAGCGTTCGCTTCACGCCGGCAGACTGCGCCGTTTCAAGGGCGCCGCGGCCAACGAACTCCGCTTTCTCCATCTTACAGAACCGATCCAAGCCGGCTTCCCAAACATTGATCGTATCGGAAATCTCGTGCCCGTAGAGCGGTAGCTTGCCTTCAAGACGCAGCGTGTTGCGAGCGCCAAGGCCGCAAGGGACAATGCCGAACTCTTTCCCGGCTTCCAGAACTTTGTTCCATACCCTCGCGCTGGTTTTCTCGTCAGCCGGAATATAAATTTCAAATCCATCTTCCGCCGTGTATCCGGTGCGCGCGATAAGAATGTTCTTAAGGCCGCAAACTGTGCCCAGGGTGACCCAATAGAATTTCACGGCACTCAAATCGGCGTCGGTAAGTTTCTGCAGTGTGTCGACGCCCTTCGGTCCCTGAATGGCGATTTGCGTAAAATCATCCGAGAGGTTCTCAACGTCGCAATCAAACTGCCGCGTATTGTCGCGCACCCAGTTGAAATCTTTTTCTCGTGTGCCTGCGTTGATGACCAGCAAATATTCATCTTCGCCGAGGCGATGGACGATCACATCGTCCACAAACGTTCCTTGCGGATAGAGCAACGCCGAATACTGCGCCTGGCCGACGGCGAGCCGGGAAGCGTCATTCATGGAAATATGCTGCACGGCAGACAGGGCTTGCGGGCCGGCAAGCCGAATATCACCCATGTGGCTGACATCGAAAATGCCAACGCCGGTGCGCACCGCCATGTGTTCGTTGATAATGCCGCAGCCGATCGCCGCAGGATATTCGACCGGCATGTCCCAGCCATTGAAATCGACCATCTTCGCGCCCATCGCACGATGGACGGCGTTCAGCGCTGTCTTGCGGATGGCGGGACCGGTGCTGGCGGGAGTGGTTTCTACAGAAGACAATCTAACCTCAAGCGGCGTTCAGGAACTGGTCTGCGATGCGTGACTGTTTACGGTAACACGCGGTTTTTCGGCGGGTCAAACCAGATGCGTCTCACCATGGAGGACAGAGATCTCACTGAGGGATCCAGACGGAGATTGCGAAATTCGGTCGCGACTCAGACACTTACCGTTCGAACTGCACTGTCACCCGGGCTCCCGCCGCGACATGCGTTCCTGCGGGCGGCGATTGCTGCCGCGCCACGCCGCTGCCAATAACGTCCAATTCCAGGCTGCTGTCCTCTGCAGTTTCCACCGCTCCGCGGACCGTTTTCCCAAGAAACGACGGAACTTCGATGCCGCCCTGCTCGATATCCAAAACTACAGTTCCGGCGGCTGGAGTCGATCCCTCACGAGGATTTGCAGTTGAGGAGCTTGTCTGGGGCCCGCTATCAGATGTCGGAATTGCGGGAATCGCTGGTTCGCTTTCACGCAACGCCGCCGAAACGATTTTTCCCTCTTTGCGCGCGAGTTCGGATCTTTTATCCGAGGAAGGGTTATTCGACGAAGAACTCGATGGATTCTCAGTGGAATCCGTACTCACGCTTGCAGTCTCGAGTGGCTCGCCGGGATGGTCTGGTGTACCTTCTTCCAGATCTTTATCTTTCACCTTCGATTGTGCCAGCAACAGTTGATGTTGCGGCGCCAGCGGCAGGTCATGCGGCGTGTGGAGATATTCGAGCACCTGCTGCGCCACCCGGCGAAACACTGGTGCTGAAACCTGCCCGCCCTGATGGAGTCCAACTGCCGAATCCAGAATTACAGCGACGACGATCTGCGGATTATTAATGGGAGCGAAGCCCGCGAACGAGCCGACATACTTCGTTTTCGAATATGCGCCAGTGGCCGGATCCACTTTCTGCGCCGTTCCCGTCTTTCCCGCCGACGTGTAGCCTTCGAGCTGCGCTCTGCGCCCCGTGCCTTCGAGCACGACTTTCTGCATCATGGAACGCATTTCGGCTGCGGTATAACTTGAGATCACGCGATGTGACGGACCGGAGTGAAAAGATACAGTCTGCAGCGAACCTTGCGGCTGGACAGTGCCCATCAGAATACGTGGCGCGACCCAGACCCCATCGTTCGCGAAGGTGGAGACCAGTGCCGCCAGCTGAATCGCCGAGATCCCTATCTCCTGGCCCATGGCAATCGCTGCGATCGAAACCTTCGACCAGCGGCTCGGAGGTTTTGTAATGCCGCGGGTCTCTCCGGGAAGCTCGATGCCGGTCTGTTGCCCGAATCCATAGGCGCGAATGTATTTGTAAAAACGCTCGTCGCCCAGGCGCAGAGCGATTTTGATCGCGCCCACGTTGCTAGATTTCGCCAGCACTCCCCATACCGGCAATAAACCGTGCGGCTCTGCGTCGCGGATGCGCATGCCGTTGTAAACAATCGATCCCATCTGGCAATCGAAGATCTCGTTGGGATTCGTTATTTTTTCATCGAGCGCGGCGGAGATCGTAACCATCTTGAAGGCCGAGCCGGGCTCATAGATGTCGCTGACGGCGCGGTTGGTCAGGGCTGCCGGCGTGATCTGCTTGCGCAGGTTGGGATTGAACGTAGGACGATTCGCCAGCGCCAGGACCTCGCCGGTGTGCGGGTTCTCAACAATCACCGTTCCGGCGATGGCATGGGTATCTTGGATCGCCTGATCGAGTTCTTTTTCCGCGATGTACTGAATGTTCTTATCGATGGTAAGAACGATGTTCTCGCCGGGCTCGGGCTGTTTCTCGACATCAGAAAACCATTGACGCCGTGCGTCGACGGAGATGAGCATCTGTCCCGAGCGGCCACGAAGTTCGTCATCGAATTCATGCTCGATGCCGCTCTGACCGGTATCTTCCATGCCGACGCTTCCAATTACTTGTGCGGCCAGATCGCGCGCCGGATAGAACCGCTTGGGCTCTTTCTGGAAGTGAATGCCCTGCAGGTTGAGCGACTTGATGCGCTCGATGGTGTCGTCGTCTGCCTTGCGAGCTACCCAACAGAAAGTTTTGTGGGCACGGCAGTCGGCGAGGACCACGTTGCGATCTTCACCCGTAATGCGGGTGATCAAAGAAACTGCGGTAGGCAGGTCTTTGACCTCTGTGGGAACGGCGAATGCGGAATCCACCAGAACCGACATCGCGAGTTCACGGCCGGCGCGATCGTAAATGACGCCCCGCTTAGCAGAGAGGGGAATCTCGCGCTGCTGCTGGTGCTCGGCCTGTTTTACAAAGCTTCCATAACGGAAGATCTGCAAATAGACCAGGCGCGTACAGATCGCGAGGCACCAGAAGAAAAGCATCAGGGCAAGCAGATAGAGGCGGGAATTGCGGGCGGTTTTGGCGTCTCCGACCATGAATACTGTTACCTACGCGATGTCACCCCTCCACTCCACCAGGATGACAAACGAAGAACTGCAGAGACAACACTGGCGGCCCACGCAGTTAGGCCGCCAAGATCAAATTCGTACTGACTTCTCTAGTTGCTTAAAATCTGTACGGACCTTACTGTCTCTCGTACACCATCCCCTGTGAGGCGCTGGCCATCACAGGACCTGCGGCATCGGTCGTTCCGCTGTCCATGCGGATCACCTGCCCCGGCTCCGGCGGCTCGAGGCCCATGCGGCGGGCGATTACATCAATGCGTTCTGGATCCCGCAGGGAAGCATCTTCCAGCCGCAGCGCGCGGTTCATTTCCGTCAGGTTGTTCAGCTGGCGCTTCGACGACTCGATCTGGTAGCCGTATTCGATGGCGCGGAAGTGCTGCCACGCGTAGGTAAACACCAGCAGAAACAGGCAGGCAAGAGCGGTGGAAAATTGCCTCATGTCTCGGCTGCGGCGCGGGTCTTCGACTTTCACTAGACGCGAATTATCGATCGACTTCGCGAAATAAATTTCCGGCGTGCCGGTGAAAAACACGTTGCGTCGAGTTGCCGGGATTGCGCTGCTGATCGCCGCTGCTGCCGCCATGTTTATGCCGCTCCTGCAAAAACCGGTTCGTGGTCCATCTCTGGAACCCGCACGCTAAAAAACTCTTGCAGTTCCATTTCTTCGGCGTATTGCGTACGCTGTGCGCTGCGCTCCGCCCGCTCCACCGTCGCCATCAGATCGTTGATCAACGTGCCTGTATACATTTCCCTGCCTCAGACTTGGATTCCTACCACGGAACCCGGTACATCCCCATCGAGCCTGCGGGTCTTTTTCTGTCAAACCAAATACATCAAACGAACTACATCAGCTACTTTGTCCGATCAGCCCCGCTCTCATCGGACCTTCAACTTCAAACCTGTACGCCCGGCACGGCCGCTACAGCTATGCCGGGAACTCCGGCAGGTTTTCCGGAGCCTAAACTTTTTCCGCCGCTCTCAGCTTCGCGCTTCGCGCCCGCGGATTGCGATCTTGCTCTTCTTCGGATGCCACGACCGGTTTTTTGGTCAAAATCCGCAAGGACATGTCCTTTTTTTCGCCTTCGCGGAAGGCATCCTTTACGATGCGGTCTTCCAGCGAGTGAAAGCTGATCACCACCACGCGCCCACCTGGCTTCAGGATCCGCGGCGCCGCTGCGAGCAGCGCCCTCAGATCGTCCAGTTCGCGGTTTACGAAGATTCGAAGAGCCTGAAAGGTTCGCGTCGCGGGATGAATTCTTCTTTGCTCAGAATTCATTGGCCGGGCCGCGGCTGATATGACATCCGCAAGATGTGCGGTAGATCGTATCGGCCGCGACCGGACAATGGCTCTGGCGATTCTCCGCGACCTCCTTTCCTCTCCGAATTCGTAAATCACATCGGCAAGCTCGCGCTCGTCGAGGTGGTTTACCACTTGTTCGGCGGTACGCTCGGAATGCGGGTTCATCCGCATGTCGAGCGGCCCTTCCGCCTGAAAACTGAATCCGCGTGCGGCATCGGAAAGCTGCAGGCTGCTCACTCCCAAATCTGCCAACAGAGCCTCGGCAGAATTCTCGCCGAGGCGGTTGCCGACTTCGGCGAATGAGCCTTGCATCAGCGTGACCCGCGGAAGATCTTCGCCCGTCAGCCTGGCTTGCGCGATGCTCAGCGCCGCAGGGTCTTTATCGAGGCCAATCAAATGTCCCGCTGCGCCGAGGCGTTTTGCGATTTCGTAACTGTGCCCGCCCAGGCCCACCGTAGCGTCGATATACGTCCCGCCACGCCGCACGTTTAAAAAGTCGATCGCTTCTTTTAAAAGAACCGGAACATGGCTGGCTTGCTTTCCACCACCATGCCCAACCCCCTGAGGGGTGTCTGTTGAACCCTCGCCCACTAGATGCCCAGTTCGTCGAGCGTCTTCTCATCCTCAGGCGTAAACTTTTCGTCCTCGACCTGCTTGCGGTAGGACTCCAGGTTGCGCACGATCAAGTGCGTCAAGTTGCCGGTGACCGCAACCTCGCCTTTGATCTCTGCCGCTTCGCGCAATAACTGTGGAATCAGCAATCTCCCCTGCCCATCCATCTCGACCATCTGTCCGTAATAGTTCACGCCGGTCCAGAAACTTTTTCTTGGTCGGATTGAAGGTCGAAAGCCCCGCCAGTTTCTGCTCGATCCGTTCCCATTCCTCGAAGGGATACACTTGAGCAACCTTGCCATCGAGGCTGGTGATGTAATATTGCTGTCCGTATTTCTCGTCGATCACGCGCTTGAACTCGGCCGGGACCTTGAGCCGTCCCTTTTCGTCGACGCGAGTTGGGTGATTGCCGCGAAACATGCGCTTGCACGAGAACCGAAACCCCAGTGAGGGAGGCAAAAGCGACGCAGAGTGAGGTCAAACTCGGGTGGTTCGGGCTGTTTGTGCGGCTCTCGGGTCGGTTTCCCACCGGCTCCTCTTATTCAGCTTCCGTTGCCACTTGTCAATCTGTTCTTTCCACTCTATGCCACTTTAGACCACATCTTACCCGTAAGTTGTTGATTGTCAAGAGCAAAGTTTAAGCTCGCTTTAGCGGTTTGTGGGCTCGAATTCCAAATACAAGATGTGGTAGTTGATTAGAAATGGAACCGCAGCTAATAGCGTTTACCCCCTAGGTTCATTCGCCATCCATTCGCTTTTTATTTGCTTGCACTCCGCGCCAGATGCTCGTTCTCGGCGGGGTCGCTATGGAAGTCTCTTCCCTTTAGCTTTCCGTCGTCCCCATACCGAGCCCATTTTTATGATTTCTAAAACATATCATGTGATATATACAATAGATATGTTTAACAATAAAAAGGAGACTATTATGCATCGACACGATTTCACAGAATTTGAGGCCCACGGTTTTCGCGGGCACTTCGGCCACCGAGGAAGATTCCGAGGGTTTGGCCCTGGTTTCGGCGGAGGAATGAGGGGCGGCAAGATGCTGGGATCGCAAGACCTGCAACTCATCATTCTGGCTTTGCTCAGCGAAAAGCCGCGCCATGGCTACGAGATCATCAAGCAGGTGGAAGAACACTCCAGTGGCATGTATTCCCCAAGTCCTGGCATGGTCTATCCGGCCCTGCAGTACCTGGAGGAGGCTGGTTACGCCGCTTCAGAAACCGAGGGAGCCAAGAAGCTCTACCGAATCACCGAAGCGGGAAGCAAGCATCTCAACGAAAATCGCGCTGCGGTTGAAGAGACGCTCGATCAGCTCGCACAATTCGGAAAGCGCATGGCGCGCTTTCAGAAACAGTTTGTCGAAGAAGAGGAAGAACGCGAAATCTTTGAAGGCGACCCGAGACAGGGTATAAAAGCGGATTGGCGCCAGGCCAAGAGAGAGTTTCACGAAGTGCGAAGCGATTTAAAGGCAGCGCTCTATGAAAAGCTCGACGCATCGCCGGAAGAAAGAAAACGGGTCTTCGCGATCTTGCGCCGCGCGGTCGAAGAGATCCGAGGCAAATAGCCATGCCTTTCGAACCCAGACCTCTTGAAATCAGCGAAGAACTGATGGCGAGACTTTTGCGCCGGGAAAACGAAAGATCACAAAAAGAAAGATCAAACAAAGAAAGATCAGAAGGGCAGGATGCTGGTCGGGAAATGGATCAAACAGATCAGGCGAGTTCATCGAAGCTGATTCCTGGGCTGCAAGAAGAGACTTAACTCTTCGCGCGAAAAAGAAAGTGGAGGCGCGAGTGAGAATTGACGGATTAGCGTACGTGCGAGGAGGCTTCCAACCAGAATCAGCGGAATCGGCATCATGATGACCAGTGGCGTGAGGAGTGCGAGTTCGACTTTGGCTGGAATCATGATTTGCCTCCCGGTTGTTTCCATCGACGAAGCACACAAATAACTGCAGGTGGCCGGATTTTGTTACAGGAAAAATTCGCTGGCGGCGGCATTGAGGGCCTCTCCTTGCAGAGCGCATGATCAGGAATTGATAATGCGGAGAGCACTCTGATGAACCTTCCTGTGAACCTTCGGCCGTCACTTTTGCTCGGGACTGCCGCGATTGCGCTGGCATCCCTGGCTCTCGCGTATCAGGCGGGCCTGGTTCCATCCTCACGCTTGATCAACCCCGACGAACTTGTGAAAACGCTTCGGTCTGCGAAGAGCGAGAAGCCATTAGTGATTCAGGTGGGCTCGCACGTCCTTTACTCGGAGGCGCACATTCCAGGTTCTGAATACATTGGCCCGGCCTCCAGCGAAAGCGGGTTGCAGGAACTGCGCAAGCGGGTGGAATCCCTGCCGCGAAACAAGTTCATCGTTCTTTATTGCGGCTGTTGTCCGTGGGGCCACTGTCCCAACGTTAAACCTGCGGACGAAGCTCTGCACGCAATGGGGTTCACCAAGATAAAAGTGCTATACGTTGCAAATAACTTCGGGACAGATTGGGTCGATAAGGGCTATCCCGTCGCCAAGGGAGACTAGGAAAGAGCACGAGGCCTGACGGAGATGGACACACGGAAGAGAGAAATACTCGGCGGGTTCGTCTTGCTCTCAGTGCTAGCGGCAGTTTACTTCCGGGGCCATCGTGGCGCGCCCAAAGACACAGGACATATAGACAGCGGACATTTGATCGCCCCCGACTTCTCGCTTCCCGATCTCACTGGAAAGAAAATCGACCTCTCATCCTATCGAGGCAAGGTCGTGCTCCTGGACTTCTGGGCAACCTGGTGCGATCCCTGCCGTGAAGAAATCCCTGATTTTATCGATCTACAGAAAAAATATGGCAGCCAGGGCCTGCAGATCATCGGCGTTTCCATGGATGACGCCCCGGGACCCGTTCGCGATTTCGACCGGCGATTCAAAATGAACTACCCGGTTGTGATGGGCAATGCAAAGACCGGCGAACTCTATGGAGGAGTGCTCGGATTGCCGATCACGTTCCTGATAGAGCGGGATGGCCGGATCAGTGCCGAGCATATTGGTGCGACGAACATCTCAGTCTTTGAAAAAGAGATCGTAAATCTACTCCGACGCGAAACTGGCCCCAGTTCACTTGGGCGTTTAGGACTCCGCCTGCGAGACGTCGGAATACGGTAAGCTCGACTCGCGTGCAAGCTCGAATCACACGGGCAGGGGCCGCATTTCCAGTTTTTGCAGCCGGCAAATGTCGGAGTAAGACTATGGGCATCAGCAATCCTGAGGTTCAAAAGAAGGTGTTTGGACCGAGATGGCAACACGAGATCGAAAAGCAGAGCTGGCCGTTCTGGAAAAGACTCATGCACCGACTGCAGGACTGCTCTATATGCAAGCCCAAATCACAGACTCGAAAAATTCAATAAGCGCAATTTCCTCTGGCGGTGGAAAAGTCCATAAGAAGATTTGGAGGCGCGGGTCGGAATCGAACCGACGCATAAAGGTTTTGCAGACCTCTCCCTTACCACTTGGGTACCGCGCCTCTGCCTTAATAACTTAGCGTTCTGTGCGGAAAAAGTCTATCTGCCAGGAGTCCGGAACAAGGCGAGAGCAAATCTAAATGGAGCGGGAGACGGGATTTGAACCCGCGACTTCGACCTTGGCAAGGTCGCACTCTACCACTGAGTTACTCCCGCTCAGCGAGTCCGATTATAAATGAGCGATTCCGCATCAGCAACGTTACCTTCAGAGCCCAGTGTGTTCGTTTATTCCTTCGTCCACTGCGGATCTTCTTCCGGCGGCACAATATGCCCGTCGCGCATGTGAATGATACGGTCGCCATAGCTTGCCGCTTGAGGATTGTGCGTGATCATCAGCACAGTTTGTCCGAATTCCTGATTCGATCGGCGCAGCATTTCTAAAACTACATTCGAATTTTCCGTGTCCAGATTTCCCGTCGGCTCGTCAGCCAGCACCACCGCAGGGCGATTGATCAAAGCGCGGGCCAGGGCGACCCGTTGCTGTTCGCCGCCCGAGAGCTCAGAGGGGCGATGGTTTAAGCGCTGCCTCAACCCCAGCAAATCGGTGATGCGGTCAAAGAAGCTGGGATCGCGCCGGCCGTTGCCGGCAATTTCCTGCGCGATCTGAATATTCGAACGAGCGGTGAGCGTCGGCAATAAATTAAATTTCTGGAACACGAAGCCGATTTTGCGCTTTCGCATCTGCGTGCGCTGCGCGTCCGACAGCGTGGTAAAGTCCTCGCCATCGAGAATGACTTTGCCGGAATCCGCGTGCGTAAGTCCGCCCAGCAAGTAAAACAGCGTGGATTTCCCGCTGCCTGACGGCCCAACCACGCTGACGAAATGCCCTTTGTCGATGCTGAAAGAAATGCCGCGCAAGGCGGGCACGTCAATCTTGCCGATGTGGTAGGTCTTGCGTAGATCAATGGCTTCTATGAACGCGGCCATGCCAGATTCGATCTTACATGATTGGCGGTGTTCTCTGGCCGCGGCAAGGCCGCAGGCAGCCTGAGATTTTTACTTCAAGCAAATCGGAAGAGCGCTTTTCAGGCTACGCCTTGCCGAGCGGCATATTGCGCGACGCGCTCGTGCATGCGTTTCGGACCGCGCTTGCGCACCAGAAGCAGACGCACTCGCTCCAGAAGGTCCGCCGGGGCGTACATTCCTCTTGCCAGGAAAACGTCCGCCTGCGACTCCTGATCGTAAACTCGCGCTTTGCTAGCAATCAGGATGGCGGGCGTGTGCGGGGAAATGCCCTTGATCGCCGCGATTAATCCGGGCCATCCAGCCCCGGCATCGCCATGTCCGTGACCAGCAGATCGATTCCGCCTTGCTTAAACCGCTCCAGGGCCTCTTCGCCGCGCGAGTACGCGGCCACCCGGTAACCGCGCGTTTCCAGCATGATTTTGCGATACGAAAGGGACTGCTCGTTGTCGTCAACACAAAGAATTGTGCGTTTGGGCTTCATTCATCGCCTGGATTCGCTCTGCCCTGCTGCCCGGCAGTAAGCCAATCTTTCTCGTTCGTGAAGAATTTAATTAGCGAAATGGATGCTAACGGTAAGACGAAGCGCTGTAAAGTGGCGTCGAAGCAAATGGCAATTTCCGGCCATTGACATTTCACAATTTCGCGGACGGTGCGATTTTACGATGAGTGCGGGCATCTTCACTCAGAAGAAAAGTTCGCCGCGCATAATTTCAACAGAGTTTCCACCTACGCGAACATTAACTACGCGGTTATCGGCGCGCGAGGCACGAACAAAAATCCGGCTTGGCCGCTTCATCTCCAGGCCTTGTTCGAGGAGCACGCGTTCGTCAGGCTTTGCTACCCCGTGCGCGACCATCCACGCGGCGGTGCATCCGGCCGCCGAACCGGTGGCCGGATCTTCGCCGTTGTAAAACAACATGCGGGCATGCAGGCGTGCGTGCGGATTGACCGTCTCACGGGTTACGAAATAAAAAAATTTGCCGGCACTCTTCGCCAGATACTCAGCCGAGCGACTGAATTCCATCTGTAACTTTTGCATGGCGGCCAGGGATTTCAGCGGTGTCACCGTAAATGGGACACCCGTAGACACGGTTTGAACTGGCAGAGAATCGTCAAGATCTTGTAGGTGCAATCCGACCGCACGGGCGACCGCCTCGCGATCATGCTCCATGCCGAATGTCGGATCTACCTGAGTCATTTCTCCAAACGCCGGTTCGCCTTCGTGGTCCTCAAAACGTACCGGCACTTTGCCGACGTTCAACTCGAGCACAATCTCTTCGGCGCCTGTCTGACCTCGCAACGCGAATGCCGTGCCCAGCGTGGGATGTCCGGCAAAAGGCAGTTCCTCCTGCACGGTAAATATCCGCACGCGAACGCCGCGCTCACGTTCTGCAGCGGCGTCTCGCGGCAGAATGAACGTGGTTTCTGCCAGGTTCATTTCTTTCGCGATCGACTGCATCTCGGCATCTGACAATCCGCGGCCATCGAAAAACACCGCCAGGGAATTACCCTCCAGCGGTTTGGAAGAAAAGACGTCCCACTGCGCCATCGCCAGTCGCTTCATCGCATCACCCATAGGACGTTCTCCGCAGTACGATTTGGGTTCAAGAGAATCCAACGTTTTGCAAGAAGAGGTCCGGTGCAAGAAAGGATGATGCTGCTGTTTGCTGCGATGCAGAAACCTTGCGCCATTCCGGCATCAAGTAGTGGGTCAGTTTGCATTTCTGAATCTCAGGGGCGTCATCCCGAAGGGCCCGCGTTTTTACCAGCGGGGCCGAGGATCCTCCCGTGGCACACAGCAGGGTAGCGGAGGCTGCCCTTCGCTTCGCCGGAAGAACGGCTACGCTCAGGATGACGCCATCGACGAGCCATCGACGAGCGAAGATGCCTTCAGAAATTCAAGCTGACCCACTGCCCGGCATCACCGGCGATTGACATACCTGAGGCGGACTCTTATTCTAATTGCATGTCTTGCCCTTCCACTGCCGGCGTCACATGTTGTTGTTGCTGCATGTGTCTGCCTCGGCGTGGGTAGGGATCGAGAAGCAATTTTTCCAACCCACCCGGCGCGAAACGGGTGGGTTTCGTTTTTGTCGAAATTCATCCGAATCGAAAAACCGCGTGGCGGAGAATGTAAGTAGGCGAAACCCTAGTATTATGATGGACTTTATGGCGAGGAGGAGATCATGAGCACTGTGACCGTGACTGAAAGCAACGCGATTCCGCGCATCAACGATGTGGCCCCCGACTTTACGGCTGAGACCACGCAAGGGAACATCCATTTTCACGACTGGATCGGGACCGGCTGGGCGGTTTTGTTTTCCCACCCAAAAGATTTCACACCTGTCTGCACCACGGAACTCGGCTACATGGCGCGGCTGCAGCCTGAATTTGCCAAGCGAAATACCAAGGTGATCGGCTTGAGCGTCGACCCGGTCAGCAGCCACGGCAAATGGGCGGCCGATATTGAAGAAACCCAGGGAGTGGCAGTGAACTATCCGATGATCGGCGATCCCAAGCTCGAAATCGCCAAGCTGTATGGCATGTTGCCGGCTGGAAGCGGAGAAACCTGCGAAGGCCGCACCGCCGCCGATAATGCCACAGTCCGCACCGTGTTCATTATTGGCCCGGATAAAAAGATCAAGCTGCAGCTCAGCTATCCGATGAGCACTGGGCGCAACTTCGATGAGATCCTGCGCGTGCTCGATTCTATGCAGCTCACGGCAAGCCATAAAGTTGCCACACCGGTGAACTGGAAGCAGGGAGACGACGTGATCATTCTTCCGTCGGTTTCGAACGAGGAAGCGCAGAAGAAATATCCCAGCGGATGGAAGCAACCGAAGCCCTATCTGCGGATCGTGCCGCAGCCGAAATAGGCGAAGCTCGAAGTCGCAATGCGGGCCGTGCGATGATAAACGCACGGAAGCGCATGCGGTCCGGTGATCGTCCTGGTCTTCAAAACCAGCGAGCGGCAGGTAGACCCTGTCACTGGTGGGTTCGACCCCCACTCGCTTCCGCCAGTTTCCTTATTCGCTGGTGAAGTAATCCACCGTGACCGGGTTCTCGAAGAGCGAGTAATCCCGCGTGACGACGGTGATGCCGCTATCGGTAACGAAGTAGCGGGAGCGGTCGGCTTCCGTGTCGTAGCCGATCGTCGTGCCTTCCGGCAGGTGCACGTTGCGGTCGATGATGCAGCGGCGGACGCGGCAGTGGCGTCCGACCGAGACGTGCGAAAAAAGAATCGACGAATCCACCTCCGAGTAGGAGTTCACGCGCACGTCGGGGGAGAGGATGGAATTCTTCACCATCCCACCGGAGACGATGCATCCGTTGGAGACGATGGAATCCAGCGCCGTTCCCATCCGCTCCTTTTCCGCGAAGACGAACTTGGCCGGCGGGTACTGGCGCTGGTGCGTGCGCACCGGCCACTCGTGATCGTAAAGATTGAAAATCGGCGAGACCGCAACAATGTCCATGTTGGCATCGTAGTAGGCTTCGAGGGTGCCAACGTCCCTCCAGTAGAGCGCCTCTTTTTTGTTCTCATCAATAAAGTCGTAGGCGAAGACGCGATAGTCATCCACCATCCGGGGCAGAATGTCTTTGCCGAAATCGTGGCTCGACTGCGGGTCTTCCGCATCCTTCAAAAGCGCGGGAATCAGCACATCGGCGTTGAACAGGTAAACGCCCATGGAACCGTCGACTTTCATCGGATTCCACGGACTGCGGAGTTTTGTCTCCTTGGGCTTTTCTTCGAAGCCATTGATCCGGCCGTCTTTGTCGACTTCCACCACTCCAAAACGGAAAGTTTCCTCGGGATCAATCTGAATGGTGGCGAGCGTGACGTCGGCGGCGGAATCCCTGTGCTGCTTCATCATCTTCCCGTAATTCATTTTGTAAATATGATCGCCGGAAAGAATCATGACGTGCTTGGGCTGTTCCGAACCGATGGAATAAATGTTCTGATACACCGCGTCGGCGGTGCCCTGGTACCACTGATCGCTGACTCGTTTCATAGGCGGGAGAACTTCGATGAACTCTCCCACTTCACGGCCAAGAATGTTCCAGCCCTCGCGGATGTGGCGATTCAGCGAGAGCGCTTTGTACTGCGTGAGAATGTAGACCCGGCGCAGGTCGGAGTTTAGGCAGTTGGAAAGAGTAATGTCGATGATGCGGTACATTCCGCCGAAGGTGACGGCGGGTTTGGCCCGGTCGCGGGTGAGAGGATAAAGGCGCTCACCGGCGCCACCTGCGAGAAGGACTCCGAGAGTGTCTTTCATGCTAAACCCGAAAAACAGTAGATGGTAGCACAGGCGGGAACGTTGCCGCGGGAGAGAAAACTGAGGCAGCTTCGCTGCAAACCATGGGCGGCAGCAACTAAACTGGTTGCGTCTTATGAGCGACAACCTGCACGATCACGGCGCCTCCAGAACGGATGCCGCACTGGGCTACTGCCTGTTACGCATGACAATGGGAATCAATCTTCTGTTCCACTCCTTCACTCGCTGGGCTGATATGGGCCGTTTTGTCAATACGCTTGTGGCTGATTTCGCTCACACTCCCCTGCCAATCTGGTCGGTGAGAGCTTTCGCCTATGTCATTCCTGTCTGGGAGCCTCTGGTTGGAGCGCTGCTTGTGTTGGGTCTTTTTACGAGGGCCGCTTCGGTTGCCGGCGCACTGCTGATCTGCTTCCTCGTGTTCGGTACGGCGCTTCGCGGCGATTTTTCGGCGCTCACACAGCAAATGACCTACGCGCTGATTTTCTTTGTCCTGATTTACTTTCGCGCCGCGCACGACCGATTCGGAGTGGACGGCTGGCGCGCCGGCAGCTGAGAATGAGCACGGCATGGTGCCGGTTGGCGGAAGACAGAGCTTGAGGTTCGCAGAGTTTCGGGAGAAAAATGGGGCCGCCATACATCAGGCGTGCCAGGGCGCACGTCCTTCACTCGCCGTAGGCGCTCCTATTTTTCCTTTTCTTCTTCGATTTTGATCCGGAGGGATTTCAGAAACTTCAGGTCCTGGTCGCTGATTTTGAATTCAGGATTTGTAGAGAGCGTGGTGACCAGCGAAGTTTTGTCGGAGGATTTCTCGCCCTGCTTGCTGACTCCAATAGTGGCTTCGAGCACCAGAAAGATGTCGTAGCCGCCTTCTTTGATGCGGGAGACGACCTCGGCAATCTGTTCGGAATCGGACAAAGACTCATTGATGGCTTCACCGAGTTCCTTCATCAGTTGCTTGAGTTGCTGATCCACGAGTCCCCCAATCCGTTCTGCCGTGGCTGAAGACGCCACCTTATCTCTCTCTTTGGATGCCTGCACCGCCGGAACGGTTTTTCTCCCGCGCCGGATTGCGTCATTGTAGCGCCTGAGGCTGTTAAAATCGAGCGGTGAGTAAGGTTTCTACCGCACAAAAGTTCGGGGTGGTGGCGCGGGTCGCCGGCCAGCAGGCAAAACGCAGCCGCACCCTGCGCGCCTTTACCCACGCGGCGGCAACCACGGCGCGGGCATTGGGTAACGTTGTCCATCAGCTCTGGCTCGAAGTGACCGGGCTTGTTTTTCTCATAATAGCGGCGAGCGGAGGAGTGGCTTGGGCGCACGAGTACGCAAAATATCAGTCAGGAAAGGTCGGCTTCGGCCGGGTCGCGGTTGCAATTTGCTTCACCCTGATGTTTGCCTGGTTTGGCGTCAGTTCCTTCTGGAGGGTACGGTCAAGGGGCAAATGAGCGCGGTGACGACCGGCGAATGCATGGATGCTGCAAAAGACAGCAGGTTCCTCTGCGCTTCGCGCTTCGGAGTGACAAAGTTTAGCGCCGAGAAGGATAGTCACCATGACCGAAACTAAAGGCGCAAAACCAAGCCCGGAAATTGAAACTTCTTCCCATATCCCAATTAATCCTCTCTATACTCCCGCCGATCTGAAAGGCTCCGATTACGAGGCGGAAATCGGTTATCCCGGTGAATATCCTTTTACCCGCGGCGTGCAGGCCACGATGTACCGCGGCCGTTTGTCGGACCATGCGGCAGTATGCCGGTATGGGCGATGCAGAAGAATCGAACAAGCGCTACAAGTATTTGCTGGCCAACGGAACGACTGGGTTGTCTGTGGCATTCGATTTGCCGACGCAGATCGGAATGGACTCCGATCACACTCTGGCGGCAGGTGAAGTTGGCAAAGTCGGCGTGGCCATTGATTCGATCGAAGATATGGAACGGCTGTTTGCCGGGATCGATCTGACGAAGATCTCGACATCGATGACCATCAATGCAACCGCCTCCGTTCTGCTGGCGCTGTACGTGGCGGTTGCGCGCCGGCAGGGTGCGGATATACGCAAGCTTTCCGGCACGGTGCAGAACGATGTACTCAAGGAATACATAGCGCGCGGGACCTATATTTATCCGCCAAGCCACGCCCTGCGAGTGATTACCGACATGTTTGGATGGGCCAAGGAAAATGTGCCCGAATGGAATACGATTTCGATTTCCGGTTATCACATGCGCGAGGCGGGATCAACCGCGGTGCAGGAAGTGGCCTTCACGCTGGCCAACGGCATGACGTACGTTGAGGCCGCAATCAAGGCCGGACTGGATGTGGATCAGTTTGCGCCGCGCCTGTCATTTTTCTTCAACGCGCATAGCAATTTTCTTGAAGAAGTAGCGAAGTTTCGCGCCGCCCGGCGGATGTGGGCGCGCATTATGCGCGAGTATTTCAAAGCGAAAAGTCCGCGCTCCTGGATGTTGCGCTTTCATGCCCAGACGGCAGGGTCGACGCTGACCGCGCAGCAGCCAGAAAACAATATTGTTCGCACCGCAATTCAGGCGCTGGCCGCCGTAATGGGAGGAACGCAGTCGTTGCACACGAATTCCTACGACGAGGCCCTGGCTCTTCCGACCGAGCAGGCGGCGCGCATTGCCTTACGCACCCAGCAGGTGATTGCGTACGAATCGGGAGCCGCTCAGACGGTCGATCCGCTCGCCGGGTCGTATTACGTTGAAACTTTGACGAATGAGATTGAAAAGCGCGCGGCGGAGTATCTCGCCAAAATCGAAGTAATGGGCGGGATGTTGAGGGCGATTGAGCGCGGATTCGTGCAGCAGGAAATTCAGAACGCCGCCTATGAATATCAGCAAGCGGTGGATCAGGAGCGGGCGATTGTAGTGGGTGTGAATCGTTTTGAAGTCGAAGCGGAACGGCCAATTCCAATTCAGCGGATCGATCCGGCGCTGGAGCCAAAACAAATCGAGCGTGTACGAGCGCTGCGGGCAAAACGGGAGGCAGGTGTCTGCAAGTCTGCGCTAGGCGAGGTAGAGGATGCGGCGCGGTCTGGAGAAAACTTAATGCCGCGAATTCTCGCTGCAGTTGAGGCCTACGCGACGGTAGGCGAGATCTCCGACGCAATGCGGCGGGTCTTTGGCGAGTACCGGGAAGCGGTTGTCGTCTGAGAGTCGGTGACTGAATGAGCAGGCTTCAGCGGTCGTTTTCTGGGCACCGAATGTGCACTATGCCACGTTCCTTTTCGGCGGCACATCATCCGGCCTGCCGTACTCTTCATGAGTATGCGTGGGACGTTCGGGATGGTCTTCCGCATCTTCGACGCCCTCTACCGCGGCACTCTCGAACGGTTGCTCGGCCTCGGCCAATTCTTCAACGCTTTCTTCGTTGACGTCTTCTGTCGAAGACAATCCTTGTGAATCGCCCGATTGACCGGCGCTATCGGGGCCGACTTGGCCAGGATCAGAGCCAAGTTCATCCATCTGGGCTTGATTGGCAGTTTCTAAATAAGGATCTCGTTCGAGGGGCGTGTCGCGTTTGTTCGGCTTCTGGGCCATAAGAATTCTCGAAAGCCTCTGTTTTTAGAGGTCGTGCTTCCGCGAGAAGTTGCCGCTAATCTGAAGTCTTGTAATCGCAGGCGTTGCGGCAGGGTTCGCAGTACATCAGTCCGTCGGCGCAGATGCGAATATCCAGCTGGGACTGGCAGAGGCAGCAGAAGGGCTCGCATTCACACTGGTCTTCAGGCTTTTCGCATTGGCCGCAACGGTACTTACCGTGACCGGTTTCGGTGGACATGCGACCCATGTTAGCGCCGATGCACCCACGCAGAAACGTTCCCATAGTAATCAGCAGCTCTTCGTTGGCCTAGCGCCGGGCACGCAGAAATTTCTTCCTACCATATAATTTCACTCAATGACCTTCCAACAGGTGCTGGATGGAGCGGAAGTCCTCGCGATCAGCGGAGACCCGGGTGTGAGTTGTGTGGAATACGACTCGCGGCGGGTGAAGCCCGGTTGCGTATTCGTTGCGATGAAGGGCGAAACCAGCGATGGGAATCGCTTCATCGAGCAGGCGATTGCGGCTGGGGCAGTTGCCGTGGTCACCGATTCTGCGACGGAGAAGCCGCGTCCGAACGTTGGCTGGGCGGTGGTGCAGCACGGCAGGCGTGCACTTTCAAGAATCAGCGCCAACTTTTACAAGCGGCCAGCGGAGCGGCTCGCGATTACAGGAATCACCGGGACGAATGGAAAAAGCACGACCGCGTTTTTAATCGAGGCGATTTTAAATGCCGCCGGACGGAAGACCGCTCTGATTGGCACCATCGAATACCACGTTGCTGGAAAAATCTTGCCAGCGCCGCATACCACACCTGAGGCGCTGGATCTCAATCGCATTCTTAGCGAGGCGCTTGCCAATGGCGCGACCGAAGCGGCAATGGAGGTTTCATCGCACGCGCTGGCACAGGAGCGGGTCTTTGGTGTTCCCTTTGACTTGGCTGTGTTTACCAATCTGACGCGAGATCATCTCGATTATCACGGGACCATGGAAGATTATTTCGCGGCGAAGCGCGTGCTGTTTGCAGGTTGCGGCACCGATCCACCGCGGGCGGTTGTGACCAACATCGATGATGAAGCGGGAGCGAAGCTTGCTGACTTCAGCCGGAAACGCAGCTCGCTGGTGCTGAAGTACGGATGGGATCGTGGCGACCTGCATGCGTCGAATGTGGAGATCACTACGCGCGGGACTCGATTCGATTTGGTGACGCCGGAAACGACGATTCCCGTTTTCTCGACGCTGATTGGGCGCGTGAATGTTTACAACATTCTCGCGGCTGCCGGAGCCGCGTATGCGCGCGGCTGTGCGGCAGAAGCCATTGCCCAGGGAGTCGACAAGCTGGCCTGCGTTCCCGGACGCTTTGAGCGAGTCGATTGCGGACAGCCTTTCACGGTGGTGGTTGATTACGCACATACCGATGATGCTCTGCGGAACTTGACCGCGCTGGCGCGCGAGTTGGTTTCTATGGCCGGAGATCGAGGCAGGGTCCTGACGATGTTTGGATGCGGAGGAGACCGCGACCGCAAAAAGCGCCCGATGATGGGCGAAGCGGCGGGAAAAGGAAGCGATTTCGTGGTGCTGACTTCAGACAATCCGCGCAGCGAAGGTCCGCTCGCAATCATTAATGACGCGGTGGTTGGCTTGCAGAAGACGGGAGTGAAATACAGCATAGAGCCGGACCGGCGCAAAGCAATCGCCCTGGCGATTCGCCAGGCCACCCCCGGCGATATTGTTCTGCTTGCCGGCAAAGGGCACGAAAAAGTGCAGGTCACCCGAGAGGGGTCGGTCCCGTTCGACGATGTGGAAGTCGCGCGTGAAACCCTGCGAGCGGCAGGATTCGATTGCGGCGCCGCTCGGGGCGGAGCGGCGCAATGAGGCTGGCGCTGGGCAAGATTGCCGAGTTTATCTCGGCCAGCGGAGATTTTTCGCCGCAGACTCTTGCCAATAGTTATTCGATCGACTCACGGACAATTGCTCCCGGCCAGCTTTTCTTTGCCGTGAAGGGCGAGCATTTCGACGGCCATGACTTCGTCGACCAGGCGCTGGAAAAAGGAGCAGTCGGCGCGGTGGTGCGCAACGAGGTGCGGAACGATCAACTCGGCCGCTATTCGAACAAGGCTCGGCTATTAAAAGTTGAAGATACTCTGGTCGCATTGCAGACGCTTGCCACAGCCGTGCGGAAACTCTGGGGCAAGCCGCTAATCGGGGTGACTGGGTCGGCCGGAAAGACCACCACAAAGGATGGGATCGCCCATGTGCTGAGTTCGCACTTTCGGGTCCTGAAATCGGAAGGCAACTTCAACAACCATTTCGGATTGCCGCTGATGCTGCTCAAACTCGAACCAGGATATGACGTGGCAGTCATTGAAATGGGAATGTCGCATGCCGGAGAGATTCGCGCGCTGGCGAAGATAGCGCAGCCCGAGATTGGCGTGGTGACGAACGTTGCACCGGTGCATCTGGAGTTCTTCGATTCTCTTGCCGGAATTGCGCGCGCCAAGTACGAACTGGTGGAATCGCTTCCAGCGAACGGAGCTGCCATCCTGAATGCCGACGACGAATATGTCTCCCAGTTCGGCCGCGATTTTAAAGGAAAGGTCGTAATGTATGGCACGCGGGCCGAGGCGGATGTGCGGGCGCAGAACATACATTCAAACGGAGCAAGCGGCACCGAGTTCGATGTGGTCGTCGGAAGTGTGCGCGAGCATGTGAAGTTACCGCTGGTTGGAGAGCACAATGTGTTGAACGCGTTGGCTGCCGTTGCGGTAGGACTGGAGCGAGGGCTCAAGCCGATTGACGCAGTTCAGGCGCTGGGCACGTTGACTGCGTCGGAGAAGCGCGGGCAGGTTCTTCAACTGGGTAACATCACCGTGATTAACGATTGCTACAATTCAAATCCGAAGGCCCTTAAAGCGATGGTAGACACTCTCGCTGGAATGCCGGGCAAGCGGCGCATCGTAGTGGCGGGAGAAATGCTGGAACTCGGGCCGGCAGGCGAGGAGATGCACACCGACTCAGGCCGCCATATTGCTGAGAAGAAAATCGATGTACTCCTGGGAGTCCGCGGACTGGCACAGGCTGCCGTTGAAGCCGCAAGGCGCGCGGGAATTCGCGCCGAGTTTGTAGCTTCTTCCGAGGCTGCTGGTGAATGGCTGGGACGTGAAGCGCAAGACGGCGATGTGGTCCTTTTGAAAGCTTCGCGCGGTGTGAAGCTGGAGAAAGCGCTCGAAATCTGGAAGGCGCGGCTCGACGGAAAGAATTAAATTGCGGCGCGACGGAGGCTGATTGCTCTATTGGCTGTTGTACTTGAAGTTGCAGCACTACGTACCACCCTTCCGCATCTTCCGCTACCTGACGTTTCGCACCGCTTTTTCCAGTCTTACCGCGTTGTTCACCGCACTGATTGTCGGCCCGCTCGTGATCAAGCGTTTACGTGAATTCCAGATTGGACAATTCATTCGCGAAGAGGGGCCGAAGGCGCATCAGAAAAAAGCGGGAACGCCGACCATGGGCGGATTGCTGATCGCGATCGCCATCGTGGTGCCGACGTTACTTTGGGCAGACCTGAGCAATCGGTTCGTGTGGCTCGCCATATTTGCGACGCTTGCATTCGCCGCGATTGGATTCACGGATGACTATACCAAGGTCTCGCATCGCAGAAATCTTGGCCTCACGGGCCGCGCAAAGTTGGGTTTGCAGGTCGCAACCAGCGTGGTGATTGCCGTGCTGCTGATCGCGATGCAGACCCGCGGCACCTATTCGACACGGTTGATCGTTCCGTTTCTAAAACAATTTCATCCCGACCTTGTGGTGCAGGGCCTGGAACGCTATCCGCATATCTGGCCCCTGGCGTTCCTGCCGTTTATTGCCTTCGTCGCCCTGGTGATTGTGGGTTCGAGCAATGCGGTGAACCTTACCGATGGCCTCGACGGTCTGGCGATCGGCTGCACGGTCATTGCGGCCGGAGCGCTGACTGTTCTGACCTATGTAAGTGGGCACGCGACCTTCGCCACTTACCTCGAGATCCCGAAAATGCCGCAAGTCGGCGAGCTGACCATTTTTTGCGGAGCCATGGTCGGCTCGTCGATTGGATTTCTATGGTACAACGCACATCCCGCGGAAGTGTTCATGGGCGATGTGGGGTCGCTGGCGCTCGGCGGTGCGATCGGCACGGTTGCCGTCATGATCAAGCAGGAGTTGCTGCTGCCGTTTATCGGCGGAGTCTTTGTGATCGAAGCACTCTCGGTCATTCTGCAGGTAGGTTCGTACAAGCTGCGCAAGAAGCGTATTTTCAAGATGGCCCCGATTCATCATCATTTTGAGTTGATGGGCTGGTCGGAGTCGAAAATTATTGTGCGCTTCTGGATCGCGTCGTTAGTGTTTGCGCTGTTCGCGCTGACCACGCTGAAATTGAGATAGATTTCCGACTCTCGATTTCCGATTGCCCATGGGCAGGTTTTTAAATCGGAAATTGGCAGTAGAAAATCGAAAATGGCAATGGAGCTCAAAGACAAACGCGTGCTGGTGGTCGGCCTCGGCAAATCCGGAGTGGCGTCGGCGCTTTTTTTAAAGGCGCACGGGGCGCGGGTTACTGCGTCCGACACCAAGAGCGGAGATGAGCTGCGCAACGAAATTCCTGTCCTGCTGGATCACGGAATCACAGTAGAAACTGGAGGCCACGGCGAACGGACGTTTCGCGAACAGGACTTAATTGTGGTGAGCCCCGGAGTTCCGGTGGACGCGCCGTTGCTGCAACAGGCTCGCTCGCTCGGAGAAGTTGTGATCGGAGAGATCGAGCTGGCGGCGCAGTTTTTGCCCGGGCCGATTGTGGCGATCACCGGATCGAACGGAAAAACCACAACCACGACTCTTACGGGAGAGATTTTAACGTCGGCAGGATTGCCGACTTTGGTTGGCGGCAACATTGGCACTCCTGCGATTTCACTGGCGGAGCGCGCCACTCGTGAAACGGCAATTGTGCTCGAGGTTTCAAGTTTTCAACTGGAAACCATTCAGACCTTCCACCCGAAAATCGCGGTCGTGTTGAACGTGACGCCCGATCATCTGGATCGGCATCGCACGCTCGAAGTTTATGTAAATGCGAAATCGCGTATTTTCGAGAATCAGAATCAAAATGACTTTGCAGTTTTGAACGCCGACGATGCAACTTGCGTGGCGATGGCAAGCCGGGTACGCGCCCAGGCTTTCTGGTTCAGCCGCCAAAAAGAGGTGAAGCAAGGCGTATGGGTGCGCGATGGGAATATTTTGTTTCGTGATGGAACTAGGTTTCAGAAACCAGCCGGGCGGGAAATCATGCAGCTTTCCGAGATTCCCCTCAAGGGCGCGCACAATCTGGAAAATGTTCTGGCCGCGGTATGCGCTGGCGCGCTCATGGGTTGTACCCCGGACAAGATTCGGCAAGCGGTGCGCAACTTCAAGGCGGTGGAGCATCGTTTGGAATTCGTCACTTCGCTCCGCGGCGTGGATTACTACAACGATTCGAAAGCCACGAACGTGGACGCGACGATCAAAGCGCTGGAATCATTTCCGGGGAACATTCACCTGATTCTCGGCGGGAAAGATAAAGGCAGCGATTACAGCGTGCTGAATCAGTTGCTGCGGCAAAGAGTGAAGCGGGTGTACACCATTGGCGCGGCCGCGGCGAAGATCGAGTCGCAGATCATTTCGCAGAAGGCAGGCGGCCCCGAACTCGTCCACGCCGAAACCCTGGAAAATGCGCTCCGCAAGGCGAGCGCTGTGGCAGAACCGGGAGACGTTGTGTTGCTGGCTCCGGCGTGCGCGAGCTTCGACCAGTTCAAAAGTTATGAGCACCGCGGGCAGACGTTTAAAGAGACTGTGCGAGGGCTGAACTGAAGCAACGCTAATAATTAGCATGAACAGAAGGTAGGCGTTATGAGCGATGCGCCCCACTCCAAACCCGATGCTTGACACCCTGATTTTGGCCTCTTACGCTTGAGCCATGGAAGTCCGTCTCACTCCCGATCAGGAAGCGTTTGTACGGCAGGCCATCGAGTCCGGGCGGCTGCACCGTCCAGAAGATGCGGTCGAGGAAGCTCTGCGGCTGTGGGAAGAGCGCGAGCGCACCCGGGCTGAAATCTTGGCCGCAGTTGACTTGGCGGAGGCTTCTCTGGTGCGTGGCGAGGGGCGGGTGATCGTGACCAAACAGGATGCACGTAAGCTTGCCACCGAAGTGAATCGGCGCGGACGCGCCAGGCTCGGAACACAACGGCCGCGTCAACGCTAATGAGGCTCCGGGTTGCCGCAGAGGCCGAGGCGAACCTTGACGAAATTTGGTCGTACGTCGCAACAGAAGGCGGAGATGCTGACGTTGCCGACCGTTTGATCACTTCGATTACCGACCACTTCTTTATGCTTTCCAAGCGTCCGTATCTGGGCCGCCGCCGCGATTATGATTTGCGCCCCGGACTAAGAAGTCTATCAGTCGGAGCCTATGTCATCATTCACCGCGTCGAGGGGCGCGACGTTTTCATTCTTCACGTCTTGCACGGTCGCCGTGATCTCAAGAGGATCCTCAATCAATGACCGTCCGACGCGAGTCTCTTTAGGATTTAAGACTCGACAGAGCCACGTACCAGAACAATCAACAATCAAAAATCGACAACCAGCAATTCCTTCTCCTTCTATTGCGACTCCGTGTTGAAATAAAACTCCCATGGCGAAGCGAGTAAGCGTCGACCGCTGGTTGTTCACCGTGACCATGCTGTTAGTGTTTCTTGGGCTGGTGATGGTTTTCTCTGCGTCGGCGGTAATGGCTCGCGAACGCTTCGGATCGCCCTATGCATTTCTTTCGAAGCAGTTGATCTGGGCGGCGGCTGGTCTGGCCGCGATGGTCGTGACCATGCGCCTGGACTACCGCCGCTACAAGCATCCCGCGGTGGTATTTTCGTTCCTGGGGATCACGACGCTACTGCTGATCTCGGTATTTTTTCTCGACCGCTCGCATAACACTCATCGCTGGATTCATGCGGGCGGTTTTTCATTCCAGCCTTCTGAACTGGCCAAGCCGGTGCTCATCCTGTTCCTCGCATACTTTCTCGAGCCGCGCGCCAAAGCCATGGACGACCAGCGCAACACGCTGGTTCCCGCCGCGATTCCCGTGGTTGCCCTGCTCGGACTGATTGTTTTGCAGCCAGATCTTGGCACTGCGATCGCTTGCGCCGGCATCGCGGCTTGCATCTTCTACGTGGCGGGAATGCGGATGCGCTATTTCGGCTACGCATTCGGAGCGTCGCTGCTGCCGCTTTATTTCTTGATCTTTCATGTGAGTTGGCGCCGTGATCGACTGCTGGCTTTTATCAATCCGTATGCCGACCGGCAAAGGGCCGGGTTCCACATTATTCAGTCGCTGATCGCTGTGGGCACCGGCGGCGTGACCGGCGTAGGCCTGATGGAAGGCAAGCAGAAGTTGTTTTATCTTCCCGAACCGCACACCGATTTTATTTTTGCAGTAACCGCAGAGGAACTCGGGCTGATGGGAGCAATGTTCGTGGTGACTTTGTTCGCGATTTTTCTGTGGAGGGGCATGCGCGCTTCATGGCGCACGGAAGATCTGTTCGGCCGCTATTTGGCCGCGGGAATTACCAGCATGGTGGTGTTGCAGGCTTTCATCAATATGAGCGTGGTTCTGGGGATGATGCCGACGAAAGGCATTCCCCTGCCGCTCGTCTCCTATGGAGGCTCGTCCCTGTTCGTGACCTTGGCGTGCGTGGGCGTGCTGCTGAATATTACCAAGCAGGCGGAGTGAGCGGATTGAGTGATCTGGTCATTGGGCGATTGAAAAAGCGCCTGTCGGCACAATCGCTCAATGACTCAATGGCCCGATCACTCAATCATTTATAGTCACTCCATGCGGGCCATTCTGGCGGGCGGCGGGACGGGCGGACACGTAATCCCGGCGCTGGCCATCGCCAAAGAACTCACCAACCGATACGCGGCCGAAATAATATTCATCGGCACCGCGCGTGGTATCGAGAATCGTCTCGTTCCAGCCGCGGGGTATCCTCTGCAATTGGTGCGAGTCGGTGCTCTGAAAAATGTGAGCTTGGCAACCCGTGCAAAGACGGCGTTCGATTTGCCGAGGGCGGTGTGGGATGCGAGCCGCATGTTGAATGAATTCGCGCCTGACGTCGTGATCGGCGTAGGCGGATACGCCTCCGGTCCTGCCATGCTCTCGGCCGTGCTGAAACATGTCCCCACTCTGGCATTTGAACCCAATGTCGTGCCGGGATTTGCCAACCGCCTGGTGGCGCGATTTGTGAGCGCAGCCGCGGTGCACTTCGAAGAGACCGCCAAGTATTTTCGCCACGCCGAAGTGACTGGCGTTCCGGTGCGGCAGGCTTTTTTTGAGATTCCACCCAAGCGTGGCGGTCGGCCAACTCTGCTGGTCTTTGGCGGAAGCCAGGGCGCGCATGCGATTAACGAGGCGATGATCCGGTGTTTGCCGGAGTTGCGGCGGCAGGCGCCGGGAATCCACATTATCCATCAGACGGGCGAGCGTGACTATAATGACGCGCTGGCGGCGTATCAGTCATTTACGGCTTCCGCGACGAATCCGCCGAGGTTTTCAAGTTTATCGAAGACATGCCCGCGGTCTTCGCGAGCGCCGATTTGATTGTTTGCCGGTCGGGGGCGAGCACTGTGGCGGAGATCACCGCGGCAGGAAAGCCCGCCATCTTTGTGCCATTTGCCCGGGCGGCCGACGATCACCAGCGGGTGAACGCCGAGGCGCTGCATCGGGTTGGCGCGGCGGTGGTGGTCGAGGAATCGAAGTTGGAGGGAGTCTGGTTAGCGGAGACGATTTCGTCCCTGCTCGGGGACGCGCCACAGTTGGCGCGCATGAGCCAGGCCGCGCGCGGCCTTGCTCATCCCAATGCAGCGCGGGACATTGCGGCTCTGGCCGCACGAGTAGCCGGAGTGGAGGAAGTGTCGCAGTCAAGCATCGGCCACTGATAGACATGTAACGGAGTTGACGAATGCGCCCTTGGAAAAAATATCTCGGCAAGGCGGCGATCGGTCTGGCGATCCTGGCGGCGCTGCTTTATGTCGGAGATTGGGTCGTGCTGAGGATTCGGCTGGCGAGGGGAACGGCATTCAGCACGGTGGAAGTCGACCAATTTCTCGCGACCCCGCTGAAAGGTAACAAGGCCGAATACGATTTTCTGGGAAGTTTTCAGCAACCCTGCGCGCGTTCGATCTTTCCGCATGCCGGAAAGCCGCCGTGCTGGTGGGTGCGGCGTCACAGTTCGCAGTGGGAGTGATCAAGCTAACTCAATGTTTGCCAAAATTCAGCGAGTTCATTTCGTGGGCATCGGCGGTATCGGCATGAGTGGCATCGCCGAGGTGCTGCTCAATCTCGGCTACAAAGTTTCGGGCTCGGATTTGCGAAATTCTCCCGTCACCGAGCGACTGACAGCTCTTGGCGCGTCGGTGTTTGAGGGCCATCGCGCGGAGAATATCAGCGGAGCGGAAGTTGTGGTCACCAGTTCGGCCATTGCGCAGCAAAATCCTGAGGTCGTCGAGGCGCATCGCCTGCACATTCCCGTGATTCAACGCGCGGAAATGCTGGCTGAGTTGATGCGGTTGAAATACGGCATCGCCATCGCCGGGATGCACGGCAAGACGACCACCACCTCAATGGTCGCCGCGGTCCTGGCTGCAGGCGGGCTCGACCCCACGGTTGTGGTTGGCGGACGCGTGGGTGCGATGGGTTCGAACGCGCGGGTCGGCAAGTCGCGCTATCTGGTGGCCGAAGCGGATGAGAGTGACCGGTCGTTTCTGAAGCTTTCGCCGATACTTTCCGTGGTGACGAACATCGACCGCGAGCACATGGATTGCTATCGCAACATGCGAGACGTGAAGCGCACTTTTCTCGAGTTCATGGGCCGGGTGCCGTTCTATGGAATGATCGTCGCCTGCAATGACGATCCCTTACTCCGGCGATTGATTCCGGAGGTGCAGCGGCGGACGGTCACTTATGGAACGAAGCGCGGATCGGATTTCTGGATCAAAATTGGTCCCACCCGTTTGGCAGGCTCGGCGCAAGCTCTAGCCACAAAAGACGAGGATGGGCACCCGCTGAGCCGCTTTCGCGTGAGTTATCGCGGAAAAGACCTGGGCGAGTTCACGCTGCATGTGCCCGGCGTCCACAATATTCTGAATGCGACGGCGGCGATCGCGGTCGGTGTAGGACTTGACGTGGAACTGGAAGCGGTCCGTGCCGGGCTCGATCAATTTCGCGGCGTTGACCGGCGGTTTCAGTTGCGCGGTCGCGTGGCCGGGGTGAGCGTGATTGACGATTACGGGCACCATCCAACCGAGATCAAGGCCACGCTCGCCGCAGCGCGGCAGTGCGGGTTTCGCAAGATCCATGTCGTCTTCCAGCCGCATCGCTACACGCGCACGCGCGACCTGATCGAAGAGTTCACAACCGCATTTGCCGATGCCGATTCGTTGTTCGTGCTCGACATTTATGCCGCGAGCGAGAAGCCAATCGAAGGCATCAGCGGCGAAACACTGGCTGGAGCAATTCGAGAAAAGGGCGGGCGGAGCGCGGAGTACATGAGTTCGTTCGTCGACGCTGTGAGCGCGGTCGCGGCGGTCGCTCAGGAGGACGACATGATTTTGACGCTCGGCGCCGGGAGCGTCTCGCAGTTGGAACCGATGATTCTCGAGAAGTTGAGCGCAGTGGGAGTGGGCGTGGGAAAGTAAGACCGGGTTCTTGCCTCTGCTGGGGATTCTTCGACTCCGCAGACCGCTTCGCTGCGCTCGCCGCTCTGCTCCGCTCAGAACGACATTTTGAGCGGATTAGACGCATGGTAGAATCGATATGAGCATATGCATGCTCATACGCAGAAGAGGCAAAGATGAAAACCGCGCGAGTGCAGGTCTTGACCACCCCCGCATTTCGGGACTGGTTGCGCAAAGAGGCTCGAAACGCCGGGGTCAGTGTCGCAGAGCTGGTGCGCAGCCGATGCGAGCAGCGGATGGGCGATGAAGAGAAAGTCTTGGCCGAGCTGACCACGCTTCTTCGCAAGGAAGTGGTTGCGACCAGAGCTAGCGTGCGTCGAGACCTGGACGAAACCCGCACGATTCTGAGCGAGCTGCGAGCACGGCGCAAGGTGGACCCGGCGAAGGATCCGGCATGAGCGTGTTTACCGAGGCCGTCGCGGCGGTACAGGCCGCCTTAAGACTCGCCGAGGATCTGCGCCGCACATCACAGGAACTTAAGGATGTGGCGCTGGAGGTCCGCGATCACGACCGCCGCATCACAAGACTTGAAGCTCAATGGGAGACAGCCATAATATTGTCGCGGAAAAGTTTAGAGTAGGTTCCCGCAGTCAAATTTCTGAACTTTTCCTCCCGAGTTTTCGTACCTTTCACTTGTAGCTTGCTAACCAAACAAAACGCCCTTCGTCTATTGAGCCATAAGGGGTTAAGGCCATGAAATCGACAAACGCATGGGGATGGCTGGCGGCTGGAGTTCTGGCGCTGGGATTGAACGGGGTTTATCACGATGGCGGCGCTGCTTGGGCGCATCGGGCTTTGGAACCGGTGATCGGGCGAATTGCGCAGCGGACCGCGCCTGTGCTCGCTCTTGCTTCGGGAGACGCAGAGGGATTTGTAGCCGAAACTCGCACCGCGTTTGCGAACAACGAAATCGCGTCGTGCCGTTGGGCAGCTTCGCTTGCCCGAGTCGAATCGGGCGCGACCGGACTGCAGAGCGGATTCGCCAGACTTCAGGCCGTCTCGGCTAGAGAAGAGGCCCAATTCGCCCGTCGACAGGCAGAGATGGCTCGTCTGGAGGCGACTCGCGCCCGAATCGAAGCGCGCATGGCCAATATCCGCATACCTGACGTCAAAGTTGATGTCGATGTTCCCGCCTGCCCGCGAATTCACGTGAATGTTCCTCGTGTGAGCATTACGCGTTGTTCGTGGTGAGTTCGCTCGCTTACTCACGTTCTTCACATACCGGATTCTTTCCATACTCCACCTTAGTTCTGTTTTTCGAGCGACCCTCGTCAATGATGCCCAATCCGATTCCGTTGTGAAAAAACTTTGCTGTTTTTTCTATCGTTCATTTCAAAATAAAGTTATAGTTTGAAGGCTCAGCGATTCCTAGCGACAACTGACCTGAACTGATGGCGCGGAAGCCAGCACCGTCCATCTTGCAGGAAGAGTTGTACCCACCCCACGCAGCCGATTCGCGTGAGGAAGTTCCCCCCTCGCGCATTGACGACTCACGTTTGATTGATCTCGATGTGGATGAGGAATCTCCCTTCCTGCGTGCGCAAAAGCGCGTTTCCGCCCGCCGCAGCTCGCTCCCGAAAAAAACTGCCAACCGTTTGCTCTGGGGCCTGGCGGCCGCTGCCGTCGTGTGTGTGCTGGGATTGGGCGCCGCCGGCGTTTACCACTACGGCGAGCACTCGTGGCGCTTTCGCGTGGAGTCGAGCGACAACATCGAAGTCACCGGCATGCAAAACGTGACCAAGGCGCAAATCATGGAAGTGATGGGCGCCGACATCGGGCGCAACATTTTCTTTATCCCGCTGGCCCAGCAGAAGGCGCAACTGGAGCAGATTCCCTGGGTGGAATCGGCCAGCGTCATGCGCTTTGTTCCCAACCGTCTCGCCGTACAGATTCACGAGCGCATTCCGGTAGCTTTTGCCCGGGTCGGCCCGCGCATGTTTTTGATCGATGCCGGGGGCACACTCATGGATCTGACGCTGAAGCACAAATATTCCTTTCCCGTCATTCTCGGAATGAACCCCGGCGAGCCGCTCTCGACACGAGCGCCACGAATGCAGGCTTACATGGAACTGGTGCGGCAGTTGGATTCCGGAGGGGCGCATTACTCGCAGGATCTGAGTGAGGTCGACATTTCTGATTTAGATGACGTGAAGGTGCGGGTGAACGATCCCGCGGGAGATGTTCTGGTCCATCTGGGATCGTCGGATTATCTATCGCGCTACAAGATTTATGTGACCCATGCCCAAGCCTGGCGGCAGCAGTTTCAGAAGCTCGATTCCGTGGATTTGCGCTATGACAACCAGATCATCGTGAATCCGGAACCTGGAGCGGCCAAAGGCGGTAGTGCTTACCCCGGCGCGAGGGAAGGCAGTGGAAGCGGCACGGGTGAAGCCTGCGGCATTGCTGGCGAGGATTCCAAACGATCGCGGCGTGCCCAAGCCCGCTTTTGAATTAAGCCAGAAAACGCTTCAGCCGAAACCGAAGGCGACCAGGCAATCGACGCTGAAAGCGAAACGCAAGAACCCCGCGGCTAAGACTGTGAAGACGATCGCCAGCGCGAAGAAACCGGCTGTGCGGCCCGCACCTCGCCCGACATCGCCGAAGGTTGTATCGCCCCTTTCAGGAGGCCAAAAGCAAACTGGAGGTCAGAAGCCAAGTCCGGGAATTGCAAAAGCTCAGGATGAAAGCACATCCAGAGAGTGAGACTTCTGATAGCTCGCAGTCCGGCGAATTTAGGGAAAAGTTGAGAAAAGAAATTAAGAAAATTAAGGATTCATAAGGGATGGCGAACCAGCAGGGAACTTTTTTGACGGCGATTGACGTGGGCAGCGCGAAAACCTGCGCGCTCATGGCGGAGGTGACTGACAGCGGCCTGCGCTATCGCGGCCACGGTGTGGCGGAGTCATGCGGATCCCGCAAGGGCGTGATCGTTGATTTGGATAAAGCAGTCGCGGCGATTCAAAAAGCGGTAGAAACCGCTGAGGACATTGCGGGCGCCGCGGTCGAACATGCGATTGTGGGCATTGGGGGAGCGCACGTGCGCGGCGTGAATGCGCACGGCGGAATAAGTTTGGGAACGCGTCCGCGCGAGATTGGGCGGGACGAGATCAAGCAGGCAGTCGAGCGGGCGCGGGCGATCCCGCTTCCAGCGGACCGCGAAGTGCTGCACCTGTTGCCGCAGGAGTTCATTCTCGACGATCAGTCAGGCGTCCACGATCCTTTGGGAATGATGGCGGCTCGACTTGAAGTCCGCGTTCATCTCGTAACCGCGGCGGCGAGCGCCGTGCAGAATGTCGTCACCGCGGTAAATCGCGCTGGAGTTCATGTCGATGACACCGTATTTGAGCCGCTGGCTGCGGCCGACTCCACCCTGCGAAGCGATGAACGCGAGCTGGGTATTTGTCTTGCCGATATCGGCGCGGGCTCGACTGAACTGATTGCGTTTCTGCAGGCATCGGTGGCATTCACCGGCGTGATTCCTGTAGGCGGCGATCATTTTACCAGCGATCTGTCACTAGGAATGTGCACACCCATCGCCGAGGCGGAAAAAATCAAGAGGATCTACGGCAATGCCATCGTGACCTTGATTCCTGAAGGCAACGAAGTCGAAGTGCCATCGGTGGGCGACCGACCTTCGCGCCTGTTGCCGCAAAGGCTGGTAGCGGAGATTCTCGAGCCGCGGGCGCGTGAGCTGTTTGAAATGATGCGCGAGACCCTGCGGCAGAGCGGGATGTTCGATGCGTGCCGGGCAGGCATTGTCTTGTGCGGCGGAGCTTCGCGGCTGCCGGGAATTTTCGACGTCGCGGAATCTGCACTGCGGCGTCCCGTGCGGCTTTCCTGGCCTACACCGCTGGCGAAGATGCCTGCAACTTTGGCCGAACCGGAATTCGCCACGGTGCTAGGCATGATCGCCTATGGACAGCGCGCGCGCGTGGCCCGAGGCATTCAGGGAGATCGGTGGGGAGCCAAACTGAAGGCGTTATTGGTGGGATAGAGCAACAGGTGGTTCTTTGCGCACTTTGCGGATTTTCTTTGCGTCCTTAGCGGCAAAAAGCTTTTGCGTAAGCGCTAGCAAGAATCTTTCACCGCAAAGCACGCAAAGAAAATCCGCAAAGAGCGCCGAGAGGAGCAGCAAAGATCGCAAGATGAACGCAATTCCAATCAGGCGGACAAAATGAAAAATGATTCAGCAAAAAACGATTCGAAGATTCGCATCAGCTTCAATGAAGAGCCGACCAACGATGCCAAAATCAAGGTGATTGGCGTAGGCGGCGGCGGAGGAAATGCGGTGAACCGTATGATCGATGCCGGAGTCGAAGGCATCGAGTTCATCGCCGCGAACACGGATTTACAGGCGCTGCGCTTATCGCGAGCTCCGGTGAAACTGCAGCTTGGCGTGAAGCTGACCAACGGCCTGGGTGCGGGCGCGAATCCGGAAGTGGGGCGCAAGGCAGCGCTCGAAGATTCGGACAAGATCATCGAAGCTCTCGAAGGCGCTGACATGGTGTTCGTGACCACCGGCCTTGGCGGCGGAACGGGCACAGGCGCGGCGCCGATCATCGCGTCGTTGGCCAGCGAAATGGGTGCGCTCACCGTGGCCGTGGTCACGAAGCCGTTTTTCTTCGAAGGCAAACGGCGAATGAAGCAGGCGGAAAAAGGCATCGCCGACCTGATGGAGTCGGTCGACACTACGATTGTGATTCCCAACGAAAAGCTGCTGGCTGTCGCCGAGAATGCGGGATTCTTCGAATCATTCCGTATTGCCGATGACATTCTTCGCCAGGGCGTGCAGGGAATTTCCGACATCATTACCATCCCCGGCATCATCAATCGCGACTTTGCCGACGTGAAGACCATCATGGCTCGCATGGGATATGCCGTCATGGGAACCGCGACCGCCAGCGGCCAGAACCGCACGGCGGAAGCGGCGCAGAGAGCCATTGCTTCTCCGTTGCTTGAAGCCGGCGCAATCGATGGCGCACGCGGAATCCTGATCAACATCACGGGATCGGCTTCGCTTAAACTCGCCGAGGTGCAACAGGCCTGCACGATCATCCAGAGCGCAGCGCATGAAGATGCGAACATTATTTTCGGCGCGGTCATGGACGAGAAAATGAAGGATGCGGTCAAGCTCACCGTGATCGCGACCGGATTTGGCGATGTCAGCCGTGTACGTCCGGAGCGGATCGAAGTGTACCGGTCGTCTTCTTTTGCGGCCGCAAACGACGATGCTATGGATTTCCCCGAGCCGGTTGGGCCGGTTCAGCAAGCGACACCGTTTTCCCAACCGATGCAGGATGACCGGGTAGACGAGATCAGGATGGAAGAGTCCGTGCCGCTTGCCAGCAACCAATCGCCGGCGGAAGTGATCTCACTCGCTGCCATGCGCGACGCGATGGTCGCCAATTTCGAGCAGTCGGACCTGGACGTTCCCGCGTTCCTGCGCAAACGCGGTGAGGTGCAATGAGGTAAAAGCTCCAACCAGTGGCCGTGAGAGGTCGCTGGATGAGAACCTACAAATGAGTGCAAAGCCGCGAATAGTGCGCCAAAGCGCTTTTTGCCGAACCGAAGATGCATGCCGCCGTGTGAAAAGATTTGCCCACTCGGCAGTATCTTTCCAGTATCTTTCTGGTAACTGGGTAACCTGTTACTGAAGGCCGTAGAACCGGAGTAATTTCTGTTTAAAAGCTTCTTCCACAATGAGTTAACTGAAAACGCAGGATAAGTCTCAGGAAAACTTTAATATTGCTTGGGCTGGCTAACTCTCGTACTATCGCGAAGATGGGCAAGTTACCAGCAGGCTGGGTGGCTGGCAAGCTTCGTGCAACATCATCGAAGTAACAAGAAAATTTTGGGGATCAGGGGACCGAATCCAAGATGTCCAGCAGCAGGGCAGTGCGCACTCTTCGTCTCTTCGTCGCTGTTGTAGCAGGTCTTTTTCTGGCGCCGGCCGTGTGGGCAGCCCACATCAACCCGCACACCTTGAATAGCGGTAAATCGAAATCATCCAGAGTCAGCGAGACGCAGCGTACCCGCCGCCGCATGCGCCATCTGGCGCGCGGCCGGGCCGTTACTGCGCGCGCAGCCGTACGCCGCGCTGCCAGCAGGCAATATGTGGCCGGCACGAGCCGGGCCACGGTGAGGCGAGTTTCGGCGAGCACCCGCCGCCACAGCTACCACGAGCGCTTCTTCATGAGTTCGTTCGCCGAGGGGCTTACATCCGGAGACATCACTGACGGCGAAGATGCCGTCGTCCGTCAAGCCGCGATTGATGCTCTAGGGAACATGAACGGAACCGTGGTCGCCATCGAACCGACCAGCGGCAGAATCCTGGCAATGGTCAATCAGAGGCTGGCACTCTCCAGCGGAGCGCAGCCGTGTTCGACCATCAAGCTTTCCGTGGCTCTGGCCGCGCTAAGCGAGGGACTGATTTCACGGGACACTGAAGTTTCGCTCGGTGGCCGCAGCCGCATGAATCTCACTCAAGCGCTGGCGCACTCGAACAACGCATACTTTGAAGCGGTGGGTCGCAAGCTGGGTTTTGAAAAAGTGGCTTACTACGCACATCAATTCGGCCTGGGCGAATTGGCTGGCTACGACATTCCCGGCGAGCAACTGGGTACTTATCCGGACGAGCCGATCCCCCAGCAGCTGGGCGGAGTCGGCAAGATGTGTTCTTTTGGCGAAGGAATTTCCATGACACCGCTGCAGTTGGGCGCATTGGTTTCGGCGATCGCCAACGGCGGCACACTCTACTATCTGCAGCATCCGACTACGCCGGAAGAGATTGCAGATTTCCAGCCGCGCATCAAGCGCCAGCTGGATATCGCGCCGGTGATTCCAGAAATTTCGTTAGGCATGGCCGGCGCCGTGCAATACGGCACCGCGCGTCGCTTGGGGCTCAATTTCAATGAGGAAGAAATACTCGGCAAGACCGGAACTTGTTCCCACGCCGGAACCCGCTTCGGCTGGTTCGCCTCCTACGCCAATACCAACCGGGGCCGGATTGTAGTCGTTGTATTCCTTGAAGGCGGACGACCGACGTTTGGCTGTAAAGCCGCAGAAATTGCCGGGCTAATGTATCGAAATCTGTACGATCACAATTTCTTTATCGCAGGCACGCCGACGGCTGTGCCCGCCGGTCTCGATACCCCGTCAAGGCCATGAACAAGTTATTTCCCTACTGAAAAATCATTCTTGAAAGAGCCTCTCGCTGGAGGGGCTTTTTTCTTTTGCATTACATGCGCGTAGTTTGGGCGAGCACATCTCGCGTTTCTCTCTTCCATTCAAAAATCAGAATTTTCTCAAGTTGCCCGAAAATCGTGCCGATATCACTCTTGGCATTCCCTTAACTGATTATGCAGATCTCCGCGACCGACCTCGAATTGATGCTCAAGAGGAAGACATAGAACATAGATGAATTCCATTGGCTCCATACATGGGACCTACGACTATCGATTAGTGTCACTGTCGATTTTGCTGGCGGTGGTTGCCTCGTACGCGGCGCTCGATCTCGCGGGGCGAGTCACGTCAGCGGAGAAACGCGCCCGATTCCGGTGGCTGGCCGCAGGCGCAACCGCCATGGGGGCGGGAATTTGGGCGATGCACTATATCGGCATGCTGGCGATGAGCCTGCCGGTCCCGGTTTTCTACCATGTTCCGACCGTCGTGCTCTCGTTACTTGCCGCAATCTCTGCCTCGGCGACCGCCCTGTTTGTAGTCAGCCGCAAGCAAATGAATCTGGGACAAGAAATTCTGGGCAGCCTGGTGATGGGGAGCGGAATCGCAGCCATGCACTACATCGGAATGGCAGCCATGCGCTGTTCCGCAACCATCACCTACAACTGGAAAATTGTTGCGCTCTCGATCGTTCTTGCCATGGCGATTTCGCTGGTTGCTCTGCGGCTTGCCTTTCGACTGCGCGATGAGGACCGGATCAGTGTAGGGAAAATCATGAGTGCGATCGCGATGGGCAGCGCCATCGCATTGATGCACTATACGGGAATGTGGGCCGCGAGCTTTGCGCCCTCGGGCATCGAGCCTGATCTCGCCAACACCGTCGGAATCTCCGCCATTGGCGCTTTCTCGATCAGCTTTACCAGTTTTTTTGTGTTAGGCAGCGCTATCGCATGTTCTATGTTTGACCGTTTCATCGGTCAGCAAAAGGCCAATTTGAATCTCGCTCGCGACCGGGAGCTTTATTTCCGGAGAATGGCAGAGGCCCTTCCCGAGATAATCTGGACCGCCGATCCGGAAGGAAACGACGACTATTTCAACCAAAAACTGTTCGATTTCAGCGGCATGGGGTTCGAGCAGTTATGCGGCACGCAGTGGACCACTATTGTTCATCCCGACGATCTGGATCTTTGCGGGAGCCAATGGCGCACCGCGCTGAGCACCGGACAACCTTATGAAGTCCAGTACCGCCTGCGGGGAAAAGATGGGACCTACCGGTGGTTCCTCGGCAGGGCCAATCCCATCCGCGACGAAAAGGGAACCATCGTCAAATGGTTCGGCACCTGCACCGATATCGAAAACCAGAAGCTGAATGAGCAGATTCTGGAAGAGCAGATTCTGGAACGAACTCTGCAACTAGCTGATGCGAACGAACGGTTACAGCAGGAAATCGCAGAAAAAGATATTGCCCGCAGAGAACTCGACCAGGAACACGAAAAAACTATGCGGGCACCTCGAACTGCGCTCTGATCGTGCCTCCATGCTCGCCAAGATGGGCGAACTGCTGCAGAGTTGCGTGAGCCGGGGTGAGGTCACCACGGTTGCGCTGGGATTTGCGCCGAAGATATTTCCCACGTCACGGGGAGCGATCATCTTATTGAATCCCTCGCGAACCGCTGCCGAAGTGACAGGGTCGTGGAACGACTGCCAATTGCCCACGACGGAATTCGAGATTTCAGAATGCTGGGCCTTAAGAACGGGACATCCGCATTTGGTGTACTCCGATGACTCGGTCGCGCAGTGCACCCACGTGGGCGACCTCAAGTTTTCGTATTTGTGTATCCCGATCCTGGCCCAGGGAGAAACACTCGGTATTTTGCACCTGCAAGCCAAGAGCAACGAAACTCGATTAGATCCGGCGGAGTTGTCTTTCAGAACGACCTTTGCCGGGCAGATTGGGTTATCGATCGCCAACCTCAAATTACGGGATGCATTGCGCACGCAGTCGATACGGGATGCTCTGACTGGTTTATACAACCGGCGTTATCTTGAAGAGATCCTCGAGCGGGAAACCCGGCGCGCGCGCCGATCTCATCAAAATCTCGGAATCATCATGATCGATCTGGATTATTTTAAGAAGTTCAACGACACCTTTGGTCACGATGCCGGAGATGCCGTGTTGCGCGAAACCGGACTGTACCTCACCAACGGCATTCGCGCGGAAGACTTCGTCTGCCGCTTTGGCGGCGAAGAGTTTGTGGTGGTCTTGCCCACGGCCAGCCCGGAAGCCGCTCAGGCGCGTGCCGAAACCTTGCGTCTTAAGATGAGAGAATCTGACCATCCTGCATCAGGGGAAATCGATGGGCATGATCACGATTTCCGCCGGAGTCGCAGCCTTTCCCGATCACGGCACGACGCCAAAAGAATTGATGGCTGCCGCCGACGCTGCTTTGTATGAAGCGAAAAGAAACGGCAGGGATCAGGTCGTGGTCGCGTCAGCCTCCGCCGTCGTCAATTCAACTACACAAGTCTCCGCAGATTCGGCTGTCAGTTCGATTTAAACCTACTTCTTGCGGTCGTCCCGCTCCACAACCCCATCTTTGATGTTGCATGATGCGATGAGAAAGCAACCATTTTGGCGAAAGCGCAATCAATCGTTCTCGCTCCCACGAGGTGAAGCATGCGCCCTTCAAACCCTTGGATGCTCGCCGCTTTAGTCTGTCTCCCCGTCATGTCACTCGCACCCAGAACGCACGCGCAGTCGCGCGAACGCGTGTTGTACGCATTCGAGAGTGCGCCCGACTGCGGAAACCTTTCAGAGGCTCCGTTGATTGCCGACGCGAAAGGTAACCTGTTCGGAACGGCGGCTCAGGGGGGCGAAAACAAGCAAGGTTGCATTTTCGAGATGTCACCCTCACAGACAGGCTGGCGGGAGAGCGTGCTTTACAGCTTCAGCGGACCCGATGGCAGAAACCCCTCGGCAGCGCTGGTCTTTGACAAGGACGGGAACCTGTATGGCACTGCGTATGGGGGAGGCTATGACGCTGGGGTGGCCTTTGAACTGAGCCCGTCCACTGACGGAACCTGGACGGAGACTGTGCTTCACAACTTCGGAAGCGAAGGCGACGGTGCCGGGCCAAAGTGTAACTTAATCTTTGACGGCGAGGGTAATCTATACGGCACAACAAACGGCGGCGGAGCTTACAACAATGCGGGGACCGTGTTTGAGTTAAGCCCCTCCACCGGCGGTTGGACGGAGACGGTCCTTTACTCTTTCCAGGGCGGCATTAATGGACCCGGTGCGGTCATCCCGACCGGTGGCCTTGCCATGGACAGCGAGGGCCGGCTACATGGCGCGGCCTACTCGGGCGGCGAGTACGGGGAGGGCGCCGTTTTCGAATTGGTCCCTCCTCGGCAGGCGGCTACACGGAAAAAATTATTCACAGCTTCTATGGAACGGATGGCGCCAACCCCTCTTCGCTGGCGATGGATAGGAGCGGCAATCTTTATATCACCACAGCGTACGGGGGCAGTCCGAACTGGTATGGAGCGGTTACCGAGCTCATAAGAGAGGGCGACGGCAGTTGGGGCGAAAACATTCTGCACCGGATGAACGGCAACGACGGTTGCTATGTCGTCGGGCCCGCAGTGTTCGATGACGCCGGAGATCTCTATGCCGCAGCCCAAACCTGCGCCATTGGGGGCATGGGGTCGGTATTCATGCTCACGCCAACGGAGACCGGCCCCTGGGCCGAATCTGTGCTTCACCGGTTCGATTTCAGGTTTCCAAACGGTGAGGATGGCGAACAGCCTTACGCCGGTGTGCTCTTCCGCGCTGGCAAGGTCTTCGGCGCCACCTCGGGTGGTGGAAGTTACGACGAGGGCATCGTCTTCGAGATCACGCCGCCCGCAGATTCTCCGAATGGCTCCGGAGAAAAGCCATAACTGCGCGTTCGCACTCGATACTCAAATCCATTATTTCCTGCGCTCGTCCCGCTCCACAACCCCATCTTTGATGTTGATGATGCGATGAGCGTATTCGGCGATGTCGTGCTCGTGGGTGACCAGCACGATGGTGTTTCCCTCGCCATGCAGACGATCAAACAGGGCCATGATTTCGTTTCCGGTTTGCGAGTCGAGATTGCCGGTGGGCTCGTCCGCCAAAATGATCGAGGGACGATTGACTAGCGCCCGGGCAATGGCCACCCGCTGCCGCTGTCCGCCGGAGAGTTCATTCGGTTTGTGCATCATGCGCTGTTCCATGCCGACGGCCGCCAGTGAGGCTTTAGCGCGTTCAATGCGCTCATCCGTGGGAATTCCGGCGTAGATCAGCGGCAGCTCAACATTGTGCAGAGCGGTTGCGCGGGCCAGAAGATTGAATGTCTGGAAGACAAAGCCGATTTCCTTGTTGCGAATGCGCGCCAGTTCATCGTCGTCGAGTTCGCTCACCAGCTGGCCGTTGAGCCAGTATTCGCCTTTGGTCGGCGTGTCGAGGCAGCCGATCAGGTTCATCAGCGTCGACTTTCCCGACCCCGAAGGTCCCATGATGGCCACATACTCGCCGCGCTCAATGCGGAGATTCACTCCCCGAAGCGCATGCACCTGCTGCTCGGAACCCATGTCGTAGGTTTTCCAAAGGTCTTCCGCTGCGATCATGCAGGATTGCGGCGGAGGTACGGTCACGGGCTGCGGCATATTGATGACTTCGGCGGTTGCCATTTTTTTCTCCTGCTCCGGCGCCACTGAGTTCTCCGAGATTAAATTCGACTACGAGGGGCTCCGCTTACCGTTCGAGTTCCTTTAGTAGGCATCTCGCGTTGCAAATTTCCATCAAACCCAGACTAGCTCATCGTTAGACGGATGGAGCCGGCAAAGGTTATGTTTCATCTTCCTTCTTCGGAACGGAGTTATCAATCTTCACTCCGCTTCCGGAACGAATGGTGCGCAAAATCTTGTAGCTGCCCGTGACCACTTCGTCGCCCTCATTCAATCCGTCGAGGACTTCAATGTCGCTGGTTCCCGCGATCCCGGTCGTCACCGGAATGAATCGGGCTTTCTTGTTGCGAATCACAAATACTCCCTGAATTTCCTGCTCCCTGTCTTTATCTTTGGATGCGGTTTCTTTCTGAGGGGCGGCGGCATGCACCGATCCTGGCGTGGCTTTTTCCTGCTGCAATTGCTCTCTGCTTCGCACCGTGAGGGCCTGGATCGGAATCGAGAGAGTATTTTTCTTCGACGCGGTCGTGATCTTTGCCGTGGTCGAAAGTCCCGGCCGCAGATCTTTTGGCGGATCATTTAGAGTGACCACCACCTTGAAGTCTTTGGCTTCTTCGCTGGCCGTTGTTTGTTGCGAAGTCGCAACCCCCGTGGAACGCACGATCGCATTGTCTCCAATCTCAGAAACCGTGCCGTGGAAGACCTTGCGGGGAATTGCATCGATGGTCACTTCAGCGGATTGGCCAAGGTGCACGTTCACAATGTCCGTCTCATCGACTTTCACTTCTGCGGTAATCACCGACATGTCGGCGAGCGTCATGAGTGTGCTGCCCGGCGAATTCTGAATTCCAATCACCACCGTTTCGCCTTCCCGCACCGGCAGGTTCGTAATCACGCCGTCGAAGGGTGCGGCGTAGCTCGCTTTTTTCAATACGTCGGCAAAGCGGGTGAGCGTGGCCCGGTTCTGGGCAATGTGTCTATCGGCCGATTCTTTTTGCGCTTTTGCCTGGTTTACTCGCGCCTGCGCCTGAAACAGACCAGCATCGGCGGTTGCCCACGTATCTTTGCGGCTGTCGAAGTCCGATTTTGAAATCAGGCCGTCTTTAAACAGATTCTGAGCACGGTCCCAATCCAGCTTGTTGCGGTCGTAATCAGCTTGGGCGCGGAGCAGGTCCGCTTCCGCGGTCTTCCAAGCGGCTTCCGCAGCCAGAGCGTCCGTCTCGGCGGCTTGCAGAGACGCTTCGTTGGCGTTTACGTCCGCCGATGACTGCACATTTTCAAGCTGCGCCAGCAATTGTCCCTTCCTGACGTGGTCCCCTTCTTTAACAAACAAGTGTGTGATCTTGCCGAAGGCATTCGCCCCGATATTTACATACGTTTTCGGCTTGATCTCTCCCGATGCGCTGACCACCGCGGTCAAATCCTCGCGTTGGACTCTTCCGGTCTGCACCGTTACTACATTTTTGCCGCTCTGGTGAATGGAGATTCCCACGATCAGGGCCAGCAAGACCACGACTCCGGCGCCGATCGCAACTTTTTTCCAGACCTTCATTGTGTTGCTCACCACCTGGTTTTGTTTACCATCTGGGCTTAGTCGCCGGGGCCTAGTGAACAACCTACAAGGACAACTCGCGGGTCGCCAAGCCGTTAAGTCTACCTAGTCCGAGCGACCACTCCCAGGGGATGCGCGCACCTTCTGGGATACGATCCTGCAGGCAAGAAAGTTCCGGGGCCGAAACGCACGCTAAAACCTTGAGACTGTGGAGAGATTGCCGTCCGCAGTCAGATTATAGCAGCGGGAGTTCCGCGAGGCTGGTAGCAAAGAGAAGACATTCCACGCGGGACTGGGGCAACTCGCGTGACACTCGGCCGCGTCCAAGCAACCTAGGGAGAAAGTCGCGCTCCATCCCTTCTTACGCGTGGAGTTGGCCTTGCTTTCAGCGTCCTTACGGCCTAAAATAGCGAGCTAAGCTTATATTGTTGCAGGAGTTTCTCCTATGTTCCGGGTCGGTTCTCGCAATATTTTATCCCTCGCGGTCCTGGTAGCCGCCTCACTTTTGACCAGCACTGCTGTCGCCCAGGGAGAAAAGCCTGCTTCCACCAGCGATCCCAGTTCTGCTGCCGCCTCTTCGGATCAAACTCCGGCCGATCAAGGTGATCCCTTGAAGCGTCCCCTGACCGAGAAGCAAAAGAAACAGCAAAAACGCAACCTCAATGTGGAATTGAGCAAAACATATAAGAAGTGGCTCAATGAAGATGTGGTCTGGATCATTACCGATGAGGAACGGGCTGCGTTTAAGCAACTGACCAACGACGAAGAGCGGGACAACTTCATTGAAGCTTTTTGGCAGCGCCGCGACCCCACGCCGGATACGGAAGAAAACGAATACAAGGAAGAGCATTACCGCCGTATTGCCTACGCCAACGAGCATTTCGCGGCCGGAATCCCCGGCTGGAAAACCGATCGCGGCCGCATTTACATCATGTATCTGTCCTCCGGACGAGATTGATTCGCATCCCTCGGGCGGCACTTATGAGCGGCCCATGGAAGAAGGCGGCGGCGAGACTTCTACCTACCCGTTTGAGGACTGGCGCTACCGATACCTGGAAGGCATTGGACAAGAGGTCATCATCGAGTTCGTCGATACCTGTATGTGCGGCGATTACCACATGACGATCGACCGCTCGGAGAAAGATGCGCTGAAGGAAACGCCCAACGCGGGCTTGACTCTATACGAGCAAATGGGAATGGCCAGCAAGGCGCAGCGGTTCTCCGGTGGTGGGTTGGAACAGCTCGGGGCCGGCCCAGACTCCTCTGCCCAGGCCAGCAAAGAATTTGACCGCCTGGAACAATATGCCAAGCTGCAAGCGCCGCCGCCGGTAAAGTTCAAGGACCTCGAGGAGATCGTCAACACAAAGATCGTTACCAACCTGATGCCGTTCGATGTGCGGACCGATTTTGTGAAAGTCACCGACGATACAGTTCTGGTGCCGGTCACGATCCAGATGAAATATCGCGACATCACCTTCGCAAATAAGGATGGAGTGCAGCGCGGTACGGTAAACATATTCGGCCGGGTGAGTACGCTGACAGGGAAGGTTGTGCAGACCTTCGAAGACACCGCCCAGGTGGATGTCCCAGCGGAGTTATTGCCCAAAACCGCGGACAATTCGTCGGTTTATTGGAAGGCGCTGCCTTTGCGCCCGGGCCGTTACAAGGTTGAAGTTGCGGTAAAAGACGTCAACGGCGACCGCAAAGGGCTGTGGAGCCGAGGCATCATTGTTCCGGAATATTCTGACGACAAGCTGTCGAACTCCTCGCTGATCGTCGCCGATCTCATGGAGCCGGTTCCGACGAAAGATGTCAGCACCGGAAATTTTGTGATTGGCCTTAACAAGGTGCGTCCGCGTGTAGCTCCGGCCAACGGCAAGCCCGCAGTGTTTAAACGCGGGCGCGATCCCAAGGTCAATTTCTGGATGCAAGTCTACAATCTCGGGGTGGACGACAAGACCCACAGGCCTTCAGCCACCTTCGAGTATGACATTGTCAATGTGGCCACGAATAAGCCCATCGTCCAAAAGACTGAATCGACCGACACGATGGGCAATGTAGGAGAGCAAGTAACGCTGCAGAAATCGATTGCCTCAGCCAATCTGCAGCCGGGCATATACAAGATCGAAATCAAAGTGAACGACAAAATCTCCAAGCAGACTATTGATCCTTCCGCGACTTTCGCGGTAGAGTAGACGGCTGCTTCGGTCCCCGGGGGTTGGAGTGAAGCTTCGCCAGCTCGGCTTTTCGGTGCTGATCGCTGCCTTGTCGTTTCCCGCGTGGGCCGCGAACCGTCCAGCCGTTCTCTCGGGATATGTGCGCGATGCCTCGGGCACTCCGCAGATGGGCGCGGTGGTGCAAATCGTTGGCGCCGCGTCGCGAAGCCTCACGGTTTTTACTGATGCCAGTGGTTTCTTTTCAGCAAAGGATCTGCTGCCTGGACTTTATTCCGTCAAGATTTCGGCCCCCTCATTTCTTCCTGCGATGCTCGAAAAGGTGGGCTTGCGCCCCGGTGGCGATATCCACCTCAGAGTGACTCTGAATACATTGCTGAATGCGGTGAACATAACGCCGCGACAGAAAACCGCTGACGACGATGATTGGAAGTGGACGCTGCGATCGGCAGCAAACCGGCCCGTGTTGCGTGTACTCGACGACCCCGCTTCCGCAGAACAGCAGGGCCACGATTTGAAAGCCAGCCTTTCGTTCCTGGCCGGTTCCGCCGCGGAAGGCTATGGCAGCGGGTCGGACATGAGCACAGGCTTCTCCGTCGAGCGCTCGATTTTCTCGACGGATCGAATTGGGCTAACCGGGAATGTGGCCTACGGAGATGGCCTGCCTACAGCTTTCCTCCGCGCTTCCTACGCTCACCGTCTGCCCGATGGCTCGGGCCCCACGATGGCGCTCGCCGTCCGGCGATTTGCCCCATCGGATCCGTACCTTGGCAATGCGACGCTCCAGTCGGTCAGCCTCAACACGGCTGATAACGTTACCTTGAGCAATGTGGTTGAACTCAAGTTTGGCAGCCAATTGGAGACCATTCAGTTTTTGGGGCGCGTGAGCGCTTTTCGTCCGTACGGATCTCTTAATTTCCATCTTTCTCCCAACACTGTTTTTGGGTACGACTACGCAACATCTTTGCCCAACACGCAACTGGATGGCCTTTCCGACAGCACGTCTTCGGATGTGAGCGAGTCGGATCCCCGCCTGACGGTCGAGAATTACGCGACAAAATTGGAGAGCGCCCATCATCAGGAACTCAATGTCTCGCACCGCATCGGCAACGACACCAGTGTTCAGGTCGCCGTCTTCAGCGACCGCGTCGATAACACGGCGCTCCTGGGCGCGGGCGAGGTCACCGCAGCCGGGGGCTATCTGCTGCCGGATGTTTACTCAGGAACCTTCAGCTACTCCGGAGGGACCCTCGACACCCGGGGTTTTCGGTTAGTGCTCCAGCGTAAGTTTCGCTCCGACCTGAGCGCGACTTTTGACTATGCCTATGGCGGCGCGCTTGATCTCTCCCAGCCAGACGTCCAACTGCAACAGGCGCGCCAGTGGATCAGTACCGAGCGGCGTCACGCCATAGCAGCCAAGCTGAGCGGGAATCTTCCGGGCACGCATACCCGCGTGATCGCCTCGTATCGGTGGCTGAGTGGGCCGGCGCTAACGCCGGTAGACATGTTCAATGCTTCCCCCGGAGAGACTGATCCGTTTTTCAGTCTGGTAGTCCGCCAGCCCATTCCAACTCTCGGGTTCCTGCCCGCGCACATGGAAGCCCTGATCGACCTCCGCAACTTGCTGGCAGAAGGTTACGTGCCCGTCATGGGTCGTGACGGCCAGACCGTCTATCTGGTGCAGGCGGCGCGCTCGGTTCGCGGTGGCGTAGCCATCAGTTTCTAAAGCCTCGGCCGATCAGACTTCTAATGCCTCACGTCGCACGAGGTGCCCTGCGCACCGTCGATGGCCGCCAAAACCAATCTCGCGAATCAACTTGGTTAACCCCTTCCTGCAAATTCTGCAGTTACCATCGGCTGCTCCCATTCGCAAAATCTATTGCCCCCATCAGAAACTCAATGGTTGACTCTTAGGACGGGGTTTGGGTAAGGTTTGTGTGCGGTCGGGGCGCTGCCTTTTTAGTGGCAGAGTTATGCCTCTCCCAGTTTCAAAGCTTGAAAACAGACTAACCGCAGCAAATACCACTCCCTCAAATTGATCGCAAAATTGATTCGGATCGAGGAGATTCTATGAAAGCGCGCATAGTGCTCGTGTTTCTGCTTTTGGCTGCAATCAGCCTCTCGGCGCAGACCTTCCGCGGAACGATTCTAGGGACTGTGACCGATCCTTCGGGAGCGGTGATTGCCGGAGCCAAGGTCACCGTGAAGAACACAGGCACGGGGCTCGAGCGCACCACGGAAACCAGCGCCGACGGCAGCTATGCTTTGCCGGAATTACCTATCGGAACTTATACCGTGACGGTGACATTGAGCGGCTTTGAAACCTTTGTGGCGAACGGAATTGCGGTTGATGTTGCGACGCAGCGCCGGGTTGATGCCGCACTGAAGACCGGAGCAGTCTCGACGAAGGTGGAAGTATCGGCGGATGAGTTGCCGCTGGTTGAAACTACAAGCGATACCCTGGGTGGCGTTCTCACTTCCGAAACAGTCGCAGACCTGCCAGTGAACGGGCGCGACTATACCAAGCTCATCTTCCTCAATCCTGGAGTGGCCGGGTCGCCCGATGAAATTTCTGATTCGCCGGGCTCCTACGGCGAATTCAGCATGAACGGCGCGCGCGGTCGATCGAACAATTATCTGCTCGATGGCACCGACATGAACGATGGCTACCGCAACGATCCTGCCATCAATGAGGCGGGCGTGTTCGGAACGCCCTCCGCTATTCTGCCGATCGATGCCGTGGCCGAAGTCAACGTGATTTCCAATTTCGCGCCGGAGTATGGCCGCAATGCCGGCGGTGTGGTCAACATTGTGAGCAAGAGCGGCACCGACCAATTCCACGGGCACCGCCGCAGAATATTTCCGCAACGATGCGCTGGATGCGCGAAATTACTTCAACATCGCCAGCCAGCCAAAAGCGCTATTCCACAATAATCAATACGGCGCTTCGTTAGGTGGGCCCATTGTCAAGGACAAGACGTTTTTCTTCGCGGATTATGAAGGCCAGCAGGAAGGCGTAGGTGTGGTGACATTAGGCTGCGTGCCCGACCCGGTCCAGATCGCTGCCGATGGCGGCGCCACAAACCCAGTCATCGCAGGGTTGCTCGCGCGCGATCCTTGGCCTGCTCCTAATCTCCATGTGGTATCCAGCGACACCGGCTGTCCTAACGGTCCCAACAGTTCGGTGATCTCGCCATCGTTCAACCGGCTTACCAGTTTCATTGCCAAAGTCGATCAGAACTTCAACACCAACAATATTCTGACTGGCCGCTATTTCTTCGGTGACAGCGTGCAGTCGTTCCCGCTGGCCCTGACAGCCAGCGGAGGTCAACTGCCGGGATTCAACACCTATACTCCGACGCGCGTTCAGCTGGTTTCCATTTCCTACGTACACACGATCGGCGCCAACAAGGTGAACGAACTGCGTTATGGCTGGAACCGGTTCGCGGAAGGATTTTTCCCGCAGGATCAAAGTTTCTCGCCCAGTTCCATTGGGCTGGAAACCGGCAGCGGCTTGCCCGGCGAAGGCATGCCCATTATCACCGTTGGAACATTTGCGCAGCTCGGCGCCAGCTCCAGCGATCCCCGCCATCGTTTCGACAGCAACAATCAGGTTCTTGAAAGTTTTTCATGGAAGCTCAACAAGCATGATGTGAAATTCGGTGCGGATTTCTACCGCACTAGCATCCAGCAATACTTCGACAAGTATTTTCGGGGCAAGCTCGAATTCAGCAGCCTAACAACCTTCCTCGCGGGAAACCCTGACAACGGCGGATTCCAATACGCCGGCGACACGTTGCGGCACACCCACGAAGACAGCTACGGCTTTTACGCGCAGGATAGTTTCCGCGCCACGTCGCACCTCACCCTGAATTACGGCCTGCGATATGACTTCTTCGGCGTGATCGGGGAAAAGAACAACCTGCTGAGCGCGATCACCAACCTGAATGCCGCAGCGGATACATTTACCCTCACCCAGGTCGGACAGCCCGGGCTGAGCAGTCTTTACAATCCAGATCACAAGGATTTCGCGCCCCGCTTGAGTGCCGCCTGGGACATGACCGGCAAGGGCAAGACCGTGATTCGCGCCGGATGGGGCATGTTCTTTGATTCCTTCTCGCAGGATGTGGCTCTAGGCCACCTGCCGTATCCTCCGTACTTCGATCCCGGCCCAGCGTATAACCCAATTGGCCCTGATCCCATCTACTCGGCGGCAGCCACTGGAACGATTGCTGCGGGATCGCCGCTTTTCGGTCCGGAAAACGCTTGCAACTTCGAATGCGATACCTTCGCCTTCGATCGCAACATCAAGACCCCATATATGGAGAACTACAACCTCAACCTCCAGCAACAGCTCAGCAGCCATGCGATGCTTCAGCTTGGATACGTCGGGTCAGAGGGGCACAGGCTGTGGCGCTTCTTCGATCTCAGCCAGCCGAGCCAAGCGCAGATCACCGCATCGGATTGTCCGTTTGGCATCGCGACATGCGCAACGACCGGGGCGATTACTGGCAGCTACAGCGTGCCGCGCAACTACGCCGACAATCCTTATGGATCGTTTTACATCATGCAGGAGAATTCGACTGGAAAATCCAACTACAACTCGTTGCAAGCCAGCTTGCGCTTGACTGGCTGGCATGGAATCACGTCGATCACCAACTATGTGTGGTCGAAGTCGCTCGACAACTCCAGCGATCTCGATGATTTCGAACCCAACGCCGCCCAGCCAAACGACAGTACACGCCCGTATTTGGAATATGGGCCGTCGAACTTCAACCTGCCGCAACGCTTCACTTGGATTTTCAACTATGCCGTGCCCAATCATGGCGGCAACATGCAGCGTTTAAAAAACGGATGGGGATTCGACAACACCGTTACGCTGCAAAGCGGCCAGCCATTCCAGATGAACTACAACTTTGAGGATGACTACAGCGGCAGCGGTGAGGGTGACGATCGCCCGGATGTCGTCGGCCCGCTCACCTATCACGAGAATAATCCTTTCAACTTTGTGAATCTCAATGCTTTTGCGATTCCCTGCACAGTCAGTGCTGCCACCGACGGCGGTACCGCGAACGGGGTAAATACCGACTGCGTGCCCGGTACGCGCCACTTCGGAGACGAAGGCCGCGACTCGCTTCACGGACCCACCTATAAGCAATGGCGACCTTGCCGTGTACAAAAACACGGTCCTTACTGAGCGTCTGAATCTGCAGATTCGCGCCGACTTTTTCAACATCATCAACCATCCCAATTTTGCGAACCCGTTCCTGCCGGCATTCATCGCGGATCCTGCTATCAACGGCTTTGCCCTCAACGGGGCGAATACGCTCGAAACCGGGACCGGTGGCTATCCGATCACCGCTACCGGCGACGTCGGCATCGGCAATCCGTTCCTCGGAGGCGGCGCACCGCGCGGCATTCAACTCGCGGCCAAGTTTAGCTTCTAACACGCTCGGACCTGATCGAACCCCTGCCGCTTGCGGCAGGGGTTTTTCCTTGCTCAAATCGCGCCGCCTCTGCGCCGCCATCCCATCCGTCCTACGCCTTCCGTCACCTACGTCGCTGGTTACTGCGATGTTACGCTGCTCTCGTAATCCTCCCTCCGATTGAAGAACAGATAAGAGAAAAAAGATTCCGGAGACCTCGAATGCGTCGTGCTAGTTGCGCTGTTTTCGTTGCCATCCTCAGCGTGTGCTGTGCCCTGCCTGCGTTTGCTCACCACTTGAAACAGAGCCCCAGCGCTTCATTGCCGGTGACGACGTCGTCGCCGGAGGCCCGCGCGCTATACGAAAAAGGCATGCAGGATTACGAGAATCTTTACCTCGAGCGCTGCAACGACGACTGGCGCGCCGCCGTGAAGGCCGATCCTAATCTTGCCGTGGCATGGGCCTGGATCGCCTTTAACAGCAGCGATCCAAAAGAGGTGAGCGCGGCCCGTGAAAAGGCGAAGGCGCTGGCGCCCAAGCTCACGCCGGGCGAGCAGTTGATGATCGAGTGGATCGTCAAAGTGCAGGAAGGCGATGCCATCGGAGGCATTTCCGCCATGAATGACATGCTGGAAATGTATCCCAAAGATAAGCACCTGTTTTACCTCGCCGGCAACTGGCTGATGGGAGAGCAAGGCGCGGACCAGGCGCAGACGATGATGGAAAAGGCGCTCGCCATCGACAAGGATTTTCCGCCTGCGCTCAACGATCTGGCTTATGCTTATGCGCGCAATCGCGAATTCGCCAAGGCATTCGCGGCCATGGATCGCTATGTTGCGCTACTTCCCACGGAGCCGAATCCCGAGGATTCTTATGGCGAACTTAAGCGCATGGCCGGAGATTTTGAAGGTTCTCTGACGCACTATAAAGCCGCGTTGAGAATCGATCCTGACTTTGTCAGCTCGCAAGTCGGCCTGGCAGATACCTACGCCCTGATGGGAAACCAGGAACAGGCGCGCATCGAATATGACAAAGCGACGCGTTTCGCTAAGAACGAAGCCGACCGTCTCACCTACCAAATGCAGAAAGCCATGACCTGGGTGCGCGACGGAAACTTTGCCGAAGCGGACAAACGCTTCCAGGAGATTGCGCAAACCGCCCGCGCCAAAGAACAGCCGTTGCAGGAGGCCCAAGCCTACCGGCAGCTCGCCGAGTATCAGCCGGAAGATGGCGTGGCATTAAAGTATCTGCAGCAGGCAGAAAACGCGCTGGCCCACGACAACACCGTTTCGCAGAGCGATAAGGCTGACGAGACCTCACGCATTCTGCGCTTTCGCGCTGTGCGCGCAGCTCATTCCGGGAATACTCAGCTCGCGGATGCCTGTCTCAAGCAGCTCGAAGATATGGCAACGAGCAGCCGCAATAAAGTGATTCTCGGTTCCTACAACGGCGCCGCCGGAACCCTGCTGATGGAGCAGAAAAAATACGAGGAAGCCATCAGTTATCTGGAAGAAGACCAGACCAATCCCTTCACGCTTGAACTCCTCGTCCAGGCTTATTATCAGACGAATCAATCCGACGAACTGCATGAAGTTGAGGTCAGGCTGCGAGGGATGAACGTTCCGACAATGGAGCAAGCGCTGGTGGTGCCGGCTGCACGCTTGCGCCGCCCGCAGAGCTAGGGCGTCGCCGGTCTCCTCGCTCACGGTCTGAGCTGTGCTCTTGATCTTATTCTGTCCGGAGACGCCCGGTGTGTGCCCTGCTCTACTCACCGATCCCTGACATTTTAGACCGGGGACATCCCTGACACTTTTTCTTCCGTTTCCGTGAGGGGATGGGGTGCAGGGGAAGGGGAAACTTCCCCTTCCCTTGCTCCGGCCACGTAGAAGCTGCTGGCTTCGGCGGCGCTCTCACCCCCGCGATTTTTCTTTGCCGGCAGCGGCACGACTCGCCGTTGCCAGCTGTCAAACCGCGCCAGGGGAACTTCGGCGAAGTACACCGTATACCAGCGCTCATCCTGGTTCAGCGGCAGCAGCCCTACGCGCTCACCCCACAATACCTCGCTCAAAAATACGTCGTGCCGTTTCTTCCAGCGAAAGTGTCCGTGGGAATGCACGCTGCGCACCAGCATGGTCGCGGGATATTCCGGCTCCCGCACCTTGGCTGGATAGCCCGCTCCGACGGCTCATACACGCTTGCCGGCGTCTGCATCCCTAGCGCTTCGTGCGGACGTACTTCGTTGTATTCTTGGCGGAACTCCTGCAGCGCCCGTTGTTGGGCTCGCCGATCTTCGGCCGGCGGCATCGCCACCTCCTGCTTCAGCGTGCGATGCATGCGCTCGTGCCGCCCGTTCTGCTCCGGATGTCCCGCCTCAATCCGCTCCGGCACGATCCCTAACTTGATCCACCACACCGCCAGCCGCGACAGTCCTGCGATGGCCGTCGAAGCGAACGGTGCTCCGTTGTCGGTGCGGATGGCTTGCGGCAATCCATACTGGCGGAAGGCCGCTTCGAAGGTCGCCTGCACCCGCGCCGTGTCCGTCTTCGCCACCGCCTGCGCGCGCAGCAGATAACGGCTGTGCGCGTCCGAGATCGTCAGCGGATCGATGCGCGCCCCATCCCCCGTGCGGAACCAGCCCTTGAAGTCCGCGCACCACACCCGGTTGGGCCCATCGGCATGCGCCAGCGGCGCGCTGTATGGCGCCGTCTTCCGCCGCTTCTTGCGTGCCACCACCAACCCTTCCCGCTTCAGCATCTCGCCGATCGTGCTGGCCGCCGGCCATCGCCGTCCCGCTTCGTCGCGCTCCAGCACTCGTTTCAACTTCCGCGGTCCCCAGCGCATGTGCGCCTGCCGCAACTCCAGCACCTGCTGCTCGATCTCGCCCGGTGTCTGGTTGGGATGCCGCTCCGCTCTCCGGTTCAGTTCGGCCAGGCCCGCCCACCCCGATTGCCGATACCGCCGCAGCCAAACGTACCCCGTCTCTCGCGCAATCCCGAAGCTCTCACACAGCTCCGTCATGGTTTGCTCCTCCCGCTCATACTCCAAGACAAACCGTAGCTTCTCCTCCATCACACTGCTCGCTTTCCATGGCATGCGCTCCCTTGTATCTCGCGCTCGCCATCGTTTGCAGTGTCAGGTTTGCCCCCGGTCTATTCTGTCAGGGATGCTCCCGGTCTGTACCGAGCTACCCCCCCCTCCCCCTCCATTTTGCAAAATATCCAGGATCAGGAAGTTGGCGGTTTTTTCGCTCTAAGCTCGATGATCTAAAGGAATTAAATCTAAAGCTCCGCGTTGCCAGGGGTTTGGTGGGCTTTTGGCGTGAACCCAGAGCGCACCGCACTTCTATCCATTTTCAAAGAACGCGTGGAGATTTGGGACGATTATGGGGCATCGCAAGGGCCGTGAACAAGGTCGCGGGTCACATGAGAGCTTGGGGAATTCTTCGGTACTCGGCCGCGCCGTTAGCCGGGAATTCATGTTGGCCCGCGAACGAACCGTGGATGTGCGCCGCCACTTGCACCCTCGGGACTAGAGTGAGCCTATTCGTCCGGGCCAGCCCCCGGCGGATTGTCTGAGGGGATTTCCATCACCTGCGGCTCCGTCGGTAACCTTGACTCGATCAGGATCGGCGCGGCTAATAGTGTAATGTCCGGTCCAGCGCTTCCCGCCGCCCGATCGAAACGCCGACCTTGGTGGATGTATCTGGTTTACGCACTGATGGGATTCAGCGCGCTTGTAGGCATCGCCTTGCTTGCCGGCCTGGTTTGGCTATCGATAGTCGTACACCGCTTGGTCACTCCTCTATATGTCGAAGTTCCGCACCTTTCCGGAAAGGTAGTGGATGCCTTGACCGGCGATCCGCTGCCAGGGATGGATGTATGCCTGCTCGAAACCTACACTGCTCCAAACGTCAGCCTCGGAACCGCAATCAAGATTAGACGGAGCGAAGCGGCGCGCACGGATGCCGCTGGAATGTTTTCTTTCGCCGCATCAAAGATGAGGCGGGATTTGCTTGAGGAGCGGGACGGATACGGAATCGGCGTCACTGACCCGGCCGCGCTATGGGCCAGCAACTGCGGAAGACTTACCGATTTTCTCGGTGGATCTAATCTAGGGGGCGAACCCGATCTTTTCCGAAGCGAGATATTTAATCCCAAAAAGGACGGGCATCTGCCCTATTTCCCGCTTGCCGTCGTTCCCGACAATGGCTTTTTTCCCAGGATCGATGCATATTTCCCGGACCCCTCTGTTCCGAGGGCCGTTCTCCTGAGAAAAATGGGCGATCCCGGCAACATCAAGGTTGAACTCTTTCCTCTCCTGCTGGATGTGAGCAAATGCCAGCTAATAGAATCTCCGTATCTGCCAGAGTTGTGCAGCCAGGCCAACAGCTCCGGCATCGCTGACATATTGCGCAAGAGCTGGGGTTCCCCTACACGACATCGATGAAGCGCCAAACACTTGAAGACGGGTTCTATTCGAGCGGGGGGGCTGGCCCAGGCCAGCGTGTCTCATTCTAAGTCTCGAGGGGTGGCCCTGGCCGTGGAGAAACTAAGACTTAGAATGTGTGGGCCGCCTCCTTCCCCCCCTTCGCACGGAAGTGGCACGGTCGTAATCCACCGCTTCCCAGCAACTGTTTTCCGGAGATAAAATTCGGTCATGTTCCTGGCGCCGCTGGTGCTTATTGCAATGGCCTTGCAGCAGTGTGCGAGCTATACCGGGCCCAACGACGGAGCCCTCCACGTTTGTGGTCACGCCTATAAAGTTGATTGCTCTCTCGCCGGCTCGGCGACTACCTGCATCGGCTCCAGGGCGGAGCCCGCCGAGTCAGATCATTTTGAGGTGCACGAGATAGGTGGCGCAGTGGTATTTGCGAAGGGCCTTTCTGGCGATCAACGATTCCTGGACGTCGGTATTTCGGGCACCGGATATCCGGACCACCCACAGCTCCTGATAGCCGGTACCACTATAAAAGGTACAAAGAGCGGCCAGTCGAGCTCGTTCAACCAGTATTTCGAGGCGACGCCGCTGGGCCTGCACCGGTTCGCACCAGCCTTGAGTTGCGAAAACGGAAACGAGGCCATGCTGGCGAATCCGAACCTGGCGCCCCCCAGCGGGCTGACACCTGCATGTGAGTTTCAGGCTGCTTCCTTCCCTTTCATTGTGGAGTTGAAGTTCGACTTCGACCAGCATCGAATTGTCCTTGCGCCCGAAGGTACGCGGTTTTCCCTCATTTCGTCCCTCTCATCTCTGAAGGCAACACGGGACTTGAGGTTACGTGCCTATCGCGACCACAACCAGGGTGCTGAGCAGTTTACGATTGCGATGGCCCCAGAACAGCGCATTCGCGTTGCGGGAATCTGGGCTCCCGTCGAATTTCGCAATGGTGACAATATCGGTACGGTGACTTATCACGATGATGATTTGTGGCTTCAGATCAAGCTGAAGAATCGGACAGCATGGATTCGAAGCGAGCGGAGCTGGCGAAGTATCGGCCTCGAACCGCAGAACGGCTGGCCTTGATGGTCGATTGTTTGCGGGGGCTGGCCCACGCATTCGAATTTTAACTTGGCAGCACCACGAAAAAGGCTGCCGCACTCGGCGGCGAGTGGGCACTAAGCGATCCGATGTTGATCCCCGGCAGTGCTCCTTGTCGAAGATTCCGCTTGCCGAGGGGCACGTGTGGCAGCATCGCTTCTACGACTTCGTCGTGTTCACGGAGAAGAAGCGGGTGGAGAAGCTGCGCTACATGCATCGCAATCCCGTTGTCCGGGGTCTGGTGCCGGCGTTGGAAGAGTGGAACTGGAGCAGTTACCGTCATTACGCTTTGGGAGAGCGGGGCCCAGTGCTGGTCAACGAAGCACAGAAGGCGGAGATGCGGCTGCGCGGAATTGCATGTGTGGGATGGCTGGCCCGGGCTGTATGCGACCGTGGTACCCACTCGCCGATAACCGCGGCGAGTGGGGCATCGTTGGGGGTGGAGAAATTACGGATTAGATCGTAGGCCAGCATCGTAATCATCCCGTTCTTGAGCATTGAATTGAACGCCGCCGCTATTTGAACCGGTGATAGGCAATACTGAGTTGGACCCCGTTGAACTCATTATTGTTGTAGCCTAGGTTCGCATTTGAGATGTGGGACCAGTGAAGGCCAACGTCGAAAGCCTGCCGGGATCGCGTGCGAAGATAAAATCCTCCGCCGCCTTTTGCCATGAAGTTGAAGGTCGAGGTCCTTACCCGGCGGCAAGTTTACCGGCGTGCTCACGCCGCCTCCCGATAGTTCAATATAGGGCGACATTCTTGAGGTGTGCAGCGCCAAATTCCAGCGCAAAATCACGGGATCGAATCCTACTCCGTGAGTGCGTTGATTGCCGTAAGTCTCAAAAACGGGAACAAAATCGGCCGCATACTCGAGCCTTCCACGCCCCCAGCCATTTCCGACTTCGCCAGTGAGCGTCCGTCCGCAGAAGATGCCGGTCGTCCAGATTTGCGCTTGTGCAAATGAGTTGCTGGTTTCTTCGCCGGTTTCTCCGGCTGCCCAAACGCTGAAATCCCATCTTGTATTTTCTGCATACGGCGCAGAACTTTGGGCGCAAACATGACACGACGCAACCAATATCATGAAGCCCCAAACTTTGCAGGCCATGGGAATGCGCATTCTACGATCTCCGGTGCAAGGCGCGAGATTTACGAATGATTGTTACATGGAAGCAGAAGTCGATCATGCAGGGAGAACTTGAGGTCGTAATGCTTAATGTAACGTGCTGGAATTGGCATCACGCACATCACGAAAGCGGAACCATGGCCGATTTCCGTGAAGGATATTGCCTGCGGCCCGGATCGGATTAAAGGTGCAGCGCGTCGTGTCAATCAAAAGGCGGTTGGTTGTCTTCCGCTCGACCCGCCGGACAATGTTTTTATCCATCCAATCTTCCGCCAGCACCCAACCCAGGCCGCCCACAGGCGTCATCACCAGATTCACTTTTCCCACGCCCCAGTAGCACTGCTGAATTTTGGGATTGCATGGGAAGGCGCCGCTGGCCGTCCATTGGGGACGGTCATTCGATCCGTATTTTTCGACCGTCATTTCGCTGATTGGCCCGATGCTCCACTGCGTGCTGTAAACGCCGTTGAAAATCGTAGCCTTGACTCGACTGAGCCAATATTGTTTCGACTTCGAGAACTCGAGATACCGGCTCTTGGGATCGTTCTGAAAAAAAATATATTCGGTGATTGCGCCCTGTATCGGATGCCCGACATAGTTGTACATGGGATTTTCGCCGGCGCTCCAGCCAACCTCCCACCATCTCTCGAGCGACTGCTTGTAGTCGCGCCAATAGTGATTGAACGGTATATCTTTTTCCGAGACCACCCACGGGAAATCCGTGTGAGCCACCCACGCCTGCTCGATGACAAGAAAAGTGCCTGCTTCTTTCAAGGCCCTGCCCCAGCGAAAACTTTCTTTTTTGCCTTCGGAAGAACTCCCGCTCGCATCAGGCTTGATGGTTCCAGAAATTGACGGCTGCGGAGCCGGTGCAGCCGGCAGGGTGTCATCCGAAGAGGGCCCGGTGACCGGATCGACCAGAGAAGAGCTGGTGAATTGGGAAAAACTTGCGAACTCGGATGAAGAAGGCGGAAGGCAATTCTCTCCCGACGCGGGCGCGTTGCAGTCGGAGACCGCCGACTGTCCAAACGCGGCCATCGGCAGGAACAGCAAGATGATCGCTACGATGAGGTAGTAGAGCATCTGTAGAAATGAAGGTTGATAATATCAGGAATCGCGCCGCGGAATCTTTCTGAATATAATATTCACCGGCTGGTGCGTTCCACGCTCGGCTTGGCACATTGCTAAGATGCTAGAGTGTTGAAGGGCTGATTCAAGAGGTGCCTAAAAGACAATCCATGGACGCACGTTCAAGAAGCCTCTTATCCACTCTGGGCAGAATTTCATTGTTTACAGCTTTGTTAGGCACGGCAGCCGCAAGCTGCGGACAAGATCTAAACTCCAGCAATGTTTTCGCGGGATATTCCTTTCTAGGCGCGAATCTTTTTTCCGGTCAGCACGCTGACCTGAACGGATGGAACATTTCGGCTGAAAAGAAATACCTGCCTTTTTTCGGGGTGGTTGGCGATGTCAGCGGTCTTTACGGCTCAAAGTGACCTCCCGGCTACCTGCGCTGGTGGTTCCGGAAAATGCCTGGCCGATTCCAGCATTGGCGAATACACTTTCGATCTCGGCATCCGCGGGTCTTATGGTACGAAAACCGTCCGGCCGTTCGCGGAAGCGCTCTTTGGCGAGGTGCATACCACAGAAAACAGCGCTGCTACTGGTTTCTCGAAGACGAATAACGGTTTCGACTCGATGCTGGGTGCTGGAATCGATTGCCGTGTGACTCGACGGCTGGGTTGCCGTGTGGACGTGGATTATATTGTGACCGGCACTTTTGTTGTGAGGCATAACAGCATTCGGGCGTCCACGGGATTGGTCTTCTATTTTTGACAAGCGGCGGAGTCGAGATTTTTATGGTCTTGGAACCTGAGGCAACAAAAGCTGAGCGCCGCTCGCGAAGCCGGCTGGTAAAGCGTTTGCCGGTGCGGGTGCGCGATTCTTCCGGTTCCACTGAGTCAACGGCCCACACACGGGATGTGAGTGCGAACGGGATATTCCTCTATACCCAATCGCGGATGGTTGAGGGATCGGATGTCGAGCTAGTCCTTGTCCTTCCGCCGGAGTTGACGAGCGGCGAAAAATGCTGGGTTTGTTGCCATGCGCGCGTACTGCGCGTGGAGAGTTTTGGTGAGCAGTTTGGGGTGGCGGCTGAGATTGACCGGATCAAGGCCCTACCGGAAATTCCGAGTTGAGTCGGTGAGGTCGCGGGAGTCTCGATCAAGCCGAGATGCCTTGATTCGCCGATTTTATTAACAATTTCACATAAAACCCTTCCTTTCGTACCACCCTCGGTGCAATAATTACGGCCCAAGACGTGCTCTGGCCAAACTCAGCGTTTCAGGTGAACGAATAATGTGGATCGAAAAACTCTCTGAGGGTGTGGTCCAGGTGCAGACGCCGATCGGCCCGCGATATCTGATGCTTTCTTTTTTTCAGCGCTTGTACTTTCTCTGGATGTTCCGCCATTTTCCAATGCTTCCGGTTACCGTTCTCACTCGCGCACAACAACGCATGATTGACCGCTTGTGTTCGGAGCAGAGATTCGTTTCCATGGCGTACGCTGCTGGGATGGAGGATGCTCCGGTAATCGGAACGCTCGAAAGGCGCTCGCCGGCTGCCCCCGCTTCGAGGCCGCTGCGTCGTCCCGTCGTGAGCGAAGGGCATGCTCCGGGACTTGCCACGGAAGTCCAGCAACGATCGTAGTTTGACGTTTGTTGCGCGGTGAGGGGGCCTGTTTCCCAGGCCGTATGCGGTGATGTCTGAAAATCTCCTATTGACCTGCTCGGAATGTGAACCAAATTTCTGTGCAGGTTTCTAACGGCATCGGCGCACCGCAGGGTGACTCCTATTTGCACCAAGCATGTCCTCGGGAAAAAATCGCTTGCCGCTGTCACTGATTCCGTGGCAGTCGCTAGCGCCTGAATTCTCCCAGAAAATCAAATTCAGCCGCTGCTCGCAGTCGCATCGCCCACCACGCGGCAGTGTTACAATCGACCTTTGCCGCTGCAAGTTTTCTTCTCAAGGGCGCGTAGCTCAATTGGCAGAGCAACTGACTCT
>CAVUQI010000004.1:0-286027 GCA_963743585.1 uncultured Acidobacteriaceae bacterium | reverse complement strand
CGGCAGCAATCGGGGGCGCCTGCTCAATATGAGTCGAGTAATGTGCGGCGCAATATGACATTGCTTCAGCCCCGGCCCAGGAGGCTGTAGAGCAGGAGCCCCAACACGATCAGGGTGAAAACAACGTACTTCCAGTCACGTTGATAGAAAAATGCGAAAACTGAAAATGCAACCCGGGCTATTGGCGTAGCGATTAGAAGTAAGAGTCCGAGCTGAATTAATCCTCGTCCGTGAAAGGCCATGGCATCGTTGAAAATCCCGGAAATCGTGCGCAGGCTTTGAGGTTCACCTTGAAAGACGCGATAGTTGAACGCCGGAAGGGGAAAACGGGCAAGATAAACTACTCCTCCCAGAAACACGACACTGGCGGCAAAAAGTACGCCGCCCCGTAAAGCAAACTCATCAACACGTCCATGCGCTTGTCGTTTTGCGCAGATCTGCGATTCATTGTTGTTCCCTGGTCGATTAGACTTTGTCCGCCACCCCGCTGTAGATCATCAAGATTGCAAGAGCGCCGATTACGACGGTGAAGACGGTACGCAAAACTTTCACCTCCGCCCCTGCCAGGACGCGCGCGCCTGTGACCGACCCGGCCAGAACGCCGAGCATTACAGGCATCGCCAGGCCCGGATCGATGTAACCTCGGGCTAAATAGATCCGCCCCTGCGGCAGCGGTCACCCCGATCATGAAATTGGAAGTCGTGGTTGATACCTTGAATGGGAGCCCCATTGCCTTGTCCATGGCAAAGTACTTTCACCGGCCAGACCCGATTCCTAAGAGGCCAGACAATACGCCCGCGACTACCATCAACAAGAAGGCCACCGGTACTCCCCGAACGTGATAGCTCTGGAGACCGGTGCTCGTCGGAATGTACTGTCCAGGCGGAGCCAGGTCGCAATCCGGTCGGAGCCTCTGTCCTGTCTTGAAGAAGAGCGCTCGTGGAATGAAACGAATGCTGAATAGATCAGCACCAGGCCAAAAATGACTGCGATCACCGACGCATGCAAGTACACTACGAGAGAAGCCCCGACCAGTGCGCCCGCGGTCGTTGCCATTTCCAAAAACATTCCTACGCGAATATTCGAATATCCTTCGCGCACGTAGGCTGCCGCATTCCGCTGGATGTGGCAATCACTGAAACCAGCGCTGCACAATCGCATAGTGAATGTCCACGTGGAAGATAACCGCTAGCAGTGGCACGATTACAAATGATCCGCCTAGCCCAGTCAGCGCGCCAAGGAACCCCGCAAGGAGCGATCCTGCGAAAATCAACGCGGTGAATTCCAGAGAACCCATTTAGGCTGAAATCTCCTTTTTGACCGCAAGAACGGCAGCCCTCGCACCCTATTTCGCTTCCACGCAATTCGCCCTGAAGCCGTTGAGACTACGACTGGGGCGTCGCGATGGAATGAGACATGCACAAGTGTGATGCTTCGCTTACGACAACAGTGGGCGGCTTCCCTTGATCACTCGTTAGCCACTGAACCGCAACGCCGTGCACGTAGGCCCGGACGAGGCCGCACATTGAGCGCACGGCGCATGAACCGTTTGAGCTTCGTGCGTGCTCTTGCCAACTGGGCTTTCACTGTCCCGTCCGGTACTCCCAGATGTTCGCCGCTTCGCGTGTCGTCAGCCCGTCAAGGTCACGCAACTGGAATGCCTTGCGCAGGCAGGGGAGAGCTGCTCCACGAATTGCATGAGATGCCCGCGCAATTCGGACTTTTGACACTCGACCTCGGGGCATGGACGATCGTTAGCCAATCCGTCCAACAGGCAAAGGCCGGACTCCTCCCCGAATTGCTCATCGAGCGATAGGAGACTTTGGCGCGACCGTCGGCGCAACTGCATCCGCGCACAATTCATAACAATCGTGGTTAACCACGTGGACATCTGCGCTTGGCCCTTAAATTGATCTAAGTTCTTGTAGGCAGACAAAAGCGCGTCCTGTACGTATCTTCCGCGTCGGCTGCATTGTTCAATTGTCGATAGGCCGTTCTGTAAAAGAACGGTCGACAGCGCGAGAGAACGTCTTGCATCTCTCGTGTGTGTTTCCCTCGAATGCGGACTTCGAGGTTTTGTTCGCCTTCGCCGTATTCTTCCATCGCTCGCATTGGTTTCGGTGCCTCCACCGCGAAAGAAATATGCACGCCGCCTTCCAAATCGGGCAGCCGAACATGTTCTCGATGCATAGGTCAAGTGGTCTGGAGGACAGCTTATAAAAGTCCAATGGCGTGTCACACGAACGACACTTCGTCCACATTTCGACAGCTTTTGGCTTTCAATCAGGCATAGAAGGGCACAATGCTTCGTTAGGAGAGAGGTTGGCTTTGGATTGCCGTATGTCGAGCCGCAGACGCGAGCGAGCGAGAGTCGCTTTCGCAGTGGAATAAAACAACTAGGAGCGGGCCTGCCGAAGGCGACTGTCGCCGGCTGTCTTGAAGGCGTTGGCGCTCCAGACCGAGTGCTGGATGGAATGAGACGTGCACCTACGGTCTCAGAATCCGTTCTTGCATGATCTCCACTCGATGCATGCCTCATCGGGCCGCGCCGGATGAGCAAGCGATGTGGTCATTCTCCGGTTTCATGAGGAGTTGTGTGGCATCACCGCTACAAACCTTACGTTGGAAGAAATGCCAACCCACGTTTTTTCCGAGCTTCCCGCCGGTGTCGAGCAAGGTTGTGAGACCTGCCAGAACGGTGGTGCAGTCTATCGCTATGTTAAAAAGCAACGCGGCGTGACGGCGGGGCACAACAAATTGATTTGTCGCGTTTGTGCGAGCTTGATTGTGCTGGTCGGCAAACCGTGTGGCCTTGTCCTCCGTTGAGCGGCTTCTTGATTTTTCTGCGCTGAGGACACGTGGAAGACGACGATCTTCGTGGCCCGTCCGTCCGCGGCGGGAAGACGACATTTGTGTGTAGGGTATTGCTGCTAATTGAACGACATTACTTATCCGGGCTAACCACCTAAAATCTCCCTTGGTAATTGTGGAACGCGAAACGCACGCACCGTTTGCGTTGAGCTTCTCTGAAACTGGAGTGTGCTTTGCGCAGCTTGGGTGTCAGTTTATTCATACGGCTCACATTCCATCACTCCGGTTGCCCAAGCGAATGCCTTAGCCCAATTCCGCTTTCGTGTCCTACTGGTGGATGATGAACCCTCAATACGTGAAACCGCAGGGCAGATTCTGGAAAGCGAGGGTCATGAGGGGAGGCAAGCGCATAATCGCCAACTCACTTATCGAGGCCATATCAATGTGGTCGCAGTTCTTTTCGGCTGACGGGCTTATTCTTACCTAATCCGGTAAAAGAAGGCTTGCCGACGGTCCAGCGGGAGTGACCCGATCCGCGGATGTTCTCGTTCACCAAGTGCAGGATTAGAGTAAGTCTCTGTAACGCTCCAAGGCCACACGAACCAACTGACTTCGAGTTCGAACCTCGGTCTTGGCAAACAGTTGCTGCAGCGTGTTTTTCACCGCGCTCTCCGAGATGTTCATGCTTGATGCAATTTCTTTATTCGATAAGCCTTGAACAACCAGCCGGAGTACGTCCATCTCCCGGCTATTGAGAGAGGGCCGCTCCTTCTGGTCAAGCGGTGTCGAACCCGTTCCCGCCGGGACGGTCTGTTCCTCGCTCACGTCCGCGATGATGGCCGCCAGTTTCGGTGTCGCCCCCTCCTTGTAGCTGGAAAACCAAACCTCGGCCAGGAAGGACTCGCCATTACCGCGATGCCCTCGGCACTGCATCGAAGCCCGGAATTGAGGTCCCTCTTCGGGGCGCAAGGCGCGATGCAGATCGGGCAGGAACGCCGCGATTGGTTCCCCGATCAGATGCCCGTCTCGGGGAGCTAGCAATTCTGTCGCGGCATGGTTGGCTAATTCGATCAGACCTCCCTCATTCACCGTAAGAATGGCCGCCGGACTGGTTTCCACCAGTATGCGCGTTCGCTCCTGAGCTTCCTGGTGCAAACGCTGGTTGCGGAGCACCTCAGAAGTCAGCAGTCCGCAGCCGCAAAGTGCCAGGGCCTCGAAGCTCAAACGAATATGCGCGTCCGCCGGGTCCAGGTTGCTGAAACGTTCACTCAGCAATGCGCATGCAAGTCCCAATAAAACGATTGCCCATCGCGGCAGGAATCCGGCTGCCAGCATGATGGGAAACAAGTACAGGAAGCCCAGGGAGAAGTAAGGCTTCGTCCACCAATCGACTGTCGCGATCGCCACGACCAGCACAGCACTGGTCAGCAGAATCGCGATCCGGTTCCGGCGATCCCAGATTATCTCCAAATGAAGCATGGGTTTAGTTGCCATGTCTCTTATCTCACGCTAGCTCCTGTGCAAGAAACCTAATCGAACGATTTATCCATAAGATTTGGCCGGCAATCGAATTATCCGGGCCCAGTGAAAACAATCAAACGATTGGCCGTGAAATTCCCACGATAGAGATCGAAATACTGTTCGCGCTGGCTCTTTTAGTGTCTACCCCAAAGCGAATATTTCCCGTACAAGGATTTCACAGTCCACATTCTTTCACGGAGGGTAGGCGTAATCCGTGAAGCTGTGAATCAAGTTGAGACGTAGCGCTGCACGCAGGGGGCAACTCCTTGAATTATGAAGCATGGAACAGCTACGTCTTGATAGCAATTGGCCTTTTCGGAGTGCTTTTGTATATCGGCTTGCTGTATGCGGGCGTGGTCGAGTTCATCGGGCGGGTCTCAAAGAAAGATACCCGCAAGAGGCGGCGCCGGAACACGCGGGCCAGTGGATTTTGAAATCAGCGAGGATCTGTTTGACCAACAGTCACGTGGGAACGGCGTTCGAGTGAAAATCATGAAATATCCAGTTCACATTCGCAGGGAGGTCCCGTTGGCGATTGTTATTGCCGTGGCGATGGTTGTTGCCGTAGCGCTTCCGGAATCAGCTTGTAGTCGCGGAGAAGCCACAAACACAAAAGCCGCGCCGAGCATGAATTCGACTGCTGATCCGACGGTGGACTTATCGCCGAGCCAATTGAACTCGATCAAGATTGAACCCGTCGGCAGCTACGCATTCCCCGTTGAAAAGGAAGCGGTGGGCAACATTGACTACGACGAAGACCTTTCTGTTCAGGTGTTTCCTACCTATCAAGGAACGATCATCAAGACTTTCGCGGAACTTGGGGCCGAAGTTCATAAGGATCAACCTCTCTATACAATCAAAAGTCCTGATCTCATACAAGCCGAGTCCAATCTGATTGGCGCGGCGGCAACCTACGAACTCACCACCAAAGAACTGGCCCGTGCCAAGGATCTATACACGACCAGCGTCGGTGTTCCCCAGAGGGAGTTGGAGCAGGCCATCTCCGACCAACAGACTGCGGAAGGCGCTCTCAAAGCCGCGCGAGATGCGGTCCTTGTCTTCGGCAAGACAGACGCAGAAATTGATCAGATGATTGCCTCGCGCAAGATCGACCCTGCGCTGGTCGTGCGCAGCCCGATTACCGGCAAGGTCACCTATAAGGTCGCGCAGCCGGGATTTCTCGTGCAGCCCGGAAATCCGCCGGCTCCATATTCGGTCGCTGATGTGAACCTGAAGTGGATGCTGGCCAACGTGCCGGAAAGCGACAGCGGATTTTTTCATCTCGGGCAGCCCGTGGCAGTCAGGACATTGGCTTACGACGGGCGAGTCTTTAAAGGAAAAATCTCAAAGATCTACGAAACCGTCGATCCGAACACACATCGGGTCACGATCCGTTCTGAAATCACGGATCCCAAGAACGACCTGCGCCCCGGAATGCTGGCTAACTTTGTCATCCGCGTTGACGCTCCGGTCGAAGCTATGGCGATCCCGGCAAATGGAGTTGTCCGCGAACCCGACGGCACCATGGGCGCGTGGGTGACAACCGATCGCCGCACATTTACAGAGAGAATCATCAAAGTCGGCCTGCGTAACGACGGCAGGGTTCAGATTCTCGACGGGTTACAGCGGGGAGAACTGGTGGTGAGTGACGGAGCGGTGTTCCTAAGCAATATGCTCCAGGCGCCGCCAAGCGATTAGATCAGATCGATACCACTTCATTCAAAAGATCATTCATGTTCAAGTCGCTCATCTCTTTCTGCCTCAGCCGCCGACCCATCGTGATGATGGGATTGCTTCTCTTTGCCGGCGCCGGGTTCGTTGCTTTCAAACTGTTGAACATCGAGGCCTATCCCAATCCCACTCCGGTCATTTTGGAGATTACCGCGCAAGCTCCCGGGCTCTCGGCAGAAGAGATGGAGCGCTATTACACGATCCCAATGGAGATTGGGCTTTACACCACGCCCGGGATTGAAGTCATCCGCTCCACTTCGTTCTATGGGCTCTCGTTCGTTCGCGTCAGCTTCAAGTACGGGGTCGACTATTACTTCGCGTATAGCCAAGCTGCGATCGCACTGCAGCAGAACGTCAGCCTGCCCGGCGGTGTGTCGCCGAATATCCAGGCCAACAGTTCGACCGGAGAGATTTACCGTTACCAAGTGGTTGGCCCACCGCATTTTGGAATTACAAATCTGCGCACAGTTCAGGATTGGATCGTTGCCCGCCGCCTGCTGACGATCCCCGGCATTGCCGCCATTAACAGCTGGGGAGGTCCGACCAAAACATTTGAGGTCGACGTCGATCCGCACAAGCTCGAAGCCTACAGTGTCACGGTCCCTCAAATTCTGACCGCGCTGGGCAACGCAAATATCAATGTCGGCGGTCGCGAGATCACTGTGGGCCAGCAGTCGATCAACATTCGCGGGGTTGGCCTGATCGATGACGGCGGCAAAGATGATTTGCGGGAAGGTTACAAAGTTGGGGACATCGAAAATGTCGTGCTGAGCCAGGAGGATGGTGTTCCGGTGTTGGTCAAGGACGTTGGCAAGGTTTCAGTTGGATACCGGCCACGACTCGGCATCCTGGGGCGGGACATGCACGATGACGTAGTCGGCGCCATCGTGGTGCAAAGGCGGACAGAAAAGACCGCTGACATGATTCCCAAGGTCGAGGCAGCCATTCGCACCTTGAATCACGATGGCAGTTTGCCGCCGGGAGTGAAGGTAGTCCCTTTCTACGACCGCTCATCGCTGATTGCCTTGACCACGCACACTGTCCTGCACAACCTGATTTTCGGATGTCTGCTGGTCTTCCTCATCCAATGGATATTTCTCGGAGATCTCCGTAGTGCTGTCATCGTCGGAATCAATATCCCCTTCGCGCTGTTCTTTGCCACCATTCTTCTGGTCGTCATGGGAGAGAGCGCCAACCTGCTGTCCGTAGGAGCGGTTGATTTCGGCATCATCGTGGACTCGGCCGTAATTCTGGTCGAGAACATTTTTAAGAATTTTCAGCGCCCGCCCGAAGAACGGAACGTCCTGCTCCAGCGTCTTTCAGACGGTTTCTGGGGGCTTGATCCAACGAAAGCTTCAGACCCGACCGCGCCAACGAACTGGACGGATCGTTTGCGGCTCGTTTTCGTCAGTGCGCTCCAGGTGGACAAGGCGGTTTTGTTTTCTGCACTGATCACTGTCGCCGGTTTCGTGCCGCTATTCACCATGCAGGGAGTCGAGGGCCAAATCTTTGGCCCTATGGCGCGGACCTACGGCTATGCACTAGCCGGTGCTCTGATTGCGACCTTCACCATCACGCCGGTGATCGCTTCGTTCCTGCTGCCTGAGCACGTGAAGGAAGCCGAAACGCTTATTGTCCGTGCGCTCCACCGGGCTTACAACCCGGCCTTGCGCTTCGCCTTGACACATCGTGCGCTCGTGGTCGGAATCGAATTGGCAATTTCTCTTGGAACATTTTTTCTGATCGCACCACGCCTCGGCAGCGAGTTCCTCCCTCACCTGGAAGAAGGCAACTTCTGGATTCGCGCCTCCATGCCCACCACTCTTTCGCTAGAAGACGGTGAAGCCGCGACGAAAAAAATGCGCGAGATTCTGATGCGACACCCGGAAGTCCTCACCGTCGTTTCGCAGCATGGCCGGCCAGATGACGGCAGCGACGCCTCGCCCTTTTCGAATGTGGAGTTGTTTGCTCCCTTGAAACCGTTTGACGAATGGCCCAGAGGATTAACCAAAGACAAACTCACCAACCAGATTCAGGCCGAATTCGACAACGAACTGCCGGGGATCGTGTTCAATTTCTCGCAATATATCGAGGACAACATTGAAGAGGGGATTTCGGGCGTCAAAGGCGTGAATTCGGTCAAGATCGTTGGGCCCAATCTTGAAGTTCTCACGAATCTCGCCAATCAGGTGCGCGATCAGATGGCTCAGGTCCGGGGCGTTACCGATCTTGGCATCTTCCCGGTCCTCGGCCAGCCGAACCTTAACATCAAAGTCGATCGCGAAAAGGCATCACGCTACGGTCTCAATTCCGGCGATGTGAACACGGTAATTCAAGCAGCTATGGGAGGAGCGGTTGCGAGTGAGGTTTTGGAAGGTGACCGCCAATTCGATCTCGTGGTGCGTTATACGCCCGAATACCGCGACAGCATCGACAAAATCCGCAACATCAAAGTTGCCTATACGGCTCCCAACGGCGCCAATGCCTACATCCCCTTGAGCGAACTGGCGACGATTACGCTCGATACCGGAGCGTCGTGGATTTATCACGAAAGCGTGCAGCGCTTCATCCCCGTCAAGTTCAGCGTCCGTGGTCGCGACCTCGGAGGCACGGTCGAAGAGGCCCAGGCGCGCATCGCAAAAAACGTCCAGCTCCCCTCTGGATACCATCTGCTCTGGGCGGGCGAGTTCGGCGATCTCCAGGAGGCAAAGAAGCGACTGGAGATCATCGTGCCAATCAGCTTCATCCTGATTGCTGGCGCCCTTTACAGCCTGTTCAACAATTTCAAAGACTCGATTCTGGCCCTAGCAGGCATTCCTGACGCCATCGTCGGCGGCATCCTCGCACTCTACGTCACCGGTCTGCATTTCAGCATCTCCGCCGCCATTGGCTTTGTTTCACTCTTCGGTGTTTCGGTGATGGACGGGATCCTGATGATCACGTTCTACCATCAGGAACTGTCTCACGGACTGACACACATCGATGCCATGTATCGCGCCGCGTCAACCCGAATGCGGCCGCTGCTGATGACTTCTCTTTCCGCCTGCATTGGCTTGTTGCCCGCGGCCATTTCCACCGGTATCGGCAGCCAGGTGCAGCGCCCCCTCGCAACTGTAATCGTGGGCGGCATGCTGGTTGGCCCGGTCATGCTGCTTCTCGCGGTGCCTGCCCTGCGGCTGATCTTCCTCGGCGGGGAACATCACCTGACCGTTGATCACTCGGAGCCAAAGGAACAAGAGGCATCAGAATGAAAACGGTACGCTTCTTTTTCGTGATGATGATCGCAACCGTCTCGCTGCCGGGCAGAAGCCTTGCGCGCCAGGCAGATCATCTGTCCCAACAAGGGCCTTCGAAAAGCGGCGACAAATCCGGCAGTGATTATCAGAGAGATCCCGAAGCTCGGAACGAAAATGAGCAGACTCGTCCGAGAGAAGTTAATCAAAACTCAAGAGGCTCCGCATATCTGACGAAAACCACAACCAAACGTCCTTCGAGCAAAATCCACTCCCAGCCAGTGGTTAGTCATCCCCGGCGTCTCAATAAAATGCCGGCAACGAATGGCGCTCGGATCGACATTTCGCGCACCGTCACTGGGCCTCGGGAGATAAGCTCAAAGACCGCGGTTCCCGTTCCAAGCCAAGCGGTCAGCCATCGTAGCCTGTCCACTCCCTCATCCGCTGTCTCCGTCAACGGCCAGCAGTTTAAGAATTCCCGCGAGCCGGGTGCGCATCTTGCAATCAGCGGCGGGCCACTGACAGCAGCGAGGGGCACCGCAGCGATCAATGGAACCAACATGAAGCGCAGGCCCTAAGTTGCTATGATTCTTACTCGCAAATCACGCGTCATTGCAGTCATCGCCGCCCTGTTTGCGGCCTTGGTGTTGCTAATTACAGTAGGATGTGCGGTCGGGTCCGAACTTCAAGCGACCGGCTGCACCGAATGTTCCTGGCTATACGCCCTCTTTGCCAGCGACCACCAGCAGCAGTCCGAACGTTGCCGGTGGAGAAGCGCAAACCTTCACCCAAGGGCGCGACATTCCCGGAGACTGGTGGACTTTATTTCACTCTAAGCCGCTCAACGACTTGATTGAACGCTCGCTCAAGAACAATCCCGATCTTAAATCGGCACAAGCGGCATTGCAGGTCGCACGCGAAAATACTTTGGCGCAACGTGGTGCTTACTACCCCCAGGTCTCCGGAAGCTTCGCTGCCACTCGGGCGAAAACGTCGAATGAAGTCTCGCCTGTGCCCAACGCACCGGTTTTTCAATACAGCCTGTTCACGCCGGAGGTCAGCGTCTCTTACACCCCTGACGTCTTCGGCTTGAACCGCCGGACAGTGGAATTGCTGAAGGCACAGCAGGAGCAGGCCCGCTACGTTGTGGCCGCAACGAATATCACCTTGAGTTCAAACGTTGTTGCTGCTGCTATCCAGGAAGCATCTCTGTGGGCGCAGATTGACGCCACGAATCAGCTCATCGAAATTAACACCAAGCAGCTTGATATATTGCGCAAGCAATTTGAGAAAGGCTATGTCGGCCGGCTCGACGTTGCCGCGCAGGAAGCACAGCTCGCGCAAGTCGCGGCTACTTTGCCGCCGCTGCTTAAGCAACTCGCGCAACAGCGCGACCTGCTGGCTGTGTTGTCGGGCGGCTACCCCAACGAAGATCCGGTTGAGAAGTTTGAATTGTCCAGCCTGCAGCTTCCGCAGGAACTTCCCCTGACCCTTCCGTCCAAGCTGGTCGAGCAGCGTCCCGATGTGCTCCAGGCCGAGGAAAACCTGCATTCCGCAAGCGCGCTGATTGGAGTCGCGCGCGCGAATCGCCTGCCGAGCTTCAACCTGACCGGAGATATAGGGAGTATGGCACTGGCTTTCGGCAACATCTTTTCGGCGGGCAACGGCTTTCGTGATGTCGGCGCCAGCGTCACCCAGCCGATCTTTCAAGGCGGAACCCTCCTGCATAAGGAACGCGCGGCCAGAGCAGCCTACGCCCAGGCGGATGAACAATACCGCAGCGCCGTGTTGACCGCGTTTCAGAACGTCGCCGACACGCTGCATGCTCTTGAACAGGACGCCAACGGTCTAAAGGCCGCGGTCGCAGCGCGCGATGCGGCGAGGGTGACACTCGATCTGACTACGCGACAAATGCAGGTCGGCTATGTCAGCTATCTTGCCCTGCTAAGCGCGGAGCAGAATTACCAGCAAGCAGTGATAAACCTGGTACAAGCTCAGTCAAATCGCTACTCCGACACGGCTGCCCTGTTCCAAGCGCTCGGCGGGGGCTGGTGGAACCGCGGGGATGTCCCGCACAACTGATCGGAAGCAAAATCGGCTTGGTTGCAGTAGGAGATTTTAGCTAAACCTTCATGCGGGCTTACCGGGCGTTTATATCGCGCTATGCCTGGCCCGCAACTCTCGAGCAATCGACATTTCGGTGTTCCCTCAAACCTTCCATGCAATTACCCCGCCATGAAGGTCGCGGTCCCAAACTACGTTTCATGTGGAATCGGGCTGGGCCTGGTGCCCAAGGTGCCCGTGTCGGCCAGTTGACACTTGACACAAGCGGCAGAGGAATGACACTGGCCGCTCCGGTTACGTGGTAGTCGCCTCGCGAAATTGACGATTGGGATTTCGTGAGTATTCGCCTCCATTGGGGTTGCACTGCAGTAAATGCGAGTGCCTGTCTTTTTGGTAGCACGCTTGCTCTTCACCCATGGGATTTCTGGCCGGATTGTGGGGCGCTTTGCACTGGAATCAAGGGGACATTGCAGATTCCGGTGATAGCGCACATTTCGGAAGTGACCAAGGGAAAAGAGAAGTGTCGTTCAAAATGAAATCTCCGATTGTGCGGTTCTTTGCACAGGCGATGCTTCTTGCGCTTTGCTCTGTTGGGGTGATGTGGGCAAGCGAGCCAAAAGGCCCGCCTCCTAACGGGACAAATATCTTCGCTCCCGCCTCAACCCCAGCCAGGTCAATCACTGATTTGTCCGTCTTTGTGCTCGTCATCACCGGGATCATCTTTGCCGTTGTTTTTGTGTTACTGGTCTGCGCCGTCGTTAAGTTCCGTGGGCAAGCAAAGGACGCGGACCGCGAGCCGGCCCAGGTATATGGAAGCACTCAGATTGAACTGGCTTGGACCGTCATTCCAATTCTGATTGTCATTGTCCTGTTCCTGGCCACCGCCCGAGTCATCCACGCCATCGAGGACGCTCCCGAACCAGCTGGCGCTCTGGATGTGATCGCGATTGGACATCAATACTGGTGGGAGTTTCGATACCCGAGGCTGGGGATCGTCACCGCCAACGAACTGCACATCCCGGTGAGTGGTCCCAGTCATCGGACGCCAACGTTTATTCAATTGCTGTCAGCGGATACCGACCATAGCTTTTGGGTGCCGGAGCTTGCAGGCAAGACGGACCTAATTCCAAACCACCCCAACAGAATGTGGATGGACCCGCAGCGCACAGGTGTCTTTCTTGGCCAGTGTGCCCAGTACTGCGGAGTAGAGCACGCAAAGATGCTGATCCGCGTTTCGGTGGATGAACCTGAGGATTTTGCCGCCTGGGTGAGCGCCCAGCAGAAACCCGCAGTCGAAGACCCAAGCGCAATCGCCGGCAGGCAGGTGTTTGAACGAAATGCCTGCATGAACTGCCATACCGTGGCCGGCACCCCAGCGGACGGACGTTTTGGGCCCGATCTGACACACTTGATGGGCCGCGCCACGATTGCCGCTGGCGCTGCTGAAAACACTCCTACCAATCTTCGTCTTTGGATCCAGGACCCCAGCGCGATCAAACCTGGGGCGTTGATGCCAGCCATGAAGCTGAGCGACGCGGATCTGGATGCGGTCGTGGGCTACATGGAAACGCTGCACTAGAACGCTTGGAAAACTGACTATGGCATCAGATGCGATCACCGTTCCCGTCGCCCAAACCGAAGCCAGGCCTTGGGTCGACCAGCTTCATCAGTGGGTTGCAACGGTTGATCACAAGCGGCTGGGGATTCTCTACATTGGCTCGTCTCTCTTGTTCCTCGCGGTGGGTGGAGTCGAGGCGCTCATCATTCGCATTCAGTTGATGCGTCCCCACAACAACTTCGTTTCTCCGGAAGTCTTCAACCGCATGTTCACCATGCATGGCACAACCATGATTTTCTTTGTGGCCATGCCAGTCCTGTTTGGATTTGCGAACTACCTGGTGCCCTTGATGATCGGTGCGCGCGATATGGCTTTTCCGCGCCTGAATGCCTTCAGCTTTTGGCTGTCGTTTCTGGGAGGTCTTCTTCTTTATTTCAGCTTTCTCGGAGGAAGCGGCTTGTACGGCGCGGGAAACGCACCCGATGTCGGCTGGTGGTCGTACGCACCATTGGGCGCGCGTGCATTCTCGCCTGGTCACAGCTCCGACTACTGGACTCTCGCACTGCTGGTCTCCGGCTTTGGCAGTATTGGAACGGCCATCAACATCATCGCGACAATTCTGTGCCTGCGTTGCCCAGGGATGAAGCTCAATCGCATGCCGCTGCTGGCGTGGATGAACCTGGTAATGGCTGGATTGGTTTTGATCGCGATTACCCCGTTATCGGCCGCTCAAATCATGCTGCTCATCGATCGCTATCTGGGCGGCCATTTCTTCGACACCCAGGCCGGAGGATCGGCTGTCCTGTGGATGCACTTCTTTTGGATCTTTGGACATCCGGAAGTCTACATCCTGATCATTCCTTGTTTTGCTTTCATGTCGGAAATCATTCCCGTCTTTTCCCGCAAACCGATTTTCGGTTATCCCGTGATGGTTGCCGCAACCGTGTGCATCGGATTCGTGAGCATGAGCGTTTGGGCGCACCACATATTCACGATCGGAATGAGTTCTTACGCCAACAGCTTCTTCACCTTGACCACGATGGCGATTGCAGTTCCCACGGGAATTAAGATTTTCAACTGGATCGGCACCATGTGGGGCGGAAGGATTCAGTTCAAAACTCCCATGCTGTTCAGCATCGCATTTTTATTCCAATTCCTCATTGCCGGTTTGACCGGAATCATGATGGCCGCCTCGCCGTTCGACTGGCAGCTTGGCCTCTCTTATTTTGTGGTGGCGCACTTTCATTATGTGATTGTAGGCGGAATTCTATTCGCGCTCTTCGCCGCGTTCTATTACTGGTATCCCAAAATGACTGGCCGGATGCTGAGCGAGCGACTAGGCAAATGGCATTTCTGGTTGTTCTTGCTTGGCTTTCACCTGACGTTCGACCTCATGCACATTCCTGGCATTCTGGGCATGCCACGGCGAATCTACACCTACGAGCCTGGCCGCGGCTGGGGCACCTTGAACCTGCTTATTACTATCGGCGCGTTCATTCAGGCACTCGCGATTATCGTGTTCCTCGCAAACCTCATCATTTCTTATTTCAAGGGAGCCATGGCCGGTAACGATCCCTGGGATGCATGGACACTGGAATGGTCGATGTCTTCGCCGCCCCCTGCGTATAACTTTGCGACGGTCCCGACAGTGGCGAGCCGCCGGCCCTTGTGGGACCTGAAGCATCCGGAAGACCCTGATAGCCGCTATGAGTGAACGAACTATATGAGCGCAATGACAACTTCAACTCCATTTCCGAATCCAGCAGCCGCGTGGCATCTGCCATCTCGCGGGAAGGTCGCGATGGCCAGTCTCATCATCGCCGAGTCCGCGATCTTCACGATATTCGTCGTTGCCTATCTCTTCTATCTGGGGAAGAGCATCACCGGGCCGACGCCCGCACAAGTGCTTGAGACACCGATCTTTTACACGATTTGCTTGTTGTCGAGCAGCCTGACCATTCACCTTGCGGCCAAGTCGTTGGAGCGGGACTACCGACGACTATTCCTCGGCTTCTGGCTGCTGACCATTGGTCTAGGCGGTACATTCCTCTACGGCACAGCGGAAGAATGGCACCGGCTGATTTACGAAAGCGGACTCACAATCTCGACCAATCTATTTGGGACAACCTATTACTCACTCGTCGGCTTGCACGCCTTTCACGTCACAGCAGGTCTGATTATGCTTTCAGCGGTCGCGATATTCGGATTTATCGGCCGTATCGGCGTCGGCCAGTCCGACCGTATCGCAGTGCTCTCGATGTACTGGCATTTCGTCGATGCCGTATGGGTCGTGGTTTTCACCGTAGTTTACGTTCTCGGACGCTGAGGTATACATGCCAACAGGATCGGCGACAGAGAAATCGACCGAGACTCCGCGTACTCTGCGGGAGATTGATGTCCCCGCGCCGACAGCGTGGCCGTTCATATTGGCGATAGGTGCGGCGCTGCTGTTCGCTGGCCTGGTGACCAGCATGTCGGTCAGCTGTCTTGGCGCAGTGTTAGCGGTTGCAGGATCTGTCGGCTGGTTCCGTGAAGTCTTTCCGAGCGAGCATGAAGAGGTGGTACCGGTCATTGCCGAAGACCTTCGCCTGGCCACGGGTCGCCGGGTCGTAGATCGGCTTCCCGTCCTGCCAGATCAATTGCGCGCGTGGCTCCCGGTCCACACCTATCCGATATCAGCCGGCGTGAAAGGGGGATTGGCGGGCAGCGTCGCAATGGCTGCATTGGCTTGTGGGTACGGCCTTCTCAAAACTGGAAGCATTTGGTACCCCATCAACCTTCTCGCCGCGGTAATTTATCGAGAATCCTCAAGGCTCGGGCCCGCACAGCTGTATTCATTTCATGCGGACGCTTTCGCCATTGCCTTTGTTCTGCACGGAGTTGTGTCCATCTTTGTTGGGTTGCTCTACGGGGCGATGTTGCCCATGTTCCCGCGCCGTCCCATCGTGCTTGGAGGACTCATTGCTCCGGTGCTGTGGTCAGGGCTGCTGTACACAATCTTGGGATTGCTGAATCCGCTGCTCGCCAGCCACATCGATTGGCCCTGGTTCATTGCTTCGCAGGTGGCTTTCGGAGTCGTCGCCGGATTTGTAGTCATGCGCCAGGCGAAAATTCCCACCCGCGAAAATGTTTCGTTTGTCTTGCGGGCGGGAATTGAGGCTCCCGGAACCATGCTGCCGCGGGACAGCGGGGAGAACCGCGGATGAAGAGGAAGCGAATCAGGACTCTCTCTGCGCTTACGTTTCTCAGCCTCGCGGTGCTCGCCGCTTGCAGCACTTTAAATCGTGGACCGCGAACTGATCCGGAGGTAGTTGCCCCGAGCCAGATTTTAGATTTCGACACACTCTACGCACAAAACTGTGCCGCCTGTCACGGCGCGCAAGGCCGTGGAGGAGCGGCGATTGCCCTGGCCGATCCCGTGTATCTGGCCATCATCGATCAAACCACGATGCGCAACGTTGTCACCCAGGGTGTCCGCGGAACATCCATGCCCGCATTCGCGCAGTCTGCCGGGGGAATGCTAACCGAAGATCAAATTAACGTGATAACGAGCGGAATATTTTCGCGTTGGGGACGTAAGGGAATTCTCGATGGAGCCAATCCACCGTCATACGCGGCAAAAGCCGCCGGGAATGTCGATCACGGCCAACCCGTGTTTGGCACATATTGTGCGTCCTGCCATGGTACTGAAGGTGCCGGAACGCGGAAGGGAAGCGCGATCACGAATGATTCATTCCTCGCGCTGGTGAGCGATCAGGAACTGCGCACGATCGTGATCACCGGCAGGCCGGAATTGGGCGCACCCGACTGGCGCGGAGATGTTCCCGGACATCCAATGACCGATCAGGAAATTACAGATGTAGTTGCATGGCTGGCTTCCCGGCGTGTGAAGGATCCGGGGCAGCCTTATTCCGCTTCGAGCTACGCGAAACACCCTGACAAAGAACCGGAGAAAAAAGATGTCGACGAACACTGTGACCACCTCGCCGCCCGCTGAATCCAGCCTTTCGCGCCGCGGATTCTTCATGAAGCTGGGGATCCTGCTCAACGGATTCGCGGCGATGGTCTTAGCTGTGCCACTTGCCCGCTTTCTTTTTTCCTCCATCACGCGTGGCCGCGGCAATGGCTATCTTGCCTGGGTGCGCCTGGGAGACGTCAGCAACTTTCCTGAGGGAGAGACGCGGATGGCCACTTTTCGCAATCCCCTGGTCATGCCAACCGATGGAAAAACTGTAGATACAGCGTGCTGGGTGCGCCGCATCGCGGGCGATCAATTTCAGGTGTTTGCCATCAACTGTGCACATCTCGGCTGCCCCGTCCGCTGGTTCCCGCAGTCCGCCCTCTTCATGTGCCCGTGTCACGGCGGCGTCTACTACCGCGATGGCTCACGCGCGTCTGGGCCGCCGGAGCGTGGGCTTTTCCAATATCCGTACAAAATCGAAAACGGAGTGCTCACCATTGAGGCCGGACAATTGCCAACTCCCGGTGACCCGGTAGCAAGCCTGAACTCGGAGAAAACTCCGTGCGCCTGATTACGAAAATTGGCGAATGGTTTGACCACCGTTTGCAGCTGGCAGCACCCGTTCGCGAAGCGGCGGAACACCCCGTGCCACGAAGTACGGCGAGTTGGTTCTACGTGTTCGGCAGCGCCGCTCTCACTGTTTTTATTCTGCAAATCGTGACCGGAATTCTGTTGGCGCTGATTTATGTACCCTCGGGCGCCGAAGCCTGGACCAGCCTGCAAGCCCTGAATCATAGTGTGCAGCTTGGCTGGTTCATTCGCGCCATGCATGGATGGGGCTCCAACTTCATGGTTGCCATCGTCCTGATTCATATGGTGCAGGTTTTTCTCTTTGGAGCTCATAAATATCCCCGCGAATTGACCTGGATCATCGGCGTCTTCCTCTTATTAATGACTCTTGGCATGGCATTCACCGGTCAAGTCATGCGCTTCGATCAGGACGCCTACTGGGGCCTGGGAATCGGGGCGTCGATTGCCAGCCGCGTTCCCATCATCGGTCCTTTTGTCGTGAAACTAATGCTGGGTGGGCCGATCATCGCGGGTGCAACTCTCTCTAGATTTTTTGCTTTGCACGTGTTCGTCATTCCCGGACTGTTGATTGGCTTCGTCTGTCTCCATGTCTTGATGGTGCTGAAGCTGGGCATCAACGAGTGGCCGATGCCGGGACGCATCGTAAGGCGAGCGACCTATGAGGCCGAGTATCACGCTTTGATTAAGAAAGATGGTGAGCCGTTCGTTCCGTATGCGATATGGAAAGACATGTTTGTCGCGGCATTCATCATCCTGGCAGTTGCCGCGTGCGCTTACTATTTCGGCCCGTTTGGGCCCACCGGGTACCCTGACCCGACCATCATCCAAACTGCACCCAAGCCCGATTACTTTTTCCTGTGGCTCTATGCGCTGCTTTCACTTCTTCCTCCATCGCTGGAGACGCCATTTCTTCTGATCGTCCCGCCCGTAGTAATTTTCGGCTTGATTCTTCTTCCATTTCTCTCGGGAGAAGGCGAAAAAAGCTGGAAGCGCCGCCCGATTGCGGTTGTTACCGTGCTGATGATCGCGATCACGCTCGGCACGTTTACTCGCCTGGCCGAGTTCACGCCCTGGAGTCCGCACATGAATGCCTGGAGTGGCGACCCGGTGCCGGAGAACTTCATTCATGGCACGACTGCACTTGAGCGGCAGGGTGCGCTCGTGTTTCAGGTCAAGCAATGCCGGAATTGCCACTCTCTTGGCAACATGGGTGGACAAAGGGGGCCAGCCCTGGACAGCGTTGCCGTGCGGCTGACGGAGGGCCAACTCATTCGGCAGGTGATTCAGGGTGGCGGCAACATGCCCGCTTATGGGAACAACTTGAGTCCCGCAGAGACTACTGCGCTGGTAGCTTTCCTCGAGACCTTGCACCCAAAAACACAAGGCCCGGCGCGCGATGCGGCAGAGCAACTGGTGCTTCGCAACGGCCAAGTGAAAACCTCCGGAACTCGACCATAGGTCTCCGATGACGCCAAACATTCATCACGTTGCGTCCGAGTCATCCTTGATCTCAGGCGTCTTGATTCTTGTTTCATTGGTTTATCTGCGTGGATGGCTCCGCCTTCGCAGGCACGATCACAACCTTGAGGGTTGGCGGGCCGGTAGTTTTTTATTCGGTCTGTTGTTCATTTGGATTGCAACGGCTTCACCTCTGGCGGTACTCGATCATGAGATGCTGACGGCCCACATGGTTCAACACCTTCTTCTCATGACGCTTGCACCTCCATTGATCTTGCTTGGCATACCGCCAGGGCCACTGGGGGACAACTGGTCGCGGCGATTCTCAAAGTCGATCGGTCGTCCAACGCAATCGGAGCCGATGCAGCGATTGAGAGGCGTGGTAACCCACCCGGCTTTTTGCTGGCTTGCAGCGGCAGGCGCGCTAATTCTGTGGCATATTCCTTCCGTGTTTATGCTCGGGATGCGATCGCAAACGTGGCACGGCATTGAGCAAGCGTCATTTCTTGCAGCCGGACTTCTGTTCTGGTTGCCGGTAGTCGAGCCGCGCGTCTCGAAATGGCCAGAATCCTCCATAATCTTGTATCTGTTTCTGGCCACCCTGCCGTGCGATATTCTTTCCGGATTTCTGGTGTTCTGCGATCGGGTCGTCTACCCCGTGTTTTTGTCTTCCCATCACCCCTTTGGCCAATCTGCCTTAGAAGACCAGCAATGCGCCGGCGCGGTGATGTGGACTTGCGTCACACTCGTCTACCTAATCGCCGCAGCAGTCTTTACCGCGCGTCTACTCTCGCCCCATCGGTTCGATGAGAGTTCGATGCCGCAATGCGAGCCGCATACCGTTGCGGCATTGCACGCCGAGTCAAAGAGGATTGAGGCGCTCTGAAATGTCACACCGGCTCCGCACCTCTAGAGTTGTCTTCCGCTGCGGCGCAAAAGCGCAATTTTGGGCGATCTACGTTGCTCTCAGACTACTGGGCACTCACCAAGCCAGAAGTGAATTTCCTGATCTTGATCACAACTTTTGTAGGGTTTTATCTGGCTTCGGCGCGTGATGGCCGGCCGTTTTCATTCGCGGGGCTATTCAACACTTTGCTCGGGACCTTGCTGGTAGCAAGTGGAACCGGGTCTCTAAACCAATACCTCGAACGAAGGTTCGACGCGCAAATGCGCCGAACCGCCCGGCGTCCAGCCGCCGCTGGCCGTCTTAAACCATCCGCAGTCTTGGCTTTCGGAACAGCATTGGCAGTGACCGGCAGCGTCTATCTCGCGATCGCCGTCAACCTGCTCGCGAGTGCGCTCGCAACTTTTACGTTACTAAGCTATCTATTCGTGTACACACCGCTGAAGCGAAAAACACCAATGTGCGTTCTAGTGGGAGCTTTTCCGGGGGCCATGCCACCGCTCATTGGCTATGCCGCAGCCTCCGGACGATTGAACTTCGAGGCGGGAATTTTGTACGCGATGCTCTTCCTGTGGCAGTTTCCACATTTCATGGCAATCGCATGGATGTACCGCGAAGACTACGACCGCGCAGGCTACTTGGTTCTGCCCAAGGGCAACGTGAGAGTTCCTTTCGTGATTTCCGAAACTCTGTTGCCGCTCGTTGCTCTCGTCGTAATCAGCCTTATGCAATCTCCGATGCGCCACGCGACGATTTTTCACTGTGCCGTGGCTCTTCTGGGAACAGGATTCACGTACTTCGGATGGAAATTCGTGTTCGAGCGTTCGAGAGTTGCCGCACGCCGTCTGCTGACGGCCTCGATTGTTTATCTTCCACTGTTGTACGGACTGAGCGCGACGTTATGCAATCGGGCCAGATGATCCAGCGCTCCCACCTGGCCCCAGGGACGGCCGAGGCTTGGATTATGTATCGCAAGCGACCAGTGCGAGATGCATTTGCAGATCAACCGCAAAGACTTCGGCCTGACGTGGAACGCTGCACGCGAGACGGGTGGCATTCTCGTCGGTGACGAGGTCACGATTACTCTCGATGTCGAGTTCGTGAAGGCCTAACAGTCAGCCAGACGTCATCAGCAACAGGTCCGTCCCAGATCGAGCTATCGAAGGACGCACTCGCTGACGATTGGAAAGAAGATAGGTGCTGGAGTCGGGGAAACCCAAAGCGTGACCCTGGTGGGCGGGGCCGACATTCGCGTCCGCCCGGAAGGAGAGCAAAGTCTCGCGCTTTCTGGGCAAATGTGAGATCGTCACCCAAGGTCAGCCTCGGCAAAGTCAGCCGGGATTGACATCTGATGGCATTACCGCGAACGCCGTGTTGCGCGGGTCCAACGAATTGAGCGATCGGGCCTCAATCAGTTCACGATGCGTACAGAAACCTTGGTCGGATACGTACCGGGGTGTCGCAACATCTCGGCACTGACCGCCTCCATGACCGAATTTGCGGTTTCGCGCATATTTCCTCGGCAAAGCTCCTCAGCCAAGCCAGTCAGCAAATCCGCGGTAGCTGGTCGCCGGCCAGCATGTCTACGATGCGGCTCGTGCCCAAAGTCGTCCGCATGGTCACCAGACCCGCATGGGATTCTGTGACAGTGCCGATAATACTGGCTCTCGCACCCAGCGGGTGCGCTCGCATCGCGGCGAGTATCGCATCGGCGGCATCCGGCGCAACGATCGCGACCAGCTTGCCCTCGCTCGCCACGTATAGAGGATCGAGTCCAAGCAATTCGCAGGCTCCACGAACTTGTTCACGCACCTGAATTGCCGACTCCTGCAGTTCGATTCCAACCCGCGACTGCTGGGCGATCTCGTTCAGCGTGCTGGAGACCCCGCCGCGCGTGGGGTCGCGCATGCAGCGAATCTCCCGGCTGGCGGCGAGCATTGCGGCCACCAGTGTGTGCAACGCCGCGCTGTCGCTTTCAATCGTAGTTTCAAACTCAAGTCCTTCTCGCTGCGCCAGGATCGCGATTCCGTGGTCGCCAATGGTGCCGCTCAACAAAACTTTGTCTCCGGCCTGGCGCGATCGGCGGACAGTTCCACGCCAGCGGGAACAACACCGATGCCGGTCGTGTTGATGAACAGCCCGTCTCCTTTGCCTTTCTCGACGACCTTCGTGTCTCCAGTGATGACCTCAACCCCTGCCGCCTGTGCCGCCTGGTGCATCGAGTTCGCCACGCGCCGCAGTTGTTCCACGGGCAGGCCCTCTTCGAGAATGAATGCGGCGCTGAGAAACAGCGGCACGGCACCGCCCATCGCTAGATCGTTCACGGTTCCGTGTATAGCTAAAGAACCGATGTTGCCGCCGGGGAAGAACAAAGGTTTCACCACAAAAGAATCCGTGGTCATCGCCAGGCGCTGACCATTGATTTGCACGATTGCCTGATCGTCAAGCCGGGCCAGCGCAGGATTGTAGAGCGCCGGCAGGAACACGTCGCGAACCAACTCAGCGCTTAATTTGCCTCCGCTGCCATGGCCAAGGAGGATCGTGTCCTTGGCTGGGAGCGGCGTCGGGCAACTTAGCTCAATGATCGTCTTGGTTGACATTCGCACCTGCTAACTCGCGACCGAGTGCCGCCGGTAGTGGTAATAGGCCGCGCAGGCGCCCTCAGAGGAAACCATTGGCGCTCCCAACGGATTCTGCGGCGTGCAGCGCAAACCAAATGCGGGGCAATCGGTCGGCTTCTTCAATCCCTGTAACACCTGAGCACTGATGCACTCGGCCGGTTCATCGACACAGAGTTCTTCCAACTCGAACTGCAGGTTTGCGTCATAGGTCGCGTACTCTTCGCGCAAGCGCAATCCGCTTTGTGGGATGATCCCCAGGCCGCGCCATTTCTGGTCTGCTATCTCAAACACATCGGTCATGATTCTCTGAGCGGGGAGATTGCCCTGATAACTCACTGAGCGCACATACTGGTTTTCGAGCTTCGCCTCTCCTGCCTCCAGTTGCTTGACCAGCATCAGCACCGCCTGAAGAAGGTCAACAGGCTCAAAGCCGCCAACGACAATCGGTACGCGGAAATCCCGCACGAGGCCCTCATATTCGTCGCATCCCATGACGGCGCACACATGGCCCGGGGCAATGAAGCCCTGCACACGGTTGTTCGCGGCAGCCATCAGAGCGCGGATTGCAGGAGGAACCAGCACGTGTGAGACCAGCAGCGAAAAATTCGTCAGCCTTTCGCGTTTGGCCTGCCATGCGGCCATAGCATTGGCAGGAGCTGTGGTCTCGAAACCAATGGCCAGAAATACGACTTTGCGGTCCGGCCGCGACCGCGCAATTCTCACCGCTTCCATGGGAGAATATGCAACGCGCACATCGGCCCCTTGGGCCTTGGCGCGAAACAGATCTGAGCGTGAGCCGGGAACGCGCAACATATCGCCATAGGAGACCAGAATTACATCCGGGCGCGCTGAAAGTTCAATCGCCTTGTCGATGGTTTCAAGCGGGGTTACACATACTGGACATCCTGGGCCGTGGACCAATTCCAGACACGACGGAAGCAGTTCGTCGATGCCATACCGCATAATGGTGTGAGTCTGCCCGCCGCATATCTCCATCAGGACCCAAGGTTGGGTTGTGGTTTGGCCTATTTCCCCGGCCAGGGCCTTGGCTATGCGCTCATCACGGTACTCATCTAGATATTTCATAGCGCAACATCAATGCCAAAACTCTACTTGGACATGCGCCATCCCACTGTGATGTTAATCACACGGGCCTGTGAGTCGCGACGGTAAGTAATACGAAGGCAGGAAATTCGACTACTAGCGGAGGGCCTGCTTATGTCGTGAAAGTGTTTTCACAAGTGTCAGCTCCCAGTTCGTCCTCGAGATTTCCCATTTCCTGCAAAAGTTTGTAGGTGCGCTCGGCCTCCAGTCGGTCGACTTGGGTTATAGCGAAGCCCACGTGGACCATCACATAGTCTCCCTTGCCGGCCTCGGGCACAAAGTCCAGACACACCTGTCGTACAATTCCGCCGAACTGCACTCGGGCGGAGCGCAAGCCTCCCAGTTCTTGGACTTCGATAATCTGTCCGGGAATCGCGAGGCACATGGCAGCTTACCTTGGATAGTAGGTCTAGACCCTCTCCCAACTCTGATCTCTGTCGAACGTCACACCCAGCCGTGACTGCAGAACGAACCGGCAGGAATCAAGCCGTCCTGCTATTTCAAGCCGCCAGCCCTTTATCTGCCCGGACACGGCTGTCCAGGCCTCAAGATTGCTTTGTTTTATCATCTTCCGTCCGCGATTGAGCCGTGGGCCCTTTCATGGCCGACTTGAATCCGCGATGCCCTCTCCAAGCCCTTTACCCAACTCTGGGAGCTTCTTAGGCCCGAACACAAGCAGAGCGATTCCTAAAATAACGAGCAGATGCATCGGTTGAAACAGATCTTCAAGCACCGGTCCTCCTTGAAGCACAACGAGCATGGTGTTCTACCATGTTCGAACGTCACATCTAGCCGACTCACCTTAATGACACTCCGGTTCCAGGAGAACGGCTGTGCTTCCTCTCACGGCCGAAAGTGATGGGCGTCACATCCTTTAAGTCTTCGTGTAGCCAGCGCGCACCTTGGGTTTCCGTTGCATTCGTCAGCTTTCGCTGTTGTCAGATTCATCTGTCGATCGCCAACCCGTAAGAGTCTGATTACACAGCGTCATTTTCCTTCGTCGCGCTCACAACGCGGTAAGCACCAGCTTTGGGTTGTTGCGATTTCCATCAGAGCGATGTTGACAATCTCGTCGCAACAATCTCTGCCACGGAAGTGACGTCCCTTCCAACTGCCTTGTTTTCACCCGAGATCGCTAACCGGGGGGCACGTCCTCGCAATTCGCCGTGCTGTGGCAGGGCGATTGCCTTTAGAAAGTTGCGGAGTCGCTAGTAAAACGGCCTTCCGACGAGGTGACTTATGACAGTCCTACTGGTTCTCTTCACATTCGTAATTTTCTTGCTCATCGATTATTTCCGCACTCGAAAAGCAATTGAACATCCTGCAATGGAGACCATGGCGGCCGAGCGTGAAACTCGGCCACGCCTTCAGCCCGCTTTAGTCGCGGGCTTTGAGGTGCTGGAAAATCTCCGCTACCACCCCGGTCACACCTGGGCACTGAGCGAAAGCCCAAATCTGGTGCGCGTGGGCATGGATGATTTTGCCTCGAAGCTCACCGGTACGGTCGAAAGCATCACGCTGCCGCAACGTGGACAGTGGATCCGGCAAGGACAGAAGATGTGCACGATTCGTCGAGACGGTTGCGCAGCGGACATGGTTTCGCCGATCGAAGGCACGGTGTCGGACATTAACGAGTTTGTCGAGCAGAACCCAAAGCTTGCGCTCAACGACCCTTACGGCGATGGCTGGCTGTTGACCGTTCAGGCGCCTGATGCAAAAACCAACTTCCGCAACTTGCTCGGCGGCGCGCTTGCCCGCTACTGGACCGAAGAGTCTGCCAATCGCTTGCAACGCCGCATGCCGCTGGCTTTTGCGGGGGCCCTGGCCCAGGATGGTGGAGTTGCCGTGAATGATGTATCCACCCATATTCCCGATGCAGAATGGCTGCCGCTGGCGAAAGAGTTCTTCCCGTCATAAGTCGAACTCGCGGCCAGGGCCAATCAGATATGAGGCGAACCGCCTCGACGGCTCTCGAAGCTAGTACGCAAAAACACCGGCCGCCCGGATCCAAGGCCCAACCACCAGGACTCCGGGCGGCCGGTGTTTGCGCATCATCGCATTTCGGAGTTCAGCAGATGTGGGCCGTGAGCGACCTCAATAGGCTCGCGCCGGCTGCGCTGCGGTCTTCAAGTTAGTCGCGCGCCGGCAGCCCTCGCATAGCATACCGTCTTTCAGGTCGATCCACTCCACGGCGTGCGATGATGCCATCGCACATCGGTAGTCATCGCAGTGGGTCAAGTTCAGGGTGTGTCCCAATTCATGAACCGCTTCCTTGATTACACGCTGGCGAAAAAGTTCATGATCGGGGGGAAGACCATAGAACTCCTGGCGCAGCCGGTGCGCGCGAGAGCACCGCGCACGGACCACCCATCTGCGCCTCGCCGAAAACAAAAGTGAGAATCGGAATATATAGATCAACAGCCGCGATGCCCAGCACTCGCCAGGAATCCGGGGTAACGAAATCTTTGCATGCGATGCAGGATTTCGGACGAGTGATACTGCTGGCGCTCTCCGTGGAAAGCGAATTCCGGATCCAGACGGACAGGCAGCACCTGGCAAGGGACGCCAGAGAATTTCTTCGACGGCGGGACGCAGATCACTTCAGCAAAGCCGTCGCTCACATTCCCGATCGGCAACAGGTGCAGCAGATTCATCGCATGCCTTCATCGGGCGACTTCGTCCGGCTTCTTGTCTCGATCGATTGAGGTGCGACTCCAGCCATATTTCTTCAGTTTGTGATACAGGGTGACCCGGTCGATGTCGAGCACCTCGGCGGCATGGCTCTGATTGCCTCCGCATTCCTCGACCACGCGCAGGATGTGAGCGCGCTCCATATCCTCAAGGGTCTTGCCCGCGGCGACAGCGCCTGGCACGGTTTGCGGCTTGAAGATGAAATCCTGTTCGTGCAGTTCCGGTTCCTGCCCCACAACCATGGCGCGCTCGACCGCATTCTCCAGTTCGCGAACGTTGCCCAGCCAGGGCTGTTGCTGCAACTGGTTCATGGCCGCAGGCGAAACCCGAGTGATGCGTTTGTTCATGGCCAGAGAGAACTTGTGGACGAAATGATCCACCAGCAGCGGGAATATCTTCCCGGCGCTCGCGCAGCGGCGGCAGTTCGATGCGAAAGACGTTGAGCCGGTAGAAAAGGTCGGGACGGAACTTGCCTTCCTCGATCAATTGTTTCCAGATCCTTGTTGGTGGCGGCGATGCAGCGGAAATCCACCTTGATGGTCTGGTTGCCGCCCACGCGGGTGATTTCGCGCTCCTGGAGCACGCGCAACAGATCGGTCTGTGTCTTCAGGCTGATGTCGCCGATCTCGTCGAGGAAAACCGTTCCGCCCTCGGCAATTTCGAATTTGCCTTTCTTGCGGTACTGCGCGCCCGTGAACGCGCCCTTTTCGTGTCCGAAGAGTTCGCTTTCGAGAAGCGTCTCCGTCAGAGCGCCGCAGTGAATGACGACCAGCGGATGAAATCTCCGCGGGCTGGCCTGGTGGATGGCGCGCGCCACCAGTTCCTTCCCGGTGCCGCTCTCGCCGGTGATCAGCACCGTGGCGTCGGTGGGCCAACGGTCTCGATGGCTCGAAAACCTTGCGCATGGGCCCGCTCTGTCCGATCAATTCTCCCGGACGCGCGACTTCGGCGACGGTCTCGCGCAAGCAGCACGTTCTCCTGTGCGGTGCGTTTGTGCGCCAGCGCGTTCTTCACCAGGTGAGCGATCTCGTCCGGATCCAGCGGCTTGGTGACGTAGTCGTAGGCGCCGTTTTTTAGCGCGCGACCGCGGTCTCGACCGAGGCATAGCCGGTCATCATGATCACGATCAGTTCGGGGTCGATTTCGTGCATGCGGCGCTGCAGTTCGATGCCATCGGTGCCGTGCATCTTGATATCCACCAGGGCCGCATCCCAGCGTTGTTCCGCCAGGCGGGTCAGCGCGTCGCTGGCGTTTTCCGCGGTCGTTACTTCGTAGCCTTCTTCGCGAAACCATTTGCCCAGCGAGTCGCGCACGCTCAGTTCGTCGTCCACGATCAGCAGTTTTCCTTGTGTGCTCACTTGAATCACCTCACCTTCATCGCGCCATTTCGCAGCGTCCGACGGCCGCCAGCGACAGCGTCGGTAGCCTGCGCGGGCAGGGTTACGGTGAAAGTCGTGCCCTGGCCCAGTTCCGATTCGACCTCGATGCGTCCCTTATGCCGCTTCCACGATGCCGCGACTGATCGCCAGGCCCAGTCCAACCCCGTGTCCACTTTCCTTGGTCGTCAGAAAAGGTTCGAAAATCTGGGGCAGCACGTCGGGAGCGATGCCCGCGCCGTCGTCGCGTACCCGAATCTCGATTTCATTTTCGTTCGTGGCTCAAGCGCGGTCTGAAGCCAGAGATTGCCGCCCTGCGGCATGGCATCGATTGCATTCATGATCAGCGCCAGCAGGACTTGTTCAATCTGTGCGGGATCGCAAGCGCACACGCGGCAAATCTTCGGCGAGTTTCAGTTGCAGCTCGATTCCGCACCAATTCCAGTTGATGCCGCACCAGCATCAGACAACGATCGATCACCTGCGTTCATGTCAGTCGACTGCACATTCATGGGAGCGGTGCGGGAAAGACATCAGCAGGTTCTTGATCAGATTCGCCGCAGCGCCGGCTTTCTGCGGCAATCAGTTCCAGACATTTGCATCGCCTCGTCGCGTTTTTCATGCTCGACCTGGCCTGATCGCGACCCACTTCCGCAGCAGTTTGGCATAAGTCAGGATTCCGGAAAGCGGGTTGTTTACCTCATGCGCCACCACCGCCGCCATCTTGCCGAGCGACGCCATCTTTTCCACGTGCAGAACGTGATCGTGGGCGCGCTTCGGAGTTCGCGCGTCTTTTCCTCAACGCGATCTTCGAGCGTCTTCGCCCAAGTCACGATCTCTTCATTCGCCACGCGTAACTGGAGGCTCATGTCGTTGAAGGAGTGCGCCAGGTCTCCGACTTCATCCTCAGATCGCACATTGATCTGATAACCGAGTTCTCCACGCGAGAGGTGTTCTGTGCCTTGCTTGAGCGCAGTGATCGGTCGATCGACAACGCGCCATACAAATAACCAACTCAGTAATGCCACCAGCAGCGTTGCGCCCGCGGTGTACGCCACCATGCGGCCACTACTGATCAGCAATTTGCGCGTCCGCCGTGGCCAGGGAAAGATTTGCGTCAAGTACTCCGAGCACCTGCTGACTTGCGGGATGCGCATGGCACGCAGCGTTCGAGCAACTGGATTGGTTCTCGATCGGGGTGATGATTCCAAGTACTCGTTCGCCGCCTGGGTTGCGGTAAATCCGAAAACGGTCAGGCCGATTCAGATGGGTCAGTGGCTGCGATTGACTGTGGCAGCCATAGCACGCCTCAGCTCTCTTGTCGACCAGGTGGCTGACTTCGGTCGGTTCGGTCGAATAACTGATCACGGCCTTCCTGATTGAGGATGCGCACCTTGATTACGCCGGTCGTCGTCAGCGATGGCTCGAATCGACGTGGTAGAGTCCCTCGCGATCGTTGCGCAGCATGTAATATGCTGTGCTGCGGTGGATGACGATCGCTGACTCGCTCCGCATTGGCCAGCGTGGCCGCTTCCAGATGTTGGCGGTGCAGGCGGATATTCAAATAGCCAAGCAGCGCAAAGATAATCAACATTCCTGCTAACAGCGATGCAATCAATTTCGTGCTGATGCTGTAGGTCAGCCGCTTCCGTCGCAAGGCATGGCGAATTGGACTCAGTCTCCCGCATGGGTCAACACCGGTGTGCCAACCAAAGGTTCGGCCTTGGTAGCGCGGGGCCGCTCCGCTGCGTGCTTTTCCTCGGGGAAAGATAGGCAAGTACTTCACCGCCACTCCGAACAGGAAGAAGCCCATGGCGATGATCATGAGAGTGATGGAGAATTCCGTCCATTTCGGAACGTAGTGATGACCGACGTAAGTCTCAAAACCGATCAGGGCTGATATTGAGCCGATTGGTGATGAAACCGAGCAGAGTAATAATGGAAGCCAAATACAACAGCGGCGGGGAGAGCCTGACTTTCTTGAAGCTGAGCATAGTAATAGGAATCACGAAGGTCAGCATGAGTTCAAGCCACAGGAAGTAGGCCTCGTAGCTCGGCTTGATGATCTGCCCGAGCATGTCCACGATGGAAAAAATCTTCGAAGCGCAGCAGTGCATTGACCCACAGAGCGACCAGCAAAGCACCGCCCAGAGTGACAAGGACCGGCAGTTCAAGCTGGCGGCCGAAAGCCTTCGCGCTCTGCGTCGACTCGAAAATCGTCATTGCCAATCCAACTGCAACCGACGAACCGAAAAAGAAGAACGGCAAAGCCGGCGAATACCAGAATGGGATGCAGTTTGCTCGGCATAATCAGATAGAGCGAGCCGAGCGAACTCTGGTGAAGCGTCGAAAGCAAAATGCCCAATACGATCAGCACCGGGTAGATTTTCTTGATCCACTTGATGGGGGCTTTGCAGATTGAAGCGTTCGAACACATTCGGCAGGAATTCAAAAAAGAGCACCGTGGTGTAAGTCATCACGCACATGCCGACCTCGAACATGACCGAGTGTGGGTTCATGTAGATGAGCTGATGCCAGATGTACCAGGGACGGCCGAGATCGAATAACAGGCCAACGATAAAAAGCACATATCCCAGAAACGCCGTCAATACCGCAGGGCGCACCACGCTGTGCAGGCGCTCAACATTGAACAGGTAAACCGCGCCGCACCATGCATGAAGCCGCCGGCCGCCAGCATGACGCCGCACAGGCAGTCGAAGCCGATCCAGAGGCCCCAGGGGAATTGGTCGGTCATATTTGAGACCGCACCCAAGCCGCGGAAATAGCGAATGAATGAGGAGTAAAGGCCCAGGGCCATGATCACGAGCGAATACGGCCTTCCAAAAGGTCAATCTGATTTTCATCGCGCACCCCCACTCTTTTTCTTCGGCCTCAGCCGCTTCGGCCTCGGCCACTTCATCGCGACGGTGGGAAATCCAGTAAATGCCTCCCAGCACTAATGACCAGACCGGAATAAAGTCTGGAATTCTCTCCATCACGCGGCCGGTGTATTCGGGCATGGGGTTGTCACCAATTTTCGCGGAAGCCGGATAGCCGTATTGCTCCGGGTTTTCGCTGGAAATGAATGAGGACAGAAGTCCCGCCCACTTCATTCAAACCATAAATGCGATCGATGTAGGTGCCGGGGTTCTGGCGGATGCGTTCTTTGGCTTCCCTGATGAGGTCATCGCGTTCGCCGAACTTGGTAGCGCCGGTGGGACAGATTTCGGCGCAGGCGGTCTGCTTACCGGCGGCGATCCGGTCCGGACACATAATGCATTTACGGACGCGCGGATTCAGCGAGCCCCATTCATATTTGGGCTGGCTAAAGGGGCAGGCCACCATGCAATACCGGCAGCCAATGCACTTCCACACGTCGTATACGACCGGGCCTTCCTTTGTCTTGTGAAGGGCGCCCACCGGACACGCCGATGCGCAGGCGGGTTTCTCGCAGTGCATACAGAGGCGGCGCATGAATTTGTCGTCCATGGTCTTGACGACCGTATATTTGTGTGCCGACTGCACCGACTCCGCCGCGACCGCGTCATCATAGGGCAGATTGTTTTGCTCCGCACAGGCGCCTTCACACTGTTTGCAGCCGATGCACATGGTCGCGTCATACAGCAGTGCTTTACTCATAGAAATTGCTCCTTGCTGCTCCCGGCCAGGATTTTCTTTCAAGGCGCGTAAGATACGAAGAAAACGTACGCTGCGATGGAACGAACTCGGGGGCCATGCGGTAAGTCTCCGGCGAACTGCTGGGGAAGAAAATTGCGGGTCCGGAGTGGTGAGCCTCCGGACCCGGGTGGGCCGTTCCATCTTGCAAAGCGAAAAGCGGGCGCCCGGCTTGGAGACAATGAAATCGGCGGAGTTCTGTCCTCTTCTGCCGAATTGAACCAGGCATGTTCATACCGCCCCTCGCCTTCCGCAACCGCTATCGGCGATTTGCGACAGCGGCGGTGCGCAAAGAGGAACAGCCAATGACCTCTACGAATCCCTACTTTTGCAGGCCACGAATGTAAGTCACGATCATCTTCACTTCGGCCCGGAGCCAGACTTTTCACCGTGCCGGGATGTTTTGGCGTTTCCGCGACTCGACTTAGCAAGGTCGTCATCGGAAGCTTTCTTGGCATCATCCGAAACCAGGCTCGGAATCTTGGCTGCGGGCTTGCCTGCTGCATCCACACCATGGCACATTGCACATTTTGTTTTGTAAAGACCTGCTCCATCGTCGGCAGCCCATGACAGATTGGGAATCAGGACGAACAGGGCCACAGCAATCGTCACAATCAGCATCACCAGCTTCGTCATCTTCATGATTTCGTTCTCTCCTTATGAATTTCGCAACCCGGATTAGGGCAGCGATAATGACCGCAATACAGCGAACTTAAGAACATATGTAAGAATTCAGCAATCACTTCACTGCCTAGTTGTGAGTTTCAACTCTGAGTGGAATCGGCGCGGTGACCCTGGTCACCCTTTTTCGTGACCCCGGAGTGTGAGCAGAAACGCTCTAGCGGCTCTCCCTCGGTTAACTTGGTCGGCTGGTCGGTGAACAGCTCATTGTGATGGTGATCACAGCGCGATAAGCGCTGAAGGGCCACACTAAAACAGCCAGATTTCCTGGTGTTCAGCTAGGAGGTCATATGAAAGACATACGAAGCATTCTTCTGGTTCTTGCAGCTGTTGCGTTCATGCTGACGATAGGATCAGCAGCACCGGCCCAGAAATCTGAAGGCGACACTGCAGTTCCGAAATACGATCGGGCGGCCGAAGCTACTTTTAGAGGCACGGTTGTGGATGTAAGAGACCGTCAATGCCCGATGAGCGGTGGAATGGGTTCGCACCTGCTTCTAAATTTATCGACCGGCAACACGATTGAGGTACACCTGGCCACCACCAAGTTTGTAAAAATGTACGATCTGGTCTTCAACAAGGGCGATGTAGTCACAGTGGTGGGCACGAAGGTGCAGTTTGAAGGCGTGGAAACGATCTTCGCGCGGGAAGTCAGCCGCGGCAGTGACACCTTCGTCTTCCGTGATAAGGACGGCAAGCCGATCTGGTAGCGTCTGCCGCAGATCGGCTGCCCAATCTGGGGCGTTATTTTGAGTGCGGAAGGAATTTGCGCAAGAACTGCTGAAGAAATGGACAGAGCGGTCTGGGCCGCCGAGTGATCAGCAAAAGCTTATGCGCGGACCGTTAGCACCGGACAGGTGGCGCGCGCCATAACCTGATGCACTGTCGACCAAGGGAGGTGCGTCGCGTGTTCGGCCGGATGCGCTCCGAGCACAATCAGGTCCGCTTCCCGTGCTGCCGCTTGGTTTACGATGCAATACCAAGCGCAGCCAAACTCCGTCACAATTTCTGGCGCATACGCGAGCGCGGCTTTTGAAATGTCCTCGTGCAGCTCGCGCATTCCATAGTTGGTTGGTTTCGGCGGTTTTCCCAGCCTTGAATCACCCTCAATTACGTGGATCATTGTCAGCCGGGCCTGAAATTGCGCTGCCAATTGAATTGCGACCTGCGCAACTTCTCGCGATGCGGCCGTGAAATTCATGGCACATAGGATTTCCCGAAGTTCCAATTCGACCGGAGCCAGTTCTCTCCCGCCGCCAGAAAATTCCTGCAGCTTGGCCCGGCCACAGACGCGTGGCCCGACGGTAAGCACAGGACAGGACGCCTGCCGGAGAATATTTTCCGTGACCGAACCCAGCATCAGCTTTCCCAACCCCCCGCGACCGTGAGTTCCAACGACAATCAGGTCGACCCGATTGTTCGCCACAATGTCGCGGAGATTGGGCCAAACTTCTCCGTGCCGAAGATATGTCCTGTAGGGTATTTGCCCCAATCGACCTGCGGCTTGCTTGAGCTTTTCCTGCGCCAGGGTTTGAGCGTTCTGACATAGCGCCTCCAGGCCGACATAGTCCAGTCCACTGGTCATGATCAGTGGACTCGTATCGGAGACCACATGGACCGACATGCAATGCACTTCCGAAGCGGCGGCAGATTGCACTCGCATAAGGCAGAGCGGCCTCGGATGCGGCCGAGAAGTCCGTGGCATACAGAACATTGTTTATGGAGATCGCCGCAGGTTGTTTCTTGATTTCAGGAGTGTCTTGCTTGAATTCCAGGATTGGCATATGACACCTCGCACCCAATCTCAGCTTTACAAATCGAAGCGGTCTCAGCAATGCCCTCTGTCACTTTTTCGTGTGCTTGTGGTCACGCCGTAGCGGCCTTCAGAAACGCAGAACAGACTAGAGCTGTGGTTCCCCTTAGGCTGCGATCGAAACACGCTCCTGCAGCTTCAGATGCTCCATCCGTTCTTCATAACCGACCGCCGCGAAGTAAATGGCCCGGTCGAAAAACTGTTCCAGCATTTGGAGCAGTTCTAGTTCGCCCAAGATTTCTACAGCCCCGGTCCAGTACAGCTTCGTTCTTAAGAAAGTCCCAGAGATTTTCCTTCGTAAGCACAATGGCCTGGATCACTTCAGGCAGAGGCACATTTTGCGACGCCCGCCGGGCCCCGATTTCACGATAGCGTTGTTCAATATTTTCCTGGTTCTTGCCCAGCAACCAGTCCCCCAGGTGACGATAGATTTCGTAAACGCGTTCCCGCAGTTCACGAGCGGGAATATGGCGGAAGCTGCTCACGTATTCGGAAGACGTCACTTTTCTCTCCAGTCCCGTGGCTAGAATGTCCGCATGGCTTTCAATCAACCGAACCAACCTGTAGGAAAACATCATGATTGCATCTCCTTCTTTAATTGCTCAGAATGAAATTGATCCCGCCGGGCACGCCTGCCACCACGCCACCCGCGCCAGGCATCGGCGGCGGTGCTTCTTCTTCTCTGATCATTTGCACTTTCTGCGGAATCTTACTGGGGGTCCGCAGTTGTCCGCCCGCGAGCAGATCGGTTTGAATCCGGCTGATTTTTAAAGCGGGCTGCTCGGCTGCCGGCGGAGGCGGCGGAGGCGGTGGGGTAGGGGCTACCAGAAACGTCAGCAGTTGCGATTTCGGCAGTTCTTGCGTGAAATACAGCGGCAGCAGTAGCAGCACTCCCAACATTACGCATTGCAAAATAAATGACAGGAGCGTCGCCCAGGTCTGTTGGCCCTTTTGGCCTTCATACCGCAGCAAGCTGTCTGAGAAAATCGGCCGGGCCTGCGCCGGAGCAGTCATCAAACGCTCCAGGGAGGATGCGGGTATTTGCGCCCGCTGCACCGGCGAGGCTTCTTCGACTTGCGATTCTGGGCCCTCGATTGTGCTTTTCATGGCCACCTCCCGTGCATCTCAGCGGGTCGATCGCCGTTTAGTCCCGGTTGACTTCTCGCATGCCGCTGGGGAGCACTGCCACACTGCGTCATATTGATTCTCCTGCCGCACGGCTACAATGGCCATGATCGCGGGCACGATTGTGGGTGACGCGAATCACTCAGGCGTCGAGGCTGCATAATTGCAGCCATCGTGGATAAGGCGGTTTGTTGAGTGGCTGGAATTGCAACCGAGTGCGAGCCAAAGCTACGAGGCTGAAGCCCAGTTTCGTCGCTCGAGAAAGGTCGGGGGTTCGTAGGTACGTCCTGACGCCAGACGTTTTTCCTCACGGCGCGTGAACCACAACAAGATAGGGCCCAGCGTTGCGGCGGTGACGCGGGCAACAAATGGAAACTCCTTTTCAATTTCGAGGCGCAGCTTGTGAATCTGCTCACTCACGCTACGATTGACTTGCTTGAACTCTCGCTCCATCACCCAGAGCGAGGCGTTGTAAGCGCTGCTGAGCTTTTTCACTTGCCGCGTAAAACGCTCACGGATGCGCGGATCGGGATGGTTCTTGTAGCGTTGCCAGCCCTGAAACATGGTCTCGCACAGGCGATAGAGACTCGGCCCATTGCGCTCGAAGTCGCGCCAGAACGCCCAATCCACAAACCTTTTGGAATCCTCGCGGGAGATGGCCGCATGCCGGAAGTTGAATTTGTATTGTCCGTGGACATCGGCGAAGTCGACGTCAGTGAGCATTCGCCCCTGCGCAGCCATTTCTTGGTAAAGCGGCGTGCCGGGAACTGGCGTATAGAGCATGAACTGATGAAAGTCGGTTTGGTAGCTCACCGCGGATTCGATTTCCTCGATGATGTTGTCGGGCGTGTGGTGCTCGAGTCCGATGATGGTCGATCCCTGCACTCGTATGCCGTGCTCGCGAAGTTCCCGCGTAAGTTGGGTAACATCGTGCCCGTGCAGCTTGCCATAGCTCGACCTGGGAGATTCCAAACCCATCCATACCCAGGAAACGCCGAGTTCCACCAACTCCAGCATGGTGTATTTTCGAATCGCATTGGCGGAAGCGAAGACAGACAATTCCCAGCTCTTGCCTGCCGCTTTCATACGGTCCAGTAAGGTCATCGCGCGAGCGCGATGCAGCAGGAAGTTCTCATCCATCACAAAAAACGACTGCACTTTGAGCTCGGATTCGATGCGGCACATCACTTCAAACAGTTCATCGCCAGTTTCGTAAAAGTTAACGAACTTTCCTTTACCTCCGAAAAAAGCGGAGGTAGTACAGAAGTTGCAGCCCATGGGGCAGCCTACTGAAGGAATGATCGTCGCCGCCGTCCCGCCCTTCCGCTCGGGCAAGCGCACACCCATGATCCGTGTCTCCAGGCCGGAAACGATGGCGGGGTGGCGGATCGGGGCGTGTTCGTCTTCTCCCAGGTAACGGCGCATCCAGGAGATTCCTTCGCCTCGCACGATGTGATCAGCATCGATCATTGTCTCCAGCCCAGGAATGGCAGCTACGTGTCCGCCCACGACAATTACCGAATCCGGTGATAACTTTCGCACCACTCGGCACATCTCCCCGACCTTCAGAACATTCACGATGATCGAGGAAATGCCGACAATATCGTAGTGGTTCCTGGTCAATTCACGAGCGAAGGCTTCGCGCGTAGGAAAATCCAGCACGCTGCAGGGGGCTGAAATATTTTCTTGAATCATCATGATGCCCCAGGAGCGATGAAACATGCGCAGCGAGAAGCTGCCTTGCGCGCGGGTAACCTGGTTGTGGTAAAGCTCCATCGGATTAATGGAGCGGCTTCCAAATTCGTCATCTTGTGCGTAAGGCCCGAAGACCGAACTCAGCAGAATGCGCGCGCGGGTTCCCTTAGGATGAATTGTCATTTGATTGTTAGGAGGAGAATAGCTCTAACGAAGGACTCTTCGCGGTGATGTGGGATACATTACGAAACTATTACTTGCGAGAAGATGAGTTGCACAAGGCACTCATCTGATGGACGCCAATCTAAGAGACGAGCCTGTTTCGAGCGTTTCGTCGGACGTCCACCAGATGCCGAGATCGGCTGGCTGTTCCTGATGGCGATACTCGACCTGCAATCGATCCAGTTCGTGTAGGACGATGGCAATCGCTTGATCCAGCGAGGCCTTCACCGGCGCGCTCAGTCTGCAGCCGGCATCGTACGATTTTGCTTGAATTCCTACGAGAAGGACCTCGGCAGGTGCAGTTGCGAAAAGGCTTGCGGCGAATAGCGCATCCACCAAAGCCGTCGAATGCGTATCCATGCGCACAGAAGGCGACTGGCGCATGATTTCCGCTTTGCGGTACAGCAGCACCGTTCCGGGAGTTGCTTCGGCCTCGACGGAATCAATCATAATGACCGCATCTCTTCCGGAGATCTGATCGATCAGATCAAGCGCCGGAGTTCCCAGGTCGATGACTTCGACGCCTTCTGCGAACTCGTAACGCGCAGTCAGAAGCGCGGCAAGGTACGGACCAACACCGTCATCGCCCAGCAACACATTGCCGATCCCACCGATTAATACCTTTTTCATGGCACGTTGCTTCACAATACCTTGACCTTGGCGATGCGTTTTCCCGAAGGGTCGAAAGCGTGGCAGGCACAGGCCATGCAGGGATCGAACGAATGCACGGTGCGCAAAACCTCCAGCGGCTCTTCAGGACGCGCCAGCGGCGTATTTAATAGCGATGCCTCATACGGCCCGTGCGCGCCTTTGCGATCCCGCGGACTCGCGTTCCATGTAGAGGGCACAACCGCCTGATAGTTCTTGATCTTCGCGTCTTTAATCACGACCCAGTGCGACAGTGTGCCGCGTGGCGCTTCGTGCGTTCCAACGCCTTCCACTTCGCCACTCGGAAACACTGGTTGGTTGAACACCTCATAATCGCCCTTGGCAACGTTGTCGATGAGAAGTTGCAGGTGCTTCTGCGCGAGTTCCGCCAGCATGCAGGCGCGAATGGCGCGCGCCGCATGGCGTCCTAGCGTGGATTGCAGCAACTCCGGCGTGACGCGTACTCCGCCCACCGCCTGCACATTGTTGATTGCCTGAGTGGCATACTTCACGGTCAGCGGATGCCCTTGCGCGAATCCAATCAATACTTGCGACAATGGCCCGACCTGCGCCGGTTCTCCGTTATAACGCGGAGCTTTGACCCAGGAATATTTCTGGTCGCCATTCCACCCCGTGAAGTCAGGGTCGGTTATGCCATTCCATGGCCGCAACGGCCCTTTATCAGCGTGCTCGTAATACGCATGCGTAACATCTTCAGTGACTGCCTCGCGAAAGTCTTTGTCGGACGCGGTCTTGAAAGCATGCATGCCGCCGATATTTCCATTGGCGATATATCCACCCGGCAGATCATAGGACGAGCCCGCGCTGTCGAGCGGAAGATCAGGAACCGCTAGATAGTTTCGTACCCCGCTGCCGATCTTGAACCACTCGGGATACATGGCCGCAATGGCGCAAACGTCGACAAAGTAGACCTCCTGCACAAATTGCACAACTTGATTCAGCAGCTCCTGAATCTGTTCGAGCCGCTGCATATTCAAAGCAGTCGCGCTGTCGAGATCGATCGCGTTCGCCACACCGCCAACGGTGAGATTCTGAATGTGCGGCGTTTTTGATCCCAACATGCCGAGCACCTGCAAGGCCTTGCGCTGGTATTCGAGCGCCTGAATGTAATGACTGAAAGCCAGCAGGTTGACATCGGGCGAGAGCCGCATGGCCGGATGGCCCCAATATCCATTCTGGAAAATTCCCAATTGTCCGCTCGCGGCAACAGCTTTCACCCGGTCTTGCGCAGCTTTAAACACCTCCCGTGAATTTCCCGTCCAGGGCGAAAGGGTTTCCGCCAGCTTCGCCGTGCTCGCGGGATCGGCCTTCGGAATCTGCAGAATGTCAACCCAATCGAGCGCCGAGAGTTGATAGAAATGAACGATGTGATCGTGCAGGCCATGCGCAATCAAAATCAGATTGCGGATGTATTGCGCGTTCAACGGCACTTGAAGCTGCAGCGCGTCCTCGACCGCGCGTACGCTGGCCATCGCGTGGACAGTGGTGCAAACGCCACAGAAGCGCTGCGTGAAGAGCCACGCGTCACGGGGATCGCGGCCTTTCAGAATATTTTCTATGCCACGCCACATGGTGCACGAAGCCCATGCATTGCTGACCGCGTTATTGTCGACTTCAATGTCAACCCGAAGGTGACCTTCAAGTCTGGTGATCGGATCAATGGTGATTCGCTGTGCCATAAGTCCTTACCTGCAACCTGAATTTCTCTCTGGTTCTTTCAATCACCTGTAGCAAACTGCCCTGCCCTCGGCGCGACCGCGAAACCTGAAGCCCTTGACTGATTCGCGCGTTGCGCTTCCATCTCGCGCCACAACTTATTTGAACCCGGCAAAATCGGCAGAGCCTTTGCCAGGAAGAGAAAAATCGCGATTCCAAGCGACACAAACCCGGTCGAAACCAGGACTTCGATCACGCTCGGGAAGTAAATTGCCCCTGGCTTCGGCTGAAACGCCGTCGTCGTCGGGTCAAAGCGGTAGAGCATTCCACCGAGACATGCCAGCACTGCGCCGTAGAACATGGTCCTTGGACTTCGCCTGATTCCCGCTTCGCGCAACTTCCATACCGAGTAGCCCAGGATCATCATTTCGATCCAGAAGAGCGCGGCGAAGATATTGGCGCGAAACGCCGTCACAATATATCCACGGACGGTCAGATCGACTACGCGAAATACGAGCCAGCTCCCAACCAGCCACATCGTGAGGCGGTTCAATTCGGCGAGTACGTCGATATCAAGTGCCCGGTCCCACATCATGCTGCTGAAAAGAAGCGTCGCTGTCACGAATGAGAAGCCGAGAATTGCCGCAGCCCACACATAGAGCAGGGGCAGGAACGGAGTCTGCCACAGCGGGTACACTCGATTTCCACCAAGCAGCATCAAAGCGCCGAGCGAGGACTGATGCATCGCCGGCAGCACGTAGGCCAGGCTCACAACGAAGGGGAATCCGGCCACGATGACTTTCTCAAATTGTTTTATGGTCGGTTGACTTTGGGGGAATCGATCGTAAACATAATCCAGCGCGGGTGGAATATTTTCCAGAAATAGCGGGATGCAGGCGTATACGCTCATGCAGACCGCGACTTCCAACAAGGGCGAATGCAAATTCCAATGCCACGGCACCATGATCCAGTAAAAATTCCACGGGCGCCCCACATCCACGCCCAACATGCACAAGCCGAATGCGTATGCCAAAAAGCTGGTCAAAACGGCGGTCCGCATCACAATGTGCAGCGTCTTCTTGCGAAATACCCAGGCGGCGATGCCGATGGCGAATGCTCCCGATCCCAATCCCGTGAGCACCATTGTGTTGAAGGTTTTCCAAATACCCCACGCGTAGGCGTCGTTCATGCCGCTGGCGGTGTCCAAGTCCTGCGATTTCGCGGTAGACCACGAGAATCATTCCCAGCCCGGCCAATCCGCAGAAGAATTTAAACGGACGAGTCCAAATGGGCACGTTGAAGACCGGAACGTCTCTTTGCCAAGTGTCTTTCATAGTTGCGCCCTCAATCCGGTGGCCTTTTCGTCTTTCTTCATGTGCTCTTCATGGTGCCCTTCCAGTTGTTGCGAATGGTGCCCGCAAGGACCGCGTAGAGACCGGCTGGCAACACGAGGTAGCTGTACAAGCGTCTCTGCCACTTCAAATATTTCTGCGGAATCGACTCATTGCCCGGTTGCGGGAACCCCAGCTTTTCAAAGGCCACATGCGAAAGGTAAAGCACCTGTGCGCCTCCGGCTTCGTGCTCGCCGAACACGCCGGTCCTCGTAATACTTTCCGGGGTTCGCTGCAATGCGTGCTTTGGCCTTTTTCAGCAATTCTTCGCGTGTCCCGAAGATCACGGCCTTCTTTGGGCAGACCGTCGTGCAAGCCGGCTCCAGCCCGGTCGCGAGCCGCTCTTTGCACAACTCGCACTTCACGATTTCAGGATTGAAACCTTCCCAGCGGAATTTGGGCACGTTGTAGGGGCAGGCAACTTCGCAGTAGCGGCAGCCTACGCAATAGGTGCCGTTCCAACTCACTACGCCCGTGTTCTTGTCTTTCTTCAGCCCTCCAAACATGCACGCCGACACGCACGCCGGGTCGATGCAGTGCATGCATTGCTGCTTCACGAATGAGAACTCTTTCCCATTCGGATCTTTGTAGAGCTTGATGATCGTCTTGGTTTGGTTGTTGAGATCGCCGGGAGCTTGATGCAACGGGTCGCGGCGGTTATCAGGCTTGAGCCCATTCGCTTTCGTACAAGCCACAACGCAAGTCTGGCAACCGATACAGAGCGTTGCGTCATACAACATGCCCAGAGCGTGCGGAGGAATCTGCCGTGTCTCCTCTGCCTGCGCGACGCCCGTCAGCGCAGCCGAAATGCCGCCACTCGCCGCGATCGCAGCACCGCCGGTGGTGATCTTATGAAACAGTTCGCGTCGAGTGATGTCCATCGTTGGTCTCCCTAACGCATCGAGTCGAATGGCTTCTCTGCCTCTGGTTCGCTGCCTGGCGCTGCAGTCGGCCCGCCTGCCGGCAGCCGTTTCGCGCCGAGGGCAACCGCACCACCGACCGCGCCCGCAATTGCCCCAACCAATGCGGCCGCACCAACTTTGAGCGTGCCGGTGGCGGTGATAATTGGCGGATAATTCTCTGGCGGTGTTACCAGATGAATAGGAACAGTTTCGAATGTTCCCATCGACCAGACCACGTTTTGTTCCGTGCAGCCTGCGCAAGGGGCCCCGATCCCGATGGGCCAAAGTCCGGGGATCTCGTTGAAGTGGCGCGTGGAGCAGGCAGCATGCGTGACCGGCCCTTTGCACCCCAGCTTGTAGAGACACCAGCCCTGCCGGTGCCCTTCATCGCCGAAAGCCAGCGCAAAGCGGCCCGCATCGAAGTGCGCTCGCCGCGGGCAGTTGTCGTGAATCACACGGTCGTAGGCGAACTTTGGACGCCGTAAGTCATCCAACTCAGGCAGCTTGCCCATGGTCACGTATTCCAGGACCACGGCCAGCAAATTGTAGGGATTCGGGGGACAACCGGGAAGGTTGATGATCGGTTTCCCGGCGACCAACGAATCGACGCCCACCGCGCCAGTAGGATCGGGATCTGCTGAGGGTATTCCACCCCACGATGCGCACGAACCGATGGCAATCACGGCGGCCGATTGGGCTGCGACCTCTTTCAAGACCTGCACGCCCGGCCTGCTTCCCATTTCGTAGTAAATGCCATTGTCCTTGGTGGGGATCGAGCCCTCAACGACCAGCACATACTTTCCCGCGTTTTCGGCGATGGCTGATTGCAGCGCCGCCTCGGCTTGAGCGCCAGAGGCTGCCATCAAAGTTTCGTGGTAGTCGAGGGAAATGACATCGAGGATGAGGTGAGCTGCATCGGGAGCGGAGGTGCGCAGCAGGGTCTCAGTGCATCCCGTGCAATCCTGGAAATGCAACCAGATCACCGACGGACGCTTTGTCTTTCCGATCGCCGCTGCCACCTGCAGGAGCGACTTCTTGCCGGTAAGTGCCAATCCCACGGGCGCGGTCGCCATCAATATGCTGCACAATTGAATGAAGCTTCTTCGGGAAACTCCGCTTGCCTCAAGGTGTTCTGCTATGGTCGGACGCTTGGACATGGGCCCCTTCCTGCGAACGGCACATCCCGCGGGGCCTGGGCCGGAATACTCTCAGGTTGGGTCTTGTTCGTGGAATCGGAAGCAAACAGGGGAACAATGGACAAGGCCAGCCGTCGCGCTCTGCCGAATGAATGGAGTAAGAATTAATGCACCTGTGCGCTAGGCAGTCGCTCCTTTCCACCATTGTCCCCGTGGTTCCAACGTAACTCTCCGGCTACCGTACCTCGGGACTATCAGAATTATTTATCGCGCGAATCGATTGTTTGAATCAGTGATCCGAGTCACTCAGCAATGTGAGTTCGCCGCGACCCAGGACGCCGGTCAGTGTTCTACTGTGTGCACGCTCTGCTCCGACCCCTCTCACAAAGCCCTGGCCACTGTGCCCGGTGGGCACCATCGTTTGAGCAGGATCCTTTACTTTACGTGCATTTCTCTACGCCCCAAGAGAAGACAAGGTCCGGCGACTGCTGGCTCGCGGCAAAAGCGAAAGGGAGGTTGAAGAACGTGTTGATAACGTCGACCGGGAGCGCGCCGATTTTATTAAGAAGTATTTCAACGTCGAGTGGCCCGATCGCGCGATTTACCATTCGATGATAAACATGATAATCGGCGACGAGGCTGTTGCTCACATGATTCTGAGTTTCAAGGACGCCTATCAAGTGAGGGCCACGGCGTGATTTCTCTTTCACGTGCGCGACGGCGTGTTGCCCCCATGGAACTGGCCGAAGTGACGCGCCGAAAAGATGCTGATGAACAGCGCACCTAGGCCGAACGCAAGGATGTGGCTTGTCGTCCGCGGATTGAAAGCACCAACCCGCGTGAGGAGTAGATATCCAACTAGCGCGTTGAAGGCCCCCCAAACAACGTTGACCGTTGAAGAGGAGAGCCCTTTGCCGGGTGGTTTGGCGAAGGGACTCTGGAAGGAATGTCCCATCGTGCCAGCCACAAAATGAGGAATGGCGTTTGCCGTAAAAACGCCCCCAAAGAAGTACGCCACAAGCCAAAGCCAGTTCATGATGCAGAGCTCTTTTCTTCCAACAATCTCTCAAGCAGCAAGATGATTTCCTTCGTCGAACCGGTCTCACCAACACGATGAAAACATTCCTGGTGCTGTACTCGTGCGCCTACTCGCGGGTATCGGTCATCGCGTCGATTGCGAGGGTCACGTTGAATCCTGCTCGTAGGCCTGCGGCGCGGTCGCCTCAACGCCGCCGGCGGTCACAACTCCCGTCACAACAGGAGCGCTGGATAGGCCGGGCCATTTCGATTTCTCTGGCATCGCATCCCGTGCGGCGATAGAAGGATTTCAGCCGACAAGCCCGGCATGCGCCGCACTTCAAAACATGACTTTCAAGGCCAACTGACACTGACGTGCGCCGGGAAGCGCTGTATAAGTTATCACTCCGAGGCTGGGATCGCCGGCATTGGTGTCGGGCGTGCCTAAGACCGGATGATTGAAGGCGTTTTCCGCTTCCAGGCGCATCTCCAACCGGATTCCTTCATGCACATTCGACAGCAGGAACTGCTTAGCAAGCGACAGGTCGCTATTGAAAAAGAACGGCGAACGGACTGCGCCCGTAGTCCTCGGAGCATTTCCAAGAGTAAAGGGAGCTGGGGTCTGAATCGAGGCCGGATTCGCGAAATAGTTGTTCACCCAATACGTGTCGCTGCCGTGGCTGCGGCGCGGCTCGCCCACGAAATTGGGGCGCTGCGGGCCATAAGTGGGCAGCGGCGTACCGCCATTCAAAACAAAGAACTGCAATGGCCAGCCGGAGTGCATGTTCCAGATGCCATTGGTTTTCCATCCACCGATGATGGCGTCCAGAAATCGGGGCATGTTGTCTCCAAAAGCCTTGCCACGGCCGATGGGCAGATCGTAACTGTAGCTGAACTTCACCATGTAGGGCACATCGAAGGTCGACAGGCTTCGCTCCGATGCCGGGTTGTTCGGATCCTGCAGGCCAACTCCAGCCTCACCGCCGTAGTTTGCAAGCCAAGCTACGTTAGTGTCATACATCGAGGAGTCGTCGATCGATTTCGACCACGTGAAACTGGCTACAAGTTCCAAGCCATTGGTGTACGCCTTTCGCGCCGTGATTTGCAGCCCGTTGTACGTCGAGTTCGCGATCGGCGGCTCATCGGTCGCGACGCCGGTGAACTCCGGGAAAGGCGTCTTCAGCTGATACTCCGGGACCGTGGGACTGGCAAGCGTGCTGTTCGGATCGGAAATCGGGCCGCCATTTTGCGAAGAAAAGGGATTGGTGACGTAGGTTTCGTATTGGTTGACCAAATTAGGATGGGTCTCCATCGCAGGTCCAAGGATGTCGGGATTGTTGTCGCCCGCGAAGTAGAGATGCGTCCCCTTCTTTCCGATGTAAGTCGCACCCAAGACCAGGTTCCATGGCATCTGGCGCTCGAAGCCAAGGGTCCAACTCTGCTCGTACGGGGTCAGCGCAGCCGCATGAGTGCGGAGCGGGCCAATGGCCCCGAAGCCCACATCATTCAGCTCGCCGAGAGAACTTCCGGGCGGCTGAATCAGGCCCGCAGGAAATGGATTGTCCAGGTGAGTCCATGCTGAGTTCCCCGCGTTCTGGTACGTAGTGATCGCGCTCGTGTATTGATTGAAGCCCTGCGAACCGTAACTGAGCAGGCCATTGGCGCCCGAACGGGTCTGGCTGTAGAAGATGCCGTAGCCGCCGCGCAGGACCATTTTCGGAGCGAACTGATAGGCCAGCCCAAAACGCGGCTGAATGTCGGACCAGTCGGTCAGCCAGTCCGAGCGCACGCTGGGGCTGTTGAAGAACTCTGCCCCGTGGAGCGTAAGAGTTGTCGGTCCGCTGAACTGATCGTCATAAGAAAGAGTGCCGCCGTTGAGCGGATTGATTACATTCGGATTCCACCAGTTCATGCGATTGAAGCGCTCGGTCCGTAGGTAGCGAAACGTCGTAGCGCAGTCCCAGGTTGAGCGTCAGCTTGCTGGTCGTCTTCCAGTTGTCTTGAACGAAAGCGGCGTATTGGTAGTTTTCGGTGGCGGGTCGGTCATGGATCTCATAATAGCTGTTTCCTCCGCCCATCATCTGGCCCATCATGAAGCTGGCCATGCCGTCTCCGCCGCAGTCGGTCAAGTCGCCGCTAAACGGGCAGAGAGAGCTGCCGGTGTTGTCAAACTGGAAATAGCCCAGAGGAGCGTTCGTCTGAATGTAGTTCTGCTGGTGCAACCGGCCCTCGAGTCCAAATTTGAGTTCGTGAGCACCACGGATTTTGGTCAGCATCGCCGAAAGCTGACCGGTATCCTGCCCCTGCTTGTAATTGCCGTAGGGATCGTTTCCGGCGCTCGTAAAACCGGAGGCGGGAAAGTACCCGGCTTCGATGAAGATGGCAGGAACCCCATTGAAACCGTTCGACTCCAGATATGAGGGGAAACCTAGCGTGCCGAGAGGATCGGGATTCTGGCTGGAATTGTAGGCATAGATCAGTTCTGTGCCACGGGTGAAGCCCAACGTGGTCGTTAACAGCAACGTGGGACTGAAGGTGTAGACATCATTCAGGGCAAACAGGTGCGAGCCGCCTTTGTTCGCACCGCTGCCACAGGGATCAATGAAGGTCTTGAAGCAATCGAACGGGGTATAGTTGCTCCACTGCTGCGAGTACTTTCCGCTGAACAGGTTTTTTTCGCTGAAGCGGTGGTCAATCTTGATGTCGAATTGCTCATTGTCGCTGCGGTTTGCCCCCGAGGCGATCCAGTTTAGGTACGGCGTCGGATTTGGAAAGCTTGGCGTCGGATTGGGAAACAACTGCATCATCTTTGAAGCGACTGGATCGATTAAATTGCCCTTTACCCCAGGCGCGGGTTCGAACTGGGCCGGAGGGCAGGAGCTCCCCGCAGGAAGGATGGCTGGATTACAGCCGGGGCTGATGTATTGGTCGATTCTGTTGTTCGGAATGGGTGAGACCCGCACCGGCCCGCCGTCATTCGAGTTATAGACGCCCGAATAAGGGTCGTAAAGCTGGCCTGCCGTGACGCTGCACAGGCCGCTGGCGTTGAATGTGCCGCCATTGTCCGCGCACAGTTCGCTAAAATTTCCGGTACGCTCCGCGGCGCTTGGCACGCCACCCTCGAAGGTTTGCGCAAAAGTCTGGAGCGTTCCATCCCAGTCGAAGAAAAAGAAGGTCTTGTCTTTGATGATTGGCCCACCGAGAGTGCCGCCAAAGTCGTGCCGGTGAACCGGAGGAATCGGAATGTCGCTTTGATCGTTGAACCAGTTGTTCGCGTCGGTGATCGTGTTGCGGATAAAATCGTAGACTTCGCCGTGAAACTTGTTCGTGCCCGAGCGCGTGACCATGTTGAGAATCGGACCCGCCCGAGAAGCCATATTCGGCGCTGAAGTTCGATTGCTGTACGCTGAATTCTTCGACCGCTTCCGGCGAGGGAACGTAGGTAACCTGGGTGATGCCGCCGTTGGGCTCAAAGTTGGTGATTGAGGCGCCGTCCATCAAAATGTCGGCACTGGCGCCGCGACTGCCGTTGGAAATGAAGTTCGTCCCCGTATCGCTGATCTGGTTCTGGTCGCTCTGGTCGGTGACGCCGGGTGTCAGGTAAGTGAAATCGAGGACGTAGCGGTCGACCAGAGGCAGATTGTCGATGAACCTGCGGTCGACGACCTGGCCGGTCACCGCATCTTGGGTATCGATGGCCGTCGAGCGGGCTTTCACCTCTACCGTTTGTGATTCGGCTGTGACCTTGAAAATCAGGTTCGCTGTCGCATTTTCGCTGACGTTTAACCGCACATCGTTTTCTACCGTTTTGCCGAAACCCTTCATCTCAGCGGTTACGGAATACAACCCCGGCGGAACGGAAGCGAACAGGTATCGACCATCGCTTTTGGAAGTGGTAGTAAATTGATATCCCTTTTGCTCGTCTGTGAGTGTGACCTTGGCGCCTTGGATAACCGCGCCGGTGGGGTCAGTAAGCATGCCACTGACGGTGCCGAAGTATGATTGCGCCAAGAGCGCGGCCGGCAATAGGACTGCCAAAAAAGCTAACGTTCGAAATCTGTACCGGCTAGCCTTACGAAGTCCGTGATGGAACACACCCACGCTACACCTCCCTGGTTCCGACAAGCGGATATTCCCTGTTGCGGTAGATTCACCGTTCCGGCAAGCATCCTCCCGGAACGTGCTGCATTGTACACGGAGCAGTGCCCGACTTTCACTAGAATTGAAACGGTTTACTATGGACTTTTTGGGCTTCTTGGGAACCGGCAGGAAGTTGTGCAAGACCGCGCCGGACCATCACTGCGCACTCCGAAAGGGCCGGAGGGGCTGGTCGGCGATGTGTGGCAAAGGACACTAGAGCTCACGGATGAAACCCGCACCGCCATTCTGCGGGGTAACGACCAGAGCTAGTGGGCGCGAATGTTGCCCCGAATTAAAATTACCGATGCTGCCGGCAAGTCATAAGCCGTATCTGCACTGACATTCTCTTGAATGTGCAGGATCGGTTCATCCGGGTCGGCCGTTCCCGTCGTTTCTACCGTGACCGAAGGTTCAGCCGGATATTCGGCATGTCCGACGGACCGCGTGATCCCAGGGCGCCACTGATATTGGCCCTTTCCGAATATGGAAATCTCAACGGCCCCGTTGAATGCATCGGTCTCGCCGCTCTCCTGATTCCCGAACGCGATTTTCACCCGGTGAGAATTCCGCTGGTCACGATTCACCACCAGCAGAGACCACTGGCCATCGGGGCGCTTCAGAGCGTACGCCGTTAGCATGGTATGGCCTGCGCCATCGTTGATATCGCTCTTGGCAGGAAATACATCGTGCTGTTTGTCCCCTGGAACGACCCATTCGAGATTGATCATCTGCGCGGTGAAAAACTGCGCCAGGGGCTGCTGAATCTTATAATGGGCGTCGACTGTGAGCATCCCGAAGGTTCCCGGCGAATCGCTGCAGCCGTGTTCCATCAGCAACGGCAGGTAATGGAAATAATAAACTGCGTTTCCCCCCGCAGTCAGGAACGAGCCAATGTAATCGGCCAGCCAGAGCCCGGAGAAAATGTCCATGTAAGTCTCGCTCGCGCCCGAGGAGAGATTTGATTCGGTAATAAACATGGGCATGTCCGCCGGCACTCCGTCATCGTGCCAGACCTGCATGATGTGGCTGACGAGCTGAGGCTCCTCATAAAGACTGCCCCAGGGAATTCTGCAAGGGTCGTAGGGATAGTGTTCGAATGAGAAAAATGCCAGATCGCGCATGCGGCCGTGCTGTTTCAGATAGTCGATGAAACGCCCCGTCCAGGATACTTTGCCGTTTTTGTCAGGCCAGGATTCGATGTCCTGGTTCACGCCCTGAAATGACGGCCCACCCAGTTTGAGAGCGGGATCAAGCCGATGGAGCGCGGTGGCCCACTGAAGATAGAGCGCGCCGTAATCCTCCGGCGCCAAATATTGGCCATCAGATTCTTCCCCCATCTCGACATAGGAGACGGGATACTTCCGCGCCTCGATGTAGGCAATCTCGGCGACGGCGTTTTCCGGAGTGTCATACAACAATGCCACCGGGACCATGGCTGGAAGACCCCGAGTGACGCCGCTGGTAAAAAAAAGATCGAAGCCTACCTGGGCTTGATGAGTTGCGCCCAGGTCAGAAGCCTCGTGCCACGGGTCTACCGAGGAACAATAAGTCGTTGTCTGTTCCTGGTCAGGCGTGTGCCGCAGGATGTCGTGAAAATCGCCGTCCGCAGAGGACGTTCCGAGATAGATCTCGCGAACCGCATAACCGACGCAATCCCTCGGGTCCGCCGACGCATGAGATCCGCAAGTATTCGAAGACTCGGTCATCAGAATGCGCAGAAAGCGGATTGGAACAGGAGTGGCATCCAGACGAAGAATGTCCGATCCTCCATCGCCGTGTTCAAACACCCCCAAGGGAAAGGTCTGCCATACTCCGCGCGTGGGCCAGTGCATGGGATCGTCCCCGGTCCAGTGCTGCACCACAAATTTGGTGGCGTAGGGTTCGCCCCACTTGATCTGAATGCTGTCGACTTGCTGGATTTGCGAGAGATCGACAATGACCCACTGCGGATGCAGAGAATCGCTTTCGCCGGTAAAGCGCTCCGTAAGATATGGATTACTCTTCCAATAAGTATTGTCGTTGCCATCCGTAAGGCGCGAAAAACCGGCATTCGGCGTGCCGTCATTGCGTGTGAAACCACGATGCGGCAGCGCATATCCATACGAGTAACGAATGGGTTCGGCGGGAACTGCCGAGCCGGTGAAGTATCCTTTGTCCCCCGGTTCGCTCCAGGTGCCGCGAGGGTTCCAATGCCAGGCCTCGATGGAGAGCTCGGTGTTGTTGCGATAGCTGACGGGCTGCCAGCCCGAAGCCATGGCTCTAGCCAGATTCGGCTGGGTCAAGCCCGTATCGACCGCTTCCGCAGGAATACGATCAATGCCTGCCCCCAGCGCCTGATCGGGACGAAAATGGTTTGTAGAGTGCGAAGGAGTTATGTCGACCTGGATGCTCTGCGCCGCGGACTCTGCGAGGAGAAACACGAGGACAACTACGAACCACCCGAAAGCTGCCTGGATTCTGTTCAAGTAGTGAGTCCTCCGATCCAAGGTATTGGTTTACGCAACATCACAACTTTTGTATCGCCGAGGAAGGTTAGTGGGCGGCATTTCCGGGGCCTCCCACTGGATAAATACGGGGCAGTCGCTGCTCGACTGAAGGCAAAGCAGGAAATGCGGCGTGCGGCTCCATCTGATACCAGTAAGCGACAGAAAAAAAGTTATCCGAGCGGTGATTGGCGTGGCCATGCTCGATGGTTGCTCGGAGAGATTTGGTGAAGGGGACCGGCGAATCCAGGTGAAAGCGATACACCGAAGAACGGCTGCCGGCAAATTCAGTGCCTACCACGGGCGCTCCGAATAGGCCGTAAGAGAAGGGATGGCCGCCAAAGTCCCACGCTCCAAGAAAATAGTCCTCAGATCCCGTGCCGTTGATGGAAGGAAGCTTTTCTCCGTCGACAAAAAACATGTCATCGCCTTCGCCCCACCAGCCGTCCTGGTTCTGAAGCACTGACATGGTCACGCCCACAAAGTGTCCCTGTCCGGTCGCTTCCAGCCACACGTAATTATTCTCCCCATCGAGATTCTTCTTCTCATTTACGGCAGGGGCGTCATTCGATTCCCATTGATTCGTCCAACCTTTGGCTGGCGTTGCCTGCCGATACTGTGCATGAAAATACATGGTGTCCGCGGGAAGGTCATGATGTAGAGCTTGATAGTCGATGTTGAAATAAAAGGCGTCGACGCCTTCGCCGCCTTGGTTGGTGACGGTGATTCTGGCCCGCTTGCGAAAAGGCATGGAAAAAAAACAGTTCAAAGCTTTATCGGGGGCGACGGATAGAGGAATCGAATCAAACTGGAAGTAGTCTCCGAGGCCGAGACCAAAGAAATCTCCGATTGGAGCCTCCACGCTCGGCGAGGCTTCGTCGTCCCAATACATGCGAAGAACTAGCTTCTTTAAGTGATATTGCTCTGGCGAAGCGATGGTGATCCAGATGTGCGTAATGATTCCGGGCCGGAAGCATCGAGCAAGCTGATCGTGCCGCCGGCAGGAATTTTATAAAAGTCGTCGTTGCCACCAGTGCGGTCGTAGCTGGAAGCCCGCTTCTGAATATAGTCATGAGGTGAAGTAAGGCCGGAGAGCAGTGCGCCCTGATCGCCATCCGACTGAGCCCAGACAGAGACGCCCGTCAGCGGGATGCCGATAAGAATCACCAGCAAAAACAGAAACCGCCGTTCGTTAATCGCCGATATGAGAATTTTCTTCATCGAAAGACTTGTGCGATGTACACCGCGAATGGCTGCAAAGCAACTTGATCCAAACGACCACTAGGGGCCGGGGACGAAGTCGTGAGTAGAGTCTTGGCCTTAGTCGAAGAGAAGCCTTCTGCGGAAAGATTAAAGCTGACGTGCTGCGCCGTCCCTGACATATTCAAAACGACCAGCACGGCCTCATTCTTATATCTCCGGAGGTAGGCCAGCACGTTGGGATCGTGCTGGTCCAGTGCGATGTAATCTCCGTCAACGAGCGCTTGATTCTGATGGTGCAATACCAGCAACTGCCGGTAAAACTGCAAAATTGAATTCGGATCATTCGATTCGATCGCAACATTGTGCGTCTTCGCGCTCGGCGGAACCGGCAGCCAGGGCGTTCCGCTGGTAAATCCGGCATTGGCAGAGTCGTCCCATTGCATGGGAGTGCGCTCGCCGTCGCGGCCCTTATATTTCGGCCAGCCCGTGACTCCCATCGGGTCTTTCACATCTTCCTTGCGCGTGGGGTCGTTGTTCTCCATCCCGATCTCTTCGCCGTAGTACATGATCGGCGTGCCCCGCAGTGTGAGATACATCGCTGCCATCAGCTTGGCGATCTGGTCGTTATGCTTGCCGTCACCATAGCGCACGTAGGCACCGCGCCATATCGTGATTCCCGATGACATAAGTCGGCCAGCCTCCGGTGGATTCGGCGAGCGCAATCTGCTTGCGGAACGCGGGCGCGGAGAGCTTGTCGACGGTGCAGAACATGAAATCCATGGGCAACTGCACTTCATCGTTGTGCGCACCGTAGTATTCCTTCAGCTCCGCGGCGCTGTCGGTGTAGGTTTCGCCCACGAGGACCGCATCGCTTTCGTCGGCAACACTTCGCAGCCGGCGAAGAACGTCATGATTCTCCGGCAGCTTGTCGTTGTATTTATTCTGCATATTGGGATCGCCCATTTCATCTTTGCCCGGCAGGATGGGATTGTCGTGCAGCTTCGGGTCTTCGAATAAAAGATCAACCGCGTCCAGACGAAATCCTGAAACTCCATGCTTGTACCAGAACCGAGTGACGTCGAACATGGCTTTTTCTACCGCTGGGTTGCGCCAGTTCAGATCAGGTTGCGCTGTGGCAAAAAAGTGGTAGTAATACTGGCCGGTCGTGGGGTCGAACTTCCATGCCGATCCTCCAAAACCGGAGATCCAATTGTTGGGAGGTTGGCCAATGCCTCTGCCGTCTCGCCAGATGTACCAGTCGCGATGAGCGGAGATGCGCGATGACTTCGAATCCAAGAACCATGGATGCTGGTCGGAAGTATGGTTGATGACAAAATCCATGATGATGCGGATGTGCCGTTGTTTAGCGGCTTGCACCAAATGATCGAAATCAGCCAGGGTTCCGTACATGGGGTCGATATTCTCGTAATCGGAAACGTCGTAGCCGAAATCGACTTGCGGCGAGGGATAGCAAGGAGTAATCCAGATGGCGTCTACGCCGAGTTGCTGCAGGTAGTCCAGCTTGGATTCGATCCCCTTGAGATCGCCGATGCCGTCGCCGTTGTTGTCGGCAAAACTGCGCGGATAGACTTCATAGAAGACGGCGTTTTGCCACCACTGGTGGTGCTCGGCGTCGACCTGTTTTTTCTGCGCCTGGGAAAAGGAAAATGCAAGGCTTACGCCCGCAACTAGTAGAGCTATGAATCTAAATTTTTGCGGCATTTCGCGATCTCCAAAAGTCTTCAAAGCAAAATCTAAAACACCTGCGAATTTACTTCGCAGCAAAATGAAAAATGACGGTGGCTTGCGGATCGACTCCGGGCGCGCTTACCGGAAGTTGCACCCGGACTTTTGCGAGTTGTCCGGATTTCTGCTCAAGCCGAGCCCCTTCGATCGAAGAGACCTGCGCCGGATTCCATGCCGAGAGTTCATAAGTCTCCCCGCTCGCTCCCGAGAGTAGCACCGTTAGAGTGTCTCGCTTCGGCGACCACGATTGAGAAAGGACTCGCAAGCCGTGGCTGGTGCCTCCCAGTTCTGGGAGAGTCGGCGTGACGCCAATCTCAAAGTTGTTCTTCATCTGGATGTCGATGGTATTTCGGTTATCTACGATCGGGAGATTCACCGTGACGTGCTGGTCCGACGAGTTGGCTTCGATATGAAAAGGCAGCGCTCGTCCATTGAGTCGAACTCCAGTAATTCTGGCGCGTAAGCTCAACGCCGGCGAGAATCGAAGAGAACACTTTCCCGTGCTTCCGGTGGACTGCAACTCCAATCGGATCGCGTCCGGCGCTCGTCCATAATTCATGTTCAACGACATGGTACCGACGCGCACATTGTTGACCGAGAACGAACTCCAGTCCGGAGGAACGTGAGGAGCGAAATTTAACTGACAACTGGGAGCGTCGACTTGAAAGCCCAGCAAACCGCTTAGCAGGGGATTGACGACCATGGCCGCGGACCAAATCTGATGGGGCGATCCGGTCGCCAGGGTCTGAAAATAATCGCCAGAAAGAACTTCGGCAACGTGGCCGAGCGATCCATTCAAAGCCAGCAAAGCGTTGGCCCGCAAGTTCAAATAAGCGGGCAAAGGGCGATGATACCGGTACTCGCCGACTGACGCCCACCCCGTGAACAGCGGCCACACGGTTCCGAAATGATATCCACCTGGATTGTATTTCGGATCGCGCGAGGAAAGAATCCGCATGCCCCAATCGGTCTCTTGATCGGGGCTGGCAAGCTCTTCAATCATGCTGCGGGCCTGATCTCCGTTGAGTTGCTCAAACCACATCGGTACCGCCGCCAGAACGCTCGGTACATCGATGCGGTTGTTATGGGCGTCGACGGCGTAAGCGTAGATTTTGTTTTCAGGCGACCAGAAAGTCTGGTTAAGGATCGGCTCTTCTTTCTCGAACGTTTGCGCGAGCGCATGGGAAACACCCTCTTTACCCAGCAGGTGAGCGAGGTGAGAAAGTGCGCGAGCGGCTTTTACTCCCAACGATGCCTGATAAATTTCGCTGCGGACCGGATAGAGTGGTCCGCCTTCGATCCATCCGGTTCCCACGCCGACGTTCTGTGCCAATCCTTGCGCATCGTAAGTCGATTGGAGAAACTCGTACGCTCTCCACAGGTTGTCCCATTTCTGTTGGGCGAACGCAATGTCGCCGCTGTGGGTTACATAATCGTTTACGGCAATGATGAACAGCGGAGTGGCGTCCGCGGAGGCGTATGCAAACGGAGTCTTGAACCAATCCACGAAGCTCGCGCTCTGAGAAACTTCGTGAGGGGCACTTGCCGTCCGCTCGCTGGTACTTGCTCAGGAAGTCCAAAGCCTGACGGGTGGTCGAGAAATCCCCCTCGGCATCGAGTGCCAAAGAAGTCCACTCCGCATCTCGTCCGAAGAACCAGGCGAAACCAGGACGATAACCATCGCCCGACGTGTTGAATCCCGCAATCAAACCTTCTCCTAGAAAAGGATTCTGCACCAAGCCCTGCGCCATACTTACTCTTGCCCAGTCATAGGCCTTTTCAATTTCGTGGTCGGGAAGCTTGAGGCTAATCGTGCGATCCAGATAGTCGCGGTAATAGGCTGCGGAAGTCCCCATCAATGCCGGGTAATCCATTGCCAAATGGCTATACAACTTTGCTAACGATGCCGGTCCTTCGAGCCCTGCCGCAATAACAATGACCTTCGTCTCGCTCCCTTTTCTCGTCGCGCCCAAAAAAATGGAGTCTTGCGGAGACGAGAAATAGTTGGTGGAATATTCTTCAGAACCCTTCACCCCAGATGGAGATCCGACCAGAGCGTGGAATTTTTCCGATTCGGCCCCGAAAAGAAAAGCTCGCAGGAGTGGATTCCACTCTTCGCCGACCCCTCCAATGCTTGCCGGCCATTCGAGTTGAAAATCGCGCTCGAAAACCGCCTCGATCTCCAGGGGCTCGGCCGTATCGATTTCAAAGGCAATGACGGCGCCGGACTCATGCACGGGTACGAATAAAGTCTCGCGAACAGAAAAAGTGTCGCCGGTATAAACGATTGTGGTCGATTCCGGATGGACAATCAAAGTTCGCGCCAGGGCTTCTGCGGGTATCGTGGCGCCGTCGATGTGGAACCGCAAATGAAAATTGCGCAGGACCTTCAAGGGATAGACCCAGGCTTCGATATCTCCTTGTTCGTTCCCGAAGATTGCCGCGCGTGTACCAACCGCCGAAACAAACTCCCACGGTCGAACCGGCCGCGAAAGTTCGGGGGACTGCCCGGATTGATCAGCCGCTGCGACCAAACAGAGAAGGAGCAGGGCGCAACGGAGAGCGATTCTTGTCAGAGAGAGACATCTTCGCCGAAAAGGGCCTGCAACTTGAAACATGCGGAAAGTGGATTCGAATTACGGAATATAGAGTACCAGCAGCCGCGTTGGAAGTTTGCAAGATTCACGCGATCGATTCCGGCATCGAGAACGAATGCTTGCCCTAGGTTATACTTTTTCCGCACTTCAAATTGCCAAAAACCACGTAGCGACTCCAGGAGCACTTACTCGAATGCCATCCGTTTTCGCTCGATGTCACTTCTGCCGCCAGGTTAAGACCCGATCGTGATCAGACGCCGCGAGTTTCTCAGCAACGGTGTGTTAGGCGCAGCAGCCCTCTTGCTTGCTAGACCTGCGAAGTGGACGAAATCCGCTGTTTCGGGCACGGCTGACTCTCGCGTCGAGATTTTACTGGATGAGGTTCTCGGCACGATCTCTCCCAATATCTACGGACATTTTATTGAGCACCTCGGTGGCGTGATCTACGACGGCGTTTGGGTCGGTGAAAACTCTAAAATCGAGAATATCGGAGGCATTCGCAAAGAACTCGTCGAAGAAATGCGCAAAATCAAGGCTCCGGTAGTCCGCTATCCGGGCGGCTGCTTTGCAGATAGTTATGACTGGCGCGACGGGATCGGTTCGGCCGATAAACGTCCGCGAAGGACCAATTTTTGGATCGACGCCGAGCCTGGGACAGAACCCGCGAACCACCGCTACGAGTCCAACCGATTCGGTACTGATGAGTTCATGCGTTTCTGTAAAGCGATTGGATGCCAGCCTTATCTTGCGGCGAACGTTCGCAGCCTGCCGGCTGAGCAATTCTATCGCTGGGTGGAATACTGCAACTCGCCCGTGGGCAGCACAACACTCGCGGAAGCCCGCGCCACCAATGGTTCAGCTGAACCTTATAACGTTCGTTACTGGGGCGTAGGAAATGAATCCTGGGGATGCGGTGGAAATTTTACAGCCCCGGAATATGCGGCTGAGTTTCGCAGGTTTACCGCCTGGTTGCCCCAGTATGGACAGCCCTTATCATTGATTGCCTCGGGCCCGAACGAAGATAACTGGCAATGGACGCGGGGATTTTTTGAGGCAATCGCTCGAAAAGACAAAGATCTATTCAGCTCGATCTTCGGTTGGGCTCTCCACTATTATTCCTGGAACTTGAGCCGTGGCCGCACCCAGGACTGGGATGCTGGTAAAGGTGATGCCCTTAAATTCGACGTGCAGGATTGGTACGAAGCTTTGCACGAAGGCTACCGGCTGGAATCTCTCATTGAGGGCCACTGGCAAGCCATGGGCGAGTTTGACGCAGCGCACCAGGTGAAGCTCGTGGTCGATGAATGGGGTCCGATGGTATCGTCCGGGCAGTGAACTAACGGCGGGAGACTTCCTCGAGCAAACTCCTACGCTCAGGGATGCTCTGTTCAGCGCCATGACCCTCGATATCTTCAACCGCCATCCGGAAAAAGTTACCCTCGCCAGTCCGGCGCAGTTGATTAATTGTCTGAACAGCCTCTACCTTGCTCACGAAGATAAATTCTGCGTGACTCCAGTGGGCCACGTCTTCGGAATGTACGCCGGCCACCAGGGAGGTCAGGCGGTGCGCACCATCATCTCAACCCCAAACATCCACTATGCGCGCGATGGCAAGACGACCCCGTTTTGGGGATTGAAGGGTTCGGCATCGGTGCGAGGCGAAGATTTGACGCTTACGCTAGTGAACCCCAGCGTGAACGAAATCCGGGAGACGGAAATCACAGTACGAAGCGCCTCCATAAAGTCGGGAACGATCACCGTGCTCACCAATTCGGATATTCATGCCCACAATTCTTTCGATCAGAGAAACGAAGTCACTCCTCAGGTCAAAGACCTGCAATCGGCTGGGAGCGCGATCACGATTCAAATCCAACCCGCTTCCGTTACCAAGTTGGAGCTAAGCATTGTATGAACATGAGTGACGATAAAAATAAATGCGGCGAATGCGAAATGCTCAATAAATCAATAAATAATGATGCTCAATAAAACAGCACACTACCGAATCATTTTCATCTTTGCTCTGGCGCTGTTCGTGATGGCCGCGAACGGCGTGTTGCTCGCGCAGGCGCCCTCCGTGATTGTGAAGTGGGAAAAGAAAATTATTCCCAACCACACGGTTCCCACCCTGCAAGCGGTAATCAATCCGATGTTGCAGCGGGGCTCACCCATTCACGATGCCGCGCTCGAAGCTCTCCATAAACTGGGGGCTGACTATGTTCGTTATGCCTTCTGGTTCCCATATCCGAAGATGGCGGTTGCAGAGTTGCGCCCGCCCGAGACAGATCAGACTTTCTGGGACTTTCAATACATGGACCCGCTGGTCGAGGATTTTCTCCGCGCTTCCGAGGGGCATAGCAGCGTCTTCAGCTTCAGCACCATCCCCCAGTGGATGTTTGCCACACCCAAGCCAATCGTGTATCCGGACGATCCTCAGCAGGTTTTCTGGGACTATACGCAAGGCACCCAATTAACCAACATCCAGGCCATGGCCGACTATTATGCACGGCTGGCGGGCTGGTACACACAAGGTGGTTTCACTGACGAATTGGGCAAGTTCCACGCTTCTGGTCATCACTTCGACATCCGCTACTGGGAGGTCTTCAACGAGATCGACGGAGAACACGACACCAGGCCGCAGGACTACGTCGACCGTTATGACGCGGTGACCCAGGCGGTGCTCAAGGTTGCGCCGCAGATGAAATTCGTGGCCCTCGCTCTGTCCAACCCATCCGAAGCTCCGCGAATGTTTTCTTATTTTCTCGACGCGAGAAATCACAAGCCGGGCGTGCCGCTGGACTACATTTCGTTTCATTTCTATGCCACGCCGACGGCAGATCAAACGCTCGATGACTGGCAGTACACTTTTTTTGACCAGGCCAGCGAGTTTCTCGCAGTCACGCGTTACATTCTCGAGATTCGTGATCGCCAGTCACCGCTGACCAAAGTCATGGTCAACGAAGCCGGTTCGATTCTGGCGGGCGATATGGTTCAGGGCGAGCCCGGCCACATCGAGAAACCAATTCCTGCCGCCTACTGGAATCTCAGTGGGACGCTCTTCGGCTATCTCTATATCGAGCTGGCAAAACTTGGTATCGACTCCGTCGGTGAGTCGCAACTGGTCGGGTATCCCTCTCAGTTTCCCAGCGTCAGCATGATTGACTGGACAAACGGAAAACCCAACGCGCGTTTCACCGTTCTGCAGCTGCTCAAAAACAATTTCGGCCCGGGAGACGACCTGGTTGATACCACGATAAAAAGCAATGGCTCGCTGGCAGAATCCGATGCTATCGATGCGCAGGCTTTTGTCCGCGACGGTCATCGAAAGCTGGTGCTGATTAACGAAAGGAATCGTGAAGTTACAGTCGAGCTGCCGAAAGAATGTCTGGGGGCTGCAATGCAGAGCATCGGAGGAACGTCCCCAGATATCGTGAAGCAGAAAGTTAGGGAGGCAAAAGTCCCTTTGCTGCCCTTGTCTGTTTCCGTTATTGCTTTGAGCGAGTGACCACGGGCCACCACAGCGAAAATTCAGGAAGCCGCGCGCCCAATCGGTAGTAAAATGCTGCGGTTTGTATTCTTGGGTGGAGCCAGCCAAGTCAGTCCCCAGCCCAAGAGACTTTTTCCCCGAGGATAATTCCATGAGGTTCTGTAGCCGTTTCCCGGTTCGCCTGCTCCTGCTCGCTATCGTGGCGTTCGCGTTTCAATCTCAACCCTCCTATGCACAGGACTCCACTGACGCGCCGCCACTCCCCAAGCGGTTAGTTGGCGACTACGGTTATTGGAGCCGGACCCAGACTCCGCCTTACAGTGCGGCCCAGATTCCATTTAACAAGCTGACCCACATCAACCATGCCGGCGTATCTTTCAGTGCGGATGGCACATTGAGCGTCCCCCAGGGCTTTCTCGAGCCCGAGCTCATCACCTTGGCACATGCGAACGGGGTCAAGGCTCTTCTGCTGATCGGCGGAGACTTTCCTGGGGTTGAGGCCAAAGGCACTCTTGTAACTCTGATCGACTCACTCACGGACTTCGCTACAAAGTACGGCTACGATGGCTTCGACATGGACTGGGAGTATCCGGAAACCGCCGGGGACCGTGACTTTTTCGTACAACTGATGGCGGGACTCCGCGAGACGAACTCCGATTACGTTCTGTCCATCGACGCGGCACCCTGGGGCGGATACGGTTACGATATGTTTCAACTGCAACAATCCATCAACTATTTCAACATCATGATGTATGACTGTGCCGGGCCCTGGACCGATGACGGCCAGCTCAATGCTCCAATCATTTGGGACTGGCACGACCCCCAACCTTGGGAGTGCCAGCCCGGAGGCAGTGACCAGGACGCCGCATGGATATTTCTCCATGAGGCCCCGCCACAGCAATTGAACATGGGAACGCCTTTTTATGGCTATGTCTACACCAACATCAACCAGCTATTCGGTGTGTGTCCGAACTCATTGACTGACCAGGACGGCAATTGCGATAACACTGTTTTGACCGAGAACTATGCACCATTCATCAAGAATCGTCTTAACCAGAATGGGTGGGAGACGCTCCGCGATCCGATTGCGATGGTCCCCTACATGCTGAAGACCGATGGGAGCGATGGTTTCATCACCTATGACGATCCGACTTCGACTTATCTCCGGGTTTCGTACTCCGATTGGAGTCTTGGGCTCGGCGGTACTTTTATGTGGTCTCTCGACGCTGACTACGACGGCCATGGCCAAGACTTGCTGGATGCGATGTATCAAGCGACGATGAATCAAGGGAAGTAGCTCGGGCGTCGAAGTGGGTAACCGAGAAGGGCCCACAGTTATGTAATTGCCGAGTAATTGCGATCTCACTCATGGAGAGTGGGAGCCAGTTTCTAGGCGAATATCTCGCGATCATGAGCTGAATGCATTAGCAACTGTTGGCTGAGAAGTCGGTGCGCGCCCGCATTTGTCCTAGCAGGCCTCACATCAGCAGGGGCCCATTCTAAACGTAATCGACAACTTACGGCGGCCACGCCTGAAATTCCCCGGCGAGCTTAAAGCACCCCGTAAGTAACCGAAGCTACCAAAAACCGCAAGGCAATGAAACGGTTTGTTTCTTTTCGGCACTATACCAGTGAGTGGAAAATTTCGCTAAGTCAGGCGATTGCACCACTGTGGACACCAACTTGGTAACACTTAGATGGGGGCCCGTTAGAATGCCGGAACCGACCGGGGGGAAGGCTCCGGCATTTGCTTGCGTTTTCTCCTCGAAGAAGTGGGTCCATCTACCTACTTTGAATTAAGAAGTGCTTCTCCTTTTCCAGTGCATGCGTCTCGCTCCATACCGTCGGCAAAGCGAGTACACAGTCGATGTACTGCTCTGAAGTTCACATCCTCACCTGCGCTCCGCCCGGAAAACGGCCACGGTTCGCCCCCCGTGGTGCTACACTGTTTGCCATTTCATGGTCCACGGGGCGGTTTTTTGCAATTCCAACCCTTTGATCAGCCGTACCTCGAGCGTCTGCGAGCCGGAGACTATCGTGCTCAAGAGCATTTTGGCGCCTATTTCAGCGCACTGATCAAGATCAAACTGCGTTCGCGCCTGAAGTCGCCGGAAGCGATCGAGGACGTTCGTCAGGAAACTTTCACTCGATTTTTTCTGGCCTTGCGTGAGGGAAAAATCCTGCAGCCAGAGCGTCTGGGTTCGTTCGTGAACTCCATCTGCAACAACGTCTTGCTCGAGCATTATCGGGCGGGCTCCCGGCTCGATTCGCTGGATGATGAGGGACAGTCGGACATTCCCGACAAAAGTACCGATCTCCTCGGCATCCTCACGGCGAAAGAGACGGAAAAGAAAGTCAGGGAGATACTGGAGCAACTTTCGGAACGCGATCGGCGATTGCTGCGCGAGGTTTTCCTCGAGGAGCGTGACAAGGACGAAGTATGCCGCGACTTTGGTGTTGACCGCGATTATCTCCGGGTACTGCTGCATCGCGCCAAGCAATCGTTTAAGTCCTTGTATCTAAAAGATAGGGGAGACGACGCGCCGGAGCTTAGTTCGGCCTAACGGCTTGTGAAACGCGGGGCCGCATCGCCGCACTATATTACGAGGGGACATTCAAGCTATGGACCACGATAGGGTGGTTCGTCAACAAATGACCGAAAAATATCTGCTCGGCGAACTCGATGCCGACGTACGTCTCGAATTCGAAGAACATTTTTTCGATTGTCCCGATTGCGCACTCGACATCCGTGCCGGCGCCTTGTTTGTTGAGCAAAGCAAGCTGGTGTTAGCGGAGAAGTCCGTCGCCGTACTCCCGGGCTTGCCTGCGGCTGCCCCGGTTCCCGCAAGAGTGGGATGGCTTGCATGGTTGCGTCCCGCGTTCGCCGCTCCCGTGCTGGCCTTATTGTTGGCCGTAGTCGGGTACCAGAACCTCATTACATATCCGCATCTACGCCAAGCCTTGCACCGCCCGCAGGTCTTGCCTTTTGCTGTAGTGAATGTCGGGACATGGGGATCCGGTGAGCAGACCATTTCGACGCGCTTTGGAGAAGGCTTTCTGCTTTTTGTAAGGATTCCGCCCAACGGCTACTCCAGTCATACCGCCGAGTTTTATAATCCCGCCGGAAAGCTGGAATGGTCGCTCGCGATTCCGGCGGTGCCCGGGCAAGATCAGTGGCCTGTCCAGGTGCCCGGGGCCAATCGGGAATCCGGTACTTATATCTTAGTTGTGCGTGCTCTTACTTCCGAAGGACAGAGCAAGGAAGTCGGTCGGGCCTCATTTGAATTGCAGGTTCAGAAGTAAGCTCCAAACGAGCGGATGGAGGGAACATGGCGGCACTGGCGAATGAACTTCCAAGCATCAATGCAGATCACGTCTACGACGCGAAAGCCTACGTTTTCAGCGCTGAGTTTCAACAGCCGATTCTCCGAACGGTCACCAAGCAATCGCCCGTCGAGCTTCCTAAGGCGGGCGGGTACCGATACGAGCGGGCGGAGCCGTTTCGTTTGGATGGAATTGTTTCGTATCGGGGTGGCTACAGCCAGGTCGCCGGCCACCGAGGCTGCAATCGCCCCGCAGCGACCACGGTAGCTACTTCTGTGATTGAAGACTTAAACCTTCTCGACGTGCTCACGGCTGACCGCGTCGTGGCGCAGATCACCACTGAGCACCCGAACGGTGGTCGTGTGCCGTCAGTAAGTTTTCTCGGTACACGCTTCGAGAATCTGCGCATCGCAGGACAGCAGGTCGAGATCGAACCGCATCTCGATATTCTCGGACCGAAGCCGGATGACGACGAGTCTTACTTCAACGATGGCGGCGTCTTCAGCCGCATCGCTCACCAGTACGCCAACATCAAGCGGATGATCGGCCTGCCCAAATGGGCCAGCGATCAATTCAATTGGGACCCGGCCGGGGCGCAACGCCAGAATCAGATGAACTGCTCCCTGGTCAGCGAAGTAGCCGGAGCTCCGGGCAAGTCGTATGGCCACGTGATCGACGTGCCACACTTCGGCAAGATCTTCCTCGGCGAACTTACCGTGAAGCGCGAGCCAGTGAACGGCGAACCGAGGCTGGAGACAGCGGAGACCGAGGAGTACAAATACCGCTTCCAACTGACGATGGTCCGCGCGGAGCTGGATTGTCCTGCGTGTGGGACCGTCCGTTGTTGTTATGTGGATCCAAACGGCACTGGCAGTGGGGGCGGAAATACAGGCGGCCCCGGCTAGGGCGGCCGTAGCCACAAGCTCCACCCATCAGGCAATTCGAGGCGAATTTTGGGTTGGCCGGGCAGGATTCCAAGTTAGAATCCAGCGACGGTCAAACCGATGCTCTCCTCATGGCAACGCCAGGATTGCAGCTGGCGAGTGGTTCGTGCACGCGCATCGGAGCTCCGGCTGAAGCTTGCCTTGATGCTCCTGGTCGTTGCCTACCTGGTCGCCTGCTCCCACCACGACCCGCAAGCGGCCTACGATCACGCACTCCAGACCTTCCGGCATGGCGACATGACGGCTGCCGGGTCTGAAGCGGAAAAGGATTACAAGGAGTTTCGTGGCGTCAGCTCTGAATGGGCGTGGAAGTTCACTATTCTCAGGGCGAGAGTTCTTTATGCGCGCGGGATGTATGAGGCAGTGTTGAAGCTGCTCGCCTCCGAGCCGATTAACGCTCCCCCCTCCGGGGACCTCGCGGTGAGGGAACTTTGGTTGGAAGGCATCGCCTATACGTCCCTGGGGAAATTCCCGGAGGCGGATCTCCGGTTCGAAAAATCGGAGCGGCTATGTGGGGCCTCAAATTCCGCTGTCTGCGCGAACCTGACCAGCGCCCGAGGAGCGCTGGAGATGCAGCGAGGGCACTACGCGCAGGCCCAGGTTTTCTTCGAACGCGCCCTTCGCGCCGCGCGCGCAAGCGGAGATAAGCCTCTGGAAGGTGATGCCCTCTTGGATCTCAGCTGGTCCGCAGAGGAGCAAACACACTTCGACGAAGCGCTCGATTGGGCCGGCGCATCGTGGCTTATCGCCACCTCTCGGGGTTCCGGCGGCGCTGCCCAAAAGGCGCTAGGGAACATGGGCTGGGCTTACTACAAACTCGGCGATCCGGAAAAAGCTGAGGAGACGTTTGCCAACGCCAGAAAACAGGCGGAGAATCTCGGCGACAAAACCGACGAGATCAAATGGATCACGGACGGCGCCTACATTGACCTAGACGCTGGTAAGCTCGCCGCCGCCGAGCAGTCTTATCGCCAGTCGCTCGCTCTTGCAGAGAAGCTCAACAGCAGGGAGGACATTTTCAACGCCCTGCAAGCGCTCGCCTTCGTCTCCGAGCAAACCGGCAAGCTCGACGATGCTAAGCGCTATGCGGACCAAGCGCTCGCGAGGGCGCGAGAGGACAAGAATGGACGGGACCAGGTCTATCCGCGGCTGGTTCAAGGGCGAATTGCCGCGCGCCTGCATGACAACCCAACCGCGGAGAATACATTTCGCGAAGTCGCGCAGTCTCCGGATTGCCCGGTCTTTTTGAAGTGGGAGGCAGAACGTTCGCTGGCCCGGCTCTACGAAGGCGAGGAACCAGCCCGCCTCGGCCGAGAAAGAATATCGAACTGCACTCAACACCTTCGAGACCGCGCGCTCCGAACTCAAGCACGAAGATTCTCGCCTGCCATTTCTGAGCAATGCTAGCCGCATCTACGACGACTACATCCATTTTCTCGTAGCTCAGGGTAAATCGACCGAGGCCTTGCAGGTCGCCGACTACAGCCGCGGACGCACTCTCGCGGAAGGCCTGGGATTGCTGCAGAAGGAAACTTCATTCAAGCCGGCTGTTCTTGATGCGCGAGGGGTTGCGCGGCGGACTGGGGGTACTATCCTCTTTTATTGGCTGGGTGAGAAGCAATCGTATCTGTGGGCGATCACGGCGCAGAAGATCCGCTTGTTTACGCTTCCTCCGGGCGCTGAAATCGATGCGTCTGTGCAACGGTATCGCGAGGCTCTCGCTGGACCACAAGACGTTCACGAATCGGCCGATCCGGACGGGCGCTGGCTTTATCACATTCTGGTCGGGCCAACCCTAGATCGGTTGAAGAAGGATGCGAAGGTTGTCATCATCCCCGATGGCAACCTGAACAGCTTGAATTTTGAAACTCTTCTCGTCTCTCGGGCTGTCGTTTCCGAAGCAAAGGCACCTGCGGTACAGTTGCCTGAAGCGAAGGTCCACTACTGGATCGAAGACGTCACCATTGCGAAGGCCAGTTCGCTGCGGATCTTGGGTGGCACGCACGCGGCAAAGCTCAAACGGGACCGCAGCCTGCTTCTCGTGGGTAATAGCGTTGCCCCAAACGACAGATATCCCGAACTCGCGAAAGCCGCGGCCCAGATGGAAAGCGTGGCCAGACAATTCCCGGCCTCGGAGCAGAAGGCTCCTTTCGCGCGAGAATGCCACGCCAATAGCGTATCTGACTAGCAATCCAGAGCGGTTTTCCTACATCCATTTTGTCGCGCACGGAACGGCCAGCCGGCTCAATCCGCTCGACTCGGCGATTGTATTGTCGAAAGCCGGCGGCGAAGACGACTCCTTCAAACTCTACGCTCGCGACATCATTCGCCATCCCTTGCGGGCCGATCTGGTCACGATCTCGGCATGCTACAGCGCCGGCGAGCGTTCCTACTCGGGCGAAGGACTCGTCGGACTCTCGTGGGCATTTCTCAGGGCCGGCGCCCACAACGTGATCGCCGCTTTGTGGGACGCTTCGGACGATTCCACTGAGCTCCTTATGGATAAGTTCTACGAGGAACTGAACAAGGGCGCCAGCCCGGATGCCGCTCTCCATGCCGCCAAATTATTCCTCTTGCGCAAAAGCGGTTTCCGCAGTCCCTTCTATTGGGCGCCATTTGAACTCTACGAGCGGCTGGACTGAGAAGTCGCGCGCCATGCGCAACCGGAAAACCACGAATCGAGAACTTCGCGTTTCGTTTGCTTGACTTCGCAGTTTTCTTAAAGAATTTCTTCAACTCGACGGTCACTTCATGTTTCGAATCCCATCGGCCCCTCGAAACGTTTCTGACTCTGACAGCACTATCTGGACAAGGGCAGTTGCTCCGTTAAAAGAAGTGCATTCCAGATCCACTCCAATTGGCGGGCCGCAGCCGAATTCCAATAAGGAGAACTGAAAATGAGCGAGCAAACTTCGCGTCCAACCTGCCCGTTTAAACTCGCGGGCCCGTACGTTCCGCCGCGCTACCAGCAGGGGCCGATCACGACCGCCTTGAATTTAGGCCCGCTGGCGTCGCTGGCCGGTAGCTGGAGAGGGACCGGCTTCAACGCCATCTGGCGGCCCGACAATCCGGAATCGGATCCGATTACAACCCCTCCTGATCAGACGAAACGTTTCCTTGAACTGAATCTGACAAATGAGTCCTTCGACTTCCACGTGATCCCGGGAGTCGTGCCGAACCGGGGCCTGAATCCGCAGACCGATCTCAGCCTGTACGGCCTGCATTATCTGCAGCGGGTCAGCGATGCAGACGCGCCCCCGTTCCCCACCGCCGGGCAGGCCCTGCATATTGAGCCGGGATTGTTTATGAATGTGCCCGCGAGCACTGTCCCCGAGCACGACGCCTCCATTGTGCGCATGGCCAGCATCCCTCATGGCGTCACAGTCATGATGGAAGGAAAGACCCCGAGCTCCACCCCTGTTCCTGGCAAACCGCACATACCGGATCTATTCCCGCTGCCGGAGTTTCCCGTATTCACTCCTGGGATTCCGCCACTTCCGGGGACTGTGCCACCTCCTTGCCTGCCACTTCCCACGGTACCCGGTACAACTAAGGACGGAGACGGAATTCGGCCGGTCAATGTTCCCGTCGCGCAGCCGCCTATCGAGCATCTGGTTCCGGAGGTAGTATTGGCTAACGATGCTGCATGCTCGCAGAGCAACGGCCCGTACCCGGCCACGATCCCTCAGAAATATGTGAACGATCCGAATATCGTATTGAGGGAGGCGATCGCTCATCAGCACATTCTCGGCCACATTACGCTCCATCTCGATTCCAAGGCCGTGGATCACGAGATTTCCAACATCCCTTTCCTCGGCAACATGGCCAATGCTTTCAACACGCCCTTCGCTGCCAACGCTTTCGTGGAATCGGCGCAGCGCCACCTTCTGGATCGAATGGGTAGGAATCCCGAACTATCCACTTTTGAAGACGGATCCATGCCCGCCGATCAAGGAGATTGAGCCATTCTGGCCGGAGGGAAGCTACCTGCAACTCCAGTACTCCCAGGTCGTGATTCTGGTTTTCAACAAGGTGCGTTGGCCCCACGTCACCGTGGCTACGCTGACGCTCAGCGCCGGGTAGCTTCGCGAAGTCCGGCGGCGCGTTCGTACCGGACGCGACCGCCGGCGACAACTCGAGAGCGAGTTGTTCGGGCACGAAAAGGGCGCCTTCACCGGGGCCATGGCCCAAAAACTCGGCCGTTTCGAAATGGCCGATACCGGCACTCTTTCTCTTGACGAAATTGGGGACTTGCCGCTGGCCCTGCAGCCGAAGCTATTGCGCGTCTTGCAGGAACAAGAGTTCGAGCGCCTGGGCAGCGACCGCTGCATCTTGCCGCCCCCGAGGATAATCTGAGATTGGTGTGGGCGAGGAACACCGCGATATTACTGACTCCGGCTGTTGCGGGTGTTGTGGTTCTTGGGATTGTACCGATCGTTCTCGTGGTGGATTGGTGGCCTGGAAGGCACAGGGCCAACCTGGTTGAGCCGTATAGGGAAGTCTTCCACCTCAACCCAAGCCGGGTGTCGCGCCCCCGGTGATCTTGGCCGAGCTTCCAGGTCCACGTAAAATCAAGTTTCTTTCTACGCGAAGCACGACCTGCTTCCGGGTTCTCTGCCATGCCCGCGTACCATAACGCGTTTCCTTTTGAGGCGTCGCGACAATTGGAGATCAGTGCGCGTCTTCCTGTTTTTATCGAATGTTTGCGAATTCCGACTTGACTCTTAAGTTGGTTTTCCGACGGGCGTCGGCGGTAGAACCGCGTTCCGCGGCCAGCTTGGAATTCTTCCGAGCTTGTCTGGTCCCGGCACGCAATCCCTTTTCCACCATTCTTCGATATCCGGCTGAATCGAGCGATGCGATCACCGCTGCCGCAGTGCCGCCCGGCGTTGCTGCCTCTTGTAGCAGCTTTTCCAGCGACAGCTCGCCGGCACGCCACGAGGCGATTCCATCGCAGAGCGCGTGCGCAGCCGCCAGGCATGCGGTCTTGCGGTCCAGTCCGTGACTCGCCGCCGCCTCTATCAGGGTCGCGAGTGCGTGATAGCCGTGAGTGCTTGAGAAAGTGACCGTAAAAGCGTCGAATTGCTTCTCGGGAATCTCTACCACCGTGCCGACCAGCGCGAACAAGGCCCGCACTTCGGCGCGCGCCGCCGGGGAAAAGCCACGACCAAAGCTCAGGGCTGTCAGACCGTTCCGGCTGCGGCACACCGGGCTGGGCATGGCGCGTACCCACTGAACCGGCCGCCCCAGCGCGGCGCGCAGCGTCGCAAGAGGAATTCCGGCCGCCAGACTCACCACCGTTGTTCCGCGGATGTCGTAGGTGTGAATTTCTTTCAGCAGTTCGCGGACGGAATCCGGCCGCACCGCGATGATCAATAAATGCGCCGATTCCACCGCCCGCGAAAGGTCCGGTTCCGCGATCACCGCATATTGTCGTTTGAGTTCGTGTAATTTGTTGGAATGCCGGTCATGCACGACGATAGGACGGCCATAGCCCGCTAGTCGCAACCCCGCTACCAGCGCGCTCGTGATACGTCCGCCGCCCAGAAAGACGGTGGCTTTCACGACAGCCTTTCACAGGCTTGGTCAGCAGCTTCCACGAGCTTTCGTACATCAGTGTCCGTGTGCGCAGTTGAAATGATCCAGTGCAAGCCGTTGGAGGGCGTCATATAGATTCCATGATCGAGGAGTCTCTGCACAAAGCGCGAGTAAAGCTTTGTGTCCGCGTAGGTGCAGTAGTCGCGGTAGTCGCGGATCGCATCGCGCTCGGTGAAGTAAATCTGAAACATTGGTCCGGACCCTTGCACCACAGCTTTCACCCGGCGCCGACGAAACACTTCCCGTAAACCGGCGATCGCTGCATCGCCAACCGCATGGAGTTTGCTATAGGTGTTTTCCGCGGAAAGAATATCCAAATTCGCCGCTATCACTTTCATGGTCAGACGATGTCCGTTAAAGGTGCCATAGTGCAGCACCATGTGTTCGCTCCAACGCATGCGATCGAGAATGGAGCGTGGTCCAGCTACGGCCCCGATCGGAAATCCCGCGCCCATGGCCTTGCCAAACGTGCTGAGGTCGGGCTTGATTCCGTAAAATTCCTGGCAGCCGCCGGGAGCATAGCGAAAACCGGTCACGACTTCGTCGAAAATCAGCAATGCGCCACAGGCTTCGGTAAGCTCGCGCAAGCGATGCAGATATCCATCCTGTGGCAGGATGCAGCCCATGTTGGCCATAATCGGCTCTGTTATTACCGCCGCCAGTTCAGGTCCATGCCGGCGCAGCACGTCTTCCAGCACAGCCATGTCGTTCCAGGGCGCCAGCACCACATCGTCGAAGGTCGACTGAGGAATGCCCTCGGAATCTGGAATTCGCGCCGGATTCTCAAGCGTTCCCAGTTGCTCCGGCGGATGGCTGTGTGCGTTCAGCAAATAGGGATCGTACCAACCGTGATAGTGGCCTTCGAATTTCAGAAATTTACGACGGCCGGTATGGGCGCGGGCCAGCCGCAAAGCGAGCATGGTCGACTCGCTGCCGCTGTTGGTGAAGCGCACCACCCCGGCCGATGGGACCATGCGGCAGAAGCGCTCTGCAGCCTCAACCTCCGCCGAGGTTGCCGCTGCGAAGTGCGGGCCTTCCGCCATTGCCTCACATACAGCCTTTACCAGAGTTGGATGAGCATGCCCTTGGATGAGCGCCCCAAACGACATCATGAAATCGATATACTCATTTCCATCCGCATCCCAGGCGTGCGACCCTTGACCGCGTTCCAGCACAATAGGCCCCTCCGCGTAGACGGCTGAACCGCGCGAGGGCGAGTTCACTCCTTCCACGAGAGAGTGTTGCGCGCGGGCAAACCACTTTTGCGAGTTTGTACGGTTCCGCGTCTCAGTTGTTTGTTCCATAACGAGCGGGCCGTAAAGCCGTTTATGATTTCGCTACAGCTTTAGTCGGCGATGCCTCCGCCATCTACTACCAGCGCGGCGCCGGTCATGAATGAAGAATCATCAGACGCCAAAAACAGCGCCGCCCTGGCGATTTCTTCGGTCGTGCCGATGCGGCCCAGTGGACGCTGGGCGCATCCGGCCAGATAATCCTCCCACTTCAAACCGCGCATTTGTGCATCCGCGGGGAGCATGGGTGTGTCAACGTCGCCGGGACAGATGCAGTTGACGCGGACGCCCTGCGGACCGTGGTCGATGGCCATCGCTTTAGTCAGCAGTACAACTCCGCCTTTTGACGCGCAATAGGCTACTGCAGCATCTCCTCCCGCTATGCCCCATCCCGAACTGTTGTTAATAATCACGCCGCTGCGTTGCTGAATCATGGACGGCAAAGCCGCCTTCGACATGAGAAAAGTGCCTTTCAGGTTCGTATCGAGTTGAAGGTCCCACTCTTCTTCGGTGCAATCGACGACAGTATGGGGATAGAAAACTCCGGCGTTGTTGAACAGAATGTCGAGCCGTTTGAAGGCGCCAAGCGTTTGTCCCACCGCGTCGCAACATTCTGCAGCGCTGCGCACATCGGCGCCAACAAAAATTGCCTCGCCCCCATTCTTCACAATGCCTCCGGCAACGGCCTGCCCGCGTTCCTGGTTCCGGCCGGTGATGGTCACTTTTGCGCCTTCCGATGCGAAAAGTGCCGCCGTCGCCTCACCAATACCCGAAGTGCCTCCGGTGATCAAGGCGACTTTATTTTTCAATCGCATGTTTGTCCCGATGCAGCCAAACCGCCGCCATCTACCACCAGTGCGGTGCCAGTCACAAATGAGGCCGCATCGCTGGCGAGAAAAAGCGCGGCCCCAGCGATTTCTTCCGGTCTGCCAATGCGGCCCAGCGGACGGCGGGCGGAAGCGGAAAGAAATCGACTTTCCTCTTCGCCAAGTTGTCGCGCCTCGCTGCGCAGCATCGCTGTGTCGGTGTCTCCGGGGCAGAGACAGTTTACGCGAATATTCTGCCGGCCATGATCGAGCGCCATGGCCTTCGTCATCAAAACCACGGCCCCCTTTGAAGCACAATAAGCCGCAGCTCGCTCTCCTCCAACCAAACCCCAGCCTGATGCCGTGTTGATGATGGAACCACCTTGCGCGCGCGCCATCACTGGAATGACCTCGCGGCACATGAAGAAAATGGATTTTACGTTGACCGCGATGACCGCGTCCCATTCCGGCTCGCTGGTTTCGATCACCGAGGCCCGGCGGATCACTCCTGCATTGTTGAAAAGGACGTGAACGCCGCCGAATTCTTGCACCGTTCGCTCGACCACGCGCCGGCAATCGGCCCCACTGGTCACGTTAGCGGATGTAAACAGCGCACGTCCGCCTGCGTCATTGATCTCGCGAGCCAGCTTCTCGCCTTCAGGATTCAAGTCAACAATGCTCACCGCCGCGCCCTCGCGGGAGAAAAGCAGGGCGGTTGAGCGGCCAATGCCTCCTGCGCCTCCGGTGATAATGGCCGCCTTGCCGCTGAGTTGCACGCCGTCAGGTTCTCCGCGTCCCATCGTCTCTCATAATGGTTTGTTTGGAATCGCTTTCGCAAGTGGCCGTACCAGATTTTCGAAGCCTGCATGGATTGCCGCAACGGGGAAATCGACGCGGAAATTTGGTCCGAAGGTGAGGCTCGATCAAAGCTGCGGCTCGATCAAAAGAAAATCGTCGTCGGGGCGCCGCAATAGCTACTCTTCCCGCAATGCCGACACCGGGTCTAAGGCCGCTGCGCGGCGAGCAGGCAGCCACGAGGCAACGGCCCCAATGAGCAGGAACAGCATCGCCATAACACCAAAAGTCGCGGGATCTGTCGCCCTGACGCCTACCAGCATTGCGCTCATCAATCGTGTAAGTGCAAGCGCAGCGATCAGGCCGGCTGAAATCCCGATCGCGCTTAACCGGAATCCCTGGCCGACAACGAGCTGAAAGATCCTGGATGGCTCTGCGCCCAGCGTCATACGCACCCCGATTTCTGAGGTGCGCTGCCGCACGGCAGTCGAAAGCACGCCATACAGGCCTACCCCGGCGAGCAAGCCAGCGATCAGGGCAAAAGCGCCGATAAGAAGTAATGAGAAGCGCGTGCCGGCTTGTGCATCGGAGATCAAGACCTCGGCCGGCTGCACGTCACTCACAAGCAGATGCGGATCAACTTCCCGGATCGCGCTGCGGACCAACAACGATCTTGAAGCCGCCGTGCATGCACAGCAGTTTCGCGAAGACCTCTTGTTCCGGCTGAATACGGTAGAACTCCATTTGCCTGCGTTACGGGAACGCCGGGAAGACATTCCGGTCCTGGCGATGCATTTTCTTGCGCAATATGCATCACGTTATGGGCGGCAGCTTCACGGCATTGATGCCGCCGCACTGCAGGCGTTGCTGCATCACACCTGGCCGGGCAACGTTCGTGAACTGGAGCACACCCTTGAACGGGCCGTCCTGATGTGCCGCAGCGAGCAGGTCCAGTCCGCCGATCTTGGACTGGCCACCCAACGTACTGCATCGCAGAACCTCGAGGAATTGAGCCTGGAGGCGGTTGAGACTATTCTGATTCGCAAAGCGCTGCAGCGCTTTCAAGGCAATGTAAGCCAGGCGGCCGAAGCTCTCGGCCTGAGCCGCGGCGCCTTGTACCGGCGCATGGAAAAGTATGGGCTCTAGTCTAGGTGCGAGCAGTTCAACCAAGGAAAATCTCCGAAGGCCGCGGCGCCAGTCCTTTGAAAACCGCATCATCCGATTTTCTGTTTTGCTGGTTGTCCCGGGTTTCCTGATTAGCGGCATCCCTACTTGCCTTCAGCCGTGGACGCTCCAATCAAAATTACTGCTCCTCGGCGCCGAGTTGCCCTCGCTTGCTTGCTGATTGGTGCCGCCCTGCTTGACCACGTCATTCGTCCGCTACAAACGCTCGCCAATGTTGTCGGTGCTCTTCGCCAGGAGGATTACTCTTTCCGTGCCCGGCTGGCCGTTCCTAACGACGCTCTTGGCGAACTCTCTCTTGAGGTCAACACCCTCGCCGACCTGCTGGCGCAACACCGTACTGGATCAATCGAGGCAAATGCGCTATTGCAGCGCGTCGTAGAAGAAGTTGATATTCCGATTTTCGCGTTTGGTCCCGGAGATAAGTTAGTTCTCGTGAGTTCGGCTGGTGAGAAGCTGCTTCATTCGCCATCGCCGCAGCTGCTCGGCAAGACGGCCTCCGAACTCGGTTTAGAGGACACCCTGTCTTGTGAAAACGAAACCATCGTGGACCTGCATTTCGCAGCCGACGCGCGCTGGTTTGTGCGGCGCAGTGCTTTCCGCCAGCAAGGGGTCCCGCATGCCCTGGTCGTGCTCTCCGATGTGGGCCGGGCGTTACGTGATGAGGAGCGGCACGCCTGGCAGCGTTTGATTCGGGTCATCGGTCATGAGTTGAATAATTCGCTTGCCCCGATCAAATCCATTGCCGGCAGCCTGAACGCCCGGCTGCGTGAAGTAAGCGTCGACTCCGAGCAGAAGCAAGATTTCGCGCGCGGCCTGGAAATTATAGAAACCCGGGCGGCCTCGTTGAATCGGTTTCTGCAGGCCTATCGTCAGTTAGCTCAGATGCCACCGCCGATCTTGAGCGAGTGCTCGATCGCGGCGCTCGTAAAGCGCGTCGCTGCGCTGGAGACTCGCATCGAGGTCACAGTAATTCCAGGTCCGGACGTCAAATTGATGGCAGACCAGGATCAACTCGAACAGATGCTGATCAATTTGCTGCGGAATGCAGCCGAGGCCGTGCTTGAGCCGACCGAATCGGCGCAGAGTTCAAACAAGCCCACAACCGGCCCCGACAATTCTGTGCCGCATATTTCATTGACCTGGAAACTGGCGGGAAAAGACCTCGTTCTTACTATCGAAGACAACGGCCCTGGCCTGATGAACCCTGCAAATGTGTTCGTTCCTTTTCACACGACAAAGCCACAAGGCAGCGGCATTGGGCTTGTGCTTTCACGACAAATATGTGAAGCACATCGAGGGCGTCTCGAATTATCGAACCGTCCGACGCGCTCAGGGTGTGTCGTGAAGATCATCTTGCCAACTAAAACCTTGTTTCTATCGCCCCCGCTAGTTCTCAGCACGCAGCCCGCGGATAATCTCCCCTTAGTATGGAAGTTCCGCTCGTAAATCGTCACTCCTCGCGAAGGGTTTGCATCGGTTGTGGCAAATCCTCGAATGGCAAACTTGCTTGCGCAATGGCCGACCTGACTGGACCGGCGCTATCAAATCGCGCGGGAGCCTGTACCCTGAGGAGCATTGACCACTCTTCCGAAATCCGAACGCCCAACGTACAGACAGTGTGTACAACTTATAGCGCGGCCACAGTCGTTTATCTCGAAGATCGAATCAGCCACTGCATTCTGGTTGCCGAAGCCGGTAACATCCTTGAAGAACTCAAGACCGAATCGCGTGGGTGTATTCGCGTGCGTGCCAGGAGAAGACGGCCGTCGAACACCGTTCGCGTGTGCCGCGCCCACATTCCACGAGGCCGAGACATCGGCGGACCACCGCCCCGAAAGGGCCGGACTGCCGTAGGATCGATCTGGCGAGGGCGATGTGAAGCGGCGTAATAATTAAAGGAGATCACATGCCGGAGAAACAAATGGCGAATGTTAGCAGACAGAAATACATGCTGTGGGCTTTTATACTTGTGGCGGTCGCCGCAACAACGGTGGGCGCTCAAAATGCGGTGCAAAGCACACATAACGACGAATTTGTTCTGCGCAGCGGCACCAAGCTGACCCTCGGAGGTGCAGACTTTCGCTACAGCGGGCCCAATATCGAGTGGCTTGGAATCGAAGCCTATGGACCGGACGATTCACTGGGCCCACGATACCCTTCGCATCTTGAAGTGGACGACGTCCTCGACACCGCCAAGATGATGGGGGCCCGGGTCGTGCGTTCGCAAACGTTGGGCGATAGCGTCGGATGCGATCTCTGCATCGAGCCCAGGGCAGGCGTTTTCAATCCCGAAGCTTTCAAAGTGATTGACTATGCCATCAAGGCCGCACACCAACGAGGAATTCGCCTTATCATTACTTTGGCGGGAGATTGTTCAAATTGCGAGCTGAACGGTTTGGGAGAGTATTTGTTGTGGAAGGGCCAGCGGGACTACAAGCTCTTCTTTACCGATCCGGAAATCATAGCTGAATTCGAAGAGCACATCCGCGCAATGCTGACCCACAAGAATGTTTTCACCGGAATCGCCTACAAGGACGATCCCACCATAATGGCCTGGGAAAATTGCAACGTCTGCGGCCTGTTCGTAGCGGCGGCGCCACAAGCGAATACCGCGTCTTATCTTCCTTGGATCGATACCATCGGGAGCTTTATCAAATCCATCGATAAAAAACATTTGTACGAAGACAACAGCGGCTTCTTCCTTTTCGACCCGAGAGCACTCGATTCCAAGACGACTGACATGGTGACGGCAGAATACTACCCGCACTGGGATGCGCTTTTTGGATTCGGGCAGAAGACTACGGCGGACACCTTTTCCAAGCACGCGGCCCTCATAACAGCAAAAGGAAAGGTGTATGTAGCCAACGAATATGGCTGGGACATTACCGACTGGCCCACGCGGGAAGATTTACAAAAGACTTTGAGTGCCTTGGAGTCCGATCCGAAGATCTCCGGAGATGGTTATTGGGCCCTACAGGCGCACGCGGATAAGTTCGGCTGGCAACTCATTCCCGCTCCTACGCACAGCGCTTCCTACGCCAAATGGGGTGAGAGCGGTGAGTGGTGGTCTTTATTCTATGGTGGAGTGAAAACGCTGGTTGACTCTGCCGAAGACATGGAGGCTCGCGCCGAACTACTTCGTAGCCATGCTTTCGCCATGGCCGGTACTCCGGTACCTCCGCACCCAGTGCCGGCCCCGCCGGTGATTACGTTCAAAGGAATCGGGATACTAGGATGGCACGGCTCGGCCGGCGCAGTCGTCTACACGGTGCAGCGCCGCAGCAGCGATTCTGCCCCCTGGGAGACAGTTTGCGATCGATGCGCCACCGATGCCGATACTCCATGGGTGGATGAAAAGGCCGCCAATATATCGCTCGGGTCCTTGTTCGCCACCAAGTACCGTGTGATCGCCTACAACGCAGACGGCAAAGCCAGCGGTCCTTCGGCGGAACGTTAGGTCAAGTGCGATCCGGAACAGTGATTGGCCAGCGTTCGTGTCGAGAAGCGCCTACATGGCATTCACCGATGCTCCGCACCCATCGGACGATCTGTCGCCGGCAATGTGCAAGCTGGAATGACGAGGTTGTTTGCAGCAGTGCAACTCGGATCTTCGCTCTCGATGCACGATTGACCTTTGTCCGAAAACCCAGTACAAACGCAACACAACCAGGACGGAATTCGGTTCATGAAACAACGGCTTTTCCTATACTGCATAACTCTGTGCGCAGGGCTGTATCTCATCGTCGTCTGGCCGTTGTCCGCGGACGAATGGAAGCCGCGGCACGATCTTGTCTCCCACACCGGCATCATGAATCTGAGCGAACCTCCCCCGCCAGGGGAAGTGTTTTTCTCCGGCCCTGATTCTCCCTTGGATCAGCCTGCATGGCTCAATGGTCTCAAGGCTTGGCGAAGCAATCGGAGGACACTGCTGCGCTACAATGGTGCTGAGTACGACCGCCCCGAACTTGAGTGGACCCAGCATGTCTTCTCTCAGGTGCAGCTGCTCGTCTGGGACGGGAGTCTTTACGATCCGGAAAAGCGCGAGTACACGGTGGAGCGCTTTCTGGCTGAGACGGAGGACCGCATCGGCCCCATCGATGCCGTGCTCATCTGGCACGTTTATCCAGACCTCGGAGTCGATGATCGCAACCAGTTCGATCTGCTCCGGGACTTGCCAGGAGGCATCGCAGGGCTTCGCCGCCTGGTCGAGCAGTTCCACAATCACGGAGTGAAAGTATTTTTTCCATTCTTGACCTGGGACACCGGAACACGCCCGGAAGGTTCGAATGTTTTCGTCGCATTTTCGCAGTTGATGAAAGACATCGGGGCCGACGGAATTAATTTTGACACGCTGGAAAGCGTTCCTTTCCAGTTTCGCAAGGCGTCTGACCAAGTCGGCCATCCTCTTGCATTGGAGCCGCAATTTCAGCCGCGGGACGGGTCGATGGCCTGGACTACTCTCAGCTGGAACGATTGGGTCACGTGGGAAGGAAAGCCGTATCCGTTCGTGCCCATGGTCAGCAAAAGTAAGTGGATGGAACCTAGGCATATGGTCAACGTCACCGATCGCTTCACGCGCGATAAGACCGACAGCCTGCAGCATGCCTTCTTCAACGGCCAGGGATATGCCACCCTCGAAAATCTCTGGGGATTCTGGTATGGCGATACAGCTCGCGACGCAGAGGCTCTTCTGCGATGCACGCGGATCGAGCGGGCCATGGCGGATTATCTGCGAAGTCCGGATTGGGAGCCGCACGCTCCAATGACCCAGAGCGGGGTCTTTGCCAGCCGTTTCCCAGGAAAAGACGGAACGCTGTGGACCATCGTGAACCGGAACGAATTCGACGTGGATGGGGCTCAGCTCGCGATTCACGTCGAACGCGAAGACCACTACTACGACCTTTGGCACGGAGTCGAGTTGCAGCCGGCGTCTGCAAATGGCACGGCTACTCTGAGCTTCGACCTTGAGGGCCTGGGATTCGGCGCGATTCTCGTCACCAGCGACGTGACCGAACAGGCCCGGGTTGGCGGGCTCATGAAATTCATGTCGGAGCGTTCGCGCCGGCCGCTCGTCGCCTACTCGAAAGAATGGAAGGCCGTTCCGCAAACGATCGTCGAAATCGCGCCCACCAAACCGGCGAACTCCGCCCCTTCCGGAATGGTTCGCATTCCAGAGGCGGATTTCGATTTCAACGTGCGGGGAATTGAGATCGAAGGGGGCAATGACCCCGGAGTCGACGTGCAGTACCCCTGGGAGAACGGGCCGCGCCGAACGCATCACCATCGGCTGCATCTTCACAGCTTCTACATTGACCGGACGCCCGTGACCAATGCCGAATTCGGCAACTTCCTCGACAACATCCACTATCACCCGGCAGACGATCACAATTTCCTGCGGGACTGGCAGAATGGGGCCTATCCGAAGGGATGGGAAAACAAGCCGGTAGTCTGGGTCTCCCTGGAGGATGCGAGGGCGTATTGCGAATCAAACGGAAAGCGCCTGCCTCACGAATGGGAGTGGCAATATGCGGCGCAATCGACGGATGGCCGTGCTTACCCGTGGGGCAAGAACTGGAGACCGGATGCCCTTCCCGCCGTTGACCGCGGGCCCAAAATGCGGCCGCCTTCGGATGTGAACGCATTTCCAGACGGAGCGAGCCCGTTTGGAGTTCTCGATCTTGTCGGAAATGTTTCCCAATGGACCGATGAGTATCGGGCCCCACATACCCGCGCCGCCATTCTTCGCGGAGGCGCCTCGTACGAACCCACGGGCTCGGTCTGGTATTTCCCCCAAACGTACCGCCTCGATGAACATGAGAAATATCTGCTCATGTCTCCCGGTCGAGACCGGGCGGGGACCATCGGATTCCGGTGTGTGGTCGATGCCCGCTAGAAACCGTTGAGACGAGATTGTTACGTCGATAGCGAGAGGCTGGCCCCTATGCAGGAAGAAGAGAAGGTGTTTGCCACGGGCTGACCGGGAGGCGAGGCTCAACCGCTGGGCGCATCATCTGCGCAGTTCTCTGCGACTTGATTAGATCCGGAGCTTGGATCGTTCCGCGGCCTGAAATGGCGATTCCCTAGGAAAGCGTTTGCCGGATTCCTCTTATTTTCATATCGTGGCCGAAAAATTCCTTCTTTGCGGATGTCACCATGCTTTGGACCATCGCGCCCCCTTGTGTTGCTCATCCCGAAGGCGGGAATCGATTCCGGACTCAAGTTCGAGCAATCGGCCAAACAGCCAGAGCAGGTCCGACAAGCGGTTCATATAAGGCAGGGCCTGCGCGGGAACGCTGGTGCCATCCTCGATGAGTCGAACGATACACCGCTCAGCGCGCCGGCAGACGGTGCGGGCAACTTCAAAAGCGGCACCTTCGGTTGAAGCTCCGGGTATCGACCAATCCGAAAGGATCCCTTCCCTGGCTTCGATCAAGTGAACGAGGTCCGTCAGATGGGTCACGTCCTCTTCGTTCACCATCGCACCTTTTTGTTCTTCGCTCGGGGTTGCCAGGGCCGACCCGACTCGAAAAAGCGCCTTTTGTATGTCAAGCGTCCAGGACGAAACCTCGCTGTTCTTCGAGATACTTCGGGCGAACCCCAATGCGGCATTGAGTTCGTCCACCGTTCCGTAGGCTTCCACCCGCAGGCTCGCTTTTGACAAACGAACCCCGCCTACTAATGACGTTTGCCCTCTGTCGCCTTTCTTGGTTGCAATGCTCACATAGCCCCCTGTTCCGCCGAATGCGGCCTTAAGCTCGGATGCCGGCGCGATCGGCGTCGCGCAGCTCCGGCAGATTTGCGATCACAATCGCCCCGTAACTTTCCGTCTGTGTCCTCGCGTCATCTGCGGAAAAGCCAAAAAAACGCGTCAGCACGTATTGCATGACTCCTCTGTGGGCAACAACCGCCGCCCGTGCACCACTCTCGCGCCCATCGATCACTGCCCTGAATTCGGTTTCGATTCGAACGCCAAAGTCTCGATATGCTTCGCCGCCGGGTGCACGCCGCGTGGGAAACTCGCTTGCCCACAGCTGCGCTACCTGGGGATATTGCTGCTGGATTTCGTCCCAACGCAAACCCTCCCACAGACCAAAATGGATTTCGCGAAGGCCTGGCCTGAGTTCCACCGGCGCGCCGATGTGCTTTCCGATCGCCAGTGCTGTTCGCGAAGCTCGCCGCAGGTCGCTCGAATAAATGTGCTCGATCCCGAGAGAAGCGACCTCCTCGCGAAGAGATCGAAGTCTATGCTCCCCTGCCGCATTCAGGTCCGGATCCGAATGCCCGCAGAAGGTTCCGGCAAGATCGGTCTCGACATGCCGGATAAGCACGAGGTGGTTCATGGATGCCAGACTCCGCATAAATACACTGCGATTTCCGCTAACTGGTTCGTGGCGCCAAAGCAGTCCCCCGTCACTCCTCCTATACGCCGCCGGTAATAGAGACCGCTGGCAATCGTCACCACTAAGGTAGACACAACCGGACGCCACAGAGACCATCGCAATAAGTACGCAACGATGATGGCGGTGAACACAGAGCCGATCACAAGCGATCCAATGGAAATCTGGCGGGCAATACGGGCTCCCTGGCCAGAACTCTCGCGCGCAGCGGGCAGCGCATAACCGAGCGGCAGCGCCGTCCAGCGGCACAGCACCTGCCCGGAAATGACATACGCCGCGAAGCGGCCGATTGGGAGATTGGCGAACAACAACACCCGCAGGCCGACCGAGACCAGAAGGGCCAACGTTCCAAAGGCCCCGATGCGGCTGTCTTTGAGAATGGCCAGGATCTGTTCCCGGTTCCAACCGCCGCCAAAAGCGTCGGCCGCATCCGCGAGTCCATCTTCATGCAAACCACCGGTGGCGAGGACAATCAAAGCCAGAGTCAGCAGGGCCGCAACGGCAGAAGGCAGGTGATGAATCAACCATAGATAGGTCACGGAGCCAATGGCTCCGATGAACAAGCCGACCAAAGGAAAGAACTTCGCAGACCGCGACAGTGCATCCGCATCGTAGGGAAGCCGTTTCAGTGGCAGCCTCGTCAGGAACTGAAAAGCGGTTGCGAAGTCGCGAAAGGTCCGGATCATCGTTCCGGCTCCCTGCGACTCGCTCCACTTACTCCGGCGGAGGCAAAGGTGGCCATCTCGGCATACAGATGAAGCGCGGATTCGATTACCGGCATTGCCAGAACGGCGCCGGTTCCTTCGCCCAGCCGCATGCCGAGGCTCAGGATTGGCTTGATACCCATATAGCGAAGCAGGTGACGATGTCCAGGTTCCTCTGAGCAATGACCGGCAAACATGTAATCACCGCTGGGAGGAACCATCGCATAGGCGATGGCCGCGGCGGCGGTTGATATAAAACCATCACAGACAATTGCCATGCGCCCGGCCGCAGCACCGAGAATGAATCCAGTCATCGCCGCGATTTCGAGGCCTCCGACACACCGCAAAATTTCAAGTGGTTCGGGGTTTGAGGCGGGCACCCCGAAGTGTCGCTTGATCGATCTCTTGACCACGTGCAGCTTGTGATTTCGTCCGGCGTCGTCGAGCCCGGCTCCGCGCCCGGTGACCGTGCCAATCGATTCGCCGGTGAGCGCAGCCGTAATCGCACTGGCTGCGGTCGTATTTCCGATTCCCATCTCTCCGATGGCTACGATGTGTTCTCCCTTTTCCTTGGCTTGATGGGCCAGACGAGCGCCTGTCTCGAGCGCATGCCCCAGTTCCTCGTGCGACATCGCCGCTTCGCGGTGCATATTGCGACTGCCGCGGCGCACCTTCATGCGGCAAAGACCGGGTACGTCCTCGAATTCGTAATCGACGCCTACATCAACCACCGTCAGGTCCGCTTGGTGCAACCGTGCCAGTACACTGATGGCCGCCCCGCCGTTGAGAAAGTTGAGCACCATCTGCGCCGTTACCTCGCGGGGATACGCGCTTACGCCTTCCTCGGTCACGCCATGGTCGGCGGCAAACACATAAACGGACTTGTGCAGAGGTTGAGGCACCTGCCCGGAGAAGATCGAGCACGCCTGGCTGGCAATGGCTTCCAGACGGCCTAAGCTGCCAATCGGTTTGGTCAAACCATCAAGCCGCCGCTGGGCCTCAACCTTATATATATCTTGGCAGGGCTCAATTCCAGAGATCATATCGGCAATAGAAAACGTCTGGGCCAAGGTCATAGAACACGCTCCCTTCTTCCTCGGATCCGCTCTTCGAGGCCGGGGTGATGATGCGGCGGACACTTGAAGGCGCGCCCCACGGACTCCGGTTGCAAAATCTCCTCTGGCGTTCCTTTTCGCAGACCCTCCTCGGGGCTCAACAACCACACCGAAGAGAAGATACCCTCAATCAGGGTCAGGTCATGCATGGAGGCGAGGATCGCGATCCCTCTGGCACTCAAAGAGCGGACCAGATCGGCCATTTCCAGTTGCCGTCCAATATCGAGGTGCTGGGTCGGTTCATCGAGGAGAAGAAGCCGAGGTTGTTGGGCGAGACCAAGCGCAATCTTGACGCGTTGACATTCCCCGCCGCTCAACTGATTGAAGATGCGCCCGCGGAGCGATCGCGTATCGGTAAGCTGCCATCGCTTCCTCGACTGCCCTGCGGTCCGAAGCTTGCAATCCTCCGAACATTCTGAGGAACGGCGTTCGGCCCTGTTCGATGAACTGCTCGACCGTGAATGCGAACGGTACATCAACATTCTGGGGTACGAGTGCGATTGATCTGGCAATCGCCTGCTGCTTGAGACAATCGAGTGGTTGCCCCACCAAGCGGACTTCTCCCGCTGCTGGAGACAGGGTACCTGCGGCCAGACGCAACAGTGTGGTCTTGCCGATTCCATTCGGTCCCACCAGCGCAACGCATTCGCCGTTCGACAAATTGGCGCTGATTTTGTCGAGGACCCGGCGATCTCCGTACCAGAAACTCGTCTGGGCGAATTCGAGAAGAGGGGTCACAGAAGCGTCTCCTGCCTCGTCTTCCGCAGAAGATAAAGAAAGAACGGACCGCCAATGAAGGCCGTCAGGACCCCTACCGATAATTCTGCCGGAGCGATGATGGTGCGGGCGACAGTATCGGCTACAAGAAGGAAGACAGCTCCTGCCAGGGCCGTTGCTGGCAGCAGGCGAGTATGGTCAGGCTCCACGGACCATGCGCATCATGTGGGGGACCACCAGTCCAACGAAACTGATCAGACCTCCCAGGGCCACGGCCGCGGCCGTAAGCATCGATCCAATGACAATAATGGCAATGCGCGTCTGCTGGACGTGCACCCCCAGTTGGGTCGCGTACTCCTCTCCCAGGGAAAGCGTGTTCAACCGGCGCGCCACAGGCACGGATGCGGCCAGTCCCACTGCCAGCATGATGATGCCGATGGTCAATTGACCCCAGGTGGGCTGCCCGATGGTTCCGTGCAACCACGATGCAAGCACCCGGAGTCCCGTGCCGAAATCGCGGTCCAACACTTCAAGAAAGTAGGATGAATAACTGAGCATCGTGCTCACTGCGAATCCCGCCAGCAGCAACGCCACGACGGGCGTGCGGCCGTTGACTCGGGCCAGTGCATAGACCAGCATGATTGCGCCTGCGGCGCCCACGAACCCAAGCAGCGCAGTCGCTCCGAAGCCGGCAACGGTTAACGACGGGAGGAGAAACACTCCCACGGACGCTCCAAGAACAGCGCCTCCCGATGAACCGATCACGTAAGGATCTGCGAGCGGATTCCGGAAAAGCCCCTGGAAGAGCAGGCCTGAAACCGAAAGAGCGCTGCCGACGAGGGCAGCCGCCAGGATTCGAGGAAGACGAAGGCTGAGAACAATAACGCGTTGATCGGCCGTGAGTGGTTCTCTGCCGAGAAACGCCAGAACGAGTTTCCATGCGGGCACGCCGACAGCGCCGACTCCCAGCGAGACCACAATCGCTAGCAGCAGTGCTACCGTCAACATTCCGACCCACACACCGTGGCGGGAAAGCCGCCTTGGTTCAGCATCCGAGGGGAGAGCGACTTCCGCCTGTGTTATTTGCCGGGCCACGATTCGCCTCCGAGAGAAAACTTCAAGCCCAGCCGAAACGTGAACGGAAGTGAGGGATAACCGAAGGCCTCGCCATAATGCTCGCATAGCAGATTCGAAAAGTTGGCTTCGGCGGCGACGTAGCGATTCATTTGATAACTCGCCGTGAGATCGATGCGTTGGTAAGCTCCATCGAGATTGCGATTGGGCAACAGCATGGTGGTGCCACCATTGACGTCGAATTCAAGAAAGTCGCTGTCGTCTCTGCTTCCCACCAGCGTGCCGCGAAGGTCCGCGAAGAGACGCTTGCGGCGATATGACAGTTCGAAATAACCCGTGTGCGGAGCGCGGCGGAATGGGCGAGCGCCAATCAGCGGAGAAAAAATGCCGATCGGAATCGTGGGAAAACCCGGGTTGAAGCTTGGCCCAATGGCATCGCTGGTGAAAGAGTGCTGGATTCGAGCGTCGAGGTAAGTGTAACCGCCTCGAGCAAAGATATTGTTCGTGATCTGATACTCGACTTCGGTTTCGACTCCCTGCGCGAGATATGCCTGCGAATTGACGGTCGCCCCGTCAATGGCTGCCGTCGCCACAGCAGTGGGAACACCAAGATCGATGAGACCTTGCTGCGGGATGTATTCGATGCCGTCGGTGAATTCGTTGTGAAAGACCGTGAGGCTCACGCGCCCTCGGCCGCGCAGGAGCGTCTGGTCAACGCCACCGTCGTAACTGCGGGCACGCACCGGCCCAATGGTGCCGACGTGATACTGCGAGATGAGGCTGTTGCCGCCGGGAAGGCTTTCGAGCAGCGCGTAAAGCGATGTGGTCTGGTCGCCGACGCTCGGTTCCTTGATGCCTTCGCCGAAGCTGGCGCGAAGTTTGGTGCCGTAAAAGAAACTGTTCGAGTCTCCGCGGGCCGCCTGCCAGGCGAGCGAAATGCGCGGTGTGGCGGCGAAACCAAACAGTCCGTTATCTTCAAGACCGCCGCCAAGCGTATAAAAAAGGCGATTGCGAACATCACCCTGGAGTTGGAGCGTGTAACTGTAGTTGCCGCGTTCGATCGAACTGCTTGGAGTGCCCGCGTAACCTCGCTCGTCTTCATAGCGAAAAGCGAACAAGCCGAGAACATGCGGATTGAAATGATAATCGGTCTGGGCGTAGACGAAATCTTTGTCGCTGGAAGTGGGATAAAAGTTGGGATACGTTTCAGGGTACTGATATACGGCCTGCCCGCTGACGGTGTATCCGTTGGCGCCGTGGAGTGTGACTGGCGCGCCCAGATAATCCGCGAGAGTTCCGTCGAAATATTGCGGAATGCCACTCGCGGCAAACTGGGTGAAATTGGAGCGCAACCTGATTCCGCCGTAGCGGACCAGGTTGTGCCAGTTCGCCGAGATCTGATCGTCCCAGGTCGCGCCGAAGTAGCTGTCTTCGTTCGCCTGTTTCGCGAGAGTTGGTATGCCGTACAAGTCAATCGCACTGGGCTGACCGGAAGCGATTCGATCATGGTGCACAGTCGCACGCAGGCTCGAGTTTTGCCAGAGCTTTAAGCCGTAGTTTCCAACGAATGTACCGTTGTGAAACGTGTTGTCGGGGACCGAATTGCTGGTATCGAAGCGCGAGAAATCGGAGAAATAATCGAGCCGCTGGTAAAGCCCGCTGAATGTGCCCTCTTGTTGATAGGTACCTAAGTTGCCGCCGTCGATCATATACCTGATCAGAGGCAATGGCGTGGTTCCGCGGGGAGTTGTAAGGCTGATGACGCCCGCTAATGCATCCGAGCCGTAGAGAACACTGTTGGGCCCGCGAAGAACTTCGACTTCACCCACGGCAGCGCTCGATAAATTGGCGAACTCGACGTTGCCTCCAATGTCGTTCGCGGGGATGCCGTCGATCAGAAGCTTGTTGGCATCGCTGTCACCACCGCGTATGAACAGCGAGGTGGTTCCGCCTGCCTGGCCGGTCTGGACGGCTTGCAGCCCCGGAACAAAGCGCAGACCCTCATAAATGTCGCGCGTGCCTTCATAGTCGGGCTGGGAGAGCGTGGTGACGGCTGCTCCCAACTGTGCCTGCGGCGTGGGGGTTCCCGTAGAAGTGACGGTGATCTGTTCGGAAAAAGACGCGAGCGGAAGGCTTATGTTGAGGAGCAAATCGTGAGTGTCGGCCTTGATCGAGATTGAGGTCTCGACTGTGCGGAAACCCGGCGACGAGACACGCAGACGGGACCCAGTCGCAGATGCTCGCTCAAGAACGTATTGGCCGTTGGCGTCGGTCATGACGGTTGCGGCCGGAATTTTATTGCCGTTTTCAAGCAACTCAACCTTTGCGTTGGCAAGCGCCGCACCCGATGGGTCCGTGACCGTGCCGCGGATGGAAATTTTGGGCAAGGCGTATGCCATGCCGGCGAAAACAAAGATGCAAATGCAAGCTGACTTTCGGCGCGAAAGTAAGAACATAGTTTTCCCCTCGGAAGTTCGAGCGGGCCCGGTCTCCTGACTTCGCGCCTCGTCGGCATCGGCCGCCTTCCCGGAGTTCTCTCCAGTGGCTTATGGCCGCGCCTCTTCGCTTACAGTTACGGGGTAGTGGCGGATTTGCGCCGCGCTTCCCGATCATCCCGTCGTTTCGCTGTTGTAGTTGGAGGTGGAGCGCCCACCTCATCTTGCTTTCATGGATGAAATTGTTCTGCCAGGCCCTCCAGAGCGTCGAAGGCGACCGGACTCGGAGACTCAATCCGGTCGTCCACGTAATAAATTCGATTGTTCCGCACCGCTGGCATGGTGAGCCATCCAGGCCGCGTGCGGAGGACTTCGACAGTCAACTTTGATCCGCGGACGAGCAGCAACGCTTCCGGAGCACGCGCGAGCACGGCTTCGAGACTGATCTCCGGCCACTCCTCCGGGACATCGCTGGTGACAGAGTGGCCACCGGCGATTTCGATCAAGTCGGTGATGTAAGCGTCTTTGCCGATGGTGACAATCGGGTCATACCAGATCGGCATGAGAATGCTGACGACTGGCTTGCCGGCAACTCGCCGGCGCACCGCTTCCTCACGTTTCCGCAAGGCCCCAACAAGCCTCGCAGCTTCCTGCTCTCGGTTTAGCGCGCGCCCGACACTGGCCAGCGATTCGTAGATCCCCTCGATTCCGCGCGCCCTGACCATGAATACCGGGATTGCAAGCGTTTGTAGGTCTTTCACCGTCTCCTCGGGATTCAGATCACCGCTCCCGAGGACGAGGTCCGGATGAAGCGAGACGATGGTTTCAAGCGAAGGGCTCAGCGGTAATCCGATGGTTGGCTTGGTTTTGGCCTCCGGTGGATATTTGCTGTAATCGGTGACCGCGATAACGTCCTGGACCGGCGCCCAAAGCATATACGTCGTCGACCAAACTCGGCATCAGGCAGACCACGCGGTGGGGATGGTCGGGGACGGTGACGTTCCGGCCAACATCGTCGGTCAGGGCCCGCGCCGCGAGCGCGGGAAGCGAGGTCCACAACAGAGCCAACGCGAGAAACCGGGTCATACGCGTACCTCGGCGCCTTGGCGTCGGCGTGCAGCTTCGACAAAAGACACACCGCTTGCTGTACCGGCAATGACGAAGGCGATCATAATTGCACTTTGACAGGAACTTCAGACCGCTCGGTCGAGACCAAGCGTGGATCCATCTGTCCTTTCAGCACCAAGGGAAGTCCGGCCACCATCAGGACAGCGCTGTCGGCCAGTGCCGCCACCTTTTGATTCAATTCACCCAGCAGATCGCGAAACTGCCGGCCCGACGGATACACAGGCACAATACCGCTGCCGACTTCATTCGATACCAGCACGACCGAAGCTTCGGAGGCCCGCAATCCTTCGAGGAATGCCGCAATCTGGCGACTGGCCGCATCTCTACCTTCCTCAAGAGCGTTCGCGACGAAAATCGTCAGGCAGTCAATAAGCAGCAAATCGAACTGAGGTGCGTGTGTGGCAAGAACCCGCGCCAGTTCGACCGGCTCTTCGACGGTGTGCCACAGCTTTGGACGCTGCTGCCGATGGCGACGAATCTTGTCTTCCATTTCCGCGTCGACGGCTTTCGCAGTTGCGACAAAGGCGACGGAAGACGCCTTTTCGGCGAGCTCCTGCGCAAAGCGGCTCTTTCCGCTGCGCACGCCGCCGAGTACGAGCGAGATCGATCGCGGCTCTTTCCGTTGCATGAGTACCTCTGGCCGAGGCCTTTTATGGCCCCGAACAGCGGGATCATCTAATTGGCAGTTTCTCGTTGCCGGTGCTTCGCGCGCCAGCATGGAATGCCACCCAGCCCTCCCATCGAAGCTGGATCAGCCTAGATTGGCATCTGGCCGGTCTCCTGACTCACGCTTCATCGAACCTGAACAGCCTTCCCGAGAATTTCTCAGTGGCCGGAGCCTTGCTCCGCGTTCAGTTCTCCGCGATTACAGTTACGGGGTAGTAGCGGATTTACACCGCGATTCCCGAACACCAGATGACAAAAGTTATAGTCCAACGGGGGCACAAGAGCAAGGGGCAACCGGAAAAGACCGCTCACATGCCACTTGAGGACGCACTCCCTCGCCATCAACGATAGGACATCAAGCTGGTTTCCACTTCCGAAAAGCGTGGCGCTGTGCGTTGCCGTTGGCACACAAGTTGTATCCTCTACAACGGCAGCGCACGTAATGCCTTGCTCCTCGGGACCTACTGTAACTTAAGACATGCCTGGCGATTTGATTTGCGCGCAGCTCTTCGATTTGCCGCGACGCTTGCGGATCGACCCGCTGAGATGTGCTCATCCCCACGAAGCAAAGAATCCCGCCCTTATGATATTTTCAAGACTCGGTAACAATCCTGCGAGCGGTAATCAAGAAAGCTGATGACCACCAAATTCCGCGTCTTTGCCACCTGCGACATCGGAGAAAGCATCAACCTGCTCCGGAACCGGGGCTATGAAGTCGAAGTCTATCCGCAACCCGAAGCTCCGCCGAAAAGCTTAATCATCGAAAAAGTAAGATCTGGCGTTGACGGCCTGATCACCACGCTTCGCGATCCTGTTGACGCCGAGATTTTCGAAGCGGGGAAGGGCTCTCTGAAAGTGGTTGCGCAATATGCCGTCGGCTTCGACAATATCAACCGTGCCGACGCTGACCGCTACAAAATTCCTTTCACCAACACCGCCGACGTCCTGACCGAAGCCACCGCCGAATTTGCCTTCTTCATGATGGGTGTATTGGCCCGAAAGATGTGGCCCGCCGAGCACCTCACCCGCGAAAATCAATGGGGATACTGGCATCCCTACCTGCCATTTCTTGGCGACGACGTCACTGGTAAAACTGTCGCCGTCATCGGTACCGGACGCATCGGCCTCGCGCTGATCAAGAAATGTGCCGGCTTCGACATGAATATCCTGTGCTTCGATCCGGCATACGAGAACCATCAATTCATCAGTGCCATTCAGGAAGAATTCGATCTGCGCCACGCCCGCGGGATCTCCCGCGAAAAGAATTGGATCAAGTACGTTTCCTTCGAAGAAGCTCTGCGCCAGGCCGATTTCGTCAGCGTGCATGTCCCGCTTCTGAGGTCCGGCGAAAGCGACACGCCGACCTATCATCTCTTCAACGAGAAGACGTTGCGCCTGATGAAGCCAACCGCGTTCTTGATCAACGACTCCCGCGGCCCGGTGGTCGACGAATTGGCCGTGGTCAAAGCTCTCAAAGAAAACTGGATCGCCGGCGCCGCTCTCGATGTCTACGAAAAGGAACCGCTGCCCGCCAATTCGCCGCTGCGCGATCCGGCCATCGCCGACCGCTGCCGCCTCTATCCACACTTCGCCAGCGCCGCGCGCATTACGCGCCTCTCCACCGATCCGAACAAAGGCATGGCTGGCCGCTGCGTGCAGGGCCTGGTCGACGTGCTCGAAAAGAATTACGGCGGAGATTATTCGAAGATGCCCTATCTGGTAAACAAAGAAGCCTTCGCGAAATCGTAAGAAATCGCGAAGGCCAAACGGGGAACTCGAACCGAGCGATCAAATCGTTGCGATTAGTTCTCGACCGCTAAAAGCTGAGCTTCAACGAGAATTCAATCACCCGCGGCGAGCCCAGAGCAAACACACCCGAGCCCAATCCCAACCGGTTACTGGCTGGTTGCTCGCCGGCAGTTCCATTCACCGATCCCGGAGATCCATCCAATACCCCGCTCAACGGATTCGCCGGACCATCAAAATTGGCAAAATTCAATACATTGAAGAATGAAACTCCGGGCTGAATGACGAGGTCCTTCCCGCATCTTGTAAATCCAGTTCAAACTCATGTCCAGCGCATGCAGCCAGCCCATGTTTGCTTCGTTTGTGGGGGCGAGCGGCACAGTCTGCTGAACTCCTCCCAGCGCCGTCAATTGTCCCAGGGTAAACAGGCCATTGTTGATCAAGACTTGCCCGGCCGGAGTCGTCGTGCCTGCATATTGAGTGTTGTAGTTACTGATTACTTTGTTGATATTGCTCGCGCTGACCCCGTGTTCGAACGAGCCCACATTCGTACCTGGGAGTACATCTCCGTAACCGCCGTTCGAAGCATAGCTGCCGTCTCCTGTGCCATCGCCCGTGATGTCGGTCACAAAAATTCCGCCCGCATTTCCAGTCGGGTTAAGCGTAAGCGTTTGCGGAAGCGGGCTGTAGAAATGTCCAATCACGCCAAAGCGGAAGTGGCCGGGAAGGTCCATGGTGCCGCCGAACGAAATCTGGTTCTTGCGGTCAAGACCATTCTGGTCCCAACCAATGTTGAGGGTTGTTGAAATCGGTGGCAATGTTGATGAAGTCATTGTCGGTTGCCGCAGCGATGTAGTTCTGCAACTGATACGACATCTGCATGTCAAAATTCTTGACCCCCTGGAAGGGGTGATCCAAATGCTGCTTCAGTGACAACTGCAACGCATTATTCTTGGCGTACCCGCTGGGAAACAGCATCTGGTTTGAACCCAGGTTTTGATTGATTCCTGGGAACGCCGCTGGCGGTGCGCCGGCTGCCGCGCAGGGAATTCCGCCGCAGATCGAGTAGCCCGAATCGAGGCCGTTTCCTGCATAATCGGCAATCGTCGCAGGGCGCGGCACCCACGTGCCACCATCCGTGTTACCAGTTGCGGGATCGGTCGGACAATTTACTTGATAGGAAGCGGTAATCGACGCAGCGCCACAGTTCGCCAGGGTGGTATTTATCGCAGCGACCGCATTTGCTTTATTGAAGAATCGTGCATCGCCCACGTGATTGGTATCGATCGCGAGCAAAGTGTGGGTTTCAATGTTACGCAAATAATCTGCCGTGAAAACCATTCCCGGCCTTATTTCGTGCTGAATGCCGACATTCATCTGCAATGAACGCGGACTCACATAATTCGGCGCTAACAGGTCCGTCCCGGTCGAATCCTCGCCGTCCGCCAACGTCGTCCCGATGAATGATGGGTTGGGTGCGGCCGTTCCCACAGCGACTGTCGCCGCTTGATATTCCGCCTGTAACGCGGCTATGGCGGGGGCCGCCTGGCCAATAGGCAGCCCACAAAAACTGGGGGTAACCGTAGCACCGCCCGGTAAGCTCACCGCGACTGGGCTGCCGTTCGAGCAAACCGTTGTATCAGCAAGAAACAGTCCCTTGGTAAGCCGTGCCGGCCGGTCGAACTCAATATTGTTCCAGATCGAGTTTTCATAGAACAATCCAATTCCGGCTCGTACCACCGTCTTGCCTTTTCCGTTTGGGTCCCAGGCCACTCCCAACTGCGGAGCGAAGTTGAGATTTGGCTGATGCACCCGATCCTGAAGGTTCGAATAGTACTGATTATTGAATGCCGTTAAAGACGCGATCGCTCCCAAGTCGCTATCGGTGCGTCCCGTATCTCGCACGTAACGCAGACCGGCCGAAATCGTAAGGTTCGGTCTGGCTCTCCATGAATCTCCGAAATAAAAAGAAATTCGGTTGTCCGGTCCGCTGCCGCCCGCGGGAAAGCCAAAGGCAGGTATTTCCGAGTCATATCCTTGTCCGTTGCCCAATACAACGGTTTCAGCCGCATAGTTCAGCGGATTCGCAGCTCCGGCGGCCGTCGCACAGGCCGCCGCGACGCAATTGGTTGCTCCAGACCCGACGGCCGGTGCCAAGGCCAGGAAGCTGGCAAACCCTCCACCAAAAATATGGTTCCATCCTCCTCCATAGCGCAGGATGTGCGCGCCCAAAGCTTTACTTCCGTCATATTTGAGCTGGTGGTTGGATTGGTAAGTTTGCTGCGGAGCCAGAAAACTTGGTCCCGAGCAGAAGTCGTCGACACCTGCAGTCAGGCAGTCGGGATCGACGCCAATAGCTAATTCAATACTCGGCAGTGGATCGAAAATGCTGGTTCCAATCGTCGCATCCACAATTCCATTGCGGAATTTCATGTATCCGAAGCGAATGCTATGGGTAAAGGTGCCGGTATTGAAATCCAATCCCAAAGCGTGCGACGGCGTGTGGTCGACGTTGGCAAAGGGCTGGAAAGAGTTGGGGATGATGGCAAGAACATCTTTATTCTCGTCATAAGAGAAACGATAGAAGAATTTGTAGTTGTTATTGATCTGCCAATCCAGCTTTCCCAAAGCTTCGGCTTCGCGGAATGGCGAGTCGTAGTTGCCCGTGATCGAAGCGAAAGGGCCGCTCGATAAAACGGGATTGATCAAATCTTGTTTTGTGCGTTCCCCATCCATGAAGAAAAATATTTTGTTCTTCCAGATCGGCCCGCCAATGCTGCCGCCAAATTGATTGCGCTGGAAATAATTGTGGCTGGCCCCGGGCAAGTTGGCATCCATGTTCTGGTCGCGGAAATAGTAATATCCCTCGCCGTGCACATGATTCGTGCCTGATTTCGTAGTGACGTTCACCGATCCCGATGAAGTCAGCTCGGTCGAAAGATCGAGCGAAGACTGCTGAATCTGGAACTCCTGGATCGCCCCCATGGGCACATTCTGCGTGGTCGTTCCCACCGTTTCATCGCTGATGTCGAGTCCGTCCACTTCAATGCGCGCCGTTCGCCCAAACCGCCCGCCGAATGAAATCGAAGAAAACCCATTCTTCGTCGGATCGAAGTTGCCACCATCCTGGATCTGCACCCCCGGCTCTAACTGCGCGAGGTCCAAGAAATTCCGCCCATTGATCGGCAGGTTCTCAATCTGCTCTTGCGTTAATACTCCTTGCACCGTCGCCTGCTGCGTGTTGACTTCCACGCTACTGCTCTGCACCTCGACCACCTGCGTATTTTCGCCGAGCTGAAGCTTCACGTTCCCCGGCGAGGTCACGCCCACTTGCACCGTGACTGCCAGTTCCGTTGTCTTAAATCCCGGCGCTTCTACTTTCAGCATGTAATCGCCGGGGGTCAACGCGCCAGACGTGTACGCTCCTGCCGTCGTGCTCTTCACCGTAATCACGCGTCCTGTCGCTTTATTGCTGATCGAGATCTTCGCGCCCGGCACTACCGCGCCCGAAGGATCAGTGACCGAACCCTGAATACTGCCGGTAGAAATCGTGGTCTGGGCGAACGCCGCGCCGGCGCACAGCACGGACCACAAGAAACAAAAAGAAAGCAATGCAAAGCAAACGCACTTCACGCGTGTGAAAACACTTGCAGCCGGGACCATGAGCTCACCATCCTGTGTAGTCGGTCGAGTCTTAACTGACGGCAACGGTCAGTAGAAATCGAAATGGCCATCATTCTAACGGAGCTACAGACCCGGAAATCAAGAACAAAAGCTCGCAACCATTTGAATGTGATCGATCTGTTTCGGTCATGGAGCCCGGCCAATCGGCGAAGGCGCGGGCTGCTTTCGACGCCGAGCGAAGGCGTCTCCCCTCCTGGCCTTAGTGGTAAACGAATTAAAAAGACGTACCAACTCCGCCCTTCTTTCTATCGAGACCGGTTCCCGCTAGAATGTATTGTCGTTACAATGTCCCCGGGACACGAATGAAAAAAACATCTGCCGTCTTGTTTTTCTTTTTTCTGCTGTATCTGGTTCCATGGGCTTTCGCCGAACCCGCGAGTTCAGACGATGCGCTTAAGTTGGTCCCCGTGCCCAAAGAAGTGCGCATCCAGCCCGGCAGCTTTCACGTCAAGCCCAACACCAGAATTCTGGTCGAGTTCGGCCATCAGGAAGAAGACCGCATCGCCGCCGAAACGTTGGCCGAAGAAATTCATGACGAGGCGGGATTCAGCGTGAGCATTACCGGCGAGAAACCGGACACGCGTCACGAAAAGAAAGAAGATCAACGCAACATCGTCCTCGCCCGCCTGCAGGACCGGCAAAGTCCGCGACTTCCTGGCTTCCAAGGGCCTAAACGCCGATTCCATCGGCGACCAGGGCTATCTTCTTTTCTCCGACCGCTCCCACCTGATCGTCGCCGCCAACACCGGCCAGGGACTCTTCTACGGCGTGCAAACCCTGCGCCAATTGCTTCATCCGGAAGGCAGCACCTTGGTCTGTCCCGCCGTTTCCATCCGCGATTGGCCCAGCATGGAGTGGCGCGGCGTGCAGGATGACATCAGCCGCGGCCCCATTCCCACCGAAGACTACATGAAGAGCCAGATCCGTACCCTGGCCGCATTCAAGATCAATCTGTTCGCGCTTTACATGGAGCACGTCTTCGATTTCGCCAGCCAGCCCATCATCGCTCCCAAAGAAGCCGCGCTCACTCCCAAAGAAATCAACGCTCTCGTCGACTACGCGAAAACTCTCTACGTCACCATTCTTCCTGAGCAGCAAACCTTCGGCCATCTCCACCACATGCTGAAGTACGACATTTACGACGACGTCGCCGAGCGCCCGCATGGCCACGTGCTCACTCCGACCAAAGATCGCTCCTACGACATCATCAAGGCCATGTACGCCGATCTAGTGCCGCTTTTTCCCGGCCCATTTCTCCACATCGGTGGAGATGAGACCTTCGAACTCGGCAAGGGACAAACCGCCGCGCTCGCCGCGCAGGAAGGCCTCGGCCGCGTCTATCTCGATCACATTCAAAAAGTCAGCCAGATTCTCGCGCCCTATCACAAGCAGTTAATGTTCTGGGGAGATATCGCGATTAAATATCCGCAGCTCCTCAGCATTTTTCCCAAGGACATGATCGCCGTCCCCTGGGATTACGATCCCAAGCCGAGCTACGCCAGCATCATCAAACCGTATCGCGATGCCGGACTGCGCGTCGTCGTAGCGCCCGGCGCAAACAACTGGAGCCAAATCTGGCCCAATCTCGACGACGGCTACGTTAACATCCGCAACTTCGTTCGCGACGGCCAATCCCTCGGCGCAATGGGAATGTTAGACACTACCTGGAACGACGACGGGGAATCCCTGTACGCGATGGCTTGGCCAACATTGATCTTCGGCGCCGCGGCCGCATGGCAGCCCGGCGAATCGAACATTGACGATTTCAAAAATGCCTACGATTGGGCCTTCTACCGCGATTCCGACGACAACACCTTCCGCGACATTCTCGACGATCTCGATCAAGGCCACGAAGCCTTGGCCAAAATCAAAGTCGACGCCGAAACCGACGACCTCTTCTGGATTGATCCCTTCACTCCCGGCGGCGCCGAAACCATGCGGAAGCTCTCACCGGCCGCAACTGAAATGCGCCTCGGCGCCGAGCACGCACTGGAATCGTTGTATCGCAATCGCGCTAAAGCCCATGCCCATCAATCGACTCTCGACGACATGACTTTCGCCGCCTGGCGCTGGGACGCACTCGGCATGAAGATCGAATACACGCAGGAAATCAACAAATTCTACTGGGACGCATTTCTCAATCAGCCCGATGCCAATCGCGTCGGCAACGATCTCGAAGAAATCAGTTCGCTCAATGCCCGCCTCGAAGATCTGCGCGACTCGACCACACGCCTGGCCGGAATGTATCGCCAAGGCTGGCTGCGTGAATACGCGCCCTATTGGCTGGATAACGTTGAGGTCCGCTACGACAACCTCGCCCAGGAATTTCAGCAGAAAATCGTGGCCGTCCGCCAGGCCCGCCGCCAATACGAGTCCACCAAAAGCCTCACGCAGCCGCAAGAGCTAGGTTTCTTCCTCCAGCCTTAGAATGTTTCGTGTCAGGGCACGCCTTGAGGCGTGCCGTAGTCTCGCGACCATCCTCGCCTTTAGGCGCTGGATTTTTGACTTGTATGTTCTCCAACCGCACAAACTGGAACCTCACGCGCAACCGCTTGACCAATGCAATCGATGAAGCCAAGGCAAGCAGCGTCCGCATCCTCGATCTCACCGTCTCCAATCCCACTCGCGCCGGACTGCGCTATAACGAGAAAGAAATCCTCAAGTCCCTGGCCTCGCCCCACTCCCTCGACCACGATCCCCAACCCAAAGGCCTGCCCGCAGCCCGCGCCGCAGTCGCCGCCTACTATCAAGAGCAACATGCAACCGCTGTCGATCCCGAGCGTCTCATCCTCACCACCAGCACCAGTGAAGGCTACTCATTCATTTTCCGCTTGCTCTGCAATCCCGGAGACGAAATTCTCGTACCCAAGCCGAGCTATCCTCTATTTGAGTTTCTCGCCGATCTCGAAGATGTAAAGCTCGTTTCGTATCCCCTGCTTTACGATCACGGCTGGCAAATCGATTTTCATTCGCTGCACAAAGCCCTCACCGAGCGCACCCGCGCGGTCGTGGTAGTTCATCCCAACAATCCGACAGGTTCGTTCGTGAAAGCGCAAGAACTGCTGGAACTAAACGGTGTCTGCCGCGAACGCTCGCTCGCCATCATCGCCGACGAAGTTTTTCTAGACTATGTTCACGACCATGCGCCGCGCCAAACCTTCGCTGCGAATCAAGAAATCCTGACCTTCACTCTGAGCGGCGTATCAAAAATTTCCGCGCTCCCGCAAATGAAAGTCGCATGGATCGCAACCACCGGCCCTGCTGCTGAAGTCGAAGCCGCCCAATCCCGCCTCGAGGTAATCGCCGATACTTATCTGTCGATGAACGCTCCCATTCAATGGGCAATTCCAGTCCTCCTCGACCAGCGAAAAGAAATTCAGCGCCAGTTGCTCGACCGCGCGCAGGCGAATCTAAACGAACTCGATCGCCAATTAGCCGCACAAAAGACCTGCCAGCGGCTCAACGTCGAAGGGGGATGGTACGCCATCCTGCGCGTACCGCTAACGCAAACCGACGAAGAACTAGCCATCGATTTGCTCCGCCGCAAATCCGTGCTCATCCATCCCGGACATTTCTATGATTTCCCCAGCGATGGCTATTTGGTTTTAAGCTTGATCGGCGCAGAGAAAGAATTTGCTGGGGCAACCAGAGGATTGCTGGAACGTCTTAGCGAATGATTCGTCCTGTTGTCATTCCGACACGCGAACCCAAGATATCTTCTTGTCATTCCGACGCGCGAGCGCAGCGAGCCAGGAGGAATCTGTTGTCTCAAACCATCGCCAGAGCCGCCTAAGTCGCTTCGTCGCGGCGAGTACTGCGCCCCGTATCAGGGCACGGCTTCAGCCGTGCCGAAAGGGCCACAACATGGATGGGGCTTTAGCCCCTGGGCAACAAAACTTCCCCGAGGGAAGGGATCACCGCTTCACCAGAAACGGATTGCTCTGCCGCTCTTCTCCAATCGTGGTCATCGTCCCGTGCCCAGGCACCACGACGGTCTCATCCGGCAATGCCATAACCGTCCCATGCAGCGACTGCAGGATCTTCTGCATCGACCCGCCGGGCAAATCCGTGCGCCCAATCGACCCCGCAAACAGCGTATCGCCCGCAATCAACTTTTTCTCGGCAGGGAAGTAGAGGCAAATGCTTCCCTCAGTATGCCCCGGCGTGTGCAAAATCTCGGCCTCGTGCGAACCCGCCTTCACTTTATCTCCGTTCGTCACGCTCTGGTCGATCTTCACCTCGCCCGGTGGTGCTACGCCAATCCAAGTCGCCTGCACGTCCAGCATTTTCAGCAGCGCATAATCATTCTCGTTCAGCAAAATCGGAGCGCCCGTTGCCGCCCGCAACTTCATCGCTCCGCCCACATGATCGATATGTGCATGCGTAACCACAATCTGCTTCACCTGCAATTTATGCTTGCGCACGATCGCCAGCACATCCTCAATATTATCGCCCGGATCGATCACCATCGCTTCGCGCGTGGCCTCGTCCCCGATAATCGAGCAATTGCACTGCAAGGGCCCAACCGGAAAAATCTCATGAATCATATCCTTATTGTAACGAAGCAACCTCCGTGCCCTCCCTGGTTAAAGTTCTTCGACGCTAAGCACTTGCCCTAAATCCCAACTGGCGAGACAATACGCCAGTCGTACGCGAAGTCGGAGGTTCAGTGGCAGCCAAATACCGTCAGCACGGTTATCAAGACCGCGATCGCAACCGAGATGACAACAAGCCCCGGGGCGAGACCACGCCAAAGCCCGCGTCCGTTCCTTCCGCCAGGCGCGACTACAGCATGGGGCCCAAGCCGGTAAACATGCCCGGCACGCGCGCCGTCTCCCGCTGCTCCCAGTGCGGCACCGTGTTGCAAGAAATCCCGCCGACCGGTCTCTGCCCCAAATGTGGCTTCGAACTTCATTCCTGCAAGCAGTGCATGTATTTCGATCCTGGCAAGCGCTTCGAGTGCATGCAGCCTGTTCCCGAGCGCATCCCCAAGAAAGACGCACGCAACAATTGCACCTTTTACGAAATTCGCGTGGGCCGCGAAAAGGAAACTTCCACGCCCGCGAGTCTGCGTCCCAACGACGCCCGCCAGGCCTTCGAGAATCTGTTTAAGAAGTAATTCAGAGTGCGGCGATGAGATTGCGCTTCCAAAAAATGATGTCATGCCGAGCGGAGCATCATCATCCGAAGGACGATGATGCGGAGTCGAAGCATCCCTAACCGCGCCTTTCGGCCCGGAAGAGACTACGCCGCTACTGGCTCAACTTAATCGCCAACTGCCGCTCGGGCTGCGTCATCTGGCCCCACAATTTTTGCAAATCATCTTGCAGCGCCTGATTGTCCGGCTCTTTGTGCAGTCCCATCGCGAAGTAGCGATACGCAGTCGGCAAGTCCCGTGGAGCGCAGTTTGCGCCCGTCGAATAGAGCGCACCCAACCGGATCATCGCTTTCGCATCCGAATGTTCTGCCGCCGATTTCAGCATGTGCAATCCGCGGTCACAGTCCTGCCCCACGCCGCGTCCATAGATATAGCGGTCCGCTTCCGTCACCGCATCGACAGGCTTCGCCGGCAAAGGTTTGGGCGCAGCCGGCCTCACTGCAGCCCTGCGCGGCGCAACCGCGCTCGGCGCCGGCGATTGTTCTCCCTCTGAAGATCGCGACGCTGCAGCAGGAGCCGCAGTCCCCGGAGGAGTAATCGGCTCGATTGAATTACTCGGTGCACCACTCTGCCCAGGGGCGGCCGCAGCGCTCGGTGCCGCACTGCCTTGTGCCGGATTGTCCGTTGGCCCGCTCGATGGCGATGACGTCGATTGCGAAGTCGCTGATTGCGAGATCGCCGATTGCGATGTGGATGGAGACGCTGCCTGCGACGTCGCCGGCGAACCGTTCGGCGGAGCAGTTCCCGCCGCAGCACTCCCTGCCGGAACACTCGGCCCTAGACCGCCGTTCTGCACCGCTCCAGCCGGGGCCGTCGCCGCTCCACTCGAACCCGCACCCGTTCCTGCCGCACCAGCCGCCGCATTCGGGGACGCTGTCCCAGGCGGAACTGCGTTCACACCGCCCGCATTCGGCCCCGTCGCTGGAATCGTCGGCGCCGCGCCGCCATTATCCGTTGGCTTCTGCGCGTCATCGGCCGCCGGGTGTGTGACCGCGGGCTTGAGGCCCGCAGTCAGCCAGTCGAACCCGCCTTGCTTCCAGCGCAGATATCCAAACCCTCCGGCCAGCGCCAGCGCCACCACGATCAAAACGAACTTGCCCCATCCGCGCTTCGGCTCTTCTTCATCGTCCAACAAATAGTCGAGACTTCCCGAGTCGCGACCATCTGCCCGCCGCGGGCTCGGCTGATTCAATCCCAGAAACGATGGACCGCTGATCGTCGGCTCGTCGGCTTCCGCATCGAATGCCGATAATCTTCGCGCGCGTTCTGCCGCCGCACTTATCTCCGGAGCTTTCGCTGGCGCGACCGGAGTCGGAGCGGCTGGTCTCGCAACCGAACTCGGCGCAACCGCGGGTGCCACCGGACGCGGCGCACTCACCGCCGGCGCATCTTGCCTCACGGCATCTTGCCTCACATCTTGCCGAATAACGCTCGGCTGGCGAATCGCTGCTGGAGCGCTCGCCGGCCGCGCCGCCGGCGGCACCGGAGTCTTCGCCGTCAGCGAACCTCCGCACATGCCGCAAAAGCGGTTGCCCTCAGCGTTCTCGTTGCCGCATCGGCTGCAGCGCACAAGTCCTCCTTCGCGCCCGACTTGTCGCTATTCTAAATTAATTGCGCGTTTTCGTTCAGAGGCTGCTACCTGGGTGAAGGTTATTTAGCGGCGGCAAAGTGTGAACAGCCGGGGAGATCCCTGACATTTTAGACCGGGGACATCCCTGACACTTTTTCTTCCGTTTCCGTGAGGGGATGGGTGCAGGGGAAGGGGAAACTTCCCCTTCCCTTGCTCCGGCCACGTAGAAGCTGCTGGCTTCGGCGGCGCTCTCACCCCCGCGATTTTTCTTTGCCGGCAGCGGCACGACTCGCCGTTGCCAGCTGTCAAACCGCGCCAGGGGAACTTCGGCGAAGTACACCGTATACCAGCGCTCATCCTGGTCAGCGGCAGCAGCCCTACGCGCTCACCCCACAATACCTCGCTCAAAAATACGTCGTGCCGTTTCTTCCAGCGAAAGTGTCCGTGGGAATGCACGCTGCGCACCAGCATGGTCGCGGGATATTCCGGCTCCCGCACCTTGGCTGGATAGGCCCGCTCCGACGGCTCATACACGCTTGCCGGCGTCTGCATCCCTAGCGCTTCGTGCGGACGTACTTCGTTGTATTCTTGGCGGAACTCCTGCAGCGCCCGTTGTTGGGCTCGCCGATCTTCGGCCGGCGGCATCGCCACCTCCTGCTTCAGCGTGCGATGCATGCGCTCGTGCCGCCCGTTCTGCTCCGGATGTCCCGCCTCAATCCGCTCCGGCACGATCCCTAACTTGATCCACCACACCGCCAGCCGCGACAGTCCTGCGATGGCCGTCGAAGCGAACGGTGCTCCGTTGTCGGTGCGGATGGCTTGCGGCAATCCATACTGGCGGAAGGCCGCTTCGAAGGTCGCCTGCACCCGCGCCGTGTCCGTCTTCGCCACCGCCTGCGCGCGCAGCAGATAACGGCTGTGCGCGTCCGAGATCGTCAGCGGATCGATGCGCGCCCCATCCCCCGTGCGGAACCAGCCCTTGAAGTCCGCGCACCACACCCGGTTGGGCCCATCGGCATGCGCCAGCGGCGCGCTGTATGGCGCCGTCTTCCGCCGCTTCTTGCGTGCCACCACCAACCCTTCCCGCTTCAGCATCTCGCCGATCGTGCTGGCCGCCGGCCATCGCCGTCCCGCTTCGTCGCGCTCCAGCACTCGTTTCAACTTCCGCGGTCCCCAGCGCATGTGCGCCTGCCGCAACTCCAGCACCTGCTGCTCGATCTCGCCCGGTGTCTGGTTGGGATGCCGCTCCGCTCTCCGGTTCAGTTCGGCCAGGCCCGCCCACCCCGATTGCCGATACCGCCGCAGCCAAACGTACCCCGTCTCTCGCGCAATCCCGAAGCTCTCACACAGCTCCGTCATGGTTTGCTCCTCCCGCTCATACTCCAAGACAAACCGTAGCTTCTCCTCCATCACACTGCTCGCTTTCCATGGCATGCGCTCCCTTGTATCTCGCGCTCGCCATCGTTTGCAGTGTCAGGTTTGCCCCCGGTCTATTCTGTCAGGGATGCTCCCGGTCTGTACCCAGTGGAGACACCCCCCCTCCCCCCCGTTTTGCAAAATAGCTGGAATCATGGAGTTCGCGGGAATTTCTCGGCAAGAATGGCATAACAAACGAGTTAGATCTAAAGCTCTGCTTAATCATGCTTCTGCCGGGCACATTTACTTGCATCGGCTATCGCGGCCTTGATCAGGATTACTGATCGAGGCTGTGGAAGGCAAGGTTGGATGTCACAGAGATGTGGAAAGGCTCGATTGGTCGGAGACTGGTGGCGTCCCACTTCTCGCGAAGGACGCGAGAAATGGGGCACCCGGCAAAGAACACATGGAGTTCCTGGTCACCGTGCCCCTGCTCATCCTCGACGATCTGGGTATGCGCAAGCTGCCGCTCACCGCTGCCGAAGAACTGCTGGAGATCATCATGCGCCGCCACGAGCGGGCCAGCACCATGCTGACCTCGAACCGTCCGGTGGAAGACTGGGGCAAACTGCTGGGCGACGCAACCGCCGTGAGCGCCATGCTCGACCGTTTACTGCACCACGGCCATGTGCTCAAGTGCGGTCCCCCGAAGCTGGAGAACCAAAATGGACGCACCGGAACATTAAAGCGCTTACTTGTTCTGCATCGGGGGGCGGAACTCTTGACTCCGACTAACGTCAGAGCTAGCGTAATACTGAGTTGTAAAGCGTGATGCTGGAGGCGACGCCGTGCATTTATCGTCCCTTTGTTTACTCCTTGTCGGTGTCCCTCTGCTGCAAGCCTCGGAAAACACCGGGATCAAGATGACGATCCGTCGTGTTTTTGCTGGAAATCCGAGTGAGCAGACTATCTACGTGCAGGGAGATCGGAAGCGGATGGAGTTCCGGAATTACGAGGGGCAGCGAAAAGCAGATGGCTCACAACAATGGTTATCCGGGCCGCGGCTCGCTGCCATTACGCGGTGTGACTTGGGGCAAGTTTTTGAGTTGAACCTTGATGCTGCCGAATACGTTTCAGCAGCTTATCCTCCGAAACCACTGACTCAAGCAGAGATCGAGGCGCGTGGATTAGGCAAGCCAGACATGGCTTCGTCTAGAGAACCGACACTGCGAATCGAAACAACTACGGCGGATACCGGCGAGCAGAAAGAGTTTTTTGGACACATCGCAAGACACGTCATTATCACAAGAAAGCAGATACCGCTTGAAGGCTCCCACTCCCAACCACAAGAAACGGTGACGGACGGATGGTATATCGATCTCGACCCTCAAGTTTCGTGCGACCGGAAGTTGAGAAGGGGGAAACGAGCCCACGGCTATTTCGTCGCAGGGAAACAGCCAGCCGAAAAGCCCGAATTTGTCGATATCGGGGAATCAGAAACAGGATTCGCTGTGCAGCTGGTCATGGTTTCGAAAGGCATGTACACGCTGCCGGACGGAACCAGTAAGCAGACAGATTCAAAGACTGAAACGCTAGTGACACAGCTTGAGCTAGGGTCGCTCGATCCCGGGCTATTCGAAATTCCTCCGGGATTCAAGCATGTGCAACACATCGAGCGAAACCCAAGAGCGTCGGCATCCTCCAGTCAAACGATAGACTTCTGGGAACGCTTCAAAGCCAAGGTGGCCAGCCTTTTTAACCTTTAATTAGACTTGCCTGAACAACAGCGGGCAAGGTAGAACATTGAGGTTGCTCCCGGGTGCCTATCGTTGGCCGGTTTTGAAGTGATAACCGTTGGCCGCTTTTGAAGTGATCACTGAGGGTAAATGCCCTTAAGAGCATTGCTAGTTCGCTTGAGCAACTTGCTCAGTATGCAGTAGCTATTGCTCAGATAAAACTTGGAATTGCTCCGATTGCGGTTGCTCGCTTAACAAAGCTCCGGCCTCGGCATTGACTTTGTGTTCTAACAGTGTCTCCGCTATACGCAGCGCAGCTCTCGCGGTATTCGTGTCTGCGGAATGCAGGACGCTTATGATTTGTTCGGCGTAAATAGTTGGAGAAGTAGACATTTGGAACACTCCTGTAGCATAATCTGCATGAGCGTTCCTGAATTTGAGGCCCGGACTGGCATCCGGGCTTTTGCTTTTATATGTCAGACTACTTCGATAGTTCCCGCCGAAAGATAGCGCGGGCTAAGAAGCACCTCGCCGATTTGAAAACGGCTGTCGCAAAATTCTTCTCGCGTCCCAACATATACCAACCCTTTGTCGAGGCACACCCGAAAATAGCTGGATGGACAATTCTGAAAGTCCGTTTCCTTAAAGAACTCCCGCCTGAGTTCGAGGAGATAGCCGGGGATGTCGTCGGGAACCTGCGTTCGGCCCTTGACCATGCTGTTTACGCTACTGCCGTGGCGCACGCATTTTCTAACAGTCTGCCCAAACCTAAGATCGACACCGCTTGCTTCCCCTTCTCTAGGATTGAGGCTAATTTTGAAAAGGCTCTTAATGGCAGATGCGCCAGTGTTCCGCTCGAATTGCACTCTATCTTCCGAGAATGCAAGCCATACAGCGGAGGGAATGAACCCCTGTGGGCACTCAACTGTATACGCGGTACTGATGAGCACGCGATATTGATTCCTGCAGTGACTGCTGTTTTCGTTGGAGGGATGCAAGTGCGGGTAGCTGGCAGATTCGTAATGCCCGACCGTCCTATTCTGAATAGAAGCAAACACGAGATAGACGTTTGTAGCATGGCCCCCGGAACAAAGTTCCATGGCGATTTCCAACTCGCCTCGTATGTATCTCTCGGGGAAGTTGGTAGTCTGGCTGGCAAAAACGCGATTGAGGTGTTCGATCTTTTTGTTGAATTGGTCACAACTATTGTGGACAAAATCGAGTCCGAGTCTAAACGTCTCGGGATCGTGAGGTAAGGTTTGCACGTTTCAGCAATAACATACGCAAGCCTCATTGTTGGGTTAGCCTAGGTAATTAGTGCCGTTCGCGGGAATTTCTCGGCAAGAATGGCATAACAAACGAGTTAGATCTAAAGCTCTGCTTAATCATGCTTCTGCCGGGCACATTTACTTGCATCGGCTATCGCGGCCTTGATCAGGATTACTGATCGAGGCTGTGGAAGGCAAGGTTGGATGTCACAGAGATGTGGAAAGGCTCGATAGGCGGGAGACGCTGGTGGCACCCCACTTCTCGCAAAGGACGCGAGAAATGGGGCACCCGGCACTTTGAAATGTGCGCTCCCGGGCTTAACTTGGGGGAGGGCCCGATGATTTCGGGGACTCCCCATTGTGCTCTCCGGCCCCGCTGCCGAGCAACTTTACGTCTCTCCGCTCCTCAAGCAGCTCCCTGTGGTCAAGCGTCATTTCGTCCGGTAGCGGGATACTCGCCCCGATGCCGGTAAGCTTCTCAACCGACGCGAAAGCGCGCTTCTTGAGATTTTGCCCCTCCTCTTCCGTGATTACCTTCTTCTCAACCTGCTGCTGAACCTGCTCCGCGAACGCGAGTGCCTTGGTCGCGGCCTCGATATTCTTGTCGAACGTGTCGTGGCCCCAAAATCTAAATTTTTCCCAAAAGGCCGAGAGCAGCAAGACCATGGCCTCGGAGATACTCTTGGCACATGCAATAGCGACCGTGAACTTGCTGCCCGAGTCGAGATACCTAAAAGTGAGTTTGTCCTCTTTCAGGCCGAAAATATATGCAAGACACAGATGCAGCTCAATGACTGTCAGAACGAAGGCCTTCAGGCGAGGAGCCGAAACACCGATTTCATCTGTGTACTCGATCAGTTCGATCTGCACGATGCCTTCGGAGTCAGCTACCGCCCCAACCTTGCCCTCTTCGAGAAGGTGGTGGGAGCAAGACTGCATCTTCGATAGCCAACGGAGCAGTTCGGCAAACGTAAAGAAGTTTCGGTAAAGTTCGGGTGAATTCCAGATCTGCTGCGGTTGGCTGAGCCCCTGAATAGTCCCCACGATTGCCGTAAGCCGTTTCGGTTCAAGGAACTCCCCCACCTTAAGATCCTCTAGGATGCTTCGGGACGCAGATAGGGCCATAAGCTGACGATATCCGGCATTGGCGTCGAAGAGTAGTCGTGTGAACTGGGCTTTTCGGCTCGCATCGAGGGTGCCGCTCGCGCCGGGAGTAAGCCACGGATCCAGTATCGCAAGAATTTCCTGTATCTTCAGCTCTTTGATGATTTCGCTGAATGCGTGAGTGAATTCAAGCGTCTGCATCGCGCACTTTTATCATGACCGACCAGTCCTTCGCAAATCGGCCGAGTGCCCCATTTCTCGCGTCCTTTGCGAGAAGTGGGGGAAGTCATCCAGAACCAAATTCCAATCTTAGGTATATACGAATGATATATACTAATGGCGGGAGGTTCCCCATGCCAAAACCCGACACCGCCAAGCTCTTCCAGAACGGCCGCAGTCAGGCCGTGCGCCTGCCCAAGGAGTTCCGCTTCCCCGGAGACCGCGTGCGCATCCGCAGAGTCCCGCAGGGAGTGCTATTGGAGCCGGTCATCGCCGACACGGCGCGCTGGTTTGACGAACTCGATCAGTTCAACTCCGAGCCGTTCCCGGCGCGCCGCCGCCAGCCTGCAACCCCAAAGCGAAAGATCTTCTAGCTATATAGCCGTTAGCCCTAGCCGCGAAGACCTTCGAGCAGCAGCCGCGAACCGGCGAATGAGTACAGCCCACGGCGTGAGCTGTGGGTAATCCGCAGGAAAGGCAACAAGCCCCGGAGGGGCGAAAGAAAACGCCCCAAGAATGTGGACTATCTTCTCGACACCAACGCCTGCATTGCCCTGATCAATGGCGAGCCAGACCCTGTTCGCGAGCGCTTGCAGAGAGCCACAGCGGGCGGCGCGCGGATTTTGGTCTCATCCGTCGCCGTCTTCGAGTTATGGTACGGGTCGAAAAAAGTGCACGGCAAGAGTTCAATCGCAGGCGGCTCGAAACATTCCTGTCAGGCCCGGGGACGGTTCTCGTCTTCGACGAGGCCGACGCTGAGATCGCTGGCACAATCCGCGCCACGCTTGAAGCAAGGGGCAAACCGATTGGGGCCTATGACTTGCTGATGGCGGGCCAGGCAGTGCGGCATGATCTGACCCTCGTCACGGCCAATGTTTCGGAGTTTTCCCGGATTAAAGGCCTCGGGTGGCAGGATTGGGCGAAGCGGCAAGATAAGCACTAGGGAGAATGCCAGTTTGGTTCCTACACTCGCCGCTTCCAATAACCTGGTCTCCGCGACCATGCGCAACCGCCAGCACAAACGTCCGCGAGGCCTCCGATCGATAAACGATCATGAAGGGAAAATCGTGCAGGGTGAACTTGCGAAAGCGAGAAAAGTAAACCGGCCAGCGCCCTGGCGACTCGTCGATCATCTTCATAGCCCGGTCGATCGCATCTTCGAATTTCTCAGCCGCCGGAAGACTCTGGCGGCGGTACCATGCGAGAGCGCTTAGAAATTCCTGCTCCGCCTCGGGATGGAGCTCGAGTGGCCGGTCACTCATTGAACTTTAATTTGCTTGGGAGTCACTTCGAGTTGAGCAGCCTCCGCGCTTTTCGCCGCACCTCTGGCCACGGAACGGTCTTCACCTTGCCCGCTCGTATTTCATCCAAGCGTCGCGCGATCTCGTTTTGCCACTCAGCCTCCACGTCCGGGTCAGCTTGGGCGACTTCGTCCAAGCTCTCCAGCAAAGTCGCCGCGAGCGCTCCGCGATCCTGGGGCGGGAGCGACATCGCCTTTTTCAGCAGTTCATCGAGTTCCGGAGACATGATCGAATTCTAGACCTCATCTGGCCGCGGGCCAAGGTGCAAAACAGCAGGGCTACCCGACTCTCGGCGATTTTTCCAAGAATGGTAACGGCAGTGCCAACCGACAGCCCCCTTTCCTTTCAACTACTTACGACCGCCCAATCCCCGCATCCACCGCTAAACCCTTATTTTTCACCGTCCGCTGGGATATGGATGCGCAACTTCCTGCACTGCCATAACATAGATTCAGCATACTCTCAGGGAACTTGGGCTCGAACCAGGCAATCCGCCCGTTTTTCCCGGGGAGAGCCCTAGCAAGCGCTGGGAACGCTCGAAGCTCGCCGCTCGGAGCTCGCAACTGAAAGGGAGCAAGAAGCCAAAATGCGCAAGCCGATCAAGTACGTAGAAAAAGCAGCCGTCGTCGCCGCCAAGGCAACCTGGGCCGTCTTTGACCGAGTCAACCGGATTAAGCCCAACCCGTCCCCTACGCCCAAATGGTCGGACAAGCCGCTGCTGAAGTCTTATGAGAAGTCGAAGCCCCCGCTCGGCTGGCCCCGCTCCACCGATTCGCTCTGCCCAAAGTGTGTTCCGGAGATTCGCCAGGAGATTCTTGACGGCCATCTGCCGCACGAAGTTCTGATGAATGAGAAGGTCGGCGAGATCAAGGCCACCATCATCGAGCGCGACGGCAAAATTTTGATGGTGAAAGAGTGCCCGAAGCACGGCCGCTTTGAAGACGTGATGTCGATTGACACCGAATTCTCCAAGCATCTGGAGGACGTTTTCCCCGGACGTGACATCGCCGCGCATAACGACGAGAAACTGCATCATCATGGATCGTCGACGGTGAAGTATGGGCGCGGGTCGGTGCTGACGATCGATCTGACGAACCGCTGCAACATGATGTGCGATCCGTGTTTTATGGACGCGAACCAGGTCGGCTTCGTCCACGAGTTGACGTGGGAAGAAATCAAGACCATGCTCGACAACGCGATTACGATCAAGCCGCGGCGGCAGATGAGCGTGCAGTTCTCCGGCGGCGAGCCAACGTTATCGCCATACTTTTTGGACGCGGTCCGCTACGCACGTAAAGTCGGATACAACTCTGTGCAGGCCGCGACCAACGGAATTGAATTCGCCAAGAGCTTCGAATTCTGCCAGCAAGCGGTCGACGCCGGCATGCGCTACGCGTATCTGCAATTCGATGGCATTGGCAACGCGGCGAATGCTCACCGCATGGTCGGCAACTTGTTCGATGTGAAATTGAAAGCGATCGAAAACCTGCACAAAGCGGGTTGCGAAATCGTTCCGGTCATCACCATCGTGAACGGCATCAACAACGAACAGGTGGGACGAATCATCAAATTCGCGCTGGACAATCCGAAGACGATCAGCTTCCTGAGCTTCCAGCCAGTCAGCTTCACCGGCCGCGACGAAGCCGTGACAGATGAACGCCGGCAGGCCCAGCGCTACACGCTGAGTCATTTGGCGCACGACGTAAAAAATCAAATCAACCTCGGCGAGCCCGCCAGAGACTGGTTCCCCATCAGCTTCATGGGCACCTTCAGTGACTGGGCCGACCTGATGCACGCCCAGGATCAAAACAACGACTGGGGCCAACTGTCCTGCGGCTGCCACCCGAACTGCGGGACTGGCATGGCGGTGATGATCGACAAGGAAACCAAGGAGGCGGTGCCGGTCACTGCGTTCCTACACGGCGACCAGCTTGCTAAGGACATTGCCAAGGTGAATGATGCGGCTCGTGGCAAGTTTTGGACGGCCTTTGGCATGGCGCTGTGCCTGATGAAGAATTACGATCCGTACCAGTCGCCGACGCACTTCAAGTTGATGGACCTGCTGAAGAAGTTCGACAAGAACTATCACGTGACTGGAAGGGACTATGGGAAGGTGGGACCAGACCGGACAATCGACGACGTGATGAAGCGGCGTACTAACGATCGCTGGAACTTCCTTTTCATTGCAGGCATGTGGTTCCAGGACCTGTTTAATTACGATTTCCGGCGGACTGAGCAGTGCATCATTCCTTACGCGACGCAGGAGGGTGAAATATCCTTCTGCGCTTACAACACCGGCGTGGGATGGCGGAACATCATTGAGAAGATGCACATGACGGCCACGCTCACCAAGTGGTACGAAGAGCACGGGCGGCACGAGATTTTTGCGGGCGGCAAGAAAGTGAAGATGGAAGAGGAACACGTCGACTATCTGCGGCTGCGTGATGACCTGGTGACCAACGAACTGCAGCATGATCTGGATAAGCTAGGCATCGCGAAGAACTCGCGCGAAGAAAAGAAGCGGGCGCGGGATGCGAAAGCAGCGGCGGCGCCGGTCGCGGAACATCGCGGGCCGCAGAAGAATGATGAGGCTTACAACGCGCGCATGGCTTCGCTGTATCGTGAAGTCGTGCTGAAAGAGAAGCCGGCGCAGTCACAGGACGGATTTATTCCGCTGGGCGCGCTGGCGAAGGTTGGCGGCAATGGCAACGGTGCACACGCGCCCAAGCCGGAAGTGCCGGAGCCGGTGGCGGGGGATTAGCTTTCAGCTTTTGGCTATCAGGAATGGGTCGCCGCGCCGGCGACCCATTTTATTTGCATGACGAAGCGGTGGCGGAGATCAAGACCAGAAGCCGCCGGCTGCATCGCCTTCCCACTCTCGCACAGAACGCGAGGATGGGCCACGCAATATAAAAGGGCGCCCCTTTCGGAGTAGGCTGCAGTTGCTGTGGCAACAGTAACTACGCCGAACGAAAGGAACACCCATGGAGAGTGTGAAGTACATTGGCCTGGATGTCCACCAGAGCACGATCAGCGTGGCCGTGCTCAATGCGGAAGGCAAACTGCTAATGCAGTCGGTGATTGCGACCAAAGCGACTGCGGTGCTGGATCTGCTGAAGGGATTGCGCGGGGAGCTGCACATCACCTTCGAAGAAGGAACGTACTCGGCTTGGCTCTACGATGTGGTGGTGCGGCATGTGGCGCAGGTGGTGGTGTGTAATCCGCGCAAGAATGCGCTGCTGAAGTCCGGAAACAAGAGCGATCAGATCGATGCGCGCAAACTGGCGGAATTGCTGCGGGCCGGTCTGCTGTCGCCGGTGTATCACGGGGAGCAGAGCACGCGCACCTTACAACAACTGGTCGCTAGTTACACCGCGTTAACCGAGGACACGGGGCGCGCGATGCGGCGGATCAAAGCCCTGTACCGCAGCCAGGCGATTGCGTGCGCGGGCAAGAAGCCGTTCGGAAAGCGGCATCGCGGGGAATGGCTGGCCCGACTGACCGACAGCGGGCAGCGGCGACGCGCGGAGTGGCTGTACCAGGAATTGGACGCGGTTCAGGTTTTGCGACGGGAAGCACGACAGGTGGTGATGGTGGAGTGCCACAAGAATCCGGCCACGAAGTTCCTGCGCACGATGCCATTCTTCGGTCCGCTGCGCGCGGCGGTGCTGATCGCGCGGGTGCAGACGCCGCATCGTTTTCGGGCCAAGCGTCAGTTCTGGACCTACTGCGGCCTGGGGTTGGAGACACGCAGCAGCGCCGACTATGTGGAGAAGGATGGGCAAATCCTGCGGCGGCGCAAGCCGGTGTACATCCGCGGGTTGAACTGGAACTACAGCCACGAGTTGAAAAATGTGTTCAAGAGCGCCGCCACGACCGCCAGTGCGATGGAAGGTCCGTTCCGCGCGTTCTACGAAATGCGAGTCGCCAACGGCATGCTGCCGGCCATGGCGCGCCTGACGCTGGCCCGCAAGATGGCGGCGATTGCACTGATTCTGTGGAAGAGAGGAGAGACGTTCGCAGCGGAACATCTGAACTTACAAGCAGCATAAGCGCGCACCACCACCAAGTCCGGAAGCTGTAACCCTGACGTTCGAAGGTTGGAGAGCTGCGCGCACGGGTTCGAGGGTAAGTATCTTGGGCGGGATAGACGGAAAAGTCTCATGGGCCACCATATGCTCCCTCGGACAACCCAACAAAGCCATAGTGCCGCGCCAGACGCGAGCCTCAGATAGAACCATGGTTGGCCAAGGCCACGAACTGCTTGTCGGCGCTCAGAGGAAAACCCAACGAACGCTCAGTCTGATCCGGAAATGGTTAGTGGCGCGATCAACACGATTCGAAGCTACATCGGAACTACTGGCAGGGGCTGGATGCCAAGAAAAACAAACCTCCCTGCGAAGGGTAAAGTGTTTTTACTTGACATCCCCTTTTATAGAACCCGCCCACGAGATCTTTGCGGGCGGCAAGAAAGTGAAGATGGAAGAGGAACACGTCGACTATCTGCGGCTGCGTGATGACCTGGTGACCAACGAACTGCAGCATGATCTGGATAAGCTAGGCATCGCGAAGAACTCGCGCGAAGAGAAGAAGCGGGCGCGGGATGCGAAAGCGGCGGCGGCGCCGGTCGCGGAACATCGCGGGCCGCAGAAGAACGATGAGGCTTACAACGCGCGCATGGCTTCGCTGTATCGTGAAGTGGTGCTGAAAGAAAAACCGGCGCAGTCGCAGGACGGATTTATTCCGCTGGGCGCGCTGGCGAAGGTTGGCGGCAATGGCAACGGTGCACACGCGCCCAAGCCGGAAGTGCCGGAGCCGGTGGCGGGGGAATTAGCTTTCAGCTTTTGGCTATCAGGAATGGGTCGCCGCGCCGGCGACCCATTTTATTTGCATGACGAAGCGGTGGCGGAGATCAAGACCAGAAGCCGCCGCCGGCTGCATCGCCTTCCCACTCTCGCACAGAACGCGAGGATGGGCCTCCCGCGAACTGCCCCACTCAAGCCAAAGGACGGCTTGAATGGGCCACCCGCCCGAACATTTTCACTTGCTGGTGACTGAGCCGGAGGTGGGAAATCCGTCTACGGTGATGCAGGGGTTGAAGCAGCGTAGCGCCCACGCCTTGCTGCCCAAGCGCAGACGGCGCGATCTTCGGCAGCGCGAACTGTTTCCCGAGGAAATACGTCGCGCCTTTTGGCAGGCTCGCTTCTACGGCTTCAACGTATCGGACCACGAGGAAGCGCGTGGAGAAGTTACGTTATATGCATCGCAATCCGGTGAAGTGCGGGTTGGTCGAATCGCCGGAACAATGGCGTTGGAGCAGTTACCGGTTTTATCTTCTCGGGGAGAGCGGTGCGGTGCGGATCAACGAAGGTTGGGGCAAGATTTAGTTTCGGGATCGGGCCGCTTAAAACCGTCACTGCCAGCGTCCGTGGTACCCGCCCCTGCAAAAATCGCAGGAGCGGGGCACCCATTTTTTATACTTTGTGTCAGCGATTGAAAGGCAGGGCCACCCGTCCGCTTAAAACCGTCACTGCCAGCGTCCGTGGTACCCGCCCCCGCAAAAATCGCAGGAGCGGGGCACCCATTTCACATTTTGCGCCAGCGATCTAAGGCCCGGGCCACCCGCCCTTTCGAACCGACTGGATGACACGATTGATTTCGGCTTGGGATACTCCTGCAGGATTCTGGTAGCTCTTCTGACTGAAGACAAACTCGATGCCGCCGTCGTCGGAGTAGAGGCTCACCACAATTCCCGTCGGATGGGCTTGGGGATTGCCCTGCTGAAATCCAGCGTACTCAGCATTGCGAACATTGAAAATTCCTGAGTCGGCCCATGGAACGAGTGCGGCGGATTTAATCGTAAGCAACATGGATTCCCGGTAATGAACGGCCGAAGATAATGCCCAGCGGTTCATCTTCTCGGGAGTAAAGTTATACAGACGCCGTAGAAATTCATAATCTGATCGGGTTGCTTCGACGCCAAATTCTGAGGCAATAAACGGTGCAACGGTCTGCGGCGTGGCGTAACTACTAGCAAGGCCATTGATAATCTCCTTTGGAGGCAGCGCGGTTACGGATATCTTGAGACCTGAACGAAAAGTGATGAGGGCTTGATTGACGTTCGTCGCCTTAGAGGTGGAGGCGTCGATGTCGCTCCAGGGAGCTTCAAACTGGTAGCCAAAATACGAAAGTTTGCTGGAGGCCGCCGGGGAAACAGAGGCGTCCGTCAATTCGACGGGAGCTAATCGGGTTCGGCTAGGAACCTTGTGCGCCGTCCAAATAGAGAGGGCGACTGGTGCTGCCCAGAGCAGTGCGACCGCAGCCAGCGCGAGGGTGCTCGCCACAATGAGCAAAATTCGCCAAGGCCTTCTCAAAACAAATCCTCCGAATCTGAGTGACTAGAACATTGGCCGGGTGGCCCGCGCTTTCAAGTTTCTTCGTTTCCCGTTCCGAGACTGTGGGTGCCCCGCTCCTGCGTTTTTTGCAGGGGCGGGTACGATGCTGCCGATACCATGAGATTCTATGCCTGCCGGACTGCATCGCACTTACGGCGCTCATCATCTGCACTTTATCACCTGCTCCTGCTACAGGCGATTGCCTCTCCTGAGCACGGCGCGCAGTCGCGATTGCTTTCTCTCCATCCTCGAACAGACCCGTCAGCGTTATCGCTTTGTGGTTGTAGGATATGTGCTCATGCCCGAACATTTTCACTTGCTGGTAACTGAGCCGGAGGTGGGAAATCCGTCTACGGTGATGCAGGTGTTGAAGCAGCGTAGCGCCCACGCCTTGCTGCCCAAGCGCAGACGGCGCGATCTTCGGCAGCGCGAACTGTTTCCCGAGGAAATACGTCGCGCCTTTTGGCAGGCTCGCTTCTACGGCTTCAACGTATGGACCACGAGGAAGCGCGTGGAGAAGTTGCGCTATATGCATCGCAATCCGGTGAAGCGCGGGTTGGTCGAATCGCCGGAACAATGGCGTTGGAGCAGTTACCGGTTTTATCTTCTCGGGGAGGGGGGTGCGGTGCGGATCAACGAAGGTTGGGGCAAAATTTCGTTTCGGGATCGGGCCGCTTGAAACCGTCACTGCCAGCGTCCGTGGTACCCGCCCCTGCAAAAATCGCAGGAGCGGGGCACCCATTTTTTATACTTTGTGTCAGCGATTGAAAAGCAGGGCCACCCGTCCCGGAAGTGCCGGAGCCGGTGGCGGGAGATTAGCTTTCAGCTTTTGGCTATCAGGAATGGGTCGCCGCGCCGGCGACCCATTTTATTTGCATGACGAAGCGGTGGCGGAGATCAAGACCAGAAGCCGCCGGCTGCATCGCCTTCCCACTCTCGCACAGAACGCGAGGATGGGCCACCCGCCCCCATCATAGAGAAAAACGCTCGTGAAGCTGGGTGATTGTTTATAGATTCTCCTGCCTTGAAGGTCGTGGTGCCACCGTTGCTGCCGGGGACGACTGTGCACCAGCCGGTTCTCGAAGTCCCAGGTGTAGCTGCGGCCCTGGGGATCGGAGAGGGTATTGCCGTTTGCGTCATGCGTGGCTCGGAAAGATTGCATCGCCTCCTCACCCCTGAGTCTGCCGGGATCGCTAACAGCGCCGGTCGATGTCCGTGGTTCCCAGCTTTGCAACGGATGCAAAGCTGGGGCAGCCTCTTTCGTGGTCGCGCGACGCAAAATCCAAAGCTGGGCCAGCCCCCGGAACCACGAGGAAGCGCGTGGAGAAGTTACGCTATATGCATCGCAATCCGGTGAAGCGCGGGTTGGTCGAATCGCCGGAACAATGGCGTTGGAGCAGTTACCGGTTTTATCTTCTCGGGGAGAGCGGTGCGGTGCGGATCAACGAAGGTTGGGGCAAAATTTCGTTTCGGGATCGGGCCGCTTGAAACCGTCACTGCCAGCGTCCGTGGTACCCGCCCCTGCAAAAATCGCAGGAGCGGGGCACCCATTTTTTATACTTTGTGTCAGCGATTGAAAGGCAGGGCCACCCGCCCTGAGTCAGCCGGTTCTCGAAGTCCCAGGTAAAGCTGCGGCCTTGGGCGTCGGAGAGGGTATTGCCGTTTGCGTCATAGACGCGCATCCTACTTGCTGCTCTCATCCATCCGGTAAGAAATCGTTATGTCTCTCCAAGCATTCTTTTGGACTTGAATTCCATTTGGATCACAGCGGCTACATTCGATCTCGAGCTGGTTGTCGGCTTTCCATTCGAAGGTTATTTGTGCAGATTTAAAGTCACCTCCGAATACCGTGGTTCCATCCTGACCTAGCAGCCGAGCCCAAAGACCGCGCTTGACCTCTGTAACACGAAGAGACGACATCCACCCTCCGACTGCTCCCGTGTCACCCTCACTCAATTCGGCCCTGTAATTGCCCACGGGCGAAACTCGCTCGGCCTTGATCGAAGTTTGTCCGAGACAAGACGTCATCGACACAATCATCCCGTAGCAGACAATCCGGATGACCACACGGCGCATAGGTTTCCTCATTTCCCGCACACTAATTTCCACATCAAGTATTTATATCCGTCAGCGATCTGAGTCTCGTCTGCGGTTTGATCCCCATAGGGCGGAAGCAAGAATGGGATGCCCTTCCCCAAAGGTAAGTTAAGATGGGACGCTCTCCAATCACGAGCGAGGCCAGCTGCACTTTGGCAGAAATATAGTGGCCAGCCCATCGCAGCACAGGTAGCACCGTAATTGAAGTTGCCGAAGGGAACGTACTGCTCGCCCTGCTGCTTATAGTCCCAAGGATTTCCCGTATTTACCATATCGTAGAACCACGCAAGCTGCGTGCCCGTATAGTCTGCTCCGATTTGCCTCATGGCGTCGGAGGTAAGCATGATATTGAAATCCACGCTGACGCCGGGCGGCGCTACAGGAACCGGTGGCGGATTATCGCAGTAACAGAGGCCTGAAGGATCGCTAAAATCCACTGGATCGTCAGAAACGTAAGGATAGAAATTGATTCCGCCTAGGAATTTGATGGGATCCTCGTTTAGGAACCTTCCTGTGGCAGGCTCGTAGTATCTGGCGCGGTTGTAATAAATTCCCGTTTCGGAATCGAGCTCACGACCCGTGTACTGGAAAGCGTTGCTAACCGTGCCGGTGGAGTCTATGGCATTACCGAAGGAGTCGTAGGTATACGTGTTCGCTACCGTTCCCGCAGAACTACTGAGCGATGTGATGGACCCCAAAACATCCGCCTCATAATACTCCGACGTTGTAGCCCGCGACTCCGCCAATGGTTGATCTATGCTCTGCGTCTGAGCATAACTGGATATCTCCGTGCCACTGGAATTTACAGTCTCAATGAGGTTGGGTCCGTCGTACAGAAAGGTTCCTGTGAAATTCGGGCTGCCCTTCTGAATCCTGCGTCCGAAGGGATCGTACTTGAAGGTTGTGGTGCCGGGCGGGTGGCCCAGCCTTTAGACTGCCCGCACAAAATACAAAGTGGGTGCCCCACTCTTCGCATTCTTTGCGAAGGGTGGGCACGATGCAGTCTACAGCGCCGGGTTTGATTTCGTGAAAATCTCCTAGTCCAAACAGCATCGTACCCGCCCTTGCGAAAAATGCAAGGACGGGGCACCCCTTTCAGTGGTGCCATCAAGAAAATCAAAGGGCGGGCCACCCGCCGGATCAACGAAGGTTGGGGCAAGATTTAGTTTCGGGATCGGGCCGCTTAAAACCGTCACTGCCAGCGTCCGTGGTACCCGCCCCTGCAAAAATCGCAGGAGCGGGGCACCCATTTTTTATACTTTGTGTCAGCGATTGAAAGGCAGGGCCACCCGCCCAATGGCCATCAGATTTCTTGGCCCCGAAACAATCACACCGCTTTCGGTTTTTGGTCGGCAAGTTCGTCGTGAAAGACGCTAGCGCCCGACACTTCCAAGAGCGCCTCTCTTCCTTCGTAGTCGGGATGGCGGGGGAAGCTAAGAATCTTGCAAAGGTAGAAACGAAAATCCTTTATTGGGACTTGCAAAAAGTCGAAGTAGTCAACAAATGCCAGCGTGATGTCGTCGGGACCAACGACCATATCCTTCTCTTGATCCCAGTATCCTGCCTCCCCCGGTCCGCTTAGTCGCTTGATCAGAATCAACGATCTCGCTTCCGGGACAACCTTCAGCGCAGGTGGCGGTATGTCATCACCTTCAGCGTCTCCTTCGTAGGAGAGCTCGCTCACCACGAGCGAGTCAAAAAGCGATTCTCGTATCTGCTCAAAAGCATCAAGAGAACCGCCGATGTTCTCTCGCTTCGCGAAATAGACATTCCACAGGTTTCGTGAGCACTCTCGATAGGCGTTCATCAGCTGCGTGATGTCTCTCATAGCTATGGTTGACCACCTACTGTACTGGTGTGCCTCCAGGCGGCGGTGTGCCTCCGCTCATCCTGGATGGATAACAAGTGCAATCTGGATAGGGTTTTTGGTTCCAGTGGTACCAGTGGTAGTGAACGCCTGTTGTGCCACCGTGCGCGTTGCCCGGCTGGTCCCAATAAGGCGTATCAGGTGGACAAGGTTTACACTGTCCCGGTTCCTTATCACAGTGTCCTGGATTCGTAGTGCCGGGATACGGAATCGGATCGCTGTTTCCTCTGCTCCTGCTCTCGTACCAGTTGTAGATAAGATAACCCGTCGCAGCGACCCCGACGACAACTCCACCCACCACAATGACGGTTTCGCAGGCTCCAGACCCAAAGCAGACTACAGTTCCAACCCCCTCTGCAACAGGTACCGCAACCGCGCCAGCGCTCCTCCCACTCGGATCTCGCAGATTGGTGGGACTGTTAAAGGCATATCCGTAGAAGTTGATCCCGCCTCCGAACCCAATCGGATCCTCGGAAATGAATCTCCCGCCGGTCGGGTCGTAGTAGCGCGCTCTGTTGAAGTACAGACCGGTCTCTTTATCGAACTCTCTGCCCGCGTATTGAATTGGATTCGTGACTGTGCCGCTCGAAGCGGTCAACTTGCCAAAAGAGTCATACGTGTAAGTGTTTGCCAACGCGCCTGGGGCAGTGCTGAGCGATGTGACGGAGCCCAGTCCGTCCGCGAGATCATAAGATGCCGTGCTCCCGCGCAGCATCGACAAAGTTTCATCTATAACCGTACCGTGTGTGTAGTCGGCGAGCATGCTTCCGCCGTTGTCGACTTCCTCGACGACATTCAGCACGTCGTAGACATAGTTGGTTGTTCCCAGCGGGCCAGACTTCTGGATTCTCCTGCCGAAGGGATCGTACTTGAAGGTCACTGTCCCGGTTCCCGGCACGACGGCCTGAGTTAACTGGTTCTCGAAGTCCCAGGAGTAGGATTTGCCGGAGGGATCGGAGAGGGTATTGCCGTTTGCGTCGTACGTGTAGCCTCCCAACGAATCAGATGTCAGCTCATTCGACACGTTGTAGGTATAGTTGGGCACACCGGATGAAAACAGTCTATTGCCTACGGGGTCGTAGGTATAGCTCTCGGTAGTACTCCCCCCCTGCGTTACTTGCGTCAGCTCGTAAAGCTGGTCATAGGTGTAGCTCGAAGTGATCCCGTTCAGATAGTTCGTCTTCGCCGTGCGATTGCCTGCCGGATCATACGTGTAGCTGGCTCCGTCCATGGTATTCATGCCCAGTTCGTGCAGCACGCTCAGCAGATGCGAAACCGAATCGTACGTGTAGCTGGTGTTCACGCCATTCGGTCGCGTCAGGCTCGTTCTCCGGCTCAGCGCGTCGTAGGCAAAACCAAACGAGCCCGCCCCCGCCGCTCTGGGCGTGGGTGGTGACGAAGGGAACAGGAATTTTGAGGTTCGCGTCCCCACTCGTCGAAAGACGCGACGAGCGGAGCCGCCTTGGCCGTGGGAACGAAGCACGCGCGGCCGGTCCGCATCATCAGGATGACAAGCTCTTAGCTGTGCACGGATGGGCCGTTACCTTCGAGTGCCTAACGACTGCCTGGACGGTTCCCAAAACCAGCCCTTGCCGCCATACTCTGGTTGGGCACACACGGAGTCCAAGATGAAAGCTTGGTGTTTGGGTATCGTCTTTCTGATGAGCGTGGGCGTCAATGCCTGGGCCCAGGATGATTCTGCGATGGTGACGTCGAAAATTGTCGCTATGGAAAAGGCCTGGAACCAGGCATTCAAGCTTCGTGACACAAAGGCTGTCGATGGCATACTGGCTGACGATATCGTACTCATCAATGACGACGGGAGCTTGCAGACCAAGACGGATTTCCTGAATCTGATCCACTCTGCCAAGGCCTCCGAAGAAGAGCAGGTCACCCCGGAATCGATCAATGTGCATGTACAAGGCGACGTGGCAATCGCCACCGGCGTGTTTCGGTCGAAGGGCATAAAAGGCGGGAAGACGTACGTGCGGCAGGACCGATTCGTTGACACCTGGCTGAAGAAAAGCGGTAGCTGGGTTTGCGTGTCGGCTTCAGCGACGCCGGTGCTGCATTGAGTTGAGGTCGCGGAGCCCTGATCTCCGCATCATGCGGTTTGAGTTTCCTCAGGAGAGATCGGCGAAGCTGGCGGGCAATTCGCACTCTCTCGCAGCTTTTACTGATTCGAGAGCCCAGACACCACTTTCATTGACCGCTTTCATTGGCAAAGGACAGCCGAGCTGGCGGGCCCAGCCCCGCGCCATGATTCCACAGGGTCAAAATTCAAACTGAGGCACTACCCGCTCGATAGACGACTACCGCGACGATGGAGGATAATTTATGATGGAGGACATTTAATGAACGGATTTAAGACTTTTGCATTATCTGCTGTTGCTATTGTGTGCTTCGCGGCGACCACTCCCACAATGCGGGCCCAGGTAGCCGTTGAAATCGGACCTGCGCCGGTTTGTCCCTACGGTTACTACGCGACCCCGCCGTATGATTGCGCCCCCTACGGGTATTACGGCCCGGAATGGTTTGCGGGCGGCATTTTCATTGGGGCGGGCCCGTGGTTTCACGGCCCAGCCAACTTCCGTGGCCACGTAAATAACCACTTCCATCCTGAGCACGGCTATCACGGCCCGATGCCAGCGCGCGGGGCTCACCCCGAGCCGGGAAAGCCTGTCGGTAGGGTTTCCCACTTCAAGCCAAACGAAGTGCGCGATGGACGCGGCCATGTAGTCGGCAAGCGGTAATTGATACCAGTGCGGCGCCCACTCGTTCGGGCTTGGCGAATGAGTGGGCGCTGACCGCTCGCGGGCACCAATTTACAAATCTTCGGGAATTTCATCTCGCTTGCTCGAAACGAGCCGCAGCTGCGTCTTGCGAGATGCAAGAGATCCATTCGACTTGTATCCCCTTCGCTTGCGAAGCGGACATTTCGGATCGGGACGACAACGCGAAAAAAGCAGACTCCCGTTGCTCGAAATGACAAGCTGGGTCGATCTGCGCTCGGCTGAATCCTTTGCGGGCGAGGGCGCCCGCGCCACACGGACGATTTACGGCAGCATGTTGCCGATGCGCTTGATTTGCGCGCCGACGCCTTTGAGTTTCTCTTCGATTTTTTCGTAGCCGCGGTCGAGGTGGTAGACGCGGTCGATAATGGTTTCGCCGTCGGCGACCAGCGCGGCCAGGACTAGCGATGCTGACGCTCGAAGATCTGATGCCAGGACTGCGGCTGCGCTGAGTTGGGTCTTTCCTACTACTACGGCTCGCCGGCCTTCGATTTTTATGTTTGCGCCCATGCGAAGCAGTTCCTGCGCGTGCATGAAGCGGTTCTCGAAAATATTTTCTGTGATGATGCTGGTGCCTTCGGCTTGCGTGGCAAGCGCCATGAATTGCGCCTGCATGTCGGTGGGGAAGCCGGGATACTCTTCTGTGACTAGATCTGACGCGGTGAAGGGATTGTCTCCCATGACGCGGACGGAATCTTTAGACGATTTGGTTTTTACTCCGGTTTGTTTGAGCTTGACGAGAATCGCGTCGAGGTGAGCGGGATCGCAGCCGGCGATGTTGAGGTCGCCGCCGGTGAGCGCTCCGGCAATTAAGAAAGTGCCGGCTTCGATGCGGTCGGGAATGATGCGGTGTTTCGCGCCTTTGAGTTTGCTCACTCCTTTTATTTTGATGGTGGGCGTGCCTGCGCCTTGGATTCTTGCTCCCATTTTGTTGAGCAGCGCGGCGAGGTCGGCGACCTCGGGCTCGCGGGCGGCGTTCTGCAGGATGGTTTCGCCTTCGGCGAGCGTGGCGGCCATGAGAAGGTCTTCGGTTCCGGTGACGGTGATTTTGTCGAAGAGAATTTCTGCGCCTTTGAGGCGGTCGGCGGTGGCTTCGACGTAGCCGTGCTCCTGGGTAATTTTTGCGCCGAGGCGCTCGAGGCCTTTGATGTGGAGATCGATGGGGCGCTGGCCGATGGCGCAGCCCCCGGGAAGCGAGACGCGGGCGCGGCCGCAGCGGGCGACGAGCGGTCCGAGGACGAGCGTGGAGGCGCGCATGGTTTTTACTAATTCGTAAGACGCTTCTGGCGCGGCCAGATTTTTGGCGTGGATGGTGGTGCGGTGGTGAGCGCGTCCGTAGCCGAGTTCGACCTCGGCTCCCATGGCGGCCAGCAGTTTGCGCGTGGTTTCGATGTCGCGCACCTGAGGAATGTTTTCGAGGATCACCGGCTCGTCGGTGAGCAGAGCGGCGGCCATGCAGGGCAGGGCGGCGTTTTTCGCTCCACTGATGCGGACGGTGCCGAGCAGCGGCGAGCCGCCGCGGATTACGAGTTTATCCATTGCGTTTCTTATTCATTGGTTTTCATTCGCTTTGTTTCACGATTGGATGAGTTTGTGGTGAAGGATTATTTTAGCGGGGAATGAGCGTGGGGATGGGTAATCGAGAGGGCACGGACTTGTGATTGCAGGATCCTTCGGCTGCCTTGCGGTCCACATTGGCGGACGACTATTTCGCTCAGGATGACAAGGCAAAAGCAGCTCCCTTCTTGTTCGCTGGGCTCACGCGTCGGAATGACAAGGTGGAAATGCGCTCGGGCGCCGGAATGACAAAGGTGAGGTAAGGTGGAGTCGGGCTTTGCCCGACCGGACGGCCGAGGGCGGCTGTCCCCACATATTTATTTTCGCTTAGTTGGATTTCGCCAGCGCGATCGCTTTGCGAACATTTCCGCATGCTCTCTTCAGCGCGGCGGTTGCATTGGTGCGGGTCACATTCGCAGCGAGCATGACCAGCGCCAGGGGCGTGCGATTGCCGCTGGCTTTGAGGGCGCGTTTGGCAGATTCGTGATCGGCTCCGGTGGCTTGTTCAAGAATGCGGAGGGCGCGGTCGAATAGCTTGGAATTTTTCGGCTCGACGTTGACCATGAGGTTGCCGTAGACGTAGCCGAGGCGCGTCATGGTTGCGGTTGAGATCATGTTGAGCACCATTTTGTGCGCGGTGCCGGCTTTCATGCGCGACGATCCGGTGAGAACTTCGGGGCCGACTTCGACGACGATGGCGAGATGCGCGGTGCGTTCGAGCAGGGAATTGGGATTGCAGGTGAGAGCGATAGTGCGCGCGCCGCGGCGGCGCGCTTCGGCGATGGCGGCGACGGTGAAGGGAGTGCGTCCACTGGTGGCGATGCCGAGGACCACATCTTTTTTTGTGGGCTTGAGGCGGGCGATTTCTTTGCGGCCGGCGGGCTCGTTGTCTTCGCTGATTTCGGAAGCGGAGGCCAGAGCTTTTGCGCCTCCGGCGATTCGGAAGAGCACGCGATGGAAGTTGAAGGTGGGAGGGATTTCGACGGCGTCGAGGGCGGCAATGCGTCCGCTGGTGCCGGCGCCGACGTAGATGAGGCGTCCACCGCGGTGGAGCGCAGCAACGACTAGATCAATGGCACGAGCGATTTGCGCCAGCGCGCGGGAGACAGAGCGGGCTATCTTGGTGTCTTCGGCGTTGATGAGGTGCGCGATTTCCAGGGAAGATTTTTGGTCGAGATCGTGGGCGGCGTGATTGGATTGCTCGGTGCGGAGTTGTGACTTGGGGCTGCGGGTTGGTTTCAAGTTGAGCCTTGTAGTTATTTTAAGTGTCCAATGGGTTTTTATTGTACGGATCCGCTAGGACGCATATGTGACCGAGATTCCTCGGCTCGCCGGTCAAAGCGCGAGCCTTCGGAATGACGCCATTGTGAGAGAGGTCGCGCCCTCGTGAATACAACAGATCAGAGTCACGTTTTAATGGAGTCTCCGATGGCGTCGTGAAATTTGGGGCGGACTTGTTTGATGGCTTGATTCGAGCAGTCGGGCCAGGTGCGGTTGGTGAGCAGCGTGATCGACAGTCGACGCTGGGGATCGATCCAAAGGGACGTTCCGGTGTAGCCGAGATGGCCGAAGGACTGCGGCGAGAAATATTTGCCTGAGTAAAACGGCCGGGAGGGAGTGTCCCAGCCTAGGGCGCGAGATGTCCCCGGGGGCGTGGATTGCCGGCGGGTGAAGAGTGCGATGGTTTCGGGACGGAAGAGGGACAGGCCTGAGCTAAGCATGCAGTGGGCAAATTTCGCGAGGTCGGGAGCGGTGGAAAAAAGGCCGGCATGAGGGGCCACGCCGCCTAGAAGGTAGGCGTTTTCGTCTTGCACTTCGCCTTGGATGATTCTTCGGCGAAAGGTGCTGCGCCGGACTTCCTGGCTGCCGCTTGACGGCGGTTGCGCTTTCGGCAGTTCGCGGGCGGGGGCGCCCGCGCCACACGGGCGCTCATCGGCGGTGGGGGGGATTTGCGCGCCGAGTTCTGAGGGAGGATTGAACGTGGTGCTCGTCATGGCCAGCGGAACCGAAGATTTCGCGCTGGCAGAAACGGTCGAGGGGTTCGCTGGCCAGGCGCTCGAGGGCGATGCCGAGAATGATGAATCCGATATCGCTGTAGACGGCGCGCGAGCCGGGATCGGCTGACAGCGGCATGGTGAACGCGGCGTGCAGAAGTTCGTCGCGAGTTTTTGTTTTTTGAAACAGCTTTTCGTATGCGGGAAGCCCCGAGGAATGCGCCAGCAACATGCGGAGGGTCACTTTGCGGCGGCGTGGGTCTTTGGCGCTGTCGGCGAGGAATTCGGGGACGATTTCTGCGACCGGAGTGTCGAGATCGAGGATGCCGCGCTCGTAGAGCAGCATTGCCATTGGGGTGGTGGCGACGACTTTGGTGAGGGAGGCGAGATCGAAGAGGGTTGTGGGACTGACTTTAAAATCAAAATCCCCGCCCGGTTGTAAGGGCTGCAAAGACGCGGCACCGGCGCGGGTTGGGAAGTCCCCACTTCTCCCAACGGAAGGGAGAAATGGGGCACCCTCGGTATCTTTATCCCTATCCCTTTTGTTTCCGGTTTTTTCACGCTGGTCATAAGTGAAGTGGCCGAAGGCCTTTAGGGCCACGAGCTTTCCGGCGTGAGTGACTCCGATAGATGCTCCCGGGAAATCGCAATCGGCAATAGCTTTTTGCAAAATCGAAAATGCGGTTGCGAACTTCTTGTCCTGGCGGTTGAAAGATTCCGCCAGCGACGAAGAAGAACGCGATGAGGCGCGATCGATCATGCCGAATCGTAGCAGATCACATACTGCCCGAGACGTCGGCGCCGCACAGGGCCGCGCCGCCGGCAATACCGGCGTCGGCGCCGTAGTGGGCGGGCACGAGCGGGATTTCCTGGCATTGAGAGTTGATACACCAAGTGGGTAACCGATTGCGGACCTGTTCGAAGAATGGCTGCAGCATGGCACCTGCGCCACCGCCGATGATGATTACATCAGGCTCCAATAAGTCGATGATGTTGCCCAGCCAAATGGTCAGATATTCGGCAGTTTGCTGCAAGATTTCCTTTGCGAGAGGATCGTGCGCGGCGTAAGCGCGGCCCACCATCTCGCTGGTGATGCGATCAGGGTTGCCGTCGGCGTAATCGAGAATGATGGAGTGAGCGCCGGCGCGAATTCTTTCGGCGGCACGGCGAGCGATGTAGGAACCGGCGGCGTGGGCTTCAATGCAGCCAAGCTTGCCGCATCCGCAGCGCGGGCCGCGATAGTCGATGGTATTGTGCCCGCCCTCGGCGGCAGCGCCGGTGCGGCCGTGATAGATGCGGCGATTGCAAACGATGCCGGTGCCAATGCCGGTCCCAATGGTGGCGCAAAATACATCTCTATAATCGCGCCCTGCACCCCAGAGAGCTTCGGCCAGGGTTGCGGCGTTGCCGTCGTTATCGACGCGCACCGGCAGCTTATAGAGTTTTGTGATTTCGCAGGCGAGCGGGAAATTGCGCCACGCCGGAAGATTCGGTGGGTTGACGATGACGCCGGTATGCGGATTGAGCGGGCCGGGAGCGCAGATTCCGATGCCGGAGACAGGCGCGCCGCCGACATTCTCAGCGATTGCGCTGCGGACTGAGTCGATGGCGGAGACGACCGCAGCGAGGGCCTCTGCCGCATCGGTGGCAACCATGGGCACGCGCGTGTGGTGACTGATTTCGCCGCTTGAATTGACTAATCCGGCGGCAACTTTAGTGCCGCCGACATCGACGCCGATAAAATGTGCGTCTGGCCTCTGCATTAGGAGATCACGAAAACCCAGGAAAACCGAAGGTTCAACGTTAACCCACGGTCGCACTTTAGCACGAATGCTGCTCGGCCGAATATTAAAAGAGTATTGCTTTGAACTGTTCGTGGCGGAGGAAAGTTTGCGCCATCAAATTCTGGGACTCCGGCCTGGCTGCGAAGGTTTTGCAGCAAAGTCGCTTATCTTCGGCGAGGTAGACTTCGTTTATTCCCGTACTTGGGGCAAGGGAAAAAATTTCAACCGTTTCCAATCAGGATGACCCTGCCGAGCTTGCGAAAACAGGGGTCCTGTATATAAATCATGCGTTCGTTTGGTTTATAATGCCCGAAAGTACAAAGATTCAGATACGCGCCGCAAGTGAGGTTCCTCCTCCACTCTGGCTGCGGCGCGGCAAAATTCCCTGGAACCCAGTTGCTTAATCCTGGAACCCAGTTGATCGACAATGTCCGGTGAGACTTTTCCGGGCCAGAAGGGTTATGCTCGAAGTGGGTTTTGTCAGAACTGCGCGGGGAAGGGCCTATTTTCGGCTGCATCGCTTACGTCGGCCGCAATTGTTCAGCGCGGCGGCAAATGCAATTTTCATACAGGAATTTGCTTCCAAATTTTACCGGGCTCTCAAAGTAAAATCAGCACTCATGCACGATTGAAGGTGGCTGTAATACTCATGAATTCAAAAAAGGCTGGTATGGCGATGCGTTTGTGGCGGTGGACGGCGCTTGCGGGCGTCGGTTGTGTTGTAGCTCTGTGCGCGAACAGCATGTTGGCGCAAACCCGGCAACAGAAGCCGATTTCGCAGTCGCAATTGGCGCGGGACAATATGGCGCACGTGGCGGCGAACACCGAACAACTGGCGCTGATCCTGCACCGCGATGCAGGTTTGATGGTGGAAGTAAAGCGGTGGATCGCGAAAGATGCGACCGATCACGGCCAGCTCATCACGGAAAACGATTTGTCGGAGGACGTGATATTCGATCGGCTGGAGATGGACATTGTCTTCCGCTCGGTGGTGACCGAGATTGTGCAGAAGTACGGATATCTGCTGCCCGAGGTGAATCCGGATTCGCCGCTGGCCAAGCAGCAGGAATTACTAATGCAGGAGCGGGTGAAGTGGATCGGTGAGGAAGAAGCAGCCGACCGGGAAAAATATAAAGCGGAGCAGGAAAAGCTGGCGGAGCAGCAGAATTGCGATCCGCGCACGGCGAACTGCGCAGCGCAAAACGCGGCGAACCCCACCAGTCAGCAATTGCCGCAACAGCCACAGCAACAGCCGGGGATGTTCAATCAATATCCGCAGCAAGTACCCGGGCTGGGGCCTCCGATCGAGGAGTTCCCCGGTGCTCCCTATGCGCCGCAGCAACCTGCCGTGCCGGGTGGCAATGGCACGGACCTGCTGCGAACCAGCGGGTCAAGTGAGGGCCTTGGAGTGGGGCAGCAAGCCAACGACGAAGGTCCCTCTTCGGGTTACGGAGACGATTCCGAGGAAGGACAAGGAGGCGGTTATCGACGCCGCAGCTTCTCCGGCGGAATGCAGGGACAGAGCGGTTCCGACGAGTTTGGCGATTTGTCTTTAGATTCCGATTTTGGCACTGGTGGATTTAACCAGGGCCAGGGGCAAGGCATGTATGGGAACTCGAACGCCTACGGCGGCGGCTACGGGGATGGATATGGGGGGAATTCTGGAGGCGGGTATCCATACAATTCGCCGTATGGCTCTTACGGCAATGCCTCTTACGGAACGGGGAACCGAAGCTCCTATTACGATCTGAACGGCAACAATCTGATGCTGCGGGAAGAGGCGCGGCGAGCGCGGCAAGCGACCACGCCGAACCAACGGCTGGTGCGGCAATCGAATCCCTACCGGGAAATTCCGTCGCTCTACGATATGTATTTGCAGGCGGCGGCGCGGCCTCCGGCGGTGCAGCGCTTCGGGATGGAAGTGTTCGAGAACGGCACGCGTGATCTGCAGAGCATTCCGATGGCACCTTCCGGTTGGGCCGGATTATGTAGTCGGACCGGGGGATGGTTTGAAGGTAACCGTCTGGGGCGGGGTGTCGCGGCCCTTTTTTCAGATTGTGGACCACCAGGGGCGCATCAATCTGCCAGAAGCGGGGCCGGTGCTGGTCTCCGGCAAGTCGCTGGAGGAAGTGCAGCAACTCGTGCAGAAAACCTTGCGCACGCAGTTTCGCGATGTTTCGGCGGATGTGTCTTTGTCCCGCCTGAGAACGATTCGCGTCTATGTGGTGGGTGATGTGGTCCGGCCAGGCGCTTACGATGTGGGATCGCTTTCCACGCCGCTGAACGCATTATTTGCCGCGGGCGGCCCGACGGGACGGGGATCATTGCGAATTCTGCAGCACTTCCGCGGAAATCAGCTGGTCCAAGACGTCGACGTTTACGATTTACTGCTGCATGGGGTGAAAGGAAATATTGCGCGCCTGGAGAATGGCGATACGGTGATGGCCCCCCCCCTGGGCGGCGAAATCACCATTGAAGGGATGGTGCGGCGTCCGGCGATTTACGAACTGAAAGATGAAAAGACGTTGTCGGATGCGCTGGAGCTTGCAGGGGGATTGCTTCCCACGGCGACGTTGCGGCATGTGGAAGTGCAACGGGTGGAGGCCCACCAGAAGGAAACGATGTTGAGCCTGGACGTTCCCTCGGACGACACTTCGGAAGAAGTGACCAAGCAACTGGAATCGTTCAAGATTCAGGACGGCGACAAGGTGCCGCATTTTCCCGATTGCCCCTTATAACCAGGACGCGGTTTACCTCGAAGGACATGTGGTGCGTCCCGGGAAATACTCCTACAAGCAGGGGATGCGGGTCACGGACCTGATCGGCTCTTACAAAGATTTGTTGCCGGAGCCGGCACTGCAGTATGGCGAGATCATTCGATTGAGCCTGCCGGACTTCCGGCCGGTAGTGCAGAGCTTCAGTGTGGCAGAAGCTCTGGCCGATCCCAAGAATGCGCCGGAACTCGATCCGTTGGATACGGTGCAGATTTTCGGGCGATACGATTTCGAGAATCCGCCGACGGTTTCGGTGCTGGGCGATGTGCGCATGCCGGGAACCTATCGAACTTCGGGAGACATCCATATCAGCGATGCAATACACCTGGCGGGCGGATTGAATCCGGATGCACAGACCGAGGATGCGCAGGTGTTCCGGTTTATGCCCGACAGCACGCTAAAGATCCTGAATGTGAAACTGAACACCGCGCTCGAGGGCAACCCGACAGACAACATCATGTTGACCACGAGGGACCGGGTGCTGGTCCACAAGAACGCGGCGGCGGCTGATCCGGCAACGGTGCTGGTCAAGGGCGAGGTGGAACGACCGGGGCGCTATCCGTTGACTGCGCAGATGACGGTGACCGATCTGCTGGCTGCGGCCGGGGGACTGAAGCAGAGTGCCGATCTGCGGGACGCCGACCTTACCCATTACGTCTGGAACAACGACAAGCAGGTCAGCGGAGATGAGCAGCGAATTTCGCTTGCCAAAGCCATGGGCGGTGATACGGGTTCGAACCCGGTCTTGAACAACGGCGACGTGCTCTCGATTCGTCAGGTGCCGGGCTGGGATGATCTGGGGGCATCGATTATGGTGCGCGGAGAAGTGGTGCATCCCGGGACCTATGGAATTCGGCCGGGCGAGCGGCTGAGTTCCGTGCTGACCAGGGCAGGAGGATTTGCTCCGGGCGCGTATCCCTACGGTGCGCTGCTGGTGCGATCGGAAGTTCAAAAACTGGAAATGAGATCGTACACGGAGTTGGTGCAACGGGTGCGGCAGCAGCAAACCCAACTCAAGCTGGCGGAAACTACAACCACCGATCCGGACCAGAAAGTATCGCAAGAATCGGCGCTGACCCAATGGCAGACGACGCTGGATAACCTGATCAGTTCGCCGCCGACGGGACGCGTGACGATCCAAGTTTCATCGAACCTAAAAACGTGGGCGAACACCTCGCGGGACATTACGGTGAGGGCCGGCGACATTTTGGTGGTGCCGAAGCGGCCGAGCTATGTTCTGGTGCAAGGACAAGTGTATGGACCGACGGCGGTGGCATATCGTCCGGGCAAGAGCGCGCGCTGGTATTTGACGCAGGCGGGCGGGACGACCAACATGGCGAACAAGCGGGCCACGTTTGTAATCCGCGCGGATGGAACGGTGATCAGCAATCACAGCGCGGGCTGGGTCACGGGTGATTCTCTGGGTGTGTCTCTGCAGCCGGGGGACATGGTCGTGGTCCCGGAGAAAGCGCTGGGTGAACCGCCGATCTGGAAAACGCTGTTTACGAATGCTCAAGTCCTGAGCTCGATTACAACGAGCGCGATTCTGGCTGCGGCATATTAAGGACTCGCACGTGATTGGAAAGCTGGTTCGTGGACTGGGTATGACATGTTTGCTGGCGAGTACGGCGGTGGGATGGGCGCAATCGCGGCCGAAGCCTGCGGCTGCGGCGGATCTTGCCGGCGCAGGTCCAGTACAGGAAGGACCAGACGCAGGGCGGGGTTCGGATTCGCAGCAGCCGGCTGATGCCGGAAATTTACCCGATAATCCGCAACCTGCGCCGGGTCCCGGGCATTCTGAAAACACTCTGTTAGGTCTGCCGCGACAGTTGATGCACGACCAAATCGGCATGTGGACGAGTCCGGCACGATTCAAGCTGTCGGACGCAACCTGGCTGGTCCCGGCAGGTGGATTTGCAGCCGCGTTGTTGGCCACGGACAGTTCGGTCAGCCGGCATCTTTCGAACAATCCGAACACCCTGAATACCTACCGCCATGTTTCCGATTACGGTACATATTCGATGGTCGGCGGAGCTGCGGGAGTCTATTTGCTCGGGGTAATGTCGCAGGATCCGCATCAGCGGGAAACCGGCTTCCTGAGCGGCGAAGCGGCGATCGACGGCCTGGCCGTGGTCGAAGCGCTGAAATATGCGACCGGGCGGCAGAGGCCATTTCAGGACAGTGGGGATGGGAAATTCCTGAAGGGCGGAACGTCGTTTCCGTCGGAACATGCCGAGATTTCGTGGGCCATCGCAGGGATATTTGCCCACGAGTACCCGAGTCCGTTCATGAAGTTCCTGGCCTATGGTGCGGCGACGGCGATCAGCGCGACGCGAGTCACTGCGAAACAGCATTTCCCTGCGGATGTGTTTGTAGGTGCGGCGATCGGATATTTGACGAGCGAGTATGTTTACCGCAAGCATCACAGTGCGGACTTGCCGGGCGCACCGTGGGAAATCCCAGCGGTGCGGCAGGATCGTCCCGGGCACTGGCAGGCGAAGGACATGGGTTCGCCCTACGTGCCCTTGGATAATTGGGTCTATCCGGCGCTCGACCGCTTGACCGCGATGGGTTACATTCACACCGGATTTGCCGATATGCGGCCCTGGACGCGCATGGAATGTGCGCGGCAAATTGAAGAAGCTGGGGACAGCATCTCGCAAGATGCGGCTGAAGAGGGTGAAGCGGCGCGCATGTTTGGCGAGCTGCAAAAAGAATTTGCGCCGGAATTGAATTTGCTCGGCGGCGGAGATAATGCCGATGTTCGCGTGGAATCGGTTTACACACGCGGGACTGAGATTGCCGGCAAGCCGCTGACCGACGCCTACCATTTCGGGCAAACGATCGTTAACGATTTTGGGCGGCCTGAGGAGCAGGGATTTAACGACGTTGCGGGAATGTCAGGATGGGCCGCCGACGGGCCGTTCGTGGTTTATGCCCGCGGTGAATACCAGCATGCGCCTTCTGCGCCGGCGCTGCCGGTGACGGAGCGCGACACGATTTCGAGTGAGGATTTTAGCCAACTTTTGTACACGGTCCCCAGCCCGCCGACTCCGCCCGCGACTGCGACTCCCGCTTTCAATGAAGGCCGATTTCTGGATGCCTACGTTGGCATGAATTTTTCCGATTGGCAGATCACGTATGGCAATCAAAGTTTGTGGTGGGGGCCGTCGCAGGCTGGGCCGTTGATGTTTAGCGATAATGCTCAGCCGATGCGAATGTTCCGCGTGGACCGGGTCACACCGTTCAGGCTTCCTGGATTCCTGGGAGTGATTGGGCCGATGCGCATCGAGGGTTATGTCGGACAATATTCCGGGTATGATTTCGTCCTGACTCCGACGGGATTGGCGGGCGCTTATGGGGCGCCGGTGAATCCTCAGCCCATCGATCATGGCCAGCGCATCAGTTTCAAACCGACCTCGAACCTGGAGATTGGATTGTCGCGGACCACCGATTATGGTGGTCCGGGATATCCTCTAACGCTGCATAATTTTTTTAGAAGCGTATTTTCGACGGGCAACTCGGTGCCGGGAAATCCCAGCAAACCGGGGGCACGCCGGTCGGGATTGGACTTTAGCTATCGACTGCCAGGAGTGCGAAACGGAGCGACCTTCTACGCTGAAGGAATGGCCCAGCACGATGAAATCACACCCCTGCTGGGGCCCGATGTTGCGTGCTGGTTCGCGGGGCTCTACCTTCCCACCTTGCCCGGGACCAGGAAAATGGATTTGCGCCTGGAAGGCGGATACACGGACCCTCCCCATTCTTTCGGGGACGTTTCCCATGGTGCGTTTTATTGGGATGGGACATGGATCACGGGCTTTCAGAACGCGGGCCATCTGATGGGCAGTTGGATGGGCCGGCAAGGGCAGGGAGAACAGGCTTCGACAACCTATTGGCTGGGCCATCGCGATAAACTTCAGTTTGGATTCAGGCACCAGAAAGTGAGCACGCAATTGGTAAGGGGCACCACTGGATGCCGCGGTGCCAGAGGGTGGCAATCTCAGCGATGCGAATGTGCGCGCCGAGTTCTGGGCAGGTCCGACGGTGAGCGTGGCAGCGATGGTGCAGTATGAAACGTGGAATTATCCGGTGATCGCCTTGGGCCGGCAGTCCAATGTGACCTCGATGATTGAGCTGAGTTTCTGGCCGAAACCATTTCGCGCGGCGCACACGGATGGAGATGCGGGACAGCAGTGAGATACTCCCGGTGGAATTGATTTAATTAAATGGCAACCAGGGAAATCACGAAGCAGGAACCGAGATTTGTAGACTCCGATCTCGAGCACGAGCTGCTGGTAGAGGCCCAGGAGGCTTCGAGCAGGAAACAGCGAATGGTCGGGCGCTTGTCTTTGCTCTGGCAAGAAAGGCGATTTCTTTTCCGGTGCTCGGCCATCGCGCTGGCGTCCTCGATAGTGATCGTGTTTCTGATTCCCGTGCGTTATACGTCGACCACGCGTTTAATGCCGCCGGATCAGGCGGGGCAGGGAATGGCGTCCATGCTGGCAGCGGTGAGCAAGTCGGCAGGCGACCTGGGAACGATTGGCGACACTTTGTTGGGAGGAATGAAGACCTCGGGCGATTTGTTTATGGGTGTCCTGCACAGCTGGACCGTGGAGGACGATGTGATCAACAAATTTGACTTGCGAAAGGTCTACGGGGTGCGCCGGTTAGCAGATGCACGAAAAAGACTGGAGAACGACACCGACGTTTCCTCCGAACGCAAGAGCGGAATTATTACGATCAAGGTAAGCGATGGAAAACCGGATCGCGCAGCGGCCATGGCACGCGAATACGTGGCCGCGCTGAACGACGTAGTGATCAACCTGAATACGTCGTCTGCTCATAAGGAGCGGGTCTTCCTGGAACAGCGTCTGACCCAGGTGCAGAAAGATTTGGAGACCGCAGAAAAAGATTTCAGCCAGTTTGCCAGTCAAAACACGGCGATTGACGTGAAAGAACAAGGCCGGGCGATGATCGGCGCGGCCGCGGACTTGGAAGGCCAGCTGATCGCGGCGGAAACCCAGCTCCAGGGTTTGCAGCAAATCTATACTCCCGAAAATGTCCGCATTCGTTCGCTGCAGGCGCGCATCGATGAGTACCGGCGGCAGTTGCAGAAAATGGGGGGGAAGTGCCGGTTGCGGGAGCAACGCCAGGAAGCGCTCCGCCGAATGAATCAGCGGAGCAGAAGCCGGATTTATATCCGTCAATCCGGGAGCTTCCGGTGTTGGGCGTGACCTGGGCCGATCTTTACCGCAGAACCAAGATACAGGAGACAGTTTTTGAGACCTTGACCAAGCAGTATGAACTGGCAAAGGTGGAAGAAGCCAGGGAGACCCCCAGCGTCAAAGTACTGGATCCGGCGGATGCTCCGGAGGGCAAATCATTCCCGCCGCGAATGCTTTTTGTCTTGGTGGGAGTGGTATTGGTATTTCTTGGCGCATGCGGGTGGATTCTTGGGCGCGCCAGATGGCAGGAAGTGGACCCGACCGACCCTGGGAAAATCCTTGTGACCGATGTTCTTGAGATCACGCGGACGCACATCACGAGGCTTTTTGGCGCAATTCGAGGGCGCTTGGGTCGCCACGGAGAAACGGGCTCCGCATGAGCGCCGATTTTACTGCGCTGGCTTAATATGCTAACCAAGGAAGCTAGGAAGGAGACGGCAGCCGTTGCGACCTCCGGTTTTGTGCGGCCCGCTTTAGGAAACCAAATTATCCGCAACGTAATGTTTGGCGGCTTACGCTACGTCTTTGTGGTTCCGATCCCGTTCATCATGATCCCACTAATCCTGCATAAAATTGGTGTTGCGGGATACGGGACGTGGGCAGTGTTCCTTGCAATTAATGGATTGACTTCGCTGGCTGACCTGGGTTTAGTGGGGACCCTCAGCAAGTTTGTGGCGGAGTACCATGCGACGCAGGACTTTCCATCCCTATCGCGAGCCTTAAACTCAGGACTCGGGCTATTTTTGTTGATTGACCTTGCCCTCTGTTCGGCATTGTGGGGCTTAAGTCCCCTACTTGCCGGAAGGCTGTTTCGCGGCAGTCCCGTTTCCCATGTAGAACTGGTCAGCCTGTTTCGCATCTTTCTGATTGTGGTTGTCGCCAACGTTCTCACGCAGCCTCTGGCCTCGGTAACTACGGGATTGCAGCGTCTCGATCTGACCAATATGATCAGCGCGGCAAGCGTGACGCTGAGTGCAGTCTTCAGCGCGGTTCTGCTGTTGGAGGGTTGGGGCCTGCGCGGGCTTGTATACGGCTATTGTGCAGCCGCGATGGTCACGGTCGCGGCCTATGTCGTGGTCGTCCGGAGACTTTTACCGCAAATTATCCCTAACCCATTCGGTTTGAATGGAGCTGAGGCGAGAAAGATGTTCGGCTTTAGCTTGCGTTTGTACATCACGCAAGCGGCGGTAGCGGTGCACAATCAGGTGGAAAAACTTTATTTGGGAATGCTCGTCGGTGTTGCAGCGGTCGGATGGTACGACATGGCGAGCGATATTGCTCTCAAGGCTGCCGAAATGGGCTCTCTTGGCCTGGCCCCAGTGCTGCCTGCGGCGTCGGAACTGAATGCGGTGGGCGACGAATCCAGAATGCGAGAACTTTTTTACCGCACTCATAAGTATCTGGCCTTGGTTGGAGTGCCTGCTGTTTGTTACGTGGCTGCGATCTCGCACCGTTTTGTAGAGCTCTGGGTAGGCCCGTCCTTAGCGGTAGTTGCCTTTCCCTTAAGTATTCTTGTTCTCGTGAACTTCGTAAACCTTGCTACAGGCCTGGATTTCTTATCCTTGCCGGCAAGGGAGATCTGAGTCCGGGGATTCAGTCTGCCGCCTTAGGAATAGGGGTCAACCTGCTCCTGAGTCTGGGTTTGATTTACCGATTCGGCTTTGCCGGGGCGGTTGTGGGAACTTCGGTGTCGCTCATCGCGGGTTCGGCGTTTTTCATGGCACTGTTTCATCATCGCAGCGGGTATCCCGTGATGAGAGTTTTACGGGAGGGCTACCTGAAGCCAACGCTGTGCTCGATTCCCCTGGTTGCTGTGCTTTTGGCGGTGTGGCCGGCCAGTCGCTTGTCGTGGTTGGGCCTCCTCGGAATTGGGGTATGCTTCGGGATTCTGTATGCGGTCGTAGTTTTACTCAGCCGGTTCTTCGACGAATACGATTGGGTCAAGATCGAAAAGTTCGCGCCTGGCGTACGCTCTGCCCGGAGGTTGATGCGAATTGCTTAATCGCGCGGCTCAATTCTTTGTGTTTCCTGGGCCGGCGAGGCTCCTGCAGAGTTGCTTCGGAAAGCGGCGACTCTCTCCCGTGAGCAGCGCACGCTTTTCCCGTGAGGTATGTGTCGCTCCGAGACCGGGCGGCGCGGGGGCGATGGTTGATGCTTAACTGGGCGGCCCGTTACTTCCCCATCGTAAGAGCATTGAAGCAGCGTCTCTGCCCGGGTGACCAAATTCTGGAGATCGGTGCGGGGCCGTTCGGCATCGGAAAGTTCCTCCGTGTCCCTTTTGTGGGCTGTGATCTGAAATTTCCTTCTCGGCCCAGCGCCCCCATGCTGCCTGTAGCAGCATCGGCTACACAGCTTCCTTTCAGGGACCGCTCGTTCGATGCAGTAATCCTCTCAGACGTGTTGGAACACATACCACCTGTTCATAGGATGTGCGTTGTGCGCGAAGGATTGCGTGTAGCGCGCAAGGTCGCGGTCTTTGGCTTTCCCTCTGGCGTAAAGGCCTTTGAGTACGACCTTAAATTGGCCCAGGCATATGAAAGGGGTGGATACCCCAGACCGGACTGGCTCGAGGAACACATGCGCTACCAGCCGTTTCCGACTAAGGAGCTTTTCTCGGAGCTGCCGGAGGGTTGGTCGGCATCCAGCTTCGAAAATGAACACGTTGCTTTTCACAATTGGGTCATGAAGCAGGAGGCGCATCGCTCGGCACTTTACGGGTTCCAGTTGCTTGTTGCACTGGCTCCCAGATTTACGGAATTTTTACTGCGGCGCGCAGATCGCGCACCCTTCTACCGGCAGATCGTGGTAGTTGCGCGGACAACTTAACATAGCGAGTGATTTGGCGGCGCAGATGAGGTACACAATCATAACTCCCACGATCTGTAGGCCTTCGCTGGTGCGTTTGTGCGCCAGTGTTGACTGTCAGACGCAAACGCGGGCGCGAAAGGCTGTCATCATATTTTCGTTAGCCACGAAGTTCTTCTTTAGCCGGAATGTTTAATTTTTTGAGCGTAGTCATCCCGACCTACAACCGCAGAGACGTGCTGGCAAAGGCGCTGGAAGCGTATCGAGTACAATCGGCGCCCCACATGATTCGCGAGTTGATAGTCGTGGATGACGGGTCGACTGACGACACGGAGTCGTTAGTCAGGGAATACGCTGGGAAAGTGCCGTTTCAGGTGCGTTACCTCCGGCAGGCGAACAAAGCTGCCCTGCGGCGGCGCGCAATTACGGAATCAGAGAAGTGCAATCCGAGCTTGTGCTTTTTACCGACAGCGATATCATCCCGGGAAAAAATCTGGTGAGAGAGCACCTTGGGTGGCACAACCGGAACCTGCAAACCAACGCGGCTGTTCTTGGCTATGTGACTTGGTCGGCGGAAGTGCACCCCACGCCGTTCATGCGCTGGTATGGAGAACACGGGATCTTTGCCTACGAACTGCTGCGAGGCAGGGACAAAGCCGATTTCCGTTTTTTCTACAGCTGTAATCTGAGCTTGAAAGCTGAATACCTGCGAATGTGCGGGCAATTTGACGAGGACTTCAAAAGCGCGGCGTACGAAGATCTTGAGCTTGGATACAGGTTAAATAAGAAGGGACTGGAATTATTTTATAACGCCGGCGCCATTGCGTATCACCACCAATTTTTTTCGTTTCAGGATGCCTGCCGCAAAACATGGAACAATGCAGAGTCGCGGCGCCTCTTTGAGCAGAAAGAAGCGGGAGAGCATTGGCTGGCAGAAGAACGACGGCGCGAAGCGGCTTTACGATTTCGTGTTGTGACCTGGATTGAGGCAGCAGTTGCGATCGCGATCGGATGGAGCAAGCGTTTGCCGGATTCCGGCATTCGACTGCCGGGTGTAATTTACCGTTGTCTGTACTCGGGCCAGGTAAATTCCCGCTGCGATGCAAACAAGGCGGGCAGTGCGAAATAAGTAATGTGGGCTTTGATCATGTGTGCGAATAGAGAAGGCCCTCTATAATGGTGTGCAACTTGCAAGGGTCGCGCCAGCAAAGCGACGTGAGTTTCAGAAAGAAAAGGCGCAGGTCAGATTGGCAGGCGGTTGCCGTCGTTCGAAACCGATGTTCACTTCCTTGAGTGTAGTCATCCCGACCTATAACCGGAAAGACATACTGGTGAAGGCGCTGGACGGATATCTGGCGCAGTCGGCCCCTCATCTGATTCAGGAATTGCTGGTGGTGGACGACGGGTCTACGGACGATACGGAGTCGGCAGTGCTGGAGTACGCCCACCGAGCGCCGTTTCAGGTGCGTTATTTGAAGCAGTCTAAGAAAGGACAGGCGGCGGCGCGCAACTACGGAATCCGGGAAGCAAGTTGCAGTTTGGTGCTGCTCACGGACAGCGATATTATTCCCCAGCCCAGTCTGGTGGAACAGCATCTCGAATGGCACAACAATAATCCGGATCTTGCGACGGCTGTGCTGGGTTATGTGACGTGGTCGCCCGAAGTGAAGGCCACTCCGTTTATGCGCTGGTACGGCGAGGAAGCTTTGTTTGCCTATCGCCGGTTTCGCGGGAAACGACAAGTCGAGTGCCGCTATTTTTATACTTGCAATCTCAGCCTAAAGACGGAATTCCTTCGGAGGTGCGGGCTATTTGATGAGGACTTCAAGACGTATGGTTACGAGGACATGGAGCTTGGCTACAGGCTGAACAAAGAAGGTCTTCAACTGCTTTACAACCGCGATGCTACTGCCCACCATTATCAGTTTATATGCTTCGAAGATGCCTGCCGCAAGGGAACCAATGCCTCGGAAGGTCTCCGCTTGTTTGAGCAAAAGGAATCGGCGAAGGATTGGGTCACATGGCACCAGAAGAGAGCGGCGACTCTAAAGTTCCGCGTTGCCTCATTGATGGCGGCAGGCGTCGCGATTGCGATTGGATGGAGCAGGCGTTTGCCCGATTCTCGCGTGCCGCTGCCGCCGATAATTTATCATTGTCTGTACTGGTATCGGGTCAATTTTCGTCCCAGAAAGCTGGGGATGCTCGATCACAAGCAGTAGCAGCCTTTTAAGACGCCTCACCCAAGACGCGACGCATGGAGCTGACCAATCCTCAAGTTGAGGTTTTGATGGCGACCTGGAATGGAGCTAGCTTCCTTGAGGAGCAGCTCGATTCCCTGTTTGGGCAGACATTTCGAGACTTCCGGCTGATCGTTAGGGACGATGGCTCCGCCGACGCGACTCTTGAGATTGTCGAAAGATACAAGGCAAATTATCCAGGCCAGGTTGTGATTGAAAGAAACCCGGAACGGCTGGGGCCTTGTCGAAACTTTGCGATGCTAGCACAAGAATCGACGGCGCCTTATGTCGCGTTTTGCGATCAAGACGATATTTGGCGCGAGGACAAAATCGCGACGAGCCTGGCGGCCATGAAAACTGCTGAGAAAGAACATGGTACTGAGGTCCCGGTGCTCGTATTTTCAGATATGACCCTCATCGACGAGAAGAGGAGGATTCTAGTTCCGTCATTGTGGAAGATGGCACACCTCGACCCTCAGCGGGCCAATTTGGGCAGCATGCTGGTCCGAAAATCTTGTTACGGGATGCACCGCGATGGCAAATCGCAGTTTGATTCGCCAGGCGAGCCCGATCCCCCAGGATGCGCAAATGCATGATGTATGGCTGGGGCTGGTGGCGGCAGCCTTCGGTATTCTGCAGCCGCTGAATGACCTTATGGTCCGAATATCGGCAGCATGAGCGAAATGCCGTGGGTACCGGGCGCAGATGGGAACCTCGAAATCTGCTTACGAGATTGCGGCGTGACTATCGGATGGTCAAGGAAAGAATCCAGACTTCCAGGACCCAGTCGGAACGGTTTGCCCGGCGATACGAGAAGCAGCTCACGGACCAGCAGAAAATGACGCTGGAAATCTGGTCGAAATCAAAGGACCTTCCGCCGGTCGTGCGACAATGGACGTTGCATCGGAGAGGGCTTCGCGGCACCACCCTGCATAATCATCTAGGATTTCTTGCGCGAGTTTAATTTCAATGGCGCCGATTTCAAAAGTTCAGGAGCACAAGGTCTCTAGATTACGCGGTCTTAGGCTGCCCAGAAGGACCTTAATTCATCCGCTGGTGATTTTTTGGGGTGCGTGGATCATTGCTGGCGTTTTGTACATTGTGCACCTGAGCGATGTACTAATTTTTTCCGGCAGCATAGTAATCGACGTTGTGGCATGGATCGTGATTCCATTTACCCTGGCTGCCTTGGTATATTTGGGGTTTTATTCATGGGCGCCGTCCAGCTTGTCAGCTTTCCGTTTGGATACGGAATTCCGCGTCGCCCTCCTAACGCGAAGGTTGTACATAGCCTTCATTATTTGGGCGATATTGACGTCGGTTGAGATCGTGGTTTCCGGCGGCGTGCCGCTGCTTTGGCTGATTCAGGGCAGTTCCAAATCGTATTTCGATTTCGGCATAGCGTCTTTTCACGGGTTCCTCAACTCGCTCATTTTGACCATAGGGCTGACCGGCTTTGCGATCTTTGCCATGACCGGCAAGAAGAAACATCTTTGGATGCCCGGTTTTGTGGTTTTGTGGTCACTGATCGCGGTGACACGCAACATGATGATCGTCATTCTGATCGAGTGTGGAATTGTCTGGGTCATGGTGCGTGGAATCAGCTCGAAGACCCTCTCCAAGGGCATATTTGGGCTCGCCGCGTTGATGCTGGTTTTTGGCTATATCGGCGATGTGCGAACGGGAGTGGAGCAATTTCAGGAGCTTGCCGAACCTTCGTCGAACTATCCAAATTGGCTTCCGTCTGGCGTTTTATGGGGATACATTTATGTGAGCACGCCACTCAATAATCTGATCAATACCACTCGAAGTGCTCATCCTCTCAATAGTCCACTGTTTCCGTATACGACCTCCCAGTTGGTCCCTTCCGCGTTAAGAGATAAAATTTACCCTCAAGAGATCGTCGGTGCCGCAGGGGGCGAGTTGGTGGAGGAAAGCTGGAATGTCAGCACAGCGTTCGTGGGCGCTTTCCAAGACTTCGGAATGCTGGGAATCGCGTGCTATGCCATGTTCATGGCATTGATAGCGGCACATTTTTGGCGTGACCGTTCCTTGCGCGGGTCGCTCGTGTATGCGGTGGTGGGTCAGTGTCTTGCGATCAGCATATTTTTCAATCACCTGTTTTATTTGCCGGTGATCACTCAGGTCGTGTGGCTCTATGTTCTTCTGCGTCAACCGAGGCGGTCGAGGCCGGCGGTTGCCGGCACGAATTTATCGGTTAAATTGTGAGGAGATAGATTTGCGAATGGCTCATGCCTGAGATGAGCGTTATCGTCGTAAATTGGAATGGAAGGCACTTCCTCGAGGTGTGTCTGTCTGCTTTGCGGCGTCAGACGTTCCGCGACTTTGAGACGATTCTGGTGGACAACGGCTCGAACGATGGTTCTGTCGAGTATGTCAAAGCCCACTTCCCGGACGTGAGCTTGATCGCCTTAGGAGAGAACACGGGTTTTACCGGGGCGAATATCGCAGGATACGTCCAGGCAAAAGGCGAGCTTATCGTTCTTTTGAACAACGATACTGAAGCGGATCCAATGTGGCTGGAGGAGATTCACAAAGCCAGTTCGGCCTATCCCGAGGCTGGCAGCTTTGCGTGCAAGATGTTGTATTTTGACGAACGAAACCGCATCGAGAACTGTGGCATGGACCTCGGGGCTGGCGCCACTGTGGTGGATTTAGGCAGGGATGAGATCGATGGACCGGAGTGGGCGGTCAGCAGGAAAGTGTTTGGTGGTTGCGGCGGCGCGGTCGCTTACCGACGCCACATGCTGGAAGAGATCGGGTTCCTGGATACGGACTTCTTCATCTTCTTCGAAGATGTGGATTTGAGCTTTCGGGCGCAACTACGCGGCCACCAATGTATTTTTCTTCCGCAGGCGATCGTCTACCATCGCTACCGGGCCACGACGAAAAAGGGCCCTGCGGTTTTTTGCTCTCAGCGCAACATAGAGCTTGTTTATCTCAAGAACATGCCAATGGGTTTAATCTTCCGCTCTCTGCCCCAACGCTTGATGTATGAAGTTGGAGCGGCAATTTACTTCACAAAGTCCGGCTCGGGGAGAGCGTTCTTGCGCGGGAAACTGGATGTTCTCCGGCATTTGCCATCGACTTTGCGAAAACGGAAAGAAATTCAGAGCAGAAAAACTGTGAGCAGCTCGGAGCTTCGCGAAATAATGCGAAAACCGGTGTTTGCCAGCAAGTGGAAAAAGTTTCGCGCCGGCTGGCTTGCGGTCCCCGTGAAGCAATCCTGAGAAACGGTCACGGGAGCGAATCCTGAGATCCCCCTCGATTGTCTGCGTTTAGTCGTCATCATCAGGAGGCGTTGGGGGAGTTTTGTCATTAAGGAAATAAGCGGCGTCTAAAGGAGCGGCGATGGTGTGGAAGGTAAGCGGCGTCTGCTTGTAGTTGAAGCAATCGGACAAATCATCGGCGTAAGCGTCGGCATAACCCAGGGAGCCCAAGCCAAAATCTTCTTCGATGAATCGCAGGATGCTGCCGAAGTCGTGCTGAACGTGCGAAATATAACCGGCTTTGGCGTACGGAGAAACGACGATCAGGGGCACGCGAAAACCGTAAACATATCCACAGCCCCATTCCGAGCAGTCCTTCAGCACTTTCGGTGGAGGAACGTGATCGTACCATCCGCCCCAATCGTCCCAACTAATGAAGATAGCGGTGTTGGCCCAATAGGGGCTGTTGCCGATCGCATTAACCACTTGCGCGACCCAAGAGGGGCCGGAACCGTTGTTTGCACCGGCGTGATCGGATGCCAGGCCGGTAGGGATGACCCAGTTCACGTTGGACAGTTCTCCATTTGCGATGTCGGTCAGGACCTGGGTTTTGCTGATTACGACGTTGTTCTTCCACTCATATGAGTTGCAAACAAGTTGACCGTTGATGCCTTGCGGCTGGCACATGTGGCGGATGGAGTTTGGGGCCGTCCAGATCGAATCGGGGGTGGGAGTGTAATAACGCCAGGTTGCTCCGCTGAGATCCAGCAAATCGGTCAACGTCTCATGCTCATAACATGGATATATGCTCCCCGTTTCGGTCCCGAGGGGTCAATTAGAGCTACGGTCTCGCTCGCAGCTACCGTGCAACCCACGGGACCAAACCCGACTGTAAATGGGTTCTCAGCCACAAACAAGTTGCTGCCGGGGCCCGGCGCAGAGGTGCCGGAGAGAATGAATTGATGCGCCGGATAGCTGGGGCCCTCGTTGGTTTGAAACATGCGGTCGCCAAACGTGTATTGCTCGGCCAGCGAGAAGTAGGGCTGCACGTCCGACGGCAGAACGGATTTAAACTGGGGGTTCGGCAAACAGTTCTCGCGGCTGCAATAGTCCACGATCAAGTTGGCGCCATCCATCTTTCCACCATCGTACATAGCTACGAATGCGCTGTGCATGTGACTTAGATCGTATTTGTTTGCCAAAGGGATCGGGGTGAGGGGAATCGTTTGCCCGTGGGAATTCAGTCCGCTGCTCGCGATGTCTGCTCCTCGGGCAATGAGGACGGGATCCTGGAAGAGATTGTCTGGAGTGCGGTTTTCCTGGAAAATGATGACTATGTGAGAGATGGGCGAATTAATGTGGGGGACCGGAGAATCGGTGCCGCAGCCATTAAAACTAAGGAGAATCCCGGCGCCGACAGCCAGCGCCGTGGCAAGCAAGACGGAGTGTCGGCTCAAATTGCGCATCCTCCAGCTTCGATACGTGGCTGTAGTAGGATGCGTAAATCGGCAGAGGGATGCCTCGACAGAAAGCGCGATTTTGCACAGCGCTCCTTGCCGGCAGGCTATGGAATACAGGTTGTCAGAACTGCCAAGTCACTCCCGGGTAGAGGCTGGGCACGCGATAGGCCCGATAAGCACTGGCTGATACTGGAGTCATGTCCATTTGCCAAACCACCTGTGGAGTGGGAGTCTGGGTAACTTCCTGCACATAGGAACCCAAGGCAGGGCTGGGTGGAAACTCGGGATCATTCAGATCGAACTCAACATTTCCGTTGCCTAGTTGATTAATGCTGCCACCCCATTCTCCGAAGGGTGGCTGCGTATCTGCCCAGGTCAAATTGGCTACCATAGAACTTTCGTCAACCTGAAAAATCGTGGCGCGAGAGTAGCAAGGCGGGCCAACAGGGCTGATCAGACATATATTACTGTCGCTGATGGTGTCTAGGACTCGATCATTCCCATTGTCCCAAATGGACAGTGTTGTCTGCGAGCCGTTTTGACTTACGAGCGAAGGAAAATGTTGAAACGAAAACCAGTTGATCGGATCATCTTCAGGGACACCGTCGACCGTCAAAGCAAAGCCCGCTCCGTATTTGTTCCCCTCATATCCGAGATGCCAAATGATGTTGCCGGTTCCAGCACCGTTGTTGTAATCGAGCTTAAGAACCCAGGACTGGTGGCGCATTGATATCAATATATTTCCGTCCTGCGGCAAATACACAAGTGCATTGGAGTGTGTCCAATCGGGCAGACCATTAAGATGTCGATTAATATCCAGGCCTTTGCCGTCGAAGTCAAAACTGTCCCATACCCAGGCAATATTCCAATTCTGATCGAGATCGACAATCATGTCTCCTTGAACATCGGTGGTTCCGGGGTAACCAAGAAGATTGGTGTAATCTTTGTAGGTGTTTACGAGCACCAATAGGTGGCCGTTGGGAAGCGGCAGTATTTCATGATGGAATGCGCCAGCAAAGGGGTAGCCGTGCTGCTGGAGCTGCGCGGACAACGTTTTTATATCAAGCTTGTGAATCGTATTTCCCGCTAAATCGACTTCCTGGAGGAACGAATCGGCAGAACCGGAGCCTCCGTTCACCCAACTCATGATGACGTGACCGTTCGGAAGGATCCTAAGCGTGGCAAGCGAATAATTGTCCTGCGGTGAGGGGTAGTACCAAATCACTTTGCCATCGCGGTCGGTGAAAAGCGCGGGGTCGCTGTCCGCATCAATATCCACCAGTTCAATGCCAGGGTTCTCTGGCGAGGTCACAGAAGGATTGGGGCGGGTCACGGTGAGCGTTGGAAAATTGATCGCCGGCAGCGGACCGGTCGTGAATGTACTATCGGGGGTGGCCACAATTTCACTCCCGCATTGTAGTTGCCCACGCAAGTGGTAGGTGGTCGACGGAGTCATTCCTGCAACCAGAATGGAGGTTGGCTGGTAATATCCGTTGGCCGGATACCATGCGGTGGTCCTTCCGTAGTTCGTAGTGGTACCAAACTCAACCATCGCTTGGCCCGCGCATTCCGACTTGATGGTATAAACGGCGACCAAAGGATTTTGAGTTCCTGATATGTTTCCCGCCGCAAGGGACGGGATTGAACCGGCTCCGCACCCTGCCAACAAAACGCACAGCGCACACAGCACCACCCCGAGGATGTTGCCCTCGCCGCAAACAATGCTTTCATTTTTCCTCACTGGGATTTGAGGTTTATCTGATTTTCGCCTGACCGGATTGTTGGAGCCAATGCGCCCGCGTGGTGCGTATGAAACGTTGCGAGTATCGAAGCGCTCGACCGATCGACCACGGCAAAAATTAAACGGATCATACCTTAACAAATCGCCATACGGCAATAAATATTAGTGGCATTCCTCGAATTCAGGACTGTCAAGATAATTCGAAATGGAGCGTGGCAGTTTCCTAGGCGCTCCATGACATTCGATTACGCAACCGATCACGCGCAAGTGTAATAAGAAAAAACAAAGCCCCGATCGGTGGATCGGGGCTTTGGCTTACCGGTTTGCGAACCGTGCTAGTTGCTGCGCGCCGTCTGGTTCTGGCGGTAGCTCAGGTTGTCCACGTTGCGGAACATGGGCGTTCCAGGCGGCAGGTTCGCCGGCGACGAGAACAATGGATCAAACACGTAGTGCCGGTCTGGAGGGTTGTACACCATGCTGCAGCACTTCCAGGTGCCGGTGGCGTACATATTCCAGTAGAGGCTGACGAGCGACCCTTTGTACCAAAGCGCCTGTTGAGCGCCGCCGTTGTATCCGGCGGTTGCCCCAAGCCAATCCTCAAGCTGGCGCAGGAAGTTGTGAACGCCGCCATCGGAGCCGAAGTAAGAGTCCGGGGTTCCAGCTGCGTTGTTGAAGGCGATGGTCTTTCCTCCAGAAATGGCCGTGCGGTAGTAAGTGGTCACGGCGAGCCGGTTGGGCTGGAGTGCCGGAATGTTCTGCCCGTCTCCACTGGAGCGGTAGGGATTGATCGGATTCAGTAAACTGCCGGATGTAAGCTGAGTGGTGCTGGTGCAGGCAGCGGTCGCAGGCGAAGCATAGCAACCCGCATCCTGCCAATTGTTGGAGAGCAGAGTAACAGCATCAGCAATGACCGACGCGGCCGAGTGGAGCGTGTCGTTCGCGGTGGTGCTGGTCCAAGTGGGATCATAATTCGCATTGCCCGGAGTGCAGGGATTGGGTGTGCCGCTGACCGAAGCAGGGCAGTTCGAGTTGTAGTTTCCCTGAATATAAACCGGGTTTTCCGAGGCGACGGTAAATCCGCCGCAGCCGGTCGGATTGGTGACGCTCTGCGAGCAGTCATTGGTCGCATTTCCCGCGGGCATAACGGGCAAGTTGCCCAACGAGCCATCCACCAGTTTGAGCACGTGGCGTGCGCCGGTCACGCGATTGGCGTGAGCGTAGTTCCACAACGTGACGCGGTGCAGGTACGGGTTAGGCGGCACGGTGGAGTCTGTATCTGTGGTGGTCTGAGTGCCGAAAGCGTCGCCAACCGTTTTTACCCCGTAATTATCGAGCACGCCGTTGCCGTTCACATCTTCGGGCGAGACGCCGTTATAGTTCACCGGATCGAGGATCCCATCCGGTTTGAGATCATTGGCAAGGTTGGCAAAGTTGACGGTGTCCTCAAAACCGTATTCGCCGATCAAAGCAGTCGGTGAAGCCGACGAGTATTGCATGCCCCGGCGATCGGAGAAGTAGAGAATGTAGCCGTTTTGCGCTGCATAGGCGACTTGAGTTCCGGTGCTGCCGGTCACGCCAGCCAGCCAATTGTTAAGGTTGCCTACGTCAAGTTCGACGGCGTTCATGATGCCGTTGGGAGTGCCGCTGGCGTTCTTCGTCACCGTGCCGTTGCCGGGTGCGGAATAGGGGAAGCTAGACGTGGGCGCACCGTCGTAAACTTCTCCTTCGCGGGCATCGTATAGATTAATTGGATACCAGTTGTACTGCGAGTTTGTGCCGGAGTAGGTCGTGGCAACCGGAGTGACCGAGCCGTGAGTGACTACGGAAGTAAAGGTCACCTGATCGCCGGTAGGGGAGGCAACGTTAGTGACGGTACCATCGAAGTTACGATCGGCAGTCATCTGGAAATAGAGAATCGCGTTCCTATGGTCCGTCAGGTAATTGCTTCCCGTTGCGCCGAGCTCGTTGATGCTTTGGGCGGCTTGAGCGAGGGGGCCGGCACCCGGGCCGGTGGGAACCTGAACGCCGCGGGCAAAGCCCAGACCCAGCCACTCTTTTGTAACACCGACCCAAAGGCCGGTAGTGGAGTTCTGGACTTCGACTAAAAGCCATCCGTTGATGAGCGGCCACTCGGCCTGCGTAGCGTAGTGCGTGGCGGTGGTGCCCGCCGGGTACCCATGGTGGCAAGACGAAGTTGGTATCGCCTTGTGTGCAGGCGGAGCCGACCGTGCCCACGCCGCACGCAGCTTCACCGAAGTAGTAAGTGTTGGCACCGACAGTAATGCCGTTCGCCGAGAATGCCGTGCTGGTAAACTCAGGCGCGAGGCTGGCGAGTTCCACATCCTGGGTCGCGTCGCCGTTCCAACCGGGTAGGTGGAGGTCGGCTTCCTGATCGCTGAGCAGGACGCGGATTGTCGCCTCGTTTGCCAGGCGGGACGCTCCCAGCAATGAGGTGGTAGATTCTCCGACGGGAGGACGGCGGATGATCTGGATGGCGGAAGTTGTGCCGTTGACAAAGGGCAAGGTCAGATCGGTGGCGCCGGTTCCGTTGGTTCCATCCGCAGTGCCGCCGGGAGTGCCGTTGCCGTCGATGATGTAGCCCTGATAAGGAGTACCAAGAGAAACGTTGTACCAGGGAGTAAACTGGGCTGAACCGTGACCTCCGGTAACGCTACCGTCGGTAGCGCCGAGGGCGGTGCCCGCGATATTGACGCAAGTGGCGCTGGCGGAAATGCTGGATCCTGTATTCAAGTCCGTAAGTTGCGTGTTGCAGCCGCCGCTGGTGGTTGGAATCAGGACGGTGCCGTCATCGAGACCGCCGCCGACAGTCATGCCGTTATCCATCTGTTCGCGAATGACGTTGCCGAAAGCGCTGAGCTTGTCGCCGAAGACCAGGTAATCGCCGTTGGCGACGCCAAGATAAAGGTCGCCGTTGGTGTGAACGCGGCCGGCAAAACCGAGGTTGGGGCTCTGTCCATAGAAAAGATCGGAATCGGAGAACACGCCGAATTGGAAGACCGGAATCAGCGCGACTTCCGCGGTACGCGTCATACTGACGGTTTCCTGACCGTTGATGCGCTGGGCTATCACGTTCAGCGTGACTGGCATGATCTGCGCGTAGAGACCGGTGTCTGGGCCGGCTGCAATCTGTCCGTAGAAAGAGGTGAGCGGAGGGCAAGAACCGCCGGTTGTGCTGGACGGGGCGACACTATAGGTCGGATAGGTGACGGTTGCGTCCCAGGTGGGCGGATTGTTGCTGAGGGCGCAGATTTGTGCGGCCGTGGGCGACTGTATGCTCTGGAAACTGTTGGCCAGATCGGAGGTCATCTTCTCCATCGCACCTTCGGCGGAGCGGTAGGTGTAGTTATTGCTTAGGTCGGTGCCGCCGCTGCGCTGCTCCGTGGTGACCATGGAGAGCAGAGCGATGGCAACTCCCGACAAAAGCAATGTCAACAACAGGGAGGCGACCAGCGTAAACCCTCGTGAACTCGATTTGGCCGAAAGCATTTCTTTTCTCCTCATTTTCCAGTCACTCTTCTTTCATCCGCTACAGCGGCATCCGCTAAGCCGGCATCCGCTAAACATTCCTGGATCCGGCAACTCAATAACACGGGGGAGTGGAACACGACATCGGATACTCCTGCTGAGAAGTCAAATTGCGGGCCGCGATGGAGGTCTGCAAATCGAAACCTTCATAACCCCCGTATTGCGCCAGCGCGCTCTTGGACCACCCGTCTCGCCCCTGACTGCGCATGCTCATGTGCAGGATGTTGACCTTGGTGATCATGGCGGGGGTGGTGCCAGTGGGGAGACTGGTCTGATTGGTTTCGATGGTCCCGCCGTTATTGACGTCATAACTGAACTTGAGATAGACGACGTTCTCGGCAACTGGCGCGGGCACCTGGCCGTTCTGGATGCGCATCAGGGTGGGAAGGCCGGTGGAGGGCGGGATGGCGAGATAGTAAGTCACCATTTGCAAGCGGACAGCGGAAGGCGTGGCCGCGCTTTTATATTGGCCCAGGCTTCCGGAGGTGGCGGCTGGCTGATTAACATGGCCGGGATCCTCACCGGGCCCGGCAAATGGGACAAGGTAGCAGGCGCTGTAGGCGACGCTACTCGGGGCGCAAGTGGTGACGGTGCCGGTGACCACACCGACGGCGTTCGAGCCGAACAGCACCATGTCGCCGATCTGCAAGCCTACGGGGGCTGCCGCGTTCAGCGGTGCGGGGGTCACGACACTTGTGGGCAGCACGCAGGTCGAAGGCAAGGTCGTGGGCAATTGGAACGTGACCGCGGTCCCGGCTGAATTCATGGTTCCCGAGTAGCAGTTCAGAGATATCGTGGGATCGGCGGAGACGACAGTAATAATGTCAGTGGGGCCCTGGGCCGCATTGACCGTGATGCCGAGATCGTAGCCAGGAATGATGGAATAAAGGTACGGGATCGTCGATCCAGTGGGATTCACCGGGTATGTAACGGGCAAGCTGTTGACGTAGTCACAGGTGGTCAAAGCGGTGCAGGGATAAACGGGCAAGGTGCCGGTGCTGGCAGGCAATCCGACGGCGCTGGTGGAAAGACCCTGCTGACCAAGAGCGCCGGCGCCAGCCATGCTGATGTCCCGTTGCAGCAGATTGGCGGCTGCGCGGAAGTCCTGCTGCAGTTGCGCCCGCTGCGAGGTCACCAGATTTACCGTCAAGGCCTTGCTGTAGAGCTGCGCGGCAGCCGCAACCATAGCCAGTCCAATGGCCGCAGAGATCATCATCTCGATAAAGGTGAAGCCCCGACTCGAATTGGATGTGCGCCGCATGACTCCCTTTCTAGTGATACGCAGAGATGTAGTCCACGAGCGTGTACGACTTGGTATGCCCGCTGTTGGGGACGGTGTAATTGATCGTGATGCTGACCTGAACCAGCGTGGGATCGGTCGTGCCAGCCTCCAGAAGGGGAGTGATGGCCACGGTTCGCGTGTAGTTATTCAAGGAGACGATCACATCGTCGGCAGTGCCCAGAATTCCGTCGGGGCCGGGTTCTGTGAGGCACTCCACGCCGCCGTTGGGGCAAACCGCGCCTGAGGCGGTCAAACAGGAAGTATCGTCGGCGGTGTCGAGAATGCCATCCGGAACCGGCGCACAAAAGAGGCAGTGCGTTGGGCAGGAAAATTCCCGGAGGCGTTCCGGTATTTGCGATCGCCGAGAAGCCGACTTGCGATGTATTGCGCGCATTAAAAATGCTTTCCATGGCCTCGGAGGCGACCTGACGCGCGATGAGGTCTTGCTGCGAAGTCTGCGTGGCGGCCATGCTGATGCCGAGCGCAGCCAGCAAAGCCATCAAACCTCCAGTAAGGACCAGCATCGAAACCAGGACTTCGACCAGAGAGAAGCCGGATTGATCGGGAAGACGCGCCGATTGGGAACGATGAGTTTTCATATTTGATTCCATGTCCACACGCCAGCGACTTGATTCAATTGCCATCCTCGGAGCCGGCCGGTGTATCCCCACAAACTGATGGCGCGGTAGGTCGGAAGCAGCCCCGGCATGCCGAGGTAGACCACACCGTTATTGGGATTCCCGCCGTTCGGAGCGGCATCCTGGGCTGAGCCATCAGGATAGAAGTAAATTGTGGTGCCTCCGCCACCGGTGATCTGATCGAAATCGAATGCGTTCGAGCCCGTTCCGAAACCGTCAGGCGTGGTCGGCGCTACGGTTGGAGAAGTTGGCAGTCCCGCGGTCACGTTAAAAGTGACATCCGCAGGGAGAGTTGCGGTGAACAAAACCGGAGCGCTGGCAATGGCCTGGGTCACAGTGATCGTCCCTCCGTTGACCCCAGAGGCGGCGGGAGTGAAGCTGACCTCGTAAATGCGCATGTCGGCGGCGGCGGCATCGCGGGCCCGGCGCATCGCCATCAAGGTGGTGTTGTAGGCCTGAGTCACGTGCTGCTGCTTGATCAGGGGCTGCATGGCTACATCGGTTACGGCGGCCAGAATCAGTGAGATCGAGACGACCGCCATGGTTTCGAGCAACGACATGCCGCGTTGTTTCTTGGTAGACATAGGTCGCTTGTCAGGGGAGACGCCTGCGTGCTGCAAGATTGCAACTGACAAAGCCGCAGTGTCGTGGAACTGACCGGCACAGTGGGCATTCGTCCCTGCAGTCTTGATCATCGTAGGGAGGGGGGACCAGGAGCGTCAAAGCACCACGGTGCAACGCAAGAGCATTGGTCTTTTGTAATGGCAGTGGTGACTCAGGTCATGGAACTGAGGGCAGTGGAGTTAGCAGGAAATTCGCCGTGGGGAAGGGCAAATGGGATGACTCCGGTAACTTGTGGCTGGAACTGGGGTGACCCTACGATGCAAAAGTATGAAGCTGTCATCGCTACTGGTCTGCGCGGATGAATCTTCGGCGGCGATTCTGCGCGGCGTTGTCGAGGAGCTGGGCATTCGCGTGGAGTTTTGCGGGGATGCAGTGCGGGCGGGTGTGAGGCTGGCGCAGGAACACTTCGATCTGCTGATTGCCGATTGTGAAAAGCAATCGGACGTGAAGAACCTGCTGAGAGACAGCCAATCTTCGCGGGGATCGGGCGCGACGCTCGCGATTGTAATCGTGAGCGGCCAGGAAAAGATCCGCGAGATGTTTACGCTGGGCGTAAACTTCGTGCTCTACAAGCCAATGACGCGGGAGCGCGCAATGAGCACGCTGCAGGCCGCGCAAACGGTTTTGTTCCGCGACAAACGGCGGAAGACGCGAGTCAGCGTGCACACGCAGGCGACCATCGATTATGCCGGCGCGGAACAATCGAAAGCGACGCTGGTGGATGTGGCGGAAGATGGCATGGCAGTCAACTTCGGCCACCATTTACCCCCGACCTGCAAAGTCTATTTTCAATTTCAATTGCCGGGGCAGACCAAGACAATACGGCTCTCTGGACTTGTCGTTTGGCAGGACTGGAACGGGCGCGCCGGATTGCACTTCGTGGACGTGCCGCAATCTTCGCGAAAAGTTTTAAGCGAGTGGCTGGAGAAAAACCTAAATTCATCTGCGAAGCCGGTGACTGCGACCGGTGCCGCGCCATCCGATGACGGAAAAACGGATGACGCAAAAGCGGAGGAGAAAACCCAGCCGCAACAAGAAATCGTAGGAGCAAATTGGGCGGGAGAGAAGCCGGAAGCGAAGGAGCGTGACCGGGAAGCCGTGGCCCGGCTGCGCTCTGAACCGGGCAACCGGCGCGGGCAGACACGTTACGCCTGCCGCCTGGGGGCGGAAGTTTACCAGCGGGGAAGCGCGGTGCGAAATTATTGCCATCTGAGCGACCTGAGTCCGGGTGGATGCTATCTGGAGATGCCGGTGGCTTTTACGCCCGGTACTTCGGTGGAGATCACCGTGCGCACCTTCGATATCAAGTTGCGTCTGGCCGGGGAAGTGCGGGCATCGCATCCAGGGTATGGCATGGGCATTTCGTTCAAGCTGAATACGAAAGAGGAGCGCCTGGGCGTGCAGCAGTTGATCGATTTTGTGGCGGCAACCACGGAAAGCAGCTAGCGGTTGCAGGCGCGTAGATATGTATTGAACGATGTGGTCAGTGCAGCTCGCATTAGCGTTTTAGCTGCCCTTACTCTAACTGATTTTTACCGCACAGGAGTTGGCCGTGTTTTGCAATACGTGTGGCGCTGATATTCCCAATACTTCCCGCTTCTGCCCGATGTGCGGCGACAGTTTTCTGGTCTCCCCGAACCTGCGGCGCCGGCGGGGGAGCGGTACATCGCAGGTTGCTCCGTTCGTGGCGGGGGGAATTTTTCTGCTCGCAGGGCTCGGATATTTCGCTTACACGAACCACCGCCTGCACAGCGTCAGAGCTGATTCGGCCATCAGAGTTCTTGACCGGTCGTATGACCAACTGACGAAAAAGCCCCACAACATTCCAGTGTCCATCCATGGGCTGACGATCAATCAGCTTGGCTATTCGTATTTCAAGCTGGCGGTTCCCGCGACTGCGAGCAGTGTAGAACTGCACGGCAACTTCACCGCGGCCGGAGGTGGGGGGAATACGATCGAGGTATTTGTCTTTTCCGAGAGCGGATACGGCGATTGGCAAAAGCAGCGGGAAGCGAATCCGTTCTACCGCAGCGGCAAAGTGAGCATGGATACGATTGAGGCAAACCTGCCTTCGGGCGGTGGAACTTACTATCTGGTCTTCAATAACAAATTCTCCAGCTCTATGCCAAAGACGATCAGCGTGGACGCCAGGCTGACTTACTACCGCTGATTCCTTCCAGCCTGCATCTATCCCTTTTTAACACGGTGACTCGAAAAGCTTCCGGGCCCTCATTTTGGGGCCCTGGGAATCTAGTCGTAATACTCTCTGCGCGAATTTATTTTGTTTTCGAGTTACCACTCCCGTGGATGAAGGCGGCCACGTTATCGTGGATCGCTTTGAGTGAGGCCTCATGCGCATAGACCATGTGCCCCGATTGGTAAAACTGGATTTCGATGTTCTTCTCCAGATCCTGCGGAATCGGCAGGTGCTGCATTTCATAGACGCCCTCGTAAAACGGCGTGGCAAGGTCGAAATATCCGGCGTTTAGAAGGATTTTGAGATGCGGATCGTATTTCATGGCGACAGCAAGATCGGGCATGACGTTGGGCGATCCTGGAAACGCGAATGGAGCACCCGGCTGTTTGTGCTTGAAATCCCAGAACCGCCAGACTTCGATCTCTGGCTTGTATTCTTTGTTTTCGCCATACTTCAGGTCTTTGCGGACGTAGTCGTTGAAGGCGGCAACGTAGGCGGAAGAGATGGCGGCCGACTGCGGATCATACTCGGCTTCTTTGCTGAGGGGATCGAACGTCGGTCCGGAGAACCGCGTATCCAGGCGGCCGGTGGTTAAGTCTTCTTCATCCTGAAGGTTCTTTTCGAATTCTCCGCCGCTGATGCGCAGGTCTGCCTTTTGGATATAAGAAACGGGAAGGCCGGTGTAGTCGTGCAGCTTGGCGGCAATCGCACTCCGTTGCTCGGCGGAGAGCGTCGATCCAGCTTCGAGGGCCTGGGCGTAATCGTTCATGGCGAAATGCTCGACTTCGGTGAGCAGTGGCAAGAGTTCCGGGTTCTGCTGCGGAAGTTTGTGGTGATACCAGGCGGATGCCGCATACGTCGGGAGCGCAAGCTGATAGGGCAAGTTGATGCCGGGTTCCGTCTCTGGCCCATCGGGACTGAGGGAGAAGTTCAAGATTTGCGAGAGCAGAACTACGCCATTGAGATCGATATCGCGCTCGGTTTCGAGCACGTTGCTGAGCACCGCGGAGCGCGTGGTGCCGTAGCTTTCGCCGAAGAGATATTTGGGCGAGTTCCAGCGCCCATACTTTGACAGGAACTGCACGATGAAATCGGAAAAAGCCCAGGCGTCCTCATCTACGCCGTAAAATGCCTTCTCTTTGTCTTTTCCTGCAATGCGGCTGAAGCCGGTTCCGGGCGCGTCGACGAAGACCAGATCGCTCACATCGAGCAGGCTGTAATCGTTGTTGACAACTGGATACGGCGCGGCCGGCGTGTGAGTGTCATTCGAGGTAACGACACGCCTTCGACCGAACGCCCCCATGTGAAGCCATACGGTCGAAGAACCGGGACCGCCGTTATAAAGAAACATCAGAGGCCGCGGCGCGGCTTTCGTCTCCGACTTGAAATAGGCCACGTAGAACATGCTGGCCTCGGCGGGCTTGTTCTTGTCATCTTTTTCGGTGTTCTGCGCGACATCGTCCCAGCCTTTGGGATGCACCACCAGCGTTCCGGCGTAAGCGTCATAATTGATGACGTTGCCTCCGACCGTTACAGAGCCCTTGGTCTGGGTTTGCTCGGGTTTGAACTCGTCGCCGCTTGCGGCTTCTGCCTTGGCCGGTTCCGGCTTCGCCGCTTCCGGTTTGTTGGCCGGTTTTTCTTCCTTCGATTGGGCGTGAAGCGCGCAGGGAAGTACAAAAATTGCGAGCATGAGCGCGGCGATCTTCGATCTCAAGCGTGCGCATTCGAGCTTTCTCCGTTGGCTGAAATGAACTTAATCTCTCGCTTTTTATTGCGAACGTCAATTTATCACGTTTACAGGCAAACATTCATGAAGTGCAAGATTGCGCGACCAGGCGGCAATGCGATCGAATTTTTCTCACCTGCCATTCACATCGGCTTCACAGTGCGGTCACAGTGGCCTGCCATTTCCCTTAGTTCAAAAGAAATTATTCCTTAGCCGACAACCGATTTTTCCGGCAGCGCTTCCCATTTTCTGTTTTCGTGCTCCGGTTCGGGGTACGGAATCTTCTTACATTTTTCTGGATACAAGGAGAGGCTTCAGTGAAATACAGCATGTATTTCGTCACACTCGTGTGCAGCGCCGGGACCATGTTCGCAATGGTCGGCGCCGCAGCAACAGCGAATGCTCAAAGTGCAAGAGCACCCACCTACAAGGTTCTGGCTGCTTTGAACAGCTCCGATGGAGAAGAGCGATCGGCAATCTAGCAATGGACAATTCCGGAAACATTTATGGGGTCACGGCGCATGGCGGCAGCACCGGTGGAGAGTTTTGTTACAACAATCTCGGCTGCGGCACCGTATTTGAGGCTTCGCCCAGCTCAAGCGGTTCCTGGAAGCTGACTTTAATACACACATTCATTGGCGACTCAGAGAATGACGGTGCGCTGCCATTATCGGGGTTAACTCTCGATGGTTCCGGCAATCTTTACGGCGCAGCTCCGTACGGAGGATCGTGCCCGATTTCGACCGATGGCTGCGGCGTGGTTTACGAGATCTCCCCGGCTGCGGGTGGAGGTTGGCAGGCGCCGAAAATTCTTTACAGCTTCCAGGGAGATACCGACGGAATTTCTCCGCAGAGCACATTGATCTTCGATAAGGCGGGCAATCTTTATGGAACTACTTACGGCGGCGGGACGGGCTACGGGGGCACGGTTTTCGAACTCTCGCCGGCATTATCGGGACCGTGGAACAAAACGACGCTATACAACTTCAAATATGATACTAGCGATGGAAACAGTCCGGAAGGCGGAGTCAGCTTCGACGCGGCAGGAAATCTGTACGGCACCACGGAAGTTGGCGGCGCGGACACTAGCGGGAACTGCAGACTCGCAAGGCTGCGGCACGGTTTATGAATTGTCGCCGAGCGGCTCGGGTGAATGGAGCGAAACCATACTACTCAGCTTCAACAGCACGAATGGCAACAATCCACTGGGGAACTTTGCCATGGATTCGGCGGGCGATCTTTATGGCGCAACCTTGACCGGAGGGCCCGGCAATGCCGTTTGCGGCATTTACGGCTGTGGCGTGATATACGAAATGGCGAAAAGTGAAAGCGGAGCCTGGAGCGAGAAGGTGCTTCGCGATCTTCCGGAGACCGTCGGTGGTTTCTATTCTGGTCCGGCACTCGATCCGGCAGGAAACTTATACGCCACGATCTATTCGGGTGGATCGGGTAAATACGGCGTCGCATTTCGCCTGGCAAAGAGTTCTACCACGCCGTGGCCGCTGGCGGTGCTCTACAACTTTAACGGCGAAGCCGATGGCGGTTATCCCGCTGCCGGACCTTTGTTTTCCAAAGGGAGCTTTTTCGGAACCACAAGCGTAGGCGGAAAGACAAGCCAGTGCGTGCAGTCGTTCGTATCCGGCTGCGGAGTGGTCTACGAGATCCAATAACTGAAACGGCCGCTCGCGAAAGAGCGGCCGTTTTCCATCCTGGTTTCGGAGCGTTTATTTTTCTTCAGAGAGCGCAGCCGCGTATTCGACGCGAGGCATCTGCTCGACATGGCTGTCCGCGTTGTGGCTGTGCGCCTGCGGCTTGCGCCGCCGCGCCCCCACCAGCAGGCCCATATTCGAGACCGCAAAAGGAACGATGTAGGTGATCGCGCCTTTGATCCACATGGCACGGCTGGTGCGATGCATGATCACCTCGTCGATATGGTTGATGGTGAACAGAATCGTGCCCACCACCAGAGCGATTACGACCGTTCTCTTGAGAAACAGCGGATAAAAGACCATTCCTGGAATTTCCGTCCAATGCTCCCAGGTGCGGGTTGGTTTCGCCGCGTCTTCTGCAGATCCAGTTACTGGTTTGTCAGTTTGCTCTTGCATAACAGTCTCTCCGAACGAGGGCTGGTTTAGTTAATTGGTGATCGATGGTCGGTCAGCAACCGATTGCGCCTGCGCGCTCACCATTTCTCCGGGCTGGGCCGGCTGCTTCATGGCCAGCAACCGCCGCATTCTCTGGACCGAATCGTATTCGTGAACTTCCGGCCCGTAGATTCGCCCGGCGAAGAGATCGACGATCTCTTCCTGGTGCGTATGATGGGCGAACCGCTGGAAGGCGAACGGCCACTCCCAGAAGCAGTCCAGCATGGCTTGAATGACGTCCTGACCTTTTTCCACGTAATCGGCATATTCCGCAAAAGGATTTTCCGCATCGCGATTCTTGCCCGCCCTATAGTCGCGAATTGCCTCGGCGGCGTACTGCGCTTCTTTCGTGGCGAACAGCAATCCCAGAGAAAAAATGGGATCGATAAAGCGGTGCGAATCACCCACGCAGAGAAAGCCTTTGCCGGTGAAATCCCTGATCTGATAGGAGTAGTTGGAAATGGCACGCGCCTCTTCCACGAACTGGACGTCCTGCACGCGACGCGTCAGCTCCGGATTCAGGGTCTGCAGTTCCGCCTTGACGAATTCTTCTTTCGACAGCTTTCGTGAAACAAAATAATCCGAAGGTGTGACGATGCCGATGCTCACCACTTCTGGGTCGAGCGGAATAAACCACGCCCAATGATTTTTCTTCTCGTAAAAGATCAGGGTGTTGTCGCGAAGCTCGCCTTCATCGCGGACCGCTCCCGTAACCTGCGAGAAAATTCCCACTTGCTTGTCGTAGTTGCCGCGGTCTTTCGGGCCGATCACTCCACGGTTGGCCAGAAACGTTGTCTGGCCGGAAGCATCGACTACAACTTCCGCCATCAAGTCTTGTTCAGCGCCTTCGACGGAGCGGCAGCGGACGCCGGTCACGGTATCGCCCTCGCGCAGCACGGAAACGGCCTCGCCGTTGAAGATTTCGACTCCGCGTTCAATGGCGGTATCGAGCAGGAGCTTATCGAAGACGCTGCGCCGCGCCTGCCAGGTGGTGGCCGGCCGCTGGCTGTTGTTGGGGCCGAGGCGGTCGCGCACCGGAATGTAAAACGAATTCTTACCGCCGGTGCCGTAAACCTTGGTTCCGTGCTTCACGGGAAACTCTTTGGCCGTTCGATCAAGAAGTTCTGCCATGCCCAGCTTGCGCATTTGTCCGCCGGTCTCGCCGGTGAATGACTCGCCGATGTGATACCGCGGAAATCGTTCTTTCTCGATGATGATCGAGTCGATCCCAAGCTGCTTAAGAAACATCGCGGTACAGGAACCCGCCGGCCCACCACCGATAATTACTACCGGAAAGCTTTTAGACGAAGGCATTACCCCATGCTCCTTTTGCAGGAAAAGAGTCATACTGCAACGCAAATTGTGAATAACAAACTGATGCTCTACCGAAGGGGAGATGTGGGGAGGGGAATTAGATGCAGATGGGCCCCGGTTGTCATCTTGTCCCAATGCTCACGCCCCGTCAAGATAGACATTCTTGCATGGGTCGAAAGACTCTATTTTGAAAGTTGTCGCGCCATGTGGTGCCCTGACTCGGTTTTCCTGGTCTTTTCTTGGCGCGGAACCTCAATCACGTGCACTTTGCGGCCGATTCCTGCGCTAGCGCCTGCTTGAAATAATCCAGGGAAAGCCGTAGACCTTCTTGCAACTGAATCTTCGGCTCCCAACCCAGGAGGGTCCGGGCTTTGGTGATGTCCGGGCGGCGCTGTTTGGGATCATCCTGTGGCAGCGGTTCGTAGGTGATCTTGCTTTTCGATCCGGTGACTTCGATCACGTGCTGCGCGCATTCGAGAATCGTGAACTCATTTGGATTGCCGATGTTTACCGGCAGGTGTTCGTCTGATTTCGCGAGACGGAGGAAACCGTCGATCTCATCGCTGACATAGCAGAAACTGCGGGTCTGGCTGCCGTCGCCGTAAACGGTGAGCGGTTCGCCGCGCAAGGCTTGCTTCATGAAATTCGAAACGACCCGGCCATCGTTCAATTGCAGGCGCGGGCCGTAGGTATTGAAGATGCGCACGATGCGAGTGTCAACTTTGTGATAGCGGTGGTATGCCATGGTGACGGCTTCGGTGAAGCGCTTGGCTTCGTCGTAGACGGAGCGCGGGCCGATGGAATTTACGTTTCCCCAATAGGTTTCCTTCTGCGGATGTTCGAGCGGGTCGCCGTAGCACTCGGAGGTTGAAGAGACGAGATATTTCGCTCCGTATTTGAGGGCGACATCGAGTGCGTGAAATGTGCCGAGCGAGCCCACTTGCAGCGTGGGGATTCCGTGGATGGTGTAATCGACCGGGCTGGCGGGGCTGGCGAAGTGAAAAACGTAATCGACCGGGCCGGGATCGAAGGGCTGGCAAATGTCTTTCTCGATAAACTCGAAAGCGGCTTCATTTTTGAGGTGGTCAATGTTCGCTCGCCGGCCGGTGAGCAGATTGTCGACGACAACCACGTTCCAGCCCTCGCCGAGCAGGGCATCGCAGAGATGGGATCCCAGAAAGCCGGCGCCGCCGGTCACCAGAGCACGTCGCTTGTTCATTTAGTAATTTTATTGAGCTTCTTTTACCTGGGCCAGCTCATGCTTTCTTGTGCTCGTCCTTCATGGTTCCATTTTTCAGGGCGCCGGCGGGAATGCCATCGGGATGGGAAGCGGCCCGGCCCACACTGTAATAAGTGATGCCGTGCGCAGCCATGACATCGGGATCATAAAGATTCCGGCCGTCGATCACGATGGGATATTTCAGCGCGCTGGTGATGCGCTCCAGATCGAGGTTGGCAAATTCTTCCCACTCGGTAAGGATCAGCAAGGCGTCGGCTCCGCTGGCGGCTTCGTAAGCGGATGCGGCGTATTTCAGATTCGAGTTCATCACTTCCTGGGTGCGCTCCATCGCGGCGGGATCGTAGGCGGTAATTTTGCAGCCTTCCTGCAGAAGGGCTTGCACCAGGAAAAGCGCCGGGGACTCGCGAATATCGTCGGTGCCGCCTTTGAAGGCGAGGCCGAGAACGCCGAGATGCTTGCCGCGGAGGGTCCAAAGGGCGCTGCGCACTTTGCGCAGGAAACGCTGGCGCTGCTCTTCGTTGATGCGCATGACTTCATCGAGCAGGCGGAAGTCATATCCGCACTCGCGGGCCACGGCGCGGAAGGCCATGACATCTTTTGGGAAGCAGGAACCGCCGTAGCCGATGCCGGGATTCAGGAAGCGGCGGCCGATGCGGGAATCGGTCCCGATGCCCTGGCAGACCTGATTTACATTTGCCCCCACCGATTCGCAGACTGACGCGACCGCATTAATGAAAGAAATCTTCATGGCAAGGAATGCGTTGGAAGCGTGCTTGATCAGTTCCGCACTTTTGCTGCTGGTGACGATGATGGGTGGCGGGATGCTGGCGCGATCGGGTTGAGGAATCGCATCGGCACGTTGATAATATGCGCCGCTGGTGAGGGGTTCGTAGATGTGGCGAAGGACATTTGCGGAGCGCTCGCTGTCGCAGCCGATCACGATGCGGTCGGGAAAAAGAAAATCCGTGACCGCGGTGCCTTCGCGCAGGAATTCGGGGTTGGAAGCGACATCGAAAGACTCCGGGTCGGCGCCGTTGCGCAGAATGATGCGGCGCACCCACTCACTGGTATAAACGGGGACCGTGCTCTTTTCGACCACGACTTTGTAATCGTTAATCGCGCCCGAAATCTCGCGCGCGACTGATTCGACGTAGGAAAGATCGGCGTCGCCGGATTCGGTGGGCGGCGTGCCGACGGCCACAAAGATGGCGGAACTGGCGCGCACGGCATCGTGGAGATTGTCGGAAAATTGCAGGCGCTGGCCGCGGTGCCGCTCCAGCAATTCGGGCAGAAACTTTTCGTGGATGGGAGTTTCACCGTTCCTGAGCGCGGCGAGTTTCCGATCATCATTGTCAACGAGAATAACGTCGTGGCCAAGGTCGGCGAAGCAGGCGCCCGCCACCAATCCCACGTATCCGGAGCCAACCACAGCGATCCGCATGTTCAGACTCCCTGGGCGAAGAATGTTGCAGCGGCCATGGTTTCAGGTAATTTTCAACAAAAACCATGGGCAGGAGCAATCGCTTGAGGAGGAAAAGCGAGCCTGCTCCATCTGGCACTATTCTAGCTATCTTTTTGCCGCGAATGGCAAGTAAACAAAATACTCCTCGGACGATTTCTAGCAGAATTGTACCGTTTTTGGGAATGGCTCCTCAGTGCCGTCGTGATTCTTCGTCACCTGCGGCAGCCCTATTGGCAACCGGGAATCTGGAAGCTGCTGATGCTGGTTGACCAGCTGTTGAGAGAATCGGTCGCGTAATATTCATTCACATACCAGAAAGTGCAATCGTCCACGGGGTCGACGGTCATGCTGGAATAAGTGCCCCATTCGCCGGGGTAACCGCCGCCAGGGTCGCCGAAAGTTGTGAGTTCCTCGCCAGTTCCGTTGAGGAGCGTGACTTCGATTGGAGTCGCGTTCGCGGTATTCAGATTCCAGAACGAAAAATTGATTCCGGGATTGGTGTCGCCATTGGAAACGCTGTAGCCCACGGCTGCATTGCCGCTATGGTCTTGCGCAATGCTGGGCAGAAAGCGGAATTGAACGTCGTCAGGATTTACCGTGCCCTGCTGATTAATCGAAGGCGTTCCGGTGCCATTGTCGCGAAGTTCGTACCAGCGAATCCCGGTCTGAAACGCGTTTGCGCCGTTGCTCGTAGAGCCTGGGCCGGTTTGAACGGTCTGGCTTACCAGGTATGACTCGTAGGCGCCGAAGTTACGGTAGGCGAACCGCGGCATGAGGCGATCGCCGACGGAATCTGTGATCTCCGGCTGGCTGTCATTTTGCGGTTCGGGGATGCAGGAGGTGAAGGCGTAATTCAGTGGGCCATCGTAAAGGTAGCATCCAGGAGTGTAGGTGTTGACCGTGGGCTGAGTCGAGGTCAGTGTAAGGGTTGGAGGACTCGATGTCCAATCCGTCGTTGCCTCCCACAGGTTAATGACGCTGGAGGCCGTCTGGCCCTGCACGACGCTCGGATTCTCGATGCTAACCATGTACTCGGGACGGCCCGAAGGTGGAGCTGTCGTGCCGTCAATATCAGCCGGAATCAGGCTGTGCCCGAGATAGAGGCCGGAAGTTGGGTCAGTCGAAATCGACGGTATGTCGCACGCCCAAGAGGGGCTTGCCGCACCCTGGAGCATTTCGGTGCGGTCAAAGACGCATGCGGCAACGCCGACCTCTGCAAAGGCGTTGCTGACATCCTCCATATCCATGGTGACGTAGTATCCGTCGGACCAGATTCCAAGCTTTGGCCAGTCAGGAAAATATACTTGGCCCGATTGGCTGGTGACAGATGGATTGAGATAGAAAGAGTAGCCGTACCAGCCAAGGGTTGGAGAAGTTAGATCGTCGGTATTGGAAACCGCAAGACAGAGGTAGTACGTGTTCTGGTTACTGCTATTGAGAAAGTCACCTCTGCCCATAACGACCCAGCGGCTCGCTATGCGGTCGAAGTCGATTACTGCGTCCAGGTGAATGCCGCTGAGTGTGCCATTCGAAAGGGTATGCCCGTCGCAGTTTGTGATGTCGCCCTGGTTCAAGGTGTTCAGCCAAGGCGTTCCGATCATTTGAGGAGACGACCAGACCGGAGCGTGCGTTACCTTGTCATAGGCCTGATACTGAATATTGATGTACTCCATGAACTGCTTGGTTCCGACCGCGCCGTTCGGATCAGCATCTTGCTGAGCCAGCTGGCTGTTGGTTTGCTGATTTCCCTGTCCGAGATTGGCGGTATCCGCGGTCAATCCATTGAAAGTGATCGGGGGAACCAGGGTGACAGTGGCGCTCGCCGTGGCCTTTCCGCCGGTACCCGAAGCCGTAATGGTGTAAGTGGTAGTCTGGGTCACGTACTCCTTGAGGCTGCACGGATTGGATGTAGTACACCCGGTGGGCGGAACGTCGGTGCCGTTGATCGAGGCGCTGCTGGCGTTGGCGGACGTAAAAGTGAGAGTCACCGGCTGACCCGGCAGGGCTGTAGTTGTGCTCGCGGTTATAGTCACGGTAGGAATAATCGAGACGGTCACGGTTGCCACGTTGGTGAACCCGCTCGCGTCGGAGGCCGTTGCCATGTAGGTAGTGAGACTGGTCGGGCTTACAACCTGCGTTCCCCCGGTGCCGGGCAAGGTGTAGGTTTTCGTGTCGGAGTTGTCCGTAATAACGACCTGGGTCGCGTTCGTGGCGGTCACAGTAAGGGTTGTGGAGCCACCAGAGGCCACGGGGTTCTTGCTCGCCGTTATATTGACAGTGGGTCTGACGGTCGACGAACCTCCGCTGGAGCTGCTGCTGCAGCCTGACAGGATGACAGTCAAAGAAAAAACAACGCCTAGAATTTTTGTTCGCTTGTGATTCATAGCTCCGCGCGGGTGGGGGGGTACAGTGACTGCCATCATACCATCAGAATGCAAGGTTTGCGGATGGCACATTCGTGGTATTACGGAAAATTCCGTGGGTTTTTAAATCTTACTATTTGCGTCCGCAGCGCAAGTTTTTGCACATTGACAAGCGACGAATTTGGGGAGAAACTCCGCTGCAGCGCTGAGGCTTCGTCTGACGTGGCCCACTATCCCATTCCCGAGCCGGACCCTGGTGGTTTAGATTCGGCTTCTTCTCCCGAAAATCCGCCTGGCGAAAAGCCGCGCCGCGGGGCGGAGTGGAAGATCGTGAGTTTCGAATCCGATCTGGCTGAGCTGGCAGCCACATTTGCTTCGGATGCAGGCGGACAATTATCGGCTGAACTTTCCGCCGACCTGGCGTTGGAAGTTGTTCTTCACGAAATGGTGGAGCAGGCGTGCGCGGCAACCGGCGCCAGTGGCGTGGCGGTGATTCTGGAGCGCGACGGAGAATGGATGTGCCGCGCCAGCAGCGGCACGGGCACGCCGGAATTGGGAGCACGACTGGGGTGCGATTCGGGGCTGACCGCAGAGTGCATCAAGACCGGGAGAGTACAGCGCTGCGACGACACAGAAAAAGACTCGAGGGTGGATATTGAAGCGTGCCGGAGCCTGGGAGTGCGCTCGCTCATCATGCTTCCGATATTGCAAGCGGAGAAGCTGATCGGCGTGTTCGCGGCATTTTCTCCGCGCCGCGCAGCGTTCGGCGAAGAGCATGAGCGCAATTTGAAAGTTCTCTCGGGGCATGTGATCAAGAGTCTCGCGCTTACCTCCGAGACGCCGCCAACGATGGAGCGGACAACCGAAAAGATGCCGTCTCCGGTGAGTGCCGTGGTGGAGGAGATTGGTGCAGAGGTTCCGGCAGTCGTAAACCTTCCTGATGAACGTCCCACTCATGAGCTTCCCAGCGAAAATGAATCGGAAGAAAAGTTTATTGCTGTTGAGCCGAGGGATCGATTTGGACCTCAACCGGGGAGCGCGCCGGCAGATGGGCATAGCGGGTACAAAATCGCAACCTGGATGCTGACGGCGGTGGTGCTGGTGTTTGCCGTGTTCTTGAGTGTGGCTGCAAGCCGCCGTTTGTTGGGGGGAAAAACAGCTCGCAGAAACTTACCGGCCCAATCCCACGCGCAAGGTGATCTGGCGAGTCAAAATAAAGAAAATCGAGGTGACGAAAATCGTAGCAACGAGAGTCAGGGCAACGAAAATCAGGGCGATGTGAAAGTTGACCGGTTAGGAGACAAGCCGGGCGAAAGCACTCGCGCTGCCGATTCAGCAACAGAAGAGGGAAGCCTGACGGTTTACGAGAATGGAAAAGAGGTGTTCCATGAGCCGGCCGCGGCAGAGAAGCGTGAGGCCCATGCGGCGATCGGCAGTGGAGAAAGTGCGGCGGCCACGCCAGTCGCGGGTGTGCAAGCCCCGCGGATCTATCAACTGTCATCCGAGGACGCGCAACGCGAAGTTCTGCTTCGCGTGGATCCGGTATATCCGGAGCAAGCGCGAGAGCGGGGAATCGAAGGGATCGTCGTGCTAAGCGTCAGGGCCGGGCGTGACGGCCGGGTACGAAATGTGAAGTTAGAGGGGGGCCAGCCATTGCTGGTTGAGGCAGCGAAAGCGGCCGTCAAGCAGTGGCAATTCAAGCCGCATCTGGTTGACGGACAAGCGGTTGAGACGCAAACCCGAATCACCCTGATTTTCGAATTGCCCCGCTGACGCCATTGAGCCCGCCAGACTCGATCCGGATTGGGTCTTTTGTCTCTTAACTTTCTGCTCTTGCAGGAATTTGCATAGCTGCATAAAATCCTGAGAACATATTGGGAACCGATCAACCCAATTTTGTAGTCTTAGCAGCTGTTCTCCCCTTAACTTTAACCTGTGTCCCCCAGACTTGTCCATGCCAGTCGAGGTCCGCAGTTTTATGTCTGAGAAGTCAAGTGTGACTGAGAGGGCGAAGCTATGAGCAGCAGTTGCGCACAAATCGCGGTGGAGTTTGAAGCGCCGAGAACGATTCCATTTCCTTCCCAGGCGGAGTGGTACGCGGTCCGAACTCGTTCCCGCCATGAAAAAATGGTCTCCGAACAATTGAAGCTGCAAGGGATTGAAAACTTTCTTCCCTTAGTCAAGCGGGCCCACAAATGGAGCGACCGGGTAAAGGAAGTTGAGGTGCCGCTTTTTTCCGGATATAGCTTTGTGCGAATCGTCCTATCGTCGCGGGACCGGTTGCGCGTTTTGCAGGCGCACGGAGTCGCGGGATTTGTAGGCATCAACAATGCGGGAACAGCGATTCCCGATAATCAGATTCGCGATATCCAGACGCTACTGCAAAGCAACGTCCCCTTTGAGGAATATCCGTTTCCAAAGGTGGGGCAACGGGTGCGGATCCGGGGCGGATGTTTGGACGGAGTTGAGGGCGTTCTGGCGGCCCACAATGGAGACGAGAGCCTCTCCATTTCGATTGAGCCGATTCAACGTTCGCTGTCGATTCGAATACAAGGGTATGCTCTAGAAGTTGTATAAGCTTTTCTTCACACTGGCCGATGTTCGAGCGAATTACAAAGGACGCTAAATGTTTTTGAAATTCTACGGACTGCGGGAACAACCGTTCGGGGTGACTCCCGACCCTCGTTTTCTCTACTTAAGCCCTGGGCACCGGGAGGCGCTGGCTTCGCTCTTTTATGGCATCGATTCTGAGCGTGGTTTTTTGGCTTTGATTGGTAAACCGGGCACGGGAAAAACGACCTTGCTGTTTCAGTTGCTGGAGAAGTTTCGCGGTGCGGCGCGCACCGCATTTATTTTTCAGACGCAATGCGATTCACGGGAATTCATGCGCTTCCTGCTCGCCGAACTAGGGTGTGAAACCATGGAGCACGATTTTGTGCGCATGCACGACGAATTCAACAAGTTGCTGTTGCAGGAAGCCAGCGCGGGCAGGCGTTTCATTATCGTCGTTGACGAGGCACAAAATCTGGACGGGTCGGTCTTGGAGACGATCCGCTTGCTTTCGGATTTCGAAACCCCGCGGGCCAAGCTCTTGCAGATTGTTCTGTCGGGACAACCGGAACTGGCCGATAAACTCGCCAGCCGCAAGCTTTCGCAGTTGAAGCAGCGCATATCTTTGGTCAGCGGCCTGGCCCCGCTGTCGGTAGAGGAATCCGGTAATTACGTAAATCATCGTCTGCGTATCGCGGGTTATTCTGGCGATCCGCTGTTTACGCCGGAAGCCATGCACGTGGTCACCGAGTTTACCGAGGGCATTCCGCGTAATCTTAACAACTTCTGCTTTAACGTGATGTCGCTGGGTTGCGCTTTGCAGCAAAAGGTGATCGGGCTGGAGTTGGTGGAAGAAGTGATCGGCGATCTGGACATGAAGAAACATGTGACCGAGATGCCGATGGTTCAGCCCTCGCCTTTTGGCCTATCTGGTATGCAGCCCACCATGGCGAATGCTTCGCACGAGGGCCTCAGTCCGGAAGAGGCGAAGACATACATGCAGGAGCTGGCCGGGCAATTAAGTGCCTGGAAGCGCAAACCCCCGGCCTGAGGGTAGCCAAAGAATTTTCTATCAAACACACCCGAGCGTCTCACTGCGGACGGATGCCGGCTACGCCCCAGAACTCAACCTGTTCCATTCCCCCGCAGGCCCCAACTTCCAACGTAACGCACGGTCGATTCCCCGACCTTGTTCTGGTACCTGACAATACCGGTCCAATTGCCTTAAAATGGCCGCCAGTCGCGCAGTTTGGCTTGTACTTCTGAGTTTTGACCTCGCCGATGAGCTTTTATAGATTAGCTGACAAGTTCGCCGCGACGCGTAAGCGAAGCATCATGGATTCGTCCCGCATCGCGCAGATTACTCAGCCAGTCTGGAGTCGGGGGGCAATGTGCTACATCGGGCCATATTCACATGTCTTTTTCTGGGCGTATTCATAAGCAGTGCTGCTCAAGCTCAAACAGCGGATTATTACGTCGCAACCGATGGCAACGATTCGTGGAGCGGTACTCTGGCCGCGCCGAATTCAAATAATACCAATGGACCATTCGCCAGCATTTCACGGGCACAGACAGCCGTGCAGCAGGCCCTTGCGAATCCGAATGGACGCACTGCTCCCATCACAGTCATGGTTCGACAGGGGACTTATTGGCAGTCGCAGGCGCTACAGTTTGGCACCGCTGATTCCGGGACCTCTCAACTCCACGTAACCTGGAAAAATTATCCTAACGAGACCGCTGTGATCAGCGGCGGTCTGCAGTTGACCGACTGGAGCCAGGTGAGCGGCAACGAGTGGCAGATTTCTCTCCCTGCCAGCACACAATATTTCGAGCAGCTGTTTTATAACGGCCAGCGAAGATTGCGGCCGCGACTGGGGTCATCCACTACCAACGTTGGCACCTACTATCGCGTACTGGCGACAGTTTTCCTCAATGGCGCGCCTCCGCCCAGTCCGCCGCCGGACCCGAACTGCTCGGTTTACGTTAATGGCAGTGGATGGGAATGCTTCGATCGCTTTCAGTACAGCCCGTCAGATCCCATCTCGGGTACCTGGAAGAACCTTGCGCCGCCCGCCGGAAACCCGTGCGGCCAGGCTGCCGGAAACGCAAACCTGGTGGGCGACATTCAGGTGATTGATTTTGAGGTTTGGACAGTTTCAAGACTCAGGATCAGCTGCATTGACACCGCTAACCAAATTATCTATATGACTGGCCCGACCAGCACTGCGTATGAGCCCGCCGTGCACGGCTTTCTTCCCAACCACCGCTACCTGGTCGAGAACATCCAGGACCAGCTGCAGGAGCCAGGACAATGGTTTCTGGACCGCTCCGGTACGCCCTGGGTGCTCACTTATTTAGCCAATCCGGGAGAAGATCCAAAGACCGATTTGGTAGTGATTCCGCAAGCGACGCAAGTGTTGGTTGCTTCGCAATTGCAGTACGTGACTTTTCAAGGGCTTTCGTTTGAACATGACGATTTCGTGGTGCCGGCGGCCGGATACCAGTCCAATCAGGGCGACTACGGAATTCCGGCGGCCGTTTCCTGCCAGAATTGCAACGAGGTCGTCTTCGACAGCGATGTTGTGACGCAGACCTCGGGCGGCGGTTTGGAACTTGTTTCCTGCGTCAACACCTTCTCGCCATCCTGGTGCGTTAGCCAGCCGTCGAACGGCACCACGAGTCAAGACACCGTCGAGAATGGGGCCTTTTACGACATCGGAGCCGAGGGGCTTCGCGTGGGCTCGGGTTCTTCCACCGATGATACCAACACGAATGTTCCTCACGGTATTACCGTGCAGGACAACGTGATTGAAGGGGTGGGACGCGCTTTTCCCTCGACTTATGGAATCGCGCAAGGCAGCGGCCACGATAATACCTATACTCACAACACCATATACGATAGTTATCATTCTGCCATCGGCATCTGTGAGTCCGGTTGCTCTCCCGGAACCTCAGATTCAAACGGCACCTACGACATCACAATCTCGTTTAACCATGTGTACAACCTGATGCAGGGCATCTTGAGTGATACTGGGGCTTTGTACCTGAGCACCGGCGCTCCAACATTCACCGCCTCAGGAAACCAGGTATTAAATAACAAAGTCCACGATGTGACGGATTCCAGTGTGCTTGATGCGGGAGGTTATGGCGGCTATGGCATCAAGCTCGACTACGACACCGGGAGCGTGCTGGTTGAGAACAACCTGGTTTATCGCACCACCGACCATTCCATGTCCCAAACCGACGGTCCACAGGTACCGGATGCCGCGAACACGATCAAAAACAATATACTTTCCTTTACAGGCACCCAGCTCGAAGGAGTGGTTTCCTCTGCTCCCGTTGGAGTCAGCCAGTTCGAGTTCAGCAACAATCTGGTCTTCTTCAGCCAATCGGGAATTCAAATTGGATGCGCTTACTGCGCGGGCGGGAACTGTCTGACCTCAGTGCAGAAGTACGTGGACAATATGTACTGCGACCTGGCGAATGCGGGCTGTGCATTGACCTCGACCCCATTTCGCACCACGACTGCCAGTTGCCAGGTGCTGCGGCAGTTGTCCTGGTCTGGTTGGCAGGCGTTGGGTGAAGATGTGGGCAGCATGCAAGCCAACCCGCTCTTTGTGGCCCCTTTTTATCCGACAGATAACTTCGCGCTGCAGAGTGGATCGACAGCTACAGACGTAGGATTCGTGCCCTTTGATGTCAATGCGCCAGGGTGCGCCTCGCAGTGCATGCAGCCACCGGCCATAGCCGCTACTTTCCCCACGGGGTCTTACATTGCTCCGACGACGCTGAACATTACATCAAATTTCAGCCCCGCTACGTACGGCCAAACGGTTACCTTGACCGCGACCGCCAGTTCAAATTACGGTTCCTCCCCCGGACGGAACACAAGTTACGTTCATCGAGGGTGGACAGGTTTTGGGTACAGCCAGCACAGTGCAAGGTGCGGCAAGCCTCCCAGTGTCCTCAATGGCTGTGGGCCAAAACCTCATTACCGCGAGTTTTCCCGCGAACGCATTCTGGCCTGCGACAACCTCAAATACGTTTTCGCAGTACGTTAACCGGGCGAGCAGCACCACTGCGGTCGAATCGAACTTGAATCCGTCTACCTATGGTAAGCCGATAACTTTCACTGCCGCGGTGAGTTCAACCGCCGGTACTCCGACGGGAACAGTTACTTTTAGTAAAGGAGCCCCCTTGGGCACGGTAACGCTCAGTAACGGTGTGGCCAAGTTCACGATCTCGACCCTTCCGTTAGGACAGTGGGAGATCACCGCGAAGTATGCCGGAGACACGAACTTCCTGGCCAGCTCATCTCCCTCGCTGAGTCAAACGGTCTCTGCGGATACGAGTGTTACAGTCCTGACTGCCACTCCCAATCCGTCAACTTCAGGTCAGACCGTGACTTTTACTGCTACGGTGAGTTCTACGTCCAGCACTCCAACTGGACAAGTAACGTTCCAGGCAGGGAGTACGGTCCTTGGTAACCATTCGCTTAGCAATGGCGTCGCTGTATTCCAGACCAAGACCCTGAGCCCAGGGACATATTCAGTCACTGCAACGTACAACGGCAACGACGAAGTTGCAGGCAGTACTTCGAATGTAGTGAAACAGAAAGTAAACCAATAACTCGAATCAAAAAGTTTGAGTGCTTTTGCCAAAAAGTCAACTTTTTGCGCAATATATTTCCTTTCTCGCGGGACAGTCGCAAATAAGTGGATACCTCCCCTTCAGTCGTAGAAACCTTGTTAATTGATGGTTACGGCAGGTTATTGGTCGACGTGTATTGGAAGTAGTTCGGTATCGCGAGTGCTCTATTCCGCGATCCGCTTCTCTATTGGTTCACACTGGGAATCCAGCAGTTAGGTCGCTACTACAAAGGATAAAAATTATGAATCGCTTGCTTCGTCACTTACCACTTGTGTGTGGTTTTGTCGTCTACACAGCAGCACTGATGGCTGGCCAGACCAACGTTCTGACCTGGCACAATGACAATTGGCGGGACGGCCTGAACTCGACCGAAACCGTGCTGAATCAAAAGAATGTCAATTCCGCCCAATTTGGCAAGGTTTGCCAGGCGGTGGTCGACGGTCAGATTTATGCCCAGCCCTTAGTGGTCTCTAGCGGCGGAAACAACACGGTCTACATCGCGACGATGAACGATAGCGTCTACGAGATCAACGGGAGCAATTGCACTCAGATCGCCCAGGTTTCCTTGCTTCAAGCCAATGAGACTGCCGTGGGCTGCGCCAAGGTTGGCGGGGTACACTGTTGGGCCCTAAAGCCCATCATTGGAATTCTTGGAACTCCGGTCATCGATTCCACCACGAATACGATCTTTCTAGTTACGGAGACGGAATCGACCGCGGGAACGTGCGCGACGGGCGCCAACAGTTCCTGTTTCACCCACCGGCTGCACGCGCTCGACCTGACAACTCTGGCCGAGAAATTTGGCGGGCCCATCGATATCGCCGGCTCTTACGAAAAGGTTGCGTTTACCGCGTTTAATCATATTCAACGGCCGGGGCTGCTCTTGTTGCCGAACACCTGGCAAAATGGGGACAGTACCGTGTATATAGGCTTCTCCGAGATGGATGGCACGGGAGTCGTTGGGGTAAGCATTCCCCGCGGCTGGGTCTTTGCCTTCGACGCCTACAATCTTGCCAACGCTCCCATTGTCTGGAGTACCACTCCGGCCCTCGAAGGTGGGGGTATATGGATGTCCGGGGGTGGTTTGGCGGCCGGAGCTGATTCGCCTGGCGGGGACACCTATCTCTATGTTGTCACCGGAGACGGCGACTTCAACGTGAATACCGGCGGTTCGGATTATGGGGACAGCTTCGTTAAGCTCACCACCAACCTTACCAATGTGCCGAACGGATATTTCACGCCCTATGGTCAGGAGTGCATGGACGTCGAAGACGAGGACTTCGGGTCAGGCGGGGTCATGCTGATTCCTGACAGCGGCTCAACCTATTGGGCGATCGCGGCGGGCAAGGATGGGAACATTTACGCAATGAACCGCGCTAACCCCGGCGGTTACACTCCTCCTACAAACTCGAATTGCCCAGCTACCGGTACGAATGCCAATCAGGAGTACTTCAAAGCTTCTCCCAAGGCGTTTTACACGACTGCAGGCTATTGGAATTCGGCGCTGTTTTACAGTCCCATGTATTCTCCGCTCCTGAAATATGGGGTAAGCTTGACCACTCCGCCGGCCTGTCATCCTTATCCAGTTTGCCAGAGCCAAACGGCAAAAAGCGCGGCAAGCTTTGAATACGGCCCCAGCCTATCGATTTCTTCTTCCGGCACCAACAATGGAACGGGAATCGTCTGGGTGGTGGATGGGAATGGCTGGCCGGCCCAGGGAGTTGCCGCACCGGCACCGGTGGTGCTTTACGCGTACGACGCGCAACACGTCACCGCACCGCACACGATTCCAGAATTGTGGAACAGTAGTCAATGTCCTACGCGCGACCAGACGGGCAATGCGACCAAATTCGTGGTGCCCACAATCGCCAATGGACTCGTATACCTGGGTACGATGGACCCAACCGACAGCACTGCTACCCGCGGCGAACTTAACGTCTTTGGCCCGACCACCGCGGCTTGCGATTGAGAGGGCAGTTGTGTTCGAAGGCAAGCGCATTGGATAGGGACCTTAGTCCCTAAGTTGTTAGGCCACTTGCACGATCTTGCGGCCTCTCGTAGCCTGAGGACACTTTCGTATTGCTGATTTTCCGCCTCGCAAAACGCCGGGCGGCCCCCCAAAAACAAACTCCGTAGGACCAAGTTCCGCTCTACGTCGGCAGCCGGGACAAGCGAAGCGGCTTACGGGTGAGTTTTTCGCTTTAGATGCTTGGGGTCACACGCAAGATGTGACTCAGGGAGCGGAGCTGTGATCGGCTTGCGTTTCAGCCACTTCGGAACATGAGCGAACGCGGCCACTGAGTTTTCCAAGTGAATAGATTTTCGGACCAGAGGAACTTATGAATAGTAATCTCGATTCTCCAAGCCACTCCTCGGAACTGAATCGCCAAAGCCCGGCCGTCGAGCCCGTACAGGACGACCGTCAGCAGAGACGCGACCTGAGCCTGCGGAGAGTGCGCGACGGGGCTGAGGTGACCGCGATCCATTGCGCTCTGCAAGAGACCGGATGGAATCGAAAACGGGCTGCGAAACTGTTGAGCATCAGCTATCGTGGATTGCTCTACAAGATTCGACGGCACAATATTACGGCTGAATCAAGCGGTTCGCTGGTCCCGCTTGAGCGCAAGGAATAAGGGCTCGGCTGGCAAGAATTCTGGGACCAGGTAAGGCTGCACCGCCTGTGAATAACAGTTAGGTAAAGCGTCGGACCAAAGAAAGGAAATAGGGAAGAATGAGTCGCATCTATGAGCTTTTGCAACAGCAAGGCAAGGAGCAGGAATTGCTGGGGGTGGTAGCTGCCCCTTTTCCCTCCGCGGAGCCCAGGCCTTCTGAGCCCAGACTTTCTGAGCCCTTTCAGGCAACCGAACCGCAACTGAAGCTGGATCCACAGGAACAGGAGCAACTTACCAAGCTGGTGCAGCGGGTTTTTCTGACCCCTGGCGCCGAGGCCCCTCGGGTGGTGGTGTTCACGGCAAGTGAGCCCGGAAACGGCTCAAGTTGGATCTGTGCTCGTGTGGCGGAGACTTTGGCCGCCCAGGTTAGCGGCACGGTTTGCCTGATCGATGCCAATCTCAAGAACCCTCAGCTGCACCATGAATTCGAGGTTGAAAGCCACGAGGGCTTCTCCGAAGCCTTGCTTGGGCCGGCCCCGATCAGCAACTTCGCGCGCAGTCTGGGACGCCCGAACCTGCGGCTGGTCAGTTGTGGGTCCGCTCTGGATACCAATCTGCCGAACCTGGGTTCTGAACGCGTCCGCCAGAAGGTGCGGGAATTGCGCGCGGAGGCCGATTACATTTTGATGGATGCCCCGGCCGTGACGGCTTCGCCTGATGTGGCCGTGCTCGGAGCTGCCGCCGATGGAGTGGTCCTGGTGTTAAAGGCAAACTCCTCCAGACGCGAAACTGCGCGACAGGCCGTCGAAGATTTGCACGTGGCCAATGTGCGCATTCTGGGTGCAGTCCTAAACCAGCGAACGTTTCCGATCCCAGAAGCGCTCTACCAGATGCTATAGGTGGCAAGCGCGCCGGCTTGGGAAGGATTGAACCGGAAGACGGCGTAACCGCGGATTCTGTGATTTCCAATACGACAAGGAAATGAAAATGTTTGAAAATTTGCGAGGTGATTTCAAGGCTGCCGCCACTCACCGCAGGCTCGAACGGCCGTGGCGAGTGCTCATCCGCAGGGAAACCAAGGTGATCTTGCAGTATCGTTTTTCGCGCTGGGTGCACACGCTGCATGTCCCGGTGGTCGGACAGGCCCTGATGCTGATTGCTTTGTTTTGGCAACGCTGGAACCAGATTGTGCTGTGTGGAGTTCTGGTCTCGCCGGACGCAGAGATCGGTCCTGGCATGATCCTTCATACCGCCTATCATCTGCAGATTTCTCCCACGACGATCGGATCAGGGTGCACGTTCAATAGCGATGTGCTGATCGGGACTGGAGTCAAAAGCATCGGAGACAACTGCTACTTCGGGCCCGGCTGCAAGATCATCGGCGAAGTCAAGATTGGTAATAATGTGCTCGTGGTCGCCAACAGCGTGGTGCTTACCGACGTGCCCGATAATACGACCGTGATGGGAGTGCCGGCGCGTATCCGGCTGCCCGGCGGCCGTCTGCGTAAGATGCCTTGGAAGACCCTCGATTCCAAGAAGAACGGAAAGCCACAAGAGCAGAAGGTCAGCGCTTAGACCTGCACTGGGAGAGAAACTTTGGATTTCGCGTGGACAGAAGAGCAGGCCGCCTTTCGTAAGGAAGTCATCCGCTTTGCTCAGCAAGAGCTGAACGACGACCTGATTCGAAGGGACCGAGAAGAAGAGTTTTCCTGGGACTACTGGAAAAAGTGTGCCCAGTTCGGCATTCAGGGTTTGCCCGCGCCGCAGGAATACGGCGGCGGCGGCGCGGACACGCTGACAACCGTGTGCGCACTCGAAGCTCTGGGGTATGGTTGCCGGGACAACGGGTTCCTGTTTTCTTTGAACGCCCACATGTGGACGACGGAAATTCCACTGACCACCTTTGGGACCGAGGCGCAGAAGCAGCGCTACCTTCCTAAGTTGATTAGTGGCGAATGGATCGGTCTGCACGCCATGACCGAACCGATGTCGGGTTCGGATGCCTACAGTCTGCGCACCCGCGCGGAACGCAATGGCAACTGTTACGTGCTCAACGGCACGAAAACGTTCATCACCAACGCTCAGCAGGCCCACCTTTTCATTGTTTTTGCCAACGTAGATCCCTCCAAGGGCGCCAATGGCGTCAGTGCATTCCTGGTGGAGCGCGACACGCCCGGCCTCGAAGTCGGCAAGAAGCTACACAAAATGGGTTTGCGTACATCGCCCATGTGCGAAGTGGCGCTGGTCGATTGCGAGATTCCCGCGGAGAACTTGTTGGATAAAGAGGGCAGCGGGCAGGCGATCTTCACCACTTCCATGGAATGGGAGCGCACCTGTATTCTGGCCAGCCATTTAGGCATGATGCAACGCGTGCTGGAGAGTTGTGTGAAATACGCGCGTGAACGCAATCAGTTTGGCCAACCGATTGGGAAGTTTTCGGCAATCGGAAACAAGATTGCCGATATGGAAGTACGCCTCGAGACCGGCCGTCTGTTGCTGTACAAGGCGGCTTGGCTGAAAAGTCAAGGCCGGCATCCCCTGCGCGAATCCTCGATCGCCAAACTGTACATCAGTGAAGCCTGCGTCCAGAGCTGCCTCGATGCAATTCAGATCTACGGAGGCTACGGATACATGACCGAGTACCAGATTGAGCGCGAATTGCGTGATGCGATCGCCGGCAAAATCTATTCGGGCACATCCGAGATCCAAAAAGTCATCATCGCAGGAATGCACGGCTTCTAATACGAATTTCCTCCCACCATTTCTTGCCTGAGAGGCGATCACATGGCGTACACCCTTCAACAACTGCTGACCCATAGCGCGGCCCGGTTTCCAGAAAAAGAGGCGGTTTGGGCGCGCGGGCGATCTATCACCTATGGCGAACTGGATGCCCGTCGAATCAGCTGGCGCACCTCTTGCAGCAGTGCGGTGTGAAAAAAGGCGATCGCGTCGGACTATTTTTTCCGAAATGCGTGGAATCGGTCATCTGCATGTTTGCAGTCCTGAAGGCAGGTGGCGTCTATGTGCCGCTGGATCCGCAGGCGCCCGTGAACCGCATCGCCTACATCATCGGCAATTGCGGAATCCGGGTCCTGATTACTCAGGATGAACGGCGGCGCTCGCTGGATGTTGCCACGCGCGAATCCCTGGACCGGTGTGTGGTCATCGATCAAGCCACTGAGTCGGGCAACGGAACGGGGGTGCTTCCGTGGTCTGCATTATCGGAATATCCGGCGTCACATCCGCCATTGGTTACCCTTACTGAAACCGATCTTTCTTACATCCTCTATACATCAGGTTCAACCGGCCGGCCTAAGGGCGTGATGCTCTCTCACCAGAACGCTCTGACCTTCGTGGAATGGTGTGCCGCCAAATTCCAGATCACGCACGAAGATCGGCTCTCCAATCACGCGCCCTTGCATTTTGACCTCTCGGTCTTCGACGTATACAACGCGATCGAAGCGGGTGCGACGGTTTACCTGGTGACGGAAGAACTGGCGCTGTTCCCAACCACGCTCGCCAAGTTCATCGAAACCTACAAGATTTCAGTGTGGTATTCGGTGCCGTCGGCGCTGGTGCTGCTTTTGCTGCACGCGGACTTGAAAGCCGAAAAGCTCGCGAACCTGCGCACCGGTCCTTTTTGCGGGTGAAGTTTTCCCGATGAAGTACCTCAAGCAACTGGCTGAGCTATTGCCGGCGGTGGATTTGGAAAACCTCTACGGCCCGACCGAAACCAATGTTTGCACTTATTACAAAGTTGATCGCGAGCGTCTGGCCACCATGGATAAGCTTCCTATCGGCATCGCCTGTGAGAACACCGAAGTATTTGCCGTGAATGACCAGGATGAGATCGTCACCTTGCCCGGAGAGAGTGGCGAATTGTATGTTCGCGGCCCCGCCGTGACCTGCGGGTACTGGGGCGATATCGAAAAAACCAGGAAGATGGTTGTACCGAACCGCTTCCAGAAGAACTTCGAAGAAAAGATGTACCGCACCGGGGACATTGTCACCCTGGCAGAAGATGGAAATTATTATTTTGTGGGACGGCGCGACAGCATGATCAAGAGCCGAGGCTACCGCATCGAACTGGGAGAGATCGAATGCGCGCTGCTCAGCCATCCCGCAGTGCGCGAAGCCGCTGCCGTCGCCGTGGCCGACGACCTGGTCGGCAACCGCATTAAGGCGATTGTCGCCGCTCATGCCGCAGAGTCGGTCAAGGCGGCGGAACTGCAGCAGCATTGCGCCACGCGAATTCCCAAATACATGATCCCTGAGCTGATTGAATTTCGCGAAAGCCTGCCCAAGACTTCCACCGGCAAGGTGAACCGCGTGCAGTTGTCGCGTGAGAGTCAGGAGAGTGCAGTGCTAACGCAATAATCCGCGTTCACAATTTCGCAGTAATTTTATTTCAAGTCCGGAGGAGCAATAGCTAATGACCACCGCAAAAGAAACCAGCGTTAGAGAGCAAATTCGCCAGTTCATTCTTGAAGAACTCGCCAGCGCCAAGGGGATCAGTGAGTTCAGCGATAACGAATCGCTGATGGCAAATGGAGTCATCGATTCACTGGGTATTTTTCGCCTGGTAACGTTCCTTGAGGAAAATTTCGGTGTGAGAGTCGGTGATGAAGAGATCACTGCCGAGAACCTCTCGAGCGTGGACACGATCGAGCAACTGGTGATACGCAAGTCCAAGAAGTAGTGCTCAGTTTAACCAGTTGGCGATGCTACTAGCTTCCTTGCAGCCGCAGGCAGAAATGCTCACAGATTGCACGTCCAGGTCGAGCAGCGTGATCGCGGAGCACGACTCTGAGCAGAGCTGTGTGGTGAAGCTGGTGACCGCACAGGCGGCGGCCAGACCTGGTGCCCTGGCGCTGGCCGCGGGCGCAGAAGCACTGTCATTTGCGGAACTGGAACAGCGCTCGAATCAACTGGCCCGTCACCTGATGTCCCTCGGCGTTGCGACCGATCAACCGGTCGGTCTCTGTATGGAGCGATCGCCATCCATGGTGGTGGCCGCATTGGCCATTCTCAAGGCGGGTGGAGCTTATGTTCCGCTGGACTCTTCGAGTCCTGCCGAGCGGCTGAACTTCGTGTTGCAGGATGCCGGCGTCGATGTGCTGGTTACACGAGGCCAGGATGCAGAGAAGGCGTCGACCGGAAGTTGGATTGTGGTGGATTTGGACAAGCAGGCGGACCAGATTGCTGAATGTTCGTCAGCCGAGTTTGAGTGCGCGATTAAGCAAGAGAACCTGGCTTATGTGATTTACACCTCGGGTTCGACCGGGCAGCCGAATGGCGTTGAGGTCACGCATGCAGGTCTTTCCAACCTGGTTTCCTGGCACTGCCGGGCTTTTCAGGTGAAGCCGCAGGACCCGCGCCAGCCATCAGGCGGCCGTGGGATTCGATGCTGCCGTGTGGGAGGTTTGGCCGTATCTGGCTGCCGGCGCCAGCGTCCACATACCAGACGCGCCTTTGAGCCGGGACCCCAAAGCGCTGCGGGATTGGCTGCTGGCTGAACGCATCAGCATCACGTTTCTGGCCTCACCGCTGGCCGAACAAATGCTCCCGCTGGAATGGCCGCGCCCATGCGCCCTCCGCACTCTGTTGACCGGCGCAGACACCTTGCACCGGCGACCGTCCTCCGACGTGCCCTTCATTCTGGTCAATAACTACGGTCCGACCGAATGCACTGTGGTGGCAACGTCGGGAACGGTACTGCCGGGAGCTGACTCGAGGCTGCCATCCATTGGGCGGCCCATTGACCATACCGAGGCGTACATTCTGGACGAGCAGATGCTGCAGGTTCCGCTAGGAGCCGCCGGAGAACTTTACATCGGCGGCGCCGGAGTGGCCCGCGGATATCACAACCGCCCTGAACTGACCGCGCACCGGTTTGTTCGAAATCCTTTCGGATCTCGCTGCGGTGATCGTCTTTTCAGGACCGGCGATTTGGCTCGTTATGTTGAAAGCGGGGAGATTGAGTTCCTGGGCCGGGTGGATGACCAGATCAAGATCCGCGGTTTCCGAATTGAGCCGAACGAGATAATCAGGGCTTTGGGCGAGCATCCTCAGGTAGAAACCTCGGCCGTATTGGCAAGGGAAAGTCAGGACGGCGACAAGCAGCTGCTTGCCTACGTCGTACTCGCACCCGGAGCAACGCCAACCGCCGCTGAATTGCGCCAACAGCTGCGCCGATCACTTCCGGATTACATGGTCCCGGTGGGGTTTGTACGGATTGAATCTCTGCCGCTGACTCCAAATGGCAAGGTCGACCGCACCGCACTACCGTTTCCGGACGGCAGCAACATGCTGCCCGAGGAAGACTTCGTTCCTCCGGAGGGAATCGTGCAGCAGCGTGTGGCCGCTATCATTGCCGCACTTCTGCGAGTGGAACGCGTAGGCGCCAATGGCAACTTTTTTCTGCTTGGCGGGCATTCGTTGCTGGGCGCGCAACTGATCACCAGAATCGGCGAAGCCTTTGGCATTGAATTGTCCCTCCTTCAACTCTTCGATCATCCGACAGTGGCGGAGATATCGTACGAAATCGAAAGGCTGATTTTTGACAAGCTCGAACAGTCGACTGCGACGGCCCTCACCGCAACGAGATCGAATCAATCTATGGCCTAACGGCCAATTTCCGCAGTATTTTTGAGCATCCTTTTCACGCCCGCTTCTCACCTCTCCGCTAATCGTCCAACACTAGTCCGGACCACTGGTCAAAGCCTCTTCCAATAGGGTAAAAGGAAGTCGGAATGCCACAAGACAGTCAAGCCGCTTCCCGGTTTGAGAGGGCCGGAGCCACTCTCAGCCTCGACCATCTTCTGGACCCTGAAGTCCTCGCCAATCCCTTGCAGAAACCAATTGAATACCATGCCTGAAAATCTGCCATCTCAAAACTCGGTGCAGATGACGGGAGGCGAACTCCAGCGTCTTCTTGTGGAGTGGAATAACACGCGCGCAGAATATCCTTCCAACAAGTGTGTGCACGAGTTGGTCACCGAACAAGCCGAGCGGACGCCCGACGCAATTGCGGTTGTTCAGGGCAATCGGCAACTTACTTTTCGGGAACTCAACCAGCGGGCCAACCAACTGGCTGATTGCCTGAGGAAGAAAAATATTGGAACCGATGTTCCGGTTGCGATTTGTCTCCGGCGATCGATGGAACTCGCAGTGGCCCTCCTGGGAGTAATGAAGGCGGGTGCGGCGTGCCTTCCGCTAGACCCGGATTATCCCGTCGAGCGGCTGGCTTACATGCTGGAGGACTCGCACGCTCCGCTGCTTCTGACCCAACCCGGCTTGCTGCCTGCGCTGGCTAACAGGCAGACGGAAGTGCTGCACCTAGACTCGGACTGGAATATTCTTGCTGGCTATAGCTCTGAGAATACTGTCAGTTCAGCAGACCCCGAAAATCTTGCTTACATTATTTATACTTCCGGATCCACGGGAAAACCGCGCGGAGTGATGCTCTCGCACCGCGGCCTTGTGAATCACCACGTTGCTGCGGTTCGGCTGTACGATCTGGGGCCCTCCGACCGCACTCTGCAGTTCTCCTCGATCAGCTTCGATATTGCAATTGAAGAAATCTTTCCGACTTGGATCGCCGGCGGGACCGTCGTGTTGCGTACCGAACAGATGCCGCTGTCGGGCGAGGATTTTCTTCGCTGGATCGGCCAGAGCGGCGTCACGGTCTTGGATCTTCCCACAGCATACTGGCACGAACTCGTGCGAGCGCTAACCGAAGCTGGGGCAGCTCTGCCGAAGACCCTGCGATTGTTGATTGTCGGCGGCGAGAAGGCATCGGCCTCGGCTTACGGAGCGTGGCTGAAATGCGGCGGAAGCCGCGTCCGCTGGATCAATACTTACGGACCGACCGAAGCCAGCATCATCGTGAGTTCGTACGAACCGGATGCCTCTCAGCCGATTCCTGACAATTTGCCCATCGGACGGCCGATCGCCAATATCCGCCTCTATATTTTGGATGAGAAATTACAGCCTGTTCCCGCTGGGACGCCGGGGGAACTGCACGTTGGCGGACCGGGTGTTGCCCGAGGTTACTTGCGCCGCCCTGAACTCACCGCGCAGAAATTTATTGCGGACCCATTCTGTCTTGAGCCCGTCGAGCCCGGAGCCCGGCTCTACAAAACGGGTGATCTGGCCCGTTATTTGCCGGACGGCAATATCGAATTCCTCGGCCGCACAGACTTTCAGGTCAAGATTCGAGGATTCCGAGTCGAATTGGGAGAGATTGAGGCGGTCCTCGAGAAACACGAAGGAGTGGCCGAAGGCGTGGTCGTCGCCCGCGAGGTGGACGGCGAAAAGCGGCTGACGGCATATGTAGTCGCATCGCGGCCGAGGCCGCAGGAAAATGAGCTACGAAAACTTCTCCGCGAGCGTCTTCCGGAATACATGGTGCCCGCCGATTTCGTTTTTCTGGAGTCCTTCCCGCTCACTCCGAATGGCAAGGTTGATCGCCGCGCTTTGCCCGTCCCGCAAGTCAGGGAACTGGACCGGTGGAGCGGATTTCGTGGCTCCGCGAAATGAAGTCGAGCGGCGGCTGGCCGCTCTTTGGGAGCAGGTGTTAGGAAAGCGGCCGATTGGCGTGCGCGAAAATTTCTTCGAGCTGGGCGGACATTCTCTGTCTGCGGTGCGATTGATGCATCGCGTGGAAAAAGAATTCGGCAGGAAATTGTTGTTGACCACGCTTCTGCAAGCTCCGACCGTCGAACAACTCGCGGCGGTACTGCAACAGGAGCCGTCTGCTGCCCAATCCTCGGTGATCCCGATGCAACCCCTCGGATCCAAGCCCCCCTTCTTTTTTGTGCATGGGATGGGCGGTACGGTAATGCGTTTCCGGGATTTGACGCGGTACATGGCGCCCGACCAGCCTTTCTACGGCCTGCAGGCGCAGGGGCTGGACGGCAGCCAGCCAGTTTTGCATCGGGTGGAAGACATGGCCGAAGTCTACCTCAAGGATTTGCGAGCAGTGCAGCCGGAGGGGCCTTATTTCCTCGGAGGCTATTCTTTCGGTGGCTACGTGGCCCTGGAAATGGCACGCACGCTTCTGGCCGAGGGGCAGGAGATTCGCGTGCTCGCTTTTCTCGATACTTATGCCGATATTACGCAATCGGTAGTCGGACGATTTCTCTCGCTTTCCGCCGGTCAGAAAATCATTTACTTGAAAAAGCGGCTGCGACGTTATCGTTTGGGAATGAAGCACAGAATTCAATTTCTGTTCCTGCCTCCTGCGGTAAAAGAGGTGCGGCGTTCCTGTGCGCTGGCCGAAGCCCACTACCGCGTGCAGACTTACGCCGGCAGGGCGCCTTCTGTTCCGGGCCGCGGAAAGAGGATTGCGCCGCCTGGAAGATCCGGGCGCCGGGTGGGAGAAATATGCGTTGGGCGGGGTTGAGGTGCACGAACTCGATGGCGACCACGGCAACATCCTGAACGAACCGGGCGTGCAGTCTCTTGCCACCAAGCTTCGCGCATGTCTTGACGCCGCGCAGGGCCAGCCGGAGTTGGTTTCTCAGCCGGATCTTTCAGGCTCGGAACCCGCAGTTACGCTAGCCTGAGAACGTTCCTTTATTCGAAGATGAATCCATCTAAAGAACAATCGTCGAGCACGGCTGTAGTTGAGGAAAACGCCGCGGAGTGGCAGGGCCAGGCCCCGAGCCGCGGTTCGCTCGTGACGAAACTGCTTCCCTGGATGACCAAGGGTGGGCTTGCGGTCGTCGACTACGGACTGATCTCGGGTTCCAATTTTGTGCTGGGCGTTTTGCTCGCACGGTGGCTGGCTCCACGCGAGTACGGCGCTTATGCGCTGGCTTCGAGTCTGTTCATCCTGATTGGTTTTCTCTATCAATCGCTCCTGCTCGAGCCCCTGTCAGTTTTCTCCGGAACACTTTTCCAGGAGAATCTTCGCGGCTACCTCAAAACCACTCTGTCGATCCACTGGGCGATCAGTTTGGTGATGTGCATCGTGATTGCCGGCGGGGCCGCGTTGACGCTGGTATTAGGGCACTCTCCGTTATTAGCGATTGCCTTTGCCGGGATGACGATTTCAACTCCGTTCGTCCTCGCCCATGGAATGGGCCGCCGCAGCTTTTACCTGAAATTGTCGCCTGGTCCCGCCGCCTTCGCGTCGATTTTCTATTGTGTGCTCGTGATCGGCGGAGTTTTCCTGGTGTACCGGCGGGGCTGGCTCTCCCCATTCAGCGCATTCCTGATAATGGGGCTTGCTGCCCTGGTGAGTTGTACGGTCATGGTGGTGCAGCTCAACTCTTCCCTCGCGCCTGCGACAGGACGTCCCAATCTGCGCCACACCTGGGGGAAGCATTGGGAGTACGGGCGCTGGGCGTTGGGAACGTGCGTGGTGGGCTGGATTCCCAACTACATCTACATTCCACTGGTCAGCAGCTTTTCCGGCATGGCAGCCGCCGGCGAATTACGGGCTTTGATGAATCTGGCTGCGCCGGTTCTGCAGACCTATGCCGCACTCTCAATGTTGTTTCTGCCCTATGCAGCGCGAGTGCAAGGCGAGAGCACGCCGGAGGCGACGTCGCGTCTGAACCGGCGGCTGGCAGCGCTGTTTGTGGCCGGATCGGTGGTTTATTGGGCCATTCTCATTCCACTAAGATATCCAATCTTCCATCTTCTTTATGCCGGCAAGTACACCGAATCCGCTTATCTGATTCCACTGTTTGCGCTGGAGACAACCATATGGAGCGCAAGTCTCGGTTCAGCCATTCTTCTGCGAGCGATGGAATCTCCGCGGTCCTTGTTCATTGCCAATGGCGCCGCCAGCGGGGTCGCGGTATTGATTGGCATTCCGGTGACCCGCTACTTTGGGTTGCAAGGGGTGATCTGCAGCATGATTGCGGCCAATTTCCTTTATGTAGTAGTGGCATTCATCCTCTTTGGACGTAAGTTATCGGGGCCGAAGGCGGGTAGCGTGCAACTCGCGGCCCCACTTCCGGTCGACTGAAGCAGTTCCTGCCTCGTCACTGGCCGGAAGAGGGTTGTGCTCTCGGATTAGAATGCCATCCATGCCACGGGTCTTTGTAACCACGAGCTGGGACGACGACGATCGCAGCGGCCTGAAGCTGGGCGAACTGCTAAGTGCTTATCGGCTGCCTGGCACCTTTTACGTTCCCACGGGAAGGCTGGGCCGCGCTTCGCTCTTTACGGCCAGCGACCTGCGCACGCTTTCCGCCGCCGGTTTCGAGATCGGTGGGCACACGGTTACACACGCCGTTCTTACAGAACTCGGCCCCGGGCAACAAGCCCGCGAAATCGGCGCATGCAAGAGCACGCTGCAACAAATACTGGGAAGGGAAGTGACCATGTTCTGTTATCCCAAAGGTCGCTTCAACGCCCAGGTGATGAGTGAAGTGAAGCGCTCCGGATACCGCGGCGCCCGTGGCACCCAGATGCTTTCTTGCGGCGAGAACTTCCACCGCTTTGCCATGCCAATTGCCGTACAAGCGTACCCGCACGGCCGATCGAACTACGTGCGAAATCTTGTCCGGACCGGAGCGGTCGGGGCCCTGCTGAAATCGTCCTGGGATTTGGTTCGGTTCAGCGACTGGCTCACTCTCGGCAAAACATTATTTGACCGGGTCCGGCGGCAGGGTGGAGTGTGGCATTTGTCCGGACATCCGTGGGAGTTGGAAAAACTCGAGCTGTGGCCGCAGCTCCGCGAGATGCTCGAATATGTCAGCAATCAGGGCGGCGTTCAATATGTGACGAACGGCCAGCTATTGGCCTCGCTGTACGGAGAAGCGCACGGAAAAACGTACGGAGAAACGCCCGCCGGATCGGGAAAGCTGGTCGCGAGCGATGCGCACCGCGTCGCTGACTAGTCATGGTTGAAACTCACGAAATCTTGGAGCGAAAGCGCAAACTGCTGGAGCAGTATCTGCAGCAGCGTAGAGAGAAATCGGTCGACCCGCCGGCGATTGGCCGCCGCCCCCCGGACGCCGTAATTCCGCTTACATTTGCGCAGCAGCAAATCTGGCTGCATGCGCAGCTCGTCCTCGGCACGCCGCTCTACAACGAGCCCTTCACCGTGCATCGCAATGGGCCGCTCGACGTTGCAGCTCTGGAACGCAGCTTCACAGAAATCATTCGCAGGCATGAAGCCTGGCGGACCACGTTCCCGATGCGCGACGGTCAGCCCGTGCAGATGGTGAATCCGCCATTTGAAGTCAAGCTTCCGGTGGTAGATTTACGAAATCTTCCCGAGTGCGAGCGCACTGCTGCGGCCTTGCATCTGGCGACGGAAGACGCTCGCCAGCCCTTCGACCTTGCCAAAGGGCCGCTGCTACGGGCCCACTTGGTCCGGTTAGCGGATGAAGAATACCGGCTGTTCGTCAACTGTCATCACCTCATCTTTGACGGCGTGACGGGATATCAGGTGTTTCTGCCTGAACTGGTGAGTCTGTACCAGGCTTTCTCAGAATCCGAACCATCCCAGTCCCAATCACCGCCGTCCCAGCCATGGCCGTCGCAACGATCGCCGTTGCCGGAGTTACCATTTCAGTACGGTGACTATGCGGTATGGCAGCGCGCATCGCGGAATGGCGAAGGGCTACAGGGCCATCTCGACTATTGGCGCAAGCAGTTGGGTGGGGCCCTGCCCGTGTTGCAGTTGCCCACGGATGGAACGAGCGCCGGCGCAGAATCTTTTCGCGGAGCGATGCAATCTTTCGCTCTCTCCCGTCCGGCCCGCGAAGCTCTCCATGCTTTGAGCCGGAAGCAAGGCGTGACCCTTTTCATGACCGTTCTGGCGGCCCTGGATACGCTGCTCTGCCGCTATTCTGGGCAGGACGACATCCTGATCGGAAGCATCACCTCTGGGCGCAATCATCGCGGGACGGAAAAACTGCTCGGCTTCTTCCTGAACACGGTGGTTCTGCGCAGCGATCTCACAGGAGATCCTACTTTTCTTGAGCTACTCGATCGCGTGCGCCGCACTACCATCGAGGCGCTGAGTCACGACGATGTACCTTTGAACCAGATTATGGAGGAGTTGCACCCGGAGCGCAGCGGCGGCCGCAACCCGTTGTTCCGCGTGCTTCTGTCGCTCGAGCCTGGGCTCTCCGAGGCGCAGCCGGGATGGGACCTGACGCCGATTGACGTTGAAACTGGCACTACAAAATTTGATTTATGTTTTGTACTCGATGACCGCGCCGATGGAGTGCTGGGACGCATAATCTACAGCACCGACCTGTTTGCTCCCGCGACCATTACACAACTCATCGGGTGCTGGCAGACACTTCTGGAAGCGATTGTAGCCGACCCCGGCCGACGCATCAGCCAGCTTCCGATCCTGCGCGATGAAGAACGCAGGAAAGTTCTCGTCGAGTGGAACGACACGCGGAAGCCTTATCCGTTGGAGTTGGTATCACGACGATTTGAACTGCACGCAGAAAAGTCACCCAACGCCATCGCGGTAAGGTGCGGATCGCAGACATTGAGCTACGGTGAACTGAACCGCCGCGCCAGCCAACTGGCGAATTACCTGAGAACGGTTGGAGTACGCGCTGAAGTCCCGGTGGCTCTCTGCGTTGAGCGCTCGCTTGAAATGGTGATCGGCATTCTGGGAATCCTGAAAGCCGGCGGCGCTTACGTGCCACTGGATCCCGCTTATCCCCAAGAGCGCCTGGATTTCATGCTGGCGGACTGTCAAACTCCGGTGTTGCTCACTCAGCAACACCTGCTGGGAAACCAGCCGCGCTTGAAGCAGTGTCAAGTGATCTGCCTGGATTCGGAATGGGAGAAGATTGCGGGCCAGCCTGACTCTTCCGTTATTGAAGATCTCAAACCAGAAAATCTGGCGTACGTGATTTACACCTCGGGCTCGACCGGCGGAGCCAAAGGCGTGGAAATTACACAACAAAACCTGGCGCAATCGACCGCCGCTCGACTCGATTACTACGCCAACGCAGGAAATGAATTCTTGCTGCTGTCGTCGTTCGCATTTGATAGCTCGGTCGCCCTGATTTTCCATGCCCTCTGTTCGGGCGGAGCATTGGTCCTGCCAGCTAGGGAATTCAACTGGGAAGCTCGTCAGATTGCCAGTTTGATTGCGCAGAACCGGACCTCGAACATGCTCTGCATTCCCTTGCTTTACAGCGAACTGCTGGAGACTGCCGACGCGCACGAATTAGCCTCGCTTCGCCAGGTGATCGTTGCGGGTGAAGCGTGTCCAAGGCAGTTGGTTGCTTCGCATCACCAATTGCTGCCCGCCGTCGAGTTATTCAATGAGTACGGACCGACGGAAGGAACGGTCTGGAGCACGGTATACAAGTGTCAGCCGGAGGAGCAGCACAGCGCCGTGCCGATCGGCCGGCCGATCGCAAACACGCAGGTGTATGTTCTCGACCGGAATCTGCAGCCCGTTCCTCCCGGAGTGCAAGGCGAACTCTTCATCGCAGGAGCAGGCGTTGCGCGCGGATACCGGAATCAGGCAGACCTCACCAGATTGAAATTTCTGCCCAATCCATTTGCCGGGACTTCTGCCGAGACCTTTGCCGAGAGCGCGGACAGCCGAATCTACAGGACCGGAGATTTGGTCCGGTACCTTCCCGACGGCAATTTGATATTCCTCGGACGAACGGATGAGCAAGTGAAGATTCGCGGTATGCGAATCGAGCTGGGCGAGATTGAGTTAATGCTCAGCGAACATCCGGAAGTGCGAGAGGCCGCGGTTATAGTGGAGGGGAATTCCGGTAAGCCGCTTCTCGTTGCTTATGTAGTGGCGCGCGAGCAATACGCAACTTCGGCAGCCGAGATGGGCGCGTTTCTCAAGTCGCGATTGCCCGTGTACATGGCCCCATCGTCCTTTGTCTTTGTTGCAGCGCTGCCGCGGACGCCCAATGGGAAAGTCGATCGCCAGGCTCTGGCATCGAGGTCCGTCAGCCTTGAGGAACCTGCCTCGGTCGGCCCGATTGCTCCGCGCGATTCGATGGAGGCCCGTCTGCTGACTATTTGGAAAGAAATTCTGGAAACTGAGAGTGACGACGTTACCGCGAATTTCTTCGAGCTTGGCGGACATTCTCTGCTCGCTGCGAAATTGCTTTACCGCATCGAGCAGGAATTCCAGCAGTCTTTGTCGCTGGCTTTTGTATTCCAGGCGCCCACCATCGAATTGATGGCGGACTGGCTGCGCAGTCCCGATCATAGCCTGGCGGCGCGCGCGATCATTGCGATTCAGCCCAAAGGTTCGCGCCCACCTTTGTTCGTGGTCCGCGGTGAACCGAGATTCCGCCTGCTGGCCCGGAAACTAGGGTTGGATCAGCCCTTGCTGGGACTCGATATTCCGTACTCCGACGCGATCAAGCTGCCCAATCCATACCGCGTCGAAGACATTGCCGCATTTCTGGTGCGGGCCATGCGTGAAGTGCAGCCTCAGGGCCCTTACCATCTCGCGGGGCTGTGTGTGAATGCTGTGATTGCTTATGAAGTCGCCCGCCAGCTTCAGATGGAGGGCGAACAAGTCGCGCTCCTCGCAATGTTTGATGGCCATAACCACGCCTATTACAAGGGCCCGTTGCGAGACGGCCGCTACACCGGCCGGATCAAGTATCATCTGGCCAATCTGCTTCAGCTCGATTTGCGGCAAAGCTCTGCCTACATTTCTGACAGGTTCGAGGAGGCGCGCCGGAAGTTGGAGCGCACCATGTGGCGGCTGTCAGGCGATCATGGAAGCGGCCAAAACGGAAAATTGCGCAACACGGACACGGTCGTTCACCCCGCCTTTCACCGCTACGGGCCCACGTCTTATCCAGGAAACATGGTCCTGTTCCAGTCCAGCGATTGGCCCAGTGGCGAATACTTCAACTTCGAGATTGGCTGGAAGGACCTGGTTCGGGGCGGCATCGTGTTTCACCGCATACCGGGTGACCACCCCTCGATGTTTAGGGAGCCGAACGTAAACCTGCTGGCCGAGAAGCTCAGAGGCCATCTTCTCGATGCGGCCACGCAGACCGCCGCTGACGAGAGTTCTACCAAATTGCTCCATCAAACCTGAGAAGCACTTGCAAGGTCAAAGGGACAACTTTCTTCTCGTGCTTTGGGCGGAATAGAGAAATTAGTCACTAGAGGCGTTTGACTCTTGCGACAGGTGGCGGGGCCACGTAGACTTCGTGAAAGTCATCGGTCACGCCCCCCTGGACGACCCGGCGTGAACTCCCCCCAGACAAAGTGGGTATCGCTGGTTCCTCCTCAATTCTTTTTCTGGTTCCGTGATCGATGGGACTGAGAGGGCGGAGCTGTTTTTAAGGCCGGCTATTTTGGGCTTGCGATAGACCGAGAAGTGGAATAAAACTCGTATACTTGCCCGGCGTGGGCTAAAGGGAAAACTCATCATGAAACGGATCCTGCTAGGAATGATGGTTGGATTGCTGGCGACCGCAACGCTCAGCGTAGCGCAGAATGCGATATCCGCCAGTGCCAAAACCATCGATAATGCGCCAGCCGACAGTACGAATCAAATCCAATTGCAGCAGCGGAACCCACGCTATGCTATCCGCGCCGGCGATAGCTTTGACATCAACTTTGAACTTAGCCCCGAGTTTAACCAGGCGGCGGTCGTGGTCCAGCCGGACGGTTTCATCACTCTCAAAAGCGTTGGAGACATCCACGTTGCCGGCGAGACCGTGCCGCAGCTGACAAAAACTCTGCATGATGCTTACGACAAAATCCTGAACGATCCGCCGGTCTCGGTCGTGATGAAGGATTTTGAGAAGCCTTACTTCACGGCGATCGGCCAATTAAATCATCCGGGGAAATATGATCTTCGCGGCGATGTGACGCTCACGGAAGCGGTCGCCATAGCGGGCGGTTTTACCGACAATGCCAAGCATTCGCAGGTTGTGCTGTTCCGGCGTGTCAACGAAGATTGGACCCCACGCCAAGATTTATAACGTGAAGCAGATGTTGAAGGCGGGCAACCTTCACGAAGATCCAAGTTTGCATCCGGGAGATATGGTGTACGTACCCCAGAACACTTTGTCCAAGATCAAGCCCTTTATACCTAACTCCGGTTTGGGCGCGTACGTACCCATCACTAGGTAGAACCCTTACTGGAAAACTTGCGACTTGCTGTTCGAGGGCATGCACCAAGGAGGCTTTTGTGAGTAATCAAGATTTCGATCAGAGCAATGCAACGCGGCCGCAGTCATTCACTTTGCGCGACCTGGCCGCAGTTGGCTTTCGCCACAAGGGCATTTTGAGTTTATGTTTTGGCGGAATGTTGCTGGGCACATTGCTTACCGTGCTCTTCATGCCCGCTGAATACAAGGCCCAGACCAATATTTTGGTGAAGCGCGAACGCGTCGATCCCGTGGTGTCGCCCGAGCAAACCACGCAGCTACAGATTCGGGACGAAATCAGCGAAGAAGAGCTCAACTCGGAGATTGCGCTTCTGGAGAGCGACGACGTGCTGCGCCAGACGGTGATCGCGTGCGGCTTGCAACACCGGAGCAGTCTTTCTTCCTACCTTCCCTGAACCGTTAGCGAAAACGCGAAGATCGCGAAGGCAGTTTTGCGTCTTCGATCCAAGCTCAAGATCGACTCGATACGCAAAAGCAATCTGATCAGTGTTGCCTATACCTCGACCGATCCTAAACAAGCCGCCCAAGTCCTGTCTGCGCTGGACAACGCATATATCGAAAAGCATCTTGATGTTTACCGGGCCCCCGGACAACTCCAATTTTTCGACCAGGAGACTGAGCGCTACCGCAAGGACCTGGAGAACACCGAGGACCAGCTTCGACAGTTTGCCAGGGAGCAGGGAGGTGTGGCTCCCAAGGTGGCCCGCGACATCGCTCTACAAAAGCTGAATGACTTCAATGCCAACCTCCAGCAGACGCGTGCCGACTTGGCAGCGACTGCGGAGCGCATCCAGGATCTCCAGAAACAGGAAGGCACAACGCCGAATCGCCTTACGACCCAGGTCAAAGAGTCAGACGACGGCGCCGTACTCGAACAACTCAAGAGCACGCTATTGACTCTGGAACTCAAGCGCACCGAGTTACTGACCAAGTACCAACCGAGTTACCGGCTGGTGCAAGAGGTTGATAAAGAGATCGCAGACACGCGGGCTTCAATTTCCGGCGAAGAAAGCAAGCCGTTGAAGGAAGAAGTGACGGACCAGAATCCGACATACGCATGGATCGGAACTGAGCTGGCGCGGGCCAAATCGGACTACAGTTCGCTGAAGGCACGCGAGGCGTCCCTGCAAGCGATCGTGAACGTGTACCAGCAGAACACCGTGCAACTGGAAGAGAAAGATCTGGCCCAGCAGGGCCTGACCCGGAACGCGAAAACGGACGAAGACAATTATTTGCTTTACCTGCACAAGCGTGAAGAAGCTCGCATGACCGATGCCTTGGACACCCAGCGCATCCTCAACGTTACGGTTGCCGAATCGCCCTCGGTACCGTCACTGCCCACGGATGATCGTTGGCTGTATGGACTGGTGGGAACTCTGCTGGCCGCCACGATGAGCGTTGCCGTGGTATTTACAGCCGAGTACCTTGATTCCTCGTTGCGCACTCCCACGGACATCGTGTCAGAGCTGAACCTGCCGGTCTTGGCGGCAGTTCCTCAAAGGAATGGCCACAACGGTAACGGCAATGGCCGCAACGGTCACAACGGGAGCGGTCACAATGGGAACGGCCGTAACGGCCGGGATGTCGTTGTGCTGACGAAAGACACTGATGAGGTTGAAACTCGCACGGAATAAGTTGAATTCTTTCTCGACTGGACAAAAGCGTTAAGCAGACCGTAACAAGCGTTCATTAGGCCAAGCAGTCATTCGGCGAACCCCTCCGCTGGTCGCCATGGTTGTTTTACGTTGAGATCCCCCCAAAGAACGGACTCCTCATCGTGGGAAACAATACTCGGAAAACTCTCAAGCACGTAGTTGAGATATGCGACATCGTGGTCATGCTCCTCTGCTTTGGGCTAGCGACCATTGCGGTGTCGCACGCGTTCAGCGACCTGTCCTTAAAAGATTTTCTCTCGATGCGGGTGAAGATCCAGAACATCCTGCTCTTCTCAGGATTTGTCTACATCTGGAACATGGTCCTGTCGTCGTTTGGAATGTATGAGTCGAGGCGCCTCTCACGGTCCAGAGATGAGGCCCTGGATATTATCAAGGCGACTTCGCTTGCGACCACTCTGATCTATGGGGCCGCCATCGTCTTCCATGTGGTCATGGTCAACTATTTCTTCGTGGCCATTTTCTGGGCTTCGGTGACGCTGGCCACCATGGCCGGACGCTTCGCAGTGCGCGTTATTCTCAGGCAGGCCCGCCTGCGGGACAAGAACCTGCGGCGCATGCTGATTGCAGGGGCACGAACGATGAAGCGCTGCGATTTGCGCGCAGAATCGAAGAAAGCCCGTGGCTAGGCTACCGTATCGCCGGCTTCGTGGACGAGGAATGGGCGGGCCTGCAGAGGTTTCGCGAAAGCGGCTATCGCCTGGTCTGCACCTTCGAAGAGTTACGGACCTTTCTACGTTCCAACGTCGTTGATGAACTTGTCGTGACCCTTCCCATGCGATCGCTCCACTCGCGCGCCTCGGAAATCGCCCAACTGTGCGAAGAACAAGGGATCATCGTGCGGTTCGTCTCCCAGATCGTCAATTTGAAATACGCCAATCCCCAAACCGAGGATTTCGAGGGAGATTCACACGTCACCCATCGCCGGGGCGCAATGCCGGATGGATGGCCTGCGGTCATCAAGCGGGCCCTGGACTTTGCGGTTTCTTTGATTCTCCTCATCTTCTTCTCGCCCTTGCTTGTGCCGATCGCCATCCTGATCAAGCTCACCTCTCCGGGCCCCGTGCTTTTCATGCAGCAGCGCATGGGTTTGAACAAGCGCCGATTCTATATGTATAAGTTCCGCACCATGGTCGCCAACGCGGAAAGCAGGATGAAAGAAATCGAGCATTTGAACGAACTGAGCGGCCCGGTCTTCAAGATCAAGAATGATCCCCGCATCACTCCGCTGGGCAAATTCCTGCGCAAGACCAGTCTCGATGAGCTTCCTCAGTTGCTCAACGTGCTCAAAGGCGATATGAGCCTGGTGGGTCCGCGGCCCATGGCGGTGCGCGACTACGAAGGTTTTAGCCAGGACTGGCACCGTCGGCGTTTTAGCGTCCGGCCCGGCATTACCTGTCTCTGGCAGGCTCCTCGGCAGGAATTCCATCCCCTTCGAAAAGTGGATGGAGTTGGACATGCAATACATCGACCAGTGGTCTCTGTGGCTGGACCTCGAGATTCTGATGAAGACCATTCCTGCCGTCCTGAAAGGTTCAGGGGCAGCGTAATTCGATGACCGCAGCGACGCAAATTCAATCGGCCCTCTCGCGATGGGGGATCAAGGGGACCACACTGGCAATCGGTGTCGGCTTCGTCTTGGGAGCCATGGTTCGTGCTGAGATACCTGGGAGATTTCCTGATTGAGCCCGATTACCTGACGCTCATGCTCGTGGCGTTGTTTTTCTGTGGGCTGCTCGCTTTAGCGGCAGGCTACGGCCGGGACCGGGTGCAGCGGAGCAGATGGATCATTTTGATCTTGTGGTGGGGGCTGCTGGTCTCGCAAGAGGTGTTCAACTATCACAGCGATGTCACCTCGGTATCGGCATCGGATTTTGCCCCGGAGGCCTTCACCGAAGTCATCCTCTGGGTAATCGTGTCTTGCGGAGTTGTTGTGACCCTCTTGAAATTCCCGCATTATCTGCGGGGCATGTTCGAAGGGGACTACAAATGGGTCACCTGGCTTACGTTGTATAGCATCGTGTCATGTGCATATGCGCCCAGCGTCGCGTTTTCCCTGGCCTGGGCGTTTAAGCTCGCGCTGGTCGTATTGGTGGTGCATCTGTGTTCTCAGGAGATGTCCAAAGTCGCGGGCATTCGCGCGTTCCTCAACACCGTGCTTTGGGCCCTCGTGTTGTTGATTCTGCTGCCAACCGTGCGCTCCATCTTTGAGCCCGATCCACTGGCGGGATCCACCCGGGGCGCATTAGAGTTCCGTTTTCTTCACGAAGCGCCTACCGAGATTTCCGCTTTGTCCGGACTTTTGCTGGTGCTGTGCCTGACGCTTTACTCGGCGAAGCGGCAAAGATTTCTGATTGCGATAGCCGCGGTGTCGTTCGTTCTGATGATCATCGCCGGCGGCAAGACCGGCATCTTTGCGGGTTTTGTGTCCGGCATTCTCTTCTATGCCATGCAGAAGCGGGTGAAGGCTGCGCTGGGTTTCACTGCGGTGATCGCGCTAGGCATTACGCTGGCCCTTCTGTTCACCCCTCTGGGCCAGTATGCCGCGAATTACATGAAGTTGGATGAGATCGCCAGCCTCACGGGGAGAACTGAGATCTGGGCATCCTCGTGGCCTTTGATCCTGAACAAACCCATCTTCGGCCATGGATTCTATTCCTCTCGCTTTAGGACACTTATCTACTCGGGGGAGTCGTTTTCCGCCATCCACCTGCATAACAGCTTCCTGGAGACCGTATATAACAATGGTCTTGTTGGACTCGGCCTTCTGATGATGGTGCTTTTCGTGATCGTGCGGAACCTGTGGCGAACCATACATGCTGGCGCTTCAAAGCAAGTCCGTTATTTGGCGATCGGCTGCATGGCGGCCTTCGTGAATCTCTTTATCAACGGAATGTTCAATGCCAATTTCGGTGGACGGCCATTTGCTCCTTACATGATCATGATCGGGCTAGTGGTCGTGAGCAGCCACCTGTGGCGAATTGCACAAGAGGAAGCCGCGCGACAGCCGGCATTTTCTACTTCGCGGCGACTCCTTAAGGAAACTCGGCAGAATGCTTACACTTCGTAAAGTTCGCCACACCATCGCAAGAAGTCCTGTCCATGGTCCTTTAGCGTGGATCCGTCATCGCGGTGTCCGCCCCGCGGACGTGTTTGTCGCCTCCTATCCCAGGTCCGGCAACACCTGGTTGAGGTTCATGCTCTATGAGATTTTGGTCGGGCAGTCGTCTTCCTTTGTGAATATCCGTCAACTGGTTCCGGACATTGGCCAGCAGGATGCCGCAAAGCCGCTGCTTGCGCAAGACGGAAGATTGATCAAGACCCACGAGCCCTATCGCCCAGCGTACAAAAAGGCCATTTATCTGGTGCGGGATGCTCGCGACGTTGCGATCTCCGAATTTGCCTATCAGAAAGCCCTGGGCGTGATCCCGGATGATTTTGAACTGTACCTGCAGCGTTTTCTGCGCGGCAAAGTAAATCCGTTCGGCTCCTGGGTCGAACATGTGAACTCCTGGATGAAGGCCAAAGATGACGAGCACGCCAAGATTTTGCTCGTTCGCTACGACAAGTTGCGCCGCGACCCGGAAGAATCTTTGGCTGCGATGATGGATTTCCTAGCGGTAACTGTGCAACGCGAGACCATCCAGCGTGCCATTGCCAATAATTCTTTGAAGAAGATGCAAGACAAAGAAAAAGCCAATCCACAAAAGGCATCGGCGAAGGGCCGCTTCGTTCGTGAAGGGTCGGTTGGCGGGTGGAGTGACGCGTTCACCCCAGCGCAAGCTCATCTATTCGAGCAACAAACTGGCACGGTCTTACAACGCCTTGGATATCCCGTAGTGAACCCGGAGTACGCAGCAGTCTAGCCGACAGAATTCCGAACAATTTCTTTTCAGCCAATTCAGAATCGCAGTGGAGGTAATTGTGAATCTCGCCCCGTTGACCCTCAATCGCCGTTTCAGATTGCTCGCAGCTTTCGTGCTATGCGTTTCCTGCATTGTGTCGCAAGCTTCCCAAGCCCAGAACGCCATCAGCGAATATGCCGGAGGTGGTACGGCCGGGGGTGCGGCGTCGAGTGTTGATCTGCCTGGACCGACGGCGGCGGTTCGTGATGCATCGGGCAACACTTACATCGCCGCCCCATACTCCACTTATGTCTTCAAGATGACGAACGGCACGGTAACGACGTTTGCCGGCACTGGCATTGAAGGATACGGCGGAGACAGCGGCCCTGCTTCCGCGGCGATACTTGCAGTTCCCACCGGACTGGCCATTGACAGCAAAGGGGACATCTACATTGCCGATCCCGGCAATTCCCGAGTACGCATGGTGAATGCCGTGACCGGCATAATCACCACGGTTGCCGGGAGCGGCACCAAGTGCGATCCGGCCGGACGAACCTGCGGGGATGGCGGCCCGGCCACGGGTCCGAACGCAGCGCTGAATCTTCCCGTGGGCGTGGCCCTGGACGGCGCGGGGAACCTCTACATTGCAGATGAGGCGGATGACAAGGTCCGCGTCGTCAACATGCAGGCCACCACGACTACCCTTTTGGGGGTCACGTTACAGCCGGGTTACATCGGCACGGTCGCCGGCAACGGAACGCCCTGCGCCAATCCCACCGCATCCTGCGGTGATGGTGGGTCGCCGACCGCAGCGAACCTCAACAATCCGCAAGGTGTAGGTTTAGACAGCTTGGGAAACCTGTACATCGCCGACACAAGAGATAACCGGATACGCGAGGTTATCGCCAGCGGTAGCACGATCAGCAGCGTTGTGGGGAAAGGACTCATTTGTCAGGTCCCTACCGGAACTTGTGGCGATGGCGGTCCGGCGAGCCGGGCCAATCTGCAAATGCCCACGTCGGTATTCCTCGATCCTTCGAACAACATCTACATTGCCGACTCATGGGACCAAAAGATACGTTTCGCTAATATGGGGTCCACACCAATCAGTGTTTTTGGGTCACCATCCATAAAGGCTGGGGACATCGGCACGGTCGCTGGCACCGGGAATGCGGGCTCCAACGGCGACGGCGTGGCTACCAGCGTAGATCTGAATTTTCCATCCAGCGTCTTCCTGGATTCGGCCGGGAATCTCATCATTGCAGACAGCGGAAATCAATCCGTACGACAGGTTGCAAGTGGGACCAGCAGTCTCACTACGATTGCAGGCGGTGGTTTGGGCGGCGATGGCGGACAGGCCACCAGCGCAGTCTTGGCGAACCCCTACAACGTCGCGGAAGATAGTTTCGGAAATGTTTATATTGCAGATACTGCGAACAACCGGATTCGAATGGTTACGGCGACGACTGGAGTCATCTCAACCGTGGCGGGCACAGGAATTGCAGGTCATACCGGTGACGGAGGTGCGGCCACGAGTGCCACATTGAACGGTCCGACAGGAATAACAATTGTCGGGGAGAATATGTGGATTGCGGACACCGGAAACCTCGCAGTTCGCGAAATGAGTTTGAGTTCTGGCGGCAATAGCGGTAGTGGCGAGATCAACCTCTTCGCTGGAACTTATGGAGTGGCGTGCTCTGCGGCACCTCCGGCATGCGGGGATGGCGGTCCAGCGACGAGTGCCGCTTTCTCGACGCCGGAATCGGTTGCAGTGGACCCTTCCGGCAACGTCTACATCGCCGATTACACGGCCCACGTGGTCCGGGTCGTGAATACCGCGGGGGACATTTTCAATTTCGCGGGCACGGGCGCTGTGGCCAGTCAGATCTGCCCCTCCACTCCGGCCCCAGCCGTAAAGACGGCCCTCAACCACCCATCGAGTGTTGCGGTGGACAGCTCCGGCAACGTGTACATCGACGACTCTTTCGCCAACACGGTTTGCCAGGTTAAAGGTGGCATGATAACGAATTGGGCGCTGAATGGAGACGCCAAGTACCTCGGTGACGGCGGTCCGGCCCTCAGTGCGAGTCAATTTTTCCCGCTGGAAATAGCGATGGATCCTACGAATAATTTGTTCATCAGCGGCGGTGACTTCAACTGTGTGCGTCGCGTAGACGCAGTTACCGCCACGATCGGAACGGTGGCCGGCAACGTGGCGCAAGGTTGCCCGGGAGGATTCAGCGGAGATGGAGAGCCAGCGACATCGGCCGACCTCAACAACCTTGGGATCCTGGTTGACGGTCAATCGAATTTGTATATTGCGGATGCCGGTAACAATCGCATTCGGGTGGTCCACCTCACTCCTGCCGTGAGCACTACGCCGCCGGCCAACTTTGGCGCGTGGCCTATCGGCACCACCAGCACCCCGCAAAGCTTAACCATCACCAGTTCGGGAGGCGACGATCTCAGCCTCACAGGTTTCAGTGTGGCGGGAAACGATCCCAATGACTTTACTCAGACAGGGACGACTTGCGGCAGTCTTCCAGCAAGTCTGGGAGTGGACGAGGCCTGCACGGTCACGTTCACTTTCACTCCCAAGAACTACGGCCTACGGTCGGCAACGTTTATGGTGAGCGACAATGCACCGGGCAGCCCGCAGCCGGTAACTTTGAGCGGCTATGGCCCATATTTCACGGTCACGGCGTCGCCCAACACTCTGACCATCAAGCCGGGATCATCTGGCACTTCAACCCTGACGATCACACCGTTCGGCGGATTCAATCAGACCGTGACCCTTACGACTGAGAACTGTGCCGATTGCACGATCGTTCCGTCCTCGGTAACTCTGAACGGGACGAATAGCGCAACCGCGACCCTCACTATCACTATGAGTTCGACAACCGCGCCAGGCACCTACTACCCCGAGGCCCTTGGCGAGTTCTGGCACCTTCGGGTCAGTTGCAGAGCTTGGCCAAGCTTAAGGTCACGGTCCCGTAACGAAAACGGGTAGACCACGCTGACGGATATAAAAGTCGGACCGGCGTGGTAGGATTTTGAATAATTCTCTCCCTTGAGTCGGTATCGGCGCCCGATACCGAATGACGAAATCGATTGCCGGATTTGTTTCCGGCTCCCTCCTTCTAGTGTTTTTCTGGAAGTGACTAACGTAAGCCGGGCTTTGCTTGCGCAGGGGACTTTGTTTAGCTAACTTTCAAACAGGACATTAGGAGCCAAGATGCGAATGATAAAACGCGCCTGGGAAGGCTGGAAGAAGATCGCGCGCAAGATCGGCAACTTCCAGGCGAGAGTGATTTTGACCATTTTCTACGCAGTATTGTTGATGCCTTTTGGGCTGGCCGCTCGTTTTTTCTCCGATCCGCTGCGGATCAAGCGGCCGCTTCAGCAGTGGCTTGACCATCCCAACGAAGCTCACGATTTACAGTGGGCTAGGAAGCAGTAATTGTGAATATTTTAGGGGTTTCCTGTTATTACCACGATGCGGCTGCCGCCCTGTTGCGCGACGGCCAGGTTATCGCCGCCGCCGAAGAGGAACGATTCTCGCGGATCAAGCACGACTTTGGCTTTCCAAAAAAGGCCATCGAGTTTTGCTTGGAAGAAGGCGGAATTCAGGGAAGCGATTTGGACTATGTAGTCTTCTTCGAGAAACCGTTCCGCAAGCTGGACCGGATTCTCATGACCGCCCTGCAGACTTATCCGAAATCATGGCAGGTCTTTCCTGAGTCGATGATCACGTGGATGCTCGACAAGATGTGGGTCGCCACGACGTTGCAAACCGAGTTGGGCGTCAGCAAGGACAAGATCTTGTTCTCGGAGCACCACTTGTCCCACGCCGCCAGTGCTTTTCTCTGCTCGCCGTTTGATGATGCCGCCATCCTGACGATCGACGGCGTCGGCGAGTGGGTGACTGCGACCTCCGGCGTAGGGCACGGCAACCAGATCACGCTGCAGAAACAGATTGAGTTCCCTCATTCCGTGGGCCTGCTTTACAGCGCGTTTACTGCCTTCCTGGGGTTCGAGGTAAACGAGGGCGAATACAAGGTGATGGGCATGGCGCCCTACGGCCAACCACGATACGTGGACAAGGTCTGGAAGCTGGTCCACCAAAATAGTGACGGCTCCTTCACCTTGAACATGGAGTATTTCTGTTTCCACCACTCCACCAATCGCACCTACAATCGCAAATTTGTGGACTTGTTCGGTGACCCGCGGCCGACCAAGCTGCAGTTCTTCACCGAAGGTACGGGCTTCCCAAAATACTTTGGCGACCCGCCGGGGAACTATCTTGAGCTTTGCAAGCTGAATCAACATTACGCAGACATCGCTTCGAGCATTCAGAAGGTGACAGAGGAACTGGTCCTTGGAATGGCCCGCAATGCCCACCAACAGACCGGGCTCAAGCGCCTGTGCATCGCAGGCGGTGTCGGGTTGAACAGCGTGGCCAATGCCCGCATCCTGCGGGAGACGCCATTTGAAGAGATCTACATACAACCGGCGGCCGGAGACGGCGGCGGTGCATTGGGGGCGGCGCTGTGGGCCCACTACACGTTGCTCGATCAACCGCGTAATTTCACGATGAAGCACGCTTATTGGGGACGCGCCAATTCTGAAGGCGAGATCAGTGATTTCCTGAGCCAGAACAATATTCCGCACCGCCGGATGAAAGACGAGGACGAACTGGTGGACACCGTCGTCGATCGTCTGACCAATGCCCAGGTCGTGGGCTGGTCGCAGGGCCGTTTCGAATGGGGCCCGCGGGCACTGGGAAGCCGCAGCATCCTCGCCGATCCAAGAAATCACGAGATGAAAGACATCGTGAACTCAAAGATCAAATTTCGCGAGCCTTATCGGCCGTTTGCCCCTTCTGTGCTGGCCGAGTCGGCGGAGAAATATTTTGACTTGTCCAATCCATGCCGTCACTACCCGGCACGTTACATGCTGTATGTGGTTCCGGTAAAAGCGAATGAACAGTCAACCCTTCCCGCGATCACCCACGTGGATGGTACTGGTCGCCTGCAGACCGTGTTCGAGGAGCAGAGTCCTCGTTACTATCACCTGATTAAGCGTTTCGGGGAGGCGACGGGCGTACCTGTAATACTGAACACCTCGTTTAACCTTAAAGGCGAGCCCATTGTCACTACCCCCGCCAATGCTTTTAACACTTTTCGCACCAGCGAAATGGACACATTAGTGATGGAGAACTTCCTGGTGGATAAGTCCGCGCTGTAAGAGCGCGTTTGCTTTTCAGCATGGAAATTACACTCGGAGTCAACCAAGGCGGCTCGGTTACTTGCATTTACCAAGACCGCTGCTCCGGCGACGCAAACACCATTAACTTTTGGAGGAGATATGAAATTCGTTAAGAATATCGCCCGCAATATGAATGTGGCGGGAGAACTCGTTTCATACTTTGGCGGCCGCCGCTGGTGGATGCTGCCGATTATCGCCAGCATATTACTGCTCGGCGTATTCATTATCGTGGCGCAGAGTTCCTCATTGGCGCCGTTCATTTACACGTTCTTCTAAGCGCTAACTCGGGCAGGCGGGGCTGCGGCGATGACCGATGCTTCGGCCCTGATCTGCCCTTCAACATCACTCAACTAGACTGTCGACACACGGAGGTAAGGGAAGAATGAGTCAGGTGCAGAGTCAGGAGAAGACTCAGGAGAAACACGTCTTTTTAAAGACGGCCGGTTTGTTGTTGGCATTTTGTCTGTTTTTGGAATTATTCCTTCGGCTATTCGGATACGGTAGCTACACCACTTATCGCCCGGACGAGCGATTGCTGTGGTGCCCGGTCGCGGGGCATAGCCTTACGGTGATCAACCACTTGCCGGAAACGTTCAATGACCAGGGCTTTCGCCGTGCCGAGGACGTGAAGACAAAACAGCCGGGCGAATTTCGCGTGATCGCGTTCGGTGACTCTTCCACTCAAGGCTGGGGAGTGGGTGATAACTCCACCTACAGCGCTGACTTGGAGAAGCTGCTTGGTCAAAGCGGGTGTTCACGGAAACATTTTGAAGTGATTGACGCCGGAGTAAATGCCTACCCGAATGCGCTGGTGGCCGAAAAACTTAAGGAAGTTTTACAGGACAACGTAGTGCAACCTGATATTGCAATTGTAGCTTACAGCTATAACAGTAATTTCGAAAAATTGACAAAGCTTCAAGCTGCCGGCGCGCGAAGCCTTTCTCCGCCGCGTACGAATGAAAGCGATCCTCCGGCGAAGCGCCATCTACAACTTTGTGGTGGAGGGTATTTTGCGCCGATTGGTCTATTACAAGCTGCGGCATGTAATCATGGCGGGCACGCTCTCCAGCCTGGGTGGGATGGAAGCATTGGACATGGACTATTTCAATCAAGGACTGCAGCAGAGTGTTGACCTCGCCCGCGCGCACCACGTTCAGCTCGTCCTGCTTATGCTTGGCTCCAAGGGCCAGACCATGAACGAAGCGGAATTATTTCCATTCCAAAAGGCGATGATTGAATTCGCTGAGAAGGAACATGTGCCAATGGTGAACATGATTCCTGTCGTCAGTGGCAAGGACCAAGATGCCGTGTTCCTGGATCCAGTCCATCCTAGCGTAGAGGGTCACGAAATCATTGCGCAGCAGTTGCTGCATACCGTCGAAAGCCTTCCTCCGTACGAGGAGGTATGTGGCGGCACGACCAAGTCGGCGGTTGCGGAAACCTCGACGCACTGAAACGCCGCAGTTCGCACGGGTAGGGAAGTTGAGGCTATTGACTGTCTTCTACCCTTCCGCGGCGAACCGATGTCCATGCTTATTTACGGTTCCAGCAAGATCGGCTTTATGCCAATCGGGGCCGTGTTACTCGCACTCGCGCTGATTGTGTGCGTAGCGCCCGTCAGATCGACATACTGGGTGTAGGTCGCACTCGGTGAATAGTTCGAGGTAGTGCAAGTCCCGCCCGTGCAACTTTGCCCCGCATCCCAGACCGCCAGCACTTGAGTCCCTTTGGCGTTTTTGAAAGCACAAGTCCAAACGGTTCCGCTGGCGCTACATGGGCTGGTCAAGGTTGCTCCAACCATCCATCCTTCGACTACGCCGTAGGCAGTACCGGCTTCATTGAGACTTCCGTCGGTATTCGTTAGTGTGCCGGTTGCTCCATTGCCGTAAGAGTACCAGTACATCCGCGAAATGCCATCCGACCACTGGAGAAGGTAGATCACTGCGGTGAAGGCCACCTGCTGGTCCGGATCGGTGATATCGCCCGGTTCAGTGTCGTTGTTGAAGCCCACTTCGGTGTCCCATACCGGATAGCTTCCCAGGCCATTGCTGGCAGCGGCGGCAACAACGTTCTGGGCGAGCGTGCCAACCAATTCCGGGTCTGTTTCAGGGCTGGAATATCCGTGGAAGGCGATGACATCCGCCACTTTCGCTCCCCCTGCCTGCCAATAGCTTGTTAACCACGGGACGGCCTTCCCAGTGCAGCCATTGCAATTGCCGTCGGCATCACGGCCGTTCGCTGGCGCGGGCGCGACCACGAGTGCCGAGGAATCATTCGCTTTGACAATGTTGTACATGTCCGTGCACATCGTCAAGGTTTCAGCTACAGTTCCCGTCCACTGTTCCGCAACGTCTGGTTCGTTGATGCATTCCCAGGCCGAAATCTGACCCGCGACATGCTGCACGATGGCGGTGACAAAATTCTTAAACGATGTGTCGCCCGAATTGACGTCGCTCGGCGGGTCGCACCACCCCAGTGTCGGATTCGTCGATCCTGGTTTGGTGCAGGTGGTGTCGGTTGGATCGGACGAGATCCAGGGAGGAGTGCCCTTGCCAAAGGTGTACATGATGTTAGTCACACCGTTAGCTTGGGCGAGGTTCAGCCAGTTATCCAGTCGGGTCCGTAGGTGTACTGTCCCGGCGAGGGTTCGAGGTCAGCCCAGGTTGTATCCGTTCCCCACAGCCGTATGCTTCCCATGGTGAATGACGGCCACGGAACTAATTGTGGATCTCGAAGAACCTCGACGTCAGGGTTCATTCCAAAATATACGGATGGAACACTTCCCGGGGCGCCCGGAGTGGTGGGGGGAGTGGGGGGTGTCACGGCAGCGGACTTGGCGGTGCCACCTGCGCACGCCGCGAGAAGGGCGGTCAGGCCGCACAGGAGAAGCAACAATGCTGCCAAGCGCGCTTGGGAAAGATCCAATTTGGCGGGTTTTCGCCAGCCACTTCGCGAACCTTGCTCATTCCAGCGACATTGCATATTCGATAGCACCTCGCGAAACATTTCTGGAGTCTTTTGTCTTTTTTCAACCCCGCCGAAGGCAAATAGTTGCGCCTGGGAGGCCCTGGAGTGCCCTTAGGCCAGAACCGTGCTAAACCGTACCCAGGCCTTCACGGAAAGTTCATTCATAAAATTATGCTAATGCCCAAGGATGGGCAATAACCGAAGGTTCCAGCGTCTTTACGATTTAAGTCATTTTTGTCTGCCTGGAGTTCTAGCCCGAATGGACGACGCTTGGTGGACGAGGGGACAAGCGGGTCTGGGCCTTAAGTTTCATGAGCTTCGTTAGGAGTTGCTTCGGTTCTGGTCTGGCGCGCAAGCCATCGCGGCCATGGCCGGCATGGGCGAAAAGTCCCCAGAAAATAACGAGAAGAAAGGCTTCTTGCCAGCCAGTCGGAGACCATAGTAACTTTTCCCAAATTAGAGTTAATCCCCCGTTAGCCCGACATCCGATTTATACAAACCTGCGTTATTTTACCCAAGGCCGTCGGCAACCATAGACCGGCAGCTTTCTGAAGGGACGAATGTATGAAATTTGATTTCAATAGAATGGGTCATCGCGCCGGGTGGGCGGCCGTGATGGCCGCAATTTTTTTGCTTGGTTCAGCCGCCGTGGGCCAAGTCAGCGTGACCACCTGGCACAACGACGTTTCGCGCGACGGAATGAACACGCATGAGACTGTGCTGAATACCACGAACGTGAATTCAAGCCAGTTCGGCAAGATTTGCTCAGCCACAGTGGACGGACAGATCTACGCTCAGCCCCTGGTGGTGACCCATGTGACAATCAGTGGCAAAGCCTACCCTTCAGTGACTTACGTCGTGACGCAAAACGATAGCGTCTACGCCTTTGACAGCAACAGTCCCGGCCCCACCTGTACCCAGCTTCTGTTTACGAATCTGCTTCAAACCGGCGAATACCCGGTGAATTGCACATATTTCGGCGGCGAGAAGTGCGGGACGGTAAACCCGGTGATCGGAATTCTCGGTACGCCCGTCATTGACCCGACCAACAATGTCATGTACCTCGTGGCGCAATCGCAGGTCGGGAGCGGGCAGCCTACGAGCTACATCCACCGCGTACATGCACTGAACATCAGCACTTTCGCGGAGATGTTTAATGGTCCGGTGCAAGTTGCCGGGACCTACCAGAACATCACCTTTACCTCCTCGAACCACATACAACGGCCGGGATTGCTCCTCGAACCTGGCAGCCCCTCGAAGGTCTACATCGCATACTCGAAGATAGATGGATCATCGTCTGATCCGAGCGGTTGGATTTTTCGCTACGACGGCGAGAACCTGAACGCTACTCCGACGATATTTGCTACGGCGCCCAATGGAAGCGGTGCAGGCATCTGGCAGGACGGGGCCGGGCTGGCGATGGGAGTCGACTCGGAAGGCGGAAGAAGTTACCTTTTCTTCGGCACTGCGGATGGGGCCTTTGACGCCGCCTCCGGTGGGCCCGACTACGGAGACAGCTTCATCAAGTTGTCCACCGACCTGAGCACGGTGGAAGGGTATTTCACTCCATTTACGCAAGCCTGCATGTTTACCAATGATGAGGACTACGGTTCGGGAGGCGTGGTACTGATCCCGGCTGGACTTGTACCTGCTTACCCGTATATCGCGGTTTCGGGCGATAAGGAGGGAACCATCTACGTGGTCGATCGCGGGACCCCCGGCGGCTATGGGGGCAGCCTCGACTGCCTGGGAGTGGACTCGAACGTCCAAACCATCACTGGTCTTCCGCAAATCCACAATACGCCTGCGTACTGGAACGGAAGTCTGTTCTTCGCGCCCACCCAACCTGGGCCGTTGAGCCGGTACACCATAAGCGCATCCTGTTCACCCGGTCCGATTTGCACCACGCCACTGGAGGCGAAAGTCGACTTCCCGGGCGGGGTTACGCCTTCGATTTCGGTCAACGGCAGCACCGTGAGTTCTGCAATTCTTTGGACCATCTGGGGAGACCGATATACGGTCGGTGAACCGGCCGCCGTTCTCTACGCTTTTGAGCCCGGTACCATGGCCGAGATTTATGGCAGCAATCAATGTGGAACGGCGGATGTGCCGGGCCCAGCCGTTAAGTTTTCTGTGCCCACCATTGCCAACGGCAAGGTGATGATCGGAACTCAGACGGATTTCGATATTTATGGCGAACTGGCGTCGTCTCGAACGTGTCAATAGGCGTCCCGCCGGCTGATTACAAAGGGAAAAGGAAAAAGGAGAGAAAGATGATGAGTGGATATCGCGCACCGAACAGTGGAGCGGACAGCTCCTCGCGAAACCAGGGTCGAAATTTCCGCCTCTTGATTTTGTTTATTTCGATCATGGGCGTGGCCACACTGCCCGTCAACGCCGGGGCCCAGAAATCGGGAAAGCAGCCTCAGGTAAATAACGCCGCACCTCCACAATTTATGGGCCTAAATCTTAATCCTGAAATTGTGACGCCCGGAAGCATTCCCTGGCCCTCGTTTCCTTTTGGCAGCTTCACCTTGTGGGGCACCGGAAACACCTGGCCAGTCCTCAACCCGTCAGAGGGTGTGTACAACTGGACAAGCCTGGATAAGTGGCTCAGCAAGGCAGAGTCGGAGGGGATGACCGATATCATTTACAGCTTCGGAAAGACGCCGACATGGGCTTCTTCAAAACCCACCGATCAGTCCTGTGTGAACCCGGCTTCGCCGCCGGGCTCGTGTGATCCGCCGAACGATGTGAACCCGGATGGGACCGGCACCGACCAGCATTGGATTGACTTTGTCACGGCGATCGTGACTCACACCGCCGGGCAGGTCAAGTACTACGAGATGTGGAACGAGCCGGACGACAGAAAACAGTGGGCCGGGACCAACGCGCAACTGGTCAGAATGTCGCAAGATGCCTACGGCATCATCCACTCACTTCAGCCAGGAGCTCTGGTAACCACACCCTCTCCAGCGGGCGGCTACCCCTCTTTGACAGGCCCGGACTGGATGGGCACCCTACCTCGCAGCAGGCGGAGGCCCCTATGCTGATGTAATGACGTTCCATGGATATATCGACATGTTGTCGTACGAGCCTCCGGAGGACGAAGTACCCATCATCGTCGCGTACAAGCAGGCGCTGGCGCAATATTTGGGTTCTCAAAATGCTTTGCCCATGTGGAACACCCAGTCGGGCTGGAACCTCAACAGCAATGTTCCCGATCCGAATATGCAGGCAGCATATCTGTCCCGCATTTACATCCTCTCGAAAGCCAACGGCGTGGCCCGCTTCTACTGGTATGCCTATGGCAATTTGGGTTTCGGAACCATATGGACCCCGACAGGTGGCCTGAACCTGGCCGGCATCGCCTACGGCACGGTTTACAACTGGCTGGTTGGAACCGAAGAAAGCGCGCCCTGCACCGAGAAGGGGACGGTGTATACGTGCGGTTTTCAGACCCAGGCAGGTCTCAAAGAGATGCCAGTTTGGGACACCGCGCAGAGCTGCAATGATGGGGTCTGCACAACTTCCACGTTCACGCCGAATACGATCTATGTGCAATACGAAGATCTGAACGGTGATGTAACTCCCATAAACCCGCCGGGTTCGCCGATCCAAATCGGGGCTGAACCGATTATGCTGATGAACCAATCAACCAATTAGCGATTTAGGACCCACTGCTCACGGGGAGCGCACAAAAATCATGTCGGTAGAATTTGTGACTGGTGCGCTTCTCGGGCAGTGGAGATTCCATGCCGTGAGATCGCTTAAGAAGAAAACGGGCATGGTTCTGGTGTGCGCCTTCTGTGCAATGGCAGCGATCGGTTCGCCGGCGCAGACTTTCACAATTCTCACCAGTTTTAACGGGACAAACGGTGAGCACCCCGCTTATGGGCCCCTGCTGCAAGGTGGCAACTTTACCTTCTATGGGAACCACATCGGGCGGCGGGGCCAATGGCGACGGCACCATCTTCGAAGTCACTCCGCAGGGAGTTCTTACGACGCAGTACAGTTTCGATGTTACCCACGGCGCCAATCCGTGGGACGGACTGCTTCTGAATGTCGACGATACCTTTTTTGGGACCACAGTTTCTGGTGGCGCCAACGGCGATGGTACGGTCTTTCAATTCAGGCCACTCGGTGCGGTGATGAACACGCTGCACAGCTTCGACGGCACTGACGGTGAGTCGCCTTACGCGGCGCTAGTAAAGACCCACACTATGAACTTTTATGGGACCTCTAGTACTGGCGGGGCCCATGGCAGTGGCACGGTCTTTGAAATGACGCCGACCGGCACGCTTACGACAATTTATAGCTTCTGTACCGCGACGAACTGTACCGACGGCGCCAGTCCCATCGCGGGCATGATTCTCGCGACGAATGGAAACCTCTACGGAACAACATCGAGCGGCGGGGCGCACGCCAGCGGCACCGTCTTCGAGATGGGATCGAACGATAAGTTGACCACGCTCTACAGCTTTTGCTCTCAAACGAACTGCACCGACGGCGCCGACCCTGTCGCGGAACTGATCCAAGGCACCGATGGGAACTTCTACGGGACAACTTATGAGGGCGGAACCAACGGATACGGCACGGTCTTCAGAATTACTCCTACGGGCAGGCTGACTACGCTGCACAGCTTCGGCGGCACTGACGGCCAATATCCCTACGCCAGCTTGCTGCAAGCTACCGACGGAAACTTCTATGGGACGACTTACGAAGGCGGATCCAACGGCTATGGCACGATCTTCGAGATCAACTCCGGGGGAACACTGACCACACTGCACAGCTTCGGAGGCATTGACGGCGCTTACCCTTACGCGGGCGTGTTTCAGGGCACGGATGGGAATTTCTATGGAACAACCTTCGCGGGCGGGGCCAACGGGGATGGCACGGTGTTCAGTTTGAGCACGGGCCTCGCTCCGTTCGTGGAACTGGTGCCGACCTCCGACGCGGTCGGAGTGCTCATCACTATACTCGGATCGAATCTAACCGGCGCGAGCAGCGTGAGGTTTAACGGCACGCCGGCAACTTTCATCATACGTTCCACCACTGAACTTAAAGCTATGGTGCCGGCTGGCGCGACCAGCGGCCCAGTCGAAGTGACCATCCCCAGTGGCACGTTGACCAGCAATGTGTCATTCCAGGTTGAACCGCGTGGGGCGAAAAGCAGTGCCCGATAGCGAAATGATGGTCACGGTACGCAGCATGAATATGCCGAACTTCTGGAGAACTCTTTCCCTCGCCTGGATTTTTTGTGCCGCGACCGTCATTGCCTCGCCTGCCCAGACCTTCACCACGCTGCTGAACCTCAACGACACGAACGGCGCCTATCCTTTCGCCGGGCTGGTTGAAGGCAGCAGCGGCAGTTTCTACGGGACAACGTTACGTGGCGGAACGAACATTACGAACTGTATTGATGGTTGTGGCACCGTCTTCGAGATGACCGGCCGAGGACAATTGACGACACTCTACAGCTTTTGCCAGAAGCCAGGCTGCACGGACGGAAGTTATCCTTACTCGGCGCCGGTTGAAGCGACCAATGGAATGTTTTACGGGACAACTTTTCAGGGAGGGTCCAGCGGGGATGGCACGGTTTTCGAAATCAGCGCAAAAGGCACGTTCACCACGCTGCACAGCTTTAACGGGACCGACGGCGAGGACCCATACGCCGGGCTGATTCTGGGCAGCGACGGAAACCTTTACGGCACAACCCTGTTCGGGGGGGCCAACGGATACGGTGCGGTCTTTAAGATGACCCCGACAGGTACCCTGACCACGCTTTATAGTTTTTGCGCTCAGACCAACTGCGCGGATGGCCAATCCCCTTACGCGGGGTTGGTGCAAGCCGCCAATGGAGACTTCTACGGCACGACGGCAGCGGGCGGGGCCTACTCCGAGGGCACGGTTTTCGAGATTACGTCTTCAGGCAGGCTGATAACTCTCTATAGTTTTTGCTCACAAACCAATTGCACTGACGGTTACTTTCCGTACGCGGGTCTGGTCCAGGCCACCGACGGAAACCTCTACGGAACAACCTACTATGGCGGCTCCTACACCAGCTGTGGCATCGGCGTAGGCTGCGGAACGGTCTTCAGAATTACTCCGGGAGGTGCGCTTACCACTCTCCACAGCTTCAGCGGCGCCGACGGTCAATATAGTTTCGCGGCGCTGGTGCAAGCCACTGACGGAAACCTTTACGGGACGACCTACACTGGCGGGGCAAACGGCGACGGCACGATCTTCGAAATTTCTCTATCGGGCGCGCTGACCACTCTGCACAACTTTGCCGGGACTGACGGCGATTTCCCGGTTGCAGATGTGGCCCAAGCCACCAACGGGGAGTTCTACGGGACAAGTGCTTTTGGGGGGCCTGACAACGACGGCACAATTTTCAGCTTGAATGAAGGCCTGGGCCCGTTCGTGGAGATGCTACCGACCTCCGCTAAGGTGGGAACGACAATCATGATCTTTGGAAATAATCTGACGGGGACAACAGGGGTCAGTTTCAACGGCACTGTGGCCAGCTTTAAAGTTGTCTCGGCTTCCGAAATTCAAGCCACGGTACCGAGTGGCGCGACGAGCGGCGATGTCAAGGTGAAGACTCCCTCGGGAACCTTGGCAAGCAACGTAACTTTCCAAGTACAGTAAGGCCGCTGTTGAAAGCGGGCCGGTTTTACGTCCGCAGTGCTGGTGGCAGCTCCACCACTTCTGGGCGGGAGAAACAGGGAGACAATTATGCAAAAGAAAAAGGGAATCTTGGCGGTGTCACTTTACGGGCTTTCTATCCTGGGCGTCCTGCTGGGCGTGCCGCGACTTGCGGGCGCTCAGAATACTCCTCAAATTCAGCACATTATTTTCTTCATTAAGGAGAACCGGACTTTTGACAGCATGTTCGGCACATTTCCCGGGGCCTACGGCACGACACAAGGAAAAATCTCCACCGGCGCCGTGATACCGCTGCGACACGAGTCAGATGCCCTCCCGAATGACCTCGACCACGGCTGGTCATCCGCCCTTTCGTCGATGGACAACGGCGCAATGGACCGGTTCGATTTGACCGGCGAAGCCAATGTGAACGGGCTATTTGGAGCTTATTCGCAGTTCTACCAGGCCGACATCCCCAATTATTGGAGCTATGCCAAGACTTTTACTCTAGGCGACCAAATGTTTTCTTCGATTCATTCGGACAGCTTTCCCAACCATCTCTACACGATAGCTGCCCAATCCGGCGGGGGCATCGGCGCGCCCGGCCCGGATGCTGAGCCGGTTGAGGGTTGGGCGTGCGATGGCCCGGCAACCGCCCGAACTCAGGTCATGGATGACCTGGGCGACCTTTCTTATGTTTTCCCTTGTTTTAACTTCCAAACCCTGGCCGACAGCATGGACACGGCGGGCGTCACTTGGCGATACTATGCCCCCTCCAAAGGGCAGCTAGGATATTTCTTCTCGACCTTCGATGCCATCGACCACATCCGCAACGGTCCGGATTGGACGCAGGATGTTGTCCCGACGACCCAGTTCCAAACCGATGCTGAGAGCGGAACACTGCCGCCAGTGAGTTGGGTTGTCGTCGGCAAGGGCCTCACCGACCATCCTCCGAAAAGCATTTGTCAGGGCGAGAACGAAACGCTCACGTATATGAACGCCCTCATGCAGAGTCCGGACTGGAGTTCTTCGGTGGTTTTTTTGGTCTGGGACGACTTCGGCGGCTTCTATGATCACTATGATCCTCCCACGGTGGACGAGTACGGGTTGGGCCCTCGCGTTCCGCTAATCGTCATCTCGCCTTACGCGAAGCCCGGCTATGTTGACCATACCCAATACGAGTTTTCCTCGGTTCTCAAGTTCATCGAGGAGCAATACAATCTTCCGCCTCTGACCAGTCGTGATGCGAACGCCAACGACATGATGAACAGTTTCGACTTCAGCCAGACGCCTCTACAGCCTCTGGTCCTCACACCGCGCACTTGCCCTATCATTTCGGCCACTGGGGGAATTCCGTTTGGCGGGCAAGCGGTGAGTACCAAGAGCCCCGGATTCCCCGTGACGATTACGAATATCCGGACTACGCCGATCACGGTCTCAAGTATCACAACGACCGGGGACTTCAGCCAGACCAACAACTGCACCACGATACCGGTCAATGGGGCCTGCACCATCACGGTATATTTCCAACCGTCTCACACCGGTGCTCGTACGGGAACCCTGACCGTGGTGGACAACGACGTGAGCAGTCCACAGGTCGTTCCGTTGACCGGAACAGCTGGAATTATGACGCTCACCCCCTCGTCGTATCCGGGTTTGAATTTCAAAATCACAAACTTGGGCGCCACCTCTGCGCAGCAGACGGTTACATTAGCGAATACCGGCACGATGACGGTCTCGATTAGCAAGATCGCAACCGTCGGCCAGTTCTCCGAGACGAATACATGTGGCGCGACCCTTGCCGGGGGTGGGCAATGCACGATTTCAGTGTGGGCTGCGCCCACGATCAGCGGTACGTTATTCGGGAACCTGTTCGTCGCCGATGATGATCCAACCAATCAGCAGATGGTACGGCTCACGGGGCCCGCAACGGGAGTCGAGATCAGCCCCACCAAGGTCAGCTTTGGCGACATACCGGTGGGATCGACGAGCAAGCCGTATGTGCTCACCATGACGAACGTCGGTTCAGGAGCGCTGAATATCGCTTCCATGACGCCCACTACCTATTACAATCAAACCAATGACTGCGGTAGTTCGCTGGCGGCAGGCGCTAAATGCACCATCAACGTCACATTCGCGCCGACCACTACGGGCACCCTGACGGGTACTCTCACCGTGATCGATAACGATGGAGAGAGTCCGCAGACAATCACCCTGACGGGGGTCGGGGAGGCAGACTCGATCGCCCGGAAGTGAGTAGGCTGGCAATGCTGTGACCAGCTTTTCACCTTCGACAGAGAAGAATTGTTTTCGATGAATCGACGCGCACGCGGGAGATTTCCGTGAAAGTCCCATCACGTTGGCTTTGGGGCATGGGGCTGATTGTCCTGTGTGCTTCGTTGTGGATGACGATTGCGGCAACGGGCCCACTTCGCTTGGATCCGCCGCACACCCCGGTTTCACGTGAGTTTTTTGGCCTGCACATTCATCGTGCCTTCAGCACAACTCCCTGGCCGCCGGTGCCCATTCGGCAGCTGGCGGCTATGGGGCTCCTACGTTCGCTGGCCGCAAGTGGAGCCGGAGAGGAACCAGTGGCATTGGGACATCCTCGACCGGGAAGTGGAATTAGGCGAAAAGCACCATGTGGATTTACTGTTGCCCCTAGGCGACACCCCCGAGTGGGCATCGGCTGAGCCAAGTCGCGATGCCAGGTCTAACGGGCCCTCGCAGTGTGATATAGCGAACTTGGAAGACTGGCGAACGGTCATCCGCACGGAAGCCATGCGCTACAAGGGGCGCATCCGGTATTACGAAATCTGGAATGAGCCCAACCTTCCGAGGCTGAGCCAGACTTGCAGCCCGGAAAAGTTGCTGGTTCTGGCGCGAGAAGCGTACACCACGTTGAAGGAAGTGGATCCGAACATTCAGGTGATTTCGCCTTCGCCGGTGAACGGCAACGGGCTGGACTGGCTGGATCGCTACCTTGAACTCGGTGGCGGCAAATATGCGGACATTATTGGATATCACTTCTATGTCACGACCCCTCCGGAGAGCATGCTTGACCTCATCCTTCCCGCGAAGCAGATCATGCACAAGTATGGAATAGAGAACAAGCCCTTGTGGAACACGGAGGCGGGATGGATCAAGAGGCTTACAGGCCGGATCGATCTCGTGCAGCAGGCTCCGGGATGGGCAGCCAGAGCGTATATCCTGAACTGGGCTGCCGGCGTGCAACGCTTCTACTGGTATGCCTGGGATGACGATGGGGGCGACAGTGTCCCATTTACCGAAGAAGATGAGACGACCGTTACCGGCTCTGCGCGCGCGTATGCCGAGATCCAAAAATGGCTGGTTGGCGCCGCGATGCAGTCATGCGAAAGGGATGCCAACGGAACCTGGGTGAGCCAACTCATGCGTGAATCGGGCCGAAGCGCCTGGATCTTGTGGAATGATGACCACAGCAGCAAATTTGATGTGCCCAAAGCGTGGCATGTGGAACGCGAAACCAGGCTCTCCGGCGAACAATCGGCGTGGAGCGGCAGCCAAGTTGATCTGAGTGAATTACCCATCATGCTGGAGGGGCCTGCGGCCCACCCCTAAAGGCGTGTCCCGGCTCGACTGATTCGGGCCGCAGTCGCCAAGCAGTTGCATTCCGTATCAGATTTAGGCATAAATCGAGCCTTGGAGTCTTAGGCCCGAACGGTCAGTGGGTGCTGCCCGCACTGGACAAAATTTGCTTGTGAGAGGGTGCGAAAGAGGTATATTCCCAATTGCATCGCGTCAAATCCACTTCCCCGGGTGCGACGCCCCATCTGGGTTGAGACCCAAAGCTTGTAATGCGCAAGGACGGAGGCAATATGAACGGTAACCGAAGCGAAGGACATCCGCTCCTAACCTCGGACAGCCCGCTAGGTATCGGTTCAGCCATCGCTGCCGGGGTCGCTTGGCTCGCATTGCTGCTCATGCCCCAGCCAAGTTTTTCGCAAACGGTCACCGACATTTACAATTTCACGGGCAACAACGGTTCTGGTGTTCCACTATACGTGACGCCAATGCAGGGCCGCAATGGCCAGTTTTTTGGCACGACCGGTGGGGAGGGCGGTACAAACTATGGAACGATCTTCCAACTTTCCACTAGGGGCGTGCTCAAACAGCTTTACACGTTCGACGATACTTCAGGCTCGCAGCCTAGTGGAGGCCTCACGCTGGCGACCGACGGTAATCTTTACGGAACCGCGAGCCTGGGAGGTAGCGCCGGCCTAGGTGTGCTGTTCAAAATGTCGCCGAGCGGGACATACACAGTCCTGTATAACTTCACGGGCGGGAGCGACGGAGCAGCCCCCGCATCGCCTCCTATTGTCGGATTCGACGGTAATCTCTACGGTACAACCTACGGAAACTCGACCACCGTCTCGACGGTCTATAAGTACACGCGCTCTTCGGGTCTCTTCACCACGATTTACCAGTTTAGCCAATCGGAAGGGGCTACCGTCGTCGCGTCATTGGTACAAGGCACGGACGGCAACCTTTACGGGACAGCATACCAGGGTGGAGGCGCCGGCTGCGGAGCCATCTTTGAGCTATCCACTTCTGGTACATTGCTTTGGGATTATAGCTTTCCTTGTCAGCCAGGAGGGGCGAATCCCATAGCCGGGCTAATCCAGGCTAGCGACGGAAGCTTCTACGGGACAACATTAACTGGGGGAACTTATAATGTCGGCACTGTATTTAAGGTGAGCCAAGGTGTCGTCTCTACTGTTTACAATTTCCACGGCTTTCCGGTCACGGCCACTAGCAAAGATGGATCTTACCCGTATGGCGGTCTGGTTCAAGCTACCGACGGCAACCTTTACGGGTCTACGGGTGGAGGCGGCGGGCCCGACGGCGGAGGGACCCTATTCGAGATTAGCACTGGAGGTTATAAGCAGCTCTATATCTTTGCAAAGAAAAACGGCCAAAGCCCATTTGGGACGCTGTTGCAGGATACGAGCGGCGTGTTCTACGGCACTACCTTTGAGGGCGGCAAGTACAACGAAGGGGTTGTCTACAGCTTGAACATGGGGCTGGGACCGTTTGTGGCTCTGGTCAGTTACGCTGGCGAAGTGGGCAGCACGGCGCAGATCCTCGGCCAGGGGCTCACGGGAACAACCGCCGTTACCTTCAATGGCGTTCCTGCCACGAGCTTTAATGTGGTCAGCAGCACATTTACAACCGCCGTCGTTCCCAGCGGCGCGACTACAGGCCCGGTCGTAGTGACGACTCCCAGCGGCGCACTGACGAGCAACAAGAATTTCGAGATAATCCCAAGCTCCGCGAGCGCGGCGGGGACACAATCGGCGCGACCGATCACTCGCGCTCCAAAGAAAACCAGTACTCAATGAGTTCCGCGCGGATCCTTGGGCACTTATCCAGGGAAGTGCGCCATTTGAGTTACGGCGCTCCGGCCATATTGTGTGCCTTGTTAAATGCGGACCTTATGGGCCCGCGTTTTTGCGTACGGGAATAAATTTCGCGTCAGTGACTTCGCTGCTAGAAATGGGCCCCTCGGCATTTCGCGAGTCACAGCAAATCAAGAGGCCTGTAAGGCGCGATTGTAGATATCCATCAGGATGGGATAGTTCTTTGCCACAGTGTACTTGGTCTCATATTCTTTGCGCGCGGCCAGTCCCATGATGCGAGTCTCGCTGGGATGAGTCCAAGCCCAGTTCACCTTGCGCGCCAGGTCTTCGGGATCGCCGGGGGTAAAATGAATTCCGGTTTTGCCGTCAGCCACAATCTCTTCCATGGCCCCGAGCCGGCTGCAGATGACGGGCGTGCTACATGCGAACGCCTCCACCAGAGTGACGGGAAAATTCTCGTACCATTCACTGGCAAAAACTAATAAGCGGGCATTATTGATCGCCGCCAGGGTCTGTTCGCGGGGCAACTGACCTCGAAAACGAACATGGGCGAGTTCCTTGCAGGCAGCCTGCGCTTCCAGTTCTTCGCGATTCGGCCCGCCTCCGATAATCAGGAGAGGAATGGAGTGGTCGAGACGCTTCCAGGCCTCCAGGACGGTGTGCATTCTTTTCCCTGGGGAGAGCCTTCCCACAAACACCGCGTAGTCTCCGTCACCGGTGCGAGCGCCAGGGTCGGGTGAAACGAAGTTAGGCTTGACGAAGATCTTTTCCTCGGGGAGCCCGCCTTGCACGAACTTGTTGCGGGCGAATTGGCTGAGAGCAACAAAACAGGCAATTTCGCGTTTCCAGGTCTCGCGCAGGCGGTGGGAAGCCAGCATCAAAGCGACCACTGCGGTAGCGGAGTACGACTTACGGTAGCAGGCGTGTTCCACACCCCGCCATAGCGAAGTCAGGCACTCTTCGCAAACTTTGCCATCGCGGAAAAAGGTAGCGGCCGGGCAGAGCAAACGGTAGTTGTGCAGGGTCTGCACCACCGGCACGTTCGCCTCGGAACACGCCGAGTAGATCGACGGCGAAATCATGACGAAGGTATTGTGTACATGCACCAGATCGGGCTTCTCCTGCTTCAGCAAGCGGGCGAAGTCGTTCCGCGTATCGGTGGACCAAATGGTTCTCTTGGCAAGGCCAATGAGGCGAATCCCGGGGTATGCCTCGGCATCCCAGTTGCTCCGGCAATAGGCGACGACCTGATGCCCCGCGTCTTCGAGCATTTTGTGCTCCTGCTCGAAAATGACGTCTTCGCCCCCGGGCTGCTGGTAGGAATTGTGAACTAATATAATCTTCAACCGACTTCTCCGGGATGGCTACCCTTTAAACAGGCCCGTTGGTTCTCCTGGTCCTTTACCTATTCTTCATCTTTCCCGCGAGTCGATTCGTCCGGCAAGAAAGAATTCACACAGATACTATGTGGCTATGCAGACCAAGTCAAACCAGCCATGCGAGGCCAGCGGCAATTCTTGAGGCTAATCTTGGTCCCGGCGGGGGAGACGAAGCGCGTCGACAAGCAACTGGGGGAGAGTTGTCGAGAGATCGCCAACGAATGCATTCGGTCGTCCGAATACGCGATCGCTGTACCGTGGAAAGCTTCGTCCGGTGATATGTGGAGTAAATTATTTCGCCAATTTTTGCTAGAGTCCTTAGTCCCTCATGCCGTTCCCGCCCGCTGGCTGCTGCAGTCGGTTGTATCCCAGGTCAAGACCAATAGAGACTTTCGCATCCGGGCTGTTTTACCTCTTGCAGCCAGTTCCAAGACCGCTTAGCCTGTAGCCACATTTGGAAGAGTGCCGGTGTCACCGACGCCGGTTCTAGCTGCAATCCCCCTTCAAAACGATGGTTTGCTTTTTTCCGCAAATGAGCGGCATGCGACTCACAGTAAGACCGTCTGCTTACCGGTAATCGAAGCGTTTTAGATCGAGACCGCAACGCGATAATGATAGGCACCGAACAAGTTAACGCGAGTGGAAGCTGCGAGCCGGCGGTGCTCAGCTTTCGTGTGCTCGGGGTTCGAGTGCACGCGGTGCAGATACCTGACATTGTTCAGATCGTGGAGGGTTGGATTCGGAAGCGCGGGGCCTCGCAGTATGTGGCCGTGACCGGAATGCATGGAATTTCGGAATCGCAGGAAGATCCCCGTTTTCGCGAAATCCTCGACGCGGCCGGCCTGGTGATCCCCGATGGGATGCCGATGGTTTGGATTGGCAGGTTGGAAGGGCACAGGGAGATGAAGCGGCGCACGCCCGGTTCTGAAGTCATGGAATATTTTTGCCGCGAAACCGGGCCGAAGTACCGCCATTTTTTCTACGGCGGGGCACCGGGGGTGGCTGACGAGTTGGCTCGCGCCGAGCAGCAACGTCACGGAATCCAAATCGCCGGCACCTATTGCCCTCCGTTTCGCCCTTTGACGCAGGAAGAGGAAGTGGAAGTAGAGTCCGTTATTCGCGAATCCGCGCCGGATGTACTGTGGGTGGGGCTCAGCACTCCCAAGCAGGAGAAGTGGATGTACGAGCATCGAAAGCGGATCCACGTGCCGGTGATGTTTGGGGTGGGCGCAGCTTTCGACATGAACACCGGGCGCTTGAAGCGGGCCCCGATGTGGATGCAGGATGCCGGCTTGGAATGGTTCTTCCGTTTGGTTATGGAGCCACGCCGGCTGTGGCGGCGGTACATTGTGAATGGTTCGAAGTTCGCCTGGGCAGTGGGAATGCAACACCTGGTTCCGCGCCTGTTAGGAAGGCCGGTCGCGGCATCCGGCGAAGTTCCAGAATGATCGGGTAATCGAGCAGTGGGGCAGGCTGAAATCTAAGAAATCTCAAGAAAACAGTCAGGAGACTCGTGGACATGAACAAGCAGAAGCGGATCTTGGTAACGGGTGCGGGAGGTTTCATCGGACATCATCTGGTGAAACGCCTGAAAAAAGACGGACACTGGGTGCGGGGCGCCGACATCAAGTATCCGGAATATGAAGATAGTGCCGCCGATCAGTTCGAGATTCTCGATCTGCGGAAGTATGAAAACTGCCTGCTTGCCACACGCGGCGGAGTGGACGAGGTATACAACCTGGCTGCAGATATGGGAGGGATCGGTTACATCACTGCCTATCATGCCGACATCAGCCGCAACAACATTCTGATTAATGCGCAAATGCTGGAAGCCAGCCGGCAAAACGGCGTCGGACGGTTCTTGTTCTCATCTTCGGCCTGCGTCTATAACCAGGCCAAGCAGAAAGACCCGGACGTTAAACCACTTCGTGAGGAAGACGCTTATCCGGCGGATCCCGAGCCGGGCTATGGGTGGGAGAAACTTTTTGCCGAGGAACTTTGCCACTACTACTACAAGGACTATGGAATGGAAACGCGCATCGTGCGTTTTCACAATGTGTACGGACCGCTCGGCACCTACGAAGGCGGAAAAGAAAAGGCCCCCGCAGCCATCAGCCGCAAAGTGGCTCTGGCCCAGGTCAACGATGAGATCGAAGTTTGGGGTGACGGCGAACAGACGCGCTCGTTCATGTACGTGGATGACTGCGTGGAAGGCTTGACTCGTATCATGGCTTCCGATTACCGCGATGCGCTGAACCTGGGGACCGACGAACTCATCACCATCAACGGCCTGGTAGATCTGGTCGCGAAAATTGCGGGCAAGCATATCGCAAAACGTCACAACCTTACCGGACCGCAAGGGGTGCGCGGCCGCAATAGCGACAATACGCTCTTGCGCAAGGTGCTGGGCTGGGAACCATCCATCCTGCTGCAACAGGGTCTGGGAATCACGTATCCCTGGATTGCATCGCAGGTTGTCCCACAGGCTACTCCTGAAACGGTCGATGTCGCTTGAAAAGGGTCAGGCCTCCTATGCCGGCTGAATTGCGTTCCGGACCGCTCTTTGTTGTCGGAATGTGGCGGTCTGGAACTTCTTTGCTCTACAGTTTGCTGAATCAGCATCCGCAGATCGGCCTCATGTACGAGGCCGATCTTTTCCTCTTGCGTCCGCTTTTCTCACGCAAAGGCAGTAAGCGCGATTGGCAGGGGCGATGGGAGTTTTGGAATTCGGCGCTTTCCCGTCATAACGTCCCCACCGACAAAATTCCTGAAGCCGGCCCCGATCTTCCGGCCGCGGCCAGCGCGGTCTGGAGAGAGTACGCGGGTACAGCGGCGGTCATGGGAGAGAAGTCTCCCAATTACTATGACTGCCTGCAAACTTTGTCGGAACAATTTCCCGACGCTCGATTTCTTGTCATCTGGAGGGATCTGGCTGACATTTGCCGGAGTATCTTGTCCAGGCCCGTGCGAGCGCTTCCTTCTTCTCGAAACCGGGAATTCTGCACCGCGCCATCATCGGGTATCACAAACTCAAGCAGGAATGCGACGCTCTCGAGGACCGCGGCGTTCCTCTGCACCAGATCCAATATGAGGAAATGATTGCCGCGCCGGATGAGGCAATGGCAGGAATTTGTGACTTCCTGGACATACCATTCGATCCGCGGATGACCTCTCTGCAGGGTTCGGATCGTTCTGCCATTTATGAGGGCTCTCATCATAACCACGTTAAGGGCGAGAAAATTCTGAACGCGCGGCGCAACCACGAGGTCCTTCCGCCGAATGTGGCGCGCAAAATCGAGCGCTATGTTTCCTACTGGCGGGAAGCCTACCAGGGTGCCTGGCCGCGATTTCCGCGAGTCGAGCGGAAAGACTGCGGCCGCCCAGGGATGGTCGAGAGATTTCTAGATGAGGGACTGTTCCGCGGTCTACGAGTTCTGGACAAGTTCACGGCATTTGTCTACTGCTATGCGCCGTACAGCTGGTTGGAAGCCTACCGGTCGTTTAAGAGTCGCCGCCACCAAGTCCCGGAGGCAGTACCGGAGCGATCGGCGCTGACGAAGCCCTCCGCGGTGGAAACACCTCAGTGAACGAGTTGTCGGTTCGTGCGGTTCTGGTTCAACGACGAAAGCTGCGAGTAGCTTATGCGGATCCTTGGTCTATCGTCATTCACCCATGATGGCGCTGCCGTTGTTCTCGAAGATGGAGCCGTTAAGGCGGCAATCGAGAATGACAAGATAGCTCGCCAATCCACCCGTGGCCTGCCCGAGGCTGCGATACGCAGTTGCCTTGAGACCGCCGAGACCGAGTGGAACAGCCTTGACCTAATCGCCGTGGCCACGCAACCACTTCGCGCGTGGGGCAGAAAATCGTTATTGCGCGCAAAACTTTCTTTTGCCGCTCCGCTTGCCAGTGCATACTACGGGGCCACCGAAATCGGTTCGCAGGCCCGGCAATTGAACGATCTTCGCCGTCTCCGCCAGCGTGCGGCGCCCGGAAACATCAAGGTAGTTGCCCACAATCACCATCTGTGCCACGCGGCCAACGCGTTTTATCTCTCACCCTTCGACCGCGCTGTGGTCCTGACTGCCGACGAAGACGGAGATGGCACATCGACGATGCTAGCGATCGGGGAAGGCGCGAACATTCGAGTATTACGCAGCATTCCCTTTCCTCACTCCCTCGCCTGGGTCTATTCGCAGGTTACCGACCTGGCTGGATTCGTTCCGCACCGGGAAGAACATAAAACGCAATGGCTCAGCCTGGAAGGTGAACCGCTCTACAAGGAAGTGTTTCTCAAGATATTGCGTGGTTCCAGCGGTCTTTTGCCGCATCTGGACTACAGCTTCTTCAACCGTGGTTTGGCGAAGCGCCTCACGCTCTCTGACAAGTTTTATCGTGAGACCGGTCTACCTTCCGACCCTGCTCAACTGAGCGAGGACCAGCGCAAAGCGCTGGCCAGCAGTATTCAAGACGCATGTGCCGAAGTGCTGATTGGACTGGCTCAGCATCTTCGCCGCAAACACGGGATTGATCGCGTCTGTTTGTCGGGGGGCTTGTTTCAGAATGCAGTGCTGGTTTCGTCACTGGAAAAAGTCCTTGGCCCAGATCGTGTGTTTGTCCCCCCGGCCCCCGGCAATGCTGGCACCGCCGTCGGCGCCGCTTTGCTGGCATGGCACCAGCAGACGGGACCAACACGCACTCAGCCGAAGGTCAACGTCTATTGCGGACCGCGCTTCGGTAGCCAGCAGATCAGGGATGTTTTGGACAACTGCAAAGCACGCTACTCGCTGCAAAACACCGAAGAGAGAAAGCTGGACGCGGCGATCGAGTTGCTAAACGCAGGAAAAACTCTAGGTTGGTTTCAGAACGGAAGTGAATTTGGACCGCGCGCGTTGGGCAATCGTAGCGTTCTGGCATCGCCTTGGACGCCATACGTAAAGGAAAACCTTAACGACTTTATCAAGCATCGCGAGTGGTTTCGGCCGTTTGCGATCTCCATCCCCGAGGAAGATTGTGACAGATATTTCGAGGCATCCGGGCAGTGCCGCTTCATGAACTCTCTTGGCTGGTCACGGTCACAGACGGATTGCCCTCCCGCAAGCTTCCTGCTGCCAGGAAACCGAGCCCGGCTGCATGTAGTCGAGCGGGCCAGTAACCCTTTATTCTGGAGATTGCTCAAGCGCTTTGGAGAGCAGGCGCCGGCCCCCATGCTGCTCAATACTTCTTTTAACCTGTTCGGAGAGCCCTTAGTCGTCACTCCCAGAGACGCGCTGCGCAGCTATTTCTGTTCGGGGTTAGACGCCATGATCATCGGCAACTTTGTTCTGTCCAAGGGCCCGAGGCCTACAGGTGTGCAGAAGGTCGAAGCCCTTCGCGATGTTGGCGTAGGGGTATAGGCGGGCCGGGATCCGCTAGGCAGCACTTGTGGCGCGGTTGTAAATATCCATCAGGATAGGATAATTGCTCTTTGCGGTGTATTTGGACTCGTATTCTTTGCGGGCGGCCGTGCCCATTTCGCGCACATCCGCAGGGTGGTTCCAGGCCCACTCGACTTTTTTTGCCAGGTCGTCGGGATCGCCGGGAGTGAAGTGAAGACCGGTGCGGCCATCGGCAACCAATTCCTGCATGGCCCCCATACGGCTGCAGATGACTGCCTTGCTGCAGGCAAAAGCCTCGGCGATCGCCATGCAGAAAGTTTCGTACCATTCACTCGGGATGATGACGAACCGTGCGTTTTTGATGGCCGCAAAGGCCTGCTCCCGCGGCAACTGGCCTTGAAAATGGATGTTGGTTAGTCCGTCCCGCGCAGCTTGCTCCTCCAATGCCGTTTGGTCCGGGCCACCCCCGACGATGAGCATGCGAATGGGAGTGCGCAGCCGCTTCCAGGCCTCCAGGAGGGTCTTCACTCCCTTTTCCGGGGAGAGACGTCCCACAAACACGGCATATTCGCCATCTCCGGCGTGGGCCCCAGGATCAGGATCGGGATCGACGAAGTTAGGTTTTACGAAGATTTTTTCTCCCGGCAGACCGCCCTCCACAAACTTGTTCCGGGCGAACTGCGTGAGCGCGACGAAACAGGAAACCTCATTTTTCCAGGTGTCGCGAAAGCGATGGGAAGCGATCATCAGGGCCACGACCGCGCTGGCGGAATACGAGCTGTGGTAACAGGCGTGCTTGATGCCCCGCGACAGAGAAATCTTGCATTCCTCGCAAACCTTACCATCCCGAAAGAAGGTGGCCGCGGGACACAGCAGCCGATAGTTGTGCAGGGTCTGGACGACCGGCACCTTGGCCTCGCAACAGGCTGAATAAATCGAAGGAGAGACCATCACGAACGTGTTGTGCACGTGCACCAGGTCGGGCTTCTCCTGCCGCAGCAAGCTTAAGACTTCCCGCCGCGTATCCGAGGCCCAAACCGTTCTTTTTGCCAGGCTCAGCCGCCGAAGTCCATGATAAGAATCCACATCCCAATTGGAGCGGCAATAGGCGAGCACCTGATGGCCTTCACGCTCCAGCATGCGCCGCTCTTGTTCGAAAACAGCATCTTCGCCCCCGGCTTGCTGGTAGGTGTTGTGGACAAGGAGTAATTTCACCGAGAGCTCCGACGGCGAGACCCCAATGAACTGTTGCCTTTTTGGTGAATGCTTTCCTGCGTCGTCGACATGCCAGGGCCCGAGCGGTCATTAAGAATGTATGTCGGATGCATAGTCAAGTCAAGCGAGCCGGGGGCAGTGGGTCAGCTTGAATTTCTGAAGGCATCTTCGCTCGTCGATGGCGTCATCCTGAGCGTAGCCGTTCTTCCGGCGGAGCGAAGGATCTCCGCTACCATGCTGTGTGCCACGGGAGATCCCTCGGCCCGCTGGTAAAAACGTGGGCCCTTCGGGATGACGCCCCTGAGATTCAGAAATTCAAACTGACCCACTAGCGAGCCGGGGCGGGGTAGTGCCCAAACGTGCGGCGAATTCAAATCAGGATACTACCGACGGTCGTGGGCCGGGCTTCAATTCCCACGGGCAATTGGAGTTGATGAGCGGCGGGGTGTACGATGGGCGCGCGAATAAGCGCGCGTTCAGAGAGAGCCGGTGAAAATCGCTGCCGGATGAGGTTTCGATACCGGAATTTTGCTCTGAATTGGTCCTGATTCTGGAGGCTGAGGTGACCCGAATGAAGATGTCTACGCTATTTCTCGCTTGCTTGGTGGCTCCGCTGCTGATCGCACTTCCCGGCAACGCCCGTTCGCAGACCTACACCTTTACCAGCATTGATGTTCCCGGCGCGCAAGATACCTTCTGTGACGGCATCAACGACGCTGGCAACGTCACTGGCTTTTATTACAACGACTTCGGTTATTACGATGGCTTTCTTCTGAAAGATGGCAACTTCACCACCCTCAAATACCTCAACCACAGCGGAGACGGACACCTTTCTATACGGGATTAACGATTTTAATCAGCTGGTGGGCTGGGAGACGCCCCGTGGCGGCATCACAGACGGGTTGGAGGGCAGCGGAGATTCTGTCATTCTCATAGTTGAGCCCGACGGCTCCGACACCTACGTGTGGGACATCACGAATGCGGCGGAGATTGTAGGCTCATATAGTGACGCCTCCGGCTCAGGCGTTCTCTACGGCTTTACCGATGTTGGCGGCATATTTACCACGGTCGTTGTTCCCCATGCCTCTTCAACGGAAGTACATGGGATTAACAAGCAGCGACAACTCGTCGGAATCGCGTACGATCAAACACTCACTCAGCACGGTTTTCAGGATGACAACGGGAAATTTAGCGTGTTTGATTTTCCTGGTGCCGTGTGAACCGAAGCTAACCGGATCAACGATGAGGGGGAAATTGTCGGCTCGTACGCGGCAACTCAGTTCGGGCCTTACAGCGGTTACACGAAAATGGGCGACGTCTTCACGACCGTCATGTACCCAGGCTCCGCCGACACCGAAGTCCTCGGCCTTAACAATGCTGGCACCATCGTCGGCCAGTACACCGACGCTAGCGGGGTCATTCATGGCTTTATGGCGACGCCGCAGCCTTAGCTGTGTCGTCGCTACATTGACCATGGTTGCGTCTCATTGGTATTTATCGCGAACCACCAGAAGTGGAATGATGCGCTTCTATTTTCGAGAGGCCACGGAGGATGACATGTCCAAGTCCAAGATGTTCTTAGCCGGTTGTTGCCTCGCTGTCTCGTTGCTTCTCTTCAATGCGAGTGCCCGTTCACAGACCTATACTTTTACTAGCGTTAACGTGCCAGGTGCGGTCTCCACGTTCTGTATCGATATCAACAATGCTGGCGCAGTGATTGGCTACTATACCGACCCTAGCGGGGCAGAACACGGCTTTCTTTTAAGGGACGGCGCATTCAACACCATCACTTTTGCTTACGATACAAGCACGTATCCGTGGGGCATCAACGACCTTGGCCAGATCGTCGGTTGGGGGTTTGACTTCGACGGGGGTGGCACCGAAGGCTTCATGGTTAGCGGAGGCAAGGTCACGATCATTAATGATCCGGACGGGTACAACACAAATCTCATCAGCATTACAAATTCTGGTGTGATCGTGGGATCGTATCTCAATGGGACGAATTACGTCGGGTTCACCGACACGGGGGACACGTTCACTAATATTGATGTCCCCAACGCCCCCGGCACCCAGGTATACGGCATCAATAGGCAGGGCTGGCTCGTCGGCGTCGCTCTTAACCGGTGGGGTACTCCGCGCGGGTTCCTAGACAAAGACGGGAAATTCACTGGCTTGAGTTTTCCAGGTGCCCTCTCCACGATCGCCTATCGGGTCAACGACGAGGGAGAAGTCGTCGGTGCCTACGAGAACCAGACCGAGATCAGTGGTTTTGTCTGGAGCGCCGGGGTGTTCACAAATGTGACGTTCCCAGCGTCTACGGAGACGAGCGTAACCGGCCTCAATAATGCCGGGACGCTCGTGGGCGGCTACCTGGATGCAAGCGGAGTAACCCACGGTTTCATCGCGACGCCGTGACACGGAATGGCGGCGGCAAGGTTGCGCAAGCCCAGCGAAAGTAGCGGCCCGGCAATGGTTGCTCTGCAAAAGGTATCCCACTGACCGCGTTCCAGCAATTCAAGCGTCGCTTCTTCTGGGTGCTGTCCCGGAGTGCCATTGCTACGTATTCGCGGATTCCCATCTTTGGCCGATTGCGGGCGTCGGTAGGGGTGATCCGAAAAGGCGAGATGGTCCGTGGTGATTGACCGCAGCGACGGACGGGGATTGTCGTTTCCCGGCGGCCTCGCTATGCCGTGGGAGCCGGCCGAGGACGCCATGAAGAGGGAAGTCGCGGAAGAGACTGGTTTGCGAGTCAAACATTCGGTGCAACTCTTCGAGTACTTCAATTCAGCCGACATTCCGGTGGTGATCACGGCGTTTGCCGTGGAGGCGGACGGCGATCCGCAGGGTTCGTGGGAGGGATCTCCACTGTGGTTGCCCCTTACCGAAATCCAGCCCCGGCTGCTTCCCAGTCAGAAGGAAATTCCAGACCGCCTGCTTTGAAGTGGCCATGAGCCCAAGGCGATGTGCGGTTCAGCAGAGAGATGCCGAGAGATATGGATCCTTGCATCCGCCTTATGAACCCTCAGCTTTATGAGCCCAGCTTTATGAACCCTCTGGATGCGGAGCGGGCGTCAAAAGCACCATGGCCAGGTGGAGTTCCGACGACGAAGCTCCCTTTTCAGGGGCGAGATGCAACGTTACCTGGAATGTGCCGACTCCCTGGCCGTCCTCGATCACGGCAGGCGATTGTTTGCTCTTGGGGTCGGCAGGGACAGCTGCATGCATGCTGGCAGGCTGGTGCCGGAGACCCACTGACCGTGCTTGAGCAATTCTTTGGCGGGTATGATGCGAGCGGGATCGGTGTCACCGTGCGCCTTGCTGAGGACCACAAATTCCCCCAGCACCGGTCCATTGGCATAGGTACCGGCGGGCAACACTGCGTAGCGCATGGTGTAATAGCCGGGCTTCAGCTTTTGATCGTGAGAATCCACGTAGTAGTCTTCCGTGGCTTCGCGAAGCAAGTGGATCACGCCGATCAGCGACCCTGGGCTGAGATTGCCATAGTGCATGGTGGGCGGCGCGGAATCGGAAGCGGAAGCTTGTTCTGACACTGTCTTTGCCGCTTGGCCTGAAACTGCCTTTACCAGGAAGATCTCGCAGATGGGCTCCCGGAGCCCGTTGGTATAGGTGTACAAGAGAAATCCTTGCGGATTCAGGGCCGCTCGTAAACTTTGGGCAATGGCAGGCGACGCCGGAAGTGCGACCGAGTCAATCAGGTAAGGCTCAGCCGCCCAGGCTGACATCGCCCAAAGAGTGGCTGCAAGAACAATTGCGGACAAGAAGATTCTTTTCCGGGTGTTTGACACTGCTCCTCCAGAGAATATGGGAAAAGTATAAACGAGGGCACTCGCCGGATGATGTGCGTCAACCGAAGGCACTTGCCCCAGCCTGCGAATCCAACCCGCAATTTCTCACGCAGCGAGGTTGCAAGATGCTTCATCTTGACGCTGCATTGGGTCGATGGGATAATCCGGCACTTGCGCTAGCCGCAGTATTTTCCCCCTTGCGGTGTTGTAGCCGAACCTGTTCTCCCGCGGGATTCTTAGCACGATTCTTATGATAAGGGCCGGGGAGAATCCAACACGTACGAATAATTGTCATTTTACTCTCGCAGCGGCACGATGCCGAGGAGGCAATGTGAAGAAACTCAATCCAGCGAATGTGGCCAGCATCATCATTATTTTTTGTGTGGCGACGGCGATTGCTTCGCCCGCACAAAACACCTTCGCTACTCTGGCAGACTTCGATTCGACCAACGGCGCTAACCCGGAATTTCCTATGTCTCTCGTCCAAGGCACCGACGGAAACTTCTACGGGACAACCGAGTTGGGTGGGGCCATCGGCAGCTACGGCACTGTCTTCAAGCTCTCGCCCTCGTTGACGACCCTTTACAGCTTTTGCGCTCAAACGGACTGCACCGACGGCGACTATCCTCTTGGAGGGCTGGTGCAAGGGACCGATGGCAACTTCTACGGCACAACCCAGCAAGGCGGGGCCAATGGCGCCTACGGCACGGTCTTCCAAATCACAACCGGCGGAACGCTGACCACGCTTTACAGCTTTTGCGCTCAGACGGACTGCACTGATGGCAGTTACCCTATGGCAGGGCTGGTGCAAGGGACCGACGGGAACTTCTACGGAACAACCCAGCAAGGCGGGGCCAACGACGCTGGCACTGTGTTCAAAGTTACCTCAACGGGCGCACTGACCACGATTTACAGCTTTTGCGCCCAAACGGACTGCACTGACGGCGACGCGCCTTACGCAGGGCTGGTGCAAGGCGGCGATGGGAACTTTTATGGCACGACCCAGGGCGGCGGGGCCAACGATTCCGGGACTGTCTTCAAAATCACGTCTACGGGCGCGCTGACCACGCTTTATAGCTTTTGCGCTCAAGCTCTATGTAGTGATGGTTCATCGCCTTTGGCAGGGCTGGCTCAGGGCGCCAACGGCGACTTCTACGGAACGACTCAGGGAGGCGGCGCCAATGGCAGTTATGGCACGGTCTTTCAAATCACGAAAGCGGGCGCGCTAACCACGCTCTACAGCTTTTGCGCTCAATCTGGCTGCACTGACGGCGAAAGCCCATTGGCAACCCTGACTCAAGCCACCGACGGAAACTTCTATGGCACAACCTCAGAGGGCGGGGGAAGCAAAGCCTGCATCAACGGCTGCGGGACGCTATTCAAAATCACCGCAACAGGCCAATTGACCACCCTGCACAGCTTCGCCGTCACCGACGGTCCGACCCGTCCGGAGGTCTGATGCAGGCCACCAACGGGCTCTTGTACGGGACAACTTATGGGGGTGGGGCCGATCCACTCTATGGCACCGTTTTCAGCCTGTCTGCCGGGCTTGGAGCGTTCGTGGAAACTCGGCCCACTTCCGGACTGGTCGGAGCAACGGTGACCATTCTAGGGACGAACCTCACGGGTACAACCAGCGTGAGCTTCAACGGGACAGCGGCAAAATTCACTGTGGTTTCGCGCTCCGAAATCACGACCACTGTCCCGAAGGGCGCGACCAGCGGAAAGATTGAAGTGACCACACCCAAGAAGATGCTCAACAGCAACGCGATCTTCCGGGTGAACCCATAAAATCGAGGCACTTAGAACTGAGGGTCCCAAGCTAGGACTGAGAGCGATTGTGTAAGGGCCGAGGGGCGACAGTTAGAAACGGAAGGAGCGCCGATGCGAAGCACCACTCGACGGAAACGAGAGGGGGTGCGGTCGCGGCGCTCCTTTTTACTTTTGTGGCCCTGTCGGGACCCGCCGGATTACAACTCGGAGTCGCCCAATCGGCCCCTGCAAAAAACTCCGGCAGCCAAAATATCTCGGTAATTCAGCACGTTGTTTTCTTCGTTAAGGAGAACCGTAGTTTTGACAGCATGTTCGGCCAGTTCCCTGAAGCGAACGGAGCGACTCAAGGGACCATTTCCAGTGGAGTCACGATACCACTGCAGAGGGAGTCAGACTCCCTGCAGGTCGATCTCGGACACGATTGGACCAGCATTCTGACCGCCATGGACAACGGCAAGATGGACCGGTTCGATTTGCTCATGGATGGGAATGTGAACGGGCAGTTCGGTTCGTATGTTCAGTTTTATCAAGCGGACATCCCCAATTATTGGAGCTACGCGGAAAGCTTTGCGCTTGCAGACAACATGTTTTCCTCGATACACGCGGACAGTTTTCCGAATCATCTGTACACCATAGCTGCTCAGTCAGGCGGCGTTCTTTCGGCTCCGAGCGGCACCAACACCTCCTATTCCTGGGGATGTGATTCTCCCGCGAGCGCAACCTCCCGGCAGATGGATGACCTGGGCGATATCTTCGCCGTTTTCCCTTGCTTCGATTTCCTCACGTTAGCGGACAACATGGACAACGCTGGGATTTCCTGGAGATACTATGCTCCATCGCAAGGCGAGCAAGGCTATCAGTTCTCGGCCTACGATGCCATCAATCACATCCGCAACGGCCCGGATTGAGCCGAGGACATCGTGCCCCACCGCTCAATTCATAACCGATGCCCAGAGTGGAAACCTGCCATCCGTAAGTTGGGTCATTCTCGGGCATAGTCTGAATGACCATCCACCGGAGAGCATTTGCCAGGGCGAGAACGAGACGGTGCTTTACATGAATGCGCTGATGCAGAGTGCGGACTGGAATTCTTCTGCCGTTTTCCTGACCTGGGACGACGATGGCGGCTTCTATGATCACGTTCCGCCTCCCACCGTTGATCAGTTCGGCTTCGGTCCGCGCGTGCCCCTAATTGTCATCTCGCCTTACGCCCTGCCCGGACATATTTCTAGCACCCAATATGAGTTTTCCTCGGTGCTTAAGTTCATCGAAGAACTTTTCGGCCTTCCGTCACTGACGAGCAGGGACGCCGATGCCAACGACACGACCGACAGTTTCGATTTTAACCAGCCACCTCTTTCGCCCCTGGTTCTTACGCAACGGACGTGTCCCATCGTCTCCGCCACGGGCGGAATCACGTTCGGTGGCCAAGCCGTGCACACCTCGAGCGCCCCATTTGTAGTTACTCTGACCAACATCCGCAGCACGAGCATCAGGGTCTCAAGCATCTCGATCACTGGGGGCTTCACCGAAACCAACAACTGCACGACTCTGCAGCCAAGTCAGGCGTGCAGAATCAATGTTTATTTCCGGCCTCTTCACACCGGGGCGATCTCTGGAACTCTGACCGTCGTCGACAATGATGTCACCAGCCCTCAGGTGATCACACTGCAGGGAACGGGGGGAAATGTGACTCTTGACCCCTACTTGTACCCCGGCCTGAATTTCCAGACGGTGCACGTGGGTGCGGTATCCGACGCGCAAGAGATTACGTTGACTAATACCGGTACGTCTACGCTTTCGCTTACCGGCGTCGCAACGGTGGGCGAATTCTCTGAGACGAATACGTGTGGAAGCAGTGTTTCTGCCGGCGGGCAATGCACAATCGAAGTGTCGGCAGCGCCTACTACCAGCGGCGTGCTGTACGGGAACCTGGTGGTCACGGACAGTGACCCAACCAGCCAGCAGATGGTGCGGCTCCAAGCCACCGGAACTGCCGTGGTGTTAAGTCGATCCAGGCTCAACTTTGGCGACGTCGCAGTGAACACCACGAGCAGGCCGCAGACGATTAATGTGACGAACACCGGTGCTACGACCCTCAACATCGCGCTTATTCAATCAAGCACTTACTACAGTGAGAAAAATACTTGCGGCAATTCGCTGGCGCCAGGCGCGAACTGCAATATCAGCATAACTTTTACGCCAACTCAAACGGGGACCTTAACAGGTGTGCTTACAATAGTCGATAACGACGGCACCAGTCCGCAGACCGTGAGTCTGACCGGGACCGGGACTTAGTATTTACTTGATAAGCAAGATGTAATCGTTCAGAAAATCTAGCAGCCCGATCCCTTTTTGCAGGTGTGGACTCGGCTCGCCCAGGTGCAACCAGTTCCGGTCTGTGACGTGCAATTACCGGTTTGGTTTCCGTTCATGTATTCGTCCACGGCCCAGAAGGTTACATCGTCGTTCGGATCGGACGATACGCTGACGTACTCGCCCCAGTAGTTATCTGTTTCGTCTTGTCCACTGTTTCCGCTATTTTTCAAGATCGCGACTGGCGTGCCCTGCACTCCGGTGCTGCTGACCGTCATGAAGAACGGCGATGGATCGTAGTCCCTGGAGCTACCGCGGGCGGTGGTCCCGGCCATCGTGTAAGTGATACCCAGATCGCCGTTACTGTCCATGGCAACACTTGGAAGGGAAAAGAAAGCGTTGTTGGTGGTGTTCTGAATGTCCCCTTGATAAGCCACCGAAGGGCTGCTGCTCGCATTGATTTTGTAATAGCGTATGCCCGTGCGCCGGGTGTTAGCGGCTTCCTGCACGGTCTGGACAACAGCCAGATACTCGCTGCCTTGGCTTCCGGTACCCACAAACCGGTATGCCAAACGCGACATCAGCCGGTCGCCCACGCTGTCGATTATCCCGCCGTATGGTTCGGGAATGCAGAGGGTGTTGTAAGGATGTTGGGAAGAGTAACAGCCCGGAGTGTAGGGATTGGTCAAGGTTATATAAGTCGGACCAGCCCCGCTCGTAAACCCCGACCAGGTCCAGAACGCCAGCTGATCAGAGGTACACACTGTTTGCGTGCATTGCTCCATGCCGCCAGGGTTGCTGGGATTTACCTGGGCCAGGAAGTACTCTCCTGCGCTATCGCTTGGTATGGGATTGTCGCCTTCGAAATCAGCGGGCAGCAGGGTATGGATCAGGCTGTTGTCGGTGCCGCCAGCGCCCGCGACGTAGTCGGGAATGTAAGTGTAGCAAGCCGGAGGTTTGGATGAAAGGCCAGCGATCATGTCCGCCTTGTCAAGCTGGCATACCTCGAAGCCAACAATGTCGTAATTGTTGGATATATCTTCCAAATCCCAAGCCACGTAGAACCCGTCTGACCAAGTGCCAAACCGGGCATAGTCGGGAAAGTATGTCTTACCTTTCGCATTCCGCGGGATTGCTGGAGTTATGTCGTAGGCGTAGACATTCCAATAGCTGTGCCCACTGGTCCCTTCCAGGTTATTGGCTGGCACAGAGCCACTCGGAGCACTCACGCCAATGCAGTAGTAAGTGGAGGAAGCGCCTGCGCCGAAGATGTTGGCTAGAACAAAGACCCCGTCGATTCGGTCATAGGATGCGGTGCCGTCGAGCGAAGGCGTGGCACAGTAGGTGGCGCCCCCGGGCGCAAACATGGATGAAAGCGTTTGAGGAGCGGCCTTGCCGCCCTCTTGGCTGCTGAAAATTCCGCTGCCGGTCGCTCGATCGAAGGCCTGCACGTAGTTGTCGGAGAATTCAAGATACTGACCGACCCCAGACGGATTGGTGGGCCCGACGCCGCCGTTGGGGTCAGGTTGCGGCCTGGGTGTCTGATGGGAACTCAAGATATTGGCGGCATCCAGCCCTTCAAACTGGCCGGGCCAGGAGCCAGAGGCCGGCGGCGTGGTGGCAAATCCCACAAAGGACGCACCGCCGGGACAGGTGCTCGCGCTATTGTTGCCGGCGCACCATGTCTCGACGGGCGCGGAAGGGGCCGCACAGGTCCCAGTGGGCGGAGTGCCCGCGCAGTTGTTCTGCGCAACCGCCGCCACGGCGCTCACGGCGAGAAGCATTGTGATCAACCAACAGTTTTTGATCGTAGCTCGTGTTTGCTGCATTCCTTGCCCCTTCCGCTCTCTCGCTTCAGTTGCCATCCCTAGGGCCGAAAAAAGTACATACGGCCGCCGCGTGAATCCTGGGCGGCAACCCGGCAGCGACACCCAGACATCGCCGCTTTTACCCAGGTTGTGGAGTACTCCAAGCGAGAGCGCAGGGGGATCCGCTGGCGCCGCATCCAGACCCCTCGGCAGAGGAGCACGCGCATGACCAAACTACAACGAATGCGCTTTGACGGAAAGGGGCCTTATTACTCCAAACAAAAGGGCCTTCTATGGCGGAAGCGGAGGCGTAAGTCTATTTGTGGCTTCAGTTGCGCTAAAGAGGAAAGAGTTTGTCACCCAAGGGCACATTCTCGCCAAAGCTTCTCGACCAACGGCCGGCGGAATAAACTTATGTAACAGTATGTGGGCATCCGAGCGGACAGATTGGGCTATACTTGAGCAGTGGTTTTCGAAGGTAAAATTCAGATGAGTGACGAGAAGAGCAGGCGAATAAGTTTTCCCGAGGTGGAGAAGAAGCCTGCAGCTCGCGCCGTCGGTGGACTGCAGTGCTTGCGATGCAAGCACGAACTGGATAGCTATGTGTTCACCAAGTTGAGTTTTCTTCCCTACGGCGCGCAGAGTGGCAATGTCATGCTCGAATGCCCCAAGTGCGGCCACTTGGAGTTCCTGTCGCAAAATAGTCCGCTGCTTCAACGCCTAAAGGCGAATCCGGTCGCCGTCGGCGACGGTGACTGAAAGTCAGACTGCAGAAGGTCTCGCCCGATAATCGATAATAATCAAGCCTTGTAGGCAAGCTCTTTTGCGCGCTGCGTTGCCTTCACCACGGCCTTAATTAAAGTCACGCGCAGCTTGCCCTCTTCGAGTTCCATCAATCCGTCCACTGTGCATCCCGCGGGAGTGGTCACCGAATCTTTCAGAAGCGCCGGATGATCTCCCGTCTCCAGTACCACCCGGGCTGCGCCCAAAGTGGTTTGCGCGGCGAGCAGCGTGGCGACGTCGCGGGGCAGGCCAACTTTAACACCGGCTTCCGCCAGCGATTCCAGAATGATGTAAATGTAGGCGGGGCCGCTGGCCGAAAGCCCGGTTACGCCGTCCATGTGTTTCTCGTCGACGACCACCGTCCGGCCCACGACATTGAACATTGCTGTTGCAAGCTCCACGTGTTTTATCGTGGCGTGCGCTCCTTTGGCAATGGCGGTCATCCCCGATCCCACGAAGCACGGCGTATTTGGCATGGCACGAATGACCGGAATATCGGCGCCGAGGGCTTTCTCGATCAAACTATTCGGCACCGAAGCGGCCACAGAAATTACCAATTGGCGCGACGATAAACGCCCGCGCAGTTGAGATGCCACTTCTTCCACCACCTGCGGCTTTACTCCAATCAGAACAATATCGGCGCCTTCGGCTGCCTTCGCATTGTCTGTGCCCACGCTGATCCCCAGCTTTCTGCTCAGTGCTTTCGCGCGATCCTCATGGGCCACTGTGGCCGTGGTATGTTTCGGCGAAAGCAGCCCGCTTTTCAACAACGCCTGCAGGAGAATTCCTCCCATCTTGCCGGCCCCGAGAACAGCCATCTTTTTCCCGGAAAGTGGATTCGATGTTCCTTTATTGCTCACGCGTTCCTCGGTTTGCTTTAGAGTTCTTGCGGCCATTGCTAAAGTGCCCGCGCCAGATGCAACTGATGGACTTTTTGTTCCCATTGCCACGCGGTTTGCACCATGTCGTGCAAAGATCGCTTGGCTTTCCAGCCGAGCGCGGCCTGCGCCCGTGAAGGATCGGCAACCAATTCGGGAGGATCTCCCGCGCGCCGCGCGCCGGCTCGTTGCTGCACTTTCTTACCGGTAACGTTTTCGATCGTCGCGATTACCTCGCGCACCGAATTTCCCCTGCCGGTTCCAAGATTGTATTGCACCGCTCGCTCGGCATGGTCGAGATGCTGAAGCGCGAGCACATGCGCTTCGGCAATGTCGCTCACGTGAATGTAGTCGCGGATACAGGTGCCATCAGCCGTGGGATAGTCGGTCCCGAAAACTTCCAGTGCACCTCGTTCTCCCGTAATCGCCTTCAGCGCGCATGGAATCAAATGACTTTCCGGATCATGGACTTCGCCAATGGTTCCACTCTCATCCGCACCTGCGGCATTGAAATACCTGAGGCTCACCGACCTTAACCCGTAGGCGCCGGCATACGCTTCAAGCGCATTTTCCAATAAAAGCTTGGACGTTCCATACGGGCTGACTGGCTGGCGCGGAGTGTCTTCTGTGATCGGCGCCTTCGCCGGCGTACCGTACACGGCGCACGTGGACGAAAAAACGAACTTGCGTACGCCCTCGTCGAGACTCGCATCCAGCAAGGCCAATCCGTTCCGCACATTGTTGCGGAAATATTTGCGCGGGTCCCGGACGCTTTCGCCAACCTGGGAATCAGCGGCAAAGTGCATGACGGCAGAAACCCGCTTCAGCGCCAGACTGAGTTCTGCTGGCGCTGCGATGTCTGCGACGATGAGTTCAAGTCCCTCCGCCAGAAACCGATGGCCCCGCGAAAGATTGTCGTAGAGAATCGCGTCGTAGCCGCTCCGGCGCAAAGCGCGGGCTACGTGGCATCCGATGTAGCCAGCGCCGCCCACCACCAACACTGATGATTCACGTCCGGGCAAACCAAACCTTCCTTACGCGCAGAAAGCCGTGACGAAAACCGTCACAGTTCGATTTTCTTGAAGAAAGTAGAGATAACTCTCTATGCACTCCGAGATGTGCGATAGTTTTCTGCTGCATGAACCATTAGAGTCAAGGGTCAATCACCCACCACCAAAGTGTTTATAACATGCTCTGGACGGTAGGGCAGTAGCGAGTTCAAGGTCAACCAAAACTATGAACAACTGGATCGCTACTCCGCTCCCAAAGGCTCTCGTAACCACGGAAGGGTGAAGTCCTTGGAGGGGCCACGCAAGTTTGCCGGCGCCATAAATCGATCAGAAACACGCGGGATTGCACCAAGCATGGTGCATCCAATATGGCACTTCTGTGCTATTTACGTCCTTTCGTAACCATACTAAAGTCTCTGCACAATGTGCTCTGGACGGGCTGCGGAGGTTGACCCGTCCTAAACGAACGAGTTCGGAGAGCCCTGTTTTTCCACTCCCGTTCATGCATATTTGATTCTCCCCCTGCATTCTGTACCGCAGAAATTGATCCATTGCCCTAATTGGCGCCGGAGATTCCGGTGTCGTGGATTTGCTATTTAATGAACCCCCGTCCCCACAGGAGAAGATTCGAAAATGGCCCAGTTTGCAACTCCCATGCCACAGAGCGCGGAACGAATTCGTGTCTTGGCCGCTGACAGCACCCGCATGAGCAGCCAGTTGCTCGCCCAGGCGCTCGCCCAAAATGCCCAATTTCACGTTACCGGAATCGAACCGAAACCAGCTTCCATTCTTGCTGCCGTAGCCGACGAAAAACCCAACGTAGTTCTGATGAGTTCGGTACTCGAGGAATCGAGTACGGGATTCGACCTGATCCGCCAGGTCTGCTCCACTCGGCCCGAGACAAGAGTTGTCATGCTGATGGATACTTCCAAACGGTCCGCGGTGGTGGAGGCCTTCCGTTCGGGCGCGCACGGGGTTTTCTCGCGCACCGAATCTCCCAAGCTGTTGGCCAAATGCATCTGCAGCGTGCATCAGGGGCAAGTGTGGGCGAATAGCGCCGAGCTGCGCTTCCTGCTGGAAGCCCTTTGTGAGTCGGAGCCTGCGGCCACGCTCGATGCCGGAACGCAAGCTATCCTCTCCAAGCGCGAGCAGGATGTGGTGCGTTGCGTTGCGGAAGGACTATCGAACCGGGAAATCGCCAGCCGTTTGGGGCTGACGGAGCACACCGTAAAGAACTATCTGTTCCGCATCTTCGACAAGCTGGGCGTTTCCAGCCGGGTCGAGGTCGTGCTCTACGCCTTCCGCTTCCGCAAGGACCTGGTCGGCGCCAATGCGTCCGACAGCGACTGCGTGCAGTGCGCCAAAACCTATCCAGTTTCGCCAGCCGCGAAACCTGGAGCGATGGAAGTTGTCGCGAAGAAAGTGCACGAGCCTTTGCAAGAGACCGGCCGCCGGGCCCGCCTGTAGCGACATATTCTAGGCCCCACAGTGCCCCATCCTTGCCGCGTGCTTTGCGGCAGGGTGGGGTATTTGATTTCTTGAGAATGGGATTCGTGAAGTCGCAGTCACTGAAGAAAGCTAGGCTATTCGCGCGGCGCTTCGGGCAACAGCTTCCTGCCGCACCGTTTTCGCGGGCCCTGCGGACAGATCAGATCAAGGATTGGCACGCGCCCAGTCCCGCCGCAGCGCGCCATCCCGGATTCTTTCAGGCCTGCGGCCGAAATGCGTTCGAGGTCAGGTCGCCGAGCAGCTTGTGCCACGGATGCTTCTCGTTCTGTTCGACCTCAGTGACCATCTTGCGCATCTTCTCCAGCACCGGCGGTGTAGCTTCGTCGTAAACGTCGCCTTGCAATAATTTCAGCACATCCAGCCGGTATCTCTTGTCATTGATGAAGTACGTGAACAGGACGTTGAGCCGGTAGTAGACGGTAATGAAGTCGTACCAGTTCTTGGCCCGCGGCGCAGAGTGTCTTCGTAGTTGTGGAAACTCTGCCGCGAGAAATCGTTTTTCTCGAGAGCACTCACGATGTCCTTGTGAGCGAAGCGCGAACTGTTCAGCGCGATGCTCACGCCGGTCGAGAAAATAGGATCGACGAAACGGCCCGCATCGCCGACCATCAGAAACCGGTCGCCGCAAAGCTGCTTCATGGCGTAGCTATAATCGCCCTCGTCTTTGAATGGACGAATGCGATCCGCCTTGCGCAAAGTCTCTTCGATCATGGGACGCGTCCCCACCGAACTCCAGAAAAACTTCTCGCGGTCTTCTTTGGATTTCGCGAAATTCTTCTTTTGCGTCACCACCCCGATGCTGGTTACATCGTCGGAGATTGGAATCTGCCAAATCCATGTGTTCGAGATGGGCAGAAAATGAATATAGATGTAGTCAAGGTTGGTATCGCGTTTCGCGAAGACCTTGCGATCGTAACCCCCGAACCAGGAGTGAATCGCGTATTGATCAAAGACCGTGTCCTGAGACCTTGAGCTTCAGCTGGTTCCCCAGGAACGTATTGCGTCCGCTGGCGTCGACCACCATTTTCGCGCTTACGCCAAACTCTTTCTGTCCCATGTTAAAGCGGACAATGGGTTCTTTCGGGCCGAAGTCAACCGCGCTGACTTTAATGCCGTCGTAAACCGTTGCACCCAGTTTGTTCGCGTGCTGCAACAGCATCAAATCAAACTTGCCGCGGTCCACGTGATAGGTGTGGTTCTTGTCAACACCGGGCTGCTGGCGCTCGTCGAAACGAATATCTACGTTGCAATCCGGGGCCAGGCCCTCAAGGTCGTGAACGTAAGGCGTCTTCTTGTCATCCGTGGTCCATACCGCACCATATTTGTGCGGAAACTTCGCGGCTTCCATTTGCGGCAGAAAATCGAGGTCTTTAAAAACTCTTGTGGACGATGGAACCAACGACTCGCCGACGTGCGGGCGGGGAAAAAGCTCGCGTTCAAAGACGACGCAATTCACGCCAGCCTTGGCCAGATAACATGCCATGGACGATCCTGCAGGCCCTCCGCCAATAATGGCGACATCAAAATCCGGTTTCGTGATAACCAATGCTTCCTCCTCGATCTCTGCGTAAAAAGTCTTCCTGCTTCTTCAATAAGAATTGCGGATTGCTTTATTGGCTGGCTTCTTTGAATGCGTCCACAGTCATGTCGCCCAGTAACTTGTGCCAGGGATGCTTCGGATTTTGCTCGACCTCAGTGACCATTTTCTTCATCTTCTCGAGCACTGGCGGCGCGGCATCGTCATAAACATCGCCCTGCAGCAGTTTCAACACATCCAGCCGGTAGCGCGGATCGCCGACGAAATAGGTAAACAGTACGTTCAGCCGGTAATAAACTGAGATGAATTCGTACCAGTTCTTGGTTCCCAGGCGCAGTTTCGTTTCGTAATCCGAAAAACTTTCGCGTGAAAAGTCATTTTTCTCCAGCGCGCGCAGCACGTTGGTGTGAGCGAAGCGGGCGCTGTTCAGGGCGATGCTGACTCCCGTGGAAAAAATGGGATCCACGAAGCGGCCGGCATCGCCGACCAGCATGAAACGGTCGCCGCACAGTTGCTTCATGGCATAGCTGTAATCGCCCTCGTCCTTGAAGGCGTGCATCTGGTCGGCCTGCTTCAGTTTTTCCCGCAGCAGAGGACGCGTTCCCACCGCTTCCCAGAAAAACTGCTCGCGGTCCTGCCGTGACTTGGCAAAGTTCTTTTTCTGCGTGACCACCCCAATGCTGGTCACCGAATCCGTGATCGGAATCTGCCAGATCCAGGTGTTGGAGATGGGAAGAAAGTGAATGAAGATGAAGTCCAGTTGAGTGTCTTTCTTCGCGAACGCCCTGCGGTCATAGCCATCAAACCAGGTGTGGATGGCATATTGATCGAAGACTGGGTCCTTGATTTTTAACTTCATCTGGTTGCCGAGGAATGTGTTGCGTCCGCTGCAATCGATGACCATCTTGCAGCTCACGCCCATCTCCCTCTGTCCCATGTTGAAACGGACAATGGGCTCCTTCGGTCCGAAATCAACATCTTTTACTTTCACCCCTTCATACACGTGCGCGCCCAGCTTGTTGGCGTGCTGCAGCAACATCAGATCGAACTTGCTGCGATCGACATGGTAGGTGTACTCGCGATCCACGCCTTCCTGCTGGCGCTCGTTGAAACGAATGTCGACGTAAGATTCCGGATTGATCTGGTCGCCATCTTTACACGCGCCCTGAAAGTTCATCTCATAAGCGCCCTGATCTTCCGCGGCTCACGCCGCGCCGAACTTGTGGGGGAACTTGGCCTCTTCCATTTCTCCTAGGAAATCGAGATCGCGAAAAACCCGCATGGCTGAGGGGACCAGCGACTCTCCCACGTGCGGACGGGGAAACAACTCGCGCTCGAAAATCACGCAATTTACTCCCGCTTTTGCCAGGTAGGCGCCCATCGAGCCGCCGGCCGGCCCTCCGCCAATAATGGCAACGTCAAAATCCGGTTTGGTTAGAACCAAGGTAGTGCTCCTTAAATGCTTGAATAGATGAGGTGCTGCGAAATTCTTCGTGGGGGGTGCTACAGTTCGCTGCCTGTTTCATCACTATCGCCGTCATGCGCAATCTGTGTCAAGGAGACCTTCTACTCTAGAGTCGCGCGGTGCCGCTGGTAATCTCCGCCAGGTTACCATCGGGCGTTATCGCTGCTGCTTACATTCGTCTGCGGCCATCTTCTCCACAACTTCTTAGCAGTGACGGCTTTGGATCACTATGCCAACGCCGCAGTAGTGCCGGAACTGAAGTGTCCTTTACCCGCTTCGAATAGAAGACTAAAGTCTCCAGATTGCTTCCTGCCTTAGCTGATTCTACGGCTGGGGGCAAGCTGTGTCGGTTCACCGCAATCATCCAGGAGATTAAGAAAAGAATGCCGCAAACTCTCGATGTCTCGCGAGAGCATTCCCGGGTCATACGTGTGCTCGCCGCTGAGAGCACACGCATGGGCAGCCAATTACTAGCCGAGGCGCTGGCGCAGGAACATCAATTCGAAGTCTCCGGCGTTGAAGCAAGAGGACAGGCGCTCATCGATGCCGTGGCCAATCGCAAGCCGCACGTTCTGCTGCTCAGCTCAACCTTAGAGGGATCGACGACGTCGGGATTTGAAATCACGCGCCAGCTGCATTCCGCGTGCACAGATACGAAAATCGTGCTCCTGATGGATACCGCTACTCCGAGCGCCGTGGTTGAGGCTTTCCGCAGTGGAGCGCAGGGGGTATTTTCACGCACCGAATCCTCCAAAGCTCTGGCCAAGTGCATTAGCAGCGTTCACCAGGGACAAGTATGGGCCAACAGCGCCGAGTTGCGCTATTTGCTGCAGGCGTTGCGCGAAGCGCCGACCATGCGAATGGTAGATTCTCGCGGCGATGAGATCCTCTCCAAACGCGAGCACGACGTGGTGCAATGCGTCGCTGAGGGTCTATCGAATCGTGAGATTGCAAAAAGGCTAAAGCTTACCGAACACACGGTAAAAAATTATTTGTTCCGCATCTTCGACAAACTCGGGGTTTCCAGCCGGGTCGAAGTTGTTCTCTACGCTTTCAGCGTTCGCGGCATGATGGGCGAACCTGCACCGGGATCGCCGAGAGCTTCTCAAATTGCAAATACAGCGATTTCAAGTCAGCCTTCGATTTCATCGGTAGAGAAGAGGCCTGCCGCGCCGGTCAAGGAACTGGTACGCCGGGCGCGCGTGTAGGATCGAACTTGTAGGATCGGAGCCCTTTTGTAAAAACTGCCTGAGCCGTTGCTCCCGACGGCCTCTGCAAGGGCAACACCCGTGCTAGGGCTCGTAGATCTGCACGTTGTTAATGACCGGCCCACCTTCCGATGCATTGCCTCCGAAGCACAACAGATGTCCTGCATATACGACGGAGCCGGCACTCTTCGCGGGCTGTGGTAGGGGCGCCAAGGTGGCCCAGTTGTTGGTCGAAATGTCGAAGGACTCGTTCAGGTTCAAAGCCGGCGTCTCACCAGTGACATGCCCACCTGCAACGTACAACTGGCCAGCCACCGCTCCCCCGCAGGCTAGGTCGCGACGCATAGGATCGGACGCAAGAGACGACCACGAATTCGTGGACGCATCATAGCCCTCGTTATCTCCTGTATCCCCAGAGCTGGAATCACCGTCGGCCGCAGTAATTGTCGAGCCTAGCAGCCCCACCGTCGAGCCCGATTTTCCCTGCAGCAGTGGCGCTTCTTCCGCCCAGGTATCAGTGGCGGCATCGTAGGCTTCGACGGTCGTGAGGCGGTCAGAAACAGCATTAACCCCTCCGATCACGTAGATGACGCCGTCTTCCACTACGGCTCTCGCTTCCGCCCGTGCAGTGGGCATGGCGGCTCTCTCCCGCCATAAATTTGTTTTCGGGTCATATGCCCACACTCTGCTTACAACGTTAGTGCCATTCGTACTACCACCGAAAATATAAAGAATACCGCTCCATACGGCGCTGGCGTCAGAATACGTCGCAACGGGCATCGACGCGGCTGTGCTCCATGAATTGGAGGCTGGGTCATATACCTGGTTGCTGGACAGGACTCCGGTGCCGTTCCATCCTCCGACCACGTAAATCCGGCCGCCGACCGCCCCTGTGGCAGGGCCCTCGAGCGCGCTGGGCATTGCAGCACCACTCGTCCATGTATCGTGACTGGGCGAACCTGTTTGCGATTGCAGCTTTTGGGGGAATCCGGCGATTAGTGTTAAGCCCACAACGAGCACCCAGGCCAATTGGCAGGTCTTGCTTATGACAGCGCTGCTAATGCGACTCATGGGACCTCCAAAATTGAGCCAGAATCTCCTTTTTACTTCAAAAACCGCACGATTGTACGCCCGTTTCCCTTGGCCCGCAAATCGAGATTTATTTCGCCTTTTACCGAGCTAAGTAGATCCAATCATTTCCAAGCCTATTTCCAAGAAAAGTTCCCCGCAGCCAAGTCTGTGATGTATTGTCCAATCGCGAGCGAGGCCGTCGCCGCAGGGGATGGCACGTTCAAAACGTGCAGCATGTTCGCCGAAGGCACGAAATAGAAATCATCCAGCAGTTTGCCGTCGCCCCGAAGCGCTTGGGCGCGGACCCGGAGCCAGCCTGGACCAGGCCCTGCTCGGTCACCTCCGGTACCAGACGCTGCAGGGAATGAACGAAGGCAGCTTTGGAAAACGACCGGTAAAACTCCCCCAGCCCACTGCGCCAATGCTTCGCGGCCATAAGCCAAAAACCGGGAAATGCCAAGGACGCAACGAAGTCGCGCAGATTGAAATCACTGCGCCGATAGCCCTCGCGGCGAAATGCCAGCACGGCGTTCGGCCCGGCATCAACCGTTCCGTTGATCCGCCTCGTGAAGTGGACCCCAAGAAACGGGAACTGCGGATCGGGCACCGGATAAATGAGCGAACCCACCAACGACGAGCGCTCGGGAGTCAACTTGTAATACTCGCCACGAAAGGGAATGATCGTGACATCCCGCTCTTCGCCCGCCATTCGGCTGATGCGGTCGCTGAATAGTCCGGCGCAATTGATTGTGGCGGCCGTGTCGAATGCCCCACAGACAGTTTCGACAATCACGCCGCCCGCGTGGCGCTTCACCGAGGTTACGGCGGCAGAAGTAAGAATGGTTCCACCTTGCGCGGAAACGATCTCGGCATATTTCTCACAGACCTTCATGTAGTCGGTGGTTCCCGTGGAAGGAACGGCCAGGGCCCGCAATCCGCTGGCATGCGGCTCGATTTCTTGCAGCTCTTCGCGGCTGAGAAAACGCAAACCAGCAAGTCCATTGGCGTTGCCGCGACGCTGCAATTCTTCGAGTCGTGGAAACTCAGTTTCATCCGCGGCCACAATCACTTTGCCGCAGACCTGGTGGGGTACGCTGTGCTCGCGGCAGAAATCAATCATCGCCTTGGCGCCCGCAACGCACAGCTTGGCTTTAAGCGATCCCGGTTTGTAATAGACGCCGGAGTGAATTACTCCGCTGTTGTGGCCGCTTTGATGCTGTCCAACGCGGGCCTCTTTTTCGAGCAAAAGCATTCGAAGCCGCGGAAAGCGTTTCGTGATTTCGAGGGCGACGGCGAGGCCGACGATTCCTCCGCCAATCACAATCACGTCGTATCGCGCATCCGCCATGACGCACGATCTTAACCCACCGCGCGTTTGATCGCTGCTCACTGTGCGCTGACGATCAGCGTAACGGGAGAGCTTTGGTTACTGACTGAGCCCGAGGTGCCCGTTATGGTGATCGTGTAAGTGCCCGGCTTCGTCCCTTGGATTTGGGTACCAATGCCTCCGCCTCCACCGCCGCCTGTGCCCCCGCCGTTGCTGCCGCCTCCGCCGCAGGAGTTCAGCAGCAGGGCCAGCATAAGCAATGCGAACAGGGAAGAAACCGGCAATTGAATTACACCTTTTCGCCCACGACGCCTGGTCCCCAAAAGCGCCAGCCCTGGAAGTGCAAGCCAGAAACCATAGAAGATCGCAGTACCACCCGAAGGCAACCGAAATAAACCGGACGAACTCGCGGTAGTGGTAATGGTCATCACTACGGCAGCCGAGTTGTTACCCGGAGTGACCGAACTGGGCGTGAAGGCACACGGGGAGGGCGCTCCGGCGCAAGAGAAACTTACGGCACTAGTGAACGAGGTGCCCACAGTAAAAACATTGAAATTGAAGCTCGCCGATTCTCCAGGTGTTATGGTCTGGCTCGCCGGCGTAGGCGCACTGATCGTGAAGTCCTGACCCACATTCAGGCTCACGGTCCAGTTGTGGCTGGGTGAGCCGGAAATGTCCTGTGTGTTCACGTAGACCTTATAACTTCCCGGCGCGGCATTGTTCGTAACGTTGAGCGATACAGTGAGGCTGGCTGTACCGCCGCTGCTGATCGTGATCGGATTCGACTGATTAACCGCATTCCCCTGCGTGCTAAGTGTGCACTGCGTGCCTGCTAGGGCCGTTGCATCAAGGTTGCACTGACTTGGCCGCTGTATTCATAAGATGAAGTCAGGGTGAGATTCGCAGTTGCTTGACCACCGGGATTCACGGAAACGGCCTGCGTGCCGGCAATCGAGTAATCGCCCACATCGAATGGCACCTCGTAAGTGTGCGTAGTCAAGCCCGATGTGCCTTGCAATGTCTCCTGGGATGTGCCTTGCACCGCGATCTGGTATGCGCCGGCAGAGGCGGTGGTCGCATTGATGGTGAGTGTGGCCGTTGCAGGGAACGAACTCACCGTCGAAGGGACGATAGTGCAGCTATTCGCGCCGAAAATACCCGCGCAACTCAAGTTGACTGGGTTGTCGAAACCATCCTGAGAAGAGATGCTGATCGGCGCGCTCGTGCTCGCGTTTCCCGCCTTCACCTCGGGAAATGGAGTTGGCTCTCCGAGAATGAAGTCCGGATTGAGAATCACGTTTAATGCGAATGACTGCGTCAGCGGCGCCGGTCCGGCACTGGTTGTAGCTTGCAGAGTGACCGTGTAGTTGCCGACTGGAGTTGTGGAGGGAACCGTCACGCTTGCAGTCATATTCACCGGCGATGAAGCCGTTGGATACACAGTTGCACTCGGCGTAAATGCACAGCTCGCGCCTGTAATGGGAGGGCTGAACCCGCAGCTCATCGTTACGCTTTCGGTGAACGTACCCTGCACCGTAATCTGGAAGCTGACCGCCGGCGAAACATTCCCACGCGGCTCCGAGACGCTGGGGGGCGAAGGTGCGCTCAGTTCCAGATCCACTACGTGCAAGGTGACAGCGGCGGTATGCGTTGTGTTATTGGGGTCTGATCCCGCGCCTTGCACGTTGAAGTAATAATCGGTCACGCTGGTCGTGCCCGCACTGACCACAAACTCCGCCTCGTTGGATTGGAACTGGACGCTCACGGGAATGGGAGTGCATGGAGCCGGAGGACCCGTAGTTCCGGCTGTGCAACTCAGTGCCACCGAGTTGTCGTATCCGTTCAGAGAAGTTAGCGTGCCATTGAGCGTAGCTGTGTATCCCGCGAAGACGGTCAGCGGCGTGTCCGAAATTGCAATTTCAAAATCTGGCGTGGCGAGCAGGTTAAACTGCCAGACGCCTCGCCCGTAGGTCGAAGCCCGCAGCAGTTTCTCACCTCCAGAATTGAACAGTGCCAGCCCGGTTACGGCCACGTCTGGCAGAAATCCGAAGGTGTCGGCCTGAATGGTAGGATCGGGCCCGACTTCGGTCCACGCAGGTGGAAACGACGTGGGGCTTTCAAAAACGCCGACATCAGTTCCGACATAGACAATATGCGCAGCAGGATCGACGATCACAGCGTTGGTCGGAGAATCGGGAAGGTTGTTTGGAGCGGTTCCTGTGAAATCGATCCAGCTCGCGCCCGCATTGGTCGTCTGCCATACATGGCCGGGGCCGCCGGTAAATCCCATCACGGTGACGTAGGCCGTATTGCCCGTGGAATCTGAGGTGTCGATCGCAACGTCTGAAATCGGAAATTGATTGGCATTGATACTTGTGCCGCCAGGTCCGTTCATCGTGACGTTCGTGAAAGTCGAGGATGCCCCGGAGACGGCGGAAGCATCTACAGTCACCCAGACATTTCCGCCGATCGGCGCACTCAAGTTGCTTGGGCCGGGCCCATCGGTGGTCGCATAAATAACTTGCGAACCATTCGCATTGGTCGGCCCGCCGGCGGCCAGCGAGCGAACTGTATTCACCTCCAGGCCGGAGCACGTTCCCGTACCCAGCGTGTCAAAATTAGGGCTCAGCAGTGTAAAAGAGCCGCCGGATCGCGGTCCGCTCCAGACGCGGCAGGTCCCAACCAGCAGTGTTGAGTTCGATTGTGGATCGAGAACGTACGGAAAATAAAATGCGCCGTCGTCGCCGCCGACGCTGCTACTGCTGATGACTGCATCGAAAAGGCTGTCGGTGCAGTCGACGCCGGAAGAACATTCCTGAATGTCGAGGCTGCCGGAACCTGTATCCGGATTCGAAGCGAAAAAGTCGCCGGTATTAGGATCGACCGCGTTATAACCACCGTCCCCACCCAGCACATTGCCCCAGCTCGAGTTGGTGGTTGCGGCTGCGCTCGCCGGTGAACCGTTATCCTGTGTACCTCCGAGTATTACGTTGGAATTGGCCGCCGATTGAGAGAAAGCCACAAATTGCGTCATCGGACCCAGATTCTGATTGAGGTCGTCAAACAGATTCGTCCCCGAGCAGGATCCGGTGGTGAGCCCTGTGTAGCCATTGAGAGCCCGGTAAATGCCGCCATCGTTGGCAAAGTACATGAGTGCTGCGCCGTAATCGATGCCCGAGGTTGGAATCGTAGAGGCCAATGCATGCTGGTCAGGATGCACATGCGCGAGAGCAGCCAGTGGGTCGCACCCATAAACGTGGGTGAGATTCATGAGCGGGGTGTTCGCGCAAGATGGGTTGCTCACCGTGATCGAACACTTATAAAGATTGATTGCGCCCGCGTAGAGGTCCGTGGCGGTGCTGCCATTGGCAACCGCAAGCAGCTCGAGATTGTAGAAGGCTTGCTCTACGCCGCAGCCATCGAAGTCACCGCAGTTAATGATTCCGCTGTCGCTGATCTGCGCCCATGAGGCGCCGCTATTCAGGCTTTGCCAGATCCCTTGATCTACCGGATCGCCTTCGGAATCCGCGGAAACGAACCAGACGTACATTTCATTTCGTCCGGGCACCACCGTGATTTCGCCGCGGTAAATAGGACACGTCGTTACATAATTCTGAGGACATGCTGCTGTACTTAACAGTCCGCTTGCGCCGGGCTGATTCGCGAGCCTGGTTCAGTTCAGACCGTCAGGAGAAGAATAAAAACCCTGATACCGTACTGCGGCGAAGAACAGCCCGGCTGCGGCGTTGTAAACAACGGAGGTTGCAGAAGTCGCTTCCGCCGCGCCACCAAGATTCAGAGCATCGTAGCTCCACATCTGTCCGGCGTCGGTCGATGTGTAGAGGCCGGGATAAGTGCTGCTGGTGATGGCTCCATCCACGACGCCTTCGTTCGATGTTGCCATGGCTACGACTACGGTCGCGGTGTTGGCCGTGCTGAACGCCATGCGCGTGGCGCCCAGTCCGGCTAAAGAAAGTGTGCCGCCGTTTGCCGTGGAAGTTAGCGTCCATGTACTGCCGGCGTTGGTCGAGGTAAGAATACCCAGGCCGAAATAGGAATCAGCCGAATTGTCAGCTTCGCCGGTGCCTGCCACGATCACGCTGTTTGCCGGGTTGGTGTTGCCGGGCTGGATCGCGATTGCGCCGATCGAGAGAGTGGCCTGATCGTCGGTAAGGGCAGTCCAGGTGACACCGTTGGCTGTGAGGTCCGCCGCGTTGAGCGATTTCCATACACCTGCTTGCGCGCCGCCGATGTAAACCGTATTGCCGCTGGGGTCTGCGGGATCGATCGCCACTGCGGTTGCGCGTCCTGAGACTTGATTGTAATTTTGAAAACCATCCCCGCTTGCATCGGAGGCGAGTGGCACCGGCCCTAAGACAACCCAACCGGCGTTGGATTGCGCTGGTTGCTCGTCTGGGTGCGCATCCGGGTGTGCGGATAAACGCAATGCCCGGTCAGCTCTGGCTTTCATCTTCGCCTGATAAGCGCGGTAACGTAACTCGGCAGCCAATTTTCCGGGAATCACGCGGCCACGTAGGAACCACTCGTCGCGGGCTTTTTCATGGTCGGCATCGGTGTCGGCTTGCGTAGCTTGATGGGAGGGCCCGTCTGCGCTTTGACCGTGCACAGGAAAAGCGATCGCAATCGGAATTGCCAGCAGGGAAACTCGAACCAAGCCGCAGAACTTCGGATAATTCATAAACGCAGACGCCAACAATCACGCAGTATGGAAGTGAGAACAGGCCGGGTCAAAACAAAAAGTGCGCGAATTCACCTCTTCTGCCGTTTTGGGAAATAGAAAGGGCAGGTGGTTACGGTTGCGCCGAAGCTTCCGCGCGCACGCGGCCACTGCGAATGCGATCGGAGACTAGGCCACAGAACCAGGAGTTCTGCCTGTACAATTTCAGTGGATTCTCTTAGCGTTCAGAAACTAGAACGAGGTCTCCATGTTGAAGCGTCTTTTCCTTCTTGCATCGATTTCGTTTCTTATATTCGCGCTCGCACCCTCGGCCTCCAGGGTCAACGCGGCGCCTCGGCAGATCAACGTTGCAGCCGCGGCAGACCTGAGCGTTGCTCTGCCCGAAATCGCCTACGATTTTGAGAAGACCAGCGGCGTGGTGGTGAAGCTTTCTTTTGGAGCTTCCGGAGCCTTGACTCAACAAATTGAGAATGGAGCACCGTTCGACGTCTTCTTTTCCGCGGACATAGGTTATCCGAAGCAGTTGATTGCCGACGGCAAGGCCGATGCGAGAACCTTGTTTCGTTACGCGGTTGGCGAGCTAGTTCTTTGGACACCGGCGGATTCGCCTCTCGATGTTGAGCGAAAGGGCATGGATGTGTTGCTGGATCCCACGACAAAGAAAATCGCCATCGCGAACCCGCAGCACGCGCCTTATGGCCGCGCAGCCGAAGCAGCTCTGAAACATTACGGCCTGTATGAAAAAGTAAGCGACCGGCTGGTGGTAGGAGAAAACATTGCGCAGGCGGCACAATTTGTTGAGTCCGGAAATGCCCAGGTCGGGTTTGTGGCGCTGGCTCATGCTCTGGCGCCGGCAATGAAGGGAAAGGGAAAATACTGGAAGATACCGGCGGACGCGTATCCCCCACTGGATCAAGGTGCAATCGCGATCTCGAATTCACCACATGCTCAGGAAGCGGAGGCGTTTCTGAAGTACATGAAAAGTCCCGAGGCCCTGGCAGTGCTACGGCATTATGGCTTCACATCACCCGACAATAAATAAGGTAAAAGTGGGCCCAATAATCCACTCTAAATAATAATGCTTATCAACTGGCAAGCCTTCTGGCTCACCGTGGAACTCGCCCTGATAGTCTCGGCCATCCTGCTCGTAGTCGGCCTGCCGCTGGCGTATTGGATCACCTTTTCTCGCTGGCGTTGGAAGTTTCTGGTGGAAGCGGTTGTCGCTTTGCCCATCGTCCTGCCGCCAACCGTTCTCGGATTTTATGTTCTCGTCGCACTCGGTTCGCAGAGTCCACTGGGGCGCTGGTGGCGGTCGTTCACGGGACATACGCTGGCCTTCACTTTTAGTGGATTGGTGATTGGATCGATCCTCTATAGTTTGCCTTTTGCCGTGCAGCCTTTTGCCGCGTCGTTCTCCTCCGTGGATCGCAAGCTGCTGGCCGCTTCCGCCGTGCTGGGAGCTTCATCGTTAAAAACTTTCTTTCGCGTCGTGCTGCCCCTTTCGGTTTCAGGCGTGGTGACTGGCGTAGCTCTGACGTTCGCTCACACTATGGGAGAGTTTGGCGTAGTGCTGATGGTGGGTGGGAATATTCCCGGCGTGACGCGCACTGTCTCGATCGACATCTACGATCAAGTCGAGGCTGCCAACTATGCCTCTGCCAATGCCATGGCCTTGCTGCTGCTCGTGTTTTGCTTTGCCGTGCTCATCGTGGTGTACGGGCTGAATCGAAGAAAGCTGAATCAGCGTTTGATGACAGCCGCGGCGGTGAAATAGCAAGCGTCGATGCCCTCCGACCCACATTCAAGCGTCGCCAATGCAACCTTGAGCGCCCGCATTCGAAAGACTTTTTCTGGCGCCGAGCGAGACTTCGCTCTCGATGTGGAATTCCAGGCCGCTCCGGGCTTCACCATCCTTTTCGGCGCTTCTGGAGCAGGCAAGACCACGCTGCTCGATTGCGTGGCCGGACTCGCCACTCCACAAGGGCGCATCGCCCTTGACGAGCGCGTTCTCTTCGACTCGAACGGCAAACTCGACATTCCGGTTCCGCTGCGTCGCGTAGGCTATGTTCTGCAGGAGCCTCGCGCTCTTCCCCCATTTGACCGTCGAACAGAACGTCGAATACGGCCTCGGAGACTTGCCGCGCGCAGCCCGAAGAAAAAGAAGCATGACGATTCTGCAGGCACTTCGCATTGATCACCTGCGGCAACAGCGCCCGTCGCAAATTTCAGGCGGAGAGCGGCAACGGGTTGCCCTGGCGCGCTCGCTGGTCACCGATCCATGCGTGCTTCTTCTCGATGAGCCGCTCTCGGCCCTGGACGCTCCTACCAAGGCGCAAATCATCGAAGACCTAAGGCGCTGGAACGCAGAGCACCAGATTCCGGTCCTTTATGTGACTCACAGCCGGGAAGAGGTACTTTCCCTCGGTGAACGCGTGCTGGTTCTGGAACAAGGCCGCCTGATCGCGCAGGGTACTCCGCACCAGGTGTTGAGCGCTCCACTGCAGGAAACCGTAGCGCAGCTCGCCGGATTCGAAAACATTTTCGATGCCGTGGTTTGGCTGGTTCACGAGGACCGAGGCACTCTCACTTGCCGTTTGCCGGTTTTACCAGGAAGACCTGCCGCTGCCTTCGTCTTGCTGGAAACTCCGTTAGTTCGAGCAGACCCAGGGACGGTGTTGCGAGTCGGCATTCGAGCCGGTGACATTCTTTTGGCCGTCTCAAAACCCCAAGGTCTGAGCGCGAGAAATGTGCTTCCCGGGCGTCTGCTTTCTCTGGAGAGGCGAGACTCGGTGGTGTTTGCCTCGGTGGATTGCGGAATCGAGATGCGGGTCCAATTGACGCTGGCTGCGCGAGATGAACTGAAGCTGGAAGTCGGCCAGGAAGTCTGGCTGGTGATCAAAACCCACTCCTGCCATCTGATGCGGCGCTGAGAAGTGGCTGCCCGCGCATTGTTTGCTTCTGTTAGGCAAAAAATCAGAGGCGGACGACCGTGTCGCATTCCCATGCGAGCACCGAAAGTCCGCCTCCGGAGTCGTTACCAACCTAGAACCGCATCATTTACACCATGGCGTAGTCCTTGGATTTCTCCTCGGCAGACTGGCGGCTCTTTCCCGATTCTCGCGCCAGATCGAGAACGATTCGGCCATTCACCTTTCCCTTCTTGAGCCGGTCGAAAGTTTCGTTGATCGAACTGAGAGGTTGTTTCTCGATGGTCGCCTTTACCTTTCCTTCAGCGGCAAATTGCAGCGCCTCCTCCAAATCCTTGCGCGTGCCCACAATCGAACCACGCACGGTTTGGCCGTTCAGGACCAAGTCGAAAATGGAAATGGGGAATTCGCCCGGAGGCAAACCGTTCAGGACGCAAGTTCCACCCCGTCGCAACATCCCGATCGCCTGTTTGAACGCGGGAAGAGAAACGGCTGTTACTAAAACACCGTGAGCGCCCCCGATTTTCTTCTGGATCACCTCGACTACATTTTCTTCCTTGGCGTCTACGGTCACTTCGGCGCCAAGTTCGCGGGCCAATCGCAGTTTGTCCGGCCCGATGTCAATGGCGGCAACGTGCAGTCCCATCGCTTTCGCGTATTGCACTGCAACGTGTCCAAGACCGCCAACACCCGAAATGACCACCCACTCGCCGGGACGCGCTTGGGTTTGTTTCAAGCCCTTATAAGTAGTGACGCCGGCGCAAAGAATCGGCGCGGCATCGATAAAAGACAAACTGTCCGGAATCCGGCCCAGATAGTCGGCCTGGCCCAGGGCGAATTCGGCGAAGCTGCCGTTCACTGTGTAGCCCGACATCTGCTGATTTGGACAAAGGGTTTCCCAGCCCGTAAGGCAGAATTCACAATGCCCGCAGGCGCTGTGCAGCCACGCGATTCCCACGCGGTCGCCTTCTTTCAAATGGGTCACGCCGGCCCCTACTTTGGCCACAAAACCCGCGCCTTCGTGTCCAGGAGTGAAGGGCAGAGTGGGTTTGATCGGCCAATCGCCATCCGCGGCGTGCAGATCGGTGTGGCAGACTCCGCTCGCGACCACCTCGACCAGCACCTGTCCTGCACCTGGGTCGGGAATTGGAACTTCCCGAATTTTCAATGGTTCGCCAAATTTCTCGACGACTGCTGCTTTCATTGTTTTTGCCATTATTTTCTCCTCAGAATTCTGTTGGTTACGCGGCGTGAGTTGCCGCGGACTCGAATTAAGTTGAATTACGCTCCGGATTTCGTGTCCTTCCCATGGAACTGCCCGCTGGACACTTGCCGCGATCATCGGCAGTTTCAAGATTTATGTAAGTGATCTGGCTCACAAGCTTGTGTGAGCACCTGTGAGTAACTATTACCTTGGCAACTGCAGAGTCGCGGTCATGGATTCCGAGTTCTGGTCGCGATGAAACTTGAAGCCGATCCCCCGGAACATTCTTTCCGTAGCTACGTTGTCACGCAATATTTCCGCCACCATCCCCGTCAGTTTCTCTTCCTCGGCCACATGAATGCAGCGGCGGAGCAGCTCCGTACCCAAACCGTGACTCTGGTACGGGTCCGCAACCACGACGGCAACCTCAGCTTTTTTGTTGTCGCCGCGCAATTTATTAAGGCGCCCCACGCCGAGGATCCGGGACTCATTTGTGTCCGGATCATTATGCTCCGCCACCAGCACGATTTCGCGATCGTAGCCGCCAAAGCAAATGCGCAGCAACCGCTCATGGTCGGTCCGTTTGAGCAGGCTGGGAGATGAAAAATAACGCTGGTACACCGTTCGCTCCGAAAGAATGTGATGGAACTTGACCATCAGCAGTTCGTCCTCCGGACGGATTGGACGGATGATGACTTCTCTGCCATCCTTCATCAACCAGCGCGAAACGTACTGCGATGGATAGGGCCGAATTGCAGGCTTGGGCAGCCGGTCAGCGTTCATGGATGGGCTGTGCAGAACAATACGCGCATCCAGGGCCAGCAGGCGCTCCGGTGAAGCAAGCAGGGGATTGATTTCGATCTCTGAAATCCAGGGCTGTTCTACCACGAGTTGGCTAAACCGAACCACCAAACCTTCCAGCGCGGTCAAATCTACCGGCTTGCGTCCCCTCACACCCTTGAGCGCTCGAAAAATCTGCGTGTGCTCCATCATCCGCTGTGCCAGCGTGGTATTGAGAGCGGGCAATGACAGCACACGATCTTTGTAAACTTCGACGAGCTGTCCACCGGAACCGAATAACAGCACCGGCCCAAATTGTGGATCTATGCTGCTGCCGAGAATCAGTTCATAACCGTCCGACTGCACCATCGGTTGCACGGTCACTCCCGAGAGGTGACCCGGCCCGAGCTTTTCGGCGACGGAGGACTCAATATGTCGGTACGCCGCTCGAACTGCGTCCTCATCGCTCAGGTTCAACTTCACGCCGCCGACGTCTGTCTTATGAGTGATCGTCTCAGAGAAGACCTTGAGAACGGCTGGAAATCCGATTTCACGCGCGTGGCTGACCGCTTCGTCCTCACTTCGCGCGGCGCGCGTCTCAACGGTTGGGATTCCATATAACGACAGCAGTTGTTTCGACTCGAGTTCATTGAGGAGTGTTCGTCCGCTGGCGCGCACATTCTCAATCAGGTGCCGTACGCTCGTTAACGCCACATCGTCGAGTTGTGGGCTCTCCGTCAGGCTCGGCGTCTCATAAAGACCCCGCAGGTTGTACGTGTAGCGCCACATGTAAGCGAAGGCCCGCGCGGCAGTGTCGGGATAGAGAAATGTCGGGATTCCGGCGGTCTTTAGAATGTCTTCTCCCTCCGCAGTGCTGACCCCGCCCATCCAGCTGGCCAGCACGGGCTTGCCGGTGGAATGGGCATAATGCCGCAGACGCTTCGCGACTTCAGAGGGATCGGTCATGCCTTGCGGCGCAAGAATGGTGAGCAGGCCATCGCTGTTCGGATCTTGAGATGCAATTTCGATTGCCTTGCCATAACGCTCTGAATCGGCATCGCCCAGCACGTCGATGGGATTGTTGTGGCTCCAGTGCGAGGGAAGAAACTCATTCAGTGCTTGCAGCGTGTTCTCGGAAAGTCGCGCGAGTTCGCAACCATTGGCAACCAGCGCATCGGTGGCCAGCACGGCCGGCCCGCCGGCATTGGTCAGGATGGTAAGTCGGGGCCCCGCCGGGCGAGGCTGCTTGCCCAATACATCGGCCATGTAAAAGAGGTCGGCAATGCTGTGCACTCGCAAAACCCCGCTGCGGCGGAAGGCCGCATCCAGCACTTCGTCGCTTCCGGTGAGCGCCCCGGTATGCGAGGCGGCCGCTTTCGAGGCTGCGTCCGACCTTCCCGCCTTGATGACGATGATCGGCTTGTTTAGTGCAACTTCACGCGCGGCGGAAAGAAATGACCGCGCGTCGCCAATCGACTCCATATAGAGCAGAATGCTTTTGGTGTGCGGATCGTCTCCGAAGTGGTAGATCAAGTCCCCCCAGCCCACGTCGAGCATGGAGCCGGTAGAAACAATCGCGCTGAATCCCACATTCTCACGATGACTCCAGTCCAGGATGGCAGTCAGCAGCGCTCCGCTCTGGCTGAGAAAGGCTACGTTGCCAGCTTTTGGGGAATCTTTGGCGAAGGTTGCGTTCAACCCAGCCGCCGGATTCATCACTCCTAAGCAATTGGGTCCGATCAGGCGCATCGAGCCGCGGGCCAACTGCTCTTGAATCTGCTCTTCCAGCGCAACTCCTTCCGCTCCGCGTTCACGAAATCCAGCAGAAATAACAACCGCAGACTTGGTTCCGGCGTCCACGCATTCTGCAATGAGAGCCGGGATCGTGGCGGCCGGCGTCGCCAGTACAGCCAAATCAATGGGGTCTGGAATGTCGCGAATGCTTTTATAGGCTTTTACGCCAAGAATTTCAGAACGCTTAGGGTTCACCGCATAAACTTTTCCCCGAAAAGTTCCCTGCAACAAGTTTTGCATGACGGTTCGGCCAACCGTGTCCGCGCCGGTCCGTCGCGCCGATTACCGCGACCGAGCGCGGATCGAAAAGCGCATCCAGACCATATCTTTCGCTAGATAGTGAAGGTCCGGCAGAAAGCGTGATGGGCAGTTCTTCTCGCTCCGCGCCGCCGTTCTTTGTCAGGTCCAGAACAGCGTTCGAGGTTCCCTTGGAAATGCGGGCTCTTGCATCAGGATCAACGTCGTCAGGCTTTGTATCTGTGCGCAACGGTATCTGGATACTCATCGACGTAATCTATTCTCCTCCGACAGTCTGCTTTGTTTAGCGGTGAAGAGCCATGCGCAAAATCACACTCCATTGTGATTCCGGTCACTAACCCTGAGCCGATCGCTCTGAAACTCCTGCTATTTCTTTTTGCAACTCACACGTCGAACCGCAATCACTCCTCAGCGTGACCAGAATCACTGCCTTCGTATGCCCGAACGTTGAAACTCGAGCTGGGTTTAGGTGCATCAGGGTGTTCGGTGCCGGAACCTCGCATCAGGCTTGCGAAATTCGAAAGATCGCGATGGAGAAGACCGTTTTTGTTAAAAAGGAGAATGCGATGTTCATCAAAAGAGTAGGGTGGGTGGTTCTCGTTTTGTCCGTGTTTCTCGCGCTCGCCGCGGCCCAGGACCAGTCGCAAGATCAGTCGGGGAAGGTCGTTAAGCATGTGCCGATCAAGATAACCTCGGCCGCTTCAGGCAAGGAGATGTACGAATCGTACTGTGCTGTTTGTCATGGTACCGATGGCAAAGGCAATGGCCCGGCTGCCAGCGCTTTGAAAGTGACTCCAACCGACCTCACTACCCTGAGCAAAGCCAATGGAGGGAAATTTCCCAACCTGAAGGTTGCGACGGCGATCCGTGGCGACTCCAATGTTACGGCGCATGGAACCAAAGACATGCCGGTCTGGGGTTCGTTATTCCGGGACATGAGCCATGGACATGAGGGCGAGGTTCAGCAGAGGGTAAACAATCTCACCAAGTACATTGAGAGCTTGCAGGAAAAATAGTTTTGGCTGCATGTCCGAAGGTGCATTTAGCGGCCGCCCATGCGAGCTTCAATTCTCTGGTGCCTCTAGCGTGTGCTTCGCATCGATGCGCTCGATTTTAGCTGCCGGCAAGAATGGTCCAAGCTTGGCGGCTGGTGACCATCAGGTGCTCTGTGCTCTTCACCGCTTTCATATACTGCGAGCGTTCGAAAGCTCCGGGGTCGGCGCAGCGGACCTGGCTCATGCTGCCCTTCATCTGTTGGATCGACGCGTACTCGTGTTCTCGCATCCAATCCAGCAGCCCTAGTTCTATCTGGCGGAGGTGCCCTACGCCATCGCGCAGCAGGGTTGAGCAGAGCATGGTTACATCGGCGCCCACCATCAGCAGTTTGATCACATCCTTATGCGTATGCACTCCGCTGGTCGCGGCCAGGTTGGCGCGAATGCGGCCGTAGAGAATGCCGATCCAGGTCAGCGGAAGCCGCAGCGCCTGCGGAGTGCTTAGCAGAACATTCGGCTCGATTTCGAGTTCCTCGATATTGACGTCGGGTTGGTAAAAGCGATTGAACAGCACCAGCGCGTCGGCTCCGGTTTCGTCGAACCGCTTTGCCATATTCGCCATATTGCTGAAGAATGGGCCTATCTTCACGCCGACCGGAATGCTGACCACAGACCTGACCGCAGTCACGATGTCGATATACCTCTGCTCAACCTCGCTCGACGAGAGTTCAGGATCCGTCGCCAGAAAATAAATGTTGCACTCCAGAGCGTCGGCGCCGGCGTTTTCGATTTGCCTGGCGTAATTCGTCCAGCCGCCAGCAGTTGAGCCGTTGAGGCTGGCAATGATCGGGATGGAGACCGCCTTCTTTGCCCGATCGATGTGCTTGAGATAGCCCTCGGGACCCAAACGGAAGGTTTCTGGCTGCGGGAAGAAAGTGGCCGCCTCCGCGAAACTGTTCGTGCCGGAATTCAGATGGTGCTCCAGTTCGGCCTGCTCTTGGCGCAACTGCTCTTCGAATAAGGAATAGAGCACTACGGCGGACGCCCCGGCATCCTCAAGCCGCCGAATACCGTCGATTTCCTGCGACAGCGGTGATGCCGATGCTACCAGCGGCGTGCGTAGTTTCAATCCCAGATATGTCGTGGTGAGATCGATCATGGTAATCTCCTCATTCGGTGCGCATCCTGTTGCCTCTCTGCCCCGGCTACTCGGCCTTTGCCAATTCTTTTTCGCCCTTACGCTGCGCCAGATACTCGTAGAGGCGATATCGAGTTTCTGCATCATGCTGAGCTTCTCGCCACAGCTCCTTCGCTTCCTCAGGATTGCTCTTGGTCAGCATCTTGAAGCGGGTTTCCATATTCATGAAATCCTGCACTTTTTTTGTCGGAGTTCGCGAATCCAGAGTCAATGGGTTTTCTCCCGCCGCGCCGCGCTCGGGATGATAGCGGTAGAGCAGCCATTCGCCGGATTCTACGGCCATCTTCTGGTCCGACATACCCGTCGTCATGTTGATGCCGTGGGCGATGCAGTGCGAGTAAGCGATGATCAGGCTCGGCCCGTCGTAAGCTTCGGCTTCGAGAAATGCTTTCAGCGTATGTTCGTCTTTCGCTCCCATGGCGACGCTGGCTACGTAAACATTGCCATAGCTCATCGCGATCAGTCCCAGGTCTTTCTTGGCGCCGGGCTTGCCTCCGGCGGCAAACTTAGCCACTGCCGCGCGAGGCGTGGCCTTTGACGCTTGTCCGCCGGTGTTCGAATAGACCTCGGTATCGAGGACCAGGACGTTTACATTGCGTCCGCTGGCCAGCACATGATCCAGGCCGCCGTAGCCGATGTCATAAGCCCAACCATCTCCACCGACGATCCAGACGCTTTTCTTTACCAGGATGTCGGCGACCGAGAGCAGTTGTCTGGCTTCGGGAGAGTTTATGCCATGCAGTTTTTCTTTCAGCAGATCGACTCGTTGGCGCTGCTCGTAAATGTCCGCCTCATTTTTTTGCGGCGAATTCAGCAGCGCGCTCGCCAGTTCCTCGCCGATTGTCCCCGCAAGGCGTTTTACCAGTTCGCCCGCGAACTCGGTCTGCTTGTCAATGGAGAGACGAAACCCCAGGCCAAACTCGGCATTATCTTCAAATAAGGAATTCGACCATGCCGGTCCGCGGCCCTCGGCATTTTTGGCCCAAGGCGTTGTCGGAAGGTTTCCGCCGTAGATCGAAGAACATCCTGTCGCGTTGGCGACGAGGGCACGGTCTCCAAATAATTGCGACATCAGTTTGAGATAGGGCGTTTCGCCGCATCCCGCGCAGGCGCCGGAGAACTCGAACAGAGGTTCCTGAATCTGTTGCTGGCGGATGGTATTGACTTTGATGTCGCGCCGGTCATGCTCCGGCAGCTTCAGGAAAAATTCCCAGTTATCGCGCTCTGGCATACGAAGCGGCGGTTGCGGCGCCATGTTGATGGCCTTCAGCCGCGTCTCCGCTTTGTTTTTGACGGGGCATATCTCAACGCAAATCCCGCAACCGGTGCAATCCTCGGGCGCAACTTGAATCGTATACTTCAGGCCATTCCACTCCTTGTCGCGTGAATCGGTTGACTTGAAAGTTGCCGGCGCATTTGCTAATGCTTTCGAGCCGTAAACCTTCATGCGAATGACCGCGTGTGGGCAAACCATGGCGCATTTGCCGCACTGGATGCAAATCGTCTCATCCCACACAGGAATCTCCAGGGCGAGGTTGCGCTTCTCCCACTTTGCTGTTCCGGTGGGAAAAGTGCCGTCGACCGGAAAGGCGCTGACCGGTAATTCATCGCCCTGCCCGGCATAAATCGTGCCCAGCACATTCCGCTCGAACTCGGGAGCATCTGCAGAAAACGGCGGCGGCATTTCGCCCGCGCTCGTCAATTCACCGGGAACTTTGACCTCGAACAAATGTGCGAGGCTCTCATCCACGGCTTTCATGTTCTTCTGCACGACTTCTTCGCCCTTGCGGCCGTAGGTTTCGCGAATGGATTTGCGAATGCTCTCGATTGCCTGCTCAGCGGGTAAGATCCCCGAAATGGCAAAGAAGCAAACCTGCAAAATCGTGTTCATGCGGCTGCCCATGCCGGCATCGCGCGCCACCTGGTAGGCATCAATCACGTAAAACTTGGCTTTCTTGGCAATGATCTGTTCTTGCACGGGGCGCGGCAGATTGTCCCAAACTTCATTCGGACCGAACGGGCTATTGAGCAGGAAAGTGCCACCCGAAACCAGGGATTTCAGCATGTCGTAACGCTCGAGAAAAATCCACTGATGGCAAGCGACAAAGTTCGCTTTCGAGACGAGGTAGCTGGAACGTATTGGTTGCGGCCCAAAGCGCAAGTGCGAAACCGTCATGGCGCCGGACTTCTTCGAGTCATAAACGAAGTAGCCTTGGGCGTAGTTGTCGGTGTTCTCTCCGATAATTTTGATGGAATTCTTGTTCGCGCCGACAGTACCGTCGGCGCCCAATCCATAAAACATTGCCCGCACAACATTTTCCGGCTCGCTGGAAAATTCAGGATCGTACGACAGGCTAGTGTGGCCCACATCGTCGTGAATGCCGACGGTGAAGTGTTCTCTCGGCTGGCTCGTTTTCAGATTGTCATAGATCGCTTTCACCATGGCCGGAGTGAATTCCTTCGAGGACAATCCATAGCGCCCGCCGACAACCGAAGGAACCGCCTTCAGCCTGCCATACCCGTGATTCACTCCTTCATGAAGAGCGTTCACTACATCGAGATACAGTGGCTCTCCAATCGCACCCGGTTCTTTCGCCCGGTCGAGAACGGCAATCTTGCGGATGCTCTCCGGCAGGGCCTCCATGAAATGCTTCACTGAGAACGGACGGTACAGTCGAACCTTCAGCAGCCCAAGCTTTTCGCCTTGTGCATTCAACGCTTCGACAGTTTCGTGGGCGACCTCCGCGCCCGAGCCCATCATGACGATCACGCGTTCGGCATCGGGAGCGCCCACATAATCGAAGAGGTGATAGGAACGTCCCACCACCTTTTCGAACTTTGCCATCGCGGCCTGGACTTTCTCCGGACACTGGTCGTAGTAAGAGTTGGCCCGTTCACGCATCTGGAAGAACACATCGGGATTCTGGGCCGTCCCGCGCAGAACCGGATGGTCCGGCGACAACGCGCGCTGGCGATGCTCGAAGACCCGTTCCGTATTAATCAGCGCCCGCATGTCGTCTTCGCTGAGCATCTCGATTTTGTTTAATTCATGCGAGGTGCGAAAGCCGTCGAAGAAATGCAGGAACGGGATGCGCGATTCGAGCGAAGAGGCATGTGCGATCAGCGCCATGTCCATGGCCTCCTGCACGGAATTGGAGGAAAGCATGGCCCAGGCCGTGGCGCGGCAGAACATCACGTCGCTGTGATCGCCAAAAATCGAGAGCGCGTGCGTCGCCACGGTTCGGGCCGAAACATGAAATGCCGCCGGGGTCAGTTCCCCCGCAATCTTGTTCATGTTCGGAATCATCAGCAGCAGGCCCTGCGACGCGGTGAATGTGGTCGAAAGGGAACCGGTCTGTAGCGCTCCATGCACTGCTCCCGCAGCTCCGCCTTCGCTCTGCATCTCGATTACGTGAGGCACCGTGCCCCATATGTTCTGCACTCCTTGAGAAGACCACTCGTCAGCCCACTCGCCCATGGCAGAAGAAGGTGTGATGGGATAGATGGCAATGACTTCGTTCACCCGGTAGGCGACGTATGCGACCGCCTCACTGGCATCCATGGTCTTGACTTTGCGCTTCGTGGTCATTTCTTCCCCCAGAAGATCGAAAAACGATCGAAAATAAAGCCGGAACTAAATGGTCGTTTCTTCCGCTGCGCGACCGTACAACTATGGAGGATGGCGGCCTACGCGTCTGCCAAGTGGGTCACAGGGTCATGTGATGCCGATCACAATTCTCTGTGGCTTGAGACACAGCCAGGAGTTTCATCAGGATGGACACTGTTTGCGGAACCTCAGGAAGGTGGCCCATGTCGTCGCCCTATGGACTCGAAATCGTTGAACGGTGCCTCACATGCAAGTTACGGGCCGATCGCATCTTCTGCGACCTGCCTCCGTCCGCCCTGAAAGCTTTTGACGAAATCAAATACACCACCGCTTATCCCGAGGGCGCCGTCCTGTTCGTAGAAAACCAGCAGCCGCGCGGCATCTTCGTGATCTGCAAGGGCAGCGTAAAACTATCGGTAAGTTCTCCCAACGGCAATGTCATGATTGTGAAAATTGCCGAGGCCGGCGAAGTCCTGGGTTTGAGCGCCATCGTTTCCGGCAGGCCATACGAAGTGACAGCGGAGACAGTCGAGCCCTGCCAGCTTAATTTCGTCAAGGGCCAGGATTTTCTGCAATTCCTGAAAGATGATGTGGATGTCTGTTTCAGGGTCGCCCAGCAGTTAAGCGAAAAGTATCACACAGTTTGCAACGAGATCCGCTGGATGGGATTGTCCCACTCCGCCGCCGAGAAACTGGCCAACCTATTGCTGCAGTGGTGCTCTAAAAGTGGAGAGTCCGCAAAAGCGGAGCCTCGGCTGAAGTTGAGGCTTACCCACGAAGAAATCGCGCAGATGATCGGCGCCCGGCGCGAAACGGTTACCCGGCTGTTGGCGGAACTCAAAAAGCAGCAGATTGTAGACACGCGAGGCTCGACCCTGGTGATACGCAACCAGGCCGCATTGCGCGACCTGGCGAACCACAACTGAAGCCCGAGCACCCCTGAAACGATCGTGCGGACACTGATCGCCTTTCACTGTCAAAACTTCAGTTAGCAATTCGCGACATTCTGTGCGACTTCAGCCCTCGTGATCGGCATCACAATTTCCCGTGATTCCAGTCACCGCTGGTTGCATTAGTCCTCCCTTATCGTGAGTTAGTGGGTGGGCGTAAGCACCGCGTTCCTGTGGGAGGAAAGACAAATGGCTACTGCAAACGGCGACGGACATCATTCCAATTCTTCGCACCAAAACAAGCCCCGGCTCATCTTCTGGGAACTCACCAAGGGCTGCAATCTGCGCTGCATCCACTGCCGCGCCAGCGCGACTGAGCTGAGTTCTCCCGACGATCTTTCCACCGAATCGGCGAAAGCTATCATCGATCAGATCGCCGAAGTTTCCAATCCCATCCTGGTTCTCAGCGGAGGCGAGCCGCTGTTTCGCAAGGACATCTTCGAGCTTGCGCAATACGGCACAAAGAAAGGACTGCGCGTCGCCCTGGCGACCAACGGCACCTTGGTCACCAAAGAAGTTGCCCGCAAAATTGCGGCCAGCGGCGTAAAGCGCATTGCCATCAGCCTCGACGGTGCTGATGCGCCCACTCACGATACATTTCGCGGCATTCCTGGGGCCTTCGACGCCGCACTTATTGGATTTCGCAATCTCAAAGAGCTCGGTTTGTCGGTCCAGATCAATACCACCATCGCGCGCCACAATGCGCACCAATTGCCCAACGTTCTCGATCTCGCGCGCTCCATCGGGGCCGACGCATTGCACACATTCCTGCTGGTTCCCGTCGGCTGCGGCGTTGATATCGCCGCCGAACAGATCTGCCCCACCCGAAGAGTACGAGAAGATGCTGAACTGGTTTTACGATCAATCGCTCGAAGGCGGAATCGAATTGAAGGCCACCTGCGCTCCCCACTATTTCCGCGTGGTCCGGCAACGTCGCGCGGCCGAGCATCGCTCTGCAGCCGCGGCCGAGGCTGCTCATGCAGTTGCACCGCCCGCGCAAAGTGCTCCTGATAAACGTTCGCTCGGCTCGCCCATCGGACCCACCGAGATGACAATGCCAGGCTCAACCGGCATCGAGCTGAAGCCTCGTGGAATGGGACAGCCCGTTGGGCATCCCGGAACTCACCCCTCGGACATGAACGCCATGACCAAAGGCTGTCTCGCCGGAACCGCTGTCTGCTTCATCTCACATCAAGGAGAGGTCTACCCCTGCGGATATCTTCCCGCCCCCGCCGGCGATCTCAAGAAACAGCGCTTTGCCGACATCTGGGAAAATTCCTTCGTCTTCAACCAACTGCGTGACGTCAACAATCTCAACGGCAAATGCGGTTGCTGCGAATTCCGCAATGTCTGCATGGGCTGCCGCGCCCGCGCCTACGCCGCCACCGGCAACTATCTCGATGAGGAGCCATTCTGCGTTTACCAGCCTCGTACCGCAAATGGCGCGGCGAAAAATTCTCCAGGACAGAACGTCGGCACGCCAGCCGAAGTCGCGCATTAGTAGAACTGCTGAGAAGCAGGCTTGAATCGGCGCCCAAAAGCGCGAAACAGGTTTGAAAGGGCGCGGCTCCCAGCCGCGCCGTAAGTGCGACAAAATCAACAGCGGTTTTAGCCGACCTCAGGCACGCTAAGAAAATCGATTGCAGCGGGGCAATTCTCGCCAACCCAGCGCCATATCCCGCAATCCACGAATGTTGAATCCGCCGTTTAAAGATGAAACAACTCTAACCACAAGATAATAAGGAGCAATCACCCACCCCAGCCGCCTGCGCTTTGGCCACCGTTTTGCATTGATTAGAGCGTGATCTGCGGAGGCGAGTACTTGGACCCAAGTCTCATGATCGTTGGCGTGAACTTTGCCACCGCTCCGGTTTTCGTGCGCGACCGCTTCCTGGTTCCCGAAAACCGCCGCCATGAGGCGTTGGAGCAGTTATCGCGGACCGAAGGCATCGACGAAGTCATCCTGCTGGCCACCCGCGATCGCACCGAGTTTCTGCTTTGGGCGACCGACATCACGCTGGCGGCAAACTCGGTGATGCGTTTTCTCAGCAGCGAATATGGATTGAAGCTCGCTGAGTGGGAGCACTTCTATCGCCTGCTGGATGAAGCGGCCCTCCTCCATATTTTTCGCATCGGCTGTGGCCTCGATGCCATGAAGGTCGTGGAACCGCAGATTACGTCGCAACTTGAGGAGGCCTGGAAGCAGGCGCAAGCAGCCGGGACCGCCGGCCGCTGCCTCGACGCGGTCATCCAGAAAGCGTTCACAGTTTCGAAGCGCATACCCCGCTCGCTGGGACCGGGAAAACTAAAAGGAGTTGTCGACCACAAAACGAGCGACCCGGAAGACGATGCCGAGGAAGCAGAAAAGATATTGCGTGCCGAAGCGCAGGATTTCCGCCGCACCTTAGCGGCACAGCGCGTGGCCCCGACCATCGTTGCCCTGCGCCATCGTTTAGACGAGATTTGCCGGCAAGAACTGGATTCCTACCGCCAAGAAAACGAACCATTCACGCAAGACCAGGACGAAATGTTATCCGCAGTGATGTCCCGTATTACGCAGCGCATTACCGCATCGCTGGCGCGTGAACTCAAGGAGCTTCCAGAGCAGGTCGAACAGGAGCGGCTGACCACCGTTGTGCAGCGCCTGTTTCACCTGCCAACGCCCCAAACGGCGCTTGCCGGCACCAGTTTATAGCAATTATTCAGATGCTCGAAAAGCGTTTGAAAACAAGTGGGTGGAAACAGGGGTTCAAACAAAAACCAAGGGGTTCCTTCAATGTCCGAATCAAAATCACTTTCTTCGCACGAGCAATCCTGGAGCAGCACTCAAGCTTACGCGATTGCGTTTTTTTGTCTCATACTGGGAGTCGCTCTCGGCTATCTCTTCCGCGGGTCAGCTTCACCGGTTGCGAATGCGGCACCAGCGGCGTCCGCGGCTACTAACTCGCAGCCAGCACAACCAAGCCAGCCGCAGATCACCCCCGAGCAGCAGAAAGCCATGGTGGCGCAAGCGGTCGCGCCGCTTCTTGCGACCCTCAATGACAAGCCGGACGACTTCGACACGATCGTGAAGGTCGCGAATCTCAGTTACGATGGCCAGCAATATTCCGACGCCGCTAAATACTATGAACGCGCGCTACAACTTCAGCCGAAGAACCCAGACGTATTGACCGACTTCGGCACCTCGCTCTGGTATACCGGCGACGCCGACAAAGCCATTGCCGAATTCCAAACCGCGCTGAAGTATGAACCCGGTCGAGCTTCGACCTTATTCAACCTCGGCATCGTCCGCTGGCAAGGTAAGAATGACCCCAAAGGCGCGGTACAGGCTTGGGAAGAATTGTTGCAGAAGAACCCGGATTATCCGGAGAAAGAAAAGCTGCAGGAGTTCATTGACCGCGCGAAGCAGCACGCAAAAGGCTAAAACGTAGGAGCAACAAATTATGTCGGACACTACGAAAGCCTGGTTCCATAGCAACCGATACAGCGCACAGGAAGAATGCTGCCACTGCGGTGGCATCATCCGCCACGAGCCCTGGTGCATCAACATTGATCCAAACCTTGCCTATGCCTACGAGATCATTGCCGAACCGGACAAGTTATCTTTAGGGGACGCGCTCATCCTGCGCTCGCTCGGGGTTTTGTGGGATGCCAAATAACCCGTCGAAAATAATTATCCTGAGTTAATCTTGCACGCGTGGAGTTGCAGTTCCTCTGTGTTCCTCTGCGGTGAATCCTAGCTATTACCCGGCATGCGCTCTTTCATCCTCGCCGGAATCGATCCAAATTCCTTCGGCTTGCGGAGCAGCGCCCCGGCTGACGTTCGACAGCTTCGCCGCTATCTCATGCGGTTTTTCTAACGCGCATTGAAATGAATTCAGTCTTGGCCCACATCACCGACAGGTGTGATCCTGCTCACCGCCCGTCGCCACTGCGCAGCGATACTCTCCCAGAATAGCCGGAACTTTCGCAATTCGACCGTACAACTTCTAGAAAGGAAGACATAGTCATGGCAGTTTCTGATCTTGCTAAACAAACGTCCGTCCAGAAAACACTCGACACCCTTCGACAGGGTGGCGTGAAATCGAAATATGAGAATTTCATCGGCGGCCGCTGGGTAGCGCCGCTGAAGGGCAAGTACTTTACCGATTACAGTCCGATCAACGCGGAGCCGATCTGCGAGATCGCCCGTTCGTCGGTTGAAGACGTCGAGAAAGCCCTCGACGCTGCGCACGCCGTCAAGGAACTTTTGGGGTCGCACCGCACCCGCGCTCCGCTCCTCTATCCTTCTCAAGATCGCCGACAAGATGGAAGAAAATCTGGAGCTTCTGGCTCTCGTCGAAACTCTCGACAACGGCAAACCGATTCGCGAGACTCGCGCCGCCGATGTTCCACTCTCCATCGATCACTTCCGTTATTTTGCGGGCTGCATCCGCGCCGAAGAAGGTTCGGTCGGTGAGATTGACAACGACACCATTGCCTATCACTTCAAAGAGCCGCTGGGCGTCGTCGGCCAGATCATCCCCTGGAACTTCCCGCTGTTGATGGCTGCCTGGAAACTGGCGCCCGCTATCGTGGCCGGAAACTGCGTGGTAATTAAGCCGGCTTCCAACACTCCACTCAGCCTGCTGGTGCTCGTGGACTTGATTGGAGATCTGCTGCCCCCTGGCGTGCTCAATGTAATCACTGGCCCCGGAGGCGAGATCGGCAAAGCGCTGGCCAGCAATCCCCGCATTAGCAAAATCGGATTCACCGGTGAGACCACCACTGGCCGTCTGATCATGCAGTACGCTTCTGAGCCGATCATTCCCCAGACTCTGGAGTTGGGTGGCAAGTCGCCAAACATTTTCTTCGCCGACGTAATGGATGAAGACGATGAGTTCTTCGACAAGGCGCTGGAAGGCTTTGCATTGTTCGCCTTCAACAAAGGCGAGGTGTGCACCTGCCCGTCTCGCGCCCTGATTCAGGAGTCCATCTTCGACAAGTTTGTGGAACGTGCGGTCGCCCGCGTAGGCAAGATCAAAGTAGGCAATCCGCTTGATCCGTCGACGATGATGGGCGCGCAGGCGTCCCGCGACCAGCTGGAAAAGATTTTGGAATACATCAAAGTGGGCAAGGGTGAAGGCGCGAAGTGCATGGTTGGCGGCGAGCAGGCCCACCTCGGCGGCGATCTCGAGAAGGGCTACTACGTCAAACCAACCGTCTTCGTTGGCCACAACAAGATGCGCATCTTCCAGGAGGAAATTTTTGGCCCCGTACTTTCTGTGACCAAATTTAAGGACCTCGAAGAAGCCATCGCAATTGGCAATGACACGGTCTATGGCTTGGGTGCAGGAGTCTGGTCACGCAATGGCGCCAACGCTTATCGCGTGGGCCGCGAAATCAAGGCCGGCCGCGTGTGGACGAATTGTTATCACCTGTATCCGGCACATGCCGCATTCGGCGGATACAAACAGTCAGGCTTTGGCCGCGAGACTCACAAAATGATTCTCGACCATTATCAACAGACCAAAAACCTGCTCGTAAGTTACAGCTCGAAACCGTTGGGATTTTTCTAAACCGGCCCCTGACAGGAATGCAGGGCAGCGCGCGAAACGCCCGCCCTGCATTTTCTTGTGGTGATTATCGCCCGCTGTGCACAGGCTCGTCCTCGCTACTCTTCCGCCAGGGCCTGCGCTCCCTCATCATCTCCGCGAATTAAGCCAAATTTCTTCAGCTTATAGCGCAGAGCATCTCTGCTGATGTCGAGCAGCTTCGCCGCGTGCGTCTGATTTCCATTCGCCTGGCGCATCGCGAGCTCCACCATCACATGCTCAACCTCTTCCAAAGACGTTCCGCCCTCGGGAATATAAAGCTTTGGCAGCGCCCGGCCATCTGCCAGGCTGTGTCCGCCGTTGCCTCCTGCGGCCGTCCGCTCAAAAACCGTCGGCCCGCCTGATTCACCCACGGAAAAGGGCAAATACAATGGCCGCAAGAACGGTTCTTCTTCCAGAATCATTCCGCGCTCGATCGTGTTCTTCAGCTCGCGGACATTTCCCGGCCAGTTGTGGCCCATCAGCAAACGCTTGGTTGCATCGGTGATTCCGCGAATCGATTTCTTGAAAGTGCGGTTATATCGCTCAATAAAAAAATCCACGAGCGGCAGAATGTCTTCCTTCCGATCGCGCAACGGAGGGATAAAAATCGCAATCACCGCCAGCCGGTAATACAAATCCTGCCGGAACTCGCTCTCGCGCACCGCTTTTTCGAGATCGCGATTTGACGCCGCAATCACCCGCACATTCACCTGCATGTCGCGGATCCCGCCCACTCGCCGGATCACCTGATCTTCCAGCACGCGCAGCAGCTTCGCCTGCAGCAGCGGAGACAATTCCCCAATCTCGTCCAGAAATAAAGTTCCGCCATCCGCGGCCTCGAACAGTCCCTTCTTCATCTGCTTGGCGTCGGTGAACGCACCCTTCTCGTGCCCAAACAGCTCCGCTTCCATCAGCGTCTCGGGAATCGCCGAGCAATTGATCGCCACAAACGGTTTTTCCTGACGATTGCTCTCGTAGTGGATCGACTTCGCAATCAGGTCTTTGCCCGTTCCGCTTTCGCCCTGAATCAGGATCGTGGTCGCTTCGCTGGCCGCCACCTTGCGCACAAAATTCATCAGCTCGATCATCTTCGCGGAAACACTCACTACATTGCTGTAACCCGCGCCGCGTCGCACCTCGCCGCGCAGCGTCTGCACCTCGGTGCGCAGGCTGGTCGTCTCCAGTGCATTCTTGACAGTGACGTGCAGCTCATCGAAATCGAGTGGCTTGCCGACAAAATCGTAAGCACCCAGCTTGAGCGCGGCCTTCACATCATCCAGTTGCGGATCGGCCGTGATCATAATCATCGGCGGCGCATCGCCGGCCTTCTTGAGTTGATCAAGCACCTCCAGCCCGGTAATATCGGGCATGCGCACATCGCACAAAATAAGATCTGGGGACTCTTTCTGGGCCAGCTTTAACCCCGGCTCGCCGGCCTCGGCCTCGATGACGTGGTAGCCCCACTCCTCACACTTCTGGCGCAACGACCAGCGCACCAGGCGTTCGTCATCCACAATCAGGATCTTTGCCGCAGGCATAGCCCATAGATTACTACGGAAGGCGGCAAAAGCGCCTACATGGCCGCACCTCCCGCGTGCTCTGTCATGCTGAGCGCAGCAGGGAAGAGCCAAAAATCTTGCGTGCTGCGTCGAAGCATCTTCATCGGCATCCCAAATATGGAAAGACCTCGCGCCAGATCGGTACCCTTGGACTCAGCCTAGGCAAAAACCAACCTTTGCGGCGTTGGTCGAGATGGAATCTCGTCGAACATCGAGCCGGGCATATTTCAAAATCGGCCCGAGTAAGCGCTGAGAAACAACGAATTCGGGTTATAATGCCGGGCATGCCTCCTGCACCCGGCGCCACCAAAGCTGTCGGCATGGTTCCCGACGAGATGAAATGGGAACCGAAATCCAAGGGCTTGACCACACCGCGCAAGAAGAAACCGAAAGAACTGGCGGTCATCACAGAGTGTTGCACGGGATGTGCCGGCTCGCCCGCCTGCGTGGAATATTGTCCGGTAGAAGACTGCATGTTCTGGGTGCCGGATGAAGACAATCCGCCGTTCGGCCGCATCGCGATCGATCCCATTCTCTGCATCGGCTGCAAGAAGTGCCTGAGCAAAGGCCCCGACGGCTGCTTCCTCGATGGCTGCCCTTGGGACGCCATCGCCATGGTCGACACGGTGGAAGTAGAAAAGGAAGTCGGCGCAATGGCGATCTGAGGTGCAACGGCGACTGGGACGTGACCGCGCGCAAGAGTTCATATGCATTCGCATCTGCCCCACTGGATCGGTCTGGGCGGTGAAGTCCTGAATTTCGCGGGTGCCTGCATCCTGGCCCTCGATCTCCTCCGAAGGCCTAGGGAGCGCAAGGAGTTCAATAACCTCCGGCAATTGCGCGGCCTCGGCCAGGAATTCGCCTTAAAAAGAACAGTTTACAAGGGTATCCCAATCTCCTGCGATGACTTTGAAGCGGCCGTATCTGATCTGCGCACGAGTAGGCTAGCGGTTGTGGGGGTTGCGATCATGGCAGTTGGCTTCCCATGCCTGATTGCCTACCACTGGATGGAAATTAAAAGGAATTGACATTACTTTCGGAATATCCGATAATCAGATGGTCGGACGGAGGATTGTATGTCCAATGCTATCTTGAGTAGGATTGTTCCGAAGTTCCAGATCACCGTGCCCACGGAGATACGTGAATTGTTCGGTCTTGAAGTCGGGGATATGTTTCAATGGGAGTTCGATGCAGAGAGATCCAGGCTGGAGTTAATACCCAAACGGGCCCAATTAATCACGCCGCTAACTGAGTCGGCTATTGTAAAATCGCGAACGCGCAGAAAAGAGGCACTAGCCTCCGACGCAGCCCCAAAAGCGGCAGCGGCGCGTGCGCGTTAGTAATGCTGGAATGTCTTCCTTGCCAGTCCAGCGGTGCCCCGTTGGCATGAATTTGGAATGGATGGAAGATGAGCCATTTCCTCGATCTGGATGACTCTTTCAAGGACAATATCATTTCTACTGAGTCAGTGTGCTACCTTAAGTTCATGAAAGCCCACAGACACTCCAGCAAGCTATTCAGTTCTTCTCAGACTACGAAAACTGCCGCCAGTTCATGATCGCGGTACGCTGGGCAGACGGAAAAGTTCGCTGCCCCTATCTGCGACTCCAGACCATGTGACCTATCTCGAAAAGGCGCGCGCTCTACCGATGCTACGGGAAGCACCCCAAGCAAAAATTCTCTCTCAAGATTGGCACGGTGTACGAGGATTCTCCCGTCCCACTGGAGAAGTGGCTTCCCGCTACTTGGCTGCTGGCAAACTCCCGCAATGGCATCTCCAGTTACGAGATTGGCCGCGCTATCGGCGTTACTCAAAAATCGGCGTGGTTCATGATGCACCGAATCAGGCTCGCTATGCAGACTGGCACCTTCGTCAAGATGGGTGGGCCGGGAAGCGAGATTGAATCGGATGAAACGTTCGTCGGGGGCAAGGCGAAGAACATGACCGCGAAACGTCGCGCACAATTCAGAATTGCGCGTGAGACTTCGATGGGAGATGCCGCGCTGGTCAATAAGACTGCTGTGTGGGGCGTGTTGGATCGTGAATCGCGCACCGTTCGCGCTACCGTGGTTCCGAAAGTGAACCGAGCATCCTTGCAGACTGCGGTTCTCGATCAAGTCGCACCCGGCTCAAAAATCTACACCGATGAAGCGAAGGTCTATCGCTCACTGCCGAACGATTACGTTCACGAGTTTGTGAATCACATGGAGCGGTACGTCAACGGACAGGTTCACACGAACGGATTAGAGAACTTTTGGAGCTTGCTCAAACGTGGATTGAATGGAACGTATGTCGCAGTCGAGCCGTTCCATTTGCATCGCTATCTCGATGAGCAAATGTTTCGCTACAATAACCGGAAAGATGAGAATGGGCGTAAACTGTCTGACGCGGAGAGGTTCACTTTAGCCTTATCGCAGATTGCGGGAAAGCGGTTGACCTTCGCGGAGGTATATAGCAAGCTTGAGAATCCCGTCCGCAGCCAGATAGGCTCGATTCTTTCCAGCCTGGAAGGTGATGCTTTTTTCGAACCAGGCAGTGAGTACCTATTCCAGCGCAGCCTGGAAGACCAGCACTGCGTCTGCAGTAGCAACTGCTGGGATAGTTGGAAGCTTGTCTGGTATTACGAATACTCCTCGTTGATGCCGTCCACCGTCGAGGCGGTTGTCCTAGTGCTTGTGCGTGAGGCCCCCGAATTGACTACGATCAAACCACGCCCGGGATAAATGACGTCAGCCGCTTTCAACAATATCGCTTTAAGGTGTCTTTCGTGCTTGTGCATTTTTCACCCCAGGCTCGCCTGAGTGCTCAGGATTTTCCCCCGGTTCCGGAAAATCGGTATCGGCGCCTTTCATACGCGGGTCCTGGCCCGGTGCCCAAGCTGCTCTTCCAATCCAATGTTCCCGTCGTGGTGGTGCTCCTCAGCTTCAACCGCGCCTTTGGCGCGGTCCAGGATCGTTAGCCGAAATCTTCGTCACGATTGCACCTCAACTTGCTTATGAATGACGTTGATGAAAACTTGCCAGCCAAAAACACTTCTGCACCCTAAGCCGCAATGAATGGCACGAGACTAAGCGCCCGGCCTCGTTGAAACTCCCAGCTTATGCAGCCGCTCGCGTGCCTGTAGCGCTTCGTTGGATTTCGGATAACGCTGAATTACGTGGCGCAACTCGGCTACGCCATCATCCTGCTTGCCCAGTTCAATCAGCGCGAAGCCTTTTTTCAATTGCGCCGCCGCCGCTTTATTGCCGGAAGGGAAGTTCTGCAGGACCTGATCGTAGTCCTGCGCCGCTTGCTGGTAGTTTGCCTGGCGGAACTGGATCTCGCCCAGATAGAAGTAGCAGTTCCCGGCCATGTCCGTGTTCGGATAATACTTGATGTAATCGGAAAATTCCTGGGTGGCCAGGTCAGTGTTGTTGCTGTTGTAGTCGCGCAAAGCATTATTGTAGAGCACGTCGGGCGGCGGGGCCGTCGCCAAGGCCTGCTGTTGCTGGAGTTTCGCCGTGTCCGAGGCAAGCTGGCTCGACTGCGCCGATTGTATGTCATTGAGCTGCTTGCTGACCGCAGCGAGACGCGCCTTCAATTCATCGAGCGAATCATTGAGGGCCTGAATCTGTCCGGAAACCTGATCGACACGCGAGCCTGAATCAGTCTGCTGCTTTTGGATCGCCGTTTGCAGCGCGGTGATCGCGGCCCCTACTTTGTTCGCCGCGTCCGCATCCTGCTGGACCAGGTTGTTCATCACGCCCATGCGCTCGTCGAAGCTGCGTTGCATGGCGGTCATCTGCTCCTGCAGTTGCTGCACCTGGGTTTGCAGTTGGACCATCTCCTTGCTCACACCGAAGGCTGGAATCACACCTAGGCAAAGCGTAGCGAGCAAGGCAGGAATAACGGAGATTCGTTTGATTTTCATAGGCATTTTTGTCGCAGGGGAATATTTCCCAGTTCTATTCTAGACGGGCCGGAGGAAACGCGGATGGTAAAGATTGTAGTTCGCCAGAGCAAAGGCCAGAGGCGGGCTTGCCGCCTCTGGCGATAGGAACTACTTCTGATAAACGAGGTGCCCGCGGCGGTTCTGCTGCCAGCACTGCTCGTTGTCTTCCATGCAGAACGGTTTTTCTTTGCCGTAGCTGATGGTCTTGATGTTGCTGGCGCTGATTCCAGCCGCAACCAAAGCGCTCTTCACGCTGGAGGCGCGCTGGTCACCCAGTGCCAGATTATATTCGGTCGAACCGCGATCATCGCAGTGTCCCTCAATCGTGAAGCTGATGTTGGGATGCTGCGTGAGGAACGCCACGTCAGCCTGGATCGACGCCTCCTGATCGGGCCGGATGTTGGACTTGTCGTAGTCGAAGTAAATGTCCTTGATGTTTTGACCAAACAAGTCTTCCTCTGACGGTTCAGGCGTTGCCGCCGGCGGTGGCGGAGGAGCTTGTGTCACCGTCAAGCGAGTGGTCGCCTCTTGCGTTCCACCTGCGCCCTTGGCGACGAGGTGATACGTGGTTGAATCAGTCGGGCTCACAGACTGCGACCCGCTGGCTTGTACGGCGCCGATGCCGTCGATCGAAACATCGGTGGCATTCGAAGTCTGCCAGCTGAGCGTGGCTGATTGCCCTGCCTGGATCGTATCCGGGCTTACGGAAATCGAAGCCGTTGGCGATGGCGGCGGAGGTGGTGGCGGCGGTGGCGGAGGAGCGGCTTTCTTCTTGCACGCGCCTAACATAAGAACCGCGCACAATGCGATTACGGTGGCGAGCGTCTTCACAGCTTGCTGCAGGTTCATGCTTTTCACGTTGTTCCTCATTCTGTTAATTCCTCCCGAGAACTCGAAAGCTGCTTCGAATTCAGACGAAGTGATATGTATTCCGAATTTCTACCCTTACCTGTTTCTGTTTCTAAATCTGCGTTTGCAATCTTATTTCCAAGTCCAGTTCGGTTGCGAATTACGTCCAGTAAAAGTCAACTGATGAAGCTTGGTTCCGTCGGCCAGCATCATCCAAATCTCGTCTTTTCCGGATCGCCGGGATTGAAACACAATATGCCTGCCATCCGGTGCCCACCAAGGAAAATCGTTGCGGCCGCCGTCATGGGTAAGCTGCACCCATTGCTTGCTGGCGATGTCCATCAAATAAATATCGGAAGATCCGGGTTCCCCGGGCCGTAGCGGCGTGTCCACGCCAGGGTGAGGAACTGGCCATTTGGCGACCAATTGGGTGACACGGCGTAGCCCTGGTCCGTCATACGCTGCTGGTTCGTACCATCGGCCTCCATCGTGTAAACCTGCGGAAGTCCGGTGTCGCCGCTCACGAAAGCCATCTGCGCCCCGGTCTTCGGGTTCCATGTCGGAGAAACATCCGGCCCTTTGCCGGTGGTCATTTCGCGAAGGCCACCGCCGGAAGAATCACAGACATAAATCTGCGACCGGCCGCTGCGGTTGGAAGAGAACGCCAGACGCGATCCATCCGGTGACCACGATGGCGAAAAGTTGTCGCCGCCGAACCGTGGGAAGCGGACCATCCGGTTGAGCTCTGTCGAGTACATCAGAATCTGCCAGCTGTTCTTACTTATCCCGCTGAAAACCAACCGCGATCCATCGGGAGAGATGCGGGGTGAAAGCGCAATTGTGCCCAGATGCGTGAGCTGTTGCTGGTTTGAGCCGTCGTAATCCATCACCCAAATTTCTTTATGGCCGGAGCGGTCACTGACAAAATAAATCTTGCTCTCGGCGATTCCAGGAATGCCGCCGCCTAATCGAAAAATAATCTCATCGGCAAACTTGTGAGCAATCAGTCGCGTGGCGTCGTCGGTCGCCACATCCATGTACTGCTTGCCCAAAACCTCGGGCGAAGCCGTGTTCTTCACGTCGTAGAGCCAGCCTTGCACAACCACTTTCCCGCCCGCCACGGCGAGATTGCCGAACGCCAGCATGGCAGCGTTTGGCGGAGGCGAGTTCCACGCGGGAAATGTCACATCAGTCGGCTGACCAGGCACCTGCAGAGGATAGAAGCTCTTCGAGACCAGTTCGACCACGCCGGAATTGTCCAGATCGTTCCAGAAGGTATCGTTGAAAGTCTTCAGCAGAGGCGCATCTTGCGGGTCGCTGTTGCCGGCCTTGAAGTCCGGCACTGCCAACCGCACTTTTTCGACACCAAGTCCTGAACCCGTACGGGCCCAATCCTGGGAAAATGCAGCGAAGGGAATGAGGCAGAAAAATACCAGCAAACTTACGGCGAGCGGAAAGCGCGCACCCACCAAGGCAAAGGCAAAAAAATTCCGGTTTTTGTTGTCCATCCTTTTCAAGCGGTGACGCGAGCTGCTGGGATAAAAGGATACGCTAAACGACAATATCGTAGCCCGATATGTTCTTATTGGCAAGTTACGATCGACCAAATGCCGCCATGCCGAACCTAAAACATCATCAGGCAGATGCTGGATTGGATGTTCCCACGATCATGTCGACTACAAAAATCTTTTCGCTGGATCGAAAAATCCGCAATGCTGCCACGTTACGCGATTCAACTGGTTCGCCGCTGCGGCTCATTTCTTGCTGTAATCAAACCAGTATTCAACTGAAATCTTGCTTCCGCTGTAGTCCTGCGGCAGCGGACCGAACGTGTCAATCCTCTGCAGGGCGCGGACGGCCGAGATGTCGAGCGACGGCACTCCGCTCGACTGTTCAATCTGAACGTCGTAAGGATGCCCGTCGCGCGCCACATTGAACGTAATGTAAACCCGCTGCGCGCTCGTGATTCGAGGATCGACTTCGTACTTCAGCCAGTTTTCTGAAACCTTGCGCTGGATGATTTGCACGTACCACCCATACCTCGTGCCAAAATCACCCCCGCTTCCTGTAATGCCGAACCCGCCCTTGGCGCCGCCCGCCGCGAAAGTTCCGTAAGGGCCGCTTACTGGACCGCCTTCGCCAAACGCAACCTGATTGGTTTCCGGCTCAGGCTCGGGCTTTACCTTTTCCTTGGTTACGGTCGGCGTTTTTTTCGGCTTTATCCTTGTATTTTTGCCCTGGATCTCAATCGCATCCTTTTCTTCCACTCGCGGCTTCGGTTGAGATTCCGTCAGCCCCTTGGATTCATTTGCTAGAACGTTCTGGGTTGGCGCAGGCGATGCCGGCAACGGCACCGAACTGACCAGCGTCACCCCAATCGCAGAACCGCCCCCGCCGGAGCCCCACCCTTGGCCAGATGATCCCGCTAAAAATGTCGCGTAAAGAAAGATGAACAACCCGACCGCAGCGTGAAATCCCGCAGACCATCCCAGCGCCCTCGGCCAACTGTCATGCTCGAAAAATATCTCAGCGTTTGCGGCCATTTTGTTCCAAAGGCTGGGTCACGATGCTGATGTTCGTAATGCCCGCCTGCTTCACCGCGTCCATTACGGTGGCAAAGGCCCCGAAAGGCACGTTCTCATCTGCCCGCACGAAAATAAACTGGTTTCGGGGGTCGCGAATTTTCTGCTTCAGCTTGTCCGCAATCTCGTTGATGTTGATGGCGTCATTGCCCAGGAAAACCCGCTGGTCTTTATTGATGGTAATTACCGTGCGCTCTTCCGTAATTTCCTTCACGGTGCGCGTCTTGGGCACATTGACTTCAATGCCGGACTCCAGCACCGGCGCGGTCACCATGAAAATAATCAGCAGCACCAGCACCACGTCCACCAGCGGCGTGATGTTGATATCGGCGAGTGCGCTCTGCGTGCGCCCATTGGAAGTGGTAAAAGCCATCAGCGCCTCACTTCGGCCATCACTTGCGGCTGGATGCTCTCAATGCCGTTGAGGATCTCGAGAGAGAAATCATCGCCCCGCGCGGCGAATTCGCGAATCGAATTGCCGATCAGGTTGTAAGCGATGACCGCAGGAATCGCAGCAACCAGCCCGGCGGCCGTAGTGATCAGGGCTTCGGAAATTCCCGGAGCAACCGCCCGCAGGGTCGCGCCTCCGGCAGTGCCTAAACCGTGAAAAGCGTCGATGATTCCCCAGACCGTCCCAAATAAGCCGATAAACGGTGTAACCGCCGCCGTAATGGCCAGCCAGGGAACGTTGCGCTCCAGCCGCGAAATCTCCTCAGAGGCTCCAATCTGCATACCGCGCTGGACCGCGGTCAGGCTGCGCAGCGACGCCTCCGGGCCCGAAAGCTGGCGCTTGTACTCCGTGTATCCCCCTTCAAACACGCCCACCAGCGGGCTGGGACGAAATTGATCGGCCACGGCGGCAATGTCCTGCAGGCGTTGTGCTCGCCGAAAAGCCCGCACAAATCGGCCGCTTTGCAGCCGTGCGCGCCGCAGCAGGCTCCATTTTGTGAGGATGATTGCCCACGAGACCAGGCTGAACGCCAATAAAGTGAGCAGCACAAACTTGGCTACGGGCCCCGTGCTGGAAACGAGGTCCAGAATTTCGCCGCCGTCGAAGAGGGCAAAGGGCAGAAAATGCATTGGTGAGTGGTTTCCTTTGCCAGAATTATAGATGATTGTGCCCCAACGTCGATGCGGCGTATCCGAAGCATAAACGGCAGTTGCCCTAAATATTGCCTGAATATTTCTTGATGGCTGATCTTTGCAGCGCATCGATCACACGTCTTGGCACGTTTCCCGGCTATACGCTTGGCGCTTCTACCGCATCCAAACTCAGCGGTCAAGAAAACTTTAGCGGGAGGATGCAAACTATGGCGCAATACGGAACCCTGAAAGATTATCGCTTCACCAATGACGCGGAAGATATTCGCGGTGCCCATCTGTACGGTCTGAAAGACGAGAAACTCGGCAAGATCGACGATGTAATTTTCGATCACTCCACCGGAGATATTCGCTACGTGGTTGTCGATACCGGCGGCTGGCTCTCCAGCAAGAAATTTGTGGTCCCGGCGGAACATCTTCGCGCCTCAGCTGAACACAAAGACGATTTTGCAGTCGATCTCACGAAGGCGCAGATAGAAGCTTTTCCTCCGTACGATGAGAAACATTTGGAATCCGACGAGCAGTGGGGCGACTATGACCGCCGCTACCGCGCGCAGTGGAAAGCCGATCCGGTGATGCACCGCGTCGGAACCAATCGCGATATCACGCCTACCACCTATCAAATGGAGGGCAACCGTTCATCGGAACAGGCGTCTGGCGCATCCGCGTCCGCAGCGAACCGGAATGCCGCGATGGAGAATATCGACCCGTCCAATGCACCCATCGAAGACACGGGCGCATTTGAAACCGGAGGCTTCGCCGCCAGCACCGACACCGTCTACATTGACAGCAATGCGAACGGCATCGGTGGACGCTGGGACACGTTCCAGGACCGCCTGCGCGAGCGCCGCAAAGAAGTGATCGGAGCAAGGAGCACTGCCGGCGAAACCGATACCTATCGCAAAGCCGGTTAATCGGCCAGCAATCGAGGACCCAGGTTGGACAGCGAGGTCGGATGTCCAGGACCGGCCACGGCCTAGCCGTGGCTGGTTTTGTTTTAACTGCATGTTTTCGCTGTACACGTTTTCAGCTGCACGTTCGGGAACATAGTTATTTGTGGCAGGTTATTTTGTGCCAGCCTCCGCCAGGGTTTTTCGTGCTATGCTGCGCACAATCGAAACATGCACTCCGCGAGGCGCTCCTGTGCTGCTTGAATTGCGGCTCGAAAATTACGCAGTCATCGACAATGCGGCGGTCGAGTTCGCTCCCGGCCTGAACCTGCTCACAGGTGAAACGGGCGCAGGTAAGTCGATTCTGATCGATGCCCTCGCGCTCCTGTTAGGAGAGAAAGCATCGCCTGACATCATCCGGCCCGGCGCAGAAAAGGCTGTGATATCGGCCGTTTTTGAAAGCCAGGGCGACGCCGCTGCCGAGATTGCAAAAATTCTCGAACGCAACGGTTTGGATGCAGGCGAACGCGGCGAAAACAAAGCCCAACCAGACGAAAACAAACCGCAACCAGAATCGGAAGAGACCTCGCTGATCCTTCGGCGCGAGATTGCCGCCAGCGGCAAAGGCCGGGTTTTTGTGAATAATCAGCCAGCGACCGTCGGCGTCTTGCGCCAACTGGCTCCGCATCTTGCCATCATTCACGCGCAAAACGAATCCTTGATGTCTTTCGATGCGAACGCCCGCTTAGCTTTGCTCGACGCATATGCCGCCAACCAACTGGAGCCGGTTGCCGCGGCATATGCACTGTGGAAGTCCATCCGCAACCAGATCGAAGAGCTCGAACGCGACGAGCAAGACCGCCTGCGGCTGGTGGACTTATGGCAGTTTCAGAATCGTGAGATTTCCGAGGCTAAACTGCAGCCCGGCGAAGACGAGAAACTTGAGACCGAAAAACGCGTGCTCGGCAACGCCGAAAAGATCTACAACGCCGCCATGCACGCTTTCGACCTCCTTTATGAAGGGGACGCCTCAACCTCATCGACATTGCGTTCGGCCCACAAGCAAATCGAAGACCTTGCCCGCTACGAACCAAAATTTCAGGAAGCGCTCGCCGCTCTGGAAACCGCTCGCATCAGCGTTGAAGATGTTGGAGCCACGGTGCGCGATTACGCCGGAGGAATCCACGCGTCGCCCGAACATCTGGCCGAAGTCGAAGACCGGCTGGCAGTACTGGACCGCCTGAAACGCAAGTATGGGCCCACGCTCGACGAAGTAATTACCTTCGGAAATGATGTAGCCGGCAAGCTTTCCGAAATCGAAAACAAAGACGAACGGCCCTGCGCGAGCTGCGCTCCCATCTGGCGAAAGCGGCGGAACAATATCTTCACGCCGCGCGGGCGCTCTCGAAGAAACGCCAGGATGACGCCCGCAAATTGGAAAAGCTGGTCGAAGCGGAGATCAACGATCTCGCCATGAAGTCGACCTTCCGCATAGAAATTACGAAAAGCGAAGAAGAAAGCAATTGGACTCTGGCCGGAATCGACCAGGTCACTTACATGATTGCGACCAACCCCGGCGAGCCGATGCGGCAGCTCGAGCACATCGCCTCCGGAGGAGAACTATCGCGAGTTATGCTGGCACTAAAAGTCAGCGTGGATTCAAGCAGGGAACATGGGGCGCGGCCGCCCTCGGCCGCGAAGTTTTCTATCTCACCGAACTCTGTGCAGCGCACCATGGTCTTCGACGAAATCGACACCGGCATTGGAGGCCGCGCCGCCGAGGCCGTCGGCAAAAAACTCAAAACTCTGGCCCGCTCCACTCAGGTCCTCTGCATTACGCACCTGCCACAGATCGCAACCTTTGCCGACCATCACTACGTGATCGAGAAAAACTAACCGCAATGGCATGCCCGCACCCATATCCGCGCCATCGTCGGCGAAGAGCGCACCGAAGAAATTGCGCGCATGTTGAGCGGCGCCAGGCTGACCGAGACCTCCCGTAAGCACGCCGAGCAGATGATCAAAGCGAACGGGTAGATCCTTACGTGTCAACGTAGGAGCTGCACATGCGAGTTCCATTCCATGCAAGGGCCCTCGAATCCGCAGCGTAAACGAATCAAAGCCATAGTGGCGCTTCTACTGGCTTTTGCCGCCGGATGTGTCGACATCGTCGGCTATCTCAGTTTTGGAAAGCTATTCACCGCCCACCTTACCGGAGAAACGGTCCACCTTGGGGAGTGGTTCACCGAGGCACGTTCGCAGGATGCCGCCAAGGCTGCGGCCATCATTGCTGTGTTCGTGGCCGGCTCAATCATCGGGCGGACCGCAATTGAGGTGGGGTCGCGCTTGCGCCTGCGAAGCGTTGCGGTGGTCACGCTGGTGTTGGAAGCGGCTCTCATCGCATCGGCTGTTCCTGCAGGCCACACCCAGCTTTTCTCGTTGCTTATGCTTGCGGCCGCAATGGGAATGCAGACGGCGACGCTCACCAGAATTGGCTCTCTGACCGTGCATACGACATTCGTGACTGGAATGTTGAATAAACTGGCCCAGCTCCTTTCCCACGTAGTCTTTCTCACCTACGATGTGTTGCGCGGATCACGGGCCGCCGTCGCAAGCCGGCTGAAGGCGCTGAGAGATGCGCGCTTTATTTTTGGTGTCTGGCTTTTCTATCTCGCCGGGGCCGCATCAGGCACATGGATGAAGTTTCGCTTTGATCTGCATGCTCTGTTATTGCCTGGAGCCCTGGTGCTAAGTCTTGCAGTCATCGATCTGATTTCGCCGCTGGCAGTTGAAGAAGAACGCGACGTCCCCGAGCGCTAAAAAGGCCACTCACGGGAGTGGCCTTGGCTGAGCAAGCGATCGCAGCACGAACCTGCTAGAACGCGATTACCCCAAAATAACCATCTGTGTCATTGGGGCCGGCCGTGAAGAACAGCTGGTTCCTCCCGCCATCGTTGGTGGTTCCGCCTCCGAACTCGATTCCCCAGATGCCGTTAACGTCTACTGGCTTGCCGTCGGTGCCCATCATGGCGCCGACGAGTTTTCCGGTTTTCAGATCGAAGCCGTTAATGTTGCCAACGGTCGCATTGTTGGTGATCAGCAGCGTACCGCTCAGCGGGCCGAAATTTTTCGGAGCCACGGCGAAGCCCCAGGGCTGATTCAGTGGTTTGCCGTGCGTGAAGTGTCGCTCCAGAGTTCCGCTCTCACTGAAGACGTCGATATAGCCGCCTGGTTCGCCGTTGGTGGCGGCGAACGAAACATAGACCTTCCCGCCGATGTCCTGAATGCCGAACGGTGCAAAACCCGCCGGAACTGCAGGATCGGTGAACGAATTCACCAGATTGAAGTTGCCGTCGTAAACATCCACTTTGTTGTTATCGGCGTCGGCGGCATACAGATAATTTCCCGATGAATAATCGGTGATGGCGAGTCCCGTGTAGGAAGCTCCGGGCGTGGTTACCGCGATCAGGGTCGCACTCGGGTTGAAGCCAGACCAACCCTGGATGGTTCCGTCGAGAGTCGCGAAAATAAAAACCGAAGTCCAGCTATCGATCGCGAACTCGGTCGAACCGTTGTAAACCAGTCCGGTCGGCGAGCCCGCTCCCGAGCCGCCCGCGGCAGGAACAAACACTTGCAGGCTTTGCGGGTCGCCTTGGCCGTTGTAAAGCGTGAGCCAGCCGCTGGCCTCATCGCTCACCCAGAAAGGATTGCCCGGGCCGTAAGCGATTCCCCAGGGATTTTTCAGCAGAGGATCGGTGTGCAGGGCTTTTCCGGAAAGATCTGAAACCAGATAATCGGTTTTATATTGCGCCAGGGCAAAGCTGGAAATCAGCACCAGCGCGGACCCGAGCAGGGAAGACAAGATGTGGTTGCGAGTGAGCAGACGCTGCATGGACATTCTCCTTGAGTGAAATCTTGCGAGCTGGACATATTTGCGAACTGGATATGGAAGAGGTTCCGGCGCATTTTGCGATTCGCATTTCCAGTCCGCATCCTGCCGCAATCCTAGGGCGCAGCGGGATGGCGGTTGTCAGGGAGTTGTCATCAGTTTGTAGAATCGTTGTCAGGCGAAAAAGAAGGCAGCGTGGCTTCGTGAAAGCCAGAGGTACCGAGGAGGATGCAGTCCGCCGCGTGGGTTGTCAGGGGGGCTGGGCCAGCCAGCCCCTGTTTGTTCGCGTGGGTGCCGTTAAGGATCACCCCGATAGTGCGGGTGAAATTATTCCCCGGAATGTGAAGCTTTCACATCGACTCTGCCCAAACCCGTCGCTTCCGGGAGCGGGCCAAGACCCACCGACAGGCTGTAGATGGTGCCGCAACCCCCGATGCAAGCCTGGTTGCCGCCCCCCGTGGTGCCGCCATAGAAAATGCCATCGACGCCTTGCACCAGCCCCGCAGCCGGATTTTGGCCTGGGCCGGAAGAGAAGTCATAGAGCGAGGTGAATGTGCCGGATGGCGTAAATCGGAAAATATTTCCATTGAAGCCATCTCCGCCCATGTAGGTTGTCCCGTAGAAGTTGCCGTCGAAACCTTGCACCAGGGTCCCTTCAGGTGCATCGCCCTCAAGGGCGGAGAAGCTGAAAAGTGTGGCGAAGCGCCCCAACGGGCTGAGTTCGAATATCGATCCATAGCCAATTCCGCCCGCATATGTTGTTCCGTAAAAGTTGCCGTCTCTGGCCAAGGTTACGCCGTTGGCAATGTTTCCCTGGCCGGAATTGTCGGCTGCGGCGAACGTGTGTAGTATCCGAAGCCGTCCTGCAGGGCTGATTTCAAAAACCGTGCCCGCGTTGCCGGTTCCTCCATAGGCGGTCGTGCCGACGAGATTTCCGTTGGCCGCCCATATGAGAGGGCCCATGGGAACTTCTCCGCCGGCGCAGTCCGTTTGCGGACAGAAACTGAACAGGGTACTGAACTCGCCCGTTCGAGAGAGTTTAAAAACCGTGCCCGCCCCATGGGGGCCCTTCTGTGGAGGTTGTACCGTAGAGAGTTCCGTTAAGACCTTGTATCACTCCGCCTAGCGGGTCGCCCCCGTCCGCGCAGTTCGCCTTCGAGCAGAATGTGTACAGGGTTGTCAGCGTTCCCGTGGGAGTTATTTCAAAAATTGTCCCGCTGTCGAATGCCCCGCCGCTCAGCGTTGTGCCGTAGAAGTTTCCGTTAATGCCCACCGTCAATCCTGCCGCTGGTCTTGCGCCATCGGAGCAACCGGATTGCGAGCAAAAATTGTACAATGTGGTCAACTCGCCGCTTGGAGTAACTTTAAAAACCGTGCCGCAGGAGTTGCAGGCTGTCCCGGAGCCGGTTCCGCCAAGCAGCGTGACGCCGTAGAAATTCCCATCCAAGCCCTGGACCAGCGGCGCCCACCCCGGGGCTTCTCCGTCGGTGCCGTCGAGCGTGACCAGCGTGGTGTAGGTTTGCGCAGGCGAGGCCAGCGCGGTTGCGACACAGAACAAAGCAACAACGCAAACGACGTTCCCCAATCCTAGCTTTCTCATTTCACTTCTCCTCATTTCGCATTGACGAGTTGGCGTGGAAGGTTGAGTTTTCTGGTTGCACGGTGTGCGGGGCCCTTTGGGTGCGGGCAAGGGAAATCTAGATGTTTTCAGCATTGGCCCGTCGTAGGTTTGTTGCGCGGAGTGAAAAACCGGGAACATAACAACGCTCAACGTAGAGATTGTTTTTGCGAACGGATCAAGGGAGACCACGGACCTCGGTTGGTCAAGAATTATTGCACTGCCAGAGGCCCTGTTCAACCCCAATTCCCCCGAGATCACGATCGAGAAGCTGACGTTGAAGGGCGGGTGGCCGGGGCAAAACCCTGTAAGGCGATCTGGACCCTCCATTTTCGGAGAGAACGTTGCG
>CAVUQI010000003.1:0-459050 GCA_963743585.1 uncultured Acidobacteriaceae bacterium | reverse complement strand
TCCCTGTACTTGAACAAGAATGTGTGTTTCTGTCCTCCGCCCTTGAGTGGATCAACCAGGAAGGTTCGGCCGGAAGAGTCAGTACGAACGAGTCCCTCGTAAAGCCTGGGGACGTGCACGCGAACCGGCTTGCCTCCCGTGCGCTCCGCCAGCTTCAGGATCAGTTCCTGAGGAAAGGCAAGAAAGAGAATCGAGCCGCTTGAGCGCTCACCGTTGCACACCACGCGGTTCAGCGCCTGCAGCCAGCCCATGCGGTTCTCTGCCTTGTTCTGCGCCCAGATGCGGATGTAGGCCAGGACAGCCTTCATCTCGTATTTGCCACGTTCCTCGTCACAACGGCATGTGCCGCGTGCCTGGTTCATGGCGAACAGCTTCTGTCGCCGGACTTCCTTGTCGGAGCTCTGCCGTACCGTGTCCCACTCGGCCTGTGTCTTCTCCAGTTGTTGTTTGAGTTGTTCTCGCCTCTCGGCGATCTTGCCGACCATCGCGGCATAGACCCGATTGATGAATCGGCAATCCTCTAGCATCTCGCGGGTGACCTGTTCGCCCACCACGAGCGCCTTGAATGCCTCAATCGGAGCCTTGTTGATCAGCAAATCCTCGATCTGCTTGCGAACATGGTTATAGAGGTGGCCGACGCGGTCGGTCTTCTCCACCTCCAGATGGAGTGGTAAATCAGAGCACCGGCGTTCGTTTTTGTAGCGAAGCCAGGGCGCCTGACGTATCTGCTGGCGTATTTCGGCAACCAATTTGAGATCGGGCTGGACTTGCCATTTGAGGCTGTCGAGCGCGTTCTGAAGTTCTTTGGCCAATTGCGCAGCCAGTTCTTCCTGGCCTACTGCGCGGCAGGAGGTCATCAGATCGGTGATCGAGCCGATGTGATTTCCTCTGGCCTTCATGGCCACGTGCTCCAGATTGAACCAGGGGTCTTTAGCCTTGTTGGCCTTGTTTTTCCCCTGTTGCTGTCCGAGGCCTCGGGAGAACCGGTCTTTTACAAACCGTGGGAACCGGTCCTCTTCGACCACGCAAACCCAGTCGAAATCAAAGTCACCGCCGTTCTTCTTTGCCGTCTCGGAATGGAGAACATAGGTGCCCTCCAATCGCAGTTGCTGCGTAACCAGGTCACGAAGCTCTGTTTCAATCAGAGCGCACTCCTGGCGGCAAAGATCCCTGTCGAGCTGCGCGATCATCTCCTCGTCAGAGAGATTTACGAACGGGAGAAGATCGTCAACCATGCGTATGGGGTAGCGGACACAAAGGCCCCGTTTCGAAGCCAATGTGACGATGGCCTTGTGCTCGGGAATCCAATCGGATCCGCAAAACACTTCGCCATCTTTAAGGAAGAGATACCCGTCGTCCATCAAAGCAAATGCAGGAAGACGAAAACCTCCACTTGTCGCTGCCTTGAACGCCCAGCGCGCAAGGAGTTTGTTGAGTTGATTGTTGACGTAAGGATGACGGACGATTTCGCCGCTGGCATCGGCCAGGAGCAGTCCTTCAACGACCCGGAATTCTTCGTTGGTGTCCTGCCCAAGTCCATCCGGCAAAGACCTATCCGGATGGTGCCCGAGGATTTCGAGAAGATCCTCGTAGCGGCCCTCGCCTACCGCCTCACTCAGCTTGGCCACCTGCTTCATCGCCTGTGGTAAAATTTCCAGCTGAATTGAGTCTTCAGGAGCATGTTCTACCAGCGTGTAACTGGACTCAAACTCGAGCTGGCGGGAGACTTCGCGAATGCCGACCACGACATCCCCGCGAAATCTTCTGCCCGGCCCGAAGATCGAATACACCACCGCCGGTATCTTCAGCCCTGGTTTGACCGCGCTGTCCGGCAGCACAAAATCTGCTTCCAGCGCGTCGGCAACATCATCCTCCATGATTTTGAATGCGCCTTTCGCCTGGGTGTCGGCGAAGGCCATGCGGAACTGATAGAAGCGCCCTTCCGCAAGACGTTTCCGGGCAACTTCCCGTTTCGCGTCCTCAAGAAGCGCCGATTGTTGATGCCGGTCCAGGTCTTCTTCGCTTACCTTTCCGTGCCGCTCGCGGCGAAGCCGTTCAATCTGGACCGACAGGATTTCGCGAGTCGTGTTTTTCTTTGAGACGCTGGAATACCGATCGCCTGATCCAGCCACGGCAGTCATTCGTTCCCAATTTGCGATCGGGAACGACGAGCACGCGTGCCTCGGCTTCCTCCATCATCACCTTGCAGGGCGAGACGAGAATTCCGAAGTAGACGATCGCCGCTTGCGGCCAATGTTGAAACCGCTCGGCGATGGCCCGGCTGTGCTCCTGGTCCACAAAGTAGAACTTGCCCTTCTTTGCAGACCCGCTGGCGCCCACTAATTTGTAGTGAACGCCGTTCCAGACGAGCCGAGCCAAGGCGTTCTCGACTTGTGCTTCTTCGTAATCGTCGAGAGGCCCAGCCGGCACGTTCACGCTCGCTACCTTGATTCCCGGATAGAGGACGCTAAGCAGCGTGTTCTGGAACGGATCAAGATCGTGCAACCGCGGCGTGACCCGTCCGTTGCGGTCGATCTCAAGGTTCTGAAGCTGATCGGCCCGAATTCTGTAATTGTTCGTCGTAGTATTCTTCGTCATTTTTGTTCTCCTTGAACTGTTCGTTCCGGGAGGCCGGAAAGAGTCAAGGAGTTTGCGTGACCGCAAGCTTTCTCGCTCTAGTCTGGCCCCCATTTAGGGTTCGCTCGGCCAGGCCTTCAAGTGAAAAAGCCCCGGTCAGCACATTTCCCCACATAAAGCCGCGGGGCGCTCAAAGGACCAACATCAACGCTTGGTCATCTGAGAACTCTTCGTGCTGATCTTTTCGAACTAACTTTGAGTCGGCTTCTGGGCGACAGCCTGTTTCACGATCACAGGACTACCGCCGCCATCTATCTCCGGAGCGGCTTTCCATGCCGTCAACGTATAGAACGGCTGGCCGTTCTTGAACGCTTCGATTAACGCTTCACCTTCACTCGCCATCTCCTGGCCTAACTCCGGCTTGGCCGGAGAAGACCCTGATTTGGGGAGAAAGTAACGAAGATTTGGGTCACTACCATTACGGTGCCTGCGGCGCGCATTTGTGCCACCAACGCTTGTGGTCGCTGGCATCGCAGAGCTGTCTGGCGTTTTGGTTTCCATGTTTCCAACTCCTCTGATCCGTCTCACTGCGGGCTATTCAGCCCGGCCTGCTGCAGCACCCAATCGCGTTTTTCGCCTTCGATCGCGCGCTCCCAATACTCTCCAACCAGCAGACCGCTGGGGTTCTGCTCCGACCGTTTCTCGACGAGCAGCCTTACGTGGAATTCGCTGACCACCTTGTCGATGGTCTCGTTGTGGTCGTGAATGTGATGGACTTCTTTGACCCCGAATGCCGTATAAGTGAGTGGATCTTCCTTCGAGACCTCAAGCGAACGCATCTGAAATTCCGACGTTGTTTGATCGTCCTGAATCTTTCCAATGAAGTCATCCTTCTGCATCCCTGTGTATGCGGTGCGGCGTAGATTGGCGGTCATCATGTTCAGGCTGTCGGCCCAGTTGCGGCTCACATTCGTGGGTGAAAAGTTCAGGTAGCGTTCCAGGAACAAGCGCACGAAAGCCCGCTTCTCAAATTCGGTCGGCTCCGATCCCGGGCCCTGCGTCACCGAAATGGAGGGTTTGTTTACGCCCAAGATCGTCGCCAGGCCGTGTTCATCCACACGAATGACCGTGGGAGGCTGCAGGCGGACATAGACGGCGAAGGCGAGCGCCAGCATCGTTGTCGGAACGCACAGGAATGCCAGAACCATCGCCCGGTTGGCGTACGCACGCAACTCGCCGTCGTGCTCGTAATAGCGGGCGTAGCGAAGTTTTTCCGGCGACATCGGTTTCTTTCGATGGGTTTTTCTTTTTCAACCACATGTTCGTGTACCTTCTCAGTGTTCAACGACAATCAATCACGTCGGCCGAACAAACTTCCAAAGAACTTTCCGATATAGAAAAAGATCAGCGTGATGATGCTGTACGGCCGGAACCTCGTCCCTTGCGGCTCCCAGATTGGTGGCTGCCTCCACATAGAAACCTCCTCTGCCAGAGCTAGTTGTTATCGGCATTGTTCCTTCCCGCGGCTCTTCCGAGCGCCCTCCCCACGTTAAAACTGACGACCTGAGTCACAGAATGGGGTCGATAGCTGGACCCAGGTCGGCCACTACTGCCTGACATGGCAGCGGCAAGATCTCGTTTGCCGGAACTTTCGTGGCTGCTTGCGTTCGATGCTGGCACCGCTGGGCTACTGTCGCTGTTCATCGCGCTCGCAACTCCGGAGCGGATGAAATCGGGCATCGAGGGAGCAGGTGGCGCTGTGGACGACGCCAGAACGGTAGACGTGGACGAAGCGCCCACGCCGCCCGACGCCGTGGCACCAGCCGAACCCGAACTCGCTCCTGCCGCAAAGCCGCTGACTCCAGCGATGGCGGCCCCAGCTGCAACCCCGCCGGCTCTCACCAGCGCAAAGACGGTTGACCCAACATCGCCCGAGATGATCCTTTTCGCGATGAAGGGAATCAGCGCGATGGCTAGGGCGTAAAAGATGCTGACCAGCCCTAGGATGATCGAGTCCCCAGCCCCCTTCAGAAAACCAAGGAACCCGTTGCCAAGGATGTTGTTCACTTGGTTGACCTGAATGGCAGTAATGAGTGCGCCGAACACGGCGTAGAGAATTCCCCAGGCATTCCAGATCATCACGTTGACGGCATACGACTTCCCCAGCTGGCCGACCCCCGGGATGGGAATGAGCGCGAGCACCAACGGGCCGACCACGTAGAGGATTGCGCCAAACAAGGTGTAAAAGAAACAGAACACGATCATCGCGAGGGCATAGAGAAGGTAAGCAACCACGAGCAGAACCACTGTGATCGTGGCGGCTGCATCGCCCGTGATGATGTCCGTGAGCGTCAAGGAGGGGTTATTGGCGAACTGTTGTTGGAGTTGTCCCATCCAGCTCTGAAACATGTCTCCCGCACCGGAGCTGCTGCCGATGGAATTTGCGATCGTGTTGAAGGAGCCGTTGACCCCGCGAAACACGGTTGCCCAGTTGGAAACGATCATGGCCACCACCAGATACTTGATCGCCGTTCCAGCCAGCGCCTGCAGATCGCCTCCGCGAAACGCCGCCTGATAGAGGCCGATCAGGAAGCCAATCAGCAGGATCGCGAATGCGATGTTCGTGATCGTCGAGATGATCGCAGTGCCGTCGATCCCGGCTAGCGCCGTGTTTAAGAGTTGCTGGAAATAAAACACGGCTACTGAACCCCCGGTTGCAAGACCTGGTTGCCCGTAGACTGAAGCGTCGCTGCATGAGAAGCGCTGAACTTGAGCTGACCGCTCGAGTTCGCCAACTCGATCGAGCGCACTCGCACCAGTTCTGCCATGGCGGATTGCGTGTATGCGTTGGCCCGTACCAGCCATGCCGCGGTCTCGGCTTCCAAAATCGTGGAACTGCCGGGCGCGGCAGTTTGCAATTGCTGATTGATCTGTTCGGCCGCCTGAAGCTCCAGGTTGGCCAGGGCATCGATTTCGACCGCCTTCTTCATGGCGGCTTGTGCTTCCGCGTCGGTCATATCGACCATGTTCCGAACCGGTTGGGGGGCGTTCGCCGGCGGCATCACAGTGCCATATAGGGTCGAGTAGTTGCTTGTGATCTGGGGCATTGCGCCCGGATTGCCTGAGAGCAGGCTCTGTTCGAGCAGTTGCGGCGTCGGCAGCGTCGCGCTGGATATCGGCAGCTGGAATAACTGGCGCATCTGGACGAATTGGCTTTGAAATTGGACAGCCATGTTTCTGGCCTGACTGATCGCGGCCATCGGAAACACCACTTGCTGCTCAAAATTTGCCGATTGCTGTTGACTTTGCTGGATAGAACCCAGCGGCATAGCCACGGAGTTTCTGAGCAGGCCCGAGATTGTGTTGAGCCCGATCTGCATCATGGCGCAGCACGGATCAAGCCCAAGCTGGCTGCGGGCCTTACTGGGGAGCAGCGCGACTACGATAGCCAGACCGCATATTGCGACCACTGCGTTCCGAAGGATTTTCCAAGTACGTGAGAGCATGGGCAATTTCATTTTGTCGAACTCCTTATGGATGACCTAGAACTTGCTGGATCTGGTTCTGCAGAGTTTGTGTCGCCACGGATCTCTGCTTGAGCAGAGCATTCTGGTGCGCGAGTTTCGTTGCTTCCTGGCGCAGTTGAGCCGCAAGCATTTTCGCGAGCTGCGCCTGAGTTACAAGATCCGCGACGCGGGCCTGGGCGGTGACCATGGACGCCGATCCGGGAGCCGCAGTCATCGCCTGCTGTTCGAGAGAATCGGCGAGAGTCAGCATCCCCTGAGTCGTTTGGTCGGAGACCATGGAAGTCTTTAGCGAATCCATTGCCATTGCATCGTCGATGTCCATGAGGTTGCGCTGCACCGGTTGGGCAATTCCAGACAGCGCAACCGGCTGGTAGACCTGCGCGTACAGCGAAGGGATCTGTCCGATGGACCCTGACTGGGCGCCTCGGAACATCGACTCCAGTTGCATGGGAAGAGCAAGGGTCGCGCTGTTGTTCTTGAGGCCCTCAATCTGAGACATCAAGCCGGTGTAGTGCGCCCGCGTTGCACTGACAAACGATCTCGTCTGGTTGATCAGGGCCAAAGGCCAGATGATCTCCTGGCGAAAATTGTTCACCGCCGCACTCACCTTCCGCATTTCGCTCATACGCTCCGCCAATCGGACCTTGGAGAGTGCTGGTGATGGTATGAAAGAGCGACAGAATGTCTCCTATTCCGTCAGCTCGCGTGGTCGACGGAATCAAGCACAGGGTGACCACTAATGCAAACAGCCATCGCCTGCTGCGACTTAATTTGTGTTGAAAGTTGCGAAGGAACTGCAAAGTTTTCATCTTCATATGCGTGTACCTCTTGCGACTTCTCCTGAGATTTCTTCCGGAAGTGGATCAACATCAGCGAGGCCTGCCGGGAACTTTTCGGCCAGCTCGCGATAGGCTTCGATCAAAGGCGTGGCTTTCCTCTGCTCCAGCCACCGATTTAGCCACCATGTCCGGTACACACGTTCCCGCGAATACGTCGTCATGATCCAGTAGTCGACCGTTGTCGGTGACATACGAATTGTGTGCGTGGTGTCGGCTTTCTCGCCAATCACGATGAGCGCATCGGCGCTTTTGCCCTTGATGGGAGCGCTGAAATGCTTGATCTGGTTCAGAGCGGTCTCGTTCAGGTGCAGGTGCTCCCGCAGGGCGGTCATGTCTCCCGGTTGCTGGCCGATGATCTTGGTGGTCGAGTTCTTTACGATGCCCGCCCCGTGCGGCCTGGGCTTCGATTCGGTCCCGACAAAATCTTCCGCCGTTTGGCTCATTCCCCAGACGCTGGCATTACGTTTGCGCGCCGTACGAAACAGTTGGACCACTTCGGGAGCCAGCACCGGAGAATCCAGCAGGAACCAGCACTCATCAAGAACCGTGATACTGCGCCTGCCCGCCTTGCCGGCTGCCCGTTGCGCGGTGGCGTGAGCAATGAGAAGGCTCATTGCCGTTTCGAGGCGCCGATCGTCGCTCAATTGCTCCACGTTGAAAAACAACCAGGGATTGTCCAGTGAGATCGTTGTGGGACGGTCGAACAACTTCGAATACACTCCCTTCTCGCCGGTCCAGCTGCGCAGCTTGATCGCCGCCAGGTGGGCTTCGTCCATCACCCGTTGGTTCTTTTCCTCGTCGCGCCACTGTGAGAGTTCGTCGCGAAGGTCGGAGAAGGTTGGAATGGGAATCGAGGGCCGGATTGCCGCCCTTTTATAAGTCCGAAGAATGGCCTCCGTGATGAGGTTGTCAAGAAGTTGCGTGTCTTCGGCCCCGCCCTCGCCGAGCATGTGGCGCGTCAGATTTTTCAGAAACGCGACCTGATCCTTGCTCGGTTCTCTTTCTCCTTCCGGCAGATCCCACGGGTTAATCGTTTGTTCGCTATCGAGCGACATGGTGATCATCCGTCCGCCCATCAATTCGACCAGTGGACGATAAGAGTCGCCGCGCTCGAGGATCGAAATCAGCGGGTTGCTCCGGGCGGCCATCAGAAGAAACTGCTGCACCATGACGGTCTTTCCGCCGCCTGTCTTCGCCATCACCAGCATGTTCGCGTCGCTCAAGCCGGGATCGAAGGGCGAGAAAGGAATGAGCTGGCGGTACGGAGTTTCCAGCAGAAACAGTGGTGACCGGGGTGTTCCGCGCCAAGGTGTCTCTACCGGCACAAGATCCGCCGCATTCGAGGTGAGCAAGTCCTGGTCTCTCTTGTCCGGCTCCGCCATTGCCGGAAGTGAACTAAAAAACAGGCGCTTCTTCGCCAACGACTCAGCCACTGCCTTCGCGCCGTTCATGCGGGAAATCGCGTAGAGAAGCTGTTGGCGCTGGTTGTCGATGGCTCGCTCTGATTGCTCCAGTTCCTTGGTCGTTACGGCCGGGCGTGAAGTGCGCGTTCCGATGACCAGGCTCAGCTTGGCCGTTTTAACCGAACTCGAGATGATGTCCTGTTGCACCCTGACCAGTTGGGACTCGGCAACCTGCGCTTCCACGTTTGTCCGAAATCCACCGTTCGAGTCGCGTTGCACGGCCTGCATCTTGCGCAATCGGCTCTTGTAGCCTTTGAGCACTTTCGCTTGGTCAGGAATCGCGATCTGCGCATTGACAATGAGCGGGAAATCAAGACCGACCAGTTCTCTGAGGATTCCGGGGAAAGTGGCATCCGGGAGTTCCTTCAGGCTTACAAAGGAATAGAGGATTCCACCGACATTGAGATAGGAGTCCGTTTCATCAGCAATACTCGTGTCAACGATCTGCTCCCGGGCGCTCCTGTATTCCAGTTGCTCTTCACCACGCCTGTAAGGCCGACGATCCGGCGACAAGGGATTGAGAGCTCGTTTTGCTTCAAGAAACAGATCCTCGTCGGTCAGCCGGCGTGCGCCGAGTTCTGCCGCTTCGAGCGTCGTTTCGAGGCCACGCAGCAGACTCTCGAATTCTGCCAGCAGTTGCTGATGCTCCTGCTGACTGCGCTCAATGCACTTCCGCGCCGATAAGCTGAAGGGTTTGCCCGTCGGCTTGAGCGGTTTACCGGCAATACGGCGATGAACGACCGGGTCCCAGATGAAGTAAACGTGCAAGAGAGGCCGCATGTAGTGGCCATTCGCCTCTTTTATTCGCCATCGTTCGACGCGCACCTCGTCGAGTGCAATTACTTCCAAGCGTTCCGATTGCTGCGCTTCGGCATAACGCTCAAGCAGATCTCCGATATCCTCCACTACTTCGTAGCGGAACTGTACCCTCATGCTCTGTTCCGGCAGAGAGCGAAGGAGCGCCTCCAGCATCAACTTCCCACGGTCTCGGCCTTCGTCGCTCGCGAAATACGATGCCAAACCCTTCAACTCGTAACCCGCAACAAAGGCGCCATTGGTGCGGACGACAATGTTGTCCAGGTAGTCGCGGACCGGAAGTTGTTCGCACAATGCCGGATCGTGGAGTTTTCGTTCGTGTTGTTCAAGAGTTACCGGCACTGCTATTCCTCCCTCAGGTACGCCGACCGGATTTCGCGGTCGCGTGCGATCGCGCAGTAGGCATGAGGTTTCATGTACCAGCAAGCAAGATCGCGAACGTAGCCCCGCGGCTTGCCATACTTGAAGGCCATCAGCACTGGCACCATGAGCAGTGGCACACCGTACTGGAGGACAATGCTCATTGGCATTCCCGCGACCTCACCTCCCACGAAATGACCGACCACGTTCATGATGGCTGCCGCACCTAGCACGATGAAAAGGTCCTCCAATTCCAGAAGCATGAATGTCACTCTCGTCTGTAAATTGCGATTCACGGGTGTCACCTGCAATGGCATCGCCTCACTCCCTACCGCACTCCGGCCGTTCCGTGTTGAATCCAGAATTCTCCTAAGCGCAACAGCCCTGACAGTCCGAAACAGCACATCGCCGCGACTAGGTTGCGCACCCAGGCTTCGCCGATCGTCATGCGTTCGAGCAATCCCGCAAAGTGCACGACCGCGAGCACAACCTGGCCGGCTCCGTACAGTGGCAGAAGAACGTTCCCAACCCAGTTCACTAGCGTGAGAATTGAGATCCAGTAGCGGTCTGGGTTGTTCCAGGATGCTTGATTGCTGAAGGACTCCATGACGCGCAACAACCCTGAGCACATCAGGGAAGCCAGTGCCGCATAGCCGAGGTGTTGATACGGGTGCCCCTTACTGAAGCGGTAAATCGCGGCGGCGGCGAACAAACCTGCCATGGTCGGCATGATGACGTTGCCCAGCCAGTTCGTCAGGTTGAGCAAACCGTTTGAAAGATTCACAGGATCACCTCCAATCCTCATCAGCCGGCCATGGCCTGGACCAGCTTCCAAATGGCCGAAACACTCAAGAACGCAAGACCCGATCCCACCAGCGGCATAAATGGCCGATGGCGCGCGTAATTGAAAATCGCTCCCACAATCGCCAATCCTGCTGCTTCCGGCAGGATCGTCCCAGCGAGAAAATTCCAGGCCGCTGTCAGCATGTCGGTGGTTGCGAACTCTGACCCGCTATTCCAACTCTGAAAAAGCTGGACTGTGCCGGACGCAGACAGCAGAAAAATGGCGGAGACGATGGACCCGAGCGGGCTGTATCCCTCCGCCGCATCGAGCGCCGCTTTCAGAACGCAGAAAGCCGCGAGCACGGGAGTCAACCGGGCAACCACGACGTTCGAAACAAAACCGCTGAAGCTCGTCTGCAAACTCGCGACCCACGAACTGCTGATGCCTCCGCCTTGCGCAGGCATGGCGATACCCTGCGCCGCAAACCAGGAGAGCAACTGCGGAAGCGTCAAGAAAATTACCGACCAGAGCGCCCATCGCTGGAACCTGCCGCCCGCCTGGAAGTTCACGCCGCCTTCCTGCCGCAATGCGATTCCAGCCAATACCATCGTGCAGATGGCAGCTGGAACTGCCATGTCGAATAGCAGTGTCAACAGATCGACGATGATTTGGGGCAGCGTCATTGCCTGAGCACTCCGCAGTGAGCAGTTCTTACTGCACGCCCGCCGTACCGTTCTGAATCCAGAACTCGATGAGGCGAGTGAGGCCTGAGATCACCAGTAGTCCCGCCGCTGTCACCGCCCACCGCATCGACACCGCGTCCTTGGGAATAAGAGATGACTGCCATGACCACCGCCAGCGCCGCTCCGACAGGAGAGATCACATTGCCGACCCAGTTCACGAGATTGAGAACTGTTCCTTCGGGTTGGGCCGCGGTTTGACCTTGAACTGCCTGCCCGTGTGGCGGGCTGAGTCCCCAGGTTTTGGGCGTAAGACACCAAGCGGAGAAAACTGGAGCGAACAAATCATCAGGAGATAGACGAGAACAAAACTGCGGCTGGCGTTTCTCCAATCTGGCAATCTCATATGCTCCTCTTTCGCGATCGCGCGTGAGTTTGATTTCCACGTTGCATGCGGGAACATACGGTCATTTCAGATTTCGGACAAATCAGGATGGCTGGTTGGGCTGCTTTCAGAACCGTGTCGCGGGCTTGCAGCCTACAGAATCGGTGTTTCGAATCTTCGAGAGTTTTGCGATGCCCATTGATTTCAAAGGACGAGGGTCGCAGTCGGCGCGTGGGAGCAGAAGAGTTGTGCGATGAACAGATGTTTGAGTTTGGTGCATCTCACAAGCCGGTACTGTGCTATGGGGTGAGAACCAACATCGGCGAAGGCCAACAATTCCCGGAACTACTCAAATGACGGACACAGCGCATCAATCAATACTAATGCCACGCACGAACCGATACCTTCCGGCTTGCCCGTGAAACGACCGGAGATCCAGACCAGCAACTCCAGTTGTGAGCAACGTAATGTCAGCGCTAGTCGCGATTGCTTCTAGCTTTTGCTTTTGGCTTTCGGCTTATGTGAGCGCTCTTGATTATTGCCGGATCGGTTCAAATGCTCGGGGATTCCGGTGATAAGGCCTTGATAGTCCGTGAGGCGGGCACCCAGGATCACCACACCCTTGGAGGTGATTTCATATTCGCGGATATCCTTGCTATGGTTGCCACCGCGCATCTTGATAACGACCATAATCTTGCGAAGCTCGCCGTCGATGCATACGTACCGAAGCCGGATAATGTCATCGGTGAGAAAGGAAATCGAGTAGGTACTGAACGGGAATTCCGTGAAAGACTCGTTCACCTCCACCGTGCTTAGAATCGTCACCCCTACTCCGGTCAGAGCAGTAATCATCCGGTAGAGTGATTCGCGAAAGTCCGCGCGGAAGCCGGGTGCCAGCGCCATCTCAAAGCCCGCCAGCGAATCAATCACCAGGCGCTTCGCGCCAATCTTCCCGACCGCGTCGAGAATCTCATGCATGGTTTCATCCACCGAGAGGTCCAGCGGACGGAGGTAAAGGATTTCGAGTTTCTTCTCTTTTCGCGGCGTTTTCAAATCTAGACCAAAACTGCTGGCCCGCTCCGCATACTCTTGCGGTCGTTCTTCGAAGACCACCACAATTCCCGGATCCCCCTCACGTATGCCCTCAGCAATGAATTGGGTTGCCAGGACTGATTTTCCCGTCCCGGAAGCCCCTGCGACCAGGACACTGTCTCCCTCGGGAATGCCGCCGCCGAGCATCTTGTCCAATTCCGGAATACCAACGGAAAGGCGGCGTGTACTGGGTATCTTCCTTGTTTGTCCGGCCAGCCCAAGAGTACGCGAGAACGCTTGCAGCCCGGCATGGGTAATGCGGAAGGTGTGCAGTCCGGGCACGGACGCCTGCCCGCGCAGTTTCACGATCTGGAGTTTCCGCACAATGGAACTTCGCTCCGCAGCCTGGTAAAGCCAAAACAGGCCATCGGAGACCGTGAATACGGGATTGTCTCGGATTTCACCTTCGACATATTCCCCGACCAGAAAAGTCGTTGATTGCCAACTGGTCAGGAGCAGGGCTAACCGCTGAATGAAAGCTTGCAGCTCCACTTCGGTTGTGCCGCCGAGCGCCTTCCGCACCACGGTGCGAAAGGAGTCCACAACCACGACGCCTGGGCTCGCCTTCTCCACCTCTTTCGTAATCTCCTCGAGGACCGCGTCTAAGTCCTTCTCCAACACAACCTGGCTCAAGTTGATAAAGCGGACGGCGGTGTTTAACTTGGCCTGGTCGAAGAACGTGTATTGTTGCTGGTATCGCAGCATCTTGATGGCGGGTTCGCCGAGGATGGTGAAATAGAGCGCGGGGCGCTCCGGTGTAGCGTTGGCGAACACGACTTGGTGGGCCAGCGTGGTCTTGCCGCTTCCCGGGGCTCCCGCGATGATATTAAAAGAAAATTCCGGGATGCCGCCGCCCAGGATTTCATCGAGGCCCGGCACCCCGGTCGGTAACTTTTTTATGATCACTCTATCTTGTGCGCTCAAGCTTCCTCTCCTTCTCGGAAACGCGGCCGTCGAAGGCGGCCTCCGGCCACACATCCTGAACCAGTCGCAACGTTAAACCCTCGCCAATGAAAGTGAGGAGCAGCCCGATTAACTGGGCAATGAGAATGGCTCCTCCGTCCGAGGCCTGTTCCTTGCCAGTTTGCGACGCAAGCTCATCCAGACCTTTTACGGAGCCATCCGCCGCGACCTGTACCACGCTAAGATTGGGAGCTTCCGCCCGGGCCAGCGCCAGAGCGCGAGAAAGCAGCGAGCGAAAACCGGCAACTCCCGCGAGTGTAATCAGGGGCCGGCGCAGCTTCGCACAGACGCGAAAAGCCGCAGACTCCGCTGGCTCGGAGTTCTTGCCCGCAACGGCTTCGTAGGTTAGAAGGCGTTGGGCCAAATGTCGCGACTCTGGAAGACTCACGATTTTCTTTTCCATACAGCGCGAACTCCGTACTCAGTTTGGCTTGGGGCTCTTAATTGCCGCCACTACCGCCAATACCGTTGCCGTGTTTAGAACATTTCCCGAGATACTCCTCAGCGCTTCTGTGACGGGCGGGTATTGCTCCGCCAGTCTTTCGAGACGCGCACTGACGCCTTGGAGATCATCGACTTCATTGACGATCGCTTCAAAGCCGATGGGTATTCCGCTCTTCAAGAGGAACGTGAAGTCTGGGAGAATTTCAGATGCCACCAGCTGCAACGTCACAGCTTCGCCAACAACTCGGACAAGCAGCCCGAGTAACTGGGTAATGAGAATTATTCCTGCCTCCCTAGCTTCGTCCGCGTCGACTTGAGGCCGAAGCTCGTCTAGACCCTGTAAGGAGCCATCCGCCGCGACCTGTACTGCGCTGAGACTGGGAGCTTCCCCCCTGGCCAGCGTCAGAGCACGAGAAAGAAGGGAGCGGAAACCCGCAACTCCCGCGAGGTTAATTAGGGGCTGGCGCAACCTCTCACAGACGCCAAAGGCCGCGAATTCCGTCGGCTCGGAGGTTTTGCCCGCACCGTTTTCGTAGGCAAGAAGTCGCAGGGCTAAATCCCGCGTCTGTGGAGGCAGCATCGTTTTCGTTCCGTTGCCGTGCAAAGTTCCCGTGAGACCTGGACGTGAAAGTTTCAGGCTAATCTTACGCGTTTGGGAGTCGCTCGGATAGAGCGTGCGCCTGCTTCATGGGATTCTGTGGGCGCGGTGCCCGCCTTGGATCACTGTTTAGCCCCCAGTCCCGCAGGGATGACGCGGCCCGCTAGTCGTGGAGAACGACGTTGAGAAGTGAACTGTGAACCTGTAACCCGCCTTCGGCACCCCCGGCGTAGTCAATGAATCCTAATTTCCTGAACCGGTTCATGAAAAAGCTCACCCGCGACCGAGTGGTGCCTACCATCTCTGCGAGCGTTTCTTGACTGATCTTCGGAATCACGGATTCAGGAATCCCTTCCTTGCCAAAATGAGCGAGCATAAGAAGGACACGGGCTAGCCTTTTCTCGCTGGAATTAAAAAGTTGGTCAACCAGATCCTCTTCGTATCGAATGTTCCGGGTCAACAGATATGCGACGAACAGATCGGAAAGGGTGTGTTCCCGGTGAAGCGCGTCCACCATGGCCTTTTTCTCGATTCTCAGAACAGCGCAATCCGTCATTGCGGTTGCAGAGCCCATGCGAAGAGGTTGGCCCGCAAGCGAACCTTCGCCGAAGAAACTCCCGTCACTTAATATGCCGAGTGTGGCTTCCTTGCCATTCTTGGAGACAACGGTAAGCCTTACCTTGCCTGTCTGCAGGTAGAAAAGTGAGTCTGCGGGATCCCCTTGGGCGAAGATGGCTTGCTTTTTCGGAAAGAGCAAAGCTTTCCTGCCTTCACCGATGGTGTCGAGGAACACCTGGGCGTCGAACTTGCGGCCGTTCTTGGGGGCTGGGGGTGGACGCGTAGAATTCCGCGTGCTTTCCGATTTCTGTTCAATCGGCGCCGGGACGGCGATTTTCGTTGAAACTTTGGATTCGCGAGGCGAAGCCATGGGCACACCTCCGCTCATTCCATGTTCAAGCCCATTATACCTCTTGCGCTGGCCCAGCATCGCTAGCCGCCTCATGTAAATGAACGGGCGACTCGGAAAGTTGCCTTTTGCGTGAGCCTGCCTCGGCTGGAGTAACCGCCATACGATCCGTCGAACCTTCACAGATGAGAACCAGCCCGTCTACTGCGCTGGTTGGTTGCTTGCGGACGGTTGGTTCAGCTCTTGCTGCAACTGCAATAACTGGCGCAGTTGCTCAACATTGGCGGAGTTGGATGTTGGAACGCTCCGCCCACTTGGTTGCAGGGAAGTCTGATTGGTCTTGGGTGTCTGCTCGAGGACCACGTAGATCGGAGTATCCGCCGAAATCGTCACCACGATGTGCTGGGTGATCGCTAATCGGGAAACCTCCTCATCTCCAGCCTCGCCGACATTGTTGCTGACGCGCTCCCGCATTAGGTCCGACTCGCTCAGCGGCTGGTTCAGACTGCCTTGCCCCACCAACATCGCTCCGGCTTGGCCGATTCCTGACAGCGATCTGACCAGGACGTTCTTTCCCGTGTTCTTCCCCTCAACTTTTCCTTTGAGCGGCCGCAAGTCCAAATCCGTGGCGGCGGCCTCGATGGGAACGACTGCACCATCCGGCATCAGCAGAGAATCGAACTGGATGTCAACGTAACCTGAACGATCTCCGTTCCGGATGTGGCCAACCGCTTTTGCTCCCGCAGGGACGACAATCTCTCCCTCCCGCTCATAGTTGTATTCGATCACCGCCAGGACAGGTGTTCGCACAGCCGTACTAGCCGCTGACTCCAGACGGGCACGCAATCGCGTACCAGTGGCCAGCCCCAATCCCAGTTCCGATGCTGAATCATTGATGATTTCCCGGGCCTGAGTGCTGGCTGAATTGGCAGAGACGTTTCGCACGTAGATCAACGAAGCCTTCTCCATGGCCTCGCGCTCTGCTTTACCCAAGTCTGGAGCCTCGGCACCCCCGACACCCGAGCCTGCCTGATAGGGCGGCGCTTGCCATGCCTGCTGGTCTCCGAAAGGTGGTATCGATCCCAAAGTTCCCGCTCCGCTCCCGCCCCCGGCGCTTCCTCGCTGCCGACTTGGTTGCGGTTCGCTGTAGATCTCGTTCGTTCAGGAACCCTTCGTGAGATTCTTTTGTGACGGGCCGGCCAGAATCGGTGATCGGGAAATAGGCTCTTGTCGTTGCTTGCGTTGCCGCTCTCCAAGGCCAAATCTTCAGAAGTAGTGGTGCCGCGACTCTTCACTTTCTGTGGCGCGCTCTCGATGGGGCATAGACGTAGCAACGAAGATCAGCAGGGCGATGACGATCGCTCCCGCCCCGATGATTACGAAGCGGTTCTGTTGGATCTGCTGCCTAGCTCTCTGTTTTGCTCTTGTTGCGAGCTCCGGCAAAGGGACGGTTGCGTCCGGAGGGAGTAGCACATCGTTATTGCGAGCTTCATCTCCCGCTGGCTCCTGAATCGACTCCGGCGTTGCCGTTGTCGTTGTGCCCGTTGGGATGAATCACTTTGCACCTCCCGAGACCGGAGCCACAAACGCAATCGGTGCCAGGACAGGACGGTCGACTTCTTCCGCCTGTGCCACCGCAAGCAAGAGCCTTTCCCTGGACTCCTTGAAAGTAGGGCGATCGAACACAACGATGCCGTCGGCTCTAGCCCCAGGCGCGAGTCTACGCGAGGTGATCCAATAGTCTTTGATCGCCACAGGCTCAGCCTTAATCGCTTTTCGATGCTTGCCTTTCGATGTCCCCGCAAGCTGTATTTGCGGCGGCAGTACTTCAATGGTCCGTGCAGAAGAGTTCAGAACGGCGAACGGCACGGCCATCTGTTGCTCTTTCTCTATTGCCTGCCCTACCGCAACCTGCAGTTGCTTGCCTTCCCAATGTGGATTCTCAATCCGTTCTGCCCTGAGCAAATCCTGCTCTTGGGCTTCCGGTCTTCTCTTGGAGCATGCTGGCTGGCTGACTCTCTGTAGCAACGTTCTCTGTTTCGCCGACCACAAAGATGGGATGAGTCGACGCAATTAGAAAGCTGCGGGGACGCTCACAATTGAGGACGTAGTCCACGGGCTCACTACGGTCTGACTTGCCTTGGCTCACCAGGCTCAGCGAGATCTCATGGCCCCCCTCTGGTCGTGATCAGGGCGTTGGTTTCCGCAGGTTTCGCGCTGGTTGCTTTGAAAAACACCAACTGTGGCTCAGCATCGGAGTGTTCAGCCTTAAAGGATCCCGGATCGCCCAGCACGACCGAGCTGACCTCCTCGAGCACTCGCACCGAACTGACATATCCTGGCCGCAAATGCAAGACCACAACCTGTTCTGGGTCAACATTCAAGTTCACGATTCGCGCCTGCGGAAGCTCAGTTTGCGCAACGAGGCTGTGTGGAAGCAGGAGCCCGATCGTTATCAGATGCACCAAACTCAAACAAATTGTTCATCTCACATCTCTTTCCGAACTGGTGTTCGTAGTTCTTGGATTGATTCTCGTTTCGCGAAGGTAAGCTGTTCTGATCCTTGCTACATAGGCGACTACATCGGGATTTCGATAGGCGAGGGTCTCGTCTGCCGATTACGTCTTCGCCGGCATAATAAGCGGCAACTACAAGCCTCAGATCGTCGTGAAACAGTTGCATCAACCACGCGAGGTATCGCACGCCCCCGGAAATGTTCTGTTCGAGATTGCAGCGGTCTCTTACTCCCAGCCGCCTGAGCTGTCACAGGCATCAACTGCATCAGCCCTACCGCGCCTTTAGGTGAGACCACGCATGGTTCCCAGTTCGACTCGCGTTCGACAATGGCACGCACTAACGCGACCGGTACCTTGTAGTGGTGTGCGTAGGATGCGACGTAGTACTCAGCGCCAACTCGTGCCTGCGGGTTAGGCGATTGTGCCCAGCAAATCGAAATTGCTGAAAGCACTTGCGCGAAGATGAGTGCTGGCTTCATGCCGCACTCCTTCGCAGAGCCTCGGCGCTGTACTGCTGCGCGTCAAAGATCAAACTGGCAAACCCATCCCGCAGGAGCAGTTTGCGCCGATCAGCCTCAGTTTTAGCGAGCAAAGGCAGGAGAATGTCTCTCATGTCCGGCGTAATTTGTTCACTTCCCAGAACTTTGAGTGCCTGCGCGAGATCGAGAATTTCCGAAACCGAGGGCGGTTTTTCCATGCTCCAGCCGCGCAAAGCCTTAGCGAGTCCCGCCATACCGGCATGAAATTCGTGCGTGGAATCAGGCGTTCTCAGCGCAACGATCTCTGCTTCTCGCTCCGCGGTGGGGTGTTCAACACGAAGATAGAAGCTGCGCCGGCGCAGGGGATCGCCGATGCGCCTCTCTTCATTCGACGTCAACACAACGAAGGGAATGCTTCTGGCTTTGATGGTGCCCAGTTTCGGAATGCTCAACTGCCACACGCTTAGCAATTCGAGCAACAAGGCCTCAAATGCATGGTTCACTTTGTCCAGTTCGTCGATCAGCAGGACACAGGGCCTTTCGCACTGCAACGCGCGCAAAAGAGGCCCGGCGCCGAAGAATTGCTGGCTGTGCAGTTCGGTACGGAGGGACTCCCAGTCGACATTACCGGACGTGGCCTTTAACTCGACGCAAAGCCTTTGCAGTGGCTCATCGAATTTCCCAATTGCTTTCTCTTCGTCGATACCTTCGTAGCACTGCAGGCGCTCGACACTGTGTCCGCCGCTTCGGCAACCGCATATGCGAGTTGCGTCTTGCCGCTGCCAGCAGGGCCCTCCAGCAGTAATGGCTTCCGCAGTTTCGCCGCTAAGTACACCGTGGTCGTGGCAATCGAATCGGCGATGTAGCCAGTGGATCTAAGGCGTACGTTGACATCTTCAAGAGATAAAAACACTTGTACTCCTCTACCCGCGTCGACTTTCTTTGTGGCGAGCGTCAGAAACGTACGCCCGAATGAAATTTCGGTCAAATCAGGTGGCTCGGCGCGGTCGAGCGAGGGTTTATTGCCACTCCTTCGCGGATTTTGACCAAAACGGAAAGCCGATGTAAAAGCTGTTGGTAATCGTGACCTACAGAGCCCGGTCTGCGGCTCGAATGACAAGGAGTGTGCGATGTCAACCAGCCAACATTCACAAATATCAATTGTTCCCGGCATCGGTCGGCGAGAGGAGTTCGAGCAGTTCGATGGTACGTATGAACCCACGATCGGGCTAAAGGCAGTCGCCAAGATCTTGAACTGCTCGGCTGAGCAGTGCCGGCGCCTCGCCGAGGCAAAGAAGATCCCCGTATTTCGAATTGGTTACCGGTGGAAATCTACCGCTTCTGCCATTGTCAGGTGGCGGGAAGAACAGCTAGCATTGACTTGCCATTCGCGTCCTTCTGAAGAAAGGTAATCAGTGAGGACGAGATATCAACATGGAACGATTGAACTGAAGGAGCGCGCCCGAGGTCCTGCAATCTGGCAATTCCGCTGGCGGGATAAAACCGGCAAAAGAATGTCAGAGGACATCGGCACAACGATTGAGTACAAAACGAGGTCCGCGGTTGATCGGTGTTCCAAGGTCGCGTACCTGAGAATGAAGGTCAACCGTGACCAACCGGCAGAACCGGATGAGAGGTTCGGCGTTGTCCTTGAGAGGTATGTCCAGGAAGAGATCCCCAAGCGCTTCTCGACCAAGCATGCATACCTTTCCTACATCAACAATCACATTCGTCCCAAGTGGGGCGAATTCCCGTTGACCCAGGTAAAACCGTTGGCCGTCCGGGATTGGCTCAAAACAATCCTGGACAAGAGAGGCAAGCGTCCCTTGGCCAGCAAAACTAGAGGTCACATCAAGGGGCTCATGCATCGGATCTTCGATTGTGCGATGTTGTGGGAGTACCTGCCCCCGGACCGCAATCCGATGTCTCTGGTGCGAATCGAGGGCAGTTCGAAGCGAAGAAAGAAGCCTCGAGTCCTCACGCCCAAGGAATTCTCCGTGCTGGTCGCCACGGTGAATCGGGAACCGTGTCGCACGATGGTGATCTTGGCCCTCTGTACCGGCGTGAGATGCTCGGAGATGGTCGCCCTGAAGTGGAGCGATTTTGATTGGCAAAACCTGTCAGTCTACATCCGCCGCGCGATCGTTGCTGGCCGCGTGGATGACGTGAAGACCGAATACTCGGAGGCACCCCTGCCACTGGATCCAGCGTTGGCGGAGGTGATCTTCGAGTGGAGGCGTAAGACTGGGTTTTCCGCCGACTCGGACTTCGTGTTCGCGTCGCCCTACATGGCGGGAGAAAAGCCCTATACACCCTGGAACATGCAGCACAACCATCTGAGCCCGGCTGCAGTCAAAGCCGGCTTAGGACCCATCGGCTGGCATACGCTCCGCCATACCTACCGGGCGTGGCTGGGAGATAATGGCGAGCCGCTTACGGTACAGAAGGAACTCATGCGGCACGCATCCATTCAAACCACGCTGAATACCTATGGCGGAGGGATGATGGAATCGATGCGGGAAGCGCATGGAAGAGTAGTGAAGCAGGCGATGGCGCGTTAATGGACGTCAGTGGACGTCAGCCCATCGCCTAAGTCCATTGGCATCAACAAAGAACTGGCGGAGAGAGTGGGATTCGAACCCACGTTACCCTTTCGAGTAAACACGCTTTCCAAGCGTGCGCCTTCAGCCACTCGGCCATCTCTCCGATGAACTTCTGGGAAGCCCGACAGCTTCACTACGTTTGTGGAGCCGCACGAACCGGAACGTGGAAATTTTCAGTCGTCCCAGCCAGTCTCGATCCATTTTATGGGCGGGCGCTCATGAGCGCAAATCAGCAATCAATTCCTGCCGTCAGTCACGAAATAGCTTTGGGGCGAAGCCATTACGGCGTCAATCGAACCGTGAAGGTTCGCAAGGCTGGCGAAAATACCACTGGTTGGTAAGGCGGGAAGAACCAGACGAAAGAAAACGGCCTTGGAACTACGAATTGTTTTGCGATGTGGATGTATCGGCCGCTGGGGTGTCAGTTGCAGCAGGCGAGTTCGAAGCGCCTGCGCTAGCGGCAACCGAGACAGTTGGGGCATTGCCGTTCTGCGGCTCGGCTGCAGGAACCGGCGGGGGTTTTATTCCATCCACAACATGATGGCTCAGACAGTACAGCGCCAGTTCGAGGCGGTCAGCGACTCCCAGCTTATCGTAGACCTTTCGCAGGTAGTTTTTTACAACCTGTTCCGTCGTGCCGACACGAATCGCGATTTCTTTGTTCTTCATGCCCTGCGTGACGCAGGAAACAATCAGACTTTCTTTCGGCGTAAGTTGAACTTTCGGCCGTGCTCCCGAAGGACGCAGATTATGCCCGCGATATGCTTCCATCACCCAGTGAATCGCCTGGCTTTCAAGCCAGGGTTCGCCGGCCGCGACTTTACGCAGGCAGTCCACTAACAATTCGGGCTCGACTTCGCGGGACAAAATTCCGTGCGTACCGCGGCGGAACAGGTCGAGCGTGAGTTGTTCATCCAGCCCTGGAGTGACCACAACGATTTTCAAATGCGGCGCCTGGCGCAACAGCTCGGTGACTGCTTCCACCGGATTCGGCGCCATCGCTGATTCAAGAATCAGAACGTCGGCGGAAAATTTTGTCACGGCCGATTGCGTCTGCGGCAGCGTCTCCGCTTGGCCAACCACGCGGATGTCATCTTCGAGCGCAAAAATCTTTCGCAAGCCGGCGCGGAAAATGGCCTGGGTGTCGGCAACGATCACCCGGATCAGCGCGCCCGTGCCGCTGTTCTGGGGAATGCCCTGATTCTCTCCCACGCTGACCGAAGTTCCCGCCATCAGTTTTGCACCTTATGCCCGCTCGAAATGGTACTCGTCAATGACGACCCCAACCCCGCGACGGCCATCGTCTTCAAAGCTGCGAACCACCCGCCCGTGGCAATCGATCTGCACATTGCCTCGTGCGCCTACAATCTCGCCGGACAGCAGAATCGTAAAATCTACCAGCGACCCCACGGGAACGTCGCGATCCATCGCGAACAACACGCCGTTGGCCGAGATATTTTGCGTCTCCGCGGCGCACGCTCCGCTCTGCGACATCACTTCCACAGGCAGATGCAGAGGAAATCGCGGAGCGCTCTGCATGGAGGCATAGTGTTTGCTCTCCTGCTGTGGAATTGTCAGTTCCTTGCCCGCTTCGGCTGCCACCGGTTGATTGACCTTTCTCAGATTTGCAAAGTTGCGCGAATTTCCAGACTCAGAGGCAGCGTACACCCGGGAATCAGGCCTGCAAAGTTACTGAAGTCATTGAACAAAAGGGTGCTAAATGCTTGGAAATGATGGGATTAGAGGAGATTTACGCGGTGGTTCAGGTCGCCGCCCAAGCAATCGTGCGTGACGGCCAGACGATGCTATTGGAATTGCAGCCACTATGAGCAGTGCCGAAAAATGCTTCTAAAATTTCGTGACTTCTGTGAAGTTGAAATCGCGGATCTTCATCGCGGGCACTACCATGTCGAAGGATTCTTCGCCGCAAGCGCGCACCGGTACGCTCATCGCTTCGACGTTCGAAAGCATCTGAATCAGGCTTTCATTGAAGCGAAAGTTGCGCACTCCGTGCCGCACCTGCCCAGCTTCCACAAGAAATGTGCCGTCACGCGTCATGCCGGTGACAATCTTCTCGTAGGGATCGACTTCGCGGATATACCACAAACGCGTGACCAGCACGCCGCGCTCGGTGGAGGCAATCATCTCATCGAGGCTCCGCGGATTCTGTGGAGCTGCGAAAACAATGTTCAACGGCATCTCGCCCATTTCATTGGGCAACGGAAATCCATGTCCGGTAGTTTCAATGGGACCGACTTTATCTTTCTGTTCTGAGCGCCTCATGCGCGCCGCGGTTGCGCGTGCATAGACTACGCGTTTCACAATTCCGTTTTCCACCAGCGGAACGCGCTTGCGCCGCATTCCCTCGCCATCAAATGGCGCTCCGCTCTGCAGCGGATGAGCAACATCGTCGCAGATCGTGATGTTGTCGCCAAAAAGTTGGCTGCCGATCCTCCCGGTTAAAAACGACCGTTGATCGAGAATCGCAATGCCTGAATAGTCCCAGAACATGAAGCCCACAATGTCGAGCGCGGCCGAGGGCTCAAGAATGACCGTGTATTTTCCCGCCGGAATTTCTTTTGGATGAGCTGCATCAACCGCCTTCTTCGCCGCTATCTCAGCCATACGCACCGGACAAAGATTTGCCACATCCGGCGAATTGGCCTTTTGCCATGCAGATGAATCTGCGCCCAGCATGCTAATGGAAACTTCCGCCAGCGTCTGAGTGTGCCATCGGCTGAGCCCTCGGGAATTAAAGATGCCCTCAACGGATTCGGAGCTTGAGAAAATTCCCGCGGTAGTGAGTTCGTGCCGATTCGCAACCTCCACAATCTTCTTAACGCCATCCGCCCGTAGCTGCGGAGTGATTGCCGCAGTCTGTTCGAAATGGCGGGAAGGTTGTGTGGCGCGGGCGCTCTCGTCGGCATTAGCTGCTTCTCGCGCATCGGGCACAGGTAGAAGATCCGGATCGGGATGCTGCACCTTTGCCAGGCTCTCCGAAGCCTCGACCACCCGCTTCAAGCCGTCATGATCAAAATTGTTTGTGGTTGCCCGAGCTGTGCGTCCGCCAAACACCGTGCGAACGGAAACGACGTGGTTCTCTTCCTCCACATTCTGATGAATCGTATTGTTGGCAAAGCGGGTGAGGGCAAACCGTCCGCCCGAGAAATGAACCTCAATCTCGTCGGCTGACGAGAGCTTCTTGATCCGATCGAAAATGTCGCTCGCTTGATCCCGGTTCAGCATTGCGATTTGCTGTTTCTCTGCGCTCTATGTCTCTGTGATGAACTAACTTCCCTTGTAAGCCGAACCTACCTTTATTCCCCGAAATCGCGAGGGAGCCGCGCCGTGGCCAGTGCCCATCACCTGCTGCGGTTGACCTTTGCCGCAATTCGGAGTGCCCCAAAGTGTCCACTGATCGCGCGAGCAAATGGCATCGAGAGAGTTCCAAAATTCAGTGGTAATTCCCGAATACGAGGGATTTTTTATCATGCGCAACCGCTTGCCGTTCTTGATCTCCCAGCCGATCTCGCAGCCGAATTGAAAATTGTATCGTTTGTCGTCGATCGACCAGGAACGATTCGTCTGCATCAGAATGCCGTGATCGGTGGATTCGATTAGTTGTTCGAGCGTGAGCGGCTTTTCTCCGGGAAGCAGACTGATGTTGGTCATGCGAATCATCGGCAGCCGGTTCCAACCCTCGGCGCGCAAGGTTCCTCCGGAACGGTTGGCTCCAATCGTATGCGCCGTCTCTCGAGAACTGAGATAGCCGGTAAATAATCCGTGGGTGATGATCGGCGTGCACTGCGCGGGAACGCCTTCGTCATCGAAGCCGAAAGTGCCGAGGCCGGGACCAGTGCTCCTGGCGCGCATCGGCGACCACATTGACCAGGTCGCTGCCATAGCGCAGCGTGCGCAACTTGTCGAGCGTAAGAAAGGATGTGCCGGCAAAATTCGCTTCCATGCCCAGCACGCGATCTAGTTCAATCGGATGCCCGATCGATTCATGAATCTGCAATCCAAGCTGCGAGCTGTCGAGAATAATGTCGAACTTGCCTTCGGGACACTGATCCGCGTGATGCAACGCTACCGCTTCTTCGGCAATGCGCCGAGCGTTCTCCAGTAGCTTTAGTTCTTCAATTAGCTCGTATCCCTTGTTCTGCCATTGACCACCATAGGAATTAGGATAGGAGCGTTTTTGAATTTCATTTCCGGCAAATGCGTACGCGGCGTAACCCGCCCCCGAGGAAAATTTCGTTTGATGGATGTCGGAACCCTCCGACGATACGAACCATTGCTCTTCGCGATTGAAATTGAGATTCGTCTCGGCCAGTGTGATCCCTGTAACCGAGCGTAACTCCGAGTCGATCTTTAACAGCAGCGCAATATTGTGTTCGACTGAAATCGAAAATGGATCGATCTTGTGTGGGGTGGTCCACTCAGCGGTTACGGGCTTTTCCGGAGCGAGTTGAACATCGCTCTGTTTCACTTGCGCAGACGCGCGAGCGATTTCGATGGCCCTTACAGCCGTAGCCTCGACTCCGGTACGGGACAAGTCTTCGGAGGCGGCAAAGCCCCACGCGCCCTCAACAATCACGCGCACGCTGTAGCCGAACGACTCCGAGTCAGACGCGCTGCCAACTTTGCCGTTCTTTGTGCTGAGCGCCCGGGTGCGCTGGCTCACGATGCGAGCATCGGCGTAGCCCGCGCCACGCATGGTGGCGATGTTCAAGGCCCAACTGGCGATGTCCTTCATTCCTGAATTCAAATTTACCACGGAAGAGCCGAGACACGGAGGCGCGGTGGATCAGTGTGGAATCGCCGACGCAGTTTTAGGGTGTGGCGCGCGCAACATCCAGCGCTTTCTTGACCGCCAGCAATTCTTTGAGAAGTTCGCGCAGTTTGGTTGATTCGAGCGCGTTGGCGCCATCCGATTTGGCTTCTTTTGGCTGGTCGTGGACTTCGAGAAAAACTCCATCTACTCCGGCGGCAACGGCCGCGCGCGCGAGCACCGGAATGAATTCAGGCTGGCCGCCACTGACGGTGTGCTCTCCATCCGCCGATGCTGAAGGAAGTTGCACGGAATGCGTTGCATCGAAGACTACGGGCGCGAACTTGCGCATAATTGCCAGCGACCGCATATCGACCACCAGATTGTTGTAACCGAAACTGCTGCCGCGCTCCGTCAGAAAAACTTCCGAATTGCCCGCCTCGCGGCATTTCTCCACCGCATGCCGCATATCCCAGGGCGAAACGAACTGCCCCTTCTTGATGTTCACCGGCCGGCCACTGAGGGCCGCAGCGACCACGAGATCAGTTTGACGGCATAGAAATGCCGGAATCTGCAGCACATCAACGACCTCAGCCACTTTAGCCACGTCTGGGACCTCGTGCACATCGGTCAGCACAGGGAGGCCGAGTTCATCCTTGACCTTCTTCAGAATGCGCAGTCCTTCCTTAACGCCGGGGCCACGAAAACTGCGAATCGAAGTTCGATTCGCTTTGTCGTAACTCGCCTTGAAGATGAAAGGGAAACTGAGCGACCGTGCCACCCCCTTGATGATTTCGGCCATGCGAACAGCGTGCTCTTCGCTCTCGATCACGCACGGCCCGGCAATTAGAAAAAGATCGCCCGAGCCGATGTGAATATCGCCGACTTGGAAAGACGAAATCAAGGTCACCTAGAAATCATTTCACCACAGAGACACCGAGTCACAGAGAAACCTTTTTCCTCCCTGTCTCTCTGTGACTCTGTGGTGATTAAGCCTATCTTTGCCCGACGCGCTCCGGCCGATGGAACATTTCAACCGCCACGGTCTCTTTTTCCGCGCGCCGTTTCGATCCGTGCGCATACGCTGCCCCGACAAACGTACTAAACAATGGATGTGGCTCCAGCGGCTTCGATTTGAACTCGGGGTGAAACTGGCAACCGATGAAATGCGGATGGTCGGGCAATTCCACGATCTCGACATAAGTTCCGTCGGGAGTTGAGCCCGAGATCCGCAATCCCGCCGCGACCATCGGCTCTTCGTATTCGCGGTTGAACTCATATCGATGCCGATGGCGCTCGCTGATTTCGAGCTTGCCGTAGATTCTGTGCGCCAGCGTGCCGGGCTCAATTTTGCAGGTCCACGCGCCCAGGCGCATCGTTCCGCCGAGTTCTTCCACGCCTCGCAGTTCACGCAATTTGTAGATCACCCGATGCGGCGTCGCCTGATCGAACTCGCTCGAATTCGCTTCCGACAACCCAACTACATTTCGAGCAAACTCGACGCAGGCCGTCTGCATTCCCAGGCAAATTCCAAAGTATGGCACTTTATTCTCGCGCGCATATCGAATCGCGATCAGCATGCCTTCGATGCCGCGCTTTCCGAACCCACCCGGAACCAATATCCCATCGTATCCTTCGAGTTGCGCTTGCACGCTTTCCGGCTCGGCGTTCTCCAGTCCTTCCGCTTCGATCCAGTGCAGCTCGAGTTTCAGGTTATGGGCCAGCGCGCCGTGCACGAGCGCTTCTTTCAAAGACTTGTACGAGTCTTCATACTCCACATACTTGCCGACAATCCCGATCGTGACCGTATCTTTCGGGTTATAGACACGATGCACAATGTCTTCCCACTTGGAAAGATCGCGATCTTTCGCCTCAAGGCGCAAATATTTCAGCACCAACGTATCCACGCCTTCATTCGCAAACACTAGCGGTACTTCATAAATCGAAGCTACGTCCTTCGCGGTGATCACTGCCTCTTCCTGCACGTTGCAGAAGAGCGCGATCTTCGACTTGATCTCTTTTGCGAGAAAACGATCGGTACGGCAAAGCAAAATGTCGGGCTGAATTCCAATGCTTAGCAGTTCCTTGACCGAGTGCTGCGTGGGCTTGGTCTTCAATTCCTGAGCCGCTGCAATGAACGGCACCAGCGTGACATGGACGAACAAAGTGTCGTCTCGCCCAAGTTCCTGCCGCATCTGCCGGATTGCTTCCATGAACGGCAGCGATTCGATATCACCGACCGTGCCGCCGATTTCAACAATGGCGACATCCACATCCTGCGCAACTTTCTTCATCGCGGCTTTAATTTCGTTCGTGACGTGCGGAATCACCTGCACGGTCTTGCCGAGATAGTCGCCGCGGCGCTCTTTCGCGATGATCTGTTCGTAGAGCCGGCCGGTTGTCCAGTTGTTGTCGCGGGAAAGTTTGGCGTGGGTGAATCGTTCATAGTGGCCGAGATCGAGATCGGTTTCCGCGCCGTCGTCGGTCACGAAAACTTCGCCATGCTGAAACGGAGACATCGTCCCCGGATCTACGTTCAGATACGGGTCGAACTTCATGATGTTGACTTTCAAGCCGCGACTCTCGAGCAGGCATCCAATCGAAGCCGCCGCCAATCCCTTGCCTAGAGAAGACACAACTCCGCCGGTCACGAAAATGTACTTCGCTGGCATCTCTTCCTCGCTCTAAATTGTGTTTGTGAATTTGTGCAGGTGGGGTGCACGATCAATTATGCCAGAAACGCCTGTGGAAAGAAACGGCGTTTTTCGCAGGCCTAGCCGAAAACTTCCGCAATCTACGAGAAGTGCCGTCTGACCGCTAGGCTGCCTTCACGAACCGCAGAGATGCCGAATTCATGCAATAGCGCAGCCCAGTCGGCGGTGAACCGTCATCAAAAAGATGGCCCAGGTGCGCCTCGCACTCTTTGCACGACACTGCCACCCGCTCCATACCGAGCGACGTATCGCGAATCTCATTTACATTTTCCTGCGCCAGCGGCGCCCAGAAGCTTGGCCAGCCGGTTCCGGAATCGAATTTCGTGGCCGAACTGAATAGCGCATTGTCGCAGCAGATGCAGCGATAGATTCCCTTGTCATGCAGGTTCCAATATTTGCCGGTATAGGCAAACTCGGTATCGGCGTGCCGCGTAATTTCGAACGATCCTCGTGGAAGCTGCTTTCGCCACTCATCTTCAGTCTTGATCACCTTTGCGATTTTTACTTTTCCGAGCCGTTTGCCGTCATCGGAAAATTGAACAATCGTGACTTCGCCGGGCTCAATCTTCACCGCTGCAATGACCGGATGCGGGACAGCCCAATGCACCAGAAGCGCGCCCCCGACGGTCGCACCGGCTCCGAGAAGAAATTGACGGCGGCGCGTCATTCGCTCATCTCCACCTTCGGATTCAAACATTGATTTACCTCCGCCCTCAATCCGCAATTATTCTAAGAGTTCTAAGGCTCTGTTCGCCGCGACTGAAGTCGTGCCTCCAGCTTGATTCTCCCAAAGACATTCCTATTTCGCGTACAGATCCGGGAAATCTTTTTTCAAGTTCGCCACCTTCGGAGCGTCGTTAAAAAGAATGTATCGATCATAAGGATGGAGCTTCGCGTAATTCTGATGATAGCCCTCAGCCTCGTAAAAAGCCTCGAACGGCACCACCTGCGTCACAATCGGTTGGCGAAAAGCCTTTGTCTGCCCGAGCTGCGCAATATAAGCCTCCGCCACTCGCTTCTGCTCATCGTTGGTGTAGAAGATCACCGAGCGGTATTGCGTGCCTTCGTCCGGCCCCTGTCGGTTCAACTCGGTTGGATCGTGCGCTACCGAGAAGAATACCTGCAACAATTCTCCATAGGTTACTTTCGACGGATCATAAACAATCTGCACCGACTCTGCATGCCCGGTGGCGCCGCTGCTAACGGTTTCATAATCTGGATTCTTCACCGTCCCGCCCGAATAGCCCGAAGTTGCGGTGACCACGCCCTTCACGTGTTGAAATACCGCCTGCATCCCCCAAAAACATCCGCCGGCGACAACGGCCGTTTCTTTCCCTGGCGAGGAAACCTTCGATTCATCCACCGCAGGAGGCGGTACCGCTGCCCCACCCGCGCGGCAAGCCGCAGCCACGGCTAGAATCGCCAGAAACATCGTCGCAATTCGCACCGAAACTCTAGACATAACGCCTCCCGGGAATGGCCATCATTCTGGCAATTAGAGTTGTGAGTCCTATAAAAGTTTCGCCTGCGCAACCCGATTTTACGAGCCTAGTCTATCAACCGGGACAGAACTGGTTACCAAAGCCCTTAAACTTCGCCCCTAAATCCTGTTGGCTACACAAACCAAACGGCGCCTATACGCTTACGCGCAAAAGGCGCCGTTCGTTCTCATTCGATGCTGTTTAGGCGATCGTGTTCAGGCGAATCACCTTTAGGCCGTTTTTTTAAGTTTTTCCTGCTCTCGTCCGCGCTTTCTTCCCGCTGAGCTTTCAAGATTTTCCACGCCCAGTTGCAGTTCGCGAGGCTCAACGACCTTCCATTGTCCGCCCGAATTCCATGCACCTGTCGCGTCCGTTTCTCCCTCATCTCCCTCGCCGGTCGAATCGTTGAAGTATTCGTCGACCAATCCCGGAGTTGGCTCGATTTTTCCGATGGAGAACGGTTTCTTTCCCAGGCTCTCCAGCGCCAGCGTGAACGCCTTCATATGCGTGATTTCCCGTGTCATCAAGAACTGCAATGCATCTTTCGAACCGGGATCGTCGCAGTGATTGATCAACCGCTCGTAAACGATTTTTGCCCGCGCTTCGGCCGCTATATTGCTTCGCAGATCCACATCCAGTTCGCCCGTGATCTTCAGGTAGTCCGCCGGTCCAGGCGTCTCCCATGGAATTAAACAGGCTCACGCCTCCGCCGCCGGCAATCGCGATCAGCGGATCGACCTCCGTTCCATTCTGCTGTTTCTTCATCGGTTTCAAATGCATTCGCGCCAGAGTGCCGACCACTTCCAGGTGGCTCAGTTCCTCCGTCCCAATGTCCATTAATAAATCTTTTCTCTGCGGGTCTTCGCAATTGAGCCCCTGGATCGAATATTGCATGGCTGCCGCCAATTCGCCGTTGGCCCCGCCAAATTGTTCGAGCAGCATGTTGCCAAAGCGTGGGTCGGGGGTGTCGACTTTTACGGTGTACATCAGCTTTTTGATGTGATGGTACATAGGCCTCCTTTTTCTTTTCGTGGATTGTTCTGGGGATGAAATTCGCTGACTCGACGAGGCTTCGATTAGATAAAGTCCCGGCCGGACGAAGTGAAGACCAACGTGGATCCAAACCCAACTGTCTTATGAGAGTGCGCGATTAAACTCAGCCGCAGAATACAGAAGGCCCGGTATTTTCGCGCTAAGATACCCGACCCTCAAACATCGCTGTGGAAAAAAGCGGGCGGCGAAAAGAACCGCGGGAAGACATAGCCGAAACTGGAGCCTCAGAAATCCTCCAGCACAAAACATTTGCGTCATTCACTTGCTTAGCGTCCTTTGCGGATTTCTTTGCGAACTTCGCGTTCAAGCTTTGGAACTAAATGCGAAGAGAGTGCAACGGTTCGAGCGTTAGCCCACAACGGACTTTTTCCTTGACATTCGCTTTATATTCGCCAACAATGGCGGCATGGCGATCACCCGCAGGCAGCGCGAAGTCTATGACTTCATCTCCCGCTTCGTCTCCGAGAATGGATACTCACCGTCGTTCGACGAGATCGGCAAAGGCCTCGACCTGAATTCCTTGGCCACGGTGCACAAGCACATCACCAACCTCGAGAAAAAAGGGCTGCTCACGCGCGACTACAACCGAAGCCGCTCGATCGACCTGCTGCCGCCCAAAGGCCGACTCAAGCAATCCATGGGCGTGAACACGGCGGTGGTTTTGCCTTTGTTGGGTCGCATCGCCGCAGGCCAGCCCATTGAAGCGGTTCAGACGCAAGAAACGATTTCTCTCGCCGACTTCGTGCGCTCCAAAGAAGTTTTCGTGCTCGAAGTGCGCGGCGACTCCATGCAGGATGAAGCCATCCTTGATGGTGATTACGTTCTGGTTGAGAAATTGAAGACCGCTCATAACGGCGACATTGTGGTTGCAGTCGTCAACAAGGACGATGCCACGCTCAAGCGCTTTTATCGCGAAGGTGACAACATCCGCCTGCAACCTTCGAATGCCACGATGAAGCCGATCATCGTTCCGGCAGCCTCAGTCGAGGTGCAGGGCAGGGTGATCGGCGTGCTAAGGAAATATTAGGCCATTTATTTCGGCGCGGTGGTGACGGCCCCTTGCGACGCCGACGAAACCAAAGCTGCGTACTTCGCAAAGACGCCAGTAGCGTAGCGCGGCTGCGGCGGCTTCCATTCCTTCATTCGCTGCCGCAAATCCTCAGCGCCTAGTTCGACTTCCAGCACTCGCTCGCCGATGTCGAAGCGGATCATATCGCCGTCGCGTACCGCGGCAATCGGCCCGCCCAGAGCGGCTTCTGGTGAGACGTGCCCAGCCATTAATCCGTGGGTGGCACCGCTGAAACGGCCATCGGTCAAAAGAGCGACTGCCGCGCCCAATCCTTCTCCCACAAGGGCACCCGTAACGCTCAACATTTCCCTCATGCCGGGTCCGCCTTTGGGGCCCTCGTTGCGAATGACAACGACATCTCCCGCTTTGATTTTCTTTCCGGTCACGGCAGCCATAGCTTCTTCTTCCGATTCAAAAACCCGTGCCGGTCCTCGATGCTGCAGTCGTTCATGTCCGCTGATCTTCGCCACGCAGCCCTCTGGCGCAATATTTCCCTTCAGGATGACTAGCCCTCCGGTTTTCTTCAGCGGCTTTTCCAGAGGCGCAATGACTTCCTGATTGGGAGTTTCGACAGCGGTCTCGCTCTCTTTCTGCAGAGAGTGACCAGTAACGGTCTTCGCTTCCGGATGAAGAACTTTTCCCCGCAAGAGCCGTTGCGCCAGCAATCTCACTCCGCCCGCACGATGCATGTCCCCGGCAACGAACCTACCGGAAGGTTTTAAATCCGCGAGCAGAGGAGTGCGCTCGCTGATGTTTTGGAAATCGTCAATCTGCAAATCAACTCCTGCCTCGCGCGCGATCGCCAGCAGATGCAGAACAGCGTTGGTCGATCCGCCGGTCGCTGCCACCGACGCAATTGCGTTCTCAAACGCATCGCGGACGAGAATCTCTCGTGGCCGAATCCCTTTCTGCAAAACATTCATGACGACTCGGCCGCAATCGAATGCAATCTGATCTTTCTGCGTATCCATTGCGGGCACACTGTTGAAGCCCATGGGAGAGAGCCCAATCATTTCCATCACCGTCGACATTGTGTTGGCGGTGTACTGTCCTCCACACGCACCCGCTCCTGGGCAAGCCACATTTTCTAAATCATGCAGGTCCTGATCGGAGATTTTCCCCGCCGCATTCGCGCCGACGGCTTCAAAGACGTCCTGAATGGTGACATCTTTTCCTTTGTAGCGGCCCGCCGCGATCGTTCCGCCGTACAGGACAAGTCCGGGAAGATCCATGCGAGCCAGCGCCATGGCGGCCGCGGGGATTGTCTTATCGCATCCCACCACGCACACCACGGCGTCGAACAGCTGCCCGCGGCAAACCAGCTCAATCGAATCAGCAATCAGCTCGCGGCTCACCAGCGATGCCCGCATGCCTTCGGTACCCATGGTTTCGCCGTCAGAGATCGCAATGGTGTTGAACTCCATCGGCGTTCCGCCGGCCGCGCGAATGCCTTCTTTCACCTTGGCAGAGAGCCGCCGGAGATGAAAATTGCAAGGCATGGTCTCGATCCAGGTGTTGGCCACGCCGATCAGTGGCTTGCGCAAATCGGCGTCGGTGAAACCGATTGCCTTGAACATGGCACGCGAGGGTGCACGATCGCGCCCGTCAGTAATTTCGCGACTGCGATGTTTCAGGTCCGATGCAGACAGACTACATCAGAGATGGGATTGATCTGTTGGCACAATCACAAGCAGGGAACAGCGGTCGAAAAACGGGGAACCAGTGGCCAGAAATTGCCAGGAGACCGCAATCCAACCGCAGATTCCCCAATGCATGACGCTTACCCAGGGAGCGTTCATGCTGCTGACACTTGCACAAAATTAGAAATGCTGACAAATCCACTATGCCAAAGCCGCGCGCGCCGATTGCTGCGCTACGCTCTCGGAAGCCGGAGGATGAGCCGCCCACGCCGCCTCCTCGTGCCCGCGCGTGGCCGTGGAACGCACTTCAGTGACATCCACAATCGCATACCACTCGCGATACAGCTGGCCGATCTGCTTCTGGTTTACGTCGAGCAGCATCGTAACAATATCGGTCCTGTCCGGCGTACTCCGCGTGTACGGTCGTAAGATCGAGGCCCCGGCGCGAAACCGCGTTCAGGATGCGCATCAGCGCGCCTTGCGAGTTGCGATAGCGAACATAAAAGACTTGCATGGTCGTTCCCCTTAAGAATTTTGCATTGGTAATTGAGCGATCTCGCTCAATTACCCAATGGCTTAATCATTCAATTTTTTACTCGTCCTCGAACACCATCTCCGAAAGCGCGGCTCCCGCCGGAACCATCGGGTAAACATTGGCTTCGGGATGGCAATCAAATACCAGCAACTCGGGTTCCGGCGAGCGCAGAAAATTCTCGATCAGATCTCCCGTCTCTGCCGATACCGGAAACTCCTCCATGGCAGCCTCGTTCAGCCGGAAACCATGGATCTTGTAAGCTTTCGCAATCTCGACAAAATCCGGATTGTCGCTCAAATCGGTCTCGGCATAATTGCGCTGATAAAACAGCTGTTGCCACTGCCGAACCATGCCCAGATACTTGTTATCAACGATGACCATCTTGATCGGCAGGCCGAGGCGGTGCACCGTGGCCAGTTCCTGTATGTTCATCTGGAAACCGCCATCGCCAGAAACACAAAGCACGCAGGTCTGTAGCTTCGCCAGTTGCACGCCCACCGCGGCGGGCAGAGCAAAACCCATGGCTCCGAGTCCGCCCGAAGTAATGAACCCGCGTGGAGAAGAAGATCGATATCGCTGCGCAGCCCACATCTGATGCTGGCCCACATCGGCGATCACGACGCTATCTTTAGGCAGGCGGCTGAAAAGTTCATCCAGAAAACGCATTGTCGGCTGCGCCAATCCTCGCGGATCAGGTTCGGCGCGCTCTGCGGAGCAGGCAATTGCGCGCCACGTACTCCAATCGGGCAGGGAAGCATGCCGTAATTCTGCGCAGAACGCTGGAATCGTATCCACCAGATTTCCAATCACCGGCAGCTCACAGGCGCGCACGCGATCCAACTGGGCCGGATCGATTTCAAAATGAACAATCTTGGCGTGCGGCGCAAAGCGCGTGGGATCGCCGGTCACGCGATCGTCCAACCGCGCTCCAAATACCAGCAGTAAATCGGTCTCGTGCAAAGCCGTATTTGCCGCCCGCGTGCCATGCATGCCAACCATGCCCAAGTAATAAGGAGATTCCGGCGGCACCGCACCCAACCCGTGCACGGTTGCGAATGTCGGGATATTCAAACGATCAAGCAGCCGCCGCAGATCGGCAACCGCTCCAGAAATTTTCGCTCCAGCGCCCACCAGCGCCACAGGTCGAGTCGCCCGCTGCAAGAGCGCAACAATCGTATCGCCAAAAGCACCATCGGCATGCGCATCGGCTGGCCGCATGTGCGGCGTGAACTTCGCTGGCCCGGAGAATTCTTTCTTGGCTTTCAAAATGTCGGTCGGAATATCGATCAGCACCGGCCCCGGACGTCCGCTCCGCGCCCAGTGAAATCCCTCCGCAATCACATCTGGAATTTCGTCGATTGTGCGCACCAACCGGCTCCATTTCGTAAGCGACAGCGTCACCCCGAAAACGTCAGTCTCCTGGAACGCATCGGTCCCGATCATTGCCGTCCGCACCTGGCCCGTGATGCAGACCAGCGGCACCGAATCCATCTTGGCATCGGCAATACCCGTTACCAAATTCGTCGCGCCCGGACCGCTGGTGGCCATGGCCACGCCAACTTTTCCGGTTACACGCGCGTAGCCTTCGGCCGCGAACACCGCGCCCTGCTCATGCCGCGTGAGGACGTGCCGCACGCCGCTTCCATCCAAGGCGTCGTACAACGGCATGATCGCGCCGCCGGGATAGCCGAAAACCAAATCGACGCCCTCAGCCCGCAAGCACTGCAAAACGATTTCAGCTCCCTTAATCACTCTGACTAAGCTCCGTCACTTTTTCACGTTGTCATCCTGAGCGAAGTTTTCATTCACGAAATGAAGGAAAACGCAGTCGAAGGACCCCTTGCATTCCCGCGCAATCATGGACTAGCGAGGCGTTTCAACGACTAAGCATTGACAGCCTGCTTAATTTCTTTCTTCGGGGCTTCAGATCTCGGCGCTTCGGGAGCTTTTTTCGCTTCCCGTCCCGGCAGCCAGCTCATCATCCCGCGCAACTGCGCCCCGACAACCTCAATCGGATGCCTCTGTTCCTGCTCCCTCAACTCCGTAAAGTGATACCCGCCGTCCTTGTTCTCTTTGATCCACTCCCGCGCAAACGTGCCATCCTGAATGTCGGCCAAGATTTTCTTCATGGCAGCGCGCGTCTCATCGCCCACAACTTTTTCGCCGCGCGTCAGGTCGCCGTACTCGGCCGTATTCGAAATCGAATACCGCATGCGCCCCAGGCCGCCTTCATAAATCAAATCCACAATCAGCTTCATCTCATGGAGGCACTCAAAATAAGCGATCTCCGGGGCATACCCAGCCTCGACCAAAGTCTCGAAGCCTTTTTTGATCAGCGATGTCAACCCGCCGCACAGCACCGCCTGCTCGCCAAACAAATCGCTCTCGGTTTCTTCTTTGAACGTCGTCTGCAACACGCCTGCCCGCGTCGAGCCGATGCCATGGGCGTAAGCCAGCGCATACTCGTGCGCGCGACCGCTGGCATCCTGGCTCACTGCAATCAGTGAAGGCACACCGCGGCCCTCGGCATAAACTCTCCGCAGCAGATGGCCCGGCGACTTCGGCGCGATCATCACCACGTCCACGTCGCTCGGCGGAACGATGGTCTTGAAATGAATGCTGAAGCCGTGCGAGAAGCCAAGAATTTTTCCGGGATGCAGATACGGCTGGATGTGCTGCGCGTAAACCGCCGCTTGCGTCTCATCGGGAGTGAGCACGTGAATCCAGTCCGCGCGCTTGGCAGCCTCGTCCGGAGCTACCACCACCATGCCATCGGCCCGCGCTTGTGCCGCGCTGGGGCGATTGGCCTCAAGGCCGACAATCACTTTGGCGCCGCTGTCGCGCAGGTTCTGCGCCTGTGCATGTCCCTGGCTGCCGTATCCCAGGATGGCGATGGTTTTGCCCTTCAGGGCGTTTGGATTGGCATCGTGCTCATAAAAAATTGTGGCCACTGGGAAAGCTCCTCTCGGATTGCTTAAGAATGCTGCCTATCAACCGACCGGTCGGTCGGTTTAATAATCGTACCGGCGGGCAACACTCCTGTCAAGCCAGAAGTTATAGCGGTTGATTCTACCGTCAATAGGCGACTATTCCGGCGAACGGTCGGCAAGATCGGCAGACTGTCAAGTCATTGTCGAAGCCGATTGTACTTCTTCAACACTTCGCGCAGGCGGTCGTGCGGGAGCGCGATCACTTTGTGGTCGTCGATCCCTGTCATGGTTTCGGCCGCGACCATCGCATTCACCACGGCTTCTTCGGTGGCTTGGACCGTAGCCAGAAAAATGGGATCGAGCGAGTCGTTGGGCAGCATCATGAGCTGATGCAACCCTTTGCTTCCGTTGGCGCCGGGATTTGAGGTTGAGAACGCGAGGAAGATGTCTCCAGAACCGTCGCCGGAATAGCTACCGTCGCGGCCCAGGCCGAGCGAGACTTTGCGGGCCACGCGTTTCAGTTGCGTGGGGATGAGCGGGGCGTCAGTGGCGACGATGACGATGATCGAGCCCACATCTTTGGCGTTCATCCCGGAACTCGCGCTTTCTTCGTACGCGGGATGCTCTGGAATTTCTTTGCCAACCGGAACGCCGGCGATTCGCAACTGAGCGCGGCGTCCGTAATTGCATTGCACCAGCACCCCGAGGGTATAGCCGCCGTCTTTCGCATCGAGCACACGCGACGCGGTCCCGATACCGCCTTTAAACTCGTTGCAGATCATGCCCGTGCCGCCGCCGACATTGCCTTCGTCAACTGAACCAGAGTGAGCGGTATCGAGCGCGTGCCAGGCGTCTTCCGGATGAACATGGAATCCGTTGATGTCGTTGAGCCAGCCATCCCACGTTTCGGCGACCACGGGCAGCGACCACCAGTAACCTTCCATATCTGGCGACCCGCGCTTGACCTTCCAGGCGATGACCGCGTCGCGCACCACGCCAACACTGTGCGTGTTCGTGATCATCACCGGCCCGTCGAGAAAGCCCGAATCCTCGAGCCAGGTGGTTCCAGTCATCTCGCCATTGCCGTTGAGCGTGAACCATCCGGCGAAGACGGCATCGTTATTTGTTTTGCCGCGGGGAAGAATCGCGGTGACTCCTGTCCGTACCGTCCTTTGCCGACTACGAGCTTGCCCTCGCCAGAGATGAGCGTTGTGTCTCCAACTTCAACGCCTTTAACGTCGGTGATGGCGTTGTTAGGGCCGGGAGTGCCGTCGAAGGGAACTCCCAGACCGCGCGCGCGCGGCTTGGTTTGGGCCAAAGCGGAAATTGCTAGAAGCAGGCTGAGTGCAGTCAGCGCTGGCAGGTTCCATCGCATTGGAATAGGACACCTCCGGATCGAATGAGAAGTATATAAGGACGGCACGCCATTTGCCGCTATGTTGCGATTCCATCTACCGAGATGACCGCAGAGAAATGACAACACCGCAATCGAAACCGGCATCGGAAAGGAAGCGGATAATTTAATACCGGGAGTAAAATGCAATGAGGTTTCGCAGGAGACATATGAACGCGTGGAAAAAAGCAGTGGTGGCGGGCTCGGTTGGGGCTGCGACCGTTTTGTTCTTAAAGAGCAGGTATACCGCCGGTGTGCTGGCCACAGGAGTGGGACTGGCGCTGTTGGCGGCGGAGTACCCGGAAAAATTTGACAAGATCCGAAGGTCGTTGCCGGATTATTTCGAACGCGGCATGAAAGTAATGGACATGGCCGAGCGCGCCGGCAGGCGCATCGCCGACCATAGCTCGCTGGATTGGGCTGAGTTAGGGGTGTAGAAACCGGCATCCTTCATTCAATTCCCAACTGCTTCCGGGCGTCAGGACTAAGGCGCTCGGGAGTCCACGCGGGAGTCCAAACCACAACCACGCTCGCTTCACGAATCCCTGGCAATTGCTCGAGCCCGTGATTTCACCTGCGCGCTGATGTTGACGTGCTCGGGACAGCCCTGCGCGGTGAGAGTCATCTCAATCTTTACGTCTTGCTTGTTCTCATCCCCCGCGGCTGGCGAAAAGATCACCTGGTAAATCAGGCCAAGATCGACAATGTTGACCGGAATCTCAGGATCGTAGCAGCTTCGCAGCGCGTTCATAACATCTTCTTCGGTCACAGTTGGCATGGCATTAGCTTTCCTTGCTGCGAATCCTTGGAAGCACTCGCACTCGGCCTACGCTGGCTTCGTTCAGTGTAGCCTATTGTTGGATGCCGCAAAGCTTGCTTAGTTCCATGTCCCAATCCGTCGATTTCAATCCGCCAATCCGTCAATTGATACCGTCATCCGCCGATCTGATAAAGTTTGCTCATGGTGAGCGAACAGGCGAAGAAACGGATCCAGTTGGCGCTGGCGTTGGCGTTGATCGTCGTGGGCGTGCGCGCCGGCTACATTCTTTACCAGCGGCACGAGGATTACCTCACCGCGCAAAAGCAGAAGCAGGCCAGAAATGCCGGATATTCCAATCCCGACTATTACGTCACGCCGAAGAAGCTCTACCCCTACGATTTGAAATCCGCGCAGCAACTGACGCAGCAGCCCGTGTGGGTGAAAGAAGGGTATCGGTATACCTACTATCGGTACGTTCCGGTGGTGAAAACCGTCGACTTCAAGCACGAAGCCGGAACTCTGGGTCCGATTGAGCGCCTCGATCTTAAAGAGGTCATCGCGGTTGCTGCGCCGGGCGGCCGGAAGCAGGTTGTGGCTGTGTTCGAGAAAGACGGGCACGACTTCGCGGTGCCGATTGGGTTCGAGAGCGACGGTCAATACAAGATCTATTCCGATGAAATGTTTTATGTGGAAGATCCGCATGTGCTTTACAAGTTTTGGCCGGTCGACGTTTGGCAGGCCATCGCGCGGCATGAAGTGAAGCCGGGGATGAATGAACTGCAGGCAGATTTTGCGGTCGGAATGGGCGTGCCCGATGCGGGCGCGTCTTCCGACGACAAAGTTGTGCATTATCCGAATGGAGGAAAGCCGCTGGTCGTAACTTATCGTGGCGGTGAGGCGGCGGAGATTAAGCCGGGAACTTGAACGACAGCGGCGCAGTCGGCATTGAGGAAAACGCGAGACAGCGCAAAGCCGCTTTCTGCCCCGTTTTTACCGCACCCCTCTTTACTGGGTGCTTCCGTGGCGAGGTTCCAGAGTGAAGTAGAAGGTGGCGCCTTTTTCCACTGCCGCTTCGGCCCAAACTTCACCGCCGTGCCTCTGCACGATGCGGCGAACCGTCGCCAGCCCGATTCCGTTCCCTGGAAATTCCGCCGACGAATGGAGCCGCTGGAAGGGCTGAAAGAGCCGATCGGCTGAGCGTGGATCGAAACCGCTGCCGTCGTCTTTCACGAAATAGACGGTTCGGCCAGCTTTATTCTCCCAGCCGAATTCAATGCGCGCATGAGCGTGATGTGAGGTGTACTTCCACGCATTGCGCAGTAGATTGTCCATCACGATGCGCGTCAGCCTCGCGTCGGCATAGGCTTCGGTGCTGACCGGCGCGACGAACTCCACTTGCCTCTCCGGCGCGGCCTTACATAACTCTTCCATAATGGAGCGCGCAAACTCGCTCAGGTCGATTTGTTCCCGATGCATCGCACTGGTGGAAACCCTAGAGAGATTGAGCAGGTCATCGATCAATTCCGACATGCGCCGTGCCGCGGCCCGGATACTCTTGATTGACTCCTTGCCGTTGGCGTCCAGCCTGCTGGCGTGCGCCGACATCAACACGTAGCTGAAGCCGATGATGGCATCGAGCGGGCCGCGCAGATCGTGCGACACGGAATAGGAAAACGCCTCCAATTCCTGATTTGCCGAAACCAGATCGCGTGTGCGCTCCGAGACCCGCTGCTCCAACTGGTCGTGGGCCTTTTGCAGCGCCTTGTCACGCTGCTGGATCTCGCGCAGCATTTCATTGAACGAATCGATCAATACCGCCAGTTCGTCGCGTTGTCCGGTGGGCGGAACGCGCACGGCGTAATCCTTTTCCCGGGTCACGGTGCGGGCGGTTTCGGCCAACTTCACGATCGGTCGCGCAACCGATCGACGAAAGGCGGATGAAACCAGGAGCGCGAACAACAACGAGACCAGCAATACGGCGGCCACGATGAGCGCGTATCGCCACAGCCTTTCATCGCTCTCCCCTAGATCGGCGCGAATATACACATATCCGACCAGCGTGTGATCGGAAAAGATCTTGCGCACTAGAATAGCGTGCTGGCGCCGGAACCAATGGCCTTCGATCTCGTTGGGAGGAAGCCGGGGAACGGTCATAGGTGCTTCCTCGGGCGCGCGGCTGAATTCCGCGAACGGCTGTCGTTCTGCGTTCAGAATACCGGCGGAAGCGATATGAGGTGAATTCGTCAGGGCCGACAGGGTGTTCGAAGCCGATTGCGGGTCGTTGAACAACAGCGCAGAAACGCTGTTCGACCCCACGATTTGAGCCTGCGCCGAAAGCGTATGGATCAGGCTCTGGCGGAAGGTGACCTGATCGTAGATAAAGAAGGCCGCGCACGCCAGCAGCAGTGCCGATCCGCTCACCAGCATATTCATCATGGTGAGCCGCGTCGAAATCGAGCCTGTCCGTGTCGAGGTCATTCTTGACTCTGCGGCTTGCCGGTATCGATCACCTGGCTCGCGACTTTGAGCAATTGAGAACTAAGGACCAGATGCGACTGTTGGGCTGCGTTCAGGTTGACTGCAAAACGGATTCTGTCCTCTTGCGTGACGAATTCAATTACTCCGCCCTGCTGCAGGAAAGTTGGGATGCTGCTCACCGTAAGCATTGCGGAAGCCTGCGCTACCGCGAGAATCGAGCGTAGCCGCTTCTCTTCGGAGGAACCGACAAACAGGATGCGGCAGTCAGGCCCGTCTTGAATCTTCGTCAATCTTTTTATGACAATCTGCTTGCCATCAATGCTCTCGCCGGCGACCGTCGCGTCAAGAATGCCCCCAAAAGGATCTTTTCCCAGCACACAAATGTTCAGTGAGTTGACGTTAGCGCCGGCGTCATTCTGCCAGGTCACAAATTTGCCAAAGTTATAAAGGTATGCGGCCTTCACCTGGGCTTCGGTGGGTTTTTGCTGCGCAGCCAAAGGAGCAGCCGCAAGAGCCGAAAGGAATAGGAGGGAGACCACTGATGGCGCCCACTCGCGTACGCGGAAAAAAGCCGCGGCCTTGCGGCCTTTCATCCCGTAACGATGAATCGCCGAACGGCGCCGTGGGGCGATCCCGGGAATGGTGATCAGCGTGTCCACGTAATCTGCCCGTACAGGCTTCTCTTGGTCCCGATCGCTGGTCCGGGGTCTACGCCGCCGTACTCGAAATGGTGGGGCTGCAGCAAATTTCGACCTACCGCGGATAGTTTGAATTGCCGATGTACCTGCCAGTCGAATCGAGCGTCTGCGGTCGAATAGGACGGAATCGTGAGGGCCGGCAGAGCATCGACATAGCGATAGGTCAGGTCAAAGCTGAAGACTTTCGCAAAATCCACTCCCGATTGCAGGGCCAGCTGATGTTTAGGGCTGGAGCCTACGATACTTGAAGGAGCCAGGGCATCCTGCGAGTTGGCGGGCTTCGTTATATCCATTTGCAGGTAGGAATACGAGGCGCGCAAACGCCAGAAAGGCACAGGTCTCCATTCAGGGGCGAACTCGATTCCTTTCGTCGTCCCCACAAGCTCGTTTCCGAAACTGGCGGGAAAAACAATAACCGGTCCGGGATTCGTCTCTACAGATGGCGGTCCGGTGATGTCTTCGCTGAGAAGATCGCCGTAATGGTTGTGAAACGCCGCGATATCGAAGTAGAGCGACTTGCGCAGCAGCAGCCGATAGCCGGCTTCATAGCCGTTAAGCTCTTCTGATCGGAAGTTAGGATTGGGGTTGAGTCGGCCAAATACTGGCAATCCATCGACGGTTGCACCTGTGTACCCTAGCTCAGTGAAATTCTCCTCCACATCGGAGGGCGTTCGAACCGCGTGGGTGAAGGCGCTCCAGAAGCTCTGCCGCCTGGTCGGCGTCCAGAGTAGACGGCCAGTGGGCTGCAATTGCCACCCGGTAAAATTTGTTTCCAGAACTTTTGTGCCAAAAGTGAAGTTGAGTCGGTTGTCGATCAGTGCGATTTCATCTTGCAAGAAGGCCGTTATCAGGCGATCCGTTCGAGATTCAGGCAAAAAAGTGACACCCGGAACAACGATGGGATTGTATCCATGGCTGAAACGTGCGCCGAATCCCCATGAAATCTGCTGTTGTCCTGGCAGACGAAAACGATCCAGAAAATCGACGTCATAGGTATTGCGAAGGTCCGTAATTTGGGGATCTAAGTGATTAGTGCGGTCGTAGTAAGCCTGAAGCTGGAAGTCGTTTCCTTCCGCGTACACCTTTTGCCAGCGTCCCAGAATGTTTCCGCCAGAAAGTCGTTCCGTGCCGTAGAGGTTTTGAGTATAGGGCATCGTGTAGTTGGAGACGTTTACGCCTGTGCCCGCGCTTTCGTCGTAAATGTCACCCTGGAATGTGAAGTGGTCGCGTGCGTCCTTTGCCCAGTCCGTGCGAAATCCAGCTTGTATCGCCCGCCATCGGTCAAACTTAATGCCATCGGGATGGTACTCGGGGCCGCGGTCAAATCCCAATTCGTAGATGCGGTAGTCGAGGCCGCTTGCACTGCTACCGCCATACCGAGCGTTCAAGAAGCCCTGCTCTAAATTTCCGCCTCCCGCGTTTACCATTTCGCCGTGCGTGTCCTTCGTGCTCTTCGTAATGATGTTGATGACGCCGTTCACCGCGTTCGGGCCCCAAATCGTGCCGCCGGTTCGTCGAATAACTTCGATGCGGTCAACGTCTTCCAAAACTACATTCTGTACCTCCCAAAAGGTGCCCCGCGAAAAGTGTCGTATAGACAGTCCGGCCGTCAATGAGCACGAGGACATTGCGCGTCAGGTTGCTTCCGAAGCCGCGTATCCCGACTGACCAACTGTGGCCATCAATCTGTGCGACCTCCACTCCCGGCGCCAGACGTAATGCGTCAGGGATTGTGGTCGCTCCCGAACGCTGAATATCCTCCTGCGTGATCACATAGATGGCCGCGCTGGTTTTCATCGCCCTTTCAGGCTCTTTGGAGACGGTCGTCACTTCGATGTTGCCCAATTCGGCGAGGCTGAGATGCTTCACCGGATTCTGGACCTCAGGGCTGCTGGTGGGCTCTGCGCTCATCGGGAAAAGCAGAATGGAGAAAGTCAAGACGTAGAAAACTGTCCGGCTCGTCGCGAACAACATTCTGGCGGGTCGCATTTTCAGTCAGGGTTGGAACTTTGCCGTTTGTCAGCTTGAAAACCGATCAACTTCTTGACCACATTCACGATCTCCTCGGGCTCGACCTGGGCCTTGCGTAGCCATGCATCTACCACCGCGCCTTCGCCGGGCAAAGACGAATATCCGGACAGCATGACGATCGGAATCTCAGGATGAAGCTTCTTCATTTCTTCGGCAACGGCAGTTCCGTTCGTCCCTGAGAGCCAGTAATCCATCACCACGGCATCGATACGCTGAGAGCGAAACAACTCCAGCGCTGTGCTGGCTGACCTCGCCTGCAGAACTTTGAAACCTGCCGATTCAAATAGCAGCGTACGAAGCTGCAACTGCAATTGCTCGTCGTCGACGCACATGACTGTGCCTGCGGAGCTTTGCGGTGGCCTGTGTTTCCTTGCCGACTTCGCCAGGACGTCGGAGATCGTCGAGAGAAGGATTTCCGGGTTTTGCCCCTTGCGCACATGCCCGTTCACTGACCTCAAAAACGGCTCCGGCAACTCCTCCCGCGCTGAAACGGCGACCAGGGGCAGGTCCGGATATTCGTCGCGCAGCCTTTTCGCCAATATGTCACCGTTCATCCCCCCCATGGAAAAATCCAGCAATACGAGGTCGACCTCACCGATCTCAGACAAAATATCCAGCACTTCCTGTCCCGAAGATGCCGTCAACACAAAATATCCAGCGTCCTCCAGCAATAGCTTGCGCGACTTGAGCGTTCCCGGATCGTCGTCGACGCACAAGATCCGATAGCGGTATGTTTCCACTACTTTCCTTGGTGTGAATTGCGGCGCTGCTTGCGAAATAAGACGAGACGGCGATCTTTGCAACTTTGCAACGGTTACGGTATACAGGGTTTTACTGTTAACTATAGAGTAACCAGCGGCTGCGTGGGAACGGCACACGAACGCTTCACATTCCACGTTTTTCAGGCTGGAATATCTGTTGGAGGTATTCGGTCGGTTGCGACGCGCACCCTGCGAGTTCACTTCACGTACTTCGGGCCTGTGCGCGTGTCCCAGGGATCGTAATGCAGCGCGAAGCGGATTCGTTGTTGAATCGTCGGATGGTCGTACGACCAGAAAACCAGAAAGCGGTTCGGCGTCGGATAGTCATAACTCTTCTCGCCCAGTTTCTGAAATGAATCCGCAGCGACTTGCCGGTTATCGGGAAACAGGCCATGGGTCACTTCCAATCCGTAGATATCCGCCTGATGTTCCAGGTGGCGGCTGAATGCGCTGTCAATCGGTTCGGAGACCACCGTCAGCAGCGCCACAGTCAGCAAAAACACCGGCAGGGCGGCCAGATCATTGATGCTGTGAATCCGCCACTTTTCTCCCCAGCGAGACAGCATCGTGATCACGATTTTCCGCCCCAGCCAAAATCCGGCAAACGACATCGCGGCAAAAAACGCGAGTCCTTTGTAGATGTGATTCAAAACGTAGTGCCCCATCTCATGCCCGAAAACGAAAAGAACCTCCGGAGTGGTCATATCGCGCGCCGTGTTGTCCCAAACCACAACCCGCTTGGTGGCGCCAATTCCGGTGACATAGGCGTTGTAAGTCGTAACTTTGTCGCTGGCCTTCATCTCGAACATACGGTCGGGAGGAATATTGAGCCCACCCCGGTGCGCAACCTCTCCAAGCGCCCGCGCCAATTGCGGCCGGGTTTTCTCGAGTGGAACAAATGTATTGAACATCGGATCGAGAATCACCGGAGCGACAAAAACCAGCAGAACGGTGCACGGCAGCGTCAAAAGCCAAAAATAAAACCACCATCGCCGTGGACTCCGACCGATCGCCCAAAACAGCGCAAAAACCGCGAGAATTGCGATCACTAGAAATACGGCTTCGCCCTTCAGCCAGTCGCCTGCCCAAGATCCCCAACCCTGCACCGAAAGTCCGTAAGCCAGCGAAATATGGTGCTCGTACATTTCCAGGGGCAGGGAAGTGAGTGCGATCAAAATCATCAGCAGCGGCACAAAGATCAGCGTCTGCACAAATCTATTTTTTGTGACCCGCTCGGCAAAATCGCGGAATAGGGGAGCGACGCGCAGTCTGAGCAGTACCCAAAGCACCACAATGCCGAAGATCATGCCGAACAGATACAGCACGGTTGTCGTGCGATAGAGCGCTTCAGCCTTCGCCAATTTCTGGGCTGGTAGAGTGTACTGCGTAACTCTGAGCGTTGGCGATTGATGGTTGGCTTGGGTCTGTGCGGCACTGGATGTTTCGGCAGGGAAGTTCTGTGCGCGGGCAAAGCCCGAAACAGCGGTCATCGCCAAAATAAGAAGTAGAAACGCAATTGTCTTCAACGATTATTCTCTTTGATTCTCTGTGCCCGGATCTCTGGGCTTTCCTAATCACTAAATGATAACCAGCGGCGCGAGCAATGATCCAGCCATTGAAACCTTTTCACCTTGCGCAGACTCTATAATGAAGCGGTCCTAGCGTCGCCCACGAAGATTCAGCAACATTGAGATGGCTGCTCTCCACGACAATTTCGGACGTCGCATCACCGACCTGCGGATCTCCATCACCGACCGCTGCAACTACAAATGTGTTTACTGCCGCACCGGAAATGAAGGCGCGCTGTACGGCGACCTGCCTTTCGACGATTATCTGCGCATGGCTCGTGTTTTGGTTGCGATGGGAATAACCAAAATACGCCTCACCGGCGGCGAGCCGCTCCTGCGAAAAGGGGTGGTCGAGTTCGTGCGGGAGCTTTCGCAACTGCGCCCGCTGAATGGCAACGGATCCGAGCCGCTCGACATTGCTCTCACCACCAACGGCCATCTCCTTGCCAATCTGGCGCAGTCGTTAAAAGCTGCGGGACTGACTCGCGTTACCGTCTCCATGGACGCGGTAGATCCTGATCGCTTCGCCCGCATCACCCGCGTTGCCGGTGGCTTTGATCATGTGCTGGCCGGGATTCGGGCCGCTCGCCGCGCCGGCCTGTGGCCGCTGAAAGTAAATTGCGTACTCATGCGCGGCTTCAACGAAGATCAGATTATTCCCTTCGGCATGTTCGCGCGTGAAGAAGGCGTCACCGTGCGCTTCATCGAATTCATGCCGCTCGAAGAAGACCGCTCTTGGTCGCCCTCGACGGTCGTGACGCTCGATGAAATTCTGGCTCGCATGGCCGAGTATCGTCCGTTAGTTGAAATTCCCCACGCGCGTTCGGAGACCGCGCGCCGTTACCGCTTCGATGATGGCGTTGGCGAGATCGGCATCATCGCCCCGGTTTCACATCCCTTCTGCGGGCATTGCAGCCGCATCCGCATCACCAGCGACGGCAAGATCCGCACTTGCCTGTTTTCTGTGTGGGACCACGATCTGCATGCCGAAATGCGCCGCGGCGCCTCAGACGAAGAGCTAGGCGAATTTATTCGGGGAGTGATTCAAAAAAAAGAAGAACGCCATCATATCGGCGAGCCGGATTTCGTGCCTGCTTCCCGCACCATGGTTCACATCGGCGGCTAAAGCAGGTCCTCGCTCGAGATTTCGGCGCTTCGCTCCCCCCGCGCTTCTGCTGATAAGATTTCTAACTCGGCTCTACTGTTTATCGATATGTCGACACAACCTGATTACGGAATCGACGCTCCAGGGGTCATCCGCAATTTGTGTTTGGCCAGCGCTTGTGGCATTGGAGTGGCCCTGTTCGCTCCGTACTGGGTACATCTGGGCCCGATCCAACTTAATCTTCATTCGTCGGTCTGGGGTGTCGGGATCGGATGCGGCGTGGGTGCCGTCTTGATGCTGGTGTACGCGAAATTCGGTAAATTCCGGCATCGCGATCGCATGTTGAATCTCCACGATTGGCGCGGCGATGAACAAGTGCTGGATGTCGGCACGGGACGTGGTTTGTTGCTGGTCGGCGCGGCTCGGCGGCTTACGACCGGTCACGGTACTGGAATTGACATTTGGAATAAAAAAGACCTGAGTGGCAACTCGCTGGTTCGAACTGAAGAAAATTTGATTGCCGAGGGCGTCGCGGAAAAATGTTCGCTGGTGAGCGAAGGCGCGCAGAAGATGAGCTTTCCGAGCGAAAGCTTCGACGTGATTCTCTCGAATCTCTGCCTGCACAATATTTACGACAAGCCTACGCGTCTCGAAGCCTGCCGCGAGATCGTCCGCGTCCTGAAGCCGGGAGGAGTGGCGATTATTTCGGACTTCAAGCATACCAGCGAGTATGAGCGAACCATGCGCCAGGCCGGTCTCCGAGTGGAGCGCAAAATGGCCAATCTGTCGACCTTTCCACCGCTGCGAATTGTGCTGGCGCGCAAAGGCTAAGGTGGCCGCAGCGTCGTGCTTATTTCTGTACCTGACGCCGCGAGGTATCCAGCACGGATTTAAGATCAACAGATGCGGCTCGCATGTTTCATAATGCTTAACTTTTTCTGCATATCAGCTCAAGCACAGATGCGCGCCTACCTCGGCTTCGATCGCAACGACTATCCGGGACATGCCAACCTGAAGGCTCTGCACCAAACTTTTTCCTATACCGGCTATTGGCTCAACAATCCTCCCGGCGAGCGAAAGAATACGTGAACCGGCCATCGCGCCGCCATCGAATCCGCTGGATTGGGTTTCCTCGTGCTCTTCAACGGACGCCTGTATGCTGAGCTCAAATCTGCCGACCTCAAATCGGTCGCCCGCGCAACCAGACTCGGCAAGTCCGACGCGCAATCCGCCGCTGCCGCCGCGCGTCGCGAAGGGTTTCCCGCGCAGACAGTCATCTTTCTAGATCAGGAGCAAGGGGGACGCATGTTGCCCGAGCAGAAAGCCTACATCTACGCCTGGGCCGACGCCGTCGCAGCGGCCGGCTTTCGCGTCGGCATTTACTGTTCCGGCATTCCCAACCCGGACGACTCCAATATCGTCACCGCGGAAGACATTCGCCAAAGCGCGGGAAATCGGCCAATCGTTTATTGGGCCATTAATGATGCCTGCCCGCCATCGCCCGGCTGCTCGTTTCCGGTGGATCCGTCCGCGCATCCGCCAAGCCCCGCGCAGAGCGGCGTTTCGTTTGCTGAAGTGTGGCAGTTTGCGCAATCCCCGCAGCGCAAAGATGTTGCCGGGCAATGTTCGAATTACAGCCACGACGGCGAATGCTACGCTCCGGGCATTTCTCCCGCCCGGCAACTGCACATTGACCTGGATACGGCAACTTCGCCTGATCCCTCAAACGGCAGGTCGCACTGATTCCGCGCCCGATCTCATCCAGATGCGGTAAAATAGAATATCTAATTATGTCAGACCGAACGTTCACTCTCGACGAGGCCCAAACCCTGCTTCCTGTGCTGGAGTCGCTGCTGCGCGCGGCAATCGATGGCAAGAAATTGATGGAAGAAGTCGATGGCGAAATGCAGGCGCTGAGTCAACGCATTTTCCTCAACGGCGGCACGCATGTCGATGTCATCGCAACTGCCCGCCGCAAGGCGCAACGCGGGAAAGCCGAGCAACGCGCGAAGGATGCGCTATCCGAAATCGATTCCATCGGAGTGCAAGTCAAAGATCTCGACATCGGCCTGCTCGATTTTCCCTGCCAGGTGGATGGCCGCGTCGTTCTGCTCTGCTGGAAGATGGGTGAGCCCTCGATCACGCATTGGCATGGTACCGAAGAAGGGTTTGCCGGCCGCAAGCTGATCGACGAACGCATCGCGCGCTCGCGACGAACGAATTAGTTCCTACCCTTCAGTTCCCAGTTGTCAGCGGCGGCTTTACACCCGCAACGCAACATCTTGAACCCGAAAGTGTTTTAATGCTGAGGTCCGGTTCTGTCGAAGCCTGATTCAGGCGAGAATACCGGCTTGAGGGAAAGACAATGAAACTTCACCCTGTAATTCGCTGCGTGGTTTTCGGGATGTTGCTGCCGGTCATTCCAGCGGCTCTCTCTTCTCCATCTTCGGCGCAGATCGTGATCGGCATTTCCGTACGCATCGGCTCGCCTGCGCTTCCGGTTTACGAGCAACCATTGTGCCCGGGGCCCGGTTACTTGTGGACTCCCGGCTATTGGGCATGGGATGACGATGCTGGCTATTACTGGGTGCCAGGCACCTGGGTGGTCGCGCCCGTCGGTTTGTTGTGGACACCCGGTTACTGGGGCTGGAACAACGGCGTCTATGCCTGGAACGCCGGCTATTGGGGACCGCACATCGGCTTCTACGGAGGCGTTAATTACGGCTTCGGTTATGGAGGCAGTGGATTTTACGGCGGCGAATGGCGCGGCGGAGCTTTCTTCTACAACACCGCCGTCATGCACGTGGATACGGTCCACGTGACCAATGTCTACGTGAATCGAACCGTGATCGTGAATAACGACTCCCACGTCGCATTCAACGGCGGCGAGGGCGGGGTCGTGGCCCGTCCCACGGCGCAAGAAGAAACATACGCCCGCGAGCCGCACCAGCAGCCGGTGGCGGCGCAGGTGCAGCAGGAACATGCGGCCAGCCAGAATCGTGCGCTGTTCGCATCCAACAACCACGGCGCACCTGCGGTCGCGGCGACTGCGCGTCCCGGCGAGTTCAGTGGTCGCGGGGTGGTTGCAGCCAAGGCGGCCGGCGCACCGTATCACGCGCCCGCCATTTCGCCCAAAGAGGCGCGGGCAACGCCTCCAGCGGCGAACCACCCAGCTTCCGGTACTCGGCCAGCGGCGCCTCCGTCTCGTCCTGCGAGCCCGCCTGCGCGAGCACCGCAGCCAGCGCACCCGCAACCGGCACACCCGCAGCCCGCGCCGCATCCGGCGGCCGCGAGGCCTGCCCCGGCTAGACCTGCTCCGGCTGCCAGGCCAAAGCCTGCTCCCGCGCCGAAGCAGCCGCCAAAGGAAACACCCAAACCATAAGACTGCGACGGCACGCGATTTCGTGAGCTGCATTTAGCGACGGCCAGGATTGGCTTCCAATCCTGGCTTTTTTGCCCTGTTTTTTGTGCGATCAGGGGCAGCCATCCGCAAACCGTGCACTCCCGGGCTGAATTCCTTCTAACCTCCAGGCCTATCCTTAATTCCTCCAAACAACTTCTTTGCCGCTAAAGGAGTCCAACCCTTGGGTAAATTGTAAAGAAGTGTTATTGGGGCTTTTCGGTGCAGTGTTTGCCCAAATTCACCCGGCTCGGCAATTGAAAGGCGAGCTACCGGGCACGAGGAACAAAAATGAAACGTTGCCGTGCGCTACACGTTCTCCTGTTTGGATTTCTGCTTCTGACAATTCCAGTTGTCTTCTCCTCTACTTCCGCCGCGCAGATCGGTATTTTCGTGCGTATTGGCTCACCCCCGCTGCCGGTTTATGCCCAACCCATTTGTCCCGCACCTGGCTATCTGTGGTCTCCGGGCTACTGGGCCTGGAGCGACGACGATGGCTACTACTGGGTGCCCGGCACCTGGGTGGAGGCGCCGCAACCCGGACTATTGTGGACGCCCGGTTATTGGGGATGGAACAACGGCGTCTACGCGTGGAATGATGGCTACTGGGGACCGCAGGTCGGCTTCTACGGCGGCATCAATTATGGGTTTGGCTATGGCGGCAACGGATTTTACGGTGGCCAGTGGCGTGGCGGACAATTTTTTTATAACACCGCCGTGATGCACGTCAACACTACCGTTATCCGCAACGTCTATGTAAACAAGACGGTCATCGTCAACAACAATACCCACGTGGCCTTCAATGGGCCAGGCGGAGTGCAGGCGCGTCCCACGCCGCAGCAGGTAACTTATATGCACGCAGAGCACACCCCCGCGGTTGCGGCCCAGGTGCAGCAGCGGGATGCAGCCAGCAAGAACCGCGCTCTGTTTGCTTCGACGAATCACGGCCGTCCGGCCATTGCAGCTACTGCGAAGCCGGGCGAATTTAGCGGAAAGGGAGTGGTCGCGGCCAGAGCTGCGGGAGGAACGTATCACGCGCCCAAGATGTCGCCGAAAGAAGCGCGCGCTTCAGCTCCTCCTGCAAAGGGTGCCGCGCCGGCCAAGCGTGCGGCTGAGGGCCGCCCGGCGGCTGCCCATGCCGCGCCGGGCCATGCCCCAGCCCGCCATGCGGCGGCCAGTCATCCGGCGGAGACTCGTGCTGCGAACCATCCGGCGAGTCGTCCAGAAGAAGCCAATCGTCCAGCGGAGAAACCGGCGGCGCGACACGAAGCTGCGGCCAAACCTGCAGCTCATCCGGCTCCGGAAGCGCGACACGAGGCTGCGCCTAAACCTGCGGCACACCCGGCTCCGGCGGCGCGACATGAAGCTGCGCCCAAACCTGCGGCACACCCGGCTCCGGCGGCGCGACACGAGGCTGCGCCCAAACCTGCAGCTCATCCGGCCCCGGAAGCGCGACACGAGGCGGCGCCTAAACCTGCGGCACACCCGGCTCCGGCAGCGCGACACGAGGCTGCCCCTAAACCGGCTGCGCATCCAGCGGCGAAACCAGAGAGAGAAGCTGCGCCGCCCAAGCGCGATGAGCCACCGAAGGAACCGCACAAGGGATAATCCGTGCGGAGAACCAATCTCACCGGCCAGCGCCCAATCGCGGCGCTGGCCATTTTCGTTGCAAGCTTCCAGCCTCCCGGCGTTCTTATCCCAAGCGCTCATGCGAGCCGCGGCATTAGCCGAAGTGGTTCCGTGCCTGCACGAAAGTACTCGTAAAAGGCTGACGCTGCACTTCTCTGCTACAATTTTTTACATCACGGGTTGGCCGAAAATCGTATCCTAAGGGTTAATATCCGGCCGAAAGGCAGCGTCTAGGAGTGGCTAAAACCATGTTATCGGGGAAACAGAAGCTCCATCTGGCTGGGGCCTTCGCGGGATTGGCAACTTTGGCGCTGGGCGTGAGCTGCTCGGGATTTTTCGTCAACCCAACGGTCTCCAGCATCGCAATCGATCCTTCCGCGCCGACCGTGAGCATTGGCGATACCCAGCAATTGAACGCGGCAGGGACAGATAGTAACGGAAATGCGCTCACTTTGACCGCGGGCACCAGTTGCACGGGTACGACCGTTTGCTGGTCCAGCGCGACTCCCAGCGTTGCGACCATCACCGCCGGCGGCCTCCTGAAAGGCATCTCGGCGGGAACAAGCACCATCACAGCGTCCTCCGGCACGGCCAGCGCCACGGCTACAGCGACGGTGACACTGGGGAACGTTACCAGCGTCCTTGTTACGCCAAGCTCAGCGACGCTTCAGGAGAGTTCGACCGCAACGACTTGCTTCACGGCTATGGCGAGCGCAGGCGGGCAAAGTGTGGATGTTTCTGCCAGCGTGACATGGCAGACGGCGAACACTTCCCTGATATCGGTCGAAAACGGTGAGGATCCGATGTGCGTAGAGTCTTCGACCTCGACGGGCACGACGACGGTTTACGCGCAGTACACGAGCGGAAGCAACATTATCACTTCGAATTCGGTGACGGTTACTGTCACGCAGTAACGGTGGGGAACATCGCCGAGTTTCCCATTTCGAAGCGTTTTTGCGGGGAGCGGGAACTCACTCAACCTCCAAGTAGCTGCGCTCCCATCACTCTTTCTGCGGCGCGCAGTTAGGCGGGTGAACCCAGGCTTTTGATCTTGCCGGCATCCCTTCACGGTGATGCCTTCATTCACCCGCGCACTGGTTGAAATTTTTTCAGACATTTTTTCGAACAGCAGGACTACTGACCCTGTGATTGCGGCTGGAATCCAGATCAAAAAAAATTCCAGATCAAACCGCTAAATCTAACATAAGAAGTAACTTGGCGGCGGCGGACCGGAGGTAATAAACTATTTGACACACATGTGAACTTCTGATATCGTTTTGGCATGGAAGCAAAAACCATGCCGGAACCGAAAACACTACAAGAAGCCATCGTCTACTTCTCTGATGCTGACCGTTGCTTCGAGTATGCCAAAAAGCTCCGCTGGCCGGATGGCAACGTTGTGTGTCCGCGTTGCTCTGCCGCAAAAAACTCGTTCATCAAGACGCGCAAGCTGTGGTTCTGCTACGCCTGCAAGAAGCAGTTCACCATCAAAGTAAAAACGATCATGGAAGATTCGCCGGTGACGCTTGATAAGTGGATGACAGCGTTCTGGCTTCTGGCGAATGCGAAAAATGGCATCAGCTCGCATGAACTTGGCCGCGCCGTGGGCGTTACGCAAACGACTGCATGGTTTATGCTTCAACGGATTCGAGAAGTGATGAAGGGTCGGAAGTTTGGAGCAAAGGCGAAGATCGGCGGCGGAACTCCGAGCAGCGTCGTAGAAGCGGACGAGACATGGATCGGCGGCAGCGTGAAGAATATGCACCGCCGTAAAGTTGCGGAACACTCGCATGACCGCTTCGGCGCAAACTTCAACAAGACTATTGTGCATGGATTGCTGGACCGCGATCTGCGCCAAGTTCGCGCTACCGTTGTGCCGGATGTGCGGCGCGACACTCTGCAAAATCTGATCTTCGCCAACGTGAAACATGGTTCAACGGTCTACACCGATGATGCTGTCGCCTATTCCAGCGGAATCCAGCGGCGCTTCGTGCATGACTTCGTAAACCACACCGAAGAATATGTACGCGGCAACGTTCATACGCAGGGAATCGAAAATTTCTGGTCGCTTCTCAAGCGAACACTTAAGGGCACCTATGTTGCAGTCGAGCCGTTCCACTTATCGCGCTATGTAGATGAGCAAGTTTTTCGTTTCAACAATCGCAAGGACGGCGCACGAAAGATCAGCGATTCAGAGCGGTTCAATGCGCTCATGTCTCAGGTGCTTGGGCATCGGCTCACTTATGCTGATTTGACGGGTAAGAGTGACTCGCCACATCACGAAACGACAGGGGCGGGGACGCCGGAGCCGTTCTAGTCTCTGTCGGAATCCTTTGAAGTTTTGCGGGATGTAGGCTTGGGTTTCTTTTTCGGATTCGTTTGAAGCGCAGCGGTCGCAAGTGCTTTAAAGTTGTCGAGTGCTTGCTGGCCTTCGATGTATTCGGGCTTCATAAGAACCTAGCGGGAAGATTCGAGTGCGAATCGAATCTTCCCAGAAAACAAGTGATGCGGACAACTCCAATTTACCATGCGAGTGCGTCCGGCGGAAGGGGGCGCATGAACCATGTGAATCGGGGCAATTTAATCCTTTTCATCGCGGCGGCGCTTATCGGTATAGCTACAGCCATTGCTCAAGTGAATCACGTTTTCGATGGGCACCTCTGGGCTGCATGGTGCCTATACGGCCTCGCCGTCTTTTTGATCGCGATGTGGGTGTGGCTATCACGTCGAAACCCGCGCGAAATTGATTCGGGTCAAGCCCTAATGAAGCATAGCGGCGATGCAACTGCTAGCGGAGGAAGTGGCGGCAATGCGACAGGCGGGAGTGTTACTCAGCACTTTTATGGAACCCTGGCTGCGGCTGCTGCTTCCACTCCAACTCCGGTTCCCACTCCAGCCCCGAAGCCAGAGCCACAATACAACCTTTCTGTGTCCCAAGTGTTTGTGCGCAACGTACTAGATTCAAGAGACACCATTCGCATTGTTGAAGACGCTTATATGTACACAAGGCCCGCTTTCCTTATCGAAGTGCACAATGAGCCCCACGATGAATATCAAATTTCTGATGTCGAAAAAGTGCTCGCATCCCTAACCGTGAAAACGGAAACGTCGTATACGCTTAGCCCCCTTGTGTGGCTAAGCGAATACTTCGCGGAAACCGAATTGCGAACAGGATTCCCGAAGACTGTCGTACTTGTCATGCAGAAGAGCAGCGATGAATGGGTAGTTCCAATGTTTCGACATCAGGGTGGAAGGGCGATTGATTGCACTGAAACCCTCACTAAAGACAAAGACATCGGCTCCTTCGACGCTGAGCTAAAACTAACCATCGGTGGCAAGGTTCAAAAGAAATTCTTGTTGCGTTGGACATGGGAATCGAACGGGTGGCCGTTGATAAAGGTTCTGGAATGACCAAGCCCGAATGTTTCATTGTCCATGTGCGTCAACTAGTTTAGTGCCGGACCGGAAAACATCTGGCTAAAATCTTCAGCCCAAAGAACTTACCCGCAAAATCCCGGAATTATCCACTTGACGTACCCAGATTGATTTAGACAGGATCGAAGGCGTGAGCCCAACGAGCCCTTAGCCGTTAGCCTTCTTAGGCGCGGCTTGGGGCTTTTTCTTTTCCGGCGGCTTCACTTGTGCCAATCCGGCGACGGCTTCGTCGAAACTCAAGGGGCGTAGAGAAACTGGTACGCCGTCTCTGCCTGCTGGATTCGGATTGTGTTTGTTGGGGCTCATGGTGACAGTGTAGCACTCACTTCCACGCCGCAGGTCTGTTGATTGTGCCTCCGAGTCCGTCCGGCACAGCATCAGGGAATTGTGCTTTCCCTAGCAACGTCAAAGGAAGATTGCGATGTTGCGTGGCGGATAACCTGAGTTCAACAGCGGCTCCCCTGGTTGGATTATCTGATGGTACGTAAACCGTGATCTTCTTTGCTGGGAATCGAGTGCGAACAGTGTTAACTGAGGGAACCAAATCGGAGTCACCACTAAAAAGTATGAGATGGTCACACCGATCTTGGTAGGCATCATCCAACATTGCGATAGCAATATTCACATCTGTTCGTTTCTCTTCCGGCACCTTGAATTTCTTGGATGCTAGATGGGCACACCCAAATACTCCGCACGTCACGACTTTATCTTTGAACTTCCCCAATAAGACTTTGACCAGTGGGGTAGTGGCTAACGCCTTCAAGTAGGCTTCTTGGTTGGGTCTTGTTGATCCGACTACCAAAGCCGTGAAATACCGGATCGCTTGAATATCATCATGTGGACGCAGAAGCGTACAGTACCGTTCGATATTCAGCCACTTTAAGGAGGGAGTGTTCTTTACGGCTCCGTAATACAGGTTGAGGCCATCGATATAAACAATTACTCGCGGTTTCGGTGGAGGTGCTGACGGAGGGGACGCGGCGCTGGACGCCATAAAAATTAATGGGCAATCCTATAGATTGCCCGAACCGGCATTGACTGAAGCCGGGGAGTCGTACTCACATCATAATCGTTAGGTCACTAAAGTCAAGTGGAAAGTGTGGCAGCCCCCTGCGCCTACATCAGCAACCATTGTTGAGGTGCCCCCGACGAACGGCACAGAAGTAAACAAGGCACTCTTGATCCGTTCTGTGTTGCGTCAGCATCCGAACGGTATCACCCCGGCGGAGATATGGAGAGAGGTTAAGGACAACGTAGGACGTGCCTATGTGTATTCAGTGTTAAAGCGACTGAAAGACCGCAAACAGGTAACGGAAAGACGCGGCAAGTATTTCTTGCAGATTATTACGAAGCCGGAGGAAGGCAAAGAATCTAGTTCCCTAAATTGAAATGGCCAGTGTTTGCGAGCCTTGGAGGGACTACAAACACTGACCATCAATTGATGTGCGGCAGTGGCGAAATAAGCAGACGCGCCAGATTTGGAATCTGGTGGGTGCCTCTAGACAAGGACAAACCACCCGTGCGGGTGCAATTCCCGCCTGCCGTACCAAACCTCAATTATTGTATCCCAATTGGACGCCGAAGTGTGAGCCTTTTTCCCTCAGTTGCCTTAAGAGCCACATCCGTGCGTTCCATGTCAGTAACTTTCCGGTTGTTGTAGCGAAAATCAAATTCGTTTAAGTACTGCTGTAGGTAAGGCTTTCCGACGTGGTGATACGTGCCGTAGATGCCGCGTTTCAGCAAACTAAAGTAACCCTCAACCGAATTTGTGGTGATGCACTTCCCATCTTCATAGCGGACGTACTCGTCACGATGGTGGTTCACCTGATCGTGCTTGCGCCCCGAGAGAGCACCTGAAAGCACGGTCGAACTGTCTGTCATTACGTGCGCGTCCTCAGCGATCATTTCTTCGATCACCGGCTTTAGATTCTCCGCCGTCACGCGCTGGATATGCCGTGAACGGACATCGCCATCTCGCTGAAGAACCGCGAACACGGCGGCTTTGTTATCGCGCGGCGAACGATATTTTGGCCTTCTTCCGCTCCGTGGTTTGTAAGTGCCGACGCGAATCTTGCCACCGACATAGGTCTCATCACATTCAACAATGCCAGCTAACTTTTCGACTAGTGGGTGCTGCGTCATGGCGAAGCGAATTCGATGGAACATGAACCATGCGGTGCGATACGAAACTTTCTTTCCATAGAACGTAGCTGTCATGCGATGAAACTGGTACGCACTCATTCCTTTTTTCGATGAGCAAAGAAGATGGACGGCATACATCCATACGTGCATCGGAATGTGCGAATCCTCAAAGATCGAGCGCATCTTCGCAGTGAAAGGCTTTCTGCATCCCTTGCACTTCCACAAGCCGGGGCGGGTGCTCTTGCCTTGCAATTTGTAGGCTTCGCCAACTAGACCGCAGTGAGGGCAGACCGCGCCATCAGGCCAGCGTTTCGACTCCCAGAACTCGATTGCTTTGGTTTCATCGGTGAAGATTTCATGCTGTGCTGTGGCTTTCATGCTCATACCCTATCAAAATAGTATGGGTATGTCAAGTGGATAATTCCGCAAAATCCTGGATCGATTCCACTTAACGCGGATGGTGCTTTACTTTCGGTTGTCAAAGAGCGCGTGCAGCGATTTGGGATCATGATGCACGAGTCGGGTTGCTGTGAACAAGGTTCGATGTCACGGGCCGTGGCTGTGGAATTCGCACCTCTGCACCTGCACCCGCCACTTGTCTCATGTCCCGAGCAGTTCGACCCGTTCGTTCGCGGCGGCGGCGCGCAGTGCGCGATCCAATGTGGCGAGCGGAATTTTCCGTCGCACTGCAAGCTCCAGGTAGGCGGCGTCGTAGATGGTCAGTCGATGCCTCGCCGCCAAGTCCGCAGTTGCGCCCCATGCCTGAAGATCGGTTTCCGGATCCACGTGAATCGGAAGGAGCGCCAAATCGGCGAACGCCCCATCGCGGAATTCAGCCGGATGCCGGCCTCGGCGCACGTCCATTTCCAGCGCGTTTGCCACTTCAAGCTTCCACAAAGATGGAACCCACGCACCGCGATCTCGAACTAACTCAAACAGGCGCCGGATGGCGGGAGTGTTTTCATCCTCCCAGAGGCGTGCGATCGTCGCGGAACTATCGAGAACCAAGCTCATGCTGCGGTAACGGGACCTCGATCTCTGAAGTGCGTAGATTTATCGTCGGCCCTCGTCTCGAAGCGCCTTGACTTCTTCCCAATCGAACTTTCCGGCGGGGAACCGTCGAGCACGCTCTCGAATGCGGTCAAGAGCAGCCTGAACCTGTTCCCGATCGATGCGGGGTTCGTTTGGGACGAGCCGCGCAACCGGCCTGCCGTGCCGGGTAATGACGATTTCCTCGCCTCGCTCGACGCGGTCGAGCAGGCTTCCGAGAGTGTTTTTGGCCTCGAACGCACCCACCGCCGACCGCGCAGGTTCTGCCTTTTCAACCGTTTTCATATAAGCTAGCTTAAGCTAGCTTATACGGCGCGTCAAGATTCCAAGACAAGACGTGATCTGTGATACATTGAATACAAGTATTGACTCCAATGCCTACTTCTATCCGCCTCTCCGCGAAAGCCGAACAGCGCCTCGATTTTCTCGCTGAGCAGACCGGCCGTACGAAGGCCTTCTATTTGCGGCAAATGATTGAAAACGGCCTCGACGATCTGGAAGACTACTACCTCGCAGCCGACGTTTTGGAGCGCATTCGCAAAGGCGAGGAGAAAACGCATTCCAGTTCGCATGTGAGAGCAGACCTTGGCGTGGACGATTGAGTATTCCGAGACTGCCTGGCGACAACTCAAGAAGTTGGACAAGTCCATGGCGCGACGCGTCCTGGACTTCATGGATGATCGAGTCGCTACGCAAGAGGACGTGCGCACGCTCGGTAAGGCCCTAAGCGGTCCCTTAGGAACGCTGTGGCGCTATCGCATCGGCGACTTTCGCGCGATCTGCGACATTCAAGATGGCGCGAAGATAATTCTTGTTCTCCAGATCGGCCACCGTAGCCAGAGTTATCGCTAACAGGAAGTCCGTGGCCACTCGTAAGTTCCCGATCCTTCGCGGCGCAAGTATGATCGTAAGGTAGCGGAGTTCGGCTCCGTCAATCCCACATTCAAGTCAAGAGCTATGTCTGAAATTCGCTGTATCGGCATCGGTACCGGCGGGGGCGACGCTCCCGGCCTTAACGCGGTCATTCGCGCGGCCACCAAGGCTGCCATCATCAAGTACGGATGGAAGGTGATGGGCATCCCCGACGGCTTTGACGGCCTCATCTGGCCGGAGAAGTCATTTGAGCTGACGCTCAAGCATGTCAGCGGAATTCTGCCGCGCGGCGGAACGATTCTCGGCACCACGAATCGGGGCGATCCCTTCCACTACAAGACCGTCGAGAATGGCAAAGAAATCTCGCGCGATATCTCCGGGCAAATCATCGAGAACGCGAAGAAGCTCGGCATCGATGCCATTATTACGATCGGCGGCGACGGTTCGCAGAAGATCGGTTATGACCTTTTCAAGAAGGGGATGAAAATTGTCGGCGTGCCGAAGACGATCGACAACGACCTTTCGGCCACGCAAGTGACATTCGGATTCGACACCGCGTTGCACACCGTAACTGACGCAATTGATAAAATTCACACGACTGCGGCCTCGCACCATCGGGTAATGGTGGTCGAAGTCATGGGACGCGACTGCGGATGGATCGCGCTTGAAGCCGGCATCGCCGGTGGCGCGCACGTGATTCTTATTCCAGAAATTCCGTTCACCGTCGAGCATGTCTGCCAGCACATCGCAGAGCGCGAGAAGAGAGGCAAAGATTTCACGATCGCCGTTGTCGCCGAAGGGGTGAAGCTGCCGCAAGAGTTTAAAGAGAACCGGCGTGCCAGTTCGGTTGGCAACCTGATCGGCAACGCCATCGCTCGCGGTTCGAACAAAGATGTGCGCGTCAGCGTGCTGGGCCACATTCAGCGTGGAGGCTCGCCCTCGCCTTTCGACAGAATTCTGGCAACGCGCTTCGGCGTAGCCGCCGTGGACCCTGATTGCCGCCGGCGGCTTCGGCATGATGGTCGCGCTGCACGGCGACTCGATCATTTCGGTTGACGTGGCCCATGCCATTGGTCACTTGAAGTCTGTCGATCCGCAGGGAGAAATTGTGCGCGCCGCGCGGGCCATCGGCATCAGCTTTGGGGATTAGGGGCCTATCCAAAAAATAAGGTGGGGCTAACCGCCGGAATTAAAATCTGTCGAGCAAGGCTTCGGCGTCCGTAAGCTTCTTGTCGACATCTAGGGCTTTCACTCGCGCAGCGTCGTAAAGCCTCCTCATTCTCTCAAAGAATTCGTCCCAATGATTCTCTGACGTCATCTCGACAATCCTCCTGCCGTCCTTGTCCTTCGTCTGGAACTCAAACGCGCCCCCGACGGTGCGCCTGATCTCAAACGTGAATTCGCCCTCGATGGCGGCGACAAAGGTGTCGTCCTCGGCAGTCGGCTTCCACGGCACCCCCCCAGCCTCACTTTTAGCTAACAGTTTGTCGATGACAGCTCGGTAATTCGGCATTATTCATCTTCCTTCTCGATTACAGCTAATATTTTAGCTGATTCCTCATTGAGGACACTCACAATACTGTCGTGGCAAATGCGCAGCAATCGCTTCTTCGCCTCAACAGTAGCCGGAACCCCCGCCGTCGCGAGCGACCTGGAGATTACGCCGATTTGTGCCCTCGCCTCGTCGAGGCGCGCCTTGCTGCCCGAATCCAGAAATCTTTCGTAGCGCAATTTATACCGACTTACATCCGACGCCAGATCTCGCGCTCTAACTACTGCTTCGTGTTGTTGATCGGTCTCGACACAGGCCTGCAGCAGATTCGCCATATCGCCGATTCTTCCGAGGGCCTCGGTGGCATGCGCCTTCCTTACTTCTTTGCGCGCATCGCGTGCAGCTTGAGACGCTGATCTCGCGTAGTAGAACGCAAAGACGCTCGCGACAAAGCCCGCGATGCTTGCCAAATTGGCCGACCAACTGAACCAGTCCATCAACTTCCTCAGCGGCGTTCGATCCGGCTAGGAATTGGCCCTGCCGAGTATAAGGCATCTGACAACACGTGCTCTGTCGAAGATTGATTTCTTTCGTCGTTCGGGCTAATTCTCTATATGGGAATTAACTGCCATGACCCCTACAGATTTTTGCCGAATCGCTTTGAGCTTCGAAGGCGCCGAAGAAGCGTCGCACATGGGATCGCCCGATTTTCGGGTCGGCGGCAAAATCTTTGCCACGCTGGCCTCGCAAAAGCAAGGCTACGGAATGTAAAGCTCACGGCCGAGCAGCAAGCTGACTTTGTCCGTGAGTTGCCGGAAGTATTTCTGCCCGTTCCAGGCGGCTGGGGACAAGGCGGGATGACTCACGTCCGCCTCGCCCATGCGACCGAGGATGTGCTCGAAGGTGCCTTACGAACGGCATGGAAATTGAGAGTCGAGAACAACGCGAAAACAAAGAAGACAACAAAAAGGACTCAAAAGCGGCGTTCTTCATCTTGAGGGATGATTCGAAAAGGATGGCTTGAACAGTCCTTAGCCCGAGCGCTAATAATCCACAATCCGCTTGTGCCGCAATTGCTCGAGGAATTGACTGATATCGGAACGAATCTTCCCAGGGGCCGCATCGGCAAATTGCTTCTGCAATTCCTCGATGATCTCTCCGAAGGTGCGCTCGCCATCGCAGCGTTCGAGCACCTGCCGTCCCGTGCCCTGCAGCTTAATGGCGCCTTCTGGAAACAGAATGACCCGGTCTTGTTCCGTGCCACCCCAGCGGCAACCCGCCGCCAGACGCGGCCTTGCAGAATCTTCCGGAGGCGCCACTACTCGGCCTCAATCTGAAATGCTCCCGGCGGAGGCCAGCCGGGTTGCACATAAGCGAAGTAGAGCGCGTCGAGTTGGGCCCACAGAATGTCGCACTTGTCGCGCAGCGCCTGTATTGCCAGCTCCTGTTCGGCCCGGTTTTTTGCGTGATCGTGGACGTAGTTGACTGCGAACAGCGAATCTTCCGGCGCCTGATAGAGTCTGGCTTCGAAATAATCCAGACCGCCCGAGAGCCAGGGATAATGCTGCCGCAGCTTTTCCACGCGCAAGGTGATCAACTTGGTGGAAAACAGTTCCGTCAGCGACGATGCAACCGCTTCCAGCAGCGACCGGCTGCGCACGATATTCAAATATTCGTTGACCGCAAACCGGGTCGCGGGGAGGATGCCTTTGCCGGCGCGTACCTCCGCCGCGTCCAGGCCGGTAGCTTCAGCCAGCTTGATCCAGCGCTTGATTCCGCCTTCGCTGGTAGCGTCTCCATCATGATCGATCACGCGTTTCCGCCACGCCCGCCGGAAAACCGGATCAGGCCCGCGCGAAAGGATAATTGAATCCTTAATCGGAATAATGCTCTGATAGTAGTAACGGTTCAGCGCCCAGGCCTGCAGTTGCCCGCGATTCAGCTTGCCCTCGTGCATCAGCAAATGAAAAGGATGTTTATGGTGATAGCGTTCTTCCCCAACCGCCTGCAGTTCGCTGCGTAGTTCGTCCAGCGAGAGCAGGACGTCCTCGGCTTTCGTTTCGGTCTCTACAGATCGAACTGCCATCCATCCTCCGCCAGTTCCCATCCCGCGCCCCGCACCTGTCGATATTGAGGACTCGCCTCGTCCAGCATGGGATTGGTGTTGTTGATGTGTAGGAATATTTTACGCGGGCGTCGTACTTCCGCCAACTTGCTTAGAGTTTCTGTTACCGGAACGTGTCCCATTTCCCGCGCGCTCTGCCCGCCGCTCTGGACGCGAATCAGTTCGTCGTCACTCCAGAACGTGCCGTCAAAAAGTAAAACGTCGCAAGCATCGATCTGCTGCAGCAGGCGGTCATTTAATTCAGGAACAGCGGGCATGTATGCCATCCGTTTACCCGAGTGCGACTCAATCACAAAACCCAGCGAAGCCTCGTCCGGCGCGAGTTGCGCCCGCCGGTCCGGCACAACGTAAGCGGGATAATGCGTCCCCAATGACAGCGCCTGGCAGTGCAGCCCCAAGTCTTTGCCTTCCGCATCTCGCAGCGGAAATTGTAAATTCAGTCGAATGTCATCCCAAACAACCTGCTGCGGAACTCGCTGGAGCATCCGGAACACGGAATTATCTTTCTGCAAAATCTTGCGTACCGAAGCAGTGGCGCACACGCGGAGCGGCTGCAGTTCCCTCAGCAGGAGTAGCCCAAGTACGTGATCGAGATCGGCATTGCCCAGCAGCACGCCCGCAATCGGCGATTGGCGCAATCCCTGGCGCGGATGTAATTCAGCTGTGGCCTCGATTTGCGCGCGCAAATCCGGAGACGCACCGATCAGAAACCACGAGCTTCCATCTTCGCTGATGGCAATTTGTGTCTGCGTGCGCGGTTTGCCGAGGAAGCTTCCAGCTCTGACTCCGCGGCAATTTGGGCAAGCGCAATTCCACTGCGGAAATGCGCCTCCGGCCGCCGATCCCAGTATTTTCACCCGCATCAATGGGAGTTTAGCAGCCTGGCATGAGAGTAGAGATGGCATCGCGAGAACCTCCGCGATAGTGCGCCCCGTTCATAAGCGTTCAACCGATTGCGGATGAGAAGCAGATGAAAAAAGGAGAAGCGGATGACAAAACTTGCAACATTCTCGAAAAAGAGAGCGGACTGTATGCAGTTATCTGCAACTGCAACACAAATTTGATGGCGGCGTCCGCTTTACACTTGCCTTTGCACCGTTAGCGATGCATACTCGAAATGGCCCGCCTGACTGGGGTTTCAGCCTTCTCCCGCCCTCCCCAATTTCCCTTCCAGCAACAACTCAAATCGAGTGCCGAAATCGCTGAAGCGGCGCGGGTCAGCCAGGGCAAGATCCGCACAACCTAAATCGGTTCAATCTAGGAGCAGCGGCGCACATTCGGGCCATCAGTTAAAATCTGGCGTATGCCCGTGCAAATACGAGCGCGGCGGGTCACGACAATCTTTATTCCTATCTTTACCTTTATTTTTCTCTCAGCTGCCTTGGCGTTCATCCCACAGGGTGCAGCCGGGCTGGCGCAATTGACGCCGAATGGGGTGTCGCGCAGCGCGGAGGTGCAACTGCACACGTACCTCGAAGAAGCTTCAGAGGCGATGCACAAAGGTGACAATGCTGCCGCAGCGGCAGCGCTTCGGCGGGCGTTGAAAATCGATCCGCATTCATTGGCGGCGCTTAACAACCTGGGAATTGTGCTGGACAGGATGGGGAAGCCGGACCAAGCCATTCCGTTATACGAAGACGCGCTAAAGTCCCAACCCGACGCCGCCGCGACGAAGCGCAACCTGGCCGTCGCATTCTTCAAGGCCCAGCATTACCGGTCCGCATTAAGCTTGCTTCGACCCATGGCGGTCAAGAATTCCGGCGATTTTCAGATCCAGGAGTTGACTGGCCTCTGCGAGTTTGGGCTCGATCATTATCCGGAGGCGGCGCAGTATCTGGAACGGGCAAATCAGGCAGATCCCTCCGATCTTGAGACGCTCGATATTCTCGGCAAAGCGTACCTTCGCATGAAGGACTACAAGGCGCTCACTGGCGTCTTTGGCCGGATGATGAAGATCGCTCCAAATTCCGCAGCGGCGCACGTCATGATGGCCACAGCGTACGACCACATGTCGGACCGGACAAATGCCATCAAGGAATATCAGGCCGCGGAGGCGGCAGATCCGAACTTCATGGGCGTGCATTCCGGCTTGGGCTACCTTTATTTTCAGGAAGGCGAAAATGAACTGGCGGAAAAAGAGATGCGTGCCGAACTCCAACGCTTTCCCAACGATCCAATGGCGAACTGCGTCCTGGGACAAATTTTATTGGCCGCCTCGAAGCTGGATGACGCTGAATCCTATTTTCACGTCGCACTAAAATACGACGCTGGTTACGAAGACGCCTGGCTCGGATTGGGCAAGACCGAGATTGCGATGAATCACCCACAAGCTGCGGTTGAGCCGTTGCGCAAAGCTATCCAGATTGATCCCGGCCATGCCCAGGCACACTTTTTGCTGGGCAAGGCGTTGCGTCAGTCGGGACACGCCGAGGAGGGCAAGCGGGAAGAGAAAATCTCGATCGACATCCAGGAAAAACAGCGAGCCGCTGCAATCGAGAAAAACAGGGCCATGAAACAGCCTTAGGATCTTAGAAGAATCTTGTTGAAGAAGAAACGCCCGCCGGAAACCCGACGGGCGCTTTTTCTAATCGCTGATAGTGGTTAGAAGTTAACCTTCGCTCCGATTTGCACGTTGCGTGGAATGTGATATGCGGTGACCACTCCGAAGGCTGGGGTGCCGACGACGCAGCTGCCTGTACCGGAGTCGTTGCAAATCTCGGAGGGGCTGCCGTGATTGAATGTATTGAACGTTTCCAAGCGAAGTTGCAAGGCAGCTCGCTCGCCAAAATGTATGTTCTTGAACAGCGAAGTGTCCCAGCGCTGGAAGCCTGGTCCCAATACCGCTCCTGGACGCGAGTCGCCGAACGTCCCCACCGATTGTGAAAATGCAGCGGTATTGAAATACTCGTTCAGTGTTTTCGGACCACCGGCGCTGCCGATCTGGTTGGCCAGGTTCGTAGCGTCTCCTTGCAGGAAACCTAATCCGCGGTTTCCCGCGCCTGGAGCGGTCGGACTGGCGGTACCCGGATCAAATGGGTCGAGGCTCTGCGTCACTGTGATGGATTGCCCGGTCTGAACGTTGACGATACCGGAAAGCTCCCAACCGCCTAAGATCCAGCCGGCGCCGTGCTGCGCCCGGAAAAATGGCTCCTGGTATAGATAGCTAAGCACGAATATCTGTGGCGTGTTGAGTGCAGATAGCCCGTAGTCTTGCTTCAAGTTGTAAGAATTGGTGGCGCCCCAACCGCGATCAACCGGATTCGTGGTAAGCAGCTTGGACCAGGTGTACGCAACCCCGAGCGTAAGCCCATGACTCATCCTGCGGTTGAGCGAAGCCTGGAACGAATTGTAGTTGCTGGTAAAGACGGTGGATCGATCGCCGAAAGCGCCGTAACCGGCGAACGGCCGAACGGCGTTTACATCTACCAATTCATTCGCCGTACGTGCCGCTACTGTGGGCTGATTCAGATCGATATCGCCCAGCAGATGCGTTCCCTTCGTGCCCACAAATCCTAGCTCAAGGACGGTGTTGGGCATTACTTCGCGTTGCACCGAAAGGTTGTAGTCCTGGTAGCTGGGAGCCTTGAAAACCACTCCACTTGACGTCGGCGTTCCCGTCATCACTGGATTGATGGGCGCGAGAGATGGCCCGGGCGCAGCCCCTGCAGAGGAATTGTCGAACAGGTTTACGTTTTCCGCGGGGCTGATGGTGGCGGCAGTCTGGACCAATGGAGGATCGGCATTAAACGGGTAGGTCCCGAACTCGTTCTGCTCCCAGATACCGTTGAGCGTGCGGTCGTAGAACACACCATATCCCGCGCGAACCGCCGTCTTGCCGTTGCCTTGCGGATCCCACGCCAAGCCCAACCTTGGCCCCCAGTTGTTATTCGTATCCCCATTGACCCGGCTACCGTATGGGGAGCAAACCGCCGAGGGATAAATCGCTTGCGCGGAGGAGCAGGTCGCTCCCGTGGGAAAGATCATGCCATTGGCATAAGTGGCTGAATTGGCGGCCGCCCCCGGGTTCATGTTTCCTGAGGCGCCGATTGTGACCACGCCGGGCGTGAATGCGGCGGGATCGAAGTTGACAAGAAGATGGTTGCTATCGCTGGGTGAGGGGAAATAACTATAGCGGAGCCCGAGATTCAGCGTCAGGCGCGGCCTGATTTTCCAGTCGTCCTGCACATACGCTTCGAAGTTCGTGTAGTGGAGGTCCGGGATCGTGTCTTTGTCAGCCTGACCGTAGTTGGCCGCCTGTCCCAGCAGGAAATTCGCAAAGGCATCGTTTCCGTTCGCCTCGTCAAAGGTAAAAGTAGCCAGGCCGGCGGAGGCGTTCTCCGTCTTTGTCATCCACATCGCGGTCGCGCCCAAACGGATGGTGTGGTTTCCGTGCTGGATCGAGAGGTTGTCGAACAGGTTGTGATCGATGTTCCTCTCAAAATATGGCGCGTCTCCGTTGCTCAAGCCGGTATAAGGGCCACTGCTGAAGCTGACGTTGGGAGCGCGCCCATAAGGATCCGCGTAGGCGGTTTTGCCGGTGAGCTGACTGGTGAAGGATGGTGAATTGGCAGTGCCGCTCAGATTCGCGTTGATCGCGCCCCAGGAGTCGGCATATTCCACTTCGTTCACCACTTTCGGGGAGATGGTGGCGGTAACATTCCCGACTATGTTGCGGCCGGGGGCGTTAAGGGAAACCGGGTCCGCGCCAGGATAATTCGCCGTACCCCACAGTCCGAAGGGAAAGTTCTCAGGAACGCTGTCCTGCATGAAGCGGGCAAACACGCGCACCCGCTCGCCGACGTTCTGGTCGATGCGGACGATATCCTGACGGAAATTGTTTAACTGGCTGTAACTCTCCACCAACTCATCGCCTCCGGAATTAGCCGGAAACGGCGCAATGATCGTCTTCAAGTAAGCTGCGGCGTTGTGGCTGTAGCAACTGGGACTGAGCGTCCAGGTTTCGTTTGCACCCGCGCCGGCCGTAGTCACACATCCAGCGGGGGCGACGGGAATTGGAGTAGTGTTGCTGCCTACGATCTGGACGGGGGTGAACACGCCGGTCAGTTCCGCATTGGTGGGCACAGGAATTTCGTTGCTCCCCGGAGTACTCGCCTTACGCCACTCTTCCGACCAGAAAAAGAAGGTTTTGTTGGTGACCGGGTTGTAGATTTTGGGTATCTCGACCGGGCCGCCGACCGTGAAACCGAAATCGTTGTAGCGCTCAATCGGAGTGCCGTTTCCACCGGGGCCGGGGATATATCCATTCGTAGCGATGGCCTGCTTGTTCTCAAAGGTGTTGGCGTTGTAATAGTTGTTGCGATTGAACTCGTAAGCGGTGCCGTGGATCCGGGACGTTCCAGACTTGGTGGCAACCACAACCTGGCCGCCGCCACTGCGCCCGAAGGATGCATCGTAGTTGCTGCGCTCCAGCGTAAATTCCTGGATCGCGTCGACGCTGGGGGTATTCAGCAGTGTCCCGTTCGAGCCGCTGTCATTGATGTCGGCGCCGTCCACCGTCCAGTTGTTCGCGCCCGTTCGCGCTCCATTGATGGAAATGGCGGTGTTGCTGTCCAGGCCGAATCCCGGTTCGTCCCCTAATTGGTTGGACACTCCGGGCTGCAATAACACGAGCTGTTCGAAGTTGCGGTTATTGAGAGCCAGCCCGGTCAGTTGTTCGGCGGTGACGGTGCCAGACTGTTCTGCCGTCGTCGTCTGGATGGGAGTGTTCTCCGCGGTCACTTCGACCTGTTCGCTGGTGCTGCCAGTTCTTAGCTGCACGTCGAGCGTGTGTTTCTCTGCGACATCCAAGACAACATCCTTGGCAACGAAAGTCTGAAAGCCAGGATTGTTTACCGTTACGGTGTAGTGGCCGGCCGGAATATTCGTGATGTTGAAATTGCCGGTATTGCTGGTAGTCACCGTACGCACGTCGGCGCCAGTGTCCTGGCTGTGCACCAGCACCGTCGCACCTGCCACCAGGGCCCCGCTAGCATCCGTAACAACCCCGGTGAGCGTTGCTGTCAACTCCTGAGACAGAAGCGCCGCGGACAAAGTCAGAACGATGAAAGATACGACGAGGCAAGAACGGGAAACCGTCCGCATCGAATAATAGAGACCCGCAACCAGCACTGATGGCTTCTTCACATTGCCTCCTAAGGACGCGCCCCGAGCTTGGCCAAGAGAACGGGGCCAAAACGCGGCCTAGTACAATCGGATTATGCTATATAGCATCGGCACGATCATGGTCAAGAAGAAAATGTGCTCACTCGGAAATTTTGCATGGGACCGCGGCATTGCTCGTGATCTCCAATCACGAGCCGGGACAGTCGCCGCACGCGTTTTATGATGGATTCAGGCGCTATTTACGATCGCGGGCGCTCAATATGCGGGCCCCCTTGATCTCGCTTGGCAGAAGTGTGCGCGTCCACCTTCGGTAAACCAGTCCAACGTTTTTGGCTTTTACATACGGTCGCAATTAAGCTATATAGCATAGAGGAAGGCGTGTATAGTGCCACTCATGTCTAGAACTCCGCGCAACGGGACACCGGCTTACAAGAAAATCCAGAATGCAATCCGGGTTCGAATCAAGTCTTCGGAACTAAAACCTGGGGACGTGGTCGCTTCGGAGCGCGAACTGGCCCGCACTCACCGAGTGAGCCTGATGACGGCGCGCCATGCTCTGGCGGGCCTGGAACACGAAGGCATAGTCGAACGCCGGCGGGGGGCAGGAACGTTTGTCGCCCAACCAAAGATCCACTTCAACAAGTTGATGAGTTACACCGAGCAGATGTCGAGCCGCGGATTGAGTCCGCGTTCGCGGGTGCTGGTCACCAGGATCGTCGAAGATGAGGCCGAAGTGGCAGCTCGACTGGGGCTGCCTGCAACCAGCGCACTCGTAAAGATCGAGCGCTTGCGGGAGACCGGCAATGACCCATTTGCCCTTGAAACCTGCTACCTGCCGGCAAAAGAATTCGCCGGCCTGGTGAAGGCCCCTTTGGCCAGATTTTCTCTATTTGCGACACTGGAAGCGGACTACGGGGTTGAACTGGCCTATGCAGACGAGGAAGTCGACGCCACCGCGGCAGAGGCAAACATCGCCGAATTGCTGCGAGTGCCGAGTGGAGCTCCAGTACTGCGCATTCGGCAGGTGATCTACTCGTCTAAAGGAAGAGCCACGATCTACGTAGTAGGCTTCTACCGGTCGGAGCGCCACACTCTTTTCATTCGCCGCTTCCGGTGAAGTTCTCTTGAAGTGCTTTCAGCAGTTGCGTGCCAGGTTGGTTTACGCCGCGGCCACAGCTATATAGTAGATTGGCCTAGGCTCCACGCCATCGCTTGTCTCTGATATACCGTTGCCAATTCAGCTATATAGTACTATACTCCGCGCGTTCGCAATTTCTGCAGCCTGTGGAGGTTTGCCATGCCGAAGAATTTTTCGCCCCGCCGCCAAATCATACTGATCACGCTGCTAACCGTCGCCTCAGTGGTCCCGTCACTCGCGCAAGAAAAGGTCCTGGGAGGCTACTTCGAAGAGTGGAGCATTTATTACGCCGGATACAATATCGCGAATCTACAGCAGAATGGTGTCGCGAATGATCTTACGCATCTCCTTTATGCCTTTGGCAATGTCACGGCAACGCCGACGCCGGCGTGCACTTTTGCCGACACCTGGGCTGACTATCAGGACCCGTATTTGCCCAGCGTCAGCGGCGTTGCCTATCCGGGCCCGCTGTATGGAAATTTCGCTGCCATCCAGCAGCTCAAGCAACTTCATCCCAAGCTGAAAGTCTTGATGTCGCTGGGAGGGTCATCGGCGACAAACACAGCGGCGTTTTCGGCTGCCGCGAGCACCGCGGCGGGACGTCAGGCGCTTGCAACCTCCTGCATTGACACCTTCGTTATCGGCAACATTGCCGAGGGCGTTAGCGCCCCAGGGCTTTTCGACGGGTTCAATATTGATTGGGAGTTTCCGACCGCAACCGATACCCAGAACTTTACCGCTTTGCTGGCTGAGTTCCGCAGCCAACTGAACGCGCTCAGCGCACGCACGGGCAAGCAGTACGTGCTGTCGTTCGACGGCCCCGCTGGCGAACAGAATTACGTCAACATCAATCTTAAAGCTGCCGCCGAGCAGGTCGATTTCATCACTATTGACGGCTATAACTATGCCGGTTCGTGGGACACGCAAACCAACGATGCATCGTCATTGTATGACGACAAGCAGGACCCCTTGTATGGACAGGGTCTTGACATCGATGCCACCGTCAATGCTTACCTGGCTGCCGGTGTGCCGCCACATAAATACACGATGGGGGTGCCCTTGTATGGCGCCGGTTGGACGGGCGTCCCGAATGTCGATCACGGGTTGTACCAGAATTCGACCGGACCGTCTCCGGTTCCATTGGCCAATGGAACCGGTTTATGCACAGACTTGAGTGGCAACACTCCGGGGTGCGATCCGTTGTTGACTCCGGGTCTTGCCACTTACGGAACGTTGGTCAACCTCGAGTCCAATGGTTACAGCTTGTACTACGATCCGTTGCGAGTCGCAATTTCGCTGTACGATGCGGGTCCTGGCACGTTCTATACGTTCGACAATCCAACCACGGCATTTTTGAAGATGCTCTACGTCGATTTCAAGGTGCCTGGCGGTCTCGGCGGCGCCTACGTGTGGGCGGTCAAAGACGACGATGCCAATGGAACTATGGTAAAGACTATGGCCGAAGGACTCGGGCAATAGCATAGTCGGCACTTAGAATTATTGCGGCAGGCCGGATGAAAGATCCGGCCTGCCGTTTTGATTTTGACAGCAATTGTAGCTAGTTCGGGTAGCGGCCCGACACGCGGACTGTGAGGCGCCGAGAACATTCAAGCGTTGCAGTCGGGCAGGAGACCTACGAATGTAGTGCGACGAGAGGGATGGCAAAGAGCGTCAATGAAAAGCGTCAATAGGGTCAAACGTAGACCACAATAAAAGGCAGACTGACGATTCGTCAGTCTGCCTTTGGTCATCTGCCCGCGGCAGATCTCTACGGATTGAGATCGCCCGCGATGGCTTTGGTCAGGTCTCCGTTCGGGTCGTCATCTTTCAGCGCCCAAACATAGCCGCCGGCAAAGCCGTTGCTCTTGATGAAGTTCACCTTGCACTGCACCGACTCAGCATTGTCATAGCTGAATGCAGTGGAGGTGGTTGCGTTGAACATACGGGCTGCACAGCGGGTGGAATCGTAGCTGGGCGTGAATCCGTTGCTCAACAGGTTGACGATGGTGCCCGTAGGTGGCCAAGCCGTCAGTCAGCAGGACATCGCATCCTGCCGCTGGACTGGTCTGGTTATCACCGGTCGAGCAGTTCCCTACACCATTGGCATTGGGGACGGGAGAAGTTCCGTTTGGAGTCAGGGCCCCCGTCGGGTCTGTAACTCCGGTTGCGTTCTGGTACATGCCGCCGTTCGCCGAGGTCAGACCTCCGGCCCAGCCCGCCCCATAGAGTGGGAAGCCCATGGTGTACTTGGAGGCGGGCGCATCTTGCGACAGATAGTACTGCACCGTCGCGTCGATATCGTCAGCCGGAGTTCCATACAGCGGGTTGGCGGTTTCGTCGTACAGCGCCGAGGCGTCATTGGTGGCGTTGGACCAATCTCCGGCGTAGTTATAGCCGTCGATGTTCATGTAATTCAACTCCGCCGCGACCGCAGGGATGTCGATGGTGTTATAACCACCATCGTTGCCTGAGTCCGGAGCGGCGCCCGGGGTTGACGGGCCGGCAGCCAGATCGGCCAATAACTGATACGTCTTGCCGGTGGTCCCCGTCAGCGTAGTCAGTTCGTTGCGGAACTCGGTCAACAACGCAGTGAAGTTGGCCGTATCGTTTGCGTTCGGGAACTCCCAGTCAAGGTCGATGCCATCGAAGAGAGTGCCGGTTGAAACACCCGAGGCGATATTGCCCTGGATGAACATGTTGATGCACGAACCGACAAAGGCCTGGCGTTGCGCTTCCGTGCTTGCTGCCTGGTCGAAGAGCTGGTTGTAGGTGGGCGGATTCCATCCACCGATCGAGATCAACACTTTCAGGTTGGGATTGAGCTGCTTGAGTTGTACGAGCGCGCCGAAGTTCCCCTGTAGAGGAGCCGTCGCTGGAGTAGCGCCAGGCACCTGCGGCACGACCTTCTGGTAATCGGCATAGGAGTCGGCAAGCTCGCAATTCACGTCGCTGCCGTTCGCGACCGGCTTGGCAAAAGCATAAATGAGATGCGTGAGGACGCCGGCTACGCCGTTACTCTGTAGTTGCGCAACGTTATAGTTGGCGTAGTAAGTGCCCCATTCTTCATACCATCCGCCCATAAAGAGATTGCTGAGCGCGGATGTCTCCACAGTGACCGTCGTCGCAGGCGATGAACCGGCATAGTCGGTCGCTGTTAGCGAGAAAGTGTAACTGGTCGAAGGATTCAGTCCACCCTCAGTATCGGAGGTTGAACTAGTGGTCAGCGTAGTAGGCCCTCCGGAAATCGAATAGCTGATCGTGCATCCAGTGGGAGGACTGACCGCGTTCCAACTCAGGTTTGTGCTGGAATCGGTCGTGCCGGAGGCTGCGAATCCCGTTGGCGTGCTCGGCTTGGTCGTGCACGAGCTGGCTTGGGTGGTCACGTTGATTGCCGAGCTTGCGGCTGAGGTGCCAGCCGAGTCGGTGGATTCTACCGAGAAGCTGTAGGTGGTCGACGGGCCAAGGCCGGTTACGGCATCGGAGTTTGTGGTGGGGGTTGCAATTACAGTCGAACTCTGCAGCACCTTGTAGCTCACCGTACATCCAGCTGGTGGAGTCACTGCCGACCAACTCAAGTTTGTGCTCGAACTGGTCGTCCCAGAAGCTGCCAATCCTGTGGGAACCGCTGGCGCGGACGAGCAACTCGAACAGGCGCCAGTCGCAGTCCAGGGTTGGCCACTGCCAGCCCCGCCGTTGTTGGTAGCAGGATTGTTGCCTTCCGTCCAGTAGTTGGCGACGTAGTTTTCTCCGCTCTCACTTGCCGTCATGCCGGCGGTGTAGACCTGAGTGGAACTCCAGGCCGTGGCGCATGAGCCGCCACCGCCGCTGGCCAGCGTGGTCACGCTCACGGCCGAACTTGGAGCTGACGCGCCATTTGCATCCATTGCCTCAACTGTGAAGCTATAAGTCGTCGAAGCTGAAAGTCCGCTGACCGCGAACGAGGTGCCGGTTGAGGTTCCGACCGAAGCTCCATTTTCCAGAATGGAGTAGTTGCTGATCGTGCATCCCGTGGGCGGAGTCACTGCGCTCCAGCTCAAACTCGTGCCTGAGCTGGTCGTGCCAGTGGCGGCCAGGCCCGCAGGCGCGCTGGGAGAGGTTGTGCAAATACTTCCGCCGCTTCCGCCAGTTCCGCTGAGAGCAGCGGTTTGCGGGCTATTCGAGGCGGCGTCGGTCACGGTCAGCGTGCCGCTGGCCGCCCCGGAGGAAGTTGGGTAGAAGTAAACATAGATTGGACACGAACCATTGCCGGCCACCGAGGACCCGCAATTGCTCGACACAACGAATGGGCCGCTTACGGTGACGTTGCTGATGCTGACGGCAGAGCTGCTGCTGTTGGAGAGAGTGAAGGTCTCCCAGGCGGTGCCTGTCCCAACTGGAGTGCTCCCGAAGTTGTAGCTCGACGGGCTGAGGGTGAGGGTTTGGGCCATGAGCGCCAATGGCGCCAACAACGTGGCCGCTATCAAAGTAACAATTCGCTTACAGAATGGACTCATGGGGGAAGCTCCTTTGTGTCATTTGCTGCCTAGATCGGTGAACGTGCGGTGAAAGGGCTGGCGGACAACTGCTGTGGTCCGTCCGCGGTTTGGGTGAGTGAGGGAAGGCAAGCCTGGCGGCGCGCCCTGTCTCGCGAGGTGATTTCGAAGGAGTCTTATATATAGCACTTGTAAAACTCGCGACCTCTGCTGCCATGGATAATGGCTATTTGCCAGTAACGTTAAGGCAATGTTGCATAACTGCTCTATAGCATAAAGCGAGTAGCGTACTTCTCTTTTGCCGGGCGCGTCCAAAAAAAAAGCTTCTTGTTGCGCAATCCGAACTGCGGATTCCTCTACATCGTCCTAACCGCAAGAAAGCGTGGGGCGTGCAACGTTGCCGCGCGATGGGCCCAACGCTGTGGAAAAATAGCGATTTCTCGGGATCGTGTTACGGAAAGCGAACTTATGCGGAGGGTGGAGCGGCCTAGTCAGCGCCGACATCAGCTAACAGCGACTGGTGGAGATAGAGTTACTTCAACCCGGCAGCAATCGCCTTGGTCAGGGATGCGCCGGCATCGTCGTCGTTCAGCGCCCACACGTAAGCGCCACCAAGTTTGTGCTTCTTAACGTAAGCCGCCTTGGCCGCGACTGCGGCAGAATTATCGTAGGTGTAGAAAAGTCCGGTCGACGGATTGTACAGAGTAGCTCCGACCCGGGCTGAATCGTACCAGGGCGTGTATCCATACTTATTGGTAAGGCCCTCGATAGTGGAATAAGTGCAGAAACCCGGCGTCTGGATCGTGTCACAACCGGGCGAAGGATGGGCCTTGTCTTGAGTCGGGCACACGCCCGATCCGTCAGCCAGCAGTACTGGAGATGGGCCGGCTAAGTTTTGGTACAAACCATGATTCACGTTGGGTACACCCTTCCAGCCCACGGCATACAAGGGCAGACCCATCGTGTACTTGGCCGCAGGTACGCCAGCCTTGAGATAGGCCCTTACGGTCGCATCAATGGAACGGGCATCGGCATATACAGGGTCCGCAGCCGTGTCATAGAGTGAAGATGATTCGTTGGTCTGCTTGTCCCAGGTTCCGGCATAGTCGTAACCGTCGATCGTAAGAAAATCAACCTGCGCAGCGGCGGCCTTCAGATCGATATTCGCGTATCTGTCCGGAGTGTTGGGCGAATCGAACGTCAAGACGTACTTCTTGCCGGTCGTTTTCGACAGAGCGTTGAGTTGGGTGCGGAATTCCTTCAGCAGAGCGGTGAAGTTCTGCTTGTCCGCGGCGCCGGGAAATTCCCAGTCAATGTTGAAGCCGTCGAACAAACCCGGAGCGGTAACTCCGGCTGCGATATTGCCCTTAACGAATAAGTTGATGCATGACGAGGCGAGCGCAGCGCGGCCCGCCGTAGTGGCTGCGGCAGTCACAAAACCTGTGACATTGCCAGCCTGTCCGCCCAAAGAGATCAGCACTTTCAGATTGGGATGGAGCTCTTTCAATTGCTGGATCGCGCCAAAGTTTCCGTAAAGCGGCGCCGTGTAGGGCTGGCCGCTCACACTAGGAAGGTTAGGATTCTGGTATGCAGCCACCGGGTCCGCAACGGCGCACGCTGGGGGAGAGGTCGGGGCCACATTCCCGAAAGCGTAGATCAAATGTGTCAACTCATCGGCCACACCATTTTTTTGCAAATCCACGATATTGTAGCCGGCATAATTGATGCCCCATTCTTCGAAATAGCCCCCGAAAATCTTGCCATGACTATGCTGGCGGGCTTGAGCGAAGGAAGAAGGAATGAATACGACGGACGCCAACAAACATGTCAAAACCAATCGGAGAAGGAGCGGCAGGGAGTATTTAGACATGGAAAACGATGTCCCCGGTTTGGTGGAGCGGTGAATCAAAGAACTATACAGCAGCGCTCCATTCGAGACCACCCATATGGAAATGCAGAAATGAGCATCATCGATGGCAGGACTAATCAGGCGTTGCGGAAGGTTTCTGTATCAGCTTTTGCCAACAGCCCGCGGGACCCGTGAGCGATTGAAAGAATGGCTCCTCAGGTAGGATTCGAACCTACAACCCTCCGGTTAACAGCCGGATGCTCTGCCATTGAGCTACTGAGGAGTGTTGTGAACGTCGCGTCGAGAGAACGCTTCGCGCTCTCATCATAGCATCCCTCGCCAGCGGGAGAAAACAGCGAACCGTCGTCCGCTTAAACTCAAATTGAACGTCTTGCCTTCGGGCTAAGTTCGCCGAGGAACCGCGCTGCCGAATTTCGAACCCGGCTTCTGCCTGCCTGATTCAGAAGTGCAGCGCCTGATTTTGATACTCTAGCGAGTTCGGCAAAACATTCTGGTTCAGGGATTACGTTGGCTGCATCAACGTGGGGAGGTATTTGTGTTTGGAGGAGGGCGTTTGATCTGCACGTTTGCTGGATTGATGTTGATTGCCGCGGCCGTTTATGCGGCGGATGATTCGCGGGCAGGCTCGAAGATGTCTGCCGATTCTAAGCCGGCCGCTTCAACGGCTTCTACATCGCTGGCGCCGCCTAAGGCTGAACGGCGGCCGATCGCGGAAGATTTTTATGGCGACCAAGGTGGTTGATAACTATCGCTGGCTGGAGGACGGCGCCAGTCCCGCGACCGAGAAGTGGGTCGCTGAGGAGATGGCTTATACACGGGCAATTCTTGATCCGCTGCCTGGACGGGAAGCGATTCATAAACGGCTTACTGAACTATTGAGCATTGGCAGCGTGGGCGTGCCGCACATGGGCGGCAAATATTATTTTTATACTCGGCGCGAGGGCATGCAGAACCAGCCGGTGCTTTATGTGCGGGAGCGCGGAACTGAAGGAAACGAAGCGCAAAACAAAGCCGGTGAAAGTGACGGGGACAAAACAAAAAACGGTCAAACAAAAAACGATCGGGTCCTCGTCGATGCCAATCAGCTGGCGGCCGATGGAACCATTGCGCTCGACTGGTACGAGCCTTCCTATAACGGAGAGTATGTGGCTTACGGCACTTCTCCCAGCGGCTCGGAGATGAGCACGCTGCACGTCATCGAAACCAAAACCGGCAAGCTGTTGCCCGATACGATTGAGCGTACCCGCGCGGCCAGCATTGCCTGGCTGCACGACAATTCTGGTTTTTATTACACGCGGTATCCGAACAAAGGCGATGTGCCGGCCGGCCAGGAAATGTATAACCGGCACGTCTTCTTTCATCTGTTGGGGACCGATCCGGCGACGGACGACAAAATCTTCGGGGAGGGGCGCGATCCCGAGGATTGGCCGAACGTCGACCTCTCGAACGATGGCAAGTGGCTGCTGGTCAGCGTTGGCGAGGGATGGACGAAGACGGAGCTTTATCTGATGGACCTGAAGGCGGGGACGCCTCCGACAGCGCTCACCAGCGGCAAGAATTTTCTCTACGGCGCCAATGTCTACGATGGCAAGGTCTACATCATGACCAATGAAGATGCGCCGCGCTATCGCATGTTTGTGACCGACGCCGGAAATTATGACCGCTCGAACTGGAAAGAAATTATCCCTCAGACCGACGCAGTCATGCAGGGGGCGGCGGTTTGGGGCGGAGAACTTTTTGTGCAGTACGAGCAGAATGCAACTTCGCAGCTGAAGTTGTTCGACCTGAATGGAAAAAAGATCAGCGACATTGCGCTGCCCGCGATCGGCACGGTTTTTGCCTCTTCGGGAAAGTGGAACCATCATGAGATTTTCTACGGATTCCAATCGTTCACCACGCCGAATGCCATCTATCGCTACGACCTGAAGACGGGCGCAACTTCCGAGTGGGCGAAAGTCGACGCGCCTTCGATTGATCCCTCGGCTTACGACGTGCAGCAGGAGTGGTTCCATTCGAAGGACGGCACCCGGGTGCCGATGTTTGTGGTGCATAAGAAAGGAATCATTAAGGACGGCAAAAATCCCACGCTGCTCACCGCTTACGGCGGCTTCAACATCAGCGTGACGCCCGCCTTCAACCGCGCGGCTTATTTGTGGATGGAGCATGGCGGAATTTATGCGGTCGCAAATTTGCGCGGCGGGGCGGAATTTGGCGAGGACTGGCATCGCGCCGGCATGCTTGATAAAAAACAGAATGTTTTTGACGACATGATTGCGGCGGCGCAGCATTTGATCACGGAAAAATATACCGACAAAAATCATCTCGCGATTCAAGGCGGGTCCAACGGCGGCCTGCTGATGGGAGCGATGATCACGCAGCGTCCCGATCTGTTCCGCGCGGTGATCTGCCAGGTGCCGTTGCTCGACATGCTGCATTACCAGAATTTTCAGATTGCCAGGCTTTGGGTTGCGGAGTATGGCAGCGCCGATAATCCTGAACAGTTCAAGTGGCTCTACGCTTATTCGCCGTATCACCACGTGAAGGCGGGAGTGGAATATCCGGCGATTATGTTTATGACCGCGGACACCGATACGCGCGTCGACCCCATGCACGCCAAAAAAATGGCGGCGGAGATGCAGGCCGAAGCGAAAAATGGGGAGAGTAAGATGCGTCCAATTTTGTTGAGGATTGAATCGAAAGCCGGGCATGGAGCAGGGAAGCCGGTGACCAAGCAGATTGAAGAGTACACGGATATTTATTCGTTTTTATTTTGGCAGTTGGGGGTGAAGGAGTAGGGAGTCCCTCAGCACGTGGGGCTTGGAATGCTCTGCCGTCTTCCGACTGCGCTCAGCGGCGGGATCATTCGCTTCGCGAATGGTCGCCGTTCCTTTCGAACGAGCTCAGGTTGGCACGACTAAAAGTCATGCCCTTCCCGATTTAGAAATTGCGCCCGAATTTAGTTTTCCGATTCCATGATTCACTGCTGGCTGGGCGATACAATCGTCGCGGCGAGAATCGTTTGGAGGGTGTTGCCGGTGGGTACTGGACGGCGCTTGCCAAGCGTCGAGTGCTTAGCCAGCCATTAGGGTTCGAGTCCCTCATCCTCCTCACGCCTGCCGCTCTTGACAGCGTGCTGCCAAGTTGTATGATTGGAACTGGCAAGCGCCGTCCAGCGTCAATATTCAGAACAGCCCCGAATGGCTATCGGGGCTGTTTTGCTTTGCTGGGTGCCGCGTTTCGCCGCTGGGGCTGAGAGGCCGATGCTCGAATACAGGGTTTACTGTATTCAAGGCTAGCAGCGCGAGTGTCTAGCATTTAGGGTCGCACATCCAGGCTTTCTCCGCCGCCCTGTCGATGTCATCGGACAGGGCACAATACACCGGAATATGAACATTCACCAACGCCGTCACGAGGTCCGCCTGTGCGTCTCCTGGTAGTCGACGACCACGAGGTCCTGCGACGGGGTGTGCGATCCCTGCTTCAGGACCAGCCGAATTACGAGGTTTGTGGAGAGGCCGTCGACGGGCAGGATGCGGTGGAAAAAGCTCGCGAGTTGAAGCCTGACGTCATCGTTATGGACATCAGCATGCCGAGGCTCAGCGGTCTGGAAGCTACCAGCCTGATCCGCAGCAGCCTGCCAGACTGTGAAGTCGTGCTGCTGAGCCAGCACGACGCTCCAGAAATGGCGCGGCAGGCCTTGAAAGCGGGCGCTCGCGGATATGTGATCAAGACTTCCATGGCGAGGGACCTGATCTGTGCCGTGGAACGGGTCTCGAGAGGCGAATATTCTTACGACCCTTCATTTTCCGGCCTCACAACCCGCACCGCGAATTCGGATGTTCAGGAAATTATCCAGCGCAGCGGGGCGCTCGAGCAGGCGTTGCGCGAGAGCGAGCAACTCTACCGCTCCACGTTCGAAGTCGCGGGCGTGGGCGTTTCTCATGTGGCTCCGGACGGACGCTGGCTGCGCGTGAACCGGAAGCTCTGCGAAATCGTCGGATACAGCGAAGAGGAATTGTTGAAACTTACGTTTCAGCAAATGACTCATCCCGACGATCTTTCAGCTGACCTGGCGCTGACTCAAAAAATTCTGAACGGTGAGTCGGATACGTTTTCGATGGAGAAGCGTTACATCCGAAAAGATGGATCACCGGTCTGGATCAATTTGACCGTAACCGCAGTGCGCCACGCTGACCGAAAGCTGAAGCATTTTGTTTCCGTGGTCGAGGACATCAGCCAAAGAAAACAATTCGAAGCGACGCTTAAAGACTCGGACGAACTCGCCGGTCAGGCGACCGCCCTGCTGGCTGCCATTGTGGATTCTTCCGACGATGCCATCATCAGCAAGAATTTGAATGGAGTTATCACCAGCTGGAACAAAGGAGCAGAGCGGATATTCGGCTACACCGCTGCAGAAGCTACGGGGCAGCACATCACCCTGATTATCCCGGAGGACCGGCGGGAAGAAGAAGTTGGAATCCTTCGGAAGCTCAGGAACGGCCAGCGGATCGATCATTTTGAAACGGTGCGCAAATGCAAGGACGGCACTTTGCTGGACATCTCGGTCACGATCTCTCCGGTGAAAAACGAGAGCGGCCGTATCATTGGGGCCTCAAAAGTGGCGCGCGATATTGGCCATCGCAAACGGGCCGAGGCTGATTTGCGCAGGAGCGAAGAACAATTGCGCCAACTTTCTGAAACGCTCGATGCGGAGGTCCGTGCGCGCGACCAGGGAACTGGAAGAGCGAAACGCGGAGATCTCGCTGCAGGCGGAACAGTTGCGCGAACTGAACTGGCGCGTAGCCCGAGCGCAGGAGGAAGAACGCCGTCACGTCGCGCGCGAGTTGCACGACAGCGCCGGGCAAACTTTGACCGTGTTAGGCATCAACGCGGCACAGCTTGTCGACGAAGCGGAAGGGAGTGCGCCGGACCTTGCAAAACGGGGCCGCGAGTTGCAGGCCCTCATTCAGCAGTTGCACCGGGAGGTGCGCACGGCTTCTTATCTTCTGCATCCACCGTTGCTCGACGAGGCCGGCCTTGCCTCGGCCCTGAACTGGTATGTGCAGGGGCTGACCGAACGCAGCGGGTTGTCAATCACTCTGGATATCCCCAACAATTTTGGTCGATTGTCCGGCGACATGGAGTTGGTGATCTTCCGCCTGGTGCAGGAGTGCCTGACCAACATCCATCGCCATTCGGGAAGCAAAACCGCGGCCATTCGAGTTCTCAATGATGGAGAGAACGTGCGCGTGCAAGTGACGGATGAAGGCATCGGCATTCCGCCCGAACTCTTGGCGAAGGTCCAGACCGGCGGCTCAGGGGTTGGGATCAGGGGAATGCAGGAACGCCTGCGCCAGTTTCGGGGTGCGATGGAAATTGTTTCGAACGGGTCGGGAACCAGTGTTATTGCAAGGATTCCAGTGGAAAAGGAGCTGGATCAACCGTCAACAAAAAGCCCTGTCATATGGGAGTTTAGGAATTCGGGCTGAGCTGCGGTCTGCGCCATGCCATCTTCGGAAAGTACAACCTTAAAAAGAAAGCCGCGGCTTAATGTCGCGGCTTCTGCTTCCGGCTCGGGTTAGATTCGTGTCGTCGGGCGCTTTCCTGCAAGCAAAATCCTATTGCAAGTGAATCATCTTCCCAGTGGGATCAAGAGTGCCGTGCACTCTCACCCGCTTGCCGGCATACTTCTGTACTTCATCCTGATGGTCAAGGTCGTAAGTCTGCGCGGTAGCGTCATCGTGCAGCATGTAGCGGTCGCCTTCTTTTACGATGGTTCCGCTATAGGCTTGCACTCCGTTCGGCTGCGCCGGTTGTGCTGCAGTTCCGGTTGCCGGCTGTGCCGGCGACTGTTGCGAAGCCGGAGGCGGTGCCGGCTGCTGTGCCTGCTGGTCCGTCGATTGCCCCTGCGGCGATGTTGTTTGTTGTGCATTCAGCGCAATGCCCAGGCTCAAGAATGCCGCCAGCGCACCGAGCAAACACCATGGATGAAGTTGTTTTTTCATGAACCCACCTCTCGTTACAAAAAGCTTGGACTCGCCTCTCATCTACTGTTTTCTGTCCCAGCAAGTGCCTTGCCAAAACACTCCCCGAGCCAATCGAAGGCAGATCTCGAATGAGAAAAATGCCGGCTCTTCTATTTCCACAGCTTAGCGGCGTGTCGTGAATCTCTCCGAACACCGCCTACGAGTTGGTCGCGCAATTGTTTACTGGAATACCTGTACGTTCGCGAACCCTGGTAGGCACACGTGTGCACGCCAGCGAGCATATTTTGCTCGTTCACGAGGTGAAGGTTTCTCGGGCAATCGCAGCGTCGCTACAACTGAAATTTTTGCGAGGCTGATAGTCCGCAATTTATGTAGGCGAACAAGTGGCGAAGATGGTATCTTGAATATTGTTATGGCCCGCCGCCCTCAGAGCGACGCGCGCGAAGACACGCTAAGCCGCGAACATCTGGACGAGCTTGCCCATAATCTCTCGCACCTGAGCCCGAGCGCCGTTCTCGACTTTTACCAGCGCGCCTACCGCGACTGCCGCATTATCAATAGCCACACTTTTCCGCCGGCCCGCGCGGTACAGGAACTCGTCCAGGCATGGAAGCAACTCCGCAAATGGCGCCGGAACTGATCAGGAATTCGCGTGCTTGTCCAGATAAGCTCGAGTCGCTTCTTGCATTACTTGCTTCAGCGGTACCCGATGTTCGGCCGCGACGCGCCGGCAATCTTCATACTCGGGGGCATGATTCGTAACCGTCCCGTTCATGCTGGCGATCTTGATTCGTATCTCGCCCCACTGGGTGGATACAACTTCCCATCGCCGCGCCAGGGTCTGACGCTTTTCTTCGCGGGAGCGTACGCCTAATGTCGTTGTCTCTCGGAAGATCAGTTCCGTAAATCGGTTTGCATCCTCCGGTTTGCACAGTACTGTGAGAAGCATTCCAGGCCGGTTCTTTTTCATGTGTACTGGCATTCCGAACGTGTCGAGCGCACCCTCTTCGAGCAGTCGCTCAATCACATACCCGAAGACCTGCGGAGTGATGTCGTCGAGGTTCGCTTCCAGCACTGTAATAATCTCAGAGGCCGTATGCGCCGCCAGAGCATTCGACGAGGCTTCTCCAATGGTCAAGCGCACCACATTTGGATGAGCAGGAAAATCCCGCGATCCCGCACCGTAGCCTGATTTTTCAATCATCATTTCCGGAAAGCGTACAAAGCGCGAAGCCAGCGTCTTCACGATGGCGGCTCCCGTGGGGGTCACCAACTCCGCTTGTATTCCGGCCGAATAGACGGGAGCACCGGTCAGCAATACGAGAGTTGCAGGCGCGGGAACGGGGAGCGTTCCGTGAGCGCACTTTACGGTCCCCCCTCCGACGTTCAATGGCGAGCAAATAATTTCATCCACTCCCAGTGCTTCCGCACCTACGGCCGCGCAGACAATATCGACCATCGCATCGACTGCGCCCACTTCATGGAAGTGCACCTGATCGATGGATGTGTTGTGAATCTTAGCTTCAGCGTGTGCCAGAGCGTCGAAAATCGCGAGCGCCGTTTTCTTGGCGCGATCCGAAAGCGCGGCAGTGGAAATGATCTTTTGAATATCGGTCAGCGTTCGTCGACGTTGATGGTTTCCAGAATGCTCGTGCGGACGAGTGCGACCGTCCTGCTCGTGCTCGTGATTATGCGAATGGGGATGATCATGCGAATGTTCGTGGGTGTGCCCATGAGCAGAATGGCTATGTTCATGGCCAGCCGCGACAGGAGTTTGCGCGGTTTGCCGCTCCCAATATTCTTCGCGTGGCAAATCCTTTTCACCGTTGACCCAAACGTCCACTTTGGTAGCCGAAATTCCGCTGCGCGTAACTTTGGAGATTTCGAGTTGTGCGCCGATGCCGAGAGCAGCGACCGTATCGTGCAAGAGTTGCGGCGAGATACCGGCGTCCATGAGCGCGCCGAGGAACATGTCACCACTGATGCCGGAAAAACATTCAAGATATGCAATTCGCATAGAGGAAAACCGGTGTTGGCCGTTAGCAGTCGGCCGGCAGCCAGAAGCAAATCCCGACCGAGAATTTCGGAGAAGAAATCTGCAATAGCTCGCTTGCAAACGACAAAGGCCAGCGACAAACGGCGAAGTTTCATCATAGGTAACGCTTGCAAGCCGCGTCAAACCAGCGTGAGCGTGCGCTCTGCTAGAATCACTATCTTCATCTTTAATCTTTGCGACCAACTCAGAGGAGGGCCTTGTACCGTTATCTTGAACAGCGGCTTGCCGACCGCGTGCTGGAGTTTCTTCGGCAGCGCTTTCCGGACGCGGTGTTGCCACGTGTGGTAATTGAGCAACCTCCCGACGTGGCGCTGGGCGATTTTGCACTCCCGGTTTTCCCGTTCGCCAAGCCGCTGCGCAACGCCCCTCTGAAAATTGCGGAGGCGATTCGGGCCGGCATTGGCGACATTGAAGGCATTGCCGAGATGCGAGTTGCGCCTCCCGGCTATTTGAATGTCAAGATCGATCGTGCGTGGTTGGCCCGTGCTTTGGCTGCTGACCAAATTCCTCCAGAGGCGGCTGCTTCCGGAAAAATTCTGGTCGAGCATACCAGTATTAATCCGAATAAGGCCGCCCACATCGGGCATTTACGGAATGCGGTCCTAGGGGACACTTTTGTACGGCTGTTGCGGTATACCGGGCGCCAAGTCGATGTTCAGAACTATATCGACAACACTGGCGTGCAGGTTGCAGACGTCGTGGTCGGCTTTACGCATATCGAAAAGAAGTCGCGAGCTGAAATCGAAACGCTGACTCGCGAACCGCGCTTTGATTACTACTGCTGGGACCTGTATGCGAGCGTCTCGCAATGGTACGAGCGGGACAAACGCAACCTGCAGGCCCGCTCGGAGACACTCCATGCCATCGAAGAGGGCCACAACGAAACCGCCGCGATTGCCGAATTGATCGCCATCGCGGTGCAGCGGCGGCATCTGGAGACCATGGACCGGCTCGATATCGAATACGATTTTCTGCCGCGCGAGAGCGAAATCCTGCGCCTGCATTTTTGGGATGCTGCGTTCGCTAAGCTGAAAAATGCAGGCGTGCTTACCTATGAGGCCGAAGGCAAGAACAAAGGCTGCTGGGTGATGCGGCGTGCGGGAACGGGAAAATCAAAGGGCGAAGAGGCTGTACGGTCTTCGGTTCCGGACGGCGGTGCCGAGCGGGTTTTGGAAGAAGAGGAACCAAAAAGTCATCGTTCGCTCGAACGGCACGGTGGGCTACGTTGGGAAAGATATCGCGTATCACATGTGGAAGTTCGGATTGTTGGGGCTCGATTTCGGATATTGCAGGTTCTATCGCTATCCAAATCAACATGAGTGCTGGATTTCGTCGACGAATGGCGAGAAAGACCATCCTCATTTTGGTGACGTTGCCGAGATTTACAACGTGATTGATGCACGCCAATCCGAGGCGCAAAACACAGTGGTCGAAGCGCTACGCGAACTGGGCCACAAGGAAGCTGCCGATCACTACACGCATTTTTCTTATGAGATGGTTGCGCTGACGCCGCGCTGCGCCGCCGAACTCGGCTACACGCTGAGTGAGGAAGACAAGACCCGTTCGTATGTCGAGGTCAGCGGGCGCAAAGGTTTCGGGGTGAAAGCCGATGATTTGCTCGACCGGCTTATCCTGTCGGCCAAAAGTGAAGTCGATTCCCGCCATCCGCAGCTCGCAGATGATGAACCGGCAATCGATTGCAAGGCAAATAGCGGTCGGTGCGTTGCGGTATTTCATGTTGAAATATACCAAGCAATCGGTGATTGCGTTTGACTTCAAAGAGGCGCTCAGCTTCGAAGGCGAAACCGGTCCTTACGCGCAGTATGCAGTGGTCCGCGCGAATGGCATTTTTAACAAGGCTGGACTCAATGCGGACGATTTCGCCGAACAAATTATGGGCAAAAATTCGCCGGATATCTTCGCCGAATTTCTAAACGGGGAAAAAGCCGACGAAATTTGGGAACTCTGGCTGGCGGGCTCGAAGACGTCATACGCGGTGAACCAGAGTATTCAGACCACCGAGCCCGCTCATCTGGCCAAACATGCGTTTCAGTTAGCGCAGCTTTTCAACGCTTTTTATCATCGCTACCCGATTCTGAGCGAGGCCAACGAGAAGCGGAAGCAATTTCTGCTGGCCACCGTGGCGGTGGTTCGTCGGGAACTGATTCGGACGCTGGCTGTGATGGGGATCAGTGTGCCGCCCGTTATGTAGAATTTTTATATGGCGCGGGGTCAGCGTGCGCCGAATATGTCTCAAACCTCAACAGTTACGCGACACTCAAGCGCCTTACTGCGGACTGTCGTCATTGCGCTTGCTGCATTTGCAATTCTAGTCGCCGCTGCCGGATTCACTTATCAATCGGTTGAATCCGCGCGCGACCGCGCCCACCCCATGCCGGGAAGGTTGATTGACGTTGGCGGATACAAGATGCACATCGACTGCGCGGGAGCAGGAGGCCCCGCAGTGATTCTGGACTCCGGATTGGGCGACGGATATCTCTCCTGGCGAAAGGTGCAGCCGGAAATCGCGCAATGGACGCGCGTCTGCTCGTATGACCGCGCCGGATTCGGCCATAGCGACTCCAGTCCCAAGCCGCGCACCAGCAAGATTTTTGCCGAAGAACTGCACACGCTTTTGCAAAATGCCGGCGTGTCGCCGCCGTACGTTCTGGTTGGCCACTCTATGGGCGGATACGATGTGCGCCTCTACGCCAAGTTTTACCGGAGCGAGGTTGCTGGCGTGGTATTGGTTGATGCGTCGCACCCCGAGCAGCAGAATCGGTTGCCGCGCGCGCTCAACGACCTTGATGCAACGTGGATACGCGAACAGGAGTTTTTCGAGTGCACCATGCCTTTCGGCCTGCCGCGCTTGCTGGGATTTTGCCCACAAGATGCCGAAGCACGAGCCACAGAGTGCAATTTTCACAGCGTGCGCGAGAGCGTTGCGGAACTGAAGTCGATCTCACAAAGCGCGGCGCAGACTTCGGCCGCAGGTTCTCTTGGCAGTATGCCGCTCATTATTCTGTCGCAAGATCCGGATGCTCCGCAATACGATCTGCCACAGGACCTGGTTAAACCGACCAACGAGGCGTGGCAACAGATGCAGAAGGAACTGGCGCAGCTTTCCACGCGCGGTTCGCAAGTGATTGCCAAAAATAGTGGACATTACATTCAACTCGACCGTCCTGACGTGGTGGTTGATGCGGTCCGAAAAGTTGTTAACGCAGTGCGGCAGCCTGCAACTCCGGCCGATTACAATTGATCTTAGCGGTCGCTTTGCCCTTTGGGTCTGTGCAATTTATCTGGCGTGGGAGCACATTATGTGCAGGAACATCAAAACTCTTTTCAACTTCGATCCTCCCGTTAACGAAGAGGAGATTCACGCGGCATCGCTGCAGTTTGTGAGGAAGATCAGCGGCTTCAATAAACCATCAAAAACCAACGAAGCTGCCTTCATGGCTGCGATTGAGGAAGTTTCTGCCGCCGCGGCGCGTCTTCTGCATTCACTCGAAACCAGCGCACCACGGCGGAACCGCGAAGTCGAAGCCGCGAAGGCGAAGGAACGCGCCGCGATCCGATTCGGCGATTAACGGTCTGCCGGGTAATCCGCTACGCTAAGCGGCAAAGCTTCTGACAAATTCCACGAGGCTCCGCAACGCGATTCCGGATGGGCCCTTGGCAATCCATGGTTTTTGCTCTTCCATCCAGGCCGTGCCTGCAATGTCGAGATGAATCCAAGGCGTATCCTCGGCAAATTCCTGCAGGAACATTGCCGCGTTAATGGCGCCTCCCCAGCGTCCACCGGTATTCATGATGTCGGCAATGGAAGAACGAATCTGATCTTTGTATTCGTCGTCGAGCGGCAGCCGCCACATTTTCTCGCCGGCCTCTTGACTGGCCTTGTGAAAGCGCTCGTAAATTGCGTCATCGTTGGCGAACACACCGGCGTTCGCGTAGCCGAGGGCCACCACAACAGCACCTGTAAGCGTGGCCGCATCCACCAGATGGGTGGCGCCGAGCTGGCGCGCGTAGAAAAGACCGTCGGCGAGAACGAGCCGGCCCTCGGCATCGGTATTGATGATTTCGATCGATTTGCCGGACATCGCAATCTGCACATCGCCGGGTTTCTGCGCTTTGCCTGAGGGCATGTTTTCTGTGGCGCAGACGATGCCGATTACTTTTACTTTCGGTTTCAGCAGCGCGATCGCACGCATGACGCCGATCATGGTGGCGCCTCCGGCCATGTCATATTTCATTTTTTCCATGCCGTCTGCCGGCTTAATCGAGATGCCGCCGCTATCGAAAGTGATTCCTTTGCCGACGAGGCCGAGGACCGGCTTCTGCGGAGCGCCGGAAGGCTCGTACGTCATCACAATCAATGCGGGTGGTACGTCGGAGCCTTGCGCCACGCTCCAAAACGCTCCCATCTTCATTTCTTTAATTTTGTCGGGTCCGTACACTTCGCACTTCAAGCCAACTTCCTGGCACATCTTCTTGGCCCGGTCGGCAAGAATTGCCGGAGTCATGCGATTTGAAGGTTCGTTCACAAGATCGCGCAGGAAATTTTGCGATTCACCGATGATCTGGGCTTCGTTCGCAGATTTTTCTAAGGCAGCTTTCTTCGCGTTGCTGCCTGCGACAATGGTGAGTTCATCGATTTTCTGGTCTTTGCGGTCGCTGCGGTAGTAATCGGGATCGAAATTGCCGACCAGCGCTCCTTCCACAATGGCCGTGGCAGCTTCTTCCGCAGGAATTTGCGGAGGAGAAATGACTGCCATGCTGCGCAGCCCTCGCGATTTCAATGAACGCACCGCCGCTCCAGCGATTCGCCGCAGCTCATAGCTGGAAAACTTTTTGGCTGAGCCGGCGCTCACCAGCAAGAGGCGTTTCGCTTTCAGCCCCGCGGGCCTGTGCAATAGATTGAGTTCGAATGGCTTGCCAGTGAGTTCGCCGCTCGAGAGCAACTCGGAAGCGGCGGCCTGCACGGCGGAATCGTCAGTCGCCAGCTTCAGTTGCGGTTTGGCTTCTTTATTTTTTTCGGTATGGGACGGATCGGCTTCGTTAAGCACAATCGCGACGAGCGATTCCGTTTCGAGTTGGGCAGGCGCAGAAAGAGAGATAGTAGTTTTCATAAGGTCGTTTGGATGGTCCGAAGCAACCTTCCAGTATGATCGGCAGAGACAGAATTACGCAAGCCGAGCCGATGCAAGGAACCGTCCTAATAGTGCCAGGGCCCACCCTTCGCCAGGAACAGCTAATGTGTGGGCTGTTAAGCCTGGACGCAAAGGGTACAACAAAGGCGTGCGAATGCAACCGAGCCAAAGGGGATCCAAGCGTCGGTCGTGCTGAATGTCATGCACGCTTAGGACAACACTCATTTTACCGGGCCATTCTGAGTGAGAGCGTGGGCGCCAGTCGAGCGATCTGTGTCTCGTCTTCCACTTCGAAGCGTGGCGAATCGGCAACCTCCCATGGGGACGTCTCTGCTCGTCCCTCCGTAACCAGCACAATCATTGACGTTATGGAGCCTACCCCGCTACTCTGTGACTATCCTTACAATTCACGGAGCTGCTGTGGCCGTAAGTTCCATCCAACTCGGGCAGGTGTGGCGCAATGACGCTGATGGTCAGGACTATCTGGTCACCAAGGTCTATAACGAGGTCTTCACGCAATACGCCATGCTGCGCCCCGCCGGAATCACCGCGCCCGACGCTCCAACCGTCCGCATCAAAATAGCCAAAAGCCCCGAGGGCGCTTCGCTTCCGGGTTACACCTTTACGCAGGACGGTTCGTTCTGAGGCGCTATCGCTCGCATTGATTTCCCGAGGTGACCTCCAGGACAACGATTTCCAGAGCAGCAATCTTCCGAGCAGGGATTTTCGATACACTTGAAGCGGGTGAATGACTGAATCTTGGAATGACTGGAAAATTTCTAGCTGTAATCTTTGTCTTCATCAATTCGGTCATCGCCACTACCGGCTACGCTGGCATCATGTTCCTGATGGCCATCGAGTCGGCGTGCATTCCACTGCCTTCCGAGTTGATCATGCCGTTCGCTGGCTATTTAGTTTTCACCGGCGCTTTCAAACTCTTCTGGGTAGCGACGATGGGGGCAATCGGCTGCAATCTGGGCTCGCTGGTGGCATATGAGATTGGCTGCTATGGCGGACGTCCGCTGGTGGAGCGCTACGGGCGCTGGATCCTGATGGGGCGCCGGGAGCTTGCCTGGGCCGACCGATTCTTTGCGCGCTGGGGATATCTCGCGGTTTTCTTCGGTCGGATGCTGCCCGTCATTCGCACGTTTATCGCACTGCCCGCGGGCGTTTCCCGCATGCCGCGCGCCCGCTTTCACATCTACACATTTCTCGGTTCCTGGCCGTGGTGTTTCGCGCTCGCGTATCTGGGCATGAAATTAGGGCAGAACTGGCGCGAATTAGGGAAGTACTTCCACCAATTCGACGCCATCATAGTGGCCATGCTGCTGTTTGGCGCAGCCTGGTTTGTATGGAGCCATTGGCAGAACCGGATCGCGGCCCAACCATCCCCAGTTACGGATGAACAGTGAGGCTGCAGTGAAGCATTACGGTTCGGGAAGCTTTACCAACTGCGACGCCACGATCTGCCATCTTCGATTGCGCTTTGTAACGAGATCCATGTAGAGATAGCGCACGTGGAACCGCCTCCCATCCTGTTCGATCTCATCTTCTTCCGATCCCTGCACTATCGCAACATCGCTTCGCACCATTCGAATTCGCCTTCCCGTTGACTTCATCGAAACAAATCGAATCTCGCCCGATGTAAGCCGGCGGATCAGTTCTTTCCGGCTGCACGTTCTGCCCAGCGCATCGTATTGCACGTAATCATCCGCATAGATGCGTACCAGTTCCGCAGCATTGGCTGCGATCAAGGCCCGGTCGCCATCTTTGAAGAGTTCTAAGATTTGCCGCTCATCAGCACTCATAAATCCTCATAAATCAGAGATCATTGCAGTAACCTTCGCAATTCCGCTCTCCATTCAATGTACGCGGCGAACCGTTCAACAAGAATTGCTCGTCATTCCACTGCTGGTCGCTTGCAGAATCCGCCCGAATGGTGGAATATAAGTTGTATCTTTCAGGTGGCGTTAAATGTCACCAGCGAGGGACCAATGTATCAAAAACACCCCGGCGCTTTTATGGCCGATTAGACCGATGCCGATGGCCGGCGGCATCGCAAACAGTTTAATACAGCCGAGGCTGCACGGAAACACGAGCATCGCGAAACCGCGTTGTCCCATGCCGTGCGCGCCAGCCGTGAGTTAAAACTATCGGGTTCGAAAGGTGGCAAAATCGTTGCCAGAACAGAGACGAAAAATGTCACCCGTGACGAAATGCTTCCGGCAAAAGGCAAGCTAGGAGTAATGATTCCCGGCATGGGCGCGGTAGCCACAACATTCGTTGCCGGAGTAGAGGCCATTCGCAAAGGCTTGGCAAAACCAATCGGCTCCCTCACTCAGATGGGTACGGTGCGGCTGGGCAAGCGCACCGACGGCCGCTCACCCAAGATCAAAGAATTTGTCCCTCTCGCAGCTCTCGACGATCTGGTCTTCACCGGTTGGGACATTTTTGAAGACAACATGTACGAAGCAGCTTCCAATGCGGGAGTTCTCGAACAGCGCCTACTTGACCAATTAAAGCCGTTTCTTTCTTCCATTACTCCTCAGCCGGCAGTCTTCGACCACAAGTATGTAAAAAAAATCGACGGCCCCAACGTCAAAAAGGGCAAGAACAAGATGGATCTTGCCGACCAGTTACGCGACGACATTCGGAGATTCAAGAAGAGCGGCGGAGTTAGCCGGCTAATCACTATGTGGTGCGGATCGACAGAAACCTACATAGCTCCGGGCGAAGCGCACCAGTCTGTTAAATCCTTCGAGAAGGCGCTGCGCACAAACGACGACACCATCGCACCATCCATGATCTACGCTTACGCCTCGCTCATGGAAGGAGTTCCATTCGCCAACGGCGCGCCGAACCTCACGGTCGATCTGCCGGCAATGCTCGAACTTTCGCGAAAGAATGAAGCGCCCATCTGCGGCAAAGATTTCAAAACCGGTCAGACGCTGATGAAGACCATCCTTGCGCCCGGTTTCAAAGCCCGCATGTTAGGTCTGAACGGATGGTTCTCCACCAACATTCTCGGCAACCGCGACGGCGAGGTGCTCGATGACCCTGGATCTTTCAAAACCAAGGAGGAATCCAAACTCTCCGTGCTCGAGCACATTCTGCAGCCCGATCTTTATCCCGAACTTTACGGCGACATGTACCACAAAGTTCGCATCAACTATTACCCGCCGCGCGGTGACAATAAGGAAGGCTGGGACAACATCGATATCTTCGGATGGCTCGGCTACCCCATGCAAATCAAAGTCGATTTCCTCTGCCGCGATTCGATCCTTGCCGCCCCGATCGTGCTTGACCTTGTTCTGTTGATGGACCTGGCCCAGCGCAGTTCTGAGCTGCGCGGACTCGGAATTCAGGAGTGGCTGAGTTTTTACTTCAAGTCCCCAATGACGGTCCCCGGCCTCTATCCCGAGCACGATTTATTCATCCAATTGATGAAGCTGAAAAACACGCTACGCCATTTGAAGGGCGAGGAACTGATCACGCATCTGGGGCTGGAATATTACGACTAATTGGGCCGAGCGGAACGAGTTCTAAAGCACTACGGGAATATTCGGGATAGGCCCAGAGGAGGGAAGAGCTGGCGCTGGCCGCTTCACGAGCTGTTCCGCAGATGCCCGGGCATACTGCAACACAGAGTTCGGAAAAATTCCCAGATAGAGGGTCGCAATCAGGCATAAGGCAATCGCCAGCCGCGGCGCGAACGTCACGGGAGTCACTGGAATTTCCCGCCGCGCTTCATTCATGTACATCTTTACGATCACCCGCAAATAGTAATAAGCGCCGATTCCGCTGTTCAGCACCCCGATAATCGTTAGCCAGATCAGGTGTGCTCTCATTGCGGCGCTGAACACGTAAAATTTGGCGAAGAAGCCGCCGGTCATCGGGATGCCAATCAGCGACAGCAGAAAAATCGTCAGCGTCGCCGCTAGTAACGGAGAGCTGCGGCCCAATCCCTCATAGTCTTCGAGCGTCACGTAGCGTTCGCCGGCATTCGCAAAGTGGCTCACCACCGCAAACGCGCCCACGTTCATGGCCGCGTAGGAACACGCGTAGAACATCACAGCGGACGTCCCCAGATCCGGAGCCGCCGCGAAACCCACCAGAATATAACCGGCATGAGCGATCGACGAGTAAGCCAGCAACCGCTTCACATTGTGTTGCACCAGCGCCCCGATATTTCCCAGCGTCATCGAAAGCGCCGCCGCAACCCAAATGACCCAGAACAATGCGTGAACGTCGATCACAAACACGATGCGCAACAAGACGGCGAATGCCGCGGCCTTCGGCGCTGTCGACATGAATCCCACGACCGGAGCCGGCGCTCCTTCGTAAACATCCGGCGTCCAAATGTGGAAGGGCGCGGCCGCGACCTTAAAGCCCAGACCCACAAAGATCAGCGCGACTCCCACCACTGCCAGAAGCGGAATTGAGCCAGCCCGCAACGCCGCGCCGATCTGGTTGATGTTCGTGTGCCCGGTCGCCCCAAACATCAGCGCAACGCCATACAGAAAAAATGCCGTAGCGAACGAACCCAGCAGAAAATACTTGAGCGAAGATTCCGTACTGGAAGCTTCGTGCCGCCGGAATCCCGCCAGCACATACGTTGAGATCGAAGAAATCTCGAGCGCAATAAAGATCAGCACCAGTTCGACCGCCGACGACATCAGCGCCACGCCAACTGTGCCGAACAACACCAGAGCGTAGTATTCGCCCGCGCGAATACGTTGCACCGCCATATATTCATACGAGCTAAGAACCACCACCGTCGCAATCGCGATCACCAGCACATGAAAGAAGACGCTGAACCCATCCACCTGCACCATGTTCCAGAAAGCCTGCCCCGGAGATTGCGCCATGAACCACGTCGCCCCGAGCCCGGTGAGCGCCCCCACCAGGGCGATCGACGCCAGGACCTTCTGGCTTTTCTCTTCATTCATCAACGGATCAAGCACCATGACGATCATGCCGAAAATCGAGAGAACAATCTCCGGCAGGATGCGGATGTAGTCGGCACTTTGCGGCAGCGTCTGAAACTGAGCGGGCAAGAAGTTTAGCCGCGTTGCACCTAGACGGTGCGCGGCGGTCAGCGTCGCGCCGATCATAGCTGCGGCCATCATTGCCCCACCAGTCGGCCCGCCATTTTCACAATGGGAGAGAGCGTATTCTGCACCGCCGGATCAATCGCGGAAAGCCACAAAATCGGGGCCACGCCCATCACCAGCGCCGTGACGGCGCAAGGCCACACCGCCCACTTCTCAAATCCCGAAAGATCGTGCAGGGTTTCATTTACCGTGTGGGTCACCTTGCCATAGAAAACCCGCTGATACATCCAGAGAAGGTAAACCGCGCTCCAGATCACGCCTGTCGCCGCCAGAATCCCAAAAACCGCTCGGGCCTCGAATGTCCCACTTAGAACCAGAAATTCGCCGATGAAGCCGTTGAGCAGAGGCAATCCCGCCGACGCCAGCAAAATCACCAGATACAACGCCGCATACGCCGGCATAATCGAGGCCAGGCCGCCGAATTCGCTGATCTCATACGTATGCCGCCGCTCGTGCAAAATACCCGCGAGCATGAACAGAGCTCCTGTCGAGACTCCATGGGCCAGCATTAGGAACATTGCCCCATCCAGGCCAAGTTGCGTGAAGCTGAAGATTCCCAGTACCACAAACCCGAGATGGCTGACCGACGAATATGCGATCAGCTTTTTCATATTCGGCTGCACCATGGCAACCAGGGCGCCGTAGATGATTCCAATCACTGCCAGAATCATGATCCACCACGCGTTCTGCCGCGCCTGTTCGGGAAACAATCCAATGTTGAAGCGAAGCAGTCCGTAGGTGCCCATCTTCAGTAAAACTCCCGCCAGCAGCACCGAACCTGCGGTTGGGGCTTCCACGTGCGCATCCGGCAGCCACGTGTGCAGCGGAAAGAGTGGCACCTTCACCGCAAAAGCCAGAAAGAATCCCAGGAAAAGCCACTGCGCGGCAGCTGGAAATTTAGCCACAGCTCCGCTTGCGATCTGGTCGCGAATCGTCACAAAATCAAACGTGCCGGTATGCGCATAAAGCCACAAAATCGCCGCCAGCATGAACATAGACGCGATCATCGTGTACATGAAAAACTTCACCGCGGCATATACCTTGCGCTCGTGGCCGAACATGCCAATCAACAACGCCATCGGAATCAGCGTAGCTTCCCAGAAAAAATAAAAAAGAAACAGGTCGAGAGACGTAAACACTCCGATCAGCGCCGTCTCCAGAATCAGCAGCAGAATGAAAAATTCCTTCACCCGATCGTGAATGGACGGTCCACGAGATCAGGACGCAGAGCGGCGTAAGAAACGTCGTGAGCAGCACGAGCCACAGCGAAATGCCGTCCATCCCCATGTGGTAGTGAATATTGGGAGTGGAGATCCACTGCCTGTCGATCTGATACTGAAACCCGTTCTGCCCGCGATGAAAGTAAACCGGCAGGTGTAACGAAAGAAGAAAGGTGGCCAGGGAAAAGAAAAGGGCGATAAAACGGATGTCCCGGTCGCGCCGCGGCAGCAGTATCAGCAGTAGTGCGCCCGCCAGCGGGAAAAAGGTCACCAGCGTCAAAATGGCCTGATCCAGATCGTGGACGGTCATCGTCCCACCCCGATCCAGATCATGAATGCAATCACCGCAGCCGCACCCGCCGCGATCCAGCCCGCGTATGAGCGGATGTTGCCCGACTGCATGTGCCGAACTTCGTCGGAGACATGCTTAGCACCTTCGCCTGCGTCGTTCACTGCAGCGTCGATCACCCCTTGATCGATGTCGTGCCACAAAAATCGCGTCGAGCCGTTAATCAGCGGCCGGACAAACAAAGCCCCATACAATTCGTCGATGTAATATTTGTGCACCAGCGTCTGATACCCGCCCGAAAGCGAAGCGGCAATCTTATTCGGCAATTGCGGATTCCGGTAATAAAGCAACCAGGCCAGCCCAAATCCAAGAAATGCGGCGCATACCGAGATTCCCGTAAACATCAGCTCGGTTGAAGCCCCGGTCTTGGGCTCGGGCCCTTCGGTGGTCCCGTTCGGTCACGCCCTTTTCAGCCACCGCCTCACCCCCGGCATTCGCCGGAGCGCTTCCGTGGAAAACCGGTCCAAGAAATTTATCGAAGTGATCACTGCCGCCCAACGATCCTGGAACGCCGACATATCCGCCAATCAGCGAGAGCACTGCCAGGACCACCAGCGGAACCAGCATCACCCTGGGGCTCTCGTGAATCCCGCCATGCCCATGCTCACCATGCGCCACATGATCGTGCGTTGCCTCGGCCTCTCCGCGATATTCGCCGAAGAAAGTCATGAACCATAGCCGGAACATATAGAACGAAGTAATCAAGGCCGTGACGACGCCGACCAGCCAGTAAACCCAACTGGCCTGATAAGAGCGCCACAAAATTTCGTCCTTGCTGAAGAAGCCCGATGCTCCCGGAATCCCCGAGATGGCGACAGTCGCAGCAGTCATCGTCCAGAACGTCCACGGAATTTTCCTGCGCAGACCGCCCATCTTGCGCATATCCTGTTCGCCACCCACAGCGTGAATCACAGACCCCGCTGCCAGGAACAGCAACCCTTTAAAGAACGCGTGCGTCATCAAGTGGAAAATTCCCGCCGAGAATGCCCCCGCGCCGCAAGCCATGAACATGTAGCCAAGCTGCGAAACCGTCGAATAGGCCAGGACTTTCTTGATATCGGTCTGCGCAATCGCAATCGTCGCGGCGAAAAACGCAGTCAATGTGCCGATGATCGCCACCACCATCAGCGCGCCGGGGGCCCGTTCAAAAATCACGTGCGAGCGCGACACCATGTACACGCCAGCCGTCACCATGGTCGCGGCGTGAATCAGCGCCGAAACTGGCGTCGGACCTTCCATGGCGTCGGGGAGCCACACGTACAACGGGATCTGCGCTGACTTGCCGCACGCGCCCACCATCATCAGAATCCCGATGGCCGTCAGCAAGCCCGCTCCCGCGGTTTCCGCCGGCATCGGCGAAATTGCGCTAAACACGCGATCGAAATTCAGCGATCCAAAATGCTTGATCAGCAGAAACAGCGCAATCAGAAACCCGAAGTCGCCGATGCGGTTGACGATGAATGCTTTTTTCCCCGCCGCCGCCGCCGAATCTTTCGTGAACCAGAACCCAATCAGCAGATACGACGCCAGCCCTACCCCCTCCCAGCCGATAAACATCTGCAGATAATTGCCTGCCAGAACCAGCGTCAGCATGAAAAACATGAACAGGTTCAGGTAGCTGAAGAACCGGTAATAACCGGGGTCGTCGTGCATGTAGCCGACGGAGTAAACGTGAATCAGAAACCCCACCCCAGTCACCACCAGCAGCATCACCAGCGAAAGCTGATCGAGATAAAAGGTGAAATCAACTGTGAAACTGCCAGCCCGAATCCAGTGTGCGAGAAATTCCTGGTAGGGGAGAGACAACGCAGACCATCGCGCCGCAATCCACAAAGCCATGGCGAAGGCGGCACCACTGAAGAACAAAGCGATCGTGTTCACCGCCCGGCGCGAAGATTTCTTCCCGAAAAGGCCATTTATCGCGGCCCCGGCGAGCGGCAGAATCGGGACCAGCCATAGATTGAGGTGGGGATTCATAGTTTGAGCAGGTTCACCTGATCTACGTTCAACGTCTCGCGCGTGCGATAGACCGCGATAATGATGGCCAGCCCGACGGCCGATTCAGCCGCCGCGACGACCATGACAAAGAAAACGAAAATCTGCCCCTCCAGCGCGTGCCAGTGGGCCGCAAATGCCACAAACGAAAGATTCACTCCATTCAGCATCAGCTCAATCGACATGAAAATCGTGATGATGTTGCGCTTGATCAGAAAGCCGAGCACGCCGCAGCTGAATAAAAATCCACTGAGCAACAGGTAGTACAAGAGCGGAACCATCACTCAGCCTTCCCGTGCTTTGGTTCTGGCTTGCTGGCCAGCACTACCGCACCCATGATGGCAATGAGTATCAAGATCGAGGTCACTTCAAACGGCAGCAGAAAATTGTGAAACAAAAGCTCGGCAATTTCCTTCGGAGGCCCCGGCAGCGCGCCAATCGCTACATCCGTGGTCCACGAGCGCTGCAAAACTACCCATGCCACGAGTACTCCGCCGATCAGCACCCCCGGCACGCCAAGCAAAATCGCGACTCGGCTTCCTTTAGTTCGTTCTTCCACGCCGGCATTCAGCAGCATGATGACAAACACAAACAGCACCATGATGGCGCCGGCATAGACTATTACCTGCACGGCCGCAACAAACTCCGCACCCAGCAGAAGATATTCGCCAGCCAGCGCTCCCATCACTGCAATCAGCGACAGGGCGCTGTTGATGGGATGCCGTTGCGCCAGCAGGTTCACCGCTCCTCCCACGCAAACCGCGGCGAACGCCAGAAACATGATCAGATGAAAATTCATAAACGTTGCTAGCGATCAGTTGCCAGTAAAGAAGCTCTCACTGAAATTAGGGTCGTCCACGTCTCGCCGCTATTGCGAGACGCGGGAATTTCCGGGTAAACGGAAACCCTCCTACCACGCAACCGCAACCGCCGTCGCCACTAGGTTCGCAATCGCCAGCGGCAGCAGAAACTTCCAGCCAAACGCCATCAGTTGATCGTAGCGGAAGCGCGGCAACGTCCCGCGCACCCAGATATAGAGAAAGAGAAAACAGAAAACCCGCAGTGCAAACCAGAACACTGGCAGGATTGCTTGCAGCAACGGCGGTCCAAACAGCGGCCCGTGCCATCCGCCGAAAAACAGCAATGTAGCCACACATGCCACCGTAATCATGTTGGCGTACTCGGCCATGAAGAACATGGCAAACTTCATCGAGCTGTATTCCGTGTGATAACCGGCAACCAGTTCGGTCTCGGCCTCCGGCAAGTCAAAGGGAATGCGATTGGTTTCCGCATACGCGGCCATCAGGTAAATAAAAAAGCCGATGAACTGCCCGTGAAAAATATTCCAGCGAGGAATGAATCCCCAGAAGTGACCCGCCTGCGCCTCAACAATCGTCCGCAGGCTGAAACTTCCCGATTGAATCAGCACTCCCACCAGCGAAAGCCCCAGCGCGATCTCGTAACTCACCATCTGCGCACTAGCGCGCAGCCCGCCCAGCAGGGAATATTTATTGTTGGAAGACCAACCCGCCAGCGCGACTCCGTACACGCCCAGCGATGTAACACCCAGAATCAGCAACAGCCCGATATTTACATCGGTAATCTCCAGCGGAATGCTGTAGCCGTCAATCGTGACTGCGTTGCCGAACGGCACCACGGCAATCGAAGTCAGTGCAAAGACCACCGCTATCATCGGCGCCGCCAGAAACAGCGGCTTGTAAACATGCGGCGGAGTGAGATCTTCTTTGAAAAGAAATTTCAGCCCGTCAGCCGCTGGCTGCAGCAATCCAAATGGCCCCACGCGCGTCGGTCCCCAGCGGTTCTGCATATGGCCTACGACCTTGCGCTCCAGCCAAACCGTATAAGCCACCGCCGTCAGCAGCACGATCAGCACGATCAGCGACTTGATCACCGATACGATGATGAAGATGGAAAGTGGCAAAGGCATAAACTAACAATCCTGAGATTGAGTGATCTGCCCATCGAGCCATTTTGGAAACGCAGTATGCAATCGCTCAATCACTGAATCGCTCAATCGAAAATGTCCCTCAGTCTGCCGCGACTTCGGCAGGATGAATCTCTCGGCTTTCAATTACCGACTTCAAAGCGCGAGAGTAACGCCCCAGGGTTCCCGAAGTAAAAAGGGTGTCGTTCGCCGGCCCAATTGAATCGGCTCGGTGTGCGACCGCCGATCCAACCTCGATTAGCGATGTATGCTCGCTGTTTCCCGCCAAGAGATTTCCTCGCGGAACGTCGTATCCCGGCACGAGCCGCTGGATCTCGTCCAGAATCGCCGTGGGATCAAACGGGCTCATCTTCAATTCCAAACCGCGCGCCTCGAGCCATACTGCATGCCGGTCCGCCTCGCCCGACTGCGCACCGCGGGATTGCCCCATATCCGCGCGCGTACCTCCGCCGAACGGCACCAGCTTATGCACATCGAATCCCATGGCATCGGCGATGCGGACGATCATTTCGAAATCGGATTTCGTGCCCGTGACCTCGCCGGCTTTTTTTACCAACTGCACGTCTCCGCAGGTGTTGGTGAAGGTCCCGGATTTCTCATAAGCATTGGCTGCCGGAAGCACAACGTCCGCCATCACCGCAGTCTCGGTCAGAAACATGTCCTGCACCACGACAAAACTCTTCGAAAATGCGAAGGGATCGATCTGCAACCGGCCTACGGGATTCGAGCCAACCACATAAAGTGCCTTCAGCTTGCCCGCTTTCGCCGCGTCAACCATGCTCGGCAAATCGAGCCCTGCGGATTGGGAAATCTCGCCCCACTCCCGATGAAACTCGGTATTTCCGCTAGTCGGATGGTAGCCAGGCAATAAATCCGGATACAAACCCATATCAGCCGCGCCGCGCGAATTGGCATAATCGGCCAGACAGATGAACTTGGCCCCGGAAATTGCGGAACCGAATTTAACCAGACTCGCGATGTCCGCGCCGCGAAGCTCAGATCCAAAGATGACTACCAAATTTTGTTCGCCGCGTAGCTTCTCGCGGAGCGAGATCCACTGTTCACGCGAAAACGGCCCGCGCGACAACGGCCCATGTGGAGACGGCGACCCTCGGCCGTCCAGTTCGGCCGGGTTCGAAGGCGACGCAATCGCATCCACCGCCGCATCATCCCCAGCCAAAAACGCTGCAACCTTCCCTTCGGCGCCGACGGGAACCTGCAAAAAGCTGGCCGCCTGCCTGCGCAGCTTAATCGGCTGCGAATTGATCACATACAACCTGGCGCGATGCAGCCGAACATTATTCCGAATCTGCCACGCCAGCAGCGGATGCTGCTCGGTCGGATCATTGCCAATCAGCAGAATCGCCGGAGCCGTGAATACGTCAGCCATGCTTGCCGTGGCGTTTTCCTTGCCACGCAGCGCGCCTGCGAAAGCCGGGAAGTCCGCCGTGCGATGATGATCGATATTGTTCGTCTGGAGCACTACGCGAGCGAACTTCGAAAGCAGATACGCTTCTTCATTTGTTGTTCGCGTCGAACCGACAACGCCAATCCCTTGGCCACCCGACGTGTCACGGACCTCCCGAAAATTCTTGCCGATCAATTCGACCGCATTTTCCCACGAAACCGGAGTGAGCTTGCCATTCTGCCGAACCAGCGGCTGCGTAAGGCGTTCCTCATGATTCGCAAAATCAAATGCATACCGCCCCTTGATGCAGAGAAAATCGCCATTCGTCCCGCTCTTGTCGCGGTTGTCGCCACGAACAATCTCCATGCCAGTATCGGCGCGCCGCACGCCCAGAGTGGTCTTGCATCCATCTCCGCAGTGCGTGCAGGTGGTGCCAATGTGCTTCATTTCCCACGGCCGCGTCTTGTAGCGATACGCACCCGAGGTCAGGGCGCCGACGGGGCAAATGTCGATGCACATGCCGCACTCTTCGCACTCCAGATGATCTTCTTTATTGGGGGCGATAATCGAACTCACACCGCGGTTCTGCACGCCCAGCGCCCAAACGTCCATGCCCTCGCCGCAAACCCGCACGCAGCGATAGCACAAAATGCATCGCGGACGATCGAAGAACACCACAGGCGACCACTGCAACTCGTCCTTATGGTTCTTCGCCTCCATGAACTTCGATTCGGCGGCGCCGTAGCTGAAAGTCATGTCTTGCAGTTCGCACTCGCCGCCCGCATCGCACACCGGACAATCCAGCGGATGATTTCCCAGCAACAGCTCAATCATTCCCTTGCGCGCCTGCTTGATCTCTGGACTATCGGAGGTGACAACCATGCCTTCGCTGACCACGGTCGTGCATGCAGTCTGCAGCTTGGGCATTTTCTCGATCTTCACCAGGCACATCCGGCAAGCGCCCTGTAGAGAAAGATTCGGATAATAACAAAACGAAGGCACTTCGATGCCCACCCGCTTGCACGCCTCGATCAGCAGCGTGCCTGCGGGGCCCGTGACCTTCTTGCCGTCAACTGTCAGGTTAATTTCTTTTTGTGCTTCAGCCATGAATCCTTATTTACCCGTTTCGGCACGATACGCCTGACTTTGTTTGACCTCTTCAATCTGCAGCGCGTGCCTTTGCGCGTGGGCCCCCATCAGTAACAGACACTCATAAGTGCTGATTTCGCCGACTGCTCGATGGGGATGCGTGAGTTCCGACGCACGAAGGTCCATCTCCAGTCGATTCGACAAGGCGAAGCGTTCGTTCACGGCTTGCCTGGAAATGGGCCACCGCCTCAGCCAGCGTTGAAAAGCGGCCACGCGGTTGTGATTGATCGGAAGCATCAAACCGAGTGCTGCGATCAGTGCCACTTCGGAGAATGCGATCATCCCGCTTCGATCCTTCTGGATCTCGCGCCTTCCGTTCGCCCGCCACCAAACCGAGCATGACTTTTTCCGCCACCGCTACGTGTTCAGCGCATTCGAGAACTGACCAACGGTCCCCTGCAGGGCGCACGCGGCAGGCGGCTTCACCTACCCCGGCTACGCTGCAAAGAAACGCATCTCCTCCCTTGCGTAAAGCCTCCAGCAGTCTGGCCTTGTCGGTCTCGGTACAGCTCTGTATGGCTGGAACTGTGGTCATGGTCAATGGGCCATCACTGGAAGCTCTTCCACCGCGCCCTGCTTTTCAAACGGACACGGCCTGCCTTCCAGATGATCCTCGAACTCTTTGCGGAACTTTTTCACGAACGCGATGGTCGGCATCGCCGCCGCATCGCCCAGCGGGCAGAAGGTTCGCCCCAGCATGTTTTCCGACAAGTACTGCATGTTATCGATATCTTTCTTCAAGCCGCCGCCGCGATGAAAACGAGTCAGTGTCTTCTCCAGCCAGTCCGTTCCTTCGCGGCACGGAATGCACCATCCGCAGCTTTCATGTTTGTAAAATTTCATCGTACGCAGAGCAAATTTCACCATGCACTGGGCATCGTCGACAACCACCACGCCGCCAGACCCTAACATTGACCCGGCTTTGGCGACAGAATCGAAATCCATGTTCACATCGATCTCATCTGCAGTAAGGCAGGGACAGGAAGATCCGCCGGGGACAACCGCTTTCAGTTTTCGTCCGTTAGGAATCCCGCCGCCGACGTCATAGAGCATCTTCTTCAAGTTGTACCCCATAGGCAGCTCATAGACGCCAGGCTTAGCGATGTTGCCGCTCAGGCAGAACAGACGTGTGCCGCCATTCTTCGGAGTGCCCAGATTGGCGTACCACTCCGCGCCACCCAGAATTATGTGGGGCACGTTGGCCAGGGTCTCAGCATTGTTAATGACCGTCGGCCCACCCCATAATCCAACCACTGCAGGAAACGGCGGCCGAATCCTCGGAATGCCGCGCTTGCCCTCGAGCGATTCCATTAGTGCCGATTCTTCGCCGACTTCATAAGCGCCCGCGCCGCCATGCCAGTAGATATCGAGATCGCGTCCGCTGCCAAAAATGTTCTTGCCGATGAAGCCTTTCGCGTAAGCGTCGCGAATCGCCTTCTGCATGATGTTCGAGAGATACCGATACTCGCCGCGAATGTAGATGTACCCGCTGCGCGCCCCCACAGCGAGGGCCCCTATCATTACGCCCTCGATCACGGAATGCGGATCATGCTCGAAAATCAGCCGGTCTTTGCATGTGCCCGGCTCACTCTCGTCGCCGTTACACAATACATATTTCGGTTTCGCCGATTGCTTCGGAACGAACGACCATTTCATCCCCGTCGAAAATCCTGCCCCGCCGCGCCCGCGCAGCCCCGAATTCTTCACCTCATTGATTATCGCGTCCGCTTCCATCCCGAGCGCCTTCTGCACCGCTTTATAGCCGTCCAGTTCGAGATAGCGGTCGATGCTGGTCGCGCCCAAACCAAACCGCTTGGACACCACCTTTACCTCGTCGGGATGAGAAACCAGCGTAGCCATTGTGTGATTTTGCGATTGTCGTTGCGCGATTGAAACCCTTAGCGTCTAAACCAATTTTGCCGGCGGTCCAATCGCTCAATCAGCCGATCGCACATCGCTAAATTTTCCTGTACCCGTCCAATACCTTGTCGATTTTCTCCATCGTCAGGTTCATCATGAAAATCATAGTTCACTTGTGCCGCTGGGGCCCAACTGCACGCGCCAATGCATTCCACTTCTTCCAGCGAAAATAATCCGTCCGGCGTGGTGCCGTGATTTCCAACCCCCAGCTTCTTCTTGCAATGCTCCAAGATTTGCTCTCCACCACGCACCAGGCAGCTGATATTGGTGCAAACCTGCACGTTGAATTTGCCGCGTGGCTTGGTGGTCAGCATGGAGTAGTAGCTGATGACGTTCCGCACTTCCAGTTCGGTCAGATCGAGCCGTCCCGCCAACTCAGCGATGACCTCATCCGAAAGGAACCCCACCTCGTCCTGCGCGTAAAGAAGAGTCGGCACCAGCGCGGACCTCTTCGTGGGATAATGCGGCACCATCTCGGCAAACCGCGCTTCGAATTCGTCAGAAAATTTCATCGCCCTGTCCTCTGTGATCCTCAGTGCCCTCTGTGGTTTTAAGACGAATCACAGGGAACAAAGAAGTCGCAGGGTCATCTATCGATCTCTCCCAAAACAATATCAATCGAACCAATCGCGGCGACCACATCCGCAATGAGGCTGCCTTCGCACATCTTGGGCAAGGTCTGTAAATTGGCTAAACATGCGGCGCGCATGTGCACGCGATAGGGCTTCGCCGTGCCGTCGCTCACCACGTAATAGCCCATCTCGCCGCGCGGAGACTCCACTGCCTGATAGACCTCGCCCGCAGGCACCGCAAAACCTTCAGTAATGATCTTAAAATGATAAATAAGCGCTTCCATCTGCGTCTTCATCTTTTCGCGGTCAGGAAGCACAATGCCCGGCGCGTCAGCCTTAATCGGCCCTTCCGGCATCCCCTCGACAGCTTGCCTCACAATGGCAATCGACTCGCGCAGTTCAGCTACGCGGCAAAGATACCGGGCGAATACATCGCCCTCCTGCCTCACCGGAACGTTGAACTTGAACTTTTCATAACTTGAGTAGGGCATATCGCGCCGCAAATCAATATCTACGCCGCTTCCGCGCAGCGTCGGCCCACTCGCTCCCAGCGCAATCGCATCTTCCGCAGTCATGCGCGCCACGCCCTTCGTGCGCATCATCCAAATTGGATTTCCCGTAAGCAGATTTTCGTACTCATCCACCCGATCCGGAAAATACCCAGCGAACTTGCGCACGCGACCGAAAAAGTCCAAGGGGGGCTCCAGCGCGATCCCACCCACGCGGAAATAAGAAGTCATCATGCGCTGTCCGCTAACGGCCTCGAACAGCCGCAGTACCTCTTCGCGCTCGCGGAAGCAATACAGAAAAACCGTCATTGCTCCAATATCGAGCGCGTGCGTGCCCAGCCATACCAGATGCGAATTAATGCGCGTCAGTTCGTTCATGAGCACGCGCATCCACTGCGCTTTCGGCGGAATCTCCAGCCCCAGCAGTTTCTCCACGGCCAACACGTAGCAGAGGTTGTTGGTCATGGGGCAGAGATAATCAATGCGATCAGTGAGCGGCACCACCTGCTGGTAAAACTTGGCTTCGCAGGTTTTCTCAATTCCCGTATGCAGGAACCCAATATCGGGCATTAGCCGGACCACGGTTTCGCCATCGATCTCCAGAAGCACGCGCAGCACCCCGTGCGTGGATGGATGCTGCGGCCCCATGTTCAGGATCATCGTTCGATCCTGTCCGGGCTCGAGAACCGGCGTTGGTGTCAGATGCGCCATCAGCGATAACCCTCCACCGGGTAATCCTTCCGCAGCGGATGGCCTTCCCAATCCTCGGGCATCAAGAGCCGCCTTAAGTAAGGATGCCCGCTAAATCGAATCCCGAATAGATCGAATACTTCCCGCTCAAAATAATTTGCGCCCGGCCACACCGGCGTCACTGAATCCACGACCGGATTGCTGCTCTCCAGCTTCACCTTGAGCCGCACCCGTTCTTTTTTCGCAATCGACAGCAGGTGATAAACAATCTCAAAGCGAGGCTCGGCAGGGAACCAATCTACGCAGGTGACGTCCGACAGGAAATTGAACAGGCATTGCGCATCATCCCGCAGCAGCGCGCAGGCCTCGCGGATAAAGGCCCGATCGATATAAATCGTCATCTCGTCGCGGTCGAATTTCGCCCCGGCGACCGCAGCCTGATTCCAGGCCAGCAGCATTGCCACCGCCGGGTGAGCCTTCAGTTGTTCGAGATCGGTAATAGCAGGTACGATGGCCACTAGAATCTATCCACCAAAATCGTTCTGGGTAGAGCACGGCTTCAGCCGTGCCGTCAAATCGTCGAGCTGTTTGCAATTCAGGCCCATGATCAGCCGATGCGCCCTCGTCGCATCGCGTCCGCGCTCCAATCCAGCACGCCTTTTTTCCAGACGTAAAAGAACCCCACCAGCACGATGGCGATATAAACGAACATCTCCCACAACCCAAAATGCTTCAGATCGCGCAGAATTATCGCCCAGGGATAAAGAAAGACCGCTTCAACGTCGAAAAGGATGAACAACATCGCGACCAGGTAGAACTTCACCGAGAAGCGCCCCCGCGCATCCCCGACCGGAGCCATGCCGGATTCATACGGAGACATCTTGGCCCGCGTGGGTTTTCGCTGGCCAATGATCCAGGAAAGCGTAATAATTGCGCCCGCAATCAAGCTCGCCAGCACAATATGAATAAGAAACGGCAGGTAGCGAGCAAAGTAATTGTCCGGCATAGGAGAAGCTATATATAATTCGCGTCGATGTATCGATAAACATTCTAGATTAGGTGCAGCGCGGAAGAGTGTCAAGGGAACGCACCCAATTTTGCCGATTCGGGAAAGAAAAAATGCAATTGGGAAATTTTGTGATTTTGTAATTTTGAAAATTGAAAAATTGAAAATCCCGTTTGCACGCGGCCAAAAAACGTGAGGGGAAGAAACCACCCTGATGGATAGATTTTTCAAATTACCGAATCGCAAAATTGCCCAATTACTAAATTTTTATGATTTTCGGATTCAACACCGACGTTAAGCACGGCGACACCATTTATCACGTGCAAAGTGAAGCCCGTGAAAACGAGAAGCTCCTGCAGACGCAGGTCTTCGTTCGCGGACGCTGCGTGGGCAAGAAGGCCATTTCCTACGCCGCCTCGGCCGTGCAGCCCGGCTTCGGCGATCCGCAAAAAGAACAGCAACTCCGCGATCAACACCGCCTCGTCCTCGAGGCCATCAAAGCAGGGAAGCTGGAGAACGTTCTCGACAAAGCCGAAAGCGAAAGCCTGGCCGCCATCAAGCAACTGGACGTGCAATGGGAGAATGCTGAATCCATCCACTCCAACCGTAATCTCACCATGCACCTCCGCGTTACCGAATCCGGCGCCGCCGTGGCCAGCGCCCGCCTAATTTTTCGCTTCGCCCGTCCCGACGCCGCACCTTTTTATACGCAAGCCGTCACCGATGCGGGAGGAGCGGCCGTCATTTCCCTCGAAGTCGAAGAATCCGCCTTGCCCGATTCCTCCATCATGGTGCAGGCCAACCACGAAGGCCGCACCGTGACCAGAAAATTCGCCCTCCGCAAGGCGGAATAAATTAAAGCTCGCGAAACTTTATAGGGCACTTGCTGAGAATTTCGGTATTGTCGGCCTGGCCCACATGCTTTTAATTGCTCCGCGATCGGAGCCTAAACCCCTGCTTGAATTCAGCCACATTTGTGGTACAGTTCGTGGCCGCAAATAAGCAGCGCGAGGCGCTGAACCCTTCCCCCGCCGTCTCGATTCTTCTCGCAAAATGCCGAGGCGTGTCATGAAGCGAAGTCTTGATAAACGCAGTCGCTGGGGCCGATCGATTTTTGGAAAAGATGCAGTGCCAGATGCCATGAACCGGCGCATGGTTCTGCCTATATTGCTAGCTACGGTAGGTCTGATGTCGTGTGGCAGCAACAACGCGGCTCGCAACAACGGCGGTAGCAGCAGCGGCACACCCACTCCTTCCGCCGCGACGCTCGGCGAATGGGCTTGGGTCAATGGTTCTGACACGACAGGTCAAGCGGGGCCTACGGCGTTCAAGGAACAGCTGCACCCGGAAATGTTCCGGGTGCGCGTAACTCTTCCGTTGGGTGAACCGACGCGTCAGGGGATTTCTGGCTTTTCGGAGGCATTGGTCACGATTCGACCGGCGCAGTTTTGCCGCTCAATGACCTCTGGAAGTTTAGCCGCGGCCAATGGACGTGGATGGGTGGTTCGAACATTGGCGACCAACCTGGAACCTACGGAACCCAAGGTGTCGCGGCGCCGAGCAACATCCCGGGTGGGCGGTGGAATGCACTCGGTTGGATCGACGCCACCGGAAGCCTTTGGCTGTTTGGTGGGTTCGGGCGAGCCGTGGGAACGCCCTTCGCGGCTGATCTTAGTGATTTGTGGAGATACAGTGCCGGACAGTGGACATGGATGAGCGGGCCCAACGTAATCAACCAAGTGGGCAGCTATGGAACGCAGGGCCTCGCAGTACCTGGCAACTTTCCCGGCGCGAGGGCAGGCGCGATTGGCTGGGCGGACAGCGCCGGAAATCTGTGGCTTTTCGGCGGCGCGGGCTTCGACTCCAACGGAACCAATGGTTCCCTCAACGATCTCTGGAAATACAACTCAGGCGAGTGGACTTGGGTTGGCGGGTCGAACATGGCTGACCAGCCGGGGACATACGGAGCGCAGGGTGTAGCCGCACCCACTAACATGCCTGCCGCCAGGTCGTTCGCTGCTGCTTGGAGCGATGCTTCGGGAGACTTTTGGCTTTTTGGCGGGTCGGCCCTTGACTCGGCCGGAGCAGAACGTGACCTCAACGACCTGTGGAGGTATAGCTCCGGGCAGTGGACTTGGGTAGGCGGCTCAAACGTGACCGGTCAGCCGGGGGTCTACGGAACTGAGGGAGTGCCCTCTGTCGGCAACGTTCCCGGCGCGCGCGACAGCGCGGTTGCCTGGTTGGACTCAGCCGGGAATCTCTGGCTCTTTGGGGGCGAAACCCTGGGCTCAGACGACTTTAGCTTGAACGATTTGTGGAGCTATGCCGCAGGGCAGTGAACCTGGATGGGTGGCGCGGACACAGTCAACGAGCTCGCGACCTATGGAACCCTAGGGATCGCGGCAGCGGGAAACATGCCAGGAGCGAGAGACAGCGCAGTCGGTTGGTGCGATGCGTCCGGAAGCCTCTGGCTATTTAGCGGATATGGCTTGGATTCGGGTCACGTGACACAAGGCAATCTCAACGACCTGTGGGAGTTCCAACCATGACGGCCATTGCGCATCTTGACCCCGCATCACCGCAAGGACTTTCTACCCTATTCCACTAGAGGACTTCCGACCACTCGCAAGAAGTCAGGTGTTTACTGTATAAAAATTGTTGACGAGCGGAAGGTATGCAAACCCTCCGCTTCCCCCCACTGTAGTTTCCCCCGAAGCCGTCCCCTAAAAGTTCCGCTCAATTCTTCCCACTCAAGGGGGCGCCGTTCGCCATGAGCAAGCTCAGGTTCTGCTACATCACACTGGCCACATTCGCTTCTTTCTGCCTGGTCGGCTGCGGCGGATCAGGATCGACTCCCGTAACCACCACCGGTACTTCTCCTGTTACTTACACCGTAGGCGGCAGCGTGTCCGGTCTTGCCGGTTCGGGCCTCGTCTTGCAAAATAATGGCGCGGAGAATCTGGCCATCAGCAAAGGCGGATCTTTCACTTTTCCTACAGATGTCGCCAAGGGTTCTACATACAAGGTCACAGTCCTGACTCAGCCCTCCAATCCCACACAAACGTGTGCGGTCTCGAGTGGCAGCGGAACGGCGACGGCCAATGTGACGGTTGAGATTTCCTGCACGACCGCGACTTACAACGTTTCTGGTTCGGTACAGGGCCTGGTCGGCGTCGGTCTCGTATTGCAAGATAACCTCAGCGACAGTCTCACAATCGCCTCTAACGGGGCCTTCGCTTTCACCACTCCCATCTCGGGCGGCACCACCTTTAACGTCACCGTCCTCCAGCAGCCGGCAACTCCAGCGCAAACCTGCTCGCCAACGAATTCCACGGGAACCATCAACGCGAATGTGACCACTGTCAAAGTCGTCTGCACGAACAACAATCCGGTCGGTGATTGGGACTGGGTCAGTGGTGCCGATATCCCGAATCAGATCGGTTCTTACGGAACGATCGACACTCCTTCTGCCAGCAACGTGCCCGGCGCCCGTTACAACGCGGTGTCGTGGATCGATGCCTCCGGCGCGTTGTGGCTGTTCGGCGGTGACGGCTACGATTCCGGCAGCCGCGGCTTTGGAGACCTCAACGACCTCTGGAAGTACAGCGCGGGCGAGTGGACCTCAATGAGTTCGTCCGAAGCCGCCGGCAACCCCGGAGTGTACGGTACACAGAAGGTGCCCTGGCGCAACCAATATCCCTGGGGCGCGGGAGAGCGCGGTCTCTTGGGTGGATGCCTCCGGCAATTTCTGGCTCTTTGGCGGCAGCGGCCCAGATTCGACCGGCACGATTGGATACAGGAACGATCTTTGGGAGTACAGCAGCGGCCAATGGACATGGATGAGCGGGTCCCGAAGAAATCAACGCGACTGGTAGTTACGGAAACAAGGGAACACCCTCCGCCACCAATGTTCCTCCCTCCCGATCGGGCGCTGTTGAGTGGACGGATGCAGCCGGCAATTTCTGGATTTTTGGGGGCTTTGGCGTCGTCAATTCCGGTCAAGGAAATCTCAACGACCTCTGGAAATATAGCGCAGGTGAATGGACTTGGATGGGCGGCTCGAGCACAACCTACCAGGCCGGGAGCTACGGACAGTTGGGCAAAGCCGCTTCCACCAATATTCCGGGATCGCGCAACAGCGCCGTCGGCTGGGTCGATGCCTCTGGTAACTTCTGGCTCTTCGGCGGCGTAGGCTCCGACTCAACGGGAATGGAGGGCGACCTCAACGACATGTGGGAGTACAGCGCCGGCCAGTGGACCTGGGTCGGGGGTTCAAACCTCCAAGGTCAGCCGGGAACCTACGTGACCGAGGGAGTGGCCGCATCTACCAACGTCCCCGGAGCGAGAGATAGCTCACTCGCCATGACCGACGCTGCTGGAAATTTCTGGCTTTTCGGCGGCAACGGACTAGCCTCAACCACCGTCAGAGGCGGCCTGAACGACATGTGGAAGTTCAGCGCCGGCCAATGGACGTGGATGAGCGGTTCTAACACGGCAAACGAAACGGGAAGCTACGGCCCTCTCGGCGCGTCATCTGCTAGCTATTTTCCCGGCGCCCGGACTGGTTCTGTCGGCCGCATCGACGCCGCCGGCGGTATCTGGATTTTCGGCGGCTCTCTCGGCTTCTCGACTCAATTCAACGATTTGTGGATGTACCAACCCTAAGCTGACCCGCAAGCTGAGCAAGCGTCCGGCCTGCTACACTAAGGCCGGACCTGCTTTTCAGGTCGTGATTGCAACCCAGACGTTGGCTTCCTGAAATTTCGCATCCCATGAAGCTTCGCATCAATGGGGAAGAACGTGCCTTCGCGGAGCCCGCGCCTGCCGGCCCATTCATGCTATCGGCCTTGATTGAGGTCCTCGGCATGAAATCCGACCGCGTAGCCGTCGAGCTCAACCGCGACATCGCCCCTCGCGATCGCTGGCCGCAAATCGAACTGAAAGACGGCGACCGCCTGGAAATCGTCCACTTCGTCGGCGGCGGCTGTGTCCTCTCGATCTCAGCCGTAGGGCGCCTGTGAACCTCCGTGCCCTGTGTGTTAATTCTTTTCACCCCCATTCCAACCATGCACACTTGTAGTTAACCCTCCACCCACTCTCCTGTTGACACTCACCATCCCACATCTAGAATGTTTGAAACATTTTCGTCGCAGATTGATTCAAACAGAATCATTGATTCGAAGAGAATTATGGATGGTTTCTCCTCTCATGAAGTGATCGCCTTTACCGGCATCAGCGCCCGCCAGCTGCAATGGTGGGACGAGCGCGGCATCGTCAAACCCGCCCACGTCGGCCATCGCCGTCTTTACTCGATGCAGAACGTAATGGAAATGGCGGTCATTTGCGAGTTGCGGCGCAAAGGATTCTCACTTCAGGGAGTGCGGAAGGTCATGCGCTTTTTGCAGCGCGAATTCGGCAAAGGTCTCGCAGAAATCACCGCCCGCAACTCCGATCTGCATTTACTTACCGACGGAAAGCATCTTTATCTCGAAACCTCGGCACGCCAGATCGTAGACATCCTGAAAAATTCCCGTCAGCCCATTTTGGGCATTTGCTTGAGCGACGCCGTGCGGCAGGTGCGAGCCGAGTTGACCTCGCGCAAGGTGAGTACCTCCGTAACATCGGTAATCGCGCGCAAGCGTGCTAGAAAGGTCTCTTAAGCTGCAAAGGGTTAGCGAATAAAGGTCGTGGTGGAGGGGTTCATCACAGGAGGAATGCATGGTCGGAGAACTGGACATCTTGAATGAGTGGATTCCCGAACAGATGCAGCCTGGAACCGTCTTCGTTCTGGAAAATGCCGGCGAGGTCGGCGAGAAGGAAGATCCCTACTGGGCTGTGCTCTCTTGCCCATCTTGTGGAATGCTGGGCCTCATTACGCGGCGGCAAATCAACGGCCTGATTCCCGTGATCTGCGGATCGGAGCAGTGTTCGGCCCAATTTTTTATTCGCGAGAGCGAAGTCGTCGTGCGCAAGCCGTTCTAGAGCCATCTAGAACGCGTATTTTTGACGGGCCTTCTCTTCGGTAACTACCGCCAGTTTTGGCGAACCTCCCCCATGCAGGTTGCTGTCCGGGCAACTCAGCTCCCAGAATCTTTGATCCGCTGGGTCTTAGGAAAGCTTTTCCCATCCGCCGCTGGAGGTAGCTACCGGCTTGAGGTGCTGACGAAGCAGGCCTCAAATCCTTTGTGCGTTTTCATCGTTCGTTGTGTGCCCTCCGCTGTCTCCCAGTCCAACGAGTTCGATTCCGTCAGGTCTCAAAGTCACCGGTTCATTCCCACAGGCTTCAAATCCACTCCCACCTGATCCACAATCTCAATTCCAAATCCCTCCAGCGCGGCTACGCGTTTTGGACGATTCGTCAGCAGCCGAATCCGCCGTAAATTCAAGTCCGATAAAATCTGCGCCCCAATTCCAATCTCGCGCTGCGTTTCTCTTCCGTTGTCGAGCAGCGTCGGCAACTTCCGCCCGCGATGAAAACTCAGCGCCGTGCGGTCGCCAAGTTTGTCGATCGAGAAACCTTTCGAACTCTGATGCAAATAAATCAGCGCTCCGCGGCCTTCTTGCGCAATCCGTCGCAATGCGCCTTCGAGCGTGGCATGGCATTCGCAGCCGGTCGCGCCGAAAACGTCTCCCATCAGACAGTGAGCGTGCATGCGCACCAGCACCGGCGTATCGCTGTTTTCAATGTCGCCCCGGATGAGTGCCATGTGCGACTCGCCGCCATCGATTTCGCTCTCATAAGCGATCAGCCGGAACTCGCCAAACCTTGTATCCACTAACGCCTCGCCCACGCGATGTACATACCGCTCATGCGCCATGCGGTACCGGATCAACTCCGCAACCGTAAGCATTTTCAAATTATGCTCGCGGCAGAACTCGATCAGGTCCGGTACCCGCGCCATCGTGCCATCGTCCTTCATGATTTCGCAGATAATCCCAGCCGGAATCAGACCAGCGAGCCGCGCCAGATCGACGGAAGCTTCCGTTTGTCCCGCGCGCACCAGCACTCCACCTTTGCGCGCGCGAAGCGGGAAGACATGCCCGGGCCGCGCCAGATCAGACGCCTTAGTCGCCGGATCAATCGCCACCTGAATCGTGCGTGAGCGATCATAGGCGGAGATTCCAGTAGTCACTCCCACCCGAGCGTCGATCGCCTCGCAAAACGCGGTCCCATATTGCGAAGTGTTCTCTGCCGACATCGGCCCCAGCCGCAGATGCTCCAGGCGCTCTTCCGTCATCGCCAGACACACCAGCCCGCGGCCGTACTTGGCCATAAAGTTGATCGCTTCCGGCGTAACCTTTTCGGCGGCCAGCGTGAGATCGCCCTCATTCTCGCGATCCTCATCGTCGACCACGACAATCATGCGGCCGGCGCGTATCTCTTCAATTGCGGTAGGGACGTCAACGAAGCTTTCGGCGCTCATACTGTGATTGTATCTCTGTTTTTCAACGTCGCAACACTGACCATAAGCATCGGCTAACCGCTGCCGGCGCCGAAACGATTTCGTCATTCCGAAGGCCCGCTTTCACCGGCGGGCCAAGGGATCTCGCGCGAGACACCGTATGAACGGGTGCCGGGCCCTCGTTACCGCTGTGGGTTCGCTGTCCTGAAAAACGGTGCCGCTCCGGCCAACAAGGTCACACTGGGAAGAATAACGGCAACAGCTAACGCTATCGCGCCATACTTCCATTCCGGATGAGCGAAAGTGAGCCGTCGACTCACAACGAGAATTGAACCCAGTGTCAGCATAGAGATGGTCGGAAACAGACCAGCAACAAGGCGAGCTCGGAGACTGCCTCCGGCGCGCCGCGAGAGGTGCGCTCCGGCTGCGCCGCACAGCGGTAGTAAACACAGCCAAGGCAGAAGCACCATCTGCAGCGGACTCCGCCCCAGAAAACGAGACTGCATCGAAACCGAGATCAATGGTGTGAGCAAAATCATGGCCGCGGCCAGGTTTACGAATCCTGGCAGCCAGATATGCTTGGTTCGATCGTTCATAAGTTCCTCCTTGTGTTTTATGTGTTGAATGCGCTGCGCGAGCCGGGGCCAGTTAGCGACTTCGTCCTCAGTCAGCCGTCGCGCCTCAGCCTCACTGATCCGTTGCTCTAATTTTTCTTCGTAAAGATCGTGAAGATGTGCGGCGAGTTCGTTCACGACTTCTTCGGCGTCTTGCGCAGGAAGACTTAGTGGATGCAGCCGTTCGCGAACCAACTCTCTCCAATCAGCCATTGGTCACCCCCGCCAGCCGATCAAGCGCATGAAAGAAAAAACTCCACTCGCGCCTCAAGGGGACGAGTTCCTTCTTACCGGCCGGCGTAAGGCTGTAGACGCGGCGATCGCGTCCGGATTGATTCGCTTCCCATCGCCCCTCAATCCATTGCTTTTTTTCCAGCTCGTAAAGCATGGGATACAGAGAAGCAAGCGTAAAGCGCAACGCGCCAGCCGTTCGCTCCTCGATTCGCTTCGAAATTTCAAAACCATACAACGGTTCTTCCGACAAGAGCGAGAGAATGGAAAGCTGGGCGCTGCCGCGGGCAATTTTGGCCGGAATACGCTTGGTCATCATGAATATAGGAATCCTATATTCTAGGAAATGAGTCAACGTTACCTTAGTCGCAAGGAGAATGGTTACGAGCGGCGATCTGCTTTCGAAACGAGCCTCACCCCGGCGTCGGGGCGCCCCATTTCTCGCGTCTTTTGCGAGAAGTGCGGCTTTCTGCTATTCCGGCAAGTACGTTTTGTGCGGCGAGAAGCCGCATGATCGCGTCACTCCCAGGGCGCTCTTACCGGCGTCCCAGACCCTGCCCTCAGCGCAGCTGAAGGGGCACCTTGCGAGAGCTTCAAAGCTCATCGAGGAATCGCGTAAAATCCCTCCATGCCCGGTAAGCCCAAGACCCACGGCCACGAAACCCGCGATCACAAACCGCAAAAGAATCGCTGCTTTGTCTGCGGCCCGAACAACCCCGACGGCATGAAACTCAAGTTCGTGCTCGACGAAGAACGCCGAACCTTCGTCTGCAAATTCCGCCTTAGCAAGCGCTATACCGGACCGCCCGGCCACTGCCACGGCGGCATCATCGCCTGCATCCTCGACGACGCCATGGGCAAGGTCAATAAGCTGCATCAGGTCGTCGCGCTAACGCGCGAAATGATGGTTGAATACCTCAAGCCAGTCCCGCTGCACCAGTCCCTGCGCGTCGAAGGCCGCGAAATCAAAAAACAGGGACGCACCCATGTGAACGCAGCCGAGATTCTCAACGATAAAAATGAAGTGCTCGCCCGCAGCCGCGGCATCTTCATCGCCATCGATCCCGAAGAAATGTTCGCAAAATTTGTGGAAAGATGAACGTGTCTTCCCGCGATTCAGTTCTCCGAGGCTGAAATAAAATTTGCAGCTCATAGCCTCTTCAGAAATTCTTCCGCTCGCTCCGCCTGCGGAAACAACTTCTCTTCTGCCTGAAACTCCGCCGAGTGAACGCACCGCCGGCTCCCGCGCAACCGCACCGGATGTTTCAAATGCAGCATCTCGTGGTACACGATATATTCCACGGCATAGCGGGGAATCGCCGGATGATCAAAAATCCGGCTGATGACAATCGCATTATGCGCCGGATCGTAATGCCCAAGAATGCGCCGCGTCTTACTCGGGCCCCAGCTCATTCGCGGACGCCCCATCAGCCCATGAAAGAATCGCCGGTTCAAATCCTCGAAGATCGCGTCGAGATCATACACACGCCCTTGTGGAGAATGCAGCCGTTTGCGCCCCCGCATCTGCCGCACCAGATGCGCCTTGTTCACCAACTCATGGCTGCCCACATATTTTCGATAACGCACTGCATGTGTGCGATCGATCGGCTTGCGGTACATCTTGGCCAGCAGAATATGCGCGATGGCGCGAACCACTCCCTCGGGCGCGCCTTCGAGCAGATCGGAAAGCCGCACCAGCAACCGGCCTTCCCGCAATCGAATGGTATTGTTGACGTTGGCGAAGGCGAAAAATTCGATCTTCAACTCCGGCAGCGCAGCCCCAGGCCGCAACCGCCGATGCTCATCATAGAAAATTTCGAGAAGCCCCTCGCGCACAGTGAGGCTAGATTAGCATGGGGCGATTGGCGGCGGACTTAACTAAGTCGGAAGCCTATTCTGCCTTGCCGCCGACTGAAGCTTTTTCAAATCTCTTATGCTTGGCCGCGTCTTGCTGCTCGGCAAGAAGGTTGCGATGATCGTCGGCAGAGCTTTTCAGCGTATCGAGGGCAGTGCTTAGGACGAATTCGTACTGTTTCGCTTCTTCCGGTGGAACGTTCGCCGCTTCTTTCAGGGCCAGCAGCTTCGACTGAAATTCGCTATCGGCGTCGATGATCAGTTTCAACGGCTTGCGAACATCATTTCTGCGATCAACGTACGTATCGATGTTGTCATTCAACTCGTCGTAGATCAACACGAAATCGTCGAGCTTGTCATGCGTCTGCTGGGCGCGGTCTTTTGTCTTCGGATCGTTGCGCATCTGCTCCATGGCGACGAGCCGTTCCCGCGCGAACTTCACGTAGAGAGAGAGACGCTGTTGCGGTTCCCAACTGACGTCGCGAATCTGGTCGATTTCTGCGGAGGTGAACGGGTCGCGCTGCCGCTGCGCCCATGCGGGCAGAATCATCAGCCACAAGATGCCGGCGGCGACTGCAGCTCGATTCAGCCGGAAACTCATTTTGCCTCGGCCCTGGGAAACATTGCCGACAAAAGATCGTCACGAAAATGCTGGATGCGATCAATGGCGTTCTGCACCGCCGTTTGATCCTCCCGGGAGATGGCGTGTTTCAGGTCTGCGAGCTTGCGAACCGCCTTGCGTAAGGCGATTTCACTTTGCTTTTCGTGTTTATGCGATTGGATGGCGTACTCGCGCGCCAACGCAGCGAAGGAAACAACATCGGCCAAAGCGGCTTGCGCATCGGCCGCGGCGCCCAAATTGTAGAATTTGTCGGCGGCATCGAGCTGGCGCTCGCATATTTCGATGCATAAAGCTGGACGATCGCGCAGGTCGACGCTGGAGAGGCGCCCTTTCAATTCCGCGATCGTGGTCTCATCATGTGCCAGTGCGGCCCACGGCACGGCGAGTGTTACCAGAACCAGTCCCGCAACTGCAATCCGTAGATTCCGAGAGCGTTCCATACCAGCACGCCTCTTATTTGGTCAAACCAAATGCGGTCAAACAAATTCGTTCAAACCAAAATTCGTTACACCGGTTCGTTAGGCCGGTTTCTTTGGTCCGGTCATCGCTTGGGTTCGATAGCGATCAGCCGGTGTTTCGCCTGCCATTCCTGGTCAGGATACTTCCCCTGTGCTGTATTTAGAAAGAGTCTATAGTTAGTGGCCGCCCTCTTAAAATCGTGCAAATGATCATATGCCGATCCCCGCAAAAAATAAACAATTGGGACGTCCGGCAGCAGCTTTGCCCGAACTTCCAGCGCGCGCAGGGCCAACACGTAATCCTTGTTCTCGCCTGCGGCAAATGCCAGTCCGCCGTAAGCTTCTCCCAGATCGGGGTTTAGCTTGACTGCCGTCGCGAACTCCTGCTGGGCCTCAGGAAATTTCTTTTCCAACAGCAAAGTCTCTCCTAACCAGCGGTGCAATTCGGCGTCGCCCGGGTGCGCCGCAATGAGCTTGCGGTATGCCGCTTCGGCCAGAGCGTACTTGCCGGCTGTGGTGTATAACCCGGCGACCTCACGTTCCGCCTCCTCGTCAAGCGGGGCCAATTTCAGCCCGGACTGCAACTCGGTGACTGCTGCATCCGTTTTCTCCTCGGCCGCTAGCACTCGTCCCAGCTGAATATGAACTTCGGCCGAGTTGGGCTCATCCATTACCAGTTTGCGAAGATACTCTTCCGCTTCGGGAAACCGGTGACCCCGCATGTAGATGTTCGCCAGTCCGACAAGCGCATCAGAGGAACGCGGATCCAATGCCAACGCCTGTTTGTATTCGGACTCGGCTTCAGCGAAGTTATTTCCGCGCTCCAGAATCTGTCCGATAGAGAGATGCGGTTCGGCCTCTTTAGGTTGAATCGCCGATGCGTGACGATAAGCATTTAGAGATTCCTCAGGATTCGATTTTTCAAGCGCCCGCCCCAACCCCAGCCAGGCGCGATACAAACCTTCTTCGACATGGCTTGTCGGCTTCAGGCGAGTCGCCGCCCGGAGAAACATTCCAGCGTCAGGCTGTCCAGCCTTCGCCAGTTGCAACCCGAGATTCAGGTTCGATTCGAAGACATCCGGCTTGGCGGCCACCGATTTGCGATAGGCGGCGATTGATTGGTCAACGTTCCCCAAAGCATTCTCGACGAAGCCCAGGTCGAACCATCCCACATAATTCGAGGGTTCGCGCTCGACTAACTTGTGAAGAAGAAGTTGGGCCGTGGGGTAATCTTTTTTGTCGATCGCCGATTCGGCTTCCCTTAACTCCGGAGGTTGCGAATCGTTATCTTCGACCGGAACCCGCACGTGATGGCCCGAGTGGCGCGAACTGGATTCTTGTTTGTCTGAGGTGGATTCGCTTGTTTGATCGGATTCAGACACAGGCGCTTGAGATGAAGAAGACTGAGGGGTGGAAGATTGAGATGATAACGCCGAAGTGGGCCGTGAAATTGACTGCCCAGATGTAGAAGTTTGAGCGCACACCCACGCGCTTACTGCCAAGACAAAATATCCAGCAAGAAGTTTATTTGCTCCCATTGGAACGCGCCGCTCCGTTGCTCGCCACTCCATTGCTGGTTACCACACGATGACTGCCCTGAGTTCCATTCAAGACGCGCGCCAGGTAATGCCCAGTGTAGGAGGAAGGCAGTTTCGCGATGGCTTCCGGCGGGCCTACGCCCACAATTTTTCCCCCGCGCGCTCCACCCTCCGGCCCCAGGTCGACGACCCAGTCGGCAGTTTTAATCACATCCAGATTATGCTCGATCACCAGGATCGAGCCACCGGCATCGATGAGCCGGCGAAATGCGGCCAGCAGTTTGCTGACGTCGTCAAAGTGCAGGCCGGTTGTCGGTTCGTCAAAGATATAGAGCAGCCGACGTCCGCGCCGCGCCTCATCTGGCCGTGCACTGCTACGGCGTCCGGCCTTTTGCGCCGCCGGCTGTAAATGAGCCGCCAGCTTCATCCTCTGTGCCTCGCCGCCTGATAATGTCGTTGCCGATTGCCCTAAGCGCAAGTATCCCAGCCCAACTTCATCAAGCACAGAGAGCTTGTCTGTAATCTTCGGAACTTCCGCGAAAAATCTTAACGCTTCTTTTACCGTCAGGTTTAGCACTTCATGAATATTCTTGCCGCGATACCGCACCTCGAGCACCTGTGACTTGTAGCGCGTACCCTTGCACTCCTCGCAGATCAGTTCCACGTCGGCGAGAAATTGCATTTCGACGGTCACCGTGCCATCGCCCTGGCAGGTCTCGCATCTTCCGCCCGGGATGTTGAAAGAAAAGTGTCCGGAAGCGAACCCGCGCTTTTTTGCTTCGGGAAGGGAAGCGAACAGTTCGCGAATCGCGTCGAACGCCTTGATGTAGGTTACCGGATTCGATCGCGGAGTCCTTCCAATCGGCGATTGATCGACCAGGACCACTTCATCGATGAACTGATCGCCCTCCAGACTTTCCCAAGTGGCCGACCCGCGCGCCCCTCCAGGGAGTTGCTGCTTCTTGCTCTCGCAGAGCGCCTGGTAAAGCACCTGATGCAGCAGCGTCGATTTGCCGGAACCCGAAACTCCCGTGATGGCCACCAGCATTCCTAAAGGAATGCAAAGGTCGATGTTCTTCAAGTTGTTGGCGCGCACGCCCGTGATCCTGATGTGCTGCGCGCCAGGCTGACGCCGCGCCGAGGGAACCTGAATGCGCAATTCATCTGCAAGGTAACGCCCAGTCAAGGAGGCGGAATTGTGCAAAATCTCTTCATACGATCCAGCGGCGACTAACATGCCGCCATTTTCTCCCGCGCCGGGGCCGAGATCGAGGATGCGGTCCGCCGTTCTCATGATGTCAGGATCGTGCTCCACAACCAGAATCGTATTTCCCAGATCGCGGAGATCATTCAGGATTTTGATAAGCCGGTGCGTGTCGCGCGGGTGCAGTCCGATGGAAGGCTCATCCAACACGTAAAGCGTTCCCACCAGCCGCGACCCCAACGAAGTCGCAAGCTGAATCCGCTGGGCTTCGCCTCCGGAAAGCGTCGACGACAATCGGTCGAGCGTCAAATATTCCAGTCCCACATCGTTCAGGAATCGCAACCGCTCGCGAATCTCCTCGAGCAAGCGCTCTGCAATCTCCGCTTCTTGGGAACTCAGTTGTACTCCGGCAAAGAACTTTGCCGCATCTTCCACTGTCATCGAGCAGACTTCGCAAATATTTTTGCCGTTGATCTTTACCTGCCGCGCTTCCAGCCGCAGACGTGATCCGCGGCACTCTGGGCAAGTCGAATATCCGCGATATCGACTTAAAAAGACGCGCACGTGGAGCTTGTATTTCTTGCGCTCCAGGTATTCAAAGAAACCGCGCACTCCAAGGAATTTCTCATCCCCCTCGAGAATCAGCTCCTGTTGTTCAGGTTCAAGCTCCGCCCATGGAACATCGAGGGGGACCTCCATTTGCTTGGCGAAGCGTTTCATGTCCGTGAATACCGGGCGGTATTTCGGCTTGTTCCACGGATCAATCGCGCCGTCGGCCAGCGATTTCGACTTGTCCGGGATCACCAGACCGAGATCGAAATCAATGGTGTTGCCAAATCCCTGGCAACGCGGGCATGCCCCGTACGGGTTGTTGAACGAGAAGAGACTGGGCTCCGGCTCGTCATAACGCAGGCGGCAGTTTTTGCACTCGAAGCGCTCCGCGAATCGCAATTGCCGCGCAGGCTGATCATCATGCGCGGGTAAGTCAAAGATCACTTCACCGGATTCGCGATAAGCCGTTTCCACGGCATCTACAATGCGCGAGCGCGATTCGGGCGAAATCGCCAGCCGATCCACCAGCATGAACACCGGCTGATCGAAACGGATATCCAGCAGCGACTCGGGCGTGGAAAATTCAAAGACCTGTCCGGCTTGATAAAGCCGGTTGAACCCAGCTTTGCGCAGTTCGAAAAGACGGGCCTTAACCTGTTCGGTTAGAGTGGGGCTGGAGGTGGCTTTCTTGCTTCTGCGGCCGCGCGAAGCTTTTTTCTCCTGCCGGGCGGAACCCTCATCGGTCTGCAACGGAAACAAAACCTGCACGCGCGTTCCCGCACCCAGCGCCAGTACTGCGTCGGCGACCTCATCGACCGTATCCTTCTTCACCTGGTTGCCGCAGTTCGCGCAGTAGGTTCGTCCAATGCGCGCAAACAACAGCCGCAGGTAATCGTAGATCTCAGTCGCCGTGCCTACCGTCGATCGCGGATTGCGAGTGGAATTTTTCTGCCGGATGGCCACTGCGGGAGCAATCCCATCGATTGAATCCGCATCCGGCTTCTCGATGCGTTCCAGAAACTGCCGCGCATAAGCCGAGAGCGACTCCACATACCGCCGCTGGCCCTCCGCATAGAGCGTGTCGAAGGCGAGCGAAGATTTCCCGGAGCCAGAGACGCCCGTAACCACCGTGAGAGTGTTATGCGGTACCTCAAAATCAACGTTTTTGAGGTTATGCACGCGGGCGCCGCGAACCACAATGCCTTCCGTGATTGTAGGATTGGACATCGGATACAGTTGGGCAGAATCCCTGGTTTGCCGGGTCGTTGCTGATGAGAAAAGTCAGAGCCGGTCGCCCAGAAGCCTCAGGAGTGACTGCCGAATTCTCTATTATAGGGCAGTTTCTCGCGCTAAAACTTGACTGCCGGATCGCTTGCGGTAGAGAGATTTCCTCAGCGCGAAACAACTTACGCAGAGAACCTACATGATTCACCCTAGTGCCAGAATAGCGCCCGATCTATAAGCTGTTTTAGTCCAGCGCACAGTATTCGCGGCGCGAAAGGGTTGCGCGCCATTACTAAGTTCTGATCGGCGCTCATCAGCCTGCGTTTTCCCGATCCTTAGCCAGGGCCAGAATTCTCCGCATTGGAGCTTTCCTTATGGCAGTCACTTCAGCAGCCGCTTATGGAATTTACCCTCAGGACGTTGCTCTGGCCGAAGTTGTTCACACCCTAAACCAGGCTGGATTCGAAAACGAAGACATCTGCATGATGCTTGCGCCGTCCCATCCCATTGCGTCGATGGCTCGCCAGGCAAGCCTGTTCAGTTCCGAACGCGAGGACAATGCGGCAACGGCGGGGATGATCGGCTGGCTCTCAGCATTTGGCGCGGTCCTGATTCCGAGTGTCGGTTTCTTTATCCGTTCGCAGGCGTACCTGCATGCACTTATGACTTCCAATGGAGCACCGGCCGTGTGTGGGAATGCTCGAACCCTGGTGGGATTGGGTTTTTCCGAAGTGAATGCCAAGAAATACGAGAGTCAGCTCAGACGTACGGGAGTGTTGATCTACGTTTCCTGCGACGAAAGTGCCAAGACCTTGTGGGCCCAAGAGGTTTTGCGCCATACCGGAGCACGCGAGACGGCGCGGCTTGACGATGAGATGGAAAGTATTGTGAGTACGATGAGTGTGACGGTACCGCCAGCCGCGATCGCGTAAAACTAGTTCCGATCCAGATCGCGCCGCTTTCCGTAGCGGAAAGCCAGCCCAACTCCAAACACCATGAACCCGAGCGGGGGAAGAAGTAACACCAGCACCGCCCGGTTCAGCGCCTGCTGGCCTTCTTTAGGAGTGGCTCGAGCGTTGGCGTTGCACATCGCGCAACCCTGTCCCCAGACGGGGAGCGCAGAAAGGCAAAGCACTCCCACAAGAAGAGCACTGCGCGTGTTGTTAAGAATCAGTCGAATCATTTCAGATATCAGTGAATCGTGTCGCTCTGCAATTTGTTTCGCGAACAGCGACCGCTTTTAGCGCCCTTCGCGGTGAAAAGCTCTTCCGGTCTACGACACCCCAAGGCGCAGAATTCGGCCCGCGTCGGGGAAGAAGAAGAAATACATAATTACAAAACAAGCTGTGACCGAAAGTACGATCATCCAGCGCATCAATGCCGTTTCAAATTTCAGGTGCATGAAATAGGCGATGATCAATGCCGACTTCACGATGGATAGCGTTAGCAATACCTGCAGCATTCGGAGAGGGGCAAATATCTGCCGATAGCCCAGCCAGACCTCAACTGCAGTCAGAAAGAGCAATGCGCCCCAAACCCAGAAGTACTGGCCTTTGCTATCGTCATGCTTCGCTACATCATGCATGGTAAGTATCCTCGATACCAATCGCGCGCAAAATCTCTAGATCTTGGTTGACATCAAATACACCAGCGGAAAGATAAACATCCAGACCAAATCGACAAAATGCCAATACAAACCGGAAACCTCGACATCATGTGAATCGTAATCTTTCGGCTTCAGAAACAGAATGATAGCCGCCACGACCAATCCAATCAGCAGTACGTGGATTCCATAATGAAAAACATTATCGGAAGGAATCAATAGGAAACCCGCCAGCCAGATCGCGCCAAGGATCGGCAGGAACCATTTGCGCAGCGCAATCACCCCGAGGTAAATCACCCCGATCGTTACGTGCAGCATGTGCATTCCGGTAAGCGTGAAGAAGGTTCCGCCAAACTGCGGGACGGTCGGCGCCCAGGGATTGCCGAAAGGCGTCATGCCTTCGTGAATCAAATGGCTCCATTCCATGCCGTGCAGGACGATGAACGCGATGCCGAAGGCCATCGTGGCCAGCAGCCAGTTGCGCGTCCACGCCCGATCATGCCTTTGCGCCGCAAACACGCCCAATACCATAGTCAACGAACTTGAGAGTAAGCACGCTGTCATGATGCTGGCATTGGTGATGCTTTCCACGCCAAAGGGCGTCGGCCAAGCCGGGTTCGAGATGCGGTTGTAGCTGAAAGCAAACAGCAAAGCCCCGAAGGTCAGCGAATCGGAGGCCAGGAACAGCCACATGCCAACTTTTTTCGAGTAAGCGCCAAACAGCGGAGCTTCATACTGCCCCGCCATATCATGCGAGGCTGCAGCGTGATCGAGAACAACATCAGCCATCCCCAACCCCCTTGGTTTTGTGTGCTGCAAATACTGGAGAACGCCAATCTCATCACCCCGAAGCGGCCCCATTTACTTTCGCTCCAGGGATCTTGCGTACAACACTTGCCCAGCGAACCTGCTTGTTCGAATTTGTTCACTTCATAAACGCCACTAGAGCAAAGACATAAATCCACAATACTGCCATAAAATGCCAGTACCAGGCCGTAACATCGACCGCAATTCGCCGCGACTCTACGGGCTTGTGCCGCAATGCAGTAATGCCGGCCCAGAGCAACGCAATGACTCCACCTGCCAAATGCACAGCGTGGGCTGCAGTCAACAAATAAACGAACGAGCTGTTCGGATTTGTGTTAACGAAAAAGCCCCTGGCCTCGAGTTCGTTCCACGCGAGAAACTGACCGGCCAGAAACCCCAGACCTAACACGATGGTCGTAGCCAACCAGGGAAAACTTTTTTCGTCGCCCAAAGAAATCCCAGGGATCGATTTCACAGGCGCCAGCGCCGCGCGCCGAGCGATATCGCGCCGTGCTCGTTCCATCGTCAGGCTGCTTACCAGCAGGATTGCGGTATTAATTGCCAGCAGCAACCAGGGCAACTGCACGTAACCCCAATCGTGAACGTAAGCTTGGCTGATGTTATCGAAGGTCGGAAGCCCCCGGCGTACGACATACGCGCTGGTCAGCGAAACGAATACCATGCTGACCGTAGCCATCCCGCAAATCAATCCCAGCCGCGCCCGCCGCAGGCGCGCGCCGTAATCGGGCAAGTTCGAGTCGGGGAACCTTCCATCATCGCCGCCGCCAGCCGGAGGATGTGGTACATTTCCGCGGCCGCCCAACCCAGTAATCGGAGTGCTCGGTGTATAAGTCGCCATACTAATTATGGTGCGTCAGTGCGCTGCGGCAGTTGCCGGATCAGTTTGCATAACATAATCGCGTGCCGCGCCGGGAACTCCATATTCGTAAGTGACCGTTGTGTACAACCGGCGTCACGCCACCAAAATTATCGTGCGGCGGAGGGGTCGCCGTCGTCCATTCCAGTGTCGTGGCCTCCCATGGATTGTCGCTGGCCTTCGGCCCTTTGAAGATGCGTCCAGAACAGATTGATCACAAAAATAAACTGCGCCGCAATCGTGATGATTGCCGCATAAGTCATGAAGCCGTGAATCGGCATCAGCTTGTGGAGATAGGCGACTTCCGTATATTGCGAATACCGTCGTGTTCCTCCCGCAATCCCGAGGTAATGCATCGGCATGAAGATCGCATAGGTCCCGATCAGTGTGATGAAGAAGTGAACCCGTCCCCAGAACTCATTCATCATGCGGCCGAACATTTTCGGGACCCAATAATAGGTTGCTGCAAACATGCCAAAGATTGCCGCCACTCCCATGATCAGGTGGAAATGTCCGACCACAAAATAAGTGTCGTGCAGTTGAATATCAAGCACTGGCTGCGCCAGGAACGGCCCGCTCAATCCGCCGGACACGAAAAGGGAAACGAAACCAATCGCATACAGCATGGGCGTCTGAAATCGAATGCGCCCGTGCAGCATGGTGCCCAGCCAGTTAAAGGTCTTGATCGCCGAGGGAACGCCAATGCACATGGTCAGAATGGAAAATGTGAAGGCCGAGTACGGGCTCATCCCGCTCATAAACATGTGATGGCCCCACACCATGAATCCCAGGAACCCGATCGCCAGCATGGCGTAGACCATCGCCTTATATCCAAAGATCGGCTTGCGCGAGAACGTCGACAGAATCTGCGACGTGACACCCATGCCCGGCAGAATCGCGATATAAACTTCCGGGTGCCCGAAGAACCAGAACAGGTGCTGCCACAGCAGAGGCGATCCGCCTTTGTGGCCCATGATCTGCCCATTCACTACCACCAGCGGCACGTAAAAACTCGTCCCTAAATTCCGATCCATCAACAACAAAATTCCGGCCGACAGAAGCACGCCAAACGCCAGCAATCCTAGAATTGCTGTAATGAACCACGACCAGCAGGTCAGCGGCATGCGCATCAGTGTCATGCCCTTCGCCCGCATATCGAGCGTGGTCGTCAAAAAATTCAGCGCGCCCATCAGAGACGCCAAACAGAAAATCGCAATCGACGTAATCCATAGATCCGCGCCCAAGCCCTCACCCGGCCCCGCGGTTTGCAAGGCGCTCAGCGGCGGATATCCCGTCCAACCATGCAGCGGCGCTCCACCGGTAACGAAAAACGCCGACAGCATTACGACGAACGCCACAAATGTGCTGCCCAGAACGAAAGCATGTTCAGTACTGGAAATGCCATATCCGGCGCGCCAATCTGGATCGGCAGAAAGTAATTTCCAAATCCCCCTTGTGGTGCCGTTGTCAGCACGAAGAACACCATGATGGTTCCATGCATGGTGAGCAGGCTGAGGTAGGTTTCCGGCTTGATCGCGCCCACCAGCGGCAGCACGGCATTCGGCCAGTACAAATGCAGCCGCATCAGCAGCGACAAAAACATCCCCACCCACACGGCGGTGAGCGCCAAGAAAAAATACTGAATGCCAATCACTTTGTGATCGAGGCTGAAAATATATTTTCGGATGAATCCCTGGGGAGCAGCGTGCGCGTGAGCCGGAGCCAAAGTTGCCATTACTGTTTCTCAGCCTCCCGTGCCGCCAGCCATTTGTCGTAGTCTTCCTGGCTGACGACGTGAACCATGCCGTGCATCTTGTAATGTCCCAGCCCGCACAATTCGGCGCAGGCAATTTCATACTCGCCAATCTTCGTCGGGGTGAAGTGCATGTGAATGTTCAGGCCGGGAACCGCATCCTGCTTGAATCGCAGGTTAGGGACGAAAAAGCTGTGAATCACGTCCACCGACCGCAAACTCAAATCGACCTGGCGATCGACCGGCAAATACATCGTGCCGGTCACCACGTCGTCTTTGGCCGCCGGATCGGAAGTATTCAATCCCACGGCGGCCTCGCCGCCGGCGGAAGGATCCATCAGCTTCACGCTGGTCGCGCCGTATTTCCCATCCGGCCCGGGATAGCGGAAGTACCAGGCAAACTGCATTCCCGTCACTTCCACCTTCACCGCGTTTGGCCCCGCCGGATCAAATCGCTGGCTCGCCCACACTGGGCTCCCCATTAGGTTGAGTCCGATGAACAAAATAGTGGTCAGCACCGTCCAGATAATTTCCAGCTTCACATTGCCGTGCGAATAGGCGGCAGGGGGCGACGACGGCCGCTCGCGATATCTCCACGCGAAATATCCCAGGCTGAGCTGTGCTGCGACGAAAACAATTCCCATCAGGATGAAGGTCAGAGCGAATTGTCCGTCGATGAATCCCGCCGCCGCGGAGGCCGCAGGAGGTAACCACCAGGTTTTAGCGACAAAGAAGTACGTGCTGGCAAAGGTGATCAGCCAGATCACAACCAGAAGCGCGAGGCCCATTCCCCAGTCCCCCTCAAAGAGAAGACGTACCGGACGATTTCCCCACGATTGCCGGCGCGCGCCCACAGCGCAAGGCAACATTGGCGGCGAGTGTAACACAGGTCGATAAGAATTTTGCAAGGGAGTTATTCAAAAAAATAATCGATCACTCTGCCACGACGTCGGCAAACACAAACTGATCGCGCACCACTAACTGCCCGACAGTCACGGGCAACTCAGCATTTAGCATTGGCCCCGCGTAGACAAACGAATGAAATTCTCCTTGTTCTCCGCAAGGATCCACTTCAGCTGGCAAATCCGAAAGCAGCTCATTATCAAACTCACGTCCTGCAAACCGCCGGTCGAGCTTTGTCGTGTCGATACAGGTCAGCTTCGCCTTCACGCCGGCAGCAATCATCTCCCGCGCCAACTCACGCGTCGGCAATCCCCAGACCGGAAAGATCGGTTCTAGTCCCGTGCCTTTCATCTGCTTTTCACGATAGGCGCGTACATCTTCGAGAAACAAATCGCCGAACGCCACTCCTTCGATTCCTTCCGCAACCGCCTTCGCACAGGTTTGAGCCATGACCAACTCATATTGCTCATTCGAGCACGGCCATGGCAAGGGAACAGCCCACAACGGAAGCCGGGCCGCTGCCGCCTGCTGCTCCACCAGTTCGCGCCGAACAGCATGCATGGCGACGCGATCCGCTTCCTTATTGAAAGTGGTCAGCAGCCCGACAACCTCGTACTCGCGGCGCTGACGGAGCATGTGCAGAGACCACGCACTGTCCTTGCCGCTGCTCCACGATAGGAGAATGTGTTTCATCGCTCCAATGCTAAATCTAAAGTTTTCCACAGCGCTTGGCCGCGCAACCTCCGCATCTGGCTTGTCATCTCAGTCATCCGCTTGTGTCTCTCTACCACAGGTATTCCCGATACAAGGTGAGGTACAGATGAAATCCCGTGCGCTCTTCGTGTCCCTACTCGCGTTCAGCTTTAGCGTTCCTTCGTTTGCCTCTACTTCTCCAGTGGTTACGGTCGTGTCGCCAGTCGCGGTCAATTCCGGAGGAACCAACAATGTCCCCTATAACGGCCCGTCTCCCGTTCATTTCGTAGGATGGGCAACCAGCCCAGATTGTCCGCGTGGTATTAACGCGATGAGTATTTATTCCTCGACTGGCGTGCTCGCCTACCAAACGCAGTCGAGCTTCATTGACGAGCAACTTACCATGGCTCCCGGATCGTATGCTTCAACTGTGCAAGTGACCGACAACTGTGGCGGCACCAGTTCAGTCATTCTGCAGGAGAATGTTCAGGCTGCGACTGGGCAAATCATCGTAACCCAGCCGATTTCGAATGTGCCTTATGAGGGCGGAGGACTTGGCCTCACGGTCAATGCTAGTTCAACAACTACCTGTGCCCAAGGCGTGAACTATATGTCGATGTACATCGATGGCAGGGAGGCGGCACAGCGCAAAGGAAATTTGTTTCAGTACGGGCCCAAGCTAGGCGTGGGAACGTATGACGCATCGATCAGCGAGACGGACAACTGCGGGGGCAGCACGAGCGTTCCGCTGACGATTGTGATCCAAAAGAATGGCTTGTCGTGGGACATGGGCAATTTCGGCTTTGCCTATATGCCGAGCCCCGCGACGGGAACGATTCAAGAATTTTATGTTCCCACAACCAACTGTACGTTAACACCATTGTTCGGCAATCCTGCGCCGGCAGGGTTGCATCCGTGGGCAACCTCGCGCAGCGATCCCTATCTTTTTGTCCTGAACCAAGCGAGCGAAGACCTCAGCGTCTACTTCATGGATTTAAATGTCAGCGGAGAGCTGATCCAGATTCCCGGATCGCCATTTCCGTTGGGCGAGAAGCCGGGATATAAGCCGACCGGGGTCGCCGTTCCTGAGATCGAGTCGATTGTGGGCACTTTCGGCGTGTACATCACCAATACAAGCCCGGACGGCCAACCAGGGACTTTGAGCCAGCTAACGCTAAACGTGGTCAACGGTACGATCACACCGATGGCAGCTCCGCTCGTCCTTAAGGGCAATGTTCAGCCAACGGGGATCTACATTGGCCCGCAGGACATTAATGACGGGCATTACTTGGTCACGGTAAACGGCTCCAGCGCCAGCGTCCTCGACGGCACCGATTTTGAACCGCGCTATGAGGCTGACGGATCTCCGTTCCCTGTTCCTGGACTTTATGGGCCATCTGCCGGCGTCACTGATATGGCGATCCTCGGCGGATATCCGTCTTTTGCTTACACAGCCAACGCCGAGGGATCGATCTCAGCGTTTTCAATGTCGACCTTCGGGCAGCTTACGCAGCTTCCCGGTTCGCCTTATGCAAATCCAGACCATAAACCGGGAAGCAGCGGAAATCCCGCGTCGGTTACTTTTTACCTGAATTACTCAACCGGAAGCTACCTTTACCTGCTCAATGCAGGCGCCCGCGATGTGGGCATATTTTCGGTAAATAACGACACCGGCGTTCCTGCGTACATGGAGTCGCGGCAGAAAGGGGAAATTTACGCGCTTCCCACCGACAAAATAAGGGCAGGCGGCGGTATTGGGCAGCCCTGCCTCGTAACATCGAGCGGATACTCAATGTTTCTCGACGGCGCCAACGGACTCACGTCGCTCGAACCCGGCTCGCCATTCTGGCAGCCTGGGCTGTACCCGACGATCGATATGGCACCTTTCTAAGCGGTGGAGGGTGAGCCCCAAAGTCGACCGGGCCGCCGAGGGGCGGCCCGTAATTTTCTGGTATCTGCGGTCCTGTGCTTACAGGGTCGATTCGATCTCGAATCCCCACGCTTCCAACAGGGGCTCTGGAATGTACTTGGAATTCTTGTTACGCCTCGCCCACTCCCGCAGGCGGGTGGAACGCAGGTACTGGTCGGGGGTGAGCTTATATTCGCGCACCACCTGCTCGAACTCGGTAACGGTGGGCACGACCGGGCCGATCGGCTCGGGCTTGCCCCAGTTTGGATTTCCGCGTCGTTTTGCCATAATCGCCTTTCCTGCTAATGGGGGATAAGTGCCTTATCTATATGATTCTTTCCAGCTTGCAGGGATGCACGAACAAACGAAAACGAGAACAACAATGTTGCTGGTTGTCCAAAAGTGCAGCCTAAACTGAAATCGGAAAGACCGTAGCTTACACCGATTTTCCTCGCCAAGTCAACGGAAAAAGCACCTTTAATCCTTTAATGAATACTGTCTAAACATCGCTAAATAATGATGTTAGATCCGGCTAGCCTGTTTTTGCTCTTTCGTTGTCCGGTTGTAATACCGCTGACCCAACAGCCGCCGTGGGCGGCAAATCCGATCGGATGACGCCATATTACTGTCGTAACCCTCGGCGTAAAAGCCGCCATTGATAGGGGGTTCCGGTGCGGAATACAGTAGCTATGTGCTGTCCGCAGAGAAACTCGCAAGCCCTGCAGGCCTGAAATCGCTGCTGCTGAGCTCGGACGAAAAGATTGTGCGAATTCTGCGCCGCACCCTTGGGGATTTGGAGATCAGCGTCGAGCACTGTTTGAATCCTGAAAACGCCTTGCGCTATCTCACCCGCGAGCGGTTTGAGGCGATCATTGTGGACTGTGCCGGTCTCGGATCGGCCGACGTGCTGCGCAGTGCGCGAAGCGCTCCTTGCAATAAGCGCGCTGTGGCTGTGGCAATTTTGGAGACCGGAGTAGGGTTGCGCTCGGCCTTCGATATCGGGGCCCATTTCATTCTCTACAAACCGGTGTCGCCCGAGCGGGCCAGGTCAAGCTTTCGCGCCGCCCGGGCGCTCATGAAAAAGGAACGCCGCCGCAATTCCCGCCTTGCGCTGCAGATTCCCGTCGAAATGTCGAGCCGGGAATCGAGTACTCAACTGAACGTAAATAGCGCGGACTTCGGCGAAGGCGGCATGGCTGTTACTTTACCGCGCCGTATCAAGTCCCACGGCCGTTGGCAGCTTTCATTCACCCTACCGGGCACCAGCGACATGATGAAGCTCGAAGCGGAGTTTGCCTGGGAGGGAACTGGCAGACAAGTGGGGTTGAGATTTCTGAACCAGTCGCGAGAAGTTGAGCGCCGCTTGCGGGAATGGTTGAGCCGCAACTCTCCGGACGTGGAAAAAGACGATCCGCCGGTTCGATGTCAGCTTACCGATCTGACTTTGGGCGGATGCTATCTCGAGCTCGCTTCGCCGTTTCCTGTAGCGACGAGGGTAAATCTAATAATGGGTGCTGCGGGAGTGAATATCCGCATAGATGGCGTGGTCCGAGTCATGCACCCGGAACAGGGCATGGGAGTCGAATTTATCCAGAGAACGCCCGAGCAGCGTGCCCTGCTGGAGAACTTCTTGAGCATTCTCACCCAGAAACGTGACCTGTTGCCGGAAGTGCTGGTTGAGCCTGATAGTCTGGAATTGGACACCGCGGACAATTCAAAAACAGAGGCAGCGCTCCAGGAAGAGGACGCCTTGCTGGAACTCTTTCGCAAACAGTCATCTTTCCCAGCAGATGCATTCCTGGCCGAGTTGCGCAAGCAGCGCGGATTGGCTGTTGCCGGCGCCGCCGTCTAATGCCTCTGAAATTACCCCCCCGTTTTCTGGCCGGCAATCACTGCGGCGGGGGCAATGCAGGTCCCTCGACCGGCCCGCCTTTCACCAATTCCGTTTTGATCGCGGATTTCTGGTTTGCCACCAGATCGATTTCGGTCTCGAAGTTCTGATATCCCGGCAAGCTGATCGTGATCTTGTGCTTTCCCGGAGCAACCAGCATGCCTCGGCCCAAGCCTTCGAATTCAGCGATGTGGCCCACGTACACTCCATCCACAAAAACCGCCGCGCGGTTCGGTTTCACTTCCAGCTTGATCTCGGCCGTAATTCTCGGCAGGGCAACCCGGTTGTCTTTTTCCATCTTGACTTCGATGGTTTGCTTCTGGCCCGCCTTGGCAAGAACTTTCTGATTGAAGTCGAGATAACCACCCGTGCGCACGGTGATGTCGTGTTCGCCGGGAAGCAAGAGAAGTTTTTTCGATCCTTTGAGTTCACCGAGATAGCCGACATACTGCCCATCGACCCAGACGCCGGAGGTGTTTTCAACCTTGGATGCGCCGACCAGTTCCACTTCTCCGAGTACGTCATTCCCGGCGTACAGAGAGGGAACGAACAATGGGGACAGCAGAAGCGCAAGCAGGTACAGGGCGCAGCGAGTTCGGCTTAGGAAATTCAAGCAAGGCTCCTGTTTCCCGACATCATACACGCCCTGAAAAAAGACGGAAAGCACTGCAGGTTTGCGTCCAGAGAGACAGGGACTAGAGTAGTCGTTAACGACGAATACGGGCGGCTCCATATCTCCGCAGGCGCAAATGCCTGCGGAGAATTAGAGTGCGATTACCGGCAGAACGTTGCCGTCACTCCGTCCAGGGAACGGGAGTTACAAGGATCTGGACGGTTTGCAACCATCCTCAGAACGTCTTGCGGAAAAGCCAGAACAGGAAGCCCGATAGCATCATCGCTACTGGCAGTGTTAATACCCAAGCCAGGGCCAGATTGCGAACCGTCGACCATTGAATTCCAGAGTGGTTCGCAGCCATTGTGCCGGCAATGCCAGAGGAAAGCACATGCGTGGTGCTGACCGGAAGCCCGAATCCATCAGCCGCACCGATCGTGGCCATCGCCGTAATTTCTGCCATTGCCCCTTGGGCATAGGTTAGATGGCTCTTGCCGATCTTTTCTCCCACCGTAACTACGATGCGCTTCCAGCCCACCATCGTGCCGAGTCCGAGCGCCATGGCAACCGCGACCTTCACCCAGAGAGGAATGAAGCGCGTCGAGTGATCGATGTGCTTTTTATAATTGGCAAGGATGGCCTCGTCCGCTGGAGCGATTGTCGGATTGCCGCTTTTCTGCATGAGCCGAAGAGCTTCGCTGATCACGTAGAGATCGTTGCGGAAGTTGCGCACCTGATCGTTGGGAATGTTCTTCATCTCTTTGTACAGCGCGGTCTCGTTGCCGATGTCGTTGACCAGTTCGCGCATGGCCAGCATGGTGTTCGGGGTGAAGTTCTTGGTGCGAATGTAATCGGTAACGTCCTGGTGTGGGTCGCCTACGACCGCATCCGGGCTGACGTAGTGCGAGAGACTGTCTGCAGCCTGTTGCGACACCGCAATGAAATCCTGCGAGTCTTTGGCAGTCACCGCGTGATTGATGGCATAAGCGGTCGGAACCGTTCCGATCAGAATCAGCATGATCAGACCCATGCCTTTTTGTCCGTCATTCGACCCGTGAAAGAAGCTGACGCCGGTGCAGGTGAGAATCAGCAGGCAACGGATGTAAAACGGCGGCGGCTCGGCGCCTTCCGGAGCTTTATACAATTTCGGATCTTTGATGAATGCTTTCGCAGTCAACAGCAGCAGCGCCGCCACTCCGAATCCGACGATCGGCGAAAGTAGCAAAGACTTGCCGATATTGGCGGCTTGTCCCCAATCCACGCCGCTTGTGCCGGTGCGGGGATTCATCAACTGGTTGGCGATGCCCACGCCAATGACGGAACCGATGAGCGTATGCGAACTCGAAGCCGGCAAACCGAAATACCAGGTGCCGAGGTTCCATATAATCGCGGACACGAGCAAAGCAAAGACCATAGCGAATCCTGCTTTGCTGCCAACCTGCAAAATCAGTTCGACCGGGAGCAACGAGATAATCGCAAATGCCACCAGACCGCTTGAGACCAGCACGCCCAGGAAGTTCCAGAAGCCTGACCACACCACAGCAATATGAGGTTCGAGCGAGTGGGTGTAAATGACCGTAGCCACGGCATTCGCCGTATCGTGAAAACCGTTTACGAATTCAAAACCGAGCGCAACCAGCAGCGCGACTCCGAGCAAAAGATACGGCAGGAACGATGTGGCGTGAACACTGGAAAGATCGTGCAGCAGGCTGGAACCGGCATAAATCACACCGATCAGCAGGACCACGCCAAAAACCGCCATGCCGATTTTGCCGGGATTACGGGAAAGTTTCTGGTCGAGCACGGTCTGCGATGCTGTAGCCATGAATTCCTCGTTTTGTGAATGGGGAGTCGACTTGCGAGTGTTAAAGTTTGCCACTATACGAAAAGATTGTTACGGGAGTGTGAACAAATCCGGCGGGTAGTGTCCTAGTCTGCGGCCGCCGCGCCAACTCCGAATCAACATGGGTCACGGACCAGGTTAGGAGGCCAGTGTTTATAGTTTGCGATGTTCATCCTGTGCGATCTTCGCGGCAGTTTTTCGCGAACTTTGCGGTATAAGAATTTACCCCGAAGAGCACAAAGGGTTCGTGAAGTGCGCCAAGAGAGCCCATATCCAAAGGCAAACCGGTCACAATCGGAAAGAAGCTTCGCGGAAGTCGGTGTCGTTGTTACAATAAATGCTCTGTCCTCAGTGCGGCGAGCGCGCCGTCGGACGGGCGATAACTTTGGAGCCTTCAAACCACCAACCGAGCGCGTCCCCCAGCGTGTCCGCGGAAGTGTCGGCTGTGGCGCATCCCACGGTGTTCTGGCGAGTTGAGGGCAGCCTGCTTGATCTGACGGTGGTGCGCCCCGTCGCTTTCTTTACCTGGAACGCGCAAACCTTCACGGACCGATTTCGTCGCCGCGGCCTGATTTTCCTGATGGCGGCGCTGCGTCCCTTTCTTTATTCCACCAACCGCATATTTGCCACACGGGTGGTGCATACCGCTCTGCGGGGGGTAACCCGCGACCGCCTCGATCTGCTTGGCGAAGAGTATTTCCAATACAAACTGGCGCCTCGGCTGAAGGCGAGTGGAGTGCAGCGCGTCCAGGAGTTGGTGCGCTCAGGCGCCGAGGTGGTGCTGGTGAGCCAGGCGCTCGATCATGTGATGCGGCCGCTGGCGCAACATCTCGGCGTGAAGCACATCGTGGCAAACCGCCTGGAGTTTCGTGACGGCATGGCGACCGGAAGGCTGCTCGATCCGGTGATCCGCCCGCGCGGCGCGTTTGCCAAGCTTGGGGACCAGAGTCCCGACGGTCGCCGCGCTCCAAAAACACTCGCTCGCCAACTAGGTATCACCGTCGACGAACTGCGCGCGGCAATCGTTGCTTCCAGCAGGGAAGCCAAAGCCCTCGAAGGTCCGATCGTGCATTTTGACGGTCTGCTGCATGAGTCAGCCTTTTCGGTACGCCGCGCTCTGGCGGGCAAGCACCTGATGTTGATCGGAGTGACCGGCTTCATCGGCAAAGTCTGGCTGGCGAATACGCTGACAGACTTGCCGGAAGTTGGACGGATATATCTTCTGATCCGGCGGCAGAAATCGAATCCAGCGCAGGGCCGCTTTGAAAAGATCGTAGAAGAATCGCCAGTCTTCGATGGGTTGTTTGGGAAATACGGAACGGGCCTGGCGGAGTACCTGCGGCAAAAAGTTGAGGTGGTTGAAGGAGACGTCACGCGGCCTGGTTTGGGCCTGAGCGAAACAACAGCGCGGCGCCTGCAGAAAAATCTGGATCTGGTGGTGAACAGTTCGGGATTGACGGATTTCAACCCCGACTTGCGTGATGCCCTGGCCACTAATACCGACGCCGCGATGAACATTCTGGAGTTCATTCGCGGGAGCGATCATGCGGGCTTGCTGCACCTCTCCACTTGCTATGTGGCGGGCGAACGCGACGGCCGGGTCACTGAGCGATTAGTTCCGAACTACACGCCACGCCGCGTGGCGAACTTCGATGCAGAACGGGAATGGCGGGCGCTGCACGAGTTCGCTGCGCTCACGGAACAGCAAGCTGAAAGCGAAGAACTGACCGCCGATTTGCGTTCGCAGTCGCTATCCAACAAACACGCCGCAAAGGGCCTGCAGGGAGCGGCGCTCGACAATCAGATTCGAAAGAACCGGATTCGCTGGCTGAAAGCTTACCTGACAGAAGCAGGTACGCGCCGCGCCAAGGAGTTGGGATGGCCAAATACCTACACGCTGACGAAAAGCCTGGCCGAGTCGCTGATCGTGAAGCATGGTGCGGGGCTGCCGATTGCGGTGGTTCGTCCAGCGATTGTTGAAACGTCGGTGGCGAAACCATTTCCGGGATGGAATGAGGGGATCAACACTTCGGCCTCGCTCTCGTATCTGTTGGGCACATATTTCCGGCAGCTGCCGTCGAACGAGAGAAAGCGGCTGGACATTATCCCTGTGGATGCGGTCTGTGCGGGCATGACGTTGATCGCGGCAGCCATCGTGGAGCGCCGGCATGAGCCGCTCTATCAACTCGCCACGTCGGTGACGAATCCATGTGATATGGGGCGCTCGATCGAACTCACATCGCTCGCCCATCGCAAGCATTACCGGGCCCAGGAAGGACTGGAGTCGTGGTTGAGATTGCGATTCGACGCGATTCCGGTTTCAAAGACGCGCTATCAGCGAATGTCGGCGCCCGCGCAACGGGCCATTGTGAAGTCGATCCAGCGGGTCATGTCTCCGCTGCCGCTGAAAAAAACTCCGCTGGCGAAAGCGGAACGAAATTTGGAACGCGTGGAGAAGCTCATTGAGTTATTCGAACCTTTTATTCTCCTGAACGAACACGACTTCGCAGCCGACAACGTCGAAAGGCTCTCGTACGCTCTGCAAGAGGACGAGCGCGCCGACTTCAGCTATAACGCGCGCAAGCTTGACTGGTGGGATTACTGGATCAACGTGCACATTCCGGCGCTGCGCCGGTGAGCCTATCCACTGATCGAAGGCAGGCCGCTCGAGGTGCGACCCGCACGCAGTTTGCAGCCGCGCCCACTAGAGAATGGCAGCAATAGTGAGACCGTAAAGACCGGGACAGGCGGGAATTGGTGAATGGCAATTTTCTTGACGGGATCGACGGGATACATCGGGGCGCATGTTGCCGCAAATCTGTTGCGCGATCAAGGCGTCGCGTTAAATGTGCTGGTGCGGGCCCGCGATGTGAGCGAGGCCGAAGCACGCTTGTGGCAGGCCATGCAATTGCACATGAACTTTAACGAATTCTACGAATATCTGCAGACTCGTGTGCGCGTGTTTCGTGGGGACTTGACGGATCCGGGGTTCGGCCTGGGACGGGATGAATACGATCGCCTCATTCACACCACAGATTCGGCGATTCATTGCGCGGCATCGCTGAACCGGAAGTCCGAGAAGAGTTGCCTCAACGTCAATCTGCGGGGGACGCTCGAAGTGCTCACGCTGGGGCGGCACGTTGAGCACTATCACGGCTTGAGACGCTTCAGCCTGGTGAGCACGGTCGCGGTAGCCGGCAAACGGCAAAATGAAGTCGTAAGCGAAGACCGCTCCATCGACTGGGAACGTTCCGACTACGATCCTTACGCGAGAACAAAAAAGTTCTGCGAGCACATGCTGCGCATGTTGTTGCCGGATACTCCAAAGATCATTTTTCGTCCCAGCATAGTGCTGGGCGACAGCCGCTATGCGGAAACCACACAGTTTGACATGGTCAAGGCGTTTGCCTTCCTGGCAGGTTTGCCGGTGCTGCCGTTCCGGCCGACCGATAAAATCGACATTGTCAACGTGGACTTCGTGGCCGAGGCAATTGCCACACTGCATCAAAAGCCCCAACCCGAGCACGATATTTATCATCTGTCGTCGGGAATCGAATCGCAGAACTTTCGTGAGATCACGCGTGCGCTGGCGAGCGCGCAAAACAAACGCGCCCCAGTCTTCGTGCCGGTTGCCGAAAAGCCATTTTCATCCTCGGTGAATTTTTTGGCGAACCGCAACGGAGCCATCAGTAAGAGTGCCTCGCTGATGAAGGTATTCATGCCGTATCTGGTGTGGAATACGGTGTTCGACAATCGGCGGATCGCCCAGGAGTTGGGTAAAAAACCGGTGCCATTCTCGCAATATTCTTATCCGCTATTGAAGTTCAGCCGCGTAAACGACTTTCACTATCCCTATCAGCCCTGGCCCGCTGCGGTGGGAGGTACGGCAGCATGATGGATTTTATCCTGGAAGCCTGGGTCAGCGGTTCCATTGAGCGCGCGAAAGCCACATGGATGCTCGGCGGAGGCCAGCGCTGGAAGCCGGGAGAAAAGTTGAAACTCTTGTTTGCGGGCTACAACGGCACGCGGAACATGGGTTCTGATGTGCGCGTCGACGAAATGCTGCGGCAGATTCGGCACATTCTTGGCGCTGAGCGAGTCGAATTCAGCGTGATGAGCCAGAACTTCGATTTCTCCCGCGGATATTTCGAGGGCACGAAGCAGGTTCATCTGCCCGATATTTTTCCGCCGTTTCTTGCCGATGAGGTTCCCAGGCACGATGGGGTTGTGGCGTGCGAAGGCTCGATGTTTAAAAGCAAGTTCGCCAATGCGCTGGCCACAATGATGATCGGCTCTTTGGGAATCGCGGCGGCACAAAATAAATTGTCCGTCGGATATGGCGCGGAAGCTGGGCACATGGATCCGTTGGTGGCAAAGATGTGCGGCCGCTACTGCAAGAATTCTTTCGTTATTACGCGCAACGAAGAGTCGCGTACCGTGCTGCGCGAGCTGGGCGTGCCGACGGAGTTAGGAACCGATACGGCGTGGGCCAGTTTGAGCCGCGTCCACCGGAGTATGGCCAGAGCGTTTTGCGAAAGGTAGGGTGGGACGGGCAAGCGCCAGTGCTGGTCGTATGCCCGATCAATCCCTTCGAGTGGCCGGTGAAGGCATCTGTGGCGAAGTATGCGTTGCGTACGTTTACAGGAGCCTACAAAGACAGCCATTACCGAACGGTGTATTTCCACAATTCAGGTCCGGCAGCGGATGAAGCGTATCGAAAATACTGGACGGCGATTGCAAACGCGGTCGATGCGTTTCGCAAAAGAAAAAACGTATTCGTGATTCTGGTCGCGACCGAGCGGCTCGATGCGCGTCCCGCGCGGCGCATAGCAGAAAAGCTGGGCGGAGTTCCCGTGCTCACCTCGGACGAATACAACATGTACGAGTTGGTGAGTATATTGCGCGCCTGCCACATGATGGCTTCGTCGCGCTACCACGGAATTGTGACCTCCATGCCGGGTTTGGTGCCATCGGCAGGCATTACGATGGACGAGCGTATTCGAAACCTCATGCGAGAGCGCGGGCATCAGGATTTGCTGATGACCGTAGATGACCCGGAGCTTGAGGGGAAATTGCTAGCCGCACTCGAGAAGCTAAGCCGGGAAGGCGAAACCATCGCCGACGGAATTGCGCGCACAGTCGTGAGAAATCTAAAGGTCATGGCGCGCATGGGTGTGTATTTCGAAGAAGAGGTGCAGCGTAGATACCCCGAGTTCGAAACCAGGCGAGGGGAGTGGAGTTGGGAAGATTATTTGCCGCCGATGAACTCAGGCCTGAAGCAGTTGATTGCAGCGTATAACTAGATTCGAAAGTAAACATGTTAGTCCCATTTATCGGCGAAATTTTTTCGCAACTGCGTACCGCGGGCGATACACGAGTCCTCGCAGAGATCCGTGATGGGCAAATTACCGGCGTCACCGGCAATGAATTGCTGGAACTTGTGGGGAAGGCGAGAACATTTATCGCTTCGAAACGGCTGCCGAAAGGCGCCCGCTGTGGATTGCTGGCCGCCAACGGCATTCGTTGGCTCGCCGCTGATTTAGCTCTCATGGCCGAGGGATTGATTGTTGTCCCACTCTATTCACGCCAGGCACCGACTGAACTAATCGCCATGATGAAGGACTCGACGCTGTCATTGCTGTGTTGCGGGGATCCGGCTCTGCGCGATTCGATTGCGCAGAGCTGGCCAGAAGCGCCGCCGCAATGCCTGTTCGATGAAGTTTTCGCCGGAGTGGAGGGCATTGAGCTGGAGCGTCCGCAGGTGGGCAAAGATGATCCGGTCACAATTATCTATACGTCAGGGACCTCGGGTGAAGCAAAGGGTGTCGTGCTTACGGCGTCCAACGTAGGTTTCATGCTGGAGCGTACATCGGAGCGATTGGCCCAGTTAATGTCAGGTTCGAAAGAACAGGACCGCATCTTTCATTATTTGCCGTTCACCTTCGCCGCTTCCTGGATCGCGATGCTGACGTTTCTCATGCGCCGCAGCCTGGTCACGATCAATATGGACCTGACAAAGATCGCCGGCGATCTGCGCACGGTTGCTCCGGATTATTGTCTCAACGTTCCGCAACTGCTCGAGCGCATGCGCCGCGCCGTGGACGAGCAACTCTGGCAGACTGGCGGAGTCGTGCAGGCCATCTATTCGCGAGCCAAAGGCGCCTGGGCGCGCAAGCAAGATGCCCAGCCCCAATCAGGTGATGCTTGCTGGTTGTGGTTGGCGAACCGCCTGGTGTTTCCCGCGATCCGCAAGAAAATGATCGGCAAAAATCTGAAGGCGCTGATTTGCGGGTCTGCTCCGCTGAGCGCGGAAACCCAACTGTATTTCATGATGCTCGGAATTCGCGTGCTGCAGGTCTACGGGCTCACAGAAACCACGGCGATTTGCACTATGGACGATCCTGATCGAGCAGAAGTAGGGCGCGTGGGCCCGGCGATCTCCGGAATGGAAATGCGCCTCGCTGACAATGACGAGATCATAGTTCGCGGACCCAACATTTTTGCCGGCTACTGGAACCGGCCGGAGCAAACGGCGCAAGCACTGCGCGACGGATGGTTTCATACCGGCGATCAGGGCGAAATGAATGCCGCGGGCAACTGGCGAATTGCGGGGCGGATTAAAAATCTGATTGTGCTGGGCTCGGGACACAAGATCTCCCCCGAGACGATCGAAACTGCGATCAGCAAACTTTTGCCGGCCCAGCAAGTGATAATCGTAGGGAACGGCCGCGGATATTTAACCGCAATCGTGGCTGGCAACTCGATGCCCGAGCAGGTACAAGCCGCGCTGGATGCGGTGAATGCCGAAATGCCGCATTATAAGCAGGTGCGCGCCTTTGTGGTCCGCGAGGAAGCGTTCACCATCGAAAACGGATGCCTGACCGTAAACGGCAAACTCAAACGCGATGTGATTGCTGCCCGCATGAAGAGCGAGATTGAAGAAATGTATGGAGTGAAGCAGGCTGTTTAGTTCGCAGGAGGGTCTTGGAAATTAGCACGCACAGCGCGTCCAGGGAAGAGCAGGTTCGACCGGTATCGGCCGATCAATGCTCGGGGACCGCTCTATCCTGGAAGCTCGAAGATGGGGTCATCGAACTGGCGTTGCATCGCGCGCCTTGCAACGAATTGGGGTCGGCGTCACTTGAGGAATTGGAAAAATTTGCCACCGATCTGCTGCGCATGCAGGAAGAAGCCCATGCGCTGGTCATCTACAGCGAATTGAAATCTGGATTCTGCGCCGGAGCCGACTTGCGCGAGCTTTACCATCGCTCGCAGGCCATGGACCGGGCTTCTGCATCGAAAGGCATTCGCGATTTTCTGGAGCGCATTCACCGCGTGCTGAATCTGATCGATGCTGCTCCTTTGACCACAATTGCTGCAGTGCATGGCGTAACGTTCGGCGGAGGATTCGAACTCGCGTTGACTTGCGATTTGATCGTTGCGGACAAGATGGCGCGCTTCTGTTTTCCGGAGCTGAGGCTCGGACTTATCCCGGGATTCGGCGGGATTCCGCGCCTGAAACGCGATCTTGGCAATGCGGTTGTAAGAGATCTTTTGCTCACCGGCCGCAGTTTTAATGCTGCCAAGGCGCTGCAGATCGGGCTGGTGAGCCAGATGGTTGCTGAAGGTGAAGCTCTGCGATCGGCGCGGGCAATGGCAGCGCAGTTGGGCAAATTCGATCGCGCCACGGCCGCTGGCGCGAAAAGATTTATCAAACCGGTTCCGCTTGACGAACTGAGGCAGGAGATCGATCTATTTTGCGAATTGTTTTCACGGCCGCCGGTGCAAGCCGGGTTGCGGAAGTTTGTGGAGAGCACTGATGCGCAGCCGTATCTCCCATAAGGAGCGTTGAGTGGGAGCCAGGAGCGGCAGGCGAATTCGCTAGGCGGAAGCTTCTATGAAATTACATTTGTTCACGCAATGACCTATGCCTACTACCGACAAGACGCTCGATGAAATCCTGGACCTCGCGGCCGCCCACTTCAAAGTGCCGCGGGAAAAGCTAAATCCGGACGACGACTTTTTCAAGGCCCTGGGAATCGACAGCTTGCAGACACTCGATCTGTTAACGAAGTTAGAAAATCATTTTCATATCGAGCTTCCGGATTACGAATTACAAGGAGTATCGGACTTTCGCAGCCTGGCGGGAAAAATTCAGGCGAGACTTTAACGCACCGATTGTTGATTGCTGATTCTTCATTAATGATTCTAATCGTGTCCGCAGCCCTGGGTTGTTAATCAACAATCACCAATCTACAATCAGCAATTCTTGCATGCTCGATCTCCAAAAATACAGTTGCCTGGGCGCGGCATTGCGGGATGCGCTCGACCGTTTCTCCAGCGAAACCTGCCTGATTGAAGCGGACCGCGACCGCGAGAAAACGCGGCTGACCTATTCTGACTTCAAAGAAACCGCGCTGCCGCTGGCGCGCGCTCTGGAAGACGCCGAATTCGAAGCGGGAGACCGCGCCGCGATTCTCATGACGAACCAGTCGAAGTGGCTGATCTCCGCTTATGCCATCTTCTACACCGGCGGAGTGCTCGTCCCTCTGGATTACAAGCTGATCGCAAGCGAGCATTTGCAATTGCTCGCGCACTCGAAGGCCAAGGTGCTGGTGGTCGAATATTACCTATGGCGCGCGATGATGCAGGCGCCGGAATTTCATAACATCGGTACGAAGCTCGTCCTGGTGACGGAAGCCCCTATCGGTGCAGATCTTGCCGGCGGATTTCGCTGGGAAGATTTCAAACGCAAAGGCACGCCGGATTTCGTGATGCGGCAGAGAGAAGATGCGGCCTGCATCGTCTATTCCTCCGGCACGGGTGGCCGTCCGAAGGGATGCGTGCTCACGCACGAAAATTATCTCGAGCAGTGCCGTACGTTGACCGCTTGGTATCCGTTTTGGCCGGGCGTGCGATATCTGAGTATTCTGCCTACGAATCATGCTATCGATTTCATGGTGGGATTCATCGGTCCTTTCGTGTGCGGCGCCTGCGTGGTGCATCTGCGGACGCTGCGTCCCGAGTTTGTGCGGGATGCTTTCGTGCGCTATCGCATCACCTACGTTTCGCTGGTGCCGATGATCGTGAAAAATCTTGAGCGCGGTCTGCGAGCGAAGATGAACGAACTTCCCGGCTGGAAGCGCGCTGTTTTGAACCGCCTGATCGCGATCAACAAGATGCTGACGAAAAAGAAGCCGAAGCCCAAATTAAGCCGCGCCCTTCTGCCTGGAGTTCACCGCGCCTTCGGCGGGCAACTTCTGGCGCTGATCACGGGTGGTGCGTTCATGGAGCCATCTACTATGCAGTTCTTTTACGATCTCGGAATTCCCGTGGTAAACGGTTACGGGCTAACTGAAGCCGGAACCGCTCTCACGCTAAACGATCTGAAACCTTTTCGCGCCGACACAGTCGGCAAGCCGCTTCCCGGTGTGGAGCTGCGTGTACTGAATCCGAATGAAGATGGCATTGGCGAAATCGCGGCCCGCAGCAAAACCGTCATGTCGCATTACCTTGACGATCCCGAATTGACCCTCGAAACCATCGTCGAAGGCTGGCTGTTGACGGGCGATCTCGGCCGGTTCGAGAAATCCGGCCATTTGCAGCTTTTCGGCCGCAAGAAAAATATGATCGTTACCGAGGGTGGAAAGAACATTTATCCCGAAGATATTGAAACCGTTTTTGACGGCTTGCCAGTGAAGGAATACTGCGTGTTTGCCGCGAATTATCTGTGGCCGCAGAAACAACTTGGCCGCGAAATGCTCGTAGTGGTGTTGCGCCTGGAGCAGAACCAGCGTTTCGACACCACGTTGCTGGAAGAGCTTCTGAAGCGGAATCGCCGCCTGCCGGATTTCAAACGGGTGGGCGCATATGTGATCTGGGAAAAAGATTTCCCCCGTACCGCGTCGATGAAAATCAAGCGGCAGATGCTGGCAGAAGAAATCGCTAAGACACTCGATCGAGGGGCGGCGGTAACTCTGTGAGCGGGCAGAAAGCCTACCTTGCTATCGTAAACCCTGCGGCGGGCGGCGGTCGGTCACGCAAATTGCTTGGTCCGGCGCTGGAGCGTTTACGATCGGGCGGAGTCGCAATTGAACTCGCGGAAACTAAGGGCGGAGGAGACGCAACCCGCATCGCCCGCGAAGCATACAGAAGTGGCCAGCGGCGATTTATAGCGGTTGGCGGCGACGGAACTTCTTATGAAATTGTGAACGGATTGTTCCCTGAGGCGCTCGATGATGAACGTCCCACACTTGGCTTCCTGCCACTAGGAACCGGCAATTCCTTTCTGCGGGACTTCACGGACCGTGGCGCCGAGCACGCGATTGAATCGCTGATAGCAAGAAAATTTCAGCCCTGCGATGTCCTGCGCCTGCGTCATCGCGCCGGGGTGCTGCACTACATCAACTTGCTGAGCCTGGGATTTCCCGCCGATGTTGCGACCTTGCGGGCGCGGCGTTTCAGCGCCCAGGGAGAAATGGGCTACATCATTTCCATTTTCCTAGGCCTTGCGCGGCTGCAGCGCCGGCCATTTCCTGTGCGCGCCGATGGCGAAACCGAATTCGACCGCCGGAGCTGCCTTTTTCTTACTTTCAATAACAGCAAATTTACCGGTGGCACGATGATGATTGCGCCAAAGGCGCAAGTGAACAGCGGAATGATCGAATACGTCCGTTGGGGGCCGATTGGAAGACTCGGACTGATTCGCAATCTGCCTACGCTTTATGATGGAACGCACATCCAGCACCCGTTGGCCGAACGAAAAGCCGTGAAGCATGTCGAGTTCAATTTGGAAGCTCCGGTCGATGTGATGATCGACGGAGAGGTATTGACGCTCCATTGCGAGGAGCTCGATGTTTTGCCGGGCGCATTGAATGTCGCCGCGTGAAGCCGTGATATAAAAATGAAGTCATAATGGAAACGAATCATGTCTGAAGTTCGTCGAAAACGGCAAGAAAAACGTTTAGGGAAGCGAGAACCGAGCCTGAGAAGTAGCCGGGAAAAGCTGATCTGGGCTGGGATTGCGGCTCTCCTGATCATTGCCTATGCAGGTTTTTGGTACTACAACAACCATCGCTACGATGGATTTGCCAAATGCCTGGCTTCGGCGAACACGAAAATGTATGGCCTGTATTGGTGTCCGCATTGCGCCGAGCAGAAAGCAGAATTCGGCAGGGCCTTCAAATATGTGCCCTATGTCGAGTGCGCCATCAAAGGCTCACATGAGCTTGCGCCTGCCTGCAAGGCTGCTGGCGTGAAGCTGTTTCCCAGTTGGCAGTTCGGCAATAATGCTCCGGTCGAGGGTGTTTTCCCTATGCAGGAACTAAGCGATAAAACCGGATGCCGCTTGCCGTGACGCCCGATTCCAAAGAACCGAGGCAGCCTGATTCGACCTCTGTAAAGGACAATCGTCCGTTCTTCGTCGTGGTTGCAGTGTTGGCCGTTCTAGGGATTGCGGTGTCTGCTGTTTCGTTGCAGCGGCATTATGCAAAATCGCAAACGAAATTTTGCGATGTCGCCGTGCAATTCAATTGTGACATCGTGAACCGCAGCGAGTTCTCTTCGTTCTTTGGAATTCCGGTCGCCGGCATAGGAGTGGCCGGCTACGCAATCATTCTGGCGCTCGCCACCATTTATCGTTTACGCCCCTGGGTGCCGAACGTTTTACTGGCAGGAGCGCTGGCCGGGTTGGTTTTTGCACTTTACCTGACCTACGTTGAGGGCTTCGTTTTGGACACCTGGTGCATTTTGTGTTTGGGTTCGCTGGCGATCATCGCGTCGATCTCGACTTTGGGAGGCGTCATTAATAGCAGAACGCGGTGAGATGCGCGAGCCCCTGTCATTGGTTTGCAAATGCATCTCCCTGCGAAGCAATCGCTTGATGCCGAGTATCCGAAAAACTGAAATCGATTCTGCACAGTTTACGCGAGCCGCTGACGCCACGGGTGATCTGCGTCTGCACGAATTTCGCAGCCGAATCTTTCGCAACACTCGTTTTCTGCGGATTTGGCTTCCTCCCGGATATGACGATCGCGAAAACGAAAGCAAACATTATCCCGTGCTGTACTTGAACGATGGCCAGAACCTGTTTGAAGCCTCGTCTTCGTTCGCAGGAGTCGAATGGCAGGTCGATGAAACCGCCGATCGCCTGATTCGGGAAGGGGCTGTGGCGCCGTTAATTATCGTCGGAATCGATAATACCGGCAAAGACCGCCTGCGCGAATACATGCCGCACCGCTCGGTTTATCCGATGATGCTGCGAGTGCAAGGCAAATACTATCCCGATTTTCTGTTCAAGGAAGTGATGCCGTTCGTCGAACGGAATTATCGTATAGTGGCTGCACCCGAACAAACGGGGTTCGGCGGCTCTTCGCTGGGAGCGCTGATTGCGTTGTACACGGCCATCGCGCGGCCGGGGAGAATCGGCCGCCTGCTGCTCGAGAGTCCATCGTTGTGGGTCTCAAATCGGCAGGTTCTCAAGCAAAGCCGCTCGGTCAGGATTTGGCCGGAAAGAATATTTCTCGCCGCAGGAACCGCCGAAGCGGCCGATGTCGAAAAGAGCCGCAGTGTGGCCAATAACGTTCAAGAGCTGGCTGCAATTATCAGACGCGCAGTGTTGAGCGAAAGGCGGCTGCGGGTTGTGATTCAGGAGGGCGCCGGGCATTCCGAATCAGCTTGGGCGCAACGGTTTCCGGACGCGTTACAGTTTCTGTTCGGGAACTAATTTTTGCGGCGAAGTCGCAAATCCCGCCGTCTGTCTGCCTGAGTTCCAAATCACGTAAACAATCGCGACCATCACCGGCACGGTGAGCTGCAGGTGCGTCCAGCGTGCCAAAGGACCTAGCAGCGGCAGGATGAATGCCAAATAGAGAAGAACCGGGAGATACGCTGCCGTCTCGCCGTGGCGGGCAATAATCGAATCCGAGAGCAGCAAGAACGCAGGCGCAAGAATAACCAGGTCGTAGACGGTCAGGTGCGGCGAGAGCAATACGCTGGTAAACAACAGTGCTGAGAAGCGCACGGCGAGCGGTAATCGCCCTCGCCAGCAGGAGATGAGCAGAACAGAGACGAATAATCCGCTGAGAAGGTAAAACGTAAATGAAATCGGTGGCCACGGAATTAGCATGCTCCAGAATGTCCGCAGGCAGTGGGTCTGATAAGGCCTGGGCTCAAGCAAGGTGAGTCGATGGCGCACCATGAGCATCGACTGGATCCAGTTGTGCAATGGGCCGAGGCCGTAATAGAGGGTCGCGCCAATCAGTTCAAGCAACGAGGATGAAAGCGCACCCACGATTATTCGCCAGCGAAGGGCAAATACAAAAACGATGGCCGCGCCCACCGCTAATTGGGGCTTGAAGATAAGGCATCCGAAAGCCAGGCCGGCAAAGAATTCGCGCCTGGCTCGCAATGCGAAAAAGGCCGCGGTAAAGCAAGCCAGTGCGAGCGCGGAAGTTTGTCCCCAGGCAATCAGGTGCCAGAATGCGGGAAAGGCAACAGCCAGAATCAACGTTGTAATTTTTTGATCTCGCAGGTTAGGACAGGCTCGCCAGAACGCATAGCAGCAACAAAAGTAAATTAACGAACTGAGCGTCAGCCATGCGACAAGCGCCGGCGCGTAAGAGAGTTTCGCGAGCGGCGCGAAGAAAATTGAAAGCTGCGGCGGATAAAGCGGCAAGTAGTGAATACCAGCCGCTGCGGGAACGCGAGCCGCTGCGATCTTCGATTGCGCGCTCAGGTTGTACAGGTCTGCACCATCGTGGGCCAGCGCAAGCAAACCAAGCGTGTAGAAGTGCACAAAATCAGTGCCCTTCAGATTACCGACGCGATCCCGCAGGCCGGGTGTGCTCATGTTCCAGACGTAAACCGACCACAGGCATAGCGCGAGGATGAGGCCGTGGGCGCGCAGGTGGCGCGCCCTCATCCACTGCAATGAAGCACCCGTCACGAGCCCGCCCGGTAAAGACTCATAGAGAAACGGCACACGATTTCGCCACAGGTAGCCGCGAATCAGAATTTAAATCTCGTCTTGTGAGCACGATTAAAAACAGTAACAGGACAAGATAGGGAACGAGCAGGGCCACGGCGGACGGTAGTAACGGAATCCGCTTGGGAGAATCGAGATCAGGGCGATAAAGCAGCAGGAACGAAGAACAAACGTAAGGCCAAGCCAGCACAGAGGCAAGAATGCGGCGCGCGATTTTCGGGAGACTAGACCAGTCGCGAAGAATCATCGCAACAGGAAGCAGCAACAGCACCTGGTTGTATGGAGCTAAGATCGGGAGCACAAGAGTTGCGCCGATAAACGACGCCGCAACCGTCAGCGAGAATTCCGGGGAGGCTGCATCTTTGCGCCGATTCCGCCACGCGAGCGCAAAGGTGCCGATTATCCCGATTGCTGAAATTATGCCGCCGACAATGTTGCCGAAAACCAGGCAAAGCAGCGAAGTCGTTGGAAAATATTGCCGGTACGCGATCAGTCCTTCCATGAAGTAACGAGGCCATCCCGGAAGGAGCATCTCTCCCAGCCCAACCAAAAGGGTGAGAGCTATACCGAAAGCCGCCAGCAAAGGCCATCGCTTTCTCAGTCCGCTCGAACCCCAAAACAGAAACCATGCCAACGGCAGAACGGCCATTTGCGGCTTGATTGTCGAAAGAGCCAGGAAAACGCCGGCAATCGCCAGATGATTTCTGACGAGGCACCATGCGCTGAGTGCCAACAAGAACGCAACGGCGAATCCGAGTTGTCGCAGGCGCAGACCTTGCATGATCTGCGGGGTGCTAAGGACAAACAGAACTATAGTTACAATCGCGATCCACGGCGGACGCCAGCGTAGCACGTACAGCCAGAGCATCATGCTCACAATGGTCAGCACCCCGAGGAATAACGGCGCCCACCGTTGCAGCACGGGGAAATCTATCCGGGCCATGGGCGCCAGTAGAAATACTACATAAACCGGATATACGAAACGTTGCTCGTCGATCACTGGTATGCCCGGGACGTCAAATCTCTGTTCGACGACATGCCCATAGAACCCAAGCTGGATCTCATGAGTCACTTCGGTTCCGTAGGGATTGCGTCCGTGAAGCAGGAGCTCGCGCGTTCCAATCCAGCGCGGATACAGGTCGCCCAGTTGAGCCTTTAGCCTGCCGTGTGCGATGTCGAGATAATGCTCATTGACGTAGCTCTCCCACGGAAGCAGAATCGTAGACCGGTACGCCAGAGTGATCCCGCAAGCCAATACGCTAAGCACCAGCCAGACTTGATATTTCATCTATGGCGAAGCCTCATACGACCCCAACTGTGGCGGTGAGTCATCCGCGTTAAGCAGCCATTCCCTGCGATTTTTGAAATAGTTCAAAAGCTCACGATTCTTCTCGCTCCCCATGTCGCGGGCCCACACTACCTTACTATCGTTTATATCCGCATTATTCCAGACCCATTCCATATCGGAGTTGTGCCGGGGCCGGTATTTGACGATCACGAGTTGCTGGCCGGGCGCTTGAGACAGTTGTCGCTCCACTGCAGAGCGAGCTAAATTTCCGCGAGGCCATCGCGCTTCGATCGGAACATGCATTGCAGCCGCGGTGACTCGAAGGGCGATCATTGCGACCGCCAACGTGGGAATCGCTCGCACCATGGCCGGCCCAAGGTTAGGTTTTAGAGAACGGCAGTATCGTATTTGCCGCAGGCATTCCACAAGAAGGATATAGAGCGCGCTGACTGCGGGAGAAAAATAATGTGGCAATGTCCAGCTTTCCATTGCGAAACCTACAACCATGACTATGCAAATTGCCACCGGCAGTCTCATCTTGGGCCTGGTCACAACCCAGGGAAGAGCGAATAAAGGTAACGTCAGCAAGGGACTGAGATAGAGAACCCACCAGCCCTCTGCCTTTTCAGCGCTACGAGCCAGAAATCCTGCCAACGTCTGGCTCTTCTCGTATTGCTTCAATTCGCCATCGTAGAGGTCTTTCATAACGGCATGACGATACGTGGGCGCCCGCGGCAGAGATTGCCAAAGAAAATACGGCGCGGTGGCGTAAGCGGCGCGATTGATTTGGTAAGTCATGACGAACGGACTGCCGGTGACGCGCCAATAGTAATACCCGGTTGCGAGCGCCCCGCAAACAAGAACAAGCACGAGAGGCGCAAGCCGGAACAGCAATGGCGGACGTTTTTTTCCTACGAGCCAAAACAACATCGCAACGGCCACTGGTAAGCTGACCAGCAGCCCTTCGAATGGGCGGCTATTCGCGAGGATTACCAGTCCCAACCCCATTACAGAAGAATCGAGAAGCGTCAGGCGCTTCTTCATGCGCGGCCACGCTCCTAACAAGAGCGCTCCGCCGAAGGCCGCAATCGAAGCGCACCAATAGCCATTCATCCAGTAGGAGAGTATGCCTAGACGCAACACCGCGAGTGCGCCGCCCAGCAACGCCCAGGTTGGAGGGAACCACCCCTGCAGCATCCAGCAAAGGGCGGAGCACATGAGGGCTGTGGCGAAAAGTTGACCAATCCAGGGATTGCCCAGAAGTTGCCCCGCGGCGACGAACCAGCCCTTGCGCCGGTGGATACATAGACATGTACGTCGGTCTTTGAATGATGTGGAAGCTTTCAAAGTGAACCCACATCGGATGGGTAGGGTTAGTCAGTCTGCCATGCGCGAAAGTATCGGCCGCGAGCAGGTAGCTGAACTCGTCGTGAGCATATGGCTCAGGAGTGCCGAGAATCGGAATGAGCGAGACACGAAGCGTAATCACGCTCAGTCCGACCAGCAGAACGCTAAGCTGTTTCCTCTTCGCCAGCCGTTTAAGGTTGTTTTCGATCCTGGAGAATGCCGTGTGCGATCCGCTGTGGCGCGCTCTTCGCGATGAGATTGCTATCAAGATTCCCGCCCCGACGATTAGAACGGCTTCCAGCAGTGTTAAGAGCCATGGTGCCAGGCGAGCGAAAAGTGTATACATCGTTACCAGTTTTGCAGTCTATTCCCCGAGCACATTTCTAACGTTGCCTTCTTGTTTGAACCCTAGGTTTCTATCGCGGGGCAACCAGGGGATCCTCCGACTTGGGCAGCAATCCATCCACAATCTCGATCATCTCGTCATCCACCGTGCGGTTCCGCGAGATGGCTTCGACCAGGCGAACGGATATTATTTTGTTTGCGCGCAAGGCCGCCATGCACCCAAAATCTCCGCGATGCACCATGTCGATTGCGCCCAGGCCGTAGCGTGTTGCCAGTACACGATCGAATGCAGTGGGAGTTCCTCCACGTTGAATGTGCCCCAGAACCACCGCGCGCGTTTCGAAGCCGGTACGCTTCTCAATTTCACGCGCCAGAATGTTGGCAATCCCTCCCAGCTTGACGTGCCCGAACTCGTCCTTACCCATATCTTGCAAAACGGGCGCGCCGTAGCCTGGTTCAGCCGAAGAAAATTTTGCACCCTCGGCGACCACGATAATCGAAAAATAACGTCCGCGCTCATGCCGTTGACGAATGGAATCTGCAACTCTGTCTACGTCGAACGGCCGCTCGGGAATCAGGATCACATCGGCGCCTCCGGCAATACCGCTATAAAGAGCGATCCAGCCCGCGTCGCGTCCCATCACTTCAACCACCATTACGCGGTTGTGCGCTTCCGCCGTGGTATGTACGCGGTCAAGCGCCTCGCACACAATATTGCAAGCGGTATCAAATCCAAAAGTGTAATCGGTTCCGCCGAGATCGTTATCGATGGTTTTCGGCACGCCTACGACTTTAGTGCCGCGCTCATGCAGCTTTTGTGCCACCGAAAGCGTGTCGTCTCCGCCGATCGCGATCAGAGCTTCGATTTGATTTTTCTCCAGCGTCGCCAGGCAACGGTCAATCCCGTCGGGGCGCTTCGACGGATTCGTGCGGGAAGTGCGCAGGATGGTTCCGCCGCGTGGAAGAATTCCGCCGACCGCGTCGAGATCGAGCGGCATGCTCGTGTTATCAATCAGCCCGCGCCAGCCTTCGAGAAAACCGACAAATTCGTCACCGTAAGTGAAAACGCCTTTGCGCACCACCGCGCGGATCACGGCATTCAGGCCCGGGCAATCGCCGCCGCCGGTCAACATTCCAATTTTCATTCGTTCCCCACTTCCCGTGCGTGGACTCACAGCTGCAGCATCCACGGGATATACCGCGACCGCGAACTGGCTTAAAGGCCAACGCCGATGCGGACCAGCATCCTCCCGGAAAACTAAGATTATCACCAAACGCGCGCGGATTCTTCTTCAGACCATCCTGTAAGGCGAACTCGCCTGCTTAACTTGTAAAACCGACGGCGGCACTCTCCAGCCGGTCGTGAACCTGCTCGGCACGCTGGAGCGCGGCCTGCACGTTGTCGCAGATATTTTCCGCTCCCACTACTTCCTCGAATTCCGCCTGACGAATCAGTTCGGCGGGCTGCTGGCGCGCACCGCAGAGAATCAGGGTTCGACCGCTTGCGTGCAGTTGGCGAGCGATTTCCTCAATGGCGAATAAACCAGTGGCGTCCAGGGCCGTCATATTGCGAAGGCGGAGGATGACAACGGGCGGCAGCGTGTGCAGGTCGCTAGTGATGGCGGAGAGTTTGTCGGTGGCGCCGAAGAGGAACGGCCCGTGAATGCGGAAGATCGTGGCGTAATAAGGAATGTCTTTGTCCTGCAGAATGTGCATACGGCCGTCTTCGACGTATTCGTCGGTGACTTGCGAAACCGTGGTGGTGGTGGCGACACGGCTGATGAAGAGCAGCGCCGCCAGAATCATTCCGGCTTCGACGGCAACGGTGAGGTCGGCGAAAACGGTAAGAGCAAAGGTGACCAGCCAGACGCTGATGTCGGTTTTGGTGAGCTTCAGCAGTTGCGGAATCTCGCCCCATTCGCCCATGTTGTAGGCGACCACCATGAGTATGCCGGCGAGCACGGCCAGAGGCACATGGCCCACAAGCGGAGCGGCTAAGAGCAGAATACAGAGCAGTGTGAGAGCGTGAATCATGCCCGCGATCGGAGACTGCGCGCCGGAGCGAATGTTGGTCGCGGTGCGCGCGATGGCTCCGGTCGCGGGGAGCCCGCCGAACATGGGAGAGACGATGTTAGCGACACCCTGGCCGACCAGTTCAACATTGGGGTTGTGATGGTCGTTGCTCATGCGGTCCGAGACCACGGCCGACATAAGGGACTCGATCGCTCCGAGCATAGCCACAGTGAAGGCGGGACCAAGCAGTCCCTGGATAAGATCGGCGCGAAAGCGGGGAATCACGAAGTGCGGTAACCCGGCAGGAATTCCGCCGAAGCGTGATCCGATGGTTTCCACCGGCAGCTTGAAAAGCACGACGGCAGCGGTGCCAAGCAGGAAGGCAACGATCGCGCCCGGGACGCGGTTAGAGACGGCGCGGCACACAATCATTACGAGCACCGTGCCCGCGGCAAGCGCCGTCGCGGTGTAGGAAAGCGTATGGAAGTTCGTGGCCAGAGCTTCTAAGCGCTGCCAGAATACCCCGGGGACTTTTGCGATCTGCAATCCGAAGAAATCTTTCACCTGCGTGCTGGCGATCAGGATGGCGATGCCGTTGGTGAACCCGATCACGACTGGGCGGGGAATAAACTTTACCGCGGTTCCCATGCCCGCAACTCCCATCACGATGAGCAAAACGCCGGCCATCACAGTGCACATGAAAAGTCCGTCGATGCCATGCAGCGCCACAATGCCGGCAATGACCACAACGAATGCGCCGGTGGGCCCTCCAATTTGGGTTTTGGAGCCGCCCAGCAGGGAGATTAGAAATCCGGTGACGATGGCACAGTAAATACCCGCCTGTGGAGTGAGCCCCGAAGCAATGGAGAAAGCCATTGCCAGCGGCAGGGCCACCAGGCCTACGGTGATTCCGGCAACCAAGTCGTGAAGAAACTTAGTGAAGCTATAATCGCGTAAACAGAGGACAGACTTCGGAAGCCAGTTTTCCTCGACGAAAATACGCCCCATTCTCCTATTATGTAGAGAGCACGGACGGAAAAACAGTATTGAGTGCGAGGACGCACGCACGAAAGAACATGAACTGAGTTCCCTACAAGTTCTATGATCGCTCTGAGTTCCGGGTTAAACTGCACTCCAATGAGGGTCTTGGGAATCGATTGCGGGGGCGAGTACACCGGTTTCGGGATTGTCGAAGCGGATTCTCGAGCAAAACTCTTGTGCATCGCGTGCGGCGCGATCAAGCTTTCGCCGCGGGAACCTCTGGCGTGCCGCCTCTCGCAGATATACGGACGTCTGGGCGCGCTCATCCAAGAGCATCAGCCGGACGAAGTGGCCATTGAAGAGATCTTTTACGCATTGAATGTGAAATCGGCATTGAAGCTGGGGCAGGTGAGGGGCGTGGCGATGCTGGCCGCAGCTTCTGCGGGATTGGAAGTCGCGGAATATTCGCCATTGACGATCAAATTGTCGGTTGTGGGTTATGGGCGGGCGGAGAAGCAGCAGGTCCAGCACATGGTTACGCAGTTGCTCGGGCTGGCTGCACCTCCCCAGCCTATGGATGCATCGGATGCCTTGGCGATCGCAATTTGTCATCTGCACACGGCAGGTACTTTGCGCCGGCAAAGAGCCGTCGCGCTTTGAGTAATAACATTTCTGCGGAGCTTCTATTATGCTCGCGTGCGCCCTGCGCAGCCTCAAGCCTCTGATCGGCCTGCTGTCGATTGCCGGAGTCTCTTTAGCATTAGCATCGCCACCGCGACAGTCTACGGACCACGCTCCGTCGTCCTCCCCGACGGTGACTTTCACGTTGAATTTCCCTCATTCCGAGCCTGAAAATTACTCGATCTCGATCGATTCCGGCGGGCACGCACGCTATGAGTGCACGGGCCCCGTCATACCAGACTCCCAACCTGATACTTATCGCTCAGAATTCGAAGTGTCACTCGAAAGTCGCGAGAAAATTTTCGCGTGGGCGAAACAGGCGCATTATTTCGCCGGCAATATTGACTCCGGCAATCGCAAACTGGCATTTACCGGCACCAAGATTCTCATCTATCACGACGCCAAGCTCGACAATACAGCTCGTTACGGCTATTCGAATCTGGCGCCGGTGCGTGAGTTGGCTGATCTTTTCCAAGGAATGGCCACAACTCTCGAGTACGGGAGGCGCCTCGTTTATTACCATCGCTACCAAAAGCTGGCGCTGGATGACGAGTTGAAACGCATGGAAGCCCAGGCCAAAAGCAACGAACTCAGCGAAATACAATCTGTCACCCCGGTTCTGCAGGAAATTGTCGACGACAATTCTGTCTTGAACATAACGCGGGCGCGAGCTCAGGAGTTGATGCAACTAGGGCACGGCAGCAGCGTTATAACGGGGCACAACGAGCGCTGATTGATTTTAGATGGCACAGCATTCCCGCCGGGTTAAAGCATCTATCGCGGCTGCGCGACTCTGGGTAATTCTTCCTAGGAAGCCCACAGTCTCGCCTGCTGCATGAAGTCTGCCCGAATACAGCCTTCACCTGATACGGGCCTCGAATCGGCGGCAGTATTTTCGTCGAAGATAGTGGCGAAAGGAGCGATGCCGTGCACGTAGGACTCGACGATATGGAGGCCATTCGGCAGGAGATTCTGGGTTTGCTCCGTCAACAAATGGAAACTTTGGATTCGCCCTCGGGATTGACCGACGATCAGTTGAGGGAGTGCTACTTGCGGCAGGGACGCGTGCAGGAATTGCGCGAAGTCTTGCAAGCTGCCTCGGTTTCGCAAGATAAGCAGCAAGACCCTCCGCCCATGAATGATGCGGCGTAGCCCGCGGTAACCGCGATTTTTGAATTCACACCCGCCCCAAAAGCGAGTACAAAGGTAAGATGGCGCGAGAGGCCCCTTCGCCAGGATTGAATGCGCTGGAGCTTTGCCTTCACATCCGCGTGATCTTTCCTGCAAGCGCATTTTAACGGCAAGGTACGGCGGTGTTCTAAGAGGCACAAAGTTTCAGGAGGTGTCCCGTGTGTCATTCCGGCCGGAACAAACCAAGTCTTCACCCCACAATCATCGCCGCATTAACTTTCGCGCTTTCGGCGCTGCCCGCGTTGGCTGATTCTCACGTCCGCATCGTTCGTTTAAGCGACGTGCAGGGCACAGTGCAGATCAACAAGGATTCAGGCCTGGGCTTCGAGCGCGCGTTTATGAACCTGCCTATCACGGAGGGCAGTCGACTGCGGACGTCGGAGAACGGCCGCGCCGAGGTCGAGTTCGAGGACGGCAGCAGCCTCCGGCTCGCTCCAAATACGGCCGTCGATTTCAGCAGGCTCTCGATGAACGATGCGAGCCATCGCCTCTCGACCGTGAATCTTATCCAAGGCAAGGCCTATATCAATTGGCTGGGAAAAAGTGGAGACGAATTCACCCTGGATTTTTCCAATGAGAAAGTAGAACTCAAACAAGCCGCACACTTCCGTGTGGAGGATTCACCGGGTACGATCGAGCTCGCCAATTTCAAGAGCGGTTTAGAAGTTGAAGGCCCGTCGGGAACGATCAGGGTCGATAAAGATAGAACGGCTACCTTCCTGGGGAACGACGAACAAGCCAAAGTCGCCAGGAACGTGAAACCAGACCCCGACGACCGATGGGACGCGCAATCGATTGAGTATCACGATCAGTACTCGAAGAATAATCCCTGTCCCTATGGTTATGGCGTCAGCGATCTAAGTTATTACGGAGGCTACAGCAACGTTCCCGGCTACGGCACACTGTGGCAACCCTACTTTACGGGAGCTGCTTGGAATCCGTTCATGGACGGCGCCTGGTCTGGTATCCCGGCATGGGATTCATGTGGGCATCAGCCTACCCGTGGGGGTGGACGCCTTACTATTACGGCAACTGGCTCTATGCTCCCGGCTTCGGCTGGGGATGGCAGCCTGGCAGCACATGGAACACCTGGCATGGTGGACTTCACTACGTGGGGGCGATGGCCGCTGGTTTTCATGCTCCGGTTCCGCCCACAGGCACCGTGAAGACGGCCATCGTTGGCAGAGGCGGAGCATTAGCCACGAAAGCTCCCGACACCGTGGTGGTTCGCGCCGGGTCGGCTGGACTGGCCATTCCGCGCGGATCCTACGAAAATCTCCAGAGCCTCAATAAAAAAGTCGAAAAGGCAAAGACCGGCTCGGTTGAATTGCATGCCGCTCCGCAATTCGCCGCAAGTTCTATGCGCGCACGCGCTTATGGTTTCGGTGGCATGCCTTCGCCCGGACTAGGAGAACCAGGTCGCGCGGGTGTCGGATCCGCAGGGCATGGTGCGGGAACCTCTGTGGGCGGTGGGCACGCGCGTTAGACGGGTTCATTCCTGAACTAGCTCACAACTGGAGCCGAGAGACCAGCATCCAGGGATTAGGACCTAGGATTAGGGAGTAGAGAACGACTGTGATCCAAGCCTCTAATTCTAAAGCCCCAGGTCCTGATCTGTTCACCGCACGATAACTCCTGCATAACCAACGACCAGGTCGCGATCGCCCGAAATATCTCCCGAGGTCGCATACTTCACCAGTTCGGCAGAAATTGCTCCAAGCTTTTTTGCTGCCGTAAGCATCGCCACAGCCGGCCCACACCCGCACATGCTGACATGCTGCTGTGTCACCACGTCATACAAAGCGCGAGTGTCCAGTCGCATGATCGGTTCGATCGCGTTGTGATCTTTCACCCGGGTGACGGCGTCCGACTCGTAATGGTTCATGTCGCTGGAAGCGACCATGAGCACCTGACTCTTTTGCTGGGCGATTTCATCAGCCAGGGTCTCGCCGAGTTGCTCGAGAACCTCAAATTGCCGGGTTCCCAGGGCAATCGGAACGAACCTGAGCCGCGGCTGCCGCATTTGCAAGAAGGGTAGCTCCACCTCGGCGCCATGTTCGTTGCGATGTGCGACAGTATCTTCGTGAAGAAGCGGAAAGCGCCGTTTCAGCGCGGCGGCAAATTCGCTGTCGATCGGCACATCGCCCAAAGGCGTTTCCCACATTCCTTCACTTACGATCGCCAAAGGATCTCCCATGCCGGTATGGTTTGGGCACATTACGATGCAAAGCTCAGGAACCGCCAATTCCGCGAATACCGCGCCCGCCACGTGGGCGGAATACATATATCCAGCATGCGGCGCGATACAGCCTAGCGCTCGAATCGGCTTTTTCCGGACTGCAGCCCGCGACGATACCTCCGCTCCCGGAGTGGACGAAAGATACGCCCGAACTTCGGAGCGCAAAACCTGCGGATCTGCGGGATAAAACCGTCCGGCTACTGCGGGATAACGGATCGTGGTCGCGGTCACGGGCTTTCCTCCGCGAATATTTCAGTGAACTTTCCGCGGCGTCTTCTTACAATCCGTCGCGGGAGTTTTGCAGAGCGCGAAACAGCGCCGCGCTTTCTTCCAGAGTCAAGGTTTCGGCCCGCGCAGCGGGTTTTACCTTCGCTTCAGCCAGCGCCGCCCTCAACTTACGTTCAGGATAGCTGGACTTCAAGTTGTTCCACAACGTTTTGCGCTTCTGTCCGAACGAAAGCTTGAGAAAGTCGATGAATCCATCTTTGCCGGCACCGTTTCCGTCAATGCCAAGCGCCCGTTGCCGCGGCTCGAGTGTCAGCCGCAGCACCGTGGAATAAACTTTCGGCGGCGGCGCAAATGCACCGGGAGGCAAAGTGAAAAGCTTTTCGACTCGCGCATACAACTGCGCTGTAGCCGAGAGCAGGCCGTAATCGCGAGTGCCGGGCTTCGCGGCAATACGGTCCGCAACCTCGCGCTGCACCATGACGACCAGGGTCTCGAAATATTTCGAATAATCGAAAAGCCGCAACAGAATGTCGGAAGTAATGTAGTACGGAAGATTGCCGATGACCTTTGCGGGGGTGGGCTTGAATTCGATTCCAGGACGGCCTAGTCCGGGCTTTGGGCCGAACAGGGAATCGAAATCGATGGAAAGAATATCGGCCTCGATGATCTCGACACTGGAAAACATGCCGAAACGGAGTCGCAGCTGCGCCGCCAGCACGCGGTCGAGTTCCACAGCAATCAACCGGCGGGCGTGCTTGGCGAGCAGGGAAGTGAGCATGCCACGTCCGGGGCCGATTTCGAGAACGGTGCTTTGCGAAATGTCGCCGAGAGCGTCGGCAATTTGCAAGGCGTAGCTGTCGCTGGCGAGGAAATGCTGTCCCAGCTTGGGCTTAAGTTGCGGCCGGCGTGTTGAAACGATCTTCGGCACGTTGACCCTCTTTTGGCCGGGCATTAGACTGATGATTCGGCCCGCCTGCATTGTGCGGGAGAATGGGGCCCGCAACACTTATTCCATCATATCGTGCGCCCGCGAAAAAGCGGGTCTTGCCATAGGAGAGAAAGTCATGCATATCGCATTCGTAGCGTCAGAAGGCGTTCCGTTTTCAAAAACCGGGGGATTGGCTGATGTGGTTGGCGCGCTGCCCCGCGCCCTGGCTGCGTTGGGTCACCAGGTCAGCGTATACCTGCCACGCTACAAACAGACCAAGCTGGCCGATCCGACCACGGTCGTCCGCAGCATTACCGTTCCTTTCGACGACCAGTATCGCTTCGCTTCGGTCGTAACCGGCGGCAACCAGTCTGGAGTCCGTTTTTATTTCATCGAATATCCCGAGTACTTCGAGCGCGATGCGCTCTACGGAACTCCTGCCGGAGATTATCCCGATAACGCCGAACGCTTCGCGCTGTTCTCCCGAGCGGTTTTAGAAGCGACGAAAATCCTTGGCGTGCCCAATGTCTTTCATTGCCACGACTGGCAGTCCGCGCTCGTACCCGTGCTGTTGCGCACCGTTTATGCCGAAGACCCCGCATTTCGCGATGTCGCCACGGTCTTCACAATCCACAACATGGGTTATCAGGGATTGTTCCCGCCGGAAGTTTTGCCGCTGCTCATGCTGCCGTGGGACCTGTTCACGATGTCAAAAATGGAATTCTTCGGCCAGGTAAATTTTCTGAAAGGCGCTCTCGTCTATTCCGACTACGTAACCACCGTTAGCAAAAAGTACAGCCAGGAAATTCAGACCGCCGAATACGGATTTGGCCTGGAAGGCGTGCTGCGCGACCGCGCCGCAACCGTCACCGGAATTCTGAATGGAGTGGATTACGACGAGTGGAGCCCGCAAGCCGATAAGTTCATCGCAGCAAAATATTCTCCGCAGGACCTTTCCGGCAAGGCGCTGTGCAAGCAGGACCTGCTCGCAGCTTTCGGCGTAAAAAATGCCGATTCCAAGACTCCGGTCATCGGAATCGTCTCCCGTTTCGCCGCGCAAAAAGGGTTCGACCTAATCGCGCAGATCATGGACCGCCTCGCCCGCGAAGAGATGATCATGGTCGTGCTCGGCTCCGGCGACAAGCAGTATGAAGAAATGTTCGCCCGCCTGAATAAGCAGTTCCCCAATAAAATCGCCCTGAAAGTCGCGTACGACAACGCCATTGCGCACAAAATCGAAGCTGGCTCTGACATGTTCCTGATGCCTTCGAAGTACGAGCCCTGCGGTCTCAACCAGATCTACAGCCTGAAATATGGCACTGTGCCCGTCGTCCGTGCCACCGGAGGCCTCGACGACACGATCGAGCCCTGGGATGCCCGCTCCGGCAAAGGCACGGGTTTCAAATTCCTCGAATATAACGGCGAGTCGCTGCTCCTGACCATCAAGCAGGCGCTGCACGCCTTCCGCGATCAAACCTCCTGGCAGGTGTTAATGCGCAACGGTATGAACAAAGATTTTTCCTGGAATGCTTCCGCTCGCGAATACGGAAAAGTTTATGACCGGGCAAAACAGTCAAGGACAAACGCCCCGGCGGCGGTAGAAAAAGTGTTGGTCTAACTTTCGCGCCGGCGGTCGGATCCAGCGGAACCCCGGACATCTGAGGTTGCAGCAGATTTCGACGCCTCGAAAGCAAAAAGGCGATCTCTGCGGAGATCGCCTTTCATGTCTCGAAACATTCGTCTCGAAATAATCGTCGGCTTAAACGGCCTGCACGTTCTCGGCCTGCCACCCCTTGGGTCCCTTGGTCACGTCGAATTGCACGCTCTGGCCCTCCTGCAGGCTCTTGAAACCACCCGCCTGGATCGCCGAAAAATGCACAAAAACATCTTCGCCATTCTGACGGCTGATGAAGCCGTAGCCCTTGGCGTCATTAAACCACTTTACTGTTCCTTGTTCTGCCATGTGTTGTGTACTCTTGTTCCTTTTTCTTGATAGTTACGCTGGAGGGATTCGGAAGAGACTTGTGCAGGTTGCTGGCTGTTGAGGCGAGAACTGCTCACGACCGACTCGGTCTAACGTACACCATGAATGCTACATGCAATGCTCGAACTTGGCAAGCTCATTCCTCAGCGAACCCATTAGAGGAGTTGCTCATTGCTCATAGCTCATTGAATGATAAATGATAAGTGATGGCCCAATTTGAAATCCTGGCCGTTGCCTCCAGCGCTTGCTGGTTCCCATTGGCCGTCACAATCGTTAAGCACAATGCCGTCAAACAGGATATACTCTTGATACTTAACCTCGAAGATACGCCGCCAAAAATCATCCGCGCCTTCGCGATTGAGAGATCGAGAGGCGCATCCTATCGCGGCAATTTCCACCTGATCTGTTACGCTACCCGACCGAGACTCTGCTGCCCTCGAGAGCGTGCGCCTTGACCCGACTGAGCGTGCCTTGCGAGCGTTATATTGCCACGGGAAGGCCGACGGTCTGCTGGTCCAACAACTAGCCACATGGGAGTCCATTAATGTCCGCTATCAATGGTGACAAGTCAAGATTCAACCGGGAGCGCAAACAGAAGATCTCTCGGCGGAAACGAACCCGTGAGCTGCTGCTTCGAGCCGCGGCACAACCCAAGCCGACGAATGTTTCACCCCGCACCAAACCAGGCTCGGTGCCGGCATGAACACCCCGCTAACGGCGCTGCCGCTCTCAATGATCGTTCCTGTCCCGAACAAAAAAAAGAAAGTGCTGTTGGTGGATATATCGACCCATAAGCGCGATATCCGTTCCGAGGTCATGCGAAAACTGGGTATCGAGGTCGATTGCGCCGCCGACATCGATGAAGCTCGTTCCTGGTGGAAAGCCGATTTGTATGATCTCGTCCTGATTAACATGGAGAGAGGGCCGGGCCATCGCGACAGGTTCTGTGACGACGTTCGCGGTGCAACGCCGCCGCAGCGACTGGCGTTCTTTGTCGGCGAACCCGAATACATTGCGGATTTGCCCAACGAGGATGTTCCATCGTTGTCGATAGGAAATGCGGACGAGCATGTCCTGGTTGGTGAGCTGAAAGCCGCGCTTTCTGCCGACCTCAAAAATTCGACTCATCCGTGGAGCATTCTCGAAGCTTCCCGCCGAATCTCCGCGGTTCGGTCCGCGTGTTCAGCCCGCAGCAGGGCGCTGCGCGACAGGCCGGCGCCGGTCCGCGATCTTAAAGAACGCTCGTCGAAGCGCACGCCCTCCAAGACATTGGACGATTTACTGAGAGAGGAAATGCAATGAAGAACATTTATGTTGGCAATCTGCCGCACAGCACAACTGAAGCCGAACTGCGCAATGCTTTCGAAGCTCACGGTCGCCGTGGAAAAGGTCACCATGGTGACGGACCGGGAAACGGGTCGATCGCGCGGATTCGCGTTTGTCGAAATGACCAACGCAAATGAGGCCGATAAAGCCATTGCGGCACTGAACGGATCGGACATGGGCGGACGGCCCTTGACCATCAACGAAGCCAAACCCAAGTCTGACCGGCCAAAAGGCGGCGGCCAACGTTTTGGTGGCGGAGGCCGCGACCGCGATGACTACCGTGGCCATCCACGCCAACCCCGCGAACCCCGCTGGTAGCGGCGTTGTCAAGACTCGGCTGCTGACGTGCGGGCAGTGGTGAGCAAAAAATCTGGAGGGAGAAAACATGCCAAGAGGCCGATCGACTTTTACGAAGCGTCAGAAAGAGCAGACCCGCCAACAGAAACAACGAGACAAAGCTGAGCGCAGGAACCAACGAAAACAGGACAAGCCCGAGCCCGGCAACACCCATGACCTGGATGAACTCCGCGAGAATGCTGAAGCTCAAGCGGCCCTGTTCCAGATAGATAACGACCAATCAGATTAGCCGGAGCCGGCGTTCCGCTAAGAACCGTCCGAAAAATAATTCGGCCCTTCCAGTCCCTCTATCACATCAACCGGCGCTCCAATTGCAAGGCGGCCAGCTTCCGAGTGTCGATGTAGCTACGCGCGCGCTCGTTACGCTTTTGCGTTTTTGTGCGTCTCGACGGTGCTCCAGGTTTTATCGGCCGCGTGGCAAATATCTTCCAACTTGCAATCCACACACTTCGGTTTGCGCGCGTAACAAAGCTTGCGCCCATGCCAAATGATCTGATGCGCAAACAGGATCCACTTCTCGCGAGGAATAACGCGCATCAAGTCCTGCTCAATTTTCCGCGGATCGTCATTTGTAGTGAGTTCGAGCCGTCGCGAGATGCGATGAACGTGCGTGTCCACGACGACGCCATCGGCAATTTTTCCCCAGGTCCCCAGCACCACATTCGCAGTCTTGCGTGCAACCCCCGGCAGCGTGAGCAGGTCGTGCATGTTCATCGGCACCTGTCCCCCGAAATCTGCGACAATCTTCTTCGCTGCGCCCACCACGGATTTGGACTTGTTTCTAAAGAATCCGGTCGAACGAACATCGGGCTGCAATTGTTCAGGCTCCAGTTTTGCAAAGGCCTCGACCGTTGGATATTTGCGGAACAGTTCGGGCGTAACGCGATTAACATTTACATCCGTCGACTGCGCAGAAAGGATCGTCGCGACCAGCAGCTCCCACGCCGAGCTATGCGTTAGCGCGCAGGTGACATCCGGATACATCTCATCCAGGCGCTTCAGAATTTCATGCACCCGGTCCGGCTTAAGTGGATCGTAAGCGGGAGTTTTTTTACGTGCCTTTGCACCTGAACCTTTCGCCCTGCTCCGTGTTGCTTTGTCTGTCGCACCGGCATTCTTCGCGGCGCTCGACGCATTGGCAGTCTTGACCCGCGAATTGGCGGGATGATCTTGCGTAAACGATGCGCCTACTACGCGATCTTGGCGTCCGGTTCGGGCTGGCCGGCGTGGAGTGATGCCGCGAGGCATAAGGAAAACATCTTAGCAACGAATCGATGAGCACAGCAAAGTGCTGCTCTATGCCAGCATCGCACCTTGGCAGATTGCTTTTGCCATTGGGCCCATTTAGATTCCTAGTCAGGTTTTAGGCGGTTCACACTTTGTGAGGCCAAATGCCCGACTCGGCAACCCAAGCAGCCTTCAACGGACACTCCATGGTTGCGCCGCTCCAACGCGTCCTGGTCTGCTCACCTCGTGCTGCCGGCTGGGACCAGCCCGAGCGCGCCGAGCGTTGGCAGAAGCTGGGCTTCCACCATCCCCCACAATTCATGACCGCTCAAGCGCAGCACGAAATTCTCTGCCGAGAACTGCAACGCGCCGGCGACGAGGTGGTCGAACTCCCTCCCGATCCCGGACTCACGCTTGATGCTGTCTACACTCACGACGCATCTTTGCCCACCGATTATGGGGTGATCGTCATGCACCCCGGCAAGCCCAATCGAATCACCGAAGCCTCGCACCAAGCGGAGTTCTTTTTGCGCCTGAACGTCCCGACGCTATACACGCTGCCTCATCCGGCCACTGCCGAGGCGGGAGACATCGTTTGGCTCGATTCGAAAACCTTGCTGATCGGGCAGGGCTATCGGACCAACCGATTCGGTATCTTGTGTATTCGCGCCCTGCTCGCGCCAAAGGGCATTGAAGTTCTTTCGGCGCCCTTGCCTTACGGCCCCGGCCCATCCGCGTGCCTACATCTAATGTCGTTGATCAGTCTTCTTGACGAACACACCGCGCTAGTCGATCTTCCGTTTCTCGCGGTTGAAACGGTCGAACTCCTCAAATCCCGCGGCTTCAAATTCATTGAAATCGATGCGTCCGAGCGCGACACGCTCGCTTGCAACGTCCTCGCCCTGGGCAATGAGCGCCTCGTCGCAATCGCTGAAAATGAAAAAACCAACACCAAGCTTCGCCATGCCGGATTCGATGTCCGCACATTCCCCGGCTCCGAACTCTGCATCAACGGCAGCGGCGGCCCTACCTGCCTGACCCGGCCGTTCCTGCGCGCATGACCGCTCCCGCTTTCCTGTTTCCTTATACCCATTTAGAATCCTTGGTCGCGCTGTCATCAGCGCGCATAGGAGGGCAGCCGCGTGATTCCGCGTTATACGCGCCCGGAGATGGGCCGCATTTGGAGCGATGAAAACCGTTTTCGCACCTGGCTGGCTGTCGAAGTCGCGGCCACAGAAACCTTAGCTGAGGCCGGCATGGTACCGAAAGAGGCGGCGCGGGCCATTCGCGAGCGCGCCGATTTCAGCGTGCCCCGCATCCACGAGATCGAGGCAGAGGTGCGTCACGATGTGATCGCCTTCACCACAGCCGTCGCCGAAATCGTCGGCCCGCAGGCGCGCTGGTTTCACTACGGACTGACCTCGAACGACGTGGTCGATACAGCGCAGGCACTGCTCGTTAAGCAAGCGTCGGCCGTGATTGCCGAGGATCTGCAGCGTCTTGCCGAGGCGCTCGAACGCCGCGCCTGGGAGTTCAAAGACACGCCGATGGTTGGCCGCACGCATGGCATCCACGCCGAGCCCATCACATTTGGGTTCAAGCTGGCCAACTGGTATTCCGAGATGCAACGCAACATTGCGCGCTTCAAAGCTGCAGCCGAAGATATGCGCGTGGGAAAATTTTCCGGAGCGGTGGGAATCTTCGCGCATCTCACCCCCGAGATCGAAGAAAAAATCTGTGCGCGCCTGGGATTAAAAGCGGCCGCGGTTTCGTCGCAGGTAATCCAGCGCGATCGTCATGCGCATTATTTGGCCACGCTGGCAGTGATGGCTTCCACTCTCGATAAAATTGCCACTGAAATTCGGCACCTGCAGCGCACTGAGGTTCGCGAGGCCGAAGAATTTTTCAGCGAAAAGCAGAAAGGTTCTTCCGCCATGCCGCACAAGCGCAATCCCGTTACCTGCGAGCAGATCAGCGGTTTGGCGCGGGTCGTGCGCTCGAATGCGCAAGCCGGATTCGAAAACGTTGCTCTCTGGCACGAGCGCGACATCTCCCATTCATCCGCCGAGCGGGTGATCCTGCCAGATTCGACCACGCTGATCGATTACTTGCTCAATAAGACGAGCAACCTGATCGAGACGATGTTTGTTTATCCCGAACGAATGCTGATAAATCTGGAAAGTACGCGCGGGTTGATCTTCAGCGGACAACTGTTGCTCGATCTGGTGGAGCACGGCGTCTCCCGCGAAGATGCCTATCGCATCGCGCAGGCGCACGCCATGCGCGCCTGGAAAGAAGGCTTGGACTTCCGTGAGTTGGTGTTCGCCGATAAGGAAATAACATCGAAAGTTCCGCGCACGCAGATCGAGTACGCTTTTGACCTTTCACGCCAGCTAACGAATGTCGACAAGATATTTGCCCGTGTGTTCGGAAAACGAGGTAGAGAAAAGGGAAGTAAGAACTCTGCAAAACCGGCCAGAAGCATGAAGCGCTCCCGTCCAACCAAGACCCACTAACCCGCGCCAGCCGCGATTGGGAAAAATGCGGCTGCGGGCCGGCGCTCAGGGCGGGGTTTGTTTCCTTAGAGTCGATTAATCAGCGAGGCAACATATCCCGCGCCGAATCCGTTATCGATATTCACTACGCTGACGTTCGATGCGCAGGAATTCAACATGCCCAGCAGCGCCGTAAGGCCCTTGAACGAAGCGCCGTAGCCGACGCTGGTCGGCACTGCTATTACCGGGACACCAACCAACCCTCCCACAACGCTGGGCAGCGCGCCTTCCATGCCCGCGCATACGATTACCACGCGAGCTTTCGTCAATGCTTCGCGATTAGCCAGCAGGCGATGAATTCCGGCGACCCCGACGTCATAAAAGTGCTCCACACGATTGCCCATGACCTCGGCCGTGACTACTGCTTCTTCGGCCACTGGGATGTCGCTGGTACCCGCTGAAACCACGGCGATCGTTCCTTTGCCATATCGCTGTGGATCGCGCTGTAGAACGACAGCCCGCGCAAGCTCGCGATACTCGGCTGCGCGCACTTTTTTCTTTACCGCCGCAAATTGCTTCTTATCGGTATGCGTCGCCAGCACATTGCCGCCATGCCTGCCTAGTCGTGTGAAAATCTCGGCCGTTTGGGAAGGAGTTTTGCCTTCTCCGAAAATGACTTCGGGCATGCCCGCGCGCAGGGAACGATGATGATCGACTTTGGCAAATCCCAGATCTTCAAATGGCATGTGGCGCAAACGGTCGACAGCCTCATCCGGGGCAAGTTTTCCCCGTCGTACCTGCTCGAAAAGTTTGCGGATGGATTCGGCGTTCACGGTTGCCCAGCCCGAAGCTCAGCCAGTTTAGATTAGCATTCGCGGCAGGAGTTTCTTAGTCGCGTGTCGTACGCGAGGCTGCGCGCACGCGGGAGATGACAGCGGTACAAACTTTGCGCGCGAGCCCAGGTCCGTCGAGGTGTGCGAGGAACAGGCGACGCACTCCGGCAGGCTTCACTTTACCCGCAAGATAAATATCGTAGATCTGGCTTCCGAGACGGTACCCGAAATCCTGCGCGATGGATTGAAAATGTTCCGCATCCCCGCCGATCGCCAGGTTGGCTGCTCTTTCATACGCGGCACGCGACAACACCAAAGAAGTCTCGTTCTCGTAAGCCGGGCGCGCGGGATAAAGTACTCGCGACCCGAAGTAGGCCACGGCATCCTCCACGACTCGCCTGTAAAAATCATCGACTGTCAGCGTCGACTTCTCTGAGTGCTCTTTGTCGGCCCCGTGTCCGTTGAGGCGCAACGGCAAACCTCGGCAAGCATGGTGCAAAAAGCGGGCCGCGTCTTCAGCGGCGTGCATCATTTGAAATTCGCGGATGTAAAACGCATTCACCTGCGGGAGATAAGCGCAGCCGCGCTCCCCGACCTTTGCCAGCATGGTCTCCACTTGCTCCTCAGTTATTCCTTTGCGCGAGAGCAAGCGGCGCAGCACGGCATCTGAAGAGTTGCCATGAACCTCGGGCAGCATATCGACCAGAAATTTCGGCTGCGTGCCGTTGTGCGGCGAATAGCGATTGATTTCGAGAAAGGCGGCGAGGCTGTCGATCAGATTGTAGATGGTCGGCGCGAAATCCGGGCCGCTGTCGCAACGGCCCCACTGGTCGAGAAATAACCGGTAGCTTTCATATTTTTCGAGTGGCGTGGCATTGAAAACGCAGAGCACATCATCAGAAACCCGCACGGCCTCAACCCGATCAACCGACTCTCCTGCAGCGCGCCAATACAACGCGTCTACATTCTGCAAGACGGTGAGAATCCTGGTCCCTGGCATTTCTTTCTGCAGCACGCGGGGCAAATGTCCGGGGGCAAGATGCGACTCGCCGAAAATGACGAAAATCGCCGCATTGGGATGGCGCTGGCGAATTTCGGCGATCTTCGCGGCGGCGTGCCTATCACGTGCACCGATCTTGCGCAGGTTCTCGCGCGGCATGCAATCCAGTCCGTACAAGCCCTCGCCATGGTCGCGAGCCGCGAGCAGCAATTCGTGGAATGGAGCCCAGTCGTAACCCCAGTCGATATCAAAACGGATGCGCTGCCGCAGCTCGCTCTCGTCAATCTCGCGGCGCCACCATTCGTCCAATATGTGCTGATCGCGCGCAAAAATGGTCTCGACTCCCAGCACCACCGGCCGGTCTCCAGCCAGCGCCCGCTGCTCTAACAGAGAGGCTGCATAACGCTGCGCCCCCGGTAGTGCATGGTAGTCGCCGACCAGAACCACGTCCGCGCCGTGCAGCGCGTTGTGCAGTTGCTGCGAATCCAGCAGGGAATCGTAACTGCGGAATGCCCGGCTGAACTCGCGCAAATACTTGCGCCGGCTTTGCGAGTCCTGAGCGCGGATCTCGCGCTCCACTCCCGCCAACCCATGAAGTTGCCCCGCGCTACGCCGGGACCGGCAAATTGGCCGTCGATGCCATAAAGAGCAGCTATCAGCTGTCAGCCTTCAGCCCTTCGAATTCCTTTCCCTCGGCCCGGCGTGCTTGACTCAATTCCCGTGACTCCCTATGCTCCAAGTCGAGTCATCTCTACTCATTGCCTTGGAGCCGTATTGCCGAGCCATCCTCAGTCGAACCGTCCACAGCCGAAGGCGCCACCGCCAAACCATCCACCGCAAAATCTCACCGTTGCCACGAGCGGAGCGAGCGGCTCGATTTTCTTGCGGCAATTGCTGCTGGCCCTTGATCGCGAGCCTCGCGTGCGCACCGTAAACTTCATCGCTTCTGACTCCGCTCTCCGTGTGTTGGCGGAAGAACTGAAAATTCGAGGACGCTCCAATCTTCTCGGCCAGATCCTTGGCAACCGGACGCATTCATCGAGAGGCGTGGCCGAATCCTCAACTCGCAACGTTGCCCCTGCCTCGTCCAAATTCCCCGCGGTTTCAAAATTCGCGCTTTCAAAATTTAAAGAGCAATCGAACGCCGATATCGGCGCGAACGTCGCCAGCGGTTCTTACCCCAGCGATGCTATGATCGTCATGCCCTGCAGCGTCGGCACCCTGGCCCGCATTGCCAACGGCATCGCTTCCCACCTGATCGAGCGTGCTGCCGATGTCTGCCTTAAAGAGAATCGTCCGCTCGTGCTTTGCGTTCGCGAGACGCCGCTCAACAAAATTCACATCCGCAACATGTACCGTGCAGCCGATGCCGGGGCAACGATCTTTCCGCTCATTCCCGCGTTCTATTACCGGCCCGCCAGCTTAGATGAGATGGCCCGCGAATTTGCATACCGCGTGCTCGTCCATCTGGGCCTTCCTCAAGCCGACGCGTTCCGCTGGAAGGGCTGATTTTTCAAAGATTTAGCCGCCCTACACTGAAAAATACTTCAACTTAAGGAAAGATCGGTCGACACTAGGGGAATCTCCAGTCTAGAAAGGCAAAAGTGCGGGCCACAGATACCCGTCGGCCATGTACGGTAGAGCGCCAATCTCCTTGCCTGACGTTCTTGACCTAACGTGCCCGGATTTCCAAAGCGACGTTTGGGCGGGCTTAGCGTAGAATTCGGCAAATTCCCTGGCTGGTGATTCATGTTTTTGACGTTTGGACAACCGGGCCGAGTTCGGCGAGCTAAGTCTTTCTGGCATTTTCGCCTGAGGATCAGCGCGCTCGCGGCCTCAGTCTGCGCAGGATTTGTTCTGCTGGTTGCCACGACCACCTACGCTGCTGATGATCGCAATCCCTACGCCGGTGATCCCAAGGCAGCGAAGGCAGGAGAGTATGAATTCCGCATCAACTGTGCGCTGTGCCACGGTCTCGGCGCGCGTGGTGGCGGACGCGGCCCGGATTTGACACGGGCGCAGAAAAAGCATGTGCACTCCGATGCGGAGATGTTTCAGGTGATCAGCAACGGCATTCCCGGAACCGCAATGCCCTCCAACGGAACCAACGGACAGGGCGTGGGCATGACTGACGAAGAGATCTGGCAGATCGTTACCTACATCCGGAGCCAGGAGGTTAAAGCACCCGCCAATTTCATAGGCAATGCCGGTCACGGCAAGGAACTTTTTTACGGCGATGCCAATTGCTCGCTCTGTCACATGGTTGCGGGCAAAGGCGGACGGGTCGGCCCCGAGTTAACTTCCGTGGGCGAGTCGCGCGCGCGCGAAGCGATCATCGATTCCGTGCGCAATCCCAGCCGGCGCCTGGCATGGGGATTGACCGAAGCCACGAAAGAATTTCCGCAAGAGTACGAAACGATTACGGTCGTGACAGCCGATGGAAAACAAATCAAAGGAGTGACTCTAAACGAAGACAATTTCAGTGTGCAGATGATGGACACGAGCGAGCACATTTACTTGCTCGAAAAAGACAAGCTGCGTTCGTTCAAGAAGACCAGGGAATCAATGATGCCGACCTACAATTCAGATGCCTTAAGCGACAAAGACCTGGACGATATCGTGGCGTTCCTGATCAGCGCAGGTGCGAAATGACGGTATCGCAAATGGCCTTTCCAGCCGGCGGTCCCGGAAGGTATCAAACACCCCTTTGCGAACTTCGCGGCAGTGCTTTGCGGGCGCTGCGGTTTAAAGCTTCTTACCGCGAAGATCGCGAAGAGTTCGCGAAGGACGCTGAGAAGAGCGCTAAGAAGAGCGCCAACAAGAGGGGCTTTCCCCTTTTGACCTTCTTTGCGTGCATCGTAATAGCGTTGTCAGGCGCAGGACTACAGGGGCAGGTGACCTCCGACCGCCTGGTCAATTCCGCGAAAGAGCCTTGGAACTGGCTGACCTATTCTGGAGATTATTCCGGCCGTCGATTTACTTCCCTCGATCAAGTCAATACGAAGAACGTACAGTCATTGGCAGCCAAGTGGGTCTATCAGACCGGAGCGACGGGGAAGCTTGAAACTACTCCGCTGATCGTCGACGGCATTCTCTACGCGACCGCGCAGGATGATCGCGCCTTCGCTCTCGATGCGCGCACCGGCCGGCCGATCTGGATGTACCAGCACGAGCTTCCCGGCGATATTCGTCCGTGCTGCGGCCGGGTGAATCGCGGTCTGGCGATTCTTGGCGACAAAGTTTTTCTTGGAACCCTCGATGCTCATGTGATCGCGCTCGATTCCAAAACCGGCAACGTGATCTGGGACGCCGTCGCCGTTGATTATCAGAAGGGATACAGCTTCACTGTAGCGCCGCTGGCGGTCAAGAAACTGATCATCATTGGCGTTTCCGGCGGAGAATATGGTGTTCGCGGCTTCATTGACGCCTACGACGCCGATACGGGCATCCGCAAGTGGCGTTTTTATACAATTCCCGGACCCGGCGAACCAGGGCATGAAACCTGGGAAGGCGATTCATGGAAAGTTGGCGGCGCTCCCGCCTGGAACACGGGCACGTACGATCCGGCAACCAACCAGATCTTCTGGCCAACCGGAAATCCTGCGCCTTCGAATCGCGGCGAGGGACGCGCCGGCGACAACCTTTACAGCAATTCTCTGTTAGCGCTTAACGCCGACACCGGCAAACTGAATTGGTATTTCCAGTTCACCAAACACGATGAGCACGACTGGGATGCAACGCAGGTTCCCGTCATGATCGATCTAGAAAGCAACCACGGCGGAAAGCATCTGATCGCGCAGGCGAATCGCAATGGGTTCTTCTATGTCCTAGACCGGACCACTGGCAGGCTGATTTCTGCGAACGCCTACGGTAAGCAAACCTGGAGCAAGAGCAAAGACGCGGAAGGCCGTCCCATCGCGAACCAAGCAGCGTCGCCAACACTGGAGGGACACACGGTCTGCCCCGGAGCGCTGGGCACCACCAACTTTATGGCTCCTGCTTACGATCCGCAGACTGCGCTGTTCTACGTTACCGCGCGCGACCAGTGCGATATTTTTTCGACCGCTCCGCAGCCTTATGAGCCTGGACACGCATACTACGGCAGCGCATATTTTCCTTCGGAAGAAGCCGAGCCTTATCGCGGATTTCTGAAGGCAATCGATCCCGTAACCGGCCAGATTCAATGGAAATTCGAACACACTTCTCCTACCTGGTCAGGAGTACTCTCGACCGCAGGCGGTTTGGTCTTTACGGGCGATGCCGAAGGAAATTTCATTGCCTTGGATGCCGCCGCAGGCAAGCCCTTGTGGCATTTCCAGATGGGCGGCGCGGTTTACGCTGCGCCGGTCGCCTTCGCCGTGGATGGAAAAGAATACCTTGCCATTGCCGCGGGCAGCGCGCTGTACGCCTTTGGCTTGCCGTAGAAGACTGCTATTTGAAATTCACCACCACTCCGGTCGAGACCCGCAAGTTTCTCTCCTTATTTTCGAAGCCCTGGACCAGAGTGTCATTGAAGGCTGTTCCGTAGAATGAATTGAGATTAAGACTCGTGCGGTACCAATCCAGTTGCACCGGGCGCAACGAAAACCGCCGCGAAATCTTGTAATCGACTCCCGCTCCGAAAGCCATCGCGAAATCCGTAAAAGTTGCTCCAACGGAAGAGACTGGAAAGGGAGTGGTGCCGATGGGAGTGCTCGATTTCAGCGTACCCGCGCTTAAACTGGTTCGGTTCCAACCGAATAATGCATGGATAAAAGGCGTCAGATTTTTTATCTTGCGGTAGGAAACGGCCGGTCCGGCCATGATGGAATACGAACTGCCGGTGGGAACTCCCGTGACTCCAGTTCCTGCCAAGAACGGATTGGTGATGGTTCCGCTGAAATCGACGACCGCGCCGACCCATGAGTTCACATTGTATTGTCCCTCAGCGTTCCACCCGTTGAAATCGGTTTGGGGTATCAGCTTCCTCGGATAGAGGTTCAGGTCGGTATCGAGGAAGGTCGCATTCAGAGTGCCGAGCCCCTCATAGATGAAAGAATATCCGCCAAATACTTGCACCTGCGGGACTACAACAGGCGGCGGGGGAGCTGCGGGCTCGGGCGGCGGTGCCTGATCGGCGGAAGTCTGGCCGGCGGGGGCTTGCGCAATGGCACACGGGCCAATAAGGACACCGACGAGGACGACGATACCAATTATCGCGACAGCAATACGAATCATCTGCGGCTTTCTCCGTTTCGGACATTTTGCCCGAAGCTATGCACCGGCAAAAAATTTCCACTCTCGCCCTGTGCGAGATCCTGGCTGCAAATTGACGTGTGAAGCAGATAGGAAGATGAAAGCGGATACCTGGGTTGCAATGGCTTCGTAAAAATCTATCGGCTCCAGCCTGGGTCGCACACCAAAAAGCAATTCTCACGATACACCATTCGTGCTGAAGAGGCATGCATGGGAAGAGATCGCTATGCCCTCTGAATCCCAGAACTGCCCCCCGCCCGCTGTGTATTCGATCGGGTCTTTCCTCTCGGAGTCTTTGGCCCAGTTGACCAAATCACCGGTTAGTGGCCTACTGGCCAATGCCGTTACTGGCAGCAGATAGCCGAATCACCTCTGCCAAGCGCTCTCTGCCAGCGATCTGTGGACGGTAAGTGTTCCGCACATCCATGTCGGTCATTCAAAGTCAAAAAAAATAAGGAGGATCCGATGCGCAATCTCTCGTCTCTCCGGTTCTCAGCCATCGCGCTCACGTTGCTTGTTTCCCTTACGGTTGTTTCCCCGGCGGGTGCAACCAACGGTAGCCGCGCGCTGATTACCTCAGCCGTTAATGAAAATAGTCTGGTCACTCTCAGCGGAAACACCCGCCCGGAAGCGAACGCAGCCAACGATCGCGGACGCGTCTCCGATGATTTCGTTCTCCAAAACATGCAGCTCCAGTTGCGGCGCCCCGCCGAGCAGGAACAGGCGCTCGAAGCATATATCGATGATCTTCAGAAGCCCGGTTCTTCGAACTACCATCAGTGGCTAACGGCGGCGCAATTCGGCCAGCAGTATGGGCTCAACAAGTCCGATCTCACCAAAATTTCCGCATGGCTCCAGGGACATGGATTCACTGTGAACCTTGTTTATGCCAGCGGCATGGTCATCGACTTCACGGGCACGGCCGGGATGATTCGGCAGGCGTTCCATACCGAGATTCACAATCTCAACGTAAAAGGCGAGATGCACGTCGCAAATATGAGCGATCCGAAAATTCCGGCCGCATTGGCCCCGGCAGTGGTCGGCGTCGGCCAGTTGAATAATTTCAAGCCGAACACGATGTATGTGAACAAGAACAACTACACCGTTGTGGAAGACGGAGCCACCTACTACCTCGTCGTACCAGCGGACCTGGCGACAATTTACAACTTGAATCCTCTTTTCGCAGGCGGCACCACCGGCAAGGGCCAGACTATTGTGGTGGTTGAAGACGCAAACATGCTGAGACAGGATTGGGTCAGCTTCCGCTCCATTTTCGGTCTCGGTTCTTACACCTCCGGCGATCTGGAATTGGTACATCCGGCCTCCTCGGGGACCAACAACTGCTTCAACCCGAGTATTAACGGCGACAGCATCGAAGCCTCCCTCGATGCGGAGTACGCCAGCGCTTCTGCTCCGGATGCAACCATTGAAATGGCAACCTGCCAGGACACCTTCACCTTCGGCGGCTTGATCGCGATTGAGAACCTTCTCAACGCCAGCTCGCAACCGCCAGCCATTATCAGCATGAGCTACGGCATTTGCGAAGCGACCGGCGGTGCCGCTTTGAACGCTCAGTTTAACTCAACATTCCAGCAGGCGGTCTCGGAAGGCGTCTCAGTGTTCGTTTCCGCAGGCGACGCCGCTGCTGCAGGCTGCGGCCGTGGCGAGCCTACAACCACGACTGGCATCGGCATCAGCGGCTGGGGCGAAACTCAATACAACGTGGCCGTCGGCGGCACCGATTTCGGCGACAGCTACCTCAACGAGAACAGCACTTACTGGAGTTCCACCAACAGCCCCACCTACGGTTCGGCATTGTCGTACATTCCTGAAATTCCTTGGAACGATTCCTGCGCCAGCGATCTGATTTCCACTTACCTCGGGTACGCAACCCCGTGGAGCTTCTGCCGCACTAGCCTCGGCGCGGAGTTTTATAACAACGTCGGCGGCAGTGGCGGTCCCAGCGGATGCGCTACCGGTACTCCCTCGATACGGGGAGTAGTTAGCGGCACTTGTCAGGGTTACCCGAAACCTTCCTGGCAGAAGGGATTCGGCGTCCAGAACGACGGCGTCCGCGACATTCCCGACGTCTCACTGTTCGCCGCCAATGGTGTTTGGAGCCACTATTATCCCATCTGCGATTCCGAATACGCGCCCTGCACTGCGCCTCCGGTGAATTGGCCCGGTGGGGGTGGAACGTCCTTCTCATCGCCAATTCTGGCCGGCATGCAAGCGCTGGTCAATCAAGTCAACGGATCCCGCCAGGGTAATCCCAACGTCGTTTTCTACCAACTGGGCGCGAATGAGTATGGTTCCAGCGGAAACTCGGCTTGCAACTCGACGCTCGGAAACGCCGCTGCGAGCAACTGCGTCTTTTATGACGTTACGCTCGGAAACATGGACGTCGACTGCATTGGCAACGTGGATTGCTACGTGCCTTCCGGGGGATCGGTCGGTGTTCTCTCAACCAGCGACAGCTCCTACGAGCCCGCTTACAGTTCGGCCCCAGGTTGGGACATGGCCACCGGCTTGGGCAGCGTCAACGCCTATAACCTGGTGAATCAGTGGTCAACTGCGGCCCCGAAGGCTGCCGGAGACAAGTAACAAAGAAAGAAAACTAAACTGAGGGTGCCCCGTCCTTCCCACGTTTTTAGCGGAAGGGCGGGGTTTTTGATTTCTTATATAAACTCCCAGCGCAGCTTTCATTTCTCCAACTAAGGTATTCTCCTCCGCGGGCGTGGTGTCGAATCCGTAGATCGCGGCGCCTGCTCGCTAAAAAATCCCGCACATTTCTCTCCACCGGAAATCCGAACCCGTAGCGCCACACGTACAAAAAAGTATGTGCAAAGAGCGATCGAGAAAAAAATTTTCAAATACCCCAGAACCCAAAGGAGAGAAAGTGGAAAAGTTGAACGAACCCATCAAACGCGGCTTCTCACGCCGCAAATTTCTGGCAGGAGTGGGAGCGGGCGCTGGAGCAGTCGCGGCGATCAATCTCGCCGGATGCAGCAACAATCCAGTTCCATCCCCGGTTATCACCCCAAGTCCGTCTTCTTCTTATACCGACGATGATATTTTGAACTTCGCTCTTAATCTCGAATATCTCGAAGCCCAGTTTTATCTCTATGCGGCAACAGGAGCGGGGCTCCAGGCCTCCGACACCACCGCCGGCTCGGCCTCACCCTACCAGACTGCGGGAACCGTCACAGTCGGCAGCGCCGCTGCCGTACCCGGCCTAACACCAGCACAACAGCAGATCATCAACGAGATCGCGTACGAAGAGCAGGAGCACGTTCGCTTCCTGCGCTCAGCACTGGGCTCGGCCGCGGTTCCCATGCCGGACATCGATCTTTCATTCTTCGGTTCGCTCGCCGAAACCGCGAAGATCACCACATCTGCGACCGGATCGGGAGCCTTCAATCCTTTTTCCACCTTCGATTACTTTCTCGTCGGAGGGTTCATCTTCGAAGATGTGGGGGTGACCGCATACTCCGGCGCAGCTCCGCTCATCAGCCCAGCAGGAGTAGCCGCCGGATATCTGACCGCCGCAGCGGGAATTCTTGCCGTGGAGGCCTACCACGCCGGCTACATTCGCACGTCGCTAACCGCGGGAGCCATGGCCGCGGGATCGGAGACAGCATATCCCTATCTCAGCTCAGCCAACCTGGTCGAAGACCTGCGCGCGGCCTTGACCGTCGGAGACAGCGCAGCCCCATCGACCACGGGATCGGTCGAAACTTTATTGACGCTGCCCACTAACTTGACTACGCCAAGCTCCATCGTTCCGGCCAGCCCAACGACCGCGGTGGGCTTCGCGCGCACCGTCAATCAGGTTCTTCATATCGTCTACGGTTCGGCGACCGTTGGAGTCAATAGCGGCGGCTTTTTTCCCAGCGGCATAAACAGCATCTTTGCCACTACTACCGCCTAGGCGGCATTTCATATTGAAGGGACGGAAAAATCTTATGGCAAGTAATAGCAGTAATAAAGAAACGCAAGTTCTGGATGACATCATCGAAAACAATCGGCGCAAGATGCTGACTCTCGGCGTAGCTTCCCTGGCCGGATTAGCCGTAGGAGCCAGTGCAATCCGGGCGAACGCCGCAACCACATACTCCGATGCAGACATTCTCAACTTCGCGCTGAATTTGGAATATCTCGAAGCGAACTTCTACTATCTCGCAGCATTCGGCACCACCATCGATGTGGCCAATGCAGAATCCACAGGAGCGGGCGCGCCGCAAATCACGCTCAACGCAACCGTCGGCACGCCCGGTACGGTAACCGGAGGCAGCGAAGTTCCTTTCACAACCATCCCCGTCGCCTCTTATGCGATTGAGACGGCCATCGAAGAAGGCAAGCACGTGCAAACCTTGTTGTCTGCGCTGGGCACTGCAGCTGTGGCCCAGCCAGCCATCAATCTGGGAACGTCTTTCCAAACATTGGCGACCGCCGCGGGCATTCCCAACGGAGCGGCATTCACCCCCTACGCGAGCGACGACGATTTCCTGGTCGGCGCCTACGTATTCGAAGACGTTGGAGTCACCGCTTACCACGGAGCCGCGCCGCTTCTCACCTCATCTTCAAACCTGGCAACCGCCGCCGGAATTCTTTCGGTCGAGGCCTACCACGCCGGATTGATTCGCACCGCCATCAACTCCATCGACCCAACCGGTACCAGCATTGCCGCCTACACCAATATGATCTCCACGCTGCGCGCGACGCTTTCGCAAGCCGGTCTGCTTGGCGCGGCCCCCAGCCCGTACGACTCCAATCCGGATGACTACGGCTTGGCGACCTTCTCGGTTTCACTGGCGGGTGCAGCCAATGTAACCGCAACCCGCATCACCGATGCCGATCCCACCAACGAAATCGCCTTCGCCCGTAACCCCACGCAGGTGCTGAACATTGTCACCGGTGGCGGCGCGGTCAAAGGCACAGCAGCGGTCAGCCCAGCCGTCGGAGTCTTTTTTCCCGCAGGTATGAACGCCGGTCCCAACGGCTTCAAATAGAAAGGGCTTCAAGTCGAAACAATGAATCAACAGGTCAAAAAATCCCGCAGGGTAACCTGCGGGATCAATAAAAACGAACCCCGACTTCTTACCCTGGAGGAATTAAAGATGATAGAAGGCCTATTTCAACCCATGCACTTGCTAATCATTGCCGGAATTGCATTATTGATTCTCGGCCCCAAAAAGCTGCCCGAACTCGGAAAAGGAATGGGCGACGGCATCCGCGGATTCAAGGCCGCCATGCAGGGAAAAGAAGAAGCGCCAACTCAAACATCGACGACTGCAAAAGCTTCCGAAGAAAAAATCTGAGGGTGTAATTTTCCTTCGTGTTCCTTTGTGCCCTTCGTGGTTTGAACGGTTTCTCAATCAGCTACAACCGCGCCGGATGCCAGTTGACGACGAATCCATTCCGTACTAATCTGCAATTACACCGGAAAGGAGGTGGTCGAATGACAAGTTCTGAATGTGGCAGTAGTTGTGGGAGTCTAAGACCAGGTGAGGTGGCTGCGACTTAGAGCTGGTTGCTCTAAGCGGGGCTTTTGGCGCTAATACGAAAGCAGTGCCGAAGGCTACAGTCCGCACACTAGCCGGTGAGTAGGATGAAGCGGCTGCATTGGTCGCGCAGCGCTTCGGCTGGCGGGTTAGAACGTTTCGCTTGAACACCCGCCGCCTTCAAGTCCTGGCCCGGGAGTTGCCGTAGAGGCCACGTAGAGTGACCACCTCTTGGTCAATCCCAATCAGTCCACCGGACGGCCCGCAGGTTCGCAAGAACTTGCGGGCCGTTTGCTGTTTTAAGAGTCAATTTTCAGCACTGCGGCTGGAACTTGCCTGGCGCCATTCTGCGAAAGACTAGAGATGAAGGCAATGTCGCCAGACTCTCACTGATTACTGTCCTGACGCTCTAGCCGCGTCGATGGCTAGATGGAGTTCCTGCTCTGCAGCCCGCAGATGGGTTTTTGCAGCCTCGGCGTGTCCTCCCATTTGATAATGGTTCGCTGCCTGGACTTCTTCAATTTCATGGATCGCTTCATGCACGTGCACCCGAACCTTTTCAATTTCATGCCAGTCATGAACCCCTTGCGCAACGGCGATGCCGCCAGCAAACGACAGGCATCCGGAAATAACGGCGATAGCAATCGATTTCTTCATCATCTTCCTCTCGACAATTGTGGATTTTGGTACTTGTGGATTTTGGTCTCGACAAACAGGGATCATTTACAACATCCGCGAACTATAAATCCCCAGCCAGAGCCAGACAAGTGCATTGCCGGTAACCTTCGGCCACCATCGGAGGTGACTTTTTGCTGGAAAAGCATTGGCCAACCCCTGAGGCAGACCTGGAATCTACTGCCAAGCACGCAGGCGGCGGAATCTATGACGATGGCGTCGTCTTTGAGATCACGCCGCCGACCAGCGGCTTTGCCGACGCACCTTAAGCAGACTCCGCACTCTCGTGATCTGTGTCACAGCTTCGGCGCCTGCTTGCCGGTTACATTGGCCAGTATGCGCCGCTTTTCCATCCTCACCAACCGTAAGCGTGCCGTGGTCGCGCTGGTGCATTCGATTGTTTTCCTGCTGATTGCCGCTCGACAGATGCTGGCAGCCACCCCGGTGCCGGGGGTATGGGCCCCGCAGACCGTGAAGCCGGGAACATGGATTCTGTGCGGCATCTTTGCGATCGTCTCCGCAATTCTTTTATGGCTTCTCGTCATCTCCAGCGGATGGATGGAAAAATTCTATTTCGCCTTCTGCACCGCCAGCGCGGGCTCCGGCCTGCTGCGCACCGTGGCCGGCGATCAGGCATTTCATGCCGGCATCTACATCCGCGTCGGCATGTTGATCAGCGCGGTCCTGGTAGGATTCCTGATCGTGCACACGCATTCGCCCAGGAATTCGAAGCGGCCCGGACTGCCTTCTTCAGCGCGATTGCAAAGGATTGACGCGCCATAAACAGGCCCACCCCTTGGCCGCGACACGCAATCGCAGTATGCTTACCTCTGTGCGACACCCGGGAGATTCTTTTCTCGACCAACAACATGAAAAACGGCGTCTGGCGGCCAACTATGCTGCCATGACCGATGGCGAGCTTCTCAAGCTGGCGCGCAATGCCGAATCGCTGACGGAAGTGGCCTGCGACGCACTCGAGGACGAACTCGAGCGCCGCCAGCTCGATTTCCCCGAGGACGATTCCGAATCGGTTCACCATAAGCAACTGGAGTTTCGCGAACTCGTCACGGTGCGGCAATTTCGCGACCTGCCGGAAGCATTGCTGGCAAAGGGCAGCCTGGAGTCGGCCGGCATCGAGTGCTTTCTTGCCGACGAAAATCTCGTTCGCCTGGACTGGTTCATTTCAAATCTCATTGGTGGCATCAAGCTCAACGTGCACGCGGCGGATGAAGCCAACGCCCGCAAGCTCCTCGACGAGCCAATTCTCGAAGGCCTCTACGTGCAGGGCATCGGACTGTACGAGCAACCGCGCTGCCCGAAGTGCCTATCGCTCGATGTGAACTTCCAAGAACTCGACCGGCCCATCTCCTACATGACTGCATTCCTTCACGTGCCGATTCCCGTGCAACGTCCGGCATGGCATTGCCAGGCCTGCGATGCGGAGTGGGAAGAAGACAACAAAGACGGCGGCAGGGCCGATTAACTGGTGGCGCCCCTGAAGGGCCAAGGTTAGGCGCGCCCCGGTTCCTCGTCGACTCAGGGCGCCCTTAAGCACGGGAATGCTTGCGAACCTGGCCCATGCTAGAGTATGTCGTCGGGCAATCCGGTCAATGGAGTTCGTATATGCGATTCTCTGTGACTGCTTTTTCCGGGCTCCTTCTTTTCGCCATAACGCTTCTCGCCATAACAGCCGCAGTTCCGCATGCTTCGGCCCAGGTACATATTTTCCTGACACCGGTCCCTAACTCTCCATTTACTGCGGTAGCTGAAATTCAGCGTACAGGGATTCGTCCTGACGGATCGGTATTCAATGTAAAAACCATTCGAGTTCTGGCGCGTGACGGCATCGGACGCATTCACAATGAATCGCGCAGCTTCATCCCGGCAGACAGTACTGAGACGCCGGCTGTTACGCACATCCACCTATACGATCCGCGAACTCGGATCTCCACCGAGCTCGACGCGCGCAACCACACCTTCCTTTCCCAGACCGTAAACCACCCGCCCTCAACCGTACCGCCAACGGTGCGCTACGGATCACCTTCCGGCACCGGCGTGCCCCAAAACGATTTCTCCAAGGAAGAAGATCTCGGAAGCCAGGAAATTGAGGGAGTCATGGCGCGCGGGGTGCGCGAGACGCAGATCATACCCGCGGAAAATAGCGAAACCGGCAAGGAGATCACGGTCACGGACGAATATTGGTATTCCGACGAATTGCGCATTAACGTGCTGATGAAACACAGCGATCCGCGCAAAGGAACCACAACGCTGACCGTCGCGCATCTAACGCGCGGAGAGCCGGATCCGGCTTTGCTCGACATGCCGGAAGGCTACACTCGCGCTGGAGCCGCACAACCGGCAGCGCAACCCCCTAAATAAGGCTCTTCCTGAGCTGGTTGAAGCAAACTTTCCTTCACGCGCTTATTCCGTGCAACTGCGCTGTCTGGCACTGCCTGCGATGCGGAGTGTAATAGCGAGGCCTTAACTGAAAAGCGGAAAAGCGGCTTTTTACTAGGCCGCCACCTGCCCTTCTGTGTCCGCCCGGTATGTTCCCTTAAGTCATCTGGTGACGTCGACTCCTGCTCGATAGAGTCCCCATCAAGGACTCTCGCTCGTTGAGCGTCCTCTTGAACACTCCCTTCGAGAGGTGAACCGATGCCTTGCCACCCGACCGCTCCGGGGCAAGTAAGAGACCTGCAATTCGTCAAAGTTTCGCGGCGCCTGCGTGTCGCGGTGTTGCTCGCCAGCCTGCGCTGGCTCACAGCCTGCTCAGGAGTTTCAACTGCGGCACCCAGCCCGGTTTCGAATACCAGTTCGCCTGCGCCGCTCAGCATATCGAGCACGTTACCCTCGGCGACAGTCGGCGCAAGCTACGATTCTGCCCTGAAAGTGAGCGGGGGAACGGCGCCATACACCTTTTCGATGTCTTCCGGTCAATTGCCGTCAGGAATTGCACTCGGCGAAAAGACCGGAACGTTCTCCGGCATGCCAGCCGCCGCGGGTGACTTCAGCTTTGCTGTTTTGGTGGCGGACGCCAGCGGGGTTTCGAAACAGCAAGCCCTGCAACTCACGGTCTTGAATTCAACCAGCAGCGGCGGCAGCGGGACTGGCAGTGGAAGCGGCGCCGGTTCGGGCAGCGGAGGCACGAGCGGCGGCAGTGGAGGCACCGGCGGCAGCGGTAGCGGCGGATCTGGCGGCACCGGCGGCACCGGCAGCGGTGGCGGCGGAACGTCGATGAGTTCTTTCTCGAATTTGCAGCAGAGCGTTGGCTGGGCGGATTACGGCCAGGGACCGCCGGATTTTATCGATTGCTCGCCCTCGCCCTGTGACGGCATCACTTTTTCCATGCAGCAGGGAATCAGTTCCCCTTCGATGAGCGGATCTTCCACGGAGTTCAACCTGGGCGGCACCGCCGTTTACACTGATGCGCTGTTTAACAATCACCTGATCGGAGCGCTTTCGTCGCAAGGCATGCCCGATAACAATCACACGCTGGTTCCTACGCTGACCACTTTCACCTACGACGTTTATTTCTACGGAACCAACCTCGAACTATCGCAGGCAGTCGAGTTCGACGTGAATCAATTCTTCAATAGCATGGGTTTCATCTGGGGCCATGAATGCCGAATTGCCGGCGGCAACGAATGGGACATCTGGGACAACGTGACCGCGCATTGGGTTCCGACCGGCGTCCCGTGTTATCCCGTGGATAATTCCTGGAACCACGTCACCATTCAGGTGCAGCGCACGGCAAATAATCAATTGCTCTACGAATCCATTTCGCTCAATGGCGTAACCAGCACCCTGAACCAGTACTACGATCCCGGTACCGCGCCGTCGAATTGGTATGGCGTCACAATCAATTATCAGATGGATGGAAATTATGAGCAGTCACCCTACTCGGTTTATCTGGATGAGCTGACATTTTCGTACGAGTGAGCATATTAGTCGCCTTCTTGTTGACTCAGCCCTGCACGCGAAACTAAGATTCGCAGGGTATGACCGAAGATCAGTTTTTCATCGGCCGGAACATCTCCCACTACCGCGTGCTCGAAAAACTTGGCGGCGGGGGTATGGGCGTCGTCTTTCGCGCCGAAGACACGAAGCTGCGCCGTTTTGTCGCGCTCAAGTTCCTGCCGGAGGGAATCGCCAAAGACGAGGCTATTTTGGAGCGCTTCCGGCGCGAAGCGCAGGCCGCTTCCGCCCTAAACCACCCCAACATCTGCACCATATACGATATCGACGAGGCGGATGGCCATCCCTTCATCGCGATGGAACTGCTGAAGGGGGTGACGCTCAAGCACAAGATCTCCGGCATTCCTTTGCCGATGGAAACCATTCTCTCCGTCGGCATCGAAGTGGCGGATGCTCTCGATGCGGCCCAGTCCGAAGGTATTATTCACCGCGACATCAAACCGGCAAACATCTTTGTTACCGAGCGCGGTCAGGCAAAGGTGCTCGATTTCGGTCTCGCGAAAGTGGTTTCACGAGGGAGCGGCGAAACCGTCACCGGTGGAGTCGCCACACAAAACGAAGTCAACCTGACCAGCCCGGGCACCACGCTCGGCACTGTGGCTTACATGTCGCCAGAGCAAGCCCGTGGCCGCGAGGTCGATGCGCGCAGCGATATTTTTTCCTTCGGCCTGGTGCTTTACGAAATGGCGACGGGAAGGCAGGCGTTTCCGGGCGGCTCGTCGGCAGAATTGTTCGACGGAATCCTCAATCGCGCTCCGGCGCCGGTGGCGCGGGCAAACCCGGAAGCTCCCGCCGAGCTGGAAAGAATCATTGGCAAGTGCATCGAAAAGGACCCCGACCTGCGCTACCAGCATGCGGCCGATTTGCGTTCGGATTTAAAGCGGCTCAAGCGAGATACCGAGTCCGGACGGCGCGTGCCTTCCGCCATATCCGAACCGCTGGCGGCAGTGGCTTCAACTTCAGGCTCGAATACCGGTATCCGGCCGATCTCAACTCCAACTCCGCTCAGCGGCCCACAGCCTGCGCACTCCAGCAGTTCGGCAGTGGTGACGGCGGCGAAGCAGCACAAGTTTGGAGTGGCGGGCGTTGGTGTGCTTGTCGTCGTCCTCGTAGCTGCGGCTGGGTATGGCGTCTACTCCATGCTGTGGCATCCGGTTGCCATACCGTTCCAGAACTTCACGGTCACGCAGATCACAAACTCCGGTAAGGCGGAACTCGCGGCCATCTCTCCCGATGGGAAATACGTGCTTAGCACAAGAAATGACAACGGAATGCGGAGCCTGTGGCTGCGCAATGTGGCGACGGCCAGCGATACGCAGGTAATCCCTCCGGAAGCTGCCGCGTACCGCAGCCTCGCATTTTCTCTCGATGGAAATTACATTTATTTCCGCAAGGCGCAGAACGCGGTCAACAGCGATTACAACCTGTATCGCGCTCCGGTGCTGGGCGGCACGCCGCAAGTGATTGTTCACGATATTGACAGCGACATTGCATTTTCTCCAGACGGCAAGCGTATCGCTTACGCACGCGATAACGACCCGGAGGTTGGCAAGTACCGGCTCCTGAGCGCCGATCTCGGCGGCAGCGACGAAAAAATTTTGCAAATCGCTCCGCTTGTGGGCGGCGCGAGTGGTCCTGGTTTTATGGCGTGGTCTCCCGACGGCGAAAAACTCGCTTTGGATCTGTTCCAGCCGGATGATCAGGCCCTGGGCGCCATTGACTTGTTCGATGTGAGCAGCGGGAAGTCACGGCGGTTCATAACCTTAACCGACAAGCTTCCCGCAGAAGTAAAGTGGCTGTCCGGCGGCCTGCTTATCATGTATCAGCAGGCTGGCCCGCAGTTCAACCGCCCGCAAATCGGGTTTATTCCAGGGGATGGAAGTTCGGTTCATCCGATCACCCGCGATACCAATCGCTACGCCACGCTTACGATTTCCGCAGACGGAAAAAGCATGGTCTCTGTGCAGCAGAAATCCTCGGAGAATCTTTACATCCTGCCCGGGACGGGCAGCCAGAATGCGGATGTGAAGCCGCTATCTTTTGGCGAGGATTTAAGCGGATTCAACTGGGCCCAGGATGGCAGCCTGCTGGTGAATAACGGGGCGCGCCTGCTGCGCGCGAATGCAGACGGCTCGAATCAAACCCAGGTGATCCAGGATGCCGCTGCGAACGTTTTCAATTTTTCTCCGTGCGGCCGCGACCACATCGTTTTTTCCTGGGCTTTCAAAAGCAGCATGAATAAAGCTAATATCTGGCGCGCACACGCCGACGGCTCCGGCGCAACCCAGCTTACCGACGGCAAACTCGACTTGTCGCCCGTGTGCACGCCCGATGGGAAATGGATTTATTTTAATAGTCGCCAGATTCGGCGAATTGCGCGAGTTCTCTCCGATGGGAGCGGGAAACCAGAACCCATCCAAGGCAGCGCTGTGCCGAATAGCTTCTTGGTTGGTGGCTTGACAATTTCTGCCGATGGAAAAACCCTGGCCTACCTTGTGGAGATCGTCGACGCCGAAACACAACGCGGGCAGGAGAAGCTGGCGCTTCTGGATCTTGGTTCGTCCGCGCCACGGCTGGTTGACGTGGATCCGCGCATCACTCAAGGCGGACTGCAATACACGCCGGATGGAAAAGCAATGGCATACCCTGTTAGCGAGAATGGCGTCGATAATCTCTGGATTCAGCCGCTCGACGGTTCTGCCCGCAAGCAGATCACGAACTTTACGTCCGAGCGCATCACCGACTTCAGTTGGTCGCCGGACGGAAAGAATCTTGGCGTGCTGCGAAATCATTCCGAATCAGATGTGGTTCTGCTGCAAGAAGCGAAATAAAGTGCATCTCGTCATCAGCGTTTCTGGAGCATCAGCGCTTCTGGAGAACGATGAGTTCCACCGAGTCGGGGGCGAGCGCATTCGACAACTTCAAACTTCCGCCAGCGCCTGATTTTTCTTCGACTAGGTCAAGGTTATGCGCCTTGTCGATTCGATAACGCTTTACGCTGAATGCCTTCTTGCTCCACGGCAAATTATCGATTGTCAGGTTATAGCCCGCATTATCCCGATAAACAACATCCGTTCGCCGGGGCAGAAATCTCAGTTTCGAAAAGTCCAAAGGCGGCAGGGCCTTCAAAACCTCGGGTGGCACCTCCATAGGATGCATCTGCTTCGGGATAACGTAATTGCTGATCAATACCTGGATCGTGTTTCCGTTGCCAGAAATACCCGCAAGCACGGCAAGGCCGAAAGTGTCCGCGCCTTGTATCGCGAGCCGTCGCGGAGTGGAGAACATTTTCCCCATGGCCTCAAATGTATAGGACGTCTTGAAGCCCTTGCCATTCAGGTCGAACAATCCCATCCACGCCGCATCGCCGCGATAGAACATCGCGTGATCCATGGGAGCGTCCTGGAAATAAGTCAAGGCTGCACCGATGAATGCAGCATTTTCCATGCCTCGGAGCCTGGCTTTCGCTGCCTCGGTAAAATCGGGCGTTAAATTCCATTCAGAAAGAATGCTTTCCGTCTTGGTGAGCCCACGGGCATCCAGAATCTCGCGAATGTTTCGCGAAATACGCACTGCGTCGTAAGGATCGGCGGAACGGTCGGCATAGGTGTGCCACGAGTAAAAATCCAGGGGTACTTTGTGTGCGACGCAGTAGTCCATGAATCCCTCACGATAAGGGCCGGGGTTATACGAGAAAGCGATTGCGTCGCCACCCACCTTGAGTTCGGGATCCACTGACTTCAGCGCCCGCGCCGTTTTCTCGTAGAGCGAGTAAAACTGCTCGGGCGTTCCGCTCCAGAACAAAGCCTCGGGCTCATTCCAGAACTCCCAATAGCGGATATTGTCATGGAAGCCGTTGGCCCAGCCCTGGTTGTAATGCATGGCAATGTGCTTCACGACATCGGCGTATTTGTCGAAATCGGGTGGTGGTTCGATTTGCGCACCCCAACTGCGCCCGATGCGGTAATAAACTTCAGCTCCGCTGGCCTTGATCGCGGCGATTACTTTGTCCGTCGGCCCGAAGTTGTAGCTTTCTGGTTTTTCCGCGTCGGCGGACAAATCCGGAAAAATAATGCCTGCGTTGCCGGCTTTCACTACGCCGGCCCTTTGAGCATCATCAGGAATAAGCCATGCGAGTAGCGGGTCTTTTAGCTGGAAGTGTGAGTCGATCTCTGTTGGCCCCATCACGTCGTGCGTACGAATCTGCAAGACGTGCAAATCTCGGTATTGCTTCACGAGATCGGGAAGCCCGGCCATGATTGGACTAGGGGGACCATTCAGTCCCTGGAATGAGCGAATTTCGCCGATCGGTTTAGTGGCATCAACGTGCAATGAACGGAATCCGCTATTTGCCGTGTCTTGAGAGAACGCAACCGTGCAGAAAATGAAGATGCAGAAAAAAGTGCCGAACAACTTTTTCATTTCGAAAACTCCCCCAATTTTGCAAAACCTTTTTCGATCACGTCGACCGTATCTTCCGCCAGCCTCAGCGCCGGCAATTCTTCCCGCCTGAACCAGCGAACCTCAGCCGCGTCGCTGGCTGCGGCGAGATCTCCCCCAACCCGGCGGCAGAGAAAATCAATCAACACGTAGTGATATTGCACGCGCTGTTGGGGATTGTGCAGAACGCGGTCATAAACGCCGAGAAGCTCGATTGTTTCGACCGTCAATCCGGTTTCTTCGCGGGTCTCGCGAACGGCGGCGTCGCGGACCAGTTCGCCGACTTCGAGCACGCCTCCAGGAATGGACCACTCTGCCTGCAGCGGCGGGTGAGCGCGCTTGACCAGCACAACGCGGTCGCCTTCAATGATGATGGCGCCCACGCCGATCAGCGGAACTTCGGGAAATTCGCGTTGCATGCGTATTTGGAGCCACGAACCAGGCAGGCAGATTAAATCAGGGCGTGCCGCTGGAAAGCGGCAGGCTAAGTGGTCAGTCTAGTTTCTTTCAATCGCACCGCAATTTTGTCCGCGAATGGCTGTGCGAGTTGGCCGACCGAATTGGCATATTGATTCCCCCAAAACGCCTGGCGGATCGTATCCGTATGTTCAAAAACTTTTCTGCCGGTCGCCGCATCCGTGAGCCAATAGTGAATTTTGGCGGTTTCGCGCCCGGTGCCGTAACCGACCATCATCCGTTCAGCCTTGTTTCCCGCGTGCCAGGCGAGAACTTCCCCATCGAGCAGGTAGACTTTACCCGTCCATCCCTTTGGCTTCTCAGTGGAGATTTCGAATTCCTGCGCGTCCTTGATTTTCAATTCGGTAATCGTCTGCAGTTGCATTTGATTCAAGTCGTAAGGCCAGACAACCCCGTTCGCCAGCGTGAACGGGTCGACGATCAGGACGACCTTCGCTTCGGTACCGAAGGCGCTGGCAGCGAATGCAAGCGTGATCAGCAAAAGAGCGAACTGCTTTGCCATGTTTGATTCTCCACATCAGGTGCTTTTGCTTGCGACCAACTGCAACTTATAACACCAAACCTGAGCACGCACAAAAGCGGCATGCGCCTGCTCGCATTTAACCGCAGTTGCTCAAAAGAGAGTGTCGACGGCAGAAGGTGTCCGCCGAGATTAAAATAAGGAGCTATATGCCTCTGGAAGAATACAAACGAAAACGCCGCTTTGACGAAACGCCGGAGCCGGCCGGCAAGATCGAACCTAAATCGACCCACCGCTTTGTCGTCCAGAAACACGACGCCACGCGCCTGCACTACGATTTCCGCCTGGAGATGGAAGGCGTGCTCAAATCTTGGGCGGTGCCGAAAGCTGCCCGTCGCTCGATCCAGCGGACAAGCGGCTGGCCATGCAGGTGGAAGATCATCCGGTTTCGTATTTCGATTTTGAAGGCAACATTCCCGAAGGAAATTACGGCGCCGGAACAGTGATGGTTTGGGATGTAGGCACCTGGGAACCGTTATCTCCGGTGCCGGTGGAGGGGAAATATAGCCCGGGTACGGACGCCGAGGCCGTTGCCATGTTGGCGAAGGGCGATCTGAAATTTCGACTGCACGGGAAAAAGCTGAATGGCGATTTCGCATTGATCAAAATGAAAGGCCGGCGCCCCGGTAGTAAGGGCACTGAATGGCTACTGATCAAGAAACACGATGACTATGCAGTCGACGGCTTCGATATCGATGAGCACGACGGCTCAGTGCTCACCAAGCGCACTCTCGATGACATCGCTGGCGATGCGGGAGCGCGCGAGTGGAAGAGCAGCCGTCCTGCGGCGGGACGCGGAAAGCTGAAAGCCGCGTGGCTGGCGGATGCCGTGGCCAAGCTCGACCAGAAAAGAATGCAAGAAAAAACCAACGGCAAGAAGCCCACAGCTAAAAAAAAACCAAAGAAGTAAGCACCCTTCGGCCTCGCTCAGGGCGGGCTGAGGACACGAGGGAAAACGGGGCAGAGCTCGAAGTACCCGTTGCTGTTTCAAAGGTGACAAGGGCTGATGTGACGCGACCCTCCGTGTCCTTTGTGCCCTCTGTGGTAGAGAGTTCTTCCCAGGCGGCTAAACCAGCTGCCAATCCCACCAAGCGCCCCATGCCGGCTGCGATCTATCCCATGCTCGCTACATCGATTGATAAGCCGTTCGACGGCCCGGACTGGCTCTTTGAAATCAAATGGGACGGCTACCGCGCCGTCGCCTTCATCGAAGGAGGCAAGGTTCGTCTCGTCTCTCGCAATCAGATCGAACTTACCCATCGCTATCCTGAGCTAAAAGATTTGCCGAAGGCCGTCAAGGCCAAGAACGCAATTCTCGATGGCGAAGTGGTGGCGCTCGATGAAGAAGGTCGCCCTTCATTCAGCCTGATGCAGCAGCGCACCGGCTTTCGTCCCGGCGGAAAACGCGGCCCCACGAACACCCAGGTTTCCGTGCTCTATTTCGCATTCGACCTGCTTTATCTCGACGGACATGACTGGCGAAAAGTGCCGCTCGAAGCCCGCAAGGAAAAACTAAAATCGATCATCGTTCCCGGAGACCCGCTGCGCTACTCCGACCATTACGAGCAGCAGGGAAAAGCATTGTTCGAACTCGCCCGCGAAAAAGGGTTGGAAGGCATCGTCGCCAAGAAGCGCGATTGCCCTTATCAGGAGCGGCGAAGCAGCGATTGGCTGAAGATAAAGATCCGCCATCGGCTGGAATGCGTGATCGGAGGCTACACCGAGCCAGAAGGCAGCCGCGCGCACTTTGGTTCGGTTGTACTTGGTCTTTACGACAAGCAGGGCCGGCTGATTCATGTGGGACAAGCAGGCAGCGGATTTACCCAGAAATCGCTCGCCGAAATCTGGAAGCTGCTGAAAGCACGCGAAACGAAACAGAAACCGTTTTACGGCGAGGTGGAAGCGCTGCGGAAGGTATTTTGGGTCAAACCCGATCTCGTCGCGGAAATCGAATACGCCGAATGGACCGAGGGCGCAGGCGGCGGCAGCGGACCAAAGCTGCGTGCGCCCGTTTTCTTAGGGCTGCGCGACGATAAAGATCCCAAAGAGTGTTTGCTGGAGGAACGGAATGGGTGAATTGAGCGATGCCAGCTTCCTCGAACGAACGTTGCGCAGTCGCAAATCGCACAATTTCGAATCGCAAATGGCTCGATCTACTTGATGTCTTTCATCGGCAGCATCGTTCCATAATCGTGCCCACTGGGATCGACCGCCCGAGCGACCACTGAAGCAAATGCATCCCGCAGTTCTGGATATTTTGCCACCAGCGCCTTCATTACCGCTACATTGCTTTCGTAGGTCTTGTTGGAATCGGCAATACTCGGTACCTGATATTTCACAATGAGATCAAGATCGTTGCTCACCACTTCTGGAAAAAGCTCGGTGAGCTTGTAGGTCGTAGCTCCAGCGCTGAGATCGGCCGTTTTGCCGTCCTCGGGAAAATCGGCGGGATGCACTTTCTGCGAATCGTCGTAGAGCTTGTCAGTGGCGGCCGTGCTCATAAACGGCAGCGGCGAAATGAGGTTCCGCGCGACCACATAGTAGAGCCAGGCATTATGCACCTCGCCCTTTTTCTGGAAGCCTTCCGCCTGAGTGATAAACCAGTTGCTGTCGTGACCGTTGAAGCGCGCGTCTTTGATGTAGAGGCCGCCCAGCTTCCAGTCCGGACCCTGCTGCTGCAGAATCTCCGAAACCGTATATGCGCCCTTCGGCGAAGGCGCGTCGACGATGACGACACCATAATTCCCTGGAGCGAGGCCGTTCAGGTAAAAAGCCGCGCTGTCGGCAGTCTGTCCATTTCGCCCGAAGACTCCACAAAAGAACTCCGCATGCGGCACCGTCGCCGTGCCTTGCGCGGTCAGAAGAAATGGCGGACGAGCTGCCGGCGTCGCGCCGGCAAGGGCCACTTGGTTCGCCGTAATCGTAGACTCGATCCCGGAAAAATCGGCCGTCAGGGCAGGGATCGAACTCTGGCGAAGCGCGGTGGCGTTGTTCTTGACGATTAAATCGTAGTAGTGAAGGGCCGCATTGGTCAGCGCGGTGCGCGTCGCCGCATCCATATCGCTGGAGCTCTCACAGTTCGTCTGCGCATGCATAATCGAAGAACCCAAGATCAGCCAAACGACCGTGGCAATCAGACTGAGCCGCGCCATGTGTGCGCGGAACGGGAAGGAACGGTTGCCGAAGGCGTAACGCCTGAAACTGAATCGATTGAAACTGAATTGATCGAAACTAATTTGATCGAAACTAATTTGATCAGTCACGTTCTTGCTCCCTGAGCACATTATCTCGCATATATCCTCCCCTTTGAGATGCCAAATGGGACTCCCGGGCATGGCAGGTTCGCTCAAAGATCGCAGTCATTTACAGGCATTCGAAGTTCCTCCTGCAAGAGTCCTCCGTCAGTACGTTCTAACGTTGATCGAGTATAGGTACTGGCACCACGGTGTGTGATTGGCAAATTGCCGGGAGTGCTAAAATCATCGAACACCGCGAAATCGCGGAAAATTGAAGGGTAAAACGGTTGCAGTCAGAAAAGACAATGCGGGTTCGATCGGGAGTCTGGCTTAAAGCCGCGCTAATGGCAGGTGTGCTCTGCCCAATCCTGCCCGTCCGTGCCGCGACCCAGCAGCCTGCGCGGACTGAAGCCCAGACTCAGCCAACCCAGATTCGGCCGCATCATGCTCACAAAGCAGCGAAGAAGCCGCTGCCGCCGTTGCCCTCGGGCCCGCGTGGGCCGGTACCCCAGATTCCACTGGATTCTCTACCGGCCGTCGCCCCGGAAGTCCATTTTCAGAATGGATTGCTGACGATTACAGCTGCTAACTCCACGCTCGGTGACATTCTCCGCGCCGGTCCGCAGCCAGACCGCAGCCGAAATCGAGGTCCCGGGGAACGCCAATGAGCGCGTCGCCGTCCATCTACGGACCGGCTCTGCCGCGGGAAGTAATGGCCGACCTGCTAAATGGATCGCATTTCAATTATATTTTGCTGGGTTCGCCCGAGAACGCTAGCGCGTTAGTCCGGGTAGTTCTTGTAGCCAAGACTGGCCCGGATAATCCCCCATCAACTGCTGAGGCCAATGCCACTCCCGCTCCTGTGACGGCGAAGCCGGCCGATGATGCTGATGCGGCGGACAACACGGTGGATGAATCGGTTGACCAGGCCGCAACTGAGGCCGATGAAACGCCTCCAGACGAGCCCGGTGTAAAGACCCCGCAGCAGATGTTGCAGGAAATGCAGCAACGTCAGTTGCAAATGCAGCAACAGCAGCAGCAGAACAATGGACAAGCGCCGTCTGCTTATCCTCCGCCGGGCGGCATAATGCCACAGCGTGCGCCGATTCCGCCCCAGCAGCCGCAGGATGAGTAGAAATTGACGTGCAACAAGGCAATCGTGAGGTAGGAGTCCGCTGAATTTAGCTCTTCCTATTCAGGGGCTGTGCCTTTGTAGGGTTTGTTTTTACGGCCGGTTGCCAGTTTGGCCGACACGTGTCTGCGAAACCGGAATCGGTCTGTCGGTTGCAGCCACTTCATTTTCCGGCTTATTCAGCATTTTCTGCAATAGATTCCAGTCATGCGTAACATCACTCTCAGAAGCTTTAGGAACGCCTCGTTTCAACTCCGCCCGCAATCGCGCCTCAATCAATTCCTGAGCAAAGGTTTGGCCGGCTGCGTTCGAGAAAATGTTGCCTTCGGAAATTCCTACGTTCAATATTTCCGCGCCCTTACGAATCCGCAGAACCGGACGCCCATTGGCATCGAAATCCGGAGTCGCATTACGTAGGAGCCGTCTCACTTTGTCAGAACGCATGAGGCTCCATAGGCCGCTGTCACTGTCTCCCGACAGACGATTCAGTTCCAACTGGTAGGCACCTCCGGTCTTCAGACCCAAGGGGTTTTTCCAAATCGCGGTTTGCGCTGTACACCAGGGCATGCCGCGCGGGATCGAAACTGCTGGCTCCCGTTCCCACATAAACCGCCGCTACACAGCCGGCAAAAATCGGGCTAACCACCGCGCTGGGGACGATGTATTTTTTCGACCGGAAGAACGACTCCACCACCCCATGCACCGGCTCGCTCCGGGCCTCAACCCCCGGGACTTGCGGAATCAGATATCGCGACAATTCCACTTCCGGATGCCGCGAGCCGTACTTGATCAGCGCCTTGGCCATCTGCTTTGGTGTCGCAATCCCAACATCGGCGACGAAGCTGCGATGCAGCGCCCTCGGATAGTAGAAGTTGATGACACTTTTGACGAAGTCCGCGCAGTTGCGCGACACGGTACGGAAGCGCGAGTGGTTCGGCAACGAATTGTATTTTTTGATAAACGCGGCATCGCGTCCCGGCGCGGTTTCAATCTTGAATGCGTAAACCGTGCGGTCGTACGACGTCCCCACCAACTCGTACCAATTTCCACCCGGAGTCGCTCCGTTTGCCCCGTCCGGCGCTACATCTTCCAAATGCTTGCGCCGGTATTGATCGCGCAAGAAGTTCACCAGCCTGGGATCGGCATACAGCGGAATATCGTCGGCATCGTCAACCGCATAAAGATAAGGAATCAGCGGAATCGCCAGCCAGTCATGGCCGTTCACTCCGTCATAGCGGCTGATTACCACGCCCGATTCACCCGGCTCACAAGGGCGCAGCCTGAGCGGAGTTTCTGCGCAAACTCCGGAGAGGTAAACTGCCGCATGTCCGGTAGCCGTAAAGAACCCCAGCTTGCCGTAAGGCTCTTCCAGCAGAAGCGTGGCGGACGCGTGCGCCAGTCCGGAAAACGCCATGACCAGAGCCGGCAAAGTACCTAGCACCCATCGAATTTTCCAGCCGCCAGACATACTTATCCCTACGATGAACCCCTTCGTGAGAACCCGCAATTCAAAGAATAGTTGCCACTTATCATAATTGCGAGTTACCGAAGTCAATCAACCAGCCGCATTCGGAAGTCTGCAAACCCTCTTCTATCAGATGAATACAACAACACGGCGATGGCGATGTTAAACCTCTGTGAATAGCTCGCAGGAGGTATTAAAACCGTAACGATTTTATTTCGCTGGGTGGTAACCGCTCCCCTGAACCAACGTAAATATCAGGAATGTTCGCGCGCGCTGGGAGGAATCCGCTGTATGTTCCGATCCCCACAAGCCCGTTACTATCGCTTCGCTCGATCACCTGGTTCCAAACAGAGGCTTCGTCTATGCTTCGCAGTATCAGTGCCACCGTGCTCTTCGCCGTTGCGACCTTCGCCAGTTCAGTTCTGGCTTCCTCCCAGGTCACGCCTTCACAAACTGATGCTCGCCTGCAAGTCGCGCCGGCCAGTTCCTCCGTCGCGTTCGTCTATGTCTCCAGCCAAGAAGGAAGTAATTATGAAGTCAGCGGCTACAGCGCCGCTTCGAACGGTCAACTCACGGCGATTTCAGGATCGCCATTTCCCGCGGACGCAAACTATCTCGCGCTGAACAGCAAATATCTCTTCGGCTCCAACGGAATCGACATTTACTCGTTCTCGATCGCATCCGATGGAGCGCTCACCCAGGTAGCCTCCATCAACGCGCAAAACTACAACCAGAATGAGTGCGGGGGCCCGGAGAACCTCTTTGTCGACCGCACCGGCACCACCTTGTACGATCCCGATTTTCTTGGAAACGTCTGCGCGAATAATGCATATCAAGCTTTTACTGTCGACAATTCCACCGGAGCGCTGAACTATCTCGGCTCCGCCGTCGCCAGCCCCGCCTTCAACACACCGCTGACTTTCATCGGCGACAACGTTTACGGATACAGCTCCGACTGCTATCGCGACAGTCCCGGCCTTTTTGGATATACGCGCAACAGCGAAGGCGACTTGACTGAGACGACCATTACTGCGCAGGTGCCTGCCGCTCCCTCCGGCGATTTCTACTGTGCATATCTCTCCGCCACAGATTCAGCCAGCCACGTTGCCATTCCACTCATGCCCATGAGCTTTTCGACCATGCAGCAGGCAGGTCCGTCGCAGATCGCCGTCTATACCGCCGACAGTTCGGGCAATCTCACAACCACCAGCACGGCCGCGAATATGCCAAAGACGTCAGTCACCAGCGTTACCGACGTTCGCATCTCGCCCAATGGCAAATTCATTGCTATCGCCGGAACGTCAGGCTTGGAAGTTTTTCATTTCAACGGAGCCAATCCAATTACTCACTTTACCGGGCTGCTCGCGAACGGAGAGGTGGATCACGTGACGTGGGACGACGCGAATCATCTCTACGCGATCAGTACCTCAGCAGAAAAATTGATGGTGTTTACCGTGACCTCGACCGCAGCAACGCAAGCCCCCGGCTCGCCTTACGCGATCGACAGTCCGCAAAACGTGGCTGTGCTGGCGAAATAGTTAGGGAAAGGCCTTGAAAGGCGGCCCGGAAGGTTAGAAAGCTGGCGCCCCACTCTTGCAGGGCTGTTTGTTCTTTGCTGCAAGGGTGGGGAATTTTTGATAGGTATTAAAATGGGGCGGAATTTCTAGGTGAGCTTCCGCAACGCCCACGCCCCAGTCTCGCGGACCACCTCATCCTTTTCGTCATTGGCGAGCAACTTCTGAAGCACGGGAAGAAATTTCTTGTCACCACTGTTTCCCATGGCGATCACCGCATTGCGGCGCAGGCCAGCACGTTTGGCGCGCCGCACCGGAGAGCCGCGGAAAGTCGCACGAAATTCCTCGTCGCCCATCTCCGCCAGCCACTCGAGCTTCGGATTCACCAACTCCGGACGCGCTTGAAATTCAGCCGCATTCGTTGCCGGAGCTTTCCGATTCCATGGGCACACATCCTGGCAAATGTCACATCCGAAAACATGACGGCCCATGCCGGAGCGAAGTTCCTCGCTATCGATCGAGCCGCGTTTCTCAATCGTCAGGTAGGAGATACATTTGTTCGCATCCAGCCGATAGGGGCCGATAAAGGCATCGGTCGGACAAGCCTCGATGCACCGTGTACAAGTGCCGCAGCGATCCGGCGCGGGGAGGCTAAGCGCGTCGGAAGCAAGATCGAGAGAAGTCAGGATCACTCCTAGGAACAGCCACGATCCGAGCTTCTGATTGATCAGGCATGTGTTCTTCCCGATCCAACCGATTCCGGCGTACTTGGCCACGACCCGCTCGATGATGGGCCCGGTATCCACGTAGCAGCGCGTTATCGCATCCGGTCGCGATGCCCTTAGAACGGTTTCCGCCTGCCGCAGACGCCTCATGACCGATTCGTGATAGTCCTCCGTGCTCCAGGCATAGCGCGAAATCCATCCACAACTTTCATCCGGCGCGTGCGTGGAGTGCGGCTGCGAAGTGTTGTAGTTAATTGCGCAAACTACAACGGTCCGCGCCCAAGGCGCGGCATGGGCCAAAGATGACCGCTTCAATCGTCCCTGCTCGTCGCGCGCTTCGAGATACTTCATTTCCCCACCGCGACCCTCAGCAATCCAACGAGGAAAATATTCCAACTCTTCCGGGTCAGTTACTGGAGCGAACCCGACAAGTTCAAAACCTGCCTCGATCGCGGCCCTCGTGACAGCGTTCGTTATTTCAGAGGAAACAAACATCGGGACAGGCCTTCCAAGGCAGCCTAGGCAACGGTACTAGCTCTAAAGTTCACGTCCCAAATTGGGAAAGCCACAGCATTTCTCGGCGGCATGAACATTTCCTTCTGTTGACCAGCGTATAGGCTTTTTGCCGGAGAGTCACGCAGCCCTACGCCGCGCATCTCCAAAATTTTGCCTCAAGGGAGGGGTTCGAATGCCACCACTCAGCCGCTGCACCATGCCCAGCATCCAAATTTCTGTTATCAACGAAAGCACCATTTTGTCTGAGAACGAGGTTACTCCGGTTGTAGCCGCGCTTCAGAAACAAGTGACCGACGATTTCTGCCCCGTGTGGGGAACCAACGCTGAACTTAAGTTGATCGCCAAAGGCACACCGCTACCGAACGGAAGTTGGTGGCTGGTGCTGCTTGACGACTCCGATCAGGCGAATGCATTGGGCTACCATGACCTGACTACGGAAGGACTTCCCCTAGGCAAGGTGTTTGCCGGAAGCGACCTGAAAACCGGCTCATCCTGGACCGTTACCGCCAGCCACGAACTGCTCGAGATGCTGGGTGACCCCAACATCAATCTCACGGTATTCGCACAGAACACCAACACCGCCGGGATTCTCTATGCCTACGAAGTCTGCGATGCCTGCGAAGACGACAGCCTCGGCTATAAGATCGACAACGTTCTGCTGTCTGACTTCGTCTACCCGGCATGGTTCGAAAGCTTCCGCGCCGAGGGATCAACCCAGTTTGACCGCATGAACAAAATACACAATGCCTTTGAGTTGCTGGCCGGGGGATACATCGGCATCTTCAACGTGTCGACCGGAAGCGGCTGGACGCAGAAAACCGACCAGCGTCCCACGAATCTGGTTCATCGCGGGGCCGTGGGCACGCGCCGCGAACGCCGCGCCGTGCCTCACGACCAGTGGATCAATAGCCTGCCGCAGAAAAAGATTGTAAGCAATGCGCAAAAGTACAGCCAGCAGTTGGAAACCATCCAGCAGCGGCGGGAAGCGGCTTAGATTTCTCCCCTGGGTCATTCACTCACAGCCTCACGCACCCAGCGTGGGGCATTTTTTGCTTTCGGGCTTTGGTTCTCGATTTTTTTGTGCGCAGCTTTTTGTTTGTGTCCTCTTTGTTTCTACAACACGAATTGTGAGTTGTGTATGCTGGCTCCTGAAAGGCCTTTACCTGGGAGATTGCGATCGAAGTCACAACCTTGCTGGTGGTGCTGACGCTGCTCATTGCTTCCCTGGTTCGATCGGCAATCGGTTTTGGCGAGGCTTCGATCGCAGTTCCGCTGTTGGCTTTTTTTGTTCCGCTGGAGGTGGCTGCCCCTCTGGCGGTGCTGGTATCAATCTGCATCGCGACCATCGTGGTCATTCAGGACTGGAAAAAGATTCACTTGATGAGCGCCGGCTGGCTGTTGCTGGCGACGGTTTTCGGGGTCCCGCTGGGGCTGATGCTACTCAAGAGCCGCCATCAGTTAATGGTGAAAGCGACGTTGGCGGCGATTATCTTGGCCTTCTCGATCTACTCGCTCATCGGCCGCGCGCCGCTGGATCTCAAACGCGACCACCGGGGATGGCTGCTGGGCTGTGGATTTGTGGCCGGAGTGCTCGGCGGAGCGGACGGAATGAACGGGCAGCTTCCGCTGGCGATTTACGGAACCATGCGGCGCTGGACGGCGCAACATTTCCGGGCGACGCTGCAAGGATATTTTCTACCAGCGAGCGTGATCGGCATGAGCGGCTATTGGCTGGCGGGTTTGTGGACTCGCACGGTTACGCATTATTTCCTGATTTCAGTTCCCGCGGTGCTACTGGGCGTGGCGATCGGCAGGGTGATTAATCATCGCCTGCGGGACGAGATTTTCCTGAAATATGTTTATATGGGACTGGCGATAACAGGAGCCCTGCTGCTAATTCAGGTGGCGAAGGGCAGGTTTTGAGGGGCAGGCAGGAATGCCGAGAATCAGATTCCCAGCTTCCTCACTTCCTCGTTGTAATACTTGCGGTAGAGAATGTCCCACTCCTGCGAGCCTTCAAGAATAGTCCGCTTCTGGCTTTCGATTTTTTGGCGCGCCGCCTGGTCGATTCTCTCTTCGTTATTAAGAAGATCTTCGAGAATCTTGCGGGTTTCCTGGCGAATGGTGTTGGGATCTTCGATGAACTCCACTTCATCCATCTGCTTCAGTGTGTCGGCAACCGCCCGCGCCAGCACATTCACTTTGTCCCGGCTCAGTCTCACAGCACCGCCTTGTATTTGCGGACCAACTCGCTTTTCACTTTGCGAAACATTTCCTGATAGTTGGCGCCGGTTTTATTCATCTCTTCCGAGTAGGCTTCCAGGATGACCCGCACTTCGTCGTTGATGCGGTCTTCGAGAGTGAGTTCTTCGAGCAGGGCAGCGTGCACGCGCTCGGTGACCTTGGGTACAGCCGAGGTTTCGATGGCCTTGGCAGCAATCAGTTTTTTGGTAACTTCGCGGGCCAGAAAGCCCACATATTCCTTGGAAAGAAGCATGTGCGGATAGATCGCTGATTTTCAGCGATAAACTTTGTGTGTGAAAAGCCAGTGTAACACAATGAAGCGGCCGCGTGGCTGGCGGGGGCCTCTTGGCGTTCTTCGCGGCATTTCTTCGCGGTTTTCGCGGTTTAAGATTTTGATTTGTTGAGTCCAGCAACGGGCGGCCACCATCATCTGCGAAGCGCACGTAGACACCGCAGAGGATGCGCCCAATGGGTACCCCAAAAGCAATACCCATCTATATCGCCTTACGATATAGTAAGGGGTCGCGGCGGACCGCGGCATCCCATCGGCGGCATGAAAAAGCTCAGCTTGTCGGACTACCAGGCATTGGCGGACTTTCGTTATCAAATCCGCCGCTTCCTTCATTTCAGCGAGCAGGTGGTAAAAAAGGCAGGGCTGGAGCGCGGCCAGTATCAACTCATGCTCGCCATAAAAGGTATACCGGCGGAAGTTCGCCCGCGAATCCGCGAGTTAGCTAACCGGATGCAGATCCGCCATCACAGCGCTGTAGAACTGGTGAATCGTTTAGAGGCTGGGGGTTTTGTCCACCGCACTCGCGCCAAAGACGATCGCCGCGAAGTTTTGCTTGCGCTCACGGCCAAGGGAGAAAGAGTTCTGGGCGAACTGGCTCTCCATCACCGCGATGAGCTGCGCACAGCCGGTCCCGATCTGGTGACTGCTCTCCGCCGGATTATGCGCGCAGGTTCGAATTAGGGGCCGAATCAGCAGATTCAAGTCAGCCGCCAAGGCCGCGGAGCAGTTTCTAAGCACCAGTCATATTCTAAGCACAACGCATGAGCACCCAACCGACAAGACCCAAATCCCGAGCGGCGCGGCTGCTCAAACACCCTTTGATCGACAGATATTCATCGATCGTTCGCGGGGATTTGACTGAGGTGTACGCGCGCGACCTTCGTAAGTGGCTCATCATCGCACCGATCATTGGGCTGACTACCGGCTTGTTCATCACCGGACTCGTGGTCATCATTCTGGGGAAGATGTGGCCGCCGATTTTGCAATATTACTTGAATCATCATTGGAGCATCGTTCCCGGCCTGGTTGTGGCTTTCGTTGTTACCGGGCTCATCATGCAATTTCTGACTCCGGATCCGAACGAACACTCCACGGAAGAAATCATTCGCTCCTACCACGAACACGAAGGGCGCGTGGATGTTCGCTGGTTTGCGCCTAAGATCTTGGCAGCGATTACCACCGTCGGATCTGGTGGCAGCGCTGCGCTGGAAGGGCCGAGCATCTACGGAGGCGCCGCCATTGGATCATGGCTTTGGACCAAGCTACGCCGTCTGCGGCTTAGCGAGCGTGATCGGCGCATCGTGTTGATTTGTGGCGCAGCGGCCGGCATGTCGGCGGTATTTCGCGCACCCCTCACGGGAATCGTTTTCGCTCTCGAAATGCCTTACCGCGATGATCTGGCGCATGAGGCGCTGGTGCCGTCGTTGATCGCTTCGGTGGTGTCATTTGTCACTCTCAGTTCATTTCTTGGCGCGGCGCCGATTTTTGACTTCACCGGTTGTAACTCATTCACGCGGGTTGATGTCTATTGGAGTGCGCTGTTGGGTTTGATCATCGGCCTGGTCGGCATGGTATTTGTGCTGATCTTTCGCCGTTCGCGCAGTTTTTTCGTACATTGGTCAGCGCCGCACTGGCTGAAGCTCGGTATTGGGGGATTGGGAACCGGGCTCTGCGGACTTCTTTTCCTGCATCTATATCCGGGCCATCTTGTGCCGCTGGGCCCCAATTACGATGCGGTTGGCGAGATTCTCGGCAAGAGTCACAGCACCACCGAGCTTGTTGTTTTTAGCGTGCTCAAGCTGGCGGCGACGCTCTTCACGCTCGGTGTCGGCGGTGTCAGTGCGATGTTCGTGCCCCTGTTTCTGACTGGTGGAAGCATTGGAACGGCTTTCGGCCAGGCCGTCGCGCACAGCTCTTGCCTGAACCTTTACGCCGCCGTGGGCATGGCCTCGTTTATCTCTGCCGGCTACAAGACCCCGCTCGCGGCGGTTGTGTTCGTCGCGGAAGCGACCGGCGGTCACGCATTTGTTGTTCCTGCTTTGATTGGAGCGGCGGTCGCATACGCAGTTTCTGGTGATGCGTCGGCTTCTGCGGATCAGCGTCTGCACGAAGGCGAAAAGCTGCACGACGTATAGAATTGTGGTCGATTGCTTCGGATGGATGTAACCAATGAATGTTGACGCTATTCGCGAGTTCTGCTTGGCATTTTCGCAAACTACCGAGAAACTCCAGTGGGGCGATGAGTTGTGCTTCAAAATCGGCGGAAAGATTTTTGTCATGCTCGGTCTGGACAATCCCCGATTGTGCTTCAAATGTTCTCCCGAAAATTTTGCAGAGTTGATCGAGCGCGAGGATGTCCGTCCTGCGCCCTATGTAGGACGATACAAATGGGTGATGCTCGATCGTCTGGATGCGGTGCCTTGGAACGAGCTGCGTGAACTGATTCAGCAGTCGTATGAAATGGTAGCGGCGAATGTGCGCAAAAAGGGCCAGCGCAAGAGTATTAAGAAAAATTCGAGAAGCCTCAAAGTTCGGACGCGGAACAACCGCAGCCAAAAAGTTCACTCCAAATAACTGGTCAAACCTGGCCGCAAAGGCGGCTGCGTGAAACCTTGAGGCTGTCAAAGTGTGGTCGAATCCTGATTTGACTCAACTTGCCGCAGTCGGCTAGCCTCAAGAGTCCGCCCATTCCTGGACGCCTTCGATATCTTCATGCGATCCCGAAACAGAACATGCTTTCTGTGGCTGGTGGCGTGCGCGGTCGCGTTTGCAACCTCAGCCGCGGCGGGTTCTCCACAGCCGGTACATGCTCAACATGGAATGGTTGTCAGCGTTCGCGAACTGGCGTCGCGCGCGGGAATCGAGATGATGCAGCGGGGCGGCAATGCGGTCGATGCAGCTGTGGCTACAGGTTTTGCCTTGGCGGTGGTGCATCCGGCGGCGGGAAACCTTGGCGGCGGCGGGTTCATGCTGGTCCGTATGGCCGATGGCACGGCCCACTTCATTGATTATCGCGAAATGGCGCCAGCTGCGGCGAAGCCCGACATGTATCTCGATGCGCAAGGAAATGTGATTGAGCAGGCAAGCATTATTGGGTACAAGTCAATCGCGGTACCAGGGTCAGTTGCTGGAATGGTTTATGCCGAGCAGAAATACGGCAAGCTCGGCTTGAAGCAAGCGATGGCACCGGCGATCCACTTGGCGAAGGATGGATATGCTCTCACTTGGCAAGAAGCTCGCGACCTTCACGATAAATATTTGGGCCAGTTTCCGGAATCACGGCGAATTTTTCAGCGCGACGGCAACTACTACCAGCCTAGTGAGATTTTTCGGCAGCCTGACTTGGCCCGAACTCTGGAGCGGATTGCAGCCAAGCCCGACGATTTTTACCATGGCGAGCTGGCTCGAGAGCTGGTGGCGGCGCTGCAAAAAGGCGGGGGCCTGATCACCGCCGCCGATCTCGCGCACTATGAAGTCAAAGAACGAGAGCCGGTTACCGGCACCTACCGAGGCTACGAAATTATCAGCGCGCCGCCGCCCTCTTCCGGAGGCACGGTTCTGATTGAATCGCTGAATATTCTGGAAGGTTATGATCTGGCGAAGATGGGCGACCGTTCATCGCAGTCCATTCATTTCACCACCGAAGCGTTCCGGCGTGCTTTTTTCGATCGCGCAGAATTCATGGGCGACCCCGATTTTGCCAAGATCCCGGTGGCGCAGCTTCTGGATAAGAAATACGCCGCGGCTTGGCGCGATTCGATTGAACCGGCCCGCGCCAGTCCTAGCATGGCTCTAAAACGTCCGGCGGTTTTCAGCGAACTCGAACAGTACGCTGCGGCTCATCCGCAACCCTGGGAGTACCACGAGGGCCAGCACACCACTCATTATTCTGTGGTCGACAGCGACGGCAATGCGGTCGCAGTCACGACCACAATTAACGACTGGTTCGGATCGCACGTCACTGCCGACGGCTTGGGATTTCTGCTCAACGACGAAATGGATGATTTTTCGTCAAAGCCAGGCGTGCCCAATTCCGATAAATTGATTCAGGGAGCGGCGAACGCGATTGGGCCGGGAAAGCGTCCGCTATCGTCGATGACCCCGACTATCGTGGCGCGCGATGGAAAGCTGTTTCTGGTGCTGGGCTCTCCCGGCAGTTCGAAAATTATTACGACGGTCGCGAACGTTCTGATGGGCGTTGTCGATTACGGAATGAATATTCAGGAGGCGGTGGACGCTCCGCGCTTTCACAACCAGTGGCTGCCCGACACGCTGTACGTGGAACGTTATTTTTCTCCTGACACGGTGCAGGCCTTGAAAAAATGGGCCATCACGTGCAGTTTGGTTTGCGGGAAGATTCGGACGCCGGCGGTTACTGGAGCGACGCTGAGTGCATCGCTATCGACCAGAAAACTGGCGAGCGGCTTGGCGCCGCGGATTATAGGAGCAATGGGAGTGCGGTGGGATACTAGGGAATGGTCGATTTCGTGATTGTCGATTGTTGATTGAAAATCACAGCGCATTGCCGAAGCAGCAATCGCGCTTTTCAATCACACAATCAACAACCGCGGAATCAACAATAGGCAACGCGCAAGGAACACGCATGGTGAAAGCGGTATCAACTTATTTGTACGTGAAGGAGCGGTTGCATCCCGGCATTCTGGATGGCCTGGCCCGCAATGGCGTGCAGGCCATCGAGATCTTTGCCGCGCGGCAACACCTCGATTATGCAAACCGCAAGGCGCACTTGCGGGAGATTGCCGACTGGTTTCGCGGCAGTGGCGTTCCGCTGAATTCAGTGCACTCGCCGCTCTACGCCGATTACGATTGGGGCCGAACCGGAACGCCTCCGATTAATTTGGCCTCCACCGATCGTGCCGCACTTGTCGAGGCCATGGATGAGGTGAAGCGCTCGCTCGAAATCGCCGAGCAGATCCCCTTCCGTTTTCTCATTCAACATCTGGGATTGCCGAACGAGAGTTTTAGCGAGAAAAAGTTCGAGTCCGCGATGACTTCCATCGAGCACTTACGTGCGTTCGCCAAGCCGCTGGGAGTTCGTATTCTGCTGGAGAATATCCCGAACGAACTCTCCACCCCGGAAAAACTGATCGAGATGATTCACACGGCCCATTTCGATGATATGGGAATCTGTTTCGACTTCGGCCATGCTCACATGATGGGTTCGGTGAACGAAGCGTTTGAGGTTCTCAGTAAGCTGATTTGCTCGACGCACGTTCACGACAACAAAAAGGACCGCGATTCGCATTTGTGGCCGGGCGATGGGACCATCGACTGGAAGCAAGCCATGGAACTGCTGCGCTCGGCTCCGCAAAGGCCGCCATTGATGCTGGAACTTGAAGGCGATGAGAAAGTGAACTCACTGGAAAAGCTAGCGGACACGTTCGAGAAGTTGGAAGCGCTTTAGAAATTTGGTAATTGAGGAACTTAGTAATTAAGTAAATTGAAAGTCACAAGCCGCGTGGCCGCGGGGTCTTCAATTTACCGATTACTAAATTTCCAAATTACCCAATTCATTTATGTCTCCTGTAACCACGATTGCAGAGATCGGCAAGCACGAAGGGAACTCAGTCACCGTCCGCGGCTGGCTCTATAACCTTCGAGAGAGCGGCAAATTATTGTTTCCGCAGTTTCGCGACGGCTCCGGCGTGATTCAAGGCGTAGTACCGAAGAATGCCGTCGCCCCCGAGGTTTTCGAAGCCATAAAGACGTTGACGCAGGAATCGAGCGTGATCGTTGAAGGCAAGGTTCGCGCCGATAAGCGCGCGCCCGGCGGCTACGAACTCGACGTAACCAATGTTCATGTGGTGCAGCGTGTCGCCGAATCCGATCCGTATCCGATCACTCCGAAAGAACATGGCACTGAATTTCTGATGGAGCATCGCCATTTATGGGTGCGCTCACAGAGGCAGGCATCAATTTTAAGGGTCCGTGCGGAGATCGTGAAATCGGTCCGCGACTTCTTCGACGAACGCGGATTCACGCTGACTGATCCGCCGATTCTGACTCCCGCGGCCTGCGAAGGCACCAGTACGCTTTTTCCGGTGGATTATTTTGACGAGCAAGCCTATCTTACCCAGTCTGGCCAGCTTTACATTGAAGCGACTGCGATGGCGCTGGGGAAAGTGTATTCGTTCGGTCCGACGTTTCGCGCCGAGAAATCGAAGACGCGCCGCCATCTGACCGAGTTTTGGATGGTCGAACCGGAAATTGCCTACGCCCAACTCGATGACCTGATGGACCTGGCCGAGGGGCTGATCAGCTTTATGGTGAAGCGTTGCGTGGAGCGGCGGCGCACCGACTTGCAGGCCATCGGGCGCGATATTTCGAAACTTGAAAAAATTGAACCGCCGTTTCCGCGAATGAGTTATGACGAAGCTGTAAAGAATTTGCAGGAAGGATTTGCCAAAGGCGCGCTCGAAACCAGATTCGAGTGGGGCGGAGATTTTGGCTCGCCAGACGAGACTTATCTTTCGGCCCAATTCGACAAGCCTGTCATGGTGCATCGCTATCCCGCAAAGGTAAAGGCTTTTTACATGGAGCCCGATCCGCAACGTTCCGAACTGGCGCTGTGCGTGGATGTGCTCGCGCCCGAAGGTTACGGAGAAATCATCGGCGGATCGCAGCGTATGGCCTCCCATGAATTGCTGCTGCAGCGAATTCACGAGCACGATCTTCCAGAAGAAGCTTTCAAGTGGTATCTGGATTTGCGCAAATACGGCAGCGTGCCGCACGGCGGCTTTGGCATGGGGATTGAGCGCGCGGTCGCGTGGATTTGCGGCCTTGAGCACGTACGGGAGACGATACCGTTTCCACGGATGCTGAACCGGCTGTACCCCTGAAGTTCAATTGAATCATCGCGCGATTTCGTCGTCGCGTGATTGAAAACGAGTAGAAAAATAAGTTTTCAATCGCCAAATTGCCCGATCGTTAAATCGCCAAATGTTATGACCACAATTACTGGCACCTCAACCAACATAGTCCCCAAGAAGATTCGGGTCATTGGCGTTCCTCTCGATCTCGGTCAATCGCGACGCGGCGTCGACATGGGACCTTCAGCCGTTCGTGTGGCCGGCCTTGAAGCGCGGCTGGAGGCGCTGGGGCATCAAGTGGAAGATGGCGGCAACGTTGCGGTTGCGATCCCGGAGCAGAAAAAAGAAGGCGATACCCACGCAAAATATTTGAAAGAAATTATGGCAACCTGCACCAAGCACGCTGAGCTGGTGCTCAAGACGCTGGAGGCCGGAAAAATTCCGTTGACTCTAGGCGGCGATCACTCCGTGGCTGCGGGGACGGTCGCTGGCGTGGCCGAATTTTATCGCCGCCAGAATCAGCGCGTCGGGCTGATTTGGATCGATGCACACACCGACATCAACACGCCCGAGACCTCGCCCAGCGGCAATGTTCATGGCATGCCACTGGCCGCGCTGCTGGGCTTGGGGCCCGCGGAACTGCAAAATATTTTCGATTTCTCTCCGAAAGTTAGGCCGGAGAACTGCGTGCTCGTGGGCGTACGGGACATCGACGCGGTGGAAAAAGAAAATGTCCGCCGCGCCGGCATCGGCGTCTTCACTATGCGCGACATCGATGAGCGTGGCATGACGACCGTGATGGAAGAAGCTTTACGCATCGCTGGACGCGGCACGGCCGGTTACCATATCTCGCTAGATATGGATTGGATCGATCCCGAGGACGCGCCCGGCGTCGGCACGCCGGTGCGCGGTGGCGCAACCTATCGCGAAGCACATTTAGCCATGGAAATCATTGCCGATCATGGGCGCATGGTGAGCTTCGAGATCGTAGAAGTCAATCCCGTAATCGACGAGCACAATCGGACCGCGGATTTGGCTGTGGAGCTGGCCCTGTCGGCCTTTGGGAAAAAGATTCTGTAAGGGATCATGAGTAAGCTTCGCGTAGGTATTCTTTTCGGCGGTCGTAGCGGTGAGCACGAAGTTTCGCTGCTTTCGGCTGCGTCTGTTCTAAACGCGATCGATAAAGATAAATACGACGTGGTGCCAATCGGCATCACCAAAGACGGCCGATGGCTCACCGCAACCGACGCCGAGAACCTCCTGCAAGGCAAGCTGGTAATCGAACCGCGCCATTTGCGTGCCGGCGATCCTGAAATAACGCAAACGGCCGCGGTGCTGGCACGAGGACAAGCGGTAGTCGTTCCGCCGGAACCGGTGCACCGCCAGAGCGGCCTCATTCCATTTCAAACTGATGCTGCGCTGACACGCCGCGCCAGCGATCGGGCGATCAACGTCGATGTAATTTTTCCCGTGCTCCATGGCACGTTCGGCGAAGACGGAACCATCCAAGGATTGCTGGAACTGGCGGACATTCCTTACGTGGGAGCGGGCGTGCTCGGCTCGGCTGCGGGAATGGATAAAGACATCATGAAATCTTTGTTCATTGCAGCGGGCATCCCGATCGTGAAGCATGTAACGATTCTGCGCAGCAACTGGCAGGGAGATAAAAAAAAGGTCGAGAAGTTGATCGCAAGCAGGTTGAAGTATCCGATGTTTGTGAAGCCCGCGAATCTTGGATCGTCGGTCGGCATCAGCAAAGCGCACAACGGTAAAGAGCTTGGCCCTGCCATCGAAGAAGCCGCTCGCTTTGATCGCAAGATCGTCATCGAGCAAGGTGTGGGCGGAAAGAAAAATAAGGCCCGCGAAATCGAGTGCTCGGTGTTGGGCAACGACGAGCCGGTTGCTTCCATCCCGGGCGAGATTGTTCCGGTGAAGGAGTTCTACGATTACAACGCGAAGTATCTCGACGAAGGTTCGGAGTTGATCATTCCGGCGAAGCTCACGAAAGCGGAAACCAAGAAAGTGCAGGAGCTTGCCGTTCGTGCTTTTAAAGCCGTCGACTGCTCCGGTCTGGCCCGCGTCGACTTTCTGATGGATCCGAGCACACGCAAGATATTTGTGAACGAAATCAACACCATGCCTGGTTTTACCGCGATCAGCATGTATCCAAAGCTTTGGGCGGCTTCGGGACTTGAGTACGCGGACTTGATCGACAAATTGATCCAGCTTGCCATCGAGCGGCACGAAGATAAGAAGAAGAATCAGTACAGCCGGTGACGATTATCAAGCGCCAAAATGGGGCTTTGTTTCCACGCTAGCGCCGAAACAATTCCCGTCAGGATGCCACAGCTAATCACTGTCCCATCGATTTTTCCATGAACGCAGCCTGATCGGACTTCATTTTTTTCAATCCATCCATCGGCAAGTAGACCATGTGGCCGGCGTCGTAGGTCGCGAACGAAATATTGTTGCGGTATTTCTCCGGCAAGTTCAAATGATCGACCGTATAGTTGGCCGCGTAATACGGCGTCGCGAGATCGTAGTAGCCCTCCATCACAAGAACCTTCAAGTACGGATTCTTTACAATCGCCTGGCGCAGAGCAGAAGCGGTATCGGGAAATCCCTCCCCGGCTGATCCCCAATCCCAGGTGTCACCGCCCGGTCCGCCGCGCGGGGCGCGCACGTTATAAGGCATGTCCACCTTGTATCCCAAATCCGTGCGCAAATAATTGTTGAACACAGAAGTGAACGGTGGACCGGTTGCCGCGCCGGTCGGATCGTAAAACGGTGTGTCGAGCAGGCCGTTTGGGTCTGGTCCGGTGTAGCGCGCATCGAGGCGTCCCACGCGCAATTTCTGATCGATCAGCAGATAGTGGGTAAACTTCTGAACGTTGATGCGCAGATTCGCCTCGTCGACAACCTCTTTGCTAAGCCCGGTGAAGCGTGCGAGCTGATCGATCACCGTTTGCCGCTCCTGCGGCGTGAGTGAATCGCCCTTGTCCAGCGCTTGCTCGTAGTCGTTCGAGGCCCAGTGTTCCGCCTGCTTGCGCGCAGAGTTCATGTCCTGGGCGAGATCGGGTGCAAGCTTGTGGTGATAACCGGCGATCATGGTGAACGAAGGGATGAGGAAAATGTAAGGTTGGTCGTTGGTAAAATTCTCTTCGAGCGTTTCGAAATTCAGCACTGTCGAGAGCAGCGTGATGCCGTTGAACGAAATTCCACGATCGGCAAGATACCCCGCAATGCCCGCGGATCGCGTGGTCCCATAGCTTTCTCCGAACAGAAACAGCGGCGAAGCCCAGCGCTCGTTGCGGCTGATGTAAAGACGGATGAATTCGCTGAAGGCCTCAATGTCTCCCTTGACTCCCCAAAATTTCTTCAACATCTCGGCGTCCGCGGCGCGGCTGAATCCAGTGTTGATCGCGTCGATCATCACGAGGTCGCTCTTATCGAGCAGCGTGTAAGGATTGTCTTCCATGCGATACGGTGCGGGTGGCATGAAGCCATCGGGCTGGAGCACGACTCGCCTCGGTCCGAGCGCGCCCATGTGCAGCCAGACAGAAGCCGACCCAGGGCCGCCGTTGAATGCAAAGGTCAGCGGCCGCTTGGCGGCATCTGCGCCGTCGAGCGTATAGGCGACGTAGAACATTTCGGCTTCGATCTTGCCGTCGCCGCGCTTGATCGGCAGACGTCCCGTGGTTGCTGTGTACTTTAAGATCTTTCCGTCAACTGTGATCTGATGGTGGGTAATGACCGGAGAGGTCTCGGTCATATCGAAATGTTCTTCTTTTCCTTTGTCTTTATCGGCGGAAGTTTCTTGCGCAGAGGGTCTCTGTTCGGAGGCGGTTTCGGGCTTGGGGGCCTCTGGCGCCCTCTCGGCTGGCTGAGTAGATGCTTGCTTTTTCTGGCTGGGTTTTGTCTGATCGCTTTGCTGGGCGAACGAGCTGGAAATGAAAACGCATGCCGCAATAAGGGTCAAGAACGATTTCACGTTGGCCTCTCGATGAAACATCCGCATTCAATTATTGGAGCGGGAAGAATTGTACACGGAGCGACGGGAAATTTGCGGAAATAGGACTTTCCGGTACTGTCCTAAAGGACAGTACCGACTTTCCTGCATCGGAGATTGGGCGGATGTACTCGTCAAGTTTGCGATGGGTATGGGCGTGCTTCGATGACCGGGGTAATTGCTGATGGCTGCGGTTTCTGCCGATGGAATGGCATGACCGGCAAAGGCCTTAAGTTGAGCGCAAACGATTGGGTCTTGCTGCGGGCCAAAGCCGTGCGGTGCACCTACCGACTAGGCGAAGAGATTATCCGCGAGGGCGATCTGCTCGACAGCCTTTACATCATTCGCCGCGGGGAGGCCTCGGTAGAACTTGCTGGCACGGGTTCGCGCACTATCGTGGCCACGCTCCAGGTGAACGACATTTGCGGCGAGATGGCGTTTCTGGAACAGACTCGTGCCTCCGCGGCGGTGATCGCCAGGGACACAGAAGTCGAAGTTGAAAAAATAAAGACCGACGAGTTGCGCGAGATTCTGGGCATGTTCCCAGGTTTTGCCGCCCGATTTTATCTTTCACTGGCCCTGATCTTGTCGCAGCGGCTGAAGCTGACTTCACGAGAGCTGGCGCGGGAGATGAGGCTCCGCGACCAGCGTCAGGGGGAGCCGCAGGCAAATTCGATCAACCGTTAGAAGCTTCCTATCGATTCGCAGGTCTTCGCAGGGGGATGAACTTCGGAAAAAATATGCACGAGAAACCCGGCGATTCTAGTCCGGCTCTGCCTTGCGTCGTTCGATCGAAACTTCAGGAAAATTCAAAAGGTTGGCGGAGTGGCCTATTTTCCAATCGACGCGTGTACTCGTGTATGGCCAGCTGCAGTTCAAAGAGGATGGATGTGAGGTCCGTGTCTTCGGTGGAGGAAGCACGCGCGCAAAGTTCGCGAATGTGATCTTCCAAACGCCGTGCTGGAAGCATGAAATCAGGCTGACAGTGTTACCGACCATGTTCGATACAGTACATTCCGTAGGGCAGTAATTATTCGGTTGACGAGCTGGCGAACCCGCGGTATGATGCTTAGGACAAGTTTGCCCTTCGGGGCAGGCCTGAATTTCATGCAGAGTGGCTGAGGGACGAGCCCTATGACGCCACGGCAACCGGATCGGGATCATATATCCCGACCGCCAGGTGCCAACTCCCGCCCGGAAACGGGGAACATGAGATTCGGATGCGAGCTTCTGGCATTCCGATAACCTCTTTTCCTATTTCCTGGGAAAGAGGCCTTTCAGTTTTAGGGCACTTTTTCCCCGGCTCGTCCCCAGCTATTCGCTGCATTGCGTTAGAAAGCGAGTAGCCATGCCCAACCACGACGGTAATAGTCATTGTCATAGCCACTACGAATTACGCTGCCGGGAATGTGGCCGACGATGGGGAAACCAGCCCCGCTCGATCTGCGAAGAGTGTTTTTCTCCTCTGGAAATTACTTACGACTACGATTGGATCCGGTACGTTCTCAGCGAAGACGCCGTCGATCCACGAAAGGCGATCCGTGAGCGAATTTCGCGGCGTCCTGCGAATATGTGGCGGTACGCGGAATTGCTGCCCCTACCGGCGGATTTCGAGGCTCGCTTGCCGGTTGGCTTCACCCCGCTCTTGAATGCACCAAATCTGGCGGCGAGGTTGGCCGGCAAACACGATGGGCAGATCGCGGCAAACAATTTGTACATCAAGAATGATGCCGTCTGCCTGCCAACGCTGAGCTTCAAGGATCGCGTAGTGGCGGTCGCGCTGGCGCAGGCGCGCGAGTTTGGCTTCGACACGGTCGCATGCTCTTCCACCGGAAATTTGGCCAACGCGGTCGCAGCACACGCGGCACGCCTGGGTCTGAAAGCCTGGATCTTCATCCCGTCCGATCTGGAGCCTGCAAAGATTCTTGGTACGCAAGTCTTCGGCGCGAACGTGGTCCGAATTGCCGGCAGCTACGATCAGGTAAACCGCCTGTGCTCGCAGATTGCCGAGGAGCGGCACTGGGGCTTCGTCAATGTGAACCTGCGTCCTTACTACGCTGAGGGATCGAAAACCGTCGGGTTCGAAATCGTCGAGCAACTGGGCTGGCGCCTGCCGGATAACGTAGTTGTTCCGATGGCCGGCGGTTCGTTGATCACAAAAATCAAAAAGGCTTTTGATGAATTGACCAAGCTCGGGCTCGTCGACGAAAAGCCCGTGAAATTCTTTGGGGCACAAGCAACCGGATGCTCGCCAATTTCGACGGCGGTAAAAACCGGCAGCTCAGACATCGATCCGCAAAGGCCATCGACCATTGCGCGGTCGCTGGCGATCGGCAATCCGGCCGACGGCCATTATGCGATCAAGGCGATTAAGCAAAGCGGTGGATGGAGCGAGGACGTGAGCGACCCCGAAGTAATCGACTCGATTCGTCTTCTGGCCGAAACCGAAGGCGTATTTACAGAAACTGCAGGTGGGGTAACTGTAGGCTGCGCCGGCAAGCTGTACCGCCAGGACAGAATCCTGCCCGAAGAAACAACCGTTTTGTGCATCACGGGAAACGGCTTGAAGACGACCGACGTGCTCGCTGGTGTTTATGAAGCCGAGAGGCCGATTGCGCCGAAGCTGGCTGAATTCGAAAACTATTTGCACGAATCGCTCGACAGAGTCGAAGTTGCGAATGAGTCGGCCGCTACGGTGGGAGCATAAAAGAGGAAAAATATGTCAATCACGGTGCAAATTCCAACCGCGCTGCGGCGGCATACGGCGGGCATCGCTTCGATAGCCTGCGGGGCCACCAACCTCGGAGAGCTGTTCTCTGTTCTCGAGGAGAAGTTTCCCGATCTCAAACCGCACCTGCGCGATGAGAGCGGGCAGGTCCGCCGATTTCTCAATATTTATGTGAACGAGGAAGACATACGCTTCCTAGGCGGCCCAAGCTACGCCTTCCAAGAGGGAGATGAGGTGCTTCTCGTGCCATCCATCGCCGGAGGAGCGCAGGAGCGACTCTCAAATTACGCTCGAGATGGGGATCCCTTGTCGTAATAATTTGCCGCGCTCCGGCGTGCGCGTCTGCCGTACTACTTCTTGTTTCATCTGCGCTGGCGGGGATGCAGGCGAGTGCCGCTGGAAGGCAACGCCATTCTCTGACCTGCGCGCAATCCATGCGCAGCGTGCCATTGTCATTGAAGACCAAACCATAGAAGCGAAAATTGCCGCCTTCCACAAGGGGGCTGAGAGTTGAGCAATTGCGTGTGGCCATCCACGTAGACTTCGACTTGGCTCGGATTATTCTCAACCGGTGGTTTGGCCTGGTTGCACGGCAAGCATTGGAAACAGGTCATAAGACGCCAGCGACACCGTATAGTCGGTAAAGCTCCCGATCAGCGTCGAGCGAAGAATGGTGCCGTATTGGCTGGCAAGTGAAAATGTCCGCTTTTTGTAGCAGGTAAAGTGTCCGCTTCAAAGTTGTGCCCTCGCCCGTTGGGTAGGGGGTTTTTGGGGATGGGATTGCAGGGGACATATCATGTGCTAACGACAACGTGCATTGACTTGTCTCTGGTGACCACCTAACATAGCGGCCACATGCTCGGCCAGACAATCTCCCATTACCGCATCGTGGCGAAGCTCGGTGGTGGAGGCATGGGCGTGGTTTACGAGGCAGAAGATCAGCGCCTCGGCCGCCGAGTGGCTTTGAAGTTTCTCCCTGAGGAATTGGCGCAGAATCCCCAGGCCAGAGAAAGATTCCAGCGCGAGGCCCGCGCGGCCTCGGCCCTCAATCATCCCAATATCTGCACGGTTTACGACATCGGCGAACATGAGAACCGGCTCTTCATCGTCATGGAGTGCCTGGAAGGAACCACGCTTAAGTACCGCATCGAGGGAAAGCCGATGCCGGCCGAACAGATCGTCGATTTTGCCGCGCAAGTTGCCGACGCACTGGATGTGGCGCACTCGGCAGGAATCGTGCACCGCGATCTGAAGCCCGCGAATCTGTTCCTTACCAAGCGCGGACAAGCCAAGATTCTCGATTTCGGATTAGCCAAAGTTGCTGCCGGTTCTGCTCCGCAATTCGAGACGGCTGCGGGCGGATCGCTGGCAACCGCGATGGATCCCAACCTCACCAGCCCAGGAAGCACCGTGGGCACGGTTGCCTACATGTCCCCGGAGCAAGCACGGGGCGAGCAACTCGATGCGCGCACCGACCTGTTTTCTTTTGGCGCTGTTCTTTACGAAATGGCTACCGGACACCAACCCTTCACCGGCAATACGTCGGCCATCATCTTCGATGCCATTCTGAACAAGCCGCCGACTTCCGTAGTGCGCTTCAATCCCGACCTGCCCGCACAACTCGAAGCCGTGATCAGTAAATGCCTGGAGAAGGATCGTACCCTTCGTTACCAGACGGCCGCCGATCTAAGGGCCGATTTACAGCGCCTCAAGCGCGATACGCAATCTGCCAAAATCGCGGCCTTTTCAGGATCGGCCGTCGCCGTTCAGGAACGATCAACTTCCCGGAAGTGGCCGATGTTCGTGGCTGCTGCCGGTGCTCTCGCCGTTATTGCTCTTTTAATCGCAGGCTATTTCGTAGGCTGGTTCACGCGCCAGCAGCCATACACGCAGGCGGAACTCAAACCGCAACAACTGACGGCCAACTCATCGGAAGATCCTGTCGCGGTCGCATCGATTTCGCCGGATGGAAAATATCTTCTTTATGCCGATCTCGAGGGACTGCACCTCCGGCTGTTTGGTACGGGAGAAACTCAGTCGCTTCCCATCCCGGACCAGTTCTGCTTCCGTTGAGCGCCGCATCGAATGGCCCAGGATGGGACCAAATTACTGGTTAGCGGGCCAGTGGCGCAGGAGAAACAAGCCATCTGGATGATCTCCGTGATTGGTGCGACGTTGAAGAAATTGCGCGACGACGCACATGACGCCGGGCTCTCGCCCGACGGATCGCAAATCGTTTTTAATGATGCCATCACCCATGGTCTTGAGACCATGAATTCCGACGGCGGGCAGGCCAGAGTTCTGCTTAAATCGGAACCGGGCTACCATTTATTTGCTCCCACGTGGTTCGCCGGCGGCAAGCGCATTGCATATATCAAGTATCGGGTCGCGAATGGCGAAACTACTCAAGTTCTGGAAAGCCGCGACGCCAACGGTGGCGATCCGGTTACGCTGCTTTCCAATCCGCGCATGACCGATTTCTTTTTGGGGCAGAACGGACGTCTCATCTACGCGGTCAGCGAGCCGCAACCCAACCAGTATGACTCGAATATTTGGGAGCAGTGGTTCGATCCGCAAACCGGAGCACCAAAAGGCACTCCGCGGCGGCTCACCGATTGGACCGGCTTCTACTTTGTAAACGAAGAACTGACGGCCGATGGCAAGCGCTTCGTCTTTCTCGATCGGAAGGGACAGAGCGACGTTTATCTCGCCGAGTTAACGAATAATGGAAGCGAATTGAAAGCTCCGCAGCGCTTGACCCTCGATGAGCGACTCGATTGGCCGGGTGGATGGTCGCTCGATGGCAAGACCGTCTTTTTGTATTCTGACCGCAACGGCAATTTTGATATCTACAAACAGGGTGTCGACGACCGCAATGCCGACCCGATCGTCACCGGGCCGGAAGAAAAATGGGCGCCGCAGATCAGCCCGGATGGCAAGTGGGTGCTCTACATGCAATGGCCCAAGGCCGCCAGTGGCCCTGCCGCAGATTCTGGAAAACTCATGCGCGCGCCGCTCTCCGGCGGCCCTCCGGAAGTTGTAATGGACATCAAGGGGCGGCCGGGAAGTTCGTCGAGCAGCGACCCGCTCGATACAGTTGGAGGCTACCCCAGCTTCCGCTGTCCGATGCGCGCGAGCACCACTTGCGTGGTGGCTGAAACCAGCGATACCGAAGCTAACGAACCCGGGGCCAACGGAAAAAACAAGCAGATCGTCTTCACCTCTTTCGATCCCGCCCAGGGACGCAAGGCGGAACTCGCCAAGCTTCCGGCCAACCCCGAACTCGCGCGCTGGGACCTTTCCCCGGACGGCACTCGCGTCGCGATCTCGACCTTCGACTATAAGGCAGCAGAGGTGCAGATTATCCCTCTGGCCGGTGGGACGCCCCAAAAATTCTCGGTCATGCCATGGACGGAGTTAGTGGCGGTGGCGTGGGCAGCCGACGGCAAAAGCCTGTTTCTGGCCAGTTTCTCTTCACGCGGAACATCGATCATCCGCTCAGAACTCGCCGGGGAACCGAAGCTAATGTTCAAATCCAGCTGGGACATTTTCTCGCTCGATCCTTCACCCGACGGCCATTACCTGGGCTTTGGCCCGGTGATTTACAACTCCAACGCCTGGACCGATTCCGTCTTTCCCTGAGAAGTGAAAATGTCGGTCGAATAACGTCTAAAGACTTTGGCATTGTGCATCCCGTGGTGAGCTTGACGGCATTTCGCGACCGAATTGCACCGGGTAGTGGGCCAAACACATTGGCCCACCACACATACTGCGGCACTGTCTTAAATACTCTGGCCACAGTGTTTAAGACAGCACCCATACTGCCTCCGTCTTGACACTTATTTCTTTCGCCCTTTATTCTTAAACATGCTCCTTGCGGTACTTGCGCCTTCTGGCGTGCTTCCGCGCCCTGGAGCGCCGTTGCGGTGCGCGGAGGTTTCCCATGTTCTTCGAGATCAAAGATTTAGAACTGCATCCCATAGATTTCGAGGAAAAGTTTGCGCCGGGAACGATTGACCTCGGGGCTGAGTACCGGCAGCGCACACCGATTGAAACTAGCGGGCGGGCGGACTTGGTCGAGGAGCATCACGGCAAACATAAAGTCATCCAGGACATCCGTGTTAAGGGCCGTCTGGCGACCAACCTTGAAATGAGTTGTGCGCGTTGTTTGGAGCCGGTCATGCAGGACGTGAAGCGTGAGTTCGATCTGCTTTACCGTCCGCAGGGTACCGATGCGGGCCGGGACGAAATGTCGGTCACCGATGCGGAAGCTGAGATCGGATATTATGAGGGTGAAGGTATTGCGCTTGAAGATGTGGTACGGGAGCAAGTGCTGCTCGCGGTGCCATTGAAGGTGACGTGCCGGGAAAACTGCCACGGGTTGTGTCCGCACTGCGGGAAGAATTTGAATGAGTCGTCGTGCGATTGCACGCTCGATATGGAAGAACCGCGATGGGCGGCGCTGAAAGAGATTCGCAGCAAGCTGGCAAATTAGTTTTGCCGCAACAGAATTTATGCGGGGCAGATGCCTCGCGAGAGGAATCATAGAAGATGCCTAATCCGAAACGACGACATTCTCAAAAGCGCACCTCGACCCGCCGGGCGCATGACGCGCTGAAAGCGCATTCCCTGTCCGAGTGCCCAAACTGCCACGAAAAGAAGATGCCGCACCGCGCCTGCGTGAAATGCGGCTATTACAAGGGCCGCGAAGTTCTGGAAGTTGAAGAAGCAAGCTAGTTTTTCCTACGATGCCTAGCGTGATCGCGCTGGATGCGATGGGTTCGGACCGGGCTCCCAGGCCTGAGATCGAAGGCGCGATTCAGGCCGCCCGCGGTTATGGCATTCGCGTGCTGCTGGTCGGTCCGGAAACCACTCTCCGAGCGGAATTGGAGCGCCATCCCGCGGCCGCTCGGTTGCCGATCGAGATCGTACACGCCAGCGAAGTCATCACCATGGAAGACAAGGCGGTGCAGGCCGTGCGCTCCAAGCGCGATTCCTCCATGCGTGTGGGATTGCGGTTGGTTCGCGAAGGGCGAGCGGCTGGCTTCGTTACCGCCGGCAACACCGGGGCTGCGATGGCCTCAGCCAAAATGGTGTTGGGCGCGCTGCACGGCGTGGATCGTCCGGCATTGGCGGCAGTTTTCCCGACGGCTCCGGGGACGGCGGCAATTCTGCTCGATGTGGGCGCGAATGTCGATTGCAAGCCTCATAACCTGCAACAGTTCGCCATCATGGGTGAGGTTTATTTCCGCTCCATGTTTGGAACTGGGTTTGGAGGTTCTGGATCCGGAGGTTCAGGATTCGGACGTTCCGGTTCTGGCGAGAACCGTTCGCCCCGGGTGGGACTGCTCTCGATTGGCGAGGAAGAGACCAAGGGCAACGACCTGACTCGCGAAGCGTTCCCGTTATTGAAGCAACTGCCTTTAAATTTTATTGGAAATGTCGAAGGACGCGATTTGTTCAGCGGCCAGGTCGATGTGATCGTCGCCGACGGCTTCGTGGGCAATGTCGCGCTGAAGATTTCCGAAGGCGTGGCGAATCTGGTACGCACGGTGTTGAAAGAAACGTTGAAGGCCACGATCACTCGCCAGGTAGGATATATTCTGTCGCGCAGTGCCTTCTCCGATTTCAAGAAACGTATTGACCACACGGAATACGGCGGCGCGCCGCTGTTGGGAGTGAAAGGCGGGTGCATAATCACGCATGGCTCTTCCAACGCCAACGCGATCAAGAATGCGGTGCGAGTAGCGGCAGAGTTCTCCGAGCGGCGGATCAACGCATCGATCGAGAAAGGTCTGGCAGCATTGCATCCTGCCGGTGCGGTTGAAACCAGCGTAGTCGGTTAGTTATACCGTTCAAACTCATGAGTGAATCTAAAGTTGTCGAGGGTTCTGATGGTTCGTGCATCGCCTTTATCTTTCCGGGCCAGGGATCGCAGGTTGTAGGAATGGGCAAAGATCTCGCCGAGAGATATTCGGTGGCGCGGCAGACGTTTGAAGAAGCCGATGAGGCATTGGGCTACAAAATCTCGCAATTGTGCTTTGAGGGCCCTGAAGAACAACTGCGGCTCACCGAAATCACTCAACCAGCGATTCTCGCTACGTCGATTGCGGCGCTAAGAGTTCTTCAGACACATGTTCCCAAGCCGAGTTTCGTAGCCGGTCACAGTCTCGGTGAGTACTCCGCGCACGTGGCTGCCGGAACGATTGGCTTCGCCGATGCAGTTCGGACCGTACGAGACCGCGGCAAGTACATGCAGGAAGCGGTGCCGGTAGGCGTGGGAAGCATGGCGGCGATACTCGGCATGAATGCAGAAAAAGTCGCCGAGATCTGCCGTGATGCCGCGCAGGGCGAGGTTTGCTCTCCGGCGAACATTAATTCTCCGGAGCAGATTGTGATCTCCGGTAACACGGCAGCGGTCGAGCGTGGGGTACAGCTCGCCGATGAACGGGGAGCTAAGCGGGCCAAGATTCTGCCGGTAAGTGCTCCATTTCATTGCGCGCTGATGAAACCCGCGCATGACCGGCTCGCCCCGGAATTGAACCAGCTCAAGATGCAGAAGCCGGTGTATCCGGTGGTCTGCAATGTGGACGCATCGTTGGTGCTTGACGAGATTCGGGCAGCATCGACCCTGATCGCGCAGGTGACAAGTTCCGTGCAATGGGACCCGAGCATGCGGGCGTTGGTCCGTCAGGGAGTCCAGACCTTCATTGAAATTGGACCAGGGAAAGTGTTGTGCGGATTAATGAGGCAGATCGATCGCTCGAAGACGTGCTTGAACGTCAGTGACGAGGCATCTTTAGCGAAAACGCTGGAGCAGTTGACCACAGTCGAAAAGAATACGCGTAGCTAGCGGAACTCCAGATCACAGGGCGGAGAACTGATCGTCTTGTCGTGCTTATCGACGTAGAGCTGCGCGTGCTCGGCTCGATTGTTCACGATCACATCGACAACCACGCCACTTCCGCCTCCGGGGCAGTTGCTGGCACCGTAAATTTTGAAGGTCTTGATAATGCCCCACGGGCCACTCGGCCCCCAATCCTGCATGAACTCGTTGAAGGGATACTGCGAGTGGTTTTGCGGATGCTGCTTCCACTCCGGATCGGCGTAATAGACGCCGTAAGCTTTTTCAAACTGCTGATGTTGCAGGTCAGAAAAAAATTTGTCCCCGATATGCTTCTGCGGCCAGAAGCGGTTCCACCAGACAATGAACGCCAGCACCAGAGCGAAAACAATCAGCGCAATGATTCGAGCTTTTCTTCGCCGCTCTCTTTCCGGGTAGTACTCTTTCGCGTCCAGTAGCGTCATGCTTATCTAGCATAACGGACGCGCGCCGGAAGTCAAAAGTTCCAGGAAGTATAGGGCTGGGCGTGGCCCAAATTGTTGAACGATTTCGGCAGCTTTGAACCAAGCGTCCCGATTCGCAATACTCGCCCGCAAAAGCTACAAAGTGCGCTTGAACAGCGGAATCGCGATTGCCAAAGTCGCGGCGGCGAAGAGCGAGAGAAAAAGCATGTCTCCCCAAATCGCCGACAGGCTGGTTTCTTTCAACAATAAGCACTTGAAGCCATCCACGGCATAAGTGAATGGATCAACTCTGGCAATTGCCTGCAGCCATTTTGGAAACGCTTGAATGGGATAAACCGAGCCGCTGGGAAAAAACAACAACGTGTTGAGAATGCCAAACATGGCCCGAGGCACCAGCGGATCTTCGATGCGTACCATGAGCAGGAACATCATCGTGTTCAAAGCCAAAGAGGTGAGCAGGATCATAACCAGCAAACCCAGAACCGTGAGGGGATTAAAGATCGTCCGCACCCCTGCGAGCAGCGATCCAATAGCGACGATGATTGCCCCGGTCATCACGGCTTTGATCGCGCCTGCCAGATTCAATCCCAATACGAGTTCGAGCTTGGTAATTGGGGTCACGAGATAGCCTTCATGCACCCCGCGCGCCTTGTCGTCGATGTAGAGCATGCCGCCGCCGATCATGACCGATACGAACATTGCCAGCACCAGCGAACCCGGCAATAGATATTTCATGTACTCGATATAGGGATAGAGTTCGACGACCGACAAAGCGGTTTGCTGCAAAATGCGCGGCGAGACCGTGGGCGAATTCAATGAGTTGACTAAATCGGTCAGTTCCGATTCGATCGCCGAACTTATGAAGTTGTCGCTGTTGTCGACCACCACCCCAATCTGGGGATGGTTGTCCTCATAAACCCGCCGTGAATATTGTGGCGGGATGATGACCGCGCCTTCCAGTTCTCCATTGCGCACATCTTCGACCGCCTTCTTTTCGTTCGTGTAATACACCGGAACGAAAGTACGGATATTTGCCCGCACTGAATCGAAAGCTTCACGCACGCGCAATGCCTGCGGGCCTCCGTCCTCATCGACGATTGCGACTCTGGCGTCGCGAATCTTGCCGCCAAAGGCGTTGCCGAGGATGATGAGTTGCGCCAGCGGCATGATCATCGACGCCATCATGAGTGCGGGTGACCGGAAGAACTTGCGCATTTCGCGCTCGACAATGGCCATCATTCGATTCATAAATTAGTCCCGAACTCCGAGTCCTGGGCCTTCGAAACTCGGACCATGCACTCAACTCCGCGAGTCAGGACTCGCAACTCACGACCGTTCAAGGCTGCAATCCGGGCCGTTGCGGCATCGTGAAGCCGTAAGCTTTTTGCAATTCGTCCCGCAGCTGTCTTCCGGTGTAGTGCACGAAAACATCGTCTAAAGTTGTGTTTTGCACGGACAAAGATTTAACCGCGGCCCCCGCTTCCACCGCCATTTCGACCAACTCTGTCGTCGTTCGCGAACCGTTCCCCGTTAGCACGCGAAACATTCCAGCGCCTTCGTGCTGCACGGAGGTTACATCGTCCAGCGCCCGCAAGCGCTGTTCCCAATTGTCGGGAATGTTGTCAAACTGCGCTTCAATCACATTCGATCCGGGCACGCTGGCTTTCAGCGCCATGGGCGCATCCAGCGCCACCAGCTTGCCGTGATCGACAATTGCGATGCGGTCACAAAGCCGGTCGGCTTCGTCCATATAGTGAGTGGTGATCAGAATCGTGAGCTGGCGCTGGTTCTTGATATTGCCCAGCATCTCCCACACGGCGACGCGGGAGACCGGATCGAGTCCAGTCGTCGGTTCATCCAGAAAAAATATTTTGGGATGGTGCACCAGCCCGCGCGCAATTTCCAACCTGCGCCGCATGCCGCCGGAAAGCGTTTTGGTCTGCGCGTCGCGCCATTTTGTCAGGTCCACCAACCCCAACAATTCGTCAATCGACCGCTTCCGCTCTTTTGCGGGCACGTCATACAGTTTGGCGTAAATATTTAGATTCTCTTCCACGGTCAGATCCAGATCGCTGGTCAACGCCTGCGGAATTACTCCTATCATTCGACGGGCCGCGTCAGCTTCTTTCGATACGTCGTGTCCGGCAATTAGTGCCTTGCCGGATGTGATCGGAATTAACGTGGTCATCATGCGGATCAATGTCGATTTGCCGGCGCCATTGGGCCCGAGCAGTCCGAAGATTTCGCCGTCTTTCACACCGAACGAAATATCGTCCACGGCAGTGAAGTCGCCGTATTTCTTGACGATGTGATTGACCTCAATCGCGTATTCCGCAGACGATCCATTCGTCCTGCCATTCGGCTTGATCTGAACATCTGCCGTCATTGTTGCCCCGCTGCGGCGGTCTGATTGTTGCTGTCGCCCTTTAGCTGCGCCGGTGAAAGCAGCACCTCGGCCGTCATTCCCGGCACGTAAGCGCCTTGCGGATTGTCGAGCCGTACTTTCAAAACGATCGTCCTGATGTCGCGCTTGCGCCGGCTCACATCGCGCTGGGTGGCGAAATCGCCCTCCACGCCTTTGAAAAATACCTTGCCGCTGGTTACGGTTCCACCGGGCATCCGCACACGCAGCGTGTCACCGTAGCCAATGTGGTCCGCGAAAGTCTCCGGAATTGCGACCCGCGCCCATGTGTCATTCAGATCGACGATCGTCACGATCGGAGCGCCGATATTGACTACTTCTCCCTGCCGCGCGGCACGCACGGAAACCGTTCCGGTAACCGGAGCATAGACATTTGTGTAGCCCAGGCGTACCTGGGCCTGGCTTTTTTGCGCGATTGCATTCTTGAGATCGGCCTCAGTCGACTGCACCGTGCTCTTTGCGGCGTTGGCCTGCTGGGTGCGCGCGATTGCGGAAGTTAAATCCGCCTGCGCCGCCTTGACCAGTTCCTGTTGGGCCTGCACCGTCGCTTGCGCGGCCTGCAGGTTGGTTTCCGCCTGAACGCGGTCCTGGTCCGAAGCCACGCCCGCCTTGGCCAACTCGATAGTGCGGCGGCTATCGCTCTCGGTCCGGTCAAGCGCGGCCTTCGCCTGTAGCAACTGGGCCTGTGCTGAAGCGAGTTTCGCCTTCGCATTGGCGACATCGCTGGAAGTTGAACCCGAGGTGGAGAGTTCCGTGTGCTGCATCTCCGCGACTTTGTGCTCCAAACTGCCGATGTTTGCTGCCGCTGCCGCTTCCTGCGCCTGCAGTTCCGAAGGATCAAGCACGGCGATTAACTGTCCCACCTTCACCGGCGTACCTTCATCGACCAGCAACTTCTCGATGCGGCCCTCGACCTGCGCGCTGACAATTACCTGGTTCGCATCCACGGTCCCAATCAGGACAAGGTCTTTCGAGTGGTCGGTGGAAAAATAGTAGTAGGCTGCGGCCGCCACAAAGATGATGGCAATTAGAACAAAAAACTTGTTACGAGCTTTCATTGGCGAACTCCCGGGCCCGCGCTGCCACAGGACTTGAACAGCGCAGCCGAAATGAAATCCAGCACTGCGGCGCGGCGCTCCGCGATCCTCTCCGGCGCCAGCGGATTGAAGCGCACGATGCGCTGCATGACCGGAGCGCTGCTGAAATAGAAAACGATGATGGCGATCATCGAAGGAATGAAATGCAGCGTATCCACTTTGCGAAATTCGCCTTCTGCGATCCCCTGCTGCAAGAGTTCACCCAGACGCTGATAGATTGGCCGAAAGTAAGTGCCGATCAGCCTATCGATATGCTGGGAGCGGCCTTCGCGGAATCGCATCATCTCGTGCTGCATCAGCTTGGGATAGATTGGGCTAGACGCGATAAAGTCGAAATACGCGCCCACGTACGCTAAAATCTTCTCGCGCGGGGCCAAATCACTGTCGAGCACCCTGAAAACTTTGGCCTTCATGCCGCCGAAGGCATTGTCGAGCACCGCTCCATAGAGCGTTTCCTTATCTTGGAAGTAGTAGTAGAGCAAGGCCTTGTTGACTCGCGCGGTCCGGGCGATGGAGTCGGTGCGGGCGCCGGCGATGCCTTGCTCGGCGAACTCCCGCGCCGCCGCATGCAGAATGGCTGCGCGGCTCTCCTCGGGCTGGCCGCGGGAGCCCATGCGCGGAGGGCTAAGGAACCGCATTTTCATATTAATTAACTGGTTAGTTATATCATCCCAAAACCTAGTTCTACAAGTACCAAATTTTTACTATGCCAACAGTTCTGCATGAGAGGAAATAATCTGGCTGGCAATTCTCTGCCAGTGTTTGCGCTGTCTCTGGCCCATTTTGACTTGCTCGTAGCGTTGGAAAGGACAGCATGAGCACTTCGCCACTGCTCCTTCGCCGTTGGCTGGCGCGTCCCTGCTGGGCACCCATCCCCGAAACCAACCCGACCTCACCGGCGAGAACCCAACTTTGAAACCGGAGATTTCACCTGCTGCAAAAAGCGGACATTTTCGCTCGCTAACAGCATGCGCGAAACGCACGCGAGGGCCTGCCCTTGGTAAATTAAGACGTCAATGCGCTGGGAAAACGGGTTTGAAAGTCGAGCAATCCAACCCACCGCGGTGTAATCGTGATTCGCACCTGTGATGAAACTCGCGTGCGCAGCAAACTCAGCCATTCCTCTGCTTGCTTCCGGTCGAAATAACGCTCGGCCGCTGCCGCATATTCAGGCACGATTCCCTCCACGCTTTCCAGGCTTGCGGTGCCGCGAATCAGCAGAACTTTCTGCGGGAAATCGTTTTCGTCGATAGTGAGAGAAACGCTTGGATTCTGCCTGAGGGCCTTCAACTTAGGTGCTTTCGGAGGGGTCGCCATGACGATTTCGCGTCCGTTCCAGTGGAACCAAATGGGCACGACGCGCGGAGTTCCATCCATCCAGACGTATGCGAGGCGGGCGGGGATTTTAGAGTGCAGCAGGGCTTGCGATGCGGGATGTTGCAGAAGATCGAGACTGCCTTGGTCGACTGGTTTCATTGTCAATCCTTGATATTCTGCTTGCCGGCCCCCTTGAGTAGCTGGCAGCAAGAATTCGGATTGTGCTCTTGTGGAGGAAATCGGTCAAGCTTCGCCAGCGCGTTCGCTGGCGTGTCGGACTTCTCGAACGGTAAAGGGAACTGATGCCCAGACGCTTGCGTACGGGTCCTCAACATCTGTGTAAGATGACGCAGAACAGCGTCTGAGTTATGATCCGACAATTGGAAACCGAGGTTGATTGATGAAGGTTCGCTGGGTCATTTTGTTTTTGCCATTCGTCTCGGTGATCGCGATTTCGCTGGCCGTGCGCGAGCAGGCAGCAAAGGCTGCATCCGCGCAGAAAGCTCATGCGGCGTTCGCCGCAAATGTGAAGTCCGCTGAAACTCCAACCACTCCTGTTTCTGCCGACGACTCTGGTCCGCTCACGATTCCCGACACCACGCTTGCGATCAACTCCGATAAGCCAATGTCGGAGCGCGTGGTCCATTATGTGATCGACGCGCACTACGACGCCGCAACGCATACGGTCAACGCGAACGAGATCCTCACCTATCACAACCTGACCGGGCAGGCGCTCGACCATTTTCCTTTTCATCTTTATCAGAACGCGTTCGAACCGAACGCGACCTGGGTGCGAGAAGCGAAAATCGAGGGCAGCCGCGATACGGCTTACGACAAATGGGACGAAAAAGAATACGGCTCGGAGACCATTAATAAGATCGAAGTTGTGGGCCAGGGCGATCTGACAACACAACTGCACTATATCCAGCCCGATGATGGCAACAAAGACGACAAGACAGTAATCGATTTGCCGGTGGCGAAGCCGATTCCGCCGGGCGCATATGTGCAATTCAAAATTGCCTTTCAGACGAAGTTTCCCGAAACCCAGGCGCGCAGCGGGTGGAAACGGGATTTCGTGCTGGGCGGTCAGTGGTTCCCAAAAGTTGGCGTGTGGTGGCATGGAGCGTGGAACTGCCATCAATACCACGCTACAACCGAGTTCTTTGCCGACTTTGGCGTGTTTGACGTGAAGTTGACGGTACCGCAGGATGAAGTCGTCGGGGCGAGCGGAATAAAGGTTGGGGAAGTGAACAACTCCGACCAGACAAAAACGGTCACCTACCACGCCGACGATATTCACGATTTCGCCTGAACCGCAAGCCCGCGCTACCAAGTAAGAGAGGCCGTGTATCAGGCTCAAATGGGCCCGGTGCAGATGCGGATTCTGATGCAGCCCGCGCACTGGAGCCAGGTGAACCGCCACGAGAAAATCCTGCGCGAGTCACTCGAACATTTCGAAAGTTGGTACGGGCCATATCCTTACAAGACGCTCACATTGGTCGATCCCGAGCCGGATTCGGCAGCGGGTGGAATGGAATATCCGACGTTCATTACCGGCGAGACGAGCTGGTTCATGCCGGAGGGTCTTCATGTTCCGGAGCTGGTTTTGGAGCACGAATTTGGGCATCAATACTGGTATGGCATGGTGGCAACCAACGAATTCGAAGATGCGTGGATGGATGAAGGTATCAACAGCTATTCGGAAGTGAAGGTGCTCGATTCAATTCTCGGGCGCAATACTTCGATCATCAATCTTGCAGGCATTACGCTGAGTGAGCGCGGGGAACAGCGTTTGAGCTATGCCGGGGTCGCCGACGTCGATCCGATCGCGGAAAACGCCTACGACTACTACGATTACAACTCCTACGGCGGAATCACCTACGGCAAGACGGCCAGCGTCCTGCTCACGCTCGAAGGCATCATCGGCGAAGACACAATGCAGAAGGCGATGCACGTGTATTTCATGAAATACCGCTTCACGCATCCCACCAAAGAAGACTTCCTGAAGACAATTGAAGAGGTTTCCGGGAAGAATTTGCGCTGGTATTTCAATCAGGCGATTTACGGTTCACCAGTGATGGATTACAAGGTGCTGAAGATTGAGTCATACCCGGTGGATTGGTATCAAGAGAAAAAAGCTTCGGGAAAAGATGACAAGAACACTGTCTACCGTTCTTTTGTCTGGCTGCAGCGCAAGGAAGGCTTCGTTATGCCGGTGGATCTTGAGATCAAATTCGACAACGGCGAGAAAGTTCGCGAACACTGGGATGGAGTGAACCGCTGGGTGAAGTTCGGTCCGGTACGAGAAGAAGGCGAAAGTCGAATCGGCGGAGATCGATCCCGACCACACGGTTCAGATCGACCGCAACGATTTCAATAACAGCTACACGGTTGAGCCAAATGCCAAACCCGCGGGCAAGCTGGAGAATTACTTCATGTTTATGAGCCAGTGGGTGGGCCAGGCGTTGGCATGGTGGGGCGTTTAATGAGGGCAGGGAATTCATGAGTCAGAACGAAGGATTACTCGGCGGCGCATTCAGCCGCGTCGGACACAACAAGCGCTATATCATCTGGTTCTACCTGCTGAATGTGGGGCTGGCGTGGCTTGGTGCGGGTGCATTTCACAATCAGGTGCATGAGATTCTCGACCACAGCTTGCGCGCTGACCGACTGCTGCATGGGTTCGATTTTGGAGTTCTGGTTGGAATGTTTGCGCGGCCGGAGTTTGGGCCGATGATGGCTTCGGCCGCTCCGGCGATGCATTTCGCTGTGCTTTATTTTCTGTTGACAGCTTTGTTTATGCCGGGAGTGCTGCAAGGTTATGCCTCGAATTTTCGCCTGCCGCGCGACGAATTCTTTCGCGCCTGCGGAAGGAATTTGTGGCGCTTTATCCGGCTGATGATTGTGGCAGCAATTGTGATGGGAATTGCAGCCGGAGCGCTTTTCGGCAGCCGCACGCCTTTGCTGAAAAAAGCCGCGGAAAGCACCAATGAATTGCTGCCATTCTATGTTTCAATGGCGAGCCTGTGTCTCATTTTTGTGGTCATGACCGCGCTGCGCATCTGGTTCGATCTGGCGGAAGCGGATGTGGTGCTGAGCGATCAAAGCGCGGTGCGCAGATCGATTGCCTCGGGCTTTCGGCACATGTGGCGCGATCTCGGCCTTTTGCTGGGAGCTTACGTTCTGATCGCGATCGTCGGCATCGTCATTTTAGCGGGCGGTATTTTGTTCTGGATCAGGTTTGTTCCGTCGGCCAGTGTTTTTGGTGCAGTTATCGTCAGCCAGCTAATTTTGATTCTGCTATTGATCATGCGTTTCTGGCAGCGGGCCATTGCGGTGACGTACTACTTGCGAAGCATGGTCGAACCGATTCCTGAGAAACCATTCGCGCCCGCGGAGACTGGGCCGATTGCAGTATTGCCGGGCGCGCCTCCGGCGCCGGCAGCAACCTAACTTTTTAGGCCTAGCGACTTACCGAGGTTTCGGGATTTCGCAATCTGCCCGAATCTCACGCACTCTTTGACCTGAGCAGTGCTTCGATTTTTCCTAACAGTTCCGCGCCTGCTTCGCCAGCCTCGCGGGTGGAAAATTCGCTCTCCAACTCGATTACTGGCAAGCTGGCGCACGCGGACTGGAATGTCTGCCGTATGGCCGGAGCCGCTTTGATATCGGGGCCCAATACCAGAAAATCGAAGCGTGTGATGCGCATCAGAATCATGGCATCGCGGAGATGGCTGCTGGTGTGGACGTCGTATTCCGCGCGGCGCAGTAATTCCCGCAAATAAGCCAACACGTCGGCATCGCTGGCAATGCACAGGACGCTGCGGCCGACTGGTGCAGGAGCTTCCGAGCGGATTCGCGGCTGGTAGAAAGCGGCGACTGCATTTTCTTCCGACTCGTGCGTATCAAACAGTTTCGTCAGATGGGAAAGCTCCAAAACTTTGCGCACATGCTCCGGTACGTTGCATAGCTTCAGGTCGCCGTGAGCCTGTCGCGTGCTGGTGAGCGTGCGGACCATGGTGCCAAGGCCGCTGCTGTCAACGAAAGCAACTTCGCCGAGATGAAGAACAATCGCACGGCGATCGCGCAGTAGCCAGGCGACGTGTGCGCGAAGAGATTCGCTTTCGCCGCCGGAAACGATGCGTCCGCTGCAGTGCACGATGGTGACTCGTCCCACGTCTCGAGTGTCGAGCGCCAGGCGCATAGGGGCCTCCATGCGGCAGAACGGACATGCCGCAAAATCGCAACATTATATGCGATGCGTGGCCGAAACATGGCACGAAAAGCCGAAGTGCCTCGTCGCGCCCGCCCAATCGTTCCGTCGGCTCCGATGTTCATTTCGGAGGCATCCTCTATGAGATTCGAGTATGAGATTCGAACGGTCGAAGACGATTACAGTAGGACGATCGTGATTCCACGGTTGCCGCGGCCGAGGTCGGAATCGCTCTTCAGTTCGGGATTCGACTGCAGAAGCTTCCATGCGGCATCGTCCGACTTGGACCAGTTTTCTCCGAAGATGCAGCTGCGAATCTGGCCGTTCTGCGCAATCTGCAGCAAACGATTTTGCACTGCGAAGCGAATCTCGCCTCCGGCTCCTGACGATCCGTAGCCGTGAATGAGCTTCAGCAGCTTCGCGTTTTCCTGGCGGGCGAGCGCCAGTTCGCGCTCGAGGCGTTGCAAGGCTTGGTGAGCCAGGGGCATATCGGATTTGAGGTTGACGGTCTTCACCCTGTGGATTCGAGCTGGAAATAAAGTTGTGGGCCGTGGCTGCGATGAGCGGCAAATCGCCCACGCGCGCCAAGAATGGGGTCGCTACCCCCCTCCCCCGTTCTGCAAAATCACTGGAATCACCACGGTAGCAAAAAATTCCGCGCAAGGTTCGGTTTTCAAAGAACTTAGATACTAAGCTTGGTGAAACAAAGGGCTTAGCCCCGTTCAGAGTTGGCTTCTGCCAACCTTCACGGCCTCGATCATGATCGCGCGAAAGATGGGTTGTGGACAAGGTGGTAGTGTCCTAATTTCGGGCAAATTAGGACACTACCGACAAGGTTGGATGTCACAGCCGAAGTTGAAATGAAATACTCGCGAACCTCGGGGCGAAGCCTTTTCCGGTGCTAAATCGGGTTGCCACGTTCCAGGATCCGTTTCACGTCGCGCTTGCCATGCAGGATGCGAATCACGTGAATTGCATCGCTTTCTGGCAAATAATAGATTCGAATGGCCTCGAACCCGGCTACGGGCCATGATCGCAGGTTTTGCAGCTCGGGCTTCCTCGAACCATAGCGGGCCCCTACCAACGGATGGTCCCGCAACGAATCCATCGTGTTCCGGACGGCATCCCGGAAACGCAAAGCGATCTGGGCAAGATTCTGGTTGACCAGGTAATAGCGGAATTGGCGAACGACATCGTCGCTCGCGGCTTTCCGGTAGACGACCTTCACGAAGATTGGCCGGATTTGCGCTGGGTCAACAGAGTGTTGGTCTGCCGGTTGACCGAATCCCAGAATTCTTTCTCCGCCAACTCCCCGGATGCCAATCCTTCGACAAGCAAGGAGTCGAGTTCGTCGGGCGTCCCGGCAAATCCAGGAAGAGTACGCTGTTCTACGGCGGTTAGGGCCGCCTCGACCACCTCCTCGACGGATCGGTAAGCGCCACGACTCAGCAGTGCTTGAAGTCGGCTCTCCTGCTCCGGCGTGAGATTGATTGTCATGCTGTCTGCCTCCGTGCTGCATACTAAGGTTAGGAGAAAGCCCACTTACTGACAACTGGAAATTGCGACGGTCTTTCGGCCACAGCGGCTATTTCGGCTTAGATTCCGACGCTCTCAGGTCGCTGCGCAGGCGCTGGAAGGCTTCCTGGTAGGAGCGAGTAGACCGTTCGGCAACACTGGTCAGCTTATCATCACGGGATTGAACTGCGGCGGCCTTTGCAAACTGCTGGGCTTTGTCCCGCCGGACAGCCCCTTCGACTCCGCTCAGGGCACAGGGTCGGGGGGATCTGTCCCCACATGGTTTTGGACGGGCACTCCGCCTGCAGTCTCCTTGATCTGTATATACGAATCGACTATTGTGTATATATCGAAAAAGAGGGTCCTCCATGGCAGTGACTATGACATCAATCCGCCTGGACACGGAGTTGGCCGACGAGGCCGTGAGGGTGCTCAAGGCGAGATCCCGCACCGATGCGGTTCACATCGCCCTGCGCGAAATTGTTGGGCTGAAGCGCTTCAAAGCCCTGATGAAGAAGAACTCCGGCAAACTCAAGTTTTCCGGACTCGATGAGTGACGTCGTTATCTTCGACACATCCGTGCTGGTGGACGAGGCCCGCACAGGTCGCCACCGAAAGAAGATCGAATCCGTTGAGGGCGTGATTCGGATGTCGTCGTTGGTGCTCGCGGAATTGCTACGCGGAGTTAGCGGGCCGGCGGATCTCAAATTCCTCCGCACTCTGGCGAGAAACCACCCAGTCCTGACTCCGACGCAAGGGAATTGGCTGGAGTCTGGTGAGATACTGGCTAGAATCCACGCCGAGCATGGCTTCGAGCCGCATAAACTGCGTGATCTTCATTTCGATGTTCTCATTGCGCTCACCGCCCGATCTCACGGTGCTCGTCTGATCACTATCAACCGGAGAGACTTTGAGCTGGTCAATCGGTACCGGCGGATTAAGCTTGAGGTGTGGTGAGTTCTGGAACGAGAGACAACGTCCAGTAATTCGGACTAACCGAAGGGACTGCCGGGCTTTGCCCGGCTGGACAGCCCCTTCGACTTTGTTCAGGGCAGGCTCGGGGGAGCTCTCCCACATGAGTTTTGCTGGTCACTTCTTCCGGGCCCGGATGGCTTCTCTGGCTTCTTTATCGGCGGAGCGGCGGCGTTCGGTTTCGCGCTTGTCCCATAGCTGCTTGCCTTTGGCGAGGGCGAGTTCGAGCTTCACTTTGCCGTTCTTGAAGTACAGGCGCGTCGGAATCAGCGTCAATCCCCTTTGCTGCGTTTTGCCGATCAGCTTGCGGATTTCTTCTTTATGCATCAGCAATTTGCGGGTGCGCAGCGGAGCGTGGTTGTGAATGTTTCCGTGCTCGTAGGGGCCGATGTGGGCATTCAGCAGCCAGAGTTCGCCATCTTTGACTAAGCCGTAGGAATCCTTGAGGTTAGCGAGTCCGTTGCGGACGGATTTGACCTCGGTTCCGGTCAGAACCAGGCCGCACTCAAATTTTTCCAGCAAGAAATAGTTGTGTGAAGCGATCCTATTGATGGCAGCATCGCGCTGCCCGGCGGCGGTCGGGTCGCGGCGCGGAGATTTCTCCGGGCTGGACTTGGTCTGGTGTGTGGACTGGCGAGGCATGGTTCTGTTTCATACTACAGCGCATTTTCGGCTGCGGCTAACCGCTTCGGAAACCATTTTTGCTCCGAGATTGTAGCTGTGTTGGTTTCGCGGGTCGGAGGTCAAGTGCTACTCGTTAGATCACGCGCCGGAGCGATCCGATTGCCGCTGAAAAAGGATTTTCGGCTTCTTCTCCCATTGGGACTAAGACTAAAGAGTGTAAATGCCGCTCGTGCAATGAGATCGGGGCTCCCAAGTTGCGATGTTATAATCGCCGAAAGCAACAAAAAACAGATAGTTTTGCGTTTCCCGGATCGCTCTCGATTGGGGCACGAGTGTTTTGCGCGGCAACGCTTGACGCGAGAAATTCCTATTTCCAAAAGGACTAACGAATGAGACGTCTGAAGCCCGCGGCGACACTGCTGCTGGTGCTGCTTGTAATTCTGCCCACAATCGCAGCCGATAAGACCAAGAAGCTCTATGAAAAGGGCCAGGACGCCGAGGCGCGCCAGGACTACGTCGCCGCGTACGAATTCTATAAGCAAGCTTACGATCTGAAACCGAAAGACTTGCGCTATCGATCTTCATATGAGCGCATGCGTTTTCAGGCGTCCGCTTCGCTGGTTCGATCAGGGTGAGAAATTACGGGATGACGGCAAGCTCCAGGAAGCGTTGGCCCAGTTCCAGAAGGCGGTACAGATCGATCCGTCACTGTTTATTGCGCAGCAGGAGTTAAAGCGCACGTTGCAGATGATCAACGATGCGGTGAATCCTCCGCCGCAGGCGGCTGGGCCGCCCACCGGGCTGGAGCGGCTGATCAAAAACGCCGGAGGGCCGGTCGAACTTGCTCCCATCTCAAATACTCCCATCACAGTTAAGCTCACCGAAGATTCCAAAGTCATTTACCAGACAATCGGACAGTTGGCGGGAATTAACGTACTGTTCGATCCCGATTACACCTCGCGGCGCATCAAGGTCGAGCTGAACGGAGTCACGCTGGAGCAAGCGCTGGAAATTACCGCGCTGGAATCTAAAACTTTCTGGCGCCCGGTGACGAGCAATACGATTTTTGTGGCCCAGGACAATCCGGCCAAGCGCAAGGAACTGGAGCAGAGCGTCCTCAAGACATTTTATTTGTCGAACATTTCGCAGCCCACCGAGCTTCAAGACGTAGTCAACGCAATTCGCGCCGTGCTGGATGTGCAGCGCGTGCAGCAATTGCTCTCGCAGAATGCGCTGGTGGTGAGGGGCACCCCCGACCAGATCGCGCTTGCGGAAAAGCTGGTGGACGATCTGGACAAGGCCCGCCCCGAAGTGGTGGTGGACATTGCCGTAATCCAGGTGAGCCGAGACAAGTCGCGGACACTTGGGATCAGTCCGCCGAACAGTGCCAGCGTTACTCTGCAGAGCAATATCAATACGACCACTACGACCACGACTAGCAGCACTGGAACGACGACGCCGAGCACGGGCGGCACGGGGCTCGAGCTGAACACGCTAGGCCAATTGAACGCCACCGATTTCCAGGTGAGCATCCCTTCCGCGAACCTGTCGGCGATCATGGGCGATACCGATACCAAGATGCTGCAGAACCCGCAGGTCCGCGCTCTTGACAATCAGAAGGCGACATTGAAGATCGGCGAACGCGTGCCTGTTGCTACAGGATCGTTTCAGCCTGGGATTGGCGGCGTCGGCATCAACCCGCTAGTCAACACACAGTTTCAGTATCTCGATGTCGGCGTGAACATCGACGTGACTCCGCATGTGCATGCGGACCGCTCGGTGACGTTAAAGATCACCATGGAAATTTCGTCGGTGGTCGGCCAGTCGAGCATCGGCGGCATCAGCCAGCCGATCATCGGGCAGAAAAAAATCGAGCATGAAATCCGGCTGGCCGATGGCGAGTCGAGCGTGATCGGGGGAATCTTCGACGATTCTCAGACAAAGGCCTTGAGCGGCATTCCGGGATTGGCGCAGATTCCGATATTGCGATATCTGTTTGGCCAGGTGACGCAGGACAAAGAGCAGGACGAAACCGTCTTCGCGATTACGCCGCATATCGTTCGTGGAACCGAGATTTCCGACTTGAACCAGCGGGCCATCGATATTGGGACAGCCAATGCGATCCAGTTGCGGGAGATGATTCCGCCGGCCGCTCCGGCAACGAGAGGGACGCCGGGCGCGGTGCAGAATCCGGGAAATCAGAATCCAGCGTCTCCTACGAACCAGAATCCGGCTACGGGTGTGAATCCGTCGGCCAGCTTCACATTCGATCCCGCAGTGATCAACGCCGAGAAGGGAAAAACTTTCGCGGTGAACCTGCAGATTTCGGGGGCGAAGAATGTTTACTCCGTGCCCGTGCAGATCAATTATGACCCGTCCAAACTGCAACTAGTGAACGTGTCCAACGGGAATTTCCTCTCGCAGGATGGACAAGCTGTTGCTTTGGTACACCGCGAGGATGATGGCACAGGGACCCTGCAAATTACGGCCACACGGCCACCCAACTCCGGCGGGGTTTCAGGCAGCGGTACGGTGGTGACATTAACTTTCGAGGCCAAGGCCAGCGGACAAACTCCTCTAACGATCACGCGTGGAGGGGCGCGCGATCCGGGTTTGCAGGCCATCGCAGTAAATGGAGCGCAAGCTTCGGTCACCGTGCAGTAGCGATTTCGTGCGCGCATGCACGGTCACCGGTTTGAGAATTTGAAATGATGTTGCAACGAATACAGCGTAAGCGGGGGCAGCACGGCCTCACGCTTCTCGAATTAATCATCGCGTCCGCGATCCTGGTGGTGCTTTCGACCATGGCGGTGCCGCTGGCGCGGCTGACGATCCAGCGCGAACGAGAGCGCCAGCTGCGAATTGCGCTTTGGCAGATGCGGGACGCCATTGACCGTTACAAAGACGCGGCCGACCGCCAACTGTTCCAGATCAAGGTGGATAGCCAGGGCTATCCTCCGGATTTGGATACGCTGGTAAAGGGCGTGGATGTGCAGGGCAAGAAACTCAAGTTTCTGCGCAAGATTCCGATTGATCCGATGACCAACAGCACGGATTGGGGCCTGCGGTCGATGCAGGACGACCCGGATTCCGACTCGTGGGGCGAACAGAACGTTTTCGACGTCTATACCAAATCAACGGGAACAGCCTTAGACGGCACAAAATATAAGGATTGGTGAAATGGCAAGGCAGCGCAAAACGGGGCGGAGTGCTGGTTTCACCTTGCTTGAGATGATGATCGTGATCGTCATCATGGGCATTCTGATGTCGATCGCGCTTCCGATTTACAATCAATCGCTGGTGCGATCGCGCGAGGCGGTGCTGCGCCAGGACCTATTCACTCTGCGGTCGCTGATCTCGCAGTACACGCTGGACAAGCAAAAAGCCCCGCAATCGCTCGATGACCTGGTGCAGGGCGGCTACATTAAGATGATCCCGAAAGACCCCATGACCAATGAGGCGAACTGGGAAGTGGTGCAGGAGGACGACACCATTATGAGTGTTGACCAGCAGGATCCCGGCATCAGCGATGTTCACTCCGCCTCGAATGCCACGGGCAGTGACGGCACGGCTTACTCGTCGTGGTGATCGATGCTACTCTGCCTTTGCCACATTCTTCATTTGCTGCAATAATCTTTGCCCGTTCGATTTGATTCGTCCAGCCCACTGAAGATCGTCCAAATTCTTCGACCGCGGATCAGTTTGTTCTCTGACGACGGGACCAAGCTTCTCATCTGCTAGTTGATTTCGATTATGTACTCTTTCCCGCAAACCCATTAGAAATCTCGCACTCGTATCTCGCACTTGTTTGATACGTGGGGTATCAACGAAATCTCAAGCGCGGCCAAGGCTGGGCCGCGGAACTGGAGGGCCTTTGATTTCCAAAAGGGTGGTGGTATTCGTGTGCGCAATGCTTCCAATCGCGGCGACGACGCGGGAGCTGGCCCAGAGCGACTCTGACGGTTTCCTTGTCAAATGGGAAGATCGCGTGCGAGACACGCTGGCACAGCAGCCGGCGTGGCCGATTCCGTTGATCACATCGTCATCGGGTTTGTTGCAGGTCGCGCGGACCGACTTCGTTCGCGAGATCGCGCCTGCAGGAACAGACACCTGGATCGATGACAACAGCAAGGGCGTGAATGTAATCCCGTGGTATGGCGTGGAGTTCGACGCGCTGGCCCCGCCGTACATTCAGCACAACTCGAAAGCTCAAGACGGATTCGGCGACTTTTCCATGCTGCTGAAATATCGTATTGTGGCCCAGAATCAGGAGGGCCGAAACTATTCGATAAGCTTCGCGGTTGGCGGCACGCTGCCGACAGGAAGTTATAAGAATGGCAGTCCCGCTGCAGCAGTTCTGCCGACACTGTGCGCGGGCAAGGGACTTGGCAAGCGCCTCGATGTGCAATCGACCCTTGGAGCGTCACTGCCTGCGGGGCAAACCGCAAAACTGGGGCGCGCAGTGACGTGGAACACGGTCGCACAGTACCATCTGGGAAAGGTATTCTGGCCGGAGATTGAAAACAACGCCACGTTCTTCCACGGTGGAACGAACGATGGAAAGCTGCAGAACTTTGTAACTCCGGGAGTGATGCTCAGCAAATTCAAACTGCATCGCGATCCTCGCAATCCGCTGGCAATGGTCTTTGGCGGAGGCATGCAAATCGCTACCTCGCAGTTCCATTCTTACAATCACGGGTTGGTGCTCACGGCGCGAATGCTGTTTTGAGTTGCTATTGTCGCGGACGAGTTGCACCCTTCGGCCACATTGCGCGACGTAGCGTTCAGGAACTAACATCTACATCATGCCCGTTGAAACTGAAATTCAGCCTCGCACTTCCATCCGCGCACCGCGTGGCAACTCGCTTTACCTGCAAAGGCTGGCAGCAGGAAGCCGCCATGCGCATGCTGATGAACAACCTCGATGACGAAGTTGCCGAACGGCCGCAGGCACCTTGTCGTGTACGGCGGAACCGGGCGTGCAGCGCGGAATTGGGATGCATATCACGCGATCATCAACTCTCTGAAGTGCACCTCGATAACGACGAGACCTTGTTGGTGCAATCCGGAAAACCTGTGGGCATCTTCAAGACGCACGAGTACGCGCCGCGCGTGCTGATCGCGAACTCGAATCTCGTTGGCCATTGGTCGAACTGGGAAAAATTCAACGAACTCGAACGCGCCGGGCTGATGATGTATGGCCAGATGACCGCGGGGTCGTGGATCTACATCGGCTCGCAGGGAATTGTGCAGGGAACTTTTGAAACTTTTTCGTCTGCGGGCGAAAAACATTTTGGCGGAGATCTTGCGGGCAAGTTGATCGTGAGCGGCGGCATGGGCGGCATGGGCGGAGCGCAGCCGCTTGCGGCAACCATGACGGGCGCGGCGTTTCTGGGAATTGACGTGGATCCCGAACGCATTAAGAAGCGGCTGAAGACCGGATACTGCGACTTCATGGTCAACACGCTCGATGAAGCGTTGCGCATTTTGAAGAATGCAGTGCGCAAAAAAGAAAATGTGTCGGTCGGGCTGGTGGGTAATTGCGCGGACATCATTCCGGAATTGGCCGATCGCGGCGTGGTTCCCGACATTCTCACCGATCAGACCTCGGCGCACGATCCGCTGAATGGATACATCCCGCATGGCATGACGCTTGCCGAAGCGCTGGAGTTGCGCAAGCGCGATCCGCAGGGATATCAGGAAAAATCACTTGACGCCATTGCGCGGCATGTCGAAGGCATGTTGCGGCTGCAGAAAATGGGATCGGTGACATTCGATTATGGCAACAACATCCGGACCTTCGCATTTCAGCGGGGCGTGAAGAATGCATATGATTTTCCGGGATTTGTGCCCGCGTATATTCGTCCATTATTTTGCGAGGGGCGCGGACCGTTTCGCTGGGTTGCATTATCCGGCGAGGCTTCGGATATACATGTCACCGACGATCTTGTGCTGGAACTCTTCCCCGACAATCGAATTTTGCGCCGCTGGATTGATCTGGCCCGCAAACGCATCAAGTTTCAAGGCCTACCCGCACGAATATGCTGGCTGGGGTATGGCGAACGTGCGCAGTTCGGGCTGGCAATGAACGATCTGGTCAAGAAGGGAAAGATCAAAGCTCCCATTGTGATGGGCCGCGATCACCTCGACTGCGGTTCGGTCGCGTCTCCGTTTCGGGAGACCGAGAGCATGAAAGACGGCTCGGATGCGGTTGCCGACTGGCCCTTGCTGAACGCGCTTTTGAATACCGCCGCGGGCGCTTCATGGGTTTCGATCCACAACGGCGGCGGCGTGGGCATTGGATACTCTTTGCACGCAGGGCAAGTCACGGTTGCCGATGGAACCGAAGCGATGGCGAAACGAATTGAACGCGTGCTGACTACCGATCCGGGCATGGGCATTATCCGCCACGCGGATGCCGGGTATGAGGGCGCACGGGCCTTTGCCAAGAAGAACGGGGTAAAAGTGCCGATGTCCGATAAATGACCATTAGCACCGGAAGCCCGTTACGCCGCCGGGTTATTTTATCCGATGACGTTGCGACTCTCCCGATAGCAGATCCAGCGTCCGTATGTGGTCCCGCAATTTGCCGGTGTCGACTGGTTTGAACAGGTAGGCGTCGCACAACGAGCGGAATGACTGGACGACGTTCTTCACGTCATCCAGCGCCGTGGTCATGATGATTTTTGCGCCGTTCGAGGAGATTATCCCGCCGGCTTCTTCGATGGCGCGGATCTCCTGGATGGCCGCCTGGCCGTCCATTTCCGGCATCATGATATCCATGCAGATCAGATCGTAAGGTTGTTGGTTCTCGAGGGCGGCGCGAAACGCTGCTACTGCCTCTGTGCCGTTCACCGCGATGTGGCATTCGCCATACTGCGCGAGAAACGATTGCAGCAAAAGGCGGCTGGTGAAGTCATCTTCAACGATAAGTGTGCGCATGTTGGAAACTCCGTGATGAGACCGATTTAAGTCCAACCAGATTGCTTCAGGGCAGCTTTGAACAGTTCGAATTGTTCTTCCATCTGGGGCAGCAAGCGCAAAGCGCGGCCTAAGTCCTTCGAGGCGGCTGCCTCTTGCGCTGCCGAGCAGAGGGCCCGCAGAGCTTCGGCCGACACCGTAGCTGACGCTCCCTTTAGGGTGTGGGCTTGCAAACGTGCGCCATCCGCATCACCCGCCTCCAGTTTGCTCTTCAAGGCGCGCAACTGTTGCGGCGCGTCGTTCAAGAATGCGGTGATGACTTTTCTGGCAAGGCCTTTGTCGCCCATGAGACGAGCCAGTAGTTCATCCTGATTGAAAACAACTCCTGTGTTCGGGGGCGACGGGCTGGCTGGAGAACGCACGTCGCCGCCTCTGGCCGATGTTTTTAGCCATTTCTCTAAGATGCCCGACAGTTGCCATGACTCAACCGGCTTGGCCAGATAGTCGCTCATGCCCGCCGAAAGGCATTTGTTACGGTCATCGATCATGGCATCTGCAGTGAGGGCGATGATTGGAATGCGCGGGTTAAGCGTCTCTGATTGGTGCTTCCGGATGCGACGGGTCGCCTCGAAGCCATCCATCTCGGGCATGGCGCAGTCCATGAGTACTGCATCATAGTCAACTTGCTGGAGTGCCCGTATCGCTTCCTTGCCGTTGGCCACCAGGTCAGCGTCATAGCCGAGTTTGCGCAATAGAGCCAGCGCTACTTCCTGGTTCGTCTGGTTATCTTCAGCAACCAAGATCCGACCATGGCGTTTTTGAGGGGGCACGGGGGCGATTTGTGGGGAGGCAACAGACCGAGTGATTCCGCCTTCTTTTGCATGCACATGATGGGCTGAATAACGATGCGCTGGATAGTGGTTGTTTCTCAAACACTGCCGTAAACCAGAACGTTGAACCCCTACCTTCTTCGCTCTTCACACCGATTCGCCCACCCATCATCTCGACCAGTTGCCGGGAGATGGTCAGGCCCAGCCCGGTGCCGCCGAAACGGCGGGTGCTGGATCCATCCGCCTGGACGAAAGGTTCGAAGAGAGTGGAAGCGCCGGTCCTGGCGAAAACCGATGCCGCTATCCTGCACCGTGAAGCGCAAGGTTGCCGTGCGGTTATCCGCGCCTTCGAGTTGCACAGCGACTGCGACTTTGCCCTGGTGAGTGAACTTCACCGCGTTTCCCAGCAAATTAAGCAAAACTTGGCGGACTCTGCCGGGATCACCCCGCAGCAGCCGGGGGAGTCTGCGGTTCCAACTGGCAGGTCAGGGCCAGCCCTTTCTCGGTGGCCTTAATCGCCAGCAGTGCGGCAGCATCATCCAACACCGTAAGCAGATCGAAGTCGGTGGCCTCCAGCCTCAACTTCCGTGCTTCGATCTTGGAGAAATCCAGAATGTCGTTGATCACTTGCAGCAGCGCCTCGCCGCTGGTGCGCACGATTCCGGCATACTGGCGTTGCTCCGGGGTTAGGTTCGTATCCAGAAGCAAACCGGTCACTCCGATCACGCCATTCATCGGAGTGCGGATTTCGTGGCTCATATTCGCCAGGAACTGGCTCTTGGCCTGACTGGCGGCTTCGGCGGCTTCCTTGGCTTTGCGCATTTCCTCCTCTCCACGCTTACGTTCGGTGACGTCGGAAAGGATGCCATCGGCGTAGCGCACGCCGTCTCGCTCGTAAGTTCGGTATGCTCGATCCCGGACCCAAATCCACTGGCCGTCTTTGCGCTGTACCCGGTATTCCACATCGAAAGGCCGGTCTTCGGCAAAGAGCCGCTGCCAGGCCTCCACGATGCTCGCGGAATCGTCTGGATGGATTCGCCCGACCCAAAGCTCGGCGCGTCTTTCACAAATCTCGCTTACGGTGAACCCCAGGATTTGCTGGATTTTGGGACTCACATACTCGGCCCTGCCGTCACCAGCACAACTCCACGTGACGTCTGGAAGGTTGGCGACCAGAGAACGAAATTTTTCCTCGCTTTCCTGGAGATTCTGGTGCGCCAGCCTGAAGTCTGTGATGTCGTGAGTCGTGCCGACCAGGCGCACGACTCCGCTGGCTTGGTCTGTCACCACCTGGCCGCGCTTGCGCACAGTCCTTACTGTGCCATCGCTGCGCACCACGCGATGTTCGATGTCAAAGGGTTCGCGCGTTTGCAGAGAGTTGGTCAAGGCCTGGGTGATTCGATCTCGATCAACAGCAGGAATGGCTTCCATTACCCTGCGCAGCGGCACCGCGCTGGTGCTGACCGGCCAACCGTAAATGCGGCAAAAGTCAGCGGAGACACGTAGCTCGCTGGCCTGCTCGTCCAGCTCCCAGCCGCCTACAACGACAATGTGTTGTACTGCTTCCAGCTTCTTCTCGCTGCTTTGTAACTGGGCTTCGGTGGCGCGGCGTTGGGTGACACCCTGCTTGATGGCAATGAAGTTGCTGATGACGCCGCTGGCATCGCGCACCGGAGTGATCGACATTTGGTCTTTGTAGATCGTCCCATCCTTGCGCCGGTTGAGCAGTTCGCCGCCCCAGACCTTACCCGCTGAGATTGTGTTCCAAAGTTCGGTGTAATCAGAGGGATCTTGACGATCGGATTTCAGAAGGCGCGGAGTCTGGCCGATTACTTCCTCGGCGCTGTAACCGGTGATTCTGGTGAATGCTGGATTGACGTATTGAATCTTTGCCGAGACATCGGTGATCAGGACAGCGTCAGAGATCTGAGCAATTGCGGTCGCCAGAAGGGCCAGATCGGCCTCGGAAGGGCAATCGTTATGGGCTGGCCGAGCGACGACATTGCCGGCCGCTGCCACTTCCGGCCCACGCTCGCCGGCGGCGCCGCCGCGCAGCGCCAGCAGCAATGGCTGGTCCGCAGGATCGAGTTCTTTTGTAGAAACCATGGCTGCAACCTACTTGACCAGCTTCTGAATCACGGAAATCAATTGATCGGCATTGAATGGCTTAACAATCCATCCTGTTGCTCCCGCCTTGCGCCCTGCGTCTTTTTTTTCCGCCTGCGACTCGGTCGTAAGCATCAGGATGGGAATGAAGGAGTATCCCGGCAACTTGCGGACGGTTGTGATCAGCTCGATGCCGTCCACATTGGGCATGTTGAGGTCGGTGACGATCAGGTCAAACTTTCCGCCATTGACTTTGCCGAGGCCATCTTTTCCATCAACCGCTTCGACCACTTCATAGCCCGCCTTGCGCAGGGTAAAACTGACCATCTGCCGGATGCTGGATGAATCATCGACGGTCAAGATTCGCTTCATAGTTGAACCTCATGCCGCTCTGCCCGCTGGTAAGCGAGTTGCGTACCTGCTGAACTCCCAATTCAAACTCAAAATAGTTCCACGCTGTTCCCGGCAAAGCTTTGCTGGGTCACAGGAAGCGCGGCGCCACTTAAGGCCGCCCGCAGAATTTTGCGCTCCTCTTCGGTGGTGTAGAACGATGAGAACAACTTTTCCACCTCGGCTGCGTCGTAATCGTGCCCTTCGCATCGGGGTGATCGATTTGCAACTGACGCCTCACTCCTTCAATTTCCGCCAGGACCGAATCGAAACGGCCGAAACAAGAATCGAGGAGGTCCCCAGTCTTGCCCACTTCTGCGATTGCCGCCCGCATTTTCGCGGTTGTGATTTTCATCTCATGGGCCTGCCTGGCGGCGAAGGCGGCGGCGGCCCGCAAGCTTTCCAGACCGGTCCCAGTTTGCGTCTGGGCATCGTGCAGGCTCTGGTTGCCGGCCTCGGAAAAGGCCGCCATCAGATCGTTGGTCTGTTGAACCAGAGTGATGATCTCGCGCATGGATTGCGCGGATTGATCGGTGATCTGGATCCATTCCGCCGAGGTTTCCTGGATGTTTTGAGCGATCGCCACGATCGGGCGCCCCTGCGTGCCTAAGCGGCGCGCCGTAATGACCGAGTTCAGCGTGAGCAGCTGGAGGCCGTCGCGCACCGACTTGGAACGTTGCAGGTGTTCGCGGACCAGTTCCATGAGGCTGGAGAGTTCCCCAATGGCCAGCTGGATTCTTCTGCCGTAAGACTCGCTCTGGCCTTCCAGCAGCTCGATGTGGGCCAGTTGCGACGAGACCTGGCGCTCCTGCTCCAGGATCAGGGGACCGATCGCGGCCACGTCGGATGCGCTGATTCTCAGGATGCCGGCCATGCACGTCCGGATTTGGGATGCCCAGTTGGCCACGGTTTCTTGAATGGTGCGGAGCTGGTAAATCTGGATAGTGAGACCGGCGACCGCAAGAGGTATGGCGCCGTCTTTCTCCAAATCTCCGTACCCACGCAAAGTCGCGGAAACAATGGCACAGGACTCCTGCACATGTTCCATTTGCTGACGGGTAATGTCGTGCGCTTGGACGGCCGTCACCACCCCCGCAATCTGCCGCGAAATATCTTCCACGTACGGTCCGGAACTGCACGGGAGACCGGGAGAGTTCGGTGAGGTTCGAATCCAATACCGCCAAATCGTTTCCCAGGTCGATTTCAATGCGGCCCAATTTTTCGCGCAGCCGTGGGAGTTCGGCCGCGAGCACGACCCTTGCCTGCTCGATGGCGGCCCGGCGAGTATCCGTTTTATTGGCCAGTTCCCGAGTATCGCCGCTGAGCGACGTCGAGAAGGTGGCTAACTGGCCGGTGAGATACTGCAGGTCGCCACCCTTGTCTCCCAAGCGGGCCACCTCGATATTCGTGAGCACACTCAGGGTCCGCGTCTTGAGAGCAATGGCCACTTGGCCGCCGGCTGCCGAAGACAGGTGCCGGAGCAATTGCACTTGCCGGGTGACGGTCTCCAACACTCCCGCGGTTGCCTGCAGCCTTTCTCCAATAAGCTGTCTGGCCGCAGCGCCCAGAGTGCGCACCTTGGGCAACACCGAGCTGACACTTTCGCTCTCGACGCAGGCGACAATGGTGGCTGCCAGATTCAAGATGATGTCGGTGTAGCCGGTTAGCCCCGCAAAGGCTTTCGCCACCGATGCAACCTCGCTCTCGGTAGTACGGGCCAGGGCCTGCATATCTCCCATTGCCTTCTCCAGCGCATCCAGCGCTTCCGCCTTGATTGCGACACTCATCGCGACCGTTCTGTTGCACCACTAACTAATCTCGTCACTCGCTAATTTCATCACTCGCTAATTCCATCTCTAACTGGTTTCATCACCGACCAGCCGCGTTAACGCGCGTGGGCGAGGATCGCGCCGGCGACTGCCTGCAAAGGCAGTGACCTTGTCGACGGCGCTCCGCTTGATGGCTTCTTTCGGCATACCGAAGACCACGCAAGTGGCTTCATCCTGGGCGATGGTCACCGCCCCTGCCTGTTTCATTTCCAACATTCCGCTGGCGCCATCGTCGCCCATCCCGGTCAGGATCACTCCCACCGCGTTCTGCCCGGCGTAACGGGCGGCGGACCGAAACAATACGTCGACCGAAGGACGGTGCCGGCATACCAGCGGCCCATCCTTAATTTCGACGTAGTAGCGGGCCCCGCTGCGCTTGAGCAGCAGGTGGTGATTTCCCGGAGCGATCAGCGCGTGTCCGCGCACTGACCGTGTCGTTGGATTCCGCTTCTTTGACACTGATACTGCACAAACCGTCCAGGCGGTTGGCGAAGGCGCGAGTGAACAGCTCCGGCATGTGTTGCACAATGACGATGCCGGGAGCGTCGGCGGGCAAGGTTTCCAGCAGGACTTTGAGCGCCTCCGTTCCGCCGGTGGAGGCGCCGATGGCCACCACTTTTTCAGTGGTTTCGGCCATTGCGTGCGTAGCAGGGGAAAGAATGGCGTCCGCGGTCAGCTTGGGTTGAACGGTTCGCGGGGGATGAATCATATTCAGGCGCGCTGCCGCCGCTCCTTTTGCCGCCTGGCAGAGCATGATCCGCGATTCCTCCAAAAACTGCTTGCTGCCCAAGCGAGGTTTGGCAATGATATCGACGGCTCCGTACTCCAGCGCCTTGAGCGCGCTTTGCGTACCCTCCCCGGCCAGGCTTGAACAGATCACCACGGGAATTGGGTGTTGGCTCATGATCTTCTGCAGGAAGGTCAAGCCATCCATGCGCGGCATCTCAATATCGAGGGTGATCACGTCCGGCGCCTGTTCGCGCATCCGCTCAGCCGCCACAAAAGGGTCGGAAGCGATCCCGATGATCTCGATCTCCGGGTCGCTCGAGAGCACCTCGCTCAGGGTCTGCCGGACCACCGCGGAGTCATCTACGATAAGTACCCGAATTCTCGGTGTGCTCATAAGGTGGATCGTGCCGCTTCATCTGTAAGGAGCGGAGTGTTACTCGTCCATCAGGCCCTCGAATAGCACTCGGGGAAGCCGGCGGAGCAACACCTCTCCGGTTTTTGTGTTAAATGTGAGGTTCAGGCCGGAAGTGCCCCCCAGGCTGGATGCGATCACCGCAAAACCCTCGGTGCGCACAATCTTGATCGCGGATTCACAGTTCAGTCTTCCGACCGTGGGTTTCGCGGATGCCGCCGCGCTGACGGGAAGCACATCCGCGCCACCAAATAACTTGACTTGAACCTCGGCGCGCACCGCGCCCAGCTCATCAAACTGGCGGGCCAGGTCACGAACCGCAAAATCCACGTAGCGGCGACCGGTCGCGCGATTCAATCCGGCGGAGGAACTTGTTGGGCACTTGGGCAACAGGGAATGGCACAGGGCGCCGACCCCGAGTCTCGCGTTCCAGAAAGTCACTCCAACGCAGGAACCGAGAATGGTCCGAATGATCGCGGGATTGTGGGCCAGGTGCAACTCTCCCGGGAACAGATAAACCTGCGGCAGTTCGCCTTCAAGTTCCAGCATCGTCTTTCCTGTAGAGGGCGGGTGCGACCGGTATCAATGGAAGGTCCGATAGCGTGCAAGCTCTCGGAGTGGCCGACGAAGGCATAGCCTCCGGATACCAGTTGCTGGGCCAGCTTTTGCAAAATTCGCTCTTGCGTCGGGCGATCGAAGTAAATGATCACATTGCGACAGAAGATGACGTCCGCTTTTTGGGTGAGGCCGAAGTCGGAGTCCATGAAATTCAGACGCCGAAACTCAACCTGCCGGCGCAACTCCGGGACCACGCGAAACAGCTTGGAATTGGGGTCGCGGCTCCGCATGAAGTACCTTCGGCGCAGGTCTGCCGGCACCGGACGCACAGCCTCTGCACTGAAGACGCCCAGCATGGCCTTGGCCAGCACGGCGGTGGAGATATCGGTGGCCAATACCTGAAAGCGAAAACCGGGACGCGCCTTGCCAAATTCCTCCAGCACCATGGCCAGCGTGTAAGCCTCCTCACCCGTGGAGCAACCGGCGCTCCAGACGAGCAGCGGACGTCCGCTCTCGTCACGCGCCACAAGATCTGGAAGCGCTTTTTGGGTCAGATAGTCAAAATGGTCCGGCTCGCGAAAGAAATCTGTCTTGTTGGTGGTGACCACGTCGATGAGCTGAATGATCTCTTCCTGTTGTCCCCGCCCCTCGAAGAGTTGCTGGCAATACGCGTCATAAGAATCCAGATTTAGGCTGCGCAAGCGCTGCCGGATTCGCAGTTCCAACATCGTCTTCTTGTCTGAACTTAGGTTGATGCCCGATTGTGCGTAGATCAGACTGCGAAGGCGGCCAAAATCCGAATTGGAGATGCTTTCGGCGCCTTGGCTCATGATTACAAGGGACGTGCCTCACGTCCTACCCTCCCTTAGTCCGCTACCTCATCTGCCAACTTGTTGGGATCTGAAGAGCGAATGGCCGTCAACTCCTCGGCCGAGAAGACGCGGTCGATGTCCAGGATCATGATGAACTGGGTGTCGCGCCTTCCCATCCCCTTAATAAAATCGGTCCGGATCTGGGTCCCGATTTTGGGCGCCGGTTGGATTTGGTCGGGCTCCAGGTCGATCACCTCCTCGACCGAATCGGCCAGAGCGCCGATGATGGTGGATTCGTTCTCCAGTAATACTTCCACCACGACGATGCAGGTGTTCCTGGTCTTCTCAGTCTTCGACATCTCGAAACACAAGCGCAGATCGACGACGGGGACCACGCTGCCCCGCAGGTTGATCACGCCACTCATGAAATCGGGCGTGCGGGGAATTTTCGTAATAGTGGTGAAATCGAGGACTTCCCTGACTTTTGCAACGTCGGTGGCAAACACCTCGTTGCCCAGTTTGAAGGTGAGATACTGCCGCGCCTCGGTGATTTCGCTAACACTCATAGTCAGCTCCTTTGGCATTCGGAAGGACGCCGCGAACCGTCCGCGGCACGCGCCCGAAGCGGTCAGTAACGCTCGAATTCCTTGTCCAGGTCATCGGTTTTGTCCTTGAGCTTGAGATTGACGCCGACGCCGGCCGCAGCCTTCTTGGCCATGGGAACCGCGTGGCTGTCGGGCTTTGCCGCCTTGCCCGCCGGGGCCTCGTTGTGCCTGACTGACTTGGTGCTGACGGTGCGCCCCGCCATATGACCTTCATCCCCGGTGCGGAAGAAGGCCAGCGCGCTCACCAATTGATCGGACTGGCTGCTGAGTTCTTCGGTGGTGGAAGCCATCTCCTCGGAAGCGGAAGCATTCTGCTGAATCACTTTTTCGAGTTGCTGGAGGGCGGTGTTGATCTGCTCGGCGCCGGTGTCCTGTTCCTTGCTGGCGGCGCTGATTTCTTGTACGAGTTCCGCCGTCTTCTGGATATCCGGGACCAGTTTGGCCAGCATTTCACCGGCCCGCTCCGATACCTTGAGGGTGGTCCCGGAGAGTTGGTTGATCTCGCCAGCGGCTTTTTGGCTGCGCTCGGCGAGCTTGCGTACTTCCGCCGCCACAACCGCGAAGCCTTTGCCATGTTCGCCGGCCCGGGCCGCTTCGATGGCGGCGTTTAAGGCCAGCAGGTTGGTCTGGCGGGCGATTTCTTCAATGATGGAGATCTTGCTGGCGATCTCCCGCATGGCGGTCACGGCTTCCAGCACCGACTTCCCGCTTTCCTGCGCGTCGGTCGCGGATTTGTTGGCGATCTTATCGGTTTGCTGAGCGTTGTCGGCATTCTGCTTAATGTTGGAAACCATCTCTTCCATTGAGGACGAAGCTTCCTCGGCGGAAGCGGCTTGGGCACTGGCGCCCTTGGATACTTCGACCGAAGCTGTACTGATGGAGCCGCTGGCCGCCGCCACTTCCCCGGCGATGGAGCGGACATCGGACACGATGCGAGTGAGGCCGCCCACCATCGAACTGAGCGCCTGCATGAGTTTGTCTTGCGGGGAGCGTTCGCGGAGGGTCACCGTGAGGTTGCCGTTGGCGATTTCCTCGGCGGCTGCGGTGATATCGTTCATGGCCACGATCAGGCTGTTCAGGTTGCTTTTGATGGTGTTGAAATCGCCATGGTAGGTGTCGGTGATCTGCGATGGAATATCGCCTTTGCTGATGCGATCGATCTGCCCGGCGGTGAAGTTGAGCGGAGTAATCACGGCATCGAGGACTGAATTCACACCGCGCACAATCTCTGCATAGGCGCCCTGGAACTGGTCGTGCTTGCCGCGCTCCGACAACTGCCCGGCGTTGGAAGCCTCGGTCAGGCGGGCCAGCTCCTTTTGCAGCTTCTGCACCACAACGGCGATGTTGTTGACGGCTTGCTTCATCTTTTCGTGATCGCCCTTGTAAGTCTGGGCAATCAGTTCGTCGATCTTGCCGTTGGAAATTTGTGCCAGGATGCGATTGCCCTCGCCAATCGGCAGCAGGATGGCATCCAGCATCTGATTGACGCCGCGCACAATCTCGGCGTAGGCACCCTGGAATTGCTCCGGCTTGCCGCGATCGGAAAGTTGGCCCTCTTTTGAAGCGTCGGTCAGGCGGGCCATTTCTTTTTGCAGGCTTTGCACGACCATCGCGACATTGTTGACGGCCAGCTTCATCTTTTCGTGGTCGCCCTTATAGGTCTGAACAATCAGTTCGTCAATCTTGCCATTGGAGATCTGCGCCAGGATGCGATTGCCCTCGCCAATCGGCAGCAGGATGGCATCCAGCATCTGGTTCACGCCGCGCACGATCTCCGCGTACGCACCTTGGAATTGCTCCGGCTTGCCGCGATCGGAGAGTTGGCCTTCTTTGGAAGCGTCGGTCAGCCGCGCCATTTCTTTTTGCAGGCCCTGCACCACGACCGCGACATTGTTGACGGCCAGCTTCATCTTTTCGTGGTCGCCCTTGTAGGTCTGAACAATCAGTTCGTCGATCTTGCCGTTGGAGATCTGCGCCAGGATGCGATTGCCTTCGCCGATCGGCAGCAGAATGGCGTCGAGCATTTCGTTGATGCCTTGCACCATTTCGCGATAGACGCCGTCGAACTGATCGGCTTTGCCGCGCTCACTGAGATGACCATTGCGTGACGCGTCAACCAGGCGCATGATCTCCTGAGATACGAGCAGGAGCTTTGTGTCCTCTGGTCCTCTTGCGCTGTTTGCGCGCTCCCTGTTTCCGCCCCCGCCGTTGCCCGGGCCCTTCAAGTTTCGGTGTGCATTTGCTGTTTTCGTGGACATAACTCTTAGCTCCTTTTCGAATTAATTTCGTTTGGTCCGATCGTTCTGCGAGCGTCCAACGCAAGTAGTGGTCGGTTCGATCATGCGCGAGCACCGCCGGCTGTCTCTGCAGCCCCAAGGAACTCCAGAGGAAGCTCCTTGCGCTTGCCCTTCTGCCCCTCTGCGTCCTTCGAGCGTTCGCCGGTGCGGACGCCCGCGGCCGGCTTCAGCGAAATGGTTCGCGTCGCTTCCTGAACCAGCCGCTGCGGATCCAGGATTAGCGCCACACTTCCGTTCCCCAGAATGGTGGCTCCGGACACGACTTGCACGTGCCGGTAAAAGCGGCCCAGGTTCTTAATTACAGTCTGATGGTCCCCGAGTACTTGGTCGACGACGAAGCCGTAGCGCCCCTGTTCAGTCTCGGCGACCATAATTTGCTCGCGCTCCGGGCGCTCCGTCCGGATGTTGAAGTATTCGCGAAGCCGAATATAGGGGATGATCTCGCCGCGCACGTTGGCCATGTGCTTGCCGTTGGCCTTCTCAATGTCTTGCCGGGTCAACTCGATGCACTCCAGAGTGTTGGCCAGGGGCAGCACAAAATAGTTGTGGCCGATTCGCACCAGCAGACCGTCGATGATAGCCAGAGTAAGAGGCAGGCGCAGCGTGACGCTGGTTCCGGCGCCGGGCTGACTGGCAATGTCGATGGTTCCCCGCAGGGCGTCCACACTCCGGCGAACTACGTCCATGCCCACACCCCGGCCGGATACGTCGGTCACCTGTCGCGCCGTGGAAAATCCCGGCGCCAATATGAAGGAGAAGATCTCGGCCTCGGTCAGCTGGGCGGTGGCCGCCATCATGGCTTTTTCGATGGCGCGCTCGCGGACCGCTTGCGCATTGATGCCGCCGCCATCGTCCGTAACCCCGATCAGAACGCTGGCGCCAGCGTGCTTGGCAGAAAGATGAATCGTGGCGGTGGGGCGTTTATTTGCGGCGCGGCGTGCCTCCGGCGACTCAATGCCGTGGTCCATGCTATTGCGAATCAGGTGCATGATGGGATCGTTCAATTGATCGATGACGGTCTTATCGAGTTCCGTGTCGGCACCTTCGATCGTGAGTTCGACCTCTTTGTGCAAATCTCGTGCCAGGTCGTGAACCAGCCGGCGAAAGCGTTCAAAGGTGCCGCGAATGGGCAGTAGCCGGATACTCATGGAGTTCTCTCGCAGCGCAGACGTGAGCCGTTCAATTTCTTCGGCCACGGTGACCACGTCGGGGTCGTCGCGGCGAGTAGCAATTTCACCCAGCCGGGCCTGCACGGTGACCAACTCGCCCACGAGATTGACGAAGCGATCGAGTTTGGCCGCAGGCACGCGGATGCTCGACACGATGTCAGGCTTGTCATGCGCGCTTCGCCCCGAGTTGGGACGTGGCTCTGCAGAAGCCTCCACTGCCGCCGCGGGAGCGCTGGCGACGGCGGCCTCGGGGGCCGGCGCCGAAGCTGGGTTGATTGTCACTTCACAAGCGTCCTCCACAAAGATGAAGACATCAGAGATTGCCTCGCGCGGGGCTGAAGTTGTTACGGACCATGTCCCAGCTGATGTAGCAGCGTTCAGGATCCAACTCGCCGAGAGGCGGAACTGCCGCCATGTTGGCCATGATCTGCAGGCTTCCCAGTTGTCTCAATTCGCGCAACAACAACAGGGGATCAGCTCCGAGGCGCATGAGGTCGGGGCCGGGAGAAAAGCGCACTTGCCAATCGTGGGTCGCACTTTTGACGCCCGCGCTAACTGAGTCCGCGGCCGGCGCCGCCGCAGGTTTGGTTTCGCGTCTTCCGGTCAGCTGGCTTAATTTTGCCAAGATGTCTGCGGAGAGAGCGCCGCTCGCCTTGCCGGCGCCGGCCGCCTCATCCAGCATGGCTCGGATCTGGTCGAGCGCAGATAAGGAGAGATTAATGAGTTCGGGAGTGACACTAAGTCGTCCGTTGCGCACTTCGTCAAAGGCGTTTTCAAGGTTGTGGGTGAATGCCGCGAGTTCGTCAAAACCGAACATGGCTCCTGAACCCTTGATGGTGTGCAGGGCGCGAAAAGCCCGTCCTACAAGTTCTTGGTCGCCGGGATTTTCATTCAGTGCCAGCAGTGCGGACTCAAGCTCGACAAGGATTTCACGGGCCTCTTCGAGGAACGTCTGCTTGTATTTATCGACGATGTTGTCTTGGGCCAGAACCGTTCACCTTGATGCAGTCGACGTGTGTGTTGACTTACTTCGAAACGCTAAGCAGAAAATTCTCAAAGCCGGCTTCATTTGCCGCGAGCGAGACTTCTTGCGGGACCGACCCCACGAGCGTGAATTCCATGCCTGATCTTCGCGCCTGGTGCTCGGCAGCCCACAGCAACTGCAAAGTGGTAATGCCAAGCTCGGTGGCGCGCTCCAAGTCCAGGCGTATTTCAGTTCCGGACGCCAGCGCCTGGAGCAGAATTGCTTTTATTTCCGCCGCCGCAGCGATGCTGATTCCGCCCTCAAGGCGGATAATGCACAGAGCTTCGCCTCGATCCAGAGCTACGGGCATAACTGTTTGCTTCATCGACAGGCCGGAACAGAACTTTAGGGTCCTTTTGGCGAATCGCTTCTTTCGATAGGTGGCATTGAACTGAGCGGTCACGGCTCCGGGACGCCAGCCTCAGGATTCCAGGCGGATTCATCGGCCCGTGCAATAAACTACGTTAATGTCCCCATCGATTTCTTTAAGCAATGCCTTAGTTCCAGATTCGCGAACCCTCAACTACCGCATGCCTGCTGAATGGGAGCCGCATGAGGCAACCTGGCTCGCGTGGCCGCACAATCACGACGATTGGCCCGGAAAGTTTGGGCCTATTCCTTGGGTTTACGCAGAGATGATTCGCAATTTGGCGCGACATGAGCGAGTGGAATTGATCGTTGAGGGCGCTGCCGCTGAACGAAAAGCTCGCAAGCAGCTCGAACGCGCGAATGCGCCGTTGAAAAACGTTCGCTTTCATCGCTGGAGAACTGATCGCGTGTGGCTGCGGGACTCGGGCTGCGTTTTTGTGATGTCTGGCGCGGACACTCTTGTCCGCGGGAAAGCTCGACCAAATTCCGCCCTTTCCGCCATCAAGTTCCGCTTCAACGCCTGGGCCAAGTACTCCAACTGGCACAAAGACGAGAAAATCGGAAGCTTGATGGCAGCCGCTGCGCGTGCGAAAGAAATCCATGCTCTATGTGGAAATACGCGCGTGGTTCTCGAGGGCGGCTCGATCGATGTGAACGGATACGGGACCCTCCTCACTACCGAAGAATGCCTGCTGAGCAAAGTGCAGCAGCGCAATCCCGGATTTTCGCGCAAAGATTACGAGCGTTTTTTTGCAGATCATCTGGGCGCACAAAACGTAATCTGGCTGGGGAAAGGAATTGCGGGGGACGATACCCATGGCCACGTCGATGACCTCGCCAGATTCGTTTCGCCGGATACGGTTATGACGATGGTTGAAGGGAATCGGAAGGATGCGAATTATAAAGCGCTGCGCGAAAATCGTAAGCGTCTTACGGCTGCCCGTGATCAGGCTGGCAAGCGCTTGAATGTGGTCGAGGTTCCGATGCCGCGTCCGGTGGTGTTCGAAGGCCGGCGGCTGCCCGCTAGCTATGCCAATTTTTATATCGCCAATGAAGTTGTGCTGGTGCCGGTCTTCAATGATGCGAACGATCGGATTGCCCTGGACACTTTTGCTGCCCTTTTTCCTAAACGTGAAATTGTGCCGATTTACTGCGGTGATCTGGTTTGGGGGTTCGGCACGATGCACTGCATGACGCAACAGCAGCCGTCATCAAATCTCTCTTTACCGTAGAGACGCAATCGTCCAGGGCGGGCATAAGAATGCGGACGCGGATAAAAATGCGGGCCGTTAAGGCCCGCATTTCATCACTTCCGAAAATTACTCAGCAAAGTTTCTTGTTCTGGTCGAGCGCATACGGGCTTTCAACCCGCCGACGTTTAATGTGTCGGCGGAGGCGTTGAACCAGAATTTGTGCCACCCGGATTCGTGCTACCTGGATTCGTGCTACCTGGATTCGTGCTACCTGGATTCGTTCCTCCAGGATTGGCGCCGGGGTTGGAAGTGCCGGGGTTAGTCGATCCACCGTTCGGCGACGTACCCGGATTTTGGGTAGACCCTGGCGCCGTTGGCGAAGTGTTGGGCGTGGTGCCCGGGGTCGAGGTGTTGGGGTTATTTGGATTAGTGCCGGGCTGGGTGGTTGTGCCGGGCTCGGATCCTGGATTACTTCCCGTGGGTGGCGCTGCTGTGCCTCCCGTAGGAGGGGCCGTAGTGCTTCCGGTTGGCGGAGCTCCCGGCGATGCTTGTCCCGGAGTTCCCGTGCCGCCACCTGTAGCGCCAGCTCCGGTGCCTCCCGTACCGCCTGCGCCGCCCGCTCCGCCTGCTCCTCCGGCTTGCGCAAACACCCAAGTCGCGCAGCCCAGAATCAGAGCAAGTAACGTTAATCTGCTTACTGACATTTGTGAGGCCTCCTTAGAATTCTCTCGATCCCGTCCTCGTCATCGTTTTGCCGCTAGCGGAGGGAATCTTCATGGATTGTGCGCGATGATGGGGATTTGAGTTATCCGTCTGATGCGGTATCTGATAGCCAGTGATCGCGTAGCATCGCGTGCAGGAAAACGCGTAGAAGAAAAGCGCGCGCAGCATAGGCATTCTGATTGCCGGAAATTATTACCTGGGATGAGTGAAATTACTTCTTGTATTGCGTCGGCTGGGGGCCCTTTTCGAGCGTCTCGCGGTCCCAGATCCAGCCCTCGCGGCTGTAGCTGGCGAGTTCGAAATCCTGGGTGAGTTCGAGAGCATCGACTGGGCAAGCGTCTTCGCAGAGGCCGCAGAACATGCAGCGGCTCAGGTCGTAAGTAAAATTCGTGAGTTCCTTGCGACGGGTCTGTTCGTTGCGCGCGCTGGAAACGACGATCAGATTTTCCGGGCAGGCCAGGGCGCACAGATCGCAGGCGATGCACATGGTTTCGTTGGTATCAGGATTTACGTTCAGCCGCGGCGCACCGCGGTAACGCTCGGCCACCTGCGGCCGCTCCAGGGGATATTGCTCGGTGTAGATTTCCTTCGGATCCTGATAGCGGAAGGTGACCTTCAATCCCTGCAGAAGATCGATCAGGAAGACTTTTCGGAACAGGCTTTGCATCCCCATGACGAGGTCAGCATACCACTGAGCCTTGTCAGTTGCTAGGTGAATAGATCAGAACCGGGGCGCCATGCGCCGTCGGCGGTTCCGTAAGGACTGGCGACCACGACGGTGTAGCCATCCGGATCGCGCATCCAACACTCCCAGTGGTTGGGGCCGCCTTCGTCACCGGGTGGGTTACGATGGCGGGGAAGTACGATCTCGACTCCCATTTCGGCGGCGCGCCACATTACCGCGTCGAAGTCATCTACCTCGAACCAAAGCAGCACACCATTGCCGTAGGGTTTGTCGGCGCGATTGCCGATGGGGCCATGATGATGTTCGACTTCGAAGCTGTGCAATTGCAGGATGAGCCGGCCATCCTTCGCTAGTTGCTCATATTGACTACCGCCGTGAACTCCATGGCAGCCCAGCAGGCGCTGATACCATCGGCTGCTGGCTTCGACGTCGGCAACACAGATGAGAGGCTGGGGGCGCATGGCTTTTCACCTTTTCTCTGGTGAGCATATATGGAGAAACCTGGAAAATGAGTGGACCCGTTGCCACTCGCCGCTGGGCCACAGGAACCGCGTATCTCTCCTGCGGAACTTCTCCTGCGGAACTTCCTCCGCGGAACTTCCTCGTGTCCGTCTCCGTACCTTAAACCAGCCGTAGTTGTAAGCCAAGAGGATGTTATGCGAGCGTATCTCGCCAAATTAACGCCTGCAGTCCGGATGCTGCTGGTCATGCCCGTCGTTGTGATCGCCTACGCCGTGGTGATGATTGTGGTGCCGGCAATCGTGTACGCCATAGTGCCGAATGTAGTGCGTTCGGTGCTGAGCTTGATTTGAAGCTGGTGCCGGGTTTCTATGCAGCCTTTTGCCGATTCGGCAAATATCCGCTGCGGGCCGCTTTATCAAGTGCAGTCGGGAACACGACTCTGCGGCAGGCCGATACAATAAGACTCGCACCAAACTTAATCAGGAATGAAGCCAATCAGGAACGAACCTGCCCCCGACAACTACGCGCCTGATATGTCCGCGGACATACCTCCTGGCAGCGACGAATTGTGGATGGAAGAAGCGCTTCGTGCGGCGCAGCGCGGGCTTGAAATGGGAGAGGTGCCGGTGGGAGCTGTGGTCATATGCGAGGGCAAAATCGTGGGCCGGGGCTGGAACTGCAATATTAGCGAATCCGACCCGACGGCCCATGCGGAGATCGTGGCGCTGCGCGAAGCCGGAAAAACCGTAGGTAATCATCGTCTGGGCCAGTGCGATCTGTTTGCTACAATTGAACCGTGCGCCATGTGCGCTGGGGCGTTGGTGCACGCGAGGATAAGGCGCCTGATTTATGGTGCGGACGATCCGAAAGCGGGCGCGGTGCGCTCGGTGATGCAGGTGCTGGAGCATCCGCAACTGAATCATAAAGTCTCGGTTCGAAGCGGAGTTTTAGCGGGCCGCTGCGCAGAGTTACTGCAGGAATTCTTTAGAAGCAGGCGTTCTGTCTAGCAGGTCAGGTGTCGGATGCAAGAACCATTCCGTGTTCGGCTTTAAGACCCGGCATGTTCGCGCCTTGCATAGACTTGCGCCTTGTCTCCGAGCGAATCGAGGAATCCTGGTTTTTGCCGGTCGTGAGAGTTGAACGGCGATAGCTTTTAACGCGGAGAGGTGCGTGAGCGGTTGAAACGATCCGCCTCGAAAGCGGACATACCTTAACGGGTATCGTGGGTTCAAATCCCACCCTCTCCGCCAGTTTCTTGCCCAGGCCGGATGCTGAAGACCCGCGAAGTGACGGTAGTGCCTGATGTCGTGCGATTCCGTAAAAAGTGAGCAATATTGCTCAGACGTGATTTAGGACAATCCGCTATAGTGTCGGGAAATAAATGGAGGTCGCCGCCATGGGCCCTCAAACCCTGCACGACTCGATAGTAAGTTTTCTGAATTCCAACTCCGTCAAAAAACCAATCTCTCGGTGCCATTGTGGGGCAACCATGAAGCCCTACAAAACAACGTTTTTCTACGACGGGCAAAGCTGGAACATTGTGCTTGAGGTTTGCTTAAAGTGCCGTCCGGAACCAAGCGTTCCGATCTCGCACACAAATAGAATCGCGTCCTAAATTCGGCGCCTGATTTGTCTCATAAAATTGCGCGCAGCGTCAAAAGGCAGTCGGAGCCTCGGCAGGGATGCGCCATGGGCTCACCGATGTGGACCCGCTTGAAATGCTTATCGAACATGGCCCGTAAAACTACCTTGTTCCGCAGATTGGTGCTCCTTAGTCTAAATTGTGCGGTGGGACAAGACGAGCACTCCCTCCGAAAGAATTTCATCGTCGGGGGAGGATGTAAGAACCAATTCCGGCGCGTTGTAGAGATTTTGTAGTGGCATTTTCCCACTTTAGTCGAAGGACCAAAATGAGGCTGTTCAGTTTTGCTCACCTCTGCGTTCACGCGGGATTCGTTAGCGTTCGCCGCGCAGAATTGCTCGCGCTCCTGAAGATTGAACGCTTTTTTGGCTACGCCCGCCCATCAGCAATAGACCCAATCCTAAATATTGAACGTTGGTACCCATTAGACCTTCCTTGGTACTTCGCCAAATTGTTTCTTCCAGTACCATCCGCCTCCTGCCGATAGAGTCCTGAGTAGATCGCTTTTGAATCTTGTGCTTGCATGGTGGCCGACCTATGCTCTCGGATAGGGAGCGCTTGTGAAACGGGTCCGCGTGCTGGTGGCAAACCATCCGCGTTTGATGCGGGAATTGGTGATGGCTACGATCGCCGACCAGCCTGACATTGAGCTGGCCGGTGAAGTTCAGAACGAGAGCGACTTGGCCGATATCGTCGAACAGGTCCAGCCCGACGTTTTGATTATTGCCATGGACGGGCCCGAGAAAACGCTAGTGCAATGCGGATTTCTGCTGGGGCAGCATCCCGGGATGAAGATTCTGGCCCTGGCGCCGGAGCAAAACCGGGGACTCTTCTACTGGGCGGCGGTCGACATTCGGAACCAAAGCTCTGGAGAGTTCGGAAGCGGGAATTCTAAATGCCGTGCGTGAGCGTCCAGTAATGGTAGGGGCTGCGCAAAACTGATGTTGGACGGATTTGAAGCCTTGGAATGAATGGCTGTTTTTCCGGTATAGCGTTGAAAATAAATTGTTTAACTAACACCAGATCCCGTATCTGAGGGGGCGAAGCACTATCTACATGACCAACCCGCTGAGCGTTAATGAGCAGAAAATCTCCGGCCTGCGCTGGCAGGCAGCGGCCGCGACGGCAACTGGTTCGCCCTGTACACGTGTCCGCGACACGAAAAGCGCGTAACCGAGCAGATCAAGCAGCGCCGCATCGCCTGCTTCCTCCCTCTCTATCGGTCAGTACGGCGGTGGAAAGACCGCCGTAAGGAACTGGAGTTGGCGTTGTTTCCCGGTTATGTCTTCGTGCAAGTTGCGCTGATACCGGTTGAGGGTATTGCAACTGCCCGGCGTCGTCCGGTTCGTAAGCTTTAATGGGCATCCGGCGCCATTGCCGGATGCCGAGATCGAGTCCCTGCGCAAGGGGTTGGAGGGATGCGTGAGGATGGCGCCGCATCCGTTTCTGCGGGTCAGCCGCCGCGTGCGGGTGAACAACGGGCCATTGGCGGGCCTTGAGGGCATCCTGTGCCGGCGCAAAGAGGGGCTGCGTCTGGTGGTTTCGATCGAGATGCTAATGAGGTCGGTCGCCGTGGAAGTCGATGAAACAGACGTTGAGCCTTGCTGAGAACGGCCGCATGTTCCTAGCGTTCCCCCGAGGTGTTTTCCAATCAGCTCGCTTCATCTATTCGCATTATCGTCGCTCTCTTTCCGGATGTACGAATGATGGAAACTTGCTGGCGAGCTGGGTGCGCCGCGCGTGAGGTTGCCACAGCCATTGGCCGTTCCGGTTGCCGCCAAACCTTCGGAGGTCGAAGAAGCAGCAGCCGCCTACGGTGTGGAGGGGCCGTCCGGACTGGCGCAGGACTTCGCCCTCGGCTGGCCGTGGCAGCTCTGGGAACGTCGGCAATTTCTCGGGCGGACGGCCCTTTGGGGGCTTGTCCTGTCGACCCTGGCGGCGTTTGTCATCCCCAAACGATATGAGTCCACCACGCAATTGATGCCTCCCGACACCCAGTCCTCGTCTGGCATGGCCATGATGGCCGCCCTGGGAGGAAAAGGAGGCACCGGGCTGAGTTCACTCGCCGATGGCCTGCTGGGCATGAAGAGCACAGGCGATCTTTTCATCAGCATCCTGCACAGCCGGACGGTGGAAGATCGTCTGGTCGAGCGTTTTGACCTGCGACGAGCCTATCTGGGACAGGTACCGGCAAAACGCTCGCAAAAACCTGGCCAAAAACACCGGGATTTCCGAGGACCGCAAAAGCGGCGTCACCGCTATCACCGTAACCGAACCGCGATCCGCAGCGCGCTGCACAGATGGCACGCGCTTACGTCGAGGAGCTGGACCGGCTGGTAGCGCAGGTCAGCACCTCCTCGGCGCGGCGCGAACGCATTTTTATCGAGCAGAGGCTGGCCGCGGTGAAGCAAGACCTGGACCGTGCCTCCCGCGAGTTCAGCGAATACGCCAGCCGGAACGAGGCCATCGATATTGACGCCCAAGGCAAGGCGACGGTGGATGCCGCAGCGAAGCTGGATGGGGAACTGATCGCGGCCCAGTCGGAACTTGAAGGTCTGGAGCAGATCTACACCAAAGACAACGCGCGGGTACGCTCGCTGCAAGCCCGGGTCGACGAACTGCGAAGCCAGCTCCACAAGATTGGCGGCGACATTGGTACCGCCGATGGCAAGCCTGGCGCAGCGCAGGAGTTTCCGTCCATCCGGCAGCTGCCGCTGCTGGGTGTGAGGTGGGCCGAGCTTTACCGCGAAACCAAAATCCAGGAGACCGTATATGAGCTGCTAACTCAGCAGTATGAGCTGGCCAAGATCGAGGAAGCCAAGGAAATTCCAGTGGTCAAGGTGCTCGACCTTGCGGATGTGCCGGAGAAGAAATCATTTCCGCCGCGGGCGCTGATCGGATTAATGGGGATGGTGATGGCTTTTTCAACAGCGTGCGCGTGGGTGCTCGCCAAGAACCAATGGGACACCACGGACCAATGCAATCCGCGCAAAGCTTTTTGGCTGGAAGTCGGCAGGTCGATCCGGTCCGATGGCCAACGGTTCTGGCGATGTCGAAGCATCCTGCCAAAAGGCCCGCGATGGGCGGGGCCGATTTACCGCGATCTTCCAATGGCCGCAATGGCAACCGTCATGAAGCAGACTGAGTTGCAGAACATGCCCGTGGCAAAAGGGCCGGAGATCGCAGACGTTGCGGCCGGCCGCTCTGCCAGCGAATTTCTTATCGCGAACTCGGCCTCCACTGTGGGCTTCCGGGCGGTTGCCGGTTTTGCGCGCATTGGAATACTGCTGGCCATCGCACACGCGTACGGACCCGGAAGTTTCGGGCAAGTCTCGCTGGCCATGTCGCTGGTAGAAATCCTGCGCACATTTTCAGAGTTCGGAGTGGACACGATCTCAATCCGGAAGTTTTCCCAAACCGCATTTGCGGAGCGTACCGACCTCTTGGCCAGCATTGCCGGGACCAAACTGATTCTGGGGGCCGGTTTCTACTGCCTGGGAGTGGGTGTGTTGTTTCTTATCGCCAACAACCGCAGTGAGGTGCTGCTCGGCGCGATTGCTGCCCTCACCTTGTTTTGTGCCAGTGCTCTTGGTGCCATTTCGAGCTATCTGCAGAGTTCATTTTCGATGTCCCGCATCTTCAGGACGACGCTGTACAGCAGCCTGCTCTCGGTGGGACTGGCTTCCATTGCCATATACAATAAGGCCCCGTTGTTGATGGTCATGGCCTGTCTGCCGGCCGCCGACGGTCTGAATTTGTTGCTTCTGTCCAAGGCCATCGGAGTGCCCTTCGGCTTGCGCTTTAGCTTCTCTCAGGCGCTCGGGCTGCTGAGAGAAAGCCTTCCGGTGGGCATGATGGCAGTGATGGTGGTCTTGTATGTCCGCCTGGACAATATATTCGTGTTCAAGTTCGCCGGGGCGTCGGCCTTGGGACTTTACGCCCTTTGCTACCGGATTATCGAGCCGGGATTGATTGTGCCGGCCGCATTTGCCACTACAGTGTATGCCTTCCTCTCGCGTGCAGAACATCAGGGGATAGTCCTGAAAGAAGTGTGCTTGGTTTCGCTACCTAACTATGTGGCCTGCGTTGCTGCTTACCATGGCGATAGTCGCTATCATGCTGTTGACTGGAAAGGCATTGCTGGAGCGGTTTTTTCCCCAGTACTTGGCGGCCTACCCAATTCTCGTGGTCCTGGTTTTCGTGCTGGCCGCGCGCACGATCAATGTCAGCCTTACGGCGTTGCTGAATTCGAGGGCCAAGTATTTGCTTATGGCAAAGCTTTCTGCGCTGAATCTGGCAGCTAACATCTTCCTGGTTCTGTTGCTGGTGCCCAAACTGGGAGCGCTGGGTGCTGCCTGGGCGGCACTGGGCACGGAATCCGTAAACACCCTGCTGCAAGGCAAGGGTGTCATTTCAGTGTTCTCCGGCCCAGCCTCAGATCCTATAGCCAGAGACGTTCTTATCGAGTTGCCGACCGACTAAGAGCGAAATGGCTGCTGCCCTCTAAACATGATCACTTGCCGGCCCTCCAAGTCCGGCTCGACCAACGGCTCGCGGCGAGCTTTGAGAAATGCGTGACGGGGTTCCCCATGCGTAATCCATTGGCTGAATGAATCGAGGGAGAAAGTGGCTTCTCTAAACAATATCCAGCAGAATTGGGAGGGCCTCGCGCAAGCCGACCCTCTTTGGGCCATCTGCATGGACCGCACCAAGCGCGGCGGGCGCTGGCAGGAAGACGAGTTCTTCGCCACCGGCGACCGCGAGATCGGCAGGATTATGGAGTACCTGCAGTCGCGGGGCCTGTCCCCTCTTAGCAGCTCCATCGCCCTTGACTTTGGTTGTGTAGTTGGACGTTTGACCCGGGCCCTCTCCCACTATTTTGACCAGTGCTGGGGCGTCGATATTTCGCCTACCATGATTCGGTTGGCGAAGGACTTTCATGGGAACAACCCGCGCTGCAGTTTTTGGCTCAACGAGGTCAACGATTTGGGTCAATTCCCGGATGGACGATTCGGATTTATTTATAGCAGTATCACGCTACAGCACATTCCCAAGCGCTATGTTCGGAAATATCTAGGAGAGCTAATACGGGTACTGCAGCCGGGAGGCATGTTTGTCTTTCAGGGCCCTGAACCGGGCCCCGATCTTGCAACAAATGAGGTCTTTTCTTGGACGCAGCCGAAGACTAAAGCAATTATTTAATGGCGGCGGCGCCCGTGCGCTAAAGATGGAGATGAATTGTCTTCCCGAAGGCGAAGTCCGGAGCTGTTTTCCGGGCCGGGTGTTCGAATCGTGGACGTGAAGCTCACCAACTCAACCGATCGCTCTTTCAGTGGAAATATTCAATTCGTCGAGCGCAGCCCGGTGTCCGGTTACGTGAGCAAGCAATACTGTGTTGTGAAGACGGCGTGAGCCGGAGAGCTGAGCGGCCCCCCCGCCTCTGGCCGGCCATCGAGTTGTGTACCCAAACTTCTCATGAAGATTGCCTTTGACCTGCGGAGAATGGGGAATCCTGGCATCGGCAGATACATGAAGTGCCTGGTCGAAGCCGTTCTGGCGCTTCGCGCGGCCCACGAGTACTTGCTTATCATGTCGCCCGCAAGAGCCGCAATCATTGATGATTTCGCTGCCGGGTCGGAACGCTTGACCACATCCGCCCCTTATTATTCTCTGCGCGAGCAGATTGAATTGCCCAGAATTCTTCGGCGACACAAGGTCGATCTCCTACACTCGCCCCATTTTGTGGTGCCTCTGTTTTGTCCGTGTCCCGTAGTCGTAACCATTCATGACGTGATTTATCTGGCATGTAAGGAAGATCTGCCCTCGCGTACCGGCCGTCTTTACTATCGAGCGATGATGAGATTGGCCGTCCGCCGCGCGCAACAGGTGATCGCCGTTTCGGAGTTTTCGAAGTGGGACATCGTCCGCCATCTCGGGGCCGATCCAGCAAAGATTGAAGTCATCCATTCCGGCTTGGACGAGGACTTCATGGCAGTGAGCGCTCCCGCCGTTTCGCCGGACGTGCGCCAAAGCTATGGCATCGGGCGGGACTATATCCTGTATGCCGGGATCTACAAACCTCGCAAGAACCACGCGGGACTTCTCCGCGCTTTCCAGAGGTTCCTTGCGTTGGGGGGCGATGCGGACTTGGTGATCGCGGGTCCTTTGCAAGAGGGCGATTTGCAAATGGCGCGTCTCGCCGGCGAGTTGGGCCTCTCCGGCCATTTGAAACTGACGGGCTTCGTCAACGACGACGAGTTACGCGGGCTCTATTCCGGGGCACAGGTGTACGCTTGCCCGTCACTTTATGAAGGATTTGGCTTCACCGTTCTGGAGGCGATGGCCTGTGGAACACCGGTGGTCTGCTCGGTTGAAACTTCTTTGCCGGAGGTGGCGGGTGACGCTGCGTGTTATGCCAATGCCCGCGATCCAGAGGAGTTCGGCGCGGCGCTTTTCCGGGTCTTCACCGACTCGCCCCTGCGCGCGGCCTTGATAGCCAAGGGTGCGGAGAACTTGAAGCGCTTCTGCTGGGAACGCGCCGCCGCGCAGACACTCGAGCTGTACCAACATGCCTGTGAGGCCGCCCAGACCGAGGGCATGAGCGCGGCGGCTGAATTAAAGCCATGACGATTTCCGGAGCACGATACGTGGGAAGGGAAGATGTGGGCGACGGGCTGTGGGTCATCGCACTGATCGCAGTCTCTTCCTCGCTGGCAGCCACTCTGGCCATCGATGAGCCTTTTCTCTGAACAGTGACCCTGCTGCTGGGCTTGACGCTGTCGGCCTTTGTGCGTTTCGATTTCTTCGTCTACGGCTCGGTCTTCCTGCTGCCCTGGTATCCTCTGCTTGACTTGCCTGTCCAGGACATTTTTCCATGGCTGCGGTTTGTGCTGTTCGTCGGGGTGTGGCTTCGAATTCGGAGACGGAATGGATCGGTCGCGATTGGCTTTTCGGCAGCAGGCTGAAGCAAGCGATGGCGCTGTTTGCGGGGACCGCGGTCGCCTCCGTTCCTCTTTCCGGCACTCCCGCGAACCTGCCGTCCTGCCGGTCGCTGGTACTCTTGCTCTCCTACGTCGCGACTTTTTTTGCCATCGACGGCTGGCTGGAAAAACGGACGCAGCTCGTGATCGTCCTCAAGCTTTTGTTGGTTTCCACCATGGCCGTGGCCCTGTTCGGTTTTTGCCAAGCCGTGGAAGGCAGCTATACCAGCCTTTATTTTCACATTTACCCGATCCAGCGAGACACGATCTGCCCCTGGGAGGGACGCATCACGTCCTTGCTATTTCAATTCAATTCCACCGCGGGTTACTTGAACTTGGTAATTCCGACCGCGATTGCCTGTGCCGTCCTGGCGAAGTGACCCTGCCCTGAAAGCCCTGGGGTTGGTGTGCGCCGGCTCTGCGGCGGCGGCGGTTTTCCTGACCCAAAGCCGGGGCGGGCTACTAGCTCTCCTTGGGTCCTTATCATCGCCGTCTGGTTTTTGGAGCCGCGCCTGCTTGCCCGGATCAAGATTATTTTTGCCGGCGCCTTAGTCGCTATTCTGCTTCTTCCCTCCTTACTGGACCGCTTCGAACGCTTGCAAGGAGTGGATGATGCCACTGAGCTTTCACGGTTCGCGGTGTGGCAGGCGGCGGGGACAATGTTTCTGGAGCACCCCATTCTAGGCGTTGGCTACGGCAACTATAGGGGCCTTTTCGGCTACCTTTCGCCGCAGCCTGTGCTGTCAAAAGTGGACGCGCACAACCTCTATTTGCAGCTTCTGGCGGAGACGGACTGCTTGGATTCTGCGGCTTTGCCGTCTTGCTGTGGGCGTCCTTCTGTCTTTCCTTGAAGTCGTTCCGCACGCAAGATCCGCTTTTCCGCATCGTTGCTTTTGGGGTCTGTGGCGCTATTATCGCGACCTTGATTCATGGCACGGTCAACTACCTCCTCAATGCCAGTCCACAATTCGGGGCCCTGTTTTGGCTGGTGCTGGCCTGGTCAGGAGCTGCCACGAGGGGTGGCAGCCGGATGACAGCCTAAGACGGCAACCCGTGATCTGCCCTCGACTGGCTGCGTCTGGAGATTGGTGGTCTGCATGAGAATTGGAATTGACGCGAAGTATCTAAGCAGGCGGCGCACCGGATCGGGAACTACGTACGGGGATTGGTGGAGTTGCTTCCGGAAGCCGCCCCACAGCACGAGTATTTTCTTTATTCGAACCGAAGAATCGACCCAGAGTTTGTGGAAGAGCGGTATCGCCGTCAATCTGACCGCATATCGCTGGGTCCTGGTCGTTTTGAGCGGTTGGCCGGAGCGCTATGCCGGCGAGATCGGCTCGAGTTTATAGAGCCAGCGAACGATTCTCCCCTTTCGAAGCCGGCGGGTCAGAAGGTCATACAGGCAGATCTGGTTTTCTTCGCGTCCCGAGACAGACCGCTATAACCTTTTAGGCAGACAGCCAGGCCGCAGAGCCATCGCCGAAGCGGACGTATCGTAGTAGTTTCCCAGTCCACACAGAACGAATAGATTCAAAAGCTGAGCGTCCCGAGAGAGAGGACAAAGCTGGTTTACAACAGAGTAGCGAGCCAAATTTGGCACAGACGGTCAAAGACGCGGAATATATATCGCGCAAAACAGCGTTCCCTCGCGCTATTTAGCACCGTTGGAATCGGCATACTCGCAAGAACCAACAATTCATAGCCAGAGCATTGAGCATACTCAAGAAGAACAGCAAGCTGAAGCCCTTTGTTAGTCGTCAGCTCGAGGTAGAAGAATTCACCTCGTACCGAGAGATACAAGCAGCTGAGCTTTCAGAAAACGACATACGCTATCTCAGTAACATTCTCGATGAGACAGCCGCTCTTTTAGCCAGCGCCCAGGGTTCTAGTTTCCAAACGTCTATGAAAGCTTCAGTCTCCCCCCAGTAGAAGCCATAGCTAGCAGAGTTCCAGTGATCGCATCAAACGCCCCTAGTAGCCAGAAGGCTGAGAGACGCAGTCATCTTAGAGCCCCTAGCCAGCGCCGAACGCTTCGCAGATTCAGTTCTCAAAGTGCTCGCCGATAGCGAAAGCGCAGCACTTACAGCGAAAAGCATCTAGCAGCACCAGAGGATTTCGCTATGAGACGTCAGTCAAAGACTATCCGACGCCGGACAGTACATGTTTGCGCGATTACATTCACGTCATGGACATAGCAGCAGCCCACCTTGCAGCCCTCCAGGTACCCAGACCGGCCAAGTTTCTCAGCCTACAACATCAGACTAGTACCAGTTACTTCAGTTAGGAGGTCTGCGGCGCGGTGGAGCGGGAATTGGGACGGAAGGTGGCCGTGAAGGCGGGTCCCCGGCGTCACGGTGACCCAGCCATCCTGTGCGCCAGTCCGCAGCGCCTCATGCAGGAACTGGGCTGGCGACCGCGCTTCTCCGACCTGCAAACCATAGTGCGCACGGCCTGGAAATGGAAGGAAAAGCATCCGCGAGGATACCGAGGCCGTTGCTCTCGCCCCTGGTTTTGCTGAGATCATGACGATTTGATGGACACGTTTATGCAAGGCAATAGAAGAAAAGCGAATACCCAAAGTGAAAACGCAGCGGCTACGATATCTTGTTCTTGGCGCCGACCTGATCTGGGCTGTGTCCTCCATGGGCTTGGCCTACCTGTTGCGCTACGGCGGCGCCCCAGGTGCGAAACAAAGCTCGATAGTGGTTTTTGTGCCTCTGCTTTTGCTGGTGCTGGTTGCCTGTGGAGCGTGATGTCATCGTGGCTCCATCTGGACGGATTCCGCGGCGGATGGCGGGTTCCCGGCGGTGCTTTCGCAATTGTTTCCTGCGGTCTTGGGCCTGATGGCAATCGTGTTCGCGGGCGGCCATGCTGCCCGGATCTACATTTCCCGGCTGGCGCTGGCCTATTTTACGGTCATTTTATTCGTTGGCTTTTTGCTGATTCGTATCGCCCTGCGGTGGTTTCTCGGGTCGCGGTATCGGATTGGGCCCGTGCGCAGGATCGTGATCGTTGGCGATGGGCCTCTGGCGCAGGAGATGGCGCTGACCATTGACCGTCATCCCGAGTGGCTGTGCCAGATTCTCGGATTTCTGTCTCCCGCCCAGAATGCCCTGAAACCGTCAGCCCCGGAAAGCGGAGGGGGGCCGATTAGCCTCCAGACCGTGGGCATTGCCGATCTTCTGCAATCCCACCGGTGGACGAGATTATTCTCACTGTCTCTGAGCCCGGCCTTCCTGAGATTTTGGATCTGGCGGCCACCTGCCGGTTGGCTGGACTCGCCGTCAGCTTGGTTCCGCAACCTTACAGTCTCTATCTCTCTAAGCCCGAACTCGTGGACTTGGATGGGCTCCCGTTGCTCCAATGGAAGGGGGCCACAGCAGCCGCAGCGGATCCGCCGTGGAAGCGTGGTCTGGATTTGGCCTTGACCACCTGCCTGCTCCCCCTGGCGGTGGCTGTTATCGTACCCGCGGCGCTGGTGTTGAAGCTTCGCAAGGGAAATGGTTTGCGACGTGAGCTTCGTTGCGGGCAATATGGCAAAACGTTCTGGATGTATCGTCTGAACTCTGACCGCTACGCCACGCGACTCCCCACTGACGAATTTCTCATGCAGCGCTTCAGCCTTACGGAGCTACCGCAGCTCATCAACGTTCTGCGCGGCGAAATGACTCTGGTCGGGCCCCGCCCGGAAGGGCCAGAGCGCACGCGCCACTATAGCGACTGGCACGAGCAGAGGCTCAGCGTAAAGCCGGGGATGACCGGCCTGGCCCAAATTTATGGCCTGCGCGAGCAGAGCTCTTCGGAAGACAAAACCAGGTACGATCTGCAGTACATTTTGCACCGCTCCCTGTTTCAGGATATTTCCTTGCTTCTGCAGACCTTGTGGACGATTACGCTACGACTGTTCCAACTGCGCCGGGAGCGGGTGCAGGCCGCGCATGTCGCGATCGGGAGCCGCGTGGACGTTGGATTCGAGGAGGCCTTGTCCGGTGCTCATAGTTCGCAGTCCAGTTCGGATTAGTTTTGGCGGCGGGTGCACTGACCTGCCACCCTATTATGAACAGTTCGGCGGCGCTGTGCTGAGCGCAGCCATCAACAAATACTTCTACACCATTCTGGTAAAAGGCCTGACGGTCGGGTGCAGGTGATCTCGTCTGACCTTCGGGTGTGCGAGAACTGGCACGATATCGCAAACATGGGCCTTGAAGGCAGCGCGTTGGAAATTCCGCTAGCTGTCCTCAAGGAGATAGACTGCGATATCTCGGTCAACCTGTTTCTGGCATCGGAGATTCCTCCGGCACCGGGCTTCGGCCTCGGCCAGCGTGTGTGTGAATATACTCAAGACGCTCACCACGTATCTCCATCGCCCACTTTCGAAGTACGAACTTGCGGAGCGCGCTTTCTTTGTAGCGCGCCACCGTTTAGGAAAGCATGTGGGGAAGCAGGATGAGTATGCCGCTGTCTTTGGCGGCCTGAATTACATCTCGTTCCATCCCCAGGGGCACCACCGTCGTCGAGCCGGTGGAACTGGGTCCCGCCGTTTTACGCGAGTTTCAATCGAATCTCATGTTGTTCTTTACCGGATCGGCGCACCATTCCTGGACCATCTTGCAAGAACAGGAAGCATCCACGCGCAGCGGCAGTTCGACCACGGTCGAGGTTTTGCACGAAGTAAAAAACTCGGCGCACGCATGCGCGTCAGCCTCGAACGCGAGAATTACGTGGGTTCGGGGAACTGCTGCACGAAGGCTGGCAGGCCAAGCGCCGGATTTCCAGCAAGATCTCGACACCGCGAATCGACAGACTGTACACCCTCGGCCGCCAGCACGGCGCCCTGGGAGGAAAAATCACCGGCGCCGGCGGGGGCGGGTTCCTATTGTTTTATTGTGAGGCGGCGCATCAATTCGCCGTTCGGGAGGCCATGAGCAAAGAAGGCGTGCATGAGATGGCATTCGCTTTTGACACCCAGGGCGCGCAGGCCATTGTGAATGACCCCTTTATCGACAGCGACGAACGCGGTGGATCACGCTGGGTCTTCGTGCCCCGGGCTGCGGCCGGACATGCTGGCGGCGGAGACCGCGTGCTCCCGGAGAGCATCCGGTGAAAGCCTTCCTGCTGGCAGCTGGCCACGGTACTCGTCTGCGCCCGATCACAGACACCATTCCGAAATGTTTGCTTCCAATTCAGGGCGTTCCGCTTCTCGCCCTCTGGCTCCAGTGTTGCGAGCGTTTGCGGATCGACGAGGTCATGATCAACCTCCATGCCCATGCCGCGCCGGTGCGGGAATTCCTGCGGCGAAATGCGCCTGCGACGCCGGTGCGCGTCGTCGAAGAACCGGAGTTGTTGGGCAGCGCCGGGACCTTGCGCGCAAATCGCGACTGGATTGGCTCGGATGATCTTTTTTGGATATTCTACGCAGACGTTCTCAACTGCGCCGACCTCGAAGGCATGTTGCGGGTACACCATGACCGCAAACCGGCGGCGACCCTCGGCCTACCAAGTCCCGGATCCCAGCCGCTGCGGCATCGTTACCACCAATGAGCACGGCGTCGTTGAGCAGTTCGTGGAAAAACCTGCGAATCCGACGGGGAATTGGGCGTTCTCAGGCTTGATGATCGGCACCCCGGAAATGCTGAAGGTCATTCCCCAAAATACTCCCGCCGATATTGGGTTTGATGTGCTGCCGCGGCTCGCGGGCCGAATGGTCGCCTTTCCCATACACGACTACGTGGTAGACATCGGCACCATGGAGAACTATCGAACGGCGCAGGCAACCTGGCCCGGACACCGGGAGGCTTGAGGCGAATCACATGTTGCAAGGCGTTGTGTTCGATATGGACGGCGTAATTATTGACAGCCATCCGGCGCATCGCCTGGCTTGGAGGCTTTTCCTGGAAAGCGTGGGGCGGGAGACCTGCGACGATGAGTTCGGACCTTGTTCTCGACGGCTGCAAGCGCGCGGAGATCCTGAAGCACTTCCTCGGGGAACTGCGCCCCGAGGAAGTCGTTGAATACGGAAACCGAAAAGATGAGTTGTTGCAAAAACATGCTGACGCGGTTCGGCCGATGCCGGGTGTGGTTGAATTCCTCCGTTACCTCTCGGACACAGGCATCCCTAGTGCGGTTGCGACCTCAGCCAGCCGACACCGCGCCTTTGAGACACTTGAGGTGTTAGGACTGGCACATTGTTTCTATACGATCGTGACGGGGGATGATGTAGGTGCCAGTAAGCCCGATCCTGCTATCTACCAGCTGGCGGCGGAGCGCCTACGGGAATCGCCGGCACACCTTCTAGCCATAGAAGATGCGGCTTCCGGCGTGAAGTCTGCGAGGGCTGCTGGGATGCGTTGTCTGGGAGTAGCTCCTGCGCACCGGTCCCTCTGCTGCAGGCAGCCGGCGCAGACTCCGTCATCCTGGATTTCCGCTCGTTTTCGTTCGGCGAACTACAAGCCCGTTTCGGCCAATGGGTCGGCGAACTGCCCGCACGGTCGGGCGCCGAATAAGGCTTGAGGTCTACGTCCTGGCGGGCGTGCACCGCCGTCTTCGCAATATTTTCTCCAAACCTCAACCTCACCTGGAGTTATCGTGGTCGGAATGCTTGGTGAGAGCAAGTCTGCCCTATCGTTGTAAGGCAACTGCCCACTCTAGCCAGTTGCGGCTAAACAGTGACCCCTTCGTTGCGGCAGGCTTCCACGATTGAGAGCCGATCTGCGCCCCCCACTTTTCGCAGCATGCGATGCACGTGGTTCTTCACGGTTTGTTCGGAGAGGTTGAGCTGGCTGGCCACTTCCTTGTTGGTGAGCCCCTGCTGGATCAGGCCTGCGAGTTGTTGCTCCCTGCGGCTGAGCCCGAGGACGGTTTTGACATGCAAGCTCGGAAGCGCCGGCTTATGCAGCATCACCCATTGAAATAGCGCGAGGGAGAGCGCCGCTGGGCAAACCGCTTCCCCCGCGGCGACCGCGCGAATTGTGCGCGCCACTTCGACCGCAGAAGCATCTTTGAGGACGTAGCCCACAACGCCCGCTTGTATCACGCGCAGGAGTACGGCTTCTTCGCTCTCCATGCCTACCATTACAACCTTTATGGCAGGGGCCATCTGATGTAGTTGGCGCACCACGCCCGGTTCTGCAAGAACCGGAGAGACCGGAATCGAGCACCACTACACTGGCTCGCGTCGAAAAGATCTGCTCAAGCGTGTAGGGGGCGTACGAGCCAGCCCCGACCACACGGATGTCATCCCTCTTCGACAGGATGCGCAACAAAGCTTCCCGCAGTAGTCGATTGTCGGCCAGCAAGAAAACTGCGATAGCCGGTCCGGCAAATCCTGAACTAGCATTTCCCATCTGCTGACCAACCCGCCTCTCCCTTTCGTCCCTGCCTGAAATTCTCAGTTGTCACCTGCTGTACTCATTGCACAGCGCACTCTCAAACGCTAGCCGCCCCGGAAACGTGGGGTCAAGGGGAAAGCTGGCGTCCAGTAATCGTGGCTCCTACGACGGGAAGGTTTCCTGCAGATTCCCAAAATCGATCTTCAGGGAGTTCGAAAAGAGGATGCCTGAAGCGTAGGGCGATGGCCAGTTTTTCCGCGGTGTACTTCGCTTACTCGTCGCCGCACCGCAGATTTCATTATCAGCGACCTTCGCGGACAGGGTCACGATTCTTTTCTGTTTTTTGGTTCGTCTTTCGATTCCCGCAATTTTCCTTTGAGCAACGCCAGATAATCGGCGGACACTTCGCGGATGCGCTGAAGAGCCTCCTCTTCGCGCCGAAATTCCTCTTCGCTCACTCCTCCAAAGGTCTGTTTTCTCTGGAATTCGATGTGCTCCATCATGAGACGGTGCAGTTCCTCGCGCAGTTCCTCAGGAGTAGGTCCGGCCATTTCGGATGCTCAGATCTGCAATGCTAAATGAGATTGTTCGCTAAGGAAAATACAGGAAACCCTTACCATAATACCCGTGATTGGGCCATTAAGCTTTTCCGAAAATATTGATGCAATTTTGCCGTGCGCTCCACTCAGAAGAAAACGCGCGGCCGTTTTACCGCGCAGGGCGCCGGCTCGCCTGAACTGCTAGCATGAGCTAGGATAATTTGTTGCACACGCCAGTTCTCGCGAGGACCTGCTCTTATGAAATACCGCAAGATGGGCCGTACCGGGTTCCAAGTCAGCGACGTTGCCTACGGACTTTGGGGCATGAGCGGCTGGAGCGGCTCCGATGATCAGCAATCGCTGGCATCGCTCCAACTCTCGGTCGACTCTGGCTGCAACTTCTTTGATACCGCATGGGCCTACGGCGAGGGCAAAAGCGATGGCCTGCTCGGCGAAGCCATGGCGCGTAATCCGGGGAAACGGCTGTATGCGGCTTCGAAAATTCCTCCCGCGAATGACAAGTGGCCGGCCCTGCCGAGCTACAAATACCACGACGTTTTTCCCGAAGATCATGTGCTCAAATATGCAGATTTGATTCGCAAGCAACTCCGTACCGATTCAATCGACCTGCTGCAATTTCATGTTTGGGATGACAGTTGGACCGACGAGCCGGAGTTCCGCGCAACCGTTGAAAAATTAAAAGATGGCGGCTGGATAAAGTATTTCGGCCTCAGCCTGAATCGCTGGGAACCGGAGAATGGCATTAAGGCCTTGCACACAGGTTTGGTTGACGCAGTGCAAGTGATCTACAACATTTTCGACCAGGCGCCGGAAGACAAATTATTTCCCTTGTGCCAGGAACTGAATGTGGGCGTGATCGCGCGCGTGCCACTCGACGAAGGCAGTCTTGGCGGCAAGATGACTCTCAACACCCGCTTCCCGAAAAACGACTGGCGCTCGGGATATTTCGGGCCGGAAAATCTGGCGAAGACGGTCGAGCGCGTTGAGAAATTGAAAAAGATTGTGCCTGCCGACATGACGCTGCCGGAAATGTCATTGCGCTTTATTCTGTCTCATCCTGCGGTCAGCACGACGATTGTCGGCATGCGCAAGGCCGAGCATGTGCGGGAAAATGTTGCTGCCAGCGACGCGGGTTCGCTTGATGCTGGCTTGCTGAGAGAACTAAAAAATCATCGCTGGGACCGGAAGCCGACACCGTGGTCGGATTGAAACTGCTCTCACGTCTATCCGTTATGCGTTGGCGCATGAGAAACTGGCTTCATAGTCGAGCAGGATTCAAATTGCGCGGGATTCGCATCCGCTCGGCACTATTCCATCAGCATGTCGCGCCGCCGTTCTTCGACCGTTTCGCGTTCTCGACTCCGCACCCCGGTCAGTTCACCAAAGCAGCCCACATCCAAGGTTGTCGTTTCTCATCGGGCTTTATGGTTCGCGATTACGAGTGCGTGCTGGGTGATGCTGCTTTACCGGCACGTCATTGGCGCTGGGTTTGTCTATGACGATGTCGCGCAGATTCCAAAAAACGCCGCCTTAACCTCGTGGCATTCCGTCATCGGATACTTTCGATCTGCGGTGCCGTTCAATAACGAATTCCGTGGCTTCGGCGGATCTTTTTACCGGCCGCTGTTTTGGTTAAGCCTGGCCATTGACCGCGCCGTTTTTCACCTGAATGCAACCGGCTACCATCTCACAAATCTTACTTTGCATTGGGGAAACGGGTTTCTCGCGTTTCTACTTTTGAAAAAATTGCGTATCTCGACGCTTCTTGCCGCAGCCGTTTGCTTTATCTGGCTCGGTCTTCCCATCAACACCGAAGTTGTGGCGTGGATTTCCGGTCGCGCGATCGCGCTGGCATTTCTATTGCTTTTGATGGCCCTGCTAAGTGCCGTATGGTATCTGCGCTCCAACGGAATTCTGCCGCTGCTGGCTTACGCGCTCGCCTCGTTCGCATCGCTGCTCTCCCACGAAATTGGAGTTTTAACCTTGCCCCTGACTTGGCTCTTAGCTCATGCAGCGAGGGCGACACCACGGCGCTGGTTCGTGCTGACGGGCGCAGGCCTTATCACCGATGCGATCTATTTTTCGCTCCGGCATCTTGCGGGGGCGCACCTCTCCTTGGGCGTTCCTAACGTTATCGGGTTTGCCTCTACATTCTGGAAATATGTTCTCTGGATCTTCCTTCCCCTCAGGATGAGCGTTGAACGTTCGACGAATGTACCGACAAACAATTCCTTGATAGCGACCGCAACCGGGTTTGCCGGAATCCTGGCATTGGTATTTGCGGCCATGCGTACACGCAACAGATTGCCAGAAGTCTCGGCGGGCCTGGCTTGCTTGTGCATCGCGTTGGCCCCTTTTTGTGGAATTGTTCCCATCTATCAAGGGATGGCTGAACGTTACACCTATGTAGCCGCTTTCGGCCTTGTGCTGGCGATTACGGCCCTCGTATTTCGACTTAGAAATCGCGCGAGGGTGGTCGCTCTCTGTGCCGTCCTTAGCTGGGTCTTCTGGGGTGCCTTGCGGCTGAATGCGCGCGTGCTCGATTGGCACGATGAGATTTCACTTTACTCAAGCTCACTGAAAGCGACGCCAAGAAGCGCGATACTTCTGTACGATCTGGGGGCCGCATACGCTGATGAAGGCAATGTTTCAGCCGCCGCGGATGATTACCAGCGGGCAATCGCGCTTAACCCTGATTACACGTCAGCGATCATCAATCTGGGCAATGTTCTTCAGCACGAGGGCCATGATTCCGAAGCGGCAGATTTGTATAAGCGGGCGATTTCTATCGATCCGCGCGACCCCGATATCTGGGTAGACCTGGGAGACGTGTATCTGCAACTTTCCTTAAATCAGGAAGCGGAGAACGCGTACGCGAGAGCGATCGCCTTAAAACCGAATGACGTGGACGCAATGATTGATCTGGGGGCGGCGCTTCAGCGTTCGGGAAAGTACTCTGCAGCAACCCAGGCGTATCAGCGGGCGATAGCCACTGACCCCAATCAAGCTCCCGCTTATTGCGATCTAGGGGCCGTGCTTCTGCAACAGGGAAATAAACAGGCTGCCCGCGAACAGCTGATGAAGGCAATCGAGCATAACGATGCCTACGCGCCTGCGTATTTAGATTTGGGAGTGCTATACGAGCAAACTGGCGAACGTGATCTCGCGATCGAAATGTACAGGAAAGCCCTCCAACTTCAGCCGGATTACCAGCACGCGCTCGCGAATCTCCAAAGGCTCGAGTCTCGCCACTAGCAAGTTATCGAAGGCGAGGCTTATGAACTGCGGCTGGTCTTGCCTACGGCCTCTGGTAGTAGCTGTGTTCCGAAGTCTACCCTCGCTGTGTTCCGGGAATGAAATCAAGATCACGCCAGTTCGCAGCCGCGATATTCCTTTTCGTAATCGCCCTCGTAAGCAGGACTTACGCGCAGAACTCCTACGGATCCCTTCGCGGCACGGTGCAGGATGCTACTGGCGCTCGCATCCCCGGCGCAAAGGTCGACGCGCGACTCATCGGCTCGTCGCTTCAGCGCCAAACCAGCAGCGATGACCGCGGCGACTTTCGTCTCGAGGACCTTCTTCCAGGAGAATACCGGATCAGCGTGACGGCGGCTGACTTTGCTCCCGCAGAAGCTGGAGTTGCAGTTGCCGTGGCCACGGTCCGCGACATCACCGTCATCTTGAAGCCTTCTTCCGTGCAGCAGAGCGTGAATGTGCAAGGGCAAATTTCGTCGATCACAACCCAACCGCTGGATACATCAAGTGCGGTGCGCGGAGGAGTGGTCGGTAGCACGGACCTGGAAACCATGCCGTTGCCGGCGCGAAGTTTCGCGAACATTGCGTATCTGGTGCCCGGAACGGAGCCGGTTGAGCCATCGGATCCTACGAAGGCGCGCATTACTGCGGTTTCGACCGGTGGTAGCTCGGGCTTGAATAACGAACTTTCGGTCGACGGCGCCGATAATTCCGATGATTGGATTGGGGGTTTCCTGCAGAATTTCTCTCCGGATGGCATTCAGGAATTTGCCATGCGCACCTCGAACGAAGAGGCCGACACCGGATGGACCACCGCAGGCTCTGTCGTGATTACCACCAAGCGTGGCACGAACGACTGGCACGGCGACGCCGCTGCTTACGGGCGAGCGGCCGCGCTAAACGCGCGCTATCCCATCGAAAATCCGGCGGAGACCTGCACCAGTGGGGTTTGCGTACACAACCCCAAGCAGCCGTTCTCGCGGCAGAATTACGTTGCCACGCTTGGCGGTGCCCATTTCGAAAAACAAAGTTTGGTTCTTCACTTCGTTCGAGAACGTCAATGAACACGCGAGCATCGCTTACAGTCCGGCCAGCATCACGCAATTTGACGCGCTGTCGCAATTGGCGGCTGACGGTTTAGTCACCGGCGTACCCTCGATTGCCGTTCCTCCTAACGTTCCCATTCCTTTTCTTGATTTTCTCGGTTCGGTACGTTTCGACTGGGCACAATCCAACCAATCAAATTGGTTCCTACGCGCCTCGGAAGACAGCTACACCACGCACAACGCGCTGGTTGAGCAGGGAACGTTGCCCTCGACCGGCCTGCTCACTCACAATAACTACGGCAACATAGAAGTCAGCAACGCCTACACGTTCAATTCAACCTGGCTGGGCAATCTGGTTCTGGACGCAAGCTTATTGCACCTGACGCAAACCCGGAACTCAGATCTTGGCTTTGCGTTGGCGTTTCCTTTCAGCTCTACCGCGCTGACAATTTCCGGCTTCGAGACTTTCGGCGACAACCAATTCGCGACTCCGATTACGCTTTTTCCTGACCTGCGCAATCAGGAAAAATATCAGCTTCGCTACGACCTCACCCACGTTGTCCGCAACCATGCGGTCAGGTTCGGCGTGGACTTCATTCACGAGCCGGTGCTGAGCGGAGCATTTGCATCTACGGCAGAAACTCTGGCGGCGTACGTCAACGATCCTACTTATTACGTGCAGAATCCAGGCGTGTTCGGAGTCTTCACGCCACAGTGCATTCACTTCACAGCTTCGGATGGTTCAACCTGCAGTTACACCCCGGCGAGTAATGGCAGCTTTGCGCAGAATGTCCAGCGGCTCGGTCTCTACGCCGAAGATTCCTGGCGCGTAACCCACAAGCTCACGTTCAACTACGGATTGCGTTATCAAACGACGTGGGGGCTATTCATCGGCAATGGCCGCAGCCAGGCCGAGGATCCCGCGTATGTCACACTGCGGGCATTGGACATTCCGATTGTTTCCACGCCGCCGCAGGATTACCGCAAACAAATCGCCCCTCGCCTCGGCCTCGCATACACTCCGGGCAAAAGCGCGAAGACCGTGCTACGCGCCGGTTTTGGCCTCTACTACGACGATCTAGCACAAAATGGATGGGGCACTGCGTTCCAGGCCGTCAACAATTCTAACTACACGATCGGCACGTGCAGCCTTACTGGAGATCCTGGCACATATGCGCTGGTGGGCTCGGGCTGCCTTACTGGCGGCAGCGGAGCCACGGGGAACCTGATCGGCTCACCTTACAAGACTCCCTACTCAATTCATACGACCGGCGGCTTTGCGCATTCATTCAACGACCATTGGCTGATGAGCGCCGACTACGTTCATGAACAGGGCAATCATGGATACCGCGGATTCCCCTACACCAGCGCCAGCAGCCTTTTCACCCCGCTGATTCCAGCCACCGACACAGCAGATCAGACAGCGGTAGTTCCGAACGTCAATATCTTCCAATCTGACAATCGATCCAGTTACAACGGCCTGATGCTGCATCTGCAAGGCAACATAAAAGATGTGAGTCTGATCGCCAACTACCAACTCTCAAAAGCACAGACCTGGGGATGCCTGCTCGGCGAGCTTTTCGATTATGTCGATGGTGTCTGCCCCAATGAGCCTGGAACGCCGAATGCGGGATTGCTGAATGCTTTTGGGCCTGGGGATTACGGCCCTTCAGGCGAGGACGTCCGCCATCGCTTCGTTCTCGCCGGAATCTTTCACATCCCTGGCGGATTCGAGTTAAGCACGATCAATCAAGTCGAGAGCGCTCGTCCCATCACCATCACAAACGCGGACAACAGCGACCGCATTTATGTAAATGGCGCATATACCAGCTTGGATGTATTCCGCGGCACGCCTTACATTCAGTCCGATCTGCGCGTCACGCGTCCTTTCAAAATTAACGAGCGCTGGAATGTCCTGCCTTTCATCGAGTTCTTTAATATCTTCAACCGCAACAATCCCGGCGCGAATTATGCGGTGAACGTTGTTCAACTTCCAATTCCGCAAGCGGAAATGGCACCTAATGCGCAAGGCATCACCAACGTCACCAGCATTTGCACAAATGCAAGCTGCTCGCAAACCACCCCTGTTACCAGCCTGAAACAGCTTGAAATACCGGAGGGCGCTCTGGGAGATTTCTTCGGCCCCGGCACGACGGTTGGCATCCCGTTCGCCGCGCAGTTGGGCGTGCATGTGACTTTCTAGGGAAGACACCCCAGCAAAGTCTTAGAACTGCGGTTCCGTCACAAGCACAGGAGCGCTCCACTCGTTCATGGAGTGCAACTCTCCGCAATCCAGACAGCGGGTTTTATCGAAACGAGAGCCGCAGTGCGGGCATGCAGCCCCGGTCTGAAACGTATCGAACGGCTGGCCGCATTGTCCGCACTTCCAGAACTCTCCGATTGCGGGAGACATTTTGCACGCGGGACAGGAGTACTCCTGGCGCCGCGGCAGTTTTGCGAACCGGGCCAGCGCTCGCGCCTGCTGAAATCCGCTCCAGCAATTCATCAGGACGAAAACTGAGATTGCGCCAATCCATATGGATTGAATTTTGATGGCAAGAAGAATAAATCCCACTACCCCGAGCAAGCCAATGACGGTCGCGGCCATCAGGCTGCGTACACGACCGATCACGAACCAGAGAAGCGAACGAAGAATCTGTCCGCCATCCAGCGGATAGATGGGCAGAATGTTGAAAAGCAGCAAGCCAAGATTGATTTCGAAAATTCCTCTCAGCAAGGCATGCAGGTCCGGGGACGCCGCGAGCCACGCTGATCCATGACTCAAATTGCCAGTGACGAGAAGAATGACCAGCAGCGCCACATTGACCAGAGGCCCAGCCGCGATGCTCCACAGAGTGGCGCCCGGCCTTTGCGGAGGATTGACGTAGGCAACTCCGCCCAGCGGCCACAAGAGAATGCGATCGGCAGTTCCGCCGACCTGACGACAGGCGAGAGCATGTCCGAATTCGTGCAGGGTCACGATGAGAAACAATGCCAGATACTCCAGCACGTTCCAGGTAATCGAGGAATAGCTTCCCTTGCGGCTGCTGATTTCATAGGCCGCCACCAGAAACCACGACCAATGCAGAAATACATCGATTCCGGCGAAGCGAAACAGGTGAATCGAACCTTGGCGGCCAGTCGGCATCTACAGGAGTCTACCGCACCAGCAGCTCAGTTGCCGCGTGAAGGAAGATGAGCAGGTGAGTGTAAGTAAAAGCCAAAGTCATTGCGATTGCGCTCGCCGTGCACAACACGTATTTAGGACGAAAGCTGGCCATCTGCGGCCGCGTCTCACTCCAGGAGATCAAGCGCTCGACGCGCGCATTCACCGATTCCATAGGGCTGGATACCAATGCGGTAGTCAATTCCGCCGGCGGGTGGAACTGAGCAATGCGAGATAATTTGATGAGCGCGGCAGCCAAATCGAGCGCTTCTGATCTGTTCGAGACGGCGGCATCGTCGGCAGCTAGCTCGGCGGCTTCGCGCCATGCACTCTCAAGTCTTTCCATGCCGGGAAAGGCGATCAGGCGAAAGATCAACTTCCGCAAGTTATCTTTGCGGCGAACGTGCACCATTTCGTGCCGCAGCGCGCTGCCGAGCTCGCGCTGGCTCAACATGGACTCGGCTGTTTGCGACAGCCAGACTGAGGGTTTGAGAATGCCAGCGGCTGTAAGTGGAGGTAAGGCGGACGAACTCTGCAATATGGGAACGGAGTCGCCCGCGCCGGACCGTTCCGAAGAGATCACTGATGCCGCCTTCGCCCAAATCGCGACCGTGCGGAGTGCTCGTCTCAAAGAAGATGCGGCATTCCAAATTCCCCAAAGGACCCCGGCCAAGGCGCATATGCTGAGAGCAATTGGCACAACGCCGATGGGCTCAATCGCGCTGCGAGGTTCAAGCCATAAAAAGGATGGCGCGGCGAGACTCAACATCGCCAGAGCAGAGATTACGGCCGGAGCAAGACGCAACCAGAACAGCACATCGGCGCAGAAGTTCGCCGCATATCTGCGATTGTCAGGTCTGGCGACTCGCCAGCCTAGCGAAACTATCAGCGAGAGAAATCCGTAGACGATTACACCGATAGAAAACGAAACCGCGATTCCGCGCACCAGGAATGTCATTTCGTCTCCTTGGCGCGATTGTCTGCGGCTAGCACATTCCGATCGTTGAGCTCGCGGCGCTTGCGTTCCACAAGTTTTCCTAAATCGTCGAGCAATTTGACATCGCGCTCGCTTACAATTTCGACCAGAAAGGAAAGCGGCAAGCTCGATGCCGAACTTGCGTCAAGAAACTGGCGCAGAGCATGGCTGGCGGCTTCCTGGTGCAACTCTTCGCGGGTGAATCGCGGAGTGTAGCGAAAGGCCCTCCCTTCCTCGGTTCGCGTGAGAAGGCCCTTTTTGAACAGGCGGTCGAGCGTAGTCATCAACGTGGTGTAGGCCAAATTGTGAAAGCCGGCATCGAGCAGCTCGCGAACGGTGGCGCTGCCCCTGCCCCAGAGGCCTTCGAGCATGCGCATCTCCAAGGGGCCGAGCCGAGGAGACGAAAACCACGGATGCAGAATTTTCATCATTCCGTTCCCAGTGAAATGGCAAGCACCGTACTAATCGGCGCGCATAGCTCTGTGCCCAGCGCGCGTAGCTCGATGTGGAGAAAGCTAGGTGAAATAAATCTGGGGTGGGAAACGGGAATCGAACCCGCAACCGTCGGAGCCACAGTCCGGTGCTCTGCCAGTTGAGCTATTCCCACCGCCACGTCGATTATAGCAATTGCAGTTTGCAGAAGCTGTGAAATCTGGCAGGAGACTGCACTGCTCAAAATGCAGCGCTCAAAATGTTAGGCTAAGCAAGTGATTCCCCCTCGATCCGCCCTTGTCTCTTCAGGCATCTTTTTTCGCGCTGCATCCGGCCTTGTGCTTTGCTTGTTCTTTGCGGTGTCCGTACCTTCAGCTAGCGCCGCGAGCTGGAACATCCGCGCACAGCCTACGCATCTCGTGAACGGCAGCCCGGTATTATTTCAGGTGAAAACGCCTTCACGGTTGCAAGCGCTCAACGGAACCTGGCTGGGCCACGAAGTTCCCTTCAGCTTCGATGCAAAAAGTAAAACGTGGTTCGCGCTCGCCGGCATAAGTCTGGAAACTGTGCCCGGACCTTATTTGCTGGAATTGAGCGGCGAAAGGCTCGCGGCCAAAGACGCAAACACCAAAATCACTTTTTCCCGCAACTTCATGATCAGCCGCGGCAAGTATCCCAAGATCAAAGTGAATCTAAGTGTCGAAAGCAAGTTCACGGAACCCAGCCCGGAACAGGTGAAGCAGATCGAAGAAGGCCAGCAGATCAAGAAGGATTATTTGAACCGCGTCACGCCCGACCGCGAGTGGTCCGGACAATTTGCCGCACCGGCTGAGGCCCCCATCTCAGATGTATTCGGCTCCGAGCGGATCTTTAATGGCAAGACCTCAAGCCCGCATCTGGGCTTGGATTTTCGCGTGCCCAGCGGAACGCCGGTGAAGGCCATGAATGACGGCACAGTGCTGCTGGCCCGGCCACTTTTTTTTGAAGGCAACTTCGTGGTACTGGATCACGGCCAGGGATTTCTTACGCTCTACCTTCATCTCTCCGAGTTCAAGGTGAAAGAAGGCGATCACGTAAAGCGGGGCCAGGAAATCGGGCTAAGCGGGGGTACGGGCCGTGCCACCGGGCCGCATCTTCACGTCGCGGCGCGATGGCAGGGAACCTATCTCGACCCGGCCCAGCTGATGAAATTGCGGCTGCCCTAAGGTCGGCTGCCCTAAAAAGGAGTCAGCGCTCAACATTCAGCGGGCCGCATTATCCTCCGGTGGCTGACTGCCGATTGCTGAGTTGCCGGTTTACGCGTTCCCACCGGAAAGTCCGGAGAGTCCGCGCGGCGGAATATCGCGTAGTGCGTCCTTGAGACTATCTTTCAGCTCGAGATTGCGAATCAGGCGGTGCAGATAGTTGGGATGCACTCCCAGAATGCGTGCCGCATCGGCATAGCTGCCTTGGGTCTGTCCGACCGCATCTAGAATCAGTTGCTTCTTCAGTTCCTTTACCGCGGCATGATATTTTGCTTCCGTCATATCCGCTGGGGGGGTTCGCTCCAGCAATGATTCCGGCAGATCTTCCGGCAAGATCATGTCGGAAGGACCCGAGGACAAGCGCGCGTTCAATTGCATTTTCCAGTTCGCGCACGTTTCCCGGCCAGTCGTAGTTGACCAGACAAGAGAGCGCTTCGCGGGAGATGGGTCGCGGCTTTACTTTGCAGCGCTTGGCATGTTTCTGCACAAAGTGCCGCGCCAGCATGGGAATATCTTCGCGGCGTTCGCGGAGCGTGGGCATCGTGACCTTTAAGACGGCCAAACGATAATACAAATCCTGGCGGAATTTTCCGCTGCGCACCGCCTGCTCCAGGTTGCGGTTGGTAGCGGCGACCAGACGAATATCGACCTTTATGACGTGCGTTCCTCCCACGCGCTCGAACTCACGCTCCTGCAGCACGCGCAGTAACTTGACCTGCAGCGTAGGCGCCAGCTCACCGATTTCGTCGAGAAAAATCACTCCTCCATCGGCAACTTCAAAACGCCCTTTTTTCTGCGCGCCCGCTCCCGTGAACGCGCCGCGCTCGTGACCGAATAGATCGCTCTCCAGCAGCGACTCCGGAATTGCCGCGCAATTGATGGCCATAAAAGGCTTGTTCGCGCGCGGGCTGTTCCGGTGTATGGCTCGAGCCGCCAATTCCTTGCCAGTGCCGCTCTCACCCTCAATCAAAACCGTACCCTCGGTCGGAGCCACCCGTCTTAGAAACTGGTAGATTTCCCTAATGCGTGCGCCTTCACCGATCAGGCTGCGGTCTTGCGTCACTTCCACAATCAGCCGTTCATTCTCCTGTTCGAGCCAGTGCAGCCGGCGGGCATTTTCAAGCGCCACGGCTGAGAGGCCGGCGATGGCCGTCACCAGTTGCAGGTGCTCTTCGTTCAGCCGTCCCGCGAGCGTGTCGTTGTCCAGGTAAATGCAGCCAATCCGGCGCTGGAACACGGTCAACGGCACGCATATCAGCGAACGAACCTCCAGCGCGGCCAGGCTTTCGACCTGCCGCAGGCCATCGCTGGCCATCACGTCGCTGGAGAGCATCGCCACGCCCTGTTCCATAACCTGGCGTGCTACGGTGCGGCTTACCTTGACGAGCGGCGCTTTCGCCGACTCACGCATGCGGGCGAACAAAGAATTGAATTCCTGGCCCTGGCTGTCGGCCAACAAGATCGCGCCCCGGCCCGCGGGAACTACTTCAAAAATTAAATCCAGCAACTGCGCCTGCAATTCCTCGAGGTCACGAATGGCATGGATGATGCCGCTGATCTTCAGTAGCGCGTTCAGGTTTCGCGCGACATTTGATGTCGGCGGCAGTTCGCGCAGTAGTTTTTCCGGTTGCAAATAGACCACATCCTTGGGATGGATGATCGTGGTTTCCGCCGTGAGCCGGGAGTCGTCGAACTCGACCTCTCCCGCTGGCTGGGCAAGATCATCTTCCTTCAGCAGAAAAAGAAAAGACGAATCACCGGCAGAGATTGTGTCTCCGTGCTGCAGCCATTGCTCTTCGACCGGAGACCCGTTTACCAGGGTACCGTTGCGGCTGTCGAGATCGCGCACCAGAACCCGGCCGTCTTGCAGGCGGATGAGGAAGTGTTTCCTTGAAACCGAGGGGTCGGAGACGGATATACCGCTCGACGCCTCCCGGCCAATAGCAATCTCCCCCTCGTTGAGAGGGATGGTGGAATCCTTCAAGGGCCCGGAAAGTACCAGGAGTCGCGGACGCAATCTTCCTCCGTCGGCACCTTCTTATCACAGTTTCGTCCAGAATTCATTCCCGAATTAATTTTGTTCCAATATCCGAACGGATAGAGCGCTATCCATTCAGATAGCAGTTTCTCCCAGCGGTCGGATGGCTAAAAGCGGTGCCAACTCCGAAAAATGTTTTGTTTGTGGCTATTTGGCAGGTCTCTGAAAGCCAATGGGCGGCCGAAACCGATGGCACATGACGTGCATTGTAGGCAGTGCGCCTCAGCTTTGGCAAAAAGCGATGGGGGAAGCGCTTTTCTGATTTGTTCTTGCCTGGCTTGCGCACTCAGGGACTCGAGGGGCCCCCTCATCGAGTCCCTGAGTTTTTTGGACGGGCCAGCTCAAATCCAGGAACCTTCGCAAAGAAAATCCCAGTTCTCTCGAAAAGGGGAAAGTGGGATGCTCTTTTTATCGGCTGGAAATTCAAACCGCTTACTTCGCCATATGTATTCCCCCGTGTGACGGAGCGTGGAACGGCTCACGTGATTCGTTACCGGATGCGTTCAGCAGATGGCAAGTGGCGGTACAAGGCCGAGACTGTAAACACTCCACGTCGCAAGGATGCGGAGCGAATCTTGGCTCAGCGTTTGCGAGAGGTCAGCAGGGGGCTAAGGCTTCCGGTTGAAATCACGTTCGCAGAATATGCCGCTGGACACTGGGCGACTTACATCTCTCAAAACCTCAAACCTTCAACCCAGGCATCTCATCGCAAGGATGCGGAGCGAATCTTGGCTCAGCGTTTGCGAGAGGTCAACAGCGGGCTAAGGCGTCCGGTTGAAATCACGTTCGCAGAATATGCCGCTGGACACTGGGCGACTTACATCTCTCAAAACCTCAAACCTTCAACCCAGGCATCTCATCGCTCAAACGTGAAAGCGCACCTTTTGCCAATGTTCGGTAAACGTCGGCTCTCGGAAATCAGTCCCGTCCACGTGATGGATTTGCTCAAGGACAAGGCTGCTGCTGGATTAAAGCCGAAGTCTCCGCTGAACCTGTACGTGCTGTTGCAGAAGATGCTCAACCTCGCGGTTGCCTTGGAACTTTTGAACTCGAATCCGATGCAACGGGTTCCGAAACCCAAGGCGGAGCGAACCGAGAAGCCGTATCTCTCGCCAACTCAAGTCAAGGATATTGCAGACAACATGCCTCAGAATCTCAGGGCACTCGTTGTGCTTCTGTACTTGACTGGGTTGCGAATCGGAGAAGCATTGGCTCTGAAATGGTCGGATGAGGATTTCGATCAGTCAAAACTCCACGTTCGACGTTCGGTCTGGCGCGGCAAGGAGGAAACGCCAAAAAGCCGAAAGAGCATTCGCGCAAAACATCTGCTGGATGGCCTGGCGCGAGCTCTCAAGAGCCATCGTGAGCTGTGTGTTAGCAGAAAACCCGAGGATTACCTGTTTGTGAATGGCGCGGGGCGATCCTACGACCCGGCGATCCGAAGCAGACGCAGAGTTTCCTTGGGCGCGCGAGCATCGGGATTACGAGTAACGTCGACGTTCTCTTGCAGCCCGATTCCGAAGTTGAGTCGATGAAGAAGCCGGAAGAGACGTTTTTTCAGCGAGTTGTGCTCAACTTGTGCTCAAGACCGGGGTGAAGGACAAAAGGAATGGTGAATTGAGGAGAAATGCTCGTGAATCGCCGCGTTCATAACCCTAAAACAGTGAAGAGGTTACCGACCCTTTTGGTCAGCAACCTCGGTTGGTTGCGGGGGGTGGATTTGAACCACCGACCTTTGGGTTATGAGCCCAACGAGCTACCAGACTGCTCCACCCCGCAGTCTGATCATAGTCAATGGTTCCAGAGTCGTCAATTGACGATCGTGAAGGGCAAAGCTACTGCGCGGCAGAAACCGATCGCTTTTTGATTGCGCCGCTTTGGCGTAGGAATTCGCCGGCACACATTGCATTCCGTCTACAACTGAGAAGGGTATTGGCGTACGATGGCGCTTCCATTTCCACGAGATGAACGGCTATTAGAGGGAATACGATGAATAATAGAGGTGTTGGAACGGCCGCTTTTTTTTCGGGCGTCGATCGATTGCCAATTGACTAGCGAACCGCAAGAACAACGGAGAAGCACCATGCGAGGAGGGGACACGCAGCACGTATTTGCTGGATCTGCGGGAGCCCAACCACGCTCGAAACTTGCAAAATTGACGAGCACGGATTTCCTGTCCACGATGCTTGCCAAACCCTGAGAATCGCACTACAAAGCCGAACTTTGCCGAAGCGCAAGCGTTCATGGGTGCCTCCATCGGAGCGCACTACCAGGGCGAGCTAAGCTATTAACAAACGACGCCAGCGTTTTTCAGGTAGAAGATGTTCTTGTGTCTCCAATCACAACGATCAGGAGAATCCGCATGCCGGTGCCTGTTGGGGGCTGTTTATGTTTTTGTCGGGAACAATTCTCTACGGTGGTTTCAAGACGAAGCAGTGAAGGCCGATGTCGGCCTTGGCCGCTTGAATGCGGATAACCTAACTACTTCCGAGGGTGTCTAACTGGGCGCGCCAAAATTAGGGCTTGGTCTCTTCCAGCACGGCGTATAATGTTGCCAGAGCACGTGTACGCAAAGGGGTAGTTATGAAATTGCGATGCTTTGCAATCGCTTTCGCATTGGCGGCGTTCGGCGCAGGGCCCTGGACGCAGGCGCAGAATCCCGGACAAACTCCAAATCAAACACCGACCACTCAAACGCCAACGCCCCCAGCTTCGGACCCTGATCAGGGACAGCCCAAGGCGGCCGACGTGCAAAATGCGCCGAAGCAGCCTCCGGCGACTTTGCCAACTCAGGATGATAGCCAGATCAAACATGATGGCGGCCAGGCTGATGTAGATGCCGTCGGAAATCGCAACGTGGGTTGCGGGCGCGGGGTGGGCAATTGGTACTCAATCGAGCACCAGGTTGCGGATGGCCGCCGGTACGCGCAGATGATCGAGTCGCAGGTGAAGCTGATCAACGATCCCGTGATCACGGAATACGTCAATCGTATCGGGCAGAACATCGTGCGCAACTCGGATGCCCAGGTGCCATTCACCATCAAAGTGATCGATTCGGATGTGGTCAATGCGATGGCTCTCCCGGGCGGGTTTTTTTATGTGAACTCGGGATTGATCCTGGCAGCCGATGAAGAAGCCGAGCTGGCTGGCGTGATGGCGCATGAAACTGCGCACGTGGCTGCATGTCACTATGGGCGGGAGATGACGCGAGCAAATTTGTTGCAGATGGCTTCGATCCCTTTCATCTTTATGGGTGGGGCGATCGGCTATGCGGGTTACGAAGCGGCCGGACTGGCCATTCCGATGACCTTCCTCAAATTCTCTCGCGGATTTGAGGCACAAGCTGATTATTTAGGCGTCCAGTACATGTATCGCGCCGGCTATGACCCTTCGGCTTTCATCTCTTTCTTCGAAAAGATTGAGGCGATGGAAAAGAAGAAGCCGGGAACGCTATCGAAGGCGTTCGAAACCCATCCGCCGACGGCGGACCGCATCGAGAAGGCTGAAGCGGAGATTCAGAGGATACTACCTTCCAAGAAGGAATACATTGTGACGACCTCGGAATTCGATGAGGTCAAGGCGCGTCTGGCTTCAATCGAGAACCGGCATAAGGTGATCGACCCGAAGGATGCCAACAAACCTACGCTGCGGCGGGCTTCTACTGGCAACGGCAATGGAAACGGCCAGACTGATGACGACCGTCCAACGCTCCAGCGCCGGGACGATTCGTCAAATTAAAGCGATGCGCGACTGGCGGCATCAGACCGGCGGCTGCGGCCGCCGGTTTTTTGTTGAAACGGGAATGAAAATGCGTGTTACCAGCCAGCGTGACCATGGTCACACCGCAGTATTGTCGAAGGCAAGTACGGTGAGCTACGCTACTTCTGTAAGGAACCAGTAAGGAGCAGTTTTCCTCATGGCAGAAAATACACTCACGATTACAGACAATCGAACAGGACAAACCTACACCGTACCCGTCGAGAACGGCACGATCCGCGCGATGAATCTCCGGCAGATCAAAACGGATCCCGAAGATTTTGGATTGATGACTTACGATCCCGCATTCATGAACACCGCCTCATGCCGCAGCAACATCACCTACATTGATGGCGATCGCGGAATTCTACGTTATCGCGGGTATCCCATCGAGGTGCTGGCCGAGCGCTGTACTTTTCTGGAAGTCGCATATCTTTTGCTTTTCGGCGAGTTGCCAACTTCTACCGAACTGAAGAACTGGGTGCATGAAATCACCCACCACACCATGCTTCATGAAACCGTGAAAAAATTCATGGAGGGCTTCCGCTACGACGCTCATCCGATGGCCATGTTCGTCAGCACCATCGCAGCCATGTCAAGCTCGTATCCGGATGCGCGGCACGTTCATGACCCCGAAAACCGCCTGCTGCAGATCAAGCGCCTGATTGGCAAAGCGCCTTCCATCGCTGCTATGTCATATCGCTATAACGTCGGCTTCCCCTACGTTTATCCCGATAACGACCTCAGCTACACAGAGAATTTCATGAATATGTTGTGGAAGATGGTCGAACCGAAATATGTCGCCAACCCGGTTCTTTCTCGCGCTCTCGACATCCTCTTCGTTCTGCACGCCGATCACGAACAGAATTGCGGCACTGCGACCATGCGAACGGTCGCCAGCGCGCAGACCGATCCGTATCTCGCCACTGCGTCTGCGGCTGCTGCGCTCGCCGGGCCATTGCACGGCGGAGCCAACGAAGAAGTTCTGAAAATGCTCGACGAAATCGGCACCAAGGACAACGTTTATCCGTATATTAAGCGGGTAAAAGAAGGACACGGCAGGTTAATGGGGTTTGGGCATCGCGTATACAAAAACTACGACCCGCGAGCAAAGATCATCAAATGGACGGCCGAGCAGGTGTTTCAAATCACCGGGCCAAATCCGAAACTCGATATCGCTCTAGAGCTGGAGCGAATTGCCCTGGAAGATGATTATTTCGTGAAACGCAGACTCTACCCGAACGTCGATTTCTATTCCGGCATCATGTACCAGGCGATGGGATTTCCGCCGGAGATGTTCACCGTGCTATTCGCGATTCCACGCACCGCGGGATGGCTGGCGCAATGGCAGGAGTTGATTACCGATCCGGAGCAGAAGATCACTCGGCCCAGGCAGATCTATACTGGGTATGAAAAGCGGGAGTTCGTGCCGATGGAGAAAAGAACTGCGGCCAGCGTTTCCGCGAGCTAGAAATCGTCAACCGTCGATCCAGATTTAAGTCGTCGCCTTGGTAGCAATTGCCGGCCCGTAGCCGTGTTTGACGTCGGATGACGAAAGCACCTTCATTTCCTGCCAATCATAGGGAAATTCTCTTCCGCAATCGAGGCAAGCCACATAGGTCCCCGTCAAAGCAGCAGCCTGAGGACGGCGCACCCCCGCACGAATCGTGACCGGAAAGCTGTAACGCGAGTGCCTGCAGCCAAAAAGCCATTCAATCAGTTTAGCGAGCATCGAGCACCTTCCACGCCTGGACTTCTTTGCCTAGGGTCATTCCGAGGATAGCTTTTAGCACCTGACAACAAGCTACACTCAATCCCTTAGATTCTATCGGCAGCGAAATGGTTTCGGGTAAAGATTTCGACGAAGTGGCATAAAAATTCCTATAGCGGAACTCGGTGTGCAATAAGGATTTACCAGAATCGGAAAACATTTCCGGCTAAATTTACGGGAATCAGATTGATAACCGCCAACGGGAACAAGTAAGTGGCTCTACCGCTATGAGAGGTTCAGGGCCTTCCGAATGGTGCCCCGTTCTTTCTGAATTTTTTCTTGCAGAAGAGTGATGCTATAGATGAGTTGCTCGGGCCGCGGCGGGCAGCCGGGAACGTAAATATCTACAGGAATCACCTGATTCACGCTTTGCACGAGGGCATAGTTATTGAAGACGCCGCCCGAGGTCGCGCACGCCCCCATGGAAATGACCCACTTCGGTTCTGGCATCTGTTCCCAGAGTAGCCGTATTACGGGCGCCATCTTGTTCGAGACACGGCCAGCGATAATTATTAAATCGCTTTGCCGCGGCGACGGGCGAAAGACCTCCGCGCCAAAGCGCGCAATATCAAAGCGAGATGCTCCCATCGACATCATCTCGATCGCGCAACAGGCGAGGCCGAAAGTCATCGGCCAGATGGAGCCTTTGCGCATCCAGTTCACGGCGGAATCGAGCGTGGTGAGCACGACGCCTTCGGGGGTGGGATTACCGAAAGTCAGATCTTTTACGACTTTCTTTCCGTCGTGGAGATCGACGTAGGGGCCGAAATTTAGTTCGCGGGGCATGGAGATATTTTAACCTATCGCGCCTTCAGTCCAGCCTCTGCAGCGGGAATGCTTCGAGCACGTCGTCAGCGAGAGAATAGACGAAATTGAAATCATATTTCCTCCCCAGTTTGGGTACCCAATAGCTGCCATGGGCAAGCCAATGACGGAAATTGAATGCGCCTCGCAGTTCTGCAATAAGCTGCCGTGATCCCGACGAGTGTTCGCTCCACGCTTCGAGAATGTCTTCGTCCAACCTTACTCTAGTCTTTCGAGATTTCCACATGTCCCGAAAGGCTCTCGATAGATCGTCCTTCATCTTTTTCTCACACCGACGCTGGTAGTCGACACGAAAAGCGGCCTCCAAACTCGTGAGGACAAAGAATGCTGATCTCTGATCCGTTTCCTCCAATCTGGAGGTTAGCCGGCTCGCAACTTCGCCGCGGACTCGCAGGTCGCTGGCTGAAAGCAGAAGTATTTGACCAAAATATAGCCTCAGGGAAGAGACAACGTCATTGTGATACTCGGCAATCTCCACAATCGCCGCATGAGCCATTTGCCACTTCCATAATCAGTTGGAAGAGGCTTTCCTGCGTGATCTCTACAAATCTCCTTTCTGGAGGGCGAGTGACAATTCTCCACTCCCATTCAATCTCGGATAACGGTTTGCTCGGGGTGACGGGTAATTTCCCTCCAACTCCGACGGTAACCTTGATGAGGGATCTGGGACCCGGCGCCTTGCGGTCGACCAAGAGTATCGCGGCTTTGCCGGCTGGGCCAATGACGTCAACCCGGCCTTTTGAGCCGATAAGGAGAGTGCCAATCGGCACGAGGTCTACCTCTTGCCGTCCAATCCGCAATATCATCTGCTCAGCAGAGTAGGATCCGATGCGATCCTCATTCAGTCCGATTGATCGGTATTCGAGCCGTATCTGTCCAGAGGAAACGTATTTGCCCAAGAAGGATTCAACCATCATATAGAGTCGGTGCAGATGCGCAAGCCACTCGTCCCGCTGCTTCTCCCAATCGATCGAAGCGGCTTCAGGGTCGGTCTCCTGCTGTCGGCTGACAAACTCATCAAACGTTTTGTTGTTAGTCCCGGTATCTTCGTGCATGTGCCACCACTCCAAATAATTCAGCGGTTTCGGCTGAATTCCAACTCGTTTCGCCGCTGCTCGCGTTCCCGCTTCCATCCTATGGTACGCCGGATTGGTCCAGCGATAAAAGTCACACGCTCCGCCAAGTGAGATGCTACGGATTCACCACGACCTTCCCGAACATCTGACTCTTCTCCAAATAGTCATGCGCAGCCCGAATTTCGCTGAGCGGAAATGAACGATCGACTACCGGCTTCAATCGTCCCGCGAAAACATGTTTCAAAACTTCATGCAGCTCACCCATGGTTCCCATGTAGGATCCGAGCAGCGATAACTGCCGCGCAAACAGGTGCCGCAAATCAATTCCCGCATTCGGCCCCGTGGTGGCGCCGCAGGTCACGAGCGTGCCGCTACTTTTCAGCGACTTCAAACTTTCGTCCCAAGTAGCAGCGCCTGCATGCTCAACGACAATATTGACGCCTTCTTTATTCGTGATTCGCCGCACTTCATCGGAAATTTTCTGCTTGTAGTGATTGATCGCAAAGTCGGCCCCCAACTCCCGCCCCTTGGCCATCTTCGCCTCATCTCCGGCAGTCGTGATCACGCGGCAGTGGAACAGCTTCGCGATTTGAATCGCAGCGGTGCCCACGCCTGACCCTGCTCCCAGCACGAGCACCGTTTGTCCCGGACGAACCTGGGCTCGCCCCACCAGCATGTGCCAGGCCGTGACAAATACCAGCGGTACGCTCGCCGCCTGGCTGAAATCCAGCGAATCGGGAATCGGAATCACATTCGCCGCCGGGGCAGCGATCAGTTCGCAATTTCCCCCGTCGACTCCATTTCCCAGCACCGTGAATTGCCGACACTGATTCTGCACTCCCGCGACGCACTTTTCACAATGTCCGCAGTAATGCATGGGCGCAAGCAGCACGCGTTGGCCAAGCTTGAATCCCGTGACATATTCGCCTAGTTCGACGATCTCGCCGGCAACATCGCTGCCCAGAATATGCGGCAGCTTTACGCCGGGCAGACCTTTGCGGCACCCAAATGTCGAGATGATTTAACGAGCACGCCCGCACCCGCACCAGCACCTGATCTTTGCGTGGCTGCGGATCGGGAGTGTCCTCATAAGTCAAAACCTCAGGCAGCCTCCGAACTTGTGAATGCGGACGGCTTTCATAAGAAGGATCTCCAACTTTTTCCGAGAAGGCTAATAAAGCATACTTACCCGCATCGGGAGCTCCAAAGGCTCACATTTAACGGCAGCATATTTCATCTTTGGTTCACAATTTTGCATCGTAGCGACATTCCCAATGAAAAAGCTTGTACGAATATACTTGACACATATGTGGTTTTAGTATAAGCTCTGTTCATGGAACAGAGAGAGCCGAAAACCCTTCAAGATGCAATCATTTACTTCTCAGACCCGCAACGGGCCTTCGAGTTTGCCATGCAGTTGCGATGGCCGGATGGCGTTGTAGTCTGCCCACGCTGCGGAGCCGCAAAAAACTCCTTCGTCAAAACCCGCCGTTTGTGGTTCTGTTATTCCTGCAAGAAGCAGTTTACGCTCAAAGTGGGAACGATCTTTGAGGACTCCGCTCTTGGTCTCGACAAGTGGATGACCGCGATGTGGATGCTTGTGAATTGTAAGAACGGTGTTAGCTCCCACGAATTGGCGCGTAGTCTCGGTATCACCCAAAAGTCGGCATGGTTCATGCTGCAAAGACTTCGCCGTGCGCTGCAACAGGGTAACTTCGGCAAGATGGGCGGTCCCGGTTCCGAAGTCGAAGTAGATGAAACCTACGTCGGCCCGAAAGCAAAGTTCATCCACAAGAGCCGAAAATTGAAGATGGCTGCAGAGCGCGAGCTTCGCCGTGTGAACGAGCACATCGCATCGCGCTACTATGCCAAAACTCCGGTTCAAGGATTCTTGGATAGAGAGAGCCGCAAGGTTCGTGCAACGGTGGTCGCTGATGTGAAGCGCGAGACTCTGCAAGATCGCATCCTGTGTGAAGTTGCCGATGGCTCGAATGTCTATACCGATCAGGCAATGGCGTACACGGCCCTTCAAGAAAAATACGTTCATGGGGTCGTTAATCACCTGAAGGGCTATGTTGATGGCCGCATTCATACTAACGGCATGGAAAACTTTTGGAGTCTGCTGAAGCGCGGACTGCGCGGCACCTACGTTGCCGTGAGCCGTTCCATCTTTCGCGCTACGTTGATGAGCAGGTATTCAGATTCAACACGCGCAAGGATGATGAAGGAAATAAAATCAGCGATGCTGCGCGGTTCAATGTGGCGATGTCGCAGTCGCTTGGGAAGCGGCTCACATACAGCGAACTCACGGGTAAGAGTGATTCGCCACATCACCAAGAGACAGGGCCGGGGACGGAACCGTTTTAACGGCTCACTTTCGTTTTGCGGGATATAGTGCTCGGTTCCTGTTTCGGTTTGCGAGGATTGGCCTTTGGCACCCGGAAAACAGCGGTCATCGCTTGCTTGAAGTTTTCTAGCGCCTGCGGGCCTTCGATGTACTGAGGTTCGTTTTTCATTTTGACTGCGTGGGAAGATTCGACCGTGAATCGAATCTTCCCAGAAAACAAGTGATGGCGGACGACTCCAATCTACCACGCGAGTGCGTCCGGCGAAAGAGGGGACGCACATGAGTCGATTGGACATCTGGTTGGATAGGTTCGCAAAAGTGTCCTGTATCGGCAGTTTCATTTCGCAGATTGTTTTTGGAATCTTGGGGCTTCGTGTTGTTTCACAAGCACCATTACCAGCACCATCCGCACCTCCCGACCGTAGACCCCTCTATTACTTTCTTGGATGGCTTATCTCCATCGCCTACTCATTAACGATGGGCTATTTCATTTTTGGTCGTAAGGGCGAAATTGACAGCAAGGAAACCGGCGACACAGGACTTGTAAATGAGCGCGATCAACTGAGGAACGAACTAGAACGGCTAAAAGTGCAGAAACCGGATACGTCGTTTCGGACTGCTTTCTTTCTTGTCTGCGCAAACGGCTATCCACTGCAAAGAACACAGTGGGGCATAGCTCTCAACTTGCAAATTATCAGTTCGACGCTCACGAAACTCGTATACGCCAAAGCGACACTTGCCCGACGTGAGGGATACCACGGCCAGACTCATCAGATCGAACTTGAAAGCTCAGAGCCGCACATTATTACCCCAATGCAGACGTTTGTCCGGATGCTGGAAATAAAGCTAGACCAAGAAGAAGCAAAACGCTTCATAGCTCCAAACGTTGAGATCATGGGGCAACTCAAACTGGAAGAAAACAACGCACACCGAGTCGTTCCGTTTCAGCTAGTGACCCACCGGGAATGTCCAGACGATCCAAATGTCCCGCAGTTGCGAATGAAACTACAGGAGGCGGAAACCAGAATCGCCGCGCTAAGGAAGCCCGTCTCCCTTCGAGGCAGGGTTATTCGTCTATTTGATCTCCTCGGGCCATTTGAGCAGGAATACAAGGAGAAATTTCACATCGAGCGACAACCGGGTGAGTCAGAGAGCGATTTTGACGAACGAAACATAGCAAACGGAATTCGTAGCTACACGCAGATGACCGCCGACTTTCGGATTCAATTTGAAGACGAGGTGCGAAGTATCAATGATCAGGTACAGCTTAAATCTGGGACTGTTCCTTTACTACTGAACGCGATAGACCAAGCCGCAAAGGCTTGCAAACCGCAAACGATCAAAGAAATGCGAGAGTATCTGTGGGAGTGCGCGCGCACCATGGAAAATTAGTCGGCATGTGCGTCAAATATATTCATGCCAAAAGTTTTCACACAGAGCAAAGTTTTTCGATGAAGCCAGGCATTAGAACGCTATTCAAGAGGGGAAAATCGGGTATTTCAGCTACAATGTTGTGTCTGTCTAAGTCAGGCATGACGCGTCGAGAAGAACTCCTATCCTAAGTCCCAGCAAGGAGATTATCTATGAAATCCCAGTTCCGAATATTCTCTTTAGCTGTGCTGGCTCTTGCGGCCTTAGTCCCGCCGAGTTTGGCACAGAATGGTAAAGTTGCCCTTCATGTTAGTCCTAAGCAGGCCTATCTGTACGTGGATGGGCAGGCAATCAGCGAGGCAAGCAAGCATCACACCTTGAGCTTGAGCCCCGGCGAACACAAGATCGAATTAATCAATTACGGATACGCTCCAGAAACTCGCAATGTCACGGTTGCTGCCGGAAAAACCACCAGCCTGGATGTAACTTTGCAACCTGTCTCCGGCAAGGTCGCAGGGCCGTTCGGCGCCATTACCATTGAAGGTGCCGACCGCGACGCCATTTTGCTGAATGGAAAAACTCCCGAGTTTACCGTTGGCCATGGCGACGAATTCAATCACGATTGGTGGTGGAAGCAGGAACTGGTTGTTCCTCCCGGCAACTTCCAGCTTACCGTGATGAAGGGAGATAAAGAAATCTGGTCCGGCTCAGTTGAAGTCGCGGCCAACAAGCGCGTGGTGATCGATATCCCCAAAGGAGTGCGCAAGACGGTGGATTGGCCGCGCGGAGAAAAGCTTACCGACATACCGCGTTTCACAGTGGGTACGGCCAGCGCTACGGTTGCGGTTGCCAAGCCGACCGCCCAGTTGTCCGCCACAACCGCACAGGTCGATTGCGGAGGATCATCGAAACTCAACTGGACATCGTCAGATGCGCCACGGGTTGAAATCAGTGGAGTGGGGCCCGGTTGCCACGACCGGCGACCAGAGTATCGAACCCAAGCAGACGACTACCTACAATCTCACCGCCACCGGTCCCGGCGGCATTGTGACTTCCACTGCGACGGTGAATGTCAACGATGCCGTTCAAGCCAACCTCCAACTCGCTCCGGCGGAAGTTCACTACAAACGGATTGGAGACAAGGTCGTTCAGGACGACAACACGGCCCTGAATTGGTCGGCCGCAAACGCTTCGTCTGTCTCTATCGACGGGCTTGGCACCGTGGATGCGACCGGTAGCCGCTCGCTGCAACCGGCGCCGAAAAAGACTGACGCAGGGCCGGTCGATGAAAATGTCACCTACACGCTGACCGCTTCCAATGGATGCGGTGGCACTGAGACTCGCACGGCAGTTTTGCATATCGTCGGCGATATCGAACAGCCGGAAACTCAACTGACCATGCGTAGTGTCTATTTCCCAAGCAACAGGCCGAGGAGCATCAAATCAGAGGCGGCTTTGTTGCCCAGCGAACGCGAGGCCCTGCAGTCGATTGCAGTTGCGTTCAAAACCTACCTCACCGTGAAGCCGGACGCTCATCTGATGCTCTCTGGACATGCCGATAAGCGCGGCCCAACAGGCTACAACCAGGCTCTCTCGGAAAGGCGGGCGGAGCTGGCCAAGCGTTTTCTGATCGAGCAGGGAGTTCCCGAGGCAAACCTCGAGACGCATGCTTACGGTAAGGGGCAAAACCTGACCGTTGCGCAGGTGAAAGAACTTCTCGAGCAGAATCCTAATCTAACCGCTGACGAACGCCAGAAAGAGTTGGTGAAGATCCAGACCATTGCTCTGGCCAACAACCGTCGCGTGGATATTACGTTGACCACGACCGGGCAAGAGTCGGCGCGTACCTATCCCTTCAACACGGCCGACTTCGCGGCTCTGGTCAGCCGGGGCAAGCCTGTAGAAGAGGGGAAAGTTGAGAATGCGGCAGAGAAAGAAAAGTTGCCGAAGTAGCTTTTGCGGATAGGCCGTTATGGGATCGCGCGCGGAGCATGGAGGTTGATGCGCGATCCCCTGTTTTTTTTGGAACCGTGCCGCATTTTCAGAGCGGCTTCTGTTCGAGAGAATTCAACTCAGCCGGTGCTGCTTGAGGGCATCGTAGACTTGTCCCACAGAACGCGTCCCTACTTCCGAGCATGAGTTTGATACTATGTTTTTTCAAAAATTAAGGAAGACGCAGGACGCGCTGAAAGAGTTGAGGTGTGAGATTGGCTCGATAAGCTCCGCAGCGGTTCTTTGGCTTGCAATTCGCTGCGGACCATCGATACAAGGAGAATCGAATGAGCGAACACTATCATGATGCGGGGGACATGCTTCTCCTGAAAGAAATGGGGAAGCTTGCGCCTGTTGAATTCAAAGCATGGGTCGCACTGCAAAATATAGTTGGAAGAGAAGACGGTGCGATTCCGCGAAAGTACCGCGAACTCATTGCCTTGGGCGTGGCTTTCACAACGCAATGCCCTTATTGCATTGAAGCACACACCAAGGCAGCAAAAGCGGCAGGAGCTTCTCGTGAGGAGATTACAGAGAGTTCAATGATCGCTGGGGCTTTGCGCGCCGGCGGAGCGGTAACTCATGGTGCAATGGCCTTGAAGTTCTACGACAAGTAAATCAAAAATATTTCGCGCAGGCATTCCAACCACTTCTCATTCCTTCTACCTAACTTCTCACGCATATCGTAAAAGCGTCATGAATCCGAAGTCCATGTGCGTCTGATTGTGGCAATGGAAGAGCGTCGCGCCCGGATTATTCGCCGTGAAATCCACTTCTGCCGTCGTGTTTGCCGGAACGATCACCACATCCTTATTCAATCCTGAAAGCTGCTTTCCGTTCAGGCTGGTCACCTCAAAAGTGTGCCGATGCAGATGCAGCGGATGGTCGTCGGTGCTGCGATTGATCATCCGCAGCCGATATCTTTTTCCCTCCTCGAGCATGATCGTGTCCGTATGGGGGAATGACTTTCCGTTGATGGTCCAGGTATCGAAGGCGCCCTGCCCGTTAAATTTCGATTCAAATCGCAGCGGAATGATCTCATCCGGTTCGCGGGTGGCTGCCTGTGGCACGCGCGAAGGGCCGGTAGTCCCAGAGCGTTTCCGGCGGCTCGATCCATTTCGGCTTGCCTTGCTGGTTCGCGTATTCGACCACGATTCCCATGCCCATCTTGCGCAATTGTTCACGCGTCTCCCCAAGAATCCACACGCCCGGCTGGTTCATGGTGACGACGGCATCGATGCGTTCGGCGGGTCCCAAGCGGACGGCGCGCATCGGGCCCGGCGTCGGGCACTGGATTGCCATCCATGGCGATCACGGTCATTTCGTGTCCGGAGAGCGCCAGCCAATGAATCATGCTGGCGCTCGCATTCAGGATATGCAAAAGCACTCGTTGCCCCTCGCGTCACTCTCAAAGGATCGCCAAAGCCCAGCATCCGGCCGTCGATCGTCGAGTATTCGTATCGCAGCTTCCATCGAGGCGTCGCCGCTCGCGCCATGTATCCGTTCCAATCGTGCAGAGTCGAGAAAGATTTCCTGGTCGTACGCGCCAGGTTCGTTCTTTCGGCTCGATGTAGAAGCAGCCGAATTGTCCGCGAATACGTGCCGCGCTTCAAGTCGTGCCCGGCAAAAGCGTGCGTGTGATACCAGCGGAATCCCGCCGGCCGCGGCGTGAAGGGATAGCGAAATTGAGCGCCCGGCTGCGATCATTGGCGAGCCTTCTTCCGCGGCGCCATCCATCGTCGGAGGGAATCCATGAGCCCATGCCAGTGGACGATTTCAGGAATTGCGCTGCGGTTGAACACGTCGATGGCGATTGGCTTGCCCTCCGGCCAGCGAATCAGGGGCCCGGAACGCGTCCGTTATAGGCGACGGTGTGAACCACCTTGCCGGGGCGATCTCCAGGGCGAGAGGCGCGATCTCCAGCTTTACGTCCGGTGCGGTCTGGATCGCGGTGTTGGCGAGCCAGGCCGGACTCGACAGGGACGCGAAGGCTGCGCCAAGCCAATGCCGTGCGCTGGACTCCGGCGATGAATGCTCTCGCCGATTCATCTGAGGCGTCATTGCGCACCTATTGCGTGCTTTCGGAGCTGCCGGCGTGGTGATGCGACCAATCAAAATAGCGCCCTATAATGCCTTTTACGATGAGATGATCGGTTCCCGCAGTTGCGCCCCAGCCCGCGCCGAATATTGATCTCCCACTTGGGCGAAACGAACAGATTGACCACCGGGAAAACCTGCTGCTGCTGATTGTGCGGAGAAACAAAATTTCCCCACTGCCCGTAGTACGAATAATACTCCACGCCGAAATTGAAATACTTTCGATGGTGCATAAGTCAGAGTCGCCGCCGGACCGAAGGTCACGCCTTGCGGAGCGACGTTGCTGATAGTAAGCCTGCTTCTGCTGCGGCGTGAAACCCGCAGGCGGCGGGACCACATGGATATCCCAGACCATCGTTCGCGTTCACCGACCAATACCAGCGGCCAATGGTTTGATCCACGATCGGCATGATCTGCCAGGACCACGTCGGATTCGAATACTGCCGGCCTCGCATAACCAAACTCCGTCGATAAGCTCACGCCCACGGGCCAGTGCCAGCGCGGAGGAATTCGCACCCGCGGGCGAATGTGATCTCCCACCCACTGCATGCCGTGGCCGTTTTGCTCCGCGGTAAAGATGTAAAAGCCGAGCTCGGACCAATCGTTGATCCCCTCGGTGAATTCGATCGTTTCGTGCTCCTGTGCTTGGGTGGGCAGCATGCCGAACTCAGTCGTCGTGCTTCCCTCGCACCGTAAAGTTGCTATGCAGTTCGGTCAGCAGCGTCTTGGGAGCCATCGTCTCCGAGGGATAGACCTGGATTTCGTAGTTATCTTGCGCACATGCGCTCGGCCGGTAGAGCAAGGTAGTCGACAGGAAAGAAAATAACAGAACGCGCAACCGCCGCTCGCACGACCGCGATCGCGCGCGAGAGAACGTTAACTTTACTGCAAATAGAGAACGACCGGTGGTGCGCTCCGTATTATCGCTTTCTTCACGACAAGGTTTCAGCGCATTCGAAATCATTGTATTAGGGATTCAGACGTCAAGCGAGAAGTGGAGAGATCAGGAAGGGTTTATATCGCGCGAAGATGCAGCCCTGCATACAAGCCAACCCTAACAAACCATTTGGTCTGTTCACAAACGCTAAATACCAGGAGGCCATCCGCTATTCGGCGAACTTCCAGGTATATGTGCTTTGATTTCGGCTCCGGGACACCAGACAGAGCCTTCTTGAGTCTATGAGGGAAGGGCCGACGATTACAGTTTAGCGCTCACGTAAGAGTTGATCTCGCAATTCAAACAAACTTCTTCAAAAGCGGGTGCTGTCCACTGCATGATTATTTCACCTCAGTATTGGAAACTTTTACTGCCGAAACTCTACTGCTCAACGTTCGATGATTCTATCGCGAAGAGGGTTGCAAATCAACACATTTTGGCTTGCCATTCTGAACAAGCGTCTTTTGCGCAGTTAAGGCGGCTGAGCGGAATCGACGTCTTCTGCGAGGCATAAAGCCGTGCGTTTGGCCGACTCCCCGTCAATACTGGCCGTAGCTGTTGGTCCCTCAACTACTTCCATCGACGTTGCAAATTCCTGCACACTTCCTCTCACTAGAAGTTTTCCACACATCGAACCATAACGGCCACTGCCCAATATCTGCCGCACTATTTACCGTATTGTTCTCTCTTTAAGATCGCGAGGACAAGCAATCATGTTCGGCAAGACAGTTTATGGCGACGCGTTCAAAGAAACGCACTTTGTTCCTCTGCAATCCGCTACATTCTGTGTACAGTGCGAGTTGATCAGCAGCAATAGCCGGACTTACTGCATAGCGTGCGGCAGTCGGTCTCTGCTAAGCCTTTCGCGCGTGCTGGGCGGATCTCTGCTCCAGCAGCAGACGGCCCATCTCATCACCGACGTCGAACTCGACAATCTGGTCCGCGATCTCCTGCGCACCGTGCCAGATCCTCAGATCATGGAGTTTGAAGACCATCAGACTCGCGTGCCTTCCGCAGCTTTACGAAGCCAGCTTCGCGTAGCGAATGCCGCTCATCCAGTTTCAGGTTTTCGAGCAGTGCATCCCGGAGAGGAAATTGAAATTCACGCCGGCGAGTTCGGACCTCGAACCGGCCATCAGCGCCATCACCGACCGCGCCCAGCATCTCACCGGCGCAACCGGCGCAGCAATCGCGCTTCGCAAAGGAGATGAAATCGTCTGCCGCGCCCGCGCCGGCCGCACCGCTCCAGACCTCGGCGTAAGGCTGCAGACTGATGCGGGAATCTCCGCCGAAGCCGTCCGCACCGGCGAAATCATGCTGTGCAACGATGCCGAACGCAACCCGCGCGTCGACCTCGCCAGTTGCCGCCGTCTCGGCGTGCGCTCCATCTTAGTTTCGCCGCTTCGCTCCTACCGCCGCACGCTCGGCGTATTCGAAGTGCTCTCGTCATCTCCGAGCGCATTCGATGAGCGCGATGTAGCCACCATGCAACTTCTTTCCAGCATGATGGTAGCCGCTATCTCCCGCATCTCGAGCATTCATCACGCCCGGCTTTCGCGCAAAGCAGGATAATTAGTCGTCAACCACCTAGTAAGCCCAATACGGCGGCGTCCCGCCCGGCGCGCTTTTCCCTTCGATCGATACAAATACGTTTCGCCCGTAGAAGAAAGGTAATCCCCAATCGAAATAGCCGCTCGCCGTACCACCCAAATCGGCAAAAGCCGCATCGTTCGGATCGTCGTTGAACATGTTGACCGCACTCGCCACGCTGAAATTTATGGTTCCGCTGGTGCCGTTAATTCCCAGAGTTGTTGCCGAAAGATTCACCGTGCTCGAAGGGCAGTAGAACCCCTCGGCACCGCTGGTACTCGCACACTGGTCGATGTTCGAGTCCGGGAAAAAATATCCGTTCGAACCGCTGTCGATAAACGCCGCATCGGTGTAGTCGCTGCTACCAAAATTGGTGCTGAAATTTCCCGGGAAGTTTGACGTGGAGGAGCCTGCTGTGTAGACGGTGGTACTGCCCAGGCCGTTATTGGATTCTGTCCCAATGCCGAAAACCATCGAGCCGGTGACCGTCGCCGCTGCTCCGGAAACGGCCGGCAACTCGATAATCACGCCATTGTTGTCAGTAGCAAACAACGCGACTGGATTTTGCACCTGCTGCGCCGCTGTGGCGTCAACCGCTGTACAGGCCGCAGGCGAAGAGGCGCAAGAATAGTACTGATTGTCCGTTGCCGGGCAGGTCGCCGTTGGAGACGCAATCTTGGGCAAACTGCCCCACCCCAAGAATTCCATTCGCGCCCAAATTTTCCACCGTGTCGGCCGAGGCTCCCGCAGACTCGGAGGAGCAGGAGCTAGGAACCGTGTAATCGGTATCGCTGAGAACTTGGATCGGCACCGAACTCGCCTTCTCGCTGGAAATTTCCACGTCCGCAGTCTGCACCGGTCCCCATGTGTAGGAGTCCAGGAATTGCAAGCACTCCACCATCGGATTTCCATCCGACGCCATTGCTTGCGGCAGCGTAACTGTTAGCAAGGAGGAAACGATCCTCAAACCATAAGAACCGGTATCGACTAACACGTACGGGACGGTCTGGCAGGTGGATGTGCCGGGAACACAAACCGTAACGCTGACGAACGCGCCGTTCGCGTATGCCACGCCTGAACTCGGCGGACCAGTATCCACCTCGATCGACGCAACGTTAGATCCTGACGAGGCAATAGTATTTGGTGGCAATGTTTTGCCGCCGCTTCCGCCGCATCCAGGTAAGAAAAGCAGGAGCGAGCAGCCCGCGAAAACCACCAGTATCTTTATCTTCATCTTCGCGGTTTTCATTGGATGTCCTCGGCCTGCACGCCCTGAGGCATCTTTCCGGGAATATATGCTTTGCCCACAAACCATCGCGGATGTCCGCCAATCTGCACCACCAATCCCGGTTCGTCGATCGTGATCGGATGCCGTCCCCTGCGAATTCCATTCTGTTGCTGCCGCGCTTTTGTATACTGATCGTAGTAGCTGCCCAGAATCTGCTGCATGTCCGGCATAATTCGACCGTGCCAGGCGACGGCAAATACGCTCCCATCCGAGCCCTGGTATTCCCGCACAACAGTGCCACTCTGCGCCTGGATTTCCTGTACGGAATAAGAGTCGACCTTCATCTGCTTCCGGGTGCCCTGCATTTGTCCTTGATCGGCCAAAATCGAAATGTTGTCTCCGCCCAAGGCCGCCCGCGCTGGTGATACATAACTCAGGAAGACAAAACCGACGAAGATAAAGTTGAAGACGAACAAACTGGGCCCGAGCACCGCAGTAGCTGCTCCCGAGAGCCTGCACTTCCTAGCTCTTGACGACATTGCCGCCCCTTTTTATGTTCCAACAGAAATCGCTGTTTGTCTTAGACTTTCCCGGTTCGGATTCGGTTGTATGGTTTTACTGAGGTTTACACTCCTAATAACGGTTGCTTTTCGAGTCACTCGCGTTAATATGTGAAGCAAGACTTTCATCCCCCATGTCTGCGACTCAGCAATCTGTTCAGCCTGCGTCCGTGAATCGTCGTCGTTGCGTCCGGCAAAAAGCCCACGCTCCAGCGTATGCCACATTCCCTGGGGCGCGCAAAAGTCAGATGCTCGATCTTCACGAGGTTCCTCGACATCAGCCTAATGGGCGTGGCCCTTCAGGTTCCGTCGGGAATGGAACCCGATCAGCAGGTGGATCTCTGTCTCGATCTTGCGGAAGCCTCTGGTCAAATCTTGACCACCGCCAAGGTGATTTGGTCGAACCCCTCTGGTCGGGTTGGCTTGGCTTTCGCGCCGTTGCCGAAGGAAGATGTTCATCGCCTGCAGCAATGGCTTTTTCTCAATGCAATGGCTGGGGCCGCGAATGCCGCCTCTTGCGCCGAACTTCCATCTCTGGCGCCGCAAACTCCCGGCCTGCGGCCTAGCTTTACCGACACGCTGACCGCAGTTTCCGCTGTGCAGCGCGAAGCCGAATCTCTCGGCCCCGATCTTGAAGCCGTTCTTACCTTGATTGTTTGCCGCTCCAGGTCGTTGCTTGAGGGTGCCGGCGCGGCCATTGCCCTCGCGGCCAACAAACCCGGCAGCATCGTTTGCCGCGCCAGCGTTGGCTTGAGCGCACCTCCGGTGGGGGCAGAGTTGAAAGCGGGGGTTGGTTTCTCCGGTGATTGTCTGCGAAGCGGCCAGACCCTGCGTTGTGACGACTGCGATACCGACGCTCGCGTCGACCCGCAGACTTGCCGCGCTCTTGGCATTCGCTCCATGATCGCTTCGCCCATTCGCGCTGGGGAAAAAGTGATCGGGCTGATCGAAGTCTTCTCCGAACAACCCAACGCTTTCGCGGAAAAAGATGGCGTCGTGCTGCAGCGCTTGGCAGAAAGCATTGCCGCCGCGGTCAACCGCCCCACTTCCGGCAATGATGTTCCCCCTCCGCCGACTGTCAAATCCTTTGCCCCGCCGGGAAGTGTTCTTTTCGGGCAGCTCCCCAAAGAACGGCCCGAACCAAAAGAGACCAAAACGGAAACCTCCGTCGATGCTGACAAGGTGGGTGGCATTCGCCTTCCCCGCACTCACCTTTATCTTCTGATTTTCGTCGCGGCCACCGTGGCCCTCGCGCTTGGCTTCATTCTTGCCCCTTGGATTCAGGAAGAACTCCGGGCTGAGGAGGGCAGTTCTCCGACGCAAACCGTTCTGGCTTCATCACGGCCTGCGGCAGGTTCGTTCTGAACCTGCTCTGCCGACTCCGACGGCTGACACTGCCAATTTTGATCAACTTCTCCAATTAGCGCAGCAAGGCAATGCATCTGCGGAAAACGCCCTGGGCCTGCTCTACGCGCAAGGGGACGACAAACACTCAATCGAGCAGGACGAAAGCGAAGCGGCGAACTGGTTTACCAAGGCCGCCGAACACGGCAGCTCTGCCGCCCAATACAAACTAGGATTGCTTTATTGGGGCGGCCACGGCGTCCCAAAAGACATCAATAAGGCTTACTTCTGGGCAGTGCTGGCGCGCGCTGGCGGTCAGGAAGGCAGCCAGGATCTCGCCAAAGTCCTGGCGAATGGCATGACGCGCCCCCAAGCGATAGCGATTGAACAGCAGGCCGAAATCTGGTACCAGCAGCACCAAATCCAGCCCAAACCAGCCGCCGGTCACTAGAAAAATTCTTAAATCGAATTTGGATCCCGTTGCAGTTGTCGTCTTCACGCCCGTCTCATTTGTCGTCCTGAGCGAAGCGAAGGACCCCGGTACTCATGCGGTGCCAACGGCCCGGCAAGGCGTTTCTTATCACGACTGCTGATCAGGGTCGCGCGCATCTGATTCGACGCGGCGTTAAAATGGACGTACGATGTCGTCCACCCTTCGCACCATCCTGAACGAGCATGTCCGCGAGGCCGACCCCTGCTTGGTCGAGCACCTCGAAAATAAGCGCCTGCGCTGCTTCTCCTGTGGACATTGCTGCCCCATCCCCGAGGGCCAAGCCGGAGTGTGTAAAGTCCGCTTCAACCGAGACGGCGAACTCTACGTTCCCTGGGGATACACCGCCGGGACGCAATGCGATCCGGTCGAGAAAAAGCCATTTTTCCACGCCTATCCCGGCGCGCTGGCCTATAGCTTCGGCATGATGGGATGCGATCTCCACTGCTCTTATTGCCAGAACTGGGTGACCTCGCAAGCGCTGCGCGATCCAACTGCAGTCTCGCTGCCGCATCAAGCCTCGCCCGAAGCGCTCGTGCAGGATGCATTAGCCCAGGGCGCAAAAATTCTAGTCAGCACATACAACGAGCCGCTCATCACCAGCGAATGGGCGGTTGCAGTTTTCAAAGAAGCCAAAGTCGCTGGGCTCATCACCGGATTCGTCTCCAACGGCAACGGCACGCCGCAAGTTCTCGAATACCTGCGCCCGCACCTCGATCTATACAAAGTGGCACCTCAAAAGTTTCGACGATCGCCACTATCATGAACTCGGCGGCCGCATCGGCCCATCCTCGACAGCATTCGCCGCATTCACGCCATGGGACTCTGGCTCGAAATCGTCACGCTATTAATCCCCGGCTTCAACGATTCTCCGGACGAACTCCACCGTCTCACCGAATTCCTGGCAGGAATCTCTCCAGACATTCCGTGGCACGTAACCGCATTTCACGGCGACTACAAGATGCAAAACGATGTTGCACGCGACACAACTGCAGAAGATTTGTTACAAGCCGTAGAGGTCGGTCGCCAATCGGGTCTCCGCCACATCTATGCCGGCAATCTTCCCGGCATGGTTGGTCGCTGGGAAGATACGCATTGCCCACAGTGCGACGCCTTGTTAATCAAGCGTCACGGATATCTCATCGAAGACTACCGCCTCGCGCCAAACGGCCGATGCCCCGAATGCAGCGGGCCAATTCCAGGACGCTGGTCAGCGAAATTCGAAGGGCAGATCTCCTGGCACCCATTCGCTCCGCGGAAGCACGCACAGTTATTCACGATTCGATAGCTTCTCCGCAAGACGTCCTTGTGTTTCTCAGTGCCTTCGGTGTTCGTTCTTGCTCAGGCTAATCGGTGGCCGAAAAGCACCATTTTGGCTGATCGCGGCCACCAATTTTAAAGATCAGTCCTTCTTTCCTGTCGAAGATCATCACGGTTCCCGCTGAAAGTGCAAGAGTTACAGCGGAGTTTATAACCGATGATTTTGGCAAGACAGTTGCCCTTGATCTTACAGATCAATTTCAGAGTTTTTGAGTTCAAGCAGCGAGAAGGGTTCGGGCAGGTTGTTATGAGAGAGAAGTTTCTATCGAGTTTATCCGTGTTCATCTTATTGGCCACGGCTGGCCTCGGCAGCGTCTTGGCGCAAACCACGGAGGAGACTCCTGCGCCATCAGATCAGCCGACCGCGCCCATGGAGATGGGCCAACCCGCACCGCCTCAGCAGCCCACACCACCTCCTCCAGGCCGGATGCCCCCAAATCAGCCTCAAGCCGGTCAGCCGTCACAAAACATGCCAGAAGCGCAACCCGGAGGGCCTTCTGGTGAAGGTCCGGCTGAAGTAAAGCAAGGAGTCGGCCACATCAGCTTCATGAAAGGCGATGTTTCTACCCAGCGTGGTGATTCTGGGACCTCGTCCGCCGCGATTTTGAATCAGCCGGTACTAATAGGAGACAAGGTTTCGACCGGTCCAAACGCGCGGGCCGAGGTGCAGCTCGATTACGCGAACATTCTTCGCCTGGGACCGAATGCGCAGGCCAATATCGCGAACTTCACGAACAACTACATCCAGATTCAGTTAGCGCAGGGTATTGCGGACTACGCCGTTTTCAATGAGAGCGAGGCCGAGCCTGAGATCGATACACCGAACGTCTCCGTGCATCCCGCGCATCAGGACGTTGTGGTTCGCGTGGAAGTGCGTTCCGATGGCGACAGCGTCGTAATCGTGCGAAAGGGAGAAGTGCAGATTTCGACGCCCAAAGGCATCGCGGATGTGAAAGAAGGCCAGATGGCCACGGTGCGCGGGCAAGTCCAGGACGCGCAATATAAGATCGCTTCCGCTCCCGAAAGAGACGACTGGGATATTTGGAACAGCGAACGCGATCACATGATCCACAGCGCCAAAGCCTGGCAGCATACCAGTCCCTACTACACCGGTGCGGAAGATTTGGATGCTAATGGGAATTGGGAGAACGTGCCTGACTACGGTCAGATCTGGGTGCCAAACGAGCCAGACGGATGGACTCCTTATCGTGATGGCAACTGGGTCTGGGAACCATATTACGGTTGGACGTGGGTTGGCTATGAGCCTTGGGGATGGGCGCCATATCACTACGGCCGTTGGATGTGGTACGGCGGCGCATGGGGATGGTGGCCGGGGCCGGTCTGGGTCCGGGCTTCTATCGTCCATTCTGGTCGCCGGCTTATGTTTCTTTCTTTGGATTCGGAGGTTTTGGATTCGGCTTTGGTGTCGGTTTTGGGTGGGGCGGATTCGGCTGGTTGCCGCTCGGACCCGGTGATTGGTTCCATCCCTGGTGGGGCGGATATGGCGGTCGTTTCGGCTACGTCGGTGCTGCTCGATTCGGTGAATACGGCCGCTTCGGTGGAATCGCTCCACTGCATGCAGGGGCTCGGTTCTCAAATGTGGCGCATATTAACGACGCGCACATTGGCGGAGCACTCTCCACCGTGCACGCGGGCGAGTTCGGAGCTGGCCGGGTGACGGCCGGCGCCGCGACCCACGAGCAGATCAGTTCGGCACGCATGATGACGGGCAACCTGCCCGTGGTTCCGAGCCGAGCGAGCTTGTCGGCCAGTGGACGAGCGGCGGCTCCGTCGACCATCCATAGCAATGCGGCGCAGCATTTTGCTGGCACGCAGATTGCGGCTCGCCCGGCTTCATTCCAGCGGGAAACCGCGCGTCTCCAGCAATCGATGCAGCAAAATCATGTGTCATCAGTGACGGCTGGGACGCGAAGCTCTGAAGGCACGGAATCTCGCAGCGCTTCAACGGCGGGGGCAGGGAAGCCGAGTGCAGGTACGCCCGCAACGAGCAGAGAAAACGGCGCCGCCGGAAGAAGCAGCGCTGCGACCAATGGCTACCGGGGCTCGAGCTCTGCATCGTCTGCGAATCGAAGCAGCTGGCAGTCGTTCCACGGCAGTACAGGAGCGGCTTCGTCGGAACGCAGCGAGAGCGGCAGCTACTGGAACCGGACTTCGCCGAGTTCAAGCTATTCGCGAGGCGCAGGATCGACGTACTCGCGGCCGCAGCTGAGCATGAGGCAGCCGATCGCGCAGCCCCGTTCTTCCGGCAGCTACGGTGCTGGAAGCTATCGCGGCTACGGCGGCTTCAGCAACGGCACTCGTAACGAGCCAAGCTATGGCAGCCACGGCTACGGTGGCGCATCGAGCTACGGCGGGAGCCGAGGCTACAGCGGCGCATCGCACAGCGCTCCGAGTGGCAGCAGCCATTCGTCGAGCGGTCACTCGTTCGGCGGTCATTCTGGCGGGGGTGGTGGACATAGATAAATTTGGAGTGGTTGGTACGTCGGTGAAGTAAATAGTAAAAACCAGGTGAAGGTCAGAGGCGAGAAAGGCGTGCTAATCGGCACGCCTTTCTTATTTTGATCGGACTTATTTGATCGGAGCGCAACGAAAGGAGTCTCACCCATGCATCACGGCCGAGCATATGCGGGATTGTCCGGGTCCGGAGGATCGTAATCGCGGCCGTACTTGTTCTTGTGTGCGACTTCGAGATCCGATTCTTCTAGGACAAACTTCCCCAGAAACATATCGCCCGGAGCCACGGTAATCTCTCGCTCCAGCGCATGCAACGCGTCCGCCGATACCGAGGCGTGGAAGATATGCAGCTGATAGCGGCCGGGAGCAACATTGGCGATGTCGATCTCGCCGCGCCAGTTGGAAGTCGAATAGTACGGAGTAGAGAGCGCGATAACAACCGCGCTCATTTGCGCATGAATATTGCAGAAGATATAAGAAATGCCGGGCTTATCGAACTGTACAAACTGCGTAGTACCGCTTTCGTATAAACCCAGATCAAATCGCTTGCCATCGAACAAGGAAAATACATTGTGAAAAAAAGGATCGTGATTAGGAAACTCGACCTTTCCGCCTGCCGGAATCACCAGCAGCGACGGATGAAAACTCTTGTCTTTTTGCACCAACTGCGGGATTTTCGACGGATTTTGCGGCGGAATTGCCGGAACTGGTGTAGTTCCTAAAGGCGTTAGCCAAATCACTGTCTTCGAAGCGTCACCTATGCGGCGTCCATTTCGCGTTAGCTGCACCTTTCCTCTGAGTACTCTACATCTGCGGAATTCTGAGCTGCCGAAAATGCGCACATGAGCAAAAGCAGCAAGCAAGCAATCCAAAACTGAGCGAGGCGGCGCGTTTTCAAAACAATACTCCCATCGAAAGATTGATCTGATTCGTGCTGTTTGCGGAACTATAGACGGGGAAGGTGTGCAGATGTCTGAATTCGGCGGCAAGCAGCAAGTCCGAACGCGGCCGGTAAATAATATTGGCAAGTTGGCCGCGGTTGCGGCCGAGGATCGTCCCAAAATTATTGGCATCGCTGGCGAAGCCGCGTATGTCGCCAGCGAACGCGTCATCTTCGGCAAACACTCCGTTCAGTTCAATCTTCGAAGTGAGCTGCAATTTGAGCTGACCCCATCCGCCGGCCGAATCGAGTCCACGAATGCTGGTCGAGGGATAAGAGGGATTGCCGCCGAACAGAACGGCCCGTCCGATGCCCGCTCCCAGTCCTCCGATGCCGCGTCCGCGGTAAAATTCGCCGGACAGGCCTAAGCGGCGCATGATGGGAATTCTCCAATCCGTCATGCCGCCCCAGGAGTCTACATAGCGGTCCCACGACCAATCCTGCCGGCCGAAGTAGCCGGCTGCGCCAATGCTTAACGGATGATCGAATACCGGCCGCGACCACGCGGTGCGAATTGCATAAGCCGGCTGTCCTGACTGTTCACCAGCCTGCGCGGACCGGTAATCCTGATAGCCGGGGAACTCCCAATCCAGATTGTCCAGAATTCCAGCCTGCAGCGTGAGGGTTTGTTGTGCCGTTACATCGAACTGATGCTCCACGCGAACTTGCGGCGTCCAACCCCATAAATTTCCGGCATAGGCAAAAGCTGGAATCGCCAACGACGCAAAAGAGGTCGGAGAAAGTGGAGAGACGAAAAGGGAATCCTCTCCGGCAATCACCGCGGTGTGCTGCCAATCGAGCCGCACGCTGGCGGTTTGCATGCGCGCAACACCAAAATTGACCCCGTTCGGCGTGGACGGAAATCCCCCGGCAAAATCGAACACTACATTTCCTGAAGTCTTTGCGCCTAGCAGAGTACTAACCAAACATCTCCAAGCCAATTTCAGTCTGCCGCAAGGTCGCCCCGAAACTGGATCCTGAAGAGCCGGACGCAACCGGAACGGCAAAATCAGGCAAATCCAAATTATCGGAAGCGCCGACGTTGTGAAAAGTATTCATCAGCACGATGCCGGAAAGTCGCGCGCGGTACTTGGCGGCGGTCTCGACCTTGGTCTGGTATTGTTCGTTGATCTCTGATCCGAGCAACTGAGTGGATTCTTCGAGCTCCTGGACTCGGCTCGCAAGATCGGCATTCAATTCGATAGCAGGTGCGTTCGGAGCAGTGCCTGCGCTACTCGTTTCCTGATTGGAATTGTCCCTGGGCCGTGCGGGCCCGACCTGTGGAACTGACGGGCGACCTCCGTTGACAGACGCGAGCGTAGCCAGCAGCGCGCGTGTCTCCTGCAATTCCTGGCGCAACTCTTGCATCTCGGTGCGCGACTGGGCATTTTCGCTGCGCATCTGTTCGATGGTTTCTCGCAATTCCTGCACTTGAGAACCTAATTCGCGCAAGGAAGCATCTTGCGCTACTTGTGCCGGCGCTTTTTCCTGGGCAACGCAGCAGTTGAGAAGCAGCGTAAGAGCAAGTATTGTCATTACAAATCTTGGGAACGAATGTCTCTGCAGCGCAAGAATTTCAGGGTTTCTCACACGTCCTCCTGCATGACACTCGTAGGGGTGGAGAGTCGAGCCAAAACAAATCCAAAGACCCACGCTTCCGAATGCCGGATTCAGTTTTCAACTCACTTGATTGCTGTCTACGCGCAAAACTGGACTGCCGGGCGCCTCATCGTTATTGTTCTCGCCTTCGTGCGCGCCTTCTGGAGAGATCGCGGGAATGGTGATGCGAAAAACCGTGCAACTGTCAGTGCGCTCCATCGCAACCCGCCCGCCATGGTCCTGCACAATTTTCTGCACTACGGTAAGACCAAGCCCCGTGCCGTTCTCCTTGCCAGAACTCACAAATGGATGAAAGAGCCGGTCGCGAATTTCTTCGGCGATGCCCGGACCATTGTCAGAAACCGCAATGTCCACAAACGAATCGTTGCGCTCGATGCTGACTTGGACCCTGCCTTCGCTGCCCGGCGCTGCTTCACAGGCATTCAGCAGCAGGTTGTAGAGGGCGCGCTCCAGCTTGCGGCCGTCGAACCAGGCGATACTCTGCGCAGTGCTAACGATCTCGATCCGCGTTCCCTGATGGCGCGGATGCAAGCGCACTGCCTGCATTGCCCGTTGCACGCTTTCAACCACGTTGCCATAGGCTGGGTTCAAAGACTCGCGAGTGCGCGCGAACTCGAGAAGGGAATCGATCAGGTCAGTCATTTGATTCACGCCGGTCCTGACTTCCTGATACAACTCTTCCCGTTGACCGGAAGTTAGGCGGCCATCGCAGAGAAACTCCGAATTTGCCACTACAGCAGCCAGTGAGTGACGCAGGTCGTGGGAAATCGAGCTGGCCATGCGTCCGATTGTCGCCAGCTGTTCAGACTCCAGCAGTGCCTCCTGCGTTTTGCGCAGGCTGGCCCGCATTCGATCAAAAGCTGACGTCAGCTCGGCGACTTCGTCGCTCCCTCTGGGATCGAGAGGATGATCAAAGTCTCCGTGCTCCAACGCGCGAACACCCTCCACCAGAGTGGCCAGCGGACGCGTGAAGGTGTAGGAAATAAGGAACACCAGGCCGCTGCCCAGCAGCACCGCCGTAAAGCCAAGCAAGAGAAGCAGGCGATTTAGAGTGTCCAGAAACTTTGCCGCCTGATCGTACGATCCCAGCACGATCAGATGAACCGGAGCCTCCTGTCGCCCGGAAAGGCTCAGCGAAGTCGCTATGAAGGCTTCCTTGCCGATTTCAACGTCGCGGGCCGCGCTCTGGGAGGGGCCGGCCGCGAGCGCCCGCACCGACGGATTCTGGGCCTGGTCAGTAGTCAACGTGGTGGCCACGATTTCGTCGCCGTAAGAAAAAGCAACCTGGCTGGCCGAAACTTTGCTTATCTCGCGGGCGAACCGGTTGTCGATTTCAGAACCAATGATCAGAAATCCGAGCAGTCGTCCTTCGGTTTTGGAACCGAAGTAAATCGGTTGTACAAATGTCTGATAGAGGTGATGAGCGCCGAACCACCAGTGACTACTATCTTCGTTGTTGAGCGGCCCGTCGAAATACTTCTGCGCCGTCTCCGGGCTCAAGCCTTGCGGCTTCGAATGAAGGGCAACCACTTTGCCGTTGCGGTCAGTCAGTACCAGCAGATCGCTGCCGGTCAACGGCCACAGGCCCTCAGAAGCGTCCTGTATGGTCCCTGGATCGGGAGCGGTCATGATGGCTCGCGTGATGGGAAGATACGCGACTAATTCCGCGGCGTGCGTCAGCATGATTTCGCGGTGCCCGCTGAAAATTTTGAAACGTCGTAACTGAGTTCCGCAGGTCCTGTGCGATCCCTTCGCGAACGTGGGCCTGCACGGTGTGCCTTACTACCAGAAGGCTCAGTGCCGTGAGACCGAACGTGATCAATACCATCGACAGCAGAAACCGCGTGCGCAGGCGCGTTCTGGGCAACAAGGCATTCCCGGAGTAGCGTGAAGCAGTTATCGGGGCGCGTTCGGATGAGGAGAACACAGGGATTTCAGGGTACGAACTTGTAGCCCATTCCATGCACGGTGCGGAAGTGTACCGGACTGCCCGGGTCGCGTTCCAATTTTTGGCGCAGCTTCAAGATGTGGTTGTCCACGGTGCGTGTAGAGGGATAGTTTTGATATCCCCAAACTTCGTTCAGCAACTCATCGCGGCTGATCACCCGGTCAGCATTCTGCACGAGAAATTGCAAGGTCTTAAACTCCTGGGCGGTAAGCACGACGACCTTGCCATCACGCTGCACTTCCATCTTCCTGAGATCGATGGTGATGCCATCGAAAACAATACGGCTGACGTTCGCCGTCCGCGAAGCATGCCGCAGCGCAGCGCGCACACGCGCAAGCAATTCTCTCGGACTGAAAGGCTTGGTCACATAATCGTCGGCGCCCAATTCGAGCAACAGCACCTTATCGGAGACATCGCTCGTGGCGCTCAGCACAACAATGGGGGTCGTTGGCGCCAGAGCTTTAATCGTCTTGCAAACATCGCTGCCGGAGAGCTTCGGCAAGCGAAGGTCAAGAATAATCACGGCCGGCGGCGCGGCCTGAAAACTTTCGATCGCCGCCTGGCCGTTGGATTGAACCTCAACCATGTAACCCTCGGCCTCGAAAAGCCGCTTCAGCGCCTTCTGTACGGCGGGATCGTCTTCCACCACGAGAATTCTTCCGGACGGCAACGTAGGAGGCACAGCATCGGACAATCTAACAGCGCCGATTGGACTAGACATCTGACCCATAAGATCCTCACTGGCTCGCCGGTTGTGAATGCGTTCGATTCGGCTGGACTTCCGCGCAACCGGCTATTACGACCACTGAAGCTTATCAAGTTTCTACCCATTTGCAGCGCTTCGCTGCAGCTTTGACAAATTTTTTACATCTGTCTGGCTGGGCAGTCACGTTCCGAGTCAAAGACTTGCATGGTACGAAATGCGCATAGTACAGCCGCTCCTAGTCTGATACCAACAATAGCCGCGTCGAACGATTCTCACCGATCGCTGCCGTAGAATAGAAACCCATGCCCCTTGCGGAGGAACTTGACCGTCTGCGTGTTGTGTTGGTCGACGCGCGCAACCCTCTTAATATTGGTGCGGCCGCTCGCGCCATGAGCAACTTTGGATTTCGCCGGCTGCGAGTGGTAAATCCCTATGAAGTTGCTTTTCAGGGTGCTCGCTCCGCAGTGAAGGCAGAGGGCATTTTAGAGAACGCCGAAAAGTTTGAAACCGTCGCAGAAGCCGTAGCTGACTGCTCGCTTGTCGTTGGAACCACCGCGATCGGGCATCGCGACCTGCAGCATTCATTGCAACTCTTGCCACAGGCAGCGCCGCAGATTCGCGCGCACCTGGGATCAGCCTCGTGTGCTTTGTTGTTCGGATCGGAAAAATTCGGCCTATCCAACAAAGACATGAGCCATTGCCATTGGCTCATGCATATTCCCACCCGCGAGGTACAGCCGTCGATGAATCTGGGACAAGCGGTCGCGATCTGCCTCTACGAGTTGACGCGGGATTGCAGCGCTGCAGCGGCCGAATCAGGGCCTCGCACTGCCGCTTCGGCCGCCGAGGTCGAGCGAATTTATGAGACGCTGCTCGCGGCTTTGGAAGCAAGCGATTATCCCAAACTGAATACCTCTGAGACGTTTCAAGCGGCGGTCCGGCGCATGGCATTCCGCCTTCGATTGCATAGCGGCGATGCGGAGTTTCTTCTTGGCATGTTGCGCCAGATCGTTTGGAAATTGCATAAGCAAAACAAGGCAGGAGAGTGAAGCAGCAAACTAGCGCTAAGGTTGCAGTTCAGTTGGAAACACTTCGGCAGAGCCGCGGCCAAACCGAAAATGCAAGATCCATTCGCTGGCAGCAGGTGCTCCGTTTCGCTCTGCGGGACTGAACTTCCATTGCCGGGCGGCTGCCAGCGAGCGAGTCGAAAAATATCTGCTGGGGTCCGGAAGAGGTCAACCTTGTGCCAGATACCTTTCCTGAAGCGTCGACGGCGACTTCCACGACCACTTTTATCCGGCCTTTGATCGTGCGCAGCGCATTCTGCGAAACGTCTGGCATCACCCGATTCAAAACGCTGCCGCGCACGACGCCCGTCTGAGTCGAAGCAATCGGCGCCGGCTCGGCAGAGGATCTTGCGGTCTGGTCATCAGCCTGAGAATTCTGGGGCGGAGTTTGTGATCCGGTAGCGGATGGTTGATGCCCCATAAACCGGCTCGCGATCAGAACCGCGAGAAGGACCGCTACTACGATAACGACGGGCAGCATAAGCCGGCGGCCCATCCGGCGTTGACGCATATTCGCATCTACGTTTTCAAGTACAACGGCTTTGCTAGCGGGTTGCTGACCCGAGAGTTCTTGCAGGATCGCATGAGCTGTCGGACGTTTGGCAGGATCAGATTGCATGCACTGCCGCAGGATGCTTTTCAGCTTTTCAGGAGTGCCTTGTATCGTCGCATCTTGCGCCTGATCCATGCCGCTAGACGTCGACGTGGGTGGCGCCGGTTCCTTCTGCGTCAGGACTGAAATCAGCGTTGCTCCAAGCGACCAGATGTCTGCAGCAGGTGTGAATCCAGATCTCGCGACTTCGGGAGCGTCATACGCAGACATCGACTTGGCAAGGCGCGCACCAGCTGAGTTACGCAGTCCATCTGAAGAAAGCTTCAACTGATTGCCGACCGCCATCATGTTCGAGGGCTTGATGCGGCTGTGCACCAGACCGGAGCGATGCAGAAAAGCGAGCGCTTCGGTTGCAGGCGAGAGCACTTCCAGGGCCTCTGCGCCGGAAAGCGGACGCACCGGAATGATCTCGGCCAGGTTCTCTTCAGCGAACTCCATCACAACGTAGAGAAGAGGCGTCTCGTCGATTGTGCAGCGGCCATGTGTGTACAGCCGTATCAACTGCGGATGCGAAAGCTTCGCCGTTTCTGCCCACAGCAAAAGTTGCATGTTTGCATCGAAGCCGGCGTCAGCGCTGATGAGCTTTACGACGCTTTGCGCAGCACCTGCCGTGCGGCATTCGGTAAGAAAAACCGCGCCGTGATCGGAGGCTCCCAACCACTTCCGGAGCGAGAACTGCCCATCGACGAGCCTGCCTTCCCATTCTTTCCACCGTTCGGTTGGAATGCTCATAGGGTGAGTGGGCGAATCGTTATTCTATTCCACCCTCCGGCGGTGGATTCCTGTGAATTTGTGCCTTTTACTCAATTGGGGAGTTCCCGACCCACCCGCATTTTCCCGTTCCGTGACAGACGCGGGATTTCGAGCTGCAATTGCCGGGCTCGGCACGCTGACCATCCGGACCGATGCAGGTCTGGCTGTGAAGGCACCAGAAAAGACCATCATTGCAGGCTGGCACGGTTGGATCGGGCTCAGCCAAAATGAACTGACCTTTCCAGCGCAGGGCAGGGCAAAGGTTGGGGTGATAGATATTGAAACGCTCCGATTCGCGGATCATACCGTACCTCCGGCGGCCTTCAAGATGGCCCGCCTTACGGCAACACGCGCCAGATGGACTTTGTAAGCGTTGCCGCTGAGCGGATGTGCGCCTATAACCACGATTTCTGCAGCCTCTTGTGCCGTGTCTGGGTTCACCTGTCGTGCCGCCAGCGCGCTCGCCGCTTCCGGCGATCGCCAGGGCACGGGCGCGACGTGTCCCAATACAACGCGAGCGGATTGCACACTTGGGCCGTTCATTCTTAGAGCGGCGGCCCCCACTGCCAACGGCCAATCAAAGGCTTCTTTCTGGCGAATTTCGTAATGCGCGGCATGTATGTTCAGCGCAGGCGGCAAAATCAACTCTGTGACAATTTCGTTCGGCCGCAAGTCGTGTTCGCGCTGGCCATCTGTATTCGGGATCACGAAAAACTTCTCCAGCGGAAGTTCACGCTTGCCGTTGAGACCTTCAATCCGCACTCTCGCTCCGTAGGCAATGAGAATCGGAGCAATTGTCGAAGGGCTGACAAACTTTGCCGGTCCACTGTTGCCGAGAATTGCGTGATAGCGGTTCTCGCCCGCCGTAACCAATTCTTTGCCGCTCTCATCCTTCGGCAACAGTCCGAATCCGTTGCGGAAGTACCAGCAGCGCGGGCGCTGGCAAAGATTGCCTCCCAGCGTGGCCTGATTTCGAATCTGCGGGCTGGCGACTTCCATCAGCGCTTCCGCGAATGCGGGATAGTTTTTCTTGATTGCGGCATCGTTGGCCAGTTCATCCAGCGTAGCCAGCGCACCGATTCGCATTCCCTGCGCACTCGCATAGACGCCGCGCAGCTCCTTGACGTCTTTAAGATTGATTAGCCGCCGCGGAGAAACGACATCATCTTTCATTAACGCCAATAAATCCGTGCCGCCCGCAATGATTTCCGTGTTGCCCCAGCTGGATGCCAGCAGGCTCATAGCTTGCGCCTTATTGTTCGGGCTGAGGTATTCAAAGGCCCGCATCAGGCGCCTGCCCTCCGATCAAGCGCGGCCAGCACGCGATCGGGAGTCAGTGGAAGACAGGGCACACGCACTCCAATCGCATTGGCTACAGCATTCGAAATCGCCGCCCCAGGAGAAATCACCGGAGGCTCGCCGAGTCCGATCACGCCACGTTCGTCGTAACCTTGGCCTGTCATCATGTGAACCACAAGCTCGGGAATGTCGTTCAGTCCCGCGAGACGATAGAACTCCATATTCGCGTTCAGCATCCGGCCCGTGGTCAGGTCCATCACCTTTTCTTCAAATAACGAGTAGCTGATACCCATGATTAGCGCGCCGTAGACCTGGCTTTCGGCCGTTCTTAGATTGATCACCAGCCCGCAATCCTGGACCGCAACCATTTTCTTGACTTTGATAATGCCCGTGTCTGTGTCGACCTCGACCTCAGCCATCTGCACGCCGCCAACACCGCTGTTAGTAAGGTCGGGCGGTTTATTCCTGTCAGGGTGCTTCCCACGCACCGTGAGTGGCATGGCTCCCAGCTTGGAGCAAGCTTCTTTCCAGCTAAGCGATCGCGAAGAATCGCCCCGCACACTCACCATTCCATCCCCGCACTCTAACTCCTCAGGCTGAGCATCCAGAGCAGTTGCAACTTTTGCCAATAGCGCATCCCGCGCATCGATAGCGGCACGGCGCGTAGATGAAGTGATTCCGCCAATCGTGCTCGATCCTCCCGACCCACCCGAAGGCGGAAAGATGGTATCGCCAATCTGCAAATGAATTGCATCCGTAGGAATGCCCAGTGTCTCCGCAGCTACCATGAGGATGCAGGTGCGTGTTCCCGTACCCACATCCTGCGAGGCCATCTTTAGACCGACCGAGCCGTCGGGTTGAATCGTGAGATCGCAATCGCTGGCGTGGCCGCGGCCGCCCCAGGTGTGAATGGAAAGCCCAACTCCACGAGCAATCTCACCGGGGGAAATCTGCCGGCGCGGTTGCCATTTGTTTTTCCAGTCCATCAACTCGGATGCGATAGCCAATTCCTCGCGGTAGATATTGTGTCTCGGCCCGGTGAGATCGATGTTTCGCGTGAAGAATTCTCGAGGATCCATTTGCAGCGTGGCCGCGAGATCGTCCAGAGCACACATCGTGAGCACAGCGGCCTGCGGATGGTTGGGAGCCCGCCATGCCCGCGCCGGTCCTATATTGTTGCGAATAGCGGTGTGTTGTGTGCGCTGATTGGGAACATTAAAGATATAGGGGACCGGTGGCATGCCTCCGCCGCCGGGTCCGCCAGTTCCCCACGAATCCGATTGCCAGGCAAGAAGCGTTCCATCTTTTTTTGCGCCGACCTTCACTCGCGCGAAAGCAGAAGACCGGGCTCCTGCGACTTTGAGTTCGGCGTCGCGCTCGAGCATGATGCGCACCGGCTTTCCGCCCGCCTTCTTCGATAATTGTGCGGTGAAGATTCCCCAGCGATCGGGCGCGAACTTGCTGCCGAAGCCTCCTCCAACATGATCTTGATGGACGCGGATGTTTGTCGCGGGAATTTTCAGCGCTTCCGCCATTTGCCCGGGAATGCCGGAGAGATTCTGCGTGGAAATGTGCGTGAGCAGATGGTTCTCATCGGTCCATTCTGAAATCGAACCGTGCGTTTCCATGCAGCAATGAGTGATCACCGGTACGCCGTAGAGACCTTCCGAAACGACCTCCGCATCCTTGAAAGCTTGGTCCAGGGTCGCCGAAAATTTCGGCGGCCGTTCTTTGGTAATTCGACGCCGCCCGTTGCGCCGAGCCAGGATGAACCGTGGCTGCTTGAATCGCGTTCATCACATCTTCGGTAGCACCATCAGCCTTCACTTGTTCCAGATTGTCTTCAGTCGCTTTTTCGATAATGCCATATCGCCGGATCTGGTTGACGATCTGCTCGCTTGGGGCCTGGTTATCGAGCATGTCATCGACGTCATTCGTACTCAGCGGACCTAGGCCTTTCGCTAGGTTTCTAGGGGGCCCAGCGTCGCTGACCAAATGCTCGAATTGCTGGTACCGCACCTTGATTGCCCGAATCGCATCTTCGGCCGTACATTCATCGATCGCCGCCACGGCAACGATTTCGTCTCCCTCCCAATAGATCATCGACCCCGGCCCCTGGACGATCTGCACCGCTTTTACTCCGGGCATCTTCTCGGCCAATCCGATGTCAATGCTGACAACCTTCGCGTGCGCGTAAGGACAGCGCAAGACTTTGCCGTACAACATTCCCTGCCGGTGCGTATCGTAGGTGTATTTTGCCTGCCCCGAGACTTTGACCGAAGAATCCACGCGTGCGACGCGTTTGCCAATCAGCGTGCGTTGATTTTCTGCAGGCCATGCATAGTCAGGCTTTGGAAGGTTCGGCATTCTACGCTCCCTTTTCCGCAGCCTGCTCGATGGCCTTACGAATTCCATCATAGGTTCCGCAGCGACATAGATTCCCGCTCAAGCCGCAGCGAATGTCCTCTGGCGTGGGACTCGGCTTCCGATCGAGAAGTGCTTTGCAGGCGAGAACGAAACCGGGAGTGCAGAAGCCGCACTGCGAAGCATCGTTATCAACAAAAGCTTGCTGGATGGGATGCAACTTGCCATCTTGCATCAGCGATTCAACCGTAACAATCGCCTTATGCTGGGCCTCGATCGCGAGCACAGAGCAGGCGTAGACGATCTTGCCATTCATCAGTACTGTGCAAGCGCCGCACTCGCCCCGGTCGCAAACCCGCTTCGCTCCAGTGATCTCGAACTGATCGCGCAAAGCGTCTAACAAAGTCACGCGTGGCTCAAGCTTCGCCGCGTATGCCTTGCCATTGATGCTGAACTCCATTTCAACTTTGCCCGGCCCATGTACCGGAATTTCCTCGCCGGCAGCCATGACGATCTTTGGGCCGGTAACGATCGGGATCGCCGCCGTGATGCCCGAGATCTTTAGAAAGTCGCGCCGCGATACGCCGGAGTCGTGACTTTTTTCTCCGGGACTTCCGGCTTTTGAGCGCCGGTCACTCATTGGAGACCTCCACAACAAACTGTAGTCGCCATCCCTTCAATATTCTGGTTGGAATTGGTGTACTCCAGATTATCGGAGACAGGAGAACCCTCGTGCACACTTGAGCAAAAAAGATAGCGGCTGTGGCAAAATTATACGCCCACCGGTGTTAGGCCCTAAAGCATCCCAACACAAGACCTGGGTGCAGCGCGAGACGGTTGACGCCGTCCGCCGCGGGTTTTCACCACTTCCGGAGAACTGATCGAAAAATGCCGCAGACAGGGCGAAAGGAAACCAATTGGCGCCTTGTAGTGCGCGCCCTGAGGCACAGAAACTATCGCCTGTTCTTCGGCGGGCAGGGCATTTCGCTGATCGGCACGTGGATGACCCGTGTCGCAACCGGCTGGCTTGTCTACCGCCTTACCGGATCGGCATTTCTTCTCGGACTGGTGAGTTTCGCCGGGCAGATTCCAGTCTTGTTCCTCGGGCCGTTTGCGGGTGTCTGGGTCGACCGCTGGAACCGGCACCGGGTCTTGCTGGTTACGCAGACGCTTTCCATGCTGCAGTCGTTCGGCCTCGCCGCGCTTGCCCTGGCGAAAATAATCACCGTGAATGAGGTCATTCTGCTCAATCTGTTTCAGGGAGCGGTAAATGCTTTTGATATGCCGGCTCGACAAGCATTCGTCATTGAGATGGTGGAACAGCCGGAAGACCTTGGAAATGCCATTGCTTTGAACTCCTCGCTAGTGAATGCTGCCCGCCTCATCGGCCCGTCAATCGCGGGCATCATAATCGCACTGGTCGGCGAGGGGTATTGCTTTTTGGTTGACGGCGGGAGTTATCTCGCTGTCATCGCTTCCTTGCTGGCCATGGTTGTCACGGTTCGCCAGCGTGAGCGCGTACACGGCAGCGTCCTTTCCGAATTGAGCGAAGGTTGGAGCTACATTCGTGGGTTTCGTCCGATTTGGTGGATCCTGCTGCTGCTTGCGCTGATCAGCCTGGTTGGAATGCCATACACAACGCTAATGCCGATCTTTGCAGGGCGCATACTGCACGGCGGAGCGCACACGCTGGGATTTCTGATGGGCGCCACCGGCGTTGGCGCGCTGATCGGGGCGGTAAGGCTTGCAGCCCGCCGCAGCGTTCTGGGATTGGGGCGAGTGATTCCCATGACCGCAGCAGGTTTCGGCGCTTCCCTGATCGCCTTCTCATTGTCGCGGCATCAGTGGCTCTCCATGTTGTTGCTGGTCGTTACCGGATTCTGCTTTATGCAGCAAATGGCCTCCAGCAACACCATCCTCCAGACCATTGTGGAAGACAAGAAGCGCGGGCGAGTGATGAGCTTTTATTCGATGGCTTTTCAGGGAGTGGCGCCATTTGGCAGCCTTATCGCTGGCGCGGCCGCGAGCCGCATCGGCGCTCCTTTGACCCTGATGATCGGGGGCGCAATTTGCATTGTCGGCGCCGGCGTGTTTGCTTCTCAGCTTCCGGTTCTGCGCCGGATCGTCCATCCAATTTATGTCCGGATGGGCGTCATACCCGAAGTGGCGACCGGAATTCAGGCGGCCTCAGCCTTGCAACAACCGACGGAGCAGTGATCTCGTTGGACGGACGCCAGGCTACCTTTGCCTTTAAAAAAATTGCACGCACCGGACTGCAAGCCGGAAATCTTTCTCCAGCGCCGCCCTGTCACGGATGAAACACTTTCGTCAGGAGCCTTTATTCCCTACACAAACGGCAGATTGAGATTGAAGCGCCCTTGCGCCTGTGTTTAACTTCAAAAAAGCCTAGCTTGGCATAATTTAGTTCGGCATTTCTTGGCAGCGACCGACCCTGGGGAATTATGCGAATCTTGATTAGTTTCTGGAGACCGCGCTATGCGGCGGTGCTGATCTGGATTTGCGTCCTGAATGGCCTTGCCGACGGAGCAACCCAGCCTCGCTATCTCCTTACCAATGACGACGCCATTCTCTCGAACAGCTCCACTTTTTACAGCATAGGCCCCGACGGTCTTCTTCATCTGGATCAGCAGGTGCTGACCGGAGGGGTAGGCATAGCGGGAGGATATTTTTCAACCGAGCGGGTGGCCCTGCTCGACGATACGACGCAGCAATGCGTTTATGCCTCAGATGCATTCACCGGCGATATTGTTGGAATCAATATGAATACCTTCACCGTCGGCGGCAGCGCCTCCGGTTCTCCGACCGATTCCGGCAACGCGAATGGCATCGGCCTAGCAGCGAATGACCAATATTTGTACGCTGGTTTTACGACCTCCAATACGATCGCAACCTTTCAAGTGGAGCCAGGTTGCAGCCTCACCTTTGTGAACGACATTTCCGTCGCTGGACTGCAAGGCGGATTCATCGGGGGCATGGCCTTGCATGGGAACATTATGGTTGTAACCTACGGCGACGGATCGATCGAATCCTTCGATATTTCCTCAGGTACGCCGGTCTCAAACGGGGACGAACAGAACTCAACCGGCTATTCCAAATCGCAGGGCGCGAGTTACCCTGACAGCGTGGAAATCACAAAAGATGGGCGCTACGCGCTTTTCGGCGATACCTCGACTTCTATGGTGGTTGAAGTTTCAGAAATTGGGCCGGGCCGGCTAGGCAAGACCTCTGTTTATACTTTGGGACCGGCGATCAACTCGAGCAACATTCTGCTCAGTCCGGATGAGAGTTTGTTGTACATCAGCAACACGGAAGGTGACACAATCAGCGCCGCATTCTTCGACAGTTCGACCGGAAAACTTTCAGCTGGATGCACTTCAGGAACGCTTCGAGGTTATGGGCCTTCCTGGTCATACGCTGGGGAGCTGGCTGTTGGCAGCAACACCGGTACAGGGGGCATTATTTATGTCGCAGAGTTCGGCCCAACTTCCTCGATTGGCATGATCGCGGTTGGTTCGAACGGAGCTGCGTGCACGCTGAATGAAATGTCTCAATCGCCGGTAAGCGATGCGAACAGTCCGGGATTGCTCTCGATTGGAAGTTTTCCTCCACGCTCTTTTTAAGGGCTGAAAACTTTGTGAAGGATTAGCTAAGTAATAACGATCAGCTAGGTAATTAGGAGTCGAATGCAGCGTATTTTTAAATTTCTGCTTTGCTCAGTCATCGGCTGCGTGTCTCTTGAAGCTGCGGCTCAATGCCCGCCCCGGCCGCCCATTGGCACGGTGGTGCAGGATGCGTTGAGCCTCACTTCGCGAAATGGTGTTCTCGATGCGGACTTCGATATGGGCTACTCGGTCGATCAATATGGCTACACCCACTATTGCTATAAATACCAGAGTTCTACGGGAGTAGTTGAAGCGCCTACCATTCGCGTGAACCAGGGCGACGAACTGCTTTTGAAGGTCAAGGACAACATTCCTGTTCCCGCAAACAGCTCGGATTCAATGAGCAATATGGATATGTCTGAGCAGGCGGGCACTATCTGCGGGGATGGAGGGGCCGCAACATTGCAGTCCACCAACGTTCATTTTCATGGCATGAACGTTCCGCCCACCTGCCACCAGGACGATGTGCTCACAACTCTAATTCAGCCAGGCTCTCCCGGGTTCCAATACAAAATAAAGATTCCAAATGACGAACCCCCCGGTCTTTATTGGTACCATCCCCACGTGCATGGCTTTACGGAATTTCAGGTAAATGGAGGAGCGGCAGGCGCTCTTATCGTGGAGGGCATGGAAAAAGTCCGGCCCGAAGTGACTGGACTTGTGCAGCGCGTGTTTGTGGTTCGCCAGCAATATTTGGTCCTCGGTCCCGGGCCCGTATGAACTGACGCTGAATTTTCATTTGGCGGCCGCTCCAGAGGCGCCCTTGCCGCCGATTATTCAGATGAAGCCGGGGGAACGGCAATTCTGGCGGGTTGCCAACGCGACTCTACAAGAATTCATGCCTCTAGAGGTTTTGAGCAATGGCGTACCGCAACCACTGGAGCTAATCGCGTTGGATGGTTATCCTCTGGCCGCCGCGCGAACCGAACAGACAATATTGGTCCCACCGGCAGGACGGGCTGAATTTATCGTGCAAGCGCCTCCCGCGGGAACCGACGCACAGTTTGTCTCGATGCCTTATTCAACCGGGCCCACGGGCAATCCGGATTTGGAGGAGATACTCGGTCAAATTCGGGTCAGCAACGCTGCGGCCACCAACCAAGTGCAAGCGAAGCCGGTCGTAGTGGATCATGGCATTTCGATGGCTGGCCTTAAGTTTGCAAGTTTGAAAGATGCAACCGTGACCGCGAACCGCAAACTCTACTTCTCGGAAGAGTTCGGTGGAACCAACGGGCCGATCCAGTTTTACATCACGGTAGAAGGCCAAAAGCAGAGGGTGTTCGAACCCAACGAAAAGCCTGTGATAACCACTAAAGTGGGTGCCGTGGAGGACTGGACCATCGAGAACCGAACTCTTGAGACGCATGCGTTTCACATTCATCAAATCCATTTCATGATGCTGGAAGTTGATGGCAAGCCGGTCAAGAACCAGGACCTTCGCGACACAATCGAGATTCCCTACTGGTCGGGAAAAGGCCCGTATCACAGCGTGAAGGTCCGCATGGATTTCCGCGATCCGACCATTGCGGGCACCTTTGTATTTCACTGCCACATCCTGCTGCATGAGGATATGGGCATGATGCACAAAATCCTGGTTGAGCCCTAAACGATTGCCGCACAGATCATTTCATTCCTTAAATTTCATCCTAAAAGAGAGGCATTATCGATGCGAAAGACATTCCTTCTTGTCTGGGCCAGCGCGACGTTCGTAATCGCAGGCTACATCTGTGGGGTGAGAAATGCGAGAGTGGTTCATGCCGCTGCCCAGGAGAATCCGATGCAGGCTTACGCTCCGGTGCACGGCAGCGTACCAAAATCTTACGGCCGCTTGGTAACGGCAATTCCCGACCAAATCGGCACTGGCTTGATCTTCGAAGATGACGAAGGGGTGATTCGCTTTGTCAGCATGACTGGCATGAAAGAGGGAGAACTGGCGCGCTACGATCATACGCCGACCCATGGAGGCATTCCGAAATCATATGGTCATCTCGTGGCCGCCGTTGTAAATCCCAAAGGTACTGGACTGGTGTTCGAAGACAGCCAGGGGGCCATTCGCCTGGTGACCATCACCGGAAAAATGGAAGGGGAATTGACCCGCAACTGATGCATTGGTTTTTGCGGCGCCTGCCTCCGCTTTGGATGTGATACAGGCTATTCACGATCACATTCACCGCGATCTGCTGTTGCAAAATACAGACTTCCCTTAGTTCCTCAAACGCACCTAAAAACGGGACGAGGCGCAGGTATCTGCAAATGCAGAAGCCCCGCTTAAAAGCTATGTGCGAAGAAAGAGACCGAGACGACAAACGAGGCCACCACTGCGGAGATCCGGATGGCAAATGCGTTATCAGAGCGCTGGATGGGCCAGGCACAGCCGGAAAAAAGAAAGGTAACAAAGCGGCTTGAGCAGGCCATCAGTTTCTTCGAAAACTCGCGTCGGTAGTGCGACCACACGGCTCAGCCCGCTTCACATACAAAGGGCCCAAGCGGCAAAATCTGCCTCAACCCTCAAAACCGGAACGTTTATTGCCGTCGCTGTCCTCACCAATAGCTTCGGCAACCTGCTGCTTTCGCTCGGCATGTCTCGAATGCCGGACTTCAATCACACGCATTTTCTGCATTATTTGTTTTTGCTGGTCGCCAATCCTTTCGTATTACCCGGCGTAGTGACTAGCCTGATCTATGCGCTGGCCCAGCTTTCACTGTTCAGCTGGGCTGATCTCAGTTATGTCGTTCCTCTCATTGCCGCGTCGTACATTGTTACGACCATTCTGAGCCGGTTTATCCTTCACGAGCAAGTTGTGACCGCGCGCTGGTTTGGCGTGGTGCTTATATCCATAGGCGTCGCAGTCATCGCGAAGACCCCGACGCATACCGTGGGCGAGCCGGACGAGGTGGGTTGATGACGAAGTGGCTGCTCATCCTCATTACAGTCCTCGCGGGCTCATTGGGAGATATCCTCTGCGCCAAGGGGATGTCGCAAGGCGGTGAGCACCTCGACGAACTCCGACCCTCCGGCCTGGCCCGCCCGATCCGGTACATCTTTACCCATCGACTAGTCGTGCATCGGCGCCCTATGCGATGCAATCGCGTTTTTTGCCCTTTTAGGATTGCTGTCGGTGGCGCAACTCAGTTATGCCGTCCCGGCCACCGCACTGGGTTTTATCGTGGATGCCATCGGGGCCCGCTTCTTGCTCGGCGAACACGTTCACTGGAAGCGTTGGCTGGGAGTGATATTCGTCGCCGTAGGAGTGCTTCTTACGGTGCAGTCGGGCCAGCACCCGGAGATTGTGAATTCCGCTCCCAACTCCGGAACCTCCGCCCTAAACCAAGTGCGGACAAACTAATTATGTGGAGAAATTGCTAAGCATACCGTCACCGAGACCCAGCGCACCGCGCAGGGGGCGCCGCCATCTAAAAACCACGAACCACCACGAGGACACACCAATGGTTCGTTTAATGTAGCCGGACGGAGGGAAAGGGAAGGGGCCCCGCAGTGGCGATCAATCGCCATCGCACCGATTAACGAACGGTCGAAACATGTAGACGCTTGTTTTCGTCAAGAATCGATTGGTCGGCGTGCTTCTGTTCCGGCCCGAAATCCTCTCGCAGCATATAGGAGTAAACCCCACAGCGGGAGCGATCATCTCAACCTCTATACGTAGTGGAAGTCTTAGCTTTGTGCCTGCCTTGACACCCGAGCCGGTCACAGACCGAGACTCGGACTGGTAAACAGGTAGTCTAAGAAATCACCGCAAAACAGGAGGATGAGTGTGAAGGACTTTAGGATGAACGGGACTGAGGAAAAAATCCGGTTTGCGATCGGGTCTGCGGCAGCCGCAGCGGCGATCTTTGCACCACTTAGCTATAAATGGAAAGGCGTGCTGACCGGCGTCGCCGCGGGAGCAATTCTGACGGCGGCCTACGGAGTTTCACCGATAAGGCGCCTTCTGCAAGGGTGATCTCGACTTCGTTGCAAGCGAGTCTGGTAAGTTCTTTTGCAGACCAGCCTGAATTTCCAAATTCACTTTGCAATTGGTCCTCAACGGCTGGAGTGTTTGCGGACCGCGATCAACGAAACCTGCTCAAACCCCGGGTAGTGATCGTCTTCGTCAGCCTTGCGCTCGGTAGGCGCAATCTGCTGGATCGCGGTTCGCGCCGGCATCACAGAGCCGAAGTACTGCGCGTACACTTCATCAAAAGACTGCATGTCCGACAGATTGTCTAAATAGACGGTCGTGGAAACAACCTCGTCGAAATTCATGCCGGCTTCTTCCAGATTGTCCAGTTGATTGCGCATGCTCTGGCGAAGCTGATGAGGTGTGGTAGTCGCGTAAATGCCGCCGTGCGGCCCAGGAATAAAACCGTCTTTTGCCGAGCAATATAAAGTATCGCCGGCAAAAACGCATGGGCTGGCGGTGGGGCTTGGCGGCATATTTTTCGGACGGACTGCTTTGCGCTGACTCAGATCACGCACGGCAATGCCGGTGTACTCGATCTGCGCGCCGCCGGGCAAGCTTGTCACATCAATCGTTGCGCGCGCTGGGGTGTTGCCGAACTCAAAACGCCCTGCGTAATGCTGGTTCATAACTCGCGACGGAATTGTCGAAGTCAGATACGGATTCACGAAAACCATGTTTGCGAGTTCGAGTCCGGCCGCCTTCGCAACCGCTTGCATGCGGTCGAGCGCCAGATCGACTTGCGCCGCCGGATCGTCCGGAACTTTGCCGGTCTCGGGGTCGCTGCCGCTCATGCTCGATATGAACAGCCGGTCGTGCGTAAGCATGCCAGGAGAAGCCGTGTCTTTGTGATTGTAATGTGGCGGATAGACAGCCCGCCGTCTGGTCAGATCGCGAACCGCGACCGCGCTGATCTCAATCGCCGATTCGGGGACTCGAGCAACCCCTAGCACAGCACGAGCCGGTGGATTTTTCGGGAAGTACTCTCCGAAGACAGCGTTCATCTCCCCATATTTGCCAATGTCCTCCAAATACACTTGCGTGTAAACAACGTTCTCCATCGTTAAACCATCGGACTCAACGATGGTTTTGATGTTATCGAGCGCCTGGCGGACCTGCGCAGAAAAAGCTGCCGGCAAGCTGCCGTCTGGGCGCTTAAGTGCCCTGTCCCGATATATAGATGTAATCTCCCGCGTCCACGGCGGGTGAGTAGAAATGACTAGGATGATCTAAATTCCGCGGAACGATCGCTCGCAGTTGTGCCTTCGCTACGCCAAGCGGCGAAAATAGAAGTAGGATTAGTAAGAGTCGCATGGGAACTTTTTTAGCAATTCGTCGCATGATCGCGCGCTTTCTAATTCTACGCGGCAGATTTCTTGCGAGCAGCGCTCAGCACGGCGCGCAATCTTTGCCCGGCGATGATTTCCTCTCCCGGCTTGATGGTCATCGAAACCAGTTCAATGCGGTCGGGCTCTTTGTTTTCCTTTCGGTTTGGATTACCCTCGCGGACCGCAGTCACCAGGCTGGGGTTATCGTTACCAAGCACTTCGATCACTGGATTGCTGGCTCGCAACTCCTGCACACAATCGGAAACGCTGAATCCCCACGCCTGGGTATCCCACGAAACCCGCAGCGTCGGATAGCGATTGCCATCATCAGGAATATAAATGTCAGTTTTTACGCCGGGCACCGTGTCCACCAGCTTGCGAATGCGCTCCACGCGGCCGTTCCATTCCGCATAGAGTTTTTTCGGGTCGAGAGATAGCCATGTCTCGAGCGCGGTGAGGCATCCGATAATTTCTTCTTTGCCGACTTTCATGGGCCGGCATACGGCGCCTTCGCGAGGATTGCAATTCATCAGCGCCGCTTCGACCAGGTCCTTTCGGCCCAGAAGCAGGCCGCTGCATTGTGGCCCGCACAATCCCTTGCCTCCAGAGAAACAGTAAAGATCAATCCCCATTTTTGCGTAGAGCTTGGCGTTATCGGCAGGGGGTATGCCGGCGGCGTCATCCAGCAGCAGAGGAACTTTATGTTCTTTTGCAATCGCAAGTTCGCGTTCCAGTTTGTCGCCCAGATCTGTGGTATAGATCATCGCCGTGTTTTCGTTGATCGCGTTCGCGAGTTCTTCCGGTGAATATACGAGGACCAGCTTTCCTCCGGCCAATCGAATGGCGCTGTCGAAAGCGCTACGGCCGCCTACCATGATTACTTCATGTTTCAAGCCAGTCGTGTCGGGCAGTTGCCATATATATTTGTCGTCGCTGCCCGCGATACACGCAGCCGTCGCAGCAGCCATCGCGCCAGCGGCGCCTGAAGTCACAATGCCCGACTCAGCGCCCGTCAATTCCGATAAACGCCGGCCAATACCGTGCTGCAGATCAAACATGTTGACGAAATGCTGTGCCGCCTCGACCTGCGCCTGCCGCACTTCAGGAAATTCGAGCGATCCGCTGAGATAGGTCCAGGTCCCTCGGCAATTGATCACGGTCTTAACGCCGAGCCGCGTGTATACATTTTGTCGCGGATCTTTGCCCACAGCCGTGGCCGCCTGCGCATAAAGCTCGCGCATCGCGATCTGGCTCAGCAGCGGTGCTGCCGCCAGCAGTTTCACGAATGATCGCCGGCTGGAATTTTGAGTACGCATCGAACCTCCTTCGTAGCGCTTATCGTGTTCAGCTAGTTCGCATTTAGCGAGCGTTCCCTTTGTGCGGGATCCCCATACAGACGGATGCTAGCCTAATCATCATCCTTCGGCAGCGGAACCTGCGAGCGCACCGCAAGGATGTAGGCCTTTGCTCCCGGTTTATTCTGGTTGTAAAAACCCACGGTGCAGTTTTGCCGGAAGTAATAAGCGTCGCCCGCTTTCGCTGGATGGCGGCCTTCGACGCCGTCCATCCCACCGCCCGCCACCATCACTCCCCCGCCCTGAAGCACCAGATAAATTTCTTCCGCGGTTTCATGATGGTGAGGAAAGTTCGTGCCGCCGGGTGCAAAGTCCATCCAGAACAAGCTGGTTACCACATACGCATCATCGATGGCGTCGCGCGTTCCAGTCCGCGGCCCTAGCAGCAACTTGTAGAGGACTGATGTCGGATGACCTTCAACATTTTGTTCTTTCACGTCATCCATATTCACAATTTTAGGTTCAGAAGCTGGCACGCCGATTGAGATGGACGATGGGGCCTTGAACCCCATAATCAGCACTTGCGTTTCGCCGTCAGAACTGTCCCCGATGGAGTGCTTCACCCCCGGAGGCAGATAAGTGAAATCATTTGCGCGCATCGAGTAGGTCTTATCGCCATAGCGAAGATCGCCTTTACCCTGCAACACGAAATAAATTTCTTCCTCATGATCATAAAGCCTGCTTTGGCAATTACTGTGGGCGTCGATCGTGACTTCCTCAAAACGAGCGACACTGACCAAGCTTCGACTCTCTGAATCACCTTCGCCGAAGATTGGCTTGTAACGGCAAGCCATGACTGGAAGGTCGCCGCCCGTTTTCAGGCCTGGCACGTAGCGATGCAACCACGTGGGTTCGACTTTCCACTCCTGAGCCGACAGAGAAGATGAGAACAGTACCAACAGGAGCAAGATTTTCAACGTGGTTCCCAGGTAGAAATGCTGAAAAGATTTGGCCCACTTGGTATAACACAGAATGGACTTGACACAAATCGAAATCTTTCGTTTTATTGGGTTTCATTTCGTTTGGCTTGGGGATCGGGTTTGGAGCGCGAGACCGGAGCGCCTGACAGTCTCAGGGGGATGAAGCCGCGGGCGTGATACCCTCAATTCCGGCAATTTCCGGAAAGGACTCATGACACTGCGTTTTTCTGGAGCGAATTCGATGCGCCGTTTCGCTGTTGTCTGTTTCTCGATCTTCGTTGGCATGGCGGCAGCTTCGGCCCGCGCCTCACAGCCAAATTCCGCCCAGTGCCGCGTCGGACCCATAGAGTACAGGGGCTGGCACGCGCAGCAACTCTCGAATAAGTGGGAGCAGTTGATCGTCGTGCCGCAGAACGGCGGCCGGCTGATGCAGGTCACCTTCGCGGGGCATCCCTACTTGTTCGTCAATCCCGAGCTTGCGGGCAAGTATTTTCCGCCGACCAGCGGCAAGTGGTTCAACTACGGCGGCGATAAACTCTGGCCGTTGCCCGAGGGAAACGACGACGAACAGCATTGGGTCGGCGACTCCGATGCGTTGGATGACGGTCATTTTCCTTTCGAAAGCTTTCGGAAGGAAAAGAGTGCGAAATTGAGCTCAACGGACCGGGCGATCCTCAGACCGGAATCCAATATCGGCGCACCATCAGCATCGACGCCGATTCTCCTCGCATCCGCTTTCATGCAACCATGAAAAACATCACCGGCCACGATGTCGAGTGGTCGATGCAATCTGTGTCACAATACAACACCGCCGATCCATCTTCTCCTGCCGGATTCAACCATAATTTCTGGACTTTCACCCCGGCTAATTCAAACAGCAGTTACCTCAATCGCTATCATGTGCGCTTCGGCCCGGCGCAGAATTCCGCCGTATCGGTGAGAGACGACGGATTGTTTACCGTACACTACGTGCACATGGCTGCCGAACTTTGGTTGGACTCAACCGACGGCTGGCTGGCCGTGGTTGACGGCGCCAGCAAATACGCTATGGTCGAGCGATTCCAGTATGACGCGAGCAAACCATATCCTGGAAAAGCTTCTGTCATTTTCTGGACGCAACGGTCCTGAAATGCGATTGAACAACGATGGTGTCCCTTCCCTGAGCGCCGATGCCGATGCCACTCCTACCTACCTTGAAGCTGAAATCAATAGCCCGATGTGCCGCTTGCACCCTGGCGAGACTTGCGACCTAGACACCGAATGGTTTCCCACCCGAGCAGGAAGCGAATTTCACGGTGTGAAAGATGCCGGCATCGTGATGCGTCCGCTGCAAAGCACTCTTCTGGAAAACGGAAAAATCAAGCTCTCGGGTTCGTTCGGAGTATTTTCCTCCGGACATCTGGCCGTGCATTTCTACGACGAACACGGCGCAAGTCTCGGGACCGTGCGCATTGCGGAGGTGAATCCAGCCGAACCGGTCCTGCTTGAGACCGAAGCTGTGCCTCCAGCGAAACCCGCGCGAATTTCTCTTCATGTGGAAGATGAAAACGGTCTCGATCGCGGCACCCTGCAGGAAGTACGCGTGAACCCGGGCCCCGATCGTCAAGAAAGCCATTGAGCCAATCATTGAAATGAGCAGGTGCATCAAAGCTTTCACCTTCCTGTTCCTGGTCCTTGTCGGCAGCGGTTCAGCTCGTCAAGGCGCAGCAAGCGCCGTCTCCGGTCGGGGCCCTTACTGATGTAAGCGACAAAGACTTGCTGGCGCAGCCTGTAGGCGCCAGTTGGACCTCTTACAACGGTGACTACACCGGACGCCGGTACAGCGCTCTGCATGAGATTAACACCGCAAATGTCGCCAAGCTTCGCGCGTCGTGGGTTTTTCATCCGGGCAATTCGCGGAGCCTCGAAGCCACGCCGGTAGTTTTCAACGGCGTGATGTACGTTACTTCCGCCAACGACGTCTTCGCTCTCGATGCGCAAACCGGACGCACGGTTTGGCACTATCAGCGGCCAGTCAGTTCAGGTCTCCTCGACGATGCCGCAGCACACAAGAATCGCGGCGTGGCGGTGTGGCAGCGTTTTGTTTACGTGGAAACCGATGATGCTCACTTGCTCTGTCTCGACGCTCGCTCCGGAGGCCTCCGATGGGACATCGAATACGCCGACAAAACCAAACACTACGGCGCGACCAGCGCTCCGCTGATTGTGAAAGGATCAGTCATCGTCGGTACATCCGGAGGCGATTCCGGAGTGCGCGGATTTCTAGCTGCGTACGATCCCAAGACTGGAAAATTAAAATGGAAGTTCTGGACCATCCCTGGCCCGGGAGAAATTGGATCCTCCAGTTGGCCCGGGGATGCTTATCTGCATGGCGGCGGCACCACCTGGATGCCGGGCACATATGATCCGCAATTGAACACGCTATATTGGACAACCAGCAACCCCGCTCCCGACTTCGTTGGAGATCCGCGCCCCGGCGATGACCTTTACACCGATTGCGTGCTGGCACTCGATCCGGACTCGGGAAAGTTGAAATGGTATTTCCAATTTACGCCCCATGATCTGTATGACTACGATGCCAACGAAACGCCAATGCTCGCAGACGTGCGAGAAAACGGCTCGACCCGTCATCTGCTGTTGCAGGCCAATCGAAACGGATTCTTCTATGTACTCGATCGCACCAGCGGCAAGTTCCTGCAGGCCACTCCATTTTTGAATAAGTTGACTTGGGCAAAGGGCATAGATTCATCCGGCCGGCCAATCGTTTCCGGCCGCATTCCAACTGCGCAAGGCGAGCTCGTATGCCCCGGTATCGACGGGGCTACCAACTGGTTCTCGCCTGCTTACAACCCCGAAACCCGGCTTTTCTACGTGATGGCGCTCGAAAACTGCAATCTGTATTTCGCGAGTCCAAAACCGTTCGTTAAAGGCGAGACTTACTACAACACGGGCACGAAGCTTCCGCCCGATGAGCATTCGCAGAAAATCCTGCTGGCGCTTTCCATCGACGATGGAAAACCTGCCTGGCGTTATCCGCAGGTTGGCCAAGGTGATTCGTGGGGTGGGGTTCTCACCACGACCGGCGGTATAGTTTTCTTCGGCGACGACGCGGGATCGCTCGAGGCGGTTGATGCAGCGAACGGCCATCCCCTCTGGCATTTCAATACTGGCCAGAAAATGCGCGCGTCTCCGATGACCTACGAGGTTGATGGCGTCCAATACGTGGCAATCGCAGCAGGAAGCGACCTTTTTAGCTTCGCGCTCCCGCGCTGATCGCCTCTTCGCCAGCACATTCTTTCTCATCAGTGCTCGAGGTAAGGCACGAACCCTTGCGCTTTGGTTTCGATCCGATAAACAGAAGTCGTAGCCGTGATGTAGAGCGTGCGGTAATCCTTGTCGCCCCACGCCAAATTTGCGGGTTGCTCCGGCATGACGATGGTGCCAAGATGATTGCCTCTGGCATCCCACACCCAGATGCCTTTTGGCCCGACAACATACAGGTTTCCGTTTTTATCCACTTTCATGCCATCCGGCACGCCGTCATCTTTTCCGCCGGGCTCCTCACCAAAGATGCGTCCGTTGCTGAATCGTCCATCGCCGGCGAAATCGTACACGCGGATGTTTCTTTGTTCGCTGTCGTCAACGTAAAAGCGTTTGCCATCCGGAGAAAACGCCAAGCCATTCGGCTGCGTCAAATCTTTCGTGAGCAACTTCAGATTGCCTTTGCCATCGAGCCGATATACGCCCTGGAACGGAATTTCCTGCTGCATCCCAGGGACAAAATCCAGGGTAGGATCGGTGAAATAGAGTGCCCCGTCAGGGCCAACGACTACATCGTTGGGAGTGTTTAGTTTCTTGCCTTCGTAATGATCGGCCAGGATTTTATATTTTCCATCCGGCGTCACCTTGATCACCGCGCGCAAGACGCTGGCGCAATCGATGAGCCGGTGTTTCCGGTCATAGGTGTTCCCATCGGGATCACCCAGCGCAATGACTTCTTCTTTCTTTCCATCGGGATAAAGCTTGTAGATTTTGTTGATCGTCTCATCGCTGACGTACAGAAATCCTGCTTCGTCCCACACCGGGCCTTCGGTAAATCCAAATCCCGCGCCCACCGTCGTTAGTTTCGCATTGTGATCCAGGAGATCCCAGAACGCGGGCGATTCAGCCTCGAGCTGGAACTGGCGACGCGCCTGTTGTGCCCTAAGCGCTGCGGGCATGGCTGCGAACAGCAACCCGCTCACAATCGCAAGCCTGGGCAGTATTTTCATGGTGAGGTTCATCGGTTTCATGACGGAGTTTCCTTTGAGAAAGAGGATCGGAGAGAACAGCATGGCTAGGCGCTTCAGATGCGTTCGATAGCAGCGCGCTACTGCTCCCACTCGTCAGTTGTTTTCGGAGCCTCGCGTCCGCTGGCTCCCGCCACGCTCATCAAGTAGCTCACGACATCGTTCACTTCCAGCGCGTCAAGTTTAGAACCATAATTCGAGGGCATAAGCGTTTGTGAATCGGGCTCCATCTCATCTATATCCGATCTCGAAAAGAAATGAAAAGTTCCATCGAGCGTTTGCAACTGCACAGAGAAATTATCTTCATCACGCACTCTGCCCACGAATTTCTCGCCGCCGCTAAGTGTAACGGTCACAAGACGTACTGGCCGCCCGCCGCTCGCAGGGTCCACGATCGCACTGCGAATCCGCTCGACCGTATGAGACCGCGCATAGTCGGATAAATCTGAAGCGATAAATCCTCCTTCGCCCGCAACCATGTGGCACTCCGAGCATCCCGTAGGGCCAAAGAAAATGGTTTTGCCGAGTGCCGGATTCCCCGGCAGGTTGACCCTTTTATTGTTTCCTTGCAGCGTTCGCAGATAACCAACCACCGCTCGAACCTGAGAAGTCTGAAGCGAATGAAAAGCAGGCATGCCGGTTCCCGGCACACCGTTTTCGATGATATGAGATATCTGCGAGTCGGAAAGCCGTTGCACGTCCGGCCTGTCGGTGATACTCGGCGCACGCTCGCTGCCTTTGCCATCGAGCCCGTGGCACTGGGCGCAACTCGAAGTGAAGATTTGCTTGCCTTGAATCGAGCCAGCTTTGGCGGTTGATGGCCGCTTCTGCGCCGGCTCCTGCGCCGCAACGAACGCCGTACTGAACAGGAGGACCGCCAGCGCCCACCCAGGATTTGTATTCGAAAACATTAGGAAACTAACCCAAGCCACCCCGTCGAGAAAAAATGCTTGCAGCAGAAATCCTAGAACAACAGCTTCAAAGCGAGTTGTATGATGCGTGGATCTCGCGCCGAAGTCACATAGCCAAAGCCGCCAGAGACGTTGTTGTTGAAATTTCCCGATGGATTGAAAAACTGGGCGTGATTGAAAATATTGAACGCTTCTGCGCGGAATTGCAGCTGAGTGCTCTCGGTTATCTTCGTATCCTTCAGCAGGGCGATATCAAAGTTGTTGAGACCCGGTCCGCTGAAGTACCGCCGCATGGCGTTTCCAACCTGGCCCAGTGGTTCTTGCACGAAGTAATTCGGGTTGAAATATGGTTGTCCCGCAGAATTGCGCGGATTCTTGTTTACAAACAGAGGGCTGCCATTGTTGGCATAACTGGGCTTATCAATCGTGTCATTGAATGTTCCACTGAGTGAATTGTCATCCGTTTCCATCAACTGGATGGGCTCACCTTTGGCGAATGTCGTAATACCAGAGAGCGCCCACCCGCCGGTGAGTCTCTCAAAGGAACCTCCTGTGAGCTTGTCAAAGGGCATCTGGACGGTGTAGCTCACGGTCAAGTCTTGCGGGACATCGAAAACCGACAACGCACGGTCTTGCCTGGGGTCAAGAGGATTGGTTGCATCGAACGAACTCGAGCCGTTGTCCATCGATTTCTCGTAGGTGTAGGCAACCAGGAAATTGGCATATTTCTCGTCGTGTTTCAGGCTCACCTGCAGGGAGTTAAAGCTGGAGTTGACGATCGTTGCCATATACGGGTTGCTGATGAAGTTGTCGCTCGTCGGGGTACCCAGTCCGGTGATCAGTCGGGTGGTAGCGAATGATGTGACGCCAGGATATCCGGGAGCAGTTTTTCCCGGTGCAAGTAGTATGGGCGAGCCCGCGCCCGGATCCTCGCCAAATGGGCTGCACGTTGGGCTGCCCGGAGCAACATTAGCCGAATTGCTCAGAAACAGGCAGAGCGCCTGGTTCCCTGGATTCGACTCCTCGAACGTCAAGAGATGCCGGCCAACCGATCCCACGTAGCTGGCGCTGAGTACCGTAGCCGACCCTAGCTGGCGCTGCAGCGAAAACTCGAACTCCTGCACGCTCGGTATTTTGTCGTGAGGATTTAAGTAGTCAGATCCGGAAAGAGGCGTGGCCTGCGTCCAATTGAAAGAGGTGTCCGGATTGCTAGGCGATGCGTTTGTCGGGGGAAAGACAAAGGGAAACTTCGGTCCCGTACTAACCTCGCTAGACCCGGTACCACGATCAATAAACGGCGAGGCCAGAAGTGTGGGCTCGGAAGAGGAGTAATACAAGCCGTAAGGCGCATCCCCAACTTCAACAAAGCCAGTTGCATCTTCAATGGCACTGTAGAAGATGCCGTAGCCGGCACGGATACTGCTCTTACCCGGACCGCCTAAAATTTTCCCGAGGAATCCATCCGTGACATCCGGCGCGTATGCGAATCCGATTCTGGGAGCGAAGTTGTGGTATTGGATCGGGGCGAGGGTTCGCGGCACGCCGGGATCTCCGGGAACCACCAATCCTTTCGGCGCAGTGGGGAAAATTTGGGACTGCTCACCAGGGATGACGGTCTCCAGTTTGTTTTGTGTGTCCCACCAGGGCGTCATGATCTCATAACGAAGGCCATAATTGATGGTCAGCGTCGGCCGTGCGCGCCAGCTATCCTGCGCATATGCTCCGAAATATTTGTCGCGGGAGTCGAGAAGTTGCTGGCTGGCTTGCGTAAAATTAACCGGAGCGCCAATCAAATAGTCAGCAAAATCCAGGCCCGTTTCTGAACCATCAAACGTGTACGCCCCATTGGCGTCATCATAGTTGCGCTCATTGATCTGGTCGTAGTGAGCATCTACGCCGAACTGTAGAGTGTGGGTCCCGACAATTTTTGTGAAGTTGTCAAGAATCTGATAGGTGTTGTTGAATTGACGCAGGGCGTCCTGGGGAAGTCCGAAGGAATAGTTGTTGAAGACAAACGACGGAACTCCTTCCAGCGCCGGGTTTATGTCAGAAATTCCGCCGGTGGTATTCCAAGGCGTATTAAAGCCTAACGAGCTCAGCGGAACTCCTGTGCCACCAATTGGAATTCCGCCGAAGTAGCGGTTCCGCAAATACACCAGACGAACATCGTTGACGGTGGAGTTATTGATCGTTGTGGTCAGGCCGAGATTGACCATCTCCGCTCGACCCTGAACGCTACTATCGAAACCGGGGAAAGTGATGCCTTGGGCGTAGGGAGTGGTCACCGAGAATTGATCGAAGAAGTAGTATCCGAACAGATTTCCATAGTGAGTGTTCGTATCCAGGCGAATTCCGAACTTGTCGTCCCTCAAGTGCTGGTTATAAGACGAGGCTTCATAATTCGCGCCTGACGGTAAATTCGCATTGGGCGCCGAGATATATTTCAATGTAGCTTTGGCGACGGGAGACCATGCCGACATCGGAATAACAGCGTTCGGAAATACGCAAGCCGCGTTGCTGGTGCATCCAGGGGAGTAATATGGCTCTCCCGGTGTTACCGGGTACCCCAATTCGTTCGAAAGTATATAAGCCCAACCACCGAAGGGATCTGCGAGCCCGGAGGGGGGAGCCGAGCTACCGACCACGGTGCCGGTTAGGGCGCTGGCTTCATCCATGAGATTTCCCGTGCCGTGCTGTGCGCTAGGGACGGCGAACGATTGTGTCTGGCCCAGGATTTGTCTGTTTCCCTGATAGTCGCCAAAAAAGAAAACTTTGTCTTTTTTGATCGGCCCGCCAACGGTTCCGCCAAACTGATTCTGCTTGAAATCTCCGCGTACTCCTCCAGCGAAAAAGTTGGCGGCATCGAAGTCGGTATTGCGCAGAAAATCAAACACGTCTCCGTGAAACGCATTCGTTCCAGATTTGGTGACGACGTTAATTTGGCCGCCGCTGAAGTTTCCATATTCGGCGTTGAAATTGTTGGTGATGATGCGAAATTCAGCGATCGAATCAAGATTCGGAAGAATGGCCGCCCCGTTGTGGACGCCTTCCTGCGCATCGGCCCCGTTGACCATGAAACCGTTTGAACCGAGCCGCCCTCCGTTTACCGACTGTGTTCCGTTGGTTTGATCGCCCGATACCGTCGTTTCATCTACGCCCACTCCCTGCGTTGTGTCGTTGCAATTGGCTGATGTACATTGATAAGGCGAAACGCCCGGCTGCAGAGCCAGCAGATCGATAAAGTTGCGGCCATTCAGCGGCACAGAGGTCATCTTGGTGCCTTCGATGACTTCTCCCATCTGCGTGCTCTGGGTTTCTACTTGTGCCGCTTCGGTGCTCACCTCGATCTTTTCGCTGATCGAACCGACGGCCAGAACGGCGTCGACCCGGAGGGCAGAGTTGGCATCGATGACCAATCCGTTCTGCTGGTAAGTCTTGAAACCTGCGAGCTTGATTACCAGGTTATAGCTTCCGACCGCCAGAGTCGGAAGGTTGTAGAAGCCCTTGGAATCGGTCTGGTGAGTGGTCTGGACGCCAGTCAAAGTATTGGTCGCAACCACGGTTGCCCCTGGAACCACCGCCCCTGACTTGTCGGTGACCACACCGGAGATGCTGCCGGTGATGCTTGCCCAACCGAACGCCGATACGAAAATTACGAACGCGAGTATCGCAAGACCGTGACTTCGATAAGCACGCATAGCTGATCTCCCCACCAAGGGCTTATTTACACATTCACGCACCAACAGTTTGCCGTTAACATTTTCATCTGGTGAAAATTAGCAATGAGTCCTGAAAATAAGCAATTGGAATGACGGTTTATCGCAATCCGGGTATAAGTGTCAACCAGTTTCGGTTGCGGATTCAAAAAGCAGCAATGCCCCCACCGCATTGCCGGCTCAACCGTGCTTGGCGGAACACTATTTCTGCTTGACTGCGATGGCCGAAATTTCGATTCGCGCGTTGTTTACCAAAGCCGCTGCCTGAATGGTTGCGCGCGCCGGTTTCGGATCGGGCATCACACCCTTGTAGACCTTGTTCATTGCAGGGAATTCGTGAATATCGGCGAGGTAAACGGTAACGTTCACGATGTCTTTCATTTCGAATCCCGCTGCTTTCACGATCTTCTCGATATTGTCGAGCGCCACGGTCGTTTCGGGCCGATGCCGCCGCTCGCCAGCTTGCCCGCCTCATCGGTGCCTTGCTGTCCGGCGATGTAAAGAGTATTGCCGGCAATAATGGCATCGCTGAAGGGAAGTCCTCTTGTGCCAGAAAGATTAATCGCTTTCCGTTCCTGACTCTCCGCGCGACGAACCAAAACACCCAGCGTAATTCCCATCAGAAGGACACAAACCACCGTTTTTGCGGTTCTCAAATGCATTGCCTTTCTCCTTTTCGTTCTCCGTTGACGAAAGATTGGCTCTTCCACCCAATCAAAAACAGTGTTAGAGTCCGCGCACATATATACATCGAGGAGGAGAAATGAACAAGTTGCACCAGCTTTTGAAATTCCGTTTCATGTCGGCATGTTTCATCTTTACAGCGATTTGTGCTGTGATTTTATACGGCCGATCTGTGCGGGCCCAATCACCTCCTCCAATGACTTCGCCTCAATCTGAATCCAATCTGATTGCGGATTTCCGGCGCGTTGAAGTGGCTTCCGTTTCCGATGCCATCGAGCAGTTGACCGGCAAGCGCATGTACATGAGTCATCGTATGCGCCCCATCTTCACCACGAAATTTGCCGGCTTTGCCAGAACAGTGCTGCTGAAGAAAGACGGAGGCAGTAAAGATCCTGCGGCCTTGAATGGAATGCTGCAAGCCATCGACGACGGCTCCACGGATTCGGTTTATGTGATGGTGCTGGAGGATGGCGAAGACATCGCTGGCATGGGAGGGCTCATGGGGACCGGCAATGTTAGCGCGCGGCTATGCCGGAGCCGTGATCGATGGCGGAGTGCGCGACGTGGCCTATCTGCGAAAAATCTCTTTCCCGGTTTACGCGACTGGAATTGTGCCTTCTACTTCGGTACACCACTATCGCTTCGCGGGATCGCAGGTCCCAGTGACCTGCGACGGAGTGCCTGTCAACGCAGGTGATATTGTCGCGGCAGACAGCGATGGGGTTGTAGTGGTTCCGCGTGCCCAGGCGGAGAAAGTGCTCGCCCTCGCGCAACAAATGGACTTCAAAGAGCACTCGATGTACGCGGTCATCGAACAAATGAGATCAATCGTGGAGGCGGTAAAGAAGTTCGGAAGGATATAGAGTACGAAAAGTATTGCGCGAAACCCGTTTTCATCAGATAATTCGCACTTTCATTTTGTGAATGTTGATTTTGTTGTTTTCTAATGGCCGACATTTCCAAACGAACGTACAACATTACCGCCCTGCAGCGCGGTTTGCGTCTTCTTCAGCTATTCAGCGAATCTTCTGAAGGTCTAACTGCGAAGCAAATTGCCGAGCGCTCCCGGTTTCCGGTAAGCACGGTCCATCGTCTTCTGGCGAACCTGGAAGCGGCGGGTTTCTTAAACCGCAGCGGAAATGTGTACCACCTCGGAATCGCATGTTTCGCCGTTGGACAGGCGGCCCTCGGGCAGCTCGACATTCGTCGCGTAAGCCTTCCGTATTTGCAGGAATTGAACCGGCAAACTCGCGAGACGGTCCGATTTAACGGTGCGTCACGGCTCCTCTGCGGTTTACGTGGAAAAGTTGGATTCAACCGAGCAGCTTCGCATTTATTCGCGCATCGGAGCACCGGTTCCACTCCACTGCACAGCAGTTGGCAAAGTCATGCTCGCGTACATGGCCGATGAGCAGCGAAAAAGAATTTTGCCGCAGTTGGAGCTGAAGCGGTTCACGCCCCAGACCGTCGGAAGTCTTCAGGAATTGGAGACCGAAGTCCACCGCATCCGCAAGAACGGCTATGCCTGCGATCTGGAGGAACACGAACTCCACATTCGATGCGTGGCCGCGCCCATCTGGGACCATGCCGGCCAAGTGAATGCGAGTCTTAGCATCACGGCCCCGATTGTTCGAATGGCGCTCAGCCGGCTTCGCCAACTTGCGCCCTTGATTCAGGCGGCTGGGCTGCAAATCTCTCGCGAGTTGGGATATCAGACAACAGCACCTGTCGGTCGCTCGCAGCCGCGGCGAAACTCGATCGGGGAGGCTGCGATTGCCAAATCTGTGTAGCCTCGAGCGGATGAACAACATTGTGAGCCTCAGACCTCATCAGCGGAACTGGCGAATTTTATGCAACCACGCCGGCGTTTTTTTTGCGCTTACGGTTGTCATCTGCTGTTGCTTCACCGCCCTAGGGGAGGACGACCCACCCGCTTTCCCGGCAAGAATCGATGTTCAACCAGAACATCTTCTTGTTCAGCCGCCGGCGGCGGACTGGCCTTTGTATAACGGCGATTATTCTGGACGCCGGTTCAGTTCGCTGGCACTGATCAACGCACATAATGTTTCACAACTGCAAGCTCAGTGGATTTTTCACGCGAGCAATACGAGCCGTCTCGAAGTTACTCCGCTAGTGGTGAATGGCATGATGTTTATTACTGCTGCCAACGACGCGATTGCACTGGACGCACGCACTGGACGAGTCGTCTGGCACCACTTCTGGCCGATCTCTGAGGGATTGATCGATGATGCCTCCGGGCACATCAATCGGGGCGTCGCGATCTGGCACAACCGGGTTTACATGGAGACCGACAATGCCCACCTTCTCTGCATCGATGCTCGATCAGGCAATTTGATCTGGAACGCGGCATACGCAGACTGGAATAAAAACTACGGAGCAACTAGTGCGCCGCTCGTGGTCAAAGATAAAGTTCTGGTGGGAACTTCCGGTGGCGACGATGGCGTTCGCGGCTTCGTAGCGGCCTTTGATGCGCTCACCGGTAAATTGGCATGGCGATTCTGGACTATACCGGGACCGGGCGAGCGCGGCTCGCAAAGTTGGCCGGGCAAACTTTATCTGCATGGTGGCGGAACGACCTGGATGCCGGGGAGCTATGATCCGGAGCTAAACCTGATTTTTTGGGGCACCAGCAATCCGGCACCGGACTTTGAAGGGGGTATACGTCCTGGCGACGATCTTTACACCGACTGCCTCTTAGCGCTTGATCCCGATAGTGGAAAATTGAAATGGTATTTTCAATTTACGCCGCACGATCTGTTTGACTATGATGCCGTCGAAACACCGGTCCTGATCGATGCGGTCTATCGAGGACGTGCGCAAAAACTGGTCGTGCAGGCAAATCGAAATGGTTTCATCTACGTTCTGGATCGCAGTACCGGAAAATTTCTATCCGCAACGCCGTTTGTCGAAAAACTGAATTGGGCAAAAGGAATCGATGCAGCCGGCAAGCCTTTGCTGACCGGCATTCAGCCCGCTGCTGAGGGCACGCGCGTCTGTCCCGGCTACTCGGGGGCGACCAACTGGTTTGCTCCGTCCTACAACGAGTCGACGCACTCGGTCTATTTTATGGCCCTCGAAGAATGCGAGATATATTTCTTCAAACCGGAAAAATTCCAGGAAGGTCGAGGCTATTACTCGACCGGGGTAAAGCACATTGCGAATGAGAGTTCGCAGAAAGTGCTGGTAGCCTTTGACCTGGGCGCGGATTCGATTGCCTGGAAATACCCGCAGACTGGGAGCGGCCGTTCCTCGAGTGGGACAATGACGACCGCGGGAGGGCTGGTTTTTTTCGGCGACGATGCTGATTCGTTTGAAGCCATCGACGCGCAAAACGGCAAGCCGTTGTGGCACTTCAATACGGGACAGGAAATCAGCGCCCCGCCAATGAGTTACGCAGTCGGCGGAAAACAGTATGTGGCAATTGCCGCCGGCAGTGACGTTTTCAGTTTTGCGTTGCCTTAATGGCAAGTAAACATCGAGCTTGAATAGGGAGGTCTAAACCCATGAAATTCAGTTTCAGTCGACGGGCGTTTGCTACGCGCTTCGCTTCCATGCTTCCGATTTTTGGCCTGGGCACAGCCATTTTGTCAGAACGCGGGCTCGCGCAGAACTCCGCCGCACCAAACTCAAACGGAATTCGAAAGCTAAACGAAGATGGCAAGCCCGCGAGCGAAAAGGAAGTGATTACGCCCGTGGTTGAATATAACGGTGTGCTCTATATTTCGGGAGTGGGCGCGCACGATTCCCGGGATTCGAAAGAATGGACGATCGAATCCCACACTACAACTGTCATGGACAAAATAAAGAAGCTCGTCGAGGTCGGCGGCGGCTCGATGGACAGCGTGCTGCAGGCAAACGTGTATCTGGTGAACATCGAACATTGGGATGGAATGCACAAAGTGTTTGCAACCTATTTTCCCCATGGCGGTCCTGCCCGCACCACGGTTGCAGTGGCTGCGCTGCCGGGAAATTCTTTAGTCGAAATTAATTGCATTGCAGCCGTAAATCGCAAGTAAGGACGAGGAGCGACCTATGCGAAGCAACTCGAAATGGAATCGCCGTGGTTTTCTTGGAACCGTGGGCATGATCGCAGCGGTGGTGCTCGCGCCGCACAAATTATTTTCTTCGAATCGCGCTTCTGCGCGCGCGGGCACGAAGGTGAGCGGCTTCGGCGAAACCGGCAATCCCTATGAAGAGCTCGGCGTCACGACCGTGATTAATTGCGAAGGCACCATGACCATGCTCGGCGGTTCGCTTCCTCACCCGGAGTTGGAAGCGGTGATGACCATGGCTGGCCGGCATTTTGTGAGCATTCCTGAGCTCGAGGTTGCGGCCGGTAATCGGATCGCGCAAATGCTCAAATTGCCGGAGGGTTATACGGCACTCGTAACGTCTGGCGCCGCGGCGGCCATTGAATGCGGATTAGCCGGAATTCTCACCGGCGGAAATGAGGCCCTGATCAAGCAACTGCCTGACCTTACTGGCATGAAGTCGGAAGTGATCATACAAAAGTCACATCGCAACCCCTTCGACCACCAGCTGCGATCCACCGGCATCAAGCTCATTGAGATTGAGACTGTCGAAGAATTTCGAGCCGCAGTCAACGACCGTACGGCGATGATGCACTTCTCCAATTTCGCAAATGCCGCTGGTCAAATCAAAGTTGACGAATGGGTGAAGTTAGCCAAGGAATACAACATTCCTTGCATGAACGATGCCGCAGCCGATACGCCGCCCGTTTCTCATCTTTGGGATTACACCAACATGGGCTACGACCTGGTGACTTTCAGCGGCGGCAAAGCCATTCGCGGGCCGCAGTGCGCCGGATTATTGATCGGCCGCAAAGAAATGGTGGCCAACGCGCTGCTCAATAATAGTCCGCACGAAGATACGATTGGCCGCAGCCAGAAAGTCGGCAAAGAAGAAATCCTCGGGATGGTGAAGGCCCTCGACCTTTTTCTCGCGGAAGATCACGATGCGCTGGCGAGAGAATGGCAGGATCGGCTCGAACTGATATCCGGCGAAATCACAAAAATTCCCAGCGTCACGACGGCATTTTTTGTGCCCGACATCGCCAATCACGTTCCGCACATGCGTATCACCTGGGACAATCGGATTTCGTTGACGCCAGAGCAAGCGGCAAAGCTGCTGCGCAGCTCGAAGCCCTCCATTGTGATCAGTGAAGGCGAAGGACAACCGGGCTTGAGCATGAATTCTTTCATGCTACAACCGGGAGAAGACAAAATTGTCGCCGCGCAACTTGCAAAAACTCTGCGCGAGCACGCGGCATAAAAACGAGCGCTCAGAAGGAGATGGTCAGGAGCATCTTGAAGCTTGCGAAATACAACGGGCGCCGAATCGAATCACGCCGTCTAGTTTTCCGGCATTCGAACCTTCGATCCTTTTTTCTCGAGCCACGAATTGAATTGTTGAACCATTTGCGGCGTCCATTTGTTGTCGATTTGGCCGGGCGTGTATTTCCCTTCACGCAGCATCATATGTCCCCAATCGTCGACCAGGTCGGTCCATCTCAGTGTCGTCGGCCACTTTCTGCGCGAGTTGGGGCGGAACAAAAGTTACGCCTTCAGGGTCGCCGATCGCGATATCGCCGGGCATTACAGTCGCTTCGCCGATTCGAATCGGCACGTTAATTCCTGTCAGCATTACATTCTCCAGCGCCGAGGGATCGACGCCGCGCGTGTACACCTGGAATCCGGGAATCTCCTGAATGCCGGTCACGTCTCGAACTGCTCCGTTCACGATCAATCCGTTATGACTTTTTGCATAGATTGCAGTCGCAAGATTATCTCCGATGATAGTGCCGTAGCGGATCTTGCCAAACAGATCGACGACAAGAACGTCTCCCGGTTTCAAAATGTCGATGATCCACGAGTTTTCGTCTCCAATGCGATTTTCTTTTTTGCCATTCGCGCGAATCACCGAATCCACGTCGGGACGCGCCGGCATGAAAACCGCCGTAACCACGCGGCCCACGAGGCGGTCTCCAGGATTGATCACCTTCCAGCCGCCTTCGAACTGGTTCTTATAGCCTGCATCCTGCAAAACGTCCCAGGCCTCATCGGCGGTGACGTTCTTCAGTCGCCCGAGCACAGAATCCGGCACATTTGGCCGGCCGTCGGGAAAGCGCTCGCCGTTCCACGCGGGAGTGAATTCGATGCGTTGCTCTTTCGAGAACAGATCAAGTTGCGCCTGCGCTGGCGTCGCCAGCGAAACCAAAGAAACGACGAGGGTGGCAAGACAAATTATTTTGTTCATAAGACTCCCGGAAGAATTGAAGAACTGAAAACTGGTTTTCTCGCGACCGCGAAAATATCACACCCCGTCAGAGTCAGCAATCGCGCTTCGAACACGGAACGCAGGTTGGTGCCAAAGCGAGTCGCGCAAAGTTGTCATGCCAACGACAGCTCTTGGAGTAAGCAATGACCAGCGGCAGGGCAAGCCATGTTAGGCAATTTCTGGTGTTCTGGCTCTTTGTTCTTAGCGCCGTCTCATACCTTGATCGCGTAAATATTTCGATTGCCGGCGGGGCCATCGCGGATGCCTACCATCTCAGCGATGTGCAATTGGGAAAAGTTTTCAGTTCGATGCTGGTGGGCTATGCGATCTTTCAAACAGTCGCGGGAATGCTCGCCGACCGCTATGGCGCTCGCCGAGTGCTCACCGCCGGCGTGATTTGGTGGGGAGTTTTCACAGCGGTAACCGCGCTCGTCCCGGCAGATATCGCGGGCGCACTCTTGCTGTTTGTCGTCGTCCGCTTTCTGTTGGGCGCGGGCGAAGCGGTGATCTACCCGTCTGCAAATCAATTCGTCGCTCGTTGGATTCCCGTGGGGGAACGCGGTCTGGCCAACGGATGGATCTTCGCCGGAGTCGGTGCGGGAGCAGGCCTTACGCCTCCGCTCATCACTTATATTATGATCCACCACGGCTGGCGTTCATCATTTGTGTTCTGCTCGATCATCGGATTTCTCGCCGCTGTGGTCTGGTTTCTCGCTGCTCGTGATACGCCTGCGGAGCACCCACGAGTCTCTCCTGAAGAACTCAGGACCATCGAATCCGGACTGACAATGGCTTCAACTTTGTCCTTTTCGTCCTTGCCAGCCACACGATCGGTGACCAAGGCAGAGCTTTCATCCTTGAAGCAGCCAGCTAGCCTTCTAGTTCCTTGGAAAAAAGTTCTGCGCAGCAAAGAAATTCTAGCCATTACCATCAGCTATTTTTGCTACGGCTACGTGGCGTGGATATTTTTCAGTTGGTTCTATCGATATCTTGCGAAGGTGCGTGGCCTTGATTTGAAGACCAGCGCTTTTTATTCGATGCTGCCCTTCATCGCAATGCTGGCGGGCTGTCTCGTTGGCGGCGTGATCAACGACCGTCTTACAAAATGGAAAGGCCCGCGACTGGGGCGTTGTGTTCTTGCCGCCTTTGCAATCGGGTTGGCGGGCATCTTCATCGCTCTCGGATCACAGGTCAAGAGCGCACGGCTGGCGAGCATTGTGCTTGCCGGAGGAGCAGGCGCGTTGTATCTCTCGCAGAGTTCGTTCTGGTCCCTGACGGCCGACCTGGCGGGGCCTTCTTCCGGTTCGGTCTCCGGCTTCGTGAATACCGGGAATCAGATTGGCGCCGCCATTACCGCCTCGCTTACGCCCTGGATTGCCGCGTCATACGGATGGACTGCATCGTTTCTGGTCGCCGCAACTCTCTGCTTCGTGGGTGCGTTATGCTGGCTCGTGGTGAATCCGGCGAATACTCTGGTTGCGGTCAATCCGTCGGCTGACGGATTTGCCGCGTGTGGAGCTGACTGCCAATCGCTTACTAAGCAGGAGCAGCGACTTCATCCGTGAGTCACGACATGGCCAAACTCACCATCAAACCAAAACAAGATTGCGCCTGGGACTTGGTGAGCCTGGGAGAAGTCATGTTGCGCCTCGACCCCGGCGATCAGCGCATCTCGACCACGCGGGAGTTCCGGGCGTGGGAAGGCGGTGGAGAATATAACGTAGCTCGCGGATTAAAACGCTGCTTTGGATTGGACACCGCTATAGTCACGGCCCTCGCCGATAATGCCATCGGCCGTCTGGTTGAAGATTTGATGTTTCAAGGTGGAGTCAGCCAGAAATATGTGCGCTGGGTGCCGTTTGATGGCGTTGGCCGAATCGTCCGCAATGGCCTGAACTTTACTGAGCGGGGCTTTGGTATTCGTGCCGCGCTGGGATGTTCCGACCGCGGTCACACGGCGATTTCACAGCTGAGTCCGGGTGAGATTGACTGGCCGCTGATTTTCGCGAAAGATGGGGCGCGATGGTTTCATACCGGCGGAATATTCTGCGCGCTTTCCGAGTCGACGCCGCTCGTCGCTATCGAGGCGTTCACCGCTGCAAGAACTGCGGGCACGATTATTTCCTACGATTTGAATTACCGTCCTTCGTTGTGGAAGTCAATCGGCGGGAAAGCTCGAGCACAGGAAGTGAATCGCCGCATAGCCTCACACGTCGACGTGCTCTTCGGAAACGAAGAAGACTTTACTGCCGCCCTGGGTTTCGAAGTTGAAGGAGTCGATGAGCACCACTCGAAACTCGATCACGCCAGCTTTCAGAAGATGATCGCAAAAGTCATTGAGGCATTTCCTAACATCGCCGTTATTGCCACAACCTTGCGCCACGCCAAAACCGCGACAGTGAACGATTGGGGCGCGATGTGCTATTACGATGGCAATTTCCATCAGGCTCCGGTTCGCGAGAACCTGGAAATCTATGATCGCGTGGGCGGCGGCGATTCTTTTGCTTCCGGACTGATCTATGGATTTCTGTCCGGAAACAATCCGCAATGGTCAGTCGAATGTGGGGCTGCGCATGGTGCATTGGCAATGACCACCCCTGGCGATACTACGATGGCTAGCGTGTCTGAGGTTTTGCAAGCGATGAAAGCTCAAACAGCTCGTATCGAACGTTAACATTGAGAATTGGAAAGAACACAAAGCTTGAAAATTGTTCGTCTCAAAACCGCCGTAGTGGAAGGCAACTTCGATTGGACGTTCGTTCGGCTTGAAACGGACGATGGAATTCAAGGGCTGGGCGAATGCTTTTTTGCTCCCGGTCTCACCGCTATTCTACGTTCGCTAGAGCCACTCCTTCTGGGCGAAGATCCGTGCGATGTGAACCGTCTTTTTCGCAAGCTACAGCTAGCCACCTCGGGAGCAGGTTCGGTTGCGGGGATCGTCTATAACGCGATCAGTGGAATCGAAGCCGCTCTTTGGGACATTCTTGGCCAGTGGCTCGATGTGCCAATTTACCGGTTACTCGGCGGCAAATTCCGCGACCAGGTTCGCATCTACGCCGACTGCCATGGCGGCGAAGCGCTGGAGAGTCTGGATGAGGTCCTGCGCTCGCGCCACCCTTCGTGGGTGAAGCAGGATCCCAAGCACAAGCCGAAAGATTATTACGCTGAAGCTGAAGGCGAGCCACCATGTTCTCCTGACGATTATGGGAAACGGGCGCTTGTCATGAAGTCGCAAGGCTACACTGCGCTGAAGTTCGATTTGGATGTTCCCGGCGCGGAGGGTTTCGATCCGCATAATCGCTGCCTCAACAATCGATCCATCGATCACATGGTCAAGCTCATCGGAGCGGTGAGAGATGCTGTCGGCTACGAAATTGATCTCGCCGCCGATTGTCACTGGCGTTACAGTGTCGGCGATGTGATCAAAGTCGCGCGGGCGCTGGAACCGTTCCGGCTTCTTTGGCTGGAAGATCCGGTTCCTCCGGAAAGTGTCGACGCGCTTCGGGCCGTAACGTCGCGCGTGAGAGTCCCAATCGCTACGGGTGAGAATCTGTATCTGTTCCGCGGATTCCAGGAAATGTTGCAGACGCATGCCGTGAGCATTGCCACTCCCGATCTGCAGAAGGTTGGCGGTTTGGCAGTCGCTTGCCAGATTGCACAATTTGCGGATGCGCAGACGATTCCGATTGCGCCGCACAATATCAGCAGCCCGGTGGGAACTTTATTGTCCGCACATTTTTGCGCCGCAACCCCAAACTTTCTTGTGCTCGAATTTCACGCCTCCGATGTGCCTTTCTGGAACGAGTTGGTGGACGGCATTCCGAAGCCGATTATTCAGAACGGAATGATTCCGTTGCCGGACAAGCCCGGCCTCGGTGTGAAACTGAATGAGAAGGTCGCTCGAAAGTACGCGCGGAAGGGTGAACCATTTTTTGAGTGAAAGAACTTCGCCGCCGATGCAATGGGCGAGGCAAAGCAACTTTAGTTGAAATCTGGGTCAAGTATGAATTTATTACCAAGAATGAAAGTGCTGGGAAAGATTGTGGACTCCGGAGTGGTCGCCGTGGTTCGCGCGGAAAGCTCCGAGCAGGCATCCCGCATCGCCGATGCTTGCGCGGAGGGGGGCGTGGGAGCGATCGAGATCACGTTCACCGTGCCTGGCGCTCTCGGAGTGATCGCCGATCTCGCCCGCCGCGATGCGCCAAAAAACATTCTCATCGGGGCTGGCACGGTGCTCGACCCTGAAACGGCGCGGGCGGCAATCCTTGCCGGAGCGCAATTTATCGTTGGCCCATCGGTCAGCCCGGAGACGGCGCGCTTGTGCAATCGTTATCAGGTGCCCTATATGCCGGGCGCCAGCACGGTATCGGAAATCGTCGCGGCAATGGAATGTGGCGCCGATATTATCAAAGTGTTTCCCGGTGAGCTTTTGGGCCCGGCGTTCGTGAAGGCCGTGATGGGGCCGCTGCCGCAAGCCCGGCTCATGCCGACCGGCGGCGTGAGCGTCGAGAATGCCGCGGACTGGATTCGCGCAGGCTGCGTCGCTGTAGGTGCCGGCGGAAATCTGACAGCGGGAGCAAAACGCGGAGACTATCAATCGATCACCGATCTGGCGCTCCAATTCATTGCAAAGATTCGAGAGGCGCGCGAGACGGTACGTTGAGACTCAAGCTCCAACCGGCTTAGGCTGCATTCGAAGGCGTACCTCTTAAAGCGATTATGACTTTTTGGAATACCGACGAAGAGCTGTTCTCCATCATGCGCAAAGAACTGTTCACCTGCGTCGTGGGCGACGTCATGGACAAGATGGGCCTGCAGCACCAATTCCTGCCGCCCCAGATCCATGCTTTGCGCCCAGACATGATCGTGATAGGCCGCGCCATGCCAGTGCTCGCCGTCGACGTGTTTGAAGAGAAGGTTTCAGGCACAAACAACAAGCTGATGGAAAAACCCTTCGGCTTGATGCTGGAAGCACTGGACGACCTGAAAACCAATGAAGTCTATGTGAATACGGGATCGTCTCCACGGAATGCCCTCTGGGGCGAACTAATGAGCATTCGTGCGAGCAAACTGGGCGCGGCCGGAGCAGTGTTGAACGGTTATTTACGCGATACCAAGGCAGTCCTGAGTTTGAATTTTCCAGCGTTCTGCTGGGGTTCGTATGCGCAGGATTCCGCGCCACGCTATAAAGTTGTGGACTTCCGCATTGCGGTCGAAATCGGAGCCGTTCGCATTCGTCCAGGCGATTTTATTTTTGGCGACATCGACGGAGTTTGCGTAGTGCCGTCTGAAGCGGGCACGGAAGTGTTCACCAAGGCTCTCGAAAAAGCACGCGGCGAAAAGCTGGTAAGAAAAGCGCTGGAAGACGGGACCAGCGCCGTTGCGGCTTTTGAAAAACATGGGATTATGTAAGCGAAATCAGGCAAGCGATTGTACATTCAAATGGTTTCTAACGAGAGAAAATTCAAAATCCGAAACGGCAAACAGGAACCATGATCGCGATCGACCTTTCCAACAAAGTGATTTTCATCACCGGCGCAATGGGTGCGATCGCCGAGTTCATGGTGAAGAAGTTGAATGTGGCCGGGGCGAAGCTAGTCCTGACCGACGTAAAGCCAGAACATGAGGCTCGCCAAACGCTCAAGCAGTGGCAGCTTTCTGATCAGGCATACTTCTATCACTCGTGCGACATAACCGACTCTGGGCGTTTGGGCCGGATCGTGGATGAATCTTTCGAGCGTTTTCCGCACATGGATACCGTGCTCGGGCACGCCGGCGGTTGCGGACTTCATCCTTTCGCGACGACTTCCGAGGCCGAGTTCGAGCGCATCTTCCGCTTCAACTTCCTGGCCCAGGTATATCTGACTCGCGCCGTTTTTGCGCAATGGGTCAAGCGCAAGATCGCAGGCCATCTCATTTTCACTTCTTCTTATGTGGCTCGCGTCCCGCATACGCAGATTCCCGCCTACGCGTCGGCGAAAGCGGCGCTCGAAAACTTCGCGCGCTGCATGGCGCTCGAATACGCCTCGTCTGGGATCCGGGTGAATGCGATCTCTCCGGGAAATGTCGCCGCCGGCAGCTCGCTGAAGGTTTTTGAGGAAGACCCGGCGTATCGAGAATTCGTTCTCCGCGTGTCGCTGGGCAGGCGCAACAGTCCCGAATCGATTGCCGATGCGTTTGTTTTTTTGTGCTCGCCGCTCGCCGCAGAGATCAACGGGCAAATTCTCAGCGCCGATTACGGCGGGGGAATCGGAAATCGCCTATGAAAGTTGGGCTCGGCTTATACCGGCACATGCTGACCCGCGACTACTATGATTTCGCGCGGCAGGCCGGGTGCACTCACGTCGTAGTTCATCTCGTCGATTATTTCAATCAGGGATCCACGAATCCTCGCGGCAATCAGCCGACCGGCGCGAGGTACGACGTATGGGGCGTCGCCGGCGATCCGGAGAAACTTTGGACGGTCGCCGAGCTCACACAACTCCGCCTAGAGATTGAAGAGGCTGGACTGACGCTCGCGGCAATTGAAAATCTCGATCCCGCCCACTGGCATGACATCCTTCTCGATCGGACCCCGGCGTCCCGAGCAAATCGAAAAAGTGAAAACCATCATTCGCCAAATCGGAGAAGCCGGCATTCCGGTCCTCGGTTACAACTTCAGCCTGGCGGGCGTCTGCGGCCGCGTCACCACGCCTTCCGGCCGCGGCGGGGCCTTGACGGTCGGAATGGATGGCCCCGCGGATGGCGAGGCACTGCCTAATGGTACGGTTTGGAACATGGTTTACGACCAGAGTGCTGCGCCCGGTTCCCTGCCAAGTATTTCCCCCGAAGAATTGTGGCGGCGCTTGCAAATGTTTTTAGAAGATGTGATTCCGGTCGCAGAGCAGGCAGGCGTGCGGCTAGCCGCGCATCCTGACGATCCTCCAATGCCGACCATGCGCCGACAGCCGCGACTGGTTTTTCAGCCCCACATGTACCAGCGCTTGCTCGATGCAGTGCCGAGCCCTTCCAATGCGCTGGAACTCTGCGTGGGCACCATCGCCGAAATGACGGAGGGCGATGTCTACGAAGCGGTCGACCGCTACTGCCGGCAGGGCAAAATTGCATATATCCATCTTCGTAACGTAAAGGGCAAGGTGCCGCATTATCGAGAGACTTTTATCGACGAAGGAGATGTCGATATGATTCGTATTCTCTCGATTCTTCACCGCGACCATTTCGATGGAGTGATTATTCCTGATCACACCCCGCAAATGTCCTGCTCGGCGTCGTGGCATGCCGGAATGGCCCATACGTTGGGCTTCATTCTCGCGGTCAAGGCCATGTTGGAAGCTTCCGATAGAGAACATGCTCAGCTCTTAGATCCCGTACAGCGGGGCCGATAATCTGACTTTGCCTTCGCTTCAGCAACGCTCTCACGTTCCGCTCATCATCGCAGCCAGTGTTTCCACTTTCGGAGGGCTGCTCTTCGGCTACGACAATATTGTGATCAGCGGCGCCATTGGCTACCTGAGCCAGTTGTTTCACCTCAATGCGGCGGGCGTAGGATGGGCCGCTGGCTGTGCTCTGATTGGTTGCATTGCGGGCTGCGCGGTGGCCGGTACAGTGGCGGATCATCTCGGTAAGAAAATTGGGCTCGCCCTTTGCGCCATTTGTTTTGCGCTGTCTTCGGCGGGAATTTTCTTTGCCGCCAGCTTCCATCAGTTCGTGCTTTGGCGTTTGATCGGTGGCCTTGGCATCGGCGCGGCCTCAGTGATCTCTCCTAACTACATAGCAGAAATTGCTCCGACCCGCGTTCGTGGCCGTTGCGTAACTCTGTATCAGTTAGGCATCGTGGTCGGTATTCTCGCCGCAGTCTTCGTCAACATGCTCATTCAGCACATGGGCAATGAAGCCTGGAACATATCGACTGGCTGGCGTTGGATGTTTTTCGCTGGAATCGTGCCGGCGCTTTTGTTTGGAGGCATGATTCTACCCGCGGTCGAAAGCCCACGCTGGCTGATGAAAATGGGCCGCCGCGATCAAGCTATTCAGGTTCTCAAGCAGATCAATGGAGCCAGTGTGGCCGCGCAGGAAGCAGTCGAGATCGAAAATGCCCTGACCATTGAACAAGGCAGCATCTGGGAGCTCTTCACCACCTTCCGCCGTCCGCTGCTGCTGGGCATCATGCTGGCGGGATTGCAACAGATCAGCGGAATTACTCCGATCTTTTCTTTTCTCCCGGAAATTTTCCGTGCAGCTGGAGCCGCGTCGGGCGAAGCATTTTTCGAATCGGTATGGGTGAGCCTGATTAATCTACTGTTCACCCTGTTCGCTCTCTGGCTGGTCGACCGCGCTGGAAGGAAAACTCTTATCCTCGCCGGAACTACGGTGCAATTTATTTCGCTGGCTTCGGTCGGCTGGTTCTACCATATTCACGGGAGCGGGTTGGCCGTTCTGATTTTTGTGATGAGCTTCGTAGCCGGGCATGCTTTCGGCAACGGCGTGGCCTGCTGGGTGATCATTTCAGAAATTTATCCTACGAAGGTTCGCGGGCGCGGCATGTCCATCGCAACCACGGCTTTGTGGCTGGTCGGCTACCTGGGCAATCAACTCTTCCCCATCATGCAGAAGAGCCTGGGATCGGATGGAACGTTCTGGTGCTTTAGCGCGGGTGCGTTGCTGACGATTATTCTGGTCGCGCTGCTGATCCCAGAAACCAAGGGTCGTTCGCTGGAAGAGATCACCGAATTCTGGACCGCACAAGCCAATCGCCCCGCTTAGGCGTGAGTACATCTCGATACATCTGCCGCTCCGCAACCGCCTAGCGTGCCCATTTGGATGCGCGAAAGCGATTTTCCGGCTGACCTGCGACATCCGTTTCAATGGCGTACAAGCTTCCGGCCAGACGGTCTCCTGCGGGAGCTTCAGCCCGCGCGGTAGTGACGTAGAGAGTCTTCAAATCCGCTCCGCCGAACGTGCATGTCGTAGGGTTTTTTACCGGCATTTCGATCACGCGATCAATTCCGCCGCCCGGAGCGACCCGCACAATGCAGCCGCCGAAGAATCGGCAATTCCAGAGGTAGCCCTCAGAGTCGATTGTCGACCCATCGGGCAATCCCCGATCAAAGTCCTGCAAGAAAGGCCGCTCATTTACAATCGCTCCGGTTTCCGCATCGTAGTCGTAACTCGAGATTATGTTGGCGAGCGTGTCACCGAAATAAAACTTTTTCTGATTGGGACTCCAGGAAAGCGTATTCGCGATTCCAATATTTTCGCGCCAGACTGTTACCTGGCCATCGGGATCGAGCCGGAACAATTTGCCATCCTGTCCACCGGCCGCCCCGCTTGATCCATCGAAGTTCACGTTGTTGCGCATTGAGCCAATCCATAGCGAACCGCGAGGGTCCGCACGAGCATCATTCAAGCGAACCTTCGGCCACTCCTCGAGGCGAAAGATAAAATCGTGTCTCACGTCAGTTTCTGGTTCCCACAGGATTACGCCCGAACCCAAAACGACCGCGAGGGTTTCCGGGCGCTCGGTCAGAGTGAGCGCCGTCACCGGTTCGTCGAAAAGCCACGTGCGAACCGCATGATCTGCGGGCGTGAAGCGATGGACCAGGAAACGATTGATGTCATTCCAATACACGGCCTGATGCTCGGCATGCCAGACTGCGCCTTCGCCACAAACATCGCCGGTCGGCGCAACGCAAACGGGAGTTCCAATTTTCACGCTGCTCATTGCACCCCAATCCCGGCCAGCAACCCGCCATCGACGAGATAATCGCCGCCGGTGCAGAAACCTGCTTTTTCGGATAGAAGAAACGCGGCCAACTCTGCCACTTCTTCAGGAGTGCCGATTCTTCCCAGCGGATGCGCCGCGCCGAAGCGGTCGAAGGCGGTTTCTTGCGACACGTCCGGCGCGAAGTGCGAGGCGGAGCGTTCCAGCATCGGCGTGCGAATCGAACCTGGGCTGATGGAGTTTACGCGAATGTGATCGGCAGCGTGGTCAAGCGCCAGCGCTCGCGTCAGACTGTGAACTGCACCTTTCGACGTCGCATAGGCCGCAACTCCTCGTTGACATGCATAACCCTGCACCGAAGAAAGATTCACGATCGCACCTCCGCCACGCTTTTTCATCTCCGGAATGCCGAAGTGCGCGAGCAGGAAAATGCTTCCCACATTCACCATCATGCAGCGATTCCAGGTTTCAGGATCGGTTTCGAGCGCCGTGCCGAAGGGATGAATGGCCGCCGCATTCACGATAAAGTCGAGGCCGCCGTCCGCGGCCACGGTCTTTTTTACGACCGCCAGAACCTGATTCGGTTCGCTGACATCGCACTGTTCCACTACGAGTGCAAGTCCGCTCGCATCCGCTTCCTGTTGCAGCTCGCGGTTGGCCGATGAGTCAATACCGCAAGCGACTACGCTGCATCCTCTCGATGCCAGCAGGTTCGCAATTGCCCGGCCGATTCCGGTTGTGCCGGTGACAATCGCAACTTTGTTTTCGAACTCCGTCATCCGCCGCTGCTCCTGGTTGTCAAACATCCATTAAGAAAAAACTCTCCGTTACAACAAAACTAAGAACACCCTCCTGCGCTTCACTCCGCCAATTCAGGAATGCTGTACTTCAGTCCCGCGATAACTCCGCGCAATTCAGCAAGGCCCTTCAACCGCCCGATGAGAGAGTACCCAGGGTTCACTGCGCGCGATACATCGTCTGCCAGCAGATGCCCGTGGTCGGGACGCATCGGAATCTCATGATCTTCACGATTATCCCGCCTCCGCCGAGCCTCTTCTCGCAGCAATGCACCGATGACGCCGACCATATCGGAACTGCCTCGCAGGTGCTCGGCTTCATAAAAGGACCCATCCGGTTTGCGCGTCACCTGCCGCAGATGGACAAAGTGAATTCTCGGCGCAAATTCGTTGACCATGGCGAGCAGATCGTTATCGGCTCTTGCTCCGAACGAACCAACACAAAACGTCAAGCCGTTCGCGGCTGTGTCGACTCCTTTGAGGATAGCTCTGACATCCTCTATGGTCGAAACCACGCGCGGCAAGCCAAACAGAGACCATGGAGGATCGTCCGGGTGAATGGCAAGACGCACTCCCAATTCTTCAGCAACCGGGGCAACTTCGCGCAGGAATGAAATAAGATGGGCCCGCAGGTCGGCGGAAGTCACGCCGCGATACTGGGCCAGCAGGTCCTCGAAATGAGAGCGGTTGTAAGATGCTTCCGCGCCCGGCAGTCCCGCGATGATTGTCTTTTCCAGTTCATCCCGCCGGCTCTCACGCATGGCCTCATACCGGCCTCGCGCCGCGGCGATACGTTCGGCCGAATAATCTTGTTCAGAACCAGTACGGCGCAAAATGAACAAATCGTATGCCGCGAAATCGTTGACGTCGAAACGGAGCGCATATCCCGTGCTGGGCAGTTGCCATCGCAAGTCGGTGCGCGTCCAGTCGACCACGGGCATAAAGTTGTAGCACACGATCTGAACCCCGGCTCTCGCAACCGCCGCCAGAGAGTCTTTCCATGCATCGGTAAACTGCCGTACTGGCCCGGTTTGCAGCTTGATTGAATTGTGGATCGGAATGCTTTCGACCACCGACCAGACCAGCCCGGCCGCTTCAATCTGTGCTTTGCGCTTCAGCAACTCTTCCAGGGGCCAGGTTTCGCCGCGGTAAAGATGATGCAATGCTGAAACCACTCCGGTCGCGCCCGCCTGCTTCACATGGTCGAGTGAGATTGGATCTTGCCGGTCCGAACCAACGCCAGGTCTCTTTCACGCGGTTATTTCATCTCCATTCGAAACAGGCGCTTGCAGTCTACATGATCGCTTTCGAAGTTGCCGATGGAATTGGCCCGAGGTAGGGACGATTCCCGCACGCGGAGCATAGTTCCAATCGAGGCTCAGGGTCGCCGCGCCCCCCAATATTCTTCTTTAATTCAAGTAATCAGGGTATATACTTTCAGCCAGTAAGTGCGGCATTTCTGGGGGCTTTTCAGTCTGGCCCCATCCCGGGGAACGATGCACAACCGAAATTCGCGGCTCGATCCCCCCGATCGACCGAACTCGGCCAACCAGGCGGGCGTGAGCGCTCCTGCGAAAGGCGACAGCTCCGGTTCCCATCCGCCGATAGACCCCGACGCGACCCTCATTGAGTTTCCGAAACCAATTGAGTTTCCAAGGCCAAATTTCGATTCCGATGCCACGCTCGTAGATTTGCAGACCACGGATTTGGATTTGCAGGCCACGCAACTCGATATTTCCCCGCGACCCCGTCCTACGAATGCGGGACCTTCTCGTCCGCACCGTGCCGTTAGCGTCTCGCTCCTTCAGGCCGGAGACGTGTTAGGCGGCCGCTACGAAATTTTGAAACTTCTCGGCGAAGGCGGAATGGGCGCCGTCTACAAGGCCATGGATCGCGAATTGAACCGCGCGGTGGCGCTCAAAGTAATCCGACCGGAGTTGGGCTCGAATCCATCCATCCTGGCGCGTTTTAAGCAGGAACTCCTGTTGGCCCGGCAGGTCACGCATGTCAACGTGATCCGTATCTACGACCTTGGCGACGCCGAGGGCATGAAATTCATTACCATGGAGTTCGTGGAGGGCGAAGATTTACGCGCGCTCATTCAGGAGAAGAAAAAGTTTCGGCCGGAAGAAGCAGTCGAGATCATTAAACAGGCGTGCCGCGCCCTTGATGCAGCGCATAGCGTAGGCGTGATCCATCGGGACCTGAAGCCGCAAAATATCATGTGCGATGCCAGCGGACGCGTGCTGGTCATGGATTTCGGCCTGGCACGCACTCTCGGTGGCGATGGCATGACGCAAAGCGGGGCTCTGGTTGGGACCATGGAATACATGTCTCCCGAGCAGGCACTGGCCAAGGATTTGGATCAGCGTTCCGATCTCTTCACGATTGGATTGATTCTTTACGAAATGCTGACCGGCGTAACCCCGTTTCACGCCGAAAGCGCCGTCGCCAGCTTGATCAAGCGCAACTCGGAGCGGGCAATCCCGGTCTCCGATCATGACGGAACCATTCCACGCGCTCTCAGCAATATCGTCGGCAAATGCCTGGAACGCGATCCTAATTCGCGATATCAGACCGCCGCCACATTGCTGCGCGACCTGGAGGCTTGGCAGGATAACGGCGCAGCCGCCAATCTGGGCTTCCAGCCGGCGGTTGAACCCTGGGGCCGGACGATTCACTGGCCGTTGGTGACGGGCATCGCGGCGGCGATCGTACTTGTGATTGTCGGCTATATTTTTCGTAAGCCTTTGTTCTTGCCCTCGGCGAAGAAGACTGTATCCGCGCCGGCGCTTTCTCTGGCAATTTTGCCGTTCCGCAACGCTTCGGGTGATCCCAGCGAAGACTGGCTGGGCTCCAGCCTTGCCGACATGTTGAGCACCGATGTTGGGCAATCCGCCAGCCTGCGCACTGTCTCGCAGGACCGTCTGCACCAGGTTCTTTCCGATCTGCGCATCACGCCCAACGCTTCGATGGAGCCGACTACCTTGCGCCGGGTCGCCGAATTCAGCAATGCCGACACACTGGTGTTGGGACAATACGCGAAGTTTGGCGGCCTGATTCGCATCGATGCCACCCTGCAGGATTTGAAGCATGACCGCACCGTTCCCATCAAGATTGACGCGGTCGACGAAAAAGATATTCCCGGGGCGGTTGATCGATTGGCAGCAGCGATCCGCAACAATCTAGCTTTTTCACCCGACGTAATCAAGGAGCTGAAGGCCAGTTCCTTCCAACCCAGTTCTCATTCCGCGCCAGCACTGCGGGATTACAACCGGGGTGTTCAGTTCCTGCGCGATGGCAACAATCTAGAGGCCGTGAAAGCATTCCAGTCGGCGACGCAGGAAGACGCGCAGTTCGCGCTCGCGTATTCACGTTTGGCCGAGGGCGATTCCGCTCTGGGCTACGACGGCGATGCCGAAGACGCGTCGCGAAAGGCCGTCCAACTTAGTCAGCAATTGCCTGCGGCGGAAAAGTATCTGATACAGGCTACGCACGCGCGGGTCATGAAGGACAACAAAAAAGCCATTGAGGCCTACGAAACCCTTGCCAAGAGCATGCCCGGCAATTCCGATGTCGAGTCTGCGCTGGGCAGTCTCTACACAGAAACCGGAAGCTACGATCAGGCCCGCGCACAATTGTCCCAGCTACTGCAGTCCGATCCGAAGAACATCAAAGCGCTTTGGCAGATGGGAGTGGTCGAAATCGTGAGCGGAAACCAGCAAGCCGCCCTCGATCCACTGAATAAGGGACTCTCTCTGGCCGTGGAAGTCGATGCGCAGGAGTTGAAGGCCCTGATCCTGCAATCGATGGGCATCGCCTACCGCATGATGAATAAGCCAGACGACGCGATGCGCAATTATCAGGAAGCAATGGCGATCAACCAGCGACTCGGACTCAAGCGCGCGCTGGCCAGCAACCTGGTAGAAATCGCCGTGGTGCAGAACACGCAAGGCAAAGTCGACGCCGCCCTGGCCGACTATAACCAGGCCCTGCAATTGCAGCGCACAATCGGCGTGAAAAAAGAGGTGGGCGACACGCTCATTGATAGGGGCGTGGTTTACGAATCGAAGGGCGACTACGACCAGGCCCTGGAAAACTACAAAGAAGCCCTGCAAATTCAGCGCGACACCGGCGATGAGAATTACCAGGCGCTGTGCCTTAACAACATCGGCGGCGTTTACATGGGAAAAGGCGACACCGACAACGCCCTGATTTATCTGCAGCAAGCCCTGCAACTGCGCGAAAAGCTCAACGCTCCAGGAGCGGTTGCAGAAACTTTGTCGGAGTTGGGCCAGGTCTACATCAGCACAGGCCAATACGACCAGGCACTGACCACCGCAATGCGCGCTCTCGATCTCTGGCGCAAGGCAGGCAACGCCCGCGGGGCCGCGGATGAATCGCATGACATGGGATTGATTTTTCAATACCAGGGGCGTTTCGGCGCTGCCATTAACTCCATGCAGGATGCGGTCAACGGCTATCGTGCCGTGGGCGATCGCAACGCGGACATGGCCGAACTTCTCAATGACCTGGCCGATGCCCTGGCACAATCGGGACGTGGGTCTGAATCCGGGCCTTTGCTGCGCGAAGCGCAAACTATTTCGCGCGATCTTAAGAATGCAAGCACGAATGCCGAACTGCTCACCACCGAGGGCGACGTCAAGCGCTACACCGGAGATGAAGCTTCAGCCCGAGCGTTCTATCAGCAGGCCCTGCAGGCGGCATCGCGGGGTAACGATCCTGCCGAAACTCTGGCCTGCCGCCTGCATGTAGCGGAAATCACCTTGGGCCATGAAAGCCAGGATTCTACGATTCGCGAATTGCAGAAATTGACCCAGCAGGCGGATTCCCGCAACCTGAATTATCTATCTTTGGAAAGTTCGGTCGATACGGCCGAAGCGACGATCGAGCGCAAAGATTACGCCAAAGCCCAACCGGAGCTTCAAAGCGATCTCGACAAGAGCGAGAGGATGGGATCGCGTTTGCAAACCGCGCGCATTCAGTATTTGATCGGCAACGCGCTTCGATTGAGCGGAAAGGCTGCTGATGCCTCCGAGCACTACCAGCTGGCGCTCAGCCTATTGGAAGACATGCGCAAGGAGCCGGGGGCAGAGAAACTGCTCGAGCGTGCGGACCTGAAGCCCATATTTACCGAAGCTTCCCGCTACGCAGCCAAGAATTGATCGCAGCTAAGAATTCAGCTGCCGCAGGTATCAGTTCCCACGCGGCTGGCGAACGGCGCGTTAGTTCCTAATACCTCCGTAATGCCCGTCCCGCCGCTATTACACAAGTATTACAGTGCCCTGCTCAGCTCCCTTGATAACTTACATACAGACAGCGAATCTATAAATTAACGGGGACCCTCAACGCACATGCAACTGGAAAATCTGGAAAAGCGGCAAGCCGCAAATGACGAAGTGAACTGGGTAACGGCCATTTTTATGGCTATGTTTCACGTGGGGGCCATAGCGGCCCTGTTTTTCTTTACCTGGAAGGCGTTGTTCGTCGCCATGTTTTTGTGGTGGGTTTCCGGCAGCCTTGGCATCGGCATGGCCTACCATCGCCTGCTCACTCATCGCGGATACAAGACATATAAGTGGGTTGAGTATTTTCTGACCGTCTGTGCGACTCTGGCGCTCGAAGGCGGGCCGATTTTTTGGGTGGCCACGCATCGAATTCACCACCAATACTCTGACCAGGATGGCGATCCGCATTCGCCGATCGATGGCAAATGGTGGGCCCACATGGGCTGGATTCTTATGGGCAAGTCCATGCACCACGACACGACCACGCTGGCCCGCTATGTTCCCGATCTTGCCAAAGATAAATTTCACGTCTGGATTACCAAATATCACTACGTCCCCATGATCGTTCTGGGCCTGATCTTGTTCGCCATCGGTGGACTTCCATTTCTACTGTGGGGCATCTTCATGCGCACCGTGGTTGGTCTTCATGCAACATGGCTGGTGAACTCAGCCACGCACTCCTGGGGCAGTCGCCGTTTCGCCACGCGCGATCTTTCTACCAACAGCTGGTGGGTCGCTCTTCTGACTTTCGGCGAAGGCTGGCACAACAATCATCACGCGCATCCCACCGCTGCGCAGCACGGCTTCACCTGGTATGAAGTCGATATGAACTGGTACGGAATCTGGGCGCTGAAGACGCTTGGGCTGGCCTGGGACATTAAACGCGTAAGACTAGCTGACTTGGAAAAGGGCGTGGTGGCTGCGCCCAACGGACATCTGATTGGGCCTGTTCTGCCCGAAGGCGCGGCGGCGGGAGATTAAAAAGGCAGCTCGCTTTTACTTGAGATTACGAACCCGCCCTCGTGGCGGGTTTTTTGTTTCGGAGGAAAGAACCCTGTCGAGTCAAGCGGAGTAAAATCCTGTCGTACCTCAATGCCCACCAACAGCCCCCGTGGAGTCATCGAGAAGAAATCATGAGAATTGCTCTGCTGATGCTGTTTTTTGCAACATCCGCATTTGCCCGGGACCTGCCTGTACTCACGGCAGCCTGCGGTCGTGACAATGTCAGTTTTAAGGTCCGATTGACAGCGATCAAGGCCGGTATCTGGTCGGCACCTTTCCGCTGAGCATTTCACGGCCCAAGAAATAAAGCCACGTGCAAATGCCGACGAGGCCCGCTGCAAACGCGCTAAAATCGCTCTGTCGCCATGCACATCACCAGCCGCCGCGGAACCATCGTCTTCTTTGTCTCCCTGGGCATCGGCCTGGTGGCGCTGGCGGTTGCTCTCAACGTTGGCTGGATCATCCTCAACTGGCGGGAAGGTGTGCTGCTGTTCTTCGGCATAGTTTTTTTCGCGCTGATCATTGCCGGCATGATCGTGAATACGAGTTTCCTGGTGCGTGAGCTTCGCCGCAGCGAGCAGCACGACAGTTTCATCAACGCAGTGACTCATGAGTTGAAAACGCCGGTCGCTTCCATCCGCCTGCACCTAGAAACATTGCAGCGGCGCTCACTGCCGGAAGCGCAAAAGCAAGAATTTTATAAACTGATGCTCTCCGACACTGATCGCCTCACCCAGACGGTCGAACAAGTTTTGCGCGCCGGGCGAGCCGGCGATAAAAAGGCCGGTCGTGAAAAATCTGCCGTCGATTTCCGCCAATTGGTGCAGGAGTGCATCGATGCGGCGCGAACCCGTCATCATCTGCCGCCTGAAACCCTTCAGTACGAATCGCCGAACACCAACGGAGCGGGAATTTCCGTGCTCGGTAATGGCGAAGACCTTCGCACGGCGGTGTTCAACGTTCTCGACAATGCCATCAAATATTCGGGCGAGCAGGTGGAGGTGCGCGTGCGCCTCCAGGTTCCCGATGAAAAACGCATCGTGCTTCAAGTTCAGGACCATGGCGTCGGTATTACTGCCGACGAGCTGAAAGGAATTTTTAAGCGCTTCTATCGCGTGAATCGGCGCTCGCTCGCGCACATAAAAGGCACGGGCCTGGGCCTGTTCATCGTGAAGTCGATTATGCAAAAACATGGCGGCCGGGTATTTGCCGAGAGCGCGGGCGAAGGCCACGGCGCCACCATTACCATGGAGCTGCCGAGGTCGTCTTCATGAGGTGCAGCGCATGAGCCGGGTTCTCGTCGTCGAAGATGAAGCGCACCTGGCGCAAGGTTTGCGTTTCAACCTGGAGGCTGAAGGCTACTCAGCGGAAGTTGTTGGCGATGGCGAAGCCGCGACCGATCGGCTGCTCGATAAAAAAGAGGACTTCGATGCGGTTGTGCTCGATATCATGCTGCCCGGCAAAGATGGCTTCAGCGTGGTTTCCGAATTGCGAGCTGCGCGAAATTTCATACCCGTTCTTATGCTGACGGCGCGCAGCCGTCCCGAGGATGTCCTGAAAGGATTTGCCGCCGGAGCCGACGATTATTTGCCCAAGCCCTTCGATTTGGAGATCCTCCTGGCGCGTTTGCAGGGGCTATTGCGCCGCAGCCAGTGGATGCGCACCGCGCACGCAGCAGCGGATTCAAACGCCGCTAATCGCGCCCTACCTGCCGGGCCCGATCCGCGCAACATTGATTCTCGCACTACTGATTCTCGCTCGATTGATGATTTCGGCACCTTTTCTTTTGCGGGCAAGATCATCGATTTCGGCACGCTCGAACTGCGCGCCGCTGACAATCTCATCCATCTAACGTTAATGGAATCGGAACTTCTGCGTCATCTGGTGCGCAACGATGGCCGCGTAGTCTCCCGCAAGCAGATTCTCGAAGAAGTTTGGGGATTGCACGAAGACACCGACACCCGCGCCATCGACAATTTCATCGTTCGGCTGCGCCGCTATATTGAAGAGGATCCTGCGCAGCCGCGGCACCTGCTTACGGTTCGCGGAGTGGGATATCGTTTTATCGCGAATCCGGAAAAAAGCAAGTAACGAGCCTTCCGAGCGCCACTTTAACCTCCGCGTGACCTCGATCACAACTCGCCGTGAGAGGCCTCACCGTTCGTCGCACGATTTCATTAGAGAATAGTAATGGGTTCAAGGTAGGAGAATTGCAATGAGGGCCGTCGAGGAAATTCCCACGTGGGACAAATTCATACATCCTTTAGCATCCGCGCTGAACTTTGCTTTTGGATGTCGTCACCGGCATCTGAGCCGGGTATTCACGATTAGAGGCAAAACTTACAAGGTTTGTTGTGACTGTGGAGCACACTTGCCTTACTCGCTCGATCGCATGGCGGTTGTGCATCGCCGTGCGGCATCGGGGCGAGTGCTCCGGCGAGCACTGCGACGCTTGCATCTACGGCACGTGTGAAGCCCGCTGCCATTATTTCAAAACAAAAACGCCCCGTAAGCGGGGCGCTTGGTTTGGAGAAATGGGCGAGCCACGATCTAGAAGAGATTCCACAAAAACTGGTTGTAAACGTCGTGGTGGTATTGCACCTCCGGCGCCTTCACAAAAGTTCCCAGCAGGCGCGGACAGCGATCCGCCGCAGCCTGTTTCAGGTCCGCGTAGCGGCCCTTCACATCCGCGCCTAGAAGTTTTGTGGTCCACTCTGCGTTGCGGAAGTTTGCCAGCGCGTCATAGATGTTGTCCGGCAGATAGCGCTCCGCCTGGCGAAGGTTCTTGATCTTTGCCGTTTCTCCGTCGATGCCGCTTTTGAAAATCGCCAGCATCACGAGATAAGGATTCGCATCGGGAGCCACCGACCGCACCTCCACGCGCATGCTTTTTTCGTTGCCGATAGGAATGCGAATCATCGATCCGCGGTCTACCGGAGAAGCTTTGATCTGGTTCGGCGCTTCAAAATGCGGATCGAGACGGCGATAGGCGTTCACGCTGGCATTCAGCAACAGGCAAATGTCATTACCGTGCGTGAGAATGCGGTCCAGAAACGCCCATCCCATCTTGCTGAGTTTCTCTTCGCCCTTGGCGTCCCAGAATAAATTCTTGCCATTCTCGCTGATAGAAACATTGGTGTGCATTCCGCTGCCATTCACACCGACAACCGGCTTTGGAAGAAACGACGCGGTCAGACCCATGTTGGTGGCGACCTGCCGGCAGATCAGCTTGTAGAGCTGAATTTGATCTGCGGCAGCCACGACTTCACCATACCCATAATTGATTTCAAACTGCGAGGGCGCTACTTCCGGATCGTCCTTTTCATTCTGAAAACCCATCGCGCGCTGCACTTCCGCCGTGGTATCGATAAACGTGCGCAGCAGATCACCCGGCAGCGAGTGATAGTATCCGCCGGTGTTGACGTACTCGAATTTGCCGGTCTCGTGATAGCGGCGCTCGGCATCGGCCCCTTTGAATAAAAAGCCCTCGATCTCATTTGCCGCGTTCAGCGTGTAACCCTTCTTTTTGTGCAGATCGTCGGCATAATTCTTTAGCACGCCGCGAATATCGCCAGAGTATGACGACCCACCCTTGTCGATGACCTCGCCAAATACCAGCACCTTACCGGAGCCAAACACATCCGCCGGAGCCCAATAAAATGCCGACCAGTCGATGCCCAGCCTGAGGTCGCTTTCGCGCTGCGCCGTAAAGCCGCGAATCGAAGATCCATCGAACGTGAGATTGTCCCAGCTCTTGATCAGGAATTTCTTATCGTAATCGAGCATGTGCAGCCGGCCTTCGAGATCGCTGAAGAGCACGGTTACGGCCTTGATCCGCTTCTCATCGGTCAAATACTTGAGCCGCTTTTCCTGAATCTTCCCGATCGGCACTCGATTGCGGCGCTGCTCCTTGGCCTCCAGATTCAAATCTTCGAGCTCGTCGTAAGTGAGTGCCAGAAAACTACGCAGTTCAGTAGGCATGGATGTCCTTCATTCTCCTGTTCGATGGCAAATTTTTTCGGCGATGATCGGATTCAGATGTTGAACTGACTGGAGGGTTCAACCAGAAAGAATAGCGCGAGGGCAGGGGCCTCGCCAATCGAAAAAGATGATGCTGTGGATAAAAGAGATTTATTACGGCGCTTGCGACTAATGAAAACGAAGGGCCTATTGCTGGTGGGCGGAAGCGCCCGCGGCGATCTCGCGCAAAGCTCCCACGAATCCGATGGCCGCATTCGGGTCAGAAAGCGCGTCCAAATTTACCGTGGCGGAAAACTGCGGTGAATCGGGACGGAAGCGCACCTGCAAAATGTCCTGGCGACGCGCCGACATCAGGGCATTCAGCTCGGCAGCCGGATCTTGCTTCCAATGCGTGCGCGTGGTCAGGATAATCGGACCGGGTTCGTAAACTTCCCACTCGCGGTTGAGGTTGCGTTTCGAGATGCCCCGGTTGTGCGCGCTCCAGCGATGGCGCACAACTTCTAAATGAAAACTTGGAGAACCGCCCAGATCTGCTTCAAAAGTTAGGGTTTCCTGCTGGTGGTGCCAACAGCTTAGCAGCCATTGTAAAGGCAAAGCTCGCGGCCGGAATTTGAGCGTGACGCTGGCGTTTTCGAACCAGTGCGAATGAAAATGCAGTCGCGCCTGCATGCGGGAGCTTCCCATCCAGCGCGATTCCAGAATGCGTCCTTTGTCCGCGCAGGCACTATGGACCCAGCGCAGGGCGGCTGCTCCCTTTTTGTGGTTGTACGCGGAAAACACCACGTACCACAGTGCCAGCATGGCTACTGATCCAACCACGTCGATGAGCAGAAGGCGCCCCACCACGCATCCTCTGATGCTCATGGTACGTCTGAGGTTGCGACCGACGCAAGAGCCTAACGTCTACTAATTTTTGCTCGGTGCTAACGCACTTCTTTTTCGGGATCCAAACCTGGCTCGTCTTCCTTTATTGGACTTCCTCCTTGTGGGCTGCGCGAGCAAAGGAGTGAGCGTCGCTTATTCCTGTGCAATATCTCGCTCAAGTCCGCAGTTTCTTTTGCCGATGGATAGCCGAATACCGAACCTATGAACAGCACAGCTATTGGGCGTTCGCCGTCGCCGGTTCCTGACCGGAGGCGCTGCAAACGCTTCCGATTGTCTGTCCCTATATCCATTAGCGGAAGCGATGCATCGATCATTCCGGCGATGACGCTTGAGGTCAGTGAGAGAGGCCTTTCTGCGGCCTGGCTTCTGATTTGAAAATCGGAGAGACTGTGAAGCTGTATCCGCTTGCCGATGAAACGTGGACTGCTCAGGTCCGCCATAAGGTTGGAAAAATCTATGGATTCGAGTTTCTTGATCCGTCGAACCAGCAGGTTGTCCGGCTCCGCGATATTTGCAGCAGGCTTCCTCGCTATCCCGAAGGAAACAAGCTGGGAGTCTGAGCGGCCCTCGGAGAGCCGCTACAATGGCTGTGTGCCGCTCGCGACCAGAGACTTCAGAATAAGGGACTTCCAGTCCGCCGACTTCGAAACGCTTTGGCGGGTAGATCAGGAATGTTTTCCTCCTGGAATTTCGTATTCCCGCACGGAACTGAAGTTTTATCTCCGGCGTCGGACGGCGTTTGCACTGGTGGCTGTAAGTTCCTTTGAGCATGCCAGAAAGGCCGCAAAACGTTTCAACATGGGAAGACCGGAGAGCGATTCGTCCAACCGATCTTCCAGCGATTCTTCTAACCATTCGTCTGACGATGGAAACTCCGCCAGCTGCGGCGTTGCCGGTTTCATCGTGGCTGAAATTGAACGCGGCGCTGGTCATATTATTACGATCGACGTGGTCGCTGCCGCGCGGCGACACGGTGTTGGCTCGCTGCTGTTGGGCAGCGCCGAAGAGCGCTTGCGAGTTGCAGGTTGCAGCTCGGTCGAGTTGGAAACTGCGGTCGACAATATCTCGGCAATCTCTTTCTACAAACGCCATGATTATTCGGTGATCGACACCTTTCCACGGTATTACTCAAACGGTGTTGATGCGCTGCGGCTGCAAAAAATTCTTCCAGCCAAATAGATCGGCCTCAACAGAAACAATTGCGCTGGACCGGTTCTCCGGTTACTTTGACCGAACGGGATGAATGACGCACCCGACAAAACACGCACCCACGAGACACCGACGCATGAAGGTTGCCATTCAGGGAGAACTCGGCTCGTTCAGCCACGAGGCAGCCGAGCGCATGCTTCCCGGTTGCGCGGTGGCGCCGTGCGCGCGATCTGCCGAAGTCTTCGATCGGGTTGAGCGCGGATCGGTTGGCGCCGCAGTGATTCCCATTGAGAACTCGCTGGCCGGCACCGTGGCCGAACATGCCGATCTGCTGGTGGCGCGCGAGGTATTTATTCAAGGCGAATTCATGTTGCGCATCGTACACAATCTGATCGCCGCGCCGAGAACTAAGCTGAGTGCGGTGCGGCGGGCGTTCTCGCATCCGGTGGCGCTGGACCAGTGCCGAGATTTCTTTGGCAAACATCCTCATATTGAGCCGGTGCCGTTTTATGACACGGCGGGCAGCGTGAAACACATCATTGCGGAAAATCTGCGCGACGCGGCCGCGATTGCCGGACACCACGCCGGTCCGCGAATACTCCGGCAAGATCCTGCAGGCGGGCATTGAAGACGACAAACGCAATTTCACCCGTTTCTTCCTGATCCGCAAGTTGCTGCGCAGCGCGGGAGCGGCACGGCGGAAGGGAACTGGCGAGCCGGCGAGCCGTTACCAGCGACTGATTCCGCGGGGCGCGAATAAAACTTCTATCGCATACAAAGTCAGGAACGTTCCCGGGGCGCTGTTCAAATCGCTAAGCGTATTCGCTCTGCGCGACATCAGCCTGAGCAAGATTGAATCGCGGCCCCTGCGCGGGCGGCCCTGGGAGTACGTTTTCTACATCGACTTTCTGCGTGGAGACGATGAAGCTGCCCGCAATGCCCTGAACCATCTGCGCGAAATCGCCGAGTTTGTGAAGGTGCTGGGGATTTATCCGGCGGCGTGATGTTGTTCGAGGACTGCGCCGGATGAGAGCTGTCGATTTCTCCACGAAATAAATTTTGCATGAAGTGCCGGGAGTTGGTTGGCGCTCTGGAGATTGGCGCTGACGTTCGATTTACCACCCCCCCTCCCCTATAACCCCGGATCTCTGGAATCATCACTTTAGAAAGGCAATAAACTAGTTGACACACATGTGCATAATCTTGCACGGTAGAATGGACAGGGCAGCATTAGCTAAAGGAAACCACGGTGCCAGCCGGGTATTTCTGCATCATGCCTCTAAGGGGGCATTGTGCAGAAGTTTGCCTATGATCGTCAAGTGTGTCTGGCAGTTCTGGTATATGCGCTATTCATAGTGTGTCAACCCCGGAACGTGCACCAACTCAAAATAGGGATGGGCTATGGGAACTTCCCGCAGCAAGTAAACAAGCTCGGTGTAGCATTCTTGCGACATAGTTTGGTAGTCAACGCGAAAATAAAAAACATCAATCAGCGCCATATCTCTCTTTGTGACAAACGCGCCCAAGTCGATGGTTTCCAATTCACCAGGCCTACCATCCGCCACCAAAATTCCGCCATTTGGGAACACTTGTTTCGCCAGATGAACAGCGTCCCAGTCGAAATCCTCTCTTTCAAGTTTTTGTGGAAGCGCGTCGTATTGCGCTTGGGTCATTCTGGCGTAGATGAGCGTGAAATCATTCAGTATTCCGAACTGTTTCCCGTGATTAACAACTCGGACTGTTACCTGGTTGATTCCGGGGTACGGAACTGTGACCAGATCGAACCACGCCCGCTCAGCGTCGATAAGAGCGTCGGCATTGACCGCTGCGGCATTAGCAGCGCGACTTGCTGCTCTGGCAGCACGTATGGAGATGCGCAACCCATGCCGCATGAATTCCGCTTGGCGATGCATGGCGATGAATTGCAGAACAGCAACTCCGACCAGAGCAGCAGTAAAAACTGTGAGCCAAAAATCGGTGGAAGATTTCTGTTTTTCTTGGGGAGTGCGCTCTTTACCTGTTTCAGTGACAGTCTGCGAACAAACCGCAATGGGCGGTTGCGAAGAACTCTCTTTAAAATTGCTTTGGCCGCGCTTTGTCTGAGCGGAGTTCTGCTCTTCTTGACTCCGCTTACCTGTGGATGGTGGTTGTGATTGCAGATACAGAAAAACGCACAAAGCAACTAACCAAAGGCGCATAATAACTCCATGAAGCAACCTGAATACATGGAAGGCCCGGAAGCAACGAGTAACTTTGAACGGTTTGCGACCGCGATTCTACAGGCTATTCCGAAAAAGAAAAAGAAGCAGCCTAAGAAGACTGCTTCTCAAAGGAAGCCGAAGAAACCCGACACGGACTAGGCTTGTGCCGTCTGCCCCGTCCCTGTCGGCGCGTGATGTGGCGATTCGCTCTTGCCAGTTAGATCACTGTAGGTTAGGCGACGGCCAACGACTTTGGACATGACGGCGGTGAAACGTTCTGCATCAGTCATTTTGCGGTCGCCGTCTTTGCGGTTGTTGTAACTGAAAACTTGTTCGTCAACGTAGCGTGCGAGATGAAACGGCTCAACAGCAACGTAGGTGCCGCGCAGAGAGCGCTTAAACAGCGACCAGAAATTCTCCATGCCATTCACATGCACGCGACCGCGAACGTAAGCCTCGGTCTTATTAACTACATCGTGAATGAATCGGCGCTGCAAGCCATTGTCATAGGCCACGGCGTTGTCAGTGTAAACCGTGCTACCGTATTTCACGTTGCGAAAGATTTCGCTCTGCAAGGCTTCTCGCGTGACGTTCGGCACAACCTGAGCACGAACCTTGCGGAGATTTCGGTCAAGGATGCCTTGCACAATCGTTTTGCCAGTGCCAGCTCCAATGTAGCCTTCCGTGATAGCAAATTTCACGCGGCGCGAACGGTGCATGTTCTTTACCTTGCCGCCAACAAAGGTTTCATCGGCTTCTATTTCAGACCCGCTGCCGCCGATCTTAGTCAACGGGCCGTACCCGAAATCCTCGCGCATCACTTTGCGGACTCGCTGAAGCATGAACCATGCCGTCGTTTGCGTCACTCCCAGAGCGCGGCCAAGTTCATGCGAACTGATACCGTTCTTCGCGTTCGCCAACAGCCAAAACGCCGTCATCCACTTGTCGAGGGTGATGGGCGAATCTTCCATGATCGTGTTCACCTTGATAGTGAACTGCTTCTTGCAGCCATAGCAGAACCACAAGCGGCGCGTCTTGATAAAAGAGTTCTTCGCCGCCTTGCAGCGTGGGCAGATCACTTTGCCGTCAGGCCAGCGTAATTTCTTCGCGTAGTCAAAGCAGCGGTCAGCGTCCGAGAAATACACGATGGCTTCTTGCAGCGTTTTCGGTTCCGGCATCTGTTTCGTATCCATGCAGAAAACGATACCACAAGAGCACATGTGTGTCAACTAGTTTATTACCTTTAGAAACTGTCGCTCTGCAAAATCGGCATTCCAAATAACTTAGATATGAAAATATTCCGGACAAAGGAGTTAGCGGCGCGACGATTTCGAGTGCCCGAACGTTACGGCCTCGACCATCATTGCTGAATGAAGCTGTGGAAGGGAAGGTTGGATGTCACAAGGAGTTGCGAATTTGTGACGCGGCTTCTGCAGTCGAAAAGCCCCGCCCAAGCGGAGCTTGGACGGGGCATCCTTGCGTTCATCGTGCGATATGATATTTCCGCCCGGGCCACCCGCCTGGGGCGGCCTTTGCTTTCAGAAGTCGCGTAAGCAATGGCTGATTAGATAACCGTGTCGGCTCCTTTCCTCCGAGCCCTGGTTGCTTGAGCGCACCAGGTTTACTCGGCGGCCTTGAGCCGACACGGTTGTCTAATCCGCCCGGGCTTGACTGGCGGATCCGCAGCCGCTGCTGGAGTATTACTTTTGGAGTCCGTCCCATGACCAGTGCGGGATACACAGGCCTTCGGGCACAGCATCGGCTGAGTCATGGTAGCGGGCCATAGTTGTGTTGGTGGCCCAAGCGAAGTAATCGTGCAGCACTTGTCGTAGCGCACCATCGGATATCCCAACATCCGCGAGGGCCTGGTCGAAGCAGGCAATGGCGCGACGGTCGATCTCGTGGTGTTCGCCGTTGCCGCTGTGGATTTTGACGACCGTGGTTTCGTCACCATGCTTGTCGCTATAAGCTCTTGGGCCGCCAAGTGCCTCAGCCCAATACGCAGCGAGCCGCTCCGTGTGCTGAGGGTGGAAGCCATGGCTAAAGGCATGTGCGACTATATCGTCGGCCATCACCCGGCGATGCCAGGCGTCGGCAAGGTGCCGCAAGCCGTCCATTCCTCCAGCTGCTTCGAAAACGCTTTGCATGCGTTCCATGATGGCAATCTGATGCTGCGTTTGCAAGATAATTTGGGGAGGCGGGTGGCCCACCTTTTGATTTTTCCTGGACAGCCACGAGAGAGGGTGTGTCTCATACTCGCGTTCTTTCCGAGAGTGGAAACCACGGACCCATAAAGTTGAGCTGGGCGTGGAATCGGTCGACGGACCGTGCCGCCCACCCTTTCGCACAAATCGCGAAAGGAGGGGGCACTCAAACGGTGGTAGTGTCGACCAGATCGAGAGCGATGGGCCACCCGTCCAACGCTCGCGCTTTCGCGCTGTCCATTCGGGCTCGATCTCGGGTAGTCCGTTTACGTCCGCAACACAAGGTCCCGTTCGACTTCGCTCAGGGCAGGCTCTCCGCTACGCATCTCATCGCTGCGCGATGCTCTGCTGCGGTCGGGATGACAGAGTTGAGAAGATGTGGACGCTCCCACTCAAGCCAAAGGCGGGCTTGAATGGGCCACCGTCGGTTGCAGGGGCAATGTCAAGGGCAACGTCAACGGCAGCGGACAGGAGTGCCCGCTCCACACTGGGCCTCGCCCATCCGCAGTAGCCCCGGTACCTTGGACATCATTGCGGCGGCAAAAATTGCCGATAGAATAAAGAATTCGCATCAGAACAGGAAATCCGTGACGCAAGGCCGGAGGGCGTGAAACCTTTCTGAATCAATCTCATCTAAGCTTGAGTGAGTTACACTCAAGGAGAGCCAATGACCGAACAACCGCTTTCCGAGCCAGTTGCTAAACAACGGGAAATCAATGATGTACGGGCGTTGCCCGTGCTGCCTGTGCGGGACACCGTGCTTTTTCCGCACGCGGTTTTGCCCTTGACCGTAGGCCGCGAGAGTTCCGTTCAGTTAATCAACTCGCTCGGCGAAGATAAAACCATAGTCGTGGTGGCGCAGCGCGAAGCGCGCGTCGACAGTCCACAACCCAGCGATCTTTATACCGTGGGCACCTCTGCCATCGTTCATAAAGTCGTAAAGATGCCCAACCAGAGCCTGTTTGTGTTTGCCGAGGGCCTGGAACGGGTCCGCGTGGGCGAGTTTACCCAGCTTGCGCCGTTTATGCGGGCCAAGGTGGCGCCGATTCCAGAGGCGATTCCGCCGACCAGTTCGCAGATCGAGGCTTTGCAGCGAAATGTCTTGACCTTGTTCCAGCAGATTGTGGCGGGTTCGCCGACCTTGTCGGATGAATTATCCACGGTGGCCATGAATATTGATGAGCCGGGACGGCTGGTGGATTTCATCGCTTCGTCTCTTCCATCGCTTTCGACACCGGACAAGCAGGACACGCTCGAGACCCTGGACATCAAGGTCCGGCTGGAGAAGATCAACCAACATCTGGCGAAGGAACTGGAAGTCCAGCAACTGCGCAACAAGATCCAGAGCGAAGTGCAGGACCGCGTGCAGCAGACGCAGCGCGAGTATTACCTGCGCGAGCAGATGAAGGCCATCCAGAAAGAACTGGGTGAGCAAGATGAAGGGCAGCGCGACGTCGAAGACTTGAAAAAGAAGATCGATGAAGCGGGCATGCCCGATGATGTGAAGAAAGAAGCTTTGAAGGAGCTAGGTCGGCTTTCGCGGATGTCTCCGATGGCGGCGGATTATTCGCTGACGCGGAACTACGTGGAATGGCTGGCGGTGCTGCCGTGGGCGAAGACTTCGGGGCAGGAGATTGAAATTCCGAAGGCGAAAGAAATTCTGGATGCGGACCACTACGATCTGGAAAAAGTGAAAGACCGCATCCTGGATTATTTGTCGGTGCGGCGGTTGAAGCCGAACATGAAAGGGCCGATTCTGTGCTTCGTCGGCCCCCCGGGCGTGGGGAAAACTTCTTTAGGGAAGTCGATTGCGCGCGCGCTGGGACGGAAGTTTGTGCGCTTGTCTTTGGGCGGCGTGCATGACGAGGCCGAGATTCGCGGACATCGCCGGACTTATATTGGCGCATTGCCGGGGCAGATTATTCAGGGCATCCGGCGGGCGGAGACAAAAGATCCGGTCTTCATGCTCGACGAAATTGATAAAGTCGGGCGAGATTTCCGTGGCGATCCGGCTTCGGCATTGCTCGAAGCGCTGGATCCCGAGCAGAATTCGAGCTTCCGGGATAACTATCTCGATGTGACGTTCGATCTGTCGAAGGTGCTTTTTATCACGACAGCAAACATGCTCGATCCAATTGCCGAGCCGTTGCGTGATCGCATGGAAATCATCGAGCTGCAGGGTTACAGCGAGGAAGAAAAACTGCACATTGCGAACCGATATCTGGTTCCTCGGCAGATTGAGGAGAACGGAATCACCGTGGAGCAGATCGAGTTTCCCGAGCAGGCGATACGCTACGTCATTCGCCATTACACGCGGGAAGCTGGGGTGCGCAGCCTGGAACGGACGATCGGAACGATTTGCCGCAAGCAAGCGCGGCGGTTGGCCGAAGGCAAGCACGAGAAACTGGTGGTGACGCAGGAGATCATTCAGGAATTTCTCGGCGGCATCAAGATTCGCGTGGAAGGCGAAATCGAGGAGCGAACTCAGCGTCCGGGCGTGGCCGTGGGGCTGGCGTGGACTCCATCGGGCGGCGACGTGCTGTTCATCGAAGCCAACGCCATGAAAGGCAAAGGCGGATTCACCATGACCGGGCAGATCGGCCAGGTGATGCAAGAATCGATGCAGGCGGCGCTGACCTGGGTGCGCTCGAACGCGGCACTGCTAGGCATCCAGGACGAGTTCTTCGCCGATCACGACATTCACATGCACGTGCCGGCGGGAGCGATTCCGAAAGACGGGCCATCGGCCGGGGTGACCATGGCGACGACGCTGGTCTCGTTGCTGACGGGCAAGCATGTTCGTCCACTGACCGCGATGACCGGGGAGATCACGCTGAGCGGCAATGTTTTGCCGGTGGGAGGCATCAAAGAGAAAGTTCTGGCTGCCAAGCGCGCTGGAGTGACGACCATCATTCTTCCGGCGGAAAATAAAATGAATGTGGAGGAGGATCTCACGCCGGAGCAACTGGCGAACGTGACTATCCACTACGTCAAAACGATTGGCGAGGCGCTGCGGGTTTCATTACCGGAAGTGGCGGAATCGTTTGCCGCAAAAACGATTCTGCCGCCGCCGAAAGAGACCAAGCCGGAGCATGCACCGGTGCAGCCGGTACAGTCGCCAGTTGTCGCTCAGGACAAGGTTGTGAGCTGGCACTCGTAAGCTGGAATGCCAGATCGTTGAAAGGTTCGCCGCAGCTTTGAATGCTGCGGCGTTTTTTTTGATACCGCGTTTTGCTTTCGCCGTCGTTTGAATTCAGGCAGGACGCGAGCGCCAAACCCGCGCTACACTGGCGTTGACCAATGCGGGTGCGCGTCCTCTTTTTCGGGATTCTAAAAGACGTCGCTGGCCGTGCTAGCGAGTCACTGGAGTTGCCGGCGGCGTCGTCGGTGCGCGATGCGCTTGATTACTGCATCTCCAGATGGCCGGAGATAAAAGATGTGATGCCTTCCGTCGCGGTAGCTGTGAATCAGCGGTATGCGGGCTCCGACACCATGCTGGATAATGGTGACGAAGTTGCGTTGCTCCCTCCAGTAAGCGGCGGATCCGAAGGCGACACTCGGCCGCACGCCTGGATTGTGCGACAGCGCATCGATACCGGCAGCATCCTGGAGGGTGTCAAGCGGGGGGAAGATGGCGCTGCCGTGGTTTTCGAAGGGGTGGTGCGCAACCAGACTCGCGGACGAAAGACGCTTTATCTGGATTACGAAGCTTACGAGGAAATGGCATTGCAGCAGATGGAAGCGCTGGCGCAGCAGGCGCTCCAGCAATTCCAGATTCGTGATGTGGCGCTGGTGCATCGGCTGGGGCGGCTGGAGATTGGCGAGATCAGCGTGCTAGTCGTTATGGCTTCGGCCCACCGCGGGGCGGCATTCGACGCATGCCGCTGGGTGATCGATACTCTCAAACGCACCGTGCCCATTTGGAAAAAAGAGTATTTCGAGGATGGGGCGGTGTGGGCCGACGGCGAACCATTTCCCGCGGAAATTCCCCGACCCCTAGGCAGCCCTGACGCAGACCACGCATCTAAGTGAGCGAGCTGTACTTATCAAGCTCAGCTCTGTGTATTAGGGCCCTGCGCATTAAGCTCTGCACATAGGCTCTGCACTTCAGGCTCAGCCACTCGCGGCACAGGTCAACTTGCGAAGGTATACTGCTTCTCACCGAATGAGGAAAGCGTCTACGCTGATCCTGATTGTGCTGGCCTGGGCCGCGGCGCCGGCGCAGCAGTCTCCCACCCAGAAACTGCCGGAGACCACCCTCAAAGTTGACGTTAAGCTGGTCAATGTTTTTGTCACGGTCACCGATGCTAACGGGGCTCCCGTGGCCGGATTAAAGAAAGACAATTTCAACGTGCTGGAAGATGGGCGGGCGCAGACGATTTCAGTGTTCGACAAGGAGTCCGCGCTTCCGTTATCGATCGCGCTGGCAATCGATACCAGTCTGAGCACGCGGCACGACCTGCCGCTGGAACAGGCCTCGGCGAAGCGCTTTGCGCGGGACATTATGCGGCCGGTGGACGCCCTGTCCGTCTTTGCCTTCAGCGAAGCGGTTTCGCAGGCGACTTCGTATACCCCGGACTTGAAGCGCATTGATGAGGGAATCGACCACATTCGCCTGGGAGCAGCCACCGCTTTGTTCGATGCCGTCTATCTGGCGTCGCGCTCGCTCGACCGCCGCCAGGGACGGAAGGTGCCTGGTGCTGATTACCGATGGCGGAGATACCATCAGCAAGGTCAATTATCAGCAGGCGGCGCGCGCCGCGGAAGAGGCGGAAGCCCTGGTCTACAGCATCATCGTGGTGCCCATTGAAAACAGTGCGGGACGCGACACCGGAGGCGAACATGCCCTGATCCAGCTATCGGAGGACACCGGCGGGAAGTTTTACTATGCCAGTTCCGTTTCGCAACTCGATGACGCCTTCCGGGAGATCAGCGACGAACTTCGCACTCAATATCTGCTGGCGTACTATCCAACGCCGAGCGTTTCGTACTCGCAGTTTCGCCGCATACAGGTCAAGATCAAAGCTGCGGCGGATGGGTCGTATCAGGTGCGCCACCGGGTCGGTTATTACACCACGAAATCCCCAGATTTTTGAATGCAATTCTCTGACCCAAAGCGCGGGCCCAGGGCTGAGTGTTGGAGAACGGAAGCTGAACTGTGCGCGGGTTTGATATCCTCAGTTCTTCCGTCGAAATACGATTGGCAACAAGGCTTAGCTTCGAGCAAGAGCTGCCGGTGAAGTTTCGAGTTGAGCTTGCAACGAGCTTAGCTTGGAACGAGCTGGGTTCGAACTGAGTTTCAAATAAGAAAGGTTCTGTGAATACTTTCAATCAGAGGTTTGCTATTTTGGATTGCCGGTTCGATTCCCGTTCTGCTGTGTGGGTTTTCTTCGCGCTTCTGTTCGTGGTCACAGCGCCGCTTCTTCTTGCTCAAACCGTGGCCACCGGCAATATCGCCGGGACCGTCGTCGATAACAAGGGCAAACCCATCGCCGGGGCCAGGATTGAAATCATCAGTGTTGCGAAGGCGTCTCCGATCCACGTTGAGACATCGTCAGCGGGGTGGTACTCGTCGGGCCCCATTCAGCCGGGGAGTTATTCTGAGCGCATCGACGTCAAGGGTTATCACACCGTGCAACTCACGGTGGCAGTTCACGTAGGGAACACGGAAACCGCAAACGTGAAGCTGCAGCCGCAAGATGTTCCTCCACCGCGCATCGTGGCCATTCCGGAGGGCGCGCTGGTGAACGAACAGCAGGCCGGTGTGCAGAACGTAATCAGCGAAGACCAGATGCACAAGCTGCCTATCAATGGACGAAATCTCTTCGATCTTGCGCAGCTGGATCCGGGTGTTCAGATTCAGGATGGCGGAGTTTTGGATCCGACCAAGAATGGAGTCGATGCGATTTCGTTCGTCAGTCATTTCGGGCGCTCGACTCGAATTTCGGAGGATGGGGGAGACATCAACGATGAGATCGTGGGTGCGACCACGCAAAACGTTGCGGCAGGGGCGGTACAGGAATTTCAGGTCGCGCAGTCTTTGCTGAACCTTTCCACGGGGCCGGCTTCGCCGGGCGCAGTGAACCTGATCACCCGTTCCGGAAGCAATAAAGTTCACGGAGACATCTTTGGAATTTACCGAGGCGATCAAGGCGCGGCAGGTCAACCTTCGAGCGCTCCGCAGTCGTTTTCGCGCGAACTCTTTGGCGGACATGCCGGAGGCGCGGTCATCCAAGATAAAGTGTTCTGGTTCGCCGACGCCGAGCGCACCAAGCAGGACCTGCTTGAGCCGCAGCCTTTTGCCTTTCCCTTCAATTTACTGGGCACCGATCTATCTGAGCCGTATCGGGAGTTCGATACCGACGAACGGGGCGACTGGAACATGCGCGGCAGCACGCGGGCTTTCTACCGCTTCAATTTTTTTCAGAATAAAGATGTTCGCCCCTTTGGGGCCGCGAGTTCCACGCAAGCGCTGAGCACGGACAACAACACTTTCACGAATGCGCTCGGAGTCGATTTCCGGACTGGAATTTACGCTCACAGCTTCCGCGTGGAATATCTGAAACTACGCAGTTCGATTGCGGATGCTACGAGCACGCTCGGCGGATTCGATAATCCGATTCCCGGCTTGGGGATCAACATTGGCGCGTCCAGCGAAGGGAATTGCGTTCTGAGCAGTGGAGGCGCCTATTGCGGAGGGCCGAGCTGGATGGGGCCACAGCGGGAAGTTCAGTCCGACAAACAGGCGAGATACGATGGCAGCCGAGTCTTGCGCGACCACATCCTCCGATATGGAATTGATTTCAATCGCATCGACGGCGCACGCCTGGCCGATCTTGGAGTATTTCCGCAGGCGGGCACGACTTCGTCATTGGCCTTCTTCTCGGCAAATCCAACTGCTTACCCGGCAGACTACGTGACTCTGGGCAACGGACTTGACTTCTCCACTCCGAAGTCGGCTTTTGGTTTTCATGAGGGAGGGATCAATCCCGACACCCGATTGCAAATGTATGTTGGGGATTCATTCAAGGTCAAACCCAATCTGAACTTTACTTACGGTGTGCAGTATCTGCACGACTCCGATATCAGCGATAGCAGCCTGGGACCGCTGCCCGCGCTAAACCAGTGGGGTTCGGGATACGGCGATCGGGTCCACAATCCGGCCTGGGACCTGGCTCCGCAAGCGGGTTTTGCATGGAACATAGGAGGCACCGGCACGACGGTGATTCGCGCGGGCGCGGGATTGTTCTTCGCCGATCCGCTGCTCAATAACATTCTTTACGACACTCCGGCGCGTCTCGCTCAGGGAAATTTTCTGTCGACTCCCGAGGTCTGCTCGGCTGGTGTTGCTTCGCCATTTCCATGGCCGACGAACCTTCCGGGAGGGAGTTCGATTGCCGGAGGCGCGGCCACCGTGATTTCTACAGCTACGGGTGCGCAGGCGTTGCCGACTTTTTGTGGTGGAACCATCGCGGCGACCGCTCCGGCAATTATGGCGCTCAGCAGCGCTTATCAGGCGGCGTCGGCCGCGGCCTCGACCGGGGCGAACAGAAACTTTGTTGGTTCGACATTTACCGCGTTGAACAACCGTGGCTATGATCTTCTCTATCCGGGCTATCGGACGCCGCGCTCTTACCAGATGAATCTGGGATTTGAGAAGGCGGTGAGCGAGTTCACGAGGATCAGCATTTATTATGTGCGCAACATCGGCGAGCATTATTTAATTGGCCAGGACATTAATCACAGCGGCGCAGCGCGCAGCTTCAATCAAGCCAATGCGGAAGCAGCCCGAGACGCGGCGCAAACGGCGCACGGCTGCCCGACGGGTTTTGGCCAAGCTACCTGTATGGTGGCAGTTTTGGGAGTGGCTGGCGCGCAAGAGGCTTACTCTGAGGCAGGTCTCGATTCCGACCTGCAGACGACCGGCGGCGGACCTTGCTCCTATTGCGCGTTTCCGGGAACCAATCCCTTTACCCGCAACAGCGGAGCGGTGGGCGGCGTTGATATGCTGTTGCCCGCCGGACGCTCACTCTACAGCGGTTTCGAGGCGAAGATGACGCAGCGGGTTGCCAAATTGGCGCGGGGCGTGAAGAACGCAAATTTCTGGGCTGCCTATACCTATTCGAAATTCATCAGCCAACTGCAAGACGAGGACTCCGTGAACCTGGCAATCGATAACGACAATCCTACGCGCTTCAGCGGGCCGGATGCGCTCGACCGCAAGCATCAGATTTCGCTGGGAGGCACTTTCGATCTGCCGCTTTATACCAAGTTCAGCCTGGTCGGACATTTTTATAGTCCACCGGCGCAAAGTCTTTTGCTTCCGGAATTGACGAATGGCGGCGAGATTTTTGCGACCGATTGGGTGGGCGCAGGCTTGCCGGCGAATGGCACTCCGGAACCGTTGCCGGGCACCGGAATCGGCCAGTTCGAGCGCGGTACTTACGCTTATAACCTGGCGCGGACGATCACGAAATATAACCACGCCTACGCGGGCACTCTTACTCCCGCAGGGCAGTGCCTGGTGGCGAATACGGCGCCTAACGATCCTTTCGCTTGTCCGGGACTGATTTCGGGACCAGAGGTGATGACGGTGAACGATATGACCGCTCTGAATTGGGTAATGCCGACAATTGATTCGGTGCCCCAGCAAGCGGTGGGAATTCCATGGCTCAAGTCGATGGATTTGAAATTCTTTTGGCCTTTCACAGTCCGGGACCGTGTGACCATCGAGCCGAGCGCCAGTGTTTTTAATGTGTTCAATTTCTGGAACGCGTTTCTGCCCGGCAACTCGATGAACCAATCGCTGCTGCCGGGAGTGAACGGATTGCTGGCGCCGACGGTGATTGGCGGCGTGGTTCCGGGCAGCAGTGTGGCGCCGTTTCGCGCCAACTATCAGTCGGGAGCCTACGGGCTGGGTACGCCGCGGACGTTTGAGTTTGGGCTGCGCGTGAGTTTCTAGCGCAGCCTCCGTTGCGCCAATTTCGGATACAAACACAGAGAAACGCCGGCGATATGCCCGAAGGCGACGAAGTGGTCGCGGGTCTTTAGTTCGCGGATCCGGCTGCCAGTCTAGTTCGCAGGTCTCTAGCTCGCCTTCGCGTCTCCCTCTTGCTCGCGCCTCCGGGCGGCGGCTGCTTGAGGGTCGGTTGTGATATCGACCCACCTCGGGTCCGGCGAGGCCTCGGCTTCATAGTTGTCGTGCCAGTTCCACCACTTGTATGCCGGAGTCTGAGGGTAACCCTCCGGCGAGTCTTCCCACTGCTCCTGGCGTCCAAGCGCCGTCATATCAAGGTAGCTCCAGATGCTCCCCGTTGCCTCGTCGCCGCGGTTGTTGATGAAGTAGGTGCGAAACACTTTGTCGCCATCACGGATGAACGCGTTGTGGCCGTGCCATTGATCCACACCGAAATCCTTGTCGAAGCTGTCGGTGATGGTGTACCACGGCATCTTCCAGCCCATCCGCGCCTTCAGGCGCTTGATATCGGCCTGCGGCGCGCGCGAGGCATAGACCAGAGTGGTGTCGCGGGCGTTCAAGTGAGCGAGGTGACCGACCTGGTCGGCGCCAAGAGAGCAGCCGCGACAGGCGTGTTCGGGCCAGCCGAATACGCCGGGCTCGAAGAAGGCGCGATAGAGGACCAGCTGACGGCGGCCTTCGAACAAGTCGAGGAGGCTCACCTTTCCATTCGGCCCATCGAATTCATACTTTTTCTCCACGGCGAGCCACGGCATTCGCCGGCGCTCGGCGGCCAGCGCGTCACGGGAGCGGGTCAAAGCTTTTTCTTTCACGAGCAGTTGCTGGCGTGCCGCCTCCCACTCCTGGTCCGACACGATTGCGGGCGTGTTCTTTGGAAGATGCTCTTTGTTTTCCATGTCAGTGTCCTTTTTTGTTTTCATTTTATTTCCCCTCGATCTTCTGAAACGCGGCGATTTTCTGAAACGCGGCGATTTTCTGAAACGCGGCGAGATTATGCGGCCTAAGAAAGTTTCGGACCTTGCCGAAGCACACCGCGAGTATTCCTCCGGTCGATGCCGCCCCAGCGGCCATTACTGCTGCGGCTTCGATGCATACTGGGCACATATTTCCTCTTTCCTCCTCTGAACTTCTAATTGTTCCGCGATTTATTGCTCAGAGACTCAGTGTGGCCGGCGGGGCCTCCGCGCGTTGTCTCACCTTGGCGTGAATGTAATCCCAACCCTGCTTCACGTTGCGATATTCCTCGAGAATCAATCCGAACGATTGGTGCCGAAACGCGATTAGCGTCACGCCGCGCGATTCCTTCAGCCGATACTGAAGATTCGTCATCACGGGATTGGACATAAACAGCGGCCCACAAATTTCCAGCAGCGTCGGCTTTTTGATGGCCTGCACCGTTCCCCAGTAATGGCCGTTATTGCCGCCCAAGTCGCGGTACCATCTGCCGCCCGGCCATGCTTCGAGTTTCATCGGCATCGGCTTGTTGACGTCCGTCTCGTTGTACGGTCCCAGCTGATCGAGCAGCGCGGCAAACGTCACCTCGATCGATGCGCGCACTTCAATTTCCTGCGCGATGTGGATGGTTGTTTCTTCCATGGATAATGCGGATGAACTCACGGTTTTCTCCTCGCTGTGTGTTTTACAGAACTACTTTTTCGCTTCGATCTCTGCCTCGGCCCGTTCCTTAACCCGCAGCAATTGGTGTTTCCACATCCGCTCGAACCTGCTGGTCCATTCGTGCAATGGCTGGATTCCCATAGGATCCACCTTGTAGAGCATCTGCCGACCCTCCCTCCGGACATTTACCAGACCTACATCCTTCAAAACCTTCAGGTGCTTCGAAACCGACGGCTGCTCCATCTCCATGGCATCCACGATGTCGCTGACCGACTTCTCCTGCATCAGCAAATAGTTCAGGATGTCGCGCCGCCGAGACTCCGCAACGGCGTTGAAGACGTCGGAAGTTGTTGCCGCCCTTGCCATGTCCAGAATATATATGCCTATATAGGAATATGTCAAGGGGATTTGTTCGAACTCTTTCGCCACGCGTTTCTCGTGCCGTGGTGCTTTGCAAGGCTAGTCTGTTCCAGTTAACGAGGAATTCGAGTGGATGGTTTAAAAGGGAGCAGCCAAAACCGGCAAGGCCGCCGAACGCCTCCTCCAGAAGACACTCTGGAAGAAGCCCCACTTTCTGAAAACCCTAGGTGAGAAGCAGGGTGAGCATCGAGCTGATGCAGGGCGAGGTTGTGACCGGCTCGATTCGAGTGTTACGACAAGTACCTGGTGCGGATGACCCGCGACGGGGCGCCGAATCTGTTTATTCGCGCATTGTGAATCTGGCGCATCTTCCTTCGGAACACGCTGGAGTCTTAATTACATGGGAGGCTTAGAACCCAACACTGTGAAGTTCCATTCCTCCCAATATCCCGCAGCAAACAGAATGGCCTTGGCGTTTCTGCCTATCTGCCGCGGCACGACCGCGATGCGCTCTACCCTGGGCCTCGCCGTGTCTGGCGGGCTTGCAACTGCTGTTGCTCCTGCACGTGGCGTTGCTGCAGCTCCTGCGTTTGCTGCTGATGTTTCTGTTCCATCTGCTGGCGCGTGGCCGCGTCGGCTTTGTCGTGGTCTGCCTGCAAATGGTCCTGATCCTGCTGCTTTTGTAGTTTCTGACGCTCTTTCTCCTGCTGCGCGTATAACTTGTCCTGCTGCTTCTGATATTTCCTGTCGAGTTTCGCGTTGCCGGTGTTCGGAGCGGGAGCGCGGGTGTGAGGCAAGTCGCTGGGATGAACGGCTGCGCTTGCATGAGCGGCAGCCGCACCTGCCGCTCCTGGATGACCAGCGGGCGGATGATATGGGGCTCCGGCAGACTTCGCCTCAACAACATGGCTTCCGGAGAAGTCTCCGGGCCTCGACGTGGCTGCAATGCGCGGCTTGCCTTGATTGTTAGAGGCGCGCAACTCTGGATTCGAGCGCGCGGCCTGGACTTGCTGTGCCTGCTCATTGGTGGCCGGAATGTGTTGCTCACGCGCGGCCGCCTGCTCTTCAGCCGTAGGTCGAGCGGTCGTTCCACCCTCTCCACCGTTGTAACTGACATGGCTCACAGCGGTGCTGTTGATGACTGTCTTGGTGTAGACATTGTGAATTTCGGTGACGTTCACGTTGACCACAGATTGGTTGTAGAAGAAATGACCAGCCTGCCAGTATCCGCCCTCGAATCCGACGCCGAAGTAGCCGAAGCCGTATGCGATGCCGCCATAAAAGCCGACGGTCGGGCCCCAGAAACCGTCATGAAAGGCGAAGGCGGCGCCATCCCACCCCCACCACGGAGGGGCTGCACAATAGGCCCGCCTCAGGCGCGAGAACCCAGGTGCCGGGCACCCAGTAGTAATCACTGACATCGTTATCCCAAGCCCAATAGCCGGGTGTCCACATATAATCCGGCGCGGGGCAAACAGGCTGTTCGTAAAGGGGCAGCGCCGGGGGAGCAAATCCGACGCTGATACCAACCGCGACCTGTGCATGGGCGGCCGGTGCGATACAAATCGCAGCGAATACAAAGAGAAAAACGCTAACCAATGCGGTCTTACGCATGAGCATCCTTTCGCCGGAGCTTGTGCAATCTTCGCGCTAACGTCAGCATTAGCAGAAGACAATTCACCTCTGACTCAGTCGATTCTCGACGGACGATAGGTGCAAGCCCTGAATAGAAGGTTGCCTTGGCCTCCTCGGCGGTGGCGATGCGTGTAAAATGCTGCTATGGCTTTTCGCGCACAAGGAGCAGCCAAAGCTGGCAAGCGCGGCCGAACGCCTCCTCTAGAGGAGACCCTGGAAGAAGCCGACTTTCTCAAAACTATAGGCGAGAAGCAGAAGCAGGTCAGCATCAAGCTGATGGATGGCGAGGTGGTGACTGGCTGGATCGAATATTACGACAAGCACATGGTGCGGCTGACCCGCGAAGGCGCGCCGAATCTGTTCATTTACAAGCACGAAATCATGTACATCGCCGAGGACGGCGGGAAAAAGAAATAGCCGGAAATCATCGGTGCCCGGCGAGTTCGCATCCGCAAGCCTTCATGTCTTCTAACTCTTCGCACACCGAGAGCTTCGTTCCAGCCATGTCGGCAATCGCCCGTGAAGCGGGCGCTTTGCTGAATGATTTTTTTCGTCAGCATGTCAAGATCGAATATAAGGGCGAGGCCGACCTGGTCACGGCCGCCGATCGCGCGGCGGAAAAACTGATTCGCGAGCGCATCACACAGCAGTGGCCGGACCACGACGTGCTTGGAGAAGAGCAGGGACTGAACGACCGGGGAAGCGAATACCGCTGGTATGTCGATCCGCTCGATGGCACGACGAACTTCGCGCACGGATATCCAGTTTTCTGCGTGTCGCTGGGTTTGGAGCACCGCAGCGCGGCGCATGGCGAGAAGCGCATCGCCGGGGTTATCTATGATCCGACGAGGGATGAACTATTTTCTGCCGAGCGGGGCAAAGGCGCGCATTTGAATGGCGAGGCGATCCAAGTATCGAAAACGAGCCGCTTGCAAGAGAGCCTCGTAGCTACGGGCTTTCCCAGCCACAAGCGCCACAAAAATCCGAACATTCACTTTTATCATCAGATCACGCTGCGCTCGCATGGCGTGCGCCGCGCAGGCTCGGCAGCGCTTGATTTGTGCAACGTGGCCGCGGGACGATTCGAGGGATTCTGGGAATTCAATCTGAATCCCTGGGACACGGCGGCCGGCGTTTTGATGGTCGAAGAAGCTGGTGGGAAAGTGACCCGATTCGACGGTTCGCCGTTTGAACTGGACAGCCGCCAGACGGTCGCTTCCAACGGGATGATTCATGATGAGTTGCTTCGCGAGTTTGCGGAGATCTTCGCGGGACGAGGGTTGGAGGAGTTGCCGGACCCGAGAATGTATAAGCTCTGACTTTGGGTGACCTTAATAGTTTTGGCGCAACCGCAAAGCGTACGCACCCGGCACATTTCAGGCGCGTTACAATTGATCAGGATCGGCCCTTGGCTGCAACGGTACTTATTTCTTTTTCTGCAGGCTTAACGTGAATAACTCTCTTCTCGAACGTAAAATCGAAAAACGACCTGATCGCGTCCGCTTACAAGGCCGCATTTTGTTTCTCACCGAAGATCCTGAACTGATCAAGCGGCAGCTTGCCGGCGAAGATCTGCCGTGGGACACGAAAAATCCCGCGAACAACCCCAAGCTGCGCGACGATATTTCGACCGACGAAATCACTCCGGCGCATTACTGCTTTTATTTTGACGAGACGCTAGGCGAGATTCCGTATCTGGGGCTGAAGTGCGGGGGCGTGACGCCGATCGGCCGCGGCGATGTGAAGCGTGGCGGCTTCGTTTGCGCGGTGAGCGGGAAACGGCGCGGAAAAGGATCGAGCCGCGAGCAGTCTCCTTACGCGGAAATGTGCGCCGGCATGAAACTTGTGATCGCGGAGAATATTGAGCGTATTTATAAGCAGAATTGTCAGAACCTGGGCGTGCTCACCTCGACTGATTTTTCGTTGATCGACCAGATTCGGGCCGGCGAAGAGATTGCCCTGAGCGAGTTTACCAAAGGCGAAGATGAGATCACGCGGCAGGTGATCGAATACGGCGGACTGTTTCCTTTCAACGTGGCGCGCATGCAGAAGAAAGTTTTTCTGCCGCCAATCGAGAACGCGGCCGAGGGCGGCCGCGCTACACGGCCGATGACCATCGCCGAGAAAATCTTTGCGCGGCACATGATCAACGAAAACGGCGAAGCCGGGGTTTCAGCGGTAAAGCCTGGGGACAGCGGCTTTGCTCGTGCTGACCTGCGCTTCAGCCACGAATACGTCACCCCGATGGCGGCCATTTTTTTCGAGCGTTATGTCGGCAAAGATGCAAAGGTGAACGATCCCGCGAGCATTATTTTCTTCCGCGACCATCTCACGTTTCTTGACGAAGTGATTTCTGAAGAAAAGAAAAAACTTGGGCTGCTAGACCTGGCTACGCAGCTCAAGCTGAAGCAGCAGGATTTTGCGGTGAAGCAAGGAATCAAGCTGCACGGAGAATTGAAGGACCGTAAAGGGTCGGAAGGTATTTGCCATTCGATCGTGCTCGAAAGCTACGCGCTGCCGGGTCAGCTTAATATCGGCTCTGATTCGCACACGCCGCACGTGGGCGCGATTGGCTGTGTCGCATTCGGCATTGGCACGACTGACGTTTTCAATGGATGGATCACGAAAGACGTGCGGGTGAAGGTGCCGGAGTCGGCGAAAATCGTGATTAGCGGAAAGAAGCATGAGAACGTAACGGCAAAAGATTTCATCCTGAAGATCCTGAGCCTCGATTATGTTCGGAGCGGCAAGGCGCTCGCGAAAGTCATGGAATATGCCGGCGAGGCGATCGAAGAACTTAGCGTCGATGAACGCGCGACCATGACGAACATGGCCGCGGAGATTGGCGGGTTCACCGGAATAGTTGCGCCGGATAAGAAAGCTGTCGATTTTCTGGTTGAGCGACGCGGTATGGATCGCAAGAAAGCCGAGGGAATGATTGAAGGTTTGTATAGCGATCCCGGGGCGCAGTATGCGCAGGTGATCGAACTCGACGCGGCCGAGATCACTCCCATGGTTGCGACTCCCGGCGACCCCGGAAATGGAAAATACATTCGCGAGCTGAATACTCCCGTGCCAGTCGAGATTGCTTACGGCGGCACCTGCACGGCCGGCAAGAATGAGGATATGGATATGTACGCCGCCGTGCTGGCCGATGCTCTCAAGCAGGGTAAACGTGTGGCCGGATTCCGTGAAGTTTTACATCCAGTTCGGGTCGCAGGAAACGCGCGAATATTGCATGCGCAAGGGCTACTTGAATGTGTTTAACAAGGCGGGAGCGCACGTGATCGAGCCCAGTTGCGGCGCGTGCATCAACGCTGGGCCGGGCGTTTCAACGCGTCCAGATCAAGTTGTGATCAGCGCGCAGAACCGCAATTTCCCTGGCCGCAGCGGTCCGGGACAGATGTATCTCGCTTCGCCTTACACCGTCGCGGCGAGCGCGGTTGCGGGATATATTGTTGAGTATGAGCCGAGCGAAAAGAGGGAATTGGTTGGGCGTAGAAATATTTAAATTGATAGGACGAGCCACAACTCCATTTCACGCGGTCAAAACCTGATCCAGTAACTGTTCCACCGCGCGCTTCGCTTCGAGAATCGAATAGCGATGGTCCATGGCACCCGCTAAATCTGTATTGGCGAATGCGATTCTTCCGAACGGAGCCCGGCGCAGAATTTCACGTGGCGCAGGCTTGCCGTTTTTGCCGAAGAAAAATCCAGGCTGCGGACTTAGATATGCGTGGCCCCAGCGGTTCAGGATGATTCCAGCGATATCCCGCTGCGCATCGAAACCGGCGCCGGAAAACATTTCTGTGAACTGTTCGCGAATTTGCTTTTCGTAATCTTTGAATGAGGTTCCAATCAGTTCTCCGCGGCCGCGATTTCCTTGCTCTTCGGTCGAATAACCGGGATACGAATACAGAACTTTCAAGCTGAGAACGACGGGCGAATCCGGACTGATGGTCGCATCTTCTAGTCCGGTGAGGGCGAGTTTGCGAACCTCCAGGTAGTTGCCAAAGCCTTCAAACCAGCGGCATCCGCTCACTCCCATCTTGTAGAGGAATCGCCAATTTCTCAGGGCCACGTTGGCCATCATGCTGGGCGAGCGGTAGAACTGCGAGTAGGCCGCGCGATGGGTTTCTGGAAGGTCTTTTACGATGTGCTTCGTTGTCCAGCATCCTCCGGCCATTACAACCGCCCGCGCCTTGACGCGGTAGAGCTTGCCTTTATTCAAATATGTGATGCTCACAGAATTCGCTTTGGCGGGGTCGCCATCATGCTGAATGTTGATTGCGGTTGATGACAAACGAACTCTCGCGGGCAATCCCGAACGATCGAGCGCAGAAAAATTGACTCGATTGCGGCAGACAGCCTCCACGATGTGGTCGCCGTCGATGGAGCCAGGGATGAGCGTTTTCAGCATCAGCCGCGCAATCGTCGCGTTGCCGCCTGGGAACATCTGATCCGATCCGCCATCCTCTTCGGGCAATGGATGCAGCATCTCAAACGCATAATCGGAGTACGCGGACAGAGCATCCGGGCCCAGACCTGAGCCGCCGCCTTCCACCGGCGACAGGAACGTGCGCACGGTTTCGCGGCCCAGGCCGAAGCGTTCCATGTAGTGCTGTTCGAGGGTGATCGAATCCAGATAGCGTGCGACCGGATCGCCTTCGGCCTGGGGACGCTGGAATTTTGTTTTCTCGATCGCATTTCCTTTTAGCCAACGCAACCATTCCACGCGAGTTGCTTCCGAAACAGGAGCGCCTTGCAGATTTTTGCCAATGGGATCGATCAACCATGTGCCGGGTTTCTGCCCGAACTTTGCGCCAAACCAGAAACCGTATTGCCCATGCTCCAAGCCTGTGGCCTGATAAGGAGTGGTTGACAGGGGAAACTCCGGTTCGGATCCCGACCATTTCTGATAGGTCAGCTTCGGAGTTTTCAATCCGATAGAGTCGTAGAATCCAGCCAGGAAGCTGTGCGGATATTGAATTTGATAAATGGCGGAACCCTGGTGTGCGATCAGCCGCTTGCCTTCTACGAGAAATTCGTTTTGCTTGGCCTCGCCGCCGAAAATGGGATGGTTCTCAAGAATCAGGGATTTCATGCCGGGCCCGGCTTGCCGCTGAAAGAAGAGGGCGGCCGCAAGCCCGCTGATTCCTCCTCCGACAGTCACGCAATCGTAAGTTTCGCCGGTATCGGCAACATCTTTCGGCAGGGGCCCATAAACGCCGTCACGAATCGTATGGCCGGCGGAGAGGACGTCCCATGTGTTGCCGTTTGACGTGCTGTATTCGCCGACGCCGCCGTAGCCGGTGAAATCATCCGACTGGGCGAGCATTTCCGCGGGAGTCAAACCACCAAGCAATGCGGCTCCGGAGGCCAATAATGTAGTTCCGAGAAAATCACGGCGAGTGATTGAAGCTTCCATACCCAGGGCGGCATGGCCCGGTGCACGAGATTTCTTCATCCCTGAATTTCTCCTGATATTGGTGGGACTGCGTTACTTCTCTTTTAACAGAGTGCCCCGGAGAAGAGCACGTTTCTAAGATCGTTCCCCCAGGATCGTTTTCCTGAAATCGTATTTCTAAGATCGCTCGAGATAACTTCTTACAATCCTAGCGCAGGCTTCAACAAAATCCTGTTCCGGCTTAGGAAAGGTGTTGGTGAAGTAACTTTCGATATCGAGTTCGGCCGCGAGTTTGCCCTTGATTATGATCGGCACGACGATTTCACACTTCACCAGAGAAGAGCCGGCAAGATAGCGCGAATCTTTCGAGACATCGTCTACGACTACGGTTTGACCGCTTCTGGCCGCAGCCCCGCATAGTCCCTGATTCAGCGGAATGCGGACGTTGGGCGTGAAGCTGCCTGCGAACAGTTCCAATCAGCAGGACTTCAGAATTTGTGGGGTCGATCAGATAAAAGCCCACCCAGTTATAGCGCGTCAGGCTTTCGTGCAGCCGCTTGGCGATGGCCTCCATCAGCGACCCTGGGGTGGGAGCGGCCTTGGCAAAGTCTTCCAGCTGGGCAAGAAGCTCTTGATGCGAAAGCGTCGTGTTGGGGCGCGTTGAGGTCAGGGCCGGCATTCACTTCTTGAGGATTGGATTATAGCCATCATTGATAAGCCGGGTGCGCACGCCTTCCGCTTCTTTGATATCGCTGAAGGGGCCCATCTGCACGCGAAAAAGACTGTCGCTGGAGGAATTTGCGGCCACGAAAGCGGGATATTGTTTCTGCTTCAACGCGTCCACCAGGGCTTGCGCGTCCTCTTGTTTGCTGACGGCGGCGACCTGCACAAAATAACCGCCGACAGGGATAGCGGCCATTGGATCCGGAGGGTTTGACGCTCTGCGAGTCGGGCTGTGCACCGGTGGACGAAGCGGCTGCCCCAGGAACCGCAGCCGGATTCGCAGAGGGATTTGCGGAGGAAGATCCACCCGATGCAGAGGGCGCGGGAATCGCCTGGCTTGCCGGCGTCAACTGAGCGTTCGCATCTTTCTGCTCGACTGCTTTGTAAAACGTCATGGGCTGGGCCGGCGGCGATCCTGAACCAGTCGGCTTGGCAGCGCTGGTCACGCTCTGCAATGGAATGGCTGCGCTCGCAGCTTGCCCAACGTCTGACTTGCGGCCCAGGCTGTAGCCGAGCGCGAAGAATACAGCACAGACGATCACCAGGCCGAAGAACAGCGCCAGCAGCTTCGGCGTGCCCAGCGTGATTTCCGTGTCTTGTGAGGAGTCCATGGCCAGTATGTACCTCAATCTTATTTCGCTGACAGCCCGCTCCGCGCATTACAAAAGTTTAGGCGGATTTCGTAACTGGAGCCGGCGCCGCACCGTCACCATTCTTACCCAGCAGCTTTTCCAGGCCGCTGAAAAAATCCACCGGCACCGGAAAAATCACCGTGGTATTTTTCTCCACGCCAATTTCGGTCAAAGTCTGCAAATAGCGCAGTTGTACGCTAACCGGTTCGGTGGCCAGCAGGTGGGCGGCGTCCACCAAGCGCTGCGCCGCGGAAAATTCGCCTTCCGCATGGATGATTTTCGAGCGTTTTTCGCGTTCCGCTTCAGCCTGTTTCGCCATCGCCCGCAGCATGGACTCCGGCATGTCGACTTGTTTCACTTCGACGTTCGTCACTTTCACGCCCCACGGTGAGGTGTGCTGGTCAAGGATGGTTTGCAGCCGCAGGTTGATTTTTTCGCGGTGCGCGAGAAGTTCATCGAGTTCCTGCTCGCCCAGCACCGAGCGCAAAGTGGTTTGCGCGAACTGCGAGGTCTGATAAACGTAATTGGAAACCTCGACCACGGCCTTGCTGGGGTCGATCACGCGCAGGAATATTACGGCATTCACTTTGAGGGTCACGTTATCGCGGGTAATGATGTCTTGCGGCGGCACCTCGAGAGCTTCCTGCCGCAGCGACACTCGAACCATGCGATCGATCGGAGCAAATACCAGGATCACGCCCGGCCCCTTGGCCGATGACAACAGCCGGCCAAGACGAAAAATTACGCCGCGTTCGTATTCGGCGAGAATCTTGATTGAACTCAGCAGGTAGATCACGACGATGATGACTGCGACGCTGGTAAAACCAAATTCAAAAGGCAACATAGGGAAATCACTCCTTCGCCGCTCTCAGTATGCTCTGGTTCACGAGGCTTTGCTTGTATGAGGCGGATTGTAACGCAATGCACGGTGCCATTATGCGGAATTTGCGTCCACCGTGGTTACTCGCGCTGGTGCAACGTTCTAATGCATGGCAGGGGTGGGCGAGGCCCGGGGCACGGTGAGCGGTTCAACCTGGAGAACCAAACCATCTATCTTGGTTACCACCACCGTCTGCCCGGCAGAAACCTCGGAGGAAGAAACCGCATCCCAAATTTCACCGTGCACGAATACTTTGCCGCGAGGAGACAAGGGCGTCTGCGCAACTGCAGTTTCGCCGATCAGCCCCTGCGATCCTGAAACCAGCTTATTGCGGCGGGCTTTGAGCGCGATGCTCATGAGAAAAGCGGTGATCGCACCCAAGGGGATGCTGACGGCCAGCGCAGTCCACAAATGTACGCGCATTTGCGGAATTGGCGCATCCACCAACAGCAATCCGCCCAGTGTAAGGAGCACAATGCCGCCAATGGTTAGCACTCCGTGGGTAGCGAATTTGGCCTCGGCGGCGAAGAGCGCGAACGCACCCAAGATCAAAACAATGGCGGCAAAGCGGGTAGGCAGGAGGTTGAGGGCGAAGGCTGCTACCAGAATGAATACCACTCCCACAGTTCCCGGCACGACCGCGCCTGGATGGTTAAATTCTGCATAGAGCGCAAGGGCGCCAATGGCGAGAAGAATAAACGCAATGTTCGGATCCATCAGATAGTTGAGGACCTGTTCCTTCACCGTCATGCCATAGGGCACCACGGGTTGGCCGGTGAGGTCCAACGTCACTTCCTGTCCATTGAAGCGCTTAAAGGGCTTGCCCTTCATCTGCTCGAAAAGGTCCCGCTCACTGGTTGCCACATAGTCAATTAAGTGCTGCGAAAGCGCCTCCTGGTCGGTGAAAGATTTTGATTGCCGGACAGTGCTCTCTGCTACCTCAACATTGCGGCCGCGGCGCGTGGCTACCGAACGCATGAGGGCGGCTGCGTCGTTTTCGATTTTTTGTTTCATCACGTCATCGGTGGTTCCTCCGCCGAGTATGACGGGATGAGCCGCTCCCGTGTTGGTGCCCGGAGCCATCGCAGCGATGTCAGCCGATTCGAGAATAAAAAATCCGGCCGAGGCTGCGCGGCTTCCGCTGGGAGCGACGTAAATGATGACCGGAACGGCGGAGTTTGTAATTTTCTCGATGATTTCTCGAGTGGAATCGACCAGGCCGCCGGGGGTATTGATTTGAATCAACAACGCCTGGTCATTGCGGCGCGTCGCTTCGGCGACGGCGCGGGCTATATATTCTTCGCTGATCGGTTGGATGGTGTCGTCGACAACGATCTTGAGCACCTCTGCCGAAGAGACGCTCGTAAGCAAAAGCGCTGCCAAGATTCCGAGAACGACGCGCGAGATTATGTTCTTCATGATCTCCCGGTGGCCTTCCACAATATTGTCGCTCTATTTAGGCGCTGCGGCGGATATTTCTTACCTGCTCTTCTTCGTCCTCGGAACCGGCTGGATGCAAGCCTTTCCAACCTGGAAGGGTAGTGCTGCCGGTGATGAGGCGAGCGCCGCGTTCGTAGGTGAGATACGAGGATGCCCACTGAATCATAACCAGTATGCGGTTGCGAAAACCGATCAGAAAGAAAATATGGACGAAGAGCCACGTCAGCCATGCGAAGTATCCCGAGATGTGAAGTTTTCCGATCTCGGCGACCGCAGCCGCGCGGCCAATGGTGGCAAGACTGCCTTTATCGTGATAATGAAATGCGGGGCGAGTCGCGGATACCCGCTCTTCTCCAACCGGCGACTTTTTTGTTTGCCGATCGATTTCGCGGCGAATCAGCTTGGCAACGAATCGTCCCTGTTGAATGGCAACCTGGGCAACGCCGGGAAGCAGCTTTCCTTTAGCGTCTTTCAACGAGGCAAGATCGCCGATTACGAAAACTTCGGGGTGGTTCGGCACACTGAGATCAGGACTTACCGGCACGCGGCCAGCGCGGTCTACATCTATCCCCAATTCTTTGCCCAAGGGCGAGGCTGAAACTCCGGCGGCCCACAAAATTACTGCCGCATCCATTCGCGCCTCACCGATATAGATTGCTCCGGGCTCAACTCTTGACACCATGGCAGAGGTGAGCACCTCGACTCCTAAGCGGCGCAGTTGTTCGAGCGCGCTCTGGGAAAGATCCGGAGGGTACGAGGGCAGCACACTCGGACCACCTTCGATCAGATGAATGCGGGCATGCGCGGGATCGATGGTGCGAAACTCTCCGGCAAGTGAATGGTGGCAGATTTCGGAAAGCGTTCCGGCAAGCTCCACGCCCGTAGGGCCCGCGCCTACCACCACGAAATTGAGCGGCTCGAACTGTTCGCCGGCCGACGCCTGGCGCTCGGCGAGCTCGAAGGCCAGCAGGATGCGGCGGCGAATTTCCAGGGCGTCTTCAATATTTTTAAGACCGGGAGCGGATTTTTCCCATTCGTCATGACCGAAATAGGCATGGCTGGCGCCTGCGGCAACGATGAGCGAGTCGTACGGAACTTCAAGGTCGGCAGTTCGCACCACCCGGCGTTCGAGGTCGAATCCGGTCACTTCGGCCATGAGCACTTCAACATTCTTGTGGCGGCCGAGGATTGAGCGGATCGGCGCAGTAATTTCTCCTGGCGAGAGACCAGCGGTTGCGACCTGATAGAGAAGCGGCTGAAAGGTGTGGTGGTTTCTGCGGTCGATTACAGTAATCTGCACCGAGGCGCTGGCCAGGGCTTCGGCCGCACTGAGCCCCCCGAAACCTGCTCCCACGATCACCACGCGATGTTGTCCGATATGTGCCTTGCTGTTCATGAGCCTACTCTATAAGATTCAGCCCGATGGTAAGGGATTCCATAAGCGAGTCGAGCGGCCCAAAAACTTCTTCTGTGGATTTGCGGCCGCCATGGATGCGCTGGATTTTGCCTTCGGTCGGCGATTTGTTTTTCCTGGCACTGTTTTGTCTTCTCATATTTACGAATCTTTCTTCGCGCTTGTTGGGAGACGCGGGTATCGGCTGGCATATCCGCACCGGACAATTGATTCTTTCGAGCCATCGCATTCCCCACTTCGATCCTTTTTCCTCCAGCATGAATGGCCGTCCCTGGTTTGCCTGGGAGTGGCTTTACGACGTGCTGGTGGGCGGGTTGGCGAGCCTGGGCGGATTGAACGGCGTGGTGGTTTTGACCTCTTCGATCATCGCTCTTACTTTTTGGCTGGCATTTTGCCGGTTGGTGGGTCATGGGACGAACGTTCTATTGGCACTGATTCTGGTGTTGCTGGCTACGAGCGCGTCGATGATTCACTTTTTTGCCCGGCCGCACGTGGTTAGCTGGTTGTTGACCTTCGTATGGTTTTCGATCTTGGATTCGTCGGAAGGGAATTATGTTGCCGCCGGTGTGAAATCTGAAGCTTGTGGAAATAAGGACTCGATCCAGGTCAATCTATGGCTGCTGCCGCTGACGATGTTGTTGTGGGTGAATCTGCACGGGGGATTTCTGCTTGGGTTTGTGCTTTTGGCAATCTACTGGGCGAGTGCCTTGTGGGACTGGCTTAGAGCAGGCGAGGAGCGGCTTAGTGAACTGCTGCTGAAAATTCAGGCCGGCCGGCGCGTGCGGAAACTGACGTTAGTGGGCATCGTCAGCGCCGCAGCGACGCTGGTCAATCCCTACGGATCCCGGCTTTATCAGCACATCTACGGCTATCTTTCCAATCGCTTTCTGATCGGCAGCACATTGACGAATTTCAATCTCCGAATTTCCATTATGTGGCGCAGAAATGCTTTGCTGGATTGCTGCTGCTGACGCTGGTGACCTTGGCAGCCAGCAGGTGCGAACTCAGGCGCGCCAGCGTGAGCCACGGGATGATCGTGCTTTTTGCGGTTTATTCGGGACTGTACGCGTCACGAAATATTCCGATCTCATCGTTGTTGCTGATTCTGGTGACCGGTCCGCGCCTGTCGCGGGAAATGGCTCGTCTCGCGAACTCGTATGCCGAAAAACGTCAGCGCTTCCGGCCTGCAGAGTTCCTGCGGAGAATGCAGAAGATCGAGTTGAGCTTACGAGGCCATCTTTGGCCGATTGCGGCCGTCGCGCTCACGGGCTGGATTCTCGCGCATAGCGGCAAACTTGGGGCGAGTAGCGTGATGCATCTCCAGTTCAGCAGCAAGCGTTTTCCGGTCGCGGCGGTGGACTACATCGAGCAGAAGAACTTAAAGGGACCATGTTTCGCTCCCGATTACTGGGGCGGTTATTTGATTTACCGTTTGTACCCGGAGAGCAAAGTCGTCATCGACGACCGCCACGATTTTTATGGGGAAACATTTTTACGCTCTTATTTGAAATTGATGCACGTGGAGCCAGGGTGGGAGGAATTTCTTCAGCAGCATCCCGCAAGCTGCCTCGTGGTACCAAAAAACTCTGCGGTCGCCAATATGCTGGCCGAAAGTGCCGAGTGGCGGTCGATTTATCACGATGAGGTCGCGAATGTGTTTGTTCCGGCTCAAAGTAATAACCAATAGCTTTTTGGGTCTCTTGCCCCGGTTGCTGATCAGGTTGCAAGATCCTTCACATTGACACCGCCTGAATCTTCGCGATATCGTCAGCCGCGCGGTGCTTAGTACCCCGGCCCGTAGATGCGGGAAGAATCCCCTGCCATAAAAACTCTGTTCAGCCAATTTTGAATTCGAGGACGAAATCCCGATGAAGCGAATCCTTTCTGATCATCGCGGTGGAAAAATTCTGCTTTCGGTGTGTGCAACGATCAGCTTGCTAATGGCCTGCGCTTACGCCCAGGACGCACCTACCGTAAAGCTTACGGAAATCAGTTCCGATCCTTTCACCGTGCCGCCGGGTCAGCATGCCACGGAGGTTGAACCGCACGTGCTGGCCAATGGACTGACGCTGGTCTCCGCATTTCAAACCGGGCGCATTGCTCCCGGTGGCGCAACCGCGATCGGCTGGGCCACTTCCACAGACGGCGGCGGCACGTGGGCGCACGGATTCCTGCCGGGGCTGACTACGGGCAACGGCGGCGGACTTTACAGCGCGGCCAGCGATCCAGCCGTGGCTTACGATGCGAAGCATGGCGTGTGGATGATTGCCAGCTTGCCAATCTCGGATACTTCTGAAACGCCGGCCGTCGTGGTGAACCGCTCGACTGACGGCGGTTTCACCTGGGACAATCCCGTCAACGTTGGTCCAAACGTTATAAGTTCCGACAAGAACTGGATCGCGTGCGACAGCACATCGACCAGTCCCTTCTACGGCAACTGCTACGTCGAGTGGGACAATCCCGACAACGGCGACGAGATTTTTATGAACACTTCAAGCGATGGCGGCCTGACCTGGGGCCCGGCGACGCCGACCGCAAATCGGACATTCGGGATCGGCGGCCAACCCTTAGTGCAGCCCAATGGCACAGTGATTGTGCCCATTGAAACCTCGGGCCAGTCGGCGTTCATTTCGACGAACGGCGGCTCGAGCTGGTCAGCGCCGGTTACGATCTCGAACATTCAAACCCATCTTGATGCCGGAGGTATTCGCAGCGACCGTTGCCTTCAGCGGCAATTGATGGACCCGGCACGGTTTGGGTGGTTTGGGAGGATTGCCGCTTCCGTGCGAAATGCTCCACCAATGACCTGGTCTATAGCACGTCGAGCGATGGCGTGCATTGGTCGGCAGTGACGCGCATTCCGATCGACGCCACCACCAGCACAGTCGATCACTTCATTCCCGGCATCGGCATCGATCCCGCTACCTCCGGCGCTGCCGCTCACGTTGCAGTAACGTACTACTTTTATTCGCAGAGCAATTGCACGAAGTCAACCTGCCGGCTGGGGGTCAGTTACATTTCATCGCATAACAGCGGATCCACATGGAATACACCGGTGCGGCTGAGCGGAGCAATGCAGCTTGGTTGGCTGCCCAACTCGCAGAATGGCCTGATGGTGGGCGACTACATCGCTACCGCTTTTAACAACGGCATTCCGCATGGCGTGTTTGCCATCGCGGCCGCTAAATCTGGAACGACGTTTAAAGAAGCCATGTTCACGGCGCAAGGATTGACAGTGGCCGAGGGCGGTCCGCAGCTCTCTTCGGCCGGGGACAAGCCGCTGCACCACTTGTCCGATCCAATCGAGAAGGAGAATCCAGAAAAGAAGCCAATACCGCCTGCCTCGAAGAGGCGCGCAGCCAAGAAGTAAGATGACTCATTTGTCATCCTGTGAGCGTAGGTTGTGTTTCGCGAAATAGAAGCACAACCGAGTCGAAGGTTCCCTATAGCCATTCCGGGTACTGATCTCGCGATTAGATCATTCCCCATTGTGGTACAAGCTTCCAGCTCTGCCTGTTAAACTTTCTGCGTGCCGCGCCCCACCCATCTTGAATGCACGCGCTGTGGCGAGCGCTACCCGTTCAGACCGTCCGCAAACTGTGTGCGCGAAAGATGGCGGCGTCCTCTATGCGCGTTACGATCTGGCCACGATCAAGAAGACTTTCACTCCGGCGTCGCTAATTCCACTTGCGCCTACCATGTGGCGATACGACGCCGTCCTTCCCGAGGCTTTACCTGTCACGCTGGGCGAGGGATTCACGCCCATGCTGCGCAGCCGCGAACATCCGAATGTATTCATCAAAGATGAAGGCCTGAATCCGACTGGCTCGTTCAAAGCTCGCGGACTTTCCGCAGCGGTCACCATGGCCCGCCATTTCGGATTGAAAAAGCTGGCCATCCCCTCGGCGGGCAACGCCGCCAGCGCGCTCGCCGCCTACGCTGCCGCGGCAAATATCGAAGCTCACATCTTCATGCCGAAAGACGTTCCGCTCGCCAATCGTGTGGAGTGCGATTATTACGGCGCGCAAGTCACGCTGGTCGATGGACTGATCTCGGACTGCGCGCGCAAAATTGGCGAGTTGAAAGATTCCGAGTCCTGGAAAAAAGACGGCTGGTTCGACGTTTCGACGACGAAGGAGCCGTATCGCGTCGAAGGCAAAAAGACGATGGGATACGAAGTCGCCGAGCAGTTGGGATGGAAACTTCCGCAAGGCATCATTTATCCGACTGGAGGTGGTGTAGGTTTGCTCGGCATGTGGAAGGCTTTTGATGAGTTGGAAGAACTCGGATTTATCGGCTCCGAGCGGCCGAACATGATCAGCGTGCAATCGGCAGGCTGCGCGCCGGTTGTTAAGGCATGGGACGAGGGCCGCTCATCCGTGGAAATCTGGCCGAATGCTTCAACGCTGGCTTCAGGGCTGCGTGTTCCGAAACCCTACGCGGATTATTTGATCCTCGACATCTTGAAAAAAAGTGGAGGCCTCGCCCTTGCCACGACGGACGCCGAGATTCTTGAAGCGGCGCGGCACTGGGCCAAGGTAGAAGGCGTCTTCGCCGCACCGGAGGGGGCAGCATCGCTGGTTGCATATCAGAAGCTGCTGGCCAGCGAATTTTTTACTCCCGACGATAAAGTGGTCTTGTTCAATACCGGCTCGGGACTGAAGTATCTCGACGTGCTGGAGAGGAAAGGAGCGGAGCGGGCATCAACGCCCGCGTCGCGCGCGATTGCGGGGATCATCGGGCCGTATTAGTGACAAGGTGAAAGTGGCGTGGCGCTATCAATTCTCAATGCGCGCCAACTTCGGGCAACGGGCAAGTATCGTCTAAAATTGATTCGATGCAGGCGATTCCAGTGCCTGCCTGATCCGATACATAGATGGAGTGCTGCCGGGACATCGGCCTCAGTAGGTCTTGTGATCCTTGGCCCAATTGATCCCTGTCTGAAGGTCGTTGAGCGCCTGATCGACGAGGGAGAGTGCTTTTTCCTTTCGGCCACCCCAATCATCGCCGGCGTCTTCGAAGTCGGCCTTGGTGGTCTGCAGGCTGGATATGCCGCTGTCCATCATCCCAGGCTCGTCGACATTACCGGATTGCATTTCGGTGGGGGTTGACTCCGGACTTACGCCGAATGCTTTAAACGCCTGGTCAATCGCCGCGATGCCCCTGACTCGATACCCGCCCCACTTATCTCCCGCCTTCTCCAGGTAGCCCTTAGCGATTCTCAGTTGCCCAATGCCGGCCTGGTATTCGGCAGGCACACTCTGAGCGGTAGTCGCCGACCTCTTTGCTGGTTGTTTTGGCCTTGGCGTCTGCGCTGGAGACAACCCTGTAAAAACGCCCAGGCTTGCCACTAGCGCGAGGATTACCTTTCCTGATCTTCTCCATCTCATGAGATTTCCTCGATTCAAATTGGCCGAGCGCTGAGAAGAACGCAGAAATGTTTGTGCGCGACTTGAACATCCCAGCGCCATCGCTTTTGCGACTAGTTTACGAGAACACCGGAGTTGCGCAGCATAAAATCGTATTTCAGTCATTCCCCTGGGGGGTGTAACTGCCTCTATTTCCCTCATTCGATGGCTGCAGTTAAATCACAGATTCCGGCCAATCATGGTGCTTTTGCGCCCGCTTGAGCTTGTGCCACATTTTCGGGCCGTCCCAGATCCCGCCAATAATATTCATCCCCGCGAAAGGCACAAACATTTTCTTCCTGCGCAGCCAAACGCAGATAAGTTGCGATGATTGAGAACGGGCCGTCTTCCGTCATCAGCGGGAAAATTCGTGGCGAAATCACGTGGATGCCGGAGAACGCCAAAGCGCACATCGGTGAGGGGAGGCTCGGCCTGCGCACAATTTCCGGCTTCCCATCCCTTCCAGCACGCCGCCCGCATAAGCGGCGATCTTGATCGAACAGCAGATATCGAGAAGTTTCGCGGTCCTGCACGGCCAGCGTGGCCAGAGCAGCGCTCTCGTTGTGGAATTGCAACATACGTTTCAGGTCAATTGTGCTGATCACATCGACGTTGTGCACAATGAATGGCTCTCGCGAAGCGATCGAGTCTTGCAGAAAAAACCAGCCGGCTTTCTTCAACCCGCCGCCGGTATCGAGCAGCGTTTCTTCCCGCGAAATCTCGATGTGCATTCCGAAATTGTTGTTCGCCTTCAGATAATCCACAACCATATCGGCGAAGTGATGCACATTTACAATGACCTCATCGATCTCGAACTCCCGCAGCCGCGCGAGCGTGATTTCCAGCAGGGTTCGTCCGCCGGCTTCCACCAGCGCCTTTGGACGATCGTCGGTGAGCGGGCGCAAGCGCGTGCCTAATCCGGCCGCCAAAATCATTGCCTTCATTGCGCTGCGCCGCCCACAAAGGAATTTTCCAACTCACGATGCCTTACCACCACATCCACTCCGTTCCTGTTGCGCAGATGCTTCGCCAATTGCTCGGCAAGATAAACCGAGCGATGCTGTCCGCCGGTGCATCCGAAGGAAACCATCAGGCTCTTGAAGCCGCGCCGCTGATAATTGGCCACGCTCGCATCCACCAGCGACATCACGCTGGCGAGAAACTGATGCACGCTCTCCTGTTGATTGAGATAATCGATGACGGGCGCATCTTTGCCGGTGAGCGCCTTGAAGCGCTCTTCGCGCCCCGGATTGGGCAGGCTGCGGCCATCGAAGACAAATCCTCCGCCGTGCCCGCTCTCATCCTTTGGCCAGCCGCGGTGAAACGAAAAACTTGTAATTTGTACGGTCAAGCGGTCAGCCTCATGCGCCAGCCCTTGCAGCTTTTCCGACCCCAACATGCTGTTGAAGGCCGCCATGAGAGTCGGCAATTCGATGGGCAATTTCACATTGTGCAGCAGCCAGCGCAGGTTCTTGAGCGCGTAGGGCACACTTTGCAAGAAATGGGCTTTGCGCTCGTAGAATCCGCGGAATCCGTAGGCCCCGAGTGCCTGCAAAATTCGCACGTATACGTATGCGTAGTAATGCTTGAGGAACGCCTCGCGATTGATCTTAGTTAGCTTGCCGGCCTGCTCAAGGTAAAGATCAAGCAACTCCTGGCGTAATTGCGGCGGTAAATCTGCTTTGGCATCGTAGAGAAGGGAAGCGATGTCATACTGCAGCGCGCCTTTGCGTCCGCCCTGGTAATCGAGAAAAAACGGCTTGCCGTCGCGGAGCATGATGTTGCGCGACTGAAAGTCGCGATAAAGGAAATACTGAGAGTCGGCGCTTAGCAGAAAATTCGTTAGGCGGTCGAAGTCATCTTCGAGTGCCTGCTCGTTGAAGGGAATACCCGCCAGCCTGAGGAAGTAGTATTTGAAATAATTCAGGTCCCAGGCGATCGATTGCCGATCGAAGCTGCCGCGCGGATAACAAACTGAGTAATCCAGATCGCGTCCGGCCTCGATTTGAAAACGCGGCAAGATAGAGGCGACTTTGCGATACGCCTCTACCACCTGGGGGGCAATGTTATCGCCAGTCCGATTCTGCGAGAGAAAATCAAAGAGAGTGAGGTCGCCGAAATCTTCTTCGAGATAGGCGCCCTGATTGAGATCCTCGCCATAAATTTCTGGCACGGGAAGACCGTGCCGGCGAAAATGCCGGGAAAATTCCAAAAACGCAACGTTCTCTTCCCGCACGCCGTAGAGAATGCCGATTGCGCTGACCTTTTCGGTTGAGAGCCGGATGATTCTTCGCCCCGAGCCGCCTAATTCTCCCTGCAGCGGCTTTACGCGCGCCGGCGGAAGACCGAAATGTTTTTCAAAAAGTTTGTCGAGAACGTCCATGATCGAGCGCTGTTGAGGGCAAGCACCTAAGATAGCATCGACCATTGTCCGTCAAGGCGGCAAATTACCAAGGAGTGCGCCGGCTTGATATTCGCCGTTTGGATACCTATTCTGGATTCATATCGATGCCAATTTCAGGCTGAAAATGACAGACCGCCTCTACTATCACGATTCTTTTCTCTACGGCTTCGAAGCTGAGGTGCGCTCGGTGGTGGATGGTCGCGTCCGGGGCTGATTCTTGATCGCACAGCCTTCTACCCGACGAGCGGCGGCCAGATTCATGACACCGGCCGGATCGCTGTGTCGGTTGGTGCTGGCGGAAGCACAACCTCTGGCAGCGATCAAACAAACAATCTGCGTGTCACCGAAGTTGCAGAGAGCGAAAACGGCGAAGTGGTTCACTATCTTGAAGCGCCCCTAAAAGATATTCAGCCGGGCACCCGTGTTCGTGGGGAGATCGACCCGGAGCGGCGCCGCGACCACATGCAGCAGCACTCGGCGCAGCACGTGCTTTCGGCTGCGTTCGTGCGGCTTTTCAACATGCCGACGGTTTCATTTCACATGGCAGAACATTATTGCTCCATTGATTTGCAAATTGCCGATCTCAGTACTCCTTCGCTGAGCAGCGAGCAGGTGGAATCGACCGAGCGGCTGGCGAATGAAATCGTCCTTGAGAATCGACCCGTCGCCATTCGCTTCGTCACGCGAGAAGAAGCCGCGAACCTGGGCTTGCGGAAGATCCCGCCGGCGGAGCGCGATCAGCTTCGCCTGATTGAGATCGGAGATTTCGATCTCTCCGCGTGCGGGGGTACGCACGTCAGCCAGACAGGGCAGATTGGCGCGATTCTTTTGCGCAAGATCGAGAAAGTTCGGCAAGGATATCGCGTGGAATTCGTCGCCGGACTGCGTGCGGTCTTGACGGCGCGCCACGATTTCTCCACACTCACCGAGACTGCGGCCCTGTTTTCCGCGGGGCTGAACGACGTGCCGCGCCAGGCCGCGAAATCACTCGATGAGACTCGGTCGCTTCACAAAGAAGTAGAACAACTGCAGGACGAACTCGCGGCTGCGGAGGCCGCAAGCATTTTCGCGGCCGCGGCCGAGCACAATGGCCGAAAGCTGGTGGCGCGGACGTTCTCCGATCGCGATCTCAATTTTGTAAAGCTGCTTGCCCAGAAACTGACCCGGCAATCCGGGCCGGTGATCGCTTTGCTGGCAAGTACATCACCGCAACCGTCGCTGGTGTTTGCGCAGACTGCGGGACAGCCATTCGACATGGGATCTCTACTGAAGGAAACGGTCGGCAAGATGGGCGGCCGCGGCGGCGGAAGCAAAGATCTTGCCCAAGGTGGGGTTCCGAATAGCGAAGCCCTTGCGGCTGCGCTCAAAACTGCGACAGAGAAAATAGCAAACCAATCGTAGCGCCCAATCCTAGTGTTCGTAGCCCCCGCCATCCAGGCTCACCTTGCCTCGGAACATGCGATACACAATCACGAAGTAGGTGAGGGCGCAGAGCATTCCGAAAGTCCACCAAACCAGGCCGACGTGCAGCGTATGCGGCCCGGAGAGCGCTTTGTCGATGGTGATGTCGTAGGTCACGTCGGTCGTTGAGGGCAAAAGGCGGGGATACAGAGCGATCGCGGCCCCGACGAGCATCGCGGCCAGATAGGCGCAGGAGCAGAGAAATGCACTGCGGTCGGCGGATTTGCGGGAAAAGGATGGCATCCCGATCAGGGATAAGAAAACCAGCAGCGGAACCGCGAAGGTCAGCGGATAATTGCGATAATTCGCCAGCGTGTTGGGGCGGGCAATCACCGAAGCTGGCAAGCTGAGAACAGTCAGTAAAAAGACGGCAAGCCACAAGCGGTGCGCGAAGGCACGGGCGCGCTGCTGCAAATCGCCCTCTGTTTTAACCGCTACATACAGCGCTCCATGCAGGGCAAGCGCGGCGAGCGCCACCAGGCCGCCGATCACGGTGTACCAGTCGAGAATTCCTGGTTGCGCGCCGACCCGCCAATTGGTCCACAGAGGAAGGAAAAAATACCCGTCCGCCTGAAGAGGAACGCCGCGAATCACATTCGCCAGAGCCGCGCCAAAGAACACGGCGAGCAGTGCGCTGGAAATAAAAAAGACCCCGTCGAAGAAATTTCGCCAGACGCCCGAATCAATCTTCATTCGCAGTTCGATGGCGGCGCTCCGCATGATCAACAGCCACAAAACAATCATCAGCGCCAGATAGAATCCGCTGAATGCCGAGGCGTAGAGCAATGGAAACGCAAAATATAGGGTGCCTCCTCCAGCCAGCAGCCACACTTCGTTTCCATCCCATACCGGACCAATGCTGCGCAGCATCAGTTGCTTTTCTTGCTCGCTGCGCGGCAGAAAGGCATGCAAAATGCCGACTCCAAGATCGAAGCCATCCAGCACCACGTAGGCGACCAGCATCATGGCCACGAGCCAGAACCATATGAATCCCATGTTCCCTCCTTAGCCGACCGTGACCGCTGCATTCGCGGAAATCGAGGGCGCGTCGCTAATGGCCGGCCCATGGTCGATAATGCGGTAGACCAATACGATAAAAAGAATCGACAGAACGGTGTACATTCCCATGAATCCGAGCAGCGTAAAAAGAGTGTTACCCGCCGATACGTATTTCGAATAGCCCTCAGGCACCCGAATCAGCCCATAAACAATCCACGGCTGCCTCCCGATCTCCGCCGTCAACCAGCCCGCGGTGTTTGCGATGTAAGGAAAAGGAAAACTTAGGAGCAGTGCCCAAAGCACCCAGTGCGTATCGAAAAGCTTTCCGCGCCACAAAAGAAACGCAGCTATAGCCATGATCAGGGCGAAATAAGTCCCCAGCCCGGCCATGATGTGGTAAGCGTAAAACAGCAGCGGCATGGGCGAGGGCCACTGATCTCGCGGAATCTTGTCGAGGCCGGTTACTTCCGCTTTCACTGTGCCGTAAATCAAGAAGCTCAACACGTCGTTCACCGCAATCGGATTATCGATCTGTTGCGTTACCTCGTTGGGCTGGCCAATCAGCACGATCGGAGCGCCGGTCTGGGAGTTGAACAGACCCTCCATCGCGGCTATCGCTGCCGGCTGGTGCTTCGCCATGTATCTTCCCTGAAGATCTCCGGTAGGGAAAATCTGCGCGATACAGGAAATCACTCCGGCGATCACTCCCACTTTCAAGAATATTTTTCCATGATCGCTGAACCGATTTTCCAGCAGGTAGAGAGCGCCCACCGAACACATTACGAACGAGCCCGTAATTACCGCGCCGGACATATTATGCGCGTACTGGAGCAGCGCCCATGGATTGGTCAGGAGCCCCCAGAAGCTCGAGACTTCGTAGCCGCCATTCGGTAGAACTCGGTAGGCTACGGGATGCTGCATCCAGGCATTGGTAACAATAATGAAGAATCCGGAAATCCAGGAGCCCACGAAAACCAGAAACGCCGAGGCCCAGTGTCCCCAAGCCGACAAGCGCTTTTCGCCGAACAAAAAAAGTCCGAGAAAGGCCGATTCCAGGAAAAAGGAAAAGACTCCTTCCATGGCCAGCGGCTGGCCAATCACGCCTCCTGTTACCCGCGCAAACTGCGACCAGTTGGTGCCGAACTGAAATTCCATGGGGATGCCGGTGACCACGCCGAGCAGAAAATTCACCGCAAAAATCTTTGCCCAGAAGCGCGCGGCCTGGTTGTACCTCTCATCCTTGCGGCGAATGGCAATTGTTTTCAGCGCCACGATGAGCAGAGCCAGTCCCATGGTCAGCTGTGGAAAGAGATAGTGAAAGGTAACTGTAAAGGCGAAGTGAATCCGATGTAGAAGTAGCGCGTCCATAGGAAGTCCTAATTGTGCAATGTTCCTTTTCGATACGCCGGCACGGTCGAGAATTGCGTGCTTGTGCCGTCCATATAGCTGCCAGCTTACGCTCGTCCGTGGACTCAGAATAGTACTTTCGGTTTGGCAAAGGCTGGGGCCGGTAGCTTAGAATAAATCATCGCGGTTACGGGAAGACCAAAATCAGCATCTAATTGCAAGTACTGGCTCGTCTGTCGTTCACAGTTGGGAAACCAATTTCAGAAAAGGTTCAGAAAACTTATGGGAACCAAGGTTGTCATGAAGGCGATTTGTAGTGGTCTGAGCGCTGCGTCGCTGGCCGTCCTCTGCGCGGGCGTTGCGAATGCCATGCCGTTGAATTCCTCCGCGCGCGCGGTGGTTCCGGCCGATCTGCAGCAGTTGATCTCCGTGGATTACCGGGCGCTGAAGGATTCGCCCACGGCCATGCAGTTGAAGCAGCAGGTTCTCCCCGACAATCTGAAGCAGTTTGAAGAGGCCTTGAAGGGCGTGGGCATCGATCCCTCGAAAGACGTGGATTCTTTGGCATTCGCCGCATTCCGGACGGAAAAGCAAGGGATCAAGTCGATCGGCGTCGCAGCCGGGCCCTTCGCCATGAAGACCGTCATAAAAAAACTGACTGTGGCAAAGATCAAGCCGACGAAGTATCGACTGGCGAATATTTATCCGATGGATGGCGGCATGGTGATGGTGTTTCTGGATGACAGCACGCTGTTGTTCGGAGAGATGTCGGCCGTGAAGTTGGGGCTGGACACGCGCGACGGGCAAATCCTGGGCCTGGATACGAACTCCACCATGTCGGATATGATGTCGGATGTGGATTCGGGTCCGGTGTGGAGCATTCTGGACCAGCAGGGAACGCAGAACGTGATGCGGTCGGCTTTAGGCGATGCCGCCAAGGTTGCCGATTATGACACCATTAAGAAACGTTTCCTGGGATCGCAATATACCTTAAGCTTCGCCAGCGGAGTGAGCTTCGATCTGACCGTGGTTACTTCCGACCCGATGAGCGCGGCGACGCTTTCATCTTTGGTGAAGGCCGGGTTGCTCTACAAGAAGATGAGCGCGACCACCGCGGAAAAAATTGCCATGGACAACACAACCATCGATTCCGACGGCAACGATGTGACTTTCAAGTTCAAGGCGAGCGACCAGCAATTTCAGTCGCTGATGCACTCGGAGTTATTTGCGGCGGTTTCGCACTAAGCGCGGCTTAAATCACCACGGAGGCACAGTGGCGCGGAGAAAACCGGGTCTTTGTGCCTCTTTTGTTTGATCCTTTTTTCCGTCTCATTCGTGGGAGCGGCCTTCAGTTTCTTGGTTTCCCTTCTGCTCGTCGCTGGCGCACCCAACCTTCTTTTACGACCTGTTGTGCGCGGCCAATGGCGAGCGAATCTTCCGGCACATCTTGAGTAATGCATGAGGCGGCGCCGACATATGCTCCTTTGCCCACGCGCACGGGCGCGACCAGAGTCGTATCGCTGCCGATGAAGGCCCCATCTTCGATCACGGTTTTGTGCTTGTTCGTTCCGTCGTAATTGCAGGTGATGGTTCCCGCGCCGATGTTAACGCCCGCTCCGATTTCGGCGTCTCCGAGATAGGTCAGATGGTTGGCTTTGGATCCTTTACCCAGCTTGATTTTCTTGGTCTCGACAAAATTGCCGACGTGGGCGCCTTCGCCGATATCGCTGCCGGGGCGCAGATGAGAATAAGGGCCGAGAATCGCATTGGCGGCAATATGTGATTCATTAAGAACGCACCCGTTGCGAATAAGAACGCCATCGGCGATTTCTGAATCGCGAATTACTGAATAAGAGCGGATGCGGCAATTAGCGCCGATGCGCGACTTGCCGAGAATTTGCACAAAAGGTTCAATCACGGTATCGGCGGCGATTTCAACGTCATTGTCGATCACGCAAGTTGCCGGATAAAAAATCGTGACCCCGCCAGCCATTAGTTGCTCGCATTTGCGCATGCGCATCTGGTGGTCGATGATTGCCAGTTCGGCGCGGGTGTTCGCGCCCAGCACTTCTTCCGCGTTCGCGGTTTTCCAGACCACCACCCGCTGACCGGCTTTGCGCAACACTGCGGCCATATCAGTCAGGTAATACTCGCCGTGAGGATTCGCGGTAGACAGCTTTTCAATATGCAAGAACAATTGAGGCACGGAGAAGACATAAAAGCCGGCATTGATTTCATGAATTTTTCTTTGCGCCGCGCTGGCAGATTTTTCTTCAACGATGACTTTCACTTCGGCGCTGCGCGGGCTTTTTCGGATGACGCGACCGTAGCCGGTGGGATCGGCGAGGTCGGCGCTGAGCAATGTCATGGCTGCGCGCTGATCGAGATGAAAGTTCAGCAGTTGAGCGATGGTCTGCGGCGTTATCTGCGGAGCGTCGCCCGAGAGAACGATCACGTGGTCGTATTTCGAGAGCGCTTCTCGTGCCACCATCAAGGCATGGCCGGTGCCGCGTTGCTCGGGTTGCAGAATGAAGCTCACTGCCGCATCGGCGACCGCGGCGCGAACCCGATCGGCTTCATGACCGATAATCGCGTAGACATCGGTTGGCGGCACTACGCTTCCGGCAGCCCGGATGACATGAGCCAGAAGCGATTTGCCGCCCACCTCATGAAGAACCTTGGGCAGTTGCGATTTCAGGCGCGTGCCCTTGCCGGCAGCCATGATTGCAACTGCCACGCGAGCGGGAGTATTGGCCGGAATTTTCGCGGAGCGTACAGATTTGTTCATTCGCCTCAATATACCTTGCGGCAGAACAGTAAAAAAGCGCGACCGTGGCAGGAAAGGTTCAACCCTCGGTTCTCTCAGGCATAACCCCCTTAGGCACGACGTTTCTCTGAGGCATGACTCGACTCAATCGGCTTTCGGGTTTTCGGCTAAAGACTAAAGGCCGAGGCCGCCATCCACGGCGAGGATCTGTCCGGTAATGAATTGTGGTGCAGCGGCGAAGAATAAGACGGCTGCGGCGACGTCTTCGGCACGGCCGTTGCGCTGCATCGGGGTCTGTCCGGCCATGCGTTTCATGAATGCCGCCGCGGATTTCTCGCCCAGATCGATCATGCCGGGCGCGACGGCATTTACGGCAATCTCGGGGGCCAGGGCTTTCGCCATCACTTTGGTCAGCATGTGCAAAGCAGCTTTGGAGGAGCAATAATGCGCATGGGTCTCCCAGGGACGCAAGCCGCCGAGCGATCCCATGTGAATGATTCTTGCCTGCGGCTTCGCCGAATCCTTCGATTGGGGCCGCTTCCTGCGCATCCACTTTAGTGCTTCGCGGGAGACCAAGAACGGTCCGCGCGTATTCGTGGCGAACATCTGATCCCACTGGTGCAGCGTGATGCGTTCGAAGTCGACGGTGGCGTACTCGGCCGCATTGTTCACCAGAATGTCGATGCGGCCCAACTCCCGCCCTGCTTCTTTCATCATCGATTTGACGCTGGCCTCGTCGGTCACGTCGCAGCGAAGAGCAAAGGCGCGGGCGCCAAAGCTGGCAAGGTCGACGACGGTATGCTGGGCCTCGCGCGCGGAATTCAGGAATGTAATCGCGACATCGGCGCCCGCCTGGGCCAGGGCCAGCGCGGATGCCCGGCCGAGCCGCTTGGCGCCTCCGGTAATAAGGCAGGCTTTGCCGCGTAAAGGTTTGTATTCGGGATTGAGCATTTCGGGATTCTACTCCGGCTGATTTGTTGGCAGATAGGGCAGAGCCTTTTGTGCCGAATTCGGCCACTTTAGCGCTCTTTTTTCTTGTCACGAGGCCTGAGGACGAGGGTACAATCTCGTCGTGCAGGAGCCCCGAAAGGTCGTAGTGTATTCGCGGAAAGGCTGCCACCTTTGCGAGGTGGTGAAAGAGAGTCTCGCGAAGCTTTCACGGCGCGGGAGCTTTACCTGGCAGGAAGTTGACGTCGACAGCGACGGCGAACTGCGGCGGCAATTTAACGATGAAGTTCCCGTGGTGTTCATCAATGGCCGCAAAGCCTTTAAATACCGGATGGACGAACAGGAATTTCTAAGAAAGCTCGCCAGTTAATCTTTCATCTCAGGCCGAAGCAGGCCGAAATCCATCCATGCCGAAACTTCGCACAGATTGAACTGCCCGGTCGCGCCGCAATCACTTACAATCTCTGCTGCAATGCCGGCAAACAGGATCTTGCGCACCCAGCTTTACGCAGACCCCACCAACGTTTTTTTGCACGATGCAATTCTGGCATCGTGCCGGCGTCACGCCGATAAGACCGCGCTGGTGGATACTTCCTGCGGGCTGCGCCTCAGCTATGCGGAATATGGCGACAAAGTGGAAGCGCTGGCACGTGGACTGGTTGCGGCGGGGACCAAGCCCGGCGAAGTCGTGGCGATCTTTCTTCCCAATTCATGGCAATTTTGCGCTGCGTATCACGCTATTACCTTAGCGGGCGGTATTCCCACGTTGCTGAATCCGACTTATCGCGAGCGCGAAGTGCGGCATCAACTGGGAAATTCCGGCGCGGTGCTGTTGATTACCGACGGGCCGAATATTCAGGGCATCAATCTCGCCGGATTGCCGAACCTGCGCCGGGTGTATTGCGCGCGAGAACAGTCCGGCGGTAGTGACACACTTTCGGATCTGTTAATGGGCGGAAGTGCACACCTGCCGCAGCCGGAGCAAGGTTCAGATGTGACTTTGGCCGCACTGCCATATTCGAGCGGCACCACCGGATTGCCGAAAGGCGTCATGCTCTCGCATTTCAATCTGGTTGCGAACATTTATCAGCTGCTTGGGCCAAGTGCTGTGACTCTCACTGCTGCCGATAACATTCTTTGCTTTTTGCCGCTCTATCACATTTACGGCCTGAATGTGATGCTCAATCCTGGCCTCCTGGTCGGTGCGACTTTGGTGCTGATGCCGCGCTTCAACGTGGCACAGTTAAGCTCGCTGTTGGTGGCTGAGTCAATTTCCATGATGCCATTAGTTCCGCCGGCGATGAATGCGTTGCGCCAGGCGGCGGAAGCGGGACAGTTTCCGAAAGAGCATCAGGTGCGCTGGGTAAAATCTGGTGCGGCGCCGTTGGCGCCAGACTTGCCGCGAAGATTCACCACGCTTACCGGCATTCTTGTGCGCCAGGGCTATGGCATGACGGAAGCTTCACCGGTTACGCATGCGGGCTTCCTGGAACCGGAACTCTACCGGCCGGATTCGATTGGGCACCCAGTAGCGCAAACGGATTGCCGGGTGATTTCGGTCGAGAGCGTCGCAGAATCGGCCGGGAATGCTTCCGAAGCTGCACCAGGCGAAGCGGGAGAATTGGTGATGCGGGGGCCGCAGTTTATGAAGGGTTATTGGCAGGAGCCGGATGCTACCGCAGCTGCGTTACGCGACGGATGGTACTGGTCAGGTGACATTGTTACGCGTGATGAGGAAGGTTTTTATCGCGTCGTCGATCGCCGGAAGGAGATGATCAAGTACAAGGGATTTCCGGTTGCGCCGGCTGAAGTGGAGGCGGTATTGCTGGAGCATCCCGCAGTACGGGAGTGTGGAGTGGTTGGGCGTCCGGATGTGGCGGCGGGCGAGATTCCAGTGGCATTTATTGCCTTGCGCGAGGGGTTTGCGACTTCCTCAAAGATGCAGGATGAATTGTGTGCTTTTGTGAGCGAGCGGCTTACTCATTACAAGCAACCGAGGGAAGTCCATTTCGTAGACGTCGTGCCGAAGACGGCCTCGGGAAAGATTTTGCGCCGCGAACTGCGGCAGCTCATTCATTGAGCTTGAGGCGCATTGAACTTGCAGCGGACGGGGCCCTGTTTCCGAAAGCGGGAATCGAAAAATGCGATAGCAGCCAGCGGTATTTCGCACGTGCGGAGTGGTCGTTCTCTGCATTCTAATTGTGAGAACCGCGAAGTTACGGTAGTATCACTGCCTCATGTTTCGAATCCTGCTGCTATTTATGAGGCGGCTGTGGCTGCCGCTGGTTGTGTTTGCCGGATTCAGCGTGCTGTGCGTGTTGGTATACCAGCACCTGGAAGGGCTAAGCTGGCAGGATGCGCTGTTCTGGATGATTCATCCGCACGCGATTGACGTCAATCGCGTGCGCAACGCGACCAAACTCTTTGCGATCTTTGTTTATGCCGGGGTATTTGGTTTTCAGATATGGGTCGCCGAACGCGTGGCCGTTACGATCTTCAAGCGGCAGGGAGTTGAGGCGTGGAGAGCCATGGTCAATGACGTCAGCATCGAGAAACTAAGGGACCACTTCATCATCTGCGGCTATGGGCAGGTGGGACGCACGGTCGTCGATCAGCTGAACCAGCTGAAGATTCCCTTCGTGCTGATCGAAAGCAATGAAGGATTGTGCCGCGAGTTGCTGAAAGAAAGAGTATTGGCGATCCAGGGCGACGCCAAACGGCACGATGTGCTGCAGTCGGCTGGAATTGAGCGCGCCCGCGGGGTTTGCATCGTGATCGACAACGATGCTGACAATCTGTACATCACGGTCACGGCGAAGGCGCTGAATCCCAAAGCGCGCATCATTACGCGAGCCGGGCAGTCGCGCTATGCGCAAGCCATGCGCAATTCGGGCGCGGATGAAGTGATTATTCCGGAATATGAAGGCGGGTTAATGACGGGACGGATGATTGCGAAGTTCTACCCGGATTCTCATACGAACCTTGCCTGAATTATTTCTGCGCGCCACTTTTCTGTGTGCTGTCGCCGGGTAATTGTTTTGCGCTGAAAAAACTCCAGATGGTTTCGTTGGCGTTGATGGCGTTGCTGGTTTTTCCGATTTCTTTTTCCGAACTGTACTGCTCGCCGCCGGGCCAGGTATTGCCGCCATTCTTGATGCTGTAGAGCGCCACCTGCGCATTTTCCTGGCAGCCGCTGTAGGTGTAGACCTTGGTTTCCTTGCTGCCTTTTTCCGGCGCTGGAATTTTGCTCTGCGCCGGTTTTTCTGCGCAATGATCGAATTTTGCCCACGACTTTGCGCTGTCCTCGGCGGAAAGCACATGGAAATGGCCGGGCTTGTAGGTGCCGCCGCCGTCAGGAACGATGGGATCGTCTGTACCGCTGATGAATAACGCGGAGACCGGGCGCGAGGGCAGGCAGATCATGGTTTTCGGCAGCGCGGCGCCAACCATGGCCACGGCAACAATGCGATCTCCCATATTGCAGCCCATCCGCTCAGCCATGAAACCTCCGTCACCCAGGCCGGTGGCGTAGATGCGGCGAACATCAATCGAGTATTTGAGCGGAAGTTGGTCGAGCATTTGATTGAGAAAGGCGACATCGTCGGCGGGTGGGGTTGCATTGTGCCGTTCGTTTGGATTTTCCCCGCCTTGACCACCGCCGGGATATCCTCCACCACCGCCGGGGTATCCGCCACCCCCAGGATAGCCGCCACCGCCCCAACCCCCGCGGCGGCCGTAGCCACGGCGAGGCTGGTAAGCCGGTTGCTCTTCCGACCTCACCCCAATGTTCCACCGCTCGCGCAGGGCGATGGGATAGACGGCAATAATTCCGTTCTTGTCCCCGAATAAACTGAAGTGCGTGAGGCGCGCCATGTCATCGGCATCTTGATTCTGTGCATGCAGAACAATCACCACCGGATAATGTTGTTGCGCGGTGTAACCCGTGGGCAGATGCACAACGTAATTCCGCGTGACATTGTCGACCTCGATTTTCTCCTGGGTTTCTTGCGCCGGCAACCAAGCAGCGAAGAGGAGTGCGGCGAAACAGACACCAAGTAGAAACACTTGCTTAGAGACGCGTCGAAACAATTCAGTGCCTGGTGTGGGACTCATTTTGTGAACCCTTCAGGAAAGATTAAGACAAACTTGCGGCAGGCCAGATCAGCCTCAATTCGTTAAGAACTCTAGAGTACGCGACTGGTTGCCAGGGCGTCAGCTGAATTGTGCAAAGTTTTGTAAGCACGACCGCAGGATGACAAAAATCTTTGAAGATCCGGGGTTGAGCGGTTGTGATCTCAACCGAGGTCGTGCCCGTTTTTTATTGACCCACAATGAACTTGTATTGCGGCTCAGTTAAGGGAACAACGCTCAGTCGCCCCTGCCGTACCAAAGGTGAGTCGGCAAATAGCTTGTGTGCCTTCAGTTCGGCGAGGGTCACGGGTTTTGCCAGCGGCTTGCCGACCTTGATCTTTACTTGAGGAGTTTTTGGATCGGTCGCGTCCACTGAGACGACCGTCGCGATACCGACGGCGCTCTTTTCGTCTCCGGTGTGATAGATGACCAGTTGATCTCCAGCTTTCATTCCACGCAGATTTTTGACCGCAACCGGATTCGTAACTCCATCCCATATGGTGGTCTGGTCGCGCTTGAGATCGGCGAAGGAGTAAACCGAAGGTTCGGTTTTGAGGAGGTAGGGCATGGAGGAGATTTTACTCGAAGATGGCAGGCGGCGGTTTTCCTCAGGGGCTCAAGCCCGGATTTTGGCGACCTGAGCGGCGCGGCTGAAGCCGCGCCCTTTCAAAACGAAATGGTACTTGCTAGTCCTGGTCGTCATCTCCGATGGGTTGGCCGGGCGGGACGGCGATGTCGCCGGCAGGTATAAATTTCTCTGGATCCTTCTCGTAGGCGTCGATGCGGGCGATGGCTGCCGTTTGCAGCGCTTTTTCTTCGGGGGTGCCGGCAGGCGTGGCAGCCAACCAGGAGCGGAGATCGAGTGCTTCGGCTTGAGCGAGTGCGCGCGCCTCCGGCGATGCCGTGTGGTTGGCGGCCAGCGCGAGCAGATGTTCCAGCGCTGCGACCTCGGTGACGCGCTGGGTCTCACTGGCTAAGCCAGTGGCTCGCGGAGCTTTCCAGGTGGCCATAACAACAGCGTCGATAACTTGAGCGAGGCCCGGATTAGCGGCGTCGCGCGCATGATATTCCACGAGCCGCGACGCGCGCTCGGGATTAAGGAGCAGCTTGAGGGTAAGGGAAGACGCAGCCTCGGCCGCTCCGTTGGGATCAAAGGTGAGGCCGGTGTGTCCGGCGAAGGATTCGTTGGTGCGGGGGTAGGCCGGAGGCCGAGGCGGCAGAAGTTGCAGCAGCGATTCCGGAAGCGTGAGAGTTTCAGGCGCGAGTGTTTTTATTACAGCGTCAAGCGCCTTCTGCTGGTCGGCCGGGTCCACGATGGTAGTGATGAGTTGGCCGTCATCACGCAGGGCGTAACGGTAGTCCAGGCCTCCAATCTCTTTTGCCGCAGCTTCGGTTTGATAGCGATGCAGAAGATAAAGCGGGACCAAAGTATCTTCCAGCTCTGCCATGGGAGTATGCGAGGGAATTGCGTTTTCACCGAAACGCGCCAGGGCTGCGGCGCGAATTTTGAGGATGCGATCCAGTTCGGCGGCCGGGCTGAACCGTTATCCCAAAGGTGGGCGTGAGGATGGGCGCTGCCTAGCGGCCGTGCATCCTGGTCTGTGATGAAATACTGACCGCTGCTCTGGGCTGTGCTCAGAATGTTATCGAGGGCGGAGCGCTCATCCGTGCCAGGCTTGAATTGCGAATAGCCGTATTGGATCGAGACCTTGTCCCACGCGCCAATTCCGGTGGCGTAGGCTTGCGAAAGGTCCGGCTTGCCGCTGGCGTCCAGAGTAATCCAGGGGTGGGGATAATCCATGACTGAATCACCGGGGGCGATGGAACTAGCGACGAAATTGTGAGCGAGTCCTAAAGTGTGTCCCACTTCATGCGCGGCGAGTTGCCGCAGGCGAGCCAGGACCATCTTCTGCATCTCCGGCGAGACCGGCTTGCCTTTTTCGTAAGGAGAGAGCAGAGCTTCGGCGATCATGTAATCCTGGCGGGCGCGCAGCGAGCCGAGAGTCACGCGGCCTTGAATGATTTCGCCGGTGCGGGGATCGGAGATGGTAGTTCCCATCGACCATCCGCGGGTGGAACGATGCACCCACTGGATTACGTTGTAGCGGACGTCCATGGGATCGGCTCCCGGCGGCAGGACTTCGACGCGAAAGGCATTCTTGAAGCCGGCAGCTTCGAAGGCCTGATTCCACCAACTTGCACCTTCCACCAGCGCGCTGCGAATTGGCTCCGGCGCGCCTGGATCGACGTAGTAGACAAGGGGCTTTACCGGTTCACTCATGGCGGCGTTCGGATCCTTCTTTTGCAGGCGATGGCGCTGAATCAGATGCACATCAATCGGGGAGCCGAGAGGTGCGGAATAGTCGCGGTAGCTGACGTCGAAAAATCCGGCGCGAGGATCGAAGGCGCGCGGCTGGTAATTGCTATCCGGCAGTTGGATGAATGAATAGTGTTCGCGCAGGGTGACCGAGTGGGCGTCGGGAGTAACCGTGGCTACCAAAGAATTTTCCGCGGGGTGGTCGGTTGCGAAAGTGAGAGTGGATTCGAACTCCGTGTTAAGCGGAAAATTTTTGGTGTTTTCTAGAGCGAAGGCGCTGCGGTCTTTATCGAGTTTGTAGGAGCCTTGCTTTTTCAATTCGAGTTGCTCGGCTGCGCCTAGAGCGTCGCTCTGCAGGAAGTCGGTTGCGTCGATGAGGACTGCGCCGCTTTCATCCTCGGCTTCGACTTTGAAGCCGGCGAGAACTGACTCGGCGAAGGATTGGCGGACGGCGAGGCGCTCCATGGGATTAGCCGAGGATGCGCGGTATTGCAAATTAGGGGCGACCAGCAGAACGCGCGGACCGACGCGGGTGAAGTGTACGATCTGCTCGGTACCCAGGAGGCCGCGGTCAAGGCCGATGTCATTCGAGCCGAGGCCGTAGGGCAGCGAAACTACAAAGAGGAAATCCTGATCGAATTTTCGGATGGTGAGGAAGAAGTGCCCTGTCTTGGCGTCCCACGCGGTGGGAAACAGGCCGTCGGCGGCCTTCATGCCTTTAATACGATCCCGAATGCCGGGAGTGGGTGCGGGATTCGTCGCGGCCAGAAGAGTGGTTGAAACGATGAGGCAGGCGGCAGCGCAGAACACTGCAACGCGGGAGAATGTGCGGCGGATTGGCATAGTCAACTCCACGGATATTCGGTACTGGGCTAAAGCAGAATTAGCCCACCAACGGACTCGGAGTATGACACTAACATTTTCTTTGGCCACGCGGCCAGGGAGTTGCGCCGATTACACGCGAGGAAGCTAAATCCGAAATGAAAAGCTCGAAATGAAGAACTATTGCGGTTTGGCGTTTGGATCGGGGGGTGGGGCTTTGTCGTTTTTCCCGCCAGGTTGATTCCCGTAGATCGAATATTGGCCCTCCGGACGATTCAGTTTGATCGTGACATCGATATTGGCTTGATGGACATCGTAATCCTGGCCGAAGCTCTGGAAGCCGGGAGCGAAAACCTGGACGCGCAGTTTCCCGTAAGGAACGCCATCGAAGCTGGCTTTGCCATCGAGATCAGTTTTTAGTTCGAGGTCGCCATTGCTTTGTTTGCCATGCGAATTTACCGCGTGCATGACGACTGCCGCGTTGCGCACCGGCTTGCCGTTATCTTGCTTCAAGATCACGAAATTAAGGTTGGCTGTCGGCTCGTCGTCCTCATCTTTATCATTCTTCTGCGCAACCGCGGGGCTTAAAAGCGCGAAGCACGAGAGCAGAGCGACGCACATCCAAACAATTTTCCGTCCCATCTTCATGCCAGGTATTTTAATCGTTTCCGCGATACGTAGAAAGGAATTGAACGAACCGGCTAGCAGTTCACGAGCGAACCGACCGAGTCATGGTTGTTCCTGTAGGCTGGCCTGAAGCCAGTTGCATCAAGTCCTGGGCGAGCAGGGTCGTATTGTGGCGGGCGACGGCTGCCTCTTCTAAATAGTCGCCGAGGACGGGAATCACTCCGAGAGCTTCTATAGCGTCGAGGTCGGCCACAATTTGGGACGAACCTTCCAGCGCGTATTTAGCTTTGAGTCCGTCGGAAACCAGGGCGCGATTGATCAGAGCATAGTCGAACAATTTCTGGCCGGCATGCCGATTGAGAGCGCGAATGTGATCGGCGGCGGTGAGGCCGAGACTCTCGTTCGCCTGTGTCATGAGATTGCAGATGTAAACCTTGATGGCCGCTGACTGGACAATTGCATCGGAGATACCACGCAGCAGAAGATTGGGAACGAGACTGGTGAATAAAGAGCCGGGGCCGACGGTAATGATGTCGGCGTGAGCGATGGCATCGAGAGTTTGCGGCATAGGTTCGACGTTGGGAGGAACGAGCGATAGTTCTTTAATGCGTCCTTTGCTCGCGGTGATCTTGGTTTCTCCACGGACGCGGGTGCCGTCCTCCATCAATGCCTCCAGTTCGATGTTGGAAGTAGTGGAGGGATAGATATGGCCGCGGGTGACAAGAATCTCAGAGGAAAGACGCACTGCTTCGGAGAAGTCCTGAGTGATGTCAGTGAGCGCGGCCAGAAAAAGATTGCCGAAGCTATGGCCCTCCAGGCCCGATCCCTTGGCGAAACGGTGGCGAAAAAGCTGCGAGAGTAGAGCTTCATCTTCACTGAGCGCGACAATGCAGTTGCGAATGTCGCCCGGCGGAAGCATGTTGAGTTCCTTGCGCAGGCGCCCACTGGAGCCACCATCGTCGCTGACCGTAACCACGGCGCAGAGGTCTTGAATTCTGGCCGCGCCGTTGGGCGCCGAAACCGCCTCGGCGGGGCTGGAAACGAAGCGCTTGAGTCCTTTCAGCAGGGTAGAAAGGCCGGTGCCGCCGCCGATGGCAACAACCCGAAGGCCTGGCCCGTTCGATTTCCCGATTGAAGCGCGGTCGACAGTTCTAGTGTGCATCCGCAAAATCGCTGACCATTTACCGCGACGGCCTAATACGATTCGTCTTCGCTGAAAGAGGTCTCCGGCGAAACAAGGTCGGCGGCGGGATCGGGGTACAACAGCTCAGTAAACCGAGGGTCTTCGGCCAGATTGTGAAAGTCGGAATCGTTGCGTGCCTGGTAACGCAGAGCGGCATTCAGGCGCAGCGCTTCATCGAGATGCTTGAGCGAATCCTCGACGTGGCCGGTAAGGCAATCGAGAGCGGCCAAGCCATAAATAACGAAATCTGACTTGGGCGACTGCTTCAGCAGTTTCTCGATGTGCTCGCGGGCGCTTACGTAATCTCCCACGTTCATGAGGGAGACCGCGTAGTCGTAGTGTTCCTCAACGCTCTTGAACTGCGTCGCCGCAGAGCGCTCAAGGTGCTGGTTGCAGATGCTGAGATGTATGGAGGCCCGGTCACATAGTTCTTTGCTCGGACCGGTAAGCACCTTCTGGAGCAGCGGTTTCGCCTTCTCGAATTTGTGTTCCTGCAATGCGCGCAGCCCGGCTTCATAGCTTTGCAGCGCCTGGGTGTGACGAGGGTCTTCCGTGATCGATTCTTTTTTGGGGCCAACCTTCTGAGCCATGTGAAGAATTTTTCCTGTACCTGTAATAAAGACTCCCTGGCTCAACCGTCAATGAGCCGAAACACAAGTATCGCCGAAACAGCACGGATAGGCAATTCTCGGGGGTTATAGTGCTGGGTACCGGAGGGCCAGCTCCGCAATTGGGACGAAAATAACGCTCGACCTACCGCATCTTAAACTGGCACTAATTCATCGTCGCGGCGGACTGCAAATCGATGGTTTTCCACTCCCCTTTGATGATCCCGGCGCGAATCTGGGTCGCGGTTTTGCCTTTTTTATGTTCTTGATAGGAATAATAAAGCTCCTTCAGGCAGGTGGAGCAGCGGGCGCCATGGGTCCCTTCGAAACAGCTGTGCAGGCTGTTGTGGCCCATACGGTCACAATAGCAATAGCAGGGCTGCTGGTGAAGCACGACTGGAATTTTCGCGGCCAGTTCGTACGCGTGGGTCTGATAGGGATATTGCGAGTCTGCGCCCCACAAATCACCCTTGCTCATGATGGCGGGAAGCTTGGTGCCTTTCGGGGGAGGGCCGGCATTGTAAGCGGGAATGCCGCCTTCGTCTTCTTGAGCGGGCCATTGAGCCGAGACGGTCAAGGTGACGGCGAAAAGAAACAAGAGCGTCATGGCGCGATAGGCGTACTTTCGGCGCGGAGAAATAGAAATCATGGAATCTCCTGAGTTGCTATATTCTAACCTGCATTTGCCATCGCCGGCAGGAGCCTGTGCAGCCGTAGAAACGGGTAACTGAATTTAAATTGTATCTCGTGCAACGTCTCGCAGATGATTGCGATCTGTATACAATAGAGGCCCATGCCTGAAAGTTCCTCTCTGGGACCACAAAACAATCCGACTCCATTGGTTGCCCCACCGGAACGGCCCGAAGCTGGTGCACCGCGCCTGCGTCCATCGATCAGCGTATGGCTGCGCGACCTGTTCGTTTCTCTCGCTATTTCAGCGTTCATCATTGTCTTCATCTACCAACCAGTGAAGGTCGAAGGCACCAGCATGATGCCCTCACTCGCCGATCAGGAGCGAATTTTTGTCAATAAATTCGTTTACCGCATGGAGCCAATTTCGCGGGGAGATATTATAGTTTTTCGTTATCCGCGCGATCCTTCGAAGAGCTATATCAAGCGCGTGGTTGGCGTGGCCGGCGATCGGCTCCGGATTGATGGTGGCCAGGTCTATGTAAATGGCGAGGCGCTGGATGAAGATTATGTGCCGCCCGCTTACGCCGATTCGCGATCGTATCCGGAGATTGTGGTTCCCCCGAACTGCTATTTTGTGCTGGGAGACCATCGCTCCATGTCGAACGACAGCCGCGACTTTGGCCCGGTAAACCAGACTTACATTTACGGCAAGGCCGTGTTTGGATATTGGCCCATGGATAAGCTGGGCCGGGTTCGCTAGGGCTGAAGCAGAAGCTGTTTCCCTATTGTTAGTCGTAACAATTTATAGAGATAGCGGCTAAACTTTAAGCTCTACAACAGCATGAGACTGTCAATCCTCGTGCCGAAGGAGCGCGGATCCACGCATCTCCGATGAAGCCTCTTGCCTACACCACGCCTTATGTCTGGATCTTCTGGGCTGTTTTCTTGGCGACTTTCGGGCCAGAGTTTGCCCTAGTTTCGCGCTCCCGACCAGCGAAAGGCGAAAAGACAGATCGCGGGTCGCTGAGGGTCATCTTGTTGGCGAGCTGGGTTGGAATGGTTGGAGCGTTTGCTGTCGCTGGTGTTCATGCGTTCCAGATTGTCAATCGCCAGAGAGTGTGGTTTGGGATTGGATTGGGCGTGATGATCTGCGGAAGCTTACTACGGCGGCACTGCTGGCGCATGTTGGGCCGGCATTTTACCGGCGATGTGAAGGCAGCGAGCGACCAGCCGGTGATTGAACGCGGGGCTTACCGGTGGGTGCGGCATCCCTCGTACACCGGAGGAATGCTGATGTACCTAGGTGTGGGTATCGCGCTTACGAATTGGTTGAGCGTGCTGGTGGTTTTTATAACCAGCGCGGCGGCTTACGTTTATCGGGTGCGCGTGGAAGAGCAAGCGTTGCAGCTTCACCTGGGCGGCCGCTATCAGGAGTACATGCGGCGAACACAGCGGTTTGTGCCCTTTCTCTTCTGAAGTAAGGCGCGTGCGACTGGCGCCGATGGCAATCTTCATCTCCTTCGAAGGATTCGCGTCGCGCGTGGGCCACAATCTCAAGGGCGACTTCATGGTTGACATCTTGATGCCTATCACTGTAGCATCATGATGTGCGCACAACTCTGACTCTCGATGACGACGTCGCTGCCCTGGTGAGCCGGGAGATCCGCAAGTCCGGGGAACCACTCAAGCAGGTCGTGAACCGCTTGCTGCGGTTGGGCCTTACGGCGGAGAAAGGGCCTGCGCGAAAACCGTTCAAGGTGAAGCCGATCAATCTCGGATTGCCCCGTGACTTCGACAAAGTTGAGGAACTCCTTGAATATCTTGAAGGACCCGGACACCGGTGATTGTGGTCGACACGAATCTTCTCATCTACGCATATAACAGCGGCTCAACTCACCACGCAAAAGCCCGGCAGTGGCTCGAGCACACGCTATCAGGATCTGAGAGCGTGGGGCTTCCCTGGCAGTCGACCGCCGCGTTCGTGCGGATCATGACTGACGTGCGCCTTCCTGCCGAGCATTTAACTGCTCTGGCAGCGGTGGAGGTTGTAAATGGGTGGCTCGACCAAGCGATCGTGCGGCCGCTAACTCCCGGCGAGGGACGACTGGAGTTTGTTTCGCCAGATGGTGCTCGATGGGCAGGCAGCAGGAAACCTGGTCAGCGACGCACAGATTGCTGCGCTGACGATTGAATATGGCGGCGTACTTTATACAACTGACCGGGATTTCGCGAGGTTTCCCGGACTGCGGTGGAGGAACCCGCTGGAATGAGTCCACACAATTCCAGCCTTAAATCTCCAGTATCACCGGCATAATCAGCGGCCGTCGCTGGGTTTGTTTTGCGATGTAGCGTTTCAGGTCAGCGCGGATTTTTTCTTTGATCACGCCGTAATCGGCTTTTTCTTCTTCACTCGAGTGCGCCAGCGTATCTTCCACGATCCGCCGCGCGCCTTCCATTAATCCGTTTTCTCCCGGATTAAAGCCGCGGGTCACAATCTCCGGCGTGGTTTCGACACGCCCGGAAAGCTTGTTGATGGCGATGATGGGTAGCACAATGCCGTCTTCGCTCAAATGCCGCCGGTCTTTGATGATCAAATCCTCGACTACGTCGGTGCGATTTCCTGAATCGATGCAGACGCGGCCGACGTTAACTCGCCCAGCCTTGCGGGCGTTGTGCTCGTCGAACTCCAAAACGTCTCCGCTTTCGATCAAAATGACCTTCCCCACCGAGCCGTGCATCGCGGCCGCCATTTCGGCGTGCAGCTTGAGTTGCCGGTATTCACCATGCACCGGGACAAAATATTTCGGCTTGGTCAGATTGATGATGAGCTTCAATTCTTCCTGGCTGGCATGTCCGCTCACATGCACCGGAGGCGACGTTCCGTCGTCATAGATCACATGCGCCTCTCGCCGGAAGAGGTGATCGATCATGCGGTAGATCGTCTTTTCATTTCCTGGGATGATGCGCGACGAAAGCACAACCGTATCGCCCTTCTCGATCTTGGCGTGCTTGTGGTTGTCGACGGCAGCGCGCGACAACGCCGACATCGGCTCGCCCTGAGTGCCGCTGATCATCACGCATACTTTTTCCGGCGGGAAATTTTTCATCTCGCCAGGATTGATCACCAGCCCGTCGGGAACTTCCAAATATCCCAGGTCTTCGGCAATCTCCGCCGAATTGTTCATCGAGCGGCCAATAAACGCGACCTTCCGCCCGTGCTGGTAAGCCAATTCCATTGCTAAGCGGATGCGGTGAATGGAAGAAGAAAAACACGAGATGAACAGGCGCCGCTTGGTATGGGCGAAGACCTCATCGAACTTTCGCCGCACCGCACGCTCACTCGGCGTGTAACCTTTGCGCTCGACGTTGGTCGAATCCTGAAACAGCGCCAGCACTCCGTGCTTGCCGTACTCCGCAAAGGAGTGCAGATCGAACAGATGATTGTCCGTGGGCGTAGGATCGACCTTGAAATCTCCAGTATGGATGACCACACCAAGCGGCGTGCGAATCCCCAGCGCCACGCAATCGACCAGGCTATGGGTCACGCGAATCGGATCGATGGTGAACGCCCCAACTGTGAAGCTTTCTCCGGCGCGCATCTCACGCAGATCAGCGTCGTCGAGCAGTCCATGCTCGTCAAGCTTGTCCTCGACATAGGACAGCGTGAATTCCGTGCCCCACACCGGCACGTTCAACTCAGCGAGAACCCACGGCAATGCGCCAATGTGGTCTTCATGTCCGTGCGTCAAAATAATGCCGCGAACGTGCTGCCGGTTTTCAATCAGGTAAGAAATGTCGGGCACGACGATGTCAACGCCGAGCAATTCCGCCTCGGGAAACATCAGCCCCGCATCCACGACAATGATGTCGTCCCCCCAGCGAAAGGCCATGCAGTTCATACCGAACTCGCCGAGCCCCCCGAGGGGAACGACCTGCAATTTTCCAGTTGGCATTGTAAGTCTTGATGCTAGCACACGCATGCCTCAAACCCGCACGCACCGCCCATTCGGGTAGTGTCCTAATTTCGATTTTCTGATTTATCCCCTTAACAACTTTGTGGAAAAAGGAGGAAGAACATGGGCGGAGAAGATTTACACAGCGAGTCAACAAAATCACTTGACAGAGTATATTCACTATTGTATAAAAATGGAATGCGAATCCAAGACGTACAGGAAGCCTTACGTCAGCAGTGGAAAGATAACGAGCAAGAGCTGCATCGCATTCGAGACGAACAGAATAAGCTACGGGCCGCGCACATCCGATTCCTCAACTTGGAAGAGGAAGCTAAACGAAGGATGGCAACGCTACAGCGTGTGGGCGTTCTCTTAGCACAGCGCGGAGAAGGAGAAATCGAAGCCAATGCGAGAAAGCTCGGCTTAGATGGAATTGACTTCCTATCGGATATTTCCCTGTGGGAAGTGTTAGTTGAGTTTCTCAAATTGACGGGCGAAATTCGGGTAGTAGACCTGCATCTCGCGCTGCGCGAGCTGTACAGCAAAGACGTGACGCGACAGGCGATTGAATCCGCCATGCGTACACATTCGGAATTGTTCAAGTTTAAGCGGTCGGGGAGGGAGGTTTTTGTATCCCTAAAATAAGTTGAGCCTATTGCTGTTCTAGCAGCAACAGGCTCGGAAGCGATGGCCCCTTGGTGAAAGAGCAGCAACGCTATTTGTGTTTATACGCCCGTCCTCCACCGTTTTCAAGGGGAGCAATCCCCGCAAAAACCGGGCGGATTTTCAATTTTGGAGGACGTTATGAACGCACTAGGAAAAGATAAGAAAGCGACGATAATCGGCGCACTGCTAGAGGGAAACTCCGTCCGTTCTACCGAGCGCATGACTGGCGTGCATCGGGATACCATTTGCCGTCTGTTAGTTGAAACGGGCGATTACTGCGCCGATCTCATGGACGGCTCTATGCGCAATCTCCGCTGCCAATACGTACAAGCGGACGAAATTTGGTGTTTCGTTGGCAAGAAAGACAAGCGCATACGTGACAGCGATTCGCCCGAACTTGGAAGCCAATGGGTTTTCGTTGCAATGGACGAAGAAACCAAACTCGTACCTGTGTACACGGTCGGCAAACGGACGGAAGAAACAACCTGGTATTTCATTAATGAGCTTGCGGAGCGCATCTCTACGCGCATTCAGCTAACAACCGATGGCTTTGTGTTCTACAACCGACACGTTGAGGACGCTTTTGGCGCGGAAGTAGATTTCGCGCAGCTAGTGAAACTCTACGGGCAATATGGGCAGCATGACGCTGATGCAAAATACTCCCCATCGCCAATCGTCGAGGTTATATCCAAAATCCGTCTTGGTGATCCCGATCCCAAGCGAATTTGCATGTCGCATGTTGAGCGGCAGAACCTAACGATGCGTATGCAGATGCGCCGATTCACGCGCCTAACGAACGCCTTTAGCAAGAAACTGACGAATCTAAAAAGCCGCTTGTGCTTTGCATTTCGCGCACTATAATTTCGTGCGCGTTCATTCGTCGTTGCGCGTTACTCCTGCAATGGCGGCGGGGATCACAGATCGCGTTTGGGACACTGAGGAATTGTTAGCAGCATAGTCACTGGGCGCTCCCCAAAGCAGCGTCGTTCTTCCGAGGTTAAGATAGGTGTTTCCGATGCCAAAGTGGGGTTTGGTGAAACCCCATACAAAGAAAGCCTTCCCTAGTCGAAATGCTGGAAAGCACCCGAACCTAGTCGTGCGCTCAAAGACAGTCATAGGAGGTTGTAAAATGCCGAATTGGATTTGCGAGGTTGATACACCAGCTCAACTAGATGCAGAGATTAGAAACATAACCGCATTGGACGAGATCAATAGAGGCGACGAAATTTACGGCACCTTCACTGTTAAATACTCAGACGAATCGGTAAAAAGCGCTTCCCTTGTTTCTTGGCTAGAAAACAAGGGCGTAGCCGTCATTTGGGAAAAACTTTGATGTACAGACAGATGGGGGAGTAAACTCGCGCCAACTCTGTGCGTAAGACAGAGCGTGGTTGCGCCCGGCCTTTGGCCGATCCTTCCGTTTAGGTGTCTTCAATGACCCATCTTACGACCGCTCTAGCGGCGATATACTACGCGCTTCGGATTTACTCCGAGGCACGAAAAATCTACGCCAATCGGTAGCAGGGTGCCCGGATTCATCTCCGGGCATTCTGTCTGTACATCAAACTTGGTTTGAAAATGAACCTTCTAATCGCAGTAGTCATTATCGGCTTTGTGGTTTGTGGGCTTTTGCTTCGCCAGATTAGAACCTACCTGCACTACTGTTTGCTAAAACTTGGTGATATTGAATCAACGGCGGATGACGCTAGAACCGATCTCAGCCTGGTATCGTCCGCGTTGGACGAAATCAAGCAGCACATTGAAGAACGGTTCCCAACCCCGCAAGAGCACGATCCGCTTTTATAGTTTCTTTCACAAGTAGGGACTTTGCCCGCAAGTCGTTGAAAACTCACAAAGCGTCCCTCACCTATGACATAAGGCCGCAAGTGATTGATTCTTGGTTGTACGGACAATAGACGCAATCGGCTTTCCAAAAGGAGAAAGCAGGACGGGCAAATTAGGACACTACCCCCATTCGAGCAGCGTCCTTCTTTGGTCAAGCTCAACTTCTTTGCGTCCTTCGCTGCCGGCTTAGTGTACTTTGCGGTTAAAATCTTTTGATCTTCTACGTTCCAGGCAGCGCCTAGAACTGAAAGCTCGCCGAGGCGCCCGATGGCGTTTTCGCCCATGCTGCGGTAATGTCGAATAAGTGAGCAAAACGGAACCCAAATCTTGGCTACGCAAGCGTGTCGAGAAAGCGCTTATCAAGGGCCTGACCGGCGCATATTCCAAAGTTCAAGTCGATCCTCAAAGATTTCTTATTCAGCTTCGAACCGCTTACAGGCTTCCAATCAGCGGTTACCATGGAACCTATTCGCTTGAGATCCAGGAACTGGATGCAGTGGCCGACGACGTGGTTCGAGGCGGCATGAAACTGGCTGCCGCCGAAGGGGCGGGTTTCGGCATGGGCGGCCTGATCACGCTCCTACCGGATCTTGGAATCCTTTCCGCGATCACCATGCGCACCATTCAGAAACTCAGCCTGGTCTACGGATTTCAGTTCAACACCGACAACGAAATTGCTGAACTATGGATCGCCGCAGCCAGCGCGGCTGGTGTGGACGTAAGCCGCGATCTAATCGAGAAAGAATTCGTGAACAAGTTCGTACCTCGCGTGATCCAGCGAATTGCCGCGAGCGCCAGCGCGGATGTGGTTGAAAAGTGGGCGGGACGCATGATTCCTGTCGTCAGCTCGGTCCTGGGCGCGGGCCTCAATTATTGGTTCGTGCGCGCCTGGGGAGAACGCGCCAAGGCGCATTTTCGCCAGCGCCATTTGCAAATCCGCACCCATGCCCCAGATGCCAGCGTAATGGATGCAGCGCATCTTTTGCCGGACGCGGTGGAGTAGTCATTCTGCTGATTTCTTCGTGGCTTTGCAGAGTCTTTTTTCGCAGCTCAGTCGTCAAATCTTTCTCTGATAAACAAACATGATTACTTTTCGTTGTTCGGCCATACTGTTTGACCTCGACGGAGTGCTGATGAACTCGACCGGCTCAGTGGACCGCCAGTGGCGTATCTGGGCGCGGGAGCGGGGAATCGATGAAGATAAGGTCGTCGCGATTGCGCACGGCGTGCGGGCCCTCGAAGTCATTCGCGCGGTCGCTCCTCATCTGGACGCAAACGCTGAATTGCGCGCCCTTGAGGCCGGCGAGGTCGGCGATGAAGCAAACGTCGCGGTCATGCCCGGTGCGCTTGAATTTGTCGCCAGCATTCCTGCCGGGCGATGGGGCGTCGTCACCTCTGGCACGCGCCGGATTGCAAGTGCCCGTCTGCGCCTCGGCGAGTTTGGCACGCCACGGGTGCTCGTCACGGCCGATGATGTTGCGAATGGAAAGCCGCATCCCGAGCCCTATCTGACCGGAGCAAAGTTGCTCGGCATGAAACCGGAAGACTGTTTGGTGATCGAAGACGCGCCCGCGGGAATTCGTTCAGCTCACGCCGGAGGGATGAAAGTTGTGGGTTTCGCCAGCACCTACCGGAAGGACCAATTGCCGGAGGCCGATGCCGTGGTCAGCGAGTTTCGAGATCTCTCGGTGACAGCTGAGCAAAATTTGCTTCTTAGCGTGACCGCGAACTGATATGCAAGCCGATAAAACCTCTTGCGCAATTCGGATTGCCACGACCGCCGATATTGCCGCAATGGTTCCCGTGATCAATGCCGCATTCGGGATTGAAGGCTTTCTCGAAGGCGAACGCACAAGTCGCGTGCAACTTGCGGAGATGATGGAGAAAGGAATCTTTCTGCTCGGCCATGATCACTCTGGCAAACTGATCGCGTCGGTCTACGTTGAAATTCGCGGAGATCGGGGATATTTCGGAATGCTCGCGGTCGATCCTGCGAGTCAAGGGAAGGGAATCGGACGAGCCGTGGTAGAAGCAGCCGAAGGTTATAGTCGAAAAAAGGGATGCGCGGACATGGATCTCACCGTTTTGAGCCTGCGCCCGGAACTGCCGCCTCTCTATCGCAAGCTGGGATATGTGGAAACTGGAACCGAGGAGTTCCGTCCCACGCGTCCATTGAAAGATGGAGTCGAGTGCCACTGCATCCTAATGTCAAAGAAACTTTAACCTGAAATTAAGTGTTCCAGCTATCTGAGCCAATCTTCCAGTTCGATTCCACGATCGGTTTTTTCGTCGCGGTATTTCACGATGACCGGCGTATACAACGAAATTCCCATTTCCGCGCCCATCCCCTTTTTTACCGCGCGCGAACCGGGCACGACGACAGCTCCCTCGGGGACTTCGAGCGGAGCTTCTGGCGTCGCGCGATAAACTTGGCCGCGTACCAAATCGTATAGCGGCGTCGACCGAGTCAAGATCGTTCCCGCACCCAGCACGGCTCGCGCGCGCACCAGCGTTCCTTCATAAACTCCGCAATTCCCGCCGACCAGCACATCGTCTTCAATGATCACGGGGGCCGCGTTCACCGGCTCCAGCACGCCGCCGACCTGCGCCGCCGCACTCAGATGCACGCGTTTTCCAATCTGCGCGCATGAGCCCACGAGTGCGTGAGAGTCAATCATCGTGCCCTTGTCAACATAAGCGCCTACGTTGATGAACATTGGCGGCATGCAGATCACTGAAGGCGCAACATACGCTCCCAGCCGCACAGAAGAACCGCCCGGAACCACGCGTACGCGGTCGGCCAACGAAAACTTCCGGGCCGGGAAGGTGTCTTTATCAACGAAGGTGAGCGCTCCGCATTCAGATTCAGCCAGTTCTCCCAGCCGGAATCCCAGTAGAATGCCGCTCTTTACCCACGCGTTCACCGTCCAACGCCCGTTGATTTGCTCCGCTGCACGAATCTTTCCCTGCGTAAGAGCGTCTCGGAATTCGAGAAACGTCGAGCGGGCTTCGGAGCTGCCATCGATTGCCGTGAGCGCCGCAAAGCGTTCAATGGAAGATTTGAGGGATTGCATGGGCAAAAGTTGCTGAATCTCGCTCGCTGATTGCCGATTATTGATTGCTGACTGCGAGTGAAACGGACTGGCTTGAAGCAGCTTTCAATCAGCAATCAAAAAATCATTAATCAATAACGACTCTATACGCATTTGCACTCGCTGCGAATCAGCACGCCCGTCATACCGTGCGCAATCTCGCGGCCCTGAGCCAGGGTTGCATATGGCCCATGCCAGCGCGCATGATTCGCCTCATGCCCCGCCGGACGCCCTTTGCCTTGATTGCATTGCCCGCACGAGCCGCGATGCAACACAATCTTGCGCGGCCCCGCAGCCCAATTCTCGTAAATATAAAACTCCTTCGCATCGGGCGACGGCGCAGCCGCATTCGCAATCAGGCCGGCCTCGGTTGCGATCTTCTGCAGCTTCGCTCGCGTGTCGCGGCGCATCGGCAACAGCGGCAGCCGATAATTCTCTTCGATCTTTCCCATCATCGCCAGCACGGCCTTGACCGGCATTGGATTCGATTCGATAAAGTTCGCCTGCATCAGCGCCAGATACTTGCGATGAATGCCGCGTGCCGTAGCCCAGTCATTCTCCAGCGCCGCCCGGGTCATGGCCGTCATTTCATGAGGGATCTCATTCGCGGCAACTGAAATAATCCCAATCCCGCCCAGCGCAATCACCGGCAGCGTGACGGCGTCGTCCCCGGAGAAGACCAGAAAGCTCTCGGGCACGGCATTGATCGCCTCGGCCACTTGCGTCATATTGCCGCTGGCTTCTTTCACGCCGACGATGTTCGGGATCTCGGCCAGCCGCGCCAGCGTACCGGGCTCAATGTTCGCGCCGGTCCGTCCAGGCACGTTGTAAAGAATGATCGGTTTCTCGCCCACGGTTTCGGCGATCGCCTTGAAGTGCCGGTATTGGCCCTCCTGCGTAGGCTTGTTGTAATAGGGGGACGCCGTCAGAATCGCATCGACTCCCGGCCGCGCGGCAATTTCCTTGGCTTTTTCGACAGCATCATGGGTAGAGTTCGACGTTGCGCCCGCCATAATCGGTACGCGGCCGGCAGCCACTTCGATCGTGAGATCGATCACGTACAACCACTCGTCGTGATTCAGTGTGGGCGTTTCGCCGGTAGTACCGCAGGGCACAAGAAAATCGATGCCGCCCTCCACCTGCCAGGCGACCAGTTTGCGCAGGGCCGCATCGTCGATCGAGCCATCCTGGTGGAATGGAGTAACGAGCGCGGTGCCACAGCCACGAAGATGCATGGTAATAAGATAACGCGAATGCGCGTTCGTGCAAACGGCGGCAGGAGTTTGTCATCCGAAGCGTGCGGCTTGTTGTCCCGAGCGGATCGAAGGATCCTGGTTTTCTGGCCGCGCGGTATCGCTGACTACACTTCCCGCCACACGTCCTTGAAATCGTAAAAACCCTTCTTGCCCACCAGCCACTCCGCCGCGCGCACCGCGCCCTCGGCAAAGCCCAGGCGCGACTTGGCATCATGGCACAGATAAATTCGATCTGCGCCCGATTCGAGCACCACCTCATGCATTCCTACAACGTCGCCTTCGCGGAAAGAAGTGATTTCCAGTTCTTCATGCTTGCCACTGGCATCGCGCATTACGCGCTGCAGGGCAATTGCGGTCCCTGAGGGAGCATCTTTTTTGTGCGCATGATGCCGCTCGAAGATCTGCCCCGAATAATCATGACTGAGAGCCGCTGCTGCGGCTCGGCTGACCTCGAGAAATAGATTGACGCCAATCGAGAAGTTGGCCGCATAAATCAATCCTGTACCGCGATCCTCGACCATCTTCCGCACGCGATCGACTTCTCCATACCACCCAGTCGTGCCGACTACCATATCTTTGCCCGCGCGCACGCAGGCTTCGATGTTGTCCATTACGCAGGAAGGCGCCGTGAAGTCGATCACGACCGCGACGGCTGCGAGCTCATCGGGCGTGAGCGCCGCGCCGGCACGATTCTCGGCCTCGCCCACAACCTGCATCTGATGCCTTCGCTGGCGGGCAACCTCCGCCACCAGCGATCCCGTTTTACCGCGGCCGAGAACCAGTAAATTCATCAAGTCAATATTAGAACAGCAAGAATTTAACCACAGGATCCACAGAGTCGACGGGGTAAATAAACGCATTCCTACGCGAACACTTCCGAATCCAACTCCGCGAAAAACTTCCCATGCAGGCGCCGAATAATATCCGGAACTTCGTCTTCCTCGATCACAAAGGTCAAATTGATCTCCGACGCGCCCTGGGAGATCATGCGAATTTTCTTGTCGGCCAGTTCGCGAAAAACCAGTGCGGCAATGCCCGGTGTATCCCGCAAATTTTCGCCTACCAGGCACACGATGGCCTTCCGTCCCTCATACTTTACATCCGCGAGCTTCGCGAGGTCGGCCGCCAGCGCGGGAATCGCATTGTTGGAATCCACCGTAAGCGAGACGCTCACCTCCGAAGTGGAAACCACATCGACCGCTACTTTATGGCGGTCAAAGGCCTCGAAAATTGCGCGCAAAAATCCGTGGGCCAGCAGCATGCGCGGCGCGGCAACGTCGACAATGGTGATGCGCTTCTTGACGGCAATGGCCTTGAAAATATTCTTGCCGTGCGGCGCGCGGGTAGTAATCTTCGTTCCTTCGCACGAGGGATTGCGCGAATTCAAAACGTAGACCGGAATATTTTTCTGGATAGCGGGCAGCACCGTCGCTGGATGCAGCACTTTCGCGCCGAAATACGCCAGCTCAGCCGCTTCATCGAAGCTGATGACTTTGATCCTTCTGGCATCCGGACAGGTTCGCGGGTCCGTGGTCAGAATTCCATCGACGTCCGTCCAGATTTCGATTCTCTCCGCTCCCAGGCCAGCGCCCACAATCGCAGCGGAATAATCCGACCCGCCGCGGCCGATCGTCGTCGTCACGCCCGCGCCATTTGCTCCAATAAAGCCGCCCATCACCGGGACCTTACCCGCCTCGAGTAGCGGTTTTACTTTAGTTTGCAGCCGCTGATTGGTTTCTTCGTGCTGTGGCGCCGCTTGCGTGTAATTGCTGTCGGTGACCAGGACGTCGCGCGCGTCCACATGCACGCCCGCCAATCCGTGGGCCGAGAATGCGGCCGCAACAATCTTGCTGGAAAGCATCTCGCCGAAAGCCGCCACGTGATCGGTAGTCCGCGGCGTGAGCTCGCCGACCGCGGAAATTCCGCGCAGCAATTCATCCAGCAATTCGAAATCGCTGCCCAGTTCGGAGTGGAAATCGGTAAACAGCGCGGTCCCCAGCAGTTCGCTGGCAGTGTTGTAATGCCGCTCCTGCAGCGTTCGGCAGAGTTTAAGCGCGGTTTTGCGCTCGCCTTCACCCGCCGCCCTCGCCATGGTCAGCAGGGTGTCGGTCACCTTGGCCATGGCGCTGACTACGACCAACGGCTGCTGATCCAAACGGCCCTTCACGATGGCCGCCACGCGTTCGATGGCCTGTGCATCCTCCACCGAAGTGCCGCCAAATTTCATCACGATCATCGGCGTGGCTTCCTGGCGGGATTCGGCAAATGCGGATCATATTGAACTCGCGGCTCGGATTTCATCTCCGGCCATCCCCATCGAGATAACCTTTGGCCTTCAGCAGTTCGGCGTTCAACACGGCCGCGCCGGCGGCGCCGCGAATCGTGTTGTGCGAGAGCACGGTAAACTTCCAATCCAACACGCCGCAAGGCCGCAGACGACCGACCACCGTCGTCATGCCCGCACCCGTATCCACATCAAACCGCGGCTGCGGACGGTCATTCGCTTCAACATATACAACCGGTCGCTCCGGCGCGCTGGGCAATTTCAATTCCTGCGGCTCGCTGCGATATTCGTTCCACGCCGCAATCATTTCTTCCGCCCTCGCTTTGCTTTTCAGCCGCACCGCAACCGATTCCGTGTGCCCATCCTCCACCGCCACGCGATTGCACTGGGCGCTCATGGCAAAATCGGCGTGCAGGACCCTGCTTCCGTTCATCTGCCCCAACAGCTTGAGCGTCTCTTCCTCCATTTTTTCTTCTTCATTGCGAATGTACGGAATCACGTTGCCGAGAATGTCGAGCGAGGCCACGCCCGGATAACCCGCTCCGCTCACTGCCTGCATGGTCACGGCCATTACGGTTTCCAGCCCAAAGCGCTTGTGTAACGGCGCCAGCGCCAGCACCAGCCCAATCGCCGAGCAATTGGGGTTTGTGACCACGTACCCGCCCGATTTCTTCCGCCAGGCCTGGGTATCGATCAGCTTGATATGGTCGGCATTGACTTCAGGAATCACCAGCGGCACATCCGCCCTCATGCGCAACGCGCTGGAATTCGAAACCACCGCGCATGCGGCTTCGGCGAATCGAGGCTCAAGCTCGGCCGCAATCGAAGCGTCCAGCGCGGCGACAATGATTTTCGGCGCGCCTTCCGGAGCGGCCGGTGAAACTTTCATCCGCCGTACATGGGCTGGAATGGCGGTCTTCAGCCGCCAGCGCACGGCTTCGTCATAGGTCTTGCCTTCAGAACGGTCCGAAGCCGCCAGCCATGCCACTTCGAACCAGGGATGGTTTTCGAGCATTTGAATGAATCTCTGCCCGACTACACCGGTAGCGCCCAGAATGCCGATAGGGATCTTCTTGCTCATAAGGGATATTCGATTCTACAACAGGCTTTTTAACCTGCAGTATCACGGTCGGACGAATCCGAGGCTGGCCCGGCGGGACTTCACCTACCGAGAGGCAAGAGGCTCCAGTCGCTGAGCGCGACATTACTTTCGTTTCGTCATCGCAATTCTTTATCCCCCAAAACTCCAGCCGCATGGCCCCTTCGCCGATAGAACTTTCTGAAGGATTCTCATGCCGCAGCTGCGCCAGAATTTCTTCACCAAGGAATGGGTCATCATCGCTACCGAGCGTGCCCACCGGCCCGAGGAGCTGGCCACGCGTCGCCCCCCGCAACAGGTCCCGTCATTTTTGGAAACCTGCCCCTTTTGTCCCGGCAATGAGAACAAAACTCCGCCGGAGATTACACGCTATCCTGCAAACCATAACGAGCCCTGGGCTGTGCGTGTGATTCCCAACAAATTCGCCGCATTATCCAGCGAGGTTCAACCCACGCGGAACCTGGAGCACTTGCACCGGCGCATCGATGGATTCGGTTTTCACGAGGTCATCATTGACGGCTCCGACCACTCCACCTGCATGGCTTTGTTGCCCGATAAGCAAGTGGCCAACATCCTCACAGTATTCAAAGAGCGTTACAGTTCGCTCTGTACCGACCGCCGCATCAACCATGTGACGATCTTCAAGAACCATGGCGCGGACGCGGGAGCCAGCTTGGCGCATCCCCATTCCCAGATCATCGCCACGCCGGTGATTCCCAGCCAGGTGCGCCACCGCCTGCATGAAGCCTTACGTCACTACGATGACGCCGGCGAGTGCATGTTCTGCCATATGGTGGAGCGCGAAGTCGAAGACCAGACGCGAATCGTCATCAAAAGCGAAATGTTCGTTGCCATGGAGGTCTTTGCCTCCGCCACGCCGTTCGCCACGCACATCTTTCCGCTTCGCCACATGTCTAGCTTCGGCGAGATTACGGACGTCGAGATTTCCGACCTGGCGCGCGTTCTGCGCTCGCTGCTCGGGAAGATTTACGTGGGTCTGGAAAATCCGGACCTCAACTTCACCGTGCGCAGCGGACCAGCCGACTATGTAGGAGCGCGTCACTTTCACTGGTATGTGAGTGTGATTCCGCGCCTCACGCGGGTAGCCGGCTTCGAACTCGGGTCAGGAATGTTCATCAATACGGTGCTGCCGGAAGCGGCCGCAGAATTCCTCCGTAACGTGGCTGCCGATCGGGCCACCGGAGCATCCACGGGAAAAGGATAAACGGTACATCGTGGGCCCCGTTCGCAGTCGAGCGTTGGCGGGGTATTGAGCGCTACGCCTGGTTTCGCCAACTATGCTTTAGATACTCGACGAGACAAACTCGGAACCGAGGGGATTACCGACGCCAGCGAGTAGAGTGAGCGGAAACCTAATACTGCTATTCTTGAACGTGGGCATCATTTTCGGTCTGGGTGTCGGCCATCGGAAATGTCAAATCCGACAGTGGCCCTCCCTGCTAGCCTTCGGCATCATATCCCTGCTCGTTCTGAATGGAATGTTCTTCGTTGTGCGCGTCAGTGAACCTGACTTGCCCAAGGCGAGGTTGCGTTGGCTCAACCGATATGTAGTCTGGCCCATTATCTTGCTGGCGGCCATTACTGTCGCAACTGAGTCTTCTGCGGAAAGTGACCTGTGCGGGCGCGAGAATTGGCGATAAATCCTGTTTACAATTAGCGTCAGACAGTAAACAACGAAAAGCCTCTGCTCCGTGTTATTGCAGCTTCGCGTACTCGGTCTTGGCTTCCTTCAGGATGGGGATGTCGGGGTCGGCGTCTTTCCAGAGCGCGAGGAAATCCAGGTAAGCTTGGCGAGAATTGTGTAAGTCTCCGGAGGACTTGTAGGCGCGAGCCAGTCCTAGATGAGCCAACGCTCCGAGCGGGTAATTCAACACAAGGCCTGGCCGGTCGATTAACTTTCTGAATTCCGTCGCTGCTCTTGGCCGTCGCCCATCGCCAAATAGGCTTTTGCTCGAAGGTAGGCTGGATACAGGGTCGGAACTGCAGTTGATCCAGGATTGGCAAACTCAAGAGGAGTCGCGACTCCCAGATCATCAATGGCTTTCGAAGGTCGCGCTTGCCTCAGATCGATCTGAGCACGAATCGCGGGCAGCCAGTATTTCTGAACAATGGTGCCCTCGGGCCACTGTTTGTCCAGCTCGTGGCAGAGGGCTTCGGCCTGATTGGCGCTTCCGATTTGAGCTAGGGCCACAGCGGTAAGCCTTGCGACATCCTGCCCGTGCGAGAGCTTCTGCGCCTGGGAAGTATACTGTTGAGCCCGCGCGAACTCTCCGACCTCGCTCTCCCGAAGGGCTGCCTGGACCAGGTAGCTGGCAGCCAATTCTTTATTTCCATCGCGTTCCATCAAATTTTCGGCAGCACGCGAAAACTCTCGGGCCTTTTCGAAATGTCCATGATAAGCCGCAGTGTTGGATTGCTCGGATAGAAGAATCGCCTGCGCTCCGGGCAGATCGGATGACCGCTGAACCAGGCGTTCCATTTCTTTTTCGTCGTTACGTAGAAAGGCCATCCAGTAGTGCGCTTGCAGTAGAATATCGGTCTGCAAGCCTCGTTTGTCGGCTTCTGCTAAAACCGCGGAGGCTTCTTCGACCTGGTTCAAAGCGAGCAGGGCTATTGCCAAATTTGCGTATGTCGAAGCTCTCGACGGGTCACGCAGCAGAGCCTTGCGATAGTCTTGGACCGATTGCTCATAGCGGCCGAGTTCGCCTTCGTCGTTCGCCAAGTGGTTGTAGGCGCCCGCAGAGTCAGGGTAGTTTTGAACTGCAACCGCGTAGACTTCCGCGGCCTTCTCTAAATCGCCGGTTACATACAAGTAGTAGCGCGCCTCAATCGCCTCCCGTTCGGCTTCAGTCACGCGATCTCTAAGTTCATAGGCTTTGGTGGCATTCTCACGGGCAAGCTCAGAGTCTCCGAGATTGTGGTTGATTGTTGCCAGCGCACTATAAGCCATGGCAAAGTTTGGATCCAGTTCGATGGCTTTCTTGAAGATCGGAAGCGAGTCGCGGTCACCCTTTTTATCCCAAGTGGATAGAGCCAGGTCATAAGCGTTGAGCGCATCCAACGAAAACGTGGTGGCCTGTTCGAGGGGAGCATCGAACTTCTGCACGGTGGCCAGCGATTCGCCGAGCTCGGTGCGCAGCTTGGATGCCGCCCCGCCCAGACTATCCAACACCTTCTCCTTCGACGTAGCTGTAACCTGTTCCTCGGCGAGCGTATTTCCGTTGCTGCAATTTACCGCTTTCAAGCCGACGACATATTCACTGCCTAAACGGTCGATCGCTCCAGCAAGATATGCCTTGCTGCCCGCACGCTGGCAAAGCTCGCGGGCCAACTCGGGCGTGAGCTTTGTGCCGGCCGGCCGAGTCATCTGTTGCAAAGTCTTCGCGACCTGGCTGTCGGTGAGTACATTCAGGAAAGGTGATTGCCGCAGGGAAACGCTGAGGGCCGTCTTCAAGGTGTCATCGAAAACTGCATCGCCCGTGCTGTTAGCGAAGTCCGCTAGGACGATGGTGTCCTTATCGGTCAGCGGCTTGGAGCGGTGGGAGCGATAGTAAAAACCGCCAGCAATCAACGCGATTACCACCACAACCGAGGAAACCACGATCTTCCAGAGATTTTTTGCGGGGTGTGCTCCGCTTTTCTGTACTGCGGGTACTGACCCCGAACTCGCCGCTCGCACGCGCCCCGTCTCCGTGTCGCGTTTGAGCCGTTGCAACTCAGCGCGCATTTCGGAGGCATGCTGATAGCGAAGTTCGCGGTCTTTCTCCAAGGCACGGCCGATGATGTCTTCCAGCTTCGCCGGAATGTCGCGATTGAACCGAATCGCCGGAGGCGGGTCAGAGTGCAGTATGGCGTCGAAGATGAGTGCAGTAGTTTCGCCATGAAATGGCAACGCTCCCGTCGCCATCTCATACAGCACCGCACCGCAGGAAAACAGGTCTGTTCGGGAGTCCAGTTCCTTCCCTTTGGCTTGCTCTGGCGACATATAGGCGACAGTTCCCAGAGTTGTGCCGGGGCTGGTCAGGTGTTGTTCGTCCAACGTCTGGGTATCGGCTGCGGCGACCTGACTGGAAGAGGACGCTGTGGGTACGACCTTTGCCAATCCGAAGTCCAGAATCTTCGCGTGTCCGCGCTTAGCTACGAAAATGTTTCCTGGCTTAATGTCTCGATGGACGATGCCAGCGGAGTGTGCCGCGTCGAGCGCGTCCGCGATCTCGATGCCTAGCGATAGCACCATCTCGATCTCTATTGGCTTGCCGCCGATGCGGTGTTTGAGTGTCAGCCCGTCGAGATATTCCATCGCGATGAACGACTTCCCCTCGTGCTTGGCGATCTCGTAGATAGTGCAGATGTTCGGATGGTTGAGCGCGGACGCTGCACGCGCCTCTCGTCGGAACCTTTCGAGCGCCTGCGGGTCTTGGGCTAAATCTTCGGGCAGGAATTTCAGGGCGACGAAGCGACCGAGTTCGGTGTCCTCAGCCTTATAGACCACACCCATTCCGCCCCCGCCGAGCTTCTCGACGATCCGGTAGTGCGAAATGGTCTCCCCAATCATTGGGCTGAAATCTTAGGACCGGGGATCGGGCAAGTCAATGAAGGTGTGGAAGTTGGCGGTTTCTCAGCACGATGGTCGGTGAAACGTCGCCATTACACTCACGACAAGCTCCCGATTCGTCGTGCTAAAAGGCCGCGTTGGAGCATTGGGAGCGCCTCGTCTTCGGTTGGCGCAGCGCTTCAGCGCTGCGATCCAGACACCTGAAACTTCAAGCGGCTTTAGCCGCTGAGATGCAGCCAAGCGGCTCAGCCCCAGCCAACTCATCTACTTCGGCCGCAACTGCGGATCCAGCACATACTCATTCAGCGGGCCGAATTTCCTTTTCTCCGCATACAGTCTCCAGCGCCGGAATACAATGCGCAGGCTTGCCATCACCGGAATCGAAAGAAAAACTCCCAGGATCCCGGCGATCTCGGCGCCGGCCATTACGCCGAAGATCGCCGCCAGCGGATGCAGTTCCACGCTGTGCCCCATAATGCGCGGACTGTTGACGTAGTCTTGAATCGAGCGCCATGCTGCCAGAAAAATCACCAGCATCCACCAGTGCCGAAAGCCCGTGAGCAGCGCTACCGTCACCATGATGACGGCCGCGACCAGCGGGCCGAGCACGGGAACGAATTCCAGTAAGCCGCCGACGGTTCCCAGCACCAGCGCATATGGCATACGAAGGATGGCCAGGGCAGAGGAATATGCGACGAACGACAGCGATGCCAGAATCAGTTGCGCCCGGATGAAGTGGGCGAGCATGTGGTTCAAATCACTGAGGACCCCTTGCAGAAACTCACGCTGCGGCCGCGACCGCACCAGGCCCAGCAGGATTTCACTAAACGCCTGGCCATCGCTCAAGAAGAAAATCGACAATACCGGCACAATGATAAGCAGCCACGCCTGCTTGGCGACGTCCGCCGCCCACAATCCAATTTCTTGTCCCAAATGCTCGATCTGGGCGCTGTGGCTGGCGAGATAACTGCTCAAGAGGTCTGTGATCCGCGAATTCCAGCCGTGCTCCTGTCCTATCCGTTGCGTGATCTGCCCGGAACTCAATTGCGCCAGAGCGGGCAACGATTGCATCAGGCGGTCTCCCTGGCGAGCGACCTGCGGCCCGGTGGAAACGAAGAACAGCACTAGCAGGCCCAGCAACAAAACGTAGATCACCGCGATTGCGCGGCCGCGCCCGTGAAGGATTTTTTCCAGGGAAGAAACCAGCGGACTCATCAGGTAGGCAAAAAAGATGGCGAACAGAAAGGCCATCAGAGTCACGCGCGCGACGTAGAGAAAGCCCAGCCCCAGCGCAAACAGCAGCACCGTCAATAAAACCCGTGCCGTGCGTCCATCCGTGACCGGCATGATCAGCCCCCAAGCCCCCAGCCAGTGTCTCGCATTTGCCGCGCGCCCGCTAGTCCCGGATTACTTCGGTGTTGGCGTCCGGTATCAGCACCCGGATCAACTTAAATTGATCTTTCTCATCCACCCACAACACCCAGGAGAATTCCTCACCCATCAGGTTCAGGCGCAATAATTCACGCTCCACACCGCGAATCATGACTTTCTCACGCCCGACGAGTTGGATTCGTACCCGGAGCGACGTTCGATCTTGCGGCACGAGCACACCGAATTCCAGCGGCCCCTGCTGGCACTTCAAACCAGTAGTCTCATTCTGACAGTTAGTTGCCAGATAGCGCCACGCCAGCACTTGCCGGTGAATGAAAAAATTGTTGTCCAGAATCGCCGACGTGCTGGGCATCAGAAATGGCCGTTCGGCGGGCTTGGCGGAAGGCGAGGTTGTCATCTTTTCCAGAAGAAATTCGTTGTTCGGAGTGACTACCAGCGAACTGGTGCCATCCGTCCAATCGTAGCGAATGAGCTCACCCGAACTGGTCATCTGCAAGTCCGATTTTTGACGCGACACGTCCGATGCGTTTTCCTGCAATTGAGATTTCACGACGCTGATGCCGTTCTCCTGATGCACGTCGAACTTCTCAGTCAGCACTCGCCGGCCGCTAACAAAAACTCCAAACGAGCCCGAGTCGACCAACTGATTGCCCGGCGCCTTCGATTTCTCTTTCTTGTCGTGAGCCATCAACAACGGCGCGCAAGCCAAAATAATCACTGCTCCCCATCTCGTACTCGAGATCGATATCAATTCTTCTCTCCTCGCTTGCGTCGGTTTGGAACTTGCCGGTCTGCATCTTGCCGGTTTGTCCTTCGTTGGCCGCTCCTCCGGCCCACACTCGGCCGGCTCCGCTTCATTCGGCTCTGCTTGATGGAAGACAGTCCCAGCATTTCAGCTAACCCAACTGCAATTTCATCGACCGTTTTCCCATCGGTCGCGCAATGGAGCGACGCTCGCGCATAGTGCGGCCGCCGGGCCTTGTACAGTGCTCTGAAACTTGAAAGACTCCTCAGCAACGGACGCTCCACACTCTCCCGTTCAGACTGTTCCCGGCAGCGCCTCCATAACTCGTTCACGCTGGCATCAAGAAAAATCGTAGCCGGCCCGGCGTCCTCGATCAATTTCACATTCTCCCTCTGGACGAAAGCACCGCCGCCGAGCGCCACAACTTTTCGTGCGCCGACTCGCACCTCGCTCAACAACTCTCGAAGAGCGGCGCGCTCAGCCAGTCGAAACTCCGCTTCTCCGGATTCGCGAAAGATTTCATGGACCTTGCGCCGCTGGCGCTCTTCGATCCGCTCGTCGAGATCTTCAAATACCCATCCGAGGCGTTCGGCAAGGTGCCGCCCTACGATGCTCTTGCCTGCACCCATAAAGCCAATCAGGAAGATCGCCGATGTTTCAGCCCCCGACGTTTCGGAGTCCAATTTTTCGGACCCGCAAACGGCGCACAGCCAAATGATCAGGACTGGCCTTGGCCGCAGCCTGCTTGCCCAAACCCGTCTTGAGCTTGTTTTTTTTTATTGTTTGCCGGAGCGTTTGCTGAGGTGAATTTTACCACTGAAGGTCCGCAGAACGACCGTGGAGGAAATCGCGACGCGCCCCATGGTGCCCGCGAAGGCACGCCCCTTGTCCAAGGGAAACCAGGTGTGAGCCTTAGGTTGCAGCGGGACATCATCATGCACTTCGCCGCGAACCGAGCGGGCACTCACGTCGGCCGAGGTCCATTCCGGTATGCTGGCATCGATATCGCCGCTGTGGCTGGTGAGCCGGTATTCGCCGCTGTTTCCGAAATCGCCGGTGTAATTAATGCGTCCACTGGTCGAAACCACCTGGACCAGAGGGCCGGTTACGCCATTCAGCGTAACGTCTCCGCTCAACGAATCTACTTCAACATGACCGTTTTGAATGTTCGATAAGCTGACGGTGCCGTTCATGGTTTTCACGCGCACATGCGCATCTGAGATGTCGCGAACATCCACCGCCGCTCCAGCGCCCTCCAGGTTCACGTCGCCACGCAGTCTCTCGGCGTGCAATGAACCGTCACTGCAGTGCAGCGTGACACTGGCGTCCGCGGGAACCTGCACTTCATAATCGACGCGCCCTGACTGGGAGTCGGCGCCGGCCAGCAGGTGAGATCGAATATCGACCCGGTTGCCATTCTGACTGCGGTCAACTTCGACCTTGTCCGAATGCAAAACCGCGTTGACCACAACCTTGTTGTCGATCGACGGCGTCACCGAGATCGAACCATAGGGATTCGATACCGAAACGCCGGCCCTCGGTCCGACCGAGAAGTGATACTCCATCCGGCTCTGCGCGGCCAGAGTCGTCGCCACGATCACACCGGTCGCGAGCAGCCTCGTCGCATGTTGCTTCAACATGACCCGATCCCCCAAGCTTTTTGGTCCCGCATCGCCCTGGCACTGCTGGAAAAAGCACTCGCCGCGCATCATCGCGGACACATTACGGCGCGAATATTATGGCTTTATATCATGCCAGATTTATTCTGCCGGCCTTTTATGGCATCGACCGGCTCATCGCCAGCTCAAAAAGCATGGATTTTTGCTGATACGCATCCAGCAAAGACCTGCGCGCATCTTCGTCATTCGGGTACTCGTCGACCACGCTTTGCGCGTCGCGAATCGATTCGTTGACGCGCTGCAGGTTCTGCTCGTATTGTTCTTTCATTGCCGGAGCATTCGTGTCAACCTCTTGCATCAGGTCATTGTCATTCAAATCGGCCCGCTGCACATTGGACCTATTCAGGTCGGACTGGCTGACATCGGACCGATTCAGATCAGGTTGGTTGGCTTCAGGCGCTGTCGCCGTTGCTTGCGGCTGCGACGAATCATTCACTTTCAATCGACCCCGCACAAATAGGCCGGCTGCTACCAGCAGCACAGCGGTGGCCGGCACAAGCCAGCGTCCGCCCAACCCTCCGAGCAGAGAATGCGCAAGGGACCGTCCCGTCTGCTGAGGACGGATCAGTCCCTCTTGCCGTAGTGCTATTTCAATGGAGTTCCAAACCCGCGGACTGGGTTCGTCCGCGTCCTGCAGTCCGCCCGCTGCCGTGATGATTAAATTTAACTCTTTTACCAGCGCGGCGCACGCTGGACAGTTTCTCAAATGAACTCTCTGTTCGGCAGTGCTGCCATCTTCCGCTTCTGCCAGGCTCTCTTGCAGTTCCGCGCAAGTCATACTCAACTTCTCCCCAAGTCCGCAACGGCAATGCTGTCACCGTAGCTCTTTGCTGCCCCTGCCAGTCCTTCCTAAATCATTTCTAACCTACTCGAGATTTCCCGGCCTTTTCGGCTCTATTCATCTTGAGCAGGCCCCGCAATTTCATGCGGGCCTTGTGCAACTGTGACTTGCTGTTACCGACCGAGCACCCCGCGATCTTGGCAATCTCGTTGTGCTCGTAACCTTCTACGTCGTGCAGAACAAATATCGTTCGATAACCGGGCGGCAGGCTTGCAACCGCCCTTTGCAGCTGCAACCGGTCAATCGAACCGGTGAGCGCAACGTCATCCGCTCCGAAATCGCGTTTGGCAGACTCATCTTCCGGAGTGGGCGCCGTCTCTTCCAACGAAATCACTGGAAGGCTCTTCTTCCTTAGATGCATCAGCACCACATTGACCGAGAGCCGATGCAGCCAGGTCGAAAATGCCGACTCTCCGCGGAAAGTACCGATCTTACGGTAGAGCTGCAAGAACGCTTCCTGAGCCAGATCCTCAGCTTCCGCTGTATTTGCGGTCATCCGCAGACACAGCGAATACACGCGCCGCTTATGTTTCTCGTAGAGCATGCGGAACGCTTCTGCGTCGCCCCGCTTGGCCCTTTCGATGACGTCAGCGTCGCTGGCTTCCGTGCTCTTATGAGGATCGAGTGGCTCGGTCAAGTCGCCTTTTCCGGCCGCACACATTGGGATGCGGCTTAAGTAGTTTCTGTTGTATCGTTTGCCCAGAACGGCTGTAAGCACGAGCAGCCTCTGGGAGTACAGAATATCAGAGTATTTCTACCGATCTGCGGATGCCGTAAGCGAGGTTTTCAAGCTCTCCGCGGTCAGTAAAAATCCTTTACCTTCCGAGATTTGGATGCGCGGATACGAACAAAGTAATCAAACCCGCCAAGGTTGTAGTTTTTCTCCGCCCATTCCTCCATGAACCAATAAATTACCGCCCCCACCACGCACAAAAGCTGAACCCAAATGCGATCAGGAATGGAGTTCGCCACGAGGCATACGCCGCGCGCGCCCAGGTAGGCGAGTTCAGCGCGAAAAACGTGCCCAGCCGCGATGCTGTCAGATTCAAGCCAAACGCAAAACTGAGTTCTTTCCCTCGGAACCAGCGCGCCAGCGCAGTCGTAACCGCAACATTGAGCGACTCCGCTCCCATGCCGAAAATCAGCCGTCCGGCAGCCATCACCGAGAGATGTCCCGTTGCCGCCGTAATCGCCGGCCCCACAAATGAGAGCACGGCAAAAATCATCAGCGCCTTGCGTAACCCGATGCGGTCAATGAGGACTCCGCCGATTAAGACCGTGAAAATATTAGGAAAGCTATAAATCGCCTGCAGAAAACCGATGTCGAGATCGGTGAAATGCAATTGCTGCTTGAGAACATCGCAAGAGGGCTTAGGGCGTCGTAGGCATAGTAGCTGCCAAACATCGCCAGGCTGACAAAGATGAGAACGAGCCATCGGTAAACGCGGCTAGGTTCAGGACGAGAAGCTTCGGGCATTCCGAGATTCGGTTGCTGAGCGGAAGTAGACATTCAGAGATCGCGAAGGCAGATCGCGAACCGCAAGATTAGCAGATTCGCGGGGCCCCGCGGCATTCGCCCCGCGCTCTTTACACTTTCACTACAGGAGGAGCGGTCATTTCAGTACTTCGTGTGACCCTGCGGCCCGCAAGGAAGTTCTTGAAGGTTGGTAATCATCTCGTCTAACTCAACATTCACTGTTCCATCAAGAATTGAGTCTGTTTCAGTGTAGTGGGGATTGACGCGTGACAGTGTCTCGTTGATGAAGACCGCGCGATGCGTCAACAGGCCCTGGCGCAGAGTCTCATGAGGCAACAAATCGCTATGGTATTGGCAGATGCCGCAAAGCATGGGCTGCCTGCGGAATAATTCCTCAAGCTGCCGTTCGTATTTGAGAAGTTTTGCGAGATTTCTTTCGCTTCCGAACTCCCACGACATATCTCCGGTGGCCCACAGGCCCTTGTGGCCGTCTGTCAGGGCCTGAACAATAGCATCATCGATCTTGCCAATCATTTCGTCGACATCGAAGCCTCCGCCGGGAAGGCGGCTCTGGTTCGATGAGAAGACGAGATGGGCTTTCGAGAGCTCGTCAGCCACATCGATGCCTTCGGCTGCAAGGTAGGAAGACATGCCAGCCACGTTTGCCGGGCTATTCAGATACAAGCATCGGTAGTTCGCGCTCAACATTTGCCGCATCGTGGCGGCGAGCGCTGGCAGTTGTCGAGATGGCGCTCCTTGATAAATCAGACACTGATGTCGGAATGGTGGCTGCATATATCGTGATCGAATCCGGTTTAGCTTATCCAAAAAAACGATTGATGGTGCACCATTTCTGAAAAAATTTGAAATACGGCAAACGCTGTATTGTTGGTCAAAACGGTTTTCGGATCGGAGGATTTCTTTTCTCCCAACGCTGCTGCGCTAAGCTTATCGACATCCTGCTGCGTGGTTTTATCCGAAAAGTTTCCTCCAGCCACGCCGAAATCCACACGCAGCTTCACTTTCTTGAGAAACTCCTGGCTCGACGGAATCTCCGCGTGCGCTCGGAATGTGACTGCTCCCGCCATCGGAGACTGTTTCGCCGTCACAAACATCAGCAGAAGATCTTCAATGCGGGCTTTGTCCGATTGCAAATCAATCAGCGCAGTCTTTCCTTTCCCGTCCGCCGACCGAGCAATGCTGCCCGTCGCCACTACATGACTGTTCCAGAAATCGGCGTCGACGCGTTTGAGGAATGTGTCGCCGTGAGTCGCGTCGACGTAGGCGGAGAACTGTGACTTCAACTGCATCGGGTGCTTGCCGGACGTTACAGCAAAATCCGGCGCGTCGGTAGTGCCGACGATATTGATGTGAGCAAGTTTTCCTTCGAATTTTCCATTCGAAGACAGCGTTCCGGCGATGCCATCGAACACGCTGAGGTCCGCATTCTCGAAGGTGTACTCGCCCGAGACCGGAGTTTCTCCGACGTTGTCCTTGTTCCACACGCCAAATTTTCCCTGGGCGCTAATTTCGGCGGGAGGCAGCGGAATGTGGAGTTTGACCCGATAGCTGAAGGCTGCGGTTGCCGCTACGCCGCTCAGGGAAGCTTCATGAATGTCGAAGACCAGCGGCTGTTGATCTGGATTTGTGGAAGCGAGCTCGAGCGTCGTGCCATTTGCGATGAATTCGTCAACTTTAATTTCCGATTGCGTGGTGTGAAATGCGCTCCCACTGCCGAGTGGGGGAATTGATACGTGCAGACCCTGGGCCATGATTTTTCTCACGCGATGAGCAAACAGCTCCACGTAGTCGCCTTGCACGGTCAGTTTGTCGATGGTGATCAGGGGTTTAGCGGCATCGTTGCCGTGAACGAAAACCACTCCATCCAGAATGCAGCCGGGCGATGGAAGAAATGTTTCCTTAAACGAATGCACCGAGACTTGGCTGTCACTGGATTCGCGCAGGTCTTCGAGTACCGCGTTCTCGCCGAACGGCCAGTGGCGGCTTAGCAAAAACGCAGCAACGCAAATTACTGCAAAAACGATTAGCGCGATCAGAATGAGCCAGCTCGAAACTCGGCCCTCATAACGCCCAGGCTTGTCGGGTCTTTCAGTTCTGCCAGGGGGATTCGCCGTGGAGGAGGCCATCCAGTTTGGAGGCGGACGCCATCAGGGAGGTTGCTGTCGAAAACCAGGGCGTTTTCTCTCTTCCTTACTTCTCCGGTCGATTCAATACGCCACCGGGACGCGGAGAACCAACTTGAAGGGACATGAAGATCTGAAGAATGGAGTGGCGGCGTTCAACGATATTACCTTCCACATCCCCGGCGCGGGCTCCAGGATGCATGGCACCTACAATTTGATTAATGAGCGCATTGATATGCACGGGCAATTGCGCGTAGATACTGAGATTTCAAACACCCAGAGCGGCGCCAAATCTCTTGTGCTGAAGGTAATCCAGCCGCTCTTCAAACGGAAGAAAAAAGGCCAGATTGTTCCCGTGCGGCTCGGCGGAACTTACGAGCATCCCACGTTCGGGCTTGATCTGGACGATAAGAGGGCGAAGCTTCAGCCACTGCATCCCGCCGACCAGCACAAGTAGTCTGGCCGGCTTTCCGCCGCAGGCGGCTTGGAAATGTGAAGCTGCTCTTTTAAAAGTCAGGGTTGCCGTCGTATTTATCCGAAAGAGGCGTTTTGATGCCAAACAGCTTGGCGTACTCGGCGTTCAATCGCTGCCAGCCGCTGAACTTCATCGCTTCGGGGCCGGCGATGCGGCCGATGGGAGTTCCCTTAAGCAGGTGATCCAGAACATCGAAACAAATGTGCCACCCGGCTGCACCCATTGCGATGAAACGGCGGCCAATATTGGTCCAGAGCGTCAGGCGTGTGCCCTCGGCCAGGGCCTCGAGCTCCCACTTCATATCGAAATCACCCCAGCTGTACTCAAGCGCCTTGGGGGCGTCCGCTCGTTTCACGGTTGTTTCGGTAACACGCGGCGCGGGTGCTCCCACCGTGGCGAGCTTCACCGTGGCGCCAGCCGTACCCAGATTGCCGTCGGCCTCGAACGGAGCCCACTCGCGGAGCTGCGCCGGGTCAGTTAGCGCCTGCCAGACTTTTTCTGGTGAGTGGCGCAGCTCTCGGACGAGAACCAGCGTCCACTTCTCTTCTTCTTGCCCTCGGCCGTTTTGTGCCCGGTCTTTCTGTATCCGCGCCAGATTGGCTGAGCCCCGGCGTGTAGCCTCCGCAATCGCTCATCTTCATTTCATTTCTTCAGCGGCTCGTGGCGAAACTTCAGCGTCCAAAGCCAGCGCCTAAAGGCGCCATTCAATACCTCGACAATTACAGCATGCCCAAAGGCATACCCTGATACAAATCGCGGTTTCCACAGGCCATTAACGTCACCAGCGCTTCAGTTGCGTGAGTTGAATGAGGTTGCCGCAGGTGTCGTTCAGCGTTGCGATGGTCGAGCCGGTCACGTCGGTCGGCGGCATGGTGAACTCGGCACCACGGGTCTTGATTCGCTCGTAGTCGCCCTTGACATCATCGGTAAAGAAATTGGCCGCAGGCTGACTCTGTTGAAAGATTGCCTGTTGGTAGGCCTTCGCCGCGGGATTGTTGTTTAGCGCCAATTGCAGCTCGGTGCCGCCTGGTTCCTCAGGTGAGGCCACGGTCAGCCAGCGATAAGGCCCATTACTGAAATCGGCTTTCTTGGCAAAGCCGAGTACCTCGGTATAGAAGCGCAGGGCCTTCTCCTGGTCGTCCACGTATATGCTGGTCACTTTGATTTTCATTTCGTTTCTCCTTGGTTTTCTGAAACAGTGTTACCTTCGCGGTCTGCGCCGCGTCGTTTGACTGTTGTTCTTTTTCTCTGGCATTGATTGATGCTGCTGCATGCGATCAAGGTGGCGTTCGAGAGCATCTACGTGAGCGGACCAGAATCGACGGAATTGGGCCAGCCAGGCATCCACCTGCCGAAGCGGCTCAGGTTTGAGCCGGTAAAGACGGCGTTGTGCGTCCACCGTGGATTCAACAAAGCCGGCGTCGCGCAGCACGCGCAGGTGCTTGGACACGGTCGGCTGCGACATACGAAGCTGGCGCTCGATCTCTCCCACGGACTGTTGTGACGAGACCAGCAGGCTTAATATCGCGCGGCGGTTCGGTTCCGCAATGATCTCGAACGCGGATTCCATGCTTCTGTATATACTCTACAGAGCATATACGTGTCAAGGTATATATGGTCTGGGCCGAGGCGCGGGCTGTTGACACCTCGCTGACCTAGTCCCGCGCGGACAAAAAATAAATCGCCCAGTGGGGGCCAGCCCTAGCCCCCACTCGAGTGGACGACCCACCTGCAATCAGTTTTTACAGCCCGGTCATACGTTGCAAACGCTCAGGGTAGCGTTCGCCCTGCACCGGGATCTTCGAGGCGGAGCTTCCGATTTCCCGCAGATCGTCGGGAGTAAGCTCGATTGACACCGCTCCAATGTTTTCGTCGAGGCGGGCCAACTTCGTCGTGCCTGGAATGGGAACGATCCAGGGCTTTTGGGCGAGCAGCCAGGCGAGCGCGATCTGGGCAGGCGTCGCCTTCTTCCGCAGTGCGATCTTCTCGAGCAGATCGACCACAGCTTGATTCGCTCTTCGGTTCTCCGGGTCAAAGCGAGGGACGGTGTTGCGAAAATCGGTCTGATCGAACTTCGTATCCGCGTCGATCTTGCCCGTCAGGAAGCCCTTTCCAAGCGGACTGTAAGGCACGAAACCAATTCCAAGTTCCTCGAGTGTGGGTATCACTTCCTGCTCCGGCTGCCTCCACCACAGCGAGTACTCGCTCTGCAGCGCAGTAAGCGGCTGGACCGCGTGGGCGCGGCGAATTGTTTTAACGCCCGCTTCCGACATGCCGAAATGCTTCACCTTGCCGGCCTGAATCAGTTGCTTAACCGCACCAGCGACATCTTCAATGGGCACGTTCGGGTCGACGCGGTGTTGATAGAGAAGGTCGATGCTCTCCACCTTGAGTCGCTTGAGTGAGCCCTCGACGGCCTGCCTGATGTGGTCGGGCCGGCTATTGACGCCTGTCGCCCCCGGCCGATTATCGCCGCCATTCAGATCGAACCCGAACTTGGTTGCGATTGCCACCTTGCTACGCAAAGGCGCCAGCGCTTCGCCGACGAGTTCTTCGTTGGTGAAGGGACCGTAAACTTCCGCGGTATCGAAGAACGTGATGCCACGATCGACAGCGGCGTGCAGAAGGTTTGTCATCTCTTTCTTATCTTTGGGCGAGCCGTAAGAAAAGCTCATGCCCATGCAGCCGAGGCCGATGGCAGAGACTTCAAGATTGCTTTTTCCAAGTTTGCGTTTTTGTATTGTTACTGTTTCCATTGTTGCTCCTTCCATTATTGCTAACGTGATGGTGGGATCCGAAGAACCCTTTTCAACAATTCTAGTCCTACCGGTAGCCTGCTTCATCCTCGCAGTCGCCGATTCCTATAGAATCAAACTTCTTATGAAAACTTTCGAACAGATTGGCTGATTAGATAACCGTGTCGGCTCCAGACAGCCGAGTAGACTTGGTGCGCTCAAACGAACCAAAGGGCGGGTGGCCCAGCCTTTAAACTGCCCGCACAAAATACAAAGTGGGTGCCCCACTCTTCGCGTTCTTTGCGAAGGGTGGGCACGATGCAGCCTACAGCGCCGAGTTTGATTTCGTGAAAATCTCCTAGTCCAAACAGCATCGTACCCGCCCTTGCGAAAAATGCAAGGACGGGGCACCCTTTCAGTGGTGCCATCAAGAAAATCAAAGGGCGGGCCACCCGCCGATCTACACAAACTCATGAGGGTGG
>CAVUQI010000002.1:0-229189 GCA_963743585.1 uncultured Acidobacteriaceae bacterium | reverse complement strand
TGGGGTACCCGCAGGATCGGCGGCGCTCTTGAACACATTTTTCAACTCGTGGCTGTAGTTCCAGTTCAGCCCTCGGATGTACACCGGCTTGCGCCGCCGCAGGATTTGCCCATCCTTCTCCACATAGTCGGCGCTGCTGCGTGTCTCCAACCCCAGGCCGCAGTAGGTCCAGAACTGACGCTTGGTCCGAAAACGGTGCGGCGTCTGCACCCGCGCGATCAGCACCGCCGCGCGCAGCGGACCGAAGAATGGCATCGTGCGCAGGAACTTCGCGGCCGGATTCTTGTTGCACTCCACCATCACCGCCTGTCGTGCTTCCCGTCGCAAAACCTGAACCGCGTCCAATTCCTGGTACAGCCACTCCGCGCGTCGCCGCTGCCCGCTGTCGGTCAGCCTGGCCAGCCATTCCCCGCGATGCCGCTTTCCGAACGGCTTCTTGCCCGCGCACGCAATCGCCTGGCTGCGGTACAGGGCTTTGATCCGCCGCATCGCGCGCCCCGTGTCCTCGGTTAACGCGGTGTAACTCGCGACCAGTTGTTGTAAGGTGCGCGTGCTCTGCTCCCCGTGATACACCGGCGACAGCAGACCGGCCCGCAGCAACTCCGCCAGCTTGCGCGCATCGATCTGATCGCTCTTGTTCCCGGACTTGAGCAGCGCATTCTTGCGCGGATTACACACCACCACCTGCGCCACATGCCGCACCACCACATCGTAGAGCCAAGCCGAGTACGTTCCTTCTTCGAAGGTGATGTGCAGCACCCCGCGCAATCCCTTCAGCAGATCCAGCACCGCAGTCGCTTTGGTCGCAATCACCGACTGCATTAGCAGTTTGCCTTCCGCATTGAGCACGGCCACGCTGATCGTGCTCTGGTGGACATCCAAGCCAATGTACTTCACACTCTCCATGGGTGTTCCTTTCGTTCGGCGTAGTTACTGTTGCCACAGCAACTGCAGCCCACTCCGAAGGGGGCCCTTTTATATTGCGTGGCCAACCGCCGCCCGACCATCTCCACAGCCGCCGATTCCTATAGAATCAAACTTCTTATGAAAAATTTCGAACAGATCGCTGAGTTGGAGCGCCGCTATTTGCTGGGAACTTACAGCCGCTATCCGGTCGCGTTTACGCGGGGAAAAGGTGTGTTTCTTTACGATCTGGACGACCGGCGCTATCTCGACTTTGTTTCTGGGCTGGGAGTGAATGCGCTGGGACATGCGCATCCGCGGATTGTGAAGACGATTCGGGAGCAGGCGGCGAAGCTCATTCACATCTCCAACTTGTATTACCACGAGTATCAAGGCGAATTGGCGGAAAAGTTATGCACTCTCGCTAGCGCGGCCTCTGGCGGTGCTTTGGGAAATGCGCGGGCATTTTTTCAGAATAGCGGGACTGAGGCGATTGAAGGTTCCATCAAGCTGGCCCGGCTTGCGGGACATCGCACTGGCGGCGAGGCGAAGAGCCGACTCGTCGCCCTACAAGGGTCCTACCATGGGCGCACGTTTGGCGCACTATCGCTGACCGGGCAGGAGAAACATCGCAAGGGATTCGGGCCGCTGCTCGAAGAAGTAACTTTTGTTGGACAGAACGATATCGAGGGCTTGCGCGCGGCGGTAAACGACGACACCTGCGCTATTGTGCTAGAGCCGATCTTTGGCGAGGGCGGAATTTATGAGTGCTCGGTCGAGTTTCTGCAAGAGTGCCGCGCGCTGGCTGACAGGCTTAAAGCGGCTTTGATTTTTGACGAGATTCAGTGCGGTCTTGGACGCACCGGAACCATGTTCGCGTTTCAGAGTTTCGGGGTCACTCCGGACATTGTGGCCATTGCCAAGCCGATTGCGGCCGGACTTCCGCTGGGTGCATTTATCGCGAAAGGAAGAATTCGCTTCAGCAATTTCGCCAGGGCAGCATGGCACCACGTTTGGAGGCGGCCCGCTGGCGTGCCGCGTGGCGCTGGAGTTTTTGGCGATTGTAGAAGATGAAAAGCTGCTCGACAACGTGAATAAAGTCGGCGCGTATTTGCAGCAGGAACTGAAGTCGCTCGCCGAGAAGAGCGCGGTTGCAAAGGAAGTGCGCGGCCGCGGATTTATTCAGGGAATCAATCTGGAGATTCCGGCGCGACCGATTGTGGATGCGGCGCTGGCCGAGGGCGTGCTATTCAACAGCACACAGGACACGGTTGTTAGATTTCTGCCTCCGTTCTTGTTGGAGGAAAAGCACGTGGATAAGGGCATTCGCGTGCTGAAGAAATTGCTGAGGAAGAGGCGGAAAGAAGCGGCATGAGGATTTTACAGGTCCAGATGGTAAGACCTCGATCCTGTGCATATGGTAATGAAGGCTTAACCGCAAAGTTCGCGAAGGAGGGCCGCGAAGGCCGCAGAGGAAATCGGTTTTGACACGCAAAAACGGGGAGCCGAAGCTCCCCAAGTGAAGCGAACAGAGGCGATGTTCACTTAAATAGAATGTGGCAGCGAGAAAAAAGTTGTCCCGACACGTAAGAAGATTTCGGCGTGAAAGAGTCAAATTGCGAAGCGGCCAATCCCCCTTTTCCAGGGGCCAGCGCCGGAGTTGAAGAATGCTGGAGTGAGTTCGACGGTGCCCGCCTGCGTTATCTTCGGGCCGGTTCTGGGCCGCCGCTGGTCTTGCTGCACGGCCTTCTGGGGTATTCATTTTCCTGGCGTTTTGCGATCCCTGCTTTAGCGCCCTATGCAACCGTCTATGCGCCGGATATGATGGGGGCGGGTTTTCGGACCGGCCGCCGGGGCTCGACCACTCCATGCGCGGCACGGCGCAACGCATGTTGCGCTGGATGGAGCTTTTGGGAATTTGCATCCTGCGATCTGCTCGGCACCTCGCACGGTGGCGCAGTGGCGATGATGGCCGCGGCAGAGTCCCTGAAGCGCGATTCTCCCCCGCAGGTGCGGCGGTTGGTGCTGGTCGCGCCGGTCAATCCATTTTCCCCGCATGGACGCCGCTTAGCGCCATTCTTCGGAAGCAATTTCGGCGCTGCGTGTTTCCGGCTGTTCATTCCGCAGATGCACTTTCTGTATCCCTACTGGCATGCGCGAATGTATGGCGACCGCGACCTCATACCACCGGACTCGCTTGCGGGATATCTCGCGCCGTTGGCGAAGCCCGGCTTGTTTGAGCACGCCCTAAGCATTGTGCGGACGTGGACCGAAGACCTCCGTGAGCTCAAGGCCACCTTGCCGAAACTGGCTGCGATTCCAACGCTCCTGATGTGGGGAGAAAAAGATCCTGCGGTGTACCCTTCATCGGCGAAGCCGCTGGCGAAATATTTTGCGCATTCCCGAACGATAATTTTTTCCGAAGTCGGCCATTTGCCGTACGAAGAATGTGGGGAAGAATTCAATCGAGAGCTGATCAAATTCCTGAAAAGTGAAGATCATGGCGCCTCCGAAAATCCGGCGTAGCGTGAAAGTTCTAATTTGCGAGTCAGAAGAAATCGATAATTGACTAAAATCGGTTCGTGGAGAGTAAACCAAACGACGCTGCCGGACCAGTTCAAGTGCGCGAGAGATGGATGCTGGGGACGGAGCGTGACCGTACCTTTCGTCCACGCCGTTTTCTGCGCGGAGGACATGTACAAACTCTGGCGGCATTCTTTCTCCCACGCCGAATCGACCTCCCGCCATCCGAGCGCCGCCTGATCGAAGTAGAACCGGGCATTCCCGTGCTCTGCCATTGCCATTGGCAAAAGGATCGGCGCGTTCTCACGCTCATTGTTGTCCATGGTCTTGAAGGTTCAAGCGAATCGCAATATATGCTGGGCATCGCGCGCAACGGATTGGCGGCAGGAATGAACGTGGTGCGCATGAATCAGCGCAACTGCGGCGGCATGGACCACTGTGCACCCACGCTTTATAACTCCGGTCGGTCGGCTGATGTTGCGACAGTCGCGCGTCACCTGATCGAGCGCGACGAAGTTTCCGGTATTGTTCTGGCTGGCTTTTCTATGGGCGGCAATCTGGTGTTGAAGCTCGCTGGGGAGTGGGGAAGTGATGGCCCTACGGAGTTCCGAGGTGTGGCAGCGGTTTGTCCGGCAATCAACCTCGCTGCTGGGGCCGATGCGCTGCACGAGCCCGCCAATCGCCTTTACGAATATTATTTTCTCTGGCAATTGTTTCGTCGCTTTCGCCGCAAGGCCAAGCTCTTTCCCGACGACTTCGATCCTTCGCGGTTGCGCGGCGTTAGAACTCTGCGCGAGTTCGATGATCGTGTGACCGCTCACTATTGCGGCTTCTCGGGCGCAGACGACTACTACGATCGGGCCGCTGCTGCGAACCTAATTGACCGCATTGCGAAGCCCGCGCTCATTATTCACGCGATCAATGATCCTTTCATTCGCATCCTGCCGGAAACGCGCGAAAAAATCATCGCGAATCCGAATATCACTTACATCGAGGCTGAAGACGGCGGTCATTGTGCATTCATAGGCGAGCGCGACGACGATTCCGCCTATGACGGCCGCTGGGCCGAGCGCCAGGTGGTGGAGTTCGCGGAACAGTTCCGGTAGCCGATCAGAAGTGCCGCCAAAGCGGCATTCAGTTGGCTCGGGCCGGACGCCAGAACCAGCCAAGCATTTCTGCTCCGCGGCCTTTGGAGCGGGTACGAACATAAGCGAGCGCGAGCATGGCGAGAAAGATGGTGACCAATCCTAGCGACGCGATGCGGATGCTGTCACTATGCTTGGGAAGAATGGAGGCGCGCCCATAAACAAATTCCAAATGCACCCAATAAACTAGCAGGGAAGCTTGACCTAGCTGAATGAGCGGACTAAATCCCCACTCGCCCGCGCCCCACCGGCACCAGGCGTAGCACGCACATAAAATGACGAGAAGCATGCCGATGCGAATCAGAAAAAAATTAGGGCTGGTGTGCCAATAGTCGTATACCGCGTAGATCTGACGCGGTTGATGATCGAGCCAGTGCGAAGTTGCAATGAGAACCAATCCTGCCGCGCCCGCCAAGAAGAAAGTCGCCGCTTCGCGTTGGCACGCCCACTCGGACTGCAAAATAAAGCCAGCTGCCAATCCGGCAAAGGCGAATGCGGCCCAGGGGAAAATGGGGAACAGCCACGCCTGTGGCGCGCCGAGATTGTGGACGCCGTTAATGTAAGACTCCAAAAACCAGGGGAGCCAATCCGGACGCCAAGTCGTCCACAGCGGCGGGGTGAGGAGCGAAATGAATAATGCGACTCCCGCCGCGGAGAGAATCAGCGAAAGCGCTGTCCGGCTTTCCCGGCGAATTGACAGCACCAGCCAGCACAGCAGGCCCATCAGCATCATCGAAAGGCCGATTGTGTTGAGAATGTCTACCCGCAACAGGTCGCTCGCGGGCGCCCAGCCCCAGGCAATGACATATTCCTGCAGACGGAACAGCAGGCCGAAGGCGAAGATCTCTGCGCCCCGGCGGATTGTGGCGCGTGCAATCTGCCCGGGAGGAAGGTTTTTCCGCCACAGTTTTTGAGTTACCAGTGCGAACGAAATGCCGGCAAGGAACAGGAATAACGGGGCAGGGAAGTGTCCCTCCCAGTTGCGAGTACATAAAGAACTTGCTCTGCCGCATCGTCGGACTAAGCCAGGAGTCGTAGCAATGCGTCTGGAACATCAGGACGCAGGCCAGTCCGCGCATCCAGTCGATATAAGCCAGCCGCCGGGTTGGAGTGGTCAGTGCCACGCGACATCATACCGTACCGCGCGTTTATGATAAATTTTGGCTATCGCTGGTGAGCATCGGCGGTGGTCGTGGGCGCGTAGCTCAATTGGATAGAGCACCGGATTTCTAATCCGGTGGTTGCAGGTTCGATCCCTGCCGCGCCTACCAGAAAAGCGAAGAACAGGGGTTGTGGACTAGCGATTCAAACTTGAACTTCTAAACTCTAAGGCCCAGCTCTCGGCTGCTTTCAGCACCGTACAGAGGTCTCGTTGCCATTCCGTCCGCCTGCACGATAAGATACTCCGTACACATCTTCTCCGCTTTCATCCCATAAGCTATTGAGCTTTGCCGCGGCAAGGCGTGTGCGACCCCGGTGCTGATAAGACTGTCTTGAAGGCACGCGCGGCGCAGTTGCGCGCGAATCCCTGTTATGGAGTTGTGCATTGAAACGAGGCAAGACTGCGGTAATTGTCGGCGCCCAGTGGGGCGACGAAGGCAAAGGCAAAATTGTCGACGTGCTCTCGGAGAACTTTTCCGTGGTCGCGCGCTACGCCGGCGGCCATAATGCCGGCCATACCGTCATCATTCACGGAAAGAAATTCGTCCTGCAGTTGGTGCCCTGCGGAGTGTTGCGAGAGCGTTGCTGCAGCGTCATCGGGAACGGTGTGGGTCATCGATCCAATGGCGTTTCTGAAGGAAGTGGGCGCTCTGCGCGAGGCCGGAGTGAGAGTCGACGGGAATCTTTTTGTTTCCAACCGCGCGCAGGTGATCCTGCCCTACCATCGCATGATCGAACTGGCGTCCGAAAACGCACCCGGACGCGTCAAGATCGGCACCACCTCGCGAGGCATCGGACCCGCGTATGAAGACAAAATGGGTCGCCGCGGGTTACGGGTCGCCGATCTGCTTGATCTGCAACTGCTGAAAAAGCATATTGAAAATGCGGTGCGCGAAAAGAACATGATCGCCCACGCCCTGTTCAATTCAGAGCCGCTCGATGCAGACAAAATGTATTCGGAATACGCTGCGGCAGCCGAGAAAATCGGGCCATTTGTACGCGATACGGCTGTGCTGTTGAACCGGTCGCTCGATGCAGGTGAGTCGATCTTATTTGAAGGCGCCCAGGGAACGATGCTCGACATCGATCACGGAACATATCCGTTTGTCACGTCTTCCAGTGCAACTTCAGGAGGCGCGGCGACGGGCACGGGCGTGGCTCCGAATGCGATCGATTCGGTCATCGGACTTACCAAGGCCTACTGCACCCGAGTTGGCGAGGGTCCGTTCCCCACGGAAGAAAAAGGCGAGGCCGGGCAGCAGATACGCGTGCGCGGCAACGAGTTTGGGGCAGTTACCGGACGCCCGCGCCGCACCGGATGGCTCGACTTGCCGCTCCTGCGTTACGCTGGCATGATTAATGGAATCTCGTGGCTGGTGGTCACTAAACTGGACGTGCTCGATGAACTGCAGGAGATTCCAGTTTGCGTGAGCTACGAAATCAACGGCAAGGAAACCGCAGAAGGTCCCGGCGCAAGCCAGCGGTTACGAGAAGATCGAATGCGTTTATCGCAAAATGCCAGGCTGGCAGACATCCACGCAAGGCATAACGGAATTCGAGAAGTTGCCCAAGGCCGCCCGTGAATACCTGGCGTTCGTGGAAAAAGAAACCGGCGCCAAGATCGGCATGACTTCAACCGGCCCGGACCGCGAGCAGATCATTTTTGCCGACGAATTCGCGCGCCAGATGCAGGCAAGCTCGTCTGGAAAAGTCTAGTAGAATATGTTGCCATATCGCAGGCGATAAGCGCCTGAACGTTAGGAGCGCCGCAATGGTAGTTCTGGCCGTAACGTGGATGGCGAAAGCTGGCCGTGAAGCAGAAGTGACTGCGCTGTTTTCGAAGCTGACCGAAGAGTCCCGAAAGGAGGCCGGCTGCCTGATGTATCAGGTCCATCGTCACAAGACTGAGCCGCGGCGTTTCTTCATCTATGAGCAGTATAAAGACGATGCCGCACTGGAAAATCACCGCACCGCTCCGCACTTCCTGCAATTTGCCCGCAAAGATCTGCCGAAAATTGCCGACCGGACCGAAGGACATTTGTTCGAGCCGCTAGGTTAGAGGCAGGTGTTTGGCGATCACGGCCGGCTAACGCTCAGGATGACTGCAGCGGGCTCGGACGCCCGCCAGATGCAATCACTTCGCCAGTTCGTAACCCGAAAAGAAAAAGCTTAACTCGAACCGTGCGGTGTCCTCAGCATCGGAACCGTGAATCGCATTATGCTCGATGCTCGAGGCCCACTTCTTGCGGATCGTACCTTCTTCCGCATTGGCTGGGTTGGTAGCGCCCATCAGCTTGCGCAGATCGGCAATGGCGTTTTCCTTTTCCAGCGCAAGCGTGACGATGGGGCCGCTCGACATGAAATCGGTAAGCGAGTCGTAGAACGGTCGGCTGGCATGGACAGCATAGAATTGTTCCGCCTGATGCTTGGAGATTTCCAGCATCTTGATTGCGAGGATGCGAAAGCCATTCTTCTCGAATTGCTCGATGATGTCGCCGACCGCATTCTTGGCGACGGCGTCTGGTTTCACGATGGTGAGAGTGCGTTGCAGAGTCTTCATAATTGATCGTTCTTAATCGTCCTTAGAGATTCGGTGTCTGGAGAGATTCAGTGTCTGCCTCAGTGACCTTTGTGGCCTTTGTGATTCTTGTTTTTGGACCACGAAGGACACGAGGTTTCACGAGGGAAGGCTTCACTATACTTTTACTCCCAGCGCCGCGACCAGCGTTTCTCCGATGGCCGCCGGCGATTTCGCGACGCGAATGCCTGCCGCTTCCATGGCGCTGATTTTTTCCGCCGCCGTTCCTTTGCCGCCGGAAATGATAGCTCCGGCATGACCCATGCGCCGGCCGGGAGGCGCCGTTTGCCCGGCGATGAAACCGACGACAGGCTTCTTCATCTGGTTTTTGACAAAGTGCGCGGCCGTTTCCTCGGCGTCGCCGCCGATCTCGCCGATCATGATCACGGCTTCGGTTTCAGGATCGCGATTGAATAGATCGAGCGCGTCGACGAAGTTGGTTCCAATGATCGGATCGCCACCAATGCCGATCGCAGTGGATTGCCCTATTCCGCGTTGCGTCAGTTGATGCACAGCTTCATAGGTCAGCGTGCCGGAGCGCGAGACAATTCCGATGGAACCTTCTTTGTGAATCGATGCCGGCATGATGCCGATTTTGCATTTGCCCGGCGAGATGATGCCGGGGCAGTTTGGACCGATCAGGCGCGAGCGTCGGTTCTGCAGGAACTCCCACGCCCGGACCATGTCCAGCGTAGGAATGCCTTCGGTGATGCAGACGATGAGATCGAGTTCGGCGTCGGCAGCTTCCATGATGGCATCGGCGGCGAACGGCGGAGGCACAAAAATAATAGTCGTGTCGGCCCCGGTTTTGTCCACCGCTTCCTGCACCGTGTTGAAAATCGGCCAGCCCTCGTGGATTGTGCCGCCCTTGCCCGGCGTCACTCCGCCAACCACCTGCGTTCCGTAAGCCGCGCAGGCTTTGGCGTGGAAGGTGCCTTCCCGCCCGGTTAGGCCTTGCACGAGTAATCGCGTTCGTTTATTTACCAGAATTGCCATAACCAAAAGTCCTTTACGTCGATTCCATTGCCGCGTTGAGTTATCGTGCTGCAGCCACAACTTTGTCGGCAGCGTCTTTCATGGTGCCGCAAACCACGAAATTAAATCCGGAGTTCATCAAAATCTTTTTGCCCTCGTCCACATTTGTGCCTTCTAACCGCAACACGACCGGGAGCTGGATATTTGTTTTCTTCGCCGCTTCGACCACGCCAGTGGCCAGCGTGTCGACACGCAGGATTCCGCCGAAAATGTTAATCAGCACGGCTTTCACACTCTTGTCGCTCAGCAGGATTTCAAACGCGTGGGCAACCTGCTCAGCGTTCGCGCCGCCGCCGACGTCGAGAAAATTCGCCGGCATGCCGCCCGCATATTTGATGATATCCATCGTGGCCATGGCCAAACCCGCGCCATTCACCATGCAACCTACGCTGCCATCGAGTTTGATGTAGTTCAGATTATATTTCGAGGCTTCCACTTCGAGCGGATCTTCCTCGGTGATGTCGCGCAGTTCGCGAATATCGGGATGGCGAAACAGCGCGTTGTCGTCAAAGGTCAGCTTGGCATCGAGCGCGAACAGGCGTCCGTCGGTGGTCGTAATAAACGGATTGATTTCGACCAGCGATGCGTCCGTGTCAAGAAATGCCTTGTAGAGATTGCTGAGAAACTGCACCGCGGGATTGATCTGCTGCTGCTTTAATCCCAACGCAAACGCCATCTTGCGTGCCTGAAAGGCTTCCAGCCCCATGCCGGGATCGATGTGTTGCTTCAAGATTGCGTCGGGATTTTCCGCCGCCACCTGCTCAATCTCCATTCCGCCCGCGGCCGATGCCATGAATACCGGCTTGCCCTCGGCACGGTCGACGAGAATCCCAAGATAAAGTTCTTTTTCGATCGGCAGAGTTTCTTCGATCAGCAGGCGCCGCACGGTTCGGCCCTCCGGGCCTGTCTGATGCGTGATCAGTTTCATGCCCAGCATCCTACCGGCAATCTCTCCAGCTTCGGCGACCGATTTGGCGATCTTCACTCCGCCGCCCTTGCCGCGCCCACCAGCGTGAATTTGCGCCTTGACCACGACCCCGGTCGCTCCAGAGCCGAACAGTTCCTTGGCAACGCCTTCAGCTTCTTCCGGTGAGGTCGCCATACTGCCACGCGGCACGCTCACTCCATACTTTTTGAGAATTGCTTTGCCCTGGTACTCGTGAATTTTCATAAGGATTTATTCCCAGCTAAGTTATCGGCAGGAACACGCTTGCGGCTTAACAATGCGGCAGCAAACTCTCAATCTTATAGAAGGATGGCAATATTGGGCAAACACTCCCGCGTCTTTTCCCTATGCCGTTACATCTAAACGCCGGTCAGCAGCACATAAGACGCTGCAACGCTCTCGCTAGCAGGCGCAGCATGAAATTGATTTCACTTAACATCGCTAGGCCGCAGCTGATGGTCTACAACGGAGCGACCATTAGCACGGGCATATTCAAGAAACCTGTGAGCGGCCGAGTGATTCTGCGCAAGCTGAACCTTGACGGCGACCGCCAGGCCGACCTCAGCGTCCACGGCGGGCCCAACAAAGCCGTTTACGCATACCCTGCAGAGCACTATGAATATTGGCTGCATGAACTCGCTGGGAAGGATTTACCGTGGGGCATGTTCGGCGAGAATTTTACAACGTCCGGCCTCGATGAGGATGACCTTCATGTTGGCGATCGCCTGCGAATCGGCGCCGCGACCGTGGTCGTCCGCCAGCCGCGAATGCCCTGCTACAAGCTCCAAGCCAAGTTTCAGATCGATGACATGATCCAGCGATTTCTGCGCAGCGGCCGGAGTGGATTTTATTTCTCAGTCGAGGAAGAGGGCGAAGTTGAAGCGGGAGATAACATTGAAGTGCTCTCGCAAGACCACGGCGGCATTACCATCGCCGAAATGAACCGGCTCTTTTTTCGCGAGAAATACAATCACGATCTGTTGCAGAAGGCGATTGCGACGGCGGCGTTGCCTGAAGACTGGCGAGAATATTTCTTGCCCAGGCTGAACGTTCCGGCTGGAAGCGTGTAGTTCCTTCCCTTCATCGCGAGAGCGCTTATCCCGTACAATTCCGGGTGAGATGATCCTCGACGCGCTCCATCGCATTGCGAATGATGGCCAATCGCTCTCCCGCGAGGAAGCGTGTGGCGTGATGGCCGAGGTTCTTGCGGCTCACTGCAGCGATTCGCAGATCTCGGCTCTGTTAGTCGCGATGCGCATGAAGGGCGAGAGCGTTGAAGAGATCGTTGGCTTTGCCGAGGCGATTCGCGGAGCCGCTACGCCACTGCCTATTTCTCTTGCCACCATGCCGGAGGCGGGGGCCCTTGCTCTAAGTGGCACGGGACGCGACGCGCTGACGGAATTTTCCTCCCGAAATAGCGGCCTCGTCGATACCAGCGGTACCGGTGGCGATGCCGCCAGCACTTTTAATATCTCGACGGCGACGGCCTTCGTGGCGGCAGGAGCAGGCGTGCGCGTGGCCAAACACGGCAACCGGAGCATCAGCTCAAAATGCGGCTCGGCGGACGTCATGGTCGCCCTCGGCGTAAACATTCAGCTGTCTCCTGAACGAGCGGCGCAATGCCTGCGAGAGGTGGGAATCTGTTTTTTGTACGCACCCGATCTGCACACGTCGATGAAGCAGGTGCAGAAGGTTCGCCGCGAACTGCGCATGCGTACGATTTTCAACCTGCTGGGCCCTCTCACCAATCCTGCGCATGCATCCGGGCAGGTGGTCGGCGTCTACGCGCTGGAGATGGTCGAGAAACTCGCCGAAGCGCTCAGCATGTTGGGCCTGCCTCGCGCGTTGGTAGTACACGGCCTCGACGGACTAGATGAAATCACCATAACCGGCGGGACGCGGGTCGCCGAGGTCCGCGACGGGACGGTGCGATCTTACGAAGTTGCTCCCGAGGAATTCGGTATGGAACGGGGCTTGCTCGAAGAGATTTCCGGAGGAGATGCGGCGGAGAATGCGGCGATTATTCGCGATATACTTGGCGGAAAGAAATCTCCGCGCCGCAATGTTGTTCTGCTAAACTCCGCGGCAGCACTGGTCGCGGCAGGGCGGGTTGATCATCTGGCAGATGGAATTCCTCTGGCAGCGCATTCGATTGATTCTGGCGCGGCGGCCGCTAAGCTCGCAAGACTAGTAAGCTTTACTGCAAATAGAGCGTAGAGAATGTAGGGTCGTATGTCTTGCGTGCTCCGAGCCGGTGGCGCCAGGTTTGACGTGGATGAGTTCCTGAAGAACTCTACTCTGGACGTGCTTACCGCCTTTCACCGCGGCGAAGTGCAATTCGCTACCTCCAGCGTAACCCGCAAAAGCGAATATTCCGGAATGAGCGTAAGCGTAAGTACACGAGAGCTTTCCGATTTAAGAGGCCAAATCGAAGAGGCGATTGCGTTTTTGACGGAGAACGATCAGGAACTGAGACGACTCCGGGATTTCTCAGGCCTGGAATGGATGAACCTGGACTTTCCCATCGAAGATCGCGATGTCGTGTATCAGCGCGATGCGTTCCCTCATTTGCTTTTGTCACTGTTGGGAAGCCTGCGGATCGGACTTATCGTCTCCCGCCATCCCGTCCTTGCAGTAACGGAAGTTCCGGACATGACGCAATGAACTAAATACGAAAATATCAATTGCTTCCGCGTGGATCATTTCGCTATGTCGCTCTGGTCGACCTTGAAACTATTATTGGTCGTATCGCTCTCGGGCACGCTGCCGTCGTTGACTACGATTTCTTCGGGCACGCTCGTGGTTTCCAGGCGAATCACCGCGCTACTTGTTCCGCGCACCACCACGCGTTTCGTAATATCGCCGCCGGTCGATTTCACCGTGACTGGCGACCTCGGCGCCGGCGCCGCCTAGATTCTGCACGGTGATTGTGACCATGTAACCCTCCGGCAGCAACTTGCGGGTGAATGCGGACTCGACTTTGAAATCCGGCAGGCCGCGGTCTCGATAGACCCAGTCGTCGAAAAACCACTCCAGATCGCGCTGCGTATGCGCCTGGAGCAAACGCTGCATGTAGGACGATTCTTTATCTTCTTCCGGGCGATACGCCGCAATCCCCTTTTTCAGCGCCTGGTCGCCAATCATGTCGCGCAGCATCCACCACACATACATGGCCTTGGAGCGATAGAGTTGCTCGTCCACGGTATTGACCAAAGACTGTTTGGTTTGATCTTGAGCGGCAAGTGGCGGAGTCTGTTGCGCAGCTTCAGCCGCAATGAATGCGGACCCGTGCGTGCGCATGTATTCAATGGCAGCCTCGCGTCCCTTTTGTTGCTGGAGGTAAAGAACCTGCGCGAAGTGAGCCAGACCTTCGTTTATCCATGGCCGTGGTGAGGAGATAGCTGCGTGAGTGATCTGGTGCGCAGCGATGAGGCCTGTGAGCTTGGGTTCCATTGCGGAGAGCGGCGTCAACAGAAGCGAGCCGCTCTCGAATGGCGCCGCATCGGGATCGGACAAGTCCGCGGTATCGGCTTTCGATCGTGGTGCTCCAAACCATTCCGTGATGAGTGGAACTACTTTCTCCGCTGCGTCGGCGTAAGTTGCCGCGGACGCGTCGTGTCCCGGCAGAAAATGCACTGCGATATTCGGGCGTTGGATCATTTCATAGTTCGCAATCACGAACGTCGGCAGGTTCGTGGCAAGCGAGTGGTATGTGCAGTCCGCCAGAAACTGAGATCCCTGTTCGTGGGCCATCGGGCAAGAGGTCGCATTCACCAGCAGTTCGGGCTTGTCGGCTTCGTCGCCGACGGAAACAGCCAGCTGCAAATGCATGGACGACGAGCTTTCCCGCGCCTTCCAGCGGCCCAAGACTTCGAAGAGGTCCATGCCTTGCGAAAGGCTGGCAGCATCGGTGGAAATCGGGTACCAGGTTACGTATCCGGCTCCTCGCACTGCGGTAAACAGCAAACTAATCTGGTCCCAGTCGGTGCTGCGGGCTGCGTCTTCTGGCGTATCCATGCGGGTGAGCCGGGTCGCATCCAGCGGCACCACGCCTTCATATGCAATCTCGAGTTCGGTTGTGCTTTTGGGGGCGACGGGGTTTGCCAACGTCAAAATCGCCTCGGAAAGCACGCCAGTGTGGTCGATATCGGAGTTGTAGGGTTGCGAGACAAACTGCAGGAGCTTACCCCCCGCCCTGATCGAAAGCCAGTTTAACGAGGATGAGATTTGCAGAACCGCGATCTTTTGCGCCTGGGAAGAATCATTGCGCAGAGTGATCTTGCCTCGAACCCCCAGACGCTGTTGTGCTGGATCGATGCGAACCTGCAGATCGTACTTCGAAATCGCGAAGGCTTCGCGGTCGAGGGAAAAAGCATTTACCGCTGCAGTGCAGTGGGCCGTGCAGAAAACAGAAAGCCACAGAAGTCGCAAACCGCAATACTTCATTCTGCGGCAGCCTCGGTAAGGCGCGCGCTGGCTTGCGCGCGCCGCTGCCGCACCGCCTCGTACATCACAATCGCTCCTGCCACAGATACGTTTAATGAAGACACCTTTCCCAGCATCGGAATGGAAACCAGAAAATCACATTTCTTCTTTACCAGATCGTGCAATCCCTTGCCCTCAGCGCCGAGAACGATCGCGCAATCCATGTTGTAGTCGATCTGCTCGTAGGTCTGTTTGCCGCGCTCGTCCAGGCCAACGGTCCAGATGTTTCGATCTTTCAATTCTTCGACAGTGCGGGCGATGTTGGTGACCTTTGCGATGGGCAAATGTTCGCTGGCTCCTGCGGAAGCTTTCGTCACAGTTCCCGTAACGCCCGCTGCGCGGCGTTCGGGAATGATTACGCCGTCGGCACCCGCCGCATCTGCTGTGCGTAAAACCGCTCCGAGATTATGCGGATCCTCAACGCCATCAAGCACGACTATGAAGGAATATTTTCCCCGCTTTCCCCCAACCACGTCGTCCAGGTCGCTATATTGCTTCGCCGAGGTGACGGCCACGACTCCTTGATGCGCAGCATTGCCGGCCATTCGGTCGAGTTCCACGCGAGAAAGAAAACGGACGGGCACGGCGAGACGGCGGCAATCTTCGATCATTCTCTGCAGGCGGATGTCATTGCGCTCTTTCGCCATGCCGACCCACTGAAAAGCGCGTCCGCGGGCCTTTAGCGCTTCGCTGACGGCATTGATGCCGTAAATGTAATTCATGAATTATCCAGTGTATCGGAAGCTGCGGTGTGGTGCGGGCCCCGCCCGCATTTGTCGCCAGCGCAGATGCTCAGGTGTTCAGAATGCTCAGAATCTCCCTTGGTTCCGGTCGCCGCGTGTAGTCCTCGTCAGCCGAAGCGTAGAGCACAGTCCCGTCGCGATCGATGACGTAGGTTGCGGGAATCGGCAGCTCCCAACTAGCATCGCCGTTTATAAACGGCAGATTGACGAAGGTGCGTTGATAGAGCAGCCGCTGTTCATCTGTTACACGGTAGATCAGCCCGAATTGCCGAGCGACCTTGTTGCCCACATCTGAAAGCAACGGAAAGCGCAGTTTATGCTGATCGTGCATGAAATATGATTGCTTCACCGTCTGCGGGGAGATTGCGGTAAGCACCGCGCCTGCCTGCTCGATGAGCGGGAGGACAAGATTCATTGCTTCCATTTGCGCGACGCAGAAAGGGCACCAGCGGCCGCGAATGAAGCAAAGAACAAAGCGTCCATTGACGAGCAGATCGGAGGACGACACGTCTTTGCCGTCGTGATCGGGAAGCTGGAATTCCGGAATCCTCGCGCCCAGGGGGAGAATATTTGCGGCCAGATCTTGTTGCTTTAACTCCGCGATAGCGCGAGCGTGAACGGCTCGCGTCTCCCCTGGAACGTATTGCGCGATCGATGCCTTGCGCTCGGCGAGAATCTCGCGGAGAGGTCGAACGATGGTTTCAGGGGCCGACTCTTCGAGCGAACGCCATTTCATAATCGTAGGGACCCTTCGACTACGTCGCCGTCAGCAGGTCGCTGCCGGCAACTTCGCCCAGGACGATAGGGCGTTCGCTGATGTTCCCATCTCAACTGATCAGCGCCGATCTTTACATTCCCGGCAGTTTCATCCCGGCCATTCTTCGCGCGAAGCTGGGTTTTCCCATCTGCTTGAACATCTTTCTCATTTGCGCGTACTGGCGGAGCAGATTATTGACTTCCTGCACGCTCGTGCCCGATCCGCGGGCGATGCGCTTGCGCCGGCTGCCGTTGATCACTTCGTGATGATTGCGTTCCTGCGTGGTCATCGAGTTGATAATGGCTTCGACGCGGTTGATTTGTTTTTCGTCCACATGGTCGGCGGCTTTCTGCAATCCCGAAAACGGGCCTATGCTCGGCAGCATACCGATCAGGTTCTTCATCGACCCCATTTTCTTTACCTGGCGCAACTGATCGCGAAAATCTTCCAGCGAGAAGCCGTCGCCGCTAAGAGCTTTGCTGGCCATCTCGGCGGCCTTTTTCTTGTCGATCTGCGATTCAGCGCGCTCGATCAGCGAAAGAATGTCGCCCATGCCGAGAATGCGCGAGACGATGCGGTCGGGATGAAACGGCTCCAGCGCCTCGTATTTCTCGCCCACGCCGATGAACTTGATTGGCTGGCCGGTGACCTGGCGGATGGAAAGCGCCGCACCGCCGCGAGCATCGCCATCCATCTTGGTGAGCACCACACCGGTGAGCGAAAGCTTTTTGTGGAACTCGTCGGCGGAGCGGACAGCGTCCTGCCCCGTCATGGCATCGGCGACGAAAAGGATCTCTGATGGATTGAGCAGCTTTTTCAGCGACTGCATCTCATCCATCAGTTCGTCATCGATGTGCAAGCGGCCGGCGGTATCGACAATCAGAACATCACAGCCAGAGATCATGGCTTCGCGGCGAGCTTCTTTTACCAGCCGCTCGACCGTGGCCGTGTTCGCCTCACCCACTTCGCCTTCGTAGATTTGAGCCTTCACCGCCTGGGCCACAACTTTCAACTGCTCGCGCGCCGCGGGACGATAGACGTCGACCGACACCAGCAGCGGACGATGGCCGCCGTTTTTGAACCAATTCGCCAGCTTGCCGGATGTTGTAGTCTTGCCGGAGCCTTGCAGTCCGGCCATGAGTACGACCGTTGGCGGCTGCGAGGCGAACTTAATGCGCGCCGTGTCTTTGCCAAGCGTTTCAACCAGCTCGTCGCGCACGATCTTGATGACCTGCTCGCCTGGGGAGAGCGCGGTCATGACTTCCTGGCCAACCGCTTTGGCTTGAATGCGGTCGATCAGATCCTTGACGACCTTAAAATTGACATCAGCCTCGAGCAGGGCGAGGCGAATTTCGCGCAGGGCCTCGGCGATGTTTTCTTCGCTCAGACGCGCCTGTCCGCGAAGGGACTTGAAGGCGCGTTGCAGTTTTTCCTGAAGATTCTCGAACATAATTGAAAAGTCATTCTATCAGCCCGACGCGCTGCGTATTTGACGTCCGTGCTTCCGAAGATGAGAGACCGTGCTTCAAGCACGATGTCGAACCGCGCACAAAAAAGCCCGGACGCGAAGTCCGGGCCGTTAAGGTGTCGAGTTATCGTTATTTCACAACGTCGATTTCGACGAGAGTGCTTTCGCTTATTCCCTCGCCAGATCCTTTTACCTGGATCTTGTAGATTCCCGTGGCAGTGCCCTTGGGAACCGTGATGGTCATGGTGGAAGTACCCGATCCCGGCGCCGCGATGGAGCCTGGATTGAAGGTTGCGGTTTTCAACGAGGCGGACAAAGTGATTGCCGAGTCGAAACCGCCGGAGACGGCAGTGGTGATGGTCGAGGTCGCCGAGCTGCCCTGGGCAATCATGATTCGGTTGGGCGACGCGGAGATGGTGAAGCTCGGATTTGACACTGGAGCAAGGGCGTTGATCAGGTTATCGTCATTCGGACTTCCCCAACCGCTCGCCAGATCGTAACCGACGGTGGCGGGATAGCCGTTGCTCCCACTGGTGATGTCGTGGAAGTCGGTGTCATAGCTGCTGCTCAAACCGATGGTATAAAGCGTCGGGTTGATAAATCCCAGCGTTTTAGTTCCGCCGTTCGAGAGTAGCTGTTCGTTGGCCAGGGCCAGATAGCCGGCCCACATCGGCGTAGCGAAGCTGGTCCCGCCGAATACATTCGCGCCGCACTCTTGTCCGCCAAAATAAGGGTTCTTACCTTGGTCGGAGCAGACATAGAAAGTGAAGTTCGCGTTGGCCGAGACATCCGGAGCGTTCCGATAGGTCTGGGAACAGTTCGAACACCCAGCGGCGGTTGCTACCTGCCAGCTTGGAATCGTGAATTTGTTGGGAGAAATGCCGCCGCCGCCATCGGACCAAACAGTTTCCGACGCCCAATCCCCGCCCGCGGCCGTGGTGTCTAGATCGGTTCCGCCGACTGATGTGACATACACATCATCCGCCGGGAAAATTTCCGAACTCTTGGACCACTTTCCGCTGTCCCCGGCCGCCTGAAACAAATTCTGTCCCTGCGCCGCGAACTCGATGAAATAAGGATTGTCAGTGTTGGGATCGGCCGGGTACCACGTCCACGATGAACTCAGTTGCGGGTTCAGCGGATTGGCGGTAGCCATGGCGTTGAAAATCGCCGAGTCAGTCGATCCGATGTACATCACGAGGCTAGACATTCCGGGCGCCATGCCAAGCGCTTGCGTCATGTCAATGGTCTGCTCCGTATCATCGCAACCCTGACTGTAGAGACAATTCACGCTGGTGCCGTCAGTCGAAAGCAATGTGATCGGCACGTTGTTGGTCTGATTTGCGGCCTTATAGTAATCGTTGAGATCCGCGAGATCGGTGCCGTAGTACTCCAGCAATCCGAGGGATTGGCCGGCGCCGGTAAGAGTCGTTCCTTCGTAGTACGCAGCTCGCATGTCGCTGCCGCAGAACGATTCGCTTGGGCACGAACCCGTGGTGGCATTCGAGTGCGCATTCTGACTGGTTTGGGGGTTGCGAACCAACATGGGGTGCGGAATTGAATAGTTATCCAGGCCGGAAATGTGCCAGAGCTGCACGCTTAATGCAGGAGCAGGCTCGCGGTCGGGAGAGTAGAAGTCGCGATTCGCGACGGAATCGTGATAAAGGCCCAGCGAGATATTGAGCGCTTTTTCAATGTTTGCGACCGAACCGGTAACGTCAAGATTCACACGGTTGCGCGATGTTCCAACCACGGTCAAGCCATGGGCTTCGACAAAATGAGTCACGGCATCGTAATCCTGCTGAGTGGGTCCGTACTTCGCGGTGAATTCATCCACGGTGAGGAACTGGCGATAAGAGGGGCTATGCGGATCGTAAAGGGCCGACAGGAAGCTTTCCAAGGCCGGCTGATTGCGCAACGGCAGAACGAAAACCAGCCGCATCGATTGTGTTTCCGGGAGATGGCCGACAAGTGGGGCATGACCATTGACTGTAACTTGACGGACGTGATGGGTCAGCAGCGGAGGTGTGTTGAGGGCGAAAGTGGAACCACAGAGACAAACGACGACGAGCGCAGCCAAAGAGCTGAGCACAGCAAAGCGTTGCTTCATCTGTATGACTCTCCTTAGGGTCTTTTAAAGCGTCAATTTTTGCTTGCTGATTCTACGGATGGCTTGTTGGATTTCCAGAACCCAATGGAAAGCGGGGGCAACAAGGTCGAATGATTGTGTTCGTGTTTGCTTCGCTTGTCAACTGTGAACGTTTTTTCATACAGGCTTGGGGGTATAAACCGGACGGTCAGACCCACGACTTTTTTCGTCGGGACGGTTTTTTGTGGGGGACGTTCAAGGGAAGGCCAGGAAGTTACAGAAACGCGGGGTTCCACATGTATGCAAAAGTTTGCACTTTGGCCTTACATGGGTGCTCTAAGTTGAGTGCCAGTGGTCCGTATCTGGCCGAAGGATTGCCACAACAGGTGAGAAGCCTTGCTGATCGAGTCTTTTGAGAGCTTACTCACAATTCAATAGTTTCCCCCGGACAAGGACGAATCGATGAAAACCGCATTTTGCACCGTGTTTTTTCTTTGCGCCACGGCAGCCTTCGCACAAACCGCCGTAGTTCTGAGCAACAATCCGCAGCCCATGATCATGGCAGATCACGCTCAACATGCTACGCAGCATGCATTAGCGACTGAAACAAGTCTGCTCGACACCTCTGTTTACAGCTATGCCAAGGGCGAAGTACCGCTTTCTGACCTCGGCTCGATTCAGTATGAAACTCCGCTCGGCGATGTCGCCCGCGCGTTCAGGAAAGAACACGCCGCTATGCTGATGAAACCCGTGAAAGTTTTAGAGAAACAGAACTAGGGCGAATTAGCACGCACTTGTTTTGCTGAAATTGAATTGCTTAATTTGGCTTGCTCAGACTGGCAACCGAATTCACGGGAGTCGCGGCTTGGTTGCTAGTTCGTTTCAGCTTGGCTAGGGCTTTTGAGTAGGCCGCAAGCTGACCTCGCTGACAAACGAGTGCGGATTTTGCGTGACCAGCATGGTGACCACATGGGCCACGTCTTCCGGTTGCAGCATTTTAGTCGGGTCTTTGCCTTCGTGCGGGCTTAGTTCTGTGTTGGTAGAACCAGGGCAGATCACCGACACGCGAATGTTATGGGCCCGCAGTTCCTCCGCCAACGAGTAACTCAATCCATTCAGGCCCCATTTCGAGGCCGCATAGGCCGCGCCGTTGGGCAGCGGATTTTTTCCGGCGAGCGAGGAGATGTTGATGATATGCCCGGAGCGCGCACGGACCATCAAAGGCGCGAATGCACGAGCAGTGTAGTAAACCCCTCTGAGATTCGTGTTGAGGATTCGATCCCATTCCTCGGGCGGGAGCAGATGCAGCGGACTGCCAAATCCTCCGATGCCCGCATTGTTTACCAGAATATCCAGGCGTCCATAGGAAGATTCAATTTGCCGGGCGGCTTTTTCAACCGAGGAAAGATCAGTAACATCGCAGGGAACCACCTCCGCCCGTCCACCGGACTGCGCAATGGCCTGCGCTGCGGAGTCAAGCGCAGAGCGAGTGCGGCCGCAGAGCACGGTAGCAGCTCCCAGGTTCGACAACGCAGAAGCGATGGCCCCTCCGATGCCGCGACCCGCGCCCGTGATCACGGCTATTTGTCCGCTCAGGTATGGCTTGCTGTTCATGAAAACCTGGTCATTCAAGTTGGACTCCGTTGGCGGCCCAGCCCGGAGAGAGAAGCCATCTTCCGAGCTATAGAAAAGCATCTATACAACAGCATCTTAGTACAATGCTGATGGGAATGAGCGAGAAGAGCTTGCCTTCGAAACAGGAGGTACTTATAATCCGGCCAACCCCATGTGCGGGGTCAGTCGCCTTTACGTCCCACAGGTCGTCCTTTTTCTTGGACCCGGCCGGTAAGCGACGCGCTTTCCATCATTTTGAGAGCGACCATCTGTCCGAGTAGAATGCAGCCACAAGCTAAGGAATGATATTTTCGCGAAATCGTCGATTACCAAAAAGCTAAGGAGCTATGCTGATGAAAAAGATTCTGGTCACGGTTGTGCTCGGCGCTGCATCGATGTTGATGGCCCAGAACCCCGCCACTCCCGCGCAACCGCCGCAAGGGCAGACCGCGCAGTCGCCAACTTCCTCGCCTGCACAGGCGCCGCCCGCCCCGGTAATCAAAGATCCCGCTGAATACAACGCGTATATGGGCGCCATCCAGCAAAAGGACCCCGCCGCTCAGATTAGCGGATTGGAAGCGTATCTCACCCAGTACCCAAGCAGCGTGATGAAGATTGCCGCCCTGCAGACTCTCATGCAGGATTATCAGCAAACCAATAATCAGGCCAAAACGATTGAAACCGCGCAAAAGCTGGTCGCGGCTGATCCCTGCAACGTGCGCGCTCTGGCCTTGCTGTCCTATATTGATCGGCTTAAAGCGCAAGGCGGCGATCCGAACGCCAAGCAGGACCTGACGGACGCACAGAAATACGGGCAGAACGGATTAGAGTGCCTGCCCAAGTTCACCAAGCCTCCGGGCTCGTCGGACGCGGATTACAACAAGATGAAAGGCCAGATGGATGGCATTTTTAATGCCGCCATCGGGATTGCAGATCTCACCGATAAAGACTACGAGGCGGCACGCAAGACGCTACGCGCGGCTGAGGACAGCAGTCCCGACGAACAGAAAGATTTCAGCATCGTGTATCCGCTGGCGCTGGCTTACGCCGGTCCAAATCCTCCTCAGCCCACCGTTACCGCCGACCCGCTCGACGCGATCTGGTATGCCGCCCGCGCTTCGGTGGTAGCGCCGAACCCGCAATATCAGCAGCAGATCGAAAAATACGCCAAGAGTCTTTATATGAAGTATCACGGCGGCGACGATGGATGGAATGATGTGCTGACGCAGGCGAAAACCAGCCCCAATCCGCCCGCCGGTTTTGCCATCAAGCCCGCGCCCACCCCGGCGGAACAAGCTCATAACATGTTGGCAGGTACATCGCCGGACAAAATGGATTTCGCAACCTGGCAATTCATCTTCACCAACGGTTCCAAGGACGACCAGGATGCAGTCTGGAACGCGATCAAAGGCAAAGCTGTGCAGATGCAGGGAACCGTGATTCACGCCACGACCACGGAATTCGACATCGCCGGCAGCGCGGATGATATTGACGCGAAGAAAGCGGACATCACTCTAAATTTTCCCGAGAAAGTTCCGCTAAGGATGGTTCCGAAGGATGGGGCGACACTCGACTTTCAGGGTGAACCGTCGTCTTACACGAGCAGTCCGTTCATGATGACCATGGACAACGGCAAGCTGCTGAAGGCTGCGGCCCCGGCACCTACCCACAAAGCGCACCACGCGGCCGGTCAATAGATGGGCGGCATGAATGCATAGGCAGCTTGCAAAGGCTGCCTATTTTTCTGCCCGCAAGCTACCTTTGATACGGAATTTGCGCCCGAGTGAGTCGGCGAAGCCCCGGCGTTCTCTAGCGTATCGCTTTCTTGTCGAATGACATTGGTCGCGCACTCCGAGGTGGGCGCTTGGCGCCATCTCGAAGCTGGCGGACATCGATCTTGAGCTCGTCGATGGTGCGGCTGAGAGTGTTGCGGTGCATGCCCAACTCGCGCGCGGCGCGGCATTGGTTGCCTTTGTTCTCCTGGAGAACAGTCAGGATGAAGCGCTTCTTAAACTCCCGCACACCCTCGGAATACAAAATGTTGCTCTTGTACATCTGCAAAACAAGTGCTTCCAGTTGATCTTTCACGGTAGTCTCTCTCTCGAATGTCTTTTGATTTCTTTCGAAGCGATGCAACTATTTACTTCGCCGGACTGGAGTGCTGAAAATCGTTCGGAGCTCGATGCAAGAAATCCAATCCTTCATAGAAACGGGACCTTCAACTCTGACGGCGCTAGCCAAACGGCGGCCCTTCCTATCACCAAAAAATAGGGCGCCAGTTCTGATCTGTCGAGCAACTGCGAAGTTGGTGTGAACGCGGTCATGCACATCAGTATCACGGCGACCAGTAAGGCGCCTTTCAGCACACCCAACAGTGCTCCCAGGAAACGATCGAACCCACTCAGACCGGCTGCCTTCATCAGCTTGCGTACCATCCTGCCGATAAGGCTGAACAGGAAAAGAATCGCAAAAAAAATAAACAGAAAAGCAAGAATCTCGGCCAACAGCTGAGATTTCAGAAACGTCGTAAGCCAGGCAGCGAATCTTTTGTACCGCCAGGCCGCCACGAGATAACCAACAACCAAACCCGCCGTGCTGAAAGCTTCCGCAAAAAAGCCATGCATGGCGGCCACGATTACATTCAACAGCACGAGCGCGACGATCGCCCAATCGGCCGCGGTCATGCAATTCTCCCGCCTCCAAAAATGCGGAGGCGCCCGCGGCTAAACATCCAGTTTGCGGCCAGTAATCTGGAAGTAAGCGTCGAGATACTTCTCGCTGGTACGGGCCGCAACCTCGGCCGGCAAAGCCGGTGCGGGCGGCTGCTTATTCCAGCGAATTTGTTCCAGATAATCACGTACGTACTGCTTGTCGTAAGACTCCTGCGAGCGGCCCGGTTCATATTTGTCGGCCGGCCAGAAGCGGGAAGAATCAGGCGTCAAAACTTCGTCGGCCAGTGTAATGCCATGGGCGGTGCGTCCGAACTCAAATTTTGTGTCGGCGATGATGATACCGCGCTGGCGAGCGTACGCGGCAGCTTTCTTGTAGATTCGCAAAGTCAGGTCACGCAGATGGCTCGCGGTTTCGGCGCCAACTATCTCGCACATCTGCGAGAACGGGATATTTTCGTCGTGTCCGGTGGTCGCTTTCGTTGCCGGCGTAAAGATGGGTTCGGGGAAAGCTTCAGACTCGCGCAATCCCACGGGCAAATCAATGCCGCAGACCTTGCCTGACGCTTTATATTCTTTCCACGCAGAGCCTGAAATATAGCCGCGCACCACGCACTCGACGGGAAACATTTGTGCGCGTTGCACGATCATTGACCGGCCGCGCAATTGATCGTCGTATTTTCGAAGCGGCTCGGGATAACGCTCGACATCGGCGGTTATCAGATGGTTCGGCACAATGTCCGACAGGAAGTCGAACCAGAACAGAGATATTTGAGTCAGCACCCGGCCTTTGTTCGGGATGCCGGTAGCCAGCACGTAATCGAAGGCCGAAATGCGGTCGGTGGCCACGAAGAGCAGGCGATCCTTATCGAGCTGGTAAACGTCGCGGACTTTTCCGCTGGTCAGGAGTTGTAGGTCTGGAAAATCGGTTTGAAGGATGACGGGATCAAGCAGGTTAGAAGTCATATAGAAATTTTACAGGCAAGCAGCGAGGCCGTATTTTAGACCCTCAGAATTTTTTGTCAATCACAGACGTCGGATGGGCGCATGAAGTTTGTATCCCATTGAGCAGACAAATGTTGCCAAACGAAAAGGGGAGATTAGAAAAGGAATTGCAAACCACTCGCTAATCGCCTTGTGGAAAAGCTGAGGATAAGCGTGGATATCAAGGCAAGAGACCTGAAAGAGGCGACCACTCGACATGATGCGACAAGCAAATCATGCCGCTTCAAATCTTACCGACACCAGTTTCGACACACCAGGCTCCTGCATGGTCACTCCGTAAAGTACCGGCGCAATGCTCATGGTTTTCTTGCTGTGAGTGATCAGCACGAACTGGGTCTGCACGCTCATTTCTTTCACCAGTTCAGTAAAGCGGCCCACGTTTGCCTCGTCCAGCGGGGCATCGACTTCGTCAAGAATGCAGAACGGACTCGGAGCGTATTGAAAGATCCCGACCAGCAGCGCCAGCGCGGTAAGTGCCTTTTCGCCCCCGGAGAGCAGCAACACGCTCTGCAGCCGCTTGCCTGGCGGCGAGGCAATTACGTCAATTCCGCTTTCCGCAGAATTTTCTTCATCCGTGAGCTTCATGAAAGCATTGCCGCCGCCGAAAAGTTTCTTGAAAGTGGCCTGGAAGTTCTCATTGATTTTAGAGAACGCTTCCTGAAATTTCTGCCGCGAGACTTCGTCGATCTCTCGGATGGTCGCGATTGTGTTTTCAATCGACGAAATCAGATCTTTGCGTTGTCCATCAAGGAACGCGTGCCGCTCGCTGGTCTCGCGATACTCTTCCAGCGCCATCATATTCACCGGACCCATCGATTCAAGCTTGGCGCGCATCTCCTTATACGACTGCTCGAAAGCCGAAAGTTCGTCTCCGATGACCATAGCGATGCTGCTATCGGCGAGCAAGGCCTCGTGCTCGATCCCTAGCTCGTTCAGGCAGGTTTCGGCCATATGCATGCCGTCAGCTTGCAGCTTGGCGGCCGAGGCCTGCAGGTCGCCCCGGCGATCTCGGGCCGCATCCAGTAGCGGGCGCGCGCTGCGCAGTTGTTCATCGATTTCGGCCAGACGCGCGCGAACCTGATCCTTCTCGCCCTGCAGCAGAGCTTCCCGGGCCTGGCCAGCATTGCGCTCGGCCTCCAGATCGGCGACATTCTGCTCCAGTTGACGATTTTCATCCTCACGCTGCAACTTTTCGCCCGCTGCGGATTCGATTTGCGAAACCAGAGCATCTGCGCGCTGACTCATTTCACTAAACAAAGATTCGATTCGCATCAGCGCCGACGATGCGGAACGATGGCGCTCTTCCAGCGCGGCCGCTCTGGCGACGCACTTCGAGCTGGCCTGTGCAGCCTCTTCGCGGAGCAGTCGCAACGCTGCCAGCGATTCCTGCGCGGTCGCAACTTCCATTTCGATTTCAGCCCGTTTTTGCTCCATCGCCGCAATATCAGCCTGCCGCCCGGTGATGATTGACTCCTGCTCGGCTCGTTCAGCGGCAAGGCGGCGCAGTTCCTGCTGCGAAATATTCATCCGCTCGAGCACGCGATTCATCTCCGAATCGAGCTGCTGCAGCAGGTGCCGGGACGTCATCGACTGGTTCTCGGCTTCGCGCTTTTCTCCTTCCAGCCGTTCGAGCAGGGAACTGAACTCTCTGATTTCCCTGCCCAACGTCAGAACTCGCATTTCTTCCTCACGAAGAGCACGTTCCAGATCTTCAAGCTGACGGAGAACTTCGCGCAGCTCGCGCTTCATCGACAGCGGACCCTCCGCCCGCTGCTTACCCCCAGTGACCGTCACATTGTGGAAGCACTCGCCTGCGTGCGAGAGGAAAAATGCATCTGGATTTTCAAGAGCTAGGCCACGGGCCACATCCGATCCGGGAACGATGTAGCCGTCCCGCAGCTTGGGCAGAATCACTTCGAGTGATTTTCCGAAGCCATCGAGAACGCGGATCGTGTTCTTTAATGGAAGAATGGAAACCGCCGGCGGCGCCGTGTGCGCGGCCTCATCGAGCACAAAAGAGAACTTGGCCTGCGCGTCTTCGGGATGAACCAGGAAAGTAGCGCGGCCATCCACATCACTGCGCAGCAGCCGCAGCCCTTCATCGGCGGCGTCCCAGGATTTGACCACAACATAATTCAACTCATCGCGCAGAAAATCTTCCACGACGCGCTCGAAGCGCGGATCAACTTCCAGAAAATCGGCCAGAACTCCGACCGGCGCAAAACCGCTCTGCATCACATTCGACTGGAAAAGACGGCGAACGGATTCGGTGGAATATCCGTGTTCGGCAATCACCGCCTCGATCGATCCTTTTTTCCCGAGCGCAGTGGCGAATTCTGCGCGCAGCAGGTCGAGACGGCTTTTTGATTTCGTTTCTTCCTGGCGCTTCGATTCAAGCAGCCGACGAAGCTGCCCGATCTCTTCGGTAATCCCTGCCGCGCGCTGCGCAACGGTTTCAAATTCAAGCGCGAGTTGTCCACGCTGTCCGCTGAACGCTTCTACCTGAGCATTCGCATTGTCGATCTCAGATTGCAAACGCGCGGCTTCACGGTCGGAACTGGCGAGCCGCTCTTCGGCTTGCGCAAGCTGGTTGCGCAGGCGCGAGGTCGCAGCCATCGTATCGAACATGGCGACCCGCGATTCTTCCTGCTGCCGCTCCAATTCGCTGAGAGCCAATGCGGCAGCCGTGGCTTCTTGTTGGGAGGCCGCAAGTTCCTGCTGCGCGGCAGCGAAGTCGGCGGCTGCCGATTCGAGCACTTCGCGATTCGAATTGCGTTCGGCCTCGAGTGAAACCAGGCGCTGGCGAGCCTGGTTCAGTTCTGCCTCAGCCGAGGCGGATCGAGCCGTGAGTTCCACGCAGCGCTCGTCGTTGTAGCGGCGGCGCGCTTGCGCGCGGTCGACCTCGATTGCCAAGTGGCTCTGGCGTTCGCGGTTCTCGCGCACTTCGGCTTCAATGTCGTAACCACGCTGGGTTCCTTCCGCGTGTTCAAATTCAAGCTGCTGCACGGCCTCGCTGCGCTGCTGCATTTCTTCGGCAAGCGCGCTAAGCTGCGCGTCCAACTCTGCGTTTTCCCGCTCGATGGCTGCAAACTTGCTGGCCAGAACCACGCGGAGCTGCGCCCGCATCTCGTCGCGCAACTTCGCATAGCGTTCTGCCTTTGCAGCCTGCCGCTTCAGCGAATTCATCTGGCGGGTGACTTCGTCGAAAATATCGCTAATGCGCGAGAGATTCAGCTTGGCGTCTTCCAGGCGCGCTTCAGCCAGCCGTTTCTTGGTTTTGAACTTTGTGATTCCGGCAGCTTCTTCCAGAATTGCGCGCCGGTCGGTCGGCCGGCTGCTGAGAATCTGTCCGATGCGGCCCTGCTCGATGAGCGCGTAGGTTTCTGGGCCGAGGCCGGTACCCATGAACAGCTCCTGAATGTCGCGTAGCCGGCAGAGTTTGCCGTTCAACAAATATTCGCTGTCGCCGGAGCGGAACAGCCGCCGCGTGACCACGATCTCTCCCGCATGAAACTGCTGCTGGTTGAACTTGCGTCGGCGAATTTTAAGAACGACTTGAGCAGGAGCCGCGACGCTAGCAGATGAGATTGGCGTGACCGTTGCTGGAACCGCATTGCGTGCGGCGAAAACCGGCTCGTCTTCCGGAAAGGCAACCGAGATCATCGTCACTTTCGAGCGCGGGCTTTCCACTTCTTCCGTCTTACCGGGTTGAGCGTCTTCAATAGCGCGTTCGGTTTCTTCGGCAGCACGGGCGCGGAGCTCGGCTTCATCCCAGTCGCTCGCGACGGGAGACGCGGCGTCAAATTCTCCGCCCAAGCGAAGCTTTGACGGGACACCCGCATCTCCGCAGGTTTCTGGCATATCGTCTTGAAGGTCGAATTCGGTAGGCGCATTGACATCGGCGCCGCCGTACGCCTCAGGATCAATCAGCGTCAGCGAAACTTCCGCCATCCCCGTTGGTTTGCGGTCGCGCGTGCCGGCGAAGATGACGTCTTCCATGCGCGAACCACGCAAGGTTTTGGCAGACTGTTCGCCCAGCACCCAGGAAATGGCGTCGGCAATATTCGACTTGCCGCAGCCGTTGGGCCCGACGATGGCGGCGATACCGTCGCCATGGAACTTGAGGTCGGTGCGGTCGCAAAACGATTTGAACCCGAGAATCTGAAGCCGCTTCAGTTTAAGCAACGTGAACTCCTTCAAAAGCAGTGGTCAGAGGCGAGCCGCCAATCGCGACGTGCCGTGGGCTATTTACTAAGCGGATTCCTTCGCCTCTGGAACGATGCATAGTCAGATTCAATCCATACCGATTCCGCACCCGGCTGGAGAAGGCGGGCACAAATTTAAGCAACTGTAATGGCGAAACAGGGGTGGGGTCAAGCAATATAACACCATATGTTGTATGGCCTTACGAGCGAGCGCGTTGTATTGCACAGGCATTGCAGCACACCAGACGGTTTACTGGAGAGAGAAAAACGAGGCGGGAGAATCGCGGGAGCAAATTAAGGCTAACTCAAGATGAGGAAGCAAACAATAAAGAACTTGGTCCCGACAAAATCGAAGCTGCAGAGCGTTATTCTGTGCCGCCCTGCAGCCCGTTTTGCTTTTATCCAATCAGCAAGTCACTGTTCATAGGCTCCGATATTGATCTGGCCACTGCTGTTGATGCGCGGATTGCCCGCGTAATCGGTGCTGCCATAAATGGAAGTGCCGCTGCCGCAGTAGCCCACGCTGCAGGTCAGACTCGTGCTGCCCGCATTGATGGCAGGCGAGCCCGAAGCCACATCCAAATCGGGCGGAGTCGAAGTCAGATTGTCGTAAAGAGGGTTGGCGTTGGGCGAATCAGCGTCCTCGCCGCTGCCCGACTGGTATGCGGCATACGTCTTGTAGTTGTATTTGCTGCCCCAGTCGATCGACGTTCCCTGCACATAACCAGCCGTCGAATAGTAAACATTCCAGTTAAGGGTCGCAGTTGAGCCACTGACGTAGCTGTAAATCCAAACGTTCTGGGTGCCGGCATAGACAATGTTGTTCTCGAAGATGTTTCCATTAGTCGGCGGCGCATTGTGCTGAATCTGAAACTCCGCGCCCTGATTTTTAGTGTTGTTGTTGTAAAGGCTGTTATTCACGATGACCACGTGGTCGCTTCCGCCCACGCTCTTTGCGTAGCCCCCAATTGATATGCCCACTGTGTTGGCATCGTAGAACAGGTTATTGCGGATGGTCACATAGCTGCTGTCGTGACCTGAATGTTCGCTGGCGGCTTCCATATTCAGGTCGCAACTGTAAACCGTATTGCGTTCGAAGATAACGTACTCGCAGCCGTCGCAATAAAGCCCGTCGGCGTCGTACTCCTTGCCTTCTCCGGGGTTGTCAATCGCGCTGATGTTGTAAACCGTGTTGCCGCTGATCTCGCCGTACTTTGCCTGATCGGAGCCGGATGGGCCGACGCCTTCGAATCCGATGGCGTCAATGCCGATGTTGTCATTGTCGTGAACAACGTTGTTGCTGATGGTGAAGTAGGTCACGTTGCCATCCACGTTCACCGATTCGCTCTCGCCGGTTTTCAGGTCGTAGACTTGGTTGCCGCTGATCGTGAGCTCGGTAATTGGTGTGCTCGATGTGCCATACACGGCGATGCCGAAGGCGTTTCCGTTCTTCTCGGATGACGTGGTGATGTTGTGCACCGAATTATTCAGTAACTGTACGCCGCTGCCCGCGCCCGTCACCCAGATTCCCGCCGGCGTGTAGGCGCCCTTGCTGGTGGTGTAATTCTGGATTTGAAATCCGTTCAGCGTGATGTAGCTTTCGTTGACCAAATTGATTAGACCCTGGGTTTCGTTGCCGCTGGATGCAGGATTCGACGTGCAACAACTCACTCCGGTTCCGTCGATGGTGGCGGTTTGTCCAGGATAATTCGCGAAGGTGATGGGATTCGTAGTGGTCCCAGAGTTGGGAAAGCTGACGGATTGGTAGTAGGTTCCTCCTTCAACATAAACCGTTGCTCCGGCGGTCGCGGTATTCGCGGCGTGCTGAATCGTCAGCCAGGGCGCGGTGTAACTGCCATTATTGCTGTCACTACCGGTTGTCGAGACATAGTAAGTTGCACCGGATTGCGCGAGCAGCATGGACGAGAACAGCATTGCAATCAGACACGACTTAAAGAACGCGTTCATTTCTGATCTCCTTTCTCATCTCAGCGGACGTTTTGGAACGGAAAAGCTCAGCCAGATTTGCACACTCAGGCCCGCACTCGCCTTATTGCGCAGAAGATTAAGAGAGTTGCGATTATTTGTCAATACTTGTGTTTACTTCCGAATAGGGATGATGGAGCTTGCGATTTGTTTCTATTCAACGCAAAACGTTGGGAGTTCGAATTGGTTGGGCGTGGCCGTTATAGCGAGGTGGTTCTATCTCCTATTGTTCGGGGCGCGACCGTTCTGAATTAGACGGTGATCCCGTCCGCTTTAATTGTCTTGCCTCTCGAGGCCGTCGTATGATGACCCAACTTCGCCGCTACTATTCGCGGACGGTGATTTTATGACATATCCCCTGATTTTAGTTCTATTGACTCTGCTGTCGAATTCGGGAGCTGCCGCCCAGACGTCCGTCATGATCGAGGACATGACATGGACGGAGGTGCGGGATGCAATCGCTGCAGGCAAGACAACCGCGATCTATTACGCCGGCAGTATCGAACAGAATGGGCCAGGCGTGGCGCTGGGCAAACACCTGTTCATTGCACACTATCTAGCGCGCAAAATCGCCGAGCAACTGGGAAACGCCCTCGCGTACCCGACGATGCCCTACGCGCCGACGGGAGATTGGGGCGTGGCTAGGCCCGGAGTAATCGATCCGGCCAAAAAGAGTGGTCACATGCAATTCAGCGGAAGTGTGAATGTTTCCGAAGAAACTTTCGCCGCAGTTGCTCATGACGTCGCGCTAAGTGCTATTTCGGCAGGTTTTAGAAACGTCGTGCTGATGGGCGACCATGGCGGCGGGCAGTCCACTTTGGCAAAAGTTGCTCAAGAGATGGATGGCGACTGGGCGCCGAAGGGAATCCACGTCTATTACATCCCGGACCTTTACTACAAAGAGAAAGATTTTATGAAAGAGTATTTGCCGAAGCACGGCCTTCCGGTCGACTTGCATGCGGGTACCGACGACACTTCGGAGGTGATGTACGTCGACAAAATGGTAAACGACGGCTCCCCGAAGTGGATCCGTCCGGGCAAGCTTGTCAATTCACGTGGAAACGATGGTACTGGGGTGAACGGCGATCAGACCAAGGCGACTCTCGAGCTGGGCAAGATGTTTACCGATGCCAAGATCTCCTTTGCGGTAAAGCAAATTCGTCAGCTGACCGCGGCTGGCAAGTAGAGGCAGATTGCGGCTTACGTGTTGGAGATTCCGACTGGAAGCATAAGCGCCGATAGGCGGACGACAGGACGGGGATCCCGCCCACCCTGCTTAGGAATTTTTTCCTCGGTCAAATTCTACTTCTCTCCCAGCTTTTCGAAGAACAGGCAGATCGTTTCGATCCCGTGATGGAAGTTCGGGATATGGAACTTCTCGTTCGGAGCGTGGAGATTGTCGTCAGGCAGGCCGAAGCCCATCATCACGCTGGGGATTTTCAGCGCCTGATAGATGTCGTTGACGATGGGAATCGAGCCGCCACTGCGAATGAAAACGGTCTCTTTCTTGAAGGTGTCGTGCAATGCCTCGGTTGCCGCTTCGACATATGGATTATCGGTGCCGACCACGCTCGCCGGGCCTTTGCTGTGTACTTTGATTTTCGTTTCAATGCCCTTCGGAGTGAGCTTTTTCACAAATGCGGTGTAACGCTTCAGAATGTCATCGGGATCCTGGTTCGGCACGAGCCGCATGGAGACTTTCGCCGTCGCCTTCGCGGGAATCACCGTCTTTGCTCCCGCTCCAACGAATCCTCCGGGCATGCCGTGAACTTCAAGCGTAGGGCGTGCCCAGGTGCGATAGAGAACTGAATATCCGGGCTCGCCGGTAAGCACTTTCGATCCAACTTCAGTTTTGCGATAGGTTTCTTCGTTGAAGGGAAGGCGCTTCCAGGCCTTCAGTTCGTCTTTGCTCGGGGCCTTCACTTTGCTGTAGAAGCCGGGAATTAGAATGTGACCCTTCGCGTCTTTCAGCCTGCTGATGATTTCAATCAGCGCAAAGAACGGATTCGGCGCAGCGCCGCCATACACTCCTGAGTGCAGATCGATCTTCGCACCGGTCGCCTCGATCTCGGTATAAACCAGGCCGCGCAGGCCGACGCATAGCGTCGGCAGGCCTGGGGCAAAAAGCTCGGTGTCGCAGACCAAGGCGAAATCGGCTTTCAGCTTGCTTTTCTGCTTGCGTACGTATTCGGCAATGGACTCCCCCCCAACTTCTTCTTCGCCCTCAAAGATGACTTTCACATTGATCGGCAGCTTGCCGTTACCGGACTTCATCAGCGATTCCAGCGCCTTCACTTCCATCCAAAGCTGGCCTTTGTCATCGACCGCGCCGCGGGCATAGATGTTGTTGTTGCGCTCGGTCGGCTCGAACGGCGGAGTGTGCCACTCGTCCAGCGGATCGGGCGGTTGCACGTCGTAATGTGCGTAGCAGAGCGCCGTGGGCTTGCCAGGTGCGTGGAGCCAGTCTGCATAGAGCAGAGGATGGCCTTTGGTCGGAATCACTTCGACATTTTCCATGCCGATGCGGCGCAGTTCGCTGGCTACGAACTCAGCCGCTTTCTGCACGTCGGATTTGTGTTCCTCGAGCGTGCTGACGCTGGGAATGCGGAGCAGATCTTTGAGTTCGCCGAGAAAGCGCTGCTGATTATTGCGGGCGTAATCGACTGCGGGGGAAGCCATAGGAAGTCCTTTCTGGTGCCGGTTGAAGGAAATGCCGATCTACGAAACCGTCCAGTATACGCCACGGCAACGCGGCATCAGCAGGGCTTGCCAACTCAATCTGAAAACCTTGCCGGAGAAAATGGAGCTAGATCGTAGTCGGGTTCTTTCCCTTCGATGACCTGCGTCATCTGCTGCGACGTAATCGGTGCCAGCAAAATGCCATCGCGAAAGTGGCCGGTTGCAACGAAGTAGCCTCGCGTTGAAGTCTCGCCGAGAATTGGCAGCGCATCGGGAGTTCCGGGCCGCAGCCCAGCCCAGTCCTCCAATATCTTCGCGTTTCTCAACTCGGGAATCAGTGCGATGGCTGCTCGGCGCAGTCGCTGAATCGTAGGAGCATAAGTTCGTTTGTCGAATCCTGCTTCTTCTACGGTGGCACCGACCAAAATTCGGCCATCGCTGCGCGGGATGAGGTAAACCTCAGGCGCACGTATCACGTGCCTAAGGAGATCGCGATAAGGAGAGATCAGGCACAGCATTTGTCCCTTTACAGGACGGGTTGGAAACTTATGTGGCCCGATCTGCCCTGACCACGCTCCAGCGCAGTTCACAACTTTTGCCGCAGAATATGAAGTTTTCTTTGTAAGCACCGTACATGCGTTTGGCTGCGAGAAGTTCAGACCGGTAACTTCTTCGCCGGAAGAGACATCGACGCCACGCCGCTTTGCGGTTTCAAGCGCGGCGGTGGTAAGAGCTCGCGGATCGACGCTGCGTTCCTCTAGAAACAACGCAGGTCGATGGGGATCTGCAAGCGCCGGTTCCAGTTCGGCCAACGAGGCAGGAAGCAGAGTATTCAGAACGAGTCCTGCCCGCTCATGCGCCTGCTCGGGCGAAGGAAATACAATTGCCCCCTGATCGCGCAGATCCACGTTGATTCCCGACTCGACTTGAAGCTCATGCACAAACTCAGGGTACATGCGCGCACTCGCGACCGCCAACGGCTGCAATGCAGCATTCGTCTCAGCGTCGGAATCGACCAGCATGCCCCCGGCAGCGGACGAAGCCTCACGGCCCGGCTCTCCGCGCTCAACCACCAGAACGGTTGTGCCCCGCTTACGAAGCTCAATCGCGAGCGACAGCCCGATGATGCCGCCGCCGATTACGATTACATCCCAGGTCTCCACTCTCGCATTGTAAAAGATCGCAAAGCCAGAGCAGATTGACAGGTTTAGCCCTATGCTAAAGAATTAGCATCGTAAGCTACAGGGAGTCGTTCGCGATAATCCTGGAGGAATCAAATGGCTGACGAAGGGGAACACGTAGTTGTCGAGCAGCAGTCGACCGCTGGGAAATGGATTCTGCTGATGCTCGCCATTATTTTTGTGGCGGGAACTGTGTACGGGTATGTGACCACGCAACAGCATGTCGAAAAGCTGACAACGGATTTGAACTCGAGCCAGGCGCAGGTTGCGGAACTGCAAAAGCGTATGCAATCTGCCGAGGCGCAGGAAGAAACGCTGGGCGAAAAGTTAGGCATGACCAAGAAAGAACTCGCGCAGCGCGCGGCCGAGTTGCAGGCCCAGCAGCGAGCTGCCGAATCCCGTCTGGAACAAGAGCAGAAAGCATCGCAAGCGCAACTGGGTCAGGTAAGCGGCGAGGTGGCGGGAGTGCGGACCGACGTTGGCGGGGTCAAGACTGACGTCGCTTCCACCAAAGCTGACCTTGAATCCACGAAACAAAAGCTGCAAAGTGCAATCGGCGATTTGGGCGTGCAAAGCGGATTGATTGCCCATACTCGCGACGATCTTGAAGTCCTGAAGCACAAAGGCGACCGTAATTATTACGAGTTCACTTTACTCAAGGGAGCCAAACCCCAGCCGGTAGCTACGGTCAGCCTGCAACTCAAAAAGACCGACGCCAAGCGCGGCAGGTTCACCTTGAATGTGACCTCCGACGACCGGACGATTGAGAAAAAGTGACCGCAACATCGCAGAACCGATTCAGTTCTATTCAGGGCGCGACCACATGCTGTTTGAATTGGTGGTGTGGACCGTCGACAAGAAGAAGGCTACGGGATATTTGAGCACTCCGAAGAGCGCGCCGGTTCCAGTAACCGCCGGTAGTTAGCGCAATGCCGCTTTCTTACGTTTCGTTGGTCGAGATCTTTTAAAAATGAGGGCGTGGATTCTGCGTGGCCGCGCAGAATCTTATTCACTTTTTGCTTGCAAGTACCCTTTGCAAACCAGAACCGGGAGGCGTGGGTATTTCGCGAAATCGGGATCCGTGAACGAAAGCTGACACTGCAGAAAAACCGATCCGCGATCAGACTCAATATATGCCGCGTGTGTGCAATCGGCGCATAATCCTGCGCTGATTGCATCGAAGCTTCTTGGGGAAGCCGTCATACAACTATCGCTCTGAAGCGCATACTAAAAAATGCCCAGCTAAAATCCCTGCCGCACCAACTCTTCTATGCTCAATGAGCCCTCGGCTGGATCACCTTTTATCATTTTCTCGACATACTTGGCGATGAGGTCGGCTTCAAGGTTTACTGGATCCCCCGCTCGCAGCGAGTTGAGGTTCGTCATTTCCACCGTGTGGGGAATGATCGCGACGGTGCAGCTGCTTTCTTCGACCGCTGCTACTGTCAGGCTGATACCTTCAATCGAAATTGAGCCTTTGAATACCGTATACCTCTCGACTTCCTGAGGCAGTTCGATGCGGAGCCAAAAATTCTCGGAGTCAGTGATGCGCTCCAGCGCGACGAACTTGCCGACTCCGTCGACATGGCCTTGCACAATGTGTCCGCCGAAACGGGCGTCCGCCTTCATCGGAAGCTCCAGGTTCACCAGCGCGCCTTCATGAATGCGTGAGAACGAGGTGCGCACCCAGGTTTCGGGCGCGAGATCAGCGCGGAACGATCCGGGCTTAATATCGAGCGCCGTCAGGCAGACACCGCTCACGGCGACACTATCACCCGTCTTCAGTTCCTTGGAAACACGAATGGCAGAGACGGTGATGCGGCGGTTCTCGCCGTGTTGTTCAATTCGAGTAATTCGCCCTACCTCTTCAATGATTCCCGTAAACATCTGGATTCTCCCTTAGGGTTAGTGCTCGTATGCATCATCCTCGTATGGATCGCGCAGATAACTTTCGACAGCGATGTCGTCTTCAAAGCGATGCAAACGAGAACGCCGCGTCGATAAACGGTGCGTCGCGAAACTTTGTATTTTCTCACCGAAGGTTGTCTCGGCGGCGAACGGAATTGCCTTCGCGTCGCCCATAATTTGCGGCGCGTAGTACAAAAATATTTTGTCGACAATGCCAGAAACCAGCGCCTGCCCGTTTACCGCCGATCCGCCTTCGACCATGAGACTGATAATCTCTAGCTCTCCGAGCCGGCGCAGAACCACGCGCATGTCGGGCCGGCCGTTGCCGTCTGGTGGCAATTGTTCCACGCGAATGCCGCGAGCCTGAAGATCTTTTTTCTTCTGATCGTTGCCTGCGGAAGAGAAGACGAGAATATCGCCATCGCACTCGCCCTTTGCTGCACTCTGTACCAGACGCGATTGCAAGGGCAACCGTAACTTAGAATCCAAAATCACCCGCAATAGCGGACGGCGCCGCGCTTTGCCGCTGCGGTCGGTGAGCAAGGGATCGTCTGCGAGTATAGTTCCCACTCCCACGAGAATCGCATCGCTCTCGTGTCGCTGCACGTGCACGTGTGCGCGAGCTGCATCGCCAGTGATCCATCCACCTGGCGGTGTTCCTGGTAAACTGTGCGACGTGAGCGCCGGTGCGGGAGCAATCTTACCGTCGAGTGTCATCGCCGCTTTCAAGGTCACGAGCGGAACACCGTGCCGAATATACCGGGCGAATGCCTCATTTAGTTTGCATGCCTCCGCCTGCAGCCCTCCAACTTTCACGTCGATACCGGCATTCCGCAACTGTTCAAAACCGCGTCCACTCACGCGCGGATTGGGATCGCTCATCGACGCCACAACGCGCAGTATCCCGGCGGCAATCAACGCATCCGTGCAAGGAGGGGTGCGCCCCTGGTGAGCATGCGGCTCGAGATTAATGTAAACGGTTGCACCGCGAGCTTTCTCTCTCGCCTCTCGGAGCGCAAGAATCTCCGCGTGCTTCACGCCTCCGTAGGTGTATATCCCTTTTCCCACGACAGTGCCGTGGGCGTCAACGATCACTGCCCCGACGTACGGATTCGGCGAGGCAAGCCCAATGCCTTGACGGGCAAGATCAAGTGCCCGCTGCAGGAACAAGTCGTCGGCGGAATGGTCGGGCATGGTTCAGGCACAGCTGCTACACCCACAAGAAAAAAATGCGGCCTACTCAAACAGCGAATCGACAAACTGTTTGGGATCGAATGGCAGAAGATCTCCCACCTTCTCACCCACCCCAACATATCGCACAGGCAAGCCCAACTCCCGGCAAATGGCAACCACGACGCCGCCTTTCGCCGTTCCATCCAGCTTCGTAAGCACGATTCCAGTTATGCCGGCGGACTGCGTGAACAGCCGCGCCTGCTGCAGGCCATTCTGCCCGGTAGTCGCATCCATAACCAGCAGCGTCTCGTGCGGAGCCCCCGGGATGATGCGTTGCGCCGTACGGCGCATTTTTTCCAGTTCGGCCATGAGGCTTGTCTTGGTGTGCAGGCGGCCAGCCGTATCGACGATCACATAATCGGCTTTCCGCGCGGTGGCGGATTGCAGTGCATCGAACAGCACAGCCGCGGGATCGCCGCCCGGTTTGGTCTTGATCACTTCCGTGCCGGTCCGCTCGCCCCAGATTTCCAGTTGATCGATGGCCGCGGCTCGAAATGTGTCTGCCGCGCAGAGCAGCACATTCTTGCCTTGCGAACGAAACACCTGCGAGAGTTTGCCAATGGTTGTGGTCTTGCCGGTTCCGTTCACGCCAACCACCAAAATCACCTCGGGCGTTCCGTCCACCTTGCGAACTGGCTGGCTGTTGGCCGCATTTAAAATAACCAGCAATTCTTCTTTGAGGAGCCGTTTCAATTCCTGCACATCTTTGATCTGTTTGCGGTCGGCCTTATCGCGCAACTTGCCCAGGATTTCCTGCGTGGTCGTCGAGCCCAGGTCAGCGCCAATCAGCGTGGCTTCCAAGTCATCTAGCGTGTTGCGGTCGATTTCTTTTGCGAAGGAAACCACCTCCTCGATGCGCTCGGAAAGGTTTTCACGCGTGCGCGTGACCGCCTGTTTCATGCGGTCGAAGAGACCTGTTTTCTTTTCTTCTTCCAGACTGCCAAATAAAGTTTGAATCATGAGAAAGCCTACAACTGATTATAGCTGCGCCGCTGCATGGTAAATGACAGAGCGGTTCAGCAAGCTGCAGCAATGAATAGATGAAGCCGGCGGAGAACAGACGAACAGCTCAAGCAGATGATGCTTATACCGGGCTTCGTTCCAGGTTCGCGGCCAGGTTCGCGGTTTCAGGCACGGCAAGCGGTGCAGAGGACATGGACACCGCTGCCTCCGCGGGAGCGGGAGCAGGAGCAGGAGCAGTCTCGGCAATCACGGGTCTTTTGATCGAAATTCGTTGGATGCGGATTTCGCCCCGCTTGTAAACCGCCAGCAGCGCCTGAACCGCAGCCGGGTCGAGCCGCTTGCCCGCAAGATTCTGAATTATCTTCAAAGCCTCATCCGGGGTATGGGCGGTCTGATAAGGACGATTTGTTGTGAGCGCATCAAACGTGTCGCCCACGGCAATTACTCGCGCCAGCAGCGGAATCTGATCTCCCTGAAGGCCATAGGGATATCCACGTCCGTCGAGCGCCTCGTGATGGAGCTCGATTCCCGGCAGCATCTCGGCCAGCTGCGTTACCGGCCGCAGAATGTTTGCCCCCTTGGTGGTGTGCGTCTTCATGACTTCAAATTCTTCAGCGGTGAGAGCACCCGGTTTCTTGAGGATGCGATCTTCAATGCCGATCTTCCCGACATCATGGAGCTGCGCCGAAATCTGCAGCGTCTCCATGAATGTTGCATCCAAGTTCATTTCCTTGGCGATCATCATGGAGTAGCGCGTCACGCGGTCGGAGTGGCCGCGCGTGTATGGATCTTTTTCGTCGACCGCGCCCGCCAGCATCTGAATAGAACCAAGAAACAGCGCACGGTTTTCTTCCGCCGCCCGCTTCAGGTCTTCCACGAAATGTTCGAGCTCTTCCGACATGGTGTTAAAAGTCTCGGCCAACTCTCCGATTTCGGTGCGGCTTCGTAATTGGGCGCGCTGGGAAAAATCTCCTCGTGCCAGTGCTCGGCTTGATTGCGTGAGAATTTGCAGTGGATTGGTGATTCTGCGGGCGGCGAAAATACTTACTCCAATGCTGACGAATACGGCGAGCAACGCCAGCAGCCGAGCTGTGCGCTGCATTTCATATACTCCGCGATAGGCCTCCAGCCGGGGCTTCTGTACGACCACGGCCCAGTCGAGCGCGGTAACCGGGCTGTATGTACCAAGCATCTGAACAGAGCTTCCACCGTCATTTACCGCAAACTCTTTCGTCGCTGCCAGCTGTGCCTTGTTGCCCTCATCCACAAAGTTACGGACGATCTCCAGGTCCTTCATGTCCTGCCCGGTCACATATTGTGACGTGCCAGCGGCCACCAATCGTCCCTGAGAATCCACAACATAGGGGATCAAGCCCCCGCCGCTGACTTCCTGCAGACGACGTATAAGAAACTGCAGATCGACAACCGTGCCGACCATGCCAAGAAAACGTCCGTCGTAGCTGACTGGATTGCTCACCAGCACTACCGTACGCTGTATCTTGTCGTCCTGAACCTGAAGCGCCTGCCCCGTGTAGGCGCGACCGTCTCGCGCGGCATCGAAGGCATGTTGCAATTCGCGCTGTAAAAACGCATCGGGTGCGATTCGTCCGGCGGATATGCCCTTGGCGTCCGAGTTTAAGAGCGTCGCATACGCCAGATCGTCGGATGAGGAGACGAAATTTTCCAGCAAAGCGCGCAACTCGGGTGCCTCAATATTTTTGTCGCCGATATCGCCGCCGCTGGCTATCTGAACCGCTGAAGAAAGATTCGCCAACATCATTCGTAGCGAGCGCTCGTGCTGTGAAAGGTCGTCGGCCAGCGAGCGCGTGACCGTATTTTGCAACAGCATTTCATTCGTCTTTAGCCGGTCGCGATTGATCGCTTCCACCTGCGCGGAGTAGAAATACATCGGCACAATGCTAATGACAATCAGCACGCCCAGGATCACGTACAGAATAGGTATCCGCAGCGGGTTGGTTCCGGCCGGGGTGCTCAGCGCTTTCCGGGCGTGGTTCGGCAGCGTCAGAGATCGAAGTGGCGTCAGAGGTCACGGGTATCTATAGAATTTTAATGTGGAAGGAACGCGGACAGGTGAAAACAGGCCTCAGCGGCCGTTACCAAAGTACCGATGCGTCAGCACTTGTGGTGCGAGTTTGGAATAAAACATGACGGATTCTACGTTTGGAGCGCTTCGCTCTTGCCGCTGCGTGTCATCAGTTCATGAATCGCTTCCCGTGGAGTTTTGCCTTCATGCAGAATGGCAAACATCCGTGCTGTGATCGGCATATCAACTCCTCTTGCCTTGGCTAATTGCATCGCGGCCGTGGTGGTAAAAACTCCCTCCGCAACCATCCCATGCATACCCGCGAGAATTTCTGGCAGTTCCCGTCCGCGTCCAAGCTCAACGCCTACGGTACGATTGCGCGAAAGATCGCCGGTGCAGGTTAGAACCAGGTCGCCCAAACCTGCCAGGCCCGCCATGGTTTCAGCTTTGCCTCCGCAAGCCACCACGAGGCGCGTCATTTCCGCCAGCCCTCGCGTGATCAGCCCGGCAATGGAATTGTGCCCCAACCCCAAGCCTGAGCAAACTCCGGCGGCAATGGCGATGGTATTCTTCAACGCGCCGCCGAGTTCCACGCCGACCGCATCGTCATTCGTATAAACTCGGAAACTGGCGTCGCTGAACTCACGCTGGATAACCTGGGCGAGCTCGGCATTTGTCGATGCGATGGTGATGGCGGTGGGATCCCCGCGCGCCACTTCGACTGCGAACGAGGGTCCACTGAGAGCGCCAATACGCATCGGCTTGGCAGTATCAAAATCAACCGTCTGCGAGATCACTTCCGTCATCCGCAGCAGCGAATGCTCCTCCAATCCTTTGGTCGCACTGACAATCATGGTTTCAGCGCGCAGGTGTGGGCGCATCTGTTCAAACAGCTGGCGGCAATGTTGCGAAGGCATTACGCTGACCACAATGCCCGCGCCCGCCAGAGTTTTCGCGAGGTCGCCGCAGGGAGTTACCGCGTCCGGGATGCGCTGGCCGCGAAGGAATTTCTCGTTCACGCGGTGCTGCGCGATGCTCTCACAGAGATCCTTTTCGTAGACCCACAGCCGCACGTTGTGAGTTCCTTTGCGTCCCAAAACAATGGAGAGAGCCGTGCCCCAGGCTCCCGCCCCGATGATGGCAATTTCACTCATGCGCGTCTAGCTCCCACGCGGCTTTCGGTTCCAGCCAATAAACGGCGGATGTTCTCATGGTGGCGTGCGATGATGAGCAGGGAAGTAGCGGCAATAAAAGCAAAGGTGCGAACGCTGCCAACTTCTCGAAAAAGAAAAAGCGGGAACACACCAACGGCGATCATCGATGCCAGCGAGACATAACGGAACAGAAGGAGTATTAAAATAAAAATCACCGTTGCCAAGAGAACAGCTTTCGGGGTGATGGCGAGAAACGATCCCAGGCCGGTAGCTACCCCTTTGCCGCCGCGAAACCTGAGCCAGAGTGGAAAGGCGTGGCCCAACACCGCAAAGAACGCTGCCATCGCCATTGGCTCGAAAGGTTTTATGCTGCTGCTCACTCCGTCGACAAGTCGAACTGCGAGCAGAACGGCGGTAACTCCCTTCAGTACGTCCAGCAGGAGCGTCAGCGCTCCCAGCGCCGGGGATTTTCGCGACACATTTGTGGCGCCAATATTTCCGCTGCCGCTTTGGCGTACATCTTCGCCGTGAAAAATGCGTACCAGCAGATAGCCGAAGGGAATCGATCCCAACAAATAGCTAACCACAGCAATCAAAATCATTCGTGACATTGGAATCGTTCGTACCGTTAGGAGAGCGCAAACCGCGCCAGCTTTGTGTACTTTGAACCGCCAGCTGACGGCTGGCTACGAAACAGAAAGAACTCGCTCGCCGTAATTGTGCCAAATTCAGGCAGGGGCAAACCTGTCAATTTGTCCTGCAGATGTTGAAACGTGTGCCCCGCACTTTTTCTCTTATCCTTTCGTTCCGCGCGCGGTCTTGCGCTGCTGCGGGCAAGCGTAAGGTGAGCATTAAACGCATGTTCTTCTTTCGGGATTCCGAGCCGCGCCAGACTTTCGTCAACGGATGCCGCGAGAGATCCCAGACTCCCCTCCGATTGGACTCCGATCCAAAACACTCTCGCGCCCCGTGCGTTTGGAAAATATCCGCAGCCGCGAAAATTCAAATCGAACGCCGCAGCTTTGAGCGTTTCCAGCGTGTTTTTGATCCTTTCAAAATCTTCTTCTTGCCGTTCGCCGATAAATTTCAATGTGACGTGCAATGACTCGGGGCGCACCCAGCGCGCGTCAGGCGCAAATGCGCGGACTCCCTCCAGGAAGCGCGTAATCCGCGCCCGGAGGCCTTCATCGAGATCGACTGCTACAAACAAGCGCATACGAATCGGCTTCCGGCGCCGAGCTTCTATCGGCGAACAGTTTCCGTTCAGGGAAAGCTGGGAACCAGAGGTTGTTGTTCTTCACATCAACTTTTTCCGCACCATGTCGAGCGCCAGTGTACTCGCGAACCAGCGGATGCGCTGCCGGTCTCCCGGAAAGTTTCTTTCAATCACTTCGGTGCCGCTGTCGCTGGCTAGAGCGTGAAACACTAATCCCACAGGTTTTGCCGGCGTTCCTCCCGTAGGGCCGGCCACTCCCGTGATGCCGACGCCGAGTGTTGCCTCCGAGCGATAACGAATGCCCTCCGCGAGCGCCGCAGCCACTTCGCGGCTCACGGCGCCGTGGCGTTCGATCATACTGGCCGGCACTCCCGCCAGTTCCGTCTTCAAAGCATTCGAATACACGACAGCGCCGCCAAAAAAATATCGCGAACTGCCGCTTACCGAAGTGATCCGCTCCGCGAGCAAACCTCCGGTGCAGGATTCGGCAACCGCCAGCGTCGCGGTGCGCATCTGCAGCCAGTATCCAACGATCTGTTCGAGAGACTCTCCGTTGCGCGAATACACGGCATCATCGAGTTCCTCCTCGACCGCGTCGGCCGCCTCATCCACACGAGCCTGTGCTGCTTCCATCGTCCCGGCGCGCGATTTGAAATGCAGCTGGATTTCTCCTGCTCCCGCAAGGATGGTGGTTTGCACATTTTCGTAGCGCTTGTAGATCGGCGCCACACGCGCGTCCACGTGGGACTCGCCCAGCATCGCAACTTTCAATACGCGGGTCGCAATAAACGACGGAGGCAATTTCGCTTTGAGCCGTTCGCGGCATTCGCCCTCAAACAAGCCTTTCAACTCGTGTGGAGGGCCGGGCAATAGAATGAAAATTCGCTCACCGTTATCAAAGCGGCCGCAAATCCACTGTCCCGGCGCGGTGCCGTTGGGATTCGGCAATACCGTTGCCCCCTCTAAAACATCTGCCTGCTTTGTATTATTGGGCGACATTTTCCAGCCGCGGGCGGCGAAACGCTGTTCGAGGAGGGCCAAGACTTGCTCGTCACGGTGCAACGGAACGCCCAGCGCCTCGGCCACAGCCTCGCGGGTCAGGTCATCTTGTGTGGGCCCTAGGCCGCCGCTGAAAACCACAATGTCCGAGCGAAAGATGGCATGTTGCGTGGCCGCGATAATCGCTTTCAGGTCGTCGCCCACCACGCTCTTGAAAACCACTTCTACTCCCAATTGGTTGAGTTGCTCGGTGAGGTAAAGGGAATTTGTATCCGCGCGGAATGGCGTCAACAGTTCGGAGCCAACCGCGATAATTTCAGCGTTCACGGCTAGAAGTGTAAATGAAAAGCGCCGCAGAGCGAGAACGGACCAACGCAGTAGGCTTGGGGAACTTCGCGGCCGTTCTTAGCATACTTTGTGGTGAAGAGCTTTCGGTTCTCTTTCCAATCGACCAAAATCTTAAACCGCGAGGTCCGCAAAGGAAAGCCGCAAAGGGAAGGCTACCGAGGACGCTACTGCCGGATGAGTCGGCAAACTGCGAAGCTCGCGAAGACAATCGCGCGAACCGGAATTCGATTACTCCGGCAGCAACGGAAATCCTGGGACATTCCACGAGAGATGATGGACCGCATCCGTGGTCGCAAGAATCACGCTGCGGCCCGGCGCGAACGCGAGCCCTACTAATCCCTGGCCAGCGACCTCCAGACTCGCTTTGCCTTCAGGAGTGATCCTCACGATGCCGCGCCGCCCAGCCAGCGAGGCCGCGAGATACAAGTTTCCCGCACCATCGAATGCCAAGCCTTGCGGCCGTCCCAGCCCGCGATAGAACCGGCTCACGGTTCCATGCGGATCAATCTTGTAGACCGAGTCGAAGCTCGAAGTTGTCGGCCCGGTCACAAACAGATCGCCCTGCGGTCCAAACGCCAGATGATAGGCCGAAACGCTCGGTTCCAGAGTGGCGAAGACAAAAACCTGCTGATCGCGTCCAATCTTAAAAATGGTTCCGCTGCGATCGCCCACGTAGAGATTTTCATTTCGATCGAACGCGATGCCGGTGGCGACCCCCATGCCTCCCGCGTAAGAAGTCATGGTCCCATTCTGCGCCACGCGATAAACTGCTCCATCGTGACGCGAGGAAACGTACATCTGCCCTGCGCGGTCGAAGGCAATGGCCGTGGCGTTCATCATTTCCACGACAAAGGGTTTCATCGTGTAGTTCGTATCGATCTTGAAAATGGCGACGGGAACCTTTTGCCCGCGGGAGCCGGAAAAAGTCACGTAGATATTACCTTGCGCATCCAGCGCCGGACTAGTAACCGGATGCAGGTTCTCGGCAATCGGAACCGCCACCTTCACGTTTTGCGGATTGCTGGCGTGGCCGTCGCTTGAGACTACGACCGTTCCCGACGTTGCACCCGGAGGAACGCGGGCGACCAGAAACGAGTCGGAACTCACTACCACGCCGCCCTCGATATCACCAAATTGCACCCGGGGACGCTGCCATTGCTGCGGCCGCAAACCCGAGCCCGTGATACGAACCTCGCCCCCAGCCAGCGCCAGTACCGGCGACACGGACTCAATGCGCGGTCCGCCATTTACGTTTTTCTTGCCCAGGATGCGGTCGGAAAGGCTCATGAAATACTCGAACTGCTAAGAAGTTACGTAGTTTAGAAGACCAAAGTGCAACAAGAGATGCACTCCTAATAAAGCGTAAAGACCGGCGGCAATATCGTCCAGCACGATCCCAGTGCCTTCCGGCAGCGCCTCCAACTGTCTGACCGGCGGCGGCTTCACAATATCGAAGGCACGAAAAAGTATAAAGCCGGCCAGAAAAGATTGCCATGCGAGCGGAACGGAAATCAGCGCGACCAGTTGTCCCGCAACCTCGTCGATCACTACAAATTGCGGATCTTTGATTCCGGAGGCGCGGGTGACACGCGTGGCTGAGGGGATGCCAATTAGAACAAAGAATAAAGCCAGCCCAATCACAACGGACGTACGCATAGAGGGCGGCAGGGAGTAAGCCAACGCCGCCCATAGCAGCACGGTTACTGCTGACGCCCAAGTCCCCGGCCCAGGACGAAGCCGGCCAATACCGAAGAATGTGGCCATCAGCAGAGCCGACGCAGGCTTTCGGTCAGTTTCCCGATTTTCCATGGTCTCGTGAATCGTGGTTTTCGGAATCATCGCTTTCGGAATCGTCCGTCCCAAGCTGCTCATCTGCATCCGTGACCGGGGATGGAACCACATAGGCCCCACTCGCCCATTTGCCCAAGTCAATGGTGCGGCAGCGTTCGCTACAGAAAGGGAACTCTGGATTGCTGGCTTTCACGGGTTTCCTGCAAATTGGACACCGAAGCTTGAGAGCGGGTTTACGGGCCATAGCGCTGGAATGCAGCGAGCTTTGTTGGGAACCTTAAAGTATAGGTTCCAGAATCCCGGCGACGAGGTCGTAATCATGCGCCTCTGTGATCGCGCAGCGATAAAACTCGCCGGGCTGCGGTGTAATTTCGACCGGAAAATCGTTTACGAAAACCTTGCCATCGATTTCAGGCGCATGCATTATGGTTCGGCCCTCCAGCAGAAGATCGGTTTCTCCCGAAGTACCTTCCAGCAGTAAATCAAACTCGCGTCCCACCAGCGCCTTCTTTTTCTTCTTGCTGATCTGCCGCTGAATTCCCATCAAGTGTTTGCGCCGTCGTTCAATCTCGCCCGTAGAAAGCTTTTTGTCCAGTTCGAAGGCGGTTGCACCTTCCTGGTCGGAATACGAGAATGTGCCCATCCAGTCAAACTGGACCTCGCGCACGAACTCGCAGAGCTCCTCGAACTCTTTCTCGGTTTCTCCTGGGAAGCCGACGATGAAAGACGTACGCAGTGTCAGGCCGGGAATCGAGCGCCGCATCTTCTCGATCGCGCGATAAAAAACATCCGCTCCGCCGCCGCGCTTCATCCGCTTCAGGACCGTCGCCGACGCATGTTGCAGCGGCACATCCATGTAGGAGCAAATCTTCTCGTGCTCACCGATCGTGTTCAGAAGCCTGCCCGTGATCTTGTTCGGATAGGCATAAAGGAAGCGAATCCAGCGCAGATCTTCGATCTTCGCGAGCTGCTCAAGCAACAGCGCCAGACCATGCTGCAACCCAAGATCTTCGCCATAACAGGTCGTATCCTGCCCGATGAGCGTGATTTCCCGCACGCCTCCCAGAGCCAGCCGCTCGGCTTCGGCGATCACCGATTCAAAGCGCCGCGAGCGAAATTTTCCCCGCAACTGCGGGATAATGCAAAAGCTGCAGGGATGGTCACAGCCCTCGGCGATCTTGATGTAGGCCGAGTGTTTCGGTGTGGTCAGAATCCGGGGAGTTTCATCGTCGTACAAATAATTCGGCAGGTCGGCGATCGCTCCGTCCCATTCCGCGCGTGAGAATCGTCCCTGCACAGTACGCGCATCGCCCTCAGGACGCGAATTCAACCTCGAGTTCAATACCACGAAAGGTGAATCGCTCTGCCGAGGCGCGGAAGCTGGCACGATACCGGTTGCGGCCAGAATATTCTGTAACTCGCCTGTACCTACAACCGCGTCAACCTCCGGAATTCGTTTACGAATCTCGTCGCGAAACCGTTCCACCAGGCAACCCGCGACCACAAGTTTCTTCGCCCGGCCTGAGCCCTTATGCTCGGCCATTTCGAGAATCGTGTTCACCGATTCTTCTTGCGCGCTCGCGATGAACGAGCAAGTATTCACCACGATCACATCGGCATCTTCCGCGCGAGGCGAAAGCTCGGCGCCGGCACGCGCCAATAGTCCCATCATCACTTCGCTGTCGACGAGATTCTTCGGGCAGCCGAGACTGACGAAGCCAACCTTTTGCGGGCGCACATTTTTCGAACCGACATGTTCCGAATGAAGGTCTTGCAAACGCACATCTTCCAAACGCGCGTGACCAGTGTGCCTTCCGGTCTTCTCGCTGCGCGTTTTTTCTGTTACTGGGGAGACGGTGAGACTCTTTACAGGCATGAAATCAGCTTATTTTAGCATCTTTCCGCCTTGCGTTCCTTTCCAGATGCGAATGGGGTAGCATCCTAATTTCACCACAAAGGCCATTAAGGCTGCGAAGAAAGAGGGGCCGCACCCGGGCGTATTCAGGCGAAGGTCAACTCGATACACGCGTCCGTCCTGCGCCATATGAAGGGCAGCCGCGCCATCCAATACTTCCGGTTTATCGTCTGCCGCGCATGTGCGTGTTCTTCCGCCGGCAAAATGCGAGCGGTAGCGGCAAACTCCGCCCCGGTCACCTTCCCGCGCATTGTGCAGGGAGCGACCCGCACCGCCGGATTGTTCCGAATCCGTTTCATCTTGCCCATGTCGCTGCGCGTCATCACATAAAGCTTTTCGGCGTCCTCTCCGAACCAAACCGGCGTGGCCACGCCCATACCGGTTTTGCGAAACGTGGTGAGGGAAATATATTTCTGATTGTGAATTTCCGCAGGCACTACTCCCGATTTAGAGACGGTCTGCGGAAGTTTCTCATTCGGCGCCATATCGAGTCGTCGTCTCCGGGCGGGCGAAGGATCCAGATTTGCAACGTCAGCACGAATCGCGCGCCTCATCAAGCTAGCCCACAGTCCGCCAACATCGTCGATTGATCCCACCCTCTCTTCTGTGTTAAAAGCCTTGCATGCGCAAATGGATGCGCGAGCGCTTACAGCGTCGCAAAAAAAAGCCTGCAGAACCCTCCGACCAGCCGGCTCCTGCGCCCTTGCAGCCGGCATATTTCGATGCGGAGCCCCAGGAAAGTTCGGCAGACGAAGCCGACAGCAACCAACCAGAAACATCCGCGAAGGCCCAAAAAGCTGAACGTTCATCCTCGCGCGGCGATGTTCACGATACGGACGCGGGCCCGCCCCAGCAAGCCACGCAGGCTCTCGAGACGCCGGCGCAATCCGCACCCCGAGCTTCCAAACAAGATTTGCCTGCACCGGGCCCTTCTACGCCAGGTTCCTCTGCACAAGCGAATCGCGGACGGCGCCGTCGTGGCGGTCGCGGACGCGGCGAACCTCGCGGCCATGAACAGGCGGTCGCTCAAGCTTTTGCTCCCGCTGCCGCAAAAGGATCAATTCCGCTGACGCCAGAATTCGGGGTGGGCCCCCGGGTTGAATCCGAAGATCAGCCTGCCGAGATCCCCGAGTCCGAAAGCCAGGCTGCAACTGCCGCCGTTGCAGTTCCCACACCGCTGCAGCCATCGGCGCCTCGTTCGCCGAAGGGCATAGTCGTTTTAGCCATTGGCCTTCCTGGTTCCGGCAAAAGTTCCTGGTTCAAGCGCCACAACGTCGTTCCGCTATCAAGCGATATGATGCGCACCATACTGTTCGATGACGTCCGCGAACAGCGTTACCAGGACCTGGTTTTTTCCAACCTGCGTTCCATGCTGAAAGCCAGACTCATCGCCCGGCGTCCCATGAATTACGTCGATGCCACGAACCTAACGCCACAGGAGCGCCAGCACTGGATCAAGCTAGCCAGGGACTACCAATACGAAGTCCACGCCGTCTTCTTCGATGTTCCGCTCGAGGTCTGCATCGAGCGCCACCAGCGCCGGGATCGCGTCGTTCCCGACGACATTATGCGCCGCATGGCAGCCAAGCTAAAGCCGCCCGCATTCGAGGAAGGATTCGCCAAGATCACCGTGGTACGAGTGAAAAAGAAACCAGAACAAGCTGCAACAATAGAGAGCACCGGATAGAAAGATCGCGAACCGCAGCCGTAAAGTGCAAACCATCTAAGCCGCTTCAAAATTTGACCCTCGCCAGCGCTCGTTGGATAATGAAGCCACTGCCCCCTCGTTCAACGGCAGGACAGCTGACTCTGGATCAGCATATCGGGGTTCGAATCCCTGGGGGGCAGCCAAAATAAAATCAATCACTTACCTCTAAAATAAGCCCCCACCGAAGCACTTTTGAGAAGTAACGAAAAAAGCTCGATTTGGCGCATATGGGTTGAAAGTCTCAATACTGCCAGGTCACGCCGTTATACAAACTGGGAAACCGGTAAGCGCGATATGCATTGGCCGTTATGGGAGTAACATTCATCTGCCACACCACCTGCGGAGGGGACGTTCCAGTCACCTCTTGGACCTGGGATGCCACATTGGGGCTTGGCGGGATTGCAGGATCGTTTAACTCAAATTCAACATTGCCGTTGGCGAATCGATTGATGGCCCCTCCCCATAGGCTGTAGTACGGCAAGGGATCGCCCCATGTAATATTGGCAACCATGGAGCTTTCGTCGACTTGATAGATCACGGGCCGGGAATAACATGCGGGGGGGTAAGCATTGCCTAAAATTGGATTCTCGCAGACCTCACCGTCCGGATTCAGAATTCGGTTGAGTCCATTGTCAAAAATCGCCAAAGTCATCTGGGGCCCATTTTGGCTTAATAGAATCGGGAAATGCTGGCTGGCAAACCATAAGCTCGGATCGTCGCTCGGGACCCCTTCGTTGGTCAAGGCGAAGTCTCCCTGATAGCCGAGGTACCACAGGATATTCCCGGAACCACGTCCGTTCTCATAATCGATCTTGAGAATCCACGATTGGGCGCGGAACGACAAAATGAGGTTCCCATCATCAGGGGAATAAAGAAGCGCATTAGTGTGCGTCCAATCTGGCATGCCGTCGATGTGGCGGTTCACGTCAAGATGATCGAACGCGTTCCAAGACCAAACGGGATTCCAGTTCTGGTCCAGATCGATCAGCGCATCTCCTAAGACTGGACATTGTTCCCGGATACCCTGTGACATTAGTAAAAGTCTTATAGCACTGCACCATGACAATCACATGGCCGTTAGGGAGCAGGGCAAAGTCATGATGGAAGCCAGCCGGCACAAAATCGAAGCCGCCGGCGTTCGCCATTTTGTGTTGCAAATCTACCGTGGTCATCTCACGAATGGTATTTCCGGCCAAGTCGATTTCGACCAAATTCGAAATCGAGGACGCGTTAGTGATTGCCAAAAGCATGTGCCCATTAGGAAGCAGTTTGAACGGATACGCAAAATTACCTCGTCCATTGTCGTAATACCAGATGACGTTGCCATCGCGGTCAGTGAAATAGGCTGGCGTATTGGCAACCGTCACGTCGATGTATTCGATCCCGGGATTTTCGGTGGAGCTCAAAGAAGGATTAGGGCGGCTGACAACCAGTTGCGGAAAAACCAGAGAACGAGAAGAGGGCAATGGCCCCGTCGTGAAGGTTATATCAGGGCTGGTTGACGTGGCGGCATTGCCTGCGCATTGCACCTGCGCCCGCATATGGTAGGTGGTGGAGGCCCTCATTCCCGCCACCTCTACGGAAGCATAGTAAGGGGTGGTCACCGGAACCCACGAGGTGCTTCTTCCATAGGACGTGGTGGGACCAAACTCCACCATTATCTGCCCCAGACAACCCGTCCGGATCGTATAAAGTGCCACCAACGGATTTTGAGTGTGGGTGACGGCTCCCCCAGCGAGGGATGGGATCGAACCCGCCCCGCACGCCATCATCAAGGCGCACACAATGAACGATGCCGCCGCCAGGAGGGGGGGCCTTAACGCAGACAATGCTTTCATTTTTCCGCCACGGGGATTCGAGGTGCAGAGATGATCCAGCAACATTATCCGGGAATTGCCCTTCGCGCTTGCGATAAAAGATTGCTGGGGCGAGGTCCGTGACCTTCGCAAGATTTGGGATCATTTCTGCGAAAGCCATCCGCGGTAATCCCGCGCCAGCGGCGATCATCTATTGGAGCGGAATATATCTCAAACTGGAGAAAACGTCAAAAGAGATCGTAAAGATCAGTGAAGTGAAGATTAATTAGAAGTTGGACATTCGTAAACCGGCTGCAGCTTTGTGCACCTCGGCCTCCTGCCCTCGGCCCTTGCGCAAGTGTCTGAAAACCCAAGCCTGAAAGGGGTTTCAGATGCAGCAAATAAAAAGCTTCCAGCCCTCGAGGAAGCTTTACAGAGCCAGCCGGGTTTTAAGCCGTAACCAGTGATTGCAATAAATTAGAGTGGCGTACTGTTGACGGCTGAAAATGTTTAGGTATGATGGCAGTCACGGTACGATTAAGAAATATTAAGAAGCGAATGGCCGCGCGGAAAGCGGCAATGGGGGCTTGATGAGGATGCCTGAGCGCGGGCACGTTCTGGACGCACCGTATGAAGCGGAAGCAAGCTCTCGGTCTTGCGCGCTTCCGGTCGTGTTTGCCGACTTTAAGGCGGTCACCCTGAGGCCGTCCGTTCCGCAAGATGAACTGCTCGACTGCCTGGCGCACTGGATGGCGGTCGCGCGGTGTGTCAGTCAGGGCATTGAATCGGAAGAACAAAAGACTGCGGTGTTCAGGAGCACGAAGAAGCGCGTCGAAAGGTATTGTGCCTCTTCTGCGGAACATATCTCACAGCGCCAAGTTTGTATCTACGATACGGCAAATACGCGGCGGAATGGGCACCGGGAGTTTCTGGCGCCTCCGGCCCCGTACACAAATATCTACGACAATCCTGCCGGGAAGACTTGGGACCAGCGGCGCGTTCTCTTTGAGCAAGCGGCACTCACCGCGTTTGAGCGTTGTTATGAAGAGAGCGAGCAGGCCCCTCCGGACGAGCTCATCCATGTCACTTGTTCGGGCTATGCGTCCCCGAGCCCAGCTCAGGTTTTTCTCTCCAGACAGGGATGGTTCCAGACTGGCGTCACCCATGCCTACCACATGGGTTGCTATGGCGCTTTTCCGGCGATCCGCACGGCGTGCGGACTATTAGCGGCATCGTACGCCGCTTTGCCGACTCCGAAAGACCGGGTCGATATCATCCATACGGAATATTTGTCGCTGCATGTCGACTTTCTGGCGCATGAACCCGGGAACTACGTGATGAACGCCATTTTTGGCGACGGCTTCATCAAATACTCTGCCTACCCTCTTGCGAATTTCCTGGCATCGAACAAAAGAGGTTTAAAGCTCCTTGCCGTACAAGAACGTCTTGTTCCGAATTCCTTGGAGGAGATGAGCTTGAAGCCGGGACTGTACTCGTTCGATGAGACGGTTTCGAAAAACGTGCCGGATATCATCTATATCCATGTAAAACAATTCATGATCGATCTTTGCCTTCAGGCAGGCATCGATTTCGAAGCTGAGAAAGAGGATCTCGTCTATGCGATCCATCCTGGCGGCCCGGCGATTGTGAACAAAGTCCGTGAAGCGCTCGGTCTCGACGAGAGCAAGATGTGGGTCAGCCGGGAAATTCTGGATCAGCATGGCAATATGGCCTCCGCGACCGCTCCCCACATGTGGCAAAAGATCGTGGAAACGAATGCGATTCCCACCGGCGCGAAAGTCGTCAGCGTGGGTTTCGGCCCCGGACTGACCGTGATCGGCGCGGTGTTCGAGAAAATCTGAAAAACCGGTCCGCGAATTCGTCGGAATATTTAGTTCCAGCCTTTACTCGTGCGCACCATGGAACAAGTTGTCACGCCTCGGCCCATGCCAAGTGCTCCCGCGCCACATCCTCCGCCTCCGCCGAAATCGGAGCGGTTCTCCGTGCCTGCTGGGCTTTATTGGTTTGTCAGGTTCGTCAATGCAACCGCACCGCTCTTTGTTGAGCTCGGGCAACTTGAATCGAAAGTTCTGAAGTCCCGAATGGCGGCCATCCCGATCGACCGGCCAATTTATATTCTCGGCTTGCCGCGTGCCGGAACAACCATATCCGCCCAAATGCTGAGCGAGCATCCGGATGTGACGACGCATCGATATTCGGATTTTGCGCTGCCCTATACGCCATGGTGGTGGAACCGCTTGTTTCCGAAGCTTCCGATCAAGGCATTGAAATCGCCGGTAGAACGGGTCAACCGCGATCGTTTGCAGGTAACTCGCGACAGTTCTGAAGGCGTGGAGGAAATGATTTGGCTGCGTTTCTTTCATCATTTGCATGATCCAAGCCGCTGCAATGTTCTGGATGACAGCACGTTGAATTCAGGTTTCGAGACATTTTTTAAAGATCACATCCGCAAGCTGCTTTTGGTAAGGGGCCGTTCCCGTTATGTATCCAAAAACAATCCTTGCGTCACGCGGATGCGCTACCTGCGCCGTATTTTTCCCGACGCGCGTTTCCTCTTGTATGTTCGCAATCCGATTGACCATGCGGCATCGGTGGTCAAGCAAGATCGGCTTTTTTCAGATTTGGCGCGCGACGATCGACGTTTGATGAGAATGAATCGAATGAGCGGATTCCATGAGTTTGGCCCCAACTATGTGCCGGTCAATCTTGGAAATGACGCGCTCACGCAGGACATATGCCGCTGCCGTGACGAGGGACGGCTGGTGCGCGCCCGCGCGCTGCAATGGGCGTCAATGTTTGGCTTCGTCATCGAGCAACTGAAGCATGATCCTGAACTGGCTCGTGCGGTCTGTATCGTGCGCTACGAGGACCTGTGCGTAAAACCTGAAGAAACCATCGATCGCATTCTGGCGCATACCGGCTTGCCTCTCGATGCTTTCGCGCCCGTACGTACCAAATACATCTCCAAGCTTTCTCTGCCAGACTATTACCGTCCTAATTTCAGCGCGGAGGAAAGAGCTGAAATCATCTCGCTGACTGAAGATGTGGCAGAGCATTTTGGATACAGTCTGGTTTGAATGGAGCCGGGGCTGATTTCGCCAATTTACGGTTGCCCCGCAGGTTAGTGTTCCTCATAAATTCCATGCTTAGGAAAGAGCAGGGCGGTGGCATACCCCTCGATAGCGCCGCGCTCCCGATGTCCAGCCTGTTCGATCCAGCGTACCGAGCAGCACGATTTCAAGAACCCTTTCGCAGCCGCAATGTCCTCGCACTCCCGCGTTGAAACTAAACAGTTCTTGAGCCGAGCATTTGAGAACGGGCCCATCAGATGATTGTTGTACAGCCGCCGGCGCAAATTTTTTGTACGCCCCACGTAGTAGGGATCCTCGCGACCCGACAGCGCGGCCGTGATGAGGTAGACGCCCGATCTGTCGGGTATCTTGCTTGGCGTCATCTGAGAGAACGCCAACGGGCTGGCCAGCAACAATGAGTCAAACCGCCGTTGGAGGAATTCGAGCTGGAATTCGATGATGTGCTGGAACGGTCGCATATTCTTCGGTCTTAAGAAGGAACGGGACAGAAGGCGAATCCACCGACTGCCGCTGTAGCTGTTCAAATGTCGGCGTTACGCTCATTGACTAGCCCCAAGGCCCGGGATCGGACGAACCTTGAACCTGATAGCGACGAAGGTAATCTGGCCCTTCAATCCGATATCCACTCTCGCACTCGCGGCACTCCCATTTCCGGAGGTCGGCTCGGTTGATCTCAAGGAAAAGATGAACCGCAGTCTTGTCCTTTTCGAAACACCTGGGGCAGAACGGGCACCTCATCACTGTCTTGAAAATAGAACGGCTGCCTGAAGGTCATTTGTCCTTGCAGGGCGAGCTTCCCCTGTAGCTCCTCGATCTTCTGATCTGCCTGCCGCTTATCTCGCGTCAAATCCATTACCTCACCTTCGAGGTGAACTATCTTCCGGTACAGCTCAATATCGCCTATTTTCTTGGCAAGATCGGCTGCGTCTTTGATGTTCTCGACAATGCCCATAATGCCCTCCGGCGTAGAGGCTAAACCGAGGCTTTTCAATTTGCAATGTGGGAGGTTTTCGAGATCCCTGGCGCTTAGTCGAGCGCCTTGTGGAATCGCAACACAGCGATCGTGAGCAAGACAGTTCCCAGGGCAGCCATGGCCAACATCTGGGGCCAGAGAATTTCCATCCCTACGCCTTTCAGATAGGTGCCGCGAAGCACCACCAGAAAGTAACGCAGCGGGCTGAGATAGGTGAGGTATTGCAGCCACATTGGCATAGTGCTGATGGGAAACGCAAAGCCGGAAAACGTCACGGCCGGCATAATAAAGAAGAACGAGGTCACCATCGCCTGCTGCTGAGTTGCCGAGACGGTCGAAATCAGCAAGCCCACCCCCTGCATCGAGAGCAGAAAAAGAATCGCTCCCGCGAACATGAACCAGGATGTTACCGCGAAATGGCACTTCGAACCAAAATGTTCCTACGGTTGCAATTAAAGAAACATCAAATAGGCCAATCAGAAAGAAGGGCAGGGTTTTACCGAGAATGAACTCGAAGGGGCGGATCGGCGTCACCATGATCTGTTCGAGAGTGCCGATCTCACGCTCCCGGACCACGGCAAAGGCAGTTAACGTCACGACGAGCACGAGCGTCAGACTGCCGATGATCCCCGGCACGAAAAACCAACGGCTTCGAAGATCAGGGTTATACCACGGCCGCTGCTCGAGCCGGACGGAAGGGATTGCTCCCACCATTTGCGGCGCGATGCGGTAGATGCGGTCCTTCTGGTAGTCCTGGGCGAAGCCGAGTGCGATTTGCGTAATGTAGGCGGAGGCGATCAGGGCGGTGTTCGAGTTGGTGGCATCGACGATCACCTGCAGGGGAGCGGTCTGGCCCTTGCGCAGATTCTGGGCGAAGCCGGCGTGGATTTCGAGACCGATCGTAGCCTTGCCTTGCTCGATGAGATCGCCGACCTGACGATCGTCCGTGAGTTGGCGCTGCACGTTGAAATAGGGACTGGAAGAAAAGCGGGAGAGCAGTTCGCGGCTTTCCTGGCTATGGTCGAGATCGAGGACGACCGTGGGAACATGGTAGATCTCAAAAGTGGCCGCGTACCCGAACATCAACATCTGGATGATCGGCGGGCCGAACAGCAAAAACCGGGTACGCTTGTCGCGGAAGACCTGGATGACCTCTTTGATTAACATCTGCTTGAGGCGTCCCCACATCGTTTCTTCCCCCTTTTACCCCAACCTCTTGTGGAATGAAGCGGTGGCGAGCAGTGCCAGGACCAGCGCGAAAATGGCCAGAGGAACGAGGTCGGTGTAGAGCAAAGCTGTCGAAGTCCCCTTGAGAAATATCTTTTTCAGGATGGAAACGTAGTAACGTGCGGGAACCACGCGAGTAATCCACTGCAGCACCGTGGGCATTTGCTCAATGGGAAAGAGAAATCCGGACAGCAGAAAGGCTGGAAGAAAGGTGACAATCAGTGCCATTTGACTGGCGGCAAGCTGACTCTTCGCGATTACGGAGATAAAAAATCCGAGGGACAGAACGACTACCAGAAACATCGCGGAAGTGAAGAGCAAGGCCGGAAATGAACCACGAAATGGGACTCGGAACCAAAAAATGGCGATCAGGGCACAAACGATGACATCGAACATGCCAATCGCAAAATAAGGCGCCAGCTTCCCCAGCATAATCTCTACTGGCGTCACCGGAGTGGAAATCAACTGCTCCATGGTGCCCCGTTCCCATTCGCGTGCAATGGTGAGCGAGGTCAGGAACGCTCCGATAACAGACATGACCAGGGCAAGCACTCCGGGAACAATGAAGGCGCTACTTTCGAGGTCTTCGTTGTACCAGGTGCGGGTTTCAATACTGACGAGAGCGGGCTGCACCACTTGGCCGCGGTTGCGAAGCCAGTTCAGTTGAACATCCGAAGAATAGCCTTGGACTACTGCCTGGGCATAACCGATGAGCACGTTGGCAGTGTTGTCATCCGTGCCGTCAACCAGCGCCTGAACCTCGACCGGGCGACCATCGCTCAGACGCTGAGAAAAATCCCATGGGATGACAATCCCCATTTTGGCATGACCGTGGTCGAGCGATCGCGCCAGTGCCGGGTAGTTGTTCACGACCCGCACAACATCGAAGTACTCGCTGGCCTGGAAGCGCTTCAAAAGATCCTGGCTCTGCTGGCTACCGTCGCGGTCGTACACATATACGGGGAGTCCCTTGAAATCGAGATTGACGCCGTAGCCAAACAGCAACACCAGAACCACCGGCATGATCAGGACGATGATCAGGCCCCGCGAATCACGAAGGATGTGGATGACTTCTTTTCTGGCCACCGCCAAGAAGCGAGTGAAGCTCACGCTTTCCACTCTTTCCCCGAGTCAGGCGCGCTGGTGAGCGAGACGAAAACGTCTTCCAGGTTGGGATGGATTTTCTCGATCAGGGCGATGGCGATGTTGTGGTCTAACAGATACTTCTTCACCTGGGGGATCGCAGAAGTCGCATCGCGCACGACCAGGTGCAGCGCGCTCCCGAAAACCGCTGCGTCCATCACATCGGGAGCGGATTGCAAAATTTCTACCGCTTCGCCCAGCGGCTCACACTCAACTAGAAGCAGTTCGCCCTTCATCGATTTCTGCTTTAGTTCCGAAGGCGTACCCAAAGCTGCGACAGCGCCGCGAAAGATCAACGCCAGGCGGTTGCAGTATTCCGCCTCTTCCATGTAGTGCGTGGTTACGAAGACTGTTACACCCTCCTCTGCCATGTTGTGGATCAAGTCCCAGAACTGTCGGCGCGAGATGGGATCGACGCCGGAGGTAGGCTCATCCAAAAAGACAACAGGCGGTTGGTGTAACACGGCACAGCCCAAGGCAAGGCGCTGCTTCCACCCTCCGGGAAGCGTGCCGGTAATCAGATGTTCCTGGCCCTTGAGATTCGCCATCTCCAACGCCCAATCAATTCGTTCTTTGAGCAGGCTTGCGGGCACGCTGTAGAGACCGGCGAATAAGCGTAGGTTTTCGATCACCTTAAGATCGTTGTAGAGAGAAAATTTCTGCGACATGTAGCCAATGTTCTGCCGAACCGATTCTGGTTCCCGGCCCACGTCATATCCTGCGACACGCGCCCGGCCGGAGCTCGGTCTCAACAGGCCGCAAAGCATGCGGATGGTAGTAGATTTGCCTGCGCCATTCGGCCCGAGAAACCCAAAAACTTCGCCTTTGCGGACTTCGAGATTAATGTGATCGACAGCCACGAAATCTCCGAAGCGCTTTACCAGGTCCTCGATTACCACAGAACTGTCTTCAGGCATGGGATGACGCTCCCTTGCCGACCGCTTCCACGAAGAGATCTTCGATTGTGGGCGTGACCTGTTGAATCCTGTTGAACGGAACGGAAGCTCCGTTCAGCCTGGCTTCGAACTCCGGGATGCGCCTCGCGCCATCTTCAACCACAATGTGCACACCATCGCCGGTCATGACGAGACTGGAGACGCCAACCGTGTTCTCCAACTCCCCGCGCAATCTGCGCGGCTCGGGTGAGGTGATGGAGAGGACGCTCTTGCCCAGCTTGGCCTTGAGATTGTTAGGCGTGTCGCAGAAGAGCAGCTTCCCTTGATGGAGCAGGGCGACGCGGTGACAGCGCTCCGCCTCGTCGAGATAGGCGGTGGAGATAAGGATCGCCACGCCTTCCGAGACCAGTTCGTAGAGGATGCGCCAAAAATCGCGGCGCGAAACCGGATCAACGCCGGTGGTCGGCTCATCCAGCAAAATTATTTTGGGACGGTGGATGAGCGCGCAGACCAGGCTCAGTTTCTGCTTCATGCCGCCGGAAAGATTCCCCGCGAGTCGGCGGCGGAACTCTCTCATGCCGGCGGCCTGCAATAAGGGGATGGAACGTTCTTCGCGTTGCGACCGATTCACTCCGAACAGGTCAGCGTAGAAGCGAATATTTTCGTCGACGGTAAGGTCTTCGTAAAGCCCGAAGCGCTGCGGCATGTAACTGAGATGGCGCTTGGCGTTTTCGGGATCGTGAACCACATCAAAGTCAGCTACACGGGCAGTGCCTTCATCGGGCGGCAGGATTCCGGCGAGCATGCGCAGAGTTGTAGTTTTTCCTGCGCCGTCTGGGCCTACCAGGCCGAAAATCTCGCCGGCGTGAACCTTGAAGCTCAGGTGATCCACAGCACGCCCGTCGGCGAAGCTCTTGGTGAGATCCTCGGCGATGATCGCGGATTGCGGCTTCTCATTCATTAGTCATTAGTTCGTCGGCGTCATTCCCTGTGGAGGCGCGTTAGGTTCAGCGGCGGCAAGATTGATGTGGGCGTCCGCCGGCATGCCAGGCTTCAGTTCGTAATTAGGATTATCGATATCGATCTTGATTCGATAGACAAGAGTTATGCGTTCTTTGTAGGTTTGCACGCTCTTCGGTGTGAACTCTGCGCTCGAGGAGATGAATGAAACGCGCCCGCGGTACTGTTTGCCGGGATACGTGTCGGTGGTGATAGTGGTTTCCTGGCCCCAGTGGACGCGGCCGAGATCGGTTTCGGCGATATAGGCGCGCAGCCAGATGTGATCAAGATCGGCGAGAGTCACCACCGGAGTGCCGGGATTGACCACCTCTCCGAGCTCGGCCTCGCGCACGGTGATCACGCCGGCGGAGGGGGCGCGGAGGGTTGTGTAGTCCAGGTTGACCCGCGATAGGCCCAGATCGGCGTCGGCTTCCTTAAGATTGGCACGAGCAATGGCTATGTCTTCTTTACGGGTGCCTTCGACAGCTTCGTTGTAACGCTGTTGTGCTGCGCGAAATGTCGCTTGGGCACGCTTCAGAGCGGTATCGGCGAGGTCGCGGTCCTGGGCGGAAAGCTCATCTTTGCTGAAGAGCCGCTGGGCGCGATCGCGCTCAAGCTTCTTCTCGTCGAGTTCGGCCTGCGCATTGAGCATGTTTTGCTGCGACGCACTCACCTCCTGCTCGCGAGTTCCGGCGAGCATGAGCGCAAGGTTGGACTCGCGGACTTGAACGGCGGCCTCGTTGATGCGGGCCCTTTGCCGGTAGTCGGCATCATCGAGACGCGCAAGCAGGGCGCCCGCCTCAACCTGCTGGCCTTCCTGGACGGGCAGATCGACGATTCGGCCCTGCACTTTGAAGCTGATCAGACTCTCATGCGCTTCGATGTTGCCGGAGAGCGTGAGCTGGTTTTGAGGCCCTGTTTTTTGGGTAAGACGTGGATAAAAATACACGCCAGCGGCGATTACCGCGGCCAGCAGGAGCAAAATTGGTAGACGTCGTTTCATGGCCTCAACCCTCTAGGGCGCGAACACGGATCAATTGAACATGGATATGGAACATAGATCACCGCCCGGTCGACAGATCTTTTACGCACGTTGCAGTTACTGTCCAATGCTCTTTACATCCGCCAAGGCCGCCGCGAGCCCAAACGTGGCGTCGGTGTGGCTGGAGACGGCAAGAATGTAATTCTCCTGAGCGCGCGCGAGTTGGTCCTGAGCGGTGACCACCTCGATATTATTCGTCGCTCCCGACTGGAAACGGTCCTGCGAGAGTTCGAGTTCACGCTGCGCCAGATCTTGTCCTTCCTTGGCGACAGCTACCTGCTCGGCAGCGGATTGAATATTCAGCAATGCCTCACGAACGTCCTCTTCAATGCCGCGCCGCAGGTCGGCGATCTGATAATCGACACGTTTCAGCCGGCTTGCGATCTCCTGCGCCTCGCCGTTGCGATCGCGTTCAAAGAGAGTAACGTCGATCTGGCCTTGAATGAGGCCTACGCTATTGAAGCCCCCGAAGGTGCGGCCGAGCTCGCCATAGCCCCCGAAAATGCTGAACTTCGGATAGTAGCGGGCGCGGTTGGCGCGCTGTTGCTCAACCACCGCCTGGCGCTGGCTGGCAAGTGCTAAATAATCGGGGCGCGCCAGAAGCGCCGCCGGCAGAAGCATCTCGGCCTGGAGGTTGGGCAAGGGACGATAGCGGAGCGGGTCGGCGAGTTCCAAAGGGGTGCTCGGACTCATCCCAAGGTTGCGTGCGAGAGCGAGCAGCGACTGTTTGTACTGATTCTGCGCGACCAGTAGAGCCTGCTTGTCATTCGCCAGTTGCACCTGCGCGCGCAACACGTCCACGCCGGTTGCGGTTCCGGCATCGTGCTTGTCTTTCGCCAGTTTGAACAAGGCATCCGAGTCAGTGACCCGCGATTGGGCGGCGTCGATGCGCGCCGCGGCAGATTGGCTCTTCAGGTAGAGGTCGGCAACGGCCAGAATGACCAGATCAACCTCACCCTCATAATCCAATTTGCCGGCATTAACGGCGCGTTGGCTGGCTTTCCATTCGTGATAACTCTGTCGATCGATGATGTTCTGCTCGGCAGCAAAGTGACCATCGTAATTGGAAAACGGTCCGGTGGTCTGGGGCAAGGCCACTGTCGCAATCCCGGTAAGCCCGAATTCGCTCAGGGAGAGCTTCTGCAAGTTGCTGTAGATTTGTGCCTGCACATGCGGAAACAGAGCGAGAGACTTGAGGCGCATACTGGTGCCCTCGCCTTCCTCGACCTGGGTATTGGCGACGAGCACATTGACGTTGTGCTCCATCGCTCGTTCGGACCGCCTCACGTAACGTGATGCGGTAGGGCGCTGCGGCTTGGCCAGAGCTCATGGGCGCGCTGATCAGGCTTGCTAGCGACAGCACGACGATAGTTCGGAAATTGCGTTTCATCCCTTTTGCTCTTGACTGGAGGCCGCGACTGCCCTCCAAAAGTGTTGAAAGCTTGCTTCCGCCGAAGCTTGAAGCGCAGGCTTGCCCTCGAGCGACCAAAGTAAAAGCGTTCCCATGAACGCCTGCTGGATCTGAAGCGCTACATTCTGTTTTTTAAGGCGGGAGTCGATCTCTCCGCGTTTTTGCCCCGTAGCTACGATTTGGGCCAACATCTTGCGACCTTCAAACGCCAGGTTGTTGGCCATACGACGGCGCACGCCCTCGCTCGCCAGAAACGAAGAGAGCAGCGCGCGGGCGAGGTCCGGACTGCGCCCAGGTTCCTCCGCAGAGTGAAGAAAAAGACGATGCAACACGGAGCCAATCGTCCGTTCGCCGTCTTCGGCGAGTGCCAGAGCTTCTTTGACCTTGCCCAGCTGAATTTCGGCCATTACGCTTAACACTTGGTCCTTACTTTCGAAATAGTTGAAGAACGTGCCCTTGCCAACGTCGGCGGCTTCGGTGATATCTTCTACGGTGACATTGGAGTAACCGCGTTCGGCAAAAAGCTGAAGCGCGCAACGGAACAGGCGCAGCCGTGTTTCGGCGCCGCGACGCTGGCGGCGTCCCATGCCCTGCAAGTGCGGCAGATTCTCGGAGACGAGGTCTTCGAAGAATGCGGCGGAATTAGACGAATGACCTTTAGTCATAAATGACCAGCGCTCATATACGACTAACAGTCATTGACTATCACGCGCAAGCCCCGCATTGTCAAGTTCTCACCCAGCGGCCCTCGATGCAAAACGATCTTTACGGCGAAACGAGACTATGGACGCTCTGGATTCGTGAACTGCGGCACGCGCTCTGACGTATTCGCCGCTGACTCGTTAACGTCGCAGGGCCTGTTTTCGAACTTTCCCCGTCTATGACTTGCTCGCAGACCACGATCCAAAATCTCCGCTGTCACATCCTCCGAAACCGAAAGTGTAGTTCCCAGACATTGCCGTGAATGCGGGGTTGACATTTCCAGTCAACGATACCGGTTGGTTGCTCACTGTTGTCGAAAGGACCACGTTCGAACCGCTAATCGTGCCTGACAGCGCTGCAGTCGTAGCGCACGGATCGTTGGCGAAGTTCAGGGTCCCAGTGACCATACGTTCCAGGCTGCCTGCACCTGTAGAAGTGACGGGGCTGCTACTCTGCGTGAGTGATGCCGTCCCGTTATACGTGTTCCCATTGGCCGATGATTTAAGGGTGAACTGCCAATTCCCGGTTAGATTCGGCGCGGAACCCGAACCACAACCTGCGAGACACCCACATACCAACAGGACTCCTAGCATCTTTACCACGGCTTTTCTCCAAATTGGCGTTTGGCCCCGGCATCCATGATGCGGTCATGCGTGCCGGTCCGGCCGATCATTGTGCTGAAATCTTAAGGATTACAGATAGGGCAGGTCAATGAATGCCCGGAACTTCGAGGTGGATCAATAGGTGTTGAAAAGTCCTCATCTCTGACAATTTCGGCGGGGCGGGCTACGCCTATTCCTCCTGAGACGAGACGGAATGCCCGTGGTGGTGCGATGACTTCGTGAATTTCGTTTGGATCGATTGCGTGTTCCTGGGAAAGAGCACTCAACGTCCAGCATTGTGATTGGCCAGTTCGCGGTCGCGCGAGGATTCTTTTCCTGCATGAGTAATCGCCCACTTCAAGGCAAAGCTTCCGGCGAGAGTCAGCACCGAACTTGCAATTCTTGCCGTTCTCGATTTGCGCTGCCGCAGGATTGCTGGAACGATCATTCCTAATGTCACGCTGCCAATCCAGAACAATTTCGATTGTTTGCCGCGCACCAGCGGCTTGCTGGCGTTCTTCGCCGTAGCGAAGTAAGCTCCCAGGCAAACGCCTTCCGCAACCGCACTGGCGTTTTCCATCTTGGTCATCAGCTTGATGGCACTTTCATCACCCGTGCATTCCCCCACCAGAGACATGGCCGCCGCTCCGCTGCTCACCGAACTCGCCGCAATCAGCGGACCGAGAAATGGGGTGTGCGACCACAGCGGAATGCTCGTGCTTTCAAGCAGCACGCCCGGATAACTGAGCATGGTCATGGCAAACGGCAATCCCGCAACGCTTGCCGTCCGCTCCGGAATTGCATTCAGCATCGCGGTAAGGAAGGGTAAGTGCGGCAGCTTTTTCCCCAGCCCCTTGGCCGCACGCAATGTGGTGAAGAGCGCGTATGCCGTGAGCGCCCAAGTTCCAATATTCATGGGCGACCGTGGTTTGAAGACCCGCAGCATGTGATGAAAACGCTCCGGCCGTCCAAGGTCGAGAATCAGCAAAACCGGGGCGGGCATCATCGCGAAGAGAGCCAGCAGTCGTCCGTAAGTGACGGTTTTCTGGTAGCTCTTCGGCCCGACCAGGTCCGCAACTGTGCCCAGCGTATAAATTCCCGCACTCACGCCTTCGACAAAGAAGTAGCAGGCAATCTCCCATCCCCACACCGGCGGCTTGAGGATGGGCACGCCTTCGTAGCCCTGCGTCGCATTGAGTTGTGGCCTAACCGCGCGCGTCAACTCGAGCGCTGGGGTTAATTGTGAGAACTGATCAGGCTGTGGGAGTTCTTCGGCAGTCGCCACGCTTACCTCCCTCGATGGAACAACACGGCCGACATGGCGGTAAGCGCCACCGACACCGCGAAGCTGAAAATGTAATTGCATTTCATGTGCGCCACAGGACGGCGTGGCGCCTCCGGCAGGTTGTAAACGATCGGTTTATCCTTCAACAGAAAGAATGAATTCAGCGCGCTATATTCGCCGTTGGCTTCCGCGCCATAAAGATAAGCATCCCATTCGCCGCGTGCATGCAATTCTTTAACGCGCTTCTTTGCGATCTGGCGCAACTGGCTGACGGGCCCAAATTTTATGGATTCGGTTGGGCAATGTTTGGCGCAAGCCGGCGTCATGTCGATTTTTTGCCGGTCATAGCACAGCGTGCATTTGTGCGCGCGGCCATCCAGCCGGTTTCGCTCGAGCACGCCGAACGGGCAGGCAACCACGCAATAGCCGCAGCCGTTGCAAATATCCTGCTGAACGTAGACGTTGCCGAACTCGTTGTAGAGAATCGATCCCGTAGGGCACGCTTCCTGGCAAGGCGCAACCTCGCAGTGCTTGCAAACATCGCTCATCATCAGCCAGCGGCCTGCGTTGTTGCCATATCCGCCGTTGTCTTTTTCGCCTCCAGTTCCGTCGAACTGCTCGATAAAGGCCACATGCCGCCAGGTGGTGTCACTCAGCATCACTGTGTTGTCGTAACTGTTGCCGCTCAGGTGCATGCCGTCGGCGGGAAGCTGGTTCCATTGTTTGCACGCGACTTCGCAGGCCTTGCAGCCAATGCAAAGCGTGGTGTCGGTAAAAAATCCGGTCTCTTCTTGCGCCTCGGGCGGAGTTGGCCGGCTCCAGGCATTGGCCACTTCGTCTGCAATTTGCACCAGCTGATTCAAAGAATTTGCGCTCATAGCATCTGCCCTTCCGGCTGATCGGATTTCTTCGTGTCGGGCGTAGACCCATGCTCCGGCCATGGGGCCGGCTTCATATGATCTGTTGATTGCGGTCTTGGCAATCTTCCCGCTCGAATATTCACTGTGAATGCCTTCGCTTCGTGCATGCTCACATTCGGATCGGTCACAATCGACGTAAGATCGTTGGCCATTGCTCCGGGCGTTTCGCCCGAATATCCCCAATGAAATGGCAGCCCGATCTGATGCAGCGTCTTGCCATTCACCATGAGAGGAGTCATTCTCGGCGTGACCATCGCCTTCGCCTCAATCGCAGCGCGGCGGTTCCATACCACCATCCAGCCTCCGTGCTGAATCCCGCGCTGCTCGGCCAGTTCGGGGCTGATTTCCACAAACATCTCCGGCTGCAGTTCGTTCAGCCAGCTATCGAAGCGGCTCATCGGCCCGCTCAGATAGTGCTCCGTCAAACGATAGGTGGTCGCCACGATCGGGAACTCGCCATCTAACGGCGGATCTTTTTCGTTGCCCGCAACGTCGAAGAGCTTGATGGTCGGATTGTCGCGTTGCGGATACAACAAGTTCGGCACCGGCGACTCAATGGCCTCAAAATGCGTCGGCAGCGGACCATCCTTCGCTCCCGTCGGTGCAAACAACCAGCCGCGCCCGTCCGGTTTCATGATGAAAGGAGCATCGCCCGCAATCGCCTTCATCCCCCTGGCATCGTCAGCGGGACGGTAACTCGGCGCCTTGTCGTCCTCGAAGTCAGGAACATCCAGCCCCGCCCACTTTTTCTTTTCTCCATCCCACCACAAATATTTCTTGCGCTCAGACCAAGGCATGCCCTGCGGATCTGCCGAGGCGCGGTTGTACATAATACGCCGGTTCTTGGGCCACGCGAATCCCCAGTCCGGACTCAGATAATTTTTCGGATCAGTCTTCCGCGAGCGAGCGCGATTGTTGTGCTTATCCGGAAACACGCCGCTGTAGATCCAGGCTCCGCAGGCAGTCGAGCCATCGTCTTTAAGTTCAGAGAATCCCGAGACGAGCTTGCGATCTTTCACCGTGCGCCCATTGATCTCCTGCAGAACCTTTTCGGCTGAAGGCTCGTCCGTGATGCGACCCGGTGTTCCATCCGGCAGAATCTCCGGTTCGTCCCGCTCATAATCCCAGGTGAGATTCCGTAGCCCCTGATCGCGCTTCAGTGTAGAAGATGCATACAGCTTCTTCAGCCGCTTGCCGAGATCGTTCATAAACCACAGGTCCGACCGGCAATCACCCGGCGGATCGATGGCTTTGTCGTGCCACTGCAGCAACCGCTGCGTGTTGGTGAAAGTTCCTTCTTTTTCCGCGCTGCTCGCGGCGGGAAGAAAGAAAATCTCCGTACCGACCGTTTTAGGGTCAGGATGCTCCGGCCCCAGAAACCAGAATTGCGCGCTCTCGATTTCGAACCAATCACGCACCACCAGCCATTTCAGTTTCCGCATTGCATCGCGATGCAGTCCGCTGTTGGGAGCTCCCGCCGCCGGATTCTGCCCCATCAGCACCATTCCCTCGACTTCTCCCTGCTGCATGCGCATGAAGTGCGCCAGATGGGAGTAGTCGCCATCCAGCTTGGGCAGCCAATCGAAGCCGTAGTCGTTCTCTTTCTGCGCCGCGTCTCCATACCAGGCCTTCAGGAGGCTGATCAGGAACTTCGGGAAATTCGCCCAATAGCCGAACTGGATCGTCTCTTTCTTCAGGTACTCGGCCAGCGTGGTGTGCTTCCGCAAAGTGGTCGGCTGCGCCATATAGCCGGGCAGCAGATCGTAGAGCGTGGGAACATCCGTCGATCCCTGAATGCAGGCATGGCCGCGCATCGCCATGATGCCTCCGCCCGGCCGCCCAATATTGCCCAGCAGTAATTGCACGATGGTGGCCGCTCGAATGATCTGCACGCCAGTCGTGTGCTGCGTCCAGCCCACTGCATACACGATCGCAGTTGTGCGCTCGCGTCCCGAGTTCGCGCACAAGGTTTCCGCTACCTTCAAAAATTGTTCTTTGGTGCAGCCGCAAACCTGCTCTACCATTTCCGGCGTGTAGCGCTCGTAGTGATGCCGCAAAATATTCAGAACGCACCGCGGATTGTTGAGCGTCGGATCGGACTCCACTTTGTGCGTTGAGATTGCCCCGGCGCGCTCGGTGAACGACTCCGACTTTACCTCCGTTTGCCCATGGCTCTTCGGCTGCTCCTTGTCCGACGCATAATGCCATTTGATCTTCGATGGATCGTAACTGCGGCTCTTGAGATCGTATCCGTCGAAAAATCCGCCCTGGTCTTCCGCATCTTTATACTCATCGTTGATGACGGTCGCGGCATTGGTGTACGCCATTACGTACTCGCGAAACCACCGGTCGTTGGTCAGAATGTAATTAATCACGCCGCCGAGAAACGCGATGTCAGTACCCGTGCGAATCGGCACGTATTGGTTGCACATGGCCGAAGTCCGCGAGAAATGCGGATCCACGTGGATGAGTTGCGCGCCACGCTCCCGGGCCATCATCGGAAAACGGAAGCCCACCGGATGTGCCTCTGCCATGTTCGATCCCATGATCAGAATGCAGTCGCTATTCTGAAGATCTTCCTGAAGGCTGGTGGCCGCCCCGCGGCCAAGTGCAGTGCCCAGACCGGGCACCGATGCGCTGTGTCATATCCTGGCCTGGTTCTCGATCGCCACAATTCCCAGGCCGGCATTCCACAGCTTCTTCATCAAATAGTTTTCTTCCACATCGAGCGTCGCCCCGCCCAGGCAAAACATGTTGCGGACATGATTCACCACGTCGCCTTTTTCGTTCTTCTCGATGAACCCGCGCTCGCGCGCTTCCTTCATTAAATGGGCGACCCGGTCCATCGCCCAGTCCAGCGGCTTCTTCTCCCAATGATCGGAGTAAGGCGCCCGGTACATCACCTCAGTGATGCGATGCGGATTCACGTTCAACTGAAACGTATTTGCGCCCTTCGGACAAAGCGTGCCGGCATTGATAGGGCTATCCGGGTTTCCCTCAATATCGATGACCTTCCCACCTTTGACGTAAATCAGCTGACTGCAGCCCACCGCGCAATAAGGGCAGACACTCTCAACTTTTGTTGCGCCATCGATGCGTGCTTTTTTCTCCACCGAGTTCGGACTGAAGGGCTGCCGCTCGACTGCTCTCAGCCGCTCAGCCGTTCGACGGCTGGGACCTGATTTGTGTTTGAGACCTGCAGAATTGCCGTTGGCACGTTTCATGGATGACTTCTTTCGTGGGCCCTAGTCGAAGAATGTGATTCAACAGCTTCCCATTCCGTTGCTTAAAAATAACCGGCTTGCGAACAACGTATTGGACCGTCCAGGTTGCGCTGTTTGCTCTCCTGATACTCTCGAGCCGTTTTGACAATGTTTTTACTTCAATCTCCGGGATTCTCCGGTAGCCTCATTACTATAGCCCGAGGGAACGCCGCTCACTTTGGAATGCGCCTATGAAATTTCGTTTCGCTGCTGTCTGTATTTTCCTGCTCACATTTCTCACGCCCTGCCTCGCTCACCACATGGCAGTGATCATAAACAAGGACAACAACGTTTCCAACGTGACCGCTACTCACCTCGCTAAAATTTTCCGGTCGGAGATCAAGAAGTGGCCGAACGGCACAGGCATCGTCCTGATCTTGCACAAAGATTCGGCCGGCGAGATGGAAACGCTCGAGCACCTGAACAAGATGAGCGCGAATGAATGGAAGGCCTTGCTGGCTGCACATAAAGACGAGGTTCAGTTCGTCGACTCCGACGCCGATGTTCTGAAGATCGTTCAAGCCTTGCCCGGAGCCGTCGGCTTCGTCGATGTCCGTTCCGTGGATGATTCCATCAGCATCGTTCGCGTCGATGGCAAGCTACCAATGGAATCAGGCTATCTGCCGCATTAGAAGTCATCTCATCAATGGAATGATTTTTCGCCGCCTCTCTGTGGTTCTGTGGTGAGAAATCAGCGGCGCGGGAGATGCCGCAGCAGATGAAAATATCTTCGCGCCTTCTTCACGTCTCTCGCGATTTGCTCGCGTAGCGCTTCGACGGAAGGGAACTTGATTTCATCCCGGACGCGATCCAGAAAACAAATCTCCACTTCGCTCTCCGGCTCCAGGTCGATGGGATGAAAATTCAATAAATGCGTTTCAATGGCGAACGAATCCGCGCCAAACGTCGGACGATTGCCAACATTGGTCACCGATTCAAACCGCTCATTTCCCACGCGCGTGCAAGTGATGTAAACGCCATCTTTCGGAACCAGTTCTTCGTAACGTGCCAGATTAATCGTCGGCACAGTGTATTTCGATCCCAATCCGCGCCCGCGCCCCGGAGCGCCCAGAATGCAGAACGGACGCGCCAGTAGATGGCGCGCCCGGCTCACCCGCCCGTCGAGAACCAACTTGCGAACATGACTGCTGGAGACCGGCTCACCGCGCAGTTTCCGTTCGTGATAAACCGTCACCTCAAATCCCAACTCGCGCCCAAGTTCGGTCAACGTTTCAACATTGCCAGAAGCTTTGTGCCCAAAGCGAAAGTTATAGCCCTCGTGCACCTCGCGGGCATAAAGCTTCTTTTTCAGAATGCGCTCGGCAAATTGCCGGGGCGTCATTAGGGAAAGATCGCGGCCAAAAGGCAGCATCAAAACGGCATCGATTCCAGTACCCTCAAGCAGCCGCAATTTCTCCGCCGTCGGAGTGAGCAACTTTAACCCCGCGTCCGGCCGCAAAATCCGTGAAGGATGTGGTTCAAACGTCACCGCGACTGCTCTGGCCCCGCTCTCCCGTGCCCGTCGCACGATTTCGCCGAGCACATGCGCATGCGCCCGATGCACGCCGTCAAAATTCCCGACGCTGACCAGCGACGGCCCGAAGCCTGCGGGAACATCCTCGAGTTTATGGAAGACATGCATGGCAGTGGTCGGTGGCTTGGGGTCGGCGGGCAGTCAGTCAGGTTTCAACCGATCACTGGTGACTAACCCCCGATTTCAAACTCCAGCTTCAACCCGTCATAGGAAAGCCGCACGTGCGGCGGCAGCGTCGCATTCGTCGCGTCGTGCGGAAGATCATGGCAAATATGCGTGAAGAACCCACGCTTGGCCTTGACCCGCTCGACAATACGCAACGAATTCTCTACGGTCGAATGCGTAGGATGCGGCTTATGGCGGAGCGCATCCAGAAACAAAATATCCAGGCCCTCCAGCTGACGAAACGACGCCTCGGGAATCTCGCTGTGATCCGTCAAATACGCCGCACCGCCGAAACGATACCCGTAAATTTCCGCTTCGCCATGAATTAACCGCACGGGCTCGAACCGGGCTCCAAACAGCTCAACCGGCCCGTCAATTGGACACAACTCCAGATGCGGCAAACCGCCATATTTATAATCGGCGTCAAAAATGTAACTGAACATGCGCCGCAAAAACGCCGCCGCATCCGGCCGCGCATAGAGCGGCAACCGCTTCGGCTTGTGCGCGTAACTTAGCGGCCGCAGATCGTCAATTCCCAAAATATGGTCGGCGTGAGTATGCGTGTAGAAAACCGCATCCACCCGCGTGATCCGTTCCCGAATCGCCTGTAAATAAAAATCGGGCGAGGTGTCGATCAGCACAACCTTGCCCGCATACTCCAACATGATGGAAGGCCGCGTTCTTCTATCATGCGGATCGCTCGAGTGGCACACCGCGCAACTGCAGCCCAGGGTCGGCACACCCATCGAGGTTCCGCTGCCCAACACCGTCAGCATGGCCTTCATAAGGCCACCACCCCAGCCAGATAAATGGCCAGACGAATGGATAGATAAATTGGGGAAATCGTCATCGCCCGCCGGTTCCCGTTGCCGCTCCCGGCTGCGGCGGACGGGCCAGCGCATTGGTGACCTCTACATAAGCCATGCGCACTTCATAGAGGCTGTTCTGGAGAAAGTTTGCCTCCGTTGGAGTCAGGTTTCCTTTGGTCTTTTCCGCCAGCAAAGACAGGGTGTCGATCGTCTGCCGCGCGCCAATAATATCGATTTGCGGTTGCTGACCCTGCTGATGCATCAATCCCAACTGCAGCATCGCCGACATATAGAGCGAAGCCAGAAATCGTTCGAAGGTCATCTCGAACTCTTTCGCCGAACGTCCGCTCATTTCCACTCGGGAATCCAAATCTTTCGAGGATGCGCGATACGCATCCGCCTGTGCCTGCTGCTCAGCGGCAGTCGGCGGCGCGGGAATCTCGCCTTCATTTCCGGCCGCCGGAAATGCCGCAACCGATTTCTCCGGCGTAGCCCTCTCTGTCGCGGCACTCTCTTTCGGCGCGCCAGAAGTCGCGGGACTTTTCTGCTCCTCTTTTTTTTCCGGTTCGCGAGTCTCTTCTTCGCGAGCCTCGCCACGCAGTTCCCCGTCCTCGGTAAATAATCGCTTGTCTGTTACCGTGAAGCCTGAATTCTGTCTCTTTTCAGCCATAATCTTCCTCTGAAAAACCAAGCACTTAAATCCTGATGAACCCAGAAGCAACTGCAATTTCCGCAGCCCTTAGCGTCCTTCGCGCAACCCCTTGCGCACTTTGCGCTTAAAGGCTTTTCTCACAGTTGATACAAAACCGCTTCGTCGACATGCTTTAGTTCGCGAACATCAAGAGGCAGTTGAACGACACTCGCCTTCGTCTCTCCAATCGCCACTTCGCGACCGGGTACTCCGATCTCGCGGCGAATATAACCCAATGCAATCTGTCGCTCGCGACCGGCCGTGCGCAACGTTGCCACGCTGGTCGTTTCCCCTACCTCTTTTCCATCCGCAGAAAGTTTAGCGCCAGCCGATATCTTCGCGTCCGCTTCCGCAAAAAATCCGGTGAACTTGCGATGCACGTTCCCCCGCGAGCGAATCCGTTCCACGATCTCCTGCCCGACGTAGCAGCCTTTATTAAAGTTCAGCGCCCGCGCCTGCTCGGTCTCCTGCGGCAAGTCGCGCTCGCGAATATCCACTCCATACAATGGAACACCGGCCGCAATGCGCTGCATCTCCAGCGCTTCCGCACCCGCAGGCACAGCGCCCGCGTCAGTCAGCGCCTGCCATGTTTTACAAACATCGTCTGGCGCCAGCCAAACATCATACGACTCGAATAAAGGATTATCGCCGCGCACCACAATGCATTCCGCGCATTCACAATCGCAACTGCATTGCGGAGTCACTACCTCCAACGCCTGCATCTCCGGAATTTCAATTCCCGCAGACTTCAATACTGCGCCCGCCTTCGGCCCCATCAGTCCGATCGCCGTCTGCTTGTCACTAATGTCGGTGAGCACCACGTCATCCATGATGATGTAATGATCAAACGTCGCCACGATTTTTTCCATCTGGCTACGATCAGTTTCAACGATGAGCAACTCGCCCGCATTAAAAACATACATGTCGCCCAAAATCCGACCCTGAGGATTCAGCAAAAATGCGTACACCCCATGTCCAGCCGCAAGATCGCGAATGTTATTGGTGACCATGCCATTGAGCCAGCGCACGCGATCGTTGCCGGTAATCGAAATTCTTGCGCGGAAGCCCAAGTCATAAATACCGCAGCCGCTCAGCAGGGCAGAGAACTCCTTTTGGGGATCGCCAAAACGAGCTGCAGTCGTCGCCCCGCGATACTCCGCCGAGATTAACGAAGACCGCTGTTGTTGCGTCTCCGAGGCAAGCACGTCGAATAGAGGAGTCGAACCCATGTGACTACTGATTATAGCGAACTGCTCTAAGATTCATTGCCAACTGGGGCAGCGGGTAGTTGACCCAGTTCCCGCTTGGCACCGGTTTTCTTGGCGTACCTCGCGCATCCTTCGCGCACTTCGCGGTCAAAGCTTCTGCTTTGCCATAAAGTTCACATAGCTTGCTTCGTCCTGTGCGCGCTGCGTCGCCATATGTTAGCTTTTTGGCGTGACCCAAAGAACCAACCATCAAGTCAGCAAGCGCATCGCGGTCATCGCCGGAGACGGCATCGGCCAGGAGGTCATCCCCGAGGCCCTCAAAGTCATTCGCGCCTCTGGAGTCAACGTGCAGCTCACCGAATTCGACTGGGGCGCTGACCGTTTTCTTCGCGATCGCACAACCGTCCCTCCCGATGGCTTCGCCCTGTTAGCCCGTGAATTCGATGCCATCCTGGCCGGCGCGTTTGGCGACCCTAGGGTCAAAACCAATATTCACGCCAAAGAAATCCTGCTCGGCATGCGTTTCAAAATGGATCTTTACGCGAATGTCCGTCCCGTCCGCCTGCTCGATGCCGGCCTCTGCCCGCTAAAAGGCGTGGAACCGAAAGACGTCGATTTCGTGGTGATCCGCGAAAACACCGAAGGCGTTTACACCGACGCCGGAGGAATCTTCAAGCAGGGAACTGTCGACGAAATCGCCACGCAGGAAGACATCAACACGCGCAAAGGAGTCGAGCGCATCATCCGCTACGCCTTCGAGTACTGCGAACGGCACACCAAGCTCGATGGCTCCCCGCGACGCCGCGTGCTCATGTGCGACAAATCCAATGCGATGACTCACGCCGGAAGCTTGTGGCAGCGGGTGTTCAAAGAAGTGGGCGGCGAATTCCCCCAGATCGAAGCCCAGCACATGTATGTCGACGCGCTCTGCCTGCAGATGGTCCGCGATCCCCGCCCATTCGACGTAATCGTCACCAATAACATGTTCGGCGATATCATCACCGACCTCGCCGCGGGACTGCAGGGCGGCTTAGGTATGGCGGCCAGCGGAAATATTCATCCCGGTAAAACTTCAATGTTTGAGCCAGTTCACGGCTCCGCACCGCCGATCGCCGGCAAGAATATCGCCAATCCGTTTGGCGCGATTCTCACATCTGCCATGATGCTCGCGCACCTGGGATTTGCGCAGGAGTCAGAAAAAGTCGAAGCCGCCGTTCTGGAAGCCGTCCGGCAGAAGAAAACAACGCAAGATATCGGCGGATCGCTGGGCACGCGCGAAGCCGGCGAGTGGATCGCAAATTTACTTCGGTAGAATGGCTTGCGTGCAGCAATAGCTAGCTTCCCACAAAGCGCGCGTAGAGACTGCGGGCAACGCCCATATCGGTGGTGCCTTTAATGATCGCCCGGCCATCGGGAAAGAGTGTCATTTCATAGGGTTCGCGCCAGAACTTCAAGACAAATGCGTTGTGGCGCACCACTCCGTGCGACTCGAGCCGGCGCTGCATCACTGCGAAATCGATGGGCCGGGCGCTCTCGTGAATCTGTACCGAGTTCCTTCCGCACATCGTGATATGCGGACGCCCCTCCCCCGCCAAATGCACAAAATCGCGCCTGCCACACGCGCGACAATCGGGGCGCGGGTGCGCCGCCGAGATCTCGGTATGTTCGTTCGTCCAAACGTCAAACGACCATAGCGTCTTTCGCAGCTTCTTCGCAGCCTCCCCGCCAATCAACAGCTTCATTGCCTCGGTCGCCGCAATCGAAGCCACCACATTGACGGCCGTATTTAGTATCCCCGAGGTTTCACAGGTCTCAACCATTCCTCGCGGAATCTCTGAAAAAATACATGCCAGGCATGCCGTTGAACCCGGCGTAATATTCATTGTGATCCCATAGCTGCCCACGGCAGCTGCGTAAATCCACGGTACGCCGTTTTTCACCGCGTAATCATTGACGAGATATCTGGTCTCGTAATTATCTGTTCCGTCAATGATTAGAAAAATACCATCAAGTAAACGATTAATATTTGCTGGGGTCGCGTCTTCGACTTCGGCTTCCACAATCACGTCAGAGTTAAACCCTGCAATCTTTCTCGCTGCCGCAATCGCCTTCGGCAACGACTCCGTCGCGTCTATTTCGTCAAACAACGACTGCCGTTGCAGATTGCTGGGCTCGACATAATCGCGGTCGATAATGCGCAGCGTCCCGACCCCAGCGCGTGCCAGCAACGATGCAACCGCAGACCCAGTCGCTCCACACCCCAAAATGGCGACGCGCCCCACTGTCAGCTGCTCCTGTCCCTCGGCGCCGATTCCGCCGAAAAGAATCTGGCGCGAGTAGCGCTGTTCAAACGTGTCTTTCGTCACACCTGCCTCAAGGAGGTCATCAGTGTTCACCAGCAAACCCATTATTATAAGAGGTGCAAAAATTCAGGATCAAACTGCATGCAACACGGGGACGATTGTGCCCCATCGAAACTAGCAACGACCAGGGACACCTTTGCTGAGACGGTACACGTCATTGCTCATTCTGATCGTTGCGGGCCTGGGGCCGGCCGCCGTGGCGGGATCGGCTCTACCCGTTGCTGCAGAAGCTTCGCCGCAGGAGTCGCAAGGCATCGAATCCGCGTCATCTTTGGCTGCCATGGCAGACTATTCCGGAAAGATCGTGAAATCGATCGACCTGCCCGGAGTATCGGACTCCAGCCGTCTGCTATCGATGCTGCCGCAAAAAGCCGGCGAACCGCTCGACCGCGACAAGGTCCGCGAAAGTATTCGAGTTCTTTTTTCCACCGGTCTTTTTTCTGACCTCCAGGCCGAAGTCACTCCTTCCAGCCCTGGAGTGCGGCTCGCATTTACTTCCTTGCCGAATTTCTTTATTGGATCGATCAACGTCGAAGGTGCTCCCTCACGTCCGAACGCCAATCAAGTCGTCAATGCCTCGAAATTCCAGCTAGGCGAGCTCTACACTGCCGACCAACTCGACCGGGCCCTCCAGAACATTCGCCAGCTCATGCAGGAGAACGGCTACTACCGCGCCCGCGTTACCGCGGAAACTACCACCAATCCTGCAACCCGACAGGCCGATGTTTTGTTTCACATCGCCCCCGGAGAGCCGGCTCATGTAGGCGACGTCAACGTTGCCGCCAATCCGGCCTTCTCTCGAGATCAAGTTGAGCAGATCGCGCGCATGCATACCGGAGATCGGGTTACTGCCGCCAGAATCAACAATTCGCTGCAGCGCCTCAGAAAGAAGCTGCAGAAGCAACAGCGCGTAATTGCTCAGGTTTCTATCTCTGCCCAAACGTACCATCCCGAATCGAATGCTGTCGACTACACTTACCTCATCGATCCCGGGCCGGTAGTTATTCTTTACGCCACCGGATTCCGCATCAGCCGCGGGGTGTTGCGCAGAGAGGTCCCTATCTATCAGGAGAATGCTATTGATGACGATCTTCTAAAAGAAGGAAAAAATAACCTTCTCAATTATCTGCAAAGCCGGGGTCGACTTGATGCCTCGGTAAAATTTCAAAAAGAAAGTAGTTCCGGGTTGGTTCGCGTCGTCTACCACATCGATCCCGGGCCCATCCATAAATTTGTTCTGCTTGCGATCTCTGGCAACAGATATTTCTCCAACAAGACGCTTCGACAACGCATGCAGATCGAGCCGGCAAGCACATTTCTGACGAATGGCCGTTTCAGTGCCGTGCTTCTGAAAAGCGACGTCTCCGCCATCGAGGCCCTGTATGTATCAAATGGCTTCCGCGAGGCGAAGGTGGCGACCAAGGTCGACGACAACTACAAAGATGTTGCGAACCATCTCGCCGTCCACATCGATATTGACGAAGGGCCACAAACTTTGGTGGGAACTTTTCGCATCGTCGGCAATCAGAAGCTGAACGCGGAACTTTTTCCAGATCTCAGCACGCGCGAAGGCCAGCCCTACTCGGAACAGAGCCTGGCCAGCGATCGCGAAGCCATTCTCAACGACTACTTCAATCACGGCTTTTCCAATGCCAGTCTTGACATCCTCACCAACCCATCGCCAGGGCAGCCCAATCGTGAAGACGTTACCTACAAGATTCAGGAGGGAGAGCAGTTTTTCGTGAACCACGTCGTTGTAACCGGGCTCGATAATACCCGCAAGTACGTGGTCCAGCGCGAAATTAAAGTCCTTCCCGGCCAACCCTTGGGCCAGCAGCAGATCCTCGCTACCCAAACCAAGCTCTACGATCTCGGCATTTTCAATGAGGTCGACACTGGCGTGCAAAACGCGGAGGGGACAGACCCTCAGAAAAACGTTCTCGTACAGGTGCAGGAAGCCAAACGCTACACGTTTACTTATGGCGGGGGCATCGAATTTGAAACCGGTTTACCGGCAGGGACCAAGGCGCCAGCTGGCGCTACCGGGGTTAGCCCCCGCGTTGAACTCGGCGTGACGCGCCTAAACATGGGTGGACGCGACCAAAGCCTTAGCTTCCAATCCGCGGTCGGAGATCTGCAGCAACTTGGCCTCATCACCTACCAGATGCCGTATCTTTTTAATAGCAACCGCTTCAAAGTGTTCTACACCATTCTTTACGACAATAGCCTTAACGTGGCTACATTCACGTCGCAGCGGATGGAAGGCAAAATCGATATTCGTCAGGAAATCGGCCCCGGCCCACGAATCACCCCAGTTCCGTGACCTACCATTTCGATTATCGGCGTGTGAAAGCGACCAACTTCGCCGCCGATTTCTCTCCGGCAGAATTCAGCCTGTTCTCGCTTCCCGCTGTAGTCGGTGGTCCTGGGCTTACCTTTATCCACGACAAACGCGATAACCCCCTGGAGAGCACCAAGGGCCAATACTTCACGCTAGATACTTTTGCAGCCTCAAGCTACCTCGGTTCACAGGCGAATTTCGCCCGCGCTCTAGTGAAGGATTCTACCTATTATTCTTTCGGGCCCTATGATCACAAATTCGTTTTTGCTCGCTCCACTACGGTGGGGCTGGAACAGGCCTATCACGGAACCAGGGTCTTGCCGCCCGGGGCCTGTGAAGTCACAAACTTGATTAGTTCCTGCCCATCTGGGATCACCGTAATTCCGCTCCCTGAACTTTTTTTTACTGGTGGGGACAACTCTGATCGCGGTTTCTCGTTAAACCAAGCAGGGCCTCGTGATCCTGATTCTGGCTTTCCGGTTGGGGGATCAGCGCTTTTCATCGATAACGAGGAATTGCGCTTTCCTTCCGTCACCCTGCCTTACCTCGGAGAAGGCTTCGGATTCGCGATTTTTCACGATATGGGAAATATCTTCACTGCCGGTCATGACATGGTGAAAGGTGTACTTCGCTGGCACCAGGAGGACCCTGCGCAATGCCTGATGGCCAATGGCGTGCCGGATCAATCCTGCATGACGTATTTCAACAACACCGGCTACGATTACACTTCGCACGCGGTCGGCCTGGGGTTGCTCTATAAGACTCCCATCGGGCCGTTCCGCTTCGATTTCGGATACAATTTGAATCCGCCATACTATTTCCAAGGCCTCGTCAATTCGACGGGAAACCTGACCGGCGATTTTGAAACTCAACGCCTTCGCCATTTCAACGTTTTTTTCAGCATAGGTCAGCCATTTTGATAAAACCGATTCATTTTCGCAGGGCGATTCTCGCGGCGCTGTTTGCAGGCTTGTTGATTGGGGGTCTTTGTCTTTGCCGGCCGCAACCCGCGGCGGCGGAAGTCGTCGACCGGATCGTCGCTATCGTCAACGGCAACATCATTCTGCAATCGGACTGGGATGAAGCTCTCAGCTTCGAAGCTCTGCTCACCAACCGCTCACTGGCCCAGTTCAGCGAAGATGATAAGCGCGCCGTTCTCGACCGTCTGATCGATCAGGAACTGCTTCGGCAGCAGATGAAGTCTGCGGATGCTCCTCCGGTTAAAGACGCCGAAGTTTCCGCTCGAGTGAGCGCAGCTCGCAAGTTATATCCGCAGGCTGCGACTGAGCAAGGTTGGCAGGCCATTCTGGCCCAATATCACTTGACCGGCAAAGATCTGGCTGCTCACGTGCGCGAGGAAATCGAACTAATGCGACTGGTTGACGCGCGCCTGCGCCCCGCCGTGCAGATCGACTCCAAATCGATCGAAGCTTATTATCGCGATCAATTTGTCCCCAAGTTGCAACAGGCCGGTTCGCGTACGGTGCCGCTGTCGGATGTTTCGTCCAGAATCCGCGAGCTGCTTACGGAGAAGAAAGTGAACGAACTGCTGGTCTCCTGGCTGCAAACCTTGCGCTCCGAAGGCCAAGTCCATTTTCCGGGTATCTCCGGCAATGACACGGGAGTGCAATCGCGGTGACGGAGGCTCCTGCCCAGCTTGTTCCGCGTCGCTGGTGGAAGTATGGTCTGCTCGCAACTGCCGTGGTTTTTGTTGCCGTGGCTGGCTTTCTGCTTTACCTCACCACGGATTCTTTTCAGTCCCTGGTTCGCCGCCGCATGGTGGAGGAGATCGAACGCATAACCGGGGGCCGTGCACAAATTGCCAGCATACATACCGTCCCTTTTCGTTTGCAGGTCGAGGTTCGCAACGTCACGGTGCGCGGCAGCGAGTCCCAAACGGTTGCGCCGCTGGCCCACGCCGATGCCATTACCGCCCGTTTCAAAATTATTTCGCTCCTTCGCTCCGAACTGGCTTTCGACCAGGTCATTCTCGATCATCCTGTCGTCCACGTAATTGTCTATCCCAACGGGAACACTAACTTCCCGCCCCGGACGGTCAAGACTGTCAGTATCGCGAGCCGTCAAAATCCGGTCGAGAAGCTTTTCGCTCTTTCGATCAATCGCTTTGAGCTTCGCCACGGTGAAATTCTCTGGGACAATCAAGAGATCCCTCTTGATTTCACCGCACGCGACACGTCGTTGCAGATGGATTATTCCTTTCTAAGTCGCCGCTATGACGGACGGCTTCTGCTCGGCCAAGTCGAGACCAAGCTTCTCAACTGCAAGCCATTCGCGTGGATGACTGCGATGGAGTTCATCCTTAGCCCCAACTCCGCCGTGATCAGCTCTCTCCAATGGAACTCCGGTCACTCTCATGTTTCGGCGAGCGGCCAGGTCACGGACTTCCGCGATCCTCATTTGCAAGGGCCTTACCAAGCTAATTTTGATCTAGCCGAGGTTGCATCCATCGCGCGGCGCCGAGACCTTCACGGCGGTCTGCTCAATCTCAAAGGACACGGCGACTGGTCGCTCGATCACTTCTCGGCCAACGGCTTGTTGACACTCGACAATCTCAGCTTTCAGGACGATCAAGTTTCTTTTTCCAAGGCCTCGTTAGCCACCGGCTATTCAGTCAGCGACCAGCAGCTGAAATTGTCCAAACTGCAAGGTAAGATTTTCGGCGGCAGCTTCGATGGCGAGGCGGAAGTCGATCAATGGCTCGCGCCGTCGCAACGTCTCTCGGCCGCTGCCAGAAAAACGCTCACCACCGCGACCATTTCTGCGCTGCCGTCGAAGGCTGCCGAGCGTAATGCCAAACCGAAACCAGCGTTTCAGATTGCGTCCGGACGCATCCACCTGCGTGATCTTTCTGCCAACGATCTTGCGGCTGGACTCGATACTCCCGCGCACCCGTTCCCGCAATTCCATCCGGCGGCATTGGCGTCCGGCACCTTTGAAACTCGCTGGCAGGGAACTCCCCGCGATGCAGAAATCCAATTCGACGTCGATCTCAATCCCTTCCCCGAAGCTGCCCGCGGCCAGCTTGCCATCGCCGCTCATGCCGATGGTATTTACCATGCCGCGACCGACTCGCTCGATCTTCCGCGCTTCACGCTGGCCACGCCCACGAGTCATCTTCAGGCATCAGGCACGCTGTCTTCCTCTTCAACAGTTCGTCTCTCCGTGACCACCTCAAGCCTCGCCGAGTGGCTCCCGTTCATTTCTGTGGTCCGAGGGCCTGAGCTATTTCCCGTCACATTGAATGGAAGCGCCACGTTCAACGGAAGTATGACCGGTTCGCTTTCGGCCCCTCGTATCTTCGGCAATCTGTCAGCGGAGAATTTTGACCTCAACGTGCCAGCGACCCGGAGAACGCACGCGATGCCGATGCATTGGGATTCTCTTTCTACGTTCATGCAGGTGTCCTTCGACTCCATCACGCTGCATTCGGGCAAGCTGGTACGCGACGGTACGGCCGGCGCATTCGATGGTTCCGCGAGTCTCGATCACGGCCATATCACCGGCGACAGCTCATTCACCCTGCGCGCCAATCTCTACAATGCAAATCTGGCTACTCTTCAGGCTCTGGCAGGATTCGATTATCCCGTGGCCGGCGCTGCTGATGTGAAGATGCAAGCGGGCGGCACTTTTTCCGATCCTCATGCCGACGGAGAGATTCATCTCACCAACGCCGCTGCCTATGGCCAGACTATTCGGCAATTCGACTCCAGCTTCCATGTCGATCCAGACCAGATCGCGTTCTCTGGCATGCACCTGTTTCACGAGGATTCGGTAATCAACGGAGACGCGGCTTACCATCCCTTGACTCGCGCCTTTAGTCTCAATATCACGGGCAGCAATCTCGATCTCGCCAGGATTCCGGAACTTCAGGTCGGGCGTATCGCGGTCGAAGGCCATGCCGATTTCGCCCTCAAAGCAACAGGCACGCCTGAATCGCCTTCGATCAACGGGAATGTGCACATTCACAGCCTTGCTCTGGATCACCAACTCGCTGGAGACTTCAACCTGCAAGCATCAACCGAAAATGGCGAATTGCATCTAACGGGCAGTTCTGAATTCCAGCGCGGCTCCCTGGCTCTCAGAGGCGACATTGCCTTGCGCGACAACTATCCTACGAACGTTTCTTTCCAAATGGATCAGCTTGATCTGGATCCTGTTTTGCATCCCTATCTCGATGGGAAGCTGACGGCACATTCCGCGGCCGATGGGTCGATCGATCTGAGCGGTCCACTCTGGGAAGCCGATGACTGGGTTGCCAAGGGAAACTTGAGTGGGGTTTCGCTCGCGGTCGCGAACATCAAAGTTCAAAATCAGGCCCCGGTTCTTTTCTCAATCGAGCATGAAGCGCTGGGGATAAAAAAACTTCATTTGGCTGGCGATGGAACGGACTTCACAGCGTATGGCACAGTCCAACTATCAGGTACACACGCGCTTGATCTCACGGCTGACGGGCGCGCCGACCTGAAGTTGCTCTCGATGTTCGATCCGAACTTCACCGCCTCGGGTCCCGTTTCCTCGACCCTCACCGTCAGCGGCACGTTCGCCGATCCTTTGCCGCAAGGGCATATCCATGTGGCAAACTCGGCAATTTCCTATGCCGGAGTTCCCAGCGGCCTGACTGATCTGAACGGCTCACTGCTGTTTACTCGCGATCATCTGCAGATCGATTCCTTGGCAGCGCACACCGGCGGAGGAACGGTCGATCTCAAAGGCGATGCCACGTTGGTCAACCGGCAGCTCAATTTCAACCTGACCGGCAGTGCGCGCGATGTTCGTCTGCGCTATCCCCCAGGCGTGAGTTCGACCGCCGATGCGCAATTGAATTGGGTCGGCACACGTTCTTCTTCCACCGTCTCCGGGCAAATTACGGTCAACAAAATCGCCGTGACTCCAGGGTTCGATTTCAGTTCTTATCTCGACCGCACACGCCAGCTTACCAGCGTTTCTGCGGTAAACTCGCCGCTGAGTAACATCAAACTTGATATTCACATTCAGACCGCGCCAGAACTCCAGATGCGCACCGCGATTGCCCGGCTATCCGGCGATGCCGATCTGCACATTCGTGGTTCAATCGCCCGCCCCGCGGTCCTCGGACGCGCCGACATTCTTGAAGGCCAGGCGACTTTCCACGGCACTCGCTTCACCCTCGAGCGTGGCGATATCACGTTCGCCAATCCCGTCGCCATCGAGCCCCAGCTGAATCTGCAAGCCTCCACGCGCGTCCGCGATTATGACCTCGACATCACCATCACCGGCTCTCCTGATCGCGGACTGAACATCAACTACCGCTCCGACCCTCCGCTGCCCAAGTCCGACATCATTGCTCTTCTCGCCCTCGGCCGCGGCAACGAGGAATCCGCGCAATTCCAGGGACAGTCCAGCCCGACAACATATTCAGACGAGGCGACCGCTCAAATCCTCAGCCAGGCGTTGAACACCACCGTCGGCAACCGCTTGCAGCGCTTGTTCGGAGCCAGCAATATCAAAATCGACCCGCAGGGGCTGACTACCGAAACCAACCCCATCAGCAACGGCCCGCAGATCACGATCGAGCAGCAATTCGTGAATCACATCACGGTTCTCTATTCGACGAACGTCTCCCAGACCTCAGAGCAGATCATTCAGGGCGAATATTACGTGAATCGCAATGTGTCGGCCGTAGGCATGCGCGATCAGAACGGGGTCGTAAGCTTCGACCTTCGTGCTCGTACACGCAAAAAATAGCGGCCAATTGCCTCCGCGATTTCCTTCGCGCACTTCGCGAATCCTTTGCGCTTTTCGCGGTCGAAGGTGCCTTGTGTGGTGCGAAGTTCACCCCAAACCACCGCCAAGGCTGCGACCAAGGCCGCACAGCACGAGCCTGTTGCTCTTGCTCAAACTGACCGATACCGCTTCCGCGCACTCTTCCTGCCGCCCAAAAGTCTATACTTTGGATTCATGGCCGACCCAATCGCTGCCCGTGAACGCATGGTGCAATCGCAACTTCGCGATCGCGGCATCTTGGACCCGCGAGTTCTGGAGGCCATGTCCAGTGTGCCGCGAGATCAGTTCGTCTCTGAACCCTACCGCGCGCAAGCCTACGAAGATCATCCTCTACCGATCGGCGAAGGCCAGACCATTTCTCAGCCTTATATCGTCGCGGTCATGCTCGAATCCCTTCAACTCACGCGGCAAGATAAAGTCCTCGAAATTGGCACCGGATCCGGCTATGCCACGGCGCTGCTCGCAGAACTTGCAGGGCAGGTCTTCTCCATGGAACGCCATCCTGAGCTTGCCGAGAATGCCCGCCACACACTCGCGGTGCTCGGCTACACAAACGTAAAAATAATCACCGGAGACGGATCGCTGGGCCTTCCCGGGGCCGCTCCCTTCGACGGAATCCTGGTCTCCGCTGCAGCGCCAGATGTGCCGACGCCACTTCTCTCCCAACTCGCGGATGGCGGCCGAATGATGATTCCCGTCGGCAGCGGCGGCTCTCAGCAGCTGCAATTCATTCGCATGATCAATGGCCAACCCATTGTCTCGGCACGCGAACTTGTGCGTTTTGTTCCTTTGGTGCACGAAGGCGCTGATTGAAATTGGTGCTGGCGAAGGTCTTTCCCGTGTCCGGCTCGGATAGGAGCGACAGGCGGTAACGATTTTCACGCAAAGCCATACGGAAATGTCCGTTTCCGGAACGACATTTCAGAGACTGGCAAGGGTAGTGACAAAGGCTGCACAACAGAAGTGATAAAATTACGTAGCAGAATTGTTATTTTGAGACATTTCAGGTCAAGCGGTTCGAATAAGTAAAGATCCAATTCACGCGTTTTCAACGGGGACTTCACGATGAAGGGCAACCGAAAACGAATCGACGAACCCAACTATCTTTCCGGCTGGAAGGAAATATCCAATTATCTGGGAAAAGGGGTCCGGACTGTTCAGCGCTACGAGCAATCCATGGGGCTTCCCGTGCGGCGGCCTGCCGGCAAACTTCGCGCGGCCGTAGTAGCGACCGAGGCCGAACTGGACGCGTGGGTGGCTGCGAGCCCCATACGTCACGAGTTTCAGCTTACGAAGCCGGTGGCGGTTTTGCCAAAATCGCCATCCATCACGAGCGCCATTGAAGAGATGCACAGATTGGTGGAGCAGACGCGAGGTCTGCAATCTGAACTCAGGACGTGGGTGCACGCGCTCGGGGGTACCATTCAGATGCTTGAGGGCGAAACCTTGAAGAAGTATCGTGACGGTGCGCTGCCAACGGAAATCAAAGCAGAAACTGATCGCATTTACGGGCTGCTGTCTCCCTACCTGAATCAAAGAACAGTAACTCGACCCGCCTCATAACCACTTTTTCAGAACCATCAGTTGCTTCGCAAATGGGATGCCCTGCCCATTGTCACTGGGCACGATCTTAAGAATCAGCGGGTCCGGCAGCTTCCCGCGCCTGGTGTTCCAAGACATCGGTAATGTCGAACAGCGCCAACACCACGCCGTCGATCTTATTTTCCAGAGTGCGATACGGAGTGATGCGTAGTTTGTACCACTTACCGTCGCGTGACCGAACTCGCTGGCTTCGCATGGCAACATCGTGCATAACGTCGAGCATCCATTGCTGAAGCTGGGGCAGATCAAGATTGAGCGGCAAGCGGCTAAGCTCCCTGCCTATGTCTTGGTCGGAAAAACCGAAGACGCGTTGCGCTTCCGGGGTGTAGCGGCGGATGTGCAAATCCTCGCCCAGCATGACCATAGGGATCGTCGCGCTGTTCAGGAGATTGATCAAATCGTTGCTGAGTTGAGAAAGCTGCTGGTTCCGGCTCTGAATCTCTTCGTTGACCGTGTTGAGTTCTTCATTCGCCGACTCTAGCTCCTCCTTCGACGTCTGCAGTTCTTCATTGGTGCTCTGCAGTTCCTCATTGCCGGATTGGATCTCTTCGTTCGCCGACTGCAACTCCTCATTGCTGGCTTCCTGCGACTCAATAATCGACTCCAGGTATTCTTCGGTGCTGGCGAGTTCCTGTTTTAGTTGCGCAAGCTGCACGTCCTTTGCATTGGAATCGATCTTCGAGGGTCGCTGCAGGGCCGGCTTGGCGCGGCCAGCAGGTTGCAACGAGCGCCGCTCTTCGAACAGCACCAGAAAATGCCGCTGATCGCGCGCCGGCGTGCGAAATGGAATGACTTCGATTCGTATAGCGGCCCCGCGGTTGACATCTTCAAGAACAATTCTATCCTTCGAAGCCGGGACCTGCGATTTACGCACCTTTTCGATCAGCGCGCGCAATTCATACAGCAAGCCTGGGCGGGCCATCTTCAACAAGTTCAGACTGGCTTTGCCAGTGGGAAGCTCAAGAAAACGATTGGTCCTGCCGCGGCTTTGCACGATTTCGAGATCATCGTTTATGACTACCGCGCTCGGCACATATTTCGTCAATAAAAGACGGTCCGCCTCGCGCTGTACGTCGGCGGACGGCTTCGGCGGTGTTTCCTCGTTGCCGGCGCGATTCGGTTTTTCGTACACCTGCTCGGTCCCGTTCATCCGGAATGATGCTCAAGCCGAAGGTGACGGACGAAGGCACGGGCTTTTTCTGATAGATTTTGCTCCTGCGATCGACCAACTCGAAAAGCTCGGAACCGGAACCCAGCAGGCCCTCCGAGTTGCCCACCAGCAGAAACCGGTCCGGTTTGAGCGCGTAATGAAAGATGGGAATTACTTTTTTCTGCAGCACCCGGCTCAGATAAATTAAAACATTGCGGCAACTGATCAGTTCCGATTCGGGAAAAAGGCGGGTCGCCGAAGACGTTCTGGCGGGCGAACACGCACATATCGCGGATGGTTTTCGAGACCTGGTAGTTGCCCTCTGTTTTGTGAAAGAAGCGGCGCAGGCGAATCTCCGAGAGTTCCGCCACGAACGGTGCTTTGTAGATCCCCTCTCGGGCCACGCGAATCGCATTCTCGCTGAGATCGGCCCGAAAATCTGGACCGGAACTTCGATTTGCAGATCGGAAAGAGTCTCGACAAGAGCAATGGCATGGGAGTAGGTTTCTTCGCCGGTCGAACAGCCTGGGACCCAGATGCGAATCGGATCGGAAGAAGAACGGTTCGTCAGGATCTTCGGATACACGAACTCACGAAGACTGGCAAAAACTTCGGGATCGCGAAAAAAGCGGGTGACATTGATCAGAAGATCGCGAAAGAGGTCCTCGATTTCCTGTGGATTGCTGTGCAGGAGTGCAACGTAATCGCTGAGGTCTTCCATGTGATGAACGTTCATGCGGCGCATGATGCGCCGGCGGACCGTCCCGCTTTTGTAGTCGACAAAATCGACTTTGCTGACATTTTTCAGAAGGCGAAAGATTTCTTTCAGCAGAGGATCTTTGCCGTCAAATACATCTTTCGCGGTTTCTGAATCCGAGGGTGCCTTCTGAATTCGGCTCAATTCGCGAGCAATACGCGCGGGAGGGAACACGAAATCGACTACCCCAGCCGAAGTGGCACTGGTGGGCATGCCATCGTATTTTGCGGAGCCGCTGTCCTGAGCGAACGTAAGGCCGCCGCTGCTTTTTATGGCCAGTAGGCCAAGCGTTCCGTCGCTTGCGGTGCCGGATAAAATCACGCCCACCGAATTCGGCCCCTGGTCTTCCGCTAGAGAACGGCAGAATATGTCGACCGGCATGTGTTGTCCGCCGGTCCTTGGTGCGCTTCACCAGGTGCAAAACACCATCGCGGATGGTCATATCGGAATTCGGCGGAAGGACGTACAACTTGTTGCGAGCGACCGCCATGCCGTCCGCCGCCTGATGCACGGGCAGAGTCGTGGTGCGGGCGAGCAGTTCGACCATCGCGCTTTCGTGTGTAGGATCGAGGTGCGTGACAAACACCAGCGCCAGCCCCGGGTGCGAGGGAAGGGCCCGCAACAGAGCGCTGAAGGCTTCGAGCCCTCCTGCGGAGGCGCCGACCGCGACGATAGGGAAACCGGTGCGAGATGAAGTAAGGCCCAAGTCCGCAGTCTTTTCCCGTTCCCGCGGTCTGCGAGCTTTCTTATTCGAAGTGGGCATGGGCACCGAAATACAGCGTATTTACTGTGCTGAAATTTTAATCTTGTACAGGCGGAATCGCAAAGATTGCATGCTGCGTTTTGCGGAAACGGGCATTCGAGCCCTATTGAGCCAGGCCGCATTGCGTCCAATAGGACCTTCCGAATGGCGCAAGTTGGCGCATTCTGAATTTGCCCCTGCAATGTTAGTTTCGGAGAGACCACATCCACTTCGCGTCAGACACTTCATTCAGCGGGAAGCGGGTCGCTTATGAATGGCCAGGAATCAATTGCCCACGCCGGTAACACAAATCTCAAACTTATCTGCCCAGTCTGCCGGAAAGTGGAAGTCACCTTTCACTCGGAGATCTCCGTTCTGGTCGGAGGAAAAACTGAGAAGACCGCAGTTTTCCTTTGCCCCGTATCGCATACGTTCTTTATCCCCTACTGCAGCCTGCACTCCGCGTAAGGCCCCAACGGCGCGATTTTCTCAGGCGGACAGATCGTACAGTTTGAAAGCTCTTGCTGGGCGTCGGCGTCTCTGGCTCGCCAGTTTGTTACTGTCTTGCCTCCGGCTGTTTCAGAATGACGGCTGGAATCTCCTGCTGCTTCATCAAGTTGTTGTAGGAGACAACGTCCGTCGAAACAATCGACTGCCATTTTGCCAGCTGTTCATCAATTTCCTTGCTCACCAGGTCGAACACTTCGTAGGATTGCCTGGTCGGCGCGGTATCGGCGCTACCCACCACCCCGCCTAAAGCAACCAGATGATTGTTTAAACGGACTGGAAAATTAAGCACATCCTCGTCGCTCTTGGCTTTGGTCTGGATCAGCGCCTCCTCGACCTCAGTCATCTTTTTGTCGAGTGACTTTCCGGAATCCGCGATCGTCTTGGCCCGAGGATCATCTTTCAGCCGTGTGTCGATGGCTTTGATCTGCTCGCGAAGGTCGCGCATCTGAATGATCGCATCATCGGTTTGCGTGACCTTGTCGCGAATCCTGATCAACAGATCGTATTGCTTGGTTAGATCTTCCTGGCTAACGTGCAACCGCGGATCGGGTTTAATCTCGAGCGGCGCGGTGTAGGTTTTACCCAGCACCTTGAGCCGAACCTCATACTTGCCGGGCAGGGCCTCTGGACCGTCCGTATCGCCACCCCAGAGCGCTGCATGAGGGACCTTGGTGTCGCCTTCATACTTGAGGTCCCAAACGAAGCGGTTGAAACCAGCATCGGCGGGCAGGGAAGTGGGATTGTGCTCGCGAAAACTTTCTTCTTCGCCTTCTTCTTCAGCCGCTTCTTTCTTAGGATACTTCCGGATCACTTTTCCTGACTCATCCAGGATTTCCAATGTAATCTTTGGAGCTTCGTCTTTCTTCTTTTCGTCTGAAGCAGAATCCGAGTCAGTCTTAGCAGCAGCGGCCTCGGCAGCGGCAGAATCCTTCTTCTTCTCGTCATCTTTTTTGAGCGAAGTCTTCAGCCAATAATCAATGACCGCGCCTGCCGGAGGATTCTTGCCGACATTGCCGCTGGCAGCAAAAAACGATCCCCGAAAGACGGTGTGATTCGCATCAGCGGGTGTGAACAGGTGCGCCTCTTCCTGCGGAATAGAATCGCTATACTGCTCGAGCGGAGTTATGTCGTCGAGTATCCAGAAGCTGCGCCCGTGGGTCGCGACCACTAGATCATCATTTTTCACCACCAGATCGTTCACTGGGGCCGGCGGCAGATTCAACTGCAGCGGCTGCCAATGCGCGCCGCCATTGAACGAAACATACACTCCCTGTTCGGTTCCTGCGAAAAGCAGACTCGGCTGCCGCGGATCAACCCGCACCGCGTGCACATAATCGTCCTCCGGAATTCCGTAGACCAGCGTTGTCCAGGACTTTCCGAAGTCGGTCGTCTTAAAAACGTACGGCCTGAAGTCATCGGATTTATGCCGTTCGACCGCGACATAGGCCGTGCCAGCGTCCTTCGAAGAAGCTTCAATCATGCTCACCGTGCCCCACTCCGGCATGGCCTTCGGCGTTACGATCTCCCAATGCTGGCCGCCGTCACGCGTGAGTTGAATCAACCCGTCATCGGCCCCAGCCCAGATCAAATCTTTTTGCACCGGTGATTCCACGACGGAAAAAATCGTGTCATAAACTTCGACTCCGGTGTTGTCCTTGGTGATCGGCCCGCCAGAAGAAGCTTGTTTCGATTTATCGTTGCGGGTGAGGTCGGGACTAATGATCGTCCAGTTCATACCGGCATCGGTCGTCTTGAAGAGTACCTGCGCGGCGAAGTACATGGTCTTTGGATCGTGCGGCGAAAACACGATAGGTTCGGTCCATTGAAATCTATATTTCAAATCGGCCGCGGCCCAGCCGATCGGATTCACCGGCCACGGGTTGATCAGTTGCTCTTCACCGGTGCGATGATCGTAGCGCGTGATGTCGCCACCATAAGACCCGGCATACACAATCTCAGGATCGGTGGGATCGGGCGCAATGTAGCCGCTCTCGCCGCCGCCCACGTCGTACCAATCGGGACGATCGATCGCTCCGTCAGGACTCGCGCTGGCAATGCCCACCGTCGAGTTGTCCTGCTGCGCGCCATAGATGTAATAGGGAAATCGGTTGTCGGTGGTGACGTGATAAAACTGCGCCGTAGGCTGGTTGTAGAGCGTGGTCCAGGTCGCACCGCCGTCGATGGAAACCGTGGCCCCGCCGTCGTTCCCGTTGATCAGCCGCTTGGGATTGTTGGGATCGATCCACAGCGCGTGATTGTCACCATGCGGCGCGCGCACCCGGTTGAAAGTCTTGCCTCCGTCGTTCGAGCGGTAGACGCCGGTATTGAGAATGTAGACAGTATCCTCCGATTTCGGGTCGGCAAAAATGTGCGAGTAGTACCAGGCCCGCTGCGTGAAGCGATGATCGCCGGTCATCAAATGCCACGAGTCTCCACCGTCATCGGAGCGAAAGATTCCGCCCTTTTCGGCTTCGATCACGGCGTAAACGCGATTCGGATTTGCGCCCGAAACAGTCACGCCAATCCGGCCCTTAATTCCTTCGGGCAGGCCGTGGCCTTTGAGCTCTTGCCAGGTCGTTCCTCCGTCATTCGAGCGGTAAAGCCCGCTCCCCGGGCCGCCGCTGTCGAGGTTCCACGGCGTGCGCCGCACCTGCCATAGGGCGGCAAAAAGAATGTTTGAATTTGTCGGATCGAAGACCACATCGATGCCCCCGGATTTAGCGTCCTTATACAGCACTTTTTGCCAGGTCTTGCCGCCATCCTGCGTGCGGAAAATTCCGCGTTCTTCGTTGTCGCCGAAAGGGTGACCGAGCGCGGCCACAAACGCAATGTCGGGATTCTTGGGATTCACGGCCAGGCGGCCAATCGCATGAGTGTCGGCCAGTCCAACAAACTTCCAGGTCTTCCCCGCATCGATTGATTTGTAAACGCCATTGCCTCCAACCACATTTCCGCGAATGCAGGCTTCTCCGGTGCCGACATAAATGACGTTCGGATCAGACTCCGACACCGCAATCGCGCCAATAGCCGGCGAGGCATCTTTCATCTTGTCGAAAATCGGCTTCCAGTTAAGGCCGGCGTCGGTCGTCTTCCACACGCCGCCGGCGGTTGATCCGAAGTAAAAAACATTGTCCTGGCCCACGACGCCGGAGACAGCAACCACGCGCCCGCCGCGAAACGGCCCGACAAGCCGATACTGCAGATTTTTCCACGGACCTTTTTCTTCGCCTTCGTCGGCTTCATCCTGAGTGGCGGCCGTGTGTGCCTCCGCAGTTTCGGTCTTCTGCTGAAACGTCTGCTTCTGCGGGGTTTGCGGAGTGGGCTGCTGGGTATGCTTCTGCGCGGTTGCTGCGCCCGCAAGGGCCGCAATCAGGACGGCGAGTTCGATAGTTCGCAAGATCTTGTTGCCTCCGGGAAGTAAATCTGAAATACAGAATGAGCGCACAATACGACGTACACGATAGTCCGCTTCGAAAAATTCCACAACTGAACAGCACCTGGTGCAGATTCCTTACCAGGAGAGATAGAATAGACTGCTTTTACGGCGTCGAGAAAATCAGTCCCCAAAATCGTTGGCAGACGAAAACATGAAACCTTTCAAACTGGCCAAGTCCTACCGGGTGGAGAATGGTGCGCACTTCCGCTTGAAAGATTTCAATCCAGCGGATACCGGCGATTTCAAATCCAAAGAAGAAGCAGATGAAAAGCTCCAAAAAGATATCGAGCGCATGGAAGACCTGCAGGACAAGTTATACGCGCAGGATAATTGGGCAGTGCTCCTGGTCTTTCAAGCTCTGGATGCGGCCGGTAAGGATGGCACCATCAAGCATGTGATGTCTGGAGTGAATCCCGAAGGCTGCCAGGTGCATTCGTTCAAAGGGCCGTCGGAGACGGAACTGCAACATGATTTCTTGTGGCGTACGACGCGGCAATTGCCGGAGCGGGGCCACATCGGCATTTTCAACCGTTCTTATTACGAAGAGGTATTGGTGGTTCGCGTGCACTCCGAGATGTTGAAAAACGAAAAGACGCCGCCGTCTCTGGTCACGAAAAAGATTTGGGAAGAACGTTTCGAAGACATCCACAGCTTCGAGCGGCACATGTGGCGCAACGGAACCGTGATCCGAAAGTTTTTTTTGCATTTATCCAAAAAAGAGCAGAAGAAGCGCTTCCTGGCGCGCCTCGAAGAGCCGGAAAAGAACTGGAAATTCTCCGCGGCCGACATTCACGAGCGCGAATACTGGGACGACTATCAGAACGCGTTCGAAGAAATGATTCGCGCCACAGCCACCAAACATGCGCCCTGGTACGTAGTTCCGGCGGACAATAAATGGTTCACACACTTAGTGGTTGCATCCGCAATTGTCGAGACGCTGGAAGCTCTCGATCTTTCATATCCGAAGGTTGACGCGGCCAAGCGCAAAGCGATTCAAGAAGGAAAGAAAGTGCTACTGAAGAAATAAAATCAGAACGAAGTTAGGGTAGCCGTAGCTCTTCGCTGTGGCCAGGTTCGGTTCTAAATTTGGAGGGGGCACAATCATGGGGATCATCACGTTCTGTCGCAGTAAATCGCTGAGGGGCTCGATCATCCATTTGCCGTTGCTTCTCGTTGTGTCATTGTTGGCCACGCTAGCGGCTTTTTCCCAGACGAAGCCAGAGCGGCAATCGAAGGCGGCAAAGGCCGCTGAGTCTACACCTTCGAAGACCGCCACTTCTGATGATCAATCCAGCAGCCAGCCTTCGAATCCAGAAGACAAGCTCTTCAAAGGGATGAAGTACCGCCTGATCGGCCCATTTCGAGGCGGCCGATCTTTGACGGCAGCCGGCATCCCCGGCGATCCCACCACATATTATTTCGGTGCCACCGGCGGAGGCGTATGGAAATCAACCGATGCCGGCTCAACCTGGTCGCCAATTTTCGACAAAGAGGGAACTGGCTCCATCGGAAGTATCGCCGTGGCAAATTCCGACCACAACATTCTTTATGTCGGGACCGGCGAGGCCTGCATTCGCGGCAACATCTCGCAAGGCGATGGAGTGTACAAATCCCTTGACGCCGGCAAGACCTGGAAGAACCTTGGTCTGCAAGACAGTCGCGCCATCGGCAAGCTGATCATCGATCCGGAAAACCCGAATATAGTTTTTGTCGCCGCGCTTGGCCATCCCTACGGGCCGAATACCGAGCGCGGTGTCTTCCGCACTCAAGATGGTGGCAAGACTTGGGACAAAGTTCTCTACAAAGATGAGAATACCGGCGCAGTCGACGTTGCCTTCGATCCGCATAATTCCAATGTTGTTTATGCCGCGCTGTGGCAGGTGCGCCGCACTTCCTGGGGCCTGGACGATGGCGGCCCGGGCAGCGGACTTTATCGCTCCAACGATGGCGGCACAACCTGGAAGCGCCTGGAACAACATGGCCTGCCCAATGGCCCTTACGGACGCGTCGGCATCGCTGTCGCGGCCAATTCCGATCGCGTGTATGCGCTGATTGAAGCGAAAAATCCAGATGGCGGCCTGTATCGCTCCGATGACGGCGGCGACACATGGAACATGGTCAACCCCAATCACAGTCTCTGGCAGCGGCCGTGGTACTACATGCACATCGTTGCCGATCCTAAAAACGAAAACGTCGTTTACATCATGGATGTGGAAACCTACAAATCCACCGACGGCGGCCATCTCTTCAACAAAGTTAAAGTGCCGCACGGCGATAACCACGGCCTGTGGATCGATCCCAAAGATACGCGCCGCATGATTGCTTCCAACGATGGGGGCGTAACCATTTCGGTCGACAATGGCCAAAGCTGGACTCCCGAGGACAATCAACCGACCGCGCAGTTCTATCATGTGATCACCGACAACGCGACCCCCTATCGCGTCTACGGCTCGCAGCAGGATTCAGGCTCGGTAGGCATCGCCAGCCGCAGCGACGATGGTTCAATCAGCCGGTCCGATTGGTATGATGTTGGCGGTGGTGAAGCCGGCTACATCGCGCCGTATCCTCTCGATCCAGACATTGTTTATGCCGACGACTATCAGGCAACCATCACGCAATACAACCGCCACATCGGCCAGGCCAAATCGATTACCGAACAGCCGGAACTTTCCGACGCCCACGGCGCCGCCAACCTTGAGCATCGTTTTCAGTGGACCGCGCCGCTGATTATTTCTCCGCACGATCCCAACACGATCTACCACGGCGGCGAGCGGCTGTTTAAAACGACGGACGGCGGAGTTCACTGGGAGGCGATCAGTCCCGACCTTACACGCAACGACAAAAGCAAGCAGCACGTCTCCGGGGGCGACATCACGCTCGATGATTCCGGCACCGAATACTACGACACCATCTTCACGATCGCAGAATCGCCCATCACCCAAGGCGTCATCTGGGTAGGAACCGACGACGGCCTGGTTCAGTTGACCCGCGACGGAGGCAAAAATTGGACAAACATCACGCCGAAAAATGTGCCCGAATGGAGCCGCATCAGCCTGATTGAAGCGTCGCCCTTCGACGCAGGCACAGCCTATGTAGCCGCCGACCTCCATCAAAGCGACGATCTTCGACCGTACATTTACAAGACCTCCGACTACGGCAAGACGTGGACAAAGCTGACCAACGGCATCCCCGAAGGATCATTCGTGCGCGCAGTTCGCGAAGATCCCAAAAAGCGCGGCCTGCTCTATGCGGCAACAGAAGCCGGAGTTTATGTGTCGTTCAACGACGGAGCGAACTGGCGTCCGCTCAAACTGAATCTTCCGCCAACTCCGGTGCATGACCTGGTGGTTAAAGACAACGACCTCGTCCTTGCCACGCATGGCCGCGCCTTCTGGATACTGGATGACATTGGCCCGCTGCGCCAATACAGCGACGACATCGATAAAGACGCGGTTCACCTCTACTCTCCCGATCCTGCCTACCGCATTCAGGCAGGTCGCACCGCCGACGAAGAAGGAGAGCCTCACGGCTCGAAGCGCACCGGGCAGAACCCTCCCGCGGGCGCAGTCGTTTACTTTTATTTGAAAGATGCCCCGAAAGAAGGTTCGGAGACAAAGCTCGAAATTCTAGACGCATCCGGAAAGACGCTTCGAAAATATTCCAGTCTCGAAACCGCACCGCTTGACGAGCCAGCCGGTCCGGATGACAAAAAGCCGGACAAAGAAATCAAGCCCGAAGCCGGCCTAAATCGTTTCGTTTGGGACCTGCACTGCGAAGAGGCCCACCGCGTCCCCGGCTATTATCTTTGGGAATACAACGCCGGAGCTCAAGGTCCGGTGGTCCCGCCCGGAAAATATCAAGTGAAATTGACGGTCGGCACTCAGACCGAAACTGCCCCGCTGGAAGTGAAACTTGATCCGCGGGTGAAGGTCAGCGAAGCCGATCTGCAGCAGCAGTTCGCCATGCAGATGCAGATCCACGACGAACTCAACCGCGTCTACGACACCGTCAATCAGATTCAGGACGTGCGCGCGCAGGTTCTCGGCCTGAAGCGGCGCTTGCCGGAAAACGCCAGCACGAAACCGATTGCCAACTCGGCCGACAATCTGAATAAAAAACTGATTGCCGTGCGCGATCAATTTGTAAATCTAACCATCAGCGCCAACGAAGACTCGCTGGCCTATCCTCCGCAAATGGATACCAAATGGGCGTTTCTGGCGATGGATCTGGGCACCGCTGACTCCGCCCCCACCGAAGCCGAACAGCAAGAGTTCGATAAGCTGAAGCGGCAAACCGCAGAGACGCTAAGCCAATGGGACAATTTGCAGACCCATGAGCTGGCCGACTTCCGCAAGCTCACGACGGAGAACAGCCTGTCTACCGTCGTCGTGCCGCCGCCGGATCGAGCCGGAGAAGCGGAGAGTGGAGACGAGCACTGAGGAGTAGTGTCATTCCGACGCGCGACAGGCCGGCTTAGAACGACCGGTTCGTTCCAAGGCGTCGAGGGTATGCCTCAGGTGTTGGAATCGGTCGGTTATTCTGGGCCAGCCGCCAGGGCACTTGGTCCAGACCGCGCCAGCGTGGGGTGGGCTTATACCTTAATCAAACTGGATCTGAAGTTTTCTGCAGGCTGCGGTTTTGATAATTATTTCCGTTGAAGACCAGTGGTTCTAGTGGTATTCTGCGTCGGTGTTGCTGAGGCGCAGAGCTGTCCCGGTTGACGCTGGGCTGTGCCGAAGCGAAACCCGCTTGTAATGGCGGAAAATCTAAGCCGGAAGGCTTTGGAGGCGGTTTATGTCGTCCACTGGCGACTCTCTCGCCGAGAGAGTCAAATTATCCTACCTACAACTCTCCGATGTGGCTTCCGATCTCAATACTGTTTCAGACGAGCTTGGCAAATCTGTAGCGACAATCGACGCGGCGCTAAAAAAACTCAACCTTGGCGTCACTGTCTGGGCCACGGTTACTGAGTGGGAACATGAGCTCGATTACCAGACGGAACAGGTCGGCTACGCGAAGGTTGGGAACAAATGGGGAATTGCGCTCAGAATTGTAGACGGCAATCACAACTGGCCTGATCAGGAAAACGTCGAAGCGTGGCTATTCGGAGACGGGCCGCGCCAATTAAGGCTGAAGGCGATTGAAAAACTCCCGGAACTTTTGAAGACCCTGAGCGAGGAAGCTGTAGCGGCGACTGAGCGAATTAAGAGCAAATTGGCTGAAGTCAAAGAAGTGGCGGACGCGGTCCACCTCGCTGCGTGGGGAGAACCGGAAGCACGGCGGCGCGTCATCCGCCGCGTCGGCGAGGAGCAGAAAAAATGACTGCTTTGATTTTGCTCGGGCTCGCCGTCGGGGGTGTGTTTTGCGTTTTGTTCTATGCGCTTTACAAGAAGGGCGATGTTCGCGCGGTATTCTCACACGGCAAAACGTCTCTCGAACTGGAGGCCAAGGAGAGCCAGTTCGGTGCGGAAAACAAAAAGCTTTCCGGAGTATAAAAAAAAATCACGGAGATTGCCAGAGGGTCATAATTGACCTCACGATCGGCTGGAGTTCTTTGATCGCGAAGTCGGCGAGGAGCACGAGGACAACAATCGTGCTGACGGTCTCAAAGGCGTAGAGCTTAATCTGAAGGAGTAGGTGAGGGTAGCGCGAGAGTCGATTTGACACGAAATCCTCTATCCTCCCGGCGATAGAAGATTCATAGTGACCCTAATCGCTTAAATCTCTTGCCCTGCCGGGGCGGGCTAATTTCTTATCGCAAATCCATGAACCTAAATCTTAGTTTATGGGTGAAAAAAGACCTGAGTGGTCCGTGCCGAAAAGTATACGGGTTACACCCGTAAAGTGCTCGACGGAAACATTGTATCAAACGGGTCAAAAAGGGCACCTTTGTCGATACCGTTCGCGCCAATTTAGCGCCTCGAGCGGGGCCCGCCCCAAGTACTGCAAATGCCAGCGAGTTTAAGGCCGGGAACACCCGTCCCGGGACTTATCCGCCGCCGCCACACGCATCCAGGCCGCGCAACTTCGCCACAGACCGAAGTCACTTTTCGTAACCCTCGGCCCCTATTACCTCCGTGCCATGCCAATGGCACGGTTGTGCCTTGCGCGGTGTTCTTGCCGCTGCTATTTTGCCGATAAGTGATGCTGATCCTCCCCTGAGGTGATGACCGATCCTGGACACGGGGGTGTCTATGAGGTTCATGCATCTGTGCTATGCGGCTCTGGGCTATGCGGTGGCCCGATGGGTATTTCGTCGGCAGCGTGTGGCTGATCCGGTTTCACGCTTGCGGTCTTCCGGTCTTCTCTAAAAAAGCTTGGGCGCGCGCAACCCGTTGCGCATCCATTCGTCAGCGCGCGCCCGATCTTCTTTTTGTTCTTTCTGACAAAAGTCAGAGCCACTTCGCCCCAAAGTCGTAGCCCTAAGGTTTCCCGCCCGTCACGTCTGCTTTCCTTTTCGCTCCCGATACAATTTCAAGGAGACCGCTGCCGAGATCGCTACGGTCGATATACCAGACAGGTTCCGTGCTATTGCCCACCCCAAGCCGCTTGAAATTAGTGCTGTTGACTGCAGTCGTCATCTTTTTTACGGCCTCAACGCGTCACGCAGTCGCGCAGGATGATCCAGACGATGTTTCCCTTGGCGACCTGGCACGCAGCCTTCGCGCGAAATCCGTCGCTATTCCAGAAACGGTGATCGACAACGATAATCTGTCGCAGGTGGTCGATGACGCAGAAACGCGCCGCGATGCCGGCCTGTTGCCGGTTTTCTCACTCGATCCCGGCTACAACACCTTCCACGTTTCCTCGCCCGACGTAACCTGCTCGCTCACGTTCACCGCGAAGAATGCATCTCTTTCCGATCAGTTCCTCTGGAGCGAGTTGCCGAGCGCAGAACTATCCAAGTTGGATGAACCGGCAATCATCGATGGAGACACGCTGCAGGTAACAATTCGCAACGGCACGTCCTGGGAACTGCGGGAAGTTGTGATCGGCCTCACGATCATCCGGATACGAGACACAAACGCAGCGGCCTCTTACGGTTCGAATGCGAAATCCGCTACTATATCGGGTGCGGCTCCCGGCCCGGCGTACAACAACTTATTTCAGAAAGAACCCGATACGACGGTCTTGTTGCGGATGAAAGGGTCAGCCGAGCCGTCCGCCACTGCAATCTTCCGAACCACTTTAAATTTCGCGCTTTTTCCGGACCAGGAATGGCACTGGGCCATCATCAAAGCCAAAGGGATTCCACCGCAACCCGCGCCAGTCAGCACAACCGCGTCCGCGATTGGGACCGTCCCTGTGCCCCAACCGGTCAACTTGCCGCTATCACTTTCGCCGAAGCAGAACGAGATTGTCGGCATCGCACCGGTAATCACCACGCCCGCAAACGCCGACGTGCAACCGCAATAGCTTGAAAGTCTGAGATCGTATTTACTTGTTTCGGTCAGGCGCAACCGTAAGCTTCAGCGCAGCCCCGACAGACTTCCCCGACGCATCGCCATCCGGCACCAGGCCGAAGCTGGCACTGCTGTAATCCCAAAACGTCCAGCCGATGCCATGCTGTTCCATCAGTTGCCGCACATCTCCAACCCACCGCGCTCGATCCTCGGCCGCCGCGCCCACCAGGTGGGAAGGCGCGAAAGCTTTCGCGTCTTCATGCTGCCTCTCGACGCCGAACTCATCGCAGATCACACTAACTTTATTTCGTGCTGCCCATTCGGAGACAATCTCAATATCGGTCTTAATCCAGTCTCTCGTCGCCGTCTCCATGCTGTGCCAGGCATACATTTTATTTTTCAGATCGGCGACGTTCCCAGCTGCCTTCGCCGCCGGTTCAGCCGCATAGGGATAGCGCACACCAGACAAATAATAGGCATAGCTGCCCGTGTTCCAGGTTTCCCCCTGATGAGTAAAAGAGAACGGCTCGTAATAATGAAAGGTGTAAACAATGTTGGCATCATTTCCAAAAGAGAACGCCGGAGGAGAAAGCGCCAACAGCCCATTAATGTCTGAATTCTCCGCGCCGGTAGCAAGAATGGTGTTCTGGCTAGCGCCCGCGCGAATCGCCTGAATCAGGGCAGCCTGAATTCCCCCTCCAGCCGCTCCCGTTCCGGACCACTGCTCGAATGTGAGGTCAGGTTCGTTCAGCCCCGGCTCATTGAGAACTTCAAAGAACAATAATTCGGGACTGTATCGCCGCGCGTAATGGCTCGCAATCGCCGTCCAAAATGTTTTCAAGCTCTCGAGAAATTGCGGGTCTTTGCCGAGTTTATTGTTGAATCGAGGCTCATCAAGACTGAGCGCGAGAATCACGGCCACGTGCTGGTTAACGAAGCCGCCAATCAGTGAATCCAAAACACGCAGTGATGGCCCGTCAATGGCACCTGGCGTGCCAAGATCCAACATTCCTCCGGGCTCCAAAAGAATTCTTACATGGTCGACTCCGAGTGCCTTGATGCCGGCTAGCGTGTACGTGCAGCTTTTCGCATCGTGATTGTTGGCGCATTGAGAAATCCCCGGATTATCAACGGTTCCATCCAGGAAGCGCCCAATATTGATGCCATGCTTCAGGTGGGCGAGGCGCGAGGTCGGAGGCGATGTTTGTGCCATGGTTTCTGCAGCGATGATCAGGCAAAGCGCGGCCGCCGCTGCGAAGTGTCCTGCGATTCCACCAACGGTTCGCATGCTTGTTGCTTTTGAGTGTAACCGAGCCCCGCGCCGCGGATTACTCGATTTCTGGCGTGCTAAACTGAGATCGATACCGAGCCAAAATGAAATTCGGCGTAATCATCTTTCCGGGTTCCAACTGCGATCACGACGCCTTCTGGACCATCCAACAGGTAGCCAAGCAGCCGGCAACCTTTCTCTGGCACGAATCGCACGATCTGCAAAATTGTGACGCCATCATTGTCCCCGGAGGCTTCGCCTTCGGCGACTATCTGCGCACCGGCGCAATTGCAAAATTTTCTCCGGTCATGGAATCGGTGCGCCGCTTCGCCGATAGTGGCGGCCTTGTGCTGGGCATCTGCAACGGCTTCCAGATCCTTTGCGAGGCCGGTCTTCTGCCGGGAGCGCTCCTGCGCAACAGCGGCCTGAAGTATGTTTGCAAGCCGGTTTACATTCGTGTCGAAAACGCGGCCACGCCTTTTACCAACGCCTGTTCCCAAGGCGAAGTGCTGACCATCCCCATCGGTCACATGGAGGGAAATTATTTTTGCGATCAGGCGACCCTTGATGGGTTGCGCCGGGAACACCGCATCGTTTTTCGGTATGCAAACCCAGGCGGCGAAATCTCACCCTCGGCCAATCCCAACGGCTCCCTCGACAATATCGCCGGTATCTGCAGTCCGGGCGGAAATGTTCTTGGCATGATGCCGCATCCCGAGCGGGCCTCCGAAGCTGAACTTGGCGGCACGGATGGCATCAAGATATTCCATTCCATAGTCGGCGCCATTGCTAGCGCAACCAGCGCTTCCGCAATTATGCCTTCCGCAATAATGGCCTAGTTTTCCACTGATTCGCGCTAAATTCCATTTGATTCCCCGGCAATAGGCTGTTAGTGTCAGCGCGAAAGCTGCTTCTCCCGAATCGTCCCTTTGGAAAAAAAGGTTTCAGGCAGTCAAATGAAGGAGTGTGTCTGATGACGGCGAAGCAGATTCTCGATGCATTTTCCGAAAACCTAATGCAGGACGAGCGAATTCTCAGCCCGCGAGAGCGCGAGCTTCTGATTAATCTCCTGCAGAACGCAAAATCAGTATCGAACAGTCCAGAACTCGAAGCGGCAGTCAGCGCGGCGATCGCTCGTTCCGTGGGCGAAACCGTAGCGCAGCGCGCATTTTCTTTATTGGGCGGCAGCATCGTTGAAAGGATCGTTGCTCAGTCTGGTGGCCCCGCTCGTTCGGCAGAGCCCACGCGCGATGCTCCGGTTGAGTTAATGGCTCCGCAACCGCCCACGCCCGGCCCGCGCGCGCCTCAGCCACCGACGCCGTCTCCGGGCGTTCCGCAACCCCCGACCCCTTCGCCGGGACCAGCGAGTGCGCCGCAGCCGCCAACCTCATCGCGAGCGTCCCGTTCTACGAGTGTGCTCTCTGGTTCGGGGATCGAAGGGAGTTCACTCAATTCTGTGCAGGTTCTGGATCGTCCGGCCGAGGTGCCAGCGCAATGTGTTGTGCTGGATGAGTTTCTAGCTCCGCAGGAGCTGGATGAACTCATGAGCTTCGTCCTAGAGCATGAGGCCGATTTTCAGACCAGCGAAGTGATTTCTCCGACCGGGGAGCCGGGATTGGTCGATTACACTCACCGCCGTTCCCGAGTGTTGATGGACGCGGGAAAATATGAAGAACTCATCCTGGATCGGATCCGCGGCGTATTGCCCTCAGTGCTGGAGGAGTTGGGGCTGGACGACTTTCACGTAGGCCGCGCCGAAGCTCAGATCACCGCCAGCAATGACGGAGATTTTTTTGGCGCACATTGTGATGACGCTGATGCTTCCATCGCATCGCGTCATATCACGTTTGTTTATTTCTTCCACCGCGAACCCCGGCAATTTGACGGGGGCGAATTGCGGCTGCACGATTCCCATAGCAGTGGTGAACGGCGGAGCAAGACCGGCAGCTACCAAGCCGTTTCGCCCGGACAAAATCAAATCGTGTTTTTCCCCAGCTCGTTGTTGCACGAGATTACTCCAGTCGCGTGCGCATCGCGGGCCTTCGCTGATAGCCGCTTCACCCTAAACGGATGGCTACACAAATAAACAACGGCGCTTGGCTGGAATGGATTGCAGGCTTAATGGGGGCAGGGTTGCGGCATCAGACCGCGATGCTGCCTCCAGCCCAATTCCATTGTTTGCTGGATGGTTTGCCTTTGCACTTGATCCCGCAAAGGCACCTCAAGTCTTTTTTCATCGAAGGAAGTCGCCCTGAGCCGCTTTTTATTAATCCGCTATGTTCGCTTCTGCCGGCGGGGCAGGTGCCTGGGGAATTACAGGCAAACCAGCATCTCGTCGAAAAGTTCGCCCGGCAGGGAACCATCGCCTGGGTCCGAGATTCGGGCACGTTGTCCCTGCAGCCGTTCTGGCTAAGTCTGCAACTGGGGCAGGTCGTTTCGAATCTTCGAGCAGGAGAACCTGTTCCGGATTCCATCCCTCACCGCGCACGATCGCTGCTAATCGCTGCCGGCATTTTAATTCGAGAGAGCCAGATCGAGGGCCGCTCTCGGTCGTGGGCTGAGATCGTGAAACAGAAGTCTTCTCATTTCAGGGACAAAAACTACGCGCCTGTTTCTAACCTGATTCATCCCTTCAATCTTGCCGCGCTGCGCCGCTACTATCGGCACGAAATCCGGCGCGGGGCCATTCGCCTCGGCGATGAGCAAAGTTCGCGGCGCTACGTGGCTCACAATGAAAGCGTAGCCCGCTTCTTTCATCATCAGATGACAACCGCGGTGAGCAGCATTGTTGGAGAAAGCGTTAAGCCATCCTACGTCTACTTTGCCTGTTACTTGAGTGGCGCCGAATTGAAGAAGCACATCGATCGTGAGCAATGCGAATTCAGCGTGACACTGAGTCTAGATTTTTCTCCGGAGCCGAACCTTGCCACTTCCTGGCCGATCCGATTGGATACGCCTGCCGGCACCATCACGGTTTACCAGGCGCTCGGGGATGGTTTGGTTTATCGCGGAACCAAAGTGCCTCACTATCGCAGCCGGTTGGGCGAAGGCCGAACCTCGACTTCGATTTTCTTCCACTATGTACCGGCTGATTTTAGCGGGCCTCTGAACTAGGATGCTGAAGTGCGCTAGCGTACCCCGGAAATCAGGTAGAGCACCGAGGAGACCTGGTAGTAGCTATAAGCGAAGCGGGAACCGTCGCGGGTCGCAACCACAGGTGCGATGGTAATCACGCCTGTCATCGACTCGGGTTGCAGGGCCTGCACGAGCATCTGTTTTCCGGTGACAACATTTACTTTGTACACTTCGGTAGGAAGTTCGCTTTGGCGATAGCCATAAATGGAGGATTCGTCCTCCCATTGGATAGGAATGAAGCCGGGCTCGAGATTCGGAATCGTGTGCGGCGCTCCCCCGTCAATGGGATACACAGCGTTTATTCCCACATCATTTGCCCGCACCACGGACTTGCCGTTTGGCGAAACCAGTCCTCCGGTAATTCCTTCCGGGGTAATCGGCACCGGCTTGCTTCCGTCAATGTCGATGAGGTAGCACCGAACGCCACGACCATGTTCGCTTCCATAAATGGCGATCCGCTTCCCATCCGCCAGGAAATGGCCTGAGCCGCTGTAAATTTGTTCCAATCCCGGAGTCGGAATGGTACGCGGACGACCGGCGCCGGTCGGGATCAGCATCACCTGTCCCGGTCGACCATCAAGGATTGCAACGGCCCATTTACCGTCGGGAGAAAGTCCTCCAGCGCTTCCGGTTCCGAGTTCGACCGGGAGCGTCCCGTCAGTTTTCCGAATCGCAATCGAATATTGGTTACCCGCGGCCTCGCTCGAATCTTCGAATAAAACCGACTGGCCATCCCGTGAAATATCTTTAGCGATGCTCCAATCGTGCCACGAGAGATCGATTGGCTTTCCGTTTCGAGGAGTCATCGCCATGGCGACACGCTCGGAATCCAGGCTTACCAGCGCGCGGCCATCCGGGGCCACATCCTCCAGGGTCATGCCTGCGGGCAAAGCCAAAACCTTTCGAACAGCACCGGCATTGTTCACGGCAAACAGGGCCCGATTCAGACCTTTCTCTACCGCCGTGAACCAGATCTCCTCTGCATCGGGCCCCCAAGCCAGGCCGGCTTCCGACTCCCACCCGGACGAAAGCACGCTGGCGTGTCCCGTGAGATCGACAACAGCAACCGAGCCCCGGTCATCCCACAATATCGGGTGCTCCAGAAACGCGATCTTCTTGCCATTCGGAGCAAGTCGCAGGTGGCTGATCCAGCCCGTGGTTTCATAAAGCACATGCCCAATCGGATACTCGATCCGATCTCGCCCTTGCGCACGATGAACGACCGCAAGTTCACCCTTAGCGTCCCAATCTGCCCAGGCTACGTCATCGAGCACCTCGCGTGGAGACCCTCCCGCCAAAGGCGCGCGCGCGAGCACGCCGCCAACCGTCTCCAAATGAGCGCCGTGTTCTCCGTGCAGCGCCAGAGCGAGTTCTCCTTTTCCGGAAATCGCCAGCAAATTTGCATCGGTGAGGTTCAAAGGCTGGCTTAGTAATGAATCGCCCACCGTCGAGAACAGCCGTAGCTGTCCGCCATTCCATGCAGCGCCATAGACGATCGCCCGAAAATTAGGAGTAAATCGGGCCGAGTAGACCGTTCCCTGTTCGAAGGTGAGGCGCTGATAAGTGGGCGCAACAGGTTTCTGTGCCCCTGGACTCCACGTCATCAGGATCACCGATGCGGCGAGTGCGCCTGCAATCACCGCCAATATAAGTTTCCACTTGGTTACAGGAGGAGTAGACCGTCTTCGCGCGCCGGATGCATCGGAGAGTGTTTCCAGCGCGAACGCGAGATCGCGGGCCGATTGAAAGCGCTTCTCGGGTTCCTTCTCGAGACAGTGGCTTACAATTTGCAAGCACGATCGTGGGATGCCGCTCTCTTCCAAATTTTCTTCCGGCGGCTGCTCGCGCAGAACCGCAGTGATCGTGTCCACTTCGGTCTCGCCCTGGAACGCGCGGCGGCCAGCCAGCATTTCATACAGAATCGCGCCGACGCTGAAAATATCACTGCGGTGGTCCACGGCTTTGCCCCGCAGTTGCTCCGGAGACATGTAGGCGACCGTGCCGATCACCGCTCCGCTTTTCGTGATCGTCGTCAGGTCTTCGACGGACCGCTCAGATTCCTCTTCAGGAGATTGCAGCTTCGCCACTCCGAAATCGAGGATCTTCAGTCGGCCGTCGCTGGTGACGAAAAGATTTTCCGGCTTCAAATCCCGATGAATGATGCGGCGGTCGTGTGCCGCGACTAGTCCTTGAACGATCTGCAGCGTGTAATCGACCGCTAGACGGACCGGCAATGGCCCCGCGGCCAGACGCGAGCGTAAAGTGCTGCCTTCGAGCAGTTCACAGACAATGTAGGGAACACCGTCGTTTGATCCGACGTCGTAAACCGCAACGATATTGGGATGGTTCAATGCCGCAGCAGCACGGGCTTCAAATTCGAAGCGGCGAAGATGATCGGGATTGTCTCCGGAAGACTGGCGAATTAGTTTTAATGCGACATCTCGGCCCAGACGCTCGTCGCGCGCGCGAAAGACTTCGCCCATGGCGCCCGAGCCAATCTTTTCGATGATTCGGTAGTGTCCGATCAGTTCGCCCGACATATAAGCAACAGGATGGCTGGCATCTTAGGGTGCATATCTATTGCAGTCAATGACCTAATATGGCCAGTTTGCCCAGCACTTTTGGAGACCGTTGCGCGGGGCATGCTATACTTTGCTGTACGCCTGCACTTTTTCGAGGACAGCCTGTGATCCTTCTACGGGCGAATTCCGTGCAAAAAACAAACTACTGACCGAGGTCTAACCATGTCCGGCCATTCAAAATGGGCCACAATTAAACATAAGAAGGGCGCGCTCGACGCCAAGCGCGGCAAGATTTTTACCCGCCTTATTAAAGAAATCAGCATCGCCGCCAAGAATGGAGGCGGTGACCCCGATTCGAATCCCCGCTTGCGCGGGGCGATCCTCGCGGCCAAGGCGGAGAACATGCCCGCCGACAACATCAAGCGCGCCATTCAACGTGGAACCGGAGAACTGCCGGGCGCAACTTACGAAGAATTTTCTCTCGAGGGCTACGGCCCCGGCGGTGTTGCGGTTCTGCTCGATATCAATACCGACAATCGCAACCGCACAGTAAGCGAGATCCGTCATGCTTTTGGTAAGAACGGCGGTAACATGGCGGAGGCTGGCGCGGTTTCCTGGATGTTCCACAAGAAGGGCGACATCATCATTCCGAAAAGCGCGGCGAAAGAAGATGATCTGATGAACATCGTCCTCGAAGCCGGTGGCGAAGACCTGAACGACGATGGCGAGAATTGGGAGATCCTTACCGAGCCTTCTGCTTACGAAGCCGTGCTGGAAGCGGTAAAGAAAGCCGGTATCGAACCGGCGTCGGCGAGCGTTTCGATGATTCCACAGAATTACATCAAGCTCGAAGGTCAGGCGGCGAACACGATGATCCGGCTGATGGAAGCTTTCGAAGAGCACGATGACGTGCAGAACGTGCATTCGAATTTCGATATCGACCAGAAGTTGCTCGAAGAAGTGGCTGGATAATTGCCTCACACATGAATTCAGAGCCGCCGTTAGAGGCGGCTTTTCTATTGGTTGCAAAGTTTTCAACACAACGGTGGATAATCCTGTGGAAAAGCGCGGCGCCATTATTGTAAGTAACTCAGCGAGAGACGGTTCAGCATTTTGCACCGGAGCGAGTGCTGGCACTTTGGTGTGGTAGCCCGTGCCACGATCCAAGGTTTACGTGTCGCTGAAACGCTGGTGAGCCTGTCTTGAAACTCCGACTCGACAAACTTCTGATGGAGCGTGGGCTGGCGGTTTCTCGCGAAAGAGCGCAGAGCTTAATCCTTGCGGGCAAGGTTTTGGTAAACGAGCAGAAGCTCGACAAGCCCGGAGTATCGGTCACATCCGATGCGGCGGTGCGCCTGCTTGGAAGCGATTTGCCTTACGTCAGCCGCGGCGGACTGAAGCTCGAACGCGCCCTCTCGCACTGGCAGATCGATATAAGCAATAAGACATGCCTCGATGTCGGCGCTTCCACCGGAGGTTTCACCGACTGCCTGCTGCAACACGGCGCGCAACGCGTGATTGCAATCGACACGGGCTACGGGCAAATGGATTTCAAGCTCCGCCAGGACTCGCGCGTCCGGCTTCTCGAAAAAACCAACGCCCGCTACTTGACACCAGCGACTCTCGGCGAAGTGGTGGAGATCATTGCGATGGATGTGTCATTCATCTCGGCAACGCTAGTTCTTCCCAGCGTAATCGACAGCGCTTTTCCGACATCTTCTGGCGAGCGGCTCGGACGGCAGATCGTTGTCCTCGTGAAGCCTCAATTTGAAGCGGGAAGGGAATTTGTGGGCAAGAAAGGCATTGTGCGCGATGAATCGGTTCAGTTGGGCGCCGTCGAAAAGGTGAAGGCAAGCTTGCTGCAATTGGGTGCAACCCGCACGGATGTGATCGACTCTCCGATCCTGGGCGCGGAAGGCAACCGCGAGTTCCTCCTTTGCGGTTTTTTCTGATATGGCCTGTTCTAAGGGTTCCTTTAAAGGTGCCGAAGCTTTTCTATGAAAATTCTGTACAATCTTCTACTCGTCTGAAAATGGCAAGCTCACCCACATCTCCTCAGCAAAAAGTTGCTGCGATCATTTCCCGTCCCGGTCGGCCGGAGGTTGCAGGCATGTTGCCCGAGCTTTTGAAGTGGCTGCATGCGCATGATTACCGTGTCATCTTTGACCCGCAGACCGCGAAGTATTGCGATGGCCATGAAGCGGTGCCGCGTTCAGAGTTGTCTTCCCGTTTGCTTGATCTCGTGGTCGTGCTGGGCGGCGATGGAACTCTGCTCTCTGCGGTCCGAGCTACCTCTGCCAGCGATGCGCCCCTGCTTGGTGTAAATCTCGGTTCTCTGGGTTTCCTGACCGATGTTCCTTTGGCTTCTTTGTTTTCCGTGCTCGATCAAATCGCACAAGGTCGCGCTCAGGTCGAGGAGCGATCACTCATGCAGTGTGAGTTGCTGCGAGGCTCGGAAATGCTGGGAAGCTACACCGCCTTCAACGATGTAGTGGTGAATAAGACGACGCACGCCCGCTTAAACAAATACGAGCTTTTTGTCGACGATGCGTTTGTCTCGAGCTACCGCGCCGATGGAATGATCGTCGCCACTCCCACCGGATCCACCGCCTACTCGCTATCCTCGGGTGGGCCCGTGATGATGCCTACGGTGAGTGCATTCGTGATTACCCCGGTGTCTCCACATTCGCTGACGCACCGGCCACTCGTGGTACCGGATTCAGCGGTAGTAGAGATATGGCTGCGCAGCCAGGAAGAAGTCGCGTATCTCAGCCTGGACGGACAGCCCGGAGTCGATCTGAGGGACGGTGATCGAGTGCGCTGCTGCCGGTCTCAACACAAGGTAACTCTGTATCGCACCAGTTCCGACTTCTTCCATGTGCTGCGCACAAAGTTGAAATGGGGAGAGAGATAGTCCGATTGTCTCAACCCAATACCTATAGTTCAACCGAAAAAAGGTCGGTCACTTTTTCTCGCTTGCGAATGAGCTTCGCTGATTTTCCCTTGACCAGCACTTCCGCAGGCCGCGGCCGGGTGTTGTAGTTTGAAGCGAGCGCCATGCCGTATGCTCCAGCGTCCATAATTGCCAGCAAGTCCCCTTCTTCCATTTGCGGCAAATTCCGATCACGTCCCAGAAAATCGCTCGACTCGCACACCGGCCCGACCACATCGACAACTTCGTGCCGCCGATCAGGTGTCGTTTTCTGCGAAGCGGGAACGATCTCATGGTAGGCGCCATAAAGAGCGGGACGAATAAGATCGTTCATGCCCGCATCCACAACCAGAAATCGCTTTCCGTTGTTTCGCTTTCGGTAAAGAACGGAAGTGAGAAGCACTCCAGCAGGACCGACGATTGCTCGCCCTGGCTCAAGCAGCAAATGTACGTTGAGCTCGCGCAAGGGACCGGTCACGGCTTGTGCGTAGTTTGCGAGATGCCCGGCAAAGTCAACCTCCGGCTGTTGGTAAGCGATGCCGACGCCCCCGCCAATGTCAACGTAATCGATCGTGTGGCCGTCCTCACGCAATTGCCGGATAAGATCGGCGACCCGGGCCACGGCCTGTGCGAACGGCCCGACTTCGGTGATCTGCGAGCCAATGTGGACGCTCACTCCAGCAACTTTCAGGTATTTCGTCCGCGCGGCCCGGGCGTAGAGTCCACGCGCATTGGCCACTGGAATTCCAAATTTGTGTTTGTGCAGACCCGTGGAAATGTAAGGATGGGTTCTGGCATCCACGTCAGGATTCACGCGCAAAGCCAAGCGTGCTTCCTTGCGCAAACGTCCGGCGCATTCCCCAAGCGCGGAAAGTTCAGATTCACTTTCCACATTGAACAGGAGAATTCCGGCCTTTAAGGCGGAAATCATTTCGTTGCGAGATTTCCCTACGCCTGAAAAAACAGTTTTCCTTGCTGCGCGGCGGTCTGTTCTTAACACGCGCTCCAGTTCTCCGCCTGAAACCACGTCAAAACCGCACCCAGCGCGCGCTAATAGGTGCAGGATGCTGAGATTTGAGTTGGCCTTGACCGAGTAGCAAATCGTATGTGGAAAATTACAGAATGCATTCTCGAATATGCGCAAGCGGGCGAGTATGGTCGCTGACGAATAAACGTAGAGCGGCGTTCCATAACGTTTCGCTAGGTCAACTGACGAGACGCCCTCACAATGCAGCAGCACACGTCGGTGTCCGTTACGCAAGCTTCCCAGTTGCCGAAAGAAAAACCCCGGCGGACGTTCGCTTCTAAGGGCAAGGAAGGAACCTTTCGCCGAGTCAGGTTTGATCGCTGCGCGCCGGGGGCTCATTTGTCGGTGGGTATGCTCGCAGTTGGGTCGTCTTTCACCTTGATTGCGAGCACAGTCATATCGTCAAACGTCTCGACCCCGGCGGAATGCTCATTCACAGCCCTAAAAAGAGAGTCAACCACGCAATTCGCAGACTTGCCAGCGCAATTGGCAATGATTTTTTCGACCCGGCCGCGGCCGAAGAGTTCTCCAGCGCGGTTGCGCGCGTCGAGAATGCCATCGCTGAACATTACAAAAATATCGCCGGCCTGCATATCGAAGCGAAACTCGTCGTAGGTCACGTCGTCAAACAATCCCAGCGGCAAGCCCGTGGCTTCGATGACCGAAGTCTTTCCATCGCGCACCAGGACCGGCCGCGGCAAGCCCGAATTCGCTACCAGCAGGGTTCGATGTTCGTCATCCCAAACTGCGTAGATGAGGGAGACGTATTGCGCCTCAATCCGGCGCTCTGCCAGCGACAGATTCACCGCCGAAAGCATCTCTCCCGGAGCGGGTTCGATGGGCGCATGCGAACGCAGTATGCCGCTCACCAAAGCCGCGTAGATCGCGGCCGGCGCGCCTTTGCCGCTCACGTCTCCCACCACCATTGCCAGACGGGAAAGGGAATACGGAATGAAATCGTAGAGGTCCCCCCCAATCGCGCGGGCCGGGGTGAATTTTGCGGCAAGGTCGAGATGCTTCACCTTGGGCAACGCCTGAGGCAGAAGCCGCATTTGCAACTCGCGCGCCAATGCCAGATCGCGCTCCAGTCGCCGCTCTTGCCTGGCGATCTCTTCATACAGCCGCGCGTTCTCGATCGCGATCGCCACCTGTGCCGCCAGCGTGACCATCGTGCGACGGTGATCGTCCGTGAAAAAACCACGCCGCGTGTGCTCCAGGTCAAGCACTCCAATCACTTTGTCTTTATAGATCAGGGGCACGGCAAGTTCTGCACGGGTCTCAGGATTGCCTTGAATGTAGCGCGCGTCCTTGCTGACGTCGGGAACCAGCACTGCTTGCCGGGTTTGGGCCGCATAGCCAACCAAACCGTGTCCCAGCGGAATGTCACTCTTCATGTGAACATTTTCGTTGAAGCGCAAAGAGAAACGATGCTGCAGCTTCTCGCCGGTCGAATCGACCAGCAGAATGCTGAACATCTGATAGTCGATTAAACGTCGCAATAATTCCGCGATCCGGCTCAGCAATTCGTCGAGATTCAAAATCGAGCTCAGTTCGCGGGCAATCTCGTTGAGCAGCAGAAGAATGCGGGCCTGCCGCGTCGTGCGAGTGTAGAGTTGGGCATTCTCGATCCCCGCCGCCATGCGGGAGGCGATCAGCATCAGGAGCCGTTTATGCTCTTCGTGAAAGTAGCCGGGATCGCTGGCTTCCAGATCGATGACTCCAATCACGCCATTCTTCGTGGCAAGAGGTACTGCCAGTTCCGAGCGAACATTGGGGACAGCGGCGATGTAAGTAGAATCCTTTCTTACATCGTCGATCAGGATCGCGCGTCGAGACTGCACAGCCAACCCTGTCACCCCTTCGCCGACTTTTATCCGGGCGCGCTCGGCGAATTCCTGCGGGTAGCCAATCTGGAAGCGAAAGCGCAACTCCTGGGTTTTCTCGTTCAGCAAAAGAATCGCGAAGATTTCGTAGTCAATGACCTTGCGCACCACTTCGGCGATGCGGCGCAAAGTCGTGTCCAGATCGAGCGAAGTGGCCATGACATCGGCGACCTCGAGCAGCAACGGTTCAATGTGGATATGCTTTTCGCGCTTCTTCAGAACGGACCCCATTCGTCTTGTATGATACCAGCCACTCTTTCAGCCCCCGTTGCACTGCCGATGCGAGGTCACTCTCTGGGAACGATGCAAATGTCTGGCAAATTTCGATAACGCTCGGCATAGTCTAGGCCGTAGCCCACGACGAATTCGTCGGGAATGGTGAAGCCCACATAATCGCCATGCAGCGGCAGCTTCCGCCGCGAGGGTTTATCTAGCAGGGCTGCGATTTTCAGCGACCGGGGCTGGTGCGCGAGCAGAAGTTTCTTGAGCACCGTCAGCGTCAAGCCGGTGTCGAGAATGTCCTCGACCACGATCACGTTTTTATCTTTCATCGATTGGTCCACATCTTTTGTCAGCTTCACTTCCCCGGTAGAATCCCATCCGCTCTTGAGTTCTTGCGTGGGGCTGGGCCGGTTACCATAACTGGAGACGCCGATGAAGTCGAAGGTCGCGTCCAGTTGTATGTGCCGAGCGAGATCTGCCAGAAAAATCGCGGACCCTTTCAGAACGCCGACCAGGATCACGGGCTGGCCCGCAAAATCGCGCGTGATGTCCGCACCCAGTTCCACGATCCGTTTTTCAATCTCGTCCCGCGAAATCAGCACCTTCAGTTCCGTCATGGCGTTTCATATTAAACTAAAGTTCGGTCGCGCCAAATAAGTAGCGCCAGATAATCTGGTTTTGAGTTCACAACTATCCGCCAAGCGTGGGACCGGAGGAGAAGCCGCTATGAATCTCAATGGAGTTCAATTGACCTGGCTGGGTCACGCAACCTTCCGCATCGTAACGCCTGCGGGCCGCACCGTCATCATCGATCCCTGGATTATGAACAATCCGGCGTGTCCCCCTTCCGGGAAAAAAGTGAAGCACGTCGACGTTCTGTTGTGTACGCACGGTCACGGAGATCACATTGGCGACGCGGTTGAGATCATCAAGCAGCATAATCCGCAGGTCGTCGGCATACCGGAATTGTGTGGATGGCTGGAGAAAAAAGGCGCAAAACAAACTGCCATGATGAACAAAGGCGGCACGCAGAAGATCGGCGATATCAAAATCACCATGGTTCACGCCGACCACTCCTGCGGGATTCAGGATGGCGATCAGCTCATCTACGGCGGAGAAGCCTGCGGTTATGTGGTTGAATTCGAAAACGGCCTGAAGATTTATCACGCCGGCGACACGAATGTATTCGGCGATATGGCGATCATCCGTGAGCTTTATGCCCCAGAGATTGCGATGCTGCCCATCGGCGATCACTTCACCATGGGCACCGCGCGAGGCGGCGTATGCTTGCAATCTGCTCAAGCCGAAAACCGTAATCCCCATGCATTTCGGTACATTTCCGGTGCTAACCGGAAGCCCGAGTGATCTGCAGAAGCTCGTGAAAGGCATCGATGTGATGACCTTGAAACCGGGAGTGACAATCGGCAGTCGCGAAGCGGCCTAGATATTTGAATTAAAGATTCGCAAAAAGACAGATCGAGGAAAGCAAGTGGTGCAAAAAAAGAGACACGACAAACCGAAGAAAGAACGCAAGCCGAGCTGGCGGCACTACGACCTGACAACCGCCGGCCCCATCGATGATTACCTATACTCCATGCTGCCGAAGCGCGATAGCGTCTTAGTGGAGATGGAAGACTATGCTGCGGAACACAACATCCCGATCGTCGGGCCGGCTGTGGCACGGGTGCTTCAGCAACTCGCGATGACGATCGAGGCCAAGACCGTTTTTGAACTGGGATCGGCCATTGGATACTCAACCATCTGGTGGGCGCAGGCGGTCGGCGAGAAAGGCCGCGTAATCTACACCGACGGCGATCCCAAGAAAGCGGACCGGGCGCGAGGATATTTCGATCGTATCGGGGTAGCTGACAGAATTACGCTGCACACCGGCGATGCTCTCGAAGTTTTGTCTGAGCAGAAAGGGCAGTTCGACGTTATTTTCAACGACGTCGATAAGGAAGATTACCCCCGAGTATTGCGATTGGTTTCTTCCCGCCTGCGCAAAGGTGGGCTGTTCATTACCGACAATGTTCTGTGGAGCGGCCGGGTCGCGCAAAAAAATCCCAAAGACGCACACACGAAGGCGATTCTCGAGTTCAACCGGCTGCTTTACAACTCAAAGGAGTTCTACACGACAATCTTGCCGATTCGCGATGGGCTGGCCGTTGCGTTGAAGGTCTGATGGATTTTCGGCGATGAAGCTTTCGCATTGGAAGCCAATGATGCTGGACTTGATCGATGGTGTTCAGGTCGAGGTGGGCATTCAGTCCCGTCGCTCGACGATCTTCGAGCGCGAGTCTTAGCTGCCAATGCATCCAACCCCGAAACGCAGAAGCATCTTGCTCAGGAGATGGAACTTCTGCTGGACAGCCAGACTTTTTTGCGCGAAGCTGCACATCGGCTCCAAATAAGAAATGTAGCTGAAACGATCGCAAGGGCCGAGGTCGCCCTGGAACAGGCTAAGCGCGTGCTGCCGAACCACCTATCCGACCGCAACGATGTCCCAACGGAGAGCGTCGATGACGAAACTGACGGCGTAATTGATGTCTCGCAGGCTATCGAAAGGGCCGAGCGTATTCTGCCGGGTCAAGTCTGCAGCCGAGGGGGAAAGCGACCCTAGGTGGCAGGCGATTATGTTGATCGAAGACTTCATTGAAGAAGAGCCCGATTCCATTTGGCCGTTCATTCTTCGCTGGGGAGTTAATGACGACGATGACCTGCGCACCGCTATCGGAGTGCTGCTGCTGGAGGACCTACTCGAACACCACTTCGCCAGATTCTTTCCGTTGGTAGAGGAAGCCACGCGAAGGAATTCGAATTTCGCCAACACATTTAGGAAATGCTGGAAACTGGGACAGGCAGCCGAGAATGGAAACTCAGAGTCCTTCGATGCCCTGCAATCGCAGTGCAGGAACGCAAAGCGACACTAAATCGACTTTACTGGAATTGCCAGCAAGTCCTCCACCAGCCCGACTTCTTTCTGCAGAAATGGTTCCGCGTGAGTTACGCCGCCCAACATGCCGTAATACCGCGCCATGGAATCTACCCGCGCACGAATCTCATCGTGAGCAGGGAAGATCTCTTTGCCTGCTTCCTGATCGCTGAATTGGGATTTGTAGGCAAAAATGGATGCCAGCTTCTGCTCGAACTGCCGGCCAATGTCGACCACAAATGTCGGCCGAACGTCGTAGTAGAGTGTGGCGTAAATGATTTTGAACGGGCGATGAGGCGGCAGCGTTTGGCTACCGGACGCACTGGCCTCTGATCCCTGGCTCCTAGTCTCTAACTTTGCCAGTCCAGCCAAGAAGCAGGCTTCATATCCTAAGATCGAGCAGGTGTAGTGGTCCGGGTGCCGTCCCTTCCAGTAGGGCAGAATCACCACTCGCGGCCGGGTTTCGCGAATCACGGCCGCGACTTTGAGCCGGTTCTCCCAGGTATTCTCGACCCGGCCGTCAGGAATATCGAGTGCCCGCCGCCAGCTTACCCCCAGGATCTTTGCTGCGTCGTTCGCTTCGCGTTCACGCTCTTCCGCGGTGCCGCGCGTGCCCATCTCGCCACGCGTCAGATCGAGAATGCCGGTTGGCTGCCCGCGCTGCGCAGCCTTCAGCAGCGTTCCGCCGCAGGTTTGCTCAACATCATCGCGATGCGCAGCAATGGCCAAAATTTCCAGGGAAGTAGAAGGCATGTCTGTTGAGTTAGGTGACTATCGAGTTCTCATGGCCTCTGCCATTTTTATTTGACCGCATCCCAATCTCGCCTCAACATCCCATACAGCTCCGAGTCGATAAACTGGTCCCACTTGCGGACATGTTCGCGCTGGCAACCTTCATAATGCATGCCCAGTTTTTTGAGAATTCGGCCGGACACCGGATTGTTCTTGAAATGGGAGGCGAAAATGCGATGCAGCCGCAGATCTTCGAATCCGTAACGCAGCATCTCGCGAGCAGCTTCCGTGGCGTAACCCTTCCCCCAATAGGGTACGCCGAGCCAGTAACCAAGTTCTGCGTTTTGATGCTGAGGCGCGATACGAAGCCCTATGCCGCCGATGAGTTGTCCATCACTGCGAAGAGTAATCGCCAAGCGGCACTCTGCTTTGCTCGCCGCGATGAACTCACGCGCATCCTGTTCGGTGTAGGGATGGGGAATGCGCAAGGTGGTCGCCGCCACTTCCCGCGCTCCGATCAACGGCAGAAGCCCTGCGATGTCGGCGTTCGAATAAGGACGCAGCTTGAGCCTGGCAGTTTCCAGAGTCAGAGTCGACGACGCGATCACGGACATATGCTCTTATCGCATTTCATTTTATCGCGACACCAGATCGCCGGTGCCCAAAGAAAAGACTCAGGCCGCACTCGTGGAAGCCGGGTGAAATTTCCGTCCCGCGAAAAGCGTAAGAATGATGAACACCACCAGAACGACAAGTTGCGTCCCCACAAACGGCGGTTCCGACTGCGTCGGCGCCAGCGCGTGCAAAGCCGGCGCCTTTTCGAACGCTTGAACCACCAGAACGAACACGTTCAAATAGAGCGCCATCGACGCGGTCACCACATACATCAGGCGCCACGTTCCTGCGAGACGGAAGCCATATCGCGCCGTAATCGCGATCGCAAGAAGGACCATCGAAACGATTCCCACGATGATTCCGGGAGTCACGTGAGTAAACGGAAAACCGAACCCCGTCAGGCTCGTCAAGACCGTGAAGGTCAGAAAAATAGCCGTGATTCCATCGAGCGGCTTGTTGCGAATCATCCCCCAAAGGACTACGATTCCTGATCCGATTCCAATCAAACTGATCACGACGTGGATCAGAGTGTAAGTAGATGTCGCCATGCCCAGAATCATCGCAGCATCTCCTGTAAAGTTCGTTCTCGGCTAACTGAAACTCCCCAATGCACGCAAGAGTACTCTTTTTAGGGTCTCGCGGAAACCCGAAATCAACGCACAACGGAATCACTTTTTTCGTTCCACGAGATATCGCGCCAATTCTTTTAGAGTTTTTGCGCGTTCTCCGAAATTCTCCAACTGTTCGAACGCCGCTTTCACCAGAGAATCGGCTTTGTGCTCCGATTCTTCAAGCCCGAACAAGGCCGGATAAGTCGCCTTCTGCGCCGCTGTATCTTTCCCCGCAGTCTTGCCGAGTTGCTCCGAAGTCTGCGTCACGTCGAGAATGTCGTCCACAATCTGAAACGCAAGCCCAACCGACTGGCCAAACGTTCGCAACTTCCTGACTTCACCGTCATTCGCCCCGGCGTAAAGTCCTCCGCTCACCAGGCTCGCCGTAATCAACGCGGCGGTCTTCGAGCGATGAATGTATTCCAGCATCTCGACCGTGGGCTTTGTTCGTTCCGCCTCCAAGTCGACCACCTGGCCTCCGATCATTCCATCGACCGTGCCAGTGCCGCGCGCGACCTCTTCAATGATGCGCACGCGCTCTTCCGCCGGACACCGAAGTCGCGCCAGAACCTGATAGGCTTGCGTCTGCAACGCGTCACCGGCAAGTATGGCGAGGGCCTCGCCGTAAACCTTGTGGCAGGTTGGCCTTCCGCGCCGCAGATCGTCATTATCGAGGGCTGGAAGATCATCGTGGATCAGCGAATAGGTATGCAGCATCTCGAGCGCGGCGCCAAGTTCCTCGATTCCCGCAGGCAACGATCCTGCAATCACGCGCGCCGCTTCCATACACAGCACAGGACGCAGGCGCTTGCCGCCGGCAAAAACGCTGTGCCGCATGGCTTTGTGAATTGAGGTTGGATGCTGTGTTTCCGGAGAGGACCAGCCGATCAAGCGCTGCATCCGCCAGCAGCCTTCCTTGCTCGAGGGTTTCTTGCAGCATTGACCAGTGAGTATAACAAGAGACGCGGACGCACAGCAGAGCGGCAAAGTCAGCTCAGAAATACGCTACTGAAGACACTACCGAAAGAGGCGACTTGAGAGGTCGCGCCTGTCGTCAGAAATATCGCACCGTGCAATCCCGAGTGAAACTGGTTTTTCTCGCGGTCGGCAAGGACCAAGATCCCTCGCGTTGCCCGGAACGACAAAATGCGCTTTATTACGCGACCGCAGCTTTCGATGAAGCATTTCGCAACAGCGACGCGAGAACATTTTGCACGTCCTCTGTGCTGCAGACGTCGCTGGCGCCGGCGTCCAGCGCCGCGACCCATAGTTTTTCATCGGGGATGCGATGGGTACAAACAATCGGCAAGGATGGGAACTCGTGGCGCAAGTTCCGGATATCGCTCAGGCGCGACTGTTCCATATCGAGGACCACAGCCTGCGGGCGATTTCTGGCGATGCGTTCGCGTAATTCTTCGCCGCTCCGGATAAGCTGCACTGCGTGGAAGAGAGAAGAAAGCGATCTGGCGACTTGGGGATCATTTTCAACTACCAAAATATTGAAGCCCATAGGACCTCCTGATTAACAGTGGTGACGCGGTCTAGGGCTGCGGGGACGGTTCGACTACCGCTAACTCCACAGACATTGCTTGATTCCAAAGGACAACAGCTTGCTGTTCTAAGGGCGGGCAGGCGCTTTTTCTGCCTCGAACGGCTCAGCCTGGAGCTTCCCGTTTTTCTTCAGCAGAATTTCCACCTTGCCCTCGGCCTGTTCCAATTCTTTTCGGCACGCAGAGGACAAATTCATTCCCTCTTCAAAGAGCGTGAGACTCTTTTCGAGCGGTACTTCGCCTTTTTCCAGCTCCTGGACGATTCCCTCCAGTCGCTGCAGGCACTCTTCAAATTTCGCCAACGGGTTTTACTCCTGTTCCTATTCTAATGCCAGTTGTGACGCATGGAGTCGATGATTCTTCTGGGTTCGCAAAAAAAATTGGAGCAATATTTCCGATGTGGGACCGCTGCGACTGCGGGCCGGTGATCGACAGTCCTGCGATTCTAGGGCCGCGAATTTTCAGCTTTGCAAGAACAGCAGGGGCGGGCGGCGCCGTTTACCGTTCCCGCAGTGATTTTCTGCTAAATAAAATTTTTGCGGCGGTCTCTGAGGCACTTGCCATGTGCCTGAGACTGAAGCTGTGAACAGCCGGGGAGATCCCTGACATTTTAGACCGGGGACATCCCTGACACTTTTTCTTCCGTTTCCGTGAGGGGATGGGGTGCAGGGGAAGGGGAAACTTCCCCTTCCCTTGCTCCGGCCACGTAGAAGCTGCTGGCTTCGGCGGCGCTCTCACCCCCGCGATTTTTCTTTGCCGGCAGCGGCACGACTCGCCGTTGCCAGCTGTCAAACCGCGCCAGGGGAACTTCGGCGAAGTACACCGTATACCAGCGCTCATCCTGGTTCAGCGGCAGCAGCCCTACGCGCTCACCCCACAATACCTCGCTCAAAAATACGTCGTGCCGTTTCTTCCAGCGAAAGTGTCCGTGGGAATGCACGCTGCGCACCAGCATGGTCGCGGGATATTCCGGCTCCCGCACCTTGGCTGGATAGGCCCGCTCCGACGGCTCATACACGCTTGCCGGCGTCTGCATCCCTAGCGCTTCGTGCGGACGTACTTCGTTGTATTCTTGGCGGAACTCCTGCAGCGCCCGTTGTTGGGCTCGCCGATCTTCGGCCGGCGGCATCGCCACCTCCTGCTTCAGCGTGCGATGCATGCGCTCGTGCCGCCCGTTCTGCTCCGGATGTCCCGCCTCAATCCGCTCCGGCACGATCCCTAACTTGATCCACCACACCGCCAGCCGCGACAGTCCTGCGATGGCCGTCGAAGCGAACGGTGCTCCGTTGTCGGTGCGGATGGCTTGCGGCAATCCATACTGGCGGAAGGCCGCTTCGAAGGTCGCCTGCACCCGCGCCGTGTCCGTCTTCGCCACCGCCTGCGCGCGCAGCAGATAACGGCTGTGCGCGTCCGAGATCGTCAGCGGATCGATGCGCGCCCCATCCCCCGTGCGGAACCAGCCCTTGAAGTCCGCGCACCACACCCGGTTGGGCCCATCGGCATGCGCCAGCGGCGCGCTGTATGGCGCCGTCTTCCGCCGCTTCTTGCGTGCCACCACCAACCCTTCCCGCTTCAGCATCTCGCCGATCGTGCTGGCCGCCGGCCATCGCCGTCCCGCTTCGTCGCGCTCCAGCACTCGTTTCAACTTCCGCGGTCCCCAGCGCATGTGCGCCTGCCGCAACTCCAGCACCTGCTGCTCGATCTCGCCCGGTGTCTGGTTGGGATGCCGCTCCGCTCTCCGGTTCAGTTCGGCCAGGCCCGCCCACCCCGATTGCCGATACCGCCGCAGCCAAACGTACCCCGTCTCTCGCGCAATCCCGAAGCTCTCACACAGCTCCGTCATGGTTTGCTCCTCCCGCTCATACTCCAAGACAAACCGTAGCTTCTCCTCCATCACACTGCTCGCTTTCCATGGCATGCGCTCCCTTGTATCTCGCGCTCGCCATCGTTTGCAGTGTCAGGTTTGCCCCGGTCTATTCTGTCAGGGATGCTCCCGGTCTGTACCAACTCTAACCCCCCCTCCCCCTCCCACCTAAATCTGCTTTGATCCTGAAAACATTGGTAGTTAGCCTGGGGGTACCCTGTAAAATCCGCCCGATAAAGGGGTTAAGTCTCAAATCCGTGAAACAAAGGATTTGCGGCCGCGGCGTTTCGGCTTCTGCCGATTGTCGTTGCCTCAGACATGATCGCGCGAATTATTTTATGGAACAAGGTTGGATGCCACATGGCGGGAGTGGAAAAGTGAAACGACGCTGGTATTAGCATCCCCACTCAAGCCGAAACCGGGCTTGAGTGGGCCACCGGCCGGCCAAGTTTACTCGGCGGAATCAGCCCGCCATATCGATCCATCAATCTTTTCCCAAGTACCTTATGCGGCTGGTGAATGCCCGGGTATTTCCATCGATGAAGGTCGGGAACGGGTGCGCCGAATCGAGAACTCCGTTGGCGTAGGCGGCGTTGCCATGGTTGGTGATGTTGTCAAAACCGCCGCGCAGCGCCCAATATCGATGGAAGAGATGAAAGCGCTTTTCGAATTGCAGATTGATCGTGTAGTAACTCGGTAGCCGAAGTTTTCCCCAGGGATCGCCGGGATAAATCTCTCCCTGGTCCGTGGTTGCTAAGAAGGGAAGCCCGGTGCGGGCTTCAGCCGAATAAACCAGGTCCACTTTGTGCACGATCGGCAATTTGAAAAATGGCACGATGCCCCAACCGGCGAAGTGGTTGGGCGCGTCCCAGGGATAGGGGCCGGGTTCCTGCGGCGTCAGCAGCGGATCGTCAACGCTGAAGTCGAAAGCCTGGTTGGTATGGGTGCGCGATCGCGTATACGCGCCAAACATTTCATAGTATTTGCGGAAGCGATGCCGCGCGCTCACCGTGAAGGCGTCATAGCGGTCGTCGCGGCCATTTCCCAGTAAGTAATTGCCATCGACTGCACTATTCAAAGTGTTGTATGCAAAGCCGTGAACCCCGCGCTTCTCGAGGAACTCCAATTTCATAAAGATTGCGTAGGGAAGCTTTTTTTCCAGACTCAGGCTCCAATTCAGATAACGGGGGGCATCGAGTGTGTTTCGGTTCACGGTGAAAGTGGTTGGCACGGGAACGGGGGTCGAGATTGGCGTGCCATTCTGGTTGGTGGGCTGCATCGCGGAATTGAAAAAATAATCGAATCTCTGTCCTTCAAACGGCTGATGGATGAGCCCCAGTGTGGTTCCGTCGTAAACAATGCCAATGCCGGCCGAGAGTTTCGTGTTCGCCTCATCGTCGAGAATGTAAGTCCCAGCCAGGCGCGGAGAAAAAAGTGGAGCGCGTACGATCTGGTCTTCGTCGAAGCGCAATCCAGGCTCGACCAGCAGGCGGTTGGTGATCAGCCACTTGTCTTCGATGTAGGCGCTCGCCTCGGTGTTAAAGAGGGTCGAGTAATTGCCCGGCGTGAAAACTGAGTATCGCGCGCATGTGTAAGGCGGGATGGGTACGTCATCGGCATTAGCCGCGCAGGTCTGCAACGGTTGATTAGGCAGCAAAAATGAAATCGGATTACGCAAAAACTGCGCGTTGTAGTTTAGCCGGTCGAGGTTCACGCCGAGTTTAACGTCGTGCCTTCCGTGCCATTTGTGAGGCGGAAGAAAAAGATTACTAAGCCCCTGCACTCTGCGGGCCAGTGTGTTCGCTGTGAGATAGTAATTGCCCGCCGCTACACCTGTCGTTTCAATATAGGGGGCGTTTCCATGCGGAGTGAGCGCGAGACTGTATTGATCCACGCCGAATCCGGTTTCGAGCAATGCACCGCTGCGAAAATAGTATTGATCTTTCACCGAGCCGATGTACGCAGTTTCGGCGTCGGTGGGTGTGGTGGGTTGCGGCTGAAGATCGGATAGTCCGGCGTATTCATCGTGATAATAATTCGATAAAAAGCTAAGCGTGACGATGTTGCGCGTGGTGAGATTCGATTGCAGCTTCGCAAGATTATCCACGCGCCAGAGATGGTCGCTGTCGGCCCCCGAGGGCAACTGTTGAATGATGAAGTCGTCATACTCGCCATCGAGCGAGTCCATGAACCACATTTTTCCTTTGCGAACCGGGCCCGACAGCGTGAGAATCGGCACCCATTGGCCGATTGAGACTCCTTTGATGGTTTGAATTGAAGGAGTGAAGTCGGTGGAAGTAATGTGGAAGTGATCGTTTCCCATGCGGGTGCTCAGGGCAAGCGTGCCTCCTGAGCCTTTGCCATACTCGGCCGGCTCGCGGCTGGCCGAGACCTCGACCGAGCGAAACGATTCCACGCTGCTGCGCACCAGCAACTCGCCGTTCGTCGGCTGGCTCACGTTGAAGCCGTCTAAGACGGACCAGCGTCTGGTAAGTCTCGGCGCCGGCCACGTGCGCCTGGCCGTACTGATCGGGCGTAACGCCTGGAATGAACGTCAACGCGTTGCGGTAGTCGTGCGACGCAGGATAAGGGACATCGAGAATCTCCGTGCCGGTGAGTTCTTCTTTGGTGGCAACCTGCGCGGGATCGATCGCGGGAGCGGACTCGGTGACATTCACCACCTGCCGTGCTTCCTGCTGGCGCGTGAGAGTGAGATCTAAGTTGGAAATTGTTTCCACTTGAACGCTGGATTGAACCAGAGCGTAGTAGCCGGCTTTTTCGGCCGACAGCTGGTAGGCTCCCGGCGACAAATTAGTGAACTCGCACCGGCCCGCGAAATCAGTTTCACAATGAAGGGGCGCCGCGGGCGGAGGGGCTTGCAACTGAATCAGAACCGAGGGAACGGCGAGCCCGGTTTCGTCCGTGACTGTGACCGCGAGCTTTTGCAGCCGATGTGCAGTGATCACCGGCGGCGCTTGTGTGGGGGCCGGGGAGCTTTGGGCCCATGCCGCGAGAGACAAACCAAGAATGCTGACAGCCGTAGCGCAAGTTCGACCAAATATTTTTCGCTGGGCGATGAGTAGTTGCCAAACCGGCGATCCGCTGCGATTTTTCGACGGCATGAACAACAGATTTTCTGAGACGGGACAATCAGTTTGTTCGCACCACACTCTTGGTTCCCAGCGCTTCAAGAACATCCACCGCCGAAGTGTAACGTCCGTTCGGTGCGCTGATCTGCGCGCCCTGCACCAGGTGACGAACCGCGAGCAGCATCTCGCGGGCAACGGCGACCCCTTCAGCTCTTGCCGCCTCCGGAGTTTGCGCCCGCGCCATGCGCTCCAGAATCGAATCCGGCACCGAAACCCGCAGCTCGTTTTTCATGAACTCGGCGTTGCGCACGCTGACCAGCGGCCAGATTCCGGCAATCACCGGAATTCGGCAATGCTCAATTCGCTTGAGGAAATTTTCCAGCAACCGGATGTCGAATACCGGTTGGGTCACGGCATATTCGGCGCCCGCCTGCACCTTGAATTCAAACCTGCGGATTTCTTCATCGAGGTCGGTAAGACCAGGGTTGGCCCCTACACCGATCACGAAACTCGTACCCAGGCCGATTGGATTGCCGCCGATATCGAGCCCGCGGTTCAGGTTGTGAACGATGTTGACCAGACCGATCGCGTCGACATCGAATACCGCGGTGGCATCCGGATAGTTGCCCATCTTCGGCGGATCGCCGGTAATGCAGATGAGGTTTCTGATTCCAACGGCTGCCGCTCCCAGGAGGTCGCTCTGTATGCAGAGCACATTGCGGTCGCGGCAGGTGTAATGAAGAATGGCTTCGATACCGGTTTCCCGCTGCACCAGCAGCGACAAGGCCTGATTACTCATGCGAGCGGAAGCGCGAGGGCTATCCGGGATGTTTACCCCGTCCACCCCCACCGACTTCAGAAAGCGGGACCCCTCCAACTCTTTGGCAACGTCGGTCCCTTTCGGTGGAACAACCTCCACCATGGTGACGAACTCGCCGCGAGCCAGCTTTGCCCCAAGCAGAGATCGTTCTTCCAGGGGCTGGTCCGGCATGGCAGCCGTGTGACTCGCGCCGGTGGCGTGGGCGGTTGCAGTTTTGGCTCGTACCTCACCCACTCGCAGAGCAGATTTCATCACGCGAATGTGGTCGGGAGTCGTACCGCAGCATCCGCCAACAATGCGCACCCCGGCCGCTACAAATTTTCGCGCGTAGCTTGCCATGTATTCGGGTGAGCACAAATAAATGTTTCGTCCTTCCACGGACCGCGGAATGCCGGCGTTCGGCTGCGCCGAAAGCGGCAGGGAAGTGACGGCCCGCACCCGTTCGATTGCATCCAGCATGGCCACCGGCCCTACGCTGCAGTTGCATCCGATCACATCCGCGCCCCACTCCTCCAGCCGCGGGGCGAAGGTTTCGGGATCGGAGCCATCCAGGCAATTGCCGTCTTCATCGATCGTCACCTGCACGATCAGGGGCAGTTTGGCCCCAATGTCGTGCGCGGCCAAAACTGCTTGGTGAAGTTCCTCCAGGTAGCCAAAGGTTTCGAACATCAGCAGATCGACCCCGCCCTCGACCAAAGCGGCAATCTGATCGCGAAAGGCCTGGCGCGCCTCTTCGAAGGAAGTTTTGCCCAGCGGTTCGATTCTGATGCCCAGCGGGCCAACCGATCCTGCAACCCAAACATCGAAACTTTTGGCTGCCTCTTTGGCCAATCGCGCCCCAGCGCCGTTGATCTCTCGCACTTTGTCGGCGAGACTGTGGCTAGCCAGACGGAAAGAGTTCGCTCCGAAAGTATTGGTTTCGACGATTTCGGCTCCAGCCTGCAGATAGTCATGGTGAATTCCGCGAATCAGCTCGGGCTGGGAAAGATTGAGTTCGTCGAAGCAGCGGTTGATGAACACGCCCTTCGCGTAGAGGAGCGTGCCCATGGCGCCATCGCAGAGGACCGGATGTTGCTTGATTCGCGTCAGCAGGTCAGCCGCCATGTCGATCAGAATACAGGATAAGGGGTAGATTCTGGAACCTGTGGAATGGCGAGGAAGTGGCCGACGAAATCATTTCGGCACAAAATGGATGAGCGGAGTGTTCGAGAGGGTAGAGCTAAGCCAGACAAAGTACAGTCCAAGGCTCTGTTATAATCTCCTACTTCGCACATAAATCTCCCGTTTTCCTGCAGTTAGGAGCCTGAAGTTTGAAGAAATTCGGTCTCTCAGCGGTTGCAATCATCACGCTCACTATTGCTTTTGCCAGCTGTGGCGGTGGGAAGAAGAAAGCTGCCACCAGCGCCACCGCTCCGACCAGCGGGTTATCAACCCGCGTTTTCGCCTCACAGAGCGTGTCGAGCCTCACCGCCAATCCAGGCCTCGTGATCATCAACGGGCTTTATGACTCGCTCGCGAAGGCACCGCGCGTACAGGCTGGCGAGGCTCCGGGGTATATGGAAATTTCTCCGCAGCGGGCCACTTTGATGGTCTTCGATTCGGCGACCAACAATATCGACATTGTAGATACGGCCGAGGAGAAATTGTCGGGTACCATCCCGTTGCCGGGTCCGAACCATCAGCATGGTCGCGCCCTCGAACTCAGCCGGCTATGCGGCAGTGCCTTCGGCGCCGCTGATCGGACTTCCCCCCGGAGCAGTCGAGGCGTTAAATCTCGCCTCAGGTTCCATTACCGCTTCCATTAGTGTGCCCAACGCGCAGTACGTTGTCTCCAATGCGGGAGGCAGCGAACTCTTGGCCTTCAGCAACGATTCCAACTCGGTGACGGTCGTCTCACCACTGCTAATCAACACGGGATCGCCAGTGACGACCGTTGTTCCTGGCTTTGATCGTCCGGTTTGGGCGGTTTTCAGCGGCGATGGTAGTACGGCATACGTCTTGAACTGTGGGCCGCAATGCGGAGGAACGCAGGCCAGTGTGCAACCCCTGAACATGACGACGCTGGCTCCGGGAATTCCGGTGCCCGTCGATGCAGCGACCATCGCTCTGCTGAGCGGTTCTACCCTGTATGTAGCAGGGGCTCCCCCCACCGACAATGCGTGCACCGGGCAAGTGACCGCCGCAACCACGTGCGGACGTCTCGACATCGTCGACATCAATACCATGACCGTGACCGGCAGAGTTGTGATCACCGATGGTTACCACGACCGCATCGATCTTACCAGCAATGGCCAGCTCTTCATCGGATCCTACAACTGCACGAATATTGGCAACGTCAATGCTGTCACACCCACCGGAGAGATTCGCGGCTGTCTTTCGATTTACAACACCACCATTCCCAACAACACTGCCGCCATTATCCCGCCAGATAATGGCGACGTAACCGGCCTGCAAAACATCTCGCGGCCAAGCGAAGATATGGTGGAGACCGGCTTAGTTGAGTATGTCGCTGAGGGAGGAAACCTGCGGGTGTACGACCTGCAGACCGATAAGCTGATCTCGGACTTCTACGTTGAGACCGGTACGATCACGATTACCGGCCAGATTATCGACGTGAAAGCCGTCGATTTCTTCTGATCGTGACGTCTGTTGTGTCCTCCGATTCAATTGCGCCTTCCGCCCGCAACACTATTTCTCCGGTTGCAAGATTAATCGATGAGCAGCCCTCGCGTTCACCGCTCGCGGCGTGAACGGCAGGGTGAACGTCGTGCCCTCATACCAGGCGTGCCACTGATCCATATAGTAGGGGCTCATGAAATTTCCCGCCTCGCCGGTGACCAGGTTCAACGTGGAGTCATCCAGGTCAGCCAGATTCGCAGTGAAACGCTCGGATGGGCCCTGATACCGCGTGACCGCTTTCACCGTATATTTGCTGCCGGACTGCTCCTGGATTCCGGGTGCAGCCCAACGGCCCAGGAGCGGAATCTTGCTTAATATCGGATGCTCAATCGCTACTTCATTGACCGTCCCCCAATGCCATGACGAAAGATGTTGCGGCGCTTCCGTTTCATTTACTGCGGCTTCCACAGCAGCGGCCAGCAGTTCGTCATAATTCGCATACTTTTCGGGCAGCCAGCGCTTCGGCTGATGCAGCATCAAAATCTGCAGCCAAACGGTTTGCATCTGCCACTTGTAAGTCTTCCAGCTCAGGGTGGTTTTTTGTTGCTCGGCATCCTTTGGAGCTGGCCCCAATCGCGGTTCGAGCAAAAGGCGCGTCAGTTCCTGTGCCGAGCGCACGGCGAGCGTGGGAGCAGCCGAAGCTGCCGACATTCTCCCATCCCAGTTGCGCATGAGATCGGCCGCCTGGCGGGCTCGAGCTGATGGCTTGGATGTGTGATCAACCGCGTACACGAAACGCTCTGCCGCAAACAAGTCATTCTCAGAATGAATGTCGTTCTCCAGCGCGAGCATATCGCTCCCCGAAAGTTTTCGTCCCGATTCGAGCACGTGGTAAATCCGCTCGGTGCGCCAGGGCGCTTCCCATCCCGTACTGATCGAGTAAGGATATTTATCTGGAGTAATGCGCCCGTTCGCGGTTGCGATCACTCCTGATGTGGGATTGTAGATGCTCGGCAGTTTGTCGAATGGAATGTAGCCGGTCCATTCGTGCGCGTCATCGGCGCCGCTGACCGGCAGGCTGCCGTCTCCCGAGGCACGAATTGGAACGCGTCCCGTGGTCTGGTAGCCGATGTTTCCGTCGACGTCGGCGTAGACAACGTTCTGTCCCGGCGCATCGAGTTGCGAGAACGCCTTGCGAAAGTCTTGCCAGTTCTGCGCGCTATCGATATCGAAAAACGGCATGTGAAGGCCGTCATAAAGCGTCCACCGCAGAGCGATCTCCCGCGTTTCGCCCGGCAGGATTTCCGTGATGATCGGCCCATGCCGCGTCATCTTCACATCGACTGTTACATCCGGCTTGCCTTTGACGTGGATCACTTCTGTGCGATGTTCCGGCTGCGCCCAACCTTGCGGTGTTTGATATGCGCCCTGCGCGTTGAAGTTCTCGATGAATGCGTCCGCGACAGTGGGGCCAACATTGGTGAATCCCCACGCAATTCGCCGGTTATGGCCAACGATCACGTAAGGCATTCCGGGCAGCGCGACCCCGGCAACATCAAAATCATTCGATTTCAGATGCGCCTCATACCAGAGGTTCGGCATCTGGTGCCCAAGGTGCATATCGTTCGAGAGTAGCGGCTTGCCGGTGACCGTATGCTCTCCGGAAACAACCCAGTCGTTTGATCCTTTGACCCCTTCCGGAATTTCCTGCGACCAGAATTCGTGCGCAGGATCCACCTGCACCGGATTGGCAAGCCGGGTCACGGAGCTGTCGGGACCATCCTCACCCTCATCCGAATCGTCCCGATCGTCATTGTTGTTATCGTCGTTCAAATCTTTTCGCATCACCGTAGGCGGACGGTCATGCCAGGAGCGGTTCACATACAAGTCGGCGGTCAGTTCAAGTCCAACCTTGGCGAGAATTTTTTCGCGGTCCAGGGCGTCATGAAAAGCATAGAAGTTGAGGTCTTTCACCATCTGATTCGCGATCACGATGGAATCTTCCGGTTGCCAAGGCTTTGGAGCGTAGCGCAAAATGCGGAATTCAATCGGGAGGCGGCCCTGGTGTGTTTCGATGAATGCATTCACCCCGCGCGCGTATGCTTGCAAATAAGAAATGTCTCCGGTGCTCGCCATCTGCAATGATTTCTTCGCCGCCGCCCGCAATCCTAAGATTCGCTGCTCGCGGTCGATCTTGAGAGTGGACTCGCCGAGAATTTCAGAAAGCTCTCCCGCGCCGAAGCGTCGCATGATATCCATCTGCCAAAGCCGGTCCTGCGCGGTGACAAAGCCTTGGGCGAAAAACACGTCTTCGAGAGTCGCCGCTTCAATCGTAGGGACGCCGTGATTGTCCCGGATTACGTTCACCGGCGCGGACAGGCCTTTTAAGGTCACCGTGCCATCCAACTGAGGCAGCGCCGAGCGAGCAATGAAATAAGCTGTGCCGATCGCACCCACCAAGATGATCCCGAGTGCAAACAACAGCCACAGAAGAATTCGCCTCGCCCGAGGACGGCGCGATTGGCCGACGTTCGATGAAGCTAATGTACCCATCAAGAATTTGATTTTAGGGTGAGTGGCAACGGCGAGCAAATTGCAAGTGTAGGATCGGAGATTCTTGGCGCACTTCGCGAATCCTTTGCGTCCTTCGCGGTCAAATTCTTTACCGCAAAGTTCGCGAAGAACTGCCGCCAAGGTCGCGGAGAGCCCGCAGGGCGCAGCCGGCCAGCTCTTCCCAAACTGACTTGGCGACCGTCACGCAACCAATTTCATTTTCAAGTTGCGGGGTGATATTCTAGCTAGCGCCGCCTAAACGAATCCCGCTTCTATGGCGGGCGTCCAGAGTTCGATTTCAAGCTGCCCATGCTGCAAAAGCGCATTGATGACCAGCCCTCCATTTCCCGCGAAATGATGCGGGAAGCGGAGGACATTCTGCACCGGCATCTCAAGCGTGTCGGCCTCAAGCAGACCGCGCAGCGCAACATCATCTTACGCACGTTCCTCGAAACCCGCGATCACCTCTCGACCGACGAACTGCATCGCCTGGTGCATAAGAAAGATGCGGGCATCGGCTTCACCACCGTGTATCGCACCCTGAAGCTGCTCGCGGAATGCGGGTTGGCCAGCGAAGTTGCCTTTCACGATGGCATCGCGCGCTACGAGCACCAATACAACCGGCGCAGCCATCACCATATGGTGTGCACCGAGTGCGGCAGTTCGGTGGAATTTTTTTCCCAGGAAGTGGACCAACTGGAGCAGGAGATCGGTCGCCGATACCGCTACGCGACCACGCGCCACACTTTCCAGATATATGGCGTTTGCGAGGAGTGCCGCAAAAGAACTGCAACTATGCCTGTCTGAACCGCAGGCAACCTGTGGTACGCTCAGGCTCATCACGGCAATAACGGTCCTTGTTTTGCGGAGTTGCCATATGCGCAGACTGTTTATCGTGCTGTCACTTTCGGCAGCAGCATTGGCTCAATCAGGAAACGCGGCGGAACCTGCCGCGGCACCACAATCACAAGCTGCCCTTCGGTTCAGACTCCGAGCACAGGTGCCGCAAGCAGCGCCAGCAGCTCGCAGCACGCCGCGGTTCCGGCTGACAATGCCAATCTGATCACCATTCCGGCGGGAAGCCAGATTCCTATTTCGCTGGCGCAAGCCATCTCAACTAAGAACGCGCGCGAAGGCGATGCGGTGTACGCGCAAACCACGTTTCCTTTTGTGATGAACGAGCGCGTGCTGGTGCCGGCAGGAACGTATATTCAAGGCAGAATCTCGCGGGTTGAGCGCGCCGGCCACGGACATGGCCGCGCCGAGATCCTGATGCACTTTACTTCCATGATCTATCCCAGCGGGTACACCGTGATGCTGCCCGGCTCAGTCGAGAACACGCCCGGAGCAGACAACAAATCGGTGAAGGACTCTGAGGGAACCATCCAGCAGGACAGCAACACCGGGAAGAAAGTTGAGGACGCGGCCAAGAATGGAGTCTACGGAACCATGGGTGGCGCAACCGCCGGCGGCCTCGCCACTGGCAGCCTGAATGGCGCTCGCGTCGGAGCGGGGGCAGGTGCAGCGGCCGGCGTCGCGTGGGCCCTGCTGAAGCGGGGGCCGGATGTGAAACTCGAAGTAGGAACCTCAATTCAAATGGAAATTCAGCGGCCGATTACTCTGGACGCAAGCCGGATCACGGTGGCGTCGAATCGTCAATAGACGGCTGAAGCCGTGCCCTTCCAAAGCGCTTTGCTCGGCGCGGCCCCTAAATATTGGGCGGATGGTTCTGCTGCGTGCGCAGAGAGGCTCACTTCAGATTGAATACCGCATTCACGTGCGCCGTGATGGTCACATTCTGTGGGGTGAATTCTTCCGTGGGCGCGGGGGCGACTTGTGCCGCCATGGCGCGCATCATGTGCGGTACGAACATGCGCTGATTTTCGGAAATGTCGATTGAAGCGTACGAGAGCTCGCCGACCGCTCTGCCGGCGGCAATTGCCAGCGCATCAGCCGAATCGTGAGCGTGCCGGTATGCGTCGGCAACTGCTTTGTCCTTCGCCTGGTCCATATTTTCCAGCGTGTAATTAAGCGTCTGCCTCTCGCTGACATTGGCATCCGCCAGCTGTCCAACGATCGGGCCAATCTTCGAAAAATCTTTCAACTTCAGAGTCACATCTGTGGTGACGCGGTAACCGGTAGGTTTCTGTCTCCCGTTCTTCCATTCATACGTGGGCTGAACCGAGAAAAATCCGATCGTCGCGGCTTTGGGTTCCACGCCGTTGGCGCGAAACACCTGCCGAACTTCTTCCACGTCTTTCGAGGCCTGTTGATAGGCGTCCTGCGAGCTTTCCGCCTGGACTGAAACATCGAACTGTAGGCACCGCCGTATCCGGCGCCGCGTCAAATTTTCCGTCGGCGCCAACGTAAAGCGTGTTGGGCAGCGCGGTGACTGTGGGGTGCTCTTGCGCCAGGCACGAAATCGCGAGCACGCACAAAGCAAGCAAAGAACCTGCGGATTTCATGAATGCCTCCCAACGAACGGGAATCGCGTCGCTTCTTGACAATTGTAAGTTGCGCGAACGCTGTAGCGAATTACCTCACCTCTGGGAACGCCACGATCGGACGATCTTGCGGAACCGGTTGCGGAACTGGAAAGAGCGGGCGCAGGCGAACTCGACCAGCTACGAACTCTTCGCGGCCGCCGAATAACTAAAGGGATAACTCTGTGCGTTGATTTCGCGACGGAGGTCTTCGAAAACTTCATCGGGCATCCTCTGGAACACTTCCACCACTTCCGGGTCGAACTGGCGTCCTGACCAGTCTTGAATCTCTTTGCGTGCCGCTGCAAGAGACCGGGCACGCCGATAGGGGCGATCGGAAATAATGGCGTCGAGTGTGTCGGCGACAGCAAAAATGCGCGCCCCCAGCGGAATCTCCGCACTCTTCAGACCTCGCGGATAACCGCTTCCATCGAAATGCTCCTGGTGGGAATAAACAATCTCACACGCATCTGCGAGAAACGGGATCTTCTTGAGCATCTGGTAACCGTGATAACAATGCTCGCGCATGATGGTTCGCTCATCATCATTGAGCTTTCCGGGCTTGAGCAGAATGCTGTCAGGAATGGCCATCTTGCCAAAATCGTGAAGAAAGGCGCCGCGGGCGATCACCAGAATTTGTTCGCGCGGCACGCCCATGGCGCGGGCAATGGCAATCGTGAATGCGGTAACCCGCCGGGAATGCCCTTCCGTCTCCGCGTCCTTCAGGTCGAGTGCGTCGCCTAAAGCCTGCAAGGTTATGTCGTAGGACCGCTCGAGATCGGCCATTGCGGCCCGCAGTTCGTCCGTGCGGGCCCGCACCAGGGCCTCCAGATTCGTCTGATAGGCCCGGTTCTCCACCTTGAGCCGTCGGTTCTCCAGGGCCCGTCCAACGGCGTTGAGCAACTGCTCGCGCTCGAAGGGTTTCAGCAAATAATCATAGGCCCCGTTGCGGATCGCGGCCAGGGCAACGGAAATGTCATGCACCGCCGTGACCATGACGACCGGCATGTCGGGAAAACGCTCTTTGGTTCGCTCAAGCAGGCCAATACCGTCAAGGTCAGCCATCATCAGATCGGAAAGCATCAGTTCGAATTGCTCGCCGGAGTTGAGCAGCGCCAGGGCCTCAAACCCTGAGCTGGCTTGCTTCCAGGAATATCCGGCGGCGGCAAGTATGGCGCAGACAATCTCTCGGATTGCCTCCTCGTCATCTACTACGAGAATGCGGTCAGGCATGGCTCTGCAAGTATACTCGGCGATTCTAACCTTTCCATCACGTGCCGAAAGTAACCAGAGTGGTCCGGAAAAGCCACAGATATAGGGTGAAACCGTGGTATTCAAAAACAGGGCACGGTTGCGTCCAGTTATCCCCTCGGTACTCAACTGCCTGGGCCGGGGTAAGCAGAGCAAAGATCAGCAGAGCTTATAAAGATGAACGTTTCCCTTTCGTCAATTTGGAGCAATTCACAGCCGATGCTTGACGGTCTAAAAGCCGGCGAATGGGCGCTGCTGATCATGTTGGCAGCGACGCTGGTGGTGCTTTTCGCGCTGCCGCGGCGCTACTTCGCCATTTGGACGGCGGGTTGGGCAATGCTGGTGAGCTCGCGCTTCGTCAGCGCTCAGGGCGTCGCGATGCACATTCCGCCGCGTTTCATCCCCGCCATTGAGCAGTCTGCGTTTGTGCTGGCGATCGGGCTGTTTGCCGGCGCAGTTTTTCTATATATCAGCGAGCGCAATTTATTAGCGCCACTTGCGGCAATCACCGTCTGCGTTGCCGCTTTTGCAGTAGCCCGCACGTTCTTATGGGCCGGTTCACTCCCATTACGCGTGGCCTTGGAGGTCGCATACCGGATCGTGATCCTGGTGGCCGTGTTTGCCCTGCTCAATGCGCGCCGCGGCCGCTGGGAGCCACGTATCTGGATACTCGCGCTCTGCCTGCTGGCAGAGCATTTGAATTGGCTGCCCTTCACCAGTCAGGTTCCGAATGAAGCCGCCATCTCGGCAGAGGTCCTGCTGGGAGCGAGTATGCTCCTGGTCGTTTTTGCGGATTCGCGCGCACGAGAACAGCGGCTGGCGGTGTTGCAGCTTGTCACCGAGAGTACGGTGCAAGCCCAACAGCAGGGCGGCATGATGCAGCATGCCCTAAACGAGCTGCGCAAGCTTACCAGGAGCAGAGCTGCATGGTTCCGCATAGTCGAGGGCGGTCACCTGGTGGCGACCCACGCCGAAGGAGTCTCAACTGACTTCCTGCGTGATGCTGGCATAGCTGAATTGACCGAAAGTGTGTCGCAGTCGATGCAGCGGGGCAAGCCGGTGGGCGCACACCGTGCCGGCGCGCCTCCAGAAGACCCTGAGTTGCTGAAGGCTGAAAAAATTCTTTGGGTGGTAATGGTCTCGGCCTGGGAAAGAGATCGCCGATCGGATTGTTGGTTCTGGGCTGCTCTGCAGCAAGAAAACTGACCACGGAAGAACTGGAATTTCTCGACACCTTCGGCCGGCAATTGGGACTCGCGATTGAGAATTTCCGCCTGCAGGAGCAGGCCCTGCGGTCGCAACGGCAGTGGCGCAACACGTTTGATTCCGTGCACGACATCATCGTGGCGCACGATGCGGAATTTCGCATCATCAAAGCCAATCAAGTTCTGCTGGAGCAATTGCAGAAGTCCACGGCCGACGTGATCGGCAGCACGTGCGAATCGGTCCTGCCTCACAAGAGCGGCGAGTGGACCGGCTGCCCCTATTGCGCCCGCGGCGGCAACGAGGGGATCAGCGAAGGCGCCGACCCGTGTTTCGGTGGATTTTCCACGGTTTCCACTTCCTCTTACATGGAGCAGGGAAGCAAGCAGAAAGGCACCATCCACATTGTCCGCGACATCACCGATCGCCGTTCTGCGGAAGAAAAATATCGCCTCTTGTTTGAGCAAGTGCAGGAGGGGGTCTACGTTGCCACGCCCGCCGGGCGCGTGCTCGACTGCAACGATGCGTTCCTGCGCATGCTGGGATATGACAATCGCGAGGAGATGCTGGCGTTGAACCTGGATGAAGACATACGCGTCGATGCGGGGCAACGCGATGCCTTCCGCCGGGCGATTGAACAGCAGAATTATGTGCGCAATTTTGAAGTGACCATGCGCAGAAAAAACGGGACCTTGCTGCTGGCCGCGGAGAACAGCTTCGCTACCCGCGACGGCGCCGGCAGGATCGAGCGCTTCCAGGGTTTTGTGATGGATGTGACCGAAAAGCGGCGCACCGAAGACGAGATGCGGCGCCGCAACCGGGAATTGAACGCCCTTAACGCGATGGCGGTCGTCGCCACACAATCGTTCGATCTGGATGAAATTCTCAATCTCACGTTGCGCCAGGTCGTGTCGTTGTTCGGCGCGGAGAGCGGCGCGGTTTATCTTTCCGATTCCGATTCGCCAACTTTCCGGCGCCGCGCGGCCTGGGGCCCGCGCAGCCGCGATAAATCACGTCCCGCGGAAGTCAGCTTTGCCGACGGCTTCGGCGATCTGGTGATGCGCTCGCGCGCGGAAGTCATTACCGCCGAATATATCCCACACCTCACCGGAGCGGTGAAAGATTTTATCTCTTCCGACAGCGATGGTTCATGGATATGGGTCCTGTTCTGGGGGAAGGACAATCCCATCGGCATCATGGGGCTACGCAGTTACGCCGAGTATGAATATTCCAGCGCCGAAGAGAACCTGATGGTCGCGATCAGCCGGCAGCTGGCGACCACCATCGAGAAAGTCCGCCTCTACGAAGAAACCTGCAAGGCCTATGAAGATCTGCGGCGTACGCAGGAACAATTGCTGCAGAGCGAGAAGATGTCTGCCGTCGGTCAACTGATTGCTGGAGTGGCGCACGAACTGAATAATCCGCTCACTGCAATTCTCGGCTATGCGCAGTTGCTCGAGAGTGAAGGCCTGAGCGAGCGCGCCAGCGATTATGTCGGCAAGGTCTTCAAGCAGGCGCAGCGCACGCATCGCGTCGTGCAGAACCTGCTTTCGTTCGCCCGCCAGCGCACACCCGAGCGCAAAGAAGTGGACATCCGAAACATTCTCGAAGAGACGCTGACGCTGCGCGACTATGATCTGAAGGTGAATAACATCACGGTTGAGAAAGATTTCGCTGCCGAACCTGCGCTCGTGGTCGCGGACACCCATCAGCTCGAACAGGTATTTCTCAATATCATCAACAATGCCGTCGACGCCGTGCTGGAAGCTGGACGATCGGGCAAGCTCAAGATTCGGGTTTACTGCCAAAACAATGACGTTTGTACCCAATTCGCCGATGACGGCGTAGGACTCAAAGATCCGAAAAGAATTTTCGATCCCTTCTACACCACGAAAAATGTCGGCAAGGGTACGGGATTGGGCCTGAGCATTTGCTATGGCATCGTCAAAGAGCACGGCGGCGATATCACAGCCCACAACGGGCCCGAGGGCGGCGCCGTGATCGAGGTCCGCCTGCCGATGGTTGTGACTGCAAATGCAGTCGTCGACACCCCGCAAACCGCCTCGGCACGCCGCGAAGGAGCAATTGAGGGACGTGTGCTTCTTGTCGAGGAAGAAGAAGCCGTCCTCGAATTCGAGCGCGACGTGCTTATGGGCGCGGGCGCCAATGTCGTCACTGCGGTCAGAAGCGAGGACGTCAAGACCCGGCTGCTCTCCGAACCTTTTGAACTTATTATCATGAGCGGCAAAATGCCCTCCGACTGGCATGCCAGAGAAGCCTTCCAGTGGATCCAACAGAATTGCTCAAATATGGAGCATCATGTGCTCTTTACATTTTCCAATGGGGTTGAGCAAGCGGATGATCGTGGATTTCTCCAGGAAAAGAATGTGCCGTTCCTCGTGAAGCCCTTCGAAGTCGCGGACCTAATTTCTCAGGCAAGACGCCTGCTGCAAAAGGCACACGCTGCAGCTTCAGCCGAATAGATCTGAAGCTCCAATAAATCTGGCCTTGTCTAAGAGCACCGCTGCGGCTGGACACACATGAGCGTGGGCGAGACAATAGTTAGGCATGCGAGGCGCAAAGCTTAGCCGGCGTACCGGGTGTCGTGCAGATAGATGTGCACAAGAGTGCGCAACAGTCCGGAAGCGGCGACTGCATTTGCGTTTCCTCTGTCAGCTAGCCTGCGGGTTATTTATTTGTTTCGCTTCCTCACTCTGGGCGCAATCGTCCGCTTCGCAAGCCAGGAGCACGAACCAGTCTTGGACGGACACCAGTGTCTCGCAGAGCGATGCGGCCAATCCTACGCGCACCCTCGAGAGCCACAGCCAGAGCGGTAATCGAACTCTCGATAACCAATCCATTCAGGCGCTCGGCCCTGACGGAAATTACCAGCCTTTTCAGGACATTGAAAAAGAAACCATCAAGGTGGACGCGAGCACTACCCGCACTATCACCCGCACATTTGGGCGCGATGCCGACGGGGCGAAAACCCTGGTGCAGGTAACCGAAGAGGAACAACATACACGCGCGGGAGGGGGATCGTCCGTGGTGCGTTCTACCTCGGATCCTGATGCAAACGGCAACCTGCAATTGGTGCAGCGCGAAATTCAGGAAACGACCATCTCGAAGTCCAGCAACGATGGGAATGAAGAATCAACGACGAAGACAACTGTAATGCTTCCCGGCCCTGACGGCGGCCTGGCTCCAGCCATGATGACTCAGGAGCACAGCACGCAGACCGGCGGAACGGTCAATTCAACAATCGAGTCGAAGAAGACGACGTTCCTCCCCGATGGCAGCGGAAACTGGCAAGTGGGCGAGGTCAAGGAAACCAAAACGCAGGAGCAAGGAGACACTCGCACCATCAATGAGCAAGTTTCCCGTCCTGACGCAAACGGAACGCTAAGCCAAATCTCTGCAAGAGTGAGTAAGGAATCCAAAGATGCGGCGGAAAAGCGGAGCACAGAAGACGACTATTCCCTCAATGTTCCGGGGACGCCGCAGGACGGCGCTTTGCATTTGGTGGAACGGGAAATTAGCACGCGAAGCACTCCCGCGCCGGACGAGCAGAACGATACCACAAGGATTGAGGAGCTTAATCCTGGCGATCCAGATGCAGGCCTGCGGGTAACGATTGTGACATCCGACGGCGTGCGAACGGGACTTTCAGGGACGCGGTCTGGCGAAACCATTCAGCAACTCGATGCGAACGGCGACCTAGCGGTGGTGTCGGTCGATACCACTCAATCGGACAGCAACCATGCCATCAAGGTCGAGATTGCGCCTTCCCTGCAGCCAAAACAGGGGCAAGCGAAACAAGAGCAGCCGAAACAATAAGCGCGTCTACGTAGTGGGAGTCTTTTCCGCCGCTTTCTCTTCACTCATTGAGTCTCTCGTTGATAGTCCTTGCAGAAAAGCTGTGCCTGTAGTCTTCAATTTCTGCTCCAGGCGGGCCGTGCAATCGCAGCTATCGCAGGCCCACGCTTCGGAGCCGTTTTCATCACGGCATTTTCGCCGGTCGTGCGCATCCTGCACCTTGGTGAGATCGAAATATTTTTCCCAGTAAGGCCGTTCTTCCTGCAGCGGAGTAAGACAGTAGCAGATTTCAACCCAGCGTACCGTTTGATCGGAGCAGAGCCGGGCTTCGCTCATGTTGCGCAGGTATTCGCCTTCGGCAACCGAGCCTCGGCCCAGGGTTTCATCGCGAATGGCACGAAGAAGATGGGATCCTTGACCAGGTTTAACGCGGGCTCGAACCAAATAACGCATCAACAATTAGCACTTCAGATGAACATCTCATCCTGCGGGACAGCCCGCCGCGTTTCACGGCTGCGGCCGTTTTTGCGGCTGCGACCCGCAAAGAAATATTCCACTCCGGCGGCCACGCCGTGAATCATACCGGAAAATTGCCGCATCGGTGACATCACGGTTTTCTGGACCGTATCCGATGCCTGTTCGACCCGGTCGAAGGTTCGGCTCAGCATCTCGTCGGCGCGGATGATCTGTAGCCGCGCGCGGTCCACCACGTCGTTCACCGCCGCATCCACGCGCTGAATTTCATCACGGATACTGGTGCTGGTGTCCTTCACGTTCGCGACAATGGCTTCAATGTTCGGCCTGATTTCGGTCAGCGTGGCCTGTGCCGTGTCGATGGTCGGCAACACCTTGGTCTTTACTTCATCGGCCAGCGACTCAAGGCGGGCGCTGGTTTTGCGCATTGAGAGGTACATGCCGGCGAGCAGACCCGCCTGCAATAAAACCGCCGCTGCGGTCAACGCGATAAATATTATGAGGAGGTTATCCATAAAGCGCTCTCATGCCAGAACGGCCCGACTCACACGGGGCAGACCGCGCCCCGCGTGGAGACTAGAGGTTCTTTGACGCGCCAGATCCAGACTCGGCGGTCGCTTCCTGATACGCCTGGCGGCCGGCTTCATAAGCGGCGCGGAACTGATCTTTCTGCTGAGTCACCACATCGCGGCCGCGATCAACCCAGTCTGTGGCCTGCTCGCGTGCCTGCCGCGCCTGTTCTTTGACGAACTCGCGACCCTCTTCGGCCTTCGACCGCAATACCTCGCGGGTTTCGCTGCCCGAAAGCGGCGCATATAGAACGCCTACCAGAGCTCCCACACCTAGTCCGGCCAGAAACCACACGAAGCTGTTTCCATCGTGATCCGACATGCCCAAATACCTCCGCTTTCCCAATCCGACAATTGGATGGTAGCACCGCACAAGGTGGAAATACAATTATGGCGAGGTCGGCGTATGGGTCAGCATGAGAGGAGGCGCGGATCCACCTCAGGCAGCTTTGCGCAACTCTTCGCGGGTGAGGTGCAGTAACGACCGAACTATTTTGTGGCCGGAGGCGGCGCAGTAGCGGGAGCAGGCAACGTCTTGACCGGCGCGCTTTTCACTCCCTGCAATACCGATTTCGGTCCGCTATGCTTAATGGCATTAATCGAGAGAGTGACTGAAGTGAGCATGAAGAGAACCGCGCAAACCGTAGTCGCTCGCGACAGGCCGGTAGCCGCGCCACGCGGGCCGAATGCCGCCTGGCTGCCCTGGCCGCCGAATGCGGCAGAAATATCCCCGGCGCTGCCGCTCTGCAGCAGAACCACCACGATCAGGAAAAGACAAACCGCAATATGGACCGCGTAAACCAGATAGATCAGCATGGAATCAATAAATCCTGAATATGAGAATCAAAACGATGGTGCGGAAGGGGGGATTTGAACCCCCACGCCTTTCGGCGCCACCCCCTCAAGATGGTGTGTCTGCCAGTTCCACCACTTCCGCACGGATGTGAAACGACGCCATCGGGGCAAGACTGGATTATAGCAAACCTATCCGTAAGAACGTCCCGTGTTCAGCGTTTCTTTCTTGCAGCTTTCATCGGCGCCAGTTCGCGATCGAAAAAATCAGCCGCCATTTGAGCGACTTGAAGATGAATCGACTCCCGATCGACGCCCGCATTGTCGATGCACAGTTGCGGAAGCTGCTTCTGGCCGGCCTGCGCGCACACGTCGAGAAACGTGTAATGAGCTACTCCTCCGGGCAAAATCGTAAGCTTTGCTCCTGGAATGTTTTGCGCGAAGTATTGGGCGTTTTCGGCGGGCGGCGCAATTGGATCGCTTGCGCCGGCCACGATCTCGACCGGGGGCGTAATCTTCTGCAGGCCCTGCGGAGTGAAGGCACGGGCGACTGCCGGAGCGATCGCAAAGACAGCCCGAATGCGTGGATCGCGATATGAATCGCCGGACTGGCGGATGGCCTCTTGTACGTCGGGTTCGTGCTCAATTGTTTTGAACCGGTCGAACAGGTCCGGCATCTCGGGGACATTGCAGGCGTTCTTTACCTCGTTGCACCAGGCCAGAACTTTGCTGAAATCGGTGGTCGCGCCGGCAAGCTCCATCATGGTGTAGCCGCCGTAGGAAAAACCGGCAGCGCCGATGCGGTTGGCATCAATGTGCTCGCCGAAGCGTGAATCGGCAAGCATGTCAGTGATCACTACGCTGATGTCGTTTGCCCGCTCCCAGCCTTCGATGAATCCGCGCGTGGTGTAACCCGTCACCGCGTTGTTGCCGGGATGATTGACGGCAACAACAATGTAGCCGCGGGAAGCCAGATAGGTGCCAAGCCACGCCATCTGCATGGCGCTGCCGCCAGTTCCATGTGAAAGCGCAACCAGAGGATATTTTGCAAAGCTTGGCGCAAGCATGGCATCCTTTGCTGCCCGCCCGGCGTAGAAGAGAGGCGCATCCTGGGGCCCAATCAACTGCTCTTTTTCACCGCTGCCAGATTCCGCGGGATACCAGACCACAGCGCCCAACAGGTGGTCCTTCGCGCCCCGCCAGTTATAGTTTGCCGGAGCGACGAAGTCGCGGAAGCTGAAGCCGACCGGGCGAAGAGCCGGAGCTTCTTTTTTCTTCTCTGCCTTCTTTTCCGCGGCGAGAGAAAAAGCCGCAAAGAACACGAGGGCCAAGCACAGAAGCGCGCGTCGATTCACCATTTACAGCGACATTCTATGGTCTCAGTCGCCGCATGGCAAAAGTATCTCCTCCAATTAGGCGGTCACCGAGACACCATTCGAACTGGATTGTGCCGACGTCTGTGCAGTGTTTTGGGTCAACGCCTGCTGCAATGTGTTAAATGTGCTCTGAGCGGAGGAGACGTTGCCGGATTGCAGCGCCGTCCCCAGTTGGTCCAGTAGCTGGCTGATTTCACTCGATCCGCCGCCGCCGTGATGATGGTGGTGACCTTCTGTCTCTTGAGTCTGGTTTTGGGTCGCCTGATTCTGGAAGTCCTGCTGGATCGTGGTGTAATCCTGCTGGGCGGCGGAAAGATTGCCGGATTGGAGGTGCCTTGGCGAGCTGGCTGAAGGCCTGGGCGATGGGGCTGTTGCTCTGCGACGAGGAAGTGGAACTACTCTGTGGAACCAGCTTCTGCAGCGCAGCAAAATCCGACTGCGCCGCCGACAAATTGCCGGGCTGGAGGTCCTGGCCGAGCTGCTGGAAGGTTTGCTGAATTTGCTGGAAATTGTTCTGAGTACTCTCGGCATTGTAGAGGCTGGTGCTGGAAATGCCTGAAACCGACATGTTGGTCTCCCTTTTTGGGAGCGCTTTGCTCCCGTTTCTCATGGGCACTTATCGGCATTTTCTGTTCTGAACTTCAGTTGCCGGAGTGCCGCAGTCGAATGAGCAAGCTTTGCACCAACCGGATAAATAGTGCGCGCACTTAAGGGGGACCTATCGTGCCTTCGGCGTCCCTTGCTTTTGGGTCACCTCAGCGAAGCGCGAAGCGTGGTCGCCGACGAATTCATAGGGACCGGAGTGGGTGAGTTTGCTGGCGGTGTCAATCCAGATCTCGCCGCCTATTTTCCGCCAGCGCAGGCAGAAGGAATAATCCTCACTCAGATAGGCGCCGGTCTCGGGATCGATGATGCAATCGAAAAGCGCAAAGAGGTTCGAACTCTGCGCCACCTCGCGCCGCGAGCCTGACATGGGCAGGCCATGCACGCGGCGGAAATGAGTTTCAGGATAAGCGGCAATCATTCGCTGCAATGCGCTGCGGCAGATCAACTGAAAACCGCCTCCGACATAAATTCCCGTGGCGAAATCGCCTTCCTGCTTACGCTCCGCGCCAGGACAGAATGTTCCAACATACGACAGGGCAGCCTGTCGTACGTCTTCGCCGCGCTCGACGCAGCGCTGTGGGATGAGGTCCCAGTCAATCGACTTGACCGGATACAGCGCGCCGGAAAAGTCTTTATCAAACTTCAATAGCCGCTCGACCTGCCGCGGTTCGAAGCTGATATCGGCATCAACAGACAAGAGATGGGTGGCCCCCGGATTGTCTAGGAAAGCGGCGACCAGGGTGCTGCGGGCCCGTGAGATGAGGGCATCGTAGCCAACCATCGATAGCGAAACGTCGAAGCCGGCTGATTTCGCGTAACTCATGAATCGGACCACCGACAACATGTAATTCTTCGACACCAGGCCACCGAAGCACGGAGTGGCCAGCAGGATCGATGGTTGGGACATGGTTTCTCCTAAAAGAAACGCTGGCCAGGCATCTCGATGGGCGCAACACCAAAAATTGGCCCATCGACGCTACACCCGAAACGGAACCATCCCGGGATTTCGACTATAGCGGAGGAATGTGCGCAACCGCGGCGCTGAAGGTCTGCAGGAAAGTGAGATCGGAACGCTGCCCGCCCTTCCGAACGCGGCTTCACTCGAAGGAACACAAAGTTGGGTTTGCCCCGTTCTTCGCGAGCCGTGTTCTTGGTGGTTCGATTAGGACATTACCATTCGATCTGTCCCGATTGACTTCGCGCACTGGGCACCACCCAGCAATGGGCCCGCAAACCATGCCGCACATCGTCGAAACTTTGAAAGGTGCGGCCCGGCACATTTCCACGGGCATGGGTTCCAGACCCGGCGCCGTGGCAGCGACTCGCTATAACGCAATTCTGATATGCCACAATAGACATTTTTGTTTAGGCGGTTCGTCCGCCGGCTGAACTGACTGGCCCAACTCCCACAGCCGCCCGCCGCAGTGGCGCCAGAGAAATGCCCTCATCGGCGTTGTGAACCAGCGTCCAGGTCTTCGCACAACCATCACATAACCAGTAACGTTCTACGCCCCTCAGCATGCTTCTGGGATCACTGCCTCTTGGATCAGGAGATCGAGGCAGGCCCTCATCTTTTACCTGTGCCTCTGCTGAAACTTCTGCTTCTAGCAAAAACAGCCTGCCACTTCCAAGCCGCAGAAAGCGATTCAGGCATTTGGGATTCGCGCATCGGCTGAGCATTTGCAGCTCCGCTGGCGGCCCGTCGAACGCTTCTCGTGCAACGGAGATCAACTTCAGAAAAACATTTTAGCGGAGCGGCCAGATGCAACAACAGGAGCATTTTGCCTACCAAACCTGAGTGTGAAATTGCTTCCGATATCGCGAATTCGAGCCATTGTGATTGGGCCCATCTGCCGAATGTTCGGCACTGTGACGACCCTTCGTCACGTGCCTTTCCGGCGGCTTGCCCTTAATCGAGTCGGCTCGCTACCATTCAGCAAATGGCAAAGCGAGTTTTATTATGTCCACCGACTTATTTTGATGTAGTTGATAAGAAAAATCCGTACATGTCGGCGGCCGCTACCGTCAATCATGTGAAGGCCGAGCGGCAATGGCTAGCGCTTTGCACTGCGCTCCAGCAAGCTGGATGCGAGATCGAAACCATCGATCCCGTTCCGGGACTCGAAGACATGGTCTTCGCTGCCAACCAGGTCTTTGTCGGCTGTCACGCCAAGCCAAATAAGTTCATCGTGCCCAGCCGCATGGTCCATGCATCCCGGCAGCGGGAAGTTCCTTTTTATGTGGAGTGGTTTCGGCAGCGTGGGTTTGCGGTTATCGACCTCGATCTGGCCGGTGACGAATACCTGGAGGGGCATGGCGACCTGCTTTGGAATCCCGATGGATCTCGAATTTATGCCGGCTACGGATTTCGCTCGACCGAGCAGGGTGTCGGCAAATTTCGCGAGGCCATGTCAAAACCAGAAATTCCCGTCGTCCCGCTTCGGCTGGTCGACCGGTTTTGCTACCACCTCGATACTTGCCTTTGCCCGCTCAATAATGACGCTGTGCTGATTTTTCCCGGAGCTTACGACGCCAAATCGCTCGCGATCTTGCGCACTTTTTGGAAACGCGTCCACGAGCTATCCGAAGACGAAGCGCATAAATTCATGGGCAACGGGATCGCGGTGAATGGGCGCTATCTTACGCCTTACCTCACCCCGCACCTGGCGAACATTCTCGAGCAGGAAGGTCTGACCCCAGTAATTCTCGACACCTCAGAGTTCGAAAAATCAGGCGGGAGCTTGTTTTGTATGAAGGCTTTTCTGCCGTAACCGGGAACGCCAACGCGGAAGCTCAGTGCACCGCGGCTGCTGTAACCGCCAGAGCGAATCCAACTACGCTCAGTCCAATCCCGAAATGCCAGAAAATTCGCCGTCCGGAAAGTAAAGTAATCGAAGTGATCACCAGCCCCATCTCCAGAAAAACCTCGGCCAGATCGTAGCGGTCAGCACGCTTTCTCTCTGTGGCAACCTCCCGCTCAAGCTCGTGTGCCTTGTCTTGAATCTCATCCTTTTCCTTTTTGTAGCGTTCCGCTTCCTGCGATGAGCTATCGCGGAACTTGGTCATCTGTCCATCATCTTTACTGGTGACGGCGGCGGCGAAATTCGCGAACAGCTCATCCTGATGCTGGCGGATATTCTTTGCCTGATAGTACGACCACTGGTCCGAAGCCTTCGCCTGCAGCACCACTTCCTCGGTATGGGCGCGATGCCCCAGCAGAGTCACGACGGCTACGACCACCGCCAGGACAGCCATGGTCAGAGAAATCGGCGCCAGACTCGGATTGTGCTGCGCGTGCTCGGCGTGCTCCTGCAGTTCTTGTAGTTCGTCCGCGCTCATTTATTCTCCCATGACCTTGACGATGACTCTCTTGTCCCGCTGCCCGTCGAACTCCGCATAGAAGATACGCTGCCAGGTCCCAAAATCCAACTTGCCTGCCGTAATCGGCACGATCACCTCATGATGAATCAGCAGGGCCTTCAGGTGCGAATCGCCGTTGTCCTCTCCGGTTTCGTGGTGCTTATAGTTCTTGCGAAACGGAGCCAGGTGCTCCAGCCATTGATCAATATCTTCGATTAATCCACTCTCATTGTCATTTACATAAATGCCTGCGGTAATGTGCATGGCGGAAACCAGCACCATGCCCTCCCGCACTCCGCTCTTACGAACGATCTCGTCCACTTGCGGGGTGATGTGTACATAGGCCCGGTGGGTTTTGGTGTGAAATTTCAAATATTCGGTCAAGACCTTCATAGAAAATCGCTCCCCGCGTAGGTCGATTCTAGCCGAGAGCCCGTAAAGTTTTGAGGCATTACATCGGTAACCCCATTTGCGCGCCAGATCACAGTATTCCTCGCCTTCTTGGGGCATACTCGCATTGTCTGGGAGGTTTCGGTGCTGTTCAGGCTTGATTATATTTCCTGCATTCTTACGGTCGCTTCAACGGTGTTGTTGGGAAAACGCTATTGGGAGGGTTGGATCCTGGCGGCAATCAACAGCGCCGTGGTCTGCGTTATCGGATTCCGCACGGCTCAATTCGGCTTTATTCCAGCAAATGTTTTCTGCATCGCTCTATACGCGCTGAATCTGCGTTCCTGGCGGAAACCAGAAACCCGCTAAACCGAAGGTAGGGTCCTAATTTGCACCACAAAGGGCACTAAGGCTCACGAAGAACGCGGCCAACACAACCTTTGTGTTCCTTCGAGAGCTTCGTGGTGGATGGACTCAAGAGGCCACCGCAGCTAAAACCGCGGTGCGCACCGTGTGGCGCCCGGCGAGCGCACCGCATCTCTTCTTATTTAGTACAACCCCAATTGTTAAAAAAAGTTTTGCGGTGAGATCGAAATATAGCTTTCAGTTTTGCGCGACGAGAGCGCAACCAATCGCATCCATTGGTGTGTATACAGATGTGATTTAAAAATGGAATTTCAGAGAGGACACTGAAATGCATACGACAAGAACAGGAACAAAAATTATGACGGCCCTCGTGGCCGTGGCGATGTCGATCGTGTGGTCAGCCGCTCCGGCGCTGACTCAGGCTGTGCCGCCGGCGCCCAGCCAGGTCCCCGAAAGCGCTCCACCTCCGACTTATTCTCCGGAACAGCTTGACCGGATGGTCTCGCGCATCGCGCTCTATCCAGATCCGCTGCTGGCGCAGGTCTTAGCCGCGGCAACTTTTTCGGACGACATCCCCGATGCCGCCAAGTGGGCCGATGATCACCACTATCTGCGCGGCGACCAACTCGCCCAGGCAATTACCGCCGATCAGTTACCGTGGGCCCCCAGCGTGCAAGCGCTGTTGCCGTTTCCCTCGGTGCTCGACATGATGGCTTCCGACATGGACTGGACTCGAAGCCTCGGCGACGCTTTTCTTGCGCAGCACGACGACGTGATGAATGCGGTTCAGCGCATGCGGCAGAAGGCAGAAGACTACGGTTATCTGCGCAGCAACAGTGAGGTCGTTGTAAGCGGCGGCCCCTACATCACGATTGACCCGGTTGATCCCGCGTTCGTCTGGGTGCCGGCTTACGATCCCGCTGTGGTGTTCCTCGCCCCGCGTCCGGGATTCTTTGTTGGCGGCGCGATCGGCTGGGGCTTCGGCATCAACATCGGCGTGTGGTTCCGTCCGTGGGGATGGGGCTGGACGCACTTTGATTGGGGCACGCACGCGGTGATCATTGCCGGACATCCCTGGGGAAGAGTCTGGGGGAATCGCTTCGGCTATGTTCACCCGTGGGGACCGGGCGTGCGCCGCTGGCCGGTTGCCAATCGCGCAGAAGGGCATCGACTGATTCCGCGCGATCAAGCCGAACGGCGTGCCGCACGCGAAGGTCACGCACGGCCGGAAGAGCGGCATCATCGGTAGGGAAGCGAATGAGGTAAAAAAGGGCGCGGCTCACCGCCGCGCTCTTTTACCGCATGCTCTCTTCAATCTCCGAAACCCAATCAGGCCGCTTTAACACTTCGCGCGGCTTAGGGCCGTCAGCAGCGCCGACAATTCCATCCTGCTCCATCAGATCGATTAAATGTGCGGCGCGGCCGTAGCCGATACGCAACCGCCGCTGCAGCAGGGAAGTGGACGCCTTGCCGAATTCGATGACCAGCTTGACCGCGTCCTGATAAAGAGGGTCGTCTTCGCCGCCGCCGTCGCTCGATCCTTCGCCGCTTTCTGAGTTGATTCCAGCCTCGCGCTCTTCTTTGGGCGCTTCCAGGAATTGTTGCTGATACTCGGCCGCGCCTTGCTGCTTCCAGAATTCCACCACGGCAGCAATTTCTTTTTCCGTGACCAGCGGAGCATGCAGGCGATGCACTCGCGCCGACCCTGAAGGCAGATAAAGCATGTCGCCTTTGCCGAGCAACGCCTCGGATCCGTTCGAATCGAGAATGGTTCGCGAGTCGACCTTGGTCGCAACCCGAAAAGAAATACGCGCCGGGAAATTTGCTTTGATCAATCCCGTAATCACGTCGACGCTGGGTCTTTGGGTCGCCAAGACAAGGTGAATGCCAACCGCGCGCGCCATCTGTGCCAGCCGCGTGATTGACTCCTCGACGTTGGAGGAATCGAGCATCATCAAGTCGGCCAGTTCGTCGATGATAATAACAATGTAGGGAATCGGCTTGTCGTCAGAGTCCTCTTCGAACAAGCTCGGCGTGCCGCCATTATCGAAGAGGCGGTTGTATTGATCGATGTTGCGCACGCCTTTCGCGGCGAGCAATTTCAGCCGCCGCTCCATTTCTCGAACCGCGTTGCGCAACGCATTCGCGGCCAGCTTCGGCTCCGTGATAATCGGTGTATACAAATGCGGCACGCCTTCATAATTGCCCAACTCCAGCCGCTTGGGATCGACCAGAATTAACCGCACCTGATCGGGCGTGGCTTTGTACAAAATCGACATGATGAAAGCATTAATCGCCACGCTCTTGCCCGACCCGGTCGAACCCGCAATCAGCAGGTGCGGCATGCCATTCAGGTCGGCGGTGACGATGCGCCCGTTGATGTCTTTGCCCAGAGCCATGGTCAGCTTCGATTTCGAGCCCATGAACTCCTGCGACTCGATGTTCTCCCGCAGCCATATAATTTCGCGCTCGCGATTCGGCACCTGAATGCCGACGGTCGATTTCCCCGGCATGCGCTCGATCAGAATGCTCTCGGCTTTCAGGGCCAGGCAAAGATCGTCTGTGAGATTCGTAATGCGGCTGTACTTGATTCCAGCATCCGGCTTGAATTCGAAAGTCGTGACTACCGGGCCGGGATTGATCTGCGTGATCTGCCCGTGCACATCGAACTCGGCGTACTTCTCGGTCAGCACCTGGGCCAGCAATTTCAGCTCATCCGCATCCACCGCTTGCCGCTCATCCGGACGTTGCAACAAGCTGCTCGACGGCAACTTGTAACCGCCCGCGATCTTCGGCATGGTGGTCTTTGCTTTGTGATCACTGTCGGCGCGTTCCGTGACCTCAGGGTCAGCCGCATCGGACATACTGAGAGAAGAATCATCCTGCGAAGCATCCCCATCGGCGCCGCGAATCTCCTCAGGCGACTCATGCAATATCCCGCCTGACGCTGGACGTTCCTCCTCAAACATCCTTTCAATCCCCGTCCGCCGCGGTTCTGAACTCTTCCCGGGCGAATCGGCGACCTTCGATCGCGCGATCAATTGCGTCTTCACCAGCGGCTTTGAGATCCGGCGCTTCTCCAGTTCTTTCTGCTGCTTCTGTTTGAGCCGCTCCTCGCGCCAGTCTTCATAGCGATTCCAAAGCGCCGTCGTGAACGCAAACCGGGTCGGCAGCCAAAGCTGCATCGTGGAAAACGAAAATGCCGTGGTCAGATACAGCGCGACGGCGAGCACGCTGGCGCAAACCAGATATGCGCCCGTCAGGTTCAAATAATGAATCAGTACATCGCCCACGATTCGTCCCAGCAGGCCTTCGATCGGAATCACATTCAGCCAGCGCAAATGCCCCGGCAGCAGTGCCAGCAGCGCCGGAACAAAGACGATCAGCCAGATTCCGCCCATCGTTTTGGCGATAGGAGATTGAACTTTGCGGGAGGCGAACCAGCGCGTTCCCATCACACCCAGAAATACCGGTAGCAGAAACGCGCCAATCCCGAAAACCTGCAGCAGCAAATCGGATACGATCGCGCCCACGAGCCCGATCCAATTGCGCGCGACGTGGGTTCCGGTGAGCACCGAGGCGCTGTTCAGCGAAGGATCGAGCGGCGAATACGAAGCCAGAGCGAGAAAAAGGAGGAGCGCGGAGACCCACAGCAGGAAACCGACCAGCTCGTTGAGCCGCCGGTTCGCCGTGGGCGAGAAAGCATTTTCGAGCAGACGCATTTAGGGCCGTTGTTTCACGGCAACAAGCTATCCGTGGCGCAAATCGGCCAGAGCACATCCATTATTGCAAGAACCGGCCGAGGCGGCAACGAAGGAATCGGATGGGGTTGTTGAGTTGGGTGCGGGAAGGCGCGCAGGTGTTCTCGAAAACCTACGTTCCAGTTCCCGACAACGCGAGAGTCTGCGGACTGCCCCCACCGGTATCGCTAACCGTCACTTGTGCCGAGCGTGCTCCCTGCGTCGTAGGCCTGAATCTCACCGTGATTGTGCAGCTGCTCATCGCCGCGAGAGTTCTGCCGCAAGCATTCGATTCAAAGAAATCCTGGGGATCCGTCCCGCTGATTGCGATTGAGGTGAGGCTTACGGCGCTGCTGCCGACGTTGCTTAGTGTGATCGGGGCACCCGCACTGGCTGTTCCTACGGTTTGATCTCCGAAATTCACGGCCGTCGGCGAGAAGGACATTACGGTTCCGGTGCCGCTGAGCAACACTTGTTGCGGACTGCCGGCAGCATTGTCTGTGACCGTGAGCGTGCCGCTCGAAGTGCCAGGGAGGGCAGGCGCAAACACGATTTGAGTCGTGCAACTCGCACCCGCAACCAGGGTAGACGAACAGCTATTGGTCTCCGTGAACGCCCCCGACACGGAGATACTCGCAATCGTCACGTTCTGATCGCCGGTGTTCGTGAGCGTTGCAGTTTGGGCGGCACTGCTGGTCCCGACCAGCTGCGCGGTAAAACTTAGGCTGGTTGGGAACAATGTCACCGTCGCAGGATTAACTCCAGATCCGCGGAGCTTTACCGTCTCCGGGCTGGCCGTGCCGTTGTAGCTTACGCTCAACATGGCCGTGAAGGCGGCTGCCGACTTCGGAGCGAATGTTATCGAAATTGTGCACTTTGATCTGGCGCCAAGGCTCGACCCGCAGTTATTGGTCTGGGCGAAGCTGCTCGCGCCCTCGCCTGTAATGGAAATTCCGGTGATGTCGAGCTGCGACGAACCGACGTTGGAGAATGTCGCGGTGCGCGGCGCACTGGTCGAGCCCACACTCTCACTGCCGAAATTCAGCATAGTCGGCATTAGATCGGCTGTGGTCTGCAGCAGGAGATATCCACCGGCGGTGATGATATCGAGCTCCCCGTCGTTGTTGAAGTCCCCGAACGCGCCGAAATTACCACTCGTCCCAAGAAACCTGAATGCATGGGGGAAAGCCCCCGTCCCCGCACCGAGATTGACGGCAACTGCCGTTGTGGAAATGTCGAGCTTTTGATCACCATTGAAATCCCCGATTCCGGTAATCTGGCCGTTAAAGGGGAGATAATTTGCGCAAGAGCCGAAGGTTCCATCCCCATTGCCGAGGTAAACGCAGCCATCGTCGGAAATAAGGTCCAGCTTGCCATCTCCAGTCAGGTCAGCGGTGGCAAGATTTCCTTCGGCATTGGGAATCGTCGTTTCGCCTCCTTTCGGCCCTCCCAACAATATTTCAGCCATGAAGCCGCCTTCCCCGAAGGCCTCACCGGCAACCGCGATGTCGAGGTACCCGTCCCCATTGAAATCGCCGATGGCAGGCACGCCGCCATAAACGCTCAGAGGTTCTGCGCAGTAACTCTGGGTAAACGTTCCATCGCCGTTTCCCCATAGAATCGTGGCGCACAACTCATCTGTTTCCCACCCGACGACAATCAGATCCAGGTGGCCGGCCCCGGCTAAATCGGCGGTCGCCAGACCTTCAGTGCCCCCGACGTAGATAACGGCATAGTAGCTTTGCCTAAAAGTTCCGTCCCCATTGCCCAGTAAAACCGTAACCGCCGGGCCAATCCCTGCCAGGTCCAATATCCCGTCGCCGTTGAAATCGCCGACTACCATTTGGTCCATCCCCAGGACGCCTGTCGTCGCTACCGGAGGCTGAAACCCTCCCGCTCCATCTCCCAAAGAGACGTTGAGAGTCCCTTCGCTTTCCCAAGCTACGTCCAGATTGCCGTCATTATTGAAATCGCCCACGGCGACGGCGGAGGCGCCTGCGAAAGGCTGGCTGATCGCCATGCCCACTTCGGATGACTCCTGCCGGACCGGAAAATAGATAATATTCGAGGTTCCGCCACCCGGAGCAGGGTTCGTGACTGTGATCCACCCCGTTTTAGCGCCGGCGACATCCGACGCGTTGATCGAAGCCTTCAACTGCTTGCTGGAAACCACCTCGGTCAAACGGGTTGACCCGTTCCAATTAACAATAGCGGATGGAGCAAAGCCGGTGCCATTCACGGTCAAGGTGAAGGCCTTGCTCCCCGGTGCGATACTCGGCGGACTGAGAGACTGCGTGAGGAAGGGAACTGCATTGTTTTGTGCTGCCGCTGTGCCGCAGATGCATAAAAATACCGCCAACCACACCCGGCCCAACTTCCTGAGCTTTCCCATAGGCACCTCCGCACGATCTCTCACAGGACTGTAGGGTCACGCGGGGACAGACAGCAAGTGTTCAGAGGGATGCCGCTTGCCGCGGGGCTTACTCAGTTTGGAGCGCACCTTCGTGGTTTTCAAAATTGGAATTAAGCAACCTTTTACCTTCCCAGCACTAAATCAATCCCCGAAAACAGCAATTCCAACTTCGGTCGCGGAAGTCTGCCGACGCGTTCTGTTAGAAGAGATTTATCGAGAGAAATAATTTGAGAGACATTTGCCACCGAATCTTTGGGCAGTCCGGTGACTCGAGCGGGCAAGCTAACGTTTCCTGGTGCCGAGGCCCATTTCAGGTTGCTGGTAAGTGGCACGCACACGACAGTTGCGATGCGGCCCTGGTTCAAGGCATCGCATTGCAAAACTGCCACCGGCCGGCAAAACCGTGGGCCTGAGCCGGTAGGCTCGGGCAGGTCAGCCCACCATATTTCGCTCTGGGAAATTACCACTCAACTTGCTCCAGCCTGCGGCGAGCCACCGTCGAAAGAAGGGGTTCTTCTTGCACGCCGATATCGGCCAGCGCCTGATCCATCGACTCGGTAATCTTATCGGGGGAGCGGCGCGCGACGTATTCGCGCAGGGCATCGCTAAACAGGCGGCTCCAGGATTTCCGGCTGGGTCGCGCCAGCCGCTCCGCCATCTCGAAAACATCATTGGGAATGGAGACGGCCGTCTTCATACCAGTACAATAGCTGCAATAACTTATGATGGATTTTTAAGCGGAAGAGGCCCGCGAGCTTGCGTTTTCTACTGCAGATGCCAGGCGAACGCCAGCGCGATCACCACAACACCTACGATGATCCGGTAAATAATGAACACCCGTAGAGTATTCGCCTGTAGGTATCGAATCAGCCAGGCGATCGCAGCGTAGCCAACCAGAGCCGAAACGATGATGCCAACGATGAATGGTGCATGCATTCCCGCCGGCAGTCCTTCTTTGTGCAGTTCGTAAGTCTTGAGGAGCACGGCGCCAGCGATAATGGGCGTCGAGAGCAGAAAACTGAAGCGCACGGCCGCTTCCCTGGTCATGTTGCGGAACAGGCCGGCGGTAATGGTCGATCCGGAACGCGAGACTCCGGGAATTAGTGCAAACGCCTGCGCCACTCCCACGATCAGAGAATCGGCGAAAGAGACACGCGTAAGCGGCTTCTTCATGGTGCCGACCTTCTCGCCCAGCCACATCAGCAGCGCAACCACGATCAATGCTCCTGCGATCAGGACCAGATGCTCGCGAAAATAATCGTCCGCCGGACCTTCCAGCAGTTTTCCGGCAATGGCGCCGGGAATTGTCGCGATTGCCAGGAACCACAGCAACAGGCGTTCTTCGCGCCTCTCCTCAAGAGTCAGCGTCTCATCGCCAGCGCCGGATTCCGAGAAGCGTACAACCTTTCCGCCGAAAGCCGCGCGAATAATCTGGAACCAGGTCCGCCGAAAGTAAACCAAGACCGCAAGCAAGGTTCCAAAGTGCAAGGCCACATCGAACGTTAGCTCGTGCGCCGGCGACAATTCGTTCCAGCCCATTAGGCGACGGACGATGATGAGGTGACCTGAACTCGAGACTGGAATGAACTCTCCCAGCCCTTGAACGATGGCAAGAACGATCGCTTGATAGATTGGCAAATTTAGTCCGTGCTTCCGTAGGTTGGAATGCCTTGCTGAATGTAGAAGATAAGCCGCTGCGCGCGCAAGGCCCAATCGCCCTGCTGCGGATATAAAGTGATAAGCCTCTGCGATAGTTTCAAAGCCTGGTCTTTCGATTCGGCAGATTTTTTTTGGTTCGGTTCGGTCCGGTAAATATCGATCAGCGCCGCGCGCCGCCACGCCGCGTCATATAACGCCTCCGGCGCGGCTGGAGACTGAGAGTGTTCTCTCGCGTAATTTTCATAAAGCTCGGCTTCCTTGTCGGGACATTTCGATAGTCCTTGCCAGTCGCCGCACAGTTTGTTCTCGATCAACCGAAAGTCTGCCAAAGCGGCCCACTTCGTGCCGGGATATTTCTTTATGACTAGCTTCATCCAGTCTTCTCTCATCTGCCCGCGCATATAGGTTTCGCGCTCGCGGGCCGAAGGCCGGCTCATCACGTCGGCCCGTTCCATTTGCCAGCGGTCGTCCGCCGCGCGGTAGAGCGCCTCGCCGGCCAGAGGAGAAGTCGGCATCAGATCGTAAAGCCGGTAGTAAAGCCGCATTGCATCCTGCGCGGCATCGCGCCGCCCATTCCGGTGACTGGCCTCATTCTCGGAATCTGCCGCCTCACCGAAAATGATCCGGTCGCCGTCCTGGGTCGTTGTCGTCACTACTCCCGCTGCGGCGACCCAGCCCGTAACCGTCTTGGCTGCTTCGTCTTCATCGTCGTCCACAATCCCCTCATCCTGATTGTCCTTCGTCAAGATTGCCTGCACGTGCACCCAGTCATGGCTGCTCTCGATAATGACCAGTTCCCGACCGCGGCCAATATCCATCAACTTCGCGCCATCGGACCCGGGTGAGACGCGAATCGGTTCCTCGTTTACCAATGTTCCGCGCAGCGCATCAGCGAAGGCTGAGGAAGCGAAAAGAGCGAGGACCGCAAATATCGGTGCAAAGAGCTTAACAACAGATCGCAGTTTCATAAGATTGCGCCACCAATCCTGAGCGACTAGCCTTAATTCTTTTGAAGACACTCTGAGCAAAACGTTTCTGAAACATGCTTCAGCAAGCGCACCTTACCATGACGTATGCTGGCGTGTGTTTCAATTCTGACATGAAAAATCTATTCTAAGCGACTCGAATGCGCATGGCACGCGAATGACACCCTTAAACCTATTCGGACTATTCGCAGTGACGGCGATGCTGATCTGCTACGCAATGGAACGCCGCAGCCGCTGGTTCATTCTGGCATTCGCCGGCGCATGCGCCCTTGGTTCAGTTTACGGCTTTCTGCAGGGAGCGTGGCCATTTGGCATCGTCGAAGCGATTTGGAGTCTGGTTGCAGTGCGCCGATGGGCGCAGGCGAGACCTTCGAATTAGAAGGCAACATTCTTTCGCGCGTTCTATTCGTCCTGAATTTCTTTCAGCATTTTCGGATCGATATTCCCGCCGCTGACAATGGCGACGGCGACTTTCGCGGCCGGCAGTTGCGCCGCATGGAAAATAAATCCAGCCGCCGCAACCGCCCCGCTGGGTTCGGCTGCTACCGCGGCATTCGTGAGCAGATATTTCATCGCCTTGCGGATCTCTTCTTCGCTGACCGTAATAATGTCATCCACATATTGCCGAATATGCTCGAAATTAATCGCGCCGATACTTTGCGTGCGCAATCCGTCGGCAATGGTGGTGGATACCTGATCGGCGGGGAACTGAACGATTTTCCGGGCACGAAAGCTCGCCTGTGCATCTCCCGCTAACTCCGGCTCAACGCCAATCACTTTGACGGAAGGCTTGCTTAGCTTGATCGCCGTAGCCACGCCGCTCAGCATCCCTCCGCCGCCCACCGGAGCGAGAACTATTTCCACGTCCGGCAGGTCTTCGAGAATCTCTAATCCCATCGTGCCTTGGCCGGCAATGATCTGTTCATCGTTGTACGGAGGCACGATCACGTATCCGTGCTGCGCCGCCAGTTCCTCAGCCTTGAGCTGGCGCTCGGTACTGCCGGGACCAACCAGAACGATCTCGGCGCCCAGCGCAGCCGTGGCCTCACGTTTGATCGCGGGAGCGTTGTTCGGCATCACGATCACCGCTTTGGTTCCCAGCGCTCGCGCCGCATAAGCCACGCCCTGCCCATGATTGCCGCTTGAGTAAGTGATCACTCCACGCTTGCGATCTTCCGGCGAGAGCGAGGCAATTTTGTTGTAGGCGCCTCGCAGTTTGAAAGCTCCGATGGGTTGCAGGTTTTCAGGCTTTAGAAACAGCCGTCTCGGGTCCGCTTCGCAAAGCTTGAACTCAATCAGAGGTGTGTGGAGGGCGACTCCGCGGATGCGTTCGCGGGCGCACTGGATTTCAGCAAGATTGACCATAGGCGTGGGAAATTTATTATCTATCACGCCGGGAAGTAGAGGGAATGTCGAGCCAAGCTCCATCGTCTTTCCCGCCATCGTCCCGCAAGCCACGAAAAAATGTGCAGATTTGTGGTACTTGAAAGATCAATTGCGATAATTCACATTCTGCGCTTGGCTGACAACACAATCCCTGATAAAATCCCTAAAATCCACTCCCCGGAGCGAGAATGCAGGCAATCCTTGCGCTGGAAGACGGGCGAGTCTTCCGAGGCAAAGGCTACGGAGCCAAAGGCGAATGTTACGGCGAAGTCGTTTTTAATACTTCGATCACCGGCTACCAGGAAATTTTCACCGACCCGTCTTATTCAGGACAAATCGTCGTCCTGACCAACCCCGAAATCGGCAACTACGGAACGAATCAGGAGGACAACGAAGCCACGCGTCCGTGGATCGAAGGGCTGATCGTGCGCGAGTTCTCGAAGGTGAGCTCGAACTGGCGCTCGCAGCAGGTGGCTGAAGAATATCTGGAGCAGTTCAAAGTGCCAGTGCTTTCCGATATCGACACACGAGCGCTGGTGCGGCACTTAAGGGATCGCGGCGTGATGCGCGGCGTGGTCTCGACCATCGAGGGCGACACGGAAAAGTTGGTCGCGAAGGCTCGCTTGATCCCGAAGATGGATGGTCTTGACCTGGCCAAAGAAGTAAGTACGAAGCGCCCTTATGTGTGGGAAGTGGGCGAGCGCTCGCATGAGCCGGTGGCGATGGTCGGGGTAAAAGATGAGCCGGAGCGCTTTCATGTAGTGGCTTATGATTTCGGCATCAAGCAGAACATTCTGCGGAAGTTGCGTGGTGAAGGGTGCCGCGTAACCGTGGTTCCGGCGCAGACACTGGCGGAAGATGTTCTGGCTTTGAAACCGGATGGAGTTTTTCTCTCGAACGGCCCCGGCGATCCGGAGCCGTGCACCTATGCGGTCGATTCGATTCGCCGACTGATGGGACGCCAGCCGATCTTCGGGATTTGCCTGGGGCATCAACTTACCGGCATTGCGCTCGGCGGAAAAACCTTCAAGCTGAAATTTGGACATCATGGCGGGAATCATCCGGTCAAGCAACTGGCTACGGGGAAAATCGAAATCACCGCCCACAACCACAACTTCGCCGTTGACCCGGATTCGCTCCCGCAGAGTGAAGTCGAGCTCACGCACATGGATTTGAATGATTCGACCTTAGAAGGCCTGCGTCACCGGAACCTGCCTCTGTTCAGCGTGCAGTATCACCCGGAAGCCGCGCCTGGGCCGCATGATTCGCATTATCTGTTTAAGGATTTCGTGAAGATGATGGAGGAGTGGAAAGGGTGAGAGGTACTCGATGGGCGTTGTCGATCGTTTTGTGCGCAGCTCCGCTCGGAGCCTGCGAGGCCCTCGCTCCGAGGAATCCAGTTAAGGCAGCCGAAGTGTGCGGGCGCGGCCAATATCCAGCCGGCGGCCCGATCGCCGATTTGGAATTACGGCTGCAGCGTGAGGATCAGACCGTCGTCGCCGAGGTGCGCACGGATGCAAGCGGGAACTTTCGATTCCCTCCCGTGACGAAGGGAGTGTACTACCTGACCACGACATCTAAGGGTTGGCAGCTAGGATGGCCAGTCAAGGTGACGAGTTCAAAGCTTTTCGCAGGCTGGAGCCACCCGATGATAGTAGAACCAGCCCTTAATTGCGGAGGCTCCATAAGCAAGAAAGGATACCGGCCCAAGTTTTGAAACCTTAATGCCCAAACGCACTGACATACGCAAAATCTTGATTCTCGGCTCGGGCCCAATCGTCATTGGGCAATCGGCCGAGTTCGACTACTCCGGCACGCAGGCCTGCAAGGCGCTCAAGTCCGAGGGCTACGAAGTTGTGCTGGCGAACTCGAATCCGGCGACCATCATGACCGATCCCGAGATGGCGAGCCGCACCTACATCGAGCCGCTCACCCTCGAATATCTGGAAGAGATCATTCGCGTCGAGCGCGAGCTGTCGCCTAGCGCGGGTTTTGCCGTGCTGCCTACCGTTGGCGGACAGACTGCGCTAAATCTTGCCGTCGAACTTTCCGATGGCGGTGTGCTCGAAAAGTACAACGTGCAGCTCATCGGCGCGAACATTGCCGCTATCAAGAAAGCAGAAGACCGTCTTTTCTTCAAAGACGCAATGCAGAAGATCGGCCTCGACGTACCCAAGTCGGCCCTGGTGAATAGCACGAAAGATGGGCTTGAGTTTGCTGGGAAAATTGGCTTTCCGGTCATCGTGCGGCCGTCGTTCACGCTCGGCGGAACCGGCGGTGGCATCGCGTTCAACCGCGAAGAACTGGTCGAGGTGCTCACCCGCGGCCTCGATCTCTCTCCGGTGCATGAAGCGCTCATCGAAGAATCTGTATTGGGATGGAAAGAATTCGAGCTCGAAGTGATGCGCGACACCAAAGACAACGTCATCATCATCTGCTCGATTGAGAACTTCGATCCCATGGGCGTGCACACCGGCGATTCGATTACCGTCGCCCCGGCGCAAACGCTCACCGACCGCGAATATCAAGCCATGCGTGATGCCTCGATTGCGGTGATTCGCGAAATCGGCGTGGATACCGGCGGCTCGAATATTCAATTCGGCGTCAATCCGGAAACCGGCCGCATGGTCGTGATCGAGATGAATCCGCGGGTCTCGCGTTCGTCGGCATTAGCTTCAAAGGCAACGGGCTTCCCGATTGCCAAGATCGCGGCGAAACTGGCGGTAGGTTACACGCTCGATGAAATTCCGAACGATATTACGCGCAAGACCCCGGCATGTTTTGAACCCACGCTCGATTACGTGGTCGTAAAAATTCCCAAGTGGCAGTTCGAGAAATTTCCAGGCGCTGACGAAAGTCTGGGCGTGCAGATGAAGTCGGTCGGCGAGGTAATGGCGATCGGCCGCACATTCAAAGAAGCACTGATGAAAGGGGTTCGCTCGCTGGATACCGGAAAGCGGGTCGGCGGCGGAAAGATTGAGCCCAAGATCCTGACCCAGCGTTTGGTTACGCCGCATCCCGAACGGCTGGCGTATGTGCAGTACGCGCTGCGGCAGGGGCATACGGTGAAGCAGGTCGCGAAGATGACCTCAATGGACCCCTGGTTTCTCTACCAGCTCAAAGAAATAAATGACATGCAGCTTGAGTTGGAGAAGCATCCGATCGAGTCGATTCCGACCGAAGTGTTGCGCGAGTCGAAGCGCATGGGCTTCTCCGATGGGCGGCTGGCAAGCGTGTGGCGGCTCGAAGGCCAGGAAAAAGTGCGCCATCTGCGCAAGAAGCATGGCGTGTTGCCGGTCTACAAACGGGTTGACACCTGCGCCGCCGAATTCGAGAGCTTTACGCCATATCTCTACTCGACCTACGAAGATGAGGATGAAGCCGCGCCGACCGACAAGAAGAAAATCATTATTTTAGGCAGCGGCCCGAACCGCATCGGGCAGGGAATTGAGTTCGATTATTGCTGCTGTCATGCATCGTTCGCGCTACACGAAGATGGCTACGAGACGATCATGATCAACTGCAATCCTGAGACCGTCTCGACCGACTACGACACCAGCGACCGGCTCTACTTTGAACCTCTGACTTTCGAAGATGTCTGGGCCATCTACCAGCACGAAACCTCGAATGGCGCCGAGTGCGGCGTGATTGTGCAGTTCGGCGGGCAGACTCCGCTGAATCTTGCGTTGCCGCTTAAGAAAGCCGGCATCAACATCATTGGGACCTCGCCCGAGTCGATCGATCTTGCCGAAGATCGCAAGCACTTCAACAAACTTCTGGAAGAATTGCAAATTCCGCAGGCCGCGGGAGTCATGGCAACTTCGCTGGAAGAGGCGATCGAAGGTGCGAAGAGCGTCGGCTATCCCGTGGTAGTGCGGCCCTCGTATGTGCTCGGCGGCCGCGCCATGGTGATCGCCTACGATGAAGAATCCGTTGTGCGGTACATGAAAGAGGCGGTCGAGTACTCGCACGATCGCCCGGTCTTGATCGACCACTTTCTGGAAAATGCCATCGAAGTGGATGTGGACGCGCTTTCTGACGGCGAAGATGTTGTGATCGGCGGAATTATGCAGCACATCGAAGAAGCCGGCATTCACTCCGGCGATTCTTCATGCGTGCTGCCTGCGGTCGATATTCCACAGCAACTGATGCAGCAAATGCGCGAGTACACCTTCAAACTGGCCCGCGCGTTAAAAGTGATCGGGCTGATGAATATTCAGTTTGCCATCCCGCGCGAAAACGGAAGTTCGGGGAACGGCTCACAGGCGGGCAAGGTCTATGTCCTTGAGGTAAACCCGCGCGCTTCCCGCACGGTGCCATATGTTTCGAAGGCCACGGGAGTGCCGATGGCAAAGATTGCCGCGCGCCTGATGACTGGACGCAAGTTGCGCGAATTTCTGCCGGAAAATATCGCGAAGCGCAGCGATCTCGACACGGGCAACCGTTATTACGTGAAATCGCCAGTTTTCCCGTGGAACAAATTTCCCGGCATCGACACCGTGCTGGGGCCGGAGATGAAATCCACCGGCGAAGTTATGGGCGTGGGCGACAGCTTTGGCGAGGCGTTCGGCAAGGCCCAGTTAGCTGCGGGGCAGAAGCTGCCGACGCAGGGAACGATTTTCATCAGCGTCACCGACCACGACAAGCGGTACGTGGCTGAGGTCGCGCGAAAGTTTACGAACATGGGTTTCAAGCTGGTTGCGACCTCCGGCACTGCGGACGTGATTGAAGCGGCGGGAATGAGAGTGGAGCGCGTCTACAAAGTAAAAGAAGGACGGCCGAACGTGGTTGATTTCATCAAAGGGCAGCGCATTCAACTGATCGTGAATACTCCGACGGGGCTGGAGCCATGGTTCGATGAGAAAGCTATTCGGCGTGCGGCCGTGACTGCGCGGATTCCCACCATCACTACTCTGGCCGCGGCCCGCGCCGCCGCGGAGGGAATCGCTGCGCTGCAGCGCGGCGAGGTGAATATTCGCGCGCTGCAGCAGTTGCACGCGGAACGAACCACCCAACGCCGGTGACCAACCAGCACGGACCGTAACGACTGTCGATACGAATGGACTTCCGCGTCTACCGCGCAACAAGCGCGAAGCGATTCCGCTGCTGTGTCCGCCGAAGAAAAAGTGATACGCTGCAAGGTGCGCCTCGGGCGCGCTAAGGACGGTTCACGTTATGCTACTTCACGGAATTTTCCCTCCCATCACTACGCCCTTTTATCCTGACGGAAACGTTTATTTCAAAAAGCTCGAACACAACGTGGAGCGCTATTCGCGCACGCCGGTTGCGGGCATCGTCGTACTCGGTTCAACTGGCGAAGCGATTATGCTGTCTGATCAGGAGCGGCGCGATGTGCTGAAGATCGCTCGCGAGGCTGCTGCTCCGAGCAAAGTCTTGGTCGCTGGAACTGGCGCCGAATCCGCAATCGAGACCCTTCATCTGACGGAGTATGCGGCGGAACTTGGCTACGACGTGGCCATGGTGCGCACGCCGCATTATTACAAGAAGCAAATGCAGCCCGCGAACATTCTGGCCTTCTACCGAACCGTCGCGGACCGCTCGCCGCTGCCGGTCATCATTTACAACTTTCCTCAGGCAACCGGTTACGACATCTCGGCTGAGTTGGTGATTGAGCTGGCTCAGCATCCGAATCTCATCGGCATCAAGGAATCGAGCGGCGATGTGGAAAAGGTGCGCCGGATGGTCGAAGGCGCGCGCCATATCAAGCGCTCCGCCACTGTAACTGAGACATTCGATGCCGTCACGCCGCGCATGATTGCCGCTGCCGCTGCGGGGGCCGGCGGAAATGGCGGTGAACTCGTGCCGGTCGGAGCCCTGGCAGGTTCAAGTTCCAGTGCCGCCGGAAGATCTTCATCGGCAGCCGTGAGTCTGGTAGGCAATTTGAAAACTAGGCAGAAAGAGGTTGGATTCCAGGTTCTGGTGGGTGCGGCACACAAACTGCAACCCTCGCTTGACGCCGGATCGGTTGGAGCGATTCTGGCTTTCGCTTGCCTTGCGCCGACCGCTTGTTACGAGATCTATTCGGCATGGAAAGAGGGCGACGCCGGGCTGGCTCAGATCAAGCAGCAGCGTATCGTTCGAGCGGCAGAACGCGTCGTGGGCGACTGGGGTGTTCCGGGTGTGAAATACGGAATGGACTTTAACGGGTATTTCGGCGGACCATCGCGGCTTCCGTTGCTGCCTCTGACAGCGGAGGCAAAAGCCGAGATCGAGCGGCTGCTCGGTGACATCCGAAACTGATTTTGGCAAGGCCTTTCTCAAGTGGTAGATAAAGGCTGGCTGTGAGCAAACATCCGATTGTGATCCAGATCACAATCGTTATATACTGAGTTCGAACGAACGTTCGAATTACGATATTCCGTCTGCTCATGGCCACTGCCTCCACTACGGCTCGCGTTTCGGCACGGCGTCGCAGCGCTGCACGCGCACCGGTCACTCGTTTTGAGCGCCGTCTAAGCGAGATTCTTACCCATGCCACGGATGTATTTTGCGAAAAGGGATATGAAGGCGCGTCGATGCGCGACCTCTCACGCGCGAGCGGCATGTCGCTGGCTGGCCTCTACTACTACTTCCAATCCAAAGAGCGATTACTGTTCCTGATCCAAAAGCACACGTTCACGACCATTGTCGACCGTCTGAAGACAAGGCTAGCGAATGTGAGCGATCCAGAGCAGCGAATTCGAATTTTTATTCTCAACCACCTCGAATATTTTCTGGCGAACCAGGCGGCGATGAAGGTGCTTTCGCACGAAGACGACGCGCTCAGGAACGGTTTTGCCTCCGAAGTGGCGGCCATCAAACGCGAGTACTACCGCATCTGCGTGGGGCTGCTGGATGAACTGAAGCGTGAACAAGGATTGCAATTTTCTACGCGGATTGCTGTTCTCAGCCTGTTCGGCATGATGAATTGGATTTACACCTGGCACAATCCTCGAGTCGATGCCGATGCCGAGGAATTGGCGCGCGCAATGAGTGACATGTTTTTACGGGGAGTGATGAACGGAGCGCGAGCGCGTTCGAGGTGAGTTCTGAAAAGCAGGTTCCTCAGCGCTGTTTCGCGCCGGTTCGGAATGACATCGCGTATTGAGGTGCAGTTCAAAAGCAATTTTGGAAAGACGAGATTTGAGAACGAGATAAGGAGCTACAGATATGGCAACCACGATGCAACCGGCGACCACCGAAACTACCAAGCAACTGGTTAACTATCGCAGCGAGGGCGGCGTAGCGATCATCGAGATGTGCGATCCGCCGGCGAATACATACACCTATGAGATGAACCGTCAGCTCGACGATGCGATTCTGCGTGCCCGCATGGAGAACGACGTTTACGTGATTCTGCTGACCGGTGCGGGTGACAAGTTCTTTTCGGCGGGCGCGAATATCAAGATGCTTTCGAGCGTCGATCCCACTTTTAAATACTACTTCTGCCTTCACGCGAATGAGATGTTGCTGCGCCTTGAGCAGACGCCAAAGCTGGTAATTGCCGCAATCAACGGCCACTGCGTGGGCGGGGGTCTCGAGATCGCTATGGCGGCCGACATTCGCATCGCGCGTAAGGACGCCGGAAAGATCGGCTTGCCGGAGGTAAATCTCGGCGTGCTTCCGGGTACCGGTGGTACGCAGCGACTCTCGCGCCTGGTGGGAAAGAGCAAAGCCATTGAGCTCATGGTGACGGGAAATACCTTTTCGTTCGAAGAAGCGCAGGAACTCGGGATCATCAATGACATTTATGAGCGCGATGGCTTCATGGAAAACATGATGGAATACGCGAAGCAATTCTGTCCGCCGAACAAAGCGGCGAAAGCCGTGGGCAGGATCAAACGTGCGGTGCAGACGGGTTGGGAGATTCCGATGGAGTCGGCCCTGGCAGTCGAACGCGAAAACCAGCAGTTGCTTTTCCAGAGTGAAGACGCGAAAGAAGGCCTGGCGGCGTACGTGGAAAAGCGGCCGGCTGTGTTTAAGGCGAAATAGATGCTTGCCGCGAGGACACAAATCGAACCCGGGAAGTTGCTGATCGACGGCAAGTGGGTTGATGGCGCAAAGACATTCGACACCATCAATCCGGCGACCGGCGAAGTGTTGACGCAAATCGCGGAAGCATCTCCGGCGGACGTCGACCGTGCGGTCGAGGCTGCGCGCCGCGCTTTCGAAGACCGCAATGGCGCGTGGCGCAAACTCTCGGCCAGCGAGCGTGGGCGCCTGATCTGGAAGCTTGCCGATCTGCTCGAAAAAAACATTGACGAGTTCGCCGAACTTGAAACTCTCGACAACGGCAAACCGATTTTCGAATCGCGCTATGTCGATATGCCCATGGTGGTCGATGTTCTACGCTACTACGCCGGCCTGGCCACAAAAATTCACGGCGAGACGATTAACACGCTGGAGACGGCATTCACCTACACGCTGCGCGAACCCGTGGGTGTAGTGGGAATGATCGTTCCGTGGAATTTTCCGCTCCTGCTAGCTTCGTGGAAGCTCGGTCCTGCACTCGCCTGCGGCAACACGGTTGTATGGAAGCCGGCAAGCCAAACGTCACTGACCACGCTGCGGTTCGGCAAACTGGCGGTGGAAGCCGGAATTCCGGCGGGCGTGATCAACATTGTCACCGGGCCGGGAGCAATCGGCAGAGCCATGGTGAAGCATCCGGGCATCGACAAGATTGCCTTTACGGGATCGACTGCAGTTGGCCAGGAAATCATGCGCGACGCAGCCGATACGCTCAAGCGCATTACGCTGGAGTTGGGTGGAAAATCGCCGAACCTCGTCTTTGCCGATGCCGACATCGACAATGCGGTCAAAGGCGCGATCACCGGAATCTTCTACGGCAAGGGCGAAGTCTGTAACGCGGGGTCGAGGCTCTTTCTGGAAACTAAAGTTAAAGATGAGTTCATCGAGAAACTTACCGCGCGCGCAGCCAAGATGCGCCCAGCCGATCCGCTCGATCCGAAGACACGCCTAGGAGCAATCGTGAGCCAGGAACAGATGCAGAGCGTGCTGGGGTACATCGAAGCAGGAAAGAAAGAAGGAGCAAAACTGGTCGCAGGTGGCAATCGCGTTTCGGTCGAAGGCGGCAAAGGCTTCTTCATCGAGCCGACAATTTTCGGCGACGTAAAAAACGACATGACAATTGCCCGGGAAGAAATTTTCGGACCGGTGCTTTCGGTGCTGACTTTCGATGATATCGAAGAAGTGATCGAGCAGGCGAACAACAATCCTTACGGATTGGCTTCTGCGGTTTGGACGCGAGACATCAAGAAGGCTCACAGCGTTTCGCGCCGCTTGAAGGCGGGAACGGTGTGGATCAACACATACGGGTTGATGGATGCATCGTTGCCCTTTGGCGGCTATAAGAGTTCGGGATTCGGCCGGGAGCTAGGCGCGCACGCGATCGAGCACTACACGGAAATGAAAACAGTTTGGCTGAATATGGCTTAGGAGTTTGCAATCATGCCTGGAAAAGTAGCAAAAATTGGAACGTTTAGCGACTGGGTGGGATTATTCAACGATTGGCGCAAAGATATTGGTGTGAATACGGACGCCATTGAAGCTTTCAAATTTGACACGCTGTACGGAGCAATCGACACGGAAGAAATCGAATTCGGCTCATACAAAGGCCGTCGCAAGTGGGAAAACCTGCGGCAGATTCCTACGCAGCAGATGCGCGATGCGCTGATGAACATGATCGTCTATCAGGGCGACACGGAATTTGCCAGCGTCGAGCAACAGCGCAATCTCTTAGAAAACGCCCCCACGGATTGGGACCGCCGTGCGATCACGCGAGTCATGATCGAGGAAATGCGCCATGGCTGGCAAATGTGCGCGCTGTTGATCGATCACTTCGGCTATTCGGGCAAAGTCGAAGCGCAGAAAATGCTTGAGCGCCGCGCATTTGAGAATAAGCGTCTGCTCGGCGCCTTCAATGTCGATGTCGATAACTGGATGGATTTTTTCACCTACACCGATTTTGTTGACCGCGACGGAAAATTTCAGCTGCAGATGCTCAAGTATTCAGCGTTTGCGCCGCTCGGACGCTCCATGTCTTACATGCTGCGCGAAGAGGCGTTTCATATGGGCACGGGCAATGACGGGATTCGCCGCGTTGTCGAGGCCGGCGTGCTTCCTGCGTGGCTGATTCAGAAATATCTCAATAAGTGGATATCTAGTTCTTACGATTTATTTGGTACAGACCATTCTTCGTCGGCGCACTGGGCCTATGTTTGGGGCGTGAAGGGACGATACGACGAACCCAAAAACGACAAGGCAGCCGATCTGGATGATTTGAACGATTACAACCGGCATTTATATCGCGATGAAGTTGCCGGGTTGATCGAACGCTTCAACAATTCGCTGAAGCCGGGTGAGCCCAAGCTTTACGCGCCGGACATCAAGTTCAACCGCTTTATTGGCCGCTGGGCAAATCACAAATTCCACGCGAAAACCGGCGAACCGCTGGATGACCGTCCGTACGAAGAGCATTTGAGGGAATACATGCCTGGACCTGCGGACAGAAAGCTGCTGCTCGATATTATCGAAACGGAAAAAAAGTGGATTGCCGAAAAGGCAGGCGCACGCGATCCACTGGCCTCGATTGGAGAAGTGAGAAAATCGGCCATCAACTTGTAGCGGCGAACTTTGTCACTTTCAGAACGCACAGAGGACACCAAGGAAATCGATGGCGCCGGCAATTGTGGAGTCCAAACTCGAGCGTGTCGCAATCGATATCTCGGCCTCTGTAGCGCGAATTACGCTGCGCCATCCGCCTCTGAATGTGATCGACATTCCGATGATGGAGCAACTGGCGCAGGCGCTGGACGGGATTGAGGCGAGCGGCGACATCTCAGTCGTTGTGTTCAGTGGCGAAGGGAACATTTTTTCTGCCGGGGTTGATGTTGCCGCGCACACTCCTGACAGAGTGCAAGCGATGCTGGCGAAGTTTCACGGCGTGATTCGCTCGTTGGTTGGGACAAAGAAAATCACGATTGCCAGCGTTCAGGGGCATTGTCTAGGCGGTGGCGCTGAACTCGCGATGGTCTGCGACATGGTGTACACAACCGAATCCGCAAAGTGGGGATTTCCCGAAATCAAGCTGGGCTGCTATCCGCCGGTTGCGTGTACTGCGCTGGCCGCCCTCATCGGTCAGAAGCGGGCCTCCGAGTTGATTTTGACCGGACGCACGATGAGCGGGGCTGAAGCGGCAGAAATCGGATTGGCCAACCGGGCGGTCGAAGATGGAGAATTGAATCCCACGGTCGAAGCTACCATTGGCGAGCTGCTGAAACTCAGTCCGGCTGCATTGCGGATCGCGAAGAAGGCCGTTTACGCATGGGATTGCATGCACTTCGATAAGGGTTTGCTTCGGGCGGAGAAGATTTATCTCGAAGAGCTGATGGAGACCGCTGATGCGCCCGAAGGAATTCGAGCGTTCGTGGAGAAGCGCGAGCCGAAGTGGGCTGGCAGATAAACGAGAGACACGGTGGACTACGAAATTACGCCCGAAGAGGTAAAGGCCAAGCTCGATCGCGGCGACGAGTTTACGTTGATTGACGTCCGTGAGCCGTGGGAGTTTGAACGGGCGTACATCGAGGGCGCGAAGCTGATGCCCATGGGAGATGTGCCGTCGCGTGCTCATCAGGAGCTGGATTCGGAGGAACATATTGTGGTGATCTGCCACCACGGCGTGCGCTCGATGAACGTGACGGCGTGGCTGCGGCAGCAAGGGTTCGAGAAAGCGCAATCCATGCGCGGCGGGATTGACGCGTGGTCGCGCAATGTAGATTCGCAGGTGCCGACGTATTAGACGAAGTGAAGGTTCGGGCACGAAGCGGGTTCCTCACCGTCCCTTCGGCCCGGTTCGGAATGATAAGGTGTCAAGCATAGCTCGTGGCTGTCTCATGAAAAAAGAACTCGTAGAATTGAAAATTAACGGCCGCGCGCATGAGCTGGCAATCGAGCCGAGCGCGCTGCTGCTCGACGTCTTGCGCCAGGAGCTGCAGTTGACCGGCTCAAAGCGCGGCTGCGACGATTCCTCCTGTGGTGCGTGCACGGTGCTCATCGATGGGGTCGCGATGCTTTCGTGTACTTTGCTGGCGGCGAGCTGCGAAGGCGAAGAAATTACAACCATCGAAGGTGTGAGCGAGCATGGCAGTCTGGCCGCGATCCAAAAAGCGTATGGCGACTGGGGCGGTGCGCAATGTGGCTACTGCACGCCGGGGTTCGTAATGACAGTGAAATCGTTGCTGGCAGAAAATCCCGATCCGTCGGAAGAAGAGGTTCGCAATGCTTTGAGCAGCAATCTTTGCCGTTGTACGGGATACAACCAGATGTATGCGGCGATCAAGTCGGCGATTGCAGCAGAGCGGGAAAGCGTTCTAGCCGGGAGCGGTAAATAGGTAATTGCAAGTCGAGCTTCGCTCGACCGGACAGCCGAGGGCGGCTGTCCCCACATGAGCATTATAAGTGACCAACTTTTCCATCATCGGCAAGCCCACCGCCATGGTCGACGCGGCGGAGAAGACCACCGGCTCGGGCAAATATACGAACGACCTCAGCGTTCCCGGAATGCTGATCGGCAAGATCCTGCATTCGCCGTACCCGCATGCAAAGATCAAACGCATCGACTCGACGCGCGCCGAGGCTCTCGACGGTGTCGTAGCCGTGGCAGTCGGAAGTGACGCCCCAAATCCGTACGGGATTCTGCCGGTGGGCCACGATGAGCACGCCCTGGCGATCGACAAAGTTCGTTATGTGGGCGATAACGTGGCGTGCGTGGTCGCAGTTTCCGAGGCAATTGCCGAAAGAGCGCTTGAACTGATCGATGTGGATTACGAAGTGCTGCCGGCCTATTTCGATCCGGAAGAGTCGATGAAGGCGCAGAGCGACTTCATCCACGAAAACAAGCCGGGCAATCTGGAAAAAGATTACCACCACGCTTTCGGCAATCCCGACCGGGGGTTTGCCGAAGCCGATCACATCGCGGAAGCACGCTACATCGCCAACGAAGTGACGCATGCCGCAATGGAGCCGCATTCCACACTGGCTTCATTCGAAGTCGACCCACACACAGGCAAACCGGGACGCTTGACAGTCTGGTCTTCCACGCAGGTCCCCTACTATTTGCAGCACAAGCTTTCTCTCGTTCTCGAGATGCCGATGCAGCAGATTCGGGTGATTAAACCTCTGGTGGGCGGCGGCTTCGGCGGCAAGAGCGAAGTGATTCCGCTGGAAATCATCGCCGCGGTCGCGGCGCGCAAAGCCAAAGCTCCGGTGAAGATCACATACACGCGCGAAGAAGTTTTCTGGGCACATCGCGGCCGGCCGCGCACGATTATCGATCTCAAGACCGGAATTAGGAATGACGGGCGCATCACTTGCGTAAAAGCGCGCGTCGTACAGGATGGCGGCGCTTATTGCTCCTATGGCGTCGTCACCATTCTCTACTCGGGGGCGCTGCTGGGAGCGCTCTATGACATTCCGAATATTCAGTACGACGGTTACCGCGTACTCACCAATAAGCCGGCGTGCGGCGCCATGCGCGGCCACGGCACGGTCAACGTTCGCTTCGCGTTCGAGTCGCAACTCGATGAACTCGCGGCAAAGAGTGGATTGGATTCAGCGGAGATTCGGCAAAGAAATCTGCTCCAACCGCCATGCATCACGGTGAATGGCTTGCGTGTTCAAAGCTACGGCCTACCGGAATGCATTGAAAAAACAATTGAGCGATCCGGATGGAAACAGCGCAAAGGCAAATTGCCCAAAGGACGCGGCCTTGGCATTGCCTGCAGTCATTACGTAAGCGGCGCGGCCAATTCAATTATTCGTTCTGATATGCCGCACTCGACGGTGAACATCAAGATTGATCGCGATGGCGGCGTAGTCGTCTACACCGGTGCGTCGGAAATCGGTCAGGGGTCGGACACTATGACCGCACAAATTGCCGCAGAGGTCCTGGGGTGCTCTCTCAATCGAATTCGCGTGATCGCGGCCGATACTGACCTCACGCCGATTGATATTGGATCGTATTCCAGTCGCGTGACGTTCATGGCGGGCAATGCGACGCTGCGGGCTGCCGACGAGGTGAAAAAGAGAATTGCCGCGGCGGCCGCGGCGAAGATGAATTGCACCATCGAGGCCCTGATTTTTCGCGACGACCTGGTCTTCAAAAAGGGCGGCGCGGCGCCGTCCGCTGCAAAAGACGACATCGATGAAGCGGAAGTAACTCAGGCTGGCGCGTCGGTCAGCGGCCGCGTCGAAGGCCAGATCCTGCGCGGATCGTTGCAGCAGAAGCGCAAAGAGGAAGGGCCGAAAGAGTGGATGACCTTCGAAGAGGCCGTAGTCGCGGCCATTGATTTCCACGGAGCGCTAACCGGCACCGGTTCGTATGCGCCTCCTCCCGAGGCGCGGGGAGGCAAACACAAAGGCGGTGGCGTAGGCCCATCGCCGGCGTATTCTTATTCCGCGCAAGTTGCGGAAGTGAGTGTCGATGAAGAAACCGGCGAAGTGACGGTGCACAAAGTTTGGGCCGCCCACGATTGTGGACGGGCGCTCAATCCAGTTGCCGTGGAAGGTCAGATCATCGGCTCCGTTTGGATGGGCATGGGCCAGGCGCTGACCGAAGAAATGATTTGGAAAGATGGCATGTTGATGAACGGAGGATTACTGGAATATCGCAGTCCGTCGTCCATCGAATCGCCGGAAGTCGAGCCGATCATTGTTGAAAGCATCGATCCCGAAGGGCCGTTTGGCGCGAAAGAGTGCAGCGAAGGATCGCTGGCTGCGACCATTCCCGCGATCGCAAATGCGATTTACGACGCGGTTGGAGTGCGCCTGCGCGAATCTCCGTTTACCCCCGAGCGCGTGCTGGCGGCCTTACGCACGAAAAGAAAAGAAAAGGCATTGAACTTAACGAAAGGCGTCGATCCTACTGCGCCCACGCGTTTTCGCGAGCACGGCGGCTCGCTTTGTTTCAAAGGTAAGGGCCCGGAGCGGCATGAACTCGATCCGGCGCACCGGCAATCGCCTGCCTCTGCCGGGGGTGCAGATTGAGTCTGCCCGAATTTCGATTACTGCGGCCCCGTGTAACCGATGAAGGCATCGCGATGATGGCTGCGCAGCAAGGCGATATCCGCGTGCTCGCCGGGGGGACCGACCTAATTCCCTCCATGCGGCAAAAGCTGTTTGAACCCGGGTACGTTCTGGATTTGCGCGGCATCGCAGAGCTACGAGGCATTCGCCCTCATGCCGATGGCTCAGTCGAAATCGGAGCGCTCACTCCGCTGCGGACAATTGAACAGTCGAGTTATTTGCGCAAGCATTTTCCCGTGCTCAGCGAAGCTGCAGGGACCGTCGCATCACCAGTGATCCGCAACATGGGGACGATTGGCGGAAATATTTGCCTCGACACGCGCTGTCTCTGGTATAACCAGTCGCTTACGTGGCGCAAGGGATGTGGCTTTTGCATCAAGAAAGACGGCAATCTTTGCCATGTGGCGCCAGGCGGTACGAAATGCTGGGCGGTGTTCTCCGGAGACACGCCACCGGCCTTGCTTTGCCTGAATGCGGACATTGAAACCGCGAGCGCGAACGGAAGACGGCGAATGCCGTTGCGTGAGTTCTATACTGGCGATGGAATCAGCTACCGGAGACTGCAGCCGAACGAATTAGTCACGCGCATTTTTCTCCCGGCGCAATCCGCAGGCTATCGCGGCGTGTACCGAAAGCTGCGCGTTCGCGGATCGATCGATTATCCGCTCGCCGGCGTCGCGGTTGCGATGAAGCGTTCGAATGGACACGTGTCTGAGACGCACATCGCCATCACCGCCGTAAATCCGGCTCCAATGCTAATAAAGGGAGCCAGCGAATTGCTGGCGGGAAAGATCATCGACGAAGCGTTGGCGGAAGCTGTGGGCGATATGGCGGCGCGAACAGCCAAACCGCTGACCACTTCCGCGCTCACGCCGGAGTATCGACGGGAGATGATTCGGGTATTCACCAAGCGCGCAGTGCTTGCCGCGGCACAGAATTAAATCCAGCGAATGATTACTGACTGCCACATTCACATTCAGCCGATGGAAATGTTCAAGCCTGAGGCGCTGGAATTGATGAAAAAGAAGCGCCCGAATTTCGAGCAGATTGCCGAATTCTGCCGCTCGCCGAAAGCCTTCCTGAATTATCTCGACACATGCGGCATCGACCGCGCGGTGCTCATCAATTACGTAGCGCCGGAAATAATCGGCTTCACCAATGGCGTAAACCAATTCGTCGCTGACTACGTCAAAGAAGATCCGAAGCGCCTGCTTTCGTGCGGCAGTTTGCATCCGCGGCATACCGCCAATGTCTTGGCAGATATGGAGCAGATTCTTCGGCTAGGCATTCGCATGATCAAGATTCATCCTCCGCATCAACTTCTGTTTCCCAATGATTATTTGCACGGAGTGAAGGAACTGGAAATCATTTACCGCGCAGCAGAGGCGAACGGCGTGCCGGTAATGTTTCACACTGGAACATCAATCTTTCCGGGAGCGCGAAATAAATATGGCGATCCTATCTATGTGGACGATGTCGCTGTCGATTTTCCGAAGCTGAAAATTCTCCTGGCGCACGGCGGGCGTCCGCTTTGGATGGATACGGCATTTTTTCTCATTCGACGGCATCCGAGTGTGTATCTCGATATCAGCGGAATTCCGCCGAAGACCCTGCTGGAATACTTTCCGCGTCTCGGCGAGATCGCACACAAAACGCTGTTCGGCACCGATTGGCCGGGCCCCGGCGTGCCGGATGTTAAGAGAAATTTGGATGAGTTTCGCGCACTGCCGCTAAATGAAAACGTGCAGCAGCAGATTCTCAGCAAAACCGCGCTAAGTATTTGGCCTACCTGACAAGCTGGCACCATTGTGCCATTGACAATAAAATTCATTCCGAGCAAAAATGCCCGCGTACACCCGGCGCACCGAGTCCTGTCAGAAAGCGGTCGCGCTGATCTTGGTATTAATGTGCCGGTCCACACGTGCTGGAATCGCATCTCGCCTGAATAGGAGAAACCCCGATGCGACTGCTAAGAAGCGTTACTCTCTTTATGTGCCTGGTGCTGCCTTTGAGCATTGCTGCAGGAGCGCAGAGCTTCAAGTTTCACTCCGTAGGATTTGTCGCTCCCAACGCGATTAACAACTCCGGCACAATTGCCGGCAGCTTTTGCTGCAGCTATGTTTCTGCCTTCGACGGACCCGCACAACAGAACCATGGGTTCAGCCTTCAGACGAACGGATCGCAGGTTTTCAAGGTTGCCGAGCCTGAGGGGGGCCCGTGGAGCTTCGCAACAGGAATTGCCCCGAATGGCGATGTCGTTGGAGGCTTTTGTCCTCACAGCAGTTCATGTGCCAGCGGTGCCGCGATGCACGCTTACCTGTTTTATAACTCTTCCAACTCGGCCGGGCAAATTGACGTTCCGGGCGCTCAAGCCACGCTGGCGGGCGGCATCAATCGAGTCGAACAGATTGTTGGCATGTTCTGCAGCACCACCACGTGTAGCCTTGATTATGCGTCCAGTTCGCAGGGGTTCCTGCTGGATCACGTTGGAGGGACCTTCACAATGATTAATTTTCCAGGCGCCCTCGGGACTGCGGCCACCGCCATCAATGACGCGGGAGAGATTGTGGGGAACTACTCGGTCTGCAAGGGATCGGACGTGGAATCTAAGGTTCTGCAGCCGCCTTGCACGTTCATTCAGCAGCATGGATTTCTGCTGAGCGGCGGGACTTACACCACCGTTGATCCGTCCGGCTCAATCGGTACGATGCTTGGTGGCATCAACAATTCCGGCGAGATTTCCGGTTCGTACATCGATGCCTCATCGAAAACTCACGGTTTCGTGTTTAGTTCGGGTGTCTTTACCATCGTTGATTATCCCGGGGCATCCGGTACCGAAGTTTATGGAGTCAACGATAAGGGTCAGATCGTGGGATCTGCCCAGATCGCCTCGGGCGCAACCGAAAACTTTATTGGGTCACCCGAGTAACAAATCGGCCTGCACATTTATCCACCTGGACGTAGAAAATCGCGTACCGATGTGCCTCACGGCCGAAGCGATATGTCGCTTAATTCTGGTGCCAGGCTCCCGAGTGAACTCGAGGGGCTTACTATGTTTTCTCGATCGTCACTTTTCTTACAACCACATCTTTGCTGGGGCGGTCCTGACGATTGCGCGGCAGATTGGTGATTTTGTCGACTACGTCCTGCCCTTCAACTACTTCGCCAAAAATCGTGTGCTTCCCCGTGAGCCATGTCGTGGGAGCCACCGTGATGAAAAACTGCGACCCGTTGGTGTTCGGACCGGCATTGGCCATGGCCAGCTTACCTGGCTTGTCGAACTTATGCGGAGAGCCTTTGGTTTCGTCCTCAAACTGATAGCCGGGACCGCCCATGCCCGTCCCTTGCGGTGTCCCCGCCCTGAATCATGAAATCTGGAATCACTCGATGAAGAATCGTTCCATCGTAAAGCCGGTCTTTGGATTTTTTGCGGGTTGAGGGATGAGTCCACTCGCGCTTGCCTTCGGCAAGCTCTACAAAGTTGGCCACAGTTTTCGGAGCATCGGTTTCAAAGAGTCGGCAAACAACATTTCCCTCGGTGGTTTCGAATGTTGCGTAAAGCCCAGGTTGGCGTGCCATAGAGTCCTTTCAAAATTGCTGAATATTCGTGATTAGTGGTTCGGCGTAAGCCCCGTGAGGCATCAGTTTGTAGATGCGGGCGCCGGTTTGTGCGCCGGCGTTGCAGCCTTCGCGGCTGTAGCGCCATAGACAATCTTGATATGCACAATTTTCACCGGACGGAACGGGCGATCGTTCATGGGATCGCGCGCCATGGCCGCAATCTGCTTGACCAATGCTACGGTTGCATCGTCGCACTGGCCAAAGATTGTGTAACCGCCATTAAGATGCGCAGTGGCGACTTCCGTGATGAAGAATTGCGAGCCGTTGGTGTCAGGACCAGCATTGGCGTAAGCCAGACGTCCGGGCCGATCGAACAGCAAGTCGGAGGAAACCTCATTCTTGAACGCGTATCCCGGGTCGCCAGTGCCATCGCCCTTGGGATCGCCGCCTTGAATCATGAACCCGGGAATCACGCGGTGAAAAATCGTGCCATCGTAGAGCGGAACGCCCCGTTTGGTGACTCCGCTTGCCGGATTCTTCCACTCTTTTTTGCCGGTCGCGAGCCCGATAAAGTTTTTCACGCCAAGCGGGGCTTTATCGGGGAACAGTTGGCAATGCATATCTCCCGCGGTGGTTTCGATGATCGCCGTCGGAGAACCGGATGCCGCATGATGAACCGGCGCTTTAGCTCCGGGAGACGCCGGGGAAGCGGTTTGGGCCCAGGTCAGAGATGCGATTAATAACACAATAGTGCTGCCTGACAGATTGCGCATGTTTCTTCCTTGAATGATGTGAACGGGATAACTGTCATTGTACGACATGAATTGTACTCAGGATTCGTGCGACAGCATCTTCACTACGGCTGAGTTGTCGCCTGCATCTGCCGGCTCACGGCCTCGACCTGGCGGAAGACACGCAGCACGTTGCCGCCGAGAATCTTTTTGATGTCTTCAGCGCTGTAGCCGCGGTCGAGCAAGCCTTGGGTGATCCTGGGCAAGTCAGCGGCAGAATCCATGCCTTGCGGAGTGGCGCCGCTTACCCCATCGAAGTCCGATCCCAGGCCAACATGGTCGATGCCCGCCACTTTCGCGATGTGATCGATATGATCGATCAGCACGCTGAATGGAGGCCGGGGAATCTTCGCCGTCCACTCGCGCTCCATGCGGTCAACTTCAATATAATTCACCGGCTTTCCTTGCGCCCTGAGCGAGTCAATATATTTCTGAATCGCAGCGTTTTGGTCTGCGCTCTGCGCATTCGCCGCTTTACGGAAATTCTCGTCATCGAAGCCCGAGAAAAAATTAACATCGACCACGCCGCCGTTCTTGGCGACAGCACGCAGCATATCGTCCGTCATGTTGCGGGGCGCATCGACCAGGGCCCGCGCCGAAGAATGCGAGGCGATCACCGGAGCCTTGCTCACCGCAATTGCGTCCCAAAAGGTTTTATCGGAGACGTGAGAGATGTCGACCATCATCCCGAGCCGGTTCATCTCCAGTACAACCTGTTTGCCAAAATCCGTAAGGCCGTTGTGATGCTGAATCTTCGGATCATTGATGTCGCCGGAAGAATCAGCCCACTCGTTCGTATTCGACCAGGTGAGCGTCATGTAGCGCACGCCAAGGCGATAGTAGTCGCGCAGCAGGTGCATGTCGTTCTCGATCGAATGTCCACCCTCGATGCCCATCAGAGCGGCTAATTTGTGCTCGCGGTGAGCGCGTTCGATATCGGCCACAGAAAACGCCATCATCATCCGATCGGGATGATGCGCCGCCTGCTCGTAGACCGAGTCGATCAAATCCATGGTGTGCTGCGCGAAATGGCCCTGGTTGGGTTCTGGATCGACCCAGATCGAAAAAAATTCCGCGCCGAGATTGCCGCGCCGGGCTTTGTCAAGGCTCATGTGGCCGGCATCGTTGGGGTCGGTCGAGCCCATGTCGAAGCCTTCGTCGAGAAAGCGTTGCGGCGTATCGGCGTGAGTGTCAATGACGATGGCCGATTCCTGAATGGCGTGGGCCTTTGCGCTGACTTTTGGCCCGGATGGAGCTGTTTGCGCAACTGACGAAGCAGCAAGAATCAGGCACGAGAAGAACAGAACGTTAAGGCGAGTCATAGGATTCTGAAGCGCAATTGAGAACAAGTGAAAGATTGTATAGGGAGAAGAGTTGAGAGGCTAGCTTGAATCACCAGAACCGAGCTAATACAAACTCGGGCTAGCGCAGGGCCGCAAGCGCCTGCTCAACGCAAGCCGGAAGAGGTTTATCCGTGTCGATGGTGATCTTCGGAGGGTCAATAGCCTCGAAACGCGAGCAAACTTCAAGATAGAGCTGGAAGTCGCGATTCCGCGCCGGATGTGAAGCCGCGGTAAGCTGCTCCTCGAGACGTTGCTTCGCCACGTCTGGTGAGCACGCGCACTCAATGATTCGCCAGCTTTGATGTAATGCGGCGGCTGCGTTCTTTACATTGTCGATTTGATACCGCTGCGAAAATGTACGCCCATCCAGGAAAATCGTTTGGTTCGAAAGTCGCTCCAGCAAAAAGCCGGCCAGTTGAAGCATGATCTGCATGCAGAAATCGTCCTGCCGCGTGGAGTACTCGATCTCATCCGCCGCAAACAGCGCGCTCCGAATCTCATCTTTTCCGATGACGCGTCCGTTGGTTTGCAGAGCCAGTTCGCGAGCGAGAGTGCTTTTGCCGGTGCCGGGAAGACCAGCCATGAGAACGATCATTTGTATATTTAATCATTTCCAGGTGTTGGCTTCGAATCGTATTCAGGGCGCAATCATCCAACCGCAGTTGTTTTATTTGAAACACAAAAGGAGGCTCAATGCCGCTGGTTCGAATTTCTCTACGCGAAGGCAAGAGTGAGGAATACAAGAAAGCGCTCGGAGATGGTGTTCACAGAGCGTTGGTCGAGGCCCTGGATGCGCCAGCGGCAGATCGATTCCAAATTATTACGGAGCATCCGGCGGGCGGTCTGATTTACGATCCGACTTACCTCGGCGTGCAACGAACCGACGACATTGTGATTGTGCAAATCACATTATCGACGGGGCGCAAGTTGGGACAGAAACGAAAACTGTATCAACGCATCGCCGAGATTTTGGCCGAGAAGCCGGGCGTGCGCCCGCAGAATGTGATGATCAATCTGGTGGAAGTCGCCTGGGAGAATTGGTCGTTCGGCAATGGCGAGGCGCAGTATGCGCTTTAGCGCGATCCTTCTGCGCTGGCGGATATGACGCTTGCAGGTTCGTGCTCGACGGGAACTACGTCTTCCGTCTCACGCCAGGCCGCATATCGGCCGGAAACCATAATATGGAAGACCCACTGATGACGTTCTTCTTCGGGCTCAACCAGGCCGAGCGATTTCAGGTAAAAGAGATAGCGCTGCATCCAGTGAATCTCATCCTGCGTCATCCCGCGACGCTGCAGGTCGACTGTGAGCCCCGCAAGATGCGACGATGCGGTCTCGCCCTCAGCGGGAGCCGCATTGCGATTGTGGCGGCGCAGTTTTTTCTGAATCTTGACAGTACGCACTGCCGAGTTCACCTGAATCTGCTGGTGAAAGCGGTGATAGTAAGCCTGCGCGATGTCCTGCACAAAGTCGCGAGTCCAGGGGCGGCAATAGCGGCGCGAGGGATCGAGCCGCGGATCGAAGCGCAGCGTCTCATTGGCGATAATCGGCTGCAGCGCTCCGCTTTCTTTCAGTGCTTCAAGCTCATGGTCGTCCTGAATACGAGGGAGTTCCATCCGGTCGATTTCGGCGTTCTGCAATAACAAAGATTCGTGCGACGGGCGGAACATCGGATTCCACCGTGTCCAGCGCAGGCGGTGAAACCGGTGACGGTGAATGGGCTTGCGCATCGCAGTCGTAGTGGCCGCAAACGCGGAGCTGCAGATGAAAGCGAACAAACAGAATAGAGTCAGTTGGCGCTGTAATCTCAAGTCTTGGTCTCGTAATCTGTCGCGGCCATTCCGCGACGGTTGGAACATTCTAAGCTACGCTGTCAAGCGCTCCTACGATTGACTGCAAGCTCGCCGTTACGAGCGTTACCAGAAAGGTTGACAATGCAGTGGTTACCCCCACGTTACCTTCCGGTTTCGCGTCGCGCTTCGCCTGAAAAGGGTGCATGCCAAGCGCCATCCGGCAGAAGAGTATTATGGGCGACTCATGTGCTCGCGGAGCAGCAAGATAGCGAACTTTCGATGCCGAACCGAAGTGACAAGTTGTGTCCAAGTGACAGAAAACCGCGTCCGTAATGAGGGAAAACGCGCCGGTCACTTGCGAAACGCTGCTTTTTGGCGCGTCAATTCACCCGAGCAGCGCGGTAAGTCCGGGTTCACCGAAGTGCAGTGAACTTCAGAATCGATCTAAAATTACGCCGCGATCGATGACGAGTGTAATGAGATTTCTCTAGGCTCCGCTGATTGGCAGCGCGGCCGACAGGAACAATCAGTGTCGGAAAAGATCGCCGAGCGCTTGCTTCATGACCTCGCCGCCGACTTGGGATATTGAATTGGCTAAGGGAATATCCTTGGGGCAAATCTCGACGCAGTTCTGCGCATAGCCGCATTCCTGTATGCCGCCATCCCCCATCAACGCCGCCAGACGATCATGTTTCAGTGCCTGACCTGTGGGATGAGTATTAAATAATCTGACCTGCGCAATCGTCGCTGCACCCACAAAGCCGGTCTCCTCGTTGAATTGCGGACAAACTTCCATGCAGCAGCAGCATGAAATGCAGCGGGAGATCGGGTACGCGCCTTCCTGCTCGCGTTGCGTCAGCCGAGGGCCGGGACCAAGGTCGTAGGTGCCATCGATGGGAACCCATGCTTTAACAGCTTTCAGATTCTCGAAGAGCACACTGCGGTCGACGGCGAGATCGCGAACGACGGGAAACTTGGAAAACGGTTCGAGCTTCACGGGCTGCTCGAGATTGTCGATCAGCGCCGAGCAGGCCATGCGCGCGCGTCCATTGATGAGCATGGCGCAAGAGCCGCAGACCTCCTCGAGGCAATTCGAGTCGTAAGTGATTGGCGAAGTCTGCTTGCCATCCCGGGTGACGGGATTCGCAGCGATCTCCATCAGAGAAGAGATCACGTTCATGCCAGGATGCCAGGCCAGTTCGAATTCTTCCCAGTAAGGTTTTGAGCTGGGAGTCGCTTGGCGCTTGATTTTGAAAACGACCAATTTATTGGACATTACCTATTCTCAATCGGCACGAGTAGAACTCGTGCCCTTCCCGATACTAAACACCCATGGAGCGTACCCGCTTCACCCACGCATGCACAACGCCGTCACTTCGCGACATCATACTTCCTCGGACGCGGTGGAATCAGCGACACATCCACGGGCTCAAATTCGAATTTCGGCTCATCTGCGTCAGGCGCGAAATATGCCTTCGTCGTTTTCAGGAAATTCTTGTCGTCGCGGTCGGGGAAGTCCGGTTTGTAGTGTGCCCCTCGCGATTCATCGCGCAACCGTGCACCCTGCGCGATCACGCGCGACAACTGCAGCATGTTGTAAAGCTGGCGCGTGAAGACCACGCTGGTATTGGCCCACTGCGTGCGGTCACTCAGGTTAACTTTGCGGAAGCGTTCGAGCATCTCAACCAGCTTCGCATCGGTCTGCTGCAGGGTTTTGTTGTAGCGGATGACCGTGCAGTCTTTGGTCATCAGCTCGCCAAGTTCACGCCACAGCTTGAACGGATTCTCCGTGCCCTGATTGTTCATGAGCAGGGCATTGCTCTCTTCCTGCTTTTTCTTCTCGGCCTCGAATACTCCATTGCCATCGGGCAGCGCCTGCAAGCCGCGAGCGTACTTCACTGCGTTTGGCCCGGCGACGCTTCCGCCGAAAATGCACGACACCAGCGAATTCGCGCCCAGCCGGTTCGCGCCGTGATACTGATATTCGCACTCACCGGCGGCAAAAATTCCCGGGATGTTCGTCGCCTGTTTGAAATCCACCCACAACCCACCCATGGTGTAATGCATGCCGGGAAAAATCTTCATGGGCGTGTCGCGCGGATCGTCCCCCACAAACTTCTCGTAGATTTCAAGAATGCCTTCGAGCTTTCGATCAAGAATCTTGCGGTCGATGTGCGTCAGGTCGAGATAAACCATCGGCTTGCCATCGATGCCGAGGTTGTGCTCGAACACAACTTTGAAGATCGCCCGAGTCGCAATGTCGCGCGGCACCAGGTTGCCGTACTTGGGATACCACTCTTCCAGGAAATACCAGCGCTCTTTTTCCGGGATCGTCTTCGGATCTCTCTTATCTCCGGGAGTTTTTGGAACCCAGACGCGTCCACCTTCGCCGCGCGCCGATTCCGACATCAATCGCAGCTTATCTTCGCCAGGAATGCAGGTCGGATGCACCTGAATGAACTCGCCGTTGGCGTAATAACACCCCTGCTGGTAAAGCGCCGATTGCGCCGATCCAGTGCATACAACGGAATTCGTCGACTTGCCGAAGATGGCGCCATTACCGCCGGTCGCGATGATGATCGCATCGGCAGGGAAGGTGCGCACTTCCATCGAGCGCAAATCCATAGCGCAGATGCCGCGGCAAACGCGGTTGCCGTCGAGAACCGCCGACAAGAATTCCCAGTGCTCGTATTTTTTTACTTTTCCTTCGGATTCGTAGCGGCGCACCTGCTCATCGAGCGCATAGAGAAGCTGTTGTCCGGTGGTCGCTCCGGCGAAGGCGGTGCGGTTATATAAAGTTCCGCCGAAGCGGCGAAAATCGAGCAGTCCTTCCGGCGTGCGATTGAAGGGCACGCCCATGCGGTCGAGCAGATCAATGATTCCCGGCGCAGCCTCGCACATGTCTTTGACTGGCGGTTGGTTCGCGAGAAAATCTCCGCCGTACACGGTGTCGTCAAAATGGATCCAGGTCGAGTCGCCTTCACCCTTCAGATTTTTTGCGGCATTGATCCCACCCTGTGCGCAAACCGAGTGCGAGCGTTTCACCGGGACGATGGAGAACAGATCGACATTCGCGCCCATCTCGGCAATCTTGATGACCGCGGAAAGTCCCGCCAACCCGCCGCCGATGACGATGATTTTCGGAGCCGCCATCTCACCTCACCGGCCTTTCCTGGGTCGCGGTTGGAGAAGTTGCTGGAGAAGCCGTTGGAGTAGCCGTGGCCGCTGTGCCGGGTTCCATCATTTGCAGCGGCTCCGAGCGGAAGGTTGCCAGGCTGGCCAGTCCGACCGCGCTGAGCAGAAAGAAAAAGCCAATGCACGCGATCAGGAAGCGCTTGCGCGCGACCTCGCCGGTTACGATGCCCCACTTCGCGCAGAACAGCCAGATTCCATAGGCGAAGTGCCACGAAGCCGCGATCAGTCCGACAACATAGAACAAGAAGAGCGGCCACTGAAATACCTCTTCCTGCACCTTGCCGAAGGAGGCATAGGGATTCGCATGAAGATCAATGCCGGTAAAACGCATCGTGTACGTGTGCCAGATGATGTAGATGAAGGCGATCGCGCCGGTCCAGCGCTGGGCGGTGTACATCCAGTTGCCGCTCCAGGGATACGTGACTGCATTTCCCTCGCCACGATACCAGATGTAAAAGCCGTAAAGACCGTGGAAGGCAATCGGCAGCCAGATGCCAAACAGCTCGAGGAAAAACACCAGCGGAAGCCCGCCAAGAAAAGCTACCTGCTTGGCATAGGCGGCGGGACCGCTGATCGCGGTGGCGTTAGAGATCAGGATGTGTTCGAAGAGGAATGCGCCGACGGGAATAATGCCAGTTAAAGAATGCAATCGCCGGAGAAAAAACGTTGTGCCTTGTCCGGCCCGCAATGGCGCAACTCCCTGGGTTGCTCCTCGTGCTATTACGGGAGCCGTGGAACCGGCTACTGAAGCCACCGAAGCTCCTTATGAGTGCTGGAATGATAAGAGAACTAATTATTATCACGGGCGAAAGAAATCAAGTCAAGGAACGCATGTTCATTTGTCTGGATCCCCGGACCACTTTAGAAACTGCAGGAACGCTGCGCCGCGATGGCTGTACTTGGATTTCTCTTCGGCGGTGAGTTCGGCGAAGGTTTTTTCAATCTGTGGAAAATAAAACAACGGATCGTAGCCGAAGCCGTTTTTTCCGCGCGGAGCCTCGAGAATAATTCCCTCGGCCTTGCCGCGAAATGTAGCCAACGTCTTTCCGTTGCGAGCCGCAGCCAGAACGCAAACGAATCGCCCGGTCCGCTCCTCCGAGGGAATGCCTTGCAACTCGCGCAAGACGCGCGCGTTGTTGGCTTCGTCATCCGTGTTCACGTCGGCCTCGTGAGGTTGTTTGTTTTGCAGGTCGGGAGCGGCGTAGCGGGCCGAATGCACTCCGGGATCGCCATTCAACGCATCGATCTCCAGACCCGAATCGTCGGCGACCACAATCTCCCCTGGAGCGTAGCGGCTGTAGGCTTCAGCCTTTTTTCGCGCATTCGCTTCGAAAGTGAGGCCGTCCTCGACGACTGCAGGAAACGAGGAGAAGTCAGGAATGCCGGCTATTTCGATGCCATGTGGCTTCGCCGCTCCAGCGAAGTCGCGCAGCTTGCCCGCATTGGAGGTTGCAATGAGAATCGTTGGCATGGTCAAAGTTTGTGTCCTGATTAACCACAAAGGACACTAAGGCTCATGAAAAAAAGCAAAAGCGCGAGGCGCTCTTAACAGAATGAACGCCAGGAATACCGCAAACAGCGAGATCCATGCTCCCAGCGTGCGGGCCCAAGTGCGGGCGAAAACGATTCGCACTCGGTTCATACCCGCTTGCACGGGAACCAGCATCTGTCCGGTATTCTCGCGTGTTTGCGCCCGCGTTACGTGCCCATTCACTTCCACCCGCCACGCGGGATAATCGAATAGCTTCAGCACGAGATGATCAGGCGCCGAAATATCGGCCGTGAAAAGCTTCTGCTCGGCATTCCATTGCAAGACGTGGATGGCGCCGCGAGCCGGCCCCAGAATCGTCACTCGCCGCGCGTCTTTATCGTTATCCGCGGTGGAAGGATCGGCTGTAACCGGAGTGTATTCATCTGTGCCTTCGTATCCCACGCTTGTGGCCATGTTGTCTTGCATCTCGTGCAAGTCGTCAGCGTAGTCCCAATAAGGCGGCTGGTAGTGGTGCCAAACGAAAACCAAGACACCGAGCATTGCAAAATAAAGCGCCAGGCGCGACGTCCAACGTCGCAGCGTCATCGTAATCAGCAAACTGAACGGGACAGCCAGGCAGAGCAACCATCTCCACGGAAACTGCATGAAGCGCAGCTTGGGAAGAACACTCCAGAGCGGCTTGCTGATTGGCAGCATCACGAGTATGCACGCACCCGCCCAAATCACAATCGAATACCATAGCTCTGGAGAGCGGCGTCGCCATTGGCGCGCCGCCCATGCACCCGAAAGAGTCACGGCGATCTCTGCAACTGCGACCCAGGAAATTACGCGATTAAACGCATTGTGCTCCGCATCGGTCGTGTGAACGAACGGAAAATTGTCGATCGGACGGTAGCCTTGCGAGATTGCCTGCACGATATCCACCCACCTTTGTTCGTAGATAGCGGGCAACAAGTAAACCGCCGCAAGTGCGGCGCCCAGCAACACGGCGATGCCTCCGGTCAGCAGGATGTGCGGTGACCGCCGTTGCCAGGCAACTATCAGCAGCAATAATGCTAGTGAATAGTGAACCATCACGGCGGCAGGAGCATTGGTCAGCCAGGCGCAAGCGAGTACTAGCCCGAGAAAAGCGCTCAATCGGCGTGTCTGATCGGAGGCGCGCAGTAACAGCAAGAGCAGCAATGGCAGCAACCAACTGGCGAGCAATTCCGCGAAGTCGCTACGCCAATAGACAATCACCAGATGATAAGGATTGACGGCATAGAGCACCGCGGCAAACGTCGCATCGCGTCGATTGAGCCACTCGCGCGCCAAGAAAAACATAGACACACCCGCTGCCACGAGCGAGATCCAAATATGGATGCCTGAAACCACGATCCACGGGAAAATCGCGCTCAATCCGGCCCCTAATGTCCAGGACGCGGGCGGATAAAAAATAAATCGCGGAGCCCCATAGCCGAAATTCGCCAACTCGGCCCAACGCGGATAAACAATGCCTTGTTTCCACTGTGACAGAACTTCCAGCCAGGAATACAGGTGGAATTCAAGATCATGACCGGAAGGAATGCCGAGAAAAAAGAAGGGAATTTCAACCGCGAATGCGGCCGCCGTGATGGTTAGCAGAGGTGTCCACGCAAGTTTCGCCCTCGCGCCGCTCGCCCTCCCTTGCGGGGGACGTTCCACCGCGCCGGATTTTGTGGACGCCGCCAGATTCGTGCACCGGCCGCCTCGCTCCGAGACGTGCCTTAAATGTCGCCTTTCATGTTCTCACAAGAATCATCCGCTCGCGCAAGGGTTCGCGCTGAGCTTGCCAGGCGAATAGCGGCGATCAACCGGCTGATGCACTTCCGAGTCGCGATTTTACTCAAATTTAATATTTCTGAAACGAAGACGAAACAAGGGCCAGTTAACTTGATCTGCATTGGGGTGGAACAGAACACCGGGACTTGAGGGACCCGCGCCAGAGACGGGGTGCGGGTTCTTCGATCCTCGGCAACTTCCGCCGCATTGCCTCTCGCGCTTTCTAAATACGCCTGCTAAGTTTTTCCCGCCCTGCCAGTTAATAATCCCTGACCCAACCAGCCACACGCGCGAAGGCCTGCCCGCGGCGTCTTAATAAAGCGCTATCCGTTATGTCTCAAGAATGCTGACGTTAAGAAAAGCCTCTAAAAGCAAAGCTCGATGGCAAAGCAAGAAGGGTAAGAACAGAAATCAAAGATAAAACTTTCCAGGAAGTTTGAGAGGAGCCTAGGCTTCGACGCTTTCGCCGGATCGCTGGCAACGGAGTTCAGAGAGAAACTCATCCTGTTGCAAATTTGATCCTCGTCGTAACAGATCGAGCAAAGGATCGTCCAGTTCGTCCGCCATTTCGGCCGGACGTTCGAATTGCTTAAGATCTGCCGTAAGAGCGCGGGGCGAAACAATCAATTCGAGCATGGATTGAGGTGTGCTCCGCAGGAAATTGATCAAATTTTCCACTTGTGCGCGTTGTTCCGCCGTTCGCGAAGGGAACTCGACTCCCATACCTTGTCCGGGGTGCGCGACCCGCACCATCCCATCGGTGTGAACCGCCATATCTTCAGTGCGCAGGCAAAGATCGACCATGGAGTGCTCGGGAAACGGCGAATCGCTTTCAACGTAGCAACCGCCGAGGCTGAGATCCGTCAGTTTGCAGTGAGGAACGGTTTCGTCGGCTTCTCCCCCAAGGGCCAGGACCGCAGCGCGTAGCCAATCCTGCAGTTGAACTTTGACGGATTCCTCCAAGTCGAGGAAGTGTACTCCCGTTTGACCGTTTGGATCTGCCCAGGCCACTTCCCCGTGCGCCTGAACTTCAAACGCAGCATCCGGCAACTGAAAGCGGAACTTCAGCAGCGCTCCTCGATCCTGAGGTTCAGCAGTGAGAACCTCCATCCCGGTCTGGCTCAAATCGATAAGAATGCCTTCCACCTTGCGAGAGTCGGGACGCGTCAGCTCCACGGCCGCTTGCACCGGGACACGGTGAGCGCGACGGCGTTCACGGCTCAGCAACGCAGCTGCAGCCCGCAGGCCAGCGCGTGCCTTATCTTCCGAAAGCGGCTTATACAGTATGAAATGGGCCCCGCAGTTGAGAATGTCGCGTGTCTTGGCAGGATCCGCGACCAGGCCGGTGGTAATGGGATGGCTGGTCGAATTCAAGCGGGCAGATTCCTGCAGGATGCTATCCGCCGAAGAACGCTCCTCGAAGTCGACGATTAGCGCGTCGAACCTTTGCTGCTGCAGGCGGTCCATTGCGGTGGGCAGATCACTGAAGCGTTCCACCGCGATTCCAAAGGCCGGCAGAATCCGGCCCAGGATCTCGCAAGCGTCATCATCGGTCGAAACCAATAGTGCCAGCAGGGTCATAAGTTCTTGTCGAGCCCTATCCAGGCGGAATTAAGGCCATCGCGGGGCCGAGGGGCGCGATGCCTTCGAACCGGATGATCCGGAACTGGCTGCGGCAGCTTTCGCCCCGGCTGCATCACCGGTCGCAGAGGCTTCATCGCCGTCCATCAGCACAGCGTTGTCGTCATCGTCGTTTTCAGCGAGCAAGGGAGCCACCTCACGCAGCTTCTCCGCCGCCTGCTGAAGCATCTCGATCTGCTTTCCCAGTTGGGCGTATTTCGTCTGCTTCTGCCGCAAAACTTCATGGATATCTTTCATACGACCCCCTTTGCAGAATGTAAGGAGGCCAGACTGCTATGGTCAACGGTAATCCCCGTTTGCGCGTTACTGGGGTAATCGCGATCACAGGTGAAGGAGACAAAACAAAAGCCCCGCCGGTCAGCGGGGCTCTCAGGAGGGTAGATCCCACTAGCTTCTGTTTTTCTTACGGACAATGCCGGCCAAGCCGACCAGTCCAGTTCCCAGCAGCCCAAGAGTTCCCGGCTCGGGTGTGACGGTGAAGACGGTGTTCCCGCTTCCCAGGCTGACCGAACCCATGAATCCATTTTTTCCGGTATCAAAGGTGATTTGAGTGGTGGCACCGTTCACTTTTGTGCCGTTGTACCACGTGCCGGAAATGGCGCCGCTGAGCGTGTAAAAGATGGAATCACTTACTCCGACGGTGCCGGTGGGAGTCCAAGTTGTGGTGCCGGTAAACGTGCCGGAGAAGAGGACGCCGTCCGGCAGCCCGCCTTTACCGTCCCCAATGATCGTAAATGTTCCGCCTGGGCCGAAGTTCGCGCCGTCCATCATGTTTCCTGAAGTCAGAGCACCGGTGGTGAACGAAACGCTACCTAGCATGCCTTGCGACAGGCCCATGCCGTTGAAGCCCGTTACCTGAGTCAATTCCGATCCGCTGAGACTGAGAGTGTTGGAACTTCCAATGAGAGTGGTGGAACCTGCTGTGAGGGTGCCGCCACTGTTGCCGAAATCAACTTCGGTGGCGAACGCGGTCAAGGGTAAAGCCAAAGCTACCAGGGCTATCAATACTATCCGTTTCATTTTTAACTCCTCGGGCACCCGGTGAAGACTTCATTGTCTGAGCCCCGCCAGCGCCGCCCGCATTTTGCATACCAAAGGGCCATAAAACATAAGATGCCGTGGCTCAGTGCTTTAGTGCGCCATACTCTGTAAAGCAAAATTCCAAAGCTGCAATAGACTGCATATTAGTGCAATCCGTTGCGACCTTTCCTAGAGGGCAAGCGATGGTAGCAAAACCATGTGCAGCATTGTGAAGCTTTGCCATGCAGCGCAGGAGTGAGACGGAGCCAACATCGCGGAGATATAGTTGCCCACTCCTCATTGAGGGTTGCTTCGAGATTCAGTTTTCATCCGACCAAGGTGCTATTTCCGGCTGGCTGATGACGTTTCGGCCCCCGCAGCAGCGATCATGTCTCTGAGCCGCCGAGAGAGGTTGGTGGCCAGAGATCGGTAAAACCGCGAACCGAGGTGAGGAAAAAGCTCAAACAAACTCTGCAAAGTGGGACGATCCAAGTGATAAGCTTCCACGTTCTCATCGGCAATCACGCTCGCACTGGCCGCCTCATCCTCCAAAAAAGACATTTCCCCGCAAATCTCCCCTGGGCCGATTGTCCGTATGGGCAGCGAGAGCAGTTGCACTTTGGCGGTGCCTTTCAGCAAGAAATAAATGCCGTTGGGGGCGAGTCCCTTTTTCACCAACACATCGCCTTTTTTGAAATGGACGCGGTTGGCCTTGTCCGCAACCAGAGTCCAATCATTCACGGTGAGGTAAGTCAATCCATTTTTCGCAGACAACAGCGTGGCGACTTCTTTTTCGGCGACCTTTGACATAAACGTGTGCGCGACCTTGATTTCGGACGAGTAATTCCGAAAGGAACCAGAACAAAGCGAAAGCACAACAGGGCGACTTAAGGTTAGCAGAAAAATGGAAGCGCTGCCCGAAGCGCACCGGTGGCGGCACGAAAACCCGTTGCAAGTGGGAAAGCGCGTTGACGCGAAGGCCTATCGCGGAACCGATCTAGGGTCCCAACCAAGACCCCTCACGCCTGCCAGTTCTCCGCTTGGACGATGGCGCCGGCCAATTCGTTGAGAAAGAAGGGCGCGCGGCCTTCATCGCGCCAGAATGCGCCAGTGATGAACCTGCCCCCGTTGCGGTCTGCCTTCCACGTTGAGAATCTTTGTGCGTTCCTCTCACAACAGGCCGATGATCGAATCGAGCCTCGCAGGTGCTTTCCCGTCGAGAGGTACACATCTGCTATTCCGGCATGGTGGTATGACGGAGAGAACACTTTCCCTGGCTTGGTGGCGCATGCCAGCCAAAACGGAAGGTATCGCACGGCGCAACTGTCGCGTCTAGGCAACCGATGCGTTGGTTGGGTCGGTTGTGTTAAATGATCAGAAGGCGAAACGGCCACCGATTGTCGGAGCGAAGTTATTGTCGGAGTTATAGGGGATGCCCGGTTTGTGAGGAATGGCGATGTCCAGGCCCCCGTTCACGTAGGAATACGCAACTCCGGCAAAGCCGTCGAAACGCTTGGTGAAGTGATGATCCACATAGAGCGACCCCTCGTTGAGAGTGCCCGCGCATGAACTGCGGAAGCCGACTGAGGGCAAGGCCGAGCAGGTTCGCGGAAGACGGAAGTCGTTCTGCCGCTGTTGATACCAGGCGAAAGTGAAATCGGTTTTGGTGCGGTAGGTGTACTTCGCGCCGGTTCACCAGATGTTCACCAGCTTTTCAGAATCGAGGTTGTTGTCTTCGACCGAACTCATGAAATAACCGCCCTGGTCGAGGCGCCAACACCCAAAGGGCCCTTCGGGTTGTTCTGCCAGATGTATTCGTAGCCGGCAAAAAACTTGACCGGGTGCCACGTATATTTTGCAGCGAACATAATCGCGCGGTTGTCGGTCACGATGCCATCTACCGTATTGTTCGTGTCGATCAGATTGGCTCCGGTGATGGGATTTGTGTTGATGCTGTCGGTGGTCGACTGATAGGACTGCGTCGGACTCTGAGGCCCCAACAAAGGATTCAATACGCTGATCGCCTGGTTGTACTGTTGGAAGACGAGGTCGGCGGAGAACCTCCCGGAGGCTCCGCCGAGGTTGAATCCATAGGCGTTGTTATGCGCCTGTTCCGGCGTACAGGTGGTGGCAGTCCAGGTTGTGGAGGCCGTGTAGCAGCCGGCGGAACCACTGGCGAATTTATACATCGCGCCGAAATGCGCCGGGCCATAAGTGAGGCGATACTTCACGGCGTCATCCCAACGGCTGTCATCGGTGTCGCCGCCGCCGGCCATCGTGCCGTTATACCCGATGTAGGAAAAAGCATAGGCGCCGCTGGCCGGATCATAAAGCAGCATCGCATCGGTTCCCAAAGAGCGCTGACGACCGAAGGTCAGCTCGCCGAAGTGCTCGGACGATACGCCGCCATAGAATTGGTCATTAAAAGGCTGGCCTGCCCGCGCCCCATCGATGGCTATCGAATAGCTGGCTCTGGGAAGGCCGTTGTTGATGGTGTCGGTGGCGGGCGCGTTGGCGAGCAGGCCGGACTGCGGATTAATGCCGGTTGAGCCGTTGAACACCACCGACCAGCCATGCGCAAACTCTTCCTTGCCCCTGATGCCGAGACCGGTCTGCGACAGGTTGTTCGGCGCGATGAGGAATCGATGTTGATAGCCGTTTCGGTTGACCAGGGATTCGCCTTCATAGTTATAGCCATTCTCCGGTAAGCCATGGCTGACCCAGCCGACGCCGACGTCATACGCACCGTACAGCGTGATGCCGTGCCAGGTCAGCGTGCAATCCGTGGTGGCGAACTCATGGCCGCTCGCGCAAGGGTCAGAGGTCTTCTGCGCAAAGGTCAAGGATGATGAAAGCAGAAAACCAACCGCTGCGATAAACAGGAAAGCCTTGCGCATTTCGACCTCCAAAACAATGGCTAGTTTGGGAAACTCGCAAGTGTACATGAGATACGATTCTGTTGTACAGAAATGTACGATATGGTTTCTTTATCCGTAAGGCCGTGAACTACACTCATGCGGATGCGGCTGAGTTGACCGGAAGCTTCGTTGTCGCTACGATTGCCTCCCGATGCCGAGGAGCGGCAAATCCGTGGGGAATATTGAGCCGCCGCTGAAGCTTCGCGATGCAGCTTTGCAGCTTGGAATCAGTTTTCCAACGATTAAGCAGTGGATTTACAAGAAGAAGATACCGAAGCAATCAGACTGCAGGAGGACATCATCGTATTCCGCAGAGCGAAGTGGACAGATTGCTTTTCAGGACCCGTGGCAAGACCGAACGGCAACGCGAACAAGAAATCCGGCGCGTGAGTGGGCGCAATCAGCTGGTGGGACGAATTGAGGCCGTTCGGATCAGCGGCCTGATGGCGGAAGTGGAAATCTCGATTGGGGGCCAGAAAATCGTATCCATTATTACTGCACGGTCGGCGCGCGAGATGCAGTTAAAGGAAGGACAGACTGCCGCTGCCCTCATCAAGGCCACCGAGGTGATGATCTTGCGGATTTGACGATGAAAAACGATTCTTTTCAAGCGACGCGCAAGGAGGACGTATATCAGCGCGCGGATACGGAGATTTCTCAATTGGCGTAGGCATCGCTATTACGCTCCTTTCCCGCTCCCTGTGCTGGCTCTGATCGTGCCACTCAAGGTCGCATCACACGGTCAGCGACAGGCTGGAAATCTCCCCGGCCATTTGGGTGCTGGTCAAATCGTTTCCTAACTCCGCCTGTTGCAGGTTCTGACCCTGGCCGCTGTAAGCCTGTATCGCCCCCGACGGGCCCGCCTGCTGCCCTAAGTCTGGCGCTGCCTGGGACGAAGTGCCTTCGGGGCTCCAATGGATCGGAAGGTGCCTGCGGAGATTCCAGTCCGTCCCGTTATTTTGGACGCCGGGCTGGGACGAACTGTTTTGGGCCGTGGTCGGCAACGCTTCTTCCGAAAGAGTCGAGGTCTGCGTGGCGGAGAGATCGCCAGACTGGAACTCCTGGGCAATCGACTGGAACTGTTGCTGAGTCTTCTGCTGTTGGGCTTGGAAATTGATGACGCTCTGGTTCGCATTACTGTGCACAATGGGAGCAATCGACATATTCATTGACCTCTCGCGAATCGCCTGCAGGAAAGTGTTATCTGCAGAAAACTGGAGCAAATCGGAGACCATAGCAACGCAGGAACGGGATTTGTTGCTGAACCTTGAATCTGCTGAGCTTGCAGCCTTTGCGCGGGACCATGACTTTTCTCGGCCATTGCCATTAAGAGCGGCTAACTCTTATGGGCAAGTTCTTGTAGGCAAAGCTTGCCGATCTCGGGCCCTCCATCGATTTGAACAACATGAAATCAACCGTCTGCATAACAGAAGGATCGCGGTGTATGGCCAACTCAAGGAGTCATATAATAAGGCCGTGCTCAGCTTGTCCTCGCCATCTGCCTCAGGCCTTCGGCAATTGAAGGCACTGAGCATCGTTGTTGCGTTCGTGGCTATCTACGCGTATTCACGGTGGCCTCCGCAACCGCACGCCTTCCGATGGCAGCGTGGAGTCTGTGTTCGGGCGATTGCATGCCCGCGATAATGAATCGCATTCATTCGGTGGCCGAGTCCGCGGCGCGATGTCTAGACGGAGTCGTGGCACTTCCGAACAAGATTCCAGTCTCCACCTCTACGCGCCTTCCGTTTTGAACATACGGTTTGAATCTCCACTGCGCCAGCGCATCGCCGATCGCCTTCGCCTGGTCGGGAAACGCGCTGAGATAGTGAATGTGCTTGATCTTGCCCTCTGTATCGATAATGATTCGCACCGGCACCGGATTGAAGCGATGCTGGGTAAAAATCGGATCGACGCGCGTGAGCAGGTTCTCGTTGCTCGCGTAATCCTTGATGCAAACCGGAAAGTCGCCGCCGCCCATCTCCGCCGTCGGATTCGCTTGGGCCGGCAATTTCATGTTGTTCAAATCGAGTGTGAGATTTTCCAGCAATTTCGTGTCGCGGCTGCTGAGTACGATTTTCACCGCGTGGCAGCGAATTTCCGTGGCCAGAACATACCAATGCAGCTCCGCTACCGGCGACCAGTAGGCAAAAAATGTGAACGGACGCTCCGCAATTTTGGTCGTGGTGGGCGGCATCTCTACTTGGTAATCCGACTGCAGATGCCTTCGCGAAAAATTGACGAGTTCGAGCGCATTCTTCGCCGGCAAGGCGGTAAAAAACATGTCCTCCGCTGTAATTAAAATCGTTCCTCGTGCGGGGCCTTTGAACTTGTCGGTAGGACCCGAACTGTGCCAGCACGTAGCGGCCTGTATCCGATGGCGGCGGTCCCTCGTACTTTTGCTCCCAGTCGACCGGCAAGGGATAAGTGATTCCAAAATACTGGTTGGTGTAAACGCTGTTTTTCAGCCCTCCGCCTTCCGGCACGGGAGTGGAAGAATCACTCGCGCTCGACCACGCCCCTTTGACCAGAATCACCCCGGCCGGAACTTTGTTGAGCGGTTGCGCATTATTCGATGAATCACCGCTCGAAAAATCGCCGCCATTCCGAGGAGGGATTGCCTGATTAGAGTTTTGACTCCAATCGAGTGAAGAAAAGCATAGGACGAAGAGAACAATAGACACAGCGGGCCTGAGATACATGTCTTCCTCCACACATGGCTTGCTATTTCGAATCAGTGCCGCTTGGAATCAATGCGAGTTTGAAAAGCGAGTAATCTGCTTGCTTCGAGCCGAAGCCGGTGACGAAAAAGCCGGCGGGATTTGCATCCCGCCAGCATTTACAAACCGGCTACAGCGAACGCAGGAAGTCCAAGACCTCCTGCTGCTGTGTGGTGCTGAGATTGAAAAACTCCTGCTCCACCGTGCTGGCCTCGCTCCCGTGGCCTGCATGGTCTTGAATCGCGGTAATCAGGTTGGTTGTGCGGCCATCGTGCAGAAGAAAGATGCGCTGCCCCAGGCCCCACAAAGGCGCGGTGCGAAACTGGTCTCCGCCTGCGCTACCCTGCGAGACGTTATCCGCAAGTCCAGTTCCCATGTGATGGATTTCAATATCGGAATACGCATTCACTGGAACTTGACTCAACGATGGAGTGAAGTTTGACGCCTGCGTTATGCCGGGACTGGGATTGTGGCAGGTGGCACACCCGACAGAGCTGAACAGGGACGCTCCCGCAGAAATGGTGGCTGAGGAAACTGTCTGTCCGTTCAGCACGACGCTGCCGGTTGGCGGCGGGGCCAGGAAGCGCATAAAGTTGGCGAATGCCGAAACATCATCCAGCACCGCAGAGTTCGGAGTTGCCGCAGGATTCGAAGTGTCCTCCGGATATCCCGACCCGCTCAGATTCAGGCAGGCCGAGATCAATCCGGTTTGTTGCTGATCTTCGCCGGGCAGTGGACGCTCCTGCGGAAACAGTTCGTTGCTAATGCCCATCTCCACGTTGTAAGCCTCACCCGCAAAGATGTGCAGCGATTTATTCTGAGCTTTCCAGCCGAACCGGGTGATGGTTCCATCGTTTCCGTTTCGATTGAAAGCTCCAGCAACTCCGAAATCGTTCCTGAGATTCACCAGTTCATTGTTCAGCAGGGTTGAGTCATCCATGTTTTCAATCAAACCCGTCCCAAACACCGGTGTTGGGATACGGTAGATCACGTTATTTTCTTCAACGGCCGTGGCGAAGCTGGGCTGCGGCAGCGTCGTGGCGCTGTTGCAAGTGCCGGCGTCGGAGCGGCCGGTCACCGTGAATAGCGTTTCCACTCCTCCGTTAGGCGAGTTGAAATTTACGCTACCGTTGCTGTTGAAGAAAAAAGGAAATCGAGCTTCGCGCGTGGGGCCCGTTGCCGTAATAAACGACGGCATGGTATTGCCCGGCGCGACCCCGTTGCTGGTGAACTCGAACTGAGGATTGGTCGCAGCACCCGATCCTCCGATCGCAGGCTGGGCGTGGCAGGAACTGCATTGATTTGAGTTGAAGCGCGGCCCCAGGCCGACATTGGCGCCGCCGGAAACCGTTTCAACTTCCTGGAAGCGAGCTTGTCCGTCGGTGAAAAATGCCAATATCCCGGAGGGGCTGTTCGTCAGCACGGATGAAAGTGCCGCCCCCGTGCCACGGTTGCCGGCTTGAACGCCTGGGTCCGTCGCTTGACTCAGCGCCAAGCCGGTGAGGAACAACGCCGCCAGTGGCAAAATAAAGATCATTTTGCCCGTCAGGGTTATGGCCCTTGTTTTCCGGCTGCGATCAGATGGGTTGGCGAAAAAGTGAAGGGGAGATCCGGGAGAAATCTTCCCGGGGAAGAAGCGGGGGAAATGCCGTACTGCCTCCCCCGCTGGGGGAGTGCACTGCATTGAGCGGAGCATTTGCTTCTCCTTGTTCGGATTTTTTCTTTCAGCCAGACACTGCAATGGCGCGAGATGCTTCTTGATTCCGGACAGCGTAGGTGCAGGGAAGTCCGAAGTCGAGTGTCGGGAGTTCTAATCCAGTTCAGCCTCGCTGGGACAAAAAGCCCTTATTTGTTACGGAGTTGGAACAGATAACTTAGGAGGAGCGTGACAAGCTCAGGGGTTTCATCTAGATAGGGGAATTTCGTTGGGGTTACTTCAAGATAGCCGAGAAATTAGAAAACTATCATCGCCCGTTCCAAAAGCCGAAACTCGGGAGGACATTTCGGCAAGTTAGGAGATTTGTTAATGACGTACAGAGGGTTTTTATTCCGAAGTAAGTCTCCCGCTGTCAGCAGAGCAGTATGCAATGCCCAGTACGTCCTTTTGTGTCACGAAATCCGAACTTAGATCGCGACCGGCTATTGTCGGTCTCTACCGGACAAACTTATAGTCCACAATCGAAGCTCCCAGCAGGCTTGGCTGTTGTTCCGTCCCGTTGCCCTGCTCTTGCGCCTGTTCTTTTCCTGGAGCCTCGTCTGCTTTTGAACCCTTGGCGCGGATCACGCGCCCCTGGCAGAGAACGTTGCGGTTTTTCTGTCCGGAAATTTCCTCCGGCATTTCGAAAACCATTTCGATCAAGGCATTCACCGGCAGCGGCTGCGGTCCATGAAAAAGCAGGCCAGTCTGGCTCAGATTGTCGATTGTTCCTTCATACCACGAGCTGGTGTTGTATACGCGATAGCGCAGCGGCAGGTCCAGTCGAAGCCGGCGCGCGCGCGGCGTCCACGTGGGCCGCTTGTCGCGCGTATGCGCGCGTCGAACCGTAGTCTCTGGCTTGGTACGTTCCAGGCGCTCAGTGCGGCGCATGGTCGACCAGTCATACCTGTATTCCGTGGCGCACAGCAAGCAGACCTGGTAATACTCTCCGTCAGCACCGCGCCGTGGCCAGGAGAACTCGTGGGAGCATCGCCCAAGCATAAGAACATCCATGATTTTTTGGGGCATGATGGTTACTTCCGGACCTAGGGAGCGCCGGAAGGCCCATCATCTCCCGAACCGCGGTTCTTGGGAAGGTTACTTTCGTGTCGGCTTGTGGATAAAGAAGAAAGTGCAGGCACCCGCCCCCATCAAGCAGAGGGCCTGGTCAATATGTATGATTTCGAGATGGAAAGTATCGCGGCCGATCTGACCGCTTTCGTTCTCGCCGGCGGCAAAAGCTCGCGCATGGGCTCCGATAAAGCGTTTTTGGAGTTCGAAGGCCGCACGCTGCTGGCGCGTGCCGTTGAATTGGCGGAGTCGGTTTCTCCGCACGTGTATATTATCGGCAGCCGCGGGAAGTTCGGAGAGTTCGGTCCGGTGATCGAAGATATTTTCCGCAGTTGCGAGCCTTTGGCGGGAATCCATGCGGCCCTACGCACTTCGCAAAGTGATTTGAACTTGATGCTGGCCGTGGACATGCCGTTTGTCCCAAGCCGATTTTTGCAGTATTTGCTCGGGGAGTCGCGAAAGATGAGAGACGCGATGGTGGTCGTTCCGCGCGCAGAGAGGCGCAGGCAAACACTCTGTGCCATCTACCGGCGCGACTTCGCCGATGCGGCCGAAACGGCTTTGCGAGGAAGAAGAAACCGCATCGATATTCTCTTCGATGCTGTTCCCGTCCGAGTGATCGAGGAAGATGAATTGCAGCGCGCCGGTTTTTCGCCTGCGATTTTCCGCAACTTGAATACGCCCGCCGATCTGCAGACCGCCAAGCTGTCTGCAGACGAGGAAGTTCATTTGTGAACGAGACCAGCCCAGCATCGGCGAATACACCCCCGCTCGCTGCGGGAAGTCCAAAGCCTTACATCGAATTTCGCGAAGTCTCCAAGGCCTTCGGCGATAAAGTCGTGCTGGACCGCGTCAGCTTCAACGTCATGCCCGGCGAAACTGTCTGCATCCTCGGCCGCAGCGGCGTGGGAAAATCTGTCTCTCTGCAACTGCTGATGGGTTTTCTTAAGGCCGATTCCGGGCGCGTAATTGTTGCCGGCGAGGACGTCACCAATTTTACGGAAGAACAGATGGAACTGGTCCGCAAGAAAGTCACCATGGTATTCCAGAACGGAGCCCTCTTCGATTCGCTCACGGTGGGCGAGAACGTAGCGTTTCCGCTGCGCGAAGCCGGAGAACTTTCAGAAGAGCAGATTTATGAAATCGTCGACGGATTGCTAAAAATGGTTGGCGTCGAGGCAATGCGCGACCTGTTGCCCTCCGATCTTTCCACCGGCATGAAACGCTCAGTGGCCATTGCCCGCGCGCTCGCTGCCCGACCAGAGTGCGTTCTTTACGACGAGCCGACCACCATGGTTGATCCGCTCATGGCGCAACTGCTCGGCGACCTGATCACCCGCCTCAAAATTCAACTGCATCTCACCAGCATCGTCGTGACCCATGACATGCGTCTGGCTCAGAAACTGGCCGACAGACTTGTTTTCCTTTACGAAGGTAAGGCAATTTTCTTTGGCACATACGCGGAGATGGAAAGATCATCGGAACCCATCATCCGCGAATTCCTGGAATTGGACGTGCTGAAGATCGAAGCGTGAGTTGGCGTTAGCGGAAATTTGGGACCGCCCGGCGTTCGCCTTCATTCAATTCTTGCGAACTTAACGCAGACTGGCTGAGAAATATTCAGCACCTTGCCGGTGGGCGTAAGTCGCCCGGAACGCGGATCGATACGAAATAGAACGATATTGTCCGACTTCTCGTTGGCGGCAAAAAGCAGTTTGCCGCGCGGAGCGATTTCGAAACTGCGCGGGCTTGCCCCCTTCGTTGGTGCGTACTCGACAAGTGTAAGCATTCCGCTGGCCGGATCAATGGCGAATACGGCGATGCTGTCATGACCACGGTTTGAAGCGTATAAAAATTTGCCGGAGGGCGCGACTTCAATCTCGGCGGATTCGTCCAGCTTTGTGAACGTCTTTGGAATCGAAGATATCGTCTGCAGAGGGTTCAACGCACCCTGCGACGCGTCGAAGCGGTAAGCGGTAATCGTGGATCCCATCTCGTGCAGCACGTAGCCAAATTTTCCGTTGGGAGTGAAGGCGAAATGTCGCGGTCCCGCGCCGGGATCGGCCTTGGCAATCCTCGCTTCGTTGACGGCCAGCGCTCCATTCGAGCTGTCAAAGGGATATACGAACGTCTCATCCAGGCCAAGATCATCTACGATGGCGAAACGATTATCGGGAGACATGTCGACCGAGTGAGCATGCCGGTCCTTCCTGCCTCTGCGGATTCGTTCCATGGCCGGTGTGCTGCACAAAGGCCGAAGCCTCACCCAGACTGCCGTCTTCACGAATGGGAAACACTGCAATGCTGCCACTCGTGTAGTTTGCTACTAAGACATACTTTCCGGTTTTATCGACCGTGATGTAGCAGGGATCAGTCCCGCGGGATGCGACCTGATTCAGCAATGTCAATTTGCCGCTCGCGTGGTCAATGGAAAATGCGCTGACCGCCCCGCTCTTCTGACCCTCATAGTTGCTGATTTCATTGACGGCGTAGAGGAATCGCTGGTTGGGGTGAACCGGCGAGAAAAGATGGATTGATGGTCTGTGCGGCCAGGCCAATCGGAGTGAGTTGCTGGCTGGAAGAATCGAAGCGATAAGCGTAGATGCCCTTGCTGTCGCTGCCTTCCTGCGTATAGGTGCCAACATAGGCATAGTATTCGGAATGTTGTTTGGGTGCGGCCGAGCAGACATCTGCGAAGGAGAGAAAGAAGAGTACAGCTGCAAGGAATCCACGGAAATTTGAGTTGGTCATCTGAGATTTGGACACGTCTGATTTGGACTCGAAGCTCCTCTGGGGGTAGTTTGCAACAGGAACTCAGTTGAATCCATTCGCACCTAACGTGTCAATGTTATCGGCACCGTTTGATCGTAGGGCTGGACGACTACACTCACCGATTTCCGCTGGTTGAACGCGTCGAGGCCTACTGGAAAGCTGACCATGATCGTACGCTTAACTTCCTCGCCGGGTTGCAGTTTATCTTCCGGAGACAAAGCTGTGAGCGCATTCTGCTTCAGGGCGGGGAAGGCCTGGTAGTAGCGATCGAAATCAACCGCGGAAACTGCGTCGCCACTTGAGGTCCCACTCGCGGTGACCAGCTTACCTTCAACGTCGTGGACCCATAAAGATTTTTTGCCTGTGTTGCGGAGGGTAAATGTGAGCGCCACCAGAACCGAGTTCTGCCCAGGAAGATCGACTGCGACCACGTTATCGAGCGATCCTGCGCCTTGCGGTTTTGCGCGCTCGAAAAAAGCGACGATCGCCACGACTACCAGCACTACCGCCATGGTGATCAGAAGAGGTTTTGCCGGAGGCAGATTTCGTTTCGCGGTGCCGAATTCATCGGCGATATGAATTGTAGGTCCAGATTGTGTCGGCGCGGGGCCGGTCGAAGGCTTCGAGATTGTGCCATCTTTCACCGTGGGAGCAGGGACAACGGAATTAGACGGGGCTGGGTTGGTTGTCGGATCAGGCATAAGCGTTTTCGCCTTTCGATTGTAGTCCCGGCTTTCTTCGTCGGCTTGCTTTTCTCGCATTCGCATTACGCATGGAAGGCGTCTCGATTCCATTCATGTTTCATTGCTTTCGAAAATTGGGCTGCCGGCAAAGCATTCAAGACATCCTGTTTGGTCAGCCAAGCGCGACGCGCCTGCAGAACGCCGTAGCGAATCTTTTCCAGATGCGAAGTGTGATGCGAATCGGTGTTGACCACTATCTTTACCCCTCGCTGCCGCGCCTGCCTCAGGTGAACGTCATTCAGATCGAGGCGGTCAGGATAGGAATTCAACTCCATCGCAACTTTATGTTTCGCCGCCGCTGTAAGAATTTTATCCATATCGAAGGCGTAGGCTTCGCGCCGAAGTTGGATGCGGCCGGTAGGGTGACCGATCAAAGAAACGTTGGGATTTTCGATGGCTTTGAGCAGACGGTCGATCATCTTTGCGGGCTCCTGGTTGAAAACTGAATGCACGCTGGCGATGACGATATCCATTTGAGCTAGAACGTCGTCGGAGAGATCGAGATCGCCGTCTGCAAGGATATCGACCTCGATTCCGGCGAAGATCGTGATGTCGCCGATCCGGTTATTTGCTTCACGAATTTTCTGAATGTGGGCAACGGCGCGCTGGTCGTCCAATCCATTGGCGAAAGCCAGATTCTTGGAGTGATCGGTGATTGCCATATATTTGTAACCGCGTTCTTTGGCCGCTTCCGCCATTTCTTCGATGCTGTTGCGTCCGTCAGTTTCGACGGTGTGCATGTGTACGTCGCCCTTGAGGTCTTCGAGAGTGATCAAATCCGGCAAGGCATGCTTTTCCGCGGCATCGATTTCGCCCAGGTTTTCGCGCAGCTCAGGAGGAATGTATTCGAGGTTGAGCTTGGCGTAGATTTCCTCTTCGCTTTTGCCGGCAACGGCTTTTCCTGTCTTGAGATCGGCCAGGCTATATTCGTTCAGCGTGTAGCCTAGTTTCAGCGCGCGCTGCCGCAGCGCAACATTGTGGGCCTTTGATCCGGTGAAATATTGCATGGCCGCGCCGAACGAGTCGGGCGGGAGCAGGCGCACATCCACTTGCATCCCGCTGCGCACCTGAAAGGTGATTTTGTTATCGCCCTTGGCGATCACGCTCATCAGCGGCGGATACTGCGCCACGTAGCGTACCGCAGCTTGCCGCTCTTCATCGTTGCAACACGCTGGGCCGGTTACTAGAATGTCGAGATCGCCAACCGTCTCGCGCCCGCGCCGCAACGAACCCGCGGGCGTAATGCGGTCGAATCCCGGAAATTTCTCCAGGTAATCGATCAGCTTTTTGGCTTCGGTCTCGGCGGCATCGATCAGGAACCGTCCGGAAATTCGGCGATAATCTTCGATTGCCTTCAGCAGTTTCTGTTCCTGCTTCTCACCCATGCGAGGCAGCTCACGAATCTTGCCTTCGCGCGCTAATTTCTCCACGCCATCAATATCTGAAACCTGGTATGCGCTCCAGATCAGCGCAATCGTCTTCGGCCCCAGGCCTTGAATCTTCAACAACTGCAGCATCGAGGGATGGTATTTCTTCAGCAATTCGGCTTGTATCTTGAGATTGCCTTCGCTGAACAGTTCCTGCAGATTCAGCAGCATTCCTTTGCCGACGCCCGCGATGGCCAACACCTTCTTGGGTTCGCCGATTATGTCTTTGATCTGTTCGCAGTGATTCTCGATGGCCTGAGCGGCGTTCCGGTAGGAGCGGATGCGGAAAGAATCGGCCGCGTCGATTTCGAGCAGGTCGGCAGTTTCGTACAGAATGTTGGCGATTGCCTTATTGTCCACGGATAAAGATTAAACAAGATTGCGCTGCGGGGCCAGAGCCAGGCTTGGAAAGCGCGGGAGATAAAACTGCTACTCGCAAGAACAAGACCACGATGCCACACGGATCGAATTGGCCGTGCGGAATAGATCGGATGAATCAGGACTCAAGCAGCGGTCTTCGTGACGTTTGCAGCCTGCGGTCCTTTTTGGCCTTCAGTTATCTCGAACTCGACCTGATCGCCTTCTTGCAAACTCTTGTATCCCTCGGAAGAAATTGCGCTGTAGTGCACAAAGACATCGGGGCCATCATCGCGTCCGATGAAGCCGTATCCCTTCGCGTTATTGAACCACTTTACTGTTCCTTTCAAGCGTTCCACCTTCTCCCCCTTTTTCTGCACGTCCTTTCATAGGGGACCTAGCGACGTGCCCCACAGTTAGGATGCATTTTGTTGCGATTAGGATGGGGTGTCAAGGGTGAAACACTGTAGGCAGGTCTTTTTGGTGACTGACTCAAAAGGGACTCGGAAAAGCTCTCGTTCGCCATTTTGGGAACGGCGATTGCAATTAGCGCAGGCTGTGCCGATTCGCGATCTGATGGGCCAGCCACAGAATCGACGAGATTGTTTTTGCGTCGCGAATGGTTCCGTTCAAAACCATGCGTAATGCCGAGGCGAAAGGCAGCATGCGCGTCTGGATTCTTTCGTCCTCTTCAGGCTGCGCTTCGCCCAGCCGCAAGCCGGTTGCGAGGTAGACCGACATGGTCTCAGCGACGAAACCTGGACTGGCATAGAACTTAAAAATCCGCCGCCAATTGGAAGCGGTATATCCGGTCTCTTCCAGCAGTTCGCGCTTGGCGGCTGGAAGCTCTGTCTCGCCAGGATCGATTCGACCGGCCGGCAGTTCCCAAAGGAAGCTGTTTGCGGCATGGCGGTACTGGCGCTCGAGCAGCACGCGCGGAGTTTTGCCGGAATCATCAACCGCGAGAACCACAACCGAGCCGCTGTGATGAACAATGTCGCGGCGCGCGCGGATCCCTCCCGGCTCGAGCACGATATCAGTGCTTACCCAAAATGCCGGCCCGCGATATACGGCACGCGATGAAATCATGCGAGCTTTGGAAGCCGATTTGTTTTTTGATTTCGTTCTGGATGTAGTAGGCGAAGGTTCAATAGGCGAAGATTTGCGCATATCGGCTTTGGGCATATGAACAATATAAGGTAGAGCCCTTTTCCCGAACAGCGAAGCTAGATTTCGCGCCCAGCCTCAAGGCAAATTGAGTGCAGAAAATGCCATTCTGATATGCTGCCGGGCATGCCGACACGGGCAAACGTAAAGTCACGGATCGCGATCATTGGCGCGGGGAATCTTGCGAATGCGCTGGCGGTCGGATTGCGTCAGGCGAATTATCCGATTGATGAAATCATCTCGCGCGCGAGCGTGGCGTCAGTAAAAAGAGCGCGGACGCTGGCTCGCGAAGTCCATGCGTCAGCCTCCACGATATATCGAGCGCAGCTCCGGGCCGAGATCGTATGGTTCTGCGTTCCCGATCGCGAGATCGCCAGTGCTGCAGAATTGCTGAGAGAGGCGACCGTTTGGCGGGGCAAAATCGCCTTGCATTCCAGCGGCGCGCTGACCAGCGACACACTCGAAGTCCTCCGCAGGCGAGGCGCAGCTGTGGCCTCGGTTCATCCTCTTATGACGCTTGTGCGCGGCTCGCGAGCGCTGCCGAAGGGTGTACCGTTCGCTCTTGAAGGAGATCCCAAAGCTTTGCGGGTTGCTCGCGCATTGGTTTTAAAGCTCCGTGGCGGTCCCTTTACGGTCGATAAGCGCGACAAGGGGGCTTATCACGCGTGGGGGATGTTCATTTCGCCGCTCTTCATCGCTTTGCTAGCCGCTGCTGAGCGCGTAGCCATCGCTGCCGGATTCAGGCGGCTCGACACGCGGAAGAGAATGCTCCCCATTCTTCGACAAACTCTGAGCAATTATGAGCGGATGGGCGCCCCGCAATCCTTTAGCGGTCCAATTGTGCGCGGAGATGTCGATACCGTCAGTCGGCATCTCAAAGAGCTGGGACGCGCTCCGGACGCAAGAGAAGTGTATGTCGCCCTGGTGCGGCTGGCGATGCGGGAATTGCCGGTGAAGAACCGTGCGGAGTTCTTAAAGATTCTTGACCTCGCGGCAGCGCCGCGACGTTGAATAGCCGCCGAATTAAGAAAATAGTGGAGAGAGTTTCACGGATTGGGTTATGAGCTGATGAATTTCACGAATCGAGTTGCGATCTGACCTACGAGCTGAAGAGATGCCCGAGTTTTTCCTTTTTCGTCTTCAGATATTCTTCCGCATGCGGACTGGCCTCGACTTCGCACGGCACCCGCTCCACCACTTCAATGCCCGCGCGCTCGAGCGCTTCAACTTTTTCCGGGTTGTTTGAAAGCAGCCGCACTTGCTTAACGTCGAGAGCTTTCAGAATCTCGCCCGGCAGAGCGAAGTCGCGCTCATCGGCTTTGAAGCCCAGCCGCTCGTTGGCTTCTACAGTATCGAGGCCGGAATCCTGCAGTTCGTACGCCTGCAACTTTGCCATCAGACCAATTCCGCGGCCTTCCTGTTGCTCGTAAATCAGAATGCCCGCACCGGTCTCGCGAATCATGCTGAGCGCCATCTCCAACTGCTGGCGGCAATCGCAGCGCAGGGAATGAAAAACGTCGCCCGTAAGGCACTGTGAATGAATGCGCACCAGCGGCGGCGAAGAACGCACCTCGCCCATGACGAGAGCAACCGCTTCTTCGGTGCGGCGATTCCCGTCCGAGCCGAATTCGCCGCGAAAGCCATGGATGCGGAACCTGCCCCAGCGCGTAGGAAAATCAGCCGAGGCAACTCGTTGAACTTGAGCGGAGGTCACAAGTTTATTATAGCGGGATGCGGCGCTGCGCTCAGCCCCCGCCAATTCGCACTGACGCCGCGCGGCTTGAAGGGAAAAATGGCGTCTTGCTTGGAGGCGATTGGGACCCCATTTTTCATCGCCGGCTGAAAACGCCACTTTCCGAGCGCCTCCAGGCATTTGTCATCGATCTCGCTTCCCATGCTCTGCAACACCGTCTTATGGGTGATTTCTCCGCGTTCGTCAATCGTGATTTCGATCACGACCTTGCCCTCGGAATCCGGCCGCTCCCACGGGTAGATCACCGGATCGGAGGTCTCAACGGGCAGAGCCGGACGGATCTCGTCGCCATAGATTCGGCCGCCCGGCAGGCTGCCGTAGAGAGATCCGGCGGTTGCTCCGTGGCCGAGCTTCGAGAGGGTTGCAGTCTTCGCGCTGTCCTCGGCGGTCGGAGGAGCCAGCACAGCCGGCGGCGCGCTCAGCTTCGCGACGGCTGTGGCTCCGCTTCCAGGTCAGCTTTTTGTGCCCAACGTGCTGTCGTCGATACTTTTCAGTAGCGCGATCGGATGAGTTTGTTGCGCTGTCGTCCGGATTCTGCGAAGGGAAGTAAACCGTGGTAAGCACGCGGCCGTTATGGCCGAGAGCGACTGAATTCGGCTGCAATAACTGCGGCTCGGAGCTGTGCAGCAGCCACGCAAACAGCAGAGCGTGCAACCCTAAAGAGATGCCCAGGAAACCCCGCTGCGTAGCGGATGCACGATTCAGTTGCGCAAACATTGGAACCACCCCGGCCGCACGAAAACGCTGACCCTAGGTTAGACGAACAACGATGAGGTTCGTCAAGGTTTTTTTGTGCCGGATTTGTGTGCCGCAGCTCTGACTCGCCAGCTCGTAGTGCGAAGACAGGAACACTGATAAAATGATTCTGCTCACGAAGAATCCATCCGGTGCGGGGCTATAGCTCAGCTGGGAGAGCGCATCGTTCGCAACGATGAGGTCGTCGGTTCGAGCCCGACTAGCTCCACCAAATCTTTCAACGAGTTGCAGACTTTTGCCGGCAAAATGCGGCGAGCGCCTTGTTCCCTGTTCGACAACCACAAAATTGGGCGCTGCAAAGCTGTGCCTTTAGCTTTCCAACCAACCTCCATCTGACTCGCGGGCATCCATGCCTGCGCTCGGGTTTCAAATCGCAGTCAACCTGGAGACTGAATGAAGATGAATCGTGTTCCCGCTGGCATCGTTATTAGTCTGCTGGCGATCGCCAACCTTGCCTTTGCAGTAGCAGCTAAAAAACAAAATCATCATGATGGCCACCGCCTGGTCGCTGCAAAGATAAAAACTGACGGGCACCACAATATCGACAGGAAAGGACACTACACCGCATCCGTCGATAGCAAAGGCGAAAAGATTGCCGCCTTCCACGTCGTTCATGACACCAAGGGAGCGATCCCCGTCAAGAAATATAAGACCAACAGGAAGATGGTGCAGGCGACAGGTTCCCACTTCACCTACGCTGCCCTTGCTTTGCCGCAGGACACGGACATGGGCACCGTGGAAATCGGCTATTCCTACGTCGATGATTACGGGAACGAAGAAATCTACTGGTTCCCGGCGGAAGAGATTCTGGACGGCGACACCGGGGCAGTCGAGTACGTTCCACTGAACAGTTAACGCATACGAACCTGGGGTCGCTCCTTCATCAAAAGGAGATGATGACGGAAATGCGGCCTCAGTTTTTCAACCACTCCCCTCGCAACCGGCATTACATTAATAGGCAGCCCTGGCACGAAAGTTGAGTTGACATTCCGCTCGCGCCAGCGATAATGGCGTGTCTGCGCGTCCGGATCGCTGCAATCACTTCCCTCCGAACCTTCCTAGAACCCGGACGAACGGCGCAGACCGGGCCGAGAATGCGTTTCTCTTTTAGGGAGATCGACAGTGAAAATATTTTCTATTGCTGTTCTGCTAGCCGCCCCGCTACTTTTTGCGCAGCCACAAGCCGCAAACCGGGCATCACAACCCGCTATCGCTCAACCCACGCAGACAGATTTTGTCTCGAACAAAGGGTTCGTGCTTGAGGACGAGGCTCCCGTGCGACTTAGGCTGAACCGAACTGTATCGTCTGCCGACGCCCACGTTGGCGACACGGTGGATTTTGAGACGCTGGACGACATTACCGTGAATGGAACGCTCGTGATCGCAAAGGGAAGTTTGGCGTTCGGAACTGTAACCGATGCCCAGCCGAAAAGACGAATGGCTCGCGGGGGGAAGTTGGATATAAACATCGATTACGTGAAACTCGCCAGCGGGGACAAAGCCGCGCTCCGGGCGGTTAAGGACGTTAAGGGTGGGGGGCATACTGGAGGCATGGTCGGCGGAATGGTGGCGACAAGCATTGTTTTCTTCCCAGCGGCACCTTTCTTCCTCTTTATGCATGGGAAGGACATCAGCATTCCGAAGGGAACGGAGATTACGGCCTATGTGAACGGAGATGTGAGGATGGATTTGGCGAAGTTCAAGCCGCCGGCTCCGGCGGCAGAAGCTGCTGCCGCACTCGCTCCTTCCGTAGTCTCGTCCAGTGCGCCTGCAATGCTGAGTGTTATTTCTGATCCATCAGGTGCGGATATCGAGATCGACGGCAGCTTCGTGGGCAACACTCCCTCTGATGTTCAGGTTGCCGAGGGTGACCACACGATAGCGATAAAGAAGGTCGGCTTCAAGGAGTGGGAGCGCAAATTGAAAGTGAGCGGCGGCAGTAGCGTGCATTTGAGCGCTGATTTGGAAAAAACTCCGAGCCCTTAATAGTCGTGCAGAGTTTTTGTCGGCCTGCGCGCTGCCGCAAGAAACACAAGGATCGATCATCTTTGCGTTCCTGTACTTGTTTCGATGCGGCGTGTTCCTCCCGCGTTTTACAATCGTCCTGTAATGTACTCGACTGAACTGCTCGACCACTTTCAGAATCCGCGAAATGCGGGCGATCTGGCGGAGCCCGATGCCCTGGCACAAGTTGAAAATCCTGCCTGTGGCGATGTGCTGCGTCTGACTCTGAAGGTCAGTGACAATCGAATTACCGGGGCGGCTTTCAAGGCCAAAGGATGTGTGCCCACCATTGCCTGCGGCTCGGCTCTCACGAGTTTGATTATCGGGAAGACTCTGCATGAGGCGCGCAGGCTTTCGCGCACGGACGTGAGCGTGGCCGTGGGATCGGTCGCCGCAGGCCTCGACCCACGCCGCCCAACTGGCGATTGACGCATTGGTTGCCGCGCTTGATCAAATCGGCCGTTGAACCATGCGTTAATTGGATCATGTGTTATTGAAGCACGAGCCACTGAACCATGAATACTTGTCACACACCACGCCGCATCGCCTGCCTGCAGCCGAGTGCTACGGTGATTCTGGCCGCGGTCGGCGAACTCGATCGTGTGGTGGCCTGCACTAAGTATTGTGCCGAGGTTGTTCCCGAAATTGCGTCGCAACCTACTTCGCAGCCCAGGATGATTCTTCATGATTCCTGGACCTCGAATTCTGCTGAAATCATCGCTGCCCAGCCCGATCTGGTGATCGCTTCCGTGCCTTACCAGGAAAAAGCGGTCGTTGAAATCCTCCGGAGTGGAGCGCGTTTTCTCGGGTTGGCTCCTAAAACGCTTGCGGACATTTACGCCGACATCTCGCTGATCGCTGGTGCGGTAGGCGCCTTTGCACGCGGCCAGGAGGTGATTGCCTCCATGCAGGAGCGAATCGAAAAAATTTGCCAGGAAGTTGCGACCCGGAAAGCGACATCGCCTCGTCCTAGGGTCTTCTGCGAAGAATGGGGCAAGCCGTTGATTGCCTCGCAACCCTGGGTCGCGGAATTGGTGGAAACTGCCGGTGGTCAATTCCTGGGCCCGCCGGGAAGACAAATTTCCGCCGACGATGTCGCGAAGTTGAATCCCGAGGTGATGGTTGCCGCCTGGTGCGGCGCAGGGGCCCGCGTTCCCCTGGAAAAAGTAATTGCCGACCGCCATTGGCAGGAAACTCGCGCCGCTCAAACTGGCCGCATCTACTGCATTCGCGATGAATACCTCAACACCCCGGCACCCACGCTGCTGCGGGGTCTTGAAGCGCTTGCGTTTGCGATTCACCCTGATCTGTTCGTTTGCACCAAAGGAATCCGGCAGATTACCGCCGTGCCGTTTGCGGGGTTGTGAATCTCAGGGAGTGAGTTAAGATTCTCTTATGCACGTCACCAGCAGAATTGAAGAGGTGCGCAACGAAATTGCGGATCTGGCCAAGCAGGCTCCAACTCCCAAGGAACTCATGCAGGGGGTTTGCAGGTTGCTGCATGAGCGAATGCTTAAGTACAACTGGGTGGGCTTTTATATGCTCGAGCCGGGAGCGCAGCCGCCCATGCTGGGGTTGGGCGCTTTCGTAGGGGCAATGACTCCGCACACGCGAATTCCGCTCAACCAGGGCATTTGCGGGGCCGCGGCTTCCAGCGGAAAAACCGTTGTAGTCGATGACGTCAGCAAAGATTCCCGCTATCTGGCCTGCTCCCTGGAAACCAAATCTGAAATCGTGGTGCCGATCTTTGTAATGGGTCGGGTGGCTGGCGAACTGGATATTGACAGCCATTTTCCGGCTGCGTTCGGCGGCGAAGATCAGAAACTGGTGCAGTATTGCGCTGAGATTGTGGGACAGAAATTAGAGAAGAACCATTGATTATCGATTGATTCAGCGGATGGCTAATTCCGTAGCGCAAAGTTCGAACGATGCTGGCGAGTTCCCTTGTCCTTTAACCTTCTGGCTTTCTAATCCCTTAATCTTTTAATCTTGCGACGAGAGAGTTCCGGCATTTTTCTGACTATGAAACGTGTGGTTGCAGCCGTGATCGAAAAGAAAGGCAAGCTGCTGGTTTGCCAGCGGACGCGGCACCAGACCATGCCGCTGAAGTGGGAGTTTCCCGGAGGAAAAATTGAAGAGGGCGAACAGCCCAGAGACGCCCTGCGCCGCGAATTGGAAGAAGAATTGGGGATTCAAGCCAAGGTAGGAGACGAGATCGCGCGCGTGCATCACACCTACCCCAGCGGCGCCGCGGTTGAATTGCGCTTTTATATCGTCCGCGAATATAGCGGGGAGATGGAGAATCGCATTTTCCGCGATCTGCAGTGGTCCGCTCCAAAGGACCTCGCGGGGTACGATTTTCTGGAAGCAGACGCTTCCCTGGTGAGGGACCTGGTGGCTGGGAAATTGATTTGAAGTTAAGACCCGGACCGTGCGAGAGAAAAAAATCGGCCATTCTTCTAGCCTGATCTGAGAGTCCAAAACCACGCCAAGGTCAGCGCAATCATAATCGCCGTAGTTAGCCAGGCGACCGCGTTGAATAAGCGACCGTTCACGTACTCGCCCATGATTTCTTTTTTGTTGATAAGCAGCAGCATGAAAATCAGGACGAACGGCAGTACGATTCCGTTTACCACCTGCGACAACACGGCAATCTTGATCAGCGGCAGCCCTGGGATCAGCAGCACCGCCGCGCCTGCCGCAATCAGCAATGTATAAAGCCAGTAAAAAACCGGCGCCTCGCTGAACTTTTGGTCGACTCCAGATTCGAATCCCAATCCTTCACAGACGGTATACGCGGTTGACAGCGGAAGAATGGAAGCGGCAAACAGAGATGCGTTGAACAGGCCGACAGCAAAAAGAATATAAGCGTATTGTCCCGCCAGCGGCTTCAGCGCCTCTGCCGCGTCGGCCGCATATTTAATGTCGCGATAGCCGTGCACATACAAGGTTGCAGCGCAAGCCACAATGATGAACCACGCGACTACATCTGTGAAGATACAGCCCACGATTACATCCCAGCGCGAAGCCTGTAATCCACGCCGGGTGACGCCCTTTTCCACGACAGATGCCTGCAGGTAAAACTGCATCCAGGGGGCGATGGTGGTGCCAACCACGCCGATCACCATGTACAGATAGGCCTGGTTAGAAAATTCCTTGAGACCCGGCAGTTTGACGGTTGCGACCAGCGCATCTTTCCACAACGGATGGGCCAGGGTTCCGGCCAGGATGTATGTGATGTAAAAGAACGATGCCGCCAGAAACACTTTTTCCACGCTCTTGTACTGGCCCTTGACCACAATCAGCCATACAATGACGGCGCAGATGGGCACGGTCGCGTAGCGCGAAAGACCGAATAATTCGAGACTGGTAGCGATGCCGATAAATTCGGTGACCACGTTGCCGAAATTCGTGATCAGAATGCCAATCATCATCAAAAACGTAATGCGCAGCCCGAACTCCTCGCGAATAAGGTCGCTCAACCCCTTGCCGGTGACCGCCCCCATACGGCCGGACATCTCCTGCACCACGATGAGCGCCAATGTCACCGGAATCATGGTCCAGAGCAGAAGATGACCGTATTGCGCCCCTGCCTGCGAATAAGTCAGGATTCCACCGGCGTCGTTGTCGACGTTCGCCGTAATAATTCCCGGACCAACGACCGCCAGGAAGAGCAGGATCCGGCCTTTCCATCGCTTCAAGGGCTTCATGAGAACATTTCGCCAACATAGGAATTACAACAGTAGAACCAGCCTCAATCCGGCATTGCGTGCTGATTTCGGCCCCGGCGCCGAATCAGAATACATGGGCCAACGTTGGACAGGATAGATGAAAGTGAAAAATCAGAAGAAAAATTTGCGGTCGGTCGCGCTTGTGGTTCGCGAGGCGATTCGATCGGACCGCACCGTTCCAGCGAGCGTTTGGAGTCAACGGCAGTTTAAGATGGTCTTAGGCAAATATTCCGGATGACCAAGAACGCTGCCCGCATCGTCTACCTCTTAATAGCCCTCATCGTCGTTCTGCTCGACCGCTGGACCAAGTACATCGTCGCGAGGCGGATCGGGCTGTATCAGCATATCCAGATTATTCCCGGTTTTTTCCGCCTTACCCATACCGAGAACACCGGCGCCGCCTTTAGTCTGTTCGCCGACTCGAACTCTCCCTGGAAAACGGACATGCTGATCGCTTTTTCCGTGCTCGCCCTGGTGGTGGTGTCGGTATTGCTCTGGAAGAACCACCATGCGCACCTTCTTACCGGCGTGGCTTTGTCGTTGATTTTGGGAGGAGCGATCGGCAATCTCTGGGACCGCGTCGTCAGCGGACGGGTGGTTGATTTCCTGCTGTTCTACGTAAAGCAGTATCAGTGGCCGGTTTTCAACCTGGCGGATAGTGCAATCGTAGTGGGCGCTGCGCTGCTGGTGCTCGAGATCGTATTCGGGCAACAAAAGGCCGCCGACAAAAGTTACCCGCAGTAGAACGCAAAATCATTCTACTGCGGTGAAACAGACGCCAGCTTGAACTCACTTCGTGGCAGAAAATCCCCAACCAGCTTATCGGTGCATGCCAGCATTGGCATCTTCAGCTGCCGCCTTTAACTCCTGGTTCACCTGCACCAGCAGTTCCCTGGCTTTGGTTGCATGGCCGTGCATGTCATAACGATTGTCTTTCTGTGCAAGATGGACAAAGTGGTTTGCGTCCACCACATCACGCTGCGCTGCATACAGGTTAGGATGAATCTTCGGGCTGATATCCACCACCGGTTCCTGGCTTATCATCACGCTGCAGAAAAATAGCACGCTCAAAATCGCGGTAAGTTTTTTGGTCATAGTTCTCCCTTTCGGATAAACGGATTTTGCGCATGAGTCTATCACGGTTCGCCGAGTGCATGGATTAAAGCAGGCATGCTATGTAGAGTGAGAAGTACAAGGAGCAATCGTCTATGAAAGAACCGAGCGAAAATAACCCCGGGCAAGGGCCAGACCAGGCAGCAGCTCAGATTGCAAGCGCTCATCAGATTCTGAAGACTCTGCAAGAGAAAATCGGAAAGCATCCGGAACTCGGCGAGGCGATTACGAAGCTGGAGATGGCGCTGAATATTCTGGCGATCAAAACCGGCGGCGTGCTGTAGGGAGAATCATGTGGCTCAACATCTGCCCTACGGCGTCCCATAAAGCTGCTTATACACGCTGGCATTCCGCAGAATCGCCTGCACATACTCGCGTGTCTCGGTGAAGGGAATCGATTCCACGAACTCTTGAGGGTCGCGGTACTTGCCGTCGTTCAGCCATTCTTCCACGCGGTTCCGAGCCGGCGTTGTAGGCGGCGAGAGCGTATTCGAATGATCCAAACTTATCGACCATGCCTCGAAAATAGCGGGTGCCCAATTCCAGATTCACCGCCGGGGTATATAACTGGCCGTAGTTAAAGCGCCGCAGCTTTACCTGCCTGGCCACGTTCCTGCCCGTCTTTGGCAACAACTGCATCAGGCCCACGGCGTTTGCCCGCGAAACTGCGTTGGGATTGAACTCCGATTCCTGCCGTATCAGCGATGCCACCAGATAAGGATCGAGCCCGTTTGCGGCCGCGTAGCGCTTTAAATCGTTCCAGTAAGGCCTGGGAAATAACGCCTCCCAGTAAGAGCGGGGCATATCAGGAATATCGAGAGCGAAGTAATTTGGCGCGGAGTGCTTCATCACCTGGATTGCGCGATCGTAATGTCCGGTCTCGATATAGAGCTGCGCTTCCTCAGAGGGGACCCAGCTTCCAGCTTCGGCCGGAGCGACCGCCTGCAGTTCACGGACGGCAAAATCGACCAGCCCGCCGTTGCCCAGCAGTTCCGCCTTCTGTACGTGCAACTCGTCGGTCGGCGGATCGGTCTCTTCGATCTTGACGTCACTCTGCAGAGGCGGCACGCGATCGAGCACGGGATAATCGCCGGGAGGGTCAGGCACAGCGGGCAGATGCTTCATCCGGTCTCGGGCGAGTTCGGCGTAATAGAAATTGCGATAACGTTCGCTAAGCTTTACATAAAAAGCCCGCGCCATCGTGAGCTGATTGTCTTCTTCCGCCAGCCGTGCACGCCAATATAAGGCGGCGGGAGTCTCCGCGCCGTTGGGATAGACCGTGATTTGCTCTTCGAATTGTTTCTTGGCCTCGTCGTTGCGGCCTTGACGCAAAGTTAACCAGGCGGCCTTCCAATGCAGATATGAGGCACGCGGGCCGTTGGGAAATCGCTCTTGCGCTTCGCGGTAGGCATCGAGGGCCTGATCGTATTCGTGATGCACCAGATGCAGGTTTGCCGCCGAAATCAGTGCCTCCTCGAGCCACGGGCTGGCCGGGGCCGAGCTACGCAACTCCTCGACGGTGCGATAGAAAGTGTCATTATCGTTGGCCGCGAAGGCCACCTGGCCCAGCAGATACAGCCGCTGCGCGGCTTCTTCCGCGCTCAGCGGCTGAAGCGAGGTGAGCACTTCCTTGGCGTCGCGATTGCGTCCTGCGCGATGCAGGGCATCCGCCAGCTCCAGTTCCACCGTGGCCCGATTTTCTGGCTGCAACCTCGTTCAACAGCTCGCGATATTCATCCGCCGCATCGGCATAGCGGCGATGCTTCATCAGCAACTCCGCGCGGGTTTCGCGCTGTTTTATTTTCGGGGCGGGCACGATAGGCAATTTTTCTAACGCGGCGTGGGCACCGTCGGCCTCGCCGGCCAGCGGCATGGTGTAATAGACCGTCTCCAATGCCGCGGCAGCCTTGGCGTTCTCACCCAGAGCGGCATAGGCCCGTCCTAAAGTAAATTCCACGTCCGAGCGCGTCGGTATGCGAATCTGCTCCAGCGCGGTCGCAGCATCCTGCGCCTGGCCTTCACCGAGCAGCGCATCGGCATAACTGACGATGGCATCTTTCTCGAGCACCGAATCAGGATGCGCCTTGCCGAAATCCGCCAGAGTGGCGATGGCTTCCGCGGTTCGTCCCGTCTGCATATACGAAGTGCCCAGATAGTAGGCAACGTAATCGCCCAAATCTCCGGCATGAACCTTGGCACGACTCAGCGGATCGATTGCCTCGGCGTAATCGTGATCGAGCACATGCGCATAGCCGATGACCAGCCACGCCAATGCTCCGACATCATCTTTAGCGTGAAGCCGCGCATAACGCTCCACTCCTGCATAGGCAGGCAACGATCGATCCTGCAGAACTTGTTGCGCCATGGGGCGCAGGCTGGCGGAAGCCACGAACGCCTGCCGCATCCGGCGCACCCGAGGAGAGAGCGGACGCCTGCGAGCATTCGTGTAGCGGCGCCTGCCGGTGCTCGCCGGCGTCTTTCTGGCTGCTGTTCTCTTTTTGTGAGCCGTCGTGTTTTTCTTTTCGGCTGGCTTGCTGCTAGTGGATAGTTGAGCCGAGGGCGGCGCTGACGCCCAGACCTGCAGAACGAAATTCGACGAGGCTCGCGGCATGGCACCGGACGCCGAAAGGATCACAGGAAGAAAGAACGGAATTAAAGCCGCCATGCCCCGCCACAACTTCGAACCTGATCTCACTGCTTTACCTTCTGCACAGAGAAAGACAAAGACACCCTAGAAAAAAATAATTGCCAGACTAAAGATTGCAAGAACAATAACCATCAGCGGCGGAAGTTCGCTCCCATAATCGAAACATCGTCTTCCGCGAGGCTGCGCAGCAACTCGTTCTGAAAGTAATCTCCACTGGCAGCCACTGTGCTGCCATAACGCTTCTGAAAAGTGCCGCGGCTCTTTTCAATGTCTTCCTTCAGACGGTCGTACAAATCCTTGTTGCGGCGGCCTTCCGCGACTTTGGCCTGATTGTAGAGCTTGATTTCATCCACCAGCAGGCGGGCGAACCTCTGTGCCTTGCGGTGCACGTCGGCATCTTCAGCGGACAAAGCAGCCAAAGGATCAGCGGCCGCGGCCGGCGCTGCCGCTGCACTTGCATGCGCCGCAGCCACTTCGACGACTTCAGCAGCCGGTTCTGGCGCGGGCGGGGCGCTCACCACATGCTTGGGCGCGTGTCCCGCAAAAGGATCGGAAAAAGAGGAGACCGTCTGTACCGGAGCAGTTGCGCTCTCGACTCTGCTCGTAGCCGCGCCATCATCTTTCGCCGCCTGCTTGCGCAGCGAAGCCACTTCCAGCCAAGAACTGGTGGCCATCACAAGAAGTTCCAACGCGGAAGAATCCAGCTTGCCGCTTTCGCCTCCGTCGGCATAAATTAGGGCCGACACTTTGTCTTTTAGCAGTAGCGGCAGCATCAGCACTTGCTCGTTCGCGGGCGCGCCAAACTGCTCGACGAAGCCCTTTCCCATCTCCGCAATGTTGCCCGGGGTCGCGGTTCTATTTTGGTAAGTATGGGCAACCGGCCCGGCACTCAGATCGAGCGCAAAATCCTTGACCGCTTCGTCATCGCCGAAATTGCGCGATTGCCATCCAGATGCGGCGCCCGCCTTTACCACGAAGAGTGCGCACCGTGCACAATATTCGCAGGTTGCATCCAAGAGCGCCCGCAGAATTTCTTTCTGCGTGGACCCGCTGTGAATGCTGGAGACGGCGCGAACCAGGTGGCTCGAATCTTCTGCACCGCCTGAGGGCTCGCCCTCGCCAAGAGCCGCAGGCAGCGCGTGCACAACGTGCTCTACGATGTGCGACTGGATTTGAGGCAACTGCGACTGCAGAGATTCCGCGACCGCGCGCTCGACAATCTGCCGAATCTCACCCTGCTCCGTGGCCGCTTCTTTTTTCTGTTTCGCCATGCCTTGGGAGAACCGTGTCTTCCGTCAAATGCTAAGATGCAGCAAATCCCTCCAGACCTGCAGCTTTAAGCGCTGATTATACGGTACTTGCGACTGGTCTCTAGAGTAACGTGAGGACGTGTTCGACCGCGTACAAAAAAGCCGTTTTAACTCTATCGCAAACGCCCGGCAAATCGAAACGTCAAACCGATTGGGCAAACACTAAGGTTACCAAGTAAAATAACAGTGGAGTATTTGGCGTTTTAACACCAATCAATTTTTATACGCAAAATACTGCATCGCCGAAACTATGGGAGCCATCCAAAACAAACTAGAGGGGCCTGTCACTGATGAGTTGGCCCTTGTTCAAGCGGCCAAGCGCGGCGATGACTCGGCATTCGAAGAGTTGGTTCGCCGCTATGATCGCAACGTCTTTCGGATCGCACAGCACATCACGCAAAACCGCGAAGATGCGGAAGACGTGGTGCAGGAAGCGTTCCTGAAGGCGTACGGGAACCTGGCGAAGTTCCAGGAGCAGTCGAAGTTCTATACATGGCTGGTGCGCATCGCCGTCAACGAAGCGTTGATGAAGTTGCGCCGCAAGAAGCCCGAGCGCACGGTTTCGCTCGACGAGGACATAAAGACTGAAGATGATTCTCTTCCGCGCGAAATTGCGGATTGGAGCCCCAACCCCGAGCAGCAATACAATCAGGCGGAGTTGCGGGAGATATTAAGCAAGACGATCCAGGGCCTTCCCCCAGGCTTCCGGACGGTGTTCGTGTTACGGGATGTGGAAGGACTTTCGACCGAGGAGACCGCGGCAGCACTGGAACTTAGCGTGCCAGCGGTGAAATCGCGACTACTGCGGGCCAGATTGCAGCTTCGCGAGCGCTTGGGACGGTTCTTTCGCAAACGTGAGAATGGAAACGACCAACATGAGAGTGGAGAAGGCGACCGGTGAAATGCTCTGAGTTTTTGCACGAGCTGACAAATTATCTAGACGGGGTGCTCGACGAGCCTACAAAAGTCGAACTGGAAAACCATCTTTCCTGGTGCCACAACTGCTATGTTGTCTGTGATACCACGAAGAAGACCATCGAGATTTACCGCGACTCCCAGCTTTATGAATTGCCCGAGGGCAACTTCGCACCCGCCTCCGTTCGGCGATCATGAACAAGTGCCAGCAGCATAAGAAGCGCGGACCGCAGAGCGTATAGCGGACCCCGCGGCGATCGCCCAAAGTTGTAGTTCGCGCCAATTGTAATTCGACGGCAACCCGCCGTTGATTCACTCCATCGCATATAATGATTTCCGGCCCTGGGGTGTTGCATGCCGCGTTTTCTGTTTCCAGCCATCGCAGTTTCCTTTTTGGTTGCGACTTCGTTCACTGCCCACGGTCAGGCCGCCAATAGTCAAGCCAACGAGTCGGTACAAAAAGCAAACACGACCCCTGCTGCCTCCTCTCAAGCATCGACTGGCCAGTCTGCGACACAAGCGCCGCCAATCCCCTCGAATGCCCCGCGCATCTTGCGCGAGACTCGATTAGAAATCATTCGCGATTTCGAAACCCAGCTTGTTTATTCCCGAACCTTGTTCCCCATGGGCACAAAGGGGCTGCAATTAAGAGACGGAACAATCACGCCGAGCGGCAAGGACATGCAGCAACTCCTCGCCATCTACGGACCCTCAATCAAGCCCGGCGATCCCGCCCGCATCTCCTATGTTCAGATCAAGAATGACCACATCCACATGGAACTGAACGGCGGCCCCATTCGCCGCCAGAAGTGGTACAAACGCATTGAGATTTCCGGCGCAAACGGCACTCCGGTGATGAGCGGACCAGACTCGCAGACGAATAATCCGCATGGCTCCTTCGTTGATCTTTACTTCGCAAAATATGTCCCCGAGATGACCGCGGCGCAACTGCGCCAGTTGCTCTCTCCCGTGCTCGATTTCAATGCGCGCAATCCTGAGCAGGCCTATCTCGACACAGTTCCGCCCAAGGTGAAAAAAGCCATACTCGCGCATTATGTATTAGTAGGAATGAATCGGGAGATGGTGGTTCATGCCATGGGCAAGCCGCCCAAGAAAGACCGCGAGAAAGACGGCGAAGTGGAATATGAAGAATGGATCTACGGTATGCCCCCTGCGGACGTGAATTTCGTGCGTTTTGTCGGAGACGAAGTGGTCCGCGTCGAGACCATGAAGGTCGATGGCGAAAAAATCGTGCGCACGCAGAAAGAAGTTGTCCTGCAACCAACCGAAGAACAGCAAGAGGCACAAAAGGAGCCTGAGGCGCGTCCGGCCGGTGCTCCCAGCCTCCGCCGCCCCGGGGAGGACCCAAATAACGTTCCGCAACCCGCGAGTGGTGCGTCACCGGCCCCACCCGCGCCGCCACCCGATTTGCCTCAGCCAAACGGGCCGAGCCAGATGGTCGCCATGCATTAGCGCTATTTGCGCCGCCGTCGCCACAATATGATCGCCACAATATACGGGTCTCCGAACTGAATTTCTTCGCATACTCCGCGGGGCCTTAGCGCACTTTGTGGTAAAAGACTTTGTTCGCGAGACCCCCGTCAAAGAACGAGCGCAGGAGTCGAATCCCCATACGCGCTTCTTACTCATCCAGTAAAATCAACCAACATGCCGGTGGCGATCCAATGCCGCGATCTGCGCAAGACCTACCAGGGTAAGGTCGAGGCGGTGCGCGGCCTGAATCTTGAGATCCAGGCCGGCGAATGCTTCGGTCTTCTCGGCCCGAACGGCGCAGGGAAAACCACGACCATCGAGATTCTCGAAGGATTGCTCGAGCCGACTTCGGGCGAAGTTTCAATTCTCGGCCACTCCTGGAGCGAGAATGCGCGTGAAATGCGCGAGTGGCTGGGCATCTCGCTGCAGGAGACGCGGCTTTCGGAAAAACTGAGCGTTCGCGAGACGGTAGATCTTTTTGCCAGTTTCTATCGCGAACCGCGGTCAACGGACGAGGTGCTGGAAGAGCTGCAGCTCACAGAAAAGGCCGACGCATGGGTGGGAAAACTTTCCGGGGGACAACGTCAGCGGCTGGCGGTTGCAACGGCTCTGGTTTGCAATCCGAAAATTCTTTTTCTGGACGAGCCGACCACCGGGCTCGATCCGCAGAGCCGTCGGCAATTATGGGACATCATTCGCGAATTTCAACGTAATGGCGGCACCGTTTTGTTGACCACTCATTACATGGATGAGGCCGAGCGCCTGTGCGACCGGCTGGCAATCGTCGATCATGGGCAAATCATTGCGGAGGGTTCGCCGGCCGACTTGATCGAACGCCTCGGCGGGCATCATGTGGTCGAGTTTGCCGTGAGTTCGAATGGCAATGGCCGGGCGAGCCTTCCGGCGCACTCGCTCTGGCGCGCGCTGCCCGGCGTCGAATCCGTGCATGAAGCGGACGGCATGATGGCGCTTAGCGTCAAGGAGCCGCATTTAACCATCCCGGCGTTGCTGGAAGCTGTGGCCAGGCAGGGAAGCCGTCTCGATCATCTCTCGACGCGCCAGGCCAGCCTGGAGGATGTGTTCGTACGGCTGACGGGAAGACACCTGCGAGAGGAATAGAGTAACTTGCGAGTCAGGACTTAATTCACAATAAAAGCAATGAGCATTGCAGAGCAGACTCCGACAATTCCAATGAAACCGGCCGGCAAGGCTCCGCCTCGTCGCAATGGCCGCTGGGCCGGCTACCGGCATCTCCTGTGGGCCCGCATGCTGGAACTCAAACGCGAGCCGGAGGTGGTGTTCTGGGTGTTCGTATTTCCCCTGCTGCTGGCGGTGGGTCTCGGCGTCGCTTTCCGCGAAAAACCGGCAGAGACGTCACCGGTCGCAATTGTTGCCGGGGCAGGCGCGCAGCCAACCCAATCGTTGTTGCAACATTCTTCGCAGCATGGATCTTTCAAAGTCGAAATACAGGATACTGCCGCCGCGCGCAAGGGTTTCCGCCTCGGGAAATACGATCTTGTAATCGAACCAAATCCTGCAGGTGGCGTCACCTATCTTTACGACCCCGCCCGCCCGGAAAGTGTTCTCGCCCGTGCGGAAGTAAACGACGCACTGCAAGCGGCCGCCGGCCGCAAAGACGTGATTGCAACCAGCGAAGTCACTTCTTCCGAACCGGGCTCGCGTTATATCGATTTTCTGATTCCGGGCCTGCTTGGCATGAATCTGATGAATTCCGGCATGTGGGGAATTGGTTTTGCGCTGGTCGATATGCGGCAGCGCAAACTGCTCAAGCGTTTTGTGGGCACGCCGATGCGGCGTGGAGATTTTCTTCTCGCCCTCATCTCCAGTCGCTTGGTGCTGATGATTATTGAAATCGGATTACTGCTTACGCTGGGCGTTTTGTTCTTTCACATGCGAGTCTTGGGGTCGATCTTCACCATCATCCTGATCGGTACGGTTGGAGCGCTCTGCTTCGGAGGAGTCGGACTGCTGACGGCGAGCCGGGCACAGAAGATCGAAAGCGTTAGCGGCCTCATGAATTTGGTGATGATGCCCATGTGGATTTTTTCCGGCGTTTTTTTTTCTTACGAGCGATTTCCTGCCGTGGTCCAGCCATTGATCAAAGCGCTGCCGCTGACGGCGCTCAACGACGCCCTGAGAGCGAGCATTCTGGAAGGCGCGCCCCTGATCCACCAGTGGTCGCGGTTGTTAGTGATGAGTTTGTGGGGTGGAATTTCTTTTCTGCTCGCGCTGAAGTGGTTTCGCTGGACTTAAACGCGAGGTGATGGCGGCGGGTCGCTGAAGCTCTCAGGTCAAACTTTGTGTGAAGTTGAACGTTGCCGGACTATTTCCGAAGCTTGGCCTCGCCCGTAAAGGCATTTACATCTCGAACGAGGCCGGCTTGCGGTGCTTGCGAAAGCACTTCTTACTAAAAACTACTTCGCTGACGACTTGGCGGCGGCCTTTCGGACCCTCGCCCAGCGCTGCCTTTGAGCTTCGGCAATACGTTGACGAGCTTCTTTGCTCAGCGTACGCCCAGTCCTCTTGGGGCCTCTCCCGTTACGATAACCGAGAGCATCCAGCGCTTTCCCTACCCGTCCCAGCTCAGTCTGCAGCCGGGAATACTCTTTCTGCAGGGAAGTCACCACATTGTTCATCATGGGTAAATACCCCCTTGGAGGTAAGGCTAACATGAGAAAAGCGGAAATGACCGATTTCGAGGGCTGAATTTAATTCGATCGCCCAGTAGTAGAAACTAAATTAGGAATCCCGGCCATGGGGATACAACAGCGAACTGTTGCGAGTAGGTCGATCCTACTTAGCGGGCAGGCTTATTGTGGTTAAGAAATGCGGCTTCTGGCGTGCCTTGGTCGCCTGCTCGAAGCCAAAAGCCAGGCGGATGAGCGTGGGCTCGCTCCATCCGCGGCCAAAAAATGAAATTCCTACGGGCAATCCCGACACAAAACCCGCAGTCACGTTGATGTTGGGATATCCCGCGACTGCCGCCGCATTCGAGCTGCCCCCGGCGACATGATCTCCGTTCAGCAGGTCAGTCAACCATGCCGGACCCCCGGTGGGAGCAACGATCGCATCGAGATGATATTTGTCCATGGTCGCATCAATGCCCTCGGTGCGGGCGAGTTGGTGGTTCTTATTCAGTGCGTCCAGATAGGCTTTCTCTGTAAGCGGACCTTTGGCTTCAGCCTTCAAAAACAGATCCTGGCCGAAGTAGGGCATCTCTTTTTGCCGGTTGTTTTCGTTGAACTCGATGATCTCTTTCAAGGTATGAACCGGAGCGCCGGGGCCGAGCCGTGCAAGATAGGCATTCAGATCAGCCTTAAGTTCGTACATCAGCACCAATAGCTCGCTGTCGTCGAACTTACCTAGCGTCTCAATGTCAGCAGGATCGACCACCGTGGCTCCCTGCTTTTTCATCACCTGCAGTGATTGCTCCATAAGGGCGTCCACGGCATCATTGAAGCCGAAATATTTTCTCGCCACGCCAATGCGCGCACCCTTCAGGCCGTCAGCGTCGCAGAACTGCGTGTAGTCTGTATAAGACTTGCCGGCGCTGGCCGCCGTGGCCGAATCCGCGGGATCGACGCCCGTCAATGCACCTAATAAGATCGCGGCATCGCGCACCGTGCGGCACATCGGCCCGGCTCCATCCTGGCTGTGGGAGATGGGAATAATTCCGCTGCGGCTCACTAGTCCAACCGTAGGCTTGATGCCAACCAGCCCATTGGACGACGACGGGCAGACGATCGAACCATCCGTCTCCGTTCCAATCCCAACCGCACATAAGTTAGCTGAGATTCCGGCGCCAGTTCCGGAACTCGACCCGCACGGATTCCGGTCGAGCGCATAAGGGTTTTTCGTCAACCCGCCGCGCCCGCTCCAGGCGCTGGTCGAATGGCTGCAGCGAATGTTCGCCCATTCGCTCAAATTCGTCTTGCCCAGAATCACCGCGCCCGCGCTGCGCAGCTTCTGGGCGACGAATGAATCTTGCGGAGGCTTCGAACCAACCAGCGCCAACGACCCGGCAGTAGTCATCATCCTGTCGGCCGTATCAATGTTGTCCTTGATCAGCACGGGAATGCCGTGCATCGGCCCACGCGGGCCTTTCGTCTTCCTTTCCTGATCAAGCGAATCGGCAATGGACAGCGCATCGGGATTCATTTCGATGACGGCATTCACCGAGGGACCGTGCTTGTCGATCTCATCAATGCGCGCGGAGTATTTCTCCACCAGAGATCGCGCGGTAAATTTGCCGCTCTTCATTTCATCTTGCAGTTCGGAGATCGTGATCTCGTCGAGTTCAAACGGCTGGACATTGGCACTCTCAGGTTGCCTTTCAACTTCGCGTGCCGCAGCCAATGCCGGGTAAAGCGGACCGATACTGGCAGCGGCGCCGCCGGCTAAAGCGCTCTTGAGAAACAAACGTCGTCCGCCGCGAATCGGCTGAATTTTCTTGGTCATGATTGAGGATTGTACTCGCGCGTGCTATTCGCCGCCACGGGCCTTCCGCACCATCTCCACGAGAACTTTCCGGGCTTCATTCGGATTACCTGCTTCCCGCAGAAAACCAATACGGGTACCCTTCATGCCTTCATCTGTCTTCAAGCGCACGTGAAAGCCCAGGCGATCGACCGCCGTCATCGAAGCTTCCTGCGAATCGATGCCGGCAAACACGCGCGCCAGCAACACCAGCGCCTCTTTATGGTCTGCATTCATGTGTTCGATGATTGCGGCCGCAGAATCTGCGAGCGGATCGGGCTGAGCTGTGCCGTACTCCGAAGCCTGCACCCATCCCATAACGCCGAAACCGCCGACGTAATAAACGTCGAGCACCTCCATGCGGTAAAACGCAAAATCCTCGAAGTCAACCCAATATTTGCTGTTGGAATAACGCTCGAGATAAAGAGCACGAGCTTCGGCTCTTTCGGATTCAGAAATGGTCTGAACATTTCCGATCAGCGTGACTCTCGATGCGCCAAGTGGGTCTCCGCTCGCATCCGGCTGGGTGACCAAAAGGCTCGCGCGCGCGTCGGACTGCAGGTTCTGCGTGTGCATGGCCATGGTGCTGATCAGGAAAATGGGACGGCCGTTTCGGTCGAGGGCGTAAGGCATGACCGATCCAAAGGGAAATCCCGGCTGTTTGCGCGACAGAGTGGAAAGCGAGCCGACTCGGCCCACATGGGCCAGTGTGCGCGCCCGCTCGGAGAATGAAGGCTCGGGTACAGGCGGCTGATCGCTCGCCGCCGTTGTGCTCGCGTGCTTTCGGATCGTCGGAGAAGACATACCTCCACCAGTCTAGCAAGCGACGCGAATGGGAAGGAATGAAATCGAAATGGAGCGGGAGACCGGGATCGAACCGGCGACATCCAGCTTGGGAAGCTGGCGTTCTAGTTCCCCCGAATTCACAAGTCTTGCAAATTCAGCCGGTTGCCAATAATGGCAATCATTTCAACCTCTTACGGCCTTCGCATCCCTCGCACGATTTGCACGGCACGCCTCTCTTGAGCAGGTTTTCATACTCTTATGGACAGTATGGACAGTATGAAATTTCGTGTGCGTCTCCCTGAGAAAGTCCTGTCGATACGTCGAGATGAGCAGAGAAAAACTGGAGCGGGAGACGGGGATCGAACCCGCAACCAACGGCTTGGGAAGCCGCTACTCTACCATTGAGCTACTCCCGCTCTGCTAGCAGAGTATATCGTAAAACTTCTATCGCCAACCTTAGGCGCAAGCGTTCCTTCAGATACGGTTTGAGAACGATAAGTTCGGTTGGCGGAGCAACATTCCTGTCGTCCCAGACGCATTCATCTTCATCTCGGGAGCGTTCGAGACACCGCCACGTGCTGGTTGCGATGAAAATAGTGCCGCGCTCTCCAGCAAATCCCTGATTTGCTCATTGTTATCTGGGAGTTTTGTCTGCGGGGTTGCGGGGGCAAAAGCTAGTCGTGGAGAACGACACTGAGAAGTGAACTGTGGACTTTCAACCCACTCCCGGCATCATAGTCGATGAAGCCTAACTTCCTGAATCTGTTCATGAAGAAGCTGACCCGCGACCGGGTTGTACCCACCATGTCCGCGAGGGTCTCCTGACTGATCTTGGGGATTACGGTCTCGGGCTTGCCTTCCTTTCCGAAGTGAGCCAGCAACATCAGAATCCGAGCCAGTCTCTTCTCGCTAGAACTAAACATTTGGTCAACCAAGTCTGCTTCGTATCGGATGTTCCGTCCCAACAAATATGCTGTAAACAGGTCGGACAATGTATTTTCGCGGTGAAGCGCAAGCATCATTGCCTTCTTGTCGATTCGCATGAGTTCGCAATCTGTCATCGCGACGGCAGACCCCATGCGTAGAGGCTGTCCTGCAAGGCCCCCTTCTCCGCAGAAATCGCCTGCATTCAATATGCCTATGGTAGCTTCCTTGCCGTTCGCCGCGACGACGGTGAGTCTTACCTTGCCCTTCTGGATGTAGAAGACCGTGTCAGCGGCGTCCCCCTGCGTGAAGAGCATTTGCTTCTTAGGAACCAGTACAATCTTCCTGCCCTCACCGATGGTGGCGAGGAACACCTTTGGGTCGAACTCGCGTTTCTTTTTAGTTGCACTGGTGCGTAACAGTCTTTGCAGTTCATGTGGAATTCTGTCGGGTGGCAGAACGAAATCAACACAGCCTGAAGCCTGAGCGCTGAGAGGCATGCCATCTACTTCGGCAGACATGTCCTGAGCGAAGGTTTTTCCTCCATTTGCCTTGATGTGCTTGCATCCCTCAGTACCCTCGGCACCATAGCCAGAGAGGATAATGCCGATCGCACGCTCCCCCATAGCCTCTGCTAAAGAAATAAGCAATAAATCTATCTGCCCGTTCATCCTCGTGCGCGGGGAGGCGACTTTGAAGGCATAGCGGTCGATTAGAAGATCCGCGTTCGGAGGAATCACGTAGACGTGATTCGCCCGGATCGGCATTGCTGTGGAAGCCAGCGTTACTGGCATTTTCGTGTGGCGCGACAGAATTTGAGCTAACTGGCTACTGGCCGTGGGATGAATCTGAGAAGCCAGGACAAAGGCCATCCCTGTATTAGACGGCAGTGAGTCCAAGAGCGCCTTAGAGGCGTTAAGAGCTCCTGCTGAGCCGCCAATGCCGACAATGAAGTTAGGATTCAGTGTTTTCACGCCACAATCGCCCGGCTTTCCGTCAAATACTTTTGCCTTTCTTGATCACTGTTGTTTCACAGTAATACTTTTCCCAATCCTCATTTTCTGATTGGCGCCCGCCGTAGCATCAGCATCCATTGGAACGAGTTGGATTCCCTCATCACTCAAGATTAGTTTGTGGATGTCGCTGGAGTGGCCCATGCCGCGAGACTTAACAATGTAAAGCCCACGAATGCGTCTCTTGCCCTCATTTTCTTCCAGTTCTCTCACCACAATCCAAGTGTCAATTAAAGACGAGACGCCGATTTCGCCGCTAGTGTCATTTTGTGCGGTCGAAGAAACCAGGCTTGTGAAAAAGCCGGTTATGCCCTTGGATTTCAAAAGATCAATCATGCGAGTAAGCATGGACTGAAGTTCAAGTTGGTTTCCTTGTCCAATCAGGCTTGTCAGGGGATCGATGACAACAGCGTGCGGTTTGAACTCCGCAATGATCTTGTATACCTCGAGTAAATGCATCTCCAGACCAAAAAAGGAAGGTCTCGTAGACACAACCTTCAGGAGTCCTTTTTTCATCAATGGCTCAAAACGGAAACCTATGGAGCTCATGTTCTGGATGAGTTGCCCTGAAGATTCTTCGTAAGACAAGAAAAGGCAGCGTTCTCCACGTTTACACCTTTCTATCGCGAAGGCAGCCGCGAGGCTTGTTTTTCCAGTGCCTGCCGTACCTGAAGCGAGCACCGTGCTGCCTCTGGTAAAACCCGCACCCTTGAACATTTTATCTAACGATGGAATTCCCGTCGAAACTCTCTTGGCTGTGCCCGGTTGATCGAGCCCCGCGGAAGTGATGGGAATTACGGAAAGTCCGCCTTTATCGATCACGAAGGGATATTCGTTGGTTCCGTGATTGGACCCACGATATTTGATGACACGAATTCGACGGGTGGAAATTTGTTCTCTAACTCTGTTGTCCAGAAGAATGATGCAATCGGAGATGTACTCCTCCAGGCCATGACGAGTAAAAGAGCCTTGTCCCGGCTCGCCGGTAATGATTGCCGTAACCTGCTTTTCCTTTAGCCATCGGAAGAGTCTTTTGATCTCTAAGCGAAGGATGCCTGCATCTGTGACGCCTGCAAAGAGAGATTCAATGGAATCTAAAACAACCCGTTTGGCGCCAATGGAGTCAATCGCATGTTCTAAACGAACGAGTAAGTCCTTCCAGATTAAATTCACCTTCTCCTGAATATCCTTGCGCTCCAAAAGAACATATTCGAGCAGAATCTTCTTTTGTGAAACAAGCCTATGCAAATTCAGGTTGAGGGAGGCCACGTCTTTATAAAGTTCCTCTTCTGTCTCCTCAAAGGACATGAAGACGCCTCGCTCGTTGTAGTTGACCGCACCGTTGATCAAAAAATCAATCCCCAAAGGGTTTTCCCAGTCCCGGTGCTTCCACTGAATAAGTCGTTCTATTTTTCGGAAGCCCGCCTTCTGTAATCTCGTCAAAGCCCTTGATGCCAGTGAGGCACTTGTTCAGTTGAATTTGCTGATTGAAGGCGATGTTTCTCCTAGGAGTTCCAGGCATAGAATAATCCTCGCCGCCCGGTACGGGGCTCCAAGTTGTCGGTCGGTTCTTCCCCTGAGTTCCCGTCTGCCCTCGGCGGCGGAAAAGGGTCTTCCCGGTTTTAGAAATAGACGAGCGCATTCGTCTCACCGATTCAACTAGCTAGAATGTAATGTTTCACCCAAATTACCCGCACCTGAGCTGTAGCAACTGAACAGATACACGTATCCTGTTTGGATTCTGACAGAATCGCCGTGGCCCAAGGATGTTCACTTTTGCTCACCATTGGGTTCCCTTCCCAGATGTGGACGGCGTTTTACAGAATGAGTCCTGGAGTTTGCGTGCTCCGCCACTACAAAAAGATTCTGGGCAGGAGCAAAGTTGCCCGCGGTTTGTGACCTCAGGACCAGACGGTGCAGACTTGTGCCCGGCAACTTCGCAAAAGAGCCAGTGTCGGACTCGAACAACCAATGCGGGTGTTCAGACACAAACCGCTTCCGCAACGTTACTCCCTCTCACCAACTGCTCGGACGAAGTTTCGCCACGTCCGACCCCCAACAACAGGTACGCTTTCG
>CAVUQI010000001.1:0-704554 GCA_963743585.1 uncultured Acidobacteriaceae bacterium | reverse complement strand
CCGCTGAACTACTCCCGCTCAATTAGCTGATAATACACTAGTTCCGAACAGTTTCCCACGTCGCTGAATTAGCGAATTTGCGGGTGCATGTACCCGCTTTTCAATTGGAACTGCGATCTGTGCGGCATAACCGTCCAGCGCGGGCTAGCGAACGGTCTTGGGCCTTCCGACACCTACGCAGCCCGAATATAATTTTATAAGTTCTTGGGAAGCTCTAGCGGGAATCGAACCCGCATCTCCGAGATTTGGCAGCGAAGCTGGCACCCCTGACAAGGTTTATCAGCAACGCTCTCAGCGCCCTATCCGTTGGACTATAGGGCTCCCTTGCGAATCAACTTAACCGCTCTGCCCAATCCTGAGAAGGTACCGAAGGTTGCAGTTCTTTTTTCTTCCTTTAATCGGAAATCAATCGGAGGAACTAGTTGTTGGGCGCCTGAATTCCATCGGACGTTAGGGAACGGCGCTGGCGAAGTGACTGATGTAGGCACGTTTGGGCCATTGCCGAACTGCTCAGGCGCGGCATAATCTTGGCAGGTTTTGACGGGCATTATGCTGCTTTCCGCCTATGAAGGAGGAAGAGAGTGAAAAACATTCTCGCGATTTTGGTACTCAGCACCCTCTGCGCGGCGCAAGGAAAAGTAAAAGTAACTGTGATCGCTCGACAGGACTCTAACACTGCCTACAGCTACGCTTTCGTTAACGGCTGGACCGGTCTAGCGCAGAACTTAAACCTTGTCGGTGCTACTTTAACGCTAAAGCTGCCAAACGGTGACTCTGCGGTCGTCAACTGCACGAGCAAGTTCCGAGAACGGTTCGCTGGAACCGGGCAATGTGCGCTCGTGCCGTGTGCCACTCGTGGACGATTTCGTCGCAGACTTCAGCGGAGACAAAGCGAAATTAATCTGGCCGGTTTCGTTGGACGGCAAGAAGAACGCTACCGAAACTTACAAAATTATCGCTGTGTCGAAGTCAAAGTAGAAGCAGGCACCCCATCCGGGAGGCAATCAAGGTTGGCGAACCCGCGGCCGTCAGTCTGCGGCCATCAGCGTTGAGGCTTTTTGCGGCTGCGCATCCGCTCTTTCTTCCAGCAGTAGCCGACGTAAAGTCCGGAGGTCATTTAGCAGTCGGCAACTCGCCTTCATATGCTGGTCAAGGCGATCCAGTTTGTAGGCGACGAGCCGCAAAGCGTCCGTGTGGCGCGAGGCTTTCGCTTGAGTTTCCGCGAGTATGTCGCTCTCGGCGGTTTGTTTCGCCTCTTGAAGCGCCTCGCGCAACATCGCAAGATACTCTTGCGCGCCCTCGATGCTGTCAAATGGAGTGTTCATGATTGCCTACCCAGGGATCACATTCCGCTGCCCAGCATACCTCAAAATAAAGCGACGCGCCGCAATATTCCACGAGGCCGCTATACCCATCTTAAAATACTATAAGCCTACTTCGTCGCCTGACCGAGCGAAAAGTCTCCGCACCTACTTGCGCACCTGCTCCTCGGTCTTTTTCAGATACTCGGAAAGCTGCCTCACTACGGCGACAAACGTCTTCGTCGCCACCGACAGAGTACGGTCGCGGCGGTATGCGATTCCAAGTTCGCGCCACAGCTCCGCGCCCTCGAGTTCCACAAGCTTGACGCGCCCTGTCTTGACTTCATCATCGGCAAAGGACGCGCTGACCAAAGAAATGCCAAGATCGGCCGCCACAAAGCTCTTAATCATGCCCAGGCTGGGCAGTTCCATTCTGACTTTCAGTTCGCTGTTGTACTCGCGGAAAAGTTTGTCCAGCAACCGCCGCGTGTGCCCGGTTTTCGGCAGCAGAAGCGGATGCTTCACCATGTCGGAGACTTGCGCCGATTTCTGCTTGGCCAATGGATTTTTCGGACTAACCATCAGCATCAGCCGGTCGCGATAGATGGCTTGTACCTTCAGGCTGGGAGACTGCACGGGCAGGCTGATGATGCCGACATCGAGCGATCCATTCTCCAACTTTTCCACGATCTTGTAGGTGAAGTTGCGATAGATGCTGATCTGCACATCGGGAAAGCGGCGGCAGTATTCGCCGAAAACCTCAGGCAACACATAAAGGCAGGTAGCTTCGTTTGCTCCCACGAGCAGTGTGCCGCGCGGCGTATGGCCGTGGTCGGCAACCGCGACCAGCGATTCGTCACGCAGCTTTTTCATGCGGACCGCGTAGTCGTGAAAGACCTGGCCGGCAGGCGTAAGCTTGACGGTTTTGCCCGAGCGGTCAAGCAAGCGATCGCCATACTCCTGCTCGAGTTGGCGAATTTGCGCGCTCACTGCCGATTGCGAGCGGAATACCTTTTCACCGGCGCGCGAGAAGCTGCCCTGGCGGGCAACTTCGAGAAAGGTTATAAGCTGGTCAAAATCCATGCAGGATTATAGCGAATTTTGCATTACAGCTTTAGATGAAAGTGTAGGTCGCGGTTCTCGCATGAAAACGAATAACTCCAGACCAGCCGGAAGCGTGCTGAATTGGGCAGGTTGCGGACGAGATCCGTGATCGCAAAGCACGCCGCTCACTGCACACTCCTCATTGAACAACTGCGCTTTCGGAAGAGGTAAATTTGTCTCGGCCGTAGCTGCGCGCCTCTTCGGCTGCGAGACGCGAAAGGATCGGCGCCCACGCCTCTTCAATTGAACATGGCGGCGACACCGGCTCGACCCGCAAAAGCGGCAGGGCCGCGTGATAGAGCAAGCCGGCCGCACGCGGGCTGCCGGTCAATTGCACGTGGCGATGCAAGATGCGTCGCAACCAAGCTTCCTCGCAGGCTTCGATCTCGGCCAGCCGCACGGAGTCTAGGTTCATTCGGCTCTGATTGTCGTGCTCGCGCGCGCCCAATATGTAGGCGAGGCCCCCGGTCATTCCGGCTCCCAGATTTGCACCCGCTGCGCCGAGAATTAATACCACACCCGCGGTCATGTATTCACAGCCGTGCTGGCCGACGCCTTCTACCACAGCCAGCGCTCCGCTGTTGCGAACTGCAAAACGTTCGCCGGCGCTGCCGGCCACAAATAATTCGCCGGAGGTTGCACCGTAGAGCACGGTGTTACCAACCAGAACATCCCCGCGCTCGGAAGCTTCGGCCCCGGCAGTGATCGCGATGCTTCCGCCGCACAGACCCTTGCCGACATAATCGTTGGCTTCGCCGGTCAGACGGAAATTTGCTCCGGGTATCAGGAATGCACCGAAACTTTGCCCCGCGGTGCCGGCAAAATCGAAATCAACTGCCGACATTTCTAATGCTGTGCGTCCCAAACGGCGAAGCGCTTCGCCGCTGAAATGCGCCCCGACCGCTCGCTCTTCATTCGTGATAGTGAAACGGTAAGGCCGGAGCGTCATGGATTCCAGATCGTCGACCACGCGATTGAGTTCCAGGTGCAGAAAGCCACTGTCCTCGTGCGGACAGGCAATTTGCGCGGGAGGGCCAAGGATAGGTTGTAACAGCGCAGCCACACTTTTTCCATTAAGCCGAGATTTCGCTCCGAGGCGTTCGACCGCGCCCAAAGCTTCGTCGATTGAGGCTGCGCCAATGCTGGCGAGCAATTCGCGAACATCGGATGCCAGTGCCCGGAAAAATGTCTCCACCATCTCAGGACGGCCTGCGAAGCGCGCCCGCAGGGCCTCATCCTGCGTGGCAATGCCCACCGGACAAGTGTTGAGATGGCATTGCCGCGCCATCACGCAACCGATCGCCAGCAGGGCAGCGGTTCCGAACCCAAACTCTTCTGCGCCCAGCAACGCGGCAATTACCACATCGCGGGCAAACTTCAACCCGCCATCCACACGCAGCCGTACTCGGCCGCGCAGTCCCGCCCGCACCAGTGCGGTGTGCGCATCGCGCAAGCCAATTTCCCAGGGCAGGCCCGTATTCTTGATCGAAGTTAGCGGCGAGGCTCCGGTGCCACCGTCGTGCCCGCTGATGGTGATCACGTCTGCGCCGGCTTTCGCTACGCCGGTTGCAATCACGCCGACTCCGGTACTTGAGACCAGTTTCACTCCGACGCGCGCATTCGGATTTACTGCGCGCAGATCGTAAATCAACTGCGCCAGATCTTCGATGCTGTAGATATCATGATGCGGCGGAGGCGAGATCAGAGTGGCTCCTGCAATTGCATGCCGCAGGTGAGCAATATATGGCGAAACTTTTGCCGAAGGCAGTTGTCCGCCTTCTCCAGGCTTCGAACCCTGCGCCATCTTGATTTCGATTTCATCCGCATGCACAAGATATTCCGCGGTCACGCCAAATCGTGCCGAAGCGACCTGCTTCACACGGTTATTCGCCTCCGGGCGCTCGTAATAAATGCTTGGATCTTCGCCGCCCTCGCCGGTATTGCTGCGTCCTCCGAGGCGGTTCATCGCGATTGCCAGCGTCTGATGCGCTTCCGGCGAAATCGCGCCCAGCGACATCGCCTGCGTGCTGAAGCGGCTGAGCAGGGAAGTCTCGCTTTCTACTTCGCTGAGCGGCAACGGCTTCGCGGGGCGAAACTCAAGCAGGTCCCGCACCGCGACTTCTTTTCGTTCTTCGGAAAGCGCGTTGAGCGACGCCTGGTTCGCCGGTGTCGGAGCCTTGATGTAGCGATGCATTCGCCTGACATATTCGGGCGAGGTAGCATGCTGCTCTCCGTTGCGCCGAAAACGATATAACCCTGCATCGCGAAATTCTGCCGCGGAAGCTCCGAAGCCGGCTTTGTGGCAAGTGAGGCAGTCGCGCAACAGATCGTCCAATGAGGCGCCGCTGACGCTTGCGCCCGCATCTGCAAAGAACTCCGCGCAAACTTTCTCATCCAGCCCGATAGTTTCAAACATCTGGCTGTTGCGGTAACTGCTCATGGTCGAGATGCCCATCCGCGCCAGCACCTTACGCAGGCCTTTTTCGAGTGCGGATCGATACTTCACCGGACCATTTGCATCCGCCTGCGCGGCCAAGCTCATGGCCAGATAGGGATGCACGGCACTCGCACCTGCGGCCAATAGCAGAGCAACATGATGGGTATCGAGCGCCTGGCCGCTTTCGATGATCAGAGGAACATTCCATTTTCCAATCTCGGTCATGGCTAGCCAGGCCGCCGATACCGCCAGCAATGCGGGAACGGCCGCTCGATGCTCGTTCACGGCCCGATCACTCAACAAGATCGCGCGACCACTGGCCGCGGCCTTCGCAGCTTGTTCGCGAACTCTTTGCAAAACTTTACGGGCCGCGTCCACTCCTTCGCTCACCTCAAAACTGAAGTCCACGCAATGGACGGTGAGCAGCATTTCAGAGAGCCGGTCCATTTGTCCGGCATCGAGCAGGGGGGAATTCAGCTTCAGACCATCGCCAAGGTAGATGTCGAGCGACATCACGTGGCCCTCGCGCAAAGGATCGATTGGCGGGTTCGTGACCTGCGCAAAGCGTTGCTTGCAGTAATCCCACAGCGGACGTGGCAGTCCCGATAGGAATGCCGGCGGAGCGTCATCGCCCATGCTCCAGAGCGGCTCCTGCCCGTGCTCCGCCATTGCCTGAAGCAGCATGCGGAACTGATCTTCGGTCCAGCCAAACGCTGCCATCAGGCGATTGGGTTCGTGCACCACAGAAGTCGCTTTGTTTTTGGCTGAGATGGTTGTTGGCGTCCTCGCCTCGGGACGGACCGGCACCAGCCGTTCTACGTCACGCGGGCGAGAAATTGTTCCATCCGTAGGGTCGGCGATCAGCATCTCGCCTGGTCCTAGCCTCTGACGCTCGATGACTTCCTTTCCAGAAAGATCCGCAATGCCGACTTCCGACCCAACGATGAGCAATCCATCCGAAGTCAGCGTATAACGCAGCGGACGCAGCCCATTGCGGTCGAGTTTCGCGCCGACAAAGTCTCCATCGCTGAAAATCATTGCCGCAGGCCCGTCCCACGGCTCCTGCTCGTAAGCGTTGCGCGCGAGAAACTGCCGCAACCCGGGAGACAGATGTTCGTCATGTTCCCAGGCTGGAGGCATCAGGCGCAATGCGGCTTCGGTAACGCTGCGTCCACTTCGCACTTCAGCTTCCAGGGCATTGTCGAAGCTCGCGGAATCGCTCATGCCCGGCTGTAGCAACTGGGCGTTTTCCGGTAACCCAATCTTGCACCGCAGCGTTGCCGCTCGCGCCTGGAACCAGCGGCGATTGCTGCTGATGGTATTGATCTCGCCGTTGTGCGCGATAAATCGAAACGGCTGCGCCAGCCGCCAACTGGGTTGGGTATTGGTGGAGTACCGCTGGTGAAAGATCACGAATGCGCTGGCGAAATCGGGATCGTTCAGGTCCGCATAGAAAGGCGCTAACTGCTCAGGGGTCAGGAGTCCTTTGTAGACAATTCGTTTCGACGAGAGCGAACAGTAATAACCGGAGTCCGGAACTATCTCAAGCTGTTGCCGCAGCCGGTAGAGCTGCAGTTCAAAATCGAACGATTCCAGTTTTGCGGCATCGGCCTGCGGAGCCAGAAAGCATTGCCGAATCAAAGGCAGAGATTCTTGCGAGCGCGGCCCCAGAATCGAAGAATCGGTCGGAACTTCGCGCCAGCCTAGAAATGACAGACCAAAGTTATCGACTGCGGCGCGAATCGCCTCTTGTGCCCGGTCTTCCTGGCCACGCTGAAGAAACACCATGCCGACGCCAAATTCTTCCGGCAGCTCGATCCCGTCTGCGCGGGCCGCTTTACGGAAAAAAGCCTTAGGCAATTGAACCAGCAGACCTGCGCCGTCGCCGCTGCGCCCGTCAGCATCGACGCCGCCGCGATGCTCCAGCCGCACCAGTGCGCGCAGCCCGCGTTCAACGATCTGATGAGACGCAGGTCCGCCGAGCTGGGCGACGAATCCCACGCCGCATGCATCATGATCCAGCGCGAAGCTAGGGCGACTTTCCGCCATATTACTTGTCTAACGGCAAATGTCAGGAAAGTACAATCGTCATTTTTAATGCGCCGCATGGATTTTTCCGCACGCCCTGCGATCGATGTCAGACGCGGTTTTGAGCGCTCCGTGCAAGGGCCCGGAGACTTTTCAGATAGAATGACGAATCCCTTGCATGGTCACTCTCTCGCACGTTCAGACGGCGCTTGATCGCATTCGCAAATCGATTCCCATTTCTCCGTGCACTCGTTCGGAAACATTTTCTGAACTCACCGGAAATGGGGTCTATCTCAAACTGGAGAACCGGCAGCGCACCGGCGCCTACAAAGAACGCGGCGCACTCAATAAGCTTTTAACTCTCACCGCCGAAGAACGCTCGCATGGAGTGATCGCGGCCTCGGCCGGCAATCACGCACAGGCCCTCGCCTATCACGCTTCCAATCTTGGCATCCGCTCGAAGATCGTCATGCCGCTGGCTACGCCCTTGATCAAGGTTTCGGCCACGCGTGGCTACGGCGGCGAAGTCGTATTGCACGGCGCCAATTACGATGAGGCTTACGACGAGGCCATGCGCCTCAGCGCGGAAGAACATCTCACCTTCGTTCATCCATTCAACGATGACGCGGTCATCGCGGGGCAGGGAACTCTCGGCCTCGAATTGCTCGAGCAGCATCCCGACCTTGAAGCTGTGATTGTGCCCATCGGCGGAGGCGGTCTCATTGGCGGCATCGGCTGCGCTTTGAAAGAAACGAATCCGCACATCCAGGTGATTGGGGTTCAGCCCGCACGCCTGCCTTCACTGAAAGTCGCGTTAGCGGAAGGCAAGCCCGTGACTTTGGCCGCTGCCGTTACCATCGCGGATGGCATCGCAGTCCGGCGCGCAGGCGAGCGGACGCTGGCGTTGGTTCAGAAATATGTCGACGAAATTGTGATCGTTGAAGAGGAAGAAATCGCAAACGCTGTTCTCCTGCTGCTGGAACGAGAAAAGATTCTTGCTGAAGGCGCGGGCGCGGCGGCGCTGGCGGCGCTGGTAAATCGCCGCATTCCTTTACTCAGTGAAAAACCACCTCGCGATAAAGCCGGAAAGAAAATCGTCGTCGTGATCAGCGGAGGCAATATCGACGTGACTCTGCTGGCGCGCATCATCGAGCGTGGCCTGGTCAAAGACGGCCGCCTGGTGCGCCTGCGCGTGCATCTCCCCGATTATCCCGGAGCGCTGCACCGGCTTACCGGCATCCTTGCGCAGCATCGCGCCAACATCGTCGAAACGGCTTACGACCGCGCCTACCACAACGTGAATCTGGGCGACACCGCGATCGACATCACAATGGAAACGCGCGGTCCCGACCACATCGCCGAACTCATCTCGGCCCTGGGCGTCAACGGCTATATGCACGAGAGAATTCTGTAGCGCCTGCTTCGTAAAAAGTGCCTACGCAAACGCGAGTCGGAGTATCCTTAATAGGGATCAGTACGTTCTGAACTTGCATTCTGAAATCACCCGGTTCGACCGGTTTACTCCAGTGATAACTATCACCCGAGCAGGTGCCGAAAGTCATTGCACTTGCCTTGCGAAAGATCACAATAAAAACGAACCGAAAGACGTACCTACGGAGGTAGGAATATGACTTCTGGCATTTTTACGTCGCCCGGAATCAAAGCCCCAGGCGATTACATTGAAGACGTCATGGTAAGTGTGAAGGCGAAAAATCCCGCCGAGCCTGAGTTCCATCAGGCGGTGCGGGAGGTGTTCGATTCTCTGCGTTTAGTTCTGGCGAAGCATCCCGAATATCAATCGAATCGCATTCTCGACCGCATTGTCGAACCCGAGCGCGTGCTGATGTTCCGCGTGCCCTGGATCGATGACCAGGGCAGCGTGCAAATCAATCGCGGATTCCGCATCGAAATGAATAGCGCAATCGGACCCTATAAAGGTGGTCTGCGGTTCCATCCCTCGGTGAATCTCGGAATTCTGAAGTTCTTGGCGTTTGAGCAAGTCTTCAAGAACTCGCTAACCACGCTGCCCATGGGCGGCGGCAAAGGCGGCTCGGATTTCGATCCGAAAGGGAAAAGCGATAACGAAGTGATGCGCTTTTGCCAGAGCTTTATGACCGAACTCTCGCGTCACATCGGGCCGAATACCGATGTTCCCGCCGGCGACATCGGCGTGGGCGGACGCGAAATCGGCTATCTCTTCGGCCAGTACAAACGCCTGCGCAATGAGTTCACCGGCGTACTTACCGGCAAAGGCTTGAACTGGGGCGGATCGCTGATTCGTCCGGAGGCCACAGGCTACGGTTGCGTTTATTTCGCCGAGGAAATGCTGAAGAGCCGCAAAGACTCGTTGGAAGGCAAGCTATGCCTGGTTTCCGGCAGCGGCAACGTTTCACAGTACACGATCGAGAAATTGCTCGATCTCGGCGCGAAGCCGGTCACCGTTTCGGACTCAAACGGGGTGATCTACGATCCCGATGGCATCAATCGCGAGAAGCTGGAGTTTGTTCTTGAGCTGAAAAACGTGAAGCGCGGCCGCATTCGCGACTACGCCGACCACTACAAGAAAGCGATCTTTATGCCGACCGATGTGAAGCTTGAGCACAGCCCGCTGTGGAACATCAAAGCGGATTGCGCCTTCCCGAGCGCCACGCAGAATGAAATCACCGCGAAAGATGCGGCGAACCTGATCAAGAACGGCATCCAGTTGGTCGCCGAAGGCGCCAACATGCCAAGCACGCTCGAAGCAACCAAGCTGTTCCTGGAAGCCAGGGTTCTCTACGGTCCGGCGAAGGCGGCGAATGCGGGCGGCGTGGCCACAAGCGGCCTCGAAATGTCGCAGAACAGCGCGCGCATCTCCTGGACACGCGAAGAAGTGGATGACAAGCTACACAAAATCATGATCGCCATCCACCGCAATTGCTACGAAACGGCCGAGAAATACGGTACGCCCGGCAATCTGGTGAACGGCGCCAACATCGCCGGTTTCCTGAAAGTTGCCGATGCGATGCTGGATCAGGGCTTGGTGTAACTGGTCTGTGTGGCGCGGGCGCCTTCGCCCGCGTTGGAGGAAATAGAAGCGCTGAGGGGACCCCGTCGTTGCCGTGCTCTTTGCGGCAGAGGTGGGGTTTTGACTTTTAGTTCTCTCCGCTAATAGAAGAGGTTAGGATTGTCCTTCCATGTCTACCCGCCCCATCGCCGAACCCCTCCTTGACGCCGAAGCGCGCCTTGAAGGCTTCGACAACCTGATGCCCTTCAAGGTGCCAGAGCATTCTTCTGGTCTCCAGCCTCTACGACTCCTTTATCCTTCGCGAAGATGGACGCCTCAACGAGCTTCTCATCGACGAATCGCTCGAACTGAACCTGCAGCAGATTCCCGGCATCACCCACGTTTCCAGCTGCGCCGAGGCGCTCGAACTCGCGCGCTCGCAGCCGCGCTTCAATCTGATCGTCACCAATCTCACCGTCGCCGATATGAGTGCCGCCGAGCTTGCACGCGAAGTCAGGCGTGCCGGACTTGATGTTCCGGTCGTCGTGCTCGCCTACGACTATCGCGAAGTGAAGAATTTCGTGAGCCGCAATCCGGTTACCGACATCGAGCGCATTTTCCTCTGGCAGGGAAACGCCCGGATTTTAATCGCCATCGTCAAATACATCGAAGATAAGCGCAATGTCTTGCACGACACACGAGCGATGGGCGTGCCCGTGCTGCTGGTCGTTGAAGACAATATTCGCTATTACTCGTCGTTTCTGCCGGTGATCTACACCGAGCTGATCAAGCAATCGCGCCGCGTGATCCAGGAGGGAATCAACGTCGCGCACAAACTTGTGCGCATGCAGGCGCGCCCAAAAATTCTGCTGAGTTCGAACTTCGAAGAGGCGGCCGAATTAGTGCAGCAGTATCGCGACTATTTATTCGGCCTCGTCTCGGATGTCGAATTTCCGTGGGAAGGCAAACTCAATCCCGAGGCGGGCTTCGAACTCGCCCGCCTGATGCGATCTCTGGTCTCCGACGTTCCTGTAGTTCTGCAAACCAGCCGGACGGAGTTTCGTCCGCGCGCGCAAGCCGCTGGCTATTCGTTCCTCCGCAAACGTTCGCCAACTCTGTTAAAAGATTTGCGTCGCATTCTTACAGAACATTTCGGTTTCGGCGATTTCGTTTTCCGTCTTCCTGACCTAAAAGAAGTGGCACGCGCCAAAGATCTGAACGAACTCGAAGAACAACTGCAGTCCGTTCCGGCCGAAAGCCTCACCTATCACGCGCAGAGCAACCACTTTTCTCATTGGCTCATGGCACGAACGGAATTCGCGCTCGCGGCGAAACTGCGTCCACGCAAGGTTTCAGACTTTACCGGTCCCGAGCATCTGCGCAGCGACTTAATCGAATCGATTAATGATTACCGCCGCGAGCAGAGCGAACTTGTCATCGGCGACTTCAACGCCGAAACTTTCAAGCCGTCGGAATCGCACTTCCTTCGCATCGGCGCCGGGTCGCTCGGCGGCAAAGCGCGCGGACTGGCTTTCGTCCGACACCTCTTGCGCAAAAACCGCATCGCCCGCCGCTTTCCCGGCATACGCATTGCGGTGCCGCCTGCGCTCGTTCTGGCGACCGACAACTTCGATCAATTCATGGCCGAGAACAACCTTCTGGACTTCGCCCTGCAATGCGAGGACGACAATGAGGTCCTGAAGAGATTTCTCGCCGCGAAACTCCCGGAAGAATTAGAAGGGGCACTAAAGGTATTTCTCGGTGAGGTACATTACCCACTCGCCGTCCGTTCTTCCAGCTTGCTGGAAGACTCGCAATACCAACCCTTCACCGGGGTTTATGAAACTTTCATGCTGGGCAATCAATCGCCCGATCCAGAACTGCGCATTGCCGAGCTGATCGATGCTATCAAACGCGTCTACGCTTCCACATTCAGCCGCCACGCTAAGGCTTATGTGCGCGCTACGCCGTACCGGCTGGAAGAAGAAAAAATGGCGGTGATCGTGCAACAACTCGTGGGCACAGCGCACGGCGAACGCTTCTATCCGGATTTCTCGGGAGTAATTCGCTCGCATAATTTCTATCCCGTTCCGCCGATGACTTTTTCCGATGGCATCGCCGCGGTTGCTCTCGGCCTGGGACGCGCGGTGGTCGACGGAGGCAAATGCCTAACTTTTTGCCCGCGCTATCCGCAGAATTTGCTGCAATTTTCTTCGGTGGAAGACATTCTCAACAACACGCAAACTGAATTCTGGGCGCTCTCGTTGAATGGCACGTCGGAAGGCCGCCCCGGGCGCTTGCACGAAATGCGCTTCGGGCTTGACGCTGCCGAAGCTGATGGCACACTTTCCCCGGTTGGCTCGACTTATTCGGATGACAACCAGGCTGTCTACGATGGCCTGAGCCGACCGGGTGTGCGCATCGTGAGTTTCGCGCCCATGCTCAAGCACGGCCTGTTTCCTTTGCCTGCGATTCTGGAGACGCTGGTCAAAGCCGGCGAAGACGCGCTGGGCATTCCCGTGGAAATCGAATTCGCCGCATGCCTGGCGCGCCGATCTGGCGAAGCCGCCGAATTCGGTTTCCTGCAGGCCCGGCCGCTTACGCTTTCCCGCGATCACCAGGATTTATTGGTCAGCGATGGCGACGCTCGCCAAATTCTCTGCCAATCCAACAAGGTCCTCGGCAACGGCCGCATCGAGAATTTGTGCGATGTTGTAGTGATCGATTCGCAGCGCTTCGAGCGCAGCCGCAGCCAGGAAGTCGCCAAGGCCGTCGCCCATTTCAACGGAATACTCAACTCCGAGAACCGTCCTTATTTGTTGATCGGCGTTGGCCGCTGGGGATCGAACGATCCCTGGCTCGGCATTCCAGTCGAGTGGGATGAAATCTCCGGCGCTCGCGTAATTGTCGAAGCGGGCTTCCGCGACTTTCGCGTCACTCCATCGCAAGGCAGCCATTTCTTTCAGAATCTCACCGCCTTTCAGGTCGGATATTTCACGGTAAATCCCGATGCCGGGGAAGGTTCGGTCGATTGGGAGTGGCTGAATTCTCAGCGGCCAATCCATGAAGACGGCTGCGTGCGGCATTTGCGGTTCGATACGCCGATGCGCGTGATCATGAACAGCAGAAGCAGCCAAGGACTTATTCTGAAACCAGAATCGGTGTGATCCCTGTCCTACACGCCTACTCTGAGCTTTTATCGGTCTTCGCCACCGCTCCTTGGTGCTTGTGCGATAGCTTGCGATGGATGTCAGGCCAGAATTCCTTCACTACGATGGTGATCGTATCCAGCCCCATCTGGGTTCCCCATACGGTGGCGGTGTTCGTCAAAGTTCGCTCGGAAGCGACAAACATGTGCGGATTGGTAGGCGTGCTAATGTATGTACTCTTAGGATGATAGCTGTAGGTGGAGACAGCCGCTGCAAAAGCGGCGCCAAAAACTTCGGAGAAGTTAAACTGCTTGTTTCCGGAATCGCCACGCGTCACAAGAATTCGAGTAACCGCATACCAGGTGCGTTGTGCGTATCCGCCTTTCTCCGATTGATAGAACCGTGGATCCTGATGGAGGATCGACGGAAAAACGGCGCCGACCATGAAGTTCTCGACCATGCTGTCGCCAGCCGTGGTCCCGTAGCGCTTCCCATAGGCGGCCCAACCCTGGCCGAATGCTGGCTCGCTGTCCTCTCCCTGGCTAATCGCGGCAAGAAGCCCCCACCAGGGATATTGCACGGGGTCGAATGTGCCCAGGGCAACGACCTTAAATTTCTCCTTCGTTGTCAGGGGTGGAAGCTTGGCACCGTTCTGCAGCGACAGAAAGTTCGGCAGCGTGTAGAAGAGCCTGTCATTCGAGGTTCCCGCAACCTTGCCCTGACCGCTTTGATTGCCAGAATTGGCGTTCGGAGGATTGGATGCGCCGGGAGTGGAACTCCCCGAACCCGGGGTGGAGCTTCCTGAATTCGATTGCCCCTGCGTGTTCGAGCCGGTTTGAGGCGCCTGCTGTTGCGTGCCTGCTTGTTTGGGCGAGTCCTGCTGAGGCGCAGGCTGGTCGTCTTCACTGGAACTCTGCGAATCGACGTTGGTCGGCGCGGGAGTCTGTTGCGCCGCGGCCGGAAAAGTGAGTAGACATCCCAGGATCAGAGCCGCGAACGGCCACCTCGCCATTTTGATAGACAAACATTCCCCCTACCGCGTTAATAACCCCGAGCTGAAAGCGAAGTTTCAAGCCGGCCCTTCTAACTACACCCTGTAACGAAAACAATACTGCTGTCCGACTCCTTGCGCGATTATCGAACGGTCTTTTCCCCCACGAAAGAAAAGCCGCAAGCAGGCACGCGTAGTAATTCTATCAGTCGGATTCGTGCCAGCCGCATGGCGGTTGCGCTTTTACATGGATTTACACATTGTTTATTTAGGTACCGGCGCAAATGAAAAAGCGGCCCAGAAGCAGGGCCGCTCGTGTTCGAAACCTCTGTTAGAAGTGAAGTCCGATTTCAGCCGTCAGTGCGCGTGGCGTTACATAGTGCGTGCCGCTAAACGTGGAGAGAAAATTGTACAACGCGTATTTGTTTGCCAGATTAATCGCCGTCAATTGCAGGCTGACTTTGTAGCGGTCATTGTCAAAGTGAAACAAGTTGTCATGCCCAATGGATAGATCGAAGAGGCTGCGGTGCTGAATGCGCTGCGGGCGATGATCGTCATCCTCCGTGCCGGGCGGCGGAATGTTCACCAGCTGGGAGGTGAAGGCGTCTGCCGGACACACCGAGGGCAATGGTGCGGTCGGCGTTGCCTTCACGCCGTTGCAGGTAAAGCCGCCTTCATATTCCAGATCGGCGGTCAGGGGATTTCCGACGTAATCCCTCATCGCGATGGCCGGTTGCCCGTTGATGGTGAGGGGCAAACCGTTTGCGCCAAACGACTGAGGGCAGTCATTGTACGGCAGATTGATGCCGTAACAGGGCGTATTGCCTGCCACTAGTCCGCTGTCATAGCGCCAGTTGAAGCCCATCCATGGCCCGTGTTTTGGGAGCTGATATTGCAAGTGCGCTGTCTGGGCCCATTTCTCGTCATGATCGATGCGGAAGGGAAGTCCCGGAGCGCCTACCGTGGCCCCGGCTCCGCCAAGCTGTGGCGGAAAGAAGCGTGCCGCCACGCTGGAGAAAACTACTAGCGCCGAGAGCCCGTGGTAGTTCGGCATGCTGATGCGCCCTGCGTAACCCGGAATCTTGGATTTTGTCCATTCGATTGGAAACGTGATGGGTGTATCGCCCAACACGCTGAAATCGTAACCGAGGTGAGTGTATTTCCAGATGTACTCGCCCGAGGCGACAACATACTTTCCGAACGCTTGCTCGAATCCGACATGGTACTCGTTGCGTAGGCCAGGGCTTAGCGGATTGGCCTTTCCAGCGAGCGCAGAGCTACAGAGAAGCAGTGGCGCCAGCACAGGGTTGGCGCAACCCAGACTGGAAAGGATCAGATTCTCGTTGAATGGAGATTCCATGGTATGCGCATACGAAGCGCGCAAGACGGTCCCGGTGCGTTTGATGTTGTAAGCCGCGCCCAGCCGAGGCTCCGCCTGTCCGTGACTGGTGAGGCCGTTATAGGTGTCCCCGCGCAATCCGAGGTTCAGGTCCCAGTTTCGCCAGTTAATTGTGTCCTCAATGTAGGCGGCGGATTCTTTCACGTCGGTATGCGTAAGATAGGGAGCGTTGGCCTGGGCGCTATAGGGAGTGCCTCCGCGCGTGAGGTCGTAAGGCGCCAGTGTCGGATTCCACAAGGGATAGAGAGTGGAGCCGGGCGCGTTCAGGTTCGTCGCGATGTTTGGCTGGTCAGCACCCGCGCATTGACCGGGGTTGGTGAATCCGGGTACGGCAACATACGTTCCCGAGGCTGGATCGAGCGTGATGCAAGGCGCATTGTAGGCCGGATCGACAATTCCTACCGTGTCATTCTCATCCAAGAACGTCTGTTCGTAGTCAATCCCACCCTTGACATTGTTAATCCCTTTTGCGTAGGAGAGCGTGGCGCGCAATCCTGCGTTCAACAAGCTGCGGCTCTGGCCGACCGTCTGGCGCTGCAGGCTCGGTGCTCCGAGATCCGCAAAAGGATCGCCGCTGGGGTAGTAGTTATACCCGTCGCGGCGCACCCACCCGCCTACGGCAGATACCATGTTTGTATTCAGAACACGCGTCCAGGAAGGGGCAATGTTGAAGGTGCCAATCTTTGAACGTTGATCGGTTGGGCCGACGGGCAAGCCATTCGGGCCGATACCGCCATAATTTTCGATGGACGGTAATACTCCATACAGTCCCGTCCAGGGCGTTGCATTTTCCCCGTCAAATGTATTCGGCGTCTGAAACCAGGAACGTGTGTACTGAAAATCCAGGCGCATTGAGTCTTTGTCGTTCAATTGATAATCCACGCGGTCGAAGAAATTTTCTTCGTTGCCTTTATCGTGGAGCACCGTGAATTCCGGGGGATCGAGAAATCGTCCCGTATTCGTGCCGTTGACTGAAACAAAATTTCCCCAGTTCTTGCCCCCATACGCAACGTCAGCCGCCACGTTGGAGGTTCCAAAAGTTCCGTAGGAAGCTGTGACGCTTCCATGAGGCGTGGTTACGCCCTGGCCAGAGCGCGTCGTCGCCACGATTACGACGCTGGTCTTGCCTCCAAATTCCGCCGGCGGCGCGCCGGAGATGACTTCCATCGACTGGACGGCATCGAGCGGAAGCTGGTTTGAGAACACTTTGCTTTGCTGATCGGTGATTGGCTGGCCGTCGACGGAGAACGAATTCTCCGCATGATCGCCGAGCCCGTGGAAGAGCCCATTGGAATCGGCGGCAATGCCGGGCGTGGCTAGCGTCACTTCCGAACTCAGCTCCGATGTCGTGCTCTCCAATGGAATTTTGTTAAATAAATTTCTATCGACGTCCGTGTGGAAGGTGGGATCGTTCTCGATCAAGTCCGCTGCTCCGGCTTCGACCGTTACTGACGTAGTCGAGCCCGACACTTGCAACGGGACCTTTATGTACACCGGGACCATCGAACGCACATCGACGTCTTGCGACTTGGTTGCGAATCCCTGTGCAGTCACTGTCATGTGGTAGGGATTAAAGGGCACATTCGGGATGGTGAAACTGCCGGATGTATCCGTAGTCGTGGATCGGTCGAACTGGCTGATCGGGTTATGAATTTCAACGGTTGCGTTGGGCACCACCGCGCCCGTGGGATCTACGACGGTGCCATGAACGGAACCGGAATTCCCGCCAGACTGAGCTAAGGCAAACGTGCCCCAAAGGAACAAGGCGATACTACCAATGACGGCAAAACGCCACTGCTGAGAAGTAGTCACGAATCCTCCTGAAAGAATTGTTAAGAATGGGAGAACAGCGCCGGCATTTCTGCCGGAGTTACAGAGTCCTCAGGCATTCTCAAAGTTCAGGAGGGCCACGAATACCCAGCTCGAAAATCCCGAGCAGGGGGTTGGCGGTGACCTCTTTCTCGGACAAGAAGCCAATCGTGGCAAATACAGGTTTGAAATGAATCGAACTAACTGTGGGAGCGGTGCTATGCGCGACTACGCAGATCGAGCACGACGCAGCTTCCGTCTGGTTCGCGTGGGTATGAGTTGACTCGATGACGGCCGCCCACACCATCAGCGACAGACAAAACCACGCCAGCCATCGAGTACGGAGTCGCATCGACTTTCCTGCTTTGGGCTAGGTTCCACCTAGACTACAACGGTTGCAATATATGTGGCAATCGCCAAACAGGTTACTATAGGTACGACTGTCACGTTGCTCATGCAGTCATAACGCATCTGCGAGGAAGCTCATGTCCGAACCAACCTATGAGGAACTGAAAGCCCGTCTGTCTCAGTTGGAAAAAGAAGTCGAAATCAAGAAGCGCACTGGCGACCTTATTTTTAAAGTTGGAGAAAAAGGCGGGGTTAGCGTCTATGGACTCGGTCGTTTTCCTGTCACCCTGTATTACGAACAATGGAACCGGCTGCTTGGCGCCGCCGAGGATTTGAAAAAGTTTATGGAAGAAAACAAGTCGCGGCTCAAACTGAAAGAACAGGGTTAAACCAGTGTCAGCAGCCTGTCGCGAATCTGCCACGACAGCGTCGTCGAAAGTTGCATAACAGAGTTGAGCGCTTTGCCCGAGTTCGGTTCCCAATTCGCCACCTCGGTCGCAGAAAATTCAGTGAAAGCGAGCGCCAGCGGTTATATAATTAGGCAACCGTGCCAAAATATTCCATTGTTGTGCCCCTGCATAATGAGCAGGAGAACGTCACCGATCTGTACGACCGCCTGAAGGTTGTAATGGAGGCGGCTGGCGAGAGTTTCGAGATCGTGATGGTCGACGATGGATCGAGCGATCATACTTTCGCCATGCTTCGCGAAATCGCTGCCGTTGACAGCCGCGTAACCGTCGTCAAGCTGCGCCGCAATTTCGGCCAGACCGCAGGCCTGGCTGCCGGATTCGATCATGCGCGCGGCGAATATATTATCGCCATGGATGGCGATCTACAGCACGATCCCAACGACATTCCTTTGTTCCTGGAGAAAATCGCTGCCGGTTACGATATTGTCAGCGGCTGGCGCAAAGTCCGCATCGATAATTTCTGGATGCGCCGCATCCCGTCACGCATCGCCAACTGGCTGATGGCCAAGTTAAGCGGCGTCGATATTCACGATTTCGGCACCACATTCAAGGCTTACCGCCGCGAGATTCTCGAGCAAGTACCGCTCTACGGCGAGTTGCACCGGTTTATCCCGGCTCTGGCGTCATGGTATGGCGCATCCATCTGCGAAGTGCCCATCCGCAATGTCAACCGCGAGAGGGGCGCATCGCACTACGGCATCTCGCGCACATTCCGGGTCTTTTTCGACCTCATCACCATTCGGTTCCTGCTCCGCTATCTTTCCCGGCCTCTGCACTTCTTTGGTACTTTCGGCATGATTTGCATGACCGGCGGCAGCGCCGTCGTGGCTTGGCTGGGAGTAGAGAAGTTCCTGCGCGGTGTGCATGTCATGGCCAGTCACGGCCCCATGATGATGCTTGCCATGGGTCTGCTCCTGGGCGGCCTCAATCTGCTGGCCATAGGCCTTCTTGGGGAGATGCAGGTTCGGCATTATCATGAGCCGCGTCAGCGCGCACCCTATTCTGTCGATCGCATTCTCCGCGCCCAGAGTGAGGAGCAGAGCGTCCCGGAATAGGCAGGGTCACGCCGTGCACGTCTCGCGTTCTCTCGTTTCCGCAGTCGTTTGCGGCCCAAATCAGCCACGCTATTTCATATACTGCTTCTTCAGTTCCGTCGGGGACATCCGGAAACGGCGGAAAGTCCTGCGACCATCCTTTGAACAGGCTGGTCGTTACTTCTGAGCGTCGCGTGCCGTCATGCACCGCTATCGTGTGCGGATGACCCTCGGAATACCCTTGCCATAAGGAAACTCCGGCATACGCTCCATCTTTGCGCAGAACGTAATAGGTCATGTCTACAAAGCGCAGCTTAGTCATGTCTCCGTCGTAAATGCGAGCCACGCGCTTCAGTGCATCCATACCGGCTTCGTGCGGGGACATTCCGTGGCGCATGTTTTCAACGATGGTGTGCGCCCCGGCGACCTTAATATTTTCCTCCCCGCTGCCGGTAGCGCCGGCTGAACCTACGTCCTGATCGGTGTAGCAGCCGGCGCCGATGATCGGGGAATCTCCGACCCGGCCGGGAAGTTTGTAAGCTAATCCGCTGGTCGTGGTGCAGCCGGAGATCTCGCCTTTCTCGTTGAGCGCCGAGCAGTGGATCGTGCCCGTTGGCGGAAATAAAACCTTCCGGATGGCTTCCATCTGATGCTCTGGGGCAATACCAAGGTCGGCGGCGCGCGCTTGCAGATGTTGAATGCGCTCCCGCCATAACTCTGCCTGCGGCTTTGGCTTTACATCCGGCGATTGCCAGTGTGGGTCGGCCAATCCAGGCCCCCACCAATCGTCGTTGGAGTGGAACTCCTTCCAGAGCAGCCAGATTTTGCGCGAATGGTCGGTCAGCAGGTTCTCGCGCGGGAAGCCTATGTCCACTGCGAAGCGCTCGGCGCCTTCACCCACCAGCATCACATGTCCGGTATGTTCGAAGACGGCTTTCGAAACCAGCGAAACGTTCTTGATATTCCGTACTCCGCCAACCGAACCGGCACGCCGCGTCGGTTCAGTGCATGCAGCAGGCATCGAGTTCGACCACCCCTTCTTCGTTGGGAATTCCGCCAAGCCCAACGCTGGTATCGTTGGGATCGTTCTCTGGTCCTCGGACCACGCGCAACGCGGCATCCAGCGTGTCTCCGCCGCTTTTCAGGAATGCGAATGCGTCGTCGAGATAGTTGAGGCCGTTGTGGGCGCAGATGATGATGGGGCGCTTGTTTGATTCTCGAGAGGCGCGCTCTGACGTGCGATCTTGTCCGGAATTGGGTTTCGCGGCGTCGTCGGCCGATGCGTTAATAGTGCTGGCGACTGCCCCAAGAACGGAAGTCTTGACAAAGTCGCGGCGCGAGAATGGCATGAATCCCCCTGCTTGCTTGAAAGCGGGAGGATATCACGCCGGTGGGTTCGGTTTCACCGAGTTAACCGGCGAAAATGCGCCAATCGGCCTTTTATCGCTGCGCGGCGAGTTGTCCGCGTCAGAACACCCGCGGAATAATTTCAAAGACGGTGCCCGCGTTGTGGACTCCCCCGCCCGAGGTTGTTCCGAAGACCCGGTCGCGGTAAAGGGTAACTCCGGCGTAGGGAGATTCGCCATCCTCGCCGTTAGGAAACTTGAAGTCGAAAAGATGAAGCACGGTTTCCTTCCATGGGCCGCTAGCCGTTGGCGTGAGCTCGAAAACGGAGCCCGCCTGTATCCCGCCAGACATCGCCGCCGCATAAACGTTTCCCGCCGGATCGATCACAGGCGAGCCGACGGCATTGAAACCGTCGCTCCCGTTTAGCTCGTGCAGAACCTTTTCGGTCCAATTCCCATCTGGGCCTCTTGTCAGCTCAAAAACGATTCCGCAGCCCACGTAATAACAAACGCTCGCGTCGCCACCGGCAGATGTGGTGCCGTAGAGATTGCCAGACCGATCCGCAGCTAGACCTGAAGTCGGCTGGAGCCCGTCGTTAATATCAAAGCTGTGGACAAGTCTTTCCTTATAGCCGCCGTCGGAGGGGACTAGCTCGAAGACCGCGCCGTCGCCTCCGGCTCCGCCGAACTCCGTAACGCCGTACAATCTTCCCTCGCGATCCATAACAAGGCCTCCCGCCGGACTGTCCCCATTGGGGCCCGATACCGACCCGGGAAAAGAGTAAAGAATCGTCTCCCTCCAGCCGTCCTGGCCGGGACTCAATTCGAAAACGGTGCCTCCTCTGCGTGCACCCCCGCTGCTAGTCGTGCCATAGAGGTTGCCCGCATCGTCGAAAATAAGATTTGACTCATCACCCGAGCCATCGTCTCCGCTTCCAAAGCTGTGCAGCACGGTCTCGCTCCATCCGCCTTCCGCTGAAGGGCTCAACTCAAAAGCGATGCCAGGGCCGGTGCCCGTACAGGTTGCCGGCCTTGTCGAATACGAGCGCCCCGTGGGCGCCGCCGACGCCATCGAGATTCAGCAATACAGACTCGCTCCACCCACCTCCCTCGACCGGGGAGAGCTCGAATACGCAGCCGCCTTCATAGGCGCCCCCTCCGGTTGTCGTGCCGTAGAGATTTCGCTGGGAGTCGGTGATCAAGGGAGCAATGGGCTCTCCACATTCGGAAAACGCGTAAATGACACGTTCTTCGGCTTGGGCAATGGCGCTGGGGGAAAGCAGGGGGACTGAGGCTAATAGCATAATTAGAATGCTGATTTGTGAAGGGCGCATGTCTCGCCTCAGGACGCGCGCTCACAGAGTCTTTCTCCAGAAGAAAGGTTGCCAAAAATATTCCTAGGATTGCGAAAGCGAGAGGATTTCACGCGGAGAAAAGCTTTTGCTGGAAAGAGCAGGATGTTATTTGACATTGCACCCGATCAGCACGTAGAATTGTGCTGCACATAAATACGTGCTCCATATGAAGACCAATATCACGCTTAAGTTGGATGCCGACCTGCTGCGCGAAGCCCGAGTGCTGGCGGCCGAAGAGGATACCTCGATCAGCGCGATGCTTGCGGCACGCCTGGAGCAAATTGTGCGCGAACGCACGACTTACCAGGCCGCCCGAAAGCGCGCACTGGCACGGCTGCGCGAAGGCATGGATCTGCGGTGGGCGCCTCCTCGCTCCCGCGACGAGCTGCATGAAAGATAGCCGGCAAAGACGATCGCTATGGCCGACAAATATTTCGTTGATACCAACATTCTGATCTACGCCCATGACCGCTCTACGGGAGTCAAGCACGAGCGAGCTCGCAGGCTTGTCGAGAGCTTGTGGGAGAGCGGCCAGGGCGTGTTGAGTACGCAGGTCTTGCAAGAGCTTTGCGTCAACTTGCGCCGCAAGGTTGCCCGTCCCCCGGGCGTGGAAGAAGTCCGCCGGCTGGTTCATCGACTATATGAGTTGGGAGGTGGTGGTCAACACCGCCGAAGCCACCATTCAGGCACTGGAGATCGAGGCGCGATTCAAAACCTCGTTTTGCGATGCCCTTATTTTGCAGGCGGCGGAACAGTCAGGCGCGGCGATTCTCTACTCCGAGGATTTGGCAGTGAAGCAGAGTTACGGGACAGTTCGGGTGGTGAATCCGCTGATGGGGTAGGTCGTACCTGCCCGCGTCGATGTGTCTGCGGGGATCAAAGTCCGCGAAAGATGGGGCCCTGGCCGACTGCTCGGGCTACAAAATCATTCTCTCGTCGATCGCCGTGGGTCGAGCCACAAATCCCTCGCGGCGGTTACGACCCGAAAAAGAAGCAGTCCGGCCCTCATTGATTGAGCGTACGTTGTTATTGTTCTGCTCGGAGCGGAAGCGCAGCAGCGCGGCGATGTTGCCGACCTTGTCGAACTCGGGGTCGTCTTTGATGTAGAGCACCTCGATATTGCCGCGGATCACTCGTGGCAATATAGCTTCTGCGACATTGACAACTTGCGGGGCTTCTTGTCCGCAAGCGGGACAAGAGTTGACCAGATGAGCGTCGAGGTGGCCGCAGTGGGCGCACTCGACGGCCTGGGCGTGATAATTTTCGCCGAGCAGGAGAGTTTGCACTTCGCCTACTTCAAGCGACTGCAGGACGCGTCGCAATCCGGTTGCGCCGCGCGCGTTGCCGCGGGCCTGAGAAATGGCTTCGCTGACCAGTTCATGCCGGCGTTTCTCCTGCCATTGCTGGAAAATGCGTTCAGCTCGCGAGCGGATCTCGTCCGTGCTTTCATGGCCGACTTCAGCGGAAAAACGGCCGAGCAGTCGCTGCAGGGCGTAGGGATGCAGTTGCGCTTCAATCTGCGGCCAGTGGGTTTCCTGACAGCCCAGAATCCACTTTTCAAACAGCCCTTTTTCGAGGCACTCTTTCACAGACAAGGCGACAGTTTTGAAATGCTGGCGGGCTTCGTCGCCCACGCTGCGCTCGGCGTGCCCAGCATCGTAACCGGCATATCCGTCGCTGCGGACGCGATGGGGAAGCGGATGGAAAAAATCCATACGTTCGGTAATCTCGCCCAGTCGCAGATCGAACAGACGCGCGCGATGACGGTCGATGAGCACGATTCCAAGGCTGGGGAATGCTCCCAGCAATTGGGCGAGAGGCTTAAGGTGGAAATGGCGATTGACGACCAGCATTGTGCCGCCAAGCTTCGCCGGCAGGTCGTACTCCCGCCAGAAATTCATTGACGAGCATGCGAACACCGCTTTGGCGTGAACGCCGTTGCCGCGGGTATTCAGAAGATCGTGCGACAAGCGAACGATCCGCTCGAGATCGGCGCGGGCTGAGTCCAATTTCTCTTTTGTTGTCGCTTCAGTTTTTGCCTCCGCGGTTCTGACTTCGAACTTCTTGTTCTCCAGCTGGCGAAGCGCTTCGCGGGCGAGATCTTTCGTGACGATGTTCTCTTCCTTGTGGGCTTTGCTGCGCGGGGTGCTCGGTTGAAAATAATAAGTAAAAGCGCAGGAATCATGATCTTCAAATTGTGCGAGTTCGCTGATCTGTTCACGAGTAATCATTCGTGAGTCCACTCCCTTTCATTTCAAATGGAATTATGCGGGCCCGGTTGCCCGTCCTTTAAACTGGCGGACGAAGCTGGGAGACTTGCGCAGGTGATCGCGCGCCGCGGAAATAGATTTGGAAACGTGCTCCGGCGGAGCACCGGTAATGGCAGAGATTTCGTCGACGCCAAATCCCTCAATGGCGTGCAGGATGAACGCTTCGCGATGTGCGGGCTTGACATCGCGCAGGGCGGAGGCGATGAGGCGCATCATTTCGTCCGAGCCAACGATCTGCTCCGGTGTTGCAATGCGGTCGTCGGCGATAACGTTTTCTCCGGTGATGGCTTCATCGGGCTGATGGAATTGCAACTCGGCCTCGTCACTGCCTTTTACGTTGCGCTTGCGAGCGGAATCTTCCAGGTGTACCGCGCCGCCATTGGTATCGTCCGGCCGCGAAAGCTGGTCGAGCGCCTTGATCGCCAGGCTGTAGAGCCAGGGCTCGAGTGCGAGGCGCTCCGGTTTTTGCTCTCCATCCCCAAGGGCGGCGGCGACGGTTTCATCGATCACTTCATCTTTGGTGATGGAATCCGCTTCGATGATGTCGGAGGCTTCACGGAAATAGATTTCGCGTTCGATGAAACGATCCAGCCGAGAGAGATTTACGTTGACGTACGAGCGTATGTCTTCCGCTGAGACCGACGGCGGAAAAACTGCCGCAAGGGTTTGCTCAAAAGGCACCGAGCCATTGCGCCGGCTTGAGGATACCTTCTGGCGGCGTGACCACTTGTGGGTTGAGCGAAGAAGATGCTTGTGCTTGTTGAGCTGCTGCAACAGCTCATCGAACGCGGTTTTCACCGCTGCCTGGGCCGTCGAAGCCGAAGCCTGGGCTGCCATTTGTCCGGAAGGCAGGCGCAGGTTGAAGGAAGCACTGGTGCCCTCGCGCGCCGAGATTTCCTCGACCATCCCTTTCAGGTGAACCAGTTCGGGGCGGAAGACCTGCAGCCATTTCCGCAGTTTATCGATGTGATTTTGGATTTCTTTTTCTAGCGCGGGAGTTTTTTGGATCCGGTAACTGATGTGGACATTCATGAGCACCTCGAGGCGGCGGACGAAGCGCGCTGACCAGTGCTATCTAAGTCGATTGTACACCCGCAGAAAATGTGCAAAAGCTGGAATCACGGAAATGATTGTGATCGCAGAACACTTTTGGGAACCAGAGGCAATGAGATCGGCGAGAATCTGGTGTTCTGCAGTAAAAATTTAAGTTGGTATTAATTTGCACAGGTCTGGCTTGCGATTTATGATCCCCCACTTATGAAGAACTCAATCCTGCTAACGGTATTTCTTGCATCTGTGGTGGTTTCGGCGCTCGGGCAGGCAGATATGTCCGAACGACCGGGTTCGAAAGAAGTCGATGGCGTCTATCCCGAGGCACACGAACTGTACGTCGATATACACGAACATCCCGAGCTTTCCTCGCATGAAGTGCAGACGGCGGCGAAATTGGCTGCGCGGCTGCGAAGCGAAGGGTACGAAGTGACGGAACGCGTGGGCGGCACGGGAATTGTTGCCGTGATGAAAAACGGCGCGGGGCCGACCGTGATGTTGCGAACCGAACTCGACGCGCTACCGGTGGAAGAAAAGACCGGTCTTCCGTATGCAAGTAAGGTTCACGCCAAGGATGACGAGGGCCACGATGTTCCCGTGATGCACGCCTGCGGGCACGATCTGCACATGGCCGCGATCGTTGCCACAGGAGCCATTATGGCGCACAGCAAAGACAGGTGGCACGGGACTTTGATTCTGATTGGACAGCCGGCAGAGGAAACCGTGGGCGGCGCTACAGGGATGATCGCTGCGGGTTTATTTACCCGCTTTCCCAGGCCCGACGTGCTTGTAGCATTGCATGTGGCCAACTCATTGCCCGCAGGACAGGTGGGCGTCACCCCTGGCGTCTATAACACGAACGCGGACTCCTTAAAGATTACGATCTTTGGCAAGGGCGGGCATGGGTCGGCGCCGAATACAGCGATCGATCCGATTGTGATTGCCGCACGTACCATTCTCGCCTTGCAGACGATCGTCTCGCGCGAGGTGAAGCCGGGAGAGTTGGCCGTGATCACGGTTGGCTACATCAATGCGGGGACGAAGAACAACATCATCCCCGATCATGCTGAGATGGGCTTGACCGTGCGCACCAGAAACGCGGATGTACGCAAGCAACTGCTGGCCGCGATTGACCGAGTCACCAAGGCTGAAGCGGAAGCAGGGAATGCCCCGCGAGCGCCTCAGATCGATCACTATGAAGGCGCGGATTTGGTTTACAACGATCCACCGCTGGCAATGCGCATGAAAGGTGTACTGGAAGCTGCGCTCGGCAAAAACAACGTCATAATGGCAGAGCCGATCACCGCATCCGAGGATTTTTCCTATTTTGTCGAGCAGGGAATTCCGGGCTTTTACTTCACCCTCGGCGGCGCCGATCCGCAACAATTCGCCGAGGCGAAGGCAACCGGCACAATGCTGCCGTCAAATCACTCTCCTCTGTTTGCGCCGGATGTAAATCCGGCGCTGCACACAGCGATTGAGTCTGAAGTGGCGGTCCTCAGGAATCTGTTGAACGGGTCGGCAGAGGATTTGCGGAAGGCCCGTAGCGCCGGGACAATAGGGTGGGTCAGCGATTGGCGAGAGTAGAGATTTCCCCCAGGCTTCTAGCAGGTTAAAATCCGCTGTGACCAGGGTGAGCTTCAATACCTGAGCGGTCGCCGCCAGAAAGCGGTCGGCAGGGTCGCTGTGCTCCCATGGCAAACGGCGAGCAGCCAAAGCGATTTCGTGCGTCAAAGGCGCCTCCTGGAAAGCGGCAGTCGCCCGGGACACCCAGCCGCTAGTATCTTCGGGAAGATCAATTCTCTTCTTCGCGTGAAGAGTGAGCGCCTCCCATGTGCTGACGGGAGAGAGCCATCGTTCATTTGCTGGATCCTTGATTTCCTGCGCGGTTCTCTTTCCCAGCCGATCGCAGCCCTGCATACTCCATATCCAGATGTGCGTATCGAGGAGCAGTTTCAATCGCGCAATACCTCCCACTCGTCTTCATCATTTGCGGGCGAGATGATGTCCCCGAGAATCTTGATTTCGTTCTTCATCGAGCCGAACCAATCGGATCCCTGCGCTTTAGCAGAAGGCGGTGAAACTTCAGCGACGGGTTTTCCGAAACGAGTGATGCAAATGGGCTTCTTTGTCTTCTGCACTTCATCGATCAAAGACAGACATTTGGCCTTGAATTCGGAGATGGCAACTTGTTTCATATGAAAATTAGACGATAGTCAACTTTAATGGTCAAATCTGGCTGGTCACGCTCTGGTGCAGCCAAGTCGAGCTTCGCTCGACGGACAGCCGAGGGCGGCTGTCCCCACATAAGCATTCGCAATCCGACGGGGTGCCAGGCATCCGGAGCCGCGGGCCGCTTACGAGCTGATCTGTCCCAGAATCGCCCTCGCCTCGGCTGCCGGATCGGCCGCTTCCGTGATAGGTCTCCCGACAACAATATGGCTTGCGCCTGCCGCGATGGCTTCGGCAGGAGTGACCACGCGCACCTGGTCTCCGTGGCCAGTTCCGGCAGGGCGAACGCCGGGGGTGACGATGGCAAAATCGTCGCCCAGTTCGGCGCGAAGCGCAGAGGCTTCGCGAGCGGAGGTCACGATGCCCTGGCACCCGTTCGCTAAGGCCAGCGCCGACAGCCGCAGCACCTCGTCCCGCACCGTTCCACGCAATCCAATTTTATCCAGATCGTGCTCGTCAAGGCTGGTAAGCACCGTCACGGCCAGCACTATAAGTGACGGTTTCACGGCGCGCGCCGCCTCAACAGCGGCGCGAAGCATCTTGCCACTGCCCGCGGCGTGACCGTCAACATGCTTACGCCGAGCTGCGCAGCTTCTTGCACAGCGGCTCCAACCGTGTTGGGGATATCGTGATACTTCAGGTCGAGAAATACCCGCCGGCCGGAAGCCAGGAGGTCGCGCACCACTTGTGGGCCCTCGGCGGTGTAAAGCTGCATCCCGACTTTGTAGGTCAGGGCGGAGTCGCCAACAGCGGCGACGATTTTCTGCGCTGCCTCTGCTGAAGAAACGTCGAGGGCAACAATCAACTTCTCCCGAACGTCGCCACTTTTAAAATTGATTGTGCGTGGACTGCCTGGAGGGATGCGGTGGGGTAGAGCGGAGTGCATCCCTCGCAGTGTAGACCATATTACGGCATTTGGGCTACGAAATGGTTGAAGGCAACAATGTCGTAGTTTTGCCGATGTTGAGTTCGCGGCCTGACCAGATCTAAGCGAACTCGCTGCAGCCCGCGATGCTCGAACTTGAGAACGCGCGCTGCGCCGTAAGACAGGTCGATGATCCGGCCGGGAACGACTGGACCTCGATCATTTACTTTAACCACCACGGCCCTGCCATTGTGCAGGTTTGTGACCCGCACGTACGTTCCCAACGGCAGAGTGGGATGGGCCGCGGTCATGTCGAACATGTCGTAGTCTTCACCGCTGGCGGTCGGCTTGCCTTCAAAATACTCCCCGTACCACGATGCGGTACCGACTTGATATGGTGTTTTCTTAGCCTGCTTGCGGTTTTCGGGCTTTCTGGTGGGGCTATTGGGGGTTGCACTTGCCTCCGAGTTGTTCGGGCCCTGAGCCGCTCCTAGGCCGACGATCAAAACTGCGACCATCAGTCCATGAGCCATACATCTTTGCATTCAGTTCTCCTCGCATACTCAAAAGTTTCCCCTGGCGCTAGGTGCTTTTGTTGCTGCTTTGTAAATGGTAGAGACGCGGCTCCGGCTTGTCAACCCGAAAGTGACTGGTCTATAGTGATTGGATAGTAATTGATATCTCACGTAACTTGTTGTTAAGTATAGGTAATACGCATCATGTAACTGAAAACAAATTAGTTATTCATTTACATATCAGTAAATACCTACCAATGGGTACGGCGGAATGAATTTTCATCCTCTTTGAATTCAGTCACTTGCCGCGAATCCCTTATAAGTTGTTTATTGCGCGCGATTTAGGTAAAAGGTTGCTAGGGCATGGCATATTTTATGCGGAGTCATCGGTTGCACTAGAAGCCATCTCTCGCGCCGCGGCGTCGAATTGAACAGACACGATGAGCGATAAACCACCCGTTGTACTTACCATCGCTGGCTTTGACCCGTCATCCGGGGCCGGAGTTACGGCCGACATCAAGACCATGGCCGCCCACGGTTGTTATGGAGTTGCCTGCATCACGGCGATAACGGTGCAATCGACCAGGGGAGTTCGCCGGGTAGAGGCGGTCGATCCGGAACTGGTAACCGAAACCCTGGAGGAGCTTGCCACTGACATGCCTTTTGCGGCCGTACATATTGGCATGCTTGGAAGTGCCAAGGTCGTTAAGGCCGTGACCGACTTCCTTGCCCGGCGCTCAGGTAAGGCAAAGCTGCCGAATGTGGTTTTAGACCCCATCCTAAAGTCGTCCTCGGGCGCCGACCTGCTGGATGCCGCCGGAGCGAAGCTGCTGATCGAGAAGCTGATCCCGCTAGCCGACGTTGTCACCCCGAACATAGACGAAGCCACTGCGCTGACCGGCCTAAAAGTCGCCGATTTGGAGGGAATGAGGGCCGCAGCAGCAAAGCTTCACGAAATGGGGTCGACCGCTGTCGTGATCACAGGCGGGCATCTGGAAAAGGCAATTGACCTTTTGAGCTTCCAAACCAAGCGGGGCATCGAGCAGGAAGTTTTCAAAGCCGAGCGGCAGAAGTCGAATTCGACCCACGGAACCGGTTGCGCTTTCGCGACTGCGATTGCCTGCCACCTGGCCATGGATCGGGGGTTGGCCGAAGCCACTCTGCTGGCGAAGACTTATGTCACTGCGGCGATCTCTGCCGGGCATCTGCTGGGACGCGGCACAGGTCCAGTTCACCATCTTTACCGGATGCATGAGCAACGCCGGGCAGCAGGATCGGGAACGGAATCGTAGAAAGCAGCCAAGCTAGGTGTGGGCAACTCTCTGCAACTCATGTTTCTGCAACCATGCTTCCAGCTTCAACCCCGCGGTGTAAGTGGAAAGTCCCGCCGGAGCTAGTCGTTGTCCCGTCCGGAAGGGGCCTTCAGAAGAATTCCGGCGACAAAAGAGGCGGTTGCAGCCATCAGCCACTCCAATCGCCACATTTGTATCGCCTGGAACTCAGCCAGATTGGAGGCTTTGTAGAAGAAGCTCACGCAGGCAGCCCCTGCGATACATCCCAGTCCAATGAAGAATGCGATCAGTGAGGCCGTCGGCAGACCAATCCGGCGCTGGATCTCATGGAAGTGCAGGTAACGCAGCCACCGGGGAACGGGAACTCTGTGGAAGGAAGCCGCGACCGAATCAAGCCAGGGCCGGAGCCAGACCGGCATCCCAACCTTCAGCCCGTCGATAGCGACTACATCGCTGCCGTTTTCTGCCAGCAAAGGTCGAGATAGACCGCAGGTATGGCAAAACTTAGCGCCAATCATGTACTCCGTGCCACATCCGGCACAGGCGTTGGCCATACTTCGTGAGCCAACTGAAAGATGGGAGTCGGAGGACGGTTCGAGCCGGACAGGCGACTGCCAGAAGTCCTGCTGCGCATCGTGAACAAATTCAGCCATAAGGATTGATTTTTTCGGGGAGGGCGCACTAACTCCAAGGCAAGCGGGAAGCCAAAGAAGCCCGCATTAAATTTCTTTTCGATTCAGATGTTTGCAATTCCTCTCAGGAAATGTCTGGGACGACTCGCGCAATTATTACGCGAACGGTCGCGTAAAGATGCGCCGGTTACGTCCGGTTTCCGCAGCTTTAGAGCGAAAGTCATGGGGTTTTTGCCGTGGGCTCTGCCGAGCTAAATTCCCTAACGGATTACTGCTTTGGTTCGCCTCTTGCATCCGAAGAATTCGGTTAAACTCAATTTAAATCCATATGCCTTTCGGGAAACATCCTGCTCTGATGTGTACGAGACGATCTGTTCTGCGCTGGCTGGTCACGGTTGGGATCTTGTGCATGGTGACAGGGTATTGCGGCGCCCAAAACGGTTCTCCCGACCCGGCAGGTGCGCGGATCGCATCCGTTTCGTCCGATCACGATCCGCTGGTTGCCGCGGCGTTCAATCAGTTCTACAACATGGACTACGATCGCGCGATTGCGGAATTTCAAAAGCTGCTGGAGCGGTACCCAAATGATCCGGAGGCGGTGAATCATCTGCTGTCCGCGGTGCTTCTGCGGGAACTTTACCTGATGGGCGCGATGAACTCCGGTGAATATGCGAACGATAGTTTCATCGGCGACGCGCACCGGCCTGCCGACCCGGCGGTGAAGGCGCGGATCAAGCAACTGGTTGCCCAGGCGGAAAGCCTGGAGGAGCAGGAATTGAAGGTGAACCCGAACGACGTTCGTGCGCTCTACGCGCGTGGGGTCACGCGGGCGCAGGTCGCTTTGTACACCGCGTTGGTGGAGCGGGCATGGTTCTCGGCGCTGCGCAATGCCGTGGGCGCGCGGCGCGACCATGAACGCGTGCTCCAGTTGGATCCCAATTATGTCGATGCCAAACTGGTAGTCGGAGCACATTATTACGTGATGGGCAGCCTGAACTGGAGCGCCAAAATTGCCGCGGCAATGGTCGGCCTGAGCGGGGCCAAAGAGAAGGGGCTCGATTATTTGCGTCAGGTCGCCGACAGCAACGGCGAAAACAGTGTCGATGCGAAGGTGGTCTTAAGCCTGTTCCTGCGCCGCGAGCATCGTTACGATCAGGCGCGGGAACTCATGCGCGAGCTTGCCGAGAGCTACCCCAGGAACTATTTATTTCCCGTGGAGGAAGCGAATTTGTTGCGCTCAGGTGGGGATGTTTCCGAGGCCGCCGCGATGTATCGCAAGGTCTGGCAGGCAGGGCGGGAAGGGAAATACGGCAAGCTCCATTACGAAGTCGCCGCCTGGGGATTGGGCGAATTGCTGCGCAGCCAGAAAGATTATGCCGGGGCCGCGGCCGCGTATGACGAAGTGAGTGAAGCTGCGAATCCCGATCCGGAGACGCTGCAGAAGGCGAACCTGGCCGCCGGCGAAATGTACGATCTCTTGCAGAAGCGTGATCTGGCGATGAAGAAGTACGAGACCGTGTTGGCTGAGAACGCGAGCACGCCCCCTGCGCAAAAGGCGCGGGAACTGATCAAGCAGGCTTATCGGGAGTAGCAGGGCCGTCGTCCCCGAACGAGAACTCCGCCGCGCCTCGTAGACCCCTCCCCCGCTGTTGCAGCGGGAACTTTCTGGCATACAATTGCGTATTGTCTTGTAGAGGGCTACTGTGGGGAGGTGAATCATGTACTGCAACTATTGCGGGAAAGTGATTCAGGATGATGCCAACGTTTGCGCTTATTGCGGGACCCGCGTGGGTTCGTCGGTGGCGCGGAAGCGGTTGGTGCGCCCGCGGCAGGGACGCAAGATTGCTGGCGTGTGCCTGGGTTTCGCTGAATATTTCGACATTGACGTCACCGTAGTTCGGCTGGTGTGGCTGATTACATCATTCATGACCGGAATCGGGCTGCTTTCTTACCCGATCGCATGGATCGTGGTCCCAGAAGAACCGCTGATGCTTTCCGAGCCCGCGGGAGCACGGCGTGTGACCAATCCCTAGAGCGGTCACAGCGCGATCAATCGCCCGCCAATCCGAAGCCAAAGTTCTCGCTATGATTAAATGCTTCCATGGAACGGATTGCCTCGCGGCAAATCAAGAGTGGCGATGCTCAGATTTCTTATCATGTGCTAGGCGAGGGACCGCCGGTTGTACTGCTGCATCCATTTCCCGCAAGTCATGAATTATGGCTCCCCGTGGCGGAAGCGCTGGCGCTGCGCTATCGCACGATTCTTCCGGACCTGCGCGGCCACGGCGACTCTGAAGTCGGCGAAGTGACCGGCGATCATGGCAAAACATGCGGAGGACATTGCCCACGTGATGGATGACGCCGATGCCGGCCGAGCTCCTATGATCGGGGTCTCGATTGGCGGATACGTTTTATTTGAGTTCTGGCGGCGATATCGCGGACGCGCAGCGGCCATCGCTTTGTTCAACACAAAAGCTGGCGCGGATTCTCCGGAAGCGCGAGCCGCGCGTATTCACGCGGCGAACGACGTGCTCGATCGTGGAACCGAGGGATTTTTTCAGAGCATGATTCCACGACTTCTCGGAAAGACCACACGCGAACTGCGGCCTGATTTGGTGGATGGCGCTTTACAAATGATGGGGAGAATGTCTCCGGAAGATGTGGCCCAGGTGCAGCGCGGCATGGCGGAGCGGCCTGATTCAGTCCCGACATTGAAAACGATTAACGTTCCAACTTTGATCGTAACCGGTGAGGAAGACATTCTGACCGGCATGAACGAGGCCCAAGCGCTGCATCGCCAAATATCGGGCAGTCACTTGCGCGTGGTTGCGAAGGCCGGGCATTATTCACCGTGGGAGCAGCCAGAGGAAATCACTACACTGCTGCGGCAATTCTTGGATTCCAGCCGGTGACCGGAGCTGCGTGCTAGAATTTGCTCGCCATGATCGATACAAGTTTAGTGCCAGAAAAAACCGTGGTCAGCGCCAAGGGCGACGGCGCCAGCGTTGATTTGAGCGCAGCGAACAGCCGTATATTTCTGGTTGTGCTCCATGTCTCGCGAATCATCGAGCAGGAGGCGATCGAGATCAGCATCATGGGCTCGGCGGATGGCGCGACCTGGGACCCGAAGCCAGTCCTCGTCTTTCCGCAAAAGTTTTATTGCGGCCAAGATCCCTTATTGACCGATCTGACTCAGCATCCGAATGTTAAATACATTCGCGCACACTGGGAGGTCGCGCGATGGGGTCGAGGAACTGAGACTCCCATGTTCGAGTTCGGGCTGAAGCTGCAAGAAGTTCCTGCTGATATGTTGAGCAAATCGCACTCCGGTTCCGGTATATCGGCATAGTTCGTGCCGCCTATCTACTCCATCCATTACTATTGATCTCGCAGGAAAGACAATCTCACATGAAAAACTCCCCCGCATGAAAAGCGGATCTCAGGTACTCCTACGTCCTGCGCGCAACCTGCGCGGCAGTGTGAGTTTGCCGGGAGATAAATCGATTTCTCACCGTTATGCCATGCTGGCCGCAATTGCAGATCGCCCTTCGCGAATCGAAAATTATTCCACCGGGGCAGACTGCGCCAGCACCTTGCAGTGCTTGCGCGCGCTGGGCGTAAAGTGGGAACGCAATAAGGAAGATGCCGACAATGTAATCCAGATGCAAGGCAGTGGGCTGTCATTGGCCGCACCCACCGAGCCGCTGGATTGCGGCAATTCCGGTTCAACCCTTCGCATGTTGAGCGGGATTGTTGCCGCGCAGAATTTCTCGAGCAAAATGGCCGGGGATGAATCGCTCTCGCGGCGGCCAATGGAACGCATCATCACACCCCTCTCTGCCATGGGCGCGAAGATCCAATCACAAAATGGAAGACCGCCGCTGCAGATTACAGGGGCGCGACTCAAAGGCATTCATTACCGCATCCCGGTGGCCAGCGCACAAGTGAAAACCTCGCTCTTGTTTGCCGGACTGCTGGCCGATGGAGAAACCATAATCGAGGAACCGATCCGCACGCGGCAACCACGGCGAACTGGCCCTGCGCGCCTTTGGCGCGACAGTCGATCATAAGGGAATCGATCGCAAGGGGAACCGCAGAGGAAATGAAATACGCATTCGCGGCGGGCAGCGCTTGCGCGGCATCGAAGCCAGGACCCCCGGGGACATTTCCAGCGCTGCATTCTTTCTTTGTGCAGCCGCTCTTTTCCCCGACTCTCAGCTGATCATTACGAATTTGCTGATGAATCCAACGCGCGCCCGCTTGCTGGATATTCTCGTTCAGTTGGGGCTGCGTATCTCGGTCACTCAACTGGAAGAAGTTCATGGCGAATTTGTGGGCACGGTGCAGGCCGAGGGCGGAAGCTTGAAAGGTGTAACCATCGCGGGTGCGGATGCAGCCGCGCTCATCGACGAGATTCCCGTGCTCGCGGCGATTGCTCCTTTTACTGATCAGGGAATCGAGGTGGGCGATGCCAAAGAGTTGCGCGTAAAGGAATCCGACCGCATCGCTTCGATCGCGGCGAATTTGCGCGCCATGGGTGCGCAGGTGGAGGAGCGCGAAGATGGCCTGAAGATTCCCGGGCTGCAGAAGCTTCACGGAGCAGAACTCGAATCGTTTGGCGACCACCGGATTGCAATGGCCTTCAGCATCGCTGCGCTGCGAGCCGAGGGGGAGACCCTGATTCGCGGCAGTGAGTCTGCAGCGATCTCATATCCTGCATTTTTTGCCACGCTGGACCAATTGGTTGAGCATTAAGTGAAATAACGCTTAGCCAAATCAACGTCGGGCCAAATCAACGCCAAGCAAAACGCGGCATAGCTCGCCAGCGCCCTACCTCTGGGCCACATTCCTTCGGCCCCAGGTTACTTCTGTGCGGTGACCGATGGTATCTAACATCTCACGGGTGCCCGGACAAGAATCTACCCATGAAGTTGAAGGGCATGAAGTTGAAGGGCGTGATTCTGGTATGTCTCCTGCTTGCGGCATGCGCTTACGCTCAACAGCCGGACGCTCATTCCATCGGCAAGTTGCTGGACGTGGACTCGGTGCAATGCGGTGCCCACAACGCGCCGTCAAACAATACAGTAGACACAGCCAATTCTGTCGCGGTTCAGCCTCCGGCGCAAACTGTCTGCCCCGAATATGTGCTGGAGACCGACGAAGTAACCTACAAGATCGTTTCGAGGAACGCAAAACATCCGGCGCCGCTTCCCATCGGCGAGTTTGCGCGCTTTCGGCTAAAGAATGGCAAGATGCTGCTGCGCGTCCCAGCCCTCGATAACAAAGAGCGAGAGTACGTGGTGGTCTCCATGACGCCACGCGGCCAGAGCGCTGCCGATGCTGCCCCGATCCGGCTGAATCATCTGCAATAATCCCGCAATCATTTTGCATTGAAACCCCTAGTGAGTCTAATTTGATGAACTAGGGTCGCGTTATGCACCCCGCAACCCTCCGCACAGCAACCCTTTGCGTGTTGCTTTTCATCTGAAGTTCCACGTTCCGCACGCCTCCGCTTGTGCAATCTCTGCTCGTTCTCAGGGAGAAATTATGTCCGTAAGCGGATCGAAATTATATGCAAGGAGTTCAACCATGAGGCGCTACATTCAGTTGGGATTAATCGCATTGTTTTTTGCCGCGCCGGCGTTGTGGGCGCAAGACAGCGGAGAGGTCGGGGTGTTTGCGGAATATTTCCGTTATTCCTATGCTCCGACGCCGGAGAATTTCTTCGGAGCTGGAGGTCGAGCTGCCTTCAACGTCAGCCAGAGGGTGCAGATCGAGGCCGAAATGGCCTACGACTTTCAACGGAATTACACCGCTACGTTCAACAATACAGTCAGCAGCACAACCGTGACTTCACACCAGCGAACGCTGCATGGATTTTTTGGTCCAAAATTTCAGACGGGAGGCGGGGCCTTGCGCTTCTTCGTGACTGGGAAAGTGGGTTTCGATAACTTTAGCTACACCACTTCTCCACCAAGCTCGGGATTTACGAATTCCGTTGGTCTTTCCAGCGGAACTACCGCGTTTGCACTGTATCCAGCCGCCGGGATTGAGGCTTTTGCCGGGCCTATTGGGCTGCGCATCGAAGCCGGCGACGATATCTTTTTTATTAATGGCGCCCATAATAACTTGAGGGCCAGCATTGGACCGCAATTCCGATTCTAGCGGCGCATTTCGCTAGAACACTTGGGGGCGTTTCGATCGCGCCCCTGCCACTGGGGCTACGGGGTGAACTGGGTGTAGTCTTCGCGCGGCTGAGCGAGCAGATTTTTCGCGGCAAACAGAGGCACTTCTTCTGAACGTAGCAGCCAATCAGGCGCGCATTGGGCTGCAGGAGGCGCAACTGCGGCGCCAGGAGAAGCAGATCGCCGACGAACTCGATCAGCGGGTCGAGAAACGAAGGGCCGACCTGGCCGCAGCGAACGCAGAGTTGCAGCTCCAAGTTGGCCTGCTGCAGCTTCTTCCGGTATCCGCCTGGACGCTCAAGCCTGACGGGACCCCGGATTTCGTGAATCGGTTGGGCTTGAATGTTCCAGTCAGACCCCTGATTTCGTCCGGTCGCATCCCGAGGCTTGGATGACCGGGGTTCATCCCGAGGATCGTAAAGCAGATTCGAACAGCTTTGGGAGGGAGAACGCTCGGAACAGGGTTTTGCGATAGAAACCCGGCTTCTTCAAGCCTTTCAGCGACACCGCTCTGGCTTGAGGTCCCTCAATGCTGCGCTCGGTGTGAACTGAGACTCCCCCGCACCTCCACCCCGGACAATTTTCTGGCGAAAATATCAAATTACTGGCTCAGAAGGCGCCCGTACCAGCAGAACACTGGACGTCGGTATCGGCAGGATATTCTCCAGCCTCGTAACACCCGCATCCTCACCCGGCCTGAGCCTTCTAAATTCGATATTTTCACCCCACCAAGAATTCCGGCTACCACGGGTCCTGCTCTCGGCGCTTGTGGAAATAGAAATGCAGTTGTGGGTGTTCCGTCTCTAGACGTTTGCGAGATGATGCATCGTGAAGAGCGGTGGGGATCATAAGGAACGTTGATTATGCGGAGGTTTTTCACTTTTGTCGGAGAGGTGAGTTCGTTTGGGCTGAAAGCGTTGGTGGACGCATTTCGGCCACCGTTCGAATGGGAGTTTTTCGTGCTTCAGGTCGAGGAGATTGGATGGAGATCGCTCCCACTCGTCTTGGCCGCCGGCTTCGCCTTGGGAGTCGTACTGTCCATGCATACGCGGGTCACTCTACTGCAGTTCGGCGCTGAGGCGCTGATACCAAGCCTGCAATCTGCGGCATTTTTCAATGAATTGGGACCCCTTATTACTGCGCTGCTGGTGGCAGGCAGAGTAGGTGCGGGCATCGGCGCCGGGATCGCCAATATGCGCGTGACCGAACAGATCGATGCAATTGAGTCTTTGTCGGTCGACTCCTTCAAGCTGCTGGTAGTGACACGGATCGTCGCCTGCATTCTTATTTTGCCGATGTTGACCCTCTTCATGGACTTCGCCAGTTTGGCCGGTGGCTTTCTCGCCGAATACTTCGCCTCGCATATCTCTTTGCAACTTTATGTCGATCGTGCCTTCAAGACACTGGAATGGGCCAACTTCATTCCGCCTACGCTAAAAACCAGCGTTTTCGGTTTCATCATCGGTACCGTGTCTGGGTATTTTGGGTATACCACGGACGAGGGGTCTGCAGGAGTGCAGCGCGCCGCCACCAACAGCGTGGTTCTGTCTTCACTTCTGATTATCTTGGTGGATGTCGTCCTTGTGAAAGCCATCTTTTTCCTCTTTCCAAGGAATGCCATATGAATCCGGCCGCGGTTGAATTCGAGCATGTATCTAAAACCTTTGGAAATAGAAAAGTGCTGGACGATGTGTCGTTCAAGATCAGTGAGGGTGAGGCCCTTTGCATCATGGGCCGCAGTGGTACTGGCAAGAGCACCAGTCTCAGAATGATGATCGGCTTGCTTAAACCAGACAACGGCAAAGTTTGCATTGGATCGGAGGATATCGTTCATTCGAACGAAGAAAATCTGTCGCGGGTTCGGCGGCATATGGGCTTCCTTTTTCAAAGCGCCGCTCTGCTTGATTCGTTTACCCTGGGAGACAACCTAGCTTTGCCACTCCGCCGACTGGATAAGTCGAAATCTCCGTCAGAGATCAAGCGCGCAGTGGACGAGACACTCGAACGTGTGGGCCTTGATCTTGATGTAGCCAAGATGCCCTCCGAGCTTTCCGGAGGGATGCGCAAAAGGGCAGGGCTGGCAAGGGCCCTGGTGCTGCATCCGAAGCTATTACTGGTCGACGAGCCCAGCAGCGGACTCGACAGGATCACCGCCTCGGACATCGACGACCTCCTCCTCAAAGTTAAGAAGGAGTATCGTGCGACGCTTGTTATCGTCACCCATGATGTGCGCGGTGCACGAAAAGTCGGTGACCGCATTGCCGTACTGGGCACAAGGCCGCCTGATTGGCTTGGGCACGGCAACCGAACTGGACGGAAGCGATCACGAGATCGTGCGGCGACTGGTATCGGAGTCTTGAATGAAAATCAACTATGCCGTCGTGGGCGTATTCGTCCTTTCTGCTGTGTTGCTGTTCACCCTCGGCTTGTTCCTGATCGGGAATCGCCAGAGAGCATTTGCCCATCATGTGGATTTCTTTACGTCGCTGGAGGATGTGAACGGAATCTCGCCGGGTTCTAAAGTCCGTGTGTCCGGCTTCGAAGCAGGCGAAGTCACTGCTATCGAGATACCGGATCGGCCATCCGACAAATTTAGGCTGAAATTGCGTATCGATAGCAAACTTCATCGTCTCATTCGTGACGATTCTTTTGTGACGGTGGAATCCGATGGTCTGGTGGGAGACAAATTCTTGATGATTCACGAGGGGAGCGATCAAGAGCCAGAGGCAGCTGCCGGAGCGACCCTGGGTCCAAAGAACCGATCGAACTCTCCGCCGTGATCGCCAAAGCCACAGGAGTCATGGACCAGGCGAATTCCGCCATTGGAGATATAAAGGTTAAAGTCGATGGCACGCTCGATGCCATCACCACAACCGTCGATAACACAAACGCACTCGTGACCGGCATCCGAGGCGGCAATGGCACAGTAGGCATGCTGCTCACTGACCAGCAAACGGCGAATAACGTGAAGGACGCCGTGGAAAACGCACAACAGGCAGCCGCCAATCTGAATCAGGTGACGGTCCAGGCGAAACAGGTAATGGCGGACTTTCGGTCGCGGGACATTTTTGGGAAGGCTGAAGCTACGCTGAACAATACCGAAGACGCATCCCGACAGATTGCTCAAGCCTCGCGACAAATAAATCTCACCCTGACCGACGCACTGGGGCCCGACTGGTCGGGTGAGAACGCAGGGCAGAACATCAGAGAGACGCTTTCGAACGTAAATCTGGCCACTGCGAATATGGCGGACGATACGGAAGCCCTCAAGCATGAGTTCTTCTTTCGAGGATTTTTCAAGAAGAGAGGCTACTACAGCCTAAAAGACCTAACACCCGATCAGTATCGCGGCAACCCCTACTTTGATAACCAGAGAAATCGGCGCACATGGCTCAATGCGGCAGATGCTTTCGGGAAGGACTCGAATGGCAATGAATTGCTTTCTGCCGCGGGCGAGCAGGAAATCGATCAGGTCATTGGAACAATTAAGAATTCAGCGATTGATCAACCGATCATCGTGGAAGGCTATTCTGACCAGGCTTCAGCTGCTAACGAAATGGTGACGTCTCGGTCGCGGTCTCTGATCGTCGCCCGCTATCTGGAGAAGCGCTTCCACCTCAGCGCTGAGAACATTGGAGTGATGCCGTTAAACGCCACCGCGCCCCCGTCTTCCGGAAAGCACTCTTGGGACGGCGCCTGTATTGTGTTCGTTGCGAATGCCAAATGACGCAACAACACCCAGAGAAGTGGATGCCGGGGACCGGGTTTTCCTCGCATCGGCCGCTGCCCCTGGTCATGAAATCCATAGGTTCCTAATCAGTTGCGTTTTTCCGCCACGCCGACGTCTCAAGGGCTTTATCGCGGCGATACAGGCGCACGAAATCCTCCGAACTAAGAGGAACCCTGGAATTGCCTTCGATACTCCAATAAAACATTGAGCGGAGATTTCGATATGAGGAACCCTGTTTATCGGCCTCGGTGGGGAATCGCTGAGTGGATGGTCGCTTCTAACGGGCATCGTCGTCGCGGGAGTACCGGTTGCGAGCGGCGAGACCTTCCCTGCGTTTTTCGCGCAGCAGCTTCCTGCAGTTGCAGGCCAGACGTTGTCTGCTTCGGGTGTTCGCGCGCTCCACGCTATCGTCGACTCAGGTCATAATACTGATCTTCGCTGGTCCGACTTTACCCTCTACAAAACAGAGGTCGCCAAGCTTTACGAATCGAACAGTTATTCTTTGCTTTGGGTTCAGAACAGCCGCGTACGTCCCCAGGGGCTCGCGGTGATCAAGCTCCTACAAAATGCAGACGCTAAAGGACTCGACCCCGAAGATTACGACAGCTCGCGATGGCGGGGCCGTCTCCTCAAGCTGCAGCAAAAGCCGTCCGAACAAGACTTGGCATCGTTCGATACCGCGCTAACGGTTTCCGCGATGCGCTACATCCGCGCGATCCATTGCGGCCGCGTAAATCCTAAGGAATTCAAGTTTCAGCTCGATATGGGATGGGTACAACTCTCATTGGCCGAATTCATTCGGGCCCAGGTGTTGAATGAGGACGATCCGGCTGCCGAAATCCAGAAGCTGGAGCCGCCCTTCTTGGGCTATCGGAAACTGCTCGCGCTTTTGCCGGTTTATGAAGGCTACGCAAATCAAGCCGAGGGAGAGAAGCTGCCCACGATCACGAAGACTGTGCACCCCGGTCAACCCTACGCCGGCGCGGTCCGCCTGGGACGGTTTCTTCAGATCATCGGCGATATTCCTGCGGGCGCACAACTGAATCCAAATGCAACCATCTATGACGATGTGCTCGCCGCGGGCGTGAAGCATTACCAGGACAGACATGGGGAAAGTCCCACCGGAAATCTTGACCCGCGCACGATCAATGAGATGAACACCCCTCCGGCGGTCCGTATTCGCCAGATCAAGTTGACGCTCGAACGCTGGCGCTGGCTTCCGCATTCCTCCCCACAACCGCCCGTGGTTGTGAATCTTCCCGAGTATCGTGTACGCGCGATGAACCCGGATGGCACGGTTGCCTTCTACAAGAACGTAATCATTGGAAAGGCATACGGCCACAAGTCTCCGATTTTTGAGAAAGAGATTCAATACGTGGTCTTCCGGCCCTACTGGAACGTGACTCCCAGCATTCAGCGGAACGAAATCGTCCCCCACATTCAGAAGGACCCGAATTACATCGCCAAGCATAAGTTTGAAGTGGTCACGCCCAGAGGCGAGGTCGTAACCGACAATCAGGTGAGCCCAGAGGTTTTACAGGGCATAAGATCGCTTCACCTGATGGTGCGGCAAAAGCCTGGCGATACGAATTCTCTGGGCCTGGTGAAGATCATCTTCCCCAACCCCGACAACGTGTACCTGCATGGCACAGATGCTCCTGAACTGTTCTCGCCGGACGTCCGCGACTTCAGCCACGGATGCATTCGGGTACAGAACCCCGAGGACCTGGTTGCCTGGCTGTTGCGAAACAATCCTGGCTGGGATTTGCAGCGGGTGAAGGCCACGATGAACGGCGAGAAAAACAATCTTCAGGTCAACCTCGTCAAGCGAATTCCGGTTGTGATCGTTTACGGCACGGCTACAGTGAACGAAGAAAATCAGGTCCGGTTTTTCGACGATATCTATGGCTACGACGCAGAACTCGAGAAAGCGTTGGCCACGGAACATCCTTAGGCGTGCTGGTTCTTTGGGCCGGCCTTGAGGCACCGAATCTGTTGTGAACCGCATCTAATTTCGGTGCGCCTCTTCAAGGACAGTAAAGTGAACCTCTCGCAAGGACGCCAGGCATTTTCGGCGGCCTTGCGGAGTGTGAATTGTTTATCGCTTATTACTTTCTTGCTCGTGGCCACAGTCGCGCATGCTGCAGGACCGACGGTTCAACTGCCACGCGGATACCGGCTGCGCTTCTATCACACTCACACGGGCGAGCGGCTGGATGTCGTCTATCGTCGCGGTGATCAATACATCCCCGCAGCACTGGACGAACTCGACCATTTTCTGCGCGACCACCGTACCGGAGATGTGCGACATTTCGATCCTCGCCTCTTCGACCTTCTCTATGACCTGACCGCGTCTGTCGGCGATTCCGGCGGGGAAATCGATGTGATTTGTGGCTACCGCACGCCCTGGAGCAACGAATTCCTGCGCGCGCGCAGCCCGCACACCGGCGTGGCACAGCACAGCCTGCATATGCAGGCCGAAGCGATCGATATTCGCCTACCTGGGATTCCGACGTCGGAGTTGCGTGACGCAGCTCTGCGCCTGCATCGGGGGGGAGTGGGGTACTATCGTAGCTCCGACTTCGTGCACGTTGACGTTGGGCGTGTGCGCCACTGGTAGTTTTTCCCTGCCAGGAACACGTGTAGCACTCGCGAGGAGTGCCCGAAGACGAACCGGCTTCTTCCCGCAACCTCCAGCACCTTTAGCGAAATTCTGGCACACAGGCACACCACAGTGGAAAGCCCCAAGTAAAAATTGCGGTTCGCGCGAGTTAAACAGGTTCGAGTCCTGCCGCGCTCACCAGATTCCAAAGTAAGCAGACAGGACTGCTTTCTATCAACTCCCAGCGGACTTCGTGCTGACCGGCATGACCAGGTTGACGCCTTCTACGCCGAATCTGCACCCCCCCAACTGCCGGCGGTCGAAACGAATACGGAGCGCTCCAGCCTTCGCGGGTGCGGCTCGACCCCGTGCCGTGTCCGTGCTTACCGCTAAAGATGAGCCATCTTTGAGCAAGTTCGGAACAGCGACGATGCATTTGGCCCCGTTCAACAATTCCGGGACCCTTCTATCAGGGGCTGACATGAGGACTGCAGAACATCGACAGATTCTTCGATTTCAGAGCGCCAAAATCGAACCTTCATAAAAAATGAGCAATGTTGTACAGAATTTAGGTATACGACGTGTGAACATTAGAGTCGTCTAGAACCGCTGGAATTCTGCATGACGTTCAGCTCGCATTCGTCTCTTGCCCAGGTTCGTGGTCTTCGGGCCTACCTAGCCGCTTCGCTGCGGAAATTCTTCAAGATGGAACCGCGCGACGGCGATTTCGCATCCCAGCGGGTGTGTCCATTTTGCGGACTTATCACGCCGCGCTACCAATCATGCTGCCTGGAATGCGGCAAGACTCTTAAACCCGCCTAAGATCGAAGAAACCACTCGGACTTTGGTTGGATTAGGCTGGCCGTGCTACTTGCGATCGAATAGGACACGGAAGCCACGGTTCGTGAGCACCCGCAAAAAGCTAAGGGCAGCAAGAGCCAGGTTCTCGGGAGGCGGAGCTTTCGCCGCAGCCCGGCCTCGATCCAGATGCGTCTTGTTTGAGGGGTGTCCCGTGGTGAGAGCGCACCTTTGTGGAGCGCTCAATCATGCAGAACAACATTAAGGAGAGAGCTGTGGACTTGCAGTGCGCCTTCCGTGCCACCTGCATAGTGAATAAACCCGAGCTTGCGGAAGCGGTTCATGAAGAAGCTGACTCGCGAACGAGTGGTTCCAACCATCTCGGCGAGAGTTTCCTGGCTGATCTTGGGCACCACGGTTTCCGGAATGCCTTCCTTGCCAAAATGAGCGAGCAATAAAAGCACGCGAGCCAGCCGTTTCTCACTGGAATTGAAAAGCTGGTCGACAAGGTCCTCTTCGTAGCGGATATTCCGGCCCAGCAGATAGGCCACGAACATTTCGGAAAGCGCAGGTTCGCGATGCAGCGCTTCCATCATGGTTTTCTTTTCTACTCGGAGGATCTCGCAATCCGTCATGGCAGCCGCTGATCCCATACGCAGAAGCTGTCCTGCGAGTGAACCTTCCCCGAAAAAATTCCCCTCGCCCACAATCGCGATGGTCGCTTCCTTCCCGATCTTGGATACGACGCTGAGCCTCACTTTGCCTTTTTGCACATAGAAGACGGCATCCGCCGCATCTCCCTGCGCAAAGATTAGTTCCTTCTTTGGAACAGGCATAATCTTGCGGCCATCTCCGATGGTCGCAAGGAAGGTGTGGGGATTGAACCCACCATTCTTTTTGACTGTTACCCTAGGACTCATGTTTCGGCCAGTATAGTCTTCGGAACGAGGCCCATTCATTAAATCGGGAACCCGTCGTTCCGTCTAAGGATTAGCTTACACATCTGGGTTCAGGGAAAGTGGTCACTTTTGGGCAGTTTGCTTTTGCCTCCGGTCTAATAATAAGTCTCAACAATAAGGGAATCGTACCAATACTAATCAGGGGATTTATGCCAGTAACCGTTCAAGTCGGCACGATTTTGATGAACCAATGGCCCGAGATGACACAACTTCTGAATCTGGAGAGTGAGCCCTGTTCGGCAGAGTGGAGCCTGCTCAAGGTTCTGAACGGCTTCGCGCTTGATCGTAAGATTCGTGACACCGGATGGAATTTCTTTTTCATGGCGGCGCAAGTCAAGGTGATGTTCTTTGGCTCTGTCGGAGCGGCGAAGATCCAGAAGGCGTTGAAGCGGATTTTACAAAAGGTAAAAGTCCAAAACTTCAATGGCCTGGAGATCACTGGAATAGTGACCAGGCGTTTCCTCGGCGTGCCGTACGTGACGGTTTCTGCGCATTCTCGGCATTTGCAACAAAGCTGTTACCTCGACAGCGCCACGGCGCGGCAGACGTTCCAGGACAATGCGGAATGGGCCAGAAGTTGAGCCCAGCTTCGGGACGGAGAATGGGCCCTATGAAACCTGATGAGAAGCAAAGTCTCGATCAAACGCTGGAGTCGGCGGTTGTCGTGTCGTGGATGGACTTGATGCATGGCGCCCAAACCGGCTTAATTCACGTTGAGTACGGTTTCGCTCCGGCGGGCGCGCTGGATTACTTGAAGGTCTGGTCATCCTTAACCCGGGGTAATTGGCTGCTTGCTTGTGAGTACTGGATGTCAGCAAACACCTTTCACGGCACAGGAGTTCATTTCAGTAACGGATACGAATGCGAAGGACTAGCTCACATTTTGAAATTTGTGATGCAACACCAGGAATCGTTTGTGCTTCCCGCGAACCTGGGCCGGCAAGGATTGCTCCAGATTTCAACACCCTCTGTTGAAGAAAGTGAAGCGGCCGCTGCACTGATTAACCAGGCCTTTGAGCGTCTAACTTCACGGCTCGAAAAGACCGCAGTTGCCTAAAAATCTCTGCACTACTCATTTTTCCAGGGCCGCCAAACGGCGGTCGCGATGCGGTTCTGTTCGCGGCAGGCCCGTGCTGAGTTCGCACTTCTCGCCCGCTTTCGCGCCACAGGTAGGGCAACGAATCGCCAGAGCTTGTTTCTTTTTGACTTTCATGAGTACACCATGCACTGATGGTCCATAAACAAAATGGTCAATAGTGACCAGTCCCACCCAGAGGTGCATGATATCTGTGGGAAGTGGGGAACTGGCGCCGAACGTATCGGAAGATAGCCAGCCCTGAGACCCTTTCCCTGGAGCGATCGTAATGTTTATAAAATCGACCACGGACGCAGACCAGTTTCCCAAACCGCCGCTGACCAAGGTACAATTGTTATCAAGCTCGGAGGGTGCTGAACAACTGCCACCCGAACCTCCCTATACGCCTTATCCAAAGCAGGCTCCGGTTGCTGGGGAGCTTCCATATAAGCCATACTGGAGGAAGCCAGCCGAGACGGAGGAGCCTCCGTACGAGCCGTACAAAGGCATTTAGTTCCGACAGACGAGCGAATGGGAGGAACCATGACCAACGTCAAATTTGTTGTAAGAGTGAACTACGCGGGTAGTCGCGCATCTAGCTATGTGCACCGCATCGACCGTATTCCGGTTCAGATGACAACTCAGCGCAAGCTGGCATTGATGATGGGAAGATTGACAGCCGAAGATGCTGCCAAGTCGATCCAAACCGCCCGTTGCGTCCCTGAACTTGTGGCCGTACAGGTCCCTGCCTAGCGGAGCCGCAAGACGACCGATCCTGTCTCTCAAGGGCTTCGCAGCCTGCGATCGCTCAATCCTAGCAGCCCAAGAATCCTGATTCCGCAAGCTGGCCTTCCCGGCGGGCTTCCGTAGGGTAGTGGCTCAGCTTAAAACTGGGGTTCGGAATGATCCGTTCGACGCCCTCGCACGAATTGTGCAAGCGTCCGCCGTTTGCCAATGTGCGGTACCGTGCAGGAAGTGAGCGCTTGTGCTCAGACGCGCTTGCGGTGTTCACGCTAGAGTGGGTCAGTAAGAAACGAGGCCCGCTAATGGCCACCAACCCTAAAGATCAGGAATGGTATTCCATCGCAGAGCAACTCAGTAAAGAAATGAACCCAGCGAAACTAGGAATTCTTGTTTTAAGGCTTTGCGCTGCGCTGGATAAACGCACGACACCCCGGGCAGCTGGGTCGCGTTCTGCCGCTGAGGCTTCTTCTGTCGTTCTGGCTTCGTCTCCGGCGGAGCCGTCGCAGTCTGCTGAAAGATGCTCACATGCAGGAACCTCAGGGCCCCTCTCGGAGATTGATTGCCTGTAATTTCAAATTGAGCCGCTACCTTGCCCCTTCACCTCAATTTGATTTTCATTTGTGAGCTGTCTTGCTCAGACGCTTAAGCCCGCAGGTGTCATCATTCATTATCTTCTGAGTGTGTAGACTGAGCCGCGAGGCTGAATCGCAGCTCTTACCTTTAGGTCGCCGGGACCATTTTCTGATCAGGTCAGGCCAAGCGGCCACATCCAGCGAATCAGCATCTTCATCCATGTGCCCGCCGCCAAACCTTGCGGCAGAACACGATTTGACCCTAAAGATTCTAGAAAATCGAAATCAGGGCAGCACCTCCGAGCGGATGCGAGGGGTAGCGAGAAACAAGGAAGGTAAAAGATCATGCCGTTAATTCAACTTGTCGAGGTTCTCATCGTGGTGGGTGTTCTTCTGTGGCTGGTGAATCGCTTCATCCCCATGCAGTCATCCATCAAGTCCATCTTGAACGGCGTCGTGGTGATTGCCGTGGTTCTGTGGCTGTTGAACATTTTTGGATTGTTCCACTCTCTGTCCCATGTCCGGATAGGGAGCTAGGCCGTAGATCAAATCGACTTAACCGCGTCACTACAAGATCGCTCTGATGTAACCGGCAGGTTCCTGCCGCAAGGAGAAAATGTGAATAAAAAGCTTTTGCTCGCCGCAACCATTGTTCTGAGTGTTCCTGCGCTGGCCCAGGCCAACTATCAAACAACCCAAACCGTCGAGCCTATGAGTCCGACGCCGACCTTTCGCGTGACGGTCGTCAGCCGCAGCGTGCAGGCAGTCGATTATGAGCATCGCAGCGGAGGCTCGAAACTGGATTTCGCGGGCACCGACCTGATGCCATCGGCGAACGGTGTGGCCAACGTAAATAGCAAGCGTGGATCCATTGAGATCGATGCAGAATTTGGCGATCTGCAGAAACCCACGACGTTCGGCAATGAATATCTGACGTACGTTCTTTGGGCGATTTCGCCCGAAGGCCGGGCCGTGAATCTGGGCGAAATATTGCTCGGCGGCAACCATCGCAGCAAAGTACGAGTCACCACCGACCTTCAGGCATTCGCTCTGATTGTCACCGCGGAACCCTATTACGCCGTTCGACAGCCCAGTAATGTTGTGATTCTCGAAAATGTGGTCCGCGAAGACACCAAAGGAACCACCGAGGCGGTCAACGCAAAATATGAACTGATGGAGCGTGGCGGCTACATTCCCACTGGCTACAAGTTCGATCCGGTGATTCTGAATGTCAAATTGCCGTTGGAATTCTTTGAAGCCAGAAATGCCGTACGTATTGCTCAATCCGAAGGAGCTGAGCAGTACGCTCCCGATAGCTACAAGCACGCAGTTGAGTTAATGAACACCGCCGATAGTGACGCCACTGACAAACATATCGACAAGAAACCGTTGATCGCAGTTTCCCGCGAGGTGGTGCAGACCGCCGAAGATGCACGCGCCATCGCAGTCAAGAAAATAGGCGATCTCAGGCTGGCGGCGGAGCAACAGGCTTCCGCCGACGCGCGGGCACAATCGCAACAGCAGGCAGACGACGCAACCCGGCAGGCGGAGCAAGCTCAGGCCGCCACGGCACAGGCTGAAGCGGCGAAGAGTCAGGCTGAAACTGATGCCGCCAATGCGCAAGCTGCGACCGCGAAGGCCCAGTCCGATATGGCCGCTAACCAAGCTGCCTCCGCGAGCGCGGTTTCCGCGGCGCAGGCAGATGCCGAACAATCTCGATTGGCAGCGCAACAGGCGGACACGGATATGGCAGCGAACCAGGCTGCGTCGGCAACCGCCATTTCTGCAGCGCAGGCAGATGCGGAACAATCGCGATTGGCAGCGCAGCAGGCGAACTTGAACGTGCAACAGGCAGAAACCGATAAAGCGGCCATGCGAGCGAAGTTGTCCGAGCAGCTGAATTCAATTCTTCAGACTCGCGACAGCGCGCGTGGACTCATCGTCAGCATGTCCGATGTGTTGTTTGACACCGGCAGATTTTCTTTGAAGCCGGGAGCACGCGAGAAACTGGCAAAAGTCGCCGGCATTCTGCTCGCTTACCCTGGGCTCAACATCGAAGTCGGCGGTTATACCGATAACGTTGGCGGCGATGCCATGAATCAAACCCTGTCCGAAAATCGTGCCGATTCGGTGCGCGACTACCTGGTGCAAGAAGGCGTGTCGACAAGTTCGGTGAGCGCGAAGGGCTACGGCAATTCTTCGCCTGTGAGTTCCAACGACAACTCCGCCGGTCGGCAGCAAAACCGCAGGGTGGAACTTGTCGTGTCAGGCGACGCCATCGGCAGTCCAGTGAACCCAACCACAGGGGGCCTGCAGTAGAACAAGGCGGATGCGGGCGATGAACGCCCGCGTCCTCAATTTACGGAGGTAACACTTTATGAAACTCGGTCGAGCAATCGGCACAGCAGTCCTTTCATTGACTCTCGGAGTTGGGATTTCAGCATACGCACAGCAGGAACAACACGAGCAGGAAGAAAGTAAAGACAAGCCTGCGCAGGCCCAAGACAAGAAAGCCCAACCAGAAAAGACCTCCAAGCCAGGGGCCAAGAACGCGGATCGAAAGAACAACAACAAGCCGGCCGAGAGGAATGCGCAGCAACACCAACAACCGGCGCAGCGTGCCGGTGGGGGCCGCATTCCCGACGCGCGGTACAAGGCCAACTTTGGACAGGCACACACGTTTCGTGTGAACCAAGGCGATTACCATAATCACCGCTTCCAATACGGCGGCTATTCGTTCGGATTCGTTGGCGCGTGGCCAAGCAACTGGCTCTACACGCAGAACGTCTATGTAATCGACATTGGCGGCGTGTATTACCTGTGCAACCCCATGTATCCCGGCGTTAACGTAGAACTCAGCGTGACACTGTAGAGTAAGGTGTGCCCGGGGAACGAGCGGCCGAACAATCATCGGCGCGGGTCCACTCTCTGGACTTGCGCCGCTCTCTTTTTGGCAGCGGCAATATCATCTCGGAAAAGATCTTTGTGCCAGCCTTAAATTTAGACATTTGTTTAAAGTGAGCCGTATTGCACAGACGTGGCAGCGCACTCGTGAAATCCTCGCAGTTAACTATCGCCCTCAATCCACGCAGCCCGCAGCAGCTCCAGGTTCAATCGGGCAATCGAAGGATGATCCGGCAAGGTGACTCAAATGCGTATCTCCCGTTTACTGTTGTTCGCTCTTCTGATTTTGGCCATACCGGCCATCTCGTTCGCTCAGTTTGGCGTCTCGATCACGATTGCACCGCCCGCGCTGCCGGTTTACAGCCAGCCTATGGTTCCTGCCAACGGTTATTTGTGGACTCCCGGCTACTGGTATTACGGCGACGAAGGTTACTTCTGGGTGCCGGGCACATGGGTCGAGCCGCCTAGCGCTGGCTTGCTCTGGACGCCTGGCTATTGGGGTTGGGGCAATAACGCCTTCGCCTGGAATGAAGGCTACTGGGGCGCGCAGGTGGGCTTTTACGGTGGCGTCAATTACGGATTTGGCTATGGTGGTGTCGGCTACGGAGGCGGATATTGGAACAACGGAGCTTTCAGCTATAACACCTCGGTGAACAACGTCAACACGACCACCATTCACAACGTTTACAACAAGACGGTAATCAACACCACCACGACAAACTACGTCAGCTATAACGGCGGCACAGGTGGAATTACGGCCCGTCCGACCGCGGCAGAAGAGACCGCGTCACATGGGCAACACACGCCGGCAACGGCAATGCAAACTCAGCAAGTGAAAGCCGCCAGCACCAACCGCGCGCTCCTGGCATCTGAGAACCATGGACGGCCGGCGATCGCTGCAACCGCGAAGCCTGGCGAGTTCAGCGGCAAGGGTGTGGTAGCGGCCAAGGAAGCGGGAGCGCCTTATAAGGCTCCAGTTGCTGCAAATAAGGCAACTGAGAACAAGGCTGCGGAGAATAAAGCCGCCGAGAGTAAGGCAACTGAGAACAAAGCGGCCGAGAATAAGGCTGCCGAAAGTAAGACAACTGAGAACAAGGCTGCGGAGAACAAGGCTGCCGAGAGTAAGGCAACTGAGAATAAGGCTGCCGAAAGTAAGGCAACTGAGAACAAGGCTGCGGAGAATAAAGCCGCCGAGAGTAAGGCAACTGAGAACAAAGCGGCCGAGAATAAAGCCGCCGAAAGTAAAGCGACTGAGAACAAAGCTGCCGAGAACAAGGCCGCCGAGAGTAAGGCAACAGAGAGCAAAGCTGCGGCAACGCGTGCAAACGAGAATAGAGCGTCGGCCAAGCCTAAGCCGGCTAGCCCGTCCGCTAAGTCTGAAAAGCCGACGGCAGCTCATGTGCAGCCGGCTCCTAAGCCGGCGGTAGCCCGCGCGCACCCCGCACCTAGACCGACGGCGGTTCGTGCGCAGCCAGCTCCCAAACCAGCGGCCCATGCACAGCCTGCACCTAAGCCAGCGGCGGCCCGCGCACAGCCTGCTCCTAAGCCGACAACTGTAGCTCACGCGCAGCCTGCGCCTCGTCCTGCAAAGGAAGCACCCAAAGACGAAGAACATCCTCGCCAGTAGCGGGTTGACGGCGAATATTGCGTCAGGCCACTCGGAGTACAAAAAAGACGATTAAACTCTTTGGTGCGTTTCCATTCCTTGGATTCGCACCATTTCTTTTCCGGCCCCGGGGCGCAGCGCTCAAAGTAAATTTCGTGGGTCTCGCAAAACCGATTTACACAATCCGCATCTTCGGGCCGGAGAAATGAATTCGGCCATCCCCATTTCCTTCTTCACTTGAGCAGTTTTGACCATTAAGAACGATGCGGAACCCCTATAAGCAAAGGTGACGCTCAGGATAAGGAGACAAAATATGCTTGGAACTGTATTGATCGTGGTCCTGGTTTTAGCGCTGGTGGGTGCCCTGCCACGCTGGCCGCACAGCCGGGAGTGGGGTTATGCTCCCACCGGCGGCCTGGGACTAATCATTTTTATTGTTGTCATCCTGTTGATTCTCGGCCGGATTTGAGCCATGGGTCAGCCGGTAATTTCGGCGAGCGCGACAGCTCGGTGTTGGCGCCTTCTCTGCATGCGCGCCACGCCACTTTTTCTTGCTGTGCTCGCGTGCTGCGGTGCCTCGTTCGCCTATTCGGTTCTGACGCATGAGGAAATTGTCGACCTGCTGTGGACCGATGAGGTCCAGCCTTTATTGCTCCAGCGATATCCGGGGTTGTCGGGAGATCAACTCAAAGAGGCGCACGCCTATGCCTACGGTGGCGCCGTCATCCAGGACCTTGGCTACTACCCGTTCGGCAGTAAAGAATTCAGCAACCTCGTGCACTACGTCCGCAGTGGAGATTTTGTTCATGAGTTGCTGCTCGAAAGCCAGGATGTTGACGAGTACGCCTTCGCGCTGGGCGCACTGTCGCACTATGCGGCAGATATCGCTGGTCATCCTGCGGTCAACCAATCGGTCGCCATCGAATATCCGAAGTTGCGAGCTAAATTTGGCAAGTCAGTCCGGTATGCCCAGGACAAGACCGCACATCTCAAAACCGAGTTTGGATTCGACACGTTGCAGGTCGCCAAGAATCGATACGCGTCACAGCAATACCACGATTTCATCGGATTCCAGGTCTCCAAGCCGCTGCTTGAGCGCGTGTTCCCGGTGGTCTACGGATTGGAGCTGAAAACGGTGCTCACCCACGAGGGACCTGGCGGTGGGTTCGTATCGGTTTGCCGTGAGCCGGCTGATTCCACATATGACCGAGGTCGCGTTGCAAACACACAAGAAGGACCTGATGCGCGAAACGCCCGACTTCGCGAAAAGGAAATTCCTCTATCGCCTTTCGCGTTCCGATTACGAAAAGCAGTGGGGCAAGGACTACGTGAAGCCGGGCTTCGGGACTCGGATCCTGTCAACCCTGTTCCGATATATGCCGAGGTTTGGCCCCTTCAAAGGCCTGGCGTTCAAGAATCCGACTCCGCAAACCGAAGATCTGTATATCAAGAGCATCAATACAAGCGTCGATCATTACCGTGCTTTTCTCGAAGAAGTGCGCACCGATTCACTGGCGCTTCCCAATTGTGATTTGGATACCGGCAACCTAACTAAAGCGGCGGAATACTCTCTGACTGACGATACTTATGCGACGTTGCTCAGTCAGTTGTCAGAGCGGAAGTTCGATCAGACGTCGCCGGGGCTGCGCGATAATATCCTGCAGTTTTACTCCGACCTCTCTGCACCGATCGAAACGAAGAAGGATCGGGTCCACTGGCAAGGCGTGCTGGCTGCGCTGGACCGCTTGAAGTCCGCGGCGCCGTTGCCAACTGCCACGGCCGGCTCTGCGGAGTAATCTCAAGTGCGGGCACTTCACTCCAAAGGGTTGCTTCCGCTGAAAACTAGAGGATCGCAGATTAATACTTGTGTGCTCGCACGACGAACCGTTTGGGCGCCGAACCACGAAATAAAACGGGTAGCAAGTGACCAGCGTAAGCATGGATTCAGTTGCCGGGGCCAACACGCTGATGTCATCAGGCCCGACTACCTTTACCCAATCCACCTCATAGTGCAATATGCCATGCGCCGTCTGAAGCTGAATCTCGTCATTCGCGCGAATGTCTTTTAACTCACGGAAGAATGTATCGCGGTGTCCGGCAATTCCACTGTTTCCAGGCTCTCCTGGAAGTGGAGTGCCTGCGATGTGTCCAGCACCCAGCCGCAACGTGCGCGAACCAGCCCCCTGTAAGACTGCAACTGACATTCCCAGCCTCGGGATATCCAAGCGGCCCAGAACATCACCTTTTTTGATTGCCGTTCGAGGCGGCGACCCTGTTTGCGCTTTCGCCGCTTCGACCTGATTTTCGAGCGATCGTTTTGCAGATACCTGGTAGATCCTCGCGTCGAGCAAAGTGAACCCTACATAACCCAGCGCGAGGACGCCCGTCATGAAGAAGAGACGCTGACTCCAACGAAGAAGCCTGTGGATGCGCGATGGCAAAATCCGTGGTCCAGATAGTGGCTTCATGGTTGCATCGCCTTCGCAGCCGGAGATGGCTGAGGTGCCGACGGTGCGAAGTAACCGGTCCGGCGTGCCGAGCCAGCAAACGTCCACGGTTCGGCGCGCTGGCCTTAACTTGAATAGCTCGGTAGCTTCCATCCCGATTTCTATCGGTGGGCACGTAGGCGATGGTGTACTGATTGCGGATATCGTGGGCGATCCGCTCGCACAAGGGCGCAACTTCTTTCAACGATTCCGGCAAGTACGCCTCGCCGCCCGTCTCGGTCGCAAGCCGCGCGAGCACGCGGGGATTGCGGTTGTCATCCTGTTCGTCAAAGATACCGATGGTGTAGATGATTACTTCGGACTGCGCAGCCTGAGCCATAACTTCGCTTAACTTATGTTCGCTGGCGTTGTCGCCTCCATCGCTGATGACGATCAGCACTTTTTTGTCGCGGCTGCCCTTCTTCACGTGATCAAGCGCGGCAGCGACTGCGTCGTAGAGTGCCGTCTCACCATCGGGCGCAATTCGGGACAGGGCACGCTCCATCTGGGGTATGTGGTCCGTAAATGGAGTGTCGTCTGGAAGACCAAACGAAACCTTTTCGTTGAAGTCGACCACGAACATTTGGTCCTGCGGGTTGCTGGAGCGGGCAAAAGCCAATGCGGCCGCGATGACATCTGCACGCTTGGGCTTCATGCTTCCACTATTATCGACGACGAGGCCGACCGTGACCGGAATGTCTTCGTGGCTGAAGTGCTTGATCGGCTGAGGCACTCCGTTCTCGTAAACCTGAAAATCGCTTCTGTCGAGTCCGGAAACTAGGGCCTTCTTGCGATCCAGAACGGTCGCGCGCAACACGATCAAATCCACATTTACTTTAATGGTGTATGGGTTTTCCGAAGGGGGCTCCAGCGATGAGCTTGCTTGCGCCCGAGCAACGCCAGTTACAGTGATCAGCGCCAGGAGAACAACCAGACACTGCGCTTTAATGAAGTGTTCGCAACGTGTACTAGCTGACTTCGCACATGCTGAGGATGAGGGCAGCTCTGTCATCCGTTGCGTCCTTTCACCATGGACCTCGTACTCCGCACCCAGCGACGAAGAAGCGGTACTCGCGTACCGCCTCTTTATCCCGTCCGGTATTTTGGGCCTCGTCACACGAGAGCCTCACTCGTCGATCTACGATTTAGCTAAGGCTCAAACCACTCGCTTCGAGAAAGCCGAAAGACCAAAGCCTGCGCCCAGCGCCAACAGGCCCATCAGTGTAATGAGGGGCAGCGGACTCGCCGTCTTCGGCAAGGGATCGCTGGCTGGTGCCGGCGTAGCCATCGGTGGTGCTTCGACAACCTGGGCTAATTCGACTGGCTCTCCTGTGGGAGCAACGGCTTCCACCGGCGCTGCCTTCAAAGTTTCGATTGGCGCGGCGGCCAGTTCGATCGGGGTCGCGAGCACAGGCTGATTTACTTCTTTGGCCAGTTCGATTGCCCTCGGCTTCGCGTATACAAACTCCTCGCCCCATTCACGTCCGGGGTAAAACCAAGCTCTCAGAGCTTCAGGCTGTCCCGCGGGCCGTTCACGAAACGTGATCACGGTCTTGTCCGTCGCGTGCAAACGGTAGTTCGGAATAGCGAGAATGGTGGTGAATACATGGGTTTCGTCCTGATTGAGGATCTGGACGATGTGGTGATCGGACTGTGAATCAAAGATCTTGAAAACATAGGTGCCAGCCGGCAAGATTTGAGCACCCACGCCTGGAACTTCGACGGGCCCGCTGAATGTGACCACAGTCTTCTGGTTCCAATCGTCCGCGGTAGCGGTCGGCACGACAACCGCGCAGAGCGCGACCAGGCAGAATAGCGTTGCTAACTTCGTAAAGATTTTCATGTTAACTCCTGTAGTTTTTCTCCGACTAAGCTCGCACGGAGTGGCTACTTTGGCAGAACTCTTTATGTTGTCGGCTCACAAGAGATCTTCACCCGGAAGATGGGCAATTTCTTTGACCGTCGAGACTGACTCGAACCCCAGTATCAGGCATCGGCCTTTTGATTACTGGTCAATATTGACCGCAACGCACCGTCGCACAGCGGCGTGCGTGAGTGGGCCCCGGGAAATGCTACACCGGCATTTGGTGAGCACTATAGCTCAGACTTACGCTCTGTCGAGTGCTAACGTCGGGTTCGATTAGAAAGCGAGTCGTCAGGGACACGGTAGGAACTTGGCGCTTGCGGGGCTGTGGTATGGCAAAGCGAATGGTCTCCCTCTGGGCTGTTCCATATGTGTTGTTGGCTGCATCCGGCGCCCTATGCCAAAACCTGCGTCAATCCATTCCTGATGCGCCCTCGGTGCGGGGCGTAGCTCCCGCGCAGAGATGTAGCGTCCTCTTTGAGGGAGAACTCGCGGTTGCGAAATTCGGTGCGATCATCGGCAGGGCGGGCACGCTGCCGCAAGCGGGTTTCGCCGGTCCTGAGAAGGCGCTATTTAGTCAAAAAGGATCCAGCAACGTTTTTAGGCAGTTCCTGAATTCTTCAGTGCCGAAGCGGCAATCGGGGTATCACTCTTCGAGCAGCGCCAGCTTGATGGGCAGGGCTGCGTATGCAGGCTCGCGGATTTTTATCAGGCGCGATGAATTCGGAAAGCGAAGACCGAACATGTTGTACCTTCTGCGGGCCTTGACTTCCGCGGCCGCAGCCACGGCCTCGCGACCCTATTGGAGGAGATCTATCGGGGAACCGTTTGGGGATTTTGGTTCGACAGTTGGCGATGACGCGGGGATGAACCTGTGGCATGAGTTTAAGCCCGACATTGAGCGGCTGATGAAAAGATATGCACCGGGATTCCTATCTAAGATCAAGTGGGTCGACCATAGGCAGTCAGCAGCCCGAACCCAACTCTCTTTGCCTTGAAAAAAACGCGTGAACAGCCTAGTCGTGCAGAACTACATTGAGCAGCGAGCTGTGGACTTTAAGACCGCCGTTGTAGTGAATAAACCCCAATTTCCTGAAGCGGTTCATGAAAAAGCTGACCCTCGAGCGGCTCGTACCAATCATCTCGGCCAAAGTTTGCTGACTGATCTTGGGGACTTCAGTTTCAGGAATGCCTGGCTTGCCGAAATGAGCGAGCAACAGGAGAATCCGGGCGAGCCTCTTTTCACTGGAGTTGAAGAGTTGGTCGACCAGGTCCTCTTCGTACCGGATGTTTCGTGCCAACAGATAGGCTACAAACATGTCCGAAAATGCGTGCTCGCGGTGAAGCGCTTCCATCATCGCTTTCTTTTCTACCCGCAGAAGATCGCAATCTGTCAGGGTGGCCGCCGAACCCATGCGCACGAGCTGACCAGCCAGCGTACCCTCGCCAAAAAAGTTTCCCTCGCTCACAATGCCGATGGTTGCTTCCTTCCCACTTGCGGATACAACGGTGAGTCTCACTTTGCCTTTCTGTACATAAAAAACGGCGTCCGCCCGATCGCCCTGTGTGAAGATGGTTTGCTTTTTCGGGCACCACGACAATTTTTCTTCCTTGGCCGATCGTCGCGAGGAAAGTGTTGGGATCAAATTCCCGAACGCTTTTAGGCAGTGCGATCCGCGCCATGCTTGTGTTCTCTCTCCTTCAAAGTCCCCGGCCAACCGCACCGTTTCGTGCACCGCAGTGAGAACACAGTAACGCAGTTGCTTTTGTACGGGTGAACTCTTAGCAAGTCTTAGCGCGACGCACGCGAGCATCTCATTGACAACTTTATGGTTAGAACTTGGGGGGGGGGCGCTTTCGCTGCGATCGCTAGGTTTTGTCCCGCCTCAGCTGGAAATGGAGAAAGCGTTCGTCCGTTAAGATAGCGGAGCGAACGTATGAAAAAAGAGCGCAAGCACTACACTGCTGAGGAGAAGGTGGCCATTCTGCGGCGCCATCTTTTAGACAAGGTCCCGGTTTCCGATCTGTGTGAGGAACTGGGGCTGCAACCCACCGTGTTCTACCGCTGGCAAAAAGAGTTCTTCGAGAACGGCGCGGCCGCCTTCCACTCGGCGGAGCGTCCTCGCCGCCAGGCGGAGGAGAAACAGAAGCGGATTGAGTTCTTGGAGAAGAAGGTGCAGACCAAGGACGAGGTCCTGGCCGAGCTGATGGCGGAGCACATCGCGTTAAAAAAAAGCCTTGGGGAACTCTGACCGCGACCTGGGTGCCACACGATGTGCGGGATCAGGTGGTGGATTTCGTCCGGCGCTGGTCGGAGAAGACAGAGATCAGCGCCGGCCGATTCATTGCGTGGCTGGGCGTTACCGTGAGTAAGTTCTACGACTGGCGGCAGCGCTATGGACGCGTCAATGAGCACAACGGTTGGGTACCCCGAGACTTCTGGTTGGAGCCGTGGGAGAAGGAAGCGATCGTGAGTTTCCATCTGAAGAATCCGTTGGAAGGCTATCGCCGACTCACGTTCATGATGTTAGATCACGATGTGGTGGCGGTGAGTCCGGCGAGCGTATGGCGCGTGCTGAAACAAGCGGGACTGCTGTCGCGCTGGAAAGCGAAGCCGTCACGCAAGGGCACCGGCTTCGAACAGCCGCTCGCGCCGCACCAGCACTGGCATGTCGATGTTTCCTATATCAACCTGTCGGGCACGTTCTATTACCTGTGCAGCGTGCTGGATGGATGCAGCCGTTTTCTGGTGCATTGGGATCTGCGGGAGTCGATGAAGGAAGCGGACATTGAGATGATTCTGGAACGAGCCAAGGAGAAGTACCCGGGAGCCAAGCCGCGGATCATCTCCGACAACGGACCGCAGTTTATCGCGCGGGACTTCAAGGAGTTCATTCGCATCTCGGGCATGACGCACGTGCGCACCTCGCCGTTTTACCCGCAGTCGAACGGGAAGATCGAACGCTGGCATAAGTCGCTCAAACGGGAGTGTATCCGGCCACTTACTCCGTTGACGCTGGACGATGCGCGCCGCTTGATTCAAATCTACGTCGATCACTACAACACAGTGCGACTGCACAGCGCGATCGGCTATGTGACGCCGCAGGACAGGCTAGCCGGACGACAGGCCGAGATCCACGCGGCTCGCGATCGCAAGTTAGAACAAGCTCGTAGGCAGCGACAACTTCGCCGGCAACAGACGTCGTCTTTAAGATTTGCACACTCTTCTACCGCAGCTACAATGACCTCGCCGGGTGAAACGGAAGCGGGCTCTGCCGGGAGGCAACCATGCTAAGGGATAACCTGGTGGGGCTCATCGAGCCGATGCTTAGCAGCGCGGGAGCCAATCCTCTCGCGCTGTGCACTGAACGGAAACAGTCATCGGACGATAGACCCCCATGCCTTGAAAATTCCCGCCCCGAAGGGGCGGAATCTACACTAACGGAGAACGCCCCTTCTCCATTTCACGCTGAACCAAAACAGTTTCGTATAGATTTTTAGTTGCAGGTCAAGATTCTTTGCGTTACGATTCCTAGCGTACGGTATCGTACACAAGAGGGCCCCTTATGGGACGCAACGGAAACGGAAACGGCACTCACTATTCGGCGGTGGACCAGTCTGAAGTTCCACAGGGTCGCAAAGGCAAACATCGGAAGGCGGTGGCGGATATTCTTGCCGATCTTTCAAAGCTGAACGCCCAGCAGGCCATCAAAATTCCGCTGAGCAGTCTTAACGGCGAGAAGATGCAGAATCTTCGCTCCGCCCTGAACCGGGTAACGCGGGAGAGAAACATCCCCGTGGAAACGTCGAGTGACGAGAAATTCTTGTACGTCTGGCGCGTCGATCCTTCCAAGAATGCGGTAGCAACCAGGTGACCGACTCCGGCTTCCGGTTAGCGCTAGGCAGCTCCCACAATTGCTTCCCGCCGACTGATGTGCTCTTCAAATTTGCCGTACCCACTCGCGCTTAACGATCAGTCTGCGGAGGCCGGCGAATCAAACTGTCTGCAATCTACGAGCTGAATAGTTCGTGGCGTTGTAGGTTTCGGTAGGGGCACCGTGGCCCGGATGCCTGTTCCGTGGCCATCGGATTCCACTTCAAGCGTTCCATTGAGTTCGTTAAGCCGCTCGCGCATTCCTGCCATGCCGACACCGGTTTCCGCGTTTCCTTGGCGAAGCCGGAGCAGCCGCTCGGCCGGTATACCGCTCCCAGAATCCCTTACTTCAAGGATTACACTTTCGGATCGGCGTTGGAAACAGACGCTAACCTGCGAAGCTCCGGAATGGCGGTGCACGTTGGTCAAGGCCTCCTGCAGCACGCGGAAAAGAGCCACCTCCATCCTGTTTGGCAATCGCTCGCGCTCGACGAGGTCTAAAATCACTTTGATCCCGCTCCGCTTGGCGAAGCCCTCGACATACCACTCCGCGGCACAGCAAAAGCCAACCTCATCCAACAGCGGCGGGTGCAGCAAGTATGATGTGGTGCGAATTTCAGCGATCGCCTGGTCAGCCAGGGCTGCGACTTGGGAGACCAAGCCGAGTGTGGACGAATCTTGTCTGCACTTCGCCTCGAGGAAAGAAATGCTTATTTTCAGCGCAGCCAGCGTTTGGCCGGTACTGTCGTGCAAGTCGCGAGCCAATTTTCGTTTCTCCTCATCCTGCACCTTGAGCAGCCGCTGGGAGAGAATCTCAAGCTCAGCGGTTCGTTCCAGGATTACCGATTCAAGTTGGGCATGGGAGAGCGCAAGTTGTCTAGACTGTTTCAAAAGGGTCCACATAAATCCTCCTCAGGGCGGTTGGGAGAAACAAGTACCGCTTTCGTTCAGTGTTTGGATTATGGCATCGACTCTTTTGGGAATCTGTCCAAAATGACACAGGCGCGTGTAAGGCTTAACAATTCAGTCGGAATCGCGCCCTGCACCTTCGGAGTGTCTTTCCGGAGTTCGTGCTGAATAGTGTCGTCAATCTTCAATCGGCAATCGGGAGTGTGGTTCGCCATGTCGCCATTCCGGTCTCTTCTAACGCAGAAGCGCGAGAATTTCTTTTCTGAACGGAACTCAACTTGAAAAGACGGTCAATTCTGATCAGCTTTCTGAAGCCGAAAGTTCGATACTGACGACTCAAGGGCTTTAGAGCGTCGTTGGAAAAGAACAATCTGTGTGACTAAGGAGAAAGATGATGACTACCAATGAACAGCAGAAATGCGCACACCTGCCATGCCGATGCGTGACGCAAAATGACGACAAGTACTGCGGTCAAGCTTGTAAGGAAGCGGGATCCAAGGATGTGGAGATTGCGTGCCAGTGCGATCACGGAATGTGTCCGCTTACGGTCTGAAGAATACGGACCGTTCCGGTGGAAGCAGCCTGTGAAGACGCATCGCTTCGGATGCTCCAGCTAATTGGGCCTTAGCGGCGCTACCGGTGCCGGGTTGGGCGCGGTCGCTGTTTACCACGCTCGCCGTCGAGCCCTGAAGTTCAGGGCCGCATGAGCTTTGATGCGGGGGTGCCGTCAGTACTTCCTTCCCGAGAGTTCACATTCCGCCGCAGCCCAGATCTGTCACTTCAACTGCTCCAGATATTCGACGAGCGCCCGCAGATCCGGAACCGTTGAATACCGCGAGGTCCGGCATCTCCGATCCCGGTTTGAGTGACTGTGCATGAACTACCCATCCGGCGAGATTGGCTTTATTGTTGGCGTAGGAGTTTGACGCGATGCCTTGCCGGCTCGCCAGGTGGGTCAGATCGGGCGCCACGTGCCCGTGCGCGTCGGTACCGCGAATCTGATGACAGAATGCGCAGGCGGCGCCCACAAACACATCGCGGCCGTGGATCGCCTCGGCCCCTTCCGGTTCTTGCGCGGGATTCAGTTGGTCCTGATACCACGCTTCGTAATCCTGCTCTGATTGAGCAACCACCAGCAACTGCATGTGAGCGTGCTGCTCGCCGCAGTACTCGGCGCATTGGCCGGAGTAATTTCCGGGAGCGTCCGCCTGGATGCGAATGTAGTTTCGCTGCCCCGGATTCAAATCAACTTTGCCGTGCAGCCGCGGAATCCAGAAAGAATGAATGACGTCGGCGGAATCGAGTTCGATATCGATTGGCTTGCCGACTGGGACGTGAATTTCGTTGGCAGTAGTAAATTGCCGGCTGGCGGGCTGGGCGATGTAGTGAATTTCCCACCACCATTGATGGCCGATCACGCGAATCGTGGGGTGCACCTTCGCACCTTCGTGGATCGGGAAACTCCGTAACAGCACCAGGCCCAGGACAAACAGCGAGCACAGCACGGCGAACGGAATCGCAAAGCCGCCGATCGCGATCCATGCTTGACCTCCGCCAGTGTTCCAGGGCTCATGCTCCGCCAGAGAGCCGCGTTTGCGCGTCACGGTCCAGAGCAACAGCGCCCACATGATGAAAGAGACGATGCAGAAGGTGATGAGCGCCGTCCATTCCAGCCATGCGATGTTTCCTGCCGCCGGGCCACCGGGGTGCAGCGTCGATCTCGTACTCTGGCAGCTGGGCAATAACAGAAGTGCGAAGCCAAGAGCAATGCATCGCCCAAGCATCCACAACTTGCCCTTGCGGCTTGTCACCCTTTTGCCTCCTTCACGGGGGGCACTGGCGGAGCCTTTGGCGGCGCCGGCTCCTGCGGCTTGTTCAGCGACTTTATGTATGCGACCAGTTTCCAGATTTGCTGCTCGGGAATCTTCGTGCCCCACGCCGGCATGCCTTTACCGCGGCCTTCCGCAATCGAGGCAAAGATCCGCGCATCGCTGCTTCCGAAGAGCCAGCTTGGATCGCGAAGGCTTGGACCCATCCCTCCTCCGCCGTGTCCGCCGTGGCATCCCGAGCAGTTGTACCAGTTGAAAAGGCGCCAGCCCTCTTGCAACGCGACCTGGTCTCCGATGTAAGGATCTTTTGGCAACGACGCGGGAACCTGGGAACCCGGTATGGGTCCGACGGGAATATCGATTTCTGGAGTGGTGGCCCCCGGAGCCGCGTGACTCGTTTGCCCGTTGCATCCCATGGCAAAAAGAGTGAGCGGCAATGCGATGAGAAGTGCGAGTTGTTTGTGCATGATTGATCTCACTGGCAAAGCTTCGAGACGGAAGCCTCTTGCAGCATTGGAACGCCATAACTCACAAGCAGTTTGCGAATCTGATTTCGCCGCCGGGCGAGTTCAATATTGAGCTGCGCTCGAAGATATTCTTCACCCTTGCGCACACCGATCGAAATCTGGAAAACCTGCGGTAACGCTCCGGGATCGTTTCCCGTACAGATTGGAATCAAGGAAAGCGGGACCGTCGTTTGCTGCGCAAAATATCCGGCAACCGGCCCCCAGGCGATGCCAACGTCGATGTCGCCGCGAGCTACCGCCTTGATGAGTTCCGCCGGTTGATTCTGTTGCGCGAGATTACTAAACGGGTTGTAGCCGACTACGTTTCGAATCAGGCCACGTTTTGCGAGTTCTTGCGCCGCGGGAGTCACTCCGTCATCGACCACGGGCAATCCGATGCGGACGCTTCGCAGCGCAGAATCGTCGAACGAATGAATCTGAAGATTGCTGGCGCGTCGGGTTACAAATACGAAGGAAGATGTGTAATAAGGATCGGTCGGTTCGGCTAGATCGTATCCTTTAGAAGGCACGCTCATGATCACATTGCAAGCCCCACGGCGGAAAACCTTGCGGGCAAAGGTTGGGCTCGCCGGCCACCACACATAATGGAGCGTGCGGCCAAGGTCGTGCGAGACCATCTCGGCTAATTTGTTTTCAAATCCTTGTCCCTGCTCGTTGGAATAGGGCAGATTGCTGCGATCGGCGCACACCCAGAGATCGGCCGACGACGCGTACGCTAGCGTGCCTCCCGTCAGCACAATAAAGATCGCCAGGAGTTTAGAGACTGAATACATACACCACGTCTCCTGGTTCGGTCACATCCTTGATCTTCTTCATCGCACCAGTCACACCCAGCGCGGCATAGGGATCGCTAATAGAGATGGATGGAAAAGCGACCGCTCCCATCCAGCCGCCAATTCCGGCATAGATCGCAACGTACTGCTTCCCATCTTCGCCCTTGAAGGTGATCGGGTCGGCGACGATTCCTGAGGCCAATTTTTTTTGCCACAGGATAGTTCCCGTTCGGGCATCGACCGCGCGGAACCAACCCTCCATGGTGCCGTAGAAAACCAGGTCGCCTCCAGTGGCGAGCACACCGCTATACAGAGGAAAATCGGGGTCTTTGATTCCCCACACTTCTTTTGCATTGGCCACGTCCCATGCCATCAATTCGCCCTGGTAGCCACCGGGGCCGGGATACATCGTGGTCTCAGAGCCTAGGTATGGCGTTCCTGCAATGTAGTTCGCCTCCATGCTTCCATGGTCCATGCACGTGTTGTGCGCGGGAATGTAGAGATAACCGGTCCGGGGCGATAATGCAGAAGGAACGAATTCTTTCGCGCCCGTCGAAGAAGGACAGACTTGCATGGCGAAGACATTCGTGTGGGTTACCTTCGCGGGATCGACTTCGGGCATCCCGGTTTTCAAGTCATAGGCCTTCGCCCAGTTGACGGGTTGAAATTTTTCTGCCGAGAGAACCTCGCCGGTTTCGCGATCCAGCACGAACATAAATCCGGTGCGTCCAGGGTGAAGCAGCAGTTTGCGCATTCGCCCATGCCACTCCATGTCGACCGCGATGTTCTCCATGATTTCGTCGTAGTCCCAGGCGTCGTGCGGCACGATCTGATAGGCCCACTTCGCCTCGCCGGTTTCGGGTTTGCGGGCAAAGATTGTAATTCCCCACTTGTTGTCGCCGGGACGCATATCGGGATTCCACACTCCCGGATTTCCAGTACCGTAGAAAATCAAGTCGGTTTCAGGATCGTAAGAGATCCATCCCCATACCGTTCCTCCGCCGAGCTTCCATCCATCCGGCGGCCATGAAGCGACCCCTAGATCTTTGCCTTGGTCTTTCGGATAGAACGCCTTGAAGCCGGGCCGATGAGAACGTCTTCATCGGGGCCCGTGCTATAAGCACGCCAGACTTCTTTACCGGTCTTCAGATCCAATGCGACAACTTTGCCGCGGACGCCTAGCTCGCCACCGCTGTCGCCAGTAATCACGACATTCTTGACGATGAGCGGGGCCCCTGTGGTGGTTTCGCCTTTGTGAATGTCCCCAACCAGGGTGCTCCAGACTAGTTTCCCGGTGTTTGCGTCAACCGCGACAATGTGATTGTCGAGAGTGGCATACACGATTTTGCCGTCTCCGTAGCTGGCGCCGCGATTGACGGTGTCGCAGCATGCAACCCCTTGCGCTTCTGGATCAGGGTACGGGTGATAGATCCATTTGATCGGGAAACCAGGCTTCGTCGTATCGACCGCGATCAGATTGTTAGGGAAGGGAGTCACGATATACAGCGTTCCATTTACATACAGCGGCTGACCTTCGTGGCCGTGCGCGATGCCTGTTGACATCGTCGCCACGACCTTCAGGTCGTTAACATTCTGCGTATTGATTTCGTCGAGCGGACTGTAACGGGTGTTCGCATAATCGCCGGCGGGCAGCGTCCATTGGCCGTTGGGAACAGGGCTCACCAGATGAATGGTCGAAAGCTGGCCGGGAACGGTCATCTCGCCCCCATTGCTGTTGCTATTGTTTTTTTGCGCCCCGCTTTTCTGGGCTGCGCTTTTCTGCGTTCCAACCAGGCACAACAAAGCCAAAACCACCGGTAAAATAAGAGCAACACCTCTTAGCCGTTTGCTCATTCCCACTCCTTAACGCAGGGTGTACAAATAAGCCGCAATATCACGCGCCTGCTGTTCGGTAACTCCAAGATCGGGCATAGCAGTTCCCGGTTCGATCGACTTGGGCGATTGAATCCATTGAATGAGATTTTGCGGATTGTTTGGCACCTCGCCGCCAACGAAAGTGCGATCGGCAAAGTAAAGAAGCGGAGGGCCGACGTTTCCACGAGCATTGGCAATGCCGGGAATGATGTGGCAGGCGCCGCAGCGATACTGGCCGATTAAGGCCGCGCCGCGATGAACGTCTCCTCCGGTTACCACGGTATATCCCTTGATCGTCTGTCCACCCGTGCAAGCCGAAAAGAATGCGGCCGTAGCCGCAAGCACAAACGTAAGCACAATATAAGGCAGCTGGTTTTTCATCGGACCCTCTGGCAGATTCCAATTATGTAAACAGCCATGGAAAACCAGATAATGCCAATGCCGAGTGTGACGCTCAGAAACACGCCGCAAAGCGCCATGAACTGTTGTCTGCCGTAGGCTTCGGCCTCCATAAGGTCGTCGCTTTCCGAAAGCCGGCGCCAATTCAGATAAGAAGTGATCCCTGCCCATAAAGTGATGGCGAGCAGACCAAAGCTGATGAAGCCGAGCAGGATACGCAGACCAGCGGAAGTGAAGACGCCCCAGCCCAACTCCCCGCCGAAACACGCGTACCAGGCCAAAGTTGAATCGAGGAAACCCGCCAGTCCCCAAGCGAACGCTGAGGCTGAAAAACCAAACCACAACCTCTTGGCAGGGATTGCAGGCGTGTTGGAAACCCTTGAGGTACTCATAAAGACGTGCTCATAAGAAAGATGTGCTCATCACGATCCGTAAACGTTAGGTGCGACAAACAGCAACGCGACGATAAAAATCCAAACGGTATCGACAAAATGCCAGTACATACTTACGTTGTGATAGGGCCGGTGTGGCGTGTATAGGGCCGGTTCCCAGCGGGGCAGAACCAGGAGCCAGGTCAACATCAATAATCCGAAAATTACGTGCGCCACGTGCAGGCTGATGATCGTGTAGAAAATCGAGCCGTAAGAATCGGTTGTCGGGGTCAGGCTCTGAAGATGTTCGGCATAATCGAAATAACTGAGCACCAGGAAACCAAGTCCGAGAACGACGGTGCCCAATACAGCCAGGCGTCCGAGGCCATACCAGCCCTTTTTGACTTGTTGCTCACCCCAATGCAAAACCGCGCTGCTGGTCAACAGAACAGCCAACATCGGTAAGGCGTAATGGAGCTTTGGCGGTATTTCCGTGCGCCACACCGACGCGGTCTTATCCAGCCAGTAATAGGAGAAAAACATCACGGCAAACAGAGCGGCTTCGGTAGTGATGAGCAAGGCCATGCCCCAGGTGCCGCGTTTGTCGTCCACAAGCCGCACTGGCGGCGGTGCCTGAGTGGTGGGCGAGAGCTTGTCGATGTAGACAGGGCTCATGCTAGTTCTCCCTCATCTGGGTCGGGCCAGAGCCAAATCGCCGCCATTAGCAAACTGAATGCGACACCGGCGATCGCGAGCCAAACCAATTTGAAAGTCAGTGCGCCGAGTATGACCAGAAATCCTGCCGCTAGGAAAAGCGGCAGAAACGAATCTTCAGAAATCCTCACCAGCGAGTAGGTCTGCGCATCGAGCCAAGTGGTGGCGAGAGTTAAGCGGTCCTGATCGACGAACCGCGCGCCGTCCGGATCCTTTTGTTCGTCGTAGTCATCCCAGAGCGGATTGCGCGTAATCACGGTGGGGATATGCAGATGCGCATATGGTTTCGGCGGCGAGTCGGTCGCCCACTCGAGCGAATCCGCGTTCCAGGGATTCTTTCCGGCCAGACGGCCGTGCTTGAAACTCCAGAAAATATTGATAAAGGTCAGCAGAATTCCGAAGCCCAGGATGAAGGCGCCGACGGTCATGAGCATATTCATTGAGTCCCACCCCAGCCCCGGATTGTAGGTGTAGATGCGGCGGGGCATGCCCAGCACGCCGAGAATGTGCATCGGAAAGAAAGCCAGATTGAAGCCCAGGAAGATGATCCAGAAGCTGGTCTTGCCGAGCGTCTCACTCATGAGCCTTCCCGTCATCTTCGGCAGCCAGTAATAGAGACCGGCAAAGACCGGCATCATATTGGCTCCGACCAGCACGTAATGAATGTGGGCCACGATGAAGTATGTGTCCTCCATCTGCCAGTCAACTGGAATCAGCGCCGTGACGATACCGCTTAGTCCGCCGACCACAATCAGTGCGATAAATCCGACGGCAAAGTACATTGAAGCAGTCATGACCGGCCGACCTAGCCATATCGTGGCAACCCAAGCAAACACCTGGATGATGGTGAAAATCGAAATGGTCATGCTGGCGGCGCTAAAGAAGCTCATTGCAAGGTCGCCGAATCCCACGGCAAACATGTGATGGACGAAGACTCCGAACCCCACCAAGCCGGTGAGCACGGTCGACATCGCGACATAGGGATAGCCGACGATCGGCCGCCGCGAAAAAGTCGGAATGATCATCGAGATCATTCCAGTCGCCGGCAGAAAAACGATGTAGACCCACGGATGCCCGAAAAACCAGAAAACCTGCTGCCAGAGCAGAACATTTCCGCCATGGGCAGTCTTGAAGAATTGAAAACCCCAGCGCCGGTCGAGTTCGAGAAAAATATTTGCCGCGGTCAGCGATGGCAGCGAAAAAAGGACGACGAATGAAATCGTCAACGTGCTGTAGAGAAACAACGGCATTTTACTGACCGCCATGCCGGGAGCGCGCAAGCGCAGGATCGTCACAATGAAGTTGATCGCGCCCCCGGTCGTCGAAATCGTAAGCAGGACCAGCGCCGTATTGAAAAAATCCATGCCGTAGCCCGGAGAAAAGGGCACGTCAGTGTACGGCGCATAGGCGAACCAGCCTCCGTGAGGCGCTTGGCCGAGCAATGGGCTGATATAAAGCAAAATGCCGGAAAAAAGATAAGTCCAATAGGTAAAGGCGTTCAATCGCGGGAAAGCCATGTCCCGCGATCCGATCATCAGTGGCGCCATGTAAATGGCAAATCCCGAGAGAATCGGAGACGCATACCACCAGATCATTGTCATGCCATGCATGGTGAACATCTGGTTGTAGGTTTCCGACCCGAGGAGATCTTGATTGGGGCGTGCGAGCTGCAGGCGAAGGATCAGCGCTTCGATACCGCCGATTACAAGAAACGTCAAAGCCGTGGCGATGTAGCGTTTGCCGAGCTCTTTATGGTCGACCGTCGACAGCCATCCTTTGACCGTTTTAGGTGTCTCCCACAGCTCGGTAAGCCGCTGCTCGATTGCAGTACTCGACATTGTTCTCCTGGCAGGCCGTACAAAAGTGAAGCAATCGGCGGTTACGTGCAGCGGTGAGTAGATGCCTCAAATCTGGTAGGCGATGGCGAAAATAGCCTGGGGATTATTGCTGATGCAATGCTATGGAGCGGGCAGCTGGATTTTAGTGCGCCGGTGTTTCTGGCGAAGCTTTCTAGTCCACTCGTAAGAGCATTCCGCTTCCGGCCCGTACCTCGACAGTGCCGTGGTCGGACGTCAAAACGATCTCGCCCAAGGGATCGGTTCGACCTGCGTGCGCCAGCATCAAGTTCGGAAAACCATAAAGCCCGCAGGCATTCGATCCGAAAACCCATGTTGCCTGCGCTTGATTATTCTCATCGAGCTTCGCGCGGCATGTGCCGCGTATGGCCATAGGCTGAACCAGCGCTCCGGTCGGAGGCACGGATCTTCCCACAGTCCGAAAACCGTTGGTGATCACACTTCCGTGATAGTCGGCCTCACCCCCGATCTGTATTGTGCCCCAGTCGAACGCGTCACTTCCGCGATCTGGGCCGGTCTCCGGGACTTGCGCCTCGTTAACTTCCAGCATGCTGGCAAGTGCGCGCAGATTTGTGACGATAGGTATTCCGCGGCGCCCAACGACCAGGCTGTCAAATCGGAGAGTGATTTTCGCCCCAACTCCACTCGTGAGCCGCTGCACCGCGATCACTCGGCCAAGGACCTTCGTGCCGGATTTGATTTTCGCACCGTCTGCCAAAGGCACGTCTTGCATGGTCCGCGCACTCAACACCTGTCCCGGTCTGCTTCTTGCTGATCTAATCGCAGAATCCAGCTCCACCGGCAGTATCGTTCCTGGCGGGATTGTGCTCTGCCCTAACAATGCCGTTGAAAGCATCAAGAGGGCCAACCCCGCATACTTCATAAACACCTCCCTTGAAGCCGTTTTGCAGAAGCACTATCCGGCACGTTTCAAAGCGGCTGTGTGTGGCACCAGAAACGGACGCGCCGACACGCCCCCTCGTTCCCGCTCGATACCTTCCTGGCAGCGCAGGCAGAATTGTGTCCACGGTAGTGCGTTCAGCCTGCGGATCGGAATTTCATTGCCGCATCCGGCGCATTCTCCAAAAGTTCCGTCCTCGATTCGCCGCAGCGCAGCTTCAATCAGACGTAAACTGGTCCTTCTCTGGCTGCTCTGCTGGAACAAAGATTCTTTCGACATGCTGCTGACGCATTGGTCGGCCGGATCTTGCGCCGAGTCGGCATCCAGAGAACGCGTTTCTTCTTCAATCTGCTTCAGAAAACGCACAACCTCCTGACGCTGAACTTCAAGCTTTCTTCGCAGTTGCTCTACATCTGATTTATTCATCATTGCTTTTTCCATCGCTTTTGTCCTCGTATTTCTTTTCCTTCGCAAATGCGACCTAGTTCAATACCTTTTTTCAATGCCGCTGCGAATACAAATTCGTTTTTGCCATCGCGATTTCACTTCTGCTTATGCATCAAAATCCTGCAATGTTGGCCCGTCTTTTTCCGTGTTGCGGAGATTAGAATCGAAAAACCGGATCAAAAACGGAGTCTGGCTTCCAATCCCCGCAAACAAGAGGACCGGTATCTCTGGCTTGATCCGCCGCATCTCAGCCCGCACGGCCAATCCGGTAGCATCAGGCAAGTCATATTCCAAAAGAACACCCTCGATCTGGTTCTTCCTCAGCATCAAAAGACCTTGCTTTCCATTCGTGGCCGAGATCACCTCGTATCCCGCCTCCTCAAGCATGTACCTCAGCGCTTCCAAATACTCCACTCGGTTCTCCACGCAAAGTGACCTTAATAGCATCCATAAACGTCTCCTGAAAATGTTCGCCAGCTAATTCATGTATGCGACCTGTAGAAATGTCGCACTGACTGCCGCGTTGAACAGAGATTGCTTTTTAGAGGAAAAAAACCGGCGGCGGGCGATTGTAGTGAGCGCCCTTGTCTGGAAAGGAGAACAGCGATGTTGTCGCTAGTGTGAGATGACCATGCGTCTCAGCCGGAGGCGAGACCACTAGCATGTCATTCGCCGGGCAGCAAGGCAATCCGGTGGTGTCAAGGCGCCGGTTCTCGAAGCGCGGCCGCTGATCGTGGTGCGAACCGGCTTCAACAGCGTGAACAGAGGAAGCATCAGAAAACTTGGGCGCGCTGTTGCGGGCCAGAAACAGCGCTGATGCCGCCGCACATACCAGCAGCGCACGTGAATATTTCTTTTGTCGATCGCTATGACGAGATTGCCGTCTGATCAACACTGCAAAGCCTTACTGTAAGGATGACGATAAAGTCAGTTTGGTTACCCGAAAATTATCAGACGCTGCAGGCTGCAGAGATTCTCCGAGCGGAATGCTATCGAGACCCGAGCTGCTTCGTCCTCTTTACTAGTCAAACCTCGAAGTCTGCAGTTCGAAGCGGCGCACAATCGCGCCTTCAAGGTTTGACTGTGAAATCGGCAACGCCGACCTTGACCACTGTGCCTCGCGGTCTGGGCTTCTTCTCGTCATTCGCCTTTTTGTCCGTACTCTCTCCCGGCTTGCTCTCCGTCTCAACCGGAACCACAGGTTTTTCCGTCCAAATTCCGTACACGCGACCTCCGGATGCAGCGATTCCGATATAGTCTCCGAAGAAAACGCCACTCGCGTTGAAAGGATCGGTAGTCCATGCATAGTTTTGAAAGCTGGTTCCGTTATCTGTCGAACGGGCCAGTGTAACGGTCTGCGTCCTGTTCGTAGGATCGGCCCTCCGATCGTAGAAAACGATATTCGCCGATCCCTCCACAGGATCGACCGCCAGCCATTGAAAGAACTGGTCGGCGCCATCGTGAATGGGGTCATTATTCACGCGCACCGGCTCACTCCACTTTTTTCCATGATCAGTCGACGTGGAACAGAAGACGTCGATATCGCCATTGCGGTAATCGGTCCAAGTCACATATAACCGCTGGGTCCGCGGATCGATGGCAATTTGCGGAAACCCGTTCGCTCTCTCCAGCGTTTCAACGGCGAACATGATCGGGGCAGTATGAATGATTGGCCGCGCGCGGGAGAAGGTTTTTCCGCCATCGCGTGAGGTCGTGAGAAAAATGTCATCACCCTGGCTCCAGATCGCATACAGACGCCCATCCGGCCCGACTGCTCCATCGAAGCCTTCATTCGCGCCATTGTCATCGCGCGGCAGCCCCGGAGTGCGATCAATCTCAATCGCCGGCGACCAGGTTTTCCCGTCATCGGTGGATCGAGAGAACAATATTTTTGAGTCCGTCAGCGACCAGCGCGTCCACCCGACATAAAGATTTCCCGCGTAGCGGCTGCTGCTCGTGTCGGAAACAATGTAAGGCTTGTCTTCGAATGGAACGCCCGGCTTCGTCGGCTGCTCAGCCACCGGAATGTCATTGGCCTCCCAGGTTGCCCCACCATCCAGCGAACGCCGCACGAGAATGCCATTGCGGGTAGCGCCATGTCCCCAGTAATTGAAGGTTCCCAACCGGTCAAAAGCGATGTAGCAGATGAAAGCGTGGCCATGGTTATCGAATGTGGTTGAGACGTCGCCGGAGACCCGGTAATTCGGCGGCGCGACGCCTCGCGCAGATTTCCAGCTCCGGCCGGCATCTTGTGAGTAAGATGCATGAGCATTGTCCTGAAACACTGCAACGACTTGCTGCGGGTTGCCCGGATTGACCGCAATTGAGGGCTCGGTAAACGAGCCGGCTTCTGGAGTGAGTTCAAATATTTCAGCGCCCGGTGCTCTCGGTAACGCCAGGGTTGACTGGCTCCGTAGGCAGGCGGTCAGACTCAATACTGCAGCGACGATGTAAATCAATTTAGTTTCGGAACGGAGCCGAGGGAAAAAAGGCCGGGTAAAAAATGACCGAGGAGAAAAAGATCGAGACAAGCGATTTTGCATGTCTAGGATTATCTCGCAACTGGCGCCTTTCCATGTTGGCCCAAGAGCTACCTCGCGAGATGATACAGCGATCCAATAATGGCCCCAAACGCCGCGTGCGCAATGAAAACCGAGACAGGAGTTTGAGCTCCATAATGCAACGCCATGAACCCTGGAGGTTCGAGCTGTCGATCTGCGTTCGGTCCATGCTGCTCGCTGGCCATGCGCGGATGGATGCCGGGCATTAATGCCATTCCCACCGTTAGCACGAACATCGCCTGCCCCAGCCCCAGAAGCAATCCAAACCACCAGTTCACCATGTTACGCGCCTGAAATATCAGCACGTACAAAATGGAAAAAGCCAGGCCGTTTGCCATGTGGATCATGAATCCGTAAAATCTCGCTTTTTCGCGCTTGGAGGTAACGAATGTCCCTATCAAATAGGGCAGATTCATCCGCGTCAGGCCAAGTCCCTGGCTGGCGGAGAGCAGGGTCGATAAAGCTAAAGTCGCTACGAATCCAGAGAGCAGCCAACTTGGCCAGTTCATAACTGCACCCCCGACGACGGATCGCTTGCCGAAGGCGGACGATGCGCCAGTTGCTGTTCTCCCTTTTCTCGTTGACGAATGGAGAGTGCCGTGCCGATCAGACCTACATGCGTAAAGGCCTGAGGGAAGTTCCCCAATGCCGCGCCGCTGCCGGGTTCGATCTCTTCTGCGAAAAGACCCAAGTCGTTTCCGTACTGCAGCAGGTGTGCGAAAAGTTGTTGTGCCTCATGCAACGAACCGCCGCCCAGCGCCAGATACTCCGCTTCCCAAAAGCTGCACAGGGCAAAGGTTCCCTCCGGGTCATCTTTTTTGTAGCGATACAGTAACCCCTCGGGCGTTCCCAACTGCTGGCGAATCGCACGATAGGTTCCGCGCATCCGTTCCGATCCGGCTTCGTCAAATCCGTACCAGGAGAACAGAAGCAGGCTGGCGTCGAGTTGATCGCCATCGAGCACGCTCACGTAGCTTTGCATTCGCTCATTCCACGAGTGGTGTTCGATCTGACGGCGAATTAGAACGCAGGCCTCTTCGTACCGTTCGATCGGACCATCCTGCAATGACCCTTGTTTTCCCAGCCGGATCAGCCGGTCCATTGCCGTCCAGCATAAGAGCCGCGAATGGGTGTGGTTTTGCCGCCCGCGGCGGGGTTCCCAGATTCCTTCATCCGGCTGGTTCCAATTGTCGACGACATAATTTCCGAAGCCTATCAAGGCCTTCTGCATTTCGCGATCGAGATGCCCGCCGTGAAAAGCAAACTGTGCCGCGGCGTCAATCACCTCTCCGTAGACATCGAGTTGCAATTGATCGCGCGCGGCATTGCCAATCCGCACCGGCTTTGAATCCTGGTACCCGCGTAAATGCCCCAACTCCCGTTCCACAGGTGCGTTGCCGCCATAGACGGAGTACAGAATTCTCAGCCTGGGCTGTGTGAGCCGGGTTGCCTGCAGGAGCCAGTCGAGAAAATCTTCTGCCTCGTCCCAGTAGTCGAGTTCCAACAGTGCGCGGATGGTCAGCGAAGAGTCACGCAGCCAGCAATAGCGGTAATCCCAGTTCAAACTGCTTCCAATCTTTTCCGGAAGAGAAGTGGTGGGCGCCGCAATAATTGCTCCGGAAGGGAGGTAGGTAAGCAACTTAAGTGCAAGCGCGCTGCGGATCACCACCTGCCGATAAGAGCCGTCATAGTTTGCGCGCCGGCCCCAGTTTTGCCAGCCTGTTACGGCGTGTTCGATCCGTCTATCGAATGCCGCGTCCAGTGGACGCAATACCGCGGGAGCTTCTTCTGAGTACGAAAAAGAGAAACGCAGAACTTCTCCTGCCCGCAACATCACTCGCTCCTGCGCACGTTCGCGGGTCAGCAAAAGAGGTATGCTGCTGCGCAACCAATACGCCCCTCGGCCAACTGTAAAGCAAAGTCCCAGTTCTCCCAGTTCGCCAATCTGAACTTCTTTCTCGCCGTAATTAGACCGAGGAAAAAAGTCGATCTCCAGCTCCAGTTCACCAGAAGAGCACTCCACCCGCCGGAGAATCTCATGATCGGGCTGCAGTTCGTCTCGATGTGACGGACTGGACGTGCTTGCCATCACGTCGGTAACGGTCGCGCTTCCCGACTGCCCAATAAACTGGGTCTCCAGAACATTGGAATCGGGAGCATATCGTCGCTTCAGAGTGGTGTTGCCGACCGGGGAGATGCGCCAATGGCCCCCATGCTCCCGATCCAAGAGAGCTGCGAAGATTGCAGGACTATCGAACCTTGGCCAACAAAGCCAGTCGACGGAACCCTCCCGCGACACCAAAGCCGCAGAGCGGCAGTCGCCGATAATTCCGTAATCTCCAATCCGCGGCCAGGATGAGAAGCGGAGGTTTCGATCTGCAATGGGTTTCGATTGCTCTGCGCGTTCAGAAACGTAGGGCCGGGAGGACACACATAAGTGGATGCACTCTCAGCCAATCGGTTGCCACAAAGGATGAACGAACTTCACCAGGACGAACCTCAGAAGAACGATCCTAAGAAGAACGAGCTTCATAGGAACGACCGACTAATCTTGGCAGATCAGCGATTTCACAGCCATCCCCAGAGGAAATTTTGGAATCTCTAATTCGTACTCATGCCTGTCCGACCTACTGATCCTGAGCGTCACGAACGAATTATTACTGTGCTGCGGAGATCAGGCCTTGATGGATTCTTGTGTTCGCTTCCCAGCCAGGTTCTCCTGTTAAGCGGCTACTGGCCGGTCATGGGAGTGTCGGTTGCCGTTTTTACCGCAGAGGGCGAACTCCACCTTATCGTGCCGCAGGACGAAGAGGAGATCGCCGAGCGCAGTTCTCACGCGCAGCGAACAGTATTTCAGCCAGCGCGGCTCGATGCCATCACCGATGCGCAAACGGCAATACGCGATCCATTAATCGAACTCTTTAGACGACTGAAGCTCGGTTCTGCAAAGGTAGGGATCGAAACCTCCCAGTCTTTTCAACCTTCTTCCTATGCTGTGATGAACGTTTATCTTTCCGGTTTGCACGACCTACTGCGCTCAAGTTTCCCGCATTTGCAGCTCATTCCAGCGGACCGACTATTCGAGGAACTCAAGGCAGAAAAAACACGATGCGAACTTGAGAAAATTCGATCGGCCGCGCGCATCGCGCAAGCCGCTTTCGAAGCCCGGAGCAAGCAAATCGAGCCTGGAATGCGGGAACCCGAAATCGCCAGCCGCTTTCAATCGGCCTTCGAGGAAACGCGTCTGGCAGCCGGTATGCAGCGCGGCTACGGATTTTTCTTCTGCATGTCGGGGCCCAACGCGGCCAAGGCCTCGGCCGGTTACGCACGCACACGGCAGCGGACCATCGAAGACGGCGACCTCGTAATAATTCACTGCAACTCCTGCGGCGACGGATTTTGGACTGACATTACCCGGACCTATACCGCTGGTAGCAGCGATTCGAAGCAGCGCGATTCGAGGCAGGAGGACATGCACTCGGCGATTATGGCGGCACGATCGGCAGCCCTGAGCGCGATAGCGCCGGGGGTTGATGCACGGGAGGTAGACCGCGCCGCCCGTTCTGTACTGGAGCAACAAAACTTTGGATCCGAATTCAAACACGGGACTGGCCATGGAGTCGGCTTCGCCGCTGCCAATCCCAACGGATTGCCGCGAATTCACCCCAAATCACCTGACGTGCTCGCTGCCGGAATGACCTTCAATGTAGAGCCTGCCATTTACATCGACGGCTACGGAGGAATGCGTCATTGCGACATGGTAGCCGTGACGGAAACCGGAGCGGAGGTTCTCACCGATTTCTGAAAGCTTAAAGTAAAGATAGAAGCTGAAGCGCTCGAGCTGCATGGAATATGGAAGCGAAGATTTCCAAATCGACGGTAGAAGTTTTCACCATACCCACCGATGCTCCGGAGGCGGACGGAACGTTCTCGTGGAACAAGACCACGATGGTTTCGGTGCGCCTGTGGTCGGGGATGGAGTCGGCCCTCGGCTACAGCTATGCCGACGATGCGACCGCGATGCTAGTCGATAGGCTGTTGCGGAGCGAGGTCAATGGAAAAAACGCTTTCAACCATAACAACATTGTGGGCCGCCTGTGGCATGCCGTGCGCAACCTGGGTGGAACCGGCATTGCCGCCATGGCTATCTCGGCCATCGACAATGCGCTTTGGGATCTCCGGGCGCGTCTGCTCGGAGTTCCGCTAGTTCAGTTGCTCGGCAAGGTGCGCGACGGAATCCCAGTTTATGGAAGCGGAGGATTCACCTCTTACTCTGACGCTCAATTGCGCAAACAATTAGGCGGCTGGGCGCATCACGGCTTTTCAATGGTGAAGATGAAAGTCGGATCGGATCCGGCACGCGATCCGCATCGTGTGGAAACGGCCCGGAAAGCGATAGGAGATGACGTAAAGATTTTCGTCGATGCCAACGGCGCCTACACGGTGAAACAGGCGCTTGCCTTGGCCGATATTTTCCACGAACTCGGAGTGCGGTGGTTCGAGGAACCCGTCAGCTCCGACAATCTTGCCGGCCTGCATCAGATTCGAAACAGCGTTCCTGTCGGTATGGACGTCGCCGCCGGCGAATACGGTTACACCGCGTGGTATTTCGACCACATGCTCAAGGCCGAAGCCGTCGACGTTCTGCAAGCCGATGCAACCCGCTGCGGCGGAATTACGGGATTTCTCGACGCCGCCTCGCTCTGTTGGGCGCGCAACGTTCCGCTCTCTTCTCATTGCGGCCCGAGCATTCATCTGCATGTCTGTTGCGCCGTGCCACGCGCCATTCACATGGAGTTTTTTCACGATCACGTTCGCATCGAACGCATGATGTTCGACGGATTTCGCGAACCAGTTCATGGAGTCATGTCTCCCGACCTCTCGCGGCCGGGTCTGGGTTTGGAGTTGAAAGCAGCCGATGCAAAGAAATTTGCAGCGTAAGAAAGGCCTAGGAGTGAGGCAATCATGGCAAAGCTAGTTTCCGATCTCATTGTGGAACGCATGGTGGAGTGGGGAATTGACACGATTTTCGGTTTCCCCGGCGACGGTGTCGATGGATTTTTCGAGGCGCTCAGAACCCACCAGAAACAATTGCGCTTCATTCAGGTGCGTCACGAAGAGGCGGCAGCCTTCGCTGCCGTGGGCTACGCGAAGTACTCCGGGCGTCTTGGAGTATGTGTGGCAACTTCAGGTCCCGGCGGCATCCACTTGCTCAACGGACTTTACGATGCAAAGTGCGATTGCCAGCCGGTGTTAGCCATCACCGGCCACACCTTCCACGATCTCATCGGCACCCATTACCAACAGGATGTCGATCTCGACAAGCTCTTCATGGATGTCTCCGAGTACAACGAACGAATCATGGGGTCTGCCCATGCGGTCAATGTTCTCGATGAAGCGGTCCGCACCGCAATGGCACGGCGGGGCGTGGCCCATATCACCATCCCCAAAGACATTCAGGAATGGAAGGTCTCTGGCGACCATCGCTCCGGCGCGAATGTGCCACATCATAGCGGCGATTGGTACGCGCATACGTCGTCACATCCCACAGCGGAGCAACTCCAGGAAGCCGCGAAGATCATTAACAGTGGCTCGAAGGTCGCAATTCTCGCGGGCCGCGGCGCATTGCATGCCAGCGAACAAGTACTGAAACTTGCAGAGGTTGTTGCAGGTCCCGTCGTCAAACCATTGCTCGGCAAGGGAGTCTTGCCGGACCGCAGTCCTTATACCACCGGCGGCATCGGCTTGCTGGGCACGGCTCCGTCGCAAGAGGCAATGGAAGAGTGCGACACGCTGATTATGGTCGGCACCAGTTTCCCTTACATGGATTTCTTTCCGAAACCAGGCAAGGCGCATTGCGTGCAAATCGATATCGATCCCGCCCGCATTGGACTCCGCCATCCCGTTGATGTGGGCTTGGCCGGCGATGCCAAAGCGATTCTGAAGGATCTGCTGCCTCTGCTCACCTCAAAAAAAGATCGCTCGTTCCTCGAAACGGCGCAATCGCGCATGAAGAATTGGTGGGAAATTATCGATAAGCGCGGCACGCGCACCGATATGCCCATGAAGCCGCAGGTCGTTACTTATACGCTGAACAAACTTCTCAACGATGACGCAATCGTTTCCGCCGACAGTGGGACGATTGCCACCTGGGCAGCGCGCTATATCGATATGCGCGGCACCATGAAATTTTCTCTTTCGGGATCCTTGGCGACCATGGCCAATGGCCTGCCCTACAGCATCGGCGCGGCGGTCGCATTTCCGGGCAGGCAAGTCGTCTGCGTGGTCGGCGATGGCGGCCTCACGATGTTAATGGGAGAACTGGCCACACTGGCGAAATATAACCTGCCAGTGAAAGTGATCGTGATCAAAAATAACGTCCTCGGCCAGATCAAGTGGGAGCAAATGGTCCTGGATGCTAACCCGGAATTCGGCGTGGACTTGCAGCCAATCGATTTTGCAAAAGTAGCTGAGGCCTGCGGCGTCGCCGGCTTCACGCTGGAGAATCCGAAAGATGCTGAGCGAGTGCTCTCCGAAGCTCTGCGTCACAACGGTCCAGCCGTGGTGCAGGCGGTCGTCGATCCCAACGAGCCGCCATTGCCCGGAAAAATCAAGACTGACCAGGCACTCCATTTTGCGGAGGCCCTGGCACGCGGCGAGAAGGACAGCATGAAAATCATAAAGACAGTCCTCGAGGACCAAGTTCGAGAAGTGATTTAACAAAAGGAAAGCGAAGTGACGGCGACAGCGATCCAGGCAATCCAGAGGGACAATGATTTGCATCGCGCGGAAAAGTTAGTCCTGCATCCGGAGCGCGGTCTGCAAATCGTACGTGAGCACGTTAGCGAGGGCCGCTTCGAGCGGACCTCAGCGTCGTAGCTGGAGTCGCCAGCTTCATCAGTGGACTCGAAGTTTCTTACGAGCACTACAAGGGCAGCTATGGCCAGCGAATTATGTACACCCCGGTAATCTTCAGCGGGGCGGTGTTCGCAGCCGGCATTTGGGCCGCTTCCGGCGGAGTGGCGGCACGAAAAACATTGCGGACCGTTTCCGCGCTCACGCTGGCCGATTGTGTTACAGGATTTGCCTTTCACATTCGCGGCATTCACCGGAAACCCGGCGGCTGGCGTCTGCCGGTGACCAACATCGTGATGGGACCGCCAATCTTCGCGCCCTTGTTATTCGGGACGAGCGCCTATCTCGGTCTGATTGCGTCATTTCTGCAGGAGGAAAACTCACAGCTGCGCCAAGCTCCATTAAAGCTGCAGCGGATCAAAGCGAAAAAGCATTTTTCTATTGCGGAAATTCTACCCCGCAAAAGCCGTAATGAAATCCTTGCCGAAGAACAGAACATTCGCCACGGGCGATTCCGCCATCACATGGCAATCATAACAGCGGCCAGCGCCATATTCAGCGGCTTTGAAGCGTGGTACTCACACTATAAAAATAATTTTCGCTATGCAGCGCAGTGGACGCCAATCATCCTCGCGCCTGCCTTGGCCGTGACCAGCATCCTTGCTATCAAGAGCGAGCGGGTTGCAAAGCGGGCATTACCTGCGGTGTCTGTCGCCGCTGCCGCTGACGCGGCGGTGGGTTTCTTTTATCACGCGCGCGGCGTAGCCCGCCGTCCGGGCGGAAGAAAACATCTCGTCTACAACATCCTCTATGGTTCGCCAATCTTCGCTCCTCTTCTTTTCGGAGCGGCAGGCATGTTCGGCTTGCTCACCAGCATGTTGAGAAAGGCGAAGCGATGAGGTCAGCCGTGCGCAAACATACGACCGCGAACACTCACACGGCCAACAAGAGCGCGCTGCGGGCTCGCGAGCAGCCTGGCTATTATCCGGGATACAGCACTTTAGGCCAGAAAGAGTATTGGGACGAAACCACGCGCCAGATCGTATTACGGCGTGTCAACGAGGTACCGCCTATCCGTTTTTTCCAGCCTGAAGAAGCGCTCTTTTGGGAGGCTGTGTTCGACCATCTTCTGCCGCAATCGGATCGCGCCGAGGATCGCAAACTTCCGATTCTGAATCAGGTCGATCACAGGCTCGATACAAATCAGACGCAAGGCTACCGCTTCGAGAACATGCCGCCCGATCGAGATGCATACGAACTCGGCATGCGCGCCATCAACGAAGAAGCTCGAACTCGGTTTCAACGCGACTTCAACGCATGCTCCTACGAGCAAAGGGAGGCGGTTTTGAAAGCTATTCACGATGGCGAACCTATCGCCGCCGAAGATATCTGGAAGAAAATGTCAGTTCATCGTTTCTGGCAACTGATCATGGGCGACGTTGCCGATGCCTACTACGCACACCCGTGGGCGTGGGATGAAATTGGTTTCGGCGGCCCAGCTTATCCTCGCGCCTATATGAGATTGGAGCGAGGCGAGCCCGAGCCTTGGGAAGTCGAAGAGCAGCGCCACGAATGGAAAGCGCCTCATGGCGCGTTATCAGGCGAGACGGAAAATGTGCATGAACACGTTTTGGAATCGATACAGCATATGTCGCACGCAAAACGCGCGCGCACGGAGTAATGGTCTCCGGTGAAGAGCCCTCTATTCGGTCCGTTCAAATCACGACGTAATGGCCGACACGATCTTGGCCCCATGCAGCATATCGATGGGCCGATGCGCCGTTATAAAAACAGCGCGGAAGTTGATTACCTCATAATCGGCGTCGGATCTGCTGGTGGCGTTCTTTTGCAGCGGCTCTCTAGAGCGGGCCTCAAGGTTGTCGGATTGGAGGCCGGTACTTTCTGGGATACCGAACGCGATTGGGTCAGCGACGAAGCCGGCTCGCACAAACTCTACTGGGAAGATCCGCGGGTCACAGGAGGAACCGATCCGTTAGCTCTGGGTGCGAACAACTGCGGCAAGGGAGTCGGTGGAGGTTCGGTGCATTGGGCCGCATTTGCCCCGCGTCTGCATCCCTCCGACTTTGAAATCTACACACGCGATGGCGTAGGTGTGGATTGGCCAATCAAATACGAAGAGCTGCTTCCTTATTACGAGCAACTTGAACTCGAGATGCCTGTCTCCGGTCCCGCATATTTCCCGTGGGGGCATCCGCATGGCTACCCATACGGCCCGCATCCCATGGGAGGAGTCGGAAACGCTCTGATCAAAGGATGCAGTGCTCTAAATATTCCCGTATGCATCGGGGGCCCGGTTGCGATTCTCGCTGGTTCGCACGGCAGCCGCCCGCATTGCATTTACCGCGGATTCTGCATTCAAGGCTGCAAAGTCGGCGCCAAGGCCAGCACTCTCATCACGCATGTGCCGGATGCGGTGGAAAATGGTGCCGAGATTCGCGATCTTTCCATGGCTTCGCGAATTGAACTGGGAAAAAACCGGCGCGTGACCGGAGTTCATTATTTCGATAACGATGGACGCGAGCACTTCCAAAAGGCCAAAGCTGTGATCGTTTCCGGTTATGCGATTGAAACACCCCGGCTGTTGCTCAACTCCGCCTGTCCGGGATTTGAAAGAGGATTGGCAAATTCGAGCGACACTGTTGGCCGCTATCTGATGGCACAGGCCGGAAACGTAGTACTTGGCAAGTTCGAACAGTTAGTTCGCATGTACAAAGCACCGCCAGCGCATGCCCTCACGGAAGAGTTTTACGAAACTGACCCCAAACGCGATTTCGCCCGGGGTTTTGCCATTCAGACCGTCGGCCCGCTGCCGATTGCCTTCGCCAAACAAATGATGGCTTCAAAAAAAGCGTGGGGCTGGGGCCTCCGCCGCGAAATGATGGATTACAACCACTGGGCCGCGTTCGGCGTGCTCGGTGAAATTCTGCCCTGGTCCGATAATCGCGTGACCCTGGCGCAGAATGAAAAAGATTGTTTCGGGATTCCGGTCGCTCACGTCAGTTTTAACCTGCACGAAAACGACAAAAAGCTGATCAAGTTCGGTAAAGAAAAAACCATGGAAGTGATGTCCGCTGCAGGCGCCTGCGAAGTCGTGCAGGAAGCTCGTTTCGCACACTTGGTCGGCGCCGCGCGCATGGGCAGCGATCCACGGACTTCAGTAGTCGATAAGTTCGGCCGCGCTCACGACATCGCCAATCTATTTATCTGCGATGGCAGCATCATGCCAACGCAAGGGCTCGCCAATCCTGGCCTCACCATACAGGCGCTAGCGGCGCGGACCGCCGACTATCTCATCACTCAAGGCGATCGAATTTTCACTTCGAATGAACGCGATATGACTTCGCCGCCGATTCGCAGGAACCTTGCGCCTCTTGAAACCTGGGGCAAAGGCGTTCCACGCGTGTTGTGAAAGTTTGCGACTCGTTTCCCTGCAACGCCGAAGGCCCGTTAGGGCAACCAATAAGCACAACCCAAAAAGCGCTGAGGAGTTTGCCATGAAAAGGGAAGTGGTCGTGATTACCGGATGTTCCGCCGGGCTAGGCCGCGCCGCAGCGTGGGAGTTTGCCCGTCATGGCGCCCGCATCGGATTGCTGGCTCGCGGATTCGACGGCCTCAAAGGCGCAAAGCGTGAAGTCGAGGCGCTGGGTGGAACGGCCATCGTTCTGCCTGTCGACGTTGCGGACTTCAAGGCAGTCGAGGAAGCAGCCAGAAAAGTTGAGCGCGAATTCGGCCCCATCGATGTCTGGGTGAACAACGCCATGGCTTCGGTGTTTTCTCCGGTGAAACACATGAAGGCCCAAGAGTACAAGCGCGTCACCGAAGTGACTTACCTCGGCGTTGTCTACGGCACGCTGGCTGCTCTCAAGCGGATGCTGCCGCGAAATCGCGGCACCATCGTGCAAGTCGGCTCCGCACTGGCCTATCGCAGCATTCCTTTGCAATCGGCCTACTGCGCCGCCAAGCATGCCATCGCGGGATTCACCGATTCACTGCGCTGCGAATTGATTCATGACAAAAGTAAAGTTCATCTCACCATGGTGCAGATGCCTGCCCTCAACACTACGCAGTTCGGATGGGTAAAGAGCCGCCTCAAACGCAAGGCCCAACCGGTCCCTCCGATCTTTCAACCTGAAGTTGGTGCCAAAGCGATCTATTGGGCAGCGCATCATCGTCGGCGCGAAGTTTATGTCGGAGGGCCTACGGTGGAAGCCATTGTCGGCAATAAAATCGCGCCCGGCCTTCTCGATCACTATCTCGGCCGCACCGGTTATGATTCGCAGCAGACCTCTGAACCGGAGAATCCATATCGTCTTAACAATCTATGGAGGCCGGTTCCAGGTGATCACGGATCGCACGGGACCTTCGATAGCCGCGCCCACGAAAGCAGCTTGGAACTTTGGGCGGACTTGAACCGCTGGTGGATTGCACTTGGGATGGCTGCGGCCGCCGGCGCAGGTATTTATGTGGTGAAATCGCGTGGTTCCCGACCGCGGGCCATAGATGCAATAGGCCGGAACCGCGCGGCATAGTGCTTCACTGTGCATGTGACCGATTTGGCGGCGTGCCACATCCGGCGGCGTGCGAGATCCGGTCAGCGACGCAGCAAGGCGTTAGTAGTCACCGCGTAAATAATGTGTTCGCCTAAGGCATTTGCCTGGGCCAGCACAGGGTAATCTGTCAGCTTGCGGGTTGTGCCAGTTGCCGGCATCAGCCATTCATCGCTCACGAGCCACATAGCGGCACCAAAAATTGCGCCCGAGTATTTTCGGACCTCAGGGAATCGCCTGGCCAGAAGCGCGTATGCAGCTCCGCTCGTCGCGCCGACTGCGTAGTGAACCATCGCCGCACCGACGCGTTCTTCTTTTCCATTCAGGCTTCGATTCAGTAGCCGCCGTGCTGCAGTTTGCGCAATCCCAGTGGTAGCGTCCCATTCCTGTTCGCTGCACGGAAATCGAGTTGCTTTGCGTTTATTGCCGAGGTCAGCCCGGTGAGCAAGCGTGTAGCAAAGTCGAGTAAATCCAGACATTGCCCACGCGCCCGCCAGCCCTGCAATTCCTCCCGCAACCAGAGTCTTAACCAGCGAGGTCTTGCAGAGCGGGTCTTTGCGATGTCCCATTTCACTTTCCGAAATCATTTGGATGTCGCAAATACAGTCAGGTTTGTCTGAATCGGTAGATGTCGGGTGCGCTCGGGCATTGTTCTTGGCGTGCACTCCCGCCAATCCTTTAAGTTCTTCGCGATAAAGAATTCTGCATTCGTTTCTTAACCCTCGGTCACTCAAGCCAACCCCAAACCTATGTTGAACATCTACCCTCTGGCGCTGTGCTCTCTGTATGAAAGACGAGCGGTATAGCAATGAAAGTCCTTCTGAGGAAGACCTCGATTCGAAATTCAATTTGCAAAACTCTGGTTTTGATTCTGGCATGCTCTTGCTACTGCTTGGCCCAAAATCCCCAGCTTCAAACAAAGAACGGACTGGCCTTTGCCACTGTCGTTTTCACCCATACTTTCGCCAGCGAAACGCCTCGCTTTTATTCTCTTGCGATCGACTCCGCGGGAGGCGCAACCTATCAGTCGGCTCCGGCTTCGCTAGAGCAAACGGGTGTTCCCTATACATTAGAATTCACAGCGTCACCCCCCGTAAGAGGCAAAGTATTTCGCATCGTAGGCGAACTAAGATTTTTGCGGGCCCCCGTCCTAGGTCTTCAGCGGCCCATTCAGAGCGAAAGCGCAAACACGCTCACTTTTCGGGAAGGAAACCTGAACCCGGCGGACATCAATAACGACAACGTGATTACTTTTCACTCATCCAAAAACCCTGGGGTTCAAGAGCTCACCGACTTATTCGAGAGCATCTCCGAAACGTTGGAGTTCGGACGCCAATTGACGTATCTTCGAAAGCAGCGGAGTCCTGCGATTAACATGGAACTGCAACACATGCAGGGCCTCGCCCGCCGCGGACGATTGTCGGAGGTCTTTGTGGTCGCTCCGGTTCTGAAGGAAATTGCTTCGGACACTAGTGTCGACAAAACGGCCAGAAGTCGGGCCCGCGCTATTTTGAGGTACGCACAAGATGATAACGAGTGATTGTTTATAGTGATTGCTTTATGGATGAGATCTCTCCACTTGCCCGCTTTTGAACTCGAAGAACTAGCAGATTGGCAATTTAATACTCTGCCGATGCGAAAGGAGCATCAATGGCATACCTTTTCAAAATCATAAAGTCCCTTACTCGCAGCCTATTATTTCTATTTGTCTGCATGATGGCTGCGCTTGCCGCAAGCCAGAACCCACCGTTGCCTGCAATCTCTCCAGCCCATGTGACTCGCTACACACTGCCCAACGGCCTGCGCGTCGTGATCGTTCCAAACAATCTGGCCCCCGTAGTGACCGTCGAAGAGAACTATCTGGTTGGCGGGGATGAGACGCCCAAAGGATTTCCCGGCATGGCCCATGCGCAGGAGCACATGGCATTTCGAGGTTGCGAAGGCCTTTCCGTCGATCAAATTGCGGCCGTCTACGCGCAGCTTGGCGGTGACAACGACGCCGACACGCAGCAAAACATAACCCAATATTTTGAAACGATCCCCTCACAGGACCTCGAGATTGCGCTTCATGCCGACGCCAATTGCATGCGCCACATCGACGATTCGCAGGCAGAATGGGATCAGGAGCGCGGAGCCATTGAGCAGGAAGTAGCTCGCGATCTCTCGAATCCCACGTACAAATTCCTGGTCCGCATGGATAATGACATGTTCGCCGGCACTCCCTACGAGCAAGACGCTCTCGGCACCAAGCCATCTTTCGATGCGACCACCGGCGCCCTGTTGAAGAGCTTTCATGACAAGTGGTATGCGCCGAACAATGCCATCCTGGTGATTACCGGGCAGGTCGATCCGGCCAAAGCCATTGAGATGATCAAAAAGCTGTATGGAGATATTCCGAAGAAAACCCTTCCACCGCGTCCGCCAGTGCATTTGCAGCCCATCAAAGCCGAGAAGTTCACGCTGCCCAGCGATTTTCCCTACACCATCAGCATTGTCGCCTACCGCATGCCCGGAACTGACAGTCCTGATTACGCGGCGACGCGTGTATTGAGCGACGTACTCTCCAGCCAGCGTGCCGATATCTACGGTCTCGTGCCAGCAGGCAAAGCGCTCGACGCGGGCTTTGAGCTTGGCGAAACTTATCGCAAAGCCGGCTCCGCTTTCGCTTACGCCGTTATTCCCACCACAGCCGATGCGCACAGCATGGAGCAGACTTTAGAAGCGACCATTGCAAACTACGCCACCAAAGGCGTCCCTGCCGATCTGGTGGAAGCTGCCAGGCGCAGCGAGGTCGCGTCTTTTGAGTTCGAGCGCAACTCGATTCCCGGCCTGGCATCCTTGTGGTCGCAGGCGCTGGCCGCCGAGGGCCGCAACTCACCCGAGGAGGACGTCGAGCAGATTGAGCATGTGACTCTTGAGGACGTCAATCGCGTCGCCAAGCAACTTCTCGTAAATGAGAATGCGATTGTCGCGACATTGGTGCCCGAGCCATCGGGCCAGGCCGTGGCCAGCAAAGGTTTCGGAGGGGCAGAAAAAGCTGCGCCCACTGCCACCAAGGCAGTCGCATTTCCTGTATGGGCGCAATCGCTGACCAAAGCGGTTCAGGTTCCCAACTGGAATCTTCATCCTGTCGAAAGCACATTGCCCAACGGAATTCACCTCATCGTGGAAACCGAACACCTCACTCCAACCATCACCGTCACGGGTGAAGTTCGCCACGAAACCGCGTTGGAAATACCACCCGGGCAGGAAGGCGTGGCCAGTGTGCTTGACGGCCTATTTTCTTACGGCACAAGCAAACTTGACCGGCTGGCCTTTCAGAAAGCACTGGATGATATTGCTGCCAATGAAAGCGGAGGCGCCAGTTTTCAACTGCAAGTGCTCAAGCCTTATTTCGATCGCGGCCTCGAACTGCTTGCCGGCAACCAACTGGATCCCGCGCTTCCCGAGGCGGCTTTCAAAGTCGTGCAGCAACAGACGGAAGACTCGGTCGAAGGCCTGTTGAAGAGTCCCGATTATCGCGCTCACCGCGCGTTGTTGGAAGCGCTTTTGCCCTCCGGCGATCCCGAACTCCGCCAGCCCACGCCGCAAAAAGTATCTTTGCTGACGCTGCTGGATGTGCAGGGTTACTATCGTAAAACCTTTCGTCCAGATGTAACAAAGATAGTCGTGATCGGCGACATTTCCCCCGAAGATGCCCAAAAAGAAATCGAGAAATGGTTTGGAACCTGGAAAGCAGAATCGCCCAAGCCCGACTTGGATCTTCCGCCCGTGCCGCGAAACAAGCCAGCCGCCAGTCAGGTGCCCGACCCCACGCGTATTCAAGACGAGGTCAGCCTCGCCGAATCGTTGCCCATGAATCGCTTCAACGAGGATTATTATCCGCTCCAGCTCGCGAACCACATCCTCGGCGGCGGATTTTACGCAACTCGCCTGTATCGCGATCTCCGCGAAAAAACCGGATACGTTTACACGGTAGATGAGGAACTGGAAGCCGGCCGCACGCGAACGCAATTCGTTGTTTCCTACGGTGCCGAGCCCGTGAATGTCGCCAAAGCCCGCGCCCTGATTGATCAGGACCTGACCGCAATGCAGACTACGCCAGCGAGCGCTGCTGAAATGGAGCAGGCCCGTGCCATGCTGATCCGCCAGATTCCGCTGAGTGAATCCAGCGAATCGCGAATTGCCGGCGGATTACTCGCCCGCTCGCTTATGGGATTGCCGCTCAACGAACCGGTTCTTGCCGCCGAGAAGTACGAAAAGCTTTCGGCTGAAGAAGTGCGCGCAGCCTTTGCCAAATGGATTCGGCCTGCTGATTTTGTGCAGGTCATTCAGGGGCCGCCTCCGAAATAGAATTGTGTTCTCTTGTGAAGGCGCAAAGAAATGGCGTAAACAAACAGTGCAAACAAATGGACCAGCGCCTGCTCAAAAATCACCGTTGCAGCTTATGGTCTTCGTGCTGCTCTGCCGATGCGTTCTCATCGGCAGAGCGGGTTGTCGGTTCTGCCACTTGAGCAGAAGGTGGAAGCGGGGCGACCTGCTTGTGTAATTCCTCACACAATTGCGGCGTCTCGATGAATAGTATTCGGTCTTTCGCTTCGAGGATCGTCGCCGGGTGGGGCAATAGGATGTGTTCGCGTCGGCGGAGGGCTATGATTTCGAATTCGCAACCGCGCAAACCTTCGTATAGCTGCCCGATGGTTTTTCCCACAAATGAGCTCTCTTCCTTAAGTTCGCCCATCGTCAGTTGACGTCCTCCCGGTAAATCAAAGCGGACTCGGGCTCGCAAGAGCCGCAGCAGATCAAGGTGTCCGAGCTTGTCCGTCGGCGGCATATCTCTCCTACCCAACAGGCTGAGTCCAGTTTGAATCTCTTCAAGATAATGGGCAGGTGAATCGTTTCGAGTGGGCACTTGCGCTTCGTACAGACTTCGATATTTTAGAACTGACGAAAGCCTTGATTGCAGCAGATACGCGATCATGACGGCCAGACCTGCCGGCACGAGAAGATGGTACCCGCCCGCCATTTCCGTGACCATTAACATGGTCGCGACCGGCACCCGAGCGGCTGATCCAAATACCGCCGCCATTCCTACCACTGCAAATACTGCGGTTGGCTGATGGAACAGGATGGAGAAGCCAGCACCGAGCATCGCCCCGATAAATAGCGACGGAGCGAAAACGCCGCCGGAACCTCCGGAGGAAACTGTCAGCGAGAAAGCGATCATCTTCGCGAATAGGAGCACAAACAAAAGTTTCACCGCCAGACGGCCGTCAATCGCTTCCTGTATCCAGCCATATCCTCCGCCGAGAACTTGCGGAACTTGCAGTGCCAATAATCCGACGCACAATGCGCCAAGTCCCGGCTTGGTCCAGGTGGGAATCGGCAACCGCCGGAAAGCATCGCGTGTCCGATAAAAGACCACCGGTAGCAACGTTCCGACCAAACCACTCGCGATTCCCAACACCGCGTACCACGCGTACGACGAGAGCCCTGGTGTCGCTATCGCGGGCAGATGAAACAGCGGTCCCCAGCCGACAAACAATCCATTTACGGTGTAGGCGACGGCGGAGGCCACCATGGTGTATAAGAACGCTCCGATTTCAAATTCCATGTTGCCGTAGAGGACCTCTATGGCGAACACGCCCGTCCCCATCGGCGTGCGGAAGATGGCGGAGAGACCAGCCGCCATTCCGGCCAGTAAAAGCAGTCGTCTTTCCTCTTCTGTGCGGTGCGTTCGTGTGGCGAAGATCGACGCGATGCCGGCCGAAATCAGCGCAATCGGCCCTTCACGCCCTGCAGACCCGCCTGAGCCAATCGTGATCGCCGAGGCCAGCATCTTAATCGGTGCTACGCGCGGACGCAGGTTGCCTTCTTTTCTATGAAAGGCGTTCACCACGGTGTCCGTTCCGTGGCCCTCAGCCTCCGGCGCGAAACCATAAACCAACGCGCCTGAAATCAGTCCACCGACGGTCGTCGCCACGGGAATCAACCACAAACCGTGCGGGCCAGTCACTTGATGTAGCGAGCCGCCATTTTCATCTAATCCCGGAGGGCGATAGCCCGCCAGTTTCTGCAGAAACAAGTAGTTCGAAGCGCGCAGCATCAGCATAAATAATTGCGCGCTAAGGGCCCCGACTACGCCGATCGCAACCGACTCAATAAGTGAACGAGGCTCGCCTTCCTTGATCAAGAATGACTCCCTTTCCTGAAGAGAACTTCGGTCAGACTTTGGATGCACAAAATCGCAAGCCAAATCATTAAAACGTTGCTACCAAGGGCCCCCTGGATTGCATCAAAATGGCGGGTGTTTCCCATGAAATCCCAAATCAAACTAGGCACGATTTTTGGAGTCGAGCTTGGGCTGCACTATAGCTGGATCGTCATCGCGCTGCTGATAACTTTTTCATTGGCGGCGCAGTTTCACGCGGTCAATCACGATTGGTCAGAAACAGTTGTCTGGGCAACCGCGATTCTTACCGGCCTGTTATTTTTCGCCTGTCTCTTTGCGCATGAGTTGTCGCATGCGCTGGTTGCACGGGCGCGCGGCCTGCCCATCCACAAGATCACTCTCTTTCTTTTGGGCGGCGTTGCCCAAATGGAAAAGGAAGCCGCCGATCCGAAAACCGAATTCTGGATGGCAATTGCCGGCCCAATCACCAGCGCGGCCCTGGGAATCATTCTTCTGGAGTTTGCGAGGCTCTCCGGCTGGGTGATGGGAAGTCACCCGTTAACTCCCGGGATCGCGCTGCTGGTCTGGCTGGGATACATCAATCTCCTTCTGGCGGCATTCAATATGATTCCCGGTTTCCCGCTCGATGGCGGCCGCGTGTTTCGGGCCATTGTGTGGTGGATTACGGGAAACGTAGAGCGCTCCACCCGCGTGGCCGCGCGCGTTGGGCAGGTGATAGCCGCCCTGTTCATTGCCTATGGGATCCTTCGCTTTTTCGAAGGCGCTGGATTGGGAGGGCTTTGGATGGCCTTCATTGGTTGGTTTCTCTTGCAGGCGTCGAGCGCGACGTATTTGCAGGTGCGAACCGGAAGCCTGCTCCGCGATTTGCATATCAAGGACCTGATGTCAACCAACTTTGAAGTTGTTAGCCCCAACATGTCTCTGCAGGAGTTTGTAAATGATTATCTGGTGCGCACCGGGAAGCGATGTTTTCTGGTGATGGAAAACGGTGAGATGCTTGGAATGATCACTCCCAACGAAGTTCGCGGAGTCGATCCCAAGATCTGGCAGTTTAAGCAGGTTAACGACGTCATGCGGCCTGTCAGTCAAATCCATTTTGTTGCACCCGACATGCCTGCCATGGAAGCGCTAGAAATCATGAGCCGGGAAAATGTTCATCAGCTTCCGGTTATGGCCAACGGTCACGTCGAAGGCGTGGTCACCCGCGCTCACGTGCTGGAAATACTAAAGGCCCGCTCTGAGCTTTCCGGCATCAGCAATCTGCCCCGCGCTGCGTGAGAGGGAGAGCATTCTAGTTTCTGCAGGCTTGACGGAGAAATCTTTAGCAACCAATAATCTGCAATATTAGTCTTTACACATGGGGCTCTGTGCATTTGGGGGCGGCAGTGAAGTGAAATGAGGAGGAGAAAGAAATGGCAAGACTTCTTCAGGTGCGCCAATCGGCCGCGCTAGCTTTTGGGGCCGTAGTTTTGATCGTAGGAGGCGTTCTCGGACTCGCAGCAAGCTCGTGGGCCGGACATTCTGTGCTCGGAGCGACCCACGAAATTCCTGTCTACATCGCCCAGACCGGGCGATCGGCGAACGAACCGACCCACAACCCAATGGGTTTCGCCCCGCTCTTTAAGCCCGCGCTGCCCGCGGTCGTCAGCATCACTTCATCGCGAATCGTGAAGGCTCCTCAGTCGCCTTTTTTTAACGATCCTTTTTTTCAGCAGTTTTTCGGCGGGCAAATGCCTCATGCACCGCAAGAACAGCGTGAGCGGGGGCTCGGCTCGGGCGTAATCATCAGTCCTGACGGATACATCCTGACCAATAACCACGTAATCGAAAAAGGTACTGACATCAAGGTGACATTGGCGGACAAGCGTCAGTTTCCCGGCAAGGTAATCGGCGCGGATCCGCAAACTGATATCGCCGTCGTCAAGATCGCCACCACTGGCTTGCCGACCATTCCTCTGGGAGACTCCTCCAAGCTGGAGGTTGGCGATTATGCTTTCGCTATTGGCAATCCCTTCGGCGTGGGCGAGACCGCAACTATGGGAATCATCAGCGCCACCGGGCGCAATGGCTTGTCGATCGAAGATTACGAAGATTTCATCCAGACCGATGCTGCGATTAATCCTGGCAACTCTGGCGGAGCGTTGCTGAATGCAAAAGGGGAGCTAATTGGCATCAACACGGCCATTCTCTCCGGTGGTGGAGGGAATCAGGGAATCGGTTTTGCGATTCCTATCAACATGGCGAAGTACGTCATGGATCAGATCCTGAAGCACGGCAAGGTTGTGCGTGGCTACATCGGCGTAGGGATTCAGGATGTCACGCCTGAACTTGCCAGAGTATTCCATGTGCCGGCGGAAAAAGGTGCTTTGGTCAGCAGTGTTGAAGCCAATACCCCTGGCGGTAAGGCCGGACTGGAACGCGGCGACGTGATCACGGAAATCGATGGGCAGCCTGTCGACAGCGCGAATGACCTGCGATTGAAGGTCGGCACTCTGACTCCCGGTACGACTGTCCATCTCAAAGTGGATCGCAACGGCCAGACGCGCGACTTCAGCTTCGCATTGGGAGAAGCTCCAAACGGCAAAGGCTCGGCAAACAATGCCAGCGGAGCCGCCGAAAATGACACCATGCGCGGGGTGCAGGTAGATGAGTTGACTGACGATGTTCGCCAGCAGCTTGGTCTAAAGCCCAACGTCAAGGGTGTCGTCGTCACCGGCGTTTCCGACGATTCCCCGGCCGGCGATGCAGGGTTGCAGCGCGGAGACGTCATCGTACAAGTCAATCGGCAGCCGGTGAACTCTGTCTCTGACTATCAGCGGCTGGTTGCGGAAGCCGGAAAACAAACCGTCGTGCTTCTGGTCAATCATGGCGGCAACACTGTTTTCCTGGTTGTGCAACCGGAATAGCGGGAGTTCGGACTAGGGGGCGTCGGAGTACTAAAGGAATGCGTTCAAGCTGCGATCGGTTGCCGATGCCCTCTTTTATATGTTAGAAACGAATTTGGGCTTGCTAACCGGAATGTTAAAGCTGAAAGACCTTCAAAGGGATCAGCGACACAGATGTTGGGGTGTTTTGGTTATCCTCATCGCCGTGTGCTCACTGACTATTAGCGTTGCTACTCGCTATTCTTCGTCTGAAGGCACGTCAGTCTCTAAATCTGCGACCCTGCAGAAGTACAGGTCGCCTCAAGCCAGGCGCCAGCATCTCACCAAAGCTGCTGCGAGCTGGGGGCCTCCCGTGATCGATGCGGTAATCCTGAAGCCCGCAAATTCCTACCCTCGCGTTGTTCTTTCAGTTCCTCCTGTGGCTGGTGCTCTTTTTGCGAATGCCCTTTTTAACCGGCCTCCTCCCCGCTCCTAATCTCTCTGAGTAATCCAGCGCTCAACTAGCCTAAGCTCCACCAAAGGGAGCCACAGCTTCCGTAAAATCACGACGGATTTCCGAAGAGGAAACCGATATGGCGTTCTTACACCCGTTGACCGAAGAAGAGATCGATGCTCTTCGCCAGTTCGATACCTGTATGGTGGCGAACGCGGTCGAGACATTCAACCTGAGGCTGCGTAATACGGGATTTACCAACGGCAGCATTCATTGCATGTATCCCGATGCGCCTCCAATGGTTGGCTACGCGATTACAGCCCGGCTGCGCGCCGGTGAGCCTCCTATCCAGGGAGGGACGTTCCATGATCGCAGCGATTTCTGGCACAGGATTCTCGAAAGTCCTGATCCTCGCATTCTGGTGCTGGAAGATATGGACCATCCTCCTGGTAGGGGGGCTTTAGTCGGCGACGTACACGCCGCCATCTTAAAAGCGTTAGGATGCGTTGGATATCTGACGAATGGGGCCGTGCGCGAGTTGCCTTCCGTTCGTTCTTTAGGAATTCAGTTATTTGCCGGAAACGTGGCTTTGTCCCATGCCTACGCTCACATTTTCGATTTCGGCTGTGAAGTGAAAGTTGGTGGGATGGAGATCAAGCTCGGAGATCTATTGCACGGAGACCGCCACGGAGTGCTCAACGTGCCCGTATCAACTGTGCGGGAGATTCCCGCAATTGCCGGGAGATTAGAACGCCAGCAGAAAAAGATCATCGACTTTTGTCTTTCCAGTTCGTTTTCCATCGAGAGGCTGAGCGAACTGTTGAAGAAGTCAGGTTAGCGAATGCGATTGAGTCAACAGATCTTGAATAGAACCGGGTCACGTGAGGTTGTTCGGAGATACGAATGAATCCAATTGCAAGCCAATTCAATGGTCCCCGATGCCCCGGCTCGCGAAAGCTCAGACTGAAAAAGCTCAGACTGAAAGGGTTTCCTTCGCGAAATGACTGGAGCAGGGAACTGATTTATTTTCCTCTCGCTGGGCTTCTGCTCGCCGCTCTAGTGACCTTGTCTTCTTGCTCCGGAAGTTCCGGGAAGGCGGTCGAAGCCAGCGAGCCGGCCGTTACCGTCGGCGTGACGAGAGTAGTGAAGAAGTCCCTCGGGCAGGAAATCACTTTATCTTCCGAGTTGGTTCCGTTTCAGGAGATTGACGTTTACGCCAAGGAATCCGGTTATGTGAAAAAGCTCAACGTTGATTACGGGACCCACGTAAGGGCCGGGCAGGTAATGGCGGTCCTTGAGATTCCAGAACTCGAAGCCCAGTTGCAGGAAGATCAGGCGGAGATCAAGAACGCCGGCAATCAGGTAACTCGAGCGCAGCACGAACTCGATCGTTACCAGGCGCAGTACAAAGCGCTTCATCTGGAATACACGCGCTTGAATGGAGTTTTTCAGGGCCAGCCCGGCCTCGTGGCGCAGCAGGAAGTGGATGACGCTCAAGGGAAAGACTTGGCCGCAGCATCCCAGGTCGACGCGGGGCAGTCCGCTCTGGATGCGGCGGAAAGCCAACTCGCAGTCGCCAAAGACAAGCTAATTCACGATCAAAGCCTGTTCGATTATTCGAAGATCACCGCGCCGTTTAACGGGGTCGTGACCGAGCGCTACGCAAATCTCGGCACGCTGGTGCAGGGCGGCACAACCTCCAGCACGCAGGCGATGCCGATTGTTCGGCTCTCCGAGGACGATCTGTTTCGGCTCGTGATTCCGGTGCCCGAAGCGTATGTGCAATTCATCCGTGTCGGAGATTCCGTAGCGGTAACTGTGCCATCCCTGAATCGTACTTTTCCCGGAAAGATCGCGCGCTTCTCAGTCGACGTGCGGGAAGATACTCGCACCATGCACACCGAAGTCGATGTCCCCAACCCGAAGAGATTGATGGTTCCGGGCCTTTATGCGAATGCGGAGATTTCACTCGAGAAAAAACAGGGCGTGCCGACCGTGCCAGTTCAAGCTCTCAATCGGGAGGGCGCCAACACCACCATTGATGTCGTGGACCAAAATGGCGAGATGGAAGAGCGAAATGTGCAGGTAGGACTGGAGACCTCCACGGATGCGGAAATCACTTCCGGTGTTACCGAGGGAGAGATGGTCGTGATCAGCGATCGCAGCGGCCTCACGCCCGGAGAAAAAGTTCGCGCTCAGCAAGTGCGAGTCATGGAGTACCACGGAGAGACGGCAAAGTAGAAAGCATCACGAATCCCGGCAAGTGCCGGGAATGTATCGGAAACGCCTATGCCAGGATTTTCAATTCGTAACCCGTACTTCATCGTCGTGCTCTGCCTAGCGCTTCTGGTAATCGGCGTGACCAGCCTGGCGCGAATGCCGGTCGATCTGTTTCCTCCCATCAATTTGCCTGAAGTCGTGGTAGCTACGTTCTACACCGGTATGCCGCCCGAGGATGTTGAATACGACATTACCGATCCTCTTGAACGCTTCTTCACTCTGGCTTCTGGCGTGGACGCACATGGAATCGCGCTCGATGTTAGGCGTCAGTATTATTCGCGTTTACTTCCAGCCCGGAACGAATGCCGATACTGACGTCAGCGAACTTTCCAACTTGGCTCTCGCCGACCTGAAGCGCCTGCCGCCCGGAACGCTTCCTCCCGTGGTCATCAAATTCGATGCCTCGAGCCTTCCGGTGGCCCTGGTCACTGTCAGTGGGCAAGGACTAAGCCAGACGCAGCTCCACGACTACGCTCAATTCGAAATCCGCAACCAGATCGCGGTCGTTCCTGGCGCCGAAATTCCTGGTGTGTTCGGCGGTATATACCGCCAGATCATGGTTTACGTGGATCCCTACAAGCTTGCGTCTCGTCAGATGAGCGTGATGGACGTAGTAGACGCAGTCAACAACGAAAACCTGATTCTGCCCGCGGGCGACGTGAAGATGGGCCCGTACGATTACTTCGTTTATTCGAACAGCCTGGTTGACAACATGAATCAACTGAACCAGGTCCCGATAAAAGTAAAGGGAAATTCATGGGTCACGGTGGGCGACATCGGAAAAGCCGAAGACTCTCACCAGATTCAATACAACATTGTTCGCATTGACGGTCAAAAATCGGCCTACATCCCCATCATGAAGCAGGGCGGCAACAGCAACACCATCGCGGTTGTCGATGGTGTGCGTCAGTTGATCAAGCATCTCTACGACATCCCCGCTCAGATGAAGACCAGTGTGGTCTTCGATCAGTCGATTTTTGTGAAGGAGGCAATCCATACCGTCTTGCACGAAGGCGCACTCGGCTTAGTTCTGACCAGCTTGATGATTCTCATCTTCTTGGGCAGTTTTCGAGCCACAACCGCCGTGCTGCTGTCCATTCCTCTCTCCGCGCTGGCCGCATTTGTGATTCTCGCGCTGATGGGCGCGACCGTAAATACGATGATCCTGGGAGGAATGGCGCTGGCCTTCTCCCGCGTCATCGACAACTCGGTGATTTCTCTCGAAAATATTTACCGCCATCTGGAACTCGGCGCTGCGCCTATGATCGCGGCAGAAGTTGGCGGATCTGAAGTAAACCTTGCAGTGCTGGCTGCTACCCTGGTCGACGTAGTCGATTTCTTTCCCGTCGTATTTTTGTATGGAGTCGCCAAGTTTCTTTTCTCCGCTTTGGCCTTGGCTTTTTGCTTGTCCCTGCTGGCCTCATTTGTTGTAGCCATGACGGTCATTCCCCTGTTCTGCTCTCGTTTTTTGAAAGCGGTGCCCCACGTAGAGCTGGAGCACGCGGAATACGAGGTCGAGCCGACAGTTGCCGTCGATCACTCCTGGATGGAGCGCTTCAATGCCCGCTTCAATCGCATGTTCAACAAGATCCTCGACTACTACGAATACTGGGTCAGGCGATGCCTGCAGCGCCCCGGCGTCACCGTTCTGGTTTTAAGCGGAGTGTTTCTGGCCAGCCTCGCCATCTATCCGCTGCTGGGATTGGCTTTCTTCCCCAAGACCGATGCCGGCCAGTTCACCATCAACGTCAAAGTCCCTACCGGTACGCGCATTGAAGTCGCAAACGATTATGTCGCGCGCGTGGAAGACCTGATTCGTCATCAGGTTGAGCCGAGGGACCTGAAGCGAATCGTATCGAACATCGGAGTAGTGCCGGATTTTTCAGCCCTTTATACAACCAACTCCGGGCCTTATATGGCAACGGTGCAAGTGGCATTGAATGCGGACCACAGCCGGAGCAGCTTTGCCTACATGGACCGGCGTGCAGAAGGCCATGGCAAGCCAGTTTCCTGATATCCGCACATTCTTTTCCACTGGCTCCATGGTTGACGCCATTCTGAACACGGGGATGCCAGCTCCTATCGACGTGCAGGTGAGCAGCCCCGAACTGCCGCAGATCTACGGCATCGCTCAAAATCTGGCTTCACGTTTTCGCGACGTGAAGGGTGTCGGACAAATCTACATCCCGCAGGACATGGATTATCCCGCTCTTCGTCTCGACGTTGATCGCGTCCACGCCGGGGAGATGGGACTGACGCAGAAAGATGTCGTGGACAATGTGATTACGGCTCTGAACTCAAATTACATGATCGCTCCCAATTACTGGGTCGATCGCAAAACCGGCAACGATTACTACCTTACCGTGCAGTATTTCGAGCACGGCGAACCGGCCATTCACAACCTGACCGACTTGGGGCAGCTGCCGCTACACGATCCAAACAATCAAATGAACATAAGCTGTGGTCCCGCCGGGCCGCAGCCGCCGACGCCGGGTACACCCCACACTCCCTGGGCCTGTGGCGGGCAAGGTAACACAACCGTGTTGAAGAACGTGGTGGATGTTAAACAGATACTGACACCAACCGAAATCGACCACTATCAGATTCAGCGCGTCATCGATATATACGTCACGCCGAAGACCGAGGATCTGGGCCGGGTTACCAACGCCATCCGCAACATCCTTGCCAAAGAGAAGATCCCCTCTAACGTGCGTGTGAATCTGCGCGGCATGGTGCAAGGCATGGAGGCGTCGTTCAAGAGCTTCGCCCTCGGATTCATGATTTCATTTGTTCTGTTGTTTCTGATTCTCACGGCGCAATTCAAATCGTTCATCGATCCTTTCCTCATCATGCTGGCCATTCCCATGGGGTTCGTCGGCGTGCTGATCATTTTGCCGCTCACCCACAGCACGCTGAACGTAATGTCGCTGATGGGCGTTTTGATGCTCGTCGGCATCGCCGACTCAAACAGCATTCTGATCGTTGATTTTGCACATAACCTCGAGCGCCAGGGATTGTCGCCTGCCGATGCCGTCATTACCGCGTGCCGCGTTCGCTTGCGCCCGATTCTGATGACCTCGCTCGCCACGATTATCGGCATGATCCCCATGGCCCTCAGATTAGGAACTGGCGCCGAGCAATACACGCCGATGGCGCGCGCCATCATTGGAGGTCTCACCTCTTCGGTGTTGTTGACTATCTTCATCGTGCCAGCTGCGTACTTATTGGTCTACGGCGGACGCAATCCACAAACCGCGCCAGCTCAGGGCCCGGAGACAGCGGGATGAAGGTCGATTTTTGTCAAAAGGCAATCGGAATGACCAGATCCAACTTTTTCCTGATTGGCATGCTTTCATTATTTCTGTTTACGATTTTGCCCGAGCTTGCGCTGGCGCAGCTTGCCGGTCAGTCGAAGCCCACCGAGAGCTTGCCGGCTGCTCCTGGTCCGCAGCCAGTGCATGTCGCCAGTGCAGTTCATGGTTCGCCAAACGTTTCGGCGACTTTGAGCGCTGCCTTTCCCGCTACGCAAGGCGCGCAGATGTCCCAACCCGATAGCGGCGAGACGCCGTCTGCTCCTCCCAACGGCATGGTGCGCTTGACCCGCACTCAGGCGGAACAGCTGGCCATGAAGAACAATCCGCAAATCAGCGTGGGGAAGTTACTCGCTTTGGCACAGCATCAGGTCTATCGCGAGGCCAGGGCCGGCGAGCTTCCCAACTTTAACGGCAACATCACCGCCGCCGACGCTAATGAAGGCAGCCGCATCGGCGCGGGGGCGCTGACCGCTTCCCGTTTGCTTGAACACGCTGGGGGTGGAGTCACGCTGACTCAGCTCCTGACGGATTTCGGCCGCACGATTAACCTGGTCTCCTCGGCAAAGTTGCAGGAAAAGGCGCAGAACGCCAACGCCCTGGCCACCACAGAAGATATTGTCCTCGCAACCGATCAGGCGTTTTACAACGCTCTGGAGGCGCAAGCGCTGCTCAAAGTTGCGCAACAAACCGTGACCACTCGCGGGTTCCGTTGAACATCAGGTCGACGAGCTGACGAAAAGCCAGTTGAAATCCGAGCTCGATCTGACTTTCGCGCAGGTGAATTTGTCCCAGGCCAAGCTGCTCCAACTGGATGCCGAGAGTAATGTGGAATCAACCATCGCCGCGCTCACCGCAGTCCTGGGTTTCGACAAGAATATGCATTTCGAATTGGTGGAAGACGAAAATCAGGCTCCGCCTCCGCCTCCGCCAGATGTGGATGTCCTGATTAACACGGCTCTGCAGCAACGCCCTGATCTGCAGGCGTTTACTTATAACGCGAAAGCTGCGGAAAAATTCAGCCATGCCCAGCGCGACCAGCTTTTGCCTACCATCAGCGCCTTGGGTATGGCAGGAGCCACTCCGGTACGTCCCGACTGTTTCGGGGATGGCTGCTTCCCAAACTATTTCATCTCTCCCTGGTACGGAGCGATTGGCGTGAACATGGAGATACCGATCTTCAACGGCTTTCTGTTTACCTCAGAAGTATCCGAAGCAAAGTACCGGGCGAAAGCCGCCGGTGAAAATACCCGAAACCTGCGCGACAACATTGTGCGGGACGTTCGCACCGCATGGCTCGCGGCCACCACGGCCTTCCAGAAAGTTGGCGTCAGCGCCGAACTCGCCAAAGAAGCCAATCTTTCGTTGAATCTTGCCCACGGCCGCTACCAACTGGGACTGTCCTCGATCGTCGAACTCAGCCAGGCCCAATTGCAGCAGACCGACGCCGCAATTGCGTACGTGAACGCTGAATATCAGTACCGGCTCGCGCTATCGACGCTGAACTTTGAGATCGGAACGCAGCCTTAATATTGGGCTCGCCTCGTGAATATGGCTGCAGGCCCGATTCGCCGGGCCTCCTTGACCTCCGATCATTTTGAGCGCGAGACATGCGTGGTAAACTCTCGCCTCGAACGATCTCAGGGGGTTTCATGTTCCGATCCGCGGTGGTGTGTGTTCTGTGGCTCGCTTTCGTCCTTTGCGCAATTGCACAAAATCCTGATGTCCCAGAACCTGGCTCATCCGAGGCGATTGCCGCAGCCACCACCGGTCCGCACTACATTTCGCCGTGGGTCTCGTATGTTCCGCAGTCCCAGTCCGTTTCATCTCCCGAGAAATTCTTCGGCCGCATTATGGGCGCGCCCGGCGAACTCGTCGGCACCGAAAAAGCTTATGCCTACGCTCGTGCTCTTGCTAAGGCAAGTCCTCGGGTTCGCGTGTTCACCATCGGACGCAGCGAAGAAGGCCGCGACATTATCATGTTCGCCATCGCAGACGAAGCCGGCATCCGCGATCTCGATCGCCTCAAGGCTGCCACTGCCGCTCTCGCCGATCCACGCATCACCGATAAAAATGCGGCTCAAAAACTGATCCAGAACTCGCGTCCTATTTATTACTTCAATGCCGCACTCCACTCCGATGAGACCGGCTCAACCGAAGCCATGCTCGAACTCGCCTACCGGCTCGCGGTCTCCGAGCAGCCAATGATCCAGCGAATTCGAGAGCAACTCGTCGTTCTGATTAATCCCATCTCCAATCCCGACGGGCGCGACAAAATGGTCGACTGGTTCTATCGCTATCTGAAAGGCAAGACCGATCGCGCTACGCTTCCTCGGCAGTCGCCGCCTTACTGGTCGAAATACACTTTCGTCGATATCAACCGCGACACTCACCAGCAAACCCACGAAACCACCAAGGCCGTTCACCGCATGTTTGTTGAGTGGCACCCGACGGTGGTTCACGACCTGCATGAAGGCGTGCCCCTCATGATGACCTGGAACGGCACCGGTCCCTACAATCCAAACATCGATCCCATCACTTACAGCGAATTTCTCGAACTCAGCTTTCACGAAGTCGAGGCCATGACCGCGATGGGCATGCCGGGCGTTTCCACCTGGAATTTCGGAGAGGCCTTCGCTCATCTTTATCTCGATTCCGTCGCCATGAATCACAACAGCATCGGCCGCGGCTATGAAACGTTTGGCAACGGCAGCGCGGAAACCGAGTCGCGGTCGATTTCCCCGTCCGCCACGACCCGGGAGTGGTACCGCCTGGTGCCAGCCCCAGGCGAGATCAAGTGGTCCGCTCGAGACAATTTGAACTATCAGGAAACCGGGGCGCTCGCTGCGCTCGACGACAGCGCTGCCCATTCCAAGGAATTGCTGCGCAACTTCTATCAGAAAGGCTGGGATTCCTGGCATAGAGGCCTGACTCAGCCGCCTTATGCATTTCTGATTCCCGAAGATCAGGGCGACCCACAGCGTGTCGCCCAAATGGTGAGCAGGTTGATGGCTCAGCAGATCGAAGTAGTGCGAGCGCAAAACACGCTTCGCTTAAAAGATGGCAGCTTTCCCGCCGGAACCTACGTTGTCCGCCTTGATCAGCCGTATCGAAACTACGCCGTTGATCTGCTCACGCCGCAACATTACCCGAAAGATGGCGAGCCGCCCTACGACGACGTTTCCTGGGAGCTTCCCGCCAATTATCATTTGCAAGCGATACCTACAGCCGATGCTTCCATTCGCGATGCGGGCCTGACTCCGCTTAAAGGGCCGCCTCATGTGGCTGGTCATGTGAGCGGCACGGGTTCGATCTACCTGCTAAAAGACACTGGCCAGGAATCGCTTCTCGCCGCTCGCTATCGTCTGGCAAAATTTCAAATTCAAATCGCCGAGCGTGAATTCGGAGCCGCAGGCACATTATTTCCCGAAGGCTCATGGATCATTCAGGGTCAGGCGGGATTGAACGATGTGATTCAGTCGACTGCTTCGGAATTGGGTCTCGATTTCACCGAAGTTGCCTCCACGCCGGATGTGCCCAGCCACAAAACCCCAACTCCCAGAATCGGTCTGTGGGTTCCGTGGGCTGACACAGATTCGATCGGATGGATCCGTTACTCCCTCGACCAGCGCAAAGTTCCATACACATATCTACGCGATGAAGACATTCGCGCCGGCAATTTGAAATCGAAAATCGACGTCCTTCTCTACGGCCATGTCGATCTCGAACTTGCCGAGCAGATCGAAGGCCTGCCCAAAATTTGGTCGCCCATGCCCTTCAAAAAAACTCCGCAGACACCCAGCTTTGGGACGCCCGCGGAATCCGACGACATCACCGGTGGCATCGGCTACGAAGGCCTCGCCCAGGTCCAAAACTTCATCGACGATGGCGGTCTAATGGTCACGCTCGGCAGCGGCAGCATGCTGGCGCTCGAAGGCGGTCTGGTGCGCTTCGTTCGCCGCGCATCCGGGGGCGTTCCGCGCAGCGCAGCCGGCGGTGGAGGAGCATCATCAGCGGCTGCGCAGTCCGCGACAACCCGTACTCCCGGCGCGCATGTGCGCGTCACCTTCGATCGCCCCAACCACCCCATTGCCTATGGCTACTCAGCTCACACTTGGGTCTTCCGCCAAAACTTCCCGCTCTATAACATTCCGCGCCGCTGGCTGCGCATGGCGTACTGCACCACCTGTCTCGACGGTCCGGAGGATCGCACCGGTATCGTCATGGAATGGGGGGACACCGACGGCAAGCCATTCGTCGTAAGCGGCCAGGCATGGGGTGAAGAAAATCTGATCGGTCGCCCGGCAATCCTTGACATGCCGGTTGGCAAAGGTCACGTCGTGGCATTCAACTTCAACCCCATGCATCGCGACATGAATCGCGGCGATCAACGTTTGTTATGGAATGCGATCCTGAATTGGCAGGCAATCGTCTCCGCTCATCCGCAGCCCGATACGTCCACAACGCCTCCTCCTGAGCCCGATGAATAATGGACTCAGCTTCACTTCCAGTTTTGTCGCTGAATTTTCCTCGATCACCGGATTCACGCGGTGTTACGATAACCGCCTGTTGCAACCTGGCCCGCACTGGCATTACAGATGACTAGATCGGCACGCTCGGTAGCTTCTCCAAGAGTTGTGTGCATCGAAGATTTTCGCCCTATTGCGCGCGAGCGACTCCCTAAGCCGGTTTTCGATTATCTCGACGGCGGCGCGGAAGGCGAAGTCACGCTTCGCGAAAATTGCAGGGTCTTCAACGACGTGACATTTCGTCCACGTCACGCCGTTGCGCTTGCCGATTGCAGCTTGTGCGCAACCGTTCTCGGCTTCAAACTTTCTGTTCCTTTCATGCTCGCACCCGTCGGGTACAGCCGGCTGATGCATCCTGGCGGCGAAGTAGCTGCAGCTCGAGCCGCTGGCAGGGCTGGAACGGCGTATATTCTCTCGACAATTTCCGGTCACAAACTGGAAGACGTTCGCGCCGCTTCGACCGGACCAGTCTTCTACCAGCTTTATCTCATGGGCGGCCGGGGCGCGGCTGAAGCTGCAATCGAACGCGCGCGGGTCGCGGGATTCAACGCGCTCGTCGTCACCATCGACACTCCGGTCTCAGGAGTCCGCGAGCGCGACCATCGCAACGGCATGAAAGAACTCATCAGCGGAGGTCTGTTCGAAAAAATCCCATTCGTCGGCCAGGTTCTTTCGCGGCCGGGTTGGCTCTTCGATTATCTGCGCGACGGCGGTCTCCCAGGGCTTCCCAACGTCATTGTGCCCGGCAAGGGCGAAATGCCCTTAGTGGATATCAATGCCGCGCTGGCCGAATCGGCAGTCACCTGGGCTGACCTGAAATGGATTCGCGAAGTGTGGAGCGGGCCGATCGTAATTAAAGGCGTATTGACCGCCGAAGATGCGCGGCGCTCGATCGACGAAGGCGCGGCTGCAATTTCCGTCTCCAATCATGGTGGCCGTCAACTCGATGGTGTTCCAGCTTCCTTGCGCGCACTGCCGGAAGTCGTACAAGCAGTACAGGGCCGCGTAGAAGTGTGGATGGATGGAGGCATTCGCCGCGGCCCTGACATTGTGAAAGCGATTTCTCTCGGCGCGCACGCCGTCCTCGGCGGTCGCGCTTATGCCTACGGCTTGGCCGCCGCCGGGGAAGCTGGCGTCGACCGCGCGATTGAGATCCTGAGAGCCGATCTCGATCGCACCTTGCGTCTGCTCGGTTGTCCGTCCATTGCGGATTTGGATCGCTCCTATGTGAATGTTCCGGCGAGTTGGCAATTGATCTGATTCAGCGTTCCGTAAAATCGACAGCGTAAGTATCGCACGGCTAATCGGTGACTGAACTTCCTTTGCAAGGAGATAACGATGCAGTGGACCCAAATTTACGATCCACTTGGTCATTGGTGGCTCTCCACGCTGGTTGCGGCGCTTCCTATCATTGTTCTGTTCACGCTGCTCGCCGGCTTCAAAGTCAAGCCGCATTGGTGTGCCATTGCCGGCGCCGGAACTGCCGTGCTGGTGGCCATGATTTTCTTCCGCATGCCGGCCGCGCTGGCGGCAATCAGTTTTGGCTATGGAGTCGCTTTCGGCATTTTGAAAATTGCCTGGATCGTGCTGGCTGCGGTCTATCTCTATGACATTTCCGTCGAGGCCGGCCAATTTGAGATCATGAAGGAATCGATTGCCGGAATCACCGCCGACCGGCGATTGCAAGTTCTGCTGGTTGCTTTTTGTTTCGGAGCATTCATCGAAGGCGCGGCCGGATTCGGCGCTCCCGTCGCCATTGCCGGGGCATTCATGATCGGGCTGGGATTCCGTCCGTTTCACGCCGCCGCACTCAATCTGATCGCGAATACTGCGCCAGTGGCATGGGGAGCGATCGGGACCCCCGTCCATACGCTGGCTGCGGTCAGCGGTCTGCCGGAGTCCGGACCTCAGCGCAATGATCGGCCGCATCCTTCCTTTCACGGCTGTGATCGTTCCTTTTTGGTTGGTCAAGACCATGGTCAGCTGGCGGGAAACTTTTGAAGTGTTTCCCGCAATCGCCGTGACTGGGGTGTCGTTCGCGCTCACGCAATTCCTTTGGGCGAATTATATCGATAGCAATCTGGTGGACATTATGGGCGGCGTGGTTTCGCTGATTGCCATGCTGGTTTTCCTGCGCTTCTGGAAACCAAAAAAGATTTGGCGCTTCGATTACGACGACCAGCCCGAAACAGTTCGCCCCGCAACTGCGGGCCTGAGCGATGACATGGGCGGCCAGTGGTCTGCAAAAGAGTTTGATGGCATTGTGAGACCGCGCACGTACACATCCGGGCAAGTGCTGAAGGCCTGGATGCCGTTCGCCATTCTCTCTTTGTTCGTGCTGCTCTGGGGACTGCCGAAAATCAAACTCGCCATGAACCAGGCCACCACGCCGGCTTTCAAAGTCGTGCTGCCGAATGGCAAGGTTCGCCCCGGACCTCCGGGATGGGATGTGCCCTATCTTCACAATGCCGTATATCGCGCCGCTCCCGTGGTGCTAAAGCCTACGCCCGAAGCCGCGCGATACGACCTCAACTGGCTTTCGGCCACGGGGACCGCATGCTTCTTCGCCGCCATCGTTTCGGGTTTTCCGCTTGGGATTGGCCCGGTGCGGTTGATGAAAATTTTCTGGAAGACGCTGGTACGCATGCGGCTGGCCATGATTGCGATTTCCTTCATGCTCGGTCTCGGCTACGTCACGCGTTACTCCGGCTTGGATGCCGTGCTGGGCCTGGCGTTCACTCGCAGTGGATGGTTCTATCCTTTTTTCGGGACGTTCCTCGGCTGGCTCGGCGTAGCGCTCACCGGCAGCGATACTTCTTCCAACGCGCTTTTTGGCAGCCTGCAGCGGATCACGTCGCAGCAACTCGGCATCGATCCCGTGCTTATGTGCGCGGCCAACAGCGCTGGCGGTGTGATGGGCAAGATGGTCGATGCTCAATCGATCACCATTGCTACCGCGGCAACCGAGCAGGTGGGCAACGAAGGCGTCATCTTCCGGTACGTGGCATGGCACTCCGTGGCCCTGGGTGCGATTGTAGGAGTCATCGTGATGCTTTACGCTTACGTCTTCCGCTGGGCCGTGCCGCACGGGTTGACATTTGTGAAGTGAGCGTTCATCTATTCGTCCAAAACCAACTCTCGGGATGCCCCTCCCCCCTATTTGGCAAAATGTCGGGAATCTTGCGGTTAGCGGAAAATGGTCCGCAATGCACTGAGGTTCAACGACTTAAATCTGAAGCTCCTTGGAATCAGTGGTTTGGATCTCCCTGTTTTCTGTCTAGGACTCTTGGCCTTCGTCATGATTGTCGATTGAGGCTGTGGACGCCAAGGTTGGATGTCACAACGTGATATTGCTGCGATTTCAGCCGTGCCTACGGGACGGGATCGTGAAAGCTCTAGCTTACCCGGCGTTAAAACGCCGGGCTATTTTCAGGTGTCCCTTCGACTGCGCTCAGGGCAGGCTCTTAGCGGCCTGAGGCAGGACTCCGGTCTTTGCCTACCGAAAACAAAATATGAACCAAGCCTGTGGCGAGAACGAATTGCTAGTCCCGTAGGGACGACCGACAATAGCCCGGCGTTTTAACGCCGGGTCGATTCGATAAATCAGAGCCGCATCCCGTAGGGATGCCTGAACCTACCCCAAACGTGGTTGGGATCGTAGGCGACGCCGTTCTTTTTGAGGAAGGCCAGGAATTCGTCTTCGAAATTTCGTTTGCGATGATGCTCTGCCTGACTTTTGATGTAAGCGATGGTGTCACTCTTCTGCGAGATTCCGACACTGAATGCGCCATATCCTTCTTGCCAGGCAAATTCTGTTTTGAATTTTTCGTTCATCCAACGTGAAGAGGCCCCCTTGATTAACTGCAGGGCTTTCGCTAAGGGCAGCGTGGCCGGCAGTGACAGCAGGATGTGGACGTGATTTTCGGTTCCTCCGACGATCAGCGCGTGGAAGCCGTTCTTGCGGGCTACGCCGCCGAGGAATGCCCAGAGTCGCGGTTGCACGTCTGCAGGAATCAGGTTCTTGCGTTGTTTCGTCGAGAAGACGCAGTGGATCAGTTCAGAGATGTAAGTGTGCGCCACGGAAAGCTCCGGGGAAGAGTTCAGCCGTCCCTGCGGGACGGGATTGTGAAAGCGCTAGGTTACCCGGCGTTGAAACGCCGGGCTACGGTCAGGCGTCCTTTGGACGCTTTCGCGTTCCCAAAGTGGGAACGAGGCGGATCTGCCGAACGGAATCGGGGGACAGCCGAGGGCGGCTGTCCCCGCATGAATCTGCAGTGGTTGTCCCCACATGAATCCGTCTAAATGGACGTTCTCATCGACCTCGCTGCATAGGTTCTACGGCTGACCTCATTCCTTCTTGCCGGAGGTTTCTGGCGATGCGGGAGCGTCGGCTTTGCCTGGCTTGTCTGCACCGGTCTTTTCGTCTGCAGTCCCTTCTCCGGTTCCTTCTTCAGTTCCGGCCGATGGTTTATCGCCTTCGACCACGGTCGCGTCGGGCTTGCTGTCCTGGTCGGGATTCTTCTCGATGTATTGCACGATGATCGAAATGCGACGGTTGGAAGGGTCGAGGGGATTATCTGGTTTCCGCAAACGCTGGTCGGCGAAGCCGCGGACCTGCTTGACCTGGTCGGCAGCGATTCCGTCGGCCTGCATGAGGCGGCGGGCGGCGTTGGCGCGGTCGGTGGAAAGCTCCCAGTTGCTGTAATTGGCGTGGCCCACGTAAGGCTTGGAATCGGTGTGGCCCTCGATGGAGAGCTTGTTGGGCAGCTTGCCGAGTTCTTGAGCCAGGGTAACCAGCAGATCGCGGCCATCGGCGTTGAGCTTGGGGCTACCGCTGTCAAAAAACGTTCCGGCGGCAGACTCGGTAAGTTCGATGCGCAGTCCCTCGGAGGTCACCGTCATCTCGACGTGGCTCTTGAGTTTTTCGAAGTCGCGCATCTCGCGGATTTTTTGCTCGAGCTGATCTTTCAGCTTGGGCATGTTGTCTTTGGTAAGAACGAAATTTTCGCCGACCCCGGACAACGCCGTGCCCATCTTCGCAGCGGTGCCGCTGGGATCTTTGAAATAGCCGGCGACAGCTTCTTTTACCGGCTTGCTGCTGCTGAGCAGCCAGAGGACGATAAAGAGAGACATCATGGCGGTGACGAAATCGGCATAGGCGACTTTCCACGCGCCGCCGTGATGGCCGCCGTGTCCACCTTTTTTCTTGATGAAGATGATGGGTCGGGTCTTGTCCATTGATAGCGCCGGGATCCTTAAGCAGATGCCGCCGCGGCCACAGCCGCTCCTCCGCCGCGGCAGGCGGCTTCCAGTTCTTTGAACGAGGGGCGCACGTGTCCGGGCACGGCACGCCGCGCCACTTCCACCGCCATGATGGGAGCGGTGCCCTTCAGGAACGAAATGATGAGAACCCGCAAAACGTAGAGATAGGCATGTTCTTCGTCGGCAGCTTTGGTCATATTGGCAGCGATGGGGCCGACCAGGCCGTAACAGAGCAAGATGCCCAGAAACGTCCCGACCAGCGCGGCGGCGACTTTTTTGCCGATTTCTTCCGGAGGTCCGCCGAGCGCTCCCATGGTGATCACGATGCCTAATACTGCGGCCACAATCCCGAGCCCGGGCAAAGAATCGGCCATGCTGCTGAGCGCTGCTGTGGGTAGCTCCGCGCCATGGTGGTGAACTTCCATATCGAGATCGAGCATCTGGTCGAGATCGAAGGCGTCTACCCCGGTAATCGCCATCCGCATGGAATCGCAGACGAAATCGCGGACGTGATGATTTTGAAAAACCTTCGGCCCCTTCGAAAGTATGGGACTCTTGTCGGGTTCCTCGACATCGCCCTCCAGCGCCATGAGGCCATCTTTGCGGGCCTTGTTGAGCAGGTCATACATCATCTTTAAAGAATCGAGGTAAGCCTGCTTGTTGTATTTTGAGCCGCCGAATACACCGCCGATGCCGCCTGCAATCTGCTTGAGAATATGCAGTGGATTGGCAATGAGCACTGTGCCAATGGCCGCGCCGCCGATGGTGACCAGTTCGGCGGGCTGGATGAGCACCTTCAAGTTGCCATGCTCCATCAAATAGCCGCATACCACGCAGCCGAAGACAACGACAATGCCGATAATGGCGAACATAATTTAGCTCGTGCTGATTCAACTCGTGTGGGGCAAGTTTTTTGCAGAAGCGCCGACAACCGTGGCTTGCGCGCCGGGTTCCACGACGCGCCCTTGGCCAAGGCCACGCTGTGCGCGCTGCATGATGGTTCCCAGAGTGTCTCCCGCAATCGCGCTGGTGGGCCCGATCGAGATCTTCAAACTCAATTCCTCTCCCCACCAAACGATGGTGGCGTTGGACATCATCCTGCGCATTCGGCCAGTGACGGCCTGGAGCGCATCCTCGCCACAGCCGCACAGGACCACTAAGAACTGGTCGTCGCTCCAGCGGCCTACGAAGTCGGTTGGCCACACGGTATTTCTGAGGGTGCGGGCCAAAATCTGCAGCATCGAGGTGGCCGCTTCCTGACCATAGCGGGCCCGAAAGGAGGCAAATTCGTGGAGTTCGATACAGACTACGGCGAAAGGAATCTGCAGATCGGCGAAGCCTCCCAGGGTTTCGCGTAAATGCGACTGCATCATTTGCTGATTGGGCAGTCCGGTGACCAGATCGAGCCAGCCGCGCTCTTTCATCCGCTGGTCCTGGGGGCTGCGAGCATTGATCACGAACTCGCCTTCGAAGGTTTGAATGATGCCGATGATGGCGTTAAATTTATCGCGCAAGGGAATTGCCCAGGTATGAACCGGAACCCGATGTCCGCACCGATGGTGAATAAATCCGATGCCTTCCATCGGCTTGGCGCCATGCAGCGCGCTCACAATCGGACATCTCTCGGCGCACAATTCGCAGGAATTCTGATTGCAATGCTGAAGAATGTTGTCGGTGCAGAGATGGCCGAGCACATCAATGCGGGCATAACCGGTGATCTGCTCAGCGCCGTCGCTCCAGAAAATTATTCTGCGCTGCAGGTCGAGCACACTGACGCCGATTTGTAACTCGTCCAAAATATCGCGGTAGATTTCCGGATCCGGGAAGAGTGGCATGGGCATTCAAACTCGCTTCCTATTTCATCGGCAGAAAGAGCATCCACTTCAGAGCGGCGAAACGGCGGTAAGCTGGTATAGGGAGCCATTAATCGCCTGTAAATAAATGACTTAGCGCATAGCACCTTTCGGGTAGTGGATAGCACCGCGGTGCCATTTGCAAAAACCTGCGGCAGATTTAATTTCCAAATTGAGCAGTTCTGGGGGAGGGCTGCCCGGGCGCCTCAATCTCGAAAGAGATTGAGGCGCTCGTTATTTTGGGGCAAAAGGCAGTCTGCGCAGTTTCTCCTCTCTGTTCTCGCGACTGGGCAATTGACGTCGCTACGAAACTTCTAGTGGGTCTTGCGAATCCCATGCGAAGGGCCATCGGTTCGATTCTGGTGTAGTTTCGTTTTGCGAGTTTTCTGCGTGGAACCGTGGCAAGGGCCGAATGAAGAACTACAATTCCAAGATGGATGAAAAGAAATTCCAGCAGGTCAGCCGGCGTGAAGTGCTGAAGCTGGCTCCGGCGCTTGCGTTGGGAGCTTTTACGATTCCATCGTTCCAAAAAGTTCTGCTCAAGAAAGGGTTGCATGTCAGCGATTGGAGTGCAGCGCGCTTGTTCAGAAAAGGACATCTCGCGCCTACCTTTGCCGATGCCGATGTTGCCCCATTTGCGACGTTTCCCCTCAACGACTACGACATCGACGATCCCGGGATTGATTTCGATACCTGGGCCCTCAAGGTCAGCGGAGCGGTGCAAAAACCTGGAGAATACAAACTGGAGCAAGTACAAGCCCTGCCGCGCATTCGGCAGAACACCCGCCACATCTGCGTGGAAGGCTGGGATGTGATCGGACGGTTCGGCGGAGCGCGGCTCTTCGACTTCCTGGATATGGTCGGCGCCGACCCCAGTGCGCGTTTTATTGCCGTGAACTGCGCTGATGACTATTACGAATCGCTCGACATGGCGACGGCGCGGCATCCACAGACCCTGCTTTGCTATGAGATGTACGACCAACCGCTCACGCGTGAACACGGAGCGCCGCTGCGACTGCAAATTCCGACGAAGGTCGGGTACAAGCAAGCCAAATATTTAACCGAATTGAAGGTCACGCACGTGCTCGACAAGGTTGGATACTGGGAAGACCAGGGTTATTCCTGGTTTTACGGGCTGTGAGCCTGCGAGGAATCTTGGCCGCTGATAGTCGGGATGAGGAGGTTACGCGGTGAGCAATTCAGTCATCGAAATTGTTCGGACGAATCAGAAAGAAGGTGAGGCGCCGGTCGTGGTCGCGCGCGCGGTTTACGAACACCCTTTCATCGTGCGGCTTTGTCATTGGATCAACACGGTTGCGCTGTTTGTGATGGTGGGCAGCGGTCTGCAGATTTTTCGCGCTTTTCCCAGCTTTGGCGCGAAGATTCCCGAGCACGACCTGGTCAACTGGCCGAAGGCGTTTGCGATTGGAGGATGGCTGGGCGGCGCTTTGCAATGGCACCTCACGTTCATGTGGATCTACATGGGGACCGGCCTTCTCTATATCGGCTACGAGGTGTTCAGCGGAAATTATCGTCAGGTGTTATTTACGCATCGTGACTTGCCCGGCGTGTGGCCGATGGTAAAGCATTATTTCTTCTTTGGCGAAAAGCCGCCGGCGCGCGAGGCCTACAATCCTTTGCAAAAACAGGCTTACACCGGAGCGGTCGTGCTAGGAGTTCTTTCCGTATTGACCGGGCTGGCGGTGTGGAAGCCGGTGCAGTTTTCTTGGCTGGCTTGGATGATGGGCGGATTTCACTATGCGCGGATCTGGCACTTTGCCGTCATGTGGGCGATTTTGCTCTTTGTGCTCGGGCACCTCGTCATGGTGATCCTGCACGGTTGGAACAATTTCGTCTCCATGCTGACGGGATGGAAGAAAGATCCGGACTATTGAGGTCGAAGCTCGCGAGGAATTGTTGATTTGCGATTTTTGATTGAAACCTCAAATTGCGGGCCATTTTTCAATCAACAATCAAAATCCACAATCACAAATCAACCATTGGTTCGCGCAAGGATTGCGACAGCACGATGTCCGAATCAGCAGCGGCATTGAACAATCCGGTGCAGCCCGGGCCCACGCGCGAGCAGGAGCTGATTGCTGGCGTGCAGCGCGGCCAGCACCAATTGTTCTATGAGTTGGTTCGCCCGTATGAGCGGCGTGTGTATGCCGCAGCCTTCGCCATTCTGCGCAACGAACAGGACGCCGAAGACGCGGTGCAGGAGGCGATGCTGAAGGCCTTCGCCAACATAGCAAAATTCCGTGCCGAGGCGCGGTTCAGCACGTGGTTGATCCAGATCACGGTCAACGAGGCTCTGATGCGCCGGCGCAGGGAACGGACAGTGCAGATGGAAGCCATTGACGATCGCCGACCTGAAGATGGCGATTACTTGCCACGTGACTTTGCCGATTGGCGCGAGATTCCCTCAGAGGCCCTGGAACGAAAGGAAGTGCGGCAACGGCTGGCGGAAGCCTTGGCATCGCTCGACCGGAAGTATCGCGAGGTTTTTGTTCTGCGCGATATGGAACAACTCAACATTCAAGAAACGGCGGAGGCGCTGGGCATTTCCGTGGCATCGGTGAAGACCCGGCTTTTGCGGGCGCGCCTGATGTTGCGCGATCTGCTCTCCGCCGGATGGGAGCAGGGCTGGTTCACCCGGTTGCCGTTCGAGAAGGGAAGTAAGCCATGGTAGAGGACACCGTCAACTGCGAACAGGTGTGGCGGGAGATTTCGAATTACGTCGATGGCGACGTGGACGCAGCTTTGCGTGCGGCGATGGATGAGCACTTTCGCTCGTGCCCGCGCTGCGCATCCGTGCTGGCGGGGACGCGGAATGTGGTTCAGCTTTACGGCGATGAGCGCATGCTGGAGCTTCCGATCGGTTTCAGCCGGAGGCTGGAAAGACGGCTGGCCAACGATCCGGCGGTGAAGCGCGGCCGATGGTCCAGTTGGTCGGCGTGGTTGGTTCCGGTTGCGGCCATGGCATTATTGGTTGCCGGATATAAGCTGACGAGCACGTTCACGTTTCACCGCCCGCCGAAATCGATCCTCGCGGTGCCGGCAAATAATATTCCTCCGGATTTGCATGTCGTGGTTTCCGACGGATCAAGGCTCTTCCACGTTCCCGGATGTCCTTTCATTCACGATAAAGCCAGCGAGCGTGGCTTGACCGCAAAAGAGGCCCTGCACCAGGGCTACGTACCATGCTCGCGCTGCCTGAAGCAATATTTGAAAGCGCAATTGAAGAAGCGTTCCCCGGTTGTGGCGCAGCAGAGTAACGATGCTGACGAAGACAACGAGGTTGAAGTTCTCAGCGGCTCGGCACGTTAGGGGAACTGGTCTGTGCTCGGCACGATATTTGACTCGCCATACTCCCCGCCGCTACTGTTTCCCGGATGAACGTCGTTAAAGCCACACGCGAGTTCGAGCACTGGCTGGGTGTACGAACTCGCATCGATAAAAAAGACCTTCGGCTAAAACACGAGAGGATGAAGGCGGAGCTCTTTCCGTTTTTCCGCGCCACTTATTATCGTTGGGCGCAACTCTGGCCTGAGATCTGTCCTGATCTTGCCAAAGCACCGCACGTGCTGGCCGTGGGCGATCTCCACGTGGAAAATTTCGGTACTTGGCGGGACATTGAAGGCCGGTTGGTATGGGGAGTGAACGACTTCGACGAAGCCTGGCCGATGGCTTACACGGTCGATTTGGTGCGGCTGGCGGTTAGCGCCCACCTCGCGGTTGAAGCGGAGGCGCTTCCGTTGAAGCGCGAAGACATTTGTGACACGATCCTGGAGGGCTATCGCGAAAGCCTGCTGGCAAAAGGCCTGGCCTTTGTGCTGGGGGAAAAGCATCCGTGGTTGCGAAGGATTGCCGAAGGCGAACTTCGCGATCCCGTCAGCTTCTGGGAGAAAATGGATGCGCTGCGCACGCTGAAAACCGAGGTTCCGCTCAGTGCCATGGATGCCATCGAACATCTCATGCCTGCGCCCGGAATCAAATACCGTCTTGCTCACCGGGTTGCCGGATTGGGCAGCCTCGGGCATGCACGCTATGTAGGGATCGCCGAGTGGCATGGTGGTCACATCGCTCGCGAGGCCAAGGCCCTTGTGCCTTCCTCAACCTGCTGGGCTGAATCCGTGGGTGCCGTGAAAGATCCGGGGCCGCCGGAGATTCTGTATCAGACGATCATCAATCGCGCCGTCCGCTGCCCCGATCCTTTCGTTCAGCTTCGCGGACGGTGGATTGTCCGCCGGTTGGGTCATCTCTGCTCGCGAGTCGAGCTGGCTTCTTTACGTGGTGCTGATGTTGAGCTTCGCCTGCTTCACGCCATGGGATGGGAGACCGCCAATATCCATCTGGGCACGCCGTCGGCCCGTAAATTGATACTGCGGCACTTGCGAAAGCAGAAAGGGAAATGGCTGCATGCCGCTGCCGCCAACATGCTTGAGAAGGTCCGGGACGACTGGGATGTATGGAAAAAGAAGGGGTTTCGCTAAGCGGCAGGTAAAGGCCGATCAGGCGGACCTGCCGTTTCGGCCGTCGTTCCTACGGATTCCGCTGGATAGCTTCATGAGTGGTCCATCAACCACACTTAGAAAAACCAATCGGAACGATGCGATCATGGATCCTAAAGAGTTTTCAGCCGGGCCCCTTTTAGCTAGCTTTCTTTCCTCTTTGTCCCACACTCGGCGCCTGGAAGACCGCATCCGGAAACTATGCGCCGATGCTATTCAGTGCGCGGACCCTGCTGAATTGGATCGAACCATGGAACGTCTCAAATCCGCCTTGCACGATCACACAATCCGTGTCCGCAAAACAGTAGCAGCCCACCGCATCCGTCGTGAGCGAAGGAGCCCCGCCGCTGGTTAGCGGCGACTGCAGCCCCAGTTTCGGTTCCGACGATCCGGAACAGTCGCGCAAGCTCTACCGAAGCCCTAGCTGCATGGTTCTTACCGTTCGACAGCGAACATACTCAAACTTTCAATTGCTGTAATACTTCCGGGTTCCTATGAATAAGGTGGATGGCGACAGGATTCACGAGCTTTGCTCGCGGATTGCGGTTGAGCATGATCACAAGAGGTTTCTCGCGCTGGTCGAGGAATTGAACCGCATTTTGTCTGCTCAAGACAAAAGTCCAGCAGACAGCGCACCGAAACAAAACGATTAAATCCGGTTTTGGCCGCACTGCATATTTTGGGACATTGCGTAGAAGATGCGGGAAATACAGCTCTTTCACCGTCGTTCGTCCGAGGTTGGAATTAGAGGCATGTTTTCTAAGAAATATCTACTCTGATCCGCGATGGAAAATCAGATGGACTTAGGGCAAAACCGCCGATTTTCCTGATGGGGATTATTGAGCCCTGCGCATCCAAACTTTTATGGATGCCTTGGCGAAGGAAGACATCATCGTTAAGAGATCGACTAGGGCTGGTAAGCTGAGTCCCGTGCGTCCTGGCACACGCTCAAATGCAAGTGGCAGGGCGGTTGACAATATAGTCCTCTGCTCGTTACCCGACAAAGAGTACAACCTGTTGCGGCCTCATCTTGAGGCGGTGGATTTGCCGCAATACAAAATCCTGGAAGAACCGGGCGAGAAGATTGATTTTACGTACTTTCTGAATGACGGGATGACCTCTTTGGTGGCCCTGAGCCGCGATGGAAGAAGTGTGGAAGTGGGCATCGTGGGCAAAGAGGGGATGGTTGGAATGTCGTTGGTCGCCGGCCTGCGGCAGGGAACATTCCGCGCCATCATGCAAATGGCGGGGACGGGAGTGCGGGTGCGCGCCCAGGTTTTTCAAGACATTCTTCTGTCTGCCCCTGTGCTGCGAACCGAGCTGAGCCGATTCGCCCTGATGCACGGGATGCAGGTTGCACAAATCGCGGCCTGCAACCGGCTTCACGAGGTGGAGCAACGGCTGGCGCGCTGGCTGCTAATGTGCCAGGACCGCTTCGATTGCCAATTACTGCCGCTGACCCACGAGTTCCTTGCGCAAATGCTGGGCACGGGAAGACCGAGTGTGAGCCTGGCCGCCGGGGCGCTCGAAAATGCCGGGCTGATTGAAAACCTGCGTGGCAGCGTGAAGATTTTGAATCGAAAGAGCCTGGAAGATGCCGCCTGCGAATGCTATGGCGTGATCCAGCATTTCAATGGCAGCCTGGGCCTGAAATAGCCAGGGTGTCGGGCATTGCACGACTGTCGCGTGGTCGAACATGTGACGGATCGGTTACGCATAAATGCGGCCAGTTTAACCGCTGCGCAACAATATTGGCTGACACGGCCAATAATTACACCTCTTCGAAGCGCAAGCGATTTTCCATTCCGAACAACTCACGGGCAGCCCGTGACAATTGTCAGGGCGATATGGAATTTACTGCTTTCTACAATGCCGCCCGTTCATTCACCGGTGCGACGACAATCTCTCAATGTAAAAGAATGTAAAGAGATGAACCTTTGTGTTTGAAATATCCGTGCACGGGATGCACCATTTTTACATGAGAAATTTTCTGCTTATAGCTCTGGGCGCTTTTTTTGCCATGATCGCTGCGACAACAGCTGTGGCGCACACCAAGTCTGCACCTTTGCCACTGGGGACGATCGATCCCCACTCTATTACCAAGCTGCGGTTCTGTCCCAGCGGGTACCTTGGCGGCATGAGCTGCTACAGCGGTGAAGTAGAGTCGTGCGCCAACGCGGATGATCTTGGCTTTACCTACGGCGTCGAAAATCCTGACGGCGAGATTGCCGGGACCGTGGTTTTCCTTGACGGCGGAGGTGGCACCGATGGAACAAGTGGAGATTCGAACTACGCGCAAGCGTATCTGCAGCAGGGCTACCAGGTAGTCTATCTGGCTTGGGATACGGATTGGGAATACACCAACGAAAGTAGCGGAAACAGCATTAAAGATGCGGCCTGCCGGCCAGCCACATTCCTGCAGTATGTTTACCAGAACCTTTATGCGAAGGGCGGGATGTGTGCCCAGGGAGCCAGCGCCGGTTCGGGGGCGGTGGCGTACTCGCTGGCATGGTACGGAGCAGGCTCTTACTTGGACAATGTTGAATTACTTTCGGGGCCGGTTTTCGGCGATATCGAGCAGGGCTGCGTGGTACCCAGTGCACCGACGGTTGAGGTTTGCCCCAACGGAGAGTACGGCTGCAATGGGGCGGGGTGGCCTGACAGCCCGGCCTACATCGATGATGACAAAACCGAGGTGAGCAGTTGGTCGGGAATTTCGGGTTGCAGTGGCAGACAACAAACGACGGCCTCCGACAACGCCGCTTGGAAGCAGATGAGCATCGTCGACGGTACAAATAACCCAAGCTTCGATTACCCTGAGACCGGAATGGCGGGGTGGTTATGCAGCAATGACAATTCGGTTCAGAACAACTCGGCCGCGCAAGGCGAATTCTTCTACCAGCAATTTACCAATCCCGGCCAGGTTGCCCTATATTCTGTGACACGAGTCGATCACTGCGCCGGAACTGAAGGAGTCTCTGAGGGACAGGTTCCGGATGGAGAGAGCGGTTTTAACGCCATCAGCGCCCACATGCTTGGCGCCTGCTTCAAACGGCACTGATGCGAGCGACATTGAATAAGATTTCAATTGCCTTCTTTGTTCCCCGGCGCTGACTTGATCGGGGACATACTTTGGCAAAGGTTCAGAAACGTGCTGGAAGCGCTTCAAGACCGACTAAAGGCACTTCAAGATGAGTTAGTGCGCCTAAGCGCGCTCGCCGCGGAAAGTTCTGATCGAGAGCAGCAGAACAGTTATTACCGCTTGGCCGAAGACCTGCAGCGCGAAGCGCGCGCGCTGCGTAGAGAAATCGCAAGACTCGAAGAATCCGCAAGGCCGGGCGGCGACGCCGGTCGTCCAGGCACGGGCCATCCAGCTTCGGCTCATGGGGCCAGGCTCCGGCCCATGCCTTACAATCCTCCTGCGGACCGGTGATTTAGATCACAGGTCCTTTCCCGATCGAGAGTAGTAAAATGTCGCGGTGCTTTCACCGAACTCGCGCCGCACTGCGGGCGTGGGCCGAGGCGAATGCAGTCCCAGACAACAGCTTTGCAAATCTCTTCGAGCGGAATTCCACATGGCAGACAAAGCAGTCATCGACATGCAAGCCAGCAGCATCGATTCCATTCTTCAGGAGCAGCGGAGTTTTCCGCCTCCCGCGGAATTCAGCGAGCACGCCCACATCAAAAGCCTCGCTGAGTACGAGCGCCTCTATCAGGAATCGATCGACGATCCCGACAAATTCTGGGGCCGCATCGCCAACGAACTGCACTGGTTCAAGCAGTGGGACAAGGCCCTCGAATGGAATTGCCCGTGGGCGAAATGGTTCGTCGGCGGCCAAATCAATCTCTCCTACAACTGTCTGGATCGCCACGTGGCAACGCACCGCAAGAACAAGGCCGCAATCATCTGGGAGAGCGAGGCTGGCGAGGTTCGCACGCTCACCTATCAACAGCTTCATCGCGAAGTGCAAAAGTTTGCCAACGTGCTAAAGGCACTTGGGGTGAAGAAAAATGACCGGGTTGCCATTTACATGGGCATGACTCCCGAGTTGCCAATTGCCATGCTGGCCTGCGCGCGGCTGGGCGCTCCACACACCATTATCTTCGGCGGATTTTCTTCAAACGCGCTGGTCGACCGGATTCATGACTCGCAGGCATCGGCAGTGATCACGCAAGACGGTTCTTATCGCCGCGGCGCGGAGGTGAAACTATTTCCCGCGGTTGAAGAAGCGCTGAAATCCTGTCCCAGCGTAAAGCATGTCATTGTCTACAAACGCACAGGCAGTGGGATCAACATGCAAGAGGGTCGCGACCACTGGTGGCACGAGTTGATGGCCAAAGCCTCCGACGTTTGCCCAGCCGAGCCCCTGGATGCCGAGCATCCGCTTTACATCCTTTATACGTCCGGCACGACCGGCAAACCAAAAGGCGTGGTCCACACCACCGGCGGATATTCGGTAGGCACCTATATCACCAGCAAATGGGTCTTCGATCTCAAAGACGAAGACACCTACTGGTGTACGGCCGATATCGGATGGGTTACCGGGCATAGCTACATTGTCTACGGCCCGCTGCAAAACGGCGCTACCAGCCTGATGTATGAAGGCGCTCCGAATTTTCCCGAGCCGGACCGCTTCTGGTCGATTATCGAACGGCACAAAGTAAACATTTTTTATACCGCGCCGACGGCGATTCGGACCTTTATCAAGTGGGGCGACGAGTGGCCGAAAAAGCACGATATGAAAAGCCTGCGCCTGTTGGGAACGGTGGGTGAGCCAATCAATCCGGAAGCCTGGATGTGGTATCGCGAAACCATTGGCGGCAACCGCTGCCCGATCGTTGACACCTGGTGGCAGACCGAGACCGGCCACATCATGCTTACGCCGATTCCCGGAGCAATTGCCACGAAACCTGGTTCGGCTACGCGACCGTTTCCGGGTGTAGTTCCCGAGATCGTTACCATGGAGGGGCAACCGGTTCCCATTGGTTCTGGCGGATTCCTCGTTCTCAAGCGTCCCTGGCCGGGCATGTTGCGGACGGTCTACGGCGATCCCGATCGCTACGTGAAGAACTACTGGTCGCAGATTCCCGGCGTTTATTTCACCGGAGACGGCGCCCGCAAAGATAAAGATGGATATTTGTGGATCATGGGCCGGGTCGACGACGTTCTGAACGTCAGCGGGCATCGCCTCAGCACCATGGAAGTGGAATCGGCGCTGGTGGCTCACGAAGCGGTTGCTGAAGCCGCGGTAGTCGGACGTCCCGATGAACTGAAAGGTCAGGCGATCTCGGCCTTCGTCACTCTGGAGCAGGGAAGAAAGGCCACGCCGGAATTAAAAGAAGAACTTCGTAAGTGGGTGGCAAAAGAAATTGGAGCGCTCGCCAAGCCCGACGACATTCGATTTACGGACACGCTGCCCAAAACCCGGAGCGGCAAAATCATGCGCCGCCTCTTGCGGGAACTCGCCAGCAGCGGCGAGGTCAAAGGCGACACGACTACGCTCGAAGACTTCGGCGTGATTGCGAAATTGAAGGAGAGCGAAGAGGTCTAAGCACTTCTTCCACCTGGACCAGACCGCCCTTGGGACGGGCCGCCTTCGGGCGACGGTTTGGCATGGAGGACAGCTCAGGCGCTGGCTTCGTTCAGCGCGGGCAGCAATCGTTCGGTAAGGTGCTCGGTTTTAGAAATGACCTCTTTGATACCGGCCGCGTGGGCCTCGTTCACCAGCTGCGGCGAATTGTGGATGGTAAACATCAGCATGGTGGTTTGCGGAGCAAAGGAATGAATACGGCGTGCCGCTTCCAACCCGTTCATCACCGGCATCTGCAAATCCAGAATCACGACGTCCGGTCTTAGCTGCTCAACTTTGCTGATGCCTTCTTTGCCGTTTACAGCCTCGCCGCAGACTTTCCAGCCTGGGTCCTTCTCGATACAAGTTCGCAGCAGATTGCGAAGCAGGGCATTATCGTCAACGATGAGTACACTATGCGACACGCAGCTCCAATCCCCGGGGACAGGCTGCTGGAGTCGCATATCGACCGAGCCATCTTAGCGGGGATAACTATTTAGCTTAAGCCTTGGTCATCACATGTCTATACAGCGAGTCATGTACCGGGCCGTTTAGGCAAGTTGTCCAGAAGTGTCTGGCAAGACATCTCTTCGAAACAACCCACCGCTCGATGTGGTATACACTCTCACAGAGTTCGAGGGATGCCTATGCCACTTCGGTTCTTTTCCGGTCACTTCTTTGCGTCAGCAGTTCTCGCCAGCATTTTAATTGCCCTAACGGGCAGCGTCTGGGCTCAAAATGCGGCCGGGCCCGAACCTGCTCCGCTCCCTCCGCCCATTCAGGCGCCGGCAGACGTTGCTTATCCAGGAACCATCTCGCTCAGCGTCGATCTTACCAACGTCAATGATCGGGTGCTGAATGTGCATGAGACCATTCCGGTGAAAGCCGGTGCGATTACGCTGCTGTACCCGCAGTGGCTGCCCGGCACGCATTCGCCGTCGAATGCGGTGCAAAACCTCGCCGGGCTGGTAATCACGGCAAATGGCAATCGAGTTCCATGGCTGCGAGACCGCGTGGACATGTGGGCGTTTCACGTTAACGTGCCCAAGGGCGCCACTACGCTGGATTTAAACTTTCAACACTTGGCTCCGATTAAACCGCAGCAGGGACGCATTTCAAACAAAATTGCCGACCTCACCTGGAACAGTGTGTTGCTCTATCCCGCGGGATATTTTTCGCGGCGCATTCAGTTTGCCGTCGAGCTTCGCCTGCCGGAAGGTTGGAAGTTCGCGACCGCGCTCGACGTGAAATCGCAGAATGGAGATGTGGTTCAGTTCAAGGAAACTTCTCTGAATACGTTGATTGATGCGCCGCTGTACGCGGGCATCAATTACAAACGTTTTGATCTTTCGACCGGTCCCGATAATCCGGTTTACCTCGATGTGTTCGCGGACAAGCCCGAACAACTGGAGCCTACGCCGGAAGAACTGCAATACCACAAAAATCTGGTAATTCAGGCACAGAAGCTTTTCAACTCTCATCACTATGACCATTACGATTTCCTGTTTTCGCTGAGCGACTCGGTTGGAGGCAAGGGGCTGGAACATCACCAGTCGAGCGAAGATGGGACCCGTGCCAACTACTTTACTGATTGGAGCGCTGGGGTGGCTGGCCGTGCTCTTCTGCCCCACGAATACACACATTCGTGGAACGGAAAATTTCGCCGTCCGGCGGACCTTTGGACCCCAAACTTCAATGTGCCAATGCAAAACGATTTGCTGTGGGTCTATGAAGGCTTGACCGATTATTACGGAAACGTTTTGACCGCACGTTCGGGAATGCGGACGCTTGAGCAATCGCACGACACATTTGCGCTGATCGCCGCCAATTTCGAGATCAGCCCCGGACGCACTTGGCGTTCTTTGCAAGACACGACGAATCAGCCCATCATTTCGGCGCATGGCGCGATGCCGGAGAATTGGCCAAGCTGGCAGCGGGGCTACGACTACTACCCGGAATCGGACCTCATATGGCTCGATGCCGATACGAAAATTCGCGAGCTGAGCAACGGACAGAAATCGCTCGACGATTTCGCCAAGCTGTTTTTCGGAATCGACAACGGAAGCTACGTCACCGTCACCTATACCTTTGAAGATCTTGTAAAGGCGCTCAACGCGGTTCAGCCGTATGACTGGGCTGGATTCTTCCGCACCCGAGTCTACGAAGTAGCGCCGCAGGTCCCGGAAAACGGCATTACGCAAGGGGGGTACCGGCTGATTTACAACGACACTGAACCGGAGTGGATGAAGCACATGGATCGGCCCGCGGAACAAGCTTCACCACCTCGATTGGATTTTCAGTGAGGGGCGAAGGTGGTCCAAATGCGGATAGCAACGGTGGCGCCCCCGGCAGCATTACGGATGTGACATGGGGCGGTCCGGCTATCAAGGCGGGAGTTGTCCCAGACATGCAACTGGAAGCGGTAAACGACCAGGCGTTCAGCATTGCCAGCCTGCGGGAGGCCATTCTCCACGCCGAGAACGATAAAGCTCCAATCAAGCTTTTGCTGAAGCGCGAAAAAGATTTCATTACTGTAAGTGTCGATTACCACGGCGGGTTACGATACCCGCACTTGGAGAGAGTGGGATCTGCGCCAGACCTGCTCGATGCCATACTCTCGCCGGTGCAGTAGGCGAGCAACTGGGTCCTTCGCGAGCGCAACTCTTTGGATTACGCTTGGTCTCACTGGCCACGATAGCTTTTCAGACCTGTTTTGCGATGACTAGCATGTGATCTTGATCACAGAAGAATAGGGGCGGCCCAACTATTCTGTAGGTAATGATATCCAGAGATGTTGCTGCTTCGTTATACGTAGAAGAAGCACGGAAATTGGCCGATGAACTAGCTACCCTTGCCAAGCAACAGTCGGAGGCATTAGAAAGGGCGGTCTATCTCGGAATGTCGGCGGATGAGGCCAAGCTCTACGATCAACACCGCGCTCGGATTACCGAAATCGCCAAACTGCTGGGGAGTTATTTCCCCGTCTGAAGAATTAATCATGTCTGAGCGTGATAGAAGGTTTTACAGCAAACTGCGCTTTCGTTCCATCGTAGTTCTCTGCCTTGGTTTGCGGCCCGAAATTGATCGGCCCCGTTCAAGACTCAAAATACCGCGGCTGTATTGACTCGCCCTTGTATTGACTTGCCCTCCGGAAGCTCGAATAATCTTGGTAGGTGGATATTTACGAACAAATCGTGCAACTCCGGCGCGAAGGCCGTCGCGGAGCTGTAGCTACCATCGTGAATGTGCGGGGATCGATTCCTTCGTTTCGGACGGCAAAGATGCTGGTCCGCGACGATGGTTCGATCATGGGTACGATCGGGGGCGGATGCGTGGAAGCCGATGTCTGGCAGGCGGCACGCGAAGTGATGGAATCGGAGAAACCGCGCACCCTCACTTTTGACCTGAACCAGGATCCAAAATACGACACCGGTTTGGTTTGCGGCGGCACGCTGGAAATTTTTGTGGAGCCGATTCTGCCTCCGGCTTTGCTTTATCTTTTCGGGGCAGGCCACGTTGCTCTCAACCTTTGCAAGGTCGCTGCTCTTGCGGGCTTCGAGGCGATCGTGGTCGATGACCGTTCCTCCTATGCAACTCAGGAACGTTTTCCGGCCGCGCGTGAGATTCATGCGCTCGATTTCGACCAGGCCATGCAAAAGCTGGAGCCAAACGAAAGCTCCTATATCGTGATCGTCACGCGTGGACATCGAGATGACATGCATATTCTGCGCTGGGCCGTGCAAACCCGCGCCCGCTACATCGGCATGATCGGTTCCAAACGTAAAGTGATTGGGATATTCAAAACTCTTCAAGAGGAAGGTTTGGCGGCTGATCTGTTCGATCGCGTCCATGCCCCGATCGGCCTCGATATTGGCGCGGTTACGCCGGAGGAGATTGCGGTTGCGATCACGGCAGAGTTGATCGCAGTTCGCCGCCATTCCGAATCCAATTTGCCTCACATGAGCTGGTTTGTAAGCAAGCAGGATGCAAAGGTGGATGCTGTTTCAAGCGCGAAGAACGAAGCGCCCAACCGACTTCCCATTGTTGATGGTTAATTTCTGAGTCAGATCGAGCTCTGCCAAATTGGATTCAAGAGTCTAAGAAGCCAACGATTTTCAGGGTCCCTGATTTCTTCACAATATGGTGCGAGCTTCCAGTTTCGCGGGTGTGGTCCTGGCTGCGGGAGAATCCTCGCGCATGGGGCGGGAAAAAGCTTTGCTGCCTTGGCCGCCGGCTAGGGCAGGCCAGGCTGCTGGCGGCGAAACATTGCTCTCGGCAGGCATTCACTTGCTAAACTCAGTCTGCGACTTCGTGACCGTGGTGGTGGGCAAGAACCGCGCAGCGCTGGCGCCTACGATCTATGGCGAAGGCGCTTCTCTGGTTTCGAATCCAGATCCAGCACGGGGGCAATTCAGTTCAATGCAGGTTGGGCTTTGCGATGTGCTCGATCGCGGCCGTGATGCGGCGGTCGTGACTTTGGTCGATCGTCCGCCGGTCAGCCCGGCAACGCTGAAAATTCTGCATTGCGCTTTCACCATCTCCAGCCACGAAGTCTGGGCTGTGGTGCCCGAATTCAAAGGATCTCACGGACATCCCTTCCTTGCGGCAAAGGAAATGATCGAAGTGTTTTTGCGCGCTCCGGCGACATCGACGGCGCGGGAGATCGAGCACGAATATCAGGCGCACATCCGCTACGTGCCAGTGGATGATCCGCAGGTTGCGATGAATCTCAACACGCCTGAGGATTACGAGGCTCTGCTGACGCGCCCGTTGTGACCACATTCATTGGTTAGCTCGGCTTCTTTGCGAACTTTGCGGCGGAAGCTTTTGACCGCGAAGGATTCGCGAAGTTCGCCGAGGAAATCGGCAGCGTAAGCGGCACACGGACACGATGCTGAATCCCTCCTGCCATTGCGCGTCAGCGCCGGGGCGAGTTAATTTCAATCACATGGGTACGCTCGAAACGGAGGCATTTCTTCCTGCAACGAATGAGTTCCTTGATTCCGTTCTGCGGCTCAAGCCGCAGGTCGCTGCCTTCGATTGCGACGGCACGCTCTGGTCGGGCGATCTGGGGGAGCGTTTCTTCGATTGGGAGCTAAGGGAAGAATACGTGTTTGCGGACCGCCCGGGCCGCGAAACTTTGGGCCAACGCTGGCGTGATCGTTACGCCGCCTACAAACGCGGCGAGGTCGATGAGACCACGATGTGCGGCGAAATGGTCACCTTGCATAAAGGGATTTCGGAACGGCAGTTGATGCAAGCGGCAACCCGTTTCTTCGACGAATTCTTCGTGGTTCAGATTTTTCCTGAGATGCGCGAACTCGTGCGCCGCTTGCAACAAAACGGCTGCGATGTATGGGCTGTCTCTTCTTCAAACGATTGGGTGATCCGCGCGGCCATGCAACACTTCGGCATCGCGGCGAATCACATACTCGCGGCGAAGGTAGAAGTTGAAAATGAAATTGCCACGGGTCGCCTCGTCCGCGTGCCTTCAGGCACAGGCAAGCCGCAGGCGTTGCGTGAGATCGTGAACCAGCCAATTGATGCGGCGTTCGGCAATTCGCGTTGGGACACGGAAATGCTTGCCATGGCACAGCATGCCTTCGCCGTAAATCCGAATCCGGACCTCGAGACCGTGGCGCGCGAGCGCGGATGGCGCATTTACTTTCCGCAAGGGACGGCTTCGAGCACTATTCCCGTTGAGAATAATCGATGACAGTCGGTAAAGTCTTCGACTTGTTCGGGTCCTTTCGCGCAAAGTGCGCCGTTCCCCTGGGACGTCTTGAGACAGATCGAATGAGGGGCCCCATAGGCTTTTCAACCTTCCCTTTGTGACGGGCATCACAGCTGTTTGCAGCCCATGGGGTACTCTTGCCGGGGCGATTGAAAAAGTTGGCTGGAATAAACTGTGCGATTGCGAGAAAATAGACGTTTGCGCCGTAGTGAGGTTTCTGTTCTCGGAAACCGGCACAGCGACGGGGCTGATATCGAGGATTCTTTAGCCAGGGTTCTTTGAGTGTAGGGGCTTGCGCGGCTCGCCGCGGCAGCCTCTTTATTTTGTCATTTTTGCGTACAGCGCTTGCGGCGCGGAGTTGAGTTTTGGAAAGGCATTTATCTTATGGCCACGATTACGATCGATGTTGACACAGCGCAAAGCAGTCACCGGCACGCCAAGCTCGAGCGCTGGGTAGAAGATATGGCCCAGATGTGTAAGCCTGCCCGGGTCCACTGGTGCGATGGATCCGCTGAGGAATACGAATCGATTCTGCGGTTGTTAGTGTTGATTGGCACCGCGATGCCGCTGAATCCGGAGAAGCGGCCACACAGTTATCTGGTGCGGTCCGACCCGGCGGATGTGGCCAGGGTGGAAGATCAGACATACATTTGTGCTCGAACCAAAGAAGAAGCCGGCCCGACCAACAATTGGGAAGATCCCGAAACCATGAAAGCCAAGCTGCGCGGCCTGTTCGCAGGCGCCATGGCCGGCCGCACCATGTATGTGGTTCCCTACAGCCTGGGGCCAATCGGGTCGCCGATCGCCAAGATCGGAGTGGAAATTACCGATTCGCCTTATGTTGCCGCAAGTATGCACGTCATGTCGAGGGTGGGAACCCATGTGCTCGACGTTCTCGGCCCCGATGAGGAGTTTGTTTGCGGCTTGCACTCGATCGGTTCGCCGATGACCCTGAACCAGGCCAACAAGACGTGGAGTTGCAACGCCGAGAATAAGTACATCTGCCACTTTCCGGAAGAACGCGAGATCTGGTCGTTCGGCTCCGGCTACGGCGGAAATGCCTTGCTGGCAAAAAAATGCCACGCTCTGCGTATCGCATCGGTACAGGCGCGCGACCAGGGCTGGATGGCTGAGCACATGCTGATTTTGAAGATGATCAGCCCGACGGGACAGGCCAAGTACATGACTGGCGCGTTCCCCTCGGCATGCGGCAAAACCAACTTGTCGATGATGATTCCGACCATCCCCGGCTGGAGAGTGGAAACTATCGGAGACGACATCGCGTGGATGAAATTCGGCGCAGATGGACGGCTGTACGCGATTAACCCGGAATACGGATTCTTTGGCGTCGCGCCGGGCACGAACATGAAGTCGAATGCGAACGCCATGCTTAGCATGACAAAAAATGCCGTATTCACCAACTGCGCCATGACTTGGGATGGTGATGTCTGGTGGGAGGGAATGACCGAAGAGCCGCCCGCGAAAGTCGTCGATTGGTTGCGGCGCACCTGGACTCCGGAGATAGGACGGAAGGCGGCACATCCCAATGCGCGGTTCACAGTGCCGGCCTCGCAGTGCCCGGTGATCGCCCCGGAATGGGAGGAGCCCGAAGGGCGTGCCGATCGATGCGATTCTGTTCGGAGGCAGGCGCGCGGGGATTGTTCCACTGGTCACAGAAGCGCTCAACTGGCAGCACGGAACTTTTCTGGGTGCAACGGTGAGCAGCGAAACGACTGCCGCAATCGCGGGTAAAGTTGGGCAACTTCGTCGCGATCCGATGGCAATGCTCGCTTTTTGTGGCTACAACATGGGCGACTATTTTGCTCACTGGCTTTCCATGGGCGAACGCGCGGGAGCAAAGCTGCCCAAGATTTTCTATATCAACTGGTTCCGGCAAGATCAGAAGGGCAAATTCCTGTGGCCCGGTTTTGGTGAGAACAGCCGCGTGTTGCGCTGGATCTTCGAACGCTGCGATGGCAAGGTGCATGCGAAAGATACTCCGATCGGGCGCATCCCCGAAGTCGCCGACCTGGATACGAAGGGCTTGGCCATCGACGCCACCCACGTGCAGGAGTTGCTCAGCGTCGATATCGATGGCTGGCTGGAGGAAGTTCCCCGCATCCGGGAGCATTTCGCCAAGTTTGGCAAACATCTGCCGGAAGGTTTGAACGCCGAAGTGAAGGCCCTGGAAGATCGCTTACAAGCGGCGAAGCGCTAAATCCGGGACTGGGACCTGTTTTGTGCAAGCTGGGTCTCTTTGCGGACTTCGCGGCAGTCTTAGCGCGCTTCGCGGTTAAGAGCTGGCGATCCTATTCGCAAGCGACCAAAATCTCGAAGTGCGAAGCTCACCGAAGGAAGACCCCAAGGACGCAAAGCGAAATTGGGGCACTCTCTGCGAGCGACAATATTCTCTTCTTTTCGCGGCATTTTGATATAGTTCCGCACTGCCATGCCGCATTTCGCGACGAACGAAGCCGATAATCCAACCTCCGGCTCCGTCCCCATGGCTCCCCCGTCTCAAACTCTGACTCACAATCAGATTCGCGGCTTCTGGGCATCCTGGGGAGGATGGGCGCTCGACGGCATGGACTCCTTCGTCTATGCGCTTGTCCTCGTGCCCTCATTGCGCGACTTGCTTCCACGTTCCGGCGTTCCCGCAACCAAAGCCAACATCGGGCATTACGGCGGGTTGCTGTTCGCTCTCTTTCTGATCGGGTGGGGGATGGCATTTTTGTGGGGCCCGATCGGAGACAAGTTCGGCCGCGTCCGCACGCTGATGCTGACCATTGTCTGGTATTCGGTGTTCACCTTTCTGAGCGCATTTGTAACCGGCGTCTGGCAGCTTGCAGTTTTGCGTTTGCTTGCCGGCATTGGCATTGGCGGCGAGTGGGCCATGGGCGGAACGTTTGTCGCGGAAGAATGGCCTGAGCAGCGTCGCCGCATGGGTGCGGGCCTCATGCACACGGGCTATTACGTCGGCATTTTTCTTGCTGCCTTGGCGAACTACGGCATTGGCAGCCGTTATGGCTGGCGGGCCATGTTCATCATGGGTGGCGTCCCCGCATTATTTCTCGCGTGGATTCGCTACGGAGTCTCCGAGCCCGTTGCCTGGAAGAAGAAAGAAACGGTGGTCCGGTCGTGGGCGATTTGGCGTCCGTTTGCAGTTCTGTTTTCGTCTCAGTGGCGCCGCCGCACAATCCTGAATTCGTTATTCATGCTCGCATCGATTTGCGGTCTATGGGCGGGAACGGTCTATGTTCCAACCGCGATTACCACGATCGCGGAAGCCGGAGGCCGGAACGGCACGCAGGCCGCACAGATGGCCTCCTGGGGCGTGATGCTGGTTTCGTTTGCGACCATCCTTGGTTGCCTCGCCATGCCGTGGTTAGCGGAGCGGCTCGGCCGGCGCGGCGCGCTCGCGGTATTGTTTGCGTTGATGGTGATCTTCATCGCTCTCACATTCGGCGTGGTTTTCTATCTTGGCCCGCGCGCATTGCCGTGGTTCTTCGTCTGCCTTTTCTTCCTGGGCTTCGGCGGAGCGAATTTTGCGGTCTACACGCTGTGGCTGCCAGAGCAGTATCCCACTGAGTGCCGCGCCAGCGCCTTCGCGTTTTCGACCTCGTTCGCGCGATTTGCCGGCGCAGGAATCACATTCCTGGTAGGCAGCGGGGTTCGCCATTTTGGTTCCCTCGGAAAACCCGTCGCGTTGACCTCGATTGCATTCGCAATCGGACTCCTGCTGATTCCTTTCGGAGCGGAAACACGGGGAAGATCTCTGCCGAATTAAACTGTGAGTGCAAGAATGGAATAATCGAATAGAGTCGAAGCGGAGTTAGAGTTTTTCCAGAACGATATCTTCCACATCTTCGATGTGGCGCAGCATAGCTGATCGCGCAGCATCGGAGTCATGACGCTTGATGGCAGAAAGGATGCGGCGGTGGCCGTCAAGAGATTTATGCGAGCGCCCCACGACCTGCAGCGAGCGCGTGCGCGTCTCACGCAGGAGGTCCATGAGAATATCGATTACCTTGAGCACCACGGTATTCCCGGAAGCCAGTGCCACGCTGTAGTGGAACTCGGCGTCTTCGGCAACGGCAGCGACTCCGCGTCCATGCTTCTCTTCCTGCCGCTTGAGAATTGCCTCCATCTCGGCCGTCTCCTCGGGAGAGGCATGTGTGGCTGCGCGGGCAGCGAGCGGGGGCTCGAGCATCTTGCGAAAATCCAGCAGCTCAATTACGGAGTCTTTTCGGCGCTTCAATGCATTGGCGAAGGGATTGGCCGCCGAATGGGCCCCTGCATGGCGAACGATTGTGCCCGCACCCTGCCGCGGTTCCACCAGGCCTAGAAGTTCGAGCCCACGAATGGCGTCGCGGATGGAACCTCGGCTTACGCCCAACATTTCAGCCAGTTCGCGTTCCGCGGGTAGCTTGTCGCCGGGCTTAAGCTTCTTCAGAATCAGCCGCTCAATTTGCTTTGCGACTTCCTCGTAGACCTTGTTCCTGCGAATAATCTCGAAATCAGGTTTACTGCTGGTGGCCAATGGAACCTCCGCATGGTTCGGTGCAGGGCCGTCTAGCGATGGAGTATAACCCGACAGCCAAGAAACGCTGAAACGTTTTTATTCTGTGCCGGCGTAGAGGGGCCACACAGACGCTAAGGCAGAGCTGAAAAGAGCAATCGGGGGATTACATCGAAAACTGTACCGTTACGTCTCAAAGATTAGTCATTACTTTTGGCGAAGACGTAGATCTGACACCTTGCGCAAGCAGCTTGGCGCAGTTATAGACCGTCCGAGTAACGATCATCGGAAGTCCCACGCGGTCGCCCAATTCAACCACTGCACCCACTAAAGCCTCCAGTTCCAAGGGCCGGCCAGCCTCGAGGTCCTGCAGCATCGAAGTTTTGTGTTCGCCAACTTTTTCGGCTCCGGCCATCCGTTGATCGATCGAAATGGGCAACTCCATTCCTAACTTGTTCGAGACAGCTTCCACCTCCTCCATGATGGCTCGAACCACTGAACATACGCCGGGATCGCGGATCATCTGAACAATCGTGGCGCGGGTGAGGGCGCTGACAGGGTTGAGAGATGCGTTGCCCAGGACTTTGACCCAAATCTCATGCCGCAGCCGTGTCGTGATTGGACTGCGTAAGCCGGAAGCGATGAGCGCCTCAGCGATCTGGCGCACGCGATCGGAGCGGGTGCCATCGGGCTCGCCGAGAGAGATGCGATTCCCTTCGATGTGCTGGATGACACCAGGTTCAATAATTTCGGTTGCGAGATAGACAATTGAGCCGATCACGCTTGCCGCGCTTCGATCACGGAAGAGATCACGCCGCCGGGGTCGACACGTTCCAGGCGCAAGCCTTCCCAATCGCCGCCGAAGCCCTGGAAATACCACCAGGGGATGCCATTCTGGGTGCTGACGACGGTTGTTTCCGGTCCGAAGACCGGCCTCAAATGAGGAGCAAGCTGCGGAAGGCTGTGCGCTTTCACCGCAAGAAAAGCGACGTCCACTGGGCCAACTTCCTCGAGCGACGCAGCCAGTTTCGGTCGAGCGACGAAATCGCCTTCATTGCTCTTTACCCGGACGCCATGCTCTTGCATGGCCCGAAGATGTGGCCCGCGCGCAAAAAGAGTGACATCGAATCCGGCATTGGCCATACGTGCGCCAATGTAGGCGCCGATAGCGCCTGCGCCGGCGATCAGGAATCTCATAGCTGATCTTCCACCAGCGCGGCCGCGACGGCGCGGCGGCGAATCTTTCCCGTCGCCGTCGTTGGGATGGCATCGACCAGATAAATCTTGGCCGGGCACTTGTATTCCGCCAGGAATTCACGGCAATGGTTGATCAACTCAGATTCGGTTGCGCCATGCTTTTCGTGCAAGACAACAGCAGCCGCGACTTCTTCGCCCAGCGTGGGATGCTGGCAGCCGAACGCGACCGCTGCGGCAACCGCAGGATGCCTAAGCAGAACCTCATCCACTTCATGAGGAGCAATATTCTCTCCTCCGCGAATAATGATGTCTTTTATCCGACCGGTGAGGTGAAGGTAGCAATCGGAATCGAGATAGCCTTGATCGCCGGTGCGGAACCAGCCATCGACGAACGCACGAGCGTTGGCTTCGGCGTTATTTTCGTATCCGCGGAAAACGTTGGCGCCCTGAATAGCGATCTCGCCACGCACGTTGGTGCCGAGGTGCTTGCCCTCTTTATCCATGATGCTGATGCGCAGACCAATGCCCACGCCGACGGAACCAGGTTTGCGGTGCTGCGGCGGCAGGGGATTCGAAGTCATCTGGTGCGAAGCTTCGGTCATGCCATAAGCTTCGACGAATGGCACACCGAAAATTCCTTCGATTTTGTGAATCAGCTCCTCCGATAAAGGCGCGCTGCAGGATCTCAAGAAGCGCAAAGTCGCGGCCTCGATCGGCTTACCTCGGCTGCGCGCCAGCAAAAGCTGATGCATCGTCGGAACTCCCGAATACCAGGTGACGCCATGCTCGGCAACGGTGCGCCAAAAAGAGAGTGCGTTGAATTTTGTCGGAACAACGACGGTCCCGCCAGAAAGCAGCGTGGACATGGTCGAACCAATCAGGCCATGAATGTGAAACAAGGGCATGACGCAGAGCGATACATCTTCTTCAGAAAGAGCGTAGGTGTTCGCGATGTTGGCCGAAGAAATGGCCAAATTAAAATGGCGCAGCGGCACTCGTTTGGGACGGCCTGTGCTTCCGCTGGTGTGCAGAATCAGGGCAATATCGTTTGCGGTCGGCTCGGTTGCCTTGCATCCCATGGGAGCATTGGCGATGTAGACCTTGCCTTGTTCATTCATCTCAACGGAGAAGACGGGAATTTTTCGGTCTTTTGCCGCGGTGCGCACAAATTCAGCGCCTACCGCCGGACAAAGCAGTACGCGGGCGTCGGTATCGCCCAGGAAGAAGTGAAATTCTTCGTAGGGATACGCCGGGTTCAGAGGCGCTGCCGTACCGGCAATGGAAGCGGCCAGAAATGCCACAATGGCGGGCAGTCCATTGGGCAGTGCGATGGCGACTGCGTCACCGCGGCGAATGCCCGCCGATGCCAGCGCATTCGCCATGGCCAGGACCTGCTCGCGCAGAGAATCGTAGGTGATACGGATTCCAAGCTCGGGCACGATGACCGCGGTGTGGCTATCGGCAAACTGCAGAACGTCCAGCAGTGTGTCCACTGACTTCAGGGTCATGCGTTTCTTGCCTCTGGCGCTGGTCTTAGATGGTGAGTCGACTGCAGCTGTTGTCCAGGAACGAAATCATACCCTGCCGTCTCCGGATCGAACAGCATGGGCGGAATCCTCGACTAGATCGAATGGCCCTCCGCCTTCAGCGCCTTTTTGAATTCACTCAGGAAGAACTGGACATTGTCCGCTGTCGCTAATGGACCCATCACACCGATGCGGAAGACTTTGCCGGTGAGTGGCCCGAAGCCGCCAGCGATTTCGATGCCGGGCCCGTCAAGCAGGCGCTTGCGCACTTTGCCTTCTTCAATTCCCGCAGGCACGCAGACTGTGTTTAGTGTAGGAATGCGATGCTGTTCGGGCACGTGCATCTTCAGACCAAGCGCTTCAACGCCGTTGACAAAAAGCTTACTGCACTTGCGGTGCCGCTCCCACCGATTCTCGACACCTTCCTCGGCGATGACCATCAACGCCTCGCGCAGCGCGTAGAACATGGAAATCGGTGCCGTGTGGTGGTAGCGGTGGGAAACGGTCGAGTAATCATGAATCAGCTTGAGATCGAGATACCAACTGCGCGGCGAGGTTGTTCGGTTGCGCAGAAATTCCATGGCTCGTTGCGACATGGCCATAGGAGACAAACCTGGCGGGCAACTTACACCCTTTTGCGTGCAGCTATATGCCACGTCAATGCCGGTTTTGTCGAACTCGACCGGCAGTCCGCCAAGCGAAGTAACGCAATCGCCGATCACGAGCGCGCCAGCTTCGTGAGCGGCCTCGCAGATCGCCCGGCCCGGTTGCAAGGCTCCGGTCGAAGTCTCGGCGTGGACGAACGCGACCACCTGCGGCCTCTCGCGGCGGATGAAATCTCTGGCTTCATCGTCGGAATAAGTTTCACCCCAGCTCTTCTCAAAGCGCACAATGTTCGCGCCGTTGCGCTTCGCCATCTCGGTGAGCCGGTCGGAAAAATATCCGTTGGCAAAGACGGCAAGCTTAGTTCCGGCATCGATGAAGTTCGCTACCGCGGCTTCCATGCCCGCGCTGCCGGTCCCGGAAATTACCAGCGTTGCTCCCTCTCTTACTCCGTAAGGAGCTTTGAGCAGTTGCTGAACGTCGTGCATGACCTCGATGAAATACGGATCAAGGTGTCCCACGATTGGCTTGGAGAGCGCTTCATACACCCGCGGGTGAGCCACGGTGGTCCGGGACCGAACAAATAGCGGCGCGGTGGTTGCAATACGGCGAAGGCGATTCCTGCGGGTTGCTCGGTAACGCTCATGGCTTTTCAGTCCCTACCTTATGTTTTCAGTCACTTTGTCCAGCGAAACAACTCCAGCGAGAAAATGCAGCAAAACTTACATTACCAGCGCCATACCCATAAAACACAATTTGACAGTGGGCACTTCCGAAGCGCGGTTCGTCAAATCAATTATTTCGATCATAGCTATTGCCTTTGCCGATTGAAAATCCGGACACGCGACCCAGCTTTTGCTCTAATCGTCTCTTTTAATCGTACCTTCGTTCCAATCAAGCACCCTAAATCGGCGAATGATGCCCTTGCACGATCATCTTCTCGGCGATGCGGCGAGCTTCGGGCAGCGTAGTCGCAGCTTTGCGGTCGATTTCCGCGGGAAGGTCTTTCTGGATCTTGGCCAACTCCTCGTCGAAAATGCGAGTGACGAGTTCCGCCGTGTGTTTGACCTGCTGGCCATTGTCTCCGGCAACCTGAACTCTGTGGCGCACGCGCTGCGCAATCATCAGGCGGTAGATGCGATCGGTGGCCAGATCTTCCATGTAGCCATCGAGAAGGCTTGCGCCCTTTCCATTGAGCACTCCATTGCGATAACGAATCACGGTACGGACCGCCGCGCGCGTTCCGGCGAGAGAAATCTGGCCAACGCCTTTCGGGACCGGCCGCAGATCGGGGTGCGAATTCGCGAACTTCGGACGTTTCGAAATCTGGTTGGGACAAGGAAACTGCCCGACCGCAATTTCGTTCTGATCGGGATGGCCGGTTCATGCTCCATCCATCAGGCAATTAGCTTCGTTCTTCTTGTCCTGCTCGAGCACCTTCAGCGCGCGAGCGTTTAATTCTTTATCGGTGCGGCTGGGGTAAAGCGCAGTCATGCCTCCGATGGCGTGAGCGCCATGTTTATGGCAGATTTCCGGCATCAACGTTCGAAAATTCTGAAAGAACGCCACGTCGTAAGGAATCGTGTTGCGGTCCGGCAAGATCCAATTCGGATCCTCCAGCATGAAATCAATTAAAGAAGCCATGTAATCCCAGCGGCCGAGGTTCAATCCCAGGCAGTGGTCGCGCAGATTGAAAAGAAATTCTTCCATCTGGTAGGCCAGCGGGTGCGCTTCCACCAGTGCCATGCACTTGATGTAATCAGCCGCCAGGCCTTTCTGTTTTGCGAGGGCCTGAAAAAGATCGCGCCACCAGAAAGCCTCATCAGCCGATTCGCTCTTGGGAATGTAGACCGAAAAATTATGCGGCAGCCCCGCGGGATCGATCTGATACCAGATCATCGCAAGATCGAACAGGGAAGCGGACATGATCTCATTCTTGATCACGCCATCCTGACTCACGTGCAAACCACGGGGACGTACCCAAGTGACGGTTTTCGAACGTTTGACTGAAACCTTCTTTTTCCGCTTTTTGTCGTCGTAGCTGAGTTCGTACTTATACGCCGCAATCGTGTTCTTGATCGCCAGCATAATATTTCCCCAGAGGTTCGTGGTTGAGTCTTCCAGATCGATCATCACCGCGGGAGAGCCGGAATTCAGCAGCTTCACGGTCAATTCCGCATCGTCTGCGGGACCGGTCATCTGATTGCGCTGGTCCGCACACCATTCGGGGACTTCGATTCGCCAATCGGAGGTGGTTGCTCCCGAGGGCGGCAAATAATTGGGAGGATGACCTTCATGCGATGCCCGCAACGTGTCAGCACGCTGCGCAATAATTTTCTGTTGCCGGGGCGTGAACTGTTTGTGCAGCGGCAGAAGAAATTCCAGAAACCCCTTCGGCAGGTCCTTTTGCGGATTCAAATTCGCGGGGGCGTAATTCATCGCCTGTGCTGTGGTGTCTTCAGTTTGTGATGCCATGGGCGCGTCCTCGAACGTGCGCCGCCAGGAGAGGTGGGACAAGGTAAGGCGGTGTCAGCGTTTCTTTGGCACTAAGTATCCTAGTCGTAAAATGACCGCACTTCAATGTGCGGCTATGCTCTGATGCGTTTCAATAAGCTGCAGTTGCGTGCCTATCGCGTAGTCACGAAGAAGTAAGCCGTCATTACGAATCCCAGGGCAATCACAACCGCTCGTACCCGGCGCGGATCAGCCTTCTGGGCGTAATGCGCTCCGAACCAGCCGCCGGTAAGCGCGCCGGCGATCATCACCACGCATTCCCGCCACAGCACCGCTCCCGCCACAATAAATGTAAGTACGGCCACGGCATTGATGGTGGCCGCGAGCAGGGTCCGAATTGCGCCCATGGCGTGAATGTCGCGCATTCCGAGGGCCGCCAGCATTCCGAGTGTGATAAAGCCGATGCCGGCGCCAAAATACCCGCCGTAGATCGCCACCAATAATTCGACAATGGAACTCACGGCGACTGCCATCCAGGAGACAGACTGAAGATCATCCGAATGAAGACCTGAATGAAGACCCTGGATCGCGCCACGCTTGCCCGCGATGGCCCTGCTTCTGTTGCCAAAAGCAAACAATAATGTGCCGGAGAGCAGCAGCCACGGCACCAAATGTAAAAAGGTGTGCGGCGGAGTGTGCAGCAGGAGCAGCGCGCCCGCCCAACCCCCGGCCACGCTGGTGATCAGCAGCGGCACCAACAGGCGCAGCGGGACATTTAGTTTTTTAGAATAGGCAATCGTGCTGGCGGCCAATCCGGGCCACAGCGCGACCGTATTGGTTGCGTTCGCTGCGACGGGAGGCACGCGCAAAAACAGCAACGCAGGGAATGAGACGAAGCTGCCGCCGCCGGCAACCGCGTTTAGTGTCCCAGCAATAATTGCGGCGAGAAATAGAAAAATTGAGCTGCCAAGGTGAAATCCCATGTAGCTCTAAAGATAAATGCACGTGACCAAGACCCGCATCCTGGCGGGAGGCGAAAATCCTGTGGGGCAAGACCTCTAACCCCACGCATCACGAAGCTGCTAATCTTGTCTCAGCGGGAGCTGTTGCCGTTTATGTCGTTTATGCCCAATGCCCACCAATGAAGCAGTCACACTGGCCCGCGAATTGCTCTCCGCATATGAAAGCGGGCGTATGGTCGACGCTCCTTCTTCACGTCCCGGATTCAACCTTGATTTGGCCTACGAGATTGAAGCCAGGCTGAAGCAAGCTCGGGAAGCGGCCGGGCACAAGGCGGTTGGCCGCAAAGTGGGTTACGCAAACAAGGCGATGTTGCGAGTATTCAAGCTAGAAACGCTGGTTTGGGCGCACATGTACGAAGATACGGTCTATTACGCCCAGAACAATTCAGCCTCGCTGGCGGTCCCGAAACCTCGTTCCCTAAAAGTTGAGCCGGAAATTGTTTTTGGATTGAAAGGGCCCATCACCCAGGACCTCGATGCCGCTGGCGCGCTTGCGGCCACAGATTGGATCGCCTTGGGATTCGAAATCATCGATTGCCCTTATCCAGACTGGAAGTTCCAGCCCAGTGATTTGGTCGCATCCTTTGGACTTCATGCGGCGCTTGTAGTGGGCGAAAAGCAAAAAATCTCCACCGGCCTGATTCCAACGCTTGTCGAAAAACTGCCGACGTTCAAGCTACGGATGCTAAAGGGCGGGGAATTGGTCGAAGAAGGTTCCGGCAAGAATTCCCTTAAGAGTCCGGCTTTGTGCCTCGCCGAACTTGGAGCAGCGATCGCCCGCCGCTTTCCCACCGAGCCACTCAGCACCGGCGAGATCGTCAGCTCAGGTACGCTTACTGCCGGCCACCCAACCGCCGCCGGCGATATCTGGACCGCTGAAGTCGAGGGGATTTCCTTGCCATCTCTGACTCTGCGCCTGATCTAAATCTTTGCTCCACCCTTGCTATAGGCAGCGCAATAGTACAAAGCAAAACCGCACTGCCGGTTAGCAGCGCGGTTCGACTGGTTACGCTCAGAAACGGAGGAATCGGAAATTAGACTTTGGCCAATTTGCGGCGCAACATCCCTGCGAGTCCAACCAAACCTGTGCCCAGCAGCAAGAGGCTGCTCGGTTCAGGGACCGCGCTGCCGATAAATTCCTGTGGCCCTACGCCTGGCTGTGCATTGAGCGGCGTGTAGAGCAGCAATCCATTAAAGGCAGAGTTCGACGCGGTCGAAGCCATCGCCAGATAGGTCGCCTCGGTTGTCGCGAAGATGGAATGGTCCAGGAAGTACGAACTGTCTGCGGCGTTCTTGGAAAACAATCCCCAGATTGCCCACTGCGCCGTGTTGCTGTTGAGCGTTTTATCCAGCACGCTCTCGAACATCAGCCCGGCGGCTTTGTAATCCAGTGTCATCGTCGCCCCAAACATGCTCTTCGCAATGCCCTGCAGAAACGGCGAGACGGTATAAGTGTAGGTCTGGTGGAGGTTCACGCTATTGTCGTACGAATCGCACATTAGCGCTGTGTAAGTGGAGCTTCCGTTGATAGAGAAGTAGTACGGATAGCCAACGTACGGTGAACCGTTCTGTGCGTGCGCTCCTTCATGGCCCTCATACACCATCTGGACCGTATTAGCGAACGCTGAGCTGGTTAGCAGTGAAGAAAATAAAACAACGGAGAATATGAGATGAAGAGAACGAAGGCGCATCGGTTTTCCTCCAGGCAAAACTTAGAACGAGCGGTTATTCTTATGCCACTGAACAGGGTTCCTTCGATCAGGGGAGTTCGGCCAGACAACTCAAAAGGAAAAAAAACTTAAGGATCTCTGGCTTGCGCCGCGAAGGGCGGCAATTTGTCAAGGGACAGAAAACTTACTCCCGTAACAGCTAAAAGGGTACCAGCGTGTGGGAGGCATTGAAATAGCCCAATAGTGGTGGTTACCAGAGTCACCAACATCCTGATGAGCTTTAGGTCCGCTCGCGAAATGCGTGAGTGCCAAAATTGGCACCAAAAAAGAAATCCACAGTATATTCATGTGCAAACCATTCCTGCGTCTGCTAGGATGGGTCGCAAAAAACAAGCGGATATCCTTTGTTTTCTGCGAAAGAAATGAAGGAGAAATGGCACTCAAACTGCCCTATCGTACTGCTAGAGTGCCGGAGTGCGTGGTCCCAGGATCTCCGCCGCTGGTAGGAGTTGTCCGTGCCCAGTCCCGAGAACGGGAAAGCCCAGATTATCGTTAAGCGCCGGCGTACCCGCCGGCATCGCCAGCATCGCCTCATTCGCCGTTGGCTTTCCCTCGCCCTTCTTGCGGTTTTCACTGCCAGTGTTTCCAGCTTTGCTGCAAGATATTTCGGCTCTTCCATTGTTAGTATTTGGCAAAGCAAGTTGTCCGGTACCGGGTATGCGTCACCGAGCCGTGAAGAATCGCGGGTGCTCGATGAAGTTCTGTCGCAGGTGCGGCCGTCTCGTCCCTTATATGCGTATTCGGTTGTGCCCGGCGGAGTCAGTGACGCGAAAGAGCTGAAATGGGTAGCGGAACACGATCCTGTAGTGGCGGAGCACTATGCCGGCTTTGATTACGATCACGCGCGCGTAGTCGAGGTCACGTTGGCCCGCACCGCTTTTGTCTCCTATCGCATTGGCAATCACATTTATTGGATGCGTAGAAGAATCAGTCTTCACAAAGGCGAGAAGCTGATCACAGACGGGCGAATCACGGCGCGCGGACGCTGCGGTAATCGGGTAGCAGAGAATCCGCAGGCGGAAGTTTCGCCTGCCGAACCTTCGCCGGAAAGAATGGAGAAGCCCATGGATGGAGCGGGCACGGTAATGCCGGCCCCACCGGTTCCGTTTGAATCAGCGTTATTGAATCGCCCGAGCGTGCCCGGCTCCGGGCCTGAGGGACCTCTGAACGTGACTACCCCATTCGGTGGCGGAAATTTGATCGCGATCGCGCCTCCGGCATTTCCCGTCGGTCTTTGTGCGCCACTGCCCAAAAAAGGCAGCACGGCAATTTCGGCAATTGAGGGCGGAGCGCTGACAAACGGCAAAAAGAAACTTGGCCCCTGCGGTACCGGTGGCCAGGGCCATCCACCGTGCCGGAGCCGGCCACGTGGATGCTGCTCATGACCGGATTGACCGCAATACTCTGGCAATTGCGGCGCAAACTATCTCGAGCGTAAGCTCGCAGCCTTTCCCTCCCTACTTTGCGCATCATTCAGCGCATGATTTTCTGCCTGCTGTCATGAATTAGTCATCAACTAAGCATGGCGAAGGCTGGTAGAATCGGCTGAAGCCCTCTCATTTATGTTTCCCAGCTTCAGACGCACGGCGGTAGTCGTTTTATCGGCGGCTGCATCCATTGCCGGACCGCTTGCTGTACGCGCCCAGGATGTCCCATTGGTCCGGCATGTCGAGGTGCTGCGCGGGGGAAATCAAGTCGAAATCCAGATCGAGTCCAGTGCTCCGATTGTTCCCCAAACGAACGAGTTGGGCGAACCCGACCGTCTTCTGATTGACTTCGTCAAGGCCAGGCCCGGCGCGCAACTGCGCGGCCAGAGCGTTGACCGAACCGACGTGAAGGACTTACGGGTCAGTTTATTTTCAAAGGACCCGCCGGTCACGCGCATCGTAGTCGACCTGAACGGCCCGCAGCCTTACCAGGTCTTTCCCGCCGGAAGGCACCACCATCGTGAAAATTGGAGGCGCCGGCGCGGAGATATCTGGTGCGCAGGCCTCGTCGGGAAATATATTGGCGGCGAACGAAGCTGCCAACCCTGCGCCAGGGCCGCCGAAACCTAGTCTCGAAGTTGCATTTCGCAACGGATTGCTTTCCATCAACTGCGACCGGGCGAGCTTGTCAGAGGTGTTGTTTGCCGTACACCAGCGCACCGGGGCTGAGATTGCAATACCGGCAGGGGCCGAGCAGGAAAAAGTCGTGGTCAACCTGGGCCCTGCGCCCGCGCCGGATGTTTTGTCGCAACTGCTCAACGGCTCAAAATTTAATTTTGTGATTTTGAGTTCTCCGAAAAACCCCGGAGCGCTCGACCAGGTGATTCTCACTCCTCGTACCGACGCTCCCGTGCAAGCCCAGGCCGCTGTGCCGCAACCGCCTTCGCAGCCTACGGCCAACGACGACACCAACAACGCCGATGAGGAAAACCCCAGATTTCGCATGAGAGGCCGCCCGGGATTACCGCCGTTCCGCGAGCCGCCCACGGATGGTGAAGGCCAGCCCGACCCTCCGCCAAACGATCCACAATAAAATAATCGCTATGGATTTCTTGCGCACTTGCGCAGCTTGGTCCTCGACTTCCCATCGTAAATCACGGATTACTACGCGTCGCCGCTAAGGCGTGATCAGCCGAATCGGCACAGGAGAAGTGCCGTTGGCGCTGGTACCGCTTGCGGCGTCGTTACTGCAGCCGGTAACGTTAAGAACGGTTACCGTCAGATTGCCGGTCGTCGTGTCTATGTTCTCGATGAAGACCTGCAGGAATCCCAGGATCGTAACCTGTGAGGCTGGGGTCAGCGGGATACTAGGATTGCTGTCATAGATGGGGAGAGTCACGATATTGTTACTGGTCGTGACGATGTCGTTGTAGGACGCCACTCCTGCCTGGACCAGCGGATTACCGTTACCAGCCTGTATCGCAAAGGGATATGTTGGGGCGGTTGGAGGACCAGCCAGGATGTCGGGGCCATCGGGGGTAACGGTGCTGTTGATTAGACACTGCACAGCGGTCGCTGTGTCGCCTGAAGCGGCATTGGGATAAACTGGATTTTCGCCTAATAAATTGGGTGTCACGGCGTTCGGGGTCCCACAGGCATAGACTGTGCTCTGATCGCATCCGGCGATTGCCAACTGGTACGTCGAGCCTGCGTTCAACGACGAGCAGGATGCGTTCGAAGCCACCGCGATGGGCGTACCCGTAACCGTCGCTGGCACGTACTGCAGGCTGCCGGCGCTGCCTGGGCCGCCTGAAGTTGACTTGGGCGGATTGTTGGCTGGCGGTGGGTTACAGGAGGTGGCCGATCCAGAGCTACAGGCTGACTTCAAGATGAAGCTTTCGCCGATCACCCCTTGGCCAAGCGGAGAAATGCCCGGGTTTACGATGCTGCCATTCGTATTGAGAAATGGATTAGCGTAGTTCTCCGGATCGCTGTTTGGAACGATCAAGGGCTTCACGCATTTTGGCTGCGCCGGCACCATGCCAGAAGACAAAGACCCGGAACCCGAGGGATTGAATATTTCGGCAGTAGCTGTCGCGCTGACTCCAGAATTAGAAGTGCCGCCCGTGACCACCAGTGAAAAGATGCGGGAAAAGAAGCTGGGAAGGCTGGCTTGTTGCACATACACCTGCACCTCAGGATTTACCGTAAAGCCCGTTCCTGTAGCTGCCGAGCAATCCGAGGTAAAACTCCCAGTCGTGCCGTAATTCACCGTAACGGTTGATGCAGCTGAACCGTTGATGAGGTTCTGCTGAGCAACGTTGATGGCTGCAACGCTCGCCGGACTACTGGCGCTACCGCAAACGGCCCTCCAGGCTACATCCGCCGGGCCGGCAGTCGAATCTCCGGTGAGGCCCTCCAGCGAAATTATGCGGGCCGCTGCTAACGCGCCCAAGTCGGCCGCTCGTTGCGCCTCCGCCTTGGCCTCGTACAGCGAGCCCAGGTCGATGGATAGCGCCGCCATCGAAATCAACGCTACCAACGACAGAGCAACCATGGCCATGGTCACGCCGCGCTGCCGCGCCTCGCGAGCAGTGCGACGTGTCCGGCGTTCGATCAGCGGCCGCCGCATGGCCCACTTCCAAGCTTGCGCATTTTAGTTTTCATCGAATGCAATTGCAGTCGTCGTAATTTTAGTGGGCCCCGAGAAGCGGCTGAACAATCCAGCCGCAGTATTAAATTGCCAGACGTATGGATAGCTAAGAGTGACGCAGGTACCCACAATATCCACCGGGGCCGTGTTCCCGCCAACGGTCATGGTCTGTTTTGAAATGCAACCGCGGTTAATCGTAAGCGTCAATGCAGGATTCGAGGCACCCGGACATCCCGAACTGGCCTGGTAAACCCACGTAAGTGTCGACGGGGCAGGAGCAGCCGCGGAACTCAGCCCGCAGTCATTCACCTGCTCCGAGAGCAGATAATTATCTACCGCCTGAAAAGCATCGCTGACCGATACCGGCATGCTGGCGTTGAGGTCCGTAGCAGGATCCGCGGCTGCAACCCGAGCACCCTCGCGGACGGCGTTCGTTAACTTATGCTTGAGGGCGAGCGCCCCGCTGAAATCGTAGATGCCGATCACAAACAAGACGAGCAACGGCACCGAAAGCGCAAATTCCACAATCTGAGAACCGCTCTCCCGCAGGCATGCATGGTGAACCCCTGGCGGCCTTGGGCGCCCCAGGACGTTCGAGTGGCTGAAGATAGAATCGGGTGTCACTGACTTTCCGCCCTCATCTGCGCCTGCGCCCGCAGATTGATGGTTTCGTTGTTCAACGAACTCCCCGGCAGCCAGAATGTATACGGATATTGAAAACTAACGGAAATTCCGCACTCTCCCGCGCCGCCAGCCTGGGTCTTGCTGGGGGCAATGGTGGAGGACAGCCGGACGTAGCTGTCACTCCAATTGACGGTGCCTGTTCCGGAATGAGTGACGCCTTGAACGCAAATTTTATTCTGGCTATTGTCGCAGGCCACTGTAGTGCTACTGCAGCCCGTAGCTGTGCCATTGCTGCAGGCGCAAACGGCAGGAGGATTGGTGGGCTGTTGCAAGGCATTTGGGTTAATGTGCGCCGCCTGCAGATCATTCTGGATGACCGTCCACGCGTTTTGCGTCGGATCAACTCCCGCGCACGTGGTGCATGCCGGATTCACGGCTGCGCGCGCCCCGTCGCGGGCCGCATTGGTCATGGCCCCGTAGATTCTGAACGCCTGCCCCACCCAGTAGATCCCGATCAGGAGCAGGAACAGGAGGGGCAGGACGATAGCGAACTCAGCAATCTCAGAACCGTGAGAAGGTCTAGCCAGGCGGCGGGAGACAGCAAGAAGCTTCTTTCGCATGGCTAGTGCCCTCCCCAAATTGTGCCTGCCCCGAACAGCAAAGTAGACAAAGCCAGCGCCACGCCGTAAGGGACCTTCAGCGACTGCGGGTTGTCGAGTGACACTTCCGCTCCCGGCATGCGAAGCGCGAACATGGATGCAAGCATGCCCCAGATATTACGCATGGTCTGTTTGAACCGCCGCTTGTAAATCACCAGAATCAAGGCCATCAGTCCAGCCACAAACATGGAACCGATCAACAAAGTTATTAGGGCCTCCCAGCCAACGAACGCTCCTAATGCGCCCGCCAGCTTCCAATCACCCGCACCCAGGCTGCGCAGCAGAACGAACGGCAAAAGCACGAGCAGTCCCAACCCTGCCCCGAGCAGGGAAGTTTTCACTCCGCCCCATCCTCCGGTCAAACCGTTGAGCAGGACGCCAATCAGCAGCGCCGGTACGGTCAGCCAGTTCGGAATGCGGCGGCTGCGCCAATCCGTCCAACCGGCGATAAGCGCCACCGCGAGCGCCGGTGCCAGCACGATCAGCTTCAAACCGCCCTCAAACTGTGGAGCGGTGCTTTTCGGCGGGCTCCAGCGAGAAGCCGCATTCTTTGTCTTTCAAAAATATCGTTTTCCTGCTGGGGATGAATTCTCTACTCCTAAGCGCGGGGAACGCCCAATACTCCACTGCCGCAAATTTTCACATAGCCCATGAGCGAAGTCAATTGACCTTGGATATAGGTAGTGACTCAGTCCAGCTGCGGCACCCCCAGGATATATGACTTGAATCCGATCCCGGCGCTTCGCGTTCTTAGCGGCATTCCTTGGCGCACTTTGCGGTTGATAGTTTTGGTCTCGACGAAGTAAACACTAAAGCTTGTAGCCGTGAAGTGCGCCAAGAAGGGCCGCTAAGTTCGCAAAGGACCTTGACCTTCCTGACTCGCTTCTACTACCACCCCTTTGGAGTTTACCTTTGGAAAAACAAAGGCCCGGAAAACTCCGGGCCTAAGATTTTGCAATTCGCTGATTATCGATTGGCGCTGAACGCCGCCGGGCTGTTATGCTCGGCCACGATTCGCTTCGCATTGTCCGCGAGCGCCTTAGCTTGCGGCAGCAGATCGAGTGCCTTCAGCACTTCCGGGTCTGCTTCCGTACGCACCTTCATGCCTTCATCCTCGCCAAAGGCATCGACGAAGATTTCGGATTTGATGTTGGGCCGGATCCAGTCATTGTTGTCGATGAGCTCGGCCTGGGTGTAAGAAATGTTGGCATCATCGAGGGATTTGCGGAATTCCTGCATTACGGCATCGTCCACTTCGAAGGTTTTAGCCGGGTGGTGGTTTACCACATAGAGCTTCGCGAAGTTGAAGAATGCATAGTGTTGCAGCAGCGTGTCCTGGAAATGATTGCTCTTGACTGGAGGAATGGCGACATCCGGGGTGATGCCTCCGCCGCCGTAAACCGTCCGGCCGCTATCGGTGAGTTTCACTTCGCGGTTCGCTGTGGGAGGTACATCGTCGCGGCTGTAGTAATAATCGTATAGCGAGATGTTGCTGTAATCGCGCTGAATCAGCCGGCCGCTGGGGGTGTAGTAGTGCGCCGTGGTGAGCGCCAGGCCCGTATCCTCCGAAAGTGGGTACACCGTCTGCACCAACCCTTTGCCGAACGTGACCTCGCCGGCAATGAGACCGCGGTCATGGTCCTGGATCGCACCGGAGACAATTTCCGCAGCCGACGCTGTCAGCCGATTCACCAGCACCACGATCGGATAATCCTTGCCCCCGTTGCCATGCTGCGCAACGTAGCGTTTTTCCGCCGAAGCCCGGCCATGATGGGAAACGATCAGTTGACCCTTCTTCAGGAACTTGTCGGCAACTCCCACGCCTTCGCTTAACAAGCCGCCGGGGTTGCCGCGCAGGTCGAGGATCAGTCCTTTGAGATCGCCAAATTCATCTAGGGCGTTCGAGACTTCTTCTTCCGTGGTCTCGTTGAACCCGTTGATGTGCATGTAGCCGATCCCGGGGCGAATCAGGAAGTGAACGTCAACACTGTAACGGGGAATCTCGTCGCGGACCAGCGTGAATTCCATTGGCTTTTCCACGCCTTCGCGCGAAATGCTGATATCGACCGTCGTTCCCTTGGGCCCCTTCAGCATGTCGGCGACATCGGTGACACTCATGTTTTCCGTCGACTTTCCATCGACCGCGATGATCACGTCGCCGGGATGAATTCCGGCCTTGTAAGCGGGTGTGCCGTTAAAGGGGAAGATCACAATTACTTTATTGTTGCGTGGCCCGACCGTCATGCCAACGCCGTAGTATTTGCCGCGCTGATCTTCGCGCATCAGGGCATACGACTTGGGATCGAAGAAGTTCGAGTGCGGATCGAGCGCGTGCAGCATTCCCGGGATCGCGCCATCATAGATGGCCTTGTCCGGATTCACGGGTTCCGCATAGTTCTGCTCGACAATCGAGTAGACGTCGGCAAACTGCTTGAGGCTGTCTTTGACGTCGGAGTCACCGGTAAGCGGCGATTGGTCTCCGGTGCGCTGGGCAAAGAGAATGCCCAGAAAACCACAGGCCAGGAGAAAAAAAACTACCAGGAAGAGTGAGCGCCGAGAACTACGTGCCATCTTAGAATTTTCCTTCGATTGTGGGTTGTCGGAATGCCGGCCGCCGTACTGAATACCCGCAGTATATCATCCCCGTAGATCGCCCAGGGCCTGTACAGGCACCAGGGTAACCAACGCATACCCCTAATCAGATGCGGCGCGCGGCCCTTAGGTTCCGGCTTCCACAAAACATTCTAACGCCCTGATAGCAGAAGGGCGTGGGCGGCCTCAGTTTTGAACTTACCCCGCATTGCCATCATCTCGAAACGCAGCGTACTCAGCCGGTTGAGTGCCATCCCTCAGATACGGTCTGTGGGAGATGCCTCGTTCCGCCTGAAAAACGGCTGCACTCAGGATGACTCCGAACTGTGGCCGACAAATTCAAATTGGACCACTACAAGGATCTGCCGCGCATTGCCGCCTCGGCCTTCCGGCATTATGATGGTGGTTCATGAGCTTTTCCGAGACAATTTTCCTGTTCTTCCTGGCCCTGATCATCTTCGGCCCGAAGAAGCTGCCGGAGATTGCCCGCCAGGCTGGACGCCTGCTGGCGGAACTGCGTCGCGCCTCGAACGAATTCAAGTCGCAAATCGAAACTGAGATCTCTCATCTCGAAGTGAAGCAGCGAGCCGAGCAGCGCGAGACGAACAGAAATGAGGCGGAAAAAACTCTAACTGCACTCACTCCAAACACAGCACCGCAGGGCACTGTGGCTAGTCTGAGTCTGAATCCTGCGGGCGGCGAAACCGCGCCGCAGAGTACATCCGCTACGCTCGCCGCGCCAACGGTCGAAACTGGCCCACAAAATCCAGCTGACGCATCCGACACCATCGCCGCATCCGAGGCGCTCGCGGCAGTGAACGATCCTGCTTCGCAGGCATCGCATGTCTGAAAGTGCCGCTGAATTCGCAGCTCCGGATCCCATGCCCACGATGGGCTTTCTCGATCATCTGGAGGAACTTCGCCGCCGTCTCGTCTATTCCATCGCTGCCGTTGCAGTAGGATTCTTCGCCTGCTGGTGGAAGGTTGAATGGATCTACGACCTCATGCAGCGGCCCATTCTCGAAGTGCTTCGGGCCAACGGGTTATCAGACAAACTGGTATACCTGAACCCCACCGAACCCTTCAATCTTTACTTGAAGATTGCCGCTCTCGCGGGCTTGTTCGTTACTTCTCCCTTCGTGCTCTATCAGGTCTGGATGTTTATTTCTCCCGGCCTTTATCGCCACGAAAAACGCTACGTCATTCCCTTCATGGTTTCGACCATCGCCTTGTTTCTGACCGGCGGGTTCTTCGGCTACAAGGTGGTTTACCCGCAGGCGCTCGCGTTTCTGATTCACTTCGGCCGGCAGTTTCAGCCGATGATCACCATCAGCGAATACACCTCTTTATTTCTCAGCATCATCCTCGGCATGGGCCTGATCTTCGAGATGCCCATCCTCATTTTTTTCCTGGCGCTGATGGGCTTGATCACAGCCCGTTTCATGTGGAAGAACTTCCGATACGCGATCCTGCTGATTTTCATTGTCGCGGCCATCGTAACGCCAACCCCGGATATTTTAAGCATGTGCATCTTCGCCGCTCCCATGGTTGCTCTGTACGCCATCAGCATCGGCATCGCGTGGGTGGTGCATCCGAAACAGCGGCGGGCGCGAAAGGAAAAACAGGTAACATAAAGGCTGGCATACCTGGTCGGAACCTTCGCCATTAGTCGAGGCCCATACGTTGTCACTTAAAATGAAGAAGATACTTTTCCGGGTATTACTTCCCGCGATCGTTCTGGGGGTGATTGCCTGCAACCAGGACAAGGACAACGATAAAGACAAGACGCCTCCTGCCGATCCGCCGAGTTCTCCCGCATCTCAATCCGACACGTCTCTGCCCACGCTCTCACTTCCACCCGATACTGGCCCGCCCCCCGCGTTCAATGGCGAGCAAGCCATGCAATATGTGAAGGACATCGTGGCGTTCGGGCCGCGTCCGCTCGGCAGCGCAAATCACAAGAAGGTCGAGGATTTCATCCTCGCGCACCTGAAAAGCGATGACGTCGAAAACGACGTGTTCACGGCCGAAACCCCGGAAGGCAGGTTTCCGGTTCACAACATCATTGCCAAGTTTCCAGGCGCAAAAGACGGGATCATTGTGATCGCCAGCCATTACGATACGAATTATCCCTTGCGCAACACTTCTTTTGTTGGGGCCAACGATGGCGGATCTTCCAGCGGGCTGCTGTTGGAACTGGCCAATCAGTTTCGAGGCAAGAAAAACGACGGCTACAGTATTTGGCTGGTCTGGGATGACGCCGAGGAAGCGATCGAACCAGACGGCTCCGGGGGGCTACCACGGAAAATGCCCTTTGAGGACGATAGCTTATACGGCATCAGTCATCTTGCCGGACAATGGAAAACTGATGGCACACTCAAGAAGATCAAAGCATTTCTGCTGGCAGATATGATCGGCGATGCCGATCTCAACATCGAGCACGATTCGAACTCGGCTCCCTGGCTCGAATCGGTCATATACGAAGCCGCAAGCCGCCTGGGGTATCAGTCGCATTTTTTCGGCCGCACCATGGAGGTGGATGACGACCACGTCCCCTTCGTGAAACTCGGTGTGCCTTCCGCAGACCTGATCGACTTCGATTACGGTTATAACAACGTTTACTGGCACACCACGCAGGACACCGTCGACAAGCTCAGCCCGAAAAGCCTGCAAATCGTGGGCGCCACGATACTCGAAACCATCCGCATCCTCGACAAAATGAATCCGCTGCCGCCGAATCAAGTCCACAACCCGACCTGAGCCGCCTCCCCATTGTCATTTCGACGCGGGAGCGAAGCGACGGAGGAGGAATCTGCTGTTCCCGCAGTGGACGCTGTGTCCTCTGCGCCCTCTGTGGTGCAATGCCCTTTTCGCTTTTTTCTTCTTTGCTCTTTTCCTAACTTTCATTTTTAATCCACCCTTGCTCAAGTTCTGGATTCTGTTCAACCTGTTCGCACTTGGTCTGCTGGCGTTGGATCTGCGGGTCTTCCATCGCCGGGGCCGCATCATGCGCTCGCGCGAAGCCCCCGCCTGGAGCGTATTCTGGATCGCACTCGCGGCGCTTTTCGCCGCAATCATATTTTTCTGGCACGGACGCCAAATCGCGCTGGAGTTCGTCACCGGGTACGTTCTCGAACTTTCCCTCAGCGTAGACAATCTTTTTCTTTTTCTCGTGATCTTCCGTTATTTTTCCGTTCCCGAGAAATACCAGCACAACGTTCTTTTCTGGGGAATTCTCGGGGCGATGCTCATGCGCGGCGTCCTCATCCTTGCAGGCGTCGGCCTGATTCAACGCTTTCATTGGATTCTCTACATCCTCGGAGCCGTTTTGATTATCAGCGGCATCCGGCTTGCTTTTCTCGGCGCGCATCAGGTCAATCTCACAAATAATTTTGCGGTGCGCCTGCTGCGCCACTGGATTCCAGTCACAGACGACTATCAGAATGGCGATTTCTTTGTGCGCGGATGGAAAACCAACCGAGAGAGCTACGGAGGTGACGCAAAACGAATTCAGGAAAATCGAATCCAAGAGAAACGAAGTCAGGGAACTGAGGGAAGCGGCATTCTCTACGCAACGCCGCTCCTGATTGTGTTAGTGGTAGTCGAAACCACTGACCTGCTTTTCGCCGTCGACTCCATTCCCGCGGTGCTCGCGGTAACCCTGAACGCGTTCATCGCCTACACCTCGAATGTATTTGCAATTCTGGGCCTGCGCTCAATGTACTTTGCCGTCTCTGGCCTGATGAGACGCTTTCGCTTTCTTCACACCGGCCTGGCGATCGTGCTGATTATCATCGGCGCGAAGATGATCGCAGCAGATTACTTTCCGGTGTCCACGCTCCTGATCTTAGCTGCGGTTGGCTTGGTGATTGGAGTCTCAATCGCTGCCTCGGTCGTTCTCCCCGCAAAGCTGGAGTGAGCGCGGGTAGTCGCTTGCGCGTGGGCTTGCGAATGCTGGCGTCTAGGAATTAACGATTACATTAGCTAATCCACTCTAAGCTGAAGCCCTTTTAAGCTATTATGGAATTCCCATGGCGCAAGTCACCATCCATGTGCAGCCGCGTCCGTATCAGGCGCGCATCGAAAACGGCCTGCTGGTGCGGGCCGGAACTTTGCTCGCCGAACTGCTGCCGCAATCCAGCAAAGTCTTCGTCGTGACCGTCGCGCCGGTGCGGCGGCGCTGGGGCGCGAAGCTGCTTCGATCGCTGACTGGCGCGGGATTCAAGCCGCAAGTCATCCAGATGCCCGACGGCGAGCCCGCAAAAAAGCTCCGTACGGTGGAAGTTCTTGCCGAACGGATGGTGCGCCTGCATGCCGATCGCAAAGCGGTTCTCATCGCCCTGGGCGGCGGCGTCGTGGGCGATGTGACTGGCCTGCTCGCCTCTCTCTACATGCGGGGAGTCGAATTGGTGCAGATTCCGACAACCGTGCTCGCTCAAGCAGATGCTTCGGTCGGTGGGAAGACTGCGGTCAATCTGGGGGCAGGGAAGAACCTGCTCGGAACCTACCATCATCCGCGCGTCGTTCTCATCGATCCCGAACTCCTTCGTACGCTTCCTAATCGCGAGTTTCGTGCCGGGCTCTACGAAGCGCTCAAGTGCGGCATTATCGGCGACGTCGATCTGTTTCTGCGCTTTGAACAGAAGCGCGCGCAAATTCTGAAGCGCGATCCGGTGGAGTTAGAGGGCGTCATTGCTCAATCGGTGAAGCTGAAAGCCGAGGTCGTCTCCGCCGATGAACACGAAGGCGGGCTGCGCCGCGTTCTGAATCTTGGCCACACCATCGGCCACGCGCTGGAGGCTGAAACCGGCTACCGCACGTTGCTTCACGGCGAAGCGGTAGCGTGGGGGATGATCGCAGCCACCAACATCGCGCTCGCGGTGGGCCGTACCGATAGCGTTACCGCGGGCCGCATAGCCGATGCAGTGCTCAGTCTGGGACGCCTGCCGGAGCTGAAGGTGGCGCCGCGCAAGGTTCTTGCGCGCCTGCAGGCTGATAAGAAGACGCAAGAAGGAGCGGTTCATTTCGTGCTGCCCCGCGAGATCGGCAAAGTCGAGATCGCGGCTGATGTTCCGGATAACGTAGTAATCGCCGCTGTCGAGGAATTGCGCCGCCTCTCGCGCGGCGGTTGGGGAAGAAAAGATCCTTAATTGCGCGGGCGTCAAAAGCTTGCTACTCAGCCAACCGAAAATCAACAATCAGTAATTCAACTCCATATGCCGGAAACCCGCAAACTGACGCTCGGCGCAGCTCCCGCAGGCGCACATGATCGCGATTCCGCAGCGCTTGCGGTCCGCGATATGTTCACTTCCATCGCTCCACGCTATGATCTGTTAAACCACGTTCTGTCGTTCAACGTCGATCGTCTGTGGTGGCGGCGCACAGCCCGTACTTTCGCAGATCTGCTGACCGCGCCCAAGGCTCGCGTATTAGATCTCTGCTGCGGTACCGGCGACATGACCTTCGCCCTGCGCAAACAAGCCGGGACCAGCAATGGAGAAATCCTCGGTGCCGACTTCTCCCATGCCATGCTGCAAAGAGCCCGCGCGAAGTCGCTCGACCGATCCAATCAAAGCTCATTCAATCGGATGAAAGCCCCCCGCTGGATCGAAGCCGACGCCCTGCAGCTCCCATTTGGCAACGAACATTTCAGTCTGGTAACTTCCGCCTTCGGCTTCCGCAACCTGGCTGATTACGATGCCGGGCTGCGCGAGATCGTGCGTGTGCTGCGCCCTGGGGGTGAATGCGGCATCCTCGATTTCAGCGAGCCAGAAGGAGTTCTCGGAAATCTATACCGCATTTACTTCAAGCAAATTCTGCCGCGAATTGGCACTTTGATCTCCGGCGTGCGTGGGCCTTACGCCTATCTGCCTGCGTCGGTGGAGCGTTTCCCGTCGCCGCAGGAGATGCTTGACCGAATGCGGCGCGCCGGATTCAGCGAAGCCAGCTGGACTCCGTATACATTTGGAATTGCAGGTTTGTACCGCGGAAAGAGGTGAGCAGTTCAGGACGCGGCTTGCCGCCTGTTGACTGCTGTGCCTGCTAATTGCCCTTGAAGCTGTCGGCAAAAGCATCGGCAATCGTATAACGGATTACGTCTTCATACTCGCCATCCAGAAATGTGCGCAGCCGGGCAGTATTCATGATGTACTCGCCGGTGATGTAAGGCAGCGCCTCAGGAGGGATTGCCGAAATTCCTTGCTTCCACAACACCTTCAGCACCGCGCCCATCACCCATTTTCCCGGAACTCGCAATAAATTTGCCTGCGCCATTTCGACGCATCTGCCCAACGTCAATGGATCGCCGCGGCCAGCCACGTTCAAAATCGTGAGCCGTTGCGCCTCCGGATCGCGCTGCAGAATGTGCGCGATCAGCCTGGCCATATCGTCCACATGCACGAACTGGATTTTGTGGTCGAGATATTTTTGGCCCCGCGGCAACATGCAGGGCAGGCGCTTGCCTTCGGCGCGCATCTTCTCTGCCCGCCTGCTCTTCCCGTTCGGCGTGCCCCGGAAAGCTCCCAGCAGATAATTCTCTACGCTAGCTCCAACAAAAATATGGGGACGCAAAATATAGACGCTGCATCCCCGCATAGCGGGGGCCCGCTGCTGCACCACTTCGTCCGACTGCTTCTTATGGACCGCATACGGTAAAGTGTGGGCCGCAAGAATGGAATCTTCCGTGGCTGGCGCCGGGAGATTGGGGCCGTAGGCCGAAACACTGCTGGGGAAGACGAATCGCTTGACGGGCGCCTCCGAGGTTCGATTGGCCTCGGTAATGGCTTCCATTACGCGCGCCGTCCCGGCCACATTGATCTGCCACATGCGGTCGAGATCGAGCACTCCCGTTCTCACGGGATCGATCACGAACGCCAGATGGACCACCGAAACCGGTCGCGTGTCCCGCAGCAGCTCATAAAAAGTCCGCGTGGAAGCCTCTTCGCCAAGATCAAGCTTCTCGAACTGCAGCGCAGCTTGCGTGAGGGGTGAAACAAAGTCCACCCCGATCACCGAGAAGTCCTTCAGCAGCGGGAGCAATCTGGATCCCAGGTTGCCCGCAATGCCGGTGACCACGACGACAGGCTTCTCGGTCAACATCAGTTCGGTTGTGATTGCGGCGCTTGCCCGGAAGGCTGCTGTGATGGACCCGCACCTGCCGGCCCAGAGCCCGGCCTGGGCGGCGGAGCCATCTGATGAGGCCGCGATGGTCCTCCAGGCATCATCATGCCGGGCCCGGCCGGCGGCCCAAAGTAAGCTTCGTTCGGGATTGCCTGGAATGAGTTCGTGTATTTGTCCATCAATTCCTTCATGCGCTCGGATTTGAGCTTGTTGTGGATTTCATCCTTGACCTGGTCGAGCGGAACAACTTCTTTGCTCACAACTTTGTAAACATAATGTCCGCCATTATCGCTGATGACTTGCGATACCTCGCCCACTTTCAGATCGAAAACCGCGGCGTGCGCAGGAGGCAAGCCTGTGCGCCGTACCTTGGGCAGGCTCACCGTGGGATTTTCAACCTTTTCGCCAGCCGCTTGGAAGGCTTCCTTCTGCAGTTCCGCAAAATCCTCTCCGGAGGCTGCCTTCGCCCGCAAACTATCCGCCAGCTTGTTCAGTTCCTGCTCGCCTTGCTCCTGCTTGGCTTTGTTTTCGGCATCTTTCGCCTTGCGCTGCTCCTCCGTCATGTCTTTCGGTTCGGCTTCCGGCTGGACCTGTTTGAAGCGCGGAATGAACAACCGGTCGAGCGAATATTGCTCGTAGGCTTCGGGATGTTCTTTGTAATAGCTGTCGACTTCCTGAGGGGTTATCTTGTCGGATTGTTCCTGCAGCGACCGCTGGAGCTCTTGCGTCAGGACCTGCATCCGCACGATCTTCATCATTTCTTCAAAATGTGGCGTTTTGTCGAGCCCTTTTTCTTTCGCAGCATCTGACATCGCCATGAACCGGGGCAGCACGGTCTCCAGTTGGTGCTTCAATTGCGGAGTCACATTCGGCGAAAGCGAAGTCGCAATTTTTTCAAATTGCGCGCGCGTAATCGTGGTTTCGCACTCGGCCGATTTCTTGGCCGAGCCGGCCTTGCTAGCAGCGGTTTTTGAGGCCGTCGCTGCCTTCACTGATGGGGAACAGACGCCCTTGATTGTGAGTACGACGGCGCTTTCAGGTACTTCGGCAGCCGGTGTAGGCGCTTTAGCCGCGCCCCCGGGCTCCGCATTGGAGTGGGCCGGAGCGGCCGGTGGCGCTGCCTGTCCCTGCGCCAATGCTCCCATCAACACACACAACAACCAGCTCTTACGCATACCAAAATCCTCCAGGATTGGTGAATCAGGAAGTTGAATCAACCGAACCTAGCATCCTAGCATAGAGCCGATTCCCGCCAAAAGCGTTGGCTTTGTATTTACCGAAGGTCAACAGTCGAAGGTCGATGACGGGTGGCCGAGAGTTCTGGTCTTCGTTCCCGTCCCGAAGCCCGCTCAGGCGACGCCTTTTCGGGTTGGCCCGTCATTACGACGCCAATGATAATTGAGGCAACTTACCTTGTACTTGTGGCGACGCAAAGTGCAAAGGTGGGCGATCCCTCATTGACAGCTATAATAAAATTAGGAGTAGACGAACTTTTCGGAGGGATTATGCGCGCCGCTTTTCCCCGAATCGCGTTCCTGGCTTGCCTCGTCGCAATTGGAACCGGCTGTGGACAAATGGCTACTACCCCGGCAAGTACTCCTCCGCCCAGTCCTTCACCTAGCTGTGTACCGTCCACCCATCCCGAATTCGCGTACGTTCTAAACTCTGCCGATGCGACAATTTCCATGTACACGGCGGACTCTTGCACCGGCGCTCTGACGGGCTCGAACCCGGCGACGGTTCCGACGGGTGTCGATAACGGATTCAACGCCGAGTCCATGGCGATCGATCCGACAGGCAGGTTCCTTTACGTTGCGAATCTCGGGTCGAATGCAACCGATGCCGCAACGGTTTCCATGTTCACCATTGACCCCAATACGGGCATGCTGACGGCAACCACTCCGGGGCAGGTTCCCACCGGCTTTTATCCGCAGGGAATCGCGGCTTCCGCCAACTTCGTCTACACGGCAAACAGCGATGACAACTCGGTTTCGATGTTCACCACCAACACAAGCAATGGCCTGCTAACCCCGCTATCACCCTCCGAAACGTTTGTGCCTCCGCTGTTTTCGTCGCGTTCCTCGTTCTCCAGCCCAGGGTTCGTCACCGTTGGCCCCTCAGGACAGTTTCTTTATGTGAGTGACGCGGGCAACGGCTCAATTTCGACGTTTTCCATAAATTCGAAGACCGGCGCCTTGACCCCGACAAACCCAGCCGGTGTCATCGCCGGCCCTTATCCGTGGCAAGTGAGCTTTGATCCTGAAGGTAAATTTTCCTACGTCCCGGACGAGGATATAGGCGATGTTTATATGTACACCGTTGATGCCATAACAGGGACGCTGACGCCGAACCCGGCGGTTTTGGTTCCTGCAGGAAACCAGCCGGCGTATATGGCCGTGCATCCTTCGGGCAAGTTCGCTTACGTAGTAAATCGTTATGACGGCACGGTATCCATGTACAACATCGACCCATCGACCGGCACTCTGTCCGCAAATGCTCCGAGCACAGTACAAGCTGGCGGTTGGCCTTATCCAATTGCTGTCAACGCTGCCGGTACCTTTGTCTACGTGGGAAATCAGGATGACAGTTCACTGTCGATTTACAGCGTTGGCCCGACCGGTGTATTAACTCCTGCGGGGACGGTTCAAACGGGAAATGATCCAGTAGCCATAGTTCTGAGAAATTGATTTCGGACAGAAGAGAAGCCCTTCATCGAAACTTCTCCCACAAAGTGGCCTTCCTGGAAGGGGCCCATCTCTTGATTCGCACACGACATTCCCTTGGCGCAATTCTGCATAAGCGGCGATAATCCCATCATGTCCGGGACCCCGGCCCTTTATTCGCCGAGCGCCATGCGCGCGGAAAAACGCTCCGTAGCGGGAAACTCCGTTGCCGCGGCGCTCTTCATGACAGCGGCGAAAATTGTCGTCGGCGTCACCACCGGCAGCCTGGGCATTCTCTCGGAAGCGGCGCATTCCGCCCTCGATTTGATCGCCGCATCGCTAACATATTTCTCTGTTGGAGTCTCCGACAAACCCGCCGATGCCGACCACCAATACGGCCACGGAAAGATAGAAAACTTCTCCGCCTTCGTTGAAACTGGCCTGCTTCTGATCACCTGCGCCTGGGTGATCTATGAAGCGGTTGTGCGGCTTTTTTTCCGCCAGGTGGAGGTCGAACCCTCAATTTGGGCCTTCGCCGTGATGCTCATATCCATGGCGGTCGACTGGTGGCGTTCCCGCGCGCTCGGCCGCATCGCCACCAAATACGAGAGTCAGGCGCTCGAAGCCGACGCGCTGCACTTCTCCACTGACATCTGGTCGGCTGGCGTAGTCGTGCTTGGCCTGGTGCTGGTGCTGTTGGGCCGCTCCTATCACGTTCCCTGGTTCGCGAAAGCCGACCCGGTCGCCGCTCTATTTGTGGGCGGAGTCATCGTTTCTGTGAGCTGGCGCCTGGCGCGCCGGACGATTGACGCCCTGCTGGATGCCGCGCCCACCGGGGTTCGCGCCCAGATCACGGATGCTGTTTCACACGTCGATGGTGTTCTCGAGATCGGCCGCGTCCGCATCCGCCGCGCCGGCAATCGCTATTTCGCCGATCTGGCCGTGGGCTTCGCCCGTACCGTCACTTTCCAGCGATCGGAGCAACTGGTAGGCGCGGTCACCGACGCGGTGCAGCGCATTCTTCCCGATGCCGATGTCACCGTGCAGCCGCTGCCGCGAGCGCAGCGCTCGGAAAATATTTTCGACCGCATTCGCGCCGTCGCCACGCGCCACAATTTGAACGTTCACGACATCAGCGTGCAGGATTTGGCCGGACGCCTCCACGTGGAGCAGCATGTTGAACTGGATGAGAACCTGACGTTGAAAAGCGCTCACGATCAGGTCACCGAACTCGAAGCCGCGATGCGCGGCGAAGTGCCAGAAATTGCCGATATCCTTACCCACATTGAAAGCGAGCCGGCAACCATAGAAGCAGGGGACACGCTCGTTCGCGATGCCAACCTGGAGCGTAAACTAAAGAAAGTTGCCCAAGAGTTCCCCGAGATCGTTGACGTGCACGAAGTGGAAGTCAAAAAAGTTCGCGGACGCTTGTACGTCTCCTGCCACTGCACGTTTTCGGATGATCTGCCGCTTGCCCGCGTTCACGACATTCAGACCGAATTTGAAATTCAATTGAAGCACGCAGCCCCAGAATTATTTCGTGTGCTCATTCATCCTGAACCCAGCACCGACAACCGGCGGTAGACTTCATGGGAGAACATTCTGATGCACGCTAAAGCCACCTGGAAAGAAAAGCGGGTCTTCAACTCCGTCGCCGACAGCGGCCATGCAATCGTCGCCGATGGCGACAAAGCCAAGGGCAACAGTCCGGTTGAGTTGGTCCTGATTGGCCTTTGCGGTTGCACTGGCTACGACGTAGTTTCAATCTTGGAGAAGAAACGCGAGCCATTTACCAGTCTCGAAGTTCGCGCGGAGGCCGAGCGCGCGAAAGAACCACCCTCAGTCTTCACGAAGATCAAACTCATTTATCGCATCGGCGGCAAAGTGTCGCACAAGGCCGCCGAAGACGCAGTGCGGCTCTCCAAAGAAAAATACTGTTCCGTCTCGGCCATGCTCGAAAAAACTGCAAAGATCACCTTCGAAATTGAATACGTCGACGCGTAGTGCGACCAGAGGCTGGCCATTCCAAACCAAAAGAAAGACCAAGCTCCCCATCCGCTCCGCGGCTACCTGTTCATCGCCTCGGCCGCGTTTTTATGGGGAGTTTCTGCCGCCCTTGGCCGCGCCGTCTTCACCGGCAGGCTGCCGCTAAGTCACGCCGCGATGCATCCCATCGATCCGCTGATTCTTTCTCAGACCCGCACAACTTTCTCCCTGCTCGTACTTTTGCCATTTCTCGCCGTCACGCAAGGATGGCAGCGCATCAAGCTACCCCCGCGCGATCTGGCATATTGCTTCGTTCTCGGAATTCTCGGGGTTGCGGTCTCGAACTACTTCTACTACGTCGCCATTCAGCGCATCAACGTGGCCGTCGCCATCATCGTGCAATATACGGCCCCGGTGTGGGTGTTGTTCTATGTAGTCGCTCGCCGCCAGCAAAAGCTCACGCTACAGAAAGTTCTCGCAGTCGCGATGGCGTTAGCAGGGACCGCACTCGTCATCGGCCTTATCGGTTCGGGCTCGCTCTCGAACTTTCGCATCGATGCCTACGGCCTCATCGCGGCGCTGCTAGCTTCGTTCTCGTTCGCGTTTTACAACATCGGCGGGCACCGCATTCTGGCACGCTACGACCGCTGGCGCGTGCTGGTTTGGACTCTCGCCGCGGCGGCCGCCTTCTGGCTTGTGATTGATCCACCTTGGAAAATCGCTCGTGCCCACTACGCTCCCGCGCAATGGTTGTTCCTTTTTGTTTTCTCGATGATCTCTGTGCTGGGCGCGTTCTCGTTATATTTTCTCGGTCTGCAGCATCTCGAACCGACTCGCGCGATTATTGCCAGTTGTCTCGAGCCTGTCTTCTCGATACTTCTGGCCGCGCTTTTACTCGGGGAAGTGTTGCGGCCGATTCAAAGTTTGGGAATCGTCTTTGTGCTCGCGGCCATCGTCATCGTTCAGCACCCAGGTCGATCTGCAGCTGACAGTTCGCTCGTGGTCGACCCGATCGAGTGAAATTGGAGGTCGCCGCGAATTACTCGAGGGCCTTGCCGCGTGTCTCAGGCAATTGCGTTGCCACCAAAGTGGCCAGCAGATATCCGGCCGCGCACAAGTAAAACGCGGCGCCCAAACCTCTCGTCTGCCCGACTCGCCCGATCACCAGTGGCGCAACCGAACTCATCGCGCGCGCACCGTTATAGGTAAATCCAAGGCCACGTGCCCGCAAGCTGGTTGGATAAATTTCGCTGCCCATGATTCCCGAGCCGGAAAACAGTCCAGTCGCGAAGAACGCGACCAAGGTCCCCATCGCCATAAGAGACGCTGTCCCGCGGGCCGCGGCATACAGCGGAATCAGAAGCGCAGCCATTAGGCTGTAGAGCAGAAATGCCTTGCGGCGTCCCAGCCGCTCAGCCACCCACCCGAAAGTGGCGTACCCAGGGAACATCCCCACCAGATTCAAAATCACCAGCAGCGTGGTGGTGCCTACTACGCCAAATCCGCGTCCACCTTGCGACACGGACAGAGACAAATATGGAGGCATCCAGGTGAACAAACCCCACCAGGCAAACAGGGAGAAAAAGTTAAATAGCAGGAGAGCAATCGTATGACGACGATAAGTTCGATTAAAGATCGCCGAGAATCTCTCGCTTTCGCCCGGCAAATTCTCAGGGATTCGTCGCGCGCCGCTCCCGGCAATCGAAGCAGTCTTCCGTTTTTTTAGCGCTTGCTCCCACATTTTCGATTCCGGCACATCCCGCTGTATCCACAACGTCAACAACGCCGGAAGAATTCCAACAAAGAACACCGCGCGCCATCCGAAGTACCGTGACACCGGCCCTGCCACCAACGCCGCTGCCGCAAAGCCGAAAGCCCACGAACTCTGCACGATCGCAATTGCCTTCGCGCGCAGTTCCATGGGCCAGCTCTCGGCAACCAGTGCGGCTCCGGTATTCCATTCGCCGCCCATGCCCAGGCCGAGCACGAACCTCGCCGCAGCCAGCATCGCGATGCTGGTTGCCAGTCCAGAAGCAAAGGAGCAGATCGAATACGTCAGGATGCTGGCCATTAGCGCCCGCTTGCGCCCCATGCGATCGGCAAAAAAACCAAACAGCACACCGCCTAACCCGGAAGCGAGCAGGGTCAGCGTGCCCAGCAGTCCCGCAGCGGTCTTGCTCATACCGAGGTCGCGCATTAAGAACGCCAGCACGAGCGCATAGAGCATGGCATCGAACGCGTCCAACGCCCAGCCCAGCGCAGCCGCCAGCAGGTCCGCCGTTGCGCAGGCGTCGCCTGTTGAATCAGTTGGATTGCGTCAATCCCCATGCAGCGGGGATTGTACGTTGCGTTAGAGGATTGTCAAACACAGCCTGGAGACGCCAGAAAGGAATGGAAGGGCTTTTGTACAATCAGGTGCTACGCTTAACGAAGGGACGACTGCATGGTCACGATATGGTTCCGGTAAATTCAACCATCCGCTCACATTTTCTCGACGGCCCTGCCGGACGCCTCGAATCCTTGCTGAATACAGGCGCGCCAAACGCCACACACGCCGCGATCGTCTGCCATCCGCATCCCCTGTTCGGTGGCACGCTGCACAACAAAGTCGTTTTCCACACCATGAAGGCGCTGAACAGTTTTGGGTTCCCCGTTCTGCGCTTCAACTTTCGCGGCACCGGCCTCAGCGAAGGCGAGCACGACCACGGTCGGGGCGAGGTTGACGACGTTCGCACGGCCCTCAACTGGCTAGACTCCGAATTTCACCTTCCACTCATCTTCGCCGGATTTTCTTTCGGAGCTGCGGTCGGGCTGCGCGCCGCCTGCCCGGATCCGCGAGTAAAAGCGGCAATCAGCCTGGGAACACCAGTCACCCCGGCGTCTTCGGAAAATGAACTTCCGCGAACTTATAATTTCGATTTTCTGAGCAACTGCTCGAAAGCGAAACTCTTCGTCAGCGGATCGCGTGACCCATTCGGCCCTCGCGAAAAACTTGAACAGCTGGTGGCATCCGCATCCGATCCGAAGAAACTCATTCTGATCGAAGGCGCCGACCACTTTTTCGAAGGCCGTTTGCGCGAAGTACGCCAAATAATCGAAGGATGGATAAGAGAGATGCTTGGCTGCGGTTGATTATGCAGCTGAAATGGCCTGAGGTTTGCTGGATTCCGAGGCCGTTGGGAGAGGCGCAGCTTTGGATAAGATTTGTGCTGGAGCCGATTTTCGCTGCATTTGCGAGAGCGCCGAGACCGCCTGGCGAAACTTGGCTCCGGTCAGGTTATGAAGTTCGGCCACTAGCGCCGATTCGCGGACCTCGCCGAGATGCTTTTGGGCATTCTCGGTCAGCGTGAGCCAGTCGTGCCAATCACCAAGAGCATCCTGGACGCGCTTGATTCCAGCGATAAATTGTTGCGCTTCGTCGGAGGGCTTGGCGAACTCCGCGGCATAGCGCGCGCGCTTGGTGCGGATCCGGTACTGGTGCAGCAGTGCGGCATCGATCGGAGCGCCGTTCATCGATCCGAGGATGGTTCTGGCGACCGATAAAGGATCGCGGGCCTTCTCCAAACTGAAGTCTTTCGCGGTGCGTTTCAGTTGCTTGCGGAGGTCTCGGACGGTATCTTTGTCCAATGTTTTCCGCAGTTTCTTTTCCTGGCGGTCGCGCAGTTCGATTAATTGGTTGATCAACTGGGTCTTGCGACGCGGTTCTCCGGGGCTCTTGAAACTGCGCAGGGCGCTTAATTGGACATCCAGGTCGCGAAGCTTGCCGGCGCGCTTGCGGATTCGTCCTAGCGACTTGAGTAATTTTTTATGCTTGCGGTCGGGATGCGGAGCAAGTTCAATCAGCAGAATCTGTAGACGCCGCGTGCCGGTGCGGAAGCCATGCACGTTTTGTGGCCGGAGTTTCGAAGAGAGCTTGATCAGATCGCGTTCCAGCTTTGCGAAAACCATGCGTCCGCGCTTGCGATCGATGGACATAAAAGTTAAGAGGGAGACGAAGATACCTCGCCGGGGAAGGGAAAGCAACCCCCAAGCTGGGCCATTTTAACATCCTGTTAACAGTGGCCTGCTACTCTGGCGAGGATGGCTGATCCTGCCTTACAGCGGCCCAATATGCCATTGCCAGAACCTGCTGAATCTAAGGCTGTTAGCGGGCCCGGTCTGGTCGTGCTTCCGGCTGCCTCCTTCCTGCGGGGAAAAAGCGGTGAAACTGGCGACCGCATTTTCAAGGGAGCAATGATCTTATGCGGCGCGGCCGTGCTGGCCACGCTGGTATTGATCGTATATGAGCTTGTCCTGCGCTCCGGGCCGTCATGGCATGCCTTCGGAATGAAGTTCTTCGGTGACAGTGAATGGGACCCGGTCAATGAAAAATTCGGCGCCCTGCCGTTTATTTACGGGACCTTGGTCTCGTCATTTCTCGCGCTGCTGATCGCCGTCCCGCTCTCGATTGGGGTTGCCGTTTTCACCACGGAGATGTGTCCGGTTGCTTTACGCGGGCCGCTCTCGTTTTTTGTGGAACTGCTGGCGGCAATCCCCAGCGTGGTCTACGGATTGTGGGCGATTTTTGTTCTGGTGCCGATCCTGAGCAATTACGTTGAGCCGTTTCTCGGGAAGACTCTCGGCTGGACGGGATTGTTTGACGGTCCGCCCTACGGGATCAGCATGCTGGCTGCAGGAATTATCCTCGCGATTATGATCATCCCGATTATTTCCTCGATCACGCGCGAGGTTCTGATGGTTGTGCCGCGGCACCAGCGCGAGGCAGCTCTGGCCCTGGGTGCGACCCGGTGGGAGATGATTCGAGTGGGGGTGTTGCGCAACGCGCGGGCGGGAATCGTCGGCGGAATTATTCTCGGGCTGGGCCGCGCACTGGGTGAGACGATGGCGGTCACCATGGTGATTGGCAATCGTCCCGAGATTGCGAAGTCTTTGTTCGCCCCCGGTTACACCATGGCCAGCGTGCTGGCGAACGAATTCAGCGAGGCCACCGGTGACGTATATCTCTCCGCGCTGATCGAAATTGGCCTGGCGCTGTTTCTGGTGACGATTGTGGTCAATGCATTGGCGAGATTGCTGGTCTGGAGCGTCACCCGCGGCCAGGCGATGGGGTCCCGTGCCTGACAAGACCAACAATCCGACTTTGCACCACGTTCCGCCAATCGCGTTGCGGCGCCGCATCGTGGACCACGCGATGACGGCCGCTTCGGTTCTCACCGTAATCATAGTTTTAGCTCCATTGTTCGCGATCTTTGCCTACCTGGTTTACAAGGGCATAGGCTCCATCAACTTAGCTTTCCTGACGCAAACTCCGAAGCCGGTAGGCGAGGCGGGCGGGGGCATGGCCAACGCCATCGTAGGTTCATGTGTGATCCTCGCGATCGCCAGCGTTATTGGAGTTCCCTTGGGAATTGGGGCGGGAATTTATCTGGCCGAGTTTGGGCGCAATCGATTCGGCGATGCCATTCGCTTTACTGCCGATGTGCTTAACGGCGTGCCTTCGATCGTGGTGGGAATCGTCGCCTATGCCATTGTGGTGCTTTCGCAGCGCCATTTTTCCGCGCTTGCTGGAGGAGTGGCGCTCGCGATCATGATGATTCCTACCATCACCCGCACGACCGAAGAAATGCTTCTGTTGGTGCCCCAATCTCTGCGCGAGGCCGCCTATGGGCTGGGCATCCCCCGTTGGCGGACCACACTCTCCATCACTCTGCGGACGGCGACTTCCGGTGTGATTACCGGGGTCATGCTGGCGTTTGCGCGGGTTGCGGGCGAGACTGCGCCCTTGCTCTTTACCGCATTCGGCAATCAATTCTGGAACCTGAAAATCAATCAGCCGACGGCGGCGCTGCCGCTGCAGATTTTCAACTATGCGATTTCTCCCTACGACGAATGGCATCGCCAGGCCTGGGCGGGAGCACTGGTGCTGATCGTTTTGATCGTAACGGCAGTGGCTGCGGTGCGCATTGCGGTGCGCCGTGGTACCTTCGGAGCGGCATAAGTTATGGGAGTAGGCATCGAGGTCGAAAACCTGAACGCGTGGTACGGCAAGACGCAAGCCTTGCATGACATACGCTTGTCGGTCGCCGCCAACCACGCCACCGCGCTGATCGGGCCCTCGGGCTGTGGCAAGTCGACGTTCATTCGATGCCTGAATCGCATGCACGAAACCATTCCTGACGCGACCGTGACCGGCAGCGTGCGCATCGGCGACATCGACGCTTATAATGGCACATCGCCCACGCAGCTTCGGAGGCGGGTTGGAATGGTGTTTCAGAAAGCGAATCCATTCCCCACCATGTCGATCTATGACAACGTGGCCTCCGGATTAAAGCTGAACGGTTTTGGCAATCGCGCAAAGCTGAATGAGATCGTGCATCGATCATTGGATTCAGCGGCGCTGTGGGATGAAGTAAAGGATTCGATTCACAAGAAATCAGGCGCCAGCCTCTCTGGTGGTCAGCAGCAGCGGCTGTGCATTGCGCGGGCGCTTGCCGTAGAACCCGAAGTCCTGCTGATGGATGAGCCGTGCTCGGCGCTTGACCCCATTTCGACGGGTAAGATCGAGGAATTGATTTTTCAGCTTAAAGAGCGGTATACCATCGTTATTGTCACCCATAACATGCAGCAGGCGGCGCGAGTGGCTGAGTTCACTGGGTTTTTCCTGCTGGGGAAGATGATTGAATTCGACAAGACCGAGAAAATCTTCACCAAGCCGTCGGATAAAAAGACGGAAGATTACATTACGGGAAGGTTCGGATAAGCTGGAGTGTAACGAGGAAGGTTCGAAAAATAATGCGAACTCGCTTTCAACAAGGGCTGGACGATTTACGGCAGAAGTTGCTCCGTATGGGTGGGCTGGCGGAACAGGCGGTGGATCGTGCCCGGCAAGCCTACGTGGACCGCGATCTGAATCGCTGCCAGATGGTTCTCGAAGGCGAGAGTCTGATCAACAATTCCGAGCGCGAAATCGATGAGGCGGCCTTCGATCTGCTCGCGATGCAGCAGCCCATGGCAGTCGATCTGCGCTTCATTCTTGCCGTAACCAAGATCAATTCCGACCTCGAACGCGTGGGCGACCAGGCGGTCAACATTGCCGAGCGTGTGATGGATATGATCGATCTGCCCGTGGTCGAACTTCCGGTAGACATTGCGCGGATGGGGTCGGCCGTAAGCGCCATGGTTCGCAGAGCATTGGAGTCATTTATTGAAGCCAAAGTTGAACTTGCGCAGGCCGTCTTGGAGATGGACAACGTAATCGACCGCATGAAAGATGATGCTTTCATCCAGCTGGTGAAGACGATGAATCAGCGTCCGGAAGCGGTGCGACAGGCGCTCGATGCGCTGCTGGTCGCGCGGAATCTGGAGCGCGTTGCCGACCACGCCACCAATATTGCCGAGGATGTCATCTTCTGGGTGCAAGGCTCCGATGTGCGGCACAACGTAAATCCGGACGAGCATGTCGACCACACACCCGGTGTTCCGGGACCGGTTCGCGCCTCCGGCGGATTAGACTGACCTCCTTGGCCGAAGACCTCTTTGACCGAAGTATCGGTATCGTTTACGCTCGTCTCTTCTGTAGTCTCTAATCAGCATTCTCAGAGGCCGGAGGTCGTGTGACTCGATCCTGTCGTATTGTCCTTGCGATGACGGTATTCGCGGCATCGACTGCACTTTTATCTCAGCAGGGCCAACAAAACGAATCTTCGATTTCGCTTCCCACCAGCAAAACGCTGACGAGTCCGTCGCCGGGCCGCGTCGCCCGCACCAACAGCTTTCCTGCCACAATCGCCGTTAGTTCCGATGGACGCTACGCGGTGCTTTTGAATGATGGCTATGGCACTCAGGAGACATTAGGTACGCAGTCGATCTCAGTCCTGGACCTCAAAAGCAATCGACTCTCCGATTTTCCTGACAAGCGCTTCGGGGAAGACGCTCGCCAGAGCTATTTTTTGGGACTCGTGTTCGGAGCGGATGGCAAGCACCTGTACGCCTCGGTAGGTTCAGTCACCGATCCCTCCGGTGAAAAGCCGGGAGACCTGGGCAATGGCATCGCTGTGTACCGTTTCGCGGAGGGGAAAGTTTCCCCGGAGCGATTCATCGCGATCCGGCCGCAAAAGCTTGCAGCCGGGAAAAAGGTCGCCATCGAATTGCGCAAGACCCCGCAGGGTACAGCGATTCCATATCCCGCCGGGCTGGCATTGGTGCGGGATAAAACAGGCGATCGGCTGCTGGTGGCTTATAATCTTTCCGACAACGTCGTGCTGCTCGATATTGCGAGCGGAAAGATTCTTCAGGATTTCGACCTCAGCACGAACGATCTGGTGCCATCGTCGTTTCCGTATACCGTCGTCGGCACACGCGATGGCCGCCGTGCCTGGTGCAGCTTGTGGAACGCGTCGCAGGTCGCCGAACTGGATTTGATCAGCGGCAAAGTCGTGCGTTGGATTAAATTGGAGGAACCGAAGAAACGCATTGCCCCCGGATCTCACCCCACCGCCATGCTTCTCAGTCCAGACGAGAAGCTTTTGTATGTTGCTTTGTCGAATGCGGATGCGGTTGCCGCGGTCTCAACCGATGACGGCCAGCCGGTCGCGCTGTTCAGCACGACCGTGCGGAATCAGGAATACAACGGCACATATCCCAGCGCATTGGCCCAGTCGGAAGATGGCAAACGATTATTTGTGGCCGATGCATCCTCGGATGCGGTCGCAGTGCTCGACACCGCTCAGCTAATCTCGAATGTTCCGCACTCGCGCGCTGCCAATTCACAACCAGCATTCGGCTTTATTCCAACCGATTGGTATCCGAGCGCGCTCGCCGTTCGGGGAGACGATCTGCTGATCGCCACCGCTAAAGGAACCGGTACGAGACCTGACGCAGATATGGGCAAGACGCCATGGGAAATCAAACATCACGAGCATCCCTACATTCCCACGCTTTTATACGGATCGATTGCGCGGCTGAATATCCCTTCGACTCTCGGGAAGCTGGAAGAACTCACCAGCGTCGTCGAGCGAGACAACTTATTGCATAAAAACCCTGGAGTGATTCAGTTCGCCGGCGGCGGAGATCCGATCAAGCATGTGATCTACATTATTAAAGAGAATCGCACTTACGATCAGATGCTTGGTGATCTGAGGTTGGGCGATAAGAAAATCGGCAATGGCGATCCATCGCTTACGCTTTACGGCGAAGACATCACGCCCAACGAGCACAAGCTGGCCTTGCAATTCGGCGTGCTCGATGATTTTTACGATAGCGGCGAGGTTTCCGGGGACGGCCATCAATGGTTCACTGCCGCGATTACCAGCGACTATAACGAAAAGACCTGGCAGATTGGCTACCGCGGCAAGGAGCGAACCTATGACTTTCAAGGAACGGTCGCGGGTGAGTTTCCTTTGGACCATAACGAGTCCGATATCGACGATCCCTCGACCGGATTTCTCTGGGACAATCTTGCCAGCCACGGATTGACCTACCGCGATTACGGGGAATTCGTCGATGCCGTGTGGTGCAACAAAATGCGCAAGGCAGCGGTGCCGGAACAGGGAACTCCTTCGTCGCTTGAAGCTTCGTGCCCGCGGACTGAAGTCAGTCAAGGGGAAAAACTGGAGCCGAATGTCGGCGATCCACACGGCAGCGAGAGTCCTTGGCCGTGGGACGTGCCGGTGTTCAAGAAAATGAAAGCCACTAAGGCGGACTTGCGCGATCACTTCGATGCGCTTTATCCCGACTTCAACACGGACTACCCGGACCAGCTTCGCGCCGATGAATTTCTCAACGAATTCGGTGCTTATGTGCGTGCGCGCGAAGAGAACGAGAGCCGGCAGTTTCAGCTTCCCGCGTTCGTGCTGCTTTATCTTCCCGACGATCACACCGGCGGCACGCGAGCTGGCCATCCGCGCCCTGCGGCGTCGGTGGCGGACAACGATCTGGCGGTCGGCCGTGTGGTCGAGGCGGTTTCGCACAGTCCGTACTGGGATGACACCGCGATCTTCATTCTTGAAGACGATGCGCAGGATGGGGCCGATCACGTTGACGCCCATCGTTCGACTGCGTTCGTAATCAGCAAATTTTCGCCGGGATCGGCGGCCGCGCCTTACGTCGATCATGGTTTTTATACGACGGTAAATCTGATTCACACCATGGAGTTGCTGCTGGGCCTGCCTCCGATGAATCAGAACGATGCTTACGCTCCGGTCATGGCACCGATGTTCGCCGGTGCGGGCAACCAGCCTGCATTCCACGCTGACCGCCGAAACCTGAATAACGGACTGATCTACGAACGCAACCGAGGCGATGCAGCCGGCGCCAGCGAATCTTCCAAAATGGATTTCTCCCGTCCCGACGCAGCCGACGCCGCGAAGTTGAATGAGGTCCTGTGGCGCGACCGGAAAGGCAACACGCCGCTGCCTACGCCGAGGCACACGGTTTTCCCGGCGGGTGGAGACTAGCTAGCATGCGCTAAAACGGGAACGCGTTTACCCTTCTTCCAAATCAGGAAACTCTTTAGTTTCTGAACTCATTTCACTGGCTGCCGATAAATTTCTCATGGCCGCAGCTATGCCTGAGCTACGCACACCGGTGATGATCCTGGTGGACGTGTCGTGGGAAGAGCAGAACGGAGTTGTGCAGAAGGCTCGTGCCTGTATGGAGGATAAGTCCGCCAGCGGCGCGTGTCTCCGGATGAAAACACCGGTAGTGGAGGGCTCCAGGTTAAGCATCCAGTGGCGTTTCGAGCAGTTCGCGGGCATCGTCAGATATTGCCGGCGCGAGGGCCGCGAGTATGTCGTTGGCATCCAGAGGGCTGCGACTTCTTCCGCTTCGCACCAAGGCGAAGTCAAATCTGCCGATTCGCGCCAAGGTTCAGACGGCAAAAATCGCCAAGTTGTAACGGTGAAGAATAAGCCAGCCCCAATCATAGAGACCAGAATGTCGCCGGCTGAGACGCGCGGTCGACTCGGGGAGTCTGGAAGCCGCGAAACTGTCAAAGAAATTCTCGGCGAAAATTCCGCAGGCCCAAAAACAATTGAGATTACGCCGTTGCTGCAGTCGGTGAGCTTGATGGACAAGCAGCGTCCGCGCAAGCCGAAGCGGGAAGATTTACAAGGTCTTCTCCAGAAGGAACAAGGCCAGAATGAGCAACGCCAGACTGAATATCGCCAGATTCAACAGCGCGCTGAAGACACTTCTGCGCGAAAAGCAACTGACAGGGAAAGGAAACCTATGGCACACAAATGGCTCGGACTAGCGCCATGGCACAACAAACAGGACGCCGCCGCCGCGGGCGAGAGTGAGAACGCGAAGCCCGACGAAATCACCAACAGCAGCGAAATCAAAAAGAATGCCATGGCGAAGGAGAATCGTATGTCTATGCCGCAGTCCGCTCAAAATATGGAAAAAACCGCATCGATTTCTGCACGCGAAGTGCCTGCGTTCCAGGTCGAGTTGCTGCCCATGGAAGACATTTACCGCACCGCCGGCATTGTGAGTCCGCGCAAAGGGTACAGTGTGCCGAAAGTGGTTGAGATGCTGAACAGCGAGCACATTCGCGGGCTCTCGAAAGAAACCAAGCGGGCTGCATTGCTGATGGCCCTCGATGCCGCGGGAGTGACGATCGAGCAAGTGCAGCGGGACGGCAAGGCGCGGCAGAATGCCCTTGACGGCTACGAGACCGAGCAGAAGAAACAGGCTGAGGCCGAGTGGGCGCGCAAGGCCGAAGAAATTACCCACATTCAGGCGGAACTGGAGAGCATCAAGGCGCACTACACGGCGCGCATCAGCCGCAACATGGAAGCTTTGGCCCGCGACAAAGCCAGATTCAACAGCTGGGTGACCACGAAAGAGCAGGAGTCCCAAAGCATGGGCGAAGCGGTGGAGCTATGCCTAAAAACTCCCGTGTCCGAACCTGCTGTATCCCGAGAACGTGAAATGAGCGCCGTTGCGGCTGGTGCAGCTTCGGCTCCAGCGGGCCCTGCGAAGCCGATGTAAAGGTCGGAGAAGACGGTATCGGCATCCGCCTTCCCAGGCTTCAAACTCGATGGCTGGCTGGCCCTCAGCGGCTGAAGCCGCGTGACGCATAGCGCTCTACGGCACGACTGAAGTTCGTGCCCTTCCCGAGCCTATCCCTTCCGAGCCTGTCCCCTTGGAACCTTAGACGCAAAAAAGCCCCGCTCTTGCGAGCGAGGCCTTTGAGTTTGTAAATGGCTGGCAGCTTAGCGCTGGCGGCCTTCGCGGGCGAGGGTGCCCGCGCCACACTTTTAGTACATGTCGCCCATGCCGCCGCCGTGTCCGCCGCCTGGCATCGGAGCTTCCTTCTTTTCCGGAATCTCCGCGACCAGCGCTTCGGTGGTCAGCATCAACGAGGCGATCGAGCCAGCGTTGGTGAGTGCGGTGCGTACCACCTTCGTAGGATCGAGCACGCCCGCCTTGACCAGGTCTTCGTACTCGTTGGTCAGGGCGTTGTAGCCGAAGTTGATGTCCTTCGAGTCGCTGATCTTGCCCAGAACCACCGCACCTTCTTCGCCGGCATTCTCGGCGATCTGGCGCAGAGGCTCCTGGATGGCGCGCTTCACGATGTTGACACCGATCTGCTCATCGCCTTCCAGTTTCAGCTTGTCGAGGGCCGGAACGCAACGGGCCAGCGCCACGCCGCCGCCGGGGACAATTCCTTCTTCCACGGCTGCGCGCGTCGCATGCATTGCATCTTCCACGCGGGCTTTCTTCTCTTTCATTTCGGTTTCGGTCGCGGCGCCGACTTTGATTACGGCCACGCCACCGACCAGCTTCGCCAACCGCTCCTGCAGTTTCTCGCGGTCGTAGTCGCTGGTGGTCTTGTCGATCTGGCTGCGAATTTCCTTCACGCGGCCTTCGATCTCAACGTGCTTGCCTTTGCCTTCGACGATGGTGGTGTTGTCCTTGTCGATGGTGATCTTCTTGGCCTGGCCGAGATCGCTGACCTGCACGTTCTCGAGCTTAATGCCGAGATCTTCTGTGATCGCCTTGCCGCCGGTGAGGATCGCGATATCCTGCAGCATCGCCTTGCGGCGATCGCCGAATCCGGGAGCCTTTACGGCCGCGACTTGCAGCGTGCCACGCAGCTTGTTGACGACGAGCGTAGCGAGCGCTTCGCCCTCGACATCCTCTGCGATGATGACGAGCGGCTTGCCGCTCTTGGCAATCTGCTCGAGCAGCGGAAGCAGATCTTTCATGGAGCTGATCTTCTTCTCGTTGATCAGGATGTAGGCGTTCTCGAGTGCCACTTCCATGCGCTCGGGATCGGTCACGAAGTACGGGGACAGATAGCCGCGGTCGAACTGCATGCCTTCGACCACTTCGAGCTGCGTTTCGAGCGTCTTCGACTCTTCGACCGTGATGACGCCATCTTTGCCGACCTTCTTCATGGCTTCGGCAATAATGTGTCCAATCGTCTCGTCGTTGTTCGCGCTGATGGTGCCAACCTGTCCGATCATGTCGCCGGAAACGGGCTTGGAGAACTTGTCGATTTCGCCTTTGCCGCGTTCGCCGGTTTTCTTGTCGAATGCGCCGCAGACCAGCGAGACGGCCTTCTCGATGCCGCGCTTCAGCGCCATCGGATTGGCGCCAGCCGCAACGGTCTTCACGCCTTCGCGATAAATCGCTTGCGCGAGAACGGTTGCGGTGGTGGTGCCGTCGCCGGCTACGTCGGAGGTCTTCGAGGCGACTTCGCGAACCATCTGGGCGCCCATGTTTTCCAGGCCGTCCTTCAGTTCGATTTCTTTGGCTACGGTGACGCCGTCTTTGGTGATGGTCGGCGAACCGAATTTCTTTTCGATGACCACATTACGGCCCTTGGGGCCGAGCGTGACTTTTACTGCGTCGGCAAGAAGATTCACGCCGCGCAGAATTGCCTGCCGCGACTCTTCTCCGTGTACGATTTGTTTTGCCATTGCTTTTCTCTCCTGATGATTTCTGTTGGTAATTTCTGTTGCGGGATGAACCCGCGGATTTCTTGTGAGTGCTGTTAGCTTTAGGCTGGCAGCTTCCAGCCCCTTAGCCCTTTACCGCTTGGAGCCGACGGTTTCCTTCTTTGACGGGTTGGCCGCGCCGGTCAGAATGCCGAGAACTTCGTCTTCCTTCATGATGATGAAGTCTTCGCCATCAATTTTGATCTCAGTGCCGGAGTACTTGCCGAACAGAATGCGGTCGCCGTCTTTCACGTCGAGCGGGAAGGTCTTGCCGTCTTCGTTGATTTTGCCTTTGCCGACGGAAATGACTTCACCTTCCTGCGGTTTGTCTTTTGCGCTGTCGGGAATGATGATGCCGCCCCGGGTGGTGGTCGCTTCTTCCACGCGACGAACCAGGATGCGGTCGTGTAGCGGTGTGAACTTAGCCATAGTTGCAACTCCTTTCAAAGTTGGTAGAAGGTTGATACTGCGTAATCCTATGAAATTATGGGGATTTCGGCTTAAGTGTTAGCACTCTCGCCTACTGAGTGCTGATTATAGGATGTGAGCGATGGATTGTCAAGGGTGGTCTTCGCTGGTAGATCCGATCCGCGGAAAGCTGGCTTCTGAAAAGCCTGCTGGACGGAGCCGTCAATCTGCCAATGCCTCGGCCCGCTTTCGCACTTCCGCGGCGAAACTCTGATCCTTTAGCGACCCTAGATTGATCTCCACGTTGGCCAGTGCGCCGGTAATTGCCGCCTGCGCCAATGCCTGGGCGGTAGTCAAATCCGATTTCATGTGGGGATTCGTAATGGCAAATAGACTTTTCGCGATCTGCGCCACTTCCTTGGCTTTTTCGGCGACCCCGAGCGGCACTGCGGTCGCCTGTTTCAAGCCGGTATCGATCAGCACGTCAGCATTCGGGGGATCGATCTTCGCCTGTTTATAGGCTTTCATTACCGCATCGTAGGTCGCGGCATCGGCATCCACGGCGGCTTTCAAGTCCTCGCGCAGCGCACTCAGCCTCGCGATCGCGGAACTCAGCTCCGTCTCGTATTGCACATACGCCTTCTTACCTCGCGACATCGAGGCGACCATGGTTGCGAGTCCTGCAGCCATTGCGCCAGCCGCTGCTGCGGCACTGCCGCCGCCAGGTGTGGCCGTGGGCGCGGCAAGTTGTTCGATGAACGGTTCCACTCCCGCGCGCAATCCGCCGACAGCCATCTTGCCGCTCATCACAGCTGTCAACCGGTTTTCCAGAATTAAAGACGAATCGAAATTCTCCACCTGAAGAAACCATTCCGAGGCCTGCTCCAGCGCCTTTTTCGGAATCAGGCCCACAATCTCGCTCGATACCGGCATCACGCCGTATCGCGCTGCCTCGCGCTTCACCATCTCGAATACGCGGTGCACCGGGGTCTGCTCAAAATCCGTCAGATTCATCGAGACCTGCGCCTGTCCGCGTACTAGAAATCCCGCGCCTTTAACGAAGCGCATGCCTCCGTTCGAAAACCTCACGGCCTTGGCAATCTTTTTCGCAATCTCCACATCCGGCGTGCTCAAAAAAACGTTGTAAGCAATCAAAAACTTGCGCGCTCCTACAACGGTTGCGCCCGCCGTGGGATGTACTCTGCATTCTCCGAAATCCGGCTTACGCGCGGGATTGGTCGCAATCTCCGCACGTATGCCCTCGAACTGCCCGCGCCGTATATTTTCCAAATTCTGCCGCTCTGGTACCGCCGCTGCAGCTTCGTACAAATAAACCGGAATCTGATACCGTTTCCAGATCTCCGCCGCGACGTGCTTTGCCATGGCCACGCAATCTTCAATGGTCACGCCTTCGATCGGAATGAACGGCACCACGTCTGCCGCGCCCATCCGCGGATGCGCGCCTTTGTGAACGCACAAATCAATCAACTCAGCAGCTTTGCCAACTCCGCGAATGGCCGCCTCCTGAATCGCTTCACGCTCGCCCACCAGCGTGATCACGCTGCGATTGTGGTCGGCATCCATTTCGCGGTCGAGCACGTAAACCCCATCAATCTTCATTGCCGAAACAATGGCATCCACTTTTTCTTTATCGCAGCCCTCCGAAAAATTGGGCACACATTCCACTAGCGTAGACATAGGTGAGCAGGATAGCTGGCGTGCACTCCACGAAGCAACTCCGCGGATCGCACTTCACCACTTTCGTGCGGCACGATTCAACTGATGTGCTACTTTGGTTTCCCGAATAATCTGTTTAGAATGTGAAGAATCGGGCAGTTCTAAAATGCCGGACGAAATCAAGACGCCCCCTGTCGCCGTTGATACTCTCACGGGCACGCTCGTGGGCCGTTTCGTCGTGGGGCGCAGAATCGGTGCGGGCGGCATGGGTCAGGTTTTTATTGCCGAAGACCCGACGCTCAAGCGAAAGGTTGCCATCAAGCGAGCTTCTTCCCGCTCGGAATCCGACTCTGCCGATCGCAAGCGTTTTCTCAAAGAAGCCCAGCGCGCCTCCGCGCTCAATCACACCAACGTTGGCGGAGTCTACGACGTGGTTGAACACGCCGGCGAACTCTGGCTGGTCATGGAGTACGTGGAAGGCCAGACGCTGCGCCATCGTCTGAAGCAGCCGATTTCCTCCGAAGAATTTTTCGCCATCGCGGCGCAATGCTGCGAAGGCCTGCAGGCCGCGCACGAAAAAGGCATCATTCACGGCGATATCAAGCCTGAAAACATCATGATCACGCCAGGCAGCCGGGTGAAGATTCTCGATTTCGGGGTTGCCCGCCGCGCCCTTCGACCGGCAAATCCGGACGATGCCACCAAGAGCATGGAGACCATGACCGCCAGCGGCGGCACGCCCGCCTATATGGCTCCGGAGGTTTTGCTGCAAAAGCCCGACGATGGCCGCTCCGACATATTCTCGCTTGGCCTGGTTTTCTACGAAATGCTTGGCGGCGAGCAGCCATTCCACAGTGATAGCCTGGCTACCACCGTCGCCCGCATCGTTCACGAAGAGCCGCCCTCGCTTAAAAATGTTCCCGGCCCGCTCGCCCGCGTAGTTACGCGGATGATCGAGAAAAAGCCTGAGGCCCGTTATCCCGATGCCGCGGCCGTTCTAGCTGATTTGCGCCGCGTGCAGGGAGGCCGCAAGCCCAGGGGCATGGCATCCGCTCCCGGCGCATTCCATCAATATCGCGCGCTCGCAGCCATCGCTATCGTTGTTATCGTTCTTGCCGGATTCTTCGCCTATCGTTTATTGCACCGCGCCTTCTCGACCGCGAACAACGCCGCATCGGCTGCCCAATCCGGATTGCCGCAAACCGAAATTCTTGCCGTCCTACCTTTTGCTGCTCCTCCGAATGCCGATCCCAAACTCACCGCCCTTGGCGAAGGACTGGTCGAGAGCCTTGGGGCCAAGCTTGGCGGCCTCAGCAACGATCGCGCCTTTGAAGTCATCCCGCCGCGCAGCTTACAGGAAAAACACATTTCCACGCTCGCGGATGCGGCGCACATGTTCGGCGCAAATCTTGGACTTGCCGTCAGCCTCGAGCCCAACGGCGAGTTGATCAAAGTTTCCTATACTGTGAGCAGCGCTAAAAACAATGCTGCGCTCGGGGGCGATTCCGTTTCTGTTCCCGCCTCCGATGTATTCTCCGTGGAAAGCAACGTTGCCGATGGCGCTGTCAGGGCCCTCAAACTGCAGCTTCGCCCGGAAGAAGAAACTGCGCTCAAAGTCCACGGCACCGACCAACCTGAAGCCTACAAGTACTATTTGCAGGCGCGAGGCTATCTGCTCGACAGCAGCAGAGCTGAGAATCTCGACAATGCGGCGCTGATGGCCCACGAAGCGCTCAAGCTCGATCCCAATTTCGGCATGGCCAAAGCCGTACTGGGGGAAAGCGACTGGCTGAGGTACACGGGCACGAAAGAGAAAAAATGGGTCGCGCCCGCGCAGGCGGAATGTAACGAGGCGGTGAAGCTGGGCAACGCCGGCGCCGCCGGACATATCTGTCTGGGCCGGATCGAAGATGGAACCGGGCAGCATGATGCGGCAGTGAAGGAGTTCCAGGCGGCCCTCAGTCTTGAACCGGCCAACGAGGAAGCAGCTATTCAATTAGCTCGCGCTTACGAAAACGAAGGGAAGATCACGGAAGCGGAAGCGACCTTCCAGCAAGTAATTCAATCGCATCCCAACAGCCGCAACAGCTACAACGAAGCGGGGAGGTTTTATCAGCGCCGCAACGAATATGACAAAGCGTTGCAGATGTACGCCAAGGTCATTCAAATTGCTCCCGAGTGGTATGGCACATACGTGAATATTGGGGCCATTTATGTCGAAATGGGGCAGTATGAAAAGGCGATCGACCCGCTGAAAAAATCGGTCGCCCTTCGCCCAAGCTATGCGGGATTTGTCAATCTGGGCGTGGCATATTCTGGCTTGCGGAAGTTTGCCGAAGCCGCCGACGCATACGAGGAAGCAGCCAAACTGAGCCCGCAGGAATACGTGATATGGGGAAACCTGGGGGCCGCGCGCTATTACTCCGGGGCCAAAGACCAATCCGTAGCTCCTTACCGCAGGGCCGTCGAACTCGCTACTGAAGCCCTCAAGATCAATCCTCACGATCCGGATGTGCTCAGCAACCTAGCCGGTTACTGCTCCATGCTGGGCGACCGCAAGAACGCCTTGCTCTATCTTGGGCAAGCCTTGCAATATGGGCACAACGATAAAGATGTATTGTGGGACGCCGCCGAGGTATATAACCAGTTGGGCGAATCCGGCCTGGCCTTGGAATTTCTGGCAAAAATGGTGCAGGCGGGGTATACTCCCGAGAAAATTCGCAGCTTGCACGAATTCGACAACCTGGCCAACACGCCGGGTTATCAGCAGTTGATGAAGTCGTCTCATTAGTAACTCCTAGCAGTAACTCCCCGCGAACTATACGAGGAGGGGACCAGGTTAGAAAATCCAGCCACGGGCAGCCAGTTCGATGATGTTGCCCTGGACAATCCGAAAGGAATAACTAATTATGGCAACCGCTCGCGTACCCAATACACCAACGCCAACCACGCGTACACCCGAGCTTTGCAGTGATTTCGACGCCGACGCCGGGGACTATGTGGATTTTCAAAGCATTCCCACGACCTGCAACTACCTAAGCCACAACTGCGAAATCACGGCGGGCACTACCGAGTGGCCGTTCACCTCGGGCCCTCCCATCTATCTTCCGCCTGCCAGCACCATCACGCTTAAATCCGACTTAGAGGATGGAAATTACAATTACAACGTAAGCTGCTGCACGCAAGATAACGCACAGCATACGGTGACCGTTGGCGACTCAATGCATCGCACGCATCGCCAAAAGTAAACCGACCTTGGGGCGGAGAAATTCATAGAAATTTTCTCCGCCCGCCTTGGGCCATCGACTCTTTTTGCCGATTATCGATTGAACTGCCCTTGGCGCGACTCAGCGAGGAAGCTTCCGTGGCCATGTCCCACAACATTCCGATCTGCCAAAACTTCACTGCCAAGCCTGGCGACGGCGTGAACTGAACCAACATCCCGCCTTCCGGCTGCACCCTCACCGCCGATGACAATGACCCCTGGCCGTTTAATGTTCGACCGCCGGTCCGTCTGCCTTCTCCGGCGGCTGTCGGCATAAAAAGCGGCTTGCCCGCCGGGGAGTATTATTTCATCGCCACTTGCTGCGCGAAACCGATTTGCGTCACGGTGACGTAACGCCCCGATGCGGCGTCATTGAGAGGCTTTGGATCTATCTCTTCCAGAACCTTCCCACGCCGAGACGCACTTGCACCGTATTTAATCCCGGGTTGTAGGTTCCCAATCCGGCGCTCGAAATGTGCAGATAGCGCACTTCCACGCTCCAGTTATATTTCTCACCCAGGATGTGCGTGCCCAACGCCGCGCTGGGAGTAAAGTTCACGTCGTTCGTGTAGGTTGGAACGTTGTGATTGCTGAATACCGTTCCGCCATCGAGTTCAAGATATGGCGAGAATCGCCGACGCCGCTGGAAATCCCACTTCAGTCCCAATGGATTGAATCCCCATCCAAAAGCGGTGTTCGCCGGCTGAAAAATCAGATAGACGGGGACGAATTCAACCGTGTATTCGAATCGCCCCCGCAAAATTGACGGCCAATGAAGAGCCGAAATCACTCGGCCGTAACGAATGCCCGCATTGAAAACTTCTGTCTTCGAAGTTCCGCCTGCGACCGAATGCCCCCCCGCGGCCCACACCTGAAGTTCGTTGCTGCCGTGTTCGGGAGCAGATTGCGCGTGGCCCGCCACAGCCACGGCGATAAGAAATATTGTGAGTAAAAGAAAACCGCCGGTACGGCCGTTCTTTCGCGCCATCCCATCGAGGGTGCATGACGAGGGAAAATTTTGCAAGGGCGCGTTTCGAGCGGTAGTGTCCTGATTACTGCAATATCAGGACACTACCTTTTGGAGGTACGCGATGGCAGGAAACTTCGACTTACGACGAGCCATTCGCAACTTCCGCTGAGGTCGGATGGATAAAAAAGAGCCGCCCTAATTCACCGTAAAGCTGGTGCTACTGCTCACGCTTCCTCCCTGGGTAGTAACAGTGATTTTTCCGCTCTTGGCTCCGCTCGGAACCGTTGCCGTGATCTGCGTGTCGGAATCAACCGTAAAACTTGCTGCGGTCCCATCGAACGCCACGCCGATGGTTTGCGTCAACCCGGTTCCCGTAATGGTCACAGGCGTTCCCACCTGTCCGCTCGTCGGATCGAACGAAAGGAAGGTCGGAGTTACGCGGAAGATCCGGGAACTGGTCAATGTTTCAGACCCGGTTGTGACTGTCACCGAACCCGTCAACGCTCCCGCCGGAACCTTGACCACCAGAAGTTTGCTGGTTGCCTCAGTGATGGTCGCCGGAGTTCCACCAAAGCTAACGGTCGATGACGTGGTGAAGCCTTGGCCCAGGATCTCTTCCTTCGCGCCCTCTTCGCCGGATGCGAGCGGCAGCGATACGAAAGGCTTCAGCCCCGTGCTCAAGCTGTAGACCTCGCCGCAACCTTCCCCGTTGCACTGTGTCAAATCCCCGCCGGACCAAGTGCTGCCATAAAAGACGCCATTCGTATTCTGCTTCAGCGGAGAGCTGGGCCCGTAGCCGTCAGTACAAGTTCCACTGCTGCAAAATGTATACAAAGTCTTAAACGTGCCGGTCGTGGTCATGTTAAAGAGCGTGCCGCTCACCCCACCACCGCCGGAGGCGGTGACGCCATAGAGTTTTCCGTCGGTGCCTTGGGTCAGCGTGGATCCCGGCCCCGTGCCATCCCCATTCGCGGGATTGATGCTGTGAAGCACGGTGTAGACGCCTGCCGGCGTGATCCGAAAGATTACACCCGCAATGCCCTCGCCTCCGCCATTACTGGTCGTGCCATAGAAATTTCCGTCGCTGGCCAGCAACAGTCCGCAGCATGGATTCGAGCCATCGGATCCCGCGAAGTTATGCAACACCGCCACGGTGCCGGTGGGGCTCATCTTGAAGATCGTTCCAAGACCATTAGCCCCGCCGTTAACAGCCGTGCCGTAAAAGTTGCCATCGAGTCCCTGCACCAGTTCCGCCTGCACCTGTTGCCCTTCAGTTGCGGCGAAGGTGTGCAGGATCTTGAATGCTCCGGAGGAACTGATCGAGTATGCAGTGCTGGCGCTATTGGCGCCGCCAGCGGGTGCGGTGCCGTAGAAAAGGCCGTTAGCGGCGAGGATTGGGGGAGACTGCGGGTCCGCACCGTCGCCCTCACCGGTAAAGCTGTATAGAATCGTCTCTTTTCCGGCTTCCGACACCTTATAGATTTGGCCGCATCCGGAAAAACCGCAACCGCCGCCCGGTCCGCCGTCTCCGTTGGTTCCGTAGTATTCGCCGTCCAGGCCAAGGCTGACGCCGCTGGTCGGAAAATAGGAAATGTCATAAACCAGTGCACCTGCTCCGGTCGGTGACACCTTAAACAGCGTTCCATAAAAAGTGCCGCCGTTTTCGCTGGTGAAATACATGTCGCCATCGGTGCCCTGGGTCACAACCCTGCTGGAGGGGTTCACGATGGTAGTGGCGTTTGTTCCCTCAAAGATCGGTTTAAAAGTTTGCGCGTGGGCTGAAGCGCTACCGAAAACAGCGAAAACGGAGATAAATGCGAAAGCCAAAGCCGAAGCCTGGCGACAAAAAGACTGAGCCGACATCCAAATCCTCCTGAGGTTGTTAGGTTTATGCGCGGGGCCTAATGCCTGAGGGGGCACTCTAGTGGGGGAGCGCAACGCGCGGGTTCGGGCTATACTATGGTTCCCCGGCGTTCCCCCCCCGCAAGAGACAGTTCAGGCCGCTACGGGTCAGTACAGGTCATTTCCCTTTATGGCAGCTCATCGCGACCCGTTGGCGTCTCATCGGCTGGATTCCTGGAAAGAAATTGCGGCTTTTTTTGGCAACAAATCACTTGACTCACCTTTCATGATGTGCTAGACTCACCTCATGAGAAACGATAAACCATACAGCGCCAATGGTTTGATGGAAGCTATTCGGTATTTTTCTGACCCTATGGTCTGCCTGAAACACGTTGCCGAGTCCAAGTGGCCTAATGGCCTGCTTGTCCGCAATGTGCATCCAAACGGCTGTCGTTTCTGACTACGCGCCTGATGTGGAAGTGCCTCGATTGCAAGAAGCAGTTCTCCGTCAAGGTCGGAACGATCTTTGAGGACAGCGCGATTCCGCTCGACAAATGGCTGACGGCGATGTGGCTGCTTGCGAATTGTAAGAACGGCATCAGCAGTTACGAACTTGCCGACGCGATCAAAGTTACTCAGCGGTCGGCATGGTTCATGCTGCATCGTATCCGCTACGCCATGCACACGGGTAGCGTCAACAAAATGACTGGTACCGTGGAAGCAGATGAAACCTTTATCGGCGGGAAGGCACGAAATATGCACATCGGGAAGCGCATGGAAAAGATTCGTGGACGCGGCCCCATGGGAAAAGCTGTTGTATTCGGATTGTTGGAGCGCGAGACTGGAAAGATTCGCACGTCCGTTGTGAGCACGCGGCGCAAAGGTGAACTGCAACGACGAATTAGAGAGAACGTCGCAGCGGGAACGGCAGTTTATACTGACGCGCTGAAATCGTATGATGGGCTTGAGTCTGACTACGCGCACAAGGTTGTCGATCATGCCGAAGAATACGTTAATGGCAACGTTCACACTAATCGCCTTGAGAATTTCTGGTCGCTGTTGAAGCGCTCGATCAAAGGAACGTATGTGAGTGTCGAGCCGTTTCATTTATTCAGATACCTTGATGAGCAAGCCTTTCGCTATAACGAGCGTAAGCTAACCAGTGCAGAAAGATTCCAGAAAGTGCTCGATTCCATTGTCGGCAAGCGCTTGACGTATGCGCTAGTGTTAGGGTGATGCGCATGGAAAAGAACCACGACAAGGTAGAGGGAAAAGAACCAAAGCCCAAGAAGCCGCCGGGGTTTCGCAAGTTCAAAAAACTGCTTAAACGAGTGGTCAACGCGCCTCCATTACGGAAACCAGCGACAAAATAAACCGCGAATCACTTGCCGCGCTTAATGTCATCCAATCTTCTTTTCGCCGCTCGGTGGTCAACCAATGCTCTGACTCCGAAATAAAGTGAACCTACTACCGACACAGCGAACAGACTCACATATTCAGCGTGCTTCATGGCATCAGTGATACCGCCCTGATTGAGAACAAGTCCAAAGGCAGCAGCCAGCCCCACGCACAAAGTGAAAAATGCTAAGTTGACCGAGTTGCTAAGAGATGCGACGGTATCCAATTCATGGCTGTTTACAGGAATCATGCGCATACTCCTCTGAACATATTGCACGGTGAGAGGAATTGGGACAGGCGAGAGAATCGGATTGCCATCATCTTCTTGCGGAGGAATAAGGTTCTGTCCAGACATCCTATTGTCCCTCCGGCTCTGGGATGAGCGATGCCACGACTCCAAGCGCAACACCGAGACCAAGCTGAAGCACACTGTAAAACTGCAAATGACCGCAGTTGCTGCACATAAGCGCGATGCATGGCAACGTTCGCGGAGGGGTTGGACCGATGAGACCATACATGGCTGCATCCGCATAGTTTGGGGGCTGCGAGTAGAATGCCGATGCTAATGCTCCGGGATTCGGTGCAATCGGCATCTGAACGACACCCTCCGTCATCAGTTGCCATGCATTTTGGCCGCACGCCGAGCAGCCGCGCAGCTTTGGGCTTACTGCGTCGATGATTTTCTTTTGTTGCTGTGGCGTGAAGCCACTGGAAAATTGTACGAAGGCCATTCATAGAGTTTACCACGCTAGGTGAGTCTTGTGATTTAATGCCCTTTTTTTGGCCGCGCCGAGCGCACCGTCAAGCGCTGGGAGTCGGAACGCGGTCTCCCCGTTCATCGGCTTCCGGGGAACGGCCGCAGCTCAGTTTTTGCCTACACTCGGGAGCTGGCCGATTGGCTGAAAAGCCGGTCCCGAAGACCTCAATTCAGAATCGCCAACTCTGCCGGAGTTGGCCCCTCCAACCGGAGATTCAGCAGGAACCATAGCGGCAGAACCAGCCTTCGATAAACCGGCCCACGAGGACGCAGTCGAGGCGGCAAGTCAAGGACCGAACTTCGGGTCGACCGCCGCGAGGGCCCACACCCGAGCGCTATGGGCTGCCGTGTCGGCGTCGTTCTTGTTGATTGTTTTGCTGATTATTTACCTGGGACAGCGTGGCGCATTTCGATTCGCGAGCGCAGCCAGCCACCATTCATCCAACACACAAGCCCAGGAGTTCTACCTCAAGGGACGCTATTTCTGGAGCCGTCGCACACCCGATGACCTCACCCAGGCGATCGACTATTTCACGCAGGCCATCGTCCGAGATCCCGGCAATGCCGAAGCCTACGTCGGACTCGCCGACTGTTATAACCTGCTGCGCGAATTCGGAGTCATGCCTGCGGCCGAGGCTTACCCGCGCGCACTCGCTGCCGCACAGCGCGCGGTCCAACTTGACGACACCTCCGCCCAGGCCCACAACTCGCTCGCCTTTGCAACCTTCTGGTGGTTGTGGAAGGCAGCGACCGCCGAGCGCGAATTCAAGCGCGCTTTGCAGTTGAATCCCGATCTGGTGCGCGCCCACCACTGGTATGCGACCTATCTGATGGCGCTCCATCGTTTTCCGGATGCCATCGATCAGATCGATCAGGCGCAGCGCCTCGAGCCCGCATCGACCGCACTGCTCGCCGACAAGGGATACCTATTGTGGTCTGCTGGCCGCCATTCTGAGGGGCTCGCCTTGCTCAAGCAGCTCGAAACTACCGATCCGTCTCTTTCATCCACTCATTATTACCTTGCAAGAATCGCGTGGGAGCAGCGGGACTATGCAAAGGCCGTTGCTGAGTGGCGCACGGTCGCTGAGTTGCGCCACGACCTGGCAGGCCTGGCGCTCGCTGATGCCCGCGCCGAGGGATTCTCCTCCGGCGGCCCGAGAGGGATGCTGCAAGCTCAACTACCCCTGCAGAAAGCGGCAGTCGACGGCGGGGGTGGAAATGCCTACGATCTGGCAGTCTCGTACGCCGCTCTCGGCAGAACCAGGGATGCGCTCACCTACCTCCAACTCGCTTTTGACCGCCGCGAGGCCGGCCTTCTCACGTCAGACCCGCCGATTCCGGCACTACAAAACGATTCCGAATACCGGAGGCTGATGGCTCGCGTCCGCAAAGAATTAGCGCAGTAGGCGGAGATCGTGTAAGTTATCGGCACAACGTTACAGGAATGCCATGCATTCGAACCGCCTTGAGAACTTCTGCAAGGCTGTGTCAGCCAAAATCGCGGATTATTTGCCGTGATACGCTCAAATGACAATGAGCAAAGTTCTCGTCACCGGTGGTTCGGGATTCATCGGCAGTCATTGCATCCTCAAGTTGCTCGCGGCAGGACACGACGTACGGACCACGGTTCGCAACCTGAAGCGCGAAGCCAACGTTCGCGCCATGCTGAGACAAGGTGGAGCCGATCCGGGCAGCCGATTGCAATTCTTCGCCGCCGATCTCGGGAGCGACGCCGGTTGGATGGAAGCAGTTTCCGGCTGCGAATACGTTCTGCACGTGGCGTCGCCATTTCCACCGACTGTCCCAAAGAATGAAAACGAGTTGATCGTGCCCGCACGGGAAGGCACGCTCCGCGTGTTGCGCGCCGCGCGTGACGCCGGAGTACAACGCGTTGTTCTGACTTCTTCTTTTGCGGCGATCGGTTATGGCCACAAGCCGCAAACAGAGTCATTCACGGAAAGAGACTGGACAGATGTGAATGGCGAAGGTGTAACTCCCTACGTGAAATCGAAAACTTTGGCGGAACGTGCCGCCTGGGATTTCATCGAGAGCGAAGCCGCGAATAAAGATGGCGGAAGATTGGGGCTTTCCGTCGTGAATCCCGTTGGCGTTTTCGGCCCGGTTCTGGGGCCGGACTATTCCACTTCAATCCTCATCGTGCAGCGCCTGTTGGATGGGGCCGTCCCCGGCCTTCCGAAACTGTATTTCGGCGCCGTCGACGTGCGTGATGTTGCCGATCTGCACCTCCGCGCCATGACCCACCCCGCTGCTAGTGGTGAGCGTTTTCTCGCCGTCGCCGGAAATTTTCTATCCACTCTCGAAACCGCGAAGATTCTGAAAACGAGTTTGGGCCAGGCTGCAAAAAGAGTTCCTACGATGCAATTGCCGAACTTTGTGATACGTCTTGCGGCGCTGCGCGACGCTGCCGTGAAGCAGATCGTCCCCGAACTCGGCAATAGAAAAAACGCCACCGCCGAAAAAGCGAAGAGCATGCTCGGCTGGTCGCCGCGATCAAGAGAAGAATCGATTATCGCCACTGCCGAAAGCCTCATGCGCCTCGGACTGCTGAAAGATAGCGCAAAGAAAGCTGCGTAGTCAGACTGCATAGTCAGCCGCGAGGTGGTTCCTCGCAAGCCAACTTCGTACGGACAAACTGGTAGATCGCGTACTGATGCGTCCCGCCAATTTTTCCCCACGCCGGGCTCTCGCTGAATACATGCTCGAGCAACGGGTTGTGATACAGGACGTAAACCGTTCGTGGATGCCGGCGCAAGCTGCTCTTCAGATTTGTCAGCGCACGTCTAAGCCCAGGTTCTGGAAGTGGATTGAAAAGATAAAGCACGATTGGCTCTTCCGGAAAGCGAAACTCCGCAGCGTTAGCGCAAATCGACTGCACGACAAAGCACTGCTGAGTCTCGCTTCTGTATTTCGTTAAATTGTCCTGCGCAGCGCGATGCAATTGTGGCAGAAGCTCCACGCCGACGATGCGGCGAAACGGATAGTCCGAGGCCATCAACAGCGCACGTCCTTTTCCCGAGCCGAGATCGATAAAGATAAAATCCCGAAAGTCGCAACCGGTTTGCTCCCGCAGAGCAGAAAGCATCTCATGAAACAACGCGGCTTCGGTCGGCTGATAGGGCGAGTGAAACAGTCCGAGCAGGCGGTCTCGCCAGGAAACGCTGGCGCTGGTGGTGTCGACGCGGTGGTCCCAATCGAATTCTGCATCACCGTAGCGTAGCCGGCGTCGCTGAGGCGAGGAGTCGCGGATGAATTCCCACAATGCGGTCGCGAGTCGCCGCGCCGCGACCAAATGTCCCTCGTCGGAGGCGATTTCGTTCCACCATGGCCGCACAGAGCGAAACAACTGGACCCGAAACGGCAAGCGATCGTTGCTCTCCATTCCGCAATCATAACGATCACCAGGAAAGAAAATCCGGAAGGGCGAAAATGTGGGACTAATGAAAGTTGCGCAGCGTAGGCACGGGCTTGTATCCAGGCGGGAATCCGCGGGTCGCGAAAGAAAAATCATCGGGGTTGCGAACTTCCACGCGGCCGTCGGGAGTCAGCTTGTAGGGATTGCCATCCGGGTCGACCGGAATTCCCGGCAGGTGTTCGGCGGCGGCAAGTTCCGCTAAGCTCGTCGGTAAGCGACCAGTGCTCTCGCCGAAGCGGGTGACAGCTTCCTGCAGGTGCTGAACGTCCTCATCGACGCGCAGCGCGCGCAGGTGTTCGATAGCATTTTCTTTGATTTGTTTGTCCTGCGTGCTCTCATAGGTGGCCGACCATAACATGCGGGCGGTCTGATATTCGCCGGCGTGCTGTGCCATTTGCGCGGCCAGGATCTTGAGAAACGGATGAGCATTGGGGCACCTGCGATCCCCGCTCGAAGACCTCGGCGGCTTTTTTATAGTCCTGGAGGTCCATGTAGTAAACGAAGCCGAGGTCGTAATAGAGGTGCCAGTTATCGGGATTGTGCTGGATTCCGTACTGCATCAACTCCACCGCACGCTGGGGCTCTCCCGCTCCCTGCGGGGGTTTTGGCGATAAGAAGCTGGCGCCGAATTCGTAAGCGATGATGAGTTGCGGATCGAGATGCGTAGTGATCTCCAGCAGCGGCGCCAACAGCCTGTATCTGGCCGCGTAATAATGCTGGCGGTTTCCGAAATATTGCACGGCCCGGGTCCAGTAGATGCAAGCCATCAGGCCGTTATAGCCAAGACTGGCGCGCTTGATCACCGTCGGCGAACTTAGAAACAGGACTTCATCAAGCGTGGCCTGCGGACGCTGTTGGTCGACGCGATGCAGCACAAACGAGCTGGCAGCCAGCGACGCAATCAACGCCGCGGCCGCGATCCCTGTGATTTTGCGACGATACTTCATTTCAAATCGCGATGCTCGAAGATGAGCACGGCCCCGCTGAGCGCCATGGTGGCGTAGAACAGGGCATAGAAAGTGTTCTGTAGAATCAAGTGTCCTGCGACCGGCTGCCCGTGGGCGATCGAAGTAATCACGTTGAAGGCGGAGAAATTGGGCACCAGGTACGCCGCACCCGTCGCCAGCCAGCGGGTTAGGCCGTGGGCCATGGCTGCAAAACCGCGGAGATCCTCGGCGAAGTTTCCAATCACGAACAACGAAAAAGCGAACACAGCCGAGAGCAATGGTGAAGAAAACGACGAGAACAATAGCGCCAAAGAACAGATGATTAAAAACTCGAGAATGATGAAGTACAGGGCAACAAAAATCAGGCCGTCGGCGCTCACGAACTTGTGCGATACATAAAACAAAGCCGCGAACACGCCGATCGCCATGAAGAACGTATTCACCGTTAAGGTGCCGGCCAGTCCAAAAAACTTGCCGATAATGAACTCCCAGCGGCGAACCGGGCGCGAAAGAACGGTGTAGAGCGTGCGCTTTTCGATTTCCTTGGAGACGAGTCCAATCCCGATAAAAATGGCGATGACCACGCCGAATAACGATACCGCCGTCAGGCCGAGATTGATGACCACCAACTTCTCGATCTCAATGGAAATCTGGCCGACCAGAATCGCCGCCCCGGAAAGCAGCAGGGCGAAGGCGATCAGATTATAGAGCACGCGGTCGCGTACGGCTTCGCGGAAGGTATTGGACGCAATGTGGGCAATGCTGCTTCTCATATCATGGGCCTCGTAATCGTGCGCCTCGTAATCCGCCTCATGTCGTACGCCTCATATCACGCGCCGCCTGCGATCGAATTGGCCGCGGTTTCGGCGTGCCGCAGTTTTTCGACGAAGTAAGTTTCCAGCGAAGTGCGCACCGGAATTACCGCAATCAGGCGCAAACGTTCGCGGCGCAATGCATCGATGGCCAGGTCCTGCTGTTTTTCGTCGATCACGGCGCGCACGGTTTCAGCGGCGACGTGGCACTCTGCGCCCAACGCCTTGATTGATTGAGGAATCTGCGTGCCCTGCCAAATCACTTCGACTTTGCCGCGCACACTCGAAGTCAAATCTTCAACCGCGCCCACGCGGAGCACTTCGCCTTTGTTAATAATGGCAACACGGTCACACAGCGCTTCGGCGTCGGAGAGAATGTGCGTGGAGAAGAACACGGTTTTGCCCTGCTGTTTCAGCTGCTCCATCAGGTCGCGCACTTCGCGGCGTCCCATGGGATCGAGCCCAGACATTGGCTCGTCGAAAAATACGAGCTTGGGATCGTGCAGAATTGCCTGGCCGATTCCTACGCGCTGCAGCATTCCTTTGGAAAACTTCCGCAGTTGCACTCCGCGTACATCGCGCAGGCCCACTTGTTGTAAAACTTGTTCGATTCGCTGCCTTCGCTGTTTGCCCGGAACGCCGGAAAGTTGCCCGTAGTATTCCAGCAGTTCGTGAGCTGTCAGGTAGTCGTAGAAGTAGGGCTGCTCGGGAAGAAAACCGATCTGCGCTTTTACCGCGGGATCTGTCCATTCGCGGCCCAGGATGCGTGCCGATCCGGCGCTCGGGAAGACCAGGCCCATCAGCAATTTTAGCGTAGTGGTTTTACCCGCTCCGTTAGGGCCGAGAAAGCCAAAAATCTCCCCTTCTTCAACCTGGAGGTGGAGCGGACGAAGTGCTTGCTTCGGGCGCTTGCGCCAGAAGCCCACTTTGTAAGTCTTTTCCAGTCCCAAGATTTCTATTGCAGGCATGTGCGTTTCAATGAAGAGCCATGCGGTATCTGGAAAAATTATAAGCGAATTAGGTAGCGAGTAAAGCAGTGGGCTGTTGTCGGAAGATTACGAAAGTAAAAGCAAGCAACGCCTGGAAGACGCGGCCCCCAGCGGGGAGACCGGGAAAGCCGAAGCTATTAATTCATCATGGCGCCCAAGGCCTCACACGAGGCATAGGAGCCTACCAGGGTGATCGTGCCGGCTGGTTGAAGGCGAATCACCAGGTCATCCGTGGCGCAGTACGCGCGGGAACCGGTAGAAGCGCTGTTAGGAGTGGCTGTGGCATAGAACGCATTGTTGTTCGGGCTGGCCGCAGTCGCCGATCCCGTCGCAGCAAACTGATATCCGCTCTTGCCATTACCTCCGCCATTGGTGGCCAGATTGTTGTCGATCAGGCATGCCGTTGCCACGCTTGGAACGCAGGGGGCAGCGCCACCCAGAGGAAGCAAGGTCGCCGGAAAGCCGACATTCTCATAGCCTACGAAATACCCGACCTCGGCAACGTTGATCGCGTGGATCGAGCCCGCCGCTGACGAATCGTTGGCCGCCATGCGGGCCCGCATCAGGTTCGGAATGGCAATCGCCGCGATGATCAGGATGATGGCGATCACGATCAGAAGCTCGATCAGTGAAAACCCGTTTTGTTCTCGCATTAGCTTCATGTTTGCTGCACACGCGTGGACTTCCACGCTCCTTCAGCGATAGCCGGTCCACCAAACAGGTGGCATTTAGGGGGCCAAGCAGCCTGCCGCGACGCAGGTACTCTGGTAACGATGCGCAGCATTTCCTTGCCCAGGGTGTAGGTGCCGGAAAAGAAAGGCAGAATCATCCGAACCCGCCTCAGCGGACGGCATGGATTTGCGGGTAACTGCTGGCAACCATAGGCGGCCAGGCATCCAAGCCGCAAAGCGTCAATCTGAAGTGACAGAAATTGTCGGAAAGCGAAACTCACCGGAAGGTGCGAAGGGAAAGTAATAAAGGCAGCGGATTTTGACCGCTGCCCTTTGACTTTCAGAAACGACATCCAGAAGTACTCGTTGCCCGAACTAGTTAGTTCTGGCTAGGAGTCCATCCCTGGCAAGCCGTGTAAGTACCCGCGATGGCAATCGCCGTCGGAGTATCGCGGAGCACGCCGTCGTCAACCGCGCAGAAGGCTTCCGTGCCGGTCACGTTCGACATCGGAGTCCCAGTGGTGTAATAGTTCCACCCAGTCGTTGCCGCGCCACCCGGAGTGGCCGCAAAGTTGAAGCCGCTCTTGCCCAGGCCGCCGCCATTGGTGGCCAGGTTGTTGTCGATCAAGCAGCCGTTGGCCGTTCCCGGAACGCAAGGCGTGGCCGCGCCGCCGAGCCGAGCCAGAGTGGCATAGCCGGTTGCCGGATACGCTCCGTAATAGCCGACTTGGCCGACGATGACGGTGTGCTCGGAACCAGCCGCCGATGAGTTGTTGGCTGCCATGCGGGCACGCATCAGGTTTGGAATAGCAATCGCTGCGATGATCAGGATAATTGCAACCACAATCAACAGTTCGATCAATGAGAAACCTTTTTGTCGACGCTCCATTTTTACAATGTCTCCATTTTCGCTAAGTTGCTTGCCACAGCAGACGTTCGCATTGGGTATCGCACATGAACGGCCACTCATTCTAATTACCTAGGTGCTACCGGGACTGCGGAAGTGTCTTTGTTTCAGTAGATAGGAAAGCTCCTGGCGGGACAATCTGGCGAGACTCTGGCAGAATGCGTCGCTTGAGGTTGACAATTTGTGACAAATTGAATCGAAACGAGCCAAGAACATTGCGGTCTCAGCGAGATCGGAAAGACTCCAAATGCCAGCCCGCACGATGGGCTTCTAGGATCAGAAAAGAAAGGGCAGCGGATTTTGTCCGCTGCCCTTGACTTCCAGAAATGACATCCAGAAGTACTCGTTGCCCGAACTAACTAGTTCTGGCTAGGAGTCCATCCCTGGCAAACAGTGTAGCTACCGGCAATAGCAATCGCCGTCGGAGTATCGCGCAGCACGCCGTCGTCAACCGCGCAGAAAGCTTCCGTGCCGGTTACGTTCGACATCGGAGTTCCGGTGGTGTAATAGTTCCAGCCAGTTGCCGCCGCGCCACCCGGAGTGGCCGCGAAGTTGAAGCCGCTCTTGCCCAGGCCGCCGCCGTTGGTGGCCAGGTTGTTGTCGATCAAGCAGCCATTGGCCGTTCCCGGAATGCAAGGCGTGGCCGCACCGCCCAACATCGCGAGGGTGGAATACCCCGTGGCCGGATACGCGCCATAATACCCAACTTCGCCGACGATGATGGTGTGCTCGGAACCAGCCGCCGATGAGTTGTTGGCTGCCATACGTGCACGCATCAAGTTTGGAATAGCAATAGCTGCAATGATCAGGATGATGGCAACCACGATCAGCAGCTCGATCAGTGAGAAACCCTTCTGTTGCTTCCGCATCTCTATTTTCCCCTCGTCTTGGACTTTTAGTTTCGTGCTGGTCATGGAATGACGCAGTCGGGCTTGATGTTCGCACTTGCCAGACCAAACCCGCTAGTTACCTTGGTTCCCACCGGTGCCCTGCAATTCCGTTATTTTCAATACGGTATGAAACTTTAGGGCCATTATATCCTGCCATCGGCTGGCGCACCTGCCAAATTGTGTCATGGAGCCTGACCCTTCGTGGCACTCTTCCGCGCGTACCCGACAACTGGTGATCGCGGCAGAATCAGAAACTTGCAGAGAAATTTGCGGGTTACCAACGTAGCTTCGCCCGCTTTTATCGCACTCACGAACGCAAACTCCGCCGCCTATAATCGTTCTAAATTAGAAAGACCGGATTGGACAGACCGGAATGGAAAGACCAGATTAGAAAGATCAGGATCGATTTTTGCCTTCGACAACACTTGCCAAAGCTACAGGACCTGTTCGGGCTTCCGGACCGCCCGGGGCCTCGCGCGATCTTCGCGAGAAACGAAGCTTGATTTTATGCCTGCTGCTGGTTCTGGCCACGCTGGCCGTCTACAACGCCGCCGCGCACAACGGATTCACCAATTTTGATGACAATACTTACATCACCGACAACCCGCACATTCGTGGCGGGCTGACGTGGGAAACCGTAGCTTGGGCCTTCACCAGCCGTGACGCCGCCAACTGGCACCCGATTACCTGGCTCTCTCATGCTCTCGACTATCAACTTTTCAAGCTGAATCCTGCGGGTTATCACTACGTAAATGTTTTGTTCCATGCGGCCAATGTGGTCTTGCTGTTCCTTCTCTTAGAGATCGCTACCGGCGCCACCTGGCCGAGCCTGATGGTCGCAGCTCTGTTTGCACTCCATCCTATTAATGTGGAGTCGGTGGCCTGGGTCGCGGAGCGCAAGAATGTGCTCAGCATGTTTTTCTTCCTGCTGACGCTGCATGCCTATCAGCGCTATGTTCGCAAGGTAAGCGTTGGGCGATACCTGCCGGTTGCCGGCCTTTTTGCGCTGGCACTGATGGCGAAGCCGGAGGTGATCACGCTGCCATTTGTTCTCTTGCTTTGGGATTATTGGCCGCTGCGGCGTTTGCGCAAGTCTGTCACCGTCGCGCGGAGATCTGACCTTGGCGAGCGGCCTTTCTCTTTCCTTGTGCTCGAGAAAGTTCCTCTGTTTCTGCTCTGCATCGGGAGCGCGGTGATCACGCTGGTTGCTCAGGAAGCGGGTCACGCGGTACGCGGACTATCGATGACCATGCGGCTCGGGAACGCGGTGGTCGCGTATGTTCGCTATCTGGGAAAAGCTTTCTGGCCGAGCCGGCTGGCGGTGTTGTATCCGCACCCCGGACGTTTGCTTCCGGCGTGGGAGGTCGTTGCATCGACCGTTCTGCTCGTCACACTGACCCTGTTGGTTTTGCGCTGGCGGGAGCACCGTTACCTGCCGGTTGGCTGGTTCTGGTTTCTAGGGACGCTCGTTCCGGTGATTGGCCTGGTGCAGGTTGGCGTACAAGCCATGGCAGATCGATACGCCTACCTGTCTTTCATAGGGTTGTTCATATGCGTAGCATGGGGAGCGGTAGACTTGGCGCAGCGCTGGAAAATATCGGAGCCTTGGTTGGTTGCGCCGGCATTGGCGATTTTGGCGGCGCTGGGGATGCTGACTTACCGGCAGATCGGTTACTGGCATGACAGCGAAACGCTGTGGAGGCACGCACTCGCCGTTACCGAGAAAAACTATACGGCGCATGACAGCCTGGCCCGTGTGTTGGCCAACGAGAACCGGACCGATGACGCCATTGCGGAGTACAAAGCCGCCGGGGCGCTCGCCACTTATCCATCCTCCGAGACGGTTTCCATCGCTTTGTACGAGCTGGCGCATGGACGCGTGCAAGATTCGATTGCGCAATTGAAACAGGCGGTCGATACGGCGCAGGACAATGCTTCGCGCGCCAAAGCGCTCGCAGTGCTGGGTTCTGCGTTTATGCAAAGCGACGATGTTGCCCATGCGAGAATGGCCTACAGCGATGCCTTGCAACAGAATCCCGATAATCCGGTCGCGCTGGTAGGCAGCGGCTTGCTGGCCGAGCGAGATGCTGATAATGCATTGGCCGTGTCGGAGATTTCGCGTGCCGTGAAGATGCAGCCCAGCGACGTGGCCTACCTGCTGCTGGCTCACACCTTGCGCAAGGCCGGGAACATTTCCGCAGCGGCCGATGCGGAGATGCAGGCGGAGCATATTTCTCGCGATATTTCTCAGGCGCGGCGCTCGGCTGCGATGATCCTCGACACCAGCGGAATCCCGAACGATTAGAGTTCTTCTGAGTCCGCTAAATCTCCAAACCAAGGCACCGCCCTGCTTTCGCGGATTACAATGTTGCTGCTTCCTGCTTTCTCATGCCGACTTCTCCCGAATCACTGAATATCGACCCAGCGATCTCCCGCGCATGGACTCTTCCTGCTCATCTTTATTACGACCCTGATGTATACGCGGTTGAGAAGGAGAGGATTTTTTCATGCACCTGGCAAGTGGTCGGGCATCGCGATCAGGTGAAGAATGCCGGCGATTACTTTACGACGGAACTAATCGGCGAACCGCTGCTGGTGGTTCGAGGCGTAGACGGCAAGCTCCGCGCTTTTTATAACGTCTGCCGGCACCGCGCCGGGCCGGCCGCGGAAGGCTGCGGGTCAAGAAAACTATTTCGTTGCGGCTACCATGGATGGACTTACGATCTCGATGGATCATTAATCAGCGCGACAGAAATTGAGGGCGTCGAAGGATTTCGCGCGGAAGATTTTGCGCTGGCGCCGGTGCGAGTAGAGGAGTGGTTCAACTTCGTCTTTGTAAATCTTGATCGCGAGGCGCGGCCTCTTCGCGAATGCCTGGATGAACTGCCGCGGCAGGTGGAGAAGTTTCCTTTTGCCGCCATGAAGTTGTTTGAGCGGCGAACCTACGAGATGAAATGTAACTGGAAGGCGTACGTGGACAACTATCTCGAAGGCTATCATCTGCCCAGCGTGCATCCGGGACTGAACCGCGAACTCGATTACAACGCGTACACGGTTGAGCCGCATGCCGAATACGTGCGGCAGTTCAGCCCGATCCGCGGCGCGCAGCCGGGAGACGCTACTCCGCGCCGCTATCAGGAAGCAGGCGAGGATCTCACGACGGATTATTTTTGGATTTTTCCTAACTGGATGCTGAACTGTTATCCCGACAATATTTCGCTAAACGTTGTCTTGCCGCTCTCGGCGGAACGATCGCTCGCGATCTTTGAATGGTACCTGCCGGAGAAAGATCATGGCAGCCCGGCGGCGAAAGCCTCGGTCGAGTTCAGCCACCAGATTCAGATCGAAGATGTTGCGATCTGCGAAACCGTGCAGAAGAACCTTCATTCGCGCAGTTATTCGCGGGGACGATTCAGCGTGAGGCAGGAAAAAGGAGTGCATGCGTTCCATCGCATGTATGCGAAAGCAATGACACTGCATGGTGACGTTCAGACGTGATCACGTCAAGCCGTGACCGCATCAGTCTTGCCCTAGGCCGTGGCCTCGGCTTTGATCAGCAAGCAGGTGACATCGTCATGTTGCGGCGTAGAACCGACGAACAAATCAAGACTTGCCATCATGCGGTCGAGCATTTCTTTCGGAGTGGCGTCGGCGTTGGCGGCCAGCAGGCTAAGGACCCGCGATTCCTCGTACTCTTCCTGGCGCGCGTTTTCCGCTTCCACCAGACCGTCGGTAAAAATAATCAGCCAATCGCCGGGCGCGAGCGTAACGGTTGCCGATTCGTAGTTCGCTGCCGGCAGAATACCGAGCGGCACACCGCCGACGTCGAGGTGCTCGACCGATCCAGAAGCGCGACGGAGAATGGGATTGTTGTGGCCGGCATTGATGTAGGTGAACACGCGGCGCGCAGCATCGTACTCCGCCAAAAAGGCGGTGGTGAAGCGCGATCCACCCTGGCTGTTGGAGCAGGCATATTTGTTCATGTTGGCGACGAGTTCGGGCAACGGCACCTGAGCGGTGGAAAGTGTTTTGAGGCTGGCTTGAAATGTCGCCATGAGCATCGCGGCAGGAATGCTCTTGCCGGCTACGTCGGCCACAGCGAAGATGACACGATTATCTTCGTTGGTCTTGCCGGGGCGGGGAAATACGTCGTAATAATCTCCGGCGACAGTGTTGGCGGGGCGGCTGGCGTAGGCGATCGCTAGTCCGGGAATTTGCGGTGGAACTCCGGGCAGAAGCCAGGTTTGAATCTCGCGGGCAATCTGCAGATCGCGCTTCATCACTACGCGGTCTGCAATCTCCAGCATAAGAAGAAGGAACAACAGCAAGCCGCCCCAGAAATGGAAATCTAATTCAACGACGTGCAGGTTGTTGCCCGAGCCGTAGCTGAATCCGCCGCTGGGAAACACCAGCAGGATCAGGGCCACCAGCAAAAGCACGCGCCGCGCCGGCGAGAGTTTTTCGAGCACCGCCCAGAAGAACTCCTTGGCCACATGCAGATGGCGGCCCTTGCGAGTGAGACCTTCGGGGGTTTTAGCCGCGACGTCGCGTGAGTACAGCCGGTAGCTGGCCCGCGCTTCGGTTTCGAACTGCGACCAGAGCTGGGTCAGTTCCATCCCTTCCGTCACCCGCCGCCAGAAAAGTTGCCAGCGCACTCGCCACGAAATGTGTTCGTGAACTGTGACTTGCGACGATGGAGGAGTTGTTGCCATGCGAGTGAAGTGATTATAGAGGAATGTGCGCTCACGGCTGGAGTTCAGGCGGCATGATGCTGAGTGTGGCGGAAAACGGAAACCGACAGTGAAAGAGACAAGAAAATTAGAAACAAGAAATGATAAGAAACAAAAGATCGACAATTTTTAAAAAAGCGGAAGTTGTTCCTCGGATAAGGCTGCCGGCCACTTCTCGGCGAACTCCTCGCGGCGCGCAGTGGCGCGCTGCATTCCATGTTTCTTCCGGAATCGCGCAATCAATTCTGCAATCCCTTTACCGTAGGCGGCTGGCAGGAACGAGCGGTTTTGGTAACGCTGGCGGTAGTTGTCAACCAGGTGCGGGAAGTGCTGTTCAAGAAAAGGCAGAAAGACCGCTGCCGAACACGGCTTCAGAAATAACGGCCCGGCGAAAACATGGGTTGCTCCGGCTTCGGCTGCGGCGCGCACGACAGCCTCAAGGTTCGCGGGTGAATCCGTGATACCTGGCAAGACCGGTGAGCAGCTTACGCCTACCGTGATTCCCACTTGGCTGAGTTGCCGAACCGCATCGATGCGCAGGTCAGGACGTGGCGCCCGCGGTTCAAGAATACGCGCCAGATCGGCATCTAAAGTGGTTACCGTGATGTGAACCGACAAGGAATTATTCTGCGAAACCTCGAGCAGAAGATCCAGATCGCGCACGATTAAATTGGATTTGGTTACGATTCCCAACTCGAATCCGCGATGGCGTGCAAATTCTTCGAGAATGCCGCGTGTGATTTCGTAGCGGCGCTCGGCCGGCTGGTAAGGATCGGTTGCGGTGCCCAAAGCGATCGACTCTCCAGCTTTCACTCGCCGCAGGTCCCGGCGCAGCAGACCGGCGGCTTGTTGCTTGACATAGATCTTTTGCTCGAACTCCATCCCGTCGCGCATTTCCATGAATTCGTGAGTGTAGCGGGCGTAGCAGTAACGACAACCGAATTCGCACCCGCGATAGGGATTGATGGTCCAGGTAAAGGGCAGATTGCGATTGCTGACGCAGCGGTTCAGCAGGGAGCGCGACGGCAGCGTGAAATACTCCACGTTGTGGCCCTCGCGAATCGATTCTCCCTCGGCCGCCAGACGGGCGATGCCGACGAGGTCGGGCTTTTTTGACGCGGGAAACAGGGGCAGGGAAGCCATGGAATATTCGCCTTATGTTCGCCTATATTACGATACTGGACACCCCCGGTCAACGCTCCCCTGGGGGTAATTAATTAGAGTGGAAACTCCTGCACCCGGTCGTTGGGAGGCCGCAGGAAAACGAACGGATCAAGGGTATTCACTCAGCACGGCGAAGCCCCAAGCCGATTATCGCGTGCGCCACCGGGGGCGAGTAGCTCGTCCCCCTCGAATTGTTAGAAGTGTTTCATGGATGCCTCGGTACAGGTACACTTCCGAAGTGATGAAAAAGCTCCGATTCTTGGTGTCTCTTCATACCCGAGAGAACGATTTCCAAGCGGCCCAAGCCCAGACCGCGGAAAAGACCGCGCAAAAGCTGGGGAGCGATGTGGAGATAATGTTCGCCGATAACGATGCCGTGAATCAGAGCACGCAACTCCTAAAAGCAATCCAAAGCCCAGTCGAGTCCCGACCCGATGCGATTGTGGTAGAACCGTTTGGCGGTACGGCCCTTCCGCAGGTGGCCCGGGCCGCCAGTGCTGCAGGAATCGGTTGGGCGGTCCTGAACCGCAGGCCGGATTACCTGTCGGATCTGCGCACGGGCGCAGCCGCGCCTATGTTTGCTATTAGCTCCAATCACCTGGAGATTGGACGCATTCAAGGAAGACAATTCGCGGCGTTGTTGCCCCGAGGCGGCTCGGTTTTGTACATTGAAGGCACCTTCACAGAGTTCCTCGGCCCAGGAACGCGAGTCCGGGATGCTGGAGACGAAACCCTCGAATATTGAAGTGAAGATTCTCAAGGCACACTGGACAGAAGAAAGTGCCTTGAGGGCGGTGCGTTCCTGGCTGAAAATGGCCACCTCACAAAGCGCGTCAATTAGCCTGGTCAGTGCGCAGGATGACTCGATGGCCCTGGGCGCTCGGAAAGCTTTTCAGGAGCTTGCCAATGGACCCGAGCGTTCGCAATGGCTGAGTTTACCGTTTACCGGATGTGATGGTCAGCCGGGCACGGGTCAGGCCTGGGTACGCGAAAAATGGCTCACGGCAACGATTCACATCCCACCGCTCACGGGACAGGCGATGGAGATTCTCGCAAAAGCTAACCATGACGGAACTCAGCCGCCGGAACATGCCTTTACCGCGTCGTTCTCGATCCCTCCTTTCGAATCATTGGTTCCGCGACAGTCATAAGCACTTCTCGACTGAAGCGGCCGCAATGAAATCTGCCGCGTTCTTCGAAAAAGGTTACCCTCGATGATTACCCACGTTACTTTTAGGGGATGACCAAGCCGCAGGGCAAACATTCACTTTCCTTCCAGCATGTGAAAACACTTTCATCGCACCCGATCTGACGAGACCCAAATCAAAGATTCGATTGCGCCGTCATTTGGCTACCCTGCTGCTCTTATAGAGACGAGCGAGCGAAACGCCGGACTCACTAAGCTTCGCCAGGAACCCCGCCGAATGCGGTATCTGGCCTGGGTGAAGTTACTTCAGTGTGGAGTAACCGGCTCTCGTGAGCGCAACCGACTGAACCATTCGCTGGAGGCGTTAAAAGAAATGCGTCAACTTCGTCTTGCTGTATCTTCTCTCACCATTCTGGCCGCGATGTTTCTCTGCACCGGTACGGCTCTGGCCAACTCAAACGTAACCATGCAGCTCACCAGCGTCGGCGGGAACAATGCCGGCGGCGTGTACACCTATCCATACTATTTCTCGATCAATGGCGCTAAGCCGGTGGCGCTGATCTGTGACTCTTACGACAATGAAGTTGTAGTGGGCGAGACCTGGCAAGCCACTGTAAGCAGCCTGCTGAGCGGCAAGGGACTATTTGGCAATCAATTGCTCGACTACAAGGCTGCGGGACTGATCTTCAAGAGCATTCTGAGCGGCACGGTGAACGTGAACGCGGGCAACTTTGCGATTTGGGGATTGTTCTCCACCAATGCGCAGAATAATTCATACTTTCAGAGTAGCGGAGCCGCAGCCATTGAAACGGAATATCTCGCCATGGCCGGCACCGCCAAGAACAGCGCGTTTAATGGACTGTATCTCTATACGCCGATCCCGGGAACGCAGAGCTGGGGCGGCACGGCGCAGGAATACATTGGATACTCTCCAGTTCCGGAGCCGACATCGCTGGTCCTGTTCGGTACCGGTTTGATTTATCTGGCTGGAATCGCGCGCCGGAAAATCGTCAGGGCCTAAGAGTTCGCAAGCCTGAAGCAGCAGCGAATGAGCCCGTCGCGGAGATGGTCCACTTTGCCGCGACGGTTTTTTATTTCATGTGCGCTTGTTATTTCGAGGCGGGAGCTGGCGGAGGAATCGTGATGTCGATTTCTCTGACTGCCCCGAGCGAAGCTAGAGGCTGATCGAACTGCCTGGTGTTGCCGATTACCAACACGGCCAGCCGGTCGCGGTGCACATACTTCTCCGCCACGCGGTTCACATCAGCCGCAGTCACCTTCTGAATTTCCGCGGGTAGCTTATCGAGCCAATCGGCCGGATAACCATAAAGCTCATAGGTCGTCCTTTCGGCGAGCACTTTATCGGGCGAGTCGAGCCGGAAAATGAACGCGTTTAGAATCGCTTCTTTGGCGTGTTTGATCTCGTCTTCAGTGATTGCATGTTGATTCAAATTGTCGATGGCCTCATCGAGCGCCTTGATGGTTTCAACGGTGCTCTGGCTTTTGGTGGCGGCGACGAAATTTAAAATTCCCGGATGGCCGAAATTCGCGCCAATACCGCCGCCTACGGCGTACGCCAGGCCACGTTTGGTACGAATATCGTTGAATAGCCGCGATGAAAATCCTCCGCCGAACGCCTCGTTGAAGACCGCAATCGCGTAGTAGTCGGGATTGTTGCGCGTGGTGCCGAGGCCGATCATTTGAATGCTGGTTTGATTTACATCCTCTTTCGAGATCTCGTAGAAGCCGGGCTTGGCGGGATCGTAGCTGACCTCAGTTTTCGGTAGGTCGTCTCCTTTGGGCCAGGAGTCGAACGCCGCGCGCAGCTTGGCCTCCATTGCGGCCGAATCAAAATCTCCGCTGAGCCCCAGAATGATGTGATTGGGCTGCACGTACTTGTGGTGCCAGTCGAGCAAATCCTGGCGAGTAATGGCGGCAATGGTGGCGTATTCAGGCTGGCGGGCGTAGGGATTGTTTACTCCATAGGCCAGCTCTTCAGATTCGCGCTGGGCGATTTGGCCGATGTTGTCGTTACGGCGGGAAATGGCGGCGTTGGCTTGTTTCTGCGCGAGGTCCAGCTTGTCAAGGCGGAACTCGGGGTTTTGCAGCAAGTCGGCGAAAACCTGGAAGACCTCGTCGAAGTCTCCTTTCAGGCATGACAAGCTGATTGAAGTTGAGTCCGGTCCGTCGCTGGTTTCCACTTTTGCGGCGCGGACTTCGAGAAAGTCATCGAGCTGATCTCCAGTTTGCGCCTTGTGCCCCGCCGGTTCGCCAGACTTTGCCGAAGATATTCGCCAGGCCGGCCTTCGAGGCCGGCTCATCGCGCGTGCCGCCCCGGATTCGAGCCGAGCCGTTGATCAGGGGCAGTTCGTGGTCTTCCTGCAGAAAAATTACCATGCCATTCGAGAGTTCGATCCGTTTCGGCTGCGCAGGATGAAACGCGGGCAGCGGAGGCGTAGGAATTTGCTGCCAGCTCCTTTCCTGGCCGAACGCTGCCGGAAATATCTCAAAGCAGAAGACAGCAAACAGCGAGATTGCGATTAAAGATCGCATCAGCTTCATTTTCATTGCGCACCGCCTCATCGCGCACCTCCGCGACCCGGTCCCGCGACCGTTTCGATTACGCCGACAGTGCGATTCGTGTCGAGAAAAGTCTCGTTGGCCACGCGGCGAATATCGGCCTTGTTCACGTTTTCGATGCGATCGACAGAGCGAAATAATTCTCGCCAGTCGCCGTAACGGGTCTGGTACGTGGCGAGCTGCGTGGCCAGTCCTTCATTGTCGTCCAAGCCGCGAATCAGATTGGCTTTGGCGCGCGTCTTGATCATCTTCAATTCGTCGTCACTGATGTCTTGCGTCTTCAAACGCTCGATTTCGGCATGGATTGCGTCGGCAACTTCCCGGGTTGTGTGACCGGGCAAGGGGAATGCATAAAACGCGAACAGGTGCGGATACTTGATTCCCGGCAGGCCGGTGAATCCGGCGGCCGACGATGCAATCTTTTTGTCGCGCACCAGCGCGCGGTAAAGCCGCGAGGTGCGTCCTTCTGACATGAGATCAGTGATTGCGTCGTACACCGCGTCATCTTTCGAAAGGTAATCGGGGCGATGGTAGCCCTCGAGATAGAGCGGCTGAGTTTGTTCTTTGAGTTCAACCCTGCGCTCGGCGTTTTGAGCAGGCTCGACCGTGGTGGTCTCATCGGGCTTATGGCTCGGCGGCAGGCGTCCAAAATATTTTTCAAGGATCGGCATCGCCTCAGAAGCTTTCAGATCCCCAGCGATGGCCACGACCATGTTCGCGGGCACGTAGTATTCATGAAAAAACTTTTCTGCGTCGGTTGCGGAAAAGGAATTCAAGTCTGACATCCAGCCCACAGTTGGGCGATGGTAGGGATGGGCCTCGAAAGCGGCGGCGCCAAATTGCTCAAGCAGGCGGCCGATCGGATAGCTATCGGTACGCATGCGGCGTTCTTCGATGACCACATTGCGCTCTTTGTAGAATTCGCGCAGCACCGGATGAAGAAAGCGCTCCGATTCAAGATACGCCCACAGCTCCAGCCGGTTCGCCGGTAATGAGTAGTGATAGGCGGTTTCATCGTAATCGGTGAAGGCATTGAGATCCTGCCCGCCGCTTTGTTCGATAATTTTTCCAAACTGATTCGGAACCACATATTTGTCCGCGGCGGCGATCTCGTCTTTCCAGGCTTTTTCCAATTGCTTGAGCTTGGCTTCATCGCGGCCCACTCGTTTGTCGCGCTCGGCAAGATACGCGGCATAGGCCTGCTCGACTTTTCGCAGCGCGATTTTCTCAGCCGGATAATTGGTTGTGCCAATGGTCTCTGTGCCTTTGAACGCCATGTGCTCGAACATGTGCGCCAGGCCAGTCTTCTCCATCGGATCTTGCGCCGAGCCGGCATCGACCAGAGTGAAGAAGGAAAACACAGGCGCCTCGTGACGCTCACAAATGACGATCGTCAGCCCGTTCGCCAATTTTCTCACTGTGACGCGCTTCTCAAACGAAGCCACATCTTGCGCCGCGGCGAATGCAGTGAGAATTGAAATTGCGACGATCAGTCTTAACGAGCGGTACTGCATGCGAGCTCCAAATAGTTGCGGCAAAGTTGGTGTGACCGTCCTGTTCAGGCAATTTATCAGGGAGAAGTTTGAAATTACGTGGGCTGCGGTGGAGTTGTCAAACGGCCGCATGGTCGCAGCTAGGTATAGCGCCGTATTTTGCCTTGTGCGTAATTTCAGGCAAAATGCTTGCGGGAGCGTACGCGCATGGATTCGACCATCGAAATTCAGGGCAGGCAACTCAAGTTGTCGAATCTGGAGAAAGTTCTTTATCCCGCGGCCGGATTCACCAAACAGCAGATCATTGACTACTACGCACGCATTGCGCCTGCGATGCTGCCGCATCTGAAAGATCGTCCGCTCACCCGCAAACGCTATCCGAACGGGGTGGATGAGGAGTTCTTTTATGAGAAAAATGCGCCGCAGCACCGGCCTGACTGGGTGAAGACGGTTCCTATCTGGAGTGAAGGCAATCACCGCATGGTGCATTACATACTCGCCAACGACTTGCCGACGCTGATTTGGCTCGCCAATCTGGCGGCGATTGAACTGCATCCGTCACTTTCATTGGCGAAGGACGTCACTTGCCCAACCATGATGGTGTTCGATCTCGATCCGGGGCCGCCGGCGAATATTGTTTTGTGCTGCAGGGTTGGGCTGTGGCTGCGGGAGATTTTTGAGCACTTTGATTTGCAAAGTTTTCCCAAGACTTCGGGATCCAAGGGATTGCAGATTTACGTTCCGCTGAACACGGCCACCAGTTACGACGAAACGAAAACATTTTCCCACGCGCTGGCGCAGTTGCTGGAACACGATCACCCTGACGTGGTTGTCTCCGACATGAAGAAACAAATTCGCGCGGGTAAGGTGTTTGTGGATTGGAGCCAGAACGACGAACACAAAACTACGGTCGCAGTTTACTCGTTGCGGGCCCGGGAGCGCCCAACCGTTTCTACGCCGGTGACGTGGCAGGAAGTTGAGCAGGCTTCGAAAAAGAAAGACGCCGGTATTCTGGTGTTTGAAGCGGCGCAGACCATAAAGCGCGTAGAAAAATTCGGCGATTTATTCGCGCCTTTGCTCACCGTGAAGCAACGGCTGCCCAATCTGAAGAAGTTTATGCAAAGCGCGGCTTCGCAGGCGGAAGAGCCGATTTCCATTGCAGCGCAGGCGGAAAAAGCCCCAATACGTAAGCGCTCTGTGGGATCGAGCAGGGCAGTCAAGAAATCCTCTCGCACGCCGCAAGTACGCGCGGCGAGACGCAAGGTATAATCGCGTCGCAACAAGACGCGCTTCTTTATTACGAAGCCCTCGACGTTGGACTTTCGAATGCCTCAACTTTTTGCCGGAACCTCTGGGTGGGCTTATCCAAGCTGGAAGCCGGATTTCTATCCGGCGAAATTACCGCAGAAAAAATTCCTTAGCCATTACGCCACCCAGCTCAACACGGTTGAGGTGAACTTCACATTTCGGCAACTGGTGAAGGAAAGCACCGTCCAGAACTGGATCCACGGAACGCCCGCCAACTTTCGCCTCGGCGTGAAAGCTCACCAGGTGATTACGCACATCAAGCGGTTGAAAGGAACTGAAGATTTTGTGCCGCGCTTTCTGGCGACCATCGCCCCGCTGGCGAGCGCTGGAAAGCTGGGACCGGTGCTGTTCCAGTTGCCGCCGAACTTGAAAGCTGACAACGTGCTGCTCCGGGATTTTATTGCATTGTTGCCGAGGACACTTGCCGACGGCTTTTGAGTTCCGTCATGAATCCTGGTTTGCCGATTCGACCTGGGAGTTGTTGTGCGCGGGCGGGGCGGCATTGTGCGTGGCGGAGACGGAAGAGCGAGCGACTCCCGATGTTGTTACCGGCGCATTTGCATACTATCGGTTTCGCAAGCCTACTTATACCCCAGAAGAACGCCGCGCAATGGTTACGCGGATTGCAGAGCATCTCGCAGCGGGCCGCGATGTATTTGCCTACTTCAAACATGAAGAAACTCCGCAGGGCGCGTTGTATGCCGTGGATGTGCTACGGGAATGTGGCAAGGGATAGCGTTTCGATTCGCGGTTCCTCACCTGCCATCTTCAGTAGATTTCCCGATTTTCGATTTTTTCACAAGCGTTATCTCGATCAGCAGCGGCGGCTTAAGCAGAATCCCGATTGCCACTTTTCTGCGTGTCCGATAACGCGCAAACTCAAATAATTCACATGCAGATTTCGGATTCGAATGCGCGCGTGCTTGTTGGCTTTCTCGATTACCTGCGAATCGAGAAAGGACTGGCGCCACTTTCTGTGAGTGCCTACAGCACCGACATTTCTCAGTTTTCCGAATTCCTGCAAAAACGTAGACGCCAGCTGCTAACGGTCGCGCGCTCTGACGTTCGTGATTTTCTGCAGCAGCTTTTTTCACACGAGGTTGAAGGCCGCAGCGTGGGGCGAAAGCTCTCGGCGCTTCGCCATCTATACCGGTATTTGCTGCTGGATGAAAAAATCGACCACGATCCAACTTTGAACATCGAATCCCCAAAGCAGTGGAAAGTTCTGCCCAAGGCGCTGGCCCGCGATGAAATGGAATCGACCCTGGCCGCTCCGCTGGCGCGCATAAGCATAGATGCCGGTAATTCGCCGTACTCAGCGGCGCTGGCCGCGCGTGATGCCGCCATGCTTGAAGTGTTTTATGCTGGAGCGCTGCGCGTCTCCGAGATTATCAACGCGAAATTGGAAGACCTGAAACTGGATGCGGGATACATGCTGGTGCGTGGCAAGGGCGATAAGGAACGCGTAGTGCCTTTGGGAAAATCGGCGCAAGATGCGCTGACCAAATATCTGCGGGAGGCGCGTCCGATACTGCTGGCAGGGAAGCGTGCCGCCGAATCGCATAAGGCGGAATCGCCTAAGATGCAGCCGCGCAACCAGCCATTGCTGTTTGTAGCGCGCGGCGGGCGCAAATTGACGCGGCAACGGGTTTGGCAGATGGTGCGGGCCGCGTCTGCTGCTTCGGGCCGCAAGGCCTCTCCGCATATGCTGCGGCATTCCTGCGCTACTCACATGGTGGAGAACGGCGCTGACCTGCGCACCGTGCAGACGATTCTCGGCCATGCGGATATCTCGACTACGCAGGTCTACACTCATCTCGCACTCGATCGGCTGCGCACCGTTTATCAGAAACATCATCCGCGCGCGAGGGCGAGATGAAATCCAATGGCGTCGTCGCCAAAGCCATTGTCGATTTTGTGCGCAATCTGCGCGAGCGCAATGCTTCCCCTCACACGATCAAAGCCTATAGCGGCGACCTGGAGCTGTTTGCGAATTACGTGGGTTCGCGCGAGTGGAAGCAGATCGACCATGTGGTAATTCGCGGATTTCTTTCACAGCTTTACGAAAAAGGATTGAGCAAAACCTCGGTCGCAAGGGCGTTGGCCGCGGTGCGGTCGCTTTATCGCTGGCTGGCGCGGGAAGGCGTGGTGGAGCAGAACCCCGCCAAGCTGGTTGCGACGCCGAAGCTGCCCAAGAAACTTCCGCGGGTGCCTACGATCGAGGAGATGAATTCTGTGATTGATGGCGACATGCCAGAAACTGCCGCGTTTCCCGAGCGCGACCGCCTGATGTTCGAACTGCTCTATGGGTGCGGCATCCGTAATTCGGAGCTGACCGGAATCAACGTTGATGACATTCGTCTGAGCGCCGAGGCGATTCTGATTCGCGGAAAGGGAAAAAAAGAACGTTATGTACCGTTCGGCGATTCTGTAAAGATGGCGCTCGCGGCGTATCTTCCGGAGCGCCAAAAGATGCTCGTATTTACTCGCAAGAACTTTCCGGCGCTACTCATTAACCGGCGCGGCGGAAGGCTTACTACGCGAAGCGTCGGCCGAATCATCAAGACAATTGCCGTTGCCAAAGGCTTATCGTCCGATGTTCATCCGCATACCCTGCGCCACGCCTTCGGCACGCACATGCTGGAGGAAGGCGCGGGCCTGCGCGCCATTCAGGAGTTGTTAGGACACGAGCGCTTGGCGACTACTCAGCGCTACACGCAGCTTTCAATGAAGCACGTGTTGCAAGTCTACGATCAAACGCATCCGCGCGCGAAATGAATTACTTCCGATTGCGACATGTTTTACGCAGAGCTTCCCACATTTCTACGACTCTACTTCTTAAGTCTGCCGTCAGCTTTTCATAAGCCTCTTCCGACGCTGCGCTCTCCGGCGGCGGATAAATCGGATCGCCGATTGTGATTTCGAGTGGCACGAATCCTCTAAACGATTGGTTTCTCGGCCACGCTTCATAGAAACCTTCGATTGCTACAGGAACGATCGGCACCTGCATGTGGATCGACAAAATCGCCGCGCCTTTCTTGAACACCTTCGGTGTGCCGTCGATGGAGCGTTCGCCTTCGGGATAAAGAATCAGCGGACGCCCCTGCCGCAGCCCGAACGCCGAAGCGCGCATTGCGGGAACCAGATTCGCATCGGGGTCGACGACGACCAGACGCAGAGTGCGCGCCAGGTGGCGCATAAATCCCTCGCCGAAAATTTCGCTGGTGCCGACGGCAAACACTTTCTTGAAGACGGGCGGCGGAAGGACGCTGGCGAGCATCAGCGGATCAAGATAGCTCTGATGGTTGGACGAAAGAATATATCCCCCGCTTTTCGGCAGTTTGTCGATGCCGTTTACGCGCAAATGAAAACGGTCGAGTGCTATGACCTGAATGAGCCGTGAAACCACATACCAGAACGTGCCGCTGATCCGCTGCGGCCGGGCTAAAGGAGTGACATCATCGGGATCGGGTTCTTCGGCGAATACTGCTTTCCAGCCAGTGAAACCTGTTGTTGTGCCTGGCGTCGCGCCCGCTCCGCGGGCAGCGCTTTCGAGAACAGCATCGACTAGATCGCGAACCGTATAAATTTCCGCAAGTTGCGCTTCTGAGACATTGCCTCCGAGTTGCTGCTCAATGCGGCTAAGAAGTTCGATACGTTGCATGGAGTCGAGGCCGAGATCAAGCTCAAGGCTGTGAGTTGGGCGCAAAGATAAAGATGAGGGTGATTGTGGTGCTGTTTCACGCACAATCTTCAGCGCGCGCTGCACATCCGGTTGATCGAGCCACGCTTCTTCATCAGAAGTAAGCGGCCGTTCCTGGGGAAGCTCTGAGCCCTTGGCAACTTTTCGCGCCGCATTTGCCTTTACAAGTTTCTCAACTTCGAAACGCTTGATTTTTCGCGTGGTGGTGCGCGGCAAATCTTCCTGCCAGATTTCATAGCTCCCGATGCGCTTGGTCGAAGCAATCTGCTGCGAAAGGCTCTCGATGTCGAAGCGGATGACCTCTTTCGCATTCACAATTCTTTTCTGCCGCAGGACGTCGAAATTGGGCACGATTACGGCATGCAGCCGGTCGCCTTGGCCGCCTTTGCCCTCAATTCCAATGACTGCCAGCTCCTTGATATACGGCGATTTCAAATAGTGCGCTTCGACTTCCTCCGGATATATATTCTTCCCGTTGCTGAGAACGATGACGTCTTTCTTGCGCCCCGTCAGGAACAAGTTGCCATGGCTATCAAAATGGCCGAGATCGCCGGTGTAAAACCATCCTTCGCGGAGAACAGCAGCGGTCGCATCCGGACGGTTCCAGTAACCTTTCATCACCACTCCGCCGCGCAACGCGACCTCGCCTGTGGCGGGCGAATCTTCCTGCGCCCGCGGGTCGACGGTCCTTGCTTCGACGATCTTTCCTTCCACTCCCTTCATTGCTTTGCCGACCGAGCCCATCACGTTGTCTCCTGGTGAATTTGCGAAGACGGCTGCGGTAGTTTCCGTGAGGCCGTAGGCCTGCAAAACGTCGATTCCCATGGCATAGAAATCGTGTGCAATGATTGGATCGAAGCGCGATCCGCCGGTCACCAGGTAACGCATTCTCTGGCCGAAGATGTTGTGAGCCGTTTCGAAAAAAGAATCGGCCTACATTCAATCCCACCTTCCGCAATCCGCGGTTTATGTTCATGAGCGTGCGGAGAAGTTTTTGCGCGATTGGGCCTCGTTTCGCGACTTCGTCAAAAATCCTCTGGTGGATCAGATTAAAAAATTGAGGCACGACCGCAAATACCGTGATGTCGCGTTCCTGCAGGGCCCGCAGCAGTTGCGTGGTGTTAAGAGTTTCGAGATAACAGACGCGAGCGCCCTTTACCAACGGCAGCATCAGATTGGCCATCAGAGCGAGAACGTGAAACATCGGCAGCACACCCAGGAGAGCATCGCTCGGACCAATATCGACCCAATTGAATACCGCTTCCACTTCGGCAAGCAGGTTGGCATGCGTGAGCATGACGCCCTTAGGGTCGGCGGTCGTGCCAGAGGTGTAAAGCAAAGCCGCGAGTTCATCCCCGGTGGCTGGATGACGCTGGAATGGTCCTGGCCCGCGCTCGACAATTGCATCCAGGGTAGTTAGGCAATTTTGTTCCGCGGCTGAGCTAGGTGACCGCTCGGGATTCATGAGGACAATGTCGATCTTTGATTTGGCGTTCTTTGATCCTGCAACGGCCTCGCGGCAAATATTGGCGTGCCGCGCATCGCAGAAAAGCAGCGACGAGCCGCTATCGTCCAGCAGCTTGGTGAGTTGATCGGCGTGGAGAGTGGTGTCGAGCGGGACGACGGCGCATCCTGCCGCAATGATGCCGAGAAAGGTCACCACCCATCGCGGGTCATTATCGGCAATAATTGCCAGCCGCGATCCGCGAGCGAATCCACTCTCGCCGATCCATCGTGCGACCGACTCGGCCTGCTTGCGGAGCTCGGCGTAGGTCAGGCTATCGTTATCGTTGTCATTATCATTGCGCTTGCGGTCGCGATTGCGGTCTTCATGCTGAATTTCGAGCGCGACGTGATCGGGCCACCGCTCGGCGCACTCGACAAAACGGTCATAGAATGTGGGCATGGTTCGAGGCGAATATACACGAAAGGCACGTCTTGGTACCTCACGTCCTTGTCCGCTACCGCTGCACCTAATTATGCTAGGCTAACTAAGGAATGTTGGGCCAGAATCCCCGTCCTTTGAAGGATTTCACGTTTGATTAACACTCTGTTTGGCAAGGTCTTCGGGACCAAGAACGAACGCTTCGTTAAGAGTATGAAGCCGACGGTTGCGGCCATCAATGCGCTCGAACCGGAGATACAAAAACTGAGCGATGCCGAGCTGCGCGCGAAAACCGACGAGTTCCGGCAGCGCATTCAGGAGCGCTTGGGCCGGCTCAAGCGGACGGACGCGCCAGAAGGCGAAGCGGATGACGATCCCGATCGCGCCAAGGAATTTGAAAAAGAGCAATACGATGCCCTGCAGGAAGTACTACACGACATTCTGGTCGAGGCTTTCGCCGTGGTGCGCGAGGCCGGACGCCGAGTGCTCAACATGCGCCACTTCGACGTTCAGTTGATTGGCGGCGTGGTGCTGCATCGCGGCGTGATCTCGGAGATGAAAACCGGCGAGGGCAAAACGCTGGTGGCGACCCTCCCCGTTTATTTGAATGCGCTGAGTGGACGCGGCGTGCACGTGGTCACGGTCAACGATTATCTAGCCAAACGCGACTCCGAATGGATGGGCAAAGTCTATCGCTTTCTCGGCTTGACGGTCGGCGTAATCGTTCACGACCTCGATGATGAGCAGCGGCGCGCGGCTTATGCCGCCGATGTGACCTACGGCACGAATAACGAGTTCGGCTTCGATTACCTGCGCGACAACATGAAGTTCGATCTTCGAGACTGCGTGCAGCGCGGCCACAATTTTGCGATCGTCGACGAAGTTGACTCGATCTTGATCGACGAGGCCCGCACCCCGCTGATTATTTCCGGAGCGAGCGAGGAATCGACCGACAAGTATTACCGCGTTAACCGGATCATTCCGAAACTCGAGAAGGGCGAAGAAATCGAAGGCGCGCCGGGCGAAGCGGCAACGCTCACCGGCGATTTCGTAGTCGACGAGAAGCACCGCAATATTACAGTCACCGACGAAGGCTGGGAAAAAGTCGAGCAACTGCTGGGTATCGGCAATATTGCCGATCCGGAGAACTGGCCGCTGAAACATCACGTGGAAACTGCGGTGAAGGCACACGCGCTGTATCGCAAAGACGTCGAATACGTGGTCAAAGACGGTGAAGTCATCATCGTCGATGAATTCACCGGACGCATGATGCCGGGCCGCCGATGGTCTGATGGGTTGCATCAGGCGATTGAAGCCAAAGAAGGGGTGAAAATCGAGCGCGAGAACCAGACGCTCGCGACCATTACCTTCCAGAATTATTTTCGCATGTTCAAGAAGCTCGCGGGGATGACCGGAACGGCGGAAACGGAAGCCACCGAATTCGACAACATTTATAAGCTCGATGTTCTGGTGATTCCCACCAACAAAAAAATGTTGCGGGCGGAGAACCCGGACGTAGTCTTCCGCACCGAGAAAGAAAAGTATTTCGCGGTCGCCGACGAGATTCAGAAGCTGGCGGAAAAAGGGCAGCCCGTGCTGGTCGGCACCACCTCGGTGGAGAAATCTGAGCGCATAGACCAGTTGCTCAAGAAAAAAGGCATCAAGAACCACGTCGTGCTGAACGCCAAGTTTCACGAGCGTGAGGCAGAGATCGTCGCCCAGGCCGGGCGAAAGGGCGCCATCACCATTGCCACCAACATGGCGGGCCGCGGCACCGATATTTTGCTGGGCGGCAATCCCGAGTTCATGGCCAAGCAGGAATTGGTGAAGAAGGGAATTGCACAGCAACTGCGGGTGGCGCAGGGCAAGATCGAAGGTCCGCAGGAAGACGGTATCACTTCGATTTTTTATTACAACGGCAACGAATATACCGTGCCCACGGATAAGTGGACGGAGGCTCTCGCCCGTTACAAGGCGCACACGGATAAAGAACACGATGAAGTGATCGCGGTTGGCGGCCTGCACATCCTGGGCACGGAGCGGCACGAGTCGCGGCGCATTGATAACCAGCTACGCGGGCGCGCCGGCCGGCAGGGCGATCCGGGATCTTCCCGCTTTTATCTTGCGCTGGAAGATGATCTGATGCGCATCTTCGCCAAGGAATGGGTTTCGAAGCTGCTCGAGCGCCTGGGGATGGAGGAAGGCACTCCCATCGAATCGAAGATGATCAGTCGCCGCATCGAAACCGCGCAAAAGGCGGTCGAAGCGCAGCACTTCGAGTCGCGCAAACATTTGCTCGAATACGACGACGTGATGAACAAGCAGCGCGAGGCGGTGTATGGCTTGCGCCGGCGTCTGCTTGAAGGCCTCGATCAGAAGGATCTGATTTTGGAGGATTACGTTTCGGCGATCCTCGGGGACCTGCTGGAAGAGTACTGCCCGCCGAAATCGCATCCCGATGACTGGAATATCAAAGGCTTGAAAGATGCCGTGTTTACGCGCTTTGGCGTCGATTTCCTGGCGGAAGGTGTGAAGCCCGAAAACTTAAACCGCCAGGAACTGGGCGATGCGATTTTCGACAAATTGAAAGAGCGTTACGATGCCAAGGAAAAACTGATCGGCCCGGACGCGATGCGCCATCACGAGCGCATGATCATGCTGAGCGTGCTCGATTCGCAGTGGAAGGACCACCTGCTCAGCATGGACCACTTGAAAGAAGGCATCGGCCTTCGCGGCTATGGCCAGCACGATCCTTTGGTCGAGTACAAGAAGGAATCGTTCGAAATTTTCGAAGCGATGATGCAGCGCTTCCAGGAAGACACCGTCAAATATCTGTACCTGATGCAGATTCTGGAGCGGCCGGTTGAGCCGGCGCGGGTGCAAGCGGGCGGAGCCGGGCAGCCGTCCGGCGCTTCTGCGGGTGGGGATGGCGATGGCAACGGGCGCCGCGCTCCGCGGATGGTGGCAACCTCAGCTGACGATATTGAAGAGGCCTTCATTCGCCGCAAGCGCCGCGAACTGGAACAGGCGCGCATGGCGGGAGGCGGCGATGCAGCGCCGGTGCAGCAGGTGGTCCGTGCTCAGGAAAAAGTTGGCCGCAATGACCCTTGCCCCTGCGGGTCGGGGAAAAAGTTTAAGAAGTGCCACGGGGCATAAGAGAGATGCCGATGTGGAGACAGCCGCCTCGGCTGTCTTCCGAGCGAAGCGAGGCCACCTTCGGGTCTTTTTCATCCTACCACCTTAAACGTCATCTCCTGCGCTTTGCTCTTTTCTTGACGCTTCCACTCGCCGAACAGAGTGGCGTAATTCTTCATAATGTACTGCTCGTGCCCCACGCCGAGTTTTTTTGCAGTCTGGTCAATCCAGCGCGGCGCGCCTTCGATTTCACAAAAGTTGCCAATGGGAGTTTCATCAACAACGACCTGTCCTTTGCCATCGGTCCGACTCGGCGCGAAACTTCTCGTAGCGAAAAGATGGAGCGTAGCCGAGCGCCCGCAGAATTGCATCCATCCGCTTGCCGTCATCCACGCCGGTTTCCAGTTCCTCGCGGCTGCTGTGGCGTCCCGTCTGTTTGCCGGATTTATGCGTCAGCTTCCATTCTGATCCATACTGGCGCAGGCGCAGGAGCTGCCTCCGCTTGCGCAATGTTTCCCCGGGAAGGTCGTAAAGCGTGTTCATTTCGTGGGTGCGCGGAGTCTCTTTGTGAAATCCTACGGCGCGCAACTTGCGCGCCAGCGCGCGCACGTTCGAAACGCGGAACTTGATTTCGATTTCCTGATTTGCGGCCATGATCGAACTATAGAATGAAGCGGTCGAGCAGCGTCAAAGCTCGAAGCAAGTAACTTGGAGCAAGGAACTCATCCGCGCCTTAGCTGAACGTCGGCAGTTTCACGATATCATTCTGCGGCACCGGCTCCAGCGGTTCTCCGGCTTTGCGCCAGGCGGTCAATCCTCCCACGATGACGAACGTGTTAAATCCCTTTTCCCGCAGCAGGTGCGCCACACGGGCGCTGGTGGCTTCGCGTGCTCAAGTGCAATACAGGTAGATGTCCTTATCTTTGGGAAGGTTTTTAATTTCTTCTTCCAGATTGTTGGGCTCAATGCGTATCGAGTTTTTGATGCGCGCCGCCCCGCTATCGTAGTAGCCGTGGCTCCGGACGTCCACGATCATTACCCGGCCGGCATCTTGAGAAGCCAGGCGTCTGGCGAGTTCTTCGACCTGCACCCGTGGCACCACACGATACATTTTGTTCTTGCGAAATTGAATGATGCGGTAAATCACGTAGACGGCCAACGCCGCCAGCACGACAATTTCCATGGCCCGGCCTGCCGCATGAAAGCCGCGTAGCACCGCCGCCAGAAAATCGCGAGAAATGTATCCCACCGCGAGGTAAGCACACGCGTAAGCCGAAGCCCCGAGAAAATCGAGGCGAATGAACTGCCAGAATCGCATCTTCATGCTGCCGGCCAATGGCGAGGCCATGGTATTTACGCCTGGAATGAATTTCGCAAAAACCAGAGTGAGCTTGCCACGCTTGTAGAATGATTCCGCCGAGCGCAGAATGCAGGTCTCCGGATTAATCGACACGCGGCAGAGAAATCCGAGGAGGGCCCAGCCCATGTATCGCCCCAGCCAGAACTGAATCGTGTCGCCGATCAGAAGCGCGGTGACCGCAGCCAGCAGGACATACGGTCCCCAGAGCGCGTGCGCCGCCATCGCTGCTCCGGACGCTACCAGTGCGAGCGCGGCAGGGAGGGGAAGGCCTATGGCTTCGGCCAGCAACAGGCCGAATATCCAGGCGTAGCCGTCGCGCGCTAATAGCGTAATCAGATGCATAAGCACTCTTGGATAGGAATAACCGCGAAAGGGTTCAGTATAAACAAAACGGATGTCTGTCCGAAGGCAGGGTCTGACTTGGTTACGGGAGTCTGTTTTCAGGAGAACTCTGCGCCCTACTTCTCCCGCGAAATCACAAATTCCGGCGCCCACAGCAATGCGCGCTTGATCTCCGAATCCGGAAAGATGCTTAACGCGTTTTGCGCGGACTCGGCATAATGCGTGGCGCGGGCGGTCGCGGCATCCAGCGAACCATGGCGTTGCAGAATCTCGATGATCTGCCCGTGTGTAACGCCATTGAAAGCGCGCTCACGCAGGATGGTTTCAATTTTCGCTCGTTCTTCCGGCGTACAGCGCTCCAGAGAGTGAATGATCGCCATGGTCGCCTTGCCCTCGCGCAGGTCGCTGGCTACAGGCTTGCCCAGCACATCTTCGGAAGCAGTGAGGTCGAGCACATCGTCGACGATCTGAAATGCCATGCCTAAATCATGTCCGTATTGCGCGAGCGCCGCTTCCTGTTGAGGCGATGCTTCTCCCAGGATTGCTCCCAACCGCATGCACACCGAGAATAGGCACGCGGTTTTGCGGTAGATCAAATCAAAATACTCATCGTGCGTGATCGACTTGCCCAGCTTTTCCATCTGCAGGAGTTCGCCTTCGACCATTTGCTGCGTCAACTCGATGAGCGTATCGAGGATGCGGAAATTGCGTGCCTGCACCGCCACTTTAAAAGCCTGCATGTAGAGCCAGTCGCCGGCGAGAACGCATTTTGAGTTGCCCCACTGAGTATTGGCGGCGGGACGGCCGCGGCGGGTCAGCGCTTCATCGATAATGTCATCGTGCACCAGAGTTGCGGTATGGATAATTTCAACCACCGCACCCAACTGAACGGCACCGCGGCCCTGGTAGCTTAAAAGCTTCGCAGATAAAAAAAGCAGCGCCGGTCGTATCCTCTTACCGCCCCCGGCGCGCAGATATTCGCCAATCTCGGTGATCGCTTGCACGCCCGCCACAGTGTCGTGGCCGAACTCGCGTTCCAAAGCCGCAAGATCGTCGTGCAGCAGATCGAAAATCTCTTTCCCGTTGATCTCTTTCGCGTTAACGATCGGCGGTGCGCTCACAGCTTGTTCTTTCCGGTGGCTCTTAGATCGAGATCACCCACATCAATTCGTTCTGTAATTTGTGAATTGCAGGTCAATGCCGAAATCATGCTGCCGCAGCATGGCGATCACATCCTGCAGCGTGTCACGGTCTTTGCTGCTGACTCGCACCAGATCACCCTGGATCGACGCCTGCGCTTTCTTTTTCGAATCCTTGACTAATTTGACGATCTCCCGTGCCTTTTCGATGGCGATGCCTTGCTGCATGGTGACTCGCCGCTTTGCCGTTCCTCCCGCTGCCGGCTCGACTGCGCCGTAGGTCAGCGCCTTCAGTGAGACTCCGCGCTTTACCAGCTTCTGCTGCAGTATGTCATTGACCGCTTTCAGCTTATATTCGTCGGCGGAATGCAGTACGATCGCATCTTTCTCCAGCTCGATGTTCGATTTGGAATCTTTCAGGTCGAAGCGGGTGTGGATTTCTTTCAACGCCTGCTGGATCGCGTTCGATACTTCCTGCAGGTCAACTTTGCTCACTATGTCAAAAGTGTTCTCGGGCACGGAATTTCAATTCTTTCTGAAATGATGGAATCTTGCAATTTGAGATTATCAGAAGCATCGCCTTTGCAGCAGGGCTAAAGTGCGGAAATTTTGCTTTCAGCGATTTCAGTTAATTTGAAAAAATTGTAGAAGTTGTGAGTGGTTTGGCGGCCCATCTTTTCTGCAGACGAGTTTCGCAGTTCGCCCAGCTTTTGAGCTGTCGCCGTCACGAATGCCGGCTCGTTGCGCTTGCCACGATGTGGCACCGGAGCCAGGTACGGAGAATCGGTCTCAATGAAGATGCGATCCAGCGGCACTTGCAGCGCCGCGTCGCGAATGGGCTGCGCTTTCGGGAAAGTAAGATTGCCGGCGAAGGAGATCATAAATCCCATATCGAGCGCAACTTCTGCCTGCGCCCAGTTTCCGGTAAAGCAGTGCAGGATGCCGCCTAATCCCCCGGGCGCCCAATGTTGCCGTAGCAGCGACAGGCAATCCTGCCATGCGTTGTCGCTGTTTTCCGATGGCCGGCAATGGATGACAATAGGCAGCTTCGCGGCGGCTGCAAGTTCCATCTGGCGCAGGAAAACCTGCTTCTGTATCTCGCGCGGAGAATGGTCATAGAAGTAGTCGAGACCGATCTCGCCCCAGGCAATGACCTTAGGATGCCGCGCCAGTTTCTCCATGTTGGCGTAAGCCTCTTCGCTGGCGAGCTGCGCTTCGTGCGGATGAATGCCTACGGTCGCATAAATAAAATCATATTTCTCAGCCAGGCGAATTCCGCAGTCAACTTGCTCGGGAGAATCGCCGTTGCCAATGGCGACGATAGTCTGCACACCGGCGGCGCGCGCCCGCGCGATCACCTGCTCGCGATCGGAATCGAATTCTTTGCCATCGAGATGAGCGTGAGAATCTACAAACATAAAGTGCATGCGGTGACAGCCGTCCTCGGTTCTCCGTGCGGAGCAGGGCGCGGCTGGCTTGCGGCTTGCCGGGGACCGAGATAAGCGCCCACGCTCTTACTTCAGCCTGGCGCCGACGGGCACATCCTCCAGAAAGCTTGCCAGTACTGGCGCGCCGCCTTCCAGCGAGGCCGCGACGATCATTCCATTCGATTCGAGGCCGCGCATTTTGCGCGGCGCAAGGTTGGCGACGATCACAACTTTTCGGCCGACCAAGGTTTCTGGAGCATACGCTTCGGCAATTCCTGCCAGCACCTGTCGGACTTCCGTTCCAATGTCAATTTCTAATCGCAAAAGCTTATCTGACTTGGGAACTCTCTCCGCAACTTTCACCTGCCCAACTCGCAGTTCCACTTTGCTGAAGTCATCGATAGAAATCTTGTTGTTCGTCGCCGGTGCTCCCGCGGCCGGCGCGGATAGCGACGGAGCCGCAGTAGCTGGTGTTCCATTTGTTTTCGCGACGGGACTCTCAACCGCCAGAGCAGGCCTTTGCTCCTCTTCCATCTTCTGCATCCTTTCAATCGCGCTTTTATCTGCTCGGGGGAAAACCGGTTGCACTTCTCCAAGCTTGGTGCCGAGCCGCAACTGTCCCCAGCCCAACTCGTTCAACGCCAGCTTCTTGATATCGCCCAGGCCCATCTGCTCCCAGATTTTTGCAGTCGCCTCGGGGATAACCGGGTAGGCAAGAGCAGTGGCAATACGCAAAGCTTCGGCAGCCGTATAGAGTACGGTCGCTAAGCGCGACCGGCTGTCCTCATCCTGCTTTTCGCCAAGCGCCCAAGGCTCATTCTCTACGATGTACTTGTCCACAGCTGCAATCAGCGCCCAAGCGCTTTCCAGCGCGCGCGAAAATTGAAACTGATCGAAGAGCGTTCCGAATTCGCGAATCGTCTTGCGCGCCGTTTCGGCGATGGCATCGTCGGCCGATTTCCTCGCCGCAGCATGCGATGGATAAGGCACCTCACCCTTGAAGTAGCGATTGATCATCGTCAGCGTGCGGCTGGCCAGATTTCCCAATCCGTTCGCCAAGTCAGAGTTATAGCGCTGCACCAGCGCGTCGAAGGAAAACGACCCATCCTGCCCGAATACCACTTCGCGCAGCAGAAAATAACGCAGCGCGTCGGCTCCCAGCACGTCGAGAATGGTTTCAGTACGCACAATGTTGCCGCGCGACTTCGACATTTTGCTCTCTTCAAACAGAAGCCATCCATGGGCCACAATCTCTTTCGGCACAGCCAATCCAGCAGCCATTAAGAATGCCGGCCAGTAAACGCAATGGAAGCGGACAATTTCTTTTCCGATCATTTGCACGTCGGCCGGCCAAAACTTCTTGAACGCCTCTTGCGCCCCCGCGTGAGAGGAGCCATAGCCGATCGCGGTGATGTAGTTAGCCAGCGCATCGAGCCAGACATAAATCACGTGCTTGGGATCGTCGGGCACAGGGATACCCCAGGTAAAGGTCGAACGGCTGACCGACAGATCGCGCAGCCCTGAGCGCACAAACGAAATCACTTCGTTGCGCCGGGTTTCAGGGCGAATAAACTCCGGATTTGCATAGAGCGCGAGCAGCTTGTCCTGAAACTGCGACAGCTTAAAAAAATAGTTTTCCTCTTTTACGGTCTCGGTGATGCGTCCGCAGGTCGGGCACGGATCGCCAGGCTGCGCTCCATCGACATAAAGTTCGTCGGAGACGCAATATTGTCCCGTGTAGACACCCTTGTAGATATAGCCATTGTCGCGAATCCGCCGGAACAGTTCCTGGGCGCGCTTTTTGTGGCGATCTTCCGTGGTGCGGATAAAGTCGTCGTTCGAAATGCCCATCCGCTTCCACAACGCGCTGAATTCGCCCGAGATTTCATCGGCGTATTGTTGCGGAGTTTTTCCGGCAGCTTGTGCGGCTCGCTCGATCTTCTGTCCGTGCTCATCCGTGCCGGTAAGAAAAAAAGTTTCTTCACCGAGCATGCGGTGCCGGCGCGCGATGGTGTCGCAGGCAATCGTGGTGTAAGCGTGCCCGATGTGCGGCCGCGCATTCACGTAATAAATGGGTGTCGTAATGTAGAACTTCTTGCTCATAGACTCTTTTTGCTCGTTCTTCAGAATATCAGGAGTCTGAAGGCGCGCAGTCAGTTCCGGTCGTTGGTGTTGATATTGAATCCGAGGATGGCGTTCACTTCCACCGGCTGTGCGCCGCGCATGGCGGGACGGAACTTCCAGCCGGAAAGCGCGTTGATAATTTTCGCCGTCATGGTGGCAGGGCCAGGTTCAAGCACCTGGAGACTCGTGATATTGCCGGAAGCAGTCAGCCTGCACTTGACTACCATGCGGGCGTGGGGAAGGTTCGCAGGGAGATCGGTGCGAATGGCTTCGGGCCCAGTAAGGGTTTCCAGTTGGGAGCGGGCGCCCGGATTCGCTTCGGCAAATTGCATCACGACTGTGCCGATTGAGGTATCGACATACACCGTGTAATTGTCGCCCGGAAGTTCACCATAGAAATTAAAAGCTCCGCCGGAGCGCGAGGTGGCCACGATGGTGATGGACGGGCCTTCGGCGGATTTTACGTTCGAACGTCGGGGCGGCGGGTTAGGGTCGCCGCCATCGGAGCCGAAGCTGGGCAGAGTGACCACCGTGGTACCGCCGTGAACATCGACTCCCGGTACCGCTGGAGTACCCGCAGCCAGACTGCCTGCGCCTCCGGGGCCGGGAGTAGTGGAGATTCCTGCATGGGCAGGTTGGTCGAAGCCATGGCCGGTGCCGGATTTTCCCGCACCTGAATTCTCCGACGGCTTTTCGGGCGTAAGCCCACTGCCGGTGCCCTTGCTGTTGCCAATTCCGGAGCCTGACCCAGGGCCGCCGAGGCCGGGTTTCTCTCCACCGGTCGGTGAGATGGCCAGTGAGTTTCTGGAGGCGTTGGCCGGAAGCGCGACAGACGAGCCGGGTTGCGCTGACGCAACGATCCCAGAAGTGCTGTTATTTACAGCCGAATCCTTTGGTGGTGCGAGTGCGGAGCCGAGTTCCGCGGGAGCGACAAATTTCCTGGACGAACCATAAGACGACGAACCATAAGACGGACCCCGGCGACGATGCGGAACTGACCGTTGGCGGCGGTGGAACGATCTGAGGAGACGAATTTCGACTCGGTCCTGTTCTGGCCGTAGGGCCGCCCGGTCCCGATGCGCCTACAGAAGGCGGCGGAGGCACGACAACCGCGGCCGGAGCGCGCGACGACACGCGAAAGATTCCCGATGCCCCAGAAGCTGAGGGCGCGGGAGGAACAATTTCGGGAGCGAGCGTGCGGGCCGAATTGCCGCTGGATGGAGCGCCGCGGGGCGATGCAGTGACGCTCGGCGGCGGTGGCACTACTTCGGCGGTAAGCGTGCCAGTGCCGGAGCGGCTGGCGGGAGAAACACTCGGTGGAGGAGGAACCACATCTTGAGTGCCGAAAATCTTGCCGATGATGTTGCTCATGAATGACGGGGCGGCGGGCTGGGTTGGCGGCGGAGGAACCACTGTCGGAGACGAGGCGGCTACGCCGCTCTCGAGGCGGCGCAACTCGTGCGCAGAATCTGCTGAGGGCGGAGGCGCAATTACCTCAGGCGCGGGCAGATTGAGTTTTGCCTTTCTCACGTCCTCCCGCTCCGGAGCGCTTACGGGCGGAGGAACGACCGCAACGTTGGTCATTCGAACCCGCGTCGACGGCACTTCGGTGCCGCTGGTCAGCGGCGCTGGTGCAATCACGCGAGCTGTAAGTGCGGGAGCGGAACGCGACGGAGCGGCTGAAACTTGCGTTGGCGCTGGAGCAACTACATTCGCGTTGAGCGCTGGAGCGCCCCGCACGTTCTGCCGCGAGATATTTGGCGCGGGGCCGATAATGCTGGCATCCGGTCGTGGCGCAATCAGAGCATGCTCGGATGGCGCAGTTGGGGCTGGAGGAACCACAGCCGAATTTAGAGAGAGTGCGGAACGAGATTGCTCGGAGGCAATCTTTGGGGCTGGAGGGACCACTGAATTCAGCGTAAGCCCACTTCGAGAGTGTTCACTGTTGATCTCCGGAGCTGGAGCAATCACTCGGGCCGAAAGCGCCGGGGCCCTCAACGAAGAATGCAGACCATCAACCGCCGGCGCAGGCGCAATCGGTAGTGCTGGATTCGATTTGTACGCGAGCAGGTTCGCCACGGCCTCCGCGGATGAAGGCAGCTTGAGATCGGGTGCGTCGACCACCTTTGCAGACTGCGAGTTGCCGCGAGAGATGCGAATGGTTTGCGTGCGGTGGTGAGCTTGCTGGCCTCCTGCGGCTGCGGATTTTCCGGTTTGCGATCCGCTCAAGTCTTCGGTGCGCGGAAGTTCGTCGCCGGAGTAGTAGACAACTTCGTCAGGTCGCAGTCTGGGCGCGGCGAATGGACGCAGGCGATCGATCTGGCGGGGCAAAGCGATCAGCGCAAAAAGCAATAACACTTGCAGCAGCAGCGATGCAATCAAGCCGCGGTAGGCTGTAAGACCGAGCGGCGCTTCACCGGCGAGACGCGGCCCGGAGCGCGCAAATGCCGGTCCGATCGAAGTAACAAACTCGCGCCAGCGCGGCGACCACTCGACCAGCAACTTAGGCGCGTCGTCGAACTCCACGATCGTAACCTGATCGAGTTGGAGAGTTTCACTCAACTGTTTTCCTGCCGCAGAGGAAGAATGTTGCCAGGCATGCAAACAGCGGATTCCCCGCTTTGCTCGGAATAAAAGCTCTTGAACAAAATCCGCGGCCTCACTCGGAATTAAAAGTTGTCGGGAGAGGTAATACAGCAATTGTTGCGATTATACGAAACTCAGCTTATGTGGAATCGTTCCTCTCTATTGCGATCCGGCCGATTTCGATCTGGCTGACTTCGATCCGGTCGCCGAATGCGGTTTCAGTTCTGGCTACCGTCTGGCTGGGTAACTCGAGGACTGAGGCTGCCTGCATGCGGACTGGGGAGAAACGCCAGGGCTGGAGATTCTGCTCCACGTGCACCACCATCCCGGCGCGGTCTAGATAGACTACGTCAATCGGGAATCGCATAGCAAGAGTATGAACTCCATGGCAGGGACGAATCCAGAGGCCAGAGCCGTTACGGAAGTCATCTTCGGAAACGCCGATCAGGCCGCGCAGACGGGAGAGGTGCGTATCCGCAATCCTGACGTCGGTTGCGAGAACAAGGTTGCGGGTTTGGTTGAAGGCTTGGGCGCGCGAGGGGTGGAGAGGCATGCCAGCAGATTTTACCGTGCCAGTCCAACAGAAGATGAGTTCTATAAAAAGGAATGTCAAGAAACAATCTCCCTCCTCCGGTCGAGGCGGAGCCTTTTTCTTGATATTCCTTTTTATAGAACTCATTGAGCTTGCGCCCGCTGCGACACAGACCGCACTCTGACGCGCGCAGGGCAAACTGTTACCCGACGCGGATGGGCCACGCGCCGGCAAATTTGATGCCTACTTATTTACCAGCGAGTGATACGCCAGAATCAGCGCCGGGCCGACGGTGACGAAGAGAAATGGAACCAATATAAATAGTACCAGCGGAGGGGCAGATCTTGATGGTTGTCTTTGCGGCTTGCTCTTCGGCGCGTTGGCGGCGCGCGGTGCGCAGCGAATCGGAATGCACCCGCAAGGCCTGCGCGACGCTGGTGCCGAAGCGGTCGGTTTGGATGAGGGTGCCGACCAGAGAGCGAATGTCATCGACGCCGGTGCCGGTCCACCAGATTGCGCAGCGCCTCGGCGCGCGGCTTGCCGGCGCGCATTTCCAGATTGACCAGATGAAACTCATCGCTGAGGTCTGGATGAGCGTGGTGCAGGTCCTGTCCCACGCGCAGCATGGCTTGATCGAGTGCGAGACCTGCTTCCACGCAGATGACGGTGAGGTCGAGGGCGTCAGGCAGCGCGATGCGAATTCGATGCTGGCGGTCTTTGATCATGCGCTTCAAAAAGAAGCGGGGAAGAAAGAATCCGAGGGCCGGTACGCAGACTAGCGCCGCGAGGTTGTTGAAGCCAGAAACTGCAACTACGCAAATCAAGCCGACGACTGCGAGTGCCAGGCGAGCCCCGAAATAGTAACTGACGTGGCGGGATTCGCGAAGTCCGGCCTGGATGAGCCATGTGCGAGTGCGGGAAACATCGGATGGTGAGAGCGGAATGGCTTTGCTGAGCGGATCGAGCGCCTGTCCCAGCCGCTCTTTGAATTTCACGCTCGGCTTGGGAGGAGCTTGCGTCGCCTGCCCGGCCAGAGAGCGCAACCGCGCTCCTAGTACAGAACTCGGCGTAACGATGGCCGCGCCGAAGGCGAAGACCACCAGGACCACGGTGATAAAAACGACGATGGTGAGGGCCAGCAGAGGCATTCTTAAACCCTAATTTCTTACACCTGGTTTTCTACGCCTGAATTTCTTAAACCTGGATCTTGATAATTTTTCGGATCACAAAATAGCCGATCGTCTGCAATGCGATACTGACCACCACCAGAAAATGGCCAATGGGATCGTAGAAAAGAGGACGCACAAAGTCGGGACTGAATATCTCCAGAACGATCACCACGACGGGAGGCATGGCCATCAGCAACACCATCGTGAGCCGGCCTTGCGCGGTATCGGACCCGCACCTGGCGCTGGATCTTGAAGCGCTCACGGATCACGTAGGACAGATTGTCCAGAATTTCCGCCAGGTTGCCGCCGGTCTCGCGCTGCAGCATCACCGCAGTGACAAAAAACTTGATATCGACCAGCGGTACGCGCTCGGTAAGATTCATCAAGGCGTCGCGACCGGCATGCCGAATTTTTGCTCTTCATGCAACTTGCGAAATTCGCTGGCCAGCGGCTCGGTGATTTCGTTCGAAATCATCTCCAGAGCGGTGGTAAAAGCATGGCCGGCGCGTACTGCGCGGGCCAAAGTGTCGATGGCTTCCGGAAAAAGCTCTTCGATTTTTTCGAAACGCTTTTGCCGCCGGTAGGAGACGAAGGAATAGGGAATAAATGCGCCGATCACCAGAGCGGCCCAGGCAATGGCAGGATTGCGCGCCCAGAGCGAAGCCGCAATGCCGCAGATCACGCCGGACGATGCGCATAAGAGCAGGAAATTGCCGGCGCGAATTTTCATCCCCGCCTGGGTCAAAGCTTCCTGGATGGCGGAGACTCGGGCGGAACGCCGCAGCAACGTATCGATTGCCGGGATTTTGCTCAGTTGCTCGTCGCGCAACAGGGCGAGTTCCTGATTCGGCTCGCGCTCCGGCGCCTTTTGCGCGGTAGCTAGGCGGTCTTTGATGAGGCGGGCCTGGGCCCGGCGCTGGTCGAACAAAGACGCGACTGCGAAGGTTGCCAGTGCAACCACCAGGAAAACGAAGATAGCGATGAGAGCGGCCGACATAATTCCCAGCATCACTGCCGTTGTTTGACTTTTGATCTCAGACCACTGTTTGACGGGATAGATCGAGGTCCCGTAGGGGACAACCACCAGTCAACACTCGAAAATCATCAATCAACAATCCGCAATTTTGTCCTTAAACCTCCGATTTCGATTCAAACAATGCGGGCCGCAACCGCGTACCACCGGTAGCTAAGCGCTCGGCAAACTGAGGGCGAATACCGGTCGCGCGGAACATTCCGCGAACTTTTCCGTTCTCGTCGATGGCGCGGCGCTCGAACACAAAAATGTCCTGCATCGAGATGATGCCCTCCTCCATGCCCGTCACCTCTGTCACCGAAGTGACCTTACGCGTGCCGTCTGACAGCCGGGCAACTTGTACGACAGCGTGAATGGCGGAAGAGATCTGGTGACGCACCGCACGCTCCGGGATATTGAGGTTCGCCATCGAGACCATGTTTTCAACTCGGGCCATGGCATCGCGCGGGGAGTTGGCGTGGACCGTGGTCAGCGAACCTTCGTGGCCAGTGTTCATGGCCTGCAACATGTCAAATGCTTCTTCCCCACGCACCTCGCCGACCACGATGCGGTCGGGGCGCATACGCAAACTGTTGATGACCAGTTGCCGCTGGCGAACCGCGCCTTTGCCTTCGATATTGGGAGCGCGCGTCTCCAGGCGGACAACGTGCTCCTGTTTCAGCTGAAGTTCGGCCGCGTCTTCGATGGTGACGATGCGCTCGGAGTTCGGAATGTATCCCGACAGCACATTCAGCAAAGTAGTTTTGCCGGCGCCGGTGCCGCCGGAGATGAGAAGATTGAGGCGTCCCTTCACCATCGCCGAGAGAAGTTCCAGCATGGGCTCGGTGAGAGTGTGGTTTTCGATCATGTTCCGCGCCGTGACCGGATCGCGCCCGAAACGGCGGATCGAGAGACAGGCCCCATCCAGCGCAAGCGGAGGAATAATGGCGTTCACGCGGGAGCCGTCGGCAAGGCGGGCATCGACCATGGGCGAAGACTCATCAACCCGGCGGCCAACCCGCGACACGATGCGCTCGATGATCTGCATCAAGTGCTGATTGTCTTTGAAGGACAACCCGGTGAGTTCGAGTTTGCCGGCGCGCTCGATGTAAACCCGGTCGAAGCGGTTCACCAGAATGTCGGAAATCGTAGGATCTTTCAGCAGGGGCTCGAGCGGGCCAAGCCCGAAAATTTCGTCGAGAATTTCGCGCGAGAGGCGCTCGCGTTCGGCGAAGCTAAGGGGAACAACTTCGCTGTTCACCGCGTTGCGGATTAAAACCAGGACTTCGTCGCGCGCCGCATCGCCGTTGGTCTTGCCGAGTTTTTCCAGATCGAGGCGATCGAGGATTTTGCGATGCAGGTCGGATTTTACCTGCTGGTACTCGGTGCGCTCGAAGGTTTGCAGATTCGCCATAACGTTCTAAAAAATTACACGGTCTTAAATAACGACCAGGCCGCCCGCTTCACGTCCACATCGTTGCGGGTGAGTTCCTGCGCCAGTCCGGAAAAACAACGGGCAATCTCCGTATGGCTTTGCTCCATCACGGGGGCGCCACGATCAATCGAAGAGGAGATCGCAAAGTACTGGTTGGGAACACGCCACAGCAATTTTACTCCGGCGGCATTTTCCGCATCGGCTTCGCTGAAGCCGGGCACTTTTCGAAAACGATTCAGCACCAGCCGCAACCGCTCGCGGTTGCCGGTTTCGCCGAGATACTGTTGCACCCGGGATGCGCTCCACAGCGAGGCGACATCGGTGCACGCGACCAGCAGTACGCATTCCGAGATATTTGCCACCAGGCGGCTGGCGGCATCGAGCCTCGAAGAATTATCGACCACCACATACCGGTAGTGACTTACCAGCATGTCGAAGAGGCGGACAAATTCGGCAGTCGAAGGCTCGAGAGCTGCGGGCGCGTTCGGACCGGCCAGCAGTTGCAATCCACCGGTGTGCCGCGTCATGAAACTTTCCAGCAGGGAACTATCCATACGGTGGAGATTTCGGGTGGCGTCGGAAATCGTGAACAGCGGCTTCAGGTTGAGATGCAACGCCGCGTGCCCGAGCGGAGCAAGATCGACTAGCGCCGTCTGACCATGGGAGGCTTGCAACGCCAACGCCAGATTCACCGAGATGGTGGTTGCGCCACACCCGCCCTTGGCGTTGACCACAAAAAATACCTTGCCTCGGGGGCCCTCTTTTTGCACCCGGCGCTGCGCGGTGGTGAGGCGAACGAACGCTTCGAGAAGATCGGTTGTGGTGGTGGGGCGCTCGATGTATTCGCGGGCCCCGGAGCGCATCGCACTGACGATGACCTGCGGCTGGTTGAGGCTGCCGATCGCGAATATCGCCGACTCAGGCAGTTCTTGATGCAGGAGTTCAATCGCCGGCAGGGCCGCGGCGGAATTGTCAGCGGGAATATCGATCATCACGACATCCGGGTTCGCAGCCTGTACACGCCGCGTGACCGGATCGGAAGCCGAGACCGGGAAGCTGGCGCAGCTATGCACCGTGCGCGCAACGCTGGTGCCATCGACCAGCACCTGTAACACCGTGCGCTGTTCGTTGTCTGTGCCTACGATAACGACTGAAAGCTCCGCCATACTCTATCTGCAACCGTTCAATTTTTCAGCAAGCGCATACCGCCGGTCCCTTACATCCCTGAGGGCTTTTTGCCATCGAACTTTCGATTGTCGATGAACGGCGCGGGATACTTAGGGGTGGCTGGCGGTTCAGTGGCCGGTCCCGTTTTATGCACCGTGCAAAGGACCATCAGCTCGGAATTGCTTTTCGAAATGCTTTTGCTCTTGAAAAATGCGCCCAGGATCGGAATGTCGCCGAGGCCAGGGGCCTTGTTCCAGGTGTCGGTAACGCGATTGTCCATCAGACCGGCAATGACGAAACTCTGCCCATCGCGAAGCTCGAACTCGGTTTCGGCTTTGCGCGTGCTCAAGGCCGGGACCGTAAAGCCGGAAATCGTGATCGCGTCAGCGTAATCGAGTGTGCTGACCTCAGGCTCGACCGTCAAGTGAATATTGCCATTCGGCATGATCACCGGCGTGAAGTCGAGCTTCACCCCAAAATCCTTGAACGAGATGGTGACGGCAGTGAATCCCTGGCCGGGCTGCACGATGGGAAATGGAAACTGGCCGCCCGCGAGGAAACTGGCCTTCTTGCCATTCACCGCAATCAGCGTAGGTTCGGAAAGGATCTGCAGCAGGTTCTTGGTCTCCAGCGCCTCGATCACCGCACCCAGGTGAATGTTGGGCGAGAACAGAAATAAATTGAGAATGTTGCTGATGCTTTCTGTGGTGGCGCTTGAAGTGTTTTGCCCCGGCGTTGAGGTAACGCTTTGTGGGCCGAGCCCGCCATACTGCCCAGTGGTTGAAGTGCCGATGAGATTCGCCGCCCCGGTAGAAAAGACATTGACCCCGAGTTGCGCCAGGGCAGAGCGGTCGACCTCGGCGAACTTCACTTCCAGCAGCACTTCCTGCGCTCCGACCGGGCCGAAGGTGAGCACGTTGATTACGTTCTTCGAATATGCGGAGGCCAGTTCGCCGGCGCGTTTGGCGACATCTTCGGTGCTCACATGACCGGAGAGCACGATGGCGGAGCGTGACGGGGTGACAGAGATTTGCTCTTCAGGGAAGATTCGATGTTCTTCTTCCGCGCAGGCGCTGACGTCGACATCCACCCGCACATCGAAGCTGCGAGAGCGTTCCAGTTCGTCCCATATGAGCAGGGAGACTTCGCCGGGTGAGCGGCCGTGAACCAAAATTTGTGTGGGAGTGACCACCGTGGCATAGACCACATTGGGATCGCTTACCGAAATTCGTTTCAGGCGCTCGGTGGTATTGATCAGCAGAGACTTGTCAACCATCACGCGCAGCGGGGCCGAGCCCTGCGGCTGAGAAGATGGCGGCGGCGCCGTGGCCTGCGGCGCAGCGGCGCCAGATTGCGCCTGAGCGGCAGATTGTCGGGGCGCTGCCAAAGCGGATTGCGGCACTATCGGCGGCAGGAGCACCAGGGTGGCGGCGACCAATACTAGCGAGCGAAACTTCATCGTGACATTCCTCTCCCGTGAGGAGAACTCCCGTAAGGCCGAGCGCAGGGCAATGGGTCTTCCATTATTTGGGATCTTCATTACCTTGCTCGGGGAACTTGACCTCTTCCTTTTGCTTGTCGCCCTGGTACACCTCAACGCTGAGAACTGAAGGAGCGGGGGCGGATTCAACTTTGTGCTTTACGGCATGGACCACCGGCCGCGGGGCCACAACCGGTGTGCCGTTTTTGTAGAGTTGCCTGGCATTGGCTGCATCCACCGGGTCCTGATGAGTATCGAGAGGGTTTCGCAGAACGAGTTGGATCTTGCCCTCCGAATTGGCCAGAGTCAGGCGTTCTGCATCTTCGGGCGATGTGAGAAGAGTAATCACTGGAACATTCTGCGCCTCACCCGAGGCATTGCGTTCCAGATTATGGCCGGCCGCAATCACGGCGACATTCTGCAGGACCGTCGTGGTCTGCGATTCCGAGCTTCCGTTGGGAGTTCCGGTAAGCAGCACGTCCACGCGGGTTCCGGGGCCGACGAAGTTGGCGACCGACACCACCTCGTTTACGCGCACGGAGACCGCGCGCATTCCGGGAGGAATCAGGGCGGGCAGACCCGCGCCGGCATTCTCTGGCGCGAGTTTGCCGGGAAGAATGAATTCACCTTTGGATATGGGTAGAATCACACCCCTGCCCAGCACCTGCGAACGCTTGGTGGGAGTGCCGGCCGGCAAAGCGGAAGCGGGATATTTCACGAGCCGGATGTCGTGCTCTTCGATCCTTGCCCCAACCTGTATGTCATCGGCGGCGACTACAACCTCAACCCCCGGTTCGGTGGCCGGACCACGCCCCAGCAGGTTCTTATAGACGGCAACGCTGACGAGGCCGCCCAGCGCTAAAGCCAGCGCTCCAATCATCAACAAACGACTGCGATTCATAGTGCTCCATCAGCAGGGATCAAGACAATGGCGCCATTCTCAGCGGGATGTTCCGAGTGGTTTGTGAATCCGCCCCACGTAACCGTTCCCAAGTCCATTTCGACGGGCTGAACCGAACTGGCACGTTACTGAATCGAACTGGCGACGTTCGAAAAAACGTTGTTCGCATTGGAGCCGATCAGCCGAACCGTACCCACCACGATTACGAGGATCACAGCCAGCATCACGGCATACTCCGCGATGTCTTGTCCTGCTTCATCCCGCCATAATTTGCGCAAATACTCCATAACTCGCCCTCCTAGACGAGATCAAGCGTTTAGAACAGCTTTTCCAAGCAAATAAATGCCTGCCGGGTTTGCGTCCCAGTCACTCGAACAGCGTTTACGGGGGGAGATGTTAGCCAACATAATAACCTGCAAACGGGTGTGAAAGGTGTAATTTCTTGCACACACAAGGTACTGTCGTGCTCAAAGGCCTAATTCGTGAGGAGCATACCTGATTGGGACCGCCCGAGCGCATTTCCCGAGTTCGTTTGAGGCGCGGGCGACCGGGTCAGAACAACGGCTTGGGCATCTTCGAAAGAGACGATCCAGCCGGGAGCATTGCGCAGACCGGTCGCCAGAGCGGACTGCGGCGGAACGAGGACGCTTTGGATTTCCCAGCGTTGAATGGTCTGCTGCCAGTCATCTTTGAACTCGTAAGTTGTTGCAAAATCATGGAGAAATTGATCGCCATAGACATCGGCGCGGCCGTCAATGAACACCCGAAGGGACGGGTATAGCTTCCACACGAGATACCCGCCCCAGTCGTAATTGTTAAAAATGGGCCCGGCGGGCGCGTGTGCTTGAAGGAAGGCGACCGCACCCTCAGGAAACTGGCGCATTTCACTTTGCGGCTCATGCCGAATTACTTGGGCGGTATGAATGCCGGCAAAAGCTGCCACCGCTGTTACGATCGAGGCGTTCAGAATCGTGCGTACCCGGAGCGCGAGACGCTTTCGCTGGGGTTCAGGACCGGGTCGGGTTCGAAGCCACTTCGAGATCTGCCGGGAGATGATCGGAATTGCGATCAAAACGAACAGAGGTATGAGCCGGATAGAACGCAAAGCGGCGAACAGCCCCACGATGAGCAGGAGCACATCACGCGGCCGGATTGCTGCCCGCTGCCAGCCAAGCATTGCAAATAGAACGAGCACAATCAGCAAGAACGGCAGATACTCCGCATGATGAAAATTGGGCGACGCCCACTCCGCAATGTAGTTCTGCATGGCGGAGGAACGCAGGGTTTCGAGCGGATACCAGTAAAGCTTCACGCCATTAGGATTGACCGGCACCAGCAGCACATCCAGCGCGAGAATCAATGCGGGTAATCGCATCGATTTTCGCGTCGACGAAGGCAAGCCAGCTGGATTTTGCCGGACATCGAGCCGGCTTTCCATCCACTGGCCGAGCAGAAATAGTCCGTAAACCACTAGACCAAGGGCAAAGCCAGCGTGAAGATTCACCCATAACAGCATGAGCGGAACAGTCCACAAAAGAATTTTAGGGTCGCGCTCGGAGCGCTCGAGAAGCAGCAGCCACAAACTTGTGAGCAGCAGCGAAAGGGCAACCTGGGGTCGCACACCCCACGTCGGACGAGAGGCCAGCGCTGCGATCAGAGTTGCCACGCCCGCGACGTACGCGTTGGGCCCACATCGCAGGTACATCAGAAAAAAAGCCATGGAGATCACGGCGGCAAAAAAAATGATCAGGCCGGCCCATCCCGTACGCTGAAGTTCGTAGAGAGCAACGTCGGTGAGCCACTCATGTGCAACCCACGGTTTGCCCCCGCTCGTGTAAGAAAAAGGGTCGATGTGCGGCACCTCGCCGTGCTGGACAATAAATCGCCCGGTTGCAAGGTGCCACCAGAGATCGGGATCAGTCGCGTCGCGCGCCGCCATGGCAAACAGGCCGAGGAACAAGACTGCGAGAAATGCGGTTCTGGTGTGGGCGACTTTGATCATGGCCAGCGGTTCATCATAGCGGGTGCAGGTAGGGCGCACACAAGATACAATCGCGATCCAGCGTGGCAGAACAGATGCAATCGGTCCCGGCGGGAAGTCTGAGATTCCATCCACGTCTCATCCGTGGCTTTGTAGTCGGGGTCTTGTGCTTACACCTGTTCCTCTTTATCGGGGCTCGTCGACGCATCGCCCAGGGACACCCGGACTTCACAATTTTCTATACCGCGGGCGAGTTGCTGCGCGAAGGCGCCGGGGCCCAACTCTACGAGCCGCTGGCGCAACTTCGCGTGCAGGAAAAGTTGGGCGATGCTGCTTCCCGCGGCCAGCCATTGCCCTACACGCATCCTCCCTTCGAAGCCCCGATTTTCCTTCCTCTGGCGCTTTTGCCCTATGTATGGGCATATTCGCTGTGGGATTTGCTGAATCTCGTTCTGCTTGCCGGCGTGGTCTTGTGGCTGCGGCACTCGCTGCGCGTGCTGCAGTCGATTCCCGCCTGGGAGATTTGTTTTGGCTTGCTGGCGTTCTTTCCGGTCTTTGCCTGTTTCCTGCAAGGGCAGGATTCGATTCTGCAATTGCTGCTGTGTACGGCGGGATTTTTCGCTCTCCAAAAAGGATCCGACGTTCCAGCAGGCTGCTGGTTCGCCCTCGCACTGTTCAAATTTCAGCTCATTTTGCCGTTGGTTCTCCTGCTCGTGCTGTGGAAGCGAAGCCGTCTCCTGATTGGTTTTGTTCCCGTTTCGATCGGGCTGGTACTTGTTTCCACTGCGCTCGTTGGCTGGAAAGAATTAGCGTTTTATCCGGTTTATGTTCTGCGAAGTTCGCTGGCGCCCATCGAAGTGCCGCCGCAACTTATGGCGAGTTTGCGGGGACTGGTTTTGGGTTGGCCGGTGGTTCCCAGGCCGCTCGGCCTTGTGCTGGTCGTTGTGGCTTCAATCCTGCTGTTTATTCTTGCGGCGATATGGGGAAGAAGGAATGCCGAACCGGAAAAGTTTGGTATGCGGTTCTCGCTTGCGATCGCGGTAACACTATTGATCAGCGGACACACCAACGCGCATGATTATTGCCTGCTGCTGCTGGCCATGGTTTTGGTTGCGGACTATTGTTTCCGCTTCGCGACGCGCGAGCCGCCGCGGATCCTGGCTCTTTTCCTTCCCATCCTGCCGATACTGATCAGTCCATTGTGGATTGTTCTGTGGCTGGTTTACGCTCATGTGAATTTAATGGCGATTCCGCTGCTAGGGTGGGCGTGGACGATCGGAAAAGAGCTTTCGCGCAGATTGCCATCATTGGCCCCTCAAACTGCGGGTTGATTCGAGGTTGAATATTCCGCTTGTCTCCCGGGGTTTTACGAGAATGACGGCTAGCATTAAAAGATCGTAAAAGGACGATCGCAAAGCCATCGCTGCGGCATAATCGCAGCCAGCATCATCAAACGTGAGTCAACAGACCCAATTGGCCCCCGCCCGGAGATTCGGATTTCATCCGCGGCTCGTGCGCGGCCTCGTGGCCGGAATCCTGTGCTTACACTTGTTCCTTTTCATTAGTGTGCGCCAACGCATCGCTCGAGCATACCCGGACTTCACCATTCTCTATACCGCGGGCAAGTTGCTGCGTGAAGGCGCCGGAGGGCAGCTCTACGGGCCCCAGGCGCAACTTCGAGTGCAGGAGAAATTGGCCGAAATTCCTCACCGGCGCGGTCCGTTGCCCTACAATCACCCTCCCTTTGAAGGCTTGATTTTTGTTCCGCTGGCGCTTCTGCCTTATGGATGGGCATTCACGGCGTGGGATGTACTCAGTCTGGTTTTGTTTACTGCCATAGTGTTGTGGTTGCAGCGCTCGGTGGGTATGCTTCGCTTGGTTCCGGCTTGGGAGTTGATTATCGGGCTGCTTGCATTTTTTCCGGTTTTTGCCTGTCTTCTGCAAGGGCAGGATTCGATCCTGCAATTGTTGCTGTGTACGGCGGGATTTCTCGCACTCAAAAGGGAATCAGACGTTGCCGCAGGCTGCTGGTTCGCTCTGGCTCTGTTTAAGCCTCAGTTCATCGTGCCACTGGTCCTGCTGCTCGCGTTGTGGAAACGAAGCCGAGTGCTGATTGGCTTCATCCCGGCTTCGATCGGGCTGGCTTTAGTTTCGGCTGCGCTGGTTGGTTGGAGGGAATTGGCCCTTTACCCGGCTTATGTCCTGCGAGGAACGCAGCCCGGTGTGTTCGGCGCAGTACCGCCGGAGTTGATGGCGAACCTGCGTGGGCTGGCTCTCGGCTTTCCCTCCGTGATTCCCCGGCCCGTGGGCCTCGTGCTGCTCGTGCTCGCCTCGGTCCTGCTGTTGGTGCTGGCGGCGATATTGGGAAGAACAAATATCAAACCGCAAACTCTAGGCCTGCAATTTTCCCTTGGCATCGCGGTTTCGATACTGGTCAGCGGACACGCCAATGCCCATGATTATTGCCTGCTGGTCCTGGCTATGGTTTTGATTGGAGATTATTCTCTGCGCTTCGCGGCGAGCGAGCCGCGCCGAACGCTCGCTCTTTTCCTCCCTGTCCTGCCGATCCTAATCAGCCCGTTGTGGCTCGCTCTTTTGCTTGCCTGGGAACACGAAAATCTGATGGCGCTTCCGCTGTTGTGGTGGACCTGGTCGATCGCGAAAGAGCTTTCGCGCAGCTCGCCGTCAGTGGCCGCTCAAGCTGTGGGCTGATCCAGCATTCGCTCCGGTTGCGTTTGGCGCCTTCGCAAGAGAACGACCGCCAGCATTGGAAGGTACATAAAGAGCACCGTCCATCGTCCGACTTCCGTAAAGCTGTGGGGAAAGCGATACCAGCGCCAGATGCCCGCACCCCAACTGAAAAAAACTGTCCAGATGATTTCCCGCGGCGATTTGGGAATGAACCAGAGAATGAAGGAATCGTAGAACCAGCGTTGCGGCATGAGAGCGGCCACCAGCAGAAGCCGCGCATCGCGCTGGCGATACCGCAGAAGAGCCAAGGCCAGCAGAGGACCGGGAAAAACCAGCAGCGGAACGAACCGCGCGTAGTCGTGAAGATGGCCGAGCCACGGCGAGATCCATCCGGGGAACAGAAGAAAAGTGATGAGGGCTACGAGCGCGCAGGCAATCAAACCGCGCCGCGTGGGAGCGGTTAAAAGAATTGGCACACCCAACTGAGGTTTCGCCAAAGCCGCCGGGAGCAGAGGTGCCAGAAAGGAGCCGGCCAGGATCAAGGGCGTCCATTGCGCCTCGATCAGTCCAGCCCAATAAGGATACGCAAGAAATATCAAGAGCCGGTGATAACCGTGGCGAGACACGCCAAACGCGAGCAGCGCCGAACCGGTCCCGTAAAAAATCGCGCCTGCTACAGCCAGCGGCATCCGGACGAATGGGAAACCGAAAATCGCTGCGGTCAGCGGGTACAGCTGCATGGGCCGGTGGTAAGGATTGCGGTGTGCCAGCAAATCCTGCGCCGCCCATATCGCCCAGTTGAAGTCGCCTGCGCCGCGGTGAGCATGTTCCAGCCATAACCAGCAATAGGTTCCCGTGACTAAACCGATGAGGGCGGCAACTGTAATTCGGGTTCGCATCCGGCGATTGCCGCTCCAGTTGTACCATAGGCGAGGTGTGCGGAGGCCGGTTGCACCATAAGCCGGCTTAGCATAAGCCGATTCACCATAAGCCGGTTTACCATAACAACGATCCGCGGCATTCTTTTCCAGGCCGCGCCACACTCTCACTTGCGTACTCGCCTGCAACTCGCTGTTCTTTTTGTGGTCTCCGCGATCGCGGCGGCGAGCATATGGTTTTATTTCGATCGAATTCTGATTGCTCACCAGATTGTCGATGCGGCCGTTCATGCTCGTCCGCGCGGAAATCTCTCCGACCTTTATCCCAGATGGCTGGGTGCCCGCGAACTGCTGCTGCACAGCAGAAATCCGTATTCGAACCAAGTCACGCTGCAGATTCAGGAAGGCTACTACGGCCGGCTGCTTGATGCTTCGCGGCCGAACGATCCAAAAGATCAACAGGGTTTTGCCTATCCGGTTTACGTGGTGTTTTTGCTCGCGCCGCTGCTGCGGCTTCCATTTCATCAGGTACAGATTTTCTTTCACTGGCTGCTGATTGGCCTCATCGTGGCGAGCATTCCTCTATGGCTGCGCGCGTTGCGTTGGCCAATCGCAGGGATGGCGATGGCCAGCGCCGCACTTCTGGCCATAGGAAGCGTTCCCGCGGTGCAGGGAATCAAGCTGCAGCAATTGAGTCTGCTGGTCGCTGCGCTCCTCTCGGGCTCTGCGGCATGCATGGCGAGCGGGTTTCTGTTTTGCGGCGGCGTGTTGCTGGCGCTGGCCACGATCAAGCCACAGTTGGCGTTCTTTGTGGGGGTGTGGGCGGTTTTGTGGGCGGTTTCGGACTGGCGCGAGCGGCGTAGGTTTGTTTTCGGTCTGAGCGTGGCGATGGCGTTGTTGCTGGCCGGTTCCGAAATCGTGCTGCCCGGTTGGATGGGAATGTTTTTCCGCGCAGTTCAGCAGTATCACCGCTATACGCAGAACCAATCCGTGCTCGATCAACTGCTGCCCGGGATGTTCGTGGGAAAAATCGCGGCACTGTTGGCTGTGGCGGTAGCGGTCGTTTTTCTATGGAAATTGCGGCACGCGCCTGCCGAATCGCCGCTATTCGGCAGCGCCCTCGCGCTGGTCATGGCGACGACGGTGCTAGTGGTTCCCATGTACGCGCCTTATAACCAGGTGCTCCTGCTGCCGGCGATTCTGCTGCTGGTACGGGACCGAAGAAGATTGGTGCTTTCCGGTTCGCGCGGATTGCGCTTTGTGTATGCGGCGGGCGCCTTCGCTCTGCTATGGCAGTGGATCGCCAGTTTCGCTTTGTGGCACCACTTACTTGATTTCGCCGGAACAGGCGATGAACGGATGGAAATGGCCGTTCTTTGCCACGTTCGCTTTGCCGGTGCTGATTTTTGCCTTGACTGTGATCGATGTGCAAGGCGATCTTAGGGGTCCTGCGATTCCGCAGGGTGAAGCCGACGGCGGCAAATAACAGCACGAGTGGAATCGCGATATAAGCGTAAGCGAAAAGATGAGCTGTCAACGCCAGCAGGTGAAGCGGAGGCAAAAATAAAATCGCCAACAAGCTGAAGGTCATCCAGCGAGAAGAAGAAGACCTCATCGCTGGTTGTTTTTCTGCGATCAGATAATGCAGCGTCAGCGAAAGCGGCAATAGCAGAAGCGTCAGGTCGTGCGGATTGAGGTGATAGCTGACCAGCAAAGAAAAAATCACAGTCGCGGAAAACGCGAGATCGAATGGATCGCGCGCCTGAGTTGGCGGAAAGCTCGATGCGGTGCGACCGGATTTCCAGGCATATTTCCAGGCACTAAATGTGGCCATCAGCGCCGCCACAGAGAGAATGCAAAGAACCGCGATGGCACTAGCCGACTGTACGCGAAGAAAGAGTACATAAACCAATCCCCGAAAGTTGGCCATCGCCGGAGGGATGATTCCAGCAAAGCGCTGCGCCGGCAGATGCGCCAGAAATTCTGGATAGATGAGGAACACCGACCACCCAGAGAGGGCCGCTGATAATCCCATCAGCGCCACCGTGACCGCAGCGAAGCCGGATGCCAAAGCGCGCTTGCGAATGCCGCTCGTTGCCAGAAACAGCACCAGAATGACGGGCAGGACCAGCTGAAATTTGCATAGGCCCAGAGCGAGCCAGCATCCGGCAGAGAAATTCTGTTCACGGCGCAAAGCCGCGTAGGACAATGTCATCAGCAGAAGCAGCACAATCGAGTCCTGCCCCTGGATCAGGCAGAGCAATAAGGGGACGAAAGTCAGCGCGCCGATGGTCCGAGCGCTGGTCGTCAGAGCAACGCCCGGCTGCATCTGCCACTTCCAGGAAGAAAGGGCGGCCCGACCGAGTGTTTGCACGGCGATGGCCAGAAGTAGCAGGTTGAGCAAGGTCCACAGCAGGTAGGCATCTCTGAGCGGAAGCCACGCCACGCTCAGGTAAAGAACGGCTTCAAACGGAGGGTGAACATAGAGCGTGCCGACTCTGCCCGCATACGCCGCCTGATAACGATACTGCACCGCCGAATCGTAGAGTTGCGCTCCATGCCCATCGAGCAAGATGCGTGAAGCGCAATAAAAGTCGGGAAAGTCCGTACCTTGCAACGAAGGCGAATTAAGCCGGCCGATCGTAAACCCGGCGCAGGCAAGGAAGACCACAAGAAGCGTGATCTTCACCACTTTCACCCAAGAAGCGCGCGTTCCGCGGACTATTTCGGCTGAGGTCACCGCGCCGCAGTCTATCGAACGCGGGCAGGAATCGCCAGCGCCTTTGAGAAAGACCCAGGAAGGCCCTTCCCGTAAACGCCTGATCCTGTCATTATTCATAACGGCGTTCTTATCGTCGGGGTTGCAGAATAAGGCAATCGGCGCACTTATACCATGGTCCTGAATTCAATCGTTACGCCGCAAAGCTCTGGTTCTGGCGTATTTCCTGCGCTGGTGCTGGTGCAGGGCAACGAGCAGAAAAATATCGTGCTCAACCGCACTCCGTTCAGCGTGGGGCGCAAGGTGGATAAAGACCTGGTGATCGCCGATCCCCGCGTATCGCGCGATCACGCCTATATTGCGCTGGAAGCGGATGGATTTTATATCGTCGACCAGGGCAGCAAGCATGGCACCTTCGTCAATGGCGAGCGGGTTGACCGGCAAAAGCTGGAGCGCAACGACCGGTTGGAATTTGGCGCGCGCGATTCGACTTACGCGATCTTTAATCCGGCCCATGCGTCATCGAATACGGCGCGCGAATTTTTGAGCCAGATTTCGGGAATCCAGATTTCCCAGGAAGCCAACGATCTCGAGAAGCTGACTTTGTTTCTGGAAGCCGCGCGCAAACTAAACACCGCCGGAGTCCTCGATGAAATTCTGGTGACCATGCTGGATGAAACCCTGCGTCTGACCAGGGCGGAACGGGCCTATGTCTTCATGAAAGATGAGGATGGCAGTCTTCGGCTGGCGGCGGGCCGAAACAACAAGAGCGAAACGCTGCTCGACGAAAAAACCATTTCTCACTCTGCGCTCGAGGAGTCGCTGCGTTCCAATAAAGAATTTTTGCTCACCGATACGGGCAGTTCCATGGACGCGGCCGCGCGGCAAAGCATTGTCGCCTATGACCTGCGCACTGTGGTCTGCATTCCTTTGCGCAAGCGGCAGGTGCAGTCCAGCCGCGAGCAAACCCCGGCGCCAAATGCGTCGGGCGAAGTGATGGGAGTTTTGTATATCGACTCGCGCTTCGCTTCCCGCGAATTCTCCGGCGTGGGCCACGATGTGGTGCGCGCGATCGCAACCGAAGCTGCTTCATTGATTGAAAACGCCCGGCTGGTGCAGGCGGAAGAGGAATCTCGGCGCTACCAGCAGGAACTGACCATTGCGGCCAGCATTCAGCAGCGGCTGATGCAGGTAAAAATTCCTGAGGTCCCGTACGCCAAGGTGGGTGGAAGAAACCTGCCTTGCCGTGATATTGGGGGCGATTTCTTTGACGCAGTGAATACCAAAGAAGGGTTGGCGGTGATTCTGGCCGATGTGAGCGGCAAGGGAGTTTCGGCGGCGCTGCTGGCTTCCACACTGCAGGGAATGATCTATTCACAGCTGGTTGCGGGCATGCCGCTGCTCGAGGTAGTATCGGCAGTCAACCATTTTTTCACTGAAAAGCTGATGGGCGAAAAATACGCGACCCTGCTTTTGGCCCGTCTGCGGCGCGACGGCGACTTGGAGTATGTCAATTGCGGCCACGTGCAGCCGCTGCTGGTTTGCGGCAAAGAAGTGATTCGCCCGGCGCACGGCAATGTGCCGGTAGGACTGCTGGCGGATGCAACCTTTGAAAGTGACCGCTGCCAGCTAAAATCCGGCGACCGCTTCATTCTCGTGACCGATGGAGTCACCGAAGCGGAAAACGCCATGGGAGATTTCTTTGAGGATTCGCGATTGGAAGAAGCTGCGGCCAAGAGTCCGACGTGGCAAGGGATCTTGTCGGCGGTTTCGGAATTCTGCGCCGGCAATCCGCTGAATGACGATTGCACCGTCGTCGAACTGCTCTACACCACCCCACCCTCCCTGGACGCCTAGCTGGGATGGGAGCTTAATACAATTTGTTGCGGCATCGCCAATATCTTGCAGAAACTTAAATTTATATTCTATTACTCAACAAACACTTTATAGTCCCTTCCTTGCCACCGATCTTGCTCCGGCCAGTAAAACGTGAATACGGCGCTGCCTCCCACCGGCAGCGATGCCGTGGGCAAATCGAGGATGTGAGTTCCCAGCCCAGTGTTGCGAGTGTGCGTGTCGTGAGAAGTATTCCAGTCATCAATGCTCCAGTGCACCATTGCAGGAGAGAGCAGGACGAGACGCAGGGTCTTATTGCGCGGCACGGAACGCGCCTTGTTGTTGAATCTCCAACCAAAGATCTTCCGCTCAGGCTTTTCCACGACGTATCGTTGAAAGGTTTGCGGAGGCTGGTCGAAGATTTTGCCGTCGCGCAGCGAACGTCGCAGCTTGATGTACTCCGAATGTGCCCAGACCAACGGGCAAGCCGAGCCGGAAGGCTTGCCGCGGAACAACTCCCGCGCGGGAATATCGTCGGCATCCCACACTTGCTCGGGAAGCAGCCGGCTGTGGCCGGTGGTGCAGGCTTCCATCATCGCCAGCAGGCGCTCGGCTTCCTCGGGCCGGCCCGCCGCCAGTTCATAATGCGCGCGCTCCCCGGCCAGCAGCGGCCAGGGACGGCCGATTCCGGTTCCATCGAACGCCGAACCATCTTTGTGTTCTCCGTAGCCATCGCCGTTGTACCGATACCAACAGGGGCCCTGCGGCAGTTCCACCTTCAACAGCGCATCGATCACTCGAATCGTATTCAGAATCCGCGGATCATTCGGAGCGCGCAAACCGAAGCGCACCAGCGCAAGGAAATCCGGACTGATAATGTGATAGGCACGCTCGCCGTCGTCCCCCGGGGGACGGTTCTTGATCGGCACGAAGCCCTGTGTCGGGGAGGAAGCTCCATCGCTGTCCGGCGGAGCGATGCGCACGTAATAGCCTTCAACCCCGATTTGCGCGGCCAGATCGCCGCCCATGGCGTAGGTCCAGCGCTCGATGTTGTCGTTCCATGCGTCGGCCGCCTCGCGAAGAGTGGAAGCCGCATCGCGATGCCCGGTCAATTCGGCAATCTCCGCTGCGGCCAGCAAGGCCGCAACTTCCGCCGCCAGCGTGAAAGGAGAATAGCCGGCGTCTTCTTCCCAGCGGTCTTGTTGCGTGACCGGGCCGTTCCGCAGGATGAATGTGGCGGCCTCGCGCACCATCGGCCACCAGCGCTCCAGTTTGCCAAGGCCGGGGGCGGATTCCCGGCGCAACAGGTCCAGCAGCAGAATAGGAAACGAAGTTTCGTCCATCTGGATGCCGCTCCAGTATGGGCGGCCATCGAGCCACAGATTTTGCGCCCAGTTGCCGTCCGCTTCCTGCGTTGCTTCGAGATAGCGAAGAACTCTCACGCAGTCGGTGACGGCGCCGGCCGCCAGCAGCGCTCCGGCAGTCTCCACCAAATCACGCGGCCAGACTAAGTGGTAGCCGCCGAGATCGTCATCGCCTTTGCTGAATCCCCAGGGAATGGAAAGGCTGGCGATGATGCCGCCGAGAAAATCTTTGGATTCGTGGTGTCCGCAGCACCGTGGTCGAAGCGCGATAAAGATCGAGTGGACGCCGCGGCTCGTCAAGTTTCAGTAAGGTGTTCTGCCAATTTTTCCAATGGATGAAGTAATACTTGTGAAGTTCGTCGTAATCTTCCAGCAAACTAGAGCGGGCCTGTTGTCCGGCCTCGGTCCACTTGCCGCCGAAACCGAGCGGCAGTATGAATTCTCCATTGCATGCGCACAGATCGATTTCGCCGGTCAAAGCGATGTTTCCGTTCTCTGCCCGCTCATGTTCCCACTCCATTTGGAAATGCGAGGAGATGTCCTGCCATCCGTCGGAGTGGCCGACAAATCCGACCGACATTTTCTTCCAGGGAGCGGAACATGCCAGCGCGAGGGCCGTGCCATCGCGCTCCGCGAAGAACATGGGCACGGCCTTGTAATCGCCGACCCAGCCGGTGTTACCGTATCCGCAGTTGGCCAGATGCGGCGAAAGCAAAACGTAAAGGTGGTAGTCTGAGATCTCTCCCTGCAATGCCTCGAAGCGCACTTTCTGCAGCACTACGCTGCGGTAAGGATCGGTGAGGACTTCTTTATGGATGCGGTAGCGTCCGCCGATCTCAGTGTTGGTCAGCAGATATCCCGGAACGCCGGGCTCGAATGGCCGGTTGGCGAAAGTGCAGTGCCGCTTTTCTTCCGAGAAAAATGATTTGCCATCGGTCACCAAAAAGCCGCAATCGCGCGTGCACGCCTGATCGACGCGAGGAAAGTAGACTTCGTTGAGAATTCCATGACTCAGCGTGAACCAAACTTTGCTGTGCTGGTTGAGCGCGGTGCCGACGCCTGATTTGGCGCTCGAAGTCCATCGCGGCGGAATGCCCGGCCAGCCGGGGGCAAAGCGTGTAGATGGACCGCTCATAGTTTCTTTTTCCTGCGCCGCGTGGGTCGAGTGGATGTGAAGCGAGCGAATGAAGACGAATTCGGTCCTCTCTGGAACGCTTTGGTTCGGGTTTGTCCCGAAATTGTCATCATATGTAAAAACTTCTCCGATGTCCCTCCGCCCAAGAGGTTACAGGCATCAGACTTCAGAAGACATCAAATTTACGCCCTCTAAATTGACGTTCTCTGCGGCGGGGGCAATCGCAACCAACATATCTGTTAGAACAAGGGAGCTATCTGATTTTGATTCGTACGATTTTGACTTGCATGGGAAGCGCAATGCGGTTCCGGGACCCACTTAAATTCGTGTCTGGCTTGGCTATGATAGCAGCGTTCTGCCTTGCTATCGAAAAGCCTGCGGCGGCGTCTGGGCTCGATGCCACGGGCACGGCGCTGGATCGCGGTTTTCTGGGACTCTACAATCTCGATTTCAGCGGAGCGCACCAAGATTTTTCTTCCTGGGAACGGCAGCATCCCGAGGATCCAGTCGGCCCCGTGAGTCAGGCAGCGGGATATCTTTTTTCGGAATTCAACCGGCTGGGCGTGCTCGAAGCGCAATTTTTTGAGAACAATGCGGCTTTCAATTCCCGCTCCAAGCAGTCCGCCGATCCCCTGGTGCGCCAGCAGTTTCAGGCTGCGGTAGATCAAGCGCAATCTCTGGCCCAAGCCGGCCTGAAAAAAGATCCCAACGACCGCAATGCACTGTTCGCTATGACCATGGCTTCCGGATTGCAGGCGGATTATGCGGCGTTGATCGAAAAGAAAAATATTCCTTCCTTGCACTACACCAAAGAGGCCACGGAATGGGCCCAGAAGCTGCTGGCGATCTGCAATGATTGCTCCGATGCTCAGGTGGCGACCGGGTTCAGCAAATACCTCATCGGCAGCTTACCTGCTCCCATGCGCTGGTTCCTGCGCATCGGAGGTTTGCAGGGCGATAAGCAAGCTGGCATCGCCGACCTGCAATTAACGGCCGTGCACGGGCACTACTTGGCGCCCTTCGCGCGCATCCTTCTGGCGATCGCTTATGTCCGCGATAAAGACAACGCCGGTGCCTTGCAGATTCTGAATTCGCTGCGCACCGAGTTTCCCGCCAACACCCTCTTTCCGTTGGAAATTAACCGCTTGCAGTCGCCGCACTGAGGGCCGCTAACCTCAAGCTGCTGCTGGGCGGTTCATCAGAAATTCACTCATCTGTAACCCTCCTGTAATATTGCCTCCGGCGAAAGCTGATAAAAACGGGGTATATCCATCTATTCACGAATCAAATTCGGAGGAATCATCAGGTGATGCGCAAACTCACTCAGGTATTGTTGTGCGCTCTCGCGTTTTGTGCTCTTACCATTCTCCCGCTGGCCGCGCAGACTACGCTCAACGCCGCAGGCGCGACGTTCCCTTATCCGATTTATTCGAAATGGTTCAACGAGTACCACAATCTTCACCCGGATATTCAAATCAACTATCAATCGATCGGCAGCGGCGGCGGAATTCGCCAGGTCACCGAAGGTACCGTGGATTTTGGCGCCAGCGACATGCCCATGACCGAAGCGCAACTCAAGGAATCTCAAGACAAGCTGAAAACCAAGGTGCTCAACCTTCCCAGCGTCTTGGGAGCAGTAGTGCCTGCTTACAATATTCCGGGAGTGAGTGGGGAAGTGAAATTCACGCCCGAGGCGCTGGCCGATATTTTTCTGGGAAAAATCTCCAAGTGGAATGACAAGGCGCTCACCAGTGTGAACCCCGGAGTCAATCTTCCCGATAAAGACATCATCGTAATTCATCGCTCCGATGGCAGCGGAACCACTTTCATCTGGACAGACTACCTTTCGAAAGTCAGTTCGGATTGGAAGAACCAGGTGGGCAGCAATACGTCGGTAAGATGGCCGATCGGGCTAGGTGGCAAAGGAAACGAAGGCGTGGCTGGTTCGATTCGGCAATTGCAAGGGTCGATCGGTTACGTCGAATTGATTTATGCGCTGCAGAACAAGATCACGTTCGGCAGCGTCAGGAATGCTGCGGGCGTGTTCCTGAAGGCTTCCCTTGAAGGCGTGACCGCTGCGGCCGCCTCGGTGCCGAAAATGCCGGCGGATTTTCGAGTTTCGATCACCAATGCGCCCGGCAAAGACGCCTATCCGATTTCCAGCTTCACCTGGCTGTTGATTCCTCAGCATTCCAAGGATGCCGCCAAAGCCAAAATCATCGTAGATTTTCTCAACTGGATGCTGACCGATGGGCAGAAGATGACCACCGCGCTTTCCTATGCTTCGTTGCCGGAAAGCGTGGCTCAGAAAGAGAAACAGGCGATCAAGCAGATCAATTAGTGCGAAGCAGAAGTCGCCGGTTTTTCAACGAGAGTCGGCTGAAGTGCGTGTGTCAGAATCGCACCACGGGCCCGGTTGAAATCCTGGCATTCGTCTGACTGGTGCCAAAAAACCGCGTCTGCAATGCATCCACCTGGATCCGCCAGCCGAATCGTCGGGTGAACTGGTAATCGAGACCTCCTCCGATGGCATCGGCGAATACCGTGCTGGAGCCGGGCACTCCGAAGCCGCTTTCGTTTACGTGCGCTCCGCCAAAGAGAGCGTGAACAAAGGGTCGGAAGTTCTTAATCCTGAAGGAAGCTCTCGGTCCGAACAGGAACGTGTATTCGCTTATTTCGGAGGGATGACCAGAGCCGAAGGAGCCGATGCAGCCTCCCGGTAAACTCCCAGGCAAGGGCACACAGGGCTGAACTGGCTCAGGAAACCCGCTCGGGCCCTGGTGCCAGCTGACATCCCCGACCAGACTAATGGAGGGCGACACTTTTCCCTCCACCGACCCCTCCAATCCGCTCAGTCCGCTGCCATTCGCAGAAGCCAGACCATTGGAGTTCAGATACGAATATCCCCCGAAGATGTTTCCGTTGGGAATCTGGCTGTAGCCAAGAGGAGAAAGGCAGCAAAGAAGCACGGCAACCACCGAAATCTTAGGCATGGAAATCTCCTGTGAAGCGAATTCCCCAGGGTCCCTCAGCTGCCGTACTGTTTCTTTGGAATTCGTTTGGAACCCTCGGCCGCAAGAAAAGTTGTGCGCCGCAGGATTCATTTTCCGCTCCCGACGGTCAAAATAGACCAGCAAATGACTTCCTGCATTCATGCATCTACTGTCCGGTGGCCAATGCTTTATACTGAAATGCCGCCTGGCCTGAGGCCGGGCAAGAGAGCGCAAGAACCCTCGCAGATGGCTCGCATTTCGCTGGAAAATCCTCACTACTACATCAACCGCGATACCTCATGGCTCGCGTTCAACCGGCGTGTGCTCGAAGAAGCGCAGGACCAGGGAAATCCGCTGCTGGAGCGCCTGAAGTTCCTCGCCATTTCGGCCAGCAACCTGGATGAGTTCTTCGAGATCCGCATCGCCAGCATGATGCAGCAAATCGAAGATGGCTATAACGAAGCCGGCCCTGACGGACTTACACTCGACCAGAAGCGCGATGTGTTGGCGCGCCTGACGCATGAATTTGTGGACGACCAGTATGACTGCTGGAACACGCTCCGTCCGGCGATGGCCGAGCAGGGAATTCGCGTGCTAGGTTTGCATGAACTCGCCGCCGAAGCGCGCCGATTTGTCGAGGAATATTGCGAGAAGGAACTCGATCCGCTGCTCACGCCAGTGACCGTCGATCCTTCGCATCCTTTTCCAAGGGTCATCAATAAAGCGCTCTGCCTCGGTCTTCTTTTGCGTAGGCGCCGCCGCTCGGCGATCACTTACACGGGGGTGGTTTCGGTTCCGCGGGCCCTCCCGCGCCTGGTGCGCCTGCCTTCGGAAAACACCACCGACTTTATTTTTCTCGCCGATCTGGTTGCGCATCATGCCCACAACATGTATCAGGGCTACGACATTGTTTCGTCGGCTCCTTTCCGCGTGACCCGCAACAGCAATCTTTATTTGCAGGAGGAAGAAGCCCGCAACCTTCTGGAATCCGTCCGCGCCGAACTGCACAACCGCCGCAAAGGCGATGCCGTACGCATGGAGATTGAAGCCGATGCTGATCCGGAAATTGTCGAGCGCCTGCGATCCGTATTTGAGCTCGATCCCTGGCAGGTCTTTCCGGTGAACGGTCCGGTAAATCTTTCGCGGCTCTTCAATGTTTACGAGCAGACGCCCCGGGCCGATTTGAAATACCGTCCCTTTACGCCGCGCGAGTTGCGCCTCACCGCGAAATCGCAGGACCTGTTTGAAGAACTGCGGCGGCACGACATTTTGCTGCACCATCCTTACGATTCTTACGATGCCGTAGTTTCCTTTATCGAGTCGGCGGCGGAAGATGATCAGGTGCTCTCGATCAAGCAGACGCTTTATCGAACCAACGAGCATTCGCTGATTGTGCCTTCGCTGATCGACGCTGCCTCGCGGAAGGAAGTTACCGCCGTCGTCGAGTTGAAGGCCCGCTTCGATGAGGACCACAACATCCGCTGGGCGCGTGATCTTGAAGACGCCGGCGTGCAGGTGTTTCACGGCCTGGTTGGACTGAAGACGCATTGCAAGCTGTCTCTCTTGGTGCGCCGCGATCCCGATGGCGTGCCCCGCAGCTATGCTCACATCGGCACCGGAAACTACAATGCGTCGACGGCACGCATCTATACCGATCTCAGCCTGTTCACGGCGAATCCTGAGGTCACGCGCGCGGTGCATGATGTATTCAGCTTCTTGACGGCCTATGCGGAGAATCCCAGTTACGATCCGCTGCTGGTGGCGCCGCTCGATTTGGCGGAAAAGGCAATTGCCTTGATCGATCGCGAAGCCGAACATGCCCGCCAGGGCCGCGAGGCCAGGATCATCGGCAAAATGAACGCGCTGTTGGATAAAAACATAATCCAGGCGTTATATCGTGCGTCCCAAGCCGGGGTCGAAATCGATCTGATCGTGCGCGGAATTTGCGCGCTGCGTCCCGGCGTGCGCGGTTTAAGCGACCGCATTAAAGTGCGTAGCATTGTCGGACGGTTCCTCGAGCACAGCCGAATTTACCACTTCGCCAACGCTGGCGAAGAAGAGATTTACATCGGAAGCGCCGATTTGATGCCGCGCAACCTTTACGAGCGGGTGGAAGTGTTGGTGCCCTTGCGCGATGAATTCCTCCGCGAGCGCGTGCACCGCGAAATTCTTGATGCTTACCTCGCGGATAATCGCAAGGCGCGCATTCTGCTGCGCGATGCCTCGTACATCCGCGCCTGGCAGCCGATGCATGGCAAACGCAACCGTAAGCCGCCCATCGGAGCGGCCGCATTCAGCGCCCAGGATTTTCTCATCAGCGTAGCCGAAGGCAAACAAGCCGCCCTGCCCATACCGCAACCGCCTGTCAGAAAACACAAAACTCCGGCAGGAAGGGAACGATAAAACCGGATGATCATTTATTTTCTCCGCCATGCCAGTGCCGGCCAGCACATGGTGAATCCGAAAAAAGACGAAAAACGGCCGCTGGATAAAGACGGAATCGATCAGTGCGGCTACGTTGGCCGCGCTCTCGCGGCTATGGCTGTTCAGGTCGACGTGATCGCTTCCAGTCCGCTGAAGCGTGCCACGCAAACCGCTTCGCTGGTGGGCAACGAAATGGGATACGAAGGCAAACTGCAGATGGAAACTGCGTTGCGCCCCGAGGCGACTCTCGCCGATTTCCGCAAGCTGCTGGAAAAATACGCCGCGCAGGAATCGATTATGGTCGTGGGCCACAACCCCAACCTGAGTCAGTTTTTGGGGACGGTGATCAGCGACTCCGGTTCCGAAGCTTCCGTCGACCTGAAAAAAGGGGCCGTCGCCCGAGTTGAAATGCGGCGCAACTCCGGCACTTTGCAGTGGTGCGTCACTCCAAAAGCGCTACGCACCCTTTATGCGGCGGCAGTCGAGAGCTCCCGTCCGAAAACTTCGCGGAAGTAGCCGGCATCCTTTTCGATTGCCCACAGTTCCAAATCAACTCCCATGCGGCGGCGGGGAACCAGCGTCAGGTGGACCTCGGCCCCCCGATGGCTCACGCGCACTTTCTCGACCGCGCGGCTGCGTCCCAGATTCAGCGCTCGCGCCAGCCGTAGCAAGAGAATGGCTTTCTGCACTCCGGCCCGGTCGGCGGGATCGATGTCTTTCATCGGCGCTTCTTCCATCACCGGCCTTGACTTTCCCAGATACCGAGCAATCGCCGCGATAATGCGCCGCTGTTGCGGCGTGTACCCAAGAATCTCAGAGTTCGAGATGATGTAATAAGTGTGCCGGTGATGGCCGTTGCGGTTGATGTAATCTCCCACTTCATAAAGCATGGCGGCCGCCGACAGCCACTCGCGAAACTCCGGCGGCAACCCGTGTACGGAGCGCAGCGCCGAGAACAGAAACATGGCCGAGGCCCGCACATCGAGAGCGTGCTTCATTTCCACGCGATAGTGAGCGACCGCTTTGGTAATCGATTCCCAGCGCTCCGATTCGATCTGTCTTCCCGATCGCGTGCTGCGGTCGTGATCGGCAGCCATCTGCGCCAGAAGACCATCGCGCAAACCCAGCGGGGAATAACGAAATCCCTTCAGATTGAACCGGTCGAGCAGTTCGTGATAGACCACCGCCCCTGCAATGATGATCTCCGCGCGACGCAAGCCGATGCCTTCGATCTGGCGGCGTTGTGCCACAGGTAATCGCGCCAGACGCTTGGCGATGCGCACCATGTCCGCTCGCGACACGATGGGCCGCTGCCGGGTCCCGGTTTTTCGCAGGTGGCTGGCAACCGCTGCCAGTGCCGCTGCGGTTCCTGAGGTGGCAATCACGTTTTTGATCCGGGCGGAAACGATGCGGGGCGCGTTGCGGCTCACCTCACGGGTGACGAATCCCTGCAGGCGTTTGAGTTCGCCCTTGCGCGGCGGATCGTGACGCAGAAATTCGTCAGTGAGTCGCACTGCTCCCAAGGGCAAACTTACAGTGTCTCGAATGTGTCCGCCGGTGGAGACCGTGAGTTCGCAACTGCCGCCGCCAAGATCGATCATCAACGTAGGCAGGCCGCCAATTCGCAGATTGGAAACCAACCCAAGATGAATCAGGCGTGCCTCTTCCAGTCCGGAGATCACTTCGACCTTCCAGCCCGTGGCCGAACGTACCCATTCGAGAAAGGCCTGCGAGTTGTGCGCGTCGCGTAACGCGCTGGTGGCGACCACGCGAACCGAATCAGTCACCACCTGTTGCGTGGTGCGATGAAAACGCCGCAGCACCTTCACCGTGTCGGCGATCGATTCGGGAGTGAGAAACCCCGAACGAAATACGCCTTCGCCCAGGCGCGTGACTTCGCGGTCTTCATGGATCGGACGAAGGCGGCCACGCGTGAGCCGGGCAATTTTCAGCCGGACGGAGTTGGAACCGATATCGACTGCGGCGAACGTGGGCATGAGGTGAGCGACAACAGTTTACATGCCACGCCCGCCGGGGTCATCATTCAGGCCATCAGGGAAGGCCTAAGAGTTAGTTGAATCGACTTTCAGCAACACCGATCCCACTCTTTATAATCATGCTCTGATGCTCCTCGACCCCGCGCGCGAATCGCAATCTATCCGAATGCGCACCGCCGCCCGCGAAATTTTCCATCGCGCGCTCGCCGAAGCTTCCATTTCGAGCGCATTCTCCCGCCATGTGCATTGCGAAAAAGGAATCCTCCGCGTCTGCGAAGATCTCTACGATCTTCACTCGTACTCCCGAGTAGTCCTCGTTTCTCTCGGAAAAGCCGCGCATCCGATGGCGGAAGCGCTCACTAAGCAAATCGGTCAGCCTGCGCCTGAGAACTCCTTCACCGGAATCGTCGCCGACTCGGTCGCGCCGGCATCTCAACTCCGCGGCTTCCGTTATTTCCAGGGTGGCCATCCGGCGCCCAATGCCGAATCCATCAACGCCGCCAGCGCTATCCTGAAATTGCTCGAGCCCCAAACTTCCGCATCGCTCGTAATCTTTCTTCTCAGCGGCGGAGGCTCTTCCATCGTCGAGAAACCCATCGACGACGAAATCTCGCTCGACGATCTAATCGCCACTTACCGTGCCCTGGTTCACTCCGGCGCGCCCATCGCGGAAATGAACGCCATCCGCAAACATCTCTCCGCCGTGAAGGGCGGGCGCCTCGCCCGCGCCGCATTTCCCGCCCAGCAGGTTTCGCTTCTCGTCTCCGACGTTCCCGACGGCACCCCTGACGCGCTCGCTTCCGGCCCAACCATGCCGGATTCCACCACCACCGAAGACTGTTACCGAATCGCCGAAAAGCACAACTTGCTCGAGCAGTTCCCGCACTCCACGCGCGAATTATTCGAACGCCGCGCCCTCGACGAAACCCCTAAATCCGACGATCAAGCCTTCTACCGCTCCCGCTTCTGGACAGTCCTCTCGAACCGCACCGCGCTCGAACACGCGCGCACCGCCGCCGAGCGTGCCGGATTCACCGTGCATGAAGACAACTCCTGCGACGACTGGGACTACGCTGCCGCCGCCGATTATCTGCTCAATCGCCTGCGCGATTTGCGCAAACAGTCCACGCGTGTCTGCTTACTTTCCGGCGGCGAAGTCACTGTGAAAGTTACCGACTCAGCAGGCGCCGGCGGGCGCAACCAGCAGTTCGCTCTTGCCTCTGCGCTGAAAACTTCCGGGGAAAATATCACCGTGCTGAGCGCCGGCACCGACGGCATCGATGGCAACAGTCCTGCCGCAGGGGCCATCGCCGATGGAACCACGCTGACTCGGGCCCAAGCTCACGGCCTTGACGCCCAACACGCGCTCGATTCTTTCAACAGCTATCCCTTCTTCAAAGCTCTGGAAGATTCCATCGAAACCGGGCCCACCGGCAACAATCTCCGTGACCTGCGCATTCTGCTGGCTTTCTAGCGCAACGTTGATTAGTAACGACGTTCAGTAACAAGTTTCAAGAACGATTTTGTGGGGACAGCCGCCCCCGGCTGTCCTGCGAGCGCAGCTCGCATCTTCCTTCTACCCATTCACTTACGCTATTCAGGTGATCCCACCGGCGTCCTACGGGTGCTCCGGTATTGCTGTCAGCCCACACTCTCGTGGATAAGAGAATGACGTATCTGCCCGCGACCGTGCTCGCGCCAAGGACCAGTCCCTGTCCCGCTCCAGGCTGAGTCTACCCAATTTCGTTCTCAGCCTCTGGAGGTCTTTCCGAATGTGCCGTCCGTCGTATGTCGCCAGTCCCGGCATTCAAACAATTTGTAGAAAACAACCTAGGCCAGAAGCATGGAAAACAGAACTGGTCACATTTGTTATAACCCTGACGTTTCTAGCTGCCAGTGGAATCTTGACTTCATGCGGTAGTTCCGCACCGGCGCCAGTCACTACCCCGACCCCCACGCCGACTCCAACACCCACTCCCACGCCGACGCCGTCTCCTTCGTCGCCAAGCTATCCTTCCACTCCGCCAGTCGCTATCACCTGGTCGCCGTCGACCAGCCCGCTCCCGGCGCCCACCGCGGTCGCTCCTGACGACGCCGATTGGGGCAGCGGTTCCGACGATTTCCCGCTCACCGTCTCCAATCCCACGCAGAACGCCAGTCTCACCTCACCCATTAACGTCGTAGCATCGGCCAAGCCCACGAATCCGATTTTTTTTATGCGCGTGTACGTCGATCAACTCGCCGTCTATTTCACCTTCAACGCTTCGATTAACACGCAAATCTTTCTCGCTCCTGGCGTGCATACCGTCACCGTAATGGCCGAAGACGATAAAGGTTACGTTTCCGCCACGCCGCTGCAGATCACCATTTCCGCGCAGGCTCCAACCACCAATGGACAAACGGTCATTAAAAATATTCAGGCGCTCTCCGGCTGGCAATCCTGCGGGGCGCAATTTCCTCCCGGCTCCGGACGCGCCGGCCAAATCTGCGCCGCCGGCGGGGGCACGCCCGATTCTTTTATGACGCAGAATCAAACCTCGCCCGCCCTCGACGGTAATTCCACCGAGTTCACCATGGAGCCCACGGCGGCCGGCACCCCCTGCACGCAATATTGCAACGAGCTATACTTCAATCCCATCGCCGGCGGCAATAACGTCACGCACTTCATCTACGATCTTTATTTCTACATCGACAATCCCGACGCTCCTCAGGCATTGGAGTTCGATCTGAATCAGACCTATGGCGGCCAGCGCTGGATCTGGGGCTCGGAATGCAACTTCAAAGCCGACGGCAAATGGGACATCTGGAACGACGCCCCCAACACCGGCTGGACTCCCACCGACATTCCCTGTCTCGCTTCCAATTTCCAGGCCAACACCTGGAATCACCTCACATGGGACGTACAGCAGAGCGGCAATAATGTCCAATACAACACGCTCACCGTCAACGGCACCGTGCATCCGGTGAATACCACTTACCCAAACGAACAGAATTGGACTATCGAGGAAATCGACACCGCCTTCCAGATGGATCTGGACGCCGTCGGCACGCCATACCATGTCTGGCTCGACGAAGTGAGCCTGACCGCGTACTGAACGCATTTATGATTTGAAAGGGCGCGGCTTAACCGCGCCGCCAACCTCAAACTCTCCTAGATTATGTACTTCACTCAATTAAGTGATACACTTTCCCGGTCAAGAAATCGCTCAATTCCCAGTGAGCGGCTGGTAGCTGTCGTGTGGGCGGCAGCTATTTACTTGACTCAGTGGAGGTGTGCGTGGCGAATCTATCTCTCGAATTCTGGCTCGGCTCACTTTTGGCCATCGTGCTTACAATTCTTGCATTTGGTGTCGGAATAGGCATGGATGCCAAGACAAAGGGTGAATACTTGTTTGTCATAGGTTGCTTTTCTTTGTCGTGCTTAGTCGCAATAGCTCTCTTGGGGCTGTGGAGCGTGAACACGACTGCGCCTATAGCGCAGCGAGCAATCATCACAGTTCTTTTGGGCGGCTTGATCTGTTTCGGAGCTTTGGAGTCGATTAGGTGGGCGCAAGCTAGGCACTTCCGCGTTAAGCTTCCAGAACCTACCGAATCGAAAGACGTGTCTACAACTGGAGCCGAAGTTAAGAACCCGAGCTTGGTATTCGTTTTCGGCGTTCCGCTAGGCGACAACGATTCTGATACTTGGTTGATGCTCCTGAAACACTATGGCCCCGATACTGTGTATAACTGCGAGATTACTTTTATTGATGATGATCGTAAGAACATCGAACATGAATGGTTGGTCGCACATCCTGAATCATCGTTCCTCCCTACTGGAATGTTCGATCCATCGCAAGCCACTCTTCGCATTCCCGAGGCAGGGCCAGAGGGAGCATTACCGAATTTTACTTGGAAGCCACTAGATCCGAACCGCCAGCACTATACTGTGACCATAAGCTGCCGCAACGGCTATTTTGTAGAGAAATGGGAAGTCACACGAGTAAACCGGACCTTACGAACACAAATATCGCTAGAACATGGGGCGCAGTGGATCGAAAAAAACCACGATCTTCCAGCCGTGATCTACCAATGCCATGATCCTGAGTTTATTCACGCTGATCTTCTTAGGGAAATCCCAAAAAAACACGCGAGAACAGTTAATCCTGGCTGGAAACCCAATCACAGGTTTGAAGTTCCGGTAGCGATAATTGATCCAAATGAAAACATCCAAGTAGTCATGGCTGTCCAACAGCCAGATGGGAGTATCTGGAGTGATTTCGGATGTTGGAATCTCTTGACGAAGCACATCGGAGACGAGTCGTCTAAACTGCCGTCACGCTAGGCAGCCTTCGTTAATTCCTTGTATTCCAGATTATCGGAAGCGAGCATCTGCATCAAAGTGTCACGAAAAAGGAACTTATTCTTGCGGTTGTTGAATCGAAACGTCATCTCCTGTAGGTAAGCGGGAAGATGCTTCACAGAAACCTTATGCCACGTCCCAACCACGCCGCGCTTAAACAGCGAGAACGCCGATTCGATGGCGTTCGTGGTCACCGTCAACCCGCCCTCGTACCGCACGTATTCCTCTGCCCTATGGTTCACCGTCTTGTGCTTGCCCTGATATTTCGTCAGGCTGAAATTGTAGAGCTTCGATTCGTCGGTCATTATCACATCAACGGTAGAATCCACATTTCGCGCAATGATCTCGTGCACCTTGTCCTGATTCAGATTCGCAGCGGAGATGAAATGCAGGCATCCACCGCGCTCCCGAATGCCGATCACGGGCTGATGCTTTTTCCATTTGTCGCGGTTCTTTGTATGGCCGCCAATGTACATCTCGTCAATCTCGACGGTACCCTTGAGCTTATGTTCCGCTTCGGTCATGGCCTTGCGGATTCTGTGGCAGAGGTACCAAGCGGTTTTGTAGCTGATTCCGAGCATTCGCTTAATCTGATTCGCGCTCATTCCCTTGCGCGATTCCGTCATCAAATAGGTAACGAGAAACCATTTCGTGAGCGGCAGGTGCGAATCGTGGAAGATTGTGCCGACCGTAACGGAGAACTGATACTTGCATGAATAGCAAACGTATACCTTGCGATCCAGCACAGGCGCAACGTGCTCGCCGTTGCACTTCAGGCACTTCACGCCATCAGGCCAGCGCAGATGCGTTAGAGCTTCCCTGCAATGGTCATCTGTGCTGTACTTCCCTACGAGCGTGTTTGGATTCACAGGTGCGGAAGTCATATGGTCACCACGAAGAAACCGAAATTTAGAAAACACCCGGCAAAGATGACAAGCGGCGAATTAGCTGAGGGCGTATTCCATCCGAAAGTCTTGGAGGCGGCGAGAGAGCACCTTGACCATGAACGCTTGCCGAAGCCCGTCAGAAAGCCCGTAAAGTCATCGAAGTAAAGCTTGTATGGAACCTTAGCATGGAACTAACATTGAGTCAAGTAGATAATCTAGAAACTCTCGCTCTGTCATCCTGAGCGAAGTCGAAGAACCCCTACCCGCTCCACCGGGCCGGGCCAGACCGATTGAGTCCTTGCGACTTTGCCTTTCCCCATCTCATCTGCATAATCTGTATGGTGAGCACTCCGCCGATGAATCCACCCGCCCGTGACCCCGTCTGCGGAATGAACGTCAACCCCGCAACCGCAAAACACATTCACGATCACCAAGGCACTAAATTCTATTTCTGCTGCGCCGGCTGCCTGGAGAAATTCAAAGCCGACCCCGCAAAATATCTCGACCAGAAACGTCTCTCCGGATTAGTCACTCTTGGCGCGGCGATCGCACCCGCAAAACTACCGCACCAGCATCCAACGCCGCCCACCAAGGCGGAAAAGCCGCCCCCTGGCGCTGCGGCAGCCCCAGCCTACGTCTGCCCCATGTGCCCCGAGGTTCGCGAATCCAAACCTGGAGCCTGTCCCTCCTGCGGCATGGCGCTCGAACCGGAATTCATTTCTGCCTCGCGCACCGAATACACGTGCCCGATGCACGCAGAAATAGTCCGCTCCGGGCCCGGTTCGTGCCCCATCTGCGGTATGGCGCTCGAGCCGCGAACCGCAACCGCCGCAGCCGAAGACAATCCCGAACTGCGCGACATGACGCTGCGCTTCTGGATCAGCCTCACACTGACCTTCCCGCTGCTCGCGCTGGCCATGACCATGATGCTCTGGCCGCAGGCCTTCATAAACGGACCTGCTGCTGCGCAAGGCACCCTGTATCAAGTAAAATCCTGGAATTCGGTTCTGCCCTGGCTCGAATTCATTCTCGCCACACCCGTCGTCCTCTGGGCAGGCTGGCCATTCTTCCAGCGCTTCTGGACTTCGCTGGTCAACCGCAGCCCGAACATGTTTACCCTGATCGGACTCGGCACGGGTGTCGCATACGTCTATAGCGTCATCGCAACCATCGCGCCAGGAACTTTCCCCGCATCGCTGCGCAATGTGACTGGTTACCCCGATGTCTACTTCGAATCTGCTGCGGCGATTACCACGCTGGTTCTTCTCGGCCAGGTCATGGAGCTTCGCGCGCGCAGCCGCACCAGCGCTGCCATTCGCGCCCTCCTCGATCTGAGTCCCAAAACCGCGCGCCTGATCGTAGGGGCTGATGCGGACAATGGTGGCGAGGTCCGAGAAGAAGAAAAAGACGTTCCTCTGGATCAAGTCCATCCCGGCGACCGCCTGCGCGTTCGTCCCGGCGAAAAAATTCCTGTCGATGGCACGGTTCTAGAAGGTCGTAGCTCCGTCGACGAATCCATGATTACCGGCGAATCCATGCCCGTCGAAAAATCAGCCGACAGTAAAGTCATCGGCGCAACCATCAACGGCTCCGGATCGTTCATCATGCGTGCCGAGCGTGTAGGCAGCGAAACTTTAATCGCGCGCATCGTCCAACTCGTCGGACAGGCCCAGCGCAGCCGCGCTCCCATCCAGCGCCTCGCCGACCGCGTCTCGCAATGGTTCGTTCCCATCGTGGTCGCAGTCTCGGCAATCACTTTCTTTGCCTGGTGGTTCTTCGGCCCGCAACCGCGCCTCGCTCACGCGATCGTCAACGCCGTCGCAGTCCTAATCATCGCCTGCCCCTGCGCCTTAGGGCTCGCCACGCCCATGGCAATCATGGTCGGGGTCGGCCGCGGCGCTCACGCCGGAGTTCTTATCAAGGACGCCGAGTCCCTTGAAGTTCTCGAAAAAGTCGATACCCTCGTCTTCGACAAAACCGGCACCCTGACCGAAGGCAAGCCACGTGTCCTCAGCATGTCGAGCGAAATCGCCGGGAATCCTGAACTTCTCAGTCTCGTGGCCAGCTTAGAACGTGCCAGCGAACATCCGCTGGCCGCAGCAATAGTCGCCGAGGCCACCAAACGAAACGTGCAACTTTCGCAGCCGGAAGAAGTCACCTCTGTCACGGGAAAAGGCATTGTTGGAACTGTGAGTGGAAAAAAAATCGCAATCGGCAGCCCGGCTCTGATGAAAAAAATGGGTATCCCGCAAGACTTCCCGAAAGCGGTCATCGCCACCATCGGAGGAACGATCCTCTACGTTGCAATCGATGGAAGGGAAGTCGGAACAATCTCGCTCGCAGACCTGCCAAGACCTTCAACACCTGACGCTCTCCGCGCGCTCAGATCCCAAGGCATTCGCCTCGTCATGCTAACCGGCGACAATCAGCACGCCGCAGAAGAGATCGCCACTAAACTCGGCATCGACGAATTTGAAGCCGAAATCCTACCTGAACAAAAATTAGAAATCATCCGCAAGCTGCAAGGGCAGGGAAGAGTGGTCGCCATGGCCGGCGACGGCATGAACGATGCTCCCGCGCTCGCGCAAGCCGATGTCGGTATCGCCATGGGCACCGGCACAGACGTCGCCATCGAAAGCGGCGGCATCACGCTCATCAAAGGCGATCTCTCCGGCATCCTGCGCGCGCGCAAGCTTAGCCAGGCCACCATGCGCAACATCCGCCAGAATTTATTTTTCGCTTTTATCTACAACGCGATCGGAGTGCCCATCGCCGCCGGCGTGCTCTACCCGTTCTTCGGACTGCTGCTCAGCCCCATCTTCGCCGCCGCCGCCATGAGCTTCAGCTCCGTTTCGGTCATCACCAACGCGTTAAGGCTGCGAAATATCAAACTGTAAAACCGCGCCTGATGCTTGGCGGCTAATTTCGCGGAACACTGGAGATATAGGCCCCGAGTGCTAATTGCTATGTGCTGGCCGTAACTTTCCGCACGGCATAATTCAGATGCACCACTCCATCCTCGAATGCCTTCGTCGAAATCAGCTTCAGCGGAACGGACAGGTGCCGCGGTTGCACCAGAGGAATGCCTTCGCCAATAAAAATCGGTATGACATGAATGCTGAATTCGTCAATCTCACCGGCATCAAGAAACGAAGCAATGATCGCCGCCCCGCCCATCATCCAGATATCTTTTCCCGCTTGCCCACGCAAATGCCTGGCAAACTCTGTCACCGGCTCACCAACGAATTCAATTCCCTCGGGACGCTCCTGCGGGGGCTGATGCGTAAAAACATAGTTCTTCACCTTTGGCCCCATCCCGAGATTCTTGCCGCCAAATTTCAAGCCGATCTCATACGTCTTTCTTCCCCACAGAACGGTATCGATCGAGTTCATGAACTCTTCCATGCCGTAATTATCTTTTGGCTGGGGACGGTTCAGCCAGGAAAAATCGCCATCCGGCCGCGCAATGTAGCCATCGGCGCTGGTGGCGATCTCCACAATGATCTTGCGAGAATTCATAACGGGCCACGCTGGAGGCTAGCGGAATGCTGAGTGTTTACTTCACAGCTTGCTCAGGAAGTCGATGATGTCCGGCTCGGTTCAATCCACCGCGCCAATAAACTTTCTCCGTACGATCCCATTGCGGTCAATGATGTAAGTCTCGGGAAACTTGAATGTCCCGTATAGGTCATTGGCTTTCTGGTCCGCATCCTGCACTGAGAGCAGATTCACATTGTGGTCGTGCAGAAATTTTCGGTAGGCATCATCGTCCACATCCACACTGACCGCCAGCACCGTGATCCCTTTATCTTTCATCTTCTGCTGCATCTGCACCAGCGAAGGCATTTCTTCCACGCATGGCGGACACCACGTCGCCCAGAAATTCAGCACCACCACCTGCCCCTTGAACTGGCTCAAAGTGACCTTCCGGGTCGAGTCCTGCACCGTGAAATCCGGTGCAACCGAGCCAATCCGCGCCGGCCGCGAACGGCTATAGCAGCCGGAAAGCCCGAGCGCGAAAACCATAGCGATGACTGTAGAGAAGAGAACTGCGCGTCGCACACGGCTATAATAATAGATTCGCTCCATGACTGCGACTCCTACAGTTCCTGGTCAGCCTGCAGTTTCGGTCATCATTCCAGCCCGCAACGAAGAATCCTGCCTCGGCGCGTGCTTGCAGTCACTCGTCTCTCAGACCGGAGTTACATTCGAAATCATCGTAGTCGACGACCAATCGACCGATCGCACCAGTGAAATCGCGGCTTCATTGTTTGGTCGGGAAGTGCGCCTCGTCGAAGCCGCCCCATTCCCCGCAAATTGGATCGGAAAGAACAACGCGCTCATTACTGGAGCAAAACAAGCCCGCGGCGAATGGCTGCTCTTCACTGATGCCGATACGATCCATCTTCCCGGCTCGTTAAAGCGCGCCCTCGAAGAAGCCGGCCGTCACAAAGCCGCCATGCTCTCGTACTCTCCGCAACAAATCGTCGAAACAATTTGGGAGAAAGCAATCATGCCGGTGATCTTCGCCGAGCTGGCCGCAACCTATCGTCCGTCTCAAATCAGCGATCCCAGATCTACCGCAGCCGCGGCCAATGGTCAATATATTCTGATCACCCGCGAAGCCTACGACACCATAGGCGGGCACGCCGCCATCGCCGATCAAATTCTCGAAGATGTAGCTCTAGCCCGCGCTGTAAAACGTTCGGGTAGAAAAATATTCTTTCGCTACGCCGCCGACGCTGTCCGCACCCGCATGTACCGCAACTTCGCCCAACTCCGCGAAGGCTGGACCAAGAACCTCGCACTGCTTTTTCCGACGCCTCTGCGCCTCGCCGCCATGAGAATGCTCGAATTCTTCCTGATCGTCGCTGCCTTCGCCATATCAATCGGGTACGCGCTGCAAAAACATTGGTCTTCTTTTATATTGTCGGCGATTCTAGCGATATTTTTGTACGGACTTTTTCTCAAACGCATTCGTCGTGCCCATTTTCGCTGGAATGCCAATGCGCTCGCTCTCTTTGGACTTCCTCTGTTCTCATATCTCTTGCTCCGCTCGCAACATCTTCACCAACGCGGCAAGGTTTGCTGGAAGGGCCGGGTTTATTCCGGCCCGATTGCGCGGAAATCGGTTTGCGCCACTCCGCCGCCATCGCAAGCCCTGGAAATAAATTTGAGAAAATGACCTTCAAACATAAATTGACCAAAATGATTTCGTCATTCCGAGCAAAGCGAGGAATCTGGGTTTTACTGGCAACAGACAACTAACCACTGGCAACTTTTTTATGCTCTACCTGACCCGCAAAGCCGAATTCGCCGCCTCACACTACTACCACAATCCGGCGTTCACCCCGGAAGAGAACCTCCGCATCTTCGGAAAATGCAACAACCCCAATGGCCACGGCCACAATTACATGCTGGAAGTCACGGTCAAAGGCGAAGTCGATCCCCGCTCAGGTTTCGTAGTCGATCTCAAGCAGTTGAAAGAGGTCATGCGTCGCGAAGTCCTCGACGCCATGGACCATCGTTTCCTCAACAAAGAAATTCCCGAATTTGCCAAACAAATTCCGACCACAGAAAACATCGCTATCGCCATCTGGCAGCGTCTCGAATCGAAGTTCGAACGCGCCAAACTCCATCGCGTCCGCGTCTACGAAACTCCAGATCTGTTTGTCGATTTTTACGGAGAGGAGTGAAAATCATTATTGATTTTATGATTGTTGATTGCTGATTAAAATCACGTGCTTTATGCAGACTGCCGCAATTGTGGCTTTTGAATCAGCAATCAAGAATCAGTAATCACGAATTGTATTCATGAAAGCCCATCTCTCACGCCGCTATCTGCTCTCCGCCTCGCATCGTTTGCACAGCGATGCCATGTCCGAAGCCGAAAATCAGTCCATCTACGGCAAATGCAACAACCCCTACGGCCACGGACACAACTACACGCTCCAGGTCACCGTAAGCGGCCCAGTCGACGAACAAACCGGCATGGTCTGCAATCTGGTCGATCTCGATGGCTTTATCGAAAGGGAAGTGCTCGCCCGCTACGACCATCAGAATCTGAACACGCTGCCTGAATTCGCCGAAGAAGTCCCGACCACCGAAAACCTCTGCATCCGCATCTACGAAATAGTGCAGCGCGGCTTCCATCAAGCGCATCTTGAGAGAGTGCGGATCGAAGAGACCATGCTGAACTCATTCGAATACGCCGGCGAAGGATGCTTTTGACTTTCAATTACCAAATTACTCAATTACGAAATTACTCAATCTCATGAAACCCTCAACCGAGACTCCAACCATCACTAGCGCAACCTTCGAAGACCTCGTCCAGGAAATGCTTGTCCGCCTGGGTGAAGATCCGCAACGCGAAGGACTGAAGCTTACTCCCGATCGCGTCCACAAATCACTGCAGTTCCTGACCCGCGGCTACACCGAAGATCCCGAAACCCTTCTCAAAGGCGCGCTCTTCACCCAGCCGTACGACGAAATGGTCATCGTCAAAGACATCGAAATGTTCAGCCTGTGCGAGCACCACATGCTGCCGTTCTTCGGCAAGGTCCACGTGGCCTACATCCCCAACGGCAAAGTCATCGGCCTCAGCAAGGTTCCGCGCCTGGTCGAACTCTTCTCGCGCCGCCTGCAAATTCAGGAGCGCCTCACCACGCAGATCGCAGAAACCATCCAGAAGGTAATCGAACCGCAGGGCGTCGGCGTAGTCATTGAAGCTCGCCATCTTTGCATGATGATGCGCGGCGTAGAAAAGCAGCATTCCGCCGCAGTCACCTCATCGATGCTCGGATGCTTCCGCGAGGAACAGGAAACCCGTCAGGAATTCCTCTCGCTAATCCGCCAGCGTCCCAACGGAATCTGACCGTGTGGAATCCGATCGTGTGGGTCGGACACTCATGTCCGACGCCTTTGCTCCTGGCGTTGCTTTTGGTTGAGAATCGCCAGGATGGCCCAGCACGAACGCCCAATGCCGTTTACACCCGGACATTTTCGGCATAACATTGCGTCCGGACTTTCAGACACCGATCGGAGGCCTAGCCGAATGATCCGAAAAATAATCCTCGCCGCTGCACTCCTGGCAGCCGCGATTTTCACCGCGCCTGCCACGCACGCGCAAGACTCCAACAAAGAAGTAAAAGCCGCCGACAGCCGGTCTCAGGCCGTGCTCGCCGCCTGGAATGAAATCGGCCGCAAGCTGATCGCTATGGCCGAAGATTTCCCCGAAGACAAATATGACTTCAAGCCGACACCCGCCCAGCGCACTTTCACCGAGCAACTTCTTCACGCCTCCGGAGTGAACTACTTCTTCACCAATCCTGTGCGCGGAGAAAAGCCCCCAGCAGAAGAAAATCCCAAGCGCGATCTGTTCAAAAGCAAGGCTGACATCGTCGCCTACGTGAAAAAATCCTTCGCCGATGGCGCAGCCGCGATCAAAGCCAAAGGCGACAAAGGCATGTCCGATCTAGTCGTCGACCCCTACGCGCACCAGTACGCCCGCGTTTCCGACTTCGCCTACGGCTTCATCGAGCACTCCGGCGAACATTACGGCCAGCTTGTAGTTTATTACCGCATCTCAGGATTGGTCCCACCCGAGTCGCGTCCGAAGAAATAGTCATAATGGGGCGGACATTCCGTCCGCCTCCCTAGACCTTGATCGCTTCTGTAAGTGGATCTGAAAGAATGGGCCGCATCACTCTAAATGTAGGGACAGCCGCCCTCGGCTGTCCGGCGAGCGAAGCTCGCAGCGGCTTTCTCTAACTACCTCCACCCCGCCGCATACGGATACCGCAACTGCCGCTCGCCAAAAACCTTCACCAGCAGCGCGCCCGAAACAAATCCGCCAACATGCGCCCAGAAGGCGACCCCGCCCATGTTGTGCGACTGCACCGCCAGCACCGTTGCCGTCCCGCTCAGAAAATTCAGCAGAAACCAGTACCCCAAAATAATCCACGCCGGCACCCACAACACGAATACGAAGAACCAGGTCAGCACTCGCGCCCGCGGATACAGCACAAAATACGCACCCAGCACGCCGGCAATCGCCCCGCTCGCACCCAGCGCCGGAATCGTAGAGTGAACGTCGACCGCCACTTGCGTGGCCATCGCAATCAAGCCGCAAAGCAAATAAAACACCAGGTATTTGAAATGCCCAAGGTAGTCTTCAACGTTGTCGCCGAAGATCCACAAGAACCACATGTTGCCGATCACGTGCATCCAAGAGGCGTGCAGAAACAGAGATGTAAAAAACGGAGCGACCACTGCCGGCAATGTATACTTCCCCGACCCCGCCAGAAAACCGGCTAAATGCGACGGCACCACCCCGAACTGCCGAACCAGGCCATTCAAGCTATGCTGATCGAGCGTCGACTCGAACAAGAAGATCAGCAGGTTCATGGCAATTAAAAACCATGTCACCCACGGAGTGCTATATCGAGGCTGGTCGTCGCGAATCGGCAGCATGACTTAATTTTGCAATTTGGTAATTTAGTAATTGGGAGCTTGAAGAGCGTCGCGCCAACTGTAGACGGTGTCTCAAGCGGTTCTCAAATTGCCCGATTACTCAATCACCAAATTACCAAATCCCAATGAACGGCGTAATCATCATCGACAAACCCGCCGGATGGCACCTCGCACGACGTGGTCAACCGCATGCGCCGCATCCTCGGCCAGCGCTCCGTCGGACATCTCGGCACCCTTGATCCACTAGCCACCGGCGTGCTTCCGCTCGTAGTCGGCGATTTCACGCGCCTGGCCCAGTTCTATACGGCATCCGAAAAAACCTACGAAGGTGTAATCCGTTTCGGCTTCGCCACCACCACCTACGACGCCGACGGCGACCGCGTCGGCGATTCTTCTCCAACAGCTCATGTGGGGACAGCCGCCCTCGGCTGTCCATCGGGCCGAAGGCCCGATCTTAATTTAGGTGCGGTCCAGCAACTCGCCGCCGAATTCGTCGGCGTGATCCAGCAAACTCCTCCGCCATTCTCCGCCAAAAAAATTCACGGCATCCCAGCCTACAAACTCGCCCGCAAACGTAAAGTGGTGGAACTCAAACCAGTTGAGGTCGAAATAAAGGAATTCGCAATAACATTGCTGGATAACGATCGTGCGACATTTCGTGCCCGCGTCTCCTCCGGAACCTACATGCGCTCCGTCGCCCACGATCTAGGTCAGCGCCTCGGGTGCGGGGCCCATCTCGAATCCCTCCGTCGCACCTCCGTCGCCGAATTCGATATCACGCAGGCCCACACCCTCAAAGAAATCGAAACTGCGAGCAATCATTTAGCAATTCGTCATCCCGCTCCAATCGATTGTCATCCCGACCGGAGCATGCCTTCGCCGAAGGCGAAGACATGCGGAGTGGAGGGACCTCGCGTCTTGTCAACAAGCGACACACCCGTCCGTTCTGCCAGCTCAGGCGAAGAACCAGCAGAAGAGAGCCAACGGCTCGAAAGGGAAGTAGTGCCAATCCAATCGCTCTTTATCCACCCGCGCCAACTGCTCCCACAGTTTCCCTGCGTTACTGCTGACGGACCCACAGCCGCCCGCATCCGCAACGGACGCCCCGTCAACCTCCCCGAACTCTCCCGCGCCCGCCAGGTTAAAGTCTTCGCCAACCAGACCGACCTGATCGCCGTCGCGACCCGTGTGGCCGGCAGCTTGTTCCATCCCAAAATCGTCTTCCACAACGGATAGTCTGCTCGTCATTTTGCTGGTAAACGCGGCGGATTTATAGACGGGTAACTGAGTTTAGTTTTCTCTTATCGTTATTTTCGATCCGCACCATCGTGTTTTTCCGGCCACACCCTTACAGTTCCTTTATCGCATGCCCACAGCTTCTTTATGCCTTCGCTGCTAAGTTCACAACACCGGGCGTGAACTTCAAAAGAAGAATCCGATTTCCAGGACGTCATCCGGCGGAGGTGAGTGCGGTGTCCACGGCGTTTACCAGTCCAGCAGTTGCCTACCTAGAAGTTACTAATCGCAGGCCCCAACATGGAATCGGCCCAGCCATCCTCCTTCTCTGTCTCGTCAGCATCAGCACTTCCGCGCACGCGCAGTCAACGTTCGGCAGCATTGTCGGCGTGGTGCATGACGCAACCCAGGCTGTTATTCCCGGCGCGTCGGTCAACATTCGCAGCCTTGACGACAACAGCACGCGCTCCACGACTTCCGACAATAGCGGGTCCTTCGAATTTGTGAACCTCAAGCCCGGCAACTATGCTCTTTCTGCCGAGGCGCAAGGTTTCGCCGACTTTCACGTTCCCTCCGCGGAACTGACTGCGCGTCAGGAGCTGAGAATCGACGTCATCCTTGGACTCAAGACGCAATCGCAAACTGTGGAAGTCTCCGATACCGTCGCAGTAATCAACACCGAGAACGCGGTGATCAGCGATTCCAAAGACAACCAGCAGATCACCCAACTTCCGCTCAATAATCGCGCCACCACAACCAGCCCGCTGGCGGCGCTGTTGCTTTCACCCAACGTGCAACAGGATAGTTCGGGCAACATCGCGCTGGGCGGCGCAAGCTCGGCAATGGTGAACTTTTCGGTTGATGGCATCTCCACGGCAAACGTGCGGCAGAACGGCGCGTTGCAGGATGCTTATCCGTCGCAGGAGGGAATCTCAGCCGTACAGGTAACTTCGTTCAACAACAGCGCGGAGTTTTCCCAAGTCGGCGACGTCACCTTCACCACCAAAAGCGGCACCAGCCAATATCATGGCAGCCTGTTTGAGTATCTGCAAAACGACGCGCTCGATGCCGACCCTTATGGCTTCAACGGCAAAGCGCCCAAACATTTCAACACTTTTGGTGGATCGCTCGGTGGCCCGCTCAGCATTCCGCATCTCTACAATGGCAGGGACCGAACGTTTTTCTTTTTTGATTACGAAGGGAACCGCCGCTCAACGGCGGTGCCCGAACAATTTCTCGTTCCCACGCAAGCCGAGCGCAATGGCGACCTGACCGCGCTCGGAATCAACACCCCGATCACCAACATCAATCCCACGGCAACTGCCCTGTTGACCTACTATCCTCTTCCCAACGTCGCTGGCCAGGCAAACTACAACTACGAAACTTTTCAGTCCACCCCCGCCAGCACCAACGGAGTCGATCTCCGCATCGATCAGACCATCAACACCAAACAATTGGTCTACGCGCGCTTCAGCCGCAAAAACATCACCGAAGACTATGCCAACCCGCTCCTGCCCGACGATTCCGACAGCGTACATAATCGCAGTCTGCTCGTTTCGCATACGTGGGTGCTCACGCCACGCTTGCTGAACGAATTTCGCTTCGGATTCACCAACGTCATCACCAGCGTCGGTTTCCCCATCGAAGGCGCGGAAGCGCTCTCGCAACTCGATCTCACCGGAGTAAACATCAGCCAGCATCCCACCACGCACGCCTTTCCAACTTTCAATTTCAGCGCGGGCACCGGCTTCACTCCCATCGGCCGCGACAAGGCCGGAGTGACTCAATCGAAGACGACTCAGTTCACCGACAATCTCACCTGGACGCACGGCAAACACACGTTAAAGTTCGGTTTCGACGGGCGAAGAGTGAGGTACTTCGATCTGGAAAGTTTCGCGCCTGTATTTAACTCCGACGATTTTGGCGATTTCATCTTCCAGCCCACCTTCACCGGCACCGCGTTCGGCGACTTCCTTGAAGGAGCGCCGACTTCACTGTTCTTCGCTGTCTCCAGTCCGGACGTGGGCGGAACGGCGTGGCAATATGGCGTCTTCGGCCAGGATGAATACCAACTGAACAGCCGGCTCACGCTCAGCTATGGTCTGCGCTGGCAGGTTCTTCCCGGCTTCACCGAAGACGGGGGTAATCTCGCCAACTTCGACCAGAGAAACAACTCCATTGTCGTGCCCAACAATCTTGCCGCCTATTTGGCGCAGCAAAATATCCAGGCTTCGAATCTGGCTTTCCAGCAGTCGTTCAATGCCTGCAATCTCGGCTATGCCGCGCTACCATGCACCCATTACGTCACCGCCAGCCAGGATCACTTGCCGCAATCGTTGCGCAACGTCTATTACCATAATGTCCAGCCTCGCGTCTCCCTCGCCTACCGTCCGTTCAACGATACGAAAACCGTCATCCGCGCCGGCTTCGGAATCTTCACCATGACCAATCTTGGGCCACTCTCCTTCAACAACAGCGGCAACCCGACCTCTGCGCTGCACACGTACACCAACACTCTCACGGCGAGCGGCACGCCGCTCATTCAATTTCCCGACACCGCGCCGCCCACGGTGGGCGTGCGGTATGGCGGTGGAGGCCTTGACCAGGGCGTCGGTCCCAATTATCGCGATCCGCAGTCCAATCAGTGGAACCTCACCGTCGAGCGTCAGCTCGCAAATAACGATACCGTGCGAGTGAGCTACGTCGGCATGCACAGCTATCGCCTGAGCATCACCGAAGATCTCAATCAGGTTCCCGCCAGCACCACGCCGTATCAGACAACCGTGGCAAGTCCCTATGTCGATCCGCGCGCGCCCTATCACAACTGGTTTACGCTCTACAGCACCTTCAACGCCGGAGAAGCCAACTACAACGCGCTTCAAATCGAAGAGAATCACAAAACCTCCCACGGCCTCTACTTCAGTGCCAACTATACGTTGGCGAAGAACCTCGCCGACAATCAAGGCGACACTCCCACTGCCTTTGCCGGTGAAGTCAATTATGGGTCCCGATCGCCAACCGCTTCGATGTTAGAAGTGATTACGGCAACGCAGAAGGGACCCGCCGTCAGCGATTTCTTCTCAGCGGCATCTACCAGCTTCCATTCGGCCGGGGACGTAGTTTCATGAACAGCGGCGGCTGGACCAACACTGTCCTCGGCGGTTGGGAAATGACCACCATCACTCTGCTCGAAACCGGCCCGTGGCTCACGCCCAGCATCAGTGATTCGTTCGATCAATCCAACACTGACGTCGTGAATCGCGGCGCGTTTCTGCGGCCTGATCAGCTCTCAACCAATTTCTACCAGGACCAATCCCGCGCGCATTATTTCAACCTCGCCGCCTTCGCGCCCACTCCCGCCGGCGCCGGACGGTTCGGTAACGCCGGAGTCGGCGTCCTGCAGGGTCCCGGCACGGCCGCGGTCAGCCTCGGCCTCGCCAGGGTCTTCCGCGTTTCAGAGGGAATGAGGATGCGTTTCGAATCCACCTTCACCAACGTGCTCAACCACACCAACTTCGCTCCTCCAGCCACGCAGATCGACGTCCCAGCTACCTTCGGCGTGCTCAGCGCTCCGCAAACCGCGGAAAGTGCCGGCAACCGCACCGGACAGCTGGCCCTGCGCCTGGACTTCTGACAGCGACCTCTTGCGGATACGAATGTGGGAAGAGGACATTCCGACCCTCATCCCGCATCGTCATTCTCAGCGGGTGCGAGCGAATGCGAGGGCGAGTCGAAGAATCCCTGTAGTCGCCTCATGTAGACTGGGATCATGCGGGCTGGGATGTCCCAGTCCGTTCTGGACCTTCAATGTCCGATAACAGGTATTATGTAAAGTAAGTAGAATCCCGCGTCATTCAATCACCTCCACCACCCCAGTCGGCGCCAACCGTGCAATTCCCCGATCCAAGGTGGCCAACTTCCCTCGATTCTCGATCGCCAGAGCAACCAGGTACGCATCGGTAATCTGTTGATGTCCGGTAATCGGCCGATCAAGCATCCGTACCGCATCCGGAAATGAGATCGAGTCAGCCCAGAAGTTATGCGCCTTATCCGCGAGGCTGTCACGCAGCGCCTCGATGGCTTCCTGAACCGACACGGACCGCGGCGAGAAGTTGGGATTTGACACGATGCGGACGAATCCAGCTTGCACGAGAGGGCAAGTCGCCCATCCTTTTGGGTTCCGTCGGGAAAACCACGCCCGCGCCACGGCGTGCTGGCTATGCTCCGGCCAAGCCAGAGCTATCAGGACGTTGACGTCCAACAAATAAGCCGTCATTCCAATTCGGACTCAAGAAGTTCTTTCACGCGCTCACTGCTGATCTTCGCGCCGCCCGCAGAAATATCGAATACAACAAACCCGTCCACGAACCGCGTCGGCACCGGTGTGCGTGCTCCTCTACGCACCAGTTCAGACGCCGCTTTACCAAGTGGCAAAGACCGCTTTTCTGAGTAGTTACGGAGAATATCTAAAGCATCATCATCAAGGTTCAGAGTGGTGCGCACGATAGTATTATGATGCCATAGACTAGTGATTGATGTCAATGTATGGAACCAAGCATCAGCGTGCAACAATTGATGCTATCCCGACGCGGTGAGAAATATGTAACCGAGCAGTTACATCTTGTATTTGCCCAAGTCCTCGTCGTTCAGGCCTTCGAGATATTTCCGCAACTCCTCCGCCGTGACACGGTCTGACATATTGGCCGCCTGCTTCGAATTCTTCAGCACGATCTCATCGACGAAGATCGGACAATCCACCCGCAGTGCCAGCGCCAGCGCATCCGACGGCCGGGAATCGACGCTGACGACCTCCCCGCCGCGCTCCAGCCAGATCACCGCGTAAAACGTGTCTTCCTTAAGTTCGGTGACCACCACCTTATGCACCTGCGTCTCGAGGCCCGTCAGCACATTCTTGATCAAATCATGCGTCATCGGACGCGGTGTCGTGACCTTCTCCATTTCGAGCGCAATCGCGTTCGCCTCGTAGACGCCGACCCAGATCGGCAGCACGCTCTCGCCCGCCACATCCTTCAAAATCACAATCGGCATATTGCTGACCGGATCCATCAAAAGGCCGCGGATGGTCATTTCTACTTCCATGTGAGGCTCCTTCTTGCAAATGCAAAGGTCATATCGGATGCAAATGCGAAAGTCATATCGGATGCAAATGCAAAGGTCATATCGAGTGCGAATGCAAAATCATCTCGGGTGCCAGGACCTTCTGATTGTTCGTACTCCGCCGCCTGGCACAGGTTGCCCGTTTCGCTCTATTGCTGCTGTGCTTATTTCTTGGATGCAGCCCGCCCATCGCCAAATCACGGATTGTTCCTCGCGATACCCACCCTATACCACCATTTCGCCCAGAAGACTGTTGGGAAAGCTGCCGATCACGCGGGTCTGCACGTAGGTTCCTACGGCCGGCGCGGCGTTTTCAGGTGCGGTAAAGTTCAAGGTCTTGTTTTGGCTGGTGCGCCCGATCCATTGCTTGCGGGATTCGTTTTTGCCTTCGACCATCACTTCCCAAGTTTCTCCTATATACCTCTTATAGCTAGCGATTTGTATTTCTTTTTGCGCGGCCATCAACGCTTCCAGTCGGCGCGATTTCTCTTCGTCTGGAATGGCATCCTCCAGCTTCAGCGAGGGCGTGTTGGGCCGCGGAGAGTATTTGAAGCTGAAGACGCCGTCGTAGCCAACTTCGTCGAGCAGGCCCAAGGTTTGGTTGAAGTCTTCTTCCGTTTCTCCGGGGAAGCCGACGATGACGTCGGTGGTGATGCTGATCTGCCGTTTGGAGGACTTCATCCAGGAGATGCGCTCGAGATATTGTTCCCTGGTATAGAGGCGCTGCATGGCGCTCAGAACTTTGTCGGAGCCGCTTTGGACTGGAAGATGGACATGATCGCAGAGCGTGGGGACGGCGTCGATGGCTTCAATGATGTCGCGTCCGAAGTCTCGCGGGTGCGAGGTTGTGAAGCGGACACGCTTGATGCCGGGGACTTCGCCTACGGCGGCCAACAATTCGGCGAAGGTTTTCCGGGAAGATGGCTTCCCTGCTGGATCTTTGTAGGAATTTACATTCTGGCCCAGCAATTGAATTTCGGTGTAGCCGAGATCGGCCATCTGGCGGGCTTCGGCGAGCACTGAATCGGACGTTCGGCTGCGCTCTTTGCCACGGGTGAACGGGACTACGCAGTAGGCGCAGAATTTATCGCAGCCTTCGATGATGGTGATGTATCCGCGATGCGGGTTGGTGCGGGCGGTGTATTCGGTTTCGAAACACTGGTCGGTTTCGCGGTCGTCGAGGCCGGTGATGCGGACGAGGGTTGCGGCTCCCGGCTTCCGGCTTGCGGATGCTTCAGCGTGCGTGCTTTCGAGGTGCACGAGGTCCGTGCCCGGGGAGATCCCTCGCCCCGTTGGTAAAAGCACGGGGCTTCGGGATGACGCAGTATCTAAGGGTGCCAGCTCTGCCTCTTGTGTGGACTCAAGTTGCTTCAGCATTTGCGGCAGGTTGCGATACGAGGCTGAGCCGCATACCAGCGAGACGTGCGGGGCGCGCTCGAAAATTTTTTCGCCTTCCTGCTGGGCTACGCAGCCGAGGACTCCGAACTTCTTGCCTTGGGCTTGCAGCTTTTTGTAATCGGCCAGGCGATGGAAAACTTTCTGCTCGGCCTTGTCGCGGATAGAGCAGGTGTTGTAGAGGATCAGGCCGGCCTGCTCGACGGTTTCTACCTGGCGATAGCCCTCATGGACGAGCGTGCCGATGACCTTTTCGGAGTCGTGCACGTTCATCTGGCAGCCGAAGGTTTCGAGGTAGAAAGTTTTTTCCGCGGACATATTCATCGAGTATAACTCCATGCGAATTCCGGCAATGGGAATTCTCGTCATCGAAATGTTCGTCTGTCACATTCAGAAGCTTGCCTGAGCGGAGACAATTCGTTCCGGGAAGCTGTCGTGGGTCGACACCGGGGCCTCCCTAAAGTTGTGTAGACGGGGAGCTTTATTTGTTGACACGCGGAACTCGTGGCGCGAGACTGAAGATGTAAGGTGCGAACCTAGGCGCTTTGCTTAGGATGAGTTTGAAGGGCGGCTGCGAAGCCGTCCTTTTTCTTTTGGCGCAAGCTCTCAGCGTGGGTCAGATTGTTTTTACTTCTCTGATAAGAATCCGTAGAGCGGGCAACGCGAGATCAACGTCCGGCTTGTCGAGAAGAATCTTGGAATGGTGCGCTGCGATGTCGCCAATGATCTTTGCCCCGTGTAAGCCATCCAGGCGTTGCGCCACCTCAAAGCGGTTCCCCGCAAATGCAATCCTAACGGCACGACTGAAGTCGTGCCCTTCCCGATCTCTTTATGTCGCGTCGGCGCGGCTAAAGCCGTGCCCTTTCAGATCTCTTGGTCTCGCGTCGGCGCGGCTGAAGCTGTGTCCTTCCCGATCTCTTTGTGTCGCGTCGGTGTGGCTGAAGCCGTGCCCTTTCAAAGCGGAATGATGGGGGCTGCGGCCCGATACGTCTGGGCCGCTGGACAGCCGAGGGCGGCTGTCCCCACATGTTTCTTTTTCATTCGTGCAGTGGGCATGCTGCGCATTGGGCGCCGAGTTCCCTGCTGCGGCAGATTGTGGGGACGTCTTGCCAGCCTCGCGCCTCGCGCTTGCTGGCCAGTAGGCACCAGGCTTCGCGGTATTTTTCGGACATTACTTGCCGCGGGCGGCGGGTGCGGGGATAGAAGCGGATGCCTTTGCGCTGGCCGAGGGCTTCGACGGGGATGATGTACCAGATTTTTTCGGGGACTACGTAGCCGACGAAGAAATCGATGTCGTCGATGGTGTAGACCTGGCCGTTGGCTCCGGTGGTCTTGACGCGATAGCGGCCGTCGGCGTAGCGGGTCGCGGATTTGACCTGGATGCGGAGGAGTCCGCGTCCGAAGTCGACGGCGGAGTCGTAGCGGTTGCTGTCTCCCCAGGGAATGAGGACGCTGAAGTTGAGGTCGGTGGCGCGGGCGAGAAAGGCGGCTTCGGCGGCTTCTCCGCGACGCTTGCGGGTGCGAGCGGTTGCGGCGTGGAGGGTCAGGGAGTGGGTGGAAGGTTCCACAGCAGATTCCTCGCGCCAAGAACGCGCTCGGAATGGCAAATGCTCGGAATGCGCTCGGAATGACAGAAGGATGGGGGATGCCACGACTCTCGGAGCGCCTGGGTTGTTCGTCATAAATAAAGAGGCGGCCTCGTGGCCGCCGGTGAATTTCCTTTGGAGTTTAATTGGGTAAAAAGCGAAAGACCCAGACAAAGGTCTGGGCCATTTCTTTTTAGCTATAGTTCCATTATACCACATTGCTTGAGGTGATTGGGACATTTTCCCAAGTTTATTTTCTGAGGCGGCTCAGCCAGTTACGTTAAAAGGCATGCGTCTGGGGTATTGACAAGATTTTGGCGAGCGGGCGAAAAACCGTAGAAATCCCCACTTCTCGCAAATGACGCGACAAATGCGGGCCCCCTCACGAGGAAGTGGGGGCACCCATAAAGGCGACGGACGCGACCGTTCCACACTAATAGGACATCGCCCAATTTAAGTGCAATATTTTGATACTCTGCGTCAACTGTTGCGCCCCATTATAACGCTTTTATATCGCTCTACGATACAACCAAAATTGTAGGTTCATGAATCGTACAAACTGGTTGAGTCATCTGTAGGGTTGTCATGAAGCCACTTCGTCTGACTCGGCACAGCCTTCTTTTCCGGACCAGAACATAAGTAAACGCCGATCTGGTGGACTCGTGATTGCATACGACTCTTCTGTTGTATGGATCAAGCCGCATCTCCGCTTCGGCGGCGGCGACTTATAGCGTTCCCGTGCAGGTACGGGACAAGGAGGGATTCGATGTTCGTCACACGTCTTCGTCTTGGCCGTATACTTTTCCTGACTACTATCTTCTTCTCGCTGGCTGCACTGCCGGCATTCGCAAACAACAATCAAACCAATGGCAAGCTGAAGATCCATGTTCAGCCCAAGCAGGCTTATGTGTTCGTAGATGGCAAGGCAATCCGCGATGGCAGCCACACCATGGAACTGGCAGCAGGCATTCACCAGATCAGCGTTCATAACTACGGGTACACTCCCATAACCCAGACGGTGCAGATTGACGCGGGAAAGACCAACGAGCTTACAGTGGACCTGCAGAAGTCGGGCGACAAAGTCACGGGGCCGTTTGGAGAAATTGAATTGAAAGGCCCGGCGCGAGATGCCGTCCTGTTGAACGGCACCACTCCAGATTACTTTGTGGGCCACGTGGATGAGTTCGACTGGAATTGGCTTTGGCACCAGCGCTTGCTCGTGAAACCCGGCACCTATACCGTCACGGTCACGCGCGAAGGAAAAGACGCTTGGTCTGGCCCGGTTGAAGTGAAGGAGGGTGAGCGGGTCACGGTTTACCTGGACAAGAACGGAAAGATGAAAAGCAAGACCTGGCATACCGGCGATACTCTGGGCCCTGAGCCGCGATTCGCGGCGGGAATCGCCAATACAACTGTGCCCATCGCTCCCGTGTCGGCGAGCCTTACGGCGCAATCAGGTCAACTGAACTGCGGACAATCGGCGCAGTTAGATTGGAAGTCGGCCGATGCAGTCGCGGTTTCGATTTCAAATGTTGGCGATGTTGCGGCCACTGGCGATCGCAGTGTCACCCCGACCAAGACCACAACTTATGAACTGGTTGCCAAAGGCCCGGGAGGCGTAGCTACAAAAACGGCGACGGTCGACGTCAACGCGCAACCGGTCGCAAGCCTCGCTGTGAGCCAGCAGGAAGCGCACTATCACAAGATCGGCGATAAAGTTGTGCAGGACGATCCGGTCACATTGAACTGGTCGGCTTCGAATGCGAACCAGGTGACCATTACCCCATTGGGGACGGAAGGATTGACCGGCAGCCAGGAAGTGAAGCCACAGCCGGCGCAGACCAGCACCGGGCCGGTCAATGAGATGGTCAAGTACCAGATCGCGGCCAGCAATCCTTGCGGCGGAACTACTACACAGACTGCCGAGGTGCACCTGGTTGGGTCAATCGATCCGGCGCCGCCGGTAACTTTGGCCAGCATTTTCTATCCTTCGAATTATCCGAGGGCGCGGCATTCGAAGGTCGGGCTGGTAAGCACGGAAAAGGCCGAGTTGACTGAAGCTGCCAATCGATTCAAGGACCAGCCAACAATACACCAACGATAACGCCACGCTGATGGTTGTCGGCCATGCAGATATTCGAGGACCGGCGGAGCTACAACTTAAAGCTGAGCGAGAGGCGGGCCGAGCTGGTGAAGAATTATCTGGTCTCGCAAGGCGTTGCCGCCGATAAGATCGAGATTCGCGCGGAGGGAAAGAAACAGGAACTGAGCAAGAAGCAAGTTTCGGCGTTGCAAAATGAAGATCCGCAAAAGCCGGACAACTGGATGCAGCGTAACCAGCGCGCTACCTGGATGGCATACAACCGGCGGGTCGACATCATTCTAGAGCCCACCGGCACGCAATCGACAGAAGCGTTCCCAAACGGCGCGGCAAGTGCGCGGCTCTTGTGGCAGAGGGCTGAACCCAGCTTGCACCAGGTGGAGTCGGCTGGAAAAACTACCGTGTCCACGGCGGCTTTGAATATTGGGTCGCAGGGGAACTGAAGAAGGGTGTAGCGGACGGATAGCTGCACAGTTGCGGCGGACGCATTGTTCGCCGCAACCTCACAACCGAAACGAACCGCGGCGGACAGGACATGTCCGCCGCTCGTCGTTTAGTCGGCCGTATTTCAGCCCTTATTGTGCGGCACGAACCGAGGTGACGGTGATGGTGTCGCCATTGGCGGTGCCTTTGACTCTGGCATTCTCCCAGGCCAGCTTGTTCAGTTCGTTCATTTGCGATTGATTGTCGGTGTCGAGCGTGTAGACCTTGTCTCCGACCAGCAAGGCGTAGTGGGCGCCATGTTTCACGCAGGCGCGAACGCAATCTGCGGGAGGGATACCCTCCTTGTGCTGCGCCCCGCACATGGTGTCAGTGACTTTTCCCGTGAAGCTTTGGGTGTCGGCAGCGAAAGCAGGAATGGCAGATAGTCCGACGGTTAGCAGTGCCGTGGCTAGCAAGAGTTGCAGGGTTTTTAGGCTTGGCATATGTCCTCCTTAAGATATTTGGTCACTTTTTGGATGCACCTGCACAGCTCTTAGCATTCCACTTTTTCGACGAAGTGTTTAATTTGCTGCACCAGGCCAGGCCATCCCTGGTTGTAGCCTTGGGCTGCGCCGGCGAGTGGGGCGAGACCGCTGTGCGTCACTTTCAACCGCGTTCCGGTTTTTGTGGGCGTAAGTTCCCAGCGGACGACGGTGGGATGCGACGGGTCGGGATGCCAGTTGGCGTACCAGGTTTGCACGAGCAGGCGCGGCGGATCGAATTCGAGAAACTCGCCGTGATGCTCGACGCGATCAAGGCCGCCGGGATTCTTTCCAGTTCGTTCCGTGGAAACGAAATTCCACTTGCCGCCGGGACGCGGGTCCATCTCCCAGAGAATGATCTGGAAAGCTTCGCCTCCGCCCCACTGCCGGGCTTGATCGCTATCGACGATCGCCTGGAAGACGCGCTGGGGGGCGCGGCGATTTCGATTTCCGTGATGACGGCGTCGTGGTCGGGAGTGATGCGGGAAGAAGCTGTATTTGTCATTTGGTCCCTCGGGCCCTATTTGCGATCTTTTTTCGAAGGTTTGGCGGTGGATTTTTCAGGACCGTGCTGGGCGGTTTCTTTGGCGTATTCGGATTCAACAAAAGTTTTCAGATTGCCGAGGCTGAGCTTCCAGAAGCCGCGGTATTGCTCGAGCGATGAACAGGAGTGTCCGTCCCACACAGGTCGAGGAATGCCTGGTGCATGCGCGTGTCTTCAGAGAGTTCGGGATGGAAAGTTGCGGCCATGGCGCTTCCCTGCCGCACGGCGACCGGAGTATTGTCTTTGCCCTCGGTGGCGATGACTTCGACACCGGGGCCGACGCGCTCGATTCTTGGGGCGCGGATGAAGACCATTTCGAGCGGCGAGGCGGCGAGCTGCGTGTTCAGACCGGTGAGCAATTTGCCTTCACGGATGGAACTGTCGATCTGGCGCCCGTAGGCGTTGCGGCGGATGGCGATGTCGATGGCGCCGAGTCCGGCTTGCCTGGGATTTTCGACTTCGGTGGCCAGCAGGATCGCTCCGGCGCAGGTGCCGAAGGTTGGTTTGAGGCGCACGAACTGCTTGAGTTTTTCGAATCCTGCTTCGCCCAATAACTTCAAAAACGTTCCCGATTCGCCGCCGGGGATGACCAGGCCATCGATCTCGTCGAGTTGCTCGGGCTTTTTGACGAGCACAACTTTCGCGCCGAGTTCTTCGAGACGCCGACGGTGCGCGTCGAAATCACCTTGCAGGGCTAAGACTCCGATCGTCATGGCAAAAGGTCTCTTCGCGACAGAGGGCGGACCGCTATTCTGGCTGCATCACGATTCTACTGGATGCGCCTGGGCGAGCATCGATGCGAGCAAGTCAGCCGCCGGCGAATGGCTGCTGGGCCCGCGTCGACCGGAGAATTTTTCCTCGGGAGCGGGCCAGATTCAATTGGGCCCGTTGGCGGCCTTGCGCGGTCCGATAGAATTCCAAATCGCGATACATATCGCAACCGGAACAGGTGCGGTTCAGCGCCGCGGTTCCAAAGCTCGAGCGCAGCTTATGCAAAGCCTCATTGGACCAAATCTCGGCCAAAGGCGTGTTCATTACGTTGCCAATTCCCAGGTCGTTTATTGCGTCCATAGCTGCGACGCAACTGCAACCCATGACGGTCCCATCCGGCAAGACCATCAGCCCGTTGTAGGTGTTAACGCAGGGTTCGGGACGAGCATCGACCACGCGTAGCTTCATTGCCGCGGGAAGGATGTCACGGGTGATGCGTCCGTTGGCGGAGGTGAACGACCAGGTGAAGTCGAGTTGTGGCTTATATGCCAGGATGGGCTGGAAATCGGGATCGGCCATGACGGCGTCGAGAGGGCGATCCGGACGCAGGGCGATGGTGATGGCCACGGGCGACGCCAAAGCGGAGTTGCGTTCGACCAGTTCCAGGACGTTTTTACGCATGCGCTGGTAGGAAGCATTGCGGTAGACGCGGCGGTACATTTCCTCGTCGAAGCCGGCAGTGCTGACGTTGAGGGCAGTAATACCGGAGCGCAGAACCTGCTCCACGCCGAACTTATCGAGGAGGATACAGTTGGTGGTAAGCCAGATGCGGTCGATCTCCGGAAAGGAGCGCAAGTGGCGGACGCGGTCGAGAAACTTGGGATCGATGAGGGCATCGCCAACGATCGGAGTAAGGCCGACGGAGCCACCGCCGGCCGCGATGTAGTCGTGAACCGCCTTGTGAAATACCTCGTCGGACATGAACTGTACTTCACGCGCCTGGAACTGGTACGGGCAGAAGACGCAATCGGCGTTACAGAGATTTGTCAACTCCAGGTGCAATTCGAAGGGCCGTAGGGCCATGGCATCCAGCGTTTTGCGCAGAGGATAAAGCCGGCCGGCGCATGCGTCCGCTTTGCGCCGGAGCACGCGGACAACTTTCTCTGCCAGCAGGCGATTGAAGATCATGGTTGAGTTGAGGGACGGGCGCAAAGATGATAGCACCGGCGAAATGGCATGCAGAGTGTACGAATGAGTGCGTAGCAAGTGCTGGGCGTTAACTTGCGGGCGCTGGCCACAGAACAGTTATCAATAGGGCCACAGCGATTCCGAGAGAGACTTCCAGAAACCGGTGTAAGGCGATAATCGACGGCGGCCGGGTGTGCGAGACAAGCGCGACGATGCACACGGCGATAGCGGCGAAACGATAGGCGTTCCCCAGGCGTAACATCGCGCAGATAATGCCGCAGACGAAGATGCCGGCGCCAAAGATCGCCCAGTTGGGTGGGAAGTACGTGGCCATCAGCGCACCAATGATCGCTCCCACGGCCGTGCCCACAAAACGTTGCCAGGCGAGGGTCAGAGGATTGATGGTGGAAAGAAGAACAACGATGGCGGAAATCGGGGCCCAGTAAAACTCCGGCATCTTGAGAGCGCGCGCCACCAGCATAGAAATGACTGCGGCGACGGAAGCACGCGCGGAATGGACCAGGACGGAGCGGGTGATTCCGAGTCGACTTGCCCAAGGTTGCATAAACGAACGATTGTATCCCGCGCGAGAAGCCTGACGTACGTTGCGAAGGGACGTGGCACCGCGCAGGGCCACGGCGCGAGCATAACCGGCATGGTATGTTCTGCCTTTGCTCCGGAATGGCAGCGCGTTTTCCGCACGACAAACCTCGAGTAAATAGAAGTTTGGTCTGCTATCGTTGCTATCCATGATGCTTGCGGCCGCAGCCTCGCCGACGTTCAGCGCCTGGGAAAATTTTTATGTGATTGTGGGATCCTCCGCCGGCGCGCTCGCCGGACTTCAGTTCGTGGTGATGACTCTGATCGCGGAGGGCCGCGTTAAGGGCGGCATGCACGAAGTGAGCGCGTTCGGAACGCCCACCATCGTACACTTCTGCATCGCACTGCTGATTGCGGCGATCGCCAGTTGCCCCTGGTACTCCTTGACCGGGCCGTTGGTCGCGCTGGCGGGGTGCGGACTGGCTGGAGCGCTTTACATCCTGAACGCGATGCGTCACGCGCGGCGAGTAATGCACTACAAGCTGGATCTGCAAGACTGGATCTGGTATGCGTGTGCGCCATTGGCCGCTTATCTGTTTCTGTTTGCGGCGGCGATTCTGCTTCTTCACCATTCCACGTTCGCATCGTTTTCAATCGCTGCCGTTTCGCTGGCATTATTGCTCCTGGGAATTCGCAATGCCTGGGACACGGTGACCTTCGTCGCCGTGCAGCACGCCGGGAAGGCGGTTGCTACTGAGAATGGCCACTCGCGGTCTGCACAGTCTGCGAAGTAAGCCGACGAAAGCGGGCTGCTTGGTTACTGCGCTGCTCGCTTACGAGTGGTCTCGCCGGGGATCTTGCGGGCGCATGGTATTGTCCGGGGTCCTTGTGCTGGCGCTGCAATTCGTCGAATTGCTGGCCTTGGTGGATCGGCTCGCGGCCGGGCGGCAGGAGTTCCTGTAGATGGTTGCGCTCGCGGGACTCGCCGGGTCTTACTTTCTGTTTCTCTCGTTCCTTGGCTTCCCTCTGGTTTTCCCTCTTAACTTGCTTGTTAGCCATAGTGACGATTGGATGAATTCGAGGGCGAAGTGGTGGTCGGCAAGGGATTATTTTGCCGAAATCGTCAGCGCCAGATGGTGTACACTTCCCCGGATGTTTAGGGGTATGGGCGGGAATCGCGCCTGAGGAGAACGACGACGATGATCTCCAACTATTGCAAAACTGGCACCTGGATGAAGCTGCTGTGCGCGGCAATTTTTTGTGTGGCTGCCATTGCCCAGGCACAGAGTCCGTTTGAGATCCACCAATTTTCTGCCACGGTGGTGATGAGCGGCATGCCCGCTAAAGGACCGCAGGGGATGGGCGAGATGAAAGTTTATCGCTCCGGCGACAAGATGAGAACGAGTATGGGCACCATGGGCTACATGGTGATGGACCTGACGCAGCACACAAACTTCATGGTGATGGGCACCGGAATGTGCATGCAGATGAACGCCTCGGGCCAGCGCAATCCCTTTGCCGAGGCACAAGGCGCCGCCGTTGACCGCTCGCCGGCGGGCAACGAAACCATAGACGGCCACTCCTGCAAAGTGGAGAACGTCACGGTCACCCCGAAGCAAGGCCAACCCGTCAAAATGAAGATTTGGGAAGCGGAAGACTTGAAGGGATTTCCGATCAAAATCGAGATGCCCTCCAGCCGCGGAACCATGACGCTGCAGTACAAAGACATCAGCCTGGCGGAGCCGGCCGCTTCGCTGTTCACGCATCCCGAGAATTGCCAGCAGATGCCTAACATGCCCGGCGGGCCGCACTAAATGACTGGTTGGTGAGCGCGTCGGCGTGACACAACAGCGCCGCGTCCGCCGAGTGCGAGTAGACGAGAAGTAAAACAGATGTCATTCCGAGTCGGGCCGAAGGCCCGGCGAGGAACCTGCTTTTTCTGCTTTCCCCGACACCCTCATCACAGCCGCCTCGCCCCATCCCGCCGCCAAATCCTCCCGAGTAGGATTCTCCGCGCGAATCAGCGCAATTTTGTTCTCCCGCGGCCACTTCTTGATCTCAGTCTCCCGCGCGATAGCGTCGCTCACTTTGCGAAAGCAGTGGTAATAAACCAGCCGACGTACACGGTACTTCCTAGTGAATGCTCCGCCCTCGCCAGCCTTGTGCCGGAGCACCCGCGCGAACAGGAACCCTGTCATGCCGACGTAAAGCAAGCGGCTCTTGCTTGCCATGATGTACACGTAGTAGATACGTTCCCGAGCCATCGCCGTTCCTATTGAACCAGACGCTACCGATTCACGTGGCCTTCCGCAGCGGCGGATGTCACAGAACGCATGTGGAAAACAAAACCGAAGCCGTGCTGCGGACAAGAACAGCAGGTTCCTCGCCCGCCTGCGGCGCGCTTCGGAATGACAAAGGTTTGGGATGGCCAAGACAGTTGAGGACAACACCAATTTAGAAGCCGGATGTCATTCCGAATCGGGCTGGGAGCCCGGGGAGGAACCTGCTTTTTACCAGCAAGGTAGGGATTAAGATGCTGGCCAGGTTTTCAAACCGGATGCTCACAGAACAAAACCGTCTCGCCTTTACCCCTTCCCTGCCCGCATGTTATCCTCATTGCGTCACCAAAGATAAAATCGAAACCAGAACAGGAGTGCATCAGGGTAGTGTTAGCCAGAGAGCAAAAGAAGTCTGTCATTGACCGGTACCAGACGCACGCGACTGACACGGGGAGTCCCGAGGTGCAGATCGCCATTATCAGTGAACGCATCGGCCAACTCACAGACCACTTCAAAACGCACCAGAACGAACCACGGCTCGCGCCGCGGCCTGCTTATGCTGGTCAGCAAGCGGCGTCGCCTGCTCGACTACCTCAAGAGATACGATTCCGAGCGCTATAAAGCCGTGATCGGCAAGCTCGGCATCCGCAAATAAGTCGGCCACCACCAAAACCGAGGGTGGCCCATCCAAGCCTCCTTTTGGCTTGGGTGGGCTGGGGTGCCCCACTTCTCGCCGGTTTTGCGAGAAGTGGGAATGACCGAATTGAGCCGTATCTCTGAGCGCCGCCTTCTCACCGAGCCGGCAAGCATCGAAGTGACCTTCTGCAACGTGCATCATTTGAGTGAATCCAGTCATCTCTCATCCTTGCCCAAATGCTGGGCGGGACGGGCCATCCCAGCGATTTCTCCCGAGAGAAAAAGCAGGTTCCTCACCGATCCTGCGGATCGGTTCGGAATGACATCGCGAATACGATATTCGCTCACAGCTTACAGCTCCTGCCAAAGGAAAATAAAAAATGAAACCAGAAGTTAATACAGTCACCGTTGATTTAGCCGGCGGAAAACAACTCTCATTCGAAACTGGAAAACTAGCCAAGCAAGCCCACGGCGCGGCCGTCGTGCGCATGGGCGACAACGTTGTGCTCGCGACCGCTGTTGCGAACGCTGACCCACGCGAAGGCATCGACTTCTTCCCGCTCACCGTCGATTACCGCGAATACACCTACGCCGGCGGACGCTTCCCCGGGGGCTTCATCAAGCGCGAAGGGCGCATGAGCGAGCGCGAAGTTTTGACGAGCAGGCAGATCGACCGGCCGATTCGTCCGATGTTCGCGGACGGTTTTAAGTGCGAAACGCAGGTCATCGCGTTCGTGTTGTCGGCGGACAGCAGCAACGATCCCGATGTGATGGGCATCAACGGCGCTTCGGCAGCGCTGACTCTGTCGGACATTCCATTCCTCGGACCGATCGGCGCCGTACGGGTGGGGCAAATCGGTGGACAGTTCATTATCAATCCGACGTACGACGAGATGCGCGAGAGCACGCTGAACATTATGGTGGTCGGAACGTCCGACGGAATCGTGATGATCGAATCGGGCGCGAAAGAAGTGACTGAAGAACACGTCGTCGACGCCATCGAATTTGGCCACACCGAGATCAAGAAAATCTGCGCCGCAATCAACAATCTGCAATCGAAGGCCGGGAAGAAAAAACGCCAGGTCACGCCCCCGGAATTCGACCAGAAATATTACGATCAGCTGCAAAAGAAAGTTGGGGCGGAATTGTCGGATGCGCTTGACACCAAGAAGCATCCCAAAGCTGAAAGCTATACCCTGGTAAAAGAAATCAAGAAAAAGCTGCAAGCGGAAATTCCCGAAGATGATGAAGCCGCGCTGGCGAAGCTGAAACAATATTATGAGACGCTGCGCGAGCGAATCTTCCGCGAGCAGGTGATCGAGCACAAGCACCGTCCCGATGGCCGGGCTTTCGACGAGATCCGCGAAATCTGGATCGAGGCCGGTGTCCTGCCGCGCACGCACGGCAGCGCCATCTTCACTCGCGGCGAGACGCAAGCGCTGGTTACCACCACGCTGGGCACCAGCGATGACATGCAGCGCCTCGAAGGCTTCGAGGGCGAAGCCAAGAAGCGCTTTGTCCTCCACTATAATTTTCCGCCATTCAGCGTAGGGGAAGTTGCGTTCCTGCGCGGAGCCGGCAGGCGAGAGATTGGGCATGGCGCGCTGGCAGAGCGCGCGGTGTCGGCGGTACTGCCGACAGAAGAGTCGTGGCCTTACGCGATGCGCGTGGTTTCGGACATTTTGGAATCGAATGGATCGTCATCAATGGCCACGGTTTGCGGCGCTTCGCTCTCGCTGATGGATGCGGGCGTTCCGCTGAAGGCCCATGTGGCAGGAGTCGCCATGGGATTAGTGAAAGAGGGCGATCAGTATGCCATTCTCACCGATATCGCTGGTGCCGAGGACCACTACGGCGACATGGATTTCAAGGTTGCCGGCACGCGCGATGGAATTACTGCGCTGCAGATGGACATTAAAGTTGCCGGAATTACTTCGCAGATCATGCGCGAGGCGCTGGCGCAGGCGAAACGCGGGCGCATGTTCATTCTCGGCAAGATGGAAGAAATCATCTCGACCGGGCGTGCGACGATTTCCGATTTCGCTCCCCGATTCTATACGGTTCAGATTCCGGTGGACAAGATTCGCGATCTGATCGGGCCGGGTGGCAAGATGATTCGCTCGATCGTCGAGCAGACCGGAGTCAAGATCGACGTGGAAGATTCGGGCCTCGTAAAAGTGGCGTCGAGCGATCAGGCATCGGCGCAGAAGGCGTTGCAGATCATCGGCGACCTGACGGCCACTCCGGAGGTTGGCAAGACTTATCTGGGCAAAGTCACGCGGCTGGCGGATTTCGGCGCGTTCGTCGAAATCATTCCCGGGACTGAGGGATTGCTGCACATCAGCGAAGTGGCGGAGCATCGCATTGCCGATGTGCGCGACGAGTTGAAAGAGGGCGACCAGGTGCTGGTGAAGGTGCTGGCGGTCGAAGGCAACCGCATCCGGCTTTCGCGCAAGGCGATCTTGAAAGAGCAGCGCGCGAAAATGCAGGGCGGCGGAGGTGGAGTTGAAGGCGGCGCGTCGGCATCCGGCGAGGCCGTGGCTCAGGCTGAAGGCGCTCCGGCGATGACTGGGACAATGGTGATTGAAGGCGGCGGCGATTTCCCCGAAGAAGCGGAAGGCGAGCCGAATTTCAATCGCGATCCATCGCAGCGCGCGGCAGGAATTGATCGTCCGCAGGGAGATCGTCCGCACGGCGGAGGCGGAGACCGTGGCGGACGCGGCGGACGTCCTGGCGGCGGCCGTGATCGCGGACGCGGTGGACGCGGCGGCGGGCGGCATGGTGGCGGCGGAGGCCGCGATCGTGGTGGGCGCGGCGGCGGTGGTGGACGGCACTAGAGTTTTTGGCACGGATCTATGAGGATTAAGAAGGCCACGGCGAGAGTCGTGGCCTTTCGCTGTGTGCGGTATCTTCCCACCTTTGTCCGCTCGCCTGGAGAACAGTCGTCACCATCTGAACAATTCCCTCAGCGGCTGAAGCCGGAACCTCTCGGTGATGCTATGCGGCACGGCTGGAAGCCGTGCCCTTCCCGGTCAGAATCAAGGTCAATATCAAAATCAAAGGCGACGGACAGGAGTGTCCGTCCCACACGAGGCGTCCAACACCATGAGTCAGGCATAATGGCTCTGCATGAAATCGGCAGACGACCGGTTGTTGCGGCTCATCGCGATATTCAAATTTTTCAAGGCGGGATTGCTCATCGCGTTGGGCATCGGATTGTTTAAGCTTATTCACAAGGACCTGGGCGACGTGCTCATGCGCTGGACTGAGGCGCTGAGGATTGATCCGGGGGGCCATTTTGTGAATCTGGCTCTGGAGAAGGCGGCCCGTATGAGTCCGGCGCGGGTCAAGAAACTTGGGTTAGGCAGCTTTCTCTATGCTGGATTGTTCCTCGCGGAAGGCACCGGCCTGTGGTTGCGAAAGCGGTGGGGAGAGTGGCTCACGGTGATCATCACGGGTTCTTTGGTGCCGGTTGAGATTTACGAAATCTGGCGGCATTTCAGTTATGTCAAAGTTGCGGTGCTCGCAATCAACGTGGCGGTCGTCGTGTACCTGATCTATCACATGCGCAGGACGGGCTCGGCTCGCCGCAGCGGATGAAGCCGCAGCTGCTAAAGCTAATACGCCTTTAGGCACGGCTTAAGCCGTGCCCAGATACGAATCTTCATTCCGAACGGCGCAGTGCTGAAGGGGCCCGTACGCTTGGCAAACGCGGCGAGTGTGGAATCGGCCCAACAGCAGCAGGTCCCTCACCGGGCTTTTAGCCGGTTCGGGATGACATGGTTCTTTTCGGTTCAGCTCTGAATGCCGATCATAATGGGCTTCGCGGTGGGGGCGGATGAGCCTTGTTCCGGCTCGACAGTAATCGCGAAAGTTTTGGCTTGCACTCCCTGAGGGAGGGGTGGCTCGATTACGGTTGCGCTGCCGCGGGTATCGGGCTTGAACAAGCCGGCTGCGATGGGTGCGCCGTTCTGCGGAATCAACCACAATTCGTACGTTTTTTGTGGCGCAAGTTTGGGCATGTTGTTGGCGAGAAACACCAGCGTGCCGGTTCTGCGCGAATAAATCGCCTTGCCCTGGGGCTGCGGCGGAGTGTTACTGGCCACGAGGGTGAAATGTTCGGAGTCAGGAGAAGTTAGCGACGCCACCAGTTGCTGCGCCTGAATGGTTTTTTGCTGCTCGCCCTCGACCGTTGCTTCGAGGGAGGAGACCGTCTGCCGCAAATCTCCATTCTGACGGACCAACAGAAAGATCACGATCACGGCTGCGGCTGCTAACGCCCACTCAACCGGTCTCCACCAGGATTTTCGCGCGGCGGGAGCAGGCTCGATTCGCCGCGGTTCCTTTTTTATTGCAGCCATCAGACGCTCGCGAGAACGCGCTGGAGGGGTCGGCCCACTGACCGAGAGAGCGAGCAAGGCGGCATCTCCACGGAGCTTTTCGAGTTCCTGGCGACAGGCGGAGCACTGCCGCAAGTGCTCCTCCAACGGCCGGCGCTCGCTTCCTTCGAGCGCTCCCATCGCATAGAGCGCGAGATCATCCGCGAATTGTTCGTGTTCGCTCATGGGTTCAATGCGCTACGCAATGCCTTCAGGCCGGCGCGAATGCGAGTCTTGATGGTGCCAAGGGCCTCGCCGGTTTTTCCTGCAATCTCGGTGTGCGTAAGGCCTTCGAAAAATGCCATCTCCAGCGCCGAACGCTGAGGTGAAGGCATGCCTGCAAGTGTGGCGCGAATCTTGGTGAGCGTGCGATTCCAGTCGGCGCCGCGAACCATATCCGGCTCTACGCTTACGATCACGTCATCGAGATCAGATTCGGGGCGGCGCTTGCGCAGGGCGTCGATGGCACGGTTGCGCGTGATCACGGCGAGCCATCCCGCGAGGCTGCCGCGATTCTCATCGAATACCTCGGGATTGCGCCAAAGCTTCATGAAAACGTCCTGCAAGATGTCTTCCGCCGCGCCCGTATCTCCCAGAACCCGAAGCCCGACGGAATAAACAATGCCCGAGTAGCGCGCATAAAGCTCGCCCATGGCCTGCTCATCACCGGGCCAGACCGCCGACAACAGGACGGCGTCGGGCGAGGTTGCATTAGAGGGAGTGCGGGACAAGCCGGTTTTGGCTTCCTCTCAAGTACGTTTTGGCGTTGTTGGCGGATTCTTTCATGACCGGCGAGCTGCCAGTGGCGCTTATTCCGAAAGCGGTCAGCGAAAAGATGCCTTAGCGCATTTTCATCGTATCAGAAGATTTGGACCAAACAGGAAATACAGACCAACTGCGGGCTGGTTCGTTTGCTTCTCCAAAGATGCACGCCAAATGTGCGCCTTCAAGTGTCGCAGAGAGTTGCGAAGATCTTGCACAACGCGCAGAGATGCTTCGCCCGCCTAAAGAGGGCGAACTTGGAATGATAGGCAAACCAGTAAAATCAGGCGCTCCGATTCGGAGCGCCTCGACTTCAGCCCTTCATCTAATTGGGCATCAGCACCGTATCGATCACCTGAATGACTCCGTTCGACTGGAAGACGTTCGGGATGGTGATGTGTGCGATGTCCCCCTTTTCATCTTTTAGGACAACGTTCCCGTCTTGCATCATGGCGGTCAACGTGCCGCCGCTTACGGTTTTGAGTTCTGCCTGCCCATGGCCTGCCTTGATCTGTTTCTTCAGATCCATCAGGCTCAACCTGCCGGGGACGACGTGGTAAGTAAGGATTTTAACCAGAGTTTCTTTGTTCTCGGGCTTCAACAAATTATCAACCGTACCGGGAGGTAGTTTTGCGAATGCTTCATTCGTGGGAGCAAAAACGGTAAACGGCCCCGGGCCTTCGAGCGTTTCCACCAAACCCGCGGCTTTCACTGCAGCCACGAGCGTGGTGTGGTCGGCGGAGTTCACAGCGTTCTGAATAATGTTCTTAGAGGGATACATTTCCTGTCCGCCGACAACCGGATTCTGGGCGCCAGCTAGCGCCGCAGTCGCCGACAAAGCGACGATCCCAAACAGCGCGAGTGCGATGTTCTTCTTCATGGTTTTCTCCTTGAATTGAATTCCTTTTCACGGGAGGTACGAGGGGTACGGTTAATCGGATTCTTCGGTTCGTTGCAACGCCACGCTGGTTACGTTTTTCGAAGTGTCCCGCAGGATTCTCTAATACGAAGCAGATCAAGAAATGGATTCTTTCCCGCAAAGAAAAAGTTTGCAGAACGAAAATCAGACGTTAAAAGTGAAATCCGCAATCCAAAGTGACTTCGCTTTCGTAATGCGAGTGATGGTAATTCGCGAAAGCGGAGGAATAACAATGAAGTTCCAGGTTCTTCGGCCTATTTCGTTCATGGCCGTAACTCTCTTCTCCCTAGCGGCGTTTGCGCAGGTTAACAGCACCCCTACTCCCACTCTCAAGCCGAACCAGACCCTTGGCTATGGCAACAACCAACTCCTTCTATTTACTTACACGCAGAGTTTTGATTGCGTGAGCCAGCCCACCGACGATCTAAACTTCAACGGAATCCCGGCGGAATCAGATCCTGGGGAATTTCAGATTCCGATTTGCCAGGCGGGAATTCAGCCCACGCAAGATCCGACCGGACTGCACTTCAGCAAGAACGATCCGACTGAACCTCTTTATGTGCTGGTGCCCATGTTCTCGGTGGATAACGACCAGAACCCGAACGATGCGATTTCATGCACGGGAGTGGTGGCGGGAACGAATTGCGGCCCGGCGCTGGGAAGCACGTTGATCAGCCTGTTCGGAGCCTTGCCGGAGGCTTTCAAGGCAAAGCCGCTGGTCTATACGCAGTGTCCTGATCCGGGTTCACCGGCGGGAACTTGCACCATGCACACCTCGCGTGTGGATACTGGGGCTGGCGCTGGAACAGCTTGGTCTGTTGCCTCCGCCGACGGAGAATTATTTCGTGCCATCGCCGAATCACAGCCACGTCGTGCTGAATGTTGACGTCAATACTGGGCAGATCTGGTGGGAGGTGGTGCCGGTACTGGTGATGGATGCGAGCGATTGGCCAACCAAGGACGGAAGCAGCGGAATTACTTCCGTGGCGAAGATGGTAGCCGCGGAGAAGGCGGGCAATGCAATTCAGGTTCCGTCAAATTTCTTTCTGTTCTTCAGCAGCTACGGAATGCAAGGAATGCAGGGAATGCAGCACTCGAATTAAGTCGAGTGCAGAAGTGTCCCGCCCAGGCCAGCCTGGGCGGGCCGTGTAATCCGCAGACAATGTGAGTGCGCTTACTTCTTTTGTTCCGCCGATGGTAGCCAGCCTGCCTCCGGGACCTTCGAAGGCGATCGTAGCTCAGGTGCGGGCAATATTTCAGAAACCATCCTGCTGCAATTGCATATTAGTAGGCAGGAGATGGGAATCTATGTACGGAGTAATCCTGAAACGGTTTGAAAATCCCGATGAGGTACGGAATTGTGAAAAAGGCAAATTCGAAACCGTGAATATTGGCGGCATGACGATTGGCCGGGCCACTTACGAGCCAGGATGGAAGTGGTCGGAGCATGTAGGAAAAGCTGCTGGAGCGAAAAGCTGCCAGGTCGAGCACGTGGGGATGGTGGTCTCAGGCCGCGCAACGGCGGCGATGGACGATGGCCGGATCATCGAGATGAAAGCGGGCGATCTTTTCTTTATTGCGCCGGGGCACGACAGCTGGGTGGTGGGTGATGAGCCTTATGTGTCGCTGCACTTTATGGGTGCGGACGAATACGCGAAGAAGAAGTAGATGAGCGCCGCTGAAGCGCCTCGTCACCCGCGCCGCGCAAACGTGGCGAATGCAACCAACAGCAGGTTCCTCACCGGGCTTGTCGCCCGATTCGGAATGACATCCGTTCCACTCATGGTCGACTGACGCCACGCGACAGGCTTCGCTCAGGGCAGGCCGCTGAAACGCCGCGCTACCCAAAAGCGGAGTTCCGTATCTAAATGCACCAGCTAGTTCCCTGCCGGCACGCCGCCGTATTTCTGCAGCCACTTCAATTCTTCTCGGACTTTGATTTTTCCGTGCCACGGATTTTTATCGAGCGAGTGGCCTTCGCCGGGAAAGATGAGCAGTGCGTTCGGGATGCCTAGCGAGTAGAGCGCATGCTCGAGAAGATAATCTTCGAGCACGGCTACGCGGATGTCGTCGGCTCCCGCGACCATGTGGGTGGGCGTTTTGACTTTGTCGATTTGAAAGATGGCGGCCTCGTCGTGATAGCGGTGCTGGGCTTCCCAGGGGCGTCCGCCGAGGAAGTAGGCGTCGTCGAAGGTGGTGTCGTCGTTGCCCCAGTTGCCGACGTGCTCGACCGCGCCGGCGCCGGTGACGGCGGCTTTCCAGCGAGTGGATTGGGTGATGAGCCAGTTGGTCATGTATCCGCCGTAGCTGTAGCCGCCGATGGTGAGATGGTCGGGATCGGCGATGCCGTCTTTGACCAACGCGTCGACGCCTTCGAGGATGTCTTTGCCGGGACGCGAGACGATTTGCGGAACGATCTGCATGAGGAATTTGTCGCCGTATCCGGTACTGCCGCGGTAGTTGGGCTCGAAGACGAGCCATCCGTTGGTGGCGGCGAGCGCGGCCCATTGATACCAGTCGGCTTCGAAGTGGTTGCCGTCGGCGTCGGCAGGGCCTCCGTGGATGAAGGTAAACATGGGCAGGTTTTTCTGCTCGAACTTTCCGGGTGGGTAGATGAGCATGCCTCCGATGGTGGTGCCGTCGTCGGCTCGCCAGTGGTAGGGCTTGCCTTGGGGAAGGTCGGAGTCGGCGAGTTGCTTGTTGAAGGAAGTGATGGGATGGGCTTGGTTCAGTTTGTCGGCTGAGTCCGTGAGGTAGACTTCTTCGGGCTTTTGCAATGATGAATAGATGAAGGCGAGACGCGGCGAGTGCAATGGCGCTTCGAGTCGCTCATAGGTTCCCGCTTCGCCTTCGAATTCTTTTAGAGAACTAGAAGGATTGGCGGCAGTGTACATCTGAACTTCAGTTCCTAGGCGAGCAGTCACGAGCGCCCCGTTGCCGTAGACAGCATAGCTGACGATCTCGCCGGGAGAATCTTTGGCCCATTGCTCGACTGAGTCGGGCTTTTCACTGTCAACCCAATACAGATGCGGCTGGAGGTCGCGATAGGGGCCGGTAACGTCTCCGACTTCGACGCTGAAGAAAATGTGGCGGCTGTCGTTGGCCCAGTGGAGATGGCCTTCTACGGCTTGGTTGTCGGTGAGGCGGATGGGTTCGGTGGATCTATTTTGGCTGGCGGCATTCGCGGGCGAGGGCGCCCGCTCCACGCCTAACTTTATTTCGTAGATTTCGACGTCTTGGTATTTTTCCTGGCGCTGATTAATGGAGTTGCTGACGAAGGCGAGTTTGCCGCCGTCGGGAGAGGTAATCAAGTCCTCCACGCGGAGCGGCGAGGTTGCGATCGAGGCTGCGCCGGGGGTCGTGTCGGATTCTTTTTCGGCATCGGTTGCTTCTTTGGCCGGCGCGGCAGTGTGCCGGGCGAGGGCGTCGGCTACATTGAGCGCGAAAATTGTGTCGCCGCGTTCGGCGGTACGGTATTGCACGACATCTTTCCACTGCTTTTTGTAGTCGTCTTTTTGGGTCTTGGTCCAGGGTTGGCGCGTGGCGTAGTAAAGGGTGCGCGAGTCAGCGGACCAGGAAAAGGTGTGGACTTCTTCCTCGCCTTGTGTAATTGGAATGGCCTCGCCGCCGGAGGGAGAGATCAGGTAGATTTGCGCGGGTTCGCCTTTGTCGGCATTGTCGCGCCTGGCTTTATTGCCCTTGGCCTTGTCGTTTTTTGCTTTGTCGTAGTCGGAATCGGAATCTTTTTCCGAGAGGGGCTTGCGGTCTGATAAGAATGCGATCCAGCGACCATCCGGCGACCATTGGGGTTCAGTGTCGTGGCCGGATTCGGTGAGTTGGATCAGCGGGCCGGTTTTGCCCTCGTCACGATTGACGTTCATACGGTAGAGCCAGAGGTCGTGGCGGAAGATTTGCTGGTCCCAGTCGGCGCGCTCTGTGACGATCACGACGGAGTCACCGTCGGGCGAGATGGCTACGCTGGGATAACTCACCGAGTTGAAGAAGCCGTCTAGAGTGAGTTTGGGCTTGGAGTCGGCGGAGGCGAATGCGGCGAGAACCAGAATTGTAAACAGGAAAACACATTTTGAGATTTTCATAGGCCCATGAGGAATCGCGCAGCGGCAGCAGAACAAGGGACCCGACTGTCTAAAAAACGTCGAGCACCCGGCGGGGCGCGTTCATACGCTGTTCAGCCGCGCTGTTCAAACGCGCAATTGTAACCGGAACTTTACCGCTGGCTTAATAATTGTTCACTCTTGCCTGAAGCGAAGGTTCTATTCGCCAGACTTCCTGTTCGGCGGGCCCCCTTCAGGCTTCTTTGTCCGCATCGTCTGCAATCCCAATCTTCGAGAGCCTGTAGCGCAGCGCATTGCGCGACAACCCCAGCAGCCGCGCCGCCTGACTCTTGTTTCCGTTGGCGCGCCGCAATGCTTCCTGGATCATCTCATCCTCCCATCGCTCCAAGGTCATGCCCTCGGGAAGAAATCCGCTCGCGCCATTTGCCGCCTTCGAAGGACGAACATCGAGATGAATATCGGAAACCTCGAGCACCGTGCCCTTCGCCAGAGCGCAGCCCCGCTCAATGATGTTTTGCAGTTCGCGCACATTTCCTGGCCAGTAGTAATTCAGCAGAATCTGCATGGCCTCGGGTGAAATGCTCTCGACCGGCTTGCCGGAATCGCCGGCAAAGCGGGCGATAAAAAGATTGACCAGCTCGGGAATGTCTTCTTTGCGCTGGCGCAGGGGTGCAATGTCGATGGGGACTACGTTGAGCCGGTAGTAGAGATCTTCTCGAAACGTTCCCTGCTCCAGGGCTTCGCGAAGATCCCGGTTGGTGGCGGCGATGAGCCGTACGTCGACTTTAAGGGTTTTTGTGCCGCCCAGCCGCTCGAACTCGCGCTCCTGTAAAACGCGCAGCAGCTTCACCTGTGTGACAGGGGGAACGTCGCCGATTTCATCCAGAAAAAGTGTGCCCTTGTCGGCCAGTTCGAATTTGCCGGGCTTGCTCGCATTCGCGCCGGTGAACGCTCCTCTTTCATAGCCGAAGAGTTCGCTTTCGAGAAGATTTTCGGGAATGGCGGTGCTGTTGATCTTGACGAACGGCCCGGCAGCACGGCGCGATTTTTCGTGAATGGCGCGGGCGATTAGATCCTTGCCTACACCGCTTTCACCGCCCAGCAGCACCGTCGAGTTGGTGGGTGCAACGCGATCGACGGTGCCAAGCACTTCCTGCATCTTCGCACTGCGCGCCACAATATTGGGATGACTGTAGCGCTTGCCTAATGCTTCGCGCAGCGAACGGTTCTCTTCGCGAAGCTTGCGGACATCCAATTCTTTGCGCACGACCAGACGCATTTCGGCGAGTGAGAATGGTTTGAGCACATAATCGCTGGCCCCGGCTTTCATGGCTTCCACGGCAGTCTCGACGCTTCCGAATGCGGTCATCACCACCACCGGCAATGCAGGATTCTGGCGCTTCACGGCCTGCAAGAATTCGAGGCCGTTCATGCCGGGCAGCTTGAGATCGGTAAGGACAAGATCGACCGTGTTTTCGCGCAGAAGCTTCATGCCGGTTTCGGCGTCGCCTGCGGAAAGCGTAGTGAAACCATCATCGCCCAGATTCAATTCGAGAAGCCGGCGCATTTTGGCTTCATCTTCGACAATTAAAATCGTTGACATATCGTTTCGCCGCCACTCCATAGCATAGCGGCTGGTTGCTAAGATGCAGCGCCGGACTTCGCTTCTGCTTCTGCGCTCTCCGGAAAAAAGAGTATGAAGCTGGCGCCGTGATGCTGGTTTTCGCCTCCGCCTTCGACGCGAATGGCTCCGTGATGGCTGTCTACGATCCGCGAAACGATTGACAGTCCCAGCCCCACGCCGGTTTTCTTGGTCGTCACGAAGGGATTGAAAATCTGTTCCCGGAGTTCCTCTGGAATACCCGGGCCCGTGTCCGCGATTCGAACCTCGACACCGTCACGGTCCGCTGATCGCGCGGCAGCGGCGCTCAACTGCAAGACGCCTCCGCCAGTGCCCATCGCATCATAAGCATTTTGAATGAGATTTACGAAGGCCTGTTCGCAAAGACCTTCGTCCAGAGGCACCTGAGGCAGGTCCGGTTGGTATTGTCTTTCAACGCGCACCCGCGAATGCTCATCTTTTTTTGCAAAGGAGACAGCTTGCAAAGCACGCTCCAGCACCGCGGTAATCTGCTGGGGAACCAGCTCGGCCTGCAGTGGCCGGGCAAAATCGAGAAAGCGCGTGACCAGCGCACTGAGTCGGTTGGTCTCCGATGAAATGTAACCGGCTAGTTCGGTGGCCAGAGGATTCGATTCGGCCAGCTTCTGGTGAAGCATTTCCGCCGATCCCTTGATTACTCCGAGAGGGTTACGAATCTCGTGCGCCAGACCGGCGGACATTTGGCCCAGCGCCGCCAACCGCTCGGAACGGCGGGCTTCTTCCTGTGCCTGCTCCAGCCTGCGATTAGTTTCGGCGAGGGTTTCTGCGAGTTCCTGATAGCGTTTGATCTGGCGCCGGTTCTCGACCACGAACCGATTGACCACCATGGCCGCGAGGAAAAAAAACAGAATCCGGATCGCGAGCAGTCCGTAACCCTCGGCTGAGATTTCGTATTCCTGCAGCGCGGGATATAAATAGGAGCAGTAGGCAGCCGAGGCAAGCGCCGTCCACAGCAACGTTCCCCACGGCCCAAAGTATTCCGCCGCGGTAACAATCGGAACATAATAAATTGGATAATAACTGCTGTTGATTCCGGTTTCTCCGGTGTGATCGATGAGCAAGGTGGCGAGCGCGATTTTGAGCGCAACGCTGTACGAGGCCCCGCGCAGGGGAAAGCGCGCTACCAGCCAGCCTTCGCTGACCTGCACAATGCCGATCGCCAGCAGTATGAGCTGCTTGTGGTATTCCCGAACGGGAGGAAGAACCGCCAGTCCGGCCAGGACAATCAACCAGAGAAAGTCCATCCAGTTCAATGCTGGACGCTTCTGTTCAGTGGCGAGTTCGTTCATGGAGATGGCAGCGGGATGGGTCGAGAAAATAAAGATGCGCTGGGAGTCTGGTTAGGCACAATCCCGGTGCGACAATCTGATTGTTGTGTCCTGCTTCGGCTCACGTACAACTCGTATGGCATCGCGAACCTATCACACCGCACTCAACTGGTTGGCGTCAATGGGATTGTTATTTGGGTAGTGGTGCAGTTTGCAGGCGTGGAGTGGACAAGAAGGTCGAGCTTCGCTCGACTGGACAGCCGAGGGCGGCTGTCCCCACATAATCACCACATCAACATCTTCAGATAAGTCACCACGTAAACATATCCGAATTAGTGTTGCGACAAACTGCCACTACCGTCATTTCGGAGGCGGGCTGCTGGTCTTCGTAGTGCTGGAAGCGTGCGTGTTTGCCGCCGATGAAGATGAAGACCACGACTTCTGGTACCAGGTGCTGTGCTGCTCTTGTTGCTGCTGGCTGCTTTTGTTCTGCACGGGTTTCGTCTGTACGGGCGCTGGTTTGGCGAGCGGATGCGACGACTGCTGCGAGGACTGCTGGGTTTGCCGGGCAGAGCGCAATTCGGTGAGAGGCTGCGCATGACTCCGCTGAGATTGCGACGGCCGCGGAGGTTCCGGTTCCGGATCGCCCTGCGCTTCCCATACTCGCGGCTGCATATGCGTCTGATTGGTTCCGCTGGATCCGGGATTGAACGGACGCAAGCCATTGTCATCCCGCGTCTGAGTTTGTGGCGCCGATTGATTCGGTACTGCTACTGGTTTTCCGGGTGACTCCTGACGCACGAGCTGAGTCTGGTTGAGGTGTTCTCCAGGCTGTGCCTGACTTTCCGCGGACGAGCGCGGCAAGGAAGCTGGCGTTCTTAATGCCACTACCTGCCGACTTATTAACGAGGCAGGCGGCTTGATGCTGGCGGGCACTGCTGCGCCGACCATGCTCGCGTGTACCGGTTCAATCGCGGCCGTATTCGTAACTGGAGCGGCGGCAAGTTCTTTGGCTGGAACCGATATGGCGTTTCGCGCTACTGGCTGCGCATTTACGAATGTATCGCGCGAAACGATAGTTACTCCGCCAGCCACCGCGCGGTTCGCGTACGTGATGTTATCGAGACTTCTATTCATGGTGACTGCGTTGTAAGCGTTCGCGATTTTGCTCATCTCGATATGGGTACCGGTGAGATTTACTCGATTCATATAAGCGCGGCCCACGCGGTAGGAAGGAGCGAACACTTCTCCCGGAGCTAAGGGAAACCAGCCGACTCCTGCTCCGAAAGAGAAACGTGCCGAGCTGCCGCCGAGCCACCCCACGAGTGCCGGTGCGTAGACAGGACGAGCCGCAGCCGGCCCCGGAACCCACATCCAATTCGCGCCAACAAACGCCCATCGCCCGTAGTGGGATGGAGCGAAGCCCCAGGGTTCATCTGCCGCCCACGTCCAACCCCATGGGCCTACCCACGTCCAATGGCCGAAGCGGTAAGGCGCCCAGCCGGCAGTTACGGCTCGCGGACGCCAGCATGGGCCGTATCCAGCTACGTAGTTGCCAGTCTCCGTATTGATCGAGGTCTTCATATCCTGTCATGTCGGTCGAAACGTAGTTGGCGGAATCAGAATCGTCTTCGGTCTGGTCGCGATCCAATGCCCAATTATCGAATTCGTCGTTTCCGGGAATCTGGGCGACGTCGTAATTCAACTGATCTTTATTTGGCTGATCTGTATTCGTCTGATATGTGCCGGTAAATGTGGCGTGCTGATCTGCCGCAACCGTATACGAGGAACCTCCACCGGTGGCTTCGCCGAGTCCACGCCACACGATCACGTCAGTGCGTGCGCCTTCGGAATCGACATTGATGCGATAGTCGCCCGGCTGCATCACAACAAAGGCGATATTGGGCGTATCGATCTCGTACGCATCGTCAGAGTCTACGTGGCGCACTTTCACGATCAGCGAGCCCTGAACTAGGCGAATCTGTGTCGCGTGATCGCTGACTTCAAGCAACGTAATTCCAGTCATTGGAGCCGAGGCGAAGCGCAGTTGATCCGATATGAAGTTCGGCGCGGGAGTTTTGATCGGCCCAAAGATTGTCTCCCGTAACCAGCGGACGATTTAGCACCGCGTCGAGCCAGTCGTTCTCCCCGCCGGGCTGGAAGGTCACGGATCCATCGATGTAGTTCAGTTGCGCTACACGGCCCGGAGGGTCCTGATCGTCTCCCGGCTGCGCACCTGACGGCTCGGGTGCGAGTGGCATGACCGACGCATTCTGGGCGCTGATATGTGTTTGTAATCCGATTATTAACGACAACGTAAACAGCACGGCGGACAGCACGCACCATCGCCTCGGTGTGTTCATCGTTCTTTGCCTCAGTGCATGAAAAAGACTGATTCGGAGTAATGGTATCCAGCGGAAAGTGACCGGGTAAGGTCACTTTAGTTTTCGCGGACGGAACGAGGGTTTTTAAGGAACTTCGGGCCAGGAAGAACGCTGGTTCAGCGCGAAGCTTGCTTGTAGGGAAGCCTGTCGAGCGCAAGATTCAGTTCAAGAACATTGACGCGTGGCTCGCCCAGAAATCCTAACTGGCGTTGGTCGGTATGTTGGCGAACGGCTTGGGCAACGGCGTCTTCACTCATTCCCCGCGCCTTCGCGACGCGCGGAACCTGGAAATCCGCTGCGGCGAGAGTTATGTCGGGATCGAGTCCGGATGCAGAAGTCGTGACCATATCGATCGGAACGGGAGTTCCGGGATTCTCGGCTTGAAGGGTTGCAAGGTCGGCGTTCACGCGATCCACCAGGGCGCGGTTGGTCGGCCCCAGCTGGGAGCCATTCGAATTCGACGCGTCATAGTTGACGGCGGAAGGCCGCGGATGAAAATAGCCGGTACCGGTGAAGCTCTGTGCCAGAAGAGCCGAGCCTACAACTTTGCCGTTGACCTCGATCAATTCCCCGTTCGCTTGTTTGGGAAACAAGAGCTGCGCCAGTCCGGTCACCACGAGCGGGTAAATGATGCCCAGCAGGATCGTGGTTACGATGGTCATCAAAAATGCAGTCAGTAAATTTCTTTTCATGGCAGACTCCTACGCCAAACCGGCTCTGGTAATGAGCATATCGATGAGCTTGATTCCGATGAATGGAATTACGATTCCACCCAGGCCGTATATCAAAAGATTATTGCGCAGCAGCACAGCGGCACCCATGGCGCGGTAGGTCACTCCGCGCAGCGCTAATGGGATCAGGGCAATGATGATCAGAGCGTTGAAAATCACCGCCGAGAGTACGGCTGACTGGGGCGTTCTCAGATGCATGATGTTGAGCGCATTTAATACGGGGAACGTTCCGGCGAACATTGCGGGAATGATGGCGAAGTATTTGGCGACGTCATTAGCAATGGAAAATGTGGTGAGCGCGCCGCGGGTCATCAGCAACTGCTTGCCGATTTCCACGATTTCGATAAGCTTCGTGGGGTTCGAATCGAGGTCCACCATGTTACCGGCTTCCTTCGCCGCCTGCGTACCGGTATTCATGGCGACTCCAACGTCGGCTTGAGCCAGCGCCGGGGCGTCGTTGGTACCGTCGCCGGTCATAGCGACGAGTTTGCCTTCGGCCTGTTCCCGCCGGATCAGGTCCATTTTGTCCTTGGGCGTAGCCTGCGCGAGAAAATCGTCGACCCCGGCTTCGCGGGCGATTGCGGCAGCGGTCAGTGGATTATCGCCGGTGATCATCACCGTCTTGATGCCCATCGCCCGCAGTTGATCGAAGCGTTGCTTCATGCCCCCTTTGACAATGTCTTTCAGTTGGATCGCGCCCAATGCGCGATTGTTCTCCGCCACAACCAACGGCGTTCCTCCTGAACGCGAGATCGCATCCACGGTCTCCCGCAATTCTTTGGGAAGCGAGCTTCCCTGCTCTTCCAAATATTTTGCGATGGCATCGGCCGCGCCTTTGCGAATGGAGCGACCGTCGAGGTTCACGCCGGACATGCGGGTCATGGCGCTGAAGGGGATGAACTCGGCATCGTGCGATCCCACTTCGCGTCCTCGAAGGCCATACTTTTCTTTCGCCAGCACGACAATCGAACGGCCCTCAGGCGTTTCATCGGCCAGCGATGAAAGCTGAGCGGCATCGGCGAGCGACGCTTCGGTTACTCCGGGTGCGGTTATGAATTCCGTTGCCTCCCGGTTGCCGAGTGTGATGGTTCCAGTTTTATCGAGAAGCAGCGTATTCACATCACCGGCGGCTTCGACTGCGCGTCCGGACATGGCCAGCACGTTGTGCTGCACCAAACGTGTCCATGCCGGCAATTCCGATCGCCGAAAGAAGCCCGCCAATCGTGGTAGGAATCAGGCACACCAGCAGAGAAACCAGCACGAAGACGGTCTGTGGAGAGCCCGCATAGATTGCGAACGGCTGCAGGCTGACGACCGCCAGCAGAAAGATGATGGTCAAACCCGCCAGCAGAATGTTTAGAGCGATCTCGTTAGGAGTCTTCTGCCGCTCGGCACCTTCTACCAGCGCGATCATGCGGTCGAGAAAAGTCTCGCCGGGGTTGGAAGTGATCTTGACCTTCACCCAATCGGAGAGAACCCGTGTGCCACCGGTAACGGCCGAGCGATCGCCGCCCGCCTCGCGAATCACGGGCGCAGATTCTCCGGTTATGGCTGACTCATCGACGGAAGCGACACCTTCGACGATTTCGCCGTCACCGGGAACGAATTCGCCGGCTTCGACCAGGACCATATCGCCGGAGCGCAACTTGGTGCACGGCACGGTCTCGGTTTTTCCGTCGGGAAGCAAGCGGTTTGCCATGGTCTCAGCTTTGGCGCGCCGCAGCGCATCCGCCTGGGCCTTTCCGCGGCCCTCGGCCATGGCTTCAGCGAAATTGGCGAAGAGGACAGTGAACCATAGCCACAACGTGATCTGCAGGTTGAATTTGGAGTCCGCGCTAGAACGGAATAAAAGGACGGTGGTAATGACGCTGCCGATCTCCACCACAAACATGACGGGATTGCCCATCATCTTGCGCGGGTTCAGCTTCACAATTGCGTCCCAAAGGGCGCGGCGAACAATCTTCCACTCCCAAACCGCTTTCTTGTTTTGCCGTCGCGGCGAGCGCCCCAAAGGGACCGATTGCACTTCCGGAGCGGGCGGCGTTTGCGTAGTCATTGCCATGCGAAGTTCCTTCAAAAAGTCTTGCCTGCGGCCATGAGCAAGTGCTCAAGCACTGGGCCCAAGCTCAATGCCGGGAAAAATGTCAGTGCTCCGACAATCAGAATCACGCCGATCAGCAACACGGTGAACAAGGGAGTGGTGACCGGAAACGTGCCGGATGACGGCGGGACATATTTCTTCTGCGCGAGATTGCCTGCGATGGCCAGCATCGGAATGATCATGAAGAACCGGCCGAACAGCATGTCGAAACCGAGGGCGGTGTCATACCATAGCGTATTTACGGTCAATCCGGCGAAGGCGGAGCCATTGTTGCCCGCACCGGAAACGAATGCGTAGAGAATCTGGCTGAATCCATGCGCGCCCGGATTCGAAATGCCCGCGGTGCCGAACGGCCTGACCACTGAAATTGCGGCGAAGGTCAGAATCACCAGCGGGAAAACCAGAACGAACAGCATCGCCATCTTGACGTCATATGCCTCGATTTTCTTGCCGAGATATTCCGGGGTGCGGCCCACCATCAGGCCGGCAATGAACACGGCAAGGACAACATCCACCAACATGCCGTAAAGCCCGGAGCCCACGCCGCCGAAGATGACCTCGCTCATCATGATGTTGGCGAGCGGAACCATTCCACCAAGGGGAGTGTAGGAATCAAACCAGCTGTTGATCGCGCCGCAACTCGCATCGGTTGTAGCGGTGCCAAACAAGACGCTATTCGCGATGCCGAAGCGGACTTCTTTGCCCTCCATGTTTCCGCCGGGTTGCAAGGCGCTGACTTTCTGATCGGCTCCCGCCAGCAATGGATTGCCACGCGCCTCCGCCCAGTAGGCCACGGCGCATCCTGCCATGAACAGGATGGCCATTGCCGCCCATACCGCCCAACCATGCGCCTGCGATCCTGTCATGCGGCCTAATGTATAGGTGAGACCGGCGCCGATCGTGAATATGGCAAGCATCTCAATCAGGTTGGTCAAGGGCGTCGGATTCTCGAAGGGATGCGAGCTGTTGGCGTTGAAAAAGCCGCCGCCATTCGTACCGAATTCCTTGATGATTTCCTGCGAAGCAACCGGCCCCATCGCGATGGTTTGCTCGGTGACGGTGTCCATTACCGGTTTTCCATCGGGGCCAACGATCGGCTTGCCGTCCGGACCAACTTTCGGCACGTGCATGGGCTCGATGAGAGCGGCTTTCTCGTAAGGGCGAAGATTCTGAATGACGCCTTGCGAAACCAGAACCAGAGCACCCACAATCGAAACCGGCAACAGCACCCACAAGCAACAGCGAACCATGTCGACCCAGAAGTTGCCGAGAGTTTGCATTTGCCGTCGCGCGATGCCGCGAATGAATGCGATCGCCAACGCGATGCCGGTGGCGGCGGAAATGAAGTTGTGAAAAGCCAGCCCCGCCATTTGCGTGAAATAGCTCATCGTGGATTCGCCGGCATAGGCCTGCCAATTGGTATTGGTGGTGAATGAAGCGGCCGTGTTAAAGGCAAGATGGGTGGGAGTGACCCCGGCAAATTTTTGGGGGTTGAACGGGAGTAGTCCCTGCAGCCGCTGGATCGCGTAGAGCAAGAGCATGGAAACTACGCTGAAGAGCAGCATCGCGATGGCATACTCGGTCCAGCGCATTTCATGACTTTCGTCGACGGCGGTGAGCCGGTAGATCACGCGCTCGATCGGCCGCAGCACGGGATCCATGAAGGTTTTCTCGCGGTTAAACACGCGTGCCATGTAGATGCCCATCGGCTTGGTCACTATGAAAACAAGCGCGAGGAACACGAGAATCTGTAACCATCCGTTTACCGACATATCAGAATTTCTCCGGACGCAGCAGCGCGTAAAACAGATAAACCATAGTCAACGCGCTGATGATCAGCATGACGATCGATCCCCAACTCATGGCTTTCTCCTAACATTTCTCCGAACGCAAACGAACCCGAATCAGTTCTGTACTTGACCTGGTTACTTCGCCTCTTTTACTTCACGCGATCGCAGAAACGCACATAGGCAATCGATAGGGCGAAGAATGCGATCGTGACGGCTATCCATAAAATGTCTTCCATAATGTTCTCCAAAGATCAGCTTAGATCTCTTTCTTTACCATGCGTCCTCTTTGAGCCCGACCGCAAAAGCCGGCCGAGTCTAGTGGTGTCACAGCGTCCTCCTTGCTGGTTCACACCCGCCTTAAAACTTGACCAGAATGTCCAAATCAATGAACTGCTCATCTCGCCGCAAATCAGGAAACCACACACTGCTGCCCTGGGCCCCGCAGGCCGTTTGCGCCGCGCTAAGCGTCTCTTGCATCGATGAATTTCCGTCGTTGCAAGCAAAGTATTCGGGATATCCATTGTTGGTGTACGGGACTCCGCCCGGACCCGGCGGCGTCATCCCGCCGTGACCCGACCAGTAAGGCACGCTGGCATGGCGATAATCGTATTCCCAGCGGAACGTGATGTACTGGCTGGGCATGTAGTCAAACGTGATCGAGGAATCCCAGGCCTTGAACGGGTCCGAGGGATTGCCGGTAAAGTACGGTGCGTTGATCGCTGCCGATTCTGCCGTCTCTCCGTTGATGGGAGGATCCAGAACCAGATAACGGCCGGGATTGTTGATCTGGCCTCCGCCGAGCGTCAATCCGTAGCGGTCTCTGTGGAACCAGAAACGGTTGTAGAGCATGTAACCGATAAAGCTTTGCTTGGGATCGATCCCCGGAGCAAAGTGCTCGTCAGGCGACGTTGCTCCGACCGACTTTGAGTCTCTGGTATTTCCGAGGCAGCCCACGCCTTGCAAGTAGACTCCGGTCGAGGTCGTCTTGCTGGGGCCAAATTCGCAGCCCATATCGCCGGTAAAGGAAAATGCCATGCGATCGAGAAATTTCTCGGGATGATCGTAGTACTTGATCTCGACGCTGTCGTCAGTGTGGATGCGGCCGCGATTGGGGATGTACAGATCGTCGTGTCCCAGGCCGTAGTTATTGGAAATAACATTCACCCAGGGACGAGGCGTCCATTTAATCTGCCCACCCAAACCTTTTCGGGAGTTGGCTGAGCCGTAGGACTGCCATCCGTTGATGAGCCAGGGTTCGATCTTCAAATGAGGGTTGGGAAAAACCTGCACCCGCAAACCCTCGAAAAACCAGGGCGTATTGGAAGAAACGTACGAAGGCTGGTAAGCCCAGTTGTCAAAGTTGTAATAACTGAACAGGCCGATGTAAGAGAGGAAAATTCCCGCATCGATGTTGATCCCGTCTAAGGCGTTGATGTGGTAGCCGCCGTAGCCCTCCGCCAGATAACGGTAGGCGGTATCGAGGGCCCATTGGCCCTTGGCTGGACTGGGATCGTTGCGAGGAGTGGTCGCTGAATACATGCCGAACTGAGTCATCAATCGAGCGCGGACATTGTCGTAGTGGAAGTCGCCGCCAACACCGAGCTGCTCCAACTGAACCTCGTTCGAGCGAAATATTTCGCTCGAGCCACTGATCGTATCGTCGATCGGCTTATTGAAATCGTAGGTGTAAGTGGCGTCTGCCCGGATCTCCGGAGTAAAGAATTTCGAATCGAAGGCTGCTTCCTTGGTGCGTGGATTGCCGTTGAGCCAGGTCCAATCCCAATCGGAAAACGGCGCAATCTTTGCCTTGGATGGGAGCAAGGGGTTCTGCTCGGCAGTCGCGGTCATCTGTGGAGGGGGCGGGGTTGTAATTGTTGGAGCGGCGGTAGCGACTGCGACGGGGGCAGTCTTCGCGCTGTTTTCGGCAGACACCGCGCCGCCGGGCGGAACTGCATTGACGGCGGGAACCGTATTGCTCGTGGCAACGCCGTTCGCGGCGGGAACGGCAGTTGTGGCAGGAGCAGTTCCCTTCTGCTGCCCGACCTTCTGCTGTTCAGCTTTGCCCTGTTCAACTTCGGCACGCAGGCGCTCGACTTCTTCGCGCAGCGCTTTTATTTCGTTTCTCATCTCCTGTTGCTCGGTTTGCTCAGCTGATGCGGCGGTGGTGGTCGTGGAGTTTGAGCCAGGATTTTGCGCGCCAGCCTGAGATGCCGACGCGAGGAAGAATAGCGACAGTAATGAGGCCAGAAGAATTTTTCGCATGAATTTCGCTCTCCGAAACTGCAACAACGCAATCGCCGTCTTCAAATTCATCGGCGCGACCGCGATCATAATATTGCTTATTCCGACCTGAAGGATTGCGCAAAGCCGAAGAAACGCGAACAGCCGGTCCACAGCGGTGAAGTGACCACACGAGAAGCGCTTTCCCGCGTGTAGTCCCGCCATACAGCCGCTAAAAAGCAACTCATAAATCCCGCACCAGCCAACGCGAATGTAATCGACGCCCACATGGCTCTTTCCAAAAGTTAGCGGAAGCCAAACAATCCAGTTGACCGCATTGTTCATAAGAGATGTTTAAGAAACTCCTAAAGATTTCATAAGGATCAGGTGGACAAATTCCGACATTGATCAGTTCATCTCGCTGATGCTTTCCCGAACAATTTGAGAACCGCCGTCATGTAGTTGAGATCTGATGATGCGTATTACATTTTGCCGTGTCCGTCAAACGCTGAGCGTCACTTTCGCTGGAAGCTGGGTCGACGGATCGCGCTTGGAATTTGGGTGAATGGGTGGGCTATTCGGAAAGGCTGAGGAGAAGGCAGCATGAAAATCTGTACGGTTGTGCTCTTATGGTCAGCGGTGGCGTCTGCGGCGTGCGTCAACGGCCATCCCACGGTGCAGAATGAGTACGGCTTCTCCACATTCGTTCTCATCGGAAAGGTAGTGGGGAGCCAAGCTGTTCCCATGAGTGTTGATGGATACTTCTTGGACGGAAACACATTTAAACTGGTTCCGGTACGTGTATTCAAGGGTAATGTGAAGAGGAGCATTGTGTTATTCAGCGAGAACAGTTCGGGCAGGTTTCCAATGCAGGTAGGCAAGAAATATTTAGTGTTCGCATACACGGACCACGGACGATTGATGATTAACAATTGCGGGAGTTCTAACCTTGTTTCCCGTGCAAAAAAGGCGGTCGCAACGGTCGCGCACCTGTCTTCCGAATGACGAAATTAAAAACGGCCCACTACCGAAGTAAAGATAAAAGATAAGAGAGAAAAATAGACCATTCACGACGCCAGCTGCGTGGCTCCGATTGCATGCCCTTCCTACTCGCGATTACCCGCTCACGAACCGCGCCGAGCATCTAAGATAGAACGATGCAGCAGGCGCCCGAGACGATGGAAATAGCGGAAGCCGAGCACGCCACGCGGGTTGAGCACGGCGCAGTTCCTGACGATGCCGAAGCTTTCTGGTCTGATGTGTTTGTGCATCAGGGCGGGTTGCCTTGGCGACGATTTGTGCAATCTGGCGCTTGTCATGCCGCGGCGATCTTGGTGATCTGGGCGGGACCGGCGTTTGGCCCATTTACAACCCTCGATCACGAAACCACCCGTGTTCACACATGCCCAGGTAATCTATTACACGCCTTCAGAGTATTTGCCGCCGATTGACACGCGACGTGCAAATCCCGCTCCATCGAAAAACGTTGAACCCGAATATTCTTCGCAGCCGATTATTTCTCTACCGCCGCAGGCCGACAACCGGCGGCAAACTATCATTGCGCCCCCCAAGTTGAAGTTGCATCGGGAGATGGCGCTTCCTAATATGGTTGCCTGGTCGAAGCCGCAGCTTCCGATTGCCCCAGCTCCGGTGGTGCTGGCATCCGAGATGTCGCGGCTTGCGCCCAAGATCGACCGCACGGTGGTTGCGCCTCCTCCCGAGATTGCCGAGCAGTTGCGGCCTTCAAACCAAGAGAAGGCGAATGCGCCGCAACTCGCCGTAATTGCGCCGCCTCCGGAAGTAGACGCGGAATCTTCCCGTCGAGTGGGAGATCTCGACATCGCCCACAGCGCCGTGATTGCGCCGGCTCCACAACTTTCGCTGGACGAACAACACAGCGAGAGAACTGCCGTGCCCTTGGGCACGCGAACTGTGCGAGTCATCGCGCCACCGCCTTCAGAGGGCGCGGGGCTTGGAGCGCGATCCGGTGTGAACATGATTGCACTGAATCTGCATCCCTCGGTGACGGCGCCAGCCGAACCAGCGCAAGGCAATCGCCGTGGCAGCTTTGCGACAACTCCAGAGGGTCAGCACGGGAATACCGGTACTGCAGGCCGCAACGGCGGCCCAAAAAGTAAAACAGATGCAAGCTCATCAGGCAAACCGGGCAGCGACTTGCCGCCTGGGCTTTACGTTGGCAAGACGGCGGATGCTCCCTTAGTCAATCCAAATCTGATTGCCGACGCGCGGCCGCCTCGGATTTCGGCACGAATGTTGCGGCCGGAAAATTCAACCAATCTTTCGGAAGAAGAGCGTGCCGTATTCGGCGGCCGCAAGTTTTACTCGCTTACCCTTAACATGCCGAACTTGAACTCCGCGGGGGGAAGCTGGGTGATTCGCTTCGCGGCACTCAATAGTCCGGATTCAATCCAGGCGAATGGCCGTGCTGGGGCAGTTTCTTATGCGGCAACAGAGTCGAATGACGATCTTTCCGCTCCTTCGGCGACACGCAAGGTAGATCCCGCGTATCCTCTCGAGTTGATGAGGCAGAACGTGGCTGGAACCGTGGTCCTCTACGCGATTATTCGCAGCGACGGGACGGTCGGCAAGATACGGGTGCTGCGCAGCGTGGATGAGCGGCTCGATCGCTATGCGATCCAGGCGATTGCAAAGTGGCAATTTGAGCCGGCGAGAAAAAACGGCTCGCCTGTCGATGTTGAAGCTACGTTCTGGATTCCATTTCGCCCGGCAAAAACCAGTTCGGGCTTTTAAGAATAGTTAAGAACAGTTGTGGACTATGAGTTGTGAGTTCCTGGAGTCTTCCGATCGATGAGAGTCGCTGGCAAATAACCTCAGCGGGCTGCGGCTTTTTTCTTTTCCAGAGCGGCGTAGATTCCCGGATCAGTGCAGATTTCGTAGTAGGTGCGGTCCGTCCAGCCTAATATCGAAAAATCCTCGGGATTGACCCGCGGCATACGGCTTTCACGCACTACGATCTTGCGGAAGATATCGCGATCTACGGGCACGGTGCCGCTGGAAAGCTTGTATTCACCTTTTTCGGATGATACCGAAGCCGGCAGCTTCACCGGAAGCGGCACCAGCGAAATTTCCTGCTCCAGCTTGCGGAATGCGGCTTCGTTGATGCGGATGCCGCCGAGATTGTAACTGATGACGGAGTCTTCCGGGTTGGCGGACGCCGCGGCGTCGCTCGATTGAAAAGCATACACGTGAAAAGGGCCGGCCAGAGGCTCCATTACTTTGCGAGCGCGTTTGTTGCACGAAGAAAGCCGGTCGCTTTCGTTGAGCGCTTCGGAGATCATGATCTGCCGATCGCCATCCATCAAGTAGAGCGGGGCGGATTCCTGCAGCGTGATGCCCACACCTAATTCCAGCCCAGGCATTTCCGAGCGGCGCATCAGTTCGTTGTAGCCGCGCACGATTTCGATCATCTCCCGCGCCAACACGCAGGCGCGGCTTACGGCAAGTTCTGGTTCGCCCGAACTCTCGACGATGGCGAGAATGATTGCATCGCCCTCGAGAAACACTTTTTGCGCGCCATACTTGCTGAGCAACTTGTTTACCGGATCGTAAAAATTGAGGCTGAAGTAAGAGGCCGGATTGAGGCCTTTCTCCATTAAGGTGCGAGTGAGGCGGGTCGAGTCGCGCACATCGGCCTTGATGACAACGTGGCGCAGAACGCGTTGTTGTTCCGGTTGTTGCTGCTGCTCATCGGGGAGCAGGAATTCGTAAAGCGTTCCGTTCACCTGCGAAAGCTCGCGTACTTTGTCGCTGCTCACGACGTTGACGGAGTCCAGCGCGGAGATGAGGGTTTCGAGGCGCCGCAGGTCGCGATGGTAAAGGGAAAAATCCTGCAGGAAACGGGCGGCGATTTTTGCGCGCTCGGCGCCACGGCAGCCCGCGACCTTGCCCACGGCCGCGTACAGGCTGTTGGGCGAGAGTTTGCCGTGCTCTTGAATCAGGCGCTCGACGCGGTCGCACTCGGGCCGCGAAATGAGCGCATTCTTTAATTGCTGCGGATTGATGCGCGGCGCGTACTCCGCCAGCAGAGGCACGGTGTGGTACGAGGCAATGACGCACTCGATGACCTGCTCGTCTTCCAGCAGGCGGACCCATCTCTCGAGCCGCTCCTGCTGAGCTAAACCTTCCGGAGTAGATTCGTCCGGCGTACCTGTGCCAACCAGGGTGCGAGCGTTTTCTGGAACGCAGATCCAGGCATCAATCGTGGCGGTCGTGATTTCGTCGCCATAGAGCGAGCGCATGAAAGTCCAGACTATATCTTGCAGGCGCGGATAGCGGTCGGAATCGCGTTCCCAATTACCGAGCATCACGTAGTGTTCGGCACAAAGATAATCGTCGCGACCGTCCTCGGAAAAGGCCAGGCGATTCACGAACAGGCCGTAGCTGGCCAAGGCAGCGCTGACAGGGTTTGCGTTCTTGCCTGCGACCGCCGGGTCTGCCGTTCCGGCTTCGACGACCCCGGAGCCTCCAAAAAACGAGCGGCGGGTGCGCGCGAGCGTTTCTTTCTCGATCTCACGGACCGTTTCGAACAACTCTTGCCCGACCTTGCGGAGAATGATCTTTTTGTGAACCTGGAAAGCCGCCACGCGCTCGCGATACTCCAGTGCTTTGCCGTGCCGGACGTTTTCGTAGCTCTTCAGCAGGACCCGGCAGCGCTCCAAGACCTGCGCGAACTGCTGGTGCATTTCCGTCCTGAAGAATTTTGTAATCGCCAGCCGCGCCAGAAGATCGATAGAAATATTTTCTTCTTTTTTCGCGCGATTGAGGGCTGCCAGATGCAACTCGGTCAGCAGAGGCTTCCAGTCGCTCTTGTCGGGGGCAGTGCGGCTGTTCGCTTGTGCCGCGGCGCTGCGCAACCATTCCGGCGCGTGGTTTTGCGGTTTGGCCTCGGCCGCCAGCAAGCCTTCGAGTTCGCCATGGCGCACGATCAGGCGCACGATTTGCGCGCGTGCCGCCTCGACAAAGCGTGAACTCAGGCTGACGTCGTGGCGCAGATTGTCGACGCCAACGGACAGACCTTCCAGGACGATCAAGGGCGTAGAGCCGATCAGTTCCGGAAGCGGCAGCTTTTCTGCTTGCTTGCCCAGACGGAAAATGGGGAGCCGTGGCATCGTGAGAGCTTGAATGCTTGTTGCAAGTCGCTGATAAACGAGCGCATATCGAGGCTAGCATGCGGGCCGGGAGCGCTAAAGTTACGTAGGTTATTAGGGTGGGCCAAAGTTGGGCGAGGAGGCCCTGTGGCAGGTGTGAGTCTGATCGGGGATTTAACGCCTACTATGCGCTAAGGCCTCCCCAAGTGCTCCATCTTCATTGACTTGCCTCGCCGCTAATTCTAAGATGCAGCCCATGATTGGCCAAGTCGTTTCACACTACCGCATCGTCGAGAAACTTGGCGGTGGGGGCATGGGCGTCGTATACAAGGCGGAGGATGTCAAGCTCGGTCGTTTCGTCGCACTCAAATTCCTGCCTGCTGAGGTTGCCCGGGATACTCAGGCGTTGGCCCGTTTTCAGCGCGAGGCGCGAGCGGCCTCGGCGCTGAACCATCCCAACATCTGTACGATTCATGAGGTCGATGAACAGAACGAGCAGGCTTTCATCGTCATGGAGTTTCTGGATGGCATGACGCTGAAGCACAAAATCGCCGGTCAGCCGATGGAAACCGAACTTATCCTGACACTGGCCATCGAAATTGCGGACGCGCTCGACGCGGCGCATTCCGAAGGCATCGTGCACCGCGACATCAAACCTGCCAATATCTTCGTCACCAAAAGAGGACATGCGAAAATTCTCGATTTTGGTCTGGCGAAAGTCGTTTCGGCAACAGATGGCGCGGAGCCGGGAGCGACCATCGGCAGCGAAGAACACCTAACCAGTCCCGGCGCCACCATTGGAACCATCGCCTACATGTCGCCGGAGCAGACCAGAGGCAAGGAACTCGATGCCCGCACGGATTTGTTCTCCTTCGGCGCGGTGCTGTATGAAATGGCGACCGGCACGGTCCCATTCCATGGCGATACGTCGGCGCTTATTTTCAAAGCCATCCTCGATTTCGATCCGCCGCCGGTGGTTCGCTTTAACCGTGATATTCCTTCGCGGCTGGAAGACATCATCAATCGCGCGTTAGAGAAAGACCGTGACCTGCGCTTTCAGAGCGCGAAAGAAATGCGGGCGGAGATGCAGCGGCTCAGGCGCGACAGTGCAACGGGACGCACGTCCTTAGCGGGCTCTGGGGCGATTCCAGTGGCGCAGGAAGTCTCGCCAACCGTAGCGCCAGCGAACGTCCCAGACACTGGTTCGGCTCCCGCAGCCGTGGGGACCGGTTCCTCTTCCGCTCACGCCGTGCAGCTTGCGGGCCGGTCGAGCGCAAAAAGACCGCTTTGGATGAGCCATTGTTCCTGCGGTTTTGGTCCTGGTCATCGCCATTGCAGTGGGCCTGTATCTTCGCTCGCGTTCTGCAACCCAGGCGGCAAAGGGCGCGCCCCTTACCGAAAAGGATACGGTCGTGCTCGCCGACTTCGACAACACGACCGGAGACGCGGTGTTCGATGACGCACTCAAACAGGCGCTCGGGGTCGAATTAGGGCAATCGCCTTTTCTGAACATTCTTTCCGAGCGGAAGGTCGCGCAGACCTTGAAGCTGATGGGGCGCCCATCCACAGACCGTATAACCCGCGAAGTGGCGGCTGAGCTTTGTCTGCGCACAGGCAGCAAGGCATTTATTCTGGGATCGATCTCCAACCTCGGCGGGCAATATGTGATTGGGATTGACGCAATCGGCTGCAGCACCGGAGACACGCTGGCGAGAGAGCAGGAGCAGGCGACCGGCAAGCAGGATGTATTAAAAGTTCTGGACGCTGCCGCTTCCAAGCTCAGGACTGAGCTGGGCGAATCGCTTGCCTCCGTACAGAAGTTCGATGTGCCCGTAGAAGCCACAACGCCGTCGCTGGAGGCCCTCAAAGCTTTCAGTCTGGGAGTGACTACATTCCGTGCCAAGGGGAACGCCGAAGCCATCCCGTTCTACAAGCGGGCCATCGAACTCGATCCGAATTTCGCCGTTGCCTACGCCAGCCTGGGAGTGGTTTACAACAATCTTGGCCAGGCAAGTTTAGCCGCCGAAAATCTGAAGAAAGCATATGAACTCCGCGATCGAGTCAGCGAACGGGAGAAATACCGAATTACTTCCATGTACTACCAGTCGGCTACTGGGGAAATGGAACAAGCCACCCAGGTTTACGAAATGTGGGCCAAGAGCTATCCCTTAGATTCAGTTCCGCCGGCGAACCTGGGTGTTACCTATGGGATTCTCGGACAATATGACAAGGCCCTTCAGGAAGAACAGGAAGCCCAACGCCTGGAGCCGACCGCGATTGGTTATGCCGACCTGGCATCGTTTTATCTGTGCACCGGTCAAATAGAGAAGGCCGAAGCCACGGTGCTTGAGGCCGAAAGGAACAATCTCGCAGGCGACCTCCTGCATTGGTTCATTTACCAGATGGCCTTCCTCAAGCGGGACCGCGCAGAAATGGACCGGCAAGTTGCCTGGGCCTCAGGAAAGCCAGGAATCGAGGATGCGCTGCTTTCTTTCCAGTCCGACACCGAAGCGTACTATGGCCGGCTGACGCAGGCCCGGGACTATTCCCGTCGGGCCGTCGATGCTGCAGTGCGTTCGGATGCAAAAGAGTCCGCTGCGATGTGGCAGATAAACGAAGCCTTGCGCGAAGCGGAGTTCGGAAATACCACCCTCGCCCGGCAGGATGAAGCGGCGGCATTGAAGCTATCTCCCGGGCGCAACGTGAAGCTGCTCGCGGCTTTGACCCTGGCTCGGACCGGCGAAAGTGCCGGGGCCAAAGCCCTTGCCGATGAACTGGAGAAGAGCTATCCGTCGGAGACTATTCTCAAGGTCTACTGGCTGCCCACGGTTCACGCCGCTCTGGATTTGAACGCCAACGACACGACGCAAGCTCTCGAATCCTTGGAAGCGGCTGCTCCCTACGAGTTGGGAGAGCCGGAGCAGTTTCAACTGGGAACGATGTACCCGGCTTACGTGCGTGGTCTGGCATACCTCGCGGCTCATAATGGAACGGCGGCAGAAACTCAGTTCCAGCGAATCCTTGATCATCCGGGCATTGTCATCAATTTTCCGACCGGGGCCCTGGCGCATCTGCAGCTTGGCCGCGCGTATGCTATGGCTGGCGACGGCGCGAAGGCCAAGGCGGCCTATCAGGATTTCTTCAATCTCTGGAAAAACGCCGATCCCGGCATCCCGATCCTGAAAGAAGCCAAGGCCGATTACGCCAAACTGCAGTAGCCGTTCTGCCGAACTGCCGAAGACAGAGCTTCCCAAACAAAAGGGCCCATGGGGATGGATATCTCTTCCACCGTCACGGAGGGGCGGATACAATCTTCAACGGACAAAAAAGAGGCCACGTGCTGGAGGAAAACGTTCCCAACCTGATTCAGACCACCAGCCTGGAAACCATCGTCGCCGCTCTGCGGAAGAGAGCGGAGCAGGTAAAAGTAACACTGCCACAGGATAGGGTGCTCTACATTGCGCACAATATTCAGTCCAATGCGCGCGTCTGGGAACTCCTGTTCAAGCGTCACATGGCCATTCCACCGTGAACGGTACGCAGACTAGCCTAGTTATCTACGTGCAACGGATACTGAAGGATCTTATCGAAAAAGAGGCGCACGCGGCGGTCGATCTTCTCCGAAAACGACAATTCGGTGACCAGGAGACCGAAGTCGGACACATGGATTCGACTGTGGCCGATCAGGATTTCGTAGTCTGCTTGCTGGAAACACGGAAGAGAAAAAGCAGCCTGGTTAAACACGAATTGGAAGTGAACATACGCGAACATGAACGTGGAGGGCTGGCGCGCCGCGATGCGTACGAGCGGGAGTCGGAGTGCCGCGCTAAAAAGCGAAGGCAAGCATAAATCTTTGCCGCTGGGGCCGCTGGGGTCTGGTCGTGACATGAGGTCAAACCGTTGGGCGAACAATCGGGGGAACTCGATTCGGCACAAATTGCTGACGTTCCGAGGTTAAGATAGTGGCGCCAGTCCCATGAAATATTTCCTGTGGGCGATTGCCGCCATGGTTTCATTTTCGCTGCTGTTTCTTCTGGCGTTAAGAACCATTCCAATACATGTGTATGACGGCTTTGAATCGTCTCACCTAAGCTCTTTCCGCTGGTTCAGTCGCCGCTTCGAACCTGGGGCTGTTGTGTCTGAGGAGTCGGTGGTGCGTTCAGGGCGCAGGGCCCTCGCCATAACAGTTCATTCGGGCGACCGACCCGAAGCCGCCAGCGAATCGGGAGCAGCTACCGAAAGAGCCGAGTTGATGGAATCGTGGTGGCTGTTTTCCCGCACGGGAAGAACGTACGTCTATTCCTTTAGCCTCTACCTACCCAATGATTTTCCGCAAACTTCTGAACGCTTGGTGATCGCACAATGGAGACAGCTTTGTGAAGGTTCACCGTGCGTTCCAGATAATCCGATCCTCGCGTTGCGCTACGAAATCGGACGGCTCCAGGTCACCCGGAACGACGAACATGGCAAGACGGTGCTCTATCAGGGTGGAGAAGACGTTCGCGGAAGGTGGCTCGACTTTCGATTCATTACGCGATGGGACGGCACGAGCGAAGGAACCGTCGATGCAACACTACAAGGACGTGAAATCGTCCACTATCAAGGACCCACGGTCTATCAACCTGGACCCGGTCATCCCCGGCACGCTCTTATCTACTTCAAGACTGGTTTATACCGGGACGCGCTGCGCGAGCCACCTTGGACGATGGACGTGGATGAATACCGGAAGGATCAGTGCCCTGCGAGCGGTTGCCGATGAACCCCACAAGCAAGTGGATGACGGACAACTCTGACGTAACGCGATTAGGGAAGGGTTGCCGACGAAGCGTTGCCGACGAATCGGGGAGTAAGTGACCAGAAGGGCGTTTAAAGGTTCCGATCTCTAACCGTGAGTTCCGATTATTCGTCAGCGCTAGCGTCATCCGGCCACGACCATCTCGGCGACGGATTGCGGAGCCGGAGTAGGCCATGCGGACCATCCTTTTCGAGTCCAGTCCTTTGCCTGCTTAGAAATATATTCGATTGATCTTACTCCACGAAAGAGGTGAGAAAAGCCGCAGCAAATGATGGGAAGGTCTTACTGGCTTTTCGCTCGCGCGGCTTCGAATTCATCGCCGTTTTGCCAGCCAATCAGCCGCGGCAACCCGGCCGCTTCCCAGCCCAGCGCGAATCCGAAGCGCGCCATAGCGGCGTCTCCGATGAAATTCATTCCTGGATGGTACTCGTCGCTCGGCTGGTGATAATGGTTCTCGACGTAATCCGAGTTTTGATCGATTCCCCAACCAACATCGTGACCTTTGAACTTCATGCCTTCGTTGATCGAGAACGAGGGAATTCCGACACGAGCCAGGCTGAAATGATCGGAGCGGTAATAATGGCCGGCTTCAGGGCGCGCGTCGGGACGGATCGCCAGACGAAACTCTTTCGCCGTCGCCTGCACCCAGGGATAAAACGTGGTTCGCTCCGCGCCAGAGACTTCAACCTCTTGCGGCTCGCCGATGGGCTGCACCGCGTCATAGTTCAGATCGAGCGCGATCTTGCCTGCTGGAACGGGCGGATGCTCACCCAGATATTGGGATCCCAGCAATCCTTGTTCTTCTGCCGTGACTGAAGCGAAAATTAATGACCGACCGGGCCGGTCACGGGCAACACTGAAGGCACGCGCGAGTTCCAGCAGAATGCCGCAGCCGGTGGCGTTGTCAACCGCCCCGTTATAGATGTTGTCACCTGGCATATCGGGGCGAATGCCGAGATGATCGTAATGCGCGGTGAACATGACCGCCTCATCTTTCGTTTTGCGGCCGGAACCGGGCAGCATGGCCACCACATTGTTCGATTCGAAATTGCGCACCGTACTGACCATGTGCGCCTTCAACCTGGCTCCGAGGATTACAGGATGAAAGTCGCGCTTGTTCGCATCGGCCATCAGCTTCTCAAGGTTCATGCCGGAAGCCGCGACCAGTTTCTTCGCCACACCGAGTTGCACCCACGAGGCAACTTTTAAGGCCGGGCCTTCCAATTTTAGATACGACTTCTCGCCGGAGTTCGAATTGCGCACCACATCCCAGGGATAACTCGCCATGTCTTCTTTGTGGATGAGAATCACGCCGACAGCGCCTTTGCGCGCCGCCTCTTCATATTTGTAGGTCCAGCGGCCGTAATAAGTAAGGGCCTTGCCTTTGAAAAAATTAGGATCATCGGACGGCGGTTCGTTCACCAGCATGAGCAGAACTTTGCCGTGAACATCCACGCCTTTGTAGTCGTCCCAGTGATATTCGGGAGCTTCAATTCCATAGCCAACATAGACGATATCGGCGTCCACATCGGACTGCGGCTGTTGCGTCTGATCGTAGGCGACGTATTCATCGAGCGGTCTGAGATTCATCTCCGCGCCTTGCTTTGGAGCCAGAGTGAAGCGCGTTTCCGGCAGAGTCGTAATTCCGACCAACGGCACTTTCTGGAAGTATGTGCCGTTATCGCCGGCCGGCTTCAATCCATATTCGGCAAACTGCGTGGCGATGTATTGGGCGGCGATGTCTCCACCGCGCTGGCCTGTGCCGCGCCCTTCCAGCAAGTCATGGGAGAGAAAACGGACGTGCCAGCGAATGTGTTCGGGATCGATCGTCTCGAGCGCGGCGAACGCGGCGGGAGGCAAATGCACCGAAACGGAATCGTGCCTTGAAGGAGTTGGGACAGCCGGCGGGGCCGGAGTGCGAAGGCCGGCTGGCCATGCAAACACCGCCAGAATCGCAATAAGAGAAAAAAGCAAAACTATTTTGACGAAGCACCGCATAAGCCAAGGTTCTCCCACTCAGACGCCTGAGCGCTGTGTGAGCTATTTCAATTATGGATTTTATTAACTTAGAGGATTGTAACGGATGATGACACGATTGGTTCTACTGAAACTGGCGTGTTACCGGTACGAGAGTGAAAGATGACGCAGTCCAACGACGCTGAACTTTCGTTCGACGCCGATTCGTATGCTGGTATCGCGTTGGAGCTTCTCGCGCTGGGCCTTCCCGCGACCGCGGGATCAATTCTTCGAGCTTCAACCGGCGCGAAAATCGCGAACATCTTCTCCCGGCTTGAAAATGGGAGCAGGGCTGGTCTTTCCGGCCTCGGCCATTTTGCGGGAAATGGTTTCGAAGTCGCTTTTTATCCAGCCCACGCTGGAAAGTTCGATCTCGCCATCCTGCGCGACGCAGAAAATGGTGGGAACATTGGTCAACCCATAAGCATTGGAGACGGAATACGTTTCTGTGTCCTCGAGCAGAATGGGGAAAGTTATGCCGAATTGCTTCGCAAAAGTGGCGGTGTCTTTGGCATCGTTCTGTGAGACCCCAACCAGCTTTACATTCTTGCCGCCGTAGGTTTTGTAGAGCCGTTCGAGAAATGGAAAGGCATACTGGCAGGTGGGGCACGAGACTTTAAAAAAGGCGAGCACAATTGGCCGGCCCGCCAACTCCTGGCTCAACACAAAACGGCCATCATCGAGGGCCTTCAGTTCAAATTCCGGGGCCTGCTTCCCCTTAGTTAGCGCCGCCATCTTGCCTCCACGTCGTCCGCTCAGAATGTCTCGCAACCATCGCATATTTGCAATGCGTACTTTTATATTTTAGACGATTGCCGTCGGCAAAATCTTATGTGTGGCGCAAGGCCGTCAGGATTCCCGCCTTGCGCAGAACCTTTCTCGCAAGGCCGGTGAGCGCCGCGCTTGCAAGTTTGTCGCGCGGAACCCACTTGCCATTGAGTCGCTCAGAGAAGGAGCCACGCCACACGTGGACTGTATAGTCCGTTACGGTGATCGAGTGCCGCAGCGCGAACAATTTTTCCGCTTCCCCGTCTCGGGAGAGCCACTCGGGCAATTCCCACATACCGGCCATTAGCGACGCATCACGCGGGCGGCGCACCAGAAAAACTTCGCCGCCGTGGGAATTGTGGTCGCGGCAAATCAGCGCGTAATGAATCTCGCGTTTCTTCTGGGGCACAGATTTCCTGGTCGTTGTCTCGCCGCGGGTGGCGCACTCATCGACTACAGGGCATGTCAGGCAGGCGGGCGCCCGGGGCGTGCATACTGTGGCGCCAAGTTCCATCATGGCCTGATTGAAGTCGCCGGGACGCTTCGCATCCAGCAAACGTTGGGCAATGTTCCAGAATTGCTCTTGCGTCAGAGTTTTTCCCGAAAGACGCTGTAGCACGCGTTCCACGTTGCCATCGACTACTGCTACGGGCCCGCCGAAGGCGATGCTGCCAATCGCTGCCGCGGTATAGCGGCCAATGCCCGGCAATTCCAGCAGCCGCTCGGCAGTTCGAGGAAAGTTTCCGTTATGTTCGCGCACAATCACTTTTGCGGCAGCGTGCAACATGCGGGCGCGCCTGTAGTACCCTAGTCCGCTCCAGGCGGCCAGCACGCTGGCCTCGCGCGCTTTTGCGAGCTTTTCCACGCTCGGAAAGCGGCGCAGAAACTCGTGATAGTGCTCGATGACGGCAGCCACACGTGTCTGCTGCAGCATGATCTCAGACACCCAGACGCGATAAGGGTCGCGACTTGCGCGCCAAGGCAGTTGCCGGGCGTGAGCTTTATACCAAGTGAGCAGGCGGCTGCGAAAGCGTTGGACGTCTACGGAAAGCGGATCGATTCTTGGCCCGGAATTCAAAATGATTTCTGCAATCCGTGATGAACTTTTTTCTGCGCCAACTTCCCGCACCAACCTAAATGCGCCGCGCGGAGAGCACGGGCGCGATTATTTCATAGGGCGCGCCTCCGGTGTTGATGCTACGAGAGTGTGTATATTTAAATCCATTCGTGCTTTTGCAGGAAAACATTCCGCTCGCTCCCCTGAGCACGTTCAAAATCGGAGGCCTGGCGCGATACTTTGTTGCCGCCAAAGACATGGCCGAAGTTCAGGAAGCCGTTGCCTGGGCGCGGTCGAGCAACTTGCCGCTGTTCGTTTTAGGAGGTGGGAGCAATCTGCTCATCGCCGATGCAGGTTGGCCCGGCTTGGTGTTGAAAGTGGCGATTCAGGGCATTGAGCGGAGTGCGGCTGACGACAAGGGCAAAGTTTTATTTGATGTGGGGGCGGGCGAAGCGTGGGACCGATTTGTCTCCGAAGCTGTACGGGCGCGCTGCGCGGGCGTTGAGTGCCTGAGTGGAATTCCGGGAAGCGTGGGCGGCACACCCGTGCAAAATGTTGGCGCTTACGGCCAAGAAGTTTCAGAAACGATCGCATCGGTACAAGTTTTTGACTTGAACGATGATCAGGGCCCGCACTTTGACGCCGGCAGATTGCGAGTTCGGTTACCGGCTCAGCATCTTTAATACTACGCAATACGGACGGTTCATCGTTCTCCGGGTCAGCTACGCGCTCACTCCCGATGGCAATGCGCGCATCACCTATATGGATTTGAAGCGGCACTTCAACGGCTGGGAGACGCCGCCAAATCTTGCCGAAGTGCGGGAGGCGGTGCGGCACATTCGCGCGCTCAAGGGCATGTTGATTGTGCCGGGAGATCCAGACTGCCAGAGCGCCGGTTCCTTCTTCAAGAATCCCGTCCTTTCGGAGGAACAACACGCGGCACTGAAGGCGCGGGCCGCGGCGCGAGGATTAAGCTTGCCGAGTTATCCCGCGCTGGAAAGCCGGAAAAAAGTTTCGGCGGCCTGGCTGGTGGAGCGCTCTGGATTTGCCAAAGGATTCGGCTCCGGCCGGGTTGCCATTTCCAGCAAGCACGCGCTGGCCATCGTGAATCGCGGAGGAGCGAGTGCGGCCCAAGTTCTCGCGCTGAAAGAACAGATCCAGCATCGCGTGGAAGAAATCTGGGGCGTGCGGCTGGAGGCTGAGCCAGTGATGATGGGCTTCCAATCTTCTCTTCCTTCTGCAAGGTAAATCCTTTCGAAACGTTCTCCCAAAGAAATACCTGAACAGAATCAACCTCGCGGCGGTCTTCATGATTGAGGTCAAGCGATTGGTGGCGGGAGAGGCAGTCCTGAACGAGGCCGCGACGGTACCGCGCAGTCCAGACCGCCGCGAGGACGGCAGCCAGGACCACGCGCAAGACGAGGCGCCCGAAAACGAGGCGCTGGAAAACCTGATCCGCCAGCATTCGCGCCTCGTCTACCGGATCGCCTATGCAGCGCTCAGAAGCCATCCCGATGCGGAGGACGCAACGCAGGAGACTTTTCTGCGCGTGCTGCGATACAGCCACAAGCTGGCCACCGTGGAAGACCCGAAAACCTGGCTGGCGCGGATCGCCTGGCGCGTGGCAGTTGACCGCAGCAAGCGGCGTGGAGGCCAGCGAGAGGTTTCTATCGACGATCCTGAAAGGCCGGAAGAGACCTCGCTGGAGGCGCCGGTCGACCGGGCGATGCAAGGTTCACAGGTTGGCGCGCGGCTGGAACGCTTGATTGCAGCCTTGCCCGAAAAGCTGCGCCAACCCTTGATCTTATCGGCGGTAGAGGAAATGTCGCCGCGCGAAGTGGCCGTAACGCTGGGGATCAACGAGGCGGCGGTGCGGTCGCGGGTGTTTCGCGCAAGACAGATTCTGCGCGAGAAGGTGCAGAAGAGCCGGCTATGAAGCGCTGTCTTTCGAATGCGGCCCAGGGCGTGTGAGTCTTTGAAGGTAGACGCGAAGTGGAAATAGAAGTAGAGGTTGCGAAAATGACGGACAACAATTTCAGGCAAGGCGAGAGCAAACAGCAGGTTCGGGACCAGCGATCCGTTGGACCGCGAACTCGATGCCGCTCTCGCAAAGTATGCTGCAGTCGAACCGAGGGCGGGCATCGAGCAACGCATTCTGGCCAGTCTCCGTGCGGAGCAAAAACAGTCTTCTGTCCGACCATGGTGGGGATGGCCTGCGATCGGTGGGCTCTCGGTGGCTGTAGTTGTGGCCGCCCTGGTGCTTGCGTTCGAGTTTTGGAATCCAGCACCGAGTCTCACCGCTCATCAGTCGCCAACCGCAACGCTTTCTGCAGCGGGTAAGACGATTGCCAGCGTTGGCAACCTGCGCGGCGCTGCTTCCCGCGCAACAGAGTTGGGAACGGTATCAGAACAAAGACGACCGCGAGGCGCTCATCTTCATTCTCGCGAAGATGAGAATGCCGGGGAGCCAAAGCTCGACGTGTTTCCTTCGCCGCAGCCGCTGAGCGAGCAGGAAAAGATGCTGGTGGCGTACGTGGCTCAACACAGCCAGCAAGCGGCGCTGATCGCGCGGGCCAGAACGGAGGAACTCAAAGAGGATTTGGCGATAGAAGCAGCCGAGCAGAATACGTCTCCAGATCCCAGGCCTTCGGACCAGTCTGTCAATCAGCAGAACATGAATCAGCAGGAGCATGAGTCAGCAGGAGATCGATAAGGGATTCTAAGGAGAAAAAAATGTCGACAAAGACGGTGCTTTACTCAGTCGTAATCTGGGGGTTGATGCTGTCCACAGGAGCAAGAACTGTGCGTGCTCAGGAAACTGCGCCGTCGAAAGGCGGCGCGCAGACAGAGCCGGCCTCGGATGCCAAACAGAAACCGGTAGAGCAAAGGCCGCTGGAGGCTTATCACCTGGATTTTTCGATCAATGAATTCGAAGACGGCAAGAAAATTAATTCGCGCCAGTACGCCATGAACCTGGACACCAACGACTCCAACGACATTAAAATCGGGACGCGGATTCCTGTAGAGGTGAAAGAGGGCGAATTCCAGTACGTGGACGTCGGTACCAGCATCTGGGCCCACCTCCGTGATGAGCGTGGGCAGACGCTGCTGGCGGTGCGCGCCGAAGTCAGCAATTTTGCTATCCCGGAGCAGGGACTGGACAAACCCGGTCCCAACCCCAACCCAGCACTGCGCCAGTTGAAGGTCAGCGGTAGCGCCCTGCTGCCTTTGGCTAAGCCGACGGTAATGGACAGCGTGGATGATCCCAACTCGAAGCGACAGTTTCAACTGGAAGTGACGGCGACCAAGCTGAGATAGATACTGCGAAGCGGGCGCTCCTGCGCCCCATCCACTCAGCCAGCACTTCCACATTCCGCAAAACGGCGCCGCCCCGGTTCCTGACCCCGGTCTCTTTTGGTTAAACCCCAGTCGATGGGGCAAGGTACAGCGAACCGGCCGCGCGGCGCCTCAGCTACTCATCGGCAACTTTTGCCGCCTGCTTAAATATTTCCACGAACATTTGGCGTGTGAGTTTGCCGGTCTGGGTGTTCTGGTTTGACGGATGGTAAGAGGCGAGTAACACCTTACCTTCGGGCATGGGGTAACTGGCGCCATGTTTGAAGAGATATGGCTTGCGGCTGGGCAGCAGGTTGCGCCGCTTCAGGTGATTCAGATACGCATCAAAGCCGATTTTCCCGAGCGCGACAATGACCTTTACTTTGCTCAATCCGGCGATTTCGCGGTCGAGAAATTGCGAGCAATTGGCAAGCTCCTGGGGCAGCGGCTTATTGCCGGGCGGGGCGCAGCGCAGGGCGGCGGTAATGTAAAGGTCTTTCAGCTTAAGCCCGTCGTCGCGATCGGTGGCATTCGGCTGGTTGGCGAATCCGGTTTCATACAACACGGGATACATGAATTTGCCGGAAGCATCGCCGGTAAATGGACGTCCGGTGCGATTCGAGCCGTGCGCGCCGGGAGCGAGTCCCATGACGAGCACGCGCGCCTCGGGATCGCCGAATCCTGGAACAGGCTTACCCCAATATTCGCAACCGAGATACGCACGGCGCTTTACGCGCGCGACTTGCTGGCGGTATTCCACCAGGCGCGGACAGCGGGTGCAGACAACAATTTCGCGGTTGAGAACGGTGAGCCAGTGAGGCTGTGGTTGGGCGTTCGTCGTTGGCTCGTGGCGCGTCTTTGGGTCGATCGCTATGTTGATCATTATTCTGTAGCTGCGATTTTACGGGATTTGCCACGACTGGGCGCCATGCGCCGATAGATCAGCGTTCGATGAAATTCTGGCCCACCCTGGACGCTCGAACAGCGCGAGCGACACAGGGTGGGGCAACCTGAGGGGTGAACTTTTTAGTTGTCGCTCACGGTGTAGACCGTCCCGCAGCCGACAACCTCCGTTCCGTTGCTGCACTGGCCATTGCCTCCGTAATAGGTCGTTCCGTAGAGCGCTCCCTGGTCGAGGACGCACGCCGGAAGAATATGGCCCTCCTCCGTCACTGGGTGGTCCAGTGAAGGTGTGGAGCACTGTTTCGGTTGCGGTTGACGGCACGAACTCGAAAACAACTCCGCACCCCAGGTAGGGATACATGAAGCTGCATGCCGAGGCATCGCCGCCGCTATTGGTGGTGCCGAACAGCGTGCCCGTGCCAGCTACGGTCAACGGGCCGGGAACGGCCCCGTCCGCGCCGCCGGTAAAGTTGTACAGGACGGACTCAGCCCAGGTCCCGCTTGAATCTGGAGTGATTTTAAAAATCACGCCGTAAGTGGATTCTCCGCCGCCGGCCGTGCCGTAAAGCACGTTCGGTGTTCCGCTGGCGACGATGTTGTCCGGAAAGCCTCCGTCATCGCCGCCGGTAAAGGCATAGACGAGAGTGTAGTGTCCAACCTCCGCTCGCCGGCTTAAGTTCAAAAACCGTACCGGTGTAGTTCGATGAGCCTCCTTCGGCGGTTGTACCGTAAAGAGCGCCACCGCTGTAGGCCAGGGAGTTTGGCGAAAAACCGTTGGTGCCGTTAAAGGTGAAGAGGGTATCGAGCGTCCAGGAATCGTTCGGATGTCGGGGACGCTTCAATCCGAAAACGGTTCCACTGGTGGTCTGGCCAACGCTCGTGGTGCCATAAAGATTCCCGGAAGGATCAATCACCAGATTGCCATCCGGAGTCTGGCCGTCGAAGCAGTTCTGGAAGGTGTAGAGGATGGTGTAGTTCCACACGCCGCCCACGGATGGGCTTAATTCGAAGATCACACCGCACCCGCCGGAGCAAGGGCCATCGCCGCCTTCGAGCGTGCTGCCGTAGAGATTTCCTTGCGAATCGAAAACCATCTGGGCTGATGGATAACGGCCGTTCTTGCCGTTGAAAACGACCAGGGTGGTTTCCTTCCACGCTTCGTTGCGCAATAGCTCAAATACCGCACCATTCGGATACTTCGTGCCGTCGAGAGCCGCGCCGTACAGGTTTCCTGCTGCATCTGCGGTCAGGCCGACAAAGGGATTGGAGTAGTTGGTGGTGAAGTTGTAGATGACGGATTCAGTTTGGGCACTTTGGGTCGGATCATCTTTTGCCACGTCGCCGGCAAGGGCGCTGGCTGTGAGCATCAGCAGCGCTCCGAAGACGGCTAAGGCTGGGCGAACAGACGATCGGCTTGTAGACGAAGAGTGTTTGTTTCTCATGGCCGGAAGCTCCAGAAGGATTGAATTGAGCGGGCCTGTGAGATGCAGTGAAAACCCGCGCGGGTTGGCGCTGAGCGCGTGGGGCAGCTGGGAGATTCACTGATTATTCACACTATCGATTAAAGTGCGTGAATGCGCCCTTGAAGCAGTTCGCTCCGGGTGTGCCGGGCCGGCATTCTGCGCTATGGGCTTAACGGTCTGACGCGCTGGCGAATCCAACCAAGGATTTTGGCGAATCGGAACTCGCTCCGCTCCATTGATCCGCTGATAAATTCGTATCCAGCCTTCGCCTCGACGTCGAGAAAAAACCCATTTCTGTTGAGGAAGACTTCTGCGGCGGTGAAGGCGATCCTCTTGTTGCCATCAAGGAACCCGCGGTTGTTGCCAAGAGATTCCATCAGCGCTGCTGCCTCTTCTTCGAGCGAATTGTAGTAGCCCGTCTGCGGCCGGAACACCGCAGCTTCGATGGAGTCCTTGTCGCGCACTATGTGCACGCCTCCAAACCTTTCAACCAGCAGGTATTGCATGCGGTAGATTTCGGCCAGGGTCAGGTAGTCTGACATTTACTTGGCCAGGCGTTCGAGCAGTTCTCGATTTCTGGCCAGGCTCAAGCAAAATCGCGCTTGAGTGGCCCACCCGCCAGAGGGTTGAATTGAGCGGGCCTGTGGCTGCGGTTCGCAACCGGATTGGCTCATCGCTGCCTCCAGTGGCGCAAACAAGCATCTCTGCCGAATTAGGGCAAGGCGCAAGTTCGTTCGCATGAAATGAAGGGCCTCGGTTACTTCGATGAACTACCAGCGGCCGAAGATAGGTGTGCTGACGCGAATCACTCAACCGCACCCGTTTGACGGTGCTCTCCTACTCTCTTTACACTTAGCACTGTGAGCCCCACAGAAACCCCCGACACCGCCAAGGCCGAAACCAATTCGCCGGAAGCCAATAAGAAAGATACCAAGCGCGAGATCTCGGTCGAGATTCCGGCTGCCGAAGTTGCCCGCGAAACCGAATCGCAGATTCAGCGCTATCAAAAGAGCGCGCGGCTGCCGGGATTCCGCGCCGGGCATGTGCCCGCATCGATCATCCGGCAGAGATTCGGAGAAGGCATCAAGAGCGATGTGGCCGAGGCGCTGATTCCGAAATATTTTCGCAAGGAAGCGGAGAAGCAAGGCCTGATTCCGGTTTCGCAGCCGCGCGTGACCGATCTGCACATTCACGACGGCGAGCCGCTGCGCTTCAAGGCGAGCTTCGAGGTGCTGCCCGAGATTCAGGTCGAGGGTTATAAAGAACTGCGCTCCGAAAAGCCGGAAATCACCGTCGCCGATGAAGAAGTTGAGCAGGCGCTTAACAGCGTCCGCGAGCAACATGCGACTTACACCACTGTGGAAGGCCGCGCGCTGGCTGAAGGCGATTTCGCGCAAGCGTCGATGGATGGCAGGCCGAAAGATGGCGACTCGGATGCCAAGCCGGTACACATGGACGATGTGCTGATTGAGATCGGCGGCAAGAATACCGTGCCGGAATTTACCCAGAACCTTACCGGAGTCTTCTGCCGGCGACGAGCGCACGTTCGATGTGGTTTATCCCGAGGACGCGCCCGACAAACGGCTCGCCGGAAAAACTTTCGTTTACACGGTGAAGGTGAACGGCATTAAGCAAAAAGCTTTGCCCGAACTCAATGACGACTTCGCCAAAGAACTGGGCGAGTTCACCGATCTGGATCAGGTTCGCAAACAGATTCGCGAGAACATGCAGGCTGAGAAGCGGCATAATGCTGAGCGCGAAGCCAAAGACAAGCTGGTGGATGAACTGGTCAAGCGCCACAATTTTGAAGTCCCAGAAGCTTTGGTCGACCGGCAAATTGATTTGCGCCTGGAGCGCGGGCTGCGCGCTCTGGCAGCGCAGGGCATGAAGATGGAAGACATGAAGAAAATGGACTTGCCTCGCCTTCGCGCCGGCCAGCGGGAGCAGGCAGTGCAGGATGTGAAGTCGAGTTTATTGCTCGAGCGCATCGCCGATCTCGAAAAAATCGAAGTCAGCGACGACGAATTAAATCGCGAAATCGAATCGCTGGCGCAGCAGTCAAAACAGACGTCCGAAGCGGTGCGAGCGCGATTGACACAGGATGGGGGCCTCGATAGAATCCGAATGAGAATCCGCAGCGAAAAGACCCTCGATTTTCTTTATCATCAGTCCGCGTAATTCAAAAAGACGCGGACCACTTTCAACCCTCCCCGAAAAGCGAGCCGTGGTTTCGGGGCGGAGTGTGGCAGGTGAACGTGAATAATAAGAACAATGATCCACAAATGATGCTGGTACCGATGGTCATCGAGCAGACCGGGCGGGGCGAACGCGCCTACGACATTTATTCCCGGCTACTCAGAGACAACATTATCTTTATTGGTACACCGATTGACGACAACATCGCCAACCTGGTGATCGCGCAGATGCTGTTTCTGGCGCAGGAAGATCCCGAGAAAGACATACAGCTCTACATCAACTCTCCCGGGCGGTTCGATCACGGCGGGCATGGCGATCTATGACACCATGCAATACGTGAAGAACGACGTGATGACGCTGTGCGTGGGCCAAGCGGCGTCGATGGCGGCTTTGCTGCTGTCGGCCGGCGAGGCGAAAAAGCGGCTGGCGTTGCCGAATTCGCGCATCCTGATCCATCAGCCTTCGATGGGCGGGTTATCCGGCCAGGCGACAGATATCGACATTCATGCCCGGGAAATCCTGAGAATGCGCGAAATCACCAACCAGTTACTATCGAAACATAGCGGCCAGAAACTGGATAAGGTAGAAAAGGATGTGGAGCGCGATTTCATCATGAATGCGCAGCAGGCTAAGGAATACGGAATCATAGACGATATCATCTATAAGACCGTAAAAGCGGTAGGATAGGCCTTCGCGCAGTCAGGATGTGAGCTCAGATTCCTCGTTGCGCAAAGAGCGCTTGCCCGGAATGACAGGAATTAGGAGTAACACTGAGTGAAAACCAAATCGTCAGACGAGATTTTGCGTTGCTCGTTCTGCCACAAATCGCAGGATGCGGTAGCCAAGCTGATCTCCTCCCCTAGCGACTACCCGCGGGCGTACATATGCGACGAATGCGTGGCCGTCTGCAATTCCATTCTGGAAGATGACCGCACGGCGACTCCGCCGACCGCTCCTCCGAATCAACTGCCCAAGCCGCAGGAGGTCAAAATCTTCCTTGATGAATACGTCATTGGGCAGGAGCAAACCAAGAAGAAGCTGGCGGTAGCGGTCTACAACCACTACAAGCGCATCTTCATGAACCGGCAGAAAGGCACCGACGGGATTGAATTGAGCAAGTCGAACATTATGCTCATCGGTCCGACGGGAACCGGCAAGACGCTGCTGGCGCAGACTCTGGCCCGCATGCTCGATGTTCCCTTCGCCATTGTGGATGCGACCACGCTCACCGAGGCTGGGTATGTCGGTGAAGATGTTGAGAACATTATTTTGAAGCTGCTGCAGGCTGCCGAAGGCGATGTGAGCCGCGCGCAGACCGGCATTATCTATATCGATGAGATCGACAAGATCGGGCGCAAGGATGAAAACCCCTCGATCACGCGCGATGTTTCCGGCGAAGGCGTGCAACAGGCGCTGCTGAAGATTCTGGAAGGAACGATCGCCAATGTTCCGCCGCAAGGTGGACGCAAACATCCGCATCAGGAATTTACTCCGGTGGACACTACGAACATTTTGTTTATATGCGGCGGGGCGTTTGTGGGACTGGAAAAGATTGTGGGGCGGCGCATCGGCAGAAAGTCTTTGGGATTCCGCGGCGGCGAAGACGCGGAAAAAGAAGACATCGTAGTTTCGCGCAAGCGCAGCTTTGAACTGTTGAGCGAAGTTCAGCCGGAAGACCTGATCAAGTTCGGGCTGATCCCCGAGTTCGTCGGCCGTATACCGGTGGTCGGAATGCTGGAAGATCTCGACGAGACGGCGCTCATCGAGATTCTGACGCGTCCCAAAAACGCGATCGTCAAGCAATATCAGCGTCTGTTCGAGTTCGAAAATGTCCGCCTGAAATTTAGTGACGAAGCTCTGCGGGCGGTCGCCCGGCAGGCGATGGCGCGCAAAGTAGGAGCTCGCGGGCTGCGCATGATTTTGGAAGAATTGATGCTTGATCTGATGTTCCATCTGCCCAGCCAGAAGAAACTAAAAGAATTCGAGGTGACCCGCGAGATGGTAGAAAAACGCAGCGCTTCGATGGCTACACTGGAGAAGGCAGGATAGTAGAATAGTTAATTGACTAGTTGGGGCGAGTTGTGGAACTCCGCGCCACGCTTGCCAGTCCGAACGATACCTAGTCCACGACCACAGGAGAGCGAGTGACCACATCCAAGGAAAAATTCGAAACCAAGAAGCTGCCGATGATGCCTATTCGCGACGTGGTCATCTTCCCTTTCATGATGACTCCGTTTGTCGTAGGACGGGAGTCGAGCGTGCGAGCTTTAGAAGAGGCGCTGGCGGCAGATAAGAAGATTTTCCTGGCCACGCAGCACGATGCCTCGATTGATGAACCGAAGGCCAACGAGATCTACCAGGTTGGAACGGTGGTCAATATCGTCCAGAGCCTCAAGCTGCCCGATGGAAATATTAAAGTTCTGGTTGAGGGTATCGAGCGGGGCAGATTGCTTCAGGCAACCGACGCAGATGGCTATATGCAGGCTTCGGTGCGGTTAGCCCGCTATCCGGCGGAGATGAATCCGCAGATCGAAGCCAGCATGCAGCGGGTGACCACGCTGTTCGAGCAGTACGTAAAGCTTTGCCAGGCGCTGAACTACGAGACCATGATTTCGGCCGTGCGCATGGAAGATCCGGCCAAGCTCACCGACATCATCGCTGCCAACCTTCAGCTTTCGATTGAAGAAAAACAGGAGTTGCTGGAAATTTTCGATCCCTCGGAGCGGCTGAACCGGATCGCCGACGTTCTGGATGTTGAGATCGAGAAGCTCAACGTTGACAGGACCATCCAGTCGCGGGTGAAGCGCCAGATGGAAAAGGCGCAAAAAGAGTATTACCTCAACGAGAAGATCAAGGCGATTCAGAAGGAACTGGGACGCGGCGAAAAAAGCGAATTCGATGAACTGAAGAAAAAAGTCGAAGCCGCCGGCATGCCGAAAGAAGTAAAAGACAAGGCGCTGCAGGAATTGAAGAAGCTGGAAGCCATGCCGCCCATGTCGGCCGAGTCGACAGTATCACGCAATTACTTGGATTGGCTGCTGGCTGTGCCGTGGAAGAAGCGCTCGAAAGAAATTCGCAATATTTCGCGAGCTGAAAAGGTCCTGAACGAAGATCATTATGGGCTGGAAAAAATCAAAGAGCGCATTCTTGAGTTTCTGGCGGTGCGGCAGTTGGTAAAAAATCCGAAAGGGTCGATTCTTTGTTTCGTCGGACCGCCCGGAGTGGGCAAGACTTCGTTGGGAATGTCGATTGCGAAGGCCACGGGCCGCAAGTTCGTCCGTATGTCGCTGGGCGGAGTGCGCGATGAAGCCGAAATTCGCGGCCACCGGCGCACTTATATCGGAGCTTTGCCCGGCCAGATCATTCAGATGATGAAGAAGGCCGGAACGAAGAACCCGGTTTTCATGCTCGATGAAGTCGACAAGATGTCGATGGATTTCCGCGGCGATCCCTCCGCTGCCCTGCTTGAAGTGCTCGACCCGGAACAGAATTTCATGTTCGTCGATCATTATCTCGACGTGGAATACGACTTGTCGCAGGTTTTCTTCGTGGCGACCGCAAACGTGATGCACACCATTCCTCCCGCTCTGCAGGACCGCATGGAAGTGCTGCGGCTGCACGGCTACACCGAGCAGGAGAAAGTCGAGATCGCCAAGCAATTTCTGGTAAAGAAGCAGATGCTGCAGGCGGGCTTGTCGGAGAAAAATGTTAAGTTCTCCGATGACGCAATCACCACGCTAATCCGCGCCTACACGCGCGAGGCTGGCGTGCGAAACCTCGAGCGCGAAATCGGCAACGTGTGCCGTAAGATCGCTCGCAAGGTCGTGAAAGAAGGCGCAGAGTATACGGTCAGCGTCAATGGCGATAATGTCAAAGAGTTCCTCGGCGTGATCAAGTTCCGCGACACGCTCGCCCACGAAAAAAGCGAAGTGGGCTTGGTTACGGGCCTTGCCTGGACTGAAGTCGGCGGCTCGATCCTGAGCACCGAAGCGACGGTGGTCGACGGAAAAGGCAAGCTGACGCTCACCGGTAAGCTGGGCGACGTGATGCAGGAGTCGGCGCAGGCGGCGCTCTCTTACGTGCGGTCTCGGGCGAACCGGCTTGGCCTTAATCGCGACTTTTACCGCAACTTAGATCTGCACGTGCACGTGCCGGAAGGCGCGATTCCGAAAGACGGGCCATCGGCCGGCATCACAATCGCTACCGCAATTGCCAGCGCGCTCAGCAAAATACCGGTTCGCCGCGATCTCGCCATGACTGGCGAAATCACGCTGCGCGGCAAGGTCGTGCCGATCGGCGGCCTCAAAGAAAAGCTGCTCGCTGCTCACCGCGCTGGACTTTTCGAAGTCATCTTGCCGCAGGACAACGAGAAGGACGTGGCTGAAGTTCCGGAAAATCTACGCAACGCCATGAAGTTGCACTTTGTCGACACCATGGATCAGGTGCTGCAGATTGCGCTGGAATCGCCTTTGACGGCGCTGAACGAAGATGTACCCACGCAGCCGATGGCTCCGCCTCTAACGTCGTCTACCGGGGACAGTCCGACAGCTCATCAGTAAAAGCTCTGAAAGGCGCGGCTGCAACCACGCCATTGCGGATCGAATTCTCAACCGGCTGGCCTCCGGTGGCTGCTCCTAGGGTAAAATCGCTTTCCAGGATGTCCACGTCTAACCAAAGCCACATCGCGTTCGAGAACGGAGCCGACTCTGCGGCTGAAGGAGGCCAGGCCCGGACCACCGGCATCCTTCCGTCGCAGGAAATCAGCAACCTGATTGCGCACGGGCAAATCATTGCCACCCCTGAAATTAACCCCGAGCATATCCAGCCTGCGAGTCTCGATTTGCGGTTGGGCGATGTCGCCTATCGCGTACGGGCGAGTTTTCTACCGGGATTGAACAGCACGGTGGACGCTAAAATCAAACAGCTCCGGATGACCCGCGTCGATCTCACCGGTGCGCCCGTCCTCGAAAGAGATTGCGTCTACATCATTCCTTTGGTGGAGGAGCTGAACCTGCCGGAAAATATCTCCGGTAAGGCCAACCCGAAAAGCACCACCGGGCGACTGGATATTTTTACCCGTCTAATCACGGACTACAGTACGGAGTTTGACCGGGTAATCGCGGGATATAAGGGGAAACTTTATGCGGAAGTCGTCTCCCGAACTTTCACAGTCGCAGTTCGAGCTGGAATGAGGCTCAGCCAACTGCGGTTTGTGCACGGCAGTCCGCGCTCCGGCGATCAGACCATTAGAAACCTGGACAAGGAAGAGCCGCTGGTCTACATAGACGGGGATGGCCCAGTCAGGCCACTGGTTGAGCGAGGGCTCAGAATTACCGTCAACCTCGAGGCCGTCGAAGAGCGGGAAGTTATCGCATATCGGGCCAAGAAATACGCGCCGGCCATTGCCCTCGACCAGATTGACTTTTATCCGACCGACGAGTTCTGGGAGCCGATACATCAGAACGCCAATCGGAACCTGATCCTGGAACCTGGCGACTTCTATATTCTTGCGTCAAGAGAGAGAGTGCGTGTGCCGCCGGACTTCGCAGCGGAAATGGTGCCCCTTGATCAGGGAGACGGCGAGTTTCGTATCCACTACGCAGGCTTCTTCGACCCCGGCTTCGGATACGGGTCCAACGACATTAAGGGCACTCGCGCAGTGCTCGAAGTCCGCGCCCATGAGGTGCCGTTCCTGATGGAGCACGGGCAACTCGTGGGTCGCCTTAACTACATGCGTTTGCTCTCCCGGCCAAATAAAATCTACGGCACCAATATCGGGTCCTCCTACCAGCATCAGGCGCTTACTTTGAGCAAGCAATTTCGCAAGAGCTGAAATCTGAGGCCGTGTGGGCTGCCTGGCGACGACAGGTCATCCACACGAGTCACCGGATTGACGAAGAAGTCCGTCGCGCCTGTGTCGCAGATCATTTCTCTCGATCGATTTCTTCTGACGGAGCGGGGGGACAAACTTCCCCGCGCAAAGTTGGAATTGTTGTTTTCGGGAATCGATCTAGTGCTGGGAAATAGATCTGAATAGCTCTATCTGAAATCGAGCTTTTTTAATGCGCCGGAACCTGTGTTCCGGTTCCAGCGCCGCGACGAAGCGGCGGCTTCAGGTTGAGAGTTATCGAACTTGGTCATCGAACTATGCTATCCGGCTAGGCGGTCATCGTCCGGCGTTGCGGCCGGGCAGCCTCGCGAATGCTGGAAACGCCTCGCCGCAGGTTCAGCCAGCCATTCTCCTGTAGTAGGCGAAACAGTTCGAACGTGTATGGAATTTCGCCCGTGATGATTTCCTCTTTCCCCTGGTCGTCGACTACGGAAAAAGCCACCTGCACGGGCTCATCGGATGAGTTCTGTTTTGTAAAGTGAACGAGTTTGACGTTGAGAGTTTCTTGCTCTTGCGACTGATTTGGCATTGTTCCTCTCGTATCCCTGATTGGGATGAATTACTTCTATTCTAGAAACAGAACGAGGCAAGTCAACGAAACTCGCGTAATGATTGTGTAAATTATTTTCCTCAGGAATTTTTCTTACTAGGGCATCGACCGGATGGGCAGAAGAGTCAAAGCGCGACTTACTTCCGCAAATAATCGAGGAACCTTGCTTCCATCTCTTTATCTTCATTCAATTCGGTTGCTGTACCTGTGGGCTGCATGGCAAACCAAATGACGATCCCAATCATTCCGCACCAGCCGAGCAAGCGAACCACCGCGGCGATTGTCGTGTCGTAGTTGAGAACGCCGAGATCGGTGAAGATCCGGAACCAATCGTGCTCCGCGAACTCAGCGTTGCCGGTGGTGACCAGCGGCAACACCTGCGCCCGCGCATCAGCCATGTAGGTCGCGGTGTAGAGCCAGTTCTCGAAGAAAAAGAAAAGGCAGAAGACGAATCCGGTGGTTTGCCGGTGCGTGAAGAAATACGCCGCCAGAAGAAACGGCACCATCCACTGCAGAATCGTGCCTCCCCATACGTGCAGAGTTGGCCCGAACCATACAAAAAGATTGTGGCCGCCTTCGTGAATGACCAGATTCGCCAGATCGATGAAGAGCATGTGGCCGTGGGCCTGAAACGCGTAAACCAGAAAACCACCGTAGAAGACGACCCACGCCATCTGCGCCGGGCGCGAGACCGCCTGCCAGGGCTTATCGAAAATCGGCGCGAAAATCGCTTGCAGGAACTCGATCATACGAATGCTGCGATTTTATGCGGAGTGCCCCTGCCCGAAAAAGGTTACGAACGGCTAGCCATCGCACATGCCAGAGGTTTGTTGTTAGAGTGTTTTGGAGATCAAATCTATGCCTGCAGAGGAAAAGATCGGCACAATCATCGTCACCGGAGCGAGCCGAGGAATCGGCGCGGCGATCGCCACCCTGGCAGCTCAGCGCGGATACGCCGTGGCAGTCAATTTCGCGACGGGAAGAGCCGAGGCAGAGTCGGTCGTCGAGCAAATCGTTTCCGCCGGCAGCCGTGCCTGCGCGATTCAGGCGGATGTATCTCGCGAAGAAGACGTGATCCGGCTTTTTCAAACCGCCCAGCGCGAACTGGGCGCGATCAAGGCGCTGGTCAACAACGCTGCCATCACCGGCGGATTCGCGCGCGTAGAAAACGTGAGCGCTGAGGCCCTGGGGCGCGTGATGGCGGCTAACATTAGCGGAGCATTTCTTTGCGCTCGCGAGGCGGTCAGGCGAATGTCTACGCGCCATGGCGGAAACGGCGGAGCCATCGTGAATATTTCGTCACGTGCCGCCGAATTTGGATCGGCTGGCGAGTGGGTCCCACTATGCGGCATCGAAGGGCGCAATCGACAGCTTTACGGTCGGACTCGCTCGCGAAGTTGCGACCGAAGGAATCCGAGTCAATGCGGTTGCTCCTGGATTGATCGAAACTGGATTGCATGCCGCCAACGGCGCGCCTGACCGGCTTGCGCGGCTCATGCCGTCCATCCCTATGCAACGCGCAGGTCTGCCGCACGAAGTTGCCGAAGGAGTGTTGTGGTTGCTGTCTCCTGCTGCTTCGTATGTAACTGGAACGATCCTGGAAATTGGCGGCGGGCGCTGATTGGGACGCTAATCAGAACGCTAGAAAACGCCGCGCTCGTCATGTCAGAGACGGCCTCGTCGCGCCATCTGCAGTGCTCCGTGGACCGGCTCGATGATTTCCGTATTCAACGCAAATTTGTGGGGAAGGCTGCGGATTTGATCGTCGAAAGTCTCGCGGACAATTTGTGCGTGACGAAAGACGCCTCCCGCCGTTGCCAGTGGAATGGGCAAGTCATCATCCGCAACCTGATCGGCAAAAAGTCTGCCCGTGACAATGGCAGCGAGATTGGCCAGTTCCCTGCCCGCCTCCGCAAGGACTTTGCAGGCTGTCGAATCGCCAGCTTCCGCCATCGACACGACCAGAGGGAAGAATGCGGCAAAATCCGTGTTCGAATTGGCAGCACGTACAAATTCATCGAACGAGCGCTCGCCGCGAACCTGTATCAACTGTTCAAGCAGCGTCGTCGTCGTGCTTTGATCTGCCGCACGCAACGCTTCACGGACGGCCCGGGCCCCAATCCAGTGGGCTGAGCCTTCATCGGAAACGGCGAATCCCCAACCGCCCGCTCGCGCCGTCTTTCCCTGCAAATCGCGGCCATAAGCAAACGAGCCGGTCCCCGCAATCACGATGATGCCCGGTCCCTCTCCAAACGCGGCTTCCAGCGCGATCGGCATATCGCCGACCACCGCAATCTCGCCGGAAATCACTTCTGCAACAATGTTTCGAATGGCGTGCGCAGCTTCTTTGCGTCCGGCGCCGGCAGCGCCAATGCAGGCACGCTGCACCTGCGCCGGAACAATGCCGGCTGCGGCACAAGCTTCGCGTATGGCTTGATGGAGAGATTCGCGTGCGCCCGCTTCGCCAACGCGCGTAATGTTGGTGGCGCCACTTTGAACGGTTGCCAGAATGGACGTTTCATCGCCGACAACACCGGTAGTTTTGCTTCCGCCACCGTCGATGCCAAGGTAGTAGGCCACGCGCTAGTTCTACCACAGACCCGCGTTCATAAAGACTCACTCCCGTAACCGGAGCGTTCCAGCCATAATTGAAAGCTCATCTACATGAAAATCCAAATCTCCGAACTCGACAATCACGGCGACGGGCGCGGCTTCAGCTTTTCGCCTCCACCAGAGGCCCTCGATTTCCTGGGAAGCGTCGCCGACATGCACCTCGCTTCTACCGCGCCCGGAGCGGTGCGCGGAAATCACCATCACTTGCACAAACAAGAAGTCATTATTGTCTTGCCGGGTTCGGAGTGGTCGCTGCACTGGGATGAAGGCGAGGGCACGGCCACGCAGCATCGCACATTTAATGGCCGCACCGCGGTACTAGCTCGAATTTCGCCGGGCTGCTCCCACGCGGTGCGCAACGATGGCGCCTCGCCTCTGTGGCTGGTGGCGTGCTCCTCCGAAACGTACGATCCGGCGACGGTAGTGGCGAGGAAAGTCATATAGGTGGACGCGGAGTCTTCTTGGCGAAACGTTTTCTTCGCGAACTTTTCTTGGCGAACTTTTCTGGCGAACTTCGCGGATTCCTTTGGGGGCTTTGCGATTAAATGCTTTCCTGGGGAGGCATAAAAGCATTTGACCGCAAAGATCGCAAAGAAAGGCCGCTAAGCGGACCAGAGCATGGGACTCGACAAATTCGATCTCGCGATCATCGCGCTTTATCTGATCGGCATAACTTTATTTGGCCTGCGCTTTCGCAAGCGGCAGCGCTCGCTGCGCGATTACTTTCTTGCCGGACGCGAGATTCCCTGGTGGGCAATCGCGCTCTCGATTGTCGCGGCGGAAACCAGCACGCTCACCATCATCAGCATTCCCGGGCTCGCCTACGACACCAACTTCACCTTTCTGCAAGTCGTGATGGGCTACGTTGTCGGCCGGGTCGTCATCAGCTTTGTGCTGCTGCCGCAGTATTTTCGCGGCGAGCTTTATACCGCTTACGAATTGATTGAACGCCGTTTCGGGCGCCGTTTGCGCTCGCTCACCGCCGGATTGTTTCTGTTGACGCGGGGCACAGCCGAGGGCGTGCGCGTATACGCCGTATCGATTGTGGTCTCAATCGCGCTGGGCACCGGCGAAGTGGCTTCCATCGCAATTATCACAGTGCTGACACTGATCTACACATTCGAGGGCGGATTGGCTGCCGTGATCTGGACTGATGTAGTGCAAACGTTTATTTATGTCGGCGGCACCCTCGTCGGCCTCTACACGATTCTCCACCTTGTGCCGGGAGGCTGGCCCGCAATTCATGCCGCTGCGGCAAGTGCCGGCAAACTGCAGGTCTTCAACTTCACTCCGAGCTTCTGGATTCCCTACACCTTCTGGGCTGGATTGATTGGCGGAACATTTTTTACCGTAGCCAGCCATGGAACCGACCAGCTGATCGTGCAGCGGCTGCTGGCGGCCCGCAATCAGAAGCAGTCGGTAACTGCACTGCTCACCAGCGGCGTGGCGATTTTGTTTCAGTTCGCGCTATTCCTGCTGGTAGGTGTAATGCTGTGGGCCTACTATCGCGTTCCCTCGATTCATTTTTCGCGGCCCGACAGAATCTATCCCACGTTTATCGTCAGCCGCATGCCGCATGGAATATCGGGTCTGCTAATTGCCGCAATTCTGGCGGCGGCCATGTCAAACCTGAGCGCGGCTTTGAATGCCTTGTCCTCGAGTTCGATCATGGATTTTTACCTGCACTCCCGTCCGCAAACTACTGAACGCTCCCGAATGCAGATATCACGGGCCTTCACGTTCTTCTGGGCCCTGTTGCTCTTTGCGCTGGCCGTGTTGGCGTTGCACAGAGTAGGCCGGGTAGTCGAAGTGGGTCTGCAGATTGCGTCCGTGGCCTACGGTGCGCTGCTCGGAGTTTTCCTGCTTGGGGTTCTAACCCGAAAAGCAAATCAAAGAGGAGCGGTGATCGGCATGCTGCTGGGGTTTATCGTGGAATTGTATTTGTGGCTGTTCACCCGCGTGCCATGGACCTGGTGGGTCATGATCGGAACGGTGATTACGTTCACGGTAGGGTACGTGGCCAGCCCAGTGGTTCCGAATCAGGAATAGACGGTTATTTTGCGTCCTTCGCGGGTGTTCTTTGCGATCTTTGCGGTTAATATTCTTTGTGCCGAAAAGCTTTCCACCACAAAGTGCGCGAAGAATTCCGTGAAGACCGGGAAGCAAAACCACAGGGCAGGATTTTCTCGCTTGATCTCACGCCGCAGATTATCGGAGCGGCAATCAAGATTCACCGGCGGCTTGGGCCTGGGCTGCTCGAATCTGCTTATGAAGCTTGCCTGGCCTACGAACTCGAGAAGGTTGGATTTCGGGTTGAGAGGCAGAAGGTTGTGCCTCTGGTCTATGAAGGAGTCAAGCTGGATTGCGGATTTCGCGCGGACTTCGTCGTTGAGAGAAGGTTTGTGGTCGAGGCGAAGTGCAAAGAGGCGATCCATCCTGTCGACGAAGCTCAACTGCTTTCGCATTTGCGGCTGTTGAATATTCAAGTGGGGCTATTGATCAACTTTCATGTTCTGTTGCTTCGGGATGGTATTCGGCGGATGGTGAACAATTATCGGGAGCCTGCTGGCGAAACCCTTAACCGCGAAGTTCGCTAAGAACATCCGCAAAGGGCGCAAAACGAACCCTTCGCGATCTTCGCGGTTAAGGTTTTTCGCTATAAGTCCAGCTACAGACCTCGCCTCGCGTATACTGGCACACTCTGCCATGCCGCGAACCGCGCAATCAGCCGCTGTGCACGCCGAACTCTCCCGCGATCTGGGAGTGAGCCACGCTTCGGCCGTCGTGGTCGGCACCATCATCGGCAGCGGAATATTTCTGGTTCCTGCCGAAATGATGCAGGCCGTCGGCTCGGCGAAGTTGGTTTACCTCGCATGGCTGGTGGGCGGTCTGCTCTCTTTCTTTGGCGCGCTCACCTACGCCGAACTGGGAGCCATGAAGCCGCAGGCCGGCGGTGAATACGTTTACGTTCGCGACGCCTACGGACCGCTTGCCGGCTTCCTCTACGCGTGGACGTGGTTCGTCATCGCCAAACCGGCATCGATCGCAACCATCGCCACCGGGCTGGCTCGCATCCTGGGTACCTTTCCCATGTTTTCATTCTTTTCCGCCAATGCGATTTCCATTCCTTTTGCGATTACCTGGGGACAACTGGTTGCCATCGCCGCCGCCATTCTCATTTCTCTGCTGAATTATCTTGGCGTAAAAAAGGCGGGCGAGTTCCAGTTGGTATTCACGCTGCTGAAAGTTGTAATGATTCTCGCCATCATAGCCATATGCTTCGGCGCAGCCGGCTCGGTAACCGGCCACGGCTGGAGCAATTTTGCCGGGACCTTCATCGGCGCAAAAGGCGGAATCGCAGGCTTCATGGCTGCGCTGGTCGCTGCTCTGTGGGCCTATGACGGATGGAACGACCTCAACATGGTTGCGGGAGAGATAAAGCAGCCGGGACGGAACATTCCCATTGCTTTGATTGCCGGCGTGGCCACGGTAGGAGTGCTTTACGTATTAATGAATGCGGCCGTGCAGTATGTGCTGCCTGCCAGTGCGATCGCCGCATCGCCGCGCCCCGCATCGGACGCGGTCGCGCTGGTCGTCGGGCGAGTGGGCGCGAGCATTGTCTCCGCGGGCATGGCAATCTCCATGCTAGTCACGCTGAACGGCACGATCATGAGCGGCGCCCGCATTCCTTACGCCGTGGCTCGCGATGGATATTTCTTCTCGGCGCTGGCCGATGTTCATCCCCGATTTCATACTCCCACGGTGGCCATTGTCGTACAGGCATTGTTGTCGATCATTCTTCTCCTGCTGGGAGGAAATTTCCGGCAGCTATTTTCGCTCACCATTTTTGCCGAATGGCTCTTCTACATGATCTCTGGCAGCACAATTTTTGTCTTTCGCCGGCGCGATCCGCAGGCCGCGCGGCCCTATCGCATGTTCGGATACCCGTTCTTACCTTCGCTGTTCATTGCCGCCGCCGCGTTCCTGCTTTACTACACTCTCCGAGGAAACTGGCCGAATTCTCTCTATGGATTGCTGGTAATTCTGGCAGGCATACCGGTTTTCGCCTGGTTTCGCGGGCGACGACCGGCGCAAATGCCATCTTGAACCGGTATCCCAGGAAACTGCCTGCATTTCCCGTTTTTGAACACTGTTCCCATATCCGCACCAAGATTGTTACCTAGGTTCCGGAACCCTAGGCACGTTTCCCCGGTGTATTTTCTACCGTAATGTGGTGTTTCCAAGCCTGGTTCGCTCCCTCGCCCAGGTTTCATTGGAGCTAAGGCATGGCTACGTCTTCACAGGGTTTTCAGCTCGGCTTATTGCCGGAGCGCAAGATCGACAAGCGGGCGGTCGCGACCGGGTACACCCTGCTGTTGCTGCTCTTGTTGTTGCTGATTAACATCGGGCTATTGTTTCCTGACCATATTCAGCTCAGGCAATACCGCGTCATGTCATTGATTCCGCTGCCTGCGCTGAAACCGGAGCCGCCGCCCGAACCGGTAAAGACGGAAGCTCCCAAACCGGAACCGATAAGGGCAAATGTCGTTCCGACCGAGCCCGTGCTGGAAGCGCCAAAAGTCATTGTTCCGCAGGAAGCCCGCCGCATCCCGCCTCCTGAGGTTGAGGCGCCGAAAGTCGTAGTAAACCAGTTTGCCGCTCCGGAGTTGAAGGTCGCAGAGGCCGTGAAGCCACGCTTGTTGCACACGGGAGATTTCGCGGGCTCATCGGTCGCTCCGACCGTGAAGGCCGCCGTCGAGCAAGTGCAGACCGGGGGCTTCGGCGATCCCAATGGATTGAAGGGCACGGGCAAAGAGGCTGCCAAACTGTACGCCGCCCAACCCGGAGGTTTCGACATGCCCGTGGGCGCGGGCCAAGGCAATGGCTCCGGCGGGGCGAAAGGAATCAAAGGAGCGGTGGCCAGCGCCGATTTCGGCAACGGCATCGCCACTAGCAATGGGAACTCACACGGCACGGTCGCGACCGGCAGTTTCGGATCGGAACAGGTGGCCCATCACGGTCCGGTAATCGCGCGCGCGGATGGTCCGGCAACCACGCCAGTGGAAATCACGTTCAAGCCCAAGCCGGTTTATACCGCGGAAGCGCGCAGCTTGAAGCTGGAAGGCGAAGTTCTGCTGGAAGTGCTGTTCAGCGCCGATGGGACCCTGCATGTAAATCGCGTGGTCAGCGGCCTGGGTCACGGCCTTGATGAAGCGGCCATCACCGCCGCGAACAATATGCGTTTTAAACCCGCGCTGCGAATGGGCCAACCAGTCGATTCGACCGCGATCGTGCACGTGATGTTTCAAATGGCGTACTGAGTTTTGCACAAGGCGGCGTCTTCTGGGCAATGCGATTTGGCCCGGAAGTTGCGGTACGAATCAGGGAATCGTCCGAGAGAGTGCAGCTTCGGGAAAATTGCGAATCTTCGAAGAATAATAGGGTCGGCTCAATCGAGCTGGGAAAAACGAGAAGGATTCATGCGAACCTTGCAGTGGAGAACCGGTAAGTGGATGCTTGCAGTCGCGTTGCTGCTTTCAGTCAGTGCCGCGCAACAGCCGCAACAGTCTCAACCCACAGCCCAATCCAGCCCTGCAACGATGACGTCGGCAGGCGCTGCGAATGAATCGACCGCCCAGTCTCCAAACCCACTGCCGCAAGCTTCGCCCGAACCGCCGCCCGTGACCGTGGACCAGGTGGTAGACCGCGTCATTGAACGCGAACACGGGCTCATCAAGTTCTTGTCGAACCGTACTCCGGTCGTCGAAACCTATTTGCAGAATCTGCGCCCTGATCCTCAACTTGGCGCCGTTCCCAGCGAAGACCATTATTTTCTCGGCCGCATGGATATGGGCGAAGTCATCGACCGCAAGGATTATTTGAAGGACGAGGACCGCAGCATGCAGTCGCGTCTGCTCGGCGGCTTCCACAAACTTTTCACGGTCCAGTATCAGCCAATGGGTTTTGCCTGGATGGTCTACGTCGACCGCAGCGACTTCGATCGCGCCCACTACGATTTCCACTTTGTGCGCCGCGAATTTGTGGGCGACATTCGCTGTCTCGTATTCGACGTGATGCCCAAGAAAACCGCGGGCAGAGGCCGTTTCCTCGGGCGAATCTGGGTCGAAGACCACGCCTTCAACATCGTGCGGCTCAACGGCACTTACTCTCCGGCGAAGAACAATTCCTACTTCTTCCACATGGATAGCTGGCGCTTGAATCTGACGCCCGGCTACTGGGTCCCGGCTTTCATCTACAGCGAGGAAGGAGATTTCAGCGCGGGCGCTAAGAACCAACTCGCATTCAAGGCGCAAACCCGCATTTGGGGTTACGACCTGAAAAAAGAAGCCAGAGACGACGAACTCACGCAGATCAAGATCGATAGCGTGAAAGATGAGAGCCCGACAGCGCAGGACGCATCTCCTCTCCAGGCTCAACGCGAATGGGAACGCCAAGCGGAAGATAACGTGGTTGACCGGCTCACCAACGGCGGCCTGGTCGCCCCCGAGGGCGACGTCGATCACATCCTGCAGACCGTGGTGAACAATCTCGTCGTAACCAACAATCTCGATCTGGAGCGGCCCGTGCGGGTTCGCGTGCTATTGACCACTCCGCTCGAAACTTTCAGTGTGGGCAACACCATCGTGATCAGCCGGGGATTGGTCGACGTGCTTCCTGATGAAGCCAGCCTCGCCGCTTTGCTGGCGCACGAACTGGCGCACATTGTGCTCGGGCATAACCTCGGCAGCAAATACGCATTCAACGATCGCATGCTGTTTTCCGACGACACTACTTACTCGAATCTGGGTTTTAAACATATTCCGGAAGAAGAAGCTGCTGCCGACAAAAAAGCGATTGAATTGCTAAACAACTCGCCCTATGCGGCAAAGCTCGGCAATGTGGGATTGTTCCTGAAGGAACTGCAAAGCCGGGCCCACCAGCTCAACGCGCTCTTGACCACGCATCTCGGCAATCCTTTGGGAGAAAACGGGACCGTCACCCGGCTGGCTGCGCTGGAAACGCAAGGCCCCGCGTTGGACAATTCAAAGCTCGATCAGATCGCGGCCCTGCCGCTTGGCGGACGAGTGAAGGTGAATCCCTGGAACGACACCGCGGAGATGATCAAGGCAGCTCCTGTCGCCATCAACTCCGCTCGTGACAAGATGCCGTTTGAAGTGACTCCATTTTATCCGCGGCTGGTGCGTTGGAGCCCCTCGCCCACTGCCGGCGATTCCACGACCAGCGCCGCGAACTCGGGGAACCGATAGGCTCAAGCACAATTTGCGTCAGCAGGAACTGCATTAAAACGAGTTGCATTCAAAACGAGTTGCACTAAGGCGACGGCCGGGATCCGGAATCACTTCCGGGATACCCGGCCTTCGTTTTCTGATTCGTTTTTTTCGACGGGTGCCCCATTTCTCACGTCTTTTGCGAGAAGTGGGGTTTTCTATTCGTGCTTCTTTCCCGGCAATCCCGCCGGATTCTCGTGCGTCCTCTCGCGAAAACTTCCGCGCATGCCCGCGGCCAGCGTTACGCTCGACTCGCCAAACTTGTCGCGGAGTTTATCCGCTGCAGCCAGAGCATCGTGCCAGCGTTTACCACGATTCCCACTCAGCAGATCGAATTGCTCGGGTTGGCTCTCGAATGACGATACATGCACGCCCAGCAGACGCACCTGACTTCCCTGCTTCCAGTTTTTGCGAAACAGAGTCCGCACTTCCTCGAAGATTTCTCCGTCAATCTGGGTTGGCTGGGCACGAGAGTGTGCGCGCGTGATGGTGGTGAAATCTTTGTAACGCAGTTTGAGCTGGATGGTCCGCGCGTACAGATTCGCCTCGCGCAACCGCCGCCCCACCATCTCAGAGAGCCGCATCAGAGTGGCTTCGAGCTGGCTTTGATCGGCGGTATCGTCGTTGTAGGTATGTTCGTGGCTGATCGACTTCGCTTCTTCACGGGCGCCTACTTCGGAGTCGAACCATCCCCCGGCATCTTCTCCCCGAGCCTTGCCGGCCAGCGCCAATCCCCATTTGCCGAACCGTTCTTCGAGCTCCGCTTCATCGAGCTTCGCCAGATCTCCAACTTTCCTGATTCCTATTTCGTGGAGATGCGTCTCCATCACCTTGCCCACGCCTGGAATCTCGCGCACATCCAACGGCGCGAGGAACTTCGCTTCTTCGCCCGGCACGATCCAGAGCACGCCGTTCGGTTTCGCTTGCGCCGAAGAGACTTTCGCGATCAGCCGCGAAGACCCGACCCCAATCGAACAATTCAACAGCGTCTCTTCTTTCATGTGCCGGTGCAGCTTTTCCGCAGCGCGCAGCGGAGGCCCGTGCAACCTAGCAGTACCACTCATGTCAAGGTACGCTTCGTCGATGGAAGCCATCTCCACTTGCGGTGAAAACGCGGTCAGCACCTTGAACACTTTTTCCGAGCACTCGCGGTAGCGCTCCGGATGCCCATCGACAAAAATCGCCTGCGGGCACAGCTTCGCCGCGGTGCGCAACGGCATGGCCGAATGCACTCCAAACTTGCGGGCGGCGTATGACGCCGCCGAAACCACTCCACGTTCGTTGCGCTGTCCTCCAACGACGACCGGTTTGCCCCTCAGCGATGGATCGAACAGTTCCTCCACCGAAACGAAGAACGCGTCCATATCCACATGGAAGATGGTGCGCGGGAGTGGCGGGATGTGCGGTGCCGTGGCCATCCTAAAGCCAAATTCTAGCAGCCGCCCGCAACTCATAAAATGCTTGCGACCCACGGTTCGTTAATCTCTACCGTTTGCTAAACTGCTTTGAGGCCTTCCTAATGCGTTGTCTTACCTGGTTTGCTATCGTAATTCTTATGAGCACAGCTCTCTCCGAAACTGTTACCGCTCAAACTCTTTCCGCGCCGCACGCCATCACCGATCCTAAGCAAATCGCCTCGAAGCCCAACGCGCAAGTCGAGGCTAAAAGCTTGACGATCGAAAAGCTGTACATGACGCGGCAGATCGGCAGCCCGACGTGGTCGCCCGATGCCAAGAGCATTGCGTTCATTTCGAATATGAGCGGGCGAAACAACATTTGGGTGGTCTCTTCCGAGGGCGGATGGCCCACCCAACTTACGGTGAGCGATCAGCGGCAGACTGCCATTACGTGGTCGCCGGATGGCAAATGGATCGCCTATCAGTCCGATTATGATGGCGACGAGTTGTGGGATATTTTTCTGGCCTCGCCCAAGACCGGCCGAGTCGTAAACCTCACCAGCACGCGCGAGATCGCCGAGACCGATCCGACATGGTCGCCGGATGGAAGATATCTGGCGTATCTGGTCAAGCCGAAAACTTCGGCAGCATCGGAAATCGATATCTATGACACGCTGATGCGCGAAGTGAAGCACGTGACCACGGGGACACCGCAGGACAAGCGTAATTTCAATCCAGTCTGGTCGAGAGATGGAAAATTCATCGTCTACACGCAAGAACAAGCGAAGGGAACGGATTCGAATATTTTCATTGCCGACGTCGCTACCGGCAAAAGCACACTTCTGACTGCGCACGAGGGCGAGAAGGTCTACTTCAATAACGATGTTTCCCCCGATGGCAGGCACGTTCTCATCACTTCAAACGCAGCCAACGGCCACGAAAACGTCGCCTTACTGGAAATTGCAACGAAGACAATTTCCTGGGTTACTCAGGACAAATGGGAGATTCGCGGCGGCGAGTTTTCGCCCGATGCCAAGCGCATCGTCTTCAGCGCAAACCTCGATGGCAACGAAGATGTCTATCTGCATGATCTAACCACGGGCAAGTCGACCTTGCTGCCAATTCCGAAGGGCCTGAATGAGCCCGCAGGCAAGAATTACGCCTTCAGCAAAGACGGATCGCGGCTGCTCTATTACCACAACGGGCCCCACTGAGCCTGGCGATCTATGGGTGTATACGCTGGCGACCCGCAAGTCGCATCAAGTCACTCATTCGCTGGTCGCGGGAGTTCGCTCCGAAGACATGGTCGAGCCCTATTTGGTGCACTATCCCAGCCGCGACGGCAAGTGGACGATCTCAGCATTTCTATATGTTCCCTTTAACATGGCGCGCAACGGGCAGAACGCCGCCATTGTTTACATTCACGGCGGGCCAGCCTCGCAGACCATGAATTCGTTCAACCGCTTCATTCAATTTGCCGTGAACCAGGGTTACATGGTGCTCGCGCCCAACTATCGCGGCTCAACCGGATACGGCAAGGAATTTCAGCAGGCGAATTTGTTCGACATGGGCGGCGGCGATTTGCAGGACGTGCTCGCCGGTGTCGACTGGATCAAGCAAACCGGGCATCTGGATCCGAAAAAGATTGCCGTGATGGGCGGAAGTTACGGCGGTTATCTCAGCATGATGGCCGTCACCAAAGCGCCAGAATTGTGGGCCGCCGGCGTTCCGATCGTCCCATTCGTGAATTGGTTCACCGAAATTGAGAATGAAGATCCAGTGCTGCAGCAATCCGATCTCGCGACCATGGGCGATCCTGTAAAGAACAAGGCGCTCTACGAAGAGCGCTCGCCAATCAACTATATCGATCAGATCAAGGCGCCACTGCTCTTGCTGGCAGGCGGCCACGATCCGCGCTGCCCGAAATCAGAAACGCAACAAGTGGTCGATGCCATCAAAAAGCGCGGCGGAACCGTCGATTACAAGATTTACGAAAACGAAGGCCACGGATTTGCGCGCGTTGAAAATCAGATCGACGCCTACCAACGTGTGGCGGATTTCTTGCTGGCCCACGTCGTGCCCGCCGACTGCAGTTGCTCGCTCAATGAGTAAGCTTGCGCTTGACCAGCGCACCGCCGATGGCTTGGCCTAAACCGGGGATGGTGAATTCTCTGGCCTTGATGTCCACTCGTAAACCAAATTCTCTGAGCGTAGAAGAAGTTACCGGGCCGATGGACGCCATCATGATTCCATCGAGTTTCGCGGCCTGGTTTTTCCGTAAGCCCAGCAACTCTGCAAAGTTTCTTACCGTCGATGAACTGGTAAAGGTGATGACGCGCGGACGCTTTTTAGGATTCGCCAGCGCTTTTTGCAAGCGCGTGCGCGAAGATTGCGGAACCACGGTTTCGTAAGCTTCCACGACATCAACTTGCGCTCCAGCTTTGCGCAACTCGGTTGGAATTACATCGCGGGCGACTTTCGCGCGCACCAGCAGGACCCTTTTCCCACTTACTTTGCTTTTCAAAGTGCGGACTACCGACTCGGCAACATATTCTTTGGGAACCACATCCACCGTGACGCCGCGCTGCTCGATCGCTTTCTTCGTCGCGGGTCCGATCGCCGCGATGTGCAACTGTCGCAGGCCCGATTTCGTGAGCTTCAATTTCTTCAGCCGTTCCCACATCGCCTCGACGCCATTCACGCTGGTCAGGACCAGCCAGTGATACTGCGAAAGATTTCTCAGGGCTGAATCCAACGGAGCGAAGCTGCGCGGCCGGCGAATTTCAATGAATGGAATCTCGATCACGGTTGCACCAAGCTCACGCAATTCGCGCGACAGCGCTCCTGCCTGGTGCCGCGCCCGGCCGACCAGTACGCGTACACCGGATAGAGGGCGCGCCTTCTTGCCGGCTTGATGGGCATGCTTCCTCATCTACTTTCCTTCATTTGGTCTTCTAGTCTTTTTTATTTACTTTTTTGGCCTCGCCGGTAATACCCAGCCCCTGCTCTTTCATCATCCGTGCGACGCCGCTAAGGGCTGAGTCCTCTGACTTTTCCAAAGATGCAATCACGTTGGCTTGATCTTGGTGGATGCGATTCTGGCTGAGTTTAAATTTGCCTTCGACTTTGGTCGCAGTGATTTCAAAACCCACAATCTGACGCAGCATATTGTCGCGAAACTTTGGGCTCAAATCTTCCCACTGCTGGCGGTACACCGGTTCAAAGGTCTGAATGAGTTCATCCAGCATCGCATGCAGGTCCTTCTCCGTCGAAAATAGACGCGCATTTCCGTATACATGCACCGCCGCATAGTTCCACGTGGGGACACTTTCGCGGGCAACGTAGTTGCTCGGCGAGATATAGGAATGCGGGCCGTGAAAGATGGTCAGGCATTCCGGCTTCGCTTCAAGGTAACGCCAATGCGGATTGGCTTTCGCCACGTGGCCGCGCAGGGCGAGTCGCGGCTCCTGGCCGTCGTCGCCAGCTTGCGAGTCCACCGAGAGCGGGAGGTGGGTGGCGAAAGGGCCTGCGTCGATCGTCGAGATGAGAATCGCGAATGGGTTCGCGCGCATGAACGCGAGTGCGTCGCCATCATGGCGCAGGCGGAAGTGTTCGGGGATGTACACGGTCTTACTCTAATGGAAAAAACGCTGGCACATCGCCGATTATCTAGGGTTGCGGTGGGACAGCCAACCCGCGGCCATAAACCGCATCCAGTATCTCATCGCCCCCGCGCCGCAACAACGTATCGCCTACGTCGTTGCCCAGCTTTTCGGGATCGTTGACATTGCCGTCGCGCGATTCGCGCAAAAGCTTCGAGCCGTCGGGATCGGCGACGATAGCATCGAGATAAAGCTTGCCATTCCTGATCTCCGCAAAGGCGCCGATGGGAACCTGGCAGCCGCCGCCGAGGCGGTTGAGCAGAGCGCGCTCGCAAGTGGTTGCGGCCCGCGCGTTCGCGTCATTCAGGAATTCAAGGTGCTGGCGCGTGACCGCATCTCCCTTGCGAATTTCGATGCCCAGCGCTCCCTGCCCTGCAGCCGGACACATGATTTCCGCAGGGATGATCTGCTTGATCAACTCCGTTTTGCCCAGACGATTCAATCCCGCCGACGCCAGAATGACCGCATCGTATTCTCCCTGCTCAAGCTTACGCAGGCGCGTATCGACGTTGCCGCGCAAAGGATGAATATCGAGATCTGGACGAATTGCCTTGAGCTGCGCCTGCCTCCGCAGGCTGGAAGTACCCACCCGCGCGGCTTGCGGCAGGTCGTTAATATCCGAGTAATGCCGCGAGCAGAAGGCATCGCGCGGATCTTGGCGCTCGGTGATGGCAGCGATCTCGAATCCTGCCGAAAGCTCGGTCGGCAGATCTTTCAATGAATGCACGGCAAGATCGACGCGGCTGCCGGCCAGGGCTTCTTCAATTTCTTTGGTGAAAATTCCCTTGCCAAGACCGCCCTTGGTGCCAACCATAGCCAGGGGTACGTCGGTGATTTTGTCGCCCGTGGTATGGATAATCTCGATTTCGACTTCGTGCCCCCTCCCACGCAACAAACCGGATATATAGTTGGCTTGCCAGAGCGCGAGCTGAGAACCGCGGGAGCCGATGCGAAGCCTGGCCATCAGTTTGGCGTCCCCACTTTTTCTTTGCCTGACACAACCTCGGCCGGAACTGCCTGCGCCGGTTTTTCCTTTACCTGCAGATTGAACAAGCGGCGCACCACATCGACCACCGTGGTCGCTTCTGATTCTCTTGCAGCCGACTTTAGCGTGGTGATGGGCGTGTGCATCACTTTGTTGATGATGCCGCGCGTCAGCGCCTCAATGGCCATCTCCTGTTCCGGAGTAATGTGGCCCATGCGGCCGCGCACCCGGTCAATCTCCGCCTGCCGAATGGTTTCCAGATGGTCCTGCAAGCTAACGATCGTCGGCACTACATCGAGCGTGTGAACGCGGGCTTCGAATTTTTCTACTTCGCTGGCAATGATGGCTTCGGCACGCTCGGCTTCTACATGGCGGTCGGCGACATGACTCGAGACGGCTTGCTGCAGGTCATCGATATCATAGGCAAAAATGCCGTCCAGCTTGGCCATCTCCGGCGAGACGTCGCGAGGCACGGCAATATCGATAAAGAACATCGGCTTGTTCTTGCGCCGGGCGAGGAATTGCTCGCCGTGCTCGCGGCGGAAAATAGCATGCGGCGAGCCGGTCGAAGTGATCACGATATCGGCACGGTCGCAGGAGTTGTATAAATCCTCAAACTTGATCGCCTGTCCGTTGAAGCGCTGTGCGAGTCCGATGGCGCGCTCGTAGGTGCGGTTCGAAACGAAAATCGACGCGCAGCCGTGGGCCATTAAATGCCGCGCCGCCAATTCGCTCATTTTTCCCGCGCCCACGATAAAAACATTTTTTCCCTGCAGGGTGCCAAAAATCTTTTTTGCCAGCTCCACCGCGACCGAGGCAATCGAAACCGATGACGATCCTACCGCGGTCTCGGTGCGTACCCGCTTGGCTACGGCAAACGCCCGCGTAAAAAGCTGATCAAGCTGCCCGCGCACCGCTCCAACCGCGCGGGCCGTGGCGTATGCTTCCTTCACCTGGCCGAGAATCTGGGCTTCGCCAACCACCATCGAATCCAGGCTTGAGGCCACGCGAAATACATGCCGTACCGCGTCTTTCTCGCGGAACTCATAAAGATGCGGATCCAAATCTTCCGCCTTCAGCTGAAAATGATCGTGCAGAAAACCACGCAGGTCAGCCGATCCGTTGCTGGTGTGGGTGATCATCTCGACGCGATTGCAAGTAGAGATGATCATTCCTTCCTCGATTCCGGGATAGGCCGTAAGATCGCGGCAGCAATCCGGCAGGCGAGACTCCGGGATCGCCAGCCGCTCGCGTACTTCCAGCGGTGCGCTTTTGTGGTTCACGCCGATGAGCTGGTATCTCATGAAGCAAACCTGTGCATTGCCGAAAAGTAATTCGCCGCCCAGGCCACCACCGCGGCGACTACGGTAACGGTCGCAAGCAGCGCGGCCCGGCGCCCGCGCCATCCCGAGTTCCAGCGGGTGAACACCATGATCATGTAGACGACCCACATCAGGATCGAAAGCAATATCTTCGGGTCCGCAAAGTCGATGTGTCCGTAAGTTGACATCGCCACGATCGAGCCCGTAATCAGGCCAAGCGTCATGAAAGGAAAGCCGAGCAGTAGAGAACGGTAGCCAATTTGATCGATAACTTCAAGGGCCGGAAGGAACGAAATCAGGCTGCTGGGCTTCTTCGCTTTCAGGCGATGTTCCTGGATCAAGTAGAGAAGACTGGCACCGAAGCTCAGCACCAGCGCCGCATAGCCCGTGAAGATCAGAATGATGTGCGCAATCAGCCAGCCTTTGTGCTGCACGAAAGACGTACGCAGGACCGGCTGTTCATCTATGGCAGCGACGAAAGTCAGAAAAAAAACCACCGGGAAAACGACCACTCCGGGCGAGGTCGTCTTATAGATCGCATAGATGATCATGAAGAATGTCATCGACAGAAACGCCAACAGCGATTCTCCGTTGTGGACCGACGCCCAGACCACCCGGTCGGAGAGGAACAATTCGACCAGCGAAACAAAGTGGAATACCATGCCCAGGCTCGCGGCGTGGAGCGCAATGCGGCTGAAAAGCTCGCTGGTGCGGGTGAGCGCGAAGAAAGCATAGATCAGCCCGACGAAATAGCAAGCCAGCGCGAAGCGTAACCAGAGCAATGACATAGTGTGGCGAAGCAATAAAATCGATTAGCTAAGTATCAGAGTCCGCTGGGCTTAATGCAAGCGGGGGCAATCTCCCAAGCTTGCTTTCAGATATTGCCGTCAAGACCCCAGTGGACCCTGAGTTCTGTTCCACGAATTATATTCTGCACATCAAGGGCCGTTGCGGGATACGCCAAAGATCACGGCTGATTGTGATGTGGATCACACTTCTACTGGATACCTAAGCCGAGAAGCGATTCCTGGAGCAAGTCCGCGTTGATCACCAGCCGGCGACCGCTTCCGCCTGCACATCCTCCACTTCATCGAAAGCCAGAAAAAGCCGCAGTTTCGCCGCGGCATATTGTTCAGGTTCTGTAAGCGGACGGCCATGGGCCGACGCCCATGCGGTCACCGCCGTTTCCGACAGAAAAACGCTTACGGCATAGGTCAGCTTGCGGTCCGAAGTGACATCGAAGATGAATTCAGTCGCCGGCGCCTCGGGATCATCTGGCAGCGCAGCACGCTGGCCCACGAAATAATATTGATAAACATATCCTTGCGCGCCCGCGTAGGTCTTGAGCCGCCGAACGGTTTTGGCCTTGTCCCAGGACATGCAACCATTATGCACAGGTCGAATCGACGGCGCTATCGTCGCTGCACAGCGCAACGGAGCGTCAGCGGGCAGCTAAGTCTTTGGCCAATAATTGCCGATATTTAACTGGTATGGTGCCGTTATGGAATCGGGCAGCTCTGGCCGGACTGGCAATCCTTGTGCTTTGCCAATGGCTGGCCATGTATCTCGCGCGCGTGAAGTGGAAGAAGCGCGACGAACTCTTCCGCATTGTCGCCGAAAACGCGGCGGACATGATTGCGCTCGTCGATATGAAAGGACGCCGTCTTTACAACAGTCCATCCTACAAACGAATTCTGGGCTATAGCGCAGCCGAGCTAGGAGAGACATCTTCATTCGAGCAGGTCCATCCCGATGATCGCTTCAAGGTGCTCGAGGCCGCCCGCGAGGCGCGCTCCACTGGGGTCGGCAGACAATTGGAATATCGCATCCGCCACAAAGACGGAAGCTGGAAGGTTTTGGAGTCGATTGCCCGGGCCATTCGCAATGAGAAAGGCGAAGTCGCCAAGCTGGTCATTGTCAATCGCGACATCACGGAACGAAAACAAGCGCAAGAGCAATTGGAGCACCACTCATTTCATGACGCCCTGACCGGCCTGCCCAACCGGCGTCTTTTTCTGGACCGCTTGCAGCACTTGTTCGATCGTTCGCGCCGCAATCCAGCGAGTCAGCATGCCGTGCTACTGGCCGATATCGATGGTTTCAAGCGGCTCAACGATGCGATAGGGGCCGCCTTATGCGATCAAGTACTGGTCCAAATCGGAGACCGGCTGGAATCCTGCCTGCGAGAAGAAGACACGATTTCGCGCCCACACGATACTTCCCCATTCACAAATGCCGTGCTCTCTCGGATGGGAGGAGATGAGTTCACCATCTTGCTTGAAGGAGTGGGCGATCCAAGTGACGCGATGCGCGCCGGATCTCGCATTCTCTCGGCCGTGAGTAGTCCAATTTCTGTCGAAGGCCAGGAAGTACGCTGTTCGGCCAGCATCGGCATCGCCCTAAGCACCGCCGTGCATGAGCGCGCCGAAGACCTTCTTCAGGAAGCCGACACAGCCATGCGCCGTGCCAAGGCGCTCGGTGGTGGCCGCTGTGAAGTATTCAACGACGCGATGCATTCCCGCGCCGTGAACCAGCTTCGACTGGAAGCTGAGTTACGAGAAGCGTTAGCCAAGCGCCAGTTCCGCGTTTACTACCAGCCCATCGTGTACATGAGGACTGGGGAGATCGCCGGTTTCGAAGCTCTACTGCGCTGGCAGCATCCCGAACAAGGCTTGATCTCGCCCCACAAGTTCATAGCAGCCGCCGAACAGGCCGGATTGCTGGCCTCAGCCGGCCAATGGCTGATCCTGGAAGCTTGCCGGCAGCTGCGCTCTTGGATTGCAGAAAACCCCGCAGCATCACAAATCGGCATCAGTGCAAACATCTCATCGAAGCAACTGGCGGACTCGAGCTTCATCGCCGAACTGCGAAGCGCGCTGCGCGAAACTAACATCGCAGCATCGCAACTGCAGTTGGAAATGACCGAGACCGTGGCCGCAGCTGATCGGAAAATGACTGAAATCATTCTTTCGAATCTCAAACAACTCAGCGTGGGCGTGGTCATCGATGGTTTTGGAACGGCAAATTCATCCCTGATTGCCTTGCGCCAATTTCCCGTCCAAGCGGTGAAGATCGACCGGTCATTAATCGCCGCCATGCTGCTCGATCGCGGCGCATTGGAAATCGTCGAACTGATTATCCTGATCGCGCAGAAACTAAGAGTGAAGGTGATTGCCGAAGGCATCGAATCGCCCAAGCAGTTCGATTATCTTCAGGCGCTCGGCTGCGAACTCGGCCAAGGATATCTTTTCTCCCCGCCCGTTGAAGCGAAAGATGCACAGCTCCTGCTGGGCCGGCGGAATCCGGCGCCGAACATCAATGGCGCAAGAGCTGCTCATTAATTAGGGCTCGGACTTTCCTGCAACACTCTGTACGCCATCCCCACGCCGGAGCCGCTGCACTTTTTCATTTTCTACCGCGTCCCCAGTGTCTATACTCTTCGCGAGCGTTAAGGTCGTAATATGTCAACCTCAGTCCAGGTATCGATGCCCACTTCGAAACCAATACACATCCGCCTTACCACTTGGGCGGTGGCCAGTATCGAAACCGGCGCCCTGCTTTTTGCCGCCGGTCTGCTGGCCCTTTATCTCAATCCCTTTTGGCATTTTGATTCCGGTGGGTTTCTGGACTGGCGGGTGCATTGGTGGAATGCGATAGGCGAGATTTTATCTGCCGCCGGACTTCTGGTTGAAGCACTCGCCTTGCTTTTATCGGCTGCCGTGCTCGTGTCGCGCCTGGTTCAGCGCAAGTCTTGGCCGTATCTTGCAGCGGCCGGTGTTGTCGTTTGCGTGGTCGTCTGGGTCGGAACGGCAGGAGACTTCATCGCCAATCTCAATGCGCATTTCGAATGGAATGCTGCCGATGGCTTCACCGCTTTTACTTTCGCAGCGCCCGATGGTGAGGGCGAAATGATGCCCAACCTCGAAAATCTAGTATGGAAGTCCATCGTCGAAGTACAGATCCAGCCGCTGCTGCAAGGCTATTTCACTCTTAACGATTGGCAGAAGATGAATGGAAACGTGGGCGTCAAAGTGGTACGGATCATTCCAGCTGCGTGGCCGGTCGCGCTCGGAAGTGGAGGCGAAACCCTCGAAGATCCCGACGAAACTGCCCTGATGCGTGCGGCCGATCGGCAAGACCTAGGCGCGTTGCGGCAGTTGCTCTCGGCGTCTTCAAAAGCCGATGTGAACGCCCTCGACCAGGGAGGCCAGACTGCCCTTATTTTTGCCTGCAGAAATCCTAAGGCGAACCCTGACGTGGTAAAAGCCCTGCTCCTGGCCGGCGCGGACGTAAATCTACGCGCCCGCAATGGCTATGCCCCGCTTACCTGGGCCCTGGCAAGAAATAACGGAGATGTAGTTCGTATGTTGCGTCATGCCGGAGCCCGACCTTAGCGGGTGCGCTATCGGCAACCTCCGCTAAACCATTTCATCCATCAATCTTGGCGTCGCGCAGTTGTCTTACCGCAGTTTCCGAATTCACCGGCGAATAATACACCTCTTTGAAAGTGTAAGAGCGCGCCTTGGTCGCCAACACCGGCATGATCTCAATGTGCCAGTGGTAATCGTCGTCAATCGTCTTCCAGTAGCCGAGGGTTTTCGAAGGATGCAAACTGTTGGGCGACGTGTGCAACACGAGATGGAAACTTTCAGTGAAGGCGCGAATGCGCTGCAGCGTGCGCCGCAACAACGCGGCAAGATTCACCCGCAGCCCCGGCTTCGACAAGCCGGTGCGCTCGAAAGACGCATCGTGATTGCGCGGCAGAATCCAGGTCTCATAGGGGACGCGGGGCGCATAAGGGCCGATCGCAACGTAGTCTCCCCGCGCTTCAATCACACGAGAAGCCTGGCGCTCCTCCTGGTTCAAAATATCGCAAAATACACACCGCTCCTTGCCGGCAAAATATTCACGGCCAGCCCGCAATTCATAAAGAACGCGCCGGGGGACGAACATCGTCGCCGTCAGTTGCGAGGTGGGATGGCCGAATTCCTGCCCCGATCCTGCGACCGAAATCCTTGAACAGACTGACGTATTTAATCCGCGGGTCGCGTTTGAGGTCCGATAATTCGCTCAGCGGCGAGCCGCAAAAAATGCCCGATCTCGTCATCGCTGGCGCGCCAAAGATGCCGGTCGTGCACCGGGTTCTCCACCAGAACTTCATGCGCCCCAACCGAATTCATGCGGTCGTAAATGCCGTCACCGCGGCGGCCGGGCTCGCCTTCAATGTGATACAGCGGCTTGGGATGCACCATCGCTCGCGCCGACCAACCGCCCGCACTCGGCATGGACGCGATGATTTGCGTGGCGTTGGGTGCGTCCGCGCAAAAGCGACAAACGGCTTCGGGAGACGCGGCGACCTCCGCCGGCTCATCTCCAGTCATGACCCAGGAGCGGGTGATGGGATCTTTACGGAGTTCCATGTGTAAGGAGAACACTGAGACGTATTTGCGTCAACTGCCATTTCGGCCGGCGCCGCGCAAAGCTCATGCACCACAGCGGAAAAACAGCGGCTGCCCAATCTGGCCGTGACCCTCCGTGAAAAAAGGGAGTCTACGGCTTTGTTATAATCCGCGCCAGACCCCCGGCCATGCGAATCGATGACTGAGCCTTCCACTCCGCTCATGCGGCAATATGCTGCCGTTAAGAAAGATCATCCAACGGCCTTGCTGTTCTTCCGGCTGGGCGATTTCTACGAATTATTCTTCGACGATGCCATCGTCGCCTCCAAAGAGCTGCAGATCACGCTGACCTCGCGCAATAAAGAAAAAGGCATCGCAGTCCCCATGTGCGGCGTGCCTCACCATGCGGCCGAGGGATACATCGGCAAGCTGATCCGCAAAGGTTTTAAAGTTGCGATCTGCGAACAGGTGGAGGATCCGCGTCTGGCGAAGAAGCTGGTACGCCGCGAAGTGACCCGCGTCGTAACGCCAGGGACCGCCGCAGATTCTTCGCTGGGTTCCGACGAAAACAATTTTCTCGCGGCGGTTGGGGAGATCGGAGATCGCGTGGGATTTGCCGCGCTCGATCTCTCCACCGGCGAGTTTCGTGCCACGGAATTTTCCGGCGAAAGTGCCTCTCGCCGTGTGCGCGAAGAACTTGAGCAGCTTCGTCCAAAAGAACTCTTATACGCCTCAGCGGCCCCATTATTTGAGCCAACCAGCAACAAGACTCAAGGGCCGCAGTCTCGCCCGTCCGCATCCGGTTATACCGAGACGCCTCTCGACGACTGGATTTTCGCCCCCGACCATGCGATTCCTCTGCTCGAAAATCATTTTGGCGTACTGTCGCTCGAAGGTTTCGGGTTGGCCGGACGCACCGCGGCTGCAGCCGCGGCTGGGGCGATTCTTTACTACGTGCGCTCCACGCAGCGCGGCTCGCTCGATCACGTCGATCGCATCGGCTGGTACGAGCGCCAGAACTGTCTCGTGCTCGATGCGGTCACGGTGCGCAACCTGGAATTGATCGAACCGCTGTTCGCCGGATCGGATGCCGGCGTCACGCTATTCCGTTCCATCGACGCCGCAGTCGCTCCCATGGGCAAACGCCTGCTGCGTTCCTGGCTGCTCCGGCCATCGTTAGACCTGGCGGAAATCAATGCGCGCCTCGACTCTGTGGAGCAAGGAACAAAAGATACAATCGCCCGCGAAGAACTGCGCCGCGCTCTCGATGGCGTGCTCGATATCGAGCGCCTGCTGAGCCGCGTTACCCTGGAGACGGCCAATCCCCGCGATGTGCTGGCGCTCGCGGCATCTCTCGCGAAGATTCCTGCAATTAAAGCTGCAACCGGGCGATTCCAATGCGAGCGGCTGAGCGCGCTGCACCATTCGTTGGACGAGTTGGCCGACCTGCGGGAGCTGATTGAAACAACCATCATCCCGGAACCACCGCTGACCTTCGCAGACGGAGGCATAATCGCCACGGGAGTAGACCGCGATCTGGATGAACTGCGGGAACTCTCCCGCAATAGCAAGCAAGTGCTCGCGCAGATCGAACAGCGCGAGCGCGGCCGCACCGGCATCAGCTCGCTCAAGGTAAAGTTCAACTCCATCTTTGGCTATTACATCGAGATATCGAAACCGAACCTGCATCTGGTCCCGCAGGATTACGAACGCAAGCAGACTTTGGTCGGCGCGGAGCGCTTCACCACTCCTGAGCTCAAAGAATACGAGACCAAAATTCTCGACGCGCAAGAAAAGATCGTCGAAATTGAGCGCCGCCTATTCACCGAACTTCGCGAAGCAACGGCTGCCGAGGCCAAGCGAATCCGGCAAACTGCCTTGGCGCTCGCTGAAGTCGACGTGCTGTCATCGCTCGCGCACATCGCCGCGCTGAGAAATTATTGCCGCCCACAATTTGCGCCGCCGAAGCTTTCCGCAGGAGCCGACACTGATGCAACCGAGACCAGGGCAGCCGAGATTGAAATCATCGAAGGTCGGCATCCCGTAATCGAACAACAGGAACTGGCCGGAGGCAGCGACCGTTTCATTCCCAACGATCTTTATTTGAATTCGACCACGCACACGATCTTGCTACTGACCGGCCCGAACATGGGCGGCAAATCGACTTACCTGCGGCAGACGGCCCTAATTGTGATCCTTGCGCAGATGGGCTCATTCGTCCCCGCGCGCTCAGCCCGCTTGAGCATCGTGGATCGCGTCTTCACCCGCATCGGCGCCAGCGACAATCTCGCCCGCGGCCGTTCTACCTTCATGGTTGAGATGACTGAAACCGCGGCCATCCTGCATACCGCGACCGCGCAATCGCTCATCCTGCTCGACGAAGTTGGACGCGGCACCGCGACTTACGACGGGCTGGCAATCGCCTGGGCCGCAATCGAATATCTCCACGGCCGCGTGGGCGCAAAGACTCTTTTCGCGACGCATTATTTCGAGCTCACCGAACTGGCCGAGCAACTTTCCGGAGTAAAGAATTTCCACGTCTCGGTCAAGGAAACCGGCGGCGGCATTGCTTTTCTGCGCAAAGTTGAGCCCGGCGCAGCGGACCGCAGCTATGGCATCGAAGTGGCCAAGCTGGCCGGCTTGCCGAACGAGGTGATCACGCGGGCCCGCGAAGTGCTCGCCGAACATGAATCGGCCGAGCGTGCGCTCACCAACCATCTCTCGCCCGGAGCCGAACCCGCGCCAGCACAGTTAACGATCTTCACGCCGCTCTCCCAGCCCGTGCTCGAAAAACTGCGGGAAACTGATTTGAACCGGATCACACCGCTCGAAGCGCTGAATCTGCTGGCGGAGTTAAAAAAGGAGATCTGAATTCTATTCACCACTTTGGAACACCGAGGCACAGAGAAAGCTCATCTCGGGAGGCCGTAAACAACCCTGGTTATTTCCCCGGCCTCCTCTGTGGTAAAAATTTCGTGTGAACCCCAGTCAAAGGCTTCCTTGGAGATAAGGGATAAATGAACGTTCGTACCAAGAAAGCTACCCCGAATCCGAAGATTGGCCAGCTCTTAATCGTCGGCTTCGACGGCACGAAGATGACGCCGCGCCTCAGTTCCCTTCTGACGCGTTTGCAGCCCGCAGGCGTGATCCTGTTTGCCCGAAATATAAAGAGCGCCGAACAAACCTGGCAACTGCTGCGCGATTGCCGGAAGTGCGTTTCCTCCCCGCCGTTGACTTGCGTTGATCTTGAAGGCGGCACGGTCGATCGCTTCCGCGATGTGCTCGGTCCCACGCCATCCGCCGCAGAGGTATTTGCCACCGGCGATCGCAAGCTCTTCCGCAAACACGGCCAGGTCATCGGCGAAAACTGTCACGCGCTCGGCTTCAACCTCGATTTCGCACCCATGCTCGATCTGGCTTTCGACGCCTCGCGCAAGGTGCTGGGCTCGCGGGCCGTGTCACAGAAGCCACACCAAGCCGCCGCATACGCTCGCGAATTTCTCGCCGGACTCCGGGCGGCGAAAGTTCTCGGATGCGGCAAACATTTCCCTGGCCTGAGCGCGGGTACGCTCGATAGCCATCACGACCTGCCCGTCATCGAAAAACCGCTCAAAAAACTTTGGACGGAGGACCTGCTGCCTTACCGCCTCTTGCGCCCTCAACTTCCCATGGTGATGATCTCGCACGCGGCCTATCCCGCAGTAACCAAGAAACATGTTCCTGCATCGCTCTCGACCATCTGGATCACTGACATTCTGCGCAAGAGAATTCGGTATCGCAATCTCGTCGTCTCTGACGACCTTGAAATGGGCGGAGTCCTTTCCGCCGCCTCTTCGGGCCAAGCCGCGGTTGAATTTGTCCGCGCCGGAGGAGACCTGTGCCTGATCTGCCACCGCGAAGATCGAATCCTAGAGGCCCACGAGGCGCTGGTAACCGAGGCAGAGAGCAATCCCGACTTCGCCCGCCGTGTCGGTGAGTCCCTTGGGCGTGTAGCCGAATTCAAAAGCAAATCGGCGAGATTACTGCGCAATCCCAAACCGCCCTCAGCACCCCTCGCCGAGAAGCTTTCGCGAAAGTTATGGGAGTTTAGCGAACAGGTCCGCCTGGAAGCGCTGGTCCGTGCAGATAAGAAACGCGAGAATGAAGGCCGCCGTCGGCGCACATGATCAGAGGCCAAGAAATGACCGTAGCCGGAGTGATGAGCGGGACCTCCGCAGATGGCATCAATGTGGCCCTGGTGCGATTTGGCGGAGGTCGAGCGGCGACTCGCGCAGTAGCTCACAAAGGCCCGCGCGGCCGAGGCGGCCGCGACCACGCAAGCAGTGGCAATTACATCGAAAGTGGCAATAACATCAGACTGCTCGGACATGCCGAATTCGCTTACCCCAAGAAAATCCGCGTGTTCGTACTGTCTGCGATGAACGACTCCGCGACCAGCGTTGCCGACCTGGCTCGACTCAATTTTCTGCTCGGCGAACTTTATTCGGACGCCATTCTCGCCACTCAGCGGCGCTTTCGAGTCAAAGCCGATCTCGTCGGCTGCCACGGGCAAACCCTGTACCACCAAGGCCAGCCAGCAGCTTTCTTAGGCCATAAAATCGCCGCCACCTGGCAGACGGGCGAAGCCGCAATAATTGCCGCAAGAACCGGCGTGCCTGTAATTTCTGATTTTCGTCCCGCAGACATGGCCGCCGGAGGCAAAGGTGCACCCCTTGTTCCGTTTCTCGATTACATGCTTTTCCGCGACGCTCATATTGGAAGAATCGTGCAAAACATCGGAGGCATCGCCAACCTCACGGCGATCCCGGCGAACGCCGCCGCAAGCGATGTAATCGCATTCGATACCGGCCCGGGCAACATGGTGATCGACGCCATCATGGAAAAACTCTTCGCCAAGCCGTTCGATCGCGGCGGAAACATTGCCGCTTCCGGCAAGGTGTTAGATGGCGTCGTTAGCAGAATTCTTCGTCACAAATTCTTCCGCACCAAACCTCCCAAGACAGCCGGGCGCGAAGAGTTTGGCCGGCAGTTTGTAGAAGAATTTCTGCGCGCCTGCGAAAACTGTCGTAAAGAGGATGCCATCGCCACGGCAACTGCACTCACCGCCAAGTCGATCGCCGACGCAGTTCTCCGCCATGTCCTCGAAAACGCATCGCCTGCCAAAAACAAATATGACCAGAACGAATATGAAATGATCGTCTCCGGCGGCGGCGCAAAGAATTCCGCGCTGGTGGCCATGTTAAAGCACGAACTCGCGCCGCTCGGCATTCGATTGCGATTTTCCGACGAATTCGGTGTGCCTTCGGAAGCGAAAGAAGCTATGGCCTTCGCGCTTCTGGCTCATGAAACCTGGCACCGCCGGCCATCCAGCCTTCCTTCGGCAACCGGAGCCAAACGCGCCGCCGTGCTCGGCAAGATCACCTATCGATAAATTATGATTATAAAAATTGTGACGAGAACACGGCGCCAGACCGGTGCCACAGACTAGATTGCTCCAAACAAGGTGACTTTTTGCAGATCTTTGTCGCAATGCTGAGCTGGATCAACCTCAGCGGCAACAAGCGAATCAAAATGGACGCGCCTCGGCGCAGATTGATGTTCTGCGCAACATTCTGGCTTGCGCTCTCGCTCGTCTCCTGCTCAAAGAAGCCTGACCCGAATACGCTGGTCATGCTCATCGAATCAAGTCCTACAAACCTCGATCCCCGCATCGGGGTGGACGCATTCTCTGAACGCATCGACAGCCTGATCTTCGACGACATGCTTACCCGCGGCGACAACCTCAATGTCGCGCCCGGGTTGGCACAGAGCTGGGAAATCCCTGACCCGCTCACCTACATCTTCCATCTCCACCACGGAGTCACCTTCCATGATGGCCGCCCGCTCACCTCGCGCGACGTGAAATGGACCTTCGATTCGCTCATGCAAGGCAAAGTGCACAGCGCCAAAGCCGCAACATATCGTTACGTCGATCACATCGAGACGCCGGACGATTTCACCGTCATCTTCCGAATGAAAGAGCCGGACGCTGCTCTCCTTTGGAATATGTCCGACGGAGCAATCGGAATTGTGCCCTATGGAAGCGGAAACGAAATGACCACCCACCCGGTCGGCTCCGGCCCATTCAAGTTTGTCAGCGCGGAGACAGATAAAGAAGTCATTCTCGAGCGCAACGACAATTATTGGGGCGAAAAACCGAAGTTAGCGCGCGTCCGCTTCGCCGTGGTTCCCGACGCCACAACCGAAGCGCTGGAGCTGCGCAAAGGCACCGGCGATATATCCATCAACTCGCTCACTACGGATACCGTCGTTACGCTGCAACGTGAGCCGTTTCTTGAGGTCGAGCACTCCGCCGGCACTGAAATTCAATACCTCGGCTTCAACCTGCGCGATCCTATTCTTAAAGATGTGCGCGTGCGCCAGGCAATAGCCTACGCGCTCAACCGCACGCCAATGATTCGCTACCTGCTCAATGGATGGGCCCAGCCCGCGCGCAGCATACTCCCGCCGCAAAGCTGGGCGTATGACGGCGACGTGCCGGCCTACGATCACGATCCCGAAAAGGCGCGCCAGTTGCTCGATGCCGCCGGATATCCCTTGGTCAATGGCGTTCGCTTCCATCTCACCATGAAGACCTCCACGGTTGAGAGCACCCGGTTAATGGTCGCGGTCATGCAACAACAGTTGCGCGAAGTCGGCATCGAGCTTGATATTCGCAGCTTCGAGTCGGCGACCTTCATGGCCGATGTGACCCACGGCGCATTCCAGATGTACGGATTGCGCTGGGTCGGGGGCAATGAAGATCCCGACATTTTCTACGTATTCCATTCCTCGCGATTCCCTCCGAACGGAGCCAACCGCGGTTTCTACACGAACCAGAAGGTGGATGAACTCATCGATCAAGCCCGCCGCGCTACTGATCCCAAAGTCCGCAAACCGATTTATGCGGAAGTGCAGCAGATCGTCGCCAACGAACTCCCCTATATCGATTTGTGGTATCTCGACAATGTTCTCGTGCACAACAAGCGGGTGCGGAATATCCAATTGAATCCCGCAGGAAATTATGATTTCTTGCGCACGGCCGAGTTGGTCACGAAGGACAATTAAACTTCTTGCAGACCTCGCCCGGTACGTCTTCCCGCTAGCGGCAACGACTTGGCAGCAACGTTGTTTTCGAGAAAATCACCTGTTCACTGCGCGTGTTACCATCGAATCTCGCTCCTCCATCATGCGCATTCTTTTTATCGGTGACATTTTCGGACGCCCCGGCCGCACCATTGTCAAAGACCGCCTGCCCGGCATCGTGCGCGATCAAGCCATTGACCTGGTGATTGCCAACGGAGAGAATTCGGCCGCCGGCTTCGGCATCACGCCTGCTCTCGCCGAAGAGCTTTTCGAACTGAACATCGATGTGATCACCACCGGCAATCACGTCTGGGACAAGCGCGAGATCATGGATTACTTTCAGATGGCCGATGGCAATGGCCAAGGTCCGGCGTGCCGCCTCCTGCGGCCCGCCAACTACCCGCCGGACCTACCCGGCTGGGGCCTGTATCAGGGTCACAAAGAAAAAGTTCCTTATGCTGTCATCAACCTGCAAGGGCGAGTGTTCATGGCATCGAACGATGATCCCTTCCGCATCGCCGATCGCCTCTTGCAGCAAGTCGAGGCCAAGGTCATTCTCGTCGACTTCCACGCCGAGGCCACTTCCGAGAAAATCTCGCTTGGCTGGTATCTCGATGGCCGCGTCACCGCCGTGATCGGCACGCACACGCACGTGCCCACAGCCGATGAACGCGTTCTTCCCAAAGGAACCGCCTACATCACCGATGCCGGAATGACCGGACCCTATGACGGCGTGATCGGCGTGAAAAAAGATTTAGTAATCGATAGATTCCTCAACGGCATGCCCGTACGCTTTGAGCCGGCAACCGGAGACGTCCGGCTCTGCGCAGTGGTCATCGACTGTGACGAAAAGACAGGAAGGGCCCGCCAGATTCAGCGCCTGATGCTCAGTTGAGCGAGATTCCCACCCCCCAATCTCTGCAAGAACTCCTTTTCCGTTCGTTCTCTATCTTCTGTTCTCGTTGCATTTACAAAGTTAAACCGCAGCCTTAAACCGGCAGTCCTAAACCGAAGGTACGTTGCCCTAGTAGGTATCGATGGCAATCCGTCCGCAAGGTAAAATCGAGCGAATGCGCTACGCGTCTGCCATCCTCGCGTTATGCTTCGTCACTGCGTCGACCAGCGTGTTTTGCTCGGCTGCGGACGATGGTTCGGCCAGCGATCCTTCGGCTAACAATGGTTCGGCCAAGGCTGGCTCAGCCGCCGATGCTTCAGCCGGCGCCCCTGCAATGGGCACACCCATTATTTCCTGCGGCAACGGCATTCCCGGCGGCACCTATTGCATTCCCTCCAAACACGATCTCAAGCAGGCTCGCCGTGCCTATCATCTCGGAGTGAAGCTGGAGAAGCATGGCGAAGAACAAGAAGCCCTCGCCAAGTTCGACGAAGCTTCGCGGCTGGTACCGGAGAATATAAAATTTCTGTCGGCGTGGGAGTTGACCAAATCGCAGCTCGCCTTTCGGGCCGCGGAGCGCGGTGACGCCCTGCTCGCCAATGGCCAAAAAGATCAGGCTGCTCTCCAGTTTAAAAACGCGCTGAAATATGATCCGGATGACCCCTACACGCAGCAGCGGCTAGCCGACGCACTGCCCGCCGATCCGGATGCTTCCAGCCTTTCGGGCCTGGCATTGAAGCTGGCGCAGTCCACCGAGCTTCATATCCTGCCCAAAAACGAGCTGGCGACCTTTCATTATGAGGGAGACGTTCGCGGGCTGTTCACCGACATCGCATCGGCTTACGGCGTCTCTGCCGAATTCGACGATTCAGTGCCGGTCCGAAGAGTGCAATTCTACGTCGACGATGTCGACTTCTTCACCGCCCTGGACCTGGCGTGCAAAGTCAGCAAAACCATGTGGACACCGCTCTCCGAGCACCAGATGCTGATCGCCGCCAATACTCCCGACAATCACAAGCATTTTGACCGCATGTCGCTGGCGACTTTCGTTCTACCCGGAGCCACAACTCCTCAAAAAACCACCGAACTGGTGAGCGTGCTGCGCAGCGTCTGCGAGTTCCAGAAGGTCAGCAACGGCCAGACTGGGACCCTGGAAGTGCGGGCGCCGCAGGCAATGCTGAAGGCTTGTTCAGAGCTTGTGCAGCAGCTCACTCGTGAGCCCCCCGAAGTCACTCTCGAGGTCAGGCTCTATGAGATCAGCCATCAGTTCACGCAAGAGATCGGCATGCACCTGCCCGATACCTTCAATATGTACAACATCCCTGTCGCGGCGCTGGCCGCACTGGGCGGACAGAGCATTCAGTCGCTGATCAACCAGCTGATCTCTTCCGGCGGCATCAACCAGGCCGGCAGCTCGGCACTTTCAGGGTTGCTGGCTCAGTTGCAGGGCCAGGGAAATTCGATTTTCAGCCAGCCGCTCGCCACCTTCGGCGGCGGCCTGACATTTTCAGGAGTGAGCCTCGATCAACTGACCGCCGCGCTGTCGCTGAACGAATCCTGGGCCCGCAGCCTCAGCAGCGCCACTCTGCGCTCGTCGCAAGGAAGCGAAGCCACATTCCACGTCGGCGAGCGCTATCCTATTTTGAACGCCTCCTACGCGCCCATTTATAACTCACCGCAGATCGCCTCGGTGATTGGCAATCAGAGTTACACCGCGCCGTTTCCCTCAATCAGCTATGAGGATTTGGGACTGAATCTAAAACTGAAGCCGGTGGTCCACGGGAACGGCGAAATCAGCATGACTCTCGAGTTGCAGATGCGGTCGCTCACCGGCCAGAGCGCCAACGGTGTGCCTGTAATCGCCAATCAGGAGTATCACGGCAGCATTCGCTTGCGCGATGGCGAACCCGCCGTGGTCGCAGGAGAGATCACTACCAACGACGTTCGTTCCATGGCCGGAATCCCCGCAGTGGCCGATATCCCCGGCCTCAATATGGCGTTGACGGACAACACCCGGCAGAAGGAATATGACGAACTGCTGATCACGATCACGCCCCATGTGACGGCAGACCGCAGCCTCAAGACGGATCCGATTTGGCTGGGTACGAACTAGCGTCAATCGATTCCGACGCGCTAGTTCGCTGGGCAATTTGGCGGAATTGATTTCGTTCTCGTCTTTTAGCTATTGCGCCTGTTTCGCGGCAAAATCCACTAAGGCCTTCAGGCTGGCGTCGGGAACGTTACTGACATTTCCGATGCTGCGGCCATTAATATAAAGCGTGGGAGTGCCGGTGACGTTCACTTCCTTGCCCAGCGCGATCGATGCATCCACATCGGCCTTCGCCTTGGGCGTAGCGGCGCAGGCCGCAATTTCCGGACCTTTTACCCCGGAATCAGTCGCAATCGTAGTCAGCTTTTGATCGACATTTTCGGCAGTGATATCTTGCTGGTCAGCGTAAACCGTCCCAATAAATTTCCAGAACGCGTCGTTCGAAGCTTTCGCCACGCAATCGGCGTAGGCCGCTCCCTTGAGTGCCCAGTTGTGCATTGGCAGCGGAAAGCTTTCAAAGACAAACCGCGCACTCGGCTCCGCTGCAACCAGCTTCTCGATCGTCGGCTGCGCAGCCTTGCAGGCCGGACATTGCAGATCTCCGAACTCAACGATCGTCACCGGAGCGTTCTTCGGCCCGCGCGTCGGTCCGCTAATGCCTTGCTCCAAAACCTTGTCCGTCGCCGCGAACGGCTTCGCGCCAAACGGAATGATCTCCCCGATGACCGCATGTTGTCCGTCCGCAGTCACATAAAACCGGCTGCTTTGCTGGCCTTGCTGGCTGGCCAGAATCACATTCACCTCGGCGAGGCCTGGGACGGGCGCCGGCTTGATGCTGGCAATCTTCCAGCTTACGTCCGGCTCGTAGCCGAAGGTTTGTTGCATGAATGAGTCAACCGTAGCTTCCGAAGGCAGAACCGTGGACGGCGCCGCACTCTTAGCTTGCGCCGCGGACAGGCCGCACACTAGCAAAAAAACCAAAATCAGACGGGCAGTAATGCGCATAAATTCCTCTCAATTCAGCTGAAAATCAGGGCTGGGATTATCGAATCAATCTTCCGGTTCGTACTGCTCTTCTTGAAACATTTCTGAAGCCGATCTCTCAAACCTCGCTCTTGGCCGCGATAGGAAAACGCCGGCCATATCCAAACGCCTTGGGAGAAATCTTGATTCCCGGGGCCGCCTGCTGCCGCTTGTACTCCGCGCCGGTCACCATGCGCATTACTCGCCGTACCAAATCAATATCAAATTCGTGGTCCGCCGCGATCCGCTCCGCCGAATGCGAATCCTCCACATAATCTTCCAGCACTGCGTCCAGAATTTCGTAAGGCGGCAGTGAATCGCTGTCTTTCTGGTCCGGCCGCAACTCCGCTGAAGGCGGCTTTTCCAGCGTAGCCTCCGGAATTACGGGACGCCGCGAATTCACATAATGACTGAGACGATAAACCAGGGTCTTCGGCACATCCGAGATGACCGCGAGTCCACCCACCATGTCTCCGTAAAGTGTACAGTACCCCACACCGAGTTCGCTTTTATTGCCCGTGGAAAGCACGATCGCGCCAAATTTATTGGAGAGCGCCATCAACAGCGTGCCGCGCGCCCGCGACTGAATATTTTCTTCCGTTACGTCTTCACTTCTTCCTGCAAAAATCTTCTGTAAAATCGCCCGGTACGCTTCATAGGCGCAATTAATCGGCAGCAATTCGAAGCGGATTTTCAGGTTCTCCGCCAGCGCCCGCGCATCTTCAATCGACCCCGGAGAAGAATAAGGCCCCGGCATTCCCACGCCGATCACATTTTCCGCTCCCACCGCATCCACGGCAATCACCGCGGTGAGCGCCGAATCGATTCCTCCACTCAATCCAATAATCGCCTTCCGGAATCCGCATTTGCGCATGTAGTCGCGAGTGCCCAGCACCAGCGCCGCATAAACGCTCGCCTCATCGCCTTCGATCTGCTCGTGCTTATCTCCTGTGAGCGACCCGGAATCGAAGTAAATCAAATCTTCTTCGAACGACCTTCCTTGCGCAATAATCTCGCCCTGCGCGTTGAGCACGATGCTCGATCCGTCGAAAACCAGGCTGTCGTTCCCTCCAACCTGATTGACCATCGCGACCGGGACCCGATGATGCCGGGCAATCGCGGCCAGCATATCGCGCCGCAGTTCGCGCTTGCCGATCCAGAAGGGCGACGCCGAAATATTCAACACAATATCTCCGCCGGCGCGAATCAACGCCTCAATCGGATCGACCACATAAAGCCGCTTCGGCCAGAACAGCTTATCGTTCCACGCGTCTTCGCAGATGGTGAGCGCCACTTGTTTGCCGCTCAATGAAAACAAACTCTGGCTCTTCGCTGGAGCGAAGTTGCGCATCTCGTCGAACACGTCGTATGTCGGCAGCAGCATCTTCGATTGCAGAAACGCAATCTTGCCCTCCTGCAGCAGCACCGCCGAGTTCATCACCGATTTGCCGGCTTCCGAATTGGCCGGAGTGACCAGCCCGCAGATGACCGAAATGCCCGCCGTAGCCGCCGCAATCTGCTCAGCCGTCTCCCGGTTGCGCGCAACAAATGACGGCCGCTCCACCAGATCGCGCGGAGGATACCCGCACACCGACAACTCCGGAAACAGAATCAGGCCCGCGCCGCCGGCCTGAGCGCGGCGCGAAAACTCGATCATCTTGGAAGCATTGCCGGAGAAATCTCCGACCGTTGGGTTGATCTGCCCGAGCGCAATCTTCACACGTTCAGTGTAATGGCCGAACCAACGCTGGGCCAATACCCACCGCGGTCCGTATCAGAACGGCACGCTTCTGGATAGCGCAGCGCTTCACCGCTGCCCGGTGAGAGCATGGCCGTCGTCTGTACCACAGCTCACATTTAAAAGCAGCCTTATTCAATTTTGCTCAGCGCACACCCGTTGGTTTCTTCTAATCTTCTTGTGACCGCAACGATGGCGGATTGAATTCAAGATTTCCCCTTCCCTGTTTGCGTCACCTGCCGTAGTTATAGGGGCTGCGCAGAGGTATGTAATAGACATCGAGATACCACGCCGCGGCAAAGAAGACCATTACGACGAAGAGCGTCCACAGAAAGACCCGCACGGGAAGAGTTTTTGAGAGAGGGACGGCGGGGTGTGTCGAGTGGCGAAAAAGCAGGCCGCTGGCGAGCGAGATGCATGCGGCCAGCGCTACACGTGTGATGCAGGCAAGAAGACGCTGCTTCCAGGTCGCGCCAATGATGAAGAAGGCGGTGTTGAACAGCGCCAACAGGGAGAGCATCGTGATGAAAAAAGAAATTGCTCTGGCGAGATCGAGAAACACAGCGGAATTTCCGGCAGAACCATCGGCGGTACTGGCTATGGAGCGCTCCCGCCGACAAGCCGAGTATAGCGCACTGAACAGTTACGTTCGAAGGTGGCCCCCCCTTGCGTTCTGTTCGAGGGTGGGATTCGATAACACCGACAGTCACAGCAACTACGCTGGTGGGCTGCCAGATCCCTGGCCCATACCGTCTGATTCTTGATTTTGGTCGGATCACCACGGCCGAGGCTGCCCCACTCGTCGCGGTTTTCGACGAGTGGGCACCATGAACCTCGACGTGTTTTTCGCGGAGAGCTCATCATGGCGATCCGCCGCACGCGCAGTCATTTTCCCCGTTTCATTGACCAATACCGAACGAGATGAGGGAACAAGAGGTAGAGGTCAGTGGCACCCACTCGTCGAAAAACGCGACGAGTGGGCAGCCTGGCGTTGGAATGGCGCAAGCAAAATAGAACCTATGAATTGGCCGGCACCCCGGAAAATGCCTCGGCTCTGATGGCGCCGGAGGAAATCGACGGGGCCTGGTAGGCGGGGCGCCTCTCGATCCGAAATCGTTCGCGGCGACTGCGAAGTATTAGCCGACTTCCTTTGAAGCCCAATTCGTCCTTGACATCAGGAACTCGGCGGCGTACATTCCTGCCACCTTCCCGAGTGAAGCTGGTTCCCACGACCGGCGAGGGCCCGCGTCTCGCGTCGTTCAGATAGGCTCGTCGTGATTTAATCCCGGGTTGCGTGCCGCAAATTTATGAGGATAAGTGCTATGACAGCTCGGAAGAATTTTGCTGGACTGACGATCATGTTAGCCGCGATTGCCGCGAATTTGGCCAGTTTAGCTCCAATGGCGGAGGGCCAGGCTGAGGAAGTGCTGTATACCTTCTCAAATTACGGTGAACCAGTGGTTCGGGATGCATCTGGGAATTTCTATGGAGTATCAACGTTTGGAGGTTGGGGCACCTGCTACGTGGGAGGACGAAACTTCGGCTGCGGTACCGTGTTTGAACTGGCCCGCGATGAAAACGGCAGCTATCAGGAAAGGGTGTTACATAATTTCCAGAATCTGGACGGTGAAGGGGTTTGGCCCCAGAACTCTCTGGTTATCGACAGTGCCGGCAACCTCTATGGCACGACGTCCGAGAGCGGCGGGAGTTGTTTCCGATTGTCATGCGGAACAGTCTTCGAATTGACGCGCGATGGGGCCGGAGGTTGGGCGGAGACCGTGCTCCATAACTTCACTACTGTATCTGGAGGGATGCAGCCGTGGGGAGTCGTTCTGGATTCTGCGGGGAATATTTACGGGACGACCGCGAGGCAAGGGGGATACAACGGAGGAAATGTTTTCGAGTTATTGCACGGCGGACAAGGGGAGTGGAGGGAAAAAGTCCTGCATAGCTTTGACAATAATGGCGTGGATGGTGCCAATCCGCAAGGCGGCCCAATACTGGATGCTTCCGGAAATTTGTACGGCACAACCTACTCCGGAGGGCGTTATTGCACCCTTAATCCCTCTTATTGCGGAACTGTTTATGAGCTAGTGCCAAGCGCGGGAGGAGGCTGGGCCGAGCGAGTGCTGCACAACTTCGGGGCCAGTGGCGACGCCGGAGGGCCAGTTGGCAGCCTAAACATAGACGCATTGGGTAACCTGTACGGCCTCACCGACGGAGGAGCCTACTACTACGGAAGCGTGTACGAGCTAACTTCCCACGCGGGTGAGGGCTGGACGGAGAAAGTTTTGTGGAGTTTCGGCCCGGGACTTGATGGCGGCATATTTCCCCAGCCGCCTCTAGCAATCAACGCGGAAGGGCACGTCTTTGGGGGGACGCAATATGGTGGCACTGGCACCGGCGCAGACTGTAGCGCGTACGGTTGCGGGACACTGTTTGAGCTAGTTCCCGACGCTAGTGGGGCTTGCGCAGAGAGGGTTTTGATCAACTTCAGCGGGGACAACCCAGAAGATGGGTACGATCCTGGCGGCGTGATTATCGACGCCAAGGGCGATCTCTACGGGCTAGCTGCCGGCGGCACTTCCGGTTTCGGCATTCTCTATGAAGCCACGCCTTAGGATTGACGGGCGGACAAACCTGGGGACAGACGGAACGCAGCCCCAGCTTTTTTCCAAGTGGCGCAACTGAGGGACAGGGGGCTGGCTGTGATCTTTCAACACGTTGTTCCCAAGAAGTGAATAGTCCATTCGAGCAAGACCGGAGAAGCTGATGGTGCTGACCAATCCGCTTCCCAGGAGTCGATCGGATGGACCTTCACCAGAATGCCCGACTTAGTTTTCGCTGTCGAGAGGCTTTAGCCAATAAGATCATGATCGAGAGGCTGACATTGAACGCGGCTGCAGCCGCGTTCAACGTCAGCCGAAAAACCGCCACGAGGCCCCGGTGCCTTGAGACTCTCCGCTTCTTGCCGACACATGCAGTCGTTGCCCCGCTAAACCGACATGAGATAATCGGGCTGCGCCCCCGTGGCCCCGTAGCTCAGTTGGATAGAGCAGCGGTTTCCTAAACCGTTGGTCGGCGGTTCGACTCCGCCCGGGGCCCCCACACTTTCCGCTACGGATCGGATGGGCTGATATCGTTCTTCGGCGAACTCTTACAGAAGACCAGGCAAAGCGCTACAGCGCCTGCGACTCCGCCACCAATTTCGAGCCATTTCGTGGGGAAGGAATTGGCGCTGGACGGCGTCTGGGAAGCGCCTCCGCAGTCGGATTCCTGTCTTTTTTCCTGCTGCCCTTCGTGCAGCACGGCAGATCGAAATGGCGAAGTTGACTTGGATGTTTTTTTTATCCGCCCGACTTGCGTGAACTTTACATCGCTCTTAACGGCCGCCACTTCAACCGTACCGGTCGTATCTTTCACGTTATATTCCGTGCGTTCGGAGGTGACCGGCTCGACTTGCAGGCAGCTTACGTGTACACCCAGCGACGCCGAGGTCCCCACCGACAGGCTGCCGTGCTCCAGTTCTACGAAAGTGCCCTGAAATTTCAGAATTGATTCCGGCTGGATGAGCACTGACGATCCCTCGGCATCGAGTTGGGCAACGAAGCCAGGTCTTATGTCGATGCGATCGCCCGGAAATACCGGGGTCGAATCGGCTGCCTCGGCACCGTTCACCCACACCCCGCCTTTGGAGCGCAACACGGCAGCCTTCGCATCCGCGGCCATCGACGCCACCGGCCACAAAACGATCATCACCCACGAAATAAAATTGCGCGTACCTGCCATGCCCTGGGGCCCAAAAAAGCGAATGTACCCGCTCAAATTTTAGAGGGCAGTTTCCGCCCCGTCTATTAGCGTGGAAGGTGCCGCGCGGGGGCGGTAACTTTTCGGGAGTTGGCCTTGAGAGCTTCCGCCGCAGGTTGCTCGCAACTCCGGTATTCTTGCACAAGGCTGTTGTGGCATGTTTGGCGTGTCTGAAAAATTATGGGAACAGCTGGCATAAGCGGTCCCGTCATTGAATTCGATGAAGTCGCGTACCAGTTGCCGAATGGCAAGCCACTGCTCTTGGGGCTGAACCTGCAGATACGTCAAGGCGAAACTTTGGTGCTTCTGGGACGCAGCGGTTCCGGAAAAACCACAACCTTGAAACTGATCAACCGGTTGCTGGTCCCCAGCGGCGGTGAGGTTCGCGTAAATGGCTTGCCAACCCTCGCCGCAGACGTGATCGCCCTACGCCGCAGCATCGGCTATGTCATTCAGGATGTCGGCTTGTTTCCCCATCTCACCGTAGAACGAAATATCGGCTTGCTGCCGCGAATCGAAAAATGGCCGCTGGAACGAATTCAGCGCCGCACCGAAGAACTGCTGAAGCTGGTCGGACTCGAAGCCAGTCTGCGGTCGCGTTATCCTCATGAGCTTTCGGGAGGGCAGCGGCAGCGAGTCGGCGTAGCGCGGGCACTGGCTACAGATCCGGCGATTCTGCTGATGGATGAACCTTTTGGCGCGCTCGATGCCCTGACCCGCGACGAACTGCAGCGCGAATTTCTCTCTTTGCAGCAGCGATTAAATAAAACCGTGGTCTTCGTCACTCACGACCTGCGCGAAGCCTTGCGTCTTGGCTCGCGCATTGCGCTGATGGAGGCGGGCCGTTTGATCGCGCTCCTCTCTCCCGAGGAGTTCATTCGATCGGCGAACCGGCGAGTGGCGGCCTATGTAGAAGCTTTCGCCGACGGCTTCGACCTTCTTGCCAAGAGGGGCGCACCATGAACCTGCTGCGCTTCTTCGCGGAAAATCGTCAGCAGATTTTGGAGCTGACCCTGGAGCATCTCTGGCTGGTTGGAATTTCAACGCAGCTTGCGGTGGTTGTGGGCATACCGCTGGGAATCATGAGCGCTCGCTGGCCCGCATGGAACAAGCCGGTGCTGGGCACCGCAAATATTATTCAGACCATTCCGAGCCTCGCGCTCTTCGGTTTTTTGCTTCCGGTGCCGTGGCTTGGAGACCGCGCCGATCGATTGGCGATTCTGGCCCTCACTCTCTACGCGTTGCTGCCGATCATTCGTAATACGTATACGGGCATTCGTGGCGTCGATCCTGCAGTGGTCGAAGCCGGCCGCGGCATGGGGCTGACCACGAACCAGCTTTTGTTCCAGGTCGAACTCCCGCTGGCTTCGAGCGTGATCGTCTCCGGCATCCGCATCGCCGTCGTTATATCGGTGGGGTTAGCCACCATCGCTGCCGCGATTGGCGCCGGGGGACTGGGCGAGTTCATTTTTCGGGGCCTCGCCATGGTCAACAATCAGCTGATCCTAGCAGGCGCAATTCCAGCGGCGATCCTGGCACTCTCCGCCGATTTCGGGCTTGGGTGGCTGGAGAGGCGACTGCGTCCGCGATGAAAAAGACCCAACCGATGTTGGCTTGGCGCGCATTTCGCCGCCGCAATTTGCCCATCAGGTCGCGGCTTGTCTATGAAGCGGTTTGCGTTTGCCTGGTTCTGGTTCTGTTCCTGCCTTCTTGCGCCCCATCGCACTCCGACCGCATCGTGATCGGCTCCAAGAACTTCACTGAGTCTCTGATGCTGGGCGAGTTGCTCGCCCAGGAAATCGAAGCGCGGACGCACTTGAAAGTCGAGCGCCGTTTCTATCTCGCCGGGACCTACATCTGCCAGCAGACAATCCTCGCAGGCCGGATCGATATCTATCCCGAATACACCGGCACCGCGCTGACCGCCATCCTCAAACAGAAAGTTGGAAACGACAAGGCCGATGTGTATCAGCGCGTAAAACAGGAATATGAAAAGCGATTTGGGCTGACCCTCGGGCCGCCCTTCGGTTTTAACAATACTTTCGCGATGGAAATCCGTGGGGAGGATGCGCGGCGCTTGCATTTGAAAACCCTATCGCAAGCGTCTCAGTACGCTCCACACTGGCGAGCCGGCTTCGGATACGAATTCATGGAGCGCCCCGATGGTTACAAAGGCCTGGCTGCTGCCTATGACCTGCACTTCGCCGCGCCGCCGCGCATCATGGACCTCGGCCTGCTCGCGCCTGCGTTGAAAGATCACCAAATCGACATTGCCGCCGGCAATGCCACCGACGGGTTGATTCCAGCCTTCGATCTTTTTGTTCTGGAAGATGACCGCCACTATTTTCCTCCCTATGAAGCAGTCGCCGTGGTTCGGCAGCAGACGCTCCAGCAGCACCCTGAAGTAGCTCAAGCGCTGACGTGCCTCGGAAACACAATTAGCGACCGGGAGATGCAGCAAATGAATTACGCACTCGACGGTCAGCATCGCGAGGCGAAAGATGTGGCGCGAGAATTCCTGCGCAGCAAGGGATTGATTCCTCAGTAGCGCGTGAACAGAAGGTCAGAAGCTTCTAGCTCAACAGCAACTCGCCGCGCAGCGTAAGCACGGCATTTCCTTTGAGGATCACGCGCTTCTCTTCTACCTCGCACCATAACTCTCCGCCGCGTTCGGAGAGTTGTCGCGCATGCAGTTTCGTTTTCCGCAATTGCCCCGCCCAATACGGACCGAGAGAGCAGTGAGTCGAGCCAGTCACCGGATCTTCGGGAATCCCATAGCTTGGGGCGAAGTAGCGCGAAACGAAATCACAATCCTCCCCCGGAGCCGTGATCGCGACTCCGAAGGGATGAAGCTTTTCCAAGAGATGAAGATCAGGACGAATCTCAGCTATATCTTTGGGCGAATCGTAAACCGCAAAATAATTATCTTCAATCTGGAAAACAGAAGCTGGAGGCTTGAGCAACCCTCGCAGCAACTGCGCCGGCGGATTCGCGCATCGCCAGGGCGGAAGCGATGGAAAACTCATGGCCAGCAAGCCGCCGTCGCGGCAGACGGAAAGCTCCCCGCTTGATCGCGTCCTGAAGCGAACCAAATCCACTTTTGGTGCAAGAATTTGCATGATCACGAAGGCGGAAGCCAGCGTGGCGTGTCCGCAAAGCTTTACCTCGCAGCGCGGCGTGAACCATCGCAGATCGTAGAAATCGCCTTGCGGCACGAAAAATGCAGTCTCAGAAAGGTTGTTTTCAGCGGCGACCAAAAGCAGCAGCTCATCATCTAACCACGCATTTAAAGGGCAGACCGCCGCCTGGTTGCCCGCAAACGCGCGGCGGGTGAAAGCATCCACGTGAAACAAAGGTAGGTGCATCACCCTATATTACGGGCGTTGAGCAAAACATAGAATCTAACGGTCGTTTGCTATCTCTAAGTTAAATGGCAAGAGCAGGACGCAAGAGTGAGGACAAAGAGTTAAGTCAGAAGGTCAGGCGCCCAAGTTTCGGGCAGCAATCGGCGAGCCGTCTTGGAGGGTTCGATGCCAGTGCCAGCCATGCAGAGCGATGTTGCCATTCGTTATGATCTTATCGAGCACCTGGCGCTTGCCCGCCGGCGCACGGATGAACTGTTTGCCATCGTAAAACCAGATTCGCTCTACGAACGTCCGATCGCCGAGCGGCACCGAATCGTCTTTTACATCGGCCATCTTGAAGCTTTCGATTGGAATTTGTTTCGCGGGCGGGTATTCGACATCAGTAGTTTTCATCCTGATTTCGACCGTCTCTTCGCTTTTGGTATTGATCCGGTCGGTGGAGGTCTTCCTAACGATCAGCCTTCTGACTGGCCATCGATCACCGCCGTCCGAGAGTATGTAGAGCGAGTTCGAAATATTCTGGATGACGAACTCGCCAGTGCGCTGGCCGGATCGTCGAGTGACTGCCAGGATCGAACCTTCGATGGTTTCCCGCTCAGCACTCTGATCAACGTTGCCATCGAGCATCGGCTGATGCACGCCGAAACTCTGGCGTATATGTTTCATCAGTTGCCGTTAGATCGAAAGATTCCGCAACGCGAGCCGCTGAATCTGGCCGCCTCTTCTTTACCCGCCCACCGCAGCATCGAAATTCCTGCGGGTTCGATCACACTGGGACTTCCCCGCTCCAGCGGCCTTTTCGGTTGGGACAATGAATTTGAAGCGCATACCGTCGACGTACCCGGCTTCGCCATTGATCGTTACAAGGTGACGAACGGCCAATATCTCGATTTCATCGCTGCGGGGGGCTACGACAATCGCGAGTTCTGGATTCATAACGGCGGCGATCAAGATTGGAACTGGAAGTTGCAGAAAGATATTCGTCATCCCGCATTCTGGAAGCGCGAGGGCGAACGGTGGCTGTACCGGACCGATGTTCGAAGAAATTCTGTTCGACGAAATTCCGCTGGCGCTCGATTGGCCAGTCTACGTGAGCCACGCCGAAGCGCAAGCCTACGCGAAGTGGTCACAGAAAGAATTGCCCTCGGAGGCCGAATGGCAGCGCGCAGCCTATGCAACTCCCAGCGGAGAAGAGCAACGCTATCCGTGGGGCAACAAGGCTCCAAATGCGAAGCTTGGCAACTTTGATTTCGAGAACTGGAGCCCGACTCCCGTCAATGCCTTCCCTCAGAACCAAAGCGCCTTTGGAGTGCATGACATGCTGGGCAACGGCTGGGAGTGGACTTCCACCACATTTTCTCCATTCCCCGGCTTCGAGCCGTTTCCGTTTTACCGCGGTTACTCCGCCGACTTCTTCGATGGCAAGCATTTCGTCATGAAGGGCGGCTCAGCGCGCACCGCCGCATGCATGCTCCGCCGCAGCTTTCGCAACTGGTTTCAGCCACATTATCAATACATGTACGCGGGATTTCGCTGCGTAAGCCCACCTTCGTCCGGAGACGAATCTTCGACCAATTAAGAAGATCGTCACAAGGAGCCTCCATGCTTGTCCACGCAATCACCGCAAACATTAACTATGAATTCGCCGCCGACGTTCGCGCCGGACTCACCAAAGCCAAACAAAAAGAGCTGCCATCGAAATATCTGTATGACGAAGTGGGTTCGGCGTTATTCGAGGTGATCAGCTATCTGCCGGAATACGGCCTCACACGCGCCGACGAACGCTTGTTGCGCCGTCACAATGATGAGATCGTGGATAAACTTCCTCGTCCGGTTTCTGTGGCCGAACTGGGCAGCGGCAGCGGCAAAAAAACCCGCCAGCTCCTCGAAGCGCTCTGCCGCCGCCAGCGCACGAGCTACTATCCCATCGAGATTTCCCGGTTCGCCCTCTTGATGTGCGAGCGCGAACTCAGCGATATTGATTCCATCAGCATTCTTGGCTTCGAGCGCGAATACCTCGATGGGCTTCTCGAGGTCGCCGCGCAGCGCCGCGTTGGCCAGCATCTGTTCGTTCTTTTCCTGGGCAGCACCATCGGAAACTTCGACCGTCCCGCAGGTCTTCAGTTTCTTGCCGAAGTTCGCCGCATACTTCAGCCGGGAGATTCATTGTTGCTTGGCACCGACCTGGTGAAGTCCAGCGCGCAGTTGCTGGCCGCCTACGACGACGAACTGGGAGTCACTGCAGCTTTCAATTTAAATCTGCTGGCCCGCATCAATCGAGAACTCAAGGCCGATTTCGATCTCGCTCATTTTGAGCACATGGCGAAAATCAATCATTGGTCCCGCAGTGTCGAGATGCATCTTCGTTCCACGCGCCATCAGACGGTGCATATTCGCGCGGCCGAGCTTTCGGTTGACTTTGCGGAGGGCGAAACTATCTGAACCGAGAGCAGCCACAAGTATTCCGCCGAAGAGGTCGTTCAAATGGCCCAGGCAACCGGTTTCCGCTGCGCGGCCCAATGGATCGACGATCAATGGCCATTTGCCGAAAATCTGCTGATTGCGGAATAGGCCAAGCCAGCAGTAAATATTTGTAAACCAAAGTCCCGCTGAACGCTGTCGATGTAAATTAGAGGTGATGAACCGGAACACGGTCAGCATCAAGTTTGCATCGCGAATTGTCACAGTGGTCGCGTTCGCGGCAGCTCTCCTTTCTGCAGATTGCACCCCGTTATGCTCTGCAGTCTCCGCTCAGGCCCAGCAGCCCGCGAGCTCCAGCGCTACCAGCCGGCATCTCGGGGCAATCAAAGCGATCAACGGGACGAATATCACTCTGGCGCCCGACTCCGGCCCGGACGTAATCATCACCGTGCAGCCCACGACCCGATTGCTGCGCATCGCCCCGGGCCAAAAAGATCTCAAAAGCGCGACGCCGATTCAACTGCAAGACCTGCAGGTGGGCGACCGCATTCTGGTTGGCGGCAAGCCATCAGACAACGCGTCCGTGCTCGCCACGACCATCGTAGTGATGACCCACTCCGATCTTGCAGCGCTTCATCACCAGGAACTGGAAGACTGGCAGAAGCATGGCGTCGATGGCCCGGTAACGGCGGTTGATGCAGCTGCGGGAACGGTCACGATTACATCGAGTCGCAAGCCAGTGGTTATCCATTGCGCGCCCAGCACCGTGATTCGCCGCTATGCTCCCGATTCTGTGAAGTTCGACGATGCCAAGCCAAGCACGCTCGCGGCTATTCATCCCGGCGATCAGGTCCGGGCGCGTGGCCAACGCAGTGCCGATGGGGGCGAGCTCACCGCCGACGAAATCGTTTCCGGAGCCTTCCGCAACCTCGCCGGCACCGTGAACTCGGTCGATAGTGCCGCTTCCACTGTGAATGTTCATGACTTGTTGTCGAAGCAAACCGTAACGGTGAAGATCACGCCAGATTCGCAGCTTCACCAGTTGCCGCCAGAGATGGCAAAGCGAATCGCGATGCGGTTGAAGCGGTCAGGCGCCGGAGCATCACCGGCGCAAGGCTCCGCGGGGAACAGCGAGGGTCACAGTCCGCAGCAAAATGAAAATTCAAATGCCGCACCGGAAGTCGGGTCACGGCACTTCGGAGGCGCACCCGACCTGCAGCAGATTCTGAATCGCACGCCGACGGTATCTTTGAACGATCTGCACAAAGGCGAAGCAGTAATCGTTCTCTCGACCGAAGGAGCGGCCAATGAGGGCACGGCGATCACCTTGCTGACCGGCGTCGATCCCATTCTTGAGGCCGCGCCCAATGCCAGCGGCGCTTCCATCCTCACACCCTGGAGTCTGGGCGCACCTTCGGGCGACTCCGGCGGCCCTTAACTTCGCAAGCCCCTAACTTCACCAACCGTAACTTCAAGGACGCGAATCACGAGTGCTTCGATACCCGCACCCAAGTGGATCGGGCCGCGCTGCATGCCTTCCCCCAGTTCGGTTATGCTGGAAGAGTGCATCGGTTCTCTATCACGTCCCGCAAAGTAGTTTGCGTTTGCCTTTGAATCCCATCACAAGACGGCGGTTTCTATTCTCCACCGCTGCCGCGGGCGCACTGGCGCTGGCGGGAGATGGAATTCTGCTCGAGCCCAATCTCCCGCGCCTCGTTCACCGCGAGTTCACGCTGACCCGGCTACCGCAACGCCTGGATGGGTTCACCATCGCCCAACTCAGCGACTTTCACTACGACCCATTTTTTTCCGTGCATCCTCTGCGCGCGGCGATTCCGATGGTCAACCAGCTTCGTCCCGACCTGATTGTCTTGACTGGAGACTTCGTTTCCGTCCCCATGTACGGCAATTCGGAAAAAGGGGCCCTCGCCGCAGTGCCCTGCGCCCAATTGCTGCAAAACCTTACGGCCCCATACGGTTTGTGGGCGGTCCTCGGAAATCACGACAACGACACCGATCCGGAGTTTGTGACGCAGGCGCTGGAGGCCCACAACATTCATGTGCTCGCCAACCAGTCGCAAGCCATCGAGCGCGATGGGGCGCGATTTTGGCTGGCCGGCCTGAATGACGTGTTCAGCCACCATGCTGATGTTCCGAAGACGCTGCAGAGCGTGCCCGGCGACGAGGCTGTCGTTATGCTCGTGCATGAACCGGATTACGCCGACGTCGTCTCTCAGTATCCCGTAGACCTGCAGCTTTCCGGGCACTCGCATGGCGGCCAGATCAGGATTCCCTTCTTGCCTCCGCTTTTCTTGCCGAAATTTGCCAGAAAGTATTATCTGGGCACATATCACATAAAAGACCTAACTCTGTACACTAACCCTGGTCTGGGGACAATCGAGGTTCCTGTGCGATTCGATTGTCCTCCTGAAGTCACGCTGGTGACATTGCGCTCGAGAAAACGATAGCGCGGCGCATCTCATGGCTGGTGAACGACACCGCTTAGCATGAAATGTGCAATCCCATTCATATCTGGGATCCCCGCATCAGCCACCGTCCGCTGAATTGATTCATAACAATCTACTTATGCCAGGGCGCATTTCGGCCTCAGAGTTGCCTGAGTGCAACCCGCCGGCACCGCGTGCAACCGGTCGAGTTTGCAGGTTCGATCACTGAGTTTCACCGAAAAATGACTCCCCGCATCAGCTTGTGGCTATCGATATTCGCAACCGCCGGTATGAGTTTCGCTTCCGTACAGACTCCTGTCAGCCGGCTTCCGCACCAAAATCTAACCGACCGCGAACGCCAGACTTGGACGATTCCTGCGCGGGGGGCCCAATATCGTGAACTCTCGGATGTGACCGAGCACTTCCGTTGCGCCGACACGCAAGCGCCGCAGGCCCTGGCTACACCTGATCCCATGGTCGCTGCTGGTTCAGGACTCAAGGTGAAGGTCAACTTCGTGATTGGAACTGACGGCCGAGTGCATAGTCCTTTAATCCTGGAAAGCGGAGGACGAATTGGCGACCGCGATGTTCTGAGGACCGTGCGAACCTGGCGCTATCGTCCTGCAACCTGCAACGGTGTGCCCACCGATGCCGAGGGCAATGTCGAGTTTTCCCTTCACTGAATCTGCCCGGAATTTGCCCGGCCTGGTCTAAAATGACCCAAGACAGGGAGCCCCGAATCGTGGACAAGAATAAAAACAAGAACGACACCACCGCGAGATCGTCTGTGGCGGCGCAAGACCCGGAAAGTGGACTGCCTAAAGTCGGCCCCTACAACCGAGCGCTGGGCGAAATCTATCAGCGCCTCTATCCTGAGATTCGGCGCCCCAAGCCTAATCAGGAAGCCATCGCTGCGGCACTGCAAGCCATGCAGCGCCTGACCATGGAATCAGATTCAGAGATTTCAGTTGAAGAGGCCGTGAGCGATTCCACTCCCAATCCGATCATCTGTAGCGCGTGCGGACACCGCAATCGCAAAGGCAACAGGTTCTGTGGTGGCTGCGGGCTTAGTTTGGAGGCCATATCGGAGGCTTCCGCTGGGCCGGGGGCCGAAAACTCACAAAGTTTAGCTCCAGCTCTTTACGAAGATGCACCTGGGTATGACGAGCCAGAATACGAAACCCCCGCCGCAGCGGATTCCGCTCCCGCTGAATTTCATCCCCAACCAAACGCTTCCGCCGGCAAGCACTTCTACCATCATCATTACCATCACCATTACTTTCAAAACGGAGCAGACGCGGCACCGGCCCCACGCGCCGGCGCTCCTGAGAGCGCGCGAGAAGCCGATCGCCTGCGGGTCGCTGCGGCTGCGAAAGGCGAGACGATGTCGCGCAGCGAAGCCGCCGTGCGGCGGCTTACCCAGGAATGGATCCTGGCCTGCAATATGCGCCAACTCGAAGAACTCGCCGAACTGTACGCCGCCGATGCGCTCGTGCTCCGCTCCAATCTGCCACCGATCCGCGGGGCCGCGGCGGTGCGCGAATTCTTTTTCGCATCGCTCGAAGCCGGTCTCGGCGAAGTGGCCCTCGATCCCATGCGCGTCGAGGTTTCCGGAGATCTGGCGCACGAGGTAGGGCGCTATAGCGCGCTGGTTCCAGGAACGGTCGGAAAACGCCGCGAAGAGCGAGGCAAGTATCTCTGGGTTTTTGCGAGGCAGGCGAGCGGTGACTGGAAACTGGTTGCCGAGTGCTGGTGCAGCGATCTGACGATTACCAGCGCGGAATCCGATGTGCCGAAAGGTGCCATTCCACTAGGAGTTAAGCCCGCAGCAAAAAAAAGCTGAATTATTATTGATTATTCTTTCGGTTGTCCTAAATTGGATGTGCCCGAGTTTTGCCTTTCTCAGCGACCTTGGCGGCTTTTCTTAGCGAACTTTGCGGTGAAAGTTTTTTGGTCGCAAAGGCCAACAAGACCTTGTTACCGCGAACTTCGCAAAGATTCGCGCAACGTTCGCGAAGAACTGCACACAACACGAGTTCAGGAACGACCTTCACGGGGCCACGCCAAGCTTTGCCAGTTCATTCCGCAACTGATCCAGGCCCTGCATCTGAATCGTCCGCATTCCCAAGCTTGCGGCGCATTCCAGGTTCAGCGCGCGATCATCGATAAAACAACATTCCTGCGGATCGAACTGTGTGATCTCAATCGCCAGCTTGTAGATCCCGCTTTCCGGTTTACGCAGCCCAACAAAGCAGGAGCTGACGAAGAGCCGAAAGACCTTGCGCAAGCCGAATTTATTGATGCGATAGAGATTCAGCTCGCGGGACTCGTTGTTAATTGTGCCCATAAAATACTTGCGGCGCCCGGCGAGCGCCTGCGCGAACGCAAGCGATTCCGGCTTCGGCTGCGAAAGCGAATACATGTAATCGCGAAACTGGTCGAGGCTGAAAGGCTGCTCGCGGTAGAACACCGTGCGCTTCAGATATTCTTCGAGCGAAATCTTGCCGCGTTCAAACGACGAAACCACCATCTCATGCCGTGAGTGAAACTCTTCCTGGTCAAGCCCGAAGTGTTCGAGGGCCGTTCGGCGCTCGTTATGGTCCCATGCGTTGCTGAGCAGCACGCCTCCAACATCCCAAAAGATTGCTTGAATTCCAGACACCGGATCGCCCTCCAAACCTCCAAACAACTTGCGTATCGATGTTGTTCTACGACAAAGAGTTTAGACCAGATCAAATTGTAAAGTCGCGACGGCGCGTGTGGTGGAGGTCGAACGTCGCAAGCTGCCGATGCTTCGTAAGGCGCGTTCGGGACCGTTGCACGCCCCCTCCCACGCTGCGACGCGCATGTATAATTCAGGTTTCGCGCAATGATTCCGCTTTCTGCGCAACAATTCAGCTTTTGCGGATCGCTGAAAAGGAGTTGGTTTGCATGGCGGTTTCACTCGTAACGGGCGGCGCAGGATTCATGGGCGCTCACGTTGCCGAACACCTGCTGAAAATGGGCCACCAGGTGGTCGTTCTCGACGACCTTAGCGGCGGTTTCCGCGAGAACATCCCATCTGGCGCCGTTTTTGTCGAAGGTTCAGTTCTCGATCACGAACTCGTCAACAATCTGTTTAGGAAGTACTCCTTCACCTACGTCTACCACCTCGCAGCCTATGCCGCCGAAGGCCTGAGCCATTTTATTAAGCGCTTCAATTACAGCAACAATCTCATCGGCTCGGTGAACTTGATCAACGCGGCGGTGAATTATGGAGTTGAATGCTTCGTCTTTACCTCGTCGATCGCAGTATACGGCGCAGGACAGGTGCCGATGCGAGAGGACACCGTACCAATTCCTGAAGATCCGTACGGTATTTCGAAACTTGCGGTCGAGCAGGAACTCAGAGTCACCCACGAAATGTTCGGCCTCGATTACGTGATCTTCCGTCCCCACAATGTGTATGGAGAGAAGCAAAATATCGGCGACCGCTACCGCAACGTAGTCGGCATTTTCATGAACCAACTGCTCCAGGAAAAACCGATGACCATCTTTGGAGACGGCACGCAGCAGCGCGCCTTTACTCACATCGACGACGTCGCGCCAATTCTAGCCGGTTGCATCGACAATCCTGCAGCCAGAAATCAGGTTTTTAACCTCGGCGCCGATGCTCCGCACTCGGTGAACGAACTTGCGAATGTAGTGGCTGCCGCGATGGGAAAACCCGTCCATATCGAACATCTGGATGCGCGAAATGAAGTCAGGATCGCTTTCTCCGACCACACCAAGGCAGAATCTGTGTTTGGAAAGAAACAGAAAGTTTCTTTGCAGGCCGGAGTCCAGAAGATGGCTGACTGGGTCAAGAAAAATGGCGTTCGCGAAAGTTCGAGCTTCGAAGGAATCGAAATTGAACGCAAGCTGCCGGCAAGTTGGGCCCGCGTAGCCAGCTTGACTCGATAGAAGAGCTTTTATTCCTGGTCGCCTTAATAGGCGTTTTTGCTGGTGAACAGCCGGACCACCGTCATGGTAATGATCTGCAGATCGAAAGTCAGGCTCCAGTTGCGAAGATAGTAGAGATCGTATTCCACGCGTTTGGCAATGGAAGTATCTCCGCGCCAGCCGTTCACCTGTGCCCATCCTGTAATGCCGGCCTTAAACATGTGCCGCGCATTGTAACGGTCGAACTCGGCGAGGAACCGTTCTACAAAAAACGGCCGCTCGGGACGCGGCCCAACGATGCTCATGTCGCCCTTGATTACATTGAGAAACTGGGGCAACTCATCGAGGTTTGTTTTGCGCAGGAGCGTGCCGATCGCTGTCCGCCGCGGATCGTTGTCGCATGTCCAGCGAGTGTCACCCTCTTCCCTGCTTCCCACTTGCATGGTGCGGAACTTCAGCATGCGAAAAACCCGGCCGTTGAGCCCGACCCGGTCCTGAGCGAACAGGATTGGCCCCCTGCTGGTGAGCTTAATGGCCAGTGCGAGCAAGAGCGTCAAAGGGAGCGTAAGCAGAAGCACAACCACCGAAAACGCCACATCAAAAATGCGCTTCTGAAAAAGGTAAGGCCCGGTTTCTGCGAGAGTCGGCCGCAGGTCGAGCATGTGAATACCGCCCAGGTCAATTAGGCGGTCGCGCAGTATAACGCCTTCGCCCAAATCAATCACAACTCGTGTGGGCACGCACAACTTCTCCAGCGTAGGCGCGATTTTTTGCACGTCACTCAGGCGGGCAGCGGGCAGGGCAATGATTACGTCGTTGATGGAATGACCATTGCTGAAGACCGGAAGCTGGTCAAGTTCGTAAACTGGGCCGTCAACCGCCACTTCCTGGTCGGGCAGCCTGACGAAGCCGACTACCTTGCAGGGCAAGACCTCACCATGCAGCAGCGAAGCCCCGACGCGGCGGGCAAACCGATCTGTGCCCACCACCAGAATCTTTACTTCATTTCTTCCGTTCTCCCGCAAAAATTCCAGAACCACGCGGAAGATAATGCGGGCGATGGTCGCCAGCACAAACAGGGTCACGGCGCTGATGCCGATGACGATTCGAGAATAGCTCGCCTGCCGATACAGAAATCCCGCGGCCATCACAACCGCATAGGTAAAAGCCAAAGCTTCAAGCAGGCGGCGGCTTTTCCCGCCTGGCGCATACAGTTGCTCCACGTTCCACAATCCAGATTCTTCCGCCGCGATGGCCCATACGATGGTGGTAAGCAGAAGAATTCCCCAATAAGACGGCAGCCCTGCGGGAGGCGTGCGCGAGACGAAAAAGTTGAAACCGAAGCGAAGTTTCACCGCGATGAAGTAAGCACAGGCGGGCAGCAAAAGAGTTAAAACTCTTAAATAGAAGCGTACATAACTAAGTCGACTGCGAATCATACAGAAGTTCTAGCTCTCCTGCGAAACAGCCATTAATAATCCTTCTACACGCGTTTTGTCTAGTTTATTCAAAGGCTCCATACGAACTGAAGCGTCGCTTCAGTGCCAAAGGGAGAAAACGCTCATTTAGGCCAAGCAGCAATCCGGCGGACTTGGCGACACTTTGGGTGATCGCCGCTGCTCCTCCGCCCGGACCTTGCTTTTTGCTTCTCGAAAACTGTTTGCCCACTAATTTCCGAAAGTCACGAAATAAGGTCGAACGGGTCCCGGGCGCGTCCCAGATCTGTAGCTCTTTCAGCATGTATCCAATATCGAAATAGCGTTTGAACAGCTGCTGGGAATTGAAGCGATGAGAATGAAACACCGGCGCATCCGGCTCGTAGACGATCTTCCATCCGGCATCCAGAATCCGTTTCGCAATTGCCAGGTCCTCAAACACCTTAAAATTCTCTGGGTATGGAATTGTCTCCCATACGGTGCGCCGGAGTGCGCTATTTACATCGGAAAAGTGGTAAAACCGGTAGCCAAGGCCGTTTCGGTGGGCCGGATCTTTCACAATTTTTTTCTCGCCGTAGACGGCGTCGAAGGTGTCGAAGCGCTCCAGTGTAGAACCCGGCTTGGGCAATTGTCGCCCGTATACGGCGCCGACGCTCGGGTCCTGAAAATTCGCAATCATTTTGTGCAACCACATGTCCGAAGCCGGGGTGGCATCCTGCGACAGGTTGACCAGAATCGGCCCCTTGCTTAGGCTGGCTGCAAAATTTCGCGTCCGCGCATGATGAAACTCATGCGCCGGAATCTGTTCAATCCGTATGGGGTAACCCCGGGCGATCTGCAAAGTTGCGTCGGTCGAGCCAGAATCTATGACAATTACCTCAAACTGCTCGACGGCCTTCTGCGCAAAGATTGCGTCCAGGCAGGCGCCGATGTTGCGCTCCTCGTTCTTAGTAAGAATTGAGATCGAGCATTCCAGCATTCGAACTTCACCCTAGGCGTGGCAAAATTCTGCCAGCCAAGCCCATTCTCATGCAATCAGGAGAGTGGGCAAATTTGTCTTTGGAGGTTCGGCCCATTATACGCGATGGCGCTTTGGTTTCTTGAGAATACAGACTCCTGATCGACACTGCTTGCGAATGCAGTGCCGACGCAAGGACCTCAGGCCTTTCATTGTGAGATCGTTAGTGACTTTGTGGCCTGCTCGAAGGCTTGGGTTGCCGTCTGCCGCGTAAAGCCAAGAATTTACGGCAGCCTGCGATAAAGAATACACCTACTCGAGATCGCAACACTCCGTTTTTTCCCCTCGTGTCGAGATAAACGCCCTGGGCGCTACGCCTAATGTTGCTGCTTCGCCTTGTACTCGTCCTGCGAAATCGCGATTGATCCCTCTGGGCTGCGCACGTAGACATCGTCGCGCTGGCTGATCTTCAAATCGTAACCATGAAACCTGTCGGGCGAGCCGATCTCTCCAACTAGCATTTCGAGCTTCACAGGCTCTTTCTTCCATTTAGCCGCATACCTGGCAGTTCCTACCGTTCTCTGGAACGGTGCCATCGATTCGTAGGTGAAGTCGAAGCCGTGAATGGCATCGCCATCTTCAACGTCGCCGCGGCCCCATCCGTCGACGCTGCCATCGCGGTGCCGATGCCAATGCGACTCTACGATCTGGATGCGCAGCGGGTAGTCCGCCGGATTCTTGCCGGCCAGCATCCCGCTCGTGAGAAAGAGAACGATTCCCATGGCAACCATTGGCCTCTTCATAGCGCATTCTCCACGTGTAAAACCAGATTTTTGCAACGACATCCTACCCGCGGGAGGCGGGTTTGGCAAGGGCCTCTGACGAGACGCATGGGGCCCGCGGGGAACGGAATTCTGGACTTCGATATGCTATTCTCATAGCACCTAAAAAAGTGCGGTACTGGCCGAGAATCCCCATGCTTAATATTGAGAAGGACATTCAATCCCTAACAACGTTCCGGCGGCGATCCGGCGATTTCATGAAGCTCCTGAAGAAGAGCAAGCGACCGGTGGTGCTGACAGTCAAAGGCAGAGCTGCGGCGGTGGTGCAGGATGCTGCAGCTTATCAGCGCTGCTCGACATTGCCGCGCGCGCCGACGCTGAAGAAGGTGTCCGCCAGGGCTTGGAGGACGTGAGGAAAGGGCGGGCTCGCCCGGCCCGGAAATTCTTCAGCGAATTCGAAACCGGGCATGGCATACGCCGTTAATCTCACGGCCTGAGCGGAGGGCGACCTTGCCGCGCTCTATGACGAAATCCATGCCAGCGATTCTCAGACGGCGCGAAGGGTATCGGGGCCTCAAGAAGCAAATTCTCAGCTTGGGGAAGCTCCCCTTCCGCTGCGCTGTGACTCCGGAAAACAAAAAACTCAGGCATCTTTTATATGGTCACGGGCGTAACACGTATCGGGTGATTTATCGTGTGTTTGGAACCCATGTGGATGTGGTTCATATTCGGCATGGGGCAAGGAAGGCCCTTCGGTGAGAGAAGTAGTGCGGGTCCGGTGCATAGTTCCATGAGCAAGCGCCCGGAGAGGCCAATAATCGGCAGATGTTCTCACTTTTGCGAAGGTCATTGGACTGGACAACTGGCAAGGCGGGTCCCTTAGAGACGAACTCAGGGTCCCAGCCGCGATTAACCAACTCCGCCGTATCCTTGGAACTACGGAACTCAACCACCTGCGAAGTGAGCTTGTTACCCGGGCGCTGCAGAACATCGGGGGGCCGAATCTAGACGGTTCCCGTTTGGCGCGGTGCGAGAAACAGACGTAGCGCGCCCGGTGAGGAAGGAGAAAATAGAGACTCGGGGAGGTCTAGGCGAATTCCAGCCTCTTGAGCTTAATACGGTCGGCGCGGACTTGGGCGAGATCGTAATGGGCCTGCTGGGTGAGCCAAGTTGCAGCGCTGCCGCCGAACACCTTGGACAGGCGCACTGCCATCTCAGGAGAGATTCCGCGCTTGCCATTGACCAACTCTGACAGAGTCGTCCGCGTTACTCCGAGCGCGGCGGCCGCCTGAGTGACGGTCAGGCCCAATGGTTCGATGCATTCGCGCAACACAAAGCCCCCTGGGCGTGGTGGATTCTTCATCCGCATTTCAGACTCCTTCGTCTTAGTGGTAACCGATGTAATCGACATCGAACGCGTCGCTCTCCGACAGGCGGAAAATCACGCGCCAGTTGGCGCGAACTGTCACCGCCCAAAACCTTTGAAATCGCCCTTGAGTTCATGCAGCCGAAATCCCGGCAAGTCCATATCGGCAACCGTGCTGGCGGCATCGAGCCTTACCAGAATGTCACGCAGCTTCGTTAAATGTTCACCGATCACGCCGCGCCGGTCTTCGTCCTCATAAAGACGTTTCAGCCCCTTATGACGGATCGACCGGATCACATCTTATCGTAATGCGTTACGTAACACAGGTCAATGCAGGTGATCGTACTTTTAACGCTCATAACCACAGAGGCAAAGCAGTCGTCCATGGGAAGAACTCTGGCGCCTTATGCGTATAAACTTGACGTATGACCACCACGACCCTCAACTCCCTCGCCCGCGCTTCATCCGCGTACTTGCGATCTGCCATGCACCAGCCGATCCACTGGCATGAGTGGGGCGAGGAAGCGTTTAGCGCGGCGAAGCGCGAGAACAAGCCGATGCTGCTCGATATTGGCGCGGTGTGGTGCCACTGGTGCCACGTGATGGACCGCGAGTCCTACGACGATCCTGAAGTGGCCGCGATTGTGAACGAGCACTTTATTGCGGTGAAGGTGGATCGCGATGAGCGTCCGGACATCGACACTCGATATCAGGCCGCCGTGAGCGCAGTGAGCGGGCAGGGTGGATGGCCGCTGACGGCTTTTCTCACTCCCGATGGCAAGCCGTTTTACGGCGGTACATATTTTCCTCCGAACGACGGATATGGCCGCCCAAGTTTCAAGCGCGTGCTCACCAGCATCGCCGCGGCGTACAAGGAAAAGCATCAGGACGTGCTTGAGCAGGCAAAGATGGTCGAAAGCTCAATTGCCCAAGCGGAATCGTTTGCGGGCCGCGATGGACGGGTTACGGCAGGAATTGTGGATGCGATTGTGAGTTCGGCGTTGGGCATGTTCGACCCAAGGAATGGTGGTTTTGGGCAGGCGCCGAAATTCCCGCATCCCTCGGTGCTGGATTTGTTGATTGAGAGATATTCAACAACGAAAGACCAACAGCTCCACAGCGTCATTGTCACTACGCTGGAGCGTATGGCAAACGGCGGCGTCTACGACCAGCTCGCCGGAGGCTTTCATCGCTACTCGGTCGACGAGCGCTGGGTGGTGCCACACTTCGAGAAGATGTGCTACGACAACTCGGAACTGCTGAAAAATTACGTGCACGCTTACCAGGCGACGGGCTCGGAGTTTTTTGCCGGCGTGGCCCGCGACATCATTCGCTGGATGGATGAATGGCTCAGCGATCGCGAGCGCGGCGGATTTTATGGCTCGCAAGACGCCGACATCAACATGGAGGATGATGGCGATTATTTCACTTGGACTCTCGAAGAAGCCCATGCCGTCTTGACCGAAGAAGAAGCGCAGGTTGCAGCCTTGCGGTATGACATCGGTGAGATCGGAGAGATGCATCACAATCCGGCGAAAAATGTTCTCTACGTGCGCGCGTCCATCGACGAAATTGCGCGGCGCATGGGCCTCAAAGCTGAACGCGTCGAAGAATTGCTGGAATCCGCGAAGAAGAAAATGTATGCGGCCCGCTTGCAGCGGCCGACCCCATATGTCGACAAGACGGTTTACGTAGCATGGAACAGTATGTGCGTCTCGGCGTATCTCGAAGCGGGAAAGGTGCTTGGTTTCGAGGATGCCAGAAGGTTCGGGCTGAAATCACTCGATCGGATTCTGGCGGAAGCCTGGAAATCGCAGACCGGTGCCCTTCTCCACGTGGTAGCTTATTCCGATCCGAAAGCCGAGCACCGGGAAATTCCTGGATTGCTCGATGACTACGCGGCAACCGCGATCGCCTGCCTCGACGCTTACGAAGCGACCGCGAGTTTCAGCTATTTCAAATTTGCGCGTGCGATCGGCGATTCCATGATTGCGCGTTTCTTCGATCCGCTGGCCGGAGGGTTCTTCGACGCTGAACCGTCTTCCGACGGCAATAGCTTTGGCGTGCTTTCCACGCGCCGCAAGCCGCTACAGGACTCGCCTACTCCGGCGGGGAATTCCATGGCTGCAATCGCGCTGCTGCGCTTGCACCACCTCACCGACAATGGGCAGTACCGCGACAAAGCCGAGCAAACCCTGGAAGCTTTTGCGGGCGTGGCCGGGCAGTTGGGAATTTTTGCCGCCACCTACGGAACTGCGGTCTTACATTTTCTGAATAGTCCGCTGCAGATTGTCGTGATTGCCGCAGAGGAATCGGAAAGCCAAGCCAGACAATTGACCGCCGTTGCGAACTCAGCTTTCGGAGTCAATAAAAGCGCATTGCGATTGCCCGCGAGCCAGGTGGTTCCGGCAAATCTTCCTCCGGCGCTGGCGGCGACTCTGCCCAACCTGCCGCTGCTGCATTCGGGAAAGTCTTTTGCTGTGCTCTGTTCTGGCTCAACTTGCCAGCCCCCGATTGTCTCTCCGATCGAATTGCGGGAGGCACTGGAATCCGCATTGAAACGATCGGCCTAGATCCAAACCACAAAAAAATAAGGCTGACGGTTTATCGATGAAAGTCCGTCAGCCTAAATATTGCGAGCCCCAAGGTTCGGCCCAAGTTACGGCATGTTACTTTGGTGACCTTGCGGCCACCGGGCAAAAAGGCTTAAATGCTAGCTCAGCGACGGCAGAGCTACCACGTTATTGCATTGGCCTTGAAGTTGTTGTTGAGGTGGGCACAGGAAAATCGGGCCTCCGTCCGGGGTGGGGACCTGCGGAACGGCGGCTACGACATATGTGCCCACTAATCCAAACATCAGGACAGAGATCCTGATCGCTTGCTTCATGGGTGTTCTTCTCCTACCGCGACTGGGATTCCGCAAATGGAACCTTGTGGCGCGGAGGAGCATTATACGGCACGAGTCAAGCCTATCCTTCAATTCTGTAGGCTCGGTACGGCTGAACGAATAGAGCTAGCTATTCGCCCTGCGCTTCTCACTCCGAAATACTATATGCATCAATAGTTTATACGGATTCTCTGACGGCGACCTCGGTATCGAAGCCGGAGAGATTATAACCGGCGCAATTTACGAAATCCGGAATTCCGAGGCTTGCGAAGAATAGATGGCCTAATCAGCCGAACATTTTCTGACGGCGGCTACCTCGAAAAGCAAGGGCAATCAGCCGCGCATGGGAAGCGCGGGAGATTGAGGTGCGAGTGGCTCTTCCACAGAGGATGCCTGCGCGGCATGAGTGCGCGATAAGGCCCGGTCGACCATGCCTTCGAACATCGGAATCAGCGAGTCGGGTGACGACGGGTGGTGAATGTCAGAAATGGTTTGCTCCCAGCGCTGCGGCCGCAACAGAATCGACCCGGCATCGCGCGCCGGACTCTTTGCCAACATGTAGCCCAGCCAAACCAGCAATGCGCCGTTATAAGCACTCATGTTGATCAGACTGACGACCAGATTTCCCATGTGATCGCCCGTCCAACTCGCGACCAGCAGCAGCTCCACAAAGGCGAAATGCCCGAAACCCAAAGCGATTCCGAAACTGCGTTGCCGCCGGGTCACGCCCAGGTAGCGGGCGAAGAACAGAAGGAATAGGACCATTCCCACCTGAATGATGCGCACGCAACGCTGCGCAGTCGTGATGGCTTGCATCCAGGGCGCGCTATCCATTGAGCCGGTGGAAACCGAAACTACGCCGGCGACCAAAAGCATGACCAGCCCTGCCCACTTGAACAGCACCGTACCCAGATCTCGCAAGGTGTGAAAGGGGCGAAAAACGTCTAGAAAAGCCTCATGAATGACCTGGAACCCCAGAGCCACGCTGATCGCCGTGCTTACCCAGGAAGCATAGAATCCTGTGGAATAACTCAGGAACGAAGCCGGAAATACAACCGCAAACGTAATAATCTGCGCGACGATGTAGGCAAAAAAATACTTGAATTGGCGATATTGGCCGCGGCGCAGCATAATGACTGCGATCACCGTCTGAAAAATGGGATGCATGACCCAGAGAGCGTAGTAGACGATTCGAGATTTCTCGGTCATGAGGAGTCTTCTCTTAAGCCTTCCGCGTTGAAAAACCGTCAAAACCGGAATACTTCACAGGCAAGTAAGAAGAAGCTAAACCTTTTCACCCAAGTGTTCAATGTACAGTAGTAATCTAAAGTAACGTTACTTTTGTGCCATATCGGTCTAAGTTTTCAAGCGCTTTTCCCCAACCTAAACCGGATCGGTATATCATCCAGCCCCGTTGATTGCTTATGCATCCGGGACCGAGTACATGTAGGCGCGCATCATCCGGATTTCATCATCTTTTTCCGCCCCGTCTTGCAAGAGGATATCCCGCAAAGAGACAACACCGACCAGTTGCCCTTGATGGCAGACGGGCAAATGGCGGAAGCCGTAGCGGCGCATTACCGCTATACATTGCTCCAGATTTTCATTGATTCCGATGGTTACCGGCTCCGGCGTCATGACTTCAGCCATGCAGGTGCGGCCAGGGTCGCAACCCCGCGACACCACGCGTTTCATTAAGTCCCGTTCCGAAAAAATCCCCACTAACTCGCCATTGTGCATCACAGGCACGGCCCCAATGTCACGCTCTACCATGGCCCGGACTGTTTCGAGCACAGTTTGACCCAGTTCCGCGCAATAAGTTTCCTGAGATTTGATGAACTCGCAGATTCGCATCCCGCCCTCCGCGGCCTTTAAAACTTATACCGGGGCGCGAGTATATTCGGAAAAGAGATTCATGGAAAGGAATAAACTGGGTTACAGAGAATAAAAGTTTCGGAGAGCATCGTTTCGGGAAAAGGCGATAAAGAACAAGACCTGGAGGCAGGCCCTTACTCTCCGCCGGTTACCCCAGAGCGCTATTCCCTAACTACTAGGAAATAACACGATCCCGATACTTCGGATGAGCGCTCTCGTGCGCGCGCAGTAATCACGATGTTGTATTGCCCGAGTGTGCCTGGAGCTAGATCATCGATTGCACCAAGCGCATCTTGTTCCGGAGAAATCACCGCAAGCTGCGCCAGAAACTCGTGCACCTCGCCAATGGCGCCGCGTCCGGCAATCAGGAACGAAACTTCGGCATTCTGCGAGGAAAATTGCCAGGCAACCGAGGCCGCTAAATTCACTGCCCGCTCGTAGGCCGGTTCTGAAATCATACCGGCGATGGGATTATCGAAAATAATGCACAGTTTGCGCTCATCCTCTCGCGTGAACTCGCGCACCTTCAGCGAGCCTGATTTCGCCGTAGCTTTCCAGTCCACATGGCGCGCCGAATCCTCGGGCATGTACTCGCGAATGCGGTACAAGTCAGAGCCGCGCCCGTGCACGAAGCTTTCCCATTCGCCACGCAGCGCCGGCAAAATCTCAACCACTTCTTCGGTTGGATCGACCGGAGGGTAAACCATGATCTGCCGTTCCAGCTCGACATCCCGCATTTTGGTCAAGAAGGCAAAGGGAAACTGTGTCGCCAGACCGAAACTCGATTCCCGGTAACATCCCCGCCGGGGAAAACGCAACTGCACGTCAGCTTGCAACTCGGCTTTCGCAGGCAGGTAAGGAAAATAAAACATGCCTTCGAAGATTCCGGGCGCTAGCGAAGGCGGTGTAATGCGGTTTACTTTCCAATCCCGCATGCGGGCCCATTGCCGCTCTGCCGGCCGGTTCAGCGGAAAGGCAAAGGTGGTTGGCTCCCAATGCCATTGTTTCCGCACCGCTTTTTTCTTTTCGTCGCTTGCCGGCACCACGCGGATCGAAAACGCGGGCAGGAACCGCCGCGGATTTTTCACCACCACTCGCGCCAGCACAGGGCGCTCAGCGAAAACATGTTCGGGAAGCCTGACCTCCAGTTCCAACCGGCGCAGTACGATCGCCGAAGCCACTCCCGAGACGAGGATTGCAGCCAGCATCGCCGCCACCACGATATACAGCAGATTGTTTCCCGTGTTCAGGGCGGCAATCCCAATCACCAAAGTCGCCAGCACATAAATCACACCCGCCTTGGTGACTTCGTAGCGCAAACTTTCGCGCAAACGTTCGATCGCCACGCGGCGAGCCAAATACGGAACGCTGACCAGCCCGACAAAGGCCGCCATCAAAAGCGCCAGAGATGCCAGAACCACCGACGCCCACAGGTTCCCGTTCTCGCCTGCTACGGTCGAAAGCAGCGCCGCGGCGAAGGCCAGTCCCAATCCAAGCAGCGCGAGCAGGAACTTTAGCCACACTTCTCCCGAGGCGGAGCGCAGCCAGGCGGCCGGACCGCGGGGTTCGGTTGGATTGAAAGAATTGGGATAGAAACCGGCCACTCTTCGCAGGCTAGCATTGCCCGAGAGAACGAGCAATCGAACCAGGGCCGCGGAAAAGCGTTCGTAACCTCGAATCCGCCGCTACTTCGATTTCGTCTGTCACCTCAGCCCAAAAATCCGCAATTCCTGGTAGCTGGCAACGTAGACTTTCCCATTCGCCACCAGAGGAACCAGATTCGAGTCGCCGTTAATATTGGGCCAGTAGCCGCCAACCGCGCTGAATAGCGCAGTCAAGCTCTTGCCGCTCGACTCGGGATTGAACGCGTACAGATAGACGGCGCCATTTGTCTTATAAATCGGACGCGAAACCGCCCAAATAATTGGGTTGCTATCGCCGTTCGACGATATTGCAGTAAAAAATCCGCCATTCTGGCCCGTATGTAATTCGGGCGATTCTTTGGCCAGAGTCAGCTTGGGCGTAGGCTCGGTTGTCAACTTCCAGACCTCGGCGCGGTTGCCTCCGCTCGAAACCACCCGGCCATCTCCGTCGGAAGGGCTCACGTAGTACGATTCCCCACACCAACAGCCGCCAATCGTATAGCTGCCCAGCACATTGTTCTCCGTCGGCGAATAGCCTCCAAGATTGTCTTCGTTCATAAAGAACATCGTGCCCGCCTTCCCTGCTGCCACTGCTAAATGCGGGAGTGCGCCGGTCTGATCGGGCAGAATCATGGCCCCGCCCGCGCCGAAATCCCCATCGGTCTTATCCAGGCTGGCCCAATCCGATGGGGTGAAAAGGTCGACCATAGTGCTCAGATCGGGAGAGATCTCGATCACGCTTTCCTGAAGATTGGTTGCGCCGTCATAGGTGGTGCCGGAATAGTCGGAGTTTCCCGTAACAAAAACGATGTTTCCCGAATCGTCCGCTGCCAGCCCGTAGCCCGACATCCAAATGGAGGATAGAAAGAAAGTGTCGGGATCGGTTGCTTGCATATCGAAGAGTTGGTTGGCATCCAGCGGCGCAAGAGTCGCCGCATTCCATCCCAGCAGCCAGCCCCGCGAGACATTCGCGGAATAATCGCAGAAGCTGCCGAATCCCGCATAGATATTGCCGTTCGCCTCCAGCAGCGCCGGACGTTGCCGCTGATATTTTGCGTTGAAGTCGAAGGTGCTTCCGTTGGTAAGGGTATGCGATGCGCTGATGAGAACAGGCGGAACTTTGTCGGTCAGGCTGGCGATATCCATTGCGTGCAGGTAGTAGGCAGGTTCACTGCTTTCTTCAACATAGGCGATAAGGTATAAAGTATTGGTGGACGCATCGATCACCGGCGTCGAGGTAATGCCGACGTTCGGCCCATTATTGAGGCAGCCCAGAGGATTGGACACCGGCGAGCCAAGATTTTGACTCAGCAATACGGCCCCTCCGTTAGCGTCGATCGCATATACCGTGTTGCTGCCAGTCACGACATATAGGACGTCATATTTATTCTTGTGACTTCCAGCCGTGATAGTCACTCCCGGAACCAGGAGCGGCTCAGCATCGACTTCGTCGTCCAGAGTGACCAGACTCAACAATCCGAACTGTGAAGCATTCACATTGGCCGGGGTCAGCACGGTCTCGGTGGAATTCCAGCCAGTGCGGTAGTTGTTGTTGTGGTAAGTGGTGACGGCTGTCTGCGCTGCGAGCGAGCACAAGCCAGCAGCTAAGAACATCAACGTGAGGCCGGCGCTTTCGGCCAGACTGCGGGTTCGAGCGCGGGGACGAAGCGGCATCGCACTCCTTTGAAATGGCAATTAAATCTTAGGCGGTGCGGAAAACAGCGGTCAATCGAGCCATAAGACTCTATGACAATGCAAGGAGGCCTACAGGATTTTACCGATGGTCAGTATTCCGCAAGCTCTTTCATCGCGCGGAACAAATCATTCGCCTGCGGCAGGATGGCGTCTTCGAGAATCGGCTGGTAAGCCACGAAGGTGTCGGCGGCAGCTACTCGGCGCACCGGAGCATCCAGCCGATCGAATAGTTGATCGGCAATGCGGGCGGCAATCTCCGCGCCGTAGCCCCAGCTCAAAGTGTCTTCGTAAGCGATCAGCGCGCGATTGGTTTTCTCCACCGAGGCGGCGATCGTATCCCAGTCAAAAGGATTCAGGCAGCGGAGATCGATCAGCTCGACTTTCACTCCGTGCTCGCGCTCGAGCTTCTGCGCCGCCTGCAATGCGCGGGGAACAACTGCGCCGTAGGTGATCACGGTCAGGTCAGTGCCGGGCTGAACAACTTTCGCCTTGCCGAACGGAATCATGTAATCCGGCCCCGGATAGGCAGCCCGGCCGTAGGTCTCGCGATAGAGCCGCTTGTGCTCCAAAAAGAGCACGGGATCGTCGCAGCGAATCGCCGTGCGCAGCAAGCCTGCCGCATCCTGGGCGCTCGATGGAAACACCACGCGCAACCCCGGAATATGCGTGAACATGCTCTCGCCGCATTGCGAGTGGTAAATGGCCCCGCCGGTAAGATATCCGCCGATGGCGACGCGAATCACGAGTGGGCAGGAGAACACATTGTTCGACCGCCAGCGGATCACGGAGAGTTCGTCGCGAATTTGCATCATCGCCGGCCAAATGTAGTCGAAGAACTGGATCTCGACCACCGGCTTCAATCCGCGCGTGGCCATGCCGGTTGCGCGGCCGACGATTGCGGCCTCGGCCAGCGGCGAATTAAACACCCGCTCCGGCCCAAATTCATACTGCAGGCCGAAGGTCAGTTTGAAAACTCCGCCCTTGCCTTTCACCAGCTTCTGCTTCAAATATTCTTCGCGGCTGCAATCGGCAACGTCTTCGCCAAAAATTACGATGCGCTCGTCGCGCTTCATCTCGTCACGCAGGGTGGCATTGATCAAATCAGCCATGGTCTTGGCCGCAGGCTTCTTGCCATCGGCCGAATCGGGCGCCGCCAAAGCCTGTGTGTCGAACGTGGCGGAAGTCGGATCGAGGTCCGGCGAATACACAAACCGGGTCACGCTCTCGGGCGCAGGAGGCAGCGCCGCCAAAGCCTCATCCACCGCGGCCTGCAGCTCTTCGTCGACTTTCTTTTCGAGTTCGTTGATGCCCTTGGTATCGAGAATCCCCTCGCGCAACAAGAACATCTGCGTGCGCGAAACCGGATCTCGCCCCGCATCGCGCTCGCGCTCGGAATCCGGCCGATATAAGCGCTCGTCATCCGACAGCGAATGTGAATAGGGACGAATCACGTGCGCGTGCACAAAGGCCGGCCCGTGGCCCTCGCGGCAATATTGCGCCGCGCGCTGGAATGCAGCGCAACTCGCCACCGGGTCGGTGCCATCGACTTCCTCAAAATGAAAATTCGGAAATCCCGAGACCAGCCGCGAAATGCTTCCACCCGCAGTCTGCACTTCCACCGGGACAGAAATGGCGTAGCCGTTGTCCTGCACGCAAAAAATCACCGGCAGCTTGTTGAGCGCGGCGGCGTTCAGCGCTTCCCAAAATTCACCTTCACTGGTGGTGCCGTCGCCAAGCGACACATATGAGATTTCATCGCCGTGGAAGGTCACATCTTTGAACTGACGATAGTCAGGTGAGCCGGGTGGCGCATCCTTCGCGTTTCCGGTTGATTTATGTGGGGACAGCCGCCCTCGGCTGTCCGGCGGAGCGATCGAAGGAACCTCCGCCGCTTTTGGATTATGTGCAAAATACCTCCCCGCCTCCGCGCATCCCACAGCCTGCAAAATCTGCGATCCCGTCGGCGAAGACTGCGTAACAATGTTCAGCCGCTTATATCCCCAGTGCGAAGGCATCTGCCGCCCGCCCGAGCTGGGGTCATCCGCCGCTCCCACGCCCTGCAGAAACATCTCCACCGGTTTCGCGCCCAAAGCGAGGCAGAGAGAGCGATCACGATAATAAGGATAGAACCAATCGTAGCCCGCTTTGAGCATCATGCCGGCAGCGGCGCCAATTGCCTCATGCCCGGCTCCGGACATCTGGAAGAAGATTTTTTGCTGGCGCTTCAGAAGAATCTCCCGGTCGTCGATGCGCCGGGAGGTGTACATAATGCGGTAGAGCTCGATCAACTGCTCGCGAGTCAAACCCTCGTAGTCGCGGGACTTCCGGCTGCCTGGAATCGACAGCTTGGGGTCGGTTTTTGTCGTCGCCATCCGCTTCCCTACTGGTTATTCGATGTGCCGGCCGCAAATAAGGTGCCGGCGTTTACGGGGCAGGTTGCATTGTAAATTGGAACGGCGGATTGGGAAATAGGCAAGTTGGCGTGGGATGCGATGCTTGTTGCCACGGCCACTCAAAAATCAGCCATCTGCGTGCACGACCCTCATTCCAAGTATCGACTCAAAGGGCTCGAAGTCGCGATCGCGATGCAACAATTCGTGCCCCTCCTGTAAACAGAAAGTCGCAATCAGGCAATCGATCGTCTTGCGAACGGTGTAGCCATGCTCACGCAAGCGACGGTAGTTTCTGGCTGCCGCGACCGCAAGCTGCCGCGCCGCCATTGATAAAAACGAAGAACCGAAGCAACTCATTTCGCGCAAGGATGAATTCGTTCGGATCGCGAATCCCTTGCAGCACTTCGCACAAAATGAGATCGGTTACTGCCAGGCGCTGGCGTTCGACGTGATGTCCGAGCCACTCTGTTTCCGCGTTCTCAATTCCCCGAAAATAATCGATCCAGACGGTGGTGTCGACAATGACCATTATTGCTCTTTGCCCGGAAACCGGCCTTGACGGGACTGATTGAGGTCCCCTCCCCAGTGGATCTTGCCCCGGAGTCGCCGGATCGATCTTTGGGCGTGGGTCTCGGCCAATAGACGTAACCCCGCTTCTACCGCCGCTTTTTTGGTGCGCGCGCCACTGCTCCGCATGGCCCGGCGCATCAGTACATCGTCGATATCGATATTTGTCCGCATCGTGACCCCGCCTCGACAATGTGTAAATATTTCATATTTATGTGCATTAAGCAAGTACGGAGGGCAAGCCTTCGTGTTCCTTCGTGATCTTAGTGGTTAACGGGTTTAGGACACTACCGGAAATCTGCAGAACGGAATAATGTGGTTACTCGAACTCCAAGACCTGCTGGCCCGCCGGATTATTCCAAACCGGCGCAAACGACTGCCGGTGCAGCGGCGAGGGACCATGCTCCCGCAAGGCCGCAATATGCTGCGGCGTGCTGTAACCCTTGTGCGAAGCCAGTCCATACTCCGGAAACACCGCATCCCACTCGCACATCATGCGGTCGCGCTCCACCTTGGCCAGGATCGAAGCGGCGGCGATGGAAGCCGAGAGCGCGTCTCCATGGATAATCGCCCGCTGCGGCAAATCGCAATCCAGCCGTAGCGCATCGATCAGCAGATGATCGGCGGCAGGCTGCAGCCGTAGCACGGCCTCGCGCATGGCCAGCCGCGACGCATGATAAATGTTGATCTGATCGATGCGCGCCGCATCCACCGCCGCCACGGCCCAGGCAATCGCATGCTCCCGAATACGGGGTGCCAGCAACTCGCGGCGCTCGGGCAGTAGGAGCTTCGAATCCCGCAGTCCGCGAACGCGGTAGGAACGATCGAGAATCACGGCCGCCGCAACCACCGGCCCAAAGAGGGATCCCCGCCCAACTTCATCCACTCCCGCAACCATGACCGCGCCGGTCGCCCAGGCTTTCTTCTCGAAGCGCAGCGTGCACCGCAGGCGCTTAAGCAACCGCAGCTTCGCAGCCGAAGCAGAAATTTCAGGTTCGCAGGAGGGTTTTGCAGCCGTGGGCATGGCTTGTCTTCGGATTTGATTTCTCTTTTTGACGGATTTATCCATCTTCGAATTTATCTTGGACATCTTCGCCCGCGCGAAGAATCCACGCAAGCCCGGAAATGCACAAGATGTGCAGAAGGAAGAGCTGCACCGCAGGAGCAAGCTCACAACCCGAACAGTTCGCGCAGCCGCTTCGTCTGCGCGCGACTGACGGGAATCTCACTCTGCTTTTTGTCATCCATGCGCAGCTGGTACGAACTCTTAAACCACGGCACAACTTCGCGAATGCGGTTAATGTTCACCACATACGAGCGGTGGGCCCGCCAGAACATTCCTGGATCGAGGCTATCTAACAGTTCTTCCAGTGTGCGGCAGTTCGAATGACCTTCCATGCCCGACCCTCCGGCCGTCACCACACTAATCACTCCGTCTTCAATCGAGGCATAGCAAATATCTTTCTGGTCGACCAGAAACATCCGCCCCACGGCCTTGATCAGAATTTTTGAGGCCTGTGTCTTGGGCGCCTGCAGCATGCGCACCAGATTGTCGATTTTTTCTGCAGGCAGTTCGCCGGCTTCCTGCTGCGTGCGCGCCTTCTGCAGGGCCTGCGAAACGCGCTTCTTATCGAAGGGCTTCAGAAGGTAATCGACCGCGTTGACTTCGAACGCTTTCACCGCGTATTGGTCGAAAGCCGTTGCAAACACGATCTTGGGTAACCGGATCTTCTTATCGAGCAGGCGTTTGATCACGCCGAAGCCGTCGAGCCCCGGCATTTGTACGTCGAGAAAGAGAAGGTCGGGATTGTGCTCTTTAATGAGGTTGACGGCTTCGAGCCCGTTTTTGCCTTGCGCGACGATATTGACATCGTCGGAGTTCTTCACCAGGTAGGCGAGTTCATCGCGGGCGAGTTGCTCATCATCGACAATGATCGCAGAAAGGGTCATCAGAGGCTCCGATGCTGAAGAAAGTATAGCGCCCTTTATCCGATTCTTTCGGATATTGATGGGCATCAGCAACTTTTGGCTTCACATCGAAAAGCGCTTCAGAAAACGCTCAAGCGCGAGACCGCATCGGTAGGCCTCACACAACATTCTCTAGCGCCAACGCCATCCCCATGCCGCCGCTCACGCAGAGTGTGGCCACTCCCCGCTTGGTGTTGCGCTTCATCATCTCGTGCAGCAGCGTAACCACGATTCGCGTTCCCGTGCAGCCGATCGGATGCCCCAGCGCAATCGCTCCGCCATTCACGTTGAGCCGGTCGCGATTGAAGTTCAATTCTCGGTCGCAAGCCAGCACCTGGGCGGCGAAGGCTTCATTCAGTTCGATCAACCCAAATTCATGTAGCCGCAAATTGTGTTTCTGGTCCGAACTTTCTCAGAGCGGGAGCCGGCCCAATCCCCATCCTCCGCGGATCAACCCCCGCCGAACTCACCGCCGCAATTCGTGCCAGCGGTTTCAAGTTGTTCTGCTTGACGAAATGCTCGCTCGCCACCACCAACGCCGCCGCGCCGTCCGTAATTCCTGACGAATTTCCCGCCGTGATCGTCCCCGTTTTCGAGAACACGGGAGCCGGCTTGCCCAGCTTTTCCATACTCGCATCCGGAAACAGATGCTCGTCTCTGCTGAAAACAGTTACGCCTTTTTTCCCCTCGATCGTTACCGGAACAATTTCGTCGTCAAATCGTCCCGCAACAACTGCGCGCGCAGCGCGGGTTTGCGACATCAACGCGTATTCGTCCTGCTCGTCGCGAGAAATCTTGTACTCCTCGGCGAGGATTTCCGCGGTCTCTCCCATTACCATTTTCGCCATCGGACAAAAGAATCCGTCGCGATACATGCCATCGACCAGTTCCTGATTACCCAACCGGAATCCCCAGCGCGCTTCAAGATAATAAGGAAGCCGCGACATCGATTCCGTCCCGCCTGCCAGAATGCAAGTCGACTCACCCAGCAGAATCGCCTGGTAAGCCAGCGCAATCGCCTTCATCCCTGAGGCACAGGCCTTGTTGACCGTGAACGCCGGAACCTCCTCCGGTGCGCCGCTGCGAATGGAAATCTGCCGCGCCGGATTCGGCCCACCACCCGCCTGCCGCGCATTGCCGAAGATGGTTTCTTCGATTTGCTTCGGCTGAATTCCCGCGCGCTCAATCGCGGCCTTCGCCGCCACCACGCCCATATCGGCCGCAGTCAGCGAGGCTAATGACCCGCCGAACTTTCCAATCGGCGTCCGGACAGCCGAAAGAATATAAGCTGCCTGCAAGCTGGACCTCCCAAACCTTTGAGTTTAACAGGGGGAAAGCGTCTGATTTCAGTGCGCCACCGATCTTTATGCTTGTACCAAGCGCTCGTGCTCAGCTGAATCCCAATCACCATTTCAACCATCTACCTCAGAAGCAAGTCACTCTTCCAACAACCCTAGCCTTTAACCTCGCGAGGAGGCACTATGCCCTACATTGAAGTCGGAAAAGAAAATTCCGCTCCCATCAACCTTTACTATGAGGACCACGGATCAGGAAACCCGGTCGTTCTGATTCACGGATATCCCCTCAGCAGCTCGTCATGGGAAAAACAGCTTCCCGTGCTGCTGGATGGCGGTTATCGCGTTATCGCCTACGATCGCCGCGGATTCGGCAAGTCTGACCAACCCACCAGCGGCTATAACTACGACACTTTCGCTGAAGACCTGCACAAAGTCATCAGTCATCTCAAGCTCCGCGATTTTGCCCTGGTCGGCTTCTCCATGGGCGGAGGCGAGGTCGCTCGTTACATCGGGAAATACGGATCCAGAGGTGTAAGCAAGGCCGTGATCATGAGCGGCGTGCCGCCGTTTCTTCTGAAGACCGCCGACAATCCGGAAGGCGTCGACGCTGCAGTATTCGAAGGAATCGAGAAGGCCATCGCCGCCGATCGCTACGCCTTCTTCACCGAATTTTTCAAGAACTTCTACAACACCAACGTATATCTCGGAAAACGCGTCAGCGAGCAAGTGCTGCAGGCCAGCTGGAACGTTGCCGCGACCGCGTCACCCACGGCAAGTTTGGCATGCGTGCCGACGTGGCACGAGGATTTTCGCAACGATGTGGCTAAGATCGACATCCCCACCCTCATCATTCAAGGCGACGCCGACCGCATTGTACCCTTCACCGCCTCCGGCCAGCGCACCGCGAAGTTAGTCAAAGGCGCCGAATTAGTCGTGATCAAAGAAGGCCCTCACAACATCGCCTGGACACACGCCGATGAAGTCAACCATGCGCTTTTGCAGTTCCTGGCAAAGACTGGAACCGGTCGGGAAGCTGCAACCGCCAAGACAAGAACAGCAGCTTGAACAACAACAGTTAACGAATCAACTTCCAAGACGCAGCATGTGAAACTTGCCATCCCGGCAATCTTCTGAATGCCGGGATGGCTTTTGCATCCGGCATTCGTTCTTCTCGGAATTGCAAAGAACGTGACAATGCCGGCCGGTTACAGCGGCACGGGTAGTGGGCTACCTTGAATTTTCTAGTTTTTCGAGGACGGTCGAAAAGAACTCGATCATCTCATTACGAGACCTTCCCCAGAAGGTAACCGCGCTACGGTCATCGTCGCCAGAATCTAAGTGAAGTTCTTTGGGAGACTCCAAGAAAAATCGCACGCCGATGAACTCTTGATTGGCCCCGGCTGTTTCGCGCACAAACGCCACTTCCTCTGTTCTTTCTTCCTTGTAGACATTAACTCTCATGCCGCCCTTTCCGCCCTCCGCTGTCCATAGGATTCCCAGAGAGCAACCAATGTGCGATTCTTATCCTTGCAATAAATCCAAGACCACATCTCATCCAATGGAAGCCTTTTGGAATTGAGATTACGAAACGCATAATACTGGTACTCGGCGCACACTTCGCCGACCTCGACCAGCAGTCGCATAACCGTCTTTTCCGCAATTCCAGTCATCCTAACAGTCGCCGTGATGGGGCAGCCCCCTATTAAGCAACTGATTACTTGCGCCCGTGATTCGCTAGTGAGTCGGTTCATAATGCACTTATACTACTAATTCGTATTAGCAGTGTTAATGGTAAACATTGAGTAATATCCACCTTTGTGCATTCACGGCGATGCGCACTGCCGCACGGCGCACACACACACAGGTCAAAAATGAAAGGAGAATGCAATTTTCTTCACGAAAGTGCTTGCCACCCGATTCACTGATCTGATATATGAGGAATTGCAGGAAGGCTGAGAGGGTTCGGTTTCTAAGTTTAGCCGCCTAGACCCGAACCCGCTCGGCTGGGAAGCGAGGTGTTCATATGGTCAGAAGACCATGGGGCAGGGAGACCTGCCCCTACAATTACCTGCGCTCAGCTTTTTTGTATACACGATTCCTGCCTCAAAGAAAAGGGGAAAATGGCCATGGCAAATGACAATCCTAATCCTTTGTTCGCATACGCAGAATCTCGAATTGCCGCGTGGCAAGCGGTGTTGGCATCATTGAAAGCAGCCGTCGCTCTCGACGCAAGCGGGCAGTTACCTGAGGGTGTTGATTTCTCGAACCCGTCGCAGAACGGAGACCTAGGGCAGCCCGTTGACCTTCCAGACGGGGCGTTCTTCGGGAAGAGCATTCCGCAGTGCATCGAACTATATCTGTCTGCGGCAAAGAAGAAAAAGACCGTAAAGGAAATTGCTATTGCGCTGCGAGATGGCGGCGTCGAGACTACCTCCGATAATTTTGAGAGTTCAGTGACGACCGCCCTGAATCGACTCAAGGCTGCCGGAAAGATCCTTAAATTCAAAGATGGATGGGGTCTCAGCATTTGGTACCCAGCAAACCTACGCGGGGCAGCACCGTCCCCGAGTAAGCGTAGCAAGGGCAAAAGGGGCAGGGCCAAGAAAGCCAAGGCTCAGCCGACTCCCGCAGAGGACAATCCAAAGGCGGCAACCAATGTGTCCACTAAGCCCTTGAACGAGCGGATTCTCGATGCGCTTCGAAGCGGCAAGAAGGCCGAGTATAGCTTGATGGACCTCAGCGACCAGATCGGCGTAGGAATGTCTGGGACTCGGATGAATGTCGGCAAGCTCGTCAAGGCCGGCAAAATTGAAAAGACCCCTCACGAAAATTACCGAATACCGCTACCGAAACTCATGTCGGCGGGTGACTAGAAGCGAGGAAAATTAACATGCACAACGTCGCTCAGGCCCCGAGAACAATTCGATCCAGAGTCCTGATTGGATGGTTCACCAGAGATGACTCCGTTCGTTTTCTCATGAACGATTGTCACTTTGCTCCGGCACTGACCGCCAATGAAGCAGAGCAAAAATGGCGTCCATTTAGGGACCGCACCGAAGCGCTTGCGGAACGAGATGCAACAGCCCCTGCAAGAATCGCATTAAATCACGATGAGCAACAGCACGCCCAACGATTTATAAATTTCCTTCGGAGCCTCGGGCCGACCGACATTCAGGACGTAATCAAAATTGACTTACGTGACCTCGTTGCGCATCAGTACCACGTTCTCGTCGAACGATCCCAGGACTACAGGAATAGGGTTGCTACTTCGCACGGATGGTTACAAGAAGCACTGCCGTGTCAGTTGACCGGAGCACCTTTAAACGTGCGATTCTCGCAGAATGGTCTCAACACGGCCCTCGACGTTGACCTTCCGCACGGCGAGTTCGCTTTCTTGCCCGACCAGAATGGACAATTTGCGCCTAGGCAGCTATTGAGACACGTTACCGTCATGATGAACGGAAAGAGAATGTGGCTGTGGGCGGGCTACCACCGTTCGTTTGCACGCATGTTAGCAATCAATCCGGCAGCAGCGGTTCCCAGTGCCGTAGTCGCTCTCACGCGAAACACCTTAGTTCCGCCAAACCAGCCAGCAGGGGCGGCAGCGGGACTGCCGGTGGACATCGGACCCTTCGGACGACGACCTGCTCTTTTTGGTGACTTTTTTAATCCCGATCTTTTCATGGAAGTGGACCTCCGCCGTAAGCGTTTCCAGCTGCAGATGCGGTCAACGTGCGTCCCTATTGATGACAGCGTATAGTAGCACCCGCGAGCGGAGAACAACTATAAAATTGTAGCACCTTGCGAGTTACGTGTGTTCGTACCTTCCCGATACTGCGCAAATTCTTGCAATGCTCTCTCTACTCCCTTTCTCTGCGCTTGGTCCATCTGGCCTTAGCCGCTAATAACGCGCGTTCTCGGCGCTCTTCGGACGTTAAAGTAACTAAACTCCGCTTACCGCCGATCTTTCCGCCCCTTTTTCCCATCGCCGACATGACGCGGGAAATTTCCGATTTTGAAACCCTCTGGCGTCTAGGGCTGTGCGTGGGTGCTGGATTCGGCTCTGCCGTGAACCGTTGTACCATCAGGAAGGCGGCTTGATTTTCGTCGGACGGGCGGTTGCTAATACGCTTGGGCATGGTCAGTATGCCACGTCTGCCAGCCGCGTCAAAATTCAAAGCAGCCCACCACCGAATGCCGGGATGGATTCTGCATCCGGCATTCGCCCTTCTCGGATTTGCAAAGAACGGGACGATGCCGACCGTTTTAGCCGCATCTTCAGTTTGCGCCAACCTTCTCACTGTGCTAACGTCCTGTGCTAACGTCCCATTAATTCGACGGCAAACCTTCGGCTAAGCTAGGAGAGGTTTCATGGTCGGCATTATCGTTCTCGTAATCCTGGTGATCATCGTCGTAGTTCTCATCGGGATGTACAACAGCCTCGTGCAACTCCGTGTACGTTGCGATTCCGCCTGGTCCGATATTGATGTGCAGCTCAAGCGCCGCCACGACCTGATCCCTAATCTCGTCGAGACCGTGAAGGGCTACGCCACCCACGAAAAAACCACCTTCGAAGACGTCACCAAATACCGCTCGCAAGCCATGCAGGCCACCACGCCGGAAGGCAAAGCGATTGCCGAAAATCAGCTCACCGGGGCGCTGAAGAGTTTGTTCGCCGTCGCGGAGAATTATCCCGAGCTGAAGGCCTCAGAAGAGTTTACCCAGTTGCAAGCCTCGCTGAGCCAGACCGAAGATGCGATCCAGAATTCGCGCCGCTACTACAACGCAGTCGTACGCGACCTGAATACCAAGATCCAGTCCTTCCCCACCAACATCCTGGCCAGTAGCTTTGGCTTCCAGCAGCGCCAGTTCTTCGAAACCGACGCAGCCGACCGCGAACCGGTAGCCGTGAAGTTCTGAGCAGGGTGGGATTCTGACGAGCGGCCCAAAGTCCTCGACTTGGTATGGCCGGCCACGCAATAAGGCCGGGGCCGGCAGGTTCGAAATTACAAAATTACCCGATTACAAAATTGCTCCATTTCACTTCATCACTCCGCGCTGCGCAATTCCAATATTGTCGCGCGTAGTGTTTTTCACCAGATACATCATCTCGTCGGCCTGCCGAATAATATCGTGCGCATCGCGCGCATCGTGCGGATAAGTCGCCAGCCCGATCGAGGCGCGCACATTCAGATTCAATCCCGCCTCCTGGCAGAACTGGCTGGCGCGCAATCCATCGCGCAACCGCTTGGCCACCACCAGCGCTTGATCCTTTCCGGTCTGCGGCAGCAATACCACAAACTCATCTCCACCGTAACGAAACGCAAAGTCGATCAACCGCAGTTGCGCTTTCACCAGATATCCAATTTCCGCCAGCAGCTTGCTGCCGATCAAATGCCCGTGGGTGTCGTTGACCGACTTGAAGTGGTCCAGATCGATGAAGAGTACGCTGAATTCATATCCAAATCGCGAGGAACGGTAAACCTCCGTATCCAGCGTCTTGTATAAGTGCCGCGCGTTGTAGAGCCCGGTGCAATCGTCGGTAATGGTCAGTTCCTGAATTTTTTCGACCCACTTAGCGTTCTCAATGGCAATCGCCGCATAGTCGCAAAGCGATTGCAGAAAGAAAAGCTCCGGCTCGCCGAACTGCGCCAAATCCACATTCACCAACTGAATCACCCCCAACACTCGCAGCCGCGAGCGCAGCGGAATGCAAATTACCGACCGTGTCTCCCACTGGGTAATGTCATCCACGTGCTTGGCAAATCGCGGATCGCCCTGGACGTTGCTGGAAACCACCTGTTCGCCGTGCTTCGCGACCCAGCCGGCAATTCCCTCGCCCAACTTCAGCCGGATATTTTTCAGCGCCTCCGCCGCTTCGCCCACCGCAATCGCAAAATACAATTCATCGCGCTGTTCATCCACCATCAGCAAAGACCAGGTATCCGGGCGGAAATATTCCGCCATCTTTTCCATGATGGTCTGCAGAATGGAGTCGAGGTCGAGCGACGACGTGAGCGCCTTGGCCACATCGTGAAAGATGGTTAATTCCTGGCTTTGGCGCGTCAATTGAGTGCCGGTAGCCTCGAACATGCCTTCTTCCTTTGAATTGCTTGGTGGACGGAGTGATGCTTGCAACGCACTGATTCCAAAAATTATATGGTTCCTACCGATGCTCAGGCAATAAACGTTGGTAACCAGAACCCTTAAAGCCAAGGGGATGTTCACCATAACCCGGCGCGGGAGCCACCGCTGCCTTGCCTGCGCGTCAAATCGACCGTGGATCCTTATTGAGGATGAATGGGCTTTCGGCGCAGGTGATTTTCTCGGTCGTCCCGCCAAGGTGAGGTGATAATTTATAAGCATGGCCGAAAAAATCAAGTTCCTGGCTTCCGTGCTTGCCGTAGTTGCGCTGTCTTTTATCGCCGCCGTGGCCCAGAGCGGCAGTACGGCAGCCCAGAAAGCCGAGGCGAACGCGGTTCCCGTCATCGATGGCGGCATTGGCTCCTGCACCGCCGACTTCACCATCACCGACAACACCGGTGCGCCCGTCTACGACGCAACCATCAAAGTCCACATTTCCTATGGCGTGTTCCACAAGCTTGACCTTCAGGTCGGCACCAACAGCAACGGCAAGGCCCGCTTCACTGGCTTGCCTGAGAAAACCAAACAGGGATTATTTTTCCAGGCTTCTAAAGCCGATCGCACCGGTTCTGCCTTCGACGACACCGCCAAGACCTGCAATGGGCAATTCACCGTGGCGCTGGAGAAAAATTCTCAGTGACTCAATCGGCCAGAAGCTGCCTCAGTTCCAGCTCACATCGTAATCAACGGAATGTAAATTTTTAAGCAAGGACAAAGAACTCGAGTGCGGGTACTTCCGATTACCCATGAATTCTGGCATCTGTTCCCGCCTTCGCCTATGATTAAGTCTTGTCGCGAACGCAGCCCCGGTCCGTCGGAGCCGTCCTTGGAAACCTTTGGTGAAAAACTGCGCAAGCAGCGTGAGCAGCGTGGCATTACGCTCGAAGCTATTTCCAACACCACGAAGATCAGTACGCGCATGTTGCGGGCGCTGGAAGAACAAAAGTTCGAGCAACTTCCCGGCGGGGTCTTCAACAAAGGCTTCGTGCGGGCCTACGCGCGCCAGGTTGGCCTTGACGAAGAACAAGCCATCACCGACTATCTCGCGGCCCTCAGCGAGGGCCAGGTCCACTCCCAGAAAATCCTTCCCGATCTTCTGGCCGGTCAAGCCGCCACAATCGCCGAATCCCTTCGCGGTCGTTCTCACGAAAATCATGCTCACGAAAAGCTGGTTGACGAGGACACCGGGCCTGATGCTCACACTGGGGCGGTCGCGGCCGTTGAGAATCCCGCCGCCGCGGACCGGCGGCGCGGCCACGATCGCCGGAATGATAGGCGAAGAAATGAAGAGAGCAGGATTGAAGAAAATCGAAATGACCGGACCGAAGAACTGGCAGCCGACCGCCATGGCCCCAACAAAGGACCCTGGCAGATCGAAAATCGACCGGCGTCCGATCTTCTAAGCGCAGTTCATGGAAAGCAGAACAACAGCCCGGCTGGCGAATCGCGACCCTCGTTTTTTGCCACTGGCACATTTGGAGAAAATAAAACGGGGGAAGGCTCGAATCTAGTTCCGTGGAGTGTTTTAGCGGCAACCTTATTGGTCATCTGCTCCGGGCTCGCCTTCTGGAACGTTCACCGCCACAAGCAAACGCTTCAGTCGCGGCACTCAGAAGCCGCGCCCGTTGCTTCCACTCAGACTTCCATGGCTTCGCCCACGATGGAGCCAGCCGTCATGACGACACTTTCCACCGGGTCGAAAGAGACGCTGGAGAAACTAGCACAGGCTAAGCGCGAAAAAACCTCTGCGGCTACGCGAGGGCCTGTCGGCATACAGAACTCGGACGCCTCGCCATCCATCGCAGTCACAAAACCATCCCTTACTTTATTGATTCGGGCCGACCAGACGACATGGGTTTCGATTACCGCCGACGGAAAACTAGTAGCCGAAGAAACGCTAATTGCCCCCGCAGAAAAGTCGATTCGCGCCAGTAGTGAGATCGTAGTAAAAGCCGGCAACGCCGCTGGGGTGAGCTTCCTTCTAAACAGCAAAGAGATCCCGGCTGAAGGTAAAGATGGCGAAGTTAAAACTTATATTTTCGATGCTTCGGGAATGAAAGTATCGAGGAACGCGCAGCTCTCCGGGAACGATTAACCGCCTCCCTAGTATCTCGAGCGAGTAAAGTTACCTGGAGGAGCTTCACCCTCTCCCGCTCCTTGTTTCGTTCTAAGTTCCAGTTTTCAGCGCTTCCGCATCATCCGAGAAAATTCCCGCAATCTTGCTGCCCACCGGCGATCCAAAACCCGAGCACGCGTCCCATCCCGGCCCCGCCGAATACGCTCCGTTGTTGCCCGAAATAATATCGTTGAAATCCCCGGTCGCGTTGCCCTGTTGATAAAGCATCGCGTTGATAAATCCCACCGGCTTTCCCACGCTCTGGTTGATCCGCGCTACCAATCCCGCCCATAACGGCGCGACCGCGCTGGTGCCGCCAATCACGTCCGGCTGGCCGTCGACGCGAGTAACATAGCCGGTTGTCGGATCGGCGTCGCCTGCGACATCGGGAACCCCTCTTCCAACTTTGTGTCCCGGATTCGCCGAAGGCGGCACTCCAGCCACATTCTGCCAACTGGGCAGAGGAAACACGTCGCTCACTCCGCCTCCGGTGGCGCCTTCGTTATTGGCCAGTTCGTTCCACACCACTTCGCTGGTAATTTCGGCGCCCGCCGCCACCATCTTGGTTCCTCCACATGCCAGCACATTCGGGCTTGATGCCGGAAAATCCACGTGATTGAGCCCATCGCTCACGCCGTCAGTCGATCCGTCGTCGCCTACGGCAACCGCCACGGTAACTCCCATAGCGGCGGCAGCTTGAAACGCCTCATCCATCGAAGTCATCGCCTGCCCGGTCCACGTAGATTCCGCCCCTCCCCAACTGATCGAAATAATCGACGGATTATTGGTCGAGTCGTGCGCCGCCGTGGTGATCGCGTTCAGAAAACCGGCGTCCGTATTCTCGGCGAAATAAGCCACAATCTTTGCTCCTGGGGCGATGGCTCCGGTCACTTCAATGTCCAGCATGACTTCCCCATCCGGCCCACCCGGATCTCCTGTCGGATCGTTGCTTGCTCCGCCCACCGACACCGCAGAAACGCTTGGCGTCTTCGTCAACTTAAGCTGGCTCCAGTACGCACTTAGGTCCGCAGGCGCATAACCGCCGCCCAACTCGATCAACGCGATGCACTCTCCCGTCCCGTCCAACCCGGCAGGATACTCGTAAAATTCCGCGACCTGCAGCGGCGTATAAGACAGACTCACGGCTGCGGCACGGACTCCGCCTCGTCCCTGCCGCCTACGAAAATGCGGCTTCGCCTGCGGACGATTGTCCAGCCCAAACACGCCTTCTACATCCTCCCGCAACTCCGCCGGCAAATGCACCGCTCCCGTGCGCCCGCGATATTTGCCGCCCGGATGCTCGTACATTTTCAGTTGAACTCCGAACGCCTCGTTCATCGCCGCCACCGTGCCGGAGAGCACAAGCGTCCGCCGACCTGCGCTTTTTTCTTTCACCAGCAATTTGTGCTGGCGGGCAAACGCTTCCACTCGCGCTATGCTCTGAGCATCGGCCCCATGCTGTTGCTCGAACTCTTTACGGCTGAAAACCTTGCGCTCGCGAAGAGGTTTTTTGTATTGCTCGGGGTCCACAATCGGCTGCTTACCCGCCTTCGATCGCAGCCTGAGGGTCACATCCACCGTTTCCCTGGGATCGGCTGGGCCGATCTCTCGCGCACCGGCCAGCGGCGCGCGCTCACTGCCATGCAAGGCAAAATGTTTTTTCGGATCAGGCATGGGTTCTCCTTTCGGGCGGGGTTCAGTGCGAGTTTTCCGGTTTCGAGGCCCTTTTTCTTGAACTTGCGCGAGAGTGACCTGGCCCTATACTGGCGCCCCACATCCAATGCTCCCGAAATTAGCACAGATGAACGCGAAAGCGGTTCCCGTTCAGATTTATTACGAAACCCGAACAAGAGCGTGCCGAAAATGGGCCGAAGGCTGGTGTGGATGAAGGGCCGTGCCAATCCTCGGTTCGGGACTTGACCCTACTGAGCATGGCGTTTCGGGACTTAATCTACTCCGCAGAGATCATCCGCCCCCCGCGTAATCTGCCGGGCCTTCTTGCCAGTTGCAATACAGGAAAAACCGGATGCCTAAGAATTAAACCGAGTTTGGGTCCCGCTTTGCACGAGGGCTGGCTGTTGCAGAAGCAACCGATTAACTCCCAAAATTACCCACTAAATCCAAAATTTTGCGGTTATGCCGCGCAGTAGTTGCAGCTGACGAAGCGCGGGCCCTACGCTATGAGTGCTCTGCAAGATCAATCTGTATTGATCGGGCCACCTGGCAGTAGTATGATTTGTAGTTGCCGTTTGTATGACCACCGCGACCGCGCACGTAGCCATCCACTGTCGCCGCAAAAAGATATAAGGTCCCAGCACTTCTAAGGAGAGACAATCTTGGCCGCAACCTCAGCAACAAAAAACCGCATTCTGTTCACCTCCGAATCCGTGACCGAAGGCCATCCCGATAAGATCGCCGACCAGATTTCCGACGCCATTCTCGACGCCTGCCTCGCTGAAGACCCTTACAGCCGCGTAGCCTGCGAAACTCTCACCGCGACGGGCTTAGTAGTGATCGCCGGAGAAATCACCACCAAGGCCTACGTCGACTTCCAGCAGGTCGTCCGCGGCACCGTCCAATCCATCGGCTACGACAACGCCCTCCACGGCTTCGATTGCAACACCTGCGCGGTTGTCTCCAGCATCAACAAACAGTCCGGCGACATCGCCATGGGCGTCGACACCGGCGGCGCCGGCGACCAAGGAATGATGTTTGGGTATGCTTGCAATGAGACGGACGAGTTGATGCCGACTCCGATTTCTCTGGCGCACAAGCTCACCATGCGGCTCTCGCAGGTGAGAAAGAATGGAACGCTTCCCTACCTTCGTCCGGATGGAAAATCCCAGGTTACAGTTGAATATGATGATAACGGCAAAGTGAAGCGCGTGGATGCCGTGGTGATCTCCACCCAGCATGCCGAGACGGTCAGCAATGACGAATTGCGTTCGGGAATTTTGAAGCATGTGATCCAGGCGGTGATTCCGGCACATCTGCTGGATGAAGATACGAAGTATCACATCAATCCGACGGGACGGTTTGTGATTGGCGGGCCCATGGGCGATACCGGGCTTACCGGCCGAAAGATTATCGTCGATACTTACGGGGGCATGGGTCGGCACGGCGGCGGGGCGTTCAGCGGAAAAGACCCGACGAAGGTTGACCGCTCGGCGGCTTACATGGCGCGGCATATCGCCAAGAATATTGTCGCCGCGAAGTTGGCGGAGCGCTGCGAGGTGCAGCTGGCTTATGCCATTGGCGTGGCTGATCCGGTTAGCGTACGCGTGGATACATTCGGCACTGAGAAAGTCGATCCGGCCATTATTCCTGATCTGGTTCGCGCGACTTTTAAGCTGACTCCGCGCGGGATTATCGACTCGTTGAATCTGCGGCGTCCGATTTATAAGAAGACGGCGGCGTATGGCCACTTTGGGCGCAACGATCCGGACTTCACCTGGGAAGCGACGGATAAGGCTTCGAAGCTGGCGAGTGAAGCGGGCACGAGAGAGACGGTGGGTGCGAGGAAGTAGAGTGTCCGAGGAAATCAGAATGCCCCACTCAAGCCAAACGCGGGCTTGAGCGGGCCACCCGCCCCATGCGGAACCAGGAGTGGTGCTGGTGAATGAACAGCGGAGAGCGGAGCTCAGAGTAACGAAGGTCGCCTAACCACCAGGGTATCGAGGTTCGTGGTGCCCAGCTTTCGAACACCGCGAAAGCTGGGGCTCGATAGAGCAAAACCGTCTCGATAGTCAGGGCACTCGTGTGCAGCTCACCTCACATTCTTGTCGGAATCGCTTGAGGCCGAAAGCAAAACCAACTGTAAAAGCCAAGATGATCAAGCGTATCGTAATTCCCAGAGGTCCGTGTTCCAGCCAGAGCCAACGGGCCCAGTCGTCTATCGCGCGAAGAAATGCGCCCTTACGCGCATACGCGAAGCTCCGGCAAAGGTATGCAACGCCGAACTTCGGATTGATAAGCAGCGCCCGATCATAGTCTTGGATCGCTCGATCGTAGTCACCCTCTTGTGCATACGCCAAGCCACGGTTGTTGAAAGTGGCTACATCGGTTGGATTGATCCGCAAGGCTTCGTTGTAGTCTTGAATAGCACGCTTATAATCGGCCGTATGCATGTATGCCAAGCCACGGTCGCCAAGAGAATCAGCGTCGTTGGGCTTCAGCCGGATCGCCTGATCGTAGTCTTGGATAGCGCGATTATGTTCACCCTTAGACTCGTACGCAAGCCCACGGTTATAGAACGCATCAGCGTCGCTGGGCCCTAGCCGAAGCGCCTGATCGTAATCTTCGATTGCGCGATCGCAGTCGCCATTGCGCCAGTATGCCAGGCCACGGCCACTGAATGCGTCTGCATCGCTGGGCCTTAGCCGCAGCGCCTGATCGTAGTCGTGGATTGCGCGATCATACTCACCCTTACGCCAATATGCTACGCCCCGAGCAACAAAGATATCTGGGAAGTCTGAACCTTAATCGCAGTGCCTGATCGTAGTCCTGGATCGCACGGTCGTAGTCCCGCTTGTGCGCATATGCCCTCCCTCGGCTATAGAATGCATCGGCATACCTCGGATTTAACCGCAATGACTGATCATAGTCACGAATCGCACGGTCGTAATCACCCGCCTGAGCGTACGCCCAGCCACGGTTAGCGAAGGCATCTACATAAGTCGGATTGACCTGCAAGGCTTGATCATAGTCCTTGAGAGCGTGGCCATAATCACCCTTGCGCATATACGCCAGTCCCCTGCCGTAAAAATAATCAGCATCACTCGGTCTTAGGCGTAGCGCCTGATCGTAGTCTTGAATGGCTTGATCGTAGAGACCTTTATGAGTGTAGGCAATGCCACGACCGTAGAACGCTTTAGCGGAGTTTGGATCCAGTCGCAGGGCTTCGCTGTACTCCTGGATCGCGCGGTCATAGTCCTGCCCCAGTATGTAGGTACTTCCCCGGCCCACGAATGCGTCAGCATAGCGCGGTTTAATCCGAAGCGCCCAATCAAAATCCTGAATGGCGTGGTCGTAATCACCCTTGCGCGCATACGCGGAGCCTCGTTCCGTGAAGGCCTCTGCCATTTCTACTTTAGACAAACTGCCTGACTGGATGAGTTCCGAACATCCTCCGATACTCTGGGCGGGATCACTGCTCTTGCACTGGCTCCAATCCTCCTGTTGCAATTGATTTTCTCGTCGTGGCTGGCCAGAAAGCGCCGCGGGTACAACCAGTACAATCAGCGGCGCGATTATCCACTGAAGGCGCATGGCCGCTGGATCTGATTCACACACAACCTTTCGTTCCTCCGTTTGGGGGCTGGCCCAGCTTTGATTTTTTGCACGCCGATATCTTACGAAAGTCGCCTAACCACTCGGGTGTCCAGGTTCGTGGTGCCCAGCTTTCGAACACCGCGAAAGCTGGGGCAGCCTCATTTGTGGTGGCATATGCAAAAATCAAAGATGGGCCAGCCCCCGCCAGCAGAGACTCACGCTGACTTGCCTAACGCCGCCTCGGAGGGGCATTTTGAAAAAAGTAGAAGTAGACGAGACGCTGCCCCACGTCGCTCCAGCAGTTTTCGTAAAGCCAAAATCCGGGAAACGTATCTAACACATAGTCTAGCGCCTCCAGCAGCGTCACGTCGTGCAATTCGCCTGAAATGGATGCTTGACCCGCGTAAGCATCCCCAGGCCACCCGTAAAGCTCGTAAAGCGGTCCGATATCGTTCTCCGTCTTGAATTTCTGGACCTCTGGGCTTGACAGAATTATCTGAAGAGCCATGCTCGGACCTGTGAACATCTTTGCGCCAGAGCCTTGAAGATCGAATGAAATGCGTCGAATCCTGATATCCAGAAGATCGAGCGGAACATCTGTCTCAATCATTCGAATTCTTCCGCCTGTCGTGTCCATTGTGACCTGCATCTGCGGATCAGGTTTAAACATTTTTTGTAATATCTCGACCGGTGAGCCGGAATAATCCGAAAGGCCGCGAAGTCTGGGAAAATCCGGATAAGATTCGTGAAAATCGCAGCGTCCCCAATAAGCAATGGATCCCGATGTATGCGCCGCGCCAAGAACCTGTCTCAGGAGGGGCACTGCCGTGGCGGGGTTGGCTCCGCCTAGGTCTTGGGCTGCGCATGATGTGGCAAGGGCCGCGATAATGACGAGGTATTTATACGAAGCCAATGTCAAATTCTCCTCCTAATAACGGAATATTGAATCATTTTCGGTTCTAGCCGCTCGGGGGGACACAAAAAAAACGCCGAAGGTCATGGATTAAGGATACTCGCATTTCCCATAACTGCCCCGGCAGCGTACGTTACAGTTTGCAGCACCTGTGTCCCCAGCTGGTAATTCAAACCGCCTGCCTGCACTGAAAAAGTTTGGATCGTTGCACTGACGTAAGGCTCAAAGGGAGCAGCATTCGCGATCGATGTCCCGTAACCCACATTGTCGGTGAAGGGATTGGTAGTCCAGGGTGGGCCGACGGAAGGCGGTTGCCCGCCGATGGAGTATAAGACCGAAAGGTCTTCTGTCACCGCTAAGTCTCCTTGTATGGGATCGCCGTTTGAATCCACTACCACGTAATCATATGACTGAAAAAAGCCATAAATGCCCATTGCGCTACCATCGGGACCCAGAATAATGGTGGAGTCGTCGGATTGACCAGTACTTCCTACCTGTATAATGCTGCATGGCACATCGGCGCCGGAGCACGGAGTCCCCACCCCGCTACCGTCGTCACCGATACCACTGCCGCTACCATTGTCACCGTCGCCTCCTCCGTCACCATTTGGGCCGGTGTTTCCCCAGGGGGCTGGCCCAGCTTTGATTCTTTGCACGCCGATATCTTACAACTGAGGCTGCCCCAGCTTTCCGTCCGTTGGAAAGCTGGGAACCACGGACCTCGCCTGGTTTTAATAGGTACGTTCATTGGTCACATACCCACTGTAAGGGCCCGTGCTACACCAGGCTCGTGCCCAGCAAACTTCGTCGCAATGGAACTGGAGCAGCTGCCGGCACTATACCCATGGGGAACCAGGAGTGGTGCTGGTGAATGAACAGCAGAGAGCGGAGCTTAGAGTAACGAAACTCGCCTAACCACCAGGGTGTCCGGGTTCGTGGTGCCCAGCTTTCGAACACCGCGAAAGCTGGGGCAGCCTCATTTGTGGTGGCATATGCAAAAATCAAAGATGGGCCAGCCCCCATCCGTCGCGTACACCACGATAGGAGTGGGTGCCCCGCTCTTCGCGCAATTTGCGAAGGGTGGGCACGATGTGGCTTGCAGCGCCGGTTTTGACTTCCTCGAAAATCTCATCGCACACACAGCATCGCGGAGCTTTAGAGTAACGAAAGTCGCCTAACCACTGGGGTGTCCAGGTCCGTGGTGCCCAGCTTTCGAACACCGCGAAAGCTGGGGCAGCCTCAGTATAGGATAGTGCCAGCAACGCTGGGCCAGCCCCCTTACGGATGATTTCACGTATTTCATGGCAGTCGTGATTTCTGCATTGAACGGTAGTGAAGTCGACTCTAATGGCTATGGCAGGACTGCACGAGCATGTTATGGCATGTAATGCACCCGAAGAAGTGCTTTCATTTTACGTACGATGGGACGATGCCTGGCGGTGATTTCCACATCCTACACAAATATTCACAGTTGACTTTCGTCCTCTGTTCGCTTAACACCGAGATTGTCCGAATCGTTTCATCAACAGTCGCTTCGTTACAGCGTGATTGGAAAGGAAGTCTATGACGGCAAAAGTAAGGCAAGCCCCGGAGCCGGACGGAAGACGTCCGTCCTCCGAAGTTCCCAAACATACTCTTGAAAGCGTTCTGGTCGTGCCACAAGTGATCGAGGACAAAAACGGCGGGAATCCCCTGCCCCCGATGGACGTGGCGCTCGGCCTCGGTATGAGCCCTGGAAGCAGTTCCTTCCGCGATCTGCTGTCCTCTTCTATTAAGTACGGTCTTACGGCTGGTAGTTTCAATCAACCAAAGGTATCGCTGGAGACTCTTGGAAAGTCAATTGTGGCACCGACAAGCACTGAGGAGCGGCGCATCTCTCTGTTCACTGCGGCCGTGCGTCCGGAGCCGTTCCGTCGGGTCTATGAATACTACAAGGGCAAAAAACTTCCCGACGCCCAATTTCTCGGGAACACGCTGGTACGCGAGTTCGGCATTTCTAAAGAGAACGTCGGGAAGTTTGCGGAGGTTTTTGGCGCGAATGTCGAGTACCTTGGCCTCATCAAGGAGAGCCCGACGGGTAAATGGCTCTCGACGGACCTATCGACGCAGGAACCGCTCTCATCGAACGGAGCCGGTTCGAACAATCCGGCTGCGACCCTTCTGTCGCCTGTGGTCCTTGAGGCTCCGGGCCGAAGCCCCCTGCCTCCGCAAATTCAGACACCGTACCGTCCCTAAGGAATGCGATTTTTGTCGGCCATGGCAAGGACAAAGGCCCACGGGAGCAACTGGAGAAAATCCTCACCGAATACCGCTTGCCCTTTAAGGTCGCGGAGGCCGAGGCGAATCGTGGTCGCCCGATCTCGCAAAAGGTTGCCGAGACGATGCATGAGTGCGGCGCGGCCATCCTAATATTTACGGCTGATGAGGAATTCAAGGACAAGGACGGCAATACAATCCATCGGCCCAGCGAGAACGTAATCCACGAACTCGGGGCCGCAAGCGTACTTTACGGATCGCGGATCATCATTTTCCGCGACTCCCGGGTACAGCTCCCCACGAATTTCCGGGATATTGGGTATATAACCTTCGAACCGAACCAACTTGCCGCTAAGGTGAATGAGCTCTTCAGAGAGCTTATCGGATTCGGTTTGATCAGGATCAGCGTCGCGTCTTAGCGCTAACGCGACAGTCTGAGGGGGCTGGCCCAGCTTTGATTCTTTGCACGCCGATATCTTACAGCTGAGGCTGCCCCAGCTTTCGTGACTTTCGAAAGCTGGGCACCACCGGCCCCGACACTGTGCATCAGGCTATCTGTCGAACCTTCATCTCCGCCTTTTGCTTGTCCTCTATGAGAACAATCCCAGGCTCGGCGAGAACATAATGCCGGGAACTGCTCCACTCCCACTGTTGCGGCTCGAGCGCGAGTCCTCGCTTCACCGGATTGGCGTGCATGTAGTGCAGCTTCTCCACCTTCTTCTTTTCTGTGAGCACGACGAAATCGTAAAATCGCGCCTGCCAGATGTGGCCATGGTCGAGAGCTGTCTCCCAGAGCCGATTCTGACCCACGTCGGTTGCCGCTCGCAGTTTGCGCAGGAGGCGGCGAGCGAAGCCCTGTTTGATGGCTTGCACGACTTTGGATGGATTGCCCCGCTCCGGTTCGCCGAGCAGCAGGTGGATGTGCTCGGGCATGACCACGTAACCAACTACCACGAAATGGTATCGCCGGCGTACGCTCTCCAGGATATGAAGCAGCAGGTCGCGATTCTGTGCTCGTGCGAGCAAAGGCAGTCTCTGATAACAACTGGTGGTAATGAAATGGAGATATCCCGCACCGTAGTAGCGATGGAGCTTGTTGGGCACGAAGCACAGTTAGCACAGGACGTAAAATCTTGTATGTGACGGCTGGACAAAACCGACGCCTTAAGCTGTGTGGTGCCCAGCTTCGAAAATCACGAAAGCTGGGACAGCCTCATTTGTGGTGGGGTATACAAGAATCAAAGATGGGCCAGCCCCCAGATGATGACGATGTATTGGAGCTCGCGGAATCCCACTTCTCGCAAAAGTCAGCGGGAAGTGGGTTTCCTGTTTCACAGGTCATCCTGTGCAGAGGTCGCTCTGCGCGGCGAATGCATAACTCGTGGTGCAGCTTACTGAAGGTTCCCCGGCGATGGACAAAAGTCCTATTCCCTAAAGAGTATTTTGGATGTTCGATCTCGGGTCTGAATCGTGTATTCTGAAACAGCACTCGTACCCAACTATTCTTCGTAAACAACAAAAAATTCTAAGCTGGATTTCTGAGTAAGAAAGCGCCGGAGGAGGCGTATGTCAACAGCAGCGATCAATTGCGATGTAAAGAACATGGAACTGGCCGACTTGGGCAAGAAGCGCATCGAGTGGGCGAACCAGTCGATGAAGGTCATGCAGATTATTCGGAAGGAATTTATTAAGAATCAGCCGCTTAAGGGCATTCGGATTTCGGCCTGCCTGCACGTTACGGCAGAGACGGCGAATCTGGCGATTTGCCTGCGCGATGGTGGTGCGGATGTGGTGCTGTGCGCGTCGAATCCGCTCTCGACGCAGGACGATGTGGCGGCGAGCCTGGTGCGAGACCAGAGCATTGCCGTGTTTGCGATCAAAGGCGAAGACAATGACACTTATTATCAGCACATCATGGCGGCGATCGACCACAAGCCGCACATCACGATGGATGATGGAGCCGATCTGGTGACGATTCTTCACACCAAGCGTACTGATGTGCTCGAAGGCGTGATTGGCGGAACGGAAGAGACGACGACCGGCGTGATTCGCCTGCGCGCGATGGCGAAGGAAGGCGTGTTGCGCTATCCGATCATTGCGGTGAATGACGCGGACACGAAGCATCTTTTTGACAACCGCTATGGCACTGGGCAGTCGACGATTGACGGCATTATTCGCGCGACGAATTTCCTGCTGGCGGGATCGAAGTTTGTGGTGGCCGGCTACGGCTGGTGCGGACGCGGGCTGGCTAGCCGCGCGCGCGGGGCGGGTGCGGAAGTGATTGTGACGGAAGTCGACCCGACGAAGGCCCTGGAAGCGGTGATGGATGGCTTCCGCGTGATGTCGATGCACGATGCGGCGAAGCTTGGCGACGTGTTCTGCACGGTCACCGGCAACAAGAGCGTGCTGACGAAAGAGCATTTCGATCTGATGAAAGATGGCGCGATCATTTCGAACTCCGGCCACTTCAACGTGGAGATCGACATTCCGGCTCTCGAAAGAATGTCATCGTCGAAGCGGACTACGCGCGCGTTCGTCGACGAATATTCGTTGAAAGACGGGCGCAAGATCAATCTGCTGGGCGAGGGACGGCTGATTAACCTGGCGGCGGCGGAGGGGCATCCGGCGTCGGTGATGGATATGAGCTTTGCCGACCAGGCGCTCTCGGTTGAGAACATGGTGAAGAACTTCAAGACGATGGAGAAGCGCGTGTACAAAGTTCCCGACGAGCTTGATAAGCGCGTGGCCAAGCTGAAGCTGGAGTCGATGAGCATCAAAATTGACAAGCTCACGCCGGAGCAGGAAGAGTATCTGGCTGGGTGGAGCGAGGGAACGTAGCTTGTTGTGGGTTGTTACCTTTTGCGGGGCGGCGAAAGCTGCCCCGTTTTGTTTTTGTTAGTGCAATCATCCCGGAGAAGAGGGAGTGCGTTCCGAATCGCGAAGCGAATCGCGCACGGTTTGCTCAAGATGGAAGTTCCTTTCAGGCCCGTTCAATGAGGGTAATCGCCTGTTTACGTAAACCGCCCCTCATTGCTACAGTAATGTTCGTTGTCCCCGCTGCTTTAATGGATGCTACTCAGAAAAGGCCGCGCAGCCGAGTCCTCGGTTTCGTCTTGGAAGCTGCTAAGCTCACTGGAATCGCAATTGTCTGCCTGCTGGTCATCGGTGCAGTCGTTATTCTTTCTGCGAAGACCGGCATAAAAATTCCCGAACGATGGATTGGATTGACCTTCTGGACTTGTTTTCTCTTGTGGTTCGTTTTTCGACAACACAAGAACGATCTTGGACAGCTAAGGTTTTGGCTTGCACTGTCGGGATTCCTCCTAGTGCACGTCACAGTGTTTGTCTTAGTGCTGCGGGCCTACCCAGCGTGGCGTCCGATCTGGTTCATGTTCGTTGTTAGCATCGAAGGCCCATCCGTTTTAGTTGCACTGAAAAATGTCGTTCCCCCACACCGCAATCGGAAGCACACTTAGGAAGTAGTTGCTGAAAAATCTCGATTGCACTCGTTGACCCGGCTTGAGCTTGTACCTTGGCGGCCGCCTAATACGTTTGAAATTGCGGCGCTGAAGCGCCGCTCTTCCACGGTGTTGCAATTGTTCTCTTTTGTGTCCGTCCGGCGAATCGAGATCAGGATCAAGGGCAGCGGAAAGGAGTGTCCGCTCCACCCGGACCGGGATCCTTCGACTGCGCATGCGGATTCAGAAGGCGAATCCGAATGCTCCGCTCACGATGACATGATCCAGCAAAAGTGTAGAATCGCGCTGGATCGTGTTTTATAATACTTAACATGAGAGGGACTCGAACGCTATCCGTTACGTTGCCGCCGGAGATGTTGAAGCGGGCGCAATCCATTGCCAAGCGGGAGAGCCGCACGATGAGCGAACTGGTGCGAGAGGCCTTGCGGCAATACGAGCGACGGTCGTGGTGGGATGAGGTCAATGCCTACGGCCGGCAGCGCGCCGAAGAATTGGGCCTTCGCGAAGCGGATGTGGACCGGCTGGTGCATGAAGCGCGCCGAAGTGCGAAGAGCGCAGCGAGAAAGTAGTGCGCATTGTCGTGGACACGAACGTGATCGTCTCTGCGTTGGTCTTTGGAGGATTGCTTCGGCTCGTATGAAGACAATTCGACTCTCACGCCTCGGGAGTTGCTGACAGCGATCCAGGTGTATCTCAGCGGCTGAAGCCGCGTTGCTTATTTTGAGGTGTAAGCGGCACGAACTCGTGCGCTTCCTGATGTTTCCTTTTGCGGCTAACCGGCTGCAGCTTCGCCGGATGCAGCTGGGGCGACCACCGGCACGGTGGTCGCGGCTCCATCACGATAGGTGACGCTGTTGCCGGAGATTGCCGGAACGCGCTCTCCTGGAACCAGGATTCCAACCAGGTTCAGCGGGTCGGCAGCCGAGAGCGTGACCGTGCCTTGCGCGGAATCGAGTTTGCGCATGGCTCGCACGGACTCGACCGCGACTGGCAGGGCAAATTGCTCGCCGAGGAATCCATCGACGAAGCGGCCGCCGCGAATTTCTCCCCGGTCTTCGAGGCGGCGAAAGGCCATGAGCAATTCACGCCAGGGTGGCAGGTTGGATTCGCGCGCGAGCACATCGCGAATCACAATGCCGTAGCGGCGCAGCAGCATCCAGCACGCCGCCTCGATCGCACGCGGCCGCTCAACCGCTTCCTCAGTATGCAACGGAGCCCAACGGCCTGCGCTGTGGCGCGGGCGGGCTACGCGGCCACTTCCCTGCCCGGCCCGGCGTTTGGGATCGATCAGCGAGCGGAGATTGTCGAATCCGTCGGCGGTTACCAAGCCTGCCGCGACCAGCTCCCATAGCGCGGTTTCAATTTCCGCTTTCAGCTTTGCGGTGCCGCGCACGATATCGGCGAAGAACGATGCCCCGCGCTGGCGCAAGAAATCGAGGACGAGTTGCGCTCCGTGACTGAGGCCGTTGTTTTCGGAGAGTTCTGCTCCGGGATGACGCGGGGTCATCCAATCGGCATCTTCGCGAACGAAAAACGTGATTGGGGCGACGCTGGTCGGAATGACTCGGCGGTGCCGCGTGGGCGCGCTGGATGCAGAGCCGGCTCCATTTTCTGGATGAATCGAATCGAGCGTGGCGGGATGCGGCGACAACCTTCCCCATCCCACGGCGCCGGTGAGGCAAAGCTGATCGAGCCACTTCGGATCGTAATCGTTGACGCGACGCGCCAGGACCTGGCGCTCCCAGGCATTCGCGGGAATCTCGAATCCCTGAAGCTGGCGCAGTACCTCGAGCGTGCCGCGCTCGCCTGTGACCTGCGTGCCGGGAGCCGCATGCTGCCATTGCAACAACCATTGCATGAACTGCGCCTTGGTTACCGGCTCGATCTGCTTGCGCAGGGTCGCGACCGTCAGCCGATGAATGCGCGCCAGCAGCCTGCGCTCGCACCATTCGATCTCGGGCGCTGATGTGGGAACAGCTTGCCGGGCCTCGCTCGGCTGGACAGCCTGGGGAGGCCTGCCCCACTTGAGCTGCTCGTTGCCACTAAAGTTTCCGCGCAGTACAGTTCCGCTCGCTTCCATGCGGAGCAAGGCGCCGGTAATTTCCGATGCGGGTATTTCTAGAGTTGCTTCTAGTTCACTCGCGGTGGTTGGCCCCACATGAGACATCCATCCAGTGACCAGCGTCAATAGAGCGTCGTCTCTGGTGGGCGCTGCCGTTTCAACTTCGGTCAACGCTGGCTCAAACCTGGCATCAGGGAACAATGCTGTGAAGGTCTTTGCTCGTTCGGCGGCGACCCAATAGTTTCTTCCGAGCGAAATTGCTAATGCTGCTCGACCCTCGCTGATTAATCGCTCGAAGTGATATTTCCATTGCGCCGAATCGTTGCTGACGGCGCTCTCCGGCAGCACCACGAGTGTATGCAGCACGTCGTGCAACTCATCGGCATCGCGCACATCCGGCCATGCCTCTTGCCGCACCTGCGCGATCGCTGAGGGATCCAGTCCGCCAACCTCTTCGAGCACCGACTCGGGCAACATGCGCCGCATTTGCACGGCACGGGCGCGGCGTTCCTCGAGTGGGGCATCGTCAAGGTAGGCGTACGGATTCGCATTCAAAATCTCGTGGGAAAACTGCGAAGGTACCGGTGTATCGACTGCGATGCAGCGGATGCGGCCGTCTGCCAGTCCGCTTAGCACAGATTTCAATCCTTCGAGATCCATCGCTTCGGTGAGCACATCTTTCATTACTTCAGCGACTAGTGGATGATCCGGAATCTTGCGCTCACCCTGGATATTCTCAAAGCACGCCGCCGCATCCGGAAAAACCGAGGCCAGCAAATCGTCTGACCGCATGCGCTGAATCTGCGGCGGAACTTTCTTTCCATTCTGAAAACGCAAGAGCGCCAGCGCGCGGCCGGCATCCCAGCGCCAGCGAGTGCCGAAGATGGGGGAGTCGAGCGCGGCCTGCTCGAGGATCGGCTGCACTGTTGTCGCATTCAGAAAGTTGAAGACGTCGCCCAGCGGAAAACTATGCTGCTCGGCGAGAGCGATGTTCAGACCATTGTCGGTGGCCGCAGCCTGCAATTCGAAATTGAATCCGACGCAAAAGCGCTTGCGCAGCGCCAGTCCCCAGGCCTTGTTGATGCGTCCGCCAAACGGGGCGTGAATCACCAACTGCATCCCGCCGCCTTCGTCGAAGAAGCGTTCGGCGATTACGGTGGTCTGCGTCGGAACTGCACCCAGAACAGCTCGCCCCTGCAGAATGTATTCGATGGCCTGTTCGGCGGCAGAATCATCGAGACCGCATTCCTGCTTCAGCCATGAAACCGTCGCGGCCACGTCCGGTTGAGTGGCAGAAAAACCTGCGGGCGAAGTATTGGGCAGCATCTCGCCGATTTTCTGCCGCAGAATTCCAATGTGATCGGAAAGTTCTTCTGTACGCGCGGGAGCTTCGCCGTTCCAGAAGGGCACGCTGGGTGGCGCGCCGTGCGCATCCTGCACCAGCACGCGGCCGCTGTTGGTTTCTATGCGGCGAATCATCCATGAGGTGTTACCCAGCAGCATGATGTCGCCTCGATTGCTCTCGACCGCGAAATCTTCGTCGACCGTGCCGACCACAAGGCCGTCGGGCTCGGCGACGACCGCATACAAAGAATTATCCGGGATTGCTCCGCCGCTGGTGATCGCCGCCAGCCGCGCTCCTCGACGCGCGCGCAGCTTGCCATTCACGCGGTCGCGATGAATGTATGCGCCGTAACGACCGCGCCGCGCCGCAATACCTTCTGCCAGCATTTCCAGGACCGCATCGAAAGTTGCTCGATCCAGATTGCGATAGGGATATGCCCGGCGCACCAGCGCGAACATCGCGTCTTCATCCCACTCTTCTGCTGCGCAGGCCGCGACAATCTGCTGGGCGAGCACGTCCAGAGGAGTCTCCGGAATCTCCAACTGGTCCAGGCCCCCTGCCGGATCGCCCGCGCCAGAGCTGCGCATTCGAGAAGGTCGTCGCGCGTGGTGGCAAATAATCGGCCCTTGGGGACCGCGCCACGCCAGTGTCCCGACCGGCCGACGCGCTGCAACGTGACCGCGATCGATCGCGGTGAATTGATCTGTACGACCAGATCGACGGTGCCAATATCAATTCCTAATTCGAGCGAGGCGGTTGCCACCAGCACCCGGACCTGGCCTTCTTTCAACTTTTTTTCCGCTGCGAGCCGCAGCTTCCGTGACAAGCTGCCGTGGTGGGCCGCGACATTCTCTTCGCCGATGCGCTCGCCCAAATGATGCGCCACGCGCTCGGCCATGCGGCGGGTATTTACGAAGACAAGGGTCGACCGATGCTGCTCCACCAGCGTCACCAGCCGGTTGTAAACTTCGTCCCACATTTCGTTCGAAGCCACCGGGCCCAGCGGCATTGGCGGAACTTCGACCGCTATATCGAGTTTGCGCTGATGCCCTATGTTGACGATGACCGGGTCAGGCTGGGCTGGGTGCCGCCCATATCTCCCCGTCAGAAAGTGCGCAACTTCTTCGATCGGTTTTTGCGTAGCTGAAAGTCCGATTCTCACCGGAGGCTTGTGGGTCAGCGCCTCCAACCGCTCCAACGACAACGTCAAATGCGCGCCACGTTTGTCGTCGGCGACGGCGTGGATTTCGTCCACGATCACGGTTTCAATGTCGCGCAAGATTGCACGGCTCTTGTCGGCAGTGAGCAGGATGTAGAGCGACTCCGGCGTGGTCACCAGAATGTGGGGCGGCCGCTTCAACATCGCGCGGCGCTCGGGCATGAGCGTGTCGCCGGTGCGGATCGCAGTCCGAATCTCAGGCATGAGCAGCCCGCGCTCGCCCGCCATGGCGAGAATTTCACCCAGCGGGGCTTCCAGGTTTTTCTGAATATCGTTGCCCAGGGCCTTCAGCGGCGAGACGTAGAGAACCTCGGTGCGATCAGCCAGCTCGCCACTCAAAGACTTGCGCACCAGACGATCGATGCAGGCAAGAAACGCGGCCAGGGTCTTGCCGGAGCCGGTGGGAGCAGAGATAAGGGTCGTCCGGCCAGACAGGATGTGGGGCCAGCCTTGTTCCTGGGGTTCAGTCGGAGTGCCAAACCGGCGCACGAACCACTCCGACACTAGGGGGTGTGCCCAGGCCAGAGAATCGGGGATTGACGACATCAGGATATTGTAGCCGGATTCTCGATGTTCGCCAAGCATTCGCCTTGCGAGGTAGTGGGTCAGCTTGAATTTCTGAAGGCATCTTCGCTACCATGCTGTGTGCCACGGGAGGTCCCTCGGCCCGCTGGTAAAAACCCGGGCCCTTCGGGATGACGCCCCTGAGATTCAGAAATTCAAACTGACCCACTACCCCTTGCTGGGGGAGTTTCTTTAAGCCATCACCACAAAGGTCACGAAGGTACACTACGGGTATCTTTGCCGCTTTTGTCTTGCGGCTTAATGCCCTTTTGCTTTTTACTTAGCCTCAGCGCCCAAAGCGGCCTATCAACTCGGCCTCGCCCAGCACGTGGCCTTTCATGGAATGTTCCACGTCAGCTTTGCTTGCTCCGGCACCCAGGTCGAGCTTTATGTCGAGCGCATAGAGCTTGAAGAAATAACGATGCGGCTTGCCTGGCGGCGGACACGGGCCTCCGTAGCCGATCTTGCGGAAATCGTTGCGACCTTGCAGCACTCCATCTGGAAGTCGCTCCTGTTTCGCTACTCCCTCTGGCAGTTCTTTCTTGTCTGCGGGAAGGTTGTACACCACCCAGTGCACCCAGGTTCCAGCTGGCGCGTCTGGATCGTCCATGATCAGCGCGAAAGTCTTCGTGTTCGCGGGCGCATCCTTCCAGCTAAGTTGCGGAGACACATCCGGCCCATCGCAGGTAAATTCATTCGGAATCATTTGGCTGCCGGAAAAGGCGGTGCTTGAAATCTGGAAAGACATAGCTGCTCCCGTCGCTCGATCGGATGCCAGAGACAGAATCGAGGCTGCAAACAGCACGGCCACGACTTTCAGATGTAGACGGCCGCCGCTGCCGGTTCTCCTTGAGGCCAAAAGTGCTGGAGCCATTCGTCCTCCATTTCGTGACAAGAAATCATACCGCAGGACGAAGTGAGCAGCGGCACAGGAAGGCCTCGACAAAAGTCGGCGAAAATGCAAGGAATATGGGGTTTTATTGCTATTTTGTGCTTGACAAATCTTTATATACGCGCCAAAGTTGTGCGCCTGAAGTCGAGATTGAGACCTATTGTTGCCATCCGGCCGTGCGGCAGAGGCAACGCGCACTGGGGTGCGTCACACATCGGGAACGTAAGAAGGAGAGCATCATGGAAACTGCGATTGGAGTTTTTTCTTCGCGCGACCGCGCCGAAGAGGCGGTACGGGCACTACGGCAGAGCGGGGTGCCGGAAGAGTCCATTGTTTTCTTAACTCGTTCGGAGACTGAGGCTAAAGCGGTCGCCAAGGAATTCGGTGCATCGGTGGGAGGTTTTATGGGCGGAGCGGCCGGAATGACGGCTGGGGTGGTCGCCGCAAGCCTGCTTCTTCCCGGGATCGGAACGGTCTTCGCGCTGGGTTTTGGTGCGGCAGCTTTGCTGGGCGCAGCGGGCGCAGGTGCGGGAACTGCGGTCGCAGCTTCGGCTGCTCGCTCCGACACTCAACCTACGGCCGAAGACAAGTGCACGGAGGATGTTGCCTTTTTTCGCGAGGTGCTGAAAGAAGGGCGCTCGCTCATCGTGGTGCGTACAGAATCGCAGGCGGATGCGGCCGCGGCGTGCGCCATACTTGACCAGTTAGGCCTCAGTATGGAAGGCCGCCTGACGCCGGCAAAAATGCAAACCAGCTCGCGCCAGGTGGGAGACTTCATCGTATTGACGGTCAGCGGCAGAATCACGCTGGGCGATGGCAATGTGATGCTTCGTGAAATCGTCGGCGAGTTGGCCGATAAAGGGCACAAGCACATCGTGCTGAATCTCGCGGACGTCAATTACATTGACAGTTCTGGATTAGGAGAGCTGGTCAAGGCGCACACCACAGTTCGCAACAAGGGCGGTGAATTGAAACTTGCGAGCGTGAATAAGCGGGTCAACGATTTGCTGCAATTGACGCGATTATCGGCAGTGTTCGATATCCACAGCGACGAGGCCAGCGCCCTCGGCGGAACGACCCAAGCGGTCGCGTAACGCGTGTCGCGACAAATCGTCTGGATAAGGCCAAAGGCTGGCTCGCAGCAGGGCTGTGAGCCAGTTGATTTCCCGGGTGGTTAGGGCTTCTCTGTTCAGATTGTCATTGGCTATTTCGGACCTAAAGTTGCGTGAGTGCAAACATCCTCAACATGTTTGCAAAGGTCTGCAACATTCAAAAGTCGTTCTTGACATTTTGTTTTCACAGAGTATTGTTTTCAGGGCGATCATTGAAGCTTAAGTTGCGCTGAAGTTCGGTCCCAGCAAGGTTCCCTCCCCCAGGAAACCCGCCCCATTTAATCGTGCGGAGTTCAATTTTAGAACGTAAGGAGTTCCCTGCCATGCCTGCCAATGCCATTGAATCAACTCTGCATGTCCGCGAGCGAATCGCGCAAGCGGCAATCGTGCTCGCGATGTTTTTTGTGGCGAGCGCTAGCTGGGCAGCCGAATCTGTGTGTCCTACTTCGCCCAGCTACACGCCGAATTTCGCTTCGAACCAATCCTGCACGATGACGAACCGCGATGCCGCCTTTGTCTCGGGAGATTTACAACTCACGACCAGCTTAGGAAATCAGACCGGCTCCGCCTGGTACCTCACGCCGCAGACCATCAACAACGGATTTACTACCACGTTCCAATTCCAATTCACCAATCCGTCCAATCCTCCGGCGGATGGCATCGCCTTCATCATCCAGAACTCCGGCACAAGCGCGATTGGTTATACGGGCGGAAACGGCGGCGCACTGGCCTACGGCGACGACGATTCCAACACAAATCCCAGCCTCGGTGAGGGCATTCCGAGCAGCATCGCGATCGAATTCGATTCGTTTCAAAACGCATGGGACCCTGCGCCGGTAAACAACATTGACAGCCATGTGGCGATCCAGAGCTGCGGCGCAGGGCCAAACACCTCGCACCACAACTACCTGTGCCAAGGAACCACGGGCCCGAACTCAACGATTGGCGCGCCCGTGTCTACGGAAAATAGCGGCATCAATATAGCGGATGGAAACGTGCACAACGTGACCATCAACTACACTCCGACATGCTCAACTTGCACTCCGGCAACGGTCGCCAATATTCAAGTTTACCTGGATGGCGTTGACCTTTACCCGAACGGGGTCCCTGTAGATTTGAGTTCGATTCTCACCAGCGCGGGCACTGCCTACGTTGGATTCACCGGCGCGACCGGCGGAGAATTTGAGACTCAAGACATCCTGAGCTGGACATTTGCACCCACTCAGGAAGGCCAACCTATCAATCCGAGCAATCCTTCCAGCCTGGCCCAGAGCTTCGTTTTCAGCACCACGCCGGGGCAGTACTCGGAATTCGATTTTAACTACACGGTGCCGAGTACAAATGGCACACTCACCATACAGCCGGGCACAACTCCGTTTGTGAACAATACCGGTATCAGCCAGTCGGATTGGGCAACGATCGTCAATGGAACTTCGATGGCCGATGCGCCTTGCCTGATTGCCGCGGGGCAGACCGTGTGCACCGTCTACACTTTGACATGCACCACAACTGCAAACTCGACTCCAGCGGGAGCGAATTGCCCGCAGTCGACTGTGAGGAACGTGCTGTTCGAACAGGAACTCGACCTGCTTCAGAATCAAACCGGGATCGTGAACGGGATCCTCACCGTTCCCTCGGGTTATGCTCCGGGGCTCGCGATGGCGCCCGATGTTCTGGTTACCGGCGCCGAGTGCACCTATCCGGCGGGCGGTTCCGTTGGCTTCGCAAGTCTGTCCGCAGAGCATCATGACGGAACTTGAAGACCAAACTCCACACGGAGGCGGGACAGGAACAACCACGAATTCAAGCTACGTATTCTTCTGCTGTGAGCCGGAGTGGACGACGACGCCATCGATTCCGGTCTGGAACAATTCGACCAGTGTCACCGCGGCATTTACCAGCGCGCCACCGCCTACACCGAATCCCAATGGCAATAATTTCCATGCAGCCCAAGGGGAGTCTGTAATCGTGGGCGCGGAGCCACACGGTACGGTGCTTGACACTACATATCCTTTGCCCGGCGAGCAGACATTGAATAATGTGGTCCCATGCCCGGTGCCCGGTAGTCCGCCGGCGACGCCGTGGTCAACGCAGAATCCACAACTCTTCAGTGTGAACGGCGTGATCACCACCTACGACAATAACGGAACAGCCAGTCCACTCGTAGAAGGCGCGTATGATGCGCACTATTTTTCGGTGGATTGCGATGCTTTCGAAGAACTGGTCTTCCCAACGTCGCTCAATGTACAACCAGGCACGCCGGGGGCCAATGTTGCGCTTTTCAAGACCGTGCCTTTCAACATCGACCTTACGAAACCTACGGTGACGTCGATCACACTCAATCCACCGGGCGGCTATTACGCGCCCAACACAACGCTCACGGCCACGGTGAGCTGCACCGACCCCACCAGTTCCAATATTTTCTCCGGAATCGCTACTTGCGGGGCGCAAGGTTCTCCGCAGGTTTTCAGCGGCCAACAAACCGTTACGACGACCCCGATCACTCTGAACACGTCAACCACTGGAACCCAGACCTTCACCGCGGTTGCGTCTGACGAGGCGGGGAACATCTCACCAACTTCCAGCGTGACCTATCAAGTCGTGGGATCGGCCAGCCTCGACATCGCCATGATCGGAGATTTGCTGGTCCCGACGGGGTCGAATATGACCTACTACATCGCTGTGGCGAACACCGGCCCCAGCGCGGCGAATGAAGTTACCCTCACCAATCCGATACCCACGGGAACCACTTTCGTGAGCGCCGGGTTTGCGACGGAGTCGTGCGCCATAATTCTTGGGCTACCGATCTGTACGATTACGCCGCCCACGAGTTCGTGCGGAAGCGTTGCCGGTACCTGCAATATCGGCACTTTGCCGGTCTGGTCGACCAAAACTCCAACTGGAATATTGGTTCAGGTCACGGTCAACGTGAACGCAAAAGTGAACGCTACGATATCCGATGCTGCCACGGTGAGCGAGGTGAATTCAAATCCAAACTCGAGCCACAGCGCGGTCAAGTGGCAAACTGTGGTGATCAAGTAAACCCGTTCGACTGCCGGCGTTCTGAATGCTAAAGAAAAGAGGAGCCAAAGAAACCGGCTCCTCTTTCTTGTAGTCCTTATTTTTTAGTTCGAATTTGTTCGATTCGAACTTTTTTAATTCGAACTCATTCGCAGATTGACTTGTCGTTCGAGAAAGTCGGAAATTCCGCACGGTACAGTGCCGGCAGTCAGCCCAGGCGCTTTGCAAGTTTCGCTATGCGCTTTTCGGCATCCGGCTCATAAATGCTTTCTGCGCCTCTTCCATTTCTTCCATCGACACATCGCGCTTGTGGGTCGCAATCGACCACTTGTGACCAAATGGATCAGCCAACTTGCCGTAGCGATCACCCCAGAACATCTCAGTAACTGGCATCTCCACTGCGGCTCCAGCTTTTACGGCGCGATCGAAAGCGGAGTCGACGTCCTCGGTATAAATGTGCAATCCCATTCCGCTGCCGCCGCTTGATTGCGGGGAAAGCGACCCGAACTCGGGAAATTCATCGGCCAGCATGAAAACGGAGTCGCCGATGCGCAACTCTGCATGCATTACTTTTCCATCCGGTCCTTTCATCACACCTTTTTCTATGGCTCCGAAAGCTTGTTTGTAGAATTCAATGGCGCGCGCGGCGTCACGCACGGTCATGTGGGGAGTTAATGTGTGGTATCCCTCGGGTATGGGCTTAGCTGACATGTTTGCCTCCTGGCTGGATGCGAAATTCTTGCGCGAAGAAGTTTACACCGGAAAACGGACAGACATTGTCAAAAGAGGATTACAGCCGAACATTCGCTAGGCCCGCGGCAGATCAGAAGAACTTCGTCACACCCTCTTCGAGAACTACCACGCGGTCTTTGATTCCGGCGGCGCGGGCTTCTTTTTCGAGAAGTTGCAGCGGCTCATCGACCGGCTCGTGCGAGAGGCGGAAGCTTCCGTAATGCATGGGAACCATCCAGCGGGCGTTGAGATCCAGGAAAGCCCGTGTTGCGTCGGCGGGATCGGTGTGAACGTTGCGGAAGGTTGAGGGATTGTAAGCGCCAATGGGAAGCAGCGCGAGCTCAGGCGAAAGACGGCGGCCGATTTCGCGGAATCCCGAAAAATAGGCGGTGTCGCCCGCGTGATAGACGGAATGCCGGCCGGCTCGCAGCACGTAACCTCCGTAGCCGCGGTGCGAATCTTTAAGGATGCGAGCTCCCCAATGGCGCGATGGGACGTGGGTTACAGACAAACTGGCGTGGCGCGAACTGTTCCACCAGTCAAGCTCAATGATCTCCGAGAAACCCAGATCGGAAACCAGATCCGTCACGTGAGTGGGAAGGATGATGATTGGGGCCTTTCCGCGCGTGCGCAAATTGTTCTGCACAATGGCACGCAGCGATGGCCTGTGGAGATGATCGAAATGAGCGTGCGTTACCAGCACAAGATCAATAGCTGGCAGATCGCGCACTCGGAGCCCAGGGCGGCGCAGGCGTTTTAAAACAAAAAGCCAGCGCGCAAAATTGGGATCGATCATTACATTTTGCCCGCCCATCTGCAAAAAGAAGCTGGAATGACCGATGAAGGTGACGCCCAATTCACCGTTCGAAACCAGACGCGGCTTGTGGGTTTCCCCAACACGTGGAGTGACAGCGGAGTGGCGCACCAATCGCCCGAACTGTGAGGCGCGTTTACGAAGGGCCCGATTGCGGAGTGTTGCCTTGATCATCCCAACTGCCTAATAGGTTGGATGAGTGCCATGACGTGCTGACGCTATTTTAATTCAGCCCAAGCGCAAGCGAACGTAATTCGGAGGTTCCCCGCATTACTTCGGTAAATTAGAAAAATCGCCGGGGCCAATGCGCCAAGTCATGCGTCGGTGCGGTATCGAGGAATTGTTCTTGTTGGGTACCGCATCACCGCCCTTAATTCGTCACCCAACGCGACCGAGGAATTTCTCTCGTCTGTTCGTCGTCGTAGTAGAAGTGCATAGTGTGATCGGATTTCGCTCCGGCGACCGGTTTATCAGCCGCCCCGCTATAACGGGCAGTGCTGCCAGGGGCAGGTAATGGCTGCTTCGTCGTGTACATCGATTCCGCCAGCGTGCTCCCATTTGGCGCGGTAGCGTCTGCGAAGACACCAAAAGCATTGCCGTTGACGTAAGAGACTCCGATGTAGTCGGCGACCATGGGACCGTCGTCGGAGACCGGAAGCCACGCCAGCTTCATCGGCCCGGCAAGCTTCGCCCCCGCAGTCCAACTGGCGCCGCCATCGGAAGAGGTAACGAAGCCCACCTCGAGCTGGCAGGTGCTCGAGGTGCAATTGGAGACGGGGTAATAGTAATAAACGATCGACATATGAGCTGTGCTTCCGGAAGTTGCTGGGTCGATGCCGATGCCGGGAAGAAAGTGATCGACGGTGCTGGTGGCGGCGTCGATCGGAATGCGAGTCACCGCGCTCCAGGTCTTACCGTCGCTCGATGAACTCATCACAATGTCGTTTGCAGCGCAGCTCTTGCGGAATCGACAATCCGACCACACCACGAAGACATTTCCCGCGCCGTCGATCCCCACCGAAGGCAGGTCAGGATTCCGTATGCCACCGGCATCCAGGTGGCCATCGATGTCGGCAATGACTTCGCTCTTGCCCCAGCTCGTGCCGCCATTCGTGGAACTGAATACGTCGATACCACCGCCCTGGAACGGCACAATCACCGTACCATTCGGTTGAACCACCGGCTCGCCGCCAAGGCCGCCTGCGTGATCTGAGGAAGCCAGACCGGGCCCCCAGGTTTGCCCGCCATCGCTCGAAACACTCAGCAGAACGTCTCCCGTGCCATAAGCTTGGTCCCACTCCGTATAGCAGTTGCCGTAGTAAGGACTGCTGGTTGTGTTGTCGCACACCGTCCAGTTCTTGTCGTCGAGATGAGTTTTATCGATGTTGATTGGATTGCCCCAATGCAACCCATCGGCCGAGCGGCTCACGGCGACGTCGCCAATATATCGCGATTCCGCACTCAGCCCCACGAGTGGCAAAGATGAGATCAGCCATTCGCCATGTTTGGCGTCGTATGCAACAGAGGGATCGGCAACCGCTCCGTACGTGCCGCCTCCGTAGTTGACGGTAAGGCCGGGAAGATCACCGTTCACCCAGCTGACGCCACCGTCGGTCGAAGTGGCAAATCCGATGTCGCCGCTGCCCCAACCAATCGAACCCGGCCGGCGCGCCACGTGAAACGTGCTCACAATCGTATTGCCCCAGGCGAAGATATCCGGTTCGACCTCAGTCTTGTGATCGCTATCGTTGTTGGTCAGATTATCGACGCTGATCCGTGCCAATTGGGCGGGCGCTTGCAAAGCCAACGCCAGGAATGCGAGCAGGACGGTAGAAAACGAAGGCCAGCGATTATTTTTACCGAAGTCCCAGGATGTCATCTTCATTTCAGTTCCTTATTTCAGGTCCTTGGATTGTGCTTCCGGATGATTTGAGTTCGCAGGGCTGGTATGCAAGATCCCGAGAACTATACCGTGTAGTTGAGTGGCTGTCGATGTGAAGATACTTGCATACGCTCTGTGGTTTCAGAGGTGGCGAATTTGTAAATTCAATCGACTTGGCTTGACCATGATCCTATCGGTCATATCTAATCCAAAAGGTCGATTCGTAAGGAGAAATTTGAATGCGGGTAGGTTTTTTGGGTTTGGGGATCATGGGTCACGCGATGGCTACGAATCTGGCCAAGGCTGGTCACGAAGTCACCGTCTGGAACCGCACGCCGGGGAAACTGGTGGAAGGCGCGGGCGTGGCTCCGACTCCGGGTGCGGCAGCGCAAGGGGCGGAAGTTGTGTGGATGTGCGTTTCAGACACCGATGCCGTGGAGCACGTACTGTTCGGCCCAGAGGGCGTCGAGCAATCCATGGCGGAGGGCATGGTGATTGCGGACTCGAGCACAATCTCGCCTTCGGCGACTGTCAAGTTTGCTGCGCGGGTGAAGGAAAAAGGTGTGGCCTATGTCGATGCCCCGATGACCGGCTCAAAAATCGGGGCCGCCAATGGGACTTTGATCTTTATGGTTGGTGGGGATGCAGCGGCCATTGACCGGCTCAGCCCGTTATTCGCCGCCGTGGGGAAAAAGATTTTCCGCATGGGCGATACCGGCAAAGGACAAGCCACCAAGCTCGCCATGAACCTGCAGATCGCCATGATTTTTGAAGGCTTCGCAGAGGCGCTCACCCTGGCAACCAAACTCGGGGTTGACTCCCAGCAATTAGTTTCTCTGATCGGCGCCACGATGGTGCACTCGGGGGTTGTGGAATACAAAGCGCCATTTGTGCTGAACCGCGACTTCACTCCGAATTTTCCCCTGCGCCTGATGCACAAAGACATTTTGTTGGCCCTGGAAGCGGCAAAAGAAGCCCGCGTGAAATTGCCCGGTCTTGAAACGGTGGAAGAAATTTACGAAATGGCCACGGAAGATGGGCATCGCGACCTCGATTACGCGGCTACTCTAAGCCTGCTGGAGAAGTGGGCGGGCGTGCAAGTAAAAGGCGAAGCCGCTTAAAGTAACACTTTAACAATGCAGAGGCGCTCCGGCTACTCGCGGGCCGGATTGTTCTACCACAAAATCATTTAAAGTGAACTTGTACTGAATTTGTTCCGATAACAATAACGTAAGACTTCCTGCCGTATTCGGCGCGGTTATTCGGAGAAGGATCATCCCATGACTTACCTCGACATCGTCTTCAGTTACGGGGCCACACCTGGCGAGAGCGAACTGCGCGCCATCGATGGAATGCGTGAGGTATATGGAATCCGCCAGGTGCAATTTAACTATAAGCAACGCACCGTGAGAGTGGAGTTCGATGCCTCGCGATTGAAGGTGGATTCGGTAGCAAAGCTGTTGCGGCAAGCTGGAATCGACGTGCGCGAACCGGTTGTGCTGGCGTAGGGCTTGGTCTGAAGGGATTCCGTACGAGGTTGGGAAAAGCTGGAATGACAGAACCGCTATGGGCTGGCTTGCGCATAATGCAAAGGGGCGTCCAAGAAAACCTCTGGCCGAAGTTTTTCTTGGAGCGCCCCGTTGCGCGCCACTTCGTCTGTTCTATCCTAGAGCACATCACTAGCCATTCCCTAAGTCGCTCATAATAGTGGGCGCTCACTCCGAATGCCTTGTAGGAATTTCTCAGACCCCGGAAAGATTTACTTCGGGGTAAACCCTTAGTTGAAATGTCGCTTGGATGATGGCGAAGAATTGCCGGGGGAAAAATGTTTTTGCTCCGCAGTTCGCGGAGACATTCCCTTCCGCTATAATTCTTGAGCGAGTTCACTCGCTGCCTTGCAGTCCGCGCCCTTAGCTCAGCTGGATAGAGCGTCTGGCTACGAACCAGAAGGTCGGGAGTTCGAATCTCTCAGGGCGCACCATCTTTTTCTTGCACTTCCCCAGATTTCTTCAACCTTCAAACCTGGCGAAAAAGCCCTCGCTAGCGTGGCTGGATTGTCCCACCGGACAGTGACTTCAGTACCTTAGTCTCGCGGGGCAGGGCCACTTATAATCGTCTCAAGAACCAGCGAAATCTGCGTTCTCAGGGAGCGGCTTGCACGCGAAGCCGGCTTTGAGAAGGCCAACAAATCCAGTGGATCCGATCTACGCAACCGCGATTTTTCTCTACGGGCTGGCCTTCGGCAGCTTCCTGAACGTGTGTATCTACCGCCTGCCTCTGGGTTTGTCGGTGGTCAAGCCGCGTTCCGCGTGTCCTGAATGCAAGAGCCAGATCGCTTTTTATGACAACTTGCCGGTGCTGAGCTGGCTGATTCTTCGCGGCCGCTGCCGCCATTGCAAGGCGAAAATTTCGCCGCGTTATTTGCTGGTTGAACTGCTGACCGGCTTTCTGTTCCTCGGCTGCTACGCCTATTTCGGATTCACGCTGGCCACGCTGAAGTTTTGTGTCTTCGGATTTTTGATTCTCGGCCTCATCTTTACCGATGCGGAAACCAAACTTCTGCCCGACAAGCTGACGCTGCCCGGACTCGCGCTTGGCGTGCTCTTCAGCTTCGTTGTTCCGGTACATGATGTGGCTTCGCAGTTTCTGCCGGGCGTGGTGAATTTGCCGGTCAGCGATCAAATCGCCGCCCGGCTGTTTTCTGGGCTCGATTCCCTGCTCGGCGCGGCCGTCGGAGCCTCATTCATCTATGGCGCGGGCGCAGCTTACTTGCGCTGGCGTGGGGCCGAAGGCATGGGCTTCGGCGATGTGAAGCTGATGGCCATGGTGGGTGCTTTTCTCGGCATTAAGTTGACGATCTTCACCATCTTCGCCGCTTCCTTGGCCGGTTCATTCTTTGGCCTGGCTTCGGTGTTGGTGGTGTGGATCAAGCGCACGCAGCGCTTTCAGCGCCGGGTGGCGAATTCGCAGCGAGCGAAAACCGGCAATGAACTTTCTCCGCGGCAGCGCGCCTGGCGGTCGGCACAGATGATGTACCGGCATTATCAAATGCCGTTTGGCGTTTTTCTCGGCAGCATGGCGCTGGTAGCGTTGTTTTTCGGCAACCAGTTTTTGAATTGGTACGGGAGATTCTGGTGGTAAAAGTTCTGGCCAATCCGCTGGTGGTGCGCTGCGCCGTGGTGCTGTTGATCGCCGGCATCGGATTTGTGATGGCGATCTTAAGCATGCGCGCGCTGCGCAAGAGCATTGCCGATGAGACCGACCTCGATGGCGCAACGCCATCGCTGGAAAATCTGCCGCTGCACCTATACAACACCGTGATCCAGCAATTAAAGCAACAAAAGCATGAGTTGCAGGTGAAGACCCTTGCCGAACAACGGCGGGCCCGCACCACGGAAAATTTCAGCCAGACGGTGCTTTCCAATCTCTCGTCTGGAGTGCTGGTTTTTGGCGCCAACGGATTGGTAAGACAGGCGAATCCCGCAGCCAAAAAAATACTCGGCTTCAGTTCTCCTTCAGGCATGAGCCCCGAACAAGTTTTCCGCGACGCGGCAGTCTGCCCGTCGAATGGGCGTTCCAGCGTAGCAGAATCGACCGTGCGCCTTACGGAGGAAGTCGAGGCTGTGCTGCGCGGCGGCAGCAAATGCCGGCAGGTAGAAGCGGATTACACAACTCCCGCCGGCAACACGGTCCGCGTTGCCGTGACGATTTCTCCGGTACCGGCAGTGGATGGCAGCTTGCTGGGGGTTGCGTGCCTGATCAGCGATCGCAGCGAATTTCAACAGATTCAGCACCAGCAGCAGCTGCACAAAGAGATTTCCGCAGAAATGGCGCTGGAGCTGCGCACTTCTCTGGCGACGATCACCGGATACGCGCAACAGTTGGCGCGCAGCCGCGATATTGAACTGGCTTCTCAACTGGCTTCGGACATCGCTACCGAGGCGGCCCGTTTAGATCGTCACATCGGAGGGTTCCTGTCGGCCAGGCGTGCGGTCGCAGGCACACAGAGTTGACTCAATCGAGGATGAAACTATGAAACGTATCACGTGTTTTGGTTCGTTGTCCGCGTTGACGTTCGTGCTTGGCTCGTTGGTAATTGGCCCGTTCCTGCTTGTCTCTTCGCTTAGCGCACAAAATTCGCAGAGCTCGCCAGCTCTGACGCAAAACGTGGCCCCGGCGCAGGAGCAACCGCTAGGCGATGTGGCCCGCAAGATCCACAAGAATGCAGACCCGTCAAAGGCCCAACCCAAAGTGTTTGACAATGACAATCTGCCCATGGCTGACAAAATTTCTGTCGTTGGCCAGCCCTCGGATGCGGCCAATACCGTGGCCGATTCAACCGCGAAGCCAGGGGATGCAACTGCCTCAAAGCCGGCAAGCGAGGACGATGCGGCGAAGAAGCAGGCAGAATGGAAATCCTGGCAGGGCAAAGTGAGCGCGCAAAAGCAGCAGATCGATCTCTCCAGTCGCGAACTCGATGTTCTGCAGCGAGAGTATCAATTGCGGGCGGCCGAGATGTACGCGGATGCCGGCAACCGTCTGCGCAACTCGGGGCAATGGGACAAGCAGGATGCCGACTACAAGCAGCAAATCGCCGACAAACAGAAATCTATCGACGACGCCAAGCAAAAACTGCAGGACATGCAGGAACAGGGCCGCAAAGCCGGAGTTCCTTCTTCGATGCTGGACTGAGCACCATACGCTGAGCAAGAGGCGCTGGGCCGCATATGCTCAGGCTTCGCTATAACTTGGTGAACGCCTCCCGGAGGCGTGCGATTTGCTTCTGGTGATGCAGCCCGTGCAGCAGATGGAATTTTCTCCACTGTGCGGCCGTCAGAGGGCCTAGAAAAGGATGATCGAGCAAGCGTGTGCCGCTCCCAAAGCGCGTCTCACATTGCGTAATCAGCGCGTCCATCGCAGCGATCTTTTGCGGTAACTCGTTTCGCACCGTTTCCGGGGGCAGTCCTGTGGGGCGAGTCCGAGCCGGCGCCTCGCGGCCGGTGGGTAAATAATCGAATGCGAAGACGACCACTGCCCGGGTGCGCTGACGGATGAACCCGCGCGTCGCCAGCGGCTTTCCCGCCTGCAAAGCCTTCTCGAACCCCTTGATCGTTCCCGTGTAGCTCAAATACAGGTGTTCCAAGATCTCAGCCGCGCACCACTTGTCCGCGGGATGCCAATTGAATTGCTCGGCCGACATGCCATCGATCGCCGAATCCAGAGTTCGCTGCAATTGTTCGAGGCGGGCATCCATACACTTACTCTCTCGTAACGTGCGCTTCAGGTAGAATGTTGCGCGATAATCAAAATCATCTCCGTTATACAGGAAGGATCGCGATGAAGATGCGTGACTTCGTTCCGGCAGAAGCTGCTGTTAGGGCCATAAGCACTATCCGAGCCAGGAGTCACCGGCGCCGTATGCGCCTTTCTTCCGGGAAAATGCCGATCATCGCGACTGCACTCCTCGGTCTGATGCTGTTGCCGGCGTGCGAATCGAATGCGCCGCAATCGAGCCCGGCAAAACCCGAGGTCAAGCCCACGGATCAGCTTACGGGGCGGGCCGCGTTTCAGAAAGTCTTCATTGCGGCACGCAATTATGCCGTGGACGTTAAGCCGTTCCGCATCGAGTCGATTCCTACCACCGACAGCAATGGTCATGACGGAAAATCCGCGGTCTGGCGGGCCAGTTTCGCTTCTGCCATGCAACACGGCGTAAAACCTTTTATCTGGTCCGGCAGCAACGCGCCCGACGCTCCCTCGCGTGGCGTCTCTCCCGGCAACGAAGACACTTACAATCCAAACAATGCCTCCACCCAGGTCTTCGATGTCGCATTCCTTAAGATCGATTCCGATCAGGCGTTCGCTGAAGCCCAGAAGCATGGCGGAGACAAGATTCTGGAGAAAGATCCCTCCACGCCCGTCATCTATACCTGCGACTGGAACCACAATACCAACCAACTGGTCTGGCACGTGTCTTACGGAGAATCCCGCGATACTGCGAAGTTGACTGTTTCCGTCAACGCCACCACTGGAGAATTTATCCGCGTTGAGAAATGAACGACGCCGATCTGCAGGTCGATCGCACGCCGCTTGTGCGAAGCGGCTGAGAGTAATCGACCGGGAGCAAGTGACTGAGAGTGAGTGACAGGGAAAAGCTCAGCGAAGATTGAAGCCGGCTACTTTCCGGCCTGCGCGTCGAGCCGGGCAATGGCCTTCTCGGCTTTACGCGAATCAGGACCGTGCGGCAGGATCCTCAAGTAGCTCTGGTACTCGGCGCGGGCATCGTCGAGAATGCCCAATTTTTCCAGGCAAGTCGCCAGCCGGATGGTCGCCATAGCGTCATCGTTTTTGTAGAGCAATGCATCGCGATAGCGTGCTTCGGCGGCGCGGTAGTTCTTGCGCTTGTAATAAAAATCCCCGACCTCGATGTCTTTCGCGGCCTTGTGCGGGGCCCATGTGTGCAGCTCCGTGACTCCCCCGTCGCTGAGAGATTCGTCTTCCGCATTGGCGACGGCCGCAGAACTCTGCGGATGTTTTTTCTCATCGTCTTTCGGCGCGCCCAGGCTCACCGGCGCGTCTTTGCTGGAACTTTCTCCGGTGGCCGGGCCGAGGTCTTGGGCCTGCACGGCATCCGACCGCGGAGGCGGCAGATTCGGCACCACCGGTTGACTTGCGGACTTTCCGCTTTGGGCTGGCGAATTCGCTGGCGGCGAATCCTGCTGAGCAAACACCAGACCGCTCAATCCTAAAAAAAAACACACCCACAACCAACATCGCATATTTCCTATTCTACCGAGGCAGGCCCACGTAGTGAAATAGTCTGCAGCAATTCCAGTCGGCGAAAGCAATCCCGAAAAAAGCCGCTCGACAGGATTTGTCGAGCGGCTCGATTTGGCGAATTTCCTCCGGGGCGGAGGAGTTCACGATCACATAGAAGACGGATTGTTTTGCCCGGTCGCTTGCGGGGTTGTCCCGCCTACTGTATTCGTCATGAGCCGGACATCGACACGCCGGTTGTCGGCCCGGCCAGCCGCCGTTTTATTCGTCTCGACCGGCTTATCTTTCCCCAGGCCAATCACGTAAATCTTGTAAGCTGGCACGTTGTATTTCGAAGCCAGATACTGAATCACGGCGGAGGCGCGGCGCTGACTCAAGCCGTAGTTATATTCGGCTGAGCCAACCGAATCGGTGCTGCCTTCCAAAGCAATAATGTATCCCTTGGTGCTCGAAATCGAATTGGCCAGCTGATCGAGCGCTTCCTTCGATTTGGCCGTGAGATTGTCTTTATTGAATCCGAACTTCACCGAAGTCTCAGCCACGGGATGATAATTGTCGAGGTTCTCAACCGTGTTCGTAACAACATCAACGCGGGTATTGGCAGCATCGGCTGTTTGCTGCGCCGAAGTCGCCGTCTGCCCGGCGGCCTGCGCCTTCTGTTCCACATCAGCCGTCTTTTGGTTCACGGCTTGGATGCCGGCCTGAGCCCGGGCATCGACATCTTTGATTTCTTTGCTATTTTGCGCCGTCATGTCATCCAGTTCATTGGTCTTATTGATGAGCGGCGTGGTTTGTTGCTTGACGTAATTCTTGGTGGTGCAACCTGCGGTTGCAGCCATGCCGGCTGCCAGCAATATCGTTAACGAAGTGCGGGTCATTGGAACTCCTTCATATCTTTAGTCTTTTCTCGCGCGATCGGAAACCCGAACGCATGATTCCCGGGACTCGAAACCTGGGAAATAGCTACCACCAAATTTCCCATGCTACTTTTGCACGAGAGATGCCAGTTCGCCATACAGTTCTTTACCTAGATAAGTATACACGTTTTCAAGCAGTTGGAGACGAAACAGCAACGAATGCAGAAAGCTGCACGGTGGTTTCAGGCGAAAACCCAACACAAGGAATGGAAATTTTATACGGTGGGGCGTTGGGCCGGGTTAGCTTAGACGCGGAGGACAGATGAGAGGGATCGCCTCTCGTTTATTACGCCTGTAAACCCGAAAGTCAGCCTCGTCTACCGTGATGACGGCATGGCGCGGATAAAGTTCGCTCATGCGGATGAGGCACAGGTCGGCGAGGTCTGGGTTGTGATCGGCGAAGCGGTGGGCGAGACTCTGGAGTTGCGTCAAATTCTCGCAGCAGTCAAAGGCGACCTGCAGCAAGCCATTTTCGACCAGGGACAGCACGTAGGAGCTTGATCGCAAATGGAATGCAGCCTCGGCCAGCACCGGTTCACAGGTGAGCAGAGGTTCGGTCACCAACCGGGCTAGGTTCACCGCCCAGTCGTGATGACGGTCGTCGCGATCGCCGGCGGCAACAACAAAACCCGTATCCGCAATGCCCTTCATTTTCTAGAGAACCCCTTGCGCGACGATGCATCGGGGGATCCCCCACTGATTGCTCCCAGTTGACGCAAAAACCGTTGCTTGCCGGAATTCGATTTTGCGCTCTCCAGTTGCTCGCGGACAAGCTTGCCCATGGGGACGCTGCTGCGCCGCGAGGTCTCTTTGAGCCAGGAGAGAAGCTCATCGGTAAGACGGATTGTCAGCGTATGACTCATTCTGCAATATTGTAACACGTCTCAGGCGCTGCTGGGCACGGTGCGATATCGTGCCGCATCGATTGTCTGCGCGCGTCGGCTCGAGGACCGACCGGGTTGGAGCGCTCGGCGTCCCGCGCATCCAATACAATATCCTCACGCAGTGGACTTGCTAAAGAAAATCCGGACCATTCCCACCGAGCCCGGAGTGTATCTCTACAAGAACGCCGAAGATGAAGTGATCTACGTCGGCAAGGCGAAGAACCTGCGAAGCCGCGTGGCCAGCTATTTTCACGAGGGCCGCTGGGAGGATGCAAAAACCGGCAGCCTGGTGCGCGAAGCGGTTGACGTCGATTACATCGTAGTCGCCAACAACAAAGAGGCCCTGGCGCTCGAGAACAACTTAATTAAGCAGCGCAAGCCGCGATTCAACATCCTGCTGCGTGACGATAAGACTTATCCCTATGTAAAGCTGACTCTGGGCGAGCGTTGGCCGCGGGTGTTTGTCACCCGCCGCCTGCGGAAAGATGGCAGTTCTTATTATGGCCCGTACTTCCCTGCCAACCTGGCGTATCGCATCGTTGATCTGATTCACCGTAATTTTCTGGTTCCATCGTGCAAGGTGGATTTGACTCGCTTTCATCCGCGGCCCTGTTTGCAGTACTACATCAAGCGCTGCCTCGGACCATGCGTGCAGGCGCTGACCACGCCGGAGATTTATCAGGAAGCCGTGCGCGACGTGAAGCTGTTTCTGGAAGGCCGGCCATCAGATCTGAGCCGCTCGCTGCACTCGCGCATGGAACAAGCTGCGGCTGCGCAGGAGTATGAGCGCGCGGCCCGCTATCGCGACCTGATTTCGACGGTCGAGCAGCTGCAGGAGCGGCAACGAATCGCGGCGGCCGAAGGCGACGACGCCGACGTTTTCGGCTATCACTTCGAAAACGGCATGTTGGCGGTGAATTTATTTCACATGCGCGCCGGGAAGATGGTCGACCGGCGCGAATTCTTCTGGGAAGACCTGCCGGAGTTTGGATTGGATGTGGAGGAAAGATCGGAAGCCGCACTCGATACAGCTCATCTGCAAACAGCGGCCACCGATACAGCTCATGTGGGGACAGCCGCCCTCGGCTGTCCGGGCGAGCAAGGCTCGCCGGTTGTTTCCGCCGAGAACGCTGCCGGCCAATCCACTGAAACAGCCGCGGCCTTTCACCCCGGCCCATTTTTTTCCACGCTGCTCAAGCAGCTCTACATTGGCCAGCCCTACGTTCCGCGAAATCTATATGTGCCAGTTGATTTTGAAGATCGTGAAACCCTGGAGGACTTGCTTTCCGATCAAACGGCGGACAAGAACGCACGAGCCGCGCGGGTGCATATTCTCGTCCCGCAGCGCGGAGATAAACGGTCATTAATTGATCTCGCCGGTAATAACGCAAAGCAGTCTTACGATCAGCGTTTTCGCGTGCTCAAACCAAATGCCCGGGCGATCCAGGAAGAATTGCAGGAGGTGCTCAGCCTGCCGGAATTGCCCAAGCGCATCGAGTGCTTCGACATCTCGCACATTCAGGGCGCGGAAACGGTCGCTTCCATGGTCGTGTGGGAAGACGGCAAGATGAAGAAATCAGATTACCGAAAGTTCATTATTCGTACCGTCGATGGCGTGGACGATTTCGCTTCGATGCGTGAAGTGGTGACGCGGCGCTATAAGCGACTACAACAGGAAGAAAAGCCAATGCCGAGCCTGGTTTTAATCGACGGCGGACTTGGGCAATTGCACGCAGCGGCGGAAGCTTTGGAATCGCTGGAGATCATCAATCAGCCGCTGGCATCGATTGCGAAGCGCGAAGAAATTCTTTATGTCTACGGGCAGGAAAAAGATCCGATTGCGCTGGACCATCATTCTCCCGTGCTGCATTTGATCCAGCTGGTCCGCGACGAAGCGCATCGCTTCGCCGTAACGTTCCATCGCAAACGGCGGCAAATGCGCGACCGCTCGACGGAACTATTGGAAGTGCCCGGAGTAGGCGAGAGCACGACGCGGCGTCTACTCGAGCACTTCGGCAGCCTGCAGGCGGTGAAACAAGCGGACGCTGCAGCGCTTTCGGCGGTGGTGACGCGGGTGCAGGCGGAGGCGATCAGCAATTATTTTCGAAAGTAGCGCGCCCGGAAAATCGTCGCAACCCTGACCTCAGAGCTTCTCATTGCCCCCCTGCGCGGCGTCCTATTCCCTTTCCCTCTTGCCAATCTTCGCTCGACATAGCAAACTTGAGCATGAGGGTTCTGGCGCGATTCATGGCTGCGGCCACCGACGTAGCCCACTTCCCTGCTCCGACGCTCCCCGAGGTTGCGTTTCTGGGCCGGTCGAACGTCGGCAAGTCCAGCGTGATTAATTCGCTGATCGGCACCAAGCTGGCGCGCACCAGCTCCACGCCGGGGCGCACTCGCAGCATCAATTTTTTTGAAGTGCGCTGGGCGGGAAAGCCGCGACCGGAAGTGATCTTCGCCGACCTGCCGGGCTACGGCTATGCGAAAATCTCGCGGGAAGTTTCGCAGGAATGGCCGCAATTCATCGAGCCCTACATGAACGAACGGCCGACGCTGGCGCTCTGCCTGGCGCTGATCGATATCAATGTCCCTCCGCAGGAAAGCGACCGGCAGCTCTTGGATTTTCTTAATAGTTCGAACCGCGATTTTATTTTAGTCGCAACCAAGAGCGATCGACTGTCGAACAATCAACTCTCCAATGCCATGAACCGTATAAAAGAGGCGTACCCAGGCGCTGCGGTGGTGGCATTCTCGGCAAAGACCGGAGCGGGGCGGGATGAAATCTGGAACAGGATTCGGCAGGCGGTGGGGGAGTTTTCTGCAGCCGCTGTTCAATCGTGAGATTTGAGGCTGAACTTCTCTCACCCGCGATTCTAGCCTGGGCCTCTAGCCTAACTTTCCAATTGCGAGAATCGCTTTGCTTTTTCCTGCCTTGTTATGATGAACAGCTATGGCACTGTATCTGATCACTGGAGTTGCCGGCTTCATCGGTTCATCGCTGGCGCGAGAGATTCTCAAGAATGGCGACAGGGTGCGCGGAGTCGATAATTTTTCGACTGGGAAGAGAGAAAACCTCGCCGGGGTTCTGGACGACATTGATTTCCGCGAAGCCGATCTGCTCGATCTTGATGCGATGAACGTGGCATGTTCCGGAGTGGACTATGTTTTGCACCAGGCGGCGATTCCTTCCGTGCCGAAATCGGTGATCGATCCCATCGGAAGCAACCGCGCCAATGTCGATGGAACGGTGAACCTGCTGGTGGCGGCGCGTGACGCCAAAGTGAAGCGCGTGGTTTATGCGGCGTCATCTTCGGCGTACGGCGACACGCCCACGCTGCCCAAACATGAAGCGATGGCTCCCGACCCTATATCGCCCTACGCCGTGGCCAAGCTGGCTAGCGAGCGCTATATGATTTCGTTTTACCGCTGTTACGGGTTGGAAACGGTCTCGCTGCGCTATTTTAATATTTTCGGTCCGCGGCAGGACCCATCTTCGCCTTACTCGGGAGTGCTCGCCAAATTCATTACCCAGATGCTTAGTGGAGAGCAGCCCACGATCTTTGGCGATGGCGAGCAAAGCCGGGATTTCACGTACATCGACAATGCCGTGAATGCCAATTTGCTTGCCTGCAAAGCTCCGGCAAACCAGGTGGCAGGCCAGGTTTTCAATGTGGCGACCGGACGGCGGGTCACGCTCAATGAAACTTTCGCGCTGCTGCAGACACTCATATCCTATTCCGGTTCTGCCATTCATGGCCCCGAGCGCGGCGGAGATATTAAGCATTCGCTGGCAGACATTTCGCTCGCGGAGAAACATCTCGGCTACAAACCAACCGTGGATTTCGAAGAAGGTCTGCGGCGCACGGTGGAGTGGTATCGAGAGCGCGTGCCTGCCGCCGGGCCTTAGGCCCTAACAACCAAAGACCTACTACTTACCTTCCGGAGGAACTCTGGTTTCCACCCGGCGCTGGCAGCACCCGGGCGGTAGGGCCGACGCCATCGCTCATTCCAAGGTTCTCACTGGTGCATATCCTGCTCTAATTTCTGCATGATGATCGGTTTGAGTACGAGAAAGGCGCCACCTGGGGGAGTGCCGAATCGGACAGAGCCAGTTTTCGCATCGATAAGCTTCAATACTACGATGATCGTTTCATTCTCTCCGCGTGACGTGATCTTCAAGTCATGCGACGGAAGCAGACGGCTGCTAACGATCGTCCATTCGGATTCGTCTGATGGGGCATCGACCTCTTTGATTGCGCCGTTCGGATCGGCCTGAATGTCCCCGAAGCTCGCCGATCCAGCCAGATGGCCTTTTTTTTCTACCAAATTGATGGTCATAAAGGTCGTGCCCTGGAATTTCGCCTGCCACGCGCCAGCATAGTCAGAGAGTTTGTGTGATCTCTGCTGCGCAACGCAGATGACGGGCGCAATGCAAAATAGCACTGCGATTGCCAGTCGTCGACCCATACGATCCTCCCGGCGACTGATGAGGTGTGTGTGCCGCATCCGAAGCCCGAACTGTCTGATCAATGTGGTGCGAAGATTTATCGACTTCAGTTTCCGGAATTATTATGGCACTGCCATAGCGAATCCTGCCGAATGCGACACTTGAACCTCGTTTTGATGATCGCAAGGATGCTGGAGTGGCCCTTGACGGTTGCTCACCTGACGTAACATTCCGATATCACTTGTCTTTCGATCAACTTCAATGGCTTCAGATTTGAGTCGTAGGGGCAGGAATAGGGTAAGTCAATGAAGGCGAGGAGATGGTACGTTAGGACGAGTCGATTGGCGAAAAACCCCTGTTTCACTCATTGACCCCCGTTGAGCTCTGCGCGAGCGCTAGGCCGCTTCATTCTCATGGACGGCGAAGCAGTCCCAGAAGAACCGGCCGATGGCTTCCACTCGAAACTCCGCGGGACCCGGGGGCTGAAGTGTGCTTCATTACGTTAGTGATCTACGTCCGCGTTACTCTCATCGGTAGAGTGGACGCATGACACTCTCGTCGATGGTGGTTTCGCGCGACTGGCAGGAAATCAGCGTTCTGGAATGTATTCTCGGCAGTTTGCATATGGATGTGGCGGTCGAGAGCGAACCGCAGCGGGCCCTCACGCGGCTCACAAAATCCAAAGTGGATGCGCTCATTGTCGACTGCGATTTGAACGGCAGTGGACAATTCTTTCGCGATCTGCAGCGCGAGACTTCTCGCCCGAACACGGTCCCTCTGGTGATCATGGGCAATCGCCAGGGACGGCGCGGGGTGGAAGAGAGCGGGGCGATGTTTGCATTCGACAAACCGATTTCGGTGGAGCAGGCGGTGCACACGCTTTCCGCGGCCCGCAATATGATTCTCGACGGCCGCTTGCGCTATCACCGGGCCGGGCTGGACGTGCCGGTAACGGTGCGCGCCGGAGCCAGGAAGACCTCGGGAAAATTGATTAACCTCAGCCAGGGCGGCCTGCAGGTTCACGTGGAAGAGGGATTCGATCCGAGCGAGGCGTCCCGCGTATGCTTCGCGCTGCCGGGAACCAAGTCGGCCATCAACGCCGATGTGGAAGTTGCCTGGTCCGATAATCTGGGCAATATTGGCATCCGCTTCGCCAAGATGCCATTGCAGACGAAGCAGGCCCTGCGGCTTTGGCTGGCGCAGCAATATTTCGCGAACTAGGAAATTCTGCGTTCTAGGCTTCAGTGGGCCGGCCTGGCCTCGAACTTGCGGCTGGGTGAGAGATCAGGCACCGTTTCTTTGGCGGCCAGCTGAATCTTCACGACCTCAAAGACGATTACGGTCGCGTAGGTCACGGCAATCCAGACGCAAACTCCCTCAACCGGAAGACCTGACCAGGCTCCCACAAAAAGTCCCATCATTTCGCGATGCTGGTAAGTCCACCAGCCATATGGAACCGCCAGCGTAGCTTCCCACAGCACGCTCACCAGCAGCATAAAGAAAAGAGTCAGGCTCAGGGCCCGCCAATTGATGAAGCGGCAAGCCGCCGGGAAGAAACTGATTGCCGGGGCAAGTCCGCCCAGAACGAGTACAGTGAAATAGCCGGGAAAACCCGCTTGATCGGCGGGCAAGGCAAAATGCTTTTTGTAGAACCATGCGGCTCCGATTAACACTATGGCGAGAATGAACGAGGTGGGATGAAACTGCAACAACCGACTCAACTTCCTGGCTTCGTTTGGGTAATCGACCACGTTATACGCGGCCAACCAGAACTCGCCCAGCCATATGTAAAGCAGAAGAACAGCCAGAAAACCGGTGAGATAGAAGACATACTCTTCGACCGGAACCGGCCGGCCGAAGGCAAAGGCATGAATTCCGAGAGTGGCGCCAACGTTGGGATAACAGAAAAACCACCGAGCGAAAAATAAATCGAGCGCAAATCCCAATGGAATGAGAATGGCAATGGTGCGCCAGGAGGCGCGCTGTGGAATGTGCAGTCCCTCGCTGGGCAGGAACCATCCTGCGATGGCGACGATCGGGAGAATGAACAGCAGAAGGCTGACGGTATAGCCGTAAGGCGTGGAGTTCTGATTTACCGGCATGACTGGCACGGGCAAGTGAACGGTGTGCAGCGTAATGGCCGCAGGAATCGCGATCATCGCCATTATGGCGACGACGATAATGGCGCAAATGGTCGGACTCGGCAGGGCGTGAGAGCGGGGCGCGGGCATGAGCATCTCCTCCGCGAAAACGCAAAGCTCGAAACGGAGATTCTGGCGCCCAGATTCTACCTTCTTCCAGAGCGACCAAGGCAGAAATCGGCGAAGCCATCCGAAATCCGGAATGCACAGGCCGCCCTTACCAAAGCTCATGGCCGAAAGGATGCCTGGGAATCATTGCCACGATGGGAAAACCCCGCTAACTTACTATTAAACCCGACAAAACCAGGTGAAAACCGGGAAGCGCGAAGGTGGTGAATAACCCGCCATCAGCCAAATGGCGGATTGACAAGTCTCGAAGTGACGGCAACACTCGGGAAATAGGGTGATCTCCCTCTAACAGTGAAATGGTAACCACGCCCACCAAACCGCGAATACAAGAGGAATCGGGCGTGGCGCGAGGCGACGAACCGGCCTGGCGGCGACACGAAACGCCGCGTTTATCCGCCGATAACGAGCACGCTGCTTCGCGAGGCGAGTTGCGCCCTTCGGGAAGCGACGCGCTTCAGGCGCTGTTGGCGTTCTCGGCAATGCACCAGCAGATACGTCAGCGGCGGGCGCTGGCGGCCCAGGCCAAGGGATTCGAGACGGTTCCCTCCAAGTCAGAGTTCGCCACCGAAGAGCAGTTCGTTCTGGATGAAGTGTTGCAGTTGGTGGCGGAACGAGCCATCGCAATCACTGGGGCGGATGGCCTGGGAATTGCGCTCGCGGAAAACAACGAAATTGTCTTACGGGCCTCTGCCGGAGCCGTTAAGCCAGATGTTGGCGCCCGCATTCAGCGCGATTCCGCATTCTCCGGGGCCTGTTTTCGCACGGCGCAGATCATTCGCTGCGACGATACGGAAACCGACGACCGGGTAAATCTCTCCGCTTGCCGTAAGTTGGGAGCGCGCTCGATTGTGGCGGTACCGCTCTGCGGCCGCAGGCGCGTCATTGGATTACTCGAAGCATTCTCAACCGGCCCTTTCGGCTTCAATGACAGCGACGTGGCCAGCCTGGAACTCCTCGCGGAACTGATCGTTGCGGCCCTAAAACCGGAGGATGAAGACCGCTTCGCACTGGCCGCACAGGTTGCTGAAGAAAAATTGGGGCCCGTCGTTTCCACGTTACGTCCTAGGACGCCAGATCCTGGGACGTCAGGTCCCGGGACGTCAGATCACAGCTTGTTGGAGACACCTCAGCCGACAGCCGATAACGCCGAAGAGCTTGAAGTCAGTTCAGCGGCGCAGCACAAGGCTGCTGAAGATCGTTCTTCTCGAGATCGAGCGCCTGCCGCCTCGCACCATCCGGGGATCGCATTGGTGTTGCTGCTGCTTCTGCTGGCGATGCTTCTTGGTGGAGGGTTGTGGTGGACGCTGAAACGTACACCCCTCCGGGCGGTTACTGAAAGGTCTGCGGAAAATCCTGCGGAAGCTGCAGCGCAGCAGCAGGACTCGGCAAGCTCGCCTATAGGCCCTGCTCAGCCGGGCACTCCCGGGCCGCCGTCTCCGGCTCAGTCTTCCGCCGCGTCTTCCGGAACAGCTTCCGTCGCGCAGGCAAACTCAGGCGGCGATTCGGATCTCGCCACGGAGATGCAAGCTCCGGCCAGCCAGGAGGGAAAAACCGAAGCGGAATCTGGGAAGCCCACGCGGATTACTGGACTTCGGCACTGGTCGTCGGCGGACTCGAGCACGGTTGTGCTGGATATAGAAGATCAAGTGCAATATGAGGCGCACCGCCTGGGAAATCCTGACCGCATTTATTTTGATCTGCACGATACTTCGTTGTCTCCTGAGCTGGAAGGCAAAACAATCGATATTGGGGACGCGCTGCTGGCGCGGGTGCGGATAGCGCAGCCGACTTCCGGTTTGACCCGCCTGGTACTGGAGACGAAAGGCAATTCGAATTATTCTGTGAGTCTTGAGCCGAACCCTTACCGGCTTGTCGTACAGGTCACGAAAATTGGCGCAACGCCAAAGTCGCAAATCAATCTGTTCCCGGAAGCCCCGGGGAACGAACAGAAGCAAGTGGCCATCGTGGTTCCTCCGCCGACGAAACAGGATTTGCAGTGGCGCGCGCGCGTTCCGAAGTTGCGCATTGTGGTCGATGCGGGCCACGGTGGATGGGACTTAGGCACCGTTGGCCGCCGTGGCTTGCTCGAAAAAGATCTGGTGCTCGAGATCGCCCAGCGCCTTGGCAAACTGCTTGAAAGCCGTCTCGGCGCGGATGTAATTCTGACCCGCAATGACGACACCTACATACCCCTCGACGAACGCGCGAATATGGCGAACCAGGCGCAGGCGGACTTGTTTGTCTCCGTCCATGCCAATTACAGCGACCTGCCTTCCGCGCGAGGCGTGGAAACCTATTACACCAATATGTTTTCGGCTCCCAATGCCAAAGATTTAGAGACCCGCGCCAATGCGGCGACCAAGGGAGTAACCACGCTGCCACTGACCGCCGCCGAGCTATACGAAAAGATCGAGCAGTCGCGGCAGCTTGCGTTGAGCGTTCAGCGATCGCTTTATGGCTCGCTCGCTGCAGAGAATCCGGGGCTCCGTGATCGCGGCGTGAAAGAAGCGTCTTATGTGGTGCTGACCGAAACGGCGATGCCGGGAATTCTGGCGGAAGTCTCTTTCGTCAGCAGTCCAACAGACGAGCAGAAGCTGCGCAGCGATGGCTATCGCGAGCAGATTGCTGAAGCGCTCTACCGAGGGATCGCACGCTACGCAGCCAGCTCGCACGGAGTGAAAATGGCCAGCGCCGCGAAATAGCGGCGATCGCATTTAGCAGAAGCTTTCGAGGACTTGCGAAATGTCGCATCAGTGCGACGTAGGCGCGCCATATTTTTGAAACACCGATTCGCGCGAAATGATGCCCTCCAGGCGGCGAAAATCAGCGCGATTCACGACCGGCACAAGCGGATACAGGTTTACATAGCGAAGCGCGGAATCAAGCGAAAGATCGGGGTAAAGGCTGGGCAGAGGTTGCGCCGGCAGCACGGAAGCGAGCGTAAGTTCGCCCTTGCCTTCGCGGAAAAGACGCAGCAGTTGTTCCCGTGCGATCACGTTCCAGCCGCTGGGGTGCATCCGCACCAGAAAAACCGAGTCGGTGGAATCCTGCACCCGGCGGGCACTGGCATCCACATAATCTTGCGCATTAAGAATCGTCTTGGGCGCAGGGAGCAAAGCATCCTCGACGCGCAGAATCGTTTCCTCGCGCTCTTCTTCGAGGGAGGGCAATATGAGTCCGTCTTGCCTGGTGAGCAGATCGAAGATGGGGATCTCTTGCAAGCTGCGCGAAACCAGATATGAAGCGGTGTTGGCAACGATGACGGGAACAATGATCTCGTAGTTGCCGCTGACCTCAAGCACCATGAATACCGAGGTCATGGGCACGCGCAAAAATCCGGCAAACAGCACGCCCATGCCAACCAGCGCATAAGTGCCGGTCGAACTGGTGAAATGGGGAAGAAAGATGCGCTCAATGTCACCCACCGCGCCGCCCAGCATGGCGCCCACAAACAGCGCCGGAGCGAACATGCCGCCCGGAGTGCCGCTCACGAAGGAAAACGTAGTGGCGACGATTTTAAGGACGGCGAGCAGCACGAGAAATTTCCACACATACTGGCCGTGCATGGCCTGGTCCATGAAATCGTAACCGGCGCCCATGACCTGCGGAGCGCCTAGAAACGCGATGAGCCCGACAAGAAGTCCGGCGATCGGCGGCTGGAAGTATTGCGTCCAGCGCGGCATGGCCTTCAATCGAGGCCGTAGAAACGCGATGGACTTGGCGAACGCGACTGACGCGACCCCGCCCACCACGCCGAGAACAACATAGGCAAGCAGTTCGCTTGGCCGCTTGAACGTGGTGACCGGAATGCGAAACAGGGGCTCGCTGCCAAGAAACGAGCGCACAACCACAACGCTGGCTACGGCCGCGAGGACCACAGAGCCGAGAATGCCGGCGCTCCAGCGCCCGATGACCTCTTCAATTACGAACAGAACTGCCGAGATCGGCGCGTTGAATGCGGCAGCCAAACCAGCAGCGGCACCGACCGGGGCCATAAGACGAAGTTTCTCCCGTGAAATGTCGAGCTGGCGGCCAAGTGCAGAGGCGATGCTGGCCCCGATTTGCAAAGAGGGATCTTCCGGGCCAAGCGATTGACCGGAGCCGATGGCGATGGCCGAGCAGATGAACTTTCCGACGGCCGTGCGGAAAGGAATGAAGCCATTGAAAATGTAAAGTGCGGACTTGGTCTGGTTGACTCCACTGCCGCGAACACCGGGAAAGACGTGCAGCACCAAAGCGGCCACCACAAGCCCCGCAAGCCCCGGAACGGCAAATAATCTCCAGCTGTGGCTTTGCGGCAACGGCCCGAGCAACGCAAGATGGGTCCAGCCGATGGCAAGTCGAAAGCAAACTACCGCGAGCCCGGAGAAAATTCCGATGAACACGGAAAGGATCAGAAAAAATACTTCTTCGTGGAATACGCCTTCCAGGGTGGAAAACAAGCGCTGCCGAATATGAAGCCGTACCACTGGAGGCTCGACTGCGGAAGCTGCCGTTTGTTTCACGATGGGAGGAGGAGTGCTCATTGCGTGCTGGCCTCGCGTTTCTCAGAAATCAGAAGCAGGGCCAAGTCGAGACCTTGCGGCTGTCCGCAGGTTGCGGCGGTCTGCTGCTCGATTTGAAAGACAACGTCCATAATCGCATCCGGAAGGTGCCCGTTTCTGTTGGTGATTCGAGGTCCTTGAGATCGGGCTTCACGCCGGTCCAGCGTTGTTGCAGAGTTAAGAGCGGCGAAGGTGAAGGCGTGGCGGGGCCAGTGGGGTTCAGATTGACAGCGGTTTGCTGCGCGCAGGTGGTGAGCCGGCTCTCAGCCTGAGCGAAATCCGCTGCAATACGGCGGTTGCGTTCCGCATCGGAGATATGGCTGTGAAACGGATTGGAATGCAATACAAGATCGGTTGTCTCCAGCAGTCGCCGAGAGTTTTCATCGTGCGGATTCTCATTCACCGCACTCCGCAAGAAATGTTGCGCACGTGCATAATCCCCCGAACTGTACGCAGCCTCTCCAGCGCCGGCCAAAGCCTCGGCGTTGTTGGGTTCGAAACGAAGAACGTATTCATACTGGGCGAGAGCTCCGGCGTAGTCTTGGGCCTGGGTAAAAAGTTGCGCCGCCTGCAGGTGCTGGGCGGGATCATGAGGTAAAGCTGCCGCGAGGGCGATCAGCTCAGAATCAGCTTGAGCGCGGGCGTTTTTCCTGAGCAAATACTCGATCAACTCGACCCGGACGCGATTTCGATTGGCATCGGGATCGGAGTTCCAGGCGCCGTACATGGCATTGTGATAGTAACGAATGGCATCCTCGATGGAACCGCGGTGGGCCGCTACCCTTGCCAGCGCGAGGTTGACGGCGGCATCCTGCGGCGCGCGCTGCCAGAGAGCGACCAAGTAAGACTCGGCTTCGTCCAGATGAGTTGGTTCGTTGCTGTCGCGCAACGCCCGAGCCAGGCTCAATTGGTATTGGGAATTGTCGGGATCGCAGGTCAGCGCAGCGCGAAAGGCCTCGATGGCGTCGTCATACTGCCCAGCGGTTGCGTCATCAAGAGCCTCCTTATAGAGCTTGCGTCCCCGGGCCTGCTGATTCAGGTTATAGCGCTTGACCAGATGGCCGACTGCGGCGAATCCGCCGATGGCTCCGAGCGTCAGGATTAAAAGGATCACTGGTCCGGAACGAGAAACCAGTTTGGGAAGCTTCCACGACATGTCTCGTACCACGATATCATCTGACGGCCTCGCGATGCCCGGCAGTGGGCATAAAGTTGGCTAACAGCAGCCGCACTTCAGGGCGCACTTCGGGTAAGATGTTTCGTCCTTGGGTAAACGGGGCAAAACCGTCTCACCATGAATCGCGAATATCACAAAGCGTACAGTCAGGAACTGCACCGCGATATGGAAGCGCTGGTGTTTGGTCACGCGGGCACGCCGCTGGTGGTGTTTCCCACCTCAATGGGAAGGTTTTTCGAGTATGAAGACCGCGGCATGATCGGCGTTATGGCGCCGAAGATCGAGCGTGGAGAGTTGCAGGTTTTTTGTCCGGACGCAGTCGATCTGGAAAGTTGGTACAACAAGAGCGTGCATCCGAAAATTCGCGTGCTGCGGCATCTGCAATATGAGCGCTACATTCTGCACGAGTTTCTGCCGTTCGTCCGCTGGAAGAACCAGAATCCAAACCTCGCGATGACGGGTTGCAGCTTCGGCGCCTATCACGCGGTAAACTTTGCGCTGAAGCATCCGGACGTGGTGACGCACTGCGTGAGCATGAGCGGCGCGTTCGATATTCATCAGTTTCTCGATGGATATTACGACAACGATTGCTATTTCAATTGTCCGCAGGATTATTTGCCGAACCAGAACGACGACTGGTTCTTAAGCCGATACCGGCAGATGAAAATTGTGCTGGGCTCGGCGGATTGGGACATGTGCCTGGATCAGAACGTCAAACTGTCGGCGGTGTTGAATGGCAAAGCCGTGCCGCACTGGCTTGACGTTTATAACAATAATTCGCGGCATGACTGGCCGCTCTGGTTGAATATGGCGGGGAAATACTTTTAGCGCGGTTGAGGGAATTGTCTACGAGTAACTAGAAATCCTTCGACTGCGTGAGTGCTTCGCTTCGCGAAACAATCACTCGCTCAGGGTGACAAGGGGAAAGACGACAAGGGAGAATAAGGCGTGAAGAAAATCGGGATTTTATTTGGGATGGAGAATTCGTTCCCACCCGCGCTGGTGGAAAAGATCAATTCCATGAAGGTCGACGGAGTTGAAGCGGAGTTCGTTCAAGTCGGCGGCGTCCGCATGGATGAACCGAAAAAGTACGCCGTGATCATCGATCGCATTTCGCAGGACATTCAGTTTTATCGGGCTTATCTGAAAAATGCGGCGCTGCATGGGACGATCGTAGTGAACAATCCGTTCTGGTGGACGGCCGACGACAAGTTTTTTAACTACGCGCTGGCGCACAAGATTGGGGTGGCGATTCCTCCGACCGTGATTTTGCCGCATAACAAGCATCCTGAGGGCACGACAGACCGCTCGATGCGCAATCTGATCTACCCGCTGAACTGGCAAGAAGTGTTCGATTATGTCGGCTTCCCTGCTTTTCTCAAACCATATTCGGGAGGAGGGTGGAAGCATGTTTATCACGTGCATTCTCCCGAGGAATTTTTCCAGCATTACAACCAGACCGGCGATTTGTGCATGACGCTGCAGCACGGCGTGGTGTTCGAGGAATATTACCGCTGCTACGTGGTCGGGCAGGAAAAAGTGCACATCATGAAGTACGATCCGCGATTGCCGCATCATGAGAGATATGTGAAGGGTAATCCGCCGCCGTCCTCAGCGAAATTGAAAGAGCGAATCGAAAAAGATGCTTTGACCCTTTGCCGCGTGCTGGGCTACGACTTGAACACGGTCGAGTTTGCGGTGGAAGGCGGAGTGCCGTATGCAATCGATTTCTTGAATCCGGCGCCGGACGCAGAAATTACATCCGTGGGGCAAGAGAATTTCGACTGGATTGTGAATGCAGTTGCGGAAATGGCAGTCAAGATGGCGGTTACAGGCGAAGATCCTGCTCGGGAGTTGCGCTGGCAAAGCTTTTTGGCAGCAACGCCTCCGAAGGCGCCAGGGAAGGGTGAGCCGAAATGGGTCGCGGAGCGTAAGCGGGGGAAAGTGGCGAAGTAACAGAGGTTTGGCGTTAGACCTATCTGAGTCAAGGGAAAGACCGCCGAAGTCTCCCGGAACGCGATCAAAGGCCCGCCAAGGAAGAAACCATCGCGCAACCGGCGGCCGTAGAAGTCCCGCCCGCTTGGCTTCGTCGCTCATTTATACTGTTTGGGCCGGTGGCTGTCGCTCTTGGGCAAAGAACGCGCAAGCAGGGTCTCCCGCCGGCATCGGCGCTGCAGGCTGACAGCAGGTTCCTCCGACTCGCTTCGCGAGCCGTCGGAATGACAAACGTTTATAAGTCCCCCAAGATTCGGCGTTTATGAAACCTACCTTCAGCATCGGGATCGAAGAGGAATATCAGACGATAGATCCGGAGACCCGTGATCTGCGGTCGCATATCCATGCGGAGATCCTGGAAAAAGGAAAGCTGATCCTGCAGGAACGAGTCAAGGCAGAGATGCACCAGTCGGTGGTCGAGGTGGGCACCGGGGTTTGCAAGAACATTAAGGAAGCTAAAGCCGAAGTGAAAATGCTGCGGCGGGACATTATCCGGCTGGCGCGCGAGAACGGCCTTAGCGTGGCTTCGGTGGCTACGCATCCTTTTGCGGATTGGCGGGTGCAGGAAATTTATCCCGACGACCGGTACAAGAACATTGTCGAAGACATGCAGCTGGTGGCGCGCGCAAATTTGATCTTTGGCCTGCACGTGCACATCGGCATCGAGGACCGCGAAACCGCGATCCACATGATGAATCACGCGCGCTATTTCCTGCCTCACCTGCTGGCGCTCTCCACCAATTCGCCGTTCTGGCTGGGCATGGACACGGGACTGAAGTCTTACCGTTGCAAGGTGTTCGACAAGTTTCCCCGAACCAACATTCCGGATTATTTCCCCAGCTGGGGCGAATACGAAAATTTCATTAAGTTGCTGATCAAGACTAATTGCATTGATAACGCGAAGAAGATCTGGTGGGACATCCGGCCACATCCATTCTTCAACACGCTCGAGTTCCGGGTGTGCGACGTTCCCATGCGCGCGGATGAGACGATCGCTCTGGCCGCGCTGATACAGGCGACCGTGGCGAAGCTGTACAAGCTGCATACAGCGAATCAGGGATTCCGCTTGTACCGCCGCGCCTTGATCATGGAAAACAAGTGGCGCGCTTCCCGCTACGGGTTGGACGGCAAGCTCATCGATTTCGGCAAACAGACAGAAGTTCCAGCGCGAGGATCTGATCGGCGAGTATCTGGAGTTCGTGGATGACGTGGTGGATGAACTGGATTCGCGCGAGGAACTCGAGTACGTCCATACTATGCTTGAGCGCGGAAGCGGGGCGGACCGGCAATTGCGGGTGCATCGAGAAACTGGAGATTTGAAGAAAGTTGTCGATTACATCATTGAGGAGACGGAAGCGGGCCTGACTGAAAGCGATCCCGCTTCTTTATCGAAGGTAGGCTAAGCAGGCGAATGACGACTCCGACCGACGCATCAACTTTGCCCACACTTTTGCGAACGCAGCGGGGGTGGGGCGCAAGAAAACCAATTTCCTTCGACCCCGAATACGCGCCCGGAGCACGTAACGCGGTGAAGGTTTGCCTGCGTGTGCAGCCGGAAGAAAAAGTCTGCATCATCACAGACGAGGTTACGCTGGAGATCGCCGCGGCGATCGTCAACGAACTGGACGAACTGGGCTCCTCCCTACAACGTATGGGTGCTGGAGGACTTGGCAGAGCGTCCGCTGAAGGATTTGCCCGCCGAGATTCTCGCGGACTTGGAAACCAGCCAGGTTTCTATTTTTGCCGTGCAGGCGCAGAGAAACGAATTGCATTCGCGCATGCAGATGACCGATGTGGTGAACCGGCGAAAAATTCGCCACGCGCACATGGTCAACATCAACCGGCAGATCATGCTCGAAGGCATGCGCGCGGATTTCCAGAAAGTCGACCGCTTGAGCGCGAAAGTCATTGCGATGGTCCGCAAGGCGCAACGCGTGCGCGCGAAAACCGCCGCCGGAACAGATTTAACTGCCGATCTGAACCATAATTACCGCTGGCTGAAAACGAGCGGAATTATTACTCCCGAAAAGTGGGGAAACCTTCCCGGCGGAGAGATCTTTACCACCCCCGGAGAGGTGAACGGAACGTTCGTCATTGACGGCGTGGTCGGCGATTATCTGTGCACAAAATTTGGCAACCTGCAGGAGACGCCGCTCACGATCCACATGAAGAACAACCGTCTTACCGAGGCGCACTCGGCCAACCGCGAACTCGAAGACGACTTCTGGAAGTACACTCACACCGATGAGAACAGCGACCGCGTCGGGGAGTTTGCCATTGGCACCAACATTGAATTGAAAGACATCATCGGGCAGATTTTGCAGGACGAGAAATATCCTGGAGTGCACATCGCATTTGGCAATCCCTATGGGGCGCACACCGGCGCCGAATGGGACTCGTCCACTCACATCGACGTGGTTGGGCGGAAGTTCAACATCTGGGTCGATGACGAGCAGATCATGCAGGAGGGTAAGTTTCTGGTGGAAGCGTAGACAAAGATGAGTTGAACGACTGAAGCTCAGGAATCGACAGCCTTCAGGCTAAAGAAATAGTCGCTCAGAAATGATCGATTCGCGCGCTCACGCGCTTCTATGATCCCCTCTCTCCGCAAGCAGTTCAACCAAGCTTTTACTCCCGAAAAGTACAAGACTTTTCTGACCCACATTGATGCTGTCTGTGGAACGCATGTTGGATTCCGGCTCTCGGAAACGCCATGCTTCTTGCCAAAATCTCTGCTGAACCGCATGGCGAAGGATGGTGAGGAACTGATCCGGCAACTAGTGGAGAACCGTGAGTATCTGGCAAAATCGGACTACTCAATCCCGGCGGGGTTCCGAGTTCCGAACGAATCGGCGCACCCTATGTTCGTGCAAGTAGATTTTGGCTTGGTGCGTGATGCTAACGGCGAACTGCGGCCGAAGCTGGTGGAGCTGCAGGCCTTCCCTTCTCTCTACGCCTACCAGCCTGCGCTCGCGCAAAGCTACGCAGAGGTTTACGGTCTGAACGGATTCGAATCAGGCGACAAGCTACGCTTCTTCCTGAGCGGGCTTGATCACAGTTCCTACTCCGATCTTCTACGGCGAGCAGTGGTCGGGAATCGCGATCCGGAAAACGTGATCCTGATGGAAATTCATCCCCAGCAACAGAAAACTCTGCCGGATTTTTTGTTGACCGAGAAAATGCTGGGCATCCGCACAGTCGATATCGTGGATATCAAGAAAGACGGTTCCCGGCTTTACTACGAGCGCGCGGGCAAGCGGGTGCCGATTCATCGAATCTACAATCGCGCGATTGTCGACGAACTGCAGCGCGAAAACGTCACGCTCAATTTTGATTGGCGCGACGATCTTGAGGTGGAGTGGGCGGGACATCCGAACTGGTATTTTCGTATCAGCAAGTTTTCCATACCGTACTTGCGGCATGAATCTGTGCCGAAGACGTGGTTTGTCGATCAACTGAATGGAATTCCGGATGATTTGCAGAATTATGCGTTGAAGCCTTTGTATTCTTTTGCCGGACGTGGCGTAGTCATTGCGCCCAAGAAGGAAGATATTTCGGCCATTCCGGCGGAAGAACGCCGAGATTACATTCTGCAAGAGCGCTTGCACTTCGAACCGATCATTGAGACTCCGTTTGGAGCAACAAAAGCGGAGGTGCGAGTGATGTACATTTGGCCCGACAAATTAGTGCCGGTTCTGACCATCATTCGAATGGGACGTGGTTTGATGATGGGCGTGGACGCATAACAAGAACATGGAATGGGTGGGCGCATCGGCTGGTTTTTATCTGGAATAGAATCCTGCGGCGAGGCCTGCGGCATTTACTATCCAATTCGTTTCACGATGGTGGTCTGCAGTTCGCGGCCGTTGGGACGGCGCAGGTAGAGTTTATCGCCCGCTAGCCGGACTGGCACTGGATCGCCCGGCTTCCATTCTCCGGGAGTGTAGTCGTCGCAGCCGGAATCATACTCGCCTGTGTAGACCACTCCGCCAAGATTGATGACCACGGCGCGGCGAGGGGCGCGCGCGCCCGAATCACGCATGATCTCGGCCTCGGCTTGGCACCAGTTTGCCAGGTCGAGGCCTTCGCGGTTGCCGCTGAGATGGTAGAGTTCGGTAGCGCGGCGGCGGATCGCCTCGAGCAACTGGGGCGGATAGTTCCAGGATGGCGGACCCATTTGAAATGCCTCGCTGGCCTTTGTTGCAAATCTTTATTGCTAATGCGGATTGCTGATCTTTTGCTGCGAATCCTTGTTGCTGATTCGTGGTGCCAACTTCTGCTCTGCTGACTCATGGTAGTCTTTGCCGCGCAGCTTGCAATCGGCATCCAAACGATAAGGGTACACAAAAGGACAGGGTGATTATCAGTTTGGGAACGAAGATGATGTGAACGAATGCTAATCAATTATTTGCATCAAACCGAGGCCCGATGTCCGCGCCCGCCACGGTTGACCGGAACTGCAGACGAGCCTAACATTACCGCCGTCGGGAGCTTCGCTTACTCATGATAGGCCAGACCGTGTCGCACTACCGCATTCTGGGCAAATTGGGCGGTGGCGGCATGGGCGTTGTGTATGAGGCCGAAGACCTGAAGCTGGGACGGCATGTTGCCCTGAAGTTTATTCCGGAAAATCTTGCCGGCGATCCCAAGTCGCTGGAGCGCTTCGAGCGCGAGGCCAGAGCGGCCTCCCTGCTCAACCATCCGAATATCTGCATTATTCACGCAATCGAGGACAATAACGGGCATCCCTTCATCGTGATGGAAAAGCTCGAAGGCGAAAGCCTCAAGCAAACCGCGAAACCCGTGCCAACCGATAAGCTGCTCGACATCAGCATTCAAGTGGCGGATGCTCTGGCCGCGTCGCACGCCAAGGGGATCGTGCATCGCGACATCAAGCCGGCAAACATTTTTCTGACGCCCAGCGGGCAAGTCAAAGTGCTCGACTTCGGGCTGGCCAAACTGGTGCACAACGTCGGCACCGACAGCGACAGCGCGATCGCCGAGGATTCATTGACCGCAATCGGAGTGATTCCAGGAACCGCGGTTTACATGTCTCCCGAACAGGCGCGCAGCGAAGAAATCGACTTCCGCAGCGACCTGTTTTCGTTTGGCGTGGTGATGTATGAGATGTCGACCGGCAAGAAGCCATTTTCGGGCAAGAACTCGCTGATGACGCTGGATGCCGTGCTGCACACCAAGCCGGTGCCACCCGCCGAAGTGAATCCCGCGGTGCCGGTCGAACTCGAGGGCATCATCGGCAAGGCGATGGAGAAAGACCGCGGGCAGCGCTACCAGAGCGCCACGCAGATGAAGGCCGACCTGCAGCAACTGAAGCGCGAGACCGAATCCGGGCAGGTTAGAAGCGGGCTGCACAGCGTGAGGCTGCGGGTTGCGAGCCAAACGTTTGGCCGGACCACAGATCATCGTTGGCTCTTTTGGCTGCTGGGCGGCACCGCAGCCTTGCTATTCACCGTGGTGGCGGCCGTGGCAGCATATTGGATCAAGCACCGGTCGATGACCAATGCGGAGCTGCAGCACGCCATCGCGGTTTTGCCGCTGCAAAACTTGAACGGCGATTACTCCGTCGATTACCTGCGCTTCGCCCTGGCTGACGAACTCACCAGCGTGCTCTCTTATTCGCGTTCCCTCGACGTCCGCCCCTCGGCGGCGACTCGCCAATACGTGGCGGCAGATTTGGATGTGCGAAAGATTGGCCAGCAACTGCACGTCGGCCGCCTGCTTACCGGCAATTTTTTGCGCCAGGGCGATAACCTCACCGTAACACTTGAAGCGATTGCCGTGCCCAACGACCGGCTCCTGTGGCAGACCACCGTGACCGCTTCGGTGAATGATCTGATTTCTCTGCAGAATCAACTGACCACCCAAGTCCAGCACGGACTGATGCCAATCCTGGGAGCCGGGAGTGCGTACACTACTGCATCTCAACCGAAGAACCAGGAGGCATACGATCTCTACCTGCACAGCCTGGCCTTGCCGCATGATCCTGGGCCGAACAAAGATGCCATCGCCGTTCTCGAACACGTCGTGGCCAGCGATCCGGGCTATGCTCCGGCGTGGCAGGCGCTCGGCAAACGTTACTATTACGATTCGGATTACGGCGGCGGCGGAGAAGCGATGTTCCAGAAGTCGAACGCGGCTTATGAGAAGGCGCTCGCGCTCGATCCGAACCTCGTGGTTGCTGCCAGCGACTTGATTACGAATCGCGTGGAGCGCGGCGAACTCGGCCGGGCCTATCAGGCTGCATCGGACCTGCTGCGCCGCAGGCCGGATAGCGCCGACGCGCACTTTGCATTCAGCTACGTCCTGCGCTATGCGGGCATGCAGGAAAAGGCTGCGCAGGAGTGCGACACGGCGCTCGCGCTCGATCCCGGCAATTTTAACTTCCGCTCCTGCGCGTGGGCGTTCCTTGAACTGGGCCAAGCGGACCGCGCCATGGATTTTGTTCGTCTGGACGCCGGCTCGGAGTGGGCCGAGTGGGTCACACCTTATGCGTACCTGTCCAAAGGAAATCTGGCACAAGCCCGCATCGCCGCCAGAGAAACGCCGAAAGCGCCTTACTACCACCGCGATCTGATGGTGGCGTGTACGGAATCACCACGGCCAGCCGATCTGGACAAAATTGTTCAGGACGCGGAGGCTTCAGTGATGACCGTGCCCGACCCCGAGGCGTGGTACCACGTGGGAGCCCTGATGGCATATTGCGGCCAGGCAGACTCGGCCATGCGTCTGCTGAAAGCGGCGGTGCAGCAGAACTACTGCGCGTATTCGGCGCTGTTGGATGATCCACTGCTGAAAGATCTGCGCAAAGATCCGGCATTCGACCAGGTGTTGACCGCGGGCAGTGAGTGCCAGAGCGCACTGAAGTAAGAACGGGCATTAGCAGGACCGCATTTTATAGGTTGTAGGCGGCCGCTTCGCCGGTCTGGATCGAAAGGCCCCCGCGAAAGGAAAGAATTTGCGTCGAAGAGGGCTTAGGCCCCATCCTTGTAGAGTGACCCACTTCCGATGCAATGATCTGCTTCGCCGCAGGCTGCGGCTCATTGAGGCTGTTCTTAAAACTTCGGTCTTCCAACCAAGTCTTGCGCTTCTTTTAACAGCGGTCGTTATTCTGGCCGTCGCATTGCCCGGCCAGGGCCGAGAGGATTCGGCACCGGTAGGCAATGCAGCGCCCGCTTCAACTTCCGTGCGAGATGTAACAACTTTTCCTCAGCTGCCTTATCAGGGCTCCCCGCCGGAAATTGCTCAAGATGAAGGCATGGTCGGATTGCGGCTGATGCTGAAGCGGCTTGGCACCACGGCGCAATTGATGCAGACGGTCGCCCACCCTGACGATGAAGACGGCGGCATGTTGACTCTGGAATCGCGCGGGCGGGGCGACCGCGTGCTGCTGCTGACGCTGAACCGCGGCGAAGGAGGGCAGAATAAGATCGGCAGCAATCTCACTGACGTGCTGGGGGTGCTGCGCACGCTGGAACTGCTGGCCGCGGACGAGTATTACGGCGTGCAGGAGCGCTTTACGCGCGTTGCCGACTTTGGCTTTTCAAAGAGCGCCGAGGAGACATTCGCGAAGTGGGGCGGCCATGATATCGCACTCGGTGACATGGTGCGCGTAATTCGAACCTTCCGTCCCGATGTACTGGTGGCGCGATTCTCCGGTACTCCGCGCGATGGGCATGGCCATCACCAGGCTTCGAGCATTCTGACGCAGGAGGCATTTCGAGCGGCAGCCGATCCCAAGCGCTTTCCCGATCAGATAGCCCAAGGACTTCAGCCGTGGCAAGCGAAAAAACTTTATATCGGCAACGTTTGCGGATTTGGCGCCCTGACGTGTCCTGACGCGAACTGGACGCTGAAGTTAAATACCGGCGAAAACAACCCCGACTTGGGCATGTCCTACGCTCAGTTCGCAATGGAGGGCCTGCGCCATCAGCTTTCGCAAGGTTCGGCCAACTGGAGCGTCGAGCCGGGCGACCGCTTCACGTTTTATAAGCTGGTCGATTCCAGCGAACCGGCAAAGCTGGATAAAAACGGGCACGAAAAAGACTTTTTTGAAGGCATTGATACGACGCTTCCCGGTTTAGCAGCGCGATTGGGCGCGGACCAGTCGAAGGTTCCGCATTTGCGGCAACAATTAACCGAGATCGCGAGCAAGGTTGCTCAAGCCAGCGACAGCGCCAAAGGAAACGATCCCTCAACTACGATCGCGCCTTTGCTGGAGGTTCTATCCGGCCTGAATCGCGTTAGTGAGGAGGTCGCAAAGAGTTCGTTGAACGGAGTCGCCAAATCTGATTTGCTGGCACGCCTGGAAGAAAAACACGGGCAGGCGCAGCACGCGCTCAATCTAGCGCTGAACGTGAATCTGTCGGCAATTGTGATACCGCGATCCGATCAAAAGAGCGTGGTTCAAAAAGAGGCAGAGGCGCTGACGACAGTTTCTCCCGAAGAGGAGTTCCTCGTTTCCGTCACTCTGCACAATGGTTCGAAACGAAGCCTCAAGCTTGATTCGCTCAAGCTCGAAGTTCCGCCGGGCTGGGGAACTCTTTCGGACAGAACGAGACCCGTCGCGATCAAACCTGGCGAGAAAGTGGATGCAGTCTTTCGGCTGAAGGTGCCGGAGAACGCATCCTACACGCGCCCGTATTGGCATCGTGACAATCCTTACACCGATAGTCTCAATCACGTCGATGACGAGAAATATGCGACGCTGCCGTTTCCACCTCCTGCGCTGCGGGCCCGGGTCGAATATTCGGTCATCAATGCGAAGAGTGCGCGAGGCGAAAATGAAGTCAAGAACGCGATTCAGGCCACCGTCGTAACGCCTTTTATCGATGAGTCGGGCAAAGAAAGCGCACGCCCGCTGGCGGTTGTGCCGGCTTTCTCCGTTGCTCTGGAGCCAGGAACGCAGGTCATTTCTACTCATAACGGTTCGAGTTCAACCGTTACCGTGGGCGTAACCAGCGATCTGAATCGCGACTCGCATGGAGTGCTACGGTTGGAATTGCCGGAGGGCTGGCGCGCAGAGCCGTCGCAAGTCGCGGTCGAGCTTAAGAATCGCGGCGACAAACGGGATTTTAACTTCAACGTATTTCCCTCGGCGCTGCAGCAAGAGAGAGCGAAACTGCGGGCAACTTTGGCCGTCGGCGGCGAGAACTTCAGCGAGGAATATTCGCTGGTCGCTCGCGAAGACCTGGGCAGTTTCTACTACTACCAGCCGGCGATGCAGCGGGTGAGCATTGTTGACGTGCGAGTGCCGCGCGACTTTAAAATCGGCTACATCATGGGCGCCGGCGACGATATTCCTACAGTGCTGCTGCAGATCGGGATGAACGTTACCGTAATCCCTGCGGAGAAGCTCGCAACCGATGACCTCAGCCAATATCAGACGATCGTGCTCGGCATTCGCGCCTATGATACGCAGAAAGATGTGGCTGCGAACAACCAGCGGCTGCTTGACTTTGTCTCTGCCGGAGGGACGCTGCTCGTGCAATACAACACGGGCGTGGGCGATTTTAACAGCGGTCACTTCACTCCTTACTCCGCGGAACTCAGCCGGGCACGCGTTACTGTGGAAGAAGCTCCGGTTGAAGTGCTTGCGCCGGACAATCCCGTTTTTCACTATCCAAACGAGATCACTCAAAAGGATTTCGATGGGTGGGTGCAGGAACGCGGACTTTATTTCATGGACAAATGGGATGAACACTTCACGCCACTGCTCGCCACGCACGACCCCGGAGAAAGCGAACAGAAAGGCGGTCTGCTGGAGGCGCATTACGGCAAAGGAATTTATATCTACACGGGATATGCGTTTTTCCGGCAACTGCCGGCAGGCGTGCCGGGTGCGGTGCGCCTGTACGTAAATCTGTTGAGCGCGGGACACGAAAAGCAGTAGCCAGCTGCCAGCGGCGGTTGCGGTAAGCCGAATGCCAGTTGGCGTCGGCCCTGACTTTTCATGGAAGCTCCAATCAAATCGGACCCAGAATCTCGCACCTTGATTCGCGGCATGGGCCTCGCCAGCGCCACGGCGCTGAACATGAACGACATGATCGGCGTGGGCCCGTTCATCACCATGCCGCTGGTTGTCGCCGCGATGGGCGGGCCGCAGGCGCTCCTGGGCTGGGTGGCGGGAGCGTTGCTTGCGGTTTGTGACGGCCTGGTTTCTGCAGAATTGGGCGCTGCGCTGCCGCATTCAGGCGGACCCTACCGTTATTTACGCGAAATCTATGGACCGCAAAAGTGGGGACGTCTACTTTCCTTTCTTTTCATCTGGCAACTTTCTTTCAGCGCCCCGCTCTCAATTGCGACCGGTTGCATCGGCCTCGCCGGCTACGCCGCCTATTACTGGCCGGGCCTTGAGACTGTTTACGCCGCGCACACAGCGGCTTTGCACATACCATGGGCAGGTCCTCTGCAGGTAAGCTGGATCGTCACTCCGGGGACCGCAGTGGCGGTGATCATCTGCTTTTTTACGATTCTGCTGCTTTATCGGCGCATTACGGTCATTGGAAAGCTTTCCAACATTTTGTGGCTGGGCGTGATGGGAACGATCGGCTGGATCATTTTCGCCGGCCTGACACATTTCAATGCCGCGCAAGCGTTTGATTTTCCTCCCGGCGCATTCACGTTGTCGCGCGGCTTTCTCATCGGGCTCGGCGGTGCGATGCTGGTCTCAACCTACGATTACTGGGGTTATTACAACGTTTGTTATCTCGGGGATGAAATAAAGGACCCCACGCGGAATATTCCGCGGGCGCTTCTGCTTTCCATTTTTCTCGTCGCCTGTCTATACCTGATGATGAATGTCTGCATTCTCGCAGTGGTACCCTGGCGCGAGATGTTGCGGGCCGGCCAGAACAACAGCGGGTTGTATGTTGTATCGCTATTCATGCAACGGATCTACGGAGCATGGGCAGCACGGAGTGTAACTGGATTAATCATCGTGGCCGCCTTTGCCTCGGTATTCTCGTTGATGCTCGGTTACTCGCGGGTGCCGTACGCCGCCGCGATCGACGGCAACTATTTCAAAGCGTTTGCAAAAGTGCATCCCGTCTACCGGTTCCCACATATTTCATTGCTGGCGCTGGGGGTGGTGGCGGCTGCGTTCTGCTTTCTGCGTTTGCAGGACGCGATCGCAGCGCTGGTTGTAATTCGGCTGATTCTGCAATTCCTGGTGCAGGCGATTGGACTGATCGTCTATCGCATCACGCAACCTGACGTGCCGCGTCCTTTCAAGATGTGGCTTTATCCAGTCCCGGCATTGGTAGCGATTGCCGGATTTTTATTTATTCTGTTCAATCGCCGGAACTGGGAGAAGGAAATTCGTTATGCAGCCGTAATCTTGCTGGCAGGGCTCGCGATCTATATGATTCGCTCCTGGCGAGGCGGAGAGTGGCCATTCGCGTGGAGAAGTTTGCGCCACGATGCCGCAGTCGAGTAAGAAGTTCTTGACTTGCTGTCGAACAATGGGGGAGATGATGAAGATAAAAGTTGCCGGGATTACATTTTGTTTGCTGGTTCTCGTAGTAGCCGGCGCTGCGCAGAACAAAATGAAAGACGAACGTCGGACGGTCACTGAGATTCTTGACCATACCGTCTTAAATCTCGAGCACGAATTTGTTCCTGCAGCAGAAGCTATGCCAGAAGATAAGTATGCATTCGCGCCCACGAACGGCGAATTCAAAGGCGTGCGGACCTTCGCCCAGCAGATCAAACACGTTGCCGCCGTCAACTATGAGTTGGGCGCAGCGATCCTGGAGGAGAAGCCTCCGGTCGACATTGGCGATGAATCTGGGCCGGCGTCGCTTACCAGCAAAGCGGACATTCTGAAGTATCTCGACGACTCTTTTGCTTACGTTCACAAAGCGGTGAAAACCATTAACGAGAAAAACCTAGCGGAGACGGTGAAGAGCCCGTTCGGCGAGAGCAGGGTCTCGCGTCTCGGCCTGGCAACCGAAGTGGCCGCGCATGGCTTTGACCACTATGGGCAGATGGTGGAGTATTTGCGCATGAACGGCATCATTCCCCCGGCCAGCCGATAACCTCTAGAAAAAGATTTCGAATCAGCCCCGGCCACCGCGCCTTGCGATGGAGGTGGGAAGCAATTCGGCGTGGAGCCCGCACTGACTGATCTGAGAGGCGATGAGTTGTTGCGTCTTCTGCGCAGAGACAAGAGGGTCGAGGAATACGATTACTGACGGCCCGGCGCCACTGAGCGCCACGCCTAAAATCCCGCGCTTGCCGGCCAGTTCCTGAAGGCACGGCAGCAGCGGGCAAAGAGAAGCGCGATAAGGCTGATGGATTCGGTCGTGTAGCGCATCGCTGAGCAAGTCGTGACGGCCTAGCATGAATGCGGCCAGAAGCAGCATCGAATTCTGAATATTGCTCACTGCGTCCGCACGCGAATAATATGCTGGAAGCACGCGTCGAGCTTCTTCGGTCGACAACGCCTGCTCTGGAATGGCCAACAGCAAAGGCCATTTTCCTTTCGGTCGGACGCACACCACTTGGGCCTCAGCTTCGGCGAGCATTCGCGCCACGGTGAGGCCGCCCATCCAACATGCGCAAGCATTATCCGGATGATGTTCGCGGCGCGCCGCTTCGCCGATAATTTGCGAATCGCTCCAGCGCAGATTTCCAAAATGGTTGGCCAGAGCAATCCCCGCCAGCCGAGCGGCGGCAGAAGACCCACAGCCTTTGCCGATCGGAATATCGTTTCGAACGCGCATGGCAAGCGGAATGACCTGTTTGCCATTGCATTCGAGAATCTCGCGGTAAGTCCTGAGAATTAGATGCTGCTCGCTTACCGCGCCGCAGATTGTTTGGTCGCGTCCACTCGCAGTGATCGAAAACGCATCTGCGCGGCGCGCATCGATCTTGATGTATAGAGTCAAGGCAAGCGCAGCCGCATCGAAGGCTGGCCCCAGATTGGCGGAGGTCGCCGGCAGTGACAGGCGCAGCGAATCTCTTGGGGAATCGCCTGCCTTGCTCTGATGCTGACGCTTCTTACTCTTACCCTTACGCATTCGAGTGCTTCGGATTGGATTTCTCTGCCTGCTGCAAAGCTTGGATCACCGCTTCCAGCTTCGCATCGAGAACCAGGGGAGGGTGCCGGAAAGAATCGATCTCTTTTTTCCCGGCTTCATTTTCCTCAACCTCATTGGCTTGGTCTGGAATTTTGCCGCGATGAAATTCAATCGTATAGTCCGGATCTTTGAGTAGATTGCCGGTGATAACCAGGGCTACGGTTTGTTCGGGCTTTATGAAACCTTGCCGCAACAGCTTCTTTAAACCAGCGAGGGTCACGGCAGATGCGGGCTCGCAGCCAATTCCCTCGGCTCCAATTTCAGCCTTGGCTAGAGCGATTTCCGCTTCGGTTACGTCTTCGCAAGTTCCGCCGGTCGCCTGAAGAACTTTTGCCGCTTTTTGCCAGGAGGCCGGATTGCCGATGCGAATGGCCGTGGCTCGAGTTTCGGCCTGCACACTGACAAGGCGCTTGCCGTCAGCCTCGCGTAAAGTACGAACCAGAGCGTTGGCGCCAGCGGCCTGAATTATGGACAACTTTGGCAGGCGGGAAATCAGACCAACGTTATACATCTCCTGCAAGGCCTTGCCAATGGCGGAACTGTTGCCCAGGTTCCCACCCGGAACGATGATGTGGTCAGGCGCTTCCCAATTCAACTGCTCCAACAATTCGAGGGCGACAGTTTTTTGTCCTTCGATGCGGAACGGATTGATTGAATTCAATTGATAAACCGGCGCGCGCTTTACCAACTCCTGAAGCAGGCGAAGACAGCCATCGAAGTTGGTGCGTAGTTGGCAGGTGAGCGCGCCATAATCGAGCGCCTGCGAAAGCTTGCTCCACGAAATTTGGCCTTCCGGCACCAGAACCAGGCTGCGCATTCCCGCGCGGGCCGCGTAAGCGGCCATTGAGGCCGAAGTGTTGCCAGTGGAGGCGCAGGCGACCCAATCGTATCCAGCCTCTCGCGCAAAGGTTGCCGCAACCGTCATACCCGCATCCTTGAATGATCCGGTCGGATTCATCCCTTGATGCTTGGCATAAAGCCGGGCCACGCCAGTGGAGCGCGAACTTCGCGGCATTTCGTAGAGCGGCGTGTTTCCTTCACGGAGTGAAACAATGTTTTCTTCCGACGCAGGTGCAGGCAAGAATTCGCGAAAACGCCAGACTCCACTGAGATCGACGGGCCAGTTCAACAGTCGCCGCTCCCGCCAGAGCGATTTCAGGGATTCAGGATTAGCGTGTGCGGTTTGCCAGGCTGGATCAGTAATCTCGAGCAGATTACCGCAAGTCGAACAACGAAAATCGCTGGAGGGCGATCGCGTGACCCATCCGCATCCAATACACACAAAACTATAAGTAGCCGGATGAGAGCCGGGGTGGGAATCTTTTTCAGACATGGCTGAAGAAGGCATGAAATCGGGCTACTTCGCGCCGCGGAGATATTGATCGGTGTGATTGATCCAATCCGCGCGCGGAGGGTTGAAGACGTCAAGGTCAACGGTGTCTTCGAGCGCTTCGGCTTTATGCGGCATATTCGCAGGAATGCAGAGCACTTCACCCGCGTGAACGACGATCTCTTTGCCATCGATCCAGAATTTGAGCGCGCCATCCAAAATGTAGGTGAGTTGCTCGTTGTGATGGCTGTGCTCGGGCACGATACAGCCTTTCTTCAGCAAGACGCGCGCCAGCATAATTTCCTGGCCGACGACGAACTGGCGCTGCAGCAGCGGATTCAGGCTTTCCAGTGGAACCGTGTGCCAGGGAGTGTATTGCAGTTGCGCCTTTGCCGCGTGTTTGGTTACGGCACGTTGAGCCCGCGAGTGGGATCTCGCCGTTTTCGCTTTCTTGCGGGAAGAAATCTTCTTTTTCACTGTTTTGGTTTTCGCCATTGCATCTTTCCTGTTTAGAGCGCCGCGCGGCGCTTATTCTCTCTGCAAGCCCGAGAACTCCTTATGTCAGATCATCGTCTCAGATCGTCATTTCAGATTATGATTTCAGATCGTTGATTCAGGTCAGTGCACTCTGCCCCCGTACAGCTTAACAGCCGTATCATGAAGATAAGCGTGGGCAAGTTCAAGAGCTCGCGCTTCGGTAATTTCATTTTCCGAAATCATTTCGGCCAGCGCCGCAGCCAGCGCCATGCGCGCCGACTGCGCTCCCAGCCAGTAACTTTCTTCTGCGCCCAGAACGTCATTGTAAGGGAAGGCGTCCGTGCCGAAGGTGATCTTATCGGGGAAAGTTTCCAGCCACATCTTCAGGGTGTTTTTAAAGGCGGAGGGATATTGCACCAGTTCATCCAACGAGGAATCAAAATAAACATTCTTCATCGAGGTAAGCCAGATGGCCTCGCGCTCAAGCGGATATCCCCCATGGAGCATGACGAAGGTGGTGCCGCGATAGCGGGGATCGCGCAGCACACTTTCAAAATTCATGATGTTGCTCTGCGAAATATTGAAATGATCGCCGATGCAGGCTGCGGAATGAATATGCACAGGAAGATGCAGCCGGCCACCTTCCAAAATGAGATAACGAAAAATGTAATCCTGGAAAGTGCGGTACTCGTTCTCTGTGGGAATGCCTCCGGATACATATCGCGCATAAATATCTTCTGCCTGGTCGCGTCTGGGATCGGAAAAGGTGGTCGGACGGAAGTACGCCACTTCGAACTTGATGGCGATGCCACCCTTTTCTTTATTGTCTTGCAAAGTCCTGTCGATGAAGGCCAGATAATCGTCGAAGCGGGCCGGCAGCTTACTCACATTTTCCTGTTGCATCCAGCGACGCAGCATTTTCTCCTGCAGCGGAATATAAACCTCTTCGTCGGGGTTGCGTCCCGCTTCGCGCTGGTTGTTGAACGGCCACATGAACGAATCGACGAAAAACACCCAAGCAAAACGTTTGGGATCGAGATAATCCGCCATCATGGCGCGGTTCGCGGCCGAGCTTTCCGTATTGATTTTGTCCAGGACAAGATCAAAATACGCCGGGCCGGGATATTGCTTTTTCAGTTCAGTCTTTTTGGCGATCAACCATTTTGTATGCTCCGGGGAAAGATCGGAGTAGGGATAACCGAACAACGCCTTGGCGGCGGCAATCAACTCAGGATTGTCAGCGCGGGTGCGCATCGCCTCGCTGAAATCGGGCGGCGCAGCCATGGCATCGACGTCCGGATCGTCGGCGAACCCAGGATGCGCGTGGTGATCGAACGCGGAGATTTTTTCGATCTGGGGCAAGAGCCGCTGATAAATCTGCTGGAGATCGTTACCCGGAAAAGGACGCGCCTGCGCGCCGGAAATGGATGCCAGGCCAATCAGGGTGCACGCGATCATTAGGCATTTCTTCATTTGCATCCGTTCTTCACTTGCATCAGGCTGAAGAATCGACTATCTGTTGACCAAACTTCCCTGCCATGAACTAGAAACCTTCGCGATCCGCTCGGCCGCTTCGCGCAAATTCTCCAGCGACGAAGCGAAAGAGAAACGCACGAAATCTTTACCGGGCGGGCCAAAGGCGGCCCCAGGAATCGCGGCTACACCGGCCTCCTCCAGCAAAATGCGGCAGATTTCTTCCGCGCTCATGCCTGTGCCGAGAATATCGACCCAGGCATAAAACGCTCCCTCGGGTGCCTGACATCGGAATCCGGCGATGCTATTCAGGTCGCGCACAAACTGCGCGCGTCGCCGGGAAAATTCAGCAACCATGCGAACCGTATTCCGCTCGCGGTCGCGCAAGGCGTCGATCGCGGCATATTGGGTGAATTCGGCGACGCAGGTGTAAGTGTTTATCGCCATCATGGCCAGTGCCGGCACGACTTCTGGCGGAGCAACCGTATAACCCAGCCGCCATCCGGTCATGGCGAAACTCTTGGAGAATCCATCAAGAATCAGCGTGCGCTCGTGCATTCCCGGATAACGTAGCATGGAAAGGTATTCGCCTTCATAGATGATGCGAGCGTAAATCTCGTCGGATAGAACCCACAAATCGTGCTTCACGGCAAGTTCAGCCAATCCCTGCTGGACGCCATCGCTATACACCGTTCCGGTGGGGTTGCCCGGACTATTGAGAATCATCATGCGCGTGCGAGGCGTGATTTGGGCAGCGACTTCGGATACCTGCGGTTGAAAGTTGTGGCGCGACGATAGCTCGAAAGGCACCGGGACCGCGCCAAGACCGAGCGTAATCGAAGGGTAGCCGGGAAATCCTGGGTCGGGATACAAAACTTCGTCGCCCGGTTCGAGCAGCGCCATCATGGCGAAAAACAGCCCGGCCTTGCAGCCGGGCGCAATCACAATGTTCGCCGCTGAAACATTGATGCTGCGGGTGCGCTGCAGGTACGCGGCAATTTCCTCTCGTAACGCCGGGACTCCAATCACATCGCAGTATCGGTCTTTGCCTTCCGCGAGCGCACGGGCTGCAGATTCGATCACCGACGGCCCAGGATGGAAATCGGGCTCGCCCAACTCCAGGTGAATAATTGAGCGGCCCTGGGCTTCCAATTCTTTGGCGCGAGCGAAGACCGAGAGTGCGCCCTCGCCGCTCATTACCGCCATTCGGGATGCTATGGACCGCATTGAGCCTCTCGAGCCTTCTTAAAAAACCGAAACTTTACAGCCCTTTATACATGCCGCCATCGACCAAAACGGTCTGTCCCGTGATGTAGGAAGCGCGTTCGGACGCCAGCCAGACAATCGTCTCAGCAATCTCGCGCGGCTCGCCGAGACGTTTCAACGGAGCATCGGCGGCCCAGCGGTCAAAGAATTCTTGTTCGCTTTTGCCGGAGGATGCCGCTCCTGCGCGCGCCAGTTCCTTCAGTCGATCGGTCGCGGTAAAACCCGGACCAACATTGTTCACCAGAATGCCATCTTTGCCAAACTCATTCGCGAGACTCTTGACCAGTCCGACCACGGCAGCGCGCACTGCATTCGAGAGAACAAGATCTGCGACCGGCTGCTTGGTTGTGATGGAAGTGAGAGTAATGACGCGGCCCCACTTTTTTCGCTGCATGTGAGGAATGACTTCCCGCGCGAAATAAACCGCGCTTAGAAAATTGGCATCCAGAGCATGTTGCCAATCTTCCAGGCTGGCGCTGAGAAAACCTTTGGCGGGAGGACCGCCTGCATTGGTAACGCAAATATCCACGCCACCGAATTTCTCAGAAACCGTGGCCACAAACCGGCTCACTGCAGAAGAATCGGTGACGTCGCAAACGGCGGCAAACACTTCTGCGTTGTACTGCTTTCTAATCTGCCCTGCAGCCGCCTGTAGAGTCTGCGGATTACGCGCACACATCGCCATGCGGCAGCCTTCGGCGGCGAAAGCCTCGGCCGTAGCTCGTCCGATTCCCTGACTGGAAGCGGCAATCAAGGCGACGCGGTCTTTTATGCCGAGATTCATGAATCAGGCATTATAAACGGCGGCCACAGATTCGCCCCGAAGTTCGCTTGCGAGAGTACGGAACGGCAATTAATCTGGAATGCTTACCCGAACACCCGAGGCTCCTATGAAAGAGCGCGTGAATCACACAGAGACCAATGCCGTGCGCGGCGCAAGCGACCTGGAAAAACACAACGGTCCAGTCTCGACGCCGATTTACCAGACTTCGACTTTCGAGGTCACGGACAGCGAAGAACAACTTCGCGCGACCCACACCGATCACTTTTACACGCGCTACGGCAACCCAACGAATACTGTCGCTGAAAAGACCATCGCTGCGTTGGAAGGCATGGAGGCCGCGCTGACGTTTGCTTCCGGCATGGGTGCGATCACCACAACAATTATGGCGCTGCTGAAGAGCGGCGATCATGTCGTCGCGCAGCGGGATGTGTACGGCGGAGTTAATAAGTTCTTATCCCAGTGGCTGCCAAAGATGGGCATTGAAACCACGTTCGTCGATACCACGGACTATGAGCAACATGAACGGGCGGTGCGGGCAAATACAAAGCTGCTTTATCTGGAATCTCCGACCAACCCCACGTTGCGCATTGTCGATTTCCAGCGGGTTGCGGCTTTTGCAAAAGCGCATGGCTTGCTGAGCATGGTGGATGCAACCTTTGGAACGCCAATCAATCAGCATCCGGCACAGTATGGAATCGATCTGGTGATGCACTCGGGAACGAAGTATCTCGCCGGGCACTCTGATCTGATCTGTGGCGTGGTTTGCGGCAGGCACGAACTGCTCGAAAAAGTTTGGTCGACCCGTACGACGTTGGGCAACTGCATGGATCCTCATGCTTCATGGATGCTGGTACGCGGACTGAAAACGATTTCGGTGCGCGTTGCACGCCAGAATGAAAATGCGCAACGAGTCGCCGAATTTTTGTCAGGGCACGCGAAGGTTCGCAGCGTGAACTATCCGTTCTTGAAGAGCCATCCGCAATATGATTTGGCGCACCGGCAGATGAGCGGAGGCGGCGGCATGGTCAGCTTCGAGGTCGAAGGCACCGGGGAAGATTCACGCCGAGTGAGCGAAGCCATGCGGCTGTTTACGCTCGCACCCAGCCTCGGCAGTGTGGAATCGCTGGTGTCGATTCCGGTCTTGACTTCGCACGCCATGGTCCCGGCCGAAGAGCGTGCCAGGATGGGCGTGACTGAGCAATTGATCCGACTGTCGGTGGGCATCGAAAATGTAGAGGATTTGATTGCCGACCTGGAGCACGCGCTGCAGGCGGTTGCGGCGCCGCAAAGAGTGACGGTGGGGTAGCATCAGGCGTCCCCCTTTGGGCTTCGACGCTCGGCACTTTAGATCAACTAGGGTCGCCAAAGAAAAAATCCCGGCCATTCCGGCCGGGATTTCTCTTAAAGGTCAAATCAGAATGTGAATCTTGCTCCAAACTGGAACTGCCGCGGGGTGTTGACGTTGTTGGTGATCAATCCGAACGGCAGACTCTGCTGCACGGCCCCGACGATGCTTGGCACGCTCGGATATCCGTATTGTGCCGTGTTGGTGGTGTTATAGGCGGAGACATCGAAGCGGAGTTCTTTCGCTTCGCCAAATTTGAAGGCCTTGTAAATCGAGAGGTCCAGGTCTCGCGCGCCCCTTGTGCGAACATTATCAAGATAGGCGGGCGCAGTTCCCGGAATAAAGGGGTTGAAGTTATTGAAGTTGCCGGTCGCTTCCGTGCCAGGTACTGGGAAGCAACTGTCGGTAAACCAGACGGCCACGGTGTGCGGAGCGCCTTTGGCCGGATTGCAGGTCATGTCGGCCCGCTGATTAGGAAGGTACGCGATGGGAACTCCCGAAAGTGGCGATGCGATCGGGACGCCGGTGCTCAGGTAGCCGATCGCATTTACGGTCCAGCCTCCAGCTATGGCGTCGGCCACGCCGTTCAGATTGACGGGCATGCCCTTGCCGATCGGCAAGTCGTAGGAAACCTGCCCGGTGAACTGATACTTCACATCCTGCGGACTGATCGAGTGCTCATATTGCAAGTCTCTCCAATCCTGGGCCGCGCCATTGTGACTGCCAACAAAACCCAGAGGAGGATTCCCGTCATCGGTCATGATTTTTCCCCACGTAAATGTGGCAAGGGTGGTGAAGTGACTTGTGAGTCTCTTCTGCACCTTGGTCTGCAAAGAGCTGTACTCGGAGTCGCCTGCTGGATAGCCATTCACGTTGACCCCGTTCCCAGGGCCGTAGCTGCCGTCGCCGAACTGCGGAAACTGCTGGAGAGCTGTCCACAAAGGAACGGTGGCTGCGCCATAGTTGGCATTGGTGGAGGGGAGGGTCGGCGCCCATTTATTGGGTACATACACGCAACTGGGTTGCGAAGTATCAACGCACAACGAGTAGTTGTATTTCTCAATCGTGGCTACGTTGAGAGTGTTCAGGTCGACGGCGCTAAAAGGCAGGAAGAGGCCCCGGCTCCCGACATAGCCGGCCGTCACCACAATTTGATGAGGCAGTTCGTATTCGAGGGCGAAATTAAAGTTATATACAGTCGGCTCGCGTTGGGACCGCACAGCCGTGGACAAGCTGATCCCCAGATTATTGGCCAGGCCTGCCGGAGGAGTGGTGAACGTGGGGACAACTCCGGTGGGAAACGGGTTGCTTAACGAATAGGGCCCAGTGAAAACGTCAGCTGCGCTCCCGGTATTCGCCGTACACGAGGTGCCGTTGAAGACGGTGTTGCCGTCGGAGTTATAGCAGGTACCATTCCACAAGGTTGAAGAAGAAAAACCATCGGTGTTCAAGAGGGCGCTGCCGACATTGTGGGTGCTGGGGCCGAAATAGAAACCTGCGCCACCGCGCACGACCAAGTGCACAATCGGCTGCCAGGCAAAACCCAATCGCGGGCCGAAGTCGTGCAAATTCGTTGTAAATGGAGACCGATTGCTGCCATTGACGTAGATTTCCGCGCCCGTGTACGACACGCCATCAAAGGTGTTGCTCACGCTGGGATTGAAATATTCCTGGCGGTTGAAGCGCTCGTTGCGTCCTCCGAAAATATCCCAGCGCAGGCCTGCCGTAATGGTCAGAGTTTTTAAGGGGTGGTATGTATCCTCGATGAATGCCGCATAGTACGGGTTCGACTCGGCGGCGAAAACGTCTTTGGTGAAGTTGGGGTAATCGCTGTTTTCGGTGCCCGGCTCCGTGCCCATGCCGATCAGCATTGAGGCAAAATCGCTGCCACCGACAACGTTGGCAACGGACTGGTCGGTCGCGCTCACATCGAACAAGTACGGACCTGCAGGTGCCACCGGCTGGCCGACGTTGAGGTAGCGTTTCATCCACTCGAAGCCGGTCGATATCTCGTGCTTGCCCCGAATTTTGGTAATGGCGGCATTGGCATCGCTGTTCTCGCTGGCATAGCGAAAGTTGTTGTAGTCCGCGGTGCCCCCAACTCCTCCGCCCACATCGTTAAAAACCATGAAGGGCAGCTGCGGAAAGACCACCTGGGAAGCGAGAGAGGCGGGAAAGCCCAGACTCGTAAGGTTGGTGCTGCTGTACGCCGGATTTCCCTGGTTCTCATAGTGCCGCGTGAAGGAATAGCGCAAATTCAGGACGGTGGTGGAATTGAGGGTCAGATCATCGGCCACTAAAACATTGCGTGCATTGGTAGTGTTCTGGGCATAGTCGGGGTCCCGACCCGCTGGGAAAAACGTTGGCGGTGGAGAAGATCAACTTGTCATAAGAAAAGCGGGTGAAAAGGCGCTGCCGTTCACTCTTGGCCCAATCCAGGCGGACATCGAATCGATGCGCATTGAACGGGTCGAGGCCTGGCACGCTGTAATTGGGGGAAACATCGGTGGTTGCCGCATCGCAGGTGGCAGGGTTGGGATAGTTGCAATGCGGCATCTTCGACAGAAATAGCAAGCCAATGGGATTCGGGTTCGGAATCTTGTTCCCTGGAAACGGCTGCCGGGTGCCGGCGAGGGGGCCTGTTGTGAAATCGGGCTTGGTCGGATCGTAGACGGTAAAGCCCATGTGGGAAAAGTCTCCCGTCCTTTCGGCGCTGGTGGGAACGGCGTAAGTTTTGATGCCTTCGAACTGCTCCTGCTGCGTGTCCTCGTAGTCGGCGAAAAAGAAAAGCTTATCTTTCTTGATCGGACCACCGATAGCTGCGCCTTCCTGATAGCGATAGAACGAAGGCGGCGAGTTACTCAGTCCGTTGGCGAGTTCGTAGTCCTTATTGAAGTAATCGTTGGCGGATAAAGCGTTCGGCCGGAACACACCAAAAACGTCACCATGAAACTTATTCGTGCCGGACTTGCTCACCAGACTGATGACGCCCGCTGCCCCGCTCTGGTAAGAGGCTGGTGTATTCTGTGTCTCCACCCGGACTTCATCGACGCCATCCTCGGGGATGTTCATCGCCGGAATGATCGCGGCGGCATTATTTTCCGCGATTCCGATGGGGCTGCCATCGAGCATGTAGTAAACCGATCCCACGATGGCGCCGTTGATCGTGGCAGAGGAAATATCGACTCCGGGGCGTCCGACCGAAATGTTCTGGATCGACTGCATAGAGTCGCTCGAGTTAGGCGAGCCGTTGGGCGGCGTCACGCCCGCGCTCAACTGCACCAGGTCGTAAACATTGCGGTACAGCAACGGGACGCGATCGATGGTGGGTGAATCGATTAACTGGCCGACGGTAGAGTTGCTGGGCTCGACCAGTTCGGTCCCCGCAGTGACGGTTACCGTCTCCGCGATAGTGCCGACCTCCAGGGTGATGTTGACCTCGGTGGACTGATCGACGGTGACCGTGACGTTGTTGTGGACCGCCTTTTTAAAACCCGTTTGGCTGGCGGTGATCTGATAAGCGCCAGGGCCGAGGGAAATGAAGGTGTAAAGTCCCGCACCTGTCGTGACGGTGTGCTGCGTCACTCCAGTGGCGCGGTTCAGCAGGACTACCTTGGCTCCTGGAACGACTGCCCCGCCTGGATCGGTAACCAAGCCGCTGATGCTGCCTCTGCCGGCCTGGGCAAGAGCTATGGAACCCGCGCAAAAGAAAAGGGTACAAACGCAAAGAAAATTCCGCACCTTCTCGATAAATGCATTTCTGTCCTTCATGAACAGCCTCCGACCCAGAGTTATGACGCACTATTCAATGGTTTCCATCTCGCCATGGCTGCGGCAGCGACCACGCCGGCGTTCTGAACGCACGCGACTGCCGCCGGGAACAAGAGCCGCAAATGGCGTATTAAATCGTATGAATAGTGCTTTTGTTAGGCATGTTATGTCAAGAACAAAACGCGGGAGAACATCGCTGTGGATGTGTTTATGTCAACAACATGTTTTATCCGGAGGAAGGACACAAAGCAACGTGGCGGCAGCGATTCGGTTTGTGCAAGGCAACTCGCCAGTTGTATTCTCCCCGCAACTTAGAGGCTACGCGTCGAATCGCGGACCACCAATTCGGGCGCCACCCTTCCGTGCTGCGCCGCGACTTCGCGCTTTTCCAGCACAGACTTAATGCCCTCAAGCACGATGCTGACCGCGCTGTTCCCCATCGCTTCCAGCGGCTGACGGACCGTGGTGAGCGCTGGAGTGTACAGCGCCGAAGGCGCCACATCATCGAATCCAATGACTGAACAGTGCTCGGGGACGTGCAGTCCGGTTTTCGATAACGCGCGAATGGCGCCGAATGCAGTCATATCATCAAAGGCCAGCAGCGCCGTAAACTGCCGCTTTTGCTTGATCAGCTCTTCCGTGAGTTTCTGTCCGGCTTCAAAACTCGAGAGCGGGTCGCGCGATTCGGGCAGGTCGAGCACCAGGCGCGAATCGATTTCCAGATCGTACTTTTTCGCGCAGTTGCGAATGCCGCGCCAACGCGGCGAGCTGTCTCCCAAGGTTTTCGGACCGACGAATGAAGACGATTTGGCGATGCCCCAGCGAGTGCAGGTGCTCGAGCGCCATATGACCGCCGACCTCGTTATCCACCACAATCGAACTCATGGCGTCGCCCTTCAGTTCGTGTCCGATCAGGGCGATCGGAATGCTGCTCTTTTCCAGATCGGCCAGCAGGTTGATATCGAGAAAAAGCCAGTTGGCGACCAGCACGAGGGCTTCGATGCGCCGGTCGAGCAGCATCTCGAGATACCGCTCGAAGCGGCTGCGCTCGTTGTGTACATCGGTGAAAATCGGCAGGTACGAAGCCTGATAGAGCGAATTTTCAATGCCGCGCAGCACCAGCGTGCAATAGGGATCGGTCATGTCGAATACCATGACGCCAACCGTATGGCTGCGCTTGCTGCGCAAGGCACGGGCAAACTGGTTCGGCCGGTAGCCCAGCTTTTCCGCCGCGCGCTCGATTTTTTTCTTGGTGACCGGAGGGATGTAGCGCGCCAGCGGCGCGTCGTTCAAAACAATGGAAACGGTCGTCGACGAGAATCCGCTTTCTTTCGCCACATCGCGGATGGTCACCATGACACCGTTGCCCTGCGAATGTCGCACTGTGCAATCCTAAAAACTCCGACTCCTCCGGGTTGAACTCAACGCGGAGGTTGGCGGACACTACAACAGAGAGCGCGATCAGTGTCAAGCGAACCCACGTCGTTTGGATTTTTCAGCTCACTGCCTATCGGCCCAGCCTTAAGAGAATTATCGAAAAAACCACTGCCCAACCTGTGAAAATCGGCCAAAGCTCACCTGAGCACCATCTTTTTGTGGGCAAAGCGCATCTCAACCTCGACAATACGTGCTGGCGTTAGCCGATATTCAGGCCGCAGCGGCGGCGAACCAGAAACTCCCGTTCGTTCACTTCAATAGGCGCCTTGCGTATCTGAAAAAGCAGGACCACGGCCGATCCCGCGCCAATTTCTGAAAAGCGCCCTCCTTCGTCCCGATCTCGCTTTCCAGCAGACATGGACAACGAAAGCTGGATTGATCGTGGAAAGCAAGTTGAAAGCACCTGAACTCCTACAGGAGGAGCCGTGAGCACACTTCCGCAATCCAATCCGAGTCCCCGTCTGAGAATCGTCCACTCGCAAAAACTGCCGAAGATGGGCCGCGGCGTCAAAATCGCGGCGATCATCGTGGCTGCGGTCGTCGTAATTCTTTTATGCGTTCCGCTATTTATCAATGGCAACAGCTTTCGGCCGGAATTGGAGTCGCAATTAACCCAAACTTTCGGGCGACAAGTAAAGGTTGGCAATCTCTCAGTTTCGATTTTTTCCGGTTCGGTTAATGCCGATGATATTTCAATTGCCGGCGATCCTGCCTTCAGCAAGACCGATTTCGTGCACGCAAAATCGCTGAAAGTCGGCGTGGAGATTATTCCGCTGGTCTTTTCGAAGACTTTGCACGTGACGGACTTAACGCTAAATCAGCCGGCAATCAACCTGGTGCGTTCCCAAGACGGCCAGAGGTGGAACTTTTCCAGCCTGGGGAGCAATACTCCGCCGGCGAATGCCCCCTCGACGAATGCTCCGACTCAACCGAATGCGGCCAAGTCTTCTCCCAGCGGCGCGCCGAATCTTTCCGTGAACAAACTCCAGATAAGCAACGGAAGCGTTACGGTGAGTCAGCTCGGCTCTGCGCAGCCGGCGCGGGTTTATGACAAAGTGGATGTCGAGGTCTCGCACTTTTCATTCTACGATTCTTTCCCTTTCAAACTCTCGGTCAGTTTGCCCACCGGCGGTACTCTGAAGCTTGATGGCAAGGCCGGGCCGATTGACGCCAATGACGCCGCGCTCACGCCATTGCAGGCCAAGGTCGTCGTGGAAAAAATGAACGTGGCAGCATCAGGCTTCATCGATCCCGCCTCGGGCATCTCGGGGATCGTCGATTTTGTCGGCACGGTTACGTCGAATGGCCACGAAGCGAAGACGAACGGCACGCTGCAAGTCCAGCAGTTAAAGGTCGCGAAAAATGGTTCTCCGGCCCGTGAGCCGCTCCAAGTGAAGTACGCGACGACCTACGATCTCGCCAAACAGACGGGGACCATCGATCAAGGAGATATAGCTTTAGGCAAAGCCATTGCGCACCTTTCCGGGACCTATGACGCACACACCGCGCCTACATCTGTGAATACGAAATTGAACGGACAGGGTCTGCCGGTGGACAATCTCGAAGCCATGCTGCCCGCATTCGGCATAGTTCTTCCACCGGGCTCGCAGCTCAAGGGCGGCACTTTGAACTTGGATCTATCGACGGTAGGGCCGGTAGATAAGCTGGTCACGACTGGCACCGTTCGTTTGGACAATTCGTCTCTTGCCGGCTTCAATCTGGGATCGAAACTGTCTTCAATTTCCGCTCTCTCCGGCAAGTCGGCGCAAAATGACACAAAAATACAGAACTTCAGCGCCGACGTTCGAGTCGCCCCCGAGGGCACTCGCGCAACCAATATCGACTTGGTCATCCCCAGCCTCGGAACCGCAACTGGAGCGGGCACGGTGAGTCCGAGCGACGCCCTCGATTTTCACATGAAGGCGGACAACATTCCTTTCGCCATCTCGGGGACAACTTCCGATCCAAAGTTCACGCCGGATGTGAAAGGCATGGCCAGCGGCCTTTTGAAGAATGCCCTTGGGACGAAGGGGAAACAAAATCCCGTTTCCGGCCTTGCGGGAGTTCTTGGCAAGAAGCCCTAGCCAAATTTCGGCGTTCGAAACGACCGCAATTTGGTCTCGTCACCTGTGTTGCGTACAGCATTCTCCCTAGGGTGAGTACGGTATTCCCCGCATAGTGCAATCTCGACTTCTCCGATACGTTACTCACGGTCTGGGCCCTCCCAAGACCGAACGTGGAAACATCTTATCCAGAGATCAGGGTTTTGCGATGTCACAGAAAAGCGACGCTTCGTCTAGCTCTGCTTTGAAAACGTCGGGACCAGTTTTTTGGGTTGTACTGGCAGTGGTCACAATTTCGCTCGCTCTGTTTGTTCTTCCAGTTGGAGGGCGCCGCGGTGCGAAGTATCGGCCCGAACAGACCACATCAACACGGCAGCGGCAAACCACACCTGCGCTGCGAAGCCGAATTCAAGCCAATTATGCTGCCCTCCCCTTGGCGTTCGAGCAGAACCAAGGCCAGACCGACCGCGCGGTAAAGTACACGGCGCGGGCGAACGGATACACATTATTCCTTACGGAAAACGAAGCCGTGTTTTCGCTTGCGCCGCAACCCGCTTCGCAGGGCCCATTCGATCGCTTAATCAATCGCCCAAAGAGTGTCCGCCAAACCGGATTGTGCTTGGGCAGCCGCGGTGAACACTGCGCCGGCGAATCACGCTACCCGAAACAAAGAAGTGCGAAGGAAAGCTCGACAGCCGTCATGCACATGCAGCTTGTGGGCGCTGATTCGTCAGCCGAGATCTCGGCAATGGACAAGTTGCCCGGCAAAGCAAACTATTTCATTGGAAGCAATCCCTCCAAGTGGCGGAGCAATGTCCCGCTCTACTCTCGAGTTAGTTATCAGGATGTTTATCCCGGCGTGAACCTGGTTTTTCACGGCGAGGGGCGCCGGCTTGAGTTCGACCTGGTTGTCGCACCTGAAGCCAGTGCGGCACCGATCGCTTTGCGGTTTACCGACGCACAAAAGATAAAGACTGATGACTCCGGAAATCTGCACATTTCTTCCGCCGCAGGCGACGTTGTGCTCCATAAGCCGTTCGCATACCAGTGGCAAAATGGCGCAAAGACTCCGGTGGATGCGCAGTTCGCGCTGAGTGCCGGCAACCGGGTCAGTTTTGCGCTCGGCAATTATGATCGCTCCCGCGAGTTGGTGATTGACCCCTCGCTCACTGTTTCTTACGCCACGTATCTCGGCGGCTCAGGCGCAGATGAGGCGGAAGCAATCACGTTTGACAGCAGCGGCAACGCATATGTGACTGGACAAACTGCATCCACGAATTTCCCCGGCGCCTCCGGCACGAATATGCTAACCGGGGCCGCGAATGTGTTTGTTACGGAGATGAATTCTTCCGGATCAAACTTTGTTTATTCGACCTACGTTGGTGGGACCGGCACTGACGCTGGATACGGCATCGCTTTGGACAAGACAGGCGATGTATTCGTTGTCGGGGGAACAAGCTCGACTGATTTCCCGCATACCAGCGGGGCGTATCAAACTATGCTTCCTTCCGGGGCCTCCAGCAACGCTTTCATTTTCGAGCTGAACTCCGCCGGCGCACTCACGTACGGAACATATTTCGGCGGCAGCGGCAGCGATGTCGCGGTAGGCATGGCCTTCGATCAAGCCACGGGCGTGTATGCGGTGGTTGGATCTGCATCATCCACAGATTTTCCCGTTAAGAATGCTCTTCAGAGCACACTCGCCGGGACCAGCAACGGCTTCGTTTCGTTGTGGAACTCAACGGGCAATGCTTTGACGTTTTCGACCTACCTTGGGGGGGCCAGTGGAGACATTGTGAATGCGGCAGCCCTCGATTCTGCCGACAATGTTTATGTCACGGGCAAGACCTCCAGTCCCTCGTTCCCCACGACCACGGGGGCCTTCCAGACGAAGTGCGGGTCAGACGGAACCTGCAATGGCGGCCTGACCGACGCGTTCGCAACAGAAATCGACTCGGCCGGGAGCAAGTACGTTTTTTCAACATTTCTGGGCGGCAGCAATAATGACCTGGGCGATGGCGTTGCAGTGGATTCAACGGGCGTTTACATCACCGGCCAGACGGAATCCACCGACTTTCCGGTTGTGGCTGGCGGATTTCAGTCAACCTTCGCGGGCAGCCTCAACAATGCATTTGTCACAAAATTAAACTCAACCGGCAGCAAGGAAGTGTTTTCCAGTTTTCTAGGAGGCACCGCGGCCCAGATCGGCGCCAGCATCGCAGTTGACGGCGGCGGCAACGCCTACATCTCCGGACAAACGGACTCGACTGATTTTCCCCTAGCAAATCCAACCCAGCCAAGCCCGGGTGGTGGTGAAGACGCATTCGTCACGGAGGTGAACTCACCCGGCTCGAAACTGCTCTTCTCGACTTATTTGGGCGGATCGCTGGACGAGGATGATGGCGGCAATTACGGTGCTATTGCCGTCGATACTTACGGCGCAAATATTTATGTTGCCGGAAATACCGAGTCTTCTAATTTCCCAACGTTCCCGAACCCCGGAGCTTATCAAACTACATTTCAAGGCGGTTCTACCGATGCATTCGTGGCAAAGTTCGCGCAGCCCAGCTTCGGGATAGCAGCCGCAGCCCCAACTCCGAGCCCGGTTTCGCCTGGAAGCTCCGCAACCTCGACCGTAACGTTGACGTCGTTCAACGGTTACGCTTCCCCGGTCAACCTGAGTTGCACAGTGACCGGGACTGGCTCACCATTACCTACTTGCGGCTTTTCCACCAGCTCGGTAACTCCCACAGTAAGCGGCGCAGCAACCACGCTGACCATATCTGTGCCGGTTTCAAGTGGCGCGGTATTACCGCCGAGAAAGTTCGATTATGCGACGTGGCTGCCGACCGTCAGCTTGTCGCTTGTCGGAATCTCTTTCGTCGGATTGTTTTTCGTCGGATCAATTTGGCCACTCGCTGATCCACGATGTCTAAGGTGGCTAGCGTGCGGAATGATCGCAACGGCAGGGCTCCTGCTACTTCCCGCCTGCGGCGGCAACAGCAGCGTCACCGGAAGCTTAAACTGCACGACCGCACCGAGCGCGCCGACGGGCCTCGCAGCATCCTCGACCACCAGCACCGGCACCACCCTGAATTGGACAGCAGCCGCGGTGGGCGCAAACTGCTCGGTGACCGGTTATACGGTGTACGAGAATGGAAAATCTATCGGCACACCTACCGCAACTACTTTCAACGTCACCGGCCTAACCGCGGCAACGATGTACAGCTTCACCGTCGCTGCCAGCGATTCGACCGGGCTCTCTGCTCAAAGCTCGGCGATCTCGGTCACGACTGGCCCAGGCGGAACTCCCACCGGTACTTACACCGTTACGATCACGGGAATCGGCTCCGACGCGAATACCACCACGCAGATGGCTACCACAACTCTGACTGTGAACTGAACGCAGATCTCGAGGCGGCCTCGCGTGGCGGCCTTATTGGCCGTTCCTGACCCTTCTGCTACATGGCGCGGTTTGGCACGATGCGCCGCTCTAGTCTAAGATTCTCTCTGGCGCATTCCACAGAAGCTCTATTGCATTAATATGAAGCACGCCGTTGACCGGCATCTGGAATGGTTTTGCTTCCGGGTCGGGCAGCTTTTGCGCCGTTGGAGGAATCGAAGTAGTGAGTTCCCGTCCACTTATGGTGAATTTCAGGCAGGTCCCGCGCATGGCCGTCTTTTTGGCACTTCTGCTACTTTCCCTCGCAGCCGCTTCCGTGGCGCAGGCGCCATTTACGCTTACCGCAGGGCAGCTCCAGCCCTCCTCAATCGATCCCGGCGGCTCTGCCACTTCAATTCTTACTCTCACAACATTTTCAACTTTCAGCGGTGCCGTAGATTTCACATGCACCGTGACTTCAACCCAGATCACCTCTGATCTGCCGGCTTGCAGCGTGAGCCCGAGTTCGGAGACTGCATCCTCCTTGCCTTCGCTGACGATCACCACCTCGGGCTCGACGCCCCCGGGAACATATCAAGTTTTGGTCACCGGGACCGATTCCAGCATTCCTTCCACCGCCAGCGCCACCCTCGAACTCAATGTTGCCGACCTCGCTCAGGATTACACGTTGACCGTGTTCCCGACTACGGCAATTCCCAGTCCGGTGGTGCCCGGCGGCATCGCCACCACCACGGTTACGCTCGCTCCGATCGGCGGCTATAGCGGAACTGTCACGCTCTCGTGCCTGTCAGTCACCCCCGTGGTCACAGGAGCGCCGGTGTGCTCGTTCACTCCCAGCGCGACGGTAAAAGTGGCCACTGGCCAAACGCCAACGGCTACGCTCACGCTCACGACTTTCACTACGGTAAACAATCCTCCGAGCTCTTCGCTCATCCGATCGCATCCGCGGGTGTTCTACGCCCTGTGGCTGGCCATGCCTCTGGCTTTTGTGGGATTGGGCGCAGCTGGAAAACGTGGCAAGAAACTGTTGGGGATTTTCCTGCTCATTTCAGTCGCCGGTGGATTGTTCCTGTTGCCCGCCTGCAGCGGCAATAGCAATAACGCCGCAAACCAGATAACACCCAACAACACCTACACGTTTACATTGAGCGGCTCCGATCTGAAAGGTCTGGGTCCGAGCAGTACCAGCACGGCGACGGTCACGCTGACAGTCACGGCAGCGCCGAAATGAACTTATGCGCAAGGCGAGGCACGATGCAGCGCTCCGCGGCGTGCTGGGCGTTTGTGTAGGAGCGCTTGGCCCTCTGCTCTTCGTATTGCCAGTCTTTGCTTCGCCAGCCTTTGCTTCGCCAGCCTCTGTCTCGCGAGTCTTTGCTTTTCCAGTCTTGGCGCCAGCTTTCGCCGCTGCGCTGGTTCGCGAATCTTTAACAGAAATAGAGACCGCCGCAGAGGCAGTTAATGAGGAGCAAGCTGGTTCGAAAGACTCCCCGCATCCTCCGGTCATCGAATGGAGCGAATCAAGGCCGGGATGCACCTTTTCCCGTGGCGTCGATGGCAAGTATAGCTACGGGACTTGGGCGGGCGATGTGGGCGTCATCATGGCGGTCGACGCGCGGGAACTGCAGCTGGTCCACCATCGCATCGAGCCCATTCTGGGTGTCCTGCTGACCGTTCGATACCGGGGAAAAGAGGGCCTCGATACGTCCGCTGACGGAATCGCTTTGGAGTTCGTAAAGCACTTTAAAGTCGTGCAGCCTGCGCTCGATCCGGATTCCTACAGTCAGAAAATCCAGGCAGACGCGGACACACTCGATGACGAAACCAGGCGGACAATTAAGAAGCATCCCGAAGAAAAACAGGTGCGGATCAAGGGATTGCAGGAGTATCAAAAATCGGCGAACGAATTAATCGAGTTCCTCAACAGCAACAGCCTGCGTGCTACGCATCTGGATCGAGCGACTCCGGAAGAGCACGGCTGGGTTTTCTTCGACACCGATACAAAATGGATCGGAAGCTGGAAGTCACAAGAGGAATTTGTGCTGCGTGTTCCACTTGCCGGCAACATCTTCGAATTCCCGTTCAAGCTTCCGCCAGAGCCGGGAGAACTGCTTCTGAGAAAGCGTCCATGAGCAAACGCTGGTTCGAGGCTCGGCTCAGTGACCGCGGCTTCTCCCAGAATCCACATCGCGCCGGAATTCAAGCAACTCGACGGGGGCGCCACTGTCGAGGATCATCGCTACGACAACACCTTCTGAAGGCGAGTTCGGCTCCGTAAGAACCTCTTTCCCTCGAAGTGCGGCTTCGAGATCGTCAACCTCGAATGCGATGTGGGGAACGGTCTTGATCAAGGTATGTACTGGGCTATCGGGTTCGAAGCGCATCCATTGAATGCCGCAAGGACTGGTCTCAAAAGCCGACACGTACATTTTGAATTGTTTGAGGTATACCTCGCCAGGATGCGGGACGTTGCTTGGAATCCCAATGTGGTGATATCGCCAGCCATGCACCGAAACCGCCGCCGGAGGCTCGTCACCTTTTCGGGTGATGCTCGCGCGAAGGGGCGCCTGTTCTGAAATATCCATCGATTCCCTCCTGGGGGGGCGAGATCCGATGCTAGGATGCCGCCCGGCGCGTTCGCCGCTGCAGTTCAGCGGCCTGATGCATGACAACATCGCGCAGCGAGACCAATCCCTTCAACTCTTTGCCATCGACAATCGGCAAATGCCGGAAGCCGAATTCGTGCATGATAAACAGGCACTCCTCGACGCTCTCGTCTATATTGACTGCGCGCGGGTTGGGAGTCATGACCTCGGATACCACGGTATGTCCTGGTGTGCGCCCCGCGGCGACTACGCGGTTCATAATGTCGCGCTCAGAAAAAATTCCGGCAAGTTGTCCACTGCGCAGCACAGGCAGGGCGCCGATGTTGTGCTCAGTCATAAAGCGCGCCGCCTCGAGTACGGTCGTTGCGGCATCGATCGAATAAGTCTTGCGGTCTTTTACCAGATCGCGGAGAGTATTCATGGGGGACCTCCTTTGGCGAACCTCGGCGAGACTTGCGAACCGGTTGCCACGTCCGTTCGCGGCGGCATTAATGTATCACAATGCGGGAACAATCAACCCAGCAAAAGTTCGATGAATATGCGGGAATAGGCGGAGGAGCGCAGGAAGGAAGACTTGTGAACGCAGGACAATCGCTTGACAGTTCAACCTATGCCGACTAGATGCACGTGGAGGAGACCGAGCTGTCGGCTTTCGTCAACGCTGTGAAGGAAATGTTTGGTTCCGAGCAGGCGAGGCACGCAGCAGAGGACTGGCTCGACGAGTCAGAGGCTGATGGATGGACAGCCCGCCTCGATCGACCAGCCGCGATTGGCGAGCGGTCACGATCGCGGTATCGGCTCGATTGGCAGATCGGCGGAACGGCAGATCGGCGGAACGGCAGATCGGCGGAACGGCAGATCGGCTGAACGTCGGACCGGCAAGGTGTCAGGCTGCCCATCGCATCTCCTGATACCAGGCATTGACGGAACGCCGAATCTTCAACCAACCTTTAGAAAAGCAGAATTGGCAAGCGGCCTTCCAGGAGTCGAGCGCAAGCACCGTGCCATGGCTCGACACTGTTGGGCGACACGTCGAACCCTGGGCTTTGCCGGACGACTTCTGCTACTGTGCCGGACGCGAGATCCCAAACTTCTTCATCTTGTATGCGAGTCCGGTTCTGTTCAGGCGAAGCCGGGCCGCTGCTCCGCGGGTCCCTCCAACGACCCAATTGCTTTCGTGCAACGCTCTCAGAATCAACTCCCGTTCCACTTGCTCCAGGGTACTGCCGTCACTGACTCGACTGAGATCGACGAAATCAGAAATATCAGTCAGTGGCACTCGCAGCGTGAGGCCGGGAGACAGCAGCACGGCCCGCTCCATGAGGTTCTGCAACTCGCGGACATTGCCCGGCCAAGTGTGCCGGCACAGGTCTTGCATCGTTCTATTGGAGATCCTCTCAATGTGTTTCTCCATCCGTCGGGCGTATTTGTTGGCGAAGTGGCGGACCAGGCGTGGAATATCATCACGGCGGTTCCGCAAAGGTGGGAGAGCAATCGGAAAAACGTTCAGGCGATAGTAAAGATCGCTGCGGAACTTCTTTTCGGCGACCATCGGGGCCAGATCGGCGTTCGTTGCTGCCACGACCCGAACATCGACTCGTTGAGTGCGGGTGCTGCCCAGACGCTCGAACTCCTGCTCCTGCAACACCCGGAGAAGCTTTGGTTGCAGTTCAAGCGGGATGTCTCCAATTTCGTCGAGAAAGAGAGTGCCTTTGTTTGCCAGTTCGAATCTTCCGATTTTTTGGGCTATCGCCCCCGTGAAGGCGCCTCTTTCGTGGCCAAACAGTTCGCTTTCAAGAAGCCCCGAGGGAATCGCGGCACAGTTCACCTTCACAAATGCATAATTCTTGCGAGGACTGAGGTCGTGAATGGCACGTGCGATCAGTTCCTTGCCAGTACCCGTCTCACCGTGGATAAGCGCCGTTGAGTCCGCGGGCGCTACAATTCGAACATCTTCAAGCACAGCTTTCAGTCGCGCGTTGCTTCCGACGATGCCTTCGAAGGCGTGCTTCTCGATTTCGTCTTCCTCGAGCGGAATGTACTGTTCAGCCTCGTCGTCGGTGCGCAGGCCGCCTTCCTGATATCCCGCATTTTTTCTGCACGGAAAAACAATCGGATTGGGTCTTTCTTCCAGCCTTCCCCCGTTCGGATCAGGCGATCTCCCGTGTGCGGCTACTTCTTGGAACATTGCGTTTTCCATAACTCACTCCTATTGTCTTGTAAGCGTTTCAACCCGCTCGCCAATCTGTTCAGCGCTCCGGCGGCCACCACCGGCCGGCATGAGCGCCGCCGATGCCCTGCTGCGCTCCCGTCACGATTGCCGTTTTGCCGTCTGGCATAGAGGACCTTCTGTCGACGCTCCAATTCGATGTACAACAGCAATTAAGCCAGAAGCGTTTCGAGTAGTCCATTGGACGATGGTATCGATTGATACCATCGCATCAGTCGATCTCCAGTTCTGGCCGAGGTTTACATCAGACGGAATGGTTCGGTGAGTTTGCCGGAGATGCGTGTGGCCTGTCGCCTGTTGAGGCCGGATCGAGTTCACTGGGGCAGCGTCAAGCAGCACCGATGTTTTCTGCCGCGCTTACGCCTTGAAGATCTGGTTCATGGCCTTGCGGCATTCCTCGCTTGCGGACCACGCTGACTTCACAATTGTCAATTTGAATCGTCATTTCTCGACAGCACGAGGAGCACAACCAGAAATATTCATAGATGCAGGACCTGCCTGCATATTTCAATTCCCCTCGCACTCCATATCGGGCCGACACTGCTCTGGAGTCGATCAGGTAGAGCTTGCCTTCGCTGAGATAGCGAAAGTTAGTGGAACAGGTTGCATTCGCGCATTTAGAAAGCATGAAATGGTCGATTGATCAGTCCACGTGAAAGTAGAGCTGCGTTAAAAAGAAAGTGCGTTCAAGGCCCATACGTTGACAGCCGGTCCCGCAGACAATTAGGCCTGAAGTGCGAAGAGGAAGCTATTGGACGATGGTATCGATCGCTACTTTTGTATTAGTGTGATGATCTCGCATCCGGGCAACGATCGAACTACTGAACTCACGCTTGAAAGACTAGAGCAGCAATTTCGTCGGCGACTATGCACCGCGCGGCCGCTTGTGCAGTCGATTTCTCATCGTCGAATACTTGGGTCTTCACGCGAGACTCGCCCTTTTAGCAGAACTCTAAACTGGTTGGTTGCGTTTCACTATCAAGCCGCACGATCGAAAACGACTGAAATGTCTTCTCCCACAATTGGGTCGTGCCAGCCTCCTGGCGGCGTCACTTGCTCAACCTCATGCGGTCCCCAAGTTTTGGGCTCGTACGCATAGACCGGGGTCGCTTTCTTCAGCACCGGATCGACGATGCGCCATGCTTCCTCGACGTAGTCCTCGCGCGCAAATAGCGTGGAATCCCCTTCCATTGCGGCGCCCAGCACCCTTTCGTACGCATCCATCTCGCCCGCGTCAGGAGAATGGCTGGCCACCATCTCACGCGATTCCAGGGAAAAACCTTCCGCATCCGGGGCCAGGTCCATCATTCCCATTGCAATTGTGACTTCAGGACTGAGCCGGAGCCGAAGAGTGTTCTCGACCAAGACAGAATCGGGAATCAACGTAGGCGGCTTGCGAAATTTGCCGACAATCTCGGTGCAGGTCACTGGCAGAGACTTACCGGCACGAATGTAGAAAGGAACTCCTTTCCATCGCCAGGAATTGATTTCCAATTTCAAGGCAGCGAAGGTTTCAGTCTGCGATCCGTTGGCAACTCCATTCTCCTGGAGGTAATCGCGAAACTGGCCGCGCACAAGGTTCTGTGGCTCAATGGGAGGAATTGCTTTGAGCACTTTCACCTTTTCGTCGCGCACCGACTCGCTGTCGAGACCCGCAGGCGGCTCCATAGCAAGATTCGACAACACTTGGAAAAGGTGGTTCTGGACAACGTCACGAATGGTTCCGATGGCGTCGTAGAAGCCCCCACGACCTTCTACTCCGAAATTCTCCGCCATGGTGATCTCTACGCTCTTGATGTAATTGCGGTTCCAAAAGGCTTCGCCAAAAGTGTTGGTGAATCGAAAAGCCAACATGTTGTTGACCGGACGTTTGCCAAGATAATGGTCAATGCGGAAGATTTCGGATTCATTGAAAACAGCAAGCAGGACCTTGTTCAACTCCTTGGCTGACGCCAGGTCGTGCCCGAAAGGTTTCTCGACAACGACTCGGGCCCCGTTGGCGCAATGCGATTTCTCCAACTGCTCCACAACAGTTTCGAATAGAATCGGCGGAATCGCCAAATAGTGGGTCGGGTGGTGCGCCTCCTTGAGTTCTTTGCGAAGCGCCGTAAACGTCGCTGGCGCTTTGTAGTCGCCATCGATGTAGCGCAGCAGAGTACAGAGTTTGTCGAAGGCCTTTGGGTCGAGTCCGCCATGTTTTTCCACGCTTTCCTTTGCGCGGGCGCGGAGTTGATCGAGATTCCACCCCGCCTTGGCCACACCGATTACCGGCACGCTGAGATGTCCTCGTTTCACCATGGCTTGCAGTGCCGGAAAGATCTTTTTATAGGCAAGGTCGCCAGTAGCACCGAAAAAAACAAGAGCGTCCGATTCAAAATTGCTCATGAGTATCTCTCCTTAGGCCGCCTTTGACTTTTCGGCAGGCTTTTCCAGGTGCCCGCCGAATTCGAACCGCATAGCGGACAAAAGTTTGTCGGCAAACTCTGCATCGCCGCGCGAGCTGAATCGTTCGTAGAGAGCGGTCGTGAGCACGGGAACCGGCACGGCCTCGTCAATCGCAGCTTTGATGGTCCATCGGCCTTCGCCGGAATCGGACACCCGGCCGGCGAACTTTGAGAGGGCAGGATCCTCGAGCAAAGCTGCCGCGGCAAGGTCGAGAAGCCAGGACGCGATCACGCTGCCGCGCCTCCATACCTCGGCAACATTCTTGAGATCAAAATCGTACTTGTAGTGTTCAGGATCGCGGAGGGGTGTAGTTTCAGCATCAATCTGGCCCGCCTGTTTTCCGGCATTTGCTGAACGCAGCACAGACAACCCTTCAGCAAAGGCTGCCATGATTCCGTATTCGATTCCGTTGTGCACCATCTTGACGAAGTGGCCGCCACCGTTGGGGCCGCAGTGCAGGTAGCCCTGCTCGGCGGTGCCACCGACTTTCTCGCGACCGGGCGTGCGGGGAATGTCGCCTATGCCGGGCGCGAGCGCCGAGAAAATCGGATCAAGATGCTTGATGACCTCGTCCTCCCCGCCGATCATCATGCAATAACCACGTTCCAACCCCCACACGCCTCCGCTGGTACCCACGTCCACGTAGTGAACCTTCCGCGAAGCGAGTTCTTTCGCACGCCGAATATCATCGACGTAATAGGAGTTCCCGCCGTCGATCAGGATATCTCCTGCCTCCAGGTCAGGCAGAAGTTCAGTAATGGTTTCGTCGACAGCAGCAGCCGGCACCATTAGCCAAATTGCTCGTGGCTTCGCCAACTTGCTGGCCAGCTCCGCCAGCGATGATGCGCCGGTTGCCTTTCCAGCGACCGACTCGCTGACTGCCTGCGGCGACCTGTCGAACACCACGCAGTTGTGACCCTTATCGATGAGTCGCCTTACCATGTTGGCGCCCATCCTTCCCAGACCGATCATGCCGAGTTGCATCTCGAACTCTCCTTTATGACCGCTTCGACTTCCGGTAATACCTGATCAGCTTGTTTGTGGAACTGTCGTGCGCAAGGTGCGGCTCAGTTTTACTCTCCAGTTCAGGAATGATCCGTTGCGCCAGGACCTTTCCCAGTTCGACGCCCCACTGGTCGAAGGAATCGATGCTCCAGATGGTGCCCTGGGTAAACACGGAATGTTCGTACAGCGCCACCAGTTTTCCGAGAGTTTCCGGCGTCAGGTTTTCAGCCAGGATTGTATTCGACGGACGGTTGCCCTCGAATACCCGGTGCGGAACCAGCCACTTCGGAGTGCCCTCTGCCTCGACCTGCTCCGGCGTCTTGCCGAAGGCCAGCGCCTCTGTCTGAGCGCAGACGTTGGCAATCAGCATGTCGTGGTGCCGACCTAATGGATTGAGAGATTTCGAAAAAGCGATAAAGTCGCAAGGAATGAGTCTCGTTCCCTGGTGAATCAATTGGTAGAAAGAGTGTTGACCATTAGTTCCCGGTTCTCCCCAATAAATTGGACCCGTGTCGTGCTTGACCTTTTTCCCCTCAAGCGTGACGTGCTTGCCGTTGCTTTCCATGGTCAACTGCTGAAGGTAAGCGGGAAAGCGCTTCAGGTATTGTTCGTAGGGTAGGACGGCTGCCGTCTGCGCCCCGAAGAAATCGTTGTACCAGATCGCCAGGAGACCCATCAGCACGGGCAGGTTCTGCTGGAACGGGGCCGTGCGAAAGTGTTCGTCCATCTGATGAAAACCATTCAACATGGCCTGAAAATTTTCAGGACCGATGGCGACCATGGTTGACAGGCCGATGGCGGAGTCCATCGAGTAGCGCCCGCCAACCCAGTCCCAGAACTCGAACATGTTGGCGGTATCGATCCCGAACTTGGTGACCTCGGCCGCATTGGTCGAGACCGCGACAAAATGCTTCGCCACCGACTTTTCGTCGCCGCCTAATCCGGCGAGAGACCACTCGCGGGCCGTGTGAGCATTGGTCATTGTCTCGAGGGTCGTGAAAGTCTTCGAAGAGATGATGAAAAGCGTTTCTGACGGATCGAGATCGCGTACCGCCTCCACGAAATCGGTGCCGTCAATGTTCGATACAAAGCGGAACGTCATGTTTCGATCGCTGTAATGCTTCAGTGCCTCGTAGGCCATGACTGGCCCCAGGTCAGAGCCGCCGATACCGATGTTGATCACGTTGCGGATACGCTTGCCCGTGTGTCCCTTCCACTCACCACCGCGCACGCGGTTGGAGAAATCCGTCATCCGGTCGAGAACGGCATGGACCTCAGGTACCACGTTCTTTCCGTCAACAAGAATGGATTCGTCTCGCGGTGCACGCAGTGCCACGTGCAAGACTGCGCGCTTCTCGGTGATGTTGATTTTCTCGCCGCGGAACATGGCGTTGATTCGCGACCTTAGGCCAGACTCCTCCGCCAGTTGAAAAAGGAGACGCAGCGTTTCATCGGTGACGCGGTTCTTGGAGTAATCGAGGTAAAGACCAACGGCCTCGACCGCCAAACGCTCGCCGCGCTTCGGATCATCCGCAAAAAGCTGCCGCATATGCAGCTTTGAAACCGTTCTGTAATGTGACGCCAGTGCGGTTCACGCTGTCCGCCTGGCCTTCGGCTTTGTCAGGGGTACGGCCTGTGCTGCCATATGCATGCTCCTTCTATAATCGCGTTCTTAGTCTCACACGCTTCATGCTTTATGATTTAACTGGCCGCCTTAAGGGTGCCACTTTTATTTAGCGAGGCGCTCTTAGACGAAATTACGGCCATCAAGTCATTCCAGGACTTCACAAAGGACTCGGCTCCTTCGCTCTGCAGCTGCGCCGCCAATGCGTCAACGTCAACGCCTGTCTTGCCAAACTCTGCCAGCACTTCCTCACAATTTCCCCCGTCAACCGGCAGCAACTTGCCCAATTCCGTATGGACAGCCAGGGCCTTCAAGGTCGCCTCGGGCATGGTGTTCACCGTGAAAGGCGCAGCCAGGGCCTTGATATAAAGAATGTCGGAGGCTTTCGGGTCTTTGGTTCCGGTGCTTGCCCACAACAGACGTTGCGGACGGCCGCCCGCGTTGTAAACGCGCTGCCAACGAGATGAGCTAAGCAGTGCGCTGGCTGCCTTGTATGTGCGCTCAGCGATCGCGATGCCAAGCTGGTCACGCAGTTTCTCAGGGACTTTGCCGGCAACGGCCACATCCCAGCGACTGATAAACACCGACGCCACCGAGCCCACCAGCGGATTGAGGCCCGCATCGATGCGGCGTTCTATTCCGCGCAGGTAAGCGTTGGCCGCAGAGAGGTACTGTTCGCGCGAGAACAAGAGAGTGACGTTGATCGGAATGCCGGCAAAGATGGCCTCCTCGATCGCTGGAAGGCCTTGCGCGGTGCCTGGAATCTTGATGAACAGATTGGGACGGTCTGCTCTGGCGAACAACCCTTTCGCCGCAGCGATGGTGCTGGCCGCGTCATAGGCAAGAAACGGCGATACTTCCAGCGAGACCCATCCATCCACTCCGTTGGTTCGTTCATGAATTGGCCGAAATAGATCGGCGGCGCGGGTAATATCTTCCAGAGCGAGTTCGAAGAACAGCGCCTCACCGGATTTCCCATCCTGCAACTTCTCAATGATCTCGGAGTCATACGTCGCGCTATTTCTGATTGCGTGGTCGAATATTGTCGGGTTCGAGGTAAGCCCTGTTACAGCGAAATCGTCGATGTATAGTTTGAGCGTACCGCGGTCGAGCAAATCGCGGGTGATGTTATCGAGCCACAAACTCTGGCCCTCGTCGTGAAGCAATTGTGTCGCTTTCATCGTGTTACCTCCTGAGCGGTGGCAGACCGCTGGCCAGCGGCTGTTCGCACTTGTCCATTTGTCGCGAGCACATGATGGGTGTCGTTCCAGAACCGGATTGCCGGCTCCGAGAGCCTGTTTTCGTAGCTCAGTGCACTCAGGCTCGCTGTACTTAACATTAGAGATTGACCGTTCACCGGTTCGATTCTGGTCCAGCGCGTGGCGAGGACTCGCAGGAAATGGCCGCTGGAAAAGAGCAGAACATCCCCCGCCACTGCTTGCAGGCGGCGTACCACGCGATCGGCTCGCGCGGCGACTTGCTGCGGCGATTCTCCGCCGGGACAGCCGTCGCGGAACAACTGCCAGTCCGGACGCTCGCGCAGAATGTCTGCCGTCAGGCGCCCTTCATATTGTCCATAGTCCCATTCGACGAGATCAGGATCAATTTCAGCTGCAGATTGGAATCCGGCCAGTTCGCAGGTTCGCATGGCCCGCCGCAAGGGACTCGTGAACACTTTCGCGAAGGCCAGTCCTCTTAACGACTCACCAAGTCGTCGTGCGTTCCACTCCCCGCGCTCGGTGAGGGGTAAATCGGTGAGGCCGGTGTGCTGACCCGTAACTGTCCATGCTGTTTCACCGTGCCTGGCCAGGTATATGACAGGAAAGTTTTCACTCATGCAATTGTCCGTTATGGTTTTTCAGACTCTCAAGCCCATAGCCCGCGCCTCCGCCGGCAGGAACAGGAACGATCCAAGAGCCATGGCCAGTAGCCCGACCCCATCACAGTGACCGATGAAATTTACGATTCTCGACCACGGCACGGAGAATAAAAGTAGGCCGAAAAGAACGCTAGCTGGACGAGCCTGACTCCCACGTAACTCGGCTGTGATGAGACGATTACACCCGAGGCTGCCCTCCGGCGAATCAATTGGACGATGGTATCGGCGATACCTTCGTATTGAGCCGTGACTCAAGCCGGGCCTCGTGATCTACAGCATCTATAACGGCCACTGGGTCCGGGGCTGCCTATCGGTTGTCGATCTCTGGCGTGACGTGCGCGTCGCGACGAGTGAAATCCGCCCAGACTGGGACCTGAGTACGCATGGACTCCGTGAGGCATGGAGGGCGGCGACTTGTCGCGTTTCCACGGGTGGAACAAAGCGGAAAAGCACAGAGGCTGCCTCGATTGCACGGAAGAAATAGCACAAGGGTCGCTATTGAATGAAGGTGTTTGATCAACACTTTCAGACGGGACATCCCGCGGGCACGGATTAGTCAGGTGGAGAAGTTCAAGTTAGGCCCGCATCAGCCGGAGGTTCGGGTCAGCGTGCTTATCGCAAACGTTGGCCTATGCGAAAGTATTGGTCAATACCATCGTCTAATAGACTCGCCCCCACTCTTCTGGCTTAATCGCAACTGTGCGTTTTATAGCTCAAAACAATTTCACCGCCGATCGTCCGAGGCCCAGTATAAAGCTGACCGCGCTCTACGTGGCTCTGCTGGCAGCTCCGCTTTACGGACAGTCCGACTTGACTGCTGCGAGCCAAGGAACCGTGTCCTATGGTGCCCCCGCGGTCGCTGTTCAGGATACCTCCGATCTTCAGATGCAAAATCCTTACCTGGGAGGAGTTCCCACGGGCAAAGCCAGTCCGACGGCGCTGTCGCTCTCTCTAGAGGACGCCGTAGGTCGCGGTTTGCGGCAAAATCTTGGGGGGCTACTTTCCTCCGATGCTGTTTCCGGCGCACGAGGCGAGCGGTGGCATGCGCTCAGCGGCCTGCTGCCAAATCTGACCACCGACACCAGTTATGGTGTTCACCAGCTTGATCTGAAGGCGACCATAGGACTTGACATCCCTGGCGTTCCACGTGTGATTGGCCCTTTTGGGGTCTTCGATACACGTGCTTACCTCGACCAATCACTCTTCAATTGGCAGTCGATTGAGAGTGCACGATCTTCAGCCGCACAAGTGAAATCGGCCCAGTACAGTTACAAGAACGCCCGCGAACTGATTGTTGTTGTGGTTGTGTCCAACTATCTGCTGGTTATTGCTGACCAGTCGCAAGTCGAGTCCGCTTTGGCCCAGCGCGACACTGCGAAAGTACTCTTTGATCAGACCACCGACCAGAAGCAAGCCGGGCTCGCAGCTGCGGTTGACGTACTGAGATCCGATGTCGAGCTTCAGGCACGCGAACAGAGGTTGATCGTCGCGCGAAATAATCTAGCCAAGCAGAAGCGGGTTCTGGCGCGGGCGATTGGACTTCCGGCAGGTCAGATGTTCGACACCGCCACAGAAGTTCCTTATCAGCCGCTGGCGACTTCAACCCTCGATGATGCATTGCAGGAGGCGTATAGCTTTCGCGCCGACTATAAAAACCTAACCGAGCAAGTGCGTTCTGCTGAGTTGCAAAAGAAGGCCGCTTCAGCCGAGCGTTATCCGACACTATCGGCCATTGCGGATTACGGAAGCATCGGGGACAATACTGCGTCGAATCACGGCACCGTGGACGCAGCCGCGGAACTCCGACTCCCACTCTTCCAGGGAGGCAAGGTCCACGCGGACAACCTTGTCGCAGATTCCCTGCTGGCAAGGGCCAAGCAACGACTGGGCGACCTCCGCGCCGCCGTCGACCAGCAGGTCCGCGATGCTTTCCTCGACCTGCAAGATACCGCCCAGGAAGTGTCGGTTGAGCAGAATGCCGTCCGGCTCGCCACTGAAACCCTGCAGCAATCACGCGATCGCTTCTCCTCCGGAGTAACGGACAACATCGAAGTGGTTCAGGCGCAGGAATCCCTCGCGGATGCGAACGACGCATATATCGCCAGCCTTTATCGCTATAACATCGCAAAAATCTCGATGGCGCGGGCGACCGGGGTCGCGGAATCGAACTACGCGCTGTATCTGAAAGGAAAATAAAATGCCCGACCAGGAGACGGCCAAAAGTCCGGACAGTTCATCGTCGCCGACGCGCAATACCCCTAGCGAAAGCCCCTCTTCGCCGCCGGTGGTCTATCCGCACCGGCGTTCTCACAAGCGCTGGATTATCGGCGCTGCCGTGGTGGTAGTTCTTGTCGCTGGCATCTTCCTGTGGCACTACTTCTCGGGTTTCGAGAGCACCGACGACGCGCAAGTCGATGTTCACTTGTATCCGGTGAGCGCACGGATCTCGGGGTACGTGCAAGCGGTGCACGTGGGAGACAACCAGTATGTGCAAGAAGGCGCCACACTGGTGGAGATTGACCCAAAAGACTATCAAGTTGCGGTGGCAAAAGCGCAGGCGAACCTCGAAACCGCGGAGGCGTCCGCCCGTGCTCTCAACATCGATGTGCCCATTAGTTCAGTGGATACCACCAGCCAACTGAAGTTCACATCTTCGGACATTGAAAACGCCAAGGCTGCTATCGCCGCCGGGGAAAAACAAGTTTCAGCCGCACAGGCACGCATCCGGGAGGCCGAGGCGCAAAACGTGAAGGCGCAGGACGACGTCGAGCGTTACCACCTCCTGCTGATCAAGGAGGAAGTACCCAAGCAGACTTATGACTACGCGATAGCCGCGGCACAAACGGATACTGCCGCTGTAGCAGCCGCAAAAGATGACGAGGCGGCCGCTGAACAAAATGTCGACGCCGCGCGAAGCCGTCTTATCGAAGCGATTGCGCGAGATGAATCTGCCCAGGCGGGGCCGAAAACGGGTGGCGTCCACACGCGACCGCGCACTATCAGCCGCTGCTGACGTAGCGCAGAAGCGGGCCGAACTCGACCAGGCCGAACTCAACCTGGGATACACCAGGATATTAGCGCCGGTTAGCGGTGAGGTGACGAAGAAAGTGGTCGTGGGATTGAATGTGGACCCCGGCGAGCAAATGCTGACGGTGGTGCCCGCTGGATGAAGTTTGGATCACTGCCAACTTCAAAGAAACGCAACTCAAGCACATGCGGCCGCGGCAGAAGGTGAAGATCACTTGCGACTCCAATGGCCGTTCCTACCGCGGCCACGTAGACAGCATCGCGGGGGCCACGGGCACTCTGTTTAGCCTGCTGCCTCCGGAAAATGCTACGGGCAACTACGTAAAAATCGTCCAGCGCGTGCCGGTGAAGATTGTTCTCGAGAAAGGGGAAGATCGCGATCGCCAGCTTCGCCCCGGCATGAATGTCGAAGCGAAAGTGTACTTGCGATGAGCGCCGCAACGCTGACCTTCCCTTCAGAGCAGGTCATCTGGCGTCCCAAGGTCAATCCATGGGCGATTGGCGCAGTCGTCTCGCTGGCGGCATTTGTCGAAGTCTTAGATACGAGCGTTGCCAATGTCGCATTGCCTTACATCGCGGGAGGCTTGGGGGCCAGTTACGACGACAGCACGTGGGTACTCACGTCGTATCTCGCTGCTAATGCGATCGTGCTGCCCATCAGCGGATGGCTTGCGGAAATCATCGGCCGCAAGCGCTATTTCATGCTCTCTCTCCTTATTTTCACACTGAGTTCTCTGCTCTGCGGACTGGCGCCGAGCCTGCCTCTGTTGCTGTTCTTCCGGGCCGTCCAAGGCGTCGGTGGAGGCGGACTGCAACCGATGGCGCAGGCGATCCTCAACGATTCGTTTCCTCCCGAGAAGCGCGGCGTTGCCTTTGCTCTCTACGGCATCTCGGCGGTCTCGCCCCAACAGTGGGCCCAATGCTCGGAGGGTGGATAACAGACAATTATTCCTGGCGCTGGATATTTTTTATTACCTTGCCTGTGGTTTCCCTTGCTGTCTATTTGACCCACATACTTGTCGAAGACCCACCGTTTCTTCGCCGGCTAAAAAGCGGGGGGATCCGTGTGGATTACATCGGAATATCCATGTTAGTGCTGGGAGTTGGCTCGCTGCAGGTGCTTTTGGATAAGGGGCAGGAAGACGATTGGTTGGGCTCGCATTTCATCATGACCCTGGCGATCACTGCAGCGGTCTGCCTAATCACACTGGTCATCTGGGAATGGTTCCGCAAAGAACCCATCATCGATGTCCGCATGTTCAAGAGCTTTAACTTCGCCGCGGCGAACCTAATGATGTTCATGATGGGCTTCATGCTTTTCAGTACGTTGGTTTTGATTCCCGAATTCCTGCAGACGCTGATGGGCTACACCGCCGAACTCGCAGGTCTTGTTTTGTCCGGGGGGGGACTGGTTTTGTTGGCAATGATGCCCATCACCGGCCGGCTTACATCAAAGATCCAGGCCAGATACCTGATTGCGACGGGATGGTTGTGTCTCGCCATTGGACTGTTCTATTCAGCTCATCAGATCGATTTATTCATCAACTTCCGTTTTGCAACGTGGCTGCGCATCACGCAAGTAGTGGGAATCGGATTTCTATTCGTCCCCATCACGGCGGCAGGGTACATCGGAGTTCCCGAAGAGAAGGGCAACAGCGTCTCAGGGATCATCAACTTCATGCGCAACATCGGCGGCAGTATAGGAACTTCGTTGGTGACTACGGTGATTACCCGTCGGTCCCAGTATCATCAGCAAATCCTCGTCGGCCACGTCACTCCCGATACCCCTGCATTTCGTTCCTCACTCCACGCACTGAGTTCAGAAGTCGCCCATTCTGGGCTTCGGGCCGCGGATGCCCGCAACCAGGCCATTGCGAGGTTCTACGACTTAGTGAATCGACAAGCGCACGCGATGTCGTACATGGATACGTTTTGGATCCTGGGCGCGCTCTGCTCGGTCATGTTCGTTCTCGCCTTTTTCTTGAAAAAGAACGACCCCGGAGCGGATGGCCAGGTTGCGGCCGGTTAAGGATTGTCATGATGATTCGAGCCGTGGCTATCGAACGTGAATTCGGCTGTGGCGGTTCCGAGATCGCTGCGAAGCTGGCCGAACTTCTAGGTTGGAAGCTGTCGGGACCGCGAACTAACTCAGGAAATCGCACGGCTGACCAACAGTACGCCGCAGGCAGTCGAGCAGCGGGAATGGAAAAACGATCCTGCGGTTTATCGCGTCTTTAAATCTTTTCTCAGAGGGGCATTCGAGGGAGGGTTACCGCCCACTCATCGGCTGGAACTGCTTGATGCGCGCCGAATCGCCGCGGTCTCCGAACTGGCGGTCAATCACGCACTTTCTGGCGGCCCGTGTGTAATCGTTGGTCGAGGCTCGCAATATTTCCTTCGTAATCGCGAAGATGTCTTTAGGGCGTTTCTCTATGCTTCTCGAACGTTTAAGATCCACCGATTGATCACCGCGGGGACCCCCCAAGAAAAGGCAATCGCGGACGTTGACACGATTGACAGAGATCGCGCTGCCTTCGTCAAGAGATACCTTAACCTGAACTGGCCAGAGCGCCATCTGTATGACGCAATGCTTAATACAGAGACGGGTGGTTCTTTTGTCGCTGAAACGCTTGCCCACTGCGTCCAGCAAGTTACCAGACGGGCTTCGGTCATCCCCGAACTCACGGTGGGCCAACCGTGATCTTCGGACCTCCGCTGTCAGGGCGGTTGAGTGGAGATATGTCTGGTGCACCGGTGGGCGAACGATGTACTTGCGCGCGACGGAGGAACGGTCCGGACGCGTAGTTGGCCGCCCAACTGGAATTACGATGATCGAGTCAATGCGCTTAGCTCACCAAGCCGGCGCGGCAGTAGGTCTCGTGGCCCTAACGCTCTGGCTCCAGTGCGCGGGAATGGGCGTCCTTATTTGCTGGACAAGGAATTTTATCGAGCGACTACGAAAGAGACTAAGTCCGTGGCATTCCGCCGTGCTTATGGTTCGGTTCGCAGCTGCAATGCTTGTTCTGCAGATATTGGAGGCCCTGGTGTGGGCCTGCTTCTATCGCTGGAAATGTTTTTCAGCGTGGGAGACCTCCTTCTATTTTTCAGCCGCCAGCTACTCGACGGTGGGCTACGGGGACGTTCTTCTCCCGCAGATGTGGCGGTCCTGGGCCGATCGAGGGCCTTACTGGATTGCTGATGTGTGGAGTGTCCGTGAGCGGACTGTTCGCCATCTTGACTCGAATTTTGGCAGCTGAAGCCAGTCGTCAGTGGGAGCCAGTGCCTAACCCGCTTGAGAACTCTCCGGTCGCGCGGCCAAAGTGAGGGTCCCGCGGTCTCTTGTCGCGCGCCACGTGGAGTAGATTCGGCTAGAAGTCATCCCGCCCGTCGAAGTGCGACCTTCGAGCTGCTCCTCAATTATCAAGACATCCACGGCGATCGCGGCAACGTGGCGTGAGGGTGGACACAGTCAAATGCATAAGCCACAATTCGTTTGATCCACTTCATGGTGATACCCTTGCTGATGCGCACCGTGCAGTGGGAGTACTTAGATTCCGGTTGCGGGGTCTGGGCGCTCGCCGCATCCACTCTCTCAGCTTCTTGCGCGCACGCGCCGACTGCGCCTTCACCGTTCCGAGCGGCACGCCCAAAATTCGTGCAGCTTCGCGGACCGATAAGCCGTCGATGTCACGAAGCTGAAACGTTTTCCGCAAAGGGGGAGTAAGCCGGCTTTGGAAACGAATCAAGTGCATCCTTAGCTCGGTATTTCGATAGTCATCCTCTGGACTGGGCCGCCGATCCGCTAGTTGCCGAAAAGCGGAGTGTTCCTCTACCTCTCCGATTGGCTCATGGAGAGGAACATCGATGTGGCGCAGCCGCCTCCGCAACTGCATCAGCGCCGAATTGTGCACGATGGCCGCCAGCCAAGTGGACATCTTTGCTTGTCCCCTGAATTGGCCCAGGTGCGTGTAAGCCGCAAGAAGGGCATCCTGAACCGCATCTTCTGCGTCAGCCGAATTGCCCAGGATCCGATAGGCCCCTCGGTAAAGAGATGGCAGACGGTTGGACAAAATTTGCCCGAATTTCTCACCCACGATCTGCCCCGGAATTTCGCCGAATTCGACAGCCTCGACAGCTGCGTCTGTGCTCTGCATGCGCGACCCCTCCTGTTACGAGCATGAGGCACGCGTCGTTCCAATTCCCGAGTGCATGGGTATTGGCGTATTTTGAGCATCATGACTGCGTGACTCCCAATGCGCTCTCGCCATCTGGAGCCAGAAGACAGTCGATGGCGGCAGAGCGCTGTCAGTCGGTCGTCCTCCTTCAAAGAAAATGGAGGGAGCGACGGGGCCCGGCAAATGTGCGTGAGACGGATGAACGGTGCTTGAAGTTAGAGCACTTGCAGCAGCCGCCTTCATGGCATCGAAGGCGGCAGGAAGCAGTGGCCGACTCTGAAACCCTTTGCACGTCTCTAATTACAAATGCGCGGCCTCGCGAGTTATCCACCGCTGACAGGTATCGAAAGAAGCGTCGACAAGTGTCGAATTGGGAGTCGACCGTCATCGCCACCTCGCTCTCAAGGGGCCTCCGCCGCTTCAATGTAGCGATTTGCTCAGAAGGCCTCGGGCGCACGGGCTTGGCATATCAGATGCTTTTACCCCTTGTCGTCAGGAGAGGTTGTGGTGAACAAGATTTCCATCGTCGGTAGAACAGCATGGCGTTTCTTTGTCCCTCTACTGTGCATTTTCGTATCAACAAATTCCATTGCTCAGAAACATTTGACTCTGCTGCCTAACGCGCCCAGGCCGGAGCCAGGAACTATTGTCGGTACTGTGGTTGATATAAACGACGATGCGATTCCAGGCGCCACCGTCGTCCTCCAGGGCCCAGCTCTCAAAAATCCGCGCACGCTCACATCGAATAACAACGGGTTTTTTGAGTTCAACGGTGTCGGGCCTGAAACGTGTCGTGTCAAGGTCAGCGCCCGGGGGTTCGCAGACTGGACGTCACCAGACTTAGCACTCGAGCCGGGCCAATACCTAATCCTGACCGTCCCCAGGCTCCAGATCACAACCGCAATTACGTCAGTGACTGTGGGTTATGCCGCCGAGCAGATTGCCACCAGGCAGCTCAAGGCCGAGGAAAATCAACGCATATTCGGAATCATTCCAAACTTCTACGTCTCCTATGAGAATGATCCTGCTCCGCTCACGGCGAAGATGAAATTCAAGCTGGCCCTCAAAGTGTCAACCGATCCAGTTACTGCCGCGGGAGTGCTCTTTGTGGCCAGTGCCAGGCAGGCTGGAGACACTCCCGACTACGGCCAAGGCTGGGGTGCGTACGGCAAGCGCCTTGGGGCGGTTACAGCCGACGGCCTCTCCGATATCATGATCGGCGGTGCGGTATTGCCATCGCTCCTGCACCAGGATCCCCGGTACTTTTATCAGGGAACCGGCACAACCGGGTCTCGAGCACGGCATGCGGTTCTCAGTGCATTTATCGCGAAGGGGGACAACGGCAAGTGGCAGCCGAACTACTCGACCGTGGGCGGAGACTTTGCGGCAGCCGGGATTGCCAACCTGTATTATCCAAGGTCGGACCGAGGTGTTGGGCTCGTGTTTGGCAACTTCGCACTGGGAACAGCGGAACGCATGGGCGCCAATCTAGCGGAAGAGTTCATCCTGAGCCACGTCACGCGCAGAGCTGGGCATCAAGAGTAAGCGTGCCTCCCAACGACACAAACTTGGGCAAGAACATATTTTGCCCCGCGCTATGCGTCTCGGCCCGCAATGTCCTGGATGCCACGATCCATCTCGCACCCGGACAAGAGCACAGAATGGCCGCGGTCCTCACGGGCTGAGGGATTTGGCGACCCTCGACAGTAGCCATGTCTTGTTGTGAGTGTTTGGAACTCTACGCGCAAGTGGTTTCCGGTGACCGGCAAAAAGTCACGCAAGAAGGTCGTCCAGACGGTTCCGCCGGCGAAATTTCCCGAGAAATTGAAAGCGCGAAGCGCGGCGCCACTGCGTAGAAAACTTTCTGGGTGTCCGAAGGTGCCTGAAAATCGACCCGGCAGAAATCAGCGAAGTACTTTAAAGTCTTGGTGAGCGCGGCAGGATTCGAACCTGCGACCCATGCCTTAAAAGGGCATTGCTCTACCACCTGAGCTACGCGCCCAACTTGTTGAAAACGCTAGTTAACCCACCCCGACTGCGATGAGGCTTTTGCAGACTCATTGCAGATTAGCCGGGAGCGGTCAGCGACGAGGCTTTCGAGCTTCTGCATGGCGGCGATCTTTTGCGCGTCCTGCGTCTTGATGTAGCACTGCTGCGTGACAGCGACGTTGCTGTGCCGCAGAATGCGCTGGATCGTCAAATCATCCACTCCCAGAGCGTGCAGGTTCGTCGCGAGGCCGCGCCGGAAGGCATGAAAACCGTGCCATTCGGGATGCTTCGGGTCACGCTGATAATCGTGATCCGCTCCCGCGTGATCCGCCTTCCCCTCACCGCAAATGCAGCGGTCAAGAGTGGGCCGAATCTGATCGTTGAGAAGGTTGTTCATGCTCAAAGGCGTGTTCTTACTCGTCTTGAACATAATACCAGTTTCAGGTTTTCCCGAAGTGCGGTGATGCCCATCGAGAAACGCTTTGAGAGGCGCAATGACCGGAACTGAGGCTTTTGATTTTTTGCTTTTGGGTCTGCCCTCAATTCCCTGCCACATCGCGCGCACGATGTTTAGATTTTCGCCGTCGTAGTCTTCCCATCGCAAGCCTTCAATCTCGCCCCGGCGAAGCCCCGCGAAGGCAGCCACAGCCAGCACCGTGCGCGACGGCTCCGGCACAAACTGAAGCATTGCCAGTTCGGTATCGAGATCGTAAGCCACAGTCTCACCCGCTTCAGCGACGCGCGGCAAATAGGTATCGCGCACCGGATTCGGCCCAGGACGATACCCTTGCTGAATTGCGAGTTTGAAAACGGCGCTCAAGATGGATTTGAGGCGATGCAATGTGGATTGCCTCATCGAGGCGTTCTGCCGGGCGATGTCGCTGAGAACCAATTGCATCTTTGGAGTCGTGACATCGCGCAAGATTTGAGCGGCACAGCGCGGCGAGAGGATGTGCTCCCAATAATACGTGTAGTGATGCACAGTGCTGGCCGCATGACGCTCTTTGATGGACGGAAACCACTTCTCGGTCACAAAATCTCCGAGAGTCAAGCCGCCAACTGGCAGCGCGCGGCTCGCGTTGATTCGTTCCATGAAGCGGGCTTGCTCATCCCGGATTGATTCGGGCGGGCGCTTGAAGCGTTTATGCTCCGGCGCGACGGGCGCGAGCTTCTCAGTCACACCCGGAAGCCGTACAGCTTCCCCGTTAACCACGCGCGTGTCGGCGTATCTGATGTACCACCAGTCGCCAGCACGCCAGACGTAGCCTTGTTGATTTCTAGTTCTCATTTCTTCGTGCTCCTGCCTTTCTGCATCCGCTTGCGCGCGTGACTCGCGCGGCGGGCGCGTTCTATGCGTTGCTGTTTGGTGAGACGATCCGCCGAGACTTTGCCACCTTTGCGGCCAAGCTCTGCGAGGTACTCACTCAAGATGCGATCTTTGTTCAACCACTTCCTCCTTTCTTTATGAGCCATTTATCTAAGCGGCTCGGAATATGACGAATTATCGTCTCTGGCATCGACAAAGTAAAGAGGAAAAAAGATGCGAGTCTGATTTGCTAAAATTGCTGTCGATACGCTGGGTGAACAGGCGGGCAATGGACATTTCCAACTGTCTTTCCCGCCTTTTAATTTGTTCCGCTAAGCGGAATTTTCAGCCGCCAACTCCGCTCCGATCTGCATCGGATCGACAAGCCGCCAGATATTCGCAAAGAAAAATTCTCCCGACTCGGCAAGGCGCTTCAACTCCGCGAAGATCGACCTTGAATCCAAGCCGCTGGCAATTGCGAATCCCACCAAGAAGCGATGCCGTGCTTCTTCCGGCAAGTCGCGCAGAGCCTCGGCGCGCCACGCTTCGTAAACGTCCGACTGCTCTTTCGTTCCGGGCAAAATGGCAGGTTCAGCATCTTCCCCTCGGCGAGCGCGGCGAAGCTGGCTGTAGGTGCGCCAGCCACGGCCTTCCACGAATGCCGCAAAATCAATCGTGAGCATTGGCGAAAAATGCAGACAGTTTTCCGCCTCCATCACGTCGCTCCGCATCGGCGACAGCCATTCCTCGATGAGATCGAGACGGTCAAGCACCGGGCGCTCCTTGCGCTTCCTGATTTTCTTGTTTGGGTGAATTGCGGACGGCCACAAGAATCACACGCCCGCCGCAGATCGCCCTCGTAGGCGACGGCTCCGGCGAATCTGAAGCTCCTGAAGGCACCTTTTCCGGCCCGGCTTCAGTTTTGATTTCCATCGTGTTCGCTCCTTTCTAAGCGATCTCCTTCACGCCAAATGTAGCGGCGTTCAAACCTGAAACCGAGAATTGCGACCCCGTGTTGGGATCGGTTTCCAAGATGTTTTGATAGAACTGGTACGTCGTTCCCAGCGCGATTGTCGCCCCCAACTCGCTTGAGCCGCCTGATAAGCAAGTTTGAGCAACTTCGCGAAGCCCGGTATTATCCTTTCGCAAATACGATTGCTGGCAGACCCCCAGCACCAAGCCAGTTAAAACCAGTGGCGTATGTGCGAAATCGGAAATCTGTCCCGGCGTGTTCGAGCCGATGTAAGCAATATCTCCATTCGGTCGATTACCCTCTTGATTGATCGCTCCGGTTTGAACGATGCACTGGAAGGCGACGCTCCCGCTTGTGTCCGTCACGCCGTTGGGATTGTTGAGCGTGATCGAGGTCGCCGAAGATGCGACGCAGGTGAAGTAAGCTGGATTCGATCCGCCAGCGTTGTTCGGAGATTGAGCAAAGCCGGAAGGAACGAAGTTGTAGCCCTCCAGCGCGTTGCTTGCGCCAGCGGGGATCGAGCCGCTGTACACCGTGTTGCCGCCTGAAGCATTCGCCACTGAAGTGATCGAGAACGGCCCAACGTTTGGCGTCCACGTGGCGTTCACGCCCGCGCCATCGGCGTAAAGTTCAACGACCGAGATATCGCCCAGGTAGCTGACATTCGCGCCGGAGATTCCATCGACCACGTAAAAATCCGTGACGTACGTCGAAACTCCAAGGCCGGGCGCGATGAAATTAACCGCACTCGCACCCAGGCTTGTGCTGGCATTCGTGAGTCCGCTCGATGTCAGCACTGTGATTCCATTCACTCGAACCTCGCAGGTTCCGGCTCCGGCTGTGGACAAGACGGCGTGAAACTCAATGTAGCTCCAAACGCCCGTGGTCAAGGCATACGTGCTCACAGAGCCAATCGGCGTCCCTTGCCGCGTGAAGAAAAGCTGTCCGGTTCCATTCATGCGCACATCGCACTGTGCGTTCCCGTTCTGATCGAGAAACGCGATGATCGGGTCGTTGTTTTGAGTGGCGGACAGGTAGTAAGCAGCACCCGCATAGATGCTGGTGAAATTCCCGCCGAGGTTCGGAGTGATGTACTCCGGCGTGACCGCAGCGTTCGTGAAGGCAAAATTATTTATGCGCCCTGATGGTGCGGAGTTTGTGATCGATCCAGCCGCGCTGTTCCAAATTCCAGCGGCGCTTATGCCAGCCGAGAAGATAAAATTGCCGCCCGACATCAAAAAGCGCAACGCCATTTCGCACCTCACCTGAAGGAATTTTCTTGGTGCGACTGCTCGTGCAAGTGCCGTTCACTTTCAAAAAAAGGGGAAGATGCACTGGTGGCTCTCGTCACCAGCCTCGGCGCATCTTCCCCGCGCGCCCCGAAGGATGACCGGGGACAGAGACAGAACCCGGTTTGTTGTGGGGCGCAAACTTTGCTTCAAGCCGCGCGCGATTTTCGATATTCCGCCAGCACTTCAGGTGGCATGTGCTTTTCGATCTCGGCGCGGTATTCGGCGAGCGCCGCATCGTCGCCGCCGCTGCTTTTGCTGGCGGCCTTTGCGATGATCTTTGCTGTGAGATTTGCCTGCAAAGCTGCCGCGAGCGCTTTACCAGCCTGAGACGCGCCCTCCGGCGCGACTGGCCATGAAGCGCCGCCCACGGTGGTCCTGTCGGCAGGCGCGGCCAGATTGAGCGCGCCCGTATCGACCATTCCTCCGCTAAGCGCGGGCTTCGGCGCGGCCAAGCCCCACATCTCGGGAATCGTCGGAAATTGTGATCGCAACATGTCGCTGAAGCCAAACTTGAACCGAGCGGCGTTCTCGGCTCCGGCTAGCTCCGCGACAAGCTGGTCGATGTCGAGTGCGCGCGGTTCGGTTGGTGTGTTGTCGAAGAAGTTTCCAGCGATTCCGCCCGAGGCGGCTTTGGCGAATGAATGACCACTGCTTTGAAACTTCGCGACTGGTGCGGGAATCGCCTTCGCGAGCGAGCGCATCTTGTCTGTATTTTCGTCTTGGAAGCCTTTGAACATTTTCCTTTCCTCCGTTTTTGATTTTGTTCGTGCGCGTGCTCTGTCAGCGAACCTTTTAGGCGCGCATTCCAACACTGGCTCGTTCCAAACGCTGTGCCGCGTCCACACCGACCCTCCGATTGCCCTCCGCAAGATATCTCCGTGCGCGAAGTTTGTGGATGCCTTCGACAATCACCCTCTGCGACCGCGCGTGTGCTTCCAAGGCGTTCTCGATTTCATTGATAAGGACGCGGGTGTCGCGGCCCTCAGCTTCGATTGCTCGCTGTTGCTCAATTCGGCTGGCCTCGGCGTTCAATTCGTAAAGCTCCGCCTTGCGCTCCGCGATCTCGCCTTCCCTCCGCCGCTTGATCGCTTCCAAGCCAGCGATTCGGTCCTTAAGATTTTGAATTTGTTTATCAAACCGTGACGGATCGGCTCTGGTCTTGTTCATCGCCACAGCGATACATTCTTGTGCGCGCTCGCTGGAAATTTCCTGAAGCATGGCTTCACACCCAGAAATTTCGTGTCTCGTCGCTTCGAGCGCTTGACCCGTCTCATGGGCCCTTCGCTCCGCTTCGTGGATTCGGGCTTGCAAGCCGCCGTTCTCTGTCGGCACTGCCGTCATCGTGGTTGCCATCATTGCTCCTTTTTTAGAAACTCAAAAACCTAGCAGCGAAAGAAACCGCCGTACTGCTCGCTGGAAGGGGTTTTATCTCCGGCTTCGGCGGCGCTTCGGGGTCAGAGTGCCATCCACAGGAATTGCACCTCGCACTGCTGCCATAAATTGAAAGTGGCTTCCCGCATTGCGGACATACGCTCGGCAGATGCGCCCGGCCCGTGCTGTCTTTAACGTGATTCGTGGTCATCGTCTTGCTTCGGAGTGCGCCGAAAGCTCCGCTGCCTACGCCGCCCTGGTTCTGCATTGATTCAATCTGCATCGTCGCGAGATCGACCGCTCGCTGACCCGGATCGCTCACGATGCTTTTGTTCTTCATTTTTTCAGCCTCCAATTTCCAAAAATCGAGCAGCCCGTGATGGAAGCCAGAATGACGAAGCTTGTTAATGGCCTGCGACAGCATGTCCGCCGCATCGTCGAATTTTCCGCCGCACCCGGCTCCGGCGCATTCATCGACAAACCTGCGAATCCATGTGCAAATGCTTGAGTGTGGCAGCACTACATTTCCCGCCTCGCAGTCAGGGGCAGCCGCATGGAGTCGTGCCAGCTTCGACTCGGTAGCTTGCACCGGGATCAAGCCGGAAATCTCCGTCTTCAATTCGTCGATGATCGCGCTGCCATTGGCTTTATCCTCGATCCACTTCGCATGCGCCAACGGCCATCTTTCGCTGAGGGCCTTCACTGCCTTTTTCGTTGCTGGAAAATCCAGACGATCCCAGACCAGATCGGTCATCAAATACTTTGTCGCGCCGACTCTGCCCCACACCCCACCGCAAACAAAATCAGAGGTCCGCTTATCTTTGAAGGTCATGTCCCAGCTTTGTGCCATCTCATCGAACTTTTCCGGGAGCACCACGCAGTCTTGGGGTACGGGATCGCCGGGCCGGACGTAATATCTCCACCATGCGCGCTTGAGGATGCCACCGCCTGGGGGTTGCGGTCTTTGCTGACATTGGCCGCTCCATACCGAGGATTGCTGTTTGAGATTTTCAACGACAGCCGGAGTGAAGCGTTCGCGCATGAGCACGTCGCCCTTTTTTCTGTGCCACGTCCTGCCGCTGATGGGGAATGCGTAACTAACATCCTCTTCAGCTTCGAGTGCCGCGACAAGGTGAATGAACTTGCCCTTGTGTTGATCGAGCACATGACCGGGCGGGTCGTCTTCTGCGAGCCGCTGGGAGATGTAGACGAACACTCCGGTCGCCGGATTGTTTAAGCGCGTTTCCCACGTTGAATCAATCCAGCGGTTCGTTGCTTGGCGTACCGCATCGCTATACGAATCATCCTGTGAGAGCAAATCATCGGCAATCAACACATCTGCGCCGACGCCCGTGACCGAGCCGCCAACCGATGTGGCGACGCAGTATCCGGCGCGGTCGTTCGCGTAATGATCGACTCGGTTTGTGTCTGAGACCAGCGAGAACCGCGAACCGAATTTTTCTTGAAACGTTTGCGAGAGGATCAACATTCGGCGCTTGATGCTGTGGTCCGTCGCTAGGCGGTCGCTATAAGACGCGCACATGAACCTCTTCGATGGGTCAGTAATCCAAGCGAATACAGGCCAAACAATCGTGATCAAATTTGATTTTGCAGTTCGGAAAGGAACGTTGATAACCAGCCCGAGCTTGTCCGGGAATCTCTGCTTAAATTCGCCGGAAGAGATCAGCATCAACCATTCGCACAACAGGTCGTAGAGTGGCGACCAGACCCATGCGGTGTTCGGTTCGATGACCGTCAAAGCTTCCCGGAAAAACGAGGCTAAGTCGGTTGCCAACTCCGCGATCTCGCGGCGGCGTGCGCGTTCTCGAATTTTTGCGGCGAGATTCACTTTCCAACCCTCCGGCGATTCAACCAAGCGGCGAGCTTCGGATCGCCAAGATCAACGCGGCAATATCTGCCGAGCCGAACGATCGGCAAGGGATCGGCGACCCCCGCGCGCGTGTGATGGAAGAGCCATGAAACGGGCAGCGCCCAAAGCTTCGCCAACTCTTGCAGTGTTACCAGTGCAGGAATGCGTTGCTCAGCTTGGGGTTTCAACACTTCGATTCGAGCCGTTGCCATAATCGCTTCTCGCCTTTGAAGAAAATTCCGCTAAGCGGAAAAAAGCCGCTTGTCCTTCTTTCTGATCTGAAGAGACACCGCCATCCCTCCGGGTATTGAGTAATCAACTCAATATCCTTGACTCCGCCCCACATAAGCCATCTAGAGCCGGATACAGCGCGCTTCACTCAAGTCCAAGTGGGTCTTAGCAAAAAGCAGCGTTAGTCTGTCAGCGCTCGCGCGCCGCCCGTTCGAACCGGGACGTTGGCGTTTGTCGTTGCATCGACTAGCAACCCGTTGCCCGGAATTTCCGCCGTACTCTTTGCCATCTGGCACCGTGTTTGTTTGCCAGTACCGTTTCTTTCAAGCGGCCCGTTTTTTTTCGGATAAGCATTGCCGCGAGGCAACCGTGCTCTATACTGAGCAAGACTTGAGTTTCGGAGCGGTCTCGGTTTTGCGAGAACTGAGGCCGCTAATTTTTTTCTCGAATACTCCCGGTCGTGCTCATGCCTATCTGAAAGTTTCTTCCGGGTCTGCGTACTTGCGTGCTCCCGCTAGATCGGCGGGTGAAAATAAATCCAATTCCTCCGAAGCCGTTTCTGGCTTTGGCTTCGTTCGAGCTTCCGGCTTCGCAGCCGCGACTGGCTTTACGAGCCGAAAAAAACTTTTCCCGTCTTCGCGTCTGTTCTCAATTCGATAACCCAAACGGCGAAGCTCCAAAATTCGTGTTGAATAGCAAGCGATCCTTAACGACAAAATTTCAGGTAGTGGAACCCAACCTCCGGCGCGCGATTCCAGCAGAGCAAGAATCCGATCACGCTGGGTCGCCCTTGACGTGCGATCTGCCTGCGTTGTACCGTTCACGGTGAAGCTCCAATTTGGCTAAAGGCTCCGAGAGTGCTGGCGAGCGCATCGGAGCCTTTGCTTTTATGCCGTGCTTGCCAGCCCCAGTTGCGGGCGGGCAGTATCAGTCTCGCGTTGTAAACCAGCGAGCAAGGCCGCGCGACGCATTAAAAATTCCTGCACCAAAATGTTCTGCGGTCGGCTGAGTTGGCGCTTGCCGTTCTCGAATTTCGACAGCACATCAGGCCGCACTCCTGTCCCCGCGTACACTTCAAGACGCGACAGTCCCAACCGCTCTCGCGCCGCTCGGATTACCGCTCCACTCTCCGGCTTCAACATGCGACCAAAATGACAGCGAGTACCCCGACAGCGCGAGGCCGTGACTGTGCGATTTTTGGAGGGGTGAAACGAGAATGCTTTGCGTTTCTAGGGGTTAAGCTGTGGAAAATTCCGGGAAGAATTTAATTTGCGCATACGTTCTTCGCTGTGTCCGGTTTGCCTCGCCCGCCATGCGTCCCAGATGTCCGATGAGGAAGGCGGCATCGGCATGAGTAGTTGCTTCACAGTTTCCCGTGGATAGAGCGCGCCATATTCCTCCGCGTGCTTGTGGCACCAACGCAGTATGGGGTAGGCATCGCCCGTATTCGCCATCTCCGCGATCCGCGCCAGAAGCTCAGACGAGGTTGTTCCTTGCGAATCAGGAAACGCCAGGCGAAGCTTTGCCCGGAGCGCATCCATTTCAATCACAGCCTCTCCCTTAAGCGCGCTTTCCGCCTGAACATCGAGACTTGCGAATTGCTCTCCTGCCGCCACACGCGCGCCACATTCACACGCTTCGCCGTACCTCGTGAACATCCCACGACTCTGCCGTTCCCATATCCGCTTCAGGGCAGCGACACTATGCGCTAGATCGAGCCGAAAACCCAACGGCGTCCGCGCTTGCAGGAGCACAAACTCAGAGAAATCATCAATCAGTGGCCGATGCGCCACATCGTTGCCCCGCGCCACTTGGCAGGCGTCTCGAATGATGCGGTCGCCTACTTCTTCGGGTGAAAGCGCAGCGAGGCATGTGTAATCGGCGATTGGCAGACCCCGAGCTTGGCCCATGAGAAATTGCTTGAAGTGGATCAAGAGCCAATAGTCAATCTGGCTGCCTAGCAGGTCTGCGTCTGCGTATGCCCACTTGGGGATGGCGTAAATGATGAGCCGGGATTCGTGCTCGACCGACTCTGCTTTGCGTGGCCTTTTCTTCGCGGAGATCGCCTGCGTTTTCATTCTCCACCTCTCAGTAGTGGGCGGGCGTCGCCGCTGAGAACGGTGACGCCCCGCGACGCTGGCGGTTTGCCAGCCCGCAATCCGATAACTCGATTTGAAAGACACTTCGGCGCTACGTCAACGCCCCTTTTGTGTGCAGCAAAGTCCCCCGCGCTCCAAATTGTTCTCTCCGAGGAAGGCTGTGATGCAAGCGACAGAACCGTGAACGTGTTGCTCCTTGGCTGAACCGCTTGGATTATGCGCCTTTGAAGGCCCTCCGCTCAGCGGATGGCGTCCGCGCGCTGACCACTTACACTCTTCCGGGTGACTTGGGCGGCGTGATAAGATTGCAGCCCCTTCCCCAAATCTTCCTCCGGAGGCGCGTTCATGTACAAGGCTCTAGTAATCTCAGTCGTTTTGCTGGCGGCTCTTGCATTCATGTCTGGCAGCAGACCCGCCGATGCTTCTCCAACGATTCCAATCTCGCCAGTGATCGTTGCCAAAGGAAGCTTGCCCAATCAGACTGCACCGATTCCTACCACGACGATTTTTACTCCTACGCAGACCGGGCTATATCGACTGTCTGTCTATGCAGTAGTCAACAGGGCCGACATTAACAGCAATTCGTTCTGGTGTTACAGCTACCAATGGACCGATGACGCGGGTCCCCAGCAGTTCGGCGGCCAAGCGTACTGTGGCTACGGGGGGCAACTGCTACCTTTCGTTTACCAGGACCTAAATCCCGGCAGCGGGATCGCGCAACCGTTCGAGGCCGTGGCGGGACAACCGATCACCTACAATGTCATCCAGTTTCCCGCACCTGACGACAGCGCCTATTCGCTCTATTACACGCTTGAGCGGCTTCAATAAAGGAAATTCCGCTTAGCGGAATCGGCGGCGGGCTGCACGCTGAAGGCTCCGGCTGGCGTTAGTCTGCAAACACTCTGCAAAGGGCAAATTCAGCCCTTGCGCTTCAATCGCTTGCCCGGAACCATGCCGTGCTGTGGCATTGCTCAAGCTTCGATTAAAGCCGCTTCCCTGCCCGGCGCTGGCAATGCTGGTACATCTTCGATCAGCGATTTCAATCGTGCGATCTCCGATGCGTCGAAATTATTCGTAGCGGTCGCAACGTCGCGAGCAATCTCAATTTCCAAATCGAAATCCGACAACGCGCCCGGCTCTGATGCCGTCGCGTGAAGATGCTGATGCTTGTGCAGATGCAGCCCGCCGCCATCAGTCCTCAACTCGCCAGTGACGCGCCCTAACAATTCGAGCGAGCTTGTGATCGTTCGCAAGCCAGCGAGCGCCGCGTTGTAGTTGCCTTTGCGCTCAGCCCGCGCTGTGATTCTCTTCGCGTGCTCGATTACTTGCTCCAATCCATTCAGAAGCGACGAAGCCTCTGCAATTTTTGACGCGTGTTCCGCTGTCGCCAGCTTCGCGGGAATGTGCGCCTTATGCCGATGCAGAGCGGCGATTGACGTTTTGGTTTCGCTCGCGATCCGGCGCAGAGGAACTTGCCGCAAAAGCGACCGCTCGATGGCCGTTCTTTTTTCATGGCGACAGATTGAGCAAACGGAAGGCATCGTTGATTCCCGAAGGACTTAGGAACGGTTCATCCTCTGGATTGGAGTATGACCCGTTACAGTGTGTTTCGCAATGGTGTTTACGTTCCGGCTTCCTGCTTCGAAAAAAAGCATCCGTATCTAACTTAAAGCATGAGATAGAAGGTATTCGAGGCATTGGTGCGCGGTTTTCGTTGGCGACTGACTATGGGCCAGTTCAATGCAGCCGACGTGCAAGTGTTATTGGTAGCCTGTCACCGCTGTTGCTGCATTTGCCATCGCTTCTGCGGCGTCAAAATCGAAATGGATCATATCGTGCCTCAAGCTGAAGGCGGCGAGGACACCAGCGATAATGCGATACCAGTTTGCTTTGAGTGTCATGCCGAGATTCATAGTTACAACCCGAAGCATCCTCGCGGGCGAAAATTTCAACCCGAGGAACTTCGCGGGCATCGAGATCAATGGATTGCGGTCTGCAAAGAGCGGCCTGAAATTTTTCGACGCAGTTCGATTGCGCGCGCCGAGGCTGGACCGTTACAGGCATTGATCGACGAGCTTGAGTTTAATGAAACGGTTACATCTTCGGGCGGGGAAGCATGCCCGTTCAAAGATGAACAATTTCGCGAAGCCATTCGCAGCGGCAGCATTTCCATTCTTCGCGACGAGATTAAGAAGGCAATTAACCAAGCATACGTTGAGATCGGCAGAGTAAATCAATTGATTGATTCGGCAGTCAACCAGGTGAATCCGAACATGCGCGAGGTCGTGATGGACAGAGCAAAACAGAATGCGGTGGCTACTCGTGAAATGATTAGACGCGCGAAGGAACAATTGCTTACGTTTCTGAGCAGTGAGTCGTAAAGAAATTTCCGCTAAGCGGAATCTGACGAAAGCGACAAAGCGACGGGCGTTTTCATTTGTGTCGAACACAATCTAGCAAACGCTCCAACTTCGTGAGCGCGAGCCCATCTAACATCGCACGGTCGAGTTGCTTTAACAGTTCGAGCTTAGAGATTGATATCTGAAAAAAAGCGAGCACAGAGACCCTTGCGTACTCTAATAAGGGTTCCATTAGTTGATTTGCTTCTGGGCGATCTTTCGCTCTTAGCGATCCGCCATGAATAAACGTGCTCCGAATGCTATAACCTCTGCTCACGCAATCGTACGTGTGTAGCGCATCAGGTTGTGACCCGAGCACCTTCAAGAAGACGGAAACTCTTTGCGCTAACCGATGGCGAAGTTCCGGCTCCGTGGTCAGAAATAGTGCTTCAAGGACGATGACAGCCGCTGTGATGGTGCGTTCGGCTGGGCCATCTTGAAAAATTGCTTCGTTGTACCGGAGGTATGCGATTTCCTTTGGGGTCAGACCTTTGTCCGCGAAGAACAAACCCGGAAGACGGGGAGGAATATCTTCGAGAAATTGCTTCAACGGGAGCGCATCGGCGCGTGAGATAGCGTAAAAACAATTGCTCAATGCGGCGCGCGATTCCAAAATAGCGCCTCCCGGATTCACGTATGAGTGCCTGACCGTCATCTTGAACCGATCAGCCCGAACCCCTCCGACGCGAAAGAGACGGAGCGCGCAGATGATGCGCATTAATTCAGTCTGCGCCTCTCCGGTGCTGACAACATCGAACTTCAACTCGCCGACAACTCGAAACCACGTTTGATTTTTCGGGAAGGAAAAACCGCCATACTGGTCAAAGAAGGCATCTTCCATGACATCTTCACTCACAGGTAGACGGAGGGTGAAGTGGTCGGAGATATCTATCGGGGATTCGGTGATAGAGATTCCGTCAATGAATGCGGTGATATCGATTCGCTTTGGTAAGTTCTCAAGATCGCGTTTAAATCCGAGAACCCGTTCGTGAAGTTCCTCATCGCAGAGACCTCGGAGACTCTCGGTGGCCACGCCGCGTAGGAAATTTTGAATGAACTGGACGGAGCGAGTAAGACCGTTCGCTTCAAGAGCGGACGCAAGCGCTTTATATTCGTCCAAAGTTTCTAACTTCGACGACTGAAACGATCCAAGATTTTCCCAGTCCCATTCCTCTTCCTCGACGCGCATCGGCGGGATGTTTGCAAATGCATGGTCAGCCACATTTAGCAGTGTGTAATCCCGCCTCCGAATAAGCACCTGTCGCTCAGTTAGAATCCGACCTTGTGCTTTGTACTTCAATACTTCATCTCGAACGGCCTTCGCAAGGCGAACGATTTCCACTTCGAACATCGCTCTAAAAGCCTTTCTGCTTCTGTCGCCAAAAACTCTTTGCAGATTACATTGCAGACTATCGGCTACTGAGAGCAAAAGGCCGCTAATTGCGGCCTTTCGCATCACCCCAAGCTATTGAAAACACTGGCCGCTGAAACTCACCAGCGGGTTAAAAGGGCATTGCTCTACCACCTGAGCTACGCGCCCAATCCATTATTTTTCTTCCACTTGCCGTCTACCATTCGCCAACATCAATACTCAAATCATGGCTTAAGGGCCTTGGTTTCGTAAATCTGACCGAAGCGCTGCATAGCCTTTTGGGTGTTGGCGAGCACGACTTTTAATGTAACACGATCGCGTCATCTCTACGTTCGCGCGCCGTCCGAGGCGAAGAACAGCGGCAGCAACCCGGCCGGAAACAGTAAACAAATAGAAGATCAACCCTGCATGGGGCTTATCTCGCCGGCATGATCGGCAACAGCAAAGCGGAAGGATGCTGCGGATCATGCAGAACTGTGTTGGCAGCAGAAACAAAGTTCCGCCCAAACCGGATTTCTTCTCCAGTGTTTAGATTGCGGTCAAATCGCGGAAAATTGCTGCTGGAAATCTCCAGCCGTAGTGAGTGGCCAGCCAGAAACACGTTGCTCGTTGCCCAGAGGTCGACGGTAATCTCGTAGATCTGTCCAGGGTTCATCAACTCGGCACGCTCAGGCGAGGCACGATAGCGCAGGCGAAGAATGCCCTCGGTAAGATCACGCGCAAAACCATCGGCCGTCACGTCCACGAGCTTGGCAGTAAAGTCAGTGTCGACGGCAGAAGACTTAATAAAGAGATCCGCCGTGACCGGACCAGTGACCTCCAAATCATGCGACAAACTGGCCCAGTCGAGTAGATCAGTACGTCATCGCGATTTTCTACTGAACGCTGGTCGCGCGGCCCCGGCTCCATGTGCTGCTCATCGCAGCAAAGCGGGCCGCCGACCGTCGGTGCGGGATTGGCCGGATTATAGACAAATGTATCCGCTGCTTCAGATTTCGGCGCAGATGTCGAAAGTGAGCCGTTGCCACGCAGCGAATTCGCTTTCCCATTCGAGTGCAAGAAATATTTTGTGAACTGTGCCTGCGGCGGAGGCCAATCGTCTTCCTGCCGGTACTCATTCGCGCCCATGACAAACAGCTTCACCGGCTTGTCAGTCGCGAATTCGTTCTTGATGTCTTTGAACAAAAAGTCGTACCAATCGAGGATCACATTCGTGTATTCGTTTTCGGTGGCGTGAGGGCCAAAGTCAACGTCTCCAATGCGGCGGCCGAAGCCGGAATGACCGCCAATTTCGATCAACAAGTGCTGCTCGGTCCGCGCTGCCTCGGTTGCGCCATATTTCTTTGCGCCCAGATAGTCCCGCAGAGTTCCTCCATTGAAAATGTCGTACCACGCGCCTACCTGAAGCATGGGAACAGCAATTTTGGAAAAATGCTCCTCGATCGACCACTGTTTCCAGTAATCGTCGTAATCCGGATGCGCCAGCCAGTCGAGAAAATACGGCGCCCACTTCTCCGTCAGGTGTGCGTCGGCAGGCAACTCGCCAAAATTAAAAACAGGATAGTCAATCAGCGGGAGCGTCGGGACTCCTACCAGCGAGTTTGTATTTTGATCGATGAGGCGTGTAAGCGTGTTTTGCGCCAGCTGAGAAGTCCAGTTCTCATCGAACCATTGTTCGAAAGCACCCGACTGGTAAGTCCAGCCATCGTGATAATTGCTGGCGGTCATGTTCGGCGCAATTGCCGCCAGATGCGGAGGCTGCGCAATCGCCGCCAGCATCTGGGTCGCACCCACGTAGGAAGCGCCGATCATGCCAACTTTTCCATTGCTATACGGAAGCGCGGCAGCCCATTCAACAGTGTCGTATCCATCGGCCTGCTCGTGCTTGAACGGATACCATTCCCCCTCGGAACCGGTAGCGGCCGCGAACGTCCTGAATAATAACGACGTACCCACGCGGCACCATTCTGTAAACTGTTGATACTGCCCAGTCGACGCTCTTGTCATACGGGGTGCGCATTAAAATGACGGGAAGCTTTTCTGAAATCTTCGGCCGGTAAATATCGGCGTAAAGAGTGACCCCGTCGCGCGTTTTCATCGGCACGTCGTGCTGAATAATGATATCGGTAGATGTTGAAACCGGAGCTTCTTGGCCCGCAACAAGCTTCGGCACGCCAAGTATCAGGGCCAGTCCAAACAGCGCGAATCCAAACCCCAACAAGCCAATTGAAGCTCTCAGCCGAAACCCCATCCTTATTCCCCTCCTTGGCCGTCAAGCAGGCCGCGCGTCCCGTGCGATGACTGTACTACACGTCTGTGCTACACGACAGAACGAAGAAGGTGTATTTTGTGATGCAATAGCTTTCGCACCGAGGTGATGAATGTTCAACGACAACGATAAAGCCTGCTCTCAAATTAAAAATGCTGTTGGACAACTAGCTCTGCTTTGTTTCATTCTTGTCCTTATCAATCTGGCCGCCGCACAAGAAAACGCTGCAAGTTCTCAGTCCGGCGGCGATCACACAACTCTTCACAGCACTCTCGAAACCGTGACCATCTCTACTCGCGAGCGTCATGTGATCTATACTGCAGCCAGCCATTTTGAAGCGCCCAACTGGAGCCGGGACGGCTCTTATTTCCTGTTCAACAGCGATGGCCATATCTGGAAGCTGCCGATCGGCGGCGGCACTCCCACCCTCATCGATACTGGCTCAGATACTCACTGCAATAACGATCACGGCATTTCCCCGGATGGAAAGTCGCTCGCCATCAGCGATTCTTCACAGCCCGACCAGAAATCACGCGTGTCGGTTTTACCGATTACGGGCGGCATACCGCGTCTGCTCACACCGAATGCACCGTCCTACTGGCATGGTTGGTCGCCGGATGGCAAAACTCTCGCCTTCGTCGGCGAGCGCAATGGCAATTTTGATATCTACACGATTCCATTCACCGGAGGAGACGAAACCCGCCTCACGACTGCCGAGGGGCTTGATGACGGCCCCGAATATTCTCCGGATGGCAAATACATTTACTTCAATTCAGAACGTACCGGCCACATGCAGATTTGGCGAATGCATGCCGACGGCAGCGCCCAAGAGCAGATTACCTTCGACGATTCCAATGACTGGTTTCCGCACATCTCTCCCAACAGCAAGTGGATGGTCTTTCTCTCTTACGGGAGCGATGTGAAAGGACATCCGCCGAATAAAAATGTTCAGTTGCGGCTCCGGAACATGCGCAGCGGCAAGATCACTGTGCTGGTCAAACTTTTCGGAGGCCAGGGCACAATCAACGTGCCGTCCTGGTCCCCGGACAGTAAGAAGATCGCCTTCGTCAGCTACCAATTATTGCCTCCCGATGCGACTGGCATAAAATAGCGCTGCGGCAAACATTTCGGTTTTCACCCGTAGATTTCAAAGGTTGATTGCTCGTGAGCTCCTAAGAAGGATAGAAGATACGCCATTTATGCGCATTGGAGTGTTTACACCGCTGCTCTCAAATTTTTCGTTGAGCACAGTTCTAAAAAAGCTGAAAACGCTGCAGATCGAAACCGTCGAACTGGGCACGGGCAATTATCCCGGCGATGCACATTGCAAACTCTCGATGCTCGAGGACGCATCCGCTCTCGCCGAATTTCAGAAAATTGTCGCCGATCATGGCGCCACGATCAGCGCCCTGAGTTGCCACGGCAATCCATTGCATCCCGATCAGGCACGCGCCGATCATGATCGCGACGTGAGCCGCAAGACGATTCTTCTGGCCGAGAAACTTGGCATTTCCATCGTCGTCGATTTTTCCGGATGCCCCGGCGACTCGCCGCGAGCGACTGCTCCCAACTGGGTCACTTGCCCGTGGCCGCCGGACTACCTCAAGGTCCTTGACTGGCAGTGGACCGAAGTGGTCGCGCCTTACTGGATCGAGCATGCGAAATTTGCGGCGGATCATGGGATCAAAATTGCCATCGAGATGCACCCCGGTTTTGTCGTCTATAGTCCGGAGACCATGCTGAAGCTGCGTTCGATTGCCGGACCAAGCGTGGGTTGCAACTTCGACCCGAGCCATCTCTTTTGGCAGAACATCGATCCGATCGCGGCCGTGCGCGTCCTCAAAGATGCGATTTTTCACGTTCACGCGAAAGACACGCAACTCTACGCGACGAATCTTTCCCGCGCCGGAGTGCTGGACACCAAGCCCTACAACCGAGAGCGCGAACGCAGTTGGATCTTTCGCACCTGCGGATACGGCCATGGCGCGGAATGGTGGAGCGAATTTATTTCAACACTCCGCATGTTTGGCTACGATTCTGTACTATCCATTGAGCACGAAGACAGCCTGCTTTCCGCCGAAGAAGGACTGACCAAAGCTGCAAACTTTCTGAACAGCATCGTGATTCGCGATCAGGCGGGCGCTGCGTGGTGAACCTAATCAGCTTTCCTGCAACAGCATTTGAAAGAGACGCCTGCCCATGTTGATATTCGCAGCGGTCGCAACCGCTTTCGTCGTTTACGGCATGATTGCCGCGATGCTGGGCACGATTCTGCCCGATCTGTCGAAGCGCTTCGCTCTTTCACCCAGCCAGAACGGCACCATAGCATCGGTACAGGCGCTGGGACTCATTCTGGCTTCGCTGGCGGTCGGCCCGCTGCTGGATAACGAAGGCAAAAAGGTTGGGCTCGTTCTCGGACTGGCGCTCATTGCCATTGCTCTGTTCGGCCTCCCTCGCGCGCGAGGATTTCGCAGTGTTCTGGTTGTGTTATTCCTTCTCGGGCTCGGTGGCGGGACGGTCGTGACCGCTGCGAACTCGCTGGTCAGCGATGTCGGCCAAACCCATCGCGGCATTGCGCTGAATCTGGCCAATCTCTTCTTCGGCCTGGGTGGTCTGGCGACCCCATTTATTTCGGCCAATATCTTTTCGAATAACTGGGTTCGCCTTTGCCGCACAGTCGGCTTGCTCGTGCTCGTGACCCTCGCGATTCAGGTCTTTACCAGGATGCCGGGGCCAACCGGCGCGGGAAGTTTCGTGCTGGCAGACGCCGCTCCAGTTCTTGCCAAGCCCTTGCTGCTGCTCATCGGACTTTTTCTGTTTCTCTATATCGGCTGCGAAGTCGGCGTCTGGAACTGGCTGCCGCGGCACTTGATGGCCCAGGGAATTTCGGAATCGCAGGCCCTTAATATTCTTTCGCTCGGATTCGCGCTCGGCCTGCTGATCGGACGAATCGGCGTCTCTCCAATTTTGGTCCGCGTTCCGGCCATTACAGTGACATTGGCGGCATCCATCGCAATGGCGGTCACAACGTTTTTCATGCTGCGCACGAAGCGGCCGGCCGTGGCATTGGTTCTGGTTTTTCTCGCAGGACTTTCCATGGCGCCGGTGTTTCCCACGACCATAGCGATTGTGGGCGACGCATTTCCACGCATGACCAGCACCGCCATTGGATTTGTCATCACTCTCGGATGGACTGGTCTCGCGGTCAGTTCACGCGTGATCGGAGCGATTGCCGGAGGAGATCCTTTGCGGCTGAAAAAAGCGCTCCTCGTCATTCCCGGCTCTTCCGTCCTGATGGTGGCTTTAGATCTGGCGATCCGAAGCATGCTGCGCTAGCCTCACTCACCATCCGAACATGCGCGGCCGGACCTACGCTTTGAATTTTCGCATATACTCCGCGTCAACTTTCAAACCTTCCATTTCAGGCATATCGAACTGCTCCTGTTCCACGAAAGCATGTTTGATGTCCGCCTTCTTTGCGGCCTGAAAGATCGGGTGATAGTCAATCGTGCCGCGGCCTAATTCAGTCGATGGCGGAGCATTCTCGGGAGTAGTGTCCGCAGTCATTTTGAAATCTTTCACGTGCAGCATCGCAAAGCGGGTTGGATACTTCGACAGGTACTCGGCGGGGTTTTTCCCGGCAACCACGCACCAGCCGCAATCCAGTTCCATAACCACTTTCCTGGGATCAGTCAGGCGCAGCAGTTCGTCATAAAACACGACGCCGTTTTCCGAGCGGAATTCCGGCGTGTGATTGTGATATGCGAAATGCATTCCGGCGGCATGCACGCGCTCGCCAATGCGATTGAACTGATCGGCATTCCATTTCCAGTCAGCCAGCGTCATGTGCTCGCGTGCGGCGCGGGAGCCTGCGTCTTTTACGCTCGATGGATCTTTAAACCAGGGCGAAGCGCAGACGACATATTGGAGGCCCAGGTTCTTGCCGTACTGAATGGTTTCGTCCACCTTGGGCAGCAAATCTTTCAAAGAATAATGCGCGCTCACGCAGCGCAGGTTGGCGCGATCCATCGACTGTTTTACTTCGCTTGCGCTGTGGCCAAAAAAACCTGCGGCTTCCACTTCCTGGTAACCCATTGCACTGAGCTGGCGCAACGTTCCGTCGTAATCTTTGGGTAAGACGTCTCTCACCGAATAGAGCTGGACACCCAGGGGCAGCCCCAGTGGATCAGCCATTAGCTTGGGCACGCGATTCAAAACTGCCAGACCAACTCCCGACAGAGAAATACCTTTCAAGAACGTTCTTCTCGAAACACTCCGCATGATTCAGTTCCCTTCTGAATGATTTTGGGTCCGCAGTCGAAATCGTGATTATCCAAAATTGTGATTACCCACGAATCATTTTTGCATTCGTATCCCAGGTAGCGACTGTGTTCTTGAAATAGGCGTAGTTGGCCAAATGGCAGCCGATGGCTGCATGGTTGCCGAACTCCTCGTTCTCCACAGTCTTCTTGCGAGTTCGAACCGCATTGAAAAAATTGGCCTGATGCGCCGATACATCGCTGTAAGTTGCGGGGGCGGTAAACGTTTCGGCCTCGACCGCCTGATATTCGAGCGGACCTGGTTGCGGATGTTCCGCCGTCCACTTGGCCAGGTATTCTTCGCGGAGGCGCGCCGGCCATCCCTTGGTTGAGTAGGTCTCCGGTTTAGGAGTGGTGTCCTGCGGGGTGAAGACCAGCGTCTGTCCGTTGATCTCCATCGTGCCTTTCGTGCCGTGAAACTTGATCGGCTCGCCTCCCGCATTATTCAAGTTGCAGCGCAGAGCAACACGAAGGTTAGGATAATCGTAGAGCGTTTCGATCAGATCGGGGAAATCCCGGCCGTCTTTCCAGCGAAACAAGCCGCCGCTCGACCGCGCCCGCAGCGGCGCTTCATTGATCCCAAGGATGAAGTAGATTCCCGAGAGTAAATGCACAAACAGATCGCCCGCCAGACCCTCGCCATAATCGGCGAAGCAGCGCCATCGGAAGAATCGCGCGGCATCGAATGGACGCTTCGGCGCGCCCACGAGAAATTCGTTCCAGTCGATCGTCTGCTCGCTGGCGTCCGGCGGAATTGGATAGACCCAGGCGCCGCTCGGCGAGTTCCGGTCAGACGCGCCTTCGACAAAAAACACATCGCCCAGCGCACCCGATGCGTAAAGCTCCCGCGCCTTCTCATAAACAATGGAGCTGACGCGCTGGCTGCCGACCTGCAGGACCCGGTTTTGTTTCTGCACTGCCTCGACGATTGCGAAGCCGTCTTCCACGTTGTGCGACATCGGTTTTTCGCAGTACACGTCCTTGCCCGCGGCGCACGCATCCACCACGACGCGCCGGTGCTGATGATCCGGAACCGCTACGATGACCGCGTCGACGTCTTTGCGATCCAGAATCTCTTTGAAATTGCGCGTCGCGGGAACCTGCTTCTTCACCGCTTCCTGCGCCGCCTGATGCCGGCTGTCATAAAGATCGCAAACGGCAACGCACTCGATGCCCGGGACATCGAGCGATGCCGCCAGCAACTCGCAACCCCGCGTCCCCGTGCCGATGGATGCAAATCGAACTCGATCGCTTGGCGCTATCTCGCGTCCCGCGCCCCACAATGCGAGTGGTTGCAGCCGGGTTATTTTCATCGCTGCCGTGCTTCCCACCGAAGCTGCACTCATCCGCACGAAATCCCGCCGAGTTAACCCATACATGAATTTATTTGCCCCCATCTTTAACAGATTGTCGTCCGCGCACACAGAACCGAATGCCGCTACAGCCTATCAAGTCGTCGTTGCCGAGTCCAAATCTTCTATACTTCATTTTTACCACCTCTTCAAAAATCTTGGACCGAGATCTCAGACTGATCTCGTAGGATGAGAGACGAAATCGAGTCTCCTCCCTGTTGTCCCCAGCGTCTCGTTCATTTATCCTTGGAGCCTACGCGAGCTGGGGCGCTCCCTGTTCGTCACGCAATTCTTTCAAGGGTTCAACATGACATTGAGCCGGTTTGTCACTAAGAACGCCTTTCGCAATAAGCGTCGCAGCATACTGACGGTGCTGAGCATCGCTTTTTCTTTGCTTCTGCTGACGCTAATGATGACTATCTGGCGCGCTTTCTACTTGGATGCGGGCAGCGCCGAGTCGGCGGAAAGATTGGTGGTGAGGCATCGCGTCTCGCTCACGTTTAGCCTGCCAAGCTTTTATCGGGAGAAAATTCGCGCGGTGCCGGGAGTAGTTTCGGTGGTGCCGGTGTCTTGGTTTGGCGGAATCTACAAAGACCAGAAGCCGGAGAATTTCTTCGCGCAGTTCGCCACCGATCCCGACGAGTTTTTCAAAGTCTTCCGCGACATTCAGATGCCCGAAGACCAGAAGATTGCCTGGCAGCGCGACCGCCAGGGAGTGATCGTCGATGACACCCTCGCCAAGAAATATGGATGGAAACTGGGCGACCGAATCGTCTTACAGGGCACCATTTATCCCGTGGATCTTGAATTGTATGTTCGTGGCATTTTCACTTCTAATCCGGACAACAAGTCGGTCTACTACAACACTAAATATCTCGAAGAGTCGGTGGCGTTTTTCAAAGGACAGGCGGGCACGTTCAGCATTCTGGCGGATTCTCCCGGCGATGTGAGCAAGATCGCGAGTACGGTTGACGATATGTTTCGCAACTCGCCGCAGCCCACAAAGACGGAAAGCGAAAAAGCTTTTGGACTCGAGTTCGTGGCAATGCTGGGCAACGTTAAAGCTTTCATCCTGATGATTTGCTCGGCCGTAGTCTTTGCCACATTGCTGGTTTCGGCAAACACCATGGCAATGTCGATTCGCGAGCGCACGCGCGAAGTCGCTGTCCTCAAGACCCTCGGCTTCACGCGTAACAGCGTGCTTGGGTTATTCATTAGCGAGGCTGTGGCTCTGGCGGTCGCTGGCGGCGTGATCGGAATTGGCCTCGGATACTTCCTTGTCTATGGCGCGGCAAAATCGCCCTACATGAGCTTTTATAACCTGAAAGTGACGCCTGGCATGTGGGCCGTGGCGATCTTGGTTTCCGCGCTGGTTGGACTCGCGAGTTCGCTGATTCCTTCCTATCATGCATCTCATATCAACATCGTAGATGGTTTGCGGCACATTGGCTGAACATACTGGGGCTGAACACGCTGGCTGAATTTATGACTCTGAGCAGCTTTATCGTCCGCAATGCCTTCCGCAACAAGCGGCGCAGCCTGCTCACCATGCTAAGCATCAGTTTTTCCCTGCTCTTACTGACGCTCATGATTTCCATCTGGCGTGCTTTTTACATCGATCAAGTGGCGCCGGAAGCGGCGCGCCGTTTGATCATTCGCGATCGGGTTTCGCTGGCGTTTTTCCTGCCCGCCTACTATCGCGACAAAATTCGTGCCGTTCCCGGCGTGAGCGCGGTAGTGCCGGAGACCTGGTTCGGAGGCCGATACATTGACGACCGCCCGGAGCACTTCTTTGCGCAAGTAGCCACTGATCCGGATGAGTATCTGAAAGTCGCTTCCGACAAGATCGTCCCGCCCGAGCAGTTGAAGGCCTGGCAGCAGGATCGCACCGGCGCCCTGGTGGATGTGACATTGGCCAACAAATATGGATGGAAGATCGGCGACCACATTACGTTGCAGGGAACGATCTTCGACGTAAATCCTGAGCTGACAATTCGTGCCATTTATCATCGAGATCCGCCGCAGAATACGCTTTACTTTCACACCAAATATCTGGAGGAAGCGGTGCCCTGGTTCAAAGGCCAGGCCGGATGGTATGCGGCGCAGATCGATTCGGCCGACAATGTCGGCCGCGCGTCCCAGCAGATCGATGAAATGTTCCGCAACTCACCGCTGCCGACAAAGAGCGAGAGCGAAAAAGCTTTTCAGCTCGGTTTTGTGGCCACTTTGGGAAACGTGAAGGCTTTTATTCTGGGAATTTGCGGCGCGGTGGCGTTCACCATCATGTTGGTTTCGGCCAACACCATGGCAATGTCGGTGCGCAGCCGGACGCGGGAAGTGGCCCTACTTAAGACTCTCGGCTTTACCCGCCAGCGAGTGTTGACCATTTTTGTGAGCGAATCCGTGTCATTGGCTCTTGCCGGAGGAATTCTTGGAATTCTGGTAGCCATACCCGTCATCGCGCTGCTTTCGCACAGTTTCGTAGGATTAGGGATTCCGCTGGATATGAAGGTAAATATTCCCACCGGGGCGCTCTCGCTGTTTGCCGCCGTCACACTGGGACTGGTCAGCGGCTACTTTCCGGCGTACAGCGCGTCGCACACGAATATCGTGGAAGGGTTGCGCCACATCGGCTAGGCAAGTTATTCAGAGTTTCCGCAGTCTTAGGCGAAAAGAACTTATGGCAATACCGATCAGCTATAACATCCGCAATTTGAAGCTGCGAAAAGGCCTTACCATCATGACCGCGCTGGGCATCGCCCTAACGGTGACCACTGCAATTTTCCTGATGGCTTTGCTGGCGGGATTGAATCGCGCGTTCGTTTCGAGCGGCAGCAAAAAGAATGTGCTCGTATTGCGCAAAGGATCGGAAGCGGAATTGTCGGGCGGCTTCGACGCCGCGCTCTTCCCTACCCTGAAAGTCCTGCCCGGCATCGCGAAAGATAGTCACGGCGAACCGATGGCTTCCGGTGAATGGGTGGTGGTGATCGTGCTCCCGCGCAAAGATGGAACCGGCGAAGTCAACGTCACCGTGCGGGGTATGATGCCGGACGGCCTCGAAATGCGGCTCACTCCAGATGAACCCGGCGGCAAGCCTCCGGTGAAACTTGTCGCTGGCCGCTGGTTCCAGACCGGCCAGCGAGAAGTCGTGGTCAGCAAGTCAATCCGCTCTCGGTTCGCTCATGCCAACATCGGCGACACCATGGGGTTCGGCAAAGGCCCATGGAAAGTGGTGGGCGTCTTCGATGCAGGCGGTTCAGCCTATGAGTCGGAAATCTGGGGAGACGTGAACCAGATGGCCTCCGATTTCGATCGTCAGGGTGGATATGCGTCGGCGTACTTGCGCGCGACCGACGCGATTGCCGCCGACGCCTTGGTGCATCGCGTCAGCGACGATCAACGTCTCAAGCTCGAAGGTATGCTGGAGACCGATTACTACGCGAAGCAAACCAGTTCCGGCGCGCCCATCAAAATTATCGGCATTGTGGTCGCCATCATCATGGCCATTGGATCGAGCTTCGCCGCCATGAATACCATGTACGCCGCAGTCGCATACCGCGGGCGCGAGATCGCTACGCTGCGCGTACTCGGATTTACGCGGCCGGCCATTTTGACTTCGTTTGTGTTGGAATCCTTAATGCTGGCCTTGTTGGGCGCAGCCGTCGGGATTCTTCTGATGCTGCCCTTTAACGGAATGCAGACGGGAACGTCCAATGCAGTAACGTTTAGTGAGGTCGTGTTCAGTCTGCAAATCACACCGCAGGTGGCCGCCGCGGCGATTGGATTTGCGCTGATCATGGGCTTATTCGGCGGCCTCGCTCCGGCGTGGCACGCCGCGCGGCAGAATATTCTTACGGCATTGCGCAGCTGAAGTTCAGTTTTCGAATTTAGACTGTATAGGGAAACTTTTTACCGCAGAGGTCATGAAGGACAGAGACTGGCCTGCGCCGGTTCGATCCTGAAACTTGGGCCGCATGCAGTTCGTATCCATATATATGTCGATTGACGCAAAACACGAAGATTTGCAGAGCTTGCGAATCGATCGCAGCGCGCGCGATCCGAACAACGGCGAGCCTCCGGCGTGGACGCGCCGCTATATTCTGATTGGAATCGCCGCCGTGGCGCTCGTAAGCTTGTCTCTGCTCGCCTATCGCTTGTTTGCAAGCGACGCGCCGGAAGTCGAAGTAATTCGCGCTGCGGCTGAGAACAGCCCTGTCGGCGATACGGTGCTTTCGGCGACCGGATACATCGTGGCGCACCATACCATTAACGTAAATTCCAAAGTCACGGGACGGCTTGCATGGATCGGCGTGGAAAAGGGCGACAAGGTAAAAGAAGGGCAGGTCCTGGTTCGGCTGGAAGATGAAGAGTTTCGCGCGGCCTACGAGCAGGCCAAGGGCGCCGTCGACAACGCGCAGGCTTATCTGGAGGAGCTTGAGCACGGCTCGCGCCCGGAAGAGATTCAGGAGGCGCAGCATAATCTCGACGAAGCGCGCGCCACGCTGGTCGATGATAAAGCTACACTCGATCGCACCAAAGAGCTTTCCAGCGCTGGCGTGGTTTCTCATCAGCAGCTCGACGATGCGACCGCCAAGTTTGCCTCCGACCAGCAGCGCGTGAACTCGCTCGAAAAAGCCTTTCAGTTGATGAAGATTGGCCCGCGCCCGGAAGAGATCCTGCGCGCTAAGGGCGCCCTGGTGCAGGCCCAGGGACAGCTTGACTACGCGAAATCTCAACTCGATGCAACTGTGATCCGCGCACCCGTGACCGGCACAATCCTGGATCGCACCGCTGAAAAAGGTGAGTTGATCACGGCGCAGTTCGCCAGCGCTGCAGCCGGAGGGCCGCAAGGCTCTGTAGTCTCGCTAGCGGATTTAAATGATCTGCAGGTTGAGCTTGATATCGCGCAGGCAGACTTCGCGCGCCTTGGACCGAAACAAAAGGCCATCGTTACCACTGACACTTATCCCGACAAGACCTACGATGGAGAAATTGCCCAAATTTCTCCGGAGGCGAACCGGCAGAAGGCCACGGTGCAGGTGAAGGTGCAGGTGCTGAATCCCAATAAGTATCCGGCAATTCAGCTGCGGCCGGAGATGAATGCGACCGTGAAATTTCTGGCCGACGCTCCCAAGTCCGCAAGCACGCAGCCACAGGGTGCGTTTGTCCCGAGCAACGCGCTGCGCGATTTAAACGGAAAAAAAGTTGTGTTTCTCGCCTTTGACGGCAACGCTCACGTGCGTGAGGTTCACGTTTTAAGCCAGCGCAGCGATGGTTTTTTGGTGGAGGGCCTGGTCGGAGGCGAAAGCGTGATCACCGCCGCGCCGCAGGACCTAAAAGACGGAGAGTCAATCAAAATCAAGGGGCAATCATGAGCACAGTTGCCGTAAACAAAGTCGCCACAACAACCAGGGTTGTTCAGGCCCGCAATGTGAGCAAGATTTTTAAGCGCGACGCTTTTGAAGTGAAGGCGCTCGACGACGTGTCGATTGACATTGCTGCGGGCGAGTTTCTGGCCTTGATGGGGCCGTCTGGCTCGGGCAAAACCACGCTGCTGAATATGATTGCGGCGATAGACCGCCCAACCTCCGGCGAATTGCTGGTGCAGGGCCAGAACATTTTTCGCTTCAGCGATTCCCAGGCGGCGCACTGGCGCAACGAGCATATCGGATACGTTTTCCAGACGTTTAATTTGATCCCGGTACTCACTGCGTTTGAAAACGTCGAACTTCCGCTGCTTCTTACCCGGCTCAACCAGCAACAGCGGCGCGATCACGTAATGACCGCATTGAAACTCGTGGGCTTGGAAGAACGCGTCAATCATCTTCCCAAGCAGCTTTCCGGCGGCCAGGAGCAGCGTGTCGCGATTGCCCGCGCCATCGTCAGCGACCCGACCCTGCTGCTGGCGGACGAACCAACCGGCGATTTGGATAGCCACTCCGCGACCGAAATTCTGGAAATTTTGAAGCGCCTGAACGAGGACTTCCACAAGACCATTGTGATGGTCACGCACGATCCTCACGCGGCTTCGTATGCCCACGTCTCGCGCCATCTGGAAAAGGGCATGCTGCTTCCCGCAGAAAAATGATGGACCGCGAAACGCCGGTCAGCAGAGATTGAGGATTTCGGGACAGCGAAATGGCTTGAGTTCCCGCAATTGATGACAACGATTTTTGCAACAGAAGCTTTCGAACTTTTGCACTGGCTTTCAGCTGGCCTATGGGTATCTTGGTAGTGTAATATCGCACATGAAAAGCACGGTGTTGCTCACGACGTACCCGCATTGGTATCTACCCATCTTCCACAAGGATGCCAAATAACGTCTCGGTAACACATGTTTGGGAAGTATTCGCAAACTGTTGACTGATAAAACGGGAGAGGTGGCAGAGTGGCCGAATGCGGCGGTTTGCTAATGAGTTAATGGGTTTAGGATTCAACAAGTTCGCTTGGGGGCCGTTGTGTTGTAATGGCCGGAATTAGGATAGGTTCTGTTGATCGTGCAATGAGTTGTGCAATGGATTCGGCCCGAGGATGCGGAGGTTAAACATACCGCCGAAGTTGGTTACTTAATCAACGGATGTTTAAGAGAGTGAGGCAGCCCGCTCAGACACCACCCTAAGGCGGCTGTACCGAGCGGGCCTGACCCATCACAGGCAGAGAACGTTGAACGGAACCGAGTGCCGGGGTGATGGGTGGTCGCCTCTCACAAGGAGCAACATCACCCGGCCCGCGAGTTCAACATTCACCGCCATAGTCAGTTGTTAAGAGGCGTGCCCCTCCAAAGGTCTTTGTTGAGCTCGTTGGTCACATGCAGCACAGCCTCAGGGCCGTATGTCTTTTGCAACTCAAACATGTACATACCCACCAAGCCGTTCACATCTTCAAGAGGTGTTTTCTTCTCTATCAACTCTCTTGTTAGCTGACGCATGAAGGTTGTGAGTTTGGTGAGGATTGCCTGTTTCACTTCCGATGTTGGTTGCTTCATGCTATGCACCCCTCCTTGTGACCTTGAACGTTGAAGAACTGTTGAGCGTGGCCTGACCTCGGCCAACCTTCTTGCTGATCTGCTGGCAGACCTTTGCGAGGTTGTCACCACTAATCATGCCCTTCACGTTGATGTGAAAGTGTGTGTCACCACCTCCAGAACTACCCCCATCACCTCGTATGGCACGCATTGCCTCAGGATCATCCAAAGGAATCACCGCTTCGCGCCCACCACCCTCACCAATCATTGCGAGCGTTGGCGCACTAACCAACCCGCCCTCGGCAAATGCCCTGTACACCAATGCTGCTACGACCACTTCCTGCCTGCGAAGTGGTGTCAGATACCGAGCTAGCCATACTGCCATACGTTACCGTTCTTACCACCGCTGCCCATGGATGCTGTCCCGGCTGTGCCGCTGGCACCGTTCCCAGAATTCACACCTGAACCAATCGCACCGAGCACACCGGCCAATGCCTCAAGTGCAACACCCTCGGCAAGAACCAACCCGCCCGAAGGATCACCGGTAAGCAACTCGGCTGTGCCGATTCCGATGTAGTATTGACCCCAAGCTTGAGCCTGTTTTGCAATGACCCCAAGCACTGCTTTCTCCATTGCCCGCCCAAAGTTTTCCTGATGGGTGAGCATCCCCTGCATGGCGGAAGCAACAGCATCTCCCAACTCTTGGGCAGACTGTTTGGCACTGTCTGACAAGACGGGTCAATGCTGTCCTTCGTCTTATCGGCTTCAACTTGTTCGAGTTTCAACTCGGCCTGAACACGCTTCAGCGCATTGATTTGTTGCTCAATGGCCTTCACATTTTGATGTCTGGCCTTGGTTTCAACCAACTCTGTCTCAGCACTCTCAAGGGCGGCTTTGTTCTCTTTCAATCTCGCATCGAGAGATTCAGTGCTGAATTTGGCAAGAGCCTCTTTGAGTTGGTTGATAACTTGAATGTTCTTACCACCCATCGCAACGTAGTCGGCAAGAGCCTTCTTTGCCAAAGCAACCTTCTGTGCAAGATCAACGTCAAGCGTGACACCAAGTTCCTTTGCGGCTGCACGGAACTGAAGCAACTGTTGCACGTTCTTTGGGAGAATGATGCAGGTTGCAAACCTTGTTCGGCTTCCGCACCAACGCGCTGAAACTCCCCATCAAGGTTCGATGTGTCAACCAGACATTTAAGAACCGCATCTCCAACTTCGATTGCCATAACTTGTTACCTCGTTTCTTCTGTTTGTTCCCAAATTGCTTTGTTATATGTGATGGTGGGATGAGCACTGAGCCGGTTGTTGATTAGGTGCCAGAGCGGACGGCCCTTCGCATCAAAGTATTTATCCGGCAACTCCAACGTTGCGGCGAACGATTCACCGCAGAATGTCATACCAACCCTGAGTGGTCTGCTCATATTTCCTACCTTTCAAACCTGTGATACCAAATTGAAAAAGGCCAAACGTTGTTAATCAACAACCACCAAAAGAAATGCCACAGGTGTTTGCGTGAACGGTCAAACTGCCGATGGTAGGCCAATTCGCACCGTTGCTTGTTGATGATGTCATTTTGCTTTAGCATCAACTCCGTGCAGCGTTCGAGTTGTTCCTTGTACAAACTTTCAGGCGTGTCCATATTTCTCCTCGAATTTGATTCTGCGTGGTGGCATGAGAGCCTTGTTGTGTTGGTGCATTTCCGTGATGTTCATCTCACACCTCGCCGCTGTTCGACATGGATTGCTTGCCGCAGCCCTGCGTTGTCAGTGCTTCCTTTGAAAGCTTCATGCAAACGCATGATGGAGTTGGTTGAAAGCTTTGCTTCCTTCAACACTGCGTCTCGTTCAAGCTTTGCGATGGTGACTCGTTGTTCATAAACCTTGGTGGTTGCTTGCTTGAGTGCCTCGGAGAGTTCTTCAACGAGTCTCATAATAAACCTCACAAATAAATTGGGTGAGTGCCGCTCACCCATCGGCCAACGCTTTTTATGACGCGCACGCTGAAGGCGCGTCCGAAAATCGCCTGCCCACCTCAGGCACCGCTCGGCACGGTTGTTGAAGTTCGGTGGGTAACTGAATCCCTTGGACCTGGCCCATTACCAATCTTCAACCATCAAGCGTGAGCGGCGAACGCCTTTCGTCTGCTCATTTTTGGTCACCTTTGAGTATTTTGATTAACCGCTTACAAACAACAATCTCCTTGCGTGTTGCTACAGATGTTCCGGGGAACCTGCGAAGTAATTCTAGCAACTCAGACCGCATGTCAGGCCGAGCGAGCACTCGGCACGCTGCACGATACAGCTTGTATTCGAGTCTCTGTTGTTCGGTCATCTTCATTGTGGTTGCTCCTTTGATTGCGGTTTGAACTTCCAACACAGTCAGCATCGCTCAACCCCATCAACTTGCCAATGGTACTTACGTGGCGTGAATACGTGGGCACATGTGTGCACTGTTATTTTTCAACATGCGTGTTGTTCGTCAGTGCCCAAATTAAACCAACCGGCCAAAACAAAAGGCCGCATACTAAAATTGCAGTTGCGTTCTTGTGCTTCCTGCGTATTGCAATGATGCCGGGCAACATCAGGAACAGGAAGACAAGACAACCTGCAACCACGATGGAGAGGAACGGACAAGCAACTCCCACGCTGTTGATAGGAAGTCTGTCATTGGCTCACCTCGCTTCCGAGGGCTTGCATTACGCGAATGGCTTGCACGCGGCTGTGTGATGGTGCCAACTCGCGCACCGTGTGAGGGTCAAAGAGTTCAACCGTGCGGCCTTGCAGAGCAAGGTTGCGGGCATGTTGTTCTTTGGTATAGATTCGCAACTCGCTGCGGAGTTCTTCAACCCCATCATCGGTTGCGAGTGCCACTTTGAGCACGTTGCGTTGCGATGGATTGAGTTCAAGCAGTAGACTTTTTGTAGCTGACATTCGGGTATCCTCCGTTTGTTGGTTAGAGCCTGTTGAGTGTGCAACCACTCTTCAGGCTTGTTGTTATTGTTTTGGGGAACTCTTCAGCAACTTCAACCTCTCTTCCAACATCGCCATGCCTTTTCGCCCGGCCTCTGGTATCGCCGCGATGTAATGTTGCTCGGTGATCTTAGTGGTTGAATGACCAAGGATGTCACGCGCTGCAAGCGCATCCCCGGTGAGTTCCGTCAAGATCGTGCTGCAACCTCTGCGGCCTGCGTGCCAACCTTTCCAGCGAAGGCCGTTGTTAAGCTTGGGGATGATGAGCCGTTGCGCCATGCTGTCAAGGCTCATGGGCTTCTTGGCACCGTTTGGAAATAACCAACCTGTTGAGGGGTTGCAGTTCATCTTGCGCCACTCAATGCAGCAACGATTTGACCGGCTCAATAACCAACCCCATGCGGGCCTTGCCGGTCTTGGTGGAATCCTGTTCTTGGTTGCGGCTCATGGCGCGTTCTATCCGCACCCCATCGGCAACGAAGTCTTCCCACTTCAAACCCTGAATCTCACCCTTACGCATACCAACGAAGCACGCGAGTGAGAAGGCAAGCTTCACGTCAACGCGGTCCAACACTTCGATGATGCCGAGGGCTTCACTGACCGAGTAGGCTTCAGTCTCGGCAGGCCGTGGTGTCTTCACAAGGCACTGAGCAGTGGGCCAAGGATTTTGGGTTGCAAAGCCTGTGGCGATTGCGTGCTTGTATATGCCGCTCGCAATCCACTTTACGTGTGAGATGGTGCGCTCGCCTTGTTGATCTTCGGCAAGCTGCCCAAAGAACTTCGTCCCCATCGGGGTTGATATGTCTCTCAGCGGAGTGTTGCCAAACTTCGGTTTGAGATGTTGATTGAATGCCTGTTTATAACCGTGCTGAGTGCTCGGCTTGAGGTTGGTTTCAGCCCATGGCAGGTAGTGTTTTTCCCAATACTCGGTGAGCGTGAGGGGCTTTTGGATGGGTTCACCCGGCACATGGTTGTTAAACCTGTCTCGGGCTTTCTCAATGAGTTGGTTGCGCTCTTTGCGTGAGGCCGTATCGTCGCAGACACGTTCTGACTTCTGCACGCGAGTTGGTAGGGGCTTGCCCCTCAGGTCACACTTGATCCTGATTTTTTCTTTCTCATCGGCGGGCAGGTCGGTGTAGGATACCCAATAGCGAATATGAAAGGCACCGTAAGCCTCGAAAACATGGCCGGTCTGCTCGCGATTCCCCATGTGTGCAGAATGCCACTGTGCAATGAATCGTGCAATGGTACGAAGGTGCCTGTACCAACAAGTTACCAACTAACTTGTTTGTTTTAATAAGGTTGGAGAGGTGGCAGAGTGGCCGAATGCGGCGGTTTGCTAAACCGTTGTACGGGCTAACACCTGTACCGAGGGTTCGAATCCCTCCCTCTCCGCCATGTTTTCAAGCACTTGCGCGAAACGCAATCCGTGCTGCAATCCGTTTAGTCTGACTGGCGCGGTGCGAGTGCCAGCCCGACCACTTTGGAATGCGCTTGCGCCATTTCATCGGTCACTACGTCCCCATACAGATTCATGGTCGTGCGGATATCGGTATGCCGCATGAGCTTCTGCTGAACCGCGATGGGCGCTCCCACAGCATCCAACCAGGATCGATAGCTGTGACGCAGAGTATGAGTCGGCAGTTTGCCGATTCCCGCGCTACCTGCCGCTTTGTGGAATATTCGCAAGACGTAGGGATACGACCAAGGCAAACGTCCAAGCTGAACAGGCGAAGCGAACAGCCAATCTCCATGGGCGGCAAACTGTGAAGTCCGTTTCCACGCCTTCATGATTTCCAGCAGTTCAGGGTCTACGCTCATCTGCTTTTGCGAGTAGACGGTCTTTACGTCATCGACTCGCTGACGGACAATTCCCCGTTCAATCCGCAACTTGCGATTCAACCAATCCACGTCGCACCACTTGAGAGCCAGACATTCACTGATTCGCAAACCGAAACAAACGCAAAGCAGCGCCATAGTGCGAAACGGTTCCTCAAGATGCTGAACAAACTTGCGGAACTCATCCACCGTCAGACTGCGCGGCTGTCGCGTGCGTTTGGTCACCCCTTTGACCACCACAAGATCAATGGGATTTCGCGAAATCTCCAGCGCACCACTCCACATGGCAAATTCCATCAGCAGGTGCAACATGCCTCTGATGTGGGATTTACTTTTAGGAGACAAGTTCAGCCCTCGCAACCACAACTCGACAGGCCGTGGCTGCACTTCGCAAATCGGGAGGTCGCCCCATTTCGGCAGAATGTGATTATGCAGCCAGGACCGATACATTCGGGCAGTCGAATGCCGCGAAGGTAATCGCTCCCGCTCATAACGCTCTGCCAAGGCTCTGACCGTATCAACCTCCGTTTCAGTTTGTCTCAGTGTTTCCGATGGTGCAGACGACGATAGTTGTGAAGCAATCCAAGCTTTACTTTTCGAGGGAAAGTCGCTCAACGTACCGATCAGTCTGGAGCGCCTTTTGCCGTACTCCCACCATAGAAAATTCCAAGTTTTACATCTTTTGTCGAACACTACACTTCCGGTTTTGTGCCGTGCTGCCCTTTTCATGCTTCCATCCTTTCTGCAGGGCGCACGGATGGCGGTAGGGATGGTAGCACGGTCGATTCCAGAAGGGCAGCGTCTAAGTCCGACTGCCGAAAGCGCCAGACTTTACGCTTCGTGCCTGACAGTGCAAAAGCTTTCACTTTGCCCTGCCGCACCCATAGCAAGAGCGTCCGAACCTTGATCTTTAAATGGGCAGCGGCTTCTGCAGCCGTGAGCCATTCCAGGTGAGGAATCATGGTCGGCGCTCCCCAGTCGGCGCAGTTTGAGAATTGAAGAAACGCAATCGTTCGACTCCACGTTGGGAAATCTGATAGGCGATCCGCCCGCCCACCGTCTGACGCAACAGCAGGCCTTGTTTGTGGAGGCGAAACAGGTAACTGTAGACAGAACTGCGGTGATAAAAACCGTGCAACTGTCTACAAACTGCATCCGGCACGATGAATTCTCGTTCCCGCATGAATATTTCCAGGCACTTCTCGTTTAGTCATGGCCGTCCTGCTAGTGTGTAATGACCGTTTGAAGGCACATACCGCAATCGTTTCGTGACGTAAAAGTGATACAGGAGCTTGCGAATGTAGACAGAAACAGGAACTCTTATCTGGCACGCTGCGGATTTAAGCAGTTCCACGGTTTCCAGGGGCAGTCGAATGTCCAGCTTCTCGTCCAATCGGTCCGGGCAATCGGCGAGCGGGATAAGCAACTGGCAATTGCCGAACGAGTTCTGCAATAGGCAGTCCAGTCCGCTGGCGACGGACAACCTGGCTTTTGTGGAGTAGTGCTCCAGGGCCGCGTTTGCGGCAGATGGGAGGCGAAGCGAAATTACACGCGTCCTCATCGGATTGACCTCCGTGGAGCCAGGGATGAGAGTTTTGCTGAGGTGCCAAGTTTCCAGTTCATTTGGGCTGGCCTGTTTTCTTCGCGGCTTTGATTTGAGCTTTGAGCAGTTCCATGGATCGCGAACCGTTGTAGAAGATTCGGGCCGAGCAGAAACCGCAGTTGATGAAGGGCCGCTTCGTCCGAGTTACGAAGACGGTCACGCGATGTCCGCAGACCGGACAGGGGGCGGTGCCTAGCTCGGGCATGGCAGGCTGGAGTTCTAAGGGCTGCTGAGGTGCCTGCGCTTCCTCCTCAGCTTTTCGCTGGTCGTTGATTTTGCGCCCTACGCTTCTGAAGGTCTCTAGGTTTGGTTTATGTTTGTCCATATTTGCTTAATGGCCTTTGTCGGTGGTTTCACTGCTACCCCCGCTCCCGTCTTTAGAGATACATCTCTAAAGGCAAGCCGATCATAAGGCCGCTTTGCTGAAATCTCGGGTTGCGAAAAACCGAGTGAAACCAAACTCGCGGAACATTCGTAAAAGGCGGAAATGATTCACGGCAGAAGTGCAAAACTCGACATGAATCCACGGAGCAAAAATCGCAGCCGTCTCTTGACAGGCTCTTCGGAGTCAGAGGAAAACTCCCTGGAAAATCGGGTCGAACGGCTGGAGGCCCGAATCGAGCAGATGCAAGCGGAGATAAATGGCATCGCCGGTATGCCGCCTGAGCATTTCTACGGCGCAATAAAAAGCACAGGGACAAAGCGGCCCGGACCCGATGCACGGATGAATGAGACTGAGCTACTGTTGCGGAGGGATAATCTTGTGCACTGGCTGGAGCAACACTGGCCCAACATTGTCAGTCCGCTTTTGGCTGCGAAGAACCCGCGCCAGGTTGGATCGGTTCTGCGAGCCGTTGCTCCTGCCCGGTACGCACGTCCAGAATGGCAGCGTGATTTCATCGGGCACCCCGCAGCGCTATTCAGTTTCTTGCATAGCGAGAACTTCCGGAGAAAATCGCCGAAGAGAACAGCTATTGATGCCTTATGTTCTGCGAATCTCGAAAAGCGCGCACGCGCCGCCAATCGGTTGCCGACCCGCCAGATTGCAGACGCCATGGCAGGAGTGCCCCGAGTCAAGTGGCGCACATCATTGGACAGGTGCTCAAGAACTCCCTGCACGACCAGAGTCGGTTCCGAGGCTGCTTCGCACTATCGGACGCAATTTGGGATTTTACCCGAGACCTCATAGATTGTGCATGGCAGTTCGCACCTGCGTTTCCTATGCAGTCGACTTGCTGTGGCAGCAGCTCATGTTCAGTTCGTGATGGTTCATGAGATGCACGCCGGATTCGTTGCTGGCATCACGCTCGTCGAGATGGTGAAGCTGGTTCCGGGTGTGCGGGCGCTGACCCAGTAGGAAGTGCTATAGCCCTTTCGCGCGAGTGGATGGCGAAGGTGCGGCGGCGTGAGAAGGCGAAACAGAAGAAGGCCAGCGCACCCGGGAAGTCGGCAGGAGTGGGGCCGTGAGCCAAGCCAGGCTCGGGAACTATTTGCAGACCAACCCCCTCCCCCTATCGCGAATCTCGTACAAAATCTGTGTAATCATCCAGTTACGAAGTTCGCCCTCCGCAAAATCTGTCTTCTAAAGGACTTGGATCTAAAATCTTAAGCTGACATTGACTTGCTGCGGCTCACTCGATTAGGGCCGAGGGACGTTTGAGTTCCGAATTTGCTTCGCCCGGCTATCGTGCCTCGATCCATGGTCGCTGAGCAACCCTGTGGAGGGAAAGGTTAGATGTCACAACGTGCGGAATCCTGTGGTATGCTGGCTCCCGACTTCTTGCCAGTTCCCCTGCAACGAATTTCTGAAGTGGAGTTCGCCATGGCCCGCCGTTCTCCGCATCGCCTTTGTCGGCTTCTATTCGCCGCGATGGCCATTTCTCTTTTTTCAGCGGCTGCGATGCCTGCGGCTGCGCAGTTCGAGACCCGCTCGACGACCAGGTTTCCCGAGGGGGCCTTTTCCATAGCGACCGGAGATTTTAACAATGACGGCAAACTCGATGTTGTCATGACCACGGGCAACGGATTTACGGTAGCGCTGGGTAACGGGGACGGAACTTTTCAGAAGCCCGTGACGACCAGAACGCAGCTCTCTTACTCTCTGGCGGTAGCTGACTTCAACCACGACGGGAACCTGGACATCGTGGTGGCTAATGAAAACCAGGATCCCAGCACGGTGAGTGTCTATCTGGGCAACGGGGATGGCACATTCCAGCCGCCGATCAGTTCCAGGACCACGAGCTACAACGAGTTTGTGGCGGTGGGCGATTTTAATAACGACGGCAAGATGGACATCGTGGTCATCGAGAATCCGTACATCAGCGTGCTGCTGGGCAATGGGGATGGGACGTTTCAGCCGCCGAGCGATAACGATTCGTTCGTGGGGGCCCACTGGCTGGCGGTTGCCGATTTCAACAACGACCACAAACTCGACGTGCTGGTGACCGGATATTTTGGGGCCACGTACAGCATCGGAGTGCTGCTGGGCGACGGCAACGGCAAGTTGCGAAACTCCATCACCCAAAACATCCAGTATGTGCCCGCCACAGTGGCGGCGGGCGACCTGAACGGCGATGGGAACGTGGATGCGGTTTTGAGCTACGATTTGGGCGGCGTAGCAGTTTTTTTGGGCAATGGCGATGGCACTTTGCAGGCGCCCGTTAACTACGATACCTCCGGGATCTCGTACTATATGGTCGTGGACGACCTGAACCTCGACGGCAAATTGGACGTGGCTGTCACAAGCTCCCTAGGGCCCGGCTGGCCCAGGGCATTGATGTCTTCTGGGGGAACGGCGATGGCACGCTCCGGTCAGCCCAGTTTTTCGCTTCGTCGACCTCCGGCCTGCCTGCCATTGCTGACCTGAACGGGGACCAGTTGCCGGACATCGCTCTCGGGGACGAGGATTATGGCGTGGGCACGATGCTGAATACGGGAGTTGTGAGTTTCTCGCCGAATAGTGCGCCGCTTAGCTTCCCCGTGCAGCTGGTTAATACGACCAGCTCGATGCTGACCGTGAAGTTAACCAACAGGGGGAGGGCCGGTCTTTCGATCAGTTCTGTCAAGCTGTCGGGGGAATTTCAGATGAGGAGCGCATGCGGAAAGATGGTGGCCGCCGGGGCAAGCTGCTCGATCACCGCCGTGTTTGAGCCGAAGAGCTCGGGCAGTCTCACTGGACTGATTACGATTGTCGACAGCGCGTCCTCGAAGCCGCAGTTCGTCGAGCTCACGGGCACCGCGACCGCAGTGAAGCTTACGCCCGCGAGCCTGAATTTTGGCAGCCAGGCGGTTGGGACCGAGAGCAGCGCCGCAAATCGTGACTGCGACGAATGAAGGCGGCGCGGCCGTCACCTTCGCCAGCATCGGGCTGTCCGATCAGAAGGATTTTTCCGTGAGCAGCGACTGCACCGGCGGGGCGATCCAGCCGGGCGCGAGTTGCACGGCCTCGGTGACCTTCCAGCCGACGAAAACAGGCACAATCAGCGGGTACCTTTACTTCAATCTGCCCCTGGGCTCGATCAGCCCCGCGCCCGTTGTGCTTTCGGGCACCGGAAACTGATGTGGACGTTGCTCCGCGAGGAGACGGCGAGGTGCCAATGCCCTAGGCCGTCTCTCCGTGCGGGGCGGTTAGCTCGAACTACGAGGTTTAGCCATGGCCCACCCGTCCCAGTGGTTTCCGCTCCGACCATAAATTGAGAACGTACCTGAAGTGCCAGAGTAGCTGGTGAGAACACCTTGGTCCCGCCCCGCTGCCGAGAACAGCGGGACGGGACGCTTCGTTGCCTTTACGGAACCGAGAAACCGAGCCCGCTCGACATTGCATTTTGAATCATGGGCTTCCCAACCATCTCCACATATACGTAATAGTTTCCTGCGGGAAGGTCAGGGGTGAACGGGTAGTAGGAATGTTGGGTGCCGGACACCGTCTTATACACCGAGATGTTGTCCGGCTGGCTCTGGGGCGCTACCCAAATTGTAAAGTTGTTGATCGTGTTGGATGTCGCGTACTCGACGCCGCCGACATTGGCGGCACCGGTCGCGCTCAAAGACCATTCGAGGGTCGGGCTCCCCCCGCTCTCACCCTGTGGCTCGACTATGAGATCCGTGACTCCGTCGTAGCAATTGCTGATGCCGCTCTCGACCTCGGTACCCTCCTCGTAGTCGTTCCACGTTGCGACCTGCATGTAGGGCATCTTGTGGCTTGCCCAATACGAGATATTGTCTGGATTCGCTTCGTAGGTCAGTTCGTTCGCTGTGTCCAGCAGTACCTGTCCGCATTGTTGCGCGATCACGCGATCGCTTCCCCAGCTGGCGTTGCTGTCGTCGAAGCCCTTATAGAGCAGCCCGATGGCGACTTGTCCAGTCTGGACGGCACCTACGGCATCCGTGTAGAAGCGGTCAAGATAGGAACCCGAGCCCGATCCTTCGCCGTTGCAGGGAAGGCCGCCGGAGTCGCACCACCAGAACTGGGTTTCAGTGTAGTTGGCGAAGCCATCACCGCTGGGCTGCGGCCAAGCGAATTCGCCGGAGCTTGCGTACTCGGGGTAGCCGAAGTTCCCGTACTCGAAGATGAATTTCATGTTGTACTGGGCCCCGAGCCCTACAGTATTCATCAGGTAGGTCCAGATCGTCTGCCAGTCGTCCTCGTTGTTGCTATTGGGAAGGCATACGAGCTTACCCGGCGGCGTGGCCGAGGGTGAAAAGTCCGAGCATGACGCGAAGATCGCGACCACATTCACGCCGTTGTCGGTCCAGTACAGGCCCGCATGGTAATTGGGGTTGTCGACATAATCGGCGTAAATGCTTGCCATGTCCGATTCGAGGGCGTTCTCTATGCATGTCTCTTCTGCGGTGTTGCTGACCGAAGCGTTGCACTCGGTCTGGAATGCGCCCTTGTCCTCCATAATCGCGAATTGCATGGGATACGTGCCGGTATTCTGGTTGTATCTGTTTGCGAGATCAACATAGACACTGCTCGTGGTCGTCTCCTGATTGAAGTCCTGGCTGGCCTCGATGAAGCCGTAGAAGTCAACAATGTCGATATTGCAGCCCTGGTTGATCATGGCGCCGTCCTGCGTCGGGGCTGAGGAGTTGGCGAGGGGGTTGTTGGTGGCGTCATAGATGTCTTCGTCGTAGCCGATATCTTTGTGGCCGTTATAAGGATTGACGGCCCCGCCCCAGCTGGAGTGGTCATACGCGCTGAACCACGGCTGGTACTCGCAGATCACCTCTCCGGCCCAAGGCTGACCGGAGACGTCAGGCATAAGGCTGCCGATGAGCGCAATCGGCGGGGTGGACGCGATGTGGCCCACAGCATCAACAATCGTTGTCTGCGCCCCGTCGTCCGCATTTGTCGCCGAAGTGGAGAGGGGCGGCTCGTAGGTTGCCGGAAGGTAGCAGTAAAACGGGGCGAAGCTGGTCGTGCAGGCCGGGGTATTGTTCTCTGTCTCAAGCCCAAGGGTGGTGCTGTACATTGGTTCGAACTGAGCGTATGCGGCCTGAACCACCAGCAGGCAGGCGAAGGGCAACGTGAGGAATACGAGGCGACGCATGGGGGCAATCTCCTTTTGGATAAAATTTTGTGAAGCGCCCTGGGGTCTAAAGCGGTTAGGTTGGCTAGGTGAAACGAACGAGCAGGCTGAGAGAATCTCCCCCGGCCTAGCTGGGCTACGGAAACGCCGACGATGAGCGTACCGCACTTTCCGGTGCTGGCAATAGGCGTGTTACTGTAGGCGCTGCTACAGCAGACACCTGAGACATGCGGGGGCAACCTCCACAGTAGGTCTGGAATCTATTTTGGCCGTCCACGCGAGGTGAAATATGCGCCCTTCGAAAAGAGCTGGCCTTCCCCTGCTCCTCCTCTTCTCAGTCTCTTCAGCGGCGCTAACCTTCGCTCAAGCCCGTGGCCGCGTTCTTTATCCGCTCCCGGCATATCCTGCCTGTGGCCAGCCGCTGACCCCGCTAATCGCCGACGCAGACGGCAACCTTTACGGAACGGGCCTGAACAGCGGCGACGCACACGCTGGATGTATTTTTGAACTGTCCCCCTCTGAAGCCGGATGGCGCGAGACCGTCTTACATTCGTTCAGCGGTCCGGACGGAAGCGGGCCAGATGGCGCGCTCGTATTCGACAGCGCGGGGAACCTGTACGGCACCGCAGGTCAGGGTGGCGCCTACGACGAGGGTGTTGTTTTTGAACTAAGTCCCGAGGGCGATGGCGCCTGGGCTGAAAGCATTCTCTACAGCTTCGGGGGCTGGGATGGCGACGGATGGAGCCCTGGAGGCAAGCTCATCTTCGATAGTCAAGGCAACATCTACGGCACAGGCGGAGGAGGCCCCCGAGGCGTGGGTACTATTTTCAAGCTCAGCCCGTCCGATGACGGCTGAACCGAAACGATCCTCTATTCGTTTAGCAGCGGAATCAACGGTCCAGGGGGGTGACGGGCCGAGAGGCGGCCTCGTAATGGATCGCGAGGGCCGCTTGTATGGCGTCACGACTGACGGCGGCGAACACGGAGGCGGCACTGTGTTTGAGCTGTCCCCTTCGGAGAGCGGCGACTATACGGAAAAAATCATTCGCAGCTTTGATGGCACAGATGGGACGTATCCCGACTCGCTGGCGATGGACAAGAGCGGCAATCTCTACGCGACCACGGAGTTTGGCGGGCTGGGGTGGGGAACCGTTACTGAGTTGATCAAGAAGATCGATGGCCGATGGGGCGAAAACGTTCTGCACATCATGAACAGCGAGGACGGCTATTCTGTCGTCGGAACCGGCGGTGTTCGATAAAGCCGGGAATCTCTATGCTGCTGCCCAATTCGGAGCCATCAATGGCATGGGCTCAGTATTCATGCTGGCGCCCACGCAAAGCGGCTTTTCAGACCGAGACCGTTCTGCACCGCTTCGATTTCCAATTCCCCGACGGCGAGGACGGTCGGAATCCATATGCCGGAGTTATCGTCGTTGACGGCAAACTCTTCGGCACGACCTCAAGCGGCGGAATCTACGACGACGGCACCGTGTTTGAGATCACGCCGCCGACCAGCGATCCCCGCAGACGCACCTTTATGGTCCCTGCCGTGATCGGCCCCGCAGCGGATTGACGAGCTAAACACCCAGACCACTGTCAACAAGATGCTGGGCAACACGACCCACCCCGACGAGCGGTGCTCCGAACTTACGATGTCGGACATCGACAATCACCTGTCAGACGCCACCCATGAAGCAAACTGGAACGCCTGTAATTAGGCGCGAGAATCGCTGCCTCGCCAAGACGAGTAAACTCTGCGATGACAACACGAAGCACTGAACGGACGGTCTCCCCTTTTTCGAGCCAGCCGCTCCCGGCTGGCTTTTTCTGTTTACACTCACGCGCTGCGATGGGCATGACGACATCGCGGAATCACTTCATCTGTGAAAGAGTTCGCCGTCCCGATTTCATTGCATCTTGTTCGCTTGATCAACGAGAGTCTTCCGGTGAGCCTGCGCCGTTCCCTGAAAAGACTCTCAGTTCGGCTCTCTGCTCTGACACCTGCTTATAGATCGGCTCAAACCTCGCTCGTTCTGCCATCACCTGCTTACAGGCTTGATCCCATGCCGATATGGCCTGATCTGTTGCACCCTGCTTGCGGAGTTGCTGATCCGTACCGCAGTTACCATCCCAACCTGTGAACTCTTTTTCCAGCTTTACGCCAGAACCCGAAGATGAATTTCATGTTGTACTGGGCCCCGAGCCCTACAGTATTCATCAGGTAGGTCCAGATCGTCTGCCAGTCGTCCTCGTTGTTGCTATTGGGAAGGCATACGAGCTTACCCGGCGGCGTGGCCGAGGGTGAAAAGTCCGAGCATGACGCGAAGATCGCGACCACATTCACGCCGTTGTCGGTTGAGTACAGGCCGGGGTGGAGCTGAGCCTGGATGTAGTTGGAGTAAACGCCACTCATGTCCGATTCGAGGGCGTTCTCTATGCATGTCTCTTCTGCGGTGTTGCTGACCGAAGCGTTGCACTCGGTCTGGAATGCGCCCTTGTCCTCCATAATCGCGAATTGCATGGGGTAGGTCTGGGTATTCGAGTTGTATCTGTTTTCAAGGTCTTGGTAGACACTGCTCGTGGTCGTCTCCTGATTGAAGTCCTGGCTGGCCTCGATGAAGCCGTAGAAGTCAACAATGTCGATATTGCAGCCCTGGTTGATCATGGCGCCGTCCTGCGTCGGGGCTGAGGAGTTGGCGAGGGGGTTGTTGGTGGCGTCATAGATGTCTTCGTCGTAGCCGATATCTTTGTGGCCGTTATAAGGATTGACGGCCCCGCCCCAGCTGGAGTGGTCATACGCGCTGAACCACGGCTGGTACTCGCAGATCACCTCTCCGGCCCAAGGCTGACCGGAGACGTCAGGCATAAGGCTGCCGATGAGCGCAATCGGCGGGGTGGACGCGATGTGGCCCACAGCATCAACAATCGTTGTCTGCGCCCCGTCGTCCGCATTTGTCGCCGAAGTGGAGAGGGGCGGCTCGTAGGTTGCCGGAAGGTAGCAGTAAAACGGGGCGAAGCTGGTCGTGCAGGCCGGGGTATTGTTCTCTGTCTCAAGCCCAAGGGTGGTGCTGTACATTGGTTCGAACTGAGCGTATGCGGCCTGAACCACCAGCAGGCAGGCGAAGGGCAACGTGAGGAATACGAGGCGACGCATGGGGGCAATCTCCTTTTGGATAAAATTTTGTGAAGCGCCCTGGGGTCTAAAGCGGTTAGGTTGGCTAGGTGAAACGAACGAGCAGGCTGAGAGAATCTCCCCCGGCCTAGCTGGGCTACGGAAACGCCGACGAATGAGTGTACTGCATTTGCCGGCGCCCGCAATAGGCGTGTTACTGTAGGCGCTGATACGGCAAACACCTTAGACATGCGCGGGGCAACCCCGGTACCAGGTCTGGAATCTACTCTGGCCGCTCCATGCGAGGTGAAATATGCGCCCTTCGAAAAGTGTTAGCCTTGCCCTGCTCCTCCTCTTCCTCTCACTCTCTTCGTCGGCGCTAACCTTCGCTCAGGCCCACGGCAGTGTCCTTTACCCGCTCCCCGCCTATCCGGGATGCGGGCACCCGCTGACCGCGCTTGCGGCCGACACAGCCGGCAATCTGTACGGAAGCGGATCGAACAGCGGCGACGCACACGCTGGATGCATTTTTGAACTGTCCCCTTCTAAAAGCGGATGGCGCGAGACGGTTTTACACGCCTTCAGCGGCCCCGACGGGGGCGCGCCATATGGCGCACTTACTTTCGACGCGACGGGAAATCTATACGGAACCACGGTCGCCGGCGGCGCCTACGACGCGGGAGTCGCTTTTGAGTTGAGTCCGTCAGCAGACGGCACGTGAGCCGAGAGTGTCCTGTACAACTTCGGGAACGGAAACGATGGCGCAGGCCCAGAATGCAACCTCGTCTTCGACGCTCAAGGCAACCTGTACGGCACCACGAATGGCGGCGAGCCGCACCAAGCGGGCACAGCTTTCAAGTTGAGCCCGTCTGACGGGAGCTGGATCGAAGCGATCCTCTATTCCTTCAGCAGCGGAATCAACGGCCCGGGGGGTGACGGGCCGAGAGGCGGCCTCGTCATGGATCGCGAGGGCCGGTTGTATGGCGTCACGACTGACGGCGGCGAACACGGAGGCGGCACTGTGTTTGAGCTGTCCCCTTCGGAGAGCGGCGACTATACGGAAAAAATCATTCGCAGCTTTGATGGCACGGATGGGACGTATCCCGACTCGCTGGCGATGGACAAGAGCGGCAATCTCTACGCGACCACGGAGTTTGGCGGGCTGGGGTGGGGAACCGTTACTGAGTTGATCAAGAAGATCGATGGCCGATGGGGCGAAAACGTTCTGCACATCATGAACAGCGAGGACGGCTATTCTGTCGTCGGACCGGCGGTGTTCGATAAAGCCGGGAATCTCTATGCTGCTGCCCAATTCGGAGCCATCAATGGCATGGGCTCAGTATTCATGCTGGCGCCCACGCAAAGCGGCTTTTCGACCGAGACCGTTCTGCACCGCTTCGATTTCCAATTCCCCGACGGCGAGGACGGTCGGAATCCATATGCCGGAGTTATCGTCGTTGACGGCAAACTCTTCGGCACGACCTCAAGCGGCGGAATCTACGACGACGGCACCGTGTTTGAGATCACGCCGCCGACCAGCGATCCCCGCAGACGCACCTTTATGGTCCCTGCCGTGATCGGCCCCGCAGCGGATTGACGAGCTAAACACCCAGACCACTGTCAACAAGATGCTGGGCAACACGACCCACCCCGACGAGCGGTGCTCCGAACTTACGATGTCGGACATCGACAATCACCTGTCAGACGCCACCCATGAAGCAAACTGGAACGCCTGTAATTAGGCGCGAGAATCGCTGCCTCGCCAAGACGAGTAAACTCTGCGATGACAACACGAAGCACTGAACGGACGGTCTCCCCTTTTTCGAGCCAGCCGCTCCCGGCTGGCTTTTTCTGTTTACACTCACGCGCTGCGATGGGCATGACGACATCGCGGAATCACTTCATCTGTGAAAGAGTTCGCCGTCCCGATTTCATTGCATCTTGTTCGCTTGATCAACGAGAGTCTTCCGGTGAGCCTGCGCCGTTCCCTGAAAAGACTCTCAGTTCGGCTCTCTGCTCTGACACCTGCTTATAGATCGGCTCAAACCTCGCTCGTTCTGCCATCACCTGCTTACAGGCTTGATCCCATGCCGATATGGCCTGATCTGTTGCACCCTGCTTGCGGAGTTGCTGATCCGTACCGCAGTTACCATCCCAACCTGTGAACTCTTTTTCCAGCTTTACGCCAGAACCCCCAATGCCGAAGTCCCAAACCTGCTGCACTTGAATGTCAACCTGCTCACCCGCTATGTCTGCGCGATCCGTTTGCGATCCGTTAGCCGGTCTACTGATGTCTTTCGCGTACTTTCATGCCATCCGTCGCCTTGCATGTTGCTAAATTTATGTTTTATGGCGGATTCGAATCCCTCCCTCTCCGCCACGCAGTCTGGACTGCAGAGAATTTCCGCCTCTATTTCTGACGAAGCCCGCGAAACATACCCGTTTCCGAGGAAATAAGAGTGTGATGCGCTAATCCATAATCCCATTTCTTCAAGTCCTCGATATTGGAATAAACTCCGCCGTCGCCGAGCGTAGCTGAGGTGGCACTCTGATCCGTTTGCAAAAATCGACCGCCCTCTTTTGAATAACCGTAGGCGCGACTCGAAATCGTGTTGACTCTGGCCTGTGCTGCCAGTTTTCATGATTCGCCGCGGTTGGCTGCGATACCACACTCTGATGAGAGATTTGATCCCGGCAGTTCCGTCACGGGGCACATGCGGTGACGACGATGCCGGGTTGTACGAGGCCATGAGAGAGTAAGTGCGATTTTGGAGGGCCAGAATTTCGCAAAATCGGGCCGCTCGATCTCATCGACCTGCGTTCTGCGACTAGTGGTGGCGGGACCATCGGTAGACAATGCCTGCCGCTAACAGAAGATTGTTTTGCCGGTCGTTGACGCCGTTCCTGGCCACGGTCAAGTAATAATCAGCCTGAACGATGCGGACCGCGAAGCGGGCGCTGACGGGCAAATCGATGCCGCCACCGATGCGGAAGGCAAAACTCGTGCTTTCATCGGCTGCGCCGGCGACTCCGCCGCTGGAATGCGTGCCGCCCAAGAGTGCTTGGGCAAAGGGCTGCAGAGCGTGGGGGCCTTTCATCCAAGGTTCGGCAATCCGGTAACGTATCCCGGCCTGATAGGAGCTTAGCGTAAGTGAATTGTCCGCAACCGGCGCACTGCCGGTATGTTCCGCGGTTATCTCGGCAACCACGGCCCAGCGGGACCAGAAGTCCGCGGAGGCCGAGATTCCACCTCCATTTAGACCAAAGCATCCGCAATCTCCGGGCTCGGCATTGGTCCGCACCCAGTCGTAGGTCAGGGCAACATCGCCCCGTTGGGCGAAACTTGTCGGTGTTGCCTGGCCCAAAGATAGCAGTGCTCCGCCGAGGATAAACCCAAAAAATAGCGCAATCGACCGCATATTCATTTCTCCTGCTGCACTCGGAGGCACTGATGCTAAAATCATTTCTTCAGTATTTCCCGGCGCAGGTCGTACCTTCCGCTGCGAGATATCCCGTGTTGTTCCTCATTACGGAGCACTAACGGTAGCTGTAAAGTTCGAGACAGTTACCGATTCTTCTTCTCCTCCCGTCGATGCCGTAAAACCAAGGTAAGCAACTGGCGGCAACGACACGGGGCCCGTAAGTAACTGATAGCCGTCCATCGTCACCGTCATGACCCCGGCGGCGACAGTTACTACGTACGAGTGGGTTGCGTTGGCGAACGTCTGAGCGGAGTAGTCAGTGCTGGACTGAGTGTTGAGGTTGCCGTTGACATAGGTCCAGGGATTCTCCCAGAGATCTGCCGCCCCCGACCCTATGGCCACGTAAGGAACGGTAATCGGATCACAGGCGCCGTTTAAGGTGTTGGCGGAGCAATCGTTTTCCAGTGGGCCTCCATCGTCGTTGCCGTTCTGGTACATATCCCAGCCGAGCACGAATCCTGGGATTCCCGCTGCCCCCAAGCCTTCGCCGAGCGTGCCGATCGATGCCGTTGTCGCGCCCTGGGAAGGATCGGCCAGAACCATGGTGAAGCCGTCGGCCGGATCTGCGCCGCTGCTCATAGCGACCGTAAAACTAACGGTGAAATTGGCGGTGGAGATGAGCGTCGGCCAGTACACCGAAGCCCGCTCGTTCCCCACGTTCTTGACTAGCTCAATGGTGCAAGCGGTCGTGTTCTGGTAAGGGACGTCGCCAGCAACCGTACCTGGGTTCGTGCCGTTCAGAACCCAGTTCTCGGACGAGTTACACAAACCGCTTCCAGCGGTCGGGTCGCCGATCGACCCCAGCGAACCCACGAATAAACCAGCAGTGTTGCTGGTGAGAGGGTTAGTTCCGGGTATCTGCGTGCTGCCGTCGCTGGTACTTGTTACCACCACATAAAAGGTCCCGGCAGAAGCTGTGCTGGGTACGTCTTGCAGAGTCAGAGAAGAAGTCGCAGATCCAGAGATGGTCGCACCGTCAAGATCGCCGCTCAAGACGGCGCCATCCGTCAGCGCCGTGGCCGTGGTCGACCCGGGAGCATACCAGTACCATTGATACGCCGGGATACATCCGGCACAAGTCGCGGTGACGTCAAAGCTCGCCAGGGTGTCGACAGCGATATACTCCGGGGTCGGCTGCCCTGTGATATTCATCGAAATGCCTGCGCCAACGGTTAGCATGGCGCGGGTGGATAAGGCCGACCCATAGCCGTTGCTGACGATGACGTAGTAATTGTCTCCATCATTGCTCTGTGCGGTGTCGGAAGACGGCACCGTATAGGTACTGGAAGTTGCCCCGCTGATGGCGGTTCCGGCAGCGCTTCCCATGGAGGAAGAGTACGGCACCCAGTACCACTGGTAAGTCAGCTCGTGCGGAGAGGGGCCGCCGCCTGTGGCGGTAACGGAGAATGTTGCGGTCCCGCCTACGGTTGTGGTCTGTGCAGCCGGCTCGATGATAATAGTTGGGGGCAGAGCAGTGTCGGTGTCGGTAACTGAGAGCGTTGCTGCGGTGCTGGTCAGGGTTGTATTCGTGCAATTAGTGTCGGTCACCGTTGCATAGTATTGGGTTCCATTGTCGGCGTCGGTGAGCGCGCCCGTCGTATAAGTGCTGGAAGTCGCGCCGCTGATGGCGGTGCCATTGGGAGGCGCTCCCGTGTACCACTGATAGCTGAGCGTGCCTGTACCCGTGGCGGAGACCGAGAAGGTGGCGGTCTGCGTGGCATAGACACTCACTGACGCGGGATTCGCACTGATCGTCGGCGTGGTTGAAGTCGCGACGCTGAGAATTGCTGGGTTTGAGGTTACTGTGCCGGCCGCATTGGTTACATTGCAGGTATAACTGCCGTCGCTGGCGCTGGTGACATCGTTAAAAGTGAGAGTAGCTCCGGTTCCTACCTCAGACGCGCCTTTGTACCATTGATAGGTGCTGGCGTAGCTGGCCGCAATGGTGAACGACGGACTCGCGCCCGCACAAACATTTTCGCTGACCGGCTGCATCGTGATTACTGGCAGGCTGACGATTGCCGTGGTAGTGACAAAGACTGACGGGTCGTCTGCGCTGGTCGCCTTGATCGTGTAAGTTCCAGGCGTGTCGGGAGCGTGCTCACACCCCGGTGGACGAGATGGTCCCGCCCGAGGCGCTCCAAGTCAGATTGTCGGTTGCACCGCCGCTGGCCGTGGCGCTGAAGTCCACTGTTTCCGGAGCCGAGGTCTGGTTGGCCGGAGTAATCGGCGTAATGCTCACGCTCGTCGGGGTTGCCGTGAAGGTGGTGCTCGCCGTGTTTCCACCGCTGCCGGTGACCGTCAGCGTATAGATCGTCTCAGCAGTCACTCCTGGCGTCGGATACGAGTGTCCCGTTGTAGCGGAGGCCGTGATGTCCGAACTGCCAACGCCAGTCGTGCCGATCATGCCCGTACCCCCGGAGAAGGTGGGAATCAGGTTGATGGAGGCGTTATAAGGCGGTGTCGCCGAACTCCCGGCCAGATTCGACGCTATCGGTATGGTGTTGGACACGCTGAAGCTCTGTGCGACCGTGGGTGCTGGCGCGTAAACGCTGTTGCCCCCCTGGTTCGCGTCGACAGTGCAGGTTCCGGCGAGCAGGAAAGTTGCGGTTGTCCCCGAAACCGTACACACGCTCGGGGTAGTCGAACTGAAAGTGACGCTGAGCCCGCTAGTGGACGATGCCGAAAGAGTCACTGGAGTGCCGACGGTCTGGGTGCCGGGATTGGCAAAGGTGATGGCCTGCGCTTCGCCGTTCACCGTGAAGCTCTCCGGAACCATGGTGGCTGCCGCGTAGGTGCTATTACCGGCCTGGTTCGCGTCCATGGTGCAGGTTCCTATGGTAAGGAATGTTACAGTCGTGCCCGAAACTGTACAGACGCTCGGGGTCGTCGAACTAAACGTGACGCTGAGACCGCTGGTGGATGTTGCGGAAACCGTGAGCGGGGTGCCGACAGTTTCGGTTCCAGGATTGGCAAAGGTGATGGTCTGCGCTTCGCCGTTCACCGTGAAGCTCTGTGGAACCATGGTGGCTGCTGTGTAGTCGTTGTTGCCGGCCTGGCTCGCATCGATTGTGCAGGTTCCTGTAGCGATGAGCGTGACCGACGTACCCGAAACCGTACACACGCCTGGCGTGGTCGAAGTAAGGGCGACGGTGAGGCCGCTGGTGGATGTTGCCGAAAGGGTTAGTGGCGTTGCGACGGTCTGGGTTCCGGGATTGGCGAAAGTGATCGCCTGCGCTTCGCTGTTCACCGTGAAGCTCGTGGTGGTACTGGCGGCGGTATAGTTTCCGCGGGCCACCTGGCTGGCTGCGATGACGACAGTCCCAGTGCCAGTAATGACCACGCTTCCGGTGTTGCTAATGGTTGCCGGGCCGCTTACCAGTGAATAAGTGACCGTGCCGCTCGATGCAGAGCTGGCCGAGACCGTGAAGGGCGGTTTGCCATACGTCTCGGCGGGGATTGCAGCAAAGACTAGAGTCGGTACCAGCGGCAGTACCGTAAGTGTAGCCGCCTTGCTGGTAACTGACCCGACCGCATTTGATACCTTGACCGTATAAGAGGAGCTGTTTCCTATGGTCGTTGTTGCTGGCGTCGTATAGGAACTTGAAGTAGCGCCGCTGATCGCTGTCTCGTTGAGATACCACTGATATCTGAGCGGCGATGTGCCCGCAGCGTTTACTGAAAAGGCGCCACTCTGCCCGACATAAACGGTCTGATTGCTCGGATTCGTAACGGAGGGCGGCGTATTTAGCGTTAACCTGCACCCCTGGCTCGATGCCAACCCCGCTGCATTGGTCGCAGTCACGGTGTACACGGAGCCATTCATGGCGCTGGTCGTTTGCGGGATGAGGTAAGTACTGGAACTGGCACCGCCAACGGATTTTCCGTTCAGATACCACTGATAGGTAAATGGGCCAGTGCCTGTGGTGATCGCAGTAAAGGTCGCTGGCTGCCCAACATCAACTGTTTGTGATGAGCCCTGAGCAATGGCAACCGTGGGCCTGAGATCGCCCCAACCTCCCCCGCATCCAACTAACATCCACGATCCCATGATTGCGGCCAGAGTACGCATGGCCGTTCGCAATCGGATAAAGGTAGAGGCGTTCATTATGGTGTCTCCAACCGGCCCTTGGAACCATGCCCCACGAATGACCAACTATCTCCGAAAGATGGTGAGCTGTAACTCAGCTCGTATGTCAAACTGCTCAGAAGCCTTTGTCTATGTTTGAAACTACCTGAACTGATGAGGCTTGATTCACTTGAATACGGAAACCTTTGCTCTGCGACCTATTCCACGAGGGGAGGAGATGGTTGTGCTTGTTTCAGTGCGCAGCGCACGCTTGCAATTCCATACACTCAGTATTGATTTTGTCTAACTTCAAGGCAGAGGGAAAGTTACGATGGTCACCTGCTTGATCTTGGGCATGATTCCAAACGCCTGCTGTCTGGGCCCTCTGCCCGTCTTTTTTCGCGATTGATCTGACTCGCGAGGCTAACTTCCAGCGGCTTGCCGGCCGCAATCCCTCTCTCCACGTCGTACAGCCGACCGGTGCGGCAAAGTTGGACAAGCTGTTTCGTCCCTGCGGTTGGGGGCGTGAGCGCTGGAGAAGCCATAGTTGCCGAAGGTGTTTCCTGCCCCGAATTTTTAGGTCGCGGGAAAAGCTGCCTGCACGGTCCCTGATTAGGAAATGGATTCCCTGATACGTCCCTGTCAATTCCCTGTTCTGATTTACGCCCTGCCAGGCGCTTGTGCTGCCGAATCAGCAAATTTGGAGAGAAGAAGTGCGATTTCGGAGGCCAGAATTTCGCAAAATCCCTGTTATTCTCGCTCCTAGCAGGGAATTTGGCCGGAGAACAGTTAGCGCCAAACTGCGCGCTACGTCACGCAGTCTGGACTGCAGAGAATTCCGGCTTCTATTTCTCACGAGACCCGCGGAACATGCCCGCTTTTCGCGATTTCTGTTCGAGAAACCGGACTGGAGAAAACGGATTGCCGTAGCAGCGACACGCCCTGGTTCGGCCGTTTTCTCTGCAGCGTCCGACTTTCGAAGGTTCTCCTGGAGTGATCACAAACCGAATGCCTAGCGAATGCCGACTTGACCTTGGACTATCAAGCGCCATCGCTGTTTCTCACAACTCACGGCCGATCAGCTGAAAGCCCATCCTGGCACCTAAAGAGCAACCACTTAGCTGGCCGAAGTATGTCGGTAGTGTGCCACTTTTTTGGAACTCACCAGTTCGGGTGGAAAGGCACTGTCCAAAAACGGTTGAATCGTTGCCTAATTTCCCTCCACTACAATCTCTGGGAATGCACAATTCTGCGTGGTTCAAAAACAGATCTTAGGGCAGTTTGATCGATAGCTTTTGCTCTTTAAGGTCGGTGCGAGACTCCGGCGCGCGCTGGATCTTAAGTCCCGCCAGAATTCGCTGCATCTCCGGATCGTCGTGCAAGTTATCGAACAAGCGGTTTCCCGCGACGCCGACAACATCATCCTCGTGCTGATCGTAAGCGATTTTCAGGTACTTCAAGGCGTCCCGCTTATTTCCTTCGAGTGCGCAGGTCCCGGCCAGTGCGAGGGACGAAAATTTTCCCTGATCATAGAGCTTTTGCTGTTCATTGCGTATGTTCTCGAACATGGCGTGCGCTCCGCCAGCCGCATATCCCTTCTCGGCGGCCGAGGACACCACAAGCGCCGCGCTGTCATGGCTCAGTACCGCGCTTTTTCTTAACTCCACCAGATAGTTCGGATAGTCGCCCATCTCCAGATAAATTCTCGCCAGGTAACGAGGTGGGGACACGAACTCCGGTTCAGCCTCTTCCATTTGCCGCAGCAGGTCAAGCGCCTCCTGCCGCCGTCCCATCCCATACAAGATGATTCCCTTGTCCGCCAGCACCGATTTGGATGTGGGGTCGAGCGCCTGCGCGCGCTCAATTTCCGTCAGCGCCTCCGTGTTGCGGCCCATCGTTTCCAGCACCGGCGAATACCAATGGTGGGCATTCGCGTTGTTCGGGTCGAGTTCAATCGCGCGGCGAAATTCGCGATCGGCGGTCGCTGCGTCCCACATTCCCCAAAACGAAACAAACGCCAGCGAAGCGTGCGCCTGCGATGATTTGTCATCGAGCTCAACCGCTTTGCGCGCCGCAGCCAGCGCCCGCGGATACGCTTCGCTGCTCTTCATCGTGCTGTATTCGCGCAGCAGGTTGTAGCAGTCGGCCAGTCCAACATAGGCATCCGAGTATCCCGGATCGTGCACAATCGCCTGCGTGAAATAGTCCACCGCCTTTTGCAGATCATCGGGCGTGCGCTTGTTCCAGTAGTAGCGGCCTTGCAGATAAAGATCCTTGGCTTCCTGATTCGCCGGATGCAACCCGGCATTCGCAGCCGAGTGCGACGAATTGCCTGCTGCCTTTGTCCCGCGAAACCCGAAGAGCATGATCCCCGCCACCAACAGTGGCGTCAAAACCAGCGCGGCATACTCCAACTTTCGCGACGGAAACGAAAACGCCGGTGGCGAAATCGAACTCTCGGGAGCGGCCACCAAACTTACCGCCGGCTCTAAGCCCGCCTCACGCGCATCGGAGACAAGCAACGTCACTGTGCTCGAAGTCGGGACTCCAGAAGTCGGAGCGATCCACCGGTACCCGCGGCGATCGATGGTTTCTATAAAGATAGGATTCTCAGCGGGGTCGCCCAGCGCATCGCGCAATCGCTTGATGGCGCTGCTGATGGCACGGTCAAAATCGACGAAAACATCCTGCGGCCAAAGCGCATGCCGGAATTCTTCGCGCGTCACAACTTCATTCGGCCGGCTGAGCAGGACTCCGAGCGCCCGGAAGGGCAGGTCCTGAATCTTTATCCTGGTTCCCTTCTTCCGCAGGTCCCCGCGCGCAAGTCCGCCTCAAATACTCCGAAGCGCACAACAGTCTGGGGTTCGCTAGACACAGTTAAAGGCGTCGAGGCTCCCAGGGGAGGGAAGGTCCAAGTCTATCACCTCGGAGGGCCCCGTTGTAACCGGCACTTTCGGGTTACGCCGCTCCAGACAAGAACTTTTTGTAACCCATTGTGGATAACCAGAATATCTCGTCGCTTCGATATGGCCGAGCCGTCGCTTTACCCCAGCCCCAATTCAGGTGACAGTCGGCATTCGCGGTCATCTCAGCCACTGGCCAGCCGCAGGCGCCGTAAAACAGCACGACCAACCGGCGTCCTTGAATGCGAGCGAGTTCTTTTCCCAGGAGAAATTTCCATGAGTTGCATCCACCGCCGAACCAAAAATCCCAACCGCGCCAGATTCGCGCTCACCCTGGTCGCCGGATTCAAGATCACTCCTGCCCGCGTTGAGACCCTGGTGGCCAGCTTCCCTGGCACCTGGGTCAATGGCGCGACTAAAGGCGGCAGCGTCAGCAGTTCCACCGGCTTGACCGTCAACTAAGCGGTTCAAAAACATAGCGGCAGAAATTCGAATCGAATTCAGGAGAAAACAATGACTGCAGGTCTCAAGGCGAAGCTTCTCACGGGCATATTCCTGGTGGCGATAGCTATCGCGGCACCGGCGCAAACGGTCAGCACGATTTACCAGTTCAGCAGCGGTTCCAACCCAAATGATCCCGTTGGCGTAATGGCGCAGGGACAGGACGGGGACTTCTACGGAGTTACGTTATCGGGCAACGGATGCTGTCAGGGCGTCATTTACAAAATTAGCTCCGAGGGAGTGCTCACGAGCTTGTACTCGATGGCGCAATCGGACGGAACGACATGCAGCGGCCTGACTCTGGGCACGGATGGCAATTTCTACGGTACCTGTCAGAATGGCGGCGCTAATGATTACGGAACGCTTTTCAAAGTGACGTCCGCCGGCGTCCTGACCGTATTGCACAACTTCGCGGCCCAGGGATCGACCAGCGACGGATGCATACCCTACGCGCCTCCAATCCAGGCCACTAACGGGGATTTTTATGGAACCACCGCTTTTTGCGGCGCAGATAATTACGGAACGGTGTACAAACTTACGCTGGCCGGAGCGTACAGCATGCTGTACAGCTTCCAGGGTCCGCCAAACGATACCGTGTTGCCCTACGGTTTGATCGAAGGCACTGACGGCGATCTATGGGGCGTAGGAAACGGCTGGATCATCAGCGGTGGCGGAATATTCAAGATCACGCTCGCGGGTAAGGAGTCGCTGGTATACGCGTTCAAGCCCAATTCGGATGGCGAATTCACGGATGGCGAGTCCCCGAGTGCCAGTCTGATTCAGGGCTCCAATGGCGACTTCTATGGAACTACCGAACAGGGCGGCACTGCGAACGAAGGGACCATTTTCGAGGTCACTGCGGGCGGCAAAGAGACGATGCTTTACAGCTTCCCGAATCAGACGGACGGCGCGTATCCCACGTTGCCGTTGACGCAGGGGCCGAATGGCCTGTTGTTCGGCGCCGCGACGGATTGCGCGGGTGGGGGCTGCTCGCAAGCCGGACTCTTCGACATCACCACCAAGGGCGTGTACAAGAACATTTATCTCTACCCGCTCGTTTGCTCGAACTGCGGCCAGCCTGAGGCCCCACTCTTGCTTTCGACCAACGGAACGTTTTATAGCACGACCGAGCAGGGCGGGATCGGCGTTGGCTCGTTCTACAGCCTGAGCAATGGCTACAGCCCCTTCATTTCCCTGGTGAATGTGCAGTCCGGCGCAGAAGGTGCGCAGGTTGGCATTCTGGGCCAGGGCTTCAGCTCGCGGTCTGTCGTTGAATTCGGAGGCACAGAAGCCACGACCATAAAACACACCGGCACCACCTTCATATTCGCCACGGTCCCGACGGGCGCGCTAACCGGCGACGTCACCGTCACCACTGGATCGACCGTGCTGTCCACTAGCGCGAGCTTCAAGATCACGCCGACCTACAAAAGCTTCACGCCCCCAAGCGGCCCAGTCGGAACACTAGTGACATTCAACGGCACCGGCCTGACTCAAACCACGGAGGTGACGGTCGACAACATATCGGCGTCGTTCACGGTGGTCTCCGATTCCGAAATCACCGCGACCGTTCCCGCCGGAGCCGCGACCGGCAAAATCGTCGTGACCACAAAAGGGGGCAGCGTTACCAGTTCCACCAACTTCACCGTCAATTAGAGAAAACCGGGGGACAGACGGGTGGAGTGCGCGCCTGACATGAGAGAAAGAAACTAGGGACAGCTATTCCGCGCAAGAGATTGTAAACCTGGGAGTGGGGCGAGGGGCGGTCAGTTCCCTAGCCCCAGACACTAGCGGTCAAAGATCGAATTCTTTACGAATCCGAGTTGACTTCTTCATCCCTGAATGGGCTGCGCCAGGGTTTCATGATCCCAGGTTCTGAAGTCAATGAGCGTAAACGCCTTCCATGAGAAGGCCGGTCGGAATCAAGTAGGTTCGTATACTTTTTCGCTGGACAAGGTTTTTCTCCTGCCGAGTCGCCACTGACGCCATCCTTTCATCCGCGCTCTCGATGAGCGATTTTGTTCGCCCGGTGCAAGTTGGGCGTTCTCGTTTCAGCCTGTGCTGCCACCTGTTTGCAACAGCTACGTCCGAGAGTAGCTTCCGGGTGGAACCTTTGCGCCCTGATCTTCGTATGGTTGGAATTCGCTTAAAAAGTGGGCCGTATTCGCAAAAACGAGACGCGCTTATCAGTCCAAGTTAGTGACCGCACCACCAGTTCCCGAGAAGCTCAATCCCGCGTATGCCTCGCCTAAGGAGCGAGTTCAATATGAGGCGGCGGACGAGTTTTCCCTTGAGCATTTTTGGGGTTTGAAGATGTCTGGACCGATGGAGCGGGCCGATCTTCCAGCACTCGGGACGGATTTTGCAATTCCAATATTCATTCTTCAAGGTCAAGAAGACCTGACAGCCCTGCCTGAACTGGCGAAAGCTTATTTCGAAAGCATCAAGGCACCGCGCAAGCAATTCTATTTGGTGCCCGGCACCGGCCATGAACCATCGGCCACAGAACTGGACATGACCCTGAAAGTACTGGTTGAGCAGGTGCGGCCTCTGTCCACTGGCCGCTTAGGGGGCGTTGGCTCGTAGTTGACGTAACATCGATATCACTCAAAACCGGTCAAAAACGCGCTGTCTGGTTACGTAAACCATCGGAAACAGCAACGGACAAGGCAGGACTTTTTCCAGCTACTGCAACTTCGCGTACTCTGCCTTGGCTTTCTTCAGGATGGGGATGTCGGGGTCGGCGTCTTTCCAAAGCGCAAGAAAATCCCTGTAGGCGGCGAGCGCGCGACTGCGGGCAAGATCAGCATCTGCCCCCTGCGAAGTTCGCGCCTGCAACGCATTCGCCCGGGCCACGCCCAGATGCGCCAACGCTCCGGTTCAGCAGTTCCAAACAATGCCGCTGTGGTCGATGATCTTCTGAAACTCGGCGGCGGCTTCCTTGCCCTGTCCAGCAGCCAGATGCGCCTCACCGCGAATGTAAGTGTGATAGAGGCAGGAAAGATTGTCCACGAACGAAATTTGCCCCAGTTCGGCGGTCGAAGCAGCTTGCAGGGTATTCAGGGCGACAGCAGGATTCTTCCGATCAAGCGCAAGCTGCGCCTGGATCCCCGGCAACCAGAGCGACTGCGTCTGCGTATCCAGCGGGAAACGCTTGTTCAGGCCTTGTGCCAGCGACTCGGCTTGTGACAGGCCCCCCGCCATGGCATAGGCAAGCGCAGCTTCGACCTGAACGCCTGGACTCGTTGGGACCAACTTCAATCCTTCCTTTCCTGTCCGCTTGGCTTCCGTCAAATTGCCGAAGGCGGCTTCGCGTACCGCCGCGTTCTCCAGCCAAATGGCCCCATTCTCTTTGCTGTCGGCGCGGATGGCAGAATCTACAGACTGCTGGGTCATTTGCTGTGCCTTGCGCAAGTGACCTGCATAGGCTTCCGTATCGGATGCAAGCGAAAGCCCAGCGTTCTCTTCGGGCTTGCCTGCGAACCACTGTTGCTGTTCTGCCATGGCCGGGGAATCCGTCCTAAGAAAAGCCAGAGTGTAGAGAGCACTATGAAGTATGAAATCATCCAGCTTTCGCGAATGCGCTTGCTGGATTGTCTGCTGCACCTCGTCGAAATGCTGTAAGGCGAGCAGATCGTTCGTCAGGTTGACGTACGGACCGACTTTGTCCGGTGCGAGGCGGAGGCTTTCGCTGTCCGATTCCCTCGCCTTCTCGTGCTGTCCCAGCTCGCCATACACGTTGCCCAAATCACCGTGTGCCGCGTAATCCCGTGGGTAGCTCTCAATCCACTCCTCGTAGGTTTCTGCCGCTTTCGCCAGTTCCCCGGTCACCCATTCATAGTAAGTAGCCGTAATGAAAAGCTCTTCCCGCTCGCTGGCATGCTCCCGCAATTGGAACGCTTTGGCGAGATATTCGCTCGCGCGTCCTAGTTCCAACATGTTGGAGTAGCTGCCGCCTACTCGTTCGTACCCCATGGCAAAACCCGGATCTAGCTCAACGGCGCGTTGATAGTAAGGCAGGGCTGCGGATAGGCTATTCTGCGCGGCTTCCTTTTCCCCAAGGCTGTACGCTTTCAGGGCTTCGAGCGAGGACGTGGTCGCCTGTGCCAGAGGAACGTCAAACTTCTGCACGGTGGCCAGCGATTCGCCCAACTCAGTGCGCAGCTTGGATACCGCCTTGCCCAGCCCATCCAGCACTTTCTCCTTGGACGCCACCGTCACCTGTTCTTCGGCCAGCGTTTCTCCGCTCTGGCAGTTCACCGCCTTCAACCCCAGCACATACTCGTTGCCCAGGCTGCCAATCGCTCCGGCAAGGTAGGCCCTGCTGCCTGCCCGCTGACAAAGCTCACGGGTTATGTCGGGTGTAAGTTTCGTGCCGGCGGCAAGAGTCATCAATCGCAAAGTCTTCGTGACTTCGCTGTCAGAGACGACATTCAGGAAAGGCGATTGCCGAAGGGAAACACTGAGCCCCGTCTTCAGAGTGTCGTCGAATATCGTGTCTCCGGTGCTGTTGGCAAAATCGGCGAGAACGATGGTGTCCTTCTCGGTCAGGCGCTTGCTGGGCTGATGCAACCGGTAGTAAAGCCCGCCCGATGCGACCAAGGCGATGATCAGCAGGACGGGGCCCGCCATCTTCCAGAGCTTCGCATCCCGCATTGCAGGAACTTCTGCCACGGCCAGCGTTCCCGGGCTGGCCGCAGAACTGTGTCCGCTCTCCGTGTCCCTCTTCAACCTTTGCAGGTCCGTACGAATGTCCGAAGCGTGCTGGTAGCGCAGGTTGAGATCTTTCTCCAGGGCCTTATCGATGATCGCTTGCACTTGCGCCGGAAGTTGGGGATTGAGCTGCGACGGTGGGCGGGGCTTCTGGTACAGGATCGCTCCGCAGATTTCTCCCGAGCTTGCCCCTTCGAATGGCATCTTTCCGGTCGCCATCTCATACAGCACCGCACCGAAGGAAAACAAATCGCTCCGCGCATCCAACTCTTTCGTTCGAACCTGCTCGGGAGACATATAGGCTACCGTGCCTAGCATCGATCCCGGGCTGGTCAAGTGCAGGGTATCCGAATCTGCCATGGTTTCGGCCTCGCTGCTGGATGCTGCGGCCTTGCCGCTTACTTTCGCCAGCCCGAAGTCCAGGACCTTGGCATGGCCGCGCTTGGTAATGAAAAGGTTGGCGGGCTTGATGTCCCGGTGAACAATGCCATCGGCGTGAGCGGCGTCCAGCGCATCAGCGATCTCGATGGCAAGCGATAAAATCAGTTCGGTCTCCAGCGGACGCCCAGCGATCCGGTGCTTCAGCGTCACGCCCTCCAGAAACTCCATGACGATGAACAAACGACCATCGTGCTTCCCAATCTCGTGGATAGTGCAGATGTTGGGATGGTTGAGGGCGGACGCAGCGCGTGCCTCCCGGCGAAAGCGTTCCAAGGCCTGCGGGTCTTGGGCTAGGTTCTCAGGAATGAACTTCAAGGCGACGAAGCGGCCAAGCTCGGCATCCTCAGCTTTGTAGACCACGCCCATCCCGCCGCCGCCGAGCTTTTCGACGATGCGATAGTGCGAGATGGTCTGACCGATCACGCGCAGAATCTTACTTGGGGAAAACTGGCGAGTCAATGAAAGCGATGGGGTTGTCGGATGGCTCAAGGCCCCGATATCGCTCATTGAGGTCAATAAGGGTCAGCGGTTTTCAACGATTGCGATTGAGATGACCTAATAGTGATGCGCGTCCTGATCGTTGGAGGAACCTGATTCATCGGGCCACACGTCGCCCGAGAGTTGTCAGAGCGCGGCGTGCAAGTGACACTTTTCCATCGCGGACAAAAAGAGTCAGCTCTTGTTCCTCCGACTGTGCAACATTTGCGGAGCACAACTGCCGGCATCCCGGTTTTGAATTTTCCGCCAGAACTACTGAGCATCGAATTTGAAATCATTATTCACATGATTGCGATGAGTGAGGCTGACGCCCGCGCCGCGTTCGAGGCTTTTAGGGGCCGTGCAAAACGCGTGGTCGCCATTAGTAGCGGCGATGTCTACCGTGCCTATGGGCGCTTTGTCGGTCTTGAACCGGGGCCTATAGAACGGGGTTTACTGTCTGAGGAGTCTCCCCTGCGGAAAACTCTTTTTGTTCCAGGGGCGAGAGGCATTCGCGGGCATTATAGCGCTCTCCCAGCAAGCGAGACCGGATCCAGGCATTTTTAGGCCACCGGTTGGCTCAATGGAAGCTATCTAAATTCGCCTTATCGCGTTGCACTGGAAAGTCGGCTTGTGTGACGGAATGGAGTTTTCAACTGTCCATTGACGCGCTAACGGGAAATGGCACCGTGATTCCGGGTCAGAAGTCGGCAGCTTGTCCCCGTTAACTTTCGCTGCACCGGCGCGAATTCCTGGCTACTGTGTCTTTGTTTGGTAGCAGCCGATATCTATATGGCCGGATTTAACCCGCGGCGCGCCTTCGAGATCCAGTTCTCCCACCGGCAGTTTGTCAGTTGTTCCCGCAGCGATCGCCGGAGAACCTGAGCGCAGGTGGAAGTCCCCCGTGGCAGCATCAACAAAGTGTGGATCCAGAAAACGCGAGTGGCGATCATTCCCTGTTGCTTGAACATAGCTTTCGAATCCGGTCAGCTGGGCGGAAGACTCTTCCCATCTGCTCGCTTTCGATCCGGAAGCACAGTAATAAATGTTGTGATCGATGGTGACGGGGGGATGGTTTTTTTCCACCTGAGATTTGTTTACGGTCATAAGGCAGCGGGGCCCGGCATAGATGATGTTGTTCTCAAAGATATCGTCCGCCATATTCCACTGCATCTGGAATTCGCCCGACCCTGTTCCCGCGGTATCGTCGTCGTAAAGCGTGTTGTTGATCACCGTGCAGTGCTCGGTGTGTCCTCGCTCAGGCGCGTAACCTCCAATAGAAACCCCGGCGGTGTGAGCGTGGTAGATAAGGTTATTGCGCGCAATGATGTAACTGGTGGCGCGGTCTTTGTGCTCGCTGGCCAGCTCGATTCCAAAGTCCACATCGTGCATAACGTTCTGCTCGATCAGCACTCTGCTGCCGCCATCCACGTAAATGCCATCGGAATTTACATCGTTGCCGTAGGCTGGATTGCCGCGCGAAGTAATTTTGTAAACCAGATTGCCGCTTACGACCCCGTCGCGGGCCTGGTCGACGGCTGGATCGGGCGCGGTGCGCTCGAAACCAATGACATCGATTCCAATGTTGTTGTTGTCGTGGACAACATTGTGCGTGATGCGAAAGTTCGTAACATTCCCATTCACTACCAGCGACTCGCTCGAACCGGTTTGGAGATGATGCACTTCATTGCCGTCAATCACCAGCTCACTGATAGGAGTGTGAGCGTCGGTACCGTAGACGGCTATGCCAAATCCGTTGCCGCCTCTCCCCGGAGCGTCGCGGCCGTTGAATGTCTGCTCAATATGATGGACGTTGTTCTTCAGCAGTTCGATATGGGAACCGGCACCAAAAATGCTTATGCCTAATGGGGTCAGCCGATGTTCGGCGGTGTGGAAGTTGCGAATTTCAAAACCTTCGATTCGCACGTAGCTGTGGTTGTGAATAGTAAGCACTCCCTGTCTGCCGAAAGGAGTGAAATGCTCTGCGTCGAGAATTGCCGTCTCGCCGGGGTAGCTTCGAAAAGTAATGAACCCATCAGTCGCGTTGCCGGACGCCTTGATGGTTACGAGTTCTTCGTAGACTCCGCCCCGTACATTGACGGTACTGCCCGCACGCACGCTGTCTGCCGCATGTTGAATGCTGCGCCACGGCGCGGACTGGGTGCCGGGATTCGAATCATTCCCGGTCGTCGAAACCCAGAAAGAAGAGCTGGTCTGGGAGAAGGCCCCAGAGACACACACCAACAACATCATAAGGAGATGAGTACGGAGAATCTTGACGGCAACGGTGCGATCGAGACGCGTTTCTTTCGCGCGGTAGAGTTCGCCCATGCCGGCCGCAAACGGTGGGTGAATTTCGCAGGGTCCGAGTTTTGTGCCAGAGGTTAGAGTCATGCGGGCGTAATTATAGCGTGTGGAACACGTGACAACGTTCCAGCTGTGGCAGTCTGGAGCAGGCAGTCCTCTGCTTTCACGGAATGAAAATCGTCTTCGGGCCGGAGCCGGTACGGCCACACTCTTTTGTATAATTCAGCAACGTTAAGAGCGCAGTAGTACTGCGCTCTTGCAGGCCGGAGCATTCTTGATGCTGCTCAAAGTATTCAGCGATCGGGCCACAATGGGGCAGGCTGCTGCCGAACAGGCGGCGGTAGCCATTCGGCGCGCCATCGCAGAGCATGGCAATGCGCGGATCATTGCCGCGACTGCCGCGTCGCAACTTGAATTTCTAGATGCCCTGACAAAATCTCCCGGGATCGATTGGTCGCGCGTAGAAGTTTTTCATCTCGATGAATACATCGGCTTGCCTGCCACCCATCCAGGAAGTTTTCGTAAGATGCTGCTGGAGCAGTTGGTGCAGAAAACCGGAATTTCCCACTACCATCTGCTTGATGGTGACGCTGCTGATCCGTCGGAAGTAGTGGGCCGTGTAGGCACCCTACTGGCATCCAGTCCCGTGGATATTGCATTTCTTGGGGTTGGCGAGAACGGCCACATCGCATTCAACGATCCCCCGGCTAACTTTGAGACTGAGGAACCGTACATCATCGTAAAGCTGGATGAAGCCTGCCGGCAGCAGCAGGTAGGCGAAGCGTGGTTTGCCGAGATTTCTCAAGTGCCAAGGCAAGCGATCTCGATGTCGGCTCGCCAGATTCTCAAAGCCCGTGAAATCTTGGCAGTTGTGCCTGGCTCGCGCAAGGCGCAAGCCGTAAAAGCTTGTTTTGAAGGCCCGATCAGCCCGATCGCTCCGGCGTCGATTCTGCGTACGCATCCCAACGCCACCGTCTATCTCGACAAGGACTCGGCCTCGCTCCTGGGTCCTGCCTTGCAGAATGCCCTCAGCCAGAATGTGCACCTCCATAATGCGCAGGTCATTGTTGGTTCCTAGAGCGCTGGTTCTTTAGAGCATCGGTTCTTCGCGTAGTTGGTTCATAGCTTGTTGTTCGCAATAATCCTTCATGGTGACCGCCAGGAAACCGATTGCTTCGTTGCGCTGGTGGATTGGCGGCCTTCTGTTCGCCTCCACAGTCATCAACTATATTGACCGGCAGACGCTCTCGCTTCTCGCTCCCTATCTCAAGCTGGAATACCGCTGGACCAACTCGGACTACGCGAACATTGCCATCGCCTTCCGCGTGTCCTACTCGATTGGACAGACTGCCTTCGGGCGGCTCATGGACCGCATAGGCACACGTCGCGGCCTCACTCTCACCGTCATCTTCTATTCGGCGGTCTCGATGTTGACTTCGCTCGCGCGCGGCTTTTATAGCTTTGCGACATTCCGGTTCTTGCTGGGCGCCGGGGAGTCCGCGAACTGGCCCGCCGCAACTAAGGCGGTCTCGGAGTGGTTCCCTAAACGCGAACGCGCGCTTGCGACTGCACTTTTTGACAGCGGTTCTTCCATCGGGGGAGCCGCCGCTCCATTCATTGTGTTGTGGATTTATTTTCGTTGGGGATGGCGCCCGGCGTTTATGGTCCCAGGCATTCTTGGATTTCTCTGGTTGATACTCTGGAGATGGCTGTACTATCCGCCGGAGGAGCACAGCCGAATTGGCCGCGTCGAACGCGAGATGATCGTTGCAGACAAGCAGGAATCAGATGTTCCCCAGCAAGGCAATGCACCCCTACGCTGGAGTGAATTGCTGAAGCTTCCGCAGACCTGGGGCGTCATCATTGCGAAAGCCTCCACCGACCCGGTTTTTTTCTTCATCACAGAGTGGTTTCCAATTTATCTGGTAGCGAAGGGCATCGAGTTGAAAAATGGCCTAATCGCCGTGTGGATTCCGTTCATCGCCGCCGATCTGGGTAGCTTCTTCGGCGGTGGCGTTTCGGGCTATTTGATCAAGCGGGGATGGTCTCTGGGCGCGGCGCGCAAAGCTCTGATCGTTTTTGGCGGGCTGGGCATGACGATGCTGGTCCCCACGATTTTCACAACCAATCTTTACTGGATTGCTCTCTTGTTTGCAGTTGCGACCTTCACCTATGCGGGTTTCACCACCATGGCGAATGTGCTGCCTTCCGATCTCTATAACAGTGAATCGGTGGCGTCGGTAAGCGGGCTGAGCGGCACCGGAGCCGGGATCGGAACGATCATTGCGTTCAAACTCATTGGCTATTTTTCCGACGCCCGTCAAGCCACCGGCACGCATTCTTTCGATCCAATTGTGATCATCGCCGGCTTGGTGCCCTTCGCAGGCATGATTCTGGTCTTGCTTTTGGTGCGCAACACGCAGGCAACCAATCAAGGGCTGGTGCGGCGAATTTGACGTTGAATACACTTTGAGGACTTCTCAGGAACCATGGCATATAAGAAACTGGACCTCAGCGGTAAAGTGGCAGTCGTGATCGGTGGCAGCTCTGGAATCGGCCGCACACTCGCGCGCGGCCTGGCCGAAGCGGGAGCCGATGTCGTTCCCAGCGCGCGCCGCATGGAACTTGTAAACCTGGCAGCCGACGAAATCGAATCTCTGGGCCGGCGATCGCTGCGTGTATGCTGCGACGTGGCTGAGCGCGGGTCTTTGACAAAGGTGCTGCAGGCTTCGGTCGAGTCGTTAGGGAAAGTGGATATCCTGGTCAACGCCGCCGGCTTCAACCAGCGCGCTCCAACGTTGGACTTTCCCGATGCCGATTGGGACCGTCTCCTCGACACCAACCTGACCGGTACATTGCGAGCGTGCCAGGTTTTCGGACGCCACATGATCGAGCGCGGTTATGGCCGCATCATCAACATCGCTTCCATGGGCTCGTTCCTGGCACTTTACGAAGTGGCGGCGTACTGCGCGAGTAAAGCGGGCGTGGCCTCATTGACAAAATCGCTGGCCATCGAGTGGGCCCGGTATGGCGTCTGTGTGAACGCGATTGCACCCGGCTACTTCCGCACGCCGTTGAGCGAAAAGCTGGTGACCGGCACTCCGCGGGGAGAGGAAATATTGACCCGCACTCCAATGAAGCGCTTTGGAGAATTGGATGAACTGATTGGAGCGGCGATCTTTCTCGCATCCGATGCTGCCAGTTTTGTAACTGGTACTCTGCTGGCCGTGGATGGTGGATTTCTCGCCAGCGGTGTAAACCAATAGCATCCATCTACTTTTCGAGAATACCAAGCGTAACGCTCATTGGCGTGTCAACCAGTGTTATGGGGTATTTCACCAACGACGAGGCGGAGAATCCCGAGAACCCAACAGCCCTTACCGGTCTCCCTTTTCCGCTAGCGCCTTCTGAATCGCCTTCTCCGCCAGGGACGCCATGATCTTATAGCCGGCATCTGTCGGGTGCAGCCCATCGTCAGATAGAGCGCGTCGCAGCATGCCTCGCTCGTCTTCCATGGCGCTGAAGTAGTCGAGATACACAAGGCGGTCCTTGGCGCAGTAGTCTTGAAGCCACTTGTTCAGCGCCAGGATCCTGGCTCGCGGACGCAGCGCAAAAGATTCCTTGGCATCGGGCGTGTAGTCGTGCACAGGCAGGAGGGACGCAAGCACCATCCGAATTCCGTGCGTGCGCGCCAACTCGACCATCGAAGCATAGTTGGCCTCGATGTCCTGGTTGAAAGCGGGCCCGGTGACTCCGGCGATGTCGTTGGTCCCCGCCAGCACGACTACCACTTTAGGGTGCAGATCAATCACGTCCTGGCGGAAGCGCACCAGCATCTGGGGCGTGGTCTGCCCATCGATGCCGCGGTTGATATAAGGCTTGCCAGGAAAATAGTCCGGCAACTTCCAGTAGTCGGTGATGGAGTCGCCAAGAAATATGACTCGTCGTTCGCCCGCCGCCGGCGGCGCGAGCGCGGTGTCGGCCTCTCGATAGCGTCCCAGTTGCCCGAAATCGTCCGTATATATTGCAATTCGCGACGCCCGGTACTCGGTCCAGCCCGGCAAAGCCCGTGGAAGGGATGGAAGGAGCGGGATGTTGGGCAACAGCTGGAAGGAAGAGAAGGATTGCAAACAGCGGCGGCGATATGGCCCGGATGATCGGCGACAGTCTCATGTCTCCTCGGAAAACACAGGATAGTCTAGCTTAGTGCATCCCGCAGATCTGATTTTCATGCTACTTCTGGTCGGCCGACGATTCTAAAAGTTGTTGGCGGTAAGCGCCTTTATGAGGACTCAACTCATCTCCTGTCGCTTGCCAAAAGCCGATAGCGCGCCATTACGGCCGTCGCTCTTTCACCACCTGCGCCGTTTCTTCTTTTTTTCGTCAAATGGATTAGCGTCAGCCAGGAAGTCTCTTTGCCGAGGCCTCGGATCCAGCTGGTTCACGGAACGGTTCCACTGCAATGCGCTCGTAGCGCACCTCCAGCACGGTGAGATATTCTGTACCGCCCGGCAATTGCAGGACTACGCTGTCACCCTCCGCCGACTTCATCAACGCGCGCCCCAGAGGCGACACCCAACTGATGTGGTTGCGCTCGAGATCGATTTCGTCTCTGCCGACGATGCTCACCACTCGCTCGGCTCCCGCGGAATTGGCATAGCGCACGGTCGCTCCGAAGAATGCCCTCGCCGCCGCCTGCCCCGCTCTCGGAGCTTCCGGGTCCACCACTTCCGCGGCTTCGATTCGCTTGGTGAGAAAGCGAATCCGCCCATCGATCTGCCGCAGCCGCCGCTTGCCATACTGATAGTCGGCGTTTTCACTGCGATCGCCGTTGCCGGCAGCCCACGCCACCACCTCCGTCACGGCCGGCCGTTCCCTGGTGAGCAGAAACCGATGCTCATCTTTCAGGCGCTGCAGCCCGCTCGGCGTGATGTAGTTCTTGACTGGCGCCGCGGGCTCGTCCGGTTTTGGTTTTCTGGTAAACCCTTTTCGCATCTCGTGGTCTTTCGTCCTTCTAGCGCGAATCCAGTGGGTGCGGCAATAAACGCGGATGAACGCCGATAAAAAACACCGCAGATTAGCCGCGTTCATGGGAGTTCAGCTGCGGCCCTGGCTGATTTTTTCACATCCTCCGGCCCCTAAGCGATCCTATCCGTAATCTCGTACGAGTGCCGGCGAAGATATGCTCGGAAGAATCAGTACAGAAGCCTGGCTTGTGTGAATCGATTCCCGAAACTCCTAGGTCACAAGCAAGCAGGAAGCCACCCGAAAAGAAGGTTTGCCGGCCATCCGTCCGGAATCATTGGCATCCTCTGCAATCGTCCGGGCTATAATTGCGCACATCGATGGCGCTTACATCGGGCACCAAACTCGGGCCGTACGAGGTCGTATCGCCAGTAGGAGCGGGCGGCATGGGCGAGGTGTACCGCGCACGCGACACGCGGCTCAATCGTGATGTCGCGATCAAAGTGCTGCCAGAGGCGCTGGCCCATGATGCCGATCGGCTGCGGCGTTTCGAACAGGAAGCGCGCACGATTGCAGCGCTGAACCATCCGAACATCCTGGGAATCCATGACATTGGCGCGCACGATGGCGCGCCGTTTCTGGTCAGCGAATTTCTTGAAGGACAAACCCTGCGCGACAAACTCGTATCAGGGGCGATGCCGGTGCGGCGCGCGATCGAATACGCGCTCGGTATCGCGCAGGGACTGGCGGCGGCACACGAGAAAGGAATCGTGCACCGCGATCTGAAACCGGAGAACCTGTTTGTCACTCGGGACGGACGAATTAAAGTGCTGGATTTCGGGCTGGCGAAGCTGGTTAGGCCGGAGGGGATGCACGAAACCGCCGTGACGCTCTCGAATCCGACTTTGCCCGGTACGGTGATGGGCACTGTAGGCTACATGTCGCCGGAGCAGGTGCGGGGCGAACCGATCGACGCGCGATCGGACATTTTTAGTTTCGGTGCAGTGTTGTACGAGATGCTCACCGGCAAACGCGCTTTCAAACGCGAGACCTCCGCAGAAACCATGACTGCAATTCTGCGCGAAGAGCCACAGGCGCTGAACGATGCCGGCTGGCAAGGCCCGCCGGGACTGCAACGGATTCTCGTGCGATGCCTGGAAAAGAACGTCGAGCGACGATTTCAATCGGCCAGCGATCTGGCGTTTGGCATTGAATCGCTCAGCGGAACGTCGGCCGGAACATCGACCGAGACCCCTACTGCAACGACGACCCCGAAGAGTGTGCCGCTGCCGACATCGTGGCGAGGGTGGCTCCCGTGGGTCATAGCCGCTACGCTGCTGATGGGAACTACGGTCTGGGAAACGCTTCGGCCGCCGTCTGCACCCGCCAACCCGCTTGAAAAAGCACATTTCGCGCGCGTGACCGACTTGGAGAGCGTGGAAGCGGCGATCTCTCCGGACGGCAAGTTCGTGGCTTTTGTCTCCGATCACGACGGCCCCTTCGATATATGGCTGACCCAGGTGGGTACGGGGCGTGTGACTAATCTGACGCAGGGGAAGGCAGGCCCATTACCTGGTCCTTTACGAAGCGTAGGTTTTTCCGGCGATGGCTCGGAAATTTGGATTGGCGGCGGTGACGTAGATATGCGGCTGCGGCTGGTGCCCCTGACCGGAGGTACGCCTCGTAATTTCCTCGGCGAGGAGACCGTCAACCTGGCTTGGTCACCGGATGGCGAGCGGATTGTCTATCATACCTACGCGAATGGCGACCCTATGTTCGTGGCGGACCCACGGGCGCCAATGCGCGACGGATATTCGGGGATCGGCCCGGACTTCACAATCACTTCCCGGCGTGGTCGCCTGACGGCCGTTGGATCTATTTCTCACATGGGACACCGGCTACGAAGGAGATGGATTTATGGCGCATCGACCCGGATGGCGGCCACGCAGAGCGCCTCACGCAACGCAATACAGACGTCGCGTATCCCACGCCGGTCGGCAACCGCACAGTGTTCTACGTAGCGCGGGACGAGGAAGGTTCCGGACCCTGGTTGTGGGCGTTTGATCTGAAACGCCGGGATTCGCAGCGCGTCAGCGTCGGCCTCGAGGAATATACGTCCGTGCAGGCCAGCGCTGATGGCCGTAAGCTGGTGGCCACCATAAGCAATCCCATTGCCGGTCTTTGGACCGTTCCGATTCTTGATCGCGTCGCCGAAGAACACGACGTGAAGCCCTTCATCGTGCCGACCGCGCGCGCTCTGGCGCCTCGTTTTAGCGGCTCGTCGCTGTTTTATTTATCCTCCCTCGGGACCGGCGACGGACTGTGGCGCCTTCGGGACGGAAAGGTGACTGAGATCTGGAAGGGCGCCGATGGTGCGCTGCAGGAGACGCCTGCTGTTTCGCCCGATGGAGGTCGCGTGGCCATTGTGCTACGGCGGAGCGGGAAACACCAACTGCATGTCCTCTCTTCAGACGGCGCCGAACTCCAGCCCATCGCGGAGGGAATGGCCCCTCAGGGTTCGAGCTGCTGGTCGCCGGATGGCAAGTGGATCGTTACTGGCGGCAGCGACGCCGCCGGCTCCGGCCTTTTCAAGATCCCATTGGATGGCGGATCGCCAGTCCGCTTGGCCAGCGGATCGGCGCTCAATCCAGTCTGGTCGCCGGATGGAAGTCTGATCGTATATGCGGGTACGAATGTGCGCACCTTCGCTCCGCTTCTGGCCGTACACCCGGACGGAACCAGCTTCAAAATGCCCGAGATTATTCTGCGGCGCTTGGGCGAGCGCGTCCGCTTCTTGCCTGATGGCAAGAGTCTGATCTACATGGGGGGACTGCTCGCATCGCAGGACTTCTGGCTACTCGATCTCGCCTCGATGAAGTCGCGCCTTCTCACCCGGCTGCAAAACCGTGCCGCTATGCGGCACCTTCGACGTCACCAGCGACGGGAAACAAATCGTCTTCGACCGCTTACGCGAAAACTCGCAGGTCGTCATGATCGACCTTCCGAAGGAATAGCTCTAATCCAATAACGAGCTGCTGGCAGTTCGTGGCGACTCCATTTAGAGCGAGCAGCTCGTCGCGCCCCCGGGCCGTCATGAGGTTTCTTGAAACTCGATTCAGGGGCAAGCGGGGAGCACTCCCCAAAAAGACTAATTGGAAACTCGCTCTCCGCGGGTGGCCAACCCTTTGAGCGTGTGCGCTGCTTTATAAATCGGGGTGGCCCATCCTTGCGTTTTTTGGCAAGGGTGGGCATTTCCAGATGTGGATAGCTTGGGATTTTGTCGCTGATCGCATCTCTCCAGGTCGGCTGGCGGCGATGAAGATTTGCGCGGCAGTATGTAGCGTACAAAATCCTTCGAGGGCGAGAGCCATGATAGGCCCACCCTTTGCGATGCTCCTGCAAAGGATGGGCCACCCGGGATTTATGCTTAGCGCCAAAGGGTGCGCCAGCCGCCTCCCTTATGCCAGCCATCAAAACTCCAACTTAGTTATTTTCCCTGCCTCAGCTTCGTAACAACTGCGGCAACTTTATCGAGTATCTGGTTCCAGCCCTCCATTTGACCGCTGTTTTTCGCGCTCTCCACGGGTTCATTTCCAATGAAGGTGAGTTTCGTCCGGCCGTTCCCGAGGTCCTCAAAGAGGGTCGTGTCGTACGCACCGTCGATCGCCTCATGTTCTATGCCTAATTCCGCAGGCTCAACCTTGTTTCCCTTCGAGTCAGAAAAGTACATGGAGGAAACGATCTTTTCCTGGGGAACAATCTCGTGGTATTCAACCAAATTCCAGCACTCCTGCCCATCCGGCGTCTTCATGCAGAGAAGAGATTTTCCTCCTACGCGAAAATCCATCTTGCAGACCGGCGCAGTAAAACCCTTCGGCCCCCACCACTGCATCACATACTTCGGGTCTGTCCATGCCTTCCACACCAACTCGCGTGGGGCATCAAAAATTCTTGTTACGACCATCCGCTCGATCTCGTTCACCGTGCCTTTTGTCATCTCTGATCTCCTCTTTCTTCATTTGATTTATAACTGCATCCAGTTTGTCGAAACTTTCTTCCCAGAATCGGCGATAGCTAAACGCCCAGTCGCCGACTTTCTTAATCGCCTCGGGCCTAAGCGTGCACACACTCTCTCGTCCACGCTTCGTCTTGCTCACAATCCGCGCCCGCACCAGGTAGGCGATATGTTTTGAAATCATCTGCTGCGAGAGTGCAAACGGTTCCGTCAATCCATGCACAGAGGCAGGCCCACGGGAGAGTCGTTCGATCATTGCCCGCCGGGTTGGATCGGACAAAGCCGCAAACGTTGTGCCTAATCTATCCACAACCATATGGTAGTTGATTATCGGGCAATGTCAAGTCCGGATTTTGCGATCCCTGATTTCTGATCCCCAAAGTGGCGGTCGCCCATCCTTTAGTTCTTGCTGAGATCACCACGGCTGTGGGTGCCCCATCCTTGCGCCCTTTGCAAGGGTGGGTACCACGGACGCATACGTCTGGGAGCTTTCGCAGTTGCCCAGCTTGGGAGATGCGGCGGAACGAGAACGTGATAATTCGAACCCGGTGCTGCCGACAGCATCGTACCCGCCCTTGCACAAAGCGCAAGGACGGAGCACCCTCAGTTGTGTTACCTTCGGCAATTCAAGGAGTGGGCCACCCGCCGGTAAGATGGTTGTACTATGCGCTTTGTCGCCTCTTCTCTTCTAGCTCTCGTGCTTTCCGTGGCAGGCCACGCCCAGTCAACGTTGCTGCCGTTTCCCGATCCCGCAAAGATCGTAAAGGACGACAAGCAGTTCAACGCGACTACGCTTGGTCCCGGAAACACCTTCACAGTTCGCGAGGCCCCTGATGATTTTCAATTAGAGGCGTTCGATTTCAGCGCCAACGAGACCGCGCTTTTCATGGAGTGGAAGTCTGGCCGCCTTGAGACCCGCAACATTGAGACTGGCAAGCGAGTTGCTGAAATCAAGCCCATTGCAGGCCCTATTTGGGAAGCCTGCGACGATCCTTCAGGGAAACGGATCATTGTGGTCACGAAAGGCGGAATGATCCGCTTTATCGACCCCCAAAAGGGAAGGAAAATCAGCGAGATTGAAGTCGAGAAGGGCCGGTTCAACTACGACATTCAAAAGGTGCTAATCGCGCCTGACGGGAGTTGGTTGGCATATGTCAATCAAGACAATGGAAAGGTGCTAGATCTTAGCAGCGGTTCACCGAAGGCGGTCGCCAATCTTGACGACGGATACGACATGGCGCTGAGCCCGGACCAAACAACACTCTGGGTAATCAATCGGAATAAGATTTTTGGTCTGAAGGTTAGCGACTGGAGCACGGTTGGCACAGCGCCCCTACTTGATCGGGTGAAGCCGGACCAAACGCCTAATCTGGCAGTCCTGTCGAGCGGCAATTCGACTTTTGCATACATTCCGTCTCAAAGTGGACTCCTCAAATACGATCTGCCCTCTCTTCAAGGACGTAAAGCAACTAGCGTCCCAACTTACTGGGTAGGTGCTGATCGCGAGCACCATCAACTCTTTGTGCATGAGTTCAAGGTATCAGCACTTTACACGGCGGATGGCGCCGTGAAATGCCGTTGGCAAATACATCCGGCGCAAGATTTCAAGATGAGTCCAAGCGGCAAATGGCTTGGCGATCGTCTTTTTGGAAAGGTCGAACTTTGGTCAACTGGGACTCTGATGGCTTGCGACTCGCCCACGAAGAACTAGTCTATCGAGCCTGTCGCGGAGACTCCGGCTCCAAGCCTAGGCTGTTCGTACAACGCTGCCCCAAGTTGCTCCTCCAAAAATGATCTCTTTCTCAAACATCAATAAGCAGTATGGCAAGCAGTTGCTCTTCGTGGACGCTTCGTTTCAGTTGAATCCCGGCGAAAAAGTTGGGCTGGTCGGTCCCAATGGGTCGGGCAAGACAACGCTCTTCCGGATGGTGGTCGGCGAGGAAACTCCCGACGAGGGCGCGGTCTCTGTGCCGAAGAAGTTGACGATCGGCTACTTTCGCCAGGACGTCGAGGAAATGCAGGGGCGTTCGGTTCTGGATGAAGCGATCGCAGGCAGCGGACGCGTCGGCGATCTGCACCACGATCTCGAAGCCTTGCAGCGGGAAATGTCCGACCCCGACAAGGCTGAGGACATGGACCGCATTCTTGAGCGCTTCGGTCACGTACAGGAGGAGTACGAGCATTTAGGCGGTTACGCGCTCGCATTGGCGGGTGACCCATTCAAGCCGGCTTTCGGCTTGAGCGGGGCGACTCCCGCAAGGCGGGGACTTTGAATTCATTCTTCCAACGCCGCCCCTGTGACATCCAACCTTTCCTTCCACAGCTTCACTCGGCGATGATGATCGAGGCCGTGACAGTTGTGTCCAAGCCGATTCGCCGCGTCCCGAACTCCTTTGTTTCACGGACGTTTGTATCTAAGTTCTTTGAAAGCCGATTCTTGCCGGCAACTTCGCGCTACCGTGATGATTCCAGAGATTTTCCGAAAAGGGGGGGAGGGGGGGTGGTAGAGTTTCAACGGCGAGAACGACCTCCGCCAAGCGTCCATCGCAACAACGACGGGGCGGGTGGATCCAGGCCTTTAATCCCGCTGGCTAAACAGAAACCGCAGGTGACTTCTCGCAGGCGGATTGCACGATACCAATCGCCGGTCAACTTCCTCGGCTCGTTTTTAGATAGTTGCCCATACCCGTGATCGAGGTCCGACCGACAGTAAAAAGAATGATTGCTCCTACTCAGCAGCAAAGCCCTCCGTACCAATCCACAACTGCGCCAGGAGTTGCAGATTTTTTTTGTAAGTACGAGTGACTGTGAACTCCCTTCCTCCACGCACGCGGAGCACGTAATCGCCCGCCGACGATGGATGGATCTCTTCAACCAATGCTGCGTTCACCAGCACAGATCGGTGGATTCGCACAAACCCGTGCAGATTGAGCTTTTCCTCCATGGTGGAGATAGACTCGCGCAACATGTACGAACAGGAAATATGCAATAACAGGACATAATTTCCTTTGGCTTGCACCGCGATCACATCCGCCGCATCGATGAAGAGAATTCTTCCCTTGGCCCTGATCGCAATCCGCGCGGGCTTCCACATCGCGAGCGTTCGCAGAAGCCGCTTGGGCGGCGGCAGTTCCTCACACTCGTGCCCTTACTTGCGGGTCACCGTTATCCAAGAGACTTCCATTCACTTTCGAATTTTCTTCTCAATCTCGCGCGTTGCGCTGTGTCCCTAGCTGGCCTTGACCGGGTCCGCTGTTCCATCCGACCACCAGCCCGCGGGAACCATGAAATCGTCGATCGGTTCCGGAGCGCCCCTGAACTGTGGATTCAGCATGACGGGAGAATAGGGTAGGTCTGCACCCCAGACGGCACCGTCCATAAGCGGCGTGTAAAACATCAGGTGAGCCATCCAGTTGTGTGGGTCGCCATCGGTAAGGTATTGTTCTTTCGACATCATGTAGGCCATCGCTCCGGGCTCCAGGGGCGGCAGCCCTTCTTTTACGAACGTCTTCATGCCTTCGAAGATCTGGGTTTTGGATTGACCGGCCAACACCATCTCTGTTCTTTTATAGGTCAACGGCAGGATCAGACCGAACGGCCGGCGGATTGTAGCAGACCGGCCCTCGGACTTTAGGGTTCCAAAACTTGTCACCATCGAATGAGCCCATCCACGCTCGCTCCACGAGGCATACGAAACCGTTCTTGCCTTTGACTGCGGTTTCATAGCCGTGACTTCCGAGGACGAGCACGTCGGCATCGCGGGAAATGGACTCTGGGGCCGCGCTCCGCGCCATGGATATCTCGGTGTTGCGATCCGCCATTAGATATTGATCAAGCGGAGCCATGCTGGGATACGACGGTTGACGATCTTGCGCCTGCAAGCCCGCGCCCAGAATAACAATTAGCGTGAGGCTTAGAGAGGCAATCATTTGGAATCTTTTTCGGTTCATCACTTCCTCCTGTGTTGGTTGAATCTCACCGTAATGGTCATTCGGAGGGATAGACAGGACTTTTTTTCGTCCATCAGTCCCTCGCCCGTCCCCGGATCAGTGTGCCTCCAGTCGAGGCCGACTTGCATGGCCTACGAACCGGTTGGTATGTAACACGTCGCGCCATCCGTTACACGGATGCGATCACACCGGCTTACGGTTGCCCGGCGAACGCAGCGAACGCAGCCAGTGCACGATGTTTCTGATCCCGGATTTCATTACTTTCGGGTCCTGGGCATTCTTTGCCATCGAGCCATAGCCTTCGACCATCGCGATCAGTAAGCCAGCGGCGTCAGCGGGCTCTACGTCGCGGCGAACGCTTCCGTGGGCTTGGCCCTCCCGCAACACGGCGGCAACGGCCTCCCGCCAGGTATCGAAGATCGTAGCGAGACGCTTCCGGAATCCCGCGTCAAGAGGGGACATTTCCTGCGCCAGATTGATCAGTTGGCAGCCGCCCCGTACAACCTCGGGCCGAACGGGTATAGCTTGAACAGCGCCGATCAAGGCGTCGATAGAGTCCTTGCCGCTCTGCAGAGGACGTACCCACTGGCGGTAGTTGTCGGGGGCGATGACCTCTTCTACAACGGCGTATCCCAAGGCTTGCTTGCTTTTGAAGTAGTGGTACAGCGCGCCCTTGGTGACGCCAGCTGAGGCCAGAATTGTGTCCAGGCTGGCGCTTTGGAAACCCGATCTGTAGATCTCCCGGAATGCGGCCTGCAGCAAGCGCTCCCGCGTGCGCTCAGGATCGCGCATCCTCGTCGCTGTGCGTTTTGGCTTCTTCCGTGCCTCCAACATACCAACCAGTATGTATCTTTGAATCACTCGAGTCAAGATCGGAAGAATCTCCGGAAATCCGGACTTTTGGGGAATTCCTCTCCCCTTTGATGTAGTGCTACAGGAAGCAGTGACAGTCTTACATGGACGCAACTTGACACGCGCGACATGCGCTGTGAGTACTGTTTCGTTGGCATCCCGCATTTCATAGCCACAGGTCCGACCATTGATGTAACCGACTGAAAACGCAACGACGGCGCACTGGTTCGCTAATTGCAAATACACAACGTGGCGAAAGTGTTTAGCGACTCCAGCTATTTTTCTCGGCGGTCGCGACACTAATCTTTCGGTCGGAGAAAACAATGCACATCCGCAGCGCGAAGCTGGCTCTGGTTCTTCTCACGGTAGCTTGTCTGGCTTGCACTTTACCCGTGTGGGCGCAATCGACTTCTTCGGGAACTGTCGCAGGGACAATCACCGATCCTAGTGGCGCGGTGGTTGCGGGAGCAACGGTCTCATTGACCGACACGGCCACCAACGTCAGCCGAGCCGCGACGACTAATGCTGCGGGGCGGTACTACTACGCCGATGTTACGCCTGGGACCTACACAGTCACGGTTACGAAGGCCGGGTTTTCGACTGAGAAAGCTCAGAATGAGGTAGTGCAAGTCGGACTTGCCCTCACCGCGAACCTGGTTCTGCAGGTGGGCGGCACGAACGTGGTGGTCGAGGTCTCGACGGTTGGCAATGAACTGCAGACCATGAACGCGACAGTTGGAAATACCGTTCCCAGTATTGCCATCGACAACCTGCCCAGCATTGGCCGTGATGTCAACACCTTTATCGAGTTGCAGCCGGGCGTAAGCGCCGGTGGCGATGTGGCAGGAGCGGTGAACGATCAAAGCTATTTCTCACTGGATGGCGGCAACAACAGCAACGATATGGATGGCAGCGGCGGCGTATATACGGGTACTCAGCAGAACATGGTCATCGGCGATCCAACCGGAGGCATGTCGACACAGTCGTTTACTTTTTCCGCCCCGTCGGGCGTGTTGCCTACTCCAGCCGACAGCGTCGAGGAGTTTAAGGTGAACACCGCCGGGCAGACTGCCGACTTCAACAGTTCCGCCGGCGCCGAAATCAAGATTGTTACGAAGCGCGGCACCAGCAGCTTCCACGGAACCGCGTACGAGTATTACAAAGACAATAACTGGTCATCGAATGCCTGGGCAAATAACGAATTTAACTGGGAGGGTACGGCCCAGTGCGGCGCGCCTAACTGCGGACACATCGATCTTCCTTCTTACCATTACAGCCGCTTTGGCGGCGCCCTCGGCGGGCCGCTCACTTCGAAAGAATTTCTCGGCGGCAAGACCTTTTTCTTTTTCAATTATGAAGGTTTCCGCTATCCAAACTCTGAGACCATCACCCGAGACGTTCCCTCGCCAGCCTTGCGGTTGGGGCTGTTAACCAACGCAGCCACCGGCACGATCGCCTATAACCTGAACCCCACGCCCGTGACTTTTAATGGGGTCACTTACGCGGGGAATTACGGGTGTACTGGACCCGGAGGCCCCGGCAAGTGTGATCCGCTTGGTCTTGGTCTCAACCCGTTGGTTTCGCAGATATGGAATAAATACGAGCCCCAGTCGAACGCCGCTTGCAGCCAAAGCGTGTGCGACGGAGCTAACATTTTAGGATTTGCGGCCAACCTGAGTTTGCCCACTACGAGCAACTTCGATGTAGCACGTATCGATCACGATTTTGGATCCAGGAACCATTTCATGGCCAGCTGGCGCTATTACAAAATGAATCTGGCTTCGGATGACCAGGTTGATATTGGGGGCTTCTTCCCGGGAGACACACTCGGAATGCCGGCGTCTCAATCCAGTGATCCGGTTCAAGACTGGTATTTGGTCGCGGGTCTGACCACCAATGTCACCACCAACACCACCAACGACATTCATTACAGCTTCCTGCGGAACTGGTGGGCATGGAACCGCGCCGGGGCCCCGCCACAGCTCCCGGGGCTCGGCGGTGCTCTGGAATTGGATGCCGGCCAGTCCGCGACTGAGGATCTGGAGCCGTTCAACGTAGACAACCAGAACATCCGCCGCCGCTTCTGGGACGGACATGACAACATGTTCCGGGACGACATCTCGATGCTGAAGGGCAACCACCTGTTCCAGTTCGGCGGCACTTATCAGCATAATTTCGACTATCACGAACGCAATGACAGTGGCGGCACCATCAACGCGTTTCCTGTTTATTCTCTGGGCAACAATGTGAATGGATCGGGGCTGGGCGCTCTGCTATATCCTTGCGCGACGACCCCTACCATTTCCACGGGTGCCTCGACCTGTGATTCGCTGACCGCGGCTGCATTGGGCGTGGTTTCCGTCGCGTCACAGATGTTCGCCCGCACTGGTTCAAACCTTAGTTTGTTACCACCGCTTTCCAACGCCTTCGATAAGAGCGTCATTCCTTATTACAACGTCTACTTCAGCGATACCTGGCATCTGAAGCCAACTTTCACCTTTACCTACGGTTTGGGGTACGCGCTGGAAATGCCGCCGGTCGAGCAGAACGGAAAGCAGACAGTCCTGGTGGATGCTGCAGATGAGCCGCTAAGCACAGAGACCTACCTCAATAATGTCAAGAAGGCCGCGCTTGCGGGGCAGGTATACAACCCGGAAATGGGTTTTGCTTTGGTGGGTAATACCGCGAACGGACTGAAATATCCCTACAACCCTTTCTACGGCGAGTTCAGCCCACGTGTTGCCTTGGCTTGGAATCCGCACTTCGACGCCGGCACCATGGCCGGCAAGATCTTCGGGACCAAGATACTGTTCTCCGGGGCGGTTATGGCCGACAATATGGTCGCACCAATGGCGTTGTGCAGGTGCTGGTGCCGCTGCTGGGACTCGGTCTCGAACAGCCTATCTCTTGTCCCTCGAACCTGGTGGGCCCTGCGCCGGGAAGCTGGAACTGCGGAGCTGCGGGCGCTGGAACTTACTCGACTGCCTTCCGCGTTGGACAAAACGCCTCGGCTACTGGCGGTCCTACTGTCCCGTTGATCTCGCTGGCGAGCCCGACCTTGCCCCAGCCAACCTATCCTGGATTCAACAACAGCTTCTCGTCCTCTCCCGAGGGATTGGATCCGAACTTTCGGGCGAACGCGATCGACGCGTTTGATCTCACCCTTCAGCGTCAGTTGAGCCACGGAGTTACCTTGGAACTCGGCTACATTGGGCGCAGAATCACCCATGAGTACCAACCGGTGGAATTGAACCCGGTTCCCTACATGATGACGCTCGGTGGTCAACAGTTCAAGCAAGCCTACGCCAACATGGTGTTGCAGTATTGCGGTGGTATTGCCGGGTTGGCGGGCGGCGGTTGTGGGGGTACGGCCGGACCCAATCCCGGCGCGGTCACCCCACAGCCTTTCTTCGAGCATGCGTTGAAGGGCACAGGCTACTGCAATGGCTTCTCCAGTTGCACGGCTGCAGTCGTCGCCAATGAGGGTGCAAGCGGTACGAAAAACCTTGAAAATGCACAGGTCTGGAGTCTCTGGAGCGATTTGGACACCGGAGTGGGATGCCCGGCCGGAGGGTGTACTGACACAAACAACAATGTGGGCGCATTCAACTTCCCGCGCAGCATGCAGAGCACTCCGATTCCCAGCACTTGCAACGCGGTGACAACGGTTGGCTGCTCCGGCGCGTTCACCGACGGCGCTTTTCAGAACGCCAGCATTGGCTATGGCAACTACAACGCGGGTTTCGTTTCCGTCAAGACCTCGGATTGGCGCGGAGTGACCATGCAGACGAACTTCACTTGGTCGAAGGCCCTGGGAACGGCAGCGCAGGCGCAATCCTCGAGCGAACTCAGTTTGCTCGATGCCTTCAATCCTGGCGAACAGTATGGGAGACAGGCTTGGGACCCGCAAATTCATTTACAACACGTTCGTCGTCTATCAACCTCCTTTCTATAAGGGGCAGAATGGATTCCTGGGACACGCACTCGGCGGATGGACGTTCTCGACCATATTCGCTGCCGGTTCCGGCGTTCCTACGCAGGTCGGGACGACCGTTGGTAATTACCAATCCTTCGGTTCATGCGATGGCATCGGCTGCGGCGACTATGACATGGAGAATGCCGTACCCATCGGCCCCGTTCCCAACCGTCATGCCTACTATTGTCCCGGCAACACCTACTCGGGCTTCTGCTCGACCCAAAGCAACGGGTTCCCGGTGAATTATTTCCCGAATGGGGTCACTTCAAGCCTCGAACTGGCGCAACCCAATTCTTGGGATCGATAACCGGGATGGCGGCTCCGGAATTCTGGGTGGGTTGGCGTACTGGAATATGGACTTCAGTATTAAGAAGAGCTTCCAGGTAACAGAGGGTGTCAACCTGGAGTTCCAGGGCGTCTTCGCCAACGTTTTGAACCATAATCAGTGAGCCGATAACTACCTCGGACTCTACAACACTGCCGGCTTTGGCGCTCTTGGGTACAACACTGCACCAGACAATGGCATTGGAGTCAATGGTGAGGCAGAGCCGAGAAACATCGAACTCGGGGCCCGCGTCCGTTTCTAAGCTGGAGAAATTCGAGGCGCCGCGGGGTGTGGCGCCTCGAACTAACCCAATCCGTGAACTTCCGCTCCAGCATCCCACATATCCCGGTCACCACTCTGCGCAAACTTGGCGCGCGAAGGATGAAGTATCGAAGGTCTGCGCCAGCACATTCCCAAACAACGCAAATCAGTCCTCACTGGCCGCTTCCGAAACCTCACGATGCCATGATGATTTTTAGGGGTGAGTGAACATGACGCAGAAGTCAGTCGAGGACTTGTCGAGTGCTCGTCCTCGCGTGCGCGCTTTCATGAGCGCGTCTGGCCACGTGCGTTTTTCCTTGACGGAAGACGAACGATATTTGGTCTATCTGCGCTGTCACGTTGTTCGTTGGTGACGGCGAAATGCAAAGGAACCTAATCTTTAGATATGCCTGGGCGACCTTGATCGGTGCTTGTGAGCACAGATTTGGCGGATGTTCTCAGGCAGCCTCGCCAATGAGAAAAAGATCGGTCAGCAGCGCGCGGAGATGGCTGGAGGCGTTCAGATTATCGACCAACTGCGAACTGATGGAAGGTTGCGCCATGACTATGTGAATGACGGCGAGGGAGTCCCGCGCATCGCGCTCGAGCATGGAACAGAAGTCTTCGTACTGCTCTGGTGGTTCCAGGTCGGAATCTCGAATGGCATGTCTACAACTTTCCCCCAAACCGGTCAACGCTTCCGCTGCGCGCTGCAGGAAGTTGCGGACTTGCCCGCCTCGTTGAGCGCTTTCATCGCTGGGCAAGCCCTGTCCCGCATAGGCAAGCAGAAACTCGTAACACTCCTCGATGACTTCGCAGCGTTCCAGGAACTCAATCACCATCGGCAAGCCCCCGGCTTCCATCAGATAAGCTCTCTACCACCCAACGTTTCGGGTCGTGCTCTTTCAGGTAGAATTCGCGGCTCATGGACCCGACGATCATCGATGCGGTAATGGGCAGCTTTTCGGGCCGGATGGCAAAGTACACATGCACGATGACCAGCGTGATGAAACCCACGCCCGCCAATCCATGCACGACGTACATTAGGCCCCAAGTCATATCACTGAACAGATAAGGATTACGTGGAAAAAAGATCGTCCGCACGCGCCACATCATGCATATGCCGGTGGCGATCACCGCCACGCCGGTCAGCATCACGGCACCGTGATAGAGCTTGTTCTCCAGCGGATACTTGGCATACTTTCGCGGCGGAGCCGCGGGCTTTCCGAGAAAACGCTGGAACCGCTTCCATGCATCTTCCAAGTCGGCACGGTCCGGCCAAATCGACCAGAAGTCCAGGTAGAAGGTCGCGTGCACGATGTGAAAAAGAACCGAGATGGTCAGCACCGAGCCGGCGATCCAGTGATAAGTCACCCAGTTAAACTGGAAGCCGAGCCTGGGCAGGAACGCGGTAAACAGCAGCACAAACATGGCGGATGCCATAATCCAGTGAAACAATCTCGCGGCCAGCGAATGGCGTGGAATGCGCGCGGGTAGCTTCACATTTTCCGCCGAGGAATCGATGGCGAATCCCTTTTCTTTCGCGAAATAGCGAACGTAGATCGCGTGCACGACTAGAAACACCAGGCCTACGATCAGCGCGACCCAGATCAAGAACCAGGCGATGTGAATCGGGCCCTTTGCCCGAACGGACTTGTCGCCCACTCTATGACGCCCATGCCGCCTCCTGCACTCCGCTGATCGAGCGCTTCACCAGGTTTCGCATGAGGGGAATCTTGTAGGCATTGAACTGCAGCGGAATAGCACCCTGGACGGCAAGCTTACCCGCCGCTTCCCCGGTTGCCGCATCGCGGGGCTTGCCTCGCACAGAATCTTCCACGGTCTTTAACCGCAGGGGCCGGGCGGCGACAGCGTTCACCCCAATCCGAATGTCTTGAATCGTTCCGCCGGACAATTTCACCGCCGAAGCGACGTTCATCAGAGGAAAATCCCACACATTGCGGTCGCGTACTTTTTCGAAGTAGAACTGTGCGTTGGCCCAGGTTGAAGGAATGTGAATCGCCGTCAGGAGATGACCAGGACGAAGAACATTCATACGGGTGATGTCGATGTCGGGGCCAATAAAGTAGTTTTCAGCGTCGATCACCTCCTGGCCTTTGGGAGTCAAGACCACGAACTTGGCGTCCAGAGCGATGAAGGCTGGGGCCGTGTCCGAAGGATTGACGGCCACGCATCGCTCCGCATGCAGAATCGCATGCTCGCGATTTCTGCCCACGGGCGTGTCGGCGTAGCAGATGTTTCCTCCGGCGCGATAGCAGGGCCATCCTGCGCGGTAGTACCAGCAACGCGCGTCCTGGGAGACGTTGCCGCCGATCGTGCCCTGGTTGCGAATCTGCGGAGACGCCACCAACTCCGCCGCCTGCGCCAGCACTCCGTATTTCTGCCGAATGACGGGATGCTGCACGACATCGGTGAGTGTAGTCATGGCTCCAATTTCGACTCCGTCGGCAGTCGCGCGAATCCCCTTGAGTTCCCCGATTCCACTCAGCTCGATAACAACCTTTGGCTTTTTGATACGGTCCTTCAGCCAATCGAAGCTGTCCATCCCGCCTGCCAGCACCCAGGCTTCCTCTCCATGCTGTTGGAGAAGATTCTGTGCATCGCCGACCGACTTAGGCTGATACAACTGAAATGCGGGCATCACATCTCGGATTACTGCCATAAACGCTCCATTGATTCGAATCTGCTAAATATGCGCGGTCAGAGGATCCTGCATTGGCCGCCCCGCTTCGAGCGACGTCAATATTGTGTCTAGATTTACAGGCGCGCGACGGTAAATCTCATCGCCCAATGCGTCAGAGAGCGCATTCAAAATCGCGCCGCAGCCGCCGCCAACCGGCGGCTCACCAATGCCGCGAGCACCAACCGGCGTCTCCGGATCGGGAATGTCGAGCGCGGCCCACTGCATGTTCACCGGAACATCCAGGATGGTTGGCGGCTTGGTGTGATAGAAGCGCAGCGAGACAGCGTGGCCATATTGGGGATCGTAGACCCACTTCTGGCCGATCGCGTGGCCAATGCCCAGGATCGACCTGCCGAGGATTTGTCCGGAGAGCGCCTTGGGATGGAGCACGGTGCCAACGTCCGCCACGGCGAGAAAATCCGTAATATTGTACTTGCCAGTTTCGACATCGACTTCGACCTCCGCGAAACTGGCGACATAAGAGAAGGTCAGGCCATCGCGCGGGTACTGGTCCTTGGCGGCTGCGACCAGACCTTGGCCTGCCAACGCTGCGATGGAGGCTTTGGTGTACTTGTTCACATCATCGGGAGCTTCGTGGCCATCGTAGATTCCACCGAGCTGAATGGCGCGCTGGGCCGCCTGCGCCAAGGTCATACTCCTCCCGCCGCCCTTGTGAAAGACTCGCTCATTCGAAACTTGGTACTGCTCCGGCTTTCCACCGAGAGTCATGGCGGCAATTTCCTGGAGCTTCTTTTTTCCATCCATTGCAGCCGCATATGCCGCGCGGCTCATGGCGTGCGTTGTCTGGCTTCCTCCCGAGACGCAGGTTCACGGGAGATTCTTGGATGTATTGCCCCAGGTCACATCACATTTTTCCCAAGGCACACCCAGAATTTCGGCGACCACGCGGTGAACGTCTGTGATTGACTCGGTTCCCAGGTTGCCGATTCCCGATTGAATCGCGATCCGTCCATTGGGCTGGACCACAAACAAGCCGTCGTATCCGACGGTGCCTCCGACGAAACAACTCGAAGACACCCCCACTCCGCGCACTTTCGTTCCACTTCGTTTAGGCCGCGAGATTCGGTCCTTCCATTGGAATTCCTCCGCACCGCGGTCGAATGCCTCTTTCAGGAACGCGCTGGTGCAATGTGCCCGCGTTCCATTCTTCTCCGGACCAACCGGCGATTTGCCCTCCGGGCAGTTGATTCGGCGAATGGCGACCTGGTCCAGCGAGAGTTTGCGTGCGGCCTTGGAAACAATCGTTTCCATAATCACGATTCCCTGCATGCCGCCGGGAGAACTCTGCGCGCCGCGCGGCGGAGTATTGGTGAGAACGGTTGTGCCGCGCCAACGCATTGCGAGAGGCTGATACAACAACGACACAATATTTCCGGATGTGCCCGCATCGTTGACCGCGTCATAGGGCCCGTTGTTGCAGATGACGAACATGTCCAGCGCCGTAATCCGCCCGTTTGCAGCGAAGCCAACCTTCATTCGACCCTGGAAGCCCGGACGTGCGCGCCCGATGAAATGCTCTTCCTCGCGGCTGATGCGCATCATCACGGGAGCATTCGCTTTCTTCGACAACAGCGCCGGGATAATTGCGAAGATATAACCGGTGGCCTTGCTGCCGAATCCGCCTCCGGTGTATTCGCTGATCAGCACGATCTGGCCAGGATCCATGTTCAACCAGCGCCCCAGGCTGGCCAGCGTTTGCACTGTGCTTTGGGTCCCCATGTGCACGAAGACCTTGCCGTTCTGCCAGTACGCCAACGCGGTGCGAGGCTCGAGTGTTTCGTGACTGGTATCGGGAGTGACAAATGTTTCATCGAGGACCAGCGCGGCATTCTTGAAAGCGGCATCCAGATCGCCGAAACTCCACTCGTCTTGTGCTTTCCCCATGGGCAAACGGCCATGCTTGGCTTCTTCGAAGTCGGCATCAGTCCACTTGAGTTCGCCAACGTGGGGTGCAGGTGGGCTCGGCGGTTTCTCTCCCGGCTTCGGCTGCGGCACCTGCGGCTTTACCCAGACATTGCCGTCCACACGCGGGTTGGGTCCGCCGGGACGCAGCGTATCCAGCGGATCGATGGCAAACGGAAGGTGTTCAAACTCGATGTCGATCGCTTCGATCGCTTCCGCGGCCGTGTATTCATCGACGGCCGCGACTGCCAGGATGGGTTCGCCCTGATACAGCGGCTCCATGGTGAGCGCTTTTTCGCCTTGCTTATTGGCCTTGATTACGAAGCCCAGATCGGTCACGCTGTCGGCCGGCGCGGGAAGATCGTCCTGGGTAAGAATCGCTTTCACTCCCGGCATCGCCAGCGCCTTGCTCACGTCCAGATGTTTCACCCGGCCGTGTGGCACGGGACTTAGCAGCGACTTGCAGAACAACATGCCATCGACGCGAAAATCCTCGGCATATTTCGCTTTGCCGGTCACCTTCGCGTACAGGTCCGGCGTCGGATAATCCTTGCCGATCAGTTTGTATTGCGATCCAAATTTTTGCCGGTTGGGCTTCCATTCTGACTCAGACATGGTTCGCCTTCCTCATGTTTTCTGCGCCGCGCATCATTGCAGTGAGAATTTTGTCGTAGTCCTGGCAGCGGCATAGATTGCCGGACAGACCGTGGGCCATCTCAGACCGAGTCGGATTCGGATTTGTCTTGAGAAAACCGACAGCCGACATAATGAACCCGGACATGCAAAATGCGCACTGGAAGCCCTGTTCATCGATTACACCCTGCTGTACGGGATGAAGCGTGCCATCCGAACTCGCCAGCCCTTCGATGGTCACAACCTTCCGGTCACGAACGGTGTGCGTCAGGACCGAACAGGAGTAGTGAGGCACATCATCAATCAGCACCGTACACGCGCCGCACTCGGCGCGGTCGCAGCCCAGCTTGGTGCCAGTGAGCCCTAGTTTGTAGCGTAGGGTCCAGGCCAGCGTCTCCTGCTTCATGACGTCCACTCGCCGCGGCTGGCCGTTGACGTTCAGGGTGATAAGCCTGTCTCCAAGACCAGGCGGCTGTTGTCCGAAAAGCGTGGACGCACGAAACAGATAACTCGCAGAGGAGGCGGCCACGCCGCCAGCGATCACCCCTTTAATAAAGTTACGCCGCGAGGCGCTCCTCAATAGGTCGTCGTCCGATCTAGTGCCAATAGTGACGACTTTCTCAGGCATGCTGAATCACCTCACGGTTAAGTCCGGCGTCCCCAAGTGGCAGGTTTAGAAAGAACCTTCGGAACCGAATTGAAGACCCATAACTAATTTGTCAGATTTTACTCCGCGAGTGGCACAAAAATCTTCCGTGGTGCGTCATGATCATCCAATAGCCAGCGAGTAACGGTGCGAGAGCCCTGACTCCCGGAGGTCACCCCGGCGCTTCAGTGCTTTGAATTTCCGCTACGGCGAAATTTTGCCTGAATACAAGGCCATGCCAACAACAGCGTCCGTCCGCAACGCGTCGAGTTGGTCGATTTCTCGCTGCGTCGTGATACCGCCGGCGACCGCAAGCCGCCGCGAAGTGGCCTGCCGTATGGCATTCACGATTTGCATTGGAATTCCTCCCATCAGGCCTTCCGTGTCGATGTGCGTGTAGAGAAAAGTGTCGCAGAAGGGCTCCAGGGCGCGGATCATGTCGAAAGGGGTGACTGTACTCTCTTTGCGCCATGCCGTCGGTCGCGACCCGGCCGCCTCGGGAATCGAGGGCGAAGACGAGCGCTGCGCTGCCGAGCGCACTTTCCAGGCTGGCAGCGTATTGCGTGTTGATCTGGTTGTTCTGCAACAATGCCGAGCCGAGGATCACTCTACGCGCGCCTGCTTCCAAAAGTTCGCGTGCGGTTGCGAGGCTCCGAATCCCGCCCCCTACCTGGCAATTGAGCCGCCGCACAATCTGGTTCACCAGCAACCGGTTATTCCCAGCGCCCCGAGCTGCGTCAAGGTCAATCACCTGCACCAGAGGATACTTGGAGAAGCGCTCGATCCAATAGCTGAAGTTGTCGAACTCCAGCGCCTTCTTCTCACCCTGAACCAACTGCACGATCTTGCCACCCATCAGGTCGATCGAAGGAATCAGCATGGCCACCTCACCGGCACGCTGGCATTGTGCAGTTCACGCTTTAGTTCCGCAATATTCTCGATGCCGAAGTGAAAGATCGAGGCGGCGAGAGCAGCGTCGGCGCGTCCTTCGCGAAACACCTGGACGAAGTCGAGTGCGGATCCCGCTCCTCCGGAGGCAATAACAGGAATCGGGACCGCTCCAGCCACTTCACGCACTAATTGGCAGTCGAAACCGGATTGGGTTCCGTCGCGGTCCATCGAAGTCAGCAGAATCTCGCCAGCCCCAGCTGCGGCCGCTTCGCGTGCCCATTGAATTGCATCCCGGCCGGTAGGCACGCTCCCCCCAGCGGTGAACACTTCAAAGCCTCCTTTGACTTTTCTGGCGTCGATGGCCACGACAACGGCCTGCGAACCGAAGCACGCGGCGATCCTGCCGATCAATGCGGGATCGCGGACCGCGGCCGAATTGATCGCGATCTTGTCTGCGCCCGCCTCGAAAACCGCGGCGGAATCCTCGATCCGGCGAATTCCCCCACCCACGGTGAAAGGAACGAACAGTGAGCGGGCGGTCGCGCGGACCACGTCGAGCAGAGTGCGCCGGTTCCCGCTGGTCGCGGTAATATCGAGCAGCACGATTTCGTCGGCACCGCTACGCGCATGGGCCGCGGCGCATTCCGCCGGATCGCCGGCGTCTCGCAGATTCTTGAACCGCACGCCCTTCACGACGCGGCCACCATCCACGTCGAGGCAGGCGATAATGCGTTTGGTCAACACGTTAGATCTCGCAAGAAATTAGACCTCGCAAAAAGTCTTTAGGACCGCAAGCCCCACGTCTCCCGATTTCTCCGGATGGAACTGCACTCCGAAGATGTTTTCTTGCTCGATGGCGGCGCTAAACTGCAGCCCGTATAGACTGGCGGCACTGGTAGCGGCGAGCACAGGAGCATAAAAAGAGTGGGTGTAGTAGACGAATGAATCTTGCGCGATGCCTCGCAGCAGTCGCGAGCTTTCCTGAACTGTCAAAGAGTTCCAGCCAACATGCGGCGACTTTACCGAGGGGGGAAACTGCCGGCATTTACCGCAAAAAAAGCCCGCGCCCGCAACCTCTCTGCACTCCTCACTGCCATCGAAAAGCCACTGCATTCCCAGGCAAATCCCAAGAAAAGGCTTTCCCGCAGAAACGGCTTCCAGCATGGCCTCGCGCAGGCCCGAGCGGTTCAGAGTTGCTAGAGAGGAAAAATGCCCCACGCCCGGCAATACGATTTTTTCCGCTACCTTCAATGTCTCAGGCCGGTCTGTCACCATTACCTCGGCTCCAAGATAGTCGAATGCCTTCTTCACCGAATTCAGGTTGCCCGCGCCGTAGTCCACGATGGCAATCATAGAAGCCCTTTTGTGCTCGGAAGCATTCTGCCCAACTGACGGTCGCGGGAGCATGCCACGCGCAAGGCCCGGGCGAATGCTTTGAAGAGCGCTTCGATCTTGTGGTGGCTGGAGCGTCCGTAGAGCACCCGGGCGTGGACATTGGCGCGAGCTCCGCGAGCAAAGCCCTCGAAGAAATCGCACACCAGTTCGACTTGCAGATCGCCGACTCGCGCCGCTCGAACTTTAGTGTCGACCACGGCCGCGGCCCGTCCACCGAAATCGACGGCTGCCAAACCGAGAGTCTCGTCCATGGGCATGACGAAGTATCCAGCCCGCAAAATGCCGTGACGATTACCCAGCGCGCGGTCGAAGACTTCACCCAGAGCTATGCCAACATCTTCGACGGTGTGATGTTGATCCACTTCCAGGTCGCCGACGGCTTTGAGCTTCAGATCGAATCCGCCATGTCGTGCAAGCAGCTCCAGCATGTGGTCCAGGAAACGGATTCCCGTAGAAACGTCGTATTTCCCGCGACCTTCAATGGTGAGCGCAATCCGAATGTCAGTTTCGGCGGTCGCGCGATGCAGTATGGCTTTCCTCACGCGTTCACCTCACGATGTTTCCTGAGTTGTCCAATCACTTCGCGCAGGGCGAGAATCAAAGTCCGGGTATGTTCGAGCGAGCCAACGGTCAGGCGCACGCAACCCTCGCACCCTGGGTCGGTGTGACGCTCGCGCACCAGGATTCCGTGGCTGCGCAAAGCTTGAACGAATTCCGCATAGGCCGGGCCGATGCGCACCAGCACGAAGTTGGCGCGGCTCGGCCAGTAGCGCAAGCCAAGGGCCCCGAGTTCCTGCTGCAATAGTTCGCGGCCTCGCCGCACCTCGCTGACGTAATGGTCAACGTACTCCTGGTCTCGAAGTGCCTCCAGCAAGACTGCAAGGGCAACCGCGTTCACGTTGTAGGGTGAAGCGACGCGGCCCACCATGGCCATCTGCGCTGCATCCCCGGCGAGAATACCCATACGAAGACCTGCCAATCCATAGGCCTTGGAAAATGTTCGTGCCACGAACAGATTTGCAACGCGCGCTGTGTGGCGAAGGATGGTCTCTCCATGAAACTCGAAATAAGCTTCGTCCACCAGGCACCGCGGCGTGGGGAGCGGCGCGAGCGATCCGAAGCAGGATGTCGCATGGAACTGCCGTTCCTGTCGGATTGTTAGGATTCGCCACGGCGATGAGCCGCGTGCGTGGACTGATCGCGGAGAGCACACTTTCTATCGGAAAGGTGAAGTTCTCGCCGGCGGGAACCTGGACCACGCGCGCCGCTTCGGCTTGAGCGAAGATCGCATACATCGCAAAAGTGGGCACGACGACGAGCGCTTCGTCGCCGGCCTCGAGATAGGTGGAGCAGAGCAGATGAATGGCCTCATCGACACCGTTCGTGAGCAGCACCTGCGACGCATGGAGTCCGAGAAAAGTTGCGACTTCGGCTTCGACCGGCGCGCGCTCGGGATAGCGTGCGAGCGCGTCGGCATCCAGCGAGCGCAGTCTTGCCAGCACGCGCGGTGAGCAGCCGATGGTGCTCTCGTTGAAATCGAGCCGCAATCCTTGACGGCCCGCGAGAGGGGGCCGATAGGCATGTAAACTCTTTACTGCCGCGCGGGCCTCAAGCATTGGGGCACCTCATCCGCAACGATTCAGCATGTCCGCGCAAACCCTCGGCTTCGGCAAGCGCAATCGCCGCCGGCGCTATTCGGCGGATGCCTGCGCGGGAGATTTCCTGGCACGAAATAACCCGAACGTAATCCAGAACGCTGAGGCCACCGTGCGCGCGGGCCATCGCTCCAGTCGGTAGCACGTGATTGGGACCTGAAATGTAATCCCCGGCTGACTGGGGAGTGAAGTCGTTGAGAAAAATCGAGCCGGCGTTCCGCACCGCCGGCGCCATGGCCGCCGGCAGCGTGAGATGCTCGGGCGCAATGCGGTTAGCAATTTCGACCGCCTGATCAAGAGATTCAACCAAAAGGATGGAGCCGCGGCGAGATAGTGATTCCGCGGCAATCGGGATTGCCCGCGCGCGCTGTTGCACTTCAGCTTGCACCGCTTTCGCCAATCCACGCGAACTTGTGATCAACACACACAAGGCGTCAGGATCATGCTCCGCTTGGGCAACGAGATCACAAGCAATGAAGGCCGGATTGCCCTGGTCGCTGATAAATACAGCTTCAGTAGGACCAGCAAGGAACTCAATAGCGCAATCGAACGCCACCATCTTCTTGGCCGCGGTCACATAGCGGTTACCAGGCCCGACGATTTTATTCACGCGCGAAATGCTTTCCGTCCCGTAGGCGAGCGCGGCAATGGCTTGCGCGCCGCCCACGCGGTGGAACTCGCGCACACCGAGAAACGACGCAGCGGCCAAAGTTGCCTGAGCTGGACGTGGCGACACCACACGAATCTGCGGCACGCCCGCGACCCGCGCCGGAATCACGGTCATCAGCAACGTGGAAGGCAAAGGATAACGTCCGCCGGGAACGTAGCAGCCCACCGATTCCAGGGGCCGCACCAACTGGCCTACACAAACTCCGGGATGAATCTCGCGGCGCCATTCCTCCGGTTTCTGCCACTCGCAGTAGCGGCGGATATTGCTGGCGGCCTGCGCGATGGCTTCCTGCAGTTCCCGCGGCGTTCTCTGCCAGGCATGCTGCAGGTCAGCTTCGGGAACCTGCACGGGTTCGCTGCTGCCCAAGCCATCCCACCGCTCGGCATACCGGCGCAACGCTCGATCGCCATTGCGGCGGACATTGCTTATGATGCGCCGCACGGCAGGCTCAATCTCAGCCAGGTCGGTCGCGCCGCGCTGCTCCAGAGCGCGCACGAAGCGGTCTTTCTTAGCCCCCGCCAGAATCCGGAACAGCATCACATCACCACCTTGTTCAGCGGGTACTCGACGATCCCTTGTGCATTCGCTTGCTTGAGCTTCGGAATCAGGGTCCAGGCGGTTTGTTCGTCAATGATGGTATTGACCGCGACCCAGTCGCCATCGGCCAAGGGAGCGACGGTCGGATTCTTCAATGCGGGAAGCAGTGCGAGAACCCCGGCCAGATCCGGTTTGCGGACGTTAAGCATCAGGCCGACCCGGCCCTGCGCCGCCATGGCCCCGCCGAGCATCACAGCCAGGTTTTCGATCTTGCGCCGCCGCTCAGGGTCACGCCATGCTGCTTTGTTGGCGATCAGTTGCGTGTTCGACTCCAACACCGTTTCGATAATTCTCAGATGGTTGGCGCGCAGCGAACTTCCGGTCTCGGTGACTTCCACAATGGAATCCGCCAGCAATGGCGGCTTCACTTCGGTCGCGCCCCAGGAAAATTCGACCCGCACGGCCACGTTCCGGCTGGCAAAGTAGTTCCGAGTGAAATTCACCAGCTCAGTGGCGACGATTCGGCCCTCAAGGTCTTCAGGCTTCTGAAAATCTGAATCCTCGGGCACGGCGAGCACCCACTTCACCTTGCCCATGCTCTGTTTGGCATAGATCAGGTCCGTAACGTCGGCCCACCTCAAGACCACTTTCCACCACCCAGTCGAGACCAGTCAGGCCCGCATCCAGCGCACCGTGTTCAACGTAGCGGGCCATTTCCTGCGCGCGAATCAGCAGGCATTCAATTTCTGGATCGTCGGTCGCAGCGAAGTAGGAGCGTGCGCTGGTATAGACGCGCAGCCCGGCGCGGGTGAAAAGACTGAGCGTTGCCTCTTGCAAACTTCCCTTGGGGATGCCCAGACGAAGTTTCATTGCCGCGTCACCTCCGCCACTTCCGTGGCCGCGGCCCGCAGTTGCAATTCCTGCATGAAGCAGGGCCTCGACCCCGTATGGCAGACTTTGCCTTCGCCTAACACGCGAACGCGCAGCAGTAGCGTGTCGCGGTCGCAGTCCGTCCATGCCGAGATGACTTGCAGACGATTGCCGGACGTTTCTCCTTTGGTCCAAAGCCTTTTTCGGGTGCGGCTAAAGAACGTGACGAACCCCGTTCGCAGCGTTGTCTCCAGCGCTTCGCGGTCCATGAAGCCCACCATGAGCAACTCTGCGGTGGCTGCATCCTGAATCACCGCCGGTGCCAGGCCTTGCATTTTTTCGAAGTCGATATCCATTGGACTACTCCTTTCATCCCTCGCGGCGCTTCCAGGCCTGCGGCAGAAATAAAAAGCCCGCTGCGCGGTTCGCGTCAGCGGGCTTGGATTTCCTATCAGTGCTTTAGGCCGTTATCCGTAGTCCTCCGCCGACACGCTCATCGCATGGTGATGATGATGGTGGTGTCGGTGGTTATTCGACGGAGTCATAACGCAACAATATTAAGAGGGTCGGTATTTCTCCGTCAATCGAATTCGACAATCGTTCTGCAGAAGAAATCAGAAACTCGGCAATCGGCGATTTCCGGCGCGTTGACACTTCTCCGCTTAGAGCGCCAACCTCCATCAGAAAAAAGGACTTGGCTGTTCTAGAGTTTTCCCGTCGAGAGCTGGCATCGCAAACTTGCATTGGCCCGATCACTTCTTTGCGTACTCATCCGGGCGTGTGCGCCGCTGGCGTGAAGTTTGAACCGAGCACACAATTCCGTACCTAATTCTAAGGTGAGATTGCGAGCTCCACCCATGAAAATCGAAGCCGCGCTCTCCGAACCAAATTCTGGCGCGAGCGACTGGGGGAGATCGCTCGCGCCGCGCGGTTGTCTAGAACACGAACCTCATATTCAACTGTACGTGACGGCCGGGCTGCGATGCACTGACGTACCCGAAATGGCTTTCAGAGTTCGTCAACCGGTCGTCGATTACGCACGGAGCATATCCGAGGAACGGGCAGAAGCCGTTGTTCATTGCGCTCCACTGCGTGTGATTGAACGTATTGAATGAATCCGCCCGGAACTGCAACTCACGGCCTTCGCCGAACAATGCAAATGATTTCTGCAGCCCCATGTCCCAGTTATTGATGCCGGGCTGAACCAGTTCGTTACGGCCCTCGTCGCCGCGCGTCACCGCGTAATTTGTGATGCCTTGATTTAAATAGAAAGGATTCGTGCTCGCCGCCGGTTCGGTGTAGCAAGAGGTGTTGAATTGGCGAGTTATCGTCCGGTTTCCGTGCGCTAAGTTTCCATTGCAGGTTTGCAGCGGAACATCACCCATGCCGTCATACGAACTGGTGTAGCCGTTGAAAACCGTTGTCGGCGAACCTGATTCGAAGGTGGCAATGGAATTAATCTGCCATCCTCCGAGCCCTTCGCGAAGTACGCGATTTCCCAGATGCCTTCCCGGTAACTCATAAGCCACCGCGGCAACGAAACGATTGGTGTGGTTCGCGTCCGATGGACCGTAGCTCCACTGCGGATGCCACTGGCCGCCGATGATTTCTTTGGCGACGCCGGCGTTGTTCGACTCGCCGCTCTCGCCGAAATATTCGTCCATCTGCTTCGACCAGGTATAGGCAATCTCCGTGGTCAAGCCACGCCAGCCGCGGGTTTTCAGTTCGACGTTCATGGCGTTGTAGTTGTTGCTCTGATCAGGACGGACAGAATTCACCGATCCCCAACGGCCCGGTGCCACGGCAGTTTCTGGGCGGGCAGCATCGCAGGTCAGGCATTCGCCGTCGCCATCCAACTGAACATTGATGTCCGGGTAAAAGCCCTGCGGGAACAGATTCAGGTCATATTGAATTGCCATGTGCGTGCCTTCGGAACCCACATAGCCGATAGACGCGACGACGGCCCTGCCAAGTTCGCGCTGAACATCCAGGCTCCAGCGCTGGATATAAGTCGTTTTCCAGGTTTTCTGATCCACGGTCGATGTGGTGCTTTGATTTCCTGGGGTCCACATCAAACCTCCGTCGGTACCCAGTTGATACGGCCAGGTGCCGCGCGCAACGGAAATCGGCGCCTGGAATGTTTGGGCGAGGGTATAGCCGGTACCGCCCGGGCCGTCCGATATGTTCGACGAATAGTATTGAGTGCCTCCATAAGCCGGCGAATTCCAGGTGACCTGGTCGAGAAACTTGAAGCGGCCCGTCTCATAGAAGATGCCATAGCCGCTGCGAATCACCGTTTTATCTCCGAGACGGTAGGCGAGCCCAATACGCGGCGCAAAATCTTTTTTGGGGGCGCTGAAGGGATGAGCGTTGGTGCTCGGGGTTAATCCCGGCATGACAAAACGCCATCCAGGATATGTCTGGTCGAGCACGCCCCAGTAATTGTCCACCGAATACGCGGGGATCGGCAGATCATAACGGAGGCCCAGGGTCGCGGTAAGTTTTCGCGTCGCGTTCCAGGTGTCGCCTACGTATGCGCCGTACTCAGGTGTGCCGTAATAAAGGCTGGCATCGCCGCTGGTCGCCGGAGTCCGCTGGTTGATGTTGCTGACGAAGCCAGTTTCGAACTCTGCCAGATAATTGAAACCGGAACCGTCGGAGCTATTAGGCCCGTATCCGGTATAGCCTCCGTCGGCGGTTACCGAGCGAATGATGTCGTTGTCGCGTTCGTAACGTCGCGCCATGTAATAGCCGACCTTGATGAAGTGCCGGCCAATCATTTTTTGAACGTTGTCGGTCAACTGGAAAATGGGAACGTATTGGTACCAGTACTCACCGGCGGAATCCGTTCCCAGGCTTAGGTCGTTTCCGAACTGACCTGCGCTCCCAATATTAACGGCGAAGTTTGCATCATTGCTCACGCCGAACTGGCTCTTGTCGAATGCGGTGTACCCCGCCATGTTCGACGATGAGTTCTGGAACAGAGGGGGAAGCCACGATGAGTCGAATGAGGAAATTTGCGATTGCAGGTTGCTGTAGTTGTAAGCGCGCATCCAGCTGATGTTGAATTCATTGCTCAGGCTGGCATTAAAGGAATGTACGTAGTGGAACTGATAAGTATTTACGCGGTGGAAAGGTCCGTCGCCTTCATCGAGGGCCGGGTCCAATACTGTGCCGACGCCCGACGTATTGAACGCGAGGAGATTGTTGGGATTGTTGATTTTGTATCCCATATCGTGAAGGTAGCGGAAATAAACGAAATCATGGCTGCCGATGTTGTAATCTCCGCGGACCGTGTAGTTATTATCGTTGATGCCGGCATCGTAAGATCCGGCGTAGTTGTCGTAATCACCGGGTTCGTTCGAAACGTAACCATTCGGCTTCGGAAAGTGGCCCAGATAATTGAGGGCCCTCTGGCTCGAAGTTGTGGCCAGGACTGCAGCCGAAATCTTGTTGCCGGGGAAGGGCTGCCGCGTGTTGTAATTCGGGCTGTTGGGATTCGCGTCATACGAGGTCGGATCGTAAATCACAAACTGGCAAACGCTAGGCTCGGTCGAAGGATTTCCGTTGCACTGCGTAGCAGCGTTAAATCCGGCAGGCGCGCCCGACAGCCAGGGACTGAAGTCGCCGGCCAGGTCTGCCGCGGTCGGAACATAGGCGCTGAAATTTGTCAGGCCGGTATTGCGCAACCGCTCGAACGATGCGAAGAAAAACGCCTTGTTCCTTCCATCAAATACTTTGGGAATGTAAACCGGCCCGCCAACGGTGAAACCGTATTGATTTTGGTGATACGCGCTACGGGGAATGCCCTGGAAAATACTGTAAGGATCGTTGGCGTTCAAGCCAGCATTCTGGAAAGCGTCATACACGCTTCCGTGCAGGCTGTTGGTTCCGGATTTCGTGGTGATGCTGATCTGGCCCACGTCTCGGCCATATTCGGCCGAATAGTTTGACACTTCAGCTTTGACCTCCTGGATGGTGTCCTCGTTGATATTCATCAGCGAGCCTTCCACCCAATTGTCGTTGTTGTCGATGCCGTCGACGTAATAGCCGACTCCGTAGTCGGTCCCACCTACGTTCAGTTCTTTTGCGCCGCCCGCCGCACTGGCCGAGGCAAGGCCCCATTGCATCCGCGTGGTGTCGCCGGTACCGCTGTTAAACCCAGGCAAGATTTCGGCAAAATTCAGGTAATTACGGCCCTCCATGGGCAGGTCGGAGACAAACTTATTCTCGATGACTTCTGAGACATTGGCGTCGTCCGTGTTCATGAGCGGGGCAGCGGCGCTGACTTGTACTGTTTCTGTGGCTCGGCCCAGCGTCAGGCGAACGTTAACCCGCTGAGTGACGCCGTTTTCGAGAGCGACCGCCGTCGAAAGCACGTGCGAGAAGCCCTCTTTGACCACTTCGACTTTGTAGTGGCCGGCAATGAGGTTGGGAAATTGGTAGTCGCCGCTGGCATTGGTAGTCTTGCTCCACCGAACGCCGGTGTCTACATTCGTGAGAGTGATCTTCGCGCCTTCGATGACCGCGCCCTGCGGGTCGGAAACCGTACCCACGATGGAGCTGGTAATGACCACCTGGGCCCGCAAAAAGGTAGCGGCGAGGACGCAAGCAAATAGAAACACCCATGAGTTGCGACGCATAGTATTCCTCCTCGGGCCAGGTGCCGCTCCTGGCCGAAAGTCATTGCGAAACGCGGCCCGTGCCAATTTGCTTTGAAACGTTTCAAGCCACTAAAACGTAAACAACCTACTCCCACTCGTTTGCGCTTGTCAACTCTCAAATCAATACTCCGGGAACTCGTCAGACCGACAGTCCCCTGGTCACCGGTCTGCCCCGCTCGCGACCCTTGCTGGTCCGGCCCACTTCCCCCTGAACCGGGGCCCGCGGCGGGGCAACGGAATTGCGCTGCATTAATTCGGTCGGAAGAAGAACTTTTTTCGGTGGGGACCTCAGGCCGTCAATTCTCTGCAACAGGAGACGCGCGGCGGTGGCGCCTAACTGGTATCCCGGTTGATAAACCGATGTCAAAGACGGGTCGGTAAACTTCGTGAACTCAAGACCATCAAAACCGGCAATCGATAAGTCTTCCGGACATCGCAGACCAAGCTCGCGAGCAGCCTGGAGTACACCAAAAGCCATGAGGTCGTTGCAGGCAAAAATGGCAGTGGGTCGCGGCAACATTCGCAGGAGCCGAAGAGCTGCCTGGTGACCGCTCGCCGTGTCGAAACGCGCTTCCTGCACGAATTCCGGCTCGATTTCCATCTGGGCTTCATCTAACGCGCGCGCGAAGCCTTTCAAGCGTTCCGCCGCGTTGGTCAACCCGAGCGGCCCGGCGATCACCGCCAAACGCTTGTGTCCCATCTGGATCAAATGGCGTGTCACCAAATAAGCACCTTCTGCATTCGCGACCAGGACGGCATCGCCCTTCCAGCCATCCGGGACCCGGTCAATACAAACCACCGGGACCGCGGCCGATGCGTAGGCCCGGAGGTGACCTGCGACGTTGGCACCCCCGGCCGGAATAATTAATAGGCCAGCAATGCGATAGGAACCCAGCTCACGAACGTACGACGCTTCCTTTAAAGGATCGTTATCGGCATTGCAGAGGATAAGGCGCAACGAGCGCTTGTAGGCAACGTCCTCGACGCCGCGAACCACGCCGGGAAAAAATGGGTTGGTAATGTCCGGAATCACCATTCCAAGCATGTTGGTTCGATTTTTCCGCAGTCCCTGCGCCAGGGCACTCGGCTGATAGCCCATGCCGCTGATGGCCTCGAGCACCCGCTGTCGCAGCTTCGGCCGGACTGGCGCAGTTTCATTGATGACGTGGGACACGGTGCCGATGGACACTTTGGCCCGTTCCGCAATTTGCCGCATTGTCACAGGAGAACTCATCAGGCGATACACCCGGTCAACGGAACCGCCCGCTCCGAAAATGGAAGGGCCCGCTTGAGCTAAAAATATCTTCGAGAGTGGCCGATTTCCGCCCATTCTAGTCGGTGTCTTGAACGCAGCGAAAACCCAGGGCCCCTGAACGGTCCATGCTTGGCGCCGTCAATAAAAGTTTGCCATGCTCGTCGAGCTTATAAGCTTGCGGAAAATACCATATGGATCCCTGTGGCTGGTAATAACTGCCACCCCGCAGGATGCCCGCTCGCGTGTGCTCATCTTGGAATTCTTCAGTCCACTGCCACACATTTCCGACCATGTCCATCACGCCGAACGGACTGGCTCCCTTGGGATGTGCATCGACCGCATCCGGACCTCGCATGGTGCGCGACTTGTCGGGAACCGGAACCGTGCTCGCATCCCATTCGTTGCCCCACGGATAAAGACGGCCATCCGTTCCTTGAGCGGCGTACTGCCACTCCCACTCATGCGGCAGGCGTTTTCCGGCCCAACTCGCGTAGGCCCGCGCATCCTCCTGCGAAACCCACGTCACCGGCTTGTTCCCCCATCCTTCTGGATAGGTTCCATCCTTCCAATCGCGAAGAAAATTCAGGTCGTCTTTCGGGTGGTAGCGGCTCGACTCCAAAAACTTTTTAAATTGAGCGTTAGTCACGGGATACTTGTCGATATAGAAGGACTTTATCTCCATCGGATGCTCGTGAAAGCGCCGGGGAGAATCCTCCCACGGATACTGCACATCGACGCCGATATCATCCAGTCCCTCGATCTCGATTCCGGCAACCTTGAAAAGAAAGTGGGCTCCGGGAATCCTGATCATTCCTTCAGGCGCAGCCCCCGCGGCATTTGTCGCTGCAATCGGAACAATCTGCTGGGGCAGGACTTTCCATTCGTGCGAGTAATCGGTAAGTGGCTTGGCGGTCAGCGCCTTCATCCTGGACATCAAGGCCAAGATTTTTTCATCCGGTGCCGTATCGGTTGCAAATATGGCGCCGTATCCGTTGGCTTCGATCGGGAAGGCAAGAACTGTTGTCCCATCTGGCCGGGACTGAGGCTTGAGTTCCACTCCATGGTAAAGATCGAAATAGCGCCTGCCCGCCTTCGATGAAACTTCCACCTGATCGCCTTCAACGTCGTATTCGTTGCGATTGACGATGGTCCACACAGTTTCATTTCCCAGCGGCCAGCGGCTGGAATAAACCCCGTAGCGAAGCATGGGCGACATCGGTTCCCAGTCTTTGCTGATGAGGAAGCGCGCCACGGCACGTTCGATCGCGGCCACGCGGCGGGTGGCCTCGCCATCGCGTGGCGTGATTCCATTCCAGATGCCCCAGATATTTTCCCAACTCTCCCAGCCCACTCCGTTGAAAAATGCGAACTGCAGGTCGTCGGTTTTGTCACGATTCCAGCGGTGCGAGATGTTCACCATGTGCCGGGTCTCAAGCCACTTGTACTTGTCGACCAGGGGAGCGAAAGGAAATTCATATTGGCCCCACGTCATCACATTCCATGCAAGAGCCTCGTCGGACGGTTCGACCTTCGGGCTCAAAAGCGAGCGGATGACCGATCTTGTCCGCGGCCAGCGAGAATGCCAAAGGAACGCCGTCCTGCGTGTCGCCGTTAATCCCGTCGGCGCCGATTTCCGCCATCAGGCTGGCAATCGCATCTGGCCAAGACATGCCGGGATCCCGTGTTCCTTGGCTCCACATCATCATGGGAAACAACACGCGCACGCCGCGGCGATGGAAGTCGGCAATCATCTGCTTTACACCAGCGACGCCTCCAGGCATGCTGCGAATCATGTCCTGCTGATTCCGGTTGTCGATCCCCATGTTTGGGTAGGTCGGCCAGATCAGGACTGCATCAATTCCTCCGTATCGCTTATCGAGATCCTCCAGATAGCGATCGACCGTATAACGGTGCGCTGTGGGATCGTAAAAGTAGCGATCTTCGACCATCATTTGCGGCTGAAAAAAACTAGACTGCGTCCACTTGAGCGCCGGCATGTCATAGCGCGCGCCATCGTAGCCAATGCGAATGCGCCGTTCCTTGCGCCAATGTTGAATGTCCGCGAGCCATGCCTCATGGTCGGCCGGCGTGCAAGCTTTCGAACCGCCCTCCCACGCGCCTTTCATCGTGAGGCAAGCGGAACCAGGAATCTGCTGGTGTTGGGGACGATAGTGAGAATCCTGGGCTGCGGCGAGACCAGCGAGGCAAAGCAGAAAAGTTGTGACCCACCATTGCGTGCTTGCCGGCTTCATATGTGGACGCTCCTGGGGAAAAAACTGCATATCGGTTTGCCAATATAAAACGTTTCAAACGTCGTGTCCACACTTCCCTTCGCGTACTTAAGGCGAAATCGTAAATTTCGTTACCGTCTGGCCTGAAGGCTGACGGCCCTCACTTCAGGAGCGTGAGCAAATCGTACTGCGGAGAAGAGACTACGGCGTCACCTTCGCTCATTCGTGCGGGTATTCCTCTGGACACCTAATGGGCATTATCTGTTACTCAACTCAACCTGGAGAACGTTCAGCGATCGCAAATCAAATTCATTGGCGAATGCGGGTAGTGGGCGGTTTTGAAGTCGATTTGGGAATTTGTCAGCCCTTCTCACTTTTTTCTTTTAGCTTTGCGACTTTTAAATCTGCTCTGATCTGCGCTATAGTTCTCGGGCTGGGAATTGATAGAAATTGTAGAAGAAAACCAAAAGAAGCTAAACAGAATCCAATTGTGACAAATATGGGGCGCTCGACATTAACGACGGCGACTGCGCGAGCGCGTTCCCACTCTGGGCAAACAGCCGTTCCAAGACTGAATCCGTAGCCGCGTGGTTCCGACACTATGAGGCCGCGATTGTTCACACACAGGGCTGATCTTCCGTCACTTGTAGTGATGAGCTTAAAATTAGATGATGTTGCTTGAAACGAGAGAAAAAGAAGTACCGTACCGAGCAGGTTACAAAGCAGTGCGAACCTCGCCCATCCACGACTTGCAAACACGCTTAAGGCACCTCGATGTTATGGACTGGTTGGCCATTGTAGTCTTTTTGTGTGGAATTTTGGGTGCTCTTTACGTCCTTACGCTGCGGCACCCCTAGCAGTCCGAGCCTCTTGCGCCTCCAGCATTCCAACTAGTTCTTCCGATGTCCATGCATGATCCACTAGCCCCGCTTCCATTGCGGGAGTAACGCGCAAGGTTTGATGCACGCGGCAGAAATTGTAATACGCATGGTAGATCGCAACCATGTGGCAGTGGTTCTCGAATCTCTTAGAGAAGGCTTTCGTGAGCCTCGTAAATCGTCGCACGCCCATCCGCAGGTTCAAGTTTTGTCGCCCACGTCCATTCCGAAAGCACCTTCAACAGCTTCCGCGTAAGCGCGGTGGCCATCCGTTGTGATCTGAATGCGCGTGGTCACTCGCGACGCTAAATCCTCCATGAATTTGCAAGCCCAAGACGCATCAGGACCGCCGCAAAGGCACGAGAGAATCAATTTGCTATCGGCATCGATAACTGTCCACGTCCAAATGCTTCCGGTCCCAGTGCCCTGCCTCGATTCAGGCACATTCTTCTCTTTCGCGTAGCAGAACGACCAAACCTCATCGCACTGCACATGTCGTGCTTTTACCCCACGTACCATCGAGTTGTGGAATGCGGCGCACGCTGTTCCCACGTCAGGAATCAGTTTGAGAACGGCATCTTTGCTGACCCCAATAGGTCTGCAAGTTGCTCGAATGCTGTTTCCTTCTACCAAGGCGTTTACGATCTGGGCGCGCTTTTCAATAATTCAAAACCGCCCACTACCCGAATGCGACATCACTTTACTTGGCGACACGCCGTTGTTACTGTACGCCGGACTACGATCATTCGGCACGAAGCAGGGTCACCGCGGCGCGAGGGCAGCAACCGATCTTCTGCATTCTTCTCTATCTCCTTGCGTGAATACAGCATCGGAAAATATTCGCCTTTGTCCCATAACGGAAGCAGATCAGAATAATGCGGCGATCCCGGTTGTCCGCTTTGTCCAGGAGTATTCACCGCCATGGAACGGTCCCAATCATCTATGTTCAGGATTTCTCGATAGCTTGCCCCACCTTCTTGCTCGAACTTACTGCCTACCCACGTTGCATTCACGGTGTAGCCGTCGCCCGGACGCGACAATGGCCCCAAGTCGAGCAATGTCGCAGCTCCTGGCAAAAGGTCGAGCGAGTGCCGAAAGCGGATCGTATGCAATGCACCCCAGGCACCACTTCTGCGGATCGGTTCCCAGCGACTGTTCCGTCTGTTTCCATGCGGAATCGAGGGTTTGGAGCAAAACCTGGCTTCTACCTTGGGCAGCGTTGGCCCCGAAAACCTCCGGCGATGGCTTCGAGAGTTCCTCAAGCACTTTTTCCAACGACCATTCGGGTTCAAGCGCTTCGATCCCTTCCTTCTCAGAGACGGCCTTTCGCAGGTCCCTCAACCACACCTCGTAAAGCGCTGCAGCCCCGGAGTCTCTGCTTAGGGTCGCATCCCACGCGAGCATCATTTGCGTCGCAGCCGTTGGGTTCGGCGATACCTCTTTCAACAACTTCACAAGTTGACGCGCCGGCAATGAGACAACATCGGTCTGAAGTCTCTCCATATCGTCAAGCGTCACCTTCCTCCGGCTGTCACGAATGCCGGAAAGCACCTCTTCGATACGATGTAACCGGTAGGGAGCAGCCCACTCGAAGCCCACGTTATATGGGTAGCTCTCTGGAATCATCTTGTGATTCGCGGTTGCGACAAAACCGGCCGGCGGATTGAAACTATGCGGAAGTGCCGAGTTCGGAACATACCCCGACCACTCATAGCCGGACGCGCCCGGGACCGGCAGCAGTCCGGTCCAGGTCTTTCGCATTGGCGCCAACCCGGTGGAGTGCTCGCCGATATTGCCGTCAACATCGGCATACACAATGTTCTCCGACGGCACCTTCCAGCGATTCATGGCCTTCTCGAATTCGTTCCAGTTCTTTGCGCGGTCGACAGCAAGGGACCCGAGATAGCCCGCTGTACCAGGCTCGGCTCCAACCCAGCGAAGTGCGAGCGCCCGTTTCCCATCCTCCCAGAGGACAGGGCCATGGCGCGTGAACTTCAACTCGACTTCGACCGGCGGCTTCCCTTTGACTGCTATCGTCTCGTGCGCAAGGCGCATACGCGCCCATCCATTTGGTGTCTTGTACTGCAGTGGATCTTGCGGATCCAGGTCACTCAAGATACAGGTCCTGCTGATCAAGTCCGAAGATCGTGAATCCCCATGCGATGCGCTGGTTATGACCCAGAGCAACTCCCGGCAAACCCGGCTCGCCCGCGCCGATCACATCCCACCCGGGTGCTACCAGGTGAACGATATAGCGCAGCGAGGGCAAACCCACTACTCGATGAGGATCATTGGCCAAGATCGGTTTGCCCGTGGATGTTAGGTTTCCCGCGATTGTCCAGTTATTACTGCCTTGTGACGTCTCCGATGGAAACTCAATTCTTGCATCGCTTCCGACGAGGTTCTTCAGAAGTGAGGGACTCAGTCCGCCGAAGTCCACACCAGGTGCAGGGTCGAGTTTTACTTTCGGATCAAGGCTTAGAACAGAGGTGGCCTTCTGCACGCCGAACTTTGCGACTAGCTCTGCGTCGCGGAGCTCGCTGAACGCATTGCCAGTCATCGAAAATGCCGCCATTCGATTGAGACAGTCCTCCGGATTCCATGGCTCGGGCAGAAACCCGGCTAGCTGGAACTCGATCGGTAAACCCGGGCCCCCCTTTGCGCTCAACGAGCGTATCTCGGCATTGATCCCATCGGTAAAAGCTCTCACGATTGCTTCACTATCTGGCGAGTAGCTCTCATACTCGGTTTTCATGTCGCCCCGATAACGAAGCAGCCTCGCATTGATGTCGCGCTGCACAGCCGATGGCCCGAGCACCTCGGCGAGACGGCCCTGTCCAGCGCGTTTCCACATCTCCATCTGGAACAGCCGATCTTGCGCCACGACGAAACCCTGAGCAAAGAAGAGGTCGTGTTGGTTCTTTGCGTAAATGTGCGCAATCCCCCAGCGATCTCGAAGGACGTGAACGGGCTCTTTGAGCCCATGCACAATCAGAGTGCCCCTGATCGGCGAAAGCGAGCCGTGCGCCTTGGAATTGAGTGACTCGGGTGTCTGTTGCGCCGTGAGTGCAGCTACAGCTAAGAAACCGAACAGGAAAACACAGATTTGTCTGGGCATCAGCACCGAATTGTAGTGCAGTGTCCGAATGTTTTCAGGAAATCCACCTGATGCACGATGGCCAAAGGAAGAGCGGACACAAAATTTCCGATCAGAACACCGAAACTCGGTCCTGCGCGGCTCTCATCACTCGGAAAAAAGTCGGGCGTCGACTGCCGGCGAAACACGCAGTGGTTGCTCAGCAATTACTTTCGAGAAGTGGCCCCATTTTTTCAATACAGCTCGCGGTCCTATTTTTCACAGGTTATTCATGTCGGCATAACCTGTCGTTCACAAGATTACATTATTGTCATTTGTTCTCAATATATTCATTCATCTTCAATTAGCTGTAGGGAAGGAGTCACACCCGATGAAACTCTATGAATTCTTCCCTTCCTGCCGACGGAAGCCTTGCTCTCTGCAGTTCGCCAGTCGACTGAACTCCATCGAGAAACATTGCCTTCCGCCGGGTCGGATCCAGCGGATGGCCCTTCTTTGTGAAGGCGCCGCACTAACAGCCGGGCAGGCACAAGGAAGCTTGATATGAAAATTCTGGTCATCGAAGACGAACCTAAGACGGCAAAATTCTTGCAGAAGGGTTTCGGCGAGGCGGGCTTTGTTGTCGATGTGGCAGAAGATGGCCTAGAGGGACTGCATCTGGCGCTGGAGATGCAGTTCGATCTGATCGTCCTGGACATCATGCTTCCCAGTATTGATGGCTGGCGGGTCCTGACCCGGTTGCGCCAATCCGGAAAGCAGGCACTGGTATTAATTCTGCTCGCCAGGCTCGGTTTCAAAATGAGTAGCGAAGGCATTGCCGGCGGAGCGTTGTGATGGCACTCACCAACAGTTGTGACTGGCGTCACCGAGTTCACCTGGTCGTTAGATACAAACTGGTCGTTGACGGGTGAGGTGCGTATGCCAAAAGATGACCGGGACCTACTCGAGGTGCTGAAGTTTGAATTAGAGTTTCTTGAGCAAGGCGGTTATGGTCGCCTGCCGCGCGAGGCCTGGCGCTCGCGGCTGATTTTCGAAGATTCCCCGACTTGTCCTAACTTCAATTCCAGCGTTCAAGTTCCCTGCGAAAAATGCGGCCTGACGCCATTGATTCCCAAGGGTGCGTTCGAAGAGAACGTCCCATGTGATCATATTCCGCTGACTCCCTCCGGAGACACGCTGGATTCGCTCTATCGGACGGCCACGCAACAGGAGATTGAAGATGTTCTAGGCCGCTGGTTGAGAACAACGATCAAGCGGCTGGAAGCGGAAAAGGCACAGCAATCAGCTTAGGGTGACGGGCTTTCTCGGATTTCTGAGTTTCTACTAATGTAGGGGCAGCATCTTATCCAGAAACCGGTGCTCAGCAGGCTATTGTTGGGTGCTTCGCGTCCCAGTCCCTTCTTACGCCGCAAAATTCCCAATCCGTCCAGAATCAATCTGGAACAGACGACCGACAACATGGTGATAGCAGTCACTTTTTGGTGTGACAATCGGCATTGTTTCATTAGGCTCCTGCCCATACACTCAATCCGTCGGCAAGAGTGGGGTTTGCGAACGTAAGCCGACAAAATTCTCGATGTGATTGGAGCTTAGAAGATGATGAAGAGAATCACTGTCCCACTGTTCGCCGTTCTGGCCGCATTTGCCATGGTAGTGTTCGTGCCCTCATCCATGCACGCGCAAGACGCGGCTTCACTCTACAAATCCAAGTGCGCGGGCTGTCATGGCGCCGATGGCACGGGTTCATCCATGGGCAAGAAAATGGGTGCTCAGGATTTCACCTCAGCCGATGTACAGAAAATGTCGGATAGCGAACTCGCCGGTGTCATCACCAATGGAAAAGGCAAAATGCCGGCATACAAGTCTTTGACGCCGGACCAGGTGAAGGGCTTGGTGGGCTACATCCGCAGTCTGAAGAAGTAGGGGAACACGCTGGATAGAACGTGGGTGGAAGTCGCGCAGTTTGCGTGACCAAACTTGAAGTGTGTTTTGGGGATTGTTGGCCGGGACACGGGAGTGACGTGTCGGGAGTGACAAGTCGAATGAGTCTTGGACAGAGAATGCGCGAGTGGTTACGGCCCATCTATTTTCTCGGGCAGAATGCAATCTCCATCACGGGCGCGGTGCTGACAACTAGTTCCGCGCTCAGCATGATTGCGTTCTGGTTTTATGACGTTTTCCTGCCCGGCCCGCCGCATCCGTACGTGGGCATTCTTATCTTTCTAATTCTGCCGGGAATTTTTATTGCCGGACTTTTGCTGATTCCTCTGGGGATCTGGCTGCGAAGGCGGGGTTTGCGAAACGCGGGAGAGTTGCCGGGAAGTTATCCGGCCATAGACTTACGAATTCCCGTGGTACGGCAAACTCTCGAATATGTTGCCCTGGCAACGGTAGCCAATCTTCTCATCATCGGCACTGCTTCCTACCGCGGCGTCGAGTACATGGACAGCACTGCTTTCTGCGGCACCACCTGCCACACGGTAATGGCGCCGGAATACACCGCCTATCAGAATTCGCCGCACGCCCGCGTGGCTTGCGTTGAATGCCACATCGGACCAGGCGCGCCATGGTTCGTGCGTTCCAAGCTTTCCGGGTTGAGGCAGGTCTTTGCGGTGACGTTTCACACTTATTCCCGGCCAATTCCCTCCCCTGTGAAATATTTGCGCCCGGCCCGCGAGACTTGCGAGCAATGCCACTGGCCGCAGCGCTTCACCGGCGACAAACTCAAGGTGGTCACCAGCTACAAGGACGACGAAAAAAATACTCCGCAGACGGACGTCTTCCTTTTGAAAGTTGGCGGACGAACCTGGGAGGGTTCGGTTGGAATCCACGGCCATCATCTGGCCGACAACGCGCGCATTCGTTATATCTCGACTGACCCCGAGCGGCAGACGATTCCGGCCGTGTATTACACCGACGATTCCGGAAAAACCACCGAATTCATCTCCACTGATACCAAGCCGACGCAGGCGCAACTGGATAAGGGCGAACATCGCGTCATGGATTGCGTCGATTGCCACAATCGACCTACCCACGCATTCGACCTGCCGGAAAATGCGGTCGACAAGCAAATGCAACTCGGCAAGATCAGTCCCGATCTGCCGTACATCAAGAAAAAAGCGGTCGAGGTCCTGAAAGTCGATTATCCGGCGCGCGATATTGGCAAGCAGCGCATCGTCGCCGAAATTGACACGTTCTATCGCACGAATTATCCGGATATCTACGAAACCAAACGCGCGATTGTGCAGCAGGCGGCCAACGAAGTTGCTGCGATCTACCTGCGCAACATCTTTCCGGACATGCGGCTGACCTGGGGCACGCACCCCAACAATTTAGGCCACAACGATTCCCCTGGCTGTTTCCGCTGTCATGACGGCAGTCATACCAGCGCAGACGGCCAGACCATCACCAACGACTGTTCCGCCTGTCATGATTTTCTGGCGACAGCCGAAGAACATCCCAAGGTGCTACACGGACCTCGGGATGAAATAGGAGTAAAGCAGCAGGAGTTTAACGTGCCCAAGTTAATGCAAAACGCAAAGGGCGCTGCAAGGCGATTCAGACCGGCTCTTCTATTATTTTTTTTGGTCCTTTTAATTTTCATACCAAATCTGCCTGCGGCGCAATCGAAAGAAGCTCATCCTCTAAAACAAGACGATAATTGTTTGGCCTGTCACGGCCAGGCGGGAATGAAATCGGATGCCGGCAAAAGTATTTCCATTGATCCCCTCAAGCATGCCGATAGCGTTCATGGCATTTTAGCTTGTACGGATTGCCACACGCAGATCAAGGATTTTCCGCATCCTGCCAAGGTAGCCAAAGTTCAGTGTTCGACTTGCCACGAAGATGAAACCTCGCACATGTCGACCAGTGTTCACGCGGCCTTGGGCGAGGAAGCTTGCCAGTCTTGCCACGGCAACGTGCATGAGGTAACAACGGCTGCCGGCCTGGCTCCAGCCAAGTGCGTGCAATGCCATGCCGATGAAGTAAAAGGCTTCAAGCAGAGCATTCACGGGCAAGCCGCTGCGGCGGGCGACCCGGATGCGCCGAAGTGCATGTCGTGCCACGGCCCGGTACATCAGATAGAGACCTCAAGCGACGCGACTTCAATGGTCGCAAAAAGGAACCTTCCCGATACCTGCGCGGCCTGCCACAGCAACCAGCAATTTCTATCTCGTCACAAGATTCCGATCGCGCACCCCGTAGAACTCTACCGGCAAAGCGTCCACGGTCGCGCTGTCGCCGCCGGAAACGACGCGGCGGCAACCTGCTCCGATTGCCACGGCAGCCACAACATTCTTCCGGCGCGCGACGCGAAATCGAAGATCAACCATTGGAACGTGCCGGGCACCTGCGCGCAATGCCACTCGCAGATTGCCAAGACTTATCTCGAGAGCGTGCATGGGCAAGCGATGACCAACGGCGTGACCGACGCTCCGGTTTGCACCGACTGTCACGGCGAGCATCTGATTCTCGAACCCCAACAAGCAAAATCGCTGGTCAATGCCTCGCGGGTTTCCACCGTCACCTGCGGTCGTTGCCATAACGACGAGCGCCTGGCGATTCGCTACAACCTGCCCGCAGATCGCGTGCCTTCCTATGCCGACAGCTATCACGGTCTGGCCATGCGCGGCGGATCGCAAAGCGTGGCCAATTGCGCTTCGTGCCACGGCGTTCACAATATCTTTCCCTCATCGGATGCGCGCTCGACCGTAAATGCGGCCAATCTTTCCAAAACTTGCGGCGCATGCCACGCCGGCGCAGGCGAACACTTCGCCATTGGCCCGGTCCATGTGCAAGTTGCCAGCGGCCCCGCTCACCCCGTGGTGAAATGGATTCGCTGGACCTACCTGGTCCTGATCCCAATGACGCTGGGATTCATGATCTTGCATAATCTCATCGACTTCCTGGCGAAGCTGCGGCGAGGGCGGGCGCGCCATGAAAGCAGCGCTCATGTCACCCGCATGAATCGCAACTTCCGCATCGCCCATGCGGGAGTGATTCTCAGCTTCCCCACTCTGGTCTTTACCGGATTCGCGCTGAAGTATCCAGAGGCGTGGTGGGCGCGGCCCATATTGCTTTGGGAGCGGCATTTCGCCTTCCGTGGAGCGGTTCACCGTTCGGCTGCCGTAATCCTGGTTGCGGCCACGCTCTATCACGTGATTCATCTCGCGCTCGTCAGAGGCGATGGCAAACAGTTCCTGAAGGCAATGATTCCCAATTTCAAAGACGCTACCGATCTGGCCGCATGTATTTGCCTTCAATCTCGGGCTCACCAAGATCGAGCCAACGTTTGAGAAATTCAACTACGCCGAGAAGATGGAATACCTGGCCTTCATGTGGGGCACAGTGGTGATGACCGTCTCGGGCCTGCTTCTGTGGTTCAACAATTTCACCCTGCGGCACTTTCCCAAGTGGGTTAGCGATGCGGCCACAGCCGTTCACTTTTACGAGGCGATCCTGGCCGCGTTCTCCATTTTGATCTGGCACTGGTACATGGTGATCTTCGATCCAATGGTCTATCCGATGGACACGGCCTGGCTGAACGGCAAGGTGCCGGCAGATCATTACCGGCATTCCCGGCCGGCATACTTGAGGGCGCTGCAACGGGCAGAACAGCTGGAAGCCCTGGCAGTCTTGAAAGCTAAAGAGGTACAGGAGGCGGCAAAAGCTGACGAAGTAAGTTTAAAGAGCTGAGGAGCGTTGGTTGTCGGCAGTTCACTACAACATCCTCCCGGATCTGTTCGACTGCGAACGCTATTTCGCTCTAATTCCGCGGCTGCCTCCGGTCGCTAGAGCAGATCGGTTCTTAAGGGCCGTTCATCGGGTCATTCTATGCGGCGAGCGGTCTCGGCCCCTGGAACTCCGCCTTTCATCCAGAGCTTAATCGGTGATATGGTACAACCACTGTCGCACCCTTGCGCTTCCTCTTACCGGTATTCAGCGTATCGTGGAATTGACGGCTACCGTTTCGCGGCTACGACAAACCTGCAATCTTTTTTGGAGGAAGGAAAATGACGAAAACCGTTGGCGTATTTGCACCTTTAGCATTGGCAATCGTGGCTTTTGCACTCGCGCCCAGCAGCGCCCAAGCGCAGAGCTACAGCGGCGACTTTTCGCTGACCTGGAGTGTTTCTTATGGTTACGGCCTCGGCAATCACACGTATTGCCTGAAGCTGACCGACAATGGAAGCTTCGGCTTCCCGCACAGCGGGCCGGCCGCGGTAACGGGCGACTATGTGGTTACCCATGCTCAGGGTTTTTTCCAAGTTATCAACAACGAACTCGTGGCGACTTTCTACGTACCAGGCGGAGAAGAGATCGGCGACGTAGTCTTCGTTGCTGCGGCCCGCAACGGTGACATCGGCGATGGCTTCGCCGAATACTCTGCCAGCGGCGCCTATACCGACTCGGGCGCACTTACGTTCGGCAAGAAGGGCGGTTGCGACAATAGCCAATAGGCGGAATCGCAGGCTGGCCCGGTTTCGTGGCGGAGCTCCCGTACCTAGAAGCTCGATGACCTGTTGCTTTGGCGATGCACTGTCAACGACCTTAAATGGGGCCCGGCACTGGATTTAGTTGGCTTGAATTCAACCAACTCGAGGAGGTGGGGAGTGTCCAGAAAGGTTTTCAGACACTCCCCGTTTGCCCGGCACTCGACAGCGGGCGAAGGCTATGCAGTAATCAAAGACTCTAAGGCCAGTCGGTTCGGAATCACCAAAGTCGCGCCATTCTGCTGAATCAGGTGCTGCTTCTTGAACCCGGCAAACAACCGGCTCACGGTTTCGCGTGAAGTTCCGATCATCTGGCCGATTTCTTCATGCGTCAAAGCCATCTTCACGTGGCCCGATTGTTTGGACTCTGCGGTGTTGTCGAGCCATCCCACTAATAGCCGGGCCAGTTTTTCACTGGCGGAATCGGACAGCATCAGGTCGCGAATTTCGCGGCACGTGGAGTTGTAATCCCGGCTCACCTGCTGGGTGACCCACAATGCGATCTCGCCGTGCTGCCGCATCAGGCGCGTCAGATCGCCCTGCCGCAGAAAGCTAATCTCGGCGGGTTCCTGGATTTCGGCCGTAGCTTCGTACGGGCGTCCGGAGATCGCGGACGCAATGCCCAGCATGCCACCAGGTTCGACCATCCGCAGGATCAACGTTCTGCCGTCGCTGCCGCAAACAGAAAGCTTTACCCGTCCCCGGCGCACAATGAATATTCCCCTCTGCGCTTGATCTTCAGCAAAGAGCACCGCTCCGGTCGGGTAGGAAGTGGTGAGGGCCATTTGCTCCACTGCTTCGGCAATGGCAGGAGGCAGGTTCCCAATCGTCTTATCTGTATCTTTAGGAAGTCTCTCGATGACGTGTGTGGCCATAATTTCCTCCGGCTGACACATGTACATCGGCAGGTGCCGTGCCAATGATTCGAGGTTCAATCAGGGCCCTCATAAATCTTTGTATCCAATTGATAATACACATCTTAACTTTTTGTTCCTATATAGGAGAATCGTCACCTGCTCGCAGTTTGAGGTCTAAGTTGGGTGATTTCACTCACGGCTGCTGTGTGATCGCCATCACCCGCCGGGTGTGATTGAGTGTTCTAGGGGGAGCCTGGCTATCTATCCGAGAGATTGATGAAGCGTGTTCAGCAAAGCGGTTCGCGTGAATGGCTTTTCGAGAAGGACGCCGTGTTTCAGGCGTTCGCTGGCTTCCATCAGCTCTCCGGTGTAGCCCGACATGTAAACCACTTTTAGACCCGGAGTTGAACGGCATAGCCGTTCCGCCAATTCGGGACCACTCATGTTAGGCATCACTACGTCGGTAAGAAGAAGATCAATTTGATCCGCATTCGCTTCGGCCCACTCCAGTGCGGACTTCCCGTTATTGGCCTCGAAGACGATATAGCCCCGCTCCTGCAGCAATTTGCGAGTCAGGCTACGCATGATTTCATCGTCTTCCACGAGCAGAATCTTCGCAGTATGCTTTGGGGCGATTGCTTCAGCTTCCGCAGCCGGCGACGAATTTAGCTTATAGGCCGCCGAGGGCAAATAAACTTTGAAAGTCGTTCCTCGGTCCGGCTCGCTATAGACCCAAATGTGTCCTCCGCTTTGTTGAGCGATTCCATAGACCGTTGACAAACCGAGGCCGGTTCCCTTGGCGGGATCCTTGGTCGTGAAGAAAGGCTCGAAGATGCGCGAGAGCGTTTCTTTGTCCATGCCGCTTCCGGTATCGCTCACCGCCAGCATCACATACTTTCCCGGCTTCAACGGCTGATGCTGGTCGGCAAAGTGTTGATCAAAATCGACCACATCCGTCTCGAGAATCAGCCTGCCGCCGTTGGGCATAGCATCGCGCGCATTGACCGAAAGATTCATGACGATCTGGTCAAGCTGACTGGGATCGGCTTCAACGATGGCCGCTTGCGATCGAGCCACAATTTGAACCTCCACATCGTCCCCCATCAGGGGACGTAGCAGCTTGCTGATCTCTTTCAGCCGATCGTTCAGATCGAGAATGACAGGCTTGACCACTTGCCTTCGACTGAACGCAAGCAGTTGACGAGTCAGCGCGGCCCCGCGGTCCGTTGCCTTCTTGATATTCTCCACGTAAACGGCAGGTTCGCTGGCCGGATCAATACGGTCGCGTAAGAATTCCGCGCAGGCATTGATTATGCCCAGAACATTGTTAAAATCGTGCGCGACCCCGCCCGCCAAACGGCCGATCGCTTCCATCTTCTGCGATTGCCGAAGCTGGTCTTCAGCCCTGCGCTGGTCGGTGATGTCGCGTGCGATCGCCGAAGCCCCGACCACCTCGCCGCTCATGTCGCGCAGTGGAGCTACGCTGATCGACACGTTCAAGCGCCGGCCATCTTTGGTCACACGCATCGATTCGTAGTGCTCGATGCTCTCGCCACGCGCAACCTTCTTCAGAATCTCTGGAATTTCATCGGGACGGTCGCCGGGCACAAGCATCGAGATGTTCTTGCCGAGAATTTCTTCCGCCGTATATCCGTAGATACGCTCTGCGCCACGATTCCAGCTGGTAATGGTGCCGTCGAGACTCTTGACGAAGATCGCGTCCTCGGAGGAATCGACAATCGAAGCTAATCTTGCCCGGTACTCGCCAATCTGCTCGGCGGTTCTTTGAGCTAGCTCCTCGTGTGCCCGGCGCAGCTCCAGCTCAATTCTCTTACGATCCGTGATATCGCGGATCGCGCTCAGGACAATCACGCCGCCGTTGACCGAAACCGGACTCAAACTGATCTCAACCGGAAACTCGGAGCCGTTGCGGCGCTTGCCGTAGAGTTCCAGGCCGGCTCCCATACGCCGCGTCTTGGGGTGGGCCGCGAAGGCCGCGCGATGCGCCGTATGCTGCTCGCGGAAGCGCGCCGGCACCAGCATCTCGACCGGCTTGCCCACTAACTGGCCGCGGCCATAGCCGAATAACTCTTCCACCTGCGAGTTCACCTGCAGAATCAGCCCGTCGCGGTTAACCGCCAGAATGGCATCCGGCAAGGTTTCGAGAAATTCGCTGGAGAGGAGGATCTCCCCAACGGTGCCGGCTGAGATTTCTGGAGGAGTATCTTGGGTGAGCACACGTCTGGGCATAGAGGCGGGATCCAAAGGGGGATTCTATTTGACGCATTTTGGCATGTAAAGTGCCCTAGGGCTCGAAATCGCCGCGTAGAGCCGGCCACTCGCCGATCTGCGAATGGATGGTCCGTAAGTAAATGGATGATTCGCAGCTGATTGATCGAAGCCGCGAGCTGTGGTCCTCCGCACTCACATGGGCCTCAACCGTCACATCATATTCCTACGTCAACTCGCTAGAATTCCCTTGGCCTGAGCTCCCGGCACTCGGGACAAATCGTAAGCCTCGGCCCCGAGAGCCCCCGCCTGCAACTGTTGTTTATCTCCCGCAAAGGAAAGGAGCACTACCATGTTTGCACGCATCCTTAACTTCGAAGTGAAACCGGAAAAGAAAGAGGACTTGGAAAAGGCCCTCAAGAACCAAATCGTGCCCATTCTTAAGAAGCAGAATGGGTTCCTGGAAATTCTGCCATTTTTCCCCGAAAAGATGAGAGAAGAAAAAGTGTATGCCATTAGCCTTTGGACGACTGAGCGGACGCCGACCGCTATGAGAGAGATATTTATCCGAAGGTCTATGACATCCTGAAACCCATCGTCACCACAGCCGTCGAGGTGAAGCACTATCACCTGGAGACGACAGTTTGCGAGCGGTTCGCAGAGTCTTTAGTCGCCTGAGAACATCGTTGGAAATCTTGGCCCCGGGGCAAGGCCGCTCCGGGGTTTTTCTTTCTACCCGAACTGGTGATCGAGCGGGAGTTTGGCCCAAAACTAACCTATCAGCGACGTTGACAAATCTGGCACCCGGATCAAGCGCCATCGTCTTCCGTTCAGACTCGAGCCACAACCAATCCCCGGCGCCTGCACCCACTTGGGCGCGCCTAAAGTTCGTCCCACGCGGGCCGATGTGAATGGAATGTTGTGGGGTCGATTGCAGCGGCGGGGTGCTTTGTTATTTCTTGTCTTGCTCTTTGCAGCTCGGAGCGCGCTCGCCGACGACGACGCTACGCCGACGTATCATAGTGCGGCTTCGGAGGTACGGATAACTTTCTTCGCAACCGACAGCGCCAATCATCCACTCAACAATATTACGCAGGACGATTTTGCCGTGGTCGACGGCGAAGCGATCGTTCGCGACTTCCGCAGCCTTGCCCACTCGCAAGAGACAGCGCTTGATGTCGTCATCTTGATCGATACCAGCGAATCCGTTGCCGCTCGGCTGCCGTCCACTGTAAAAGAAATTCTTCATCTGCTTTCGCGGAGCCAGGCGGACGTGAGCGACAGCATTTCTGTCGTTTCTTTTTCCGGTCTGCAGCCGGTTGTGCTCTGCGCTCATGACTGCCGCAGCTCAGACGCCGGTCCGAAGCTGGTGTCGATGAAAGCTTCCGGGGCGACGCCGCTGTTCGATGCAGTCGAGTACAGCGCGAATCTGCTCTCGCGCCATCCCGCAGCGAACGTCAGACCGGTCGTGATTTTGTTTTCTGATGGCGACGACACGATCAGCAAGGTTTCTGCTTCCGACGCATTGCGGGCGGTGATTGACAGCGGCACTCTGCTCTACGGCATCGACCTGAACAATTTCGCCGAATCGCGAGGCAGCGGCATTCTTCAGGAAATGGCCGAAACTACCGGAGGCCGATACTTTCCGCCGCGCGCGAACACGCTTGCAGTGCTGCGATCGGTCTTCGAAGACTTGCGAGCGTCATGGGTGGTCACCTACGAACTCCCCGATGCAAACCCCGGCTTTCACGCGCTGCGCATACTTCCCAAACATAACCTGGGCCTGCGATTTCACTGCCGCAGCGGTTATTACTACGGGCCAAATGTTCCCCAAAATGTTCCGCAGTAGAAAGGACGAGAAGCCATGAAAATCCTATTTTGCCTGGTCGCGGCAGCGTGCGGCCTGCAGACCATGCAGGCGCAAAACCTCGGAGTCTATCAGAACGGTACGGTCGTACGCATGAAAATGGGTGATTGTCTTTCTTCCCGTCACGGATTTATGGCAAATTTCGGATCGCAACAGGTGCCCATGCCGGAGGATGCCTGCCCGGAGTACACGTTGCTTTCGGACAAGATTGTCTACGTCATCGTGGGCAGTTCGTCCAATCAATTCGTTCCTCTCGCAGACATCATCGAGTTTCGTCTTCACAAGGGCGAGATTGCGATACGCCTGGATGACGTTAAACACGAAAGCAAATTCACCATCAAAGAAATGATATTGCGCTCCGAATGGGAGCAGGTACGGAAACACGTCATAGAACGGCTGGATGCATCGCCTCGAAATGCGGAGATGGTGCCCTCCCGCAGTCAAAACTGATCCTACCTGCCTATCGCCCGGTGTGATCGCCGTCACAAGTTCGGGTGATGAAGAATGCTGCCATCCCACCCTTTGCCTTATAGCATGTATTCGCCCATTAAACGCAGGGTGCGTTAGGAGCGAATGAAGCATGGCGAGCGAATTCACTAAGACCACTGAGCGATCAGCATGGCAGACGAAAGAGGTCTATGGCATGGCTGCCGTTTGTTTATTGCTGGGCCTCGCCATCGGCTATCTTTTCCGCGGATCGCAATCCCCAGCAGCGCCGCCACAAACGAATGCCACGATACGATCTTCCGCGCCAGCGCCATCAGCCGCTCCGGCACAGACTTCTGCCCCTGTTCCACCGTCCGCCCCTGCAGGCGCTTCGTCTGCCCCCATGCGTGGAAAGATGCCTACCCTCGATGACATGAAAAACATGGCCGACACCAAGGCCCAACCTTTGCTGGCAAAGTTAAAGACCGATCCGAAAAATGCCGCTCTGCTCATCCAAGTCGGCGGCATCTACGAGAGCACCCATCAGTTCAAAGACGCAGCCGGTTACTACAACAAAGCCCTGCAGGTCACTCCCAAGAATGTCGGCGTGCGCACCGAGATGGCTTCCTGCCTTTACTACAGCGGCGATGTCGACGGCGCCATCGGCCAACTCCAGCAATCGTTGCGGTACGATCCCAAGAATGCCAACTCGCTCTTCAATCTCGGCATGATGAAGTTGCAGGGAAAACAGGACAGCCAGGGCGCGCTCGCGGCGTGGCGCGAGTTGCTGAAATCGAATCCTGGACTGGACACAAACCACAAAGCCACAGTTGAGAAACTCATCGCGGAAGTCGAAAAGAAGGCCAAGAGCTAGCGTGCAGGCCGCGAAATCCCGGGAGTCAAAGGTCGTCCACCTGTTCCAGCCGGAAATGAAATTCATATTTTTTTCGGCGGAGTTAAACTTTCAGAGTCAAAGAATCATCAAAAAAATCTGCGAACAAGGGTGGGCGAGGGCCGAGCACAATCTTTCTCAGCCCCTGCGCCGGAAATTGCGCAGACAGCTGGAGCGGTGGGCTTGCCGCTAAGGCCGCCAGAAAACACACATCACTGGCCTCTCTTCCGGTCATTATCGCGCGTGCAACGGCGAAGGCGCGGTGGTAGCCGCCTTTGAGCACCATACGCCCATCCATCTCGCAGACGCGGACGCAACTAACTTCGCCACCGACCGGAAGATCTTCTTAGCACAAGGTAGGGCAAACAAAGGTAATCGGTAGTCTTGAAGGTCAGTAGAAGACATGCCGGCTGAGGCATCCGCCTGCCGCGCGCGCCCGAGCTATTTCCCGCGGATGCGTAAGACGATGCCGGCGCCCAGCCGCAAATTGTTTTGGCGGTTGTTGAGGCCGTTGGGCGCTGTCGTCATGAAGTATTCCGCCTGCACCGGACGAACCGAAACGTACTCGGAAAGCTTGAAATCAAGGCCGCCGCCCGCCGTTAAGGCAAAATTATTTTGGATCCCGGAGCGGCCAATTCCAGAGGTTGTGGCCATGCCTCCGACGAGGGCCTGAGCAAATGGTGTAACTTTCTTGCTCCGGAAATTTACCCTTGGCCCAAAAAGATATGTGAACGCTCCTCCCACCAATGCGCCATTTACGCTACTGGTCGCGGCATAGCCTGCCAGATTCTCCGACCACGCCGAGCCACTTGCTGGCATTGTATTCAAGCTGGCTGCCTCCGCCGTTTGCGTTGAAGGTTTGTGACGGCGGAACGCCGGCAAGATCAGCGTTTATATTGAATCGCACGTAATAGTATCCGCCGTAGAGTTCGAGTTTAGAGGCTGCTTCCTGAGCTTGCGCCCCGAGCATTCCGAATAGTCCAAGCAGGAGAAAAATGGGAATTGGCTTCCTCATGTTTGGCAAACTCCTCGACCCCGTTCTGGGCAGCAAGTCCCGCGTTGATTATATCCGCGCTAATGCTTGGCTGTAGGTATTTTTATAGTGCTGACCGCGGGCGTTACCGTGCCATCCGGATTATGGCTGTAATTGTGGCAGGTGAGCGTGCAGGTGTTGGTTCCGCGATTGTAGGAAATCGGCGAGCGGAAGAAGCTCGAGCCCGCGTTCTCAGCCACAACTTTCAAATCGAAATTCACCATGCGCTCGCCGGTGACATTCGACGAATTTGGGCCCATGCCGTGAGCGGTGTGGCACACCGAGCAGGAGAATCCTGCGTTGATGTGCAGCGCGTGCTTGCTAAAGCTGGCATTGGAAAGAATGTTGGTCAGGTCGTGACATTTGGCGCACAGCGAATACGGGCCCCCGGATCCAGGATCGGTAATGGCGGGAAGAAGGTTCGTGATTGTGCTTCCCGGTCCGGCTGCTGGCGGAAGTCCTGGGGCGACCTGGCTGAACTCGTAACGGCGCTCAAGAATATGCGAGAACTGCGAACCGTGCGGGCCGTTGGGTCCGGTGCCTCCGAATTCGCGATTGTCGTCGCTATTGTGGCAGTCCGTGCAGAGAATGCGGGTGCTCATCGCGCGCCCTTGCGTATGCCCGTCCAGGTTCCACATGAACTTCAGCAAACTTGGCTGCGGCAGCGGGCTCTTGCTCTCCTGCATCACCGGATGGCTCGAGGTCGTTGTAATGCCGAACTGCGTGATAAGGTTCAGCGGGTCGCCTCCATTGCTAGTCCGTACTGGAGTATAGCCAAAGACCTGCAACGTCTGCTTCCCCGGACTCGTCCCATGGCAACGCAGGCAGGTCTCATATTGATTGATCGCAGGGTTCACTGTAGTCACACCGTCGGTCGCGCTTACTCCGATCGTGCCATTCTGCGAGGGACGAATCGCTGTCGATGCAAAAGACGTGGTCTGCATCGACGAGTGCGGATTGTGGCAGTCGACGCAGGTCGCGTGGCGGTCATTCTTCAGCACCACGTCTTCCTCCGAGCTGTGCTTGTTGCTTCCGGCGGGAAATGGATGACCGGTCTTAGCAAACTCGGCGAAGACATTAGGAATCGCCGGTGAAAGATTCGAGCCGCCATTGTGGCAGGTAATGCAATTCTGCGTGGCCGTGTCCATGTTGGGATTCTCTGGCAGCGGTTCAGAGAGCAACTGCGCGCCGCCCGGAGCGTTGTGTGAGGTATGGCACGAAAGGCAGGCGTTCTCATTCACCGTGCCGTACGGTCACCACTCCCTTGGCGTTCTTGGAAACTTTGTGCGCCGCCGTAGCATGGATGCTTTCTTTCCAGTGAGTAAAAGCATTGTATTGACTGCCGCTGCGTCCGTTGCCTGCGAGCGTGCTGTTGGTTCCTGCGGCGGCAATCGCCGCGCTGGCATTTGTCGTGGGAGTACGTACCGCGCCGATCTGGTTCGGCTGCGTAACGTGGCACGACAAGCACATCGCGGAGTTGGCATTGTTCATGACCAGGAAATCCAGTTGCACCGGATCGATGCCTTCCACGTGCGGGTTATGGCAGGTATTGCATTGCACGTTTCCGCTGACCAGTTGCACTGCCGGATTTCCCGTTGTCCCGCTGCATACAATTGACTGCAGATTGTCGTTCGAGCAATTCAGCGGCAGCTGAAAATTAAAGGGATGGATGCCCTGCAGCGTTCCCTGAAATAAGTCCTGGCTGTTCATGGTGCCGGTCATCTGAAGGCTGCCGTAAGGCACGTTCGTTCCGGGCGCAACCGTTCCATCGTGGCAACTCAGGCATAGGTTGCTGGCCGATCCCAGCGTCGGCTCCGTTTCCGGATTCACCTCGGTCGGACTTGAATAAAGCGTGTAATTCGATACCGTGGAAAGCTTCTGGCTCCATAGCGGCAGGTTGGGCAGATTGCTGTTGTTCAGTCCCGAGTGTGGAGCGTGGCAGAATTGGCAGGCCGGCAGCGAGACTGCTCACCGGCCCCGGCGATCCCGGCCCCAGGTTGTGAATGCCAAGCACATCCTCCTGCGTGGTCTGCCCCATAACTCCCGTGGCCACGGCAAAAAGCAATGCGCAGATGATGACCACATTCCTCACTGCCCCGCTCCTCGCCCTTGCTTCAGCCCGTGATAATCAAACACCTGCACGCGGTGGTTAAACGAATCCACCACAAATACGCGATCGTTGCGATCAATGAACATGCCTTCCGGCAACTGAAATTCACCCAGGTTTACGCCCCGCTTTCCGAAGTAGTAAAGCAACTGCCCCTGCCGGTTGAAAACCTGCACCAACCCCGAAAGCGCATCCACGATGTACAGATGATCTTCCGAATCCACCGCCACGCCCTTGGGGCGAAACATCTGCCCCAGCGAATCACCGACTTGACCCAACGTTCCTTCCACGTCGCCATTGCGCTTAAACCACTGCACGCGGAAATTCATCGCATCCACGACCAGCAGGTTTTCGCCGTCCAGATGCAGTTCGGTCGGATAATAAAATTCGCCCTTGCCCGTTCCGCCTTTGCCGACGGTTTGCAGCACCGACCCCTGCATATCCAGCACGTAAATCTTGTTGCGCAGCGTGTCGGTCACATAGATTCGCTGCGCCGCCGAATCCACCGCAATTCCTGTCGGCCGCTTGAAATAACCCTCGCCGCCTTTCAAATTGCCGATGGTTCGCCTGTATTTTCCGCTGGGCTCGAAAACAAAAATCTTTCCCGCCTCCGAGTCCGTCACATAAATATTGTCCTGCGCATCTAGCGCCACACACTGCGGCGACGTCATCGCATCTTTTTCTTTGTCCCGGCGCTCGATGAATTTGTATTTATGTTTCTCGAAATCGAAAATGTGCACGCCTTCGGCCGCCGGGTCCGTCACAATCGCCCGCCCGTGCGAATCCACCGCGATGCTATACGGACGAATCATCATGCGGTATTCCGGTTCGCCCGCCACCACGTTCAGCACTCGCGTCCAGAATTTCGGCTTGCCCAGCACTTCTTTTTCGGTTGCGAAGGCGCGTTCGAAGGTCAGCTTTCGCCCACCTTCCAGCAGCAAATCCGGAGGCGCAGGCACAGCCTTGGCCTCCGCTTTGTTAGCAGCCCGTGCAGGACTGCCCGACAGGAGAACGATCGGCAAGAAAACGACCGGCAAGAAAACGATCGGCCGAAGAACGATCGGCGGAAAAACGACCGGCGGAAGAACTTTGCAGACGATTTTCCAGCAACCCGAACCCACTCGGCCTAAAACCCCTTGAACCATCGCTGAACCCCGAATGAGAAGGAGGTTAACATAGAGGGCAGAGTGCCTGAGTCACTGATCGCCTGCGTAAACTTGGTCACTCCCGCCTGGAAAATCAGCTTCCGGTACTCATAACCCGCGAAGCCGTAATAGTTCGTGTTCCCGCTGTTCTGGGCCAGCAAGGGGCTGGTGCTGCTGCCAAACGACTTCGACCATGCCCCGCTGACAATCATGTGCCGGACCGGATAAAAACTCGTGTTCACCCCATAACTCTTGCCGTTATAAAGGACCGAAGCTCCCGGCCCAAGCAACTGTGACGGCACCGCCGTCGTCACCACCCCGGTGGAAGTCAGAATCCCCACGCCGTTCGACTTTGAATAAATACCGGAGAGCGACGCTTTATTCCAGATCAGCATGGTTGTAAAACTCTCGCCATGATTGCTGTCGCCAGCCACCTGTTCAAAGCCGCTGCGCGTCACGTTGGCGACGGCGGCCCAGGTCAAATTCGGATTTATCTGCCGCTTGACCGTCCCTCCGTAATTCAACGTGGAAGTCGTGTACATCACCAGCAGGGTTTGCGCATCCTGGTTGTAGAGGAAAAACCCGTTAAACTGCCATTTGCCCACATACTTGTTATAGGTGACGTTGCCGATAAATCCCGCTCGCGTATTGCCCTGCTGATCGGCGTTATCGTTCACTCCGCCGTAGAAAGTCAATCCTTTCAGGCCGTGAATGAAGTTATAGTTCACGGTCAGGCCCAGCGTCGTCACTCCAAAATTCGCGCCATCGAAGAATTGTTGGGTACGCTGCACATACCCGCCCACCAGCAGCCGCGGCAAAACATTCACGAACGTGCTCGCCTCGACGGAAAGCGATCGCGATTCGGGAGTGTTGAGACCCGTCAGCGGGACCTCTCCGCTGCTCACCAGTTGCTGCTCAATGCTGCCCAAAAGATTGTCGGTGTAAATTGTGGTCACCGTGACCGGCGCCTTGGGAAACATCAGGTTTATGTTTCCGTTGATCGTATCGGTGGTGCCGTAGTTCGTCCCGCCGAGAGTGTCATTAATGTTGTAGCTGTCCCGGGTGAAGCCGAATGACAGGCTGCTTCGCCGGTAAGGAATCGGCCCCTGCGCCGTAAAACGGTACTGGTTCGACGAACCGTTCGCCGTTTCCGTCTCGGGTAGACCGTCTGGACCGTCTTCCAATCCGTTGATACTCACATTGTTGGTGAGGTGGATAAAACCGCCGCTGAGGTAATAGCCGAACAGATTATAGGTGCTGCCCACATTAAAATTCCGCGTCGAGGATGCCGTGGTCTCGTCGCTGCCCAATAATGAACTGGTGCCGCCGGTGTCGCCAAAGCCAACCGAGAGGGTCGGCAGGCCGGGAATCAGCGCGCTCCATCCCACGTTCAATCCATGGTTATTGTTCGTCGTTGCCAGTCCCGCCACGTCTGGGATTCCGTAGGCTCCGGTGTTGTTCCAGGTCTGGTTGAAATTGAAGAATCCGGGAAAGTGGCTGCCCTTGAAAATATTCAGCGTTCCGTTATAGCCGCTGGCGTTGGTAATCGACTGCATATCGGAGTTGTCCTGCGAGCGGCCATAATAAGGAAGAACACTGAAGGAAAGAAAATTGGGATTGTAATAATCGCCGCTGATCATGCCCCGGCCGGCGAGGCCGAGCGCGTGCGTATCCGTGCCCTCCAGGTTCCCGTAATTTCCGGAGTACAACGTCTCCAGCTGCCCGTTCGCGGTCGCATGAAAGTCTCCGATGGATTTCTGCGCTTCCGCGCTATGGCCCAGTGTCAACGCCCACAGCAGCGCCAGCGCAGCCGGCCCCACAGCCGACTGCATTCGGAATTTATTTCCCCACAACACACCTGAAACCCCCTTCAGACCACGTTGTCAATCCGACACGCGAGCAAAGCGCGCCCTTTGTCATTCCGACACGCGAGCGAAGCGAACAAGGAGGAATCTGCTTCCCCCCCCGCAACCCGCGCATAACTCGATCCCCTCACAGCTCCTCCACCTTCGCGTTCTGCCGCAGCTTCTTGTCCAGCCCGGCGCGCAGCTTCTCCGACTTCTCTTTCTCCAGGTTCTGGATCAGCTTGTCTTTCACCTGCTCAAACGTGAACTTGCCGGCAGGCGTATGCGCGTTCAGCCGGAAGCAGGTATAGAAATTGCCCAGTTGAATCAGGCCGCTCACCTCTCCCGGCTGCATCGCATTCGCGGCCTTCACGATCTCGGTGGGCAATCGATCGAGTTCCATCGCCTTGTGATCGCCCATGTTCACGTGGAAATCGTCTTCCGAAACCTTTTCCGCCAGCATGCCAAACTCTTCGTAACTCTTGGTGGCTTTGGCTTTCTGCCATGCATCTTCGGCGCGTTTTTTCGCATCTTTCTTCGCGTCTTCGGTGGCTTTGTCCGGCGGCATAATCGAAATCGTCTGGATGCTGTAGCTCTCGGGATACCCGAAGTACTGCGGGTTCTTCTCATAGAAGGCCCGCGCTTCGGCCAGCGTGACCTTCGATTTGCTGGTGATTTCCAGCTTCATCATGGCTTCGATCAGCAGCGATCTGCGGATCTGTTTGCGCAGCATCGCCCGCGAACCCTTCATCTCCGCCTTCAGGTAGTCGTTAAAGACTTCATCGTTCGGAAACTGCGACCGGAAATCGGCTTCCGCCTTGGCCAGCTTCGCCGGAGGCACCGTCATTCCTCGTCGCAACGCCTCCTGATACACCAGCTCTTCGAACTCGATCATGCGCAGCGCGCCCGCGCGGATCTTTTGTTCTTCGCCTTTAGGGAATCCGTTGTGTTGCCGCGCGTAAGGAAAAATCGTCATCATCTCGCGCAGCAGATCGCGGTCGGTCAGCTCGGCGCCGTTGATCCGCACCACCGGCTTGTTCATCACCGGCTGAACCGGAGTCATGTTCGCGCTCGCCATCGGGCCCGCGGACGGCATCCCGCTCGCTGCCATTGTGGGCTGTGCTCCCGGCGTGATTGCCGTCTGTTGGTGCGAAGCCACCTGCGCCGCAGCCGGTGAGATCGCCAATGCCGCCAGCACTGCGATGCCGGCCAGCCTCATCGTCCCTCCCAGCCCTGTCATTCCGAACACAGCGAGGGGTCCCTGCCCTCTTCCCCATCCGCCGCAGATCTTTATGGTTTTCACTGTCCTTCTCACTTCCCGGACACACCGGTAGCGTGTGCCCCTTGCCCCAGCCTATGAACTTGGTGATTTGGTTACCTGGTTCCCACTCCCAACCCAGTAGCCGAATAACCAAGCTCCTAAAATCTGAGGGGAGATTTTTCCTCCCCTCATCGCATGTAAAAGAGCAGTTAGAAAGCAGTCGTAATTCCGTTCGCGCCGAAAGCCTCGTTGGCTACGCCAAAGTGGCATTGACGGCAGAACTGCGTGGTCGAAGGAGCAGCCGTGGGTGTCCAATACGCGCCCGGGTTGTACGGAGCGTTGACGAAGAAGTACGTGGCGTAAGTTCCCGCTTTGCCTTGAATCGCACTCAGGCCAGTCGCGCTCGCGCTGTACACGTTCATCTGGTGCTGGTTGTGGCAGGTGGTGCAAACCACATAAGGCACCTGGTTGGTGGCATCGACGACCATCGAGTTGATGGCTGGCGCGCCGTAATTGGTGACGAACGTTTGATACTGGTTAGCCGCGGTCCAGGTGATCGAGGTGCCGCTCACGGTGTAGGTCAGGCCATAGGCAGACAGAGGCTGCGGATAGCTCAGGCCGTTCACGTTGGCGAGCGGTCCCACCGGGTGATCGTTGAGGTAATCGCCAAGCGCCCCGCCGTCGTTGCCGAGCAGGGTCGGAATTGGCGTGGTCCCATAGAGCGGGCCAGTGGTGGTGCCCTTGCCATTGCCGTTCGGCAGCAGGCCAGCGGCTTGCTCGTAGGACTGATTCATCATCATCGCGCCCTTCGAAACGTTGCCGTCATGGCAGCTCAGGCAAACCGCGATGCCGGAGATGACTGGAAGAGAAGTGCTCGTCCATTGCTGCGCTCCACCGAAGTTTACGGTGTAGCCGTAGCCGCCGGTGTCATAGCCGCCGCCGAAGGAGAGCGTCTCCTGGGTGATCAACGATACATCCTGGCCCCAAAGGTGATAATCGCCTTCGTTGCCGCCCGTGCTGGTGACGCCGCTGCTGGTGAGATCGCCGCCGTTGCCGCGTCCGCCGCTGTGGGGAGCATGGCAGGCCGCGCAGCCGCGTCCGCCGTTATTGTGTGCGCCCAACACGTCGGTGGTGGGTACAAATGTCTGGGCTGCCATCCAGCCAACCGTCAGCAGGATGAACAGTGTTGCTTGCATTACCTTTCTCATGGTAAAAAACCTCCTCAAAATAAAGGCCTTGATTCTGATTGAACTTCTACGACACCCACACAAGTGCACGACCGTCACCTTTTGTTGAAAACGGCTAATGTTTTCGCTTGGCCTGTAAATGATTGTTACAGTGAGAGTTTTGTAATGTGACCGCGGTGTTGCGAATCTCAGCGGTGCGCTCTGCAAGGCCCAGAATGGGTCATCTGCCGCATTAGAATCGTGAAATAACCCAAGAGATTAGCGGGATTCGGGTCGTCATGCAGATTCCGCCGGGCCCTGTCATGCATCGCGCAGCAGGCAGCATTGTCATGCAGGAGAAATAGGCCATGCCCAATGCACACCCCACCACATTGGCATGCCAAGCGCAGGGGGCGGCTTGCGCCGTTCCCTTGCAGCGTGGGGGGGTGGAACAAACTGGAAGTCTCCGAGCGATTCAGGGCGCCCGGAGACCCGCGGGGGAGGGCCCGCGTATCCGGACGAGCCGTTCCCTCCGGAATCTGTGACGGCAGGACGCTAGTAGCGGCCTTGCCTCGCCCAGAGGCGCACCCGCTCTTCCACGGAGAAGCGCTCGACCGGATTGGTGGCAAACTTTGATTCCAGGGAAAACGTATGCGCTTCAAGCGGCACGGAGAAGTGCAGCCTGGTGTTGATAAAGCTGCGCACGAAAAGCTCGGTATAACGCTCGAGCCCCAAAACTTCAAACTGCACCGCGTGCACGAGGCCGTGAAACAGAGTGCGGTCGGTGAGTTTCTCGTTGAAGACGACAACATCGAGAAAAGTCAACGAGTGCATGTGGGTCCACTCGGGCAAGTTGAGGAAGCCCAAAGCGCGTGCTTCCTCGTAGAAAGGGGGATTGGGAACACGCTCGCCGTCAAGTTCGACGATGCGCACGCGATCAAGCAGGGAGGGTGAAAAATACGGCCACATCGCCGCCTTCCGGCGCCCAGGTAGAGGGCTTGCGGAGCCGATAAAATGTTCGCGCTGCGCGCGAAGGTACGAGGAAAGCCGTTCAATGGCTTCGGCAATTTGACTTTCGGAAAGCTGGGAAGAAATAGCGGCTGCTTCCTCCTCCGGAATTTTCTTTTCGAGGGACGAGTAGTACTCGTTAAGGGAAGCGGCGGCCTGGACGGATTTGCGCAGTATATCGCGCCGGCCGAAGCGCGCCAGATCGTCGCTGGAAAAGCGCAGGCGCAACTGGTGGGTGGCGCAAGAGGCGCTGAGCAGCTCCAGTTGCGCATGCTGCAGCTCTGCATTCATTTGGACGATCGCAACTCGATCGTCAGGGTTGTCCCACGAAAACATCAACTTCACTCCTAATGTTGGCATTCCCAGGGGTCGGACGTTCGGACGTTCGGACGTTCTATTATGTATACAGTGTTACGTTCACGTAGTCAACATAATAATATACCATGACCGGACGCAAATACTTCCTGTACACTGATACGTATACTGTGTATACATAACATTTGAGGTTTGTTTTCCCGGAGGAAAAACATGCCGCGCCGACCCGACCCCGCATTGGAAGAGAAAATCCTGAATGCCGCGCAGAAATTATGGAAGAAGGGCGGAGAGCAGGCGCTCACCATGCGGGCCGTCGCCAAGGCGGCAGGAACCAATACCCCGGCGGTGTATCGGAGGTTCCGAGATCGGGATGACATTTTGAGGGGACTGCTGCGGCGCGTGCGGTTCGAGATTGCCGCCGAACTGGAGCAAGCGGCATCCGCCGAAGAGGCGTGCGATCGCTATCTGGATTATGCCCTGCGGCATCCCAGGGAATACGAATTGTTTTACCAGCGCGATTATGAATTGCATCATTCTCCGCATGCGCGTGGCCGGGCCCAGTCCACGGGTCGGCCCGCACGGGAGGTGATGAGGCGAAAGCTGCAAGAAAGATTCGGCGATTCGGGGGACAATGTTGAACCATTGCTAATGGCGTTGTGGATGCTGACCCATGGAACAGCGATGCTGTTGATTGCCAAGTCGATTCTGCCCGAGGAGGCGTCTCCGGCGCGGGAAGTATTTAGGGCCTCGGCCAGAGCCATGCTGGATGGTCGCGACTTCCTCGGGAAAATCCAATGAATCCACCGCGGCCCATGCAGTGGGATTTTAATATGCTGCCAACGTAAAACATGCCGACGAAACGGAAACAGGCAGAAGATCTCGCACCGAGCTAAGACGGCTTGCCTGTCGCCGGTGCGACTGGAGTCGTTGCAGGGGGCGTGACTTTCGGTTCGCTGGAAGCGGGTGCCGACCCTGGCGCTGCCTTGTCCGCCGGGTGAGTGACATCGTTTTGCGTGGGAACTTGCGCCGGCTTCAGCTCCGATTTTTTTGCCACCTCGGCCGCACGCTTGTCATATTCCTTCTGCGCTTCATCATTAGTGATGTAGCGGAACATCTGCACTCGCCCCAGAAACTGCTCGCTGGTAAAGACCCGATTTTTCTTGTCGATCGTGATGCCCGTCAGGGCCTCGAATTCGCCGGGGAGCCAGCCGAATCCGCCGAAAATCAAACGCAAATCTCCTTCCGGAGTGAATATCTGGATCCGGTTCATGTTGGCGTCCGCAACCCAGACATGGCCGTCGCAATCCACCGCGATGCCCTTGGGACGAGTGAACTCGCCGGGCCCATCGCCGTTTTTGCCAAACGTGCGGATAAACTGGCCATCGGCGTCAAACTCTTCAACCCGGTCGTTCATGGTGTCGCTGACATAGAGGTTGCCGTCTTTATCCACGGCAACATTGGTCGGCTTGGAAAAGTCACCGGGCGTGGTGAGCGTGTGGGCCTTCCCTGCCGTCCCGATCTTGCGCAGCAGCTTGAAAGTGTCGGCATCGTAAACCAGAATTTCGTCCGTTCCGGTGTTCGCCACGTACAGGAAACGGTTCTCTTCGTCGATGGCCATCCCCGCGGGATCGTTCAACACGCCGTCGCCAAATTGGCCCTCCAATTTGTGCTCTTTATTGAACACCAGGATGTGGTTGTATTCACCGTCGGAAACGAAAAGACGGTCGGCATCATCGATCGCCAGGCCGAAGATCCGGCCGAATTTGGCGTCCACGCCGTGCTTGATGAAACCGGTGTCCTTATTTTCCGGGTCGAAGATAAAGACCGCGCCGACCTTGGTATCGGCCACGTACAGCATGCCTTTGGAATCGACCGCCAATCCATACGGAGTTCCGAGCGCGAAACGGGGCTTGGTGCCGGCCCGCTTGGCGGCTTCGTTGGGGTCCACTCCCGCCATGCGATCCATCCAGGACTTCCGCTTGACGTCCTGTTGCTTCTCGGCCTGCTTCTTCTCGGCAGAAAAATAATCGAGATACCGGACCCGCGCAATGGCCGGAGGTTGCGGCCACACAATGTTGGAAATATTGATCTTCGGCGAGCCGTCCGGCAGCTTGGGAGCCGGCTGCTTATTCTTCTGTCCGGCAAAAGCCGGTGTGGCCCCTACGGCACAAAATACAAGCATGAAGGCTAGCCAAAGCTTGCGCGGAACGATATGAAGATTCTGAATCATGGCTAATGCGCTCCCTTCGGAGTTGGAATTCCGGGCGGTGCTCCGGGAACCACCACCGGGCCTGCTCCCTGAGCGCCGATCATGCCCTTGTGGCAGCTATGGCAAAACTCCATGTTATTGGCCTGGTCCTTGACCAGCAGATCGGCCTGCGCGGAAGAGTGCGGCTGATGGCAAGTCAGACAATTCAAGGGGATCAGCACATGGTTCCGGTCTTTGGGATCAACCAGGTCGGAGACGGGATGCCGCTCGACGGGATGTCCGAGGCCGTATTCCAGCGGAAGAACCGGAACCTGGGCAAAGTAGTTCTCCGGCAGCTTCACCTTGCCATCGAAAATGGCGACCAGATGTTCGCTCGCGAGTTTCTGCGGCTGGGCATTGGGCCCGTGGCACTCGAGGCAAAGTTTGTTGGGAGAAGCTGCCCGCAGCAGATGATCGTTGTCACCGCCGTGTGGCTCGTGGCAGGTACCGCATCCCTGCTTGAACGCGGGCTGATGCAGCACATGCTTCTTGCCCAGATCGGCAACGTCACTATGGCAGCCCAGGCAGATATCGACTCCATTGGTCTTGGGAAGTCCCGGCTGAGAGCTGGCGTGCGGGCTGTGGCAATCGGTGCAATCGCCGGCGGCTCCAGGATGCGGAAATTTAGCTTTGTCGATCTGATCGGCCTTATCCGAGTGGCAGGTCACGCACAGCGATTTGGCGTCGGCTTGCGTGAGCACCACTTTGCCGTCTTTTGCGGCAGCATGGCAAACGTCGCATTGTTTTTCGGCAAACGGCGGGTGCATGAATTTTGCCATCAGCTTAGGCGCGTCGGACTGGTGCGGATCGTGGCAGCTCAGGCAATCCGCTTTCTCGAAGGGCTGGTTGGAGTGCGCTTTCTGCAGGTCGGCGTCCTTAGAATCGTGGCAATCCAGGCACAGCGCCGGATACGATTTGGTGAGGTGAAAGTCGAATTCAGCCTTGCCGACTTCGCCCGTCTTGTGCGTGATGTGGCACGTCTCGCAGCCCATGTCCAGAGCGGCGTGGCGGCTGCCGTTCGCCGGTACGTTCAGCCCGGTGGTGTGGCAACTGAGGCAGAGATTTTCTTTTTGATCCCCCGAGGTCGCCTTTATTAACTGAAATTTGTTATCAGACTCGTGCGGATCGTGGCACTTCACGCAGTCGCGTACCGCTGGAGGATGGACTGTACCTTTTATGTCGTTCGCATTTTTGTCGGCATGGCAGGTGAGGCAAAGAGCGCGTGTTGTGGTCGTAATAAGCTTTACGTGGGTCACATCCCGATTGACGCGAACTTCGTGACAGCTCATACAGCCCATCGCCATCGCTGAATGGACCGATTTTCCTTTGGTCTTGTCCTCGTGGCACGCTAGGCAGGTGGAAGGATCGGCTTTCGGATCGAGCGGAACTGGATGCTCAACCGCAAAAACTCTGCAAACGCAAATGATAAAGAAGAAGACCAAGTATCCCAGCGCGTGCAGTACATCGCTGGATCTCGATTTGTATGATTGCGGCACCACAAGCCTACTCCTGTAGAACTTGCATTTGCACGCACCTCGCCTTAGTTCCCGCCGTGCGGGAATTTCTTAACAATTACCCACAAAAGCTTGCAACGCCGCAAGTTGGAGGTTGAGCTGGATTCATTTCCGAGATCCCGATGTTGCAAGATTCATCAGTTTTGGGACTTATCCCACAGTGAGATGGTCTAAATGACGCAAGTAATCATAGATTAAAGGTCCAAGATCGAAGACCGAAACCCCAAAGCTGAAGCGCGGGGATGGGTAAGAATCGGCCGTTAGTCGTCTGCGCGAAATTCCCGCACCAAATCTCATCCCCTGTGTGATATGGCTCACACCGGGCCCGTGCACCACGCACCATGTCGCATCATTATTAGAGATTTCAATAACTTACGTAACGGCATCAATGGCGCGCCAGTTGCTTTTCCCATCACCAGAAGGGGAAAGACATGGCCGTATCTCTACCTAGAAAAGTCTGGCAAACACTTGGTGCGATCAAGACCGGCGTTATCCTGCTGATTCTTACGGTGATTCTCTCGGCAGCGGGCACGGTCATACTTCAGCGTCCGGCAACCGATCCCGATGAGATCCAGAGAGCGTATTCACCGCAGGTCTTGCGCCTGCTCGATGCTCTCAAACTTACCGATGTTTTCCATGCGTGGTGGTTTGTGATGTTGCTGGGCCTGGTGAGCCTCAGCATCGTTGCAGCCTCGATTCAACGTTTCCCCAATGCCTGGAGATTTTTCTCCCGGCCCTATAAAAGTCCCGACGAGAGTTTTCGCAAGGCCCTCCCCACCCATAAGTCTATTCCCATTAAAGATGAAGAGGCCGCGCTGAGCATCGCCGAACGGGTGTTACATAAAAAAGGCTTTCACCCAGAACGAATCGTGCGCCAAAACAATTTCAGCCTTTTTGGCGAGCGCAACCGCATTTCCGAGATGGCCGTTTACATCGTGCATGCCAGCCTGCTCCTCATTTTTCTTGGCGGCATCATCGACGCGGAATTCGGCTGGCGGGCGTTCCTGAGCCTCACGCGCGGGGAGCAATCAAGCCAGGTGCAAGCCCAGAATGGTCCCAAACGAAATTTGCCGTTCACCATCCGCTGCGACAGCGCTGGCCAGGATAACTACGCCGACGGCTCTCCGAAGAAGTGGTGGTCTAATCTAACGGTTCTTCAGGATGGCCGCGAAGTTCTGCACAAACAAATCGTTGTTAACGAACCCCTGGTTTATGACGGGCTCCGTTTCTATCAGGCCAGCTACGGCAAAACCGGAAAAATCGACAAACTCGTTCTCGCGGCAACTTCTCGCGGCGGGAATGGCAATAATCAAGGTCCCAAAGACGTCACCATCGGTTTAAATGAAACCGTCTCGCTCGATCCCGACACGACCGTTCGCCTCGCCGAGTTCATTCCGGATTACGTGGTGAGCGATGGTCAGGTTTACGCGCGCTCGAATGATCTCGAAAATCCCGCCGCGCATCTTGTCGTGCAATCCAAGAAGTCAGGACAGGCAATCAACTACTGGCTGCCAGCGATTGCAGGGGTTGAGCAGAACGCGCTTTCTTCCTATGAATTTCAGGGCAAAGACGTGCAGATGGCGTACTTCACCGGCCTTGAAGTCTCGCATGAGCCGGGCCAATGGGGCGTTTGGGGTGGTGTTCTTTTAATGGGCTTTGGCCTGGTTGTCGTCTTCTACCTGGTCCATAGCCGCATTTGGGTTGTGCCCGTGCGCGATGCCGGCGGCAATCTGCAACTCTGGATCGGCGGCGCCGCCAACAAGAACAAAGATGCTTTCGAGCATCGCTTCAACGATGTGGTGCAGCAGATCGAATCTGAACTCACAATTTCATCGCAGCCGGAAGTCTCCCAGGCGTCAGCGGCTGCGCTTACCGGAAAATAATTTCCGGCAACGGAGGAAAGTTATGGCACGCACGCAGGTCGAACAGCAACCCGCAGCGGCAACCGGCATGACCCTGGTGGTGATGGTCGGGCTGGGAGTCGCTTTCCTGCTGTTCATGGCATTTCTGAATGTCGTCAAGAGCGGTAACTTGCTGAGCGATTCTAATCTTCTCTATGCCGCTCTGATTTTCTATTGCGGCGCGGGCACGCTTTACCTCGGATTCGGAATCACAGGAACGCCCGCTTACATTCGCTTCGCATCATTGGCCACCTGGGCTGGGTGTCTGGCCAACACGGGCGCGGTCGCGAATCGCTGGCATGAGGCCGGGCATCCGCCGTTCGCCAGCATCTACGAGATGCTGCTCATGTTCGTATGGACGCTGGTGGCTCTCACGCTCATCGCCGAGAAACAATTCAAAGTGAAAGTAATCGGCACCGTGACCATGCCCGTGGCGATCGTTAGCGTGGTGCTGATGCAGTTGCTGCACACCGATGTTCATCCCTTAGTTCCGGCCCTGCAGTCAACCTGGCTGCACGTTCACGTGACGCTGGCCATGTTGGCCTACGCCGCGTGTGCCTTGAGTTTCGCACTGGCCATGATGTTTCTGATCCAGGACAAGATGAAGACGGAAACCTTCCTGGCCGCAACCAGTTTGTTCACGGTTGCTACGTATGTGGGCGTGCTGACGCGCTTCGAAAAATGGGGCGGGCTCAGCGTGGCCGCGTGGAATCCAGAAGAGAAATCGGAAATTTTCATCGCCAAAGGCGTGCGGCTTTTCGTGGTCATTCCTGATCTTGGTTGGCTCCTGCTCCTGGTGCTCGCAGCCGTCGCTGCCCCGCTGGTGTTCTACGTCCTCTGGCGCAAGACGAAGAACGATGCCCATATGAACATGGCCAATCGCGCCGTCTTCCTGAGCATTCTGCTGCAGTTACTTGCATTAATCTTCTTTATCCTTCGCGCCCGGGATGGACAATATTTTTCGCTCGATGCCGACGGACAATTTCCCACCAGCTTGGCGGCCAGTCCTTTCATCCTTTCCGGACTCGTGGGCGGAATTTTCGTATCACTCTTATATCTGTTGCTTCTCTGGCGCCGCAGCGATCTCGAACGCATGTTGCCCAGCGCCGACGAACTCGACCGCATTACCTACAAAACCATTGCCATTGCCTTCCCCCTGCTCACCCTGATGATCGCAGCCGGCGCGTACTGGGCGAATCGCACCTGGGGCTCTTACTGGAGTTGGGACCCAAAGAGACCTGGGCGGCGATCACCTGGCTGGTATACGCCGGCTACCTTCATATGCGCATCACCCGCGGATGGCGGGGCCGGCGCGCGGCTTACTTCGCCATCCTCGGCTTTGCCGTGGTCATGTTCACCTTCTTCGGGGTAACGTATTTGCTCCCCGGATTGCACGCGTATGCCTGATGTTATGGATTCTCGACCTGACCCAGAAAGCGCACTTGCGGCAGCGTCCGAAATTGTCGGTAGCGGGTCGCATGTTGGAAAGTTGTTAGGTGGTCCCTCCTTGCATAACGAAACCGCAATTGACGAGTCCACAGCCAACGAGTCCGCGGTTAGCGAAGTAAAGCTCGGCTCGATCGGCGTGAACTGGCAAGTGAAGGCGATCGCTCCGGTGGCCTTGACGTTGCTGGCTGGGCTGATGCTCTTCGTGCTGGCGACGGTTTCGTTTCGCGATCCGGAACGGCATGCGGTGCTGGTTCTGGCTGGCGCGGGTGCGATTGCAATCTGTGGCGTGTCAATCTTTGCGCTGGCGTGGTTTGTGCAGCGTCCCATGGTTGAGTTACAGGAGAAGATTGCGCGCGTGGGCGCGGGCGATCTAAATGTCTCCGTCAGCTTCGCCCACCGCAACGACGAAATCGGCCAGCTGGGCGGCAACTTCAATCGCATGGTCGAACAGTTACGCGAGAGCCGGGAAGAAATCGAGCGGCTGCACGCGACCCAGATCTCTCGTGCCGAACACTTCGCGACGCTCGGCGAACTGGCTGCCGGGTTGGCGCACGAGATTCGCAATCCGCTGGCTGGAATTGCCGGAGTCGTCGAAATTATCGGGCGCGATTTGCCGGCAAGCAGTCCGGCGCGTTCTGTGATCAAGGACGTTCGCCTGGAAATTGCGCAGATCAATCGCATCCTCACCGACCTGCTGGAGACGGCGCGTCCGCATCGTCCTTCGATTCGCCGCGGCAATCTGAACACGACGGTGGAACATGCGGTGATCTTGGCGCGCCAGCAGGCGCTTTCGCGGCCGATCGAAATCGTGTTCAACAAGAATCCCGCGCTGCCGGAGATCGAACACGACAGCGACCAGATTCACCAGGTCCTTCTCAACCTGCTTCTCAATGCCATCCAGGCAATCGACGGAGCCGGACAAATAGCCGTCGATCTCGAAAGCCGCGATCACTCCGCTGCCGTCATCGTATTCGATAGCGGACGCGGCATTCCGCCGGAACACCTGCCCAATATTTTCCGTCCTTTTTATACGACCAAGGGAAACGGAACCGGCCTCGGTCTTTCGCTTGCCCGCCGCATCGTCGAGGAGCATCATGGCCACATAAACGTCACCAGCACCATCGGAAAAGGCAGCAAATTCGTGGTGACGCTGCCGCTTTCCAATGCGGCGCAGCAAGCTGCGTCGTAATGCTCAGAGCGTGCCCGCCCGCACCGAATGATTCGTTGCCCGAAGTCTGTCCGCTGAGCGCAGCGGCGAGGACTGCAGATATTTTTAGAAGGTCCCTCGCTGCCCGTCGAGAAAGCGGCTTCGCTCGGGATGACGCCGCATAGAAGATCGCGAAGTGAGGCTCTCCCAAAACGGTATGGTCTGCCATCATTCCGATGCAGATCCGTCTTCCGCCCAGCCACATCTGCTATAGTGAACCCCTTAAGGAGCATCTCATGGCTGGAAAAAGTCTCAACCGGGTCCAACTGATTGGCAATCTGGGCAAAGATCCCGAGGTGAAATATACGCCGCAGGGCACGCCTGTCGCGAAGCTGACTATCGCCACCAACGAGCGCTTCAAAGACAAAAGCGGCGAATGGCAGGACCGCACCGAGTGGCACAACGTGGTGCTGTGGCAGCGGCTGGCCGAGATTGCGGGCGAGTATCTGAAAAAGGGTGGCAAGGTCTACATTGAAGGCCGGCTGCAAACCCGCTCCTGGGACGACAAGACCAGCGGTCAGAAAAAATACATGACCGAAGTCGTGGCGAGCGACCTGATCCTGCTCGGCGGACGTGGCGAAGGCGGCGGAGATTTTAGCGGCAGTTCGCGCGGCGCAGGCGCATCGGCCGGGAATAATAATTTCGATCAGCGCACGCCTGAGCATGAGCCAGCCGGCGCTTCCGGGCCGATCACGGACGAGGATATTCCGTTCTAGAGGGTTCCCTTCCAAGAAACGTCGAAGCAAGGCCGCTGCATGGTGCGCTCCGTAAAGCGGCTTCTTCGGAGTGTCTCCGCGTCCGCGGGCTTTTGCTCTGTTTTTTCAGCTTTTTTGGCTCGCCTCATTTCACGGACCGCTGCCCCGTTTCCGGTAGTGGTGCAGTGTGGCTGCCGCTCCAGGTCAATTAAGCGGGAGATCCTTCGCTCTGCCTGAAAAACTGCTCCGCTCAGGATGACGCCATTGGGTAGAAGGCCGAACTTTACCACTGCCCCGTTCCCTCGCCTCTATGAAAATTTCCGGTTTCGTGAAATGATCTCGTCTTCGTTCAAATGGCGATCTCTCCTCTCACTTCCAGTTGGAGACAGGCTCATCTTTGCCGCGGGCGCAATCCCGCGCCGCACTCTGTATCTGGAACCGTAATCTATGCATTGCTCGCATTTATGGTTTTGGCATTTTCGTCCCTCCCGGCTGCCTGTGCGCAGGCTGATGCAGTAAAACCCGTTATCGTGCAACCGGGTGCGCCGGGTGCACCCAGCAAGATGCCTTTCCGTCCTCGACGCGAGGATCCCTGCCGCCGCGATCGGAAGCCGATGTAGAGTTCATGCAAGGCATGATCGTGCATCATGCACAAGCGGTAGTAATGACGGCGATGATCGCGTCGCACAGCGAAAATAAAGACCTGCGGTCGCTGGGGGCGCGTATCAGCAGCTCGCAGTCGGACGAAATCAATTTCATGAAGCGCTGGCTCGCGGCCCGGGGTGAACCCATTACAAAGCCCATGCCCGAAATGCCGGGCATGGATATGTCGGATGAGTCATCTCATGCAGATATGGCACTCATGCCTGGAATGCTTACGCCGCGGCAGATGGAAGCCCTGCGCAAGGCGAAGGGCGCTGAGTTTGACCACTTGTTTTTAGTCGGCATGATTCAACATCACAATGGCGCTCTGATCATGGTGAAAGACCTGTTCGACACTGCCGGCGCTGGGCAGGATGCCGAGCTTTTCAACTTTGCGACCGACGCCGACAATACCCAACGAGCTGAGATACGCATCATGCAAGGCATGTTGAAGAAAGAGACCCCAGAGGAGAAACGATGAAACGATCGTCCAGTTTTGCCCGGTTTGCCGTATGCACCGCCATCATTTTATTTGTTATGAACCGAACGCAGGCACAAGAAGCGCCGCCGGCGGCAGCGCCACAAGGCCAGTCGCAGACGCCTGCCGCTGCCCAGTCGCAGAAGGACACTAAGAAAACTGACGACGATGAGGATTTTTTCGCTCCGCAACCGGCTCCAGCATTGCCCCCGGGAATGACGGGCTCGGACCCGAATGATCCGCGGGCCAAGCTTTCGCCCGGCCTTTATGATGCGGGCGAAGCCTCGATGGGCATGGAGCATTTGTTGCTGCTCAAAAAGCCGGATGCCTTTCAACTCGGAACCACGGATCCCAACGATCCCAAGGTTGAGAAAATAGTTGGGCAGCTCGGTTTGGGGAACAATAAGAAGATCCCAAAACCAGCGCACTTGCTGATCGCGCAACTTGCTTTTTCTAACTCCGATCTCGCCTTCCAGGGCAATCATTTGTTCCAGGGAAATTTTTATGGCATCAGCATTTACGACATTTCGGACCCGAGCGAAAACGGCATTGCTCACCACGTTGGTTTGCCCCGGAGGACAGGGAGATGTGTCGGTATACAAGGACCTATTGTTCATGTCTGTAGAAATGCCGAATGGACGCCTGGATTGCGGCACGGAAGGATTCCCGCCGGAACCGACTCCGCCCGCGGATGAAGAAAAAGCAAGCGCTCCCGAAAGCGCTAAAGCTAATGCCAGCGACAAGAGCACAGGCCCGGCTAAGGACGAAGAAAAAAAGCACCACATTCCGGTCGCCCAAAAAGACCGTTTCCGCGGCGTAAGAATCTTCGACATTTCCGACATCCAGAACCCGAAGCAAGTTGCAGCGGTGCAGACCTGCCGTGGGTCCCACACTCATACGCTGGTGGTCGATCCGAATGACAAGGACAACGTCTACATTTACGTGTCGGGAACCTCGTATGTGCGCCGGCCGGAAGAACTCGCGGGATGCTCGGGAGAAAAACCTGACAAAGACGCGAACACAGCGCTGTTTCGCATTGATGTGATCAAAGTTCCAGTGGCTGCGCCGCAGGATGCGAAGATCGTATCGAGTCCGCGGGTATTCATGGATGCGCGCACGGGCGCGATCAACGGATTGAATAATGGCGGTACCCATGGCAAGAAAGGCGCGGAGAAACCCAGAGACACGGACCAGTGCCATGACATTACCGCGTACTCGGCGATCGGGTTGGCTGCGGGCGCGTGCTCCGGCAACGGAATTCTGCTCGACATCAAAGATCCGGTACATCCGAAGCGGGTTGATGCGGTGAATGATCCAAATTATTCGTACTGGCATTCAGCTTCGTTCTCGAATGATGGCACCAAGGTCGTATTCACCGACGAGTGGGGCGGAGGACTCGGTGCGCGCTGTCGCCAGAACGACCCCAATAAGTGGGGTGCAGACGCCATCTTCCACTTGCACGATGACAAGCTGAGCTTCGCGAATTATTACAAGCTGCCGGCAGCTCAGGGCGATACGGAAAATTGCGTGGCGCACAACGGCTCGCTGATTCCGATTCCCGGCCGGGACATCGAAGTGCAAGCGTGGTACCAGGGAGGGATTTCCGTCATGGATTTCACCGATGCGGCGCATCCCTTTGAGATCGCCTACTTCGATCGCGGGCCCATCGACGCGAAAACCTTGGTGCTCGGCGGTGATTGGTCTGCCTATTGGTACAACGGCTACATTTACGGCTCGGAGATTGCCCGCGGCCTGGACGTGTTTCAACTGACGCCGAGCAAATTCCTGACGCAGAACGAAATCGACGCGGCAAAGACGGTGCAGTTGTCGGAGGAGAATGTACAGAACCAGCAAAAGATCGAATGGCCGGCGAAGTTAGTGGTGGCGAAAGCATATCTCGACCAGTTGTCGAGATCGCAAGCCCTCTCCGCGCGACGAATCGCTCAGTTGCGCAGGGCAATTCAAAGCGCTGAGAGCTCGCACATGAATAAAAAAAATGTTGCGAAATTGCATAGCCTGGCTCCTTCGCTGGAGGAGAGCGCAGCCACCGCGAAGACCCCGGCAGATTCGCAGAGAATGCATGCCTTGGCGGACGTTCTGAAAAATCCGTCGGCCTGAGCGGATATCGAGCGGATCGTGTTCGGCACGCCGGCTAAGGGAGCAAAGAGTTCAGCGGTGGCACGCGCGCCGGCGAGAGACAATAGTTTTGATCAGCGTGTGCCGGAGCACGAGGCTGTAGCCGATTACGGATGAGGACACTCCGTTCTGGCGGTTTGAGGTTCTGCCATAAACTGACATAATATGAAGGTATGGCTATGACATCGCTGAACATCTCTCTTCCCGAGGCGCTAAAGCATTACGTAGAAGGGCAGGTCGCCTCCGGCAACTGGGGCACGCCTAGCGAGTACATTCGAGAGCTGATCCGTCAAGATAAAGAGCGGCGATTGCACACCATTGAACAAGAACTGATTGCCGCTGCTAAGGGGCCGATGATCCAGGTGTCGCTCGCCGAAATACGCAAGAAGGGACTGGTGGCCGCCCTCCGGGCGAGGACGGCACAGCGGTGAAGCGTCTGCGGATTCGCTTCAGCGAAGCCGCGATTACCGACATCATTGAGCAAAGTGATTGGTACCGGCAGCGTTCAGGCAACGCTCTCTCGGCGCGCTGGGATCGAGAAATCGACTCCGTCATACAACGCATTCTGCGCAATCCGGAGACCGGGGCTCACTGCTCTTTCCCTTCCGTTGAACTCGTTGGATTGCGGCGCACGTCGGTCGAGGGATTTCCGAAACATCTGATCTTCTACCGGATAGGCGATAACGAGATTTTCGTACTTCGCGTTCTTCACGGAGCACGTGACTTAGAAGGCTTGTTCTAACTCCTTCAGTGTCCCGCGCTGCTTGCGCCTCTTCGGCCTACTGCTTTCTTCAGCGTGAACACGATCGGCACGCAGGCGAAGCAGGCGAGAGCCATGTAACGGAAGTCATCGACGTAGGACCAGAGGCGCGCCTGCCCATTGAGGGCCTCATTGAGTAATCCGTAGGCGCGGCGCAAGGCGTCGGGTGGTGAAGCTCCCTGAACCACGAGAAATTGATTTAAACCGCCGAGTGCGCCGTGCACGCTGATGCGGCCCGGATTGAGATGGCGAACCATTTCATTGCGGTGGGTTTGTTCGTGGCGCGTGACAATCGTGTTCACCACGGAAATTCCGATGCTGCCACCAATGTTGCGAAACAGGTTATACAAGCCGCTGGCATTGCCGATTTCCTCATTCTTCAGAAATGCCATCGCGGTCGTCGAGAGCGGGACGAAGACGCAGCCTGAGCCGAATCCGCTGATGAGGATCGCCCAGAGAAACGTCCATTGGCCGATGCTGAGGTTGACCAGGCCGAACCACAAGCTGGCGACGCCGAACATTCCAAAACCGAAAGCGATGAGCCAGCGATTATCGATTTTTGCCGTGAGATAGCCGATGAGCGGCATGGCGACGATCGCGCCGATACCACGTGGACTCACTGCCCATCCGGCGGCGAGAGCGGTATAGCCGAGCAATTCCTGATAGAAAAGCGGAAGCAAGGTGACTAAACCGTAGATGCCCGCGCCGAACAGACCAATCAGGATGCATCCCAGGGTAAAGTTGCGATGGCGAAAGATTTTCAGATCGACAAGCCCTTGCCTGTGCCGCCATTCACGGATGATGAAGGCGAAGAAGGAGATGATGAGAATCGCCGTGGCCCAGCGAATCCAGGTGGCGCCGAACCAGTCATCTTCCTGGCCCTTGTCGAGAATAATCTGCAGGCAGCCGAGCCACACCGCCAGCAAGCCGAGTCCGATGCCGTCGAGCTTGCCAGGACGCGCGTTCTTTATGTAAGACGGGTCCTGCACGTAGCGCGAGATCATGAACACGGCGAACATGCCGACAGGAATGTTGATGTAGAACGCCCAGCGCCAGGAATAAGTGTCGGTGAGCCAGCCTCCGAGCGTGGGGCCGATGACCGGCGCGACCACCACTCCGAGCGCGAACACAGCCATGGCCATGCCTCGCTTTTGCGGCGGGAAGCTTTCCAACAAAATGGCTTGCGAAAGCGGTTGCAGCGCGCCGCCGCCAGCGCCTTGAACGGCGCGAGCGAGAAGGATCATGCCCAGGCTGGTAGCCGAACCGCAGGCGAACGAGGAAATGGTGAAGATGACAATGCAGGTGATAAGAAAACGCTTGCGTCCGAAGCGGAGAGAGAACCAGGTGCTGGCCGGAAGAATGACGGCGTTCGCCACCAGGTAGCTGGTGAGCACCCAGGTCGCTTCATCATTGGTGGCGGAAAGGCTGCCGGCGATATAGGGCAAAGCGACGGCTGCGATGGACGTGTCGAGCACTTCCATGAACGTCGCCAACATGACAGCGCTGGCGATCAGCCAGGGATTGGAGGCCGGCTGCGAATTCGGTTGATTCGGATTCGATTGGGGCGGCGCGGCAGCCATTGTCTTTCCTGGACTCGCCTAGGAACTGCCCTGTGAACAGCCGGTAGAGCGATCAGGACATACCGTTCGTGATGGCGGGAATGGAATACTAACAGATGCAGCCAGCGGGCGGAGGGTTTCAGGAGATGCGAGTGGACATCTTGTGTTAATTTGAGCGAAGAGAACGGAGCATTGTTAAGGAAGCCTTGTTTAGGAAAGCTGAAAATGACCGAACAATTAGCCGACAAGAAATGTGTTCCCTGCCGCGGAGGAGTACCAGCGATTAAGGGGAAAGAACTGCAAGATTTGCTGAAGGCCGTTCCCGAGTGGAATGTGGCGAATGAACATCATCTGCATCGAGAGTTCACATTTCCTGACTTCAAGCAGGCCATGGCGTTCGTAAATCGTGTTGGAGCTTTGGCCGAGGAGCAGGGGCACCATCCGGATATTCTGCTGGCGTGGGGCAAAGCCGAGATCACGCTGTGGACGCACAAAATCGATGGGCTGACCGAGAGCGATTTCATTATGGCAGCAAAGATCGATCGGCTAGCTGCATAGCAAGGTCGAATTCCGGAACGCTTCACATTCGATTGTGAGCGTTAGGGCGGTGAGCATTAAGTTTGTGAGAACGTAAAGCTTGGCTCACGAGTTTCGCTGCGCCGCGATTTTGTTGTTTCCCCTCCGTGTTGCCAGCGCCCACAGAGCCGCAGGAATCACCATAATGATTCCCGTCCAGGTCGCCAGCGTGCGCGCGGCGATCCCGGCATCCAGAAGTCGGCCGCAGACGTAAGCACCAGCCGCGATGGTAAACATGGAAAAGCCGAGGTCGGCGGCGAAGACGCGTCCGCGGAAACGGTCTTCGGTGTGAAGCTGCAGGAGCGTGGTCGAGAAAACCCACACCGTCGACCCTCCGGCGTGCGCGATCAGCGCACAGGCGCTGGCCAGCCAAACCGTGCCGCAGGCGCCGAGAGTTCCGTAGCCAACGGCGACGGTGAGATAGCCCAGCAAAATTCCCAATTGCAGGCGATGATCGCTGCGTCCGGCCCAGCGGGCGGAAATGATGGGGCCAAACAGCGCCCCGATGCCACGCCCGCCGAGCAGAATACTCATGCCGAGCATCGCGCCGCGCGAGGGATCGATGTGGTGCCAGTGAACCGCATATTCATGCGCTCCAAGCACGGTGAAGATGACCCAACTCGGACCGATCATGAGCTCGCCTGCCTTCGCGAATACCGTGGGCAGGATGGTGCGGTGGTTGCGGATGTAACGAATGCCTTCGACTACAGGAGAGAAATCCACCAGATCGCGTGGATGCAGCGGGGCCGCCGATTGAGCGTGCGGCTCGACGAAACGCATTCCACTAATAAAGATTGCCGAAGCAAGGAAAGATAGCGCGTTCAGTACGAAGACGGCGTCGCGCCCGAAAAACGCGGCGACCAGACCTCCCACGGACGCGCCAATGAGCAGATTCACCGACCATGTAGCGGAGGAGAGCGTGTTGGCGATCAGGACTTCGTCTTTGGCCGCGATGTTGGGAATTACCGAGTTGCGCGCCGGTTCGAAGAACGCGGCCATGACGGTTTCGCCAAGCAGCAGCGGATAAATCAGCCAAACTGTCGAGCGCGAGCGCACCAGCAGCATCGCCAACACGATCACGACGCGCACCAGGTCGGCGGTGATCATCACGTGCTTGCGGCGCAGGCGATCGTTGATTACGCCGGCCGCGGGCCCGATGAAGGTTTGCGGCAGGACTTGCAGGACCAATGCCAATGCAACCGAGCTGGCGTGGCCGGTCAACTGCAGAAGCAGCGTGTAAATCGAGAGCGTATAAAACCAATCGCCGATTTCGCTGACGATCTGCGCGAGCCACAAGTGCCGGAAGTTGCGGTTTCCCCTTACCAGGCGCAGATATGACGCCAGCGAGATGCTCGGGATTTGGCGCTCTGGTTGGGGTTCCATGCCGAGGGTTTAGGGTAACAAAAATACACTTCCAGTTTTTTGGGCGCTGCGTTCTGTTGTTGAAGATCTTGACCCCGAAGAGCGCTAAGAAGTACCGCGAAGGTCGCGAAGACGTCAGGCTTGCCGCGGAATCCGAAAGCAGCTTCTCATCGCGCCTTCGGCGCGGTTCGGAACGACAACCGGAATTTATTACGGGCGCAACTTCAGCTTTAGATCTTCCGCGATCTGGCGGCCATGGAAGCGGCCGTTCTCGATGAAAATTTCATTGGTGCGCGATCCGGCGACGATCACTCCGGCCACGTAGATTCCGGGAACATTGCTCTCCAGCGAGACTGGATCGCAGACCGGACGGCATTGGCACTCGGACAACTCGATCCCCATGCTGCGCAGAAAATCGTAGTCGGGATGATACCCAATCAAAGCGAGCACAAAATCGTTCTTCAAGCGCATAGGGCCGCGCGGCGTATGGATCACGACATGGTCGATGCCGATCTCCTGCACCGTACTGTTGAAGTAAGCCTCGATTTCTCCGTTCTTGATGCGGTTTTCAAGGTCGGGCTTGATCCAGTACTTGACGTGATGATGCAACTGCGATCCGCGATAGACCAGCGTGACCCGCGCGCCGTGTCGCCATAAGTCGAGCGCGGCGATGGCGGCGGAATTCTTGCCTCCGATCACGAGCACATCGCTGTCGTAGTAAGGATGCGGCTCGCCATAGTAATGCGAGACCTTGGGCAGCTCTTCGCCGGGCAGGCCAAGCTGGTTGGCCAGATCGTAATATCCGGTGGAGACGATCACTTTCCTTGTGCGGTAATCGTGCGGCCGGCCAGCGCGATCGGTCGCGGTGATGCTGAAGTTGCCATCTTCTCCGAGAACGGTTTTGACCCATTCGTACTGGCGAACATCCAAATGATAATGCTCGGCGCATTTGCGGTAATACTCGAGTGCCTCTTCCCGAGTCGGCTTTTGATGGGCGGTAGTAAATGGAACGTCGCCGATCTCGAGCAGCTCTGGCGTGGTAAAAAACAACATGCCGGCAGGATAGTGAAAGAGAGAATTTACCAGGCAGCCTTTATCGACGACGATCACCTTTAGGCCGATCTTTTGCGCTTCGATGGCGCAAGCCAGCCCGGTCGGGCCGGCTCCGATCACAAGGACATCGCAGCTCGTCTCAGGATCCGGACGAAGCTGGGTCTTTGCCAACGTTTCGAGATCGTCGGCGGCGAGCAAGTCCGGCATTAGCTTCCGTGGATCAGACAGCAGTATGGGCATGGTCAGAGATCGATGATTTTAGCATGCGGTGCCGCCAAGAGACTCCGTGGCGGGAACGCGTATGTGGAAGCACATCCCCGCGAGTTCACGCGCGCTATAATTTTTGGTTACTTCATCCGTAGCTTTAGCTTTCTACCTGGGACATAAACATGCCGATCTCCACCGTATCAGCCTCTCGCACCCGCATCGAATCCGACAGCATGGGAAAAATTGAAGTTCCCGCGAACGTTTACTGGGGTGCGCAGACGCAGCGCTCGCTGCTGCACTTCAACATTGGCCGCGACACCATGCCACCGGAACTGGTCCGCGCTTTCGGCATCCTCAAAAAAGCTTGCGCGCTGGTGAATCAGGATTTGGGCAAATTGCCGGCGGATAAGGCCAAGCTGATCGCGCAGGCCTGCGATGAAGTGATTGCCGGCAAGCTGAACGATCAATTTCCCTTGCGAATCTGGCAGACCGGCAGCGGCACGCAGACCAACATGAACGTGAACGAGGTGATTTCGAATCGCGCCATTGAAATCGCAGGCGGCCAAATGGGATCGAAGAATCCAATTCATCCCAATGATGACGTGAATATGTCGCAGTCTTCCAACGACACATTTCCGACGGCGATGCACATTGCGGCTGCAGACCGTGTGAAGAATACGCTGATTCCGGCAGTTAGAAGCGTGCGCGATGCGATTGAGGCCAAAGCGAAAGAGTTCAACAATATCGTGAAGATTGGGCGCACTCACCTGCAGGACGCCGTGCCGCTCACGTTTGGTCAGGAATTTGGCGGATGGGCCAGCCTGTTGGAACGCGATATCAAGCGGCTGGAGCAGGCGCTTGACGGACTTTACGATCTCGCAATCGGCGGAACGGCCGTCGGCACGGGACTGAATACGCACCCGGAATTCGCCGAACGCGCCGCGAAAAAGATTGCCGAACTGACCGGCCTTCCTTTCCGCTCGCACGGAAATAAGTTTGCCGCGCTCTCGGCGCACGATGAAATCGTATTCGCGCAGGGCGCGATGGAAACGCTGGCGGCGTCTTTCATGAAAATCTCGAATGATATCCGCTGGCTGGCTTCCGGACCGCGCTGCGGGTTGGGCGAACTCACCATTCCGGAAAATGAACCTGGGTCGTCAATCATGCCGGGCAAGGTGAATCCGACGCAGTGCGAAGCCATGACGATGGTGTGCGTGCAGGTTCACGGCGCAACCGCTGCCGTGGGATTCGCTGGCTCCCAAGGCAATTTCGAGCTTAACGTCTATAAGCCGGTGATCATTTATAACTTCCTGCATTCGGTCACGCTGGTTTCCGATGCCTGCCATGGATATGTCGAGTACATGATCAAGGGAATCGAAGTCGATCGCGCCAAGGTCGATTGGTATGTGAAGAACTCGCTGATGCTGGTGACCGCGCTGGCTCCGAAAGTTGGATATGACAAAGCTGCGCAAATCGCACATACTGCGCACGTGGAGCACAGCAGCTTGCGCGAAGCGGCGTTGAAGCTGGGCTATCTTAGCGGAGAAGAATTCGATCAATTGGTAAGGCCGGAGAAGATGACGCGGCCTTAGCTGATGCCCGATTAGTCTCAAGCGACGCCGTAAAGCGCTTGAACCGCCAAGTACGCAAAGGACATCCGCGAAGGTCGTTGAGGAGAGCTTTTTCGATTTAGATATCTTGTGGCTCAGGTAACGACTCTTCTGCAATCGGCAGCGCGGGTTCTGCGCTCGTTTTTGGGGTAGTCGTGATTACAATTACGCTTACCAGAATCAGCAGCGTTCCGAGTATGGTTCGCTTACCCAACGCTTCTCCACCGAAGAAATATCCGATCAGAACTGCAATTACCGGATTCACATACGCGTATGTCCCAACTTTCGTCGGAGACTCGTGATGAATGAGCCAAACATATGCGGTAAATGCGACGATGGATCCCGCCACGGTCAAGTAAATCAACGCAAGCCACGCATTCCAGGAAACTGTCTGCAAGCGAAAGCCTTTCAATTCGCCCAAGAGAAGTGCGGTAACAACCAGCAGGATGCCGCCAGATAGCATCTGCGCGCCCGAACTCATCACCTTGGATTCCGGCAAGGGCAGCTTGCGAAGAAGAGTAGCAGCCACGGACCAACTGATCCCAGAGATCATCAAGGCGATTGCACCTGACCGGTCAATTGCTCCGCCTCCGAGAGTTGACGAACGGCCCACCAGCACTGCGACGCCGGCAATGCCGAGCAAAAGCGCAAACGCCAGTCGAAACGTGAGCCGCTGCGTGCGCAAGAACACGATCTCGGCCAGCGCCATGTAGACAGGAATCGTTGCCATCATGACTGCCGCAATACCGGAGGGCACTCGCTTCTCCGCCCAGAAAAGCAAACCGTAATCGAGCACGAAGATAAGCACCGCGATCGATGAGGCTGCGATCCACTCGCGGCGGCTGGGCGAGGGGGTGCCTTTCAACCGCATCCAGACATAAAGCACCGCACCGGCGGCCAAGAAGCGCATCCCAGCCAGCAGGAATGGAGGCACTTCGCGCACCCCGACACGAATCGCGAGAAAGGTGGAACCCCAGACAAAGTAAATGATGGCGAAAGCTAACAGGGTCTGCCATCGGGGTGGAGTGAGGGTCGATTTCATGGGTGGATCGGAGCGGTTCAGAACTATGCATCCGCTGACGTTTAGATCAGCAGCGATTCGGAGCGGACACAAATTTTAGGTTATGAGTTTCTTTCTGGCAGGGGTAATACACGGCGAACTATTTCTTTACCAGGCTGGTGTGGCTGGCAACACATTGCCAGCGTCCGTCTACGAAAACCCAAGTGTCGGTGAAACGCCCGACGTGCTCGTACGGCTTGCCCGCATACGTGCCTTTTGTCCGGTAGCTTCCCACGACAACGGCCGCGTCTCCGTACATGCTGACTTTAGGGTCCTGAATGGTCAGGGTGGTGAGATTGAACTGCGGATCTTTGATGTCGGCGAGAAACTTGGCCCGGTCGCTGACCTCACCATCGTACTCTGTGTTCACGAAGTTGGCCCCGATCATGGCGTCAAGAGAGCGGGCGTCGCGATTCACCTGGGCCTCGTTCCACAGGTGTTCCATTAAGAGCAGTCTCGTCGGCTGGGAGTTGTCTTTCGGAATCTGCCCGGTTTGCCCGAGCGCGGAAAGAGTGAAAAAAAACCAGCAGCAAGTTGTTCGAAGCCAGGTTGTTTGAAACGCTGTTTGAACCATGGACGTGCTCATCCGCATCATCCCCACGTGAAGCAGACGCTGCGCCAAGTTAGCAGCAGCCCTGGCTGAACGCCAGGGAAATCAGGCACGCAGGGTTACAGTGGTCATTCATGAAAAGCGCGGCCGTTCATCGGTACACCCCCGATCGATTCAGGCAGCGGTTACCGCCAATTATCGGAACGACCAAGTGGTTTGCATTACTTCACAACGGTAGCCTGAGAGTAACGACACTTCCAGTCGTACAACTGCTTAATCCAAACCTCTCCCACCGCACATTTTAGGACGGTAGGCGCTATGTGGCTGGCGATTCCGACTTCCGCAATGTAGGTCACCAGAGCGCTCTCCGGCCCGATCGGCACAGCTCGAAGGTGAGTCAGTTGATAGTGGTCAATCTCCTCTAAGGCAATTTCCTGCTCGGTCGGCTTCCGCACATGCAACGTGCCATCCGGATGAACCGCAGTGTAATCGTCGGTGAGCAGGGGGTTGAGGCGCGAGGCATCGACGCTTCTACGGGCATCCCAGAGGGTTTTGATTCTGGCGCCCAACATTTGGGTCAAGGCGTCGTCACTTGCAAGCAGAACTTCGTTCGTCAGTAAGCGCATTGCGGTTTCTGGCTGCAGCTATAGATGCCGGCGCTTGCTAAAAGGCCCAACGCAGAAGCGAGGCCCCAACCGTAAATCCTGCGCCAACGGAAGCCATCAGCACGAGGCTGCCCTTCTTCAGCTTGCCTTGTTCAATGGCCGTATTCATCGCCAGCGGAATGGTGCCGGCCGTGGTGTTGCCATAGCGGTCGATATTGACTATGACGCTCTCCGGGCGAAGGCCCAGGCGCTCGGCCGTGGCATTGATGATGCGGAGATTGGCTTGATGGGGAATGAAGGCATCGATGTCAGAGCCTTTTAGTCCATTGCGTTCGAGCAGGTTCAGGCAGGCTTCGGTCTGCTTGCGCACGGCGAATTTGAATACCTGCTGGCCATCCTGGTGAACGTAATGCATTTTTTGATCGACGGTTTCGCGGGTTGAGGGATTCAGGCTGCCGCCGCCGGGCATATAGAGATAGCACCCACCCGCGCCTTCGACTTCGTGAATGAAATCGATTAAGCCGACCGAATCGTCTTCCGCGGGTTCCAGAATTACCGCGCCAGCGCCGTCACCGAAGATTACGCAGGTGGCGCGGTCAGTGTAGTCGATAATCGAAGACATAACGTCTGCGCCGATCACGAGCACGCGCTTATGCGCGCCGGTGGCAACGAACTGGGCGCCGGTTTGTACGGCGTAAACAAAGGCCGAGCAGGCGGCGGAAAGATCGAATCCCCAAACCCCACGCGCGCCGAGTTTGTGTTGCACCAGGCACGCGGTTGAGGGAAAAAACATATCGGGAGTGACGGTGCCGACGATGATGACATCGATGTCATTGGGGCCGATGCCGCGCTGCGCCAGAGCTTTCTTGGCGGCTTCAACGGCCAGATCGCTGCTTGCCACCCCTTTGTCGACGATGTGGCGCTCGCGAATCCCCACGCGGGCGAGAATCCATTCGTCGGTAGTATCGACCATCTTTTCGAGATCGGCGTTCGTAAGAAGGCGCGGCGGGACGTAGGTGCCGAGGGCGCTGATTTTGACGCGCAGAGGCTTGTTCAATCGATGGGTTCTCCAGTTGGAAATAGGAAACGCCTATTTTGCCGCAGTGAGAGACTAATGTCCAACCGCAAACTCCGAACCGCTGTTAGAATCCGCGTCATGTCCGCACGCGCTATCAGGATCACATCCCGCATCGCGTTTTTCCTGTGCGGAGTGACTTCCCTGTTCACCTGCGTTCCTTTTCTGATGTTGCGGGGCGCGGAGCTGCCGGTTCAGAGCGAGTGGGTGCCTGATTTGTGGCGATCCTGGCGTCGCTGGGCCTTTTCAGCGTGACGGTTGCAGTGCTGCCCAGACCATGGATCGCGACCGCGTGCAGGAAAGACCGGGACGATGAACAGGTGTTCCTAGCGCCCCTCAGATGGCTCGGCAGCTTCGCGGCGATTGCATATTTCGTAGCGCTCGTCGCTTTTCTCGCTCCGCACAGCTGGGACCTCGATCCGCAACTGATATTTTCGCTCTGTCCGATGTATTTCGTGAAGATGACGTTCGATCCCTCGCTTGTGGCTACTTTTTTCCTGCTCGGGCCTATGAACGCGGCGACCTACGGCTCACTCGGCCTTGCCGTAGGATACGCATGGTTGGCCTTCCACAAACGAAGATAAAGCTGATCGATAAGGGCGAGGACAGGGCGACGCTGGGGTGAGGCAATACGACTCAGGGCCGGCCTTCAGCGAGGGTGTTGTCGGTATTGCTTGGCCGCCGACATCACAACGCGTAGCACGTCGGCGGCGCCGGGATCCCGCGAGCAATCTCACCCGCTGTCGAGTTCTAGGCTACTTCTTCGATGCTTGTCGAACAGGTGGCATGACCGCATTCGCAAGCGATCTCCACTTCCCCCGATCCGGCATCGCTGCAAGAGTCACTACAGTATTTTTTTCCAGCTTCCACCGCGCAGGTGCAGGGAACGTGGGCACATGTGTTTTGCTCAGTTGTTGTCATAAGTTTTTGCTCCGTTTATGGGGAATGAAAACAATGCCGGCCATTATAGCGCCCCTGAACCCTTAAGCTGCCCGACTTGCTTTCTCGATTTGCATCCATTCGCGGATGAAGTTGGGACAGCTTACGATGCCAAAGTAACGCCCCTCCCCGCCAACCAGATAGGTAAGAGCGAAACGATCCAACTCTTCCAGACGAGCCACATCGAGCAGAGGCCAGAGGCCGCAATCGATGGCCGAGGCGACAAGCTGCTCTAGGTACGAGAGATGCCCTTGCGACAAACTGCCGGAGACGCGAATAGTAACGGAGGGAGAAACGGGCTTTTCAGGAAAATGACGGATCATTGCAGCTCGGCACCTTTCAGGATTTTTTTGTTATCAGGATTTTTTGGTCAGAAGCCTGACTTAATGAAGACGAGGGAAAGAGGCGTTTCTTGCGCAAAGAGTTGTAAGGATGTGTAAAAGGTTGGTGCAGAATCGTGAGGTGGAGAATTTCCGAGAGATGTGAGGCAACAATAAGCCAGACACCGGCGACCCACTGCACACGCAAGAGCCCGTTACCGTTGCTTCCTTCCGGACCTGGCGGGGTTGGCGAGAGTGCGTCGCGCGAGACCGATGCCTGACCTGAATCATTCTAACAAAGGCGAAGCGTAATCCTGGGGACCACCGAGAAAAGCGTTAGGAAAGCGACTCCCGCAGAAAGATCTAAAGATAAAAATCAAAGATGATGTGACTTTCGGTGCAAGGAATTGTCGTAAAGGGCTTCCATTCATAGAGTACTTGGCGAAGAATGGAGTTTTAACGAATGGAAGATCAACTGCCTAAATCCTGGCAACGCGTCAAAATCGACCTATGCCGCAAGCTGCTGCAAAATTCGAAGTGATTCCGGTTTCGCAAGCAATTAACAAATACTTCGAGCTTTCGATTTATTTGCTGGTGCTGATGGGACTTGGAACGCTGGCCAGCACTGGCAGCCTGGATCTACCAACAGTCGCGCTGGCCGGCGGAGCGCTGGCATTCCGCGGCTATCTACTGGCGAAAGGGCGGAAGTTAGTTTTTTCGGAGCGCTGGACTACTCCGGTGACTCTCGCATACTTCCTTTTCTACGCCGCCGATTACTTTCTTTTTTCGCGCAGCTTTCTATTCGCTACGGTTCACCTCGTGCTATTCGCGGTAGTGGTACGAACGTTTTCGCTACGGCGCGATCGCGATTATGTGATGTTGACGATCGTCGCGTTTCTTATGGTGCTGGCAGCGTCCGTACTTACGGTGGACAGCATTTTCCTGGCGTTCTTTGCGGGATTCATGCTGATGGCCGTCGTTAGCTTCATTCTCATGGAGATGCGGCGTTCCGCCCGCGCGGCCCAGGTCCAAGCCCGGCATTCGCAGGACATGCAGGAGCATCGGCACCTTGCCTTTTCATTGGCGAGGCTGACGCCGGCATTGACCTTGATGATTCTGTTGGGTGCGGCCCTTATATTTTTTATTCTGCCGCGCACGGCTTCCGGCTACATGGGCGCGTATTCTTTCGGCACCAACTTCTCTACCGGGTTTAGCGACCGGGTACAGCTGGGCGGAATCGGTCGAATTCAACAGTCGAATGCCATGGTCATGCACGTTCAGATCGATGGCGACAAACGAGGCCAGTACGCGCTGCACTGGCGCGGAGTTTCGCTGGCGATTTTCGATGGCGAGAACTGGTCGAATCCATCGCCGGAATACGAGCTTCCACGGAATGCGGACGGATCCTTTTCCATTCCTCGGTTTACGCAGGGAGTGACGCAGGATCCAGTCGAACGCGCTGGAACCGGCGGTCGGGAATCCCGCACTCTGATCCATTACCGGGTTCTGATGGAGCCGATCGGTACCAACGTTTTCTTCCTCGCTCCCTGGGCGCGCCGAGTCAGAGGAGATTATCGCGAGCTACAGATCGACCAGGGAGGCGCGGTCTCGAACTCGGATGGACGCCGCGGAGTCGGGACTTACGAGGCGGATTCAGATATTTCCCGGCCATCCCCGGATTTACTCAGGCGCGCAGGAGACTCCATGCCGGCGATTGCGCCGGAATACCTGCAGCTTCCGACGCTCGACCCGCGCATTCCCGAACTGGCTGCGCAGATCACCCATTCCGCTTCCAACAACTACGATCGGGCGGTCGCAATCGAGAAATATCTAAAGTCGCATTATGGTTACACATTGCAACTGCTGCGGTCACCGGTTGCCGATCCGCTGGCCAACTTTTTGTTCGAGCGCAGGCAAGGACACTGTGAGTACTTCGCTTCTTCCATGGCCGTGATGCTGCGGACGCTCGGCATTCCGTCGCGCGTGGTAAACGGATTTCGCAGCTCAGAATTCAATGACATTACCGGACAATATATGATCCGGGCCAAAGACGCGCATGCCTGGGTGGAAGCTTACTTTCCGGGCTACGGATGGATCACCTTCGATCCCACCCCCGGCGGCGGCATAGCGCCGGCGCAAAGCTGGGGACGCCTCGCACTTTACCTGGACGCGGCAGCCTCGTTCTGGCGCGAGTGGGTGGTGAGCTACGATTCTTCGCATCAATACCTTCTGAGCCGCTCGGTGGCGGTCGGTACGCGGACCAATTTAGATCGCATGAGAATGAAGGCGCGGTTGTTCTATCTGCGGCTGCTGAACTGGGCGAGAAAAGGCCAGAAAGGCGTAGTGGGAATGCAGGCCTGGTGGCTGGGAACAATCGTCGCTTTTGCCATCTTGCTGCTGATGCTGGCGAACTCGGCGCGAATTTTCGAGAGCATTCGCCTGAGGCGGCTCAAGGCGCATCCGGAACGTTCGCCGGAGCTGGCAGCCGCGATGTGGTATGAGCGATTGATTCGCTATCTGGCCCGCCGCGGACTGCAGAGGTCGAAATCCTGCACCGCAAGTGAACTCGTAACTTCGATCGAAGATGCACGATTGCAGGCGCGAGTTCGGCAGTTTAGCCAGGCGTACGAATCGGCGCGTTTCGGCAATTCCGCCGAGGATGCCAAGAAATTGCCTGACCTGCTCGATGAAGTGGTATCGACAGGAAAGCGATAGCCTCAAAAATGCCAGACCGGGCCCCCACCAACGAGATAGTTATGCTGCCGCGTTTTGCCGGTGGGCGCCAACGGTAGATCGGGGGTTCCAGACCAGAAGTCGCGCACCTCGCCACGAATTACTAGTTGCCTGACACGTCCCCAGAACGGACGCGAGTCCAATCCGAAGCCTCCCTGCACCACCCCCGAGGTCGAAGATCCGCCTGGATTTGGGCCTCCATAAATCAGATTATTGTTTTCGCTAAAATGCCCAAATCCGCCGCCAAAACTCGCCCAGGGAGAGATCCTCGTGTCCGGAAACAAATTTGCGCGGAGCGAAGGAGTGATGAAAATCTGCTGGTAATCCTGTGGCACCACGTTGGCTCCGGAATTGAGGTCTTCGTCGATATTAAAGACGGCCGGCACTTCTACTGCAACGGCGTAGACCAGGTTTCCAGCGAGACGCCTGGCGTAGTTCACTTCGAAGGTGAAACCCTTGCCGGAGCGAACGTAGGGATTGAAGTAAGTGGCGCCGTTGATTCCCTGATTGCTGATGAAGATGCGGCCTACGGACCCGCCGATTTCATTTTTCCCTTCACTCAATTGATCTTGCGCCAACGCTACTGCGGAGCAGAAAACGGAAACAACCAGGGCCATGACTCCCGCTAGGACACATCTCTGACGCATTTCCCCTCCGGAGTTCGCGCCGCAGTTGTCTGCGGCGCTTCCACGCTAGCATTATGCTTTGCTGACCTCGAGTAGAAGAGTCGCTTTGTAGGTGCCCTGAGACGCGAGCTCGACACGAAGCTTAGTCGGGACCCGGCGCAGTACGATCGAATCTGCTCCGGCGAACGGGAGGACGAGAGAGAGATTCTGCCTGGAATCGCCGTGCTCTGCCCGAAAGCGCCGAAAAGGAGACGATGGAAGTGAGGGCTTTCGGCGCTCTTCGTGCGCCGGATCGAAAAACTCGGCCACACCGTCGCCCTGCAACCGCTCACGGCTTAATTTTTCGAGAGAGGCACGAAGGCAGACATGGCCTTTGTGTTCCTCCGCGACCTTCGTGGCAAATGGATTTAAGACACCACCGGCGGCCGCAGATCATTTACGGCGCTTCCCTCTCCTGCTACCATCATTTGTTCCGCCATCATTTGCGGACGGTTTCATAGAGTCGGCCTTTTCAAGACGATTCCTGATCGCATTCATAGAGAATGGAGAAAGAAAATGGCAATCAAAGTTGGCATTAACGGTTTTGGGCGGATTGGACGCAATGTTCTGCGGACTGCGTTGAACGATCCCGAGCTTGAATTTGTTGCGGTCAACGATTTGACGGATCCGAAAACGCTGGCGCATCTGCTTAAATACGATTCGATTTTGGGCAACTTGAAGCAAAAGATTTCAGCCTCCGACGACAGTATTTCGATCGACGGAAAGACGATCAAAGTTTTTAAGGAGAAAGATCCCGCCGCGCTGCCGTGGGAATCGGTCGGCGCTCAGGTGGTGGTTGAGTCTACCGGCCGATTCACGGATGCTAATGATGCGAAAAAGCATTTGCACGGACCGGTGAAGAAAGTCATTATTTCGGCTCCCGCGAAGAACGAAGACGTCACGTTGGTTCTGGGCGTGAATCAGGAAAAATACGACGCGGCGAAACATCACATTATATCGAATGCCTCGTGCACCACGAACTGCCTGGCGCCCATCGCGAAAGTGGTGAATGACGCCTTCAAAATTGTCAGCGGAACCATGACAACCATTCACTCCTATACCAACGACCAAGTGATACTCGATTTTCCGCACAAAGACCTGCGGCGGGCGAGGGCGGCGGCCATTAATATGATTCCAACTTCTACCGGTGCGGCCAAAGCATTGAAGTTGGTCATACCTGATCTGGCGGGAAAACTCGATGGTTTCGCCATGCGGGTGCCTACTCCGAATGTTTCTGTCGTCGATCTAGTGGCGTGGGTGGAAAAGAAGACTACTAGAGAAGAAGTGAACGGGGCGCTGATGAAAGCTTCAGAGAGCGCTCGCTCAAGGGCTACCTGGGATTCGAAGAAGGCGAACTGGTTTCTTCGGATTTCAAAGGCGACTCGCGCTCGTCGATTGTGGACGCGCCAATGACCCTGGTGGTGGGTGGCAACTGCGTGAAGGTGATCTCCTGGTATGACAATGAATGGGGATACTCCTGCCGCGTTCGAGACCTGATTCACTACATCGCAGGTAAGGGTTTGTAAGAGCCTGGCGGAGGCTTTTGCAGCGGTGCAGCGCGACGGCTTACGCTAAATCTCTACTCAAAGATTCCTCGTAAAAGGACGACCGGCCAATGTCCAAGCTTTCCATCCGCGATCTTCCCCTGAATGGGAACCGCATTCTCATGCGGGTTGACTTCAACGTTCCGCTCGACGATGGGCGGGTAATGGACGACACGCGCATCCGCGAAACGTTGCCTTCGATTGAGTACGCGCTGCGGCATGGGGCGCGGCTGATTTTGGCTTCGCACTTGGGAAGGCCGAAGGGCAAACCGAATCCAAAAATGAGTTTGAAGCCGGTGGCTGAGCGCCTGCGCATGGTTCTGGATAAAGAACTGGCGCGTGGGGAAAATGTTGGGTTCTGTCCGGATTGCGTGGGGCCGGAAGCAGAAGAAGTTGCGACCCAGTTGGAAAAAGGACAAACCCTGCTGCTGGAGAATTTGCGGTTTCATGCCGAGGAAGAGGCCAACGACGAAGGGTTCGCCAAGCAACTGGCAAATCTGGCGGAGTTCTACGTCGATGACGCTTTCGGAGCAGCGCATCGCGCACATGCTTCTACGGTGGGAGTCACAAGGTTCATACCCAAATCTGCAGCCGGACTGTTGATGGAAAAAGAACTGCAATATCTGGGCAAAGCGCTGCAGAATCCGGAAGAGCCGTTTGTGGCCATTCTCGGGGGCGCGAAGGTCAGCGACAAGATTGGCGTGATTCGCAATCTGATGGGCAAAGTGGATTCGCTGATCATTGGCGGCGGCATGGCGTACACATTTCTCAAGGCGCAGGGACTGGAGATTGGAAAGTCGCTGCTTGAAGCCGATAAAGTGGAACTCGCTAAGGAACTGATGGCCGAGGCGAAGCAGCGAAAAGTGCGTTTGCTCTTGCCAATCGATCACGTGGTGGCGATCAAGCCGGATCCCAACGCAGTCACGCAGCAAGTCGGCGAGGGGCAGCCCATTCCGTCGGATCGCGCGGCGCTGGATATTGGGCCGAAGACGATTGAATTATTTTCCGAAGAAATTTCGCGGGCCCGCACCATTGTGTGGAACGGGCCCATGGGAGTGTTTGAAGTTCCGGGATTCTCGCGGGGAACGTTCCGCGTGGCCCATGCCGTGGCGGAAAACGCGGGGGCGATTTCGATTGTCGGCGGCGGAGATACGGTCGCGGCTGTGCATGCGGCTGACGTGGCAGACAAAATCACGCACATTTCGACCGGCGGCGGTGCTTCGCTGGAATTTCTGGAAGGCAAGAAGCTTCCAGGGGTCGAAGCTCTGACGGAAAAAAAGTGACTCGCGATATATGGGCGTGCGCGATTTTTCTATTCGGCTGGCACTTGACGGCGGGAAAGTCATCGACTTCGTTGGTCCGGCCGACATCACGCAAGAGACAACGGATGCGATTGTGAACGCGGCCAATTCTTCCCTTCTTGGCGGAGGCGGCGTGGATGGCGCGATTCACCGCGCCGGCGGGCCAGCCATTCTCGACCAATGTAAGCAGATTGTGAGCAAGATTGGCCGACTTGCCGCAGGTAACGCTGTTGTCACGACCGGCGGAAATCTTCCTGCAAAACATGTGATCCACACCGTCGGGCCGATTTATCGCGGCGGCAGTCGCCGCGAGAGTGAAACCCTCGAAAGCTGCCATCGAGAATCGGTCCGCGTTGCCGAGGAGCGCCAACTCACTTCCCTTTCGTTTCCCGCAATCTCGACGGGAGCTTTCGGCTATCCCGTCGCGGAAGCGGCGGCAATAGCAGTGTCATCCACGGCTGAAGCGCTCGCCTTTGCGAAGCACGTCAACATAATCCGATTTGTTTTATTCGATGTCGCCACTCTCCGCGAGTATTCGCAGGCCGGGGAGAAGTTCGTGCAGACGAATCCTCAGCTGTCCTGCACAATCGAAAAGGGACCTTCATGAGAAAGAAGCTGATCGCCGCCAATTGGAAAATGTACAAAACTCCAGACCAGACGCGAGAGTTTTTTCGCGAGTTCCGGCCGCTGGTTTCGGGGCATGATCGCGATGAGATTGTGGTGTGCCCTCCCGATATCGATTTGGCGGCGGCGCTGGAGTCGGCAAAGGGCTCGAAGGTCGCAATCGGCGCACAGAACGTCCACTGGAAGAACGAAGGCGCATTTACTGGCGAAACTTCGGCGGCCATGCTGCTGGCGTTGGGAGTGACGCATGTGATCGTCGGCCACTCCGAGCGGCGGCAATATTTTTGTGAGACCGACGACACCGTCAATCTTCGCCTGAAAGCCGCGCTGGAAGCCGGTCTCACGCCCATTTGTTGCGTGGGTGAAGTGCTCGAAGAGCGCGAAGCTGGATTGACCGATGATGTATTGCGCCGCCAGTGTGTAAGGGCTTTTCACGCGGTATCGTCGAAGAAGGCCGGAAAGTTGGTCGTTGCCTACGAACCCGTGTGGGCGATCGGGACCGGAAAGACCGCGACGCCCGAAATTGCTGCGGAAGCGCACGCCGTGATTCGCCGCGAAGCCACGGAGATCTTTGGCGAAGAGTTTGCCATGAAGCTGCGCATCTTGTACGGAGGATCGGTCAAGCCGGAGAATGCTTCAGCTTTAATGGCGCAAGAAGAAATCGATGGCGCACTGGTGGGCGGGGCTTCGCTCGATCCAAAATCGTTTGCTGCGATCGTAAAGTATTGAGCCGGTATTGAACCGCTTCCCTGCCCGGTTTTGGGCGGATAAAGTTTTGGAAGAGTCAAGCCTGGCGAATCAAGGCCGCAAAATCAGCCTGCTAATTCGGCGCCGCCGTCAACAGGCTGCCGACGCTGCTCAAAAGTTTCTCCGCCGCTTCGCCGGGATCTTCGGTGGCAAAACTCTCGTCCAAAACCAGCACAGCGATGCCGGGATCGATCTCATCCATCGCTTTGCGAATGGGCTTGCCATGAATGGATTGCATGCGCGAGGAGACTACCACCAGCCTGGCTTTGGTTGCCTTAAGCAGAATCTGCGCGTCATCTACTGACATGGTGGTCATCGCGTTGTATCCCGCCGCGCACAGCACCTCTCGCAAGAATGTGCAGACGTCGGTTGAGCCATAAATACAAAGCATGCGCGGGCGCGCGTCCCCGGTTTTTCCGCGGGAGTATCGCGAGCCTAAATAAGCCGCCGTGATCGCCTCTTCGATGGAGTCGTAGACTTCAAACTGACCCAGCAGGCTGGTCAACTGCAGCACCTTCCGCACCTTGTCGCACAAGCCGCTCAGTTTAAGGTCGCCACCCTTGGCGCGGGCGGCCTGCACCAGGCGCATCAGCGCGCCTAATCCGCTGCTGTCAACGAACTCCACCTGGTCGAGTTGCAGCACCACGTCTCCATACTTCTCGATGGCATCGGCAACCCGCGCATGCAGCGTGAAGACTTCATTGCCGGTGACGATCCGTCCGTGGCACTGGACAACCATGACGTCGCCCACCGGCCGGCTTTCCAATCGCAACTGCATGGCCCCTCCTCGCACTTCGGACAGCGCGCGAATCATACTTGGGCCAAAGGGCCAAGTCAACGAGGGCTGCGGCGGCCCTCAATCTCGAGGGCCAGAAGAAGAGGAAAAAGATTAAACCAGAGCTTCGTGAGTGAGCCGTACTGTTCTGCCGGAGTCTCGTCCGTCCCATCTTTATATTTTCCTTATAAAGATGTTGGTACGCTTGGGAAAGCGCCACGGCCCTGCAGCCCGTGCTCAATCGACGCCTTGAGGATAAAATTCGGCATCTTTGTGGTCTTGCCATTGTCGCAAGAGATGACGACGCATGGTTGCTATTGTCCGAGCTTCGAGTCTTGATCAGTCAGCACGTTGCGCACCTGCGAACCGTTGCCGCCGCCAAACTCTCGGGAAAAGCTCAGTTTGTCGAGCGACGGCAACAAAACCGTCGACTGCCCGAAGCTCCAGCCCCTGTAGAGCCGCGCAAGGAGTGATTCCCACGAGGCTGCCTGCGCGTTGCAAGGGTCGTTCTCGCCGTTAAGAACTCTGCCACCCCCTCCCCCCTTTCGGAAAATCTCTGGAATCATCACCCTAGCGGGAAGTTCCCGGCAAGGGTAATTATCCCTTGACAGTAGGTACGAATTCTGCTATATGTTTACCTGAAAGCAGGTAAGCCATGGCTCACAACAACCGCAAGCCGAACATGAAGCCTTATACAATCAACAACTTCCGTGAACAGTTTCCGGATGACGCTACCTGCCTTGATTGGCTGTTTCGCCGCTTTAATCCCGATGGAATGCCCTATTGCGACAAGTGCGAAAAGCAAACGAAACACCATCGCATTGCAAGCCGTCCTTCGTATTCGTGCGACCATTGCGGGAATCATTATCATCCGACCGCGAACACGATCTTTCACAAGTCTCCCACTCCGCTCACGACTTGGTTCTATGCCGTCTACTTGATGGCTCAGACCCGTTGCGGCATTTCGGCCAAGCAGATTCAGCGGGAAACCGGAGTGACCTACAAAACCGCATGGCGCATGTTTAAGCAGATTCGCTCCATGTTGGACGAGACGGAGAATGCGCCGAAGCTGGGTGGAAGCCAGAAGCCCGTAGAAGTGGACGAAATGTACTTCGGCGGTAAGCAGAGAATGCAAGGTCGCGCTTGCACGGCTGACAAGAAAGCGAAAACGCCTGTGGTTGGAATTGTCCAGCGCAAGGGCAGTGTCCGCGCATTCGTGACGCCAGATGTTAAGAAAGATATCGTTCAGGGCCTGATTAAAGAACACGTCCTGCCATCGAATCTTGTGTTCACGGATGACTACACGATTTATGACGGGCTCGGGGGAACGGCGCACAACTACTATCATCGGCGCATTCGGCACAGCGAAAAGATTTACGTTGCTGGTAATGTTCACACGCAAACTATCGAAGGATTTTGGAGCCTAGTAAAGAACGGAATCAAAGGCGTGTACCACAACGTTGGCCGTCACTACCTGCAAACCTATTTGAACGAGTATAGCTTCCGCTACAATCGGCGCTTTGATGAAACCCCGATGTTCATTAGTTTTCTGCATCAGGTTGAAAAGCGCGACATGGTTCTGCGCCAACCTCCGGTTATTGAGCCTTTCTGACTACCGTCAAGCAGGCTTGGGGAAATACGTGGCGTTGCATTTCTGAATTTGCGGTCGGCCACTCAACCATGGCACCATTTGCCTTTACGGAAACAACGGCTAGGTCTGGGCTCCCGCTCTTCAGGCGGACAATGTCTCCTACTGTAATTGTGTCTTTACCATTGCAATTCATTGTGTTATCCTCGCGTGCTGTTTATGGCTACTTGGAAGATTGGCGATTTAGTGCGGCTCAAGTCTGGCGGTCCGAAAATGACCGTCAACGCTCTTAGGGGAGCGATGGCGCATATTGTGGGATGTTCCTGGTTTGTGGAGAACGACCTAAAAGAGGCCGATTTTTCTCACGATGCGTTGGAGCAATGGCAAGAGGCAGACAGTAAGTGAGTGGGACTCAACCCACCGACAAAAACGGGCCAATCCAGCTAAGTCATTTTACGACTCACCTTTTTAAGGGTGACTTCAAATTCCTCTTTCGTGAATGGCTTCGCTACTACGCTGTCCGATGTAGGTAGATTGGCACTCTTTCCTTTTTCTAGATGCTCTTTTCGCATAGCAACTAACTCCGGGTGATACAAGACTTCTAAAATCTTCTTCGCGGGAACGACAATGGATATGCCCATATTAACCGCTTCCGCCTGCTCTGTCGGAGAAAAAGATGCTGGCAAATCCCAGTGGCCATGCATGAGACCCAAAAAATGGATCGGCCCTAACCCTGAAAGCGTAATTGGTTTTCCTTTTTGGTCCCGTCCTTCCGGCAGGCTTACTGTATTGCGGACAAATACAGGTGAACCGCTGAGACCGCCGATGGAACGCCCTTCGGCAAGGTAAGCCTCAATCAATCCAAAATCCTTAACAGGCACTCTATCTCTGGGCAGCATTGCAATATTGCCAGTCCGCACAATAGGTATCAGATGAGTGTGACCAAAAAACCTTGTGAACAAGCCTGTTAGAAAAATTTCATCTCCGATGCCAATTCCATATTCAGCAATTTTTTCGTCATTAACAAAACTTCTCTCCTCAATGGAATTGATATCGTATTCCGAAAATCTTGGCGAACCGAAGGGAATCACGGCCGCATCAACCGAGTCTGGTTCCGTTGGATGAAAGAACCATTTTTGCGATCCGGTGCGCAGAAACCGTGGCGCACCGTCTTTCGCGTTCATGGCGATCACTGCTTCTCCGGGGTCTATGGCATCTGCAACGTGTTTCGCTGTGACAAGGTGAGCAAAGGAGTGCTTTTCGTCCATCCGAATTGCAACGATGAATGCCGTACCTCCGTATTCTAAGGCCACGGTATCGCCCATGAAGGGCGACACAAAGCCCACGCACTTGATCACTGCATCTGGCACGCGCATGTTAATTTCCCTCGGGGCGGAAATATAGTCCACTTCGACCCCAGCTATGCGTCGATCTGTGAACCCACCTGCAAAGGGAATTATAGTACCTACTGTCAAGGGATAATTACCCCGGCAAGAACCGGCTTTCAAAGAACTTAGATATCAACGTCCGTGAAACAAAGGGAGTTCGGGGCGCGGCGAATTGGCTTAGGCCAACTGTCACGGCCTCGATCATCGTCGCTGAGCGAAGCTGTGGAAGGAAGGTTGGATATCACGCGGGCGAGGTTGGAAAAATGAATTCAAAATCCCCGCCTAAGCCGGACCCATTCGACTTCGCCCAGGGCAGGCTTTGGACGGGGCAGCCTCGGGCTTTCGTTTTGGCCGGGCCACCCCTGGGCTTCAAACCGATTTTGCGAACGCTCACGCCGTCCACTACTCAACTTTTGAGCAGTGGCTCGACAACCCTTTCCAGCCGCTCGCCTCCTTCACTGCCGTCGTGCTGCAGATAATCGTTCGAGCGCGGTGCTGGCCCTCGATCACTGCGTCGTAACTTTCTTTGAAGCGCGCCAGCCCTACATTTCCGACAACTTCGGTCTGCACATCGGTGATATCGCTCTTGGTGAACTTATTGTTGCTCGGATCGTTGGCATCCTTGATCAGTTGCGCTTTCGGAATCCACGTGCCGAAGCTCGTGCCTTCGACGTAGGCGGAGGCCAAATTTGCTTCCATCCACTTGGCGTCATTGGCAGTCTGCGCCTTGTTGGCCTCGTCTACGAACTTGTCGAATGATGCTTTCGACGCGCTGCTGCTTTTTTGAGCGGCAATGCCTGCGACGCTCAGACTAACCGCGCAAAGCGATATTGCGAGAAGCTTCGTCATACGTGCTCTTTCCTGTTTCTTGAATTTTGCTATTGTTTTAGCGGCAGCAAGGCTGTCATAGCTTAGCCATGAAGTCAAGCGCGGCTCGGACGGGTGCCCACTCAAGCCCGCCTTTGGCTTGAGTGGGTCTTTCAGATTTCTGAACTCTGTCATCCAACCGGAGCAGATCATCGCGGGAGCGACGGTCTGCGAAGTGGAGAGACCTGGTGTCGTGACGCCAAACCGGCTGCGAGCGACGGGTCGAAATCGAGTCGGAATGGACAGCACGAAAGCGCGAACGAGCGGCGGGAAGACTCCGCCCAGCGATATAACTGCCCCACTCAAGCCAAAACATGGCTGGGCCACCGGCCGCCAAACCATCGCTGACGCGATGATCTGCTCCGGTCGGGATGACAGAGTTTGAGAAGATCTGAAGATTTGAAGATCTGAGGATTTAAGATTCCGCGTGAAGCTAGCCGTAATCAACAGAAACCCCACTTCCCGCAGGATGCACGAGAAGTGGGGCCCCCTTATTCCAACCGACCTTACTGTACGGTCAGGGTCAAGTTGACGGGATGGGCAGCGGTGCTGCCGTTGTTGGTGCCGGCGGTGCCGGTCGCGGTGACCGTCACCGTATAGCCGCCAGCCTGGGTGCCAGGGTTATCGACCGTCTGGCTCACTTTCGACGAGGTGCTGGCAGTGAAGTTCGCATCGCCTCCGTAGCTGGCGGTGATGTTGTGGACACCCGCTGCCAGCTTCGAGGTGCTGAAGTTCGCCGCGCCGCCACTGAGCGTGCCCGTTCCCAACGTCGTTGTGCCGTCGAGGAAGGTCACGGTGCCGGTCGGTGACCCGGAACTGGCGGCCACCTTGCCGTTAAAGGTCACGGAGCCGCCCACCATGATCGTGCTCTGCGAAGAGCTTACGGTGGTGGTCGTAGCCGCTTTGGTCGGATTGGTGACGGCGGGGTTGCTGGACGATCCGCCGCAGCCCACCAGAGAGAACGCCATGATCAGGATGAACATCCCGGTCAGAACGCCCAGCCAGTGGTTGCGCTTCTTCAGGCTCCCCGCCAGAACCATGCCGAACAGGCCCATGCCGCTGAGGCTGGCCAACAGGATCGGTGAATTCGGGTGTAGGGGTTTGAGTGCCGCGGAAACCGCCGTCGTGCCGATGGTGACGGTGACAGTGGCCGGCGTGTTGCCATCCAAGGTAACCGATGGCGGGTTGAAGGTGCACGAGGTCAGCGCCGGCAGAGTGCCGCAGCTGAGCGTGATGGTTCCGTTGTAGTGGTTCGTCGGCGTGATGGTCAGCGTGTAGGTTGCGCTCGAACCGGCGGTCACCGTTGCGCTGGTTGCCGACGGAGTGATGGTGTAATTGCCCATGGTGCCACTGCCGTTGGCGTTGAGCAGAACGGTCGGGCTTGCCGACTGATTGTTCGCGGTTATCACGTCGGGAGCACCGTCGTTGTTCACGTCGGCCACTGTAATCCCGTAGGGATAAGTACCCACCGGAAATTCAACCGGATCGTAGAACGAACCGTTACCCTGACCGAACAGAACACCCACAGTGCCGTACTCGGAATTGGTGTAAACCAGGTCGGTGTTTCCGTCGCCGTCAATGTCCGCCGCCTTGATGAACAGCGGGTTCGGGCTATACAGGCTGTAGTTTTGCAAAGAACTGGCAAGGAGCGTTGGTGTCCCAAAGCTTCCGCCGCCAATACCCAGTGCGACAGCGATATCCTCGCCCCCGCCATTGCCAAGCGTGACAGCTATATCCATGATTTTGTCGCCATTCAGATCAGCAATTGCTACGCTCTGGGGTGAGGATGCTCCTAGCGCAACATCGGTCTCAGCCTGGAAGGTGCCGTCGCCGTTACCGAAAAGCATGGCAACGCTTGATCCGATATAAGCCGGGATTGCCAGATCAAGTTTTGCGTCCCCATTCAGGTCGCCCACGGCGATACCCTCCCATGCGAACTCCGAGAGGGCGTAAGGAACGGCGGGTTTGAAATTTCCCGTACCGTCGTTGATGAGAATGCCCACATTCGAGTAGCTGGTTGACCCGACGTAGTTGACTACAGCAAGATCTGGATAGCCGTCGCCGTTGAGGTCGGCGGCGATCAAATCATAGGGCTCGCTGCTTGTCGTATCGGTTGCGAATGTCGCACCAGTGGTGAAGGTGCCATCGCCTTTTCCGTTGAAAATCTGCACGATTCCATGGCCGAAGTCGGAGGCGGCGATATCGAGATTCCCGTCTTTGTTGAAGTCAGCGACCGTCACAAAGATAAGGTCCCCGTTCGACGAAGTTGAACTGTAAGGGATGCCTGGTTGAAGGCTGCCATCCGGCCGCGATAAAAACACAACGACGCCAACCGTGCTATCCGCGTTGCTGCCGGTTACGATGTCCGGATAACCATCGCCATTGAAATCGCCGCTGGCGATACCGTACCCGTACGATGAGCCGCCATCGGGGGTGGGTGTGTAGAAATCGACACCCGCGTGGAAAGTACCGTCGCCGTAGCCCTTCATGTAGGAGAAGCTGAACGCGTCGTCGGGAACCAGGATGTCTGGCAATCCATCGCTATTGAAATCGGCAACGACTGCAGGCTCGTAGGGGTAGTGCCCGCCAGTCGCGTAACCGATCAGGGGTTCGGTGACCGTGCCGTCTCCATTGCTGAGCAGGATCGTTAGATCCCCCGAATAATAATTGGTGCTGATGATGTCGCCCTTGCCGTCGCCGTTGACGTCGGCAATGGTGGCGGCGTAGGGATAAACGTTGATGTTCTTACCTCCACTTACTCCGAGCGCGACAGCAAAGTACGCGCCGGTCTGAAAACTACCGTCGCCGTTATTCAAGTACACGGTTACGGTTTCGTCGCCGCAGTTCGGGGTGACAATCTCAGGCTTCCCGTCGCTAGTCATGTCGCCCGTAGCCACGCCGCAAGCGTCGTAAACCGTGTCGGGCGTCAGCAGCGCAACTCCGCTGCCGTAGGTTGTGGCGGAGGTGGAAACATACACCCAGGGTTGGTTTGGATTCGAGCTGCTGGAGTCGTTGCCTACGACATCGAGAACTCCGTCGCCATTCAGGTCAGTGAAGGTGGCACTGGTGAGCTGGCCGGAGAGCGCAAGCGAGGTGGGAGTGGTCGAGAACGTCCCGTCGCCATTGCCGAGCACGGTTCCAGAGGTTAGTGGGATTTGCGTTGTCGGCCGCGAAGACATCGAGATGGCCGTCGCCGTTCACATCTTGCAAAACGCCGCCAGAGAGCGGGTTCGAACTAATCAGATAGTTATTTCCCTGAGTGAACGTGCCGTCGCCGTTGCTCAGAAGCACATCGAAATTCGACGTACTATTGCTGCAAGTGCCCTCCCGGTGCACTACGAGCACGTCATCTTTTTTATCGCCGTTTACATCGCCGACCACGAAGGCAGCGCAGCTGTCATTTCCGGGAATTGCGGAAAGAACGGGGCTTTGAAAGGTTGCGTCACCATTACCGAGCACGACAGAAATGGAGTAGACCGGGCTGCCGCTGACTTGATTCTCAACCAACGTCATCGCATCCTGCTTGCCGTCTCCATTGAAATCACCATTCGACGCCTGCCAATACGTCTCACCGCCGGCTGCAACCTGCTCAGCCGAGACAAACCCAAGTTTGCCGGTCGGAGGATTTGCGCCCGGCTGAAGATGTTTCACAGGTATCCCGGTGAGCTGTACAGGCTGACTTTTTTGGCTGCCGATTGGCCCAAGTAGAGCAACTTGCTGAACGTTCTGCCCGTGTTGCGTGGTCTTGGTTTGTTCGCCGGGCGCAGCGGTCTTGGGAGGGTTGGATGGAAAATGAAATTGATGTTGCTGTTCGACGTCGCGCGGGTTTGACGAAGCAAATCCCGGCAGGGCGGCGATAAGGAGGAGAACTGCGGAGCACAAAAAGCGCTTCATGAATATCTCTTTGATCCTTCCAATTTTTAAGGTGTACTGTCGTTTCGCGGGTTGGGCTGACGTTTACTTTCGGAAAGTCGGTGAGGTGCCGGCAGATCTGCTGCGAGCAGTGCCAGAATGGAATCTAGAGAGGAATTCCCGTTTAGGGAATATAACCGAGGTAATGGAGCCTGGGATGTTAAGGCCCACGGATCTACTCACGAAGCGCTCAAGTTACAAAATGGGAGCGAGCCCCAACGCTGCGCGGAGCGACACCCCAGATTTTATTTCGGGCTGAGATCCGCAGCGGAATGCTGGGACCTGGCTGAGGAAGCTATCCGCGTCCGACGCCTACGTACTCAAACCCCATGGCGCGGAGGCGGACGGCGTCGAGCAGGTTTTTGGTATCGACAATGATTGGTTTCTTGAGCAGATGCTTGATGCGGTCGAAATCGAGGGCGCGGAACTCGGGCCAACCCGTGCCCACGACCAGCGCGTCCATGCCTTCGGCGGCGGCGTAGGCTGACTCGCAATAGCGGACCGAACCGTTCAGCCGCGTCTTGGCTTCGCCGAGCGCCACGGGATCATACGCTCGCACACGTGCGCCTTTGGCCACCAGCGATTCGGCCAAGCGAATGGCCGAGGAGCCGGCAACAGAGTTTGTGTTGGGTTTGAATGCCAAGCCGAGAATGCCGACGTCTTTGTTTTCGACCGAATTCAGCGCCAGGGCGATCTTGTCGACGAGGCGATCGGCGAGAGTATGGTTGACGTCGCGGGCAGCGCTGAGAACTTTGAGCGGAAGGCCATTTTTCTGCGCCAGGTCGGCAAGCGAATCCATATCGGACTCGGCAAAAACGCCGCCCATGCCCGCTCCGGGCTGCAAGCACCGGGGAGCGATTTTCTTATCGAGCCCGAGCGCCAGCGCGAGGCTGACTGCGTCCGCGCCAACACGCTCGCACAACGCGGCAACTTCGTTGATGAAAGAAATTTTTGTGGCGACGAACGCTGTTGCCGACTCGCGAACCAGTTCGGCGGTCGCTTGGTTGGTCACGATCACCGGCACGCCGCGCATCACCAGCGGATGAAAAATCTGTTTGAGCACCTGCACCGCTTCGCTGGAGGTCGCCCCTAGAATCAGGCGGTCGGGCCAGTTGAAATCTTCCACGGCGCAACCATCGGTGAAAAACATGGGCTGGGAAACAATGGTTCCCAGCAGGCCGTTATCTTTAAAAGATTTTTCCAGAGCGTTCGCCGTGCCTACTGCGACCGGAGTTACAACGATCAGAATTGGAGGCTTGGCTGCAAGCCGCGCGATGCGCATGGCTACATCGCTCAGATTGTCCGCTTGGTCTTCGGCCAGGAAAATTACCTGCGTCTTGCGGCCAAAAGATTCGATGTCAGTGGAATATGCCAGCCGCCCTGCGCGAACGTTGCGCCGGATGACTTCCTTTAAATTCTTCTCAAAGAAAGGAATGTTGCCCTGGGCCATTTCCATCATGCGGGTGCGGTCGGGATGACAACAGGAGACCGGAGTGCCAAAATCTGCCAAACAAGCCGAAATCACCGTTCCGAGATAACCCGAACCGTAGACCCCGATCTGCATGCGCTGCCCTCCGGCCTGGCTGGAACCCACGTCCGAAGCGGCTTAAGCGGCGCGGGATTCGATTGACCTACTCTTTGTGTACAGTGCGCACTGGCGCAGCGCAACGCACGGGAGGGAAATGTACCAGAGGCCATGCAATTCCGGCATTGAGTAACGTAATGGGAAGGTAACCCGGAGAAAGTTACGATCGACTGCGCGGGTCAATGCGAAACCAGGTTGCCGCCGAGCGGGACCGGCGCCAAATCTACCCAACAGCCGGGAGAGTCTTCGCGGACAAACGTAAGCCGGTCGACCAGAATGCGCCGGCTTGCGTTGTAAGTGCTCCAGGACTGGCGGGCAATCTTGACGGCGCGCGAAGCCTCCCCGAGATCGTTCATTTTGGCAATCGTGAGGTGAGGAACGTAAGGCCATTCTTCGGCGAATTCGAGCGCTTGCTGATTCAGTTGCCGGTGCAGTTCGTGCATCCGGGATGCACCCTGGGCAACGCCAATGTAGACAGTGCAGGTGGTGGGAACGAACGACTCCATCTCGCCCAGGGTCACCTCGAAAGGTTCGACGCTGCCGCAGATTTGCTCGAGCGTGTGTAAGGCCTCAGATTCAGTGCCCTGCAACTGCCGGGGTGGCAGAAAGGTCAGATGCGCGGCGTGGTGAGGCAGAGCGGGATGCAGCTCGCGCCGCAGGTTCTCCACGAACGCTGTTATCGGGCCCTTGATGTAAGCGACCAATGCATACCGCACGCTGGGCATATCCGATGAAAATTATAGCTCCCTTCAGCGGTTTTTATAATCGCCGAAGTTGTTTATTCGCGAGAGTCTGATGCGTAATTCTAAGAATCAGATGCAACGTCGCGACGTGGCGCAGGGGGAATTCACCCGAGGACACGCTAGCCGGTTACTTCTCCTTCTGGATTTGCGTCCCTGGGTCAGATGGAGTTTAGATTAACGAGAAGCAGCAGGCGGCCCTCATTTTTGGATAAAGACTTCGGGCGATACCTGAAATCGGCGACTCAGGCGCCGAATGTGCTCCGTTGTTAGCTGCCGCTTTCCGTGGATGACCTCGGAGACGATGCTGGGCGTCCCGAAAACATCCAACAGGTCCTTCTGTTTCAAATTATTTGCCAGCATCAGTTCTTTCAGAACATCTAGCGGACTGGCGGCTTTGAGTGCGTAATGCTTCTCTTCAAAATCTTCTATGAGCAGCGTCAGCAACTCGGCCATGCGCTTCTCGGCTGCGCTCATGCGGGCCCCCTTGCGGTCCAGCTCTTCGAGCGTAGCGATGTGGCGCTCGTTTTCGGCTTCGCTGCGGATGACCGAAGGCAAAGTGCTGGTCAGGAGCGAAGCATATTCAGATCGAATTGCGGTTGCGCTCACTTCTTCCAGCCTCCTCGAGCGTACTCATCGTGCGTTAAGACGTGGCGGATATATACCCGGCCAAATGTATAGTTGATCTCTGCGATGAGGCGGTATTGATTCCCCTTGATGTTGAAGACCGTCCAGTTCGCAACAGCGTCCGCACTCGAAAAAGTCTTCCGTACGTCTACCAGATTTTTCCACTCAGCCTTCTTCGCAATCCGAAACCACGCGTCCAACGGAACCTCGAGGTCGCCGCGCCGCGCGATGGCTTCCTTGAGTCTCTTTCGGCTGATAACGTGCATACCAATCGTGGCAACTTCGCATTATGCGAATATCATACTTCGCGTAATGCGAAACTGTCAAATCGCCTTCTAAAAGAGGACCGGCTTGGCAATTTCCATAACCGGCTCCTCCCTTTGGTACATCAGAACGCGTCGATCCCCGTGACGCTCTGACCGATGATCAGCGAGTGGACGTCGTGCGTGCCTTCGTAGGTCTTCACCGATTCCAGGTTCATCATGTGACGCATGATGGGATAGTCGTCGGCAACGCCGTTGGCACCCAGGATGTCACGGGACAGGCGCGCGCATTCAAGCGCCATCCAAACGTTATTTCGTTTTGCCATGGAGATGTGCTGGTGCTCAGCCTTGCCCGCGTCTTTCAGGCGGCCGACTTGCAGCACGAGCAGTTGGGCTTTGGTAATTTCGCTGATCATCCAGGTGAGCTTGTCTTGCACGAGCTGATGCGAAGCGATCGGCTGGTCGCGCCACTGTTTGCGCAGGATCGCATATTGCAGAGCGCAGTCGTAGCAGGACATGGCCGCGCCAATCGCGCCCCACGCGATTCCATAGCGCGCCTGATTCAGGCACATTAAAGGAGATTTCAACCCGCCGCTCTTCGGCAGCAGGTTCGAATCCGGAATATGCACGTCTTGCAGCGATAAACCGGACGTGACCGAGGCACGCAGCGACCATTTGCCGTGAACGTCATCCGCTGAAAAACCGGGGCGATCGGTTTCAACCAGAAAGCCGCGGATCTTGTTGTCTTCGTTCTCCACCTTGGCCCAGATAATGGCCACGTCGGCGATTGTTCCGGAGGTGATCCACATCTTCTCGCCGTTCAAGATATATTCGTTACCCACCTTGCGAGCCCGCGTGAGCATGCCCCCGGGATTCGAGCCGAAACCGGGTTCGGTCAGTCCGAAGCAGCCAAGCTTTTCGCCTTTCTGCATGGGCGGCAGCCAGGTATTTTTTTGCTCGTCGCTGCCGAATTCGTAAATTGGATACATCACCAGTCCCGATTGCACGCTTACGAAACTACGCACGCCCGAGTCGCCGCGCTCGAGTTCCTGCGTCATCAAGCCGTATTCCACGTTGCCCATGCCGGCGCAGCCGTAGCCTTTGATGGATGCGCCGAAGAAACCAAGATCGGCCATGGGTTTGACCAGTTCACGCGGAAAGCGTCCGGCGCGGTTGCACTCTTCGATGATGGGGATGAGATTGTCTTCAATAAACTGGCGCGTGGTGTCGCGCACCAGGCGTTCTTCTTCGGTGAGCAAAGAATCGAACTGGATAAAATCGACCCCGCGGAATTTGATGGCTGGCATGAGGGAATCTCCTTGCTGGGCAAAACATATGAACGTAGCAGGGGCAAGGGAGCGGGGTCAATGAGGAGTGGGCGGATCTCGCGTGAGCCTTGCGAGGGTCCAAGTGGCCGCCTCGCTCCGCTCGGCGGGACAGCCGAGGCGGCTGTCCCCACATGAGCATTGGTCGAATCCAAATCAGCATTTCTGGGATTCCGATGAGCATCTCTGGAATCCCTACGAGCATCTCTCGAATGCCGAGAGATTAAAACTCTAGTACGTGAACGATTGGAGCTCGGTCACTCCGCTGTCAGGACCATCGACATAACCGGTGCGCAGGCTGGGATGGAGCGCGATATATATGGGGACCACGTTGGAGACGTTGGAGAAATTGAAGCCGTTGAGAGTTTCGTTCAGTTCGCCGACCGCATTATAGACGTAGATCGAGCTACCTTTTGGGGCGGAACTCGAAAACGGCTGAGCGACTAGAAACAGTTTATGGATAGGATCGAACTCGATATCGGCCCCGCTGAATATCTGCTGCTCGCCTGAATTCGGCAGTATTACCTCGATGCCGGTCTGGGTTGCGAGGTCGTAGAACTCCACTCCGGCGTCGTCTTCCGTATCCGTAGCGAAAATGCCATCGGCTTCGTCAACCGCAATGCCGTTGACGAAGCCGAATCCAATCCCCGTGAACTCGCTGAAGCTGCCTGCGGTGAGATCGACAATACCGATAACAGGCAGACAGCCGAAGCAACCGTCTCCTCCACCCAGAATGGCCTGGTTCGTGGCGCTGTCATAGGCCATGGGCGGAGGAACGCTGCCAAAGTTGAGCGAGTCGGTGATGTCGACGACCGGCCCAAATGTATTGGCCGCAACATTCGACGAGAACACCCACGGAATAAAGTTACTGCTGTTGTCATAGGCAAAGACCGAGACATTCGGCTCGCCCTGGCTGCGGCTCACACCTGCAGGCATGATGAGGTGTTCGCTCCCGATGGGCGGAGTCCAGAGGCCGGTAAATTTATTGGAGCTGAGCGGATTCATGATCTGGAAGATGTCCTTGACGACGAACCCTCCCTTGACGTGCTGGTGCTGGGCCAGTCCTACGCTCGTGCCGACGACGCCAAGGGTGATGAAGTCGTCTTGAGTTTGCGTCTCCTGCACGACCCTAAGAATCTGCCCGGTACTTTGGCCAAAGGTTTCGACGGCTGCCAGGTCGGTGCCGTTGCTCTGCAATATAGACTCGCTCAACACTCCTTCGGTGCCATTCTGGTCAATATCGAACCCAAAGATTTGTCCGCCAAACTTGCTATGAACGATTACTTTGCCCGGGCCGGTTGTGGGCGTCGGCTGCGGGTCCTCCGACTGCGCGAATGCAGCCGTTACGGACAAAAGCAAGGATAAAAAAATCGCGGGGTTTCCCCTGTTGCGCATTCCTAATCTCCTTCGAATTTATGTTCCCAACCGGTGCCGCTCTGACTGGGCACCTTACAAAAATAGCCTGCGCACAAGTGCCCGGTGTCATGGGTTGGTCAAAGATTTGTAAAAGCCCTGGCGAGACAGTGGCTGGTCATTACTGTAAAATCAACCAGAAGGGAAGAAACAGGACGCAGCTGCGAAAGTCTTCCCGTGTGGATCCCGGTTTCAAACCAGCTTTCTGAAACATTCCCTCCACAATCATCCGCGAGCGTGATACGGCGGAACGCTGCGCAAATATTGAAGAGATCAGGAGAACAAATTCATGGCCGTAGGCGCAAAGATCGCCAAAACAGCAGACCGTAAGAAGGTGATGGACACGACGAAGAGCACGGATTGCCCCAAATGCGGCAAAACCACGCGCATCGTGAAGCGGGTAAAGGATCGCGAACGTGGCGTGCCAGGCGGGGTTTATATTTCGTGCTCGGCCTGCGATTTCTTCGAGAAGCTGTAAAGCTGTCGGAAGATTTGGGGTCCAATACCAGCTATTTAGATTCTCGACTTTTCTGTCATCTGAAGCAGAGCACACCCGCTCTGCTTCGGCCCGTCTTTTTATTAGGGTTGAGGGCCGTAGCCATTCGCCTCAGAAGTTTGCCCCAAGCCGCCTTCTAACCCACGCCGCGTAACAGTTGAGATAGGCCACACGACAACTGTTCAGAACAAGTTGCCATCCAACCGTGGCCGGAGTTCCGAAATCCCTCGATTTCCACGCTCCGACCGCGGAGAACTCCCGATGAAAACCCGCGACTTCATAATGGCTGCCTTTCTCTTCGTCGCACTTATTTTCCAAATGACGTGCAGCGGCAATTCAGCCAACAATAGCCCCACGACTGGCGGCGGAACTACAAGCGGCAGCGGAGGAGGAAGCGGCACCGGTGGCTCAGGAGGCGGAGGCTCCGGTGGCAGTGGAAGTGGTGGCGGCGGTGGCGGGAGCGGCGGCTCGGGCAGCGGAGGGAGCGGCGGCTCGGGCAGCGGAGGGTCGGTCAGCATTCCGCACTTTGCCCACGTCTTTATCGTGCTGGAAGAGAACCACAGCTTCAGCGATGTCGTGGGAAATACCGCGAACATGCCTTACTTGAACGGGTTGATTGCCGCCAACAGCCTGGCCACGCAGTATTACGCCGACGCACATCCCTCCCTGCCCAATTACTTCATGCTGACGGTTGGCGAAGGAACTTCGATTACGGGAACCGAGGGCGATTCCTGGGGTGGCGTCGTAACCGAAGACAACGTCGTTCGCGCGCTTACTGCCGCAGGGAAAACCTGGAAGGCCTACGCCGAGGCGCTGCCATCCGTGGGTTACCTCGGCGGTGACACCGGTGCATACGTACAGCATCATGTTCCGGTGGTTTATTTCTCTGACGTGCAGCAGAGTTCCACGCAGGCCGCGAATGTTGTGCCCTTCACGCAACTCGCCACGGACATGGCGAACAATGCCCTTCCCGACTACGCGTTCATCACCCCGGATGTGAACGACGATGCGCACAATTGCCCGGTCGGCATGGCCACATGTACTTCTGACCAGATGCTGGCTGCCGCCGATCAATGGCTGTCTACAAATATCGCGCCCTTGCTCGCCAGCACGGCTTTTCAGAATTCATTGTTAATCGTCACGTTCGATGAATCCGAAGATTCCGATACGGAACACGGCGGGGGACACGTGCCATGTGTGCTCGTCAGCCCATCGGTGAAGGAGGGATATCAGTCGACAACTCTTTATCAGCACGAAAGCACTTTGCGTCTGATGATGGAGGGGTTAGGAGTGACCGACTTGCCCGGCGCGGCCGCAACCGCTCCGGACATGACCGAGTTCTTTCCGTGATCGCGCGACGACGGCCTACACCGCAACCGTAACCGATGTCTCCGTCCGAGTTACCGGGCGGTACAGCGTATCTCGCTCAATCGGCTCACGCCCTGCGGCTCGAATCAGTCGCTCGAGTTCCTCTCGCCGCATGCCTTGCGGCGTGCTCGCTCCGGCGTCGTGATAGATCTTTTCCTCGATTACCGTGCCATCCATGTCGTCAGCGCCGAAGCGCAATGAGATTTGCGCAATTTTCGCAGTCATCATCTGCCAATAAGATTTAATGTGCGGGAAGTTATCGAGCACCAGGCGGCCCACGGCAATCTGTTTGATGTCCAGCATGCCGGTAGTCTTTGGCAGATGCTGTAGCGCCGTGTTATCGGGATGAAATGCAAGCGGAATGAAAGTCTGAAATCCGCCGGTCTCATCTTGCAGCGCGCGCAACTTCAGCAGATGGCTCACCCGGTCTTCGTCATTTTCGACGTGGCCGTAGAGCATGGTCGCGTTCGATTTCAGCCCGATCTGATGCGCAAGTTTTGCCGTTTCCAGCCACTGATCGCCATCGATCTTGTGATCGCAGATAATGTGGCGAATTCGATCTGCGAAGATTTCCGCTCCACCGCCGGGTAGCGAATCCACTCCCGCGGCTTTCAGTTGCGCCAGCGTCTCGCGAATCGATAACTTGGCCCGCTTCGACAGGTACGCAACCTCGACCATGGTGAAGGCCTTGAGATGTACTTGCGGAAAGCGCTGCTTCAGGCCGGAGCACAGATCGAGAAAATATTGAAACGGAAGATCGGGATGAAGCCCGCCGACAATATGAAACTCCGTGACGGCTTCGCTGTATCCCGAGGCAGCGGTTTCGAAAGCTTCAGCGAGCGCCATGGTGTATGCGCCCGGCGTGTCTTTCTTGCGGCCGAATGCGCAGAGGCGGCACGCAGCTACGCAGACGTTCGTCGGATTGATGTGCCGGTTGACGTTGAAGTAAGTCTTGTCGCCATGCATGCGCTCGCGAACCTGGTTGGCCATCCAGCCAACCGCAAGAATATCTCCGGTGCGATACAGGGCGAGAGCATCGTCCGCACTCAGACGCTCGCCTGCCATGACTTTAGCGTAAATCGGATGCAGGCGGGCATCGTCGGTCTGAAACGGATGGTAGTGGTCCGACACGGGCATCGCTTTAATGATATCCCAGCGCCGCGTCAGAAGTCACAGAGAGGCGCGTCAATGTCCGGCAATCACACGATCGCGGATCTTGTCATACTCCGATTGCGTGACGATCCGCCGTTTGACCAGATCGTCACCATTGGCGAACGGACGGTCGGCGATAATGCGGTCGGCTTCGCGATCGGTTAGGCCAGGCAAGCTCAGCAAGTCTTCCCGCGAAGCTTGGTTGATATCGGTGGCCTTGTCGGTGTGCATGCCTTCCTTCACACCGTCGACAACCGCCTTGGTGTCGCGCCGCATGGTTTCGGTCGCCTCCGCGGTACGCTGGCGGATTTGATCGGGGCTCTCCTGATCGTTGCAGGCAAGAATAAACGTCGAAAGACAGATGATCGTTACGAGAGATACGATGATGAAAACCTGGGTCGGGCACAAGAGGCGAGATTGCATTGCTCTCTGATGCGCATTCAATATTTGCGGTTGGCGCAACGAGCAAACCGGCATTTTTCGAGGGATTGCCGCACGGGGGCGGTGACATCCCGACCCATCCTAAATTCCCTTCGACAGTTTTTCTGTTGCGAGCGGCCGGCGAAGCGGCGGGATTGTGCGGTTTCGAAGCAAGCCTCACTTTAACGGTAGCAGTGGGCGGCTTGCGATGGCAGCGCCGAGTTTTACTCGTTCGCGCGGGTCATCAAAAAAAGGTTCGGAAGTAACCAGATCTCAGCCCGGAATATCCCGGCCCTTGGCTTGAAAAATCGACTCACTCTCGGGCAGCGGCCTTCGCCTCACCATAGCTGCTACGGCGAGACGCGGAATCTCACGTTGCTATTGAGCGCGCCGTTAGGCGTTACTACCTGGACTGTGCCGGTGGTGGCGCCGGCGGGTACGGTGGCCGTGATCAAGGAGGCGCTGATCACGGTGAACGTCGCGGCCGTGCCGTTAAACGTAACTGCGCTTGCGCCGTTCAGATCGGTTCCCAGAATCTTGACTTCCGCTCCCACCTTGCCGACGGTGGGCTGTGTTTCTACAAATGGGGCCAGACCCACAGACAGGCTGAAGACCGTGCCAAGGTTTTTGGGCCCCGCCCTCGATTGTTGCGCCATAGAAGCTGCCGTCGGTGCCCTGGATCAACCCCGCGAACGGGGCGGAGCCGTCAGCGCCGTCAAAGCTGTAGAGTGTCGTCAGCCCGCCGCTGGGGGTGATACTGAAGACGGTGCTAACGGAGCCGCCCTCCCCGGAAGTTGTCCCATAGAGGTTTCCGTCGGTGCCCTGAACGAGACCGCCAAATGGCGAGGCGCCGCTCGCGCAATCGCCTTTCGCGCAAAAGCGGTAGAGCGTAGTCAGCGTGCCGCTGGGCGTCATTTTGAAGACCGTGCCATAGCCCTCGGCCCCGCCGCTCCCGGACGTTGTCCCATAGAAATTCCCATTAGTAGCCTGGATCAGCCCGGCGACAGGATAGGCGCCGTCCGAACAACCTTCTTTCTGGCAAAAGGTGTAAAGCGTCGTCAGTGCGCCGTCTGGAGTCATTGTGAAGACTGTGCCTCTCCCGTCACCGCCCCCCTCCGTGGTTCCATAGAAATTCCCATCGTTGGCCTGGATGAGTCCCCCGACGGGGTTAGCGTCCAAGCTATCAAAGCTGTTCAACGTCGTCAGCGAGCCGCCTGGAGTGATCTTGAAAACTGTGCCATCATCGTTGGCGCCGCCATTCACGGTCGTTCCATAGAGATTCCCATCGGCGGCCTGGATCAGTCCCGCGTACGGGTTAGTGCCGTCGACACAGCCGCTTTCCGAGCAAAACCTGTAAAGCGTCGTCAGGGTGCCTCCTGGAGTAATTTTGAAGACTGTGCCGTCGTTCTTGCCCTGGGTAGTCCCCGTGGTCGTCCCATAAAAGTCCCCATCTGTTGCCTGGATCAGCCCCGCCGTTGGGAAGGCGCCGTCCGCGCAGAAGCGTTCGGCGCAAAAGCTGTAGAGCGTGGTCAGCTTGCCGCTGGGTGTGATTCTGAAAACCGTGCCATTGCCTTTTCCCCCGCCCGACAGCGTTGTCCCGTAAAAGTTCCCATCGGTGCCTTGGACGAGAACCCCCCGCGGTGCGGTGCCGTTCGAATAGGCAAAGCTGTGAAGGGTGATTAGAGTCTGCGCTTGGGCCGATTCGGTCGCGATGATCGCGAGCGCCATTGCGGCCGCCACTGCTAGTGCTGCCCAGCCTCGTGTCGGGCGCATTTTCAAGATTCGGTTCCCTGGATGCGATGTGTTCACCATACAAATTCTCCCTTAATCTCGGCCCGTTTGGCCACTTGGCAGGTAGGTTGTGATGGCCTGCTGAATTTTTGTGGTCCAGTCGGTGTATGTTGGAAACATTGCGTCGCTCAACATAACGGTAGGAAGCGTCTTATTGGTCCACTGAGGCGGGGTCGCCGAGGCGTTGTAGGCCAAAACATCCTGGTCGGTAGGGCTCGTCGGCCAGGCAACAAAAACGCTGGACATATTTTTCTCTCTCTTTTCTCTTTTTGCTATTTTGTGCGCGGGCGCAACAAAGGGCGGCGTGTGGCCTTCCACCTTCGCCGCGCTCCCACCAGCGCGGTCGTTCTACCCCCGCAACCTGCCGGAGTAAATGTGGACGAAAGGCCCTATGCTTAGGGCGGGGGTGAATGCAGGCAAGCTACTGACAGCCGCGCAAAACCGCGACCGCCGGTCAGCCAGGTATGTCCCAGCCTTCGTCTTTCATCTTTCTATTCGTCCACTGCTGGAGCTGTTCGAAGAGCGCGGGATCGATGACGGCGAAGCGCAGGCCGACGCGTCCTTCGTCACCGAACCAGACGATGCGTGCCTTGGCCTGAAAGATAGACTCGCTCTCGGGCAGCGGGAAGCTGACGTCGAGCAGGCCGGTAAACCGCATGGGTTCTTTCAGCCCATCGAGACCCATGCCGCCGGTGCTCAGGTTAACGCCCTGCACGTGGGTTTCGTAACCTTGCTGGTTCTTCAGCGTAACGGCCAGTTCAACCCGGGCCCGGAAGAACTTCTGCTGATCGAGGCTGATCGATCCCATGGTATTTACCATGTCGCCGGGATTGACGTTGATGTTGTACTCCTTCAGTTTTCGGCTCAAGGTGCGGCGCGAAATGCCCAGTTGGTCCGCAGCCTGGCTGCGATGACCGCCGCTGCGTTCCAGCGCGCGAATGATCATCTGCTCTTCCATGCTGTCGAGATTGCCCACCGGCATGGAAGCCGATTGCCGCTGCGCCACCGGATTGCCCGACATTGCGGCCGTAATCTGCGCTTTGCGAATCTCGGTCCAGTCGACTCCACCGCAACCCGCGCGATCAGGTTGCGCAGCTCGCGAACGTTGCCCAGCCAGGGATGCGAAAGCAACGCTGAAATTGCATCTGGCGCGAACGCACTCTTTGGCGACTTCAGCGCGAGAAAGTGTTCGGCCAAAGCCACAATATCTTCCGGCCGTTCACGCAATGGCGGCACACGGAGCTGGAATTGCCCCAGGCGATGGAATAAATCCTGACGGAATCTTCCGGCCGCAACCGCGGCATCGAGGTCCTGGTTGGTCGCGGCAACGATGCGAACGTCAACTTTGATTTTGCGGTTACCGCCCAGCCGGTAAAACGGGTATCCATCCAGCACGCGCAGCAGCTTCACCTGGGTTTGCAACTGCAGTTCGCCAATTTCGTCGAGGAACAGCGTGCCTTTGTCGGCGAGTTCGAACAGCCCCGGCTTGGAAGAATCCGCTCCGGTAAACGCGCCCTTCTCGTATCCAAACAGTTCGCTCTCAACTAAATTTTCCGGCAATGCCGCGCAATTGATATCGACCCAGGGCTTGTTGCGCCGATTCGAGGATTGATGAATCGAGTGCGCAATCAGCTCCTTGCCGACTCCAGTCTCTCCCGTGATGAGGACGCTTTCAGTGTGACCGGCGACGCGGCTCACCATGCGCATGAATTGATGCATGATCGGACTCGACAGCACCAGCTTCGTATCGCCAACATTCCACGACGCCGTTCGAGGAGCAGGTTGTCCCGGCCCTGATTTGACTGCAAGTGGCGCAAGCGCTGGTTTCTCTCGCTCCGGAGAAATAACAACAACAAGCTCCGACGGCTTGGACTGGCCATCGCGGATCAACGTTACGGAAAGATCTCCGCTGAATTTTTCTCCCGAGTCAGTTCGGCATCGGTGCGGAGATCGGTACCAACCCTGCTGAAGTACGGAGGCCAATATCGCTTTTTGCAATTGAACGGACTCGACTTTGTTTTCGGCAGAGATGAGTTCGGAAACTTGCCGTCCCAGGATGTTCTGGAAGGTGCAGCTCAGGACCTTCAATGCCCAATCGTTACAGCCAGCAATTTTGCCTTCCAAGTCAGCGGAGAGGACAGCGACGGCCCGGGATTCATCGGCGGAAATATCGATCCGGGACGAAGTCGAATTTCGTTGATCGTCGGAAGTTCCGGCAGCTGCGGTCCCGTCCGCCGTAGTGCCGACGCCGGAGGGAGCTTGCGGTTTCGCGTTGTGCTTCGACGATGGCATTCCGCACATTTGGATTTGATCTTGACACAGACCGAAGCAGTTCCAGGTGGTATGCAGGTCTTGATGATAACGAAGGTAATCGGATGAGCGGACAAAGAACGCCGGTACACCAGGAATTCGAAAAATCGAGAAGCAAGTCCAGCTCAAACATGCGCCGCCATTGGTCGTCAGGTTACGTTGGTAAGCTACTTAAAACCCAGTAATAACCATAGGATTTCATGGGAACACGTGCGCCTGAACTGCGCGCGGAGATCGAACTCGCGTGCTGGGCACGCGAATTTCGATTACGTCCAATAGAAGTCGAGCTCGACAAGAATGTCGATTCGCACCAAATTATTCGTCGGAATCACGGTGTCGGTCGGGATCGCAGTGATTGCGTCGGCCTTCTGGCACTGGCAATCTGCTGATTTGACGCGGTTTGCGTGCTATCTGGTCGTTGCCGCTTTGGCTTCCAGCCTCAAGGTGCAACTTCCTGGCATTGACGGCACGATGTCCGTCAATTTCCTGTTCATCCTGCTGGGAGTAATGGAACTGAGCCTGCCTGAGACACTGGCGATTGGCTGCACCGCAACTTTTGTCCAAAGCGTTTGGCAGGCGCGTAATCGGCCCGATCCAGTAAAGATTCTTTTCAACGTATTCGGGATGATGGCGAATGCCAGTGCTCTTGCCTACATTACTTATCACTGGCTCGATCCGAAGATGGGAAATGAGAAGCCAATTCTGCTGTTGTTGGCGGCGTTGGTATTTTTTCTCGCGAACACTCTTCCGGTTTCGGTGGTCATTTCGCTCATTGAAAATAAAAAAGCGCGAAAGGTATGGTCGGAATGCTATTTCTGGTCATTTCCGTACTACCTGGTTGGCGCAGCCGCGGTGGGACTCGTCGGAATCATCAATCGGCGCGCGGGTTGGCAAACTTCGCTTCTGGTCCTGCCGCTGATTTATTGGGTCTATCGTTCTTACCGTCTGTATCTTGGCCGACTGGAGGCCGAAAAAGAACGCGTCGAGATCGAGAAGAAGCATGTGGAGCAGATCGCATCGCTCAACATGCGCACCATTGAAGCGCTGGCCCTGGCAATTGAAGCCAAAGACCACACAACCCACACGCACCTGCAGCGGGTGCGAACTTACGCCATCGAGATCGCCAAAGAAATTGGCTTGTCTCCCGACGAAATCGAGGCCCTGAGGGCCGCGGCCCTGCTGCATGATATTGGCAAGCTGGCTGTGCCTGAGCACATCATCAACAAACCCGGAAGACTGACTCCCGAAGAGTTTGAAAAAATGAAGGTGCATCCCATCGTGGGCGCGGAAATTCTCGAGCGCGTCGCCTTCCCCTATCCGGTCGCGCCGATTGTGCGTGCCCACCATGAGCGCTGGGATGGCACCGGATATCCACTCGGCCTGGCCGGCGAACAAATTCCGATCGGGGCGCGAATTCTATCTGCCGTCGATTGCCTGGATGCTCTTGCCTCGGACCGCCAGTATCGTCCTGCGATCCCGCTCGATCGCGCCATGGCTACAGTCAAGGAGCAATCGGGCATCTGGTTCGATCCGCAAGTCGTCGATGTACTTGAGCGGCGTTACGTCGAACTGGAAGGCATGGCCTCAGCCCATCAAGAAGCGCTTATTCCTTCAGGGTTCTCCAAGAACTTGCGCGTGGAACGCGGACTGGCTCCGGCCACTGGCTTCGAAACATCTACCGAACCGGCGCAGAGCGATACCGATTTCCTTACCTCGATTGCCTCGGCCCGCCAGGAAGCGCAAGCGATGTTCGACCTGAGCCAGGACCTGGGCAACTCGCTGAGTCTTAGCGAGACCCTCTCCGTCCTCTCAATGCGCCTGCGCAAGCTGATTCACTACGATTCGATCGCGGTGTTTGTAAACCGCAATGGATGGCTCCTTCCGGAACTGGTAAGCGGAGAAAATTTTCGCGTTCTTTCTTCCCTCAAAATTCGCATGGGTGAGGGCCTGTGCGGCTGGGTTGCGGAAAATTGCAAGCCCATCATCAACGGCAACCCGCAGGTGGAAGAAGGTTATGTGGCGGATCCGAAGCTTACCACTCTGTGTTCCGCCCTGGTTGTTCCCTTGCAGGGGCTGAACGGTGTCGTTGGGGTCCTCGCCATGTACCACTCTGCGCAAGATGCTTTTACCCCAGACCATCTGCGAATTCTGCTAGCGGTCGCTTCCAAAGTGGCATTGTCGGTGGAGAACGCGTTGAAGTATCAGCAGGCGGAAAGTTCGGCGACCACAGACTTCCTCACCGGACTTCCCAATGCGCGGTCGCTCTTTGTACACCTGGCACAGGAAGTGACGCGCTGCCGCCGCATGAAGAGTTCGCTGGCGGTCATGGTCTGCGATATTGACGGGCTGAAAAAGATCAACGACAGCTTTGGCCACCTCGAGGGCGACAAACTGCTGCGCGAATTCAGCCTGCGCTTGAAAGAAGCCTGCCGCGGTTACGACTACGTCGCCCGTATGGGCGGAGATGAATTCGTCGTGACCGCGCCGGGGCTCACGCCCGATGCCGCCACCGAAAAGGCGAATCGCTTGAACCAGGCGGCGATTGAGGCGGGACGCCACACTTGCGGCCGCGAAGTAATCTCACTCAGCGTGGGAACGGCGTTTTGTCCGGATGACGGATATGACGTCAATTCCCTGCTCGCCGAAGCCGATCGCCGCATGTACTCCGTGAAACAAATTCATCACGCACGGAATAATGGCGGCCGCGACGCGCTGGTAAAGGGCGCTTCGGGGAAATAAATGCACTCTTTGCGCTGGAAAATCACTGGGCACGCGCTGGCTTTGCTGGCCACGGTTCATTCTTGGCGGATTGCTTTCGGCAACGCTGGTCCGGCTTGCGCCGGGCTTCGATGCCGACGAAAGAGAACTCGACCCGCACTTGAACGCAGAGAGCGTACAGGCGTTGCGAGATGCGCGACATCGAGATGACAACATCTTTCACTTTTATCTGATGTATATGAAACGCGCGGCCCACGGAGATCTCGGGAACTCGCTCAGTCTGGGCCAGCCGGTTCGGATTTTGCTACGCGAACGGATTCCGCTCACCGTGCAACTTCTCGGAACTGGCCTTGCACTGTCCTGGATTCTGGCTTTAACGCTGGCGCTCACCGCAGCCTGGCTGCGCCTCTCGATTTACGACACAATGACCACAGTTGTCAGCGGAACTTTGCTATGCCTCCCCGCCGCGGTGCTGGCATTGCTTTCGGTGCTGTGGAACGTGCCGGGATCGATCGCCATTGCGCTGATCGTGTTTCCGCACACGTATCGCTACGCCCGTAATTTGCTGGTGAAGGTTTATTCGCAGCCACACATTCTCGCCGCGCGCGCGAAAGGGTTGGGAGAAGCACGCATACTTTTCTGGCACATTGTGCCCGTCGTGATGCCTCAACTGCTCGCCTTGGCCGGCGTTTCCGTCAGCATGGCGATCGGCGCAACCATTCCGGTGGAAGCATTATGCGGCTTGCCGGGAATCGGACAACTGGCCTGGCAGGCGGCCCTGGCACGCGATCTGCCGCTGCTGGTGAATATCACAATCCTGGTGACGCTGGTAACCTTGCTGGCAAATTCCGGCGCAGATGTAATCGGATCTATGTTCCGCAGGCAGGAAGCATGAGGCTGGGGAGAATACTGTCGTTTGCGGTTTTGGCGCTCGTGCTCGGCGCTTCGATCGCGGCGAATTGGCTGGCCCCAGGGGGATATGCAAAGCAGTATCGCGAGGCCATCGATGCGCCGCCCTCACCCGCGCACTGGCTGGGGACCGACGAACTCGGCCGCGACCGCTTCGCGCGGGTTCTATACGGCACGCGAATTTCTTTGCTACTGGCCCCGGCGGCGGCGCTGGTCTCAACCTTGTTGGCTGCGTTCATCGGTGGGCTGGCAGGATACCTGGGAGGCGTCTGGGCGCGAATTGCGATGGCTATAACGGATCTGTTTCTCTCCCTGCCATGGCTTTTCCTGCTGATCACGGTGCGGGCCCTGTTGCCATTAAACGTATCGCCATTGTTTTCGGTGCTGGTCACGTTTCTTCTACTTGGCCTTTTGGGATGGACTGCGGCAGCGCGCGTTCTGTGCTCGAGCGCAGCGACTGTGCGCAGCTCCGATTTTGTGCGCCAGGCGAAAGCGATGGGAGTCTCCGGGCAAAGATTGTTCTGGGTACATGTCGTGCCGAATCTGAAGCCGGTGCTCTACGCCCAGTTTTGGATTTCAATTCCCGTCTTCATCTTGGCCGAAGCCAACCTCGGCATTCTCGGCCTCGGAGTGGCTGAACCGATGCCCTCCTGGGGAAGTTTGCTGAAAGAATTGGAAAGCCTGGTTTCCGTTGGTGCGGAACCCTGGAAATTTGTTCCGCTGGTTTTACTCGTACTGGTCGTCACCTCATTTCAGCTTTTGCTCTCAAAGCAGGAAGAAGCGGTTGCATGAGATTTCGTATGAAAAAATCGGTAAGGGCAACGGCAACAATAAAAACAAAGATGGCCGCCTGGCGCCGCAAACCAGTTGTCCTCGCAGCAATCTGTCTAGGAATTCTGCTGGCGCAGGCAACCGCGCAAGGCGGCCAACTGAGATTTTGCCTGCACAACGAGCCGAAAACCTTCGATCCGCAGAAAGTGGATGACGACGCTGCCGCTTCCATCCGTTACCTAACTGGGGGCGTTCTCGTCCGGCTGAATCGCCAGACCCAGCAACTGGAGCCTGAATTAGCTGAGAGCTGGAAAGTCTCGAAAGACGGCCGCGAGATCTCGTTTCATCTGCGCAGCGGAATCACATTTTCCGATGGCACGCCTTTCAGTGCCGAAGACGTCGCTTACACGATGCGGCAATTGATGGATCCGGCCTTGCACTCCCCAAGTGGTGACGCGTTCCGCTCCGGCACCGGAAACGTCGAAACCGAAGTCATCTCTCCCACTCAGATTTCCATCAAGTTTCCGGCGGAAGTTTCGGGACTCGACCGCCTGTTCGATCAAGTGGCGATTCTTTCTGAGCACTCGCCAAAAAAAGAAATGGCCGTGCTCGGTCCGATTCATGGTCGCCGATTACAAACCCGGAACATCGGTGCTGCTGAAACGAAATCCCAACTATTGGAAGAAAGATGAGCAGGGGCGACAGTTGCCCTATCTGGATTCGATCCTGCTCGAGATTCAATCCAATCGCGATGTTGAAATGTTGCAGTTCAAACGCGGAGAACTGGACCTGATTAACACGCTCGATAGCGAATACTTCGACAAGCTGGCCGCGACCTCGCCGCAGGTTGTGCACGACGCCGGTTCCTCGCTCGATAGCGAGCAACTCTGGTTCAATGAAGTTGCGAAATCGCCACTTCCGCAATACAAGAAAGATTGGTTTCGTTCGGCAAATTTCCGACGCTCTATTTCCGAGGCGATCAATCGCGAAGACATGGGCCACATCGTTTACCGCGGCCACGCCCAGCCTGCGATGGGTCCGTTTTCTCCAGCGAATAAATTCTGGTTCGACGCCAATCTAAAGCCCCCAATCTACAGTCCCGACGCGGCTTTGAAAGCGCTTGCCTCCGACGGCTTTCGTTTTGAAAACGGCACGCTGAAAGATCGAGCCGGCAATGCCGTCGCATTTTCCATCATCACCAACGCGGGCAACAAAGCGCGCGAGCGCATGGCGGTAATGATTCAGGACGACCTGCAGAAAATCGGCATCCAGGTCAACGTGGTAACGCTCGACTTCCCTTCCCTGATCGAGCGCATGACGCAGAGCTACGATTACGAGGCAATCATTCTCGGCCTCACCAACGTCGATCTCGATCCCGACGGAGAGATGAATGTATGGTTGAGCTCAGCCGAGAATCATCAGTGGAATCCGCAGCAGAAGACGCCCGAAACAGCATGGGAAGCGGAGATCGATCGCCTGATGCGCTTGCAAGCTTCCTCCAGCGATCCGAAAAAGCGCAAAGCCGCATTTGATCGCGTGCAGGAAATTGTGGTCGAAGAGCAGCCATTCATATTCCTGATTAATAAGAATGCGCTTTCCGCGGTATCACCCAGGGTGCATGGGGCGGCGCCGGTGATTTTATCGCCGCAAACCTTCTGGAACGCTGAGCGGCTTACGGTCTCGGGAAACTAAACCGATTCCGGGGATAGAAGCCGCAGAAATTAAAGATGACTTTCGAACCACTGAATCCGGTTCTCCTCTCGGCCCACCTGACCGTGCGATACAGCGGCAAGCGGCCCACGCTTCGCGACGTGAAACTTGAAATACGAAACGGTGAGGTGCCCTCGGCCTGGTGGGACAAAGCGGCTCCGGCAAGAGCACGCTGGCAATGGCGATTCTCGGGCTGCTTGAGAAGAAGCGGGCCCAAGCTCAGGGTACGATTCGATTTCAGAACTGCGAGCTGCTGAATCTCTCAGAGCGCGAACTGCGCAGCCTTCGCGGACGGGCAATTTCTCTGGTCCTGCAAAGTCCGCTGTCTTCGCTGAATCCAGCTCTCAAAATCAAGACGCAGCTTAAAGAAGCCTGGCGGGCGCACGCCACGGGCACGAGCGTAGACTGCAAGAATGCCATTCAGACGTGCCTGCGTAGCGTTTCGCTGCCAGACGATGACGAATTTCTGCGCAAATACGCTACACAAATGAGCGTCGGCCAGGCGCAAAGAGTATTGATCGCCATGGCGGTGATGCACCGCCCTGCTCTGCTCATTGCCGATGAAGCCACCAGCGCACTCGACGTGATTACGCAGTCGGAAATTCTGGCGCTTTTCCGCGAGCTGAATCGTTCGACCGGAACCGCCATTCTTTATATTTCTCACGATCTTGCTTCGGTCGCGGGACTCTGCGATCGCATCGCGATCCTGCATCAAGGCGAAATTGTTGAATATGGCGCCACTGAGCAGATCTTCAACCATCCGGCACATGAGTACACACAGAAGCTAATGGCAGCGCTGCCGCGGGCCGCATACGATTCGCGCCATGTTAAGAGCGAAGCCGCAACCGCACGATAGCGGACTCCCGGATTGACGTAACCCTGATTCAACGTAAACCACTAAGACCAAAGTAATCAGCCATGGCGGGACAAACTGTCCCGCGCCCCGCCTCCGAGGACACATTGGCCCAGATAGGCCCGACCCTCGCGAAGCTATCTCCATCTGTCACAACCACTTACGCGAACTCAATTGGCATCGGCGTTGCACACTCCCCAGCGGGTATTGGTACCGTTTCGCTTTAAACTCGCTCGTTGATGTTCAGGAAGGGTGAACATTTTATGTCGCTGACATTGAATCCTAAGAAAAGGCCCCGTGGCGAACGCCACAGCGCCGCTTGGGGAAAACGCGTGGCCCTGGCTTTAGTTTTGCTGGTCACGAATTCCGCATTCGGCTTGGAGCTCGGCGCCCCCGCCCGGGTAGGAAAATTCGGCCCCGATCTCGCGCCGACTTTGGCGCGCGCCGGTAAAGCCTCCGCCAACGAAACCGTTCGCGTGATCGTGCAGTACCGCGTGGTGCCGACCGACGCCCACTATGCGACCATGCGGAACCGTGGCGCGCTCTTGCACTCGAAGCTGCACATGATCAAGGGTGCGGCGTTTACAATCCCGGTGCGCTCGTTGCCGCTGCTCGAAGCCGATCCTGAGATCGTCTCGGTGACGATAGACCATCCGATGAAGGAAGCGGATGATTTGACCAACGGCGCCATCGGCACCAGCTCGGCATGGAATTCCGGCTACACCGGCGCGGGCGTCACTGTTGCCGTGATCGACAGCGGCATCAACGACAACCATCCCGACCTTTGGAATTCGGCCGAGACGAAGTCTCGCGTGCTCTATCACCAGGATTTCACTGGAACTCCAACCACCGGCCCCAACGGGGCGGAGTATGACCTTTATGGCCACGGAACCCACGTTGCCGGAATCATCGGCGGCAACGGTTATCTTTCCGGCGGCCAGTACGAAGGCGTTGCTCCGGGAGTCAATTTCGTCGACCTGCGTGCGTTGGATGAGAACGGCGCCGGCACGGACAGCACCGTGATCGCGGCCATTCAGGAAGCGATCGCCCTGCAGAGCACCTACAACATCCGCATCATCAATCTTTCCTTGGGGCGCGGAATCGGCGTCAGCTACACGCAGGATCCTCTTTGCCAGGCAGTTGAACAGGCCTGGAAGTCTGGAATCCTGGTGGTAGTGGCCGCCGGCAACTACGGCCGCGTGAGCGTGGATGGCAGCAATGGTTTCGGAACCATCACCGCTCCCGGCAACGATCCCTATGTGCTGACAGTTGGCGCAACCAAGGCCAACGGTTCGCCGTCTCCTTCCGCCGAGACCCTGGCCAGCTTCAGCTCGAAGGGGCCCACGACTTACGATCACATCGCGAAACCGGACCTCGTGGCTCCGGGCAACGACGTGGTGTCGCTGGCCGCTCCTGGCGCGACGCTGGAAGCCGATTATCCAGCTGAACTCGTGACCGGAAACGATGGCAACAATGACTACTTCACGTTGAGCGGCACCAGCATGGCGACCCCAGCCGTAGTCGGTGCGGCAGCTCTGATGTTGCAAGAACAGAGCTCGCTCACTCCTGATCAAGTGAAGGCACGGCTGATGGCCAGCACCTATAAACAAGGGCTGGTTTCAACTTCGGCGTATGTGCCGCACTTGCTGCAGACCTTCATCGACTCGTACGACCTTTTCTCTGTTGGATCTGGGTTGCTGGATGTCACTACGGCGATGACCAGCACCAACCTTGCTCCGGCAACGGTTGGAGCGGCCCTTTCGCCGACGGCAGTTTACAACCCATCGACGGGAGCGATCTCGTTGGTGACCGGAAACGCCAGCGTGCCCTCGAATTCAGTGGTTTGGGGTACGTCGGTGGTTTGGGGAGCTTCGGTGGTGTGGGGAGCTTCTGAAGTCAATGGCATGTCGGTGGTCTGGGGCAGTTCACTGGCATGGAACAGCAATCCGTTGTTGAGCGCATTCAGCGTGGTGTGGGGCTCTAGTACGGGCGCTGCAACCACAGCCGAAAGCGTAGTCTGGGGCGCATCCGTGGGTAGCGCAGATGGCGCCTTCTCCGACGCTGGAGACGATGAACAGTAAGCCGTGAAACTAATACTGAAAGGAGGAGAATTATGAATCGCACACGGCTAACAAAAACATTCATCGCAGTGATGGTTTTGGACGCGATTGCGGGCGGAACGTACGTCAGCCTGGGCAGTCATACACTGCACCTGTCCTATGCTCTGGCTCTGCTGGCCTTGGCAGCGGTGACTTCACGGATGAAAGTGAAGTTGCCGGGGATCGAAGGCAACATGTCGGTGAATCTTCCGTTCCTGCTCATGGCAGTGGTAAGCCTGAGCGCGGTGGAGGCAATCCTCATCGCAGGTTTATCGACGCTGGTGCAGTGCTGGCCGAAGCGTGGTGGCAAATTCAAGACGCAGCAGGTGGTGTTCAACGTCAGCATGATGGCGTTCGCTGCCAGCCTGGCAAACCTGATCTGGAATGCCGGCTGGTTCGCAAAGGCCTCATGGCCGTCGGAACCGCTGATGCTCGCTTTGACCACCGCCGCCTTCTTCTTCGGGCAAACCGCTCCGGTAGCTACGGTGATTAATCTGGCCGAGGGCGCGCCTCTGCGCCGCACCTGGCTCAACATCGCGCAAATGTCATTTCCGTACTTTGTCCTGAGTGCGGGCGTGACCTCGATGATGAGCGTGGTCAGCCATCGTTTCGGATGGCAGGCGGCACTGGTGGTCTTCCCCGTGATGTACGGGGTCCACCACTCTTACCGGATGTACTTCGGTAAGCTGATGCAGACGCTCCAGGCTCCGGCGATGGCGAAGACAGCCGGCGCAGGCATGTAAACACAACCTGTCCGCTGGCGCGTTCGCAAGCCGCCAGCGGCCAACGTGGCGTTCCGGCAGAAGCCGGGACGCCATTTTTATTGGCGCGTGACGTAGCCCCGCCCGGCTGGTTTCGACTTGCGACCTACCCCCCTCCCCCCTATTTTGTAAAATATCCAGAATCAGGAGGTTAGCCGTTTTTTCGCGGTAAGAGCCGTTTTCTAAAAGGGTTAGGTCTAAAGCTCCGTGTAATCGCTGGTTTTGCGAGCACTTGGAGACCGTTTAGTTTTCAAAGAGCACGTAGAGATTTGGGATGATTATGGAGCACGTCAAGGGCTGTGAACAAGTTCAGATGTCACATGAAGCTTGTGGAATTCTTCGGCCCTAGGCCGCTGCACTAAGCGCGAATTCACTTCGACCCGCGGACGAACCGTACGTCTGCGCCCACCATTCGCAAAGACCCCGCCCAAGCAAAACTTGGACGGGGCACCCTCGAGAGTTTGTATAGATCGCTAGTCCGGGCCAGCCCCCTCGTCACAGTCCCATCCTACCGTGAGCGAAACAAGTGAGGCTCGAGGATTCTTGCATCTACTCCAGACCTACACGTCGGTGGTACCCACCCTTGCAAAGTGCGCAAGGATGGGGCACCCTCATTCGTGGTGATGTCGGCAAAAATCCGGGCGGGTGGGCCACGCAATATAAAAGGGCGCCCCTTTCGGAGTAGGCTGCAGTTGCTGTGGCAACAGTAACTACGCCGAACGAAAGGAACACCCATGGAGAGTGTGAAGTACATTGGCCTGGATGTCCACCAGAGCACGATCAGCGTGGCCGTGCTCAATGCGGAAGGCAAACTGCTAATGCAGTCGGTGATTGCGACCAAAGCGACTGCGGTGCTGGATCTGCTGAAGGGATTGCGCGGGGAGCTGCACATCACCTTCGAAGAAGGAACGTACTCGGCTTGGCTCTACGATGTGGTGGTGCGGCATGTGGCGCAGGTGGTGGTGTGTAATCCGCGCAAGAATGCGCTGCTGAAGTCCGGAAACAAGAGCGATCAGATCGATGCGCGCAAACTGGCGGAATTGCTGCGGGCCGGTCTGCTGTCGCCGGTGTATCACGGGGAGCAGAGCACGCGCACCTTACAACAACTGGTCGCTAGTTACACCGCGTTAACCGAGGACACGGGGCGCGCGATGCGGCGGATCAAAGCCCTGTACCGCAGCCAGGCGATTGCGTGCGCGGGCAAGAAGCCGTTCGGAAAGCGGCATCGCGGGGAATGGCTGGCCCGACTGACCGACAGCGGGCAGCGGCGACGCGCGGAGTGGCTGTACCAGGAATTGGACGCGGTTCAGGTTTTGCGACGGGAAGCACGACAGGCGGTGATGGTGGAGTGCCACAAGAATCCGGCCACGAAGTTCCTGCGCACGATGCCATTCTTCGGTCCGCTGCGCGCGGCGGTGCTGATCGCGCGGGTGCAGACGCCGCATCGTTTTCGGACCAAGCGTCAGTTCTGGACCTACTGCGGCCTGGGGTTGGAGACACGCAGCAGCGCCGACTATGTGGAGAAGGATGGGCAAATCCTGCGGCGGCGCAAGCCGGTGTACATCCGCGGGTTGAACTGGAACTACAGCCACGAGTTGAAAAATGTGTTCAAGAGCGCCGCCACGACCGCCAGTGCGATGGAACGGTCCGTTCCGCGCGTTCTACGAAATGCGAGTCGCCAACGGCATGCTGCCGGCCATGGCGCGACTGACGCTGGCCCGCAAGATGGCGGCGATTGCACTGATTCTGTGGAAGAGAGGAGAGACGTTCGCAGCGGAACATCTGAACTTACAAGCAGCATAAGCGCGCACCACCACCAAGTCCGGAAGCTGTAACCCTGACGTTCGAAGGTTGGAGAGCTGCGCGCACGGGTTCGAGGGTAAGTATCTTGGGCGGGATAGACGGAAAAGTCTCATGGGCCACCATATGCTCCCTCGGACAACCCAACAAAGCCATAGTGCCGCGCCAGACGCGAGCCTCAGATAGAACCATGGTTGGCCAAGGCCACGAACTGCTTGTCGGCGCTCAGAGGAAAACCCAACGAACGCTCAGTCTGATCCGGAAATGGTTAGTGGCGCGATCAACACGATTCGAAGCTACATCGGAACTACTGGCAGGGGCTGGATGCCAAGAAAAACAAACCTCCCTGCGAAGGGTAAAGTGTTTTTACTTGACATCCCCTTTTATAGAACCCGCCCAGGAGCACATATCCTACAACCACAAAGCGATAACGCTGACGGGTCTGTTCGAGGATGGAGAGAAAGCAATCGCGACTGCGCGCCGTGCTCAGGAGAGGCAATCGCCTGTAGCAGGAGCAGGTGATAAAGTGCAGATGATGAGTGCCGTAAGTGCGATGCAGTCCGGCAGGCATAGAATCTCATGGTATCGGCAGCATCGTACCCGCCCCTGCAAAAAACGCAGGAGCGGGGCACCCACAGTCTCGGAACGGGAAACGAAGAAACTTGAAAGCGCGGGCCACCCGGCCATTGAAACGATGTAGCAGGAATGCGGCGATTCCGGTGTGACCGATGAACATACCACGATGAAATGCCTGGGAGAGTTCGCAGCCAGCCCACCCGTGAAACTGCCACGGGTGGGGCATCCAGTGTGGTGTTAGAGCACGGCTGGATCACCCGCCCCCACTTCTCGCAAAGAACGCGAGAAATGGGGCACCCGCAGGATCGG